>NZ_CP033048.1:0-4456326 GCF_003667845.1 Virgibacillus sp. Bac330
ATTTTAGGCATTGTCGGAAGCCTTGCGTTGACACCGTTTATTGGAGCTGAATTTATACCTTCCGCAGATCAAGGGCAATTAGAAATCCGTGTAGAAACAACGCCTGGGAGCTCTTTAGAGCATACAGAAGACATTGTAGATCAAGTTAATAAAGAAATAACGCCATTTGAATCTGTGATTGAAACAAATTACGTCAGTGTCGGCGGAGGAGGCATGACTGCTGGAGGCGGAAGCAGTAGTGGAAATCAGGCCATTTATACAATGCAGCTGATTCCTTCGGGTGAACGAGAAAAAACAACGGTACAAATCGTTCAAGAGATAGATGATAAGTTGCAGGAAATAGCAGGTGCAGAAATTACTGTTCATTCCATGGATTCTGGTATGAATATGGGCGATCCGATTCAAATCCAGTTAAATGGACCAGAACACGATATGTTAAGAGATATTTCTGAACAAGTTGTACAAGAGATTGAACAAGTAGAAGGAATTTATAATCCTGAGTCGTCGGCTTCTGAAGGTGTACCGCAAATGAATATTGAAGTAGATCAAGAAAAAGCTGCGCTGTATGGACTGAATCACGAACAAGTCTTAGGGCAAATTCAAATGCAATTTACTGGTCAAGTAGCAACAAAATATAGAGAAGAAGGCCAGGAGATGGATGTTACATTAATGTATCCTGAAGAGAAGCGGAGTAAAATAGAGGATCTGCATGATATGAAAATTCAAACGCCGCAAGGTGCAACCATTTCCCTGGATGAGGTAGCTACATTTAAACAGATGAGTGGACCTGTAAGTTTGCAAAGAGAAAATCAGCAACCACAAATGAATGTGACCAGTCAAATCGTTGATCGTGATTTAGGGAGTATAACCCAAGATGTTGAGCAGACGTTGAATAACATGGATCTCCCTGAAGGTTATAACTATGAAATTGGTGGTCAATCACAGGATATGACAGAATCATTTACTGATTTAGCAATTGCATTAGTGTTCTCGATTTTCCTTGTATATGCAGTAATGGCTATTCAGTTTGAAAACTTCCTATTTCCGCTCATCATTATGTTTGCTATGCCAACAACAGTAATTGGAGTAATGCTTGGACTCTTTATTGTGGGAATTCCATTAAGTATCCCAGCGTTTATTGGAATTATTATGTTGGCAGGGATTGTCGTCAATAACTCTATTGTGCTAGTAGATTATATTAATCTTTTGCGCCGCAAAGGAATGGAACGATATGCTGCTATACTAGAAGCGGGACCAAGTAGATTGCGTCCAATCTTAATGACGACACTAACCACTATTTTAGCAATGGTACCATTAGCAATGGCTTTAGGAGAAGGTGCGGAAACACAACAACCATTAGCTGTTACAATCATATTTGGTCTCGGGATATCCAGTATCTTCACCCTGCTTTTAATCCCAGTTATTTACACATTATTTGATGATCTAACTGCAAAAATTACAAAACGCCACAAAAAGAAATAAAATGAAAAAAGGTTCCTGCTGAGGGAACCTTTTTCAAAAGATAAGAAAGCATAAAATTTGTTGCTTTGGCATACGGATTCAACGAAATAGCCACGTCCGGCTCCAGCGCCCAACAACTAGGCGACTTCACTCCATTGCCCTACGGTAGGTAAGTCATCATCGGTTCGTTCTACATAGGAAGGCCGATTAAAGACGGGCTTGCCCGAGGGCGCCCCTCATTCTGTAGGAGGAGCATGATTCCTAAAACTTTCGTTGATTCGCTCCACTCGCTACGTTGCTAACCGGGCGCCCCGAGCCTTTGTTCTGTGTCGACACTTCGATAGCTCCTGCGTGGAAATCACTCGCGTACGTCGAAAAATCGCTCGCGTCGGCTAGGATTTCGCTCATATCATTGGAAAGATAGCTCACGTCGGCCAAGTTTCGCTCATGCCAGCGGTAAGACCGCTCGTGTCAGCTAGGATTTCGCTCATATCATTGGAAAGATAGCTCACGTCGGCCAGAATTTCGCTCATGCCAGTCGAAAGACCGCTCGCGTCGGCTAGTAACTCGCTCATGCCAGCGAAAGACCGCTCGCGTCGGCTAAGATTTCGCTCATGCCATTGGAAAGACCGCTCGCGTCAGCTAGGATTTCGCTCATGCCATCGGAAAGACCGCTCGCGTCAGCTAGGATACCGCTCGTGCCATCGGAAAAATCGCTCGCGTCGGCTAAGATTTCGCTCATGCCATTGGAAAGACCGCTCGCGTCAGCTAGGATTTCGCTCATGCCATCGGAAAAATCGCTCGCGTCGGTTAGAATTCCGCTCATGCCATCGGAATTCGCTCGCGTCGGCCAGAAATTCGCTCATATCAGTCGAAAGATAGCTCACGTCGGCCAGAATTTCGCTCATGCCATCGGAATTCGCTCGCGTCGGCCAGAAATTCGCTCATATCAGTCGAAAGATAGCTCACGTCGGCCAGAATTTCGCTCATGCCATCGGAATTCGCTCACGCCAGCGGAAAGACCGCTCGCGTCGGCCAGAAATTCGCTCATATCAGTCGAAAGATAGCTCACGTCGGCTAGGATACCGCTCATGCCAGCGGAAAAATCGCTCACGTCGGCCAGAAATTCGCTCATGTCAGTCGAAAGATAGCTCACGCCGGCCAAGGTTTCGCTCATGCCATCGGAATTCGCTCACGTCGGCCAGAAATTCGCTCATATCAGTCGAAAGATCGCTCACGTCAGCCATAAACCGCTCGCGGATGCCAGAATTTCGTGCATCATCGTAGTAAACAAAAAAAGCTCTTTGCTATAAAAGCAAAGAGCTTTAGTTTTAATCGGTTATTGGCCACCAATGGAACCCGTCTTTTTCAAGTAGGCGATCTGCTGCTTCTGGTCCCATTGATCCGGCAGCGTAATTTGGAAAGAGAGGCTCGGTTTTTGACCATGCGTCTAAAACAGCATCTACATATTTCCATGAGTAGGCTACTTCATCCCAATGGGTAAAGTTAGTCGTATCACCGATAATACAATCGTAAATTAATTTTTCATAGGCTTCTGGTGTGTTGATTCCATCGACACAATTGTTTGTATAAGATAATTCAATTGGCTGGGCAATGGAACCTATACCTGCTTTTTTGGCATTTAAATGAAGTGTAATGCCTTCGTCTGGCTGAATATTGATGACGAGCAGATTAGGATGTCTCTTTGCTTCATCCTTATAATATAAATTCATTGGAATATCTTTAAATTCAACAACGATCTTAATTGATTTTTCTTTCATTTTCTTACCTGTCCGAATGTAGAAAGGGACGCCTGCCCAACGATAGTTATCAATCATTACCTTCCCAGCAACGTACGTTTCTGTTATGGAGTCTGTCAATTCCGGCGCTTCCTCGCGATATCCTTTTCCTACAGGGCCTGGACCGTATTGACCACGGACGAAATAATTTTCAACCTCTGTTGGTTCAACAAGCCGTAGAGCTCGTAGGACTTTCACTTTTTCTGAACGTATTTCTTCCGGCGTTAGCTTAATGGGAGGCTCCATTGCAAGTAAGGCGACCATTTGAAGCATATGGTTTTGCACCATATCTCTTGTTGCTCCTGAGCGATCATAATATCGCGCGCGTTCTTCGACACCGAGTTTTTCACTGGACGTAACTTGGATATTGGATATAAATCGGTTGTTCCATAAATGCTCAAATATTCCGTTTGCAAAGCGAATAACTTCAATATTTTGCACCATTTCTTTTCCTAAATAATGGTCAATACGGTATATTTGATCTTCATTAAATGCTAATCGAATTTGATTGTTCAACTCTTTTGCCGAGGCATGGTCATGCCCGAATGGTTTTTCAATGACCAACCTCGTCCAGCCTACACTTTCTTTTAAACCGTTTTGTTCAATTTGATTCGCAATCGTTCCAAAATATTCCGGAGCCATGGCTAAGTAAAAAATTCGATTTCCATCTGTTTGGTATTGACCTTCTAGATCATTTAACAATCCATCTAAATGGGTATAAGATGAGCTATCTGTAACATCAAAAGACTGATAATAAAAATGAGAAGCAAATGCTTCTAGGTCTATTTGATTGTTTGATTCTGATTCGTTTATTGATTCACATACTTTTTCGCGAAAGAAATCATTCGTCCACGGACGGCGAGCAAGTCCAACAACTGCAAAATCCTCACCAATTTTTCCGTTTTGATAAAGACGATAAATGGAAGGGAATAACTTTCTTTTTGATAAATCCCCTGTTGCTCCAAAGATGACAATCACGACGTTTGGTTTATTTACCATTTTCAATAGAACCCTCTCCATTTTCTGTTTAGTAACACAACTATCATATAAGGTTAAAATATGAAAATCAACTATTCTATATGAAGCCAGCCTGAAGTTTTTTTCATCAATTGATGAATTACTTCGGAAAACATTAATCCGATAGCGATTGCTCCAGCAAGTAACATAACTTTTGCTGAAAGCTGTACCGCAGTATAGTAGTCATTTTCTACAAATTTTCGCATCGCATCGTATGCTAAACCACCAGGTACAAGCGGAATGATGCCTGAAACATTAAAAATAATAATGGGCATTTTAAATATTTTTGCACATAGTTGACTAAGTATTCCTACAAGCATAGAACCAAAAAGACTAGCAGGAACAGCATCTAATCCTTGTTCAACTAAAATATAATAAACCATCCAACCGAACATTCCAACCATACCGCATTGAAAAAGAGAGTGCTTCGGTGCATTAAAAAGAATACCAAAACCAGCCGCCGCAACATAACTTGTAATAAGCTGAGCAAGTAACATTGTAATCACTCCCTAGTGAAGATCATTAAAACAGAAATCATGGATAAATGCTTAAATAAGTTACCATGCTTTAGTGTATACTTTTTAACGTTATAAATACATTCTACGGAAAAAATGCAAACAGAACAGCAACGCCTGCACCAATCGCAAATGCTGTTAATATAGCTTCTACGCCTTTTGAGATGCCAGCTACTAAATGACCAGCAACTAAATCACGCACGGCATTTGTAATATGTAAACCAGGGACAAGCGGCATCACAGCACCAATAATAATTTTATCTAAATGTTGCCCAAATCCAGCATGAATACTGAAAGCTGCGATAACAGCAATGAAAAATGAGGCTATGAATTCAGCAAAGAATCGTATTTCAATTAATTTTTCAATCCAAATCATAGCAGCATATCCGAGAGCACCAGCAATACAGGCAGGTAAAAAATCAGACCAAGAACCTCCAAACATAATGGCAAAACTTCCGCTAGCAAGGGCAGCAGCTATAAACTGTAACCAAAGCGGAAAAGTTTCACTTTGATGTTCGATTCCTTTTAAAAGCAATAAAGCTTCTTTGGCATCTAAAGATTGGGCTGTAATTTGCCTAGATATACTATTGACATCTGTAATTCTTTGAAGATCATTGGAACGATTGGAAATTCTCCGAAAATAGGAAGCTTCTCCTTCCGTAGAAAACTGAACCCCTGTAGGTGTAGCATAACTTTCAGCGTTTTCAAGCCCAAATGATGCAGCAATCCGGTTCATCGTGTCCTCTACACGATACGTTTCAGCACCGCTTTCCAGCATGATTTTGCCTGCAAGCAAACAAACTTTTGCAATGGAACCAGGTTGAGCGTTCATCTGTTCTCCTCCATTAAAATATTTTAATCTATAGTGAAGGCTATACACTAACCATGTACTAGACATAAAGAGTTGCTATTAACATATTTGCGAAAGAAGTCTTTTCCACTTCAAGCTATGCTAAGTGGCGAATAGTTCACACCACCACCTACATACCCGACCCCATACAGACCCCGTTCGAATAAGCCCCCTGTTCATTAAGATCCTGCCTTAAGAGCTAATTTTCCTTACTACTAATCTTTCAAAACGTGTATATGAAGGAAAACTTCCATTAGTTGGCGTTTTCTTTCAATGCCACATGGATTGTTACGTAACATATGGGCGAAGGACTCATTCGAATTGGAATCTTATGCGATGTTTGCATTTAGCTCACATCTTCCAATTTTTAAGGAGAGTGCCACTCGGTTAAAGCTTTTCTGCCCAATTCGGCAATTGTAGGGAGCAAAGTAACTCTAATTCTTCTTCTCGCTTCAATGTATAAGAACTTTGTTGTCGTAGATCATCATCAACAAATCCTGGATGAGTAATCACTTCAACATGCTTATCTGGTAAATTTTTTAAATGAGAAAAGAGATTATTGTTCACCCCAGAATCATAAAAATGTGTCCAAATCTGTTCTGTTAATAGCAAATCGCTTTCATTTCGTAACGATTCTGTGTAACGAATGGGAACTTGGTACATTGTAGCTAATTCTATAATAACAGACTTTAGCACTTTCCATCCATGTACATGGTGGTGGCTATCAATATGGTGAAGAGGTAATCCAGAAGATAGAAAAGCGTCTATTTGTGTTTGCCACTCTTTTTTTATGGCTGTTAATTCTTCTGTATGAAGCTCTTTTTCCGATTTTGAAAATTTGAAAAAACCGTCTTTATTAGTTAATATGGTTAAATCGTTATTCAACGGCTTTCCCCAAGTTAAAACGAGGTGAATTCCTACCTGTAAGGAAGGCTGTTTTTTTGCTTTTGCAATAGCGTATTGTGTAGCTTTTCCGTTCATCATAAGTGTTGTAGATTGAACAATACCATCTGTATGTGCTTTTATAATTCCTTCTGTGACACCTTTTGTTAAGCCAAAATCGTCTGCATTGATTAAAATCTTCATGAGATATGCCCCCCCCATATATTTTATAATAGTTGAAATGCCGCAAGCTGTACATCAAAATATCTCGCATTATACGAACGGTGGCTTGTATCATATTGATTTGCTGTCAAGCCGTATTGTTCTAAGAACTAGGATAATTTCGCTCAATGACAAAATTAGTTTTATCTCCTCTAAAATAAGCACGTGAATATACTACTTTTTCTTGGTTTTCATTTTCAGCAAGGGTTTCAATATAAAAACAAGGTGCATGCAACTCACAGTCTAGATGTTTGGAACAAATCTCGTCCGCCAGCGTTATTTCTATATGCTCAATTGTTTTTGCAACATGCTCTTGAAAATCATTTTTTAAGGAAGCGTATAGCGATGAAGCCGCTTGTGTTTCCGTAATTCTTGGTGCTACATTCCAAGGGATATAAGCGATTTCATATTGTGTAGGTTCATCATTGGCTTTGCGAATTCTTTCAATACATTGAATGGGATCGTTGTGCGCGACCTCTAGCTGCTGACTTAAATATTCATTTGCTGGAATAACAGTGATCGATAGAACAAAGATTTTTGCCTCTTTTCCTTGAATGGCTACCTGATCGCTATAGCGTTTCACCGTTTGGGTTAACGTTTGCTTTAGCTTTTGATCAGCTACAAAGGTACCCCTCCCTTGATGACGTACTAAGTATCCTTCGAGCGTTAATTGGTTTAGGGCAGTTCTAACTGTAGTACGACTTACATTAAAATCTTTACACAATTCTAGCTCTGTTGGAATTTTGTCCCCTGGTTTATATTTGTTCGCTTTAATTTGGTTCAGTAGTTCTTCTTTAATATAGGCATGCAAGGATCCGCATATTATTCATACAGTCCTTTTGTTCCTCTCCTTGGTTTATGAATAAATAGTAGGGAATGAAAGGAAATGTCCCCCTGCTTCATGCAGGTTCACTTTATAAACGTTAGAAAAGAAAAGTTTGTTAAAAGAATAAGAGGATAATATTTGCACTTGATTAAAATTATTATCTGTTTTATAATATTTTTGTAAATAGTTTACAAAATGCTTTTCAATCCAATCAAAAACGTTTTTAAAACCATTCGAGAAAAGTTAAATTACCTTCAGTCTTTATGGGCTCCAATTTAGCCAAACAACCATGTTGATTGCGAATGATTGTATTTAAATGACATTATTTTTGACATGGCGAGTGATGTTTTTATTGCTTTGAAAAGTAGACGCTTACAGATTGTGGAGCTTATTTGACAACATAGAAGAGATGAGGTGTTTAGAAATGAAAAAGGCATTATTTGAGCAAGCGCAAAGGTTTGGGAAATCGTTTATGCTTCCAATTGCAGTGCTACCTGCAGCAGGTTTGTTGCTTGGGATTGGAGGAGCTTTTAGTAATCCAGCAACAATAGAGGCATACACCTTCCTTGATCAGAAATGGTTACAAGCTATTTTTACCATTATGAGTTCAGCTGGTAGTATTGTTTTTGCAAATCTTGCATTGATTTTTGCCGTAGGTGTCGCAATAGGGCTGGCAAGAAATGATAAAGGTACAGCAGGTCTAGCAGCTGTATTGGGGTATTTAGTTATGAATGCGACAATTAACGCAATGCTGACTATTACTGGTAAATTAGCTGAAAATAATTTAGCTGAAGTTGGTCAAGGAACGATACTAGGTATTCAATCTTTAGAGACAGGCGTATTTGGTGGTGTTATTTTAGGGCTTTTAACTTATTTCCTTCATCAACGATATAATAATGTAGAACTTCCTAAATTTTTGGGTTTCTTTGGTGGGTCAAGATTCATACCAATTATTACAGCATTCATGTCCATTCTATTAGGTGTCATTTTATACTACATTTGGCCAATCATCCAAACGGGGATTTTCTCGCTTGGTGGGCTAGTAGAGGCAACCGGTTATTTAGGAACGTTCTTATATGGATTTATTTTGCGGTTACTTGGTCCATTCGGTTTACATCATATTTTTTACATTCCATTTTGGACAACAAGTCTTGGTGGATCGATGATCGTTGACGGTACTTTGATTGAAGGGACGCAAAGAATCTTTTTTGCTCAGTTAGCACAGCCCGATGTAGAGCAATTTTATATTGGAACTGCTCGATTTATGGCTGGCAGACATATTACGATGATGTTTGGTCTCATTGGAGCTTGTCTGGCTATTTATCAAACGGCTAAGCCGAAAAACAAAAAAATCGTACTCGGATTAATGTTATCAGCTGGATTAACCTCTTTTTTAACAGGGATAACAGAACCAATTGAATTTTCTTTCTTATTTGTTGCTCCGATTCTGTACGTTATTCATGCTTTTTTTGACGGGCTAGCGTTTATGTTCGCACATATGTTTGAAGTAACCATTGGGCAAACTTTTTCAGGTGGTTTTATTGATTTTATGCTCTTTGGTGTCTTGCAAGGCGTTGAAAAAACAAACTGGATATGGGTTCCAATTATTGGTGTGTTCTGGTTTTTCTTATATTATTTTACATTCCGCTTTGCGATAACAAAATTCAATTTAAAAACACCTGGTCGTCAAGAAGAAGAGATGGATATGCAAATATATACTCCAGAAGAACAAGCACGCGCTATTATCGACGGGCTTGGTGGTGAATCCAATATTAAAGATGTAGATAATTGTGCCACACGATTAAGGGTGAGCGTATTCGAGCAAGATCAAGTACAAAAAGAAGCGCTCATGAAAACTGGTGCCAAAGGTGTTGTAGCTAAAGGAAATGGAATTCAAGTAATCTATGGCCCAGAGGTAACGACGATTAAAAACAATATTGAGAAGACAATGGGAGATTTGTAATATGTATGTTAAACAACTAGAGAATCAGCTAATTGTATCTTGTCAGGCGTTAGAAGATGAACCACTGCATTCTTCAGAAATAATGGCAAAAATGGCCTTAGCAGCTGTACAAGGTGGTGCTAAAGGTATTCGAGCCAACTCAGTAGCTGATATAGAAGCAATAAAGCAACAAGTAAACGTTCCAATTATTGGTTTAATTAAACAAGATTACAAGGATAGCGATGTTTATATTACACCAACAAAAAAAGAAGCGTCCGCTTTGCTAGATGCAGGTGCAAATATTATTGCAATGGATGCAACGATGCGAAAGCGTCCAGAAAACGAAAACTTAGAAGAAATGATACGCTTTATCAAGGAGCAATCTGATGATACCGAGCTAATGGCGGATATATCTACAGTAGAGGAGGCAAAACGAGCGGAATCGCTAGGTTTTGATTGTGTATCGACGACCTTAGTAGGATACACACAAGAAACGGCAGACCAACATATCGCAGCCAACGATTTTCAATTATTGCGTGAGATGCAATCAGTAATATCCATTCCAGTTATTGCTGAAGGAAAAGTTAGTACACCAGAAACAGCTCTAGCAGCTCTTAGGAATGGCGCTTTTTTTGTTGTAGTTGGTAGTGCCATTACTAGACCGCAATTAATTACGGAAACCTTTGTAGATGAAATTCAAAAATATAGTAGTAACCATTAAGTTGGTTACTGCTATATTTTTTTGTATTCTTCTAATTTAGCTAGGGTCTGATTATAAGTAGCATGTGCCTGTTCATCTGTTAAAAGCATCATACTAAGAATGTCTAAACAAATTAGAATAGATAATTGACTGTTCATAAAACCTTTTGCTTGATAGTGCTGAATACTTGTAGTGTATAGAATCGCATCAGATTGATGTGCTAAATTTGTTTCGGAAAAATTTGTAATAGAGACAATTTTTGCTCCTTTTGATTTGGCGATGTGCACACTATCGATCACTTCTTTCGTTTGACCAGAAGAAGATATCGCAATAACGACATCACTTTTGGTAAGAATCGAGGCATTAATAACCATTGCGTGCGAGTCTGTATGTGTATCTACACTATACCCCATTCGAGTTAATCTTATTTTTAGTTCCTCAGCAGATAAGCCTGAACTGCCAATACCGTAAATATGAATTCGATTTGCCTCCTGTATCCAGTTGGAGACACGTTCATAATCATTCATGGTTGCTATCGAATGTGTGGATTTAATGACAGAATGATAAACTTGAGCCGCTATGTCTATTACTTCATCCGACTCCACTGTCTGTTCGACCGCATCTCGTAATAATATTTTAAATTCTACAAAGTTACTTACGCCTACTTTTTTACAAAAACGCGTAATCGTAGCTACGGAAACATCGATACGACTTGCTAAATCTTTAATATGTATATTTAACATATGTTGACTATTATTAATGACATAATCAGCTACTTTTTTTTCCGTTTTACTTAAGGTTTGATATTTTAACAGAACTTCATCGAGAATCGAGTTCATTTTTGTAGCCTCCATATTAGATCATTTTTTAAAACCATTTACCCCGTAAGATTTCCAATCCAAGATTGGAAGAAGTGAGCTGAACAAGTCTAAGTGGGAACAGCTAAATCTCTTTTCGTAAGAGACCTTTAGGTCATACCCTTGGGCTACTAAACAATTGGCGGGGGTGAAACAAAACTCTCCCCCAACGAATTGAAGATTTATTAGATGTAGGTAACGAGTTAAATTTAACTCTGTATAGAGTGATTTTTAACGTGCTTATAAACCATGATTTTCTTTCCTAATAATATTATATAAGAGCATGGATTTAAATGCGAATGCAGTATTTATGAGTAGAGTTGTTTAAGCGCTAGGATCATTTAATATATACGGACGTATTTAATAAATTCACACTTTACATTTTTTTGTATTATTGCTAACCTTAACTTAGCTAAAATAAAGTTTTTTTAAAAGCATTGCAACAAGCAAATTTTTTCTTAAACTGTTAACACTAGGGGAGCTAGTTGATGAGCTGAGAGGAACGGTGCACGTTCTGACCCTTTGTACCCGAACAGGATAATGCCTGCGTGGGAAAGTGTGGTCATACCTGACTGCATTTCACGTAAGCGGAATGCGGTTTTTTATTTTTGTATATAACGTGCTGTAAGATTTCAATCTCCATTTAGGATAGGTAAGTAGCAAGTCTAAATATTAAATAAGAGCAAGTTGCGTCTAAGTCCCTTTTGTGTAACAGATTTTTGATACATATCCTGGCATGATAGGTAAACTTAAATTTTAGCATGTAACATATAAAAATAGGTAGCTTTCGCCATAAGACTTGGCGTTATGATGATTTTCTAATAAAATGAATGATAGGTAAAATATTACATTAAATAGTAGTCCATTTGACAATTATGGTATAACCTTCCACATACAAAATTTGACTTTACTGGAGGCGGTTGTAAATGAAAGAGCAATGGGGATTTTTAGAAAATGTACCTCATGATGCTGCGATCAATATGGCATTAGATGAGGCACTATTGCATTGGCATAAAGAAGGGAAAATACCTCCAACATTACGCTTTTATCAATGGAGGAAACCAACGCTTTCTGTTGGGCACTTCCAAAAGATAGCAGGAAAAATTGATTTAGATGGCATAAAGAAACATCAATGCCAATTGGTTCGCAGAATGACTGGAGGAAGTGCTGTGCTTCATGACGATGAATTGACATACAGCATTGTTATTTCAGAGTCACATCCAGCAATTGCTTCCTCTATTCGTCAAGCCTATTATGATTTATCAAAAGGGATTTTGGAAGGGTATAAAAACTTGGGCATTGAAGCGGGGTATGCGGAATTAGCTTCAAAAGAAAGAAGCAATATTTGTTTTGAACGCCCAGCATTTTATGAAATGGTTGCAGATGGTAAAAAACTGTCAGGGAATGCGCAAACGAGAAAAAAAGGCGTACTTCTTCAGCATGGCTCTATTCCTATTTCCATGGATATAGACATGTTGTTTGATATGTTTGTTTTTCCAAGTGAAAAATTAAAAGCGCGAAAGAAACAAGCTTTTTGGAATAAAGCGACAACGATAAATCGAATCTTGCAAAAAGATGTATCCTATGATACTGTAAAAGCCGCATTTAAAAAAGGTTTTTCAGATGGGCTAGGTATTGAACTTACCAAATTTTCATTAACAAAAAGTCAGTGGAATGAAGTGTATCAGTTAGCTGAAAAAGAGTACGCCAATTTACCATTAGAAGGAGTGGTTTCACATGTCTAAAAACAGTACAACTTTAAGAAAGCCCGAATGGTTAAAAACGAAAATTAATACGAACCAATCTTATCGTGGTTTGAAAAAGCTTATGCGTGAAAATCGCTTAAATACCGTTTGTGAAGAAGCTCGTTGCCCGAATATTCATGAATGTTGGAGCGAGAGAAAGACAGCAACTTTCATGATTTTAGGAGACACGTGTACGAGGGGATGTCGTTTTTGTGCTGTTAAAACAGGGCTACCGAATGAATTGGATTGGGGAGAGCCAGAGCGTGTAGCAGATTCCGTTGAAATCATGGGGTTAAAGCATGTTGTAGTTACAGCTGTTGCTCGAGATGATTTAAATGATGGTGGGGCAGCTGTTTTTGCAGAAACGGTGCGAGCAATTAGACGGAAAAATCCTGGTTGTACGATTGAAATTCTTCCTTCTGATATGAAAGGCGACTATGAAAGTTTACATACGCTTATGGATAGTGAACCAGATATTTTTAACCATAATATTGAAACGGTGCGAAGGTTAACAAAACGAGTACGTGCGCGAGCGATGTACGATCGGTCACTCCAGCTTTTACAGCGAGTAAAGGAAATTCGACCAAACACGCCAACAAAATCAAGTATCATGGTTGGTTTAGGTGAAGAAAAAGAAGAAATCATTCAAGCGATGGATGATTTACTCGCGCATCAAGTAGATATTATGACAATTGGTCAATATTTACAGCCGACAAAGAAGCATTTAGCAGTTGAACGTTATTATCATCCAGATGAATTTGAAGAATTAAAGCAAATTGCTTTGGAAAAAGGGTTTAAACATTGTGAAGCAGGCCCTTTAGTGCGTTCTTCCTATCATGCCGATGAACAAGTAAGCAAGACCTCTGCACAACGAAGAATTGATTATATGAAAGGGTATGAAAATCAAGAAAACAAGCAAGTTGATTTTCAATTTTAATATTAACAAAGGTTATCTAATTGTAAAATATTAAACTTTATCGTACAGGGATCCAATTTTTTGCCAAGTTATGTTTCTATTAAGAGCCACTTTTATCAAGTCCTTCTGTTTATTAAGGAGGACTTTTTTATTCTTATATCTATTGTCGTGCACAAGAACGTAAAATTGGATCCTAACAGGTTTTTGTAAAAGAACATGCTATCTTATAAAATGAATGTTAATGAGTGGAAGCTACTCTCTACCTACTTATTGTAATTATCCCAAGGGAAGGGCTTAAATCTCCTCTCCCAATAGCTTTACAGCATCCCCAAAGGATAACTGCCTCCTTTTAAGTCAACACTAAACAGAGTGGCTTTTCGTTGATAGATGAGAAAGTATAAAATTTGATGCTATGGCGTAACCAAATAACCGAAGAACCCTCGTCCAGCTCCAGCGCCTAGCAACTAGGCGACTTCACTCCATTGCCTTAAGCTAAGTCAACATCGGTTTGTTCTAAATAGGAAGGCCGACTAAAGACGGGCTTAGGCCCAAAGTCGGCATATTCCTGTTGCAGGAGCATGATTCCTAAAACTTTCGTTGATTCGTTTCAGTCGCTACGTTGTTAACCGGGCGCCCCGAGCCTTTGTTGTAAATTTTCATACAAAGAGTTATTGTGAAATATAATACAAAATATTCACTATTTGCAGACCAAGCCTCACGAAACTTTCATCACACATTATCGTATATAATAGTACATAGTTATAGCAGATTAGAAATGGAGCGTATCATGATGAAATCCGTCACTGTAAAACAATTAGCAGAACAGTTTAGTTTAGAAATATTGGCCGGAGAAGTTGAATTGAACCGACCAATCACCAAGCCGAGAACGCATCGGCCGGGGCTTGAATTTATTGGGTACTTTGATTTTTTTCCTATGGAACACGTGCAAGTATTAGGGAAAAAAGAAATTACTTATTTACATCAATTGACACATGAGCAGAGAAGATCACGAATTGGCAATATCGTAAAGTACCATCCACCTTGTTTTATTGTAACTTCAGAACAGGAGGGGTTGATGTATTTAACCCAATTTTGTAATCAGGAAGGCATTCCTCTACTTCGGACAAAAGAGCCTACATCAACATTTATTGAAAAATATGATGCTTACATGATTAAAGCATTGGCTCCAGAAACAGCCATTCATGCTGTTTGTGTAAATATTTTTGGACTTGGAATTCTCATTCGCGGCAAATCAGGAATTGGCAAAAGTGAAATTGCCCATACACTAATTGGTAGAGGTCATCGGTTAGTCGCAGATGATATCGTTGTGTTAAAGAAGCTAGGTCCGGATACGTTGTTAGGTACACATAACCAAACGAATAAAGAGTTCCTTGCTTTGCGTAGCGTTGGACTTCTTAATGTTGTTCGCATATATGGTCAAAAGGCCTTTCAAGAAGAAACGCGTATCGCGCTTGATATACATTTAACAGAATGGGAAAAGGATGCTTTAAACAACGAATTGGAACTTGAAACAAAGACGAACGATTATATGGGTGTTGCTATACCAGCAATAGAAATTCAATTACAGCCTGGACGTGATGTCGTAGGATTAATTGAAGCTGCGGCAAATAATTGGTACTTACATCAACAAGGCTATAGCGCTGCAGAAGAATTTATTCAACGATTGGAAACAGATATAGAAAATAAAGAAACGGAGTAGCCATGTATTCTGAAAGAGGTGCCTCGTTTCAAGCGTGTGAAAGGTACAGCTGAATAATAAGGGTGTACTGTCGATGATGCCTGAAGTTTTTTCGAAGCAAACTATATGAGGAGTAACAACTGGTTGGAGTCGTTCGCGAAAAGCTACTTCTTCTTATTCATATAAAAAGAAAATCTTGCTGCTAAAGTGAAAGGATGTAACTCTATATAGTAGTAAACATGCAGTAGGAAAGCCTCCATCCTACTGCATGATATAACCCAAGTGTTTCTTTTGGAAATTTCATAGTTGTTTATGCTAAGGCATCATCATAATTAAAGACACAATAGAAATAATAGGAATAGCAAGTGCGAGTATCATACTAATGATGGAAAATTGCGTAATCATGGATTTTGCTTCTTCGGGGACGCCCACTTTGGCTTGCATAAAAATAAATATAACAGCAAAAATGACCAAAAACAATAGAATAATTCCTGGTAAATACAAGTCGGATATGTTAGATACGCTTTCCATCTGGGCATAGCCATAAATAATGAGTAGTATAGGAATAACTTCACTTAGAGCGACACCAATCATTAAATTATTTTGTACTCTCGCATGCTGACTTGGATCTTGTTTTAGCTTTTCTACATTCATTTTATAAAGGATTAAAATGGGAAACACAGCTAATGTAGCTGCTGCAACAAATATGTACGGTAGCAAATTGGAAACCTCCTTTATCGTTATTGGTGTGGTAGTTGTAAATGGGTGGAATATAATCCGTTATTTTCAGATATAGCGAATGAAACAAAGCTAGCCCCTTACGTATCTCATGTTCGTAATGATGATTCAGGTTATGATGTAAATAAACGAAAATGCGTTTGAATAGTGGGTAAACAAAGAAGTTTGAACAATTTTTATTAGAAAAATTTACCATAATAAAACCTTTTTTCGAATTCGAAAGGGATAACACTTCCAAAAATAGCCTATCATGTTTTAATAGTGTGTACAATATAATTTGCTAAAAACTGCTAGGATTCGATATAATTTAAGTCGATTATAACATTTTAGCGAAGAAGAAACTCAGCTAAGAATAGTAGGAGAATAATATGATAAATTATGTAGACTTTATGATAGCTTTTGTCATTGCAGCTGCCACTTCCTTTCTATTGACCTATCCGGTGAAAAAATTTGCCGTTTTTGTGGGTGCTGTAGATTTCCCGAACTATCGGAAAATACATACGAAGGTTACGCCTCGTTTAGGTGGTTTAGCTATATTTTTAGGAATGGGAGCAGGGTTATTATATTTACAGCCGAGCCATCCACACTTAGCTGAAATAGCTGCTGGAGCAGTAGTTATTATAGTAACTGGTGCATTAGATGACCGATTTGGCATCCAACCAGTTGTGAAGTTAACCGGACAATTAATTGCAGCTTCCTTTTTAGTTTCTTCAGGACTAATTATTGAAAAATTAACGCTTCCACTTTTTGGAACAGTAGAATTGGGATTTGCCAGTGTATTAATTACAGTACTCTGGGTGGTAGGAATTACAAACGCTATAAATTTAATTGATGGGTTAGATGGTTTAGCAACAGGGGTAACAACGATTGCTTTAATTAGTATTAGCGTCATGGCATTTATTGATATGCAAATGATGGTTGCGTATTTATGTGTTACCTTAATAGGGAGTAACCTTGGGTTTTTATACCATAATTTTTACCCTGCTAAAATTTATATGGGAGATACGGGATCTAATTTTTTAGGTTATATGATCGCTGTCATTTCTATGCTCGGTTTATTTAAAAACGTGGCATTATTTAGTTTTGTAATTCCGATTATTGTGCTAGCTGTACCTATATTTGATACGTTGTTTGCAATTGCAAGAAGAGCATATAATAAGGAAAATATTATGATGCCTGATAATAAGCATATTCATTATCAACTATTGCAGGCTGGGTATAGTCATCGCAAAACAGTGTTAATTATTTATGGTTTTAGTGCATTGTTCGGCACTTTGGCTGTGCTGTTTTCCAATGCAAGTATTACGGTTTCCTTTATTATTACCGTTATTGTGCTTATTTTATTGCATTTATTTGCTGAAATGGCAGGTATCGTAATGGGAGGAAAGCGACCTGTATTGCGTATGCTTCGTCTATTGGTTACAAGAAAGAAAAGAAATCGTTAATGCGTGGAAGTCTTTCAAGTGATTAATTACGCTACAAGGATAAGACGTAAAGTCTATGAGCAACGGAACATATACGTGCTTATATAGTGTGTACGCATTCTTCCGCTGGAAATAGGAATACGAAGGCATAAACGTAATCAATCGTCAAAATGTGAAAAGTTTAATATAATAAAAGAAGAATTTATTCTGGGGATAAGATGCTGTAACAATCGGACTTAAAGAATAGGAAGATGCGCTTTGGACAAGTTTAAGTGGAGATAACAGCATCTAAACTCTGATACATTCATTAAACAATCAGTGGGAAAGGAAAGAAAACCTCACTCATTGAAGCTGCACTTTATAATACATGAATCATGATTAGAGAAGGGAATGACCTACAAACATGGAAAAACAACAAATCGGTGTAATTGGCCTAGCAGTAATGGGTAAGAACTTAGCGTTAAATATTGAAAGTCGTGGGTATTCGGTTGCTGTTTATAACCGTTCAAGTGATAAAACAGATGCTTTCTTAGCCAATGAGGCAAAAGGAAAACAATTTAAAGGTGCAAAATCAATTGACGAATTTGTTGCATCATTAGAAAAGCCTAGAAAAATTTTATTAATGGTGAAAGCAGGAGCTGCTACGGATGCTACGATTGAGTCACTTCTTCCTCATTTGGATAAAGGCGATATTTTAATTGATGGTGGAAATACGCTTTATGAAGACACGATTCGTCGTAATAAAGAACTAGAAAAATCAGGCATTCATTTTATTGGTACAGGTGTCTCCGGCGGGGAAGAAGGAGCATTAAAAGGTCCTTCCATAATGCCAGGTGGTCAAAAAGAAGCGCATGAATTAGTGGCTCCCATCTTTGAAGCTATTGCAGCTAAAGTAGATGGAGCAGCATGTACCACATATATTGGTCCTAATGGTGCTGGGCACTATGTAAAAATGGTGCACAACGGTATCGAATATGGCGATATGCAGCTAATAGCTGAAGCTTATTTTATTTTAAAACATGTCCTTGGTATGGAAGCAGACGAGTTGCATGAAGTGTTTGCTGATTGGAATAAAGGCGAATTAGATAGCTATCTTATCGAAATTACGGCAGATATTTTTACGAAGAAAGACGAAGACACAAATCAGCCACTAGTAGATGTCATTTTAGATACAGCAGGACAGAAGGGAACTGGAAAGTGGACAAGTAAAAATGCGTTAGACTTAGGGGTACCTCTTCCTTTAATCACGGAGTCTGTATTTGCGCGGTTTATATCTGCGATGAAGGATGAGCGTGTACATGCAAGTGAGCAGTTACATGGTCCTGAGAAAAAGCCATTCAATGGTGATCGAAAAGCGCTTATTGAAGCAGTTAGAAAAGCCTTGTATATGAGTAAAATTTGTTCCTATGCTCAAGGGTTTGCGCAAATGCGTGCGCAATCGGAAGAAAATAACTGGGATCTAAATTATGGCGAGATTGCTATGATTTGGCGTGGTGGCTGTATTATTCGTGCGCAATTCCTACAAAAAATTAAAGATGCGTACGACAGAACACCAGACTTAGCGAATTTATTACTGGACCCATATTTTAAAGAGATTGTAGAAAATTATCAAGATGCTCTACGACAAGTTGTCGCAGTTGCAATTAAGCAAGGTATTGCTGTTCCTGCTTTTGCAAGCGCGATTGCTTATTACGACAGTTATCGCTCTGCTGAATTACCAGCTAATTTAGTACAAGCCCAACGTGATTACTTCGGTGCTCATACGTATCAACGAAAAGATAAACCGGGCGTGTTCCACACCAACTGGTTCTAATAACGAACAAAGCTCGGGGAGCCCGTTTAGCAACGTAGCGAATGGAGATAAAGGAATGAGTTCACTAAAACCGACACTCCGTTTTTAGTCGGCTTTCCTCTTATCGACAAACCGATGATGACGTATCGTAGGGATTTCGTGAAGAAGTCGCCTCGTTGCTGGGCAATGTAGCGAGACGTGGACAAGCAGCTAATTGTATATATTCTTATTTCTCAACATAAACCCCCACCACATCAAGTGGAGGGGGTTTATGTTGTGGTGCTTAAAGTGGAAAATAATGTTAAGTAGCTCGAGCTATAAAAAATTCGCTTGAGTTCAATAAAAATTCGCTGGAGTTCACAACCAATCTACTTGAAGTTCACAACTTTTTCGCTGAAGTTCACAATTTAACAAGGATGTCAGATTGTAAACATTCTACTATACATCCATTTCATACTATATATGGAATTTCTAACAATCAAAACATACCATATAAAACGAAATTATGCAGAATTTGACGAAAACTACTAAAAAAGTCCTACTTCTACAATATAGTTATGTATAATTTTTTTGTTTTATAATATAAGCAAAAAGATAGCTTTCGCCATAGAATTATAATTAGGACAAGCTTTTTTCATAAGCAAGGCGGAGCAAGATGCACATAACGTCGGTAGTTCCGTGCATGGAACAGCCTGAGCATCTAAGCGATCATCTCGTGGATTCAATCGATCAAATGTTGCCCCTTCCCTTTTGCTCCGCACAGGATGAAGGACAGCATCCAAATGGGACGCTCACCCACTGAATAGATGAAGATAAACACCCAAAATCCCGAATTAAGTAGTCGCCTCTAAATCTGTACTCTCGCCCCAATGGAGTAAACCTTGAAAAGATTAAGTCAATCATCGGTCCATATTCTCAAACCGCAAAATACGTTTTCAGTACCTGAAATGCTATAAAATAAAGCTAGTCATTTTGATTTTTAATATTTTGCATAGTTCAAAAGTTTGATAAAAATATGTATATATTTGTCGAAATTTCCCAACTGCCCTATTAACATGCAGGACTATTTACACTTCCTTCAATCTAGTAACTTTATTATGCTTTAATATATCGGAAAATTTAGATTAATAGAAAGGGGGGTATTGCTTGTTTTTAAATATGAAATAAAATGTGTCGTTCCAGAAAAACTACCATGAATAGCTTGAGATAGCTACTCTATTAAAAAAAGCAACTACAGACATGTTTTTTGAACAAAAAACGGCAGTTTATGTCATGAAAATGTAGTATGAAACAAGTTTTTCTAACACTATAGGAAAGTATAAAAGTTTAAAGGTTTATAGTATAAGAAAAACTATGCCTTTCGCCATAAGGACTTGGCGAGAAGCCAAGTTTTTCTAAGGATTTTATCCATTGGTGTCTTTTCTAGTAATGGATTGCATATCAAAATATCTACCACTTTATAAGGGGGAAAATGAATGAGGTTTACACCAGCAATGAAACGTTCTTTTATGATTTTATTAATATTTTTACTCACTTTTAGTAGTTTTTCAACTATCCACGCCGTCGAGCAATTGCCAGAAATGAAGAACAAGCCTGATGTTTCGTCTGAACCATTAAAACAAACAGAAAATCCAGATGAGAAAACGCGTGTTATTGTAGAGGTAGAGGATGAACCGGCGATTGAAAAGGCAACGAAAAAAGGTATTATGTTTAATCAAATGCCGAAAAATGAAAAAGAAAAACTGGAAAACGATGCCAAGAAAAAGCAAAAGTCGGTAAAAGAAGAAATGAAACAGAAAAAAGTCGATGTAACGTATCATGAAGAATTTACAACAGTTGTAAATGGCTTTAGTGCTGAAGTAAAACAAGGCGATCTCGATAAAATAAAAGAGATTAAAAATGTTAAAAAGGTGCATACGGTAAACGAATATGAGCGCCCAATTGCTAAGCCAGATATGAAGTATAGTAAAGAACTAGTAGAAGCACAGCAGGCTTGGAGGGAATATGATTTTAAAGGTGAGGGCATGGTTATCGGTATTATTGATACTGGTATTGATCCAACTCACCAGGATATGGCTATATCTAACGAGCAAACGGCGGATTTATCTGAAGAAGAAGTCGAACAAGTCGTAAATGACGAATCGCTTCCAGGTAAATTTTATAACGAAAAAGTTCCATATGGCTATAATTATATGGATAAAAATGATGAAATAAGAGAAATACATGCAAATGCAAGTTATCACGGCATGCATGTAGCAGGTACGGTTGGAGCTAATGGGGATGAAAAAAATAGTGGTGTCATCGGGGTGGCACCAGAAGCGCAGCTACTTGCACTAAAAGTGTTTGGAAATGACCCTGAAATGCGATCTACTTTTGGTGATATTTATGTAAAAGCGATTGATGATGCGATTAAGCTTGGCGTAGATGCATTAAATTTGAGTTTAGGATCACCCGCAGGCTATGTAAATAATGATTCTCCTGAACAACAGGCTGTTTCTCGTGCCGTAGAAAATGGCGTTCTTATGTCTATTTCTGCAGGAAATTCTGCTTTATTTGGAGATGGGTTTGCTTATCCAGATGTAAATAACCCAGATTACGGTGTAGCAGGCTCGCCTGGTGTTTCTGATGATTCGCTTCAGGTTGCTTCGTTTGAAAATACGTTTATGCAAGTAGATCAGTTAGCGTATACGATAGATGATCAACAAGGTACAGCAGCCTTTCTGTCGGCAGGTAACACGGAGCCTAAGCCAGATGGTACTTCTTATTCTCTCTTTCATGCTGGGCTTGGACAGCCAGAAGATTTTGAAGGCAAAGATGTAGAAGGGAAATTTGCCCTGATGCAACGTGGAGAATTGGCGTTTACAGATAAAGTAATTAACGCGCAAAATGCGGGAGCTGCTGGCGCAATTATTTATAATAACACAGATGGTATTGTTAATATGGCAACTGAAGCTGAAATTACCATCCCACAGTTATTTATGTTAAAGAGTGATGGAGATAAGCTCGCACAGGCTATTGCAGAAGAAAAGCAAGTAAATATTGCTTTTACAGGCGATAGTGCAACGATAGACAACCCAGATGCTGGAAAAATGAGCGCATTTACTTCTTGGGGACTTACTCCAAATCTAGACTTTAAACCAGAAATTACAGCCCCAGGTGGACAAATTTATTCTACATTAAATGATAATAAATATGGTTTAATGAGCGGAACATCGATGGCTGCACCACATGTAGCAGGAGGAGGGGCTCTTGTTTTACAGCGTGTGGATGAGGAATTTGAATATGAGAAGGCTGATCGGATTGCATTAGCCAAAAATATGATGATGAACACGGCAAAGCAAGTACAGTTTGAAGAAGAACCAGTATCTCCCCGCCGACAAGGTTCTGGTATGATGCAACTTCACGCGGCACTTACTACCCCTATAGTCGTGACAGAATCTAACACGAAAGAAGCCAAGGTCGCTTTAAAACAAATAACAGAAGATCGCGTGTCTTTTGAACTAACAGCTGAAAATTTCCAAGATACAGCTGTATCCTATGAAGTGAATGCAAATGCGCAAACAGATACGTCTGCAAACAGTGGGGATGATCTCGTTACAGCTCCAAATCTATTACCGTCTAATGATTTAGGAGACGCTGTGACCATTAATGGGAAAAAACAAGCTACGATTGAAGTACCTGCAAACGGAAAGACAACTTTTACGGTAACCGTTGATGTAAGTTCTGTCAACAACGAGTTAGCAAAAGTATTTACAAATGGTTACTGGTTAGAAGGATTTGTTACATTAACCGATCCGACAGACACATATCCAGAACTAACGGTTCCATATGTCGGTTTTAAAGGTGATTGGGATGCAGCTTCGATTTTTGATGCGCCAGTATGGGAAGAAGATTCATTTTATGGTATGACAGGGGTTGTAACTTCAACTGGCGAAGATAAAAATGGTGATATGCAATATAATTTTTTAGGAGAAGATTTAAATACAGGTGACATTAACCCTGAGAAGATCGCCTTTTCTCCAAATGATGATGGTGTAAAAGATGATGCGCTTCCGATATTGTCATTTTTAAGAAATGCAAAGGATGCCAAGTTTACTGTACTGGATGAACAAGGAAAGAAAGTTCGTACCATTCGTTTAGAGACTCATATTAGGAAAAACTATTATGATTCTGGAAAAGGAGACTATTATTCTATTTCGTCAGATCGAGCTTGGGATGGAAAAGTGAAGGGGAAGATGGCCCCAGAAGGAAAATACTATTTACAAGCAGAAGCAAAGGTTGATTATGAAGGTGCTGAATGGCAGAAACTAAAGTTTCCAGTAATTTTAGATACAACTGCTCCAGAAGTAGAAGCAACGTATAATTTTGATAATGAAATGCTTACTGTAACAGCAAAAGATGCTAAAAAAGGGAGTGGCGTCGCTTCTTGGGAGATTTTCGTAAATGATGAACCTGTGTTAGAAGAACCGTATGTGAATGGAGAAAAGGAACATCCTTTATCAGAAATTGATGAAGATGCAAACATAACAGTAAAAGTGACAGACTATGCAGGAAATGAAACGGAAGTAGAAGCAGAAATGCAAGAGCCTGATAAAACCGCACCGGACTTACGTTTGCATGCTCCAGAAAATCTAAGGGCTCATGCTAAGCGAGAAGTTGTTTTCTCTGGTTATGTAACAGATGAAACGGATGTAAAGGAAGTAACAGTCGATGGAAAAAAAGCAAAGCTTGATTTTAATGAAGAAAAAGACCGTTATGAATTTTCCTTACCTGTGAAACATAAAAAGGACGGGTATTATTTTAAACGGGTGAAAGCAGTGGACACGCTTGGCAACGAAACAGAAATAGGCCGACGCTATTTTGTCGATACGAAGGAAGCTAAATTAAATGTAAAAGGAAAAAAGAAAACAAAGCAAGATACGATTACTGTAAAAGCAAGAGTTCGCGACAACTTTGACGATATTAATGTATTTGTTGATGGCGACCATGTCTATACACATGAGCTTTCCCAACCTTATGGTGATAACCGTTTCGATGAGCTTGTTGAAGTAGAACTAGACTTAGAGGATGGGAAAAACGAATTTGAGTTTAAAGTCGTCGATGTAGCCGGAAATGAAACCGTTAAAACGTACGAAGTAACAAAACAAAAAGAGAGCAAAGAAGACGAAGAGGATAAAGATGATGATAAAGACGGAGGCATAGAGGACAACTTCTTTTCCTATCTATTTTCCCAATTATGGATCATGTTCGGTAAATTATGGTCGATTTTTGGTTAAGTAAATGAGTTAAATGTCAGCAAGGCTCGGCGCTAGATTAGTGTCGGGTCTTTCTTTGCACTATATGTGAATATTTTTAGGTGCAGTAAGACTCTCACTTCATGAATTGGAAGATATGAGCAGACCAAGTCTAAGTTGGAGATAAGAGCACGTACTCCTTTTTCGTAAGAGGTCTTTAGATCTATACCCTTGGGCTACTAAACAATTAATAGGGGTGAAAGAAAGCGATTACTTATTGCAGGTTCGCTTTATATTATAGGAGTCCATTTCTAATAGGAAAAGCTCTTACAGGCGAGCTTTTTCAACAAAACGGCAATGTTTTCACTATAAGTGTTTGGCAAGAATCCCCCTTTCATTTAAAATAGAAGAAATTAACATGGAGGTTGAAACGATGACTTTAGGGGATGAATATATACGTATTATTAAACAAAGGTTTGTACAAATCAAGGAGCAAGGGGAGGGCGCTTTTCAACAGTTAAATGAATCAGATATACATTGGACATTGAATGAGGATTCCAATAGTATTGCTGTCATTGTAAAACATTTACGAGGCAATATGCTGTCAAGATGGACGGATTTTCTAACAACTGACGGAGAGAAAAGTAATCGACATCGAGATCAGGAATTTATTAACACTGTCGATTCAAAACAGCATATGCTTACTTTGTGGAATGAGGGCTGGTCTGTCTTATTTGCAGCATTAGAACAGTTAACGGCTGCGGATTTGCAAAAAAATGTAAGGATTCGCGAACAGCCCCTTTTAGTTTTAGATGCGATTGAAAGACAGCTTGCTCATTATGCTTCCCACGTTGGACAAATTATGTTAATTGGCAAGCAGCGAAAGGGAAATGAATGGAAAAGTTTAAGCATTCCTAAAGGAAAATCTGAAGAGCATTTAAAAGAAATGAAGCAAAAATATAATAAATAGTTTCTCACGTTGGCATTCTGTTTTTTGTACTATAGAAAAGAAAAAAATTTTATACAATGGAAATCATCATGGTTCACTTCTAATGATCTATGATGGTTTTTATGTTTATTCATTTGTCATAAGCTTATCCATTTATGCTGTGAAACACTTCCTTGAAGTTTAGTTTCTACATAAAACAGGAATAAGGAAGAATATATATTAAAACTTAACGTTCAAGATGTATTCTACATGAGAGAGGCAGAAAAAGCTTCTAAACAGCAATTATATAATAAATAGTTTCTCACGTTGGCATTCTGTTTTTTGTACTATAGAAAAGAAAAAAATTTTATACAATGGAAATCATCATGGTTCACTTCTAATGATCTATGATGGTTTTTATGTTTATTCATTTGTCATAAGCTTATCCATTTATGCTGTGAAACACTTCCTTGAAGTTTAGTTTCTACATAAAACAGGAATAAGGAAGAATATATATTAAAACTTAACGTTCAAGATGTATTCTACATGAGAGAGGCAGAAAAAGCTTCTAAACAGCAATTTTAGGCTTATAGTCCATTTGTTCGTTTACTACAAAACATGATAGGATTTTACAAGTAAACAAAATCGTAGTTATTTAAAACTAAAGGAGATTCCAATTTTATGGAAGAAAGAACGACGCTGAAGAAATCTTTAAAGGCTCACTGGGTATGGGCGATCGCTTTAGGTTCATCAATTGGTTGGGGTGCATTCGTTCAACCGACCACATGGATGGCAACAGCAGGTCCACTAGGGGTCATTATCGGTTTGAGTATTGGAGCAATATTAATGATGCTCATTGCAGTAAGTTATGGTTTCTTAATTAAAAGCTTCCCGGTAACAGGCGGGGAATTTGCCTATGCTTTTATAAGTTTAGGTCGGACACATGCATTTATTAGTGGATGGTTTTTAACGTTAGGATATATTTGCATTGTAGCGTTAAATGCATCTGCCTTTGCTTTAATGTTTAAATTTGTGTTTCCCACATTGATTGAAAACTTTCCACTTTATCAAATAGCTGGTTGGGACGTTTATGGAATGGAAATTATTATTGCTTCCGTTGCTTTAGGGACATTTGGTTATTTTAATATTCGAGGGACAGGCATTTCTGGTCGCATGCAATTTTTATTTTGCAGTGTGATGATTGCTAGTATCTTAATGATTACATGGATGGTTGGGGCACAGCCGGGAACAGGTCTTTCCAGTGTACAACCTTACTTTCCTTCTGACACAACTGCTTGGGCTGCTATTATATCTATCGTAGCCATTGCTCCTTGGGCGTATGTTGGCTTTGACAATGTACCACAAGCAGCCGAAGAATTTCATTTCTCATCTAAAAAAGCATTTTCCTTAATTATTATGGCGATCTTTTTTGCAGCTGTCTTGTACAGTTTAATGATTTTAGCCACTGCTATGACACAGCCATGGGAAGGCTTAGTCGCAGAGGATCATGTATGGGGAACAGGAGCAGCCATTCAAGAATTGCTTGGCACCATTGGCTTAGTGCTCTTAGTAACGGCATTAACGATGGGAGTATTTACGGGGTTGAACGGGTTTATTATTTCTTCAAGCCGTCTACTATTTGCAATGTCACGAGCGAAAATAATACCTGCCAGCTTTTCAAAACTGCATCCGAAATATAAAACCCCCTACATTGGGATCATCTTTACTGTCGTCGTTTCTGCATTTGCTCCATGGTTTGGAAGAGAAGCACTATTATGGGTCGTCGACATGTCTTCTATAGGTGTAACCATTGCTTATTTTTATACTTGTTACACGGCGTTTACATTATTTAAAACAAAGAAAACAGTCGCATTCAATCCGAAGAAACATATCGTTTCTCCATTTAAGAAAACCATTTCAGGTGTTGGGATGCTAGCTAGCTTAATCTTTTTAGCATTATTATTAATACCTGGATCACCGGCTTTTCTCGGTATAGAATCTCAAATTGCCTTGGTCGTGTGGATTGTGCTAGGTATTGGCTTTTATTTGGTGAAACGTGGAGAGTTTAATAAGATTCCAAAAGAGGAGTTAAATTACTTAATATTAGGATCGAAAGAGATTGAGGCGGAGAATCGCCATATATAAAATAAGACATTTAGGTGAAGGGAAAAATTTAAAAATACCATAAATGGTAATATATTCTAGAGCGACAAAATTAATATATAAAAGACATAAAATACTATTCTAAATTTCAATTAGGTGGTTACTCCTAAAAGTTAGAGTTTTTATTATGCAGCTGATTGCTGGATTGAGTTCGGTATTCTATTGGACTTAATCCAGCCAATTTTCGTTTTGAACGTTCATGGTTGTACCAGTATATATATCTTCAATCCGTCTTTTTAACTCTTTGCATTTTCTTAATTTTTCCTAATAATACATTTATTGTTTGATAGGATGTTCTAATTTCTTTAATTCTTCTGTGATACGTTTATAACCATTGCGTTTATGAAACTTTTTAAATAGGTCAGTAATGATTTTTTCTAATTCTGCGTCCGGATCTTCGCTGTCAAATTTTTTCACCTGGTAGTGGTAAGTTGCTTCTGGGATACGCACGACAAGTAGAACATCTTTTAATCGGAATCCTTCTTCTTTGAGTTCGAATGCCACCTTTGCTTGTGCTTTTCGTGGAAGGCAGTCGGATTTTCCCGAAAAGCTCTCAACTTTTTTAAATACGCGTTTTCTAGTCTTAGTAACTCATTCTCTCTTTCCAATTCTTCTTCACCCGTCCGTTTTTTCTCTTCTTTTTTCTGTTTGTTTGGTTTTTTAGACATAGAAGGTCGCCCCTTTGACTTTGATTTCAGGCCTTCTACCCCTCCTTCATTAAAGGTTTTCATCCATCGGTGAATTAATGAAGGATTGTTCAATTTAAATTTATTTGCAGTTTCTTGATAAGAAGCACCTGTGTCTAACATAAATTGTATCGTATCTAAATTTAAATTGAACAGAGTACGTTTCCTTCCTTTTTCTTCGCTTTAATCCCTCTACCCCTTGAGATTTATACGTTCTTACCCAATCTTTTAATGGTGTTTGAGAAGGCATATGTATTTTTTCGTCAATAATTTATATCCAATATCTCCATACAAATACTCCGTAACAAGCTTTATTTTAAATTATTCACTATATCTAACCATAAAAACACCCCCGAAAGATAGATTTTTCACTCTAACTTTCGGGGGGGCGGTACCATGAAGGTCTTTCTTATTTTTTGTTTTACAGACTCCAATAACTGAAGCCTTGTTTTTCACATTCTCTTTGTTCAAAAATGCTCTTAATATCAACAAGCACTTTTTTGTCTGTCTTAAACATTTTATCAAGCACATCTAACGTATAGTTTTCTTTAAACGTTTCATGTGGTACAGCTAAAACTACGCAATCTAAGTTGTTTAGTTCTTCTTTGTCAACCAGCGTAATGCCAAATTCATCGTAAACGTCTGTTGATTCAGCTACTGGATCATGAACGAGGACGTCAATACCATACTCTTTTAATTCGTTAATAATATCAATGACTTTGGTATTACGCACGTCAGCAACATTTTCTTTAAATGAAATACCCAAGATTGCAATTTTTGCATGATTGACTTCTTGTTTGGCTCTAATCATCTTTTTAATGATGTTGTTAGCAATAAATTTGCCCATGTCATCATTAATTTTTCGACCAGATAGTATGATTTGTGAATGGTAGCCTAGCTGTTCAGCTTTGTATGTAAAGTAGTAAGGGTCTACCCCGATACAATGGCCACCAACTAACCCTGGCGTAAATTTCAAAAAGTTCCATTTTGTTCCTGCTGCTTTTAATACAGCATTCGTGTTAATATCCATCTTATCAAATACCATAGCAAGTTCATTCATAAAAGCGATATTAATATCTCGTTGTGAGTTTTCAATTACTTTTGCAGCTTCAGCAACTTTAATGGACTCTGCCTCATGAATGCCTGCTTCAATAATAGAACCATATACAGCTGCAATTTCCTTTAAAGAATCACCATCACAACCAGATACAATTTTTGTGATTTTTGTTAAAGTGTTCACTTTGTCACCAGGATTAATACGCTCTGGAGAGTACCCAACTTTAAAATCTGTTCCAAACTTTAATCCCGATTCTTCTTCAAGAATGGGAATGCAAATTTCTTCTGTTGTCCCAGGGTATACAGTAGATTCATAAACGACGATAGAACCTTTCGTTAATTGTTTACCTACAGTTCTACTAGCACCAATAACTGGATTAAGATCCGGGGTCTTATCTGTATTAATTGGTGTAGGAACTGCTACCACATGAAATTTACATGGTGCAATATCCTCTTCCTTACTTGTAAATGACATGGTTGTACGTTTCACCATGTCATCTCCTACTTCATTTGTAACATCTACACCAGATAAATATTTATCCAGCTTTTTTTCATTTAAATCAAAACCGACAACATCAAATTTCTTTGCAAATTCAATAGCTAACGGTAGGCCGACATAACCTAAACCAATGACAGAAATCTTTTCTTCTTTGTTTAGAATTTTTTCGTATAAACTCATGGTTTCATGCCTTCTTTCTTTGCAAGAGTATAATTAAACGAACTTTGTCATTCATTAGTAAAAGCTTTTATATCTATCAAGATTATTATACATGTTTTGTATAACAATTACATGTATTTTAATGTTTAATAGTGGGATATAATTACCCCATATGATAAACTTGGTTTAACTTTTTGTATAGAAATTGTTGCATGAAAAGAATCTATTCATGATATAGAGTATACTAAGGAGATTTGGTAATGAGAGTAAAAAAAGCAATTATTCCTGCTGCGGGTTTAGGCACACGTTTTCTGCCAGCTACGAAAGCCCAACCAAAGGAAATGCTACCAATTGTAGATAAACCCACTATTCAATATATTGTAGAGGAAGCTGTGGATTCTGGCATTGAAGATATTATTATTATTTCAGGAAGAGGTAAACGAGCGATTGAAGACCATTTTGATATTTCTTATGAACTTGAAGAGAAATTAGCAGCAAGTGGAAAAACGGACTTGCTAAAGATGGTTCGTTCCATTTCTAATCTAGCAAATATTCACTACATTCGCCAAAAAGAACCAAGAGGGTTAGGGCACGCTATTTTATGTGCTCATAGCTTTATTGGGGAAGATCCCTTTGCTGTATTGCTGGGTGATGATATTGTTGAAGCCGAGGAGCCTTGCTTAAAACAATTAATGAATGTATATGAAAGAAATGAAACATCTGTAGTAGGTGTTCAAGAGGTACCTGATCAAGAAGTTTCTAAATACGGCATTATTAAACCATTGATCGAAGAAGATGCTCATTCTTCTATTCGTGTGGTAGAATCTTTAGTTGAGAAGCCAACCTTAGAAAATGCACCTTCCAACTTAGCGATTATGGGAAGATATATATTATCGCCAAAAATTTTCCCTATCTTAAAAGAATTGAAACCTGGAAAAGACGGAGAGATCCAATTGACAGATGCTATCGAAAAATTAAATCAAATTGAAAACATCGTATCCTATCAATTTAAAGGTAAAAGATATGACATAGGCGGAACAATTGGATTCGTAAAAGCAACGATCGATTTTGCTTTACATCGTGAAGATTTGTATGATGATGTGAGAAAATATATGGAGGAAAAACTATCAAATATAGAGACAGAAAGGTAAGTGTTAATAAGGCAGTGACTTCCTTCTTCTAAAATAAACTTAATTCGCAATTTTAGAAGAGAGTTGCAGTGTGATGATACTGTAACTCTCTTCATTATTTTGCTAAGGATTTCGACAATTTATTTATTTGTTATGCTATGGTATAATTTCTAAAATGTTATTAAATATGTAAAATAGAAAAGCAAGCTGCCTTATATAAGAGGTGGAGGGCAACACTGTGCTCGTAAGCTGCTACATTTAAACGAGCATCCTGTTAGTATGATTTACAGGTGGTCGCTTTTTTCTCATGAAAACTTATAGCTCTTGCTTTATTTGTATTATACTATAAAAGGAAGGTTAATACCTTGACTCGAATAAAAATTATCTTTTTTATTTATGAACTCGGCTCTGGTGGCGCTGCTAGAACGATGTTAAATATTGTTAATAATATAGATAGAAACAAGTACTCGCCTGTACTTGTTACTTTAAATTATAATGGTGATTATGAGGCTCATTTGCAGCCTGACGTTTTATTTGTAAAATTGTCAAAGAAGCGATTAAGATCAGCCATTATACCATTGGCAAAGGTCATTAGAAAAGAGCGTGCAGATATTGTTTTTAGTACCATCCCTAATTATAATACGATTGCTATCCTTGCGAGATTATTATCATTAACGAAAGCGAAAAACATTGTCCGAGAAGCTGCTTATTTAGGGGGAACGAAAAAAACAGACCTTAAGCTTCGATTATATGGAATACTGTATAAGTTCGCTTCTCATGTCATTGCCTTATCTGAAGGGGTAAAGGAAAATATTGTAAATCGCTATAAGGTAGCCGCTGATAAAATTACTGTCATTTATAATCCAGTTGATATCGATAGAATACAACAAAGTGTAGAAAAAGGGCAGATAGCTAAACAACATATTGGATTGTTTCAAAGAGAAAATCCGGTCATTATAACAGCAGGAAGACTGGTAGAAGATAAAGATCATAAGACATTACTTTATGCTTTTGCAAAAGTAAGGAAACGCTTGAATACTATCTTGGTTATTTTAGGAGAAGGTAAATTAGAATTAGATTTGAAGCAGTTAGCTCATAAGTTAAACGTAGAAAAGAGTGTCTTTTTCCTCGGTTTTCAAAACAATCCGTATGTATATTTCAAGCATGCCGATGTGTTTGTTTTATCTTCTAGGAGAGAAGGGTTTGGTCATGTACTGGCTGAAGCTTTAGCAACGGGACTCCCAGTAGTGTCCACGAAGGCAAAACCAGGTGCTGTTGAGGTTTTACAAAACGGAATGTACGGCGTGTTAAGTGAAGTAGAAGATAGCGAGGGTCTTGCTGAAAATATCTATAATATACTTATACAATCAGAAGAGCAAACGCGTAACATAGTCGAACAAGGAAAAAAACGAGTCAATGAATTTCATGTTGATGATATTATTAAACAATATGAGTATGTTTTTGAAAGCACAATAAAAAGGATTAACATAGAAAGAGACAGGAGTTGATATTAAATGGTCACACCCAAACGCGTTGTTCATATAACAACGGTTCATCATCCTTTTGATCCACGTATTTTTCATAAAGAATGTGTGTCGCTAAGTAAAGCTGGCCATGAGGTTATTTTATTAGCTCCAGAGTCTGAAAATGAAACACAACCTAAAAAAACGAATGTTTCACACTTACCGATACGAAGATATAATTCCAGATGGAAACGAATGTTTTTTGGTACGATTCAAGCTTGGAAGAAGGCTAAAAAACTAGAAGCTGATATTTATCATTTTCATGATCCAGAGCTTTTACCTATTGGTTGGTTATTAAAGAAGAAAAAAAATGTTGTGATATACGATATTCATGAGGACTATGTTACAAGTATTCTACAGAAAGATTACTTACCTACACCCGTAAAAAAGTTGATAGCAAAAATGTATAAGCTTATGGAAAAGTTTTTTACAACACATATGCAAATGTGTTTAGCTGAAAAATATTACAAAGATTTTTATCCAAACGGGATACAAATATTAAATTACCCGATATTAAGTGACAGATTTACAACAGAATACAGTGAAAGAAAGCTAAACACGTCTAAAAAAGGTAAACTGTTGTATACTGGTAATGTGTCTCATGTACGAGGTGCTTTACTTCATGCTAAAATACCTACTATAGTTGACGATATCTGTGTTCACTTTGTTGGTAAATGTCCTAAGGATCTAGCTGAAGAAATGTTTCAGGTATCTGATAATAAAAGGGAACAATTAGTTATTGAAGGAATTGATCAGTATATTGAAAAAGAAGTAATAGAAGATAGATATTTTAATGAAACGTGGTTGGCAGGTTTAGCTCTTTTTCCACCGACAGACCATTATAAACGTAAAGAATTAACGAAGTTCTTTGAGTACATGGGAGCTGGCATCCCCATTATTTGTTCTGATTTTCCAGTATGGAAGGATTTTATTGATACTTATAAATGCGGTTTAACAGTTGACCCATATAATGATATTGAGATTCGACAAACGATAAATTATTTAAGAGAACATCCGCAAGAAGCCATTGAAATGGGGAAAAACGGAAAAGAAGCGGTGGAAAATGAGTTGAATTGGCAATCGCAAGCTGATAAGTTAATAAACTGGTACAGTCATTTAACGACGAAACAATAAAAGAATTGAAAAGGCTGGTAAAATAAATGGAAAATAATCACTTACAACCGCTTATATCAGTTATTACACCTGCGTACAATGCCGAAAAGTTTATAGGTGAGACCATAAAATCCGTACTGGCACAAACATACAAGAATTGGGAAATGATCATTGTGGATGATCAATCTAAAGATGGTACGGTCGCTTGTGTGGAAAAGTATCAGCAAAAAGATAGGCGGATTAAACTTGTCGTACTAGAAACAAATAGCGGTTCAGCAGTTGCCAGAAACAAAGCGATGGAAATAGCGGAGGGTCGCTATATTGCTTTTTTAGATAGTGATGATTTATGGCTTCCAGAAAAACTGGAGGTGCAGCTTGCATTCATGCAACATAAAAATATTGCTTTTTCTTTCACCAAATATATGCGGATACGTGAAAATGGGTCTGAAACAAGTGATATTATGAGTGTGCCAAATGTAGTTGATTATAACCAATTAATGAAACGATGTGTTATTGGCTGCTTGACTGTAATGATTGATCGAGAAAAAGTTGGAAGACTAGAGATGGTCAATATTCGCACGAGACAGGACTATGCTTATTGGTTAACTATTACAAGGAAAGGTTTCTTGGCATATGGTATTCCTCAAGTTTTAGCTAAATATCGTGTCGTCGAAAATTCTATTTCTAGTAATAAATTGAAAGCAGCACGACAAAATTGGAACCTATTCCGTCATATTGAAAACCAGCCATTAGGGAAAAGTATATGGTATTTTGTGAATTATGCAGTGATTTCCATGAAAGATATTTTTGTGCGTAAATTAAAGCAAATGTAAAACGAACTTATTGTTATAGAATTTGCAAATAAATTTTTTATAAGAGGTTATTTTTTAATGAAAACTTATATAAAAGAAATACTAAAAAGAAAAGATTTATTATATTATTTGGTTAAATCAGGGTTGAAGGCAGAACATCGTAATAGTTATCTTGGCTATTTCTGGTGGTTATTAGATCCTTTGTTAAACGTGTTAGTATATTACTTTTTAGTCGTCATTATTTTAAATCGAGGAGATGATGTCGCAAACTACCCGTTATTTCTTGTAATAGGTTTAGTAGCGTGGCGATGCATCAGCTCATCAATAAATAGTTCTGCTAAATCAATTATGCGCTATAGCTCGATTATTAATCAGGTATACTTGCCGAAATCGATTTTCCCACTTTCATTTACCATTACGCAGTTATTCAATTTTGCATTTGGTTTAGTAGTGATAGCTATATTTTTAACATTATACGGTGTAGTACCAGGTTGGCACATTGTTTACTTACCTGCCATCATTGTAGTGCAGACCGTGTTTTTATTATCTATTGGTTTAATTTTAAGCTTTGTCACTGTATTTGTTAGAGACATTGATAATCTCATTACTTACGTTATTCGTATTTTCTTTTACGCTTCCCCAATTATATGGCAGGGTGGTCGTTTTGAAGGGACGAAACTTAGTTGGATCATTGATCTAAATCCAATTGCTGTTATCGTTGAATCATACCGAGACATTTTGATATATCATCAAAATCCTGACCTTACAGGATTAGGGGTTATCTTTTTACTTGCGTCACTTGCATGTATGTTTATGATTTATTATTACAGTAAGAATGAACATAAAATTATAAAAGCATTATAAAAAGAGGGATTCGATGAACTCCGAGCAAAAAGTCGATAACAATCATCAAGAAGAACATGTCATAATAGCAAAAAATATTGGTGTGTCGTTTTATGCAGGAAATCAACGTGATGATTATAAATCACGTGTATTGCGCTACTTAAAATTAAATAGAAATGATATAGATCACAAACAAAAGGTATGGCCATTAAAAGATATTAATTTTACTGGCCATAAAGGGGAAATCTTAGGGATTATTGGTTCAAATGGTGCGGGGAAAACGACGTTAAGTAAAATTATTACAGGCATCCTCCAAGAAGACAAGGGTGAGCTAGAAGTAGACGGCAATGTTACGGCATTGTTCTCTTTTGGTATGGGTTTTAATAAAGAACTAACTGGAAGAGAAAATGTATATTTAAATGGTATGATGTTAGGGATTAATAAAGAAATGATTAATCGCTATATTGATGACATCCATGCCTTTTCAGATATTGGAGATTTTTTTGATCAACCAATGAAATATTATTCGAGTGGTATGAAAGCAAGACTAGGCTTTAGTGTCGCTTCTCATTTGCAACCAGAAATTCTCATTCTAGATGAAGCTTTAAACACAGGAGATGCTAAATTTAGCCGCAAAGCTGCAGTAAAAATGAAAGAGTTGGTTAAAAATGCAAAAATGGTCATAATTGTTACGCATAGTTTGCGTTATGCTCAACGAAATTGTGACCGTTTAGTATGGTTAGATAAAGGAAATGTTCGCAAAATAGGTGACCCAGTAGAAATTATTAAGGAATATCGGGCAACGGTTCCACCAAGGCCGCCTCGCAAACATCGCAACCTTCAATTAGAAAAAAAACAGTCTATCGTTACAGATAATACAATTATTAAAGCGAATGATATTGGTGTATCGTATAAATTAAACACGGGTATTTTTTGGGCATTACAAAATGTTAATTTTGAAGTGAAAGAAGGAGAAGTATTAGGTGTTATTGGTCATAATGGAGCTGGTAAAAGTACGCTTTGTAAAGTATTGACAAAAATATTATCACCCGATACGGGAAGCCTACAAATAAATGGAGAAACATCTGCTTTGTTAGGTTATGGTACCGGCTTTAATGCGCAGTTGAGTGGTAAAGATAATATTTTTTTAAATGCTATGCTATTAGGCATACCTAAAAAAAGAGTGAATGAAAAATTTGATGAGATTGTAGAATTTTCTGGTTTAGGAGAGAAAATTCATAAATCGGTGAAGGACTATTCCAGTGGTATGAAAGCTCGCTTAGGGTTTAGTATTGCCGCAATTTTAAAACCAGATATCTTTATTATTGATGAAGCTTTATCAACAGGGGACTTGGCATTTAAACAACGTGCAAGTGAGAAAATACAAGATATGATGTCACTTGCTAAAGTAGTTATCATCGTCTCCCATAATATGGGATTTGTTGAACAAATTTGCACGAGAGCAATTTGGATGGAAAAAGGGCAAATTAAGTTTGATGGGGAAGCCAAAGAAGCGGTCACTAAATATAGAGAATCACAAGGGATTGTAAAGAATATAAAAGTTCGTGAGAAAGCCTAAATAAGGCTTTTTCGCTATTTGGTGAACTTTCAATTTATAGGTGGTGTATGAATAGATGGATATAAAATGGAAACAAGTCGTAACCGCCCCCATGGACTGGTTTTTATACGAGGCATTAAATGAAAAACAAAGAAAAGCTATTGGAGACTTCTTTTCACCAACACTCAAAGAGAAACTAGTGAGGATGTTAAATGGGAAGAGGAATCAAAAACGCAAAGAATTAAAACAAATTAAATATCATCTTTATAATTTAGGGTTTATTGAAAAAGCTCTTCATGATTTGCAACATTTACATGAAACAACAAATGATCCAATTATAAAAAGTCAGTCTGCTTGGGAACTCGTATTATGGTATTTAAATCAAGAAACAGAGCAAGGAGCAAAACAAGCCTTAGCCTATTTTCAAGATGTAGCCCCCGAAAAGAATGTGGATAAACAAAGAAAGATAGCCATTTTACAAGCAGAATGCTTTAATAAGTTAAACAGACAAGTAGAAGCGAAAACAGTATTATCAGATATGGCAGATGCTCATGAACACCCAGATCTATATTTAGCGCTTGCCAACTTAGAGCCTACTGTAGAGCAGCGCCTCGTATGGATTAATAAAGCGATGAGCTACTATCAATTGGATCCTATAACGATTGAAAAAAACAGCTTTGGCAAATTTCATTATGATGGTTTAAAAACCTTATCAGAACAAGAGCATTCTATTTCAAATGGACCTAAAGTTACCGTTATTTTGCCCGCCTTTAAGGCAGAGAACGGTATCCAAATAGCGATAGAGTCTATTTTGACACAAACATGGAAAAATTTAGAATTAATTATCGTGGATGACTGCAGTCCTGACGATACCGTGAAAGTCGTTCAATCTTATATGAAAAAAGATTCTCGCATTCAATTATTGCACACACCTAAAAATAGTGGTCCATATGTTGCCCGAAACATAGGTTTGCAAAAAGCAACTGGGGAATTTATTACGATTAATGATTCAGACGATTGGTCTCACAAACAAAAAATAGAAACTCAAGTCACGCATTTAATGGAAAACAAGCAAATAATTGCTAATACATCTGAACACGCACGATTAACAGAAGATTTACAGCTTTACCGAAGAGGCACACCTGGGAAGTATATCTTTCCGAATATGTCATCTATTATGTTTCGTCGAAATCCAGTCCTAGAGAAAATTGGTTATTGGGATAGTGTCCGATTTGCTGCAGATGGTGAATTTAAGCGAAGATTAATAAAAGTTTTTGGGAAGCAAAGCTATGTAGATCTTAACAGCGGCCCTTTATCTTTACCGAGACAAACAGCGACATCTTTAACGGGAAGCTCAGCCTTTGGGTATAATGGTTTCTTTATGGGCGCGCGTAGAGAATATGTGAATAGCTTAGAATATTATCATAAACGGGCTTCATCCTTGTACTACGCTTATCCTTTAACAAAGCGACCATTTCCTGTCCCTGAACCAATGTGGCCTGATCGAGAAGCTGTCAATGGAGAACGTCATTTTGATGTGGTGATTGTTTCTGATTTCAGAATTAACAATGCGATATTGTTAGATGAGCTTCAATATTGGAATAAGCAACAAAAGAAGATAGGGATCGTTCAATTACATTATTATGATTTGTCCTTCCAGCTAGATATTGACCCCTCCATCAGAGATTATCTAGATGGAACGCAAGTACAAATGATCGTTTATGGTGAAACGGTTAAAGCGAATCATTCTATCGTTGTTGACCCAATTGTTTTGGCCGAACATCAACGTTATGTTCCAAAAATAAAAGCATTGGCAACGGATGTTATTATGCCAAATCAACTGAAAGCTGAAAGAAAAACAGATTTATTGGTTAAAGGTGTGGAACAAGTAAATAAAACTTTTGATAGCCCGATACATTGGTATGTAGAAACAGAGGACATGAAGCAGTGGTTAAGCTTGCACTATCCAATCATTGCAGATAAAGTAGCCATCTCTAGACGAAAGGTAAGGGAATAGCTATGAACCATTGGGGAGGAGAGCTGGACACTTCAAACGAAAAGAATGCTGCGCTAGAAGCTGAGTTAGCAAATCTGAATCAAGTTATAGCAGAAAAAAAAGCGCAACAACAAGAAACAAGAGAGATGCGAATTAGAACAGAAGCTGTTTTTCAAGATATTCTACACAGCAAATGGTGGAAAACTATTTTATATATGAGTCACTTAAAAGAACAAGCGGGAGAAGTAGTTGCTGCGCTTATCGGTAAACGTGATCGTCGCGAACTCTATAGTCGTTTATATAGAAGAAAAAAAATTGACAATCAATTAAAATCATATCGATATTATTTATATAACCTTGGCTTTACTGAACGAGTTATTAATGAATTAAAATACAAATATAAAACGACAACAAAGCGTTATGAGCGAAGAGCGATTGCTTGGGAGTTAGCTTTATGGTATGCAAGTTTTCAAACTGAAATAAGTGCTGAAAAGGCTTTGAAATTTATCCCGGAAGCTAAGCTAAAGGACGCGGGTCAAGCGCACTTGCGCAAATTAGCAATTGTTGAAAGTGAATGTCATCTTCTGATAGGAAATAGAGAGAAAGCGAAAACTATTATCTACCATATGTTAGATAAACAACAGCACCCAGACTTGTTTTTAGCTGCAGTAAATGTAGAGACGAATATAAGTAAACGACTTGATTGGATTAATAAGGTTTTTACTTTTTACGAGCTCCCAACAGTCACTATAAAAAGAGACGTTACTTATTATGATGGTTTTAGAAGTGAAGAAAAGCTTGATCATGCCCAAGGGATGCAAAAAGTAACTATTATCGTTCCTGTTTTTAATGCAGCACATACCATTTCTACTACGTTAGACTCGCTGATTGTACAAACTTGGAAAAATTTAGAGATTATCGTTGTCGATGATTGTAGTAAAGACCAAACAAAAAAAGTGGTAGAGGAGCATATTAGAAAGGATCAACGCATTCGTCTACTTACAACTCCTGTAAATAGTGGCCCTTATGTAGCTAGAAATATTGGCTTGCAAGCTGCTTCAGGAGGTTACATTACTGTTAATGATGCAGACGATTGGGCGCACCCCAAAAAAATTGAAATCCAAGTGGCTCATTTAATCCAAACAAATGCAGTAGCTAACATGTCACAACAAGTCAGAATTACGGAACAAATTACTGCGTTTCGTAGAGGTTTACCTGGCTATTATATTTTTAATAATATGTCATCACTGATGTTTGATCGAAATAGAGTGGTAGAAAAAGTTGGTTACTGGGATACTGTTCGTTTTGCAGGAGATAGTGAATATGTTTACCGTTTAAAACATGCATTTGGAGATCATGAAGTAGTTGCTTTAAACACGGGCCCATTATCATTTCAAAGACAAACGGAAAGTTCATTGACAAATAATCAAACATTTGGATATAGCGGATATCTATTCGGAACTCGAAAAGAATATGCAGCTGCATATAGATATTATCATCATAATGGTGGCAATGTATTCTTTCCTCCATCCCAAGAAACAAGACTTTTTGTAGCGCCACAACATATGCAGGCTAATGTCGAACCAAAGAACTATTTTGATATTGTTATTGCTGGAGACTTTAGACATTCAACAGCGTTATTACTTCAAGAAATAAAAGCCATTCATGCAGCAGACTATCGAATAGCACTTATGCAAATGGACACCTATTGCTTGAAAATAAGCAATGAAATGAACTCGAATATACGAGCTTTTATAAATGAAAATTATATTCCCGTTTTAACAATAGGAGATGTAGTTCGTTGTGAAGTCTTGCTAATTCGAAATGCAGAAGCTCTTACAGAAAAACAGGCTTACTTGCCTGATATAACTCCAAATATGGCGACAGTCGTATTAGATGAAATGTTTGTTGCACTACTCATGGAAGAAAAGAAAAAGGCCCATGTTATGAGAAAGTGCGCGCATAGAGTGCAGGAATACTTTAATAAAAAAGGGAAATGGCTCCCATACAGTGATAGAGAAAGAGAACAATTAAACAACATGCGCTTGAAATATGTGAAACTATCTTTTGATAATTGGGGAAATAGTACCACCGCTAATCAGAGGTATATGCTTCATTTGCAAGATTGGATTGTAAATCATGACGTTTCCAATAAGGGAGATGGGTACAATGACACAAAAGCACCCTAGTGAAAAAAATGTACAACAAGCGTTAAAGTCGAACGAAACAGCTTCAGATGTAGAAACAGAATCACAAAAAGAGAATGCTTTGTTGAAAGAGTTAATACGTAAAGAAGCTTTAATAGCTCAAGCTGAGTCAGAACAGAAAAAAGATAGGAAAGAAATTAAAAACATTACATCTAGTAATACATGGAAATTATTTACACCATTAAGGAAGCTAAAAGAAAAATTTTTTGCAACAGAAAAAACACAAGGGTATGTACGAAGACTAGAAACAGAACTAGAGCAAATACAACAACAATTATTACAAACACAACAACAATTACAAGCTTTGTCATTAGACGATAGAAAATTGAAAAGCCACACGGTAGTAGAAAATATGCGTGAGCTAAAAAACAGCGGTGAACTTATTGATTTTGTAGAAAAAGTAGTAGAAGATAAACAACAACATTTAGCAAACTATCAGGAAGCCCTATTGTATGCAGCTAGGTTATTTATGCATGATGATGATATTTATAGGAATTTCGTATATGCAAAAGTTTTACAAGGTTTATCCTTGGAAGAAATACCAGAATTCATTATTCGCGCAGGTTTAGTTGAAGATAACGCTTTACCATTAAAGCAATCGGCGTCCTTTCGAGCAAGTTTAAACATGCGTATTCGTCAAAGTCAGTTAATTGGCGCTTTACCGGAATGGTTATTGGATGATAAAAAAGATGCATATAAATTTATAGATGCTTTCGAAATAAGAAGACCTTGGGTGTCGAATCAAACATACCAGATGGAAAATCTTCCAGCAAAAGAAGGAATTGTTATTAAACCTACTGATGGTGCTGGTTCTCGCGGTGTATATCTCGTATATCAATTAAATGATATAATAGATGTGAAACGCGGGGTACGAATATCCAATTGGGATGAATTAATAGCACATATGAAAAAAGATATATTGACTGGCTGGGTACATCGTAATGAGTGGATGACGGAAGAACTAATTTTAGCCGATCAAAATAATAAGGAACCAGCTAGGGATATAAAATTTTATTGCTTTTATGGCCGAGTAGGTCTTATTCTAGAAATAACTCGTTTTCCTGAACAAAAACATTGTTGGTGGGACGCTTTTGGAAACCGAATTCGTACTGGTAAGTATGAAGAATCATCATTTCTTGGTGAAGGTGCTTCTCAAGAAGAAATAGAAATGGCCCGTACGTTAAGTTTACAAATTCCCGCTCCATTCATACGCATTGACTTTTTAAGGTCGTCTGATGAGCTGGTATTTGGCGAATTTACTCCTAAACCAGGTAATTACGATGATTTTAACGAAGAAATCGATAAACAGTTAGGTAATTATTATTTAGAGGCAGAAGGTAAATTAGTTTCGGATTTATTTAACGGAAAAGCGTTTAACACGTTTAAGCAATTAACTGCTAAGATTCATGAAACAAACAATATGTAGGTGTACTAGGAGGAGAAAGACAAATGGAAGAGATAAGTTCGGAGTGGTTACCCCATCTCTCCAATGAAATTGTTACTGATGCCCAAGGCTATTTATTAGATGCATATGCTGTGGCCTTGGAAGGATGGCGAAGAGGATTAACGCTGCGCTGGCATGTAAAGGATTCAGAAAAATTTAAAGAGATGTCTACGTGGTATGTAGATAACCCAGGTCAATTATTTTCTTTGCGATCAGAAAGCCATACACATTATTTCTTTCGAACAAGAGGAGATAAGGTTACAAATGATGCAGTGCGTATTGGAAAAGATAAGGATTTAACGAAGCAGGCATTAAGCCGGGCTGATGTCCCCGTTCCAAAGGGGAGACAGTTTACAAATGAAGAACCCGATGAGGCTATTGTTGCCTATGCTAATGAAATAGGTTACCCAGTAGTTATTAAACCAATAGATGGTAGCTTTGGCAGAGGGGTGATTTCAAACATTACCACATCTGGAGAGTTAATACATTCTGTATCTTATTTACGATCTGAACTTGGATACCAAGATATTATATTGGAAAAACATATTTCGGGAAACGATTATCGGTTATATGTCGTAGGTGATAAAGTAGTTGGTGCTATGCATCGAGTTCCCCCAAATGTTGTTGGTGACGGGGTAAATTCAATTCAAGCGCTAATTCAATTAAAAAATGAACAACGTAGTTTAAATCCTCGTTTAGAAAGTTGTCCTATACCTGTAAACGATGAGATCATTGATTTTATTGGCAGAAAAGGCTATACATTGGATAGCGTTCCAGAGAAGGGAGCACATATATATTTAAGCGATAAATGTAATATTTCTATAGGGGGCGACCCTATCGATGTGTTGGATACGTTGGATGAAACGACAAAGAATATTGCTGTAAATGCTTTAAATGCTGTAGATGGTTTAACACATGGCGCAGTAGACGTTATTGTTGATGAGAAAGCTGAAGCAGAAGAACGAGCAGTTGTTATTGAGTTAAACCCGACGGCACAAATCGGTGGTTTATTATTTCCGATTAAAGGAAAAGCACGTGATATCCCTGCTGCCATCATCGACTTTTACTTTCCAGAGACAGCTGGGAAACAACTACCAAATAAGGAACGGATCTACTTTGACTTGCATGATGTATTAGATCCACTATCTAATGGTACCGCTGTCGTTTCAACAGTTATCAATTTAAAACCTTACTTTCTTTATAGCAAAAAACTGACTGTTTCTGGTGAAATATTAAACCCTAATTTTTTTAACTATATACATGATTTCTTTCTAGTAAATCATGTATTTGGATTTTTGAAAAAAAGTGATAGTAGTAAAATAGAATTTGTACTCTCTTCTTATAATAAAAATATTTTTAACGAACTAAAAAGTATATTATATTCTACTAATTTAATTAATGTAAAGCAAATTGAAGAAAAAGAATGGCCATTACCTATTAAGGCTGGATTTAAATTTATAAAGAACGACAGACAACTAGTAGAACAATTATTGGTATTAAAGAAAGAACTATTGGAAGTTAAAAAAGAAAACATGCTCGTCAAACGTAGGTATGAAAGTTTAGTAAATAGCATGGCTTGGAAGATAAATAAACCTTCACGGTTTATTAAAAGTTTATTTAGTAGATCTAGTTAAAAAAGGAGTAAAGGTGATGAATATGAAAGAAACGAATGATGTTTATCTTGATACATTAAAGAACATAATACCGAAAGAAGCATATGGAGCAAATGCTACAATGTTCGCTATAGCTTTGGAAGGCTGGAGAAGAGGACTGACATTAAAATTTTATAAAGCTTATATTAATGAGCGAATAAAGATCAGATACGCTTTGAGCAATGGTAACAAAACAATTGATTTCCAGTTGTCTTTAGCACAAATAGTACCTAAAGACGTGAGGCGTATTACAAAAAGTAAAGAAGCAACAAAAAAGTATTTAATTGCCAACAATGTCCCTACCCCTAAGGGAAGAGGATTTAGTGAAGAAGATTCAGATGAAGAAATTATTAATTATGTAAATGATTTAGAGTATCCTTTGGTTCTAAAACCTACAAACGCTAGTTTAGGTATAGGTGTAACGACTAACATTAGTGATAGAGACACGTTTATAAAAAAATTAAAACATTTAAGAAATGTTATGGGATATAAAGAAATTATTGTGGAAGAACAGGTTGACGGAGAAGATACTAGATTGTTTATTGTGGATAATAGTGTAGTTGGAGCATTTAAAAGGATTCCATCTAATGTGGTAGGTAATGGTAAAAATTCAATTAAAGAATTAATAGAATTACAAAACAATCTAATAAAGAACAACCCACATGGTGGAGATTATAGAATTGAGATTAATGAAAAATTAAAAAAATTTGTCACGCAAGCAGGTTATAGCTTAAACTATATTCCTGAAAATGGCCAAAGAATTAACTTGAATAGTAGCACAATCCACTCTCAAGGTGGACAGACTGTAGATGTTACGGATGATCTAAGTGAAAAAACAAAGAAAATTGCCATTAGTGCTGTCAAGGCCCTCCCAGAATTACCAGTATGTGGGGTAGATATAATGGTAGATAAAAATAAAGATACCAATTTTGTTTTAGAACTTAATTCTCGACCTAATATTGGAGGAGGCTTATTTCCAATGACAGGAAAGGGGAGAGATGTTTCTAAAGCGATTGTAGATTATTATTTTCCTGAAACTAAAGCTATAAATCCAAATGTATTAAACTTTTATTTTGATTATAATAAAGTTGTAGATGTTTTGCATAGAGGAGCAGCAAAAGAAGTAATAATCCCAAATCATCCTAAGAATTCTATAAGCAAAAGAATGGTAGTTTATGGAAATGTACAGGGTGTAGGGTTTAGGAACATGGTATATAAAAAAGCTGTAGGAAAAAAATTAAGTGGGTTCGTTTTAAATGAAAAAAGTAAAAAAGTAACAATTGTTGTTGCAGGTGAAGAGGCAAAAGTAGAATCATTCACAGAAGAAATAAAGGAATATAAAGGTAGAAAAATAAATGTAGATCAAGTATTAGAACAAAAATGGGAAAAACCAGTTAAAATAGGGTTTGAAATTATAAAAAATTCCTCTAAAACAACAAGATCAAAGAAGGAATTAAGTAAAGAGAAAGATAGAATTCAACAATTAAAGCGGGACTGTGAAAGACTTCAAAAAAAGTTAGACAAAATGGAAAAAAGCAATAGTTGGAAAATAACAAAGCCTCTCAGAAATGTAGCAGGTCTGCTTAAGAGATAACTTTAGGGAGGAAAGATAGTGAGCTATAACTGTGAAGAACGCTTGAGTTCTATGAATGTTACAGTAAATGAAGCAGATATGCACTCTATTGCGCTTGAAGGATGGAGAAGAGGTCTTAAACTAAGGTTTTACAACTATTGTATAAATGACAAAGTGGAATTAAGGTATTCTTTAAGAAACTGCAGTAAAGAACACTTTTTTAAAGGTTTTAGTGGCGACTTAAATTCTAGTCTATCTAAAGATATTTGTGCAAATAAATATATAACTTACAGTTATTTAAGTGATGCAAATATCCCGACCCCAAAGTTTAGGTTATTTAATCTTGATGTGGAATATAATAGCTTCATACAATATGTAAAAAATTCAGAGTTACCTCTATGTTTAACTCCTGTTGAAAAAGAAGGAAATATAGTTGAAATCTATTGTCGAAATGAATTAAAAAAAGTGATTGATTATGATTTGAGATTAAGAGAAGCTAAAAATGTTATAGTAGAACATCTAGCTTCAGGTGAAAAGATAAGCGTGATCGTAATAAACAATAAAGTGGTAGGTGCTGTAAAAAAATCTGACATTAAAATAAAGGAACTAAATAATAATAATGATTATCATCAGTTGTACTCTTTCACAGCAAAAAATGGTGACCTAATAGACATCACAAATATAATAAGGGAAAAGCATAAAAATATTGCCATTACAGCCGTTAATGCAATACCAGGATTATCACATGCTACTGTAGATATGGTGATTAATGAAAGCGGAGAAGAGACAATATTGGCAGTAAATGAAGATACTGAATTAGATCCTTATCTACTTTCTCTTGGGGATAAAGCAGGAGATATCCCTAAGGAAATGATTAATTTATATTTTCCTGAGACAAAAGGGGTTAGTACGGAGAATTCAAATGTAAGTTTAAATTTTGATGGTATAATTCACTCTCTTAGGGGCGGAGTAGTAAATCAACTTGACATAGCGTCCTGTACTAATAATGTATTAAAGGCTAGAAGATATGTATTAAATGGTGATTTTGATCCAGAAATTTATTACCAATGGTTTAGAAATAAAGTTTATAAACAGAGTTTGAATGGATTTATGAGAAAGCTTGGGGAAAATTATAGTGAAATTATCTTAGCTGGAGCAGATGAAAACCAAATAAATCGTTTTGAAAAAAACTTTAATCACGGAACAGTGAAGCCGTATATAAGAGAGTTAAATAAAGAAAAATGGGAATTTCTAAATATTATAGGTTTTACTTTAGTAGGCAAGGTTGAAAATCTTACTAATAAAGAATTGGAAAATAGAATAGAAGAATTAAAACAAAAGATTTTATATATAAATAAAGAGAACGATAATGTAAAACAAGATATACAGAGTATTGTAGGTAGTAAGATATGGAAAATAACGTTGCTTATTAGAATGTTCTTAGAAGCAATTAAAAGATTTTTTAAATCATAAAGTTAGCGTTTAATAGTATTAGGAGGATTTAACATCATGGAATCTAATAATAGTAGATGGCTACAGCATCTTATTAATGCAGTCCCACAAGCGGGCTTTGGAAAAAAACTAAGTATGTATACAATAGCTTTAGAAGGCTGGAGAAGAGGTTTGAAATTAAAGTTCTTTACTATTGATGACCCAGAGAATAAATTGAGAATAAGATATTCGCTAAGCTATAAAGGCAAAGAGCATAGATTTGAATCATCAAAAGGCGATAAGACTACTGACTTAGCTTATGAAATCTGTGATAATAAATTTTTGACTAAAGAATATTTACAAAAAGCAGGAGTGCCAGTAGCGGAAGGGAAACGTTTTACATCTGAAGAGTCTGATGAAAAAATTATCCAGTTCGCTAATTCATTAGGTTTTCCTCTTGTATTAAAACCAATAAACGCTAATGGAGGTAAGGGAGTATTTTCTAATATTAATAGTATGGATTCTTTTAAAGAAGCATTATATCATGTTAGAGAAATATTGGGATATCAAGATATAATTGTTGAAACTTACATTCCTGGAAATGAGTACCGTGTAGTAGTTGTAAACGGAAAAGTAGTGGGGGCCTTAAATAGGATACCTGCAAACGTGATTGGGAATGGAAAAGATAACATTCGTGACTTAATTAAGAACAAAAATAGAGAGAGGAAAAAAAACCCTCATTTAAAGAGCCGTGTAATAAAGGTTGATACAACTGTAATAGAGTTACTTAAATCTTATGGATATTCGCTAACAACCGTTCCAAAGGATGGAGAAGTAGTACCTTTAAGATTAACAAGTAATTTATCTACTGGTGGTGATTCTGTGGACCTTACAGATGTGCTACCGGATAATTTGAAAAAAATAGCTATAGACGCCACGGAAGCAATACCTGGGTTAACTGTAAGTGGAATGGATATGATAGTTGATAGTGTAAGTAAGAAGGGAGTAATTATAGAAGCTAATACAAGGCCAGGATTAGGTGGACATCTATTTCCCGCAGATGGTATTGCAAGAGATATACCGAAGGAAATAATTGATTTCTATTTTCCTGAGACTAAAAATGTTGAAAAGTCTTGTTTGTTTTTTGACTTTAACAGTATCTTAGATCCTCTTCAAAAGAGAACTGCTAAAGTAGTAGAAGTTACCGATCTCCCAAAAGGGGAGTTATATGGAAAAAAATTTATTGTTACAGGAAAAGTTCAAAACGTTGGATACCTTGCTTGGATTAAGAGGCAAGCCTTGTCAAGAAGAATGCATGGTTTTGCAGAAAACTTATCTAATGGAGATGTGGTGATAGTTGTAGCTGGTATGAACCAACAAGAAATTGATGACTTTAAAGAAGTGTGTCTTCAGGGAAACGATAAGTCTGAAGTAACAGGAGTAAACGAACAACATTGGGATTATCCTGTTAAAATTGGTTTTGAAATTAATAGGGAGTTAACTAGAGATGAGATTCAAGAACTAGAAGAAGAGAAAAAACAAGTTGAAAAAGAGAGAGATTTTTATAAAAAAAGATATGGTCAAATTAAATCTAGTAGAATGTGGAGAACTCTAAGCCCACTTAGACATGTTTTGGATTTTTTTAAACACACAATTAGAACACTCAAAAGAACTTAAATTTAAAAAAAGAGTCTACCATTTGCTTACTAGATTTTTCTTGTTATATGAGGGACACGTATAAACGCGTCCTCTTTTAGTAATCAATTAAATATTCAGTCTCAATATGATATTGTTTAACATAACCTCATGATAAGAATTTAAATTTACTTTCTTAAGGTTAGGATTAATAACACAGATATATTATTTTTGCCGTATCCTCCAAGTAGAATATTACAGTATCTAAAAGGAAGGTCATCGAAATTAACGCTGGATGAGTTTCCAGAAAAAGAGATATTAGGGACAATAAATGTGGGAAAGCCCCACCGTAGGGACGATAACGGAAGACAATGAAGTTTAAGGGCGAAATTTTCAAGATAGAAGAATGTGTTTATTTTAGTTTTGAGCATGCTTCAGCCTAAGTCGTTTGTGCGGGACTTTAGCTTGAAAAATGTCTTTTGTCGTCGACAATTATGTTTACATCCACCTGCTTTAGCGGTTTGTCGTTTAATAAACTAATAATAAAACTTTATAATGCTTGGACAATCCAGAATACAGAATGTTAACAATTTCGTTCAAAATACTAGCGTTGCATAAACGACATCTAAATTTTTTTATTAAATGTTATTATAAGAGAGCCAAAAATTAAATACCCATCTTAAGGTGGTTTCATCCATTAGTAAAACGTTAATAACATAGAATGTATAATATAAACCTAGAAAGGGGCAAATTTATGAAAGAAGAAAATTTGAATTGGCTCCCTCAGTTAAAAAACGCCATTCCAGTATATGGTTACGGTAATAGGTTAAGTATGTACCTAATAAGTTTAGAGGCATGGAGAAGAGGAGTAAATGTTATATTTTTTACAGAAGCGAATTCAGAAAACAAAGTTCTGATTAGATATGCTTTGGAGAAAAACGGCAATAAATTTGTATTTAATTCGTCACAAGGCGAAAAATTAAGTGAGAAGGCTTATAATATATGTAAAAATAAAGATGAAACAAAAAGTTATTTAAAAAAATGTGGTTTACCTGTGCCTGAGGGTACGAAGTTTGAAACAACCTCGAAAGTAGAAACTATATTAAGATATGCTGAAAAAATTGGTTTTCCAGTAGTGGTAAAGCCCACTAATGAAAAAGGAGGAAGAGGGGTTTTCTCTAATATAACTACAAAAAATGAGTTGAAAGAAACCATTATATTTTTAAAAAATGAAATGGGTATTAGAGATATAATCGTAGAAAAGTATATTTCAGGAACTGAGTATAGAATTTTGTTAATAAATGGAGACATAGTTGCAGCGGCGAATCGGATTCCTGCGAATGTAATAGGGGATGGAGTTAACACAATAGAACAGTTAATAAACCTAAAAAATAAATCAAAGAAACAAAATCCTAATTTATCAAAAAAAGTAATAAAAATTGATAGGGAAGTTTTAAAAACTCTTGAACAATCGGGTTATAAACTAGATAGTATTCCTTCAGATGGAGAGCGGATTTTTGTGAGACAAAATAGTAATGTTTCAACTGGTGGTGATGCTATAGATGTTACTGACGAATTGTCTGAAGAAGTAAAGAAGATAGCAATTAATGCAAGTAAGGCAATACCTGGATTAGATGTTTGTGGTCTAGATATGATCGTAAATAATAATAAAAATAAAGGGACAATAATTGAACTGAATACTAAACCAATGTTAGGTCTACATGTTTTTCCAGTTGCAGGAGAACCCAGAGATGTTGTTAGCCCAATAATTGATTATTATTTTCCAGAGACTATTGGCAAGCCAAAAACGAACTTGTATTTCAACTTTGACAATGTTGTGTCTGTCCTCGACAATGTGACAGTGAAAGAAATAAAACTTCAACCTCCAGAGACATTAGTGGAATTGGTCAGTAAAAGATATTCTTTACATGGTCAATCAATTAACCAGCAGTATTGTCTTTCGATTAAAAGAAAGGCCATTAAACAAGGGTTACATGGATTTATTAATTTAGTAGAAAAAAACAAAGCGAAATTAATGTTATCAGGAAGAGACATAAAAGTTATTGAAGTATTTGAAGAGAATTTTTTATATAATCACTCGATAGATATAGTAGAAAATGGTGTTTTTAATGAGCCTATTAAAATTGGATTTGAAATGGAAGGTAGAAGTAATAAAGAAATTCTAAAAGACCTAAGAAAAGAGAGAAAAGAAAGAGCATTTCTGCAAAGAAAATTAAATCAAGAGGCAGAAAAAAAAGAGTATTTAAAACAGTTAGATATGGAGAATAATGAAAAAATTAAATTATTAACTAGAGAAATATCAAACCTTAAAAAGGAAAATAAACTTATTGAGGCACAGAAGCAAGAGGTATCAAATCAACTTAATATATATAAAAATAAGTATTCATCAATTATAAATTCCAAAACATGGCGCTTCACTCTGCCTGTTAGAAAGTTTTTAAAAAAAATCTCCGGAAATTGAGTAGTTGATAATCTGGTATGTCAACACTTAACTAGACAATTTTTTTAAGGTGTTTTCTTTAAATTGAATGGGTGTTATATAATCTAGGTTTTCATGAATACGACAATGGTTAAACCAATGGACGTAATTAGCTAACTCCAGTTGTAATTGTTGTAAATGCTTAAAGCCTCTACCATTCACAAACTCTGTTTTAAATGATTTAAACGTGGATTCAGCGACAGCGTTATTATAAGGGGATCCTTTTGAGCTAAGAGAACGTTCGATTTGAAAGGCAGCTAACGCTTCATCCACGATTTGATTATCGAATTCTTTACCACGATCCGTATGAAAAATAGCGACCTCTTGCAGGTTTGCTGGAATACTAGCTAAAGCTTTCATCACCAATCGATGGTCTTTGTTTGCTCCTGCGCTATATCCAATAATTTCTCGATTAAAAAGGTCAACAAATAGGCAGACGTATTTCCATTTTTCAGCTACATCTACATACGTCAAGTCACTTGCAAGCACACGAAGTGGTGTAGATGAGCTAAAATCACGATTTAATACATTGGCAATTTCGGCTTCATTGCTCTGCTTCGACGAAGGCTTGTACGCTCGTTTTGCATTGTATTTAGAAACGAGATCATTCTCACGCATAATGCGTGCAATTCGGTGCGTCTGGATACTTGCTTGCCTTGTTGTTTGAGCACTACTTTGATTTTACGTGATTCATACGCTCTACGGCTTTGATGAAAAATATCCTTAATTAAGATGGTTAATTCTTTTTCTTCCTTCCACCTATTGCTTTCTTTACGTTGTAGCTCGCCAGTAGTATCCACTGCGAGAAACGTCCAGAATGGTGCACATCGCTGATATCGAATATTTATGCGTGTTTTGCTTTATAACAGTTACTTTCGTCCGATAACCAGCGTTGCTTGCTTTTTAGTAAGACTTAGCATTTTATATGCTTAGTCGCATTTATACCTTTAGGTGCAAATATCATTTTCCATTCGTAATTGCTGGTTTTCTTTGCGTAGTTTCAGAATCTCATTTTCTTCTGGTGTACTTTTTCTTTAAAAGAGCCAGTCTGACTATGTTGTTTTATCCATTTATCCAATGCAGATGGCGTCAAGTCATGCTAGGCAATAATGTCTTTTCGACGTTTTCCGTTTCGGTATAGTTGTACCATTTGAGATTTGAATTCGGCTGAGAAGGTTCTTCTTGCTTTTGTCATTATGGTTACACTCCTTTTTTAAATGAGTAGACGTAGACCCTTATGGTGACTGCTTACATGCGGCCTTGACCAAGCCTCTGCGGGCATGATTGATACGCCAAGGAGCCAGGTATTAAAACACTTGGCTCTTAAAAACAGGGTATCATGCCACGCTTCTCCGCATAAAGGCACTTTGTTGAGTAAATTTACTTTTTTAATAGGAATCATTTTATGTTCTGTTTAGTCTACTTCACCTTAATTTTTTGTCTAGTCAAGTGTAACCTATCCAGTGTAAATAATAGTATATAAGTGTATTTGTTTAATAGGAATCATTTTCTTCCGATATAAAATGTGTAATAATATAATTAGAAGGAGGTGAGACTAGAGTGAAATATAAAAAAATAATAGTTTTATTAGCAAGCTTGCTTTTTCTTTCTCACTTTAGTCCTATTAACACGTATGCAATTAACATTGATTATATGGAGCAGAAGGAAAATATTAAGGAAGATTTAAACAGTGAACAAATGAAAAAATCTTCATCTAATTACTCTTCAATAGCTGAACCTGTAGACAGCAACTTAGAAGAGGGAGAACAGGGTACCGATAAACCTAATGAAAAAGAGTTGATTAAGGGAGAATCTGAAGGCAATAGTCAATCTTCGGAAAATTATTCTGGTGAAATAGATGAAGAGAAAATTGATGCTAAAGAATTTTTCAAAAATAAATCTGTTGAAGAAAAGGATCAAGGCACTACTTCTTCTAATAGTAAGAGTGAGAACGTTGACTCGCCACAAGAAAATGAAAAAGTAGATGAAACTACAAAAACGGCAAAAAAATATCATAAAGGTGATAGTGGATCTCATGTAGTAGAATTAAAGGAAGACCTGGTGCAATTAGGATTTGCAAGATGGAAAAAGCCAAGCTTATATTATGGTTCGATTACAGCAAAAGTGGTAAGGGAATTTCAAAACTATTATAATTTAAACCCATCTGGGATAGCTGACCAAACTACAAGAGATAAAATAGAAAAAGTGCTTAATCCACCATACCAAAAGGGAGATCGTGGTACCCCAGTTACTAAGTTAAAAGAAAAACTAGTAGAACTAGGATATGCTAAATGGTCAAAGCCAAGTCAATACTATGGAAATGTTACAGCAAATGTAGTTAGAGAATTTCAAAAAGACTACAATATGCCTACAGATGGAGTAGCAGGGGAGAAGACTTTAAATAAGATAGAAGCAGCTATAAATGGAGATCTTAAATATCATAAAGGTGATAGTGGATCTCATGTAGTAGAATTAAAAGAAGACCTGGTGCAATTAGGATTTGCAAGATGGAAAAAGCCAAGCGAATATTACGGTTCGATTACAGCAAAAGTGGTAAGGGAATTTCAAAACTACTATAATTTAAACCCATCTGGGATAGCTGACCAAACTACAAGAGATAAAATAGAAAAAGTGCTTAATCCACCATACCAAAAGGGAGATCGTGGTACCCCAGTTACTAAGCTAAAAGAAAAACTAGTAGAACTAGGATATGCTAAATGGTCAAAGCCAAGTCAATACTATGGAAATGTTACAGCAAGTGTAGTTAGAGAATTTCAAAAAGACTACAGTATGCCTACAGATGGAGTAGCAGGGGAGAAGACTTTAAATAAGATAGAAGCAGCTATAAATGGAGATCTTAAATATCATAAAGGTGATAGTGGATCTCATGTAGTAGAATTAAAAGAAGACCTGGTGCAATTAGGATTTGCAAGATGGAAAAAGCCAAGCGAATATTACGGTTCGATTACAGCAAAAGTGGTAAGGGAATTTCAAAACTACTATAATTTAAACCCATCTGGGATAGCTGACCAAACTACAAGAGATAAAATAGAAAAAGTACTTAATCCACCATATCAAAAGGGAGATCGTGGTACCCCAGTTACTAAGTTAAAAGAAAAACTAGTAGAATTAGGATATGCTAAATGGTCAAAGCCAAGTCAATACTATGGAAATGTTACAGCAAATGTAGTTAGAGAATTTCAAAATTATCATGGCATTTTTGTAACTGGCGTTGCTAATAGTCAAACACTAAAAGTTTTAGAAAAAGCTTTAAAAGGGGAGACAAATCGATATAAAAGAGGTGATAGTGGATCTCATGTAGTAGAATTAAAAGAAGACTTAGTAAAACTAGGTTTTGCAAGGTGGTCAAGCCCAAATGAATACTATGGATCAATTACTACTAAAGTAGTAAAAGAATTTCAAAACTACTATAGTCTAAATGTAACTGGTAATGCTGATATATTGACTTTATCAAAAATTGAAAGCATATTGTCTGGTAGGTATACTTTAGGTGATAAAGGAGATCATGTGCTTGACTTGAAGCAGAAGTTGGCTATATTGGGCTATGATAATTGGACTATGTTAACCAATTATTATGGATCTGAAACTGTAAAAGCTATAAAAAGATTTCAATCTGCATATGGGCTGAAAGTAAGTGGAATAGCGGATGAAGTAACGTTAAAAGCTTTATTTAAAGCAGAAGCTTCTGTCAACTATTCCAAATATAACCTATCTCTTGATCAGGCTGTAGATATGCAAATGGAATTATCTATCCCACCACAAACAGATCAAAACTATGCATATGTTTCTGCAGCTTACATCAATGATGATAATCAGGTAACAGCAGATGTTTTAAATGTTCGATCAGGTCCAAGTGTTGCGAATCGCGAAGTAGGAACACTTGCGAAAGGAACAGTTGTTGCTATTCTTGGAGAAACAAATGGCTGGTACCAAATTGAATTCAGAAGCGGTCAATGGGTAAACGCTAGCCGTGATGATGTCCGATACTATTTAAACCCTAACAATTTTATTAATGACGATAAGCAAAAATTCCAGTTCTTAGATCTTTCAAGAACAAGTAATGCTACTGTTTCTTTAGTAAATAGGTATTTAAATGGAAAAGGTATTCTAGAGGGACAAGGTCAAGCATTTATTGATGCAAGTGATACGCATGGAGTAAGTGATGTTTATTTGCTCTCTCATGCATTACTTGAAACTGGGAATGGAACTTCAGCGTTAGCTAATGGCGTTAAGGTAGGAAAAAATAGCACTGGTAAACTGGAGTTAGTAACTTCTAGTAATAAAGATCGACTACACAATATAAAAACTACCTATAACATGTTTGGTATAGGGGCAGTTGATGGCAATGCTCATGAAGGTGGAGCTTTCCGTGCTTATCAGGAAGGTTGGTTTACACCAAGAGAGGCAATTGTTGGCGGTGCTAGTTTTATCGGAAACAGCTACATTAAAGCTGGTCAAAATACATTGTACAAAATGAGATGGAACCCTAAATCAATGGATGAATTAGGATATCCATCACATCAATACGCCACGGACGTTGGCTGGGCATCAAAACAAATTTACACTATGTACAATCTTTATCAAGATTTAGGTATTCGTAATGTTTATTTAGATGTGCCAGAATATCGTAATTAATTAATTCTATCAATATAATAAATGTATCCAGTTTTCACTAAGTGAAAACTGGATTTTTTATATTATAGGTTTAAGATTTATAGTATAATCAACATTACTATTTTTGCCATAAAGATGTGGCGATAAGTTAAGTTTTTTAGTAGGTGAACAAGAAGTCGAAATATGTATAATCATTTGTCACTGTTTTATGGTAAAATGAACGTGAGAATATTTTACAAAAAAATAGCAGGTGTCGATATGTGGAATATAAATGAATTAATTATTGCTTTTATCATATCATGTATAACGACTCTAATTGTCACACCGATAGTTATAAAAATAGTCTATAAGCTTAATGTAGTAGATAAGCCTGATAACTTTAGAAAAATGCATCACGGAATAAAACCTACAGCAGGTGGTTTGGCTATTATTATTGGTGCTAGTGCTGGCTACCTTTATTTGCAGCCTGTTTATGAACATATGCCAGCAATTATCCTTGGTGCAGCAATTATGATTATTACTGGATTACTAGATGATATTTTTAAATTAAAAGCATCACATAAGTTAATAGGGCAAGCAACTGCTAGTATTGTCGTTGTGTCGTCTGGACTAATTATTGAAAAATTAACTTTACCTTTTATGGGAACTGTTTATTTTGATGATTTTTTTGGCGTTTTCCTAACTATAATATGGATTTTAGCAGCCTCTAATGCCATTAATTTAATAGATGGTTTGGATGGATTAGCTGCAGGAGTTTCTGCTATTGGGCTTGCCAGTATCCTTGTTATAGCTGTTTTGGACGTACGCATTGTCGTTGCTTATTTAAGTATTATCTTGATAGGTAGCTGTGTCGGTTTTCTTTATTACAATTTCTATCCATCTAAGGTTTTTATGGGGGATACTGGTTCTCTATTTCTAGGATATTCAATCGCTATCGTATCGATGATGGGTCTATTTAAAAATGTTGCATTCTTTAGCTTTATTGTCCCAATTGTTGTCATTGCGATTCCTGTATTGGATACAACTATCGCAATAATTCGTCGCATCTATAATCATCAAAGTATTGCTTCGCCCGATAAAAAACATATTCATTATCAATTAATGAATATGGGGTATTCCCATCAGGCTACAGTACTTATTATATATGCTTTTAGTATTTTCTTCGGTTGTATGGCGATTATTGTTTCTAGTGCTACTTTGCTAACATCGTTATTTAGCATCTTGTTACTTATTATAGGGTTTCAACTTATCACTGAAATTGCTGGCATGACACTATACCAAAGAAAACCATTGTTAAACGGTTTTCGTAAATTAGTACACGTAAAAAGAGATAATTTTTAAACGTTAATAAAGAAAGAGAAGTTAACATCAATTGTAAACTTCTCTTTCGTTAATTTAATTAGTATTATAAGTATTTACTTCAGAGCTGTCTTGTTCTGCTTCATAGGTCGAATCAGAAGTATTAGAGCTACTTGACGAATCCGTTAAGTCGGTTTGTAATTCTAAATGGCTTTGTAGCATCGTTTTTGTTTCTGTAAGAGCTTGTTGGTCAAGTTGCCAATAGTATACATTAGCAGGTTGGTAATCAACTCCACTTAATGTTGAAGAGTCAATATCTATGTTTGACCCACTTGTTCCATAAGAAATAAAGCTTTTCATTTCACTAAATGTCATGTTTGTTGTCATGTTGTCGCCTATTGCTTCAATTACATCATCAAATTTCAATAATGCATTCACAGACGTAGCTTTTTTGACAATAGCTTTAATTAAATCTTGCTGACGTTTTCCACGTTCAATATCATTGTCTAGTTTGCGTGTACGAGCTAGTGCAAGTGCTTCCTCACCATTTAATTTTTGTTCACCAGGCATTAGATGAATTGCATCGCGTTTATCCATGGAGTTTGATTCTTTAAATTCATAAGGAACTTCAGCTGTTATTCCACCAAGAGCATCTACGACTTCCACAAATGCATGAAAGTTAACTTTAACATAATAATCGATAGGGACTTCAAGCAAATTTTCTACGGTTTCTATGGTTGCTTTAGGGCCACCTTTTGCATGGGCATGGTTGATTTTTGTTTCATATCCATAAGCTGGAACATATACATAAGAGTCTCTAGGGATGTTAACAAGTTTAACGCTCTTTTCGTCTTTATTCAATGTTGCTACCATTAAAGAATCTGTACGAGCATTACCAGTTCTGTGATCATTGTCATCTACTCCCATCATTAAAATGGAGACATTGTCGAACTTTGGATCCACCTTCTCTGCTCTTAGTTCTGATTTATCTCTGCCATCATCTTCATATGAATCTGTTAAGACTGAGTCAGCTTTAATGTATAAAGAGATTGCCCAACTCAATGCGCCTATAAAAACAATAAAAAGTGGTAATAGTATATAGGCTCTTTTACGAAGTTTGCGTTTTTTCTTTTTTTTCACTATTCGAGTATTTATATCATTATTTCCCATTACGCTTCTCCTTTTAATTAAAACCATTGCACGATTTGTGTAATTTACGCCCAAGGTTAAATTATATTAAGCCAATGTTAATTTTACTATGAAATGATGCATTCGTAAATTAAATATTTATTACAATCTTGTAAGAAAGGTAACAGAGCTAACTACCTAAACATGATGTGACTGGATAGTAATAGTAGAAGTTTAGCTATAAATGTCCGTTTAAATCATTCTTAATCTTTGAAGAAGAGATTCCCTCTGTTCTTGGTAAATATATAACTTTACAGTATTTATTTAAATAGTCAAATGAACCTTTCCAATCATCTCCCATAATAAAAATATCAATTTGATTGCTTTGAATATCATCTATTTTTTGATCCCAAGTAACTTCAGGTATTACTAAGTCGACATAACGGATTGCTTCAACAACTATTTTTCGATCTGTATAGGAGTGATATGCGCTCTTCCCTTTAGCATGATTAAATGCATCTGTTGATAAACCAACAATTAAAAAATCGCCATATTGCTTTGCCCGTTGTAGTATACGAATATGGCCAGGGTGTATAAGATCAAATGTACCATAAGTAATAACTTTCACCATAAGGGTTACCTCCGATTTAAAAATCTTCAAAATTAAGAAGGTAAACTGCTTTTAAAAGTAGTATTATCAAAAAAAAATATAATAGTTGAAGAAATCTAAATATAGCATATCATAAATTGACGAATAATTATAATACATGATGAAATTTTTTGTTGAAATAAATTGGAGATAGAAGAGTTTTTATAAAGGATATTGTGAGGAATACCCGTAAACCTTGTGGAAAATTCTAAGATATGGTTTGAAAACACGATACCAAAAGCAGATTTGTTATCTTTCTTTTCGCTATCGTGTTGTACGCTATTTTACTGATTCTAACGCTTCTTTGTATTTGTTATACTCCTATTCAGGTAGTTCACCATTAATTTGCACTAAAATATTATCTTTTGCCATTGTCCATGAAAATAACAAAGTGCTTTCTTCGGCCATGGAGTCGTAATATTCTTTTGTATCTTCTAAGTCTGTTCTATTTTCAAATTTCATAATTCTACCACCAGAATCTTCTCCAACAGATAGTGTAAAAAAATAAATGCCTTCTTTTGTCATCTCTCTTGGGTCTTTAACTTCTAAATCATTTTCTTCAAAAATGCTTTAACTACATCGTCTGCAGTTATCTCATTTTCTTTTTCATCATCGTTACTACAACCAGTAATAAATATGATAAATAAGACTATCATAGTGGCACCTAACAATTTGTCGTTACGTATATAAGTTATCCCCTTTTATAGTTATATTAAACTATTATAGTATAGCTTGAATATTGGTGGCATAGCACAAAATATGATAGTTTCATAGATGCATTTCACCACCTCCGAACTACTTCTTTCGATTATAGGTATGAAGGAGGTGATAACATGGCTATTGCAACTTTGATGGATTCGTCTCTTAGATTGGAATTTGACAATGGTATCGATGGAAATAGTGGGAAGCAACTCACAAAGGCTAAAAGCTTCAATAATGTGAAAACGACTGCCACGCCCGAGCAGCTATATACAGTTGCCCAAGCAATTGTTGGTTTACAACAGTTGTCATTGCTATCGATTGAGCGTAAGGATAGCTCAAACATTGTCGAGGAGTAATGAATAAAACGAAAAGGAAGGGAGGGAAAAAGATGAAGAAGCTGGAATTAAAATTTACGAACCAAGATGGTAAAACAGTCAATTATTCCATTGATAAACCAGTCGAGCCAGTTGATACTGCAACTGTTAACGCAGCTATGGATGAAATCTTGCAACAAAATGCTTTCACTTCTAGTGGAGGAGATTTAGTTGCCAAAAAAAGCGCAAGAATCGTGGAGAGAATTGTTGAAGAAGTAGAAATGCAATAACAATAAGCAAGGCATGTATGCGACCAGTAGTCATCTGCTGGTCGTTTGCTTTACATTTCAAGATTACCACATGACATGAAATAAACTATCGTTTTATTCTAAGGCGAGTCTGGATATAAGATGGTGTAAGAATCTTACTTTAAGAGTTGGAAGTGCGATTGCTGGGGGAGTCTCAGTGGCAAATAACATCACGTAAATTGCCGATGAATTTACGTAACAATCAGTGGAATAAGAGAAACATGCTAGTAAGTGAATTTTAATTTTATTTCAGGCGAGTGTTGTGAAAAAAATGTATAAACTACCCAGCTACCAATTTTTAGTAGTGGTTTTCCAGTATGAAACGTGTGCTGTTCATAACAGGGTATGTATATTAGCAAATATTTATTTAGAATAGACAGACTTTAGAAGGAAGGAGGCATGGCATATGGATATGTGGATTGCATTTATAACCGAAGTTGGGTTTCCAGTGGCAGTGACCTTTTATCTGCTTCATCGTATTGAAGGCAAGCTGAATGTTTTAATTGCAACCATTTATGATTTACCTGAAAAAATGAACCAATAGTTCAAAGGAGTTCGTTATACTGTTTGCATGATAGGAAAACAAAAATTCAAGGCTTATCGTATTAACATAAACTCTTTCGACATAAAGATTTGGCGATAAGCCAAGTTTTTCTACCATGCATGCAATAAACAAAGGGGGTCAACAAGTTGAGGGATTCGTAATTACAGATGGTTAATCGCACCAGTAAAAGTCCGTTTCCTACTAAGGCATTGCCTCATATCGAAGCTCCCCCACATCATTTCATTCCACGTTTCGTTCATAACTATTTGTCTTTTTTAAGCCCTGTTTTTTCAATTTCCCGGGAAATATCGACATATTTACAATACCATGTAATAAACAACTACTTATAAATGGAAGAAAAAGGATTGAGATTTAAACAAAGTGAAGTGTGTTATGTTACAGGGTTCTTGTTATAAGCGCATCCTCATAAATGGTCCATATAGTTTTCGCAAAGCTTGTGACGATATAGTGAAATAGCATTATTGGAAAACAAATAGATTATATTCATTGCTGAATCGTGTGTCCATATACGATCATCATTTAGCTAGAAGAAGTGGATTTTTTATTCTATGAATCATAGTTTGAACGAAGGGATTTACGGTTAACCAATATGAGTCATGCACAATACATAAAGGTATAGTAAAATGTGGAAGTTCATCGTATAATTTTCGACATCAACATGGACAATAAGTAAGATTTGCTAATCGCTTTAGAATGGTTCTTTTAGAGGATCTTTCGCTTTGTTAATAATAAGGAAAGCTCTGAGGGTCATTCTACCTAATCGTTTTGGTTTCATTTCAACTTAATTACAAGTGTTATATAATAAGTATAGGTAGCGTGGTTAGGGGTGACATAATGAACACAGCGGAAGTTATTGAACGATTGCAACATCGAAAACCGACCATCTTAGGGAGGGAGCATTTTCGTGAATATGCAGTGCTTATCCCACTAATAGAAGTAAATAATGAAACCCATTTGCTTTTTGAGGTCCGGTCGAAGCATATGCGAAGCCAACCAGGAGATGTTTGTTTTCCAGGTGGGAGAGTAGAACCAAGTGACAAAGATGAGTTGCATTGTGCCTTACGGGAAACATCGGAAGAATTGGGGATAGAGCAAACGCAAATTCGTAATGTAATTCCATTAGACTATATTGTATCTGATTTTGGAAGGATTGTATTTCCTTTTACGGGAACGGTTGAGAATACAGAAAACATTCATCCTAACCCTGGAGAGGTAGAAGAACTATTTTCCGTACCTTTACGTTTTTTCCTTGATACGAAGCCAAAAGCTTATCAAGTGAGTTTTAAAGTGATACCGGAAGCGGATTTTCCTTATCATGATATTCAGGGGGGAAGAGATTACAATTGGAGCACACCGAAAATGGAGGAATTATTTTACTATTACGAGGATAGAGTGGTTTGGGGGCTAACCGCAAAAATTATTGCTCATTTTGTAGCATTATTACAAAATGGTTCTTAAATATAACGTGTTGCCTCGATTTGCGTGAGATCCTTTATTGACGAAAGAAATTCATTTTAAATTTTTTTGATGGGGAAATATGTAGATTTCAAGCATTTATAGTAGATGTAAAACGATGGCGTTTTTCGTCATAAAAATGTGACGATAAGACACATGAGGCTGTAACGGGTGAAGAACCCACAAGAGAGAAAAATTATTTTATAGAATAGAGGGAATAAGGATGAGCCAAGCTCTAAAACTATCCGAATTAATCGACGAGATGGATATGCAATTTGATGATTCCAATGTATTTGTGAATAAGGAAACAGGGGAAATCGTGTACATCATGAGAGAGTTTTTAAGTATGGCAGAAGATGGCGAAAAGGGTGATCATTTACCATCGTGGGAACAAAAACAGTTGAAATTGGCAGAAGATATTGTTTTTTCTTTTGAGAAATATCAAACCATTCCAAGTAAATATGATATGGATGAATACGACATTATGGAAGATTTTTGTCTAGCAGTAAAAAATGAGCGACACCAACAGCAATTGTTAACAGCGATACGAGGAAAGGGTGCTTTTCGTAGATTTAAAGATAAAATAATCGCATTAGACCTAGAGGACGATTGGTATGATTATCATCATAACCGTTTAAAGGAAATCGCGATTGATTTTTGTCATAGACATGAAATAAAATATGAAGATAAATAAGTACTGTAGATAAAATTATCTAGTAAGATTACTTCAAAAATGAAGGTCCTTAAAATATTTTTAGTAGGACATTATGGTCCCAATTGCTCATGTTACGAAATGGGTAACGTTTGCGATACTTAATAACTAGTATTAGATTTTACCACCTATCTTCAGGAGACAACCAATGATGCTTGAAACCTTAAGGCATCATTGGTATTTAAAATTTTATGGATTAAACGACGGTGCTCCATCGACGATAGCCAATTTTTCTACATGTAGCCTTTTAACCCTTTATCCCAAAGGAAAAAGTAGTTGTTTGATGATACATTTCATTCGGCTCTAACATAATACTTGGCAAATGATTGTAACGAAGTACAGCTGGAGAACCCTGTGTCTCAAACACACTCCTTGGTAACGAGAAAATGTTGTTTGTATTTGTTTACACGTTACCACCAATCAACCTGACATGGTGCTGGTAAGATTGAAAATGAAGCGCAGGTGCGTTTGTAATAGGGCCTCCCTGTTGGAATGAGGTCTTTATTTCATTCCAAGCAAATATCGCTCCTCATTTTAGCATAATGTTGCTTCACTGTTTCTCCTTTACTTCCTCGCAAATTAAAGTAACTATGATTCGTTAAGGCGATAGGAGTTGCTTGATCCGTTGTTGTCGTATAATCGTAAATGTATTTTCATTTGTCAAAATATAGCTGATCGTCACTTCCACATTGCCAGGATAACCAATATCTCCATCAGGTCTATGGTTTTCAGAATAGCACGAATATCCTTTTTCTATTTGCTCTGTAGTAACATGCCAGAGCACATGGCTAAAGCTGTTTATACCACCGTGTAAATGATGATGCCTCTCATTTTTAATTACAAAGTGCCTTTTTCCTTTCACTAAAAATAGGCCCCTTGTTGAATTTTGGTGATATAGTTTATTTACATTAGTTAATTATTTTAATTAACTAACTACAAAACGATATGTTTGACAATAGGTCTGTATGTTTAAATAATAGAGTATTGTACCTTCACATTTTAAATTCAATATTTTCGCGGAATGCAGATGATGAAATGCGTTTTCATAAAGAATACTAGAAAATGGATCATAGAGGAGATGACATAAAGTGAATCGTGTTTTTGAGAAAAAATGGATTGTGGTGGGCATTGCTATTTTTTGTTCCATCTTATGGGGCAGTGCTTTTCCTGTTTTGAAAGTAAGCTATGATGAGTTACAAATGGCAGCAGATGATACCATTGCTAAGATTGTGTTTGCAGGAATGCGTTTTTTACTAGCAGGTTTAATCATATTAATTGGTCTCTTCCTTGTAGATCGAAAGCGATTAATGGTAACGAAAAGGCAAATGCTGTTTTTGACAATATTTGGTGTTATCCAAACAGGACTGCAATACTTCTTTTTTTATAACGGGTTAGCGAAAGTTTCTGGAATGGAAGGGGCGATCTTAGTTTCAAGCGGTACATTTTTTACCGTTATATTAGCTCACTTTTTCTATAGCAATGATCGGATGAATTGGAAAAAAGGGATTGGCTTAGCGGCTGGTTTTGCTGGAATTATTGTTGCTAATTGGGGGCAAGAGTTCCAACTTAGCTTCCATTTTACAGGAGAGGGCTATATGATTTTAGCGGCATTAACAGGGGCGATTGGTACAATAATGGCAAAAGAGTTAGCCGTTGGTATTCATCCCTTTGCCATAACAGGCTGGCAATTGTCAATTGGTGCTAGCCTGATGTTGATCTTTGGAGTACCACAGCTAGAAAGTGGAGCGATGACTTTCACGCCTTTAGGGTTTTGGTTGTTCGTATATTCTGCTGTATTGTCTGCGGCTGCCTTTGCTTTGTGGTACTCAATCTTAAAGTATAATAAAGCTGGCGAAATAAGCATGTTTAAATTTATTACTCCTGTATCTGGAGCCATTTTATCAGCTATCTTTATTCCAGCGGAGACATTAGATGTATATGTTATTGCAGCTTTAGGGTTAGTGGCAATAGGAATTGTTGCTGTCAATTATAAAGGAAAAAGTAGTGCTAAGCAAAGGTTATCCAAATGATAGGCAATTGAAGTAGGTGAGGCTTTATCTTTTGCAAAGCGTGTATAGGTTGTTAACAGATACGTCAGGCTTGGGGGCTGTCAAGTCTTTTCTTTTTACACTATAAGAAGGTATAAAGTTTTAAGGCTTATAGTAATAAGAAAAGCCACAGTTTCCGCTATAATGGTTTGGCGTTAAGCCAAATTTTTCTAACAGTATAGGAAAATATAATTTTATAAGGGCTATCGTATAAGAAACCGCCTCGTCTCGCATTAGGAGAACTACCATCTATTATGAAATATAGGTACAAAGCCCAAATGCGGTGTTCCATACGCTGCTAGGAAAACATCAGAAATATTTTCCAATAAGCCAAGCCTTTTTCATCTAACAATGGGAATGGTATAATAATTCACAGTAGATTCAAAAAGTCTGATATTTTTTTGCGCTATTCAAATAAAACGACGACGTTTTTCTCAAGAGATAAGTTGCACACAAATATTTTGCTATCATTTTGGAGGTTGCTATGCAACGAGGAACATTTCAGTTAATGAAATCAGTAAATAAATCAATTATTTTAAATAAAATTAGGACGTGCGAGCCTATTTCTAGGGCACAAATAGCTAAGGAAACAGAGCTGACTCCCCCTACAGTAAGCAGTATTGTTAAAGAATTACTAGAGCAAGGTATGGTTTATGAACAGAAAAAGGCTACCTCAATGGGTGGGAGAAGACCTACGATGCTTTATATTAATAAAACAGCCTATTATTTGGTGGGAGTGGATGCTGGTCCGGAGACGATGAATGCAATTGTTACTAATTTGGGTGGTACAATTTTAGGACGTATATCATATGTGTTAAACAATCCGATTACAGAGGCCTCCTTTCTAGATGTTATGAAACAGAGTATTAACGAGGTGGTACGTCATGCGAATGTGAAAATGGAAGAAATTATGGGTATTGGTGTAGCGATGCATGGTGTTGTCGAAGTAGCTACAGGGAAATCTTTATATGCCCCCAATTTAAAATTAACGGATATTCCGATAAAAGAAGCGTTAGAACAAGAGTTTCGTGTGACGGTAAAAGTGGAAAACGATGCGCGTGCAATGGCTCTAGGTGAAGCATGGTTTGGTGGTCATGGTAACTTAGGTAGTATGGTGACTGTTAACTTAGGGCGAGGCGTGGGCGCTGGGATTGTAACAGATGGAAAATTGTTTCATGGTGCAAAAGATATTGCTGGTGAAATAGGTCATATGACGATCGACATTAACGGAGAAATTTGCGAGTGTGGAAATCGCGGCTGCTTGCAAACTTTTGCTACGGGTCCAGCAATTGTAAGATGCGCACAGCGAAAATTAGCTGAACGAGAAGCGGAGCATTCTTTTAAGCTCACTGCAGAGAGTGTATTTGAGCTCGCAAAAGCTGGAAATACGCTGTATGTAGATGTATTAGAAGAAACAGGCTTTGCTATAGGTATTGGCTTAACCAATGTGATACATATTGTTAACCCAGAAAAGATTGTGTTAGGTGGAGGGGTTATGAAAAGTGAGGAATTCCTTTTACCTATTATTAAAAAGACAGTCAACAACAATGCTTTGACAGAAGGGGCAAAAAATACAGAAGTGAAGGTAACGAAACTTGGGAAAGATGCTACTGTGTTGGGTGCTGTAGCGTTGCTTTTGGTGGAAATATTTGATTCTGTTTTAGGCTAGGAAACAGACATGGCTTGTATGAAGAAAGCAACGTATCGTGTTGTGCCAAGTACTGTATATAATCTCTAATAAATATGTACATCCCCTTTTACAATTGAAAAGGGGATGTCATGTAATAATAGGATAATTAGTCTTGGGGACTTTGTTGAAGAGAAAAACAGAGGGTTAACAAGAAAAAAATAAAGCAAGTCTATCGTTAAGTCGAGCTTGCTTGTTTTAGCATATAAATGTCCTTTTTATTTGTCCATACATCTTCTCTCAGTACAGCAAAATTTACATGCATGTTGCTGATTTCTTTCTTCACATAACCAAACTCTTTTGCATTTTCTATACGCATTCCGTCTATCTCTGCTTTTAAATATTCTTGCCCGGAGCGTAGTGCGGTTAAGATGTCTTTATGTTCATCCAATCTTTGTTCAATAGTTGCAATTCTTTGCCCTTGTTCATCAAGTTTGTGTTCGATAGTTGCAATTCTTTGTCCTTGTTCATCAAGTTTGTGTTCGATAGTTGCAATTCTTTGTCCTTGTTCATCAAGTCTTTGTTCTTGCTCAGTAAATCGTGATTCCAGATTATCGAAACGTTGTTCAAGGTTATCAAAACGCGACTCCAGATTATCAAAACGTTGTTCAAGGTTATCAAAATGCGATTCCAAATTATCAAATCGTTGCTCAAGGTTATCAAAACGCTTCTCGAGGTTATCGAAGCGTGTTTCAAGAGAACCAACTCGTTCCCCTTGTTCTTGTATGCTTGTAGAGATTTGTTCCAGCATCGTAATGATCTTTTCTTCCATTTGCATGTTTATAATCCCTCCTCTCTAAAATATAATACGATTATATCATATAGGGAGGAAAGTTGTAGAATGAAATAGCAATTTGCGCAAAGCTATCAATTTTTCTAAGGGGTGTTGAAACATTTCCATGGATGGAAGATTCGCTTTATTATATAGTATACTTTAATGATGTAAATAAACGTAATGCTATTAAATGTGGTCATTTGTAAAAAGGGGGGGTAACATGAGTAAACAAAAAATTGAAAAAAGCGTTCGCTATTATGCGGCACAATTAGTGCAAGAAAAAGGATACATTAGTCCGCTAGATGTATTAATAAAAATGGAAAGAATTACTCCGAAGCAAGTGGAAGATTGGAGGCGTAAAAGGGTTTCCTACTTAGAGCGAATGATACTTGGTAACCTATCCAAACTGCAATTTATCTTGCAAACGTTAAGAAAGTTTGCCCGAGAACAGGATTTAAAGCCTTCTGAAACGGTATATAAATCTTGGGGAAAAGGAGCAAAACAACAGTTACGATTTTCGAAGTCAGGAAGTCCTTATGTGGAAAAGCTGTATGCAACGCATTATGTGAAAAAATAGATATGTATCTGTATTATACTAGTGGCAACTATGTACATTTTATTCGTATAAAAGCCTTTACATTATGTAAAGTTTATTTTATACTAAAATCAACAACTGGTTATAACCACATAGAGAGGAGGGCATTTAAAGTCTTGGACAAAAGTAGTAAGGTGCCTTTATATTTACAACTTATGAACGAAATCATTGAGAAAATCGAACAAGAGACGTATGAAGAACATGATAAATTACCTTCTGAGCGTGAACTGTGTGATATGTATAAATTAAGTAGGATTACGGTTAGGCAGGCGCTGCAAGAGTTAGAAAGAGAAGGTTATATTTATAAGTTACATGGAAAAGGAACATTTGTATCGGCTAGCTCCATTGAACAAAATTTAGTTAAATTGTACAGCTTTACAGAAGAAATGAAAAAAGTGGGAAAGACGCCGATGACCAAGGTTTTATCTTTTAAAGAGATAGCCATTGATACTAGGATAGCAAATAAAATGGGGTTAGAACCGTTGGATGAAGTATTTGAGGTCGTACGTTTACGACTTGCAGATGAACAACCACTTATGTATGAAACATCCTATCTACCAAAGAAGTGGTTTCCATATTTAACAAAAGAAAAATTGATGGAAAAGCCTATGTATGATATTTTTTCACATGATTATCAGGTCCATGTTACGAGAGCAATTGAACGTTTTTCAGCAACCCAATTACGGGAAACAGAAGCTGGTTATTTAAATGCTCCAACCCAGCAACCAGCTATGTTAATTAAACGATTTGCCTATCATCACGAGCAACTGATTGAGTATACCATTAGCGTAGCACGAGGCGATAAATTTGATTATACAGTAGAACTAACGTAAAAAACCTCTATTGAGTTCATATTATACTTAATAGAGCTATTTCATAACACAACTGGTTATGACAACATAACCAGATGAATGAAGGAGGAGCATCATGTTTGGCTTAACTCAGAAAGAATTAGAAAAAGGCAAGGCAGGTCATACGGCTCAAGAAATTTATCAGCAGCCTAAAGTTTGGAATAAAGCATTACACATATTTGCAGAGAGAAAGGAGGAAATTCACAACTTTTTACATGCTATATATAGTAAGCATGAGAAAGTGCGAGTAATTTTAACTGGTGCCGGAACGTCAGCGTTTGCTGGTGACATATTAGTTCCTGAATTACAAAAACAAGATCAGGGAAAGGTGCAATTTGAAGCAATTGCAACAACAGATCTCGTTTCTAATCCGACTAACTATCTCTTCAAGAAAGTACCAACCATTTTGGTATCGTTCGCAAGATCAGGGAATAGTCCGGAGAGTTTGGCTGCGGTTAAGTTGGCAACAGATAGGATCGACCATTTTTATCAAGTAAATATTACATGTAATCCAGAAGGGAAGCTGGCAGGCAACACAAAAGATGATAAGAACAGCATAACGATTCTTACACCGGAAGAAGCGCATGATCAAGGGTTTGCTATGACAAGCAGCTTTACGAGTATGATGGTCATTTGTTATTTGGCTTTTTCTAAAGATACTAATGCAGGTGAGAAGCTACAGACGGTTATTACTAATGGAGAGAAATTTATTGAAAGCGTTGTGAATACGGTAGATGCGGTGTTAGAGCATAGTATGGACAGGATTGTTTATTTAGGCTCTGGTTCGCTTGGGAAATTTGCTCATGAAGCAGCTTTAAAAATGCTTGAGCTGTCAGCAGGTAAAGTGGTAGCTGTTCACGAGTCTTCGTTAGGATTCCGTCACGGACCGAAATCTATTTTGAATGACAAATCCATCGTCGTACTGTTTATGTCTCAAGATGCTTATACACAAAAATATGATTTGGATATATTAAAAGAGTTATCCGGAGAACCAAAGGACATTAAAACGGTTGCGCTTACTGAAATGGATAATGAAGAAGTAAGTCAATATGCAAACTGGACAGTGTCTGTTAATAATAGCAAGCAGTCACTAGAAAATGATTTCTACCTATCTTTACTATACGTCGTATTTGCACAAGTTTTAGCACTGAAAAAATCGATTCAATTAGGAATTACGCCAGATAACCCAAGCCCAGACGGATCCGTCAATCGCGTAGTGCAAGGCGTAACGATTTATCCTATGTCATTCGCATAGTGAAAGGCTGGTTACGTGTAAATAAATATCGGCTACAGCAATAGATGCCTATTTTTGAAGGGTTTTACTTTATGGTAAGAAATGAGGTTGGGACGTAAGTGAAAGTACGTGTTTTAAAATGTATTACTGCATCCTAAAAGCAATTAAATTGTTATAGCAGTGCATTTCTACAGTAATTGAAATAAAAATCTTATTTCTCAACCTTTATTTAAACAAATCGAAAGGATGAAAAAAATGACTACAAAACCAAATATTTTGTTAACAAGAATTGATAATCGCTTAATACATGGCCAGGTGGGAGTTACTTGGGTTAACCATTTAGGAGCAAATCTAGTCGTAGTTGCCAATGATAAAGTTTCACAAGACGAAGTGCAACAGAGTTTGATGGATATGGTGTTGCCAGATGTTATTCAGGCAAGGTACTTTTCTATTCAAAAAACCATTGATGTGATCCATAAGGCTTCACCAAGGCAAAAGATATTTCTCGTCGTTAAAGATGTTCATGATGCACTAGCTTTAAAAGAAGGCGGTGTACCAATAGACCATATCAATATAGGTAATATGCATTATGCAGAAGGGAAAAAGCAAATTTCTTCTACTGTCTCTGTTGATGAAAAAGATATTGAAGCATTTAATAAGCTGCATGATATGGGGGTAACGCTTGATTTAAGAGGAGTTCCAAACGAAAAAGGGCAAGACATTATGGATCTTCTTAAATAACTTACGCTACAAAGGAGGAATCAAACATGTTAATGGAAGCGGTTTTAATTGCTATTTGGGCAGGTATTATTGGGATTGATTTATATGTAGGTTTAACCCACATGCACCGTCCTGTTGTTACCGGTTTAGTTGTCGGTTTAATTTTAGGTGATGTAACTACTGGTTTAATTGTCGGGGGTACGTTGGAATTAATTTGGATGGGAATGGTTCCGCTTGCAGGAGCCCAACCTCCAAATGTAGTTATTGGAGGAGTTATTGGTACAGCCTTTGGTGTGATAGCTGGTCAAGATCCACAAGTGGCTGTGGGGGTAGCAATACCATTTGCTGTCGCGGTACAAGGATTAATTACATTATTTTTCACATTATTTGCCCCTGTCATGCATAAAGCAGATCAATTTGCTTTAGATGCAAATACAAAAGGGATAGACAGGATAAATTATTTAGGTATTGCCATTCTATTTTCTTTTAATGCACTGATCGCATTTTTACCAATTTATTTCGGAGCAGAACAAGCAGCTGCCTTTGTTGAAACTGTCCCCCAATGGATTATAGATGGCCTATCCATTGCAGGAGGAATTATGCCAGCTATTGGTTTTGCAATGTTACTGAGAATTATGATGAAAGTAGAGTATATTATGTTCTTTATCGTAGGATTTATTCTTGCGGCATATTTAGAATTACCAATATTAGCAATCGCTTTAATTGGTTTAGCGATAGCGCTATATGATTTTTATCAAAATAAAAATAAACAAGGTCCTGCGCCTAAAGAGGAGGAGATTACGGATGGCATCTAATAGTTATCATTATGAAGATACAACTTCTGCTCCGGATTTACAAACGAAGGAACTTAGAAAATTAGCATGGAGATCTTTATTATTACAAGCTTCATTTAACTATGAGCGTATGCAAGCAGCAGGTTGGCTTTACTCTATATTACCAGGCTTAAAATCGATTCATAAAAACAAAAAAGATTTAAGTAAATCGATGAAAGACCATATGGAATTCTTTAATACGCATCCATTTCTTGTCACTTTTATTATGGGTATTATTTTAGCAATGGAGCAAAAGAAGGAAGATAGAGAAGCTATTCGTGGAATTAAAGTGGCAACGATGGGACCTTTAGGTGGTATAGGGGATGCGTTATTCTATCTTACATTATTACCTATTACAGCGAGTATCGGTGCTTCTCTGGCGGTAAATGGTAATATTTTTGGCCCCTTTGTGTTTCTAATCATGTTCAATATCATCCATTTTGGAGTTAGATTCGGTTTAATGAACTATGGCTACAAAACAGGAGTAAAAGCAATTGCAAAATTGAAAGAAGGAACACAGCATGTTTCACGTGCGGCCTCTATTGTCGGATTAACCGTTGTTGGAGGATTAATAGCTACGTACGTTTCATTTAAAATTGACTACACGTGGACACAAGGTGAATCTGAATTAAATGTTCAAACAGATATATTAGATCAAATCATGCCTGCTCTTTTACCTTTAGCCTATACACTACTCGTTTATTGGCTGCTTAAAAAAGGTCGTTCACCGCTTACTTTAATTGGATTAACCGTCGTTGTAGGGCTTATCGGATCTTATTTTGGAGTTATGTAGGTAAGGAAATAAATGAAAATGGAAGTCGGGAAGGGTGCATACAATGATTGGGATTATAATAACTGGACATGGTTCGTATCCTGAGGGGATGTATGAATCTATTCGTTTGATTGCAGGAGATGTAGAAGGGTTAAAAACAGTCCCTTTTCATGAAAGTCAAGAACAATTGGAGCATGATTTAATAGCAGCAATGGCTGAGGTTGAATATGGAAGTGGTGTTGTTTGTTTTGCGGATTTAGCGGGAGGCACACCTTTTAACGTAAGTTCTAAAATTGCTGCATCAAAAGGTAATGTAAGGGTAATTGGCGGAACCAATTCGCCAATGCTATTAAGCAGTTTATTCCAAAGGGAACAAAACCTAGATGATTTCGTACAACATGCTTTATATGAAGGACAAACAAACATTAAATCGTTTGAAATCGCGAAAAAGAACAAAGAAGAGGATTTGGACGGCATATAAAGCTTTTACACGATACGGTTTATTGCATAAGTAAAACAACAACGTTTTTCGCACAAAGCTATATCAATAAACCGAATTTTTCTAAAATAGCCTGTTCATTCGTACCCAATTTAAAGGAAGTGTAAGGAATGCAATATTATATAAAGGCAGATCAATTTTTATTAGAAGATAGGTTGGAAGGTCCAGGTTATCTTGCTATTGATCATGGACGTTTTGGCGAATGGAAGAAAAGCCTTACTACACAAGCTAATATCGTGGATTGGAGCGGTTATACCATCGCCCCTGGGTTATTTGATACACATATTCATGGTGTCAATGGCTATGACATTATGGATGGGACCAAAGAAGCTGTGCAGCAAATTTCAGAAGCTTTGTTGCCGCTTGGGGTAACGCGGTTTCTACCAACGACATTAACGTCCTCTTCCGAAAACTTGGAACAATCTATAGCAGCGATTGTGGAGGCGACGGAGGAAGGGCTGTCTGGAGCGCAGTCAGAGGGGATTTATTTAGAAGGCCCTTTTTTTACAGAAAAGCATAAAGGGGCACAAAATCCTATCTATTTTCGTGATCCTGACTTAGAACTGTTTACAAAATGGCAACAGCTTGCGGGTGGTTCTATCGTGAAAATTGCGCTAGCACCAGAACGGAAAGGATCTAAAGAATTTATTACTGCATTAACGGAAGCAAATGTAAAAGTAAGCCTTGGCCACAGCAATGCAGATTATGACTGCTGTAAAACTGCTATTGAAGCAGGGGCAAATACATTTGTGCATCTATTTAACGGGATGGCTGGATTTCATCATCGGAATCCGGGAGTAGCTGGATCAGCCTTAATGGCTAAACAAGCTTTTGTTGAATTAATTTGTGATGGGCATCATGTACATCCTGATGTCGCAGCTTTTACGTGGCGAGTGAAAGGCGATCGTACTGTTCTAATTACGGACTGCATGCGTGCAGGGCTTATGCCAGATGGAAGTTATCAGTTAGGCGAATTCCCTGTTGTAATGCGAAATGGGATTGCGCGGACAGAAACCGGTTCTTTAGCTGGAAGTACGTTAATTTTAAAAGATGCGATTAAAAACTTGAGTCAATGGTCTGATCGCACATGGGATGAAGCTTGGCATTTAGCTAGTCTAAGTCCCGCTCATAGCTTAGGTCGTGAACAAGAACTAGGAAGCATACGTCCAGGAAAATATGCCGATTATGTAGTCATAGATGAGCAGTGCCATATTCAAGCTACTGTCATTAGTGGCGAAATTAAATATCAAAAAAACAACGAGAAGTGAGGAGTTTTACGATGGGATATGTCCAAAACACAAAAGAAATGCTTATCAAAGCGAGAAATGAAGGGTATGCCGTACCAGCCTTTAATATTCATAATTTAGAAACGATCCAAACAGTTGTAGAAACAGCAGCAGAAATGAAGTCCCCTGTCATTTTGGCAGCGACACCTGGAACGATGAAATACGCTGGTAGAGCATATGTACAAGCTATCGCAGAAGTAGCAGCCAAGCTGCATGATATTCCAATTGCCTTACACCTTGATCATCATGAAACATATGAATCTATTGTGGAATCTCTTGAATTAGGAACCAAATCGGTGATGATTGATGGTTCGCATCATACATTTGAAGAAAATATTGCTATTACAAAAAAAGTAGTCGAAAAAGCACATGCTTATGGAGCAACAGTAGAAGGAGAATTAGGTAAATTAGTAGGGCAGGAAGATGATCTAGTAGTTGAAGCGAAAGATGCGGCATATACGGACCCAGGTACCGTAGTGGAATTTATCGAAAGAACCGGTGTCGATTCTTTAGCAGTAGCAATTGGTACAGGGCATGGCTTGTATGAAACCGAACCGCAACTTGATTTTGAACGGCTTGAAAAAATTAACGATGTAGCGACAGTACCAATCGTTCTCCACGGGGCCTCTGGAATATCAAAAGCAGATGTACAAAAGTGTATTGCTTTAGGATGTGCGAAGGTCAATATTTCTACAGAACTTAAGATTCCGTTTTCAGAAGGACTTCGTGAGCATTTAATCGAGCACTCAAATGAAACAGATCCAAGGAAGTATATGACGCCAGCTAAAGAAAAAATGAAGGCAGCAGTAAAAGATAAAATAGAAATTTGTATGAGTGCAGGCAAAGCATAAAAGGAAGCAATAGAGGTAAGAGGACTTATGCTCTTGCCTCTAATTTCTGTAGATGGACTGGTTGGGTCTATTATGGAAACGATCTTAAACGAAGAACAGCTTTTGTAGCATTTTTCATGAGGTATAAAAGTAAAATATCCTTAGACTTATTGTATAAGAAAAATGATAGCGTCTTTCGCCATAAAGGGATTAGTCCGTTTCTCTACAAAACATACTGATTCGAGTTAGGCTAAGTGTTAAAGATATGCATTGATAAAAGATCCTAATGAGGAGGAATAAATTTGATTTTGACGATTACCTTAAATCCGTCCGTAGATATTCAATATCGCTTATCAGATTTTAACATAGATACACTAAATCGCGTTACAGATGTTAGAAAAACAGCTGGTGGAAAAGGACTCAACGTAGCAAGGGTTATTCGTCAGCTTGATGAGAAGGTTAGTGCTACAGGTTTTCTTGGTGGTAGTTTAGGAGATTTTATTAACAGCGAACTAAAACGATTAAACATTGAAAATGGATTTATGCTAATTACAGGGGATACGAGAAATTGTATTGCAATAATTCATAATGGAGAACAAACAGAACTATTAGAGGATGGTCCAGTTATTCAGCAAGAAGAAGCTAGTCAATTTTTACGTCAATTTCGTGAGCAAGCGAAACAAGCAAATTGGATAACCATTTCTGGTAGTCTACCAAAAGGGTTACAGAAAAATTACTATGAGCAAATGTTGGCTATCGCAAATGAAGTTGGCATTCCGGTGTTATTAGATACCAAAGGTGATTTATTAGCACGTTCGTTGCAAGGGGATACAGTCCCTTATTTGATTAAGCCAAACCAAGATGAGCTAGCTGACCTGCTTGGAGAAGAAAAGCTAGATATAGAAGATGTGAGAGTAGCTATTCAGTCAGCATTATTTGATGGAGTTGACTGGGTTGTTATTACGATGGGAGAACAAGGAGCGGTTGTAAAACATAAAGATAAGGTATATCGCGTACATTCTCCGAATATTAATGCTGCTAATCCAGTTGGTTCCGGTGATTCTGTCATAGCCGGCTTTGCCACCGGATTATCTAGACAACTTTCAGGTGAAAAACTGATTAAATTCGGTTTAGCTATGGGTGTATTAAACGCAATGGAAGAGCAGACAGGATATGTTGATATAACGAAAGTTTCTTGGTGCATGGAGCAGATGAAAGTAGAGGAATGGGTTTAAATGCAATGTGCATATAAGCATGTATCAACTCCCGCTTCCGAGCGGGAGTCGCTCTTGCTCGTCGAAAGCTCGCTCGCCTCCGCGTAAAACTCGCTCCCGTCCGTCGTAAATACGCTCATCTCCGCGCGGAACTCGCTCCCGTCCGTCGTAAATACGCTCATCTCCGCGCGGAACTCGCTCCCGTCCGTCGTAAATACGCTCATCTCCACGCGAAGATCGCTCCCGTCCGTCGCAAATTCGCTCGTCTAGTGCGGAACTCGCTCCCGTCTGTCGTAAATTGGTTCATCCCCGCGCGGAACTCGCTCCCGTCCGTCGTAAATACGCTCATCTCCGCGCGGAACTCGCTCCCGTCCGTCGTAAATACGCTCATCTCCACGCGAAGATCGCTCCCGTCCGTCGCAAATTCGCTCGTCTAGTGCGGAACTCGCTCCCGTCTGTCGTAAATTGGTTCATCCCCGCGTGGGAGTCGCTCCCGTCCGTCGTAAATACGCTCATCTAGTGCGGAACTCGCTCCCGCCCGTCGTAAATTCGCTCATCCCCGCGCGGAACTCGCTCCCGTCCGTCGTAAATACGCTCATCCCCGCGTGGAGCTCGCTCCCGTTCGTCGCAAATTCGCTCATCTAGTGCGGAATTCGCTCCTGCCCGTCAGAAAATCACTCGCTCTCACGCAGAACTCGCTCTTGTTCCCAGTTACTTTACTTTAAATTCACTTTTTAATGATTTTATAATGCTGTAACAAATAAACAACATAATAAAGGTAAAAGGTGAAGCTACTACAATGGAGATTGTTTTTACGGCATCTAATCCACCAGCTAATAAAAATACGATAGCAGATCCAGATGAAATAATTCCCCATGTCATTTTAATTCGATTAGATGGATTTAAATTTCCTTTATCACTTAGCATGCCAAGTACAAAAGTTGCTGAATCAGCAGAAGTAATAAAAAATGAAAAAATAAGTATAAGTGCTAACACGCTTAAAATAGAACCTAATGGAATTTCATTAAAAAAAGCAAATAGAGCCGCATTTACGTCAGCATTAATATTATCTGCTAAGGCAGTATTTTGAAACTCATGAATCAAGTGAATGGCGCTTCCTCCGAGTATCGAGAACCAGACGAAAGAAATTAAAGATGGAACGACTAATACACCGATGACGAACTCTTTAATCGTTCTTCCTTTAGAAATTCTAGCAATAAATGAACCAACAAAAGGTGCCCAGGTTGTCCACCATGCCCAATAAAATACCGTCCATGAGCCAATCCAATTATTTGCTTCTTGGTCAAATGGCTCCATTTTTAGCCCCATTGGAACGATGTTACCAAGATAATTTCCTGTAGAACTAATAAAAATTTCCAAAATTTGTTTTGTCGGACCGATGAGAAGAACGGAAAGCATCAAAGTAAATAATAGAATGACATTTAAACTAGATATATATTTGATGCCGCGATTCACGCCAGTCGAGGAAGAAATTAAGAAAATAATGGTTGCAAAACTAATAATCATGAGTTGTGTACTAAATGTATTTTCAATGCCCCATCGTGCTTCCATGCCACTAGCTATTTGTAATGTACTTAAACCAAACGTACTAGAAATGCCTACTGCTGTAATAAAAACCGACAGTATATCAATTGTTTTTCCTAAGTTCGTAAGAATTTTGTCGCCTAAAATAGGATGGAAAATAGAACTGATTGCTGAAGGTAACCCTTTTCGAAAATGAAAATAAGCTAAGCTTAATGCTACGATTCCAAAGAGAGCCCATGGGTGCAACCCCCAATGAAAAAATGTATATGTCATTGCATTATTTGCAGATTCTATCGTTCCACCTTCCCCATACGGGGGAAATAAATAATGCTTTACTGGCTCTGCTACTCCCCAAAATACAAGTCCTACCCCCATTCCCGCACTAAAAAGCATCGAAATCCAAGCGGTAGTACTAAAGTCTGGTTTATCTGTATCTTTTCCCAGTTTGATATTTCCGTATTTTGAAAAAATTAAAAAGCCGCATATGATAACAAACGAAGATCCAACGAGCAAATAAAACCAATTAAAATAAGTGACTGCAAAATCTAAGAAGATTGCCGCTTTTTCTCCTAACCATTGATTAAATACAACACCTACAACTACAAATAAACTACTTAACGCTAACGAAATCCATAAAACAATATTACGTTTCCACAAAAAATATCACACCTTCATTTCTTCTAGAATAGAGGCTTAAATCCAATAGCATTAAAAATAAGCTAACCTTTATACCAGATAAAAGTTGCTGTAAGACTGTCCACTTTAAAGAAATGGAAATCTTGACCTGGACGAGTCTATGAGGGAGGTAACAGCACCTCAATCCGCATAATAATCAGTGGAAATTAAAGAAACGCCGCTAATGGAAGGCTCATTTTATACGAATGTATGCGCTAACCTCTTTGACATTCTTCATTATAGCACGATGATTTGTACGTAAAAAGGCTAATTAGCTATTTTTAACAGGAAAAGTTGTTGTACGTCCCCGTTTCGTTTATACTTATTATTTTTTATAATAAAAGAAATTATTATTTATTACAAAATATTTAGACAATATATTGACATTATATTGTAATCGTGATTATAATGTAATCAAATTAATAATCATGATCAAAAAGAATGGGGGATTATAGGTGAGTGGTTCAAACAAAGAGGTGAATGTTTTGTGGTTATCTCAAGAAGAGTGTATTCAAGGTGGAGCAAAAGATATGGATATGATTCTTGAATATGTGGAAAAAGTAAATCTTTGGCTAGCAGAAGGTAAAGTTGTCGAACCGGAATTGTTGCATTTGTTGTGGGAACAAGGCAATTATTCAGGGAAAAGGATAGGTGTTCATGCTGCTTTAATTCGCTCTGAAGAGATGCAGTTAGCAGCTGTGAAAGGAATTCCCAGTAACCCTATGAATCCAATGAAACGGAAAACACCAAGATCGAATGGTATTATTATTCTTTATCATGAAGAGACAGGATACCCTTTTGCCGTAATGGATGACACTATTGTAAGCGCTTTAAGAACGGGGGCATCTAGTGCTCTGGGGGCAAAGTTCTGTGCTAGGCCTGACTCAGAAACACTTGGTTTAGTAGGGTGTGGTGTAATACAAAATGCTCATATAGAAGCTACAAGTAAAGTGATGAAACACATAAAGCAAGTTCGATTATACGATGTTAACGAGGAACGGGCAGAAAAATTTGCAGCAAATTGGAGTCATTTAGGGTATTCTTTTCATATTTGTAAAGAAGTAGAAGAAACTGTTGCTCAATCAGATATTGTATATACGGCAACGAATGTAAATGTCGGAGAAGAGTATATTCCCAAAGAATGGATCAAAAAGGGGTCCTTTCATTCTGGTGTCTCTATGTGGGATCATACAGACGATGCTATTTTGGAAGGTTTTAATAAATATTGCATGGATTATAAATTGCGTTTACAGGACGAAAAATATCCATTGTCCGAACTTACTAAGGCTGGTAAGTTACATGCAGATGACATTAAAGAATTAGGAGGAGTCATCAAAGGGAGCACGCTTTGTAGAGAAAGTGATGATGATCGTATATTCTTTGTTACATTAGGCATTTGTGCAACAGATACTGCAAATAGTTATAAAATTTATCAAAATGCGTGTGCTCAAGGTATTGGCACGGAAGTGAAGCTATGGTCAGAACCTGCCATGTTTTAAGAAGAGAAGGGAGGAGAACGATTCGTTATGTCAATTTCGCTATTTTCCAATGAGTCACCTATCATTTGGAAGGATGAAGAAAAGCAGCAGGAGCTAAAAGAAGCATTATACGCTGTTAAACAAAAATTCGGGCAACAATATCCTTTGCGGATAGCCGGTGAGAAAATATTTACAGAAGATCAACTTATTTCTTATAATCCCGCATCTTTTAATGAAGTTATTGGGTTTGTAAGTAAGGCTGGTAAAAAGAATATAGATGAGGCAATGGATAATGCAAGAAGTACGTTTGCATATTGGAATTTATTAACCTCTCAAGAAAGAGCTCGTTACCTATTGAAAGCTGCTGCATTAATGAGAAGAAGAAAAATGGAGTGGATTGCTTGGCAAATATATGAAGCCGGGAAAAACTGGGAAGAAGCAGATGGAGAAATAATGGAAGCAATTGATTTTTTAGAAATGTATGCGAGAAAAGCTATGGAATTGGACCAAGGGGAAACGCTTTTTGCCGAACCAGGTATGGAAAATGTATTACAATATAAGCCACTTGGAGTAGGTGCTATTATATCTCCGTGGAATTTCCCATTAGCGATCGTAACAGGCATGACTGTAGCAGCAATTGTAACAGGTAATGTCGTGCTATTAAAGCCTTCTTCTTTAACACCTGTTATCGCTGCTAAATTTGTAGAGTTGATGGAGGAAGCTGGTGTCCCACAAGGCGTTATCCAGTTTGTTCCTGGAAATGCTGCAGAAATTGGTGATTATATGGTAGGGCATAAGGATGTGAATTTTATTTCTTTTACAGGGTCTAAGGAAGCCGGTTTGCAGATAGATGAAATAGCACATAGAGGATTATCAGAACAGCGGTGGATGAAACGGGTAGTAGCAGAAATGGGCGGTAAAAATGGAATTATTGTGGATGAATTTGCAGACTTACATGCTGCGGTAGATGGCGTCATTATTTCGGCATTCGGTTATCAAGGTCAAAAATGTTCTGCTTGTTCAAGGGTAATTGTACATGAAAAGGTATATGATCGTTTTATTGAACAGTTAGTTCGAAAAGCAAAGCGCTTACGTGTTGGATCAGGAGAACATAATAACGACATTGGCCCTGTTATTAATAATAAGGCATTTGATAAGGTAAGGAATTATATAGAAATTGGAAAGCAGGAAGGGCGCCTGGTTTTAGGAGGAGAGAGCGATCGGCAACAAGGGTATTACGTTCATCCAACGATATTTACAGAAGTTAACCCACAGGCGCGCATTATGCAAGAAGAAATTTTTGGCCCCGTTTTAGCCGTATGCCAAGTCAAAGATTTTTACGAAGGAATAAACGTTTATAATAATACTGCATATGGATTGACTGGTTCGGTTTATTCTAATAAAAGAGAACATTTAGCGTTTGCGCGTGAACATATGGAGTGTGGCAATTTGTTTTTTAATGGAAAATGCACAGGTGCTGTTGTTGGTATGCAGCCGTTTGGGGGGTATTATATGTCTGGAAGCGGATCTAAAACGGGAGTGAAGGAATATTTACTCAATTTTGTTTTAACGAAAACTATCTCTGAAAATTATTAACTAAGCAATCAACAAGCTTTCTAGAAAAAGGGTTCTACTATGTAGTAAATATAAAAATCATTATCTATTCTATGGTGGTTTTTTTAAGGATAGGCCCTTAACATCTTATTTGGAATAAGTAAAGGTGAGGAGGAGTTACATTGAAAAGCATTGAAGGTGGGTGGCCAGTTGAGGCAAAGTATGAATCAACCATGCCTGGAAAAGAGTATTATGACTGGAATGTGTTTTATCATGAGCTAAATAAAATTTGGTTTAAAACATGGCTTTGTGTAGGAAGAGAAGAAGAGATTCCTAAAGTGGGAGATTATATAACGGTGCAAATTGCTCACGAGAATTTTATTATCACAAAAGGAAATAATGGCGTAATCAATGGATATTATAATGTTTGTCGCCATCGTGGTTCCCGACTATGTACGGCCTCATCAGGGCATTTCAGTCGTGGGAACATTATTTGTCCGTATCATAGTTGGATGTATAGTGCAGATACGGGAAAGTTGATTAAAGCGCCTAATGTACCTGAAAATGATGAGGGATTTCATAAGGAAGAGCACGGTTTAATAGGTGTAAAAGTAGAAACGTGGGATGGCTTTATTTGGCTAAACGTAGATGAAAATGCGCCATCTTTAAAAGCATCTTTTCATTTACCAGCATCGTGGTCCATTTATGAGAAGTATGAAATGCATCGGTTGAAACTTGCTGAAAAACGGACTTATACAGTGAAGGCGAATTGGAAATTACTGATGGAAAATGCAGAGGAGTGTTATCACTGTCCGAATATTCACCCTGAATTAAGCCGTACTACACCACCAAATCAACCGAGAAATTGGATTGATAAAAATATCCCGGATACGAAAGTGGTGAAGCATGTAGGGGCAATGAAATTAAAAGATGGATACGATCGAGTAAATTTAGATGGTAATGCGTACCGACCGGCATTTCCAAAACTGAGTGAAGAAGATAAAAGATATATTTATTATTTGCATCTTTTTCCACACTCTTATATATGTCTTGCTTCTGATTATATATTTATTGCTGCGATGTTCCCGGTAGCTCCAGATGAAACAGTTGTAAATGGATACTGGTTGTTTGATCCTGATGTGTTGCAAAAGGAAGGTCATTATATACAAGATGCAGTAGATTTTTGGCATATTACAAGTGAACAAGACTGGGAAGCAAGTGAGTGGGTTCAACTAGGGAATCAATCTAAAGCCTATGAAAATGGCGGCATTTTAACTAAATTAGATTGGCGGGTTGCAAATTTCAAGAAATACGTGCAAATAGAATTAAGCGAAACAGACCATTAAAACGCTTGAAAAATACTATATGTAATGAACCAATGTGGTAAGCTTTTCTATCCTGGATATAAAGTGTTGTTAGACAAACTTTCAAGAATTGGAGATGTGATTGAAGCAAGTCTAAGTGGAAGATAAAAGCACCACATGCCTGAGTTTTCAAAGTATTTTAAATCATAACCTTGGGTTACTAATTTGAAGGAAAATTAACTTCATAAAGACTTGGCAAAAGCCAGGTCTTTCAAACAAATGAAGAAAATAAAGGGGCTGTTATAAATGCTAAGTTCCATGTATGAAAATAAATTACATGATAAAGGTTTTACTTTTATTGGAGATAGTTCTATTGTCCATGAAGGAGATATGATTGAAGTAACTGTTGGAAAAAGTGATGTACTGCTTGCTCGAGTGGAAGGGGTTATTTATGCGGTAGATGGAATATGCAGTCACGCGTACGCAAAATTAGTTGAAGGGGAATTGGATGATTACTGTGTAACTTGTCCTCTCCATTTTGCCTGTTTTGATATTCGGGATGGTGAAGTGTTAGAAGGACCAGCGGATAAGTCACTTCCTATTTTTGAAGTAGTAGAAAAGGATCAACAAATTTGGATTAAGTTATAGAAATATCGCTTATGGAGTAAATGATTCTATTAGTTTAATATTTTCTGAAGCAGATTTTAAGGTTTATCAATTAAGTAAAACGGGGAGGGTATTCTCATGTAAGGGATTACCATAAGGAGTTGGTGATAAGGAAGTTATTATTTTGACGTATGAGAGTCGGTGGGGGTGGAAAAAACAACTCTATTCATTGAAAGATCACTAGATCAATTTCTAAAAGGAGCTCGGATAGTAGAATTTCAAGCAGTCGTAATAGCGTTAATATAGATGGGAGAGATGAAAATGACAATTGTTATTATTGGCGCTGGTATTGCTGGTGTGTATGCAGCAGAAACAATGCGCCAATCAGGATTTTCCGGACGCATCATTCTTTTTGATCGAGATACAAATATACCGTATGATAGGCCACCTTTAACGAAAGAATTCATGGTTGGAAACTTATCTGCATTAGATATGCATTTACGAGAGGCTGCTCACTTTGAAAAATTAAGTATCGAGCTTCGTTTAGGAACAGAGATTGTTTCGGTAAATACAGAGAAGCGTGTCGTGGTGGAAGTAAATGGGGAATTAACGCCATATGACAAGCTTCTATTAACGACAGGATCACAATTAAAAAAGCTTCCGGTGAAGGGGGCGAGTTTACAAGGTGTATTTTATTTAAAGACGTTAACGGATGCAGAGAAAATGCAAAAATATATACAAGATGTAGAGCATGTTGCTATTATTGGAGCAGGATTTATAGGGGCAGAACTCGCTTCTTCATTCAGAAGTCTAGGAAAAGAAGTAACCATCATTGAAAGGTCTTCTCTTCCATTAGAGCATGTCTTCGGAAAGGAACTTGGTAAATATTTTTTGCATTTACATCAAACGCAAGGAGTCAAAGTTGTTACAGAGGATGAGGTTGTTCATTTTAAAGGCGAATCTCAAGTAGAAGAGGTTCTAACTGCAAAAGGTAAACAGATTTCATGCCAAGCAGTAATCATTGGAATTGGGGTGGAACCAAATACAAGTTTGGCTCGTTTAGATGTCAATCACGATAGGGGTTATGTGGTTGATGAATGGGGGCAGACTTCCGTACCGACCATTTATGCAGCGGGAGATTGCACGATGTGGCCATATAAAAACCAGATGATCCATATTGAACATTGGGATCATGCGATGAATCATGGCAAGTGTGTGGCAAATAATATGCTCTCGAATAATAGAAAGCCTTACTCTGCGGTACCATACTTTTGGTCCGATCAGTATAAGTCTCAATTTCAATATTTTGGTCATGCAAGTAAAGAAATGAAAACCCTTATTCGTGGTAGAATGAAGGAACATCAATTTACATACTTTTTCTTAAATGCTCAAAATAATATAGAAGCTGCGTTGTTAATAAATCAACAAAAAAACGCGCTACTAGTTCGTAGGTTAATAAACCAAGAGAAGATTATTCAGCCGGACTTATTAAAGAATGAAAGCATACCTATAAAAGAAACTGTTTTGAAATAGCATTTCTCAACGTATTCAACCGTAAGCATTGTTTCTACATTCATAATATATTCGTTTATATTGAATCTTGATAAAGTAGAAAAACTTCTTTATAGTAAAGGATAAATAGGTAGAAGGGTTGCGGTAAAATGACGTTGACAAAAAGAGAAAAACAGATGCAGCGAATGTGGCATTATTTTGTAGATGCAACATCGGATATCATAGAAGAAGAAGGAATTGAACATGTAACGATTCGTAAGATTGCAGACAAGGCGAGCTATAATAGTGCAACCATATACAATTATTTTCAAGAATTATCTCACTTAATATTTTTTGCATCTCTTGGTTACTTAAAAAAATATATTGAAGCACTCCCTGCATATATGGACAAAGGTAAGAATTCCTTAGAGAAATATATTTTAAGCTGGGAGTGTTTTTGTCATCATTCTTTTTTAGAACCTCAAGTTTATAATGCGATATTTTTAGCTGATTTGGGTGATCGACCGGAAGAGATATTAGAGAATTATTATACAATTTATCAATCTATTGTTTTTGGTGATATGACAGAAGATATTAAAACATTACTACACCACCATAATTTATCAAAAAGAAGTCGGTATGAATTAAATAAATCGATAACAGATGGTTATTTAAATAAAGATGATGCAAACGCTATAAATGAGAGAACGGTGTTAATTTGGCAAGGCATGCTCACGACGATTTTGAATAACAGGTCGAGGCTGACAGCAGATGAAGCTGCGCATCGCACAATGCAGCATATCCGCGAAATAATTGAAAATTATCGACTGATTTAACCAAAAGACTGCTGTTTCAAGCGTGGAGAGGTATGTGTGGTATAGTTGGGGGATGCAGTGGGTATATCCTCGCAAATTCTGTTTTATTGTATAAATCAAGTTTTCGGTTATGGGGAGATAAAATCTTTACTATTTGTAGTGCTTTTAAAGCAAGTAAAATAATATAGGATAGGAACATCTTGAAACAAAGGAGGCTCATGGCATTGTTTTCAGACATAATGTGGGGAAGTTTAGCAATGATACTTATCATTGCTATATATGTAACGATCAAAAAAAGAAAACGAGCAGGGGTGAAAGGCATTAAAAGCGCACTGACACCGATTTGTTTTTTCTGTATATCCATGGTAAATATCATTGCCTACTTCTTTGAATTTCTCGGTTTGGTGAGTTTTGGGATCACTGTTGCTTTGTTTATTTTAGGTGCCTATTTCACTAAATATTTGAAGATACCTGCGAACTGATCTTTTAAAATAAAAGTCTTGATAAATAAATGACTGCTGTTACCGTAATCGTACTGAACATGGTGGAAAATAGAACGATTTGTGCTGCGAAATTTGGATGATTGTTATATTCTTGTGCAATAACGGAACTGTTTACAGCTGTGGGCATTGCTGAGGCAATGAACAGAGCTTGAGCGATCATGCCATCTAGTTGTAAGATACGTATAATACCAAGCGCAATGATTGGACCGAGAATGAGGCGAATAGCTAAACTGATATAAACTGTTGGCAAACTGGAAATTAGACGAAGTTGAGCTACTTGAGCACCTAAAGTAAGTAAGGCCATAGCTACCATTGCATCAGCTACATAATTAGCTGGAACCCAAACGAAAGTGGGTATGGAAACATTTGCAATATTTAATAAAATTCCTGCTAGCATGGCGTATAATACGGGCATTTTAAAATAACTGAATAACGCTCGTAGTTTACCAATTTGGATTGATTGTAAGGAAAAAATGCCATAAGAAAATAGGAGAATATTTTGTAAGGTGAAAATGATGACTTGAATGGACATCGCTACAGGATCACTTTTAAACACTAAATCGTTAACAGGAACGCCATAATTACCAGAATTAAAGAAAAGAATACTATTAGAAAATGTAGTCGACTTTCCTTTATCAAACCCAATAAGGCGTGCGGTAATTGTTGCTACGATATAGAGTAAGGCAATGAATAATGTAAAAAAGACGACTATTTGTAGTAAGAGCTGCCCTGAAAATGTTGTATCGTACAGTTTAACAAAAATAAACCCAGGAACAAGAAAGTAAATATTTAATTTTGCCAGCGTCTGTAAATCAAGGTCAAATTTCTTTTGTAAGAAAAAACCTAATCCCATTATAATAAAAACTGGTAAAATAATATCCTTTACTATTATTAAAAATGCTTCCAAATTATTTCTCCTTTCACAATCTACAATGATGCGGTTTTATTTTTTCTCACACATGTAGATATGTCAACTTCATTTTATGTAAATGATAAAATCCGTCCATTGTGGTGACATAGAACAATTTTAAGCTTCACTCAAACGTAAACAATTATTTCATTCGTAAAAGTTACTGTCAACTTCAATCCCAATTATATCATTCTGTGGTCTTAGCATGTTTTTTATTACACTATTTATAAGAAAGCGTTTCTGTAAAACGGTAAGCGTAATTTTCTGAAAAATTATTTTATCTAAGATCTTACTGTAAAAAAAGCTGGATAAAAGGCATAATGGAAACAAGGATAAGGCGAATGAGGGGGATGTAATATGGGGTTTAATTGGAATGGAGAGGTTGCAAAGCAATGGGATGAGCGTGCCGTTACTTGGAATGAACGCAGTAAAAACATGTGGGAAACCGGAAGCAGACAGGCTGTTATCCCATTTTTGCGTCGTTTTCTGAGCACTAATCAGCATGTATTAGATATAGGTTGTGGTGATGGGTATGGTGCGTATAAGTTATATGAGCAAGGTTATCAAGTAGCTGCAATTGACATTTCTTCGGTGATGGTACAATATGCGAAGAACAAACTTCCAAATAGCATCCATGTATTGGAAGGAGATGTACAAAAGATTCCTTTTTCCACAAATACATTCGATGCCATTATGGCAATGAATGTTTTGGAGTGGACGGAAAATCCAAAGCAAGCGTTGCAAGAGTTAAAGCGTGTAGTAAAAGAGGGTGGACATATCTGTGTAGGAATATTAGGACCGACTGCAGGACCGCGTGCGAACAGTTATCCGCGCTTGCATGGGGAAACAGTCATTTGTAATACAATGATGCCTTGGGAATTTCAACAGCTTTGTACGGATATAGATTTGGAATATGTAGATGGGTATGGTGTACCAAAGCTAGGTGTTAGTAAGGAGATGTATAACCATTTGCCGCTTGATTTACAACAGTCGTTATCATTTTCTTGGATATTTATGTTAAGAAATGGTGGGTAAGCGTATGAACGAAACAGAAAAAACGGTCATTGCAAACTATGAGCAAAATGAAAGAATGATGATTTTAGTTTTTGCGCAGTGGTGTGTCAATTATGATGTAGATGCTTTAGAAGTGTATAAAAAGGCGTATCCTCATCAACAAGCTAATAAAGTGTTGGAAGAAATGATGGAGGAGACAGTGCCCAAAGAAGAAGCTGATTTCATCGCAACAGAAACGGTACTTCAAGCGCTTCAGTTATTTGGAAATGATGATTTAGCTTTTGCCGTTCAGCAAGAAGTAGATAACCAAAACATGAATAAAGGAAAATGATCTGTTGGAAAGGTTACTGTCTTGTCGCAAGTGTGCCATATACATTTTTACATGCGTGCAAACGATGAAAATATTGGGAAATGATCAACTTTAAGCAACCTCTATGCTATATTATTAGCTTTTGTTTAAAAGTAAGTAGATAGGAAAGTATCTAATGTTTAGCTTTAAGGTTGTCTTATACGGAAAACGATGATGCTATATCCCAAAAAAATATGGTCTTAAGCCAAGTGTTACCAATAAACTTCGATACTTTTATAGTTAAAACCTTCTGTGTGAATAGCGAACCTACAAGTCGTATAATGGCTTTTTCCATGCGATCAATGGTGATTTCATCCATGAAAAAAAGAAGAAGTTATCAAACGGATAACTTCTTTTGGTATGCCAAAATTTTACTTTACAGGCACGCAAATGTCACAATAAGGATGGTTATACATATCGCCAGTATATCTTTCCATTATAGGTTTGTTCGTTATTTGATAACCGTGTTTGTTGAGGTCTGGGAAAATAGCTTTGTACGCTTTGGCAATATCTTTAGCTGTGTGATTGATGTTATAAACAACGTATTTTCCTCCAGAAATCCAACCTTCGCGAATGGCTCTATCCTCTTGTAAAAGGTATTCCTCAGAGAGGGTGATACCCACATCAAATCGGCAATTTTTAGGTGATGTTTTTTTCGGGTTATCCTGAGGTATAGCAAAAATAGTTGCAGATGGAAGGAGACTCTTTTCCGTAGCCCATTTTTTTAAACGCTCCATTACTTGCCTATTTTCGCGACCATAGGGGCCGGTTCGTCGCATAAAAGCAATTCGTTGCTTTGGAATAATTTCTATTTTGGATTCCATTATACCTTTCTCCCTTCCTTTCCATTGTTTGTACAATACAAGTGTAATTTGCTTTAAAATGTAAAACAACTAAATTTTTAAAAAATTTAATAGGGATAAAGCTATAACTTTTCACTCAAAAATGCTTCCTATTACTTGCAAACGTGACAAAAATAAAAACAGAAGGATAGCGTAAGGTTTATGCGTTATCCTTCTGTATGAAAAATTATTACGGTGAGGAAAATAATTTGATTAAGGCTTGTGTGCCACTATCTGCTTCTCCTTTTGCTTCAAGCTCCTCGTAAAGCTTTAACGATAGAGCTAATCCAGGTGTAGACAGTCCTAGCTCTTCTGCTGATTCTAGTGCGATTTTCATATCTTTAATAAAGTGCTTTACATAAAATCCTGGTGCATCATCTTCTTTGATCATGCGTGGTGCAAGATTAGAAAGTGACCAGCTTCCAGCCGCGCCAGCTGTTATACTATCAAGCACTAACTCAGGGTTAAGTCCTGATTTTTTTGCATAAGCAATGGCTTCGCATACGCCAACCATATTAGAAGCAATCGTTATTTGATTCGCTAATTTGGTATGTTGTCCAGCTCCAGCTTCTCCTTGCAAAATGATGTTTTCGCCCATTGTTTGCAATAATGGGAGTATATCTTTGTATGCTTTTTCTTTTCCACCGACCATAATGGTTAGTTTGCCATTTTTGGCACCGATATCACCACCAGATACAGGCGCGTCTAATGCATAGCACCCTTTTTCTTCTGCTTCGCTTTCAATTTGCTCTGCTAGTTTAGGTTTAGAAGTTGTCATATCCACTAAGTAAGTACCTTGAGCTACATTTTTTAAAATACCTTGGTCGCTAAAATAAACTTCTTCCACATCACTTGGATAGCCTACCATCGTAATAATGACCTTGCAGTTCTTTGTTAAATTGGCAATGGAATCTTCCCAATCCGCGCCAGCGTTAATTAAGCTCGTAGCTTTTTGCTTTGTGCGTGTATAGATGGAAACGTGGTATCCTGCGTTCATAATTCGCTTTGCCATGCTCGCCCCCATGACGCCAGTACCTATAAAACCAATTCGATCCTCATATGTAAGCAAAATCATTCTCCTTTCCATTGGCACTATATATTACATTCATTCGACAAAAAATGGGAAAATCCTGTTATTCTATCTAGAAATAATGAAGGAGAGGACATGATATGAGGTGGAGAAAAAATCTTTTCAAGAACTTGACCAACTGGAACTATATACTTAATTAAAGTCTCGAGTGAATGTATTTGTAGTCGAACAGCAATGCGCATATCAAGAAATAGACCCATATGCTTTAAAAGCAACACATTTGTGGCTTCAAGATAACCAAAATTTAGTAGCATACGCAAGATAACTTCCTGCTGGTAGTAAATATGTAGAAGCTTCTATAGGTAGAGTCCTTGTGACAAAAGCTTACTGGGATAGGGTATATGGAAAAGAATAAATGGAGGAAGCGATGAAATATACAGTGAATCATTTTAAAAACAATATTAAGATTCAAGCCCAACAGCATTTAAAGGCGTTTTATCAAGCATTTGGTTTCAAACAGGTATCCACTGCGTACTTAGATGATGGGATTTGGCATATTGAAGATGTAGAAGAATTTAAAAAGTAACAGGAAGATTTGTACAATGAGCATTTTGTTATTGATGAAAACCTAGAAGGTGCACTGCAAATGATTGAAAAGGTGGTACTAGATTATGACAAAGAATTAAGCAATAAAGGTTCGTTTATACACGATTACATTTGCCAGCAATTTGAAGAATCTAAAGAGGAGGATAATCAGTAATGATTGAATATCAAATCAACAGTACAAGATATGAAGTACGTATTGATTTTAGAGCAATTGACGAGTATGGGCAGATTAATTTACATGGATACGTGCCTGTGACGATGCAAGAGTTTTTTGCAAATAGCTCTAGCATGGATAGTTTAGCTGGGTTAGTGGAGCAAAAAGTTAACGAGAGATTAAGTACGACAGACGCTGAATAGGTTTTATTTTTATGCAGGGAAAATCAAATATGTATAGAAATAATTACTAAAGTCGGTAAAATAACAAGGGAGTGTATTAAAATGGAACCAATTGAAAAAAGATATAGAAACATTGAAGATTTAACATTTGAAGAAGCGAAGGAGATTTTAGAAAAAGCCGGATACAAAACTTATAATAGGGTATTTGATAGAGGGGATGAACTTTTAGTTGATGATAAAACATCATATGGTGTTTTAATTCCTGAAACCACACCCGAAGAATTATTAATTGCAGATGATATAGATCCTAAATTTTACTCTTTTGATACACAATCTATGAATTCTATTGTAGCTAAAGTGGCTCAAACTTTATTGCAGCGCGTTGAAGAGTTAGAGAAAGAAGTCGCAGAACTTAAAGCCAATAAATAAACTAAATGAATGCTAAAGCATCTCAAACGAGGTACTTTTTTATGTCTTATGTAGGGGGAAATATGAGTGAACAAAGACCATGGTACACCAACAAGGATTTATTCGAACAAATAAACTCCATGCGTGGTGACTTTAGAGACTTGAGCAATGAAATGCAAAAAACGAGAAAATTATTAAAAAGTATAACGGGTTGCGTGAAGAAATCGGTGTCGTTAAAGCAAAAGTAGAACGCATTAAAAATAGAACAGAAGGTAAAAAAACATTTGCAGAAGCTATTCGCCTATGGGGTGGATGGCTTTTTGCTTTGGTTACGTTAGAAGTATTACTTATTGATAAATTTTAAGGGGTACAAAAGAAACAGACTTTGATGATTATATAAACGATGAGATAATAATCATAATGAAAGTGTAGTAGCAATGACGGAATGAAGAGGCTTTACTATTTTTGGTAAACGACTAGTCTAATCGGACGAGTCGTTTTTCATTTGTAAAATTTTAAAAAAGGGGGTGACCTATGAAAATTAATTGAAAGTAAGGTTGAAAAAGAAGTCTATTTGGTTGGCCTTGGTTCCTGCAATTGTATTACTAATTCAGATAGTTACTAATTGGTTCGTACAGATCCACAAAGTTGGTTAGAACCAAACGGCATAAGTTGGGCAGAATTTATTGCAAATGTATACGATTATTACCGCAATTGGGGTGACAGTGGCGTACAAGCAAAACCATCTAAGCCTAACAAACCAGCAAATAAATTCATCTCTAAAATGGCTGAGGAAGTTATTGCTGGTAAACATGGTAACAGTCACGATGCTAGACGTAAATCACTAGGGATTGCTCAAGCTAAGTATGACAAGGTGCGCAAAGAGGTTAACCGTAGATCAGGCATTAAAAGCATCTAAACCAAAAGGTAAAACTGTTGCCCAGATGGCGCAAGAAGTCATTGACGGCAAGCATGGTAAATGGACATGCTAATAAGCGTAAGTCTTTAGTTAAGTCTTTAGGTGTTTAGTTCTTCCGTATACAACGAAGTTAAAGCAGAGGTGAATAGACGGTTGAGTGGTAAATCTACCACATCCAGCAAACAAAAATCAAAATTGTTTAGTCCTAGACAAAAAGTAACGGTCAAAAAAAATCTGCAAGCAAATTTGCGACTGGCGAATCGATTGCTGATTTTGTTAAGGGTAACTCATACACGGTTAAACAGGTTAATCAGATCGTGTGCTACTTGATGGTATTATGTCTTGGGTGCGAAAAAAAGATGTGTATTGATTTTAAAAAGCTTACTCCTTTTATTGGCGTAGGTTATTTAGAATTCATATGCATTTTTGGCCGTTTACATGCAGAATCAGATTTTTTTCTTTTTGTTATAATTTCATAATTTAAACAATATTTACCTTTGCATGGCATTTGACTAGAACCATTTACACAAGTCAATTCAATTTCTATAAAGTCATCTATAGCAAATGTTCTACTACTTCCTTTCATTATAAAGTATATTTTTTGGCAATAATTACTGTCTTTTATGGTGATCATTAGTTTTTCTGCGCATCCCGACTGATAAAAAACTGTTAAAGACCCTTTTGCTTTGTTTTTATGATGATCGATGACATTAAATATTTCTGTACAACCTAATTCGCAAGGTACTTGAAAATTACCGCACGCGCTATCCTTATAGGAATTATTCAAGAGTAAATCCCCCTTTAACTGATATTAAATATTCACAACTAGAAATATGGTCTAATACTATTGAATGTTAGTACACTATCTTTTGACATAATTCAAATTAATCAATTTTAAATAATTATATGGAACAGGGCTAAAGTTGAAGCAAAGTATTTGTTTCAGCATTAATTGTTATTGAAGGAGAAAAAGGAGGGGTAAGTATATGGGTAATTGTTGTTGCTGTCCAGACAGAGGAAATGGTGAGCTTTTAACTGATGAAGTGTGTGGGAATTTTACTATTGCTTGTGGAGAATCTGATGATGTTTATTTTTCCCAACAACCTGTTACTGGAACAGTGAGTGTTTTTTATGATAACGGGTGTGCTGCTAATTTAATTGTAACCGTTTTTAACGGTGCCACAGAAGTTGCGGACTTTCAAGTTCCAAATTCTCCACTAAGTAATGTTGGTAATACTCGTGCCGTGACATTTTTTGAAGCTTTTGATCGAGTTCAAATAACTTGCACGGATAATTCTCCACCCGCAAATGCCTGCACAGGGAAATTTTGCATCACTGCTCATTATCCTTCTAGTTAATTTATATAAAATTTAAAAGTGGATAATGTATTGTCTTCCTTTTAAATTTTATTATGTTTTGTGTAAAAGGAGATTTAATGACATTAATTTCTTCTGTGCCTAATAGGTCATTTGATATGAATACGCAGAGCCAACAAGCAGGAAGTATATCGTCTTCAAATCCAACTGATGTATTTAGCGGAGTAGTCAGAGTTACTACAGGAAATAATAAAACTGTAATTTCTTTTTGCCAGGTATCTAGTGTAGATAGAAATACTCACAGTGTAAAAAAGATATTTATGATGATTCTCAACCCGCCTCCTATAGATATAATGAAACGAATTGCGAGGAGGTGGTATTTTTTTGTTTTCCATAAAATAACACGTACATTAGTTCAGTTTTGTGATACACTAAGAACAAACGTTCTGAGTTGGTGTAATCATTGTAGGCTTATTTAAAAATTCATTAGATAACAAGCAAAAGATCATCATCTTTTATATGGATAGCAATAATCAAGTAACTGAGCTATATATTTGAGTGATCAAAATAAAGGAAAATAGTATTTTAGCCTATTGCTTTTATCGTAAACAAGTACGAACATTTAACATTTAACATTGAAAATATATTGTCAGCAGGAAAAGTGAGAAAGAAGGTTGTTTCATAATGGTTAATGATCGTGGCTCTATCAAGTGGACATCTATCATGATGCCAGAACATATTGAAATGCTTCAAGAAATGTGGAAAGAACAAGAACACAAGGAAAAACCTATATTAGATGAACAGCAGCAAGAGGAAATAAACACTAAACTGTTAATGGCTGTAGTTAATGATCTTACAGTCGAATTAAGGTATTTTGATAAACATAATTTTTATAAAGTAAAAGGTAAGATAACCAGTATTAATAAACAAAATAAATACATAAGCATTGCTGGGCAACGTTTGCCTTTTGAATGCATTATGGATGTGTGGATAAAATAACCCCTCTATTTTAGAATGAGAGGTTTGAATTTTGTGAATAGAAGAAGAAAAAACTTTGGTTCTCGTCACATTGTATATGTGACTTTTTTAAAATGTCACAGGAATGTAACGGGAAAAAATAAAAAAATGAAAACAAGTCAAAAATACTATATATACAATGCCCAAAAAGGTTTAATATATACAGAAAAGCAATAAGAAGAAACAAGAAAACACCTATATTCTCATTTACATGATTTGGGAACAGAAATAAAGCATGTCACTCTCTTTTTTTGCGCATAGTATTAAAATAAACAGGATATAAAAGAGGGTGAAAAAATGATTAATGAACAGCAATTAGCAAATTGTAAACAGGCTTTACAAAATCGCCAATCCGAACTTATTTCCCATGTTCAAGAGCATACGGGGTTAACTTTAGAATCCGTGCAACAATCAAGTGGTGAATTGTCCAATTATGATAATCATCCTGCAGATACAGCATCCGAATTATTTGAAAGAGGAAAGGATGTCGCGCTTAATGAGCATGCTGAAAAGGAATTAGAAGATATTAATAAAGCTTTACATGCAATTGCAGAAGGTACTTATGGAATTTGCAAAGAATGTGGCAATGATATCCCTTATGAACGGCTTGAAGCTCTCCCAACTGCAGACCGATGTATGGAGCATACCGTACAAGATTCATTTAACCAAACGCGCACCATGGAAGAGGAAGTGTATAGCCCTAATATAAATCCTGATAAAATAAGTGATGAGACACAAGTTGGCTATGACGCTGAGGATGCTTGGCAGGAAGTTAGCCGTTATGGTACATCGGAAACATCTTCTGATTTTTACGGTGATAAGGCTAGTTATAATAAAATGTATCCGAATAGTGACGAACAAGTCGGCTATGTAGAAGATGTGGAAGGATATTTAGGTGCATCTTCTGATGGGAAATATACGGAACCTGTTATGGACCAAACAGATGATGAGTATGAACGATAAAGAATAAGCAAATCTTTATCTTTTAACGAAAAAATTATTTAGGTGCGGTTGTCTCTTCTTAACTTCTACAACCGGCATTTTTAACGCTTAAAGCTGGCTCTACAATGCTTTGTATTTGAGATTTAAAAATAGTCATAAATAAGATGGATGTAAGAAAGGGTCATTTTCTTTTGCGCGATAGATAAAAAAGGTAATAAATTTAAAATTAGTAAGCGCTGAGTTTTCTAAAAGTAAATGTTCATTTCTTGAAACCAAACTTCTATGAGAAACGTATTTTTATACTATAGGGGAGTAAAATTATTTTTAATAATAGTATAAGACAGACTAAGGCAAGACAAGTTTTTTTAATAGAGAGGTGATTAGATTGCAGCAAAAAGGTTGTTTAAAATGCGGAAGTACAAACGCTGATCAAAAGGAAGTGGCTATGACGGGAACCGGCTTGTCAAAGGTGTTCGACGTACAAAACAATCAATTTTTAGTCGTTTATTGTAAAGAATGTGGCTATTCGGAATTCTATAACAAGAAAAGTTCTAAAGGAAGCAATCTTTTTGATTTGTTTTTTGGGTGAAGATCAAAGTGCCCGTTCTCAATAACAGGCACTTTTTCACTATTATTACAAAATTTAGAAGATATGGATAAACTCACCAAGTTATTTAGTCACGTCCGGCTCCAACGCCCAGCAACTAGGCGACTTCACTCCATTGCCCTAAGCTAAGTCATCATCGGTTCGCCCTAAATAGGAAGTCCGACTAAAGGCGGGCTTGCCGGAGGGCGCCGGCATACTCCTGTTGCAGGAACATGATTCCTAAAACTTTCGTTGATTCGTTCCAGTCGCTACGTTGCTAACCGGGCGCCCCGAGCCTTTGTTCCTTGTTTAATACTGCTAACTGTTCCATTGTCCAGTTGCTCTAAAATAAGTCATTATCGTATACGAAAAAAAAGAAAAACAAAGACTGTCCGATAGCCTTTGTTTTTCTTATTAATAACCTTGGAAAAAATCGCCCATTAATCCTCCAAATAACCCCCCTAGTAATCTTCCTATCATATCTTGTAAAAGGAAAGACATGACTACAAAAGAAATGAAATAAAAGGCGATTAAAACATAAACTCTATCGTAACCGTGTTCTTTTTCTTTTGACTCAAGTAAAATAAACGATGGTATGAATATAACTGGGCCAAGTAAACTAATCGGAATAAGCACACTGAAAAAAGGGATTCTAATCCAAGTAAGTAAAATTCCAGCTAAAAAAATAAGAAGAAAAGGGATTGTATAAATTCCAACTTTTGTTACTGTTTCTTGCAAAGTCATATGTTGTGCTGTTAATTTTGTAGAAATGAAAGTTAATATAATTATAAAAGCAAATAGTAGAAGATATTGTATAAATGGGATGATAAATCCATCTAAAAAGCCAATATCCAAAAAATAACTACCTACTTGACTCGTTACTACCACATAGAAGCTTATGGTTACTGCAAGTGCGAATAAAACGATGCTTATGATGGCAGGAATGATATCTTGCTGTGTGGCAAATCGCGCCTTATGTGGAGATTTTAAGTAGTGCATGAAAAAACTTGCAAAATGTTTTCCTACTGTACTTACAGTTGAAGAAAAATCCCTATTGTTTAGTGTGGTATCAGATTGACTTTCCCCTTCTTCAGCTACTGCTGCTTCTTCAAGATTAAGATGTGCACCACAATTCTTACAAAACTTTCCTTCTTTTGTTTCGTGCTCACAATTCGGACAGATCATACCCTTCCTCCTTTAATTGTAATGAGAGATAGGCCTCTATTATAACAGCATTAGGTAAATTTGGTAAAATAAACATTTCATGTTATTCATTTACCTTATCTGCATTTCGCCTCTTAAGTATCTCATTTCGACATATTCTTGGAAAACCCCTGCTCTTAAGACAAAAGGAATGAATTCGGCATAGCTAAAATTAAGAGAAAATGGATTGCCTTAAAAAGCAGGTTATGATCCAATTGGACCGTAACCTGCTTTATTCTATCCTTCTTCTGTTGTGTTTTCACTTTTTGTCTGTTTTGCTTCCAGAGTTAGCTTGGTTGTTTCTTTTTGCCCATCTCGGTAATATTCAACATCTATTTTCTCACCAACAGAAGCATCAGAATATAAAAATTTCCGTAATTCTAAGATGGATGTCACGTCATTTCCATTAATTTTAGTGATCACATCAAATTGTTGTAGCCCAGCTTTGTCAGCAGGAGATCCGTTTTCCACGTTTGCAATAACCATCCCACCTTTTACATCTTCAGGTAATTGGATGTCTGTTCTATATTGAGGTGGTACTTGTTCAATGGCTGCCGTACTAATGCCGATTAGTGGACGTTCAATTTGACCTTTCTTTTCTAACTGTTCCACAATTGGAAGTGCTGCGTCTACAGGAATAGCAAAACCAATGCCTTCCACTTCCTGTCTGGCAATTTTCATTGAGTTAATTCCAACGACGGCACCCTTTTCATTGACGAGGGCACCACCACTATTGCCTGGATTGATAGCAGCATCTGTTTGGATAACCTCGGTAATCCAATCTGCTCGACTGTCTCCGTTTGTATCGATGGGTACAGAACGATCAAGTCCACTTATCACACCTTTCGTTACGGTGTTAGCGAATTCCATACCTAATGGATTTCCAATGGCTAAAACATTTTCCCCTATTTTTAAATCTTTAGAAGATCCCATGTTTGCAACGGTAGTGATAGGATCACCATCAATTTCTAACACGGCTAAATCTGTTAACTCGTCTGTACCTAACACGTTAGCATTTAAGCGTTCTTCAGAATAATTTAAAGCGACTTCTACTTCTTCTGCTCCTGCTACAACATGTTGATTTGTAATTACATACGCTTTGCTGTTTTCTTTTTTATAAATGATTCCTGAACCTGTACCTGCTTCTTGGCTTTCTGTCCAAATATCTTGCTGTTGCTTATTAATAACTCCAACAACTGCTTTAGAGGTTTCTTCGATATTTGTGGACACTTCTGAATCCTCAGAGGCGAGCGTTTTGACGACTTCTTGAGCTTTGTTATTTCCGTCTGTTGAAGCGGATCCATTTCCGTTGTCTTGTGTCATTGGAATAATATTTGTAAACATTAACACTGCTATGATAATAACAGATACAACACCACCAGAAATACCACCTAAAATAAAATGTAACAAGGACTTATTCGCTGTTTTTTTATTTCCTGTGGTGCTATCATAGCTCATATTTTGTTGCGTATTAGATTGTTCATCCGTTAGTTGGTGAGAATTTTGATTCTGGTTTAATTGTTGAGATGGAAGGTTTTCGTTATCGGTAAATCCGTTATGTTGATTCGTTTGTTCATTGTTTCTATCATCCATTTTCATCACCCTTTCAGACAGATTATAATGTCAGGCAAGAAACAGACATCAAAAGGCATCGAGGGGAGTAGGGGGGACGCTCAAAAGATGTCTGTTTTTCGCCTTGTATGGTGAACGGTTCCTTCACAAAGAGTGAAGTTCCGATTGATACTTTTAGTATACCCGCTTCCTTGGGGAATCATTTGGTATAACTGTGGAATAAATGTGTAAAGTTTAGGTGGAATGATCACATATAAATTGCTGCTATTCCGCTTGTTATTGGTATACCCCTAAAAATAATTTATTAATCGTTCTTGTAAGTTAATTTAACTTGCTATGAGTAGTTTCTATTGCTGAAGATCAGTTTGAGGGTATGGATGACAGAAGAATGATTTCAATCTACTGTCTTTCATTTGTTCTTGTTCATGAAGTTACTTCATTAATGGTACAATAACTAAAGAATAGAAAATTAAGCGGAGTGGTCATTTGAACTTCCTGCTGGACAAGCCTAATGGTAAGATACCCGTAAACTTAAATGTCCTTTTCCATAAGAGATGTTTCGATTTGCCACAGACGTATTAGAAATTCTGCAAGGAAAACCCATTTTTAATGAAGTTTTCTTTTCGTTATGTGAAAATAGAGACAAAGAATGAAGAGAAAGGTGAAAAAAAATGAATCATCATATCGGAATTGTTGAAGATGATCCTAATATACGTAATATTGTTGCGGCCTATTTAAAAAAAGAAGGTTTTACAGTTACATTGTTGGAATCAGCTGAAGCTGCCTGGGAGCTTTGGAAAACAGAGCCTCCGGGTATGTGGATATTAGACATTATGCTTCCAGGAATGGACGGCTATGAGTTTTGTAAAAAAATTCGCATGGAAAGTGAAGTTCCCATCATTATTATTTCCGCGAAGGACGAAGAAATTGATAAAATCCTTGGTTTGGAGCTTGGAGGGGATGATTATTTAACAAAACCTTTTAGCCCAAGGGAACTGGTCGCTAGAGTGAAACGATTATTTAAACGGTCGAATATTAGATTGGCTCATACAGAAGAAAACGATGCAAGAGTCACAGTTGACGAATTAACCATAGATAAAGAAGAACGGCGTATTTTCTTTCGGGATGAAGAATACGAGGTAACCACAAAGGAATTTGATATGCTACTTATTTTAGTAGAGAATGTGAACCGAGCTTTTTCGAGAGAAGAGCTGTTAATCAAGATTTGGGGCGATAATTACTTTGGAAGTGATCGTGCCGTAGATGACCTTGTAAAACGTATTCGGAAAAAGCTTCCTGATTTACCGTTAGAAACGGTATGGGGCTATGGATATCGTTTAAGAGATGAAGGAGAAACTTCATGAAGTTGCAATCGCAATTAAATGTAGCTTTTACAACTTTGCTTTTCGTTATTATGGCAATTACGGGGTATGTGATCTATTCTTTACTCTTAGATTTACTCATTCAAGATGAGCAGCGGCAGTTAAAGCAAAAAGGCGACTTAATTGTGGATGTGCTAAATGATCAATACGATAGCACGAGTGTAGAGAACTTAAACAGTTTGTTGGAAGATCAAGGTTTGCAAATGTTTATTTATGATAGGAATCAAGATGTGGCCGTTTCTCCTTCGCTTCCTGATAGTGTAGTTGCAGGTTTTTTTAAGAAAAACGACTTTTCTGATACTAATAAAGCATTATGGGAATATAAAGGTTCTAAGTTTGTCACGTCGCGCATTATTTTTAGACCAGAGAGTACAGGGGTTGAGCTGATTCTTTTGACTCCTTTAAGTGATTTAGAACTCGTTCAACAAAGTTTTTTCTTTCGTTTGCTCATTGTGTTTTTCATTGGTGGTGCTATTGCGATTATTCTGAGCTATTTTTTCACACGCAAATTAGTCACGCCGCTTTCACAATTAAAAAAGCAATTGAAAAAAATTGAAAAACGGCAATTCCATTCCATTAAACGAATTAAAGCAACAGGCGAAATTAAAGAAGTCGAACAGAGTGTTTATGATATGGCCCAAGAGCTGGAAAGATATATTAATTCACAACAAACATTCTTTCAAAATGCGAGTCATGAGTTAAAAACACCTCTGATGACAATTCAAGGGTATGCGGAAGGAATTCGAGATCATATTTTTGATGCAGAAGAGAAAGAAAAAGGTCTTGAGATGATGGTAACAGAAGTTAACCGTCTAAAAAAAATTATAAACGAGATGATATTATTAGCTAAATTAGATAGTGAACCAGACGTTTTTACTCCAGAACGATTCCAGTTAAAACAAATAATGGAACAAGTGGTTGATAGGGCACTTCCAATCGTTAATGAGCAAGGTATTGAATTGAAGCATACCGTTACAGGGTCTCCAGAAATCACAGCGGATGCAGAGAAAATGTTACGAGCATTGTTGAATTTGACATTCAATGCCATTCGTCATGCCAATCAACAAGTTCAGATCGAGATGAAGAAGGAAAATAAAAAAGTGCTTATTCGTATAGAAGATGACGGAGAAGGTGTGCCTGAAGATTTAATTCCTCATATTTTTCACCGTTTTGTGAAAGGAAAAGGTGGAGAAACGGGGCTTGGACTTGCTATTGCTAGAGCCATCATTGAACAATCCAATGGAAAAATATCGGTTGGTCGTTCAGAGTTAGGTGGAGCTAAATTTGAAATTGTATTTGGAACAAAGTAGACGTTTTTGCTTTATAGTGGATATAATTTAGCAAGTTTCATAAGAGAGTATTTTTAGTAGCTTTGCTGGATGAATAGCGCGTAAAAACCGCTTGTATATTGGAAGTATTACTGTAACACGGAATGATCACATACACCTAGGAGGTTAAAAAAAATTTTAGGTGTATGTGTCCTTTAACTTTCAATTAAGAACAATGCACTAACAAAATAGTTCTGTCTTTTCAGTTTGAAATATTTGCGCTGTATGCGCATCAATCATTCGGATAACGCCAGCTAATTTTGGAAAAGTGGGTGCATACACTAATTTATAATCGCTTTCTCCATCTTGAAACCAACGTAATTCCATTTGTACATCGTCGGCGTATATTTGTTTGACCGTTTGCTTAGAAAGTGTCGGTGTCGTATGGACATGCTCATATCGTTGTTTACATAACGGTTGATGATCAAAGCTACAAATCCGACCTGAATATTTCCCAACATCTATAGAAATGATATCGTGTAAAATACGGATGTTGTTATATTGCCAGCGGAAATCAAAGCAATAAACATCCTCTATTTCCCCCTCACCATCAATTCTAATCAATTGCTTGTGCGCTTCAGGATAAAGGTAGAATAATAACTGATACGCTATTTCTTCGGCTTGGTCTACGCCAATAGGTTTACTTATGTCTTTTGGAGGCAGTTCTTCACTCGTTATTTGTAGCAATCGATCTTGCTTATCAAAGCATAATTTCATAAGACAAGAATCTATTTCCTCGATATCAAAATCTGTTTTATTCTGAATGACATTTGGTAGGGTAGACCAAACCTCTATTCGTTTGTTCTTTGCTTGTTTTTTCTTCATTAGCTTATAACCCTTTAAACCAATGATATCGTGTAAATTCGTTTTAACTTTTTCTGGTTTATGAAAAGGAATTTGTTTTATAGCATCTTTTTGCACATAGATTTCTCCCCCGTCAGCTGGTATGTAGAATGCACGTTCAATTATGCTGTAAACGAGTCGAAATTTGCCATTATTGTTTATATAATATGTATCCATTGGAGCAATCAGTAATTCTAGTTTCAAATGGTGCAAGTATTGTTTCTTTGCTGCTTCAGCAGAGATCATGACATCAGGATAATGTATGTTCGTATTCTTATCATGAAAAGAAATAATCGTACTGATTTTACCGCTTTTCGTTAAAAATAATGTAACTCCTGTTTCAGGGAGAAATAAATGCAATTGTTCATCCTGATAGGCGAAGTGAACCGTGTATGCATTTCCTAATTTTAAAAAAGAAGCTAGTTTGCAATTTTTATACATCTCAGGGTAAAATGTTTTTACAAAATGACTTGCTTTTTCAATTAATTCATCACGTTTTAATGTGTAATTTGATGGTTTTAAAATTTCATCTTCTACAGAATAGTAAAGTAGCTTTCCTTGATTATCCACGGAGAATACTGCTACGTTTTTGTTCGTAGTGTTTGAGAAAATATCATATTGCACGCCTGCAATAATTTCATCAGGTTGGTATGCTTTTCTCATGTTCATGTTTGTCGCTGGAATATACGATATCAAAGATTGGAATAGTTGATTTAAGGTCATGTACAAGCTCTCCTCTACGGTTACAGTTTGATCCCAGATATAAGGTGCTGTCCGTTTTCTTACTTTAAAAATGTGACGTTGTGAGCGCTGAATAAGTCAAAGTGGGATTTAACAGCATTTAAATCTTCAGATTAATTAAAAGCCTTTACGTCAATCAATAATCCGTATGATATAAAAATCCCACTAATTGAAGTTTCATTTTATGTATACAATTAAACAATATTTTCCATATATAATCAATGATATAGGCAACTCGGCTTGTAACAACCATTGAAAAAACATGTTTTAGTAAGTCTAGCTGCGAAATGCTATGGTGCGCTGCACAATAGATGAAACGAGCCGTCTGCTTCGCATAAGCAAACGGCTCGTTTCATGGGCGCATTATTAAATCTTAGATACGGATTTGTTAAGTCTTTTTCTACTATAGGAAAGAATACATTTTTATGGATTCTAGTATAAGCAAAACTACGGCTATCGCCAAGTTTTTCTGTTCGAATTCATTTCTTCTGTGGCTACTAAAAATACCCCCATAAGAAAAATAAATACAGCTCCCATAACGGTTCCAATACCAATTCCAGTAATGTAACTGTAATCGCTTACAAAGAAACCATAAAGAAAAATGGCGATACCGGTCAACAATATACTTGCTCCGACATATTTTGTTGCTTTTAACAGCTTTTCGTTTTTCATGTACCGTAACTCCTTTTAAAACGTAGTTAGACTAACAATGATTACGAGTCAATATCCAAATTTAAAGTATTTTCTTTATTATCAATCATGTTCACAAATTTGTCAAATTTAAATTTGAATTTGGGATACATATAGTTGACAATAAAAGGACTCATTCATACACTATAAACAAACAGTCAAACAACTATTTGATTATTAGGGGGATAAATTATGGGCGCTTCTAAAGAAAAACCAATCGACGTTTGCGAGACGTTTTGTTATGACGAGGATACGGTAAGCCGAATTCGTCCTAAAATAGATAAGATGGATGGGGTTGAACAAATATTTAAAGCGTTGGCTGATGCGACAAGATTAAAAATTGCTTATGCGCTTACACTAGAAAGAGAGTTATGTGTATGTGATATAGCTACGATTATTGGTGCAACGAAGGCAACTGCATCGCATCATTTACGTTTGTTAAAGAATATGGGGCTGGCGAAACATCGAAAAGAAGGAAAACTTGTTTTTTATTCTTTAGAGGATGAGCATGTGCATCAGCTCGTAACAATAGCTACAGTTCATGCAAAAGAAGGTGTCGATCGTGGAAGAGAATAAAAACGTTTATCGTCTGCGAGGGTTATCATGCACAAATTGTGCAGCAAAGTTTGAAAAAAATATTCGTGCCATTGAAACCGTTGACGACGTGCAACTAAATTTTGGTGCATCGAAAGTTATAGTGCAAGGCGAAGCTTCTGTGCAACAGTTGGAAGCGGCTGGAGCTTTTGATGATATTAAAGTCTTTCCAGAAAGAGAGCGATTAACGGAAGATAAGCAATCGTTTTGGAAAAAGAAAAGTAATTTGACGACGTTATTTTCCTTTTTATTCACTGCACTTGGATATGTGTTTTTCTTTCAAGTGGGCGAAAGTAATCTTGCAACAGTAAGTACATTTGCAGCTGCTATTCTAATCGGGGGTTGGAAGCTATTTCGTACTGGCTTTAAAAACTTAGCTAGATTTGAATTTGACATGAAAACGTTAATGACGATTGCAGTTATAGGTGCTGCTATTATTGGAGAATGGGCAGAAGGTGCTGTCGTTGTCTTTCTATTTGCTGTAAGTGAAGCGCTAGAAGGATATTCCATGGAGAAGGCTCGGCAATCCATTCGTTCATTAATGAATATTGCCCCAAATCGTGCAACAATTCGTAGGGGCGATGAGCTAATTGAAATGGATGTCAAGGATGTACAAGTGAATGATGTCATGGTGATTAAACCAGGTGAGAAAATTGCCATGGATGGCGAAGTTCTTAAAGGAGAATCGTCTATTAATCAAGCAACCATAACTGGTGAATCTATCCCTGTGTTTAAACAGGCTGGTGATGAAGTATTTGCTGGTACTTTGAATGAAGAGGGTTCCTTGGAAGTGCGTGTTACCAAATATGCGCAAGATACCACAATTGCTAAAATTATTCATTTAGTAGAGGAAGCACAGGCGGAAAAAGCGCCTTCTCAACAATTTGTCGATCGTTTTGCGAAATATTATACTCCAGCCATTATCGTTATTGCTATGTTGGTGGCTACGATTCCACCATTGTTGTTTAGTGCAACGTGGTCTGATTGGATCTATAACGGGCTAGCGGTATTAGTCGTAGGATGTCCGTGTGCGTTGGTTATTTCTACTCCTGTAGCTATTGTAACAGCAATTGGCAATGCTGCTCGACATGGTGTGTTAATTAAAGGTGGCATTCATTTAGAAGAAACAGGAAAAATAGATGTAGTTGCTTTTGATAAAACAGGCACGATAACCGAGGGAAAGCCTGTTGTTACAGAAGTTATTTCCTTTGGAGATATGTCAGAATCAGACGTGTTAGCGCATGCAGCAGCGATTGAAACTTACTCACAGCATCCACTTGCTTCATCTATATTACGAAAAGCTAAAGCAGATAATGTAAATAACTTACATGCAGAAAATTTTCAGTCTTTTACGGGGAAGGGCGCCCAAGCAACAGTGAATGACTCTATGTACAGAATTGGAAGTCCTTCCTTATTTCAAGGGAAAGCACATCTTCCTAAAGAATTGCAAATGCAAATTCGCACATTACAAACGCAAGGTAAAACGGTGATGCTATTTGGAACGGATCATCGTATCGAAGGTTTAATTGCTGTGGCCGACCAAGTTCGTAAAGGAAGTCTGTCTATCATTGAAAAGCTGCACCAACTAGGTAAACGAACGGTGATACTTACAGGAGATAACCAAGCAACTGGCTCTGCGATTGGGCGCGAAGTAGGCATTAGAGAGACAAAGTCGGAGCTTATGCCGCAAGATAAATTAATAGCAATTAAAGAATTGAAGCAGCAATACGGCAAGGTTGCGATGATTGGAGATGGGATCAATGATGCCCCCGCTTTAGCAGCAGCAGATGTCGGTGTTGCTATGGGAGGTGCTGGTACGGATACCGCTATGGAAACAGCTGATATTGCGTTAATGGCTGATGATTTAAGCAAAGTTCCATATACAATGGAGCTAAGTCAACAAACGTTAACGATCATCAAACAAAATATAGGCTTTGCGCTACTTTTAAAAGTAATTGCCCTTTTATTAGTTATTCCAGGATGGCTCACCTTATGGCTAGCTATACTCGCTGACATGGGAGCTACGTTATTAGTTGTATTCAATTCCTTGCGCTTAATGCGTGCCAAAAAGCAACCATAAAGAGATTGAACTCTTTATGGTTGCTTTATGTTAATGAGATGGATAGGAAATCGCTTGCGTTTGTAAAAAAGTTGCTGAAGTTCACAATTAAATATTGACAATCCGATACAATCGGAGTAAATTATAGCTTATTAAAAGATTTACTCATAATTAACTATGAACCTTTGCTGAATCTTGTTTTGAACGGGGGAACCACAGGAATTTGGTCGTAGAAATGATTTATTGCGGCCTTGGGGTGAATTCTCATAATAGAGAAAGGGGTGCTCTCCATCCCGAACCCGACAGCTAACCTCGTAAGCGTATGTAATATTAGGAGAGAGGTCCTAGGGAAATCGCGACCTTTGAGACCATGTGTTTTTGCTGGTCTTTTTTTATTTCAAATAATCGGTGTTGTAACACTCCCTTTAACAAAGATTTTGCAGGATGCATGGAAAATAACAGCGCCTTAGGGGACACTATAGGAGTGTATTGTGATTTTGCCATAAACATTTGGTGAGATCTAAGTTTTTCTAAGCAATGTGCGTAGGTATCTGTTCACTTATAGAAAGAGGTGGGGATGATGAAAAAAATTATCTCATTACATCCAATACGTGGAATTATTATTCATTGTAATCCGCCACAAATTTTAGCATTGACGTTTTTATTTTTTATTGTCGTAGGCGCATGCTTGCTAAAAATGCCTGTAGCTACGTATACGTCTATAACTTGGTTAGATGCTTGGTTTACGGCTACTTCTGCCATAACTGTCACAGGTTTAGTTGTTGTTGATACTGGCTCAACTTATACCTTGTTCGGAGAAATTGTCATTATGTTTTTAATGCAAATTGGCGGGCTAGGTCTCATGACTTTCTCTGTACTTATTTTAATGATGATGCGTAAAAAGATTGGGTTACGACAAAGGTTGTTAACACAGGAGTCCTTAAATTTAAATCAAACCTCGCTAGGTGGACTCCTTCGTCTTGTGAAATTATTATTTATTTTTTCGATTACGATAGAAGCAATTGCTTTTATATTCCTTGCTGTAAAATGGGTGCCCACGTACGGTTGGGCTGACGGGTTAAATTATAGTTTGTTTCATAGCATATCTGCTTTTAATAATGCAGGGTTTTCGCTTTGGTCTGACAGCCTCTCGCAATATGTAGGTGATCCGTTAGTAAATATTGTTATTACAGGATTATTTATTACAGGTGGTCTAGGATTTACGGTTTTGGTAGATATTTGGGATAAAAAAGGATTTCATCGATTGTCTTTGCATTCTAAATTAATGCTCGTTGGTACGTTAGTTATTAATGTTACTGCTCTATGCATATTATTTGTTTTAGAATATAGTAACCCAGAAACGATTGGTAACTTTTCATTCGTTGATAAACTATGGGGGTCGTATTTTCAAGCGGTAACACCAAGGACGGCTGGTTTTAATTCTTTGGATATTGCTGCAATGAACGAATCTTCTATACTTGTTACGATGCTACTGATGTTCATCGGGGCAGGAAGTGGGTCTACTGGTAGCGGAATTAAAGTGACAACATTTGTTGTTATGTTGCTAGCAACGATGTCGTTTTTACGTGGAAAAAATGAAACAACAGCGTTTAAGCGAACAATAAAATCTCACGTTATTGTTCGTGCCCTTTCGATCATGATGATTAGTATTAGTTGTATATTTATAGCTATTTTCATGTTGACAGTCACTGAAAATGCGCCATTTCTAACGATTGCATTTGAAGTGATTTCTGCTTTTGGTACTGTAGGGCTATCCATGGGACTGACGGGCGAGCTTACTACTCTTGGGAAAGAGGTCATTATGATTATGATGTTTATTGGACGAATAGGACCACTTACCATGGCGTTTGTGTTTGCTAAAAAAAGGGAATCGTCAATTCGGTATCCAGAAGAAGATGTGTTTACTGGTTAAAGAGAGGAGTATCCTCTCTTTTTCGAAGAATGAGGAAGTATAAAATTTGTTGCTTTTGTTGGATGCCGATTTAGCGGAATAGCGACGTACGGCTCTAGCACCCAGCAACTAGGCGACTTCACGAAATCGCTCTACGATAAGTTATCATCGGTTCGTGCCTTACGGAGGTTCATTTATGTCATTCCAGCCGCCACGTTGCTAAACGGGCGCCCCGAGCCTTTGTTCCTATAGGGAAGGTGTAATAAAAGTGAAACGACGGCTTTCACCATAGAGTAAAGCTTTCACGATAAGCCAAGTGTTTTGTCTCCATTTTTCGTGGTTATAATAAAAAGTTCAAGCCATTGCTTATGGAAGCTTGGTTTCTAACATAGGTAAAACAATAAACTTTATTTTAGTACCTTGCAATATTCAGTACTAAAGTATATTATATATATAGGTACTAATTAATGTATAATAGTGAGTGATAAAGTGTACTATGCCGAATATTATATACCTTCGTCACACCTGTGCAAGTTAATGAATAAAGATTTAGTTCGTTACATTGTTTTAAGCCGACTAAAAACGGATTTGCCGTAGGGCATCGGCATACTCCTGTTGCAAGAGCATGATTCCTAAAACTTTCGTTGATTCGTTCCAGTCGCTACGTTGCTGAACGGGCGCTCCGAGCCTTTGTTCATGGTTTTAGTGCAGAAGGTAGAAAGTTAAATATAAGAAATGAGGTGCTTAAACTACATGAATGTTCAATTTAAAAAAGGTGCTCTGGAACTGTGTGTGCTTGCTTTATTAGATAAGCAAGATCATTACGGCTATGAGCTAGCAAATAAAATATCGAAAAGAATCGCTATTTCGGAAGGTTCTGTTTATCCATTATTAAGAAGGCTTGCAAAAGAGGAATATTTTACAACCTATCTACAAGAATCAAAAGAAGGGCCATCTCGGAAGTATTATTGTCTGACGGATAAAGGAAGAGACTATTTGCATCAATTGATTCATGAGTGGGTGCAGTTTACTAGTGGCGTAAATAAGTTGTTGCAGGAGAGTGATCATATTGAATAAAGATGTATTTATGAAAAAGTTAGCTGCAGGTATTAAAAAACTTCCTAAAGAGGAGCAAAAGGAAATTCTTCAAGATTTTGCAGAGCATTTTTCCGTTGGTGTGGCAGAAGGTAAAACAGAAGGGGAAGTTGCCGCTGCTTTAGGGGCTCCGAATCAGGTTGCTAAAGAGCTTGTAGCAACCTACCATTTGGAAAAAGTGAATCATAGTTCTAATGCGGGGGATGTATTTCGTGCGGTTTGGGCTGTTATTGGTTTAGGTTTCTTCAATTTAGTCATTGTATTAGGGCCATTTATTGCTTTAGTTTCATTGATTGCTTCTGGGTGGGTAATCGGCGGATCGTTTATATTATCTCCGTTAGTTGTTTTAGTAAATGTCGTTTTATACCCTGAGACGTTGCTTTTATTTGATGTATTTGTCTCTATTGCCTTAACAGGTATTGGCATTCTTATTATTATCGGCATGTACTATGTTACCCGTTATATGTTTAAGGCTTTTATGAAGTATTTACACTTTAATGTTAAAATGGTCAAAGGTGGTCTGAACAATGAGTAAATTGAAAAAACTTATTTTAGTTGCTATTATATTCATTATTATAGGGGGTGTTGGATGTTTGTTTACATTTAAATCATTAGTTAGAGAAAATGTCGATATTACGGAAGAATTTTCTGCTGATGAAATAACAAATTTGGAACTTGATATGATTAATGAAGAAATAACTATTATCCCTACTGATGGTTCAGACATCGTTTTAGAACTGAAAGGGAAAAGTAACGAGCCAGATAAAAAATTTCTGGACATTGACAAAAAGGAAAATACGTTAAAAGTACGGAAAAAGTCGGAAAAATTCAAGTTTCGTTTTTTTAACCAAGGTGATTCACTGACACTTACGGTACATTTACCACAAAAAGCGTATGAAACGATCCAAGCTGATACGAAAAATGGAACAATTCACGGGAAAAAGTTCACTGTAAAAAGCTTACAAGCCTCAGGAGCAAATGGAGAAATTATGCTGGATGAAGTCATAACTGACACGACAGAAGTTTCCACGCAAAATGGCGGCATTGAACTGAATGATGTAGCCGGAAGCCTGCATGGAGAAACAAGTAATGGATCAATTACTTTGACTGCTAAAACCTTGGATCAATCGATGGAAATGAATACCGAAAATGGAAGTATTGATATAAATGTAGAGGAAGAACCGACGAATGTGACGTACGACTTGCGCACGGGTAATGGTGGTGTCGAAGTGTTTGGTACGGATAATTGGAATGCTGTTGTTGGAGATGGAGAGCATGTTATTAAAGCGAGGACAGCTAATGGAAGTATTATCATAGCAAAATAATATCTAGTGCGTAATACTAATCTGACTTCGAAGGTTTATTTCTTAAGTTTTACAAACGAATGCAAAAGGATTCCGTGGCATATTCGCACGGAATCCTTATTCATAGGCTTTATAATGGCCTAGGAAATTATAAAATGCAGCTGTGGATAAAATTACTAAGTTATTTAACCACGTCCGGCTCCAGCGCCCTAATCTAAGTCATCATCGGTTCGTACTAAATAGGAAAGCCGACTAAAGGTGGGCTTGCCGGAGGGCGACGGCATACTCCTGTTGCGGGGGCATGATTCCACTCGCGACGTTGCTAACCGGGCGCACCAAGCCTTTGTTCCTATAATCTTTGAAGTAATCTTTTTTAAAAGTAGCTATCTGCTTATTGTTCTACAGAAGATAGTTCATCTTCTGTAACCCATTTGTGATTAGTAACCTCTTCATCGGTTGTTGTTGACGTATAATCAACCATATAAACGGTTGTTTGTTCTGCTGAATCAATCGTAGCCTTAGCGCCGTCCATACCTTTCATATGGGAGGCTTGAATTGTTGCCTCATCCCCTGGCTTCAAAGGCTCTTTACCCACATCTTTTAATTCTTCATGAATCACCCATTTGTGGTTTTTTACTTTTTCACCACCGTCTGTCGGGGTGTACGTAACGGAATATACCGTTGTGTCGTATGCACCTTTAATGGTTGCCTCCGCACCTTTCATTCCTTCCATATGACTCGCTTCAATAATCGCTTTACTATCAACAGGGAATTTAGGGTTTTCTGCTTCTTTTAACCCGTCAGGAACCTCCCCTGAGCTAGAATGCATCATATCCTTATCTTCTGCATCATTGGAGTCGTTTTCTTGATTTTTTTCCTCTTGTTGTTGATTGGTATCTGTGTTTTCCTTATCTTGTTCGTTTTCTTGATCCGTTCCACAAGCAGCGAAAACAGTTGCGAATAGAATTACCATTAGACTGAAGATCCATTTTTTCATGTTCATGTGTTATAACCTCCTTCTATATAGAAAAATACTTTCGTAGTAGTGAAAAAACTTTAACTAATAGCTAAATGTTAATGTATATTTATGAAATATTATCCCTGTTCTTATAAAAGAATATACATCATCTGTGCTTAAAATTGTTGTTTTTTTCCTATAACTCGTTCTTTAGGCTTTCCACTGTAAGAATCCCCACTTCAAAATTTGGGTGGTTTAAACAAATTTAAATGGAAGATTCCAGCGCTTACATTCCTTATTCTTAAGGGCTTTAGCAAAACGCTTGGTTATCAAACGGTGGATGGAGAACCTTCCGCTAAAATGAAGTCATATATTAGGCTGCACGGCAAACTTCCGCACATTTAAAACAGGCTTCTGCACATTTTTGACAATGGTCGTGTTCGTGCTTTTTGCATTCTTCGCCGCAAGCTTCGCAAATAGTTGCGCATAAAGCAGTCAATTCAGACACGAATGGCGTCCCTTTCGTAAGTGCTTGTTCGACATAGCTGCAAATATCTGCGCATTCACGATCTAGACGAACGCAATTCGCCATCATGTTTAAGTTGTCCTCTCGTAAGCAAGCATCATAGCAATGATTGCAAGCAGTCATGCATTCATGTAAAGCTTGAATTAATTCCTCTTGTTGTTGATGTGCCATTCTATCTTCCTCCTTTTAGTTCGTATGTTTCCCATGCAATGCGTTTTTAAACATGTTAATAGCAATGTTTTGTCAATGTCTTAAAAAGGGATTGTTTTATCCTGAATATAAGGTGCTGTAAGACTCATAAATTGAAGATACGAGTTTGAACAAGTGTAAGAAAGAAAATAACGGCACCTAAATCCTTTTTTCGTAAGAACTTTTTACGTTATCTCTTTGAATGCTCTAATAGTGGAATGAAAGAAGCTTCACTTTATAGTAAGAAATTAAAAATTTTTGTTTGACAGTTACCGTAGGGGGGTATAGTATTGTGGTATGAAAATTTAGTTTGTAACTTATATTAAAAAAGGAAATGAAGTAGGAGGGGTATAATGAAACAAAATGAGGATCATAAGCACAAACATTACGGTCACCATCATCAGAACGACCACTCTCATCATGATCACCAGACTCATGCGCATAATGAAAACATTGCGCACCAAGGTCATGGGGAGGGGCATCAGCATCATGGACATCACGGCGGTCATGACCATGGAGATATGGTAAATGACTTTAAAAAACGGTTTTTTATTTCACTTATCCTTACGATACCTATTTTAGCTTTGTCCCCAATGATTCAAGAATTTATTGGCGTTGATTGGCAATTTCCATTCGATCAATATATTTTATTTGCGTTATCGACCTTTGTTTTTTTCTATGGTGGCTGGCCGTTTATTACTGGAGCCATTCGTGAATTAAAAGACAGAAACCCTGGGATGATGACTTTAATTGGTTTAGCGATTCTCGTTGCTTATGGGTATAGTTCTCTTACAGTGTTCGGTTGGGAAGGAAAAGATTTCTTCTGGGAACTAGCGACACTAATTGATATTATGCTACTTGGGCATTGGATAGAGATGCGTTCGGTAATGGGGGCATCTAATGCGTTAGAGCAGTTGGTAAAACTCATGCCGAATGAAGCGCACAAATTAGATGAGCAAGGAAATGTACAAGATGTACCATTATCTGAGTTAAAAAGTAAAGATTATGTGATCGTAAAACCGGGAGAAAAAGTTCCAGTTGATGGCATTATTAGGGATGGGAAATCTGCGGTAGATGAATCGTTATTAACTGGTGAATCTGTCCCCGTAGAAAAAGGGATAGACGACGAAGTAATCGGTGGTTCAGTGAACAAGGAAGGTTCTCTTACCATTCAAGTAGAAAAAACCGGCGAAGAATCATTCTTGTCGCAAGTAGTCACGATGGTAAAAGAGGCACAAGAGTCGAAATCCAAAACACAAGATTTAACGAACCGCGCGGCAAAATGGCTGTTTTATATTGCCTTACTTTCTGGTTTTGTAACACTCATTATTTGGTTATTACTTGGGTATTCATTTGATGTGGCTATGGAACGGATGGTTACGGTTATGGTGATTACTTGTCCGCATGCATTGGGCTTAGCGGCGCCATTAGTCGTTGCTGTGTCGACATCCATTTCAGCAAAAAAAGGTTTGCTTATTCGTAACCGAGCTAATTTTGAAGGAGCGAGAAATTTAAATGCCATCGTTTTTGATAAAACAGGAACGTTAACAAAAGGTGAATTTGGTGTAACGGATATTGTGCCGGTAGAGGGACAAAGGGAAGTAGATGTACTTGCATATGCCGCCAGTGTAGAACAAAATTCTGAACATCCCATTGCAACAGGTATCGTTCAATCGGCGAAAGAGAAAGAAATACGTGTGGACAAAGTAACGGATTTCGAATCGATTACTGGTAAAGGGATTCAAGGGAAAGTGAATGGAAAGATAGTACATGTAGTTAGTCCGAAATATGTTCATAATAAGCAGCTCGAATATGATAAAGAACTATTTAACGAGATGTCGGAGCAAGGAAAAACGGTTGTGTTTGTGCTTGTAGATGAACAATTAATTGGGATGATTGCTTTAGCTGATATGGTGCGTGAAACAGCAAAAGAAGCAATATCTACGCTCAAAGAGCAAGACATTCATTCCATTATGCTAACAGGAGATAATAAAAAAGTGGCGAACTGGGTTGCAGATCAGCTTGGTATAGATGAAGTATATGCTGAAGTGTTACCTGATGATAAAGCGAGCCAAGTAAAAGAAATTCAGCAGCAAGGATGGAAGGTTGCTATGACAGGAGATGGCGTTAATGATGCACCGGCATTAGCAACTGCTGATTTAGGAATAGCGATTGGCGCAGGTACGGATGTCGCCATGGAAACGGCAGATGTTGTACTAGTGAAAAGTAATCCAAAAGATGTTGTTTCTCTAATGGATTTATCGAGAAAAACATATCGCAAAATGCTGCAAAACTTATGGTGGGCAACGGGATATAATATATTTGCCATTCCTTTAGCTGCAGGAGTACTTGCTCCAATAGGTATTGTACTTAGTCCGGCAGTTGGTGCTGTACTGATGAGTTTAAGCACGGTCATTGTTGCGATTAATGCGAAATTGTTAAAAGCGTAAACGGATGTGTCATATACGATAAACCAAAAAATCTATACTTTTTTAGCATGTTAAAAAGCCGAACTATCTTACTCCCTGTAAGGTGGGTAGTATCGGCTTTTAGAATTACTGCATACATGTTATGAGATTAAACTGTGCAAAATCAATGTGTATTTATTTTGATGCTCCGCTTCTTGTCGTCTTCAGTTTTGGGTACATGAATATAAAGAATTCCATTTTTATAGTCGGCATGAATTGCATTACTGTCTACATTGTTTGGAAGAGAAAATGAACGTTGAAATGCTCCGTAGCTATGTTCGATAAAGTGCATTTTTGTATCATTGTCGTCTTCTGTCTTTAATTCTTCTTTTTTCTCGCCTTTAATGGTTACTGTATTATGGTCTACCTCAATGTCAATATGAGCTGGATCCATTCCGGGAATTTGTGCTTCTATGACATATTCATGCTTCTTTTCCTTCATATTACATGCAATCGGACTGCTGAAAAATCTGTTCCATGGAGAATGATTGAGAAGCGAAGTGTCGTTAAAAAAAGATTGAAACACATTATCTAATTCGTTTTTAACATGTTTAATAGGGTGTTGTGAATGATTTGTATGCATTGTTTTTTAAACCTCCTCCTGTTGTATTCTAGTTTAGTGTATGTATTTTATGAGAAATTATAAATAAACTTTTGCGCAACAGGAAATAACTGAATGTAGGGATTACAAAATATAACGTATTACATAGTTTTAAAATCCAAGGGGAGGTCTAGTGGTAAATAATGGAAGTCATTAAAATAAACCTATTGAAGCAAAGACAGAAAGATGCTATGCTAAATAGGTTGAAGTATTGTATTTAGATTTTTATACATTTATCCTAATTTACATTATATCATGTTTGAAAAAGAGGGTCAAGGAAAATGGGAAGGGGTTGCGGAAATGCATGAAATGCATAAAGATTTGCTCCAAGAACAACAACGTGTAGATCGTATTCGAGGAGAAATTAATCAGAAAGAAAACAAATTATTGGAGAAAACTGCACAATTAAAAGAAAATGTCATCGAGTTAAGAAAGACATTTTGGGACGATGTAACTGTCAATTTGGATGAGCCGGATGATGTCATTGAAACAGAGGCAAGTATAAAACAACAAGCAGAACTGTTAGCACAAAAAGAAACCGTTCATGGCAGTTTGGCTAAAGAATTAAAAACATTAAATAAGTTAAAAGATAATCCATATTTTGGACGCATTGATTTTAAAGAAGATGGAGAAGAAAAAGAAAAAATTTACATTGGCATTGCTTCTCTTATGAATAAAGAAGAGGAGGACTTCCTCATTTATGATTGGCGAGCGCCTATATCAAGCCTTTATTACGACTATGCATTAGGTGAAGCAAGTTATCAAACCTTAGCGGGCGAAATCGCTGGAGAAATTTCTTTGAAACGGCAATTTATTATTCGCCAAGGAAAGATGAAGGCGATGTTTGACACGGGGCTTACCATTGGCGACCAATTGTTACAAGAGGCGTTAGGTAATAATGCAAGTACAACGATGCGTAATATTGTCGCCACCATTCAAAAAGAGCAAAATAAGATTATTCGTAATGAGAAGAGTAAATTATTGTTGGTGCAAGGTGTTGCTGGTAGTGGCAAAACTTCCGCAGCATTACAACGAATAGCTTATTTGATGTATCGTTACCGTAAACAGTTAAACCCAGAAAATGTGATGTTGTTTTCCCCTAATCCTTTGTTTACAAGTTATATTAATAATGTATTACCTGAGCTTGGGGAAGAGAACGTGAAACAAACTACCTTTTATCACTTTGTGCAAAAAAAAGTAGGAGATGATTTCTCTGTTGAATCTCCTTTTGATCAAATGGAGTACATGTTAACAAATAAACATACAATGACGGATCAAATACGTATGTGGGGAATTGAATATAAATCTTCTTTAGCATTTAAACAAATGGTGGATGACTATTTGGCAACTTTACATGACAAGGGGATTTGTTTTCGCCCTGTTTTATTTCGCGGAGAAGTCCTCATTTCCAAAGAGGCGATCGCTGATTACTTTTATACTATGGAATCATCCATTTCTTTACCAAACCGAATGGAGCTAGTAGTGGATTGGCTGTTGAAGGAATTAATTAGCATTCAACAGGAGGAGGTTTCGAAGGATTGGGTAGGAGAAAAGATAGAGCTGTTGGATAAAGAAGCCTATGCTAAAGCGTATTATAAAGCGCAACAACAAGGTGCGGACAGTGTGGTAGATGAAGAGGCTATTTTAAGAAAGGCCGTCGTTCATCAAATGTTTGCTAGTATGAAAGCGGAAGTGCAGGACTTTGCGTTTGTGGATGTCGCAAAAACATTTGAACAGTTATTTAAACATTATCCAGAGCAAGCTGAGCTCCCTAAGTTTTGGAAGGATATAGCTGCGCAAACAGTGAAACATATTCAAGCTAGCCGTCTGCAATGGGAAGATGTAACGCCATATGTGTATTTTAAAGGGCAGTTATTAGGAGATATGAAGGATCGATCCGTACGTTATTTAGTCATAGATGAAGCGCAAGATTTTTCAGTTTTTCAATTCGCGTATATCTCGGAATTATTTCCACATACGAGAATGACATTATTAGGCGATATAAATCAAGCTATTTATGCCCCAGTATCGAAACAAAATCCGTTGCTTCTAAAAGATGGAGAAGAGGTAGAGCGCATTACATTAACAAAAAGCTACCGCCCTACAAAGCAACTCGTCCAATTCACGAAGCATTTTGCCCCGGGTGAACATGAAATTGAACCATTTGAACGGGAAGGAAACAAGCCTAAGCTTATCTATGTAAACGAAGAGACGCAACGTAAAGAAGTGTTAAAGCATCAGATAAAGGATCTAATGAATGAAGGCTATGAAACGATAGCTCTAGTTACGAAATCTTTACAGGAGAGTAAACATATCTATGATGCGTTAACAGGGGAGGTTCCATGTACCTTATTGGATGAAGAAACGTATACATTATCAAAAGGAGTTTTGATCATCCCTGTATATTTAGCGAAGGGGATTGAATTTGATGCCGTTATTATTCCAGATGCAACGAATAGTAACTATACAAAGGCAGATCAAACTTTGTTTTACACGGCTTGTACGCGAGCAATGCATGAGTTAGTCATGATTGTTAATAAGGAGCCAAATATGTTTATCCAAAAAGCACCTGTAAGCACATATGAGACGGAAGAATAACATAAGAAGAGTGGTGAATCTAAATGAAACTTGGCTGCTTGTACAATGGCTGAGCAGCCAAGTGTTTTTTTATTACTCATTTGCTGTTTTCTAATGTTTATCTTTTAATCTGTATGGACGATGTAACGAAAAAATATGTACGGTAGCTTTCGTGTAGTAGATCATTCTTCCGGTAAATAGAATAATAGTTGTTGAATGATAGATAGCAATCGTTTTACAAATTGCTTTTCCACCGACTGTAAGGGCTGCAATGATACTTGTTAAAATAACAGAAATCAGTATGAAAGTGATGGATCCTTCTGAAGTACGGATCAATTTAGCGAGTTGAAATACAACAGCTGTAGAAGCTGCACCACTAACAATACCTGCGATGTCCCCAACTACATCATTAAATAAACTGGAAAATAATGGTGCTTTTTTAGCGATGAAAGCCGCTTCTTTTGCCCCTGTTATTTTCTTAGCTGCCATAGCATGAAAGTGTTTCTCGTTTGACGTAGCTGCAGCAAGTCCAACCGTATCTCCGGTAATACCGATTAGTATAAAGACAAATACAATAAACAAACTTAAAAGTAACCCCGCACCTTCCTGAAATAATGTAGATATACATGCAAACACAAAAGCCATTCCAAATGTTAATAAACTAATTCTACTGCTCCATTGTAAGGATTTCCGCATGAGTTTGAACAATTTCTTATCCTCCATTCCTAGGTTTTATCGTATAGAGATAAGTTACTGGAAAACGCTCCTGTTCGTTGTGAATTCGCTCCTGCTTGCGTGTAAATCGCTCATGTTCGTCGTAACCTCGCTCCTACCCGCTGGAAATCGCTCCCGTTCGTCGTAACTTCGCTCCTGCTTGCGTGTAAATCCGCTCCCGTTCGTCGTAACTTCGCTCATCCCCGCGCAGAACTCGCTCCCGTTCGTTGTAACCTCGCTCCTACTCGCGTGTAAATCGCTCATGTTCGTCGTAACTTCGCTCATCCCCGCGCAGAACTCGCTCCCGTTCGTTGTAACCTCGCTCTTGCTTGCGTGTAAATCGCTCCTGTTCGTCGTAAATTCGCTCATCCCTGCGCAGACCTCGCTCCTGCTCGCGTGTAAATCGCTCCCGTTCGTCGTAACTTCGCTCCTACCCGCTGGAAATCGCTCCCGTTCGTCGTAACCTCGCTCCTACTCGCGTGTAAATCGCTCCTGTTCGTCGTAACTTCGCTCATCCCCGCGCAGAACTCGCTCCTGTTCGTTGTAACCTCGCTCATCCCCGCGCAGAAATCGCTCCTGTTCGTCGTAACTTCGCTCCTGCCCGCTGAAAATCGCTCCTGTTCGTCGTAACTTCGCTCATCCCCGCGCATAACTCGCTCCCGTTCGTTGTAACCTCGCTCTTGCTTGCGTGTAAATCGCTCCTGTTCGTCGTAACCTCGCTCATCCCCGCGCAGAAATCGCTCATGTTCGTCTTAACCTCGCTCCTGCTTGCGTGTAAATCGCTCATGTTCGTCGTAACTTCGCTCATCCTGCGCAGAACTCGCTCCCGTTCGTCGTAAATTCGCTCATCTATAGTATAAAAAAGTGTACGTTAAGAAGGGGCGCTCTCCCGGCTACCACCCCGGGAGAGCATGTTGAATTACCTGTACTACCATCTTTATTCCTTTAGGTAAAAAAAATAACCAAAGGAATAAAATTTACCTAAAACTAATAAAGTTGCATATATGAAACATATAATATTTCTTGGAGAAAATCAACCATTTTAATTGAAAATTTAAAAATAAATTCACTTCCTCCAACAATTTATAGGGAATACCATATAAGCAAAACTCGCTTCAGGCATAGAAATTTTACTGTAATTCTTTATCCAACTTGACAGCAATGAGGCTTTCGTATAGGTTTATAGTAATGATGAAACAAACGACTACATTCATTGAGGAGAATGAGTAAGCGTAATGATGGTTCTCCAGAGAGTTGGCATTCTTGCTGTAAGCCAATGTTCCACTTATGTTGAAGATCCTCTCCGAGAAGAAAAGCTGATCCTGTAAGTAAGCTTTTCCGGAATCCTCACCGTTATCATAGAGGCGCGTATGAAATGTACGTTGATGAGTGCCGGAGAATATGGTTTACATCGATAACTCTGGAACCAGGGTGGTAACGCGGGTTTAAGCTCGTCCCTAATGATAATTAGGGGCGGGCTTTTTTGTGTGTGCCAGGCATGCACACATTCTCTAGGGTTCGAGTCCCGAACCACGAAGGCAGTAGTAGTGGTTAGCCTAAGACAAGGGTGTCTGGGGTGACCCAGAATCTGAAGGAAGTCGGCGGCAAATCTCCGCCCTTAGGAACACGAACTTCATAGAAGGCTAGGTGTACTTGGATGAGACTGCACAACAAGTCAAAGTCCTTACTGCCAAAGGGTACACAGAGTAAATGAAGTGGGGATATGGAGAGGAAGAATGTGTGCTTACCCCGGGAGATCTGACAGAAAAGCGGTGCACACGCCGTAACCGAACATGTAAGTGTTCGCTGAACTGTCAGAAGTCAGCCGAAGCCGTAGTACTAGATATTTCTAGGAAGGGCTGAATCATTGAAGAAGAATGGTCGCTTCGGAGTACGCAATACTTGATGAAGCAGAAACAAGAAAACCTTCCTAGTGAAGGAAGCGGTGAATCCCGTGGGGGACACTAGAAGGGCTGAGAGAAATTGCCACACAAGAAGAAAGAGCCATTCACGTAGGAGTTAGATATCATGTTGGAAAGCATTCTATCACGAGAAAACTTAATATGTGCACTGAAACGTGTCGAACGTAACAAAGGAAGCCACGGTGTGGATGAAATGCCCGTACAAAACCTACGAGCGCATCTCATGGAACACTGGGCTTCCGTTCGAGAACAACTCGAATCAGGTACCTACTATCCTCAACCCGTTCGCCGTGTCGAAATCCCGAAACCAAACGGCGGAGTGAGGAAGCTAGGAATTCCTACCGTGCTAGACCGTTTCATCCAACAAGCAATCGCACAAGTTCTAACAACCATCTATGACGCAACATTTTCTGAACATAGTTATGGTTTTCGCCCAAACAGACGAGGACATGACGCGGTTAGGAAAGCGAGAAGCTATATGAAAGATGGCTATCGCTGGGTTATAGACATGGATTTAGAGAAATTCTTTGATAAAGTACATCACGACCGATTAATGAGGAAACTGAGCCAAAAGGTCAAAGATCCGAGAGTACTTAAACTTATACGTAGGTATCTCCAAGCTGGCATTATGGAGGACGGAATCGTTCAACCAAACACAGAAGGAGCCCCTCAAGGCGGACCATTAAGTCCGTTGCTATCCAACATCGTTTTAGATGAGCTAGATAAAGAATTAGAGCGAAGGGGGCTCCATTTCGTCCGTTATGCGGACGACTGTAACATATATGTTCAATCGAGGAGAGCGGGATCGCGAGTGATGAAAAGTATCACTACATTTATCGAAGGAAAACTCAAATTAAAAGTAAATGAACAGAAAAGTGCAGTAGACCGCCCATGGAAGCGTAAATTCCTAGGATTTTCTTTCACATTCCATAAAGAGAACCCAAAGATTCGGGTTTCTAAAGAAAGTATCAAACGCTTTAAACAGCGTGTCAGAGAACTAACCTCAAGAAAGAAGTCTATGAATATGCAGGATAGAATCGCAAAGCTAAATCGATACTTAGTAGGTTGGCTAGGCTACTATCAGCTAGCAGAGACGCCCTCTATATTTGAAGTTTTGGATAGCTGGATTCGAAGAAGGATGCGAATGATACGCTGGAAAGAATGGAAGAAAGTCAAAACAAAATACAAGAATTTAATAAAACTTGGAATTAGTAAAGGAAAAGCATGGGAGTGGGCAAACACGAGAAAGGCTTATTGGCGTATAGCTAAAAGTCCGATCTTACATAGAGCATTAGGTGATCGATACTGGTCAAACCTAGGCTTAAAGAGTCTACATAAACGATATCAAACGATGCGTTGGACTTAAATGAAACCGCCGTATACGGAACCGTACGTACGGTGGTGTGAGAGGTCGGGGGTTAGTCGCCCCCTCCTACTCGATTGTCTCGCTTAATTTGACAAATCAAAAGTGATAAAAAAGTTAGGAGTGAATTGAGTTGGATCATCATGTAGAAGAGACGGTAGTTGAAAGGGAAAATCGGGTTAAGAAGTGGTGGCAGCAGCAGGATATATTTACAAAATCCATCACACAACGAGAAGGGAAAGAAACGTTTGTATTTTACGAGGGGCCACCTACAGCGAATGGTTTACCACATGCCGGGCATGTGCTTGGTCGCGTAATCAAAGATTTTGTTGCGCGATATAAAACAATGCAAGGTTTTCAAGTGTTAAGAAAAGCGGGTTGGGACACACATGGCTTACCCGTTGAATTAGGTGTGGAGAAAAAACTAGGTATTTCCGGTAAACAAGAAATTGAAGCATATGGCGTAGAAAAATTTATTGAAGCCTGTAAAGATAGTGTCTTTGAATATGAAAAACAATGGCGGAAATTTACAGAGGCAATTGGGTACTGGGTAGATATGGATGATCCGTATGTGACGCTCGAAAATAATTATATTGAAAGTGTTTGGTATATTTTAGCTACCATTCATAAAAAAGGATTATTGGATAAAGGGCATCGTGTAACGCCTTATTGCCCAAGTTGTCAAACCTCGCTAAGTTCTCATGAAGTCGCACAGGGATATAAAAATGTCAAAGATTTATCCGTAACAGTGAAATTTCCACTAAAAGATGTAGCGGATACATTCTTTTTAGGATGGACGACAACACCATGGACGTTGCCAGGAAATATTGCTCTTGCTGTACATCCTGACATGGACTATGTTAAAGTTCAGCAAAATCAGCAAGTGTTTATTGTAGCAGCTGATCGTTTACAAGCAATATGTAAAGAAGCTGACGTGTTAAGCTGGCATAAAGGAAAAGAGTTTGTTGGACTTTCTTATCAACCTCCTTTTCCAATGTCTAAAGTAAAGCGTGGGTACCAAGTCATTGGTGCGCAGTTTGTTACAAACGATAGCGGTACAGGTATTGTTCATGTCGCTCCTGCGTATGGAGAAGATGACTATCATGCGGTAGAAGAAAATAATCTTGATTTTATTCATGTCGTTGATGAGACGGGTAGGTATAAGGAAGATATGCTTCCTTTAAAAGGGCAATTAGCGAAGCAGAGCGACGTAGCAATTATTAAAATGTTGGCGGAAAAAGACTTGTTGTTTGCAAAGGAAAAATATGAGCATAGCTACCCACACTGCTGGCGTTGTGATTCGCCGCTTCTTTATTACGCTATGGAAGGTTGGTTTATCCGAACGACAGCCATAAAAGATACGATTTTACAAAATAACGAACAAATCGAATGGCATCCAGAGCATATGAAGCACGGTCGATTTGGGAATTTCTTGGAAAATATGGTGGATTGGAATTTAGGGAGAAACCGTTACTGGGGAACACCATTAAATGTGTGGATATGTCAAGACTGTGAGCATCAAGTAGTTCCGAATAGTATTCAAGAGCTACAAGCATATGCGAAAGATCCGGTTCCTGATTCGTTGGAGTTGCATAAACCATACGTAGACAAGATCGTGCTCTGTTGCCCGCACTGCCATAGTGATATGTACCGTACAAAAGAAGTAATTGATGTCTGGTTTGATAGTGGCTCAATGCCGTTTGCGCAATATCATTATCCATTTGCAAACAAACAGTTATTTGAAAAACAGTTCCCAGCAGATATTATTGCTGAAGGTGTGGATCAAACGAGAGGGTGGTTTTACAGCTTATTAACGGTTGCTTCCTTATTCGTCGGCAAACCTTCTTATAAACGAGTGCTATCTTTAGGGCATATCTTAGATGAAGATGGTAAAAAAATGTCGAAAAGTAAAGGCAATGTGATTGATCCGATGCAACTGGTGGAAACGTATGGAGCGGATGCGCTTCGTTGGGCTTTATTAGCAGATAGCGCACCGTGGAACAATAAACGTTTTTCAGCAAATTTAGTTGCTCAAGCCAAATCAAAAGTGGTCGATACGTTACAAAATGTGTACGCTTTTTATGCAATGTATACGGCTATTGATCAATTTGATCCTCATCAGCATGATAAAGGGGAGCAAACATTATTGGATAAATGGGTTTTATCTCGTCAGCAGACCGTTGTTAATCAGGTGAATCACTATTTGGATGCTTATGAATTTACATCTGCCGCGAAGGTTTTAGCGGAATTTGTAGATCAAGTGAGTAATTGGTATATTCGTCGTTCTCGTGACCGTTTTTGGGGTGAGGGAATGGGGAGTACAAAATTGGCTGCTTATCATACGTTAAGAGAAGTATTGATAACAACGAGTAAGTTGCTTGCTCCGTTTATTCCGTTTGTTACCGAGGATATTCATGTAAAGTTAACAGGTGAGAGTGTGCATCTCGTTGATTTTCCTAACGATGACAATGCGGCGATTAATGTTCAATTAGAAGAGGAAATGAGTGGCGTGGTCCAAGTTGTAGAACTTGCACGGCAGGCTCGTAACGTATCTAAAATAAAGACAAAGCAACCATTAGCCTCTTTAACAGTGGTTAGCGATGCGTCACACGCAAGCTATGTCTATAAATATGCGGAAATTATTAAAGACGAAATTAATGTGAAGCGAGTGGATGTCGCAACAGAAATGGGCGAAAACGTGTGTTATGAGGTTAAACTGAATTTCCCTGTCGCCGGTCCGAAATTAGGAAAACAGGTAGGGATAGTGCAGAAAAGATTGCAACAATTACCAGAAGACGCAATCACTCAGATAGTAAAAGGAGATCGAACATTAACGTTACCGTCTGGAGAGACGTTACAACTTGAGGAGGAAGATCTGTTAGTAAAACAGGTGACAAAAAAAGGGCTGGAAATGGCTGTAAACCCAACGTTTACCGTTCTTTTAGACACGCAATTAACGAAGCAATTACAGCAGGAAGGTTTAGCTCGCGAGCTTATACGAGCAGTGCAACTCTATCGGAAAGAGTTGAATTTACCGGTTGATCAACGGGTAAATATTACGTTTGCTGCTAGTGAAGAAATGAAAACCGTCATTAAATCGTTTCAATCTTTGTTAGAAATGAACCTGCTCCTAAAGGACATTCATTTTGGAGAGCGTGCTGAGATGAAAAGCATTCAACTAGAGAATGAGACCGTTCGAATAGGAATACATTAATCTTGGCAAAAAATCCAGGGAAAATCTGCCCTGGATTTTTTGTGCCATAGTGTTAAAAAATTTTTTCATCTATCTCGTAAACTTATTATAAGCACCATGTCTTACGGGACCGACATATTCATTGAGTTTCCAGCCATACTTAATCGCCGCTGTTACAAAATCTTTTGCTCCCTTTACAGCATCTTTTACAGTACGTCCATGTGCTAGGTTAGCGGTAATAGCAGCAGCAAACGTACATCCAGCACCGTGGTTGTAGCTTGTGTTGATTTTATCTTCTTCTAATACCGTAAATTCATGCCCATCATAGAAAAGGTCAATTGCCTTCTCGTGATAAAAAGCTTTGCCACCTTTAATAACAACATTTTTTGCACCTAATTCATGAATTTTTACAGCCGCTTCTTTCATATCATTTAGCGTTTTAATAGTACCTGTTTGAGCAAGTTGACCAGCTTCAAATAGGTTAGGTGTTGTTATGATAGCATGAGGAAGTAAGCATTCACGCATCGCATCCGTGTTTTCTGGTTGCAAAACTTCGTCGTCTCCTTTACAAACCATAACAGGGTCAAGGACGTAGTTTGGTATGTCGTAGTCGGCAATTTTTTTCGCACCTAATTCTATAATATCAACGGAGCCTAACATTCCGGTTTTCATTGCATCGACACCAACGGATAGAATAGTATCTAATTGTTTCTCCACAATGGATACATCAATGGGGGACACGTTATGGCTCCATCCGTTTGGGTCCATTGTTACGATGGAAGTAAGGGCTGTCATGCCATACACATCATGTTCTTGGAATGTTTTTAAATCAGCTTGAATGCCAGCCCCGCCGCTGGAATCAGAACCTGCAAGTGTTAAAGTTTTTTTCATCGTCATAGCTATCGCTCCAAACGTGTAAATTATTCGATATTTTCTTCTATCTATATAGGATATAACAGAAGTTGGGAGATGGAAAGTAATAGATACTAATGGGATTGCCTCCACTCATTTGATTATGTTTGAAGCGCATGTTCAAGAAAAACTGCTTAATAAAAACTTGTTGAAGGATTATTCGCATAGGATGCTTTCTTACTGCTTATACTAAAAGGAATAGTTTCTCCTATAGTACGAAACAAAAGTCGCTTTAAAAACCAGTATCAATGTACATAAAAAAAATGCTGGAAATATGGGGCTATAACTATGTGGAGGGAAACTTCATACATATTCGTTTGTCGTTTTATTGCTTCATGTGAAAACTATAGTGTATGATGGAATTGCTCAAGAAATTTGGGATAATATGGAGGGGATTGTGTGAATGCAAAACGTTGGTGGGCTATTTTAATAGCTGCGGTTTTATTGCTTGCTTCGCTGGGGTTTCGATTTATGGGGAGCATAGCAACTACTAATTTTGAAGACATGTTTAAATTAGATGATAATCAATTTGAAGAAGAAATTATCGAAGAAGGTGTAGGAGACAAAATAGCTGTTCTTGAACTTAATGGAATTATTCAAGACACAGCGCCAAGCCCAGTGTTGAATACTACTTCGTACAACCATAAACGCTTTTTGGACATGTTAGAGCAGGCGGGAGAAGATTCTACCGTCGATGGTATTATCTTGCGCGTGAATACTCCTGGCGGTGGTGTTGTGGAAAGTGCGGAAATCCATGACAAGATCATTGAAATTCAGGAGCAATATGAAAAGCCTATTTATGTTTCGATGGGGAATACAGCCGCTTCTGGAGGGTATTATATCTCCGCACCAGCCAATAAAGTAGTTGCGCACCCAGCAACGGTAACAGGGTCCATTGGTGTCATTATGGAAGGTTATGACCTTTCAGGCTTAGCGGAAAAATGGGGAATTGATTTTAATACGATTAAAAGTGGCGAATATAAAGATATTTTGTCTTTCTCAAGAGAAATGACAGATGAAGAACGAGAGATTTTGCAGACAATGGTTGATGATATGTACGCAGATTTCGTAAATGTCATTGTTGATGGAAGAGATATGTCTGAATCCAAGGTAAGAGAATTAGGAGACGGTCGCGTATATACTGGAAGCCAAGCGAAAGAAAATGGGCTAGTAGATGAACTAGGCTCGTTAGACGATACGATTGCTTATATGGCAGAGGACAATGATTTTAATGATGTGCAGGTTGTAAAATACAATCATGCTGCTGGTTTTAATGAATGGCTGGGAATGTCGGTACAATCGATGTTTACAGATGAAGCAGAATTCCTCGGTATCATGGATATGATCCGTCAATCGAACGCACCGCGTGCTATGTACTTATACACCAATTAAAGGGGGGATAAAATGAGTGAACTTACTGTTGCAGAAGCGTCAGAATTCGTACCAGAAACGAGGAGATATGCTGGCTTCTGGATGCGATTTTGGGCGTATCTCATTGATTTAGTTGTTCTGTTTAGTATCAATGGCATTCTTTTAACCCCGCTTAAATTTATCAATGATGGAGAAGTCGTTGATATCGGTTATTGGACCTTAACGGGGATTCTATCAGCTATTGTTTTTTACTTGTATTTTCTGCTAATGACAAAAAAGTTCAGCCAAACGATAGGAAAAATGATCTTAGGTATTAAAGTTGTACGTGAAGATGGCGAACCTTTAAGGTGGAGTGATTTATTCTTTCGCGAGGTCATTGGTCGATTTTTTTATCGTGTGTTTCAAATTTTTGCGCTCTTGTATATCGTCGTTGCTTTCTCGCATGAAAAGCAAGGTATTCATGATATGATAGGGAATACGAGAGTGGTATTTGTTAACTGATGTAGAAAAAATATACAGGGTGTAAACTAAGTTACGTTTACTGCCTGTATGTTTTTCTATTCAATATATATATAAGTGGTGCCACAGACTTCTTCACTGTGGTTTTTTAATGGGAGTATAGAAGGTGTTGTGAAAATTCATTTCAAATCAGGAGATGTAAGCTGTCTAAGTGGAGATGGAGAGCAGTGCCCAATAGAGGCCTATAAGTCATATCCTTAGGCTATTAAGTAAAGCGTGAAGGGTAAAACAAATTTCTCGCTCATGGAAGGTTCATGTTATGTTCATAATTGAACAAATGAACTTAAATCTATTGAATTCAGCTAAAAAAATTCTCATTTTTACGTGTAAATTATCAATAATAGGGAATGTAATAATGATAACTTTGTATAGATAACTGTGAAATTTAATCATGATCATCTACTATGTAAAACGGATAGACAATGAGGGTGATAACAATCTTTGTTTTTTCATGGCAAAGAGAAAAACAGACAAATATTTGTCTGTAGTTTGTCATACTTTTGTCATAGCTTTTTCCTCTTTTTTATACGAAAATAGTTTATACTAATTATTATGTGAGTAAATCACTAATTATTAACTTTTCATTAAAACAATGTAAAGTTAAAAAGACAACGAAATAAATCACAAATTGATCATTACTGAACAAGACGGTTTATGCCGTTAAATTAGGAGGGATTACCGATTATGATGGATTTGGATCCGGTGTTAATGAGTCGATTGTTAACGACAATCACTTTAGTTTTTCATATTATTTTTGCAACATTAGGTGTCGGAGTCCCATTGATGATTTCCATTGCTGAATTTATTGGGATAAAGAAAAAAGACCCACATTATACCATGTTGGCAAGGCGATGGGCCCGAGGATTTGTTATCCCAGTAGCGATTGGGGTTGTAACAGGTACGGCGATTGGTTTACAGCTATCTTTGCTTTGGCCGGAGTTTATGCAAGTTGGTGGAAACGTCATAGCTTTACCGTTATTTATGGAAGTATTTGCTTTCTTCTTTGAAGCTATTTTCTTAGGTATATACATGTATACGTGGGATCGTTTCAAAAAACCGATGACACATTGGTGGTTATCATTACCGATAGTTATTGGTGGGGCAATGTCTGCTTTCTTTATTACTACCGTCAATGCGTTTATGAATACACCAGAAGGGTTTGAAATTGGTGGAAATGGGTTTGCAGCGATCAATCCGCTTGAAGCCATGTTCAACCCAGCAACACCGACAAAAGTGTTTCACGTGTTGGCTTCTGCTTATTTAACGGTAGCAGCTATCTTAGCAGCGATTGCGGCGTTTGGTTTGTTGCGGAAAAAAACGAAAGAATACCATAAAAAAGCATTGAAGCTGACCGTAACGTTAACGTTTATTTTTGCGATTTTTACAGCCATTGCTGGAGACGTATCTGCTAAGTTTCTTGCTGAATATCAACCAGAAAAACTAGCAGCAGGGGAATGGCATTTTGAAACAGAGGGAAATGCTGACCTCATCTTATTTGGTTGGTTAAATGAGGAGAATGAGCCAGAAGGTGTCATTCGTTTGCCAGGATTACTGAGCTTTTTAGCCTATAGTGATTTTAACGCGGAGGTTACTGGTTTAGAAGAATTTCCTGAAGCGGAGAGACCACCGTTATGGATTCACTATATGTTTGACTTGATGGTTACGATTGGCGTTTTCTTACTAGGGATATCATTCCTTTATCTACTCCTATCGAAGTTAAAACGATGGAATGAAAATAACAAATTCATGCTTTGGATGCTCGTTTTAAGTGGACCTTTAGCGATGCTTGCTATTGAATTTGGCTGGATTTACGCTGAAGAAGGTAGACAGCCGTGGATACTACGAGGATATATGACGGTGGAAGAAGCAGCGACGACGTCACCATATGTCGGTTGGATGTTTGTGTTGTTTTTACTCCTTTATATTGCTTTAGGAGTTATCGGAGCAGTTGTGCTACGTAAAGTCTTTAAAAATAATCCAGTTGAAGACGAATTGGAGAAAAAATATCCGACCATTGAAAAGGGTGATAAATAATGAACTATGAAATAATTGGGATTTCTGTATTATGGCTCTTTTTATATGGGTATTTAATTGTTGCTTCGGTTGACTTTGGTGCAGGGTTTTATGCGTATTATGCGAAAGTGACAAAAAAAGATCATATTATGAACCAACTGATATCGAGATATTTGTCCCCAGTATGGGAAGTGACCAACGTGTTTTTTGTTTTCTTTTTCGTTGGTATTGTTGGCTTTTTCCCAGATTCAGCTTATTATTACGGTACAGCTCTGCTTGTGCCTGGTAGTATTGCGATTATTTTGTTGGCGATTCGTGGTTCGTTTTATGCATTTGAAAATTATGGTTCGAAACAAAGTAATCTGTATATGTTTCTATACGGAGCTACAGGTTTATTAATTCCTGCGTCTTTATCCGTTGCGTTAACACTTTCTGAAGGTGGCTTTATTACTGAACAAAATGGGAAAGTAGCTTTAGATTATTTCGCTCTATTTACAAGCCCATATTCTTGGAGCGTCGTTTTCTTAGCGATCGTTTCGGTATTGTTTATTAGTGCCGCATTTTTGACTTTCTATGCGGCGAGAGCCAATGACGTTGCGGCATTAAAGCTTGTTCGTAAATATGCACTATTTTGGGCGACACCAACGATTATCGCTGCCTTGACAACATTTATTGCCTTAGGCCAGCATAATGAGCGTCATTATCAAAATATGTTCGATTACTGGTGGATGTTTGGATTATCCGTTGGCTTCTTTATGATTGCCATGTGGTTAATCTATGAAGGAAAACGGTATGGACTAGCATTTATTAGTGTGATGTTGCAATTTTTCTTTGCTTTCTTTGGGTATGGTGTGAGTCACCTCCCATATATATTAGATCCTTATATTACGGTTTACGAAAATGCGACACATGAGTCGACAGGAATTGCCTTAATTATCGTATTTATTGCAGGGCTATTCCTTCTCATTCCTTCACTAATATTGCTCATGCGCTTGTTCTTATTTGATGCTGATTATGTAAAAGGGAAAAAATAGGGGACTTCGAGCTTATCTCCCGTTGATCCCCTCTTTCTTAGTACTATTAGGAACGATGGCGTTTTTATGTCATAAGAATTTGGACATAATCCACGTTTTCTAAAAGGAAAGTTAAAAAATTAGGTGCTGTAAGATTTCCATTCCTGAGTTTTGGTGGCTGTATGGATTTGGGAGATGAACAGCACCTAAATTGTCATTTGTTCCGCTATAAGAGAGTTTATAGTATAAGAAAAACAAAAGAATGAGCCATGAAGACTTGACGATAAGCCAAGTTTTACGATTTCGGTACGCTATAAATTATTGCTTATACAATGCGTTTGCCTTCATGTATAATGAAGATGAATCATAGCTCTACAGATGAAGGAGCGTCTACATGAATCAGATAAAAAATTATTTATATGAAAATAAACAAAGTGCGGTCTATTTGCTGCTGCTTTCCCTTTTAATGGGCGGTGCCATCGTTGTACAGGCGTATTTACTTGTCACTATTATTGATGGTGTTTTTTTGAAAGATTGGAGCTTTCAAGAAACTATTCCATTATTAGCAGTTCTATTCTTTATTTTACTAGCTAGAAGCTTCATTCCTTTCATAAGCGGAAAGATTGGGATACGCCTTGGTACATCAGCGAAAAGCCATTTTCGTAAGCAGTTGCTTGCCCATTTTGCTAATAACCCAGTCCAAGCTTCTTTAAAAGGACAATCGGGGCAAAAGGTTAGTCTTATGATGGACGCTATTGATGAAGTGGATAGTTATTTTAGCAGTTATATTCCACAAGTTATTCGCTCATCTGTTATTCCCCTCATCATTTTAATTGTTGTGTTTACAGAACATGTGAATTCTGGCCTCATCATGTTGATTACCTCCCCGTTTATTCCGTTGTTTATGGTGATCATTGGTATGCAAACAAAAAAGAAATCGGAAGAGCAAGTGGAGGAGCTAGCTGCTTTTTCTGGTCGATTTTTGGATACGTTGCAAGGGCTTGTTACGTTGAAATTGTTTGGCAAAGCGAAACAACAAAAAAAGGTCATTCAAACGAGCAGTTTACGATTTCGAGATGCAACCATGGAAATTTTAAAAGTAGCCTTTACTTCTTCGTTTATGCTTGAGCTCATTTCCATGCTAGCAATCGGCTTGGTTGCTTTAGAAGTGGCTTTACAGCTTATCGTTTTTGACGGAATTGCTTTTTTCACTGCATTTCTTGTACTCGTTTTGGCACCGGAATATTTTACATCGCTTCGTCAGTTGGGAACGGCATTTCATAATGGAAAAAGTAGCATGGGAGCTGCTAAAAAAGTAGCAGAAGAATTGGCGCTAGAGGAGGATTCTGCTGTTATTTGGGGAGAAAAGCCATTTTCTAAACCAGAGGGCCCTGCAAGTTTGGAACTGCAACAAGTTACATTTCAGTATGGAGAGGATGCGTTTACGTTACATCCTATGAGTACGACTTTTGCTCCCAAATCTAAAAACGCCATTGTAGGAAAAACAGGGTCTGGTAAATCAACGCTTTTGCATTTGCTTGCGGGAATTGTCGTGCCAGATGCAGGAAAGATATTACTAGGAGGTAATCCATTATCTGCATACAAGGAAGCCGATTGGTTCGCTCAACTGAGTTATATTTCGCAACATCCGTATATATTTGCTGGAACGATTGCTGAAAATATTGCCATAGGCAGTCGGGAAACAGCAACACGGGAAGCCATCACACGTGCGGCAGAAGAAGCGGGGCTAGCTGACATGATTATGGCTTTAGAAAATGGATATGATACCCATGTTGGTGAAGGTGGGAGAGGGCTATCTGGTGGTGAGAAGCAACGTTTAGCTTTAGCCAGAGCTTTTTTAAAACAACCGGCAATTGTTTTATTTGATGAGCCGACGACTGGGCTTGATTTAAAGACGGAGCGTATTCTTCAGGCTTCCATTCAAAAATTGTCGGAAACAGCAACTATCATTACCGTTGCACACCGCCTGCACACGATTAAAGATGCGGATCATATTCTATACCTTGATCAAGGACGGTTAATTGCGGAAGGAACGCATGCACAACTGCTGGAACATGCAGAGGGCTACCGGAAGATGGTAACCATACAGCGAGGAGGGCTGCAGCGATGAAAGAATTAACCTCTATCATGCGAATGATGATGAAAGAAAAAAAAGATATCGTCCTTTCTATCATATTGGGATTTATTGCTGGTTTGGCTGCCGTGCTGTTATTTTCTGCTAGTGGTTATTTAATATCAAAAGCAGCATTTGCCCCGCCTTTTTACACATTAATGCTTGTCATTGCATCTGTGAAATTATTAAGCTTTATTCGCGCGTTTAGTCGTTATGGTGAGAGATATGTATCTCATCGAGGTACGTTTACGATGCTTAGCCAATTGCGGATGGCTTTTTATGAAAAATTAGAGCCATTAGCGCCAGGAATCTTCCAGAAATATCGTAGTGGGGATTTGCTATCTCGTATTGTCGGTGACGTGGAGAGTTTGCAAAATCTCTTTTTACGTGTTGTGTATCCGCCGATTGTATTGGCGCTCGTATTTATGAGTACCATCTTTTTTACAATGTTTTATTCTATCGAAACAGCAGTAATTTTGTTTGGCGGATTTTTACTCACTGCGATCGTGATACCAGCTATTTTTGCGGCACGTCAACGAACTATTGATAGCAAGGTACGCTTAAAAAGAGCGGCTCTTTCTACAGAGGTCACGGAATTACTATACGGATTTCGCGATTTGAAGATTTATCAGCAGTTAGATGATAAAGAACAACAGTTACTTCAAGCTTCTGATGCTTACATTACGGAGCAAGAACAAGAAGAAAAGACGACGTTATTTAATCAGTCGTTAAATCAATTTGTCTCCTTACTTGTAACAGTAGCCGTATTAGCAGTAGGTGCCTATCTCATTGATACAGGTGAATTGGACGGGATTTTTCTTGCTATGCTGATTATGATTACGTTAACTGTGTTTGAAGATGCGCCAGCAATGGCTGTGTTCCCGATTCATTTTAACGATAGTCGTCGTTCTGCCAAACGGTTATTTTCCATTATGGAGCAAAAAGACGGACAGGAACAGGAGCACGTTTCGGTTGCCAAAACGTTAACAATCAATGAGCCACCAGAAATCACATTGGAAAATGTTAGCTTCACATTTACTGGAGAAGAGCGGCGAGCTGTTGAACAGGTAGATGTTCACCTTCCTAGCGGTTCAAAAACAGCACTTGTAGGGGCAAGTGGTTCAGGGAAGTCAACGCTTATGCAGTTAATGCTTTATTTGGTTACACCGGAGCAAGGAAGGGTCATGATAAATGGAATAGAATTAGCGCATGTGGATGAGGAAAGTATTTGGCAATTAGCGAATGTTGTTTTACAAGAGAATCATTTCTTTTATGGTACTATTCGCGATAACTTATTGCTGGCTAATGATACAGCTACCGATAAGGAATTACAATCCATTTTAGCTATGGTGCAATTGGAGCATTTTCATTTAGAGGATAAAGTGTATGAACGAGGAGAAAACTTGTCCGGCGGTGAAAAACAACGACTTGCTATCGCCCGAGCGATGTTAAAAGGCGGCTCATTTTGGGTATTGGATGAGCCGACATCCTCTTTAGATGCGGTTACAGAGCAAGCCATCTATGATCACTTATTCAGGCAAGCGGCAGATGACACCGTTGTGCTCATTAGTCACCGTTTAGCAGGATTGGAAAAAATGGATCAAATCATTGTCATGGATGAAGGGAAAGTCGTGGAAGTTGGTACATTTACAGAATTGATGGAAAAACAAGGGTATTTCTATGAAATGAAGGAATTGGAGAATAATTTGTTGTAACTCCAGATTAAGTCCCACGCAAGCGTGGAAGAACAGAAACGGAAGTACCTTTACGTATGATAAAAAAGTCCTCCTCTGTTATAATGACAAAGGTTTCGCAAGCCAATGTCGGGCAGAAGAGGACATCCATAGTGGATAAATCAAGTTTATCACATACAAAGTGGAATTGCATGTAGCATATTGTGTTTGATTAAGTCAAGTACTTGTGGGAGATTTTTTAAAGTCCCTTATTTTGCATGGTTTTAGATTCAGTTTTTGGTAGCGATTTCAGTTCTTCCTTCCTTTATTCTTTAAAGCTTTTTTGCTTTTTTCAAATGCCTCGCAACCCTTTTAAAGCAGCCGTAACTGGTTTCCCAAGAGCCCCTTTTAAATAACCCAAGTTGTTCCGGTCGGCTTCTGCAGCGCTGTCCTTCAACTTCTCTACAAAGTGTTTAGGTGGCTTCTCTTTCTTGCTTTTTTCTGCTATTTCCATTGTCGGTTGAAGCATACCCTGTAATGTCTTAATCTCAAGATTATCTTTTAGGGCAACCATAATGTCGATAAATTTATCAAGTCCGTTTTCGCACCAGTTGCGCCCATTTTTAAGGCGTCTGGCGAACACGCTCATCGTTCCTTCTGCACTTCTCGTGGGGCGAAATCCTGTGGTGTCTATACCTTTGCTTCTCAGCTTCTCACAGTAGTCTCCAAGTGCTTCCGGATATTGAGAAAGCTGGGCTATTAACTCTTCAAACCGTTCTTCCCTCTTATCATTTTCAAGCGTACCAACTGCACTATTCAACTCCACCATAAAGCCTTCCCAGTCATAGTTTGCCAGTTTTTTTCGAATGGCTCGATATCTCGGATGTTTCCTAAATAACCGTTGTACATCACGGGCAACATGAAAGCGATCAATGACAAAGGTGGCATTGCTTCGGAAATAGTCGCGGCAGGACGTGATCCACTTTGCCCCGTCCCCGTTTATAACGAGATGGTGTTTGGTCGGATCATACTCGTATGTAGCCATTAAATATTGCTCAAACTCTTCCCAGAACGGCAGCTTTCCTTCATGAATAAAATGTCTTTTTTCTATCAGTTTTGCCCGCTTGCCATTCATTTCCCAGCCCTGATGTACACTGGCAATTTTAATTTCCCTTCCTTTTTTATTTTTTTCTTGACTTTTCGTATAAAGCCCGTCCACTTCCAAGAACACGACATCCTGCTCAAGCGGGACAGACTTCTCTGGCACAACCTCCGTATTCAACAACTGCTGGCGTATGCCTTCATGACTGATTACAGGGTAGCCTAGAAGCTTTTCCATTGCTCGACTAGCCTGAAGACAGATTCAAATTTTAACGTTCTCTTATCCTTTAAATAAAACCTTTTCTTATCCCTTGTTGTTGCAATGGTTTCTTCTAATTCCTGAAGCGTTTGTGACATCACCTGGGAAAAACTTTCCTGTAATGCACGGTATGTAATTTGTTCTAACTCTTTCATTGTGATTGTAGATATGATATCTTTCAATGGAGGATCTCTTTCTATAGTTGATGTTGTCGTAGACTTAACTATACAAAAGAAGGTCCTTTTTTTCATCTAAAACGACAGTAGAACTACCGCGCTTCGCTTGCTGGCCCCGTCATAGGTGTTGAACTCTTCCGACTTCAACACCTATGACGGGGGTGTATGTTCTCCCATAAACATTTTACTCTAACATTTTCTTACTATACCCATTTCGGCGATTTCCAGTGTTATTGCCAGTGGTACTATGTTTCTGATAACCCAGTTCATCCTCTAATTCAGCTTCAAATACCCGTTGAAAGGTATCCTTAAATAAAAGCTTCATCATCTCTTGTACATCTTCTACAGTACGACATTCTTTTACCAAATCTTTAATGGTTTTGTCATGACAAAAGTCTTGCATAAATGATCATCTCCTTATTAGAAAAATATCCATTTACACAAAACTTTTTACACTCTCTAGAAGATAAAATCAACAATAAAGAACAAAGTCCAGCTTACGAAACTACGCCTTTAAGGCGTTGCTAGTAACATGCCCTTATAGGGCTGAGTCAAACCACCCGTTGAATGAGGTGACTCTATAAAATTAGACAGATAATTTTACTAAGCAGCTATTAAGGTCTGAATTCGGTATTGTACCGGGCTCAGGCCTTTTAGTTTTGCCTTGATTCGTTTGTTGTTATAGTATTCTATATATTTTTCTAGATCTTGTTTAAAATGCTCTATACTTTCGAATTCATTTAAATAAAGAAATTCTGATTTCATAATGCCAAAGAAATTTTCAATAATAGCATTATCATGACAGTTGCCTTTACGCGTTATGCGCCACTTTGATAGTGAGTGACTGCTTGTATTTTTTCAACATTGGTGAATTTAGCCATAAAAAAATGCACCTCCAATTATTAGAGAGGTGTTAAAAATTTGAGTGCAGGTCACTTTAAACGTTTTTTTACTTTTTTTCCATTTTTCTGCAATTTTTGTCGTTTTAGGTCAAATTTGATTTGAAAATATTTTATAATGCAGAAAATAAGTCTAATTTTCTCAAACATAAAACTTAGTATAAATGTTAAAATATTAAATATAAAGAGAATTTATTTAAAATAAAGGGAGGAGGTTTAAAAAGAAAATTAATGTTAAAAGTCACAAAATTTTAAGGAGGCGTTTGTTATGAAAAAGTATATTTTAATTATCTTTTTTCCAATTTTGTTTTTTTGTTTTCTATTGGACTTAGGTACAATTTCAGCTCAATCAACACCAGAAATAATACTAAAGAATGTTGAAGGAGAATTACTTAAAAATAAAAGCAACAAGAATAATGAAAAAGTATTAATGAAAAATTTAAGCATACATCAAAATAAAGGAAAAGTAACTAGTAATGGAACTTTTGATTTAAATGGAAAAAAATTCAGTGTTGCTATGAGCGGGGATTTATACCCTGTATCATCCGATTCACCTTATTCAAAGAAAGTAATTCTTGGCGATATGAAATCCACAAATGAAAATTATAATATTTTACAGTTTAAAATAGAAAAAGAACAACAAGGTATAAAAGAAGAAATTGGTAATTACGTAAAGCTAAGTCTTATTTTAGAAGAAAAGGGTAGTGGTAATATAATCCATATAAATAGTGATATTTCCAAGGGGTTTTTTGAGAACGCTTTTAAAGGGTCACATAATTTAATAAAGAGAAAAAAATTAAGTGAAGATGAGGTTATTGAGAAGACTATTTATTTGTTAAATATAAATAATAAAAGTGATAAGATAAAATTGTTGCCAAAAGAAATAAAGGTGGAGGAAAGTGGAATTGCAAATACAAATGGAAAGGAACATGTTAATAGTCAGCCAATAACTAATAGTTTTGAAGACATACCTTTAAATACTAGTGAACTCAACAGATTATTATCAGATTTAAAAAAGTCTAATAATAATGTCAATCTATCAGATTATGATTTACCAGAATCTCTTTTTAAAGGTTCTGATTGGAAAAAATATACTAATTTTGGTTCGGACGTTGGTTGGAATTATTATGCGAAAAGTGCACAACAATTGGATAAAACCCTCACTCAAATAACAATGTTTCAGCAAGAGAATGGTTTTCAAGGTTGGTATAATGAAGAGAAAAATAATTTTGAAATCGCATTCACTAATAAGCATGGTATGATTATTGAATATGATCACCACACTAAGGATATAAATGTTATTTATTATGGATGGGGGTTATCATTACAGGATCTTCAAATCGCACAAGGAAAATTAAAGGATAAAAATGTTTATATAGCTCAGACTTTAAATGGGCTAAATTTAAGCAAAAGTAGCAACAATCTTATCGGTTATTTTGTTGGACTAGTCCCTTATGGAGATAAAGTGGTTGATTTGTGGAAAACGCTGAAAAGATCAAAGAGTGATAAATTAGGAAACAGGGAAAAATTTATTGGTAGTACCTATGAAGAACAGATAAAAATGCATGATGGCAAGGTATATCGTGCCTCAGCAGGTTCTTTAGAAAAGCGCCATTTTGAAGATGAAGAGGCACATGTTAACCTCGTCAGTGAAATTCATTCTCCTTCTGGATATATAAACTTAACATGGTCATTTAAAACAAATGTGGCTGCAAATTTATAATGATATTAGGGTTTTCCTTTAAAATAAGTCATTGATAAAAAAACAAAATTACAAAGATGCGTTATTTAGGAAAATGTTACTTTAGAGAGAAGAACTATGATGAGACATTTATAACATCTAATTCCACCCGCTTAGCGGGTGGTCTTTTTAACAGATCAGAAGCTAAGAAAGAGTTCTCGATAATATCCTGCTTTTTTGGCAGGTTTTGGTTTATAATAGAAAATTTCAGGAAAGAAAACGGTAGTGCGGTAGTTTTTTAATTTCGCATCGCGTGAAGAGATGTTTTGCAGTCCGGATATAGAGACAGTTAATATGCTTAAGCTAGAGGAGGAAAGATGCGAACGGCTTCTTGGAGAAGGCTGATCTCGGGGGTAACGAAAAACTTAGTGTTGTTCGTACAGTCACTAGTTATATTTCGCTTGTACGTTTATAAAATGATTGTTGTATTAATCCCCAGTAAAAATGTACATTAATTGATTGTTTGAAATATAGAGTTTAATAACTATGCGGAGGAAAAATTGACACATATTCTTAGTATAATCACGTATTGTGAAGCGTTGTAAGTAATATGTTATGACGAAACTAATTAAATTTTTGTTGAACAGGCGGTTCGTGCTATTTATTCTAAAATAGATTAAAACTCTTTGTTTGCTTTCGTATAGTATTTGCTAGCCAATTTTTCAAAAAAGATGGTGAATAAAATTGACTCGCTTTAAAAAAATAGGAGTTTACCTTTTCTTTTGTGTTTTTCTGCTTAGTATTTTTTTTAACTATCGCTATTATCAAACCATAAAAGAAGAAGAGCAACAATTCGCATACTTATTTACGGATTTTTATTATGAAGTCGACGAGACAATCGATAGCTTAGAATTCCTTTTAACGCATGACCCTGAAGGGAACAAGCTAATAGATAGTATGGTTTCTATTTTAAACCAACTTACTAGAATAGATTTTATGTTACGTAGAGTTCCTTATTATTTTTTCTCAGAAGGTGGCGTTTCAAACAGTGTAGGCGCAGCAGCCAACTACATAGAAAGAGGTACAAAACATAAAGGTCAATTCATTCCGCCATTTTTAGAAGATGGACGGTTAAATGGACAAGAGCGGGCATTTTTACAAGAATTAAACTCGTTTTTACTACAAGTACAGTATGCCTTAAACGGCTTAGAAAAACGTTCGGATGTTCCAATTCGTGATCTGGATAAGGTTCGATTTGACAGGGTTTTAACAGAGAATGTGTATAATGAGATTCATCATTACCGCTTTTTAGAGGCATATGTAAAAGAGGGGCAGGGATTAAATTAAAACAGTTCATGAAGGTATTTATTCTTATCGTTGGTGCTTGATGTGAACGAAAAAGCCTGAATGTTTCACGACTTCAGGCTTTTTTGCACTGTAGGAAAGCATAAAAGTTAAAGGTTCATAGTATAAGAAAAACTCCGCCTTTCGCCATAAGACTTGGCGGCGACAAGCCAAGTTTTTCTAATCGTTCAATCGTAAATAGTTTGGTTTTCTGTCTGTTCCTTCTTTATTTGAAAAGATACAATCGTACTTTCTCCAAGTATACTAGCGATGGATAGGCCTTCTCCAAAGAACCGCTTTAAGCGTAAGTCTGTGTTGACAAGCCCAACTCCTGATTTACTAGCCGATTGTTTAGATAAAATATGGGCTAACTTTGCTTCATCTATGCCGACTCCATTGTCCTCTATGGATATTTCTACATACGTTGCATAGTTTTTAACTCTTATCCAAATAGTTCCACCTTGAACGCGATTCATAATGCCGTGACGGATGGCGTTCTCTATGAGAGGTTGGATAGTCAGAAAAGGAACTTTAATCTCTTCATGTGTATCTATATCCCAATCCACTTGTAGCCTGTCTGAAAACCTTACTTGTTCAATGTACAAATATGAGCGGACCATTTTCAATTCTTCTTCAAGCGGAATTAATTCATTCATATTTTTAAATTTGAACTTATTTCTAAGAAAATGGCTAAATTCATTTAGTAAATCTTGCATTTTTTCAACGTCAATGATGCTTAAACTAGCTATGGCATTCAATGTATTAAATAAAAAATGCGGTTGAATCTGTGCTTGTAACCAAGCCGTTTCTAATCGTAGTTGTTCCTGAGCAGCTTGTTTTATGCTCGTTAATGTTTCAATTCGGGATCTGATTTCCATCGCTTCCACCGGTTTTGTTACATAGTCATTTGCTCCAGCTAGAAAACCGCTACGTATATCATCTGTCTTTCTTCGTGCTGTTAATAAAAGAATAGGCAGTTCGGTTAAAGAATATTGTTTGCGAATCCTTTCTGTGAGCTCATAACCAGACATTTGTGGCATCATCACATCGGAAATAATGAGATCCCATTCTTTCTCATTCAAAATGGCAAGAGCTTGCTGTCCATTCATTACAGTAGTAATCCTATAATTTTCTTGGTGGAGAATTGTTTTCATTACTTCTAAATTAACTGGATCATCATCCACTATTAAAATGTTTGCTTGTCTAGCTGTTGGGTTATTTTTTCTTTTAGCTTCCGTTGTTGAAGCAGTTTCCGTTTGAAGGGCAGAAGACTCCGTGTGAAAATAGGTCGTTTGGTCCAAGAACGTTTGTGTTTCTTGGTAAAATGAATCTACTTCTTGAGCATTTGCTAGCTCTAAGGAAAAAGTAAATGTAGATCCTTTACCTAAAGTGGAATCCACTTCTAATGTCCCACCGTGAAGCTCAACCAATTGTTTCGTTATGCTTAATCCAAGTCCAAATCCGCCTTCAATTCTAGTTTCTTTTGCGTTCGCTTGTTCATAAGGTTGAAATAGTCGTGTTAACATTTCTTTGCCCATACCAATCCCCGTGTCTGTAATGGAAATGATGGCTTTTTCACCTTCGACATATGCATGGATCGTAATTTGTCCTTCATTTGTGTATTTCACCGCATTGTGGAGTAAATTAAAGACGATTTGAATAACTCGGTTCTCATCTGCAAATACGCTGGGGAAATCCTGTGGTATGTGTTGAACAATTTTAATCGGTTTCCCTTCTATGGTGAATCTTAGCATGTCATTGACTCCTGCAATAATGGAAGTAATGGAAATAGGTTCTTTTTTTAATCGATAACTCCCTTGTTTAAGACTGGTTACGTCAAGCAAATCATTGAGAATGAAGTCCATTCTACGCCCAACGGATAAAATAGTTTCCAGTTCTTTGACGCTTCTTTGTTGTAAAGAGAATTGCTCTCTCTCTAAGATTGCTTGCGACATATTTAAGATGCCGTGGAGCGGATTTTTAAATTCATGCGACGTATTTGCTAAAAACTGATCCTTATGTTCATTCATACGCTGCAATCTGGACGCCAATTTTTTCGTATCAGCGTACATTTTAAAATAATCTTTAAACCATACACTAGCAAAACACCCCATGGCAATAAACAGATCAAATGGATAATGCGGTACAGTAACGCCGCTTTCTCTCCAAATAATAGTCCAGATAAAATGGTGGGTTAATGCGGTTAATGAAAAGAGCAACAAAACATTTACTTTTGGATCGCTTGTAAATTGACGCCAAATGGCTATTACAGAAATGATTGTTGCGATTCCAATAAATAAAAAATAAACCGGAAAAAGGGATATAATTTGTGTCACATTTAAAAATAATGTTATCCCTGCCGTACAAAGCAACATAATAGCGTAAATAGGATAGATTCGTTGCCAATACGGTAAAGTTCGATGCTCGGTACAGTTTATCAAAGCATAAAAAGCAAGGAGTAGTAGAGTGTTTGCTAAGCGAAAATCCCATTCCTGTCCCATATAAATGAATTGGTGAAATAATTTTTCATCACTACTTAATAAACTTCCCATCATCGCGCTAAATACTAGAATGGAGAAGAATAGTAATCTTTTTTCTCTGTTTCCAAGGAAATATAGTAACAGGGCATATACTACATGGACTAGAAATACAATGGCTGAAGCAATCTGCATCGTATAGGAAAATTTAATGTCTGTTAAAATGGCGTCTTCTGAACCGAACTTCATCGAACGAACAATCCCACTACTTCGTTTGTCCGTAAAATTTGCTGCCTGTACCCAAATATCAACCTTCCCGTTTTCATCTGCTGTAAACGTAGCTGAATAAGGGAGGTTTTTAGATAGATATGTTTCTTTCTCTTTGCCTACTTGTCCAGATTCATCGATGAGTCGCCCATTCACAAAGATTTTAGAAGCACTTCGTATGCTAGAAACGCGCATACTGTAATTGATATCTTGGTTAGGATCTACTTGTACTTGCAACCGGTAGGTACCGAATCCATATGGAGATTGTAAGGCTTCATTCCATTCACCTGGAACTTGTATTGTTTTTGGTGTTTTCGTTAACTGTGAAGGTTCTTCCCCTGTGATTAGAGATTGTGGATAAAATTTCCATTTTCCATCTAATAAAAGAATGTCATCACTGGTAGCATCCCAATCTCGTAAATCTAATTGCCCATTTTTAATAGATAGCTGTTCTTGCGATTGGAAAACGTTCGTCCATAAAAAGCGTGAACCAGACAATAAGATGAGGAAAAGAATAGTAATGGATAAAAAATATTTTTTTCTCCTTAGAAAACGAGTTAATTTGTTGCTCAAGATAGATGCTCCTCTAGTTTATAATGTGTACGGAATGGTTATCACCACATTTCTTGTTCGGCTACTTTCCATACTTTTACATTAATATCTAAAATCTATTATAGCTATAAAATCAATGTGAAGCATTACATCTGTAAATATAATTCCTTCTTTAGGAAATTTACATCCCTCTCTGTGCGATAGGGAAGAAGAATACTTGCTTTTAATCGTTTAGGTAATCGCCTTGTATCGCACGTTGGGAGCCACTACATACTATGAATGATACTTGCAGGCGAGTTTTTTCCAAATTCAAAGTGCTGTGCAAGACCCCTGGAAGCTACGCTACGAACTGGGAAAGTTTCAATGGAAGATAACAGCAACATCTAAGTCCTCCAATCGTTCAGCAACTGTAAAAGTTTATTAGTATAACAAAAACGTAGCGTTTTTTCGCCATAAGATTTGGCGACATGCTAAGTTTTTCTTTCTGTACGAACAATCAGTGGGAGATGAAAGAAAGCCCTTTACTTACTGATTTTTATAAGAAACAGCGTTCTTCTAAGGCTACGAATCCCACTTAACATTTTTCTAAAGATGGAGAATTGAATAAGTGGTTAAGCTAAGTTCAATAAAAAACAGCAAGTGTAAAACATGCCTTGCTGTTGAGTTATTTTAGAGCTGTTATTTATATAGTGGATATGCTGTCCATTTTATATCTTTGCCTATTTTTTCAATGGATACGTCGGTGAATTCAATGGCTTCTTCCATTGTTTCAACTCCAGCCCCTTCCAAAAAAGTAGGTGCATTTTTGCCGCCAATTACCTTTGGTGCCATGTATAGAATGAATTTATCTATGAGCTTGCGTTCCAAGAAAGCGGCGTTGATGGTGCCGCCTGCTTCTAAAAGTAAAGAAGAAATGCCTTGTTCTCCTAAATAGGTCACAATGTTACAAGGATCTATCACCTGAGAATCATTTGTTACAATAACTTTTATTCCTTCTGCTTCTAATGCGTTTCGCTTTTCGATATCATGAATGGACGTTGTGAAAATCCATGTTTCTGCTTGCTTATCTTGAATGAGTTGGTAATGCAGTGGTATTTTCAATGTTGAATCCATCACAATACGAATTGGGTTTCGTCCATTTGGAATACGGGCTGTCAGCGCAGGATCATCTTTTAAAACGGTATTTATTCCCGTTAAAATAGCTACATGTTCGTGGCGTAATTGATGAACATCTTTTCGTGCTTCCTCCGATGTAATCCATTTGCTATGAGACGTATGTGTGGCTACTTTCCCGTCCATCGTAATGCCTGTTTTTAAGGTAATAAATGGTCTTTTTTGTTCCATAAATGTATTGAAAACTTCATTCATTTTGCGTGCTTCTTCTCCGCAAACACCAATTTCTACATCAATACCCGCTGTTTTTAAAATAGAAGCCCCATTTCCACATACCATTGGGTTTGGATCTAACGTGGCAATGATTACTTTTTTAACACCTGCCTGAACGATCGCTTCAGCGCATGGTCCTGTCCGACCATGGTGCGAGCAAGGTTCTAATGTAACATACAACGTGCTTCCACGAGCTTGTTCGCCTGCCATACGCAAAGCGTGTATTTCTGCATGGGCTTCTCCTGCTTTTAAATGCGCACCAATGCCAACGATCCGACTATGATGAACAATGACACAACCGACTAACGGGTTGGGATCTGTTTGTCCTTTCATAGCACGAGCATGATTCAAAGCTATGTTCATATAAAATGCATCTGTGGTCATCGTAATAAAGCTCCTTCTGGTTGATAATGTCCAGACTTTGTCACTTTTGTTTGTAAATAGTTACGATTGTACTCTGATATATCCCCCCATAGTGGAGTCCTACCGTGTATAGGCACACCTGCTTCGTTAAAAGCGTCCAGTTTTTCAGGGTTGTTGGTAATAACGGTTACAGGTTTTTGACGTAACTGTTTTAACACACGAAGCGCGTCCATGTAATTTCTGGAATCATTTACAAAGCCTAAGCTTTCATTAGCTTCGACTGTATCGTAGCCATTTTCTTGCAAGATATAGGCCATTGCTTTACTAAACAGTCCAATACCTCTGCCTTCATGATTGGCCAAATAAAACAGCGCACCTGAACCATTTTCTTTTATACGCAACATGGCTTCCCTTAATTGAAATCCACAATCGCAACGCTTGCTACCGAAAATATCCCCAGTATGGCATATCGAATGCATCCGCACAAGCGCATTATCTGCTTTACCGAAATCACCATAAACTAAAACACTGGATTGCTGCGAATCAGCTAAATTTGCAGAGGATAATTTCTCAATAATAGATTGATAATCATTCGTAACTACTTCAGCGTTCAGCCAACAATACCAATGAAATAGGCTTGTCTCTCCGTGTAAATTCACAGGGAGTTGAATTGGCCCAACTAAATATATTGCTTCGTCACCATTATCTATCCGCTGAATTTTATCTTTCAAAATAGAAAAAACATGAGGAGTTAGCTTCTTTTGTTGTTCCATTTTATAATCTCCCTTCGTATCTATTAAGTATAATGAAAAAAATAAGCTACTTCAACGGTTCGGATTTAAAAGTCGTTCGCCCCGCGCGCGGAATCCACTCCTGTCCGTCAGTAATGCGCTCCTCCTCGTGCGTAATCCGCTCCTGCCGTCGGAAAAGCGCTCTTGCCCGTCGGAGAAGCGCTCCTCCTCGTGCGTAATCCGCTCCCGTCCGTCGGAGAAGCGCTCCTCCTCGTGCGGAATCCGCTCATGACCATCGAAAAACGCTCCTCCACGTGCGTAAACCGCTCCTGCTCGTCGGAGAAACGCTCCTCCTCATGCGTAACTCGCTCATGACCATCGAAAAACGCTCCTCCTCATGCGTAACCCGCTCTTGCCCGTCGGAAAAGCGCTCCTCCTCATGCGTACCCCGCTCTTGCCCATCGGAAAAGCGCTCCTCCACGTGCGTAACTCGCTCACGTTCGTCGAAAAACGCTCCTCCACGTGCGTAACTCGCTCACGTTCGTCGAAAAACGCTCCTCCACGTGCGTAACTCGCTCATGACCGTCGAAAAGCGCTCCTCCTCATGCGTAACTCGCTCATGACCGTCGAAAAGCGCTCCTCCACGTGCGTAACTCGCTCACGTTCGTCGAAAAAGCGCTCCTCCTCATGCGTACCCCGCTCTTGCCCGTCGGAAAAGCGCTCCTCCTCATGCGTACCCCGCTCTTGCCCATCGGAAAAGCGCTCCTCCACGTGCGTAACTCGCTCACGTTCGTCGAAAAAGCGCTCCTCCTCGTGCGTAAACCGCTCCCGTCCGTCGGAGAAGCGCTCCTCCTCGTGCGTAAACCGCTCCCGTCCGTCGGAGAAGCGCTCCTCCTCGTGCGTAACTCGCTCATGACCATCGAAAAGCGCTCCTCCTCGTGCGTAAACCGCTCATGCCCGTCGGCAAAGCGCTCCTCCTCGCGCGGAATCTCGCTCCTACCGTCGAAAAACGCTCCTCCACGTGCGTAACTCGCTCACGTTCGTCGAAAAACGCTCCTCCACGTGCGTAACTCGCTCTTGCCCGTCGGAAAAAACGCTCCTCCACGTGCGTAACTCGCTCATGCCCGTCGAAAAGCGCTCCTCCTCATGCGTAAACCGCTCATGACCGTCGAAAAGCGCTCCTCCACGTGCGTAACTCGCTCACGTTCGTCGAAAAAGCGCTCCTCCTCGTGCGTAAACCGCTCCCGTTCGTCGGCAAAGCGCTCCTCCCGTGCAAAAAGTCGCTCATGAACGTAGAAAACTCGCTCGCCCTTGCGCAGAAATCGCTCCTGTTCGTCAAGAAATCGCTCGCCCTGTGCAAAAAAGCGCTCGTAAACGTAGAAAACTTGCTCGCCTCGTGGAAGAGGACGGAACCGCAGCTCTGACAAGCTTGCTCGGATGTGACATTTAAATAAAAAAAGAGTACTAAACATCATCCGCTGCTTAATATTCTTCTGCCTACCCATTATTTCCGACAATACCGTAAAAAACAAGCTTTGTAATGTCTTCTGTTATGGGTAAAATTTGTTGAAACACTTCTTTACGTTGAAAAGCTTCTTGAAAAATTTGTAAATAAACAAACAATGCTTCGTTCGATATGTTTTGGTCGATATAGCCTTGTCGTTTCCCTTCTTCAAAAAAATCCATCATCATGGGCACTGCTTTTTTACTGTATACATCTTGAATATAACTATCTTTTCTAGAATATATCTCCATAATTTTTTGGTAAAAGTTATCATTTATCTGTTTTGCTGTTTGGCTTTTATTAAAAATAACCGCCTTTATTTTTTGTGGGAATGTATCATTGCTCTTTATTAACTGCTCAAAATTTGCTAACTCACGATCTATATAATAGTTGATGACTTCATCTATTAGAATGTCTTTGCTGACAAAATAGTTATAAATGGTAACTTGAGAAACATCTGCTTTACTGGCAATTTCTTTTATCGATACTTTTTGTACCCCGTATTCCATAAACAGATGAAGCGATGCTTGTAAAATATCCGCTTTTTTCATTTCACGCCTTCTTTGAAACCCATCCATGTAGTTCACCTCAACACTAGTGTAATAAAAAATGAAACAAAACAATAAAAATATTTCATATCTCATTGTAAATGTATCATAAATTGTATAATATGAAATATATAAGTAAATTTATTTCATATTATACACTAGCATGAACATAAGATGAATTGCTTTGTATAAGGAAAAAGTTCAAAGAGATAACAGTAACAAAAATATGATATAGGAACCCACCATAATTTGTAGTTAGTGTAACCTAAGGTAAGTGTTAATTCTGTAGGAAACCCTCATGGATTGCATGAGGATAATCACCATATACTATGAAAAGTATATGCAGGAAGATTTTTATATAAAGAATGGAGTCCGTTCACTATAAAAGCGTGGTGGCAACCTGAATTTTCCCATTAACGAACCACGATCTGGATAAGGAGAAAAATTGCTATTACAAAACGTTCTCCACTATGGAAGTATGACTACAAATTGGTTGCGTACCATGTACTTGCTTTATAAACCTGAAGGGAATGATAAATGATGACAGTTTTACAAACAAAAAGTTTAACCAAACGTTTTGGAAAGTTCACTGCCTTAAATCAAGTCAATATAGACGTGAATGAAGGGGAGGTATATGGATTTATTGGACCTAATGGAGCAGGAAAATCGACTGCAATTCGTGTTTTGTTAGGGATTTTGAAAGCAACGAGTGGGGAAGCACGCATTTTTGGAATGGATGCTTGGAAAGATGCGGTGGCAATTCATAAACGGACGGCTTACGTGCCAGGAGATGTGCATCTTTGGCCAAATTTATCTGGCGGTGAAGTCATTGATTTATTTATTCAATTACGTGGTGGTGTTAAGAATAACCGTAAAGAAGAACTTATCCAACGTTTTGATTTAGATCCTAGTAAAAAATGTCGCACCTATTCAAAAGGGAATAGGCAAAAAGTTGCGTTAATAGCTGCTTTTTCCTCAGAAGCCGACTTATACATATTGGATGAGCCAACATCTGGACTCGATCCATTAATGGAGCAGGTTTTTCAATCTTGTGTGATGGAAGCAAAAGCAGCAGGAAAAAGCGTCTTATTATCTAGCCATATATTATCAGAAGTGGAAAAACTTTGTGATCACGTTGGAATTATTAGACAAGGGGAAATCATTGAATCAGGCTCTCTTCGTAAAATGCGACATTTAACGCGTACAAACTTACTAGTGGAAACGAAACAGCCGATTCTTGATTTGGAAAAACAAATTGGCGTCCATGAAATAGAAAAAGAAGGCGTTGAAGTAACATTCCAAGTTGATACAGAAAATTTAGATCAAATTATTCGGTATGTGAGCACGTTTGGAATTACAAAACTAGAAAGCGCTCCGCCAACTTTAGAAGATTTATTCATGCGGCATTATGAAGGAAAATGAGGGGAGGGATTGTATGAGTCACTTACTGTGGAAACAAACGGGGCGCTTATCACGCTTTCTTTTTAGGCAAAATCGTATTAGAATGCCTATTTGGATTCTTTCTATCGTTATGTTAACGTTAACGATTGCTGTATCGTTCACGGATTTATATGATAATAAGGCAGAAAGACAAGCAATTGCTGAAACGATGCATAATCCAGCGATGACGGCGATGGTAGGGAAAGGATACGGATTAGATGACTATACATTTGGGGCGATGATGGCTCATCAAATGCTATTATTTACAGCGATTATCGTTGCTGTTATGAGTATCTTGTTAGTAACTCGCCATACCCGTGCAGAAGAAGAGGATGGACGGATGGAGCTTATCCGATCACTTCCCACAGGGCGTTTAGCCAACTTGGGTGCCGTGCAAAACTTTGCCTTAGTAATAAATCTACTATTAGCTTTAATAGTAGGTATAGGGTTGTTTTCGCTTCGAATAGAGAGTATCGATGTCCAAGGTTCCTTATTATATGGAGCCTCACTCGGAGCAATTGGCTATTTCTTCGCTGCAATTACCGCTGTTTTTGCGCAGTTGTCTGAGAGCTCTAGAGGTGCAAATGGATTTGCTTTTTTACTTTTAGGTATGGCGTATATCGTTCGAGCAATTGGAGACGTCAGTAATGAGACGTTATCTTGGTTCTCGCCATTAGGCTGGATTTTAGGTGGAGAAGTTTTCGTCTCCAATTATTGGTGGCCAGTGCTGATTACCATTATGGCTTCGTTCTTCTTATGGTTACTCGCTCTTTATTTACATCATATTAGAGACATGGGTGCTGGCTTTCTACCTGCAATAGGTGGGAGAAGGCAGGCAACGAAATGGTTGACTACACCTATTGGATTGTTTGTTCGTATTCAACGCACAACAATGATTGCCTGGGCAATCGCTTTATTTGCTATAGGTGTGTCTTACGGTTCAGTACTTGGGGACTTAGACTCGTTTTTTGCTGATGTAGATATGATGCAACAAATGTTAAATCCGGTGGAAGGATATACGTTAATGGAGCAATTCATTGCTATGCTGATGAGCATTATGGCAATGATCAGCACGATCCCCGTATTGCTTGCTATGTTGAAAATCATTAGTGAAGAAAAAAAGAACCGTACGGAACATTTCCTTAGCCGTGCTGTTTCTCGTCCGCGTTTAATCGGTAGTTCCCTAGCAATTGCGTTTATCGTAGCGTTTATTATGATTTCTCTTGCCGCAGTTGGCTTATGGAGTGCAGGGGCTGCAGTTGTAGAAGACGGATTAGACTTTATAGTTGTGTATAAAGCTGCTATCGTCTATTTACCTGCTATATGGGTCATGCTTGGAATTACAGTGACGTTAATTGGAATATCAGTGAAGTTTTCAAGTTTTGTTTGGGGTTATTTGTTGTATTCGTTCATTGTTGTTTATTTAGGAAATCTCCTACAATTCCCTGAGTGGATGATGAAGCTATCTCCATTCGGACATATTCCTCAACTACCTATTGAAGATATGGATTGGGGAGTGACCGTAAGTTTAACCTTGCTAGCGGTTGTTTTTATGTTCATCGGTTTTATTGGCTACCGAAAGCGTGATCTAGAAGGGTAATTTTATAAGGCGGCTTTCATTTTAATGCTTAATATTTGTGCGCGATTTCATGACAAAGCTGTCCATATAGCTTAAAGTAAGCATTCATATGCATCCAAATAAAAACTATATTGCCTATAACGTAACGTCATATGCTACTGTATATGTATATAATACAATGAGCATTTGGTATAATTAACATAATGCCATGAAAGTTGTTCGGCTTTTTCATGGATAATGAAGTTGAGTGCTTATGGAAGCTGGAGGTAGCGTTACATATGGAACATCATAAACGTCGTTTTACATCTTTTATCACTTTAATTCGTTCTACCAACATCCCAAAAGCCTCCCTTATTATGGGGCTTGTAGGAAGTATAATTACAACAATCGTTGGTTTAAGTATACCGTTGTTAACGAGAGAGCTAGTGGATGGTTTTTCTGTAGCTACCTTAAGTTGGACGCTCGTTGTTGTCATCGGGATTGTATTTATTTTGCAGGCCATTATTGATGGTGTTTCCACCTATCTACTAGCTGCAGTAGGGCAAAAAATTGTTGCCAGGCTTCGTGAACGCATGTGGTTAAAGCTTATTAAATTACCAGTGAGCTACTTTGATCGAACGAAAAGTGGGGAATCCGTTAGTCGTGTAGTCAATGACACTGGGATTGTGAAAGATCTTATTTCCCAACACTTTCCACAGTTTATCAGCGGGATTATTTCGATTATCGGCGCGGTGGCTATTTTATTAATTATGGATTGGAAAATGACGCTCATTATGCTTATCTCTGTACCTGTGACAATTATTTTTATGATACCTCTTGGGAGAAAAATGGCGTCCATTTCTCGAAGCCTGCAGGACGAAACAGCAAATTTTTCTGGAGATATTCAGCAAACATTAAGTGAAATACGACTGATGAAAGCTTCTACTGCAGAGCCATATGAGGCGAAAAAAGGTGTCCAAGGGATTGGCAAGCTACTTACACTTGGCTTGAAAGAGTCAAAAATTTTAGCTTTGATTGGGCCATTGATGTATTTTATCATTATGGCAGTAGTTGTCCTCATTATTGGTTATGGAGGAATTCGTGTAGCTAATGGAACCATGTCAACGGGTTCGTTAGTTGCCTTCCTACTTTATTTATTTCAAATCGTGATGCCGATTACGTCGTTTGCTATGTTCTTTACCCAATTGCAAAAAGCACAAGGGGCTACAGAGAGAATTATTTCGATTTTGGATTTACCTGAAGAAGCCGATCGAGAAGGCTTTGTTAAGGAAAAGGTGAGTGAACCGATTCATGTGCAACATGTTTCGTTTGCGTATGAAGGGAACGATACGGTGCTTGAAGATGTATCGTTTACTGCAAAACCAGGGGAAATGGTTGCTTTTGCTGGTCCTAGTGGTGGTGGAAAAACAACTTTATTTGGTTTGTTAGAAAGGTTCTACCTTCCTACGTCAGGCGATATTTTGATTGGGGATCATTCCATACAAACGATCTCGCTCAAAGATTGGCGAAAGCAAATTGGTTATGTTTCTCAAGAAAGTGCTATGATGGCTGGAACGATTCGTGAAAATTTAACATACGGGCTAGAAGAAGTAGAAGCTATTTCAGATGATCAGCTATGGGCGGTAGCTAAAATGGCGTACGCCGATGAATTTATTGCTGCATTTCCTGATCAATTGGATACGAAAGTAGGAGAAAGAGGTATTAAATTATCTGGCGGGCAACGACAACGTATCAATATTGCTCGCGCTTTTCTAAGAGATCCACAAATATTGATGATGGATGAGGCTACTGCGAGCTTAGATAGTCAATCGGAAAGAATTGTCCAACAGGCGTTAACAAAATTAATGCACGGAAGGACAACGTTTGTTATTGCGCATCGATTAGCGACGATTGTAAACGCAGATAAGATTATTTTTATAGAAAATGGCAAGATTACAGGTATTGGAAAGCATGAAGTGTTATTAGAGCAACATACTTTGTATCGAGAGTTTGCTGAGCAACAATTAACGAATGGCGAAAACAGTAACTAGCTAGTGTGTAAGCTTTTTAAGCTAGCTCACTGATGGTGGGCTAGCTTATTTTTGCACTATAGGAAACTAATAATCAATCATGTGGGCATTACATTTTCCCCCTAGCTATTTGTCTCCTCCAATGATTGCACTTCTATTTTCTTTCCAACAAACGGAAGAAGCGTGGTGGAAAGAGCTATTATCCAAGCAATGAGATTGCGATTATCGATTAAGAACACAGCCATTAAAGCATTTGTAGCAATCGTAAACGCAGTTATTACACGAATAACATGGATTCTTTGCAGAATAGATCCTCCTGATGATATGTTTTATATGATATTGTAGCAAAAGAGCAAGAGAAGTTCGAATTGCAAACAATACGGATTATCTGTAGTGGGAGAATTGTCTATAATAACCAGATTTATTAATAAATAGTGACAATTCTCTTCGTTCATGTCGAAATGTTGAAATAATTTAAGTAATATATTGCATGTTTGTCGAAAACATAGTATGATGTATGTCATCAGCGATATATTGCATATTATATTGTTTAACTATTTTAACATCGGGAGAGAACATAATATATGGATAAAAAACTATCTTTTTCTAGTTATACAGCAATAGGCGTTATGTTGTTTGCCTTGTTTTTTGGAGCAGGTAATTTAATTTTCCCCGCCCAACTTGGTCAACTGGCAGGAGGTAACATTTGGCAAGCAGTAGCTGGATTTCTGATTACAGGAGTTGGACTACCTCTATTAGGTATTTTAGCTATGAGTTTTTCAAATAGTGAAAGTCTACAGGATTTAGCTGGAAGAATTCATCCTGTTTACGGTGTTTTATTTACATCTGTTTTATATTTAACAATTGGGCCTTTTTTTGCAGCACCACGTACAGCTACAGTTGCTTATGATGTTGGTTTTTCATCTTTTACGGCTGAAGAATTCTCACAAATCGGACTATTTATTTTTTCTTTTCTATTTTTTGTTATAACGATGCTATTTTCACTATATCCAGCAAAAATTGTCGATTATGTCGGTAAACTGTTAGCTCCAGGAATTGTTATATTACTACTTGTATTATTGACGTTTGTTTTTGTTAACCCGATGGGGCCAGCTGAAATGCCGCAAGACGGTTATGTGAGTGGAGCGTTTGTTAAAGGGTTTTTAGAAGGTTATAATACGATGGATGCACTGGCATCACTTGTATTTGGGATTATAGTGATTAAAGCTATCCGTTCCTTTGGAGTAACATCAAAAACAGAAATTATGCGCACCACAGCGAAGGCAGGAACTGTTGCAATTGCGTTACTTGCTACTATTTATGTCGGAATTGCATATTTAGGAGCTACGAGTACGAGTGTCTATGGTATTTTTGACACAGGTGGCCCCGTTTTAAGTAGTGCAGCAACACATTATTTTGGAACAGCTGGCATGATTTTACTTGCGATCGTTATTACGTTAGCTTGTTTAACAACGAGTATTGGCTTAACAACTGCGTGTTCGGAATATTTCCATTCTTTATATCCAAAGTTAAGTTACCGGAAGTTCGTATTACTGTTTACGATTGTTACTTTTACCATTGCGAACTTTGGATTAACTAACATTATAAAATATTCGATACCCGTTTTAATGCTGATATACCCACTTGCCATTGTATTAATGATATTAGCGTTTCTATCACCATTGTTTCATCATAAAAGAGCCGTTTATGTTTCCGTCACTTTAGTGACATTTGGCATTAGTTTGGTTGATGGTTTGAAAACATTATGTGAGACGTTAGGCATCGCGTACTTTCCGTGGTTAAAGCCAATTATTTCTTTTTATGAATCGATGTTGCCTCTTTATAATCAAGGGCTTGGCTGGCTATTACCTGCTTTTATCGTATTGATTATATCTGGAACGGTTTTGAGATTAGTAAAGCCTTCTACGGTTCATGCTTCTTAACGTCCATGTTTCGTTATAGAAGGTATATATTTCTGGTAGTAAAGCAAAACCACGCCATATGATTTTGCACAAAGCTAAGTTTTCTAAACTTGTTCTATATGATGTTTAAAGAGTGTGAATTCAGCGATTTTGAGTGGTTTTTCCATTAAGAGCCAATTCGTTATTATTCATATGTGAAAATGATCTGCTTGCAAAAATATGCGAGCAGATCATTTTCGTTTTTATCCTGTAGATAAGATGCTGTAAAATTCCATTTTAAGAGTTGGAAGATGGGAGCTAGGTGTAAGTAGTAGAGAACAAAACTTATTTATTTTTCGTAAGCGGCCTTTAGTCATATTTTTGAGCAATTAAATAAGCGGTGGAAGATAAAAGAAACCTCCCACTAATTAGCAAAGAAAGAAGGCTTTCGTTCTGAAAAGCTATGACAAATAGCCGATTTTTCTAACATAGAGGATTGCTGTTGCAAATAGTAAAATGCTATGAGGGGGAGATGCGGTCATATTGAGGAAGGTGAGCCAATGATAATGGACGAATACATGCACCTGAAGGGGTGGCGTGAGCCAAGTTCATGATTTACTACGTGTTGGGTTTACAGTTGACTACGCCTTTGTCAGGTATAGATGAGTTTCTTTTATATCTCCTGTATAAATTTATTGTGATGATTCAATTTCGTCTATTGTTCGTAACCAATTCTCTTTCATTATTGGTGATAATGCTTCTTTGTTACTGTTTTTTATTAGTTCAATAATTTTTGCATGCTCTTCGATCGATTTTTCAGTTAAAACAATGGAGTTATGAAAAAATAATCGTCTGACATGTGCTTGCAGATGTGCAATAATTCGCTGGATGTAAGGGTTGTTTGCTATATCAACAATGATTTGATGAAACTCTTCATCGATCTTTAATGCGGCATAGTAATTTTCGGAATGAATGGCTTTTGCAAATCTGTCGTTCGTTGTTTCTAGCAAGTCGAGGACATCTGTCGTTAAATTGTCTACAGCTAATTCAGCAGCTAAAGCTTGCAAAGCAGCTAAAGGCGGTAGCAAATCTTTCATCGATTCTTTTTCCACTTCGGTTACTTGTGTAGCTTTTCCAGGAAACATTTGAACAAATCCTTCTGTTTCCAATAGTTGCAGCGACTCTCTCACTGGTGTTCTGCTAATCCCCAATGCTTGCGCTAATTCTGAATCATTCAGCTTTTCACCAGGCTGTAATGTACCATCAATAATCCATTGCTGTATTTGATTATATGCGCTTTCTTTTGCTGATTGTCGAACAGGTTTCGAATGATTTACAGGTATAGGCATCTCTTTTCCCCCTTTACCGAATAAATATATTGTATAATCAATAGTATACATTAAAATAAGAAGTCATGGAAATATACAATATATTTGTGTTCTTTTCCCTTTTTGAAAAACTTTACTTGTCGAAAGTCGTATGGCGGAAAAACGCTGTCGTTTTTCTTATACAATAAAGGAGGCTTTATTTTATGGATGCTTACGAACAGTCTGTACAACGTGAACTCGCGCAGTGGCGAAAGAAGATGTATCAAAATCCTAATCTGTTTCATCAAGTATCTAAAAAAGCGCAAACGAAAATAAATAGTTGGATTCCTGCTAAGGCGCAACGTTTTATTACAGAAAGCATAAAAAATATGGTGAAAACTATGCTAGTAGGATCGCAACTTACGACTAAAAAAGCGCTTATTCCAGAAAAAAGTTTATACAAGCAGGATGCGCTAGTAAAAGAAAAATTAGAAAGCTATCGCAAAACAGCTACGATTGAGGGGGCTGGAACAGGAGCAGGAGGTATATTTCTTGGTTTGGCAGACTTTCCACTCTTATTGTCTATTAAGGTGAAGTTTTTATTTGAAACTGCGGCTATTTATGGTTTTGATACAAAAGAATACGAAGAACGGTTATTTATGTTACATGTTTTCCAGCTTGCCTTTTCTCGCGATGAAATGCGAAAACAAACGATGTATACGATTGAAAATTGGGAGCAGGAAAAACATAAGCTAGTTGAAATGGATTGGGAAGTGTTTCAACAAGAATATCGCGATTATATCGACTTGGTAAAATTACTGCAAATGGTGCCAGGGTTTGGTGCGATAGTCGGTGCATATGCTAACTACAATTTATTGGACCAATTAGGAGACACGGCGATGAATGCATATCGCTTACGTCTACTTTCACTTCCGGGTGGTGGGTCTTTCATATCTAAACAAGAATAAAGTAAAAAGCAGTTGGTATTTGGCTATATAGACAGATTCTTTTCAAACATGTAAAATAAATGATATTTTGATGCTATCGATAGTAGAATTAGACAGAAGGCGTTTTTTCCATAAAGAGTTGGTGCTAAACCAAGTTTTTCTAACACGATAGGAAATAAAAGTTTACAGGATTATCGTATAAGAAAATGACAGCTTTCGCCATATGACATGGCGACAAGTAAAGTTTTCTAACCAAAGTAGAAGGGGTTTTACGTGTGAAACAAATACAAGCGAAGAAACAAATGTCACCTTCCTATGATCCTTGGGAAGCATATTTAGATGTGGAACAGCATGGAAAGATGACATTATCAAACATTGAATTTACTACAACAACGCTTTGTAATATGCGCTGTGCCCATTGCGCTGTTGGCTACACATTGCAAGCGAAAGATCCAGAAGCATTGCCAATGGAATTATTGCAGCAAAGGCTGGATGAAATTCCCCATTTGCGAACATTAAGCATAACGGGTGGCGAACCAATGATGTCCAAAAAATCGGTGCGCGAACATGTTGTGCCACTATTGCGCTATGCTCATCATCGTGGTGTGAAAACGCAAATGAATTCGAATCTGACGTTACCATATAGTAGATATGAAGCTATTATTCCGTATTTAGACGTTTTACATATTTCTCATAACTGGGGCACTGCCGATGAGTTTGCGGAAACAGGATTTGCAAAAATGGAGCGAAAACCTTCGTTAGAAAACCGGAAAAAATATTTTTCTAGAATGGTAGAAAATGCACAACGATTATCCGAGGAAGGTGTCATGGTATCAGCCGAAACGATGTTAAATCGTCGTACGTATCCATATTTGGAGAGCATACACGATCATGTTCTGGAGATGGGTTGTGCAAGACATGAAATTCATCCGATGTATCCCGTTGATTTTGCAAGCAACTTAGAAACGTTGACTTTGGATGAAATTCGTACTGGAATAGAACGATTACTTAATCATCGAAACCAAGAAGTTTGGATGTTATTTGGCACATTGCCGTTTTATCCATGTAGCTCGTCACAGGCTGATTTAGAACTGCAAAAACGTATATTTAAAGCGAAAAATGTTTCGGTAAGAAATGATCCAGATGGTCGTTCTCGCTTAAATGTGAATATATTTTCCGGGGACATCATTGTAACGGATTTTGGTGATGAACCGAAGCTCGGAAATATACAAACGACTCGTTTACCGGAGGCTTATGAGCGCTGGCTGGCAACCGAAACGGCTACATCTCTTAACTGCCATTGTCCTGCTGTAAAATGTCTTGGCCCCAACGTATTAGTAAAAAACACGTATTACAAAGACGTTGATTTTCAACAGCGACAAGCAAGGATCAAGCGATAAGAAAATTGTATAGGTAGTTTTGAACTACATGATAGGATAAGGAAATAGGTCGATCTTTCGCTAAAAAGAGTAGGCGATAACGAAACATTTGAGGCATTGACTGCTATTATTTTACATTTGCCCTGAATTTTAGTGTTGCTTTCTATACAGAAAAGTGTGACAATGAAAGAAATTCATTTAGCAAGGAGGAGTGTAATGGATGGCTTAGGGGTTTTCTTCATCGTTGGCGTCGTATCTATGATTGTGTTTTATTTTACTTCTCGGACTTTACTAAACAAAAATTATAAAAAAATAACGTACTTGACTCCAGTAATCGTGGTAACTTTGGCATCATTCATTTTTTTCGCTTTAACATATCTTTTTAGTGAAGACGGATGGGAAATTATGGGTAATTATTTCCTTGCGATTGTCATTGTAGTAGGCGCTTTGATTGGAACATTCCTTCCATTTATCCATTCAAAGTATAGATGAAATACAGATTAATGGAAGCAAAAAAAGCACGGTACTTATGCCGTGTTTTTTGTGTTATAGGAAAGGGGGACAGAAAGTGGGATAATTGATAACTCCTTTATTGTACTTGTAAGAAAGATGCAAAGCGTAGCTATACATATCACCAGTTGAACCCTACAATTCATAGGAATGATAGAACCCCTGCTATGGTTGCCATTTATTGGTATACTTCTCTTTTTTCTGCAACGAATTTTCACAAACCTGTATGTCTAATTTCCTGTAATAGCTTATATACATAGTAGCAAGGAAGACATTATGTTGTGGAGGTAAGGTTGGTTTATGTTATGGGATATTTTGCAAGCATATGAAAAAATCATTCATAGCAGTATATCGATTATTGTATTACTAACTTTTTTCTTTTTACGCAAACGAGCGACTCGTTATTTGTTTGCATTGTTATTGAAAATTAGTAATCATACATTAAACGGCATTTTTGTTCAGTTGCGTGCTTCTTTTGAAAGACCTATACAAGGGCTTATTGTCATTATGGGCTTATATATTGCTGTGGTCTTATTTCCATATGTTCATCATACAAACGCTTTTTTTCTGCAAGTGATTCGTTCTGCCATTATTTTTATATTTGGCTGGGGGTTATTTCATCTATCTTCTTCCTCCTCCTTGCTCTTTACAAAGTTGAATGAAAAATTTCAATTTAATATCGACTCTATTTTAATCCCTTTTTTATCAAAGGCAGTGAGGTTAATTATCGTTGCTATCTGTTTTAGCATTATTGCCCAGGAATTTGGTTATGATGTCAATGGGTTTGTTGCAGGTCTCGGTATTGGAGGGTTAGCTTTCGCACTGGCTGCTAAGGATGCGCTTGCTAATTTTTTTGGTGGGATCATCATCATCACGGAAAAACCATTTACGATTGATGATTGGATTTTAACCCCAAGTGTAGAAGGAACGGTAGAAGATATCTCTTTTCGTAGTACGAAAATACGTACATTTGCTCAAGCGCTCGTTACCGTCCCCAATGCAACGCTAGCTAATGAATCCATCACAAATTGGAGTAAAATGGAAAAGCGGCAAATTACATTTAATTTACGGGTGACCTATGACACTCCAAGAGATCGAATGGAGAATGTGATTGCGCAAATTAGAAAAAAACTGTTAGCAAACGAAGCGATTCATAAAGAGACTATTTTTGTTCATTTTGATCAATATCAGGAAAATGGTTTAGATATATTCTTATACTTTTTCACGAATACGACGGATTGGGGAGCGTATTTGCAAGTTAGAGAAGAAGTGAATCTAATGATTTTAGATATTTTGGAAAAAGAGCAAGTGACCATCGCGTTGCCTACACGAAAATTATTTGTCACAAATGAAGCGGATAACTTTTTGAAGCGTGTAAGAGGAGGGGAGGAAGGTTAGGGCGTAGTATAAAAGCTTTAAGGCACAACAACAAAGTGAGGTAAGTGCCTCTTAAAATCATTATAATGATTCAACTAACTGAAGTCACATTCATAGGAGAATGGAAAACTTCATCGGAATGTAGTTGTGATACGAGAACAACTACAAGCATGAGACCATTTTGGCTAAAAATGCTGATAATGGATATGGGTTCTAATGGTTGTGTTGCAACAATTTGAAGGCAGATAGAAAGAATTGTAAGACTTACACTTTCATAATGGCAAATGTGAACGGGGAAGCTTAAGTGGGAGATTACATCAAGTAACCCCCCTTTTCCTTCAGAAGCCAGCCGCTTTAGCTTATACGTTTAGGCTATGTTCGTGGAGAATGAGAGAAAATCCTTACTGTTCTTTTATCCTTGCACAAAAGTAACAGCTATTTCTTTTATAGGTGCTTGTTTATATGTTGAAATCAGTCCTTGCTCGTAAATAGCTGTTTTCGTCACCTGCTTATACGGGTAAGTGAATGTTGTTGCTGATGAAAATGGCAGTTGTGATAGTTGAATTGTTTGTTTATCTTGCCACGTCGTTTCTAGTAGTTGATTTGTAAAGCCTTTCAATTTAGCTGATAATGGGATCCCATTTTTAAAGAAAGGGTGCGTGTTTTCTCCTGGTTTATTGAGGCAAATAAATAAAGAAAGATTATCACAAAGCTGCAATAAATCAAGATGGATAGCTAATGTTTCTTCATCAAACTGTTTCAGAGAACTTATGATTCGTTGTTGTCTCCTTCTTTCTTGATCAACAAATTGTTTACTATAGTAAGAAGTATCTTTTTCAAGAAACCGCGTATAGTGTAAGCTGCATAACAAACCCGCATACAAATCTGCGGAAGCGACTTTTTCGATTCCAGCGGTATATAACACTGTCTTAGCCGGCGTTGGAAAATCTGTGAAATTGTAAGGTGCTTGCGATTGGTCATTCCAAAATGGTTCTTCATCAAACGGTCTCCATCCAACATCATGTTGTTGGATGGCATAAATGGCTGAATCGTGGTATGGAGATTGTGGTAAATATGCTTTGTTCCAATGTTTAATCATACTTTCAGATATGCGAGCATGTTGATCTTGCTCTATGAAGATAAAGCTATTTTGTTGCTTACGAATAATCAATGAAACAGCCTCCTTTTTAATTGGAAGTAAGAAATGAATGCTTTTATTATATATTCCTCATTTTACACGAAAGGAAACGAACATACTTGCTATAAAATTTCATCCTATTCTGTTATGGCGATTTTAGCAGAGCTTATTTTTCTATATATGAATCCAAAGTCATTTCTCATTTGGAAGTGTTTTTACGAAATAGATGCCAAACTTACACGAATAGATTGACAAGAAATTATTTTACCTATACAATTACTTACTATAAATAACTTTGTGTTAAATAGTAATTAAAAAGGAGTGCGGTAATGGAGGCGAAGTTTTTTGGTCATTCGGTGGCTCATGTCAACGAAGTTTCGATTTACGTGACAAATTTAGAGTATTCACTGGCATTTTATCAATATTTGTTCGATTTTTCTTTATTAGAGAAATCTCAACATCAAGCTGTACTGTCAGCAAATGGTGCTACTCCAATATTAACTTTGGAACAGCCAGAATCTGTTTTATCGAAACAACAGGGGAGAACAGGGCTGTATCATTTTGCTATACTGCTTCCAAATAGAAGTGATTTGGCATCATTCTTACAGTTTTGTTTAGAGGAACAAATTCCTTTTGGGGCCTCAGACCATCACGTTAGTGAAGCGATTTATTTAACAGACCCAGATGGAAATGGAATAGAAGTGTATCGTGATCGCCCGTCAAGTAGATGGAAGTGGGATGATGATCAAATAATGATGACAACATATCAGTTAGATACAGCTGGATTGTTGGCGGAACCATCTAGTAATTGGGAGGGTGCACCAAAGGAAAGTCTGATAGGACATATACACTTACATGTAAACAATTTGGAACAAGTGAAAGCGTTTTATGTGAAAATACTAGGTTTTACAGAAGTAGCCCATTACCCAGGAGCATTATTTTTATCAACTGGTGACTATCATCACCATATTGCTATAAATGTTTGGAATGGAGAAAATGCTCTACCACCAGAAAAATATAGTGCTGGTCTAAAGTATTTTTCTATTGCATTTCCGAAAGCGCAAGCAATAGATCTAATTCATGATCAGTTAAAGAAAAAGGGATGGCATGCGATTCGAGCAAAGGATGGGGAGGGGTTATACGTTGACGACCCGTCTGGAAATGAAATTTTTCTATCCGTATAAGCTACTGTCAGATTTGGATTTCAAAAGGAGAAAAGATCCAACGGGATTTTAACAATCAGTGAGGGAGAAAAACAAGCGTTATATTAGAACAAGCAAAGGGGACTTTGCTTGTTTTGTGTGTGCCAGGCATGCACACATTCTCTAGGGTTCGAGTCCCGAACCACGAAGGCAGTAGTAGTGGTTAGCCTAAGACAAGGGTGTCTGGGGTGACCCAGAATCTGAAGGAAGTCGGCGGCAAATCTCCGCCCTTAGGAACACGAACTTCATAGAAGGCTAGGTGTACTTGGATGAGACTGCACAACAAGTCAAAGTCCTTACTGCCAAAGGGTACACAGAGTAAATGAAGTGGGGATATGGAGAGGAAGAATGTGTGCTTACCCCGGGAGATCTGACAGAAAAGCGGTGCACACGCCGTAACCGAACATGTAAGTGTTCGCTGAACTGTCAGAAGTCAGCCGAAGCCGTAGTACTAGATATTTCTAGGAAGGGCTGAATCATTGAAGAAGAATGGTCGCTTCGGAGTACGCAATACTTGATGAAGCAGAAACAAGAAAACCTTCCTAGTGAAGGAAGCGGTGAATCCCGTGGGGGACACTAGAAGGGCTGAGAGAAATTGCCACACAAGAAGAAAGAGCCATTCACGTAGGAGTTAGATATCATGTTGGAAAGCATTCTATCACGAGAAAACTTAATATGTGCACTGAAACGTGTCGAACGTAACAAAGGAAGCCACGGTGTGGATGAAATGCCCGTACAAAACCTACGAGCGCATCTCATGGAACACTGGGCTTCCGTTCGAGAACAACTCGAATCAGGTACCTACTATCCTCAACCCGTTCGCCGTGTCGAAATCCCGAAACCAAACGGCGGAGTGAGGAAGCTAGGAATTCCTACCGTGCTAGACCGTTTCATCCAACAAGCAATCGCACAAGTTCTAACAACCATCTATGACGCAACATTTTCTGAACATAGTTATGGTTTTCGCCCAAACAGACGAGGACATGACGCGGTTAGGAAAGCGAGAAGCTATATGAAAGATGGCTATCGCTGGGTTATAGACATGGATTTAGAGAAATTCTTTGATAAAGTACATCACGACCGATTAATGAGGAAACTGAGCCAAAAGGTCAAAGATCCGAGAGTACTTAAACTTATACGTAGGTATCTCCAAGCTGGCATTATGGAGGACGGAATCGTTCAACCAAACACAGAAGGAGCCCCTCAAGGCGGACCATTAAGTCCGTTGCTATCCAACATCGTTTTAGATGAGCTAGATAAAGAATTAGAGCGAAGGGGGCTCCATTTCGTCCGTTATGCGGACGACTGTAACATATATGTTCAATCGAGGAGAGCGGGATCGCGAGTGATGAAAAGTATCACTACATTTATCGAAGGAAAACTCAAATTAAAAGTAAATGAACAGAAAAGTGCAGTAGACCGCCCATGGAAGCGTAAATTCCTAGGATTTTCTTTCACATTCCATAAAGAGAACCCAAAGATTCGGGTTTCTAAAGAAAGTATCAAACGCTTTAAACAGCGTGTCAGAGAACTAACCTCAAGAAAGAAGTCTATGAATATGCAGGATAGAATCGCAAAGCTAAATCGATACTTAGTAGGTTGGCTAGGCTACTATCAGCTAGCAGAGACGCCCTCTATATTTGAAGTTTTGGATAGCTGGATTCGAAGAAGGATGCGAATGATACGCTGGAAAGAATGGAAGAAAGTCAAAACAAAATACAAGAATTTAATAAAACTTGGAATTAGTAAAGGAAAAGCATGGGAGTGGGCAAACACGAGAAAGGCTTATTGGCGTATAGCTAAAAGTCCGATCTTACATAGAGCATTAGGTGATCGATACTGGTCAAACCTAGGCTTAAAGAGTCTACATAAACGATATCAAACGATGCGTTGGACTTAAATGAAACCGCCGTATACGGAACCGTACGTACGGTGGTGTGAGAGGTCGGGGGTTAGTCGCCCCCTCCTACTCGATTATGGTCTTAGAAAATCCAAAATCCCTGGCTATGCCAGGGGTTCCAGAAAGCTTCTAGCGTGGGGTCAAAAAAGCCTCTCTTCATGGTAAGATAAGGTTGGTTTCCCGACCACCAAATCTCACCATAGAAGGAGGCATGTCCAATGAAGGACAAGAATAGTTTAGCACACACGCAATGGAGATGTAAGTATCATTTAGTTTTTGCACCAAAATATAGAAGACAAATTATCTATGGAAAATAAAAAAAAGTATAGGGGAAATAATTAGAGAACTCTGCGAAAGAAAAGATGTTGAAATACACGAAGCAAATGCATGCAGAGACCACGTCCATGTTTTGGTGAGTATACCACCAAAACAGAGTGTATCTCAATTTATGGGTTATTTAACCACGTCCGACTCCAGCGCCCAGCCACTAGGTGACTTCACGAAATCGCCCTAAGCTAAGTCATCATCGGTTCGTTCTAAACAGGAAGATGGACTAAAGAGGGTTTGACAGAGGGCGCCGGCATACTTCTGTTGCAGGAGCATAATTCCTAAGACTTTCGTTGATTCGTTGCAGTTGCTACGTTGCTAACTGGGCGCCCTGAGCCCTTTTTCTTTGCTAGTAGAAAGTATGAAATTACTATGATTTATAGTGTAAGCAAAGCGATGGTGTTTTTTTTCAAGGCTTTCTAATAACGTTTTTGCTACATATACGTTAAAATGTGTAGTGGTTATTAAAATGAGGGGAATAAGCCTATAAGCGGTAATGTAATTATTTTATGAGCTGCGAAATGCTACATATAGTACATCAATACGTTACAACGTTACATTGTACAGTTACTTAAATTAAAAGATGGTTGTGAAATTGATCACTACCTCTTGGCAGAATGACATACTAATTGACAGAAAAGGAAGATCACATTTATGGCGTATGTTCTATTGATTGTTGGATTTGTTTTATTAATAAAAGGTGCTGATTTCTTTGTAGATGGTTCGTCAAATATTGCCAGACTACTAAGAGTTCCACCAATACTAATTGGTTTAACTATTGTTGCATTTGGTACAAGCTCTCCAGAGGCAACGGTAAGTATTATTGCTTCATTACAAGGGACAGCAGACGTATCGATGGGGAATGTTATTGGGAGCAACATTTTTAATATAACACTTGTGGTTGGAGTCGCAGCGGTATTGTTTCCAATTAAAGTAGAGAATGAAACAATTCGAAAAGAAATTCCTTTTACTTTGCTAGCAAGTGTTGCTTTATTAATATTAATGAATGATAAAGTATTGCAAGGACTAAATTTAAATACAATATCTCGAAGTGACGGGCTTGTATTTTTATTGTTTTTATCTGTATTCATGTTCTATGTCATTGAAGTAGCGTTAAAGAGTCGTGAAAATGGAAGTGAAGTTACTGCTGTTCAAGACGTTAAATGGGGAAAAAACATTACAATTACCATTCTTGGGCTTTTAGGCATTGTCCTCGGTGGTCAGATGGTTGTGGAAAACGGCAAGGACATTGCTTATTCATGGGGAATGAGTGAAGCTCTTGTTGGTTTAACCATCATAGCGATTGGAACCTCCTTACCAGAACTGGTAACTTCCATTACAGCGGCTTTAAAAAAGGAAAGTGAAATAGCCTTAGGAAATATTGTTGGAAGCAATATTTTTAACATTTTATTCGTCCTAGGAACTTCTGCAGTCATTTCTCCATTAGAAGTCAGCGGGAAAATTACGATCGGACATTTTGATAATGATTGCTATCACCGTACTATTACTTGCTTTTTCACGCACGAACTTTCGCATTAGCAAACGCGAAGGCCTTGTATTAGTTATAGGCTACATCGTTTATACGGTGTATATCATAGTAAGAAATTAAACACAGACTGGAAACATTTCTAAGTCGCTCTCCAAAGCGACTTAGAAAATCGCTCGTCGAAGTAAGAAAATCGCTCGTCGAAGTAAGAAAATCGCTCGTCGAAGTAAGAAAATCGCTCGTCGAAGTAAGAAAATCGCTCGTCGAAGTAAGAAAATCGCTCGTCGAAGTAAGAAAATCGCTCGTCGAAGTAAGAAAATCGCTCGTCGAAGTAAGAAAATCGCTCGTCGAAGTAAGAAAATCGCTCGTCGAAGTAAGAAAATCGCTCGTCGAAGTAAGAAAATCGCTCGTCGAAGTAAGAAAATCGCTCGTCGAAGTAAGAAAATCGCTCGTCGAAGTAAGAAAATCGCTCGTCGAAGTAAGAAAATCGCTCGTCGAAGTAAGAAAATCGCTCGTCGAAGTAAGAAAATCGCTCGTCGAAGTGAGAAAATCGCTCGTCGAAACAAGAAAATCGCTCGTTCCATGCAAAAATTCGCCCGCTCATTGTGTGAAGCAATAGCGGGCGCACGCTTGCAAAAAAAATTGTCTCTGGAATGGAAAAAGGCGAGAGGCATATCAAGAAAGTTGCGCACAAAGATTAGCAAGATGCGTGTCGATTAAGCAAGTCAGGCGCAGAAATGAGAGCAAGAAACACGCACTTTTACATACATCGTCAGCTATTCAAATAAACGTAAGCGTAAAAAAGCTTATAAATGTTGGTACCATTGTGCTGCGGCTTCTACTTCTTGTAATGTTAATTGGTGACCTTGATTTTCCCAATGCAAGTGGACATTTGCGCCGGCATCCTTTAATATTTTTGTTAAGTCTTTTGACTCTTGTGCTGGACAAATAGGGTCATTCATTCCTGCAGCGATAAACACATGTTTATGAGCTAAATTTGGTAACGCTATACCTCGACGCGGTACCATAGGATGATGGAGTATTGCACCACAAAGTGCATGTTGATAATGAAAAAGTAGGCTTGCTGCGATATTTGCACCGTTAGAGTATCCGATAGCAATGATGTTATCTCTATGAAAGGTATATGTTTCCGCGGCCTCATCTAAAAAGGTATTTAATTCCTTGGTTCGAAAAATGAGGTCTTCCTCATCGAAAATTCCTTCGGCTAAACGCTTGAAAAAGCGAGGCAGGCCATTTTCAAGAATATTTCCCCTTACGCTTAAGACATTTGCCCCTTCATCTATTTTTTTAGCTAATGGAAGCAGATCCTGTTCTGTACCACCAGTACCGTGCAACAATAACAATGTAGGTTTTGTAGGGTCGCTTCCTTTTTGAAAAATATGTTTCATCTCAAACCTCTCCTTATAAACGCTTTCCAGCTTTTTTTAACACGTCGATAACGACTTTCTTTTGCTCATCACTTACATCCGTAAAGAGTTCTTCAATGACTTGCTGATGCTTTGGAAAAATTTCATCCATCAGTTGCTTTCCTTTATCTGTAATATCAATATAAACGACACGTCTATCTTCTTGGGAATGTTTTCTTTGGAGTAATCCTTTTTCTTCTAATTTATCAATAACATACGTAATGGAACCAGTTTTAATTAGTACACTTTCAGAAATTTCCCGAACGGTTTGTTTTCCTTTATGATAAAGTGTTTCTAGAATGGTGAATTCAGAAGTTTTCATACCATAATTCTTCATATCTTCCATAACATAGTCTTGTAACGCTTTTGACGCTTTAATTAATACGACAAAAGCTTTTAACGATAGATTTTCTTTCATAGTTGTCAATCTCCTTATCTTACGAAATATATTAATTCATATATTCTTAATTAAATATAAATGGTTTTCTAACATGTGTCAAAGTATGGTGATTACCGTTTTATGGTTCAGAAGACTTCCTAAATTCTTGAATTCAGAAAGTCTTTAATTGTTAAGCAAAAAGGTATATGGATTAAAAAAGTTTACATAGATAGAGCGAGATGAAACATTATTAATGAAGGCTACATGTTAAAATGATTATTAATTTTATGTCAATTTTCATTGTGGGGCAAGTAAAAACATAAACGAAGACCATTTTTTACTAATACGATGCAGTACAGTATAATATCATCAAAGCTTGTTGCATAAATTTAGTTTATGTAAGAGAGATATTGCTTATCCAAGCAATATCTCCGTCCAGCGTTCCATAGAGTTACCGTTTTTTCTTTGCTTGTAATTCATTTTTTCTGGCGACAAGTTCTTGAAATTCTTGTTCCAATTGGTCTGAAGGCTCTATGCTCAATTTTCCTAGTACTTCAGTGATTTTTGTTTCAATAACCATTCGTTCGTGCTCATTTGCCTCTTCTTTCGGTTGCGATGATGCTTGCTTATACGCTTCATAAGTGCCTTCAAAAATCTTTATGGTCTGATCTTCGAAAGCGAAAATTTTAGTTGCGACGGTCTGAATGAATCTTCGGTCATGGGAGACGAATATGACAGTGCCTTGATATTCTATTAACAGGGATTCCAAAGCTTCCACTGCTTCAATATCAAGAAAATTAGTCGGTTCGTCAAGAATAATGGTGTTAATATTGCTTACAAATAACTTAGCAAAAGCAACCTTCACACGTTCACCACCACTAAGGTCAGCTACTTGTTTATGGACATCGTCGCGATAAAAATGAAGCCTTCCTAATACTGTACGGATTAAGGTCTCGTTTTGATGGGATGTCTCACGTACATTTTGTAAAATCGATTTTTTCGTATCAAGTACATCTAAATTTTGACTAAAGTAACCGATTTTCATAGCTGGAGAATGGTGAACTTGCTCTGCTGGTAGCAGTAATTTTTTAATCAGTGTTGTTTTCCCACTTCCGTTAGCTCCAATGATCGCTACCTTATCGCCACCTTTTATTTGAAAGCTAACTTTATTCCATAACAAACGTTGATGTACTTCTCCTGTTACATCTTCAACTCGTAAAAGGTTTCTCCCTATAATTGCTGTTTCATTCGGCAACTCCATTTTAAGAAGGGGAACTTCTCGAACTTTTTCTACTTTTTCTAGTTTTTCAATGCGTGTTTCTAGTGCTTTAGCGGTTTTGCGTAATTTTTTTTGCTTATTGGCGAAATAAGGTTTTGCTCCTGTTATTTTCGCTTCTGAGTTGCTCGTTTGCTTTGGTTTTTTTGTTGCCCGCTGAGCCTTTTTTTCTTTTAAAGCGAGTGCTGCTTCTAGTTGTGCTTTCTTTTTTATATAGGTATCATACGCTTGTTCTTGCTGTTGTATTTGTAATTCTTTTTGTTGTTGATAATCAGAATAGTTGCCTTTGTATGTTGTAAGACTGCCATCTTCTAGCTCCCAAATGTTCGTACATACGGCATCTAAAAATTCCCGATCATGAGAAACAATAATGAAGGCACCGTGCCAGTTTTGTAAGTTAGCTTCCAATGCTTCCATATGGGAGGTGTCTAAATTGGCTGTTGGCTCATCAGCAAGTAAAATGTCTGCTTTTCTTGCGAGTGCTTTGTTTATATATGCTTGCGTTATTTCACCGCCACTTTTTGTTTCCTTTGTTTCTTTTAATTGTGGTATTAAATCAATTGAACCGTACAGAGAAATATGGCTCGTTTCAGCTGTCATGGTCTGTGCAAGTATTTTTAATAGCGTTGTCTTTCCGCAACCGTTTTTACCAACTAAACCAATTCGATTTCCTCGATGCACACGTAATGCATCTATTGATAATAATTTACGATCTTTTATATAGTATGAAATCTTTCTTGCATCTAATAGTAAATGCATAGGATCGCCTCCTGTGTAAATAGGTTCATGTAAACCGAATAATTAGCGGGAACAGGAGGATTTTTTGCACAATAGGAAAGTAGAGATGTTAGGTGTTTTAGCATAAGCGAAACGACGCCGTTCTATCGTCATAAAGATTGATCCATAGTTATGCTTTTCTAACATGCTATAAGGTTTCCACCCATCGAAAATGGTAGCATCTCATCAACATTACTAAATAGAATAAATCTACTTCCATAGCACAAAAAAAAGCCTCCTGTACTTTTCAGAACAGAAGACGAATGTAAAGACAATGATAAATAAACACAAGCCTGTATATGTAAGCTGGTGATATCTACATATAAAAGCAATGTGAATAATGTTTTGCCAATTACAAAGCGTACCATCCTATTCTGAAAGGTTTGAAATGCATACAAATTGAACAGGATTCTGTTGCAAATGCTGCATTTTGTACAATTTTTCAGTAAATAGGATTAATACTTCATGTAATTGGGTCACCCTTTCCGTAATTTGTTGATTCCATTATATAGAATTTTTGCTATTTTGTCTAACTAAAATTGAAAGTTTATTCACTTTATTTAATACTGTCGGTAAATGCAGCAAGCACCATTTGTCGTAAAAGTGCTTATGTACTAGTACTTATTTATAGCAAAGTGAAAGTTTTTTAGTTAGCGGGGTTCCCACCTTAAGAAATGTCGAAGGGCTATGTATTTCTAAGAACAATAGTATAAGAACACGATAGCTTGCTTAAATAATAGTATCCAGTATGCTGTAAACGATGGCACCAAGAATGCATAATCCAATAGTTGTACCGCTAAGCAGGTATTGCTGGCTCTCCTTTATATGCTTCCATTCCATATAGGTGCGAAAACTGAAAAGGGCAGCCATACTTATAAAGATAAATACTCTAAATTCGTGATAATCCTTGATGGTTATTGTAATGATGATCAGAACTAAAAGGTTAAGCGTTTTTTCACCGTATCGATGAAGTTTATTTACATATTCCTTACTTGTTTCTTCTTCATCATTTACGTTCATGTTCAATCTCTTCACTAGCCGTTTTCGGAGGATAATGTGAAGAACGAGTAAAGAAAACATAATGATGTAAATCAATTTTAGACACCCTTTTCTGAAACTATAGGAAAGTATATTATTATGACGTTCTGCCCCACTGTACCGCAACGAGGCAACTTTACGAACTTAGCCAAGTCATCACCTTTTCTTCATGAAGAGGAAAATTGACTAAAGAGGGCTTGACGTCAAGCGTGAGCATAAACTTGTTTTAACTTACAAATGCGTGGTCTAACTCCACCGTCTTTAGACGGTATCCGCTTTTAGCCTTATCTTTTTTGTCAATACTAAGTGAAGAGGTGAAAGTATGGAAGGATATAGAAAAAATAGTCATGCTGTGTATGATATTAAGTATCATGTCATATGGGTGACAAAGTATAGATATAAGGTTTTGGGCGGGCATAAAGCGGTGAGAGTGCGTGATTTGATAAGACAAGGTTGTGAAGCCAGAGGAATTACCATATTGCAAGGAAGTGTTGGGAAAGACCACGTTCATTTATTATTATCTTGTCCTCCAAGTATTGCTCCAAGTAAAATATTGCAGTATCTAAAAGGAAGATCATCGAGATTATTGCAGGATGAGTTTCCAAAACTTAAAAAGAAATATTGGGGGCAGCACTTGTGGGCAAGAGGATATTTTTGTGCCACCGTAGGAACGGTAACGGAAGAAATAATAAGAAATTATATAGCAAATCAATTCAATGAAGGTAAGGACGAAATATTTAGGATAGAAGAATGAGTTTAGTCTAGCTTTGAGGATGCTTTAGCTAAGGCCTTTGAGCAGGACTTTAGCCTGGGAAACGACTTTAGTCGTCGACATTTATGTCTAAATCCACCTGCTTTAGCAGGTGGTCGTTTAAGAGTGTAGTTCTTGAAACTATAATTACCATATATTAGTAATTTGATTATTATTATAAGTTAAATATGGAAGGCTGGCAAGAGGAAAATGCGAATGCAAAAAATTATTTTGATTGTTTTTGATCGATGTTTCATTTAATTTGGTTGATTTTGATTGATTTTGAGTGAAATATACTGTATGATAACAATGAACTAAAGCTTGGAGTGATAAAATGCTAACGACAGATCGGTACGTTAAAATAATGCAATTATTAGAGGAAAAGCAATCCATTAAAATACAAGATGCTATGGAAGTAACGAAAGCATCTGAATCAACAATCCGTAGGGATTTAACGGATCTGGAATCACAAGGCAAATTAGTGCGAATTCATGGAGGAGCTACTGTACTTGAGCGTAAATTACAAGAATGTAGCGTAAAAGAAAAATCCACCAAAAACCTTCAAGAAAAAATCAAAATCGCGCAAGTGGCAGCAAATCTTGTTCATGAAGGCGATTGTTTATTTCTTGATGCTGGAACAACAACGTTGCAAATGATTCCGTATCTTAAAGAAAAAGAGGTTGTCGTTGTAACAAATGGTCTTTCCCATGTTGAAGCTTTAATGCAAAACGGTATCTCCACCTATCTTACGGGTGGATACATGAAAGAAAAAACAGGAGCGTTAGTAGGTGTACAAGCTGTTCAATCCATTCATCATTATCGTTTTGACAAATGCTTTTTAGGTGCGAACGGCTTTCACGTGAAGTTAGGCTATACGACACCTGACCCAGAAGAAGCAATGGTGAAAAAGACAGCGGCGAACCATGCCTTACAAACATACGTCCTAGCAGATCAATCCAAAAAAAGTAAAATAAGTTTTGCAAAAGTACTTGATTTGCAGGAGGCTACTTTAATAACGGAAGAACTGCCTCAAGATGAAATAAAGCGTTTTACAAAAGAAACAACAGTAAAGGTGGCAGAACAATGATATACACATGTACCATGGCTCCTTCCGTGGATTACACTACATTTCTTGCATCTTTTCAAACAGGAGAGTTAAACCGAGCAAATGCAGTGAATTACTATCCTGGAGGGAAGGGGATTAATGTATCAAGGGTGTTACAACAGTTTAACATCCCGTCTACAGCACTCGGGTTTGTTGGTGGATTTACAGGGGAGTTTATTACACAAAAGTTGCAAGAAGAAGGCATTCAAACAGATTTCATTCAAACGAATGAGACGACTCGAATTAATGTCAAAGTGGCAGCGAAATCAGCAACAGAATTAAATGGACCAGCGCCACGCATTTCTGAAAAACAGCAGCAAGAACTATTAGAAAGAGTGCAGCATTTTAAGACACAAGATTGGCTTATCTTAGCGGGAAGCATACCGAGTACGATATCAACTACGTTCTTAGAGGAAATGGTTAAAACATGTGAACAATTAGGAGTGCGTCTTGCTGTAGATACGTCTGGACAGCCTTTGCAACAGTTAATGACAATGACACCATATTTCGTAAAGCCAAATGAGCATGAACTTGGTGAGTTATTTAACACAAAGATAACAACCGTAGATGAAGTTATCTATTATGGCAAACAACTCGTGGAAAAGGGGATACAGCATGTTATCGTATCTTTAGGTGCAAAAGGAGCAATTTATTTATCCCATGACTGTATCTCTGTAGCAGATCCTTTGCAAGGTGAAGTGATGAATACGGTTGGTGCGGGGGACTCTATGGTGGCGGCTTTTATCGCGCAAATGACAGCTGAAGCAAGTAAGGTTGATGCCTTTCGTTATGCCGTAGCAGCTGGGAGTGCGACAGCTTTTAGTAATGACTTATGTGACCGACAGCTAGTAGAGAAGTTAGCCCAAGATGTTTGCGTTAATATATATACAGACAGGATGTGAAATTATGAAAATCACGCAGTTAATAACAGAAGAAACAATTTCACTTAATTTACAAGCTAATTCAAAGCAGGAAGTGATTGATGAGTTAATTCATCAGTTGGATCAAGCTGGTAAATTAACGGATAAAAATGCCTTTCGTGAAGCTATCTTACAACGAGAAGAACAAAGTACGACGGGGATTGGGGAAGGCATAGCCATTCCACATGGGAAATCACGAGCTGTGAAGACGCCTGCAATTGCTTTTGGTCGATCTACGGAAGGAGTTGACTACGACACTTTAGATGGGGAGCCAGCGCATTTATTTTTTATGATTGCTGCAAGCGCTGGGGCGAATAATGAACATTTACAAGCGTTGTCACGACTATCCACATTATTAATGGATAAGGCCTTTCGTGCAAAACTATTACAAGCGACGAATAAAAAGCAAGTGTTAGAAGCGATTGATCAGAAAGAAACGGAATTGGACCAACGAAGTGGCCAACAAGAGGAGACAAATAAGAGCTATATACTTGCTGTGACGGCTTGCCCAACAGGGATAGCACATACGTATATGGCAAAAGAAAAACTACTAGAAACAGCCAAAGAACTAGGTCTTTCTATCAAGGTAGAAACAAATGGTTCCGATGGTGTTAAAGACCGTTTAACAGATAAAGAGATTGCAAATGCTGATACGATCATTGTTGCAGCGGATACAAAAGTAGAAATGGAGCGGTTTACAGGAAAACCTGTTATTCAAGTTCCCGTGGGGAAGGCGATTCATGAAGCAAACGATTTGTTACAACGTGCAGCTGAGAAAGATGCTCCAATATTTCATGGAGAAAAAACGAATGAGGATGTTCCGAATAGTGGCATGAAAAATGGCTTTTATAGACATCTTATGAACGGCGTTTCTAATATGTTGCCGTTTGTTGTCGGGGGCGGTATCCTCATTGCGCTATCTTTTTTCTGGGGCATTCAGTCGAGTAATCCAGATAGTGAACAATACAATGCGTTCGCCGCTATGTTAAATGAGATTGGTGGAGGAAAGGCGTTTTTCCTGATGGTCCCTGTATTAGCAGGATTTATTGCATCAAGTATTGCAGACCGTCCTGGATTTGCACCAGGTATGGTAGGTGGTTTAATTGCGATTACCGTTTCTGATGCAGAAGGCGCTAGTGGCTCTGGATTTTTAGGAGGACTTATTGCAGGTTTTCTTGCCGGGTATATCACCTTGTTTGTAAAGAAAGCGCTAGCTCCATTGCCAGACGCTTTAAACGGATTGAAACCGGTGCTTTTCTATCCATTAATTAGTATTGGAGTAACTGGTCTAATTATGATGGTGATTAACCCACCGTTAACACAAATATATACAGCTATTTCCTCATTATTAGAAGGGATGAGTGGCACGAACCAAATCCTTTTAGGGGTTATTTTAGGAGCGATGATGGCATTTGACCTTGGGGGACCTGTGAATAAAGCAGCTTATACATTTGGTATCGCCATGCTTGATGCTGGCAATTATACATTCATTGCTTCTATCATGGCTGCTGGAATGGTTCCACCACTAGGAATGGCTTTAGCTACAACATTGTTTAAGAATAAATTTACGAAAACAGAGCAGGAAGCAGGGAAAACATCTTATGTACTAGGTGCTTGCTTTATTACAGAGGGCGTTATACCGTTCGCCGCTGCTGACCCGACGCGAGTTATTCCATCCGTTATGGCTGGTGCTGCTGTCACCGGCGGGCTTACGATGTTATTTGATATTGGACTACGCGCACCACACGGAGGTTTATTTGTCATTGGTTTAGTCGAAGGTGGTTTGATGTCTATTTTCCTTTATTTAACATCCATTGTTGTAGGTGCTGTTGTTACGGCTATCTTAGCAGGTTTGTTGAAAAAACGACGAGTATAGCAGGTTGAGGTAGTAGACAGATTCTTAATATGGAAATTTGTTCATTTAGTTACCTTGACATCTGTGCAAATCATTCACCCTAAAAGTGAGCCCCTGTTTTTAACACTTTACGTGTGCGACATGAAAGTAGGAGCGTCTTCATTTCATTCTTGTTCATGCATAAAAAGCGTCACATATAAAGTGTTTAAACGAGGTATGGTATCTATAAAAAATGTAAGTTGGGATAGGATGTTATTTTACTATCCCGGCTATTTTTTCCCTCATATAAGAGTGAGGAGGAAGAAATCGCTCGTACTTGGGAAGAGATCGCTCACGCTTGCGCAAAAATCGCTCGTGCTTAGGAAGAGATCGCTCGCGCACGTGCAAAAATCGCTCGTGCTTAGGAAGAGATCGCTCACGCACGTGCAAAAATCGCTCGTACTTGGGAGAAAATCGCTCACGCACGTGCAAAAATCGCTCGTACTTGGTAAGAGATCGCTCGCGCACGTGCAAAAATCGCTCGTGCTTGGGAAGAGATCGCTCACGCCCGTCCGAAAGAGGCTCGTGCTTGGGATGAAATCGCTCATACTTGCGCAAAAATCGCTCGTACTTGGGAAGAGATCGCTCACGCTTGCGCAAAAATCGCTCGTGCTTGGGAAGAAATCGCTCGCGCTTGCGCAAAAATCGCTCGTACTTGGGAAGAGATCGCTCACGCTTGCGCAAAATTCGCTCGTGCTTAGGAAGAGATCGCTCGCGCACGTGCAAAAATCGCTCGTACTTGGGAGAAAATCGCTCACGCTCGTGCAAAAATCGCTCGTACTTGGTAAGAGATCGCTCGCGCACGTGCAAAAATCGCTCGTGCTTAGGAAGAGATCGCTCGCGCACGTGCAAAAATCGCTCGTACTTGGTAAGAGATCGCTCACGCCCGTGCAAAAATCGCTCGTGCTTGGGAGAAAATCGCTCACGCCCGTGCAAAAATCGCTCGTGCTTAGGAAGAGATCGCTCACGCCCGTGCAAAAATCGCTCGTACTTGGGAGAAAATCGCTCACGCCCGTGCAAAAATCGCTCGTGCTTAGGAAGAGATCGCTCACGCTCGTGCAAAAATCGCTCGTGCTTGGGAGTAAATCGCTCACGCTTGCGCAAAAATCGCTCGTGCTTGGAGGAAAACTCTCCCGCGCGAGAATGCTCACGGAGTTAGTGGCAAAAAAGGAAAATTATTAATGATAGATATATAGATAGGTTAGAAAGTAAAGAGGGGGGAGGAAGGGTTAGCAGCTGGTGGATTCCATGCTTCTCATTTGAGGTTGATTATAGTACGCATTTATTTTCCCTTGATAAACGAGATGGAAAATGCCTGCATCCTCCAAGTCATGAGGAGTAACTAGGGGAGCTGGTTTATTAAACTTGACTACATTGCTCTCTTGTAGGACTGTAGCTACGAATTGTGAGCAGAAAAAAGCGTTTTTTCTATTAATCGGGCGTTTAAGAAGAAACCCAAATAAACCGATGAAATTGTATCGATAAGCATCTTTTTCTGCATATATGTTCTGAATATATTGGTTTATTAGTTGCCACTGTTCTTCTGTGATGGATATGGAATAGATAACGCCGTTTGCATGTTTAAATAAACCTTCATGCATATTTTCTTTTACAAAACCACCTATAAATGGATTTTTAGGAGCTTTTCTCCCAAAGCTGTAGACGTGCTCAAGTTTTTCATCAAAAGCTATAGAAGCATGATTGTATGGTTTTTTTGTATACAATTTAATTAGTCTTGTAAGCCATGAATTTGTATCTGTAAGTAATAAGTAGATTTCTTTTTGTTGCACAATCATCTCTCCCATCTGTATGTATTCTTTTTTGTGCTATCAGTAGTATTATTTTATACGAAAAAGATTGCGATTTGGATTCTAAAAATTTTATATCCATAGTCGTACTGTGGAAATTCCGTTCTTTCATAAGCGTTTTGTTTTAAAGTAGCTGCATAAGTTCCTTATAAGTCTATGCTAATTATAATCAATATGAAACTATTATTAAAGATGCTTAAGCTATATAATAGTCTAAGCCTTCCGATGTATAGATTTAATTATCTAATAATAGGTACTGTTCATTATTTAATAGTTAACTATAGTTTATACCTTACTACTAAATAATGCAAGGTAGTGATTTGGAGTTCTTTTCTATGTGTACAGAAAAATGGTTCACATAACTACGCTTCGTTTACTGCTAAAATTCATATATATGTAATGCTTTTTGTTCAAAATGATCACTTTGGCATGTTGCTACTACATAGAATATGTGATGATTCAATGTAACTATCTATGTTGTTTTACCTTTTAGGTGACTAATTCGCTACCTTCAAGTTGGCGCTTATCAGACTTCACGAATAGCTGGGAATATTAAGATTTAAAGTAATGAAGCTTGTGCATGAAAAGGTCGGAGTAGTTCCATTTTTACTCCGACCGATGAACAAAAAGCTCTTTGACACTACATGAAAACATAAAATTTTAAGGGAGTGAAGTAATCCTAACTAGTAATAAAGCGTAGCTCGCATTTAGAAAGCTAACTTGGTAAAATCACAAGTTAAGCTAAATGGATTTTTTACACTACAGAAAAGTATAAAGTTTCTAGAGTATAAGCAAAAACTAAGGTATCCGCCACATAATTTGGCGACAAACCAAGTTTTTCTAACCATATAACTTTGCAATAAGTTAACCCCTGCCTAGATTTTTTTCTTTCACTGCTTTTGTCATTTGACTCCAAATGGATCCTTTTGCTTCTTCTCCGTCTTTAATTCGTGCTAAAGCCATTTTTGCTTGCATGCGTACTTCGAATTCAGGGTCGTTCACTGCATCTTCCAAAGCTTCTATAGCAGTTTCATCGCCTCGCTCATATAAAAACATCGCAGCACGCCAGCGAACTAATCTGCTTTTATCTTCTAGTGCCTCGATCATCGCTGGTATGGCTTCGGAAAAACCAAGGTCGGATAGGCAATCACCTGCCGTTCGCCTTACGTTAACAGCCTTATCTTTTAGTGCTTTATATAAATATGGAAGCACTTCTTTATTTTCAATCATACCTAAATAGGCAGTAGCTAACCTGCGAACGGATGCTTTTTCATCCGCGAGTGCTTTATTTAAAACAGGTAAGTCTGCTTTGGAAGGTTCCATGCGGTCTAGTGCAGCATAACGTTCTTTCCAATTGGGGTGATCTAACATCTCCATTGTTACTTTTTTATGATAGGAAGAAATAAATGACGCATCATTTGTTTTTGCATATTGAATGAGATTATGTAGTCGTTTTTCATCATAGCTTGCAGTAATTTCTTCAACGACTTCTTCTCCCACAGTCTCTATCTCGCCATAGCGGGGATTTTGCTCAATCCATTTGCGCTCTTCCAACATATTATCAGATGCCGTTGAAGCTTCCATTACGGCGTTCATAAATCGCTCTTGTAACCCAAAACGCTTTTCTGTATTTCCATCTGTTACTTTTACTTGCATGGGGATGTAGCGAAATAATTGCAAATATACTTGAACTTCTCCAAAAGCTTCATCTGTATTTAGGAAACTTGTAGGTGAAATGGCATTATTTTCTTCTGCAGAGCCTAGAACTTCGCTTACTTTGGGCAAGATGTCTTCCCAAGCTACACGCGGATTTCGTTCTAAAGCGATAAAGTCGACTACTCTATAAATACCTTTTACTCCGTTAATTTGAAATAATTGCTGTATATAGGCAGGTGCATCTTGTAAGTCATCCTGAAGCGTGTAATTGAAAGTTTCCCCATCTTGTAATTGTTCATTCACATTAATTTTCATGGAATATGGACTGGGGGTCGGTTCGATCGATATGATTTGCATGTTATAAACCTCCTCAAGTATAAAACTTTTTATGAAGTAAAAAATTAAAGTGTGAAACCATATTTTCTAAATAAATCTTAACAAAAAAGCAGATTATAATCTTGTGCAAGGGCTTCTTCATGGATCGTTTATTCCGTTGGTATTTCACTTTTTCTATTGTGCTTCTTTTCCAATTAGATCTAAATGACGGGCGACTCTTGAACAGGGATTGTTCTAGAAGCTTAGATACTGGATAAAACTAGCGCTGCAATTATATGTTATACTAATAAAGTTGTGTCTTCATAGGAGAGTCTGTCATTATGAATGGAATGATGTAAAAATAATTCCTTACATGCTACTTAAGAAAATGAGCTAAGATGATAGTTTACGAGCCGTTTATGTAAGCGCAACAAGTTAATGCATAGGGAATAAGTTTCTTGTAAGGGGGAAAAACAGATGGAAAAACTACCAATGAGTGCCTCGAGAACGGTTCAAACAAGACTGGTTTTACCGCCAGATACAAATCATTTAAATACGATATTTGGTGGTAGAATCCTAGCATATATTGATGAAATTGGTGCGTTATGTGCTATGCAGCATGCTAAAAGTACAGTAGTAACCGCATCGATTGATTCGGTAGATTTTTTATCGCCAGCTAAAGCTGGAGATGCTTTAACGATTGAAGCTTTTGTTAGTTATACAGGAAGAAGTTCGATGGAAATTTACGTTAAAGTAACAGCGCGTGATTTAATTAATCAAAACGAACGGCTAACGACAGAGTCATTTCTCACTATGGTTGCAGTAAATGAGGAAGGCAAGCCAGTACCAGTGCCGCAAGTATATCCAGAAACGGAAGAAGAGAAGATTTTGTATGAGTCGGCACCATTTCGTAGAGAGAACCGGAAGCTAAGATATACAAGTCGAAATAAATAAGTAAAGAAAAAACTGTTGATTTCTTATGGATTGACAGTTTTTTCTTATTTTAACTTATAGAAAAATTTGAAAGAGACTTATGGAGCAATTCATTATCTATCATACAAATAGATTGCTTGATGAAAGAAATTCTTACACCCAGGTTTTTCATACAAAGTACACGTAGCTATTGCTGTAAGACTACCATTTCAAACACTAGAAAATCTATATGACGAGTCTAAGTGGCCTTAAAGCACTTAAATGCCCAATTTTTATTGGTGGAAAAATACTTCGTGACTAATAAGCAGAATATAATCGTTTTGAACGGAAGATGTAACGATTAGTCGAGTTTTTCTATAAGTAAGGAACGAAAACGAGTTTCGAACAATTGCCGATCTTCCTCAGAAAAAGCTTTTGGCCCTTTCGTTCGTTTTCCGCTTTTCCTTGCCATCGCATTTAAGTAACGTGTCTGTAAAAGCGAATCTATATTTTCATTTGTGTATAGAAATCCTTTATGGTGCATCACATGGCATCCTTTAGCAAGTCCTAATGAAGCGAGTCCATAATCTTGTGTAACAATAATATCTCCACGACTTACGAGTTGCATAATACGGTAATCCGCGGCATCAGCCCCTGAATCTACATAGATGGTTTCGACCCCTTCTGGATTTGTTTTACTAGAATAATGGGAAAAACTTTGCACGAGTGTAACTGGGATGCGATATGCTTGAGCTAACTTTATAATAGACTCTTTAACTGGGCAAGCGTCGGCATCAACAAATATTTTCATGAAAACAACCTCTCGTCTGTTTATCTGAATAATATGGCGGTAAATGATTCTTCAAAAAATAAGCGTGTAAGAAAATAAAGAAGCAGATAACGTTACGTCAACGTTTGGGATTTTTAGGTCATGCTTTTAGGTTACGAGCAATTCAAAGGCTTATAATTTCCCATGTATGGAAGGGAAGATATGCGATAGGAAAACACAAATTGGTCAGCAGTTTCCCTATCAGATGTAAGCCGAGTTTTCTTCACATGCATTGCAGTGAGCATAATTCGAACAGAAGAAAAAGTCAAGTAGCGTGAATAAATAGTAAAGGGGTGGATGGAGTTAAGTTTGAAAATCATTAGTTGTAGGAGTTCACCTTGGAGTTCCTAAAAAAGACATCACGAAATAAAGGTACCAAAAAATTTGTTAAAAAATTTATGCTATCTTAAAACCGTGACTTTTCGCAAATTGTATGGCCTCCTCAATAGAAAGCTCCTTATCTGGAGGAATATAGTTAGTCACATGATATAAATCCGGATTATAAGGCTCTTTATTGGAAAGGACATGATAAATTGCCACTAGCAAACGGTGGGCAATCGCAATAATTGCTTTTTTGTGCCTTCTGCGCTTCTTTAATTGAAGATATTTATTTCGGATTTCCGGATGTTTTTTTGAACGAACAACCGCATTGGCTACTTGCACCAAAAGTGGTTTAAGGTAGCGCCCACCCTTAGAAATTTTAGTGGAGTGTTTCTTTCCGGCACTTTCATTATTTGCTGGCACTACACCTGCCCAGGAACAAAGGTGACCTGATGTAGGAAACTTTGACATATCAACGCCAATTTCTGAAATCAGTCGGATAGATGTTAATTCCTTTTTAAATCCGGGAACTGTTTGAATCAATTTGATTTGGGGTTGATATTCTTGCGCCAGTTCTGTAATAAGCTGTTCTAGATCATTTTTACAAAGAACAATGGCGTCAAAATGGGCTTTGATTACACGGATTTTCTCAGCTTGTTCGTCACTAATTTCACCTTCTATAGAAAGTTTTAAACGATCAACTTTTTGGATCATACTTTTGTGAACAAGGGTCTCGATATCTGGCATCTGACTTGGGTCATCTAGGACGCTCTGGATAATCTTTTGAGCGCTTTTTCCGAAGACATCGGAAACAACACTAGCAATTTGGATATTTGACCAAGTCAACGAATTTTGAAACCGATTCTTTTCACTCGTTTGAATAGATGTTAGCTTATTATAATAACGAAACAGATCACGTAGTTGACGTATTTTCGCTGGCGGGATAAAACTTCCAGCAACTAAATCGTGTTTGTATAAATCGGCAATCCATTGGGCGTCCTTTTTGTCTGTTTTTTTTCCACGAATCGCCTTGACATATTTGGGGTGGGCCAAACAAATGTCATGGTCTGATTCGAGGATATTGTAGACAGGGATCCAGTATTTTCCGGTAGATTCCATACAAACGTGAAAACAGGAATAGTAATCCAGCCATTTTCTGAGCTCTTTCAATTGATTGGTGAAAGTGGAAAACCGACGGCGATGGTATTGAGTAATTCCTTGATTATCCGTAATTGCGATGACAGCAACAACAAAGGTCTTGTGAACGTCAATTCCACAGCAATTTGGATAAACGATTTTTAGCATGCAGGGTACCTCCTATCCATTTGATTGAAGAAGAACTATACATGGACTGCAAGGCTCTCTATAAACGAGACGCTTATGCAAAGATAAGTTTACGTGCTCTATGTCACAGTTAGTTGTTCTTGAAAAGCCAAGCTACACATATAAAAATGCGAGGTCATGTAGTGAAACCATGCACTTACTTACCTCCCCGTGATTTGTAGTGTATATAGGCTTCTTCAAAAATAGATTACTACTTTAAAACGAAAGATGAAAGGCATAACGCTCCATTTTCATGCGTTGTTGTGCCTTGAGCAAAGCGAAAGGAATGATTATAAAAATGAAAATGCAAAACCTTTGAAATACCTCACAAAGTTAGGAAAATAACTCTGTATCCATAAAAATGAGCAAAGTAAAAAATGTATATCTTTTTATAGAGATATCGTTTATAATTACGAACTAATATATCTGTTTTATATGAAACCACACTGTTGTATACCAATGAAAGAGTAGCAAAAAAATTAAAGCAATTACTATTTGTTTTATGTACTGTGGGAACATATAAATTCTAGGATGATCCAGCGCAAATGAAATGTTGACGAGGAGGGAAGTCATGCAATTAGTTACACCGAGTTTAAAATGGGAGTCTGAACATCAGGCTTATTGCAAAGAGTGGGGGTCATCAAAAATGATCCCAAACAGTTTCAGTTTAGATGGGTATACAGATTACAGTGTTTATTTGAAAGCATTAAGGTTAAAGCAAAAAGGAAGTGAGCATTGGGTTCCCAACTCTAATTACTTCTTAGTTAACGGGGGACAAAAAATCGTAGCGATGGTTAGTATCCGCCATGAGCTGAATGACTTCCTCTGGAGGGAGGGCGGACATATCGGTTACAGCGTGCGACCATCACAACGTAGAAAAGGGTATGGCGCGAGAATACTAGAGGAAGCTTTAGCTAAATGTAAGCAATTGGAATTAGGAGATATTTTAGTTACATGTGCGGCAACGAATGTTGGCTCTACAAAGGTCATTATGCATAATGGTGGCGTAAAAGCTGAATCACATCGAGATGAAAACGGTTTGGAAACAAGACGATTTTGGATAAAGAATGGTTGAATTCCCTTTTTCAAAGCACTATAGCAAAGTTGATTCCGTATCAGCGAAATGATGGCTTACACCAGAAAGATTTGGAGATGATGTACTGCGTAGAGAGTTTCGCAGCATGAATAAGCAAAACAATTAGCAATGGCTTTCTGTTAAAGCTAAGAAATAGACAAACCGCATGAAAGCTCTTCCCGTTTTTGTTTTTGAGTGAGCTCATGCGGTTTATTTTAAAAGAATTGTTCCTTTAGCTTTGGCATCTTCCCCAATCTACAAGGCTTCGCGTAGTTAAATCTTTCAGAGTAAGTGGAAAATTAAAATGAAAAATCTTCAAATTACAACGATATTTATCCAGTAGATTTTGCCCACAGGAATTACTTCCTAATCCGTTCTGTTGTTTATCCAAGTGAAGGATGAGATAATCGCGTTCCACTGAATCAATCGTATGCTTTGCCATCTCCAAATCCCGGTCTTCATACTTGGAAACACTAAAGTTTAGCGGATTTTCTGTGTGGATGAGTATGCCTTTATTCTGCTTTGCCAAGCCAATCCAATCGCAATTCATATGATTTCCATTTTCTTGAAATAACTCATCTACATGTGCATGGAATACGCCATGGTAAACGGATTGGCAGGAATCAACGTAGTTCTCGTGTGGGCCTAAGCCGCGCCAAGACACGTTGTCGTATTGTTGATGAATAGGCATCTTTACTCCAATTCTTTGCAACATGGGTGATGCATTTTCTTTGCGTCCAGAAGCAATGCCAGCAATGGCGACTTGTAATTTCCCATCTGGCGTGATGGTATAGCGATAGGTTAAGTCATAGTATCAGGAACTGTTGGGGGATGAATCGCCTTCGGACTAAGGATGGATTTTGTCATCTCAATTGTCCGACTTCCACTTGCAATAAATGAAAAATAGCTTGTGTACGAGTACCGAAACTCTTCTGTTCCGAGACAAGAAAGCATATTAGATGTTTTTTAGTATAACGAAAAACAGAACAGCTACGTGCAGCCCCATCGTCCAGCAATTAGGCGACTTTTTGATAGACGCGAGTAGCAGCTTGTGTTTATGGAGTGAATAAAAATATTAATGAAAAAACCTTTTTCATCAATGCTTTTCCTCTCCTTTGTATTGATTCTTTTCAAATTCATTGTGCAACTCTCCTGTTTCTCCATTGAAAAGTAAATATTTCATTTTTTTTCTTTCTTTATCCCATCCAATAATTTTTACAAGAATTATGTTTTTTTTAGGATCTTTTGTAATTCCAAAATTATAACCTTTTGCAAATACGTCTCCCGGATATAAATTTGTTAGTGATTTCGCTTTTTTAAGTAATTCAGGTGTGTCATATTTGATTTCTGACAAATTGGTAATGAAATATGCTTTTGGTCTAAGTTCTTCTCCTTCATTTGGAAAAGCTACATGTTCATTGATTTTCCCATCATGTATGTTTACTAGATAAAGATCATTTGTGTTAGGTATCCCAAATGTTATATTCCAATATCTACGTCTTCCATCACCTCCAGTTTGTTTATCATCGTTATCAATACTAGTTGCATCGATTAACTTAGCTTGTTTGTTCCAAAGTACTGCATCTGAATATGCTAATTCTATTGCCTGTTTAAGAGTTAATTTAGAAGTCGATTTAGTATCTTGTAAATCTTTTTGATCTGTACAACCAGTAAGAAATAAATAAAAAATGATAAGTAAAAAAATATACAATTTATTGTTCATAAAACGACCCTCTAGTTTTTATTTGAATAATTAATTCTTTTCTTTTTAAATGTAAATTTGACCTTTAAATTATGAAAAAAATCGTTCGACAAAAAATTTAAAGAGAAAAACTTGCATGATAATAAGTTTAAGAGCAAAGCAAGATCAAGAGAACACTTCTGATTTTTTTAATTCTTTATAGCATTTTTTACAAACTGGACTATGATCTAGCAACATCTTTCCCTTTTGGTACTCCTCTCAAATGGTCTACATTTCCACCTTCAACTTGCTAATTATGTTTATATATTATATACTACATTACAAGACTAATGCACTCGTGTACATGACGGAAGGGGGGTTGCAAATTTGCTGTTAGATACGAGTGGGATGAAACCGATTTATATTCAAATTGCCGAGTGGATAGAAGCAGAAATATTGAATGGAAACTTTTTGCCACATGATAAAGTGTATTCGCAATATACGCTTGCTGATATGTTTACAATTAATCCGGCAACGGCTGCAAAAGGATTAACACTCCTGGCAGAAGAAAATATTTTATACAGTAAACGAGGGCTAGGGAAATTTGTAACCCCAGAAGCAAAAGAAATCATCATGGATAAGCGGAAAAACCAAACATTAAAACAATTATTGGAAGATGTAGTGGTCGAAGCTGAACAGTTAAAGGTGGATGAGCAGGAGCTTATGCAGCTACTTCAAGCAACCATAGCGAAGCGGAAGGGGAGAAAATAATGGAAGCGATTATCTGTGAAGGGTTGACAAAAAAGCAGAAACAATTGACTACGTTAAAAGAAGTGTCTTTTTCCATTCCTGAAAATACGATCGTAGGCGTTGTCGGTCGAAATGGAGCAGGAAAAACGACATTGCTTAAAATTTTAGCTGGATTATGGAGGGCATCAGCTGGAAATGTCCATGTGTTAGGAGAAAATCCGTTTAATAGTTTATATGTATCAACAAATACGATTTACATTAGCAATGAAATGGTATTGCCGAACTCGCTTTCTTTATCGGTGTTACTAACAGAAGCAGGTCGTTTTTATCCGCGGTGGAATAATGATCTAGCTAGACGGTTAGTTGAATACTTCGGGTTTCGGGGCAATGACTTATATACACAGCTTTCAACAGGTAAAAGAAATACATTTAATGCAATTATTGGACTGTCTTCCCGCTGTCCGATCACAATATTTGATGAGCCAACTACAGGAATGGATCAGGCAGTGCGCAATGATTTTTACCGAGCTTTACTAAAAGATTATTTGCAAGTACCGCGTACGATTTTACTATCTAGTCATCATTTAGAAGAAGTAGAAGAGTTATTAGAATCTGTATTGCTACTGGATAGAGGGAAAAAGCAACTCTATCTTCCTATGGATGATGTAAAACATGAAGCTGTAGGTCTAACGGGGGGAACGGAGATGGTTTATACATATACACAAGCCAAAACGGTCTTTTATCGAGAAAGTATTGGTATGGATACAACGTATGCGGTGATAAAAGCGAATCAAGTGGATATGGAAAAAGCAAAACAGCTCGGTATTCAAGTAACTCCTGTATCCGCAAGTGATTTTTGTGTTTACCTAACGCGTGCAGGAAAAGGAGCGATTGATGATGTCTTTCAATAATATTTCGCTGTCATCCATTGTTTGGAAGCAGTACCAATATAAACAAAAAAGCTATATTGGTATGTATATGTCTTTAATGGTATTGCAGCTTATTGCAATACTAATTTCTATAGAAGGTACACTTTACACGGGGGAAACTACGGATGTTTTTACTTTAAACATGCATCACTATTCTGCGGATGTCGCCTTCTTCTTCACCGTTATATGGGGAGGGATCAGCGCTACATTGCTTACGACAAAGGGATATTGGGTAGAAAATTTTATGTTTGTAACGAATCGTCTTAGCAATCATTTAGCAAATATTATGTTATTGACTACGGTAAGCATTGTAGGTGGGATAACGGCATTGTTAACCAAGTATGTAAATGTCGTTATGCACTATATGTTGCGTGATGAACAGATTATACAAATAAGTACGTTAGAAAGTTCTGAGCTGATTGCTGGTGTCCTAGCTATGATTTTATATATATTGTTCGCTTGTGCGATTGGGTATGTATACGGAATTATTCTACAATGGAATCGTTTTATAGCAATTGTCATTCCAGTTATGCTCGTTGGTTTGAACTTTGGACTCGGCTATATAGGCTTATATGCAACAATGTATGATTTTTATCTTCAAGAAACTTCTATCCTGTTATTTATAATAAAAGTGCTAGTTACAATTACTGGTTTATTTGGTTTAGCCATTGTTCTATCTAATAGGAAGGAGGAATTGAAATAATGGGGGTTTTAGCGTATTTGCCTCTGTTAATTTTGCTTCTGTTTGTTGCCATTGTTTTTGGTGTTCTCAAACTCTCTAAACATCGTTTTCGTCATTACCATCAATATGTAAAGTTTATTTTTCTAGGGTATGTCAGCCTACTAGTGATTGCTGCTGGGGTATCATTTCTTATTCCATATAATGAAGTTGTTAAAAGCGATGCGAAGAAAACGGATATCGTTTTGAATAATTATTTTGCAGGTGACCGCCATTGGCAAGATGTAGATTCCTCCTATCAGCAAAAACAATGGGAGTTTTCTGTATCTTCTAATCAACCATTGCATATAGTATCGCCTGATGGTGGCATGGATGTGTATGTGGAAAGAACAGGGGATTTGCAAAATAAAATTGACATCCGTTATTTTCAGTCTCCACACTTTATTAATGGTATCAATGTGATGCAATTTATAGAAGAAGATGTATTTCCAATCGTTACATTTAAAGACTCGCAACTGACGATAAGGGAGCCAAAAAGCATAGAAAAAAACTTTTATACGATACAATCGGAGCTCCCATTTAAACAGTTTAGCGAAGAAAGCAACTTGTCAGATGGGGCGTTTCGTGACGGTGAAAGAATCTTGTTGATTCGTGCTAGTGAGGATATAGAATTGAAGCCGGATGGCAACATCACATATATTAATCAATAACAATCGGATAGTAGATAAGTCTCTAAGGAAATGCTGTAATCGGAGAAATTGACATTTACAGTGTATCTAGATAAGGGGACTTTTTGCTTGTGTTTTTAAAAAAAGTATAAATTTTTTTGTAGTATAATAAAAACGACGGCGTTCTATCGTCATCAAGACTTTTGCGATAACCGTCGTTTTTATTTTATTGAAATGTACAGCAAATATGAAAGAAGTCAACATTGCAAGCGTATTGTCTTTAAAACATTGCCATTTGTCCGTTGCATTGCTACTTCCTACCTACTTGGGAAGAATATTTTTGTAAACAAATATAGGCAAAAGTTCCTCTTAAAACAAAGTTTTCAATACTATATAATAGAAGTAAGTGGATGAAAGACAACATATAGCTGGAAGACAGAAGTCCGAGGTGAGGAAATGGAATCATTGCATTGGATTAATGGACAAATTACCCGAACACAAAATTCACTATATATGCTTCATCTTCAATTAGATGAAAAAAGAAGAGATCTAGAACGACTTGTATTAGCACAAGCAAATTTACAGGAGAACCAGGAAAAACTCAAACAGTATAAAACACAGTGTACAAAGCCAGATTTAACTGAAAATATATGGGCGGGTCACTTAGCAGATCAATATGAGCAGTGGAAAGAACTTACGCTGTTTAGAAGTTATATTGATTTATATGATTATCAATTAACCCAAACGTTGGAGCAATTAAATGATAAAATTAAAGAAACGAAACAATCCATTATTGATATCCGTATGGATTTGTCAACTCAAAGTCATATTTTAGATGATTTATATGGGAAACAACGAAGGGAGTTATTGAATTAATGAGTGACGAAATTAAGGTAACCCATATTCCAATTCAAAAAGCGATTACAAATGTAGAAACAACGAGCAATCAATTGCATGTGAATAGGATAAGTACGCAATTAGCCAACAATACACTTGGTATGGCAAGAAAATTAGAAGAAATGAATGACTTCCTAGAGGATCTTATTTCGAAATACCAAGCATTGTTATTAGAACACGGAGAAACAACAATGAAAGCGGTTAATTTATTTATCGAATCGGAACAGGCTACTGCTTCATCCATGAATTTGATAAAATAAGTCAATTGTCACACAATTATTAGGCTGTTCATAAAAGTTTTACATATGAAAGAAATCATTCATTACATGGAACAATTGATTGTGAAATTAAGTACATTATAAAGGCTCTTGCCATAAGATTTGACACATACAATCGGGTTAAAGAGCTTTTCATTTCTTTATTGGCATGCCATAATAAAGAAAAAACGTAGGTTAGGAATGAAAAAATGGCTAAAGAAGTAACATTACATATAAACGATGATTATAGCAAACAAATGCGAGAAGGGTATCCGCTTATCCATAAAGAAGCTGTAAAGGAGCAGGAGTTGCCAGAAGAGGGCTCCGTGGTTCGGCTATTGGATATGAAAAATCGATTTATCGCTAATGGATATATTGGTGTTCAAAATAAAGGAGTAGGCTGGGTATTGACGCACCGTCAGGGTCCATTGGATCTTGCAGCGTTATTTCAGTCTAAGATGTTAGCGGCGATGAATAAACGCCAAGGCTTTTTTCAATCCCCGGACACAAATGCGTTTCGCGTATTTAATGGCGAAGGAGACGGTATAGGTGGTTTAACGATTGATTATTATGCGGGTTATTACTTAATTAACTGGTATAGTGAGGGGATATATGCATATAAACAGTTTGTCATCGACGTTTTAGATACATTAGGCGATTATGATGCCATTTATGAGAAAAAGCGATTTCGTAAACATGGTGAGTACGTGGAAGACGATGATTTTATAAAAGGAGAGCGCGGGGAATTTCCAATTATTGTGAAAGAAAATGGCATGCAATATGCTGTTTATTTAAACGATGGTGCTATGACAGGTATTTTCCTAGACCAACGTGATGTTCGTAAGGCAATACGTGATACATATGCTGAAGGCAAGCGTGTTTTAAATACATTTTCTTATACGGGTGCGTTTTCCATCGCTGCTGCGTTAGGTGGAGCTGAGAAAACGACAAGCGTGGACCTCGCAAAACGGAGTAAGCCAAAGACCGTAGAACAGTTTAGTGTAAATGAGATTGATTTTGAGCAACATGAAATTGTGGTCATGGACGTGTTTGATTATTTTAAGTATGCGCGCAGAAAGCAATTGCAATATGATTTAGTCATCCTTGATCCTCCTAGTTTTGCACGATCTAAAAAACGAACATTCCGTACAGCAAAGGATTATCCTACCTTGCTTCAAGATGCCATTTCCATTACAAGTAATCATGGTGTCATTGTTGCATCTACCAATAATGCTAGTTTTGGTATGAAGAAGTTTAAAGGTTTCATCAAGCAAGCGTGTCATAAAATGCACGTGAATTATAATATTCTGGAACAGTATCAAATGCCAGCTGATTTTCAAACAAATAAACAGTTTATCCAAAGTAATTACTTGAAAGTGTGTATCGTGCAAATACAGAAAAAATAAGTGTAAGCTTGATGAAGACAATTGCTTGCTATTCATCTTTTATTCAATAGCTGTCGTATTTCCTGGAAATTTATATCCTTTTATAGTGAAAAGCTCCGTTCACCTTTTGCGTGTATGGAGCTTACTTATATCCTATATGACCATTTTCTTTCACATCATCCCTCCATAAAAAGATGTTTTATTTATAAATTACAAACAATTTTGCATGCTTCTATTGTATATTTATTATTAATAGTGCATAATAATTCATAAACAATTAAAAAAGGCGGCGATAGGATGGTAATTGGAGTGAAAGAAACGTTAAAAGGTTTAAAAGGGAGAGACTTTTTAACTTTGGCTGATTATACCCGTGAGGAAATAGAAGAGTTAATTGATTTTGCGCAAAGATTGAAAGCAAACCATAAAATTGGTAAGCCAGATCCATTGCTACAAGGTAAGACGTTAGGGATGATTTTTGAAAAATCTTCAACAAGAACGAGAGTGTCCTTCGAGGTCGGAATGTATCAACTAGGTGGGAACGGAATTTTTTTAAGTTCCAATGATTTACAAATTGGGCGTGGGGAAACAATTGCAGACACAGCGCAAGTATTGTCAGGATATTTAGACGGAATTATGATTCGCACTTTTTCGCAAACAGATGTAGAAGAATTAGCGAATAAAGCTAGTATACCTGTAATTAATGGGCTAACAGATGTATATCATCCTTGTCAGGTTTTAGCCGATTTGTTAACGATAAAAGAAATAAAAGGTCAGCTTCAAGGCGTGAAAATAGCCTATATAGGTGACGGCAATAATATGGCACATTCGTTAATGCTTGGCGGGAGCATGTTAGGAATGGATGTTGCGATAGCATCTCCGAAAGGCTATCAACCAGATGAGGAGATTGTAACCGAAGCTAGTAAACGAGCTGATCAGTCTGATGCGAGCCTCCTAATTACGGATGACGCTCGAGAAGCTGTACAGCAAGCGGATATTATCTATACAGATGTTTGGGCGAGTATGGGGCAAGAAGCAGAGCAAGCTAAGAGAGAAGTAGCGTTTGCTGATTTCCAGGTAAATAGAGAATTAATGCAACTAGCAAAAGATGAGGGCAACTTTATGCATTGTTTACCAGCCCATCGAGGGGAAGAAGTGACTGCTGAAGTGATGGATGGTTTACAATCCGTTGTTTTTCAGCAAGCAGAAAATCGATTACATGCTCAAAAAGCTTTATTAGCTGCTTTAATGAGCGATTAAGTAGAAGTTCACAGGAAATGTGCTCGAATTTGTAGAAAAGTCGCTGAAGTTTACAGGAAAGCTGTTTGAAGTTCATCATTTATTCGCTGAAGTTTATAATATTTACCGAATATGCAAAACGCCTTTACGATAACATACATCGTTTTCTGCGTTCAAGGCGTTCAAATCTTCGAAAAGCAAAAATTACTTTCGTGTGAGTGCTTCCGTTTGTACTGTTTCTTACAGGAATTTAGTCTATTTTTATTCGGGGTGTTTTCCATTTTATAAAAAATGAGATTTAAAACGTAGCATATCATCTTATCGTTTTGGAGATATGCTACGTTTTTTAATAGCTGTTTGCATGATGTCCCTATTTCATCCACGTACACGATAGAAAAGGAGTAAGGTTCATATGGTATGAGCCTCTATTTATCTTGAAGGAGTTGGAAAAACCCATCGATGTAGATGGGAGCTCTAAGCCTACTTCTTTTCTACTCGTAAACCTGTAGAATCCATTTTTCTTTGCTGGATGTTGTAGCTAGGAAATGCTGCTTGTAACTTTTGCTTGTTCTGGGTGCCAGTTCCTTTAGGGAAAAAGGAGATCATCGTTGGCCCAGCACCACTAATCACCGTACCATATGCACCAAGCTCGTTCGCTTTCTGTTTGATAGGCGCATAGTTTGGAATTAATTCAGCGCGATAAGGTTCATGAAAGATATCCTTTTCCATCATCTTTCCTGCCATTGGATAGTCTTCGTTCATTAATGCTGCAATAAAGACATTCCCAATACTGCTTGCTTGTGCAGCATGAGCTCGTGAGTACGTATCCGGTAACACATTTCTTGCAGCTTCGGTTTTTAATTCATCTTGTGGAATAAAAATGATCATATCTATGTTTAATTGATCTATTCTACATATATCAACAGAAGTATCACCATTATAATTCGTTATGACAAGTCCACCAAAAAGAGCCGCACCTACGTTATCGGGATGGCCTTCTTGCTCTGTAGCTAACTGTAGTTTTTCCTCTTTTGAAAGGTGAAGCTGACAACATTGGTTGGCTAATTCAATGCCAGCAATAATTGCTGATGCGCTACTTCCCAAGCCACGAGCTAATGGAATGGAACTATCGATGGTTAAACAACAAGTAGGTAGTTCTTTTCCGTATTGTGTAGCCGTATGTTGCGCTATTTGATAAATAAAATGATCTGTATAATTGTTGCAAGCTGGGAGTAACAGAGACTGTTGGTAGATTTTCCATGCATCATTTTCAGAAACAGTTAATGTAAGATATAGATCCAGTGCTAGTCCTAATGAGTCAAAGCCAGGTCCGATATTTGCGGAACTGGCTGGTACAGAAATGGTAAAGTTGTTCATACGTTAACCTGTTTCGTTATATAGTCTATTACTGCCTGTTCATCATTTGGCAATGATACAGGATCGATGTTTAATTGATCGATTGCTGTTTGTGGATCTTTTAACCCGTTTCCTGTTAACACCGCTACCACTTTACTTCCTTGTTTAATTGTTCCGTTGTTTGTTTCGCGAATAACGCCAGCAATGGACGCATTAGAGCCTGGTTCAGCAAAAATTCCTTCCGTTTGCGCTAATGTTTTAAATGCATGGATAATTTCATCGTCACTAACAGCTTTTATCATTCCTCCCGACTCATCTCTAGCAGCTTCAGCTAATTTCCAACTAGCAGGGTTTCCAATCCGAATTGCTGTTGCGATCGTCTCTGGTTGTTCAATGACTTGATTTTGAACGATGGCTGCAGCTCCTTCCGCTTCGAATCCGAACATTTTTGGAAGACCTGTTTGCTTAAAAGCGTCGTATTCTTTAAAGCCTTTCCAATAAGCGCTAATATTTCCTGCATTACCTACAGGGATAGCAAGCACATCAGGAGCACTTCCTAAGGCATCACAAACTTCAAAAGCAGCTGTTTTCTGTCCTTCTATCCGGTAAGGATTCACCGAATTAACTAAGGTAATGGGCTGGGTTTCACTTAAATGACGTACCATCGTTAATGCCTCATCAAAATTACCATCTATTTCGACAATCTCTGCTCCGTACATGATCGCTTGTGCTAGTTTACCGAGTGCGACTTTTCCTTTAGGTATAACAATAATTGCTTTGATGCCAGCTTTTGCAGCATAGGCTGCAGCAGAAGCCGAAGTGTTTCCAGTTGAGGCGCAAATAATAGATTTACTACCTTCTTCGATTGCTTTTGCGACAGCCATTACCATTCCTCGATCTTTGAAAGATCCAGTTGGGTTAGCACCTTCTATTTTTCCATACAATTCTATGCCTAATTTTTGTGATAAGTTTGTTAATGGAATAAGCGGGGTGTTCCCTTCATGTAACGTTAGTGCAGGTGTATGATGTGTTGTTGGTAAATACTCATGATAATGCTTTAGTAGTCCCGGCCACTTCATCTGGTGCATCTCCTTCCACTTTATAGTAGCTTTTAATTTGCTGGACGACATCTAGCTCATAAAGTTGTTCTAATGCATTTTCAAAAGTTGCTAAAGATGTTTGATGTGTAATCAAAATGATTTCTGCTAAATCTTGTTGCTTCATTGGTGTTTGTAGTATACGTTTGAAGCTTACATGTAAGTCATTAAATAATGTGGAGATTTCTGAGAATGCTCCAATTTGATCTTTGACATGAATACGTAAATAAAATTGCCCAGAACGTTGTTCACTGCTGCGCAATGTCGCAGAAATTCTTGGTTTTAAAGAAGAATTACCATTTACGCCTAATCGCATATTCTTTATTACGGTAATAAGATCCGAGACGATAGCGGTCGCTGTCGGCAAGCTTCCCGCACCAGGGCCGTAAAACATTGTTTCACCAACCGCTTTACCATATACATAAACAGCGTTGTATTCATTTTTTACAGCTGCTAAGGGATGATCATTGGATAGTAAGGTAGGTTGCACACTCACTTCCATTTGTCCGTCTTCACATTCGGCAGAACCAATTAATTTCATGGTATAGCCGAATTTTCTTCCATATTCTAAATCTGCTAATTCTAAATTTTTAATACCGTTTACTTCTACTTCGGATAAAGCAACATCTGTAGAAAAAGCGAGTCTCCCCAAAATCGCCATTTTTCTAGCCGCATCTAATCCCTCAACATCTGCTGTTGGGTCAGATTCTGCAAAGCCTAAATCTTGCGCTTCTTTTAAGGCTGCTTCGTACGTCATTCCTTCGTTTGTCATTTTTGTTAAAATGTAATTTGTAGTTCCATTCACAATCCCCATCACTTTTTCAATTTTATCTGCAGCTAAACCGTCCGTTATCCCTCGTAAAATAGGTATACCACCTGCTACGCTAGCTTCGTAATAATAATCGCATTTATGCTCTCGAGCCGTTTCTTCCAATTCTGTTCCATGTAAAGCAATTAAATCTTTATTGGCAGTAACGACATGTTTTTTAGCTTTAAATGCCTCCAGTGTATATTGATAAGCTTCTTCAATACCTCCCATAACTTCGACGATCACGTCTATTTCTGGATCTTCGAGAACGTCTGCTGGGTCGGTAGTGAGAAACGTTTGCTGCACACTAACGCTACGAACTTTATGAAGATTGCGCACTAATACACTTTTAATTTCAACGGAACAGCCTAATTGGTGAACGAGCTCTTCTTGCTGATTTTCAATAAGCTTCATAATTCCTGAACCAACGACACCTAACCCTAATAGACCGATAGAAACCTTGTTTGCCACATCATCACCTCATTTTATGTTTAATAGTAATTTAAACACGAAACAAGGAGTATAGCAATAGTGAAAGTTCCCAATAATTAATTTTACTTCGAACTTTTGGAAGTCTTTCGTGTGTTTTCATAGTAAAAGATGTAAGGGGACTTTAAGATTGAAGCTTTCAATAGTTAAATATGTTTTGGGGTATAAGAACCCCTTGAGTTCTTTCCGCTTTTTTGCTTATTTTAGAGATATGCGTAAATGAGGGATATATTTGTGATGAAATTGCGTTCCAGTATTAAATTTACGTTAAGAACAGGAACTCATGTTCATTTAGTTGGCATGATACTAGCACATAAATGCATATCATTTAGTTGGGGGTGAAAGTGTATGAAATTAAATCCAACAGAATTAGAAAAATTTGTAGATGCTTTACCTAAGATGCCTGTTTTAAAACCAAAAGGGAAGAAAGACTATGTGAACTACTATGAAGTCCGAATGGTTGAATTTACAACATCTTTACATAGAGATTTACCAAATACATTAGTATGGGGATATGAGTATAGTTCCCCAGGACCAACAATTGAAGTGTGTTCTGGAGAGAGCATAAAGGTTAAATGGATGAATGCATTACCGCAACGACATCTTTTGCCCATCGACCATACAGTACATGGTGCGGGGAAAGATGTACCAGATGTTCGGACTGTTGTGCATGTCCATGGTGGAGTAACGGAGCCGGAAAGCGATGGCTATCCAGAAGCATGGTTTACAAAAGACTTTGGGGAGGCAGGCCCTTTTTTCACAAAACAAATTTATGATTACAGCAATAATATGAAAAGTACAGCGCTTTGGTATCATGACCATACATTAGGAATAACGAGATTAAATGTGTATGCGGGTTTAGCAGGTTTTTATATTATTCGTAGCCAACAAGAACAAGAGTTGAATTTACCTGCTGGGGAATACGAAATTCCATTGTTGGTGGAAGATAAGACAGTAAATGCAAATGGCTCACTGTATTATCCAGCACAGCCGCAACCTCCTATACCTTCTTTACCTGTATCTATCGTTCCTGAGTTTGTGGGAGAAGTTAATATGGTGAATGGGAAAATATGGCCTTATTTAGCTGTGGAACCGCGTAAATATCGTTTTCGTTTATTAAATGCTTCAAATACACGTTTTTATCAATTTTACTTAGATTCTGGACAGTACTTTTATCAAATTGGTACAGATGGGGGATTTATGAATCAGACCGTTGCTGTCCAACAAATTTTACTTGCTCCTGCTGAACGTGTGGATGTTATTATTGATTTTTCAAATATGTATGGGAAAACAGTGGTGGTCCGTAACAATGCGCCCATACCTTACCCTAATGGAGAAGCTCCTAATCCAGAGACAGTCGGTGTTATTATGCAATTTAAAGTGATAGAACAAGCGAAATCTATTGATACAAGTTGTATTCCTAAGTTTCCTGGTTGTGTTAATAAAATAGCGCCTGAATTAGCAACGAAAGAAAGGATGTTAACGTTAGATGTAACGCGAGATGCATATAATCGGCCAGTTTTGTTATTGGACAATAAAACATGGTCTGAACCCATTACGATCTTTCCAAGATGGGGAACAACGGAAGAATGGTATTTCATAAATACAACGGGGGACACCCACCCGATTCATATTCATTTAGGTTTTTTTCAAATTATAAGTAGGCAAACTTTTGATGTGGAACATTTTAATGAAACAGGAGAGATTATTTACACAGGTGACCCTATGCCTCCAGAACCAATTGAAAACGGCTGGAAAGACACTGTGCGTGCCAATCCAGGGCAAGTAACAAAAATAATAAAACAATTTTTTACGTATACTGGAAGGTATGTATGGCATTGTCATATATTAGAACATGAAGATTATGAAATGATGCGCCCATTTATTATTATAAAGTAGTGCGGATATTTTTATAGAAAATCAAGCTTATCGTCAAACTTTATGGCAAAAAATCTTTTTGTTTATACTGTAAACCATTTTCAGCTTATTAGCTATTTTGACAGGCTATCGAATGGAATAAATACAGCATGAAGTTTTCATTCTTTTTTGATATACTTAATGTTATACCTCATATGGATATAGGGAGGAAACATTGTTGGTTAAAGATGTGAAGTTACAAAAGGATGCAATGCGTGTTTTAAAAGAAACGAGCAGAACCTTTTATATTCCGATTAAGTTGTTAAAGTCAGTATTAAAAGATACGGTCGGCTCTGCGTACTTATGCATGCGTGCCATTGATGAAATAGAAGATCATGAACAGCTTTCTGCCGATACAAAGCAGCATTTACTGCGGGCTACTTCTAAGCTATTGCAAACGTCTGTATTTGATAAAGAAGCTTATCTACAATTAATGAAGCCATATCAAGCAATACTTCCAGAAGTTACTATGCGGCTTGCTGATTGGTTGCACGTATGTCCAGAAGATATCGTAGCAAAAATTAAACAGTCTACAAGTATTATGGCTGATGGTATGGCGAAATGGACCGAAAAGAATTGGAATTTACGTACAAAAGAAGATTTAGATGAATATACATATTATGTTGCTGGCCTTGTCGGGGTGATGCTTTCAGATATTTGGAATTGGTATGATGGGACGAAGACAGACTATGATTTAGCCATTGGATATGGCAGAGGTCTCCAAGCAGTAAATATGTTAAGAAATCAACAAGAAGATGCAGAACGAGGCGTTCATTTTATGCCTGATGATTGGACAAGAGCGGATTTATTTATGTATGCAAAAGAAAACTTACAACAAGCGGATCGCTACTTAAAAGATATTCAAACAAGAAACATTTTATTGTTTTGTAAAATTCCGCTAGCGTTAGCGAAAAAGACATTATCGGCTTTAGAAAACGGTGAAGAAAAAATGTCGCGAGCCGAAGTTGAAGCTACAGTCGATGATATTTTAAAAAAATAGATTGATGCGGTAGAAAACATGGAAAAGTTAATAGAAAATAACATGTGCCAGTAAACTTGCGAATAAAATAAAGTATTCTTTCATCCGTAGTGGGCTTCTTTTATCCCTCACGGCTTGTTGGTGTTTTTTTAAAGGAATAAGAAAGCATAAGAATTTGATACTATGGCGTAACTGAATGATCCACCCTGTTCTATCGCCCAGCAACTAGGCGACTTCACAAATAGCCTTAAGCTAAGTCATCATCGGCTCGTGCTAAATAGGAAGGCCAACTAAAGACGGGCTTGCCAGAGGGCGCCGGCATACTCCTGTTGCAGGCGCATGATTCCTAAAACTTTCGTTTATTTGTTCCACTCCTACGTTGCTAACCGGACGCACCGAGCTTTTGTTCCAAGGGGCTATAGCCTAAAGCGCATACTGAAAATGTTGTTTTTGCTTTGATCCACTCAGCATACCTCTTCTCATGCGGCAAATTAGTGGGATAAGTCCTTGCCAACAGCTATTTATAAGATAGGAAAGTATGCGTGTTAAACCTAAGAAAAACTACAGCTTTTTCTATAAGGCTTGATGACGAGTCTTCGTTTTTCTAGTATAGAAGTCTTGATTGGTTGACAAAATAATAACATCAACCTATAATCATGAATTGTGTTTAAAAACGAGCAAGTCGATGGATTTTTGTCAAGATTATTTCATACTGCACTTGCAGTATAGGTGCGACGAAGGCTTTTGCTTTAGTAACTTAAAGGAGACTACCTAGTGAAATGGCGAGGAATAATCTTTATCCGTCCAATGGTCTTTAATGACGAGTGAAAAGATGTTTGAAAAGGAGGATAAATAGGCGACTTGAATTTCGATTGTGTTTTGTTTCGAATAACACGTAATGGAATGGCATAATACTTCTGTATAGGTAGAAACAAACCGTCAAAGAAATTCGCTATGCTATTTTACTGACTTTTTAAACTAGCTTGTGTAAGCAAATTATAGGCACTTGCTCCTAAAATTAGGAGGAAAAACGTGGACTTAAAAAAAGACACGAAGTTAGATTGGCCAGTATTCATGATTAGTGGAGGAATACTGATACTGTTTATTCTGTTGTCAGTTTGGAGTAGCGATGCAGTCGGGAATGCAGTGGATACGTTGTTTGCATATGCTTCAGATATTTTTGGTGCTTATTGGCAAATATTATTGTTAGGAAACTTTTTTATCGGTTTATTTCTAGCTTTTTCAAAATATGGAAGAGTTAAGCTAGGAAATCAAGACCAGCCAAAATATAGTTATTTCAAATGGGTTTCCATGATATTAGTAACACTCCTAGCAAGTGGTGGCGTGTTTTGGGCTGCTTCTGAACCAATGTACCATTATATGACAAACCCACCATTATTTGGAGGTGGTGATTTTCAGAATATCAACGCTGCCTTTGCACAATCGTTTATGCATTGGGGATTTTTAGCGTGGGCCATTCTAGGAACACTTGCTGTTATAGTGATGATGTATGTGCACTATAGCAAAGGTTTTCCGCTTAAACCAAGAGGGCTATTATACCCTTTATTTGGTGAAAAAGTATATCATAAAAGTGCAATCGGTACTGCCGCGGACGTATTTGCTATCTTTGCAACAGTAGCAGGAACTCTTGGACCTTTAGGGTTTTTAGGTTTGCAAATTGCCTATGGAATGAGTCATTTGTTAGGCACACCTAATACGTTAGCAGTGAGTATAATTGTAATTATTGGTTTGGTGCTTGTTGCAGCTATTTCAGCTGCTACTGGTGTAGATCGAGGAATCGTAACATTAAGCCGCTATAATGTAGGCTTTACCATATTTTTAGCTGTACTTGTACTTATTGTCGGCCCGACTGCATTTATCATTGATGCTTTTGTAGGCGGTACGGGGGTACATTTGCAGAATTTTTTTACGATGACATTATTCCGTGGTGATGAAGGCTGGCTATCGTCTTGGACAATCTTTTTCTGGGGTTGGTTCCTTGGCTATGCCCCGATGTTGATTGTATTTATTAGTAGAATATCGAGAGGAAGGACGATTAGGGAATTAATTATTGCTGTTTCTATCGTAGCCCCGATCGTTAATAATTTCTGGTTTTCCATTGTTGGTGGGACGGGTGTGTTTTTTGAGAATAAACATCCCGGATCCATTTCTGAGTCGTTAAATGAAGGCGGTATGCCTGCAGCAGTAATGGCAATTACGGATCAATTACCATTAGGTACATTATTCGGTATTGGTTTTCTCATTGTTTCCATCATCTTTGTTGCTACGACAGCGGATACGATGTCGTATACGGTAGCAGCGACTATTACTGGAAACGACCATCCGAAACGTTGGTTACGTGTATTTTGGGCTTTAATATTCGGTGGAACAGCGGCAGCAATTTTAACTATTGGTGAAGATAGTGTTGCTTCCATTCAAAATTCCATCGTAATAACAGCTGTACCTGTATCGATTTTACTGCTCCCAGCTCTTTGGAATGCTCCTAAAATTGCCCGGACAATGGCGTTGGAACAAGGTTTAATTTGGCAAAGGGAATTACTGAAAAAAGTAGATAAATAAACTAGAATCTCTATCTAATAGGCGTAAATTCCCTGTTGGATGGAGATTTTTTTATACGCAGGAAAGTTTAAAAGGGAAAAACTATAACTCCTCCATAAGACTTGGCGATAAGCCAAGTTTTTTCTAAAAGATACGAAAGCATAAAATTAAATGCTTAGAAATTGTGAAAATTTGTAAAGTAGTTGAAGTTTATTATATTTTCGCTTAAGTTTCATGAAAAGTCGTTGAAGTTCACAAGATAGTTACTCGAAGTTCACAATGAAGTCGCTGAAGTTCACAATTATCCACGAGCTGCTATTGTTTTTTATTGACTTGAGAAGTCTTTAGGTATTCTTGTGAAACTAAACGATTCTTTAGGGAATGCAAGTCCTGCTAACTGATGGAAGATTCACTTTATAAAACGTTGAGTAAACTTACTTCTTATGTTCAATTATGAACAAATTCAAAACCTTGAATTAAATAAGAAAAGTAATTAAACTATACATAAGGTCATCAGATGACCTTACTATGGGATGGGTAAAAACGTTTTACTTAAAGAGAGAGAAATGAGGGGTTTCTATGTATCTATTGGTGGCACTCAGTGCAATCATTGCACCGTTTGTTTTTTTAGTAGTTTTTCGTTTGCCTGCTATAAAGGGAATGACATGGAGTGCTTTCATTGTGATTGCGCTTGCTATGACAATCTGGGGAGTAGAAGGAAAATTAATTGCTTCCTCCGTTTTACAGGGAATACACAAAACGCTAACGATACTTTGGATTTTATTTGGGGCACTTGTACTTTTAAATACACTTCGGAAAACAGGAGCAGTAAATAGAATAAATCAAGGTTTTCAAAACATTTCAACAGATATGCGTGTACAAGTAATTATTGTTGCATTTTTATTTGGATCGTTAATAGAGGCAGCTGCTGGTTTTGGGACACCAGCAATGGTAACTGGTCCATTAATGATTGCACTTGGTTTTCGTCCATTAGCGGCTGCAACACTTGCTTTAATTGCAGATAGTACAGCAGTTGCTTTTGGTGCAGTCGGAACTCCAGTTGCTGTTGGTTTAAGTACACTTCCAGAAGCCAGTCCTACGTTTTATCAAGAAATAGGTATCGCTATTACGACACTGGATTTATTTGCAGGAACATTTATTCCATTTACGTTAATTGTAATTATGACAGTGTTTTTTGGAAAAGGGAAAGGGCTGAGAGATGCATTACCAATGTTACCGTGGACGTTATTAATTGGTACCGTTTACACATTATCTGCTTTGCTATATGCCGTTGTATTTGGGCAAGAATTTATTGCAATTTTAGCTTCCTTAACGGCTTTAATTGTTGCTACTTTCACCGCAAAAAAGGGGTGGTTACTACCAAGAAAATCTTGGCAAGACGCATTACAGGAAGATTTTCAGTTAGAAACGCAGCCATCAAGTATGGGATTGATGGCTGCGTGGTCACCGTATGTCATTGTCGTTGTTCTATTGTTAACGACGCGAATTATTACACCACTTGCTCAGTTTACAAAAAGCGCCATCGATTTTTCTTGGACAAATATTTTTGGGGTGGAAGGCATCACTTCCAATTGGGAGTTTTTGTATTCTCCTGGAACTGTTCTAGCGATAGCAGCATTGGTATCAGTTTTTCTACATAGAAAACGTTTTTCCGTTTTTGTTGCTGCAGCAAATCAGTCTTTTTCTACCATGAAAACGACAGCGATATCTTTAATAGCTACATTAGCTATGGTGCATGTGTTTACCAATTCAGGTATGAACGCTCATGAATTAGTAAGTATGCCGCAGTATATAGCGGCGTCTTTAGCGAATTCTTTAGGATCTATTTGGTTTTTAGTAGCTCCCTTTGTTGGTGAACTGGGATCGTTTATTACGGGGAGTGCTACCGTGTCAACGTTAACTTTTGCGCCAATTCAACATAGTGTTGCAAATCAGATAGGTATGGACGTAAATGCTGTGTTAGCAGCACAAGTCGTGGGCGCAGGAGCTGGTAATATGATTTGCGTGCATAATGTCGTAGCAGCCAGTGCAGTCGTAGGCTTATCAGGGAAAGAAGGCGATATTATAAGGAAAACATTGCTACCAGCCATTTTATATGGCTTGGTTATTGGACTAGCTAGTTATGTTCTCTTCTATGTATGATGTTAAAGCGTACTATCATTAATAGTGCGGGTTGAGATTATACGTTAGGCAAGTATTACATTTAAAGGTTTATCGTATAAGAAAAACGAAGGCTGCCGCTATGGGACTTGGAGGCAAGCCAAGTTTTTCTAAAACATGCATTTATATTCTTATTTGTAAAGCGATTGCTAGCTTATACAATGTGCATGCCCCTTCCTTGGTAAACTTTGCAAATAGCAGGGCATCAAGTAAAATGGGTTCAAACGAAGGGAAGTGGGAACGATGAAATACAAGCGTATCCAACCGAAAAAAATTTATGAACAAGTAGCTGATTCAATTATAGATATGATTAAATCTGGATCGTTACAACCTGGCGACAAATTGGATTCTGTGGAGAAATTAGCAGCGAATTTTGAAGTAGGCCGATCGGCTATTCGTGAAGCACTTAGTGGTCTCCGTTCAATGGGGTTAATAGAAATGCGTCAAGGGGAAGGTACATACGTGAAGACATTTGACGCAAAAAGATTCACGCTTCCGGTTAGTACCGCGTTCTTAATGAAACGTCAAGATGTACAAGAACTTTACAAAGTCCGTAAAATATTGGAAGCAGGCGCGGCTAGATTAGCTGCGGAAAATTATGAGGAAGCGGATTTATTAGAAATGGAGCGAGCATTAGTCGTTATGGAGCATGCCAAAGGAAAAGAAGCTTTAGCTGAGCAGGCGGATACCGAATTTCATCTCGCCATTGCCAAAGCGACGCATATTAATCTATTAAATCATTTAATGGGTAGTGTTGCCGAACTCATGTCAGAAACAATACGAGAAACGAGACAAATATTATTATATACCGAAGATCGAGCAGATATTTTGTTTCAAGAGCATCAACGAATTTTTGCAGCAATAAAAGATAGACGGGCAGATCAAGCGGAAGAAGCAATGTACGATCATTTAGAAAAGGTAGAAGCAATCGTGTTTAAACACCTGTAAGTATGATTATCTGCCCGCTACAGATAGAAAAATGGGGTGAACGTAATGAAGGTTTCATTATTTATTACATGTGTCAGTGACATCATTTTTTCCGATGTCGGTAAAAATACAGTGGAAATTCTTGAACGTGTCGGCTGTGAGGTGGATTTTCCCGCGGCGCAAACTTGCTGTGGCCAGCCAGCATATAATAGCGGGTATGTAAAAGAAGCGAAGCAAGCGATGAAACAAATGATGCAAGCTTTTCAAGATTCTGAGTATGTCGTAGGTCCATCAGGCTCATGTGTCGGTATGTTAAAAGAGTACCCTGCTATTTTCAAAGATGATCCAGAGTGGCAAGAAGCTGCTGTTGATTTGGCAAATAAAAGCTATGAAATCACACAGTTTTTAGTGGAGGTTTTAGGCGTAACAGATCTTGGAGCGACATTTAAAGGTCGGGTTACTTATCATCCATCGTGTCATATGACACGTATTCTTGGTGTGAAGGATGCACCGCAAACTCTTTTACGGCATGTGAAGGGAATGGAGTTTATCGAATTACCTGTAAAGGAAGATTGCTGCGGGTTTGGGGGAACGTTTGCGGTGAAAAATCCAGAAATCTCACAGGAAATGGTAAAAGAAAAATCACAGCATGTTTCTGAGACGAAAGCAGAATATCTAGTTGGCGCTGATATGGGCTGTTTAATGAACATTGGTGGTAGGATGAGACGAGAAGGAAAGAACGTAAAAGTTGTTCACATTACGGAAATTTTGAATTCTCACGAACAAGGCGGGGGGATTGCATGAGTATTAAACTCGGAGATAGGTCATATCAAGAGCGTATTGAAACAGGCATAGAGAATGATTTCATGAGAGAGGCTGTATCTTCTGCGCAAGGTCGATTTAGAAACGGACGTATCACGCAAGCGGCAGAACTTGGTGATTGGGAAGATTGGCGACAGCTAGGATCGGAAATTCGTACACATACATTAGAAAATATCGATTACTATTTACAGCAGTTAAGTGAGCAAGTAGCTAAACGTGGTGGAAGTGTCTACTTTGCTTCTACAGCAGAGGAAGCAAATGCCTATATTGAAAAAGTGATTACCGAAAAAAACGCTAAAAAAATTGTTAAATCCAAATCGATGGTAACAGAAGAAATCGGTTTAAATCAGCAACTAGAAAAAATGGGAGCGGAAGTTGTGGAATCGGATTTAGGGGAATGGATTTTACAACTTGACGAAGATCCACCTTCCCATATTGTTACGCCAGCTTTGCATAAGAATAAAGCGCAAATCCGGAAGACGTTTGCGGAAAAAAGAGGGTATAAGGGATCTGATTCTCCTGAAGAACTAGCAGCTTTTGCCCGGGAACAACTACGAAAAGATTTCCTTTCCGCAGATGTTGGTATTACAGGGTGTAATTTTGCCGTAGCCGAATCTGGTGCGATTACGCTAGTTACGAATGAAGGAAATGCACGTATGGTTACCGCTTTGCCTGATACGCAAATAACCGTCATGGGAATGGAACGCATTGTCCCTACATGGGAAGACATGGAAGTGTTAGTAAGTTTATTGACGAGAGCAGCTGTTGGACAGAAATTAACCAGCTATGTGACATCTTATACTGGCGCTAGGCTAGAAGGGGAAATTGACGGACCGGAAGATTATCATTTGGTCATTGTTGATAATGGGCGTTCTAAAATACTAGGCACAGAATTTCAATCTGCTTTACATTGTATTCGCTGCGCCGCATGTATCAATGTATGTCCTGTCTATAGACATGTTGGTGGGCATGCTTATAACTCTATCTATCCAGGGCCGATTGGTGCTGTGTTAACCCCATTATTGGATGGATATGAGGATCATAAAGAATTACCCTATGCCTCATCTCTTTGTGCTGCCTGTACAGAGGCTTGCCCGGTGAAAATTCCATTACATGAACAGTTGATTCGCCATCGACAAATTATTGTAGAAAAGGAGAAAAAATCACCCGTAACGGAAAAAATAATGATGAAAGGATTTGCTCAATGGGCTTCGACTCCTGCAGCGTATAAATTAAGTACGAAATTGGCAAGAACAGCTTTAAAGCCGTGGACAAAAGAAGACACAATTAAAAATGGCCCAGGTCCTCTAAAAGGGTGGACGAATGTGAGAGATTTTCCGGCACCAGCGAAACAATCCTTCCGTGCTTGGTGGAAAGAACGGCAGAAGGGGGAAATAAATCATGACCATTCATAATCAAGATGCATTTTTAAGTAATGTAGCTGCCCATTTAGGTCGGCCACGTCGTATGTCAGGAGTAGAGCGCCCAACATGGAGTGTCCGTCCGCAAGATCGTGTGTTGGCAGGCTACTCCAAAGAAGAACTTATAGCGGTATTAAAAAAGCAATGTAAAGCAATCCATACAGATGTTGTAGAAGTAAATACAGCGCAGTTGCCGAAAGCTTTATTAGAGGCGATCGAGCGGTATGAAGGCAAAACGATTATTGCAGCTCATGATGAGCGAAATACTACTTATGGGTTAGAGCCATTGTATGAACAGCTCGGTGAAGAAATAGAAGTGCATATTTGGGATGCGCAGCTCGGTGAAGAAAATCAGCAGATTGCGGAACGAGCTGATATTGGTATCTCATTTAGTGATATCACTTTAGCTGAATCAGCGACAGTGACCTTATTTAATCATAAAGATAATGGGCGCTCGATTAGTTTATTACCAAAAAGCTTTATTGCAATTATCCCAAAAAGTACCATTGTACCTAGAATGACCCAAGCTGCTCAGCAACTACACACATCTGTGGAAAAAGGGGAGGTTACGCCATCTTGTGTTAGCTTCGTATCTGGGCCAAGTAATAGTGCAGATATTGAAATGAATTTAATTGTTGGTGTACACGGTCCCGTACAAGCTACTTATATTGTCGTTGATGATTAAAAGATAAAGAGAATTTTCAACCCGCGGAGGATGAAAGCCCCCACGGGTTGTTTAGTTAGAAGGTAAGGGGGAGAGAAATGACAGCTTTTATCATCAAACTTGATGGCAAATTGATCTCACTAATAAGGTAATGTTGAGTGAGAAGGGTAATAGCCACGTGTGGCTCCATCTCCCAACGACTAGGCGAAATCATGAATCGCCTTAAAGATCATCCGTTCGTGTCTAAGAGGAACGACGAAAGACGGACTTGCCGGAGGGCGCTGGCATACTCCTGTTGCAGGAGCATGATTCCTAAAACTTTAGTTAATTCGCTCTAGTCTACGTTGCTAAATGGGCGCACTAATCCTTTGTTCTAGCTCAAGGCTATGACCTCTGGAATGAAGGTATTGTTTTTCAATCTATACGCTAATTTGCTTTTGGATTATAAATAGTAATTCATTATTATTAGTTCCCCTTTTGGCCCCATTTCTCGAACTCCTTCATCAACAAATCCGCAGTTTTTGTATAATCTTAATGCTACCTTATTGGTACTATTAACAGCTAAGACAATCGCATTCGTTTGTGTGAAATTCTCTTTAACAAACTTAGGTAAAATCATTAATGCATTTTTAGCATAGCCTCTGCCTTGGAAACGGAAATCAGTTGAAAATGATCTTAATAAGATGGATCTATTATTATTTGAATATGGTTTTACCCCGTCATTTTTATGTAAAACAAAAAAAGTTACAAGTTTATTTCCTTCCATTGCTACTATTGAATAACGATTGATATCCTCGCTTAATAATTGTATACAATCTTTTGGGTGTTTAGTATAGCGAAGTTGTTCTTCGGTTAATTCATAATTATCAATCGCATTTTTGAATTTGTTATCGTAAAAATGAATTTTCATCTAAATCCTCCTTAGAGAATAGTATTTTTAATATTTTACCAGTTTTCATTGTTTAGTCAATATAAGGATAGATAGTATTCTCCAATAACAAATGGTAGATAACATTAGGCCTATTCAACTTATATTTCTATTTGGAAGTCTCCCAGCACTTTATATGATAAATAACTAAACAGGAGACGCTTAGAGGTTAAATCTAAATCGACTCCTGTTTTTTGTTTTCTCTACTATGGGAAAGCAAAAATGTTAGGTAGGGTTTTATCGTACAGCAAAACAATGGGATTTTTTTCGCTATAAAGAATCGATGAGAACCCGAGTTTTGTTAAACGGTGTAAGATGATGAATCTAAAAGCATTGGAATGATTGGATTCGATTAAGGTCGATGCCAAAGTAAACCCAATTGAAACCGGTCCAGCGGTATCCGGCAATAGAATTTCGTCCGACGAATGTAGGGTAGAACCAGAAAGCGTCTCGTCTTAACCAAATATACGTGTAGCGAAATAAACAATTACGAATGCCTCCTGGGTCAACCGCGAAAGTTTGTACTTGTGATTTTTGCGGTGTGAAGGCTGGGGGTGGGGAGCTTGGTGGCTGATTTCCGGGTCCTGAAGGTCCACCACCTTGGTTTCCCGGAAAAGGTGGAAATCCGCTGGTCGGTGCACCTGGAAAACCTGGCATTCCACCTCCACCGCTTGGCCCTGTAGGAAATCCAGGCGGAGGACCGGGCGGAAATCCTGGAGGGCCAAAAGTGCCGCTTGACTGCCCTGGCCCAAAAAACATATTTCCTAACGTGGAAAAAGGAAAAACGCGTTCCTGATCCAAGCTCGGATCATAATGATAGTCATATGGGTACATACATTTTCCTCCTATAAATGAGTCGTCTAGTTTACTATATGGGTCAACTGCCTTATCTGTTATTCATTTCCGACAAATGGGCGCACTGTCCTAAATAGCTCGCTGTTATTAAAAAAAATTTACATGAAAAACTTATGCTTGCTAATAAAAATAAGTGGTGATAGGATTATCTTACTTTGTAAGTGAATAAAATGGATTTGTTCATGTGACAATCAGTGGAGGAATGAAAGAAAACGACACTGATTGTTATATTTACTCATGTACATTAGAAAGTACAAGTTTTGGAGTTTAATGATAGCTTTCACCATAAGCCCTTCGCAATTAACCAAGTTTTTCTTATACTCTAAACCTTAAAACTTTATACTTTCCTATAGTATAAAAAAGAATAATTTACAACGAGGAAGGAATTTTATAATGCGTTCAACAAACACAGAGTACGAATATTTAGCGGATGATCCGAATTTTAAAGTAATGCCAATGATGCTGTCATTAATTATTGGTGCATTCTTTGCTATTCTTAATGAAACATTACTTAATATCGCCCTTACGACATTAATGAAAGAGTTCCAAGTGTCTTTGACAACGGTGCAATGGATGGCGACCGGATTTCTTCTTGTGATGGGCATTGTTATACCTGCTTCTGCTGTGTTACTACAATGGTTTACAACAAGGCAATTATTTTTAGGGACAATGATCGTATTTACAGCGGGTACAACGATTGCTGCTTTAGCACCGTCATTTCCCATATTACTTACAGGTAGATTAATTCAAGCTGCGGGTACTGGTTTATTGATGCCAATTATTTTTAATGTGTTTCTACTTGTTTTTCCCCCACATCGAAGAGGGAAAGTGATGGGAACGGTAGGCCTTGTCATTATGTTCGCACCTGCAATTGGCCCGACTTTATCCGGTGTAATTGTGGAATATTTAGGATGGCGTTTTCTATTTATTACGGTTATACCGTTTGCCTTGTTTTCTATAGCATTTGCTTATAAATATTTAGTAAATGTTTCTGAAACTACAAAACCAAAAGTGGATATTCTTTCGCTTGTTTTTTCTACGATAGGTTTGGATCACTCATCTATGGATTTAGTGCAGCTGGAGAAAAAGGTTTCCTTAACCCGAGTGTGTACAGTTTCATCGTTATCGGTGTGTTGGGGATCATCATCTTTTCTTTTAGACAATTTAAATTGAAGGAACCTGTTTTGGATCTTCGAGTGTTTAAATACCCGATGTTTACGCACGGTATGCTGATGTTTTTAATTATTATTATGATGATGTTCTCCTCAGAAATTATCTTACCTATTTTTATGCAGGGAGCTTTAGCGTTTACTGCAGCCAAAGCAGGAATGCTGTTATTGCCTGGTAGTCTTATTAATGGCGTCATGTCTCCTGTGATGGGACATTTATTTGATAAATTTGGCCCACGTGTCATGATGATTCCTGCTACCATTATTTTAAGTAGTACAATGTTTATGTTAAGTAGATTAAACGAAAACACAGAAGCATGGATGATTATTGTTGCTTATATTATTTTAATGCTCACTGTTTCTGCCATTATGATGCCAGCAGAAACAAATGGATTAAACCAGCTACCGAAGCGGTTGTATCCACATGGGACGTCTGTGATGGCTACACTGCAGCCCGTGGCGGGGGCTGTCGGTGTTTCTGTATTTATTAGTATTTTAAATGCTAGGCAAAGCCTTTATTTAAGTCAATCGGCAACTCCAAATAATCCCACAACGATAAATGAGGCGATGATTATAGGAGTAGAGTTTGTTTATTTTATTGCGTTTACTATTTCGATTATTGCCGTTATCTTAGCATTTTTGGTTTATCGAGCAGTTCCAAGTGAACAGTTTAATGATGTAAAGCAACAAGGAAAACCTGAGAAACAGAGTAGTGAAAATTAAATGAAAAAAGAGTTGCTAGAAGGTATTGACTCTAACGTAACGTTATCGTTTATGCTTTTTCTATAGGGTTTAGGGATTATAATATAAGGAAAATGACAGTTTTCACTATTAAAAAAAAGTTAGGGAGGGATAGAGGTTGCAAATAAAGGAAGTTGCTGATTTAGTTGGTGTTAGCGTCCGTACGCTTCATCATTATGATGCCATTGGTTTGCTAAAGCCGGAACATACAACCGAAGCAGGTTATCGCATTTATACAGATGATGAATTGGAACGGCTACAGCAAATTTTATTTTATAAGATAAATAGTATAAAAATTTGATGCTTTGGGATAAGGAATTAACAGAATAAGCCACGTCCGGCTTAAGCGCCCAGCAACTAGGCGACTTCACGAAATCGCCCTACGATAAGTCATCATCGGTTCGTTCCTCACCGTGGTTCCTTTATCTCAGTTGATTCGCTCCACTCGCTACGTTGCTAACCGGGCGCTTGCGCCTTTGTTATAAAGAAGTTGGCTTTCCTTTAAAGAAAATAAAAGCCATTTTAGATAATCCTACCTTTGATCAAGTTGAAGCGTTAGAAAAGCATCGCGAACGATTGCTTGCTAAACGAAGTCAAATTGATACGATGCTAGAAACGATTCAAAAAACGATTCAACATACGAAAGGGGAAATGAACATGAGCAACAAGGAACGCTTTGCAGGCTTTGATTTTAGTAACAACCCTTACGAGCAAGAAGCGCGTGAGCGTTGGGGGAATGAAGCTGTTGACAAAGCAAATGCCAAGATTAAACAATTAAAGGACGAAGAAAACTTGCAACAAACCATGAATGATTTGTATCGCAGACTGGCAGAGATTCGTAATGAAGATCCTGCTTCAGATATTGCACAACAGCGAATTGGAGAATGGTATCAACTGTTAAATCATATAGGAACCTATTCTTACGATGCTTTTAAAGGGTTAGGAAAAATGTATGAAGAAGACGAACGCTTTCAGAGAAATATTGATCAATTTGGGGAAGGATTAGCCATTTTTATGCGTGATGCCATGACAATTTACGCAGATCATCGGTAAAGCTTACTAATGACAGATAAAGCCTCAGTGTGGGAGCGCATGGTCCGCTGAGACTGTAGAAATATGTAAAGTCGCTGAAGTTCATCATAATTTCGCTTGAGTTTCATGAAAAGTCGCTGAAGTTCACAAGCTAGTTATTCGAAGTTCCCAGTGAAGACGCTGAAGTTCACAATGATGGACGAGTTGCTACACCTTAAACCAATAAAAAAACAGTAGAATCAAAACGCTGCTGTTTTTTTATTGTCAAGGAGATTAGAAAATTTTGCAGCTGTGGATAAACTTACTAAGTTATTTAGCCACGTCTGGCGCAAGCGCCCAGCAACTAGGTGACTTCACTCCATTGCCCGAAGCTAAGTCGTCATAAATAGGAAGGCCGACTAATGATGGGCTTGCTGGAGGGCGCCGGCATACTCCTGTTGCAGGAGCATGATTCTTAGAACTTTCGTTGCTTCGTTCCAGTCGCTACGTTGCTAATTGGGCGCCCCGAGCCTTTTTTCCACTATAGGAAAGTATAAAAATTTAAATGTTTATAGTCACTAGCATTGCATTAATTAAACCTGATGATTCAAAATACTGAAAATGTTCAATAATTATGTGTTCATGATACAAAAAAATCCTTTACAATGGAAGTACAGGTGGTTCCTGTCCAAATCCAAAAGTAAAGGATAATCCGTATGGACAAGAATACACTAAAATCATCATTTGGTAAATGGGTTTCACCTATAAATACGAAAAAACTATTTGAACAAGTAGAAGAAAATAAACAAGATTACTACACAAAAAAGCTAACAACTGCAGCGTATATAAAGCTTATGTTACTTGCCCAACTGCAAGGATTCGAGAGCTTGGAAGAAATGAGCGATGCCCTAATAGATGATGGACTTCAAAAAGCACTGGGGTTTGAATCGATTAGTACATCTCAGCTATCAAGGAAGAATAATGAAATGAATCCAATGATCCTTTCCCATTTATTCTTGGAACTTGTTTACAAAATAAAAGGTATCCAATTTAAAAACGGGAAATACATGCCATTGAAAATCATTGATTCTAGCACGCTTCCATTGAACTTAACGAATCATAAGTGGGCAAAGTTCCGTAAAACAAAAGCAGGAGTTAAGCTACATTTACGACTTGTATTTATGAATAAAGACACCGTCTATCCTGAAAAAGCAGTGATTACAACAGCCAAAGAACATGACAGAAATCAACTGGAAGTTCTCGTAGACGACAAAGAAGCCATGTATGTGTTTGACCGTGGATACGTTGATTATGAACGATTTGATCGAATGACAGATGAAGGCTATTTTTTCGTATCAAGACTGAAGAAAAACGCCATCACTCGTGAAGTAGAATCATTTTCTATACCTAAAGATTCTACGGTTTTATCCGACAAGATGGTTTACATCGGTTCGACGCAAAATCGTACAGAGAATGTATTCCGCCTACTTGAAGTAGTGGATACAAAGGGAAACATTCTACGATTAATTACTAACCGTTTCGATCTAGATTCCGAAGAGATTAGTGAAATTTACCGTCAACGATGGACCATTGAGCTATTTTTCAAGTGGCTCAAACAGCATGTAAAGATCAAACACTTTTATGGCATGAGCGAAACTGCCATTCAAAATCAAATTTTCCTTGCACTTATTGCTTACTGTTTACATGTACTTATCCAGTTAGAGATGAGGAGTAAGAAGTCCTTACTCCGAATTAGCCGCTGGTTAAATAAAGCGCTGTGGAAACCTGCGTACATCTGGATTCGCAGATTTGACGATAGATCTATTCCGTAAATACATACAGTGTCGTTGTTGCTAATAGTTTAATTGTATAATTTTTCCAAATGGACAGACCACCTTTGTTTAGCCTTTGTCTTTTTGGCAAAAAATCCTGCAAAGATGTTTACTGAATTTTCAAACCACATTTATGCAATGCTAGTGGTTTATAGTATAAGAAAAACTATGCCATTCGCCATAAGACTTGGCGACAAGCCAAGTTTATCTACTTGGTTTGGCTTCCTTTATAGTTTTGCGATTGCTTCTTCTATATCGGGAGCTTTAGTAATTGCCGATATAACAGAAACGCCATCAGCGCCCGCTTCCATAACAGCTGCCGCATTTTCCGTGTTAATTCCGCCTATCCCAACAATTGGCATGTTGGGGTACAGCCGTTTTATTTCTGTTATAAAGCCTGTACCTACTGCCATCTTTGCATCTTCTTTTGTCGAAGTCGGGAAAATGGGGCCGACGCCAAGATAGTCAACGTAATCCAGCGGGCTGGCATGCAGTTCTTCTAGGTTAGAAACAGAAAGTCCAATCCATTTATTTGGAAACTGTTGGCGCAATTCTTTTGCGTCTTTATCATCTTGACCGACATGTATGCCATCAGTCTCTAAAACTTCTGTTAACTCTACATCATCATTGATAAAAAACGGAATGTTATGTTGACAACAGATAGCGCGCAATTCTTTTCCTAATTGTATTTTTTGGTTGCCAGATAAAGCATCAGATCCTTTTTCGCGATATTGAAAAGCTGTAATACCTGCCTGAATCGCTTCTCTTAAAACTTGCTTCGGGTCTCGATCACAATTTTGGCTTCCCATGATGAAATATTTACGTAAAGCTGTTTGTAAATGCAAGCCTCTAGCCTCCTTATTTACTTAACGTTTAGCTTTTGCGAAAGGAAAGTTTTTCTACATATTATTTGGTGTTAAGTTGATCTATTTCATTGGACAATGCGTCAATAAAGGCCGGAAGAAAGCTGCCAGAACCTTGAACATGCTCTTGTTTAGCAGCATACTCGGCTGCTAATCCATAAAATTGTACGGCTGCAAATGCTTGTTCTTCTACTTTCGCATCTGTAGTTAGACAAGCAGCTATAATAGAGCCTAGCAAACAACCAGCACCTGTAATTTTTTCCAAATAGACATGCCCGCTTCTGTTTTCTATTACTGTTTCATTGTTACTACAAATATAGTCCGTCTCTCCTGTTACTACAGCAGTCGTATGATACATGTTGGCTACTTTTTTAGCAATCTCTTTGCCATCACCATCTCCGACAGATTCTACCCCCTTTACTTCCCATGGCATATCAACTAGCTTAGCCATTTCGCCTGCATTTCCTTTAATAACAGTAAATTGTACTTCTTGTAATAATTGTTTAACGACATCTTTACGAAATGATGTGGCGCCAATGCCAACAGGGTCTAGTACTACTGGGATGTCTTTTTTGTTGGCGGCTTTACCAGCAAGCTTCATTGCTGGTAGCTCTGTCAATGTTGATGTACCAATATTTATAAGCACACCATTAGAAATGGACGCCATTTCTTCTGCTTCTTCTGTTGCTTTTGCCATAATCGGTGAAGCCCCAAAAGCTAGTAAACCATTAGCAGTAAAATTCATCACGACTTCATTTGTCAAATTGTGAATTAACGGATTGGCCTCCCTAACTTGCTCTATAATTGATGTATTCATTGTTTCACCCTTTCTTCACGAATTCCCCAATGGTTGGTAGGGCCGTTCCCAGCGCCTAATGGGAAAGAATGCTTAATAGCTGCTGTAACAAATTGTTTAGCCTCTTTTACCGCTTCATATAACGGCAGGCCTTTAGCTAAATGAGCGGTAATGGCTGCCGAGTACGTACAACCAGTGCCATGCGTACTTGTTGTGTCAAAGCGTTTGGAGTGAAAGGTATGCATCTTATGTCCATCATATAAATAGTCAATGGCATCTCCATGCATATGTCCACCTTTTACTAGGGCAGCCCGAGCACCATGTTTATCCACCATTTCTTTGGCTGCTTCTTGTAAATCGTTAACATCATGGATTTTGTTGCCAGTAATAAATTCTGCTTCTGGAATATTTGGCGTAACAACAGTTGCTAAAGGTAGAAGCTGTTCTTTTAAATAATCTCTTGCTTCTTCGGCAATTAAAGGATCGCCGCTAGTAGCAACCATAACAGGGTCCATGACGTAGTATGCGTCTGTACTAGTAAGTTGTTTTTGGATGACGCGCATCATCGATTCATTGGCAATCATGCCTGTTTTTAGACTGTGTACAGGCATGTCAGAAAAAACAGATTGCAATTGCTCATCTATCATATCAATAGGGATATGGTGGACATTTTGTACACCAGTTGTATTTTGTGCAACAATCGATGTGATGACGGACATACCATAAACAGTTAACTCTTGAAATGTTTTCAGATCTGCCTGAATACCTGCACCTCCACTTGGGTCAGTTCCTGCAATCGTTAATGCACATGGAATTGGTTTCAAATTATTCGCTTCCTTTCTTTATATAATTGCCAGTATATTTCGTGAACCATGATGGCTCATTTTCGAGCGAACTACTATCTAGAATGATTCCCAAACATATAAATAGTTATCATATAGTCTTGGACTTAAAGCCAGTTTATTACTGCCTTTGTATACGAATCAGCTTATCTGTATTCACGCGTGAAACAATAAACCACCCTAAAAAAGCTCCAGAAATGCTACTTGCTAAAAATGACGGGACAAAGAATAGAGCTCCGGCACTACTGTCCATGAATAAGCGAGCAATGGGTACGGCAAGCAAGGATCCTACAATTCCAGTCCCTATACTTTCTCCAATGACAGCCCATCGTTTCTTCTCAAATCTACGATACAGTAAACCTGCAAACCATGCTCCTACCATGGCTCCTGGAAATGCTAATAAAGTTCCAAGTCCTAGCATATTTCGTAACAGACCAATCATAAAAGCTATTATTACAGCAGGTCCAGGTCCTAACGTAATAGCTGCCATCACATTAACAGCATGTTGCACGGGGTACGCTTTGGCAAATCCAGCAGGGAACCAAAGAAATTGTGCTGCTAGTGTGCCAATAGCAACAAAGACAGCCATTAATGTTAATGTGTATGTTTTTTTCATAGCATCACCTTGCTTTTGTCTATTTTACTAAGAGGAAAGTAGTGAAGAACAGCATTTTTAATAGAAGTTGCTGTAAGGTTTCTTTCATTCTAAACGAGAAGTCGTTGTCGACGAATAGAATAGAACAAAAGGAACAAGCATAACGCCATGTTACTCATCCTATAAACCTTATCTTTTCCTAACATGCAAAAAAAGTCAGACCCCAGACAGAACCTGACTTAGAAGAAGAAATATAGAAAGAGAATCTCTACTACTTCCCTCCGCTGGTCTTAACCAGATCAGGTCAATAAGAGTCAGAAGCTATTGCTTCTTCTCAGCCCATGATAGGCTCCCCTAGTAGTTCTTATAAAATATTCTACTAAAATATTAAACGCTAACACATCAAGCTTAACAAAATGGTAGATGTTTGTCATGGAAAAAGCTAGTACCTTTCCGCATCTTTATTACCTTGAATTGTACTTGCGTGGTTTAGAGATAGTTGTAAAGGGAAAATAATTGCCTGTTTTGAATAATGGCCTGCAAATCCACTTTCTATAAAATTACGGTCCATCTTTTATAGATGAAGTTAAAACATATTCAAAACTTTTAAAAGAAAGGTTAATAATTTCATGTGGACATGAATATGATAAGCATTACAAGATGGTTCTAAAATCCTAGTTTTTCATCGGTATATTAGAAACGCTTTCATGAAGAGGTGGTGATCTACTCCATGAGATTATAGAAGGATAAATCAGAAAGTGAAAGGAGGGGGAACAAATCTATTACAAAATAAGTAAATGCAAGATATTCCTTACAGGTGATAATGAACCGGGGAAAAAACTGTTTCAATAGACTGAATTTTTAGTTTGTTAACAAGATACCTATTTGCGAGTTTAAAATGTAAAGGCATGACAACATCCACCGCAAATATATGGCAAGAAACTATCTATTTCTAAAGTTGAGGTGCTTTAGAGTGGTGGAAATTTGTAAGAAACGAGGTGAAATCAGAATGTCCAAAGAAGTCATACTGGAACTAAAAGATGTCCATACGCATTTTTTTACGGAAAAAGGGGAGGTTCCCGCTGTGAATGGGGTTCGTTTATCTGTATGTAAAGGAGAGGTCGTTGGTATTGTTGGAGAATCGGGCTGTGGAAAAAGCGTCACATCCTTATCCATCATGCAATTAATACCTAGCCCGCCTGGCAAAATTGTAAGTGGTGACATTTATTTTAAAGGGGAAAATATCGTATCAGCTTCTCCTAAAAGAATGAAACAGATACGGGGAAATGAAATTGCTATGATTTTTCAGGAACCAATGACATCTTTAGATCCTTTATTTACCATTGGTAATCAAATGATAGAAGCGATTCGACTACACGAAAAAACAAGCAAAAAAGAAGCGCGTAACAAAGCGATTACATTATTAGAACTTGTTGGAATTCCTAGGGCAAATGCTATTGTCGCTAGTTATCCGCATCAATTATCAGGTGGAATGCGACAGCGGGTCATGATTGCAATGGCGATGGCTTGCGAACCAGATTTGTTAATAGCGGATGAACCAACAACAGCACTTGATGTAACGATACAGGCACAAATACTCGATTTAATGCGACAGTTAAATCAAGAAAAGCAGACAGCTATTCTGTTCATCACACATGATTTAGGTGTCGTTGCAGAGATTTGTGATCGCGTCGCAGTGATGTATGCTGGGCAAATCATCGAAGAAGGGACGACGAGAGAAATATTAAAATATCCTAACCACCCCTATACAAAAGGATTAATTCGTTCATTACCAAATGTGAAGAAAACAGAACAACAATTATATTCTATTCCAGGTACGGTTCCTAAGCCACAGAAGGAAAAGATAGGTTGTCGTTTTGCACCTCGTTGTGAATGGGCATTTGCACCATGTTTTCAAGCAAACCCTCCATTATATGAACTAGAAAATAACCGCACAAGTAGATGCTTTTTACATGAAAAGGAAGCATGATTGTTCCCATTAAAGCAAGCAGGAAGGAGGTAGAGGAGAAAGTGGTCCAACCATTGTTAGAAGTGAAAGGATTACAGAAACATTTCGCAGTTAAAGGCGGGGTATTTGGAAGGAAAAAGCGTGTTATCAAAGCTGTCGATGATGTCTCATTCAGTGTAAGAGAAGGAGAGATACTTGGTATTGTTGGAGAGTCAGGATGCGGAAAATCAACAACTGGAAAAGCCATTTTACGATTATTGGAGCCTTCGAGTGGGGAAGTGATGTTTGCTGGAAAAAGGATAAAGGATCTTGAAGCAAAAGAGTTGCGAAAGCTCCGCAAAGATATGCAAATTATTTTTCAAGATCCTTACGCTTCGTTAAATCCAAGACATACGGTTGAAAAAATCATTGCAGAACCGCTACTTGTTCATGGGGTGACAGCCAAAACAGCACGTAAACAGCGTGTGAAAGAACTGTTAGAAATAGTTGGTTTAAATAGCTACCATGCTTCCAGATACCCACATCAATTTAGTGGTGGACAACGGCAACGAATTGGTATTGCTAGAGCGTTAGCAAATCATCCTAAATTAATTATTTGCGATGAGGCTGTTTCTGCATTGGATGTATCTGTTCAGGCGCAAATTTTGAATTTAATGCAAAAATTACGTGAAGAATTTCAATTGACTTATTTGTTTATTGCGCATGACTTAAGTGTTGTAAAGTATATTAGTGATCGTGTAGGGGTCATGTACTTGGGACGAATGATGGAATTAGCGGACAAGGATACATTGTATGAAAATCCACAGCACCCATACACCCAAGCATTATTATCAGCTGTACCGACCCCAGATCCAGATGGCATTCGAGAACGAATTATTTTAAAAGGGGATGTACCTAGCCCTGCAAACCCCCCACCAGGTTGTGTCTTTCATACACGATGCCCGCAAGCAATGGATATTTGTAAAACAGCTAAACCTGCTTTCCAAGAGATGGAAGCGAATCATTTTATTGCTTGTCATTTATACACGTGAAAGCATGTTGTGTAAAGGGATGTGCACGATTGAAAATGGTTAGCGAGCATGAAAAAACTTACTAGTGCATATGGAGTGCTCATTAAATGTGTGAGGGTAAAATGTAGAACTTCGTGTTCGTTTACACAATAGGAAAGCATAAAATTTTAAAGGTTTATCGTATAACATTACAGCTTTCGCCCATAAGACTTGGCGACAAAACAAGTCTTTCTAACTAAAAAATTTTAAGGGGGAAGAAAAATGAAGGGGAAATGCGCGATTTGGTTTATTTTCATGCTGCTATGTATGTTATTTCTAGCAGCGTGTAGTGGTGATGGTGGAGCAAAAACGGACAAAGCAGAGGAGGAAAGTGGTGGTGCAAGTGAAGAGGGTACTAAGGGCGAAAAAGAGGCAACGGCTAACGAAGAGCAGGTATTAGTATTTGGCCGTGGTGGTGATTCAGTTAGTTTAGATTTTGCGAGTGTTTCTGATGGGGAATCCTTGCGTGTTACAGAGAATATTTATGAAAGTTTACTCGATTATGATAAAGAATCGTTTGAGGTAGTTCCAGGCTTAGCGCATGACTGGGAAGTATCTGATGATGGTTTACGGTACACATTTTTTCTAGAAGAAGGCGTTACTTTCCATGATGGCACACCATTTAATGCGGAAGCTGTAAAGGTGAATTTCGAACGTTGGGCCGACCCTGAACATACGTATGCATTTGCGGATGAGGGATACGCTTATCCATTGTATGGCAGTATGTTTGGCGGGTATAAAGGGGATGACGCACATAATATTAAAGAAATAAATATAATGAATGATTATGAAGTGGAATTTGTTTTAAACGCACCTCAAGGACCTTTTTTACAAAATATGGCTATGTCCTATTTTGCAATGACTTCACCAACTGCTTTAGAAAAATATGGTTCTACTATTAATGAAAATCCTGTAGGGACAGGCCCGTTCAAATTTGTTAGCTGGAGTAAGAATGATCAGATCGTGCTAGAGAAAAATGCTAATTACCATAAAGAAGGATTACCCAAATTAGATCAAATTATTTTTGAAGTTATTCCAGAAAACTCAGCTAGGTTAATCGCGTTGCGTTCTGGAGAAGTGGATATTATTGATGGAATTAATCCAGATGATGCAGCTAGTATTGAGTCAGAAGAAGGGCTTGATTTATATGTGCGGGGTGAAAATAACATTGGGTTTTTAGGGATGAATGTAGAAAAAGAGCCGTTAAATGACAAATTAGTTCGCCAAGCGATCAATTATGCGGTAGATACAGATGCGATTGTCGAGGCGCTTTATGCAGGTTATGCAACGACAGCAGCGAATCTAATTCCACCAAATTATTTGGGGTATAATGATGAATTAGAGCCTTACGCGCATGATGTAGAGCAAGCGAAGGAATTATTAGCTGAAGCAGGCTATGGGGATGGATTTGAAATGGACTTATGGGTGATGCCTGTATCGCGACCATACATGCCAGATCCTGAAACAGTTGCTGAAATAGTCCAAAGCAATTTACAAGAGATTGGTATTACAACAAATATTGTCCGTGAAGAATGGGCTCCATATTTAGAAAAAACAGGTAAAGGGGAGCAGGATTTATATTTGCTTGGTTGGTCAGGCTCAAATGGTGATCCAGATTATTTCTTTGACAGTTTGCTACATGGAGATAGCATCGGCGGAGAAAATCGTTCTTTCTTTCAAAATGATGAAGTGGATAAATTAATCGATCAAGCTGGTGCAGAAATCGATCAAGATAAGCGGGCAGCATTGTATAAACAAGTGCAAACCATTCTTCATGAAGAAGTTCCAGGGGTAAATATTGTTCACTCAACACCGCTAGTTGCCGCTAAAAATAAAGTGAAAAACTTTATACCACATCCATCTACAAGTGACCCGCTAGAAGAAGTGGAAATAGCAACGGAATAAAGGAGTGTAAGTATCAAAGAGCATGACTAAAAGGTTACGTTGGTTTGCTAAATGATGAGCTCATGGATAGGAACTGAAACGATCTAAGCTTGATAAACATAAAATCCAGTCATTTTTCCGAATTTTTAAACTACGGAAGGTTATTAAAGAACAGTTTGTATAGGAATCATAGAAGAGGTTGTTTTCGCACTTGGTGAAAAAGAAGCAATTAGATTGCTTTTTGAACAGTCGATAAGGTATGGATACATGATTTTTCATTATAGAAATGATGATACTTTGAGGTGAATTATGAAGCAAAACGATGGTGTCTTTTTGCTATAAACATGTCATTAAAAATAAGGTGTACCGCAACACACTCTCCCTTTAAAATCTAGGACAACAAAAAGCGAAGAGAGAGATAGCGGTACATCAATTCCGATATCTGCACTGGAGAAAAAGAGCGGCTACATGATTTAAAGATTCCCTTTATAGAAAAAGTTCAGTTTTTCTATTGGTACCAACATAGATTGGAATGGAGGTGAAAAGGTGACTGCATATATCATGCGCCGTTTACTGCATGTCATTCCAGTATTACTTGGAATGACAGTTATTACGTTTTCCATTGTTCATTTAATACCTGGTAATCCAGCGCAAACAATTTTAGGGGAAGCAGCTACACAAGAAGCTGTAGAGAATTTAGAAGAAAATATGGGTTTAAATGAACCATATCTAACTCAGTATGGAATTTATGTTACCGATTTATTGAAAGGTGATTTAGGAACGTCTTTACGATCGAAAGCTGCAATTACGGAAGAAATTTGGCCGCATATTGCAGCGACATTTGAACTAACTTTCTTTGCCATGTTATTTGCTGTATGTATCGGTGTGAACGCAGGAATTATTAGTGCGTGGAAGCAAAATTCGTGGTTTGACTTATTAGCGATGCTTTTTGCGCTTGTCGGTGTCTCCATCCCTGTATTCTGGTTAGCGCTGATGGAGCAATGGGTGTTTGCCCAAGAACTTGGGTGGTTCCCTGCCTATGGGCGAGAAGATAGCAGAGATCCAATTGCAGCCATTACGCATTTTTACGTACTTGATGCCCTGATTCATTTAGACTTTTCAAGGGCATTAACGATCCTAAAGCATCTCGTACTACCGAGCATTGCATTAGGAACGATTCCAATGGCAATTATTGCGAGGATGACCCGCTCTAGTATGTTGGAAGTGATGCAATCTGATTATATTCGTACAGTCCGTGCTAAAGGATCAGGGCAGTTCCTTGTTATTTATAAACACGCTTTAAAAAATGCTACAATCCCCGTCCTGACAGTTATTGGTTTACAAACAGGCGTCCTTTTGGGGGGAGCTATTTTAACGGAGACAATCTTCAGTTGGCCAGGAATTGGCAGGTATGTATACGAAGCAATCAATTATCGTGATTATCCCGTCATTCAATCGGGCATTTTAGTCATTGCCTTCCTCTTTGTCATTATTAATTTAATTGTCGACATTTTATACACGTTCATTGACCCGAGAGTCAAATATTAGGGGGTGATGGAATGGGTCCAGAAAGTGATAAAAAGCAAGATCAGCTACCGTTAACCAACCCTGTTACACTTTCTCCGCAATTCGAAGCTGATGATATGGAAGAAACGTCCCCGTGGAAAGATACAATGAAGCAATTGAGAAAGAATCGTTTTGCGATGGTAGGTCTATCCATTATACTATTTTTTATTTTATTTGGGCTAGTAGCGCCGTTATTGACATCGTATTCTTATGAAGAACAAGCATTGGGCAACCGTCTGCAACCTCCGTCAAAAGAGCATTGGTTTGGTACGGATGATGTTGGAAGAGATATATTCACCCGGATTGCTTATGGTGCTCGCGTTTCGTTACAGGTGGGTTTTTTTGCTGTTACAGGAGCGCTTGTGTTTGGAACGTTATTAGGTATGGTTGCCGGCTATTTTGGACGGTGGGTCGATACAATTATTTCGCGCGTATTTGATATATTATTAGCCTTCCCTAGTATTTTATTAGCAATTGCCATCGTGGCTATTTTAGGAGCTTCTTTGCAAAATGCCTTAATTGCTATTGCCATTATTAACATCCCCATTTTCGGTAGAATTGTTCGATCAAAAGTAATTAGTTTGCGAGAAGAGGAATTTATTATGGCTGCAAGAGCGCAAGGAATGAAGAGTGGGCGCATTATTTTCCATCATATTTTACCAAATAGTGCTGCACCAATTATTGTACAAGCTACATTAGGGTTTGGAACAGCTATATTAGACGCAGCGGCATTAGGATTCTTAGGATTAGGGGCGCAACCACCAACTCCGGAATGGGGAGCGATGTTGGCAGGGTCGAGGGATTTCATTCAACTTGCACCTTGGACATTAATTTTTCCCGGTGTTTCCATTATGTTGGTAGTGTTAGGCTTTAACCTTATCGGTGATGGGTTACGCGATGCGTTAGACCCTAAAATGAAAAGTATGTAAAGGAAGTTTAAAATTTATTCCCTTTGGGATATCGATGTAACGGAATAGCCCGTCCGGCTTAAGTGCAGCAACTAGGCGACTTTACGGAGTCGCCCTAAGCTAAGTCATCATCGGTTCGTGTGAAATAGGAAGATCCACTAAAAACGGCCTAGCCTGGGTGCGTCGGTAACCCCTGTTTTAATGGCATAATTCCTAAAACTTCAGTTGATGCGTTCCGGTCGCTACTTTGTTAAACGGGCGCCCTGCGCTTTTGTTCAACAGAGTGTTCTTTTCTCCTTATCTAACAATCTACACAATAATACAGGCTCGCTTCGAAAGATCCCGTACAGAAAGCGGTCGGATCTGGACCCGTACACGTATAGGTGATGCTAGTAAGTGTATTGGCAGTTATAGCAACAGAAGATTGCGGTGGAATGAAGGGATGGTAGCAGATATCGCAATTCATCGGGATGATGATAAGAATCCTCATGCGCATGTGATGTTAACGATGTGTCCGTTTTTAGAAGATGGCAGCTGGGGAGCCAAGTTGAAAAAAGAATATATCTTAGATGAAGATGGAGAGTCTTTGTATACTGCGAGTGGCGCCAAGAAATCTCGGAAAATTGATATGAATGACTGGAATAAAAGAGAGAAAATACAGGAGTGGCGTCAGGCATGGGCACTCTATGCGAATCAGCATTTGGCACTTGCGGGTGTTGCTGTTGAAATTACAGAGAAGTCCCATGCAGCGTTAGGTTTGGAACAAGAGGGGCGTTCTTCAGATCGTGTGGAAATAAATCGGCAAGTGAAAGCACGTAATGATAAAGTTGTTTCTTTACTTGAAGTTGATGAGAAGCTGACGAATCTAGAAAATCATCAGCTGATTTTACAGGCGTTATTTCCAGCGGAAAAAAAGGAACTTGGCCAACTATCAAAAGTGTTAAAAATGTATGTGAAGCCGGAGTCATTGGCTGATAAAAGAAGGATGCTTTATTTATGGGATGTTAAGCTGCAGGCCCAAGTAGATCTCGGATTATTCAATGAGTCAAGTTATAAAGGATATCAGGCGCAAGAGGAAGCTTTCCAACTTGCTGAGGAGCTTTTTAATCGTGAGGCAGACCGATTGACTGTGAAGTATTATCCAACCCTAGATACGAGTCAGTGGACGTCTTATGAGAAGCGAGAGCTAGTCAATGAAACGGCTCGCCTGGGTCGAACTTTAAATGAGTTGGAAATTAAGGAAACATTGTTACAGGCGCGTGAGGAAGAAGTGGTGGAACAAGTCCAGTCGATTTTAAAACAACCGATTCCAACTGTTATCGAAGCACAGGAGCGCATACAAGCTGTGCAAACGCGAGCGGCAACCTTTAGCAACAGCAAAGGGTATCGCTTCAGCAGAAAGCATCTATGGACCGTCTATTTCCTGCTGAAAAAGACAACTATGAAAGTATGTTGAAGGAAATTAAAAGATTGCAGCTGGCGTTGCGTTTATTTGGAGCTTATTATGACGAGCGTATTCATTTACGGATGCCAAGTTTAGATCTATCGGATAAATCTCTAGTTCAGCGTGAGTGGTTGATGACGGCAATGGATTATTACGGAGAATCTTTCATAAAAGAACGATTAGCCAATTTTCCAAGTGAGCCACCGAAGAAATACAAGAAAGAGCAATTAGTAGCTGTGCCCGATTATGTACGAGCGAAACGAGCATATGATCTAGCCGTTTTACGAGGAGAGCAGGTGTCCGCACAGGAGTTGCTGCGTAAGTGAAGTTGTAATTTTTTATTTAGTATTTATAGGGTTTTTCTTTGGTATAACTCTTGTAGGTAGCCCAGAAAGTATTGATTATAATATACAAATGGTTATACTAAACTATATTTTTTGGTTTATAATATTAACGGTTACACAAGGATTAGGATGGGACATATCTAATGAAGCTAGTCAAGGTACTTTAGAACAGTTATACATAACTCCCTTTCCGTTTTGGCTAACGATTTTTTTAGAATCCTATCGACAATTATTATAAAAATAGTTACTATAACAATTTTGCTTTTTGCTGCAACGATCACCTCAAATCAATGGTTAAATCTTGATTTATTATCTATTGTACCAATAACTATAATTACCTTAATAGGTGTAATGGGTATTGGCTTTGTTATAGCAGGAATAGCAGGAATAACTTTAGTATTCAAACAAGTAGACCATATATTACAGCTTTTTCAGTTTGTTATTATGGCCATGACTTTCATACCTATTACCATAGCACCTTTTCTAAAATATGTACCTTTTATGTTTGGTTTACAATTAATAAGAGATATAGGAATCTCTAATGTTTCAATTATAGATATTCCATTAAGTGATTTGATTTTTTTGATACTCAATTCTGCTATTTATTTAATGATAGGATTATATTTGTTTAAAAAATGTGAAAAAAATGCAAAACAAAAAGGATTATTTGGACACTATTAAAGGGGGATTATTATGAAAATTAAAATTGTTCCACTAAAAGATATAAAAGAAGTCTCTATTTATCTTGAAAAAATGAATAGAAAAAGTAGAAGTCACATTGGATTTTGTGGAGAACAAAATAAAGAAATATATGATACTTTAATGAATGATTTCTCTGATTTAAAATTAGAAGATTCTTTTTTAGTTGCATATGATCAAAAAAATATAGTTGGTGCGATTGGAATGGATGCTGATTTAGCCGGAGGTGAAGCTGATATATGGGGGCCATTTGTCACCGATGAGAATTTGGAAGTTGGCCAAGAATTATGGAACAAACTTCTTCTTAAAATACCTCAAGAGATAAACTCCTGTTCGTTTTTTATTAACAAAAATAACTTGTTTGCGAAAAAAATTGCAATGCAAAATAAAGCTCATTACTCTGGAACAGATTTAGTTCTTAATATTAAAAGAAGTATATTTAGCGAAGAAATCATTACAACTTCAAAGAAAATAGAAAAAGAATACTATGGTTCATTCGTTAATTTGCATGATGAGATCTTTCCAAAGACATACTTCAATTCAGATTCTATATTAAATAGGCTGAATAGCAACAATAACCTATTGGTTATAAAAGGAAATGAATCTGATATTAAAGGTTATGTGTATATAGAAGCAACTCCAGAGCATAAAGAAGGGAATATTGAGTACATTGCTGTATCTCCGGAATTTAGAGGTCAAGGGGTTGGGAAAACACTCATAATAGATGCTTTGAAGAAACTTTTCTCATATCCTAGTATAGATGAAATAACTATATGCGTTTCATGTAAGAATACAGCAGCAATAAGTTTATATAAATCCGTTGGGTTTCAAGAAAAATATGTTTTGGATAGTTATGATATATCGGAAATCAATAAATAAGATTTAAAATAGGTTCTTCGAATATTGTTTGTTTTTTAACTTACAAATGCGTGGTCTAACTCCACCGTCTTTAGACGGTATCCGCTTTTAGCCTTATCTTTTTGTCCATACGAAGTGAAGAGACGAAAGTATGGATGGATATAGAAAAAATAGTCATGCTGTGTATGATATCAAGTATCATGTCATATGGGTGACAAAGTATAGATATAAGGTTTTGGGCGGGCGTATAGCGGTGAGAGTGCGTGATTTGATAAGACAAGGTTGTGAAGCCAGAGGAATTACCATATTGCAAGGAAGTGTTGGGAAAGACCACATTCATTTATTATTATCTTGTCCTCCAAGTATTGCCCCAAGTAAAATATTGCAGTATCTAAAAGGAAGATCATCGAGATTATTGCAGGATGAGTTTCCAGAACTTAAAAAGAAATATTGGGGGCAGCACTTGTGGGCAAGAGGATATTTTTGTGCCACCGTAGGAACGGTAACGGAAGAAATAATAAGAAATTATATAGCAAATCAATTCAATGAAGGTAAGGACGAAATATTCAGGATAGAAGAATGAGTTTAGTCTAGCTTTGAGGATGCTTTAGCTAAGGCCTTTGAGCAGGACTTTAGCCTGGGAAACGACTTTAGTCGTCGACATTTATGTCTAAATCCATCTGCTTTAGCAGGTGGTCGTTTAAGTTTTTGGAAGTAATCTTTTTATATTAGTGGGGAGAAAAGAGTATCCAGAAATTCGCGATGAATTTTATCCAGAGAACATTAAAAATTGAGATAACTATGCAGGCTTACATGGTTAGATATGCAGATGATTTTGTGTGCTGCTTCCAATATCAACAGGATGCTCAGGCATTCTACAGAGCGTTAAAACAGCGACTGAAGAAATTTAATCTGGAAATAGCTGAAAACAAATGTGATGCTATGGCGTAACCAAATAAGGGCCCCGTCCGGCTCCAGCGCCCAGCAACTAGGCGACTTCACGAATCGCCCTACGATAGGTCATTCGGTTCGTTCTTCTTAAAACTTTAGTTAATTTGTTGCACTTGCTACGTTGCTAACCGGGTGCTTGCACCTTTGTTATACGGTATCTTGTTTAACATGAAAGGTATGATCAACTGTTATCTCCAAGCTAACACCATGAGCCTCCCGATTCTTCAAAGATTTACATCTAATTACCAGTATTGTATGATCATACAGAGATAAACTATTGGAGTGAAGAAGATGTCACAAACAACGATACTCGTAGCTGATGATGAAAAGGAAATAGCTGATCTAATATCTATTCATTTGAAAAAAGAAGGATATAATGTCGTTACTGCAGCTGATGGTGTTGAAGCGCTACAAACGATACATGAGAAAGTCATTCACTTAGTTGTTTTAGATATTATGATGCCAAATATGGATGGATATGAAGTGACAAAAAAGATACGCGAGCATTACCGCATGCCAATTATTTTTGTTAGCGCAAAAACGTCTGATTTTGATAAAGTCCAAGGGCTTGTAATTGGTGCAGATGATTATATGACAAAACCATTTACACCGATGGAATTAGTAGCCCGCGTAAAGGCGCAATTAAGACGATATACCGTGTTAAACGGGGCAAAAGAAGAAAGAAACAACGTATTAGAATTCGGTGCGTTGCGCATAGATAAAGATAAACGAATGGTAACTTTGTACGACAAAGAAGTTGATTTAACGCCGAAAGAATTCGATATTTTATTTCTTTTAGCTAGCCATCCAAAAAAAGTATTTGATGTGGAAACGATCTTTCAACAAGTATGGGATGATTTGTACTTTGAAGGCGCAAATACGGTCATGGTACACATACGAACGTTAAGAAAAAAGCTACAGGAAGACGATCGAAAGGATAAATGGATTAAAACCGTCTGGGGAGTGGGGTACAGCTTTAATGGATAAAAAGATAAAAAATTTTCGCTTTAAGATGGTATGGTTGGTTGGAATAAGTATGTTGTTTGCGGGTCTAATAACATTTCTTTTCTTTTTAGGACTTCGTTTTTACTATCGTAACTATGTAGTTGCAGGCGATCCATTAGCAGATGTACGAAATGTAATAAGAGAGGTAGGCGACTTTAATTTTTTTCTTTTGTTATTTATCCCGCTTTCAATTATGTTTTTCTTTTTGCTTACGAAACGGTATTCGCTTTATTTTAAAGAAATATCCTATGGTATTCATGAACTTGCGAACGGAAATTTTAGTCATCATGTACAAATTAACACGAAGGATGAATTTCATAAAATAGCGACAGATATTAATGCGGCAACTAAAAAGTTGCAGCAAGCTGTTGAACGTGGTGATTTTGCAGAAAGTAGTAAGGATCAGTTAATTGTTAATTTAGCCCATGATTTACGCACGCCGTTAACATCTGTACTTGGGTATTTGGATTTGGTGCTCAAAAATGAGCATTTAACAGATGTGCAAAAAAGGCATTATTTGTCCATTGCCTTGAAGAAATCACAGCGTTTGGAAGGGCTAATTAATGAGTTATTCGATATAACGAAGATGAATTATGGCATGCTACAATTAAATAAAACAAAAATTAATCTTGGGGGACTAATTCAACAGTTGAACGAAGAATTTTATCCAATGTTTGAAAAGCATCACGTGCAGACACGGCTGGATATACAACCAGATTTAATCATGACAGCAGATGGTGAAAAACTTGCTAGAGTGTTTGAAAATCTGTTTACCAATGCGGTTCGTTACGGTACGGATGGCAAATATATTGATGTTGTAGCTTTTAAAGAGGAGAGAAACATCGTGGTTCAAGTTACCAATTATGGCGATCGTATTCCAGAAGACGTACTGCCACATATTTTTGAAATGTTTTTCAAGCAAGATCCATCAAGAGTTCATAAAGCCGGTAGTACAGGACTAGGCTTGTTTATTGCGAAAAACATTGTTGAACAACATGGTGGAAGTATTAGTGTAGATAGTACCGTTATTCGAACCGTATTTGAAGTTCGCTTACCGAGAGAGTAAAAAGTCCTATTATAATTGTTTTAAGATGAGGAGATAAATGGAGCAAATTGGAGTGGTAAACTGCTCTTTTTCGTATTTTTAACCTTAACCTTTGCGATGCAAGAACGATGTGAGGAATGAAAGAATCGTCTAGGAATGAAGTTTAAGAAAAATTTAAGGTTTTACCTATAAAAAAATTAAATTCTCCTCTCTATGCTTAAAAAGTAAGGGAGGAAATGAAAATGAAAAAAAGCATAAAGTTGTTATTTGTTATTGCAATAGCTATTATTCTTGCTATTTTATGGTTTAACCGAAATGATGATCCGGTTATTTATAAAAGTCCTGTAAATGAAGAAAAACAAGTAGAAAATGTGAAATCGTTAAAGATAGATGTAGCAGATGTTCATAAAGGAGAACTATTATTAGTGAATAAGGAGCACGGAATCAAGGAGAGTATTAAAACAGATATTAAAAACTTATTTGATAATCAAGATTTAATGGGTGATTATGGTTTACTTTCGACAGATATAGAGCTGTCTAAAGAAATTACGAATTATTTTAATGAAATGATTGCGGGTGCAAAAAAAGACGGTGTAGATGATTTTTTAATTAGTAGTGGGTTTCGGTCATTTGAAGAGCAAACAAAACTATATAAAGAAAAAGGAGAAGATTATGCCCTACCAGGAGGTTTTAGCGAACATCAACTAGGCTTAGCGCTTGATGTAGGTTCGGCTGAAGGGTCAATGGCTGAATCGGAAGAAGGAAAGTGGATTGCAGAAAATGCATGGCGTTATGGTTTTGTGTTGCGGTATCCGCAAGATAAAACGGACATTACTGGCATTCAATATGAACCGTGGCATATTCGTTATGTTGGGAAACCGCACAGTGTCATTATGCAAGATAAGAACTTTGTGTTAGAAGAATATTTAGATTATCTAAGAAAAAAAGAACAAATTATAGGGGTGGTAGATGGAAAAGAATATGATATTCGATACTATAAAGTAGACAAAACAAGAACGGTAAAGATCCCAAAAGATTATAACTATACCATTTCTGGGGATAACATAGGTGGCGTTATTATTACGTTGTATAAATAAAGCAAGCAGAATGAGTAGTCCTGCTTGCTTTATTTTATTAACTTTACAAAAAATTATGCATAATTTTATAGAAAATTTGTTTCCTCTATGTCATAGTATGGATGTGTTATCATCATCTACTAAAATGGAGGGTATGTATGGGGAACCAATTAAGAAAGAAATTATGTTACGTGGTGTTCATTATTGCTTTGGTATTTTCAAATCTAGTTCCAACATCGACTGCGATTGCAGCAGAGAAAGGTGATGTGGAAGCAGAAGATTTGTTTATAACTGAGTATGTAGAAGGGAGCTCTTTTAATAAAGCCATTGAAATTTATAATGGTACAGGAGCTGACGTGAATCTAGCAAACTATCAGTTGCATTTGTACAGTAATGGCAAAACAGAACCTACAAATACGGAAACCTTAAAAGGGATACTTAAAAATGGCGATGTGTTCGTACTCTCGCATAGAGATGCAGATGCTGCTGTTCAACAAGTAACGGATCTTACATCAGCAGTGGTTAACTTTAATGGAAACGACGCGATTGCGTTAGAAAAGAATGGCGAAATCATCGATGTTTTTGGTGAAATAGGGGATGATTCTGATTTTGCTAAAGACAAGACGTTCGTCAGAAATGCTAATGTGTCCTCACCAACTGCTACTTTTCGTATAGACCAATGGACGGATTATGGGAAAGATATATTTACTTATTTAGGAAGCCATACGATGGACGGGGAAGGGGAACAAGATCCAGGTGAACCAACGGATCCAGACCCTGATCCAGAAGTGAGCACGATTGCGGAAGCAAGACAGTTAGCGAATGGTTCCGAAGTTGTTGTGGAAGGGATTGTGACAGCTAATTCCGAAGCATTGAGCAATGGCAACCAGTTTAGTACATACATGCAGGATGAAACCGCTGGGGTTAATCTGTTTAACTTTGAACAAGGAGACTTACCTGAGGTACAAAAAGGAGATCGTGTGAAGGTAATCGGAACTACAGCCTCCTATAAGGGGCTAAAGGAAGTTGTTCCAGCTTCGATTGAAGTACTTGAACAAGGACAGGCTTTACCAGAAGTACAGCATATAACGTTGGAAGATTTACAAAATAAAGAGGTAGCCGAATCCTATGAAGGCGAGCTCGTACGTGTCAATGGATATATTTCTTCTATTCCTAGCTCTCCAGCGGGTGGCGGCTATAATGTGTCATTTATTGATCAAGACTATAATGCGATGTTATTACGAATCATGGAAAATGCGATAGATATTCGTCAAGTTGCTGAGAAACAGTGGTATGATGTTACGGGAATTGTTAGTCAATACAACGATTATCAGATTTTTCCAACGGAGCAAGCTGACGTACAAGTAGCGCAGCAACAGCCCGAGCCACCTTCAGCAGCTGGCGAATATGAAACAACGGTGGAAAAAATTACAGATGGCGATACGATCCGCATTGCTGATCCTGTCTTCGGTAGTGACCGTGTTCGGTTTGTTAATATGGATACGCCAGAGACCTATGCAGCAAAAAATAAAGCTCCAGAACGTCAGGAAATAAATGAAAATCAAAAATATCATGGTGATGAAGCGACAAAGCATATTCAAACCTATATTCAACCTGGGGACAAAATTACCGTCAAAGTCGGAGAACAGCCGACAGATGATTACGGTCGTCTCCTTGCAGAAGTCATTACTGCTGATGGGGAAAATGTAAACTTGGAAATGGTTCGTGATGGCTATGCTGTCTCTTACTTTATTGCACCAATGGATGAAAAAGCATATCCAAAATATCAACAAGCGGTGAAAGAAGCAAAAGATCAAGGCTTAGGTATTTGGGATGAAGCCAATCCATTATTGGAATTACCGTTTGCTTTCCGCGCAAATGATGATCAAAAAGGCTTTTTACGTTATGTCGGTAATTCAGCTACAAAAGAATATGTAGTACCAGATGATTGGGAAGATGTGCCGGTAGAAAAGCGTGTGTTCTTCTCCAGTCCGGAAGAAGCAGAATCTTATGGGTATCAACCTATTAATACAGAAAATCCATCCGAAGATAATCTGCTTGTACAATTTTTAAGCATGAATGATCTACATGGGAAAATTGATCAGCAATACAATTTAGATCCTGATGGGGACGGTGTTTTTGATACGTATGGGCGCATGGATTTTGTGGCATCAGCTTTAAAGGAAAGAGAGCAGGATAATCCGAATACGTTCATGGTACATGCTGGTGACATGATTGGTGGAAGTTCACCTGTTTCAGGACTACTACAAGATGAGCCAACGGTGGAAATTTTAGAAGAAATTGGCTTTAATGTCGGTACAGTTGGAAATCATGAGTTTGACGAAGGAACGACAGAATTTATGCGCATGGTAAACGGTGGCGAACACCCAGAAGGGAAAGGTACAGAAGGCTATGATGGAATGAATTTCCCACAGCTTTGTGCGAATTGTGTGGATAAGGAGAGTGGCGAGACGATTTTACCACCATTTCATATTGAAGAAGTGGATGGTGAAAAAATCGGTTTTATCGGTGTGAACACACAAGCATCAGCTAGTATGGTCATGCCTGATGGAATTGCTGATATCCAATTTACGGATGAAGTGGCGGCTGTCAATGAAGCAGTAGCTACATTACAGCAGCAAGGTGTCGAAGCAATTGCGGTATTAGCACATATTCCAGCTGATCAAGCAGGTGACGGGGCAACTGGTGAAGCTGCTAATCTAGCAAGAGAAGTAAATGATGCTGTGGATATTATCTTTGCTGCGCATAATCATCAAGTTGTAGATGGTGTCGTGGATAATAAGCTTATTGTTCAAGCTTCCGAATATGGAAAAGCTTTTGCTGATGTAGATGTGGAAATTGATCGCACGACTGGTGATATTGTGAAAAAAGATGCAGAAGTAGTATTTGTAAAGCAAAGCGATTACGAAGCAGATCCGAATGTCAGTAAAATTTTAACCAAATATGAACATCAAATTGCGCCGATGATGAATGAAGTGATTGGCTATAATGCAACAGATTTAACGGGTGATTACAGCAATGATGGTGATCACGGGTTGGGGAATCTGCTAGCAGATGGAATGAAGTCGGTTATGAATAGTGATTTTGCAATGATGAATGGTGGCGGCATTCGCGACGATTTATTAGCTGGAAAAGTAACGTGGGGAGACTTGTACAATATTCAGCCATTCGGTAATACACTAATGAAATTTGAAATTAAAGGAAAAGATTTAGTACCAATTATTAATGCACAACTGTCGAAAGAATACGGACCGGATTATAGCATTAGCGGTTTTCATTATACGTGGGACCCCGAGGCGAGCAAAGTGGTAAATGTTACGTATCCAGATGGAACGCCAATTGAGGAAGACAAAACGTTTACTTTAACGGTGAATAATTTTATGGGAACTTCAAAAGGGTCGAAATATCGTCCGATTAGTGACCGTGGTAAAAACCCTGTCATGGGTCCGACTGATCTTGATGCAACAGTTGAATTTGTTAAAAGTTTAAACTCCACAGAGGATGACCCGTTTTTATATGCAGCGGAAGGAAGAATTTCCGTTGCAAAAGATGAAGAAGAACCGACAAAAAATCCAGGAACAGACAATGGCGATAACGGTGATGGAACAAATGTTGATGTTGGAAATGACGGTAACAACGCCAATAAGCAAGAGAAGCATGATGGTGGGAACACGCTAGGGAAAGATAACTATGATGATAATGGAGATAATGACGACAACAGCTCGATGAGTGACAACGGTAATGGCACGTTGACAGGAGGTACGAAACATACTGCATTAGGAACAGCAGGAAGTCAACATGATGATGGAAGTAAATTACCAAACACAGCAACTAATCTTTATAATCTGATATTCATTGGATTAGCGCTTTTGGGTGGCGGTGTAGCGTTGTATCTAAGAAAAAGATATATAGCAAACAAAGCAAGTTGACTGTTTTGGAGAAAGGGTTAGAGATATAAATAGATGAAATTTATGAAGAGTGGTTCCAATCATTGTTGTCTTTAAAGATTGGAACCATTTTTATCACTATTCACTATAGAATAGTATAAGAATTTAAAGGTCTATAGTATAAGAAAAAAAAGAGTGTTCCTTGAGTGAAAAGGATGAAGTACAAGCCCCAGTAAATTTAAAAATCGTGGATCACAACAACTTTGGTGTTCTCCACGATTTTTTATTTTTAGAAAAGTCTACGCTTATCCCCTTTCCAACATACGATTAAGTGCTAAACGAGCTTGGCAAGCTGTCTGTTTATCGACTGTAATTTGATTGACAGGCTTTCCTTTCTTTATACTTTCTAAAGACCAAAGGAGGTGTGGTAAATCAATTTGATTCATAGTCAAGCATGGACACATATACGGATTTAGTGAAATGATATGTTTATCTGGATGGTTGTGAATGATTCGTTGGACAAGATTCATCTCTGTTCCAATTGCCCAGGCAGATCCTGTTTTTGCCTGTTTTATCGTTTCAATAATATATTTCGTGCTACCATTATAATCAGAGGCATCAACCACTTCCTTTTTGCATTCGGGGTGAACGATGATATGCATGCTGGGATGTTCTTTTCTTATATATTCAACATTGGTTAACGTGAAATTTTCGTGTACAGAGCAATGTCCCTTCCATAAAATTACTTTAACATCTTTCACATTCCCAGAAAAAAGAAGTTCCTCTTGGATTGGATCCCATACTGCCATTTCTGTTTCAACAATCCCGAGATCAGAAGCCGTATTTCTACCTAAATGTTGGTCAGGCAAAAATAAAATCCGTTCTTTTTGTGTAAATGCCCAGTTCACCATTTGATGGGCATTGGAAGATGTAACCGTAGCTCCCCCATGTTGACCAACAAATGCTTTAATTGCTGCTGTTGAATTGACATAGGTTAACGGGAGGATGGATTCGCCAAATTGTTGCATCAGTTTCTCCCAAGCACGTTCCGTTTGGTAAATATCAGCCATATCTGCTAAAGAACAGCCTGCTCTTCTATCTGGTAAGAGCACGATCTGCTCATCAGTGGTTAACATATCAGCCGTCTCTGCCATAAAATGCACCCCACAAAATACAATATAAGAGGCAGATTTATTTTGTGCCGCGACTTGGGCAAGTTGAAGAGAATCTCCAACAGCATCGGCGAATTGGATAACCTCGTCTTTTTGATAATGATGACCGGGGATGAATAAGGCTTCTCCTAAATCATTCTTTATTTGTTTCACCCGTTCCTCCATTTCTTGTTGTGATACATGCAAATATTCTTCTGGAATAGAGTTGGTCGATGAAATCAGTTCTTGAAGTAGATCCATGTATAAAAAACCCCTTTCGTTTACACGATATAAAATGTATACATTTTTGGTTAATAGCATAAGTAGAACGGCATTTTTTTCTTCCATAAAGATTTGGTGTTAAGCTAAGTTTTTCTAGCGATTTTTGTTGTCAGTTCGTTAATAACAATGACTTTATAATTTTTTCTTCTGATCGCGTTGTTACACTTGCATAAGACGGGAACATCCATGTGCATGCGTTAACGATATACAGACGCACTAATATCCAGTGAAGGTGCTGAATGGGTTAAGCTACCTAATGAAATATAATTTACACCGCTATTCGCGTATGCAAGTAATTGATCAAACCAAATCCCACCAGATGCTTCTGTAATGATTGTTTTTGGAACATGGTGTATCCAACGTTTAATAGTTTCTGGAGAACAATTATCAAACATAATGATATCGACTTTATTAGAGATTGTCTCTAGCAATTGATCCTTTGTTTCAATTTCAACTTCAATGTTGACGGTGTGACCGAGCTTGGACTTTATTCGTTGTACGGCATTGGTTATAGAGCCCGAAAAGGCAATATGATTATCTTTAATCATCACGGCGTCATATAAACCGTAGCGATGATTATATCCACCACCAGAGCGCACCGCTTGTTTTTCTAACATACGTAATCCAGGTGTGGTTTTTCTTGTATCGCAAATTTTCACATCTGTGTTTTTGACCATTTCTACTGCTTTGTATGTGCGTGTAGCAATACCGCTCATTCGCTGAATGAGGTTCAGTATAACCCTTTCTGCTTGTAATAGATGGATCATGGGTCCTGTTGCAGTTGCGATTACATCACCAGCCACTAGTTGATCACTGTTATTCTTTTTGCGATCTATTTGCACAAGCGGATGCACTATCGGAAAGCCAACGTCGATTATTTCTGCCCCACAAAAAATGCCTTCTTCTTTCGCAAGCAATGTAAGTGTCCCCTGCGTATGATAATCGAATAAATGTTGACTTGTGATATCACCATGTCCAATATCTTCTAGAAAAAATGAATTAAGCATGGCTTTTAATTGTATCAGGGGTATCATAAGTGACCTCCATTCTGTCATTACTTTGGTAATGAATGATTCGTTTTTGTAGCCAATGTTCGTTATCTTTATTCGGGAAATCAGCGCGAATATGACAGCCTCTTGTTTCTGTCCGAAGTAAGGCAGATTCTGTCATGAGACGTGCGACAATCCACATAAAATAATTTTGAATGGTGGAAAGACTACATTGTTCTATCTGTCTAAAAGTGTCATTGGGATGCTTATTTAGCCAGCTTAATTGTTTGGATAAACGATCATGATCACGAATAATTCCAACAGCTTGCATCATGGATTGTTGGATTTCTCTTTTGGTAAAAGGGATGTCGGTTAGTTGCTCACGATGTTGTTTCTTTGGTGTAAAATCCATCGTCTGCGAACTGCTCACCTGTTGTAAATAGGATGCAAGGCGCTTTCCATAAACAAGTCCTTCTAATAAAGAATTGCTAGCAAGGCGATTGGCACCATGCACGCCACTAGCGGCTACTTCACCAATGGCGTACAAACCTTTTACGGAGGTAGCTCCATATTCATTAATTAGGACACCTCCAATCATAAAATGGGCACCTGGGGCAACAGGAATCTTACCTGTTTTTATAGATATTCCGTGCTGTTGCAACATCTTTGTTATAGCTGGGAATTTGGTAGAGAAATCTTTTACCTGTCGAATATCTAAATATATGTTTCTGCGACTATTTATTTGTTGAAATAGTTGCTGAGCAACGATATGCCTTGGTGCTAAGTCCATTAGTGGATGAACATCTTTCATAACTTGTTCGCCTGCATCATTGATTAATCTAGCACCTGCGCCGCGAACAGCTTCAGAAATAAGTCCAACACTTTTCCCATTTATATAGAGCAGTGTTGGGTGAAATTGAAAAAATTCCATATCACAAATTTTTGCCCCTGCTCGGTAAGCAAGCGCTATTCCATCGCCTGTAACAGAGGAAGCATTAGATGTATTTGTATACAGTTCACCAGCACCGCCTGTTGCTAACACGACATGGTTAGCCATATACATATGAGAGACTTCATTTGTGTCTTTTGTTGTAACGCCAATACATCGACCTGATTCATTTTGTAATAAATCGATGACCATCTCGTTTTCTATCCAGTGAACACGTGTAGAGGAACGCAATGAGTCAAGCAAAAAATGGATGACATATTTACCCGTTTGGTCCCCGCCACAATGAACAATTCTAGCTTTACTATGGGCACCTTCTAAGCCTAAAGAAATTTTTCCGTTTGCATGTGTATCAAATGGGACAAGTTTAACCCAATTTTGCATGAATAGCCTGCCTTCTGTAACTAAATCATAAATCGCTGTGGCATTCCCGTGCTGATCGCCAGCAATGATCGTATCTTGATAATGGTTGAAGGTGTCATCGTCTGGACAAATAGCAGCAGCTATACCACCTTGCGCACGATAGGAATTACTACTTGTTATAGCTTTCTTTGTGATTATTGTCACATTTAATTGCTCTTGAAGTTGGTTGGCAAGTTGTAATGCAGCAATTCCGCTACCAATAATAATGATGTCTGTCTTTTTCACTGTAAATTCACCTTTTTACATGTGTCTTGACACATATCATTACATACAATTAAACTAAATACAAGTGTTTTTTTACTAAAAACTGTTTTGACTTCCGTTGTTTTCTAAGAAGGGAGATAAAAGGAGCTCTTTTCTCTAAAAATATAAATTTCAGAAAGAAAGAGGGGAGATAAACATGCTATATTTTGATTACGCTGCGACAACGCCGATGGATGAGGAAGCGTTAGCTATTTATCAGCAAGTTGCTGCAAACTATTGGGGAAATACGAGTAGCTTACATCATATTGGGGGAGAAGCAAAAGAAATACTAGAAAACAGCCGAGAAAAGTTAGCGAGGTTATTACATGTTCCGGTAAGAGGGCTTTATTTTACATCAGGCGGTACAGAATCCAATCAGTTAGCAATTGTGTCCCTTGCCTTAAGTCAGTCGAACAACGGAAAGCACATTATCACATCGCAAGCAGAACATGCTTCGGTTTTTTCAGCATTAGCTTATTTGGAGAATAAGGGATTTGAAATAACAAAGATTCCATATACAAAAGAAGGACAAGTAGATGTACAGCAACTAGAAAAAGCAATTCGATCGGATACGATTATGGTAACCATTAGCTATGTCAATGCAGAGATTGGCGCTATTCAACCACTTCAAAAAATTCAACAGCTACTACCTCCAGAAATTGTTTTCCATACCGATGCTGTCCAAGCCTTTGGTAAAGTGGATTTTTCCAAGCTGCATCAGGTTGTTGACAGTTTTTCCATTTCTTCACATAAATTGTATGGTCCAAAAGGTGTGGGGGCAGTTTACATACAACCGAGGTTGGCGATTAAAGGGATTTTTCCTTTACAAACACATGAGCACGGTGTTCGTGGTGGAACCGTCAACACCCCAGGTATTGCAGCTTTTGTTGCGGCAGCAGTAAAGTATACGAGAGCAGAAGTAGATCATGCAGATGCTTTACGTCGACTGTTTTTAATAAAGTTAAAGCGTGAGTTGAAGGATTGCTATCAAGTGATTGAATCGTCTGTATCGCAACTTCCTCATATTGTTGGTTTGGCAATGCATCATTATGAAGGACAATTCATTATGTTACAATGTAATCGCAAAGGTGTTTGTATATCAACTGGCTCCGCATGTGGTCAAGCGTTACCGACAGCTGGGAAAACAATGCTAGCAATGGGTTATACACAGGAAAGGCAGAAGGAATTTATCCGTATTTCTTTTGGAAAAGATACGAAAGAAAAAGACGTTATGGAATTGGTAAAAATATTAAAGGAAATTGTAACTTGAAATCAAGAAGTAGGTGAAGGAGTTTGCAAAAACAGAAAAAAGTACTTGGTGAAGAACGCAGGCAGTTCATTTTAAGCGTATTAAAGGATGCGAGCAAACCGATTACTGGTAGTGAATTAGCTAAAAGAACAAATGTCAGCCGGCAAGTTATTGTTAATGATGTGACTTTGTTAAAAGCGAGAAGCGAACCAATTATTGCAACAAGTCAAGGGTATATGTATTTACAAGCGTCAGCTACCGAGAGTGTAGAAAAGACCATCGCTTGCGAGCATACCCCTGATGAGGCAGAGGCGGAATTACATATTATTGTTGACCATGGTGTGACAGTAAAGGATGTAACGATTGAACATCTCGTATATGGCGATCTAACAGCTTCGATTATGGTATCCAATCGTAAGGAAGTAGAGCAATTTATTAAAAAAATTACTTCTACTGGTGCAGCATATCTGTCTCAGCTTACAGAAGGGGTGCATCTGCATACATTAGTTGCTACTAAAGAAGAACAAATTAACGAAGCAGAAATGGCTTTAAAGCAAGCAGGATTCTTGTTGGATCATTACGATATAAGAGAGTGATTACGGGCATCTAAAGAGTAAATAAACCTTTCGTGCTGTGCAAAAAGATAGAAGAAGTTCAAGGCGGGAGGGTGTGGACGGTTTTGCTACTTTATATAGGTTTGCTTGAAGTACTCCCTCATGATGGAAAAGGATACATCCTTTTCCATCCATACCAAAGCATATAGCTTTAAGGTTTTATCGTGTTTTGTCATACTTAGCAATAAGCTAAGCTTTCTAATGTAGAATAGGTGGTAGGTTTGGCGGATTATTTGAGTTTTTTATGCTAACATGGAGTTCATTCAGATCGTTAACAGCTGCATAAAACACTTTTTTTACATCAAAAATATTTTTTCTTTCCAATTCTTGATAAAGCCAAGTTGTATTTAAATTTCTCGAAGAAAGAACGTGTTCATAAATTGTTCCATCAATAACAACTGGTACATCAATCCCCTTAGCGGGACTTCTTGGTTGCGTTATAATATGTTCGGCACGTGCAGCTTCCTTTTCAGGATATAATTTAATAGATAAATATCCATTTGCTTCAATGATCGCTATTTCAACATCCTTTACATTGAAAATTTGTTGGGCTCGTAACATCTGTAAAATAGTATCAATGGGGTACTGTATTTTTTTCATTTCCTTCACTAAAAATTGTCCTTGATAAATGACCATTGTAGGTTCAAATGTTAACAAACGGCCTATTTTGCGATTGTTAATTTTCCACATTGCCACTAACTTCTGAAGTAAAGCAATTGCTATAATTGCAATGGCTGTATAAATATGATTTACCTCTGGATCTGCAATATCAGCACCAACTACAGCACCTAAAGTTAAAATAACTAAAAAATCAAACACTGGCAATTCTCCAATGGAGCGTTTTCCCATAAAAATAGTCGCAAATAGTGCTAGTGGTAAAATGGTGACTATTCGACCTAAAATTTTTAAAATTTCTAATCCGTGTTCCATCCAATCACCTCATAGAGAAAACTGTACCCTTTAATATGACACAAAAATGTATAATTATTTACAACTAAAATAATATTATTTTCATGAAACGGATAAAAATTGAAGGTGATGGGAGTGTTATTTTTGTCAAAAGGGCTTATTCACCATATAGAGTTATACGTTTCTAACTTAAAAACATCCACACATTTTTGGGGATGGTTTCTGGAGGAATTGGGATACAGTGCTTTTCAAAAATGGGAAAGTGGACAAAGTTGGAAAAAAGGTGAGACATACATTGTTTTTGTACAAGCAGAAGAACGATTTCTGGATGTGACTTATCATAGATGTCGAGTTGGTTTAAATCATCTTGCCTTTTATGCTGACTCACGTCAACACGTAGATGATATGACGGAGAAATTAAAAAATAAAGGAATTGCTATACTGTATAAAAAGCAGCATCCATTTGCTGGTGGAGATGACCACTATGCTGTATACTTTGAGGACCCAGATCGAATAAAAGTGGAGCTAGTAGCTCCTGAGTAGTTCCATGAACTATAAGAAGTATACATTTTTTAGGGTGAATAGTATAAGAAGGTATAAAATTTGAGGCTAAGGGAGAACGAAAATATTAAACGGGTGTCACTGCAAACGGTACGGCTTTTATAAATACGGTGAGAAATATAGAAACACATATTTGGGATGATTTTGTTTTAAATGAAGGGACAAAAGTCAGAAGCAATAAGAGATGTAACTGATAAGTAGATTAGAAAGAGCTGGATGATGCTATCACATTCTTCATATTATGGCAAAAGGGATGCAGTAAGTAATATTACTGCATCCCTTTTTATTAATGGAGTCAAGGGGGATCGAACCCCTGACCTCTACGCTGCCAGCGTAGCGCTCTCCCAGCTGAGCTATGACCCCAAATATAAACATAAGTCTTATTATAAATAATTGCGGATATTATTTCAAGTATATGAACCATGAAATGCTGCAAAAATATTTAAAAATGACGAATTATTGAATGTTACTCCCACAGAAACACGAATGCCATGCTAAATAGATGCGTTGTCTTAGAACGCATGGAACTATTATTACAATAGAGTTAGCCAACCTTTTTACAAATGGGGAAAACAAATGTATATGCTTAAATGTCTGATTTTTCCGCCATTTGACGTTTAAAAATGGGAGGAGTACCATAAAAACATCTTGAAGAAAAATTATCAGTCTATTCTGAAGGAGTTTGAATCATGTCAGCATATAGTAAAGAAGAAATTGTAAATAGCGTCCCCCAGACGGGGTTTTTTGGTCATCCAAAAGGTTTGTTTACACTTTTCTTCACCGAATTTTGGGAACGTTTTTCCTATTATGGAATGCGCGCGCTGTTACTTTATTACATGTATACCGAGATTGCAAGTGGTGGATTAGGTATCGCTGATGATACTGCTAAATCTATTATGGCAATTTACGGATCACTTGTGTATATGTCAGGAATTATTGGAGGATGGATTGCTGATAGGCTATTAGGAACACAGCAAACGGTGTTTTATGGTGGGGTATTAATTATGGTTGGTCACATTGTATTAGCGTTACCTGCTGGAGTAACAGGATTATTCTTATCTATGTTTTTAATTATTATGGGTACAGGCTTGTTGAAGCCGAACGTCTCTAGTGTAGTTGGTGATCTTTACCGCTTATCGGATGTAAGACGGGACTCAGCGTTTAGTATTTTTTATATGGGTATAAATATGGGGGCACTAATTGCACCTTTAATTGTTGGCACATTAGGCCAAGAATATAACTTTCATTTAGGCTTCGGTGTAGCAGCAATTGGTATGTTATTAGGTCTCATTGTTTTTGTAATTACAAAAAAGAAATACCTCGGTTTAGCCGGCACGTATGTACCTAATCCACTCGCTAAAAATGAAAAGAAAAAAGTATTTGGCCAAATGACGATTGGAATTATTCTTATTATTATATTAGGCTTTGTTACTATATCGACAGGCATATTAACAATTAACCGATTTACTTACCTTGTGAGCATACTCGGAATTCTTATTCCTACCATATATTTTATTGTCATGTATCGTAGCCCTAAAACAAATGAAGATGAAAAATCACGTCTGCTTGCTTATATTCCTTTATTCATTGCCGCGATCATGTTTTGGGCAATACAGGAGCAAGGATCTATCATTCTAGCTGAATATGCAGACAAACGGACACAATTGGAATTTTTAGGTATAGAGCTACACTCATCGTGGTTTCAATCGTTAAACCCATTATTTATTGTTGTTTTAGCGCCTGTATTTGCTGGAATATGGATTAAGATGGGTGAACGACAACCATCAACGTCCAAAAAATTTTCTCTCGGTCTGTTTTTTGCTGGGCTATCATTCTTAGTCATGATTATTCCAGCAGCTATTAATGGAACGGAAACGTTAGTGAATCCTATCTGGCTAGTGCTTAGCTTTTTACTCGTTGTTATTGGTGAACTATGTTTATCGCCTGTCGGTTTATCGGCAACTACCAAACTTGCACCAGTTGCATTTTCAGCCCAAACAATGAGTCTGTGGTTTCTATCAAACGCTTCTGCCCAAGCAATTAATGCGCAAATTGTGAAACTTTATCAGCCAACTACGGAAATTATTTATTTCGGTGTTATTGGCGGGGGTGCAATTTTACTAGGAGTAATTTTACTATTAATGTCACCAAAAATTCAAGAGTTTATGAGAGGGATTCGTTAAGATTTACACCTGTCTCATGAAGGATATTCTATCTATAATGAGACAGGCGACATTTAGTCCACGCAGTTCAAGATTTATCACACATTAGAGTGCGTCAGTCCGCTATGATACGCAATCATGCAGTACCTCCTGCATTCTGTCTTTGACTTAATGCAATAAGGCTGATGGAGTATTGTTTGCCGATTTCAATCGTTCGACAATCGTTAATGTTTGCGCTTCTTCATCAATTTGCTCTCTGAAAAATTCAAGAACGATAACAGTTGTTTGTGGATCCACTTGTGTTATATAATGATAAGCCTGTCCATAAGCATTTGTTACATATTGTTCATGTTCAAGAACTTTTTTAAAAATTTCAAGTGGCGTTCCGAAATCACTTGGTTGTTGAGGAACATCACTTAGCTTCACAATGCCGTCTTTTCCAGTTAAAAAATCAATTAAAGTTAGCATATGCGTTCTCTCTTCTTCCGATTGCAACCTTAACCACTTTGCAATACCAGTGTAGTTTTTACGATCTAAGTAGGCTAACATAGCTAAATGCAAAGTTGTTGATATATGCTCAATCTGAATGAGTTGATTCAATAGTTGCCGAGCTTCTTCTTTTACTATATTATATACCTCCCAAATTTACATTTCCATAATAGGTTATGCCCCAATGAAAATGATGTTCTAAAATATCGTGCGATATTATTTCTTTTTAAAACAAAAAAACATCTCCTTCATATCGCTGGAAATGTGTTAAAGGTAGATGAAATGTTATATCAACCTTTCGACATTGTAAGGTAATTTCGCCTATTTTTATGGTAATATAAATTTATCAAATCAATCGATGAGGTGAAATGACAATGAAATCCGAACACATTTTATCTTCACTTTGTTATTTTAGCGTATTTTTTGCTCCGTTTATTTTTCCCATTGTTGTTTATTTCTTATCAGATAGAGGTATTAAAAACCATGCTAAAAGTGCTTTGTTTATACATTTAATTCCTGCGATAACGGTTATTGGAGCATTCATTGCTCTTTTGATAAGTAACTTAAATGAAAATGTAACCACTTTAGCGATAGCAACAGTAGTGGTTATAAATGCATATTATTTTATTCTCAATTTAGTTAAAGGAGTTAAAGTTTTGCAAGGAGGTTCTACAGCTTAGACAAATAAAAATGCCTCACGTTGACTAAAATATGGATGAAAAATAGCAGGAGTGGTGTGAAAACACTTTACGTCATTCCGTTTTAATATTAAGAAATATATAAATTAACGCTTAGTTTTTTTGGTTTTTTTTATGGTATGATAGATTTAGTTGTGAACTACTCACCACTTAGCTTCGCTTGAAGTGGGAGCTTCTCATTTCCACGACGAAAGCAACCTTTCGTCTCCATGAGCGTTACTTCGGGAAGTTCCTGCCCTAGATGTCCGACGAATCGGAGTTTCTTTCGTACCTTGGATATTTTACGCATGGAAGGATTCGCTTGGTTTTCGCATTATTAGTTTCTCCATGCAATCTCATATATCCAGTTTTCAAAGAACACTTCATGCTCTTATGGTAACATGCGTTCGGTCAATTAGCACGTCTAAAGACGTACTTGACCGAAAGCCAATTCATCTCCACCTTACCGCTGGGATTTCACCCTTCACACGCTTGAAGATGGAGACTTCTTGGCTAAAAACGTTAAAAAGAGCGAAGTACTTATATTATCTTCTCAGGAGTGTTGGAAGTGGTTAAAACAATAGAAATTTCCTCCTAAAATTGTATTACACTATTTAGGAGGAAAAATAATGGATAAACAATTAAATTATAATCGAAACACGCAACACGGTAAAAATGTTTTGTTAATCATGACTTTAGCATTCTCCGTGTTATTATCTGGGGTTACTGTCGACATGGTTACGCCTGTATTAGGTATGATTGGTAATGACTTAGGGGCGTCTGAAGCTCAAACGAGTTGGATAGTTGGTGGTGTTGCACTTGTTTTGGCAATAGCCATTCCTTTTTATGGACGTATTTCTGATTTTGTAGAGGCGAGAAAGTTGTTCACGATAGGTGTATTCATTTTAACATTAGGCAATCTTATTGCTGCACTTGCGATGGATCTAAACATGCTAGTATTTGGAAGGATGATTCAAGGCGCTGGAATGGCTTCCGTGTCCGTCGTTTCTATTATCGTTATTTCTAGAGTGTATCCACCAGGTCAACGTGGTATCGTTTTAGGAATTGTTGCTGGTAGTATTGGTATCGGAACTGCTGGCGGCCCAATTTTTGGAGGACTTGTCGGACAATGGCTAGGTTGGAAAGCTTTATTTTGGATCACATTTATTTTAGGGGTGCTTATTGCAATAAGTGCGCAGATTTCCATGCAAAAAATTTATCCTTTAGAGAGTGAAAGAAACAAAACATTTGATGTCATAGGTGGTATTTCACTCGGTCTAACGATAGGTTTCTTTTTGTTAGGTGTTACTTTATCTGAAAATCAAGGTTTAACTTCTTATTTAACGATGATATGTTTAGGTGTATCGTTCGTTGCTCTAGTTATTTTAATCATTCGAATACGAACCGCTAGTCAACCATTTATTCCACCGATCTTGTTAAAAAATTATGCGTATGTTCGTTCTGTGCTCATCATTTTTTTGTCCATGTTTGCTTATTTCCCTATTCTTGTATTTATTCCACTGTTAGTTGTGGAAGTGAATGGACTTTCACCCGGTGAGGCTGGAATGCTCCTGTTACCAGGAGGAGCGGCTGTTGCCATTTTATCACCAATTATAGGAAGATTATCTGACCGTATAAAACATGAACTTCTGTTAATAGCTGGTCTGCTATGTATGGGTGCCTCTACGTTCTTTCTCTCCCTTTTTGCAGGAGGATCCCCCATTATGTTATCGATAGGCGTGTTAGGAAGCGGGATTGCTTATTCGCTCATAAATTCTCCTGCGAATAACTTTGCTGTATCTACATTGAACAAAGAACTGGTAGGAGTAGGAATGGGATTATTCCAAGGCGCTTTATTCTTAGGTACAGGTGTAGGTTCAGCGTTGATGGGGGCTTTCTTAGCCATACGTCGTAAAGGGGAGAATGCCATTAACCCTATTTATGAGTTAGATGCGCCGTTTTATTCAGATGTTTTTTTAGCACTAACATTGATTACAATCATTGCTCTCGTTATTACGCTTCGTATATTAAAGAAAGTGTAGTGACTTACCAACATAACTTGTGGTGAATAAAGCTGATAATCCATTTTATACAACACTATGGTCAGCTTGGTGTACGCAAGTTTTATCAAGATATCCTGTGTGAACAGCATGATTTAAAGATCTCGCAAGGCAAGGGCTTTACTAATGTGCAGATGTTTGCGAAAAACAATCCATGCAAGGGCAATTTATAACGGTTATAGATGCTGTATGGCTCCCACTTAAATAATTAGAAGATTCGAGCTGGACAAATTTAAGTGGGAGATACCAGCATCATTGTTTCGTGGTCTGAATAGGATGTGAATCAAGAGCGTTTAGATTTAAAAAGTATTTGACGGGTTCTGTTACATTGTCTTATAAAAACATAAGTGACAAGATTTTTCATTTAATGAATGTCTTTAAAGAATTCTTCATTTTTAATAGCGAATTCAGAATATGGATCATGCTCTTTTACTTTTAGATGATGCTCATATGATTTCTGTTTATTTCCCAATTGCCAATAACATACACACATTTGTAAATGTGGGTACCAGGTAGTATAAGCGGTATTAGTAAATCCTGCATCGTTCTCTACTTCAATTGTAAGAGCTAACATATACCATCTAATTGCTTTTTGAAAACTATTTTTATTCATAAAATGGTCACCAAGTCTACAAAGCACTTCTGGCCGAGGGAGGTCAAATTTAAACGTATGCAGTAAAGCTGTTGTCTCCTCATCTATTTCACCCAGTGCCTTATAACAGTCAGCCATATAGATACATGCGCGAATTGCATCTTCTATCCAACCACGTTCTGAATTTAAGAATTTTTTATAATAATTAATGGCTTCTAGAAAGCGTTGATGATCTTTTAATTCATTCGCATAATAAAATAATTCTCGGGGAGTAAATTCAACCCCTTTTTCCAATTGTTTTTCGTAAATTTTTAAGTTGCGATCTCTTGTAGAAAGGTCTATTTCTTTATCCTCTTTACGATGAGTGATAGCTATATCGGAATGGTATATATTACCATATACTAAAATGTATTCATGGACAGCTCCAAACCATTTGAAATGATTACTTCTTTTTAAAAGACGATTTCTTCTAAACTTAAAAGTAGGATTTCCTTGTTGATCAAATGAAGTGTGGTAGTACATGGATACGGCATCAATAGTGTCATTTAATTCTGTTTCTTTTAGGTTTTTTAGTTTATCAAGGTCTTCTGGAAGAACGACATCGTCTGCATCTAGATATAAAATGTAATCTTTTGTTGCATAACTAAATGATTTATTTCTAGCTTTAGAAAAATCATCTACCCATTCAAAATCAAATACTTTATTTGTAAATTGTAATGCGATTTCTTTTGTACGATCAGTTGAACCAGTATCTAATATAATAATCTCGTCGCAAATAGATTCTACACTGCGCAAACATTGCTCCAAGACTTCTTCTTCATTTTTAACAATCATACACAAGCTTATAGAATGCATTGGTTTCCCTCCATTTTTATTTCATTATAAAAAGTACAAGGTAATTCTCAGTTAAGTTCTCAGACCTTTTAGAAAACAAAGTGATCTTGTATATAAAAGTGGTGTGAAATTCCTGTTTCCATAAAACGGAGGATGTGTGGGCAAGTCTAAGCACTAAAAAGTAACGGCGTCTATATTTCCTTTTGTGAGGTGGCCTTTAGGTGAAATCTTTGGATTACGAACAATCAGAGGGGAAAGGAAATCCTACTGATGGAAGGTTCATTTTATCGGCGTGTTTTCATAAGAATTTTCCTTTAATTTTAATTCAAATGAGCTTTCGAAAACCTTCATTTTTAACTTATTCATTTTTGTTCACTTTGATTAGGTCATTATCATAGTTACAAACATTTTTATTTCAAATATATTGGAACCGGACGTGGTGAATAACTTAGTACGTTTATCTACAGCTGCAAAATTTTATAATTTCCTAGACTACAAGAAGGCTTACTGGCGAATTACCAGTAAGCCTTTCTTGTATAGGGTTCTAGATACTAAGGCTGTGATGACCGAGGAGGAAATAGTTATATTGCTGGTATCAAAACGAAACATACAGCTTAAATTTTAGAAAGAATCATACTTGCTTAACATTAGAAATTAATTCAAAAATGCACGTATTGTTTGTATGATATAATTTTGATCTTTGTTAGAAAGCATAGGAGATATAGGAAGTGCTAATATTTTTTTTGACACATGTTCTGTAATTGGAAAATCACCTGTTTTATAATTTAGATAGTGAAGGGATGTTTGTAAATGTAAGGGAATAGGATAATATATAGCGCTTGCTATCCCGTTATTTTCTAATGTAATTTTGAGGTCATCTCTATTATCTAATTCAATGCAATACTGATGAAAAACATGTTCATTATGTTTAGGTATTTCTGGTGATTTTACAAAAAAATTTAAATTTTTTGTATAATTCATAGCAACTTCTTTTCTTTGACGCAAGAATTTGTCTAAATAATTTAATTTCGTTAATAAAATTGCGGCTTGAATTTCGTCCAACCTACTATTCATTCCAATATATTTATGATCGTATTTTCCTTCACTTCCATGGTTTCTCAATTTGTGAATAATCGTATATATACTGCTTTCATTCGTTGTAATGAAGCCTGCATCTCCAAAAGCTCCCAAATTTTTCGATGGAAAAAAAGAAAAGCAACCAATATCCCCAATTGTTCCTACTTTTTTCCCCCCATATTCCGCTCCAATTGCTTGGCAGGCGTCCTCAATCACTTTTAAATGATTTTTTTTTGCAATCGCCATGATTTCGTCCATATTTGCTGCTTTTCCAAATAAATGAACTACTATAATAGCTTTCGTGTTTTTATTTATAGCGTCCTCAATTTTTGCAGAATTAATGTTATAAGTTTTTTCATCTATGTCAACAAATACAGGTTTGGCTCCTACCTGGACAATGGCTTCTGCAGTAGCAAAGAACGTAAAAGGTGTTGTAATAACTTCGTCTCCTTTACCAACACCTAAGGCAAGCAAGGCTAGCTGTAAAGCATCTGTTCCGTTTGCTACCCCAATACCATAGTTGGATTTTAGATAATAAGCCAATTTTTTTTCTAATTCTTTTCCTTTTTCTCCTAATATGAACATGCCACTTTCCATGACATCCATGATAGATTGGTTTAAGTGAGCTTTCATTAGCTGTATTTCTTTTTTTATATCAACCATTGGAATGGGTCTGAACTTATTTTCCACCATTTATTTTGAGTTCCTCCTTTTTATGGGAGTTTACATAACCTTAATGAATCTGCCCAACTAAGTGTAAGCTATCCAAAACAATCTTATAAATAAGTCTGATGTACCATTTTTAGTACACTTTTAGAACAAGCGTCTCTATATCTGTAAAGAAAATTTTCCTGTTGTAAATAATTTTTCATCTGTCATTGATGATTGATATAAGTTGAATTCCCATCCCATCCCCTTTGCTTTGATTTAAACTCTATACGCATTAATCTTATTCAACTTCACCGCGATTAAGCCTTTTTGCTGGATTACCAACTGCAGTAATTTTATTAGGTATGTTTTTAGTTACTACGGAACCTGCACCAATAATAGATTGTTCACCTATAGTTATACCAGGTAATAAGGAAGCATTATTTCCAATTTTGGCACCCGCTTTTATATATGGTCCTTTTAATGCGTATTGTGCAGCTCCCATATATTTATCATTAGCCATTGAAACACAAGGGCCAATAAAAACATTATCTTCTAAAAATGTGTCTCCAGTTATATAAGCTTGAGTTTGAATAGTGCAATTACTGCCAATCATTGTGTTTAACTCCACCGTAGCGCATCTTCCTATAATAGTTTTTTCTCCAATAGAAGTGTTTTCCCGTATACTGGCATGGTCACCTATGAAAACATCTTTGCTAATATAAGCTCCAGCATAAATGGTTACTAAGTTACCTAACCTTGCCCCTTCTCTAATTACAAGCACATTTTCCACAGTACTTTTTCGAATGCGCTTATTGACATGAGGTTTAATGCCAAGAATGCAATTACAGCCGACCATGACGTTGTCTTCAATAATAGTTCCTTTTAGAACAGTTGTTTGATGGCCGATAACTACATTTTCACCTATTGTTACTCCATCCTCAATAACCACGTATTCACCTAATCGCACGCTGTCATGGATATTATTCAAATAAAAAACCTCCTCTATAACCTGCAATCACACTGATTTATCCCAATAATAAGGTACTGTAAAAGTCCACTTTAAAAATTGAAGTTTTGATTTGAAGAGTATAAGTGAGAGATAACAGTATCTAATTCCACAATTCATTGATATAAACAAGGGAGCGGACACAAAAGGATGGTTTATTAGTTGGTAAAATTAAATGTATTCAATCATTATTTTCTCTTACTCTTACCTCACGATATAAAAAATAGCAGTTATTTACATATAATTCGTAATGATAAGTATGAACTAAAAAACATTGCTGTATAAGATAATAAAGTGCCTTAGATTTCTTCCTGTTATACAAATACGCTATGGTGGCGAATAAGGTTGAGCGGTGAAATTTTAATGTTTGCCTTTAATTTCTACGGATATGGATGTGGTAGAGATAAGTTCATACATAAGCACTCATATATACATGTCTGAATAACATTATGACGTGGAAAATACTTCTCTTTTCCAAGTAATGAAGAAACGAGTAGCAAGGGATTCCAAAAGGTTTTTTTAGTGTATTTTATCAACGCTTTCTTAAAGTGAACTCTTTGAACATATTATGAAATGGTAATGAAAAATATGTCTACTTTCTAAAAATACTATACCTTCGAATGTACTCCGTATAAAGGGGAGTCTTCTACAAAAAATTCTTTCATCCAGATCAAGCTCATTCCTTTTCATATTGAAATAAAAGCGTTACTTCAAAATTTCGTCCAATTTTTGTAATTGTTATAGGGGTCTATTTATCTTTTGCGTATTCTGCATAGAATAAATAAGAAATCCTTTCTTCTTTTTTTTGTATTAAAAATTTATATGGAAACGAATTTGCCATTAAGTGAAAGCTTTTTATAGTAGTCATTTCATTAACTTATCACCATTTCTTTATAGCTCAAGCTGTAGTTACCCTTAAGCGACAAACCTAACATTTTATTTAAAAAAGCTTTTAAGTTGAAAGTAATTATGAGCGAGGAGATAAATTATGATTAAAGTTGGTGTCGTTGGCACAGGTAAAATGGGTGAAAATCATGTACGAACATATTTAAAGCTTGACCAATATTGTAAGTTCATTGGTATTTATGACAATAATGAGGAAAAAGCAAAAGAAATTTCCAACAAATATGGAGTACAATCATTTCAAACCTTGCAATCTCTATTAAGTGAGGTGGACGCAATAAGCATTGCAGTTCCAACTAAATATCATTATGTTATTAGTTCTGTTTGTGTAGAGTATAATGTACACATGCTGTTGGAAAAGCCAATTACTGAGACTATTTATCAAGCAGAACAACTGATTAGTAAAGTTAAAGGAACGAATTTATGTCTTCAGATAGGACATATTGAACTATTTAATCCTTTAATTCAATTTTTAATGATGCATTTAAAAAATGAATCTGTTATTGGAATGGAGTTTCATAGAATGCATCCTTATAGTGAAAGAACTGAACAAGCAAATGTAGTCAAAGATTTAATGATGCACGATATTTATATTGTACAAGAAATTTTTAAAAACAAATGCTTCGAATTTGAATCAATGGGGAGAATGAGCAATAATAATTTAACGCATGCTGTAGCTATCGCATCTATTCCTGATGATATTATTATTCAATTGTCAGCAAGTTTTCAATCAAAAAAGAAAGTAAGATCTATTCATGTTTTTACAGAAAATACGTTTATTCAAGCTGATCTTTTGGCTAATAAATTGGAAATTACAGATTCTCTATCATCTAAGACAATATCATTTAAAAAACAAAAATCATTACAGTTACAGCTACAAGACTTTATAAATTCAATCAAGCTACAAAAATCTCCAACCGTTACTGCCCTTCATGGATTACAAACTTTAAAGCTAGCCGATGACATAAGTAAACAAATAAAGCCCCTTCGCTGATTAAAATGAAATAAGGTTGGACATACTGAAAACTATCAAAATAAAATGTTAGGTGGTTTTCATATGTTAATAGAAATTAAGGATATTGAAAATGTGTTCCATATTCCAGAACCTTGGTATATCCATGTCTGTATATTTGATGAAATAAAGCAACAGCTAGATGTCTATTTAAAAGTAGATAGAGATGCTTTATTTTCATGTTCGGAGTGCGGGGCTAAAAATCAACGTTTTTTTGATATTGCTGATTACAACCGGACATGGCGTCATTTAAACTTTTTAGAATACCCATGCTATATTCATGCAGAACACCCACGTACAGATTGTGAAAACTGCGGAAAAAAGCGTCGTGTTTCTATCCCTTGGGCTATAAAACCACGAGCTTCTTTTACAAAGCTATTTGATGCGTGGATTATGATGCTTGTTAAAGACATGCCAATGAATGCAGTAAGTCGCTTAGTGGGGGAGCACGATACACGTTTATGGCGAATATTACATCATTATGTAGATCAAGCTATGGCTCATCAAGACCTTTCTCATGTTACTAAGATTAATACGGATGAAACGTCATCAAAGCGCGGGCACCAATATATTACTATATTTGTGGACTCAGATAAAAAGAATGTCATTCATGTTGCCAAAGGAAAAGATGCTGCTACATGGAAAACGTGTAAAGAACGCCTAGAAGAACAAGGTGGTCATGCGAAAAATATAACAGAAGTCTGCATGGATATGTCACCTGCTTTTATTAAAGGCGCCTCTGACTATTTTCCGGAAGCCTCTATCACTTTTGATAAATTTCATGTGATTCAAGAGGCTAACAAAGCTGTAGACGAAGTTCGTCGCAACGAGCGTAAGACATGTGCTGAGCTCAAAAATACCCGTTATGCTTGGTTGAAAAATGAAGAAAATTTAACGAAGAAACAAAAAGCCATGCTGGATAAACTGAAAGATACAGAATTAGATACTGCCAAAGCTTATCGTATGCGACTTTGTTTGCAAGAAATTTATCAATACCCTGCTCCCATCGCTCCTATGGTATTGGAAGACTGGATACAATGGGGATTACGATCTCGACTAGAACCAATGATAAAGCTGGCAAAGACGTTAAAAAAGCATTTTGATGGTGTAGTTCAATGGTTTCAATCGCAATTAAATAATGGTATTTTAGAGGGTATTAACAGCTTGTTCCAGACGGCTAAACGAAAGGCAAGAGGGTACCGGTCTGATAAAAATATTGTAGCTATGGTGTATCTTCTTGCTGGGAAACTAGACTTTTCCATCAAATAAAAAGAACAGGTATCAGTATGGAGTCATGTGTCGCTCGCAACCAAACCCGTTCCCTTGTCCAATACTTAGGATACCACCTAGAAAGAAAATTATACATCGAATAAGATGTTGCTTAATTGGACTTGTATCAGGTGGTGATTGTGGAGCGAAGCAATTAAATCCGTTCCCTTGTCCGGTTTTGATTTGGTTTTTTCATAGATTTTATAGAAGCTATTAAACTGTGTTTTATGCTATTTCATCGTATTTAGCGAAGAGCCCAAATAAAAGCTTTCCACGCATGTATATAAGTAGAATCATAATAAGCTTGTATTCACTTAAATAGCCCTATTGATATTTATGTTTCTGCTAAATGAAATCCATTATGAAATATGATAATTTCTATTGTGATGCAATTCGCATGTTAAAAATACGTTCTTAAGAATTTATGTGTTGAATTGTTACAGAAATACTTCAGAAAAGGGGCTAACTTTTATTAGAAAGTGTACCCTTCAATCGAGTAGTTTTTCTTGCATCTTTATTAATTGTAAGTAGACCATGGATTTAATTTAAAGGTACTTTAAAAAAGGAGATTTAGGTGCTGTAAGACTGTCTTCTCAAACATTGAAAGACGCGAGCTGAACAAAATGTTTTAAGGCTTTTAATTTTTGGGCACTAACAATCAGTTGGAGGGATGGAAGAAAAAAATCCCTTTCTAAGGCCATAATAAAAGGAAAGAGAGGATAGTTTCCTCTCTTTCTCGCTATGCTAATAATCGCAATTGTGTGGAAATATAACAGGACATTGTGGTGGCATAGATGGGGTTGGGCAAGGAGCAATTGGAAGAATATCTCTTGGTTCACAGAACTCTGCTATAATTTCTAGGGTAACGTCATACGTGGATTGGATGCTTTGACAAAGACGAACTTGTAGCGTAATGTCAAGTTGGTTTGGATGTGTCATCTGGTCACATGTAGCAGTACATACAAAACAATCTAAATCTGTGAAGTATACATCAATATCTGTTCCTTCAGGGGCGCAAAGAACTACCTGTTCGCAACGAGTGAACTCTGCTTCGCATACTTCAATTGTTCCTTCTCCTAATTCTGAAATTAAATCTACAAAAACTGTTACCTTAAAATTTTTTCGGATATTTACTAGTTGTAGCGTTACTTCAGTTCCATCAATTATAAAGTTTTGGTCTACACGGCTTAAAATAGATATTGGTTCCACACAATTAGGTGTAACTTTACATGTGACAGTGTCTACATCAATATCTTCGCATGTTAAATGCTCACCAGTATTCGGATTTAATGGCAAATGTAAATCCATTAAGTTCAAATCAAATAAGGATTCATTTAAAATCCAGTCATATACTTTCTCTGTATTAATACATAGGAGCTCTTGACATCCAGCTATATTATTTTCCTGCATCGTAGCAAACACCTCCGAGTAAGATCAATTTCTTTCTTTTAATGTAAATAAAACATCAAATAGGTTATCTAGTTTAAAATGCGAAAATGGTGATAAGTTGCTACAAGATAAATATTTTTTTGAGTTTTAATAAATCCGCATTTGTCATATATTGATGTTTCGTAAATAGTATATTAATGTGCTGAAAAAGAGTGAATATAAAATATTATAATACGAATTGTACATGTGAATAATATTGAAAAGTTAAAGCAAGAACTCTGGTCTATAAAGATGACAAGAATTTTTTACACTATAGGAAAGCATAAAAGTTAAAAGGTTTATCATATAAGAAAAACGATGTTATTCGCCATAAAATTTGGCGAATAGCATCGTTTTTCTAATTATTTAGTGCGGGGAAGTTTTCAACTGGAAATAGACATGATGCTAAGGGAAATGGTTGAAAATAAAATTAAAAATTACGAATAGAAGTGCAAAGATTCATGACTCAATAGGATGCTTTCCAATCTCGATTTTCAGCTATTGCTCCTTAACACTAACATCTTCAGTAAAGAATGGAGGCTGCCTTGTAAATAAAAGTTATTAACTTCTTATTACTATAAGGGGTTTTTTTGGTCTAGGAAATTATAAAATTTAGCCACGTCTGGCGCCAGCGCCCAGCAACTAGGCGACTTTACGAATCGCCCTACGATCAGTCACCATCGGTTCCTCCTAAATAAGAAGGCCGACTAAAGACGGGCTTGCCGGAGGGCGCCGGCATACTCCTGTTGCAGAGATGATTCCTAAAACTTTCGTTGATTCATTCCACTCGCTACATTGCTGAACGGCCGCCCCGAGCCTTTGTTCTTGTGTGTTTTGTAGTTAGCTTTTAATTATCCACCGCTATTTTTACTGCGTACATTAAAAACAGAATAAATAAATCTCCACGTATTTTATTAAAACGCTACTAACTTGATTAGCTGATTGGATACTCGTATTTATTTTTTCAAAATTCATCTGTTTTTTCTAGATCAGCATAACCCCCTCTAGATATCCTAATCCTTAGAAACTAGTATCCATCATAGGATATTTATTATTTGTTTTTACCTTTCCATCTGTTTTCACATAAAATGATTGTTATTTTTTGAAGTTTTGAGTCGGAATCACAGACTGCAATATTAAAATATAAAGTTATTTCTCATGTTATTTAACAGGTATATGTTTTAATTCCTGTGCTAATAGACGCACGTACATTTTTTCTATTAAAAACACATTCATCCACTCCAATTCATTGCGCCACTCATAAAATATGATGAATACAAAAAGGGGATGGTATATGATGGCGCAATTGGGACTTTGTAATAATGATTCACTTTGCTGTATTAATGATGCGGTTTGTTGCACGATCTCTTTAGAAGATACAGCTACTACACCGATTTCTGTTTGGGAAAACGTATCTACTTTTATCATAAATGCAACTATTGTAATTGAGAACAATGGATTGGTAGTTGGATCACCTACAGCAGAACTATATGTAAATGGTACAGCAGTTTCAGGTTTTGTGGTGGATCCTGGAGAGTGTCGTTCTATAACTTTAGAGGGAGTTAATTCTATTGGAATTGTAGGAAGCGGAACTGGTAGTTCAAATGTGAAAATATCCTTTTCAATTAATTATAAATTTTAATAATCGGATAAAATATTTAGTCTTGAAAGGGGGGCATTTTGTCGATGTGTGCTCAAATACCGTTTTGCAATGATAAATCTAATTTTACAGATAAAGATGTTACGAATAACTCTATGTATGCTTCCAATACTACTGGAACTACAATTGTAGTAGTTCTTGGAGGGACCCTTGTATCTTTGCCAAACAATCAAGATCTTGATGGGTTTGTAGTAAATGGGGCAAATACTATTTTTACAGTACTGGTAAGTGGCAGATATTATCTAACCTATCAAGTAAATACGACGGCAACCCTTCTTTCGAATACGAGATTAATAAGAAATGGAAGTCCAATACCAGGTTCTATAATTTCACCTATTATTTCCACTTCCAATTTCAACAGTGATGTCATACTTTTTTTAAATCAGAATGACACTATTTCATTGCAACTATTTGGGGTTATAGGTGTTGCTACCTTATTAGGAGGAGGAGCAACAGGCGCTTCGCTTTCTGTTATTCGATTATCATAAAAGGCTATTTATGAAGGGTGTGATAATAAAAATGTCTTGTTGTTGTAGCAGTTTTTGTTGCTCATATAGTTGTGAAAAAGAACCCTCTACATTTGTGATGGATCGCATATGTACAGGTTGGAGTGTACCAGAAGCTAATAGCCAAGATGTATATGTTTCTCCAAATGTAAAAATTTTTGCTTCGGGTTTTTTAGCTTATGATGAAGGGAACTCAGATTTTGTTATATTTAAATTTTTTAATAATAATATACAAATCGGTAATTCGTTAACAGTATATGAAGGAAGTAGTGTAGGGTTTACTAGTAATAATTTTACACGTATTGAAGTTACGATACCGATAGGAAATCCTGGTAACATATCATCTGGGCAAATTTGTATTACTCCTCGCTATGAAATAGATAGCAATTAAAAAAGATATGAGTATGTATTCAATAAGGTTTTAAAATAATAAACTTTGACAGGGTATTATTTTTTTGAATTTTTCAATAAAAATGAAGTTCAAGTCTTTGATTTACTTCACTAAAGGTTGTAAAGAGGAAGGCTAAAACAATGTAAATACAATTATTTTCAAATAATAAATGCTCTTAAAACGAAAAAAGAGGTGATTTATTTGTCAAATATAAGATTTGATAATAGTTACTGTGGTGGTTGCGTAAGAGGACCTAGAGGCCCCGCCGGTCCAACAGGAGCGACAGGAGCCACGGGTCCAGCGGGAGCGACAGGAGCCACAGGTCCATCGGGAGCCACAGGTCCAGCGGGGGCGACAGGAGCCACAGGTCCAGCAGGGGCGACAGGAGCTACAGGTCCAGCGGGGGCCACAGGAGCCACAGGTCCAGCGGGGGCGACAGGAGCCACAGGTCCAGCAGGAGCGACAGGAGCCACGGGTCCAGCGGGAGCGACAGGAGCCACGGGTCCAGCGGGAGCGACAGGAGCCACGGGTCCATCAGGAGCCACGGGTCCAGCGGGGGCAGATGGAGCGACAGGAGCCACGGGTCCAGCGGGAGCGACAGGAGCCACAGGTCCAGCAGGAGCGACAGGTCCAACGGGAGCAGATGGAGCGACAGGAGCCACAGGTCCAGCGGGGGCCACAGGAGCCACAGGTCCAGCAGGAGCGACAGGAGCCACAGGTCCAGCAGGTGCGACAGGAGCCACGGGTCCAGCGGGAGCGACAGGAGCCACGGGTCCAGCGGGAGCGACAGGAGCCACAGGCCCAGCAGGGGCAGATGGAGCGACAGGAGCCACGGGTCCATCAGGAGCCACAGGTCCATCAGGAGCCACAGGTCCATCAGGAGCCACAGGTCCAGCGGGAGCGACAGGAGCCACAGGTCCAGCAGGAGCGACAGGAGCCACAGGTCCATCAGGAGCGACAGGAGCCACAGGTCCAGCGGGAGCGACAGGAGCCACGGGTCCATCAGGAGCCACAGGTCCAGCGGGAGCGACAGGAGCCACAGGTCCAGCAGGAGCAACAGGAGCCACAGGTCCAGCAGGGGCCACAGGACCAACAGGAGCCACAGGTCCAACAGGGGAAGTCATTACTGAAACGTCAGGATTTGCAGCAAATACCTCACAATCATTAATTGCCGTAGTACTTGGTGGAACACCGGTTCCTTTGCCGAACTCTCAAAATTTAAATAATATTACAGTAAATGGTGCAAATACAGTTTTTACAATTCCATCCGTAGGGCGTTACTATATTTCGTACAATGTAAACTTTACCTTAGCATTATTAATAGGTGCACGTATACTGGTAAATAACGTTCCTTTGACTAGTTCCCAAAGAAGTCCTGTTGTATCAGTGAGTAGTTTAAGTGCAGATGTTATAACAAATTTAAATGCAGGTAGCACGATTACACTACAGTTATTTGGTTTATTAGGTGCAGCCACATTGCAAAGTGGTCAAGGTGCAGCCTTAACGATAATTAGAATAGATGACACTCTTGCATAATTTAAAACAGAGTTAATTGAAAAACAGCCATTAAATAGATTGGTTATATTCTCAAAAGGATAATTTAAAAGTAATTGCTACCCAAAAACAGCAAAATGAGTTTACTGAGATATTTTTGAGATTATCGTAGAAATAGATTTGCACAACTTTTATGCAGTGTATTATTCATCATATGAATTGAATGAATCTCCCAAGGAAGAGAATATCCCTTCCTTGGGAATTTTCAACAAATAAAGAATGTTGTAAAGTGAAGAATGTTAAGAATTCTATTACGTATAAAATCCTTACAAAATAATTATAAAGAGGATTCTTCAAATGGATAGTCTACTGCTAGTTAGCACAAACTATTAAGTCATATTTTTCATTATAAGCTTGGATTTATTACCTAATTAATATAAAGTCCAATCACTAAAATTCTTTAAATAATAGTATAATCTTGAATAATAATTTATTTTTAACGGATTTGAAAAAATTGCGGTGAACGTCAATTATAAAATATTTTAATATGAGGTTATAAAGTTGTGATTTGAATGCTTTAAAAAATCAACAGGTAACAAAAGCAGTAATAAAATATAAATTGCTTAAATTTAACGAATGGATATAAAAGTTATCTAACCTTCATATATTTACGCTTTCCTAACATTTAAATTTGATTCGTCGTAGTAGCGCATCCAATAGAGATATAATTTTTGCACTGTATAAAGTATAAGGTATTCATAACAAATAAATGTTAAAAATAGTGGGCGAAATCTACCGTCTAAATATACTATATGAGAGGAAAAGTAAGATGAGTTATCAACCTGATTTACAATGTGTACGTGTAAGTAGGGTGTATGATTGGATAAGTGAGCTAACGAACATTAAATTAAAAGAAAAAGTACCCATTAAAAAGGGAATATGTATTCAGGATAACATCTGTTTCAAATTTAATGTTCCTAGTGATGGAACAAGGTCGACTCTTTGGAGTGGTGTAGAGTTAAAAGGCGTCCTTAGCACATTTGTAGTTGTCATTGATAAAAAATGTGAAGGAGAAATTGAACTATTTATCAATGGGGATTATAAGACTACGTTAACTGGTGGGCAATCAATAAGTGCCACAGTATGTGATTTACAATTAATTGAAGCACAATGTAAAGGCGATACTGCAATTAATTATTGTAAGGGAAATTTAGATATTCAAATTGTATATAGACCTGAAATAGCCGAAAAAGAATGTGAGCACATAAATTGTTTTTTATCTGATCATGAAGGAAACCCGTTAAATGTTTTGGAAGAAGGAGCAATTAGTTGTACGGAGCATTCAAACCCTTCTAAACGTGAGAGCATAGAAGTAATAATGAATGGGCATATTGTTAAACTACAAGAAGTAGAAATTTTAATTCAAGGTTTTATAACACTGGAATTTTTAAATGAAAAGGGAGTACGATGCGGTTGGTATGTTTGCCCTTTTTGGGAAGTAGAGACTTTTTATATGTGTGCTCCAAATGGAACAGACATTTCTTGTAATGTTTTAAAAATGAAATGCAAAGCAGAATATATTTCTCATGAACAAAATTGCAAATGTTGCATGGGGATCAGCATACGTATAGCAGCTTGTTTAAATATTTATGCTTTTTCTGATGTGACGATTGAATTGTTAGGAAAAGAGTGTGAGCCACGATTTGTTTTTAAGGCCCCTAAGCCTATTTCTGCGTCATATCAAAAATGAATACTCCCCTCACAATGTAATTTGAATCACTTCAAAATTTCTTGTGTGTTTAAAGTTAGCATGTATGAACTATTCCCACTTAGCTTGAAGATGGTAAGTTTCACGACGAAAGTAACCTTCCGTCTCTTTACGCGTTACTTCGGAGCGTCTTAACCTTAGATGTCCGCTTTTGGTACGCTTAATCTTTTACGTAGGAACTGGTTTTTGTACTCTATTTTCTTTCTACAAGCTTTAACGCTTGTAGAGTGGTTCGGAATCACGTTAAAAAGTAAAAAATATTCAGAAAATACACCTTAACAAAATGGTAAATGGATGGCAACGTACCTACAAGGTGTATTTTAATGTCAATAAATTTAAATTAGCGAGTAGGGAGCTATCTTTTTTTAAAATCGGCTTACGTTCTGCCAAGAAAGAACTGTACAGCTTATTAGACCAATATGAGCTGTATTTTGCACAGCTGAAAGAGCTGGTTTAGACCCTTTTAGAAGGCATGCATACCCAGGAGCAAAAGAAATGCAGCCATCAAAGAAATGGTTGTCACAACACGGATTTCACCCTTCACACGCTTGAAGATGGAGACTTCTTGGCTAAAAACGTTAAAAAAGAAATGTTAGGGGTATCTACAAGAAAATATCTTATGCTACCGTAGAAGTGGTAACAGAAGATATTTTGAACCTCTCATGACTTAAGTCACGAGAGGTTCAAATCTATGTTTATAATTATCTTAATGTACATAATATGTACTTCGGAAACGTTTATGCAGTTACTCATTCAAATTCTACATACTTAAACAGTCATTTTTGTACAATGTGGAGTAGCATCTATCAGCTATTCCCAAAGACATTTATCTTTCTCATTCTTTACATTCATGAAATAATTACGATATATTAATGTTAATGAAACTTGTAGAAACGTATAAGGAGTGAAGTCTTTGAAGAAGCAGGATGAAAAAATCGCCAATCGAGAAGCGTGGATAGGCGTAGGTTTGGTTATTTTTAATTTTATATGGTGGTTTGCTTTTGCTTATGGCTTGGGTAATAAAGAACCTAATCAATATACATATATTCTCGGCTTTCCTGCATGGTTCTTCTATAGCTGTATCCTTGGGTTTATGGTTATGGCGGTGCTCGTAACAGTCATTGTAAAGAAATATTTCGTAGCCATTCCATTTGATGAGGAGATAGAAGAATGAATTGGGAATCACTCATACCGTTAATTGCAATACTTATTATTATTTTTGGAGCAGGAATATGGGCAGGTGGTTACTTAAAGACATCTACTAATTTTGCACAGGATTATTTTTTAGGCGGCAGAAGTCTCGGAGGATTTGTGCTGGCTATGACAATGACTGCAACGTATGGGAGCGCAAGCAGTTTTATTGGTGGACCTGGAACAGCTTATAATGAAGGGCTTGGCTGGGTATTGCTCGCTATGTCACAGGTGGCAACTGGTTATTTTGTTTTAATGATTTTGGGAAAGAAATTTGCTGTTGTTACAAGAAAGTATAAAGCTTTAACGATGGTGGATTTCTTAAAGGAACGCTATCAATCCAAGTGGGTCGTTATTTTCTCGGCACTTAGTATTATTATTTTCTTATTTTCAGCGATGGCTGCGCAATGGATTGGCGGTGCAAGATTAATTGAATCGCTTATTGGAATTGACTATACGAGCGCATTATTCATTTTTGCTGTATCAGTATTAATCTATGTTACGGTTGGCGGGTTTCGAGCCGTAGCATTAACAGATGCAATCCAAGGAAGTATCATGTTTGGTGGTACACTTATTTTACTTATTGCAGTCATTATCGCAGGCGGTGGAGTCCCAGCACTTATTGCTGATTTAACTGCTGAAAACCCGAATTTAATCACCCCTTATGGTTCTGAAGGGCAATTAACACCTAATTATGTATCCTCATTTTGGATTCTAGTTGGTGTAGGTGTGGTTGCTTTACCACAAATTGCTGTACGAGCTATGTCTTATAAAAACGCTCGGTCGATGCATCGTGCGATTATTATTGGTACCGTTGTAGTAGGATTTATCATGCTTAATATGCATTTAATCGGTGTTTTTGCTAGACCTATCTTACCAGGCATTGAAGTTGGCGATAAGGTTATGCCATTAATTGCTTTAGAAGTGATGCCGAATTGGTTGGCAGGAATCGTACTTGCTGCACCTATGGCAGCGATTATGTCAACAGTAGATTCGTTATTACTTCTAGTAAGCTCAACGATTGTGAAAGATGTATACTTAAACTATGTGAAGCCAGATGCCTCTCAACAGACAATTAAACGAATGAGTATAGGGATTACAGCTTTGCTTGGTGCAGTCATCTTCTTGATGGCTTTAAACCCGCCTGACCTAATTATTTGGTTAAATCTATTTGCTTTTGGTGGCTTAGAGGCAGCATTTATTTGGCCGATTGTGCTTGGATTGTATTGGCAAAAAGGCAATAAATATGGCGCGCTTGCATCCATGATTACTGGCGTAGGATTGTATATCATCTCTGATCTATTCTTTCCACAGCCATTCGGTCTCCATTCGGTGGTTATGCCAGTCGTCATTTCTTTCTTTGTTTATGTCGTGGTTAGCTTACTTACGCAAAAGCAAACAGTGAGGATGCGTATGTTATAACTGACGCATTTATAACCATTCCATCATACAAGTACTTTTAGGAACAAAGGCTCGGGGCGCCCGTTTAGCAACGTAGCGAGTGGAACGAAGCAACGAAAGTTTTAGGAATCATGCTCCTGCAACAGGAGACAAGCCCCGTCTTTAGTCGGCCTTCCTATTTAAAACAAACCGATGATGACTTCACTTAGGGCAATGAAGTGAAGTCGCCTAGTTGCTGGGCGCTTACGCCGGACGTGGCTAAATAACTTAGTTAGTTTATCCACAGATGAAAAATTTTGTAATTTCCTAGACCATGAATGAAGCCCCCTAATCAATAGGGGGCTTCTACGTTTACATCTTCATTTTTTCTTTAAACTGAAAGAATGCATCCAATGCGCTTGCATTGTGCAAAGACCCTTTGTTAACAATTTGTTCCATTGGTTTTCCTTGTAATATCTTCTTTACGGGAATCTCTAATTTTTTACCGTTTAACGTTCTTGGTAATTCTGGTACTTCATAAATAGCAGTAGGAACGTGACGTGGAGAGCAATGGGCACGGATATGCTGGTTGATTTTCTGTTTTAGGTCGTCTGTTAATAGGTATCCATCTTTCATAACGACGAATAAAGGAACAAATGAATCACTGTCTCTACTAGGAATATCTACAATTAAACTATCCTCAATGTCTGGAATGCGATCAACTGCTCGATATATTTCACTCGTTCCAATACGCACGCCACCGCGATTAATGGTTGCATCTGATCTTCCATAGATGACGCACGTGTTTCGTTCCGTTATTTTTAAATAATCACCATGTCGCCATATACCTGAGAACATGTCAAAATAGCTTTCTCTTAAACGTTCCCCATCTGGATCATTCCAAAAATAGATTGGCATGGAAGGAAAAGGCTCTGTTAAGACAAGTTCACCAACTTCCTCAATAAGAGGCACACCATTATCATCAAAAGCTTCAATTTTAGCTCCTAAGCCACGGCACTGCAATTCGCCCGCATAGACTGGTAAAGTAGGTACGCCGAGAATAAACGCCGTACATACATCCGTACCACCGCTGGCAGAGGCAATCCATAGGTCTTTTTTTACATTTTCATAACACCATAGAAAACCTTCAGGTGGAAGTGGTGATCCGGTAGAGCTTATGTTCTTTAAATGGCTCAAGTCATATTGTTGAGACGGTTTTATAGCGTCCTTCATGCAAGCTGTAATATAACTTGCACTTGTTCCAAACACGGTCAATTTCGTTTCTTCCGCTAATTGCCATAATCTTTCTTTGGAAGGGTAAGCAGGATTTCCATCATATAAGATAATCGTACTTCCAGTCAGTAGACCACCTACTAGAAAGTTCCACATCATCCATCCCGTTGTGGTAAACCAAAAAAAGCGGTCACTTTCTCCGAGGTCAGCATGAAATGTCAATGCTTTCAAATGTTCTAATAAAATACCGCCTTGGCTGTGAACGATCGGCTTCGGTTTTCCAGTCGTTCCAGAAGAAAAGAGTACCCATAAAGGATCATTAAACGCAACATGTGTATATTCAATATCACCTTTGACTGCCTGGCTGATTGCTTCTTCCCAATGCACAACATGTTGTAATGAAGAAAAAGTAGCCTGATCATCTAAATAGGAAATAGCGATCGTCGCTTTTAAGGTTGGCAGACTGGATTGAATTTCTGCTGCTACGTCTGTTCTGTCAAATATTCTTCCGCCATATTGGTACCCGTCTACCGTTAAAAATAACGTCGGTTCAATTTGTTGAAACCGATCAATAACACTTTGCGTGCCGAAATCTGGAGAAGCACTCGACCATACTGCTCCGAGGCTTGCAGTAGCTAGGAAGGCAACGACAGCTTCATAAATGTTTGGTATATAAGCAACGACACGGTCTCCCTTTTGAATGCCCAGCCGTTTCAATGTTTGTTGTATAGCTATTGTATCTTGATACAATTTGTGCCAAGAGACTTCAGACACTTTTCTACGTTCAGAGGTATGGATGATAGCTGGTTGATCCGAATGGCATCTATTTCGAAAAATGTGCTCTGTATAGTTCACAGTCGCTTCAGGAAACCATTTTGCTCCTGGCATATGATGTGAAGACAACACAGTTTGATAGTCTTTTTTTGCTTGCAAATCGAAATACTCCCAAATACTTTCCCAAAATACTTTTATTTCTTTTACAGACCAATTCCATAAACTGTGATAATCCTGAAAATACAAATTTTTATGTTCATGTAACCATTGCATGTAGCTGTTTATTTTTGCGGCTGCTTTTCTCTCTGAACTTGGTTCCCATAGTAATTCCCCTTCTTTTACTTTCTTCATCATGCCCCTCCTTGTTCCCCTTTTTGAATTGCTGTAAGGCTTCCTTTTTCCAAATTCTCGGGATAAAGTGGAAGCAAAACGGCCTTCTACGTTTAATTCGTTCCAATAACAAGACAAGAGATACTAGATTGTCTTTTTTTAAATGTGACATTAATTTTATCAGATGATTCTTTCTTTTATTATATGGAAACGATTTCTTTGTGTAAAGTGTAGATGAATAGGAAAAATACTCCTGTATACCGTATTTGGTTCACAGGAGTATGCATAGACCATCTAATTATAAACAATGTACATGTATTCCGAATAGTGCGTGTTGTAAAACTCCCACTACAAGCTTCGGAAGATGTGTGCTGGATAAATCTTGTCTAAAAGAATGAAGGCTGCTTTATTGGTTTTTGTTTGCTAAAACATTACAAAATGTCTTCATATAAGCTGGTAAGTCTGGTGGTCTGCGACTTGAAATGAGGTGGCCGTCAACAACGACAGGCTCATTTATCCAAGTAGCTCCTGCATTCATCATATCATCTTTAATGCCAGGAGTGCTCGTCACTTTTTTATTGGTTAAGATGTTCGCTGAAATCAATACCCATCCAGCATGGCAGATTTGTCCGATTGGCTTTTGTTGTTCATTCATTGCTTGTACCATTTGAATTACCTCTGAATAGCGTCGCAATTTATCTGGTGCCCAACCTCCAGGGACTAAAATAGCATCATAGTCGTCAACGCAGACGTCAGAGAATGCGAATTCGGAAGTAGCTGGTACACCATATTTCCCATGGTATACTTTTTCAGCTTCCTTACCTACTAAATGAACGGTTGCTCCCTCTTCTTGTAGACGCAGGACTGGATACCAAAGTTCCAAGTCTTCAAAGTCATGATCTACAAGTGCAATGACTTGTTTGTTTTTTAATCGCATTGTATCCCTCCGTATCCGTATATAACTATTGTAGCAAACGATCCCCGTTACAAGAAAGCTGGAGCTATTAAAGAGAGAATTGGGGCAACCATCATGCGTAAGTATATTGGATAAATCACTGACTACGATGAAAATAAACTGTTACCTTGCATAAAATCTTTTTAAAAACGACAGCGTTCTCTCACCATAAAAACTTTGACGACAAGCCTTCGTTTTCTAAAGACAGTTTTTTATTCCAGACATAAGATGCACCATTTCGAGAGTTTGGATGTCAACTTGTTAAAAGTCTTTCGGACATAGAAAATAAATGAAGGGTAAAAACTCGAGCTTGAAGCATTACTTTATTGCCTTATTCAATTGCAAGACGTTTCTTTTTTGTATCCAGATGCCAATAATCCAAATGATAGCGTATAGAATAGTGAAGGTTACAATTGCGAATAGTAATGATATGATGGACATACGTAGCCAATCTGCCCAAATAGCTATGGGAAAAAAGAATAAATTTGACAACAGGTAGTGAATGCTTGTTTGCTTTAATGGACTCCAATGCTCTCGTTCAAATAGAAATGATGCTAATGCAAAGTAAGACGCTATGAATAGCGTAGATAGCGAACTTTTCCAAAAATGCATGATTGATATTTCGATGTCTTGAAAGGTAATAACGGTAAGCACGATAAACGTGATTAATCCAGCAATAGCGACGCCAACTGTTAAGCGTTTTATGGCTTCAATCCACATTTTTTTCTCCACCCATCATTAGTTTTCTTTTAATTGCTTTCACATATTTATGGTTCACGTATTCTTTATTACCCGATTGAAAATAAACACATAGATTGCCATTAAAATGTAGTTCAAAATACGCTATTCGAAGTACGTTTCCAATAACAGATTTTGAAAAGCGCATGAAATGTGCATGTTTTAAAGTTTTTTCAGCTTCGTATAATCTCATCCTTATTTCAAAACGTTTATCTCCGATAGCAGCAAAAATTTTTCTATTCGCAGCATAAATATAATCAATTTTCTGTGGATGTAACAAAATCGTTTGTTCATTATCTACTGCAAATAATCGTGCTGGAGCAGCTTCTTTGTCTTGTAAATAATCCACAATTGCTTTGAGCTCGTTAGACCATTCGTTTGCTTGGATCGTAACGCATGTGTCCTTATGTTTGGCATCAATATCAATGTTTATCTTCACATTAGCAACCTCCTTACCGTTAATAAAACATGCTTTTTTGCCAAAATCAAGGTGGAAATGGCGCCGTTTTTCATATACAATCTTACATTCTTATCTTACAAAAAAAGCTTAAAAAAGTAATGACAGATTGGATGAAATTGGCTAAATGATGTTTGAAACCAAATATATTATGAATCAAACAATAACTTGTTAAGAAAGAATGTTAGGCTTTTTAAGCGTATTTACGTGTAAAAAAGTTGTTTTAATTATTTAAAAACGGGGTATACGTAATGCTAGTGAAAGCGAAAAGCCCTTAAATCAGTGAAGAGGTGAATGGATGAAGAATGTCACTAGTGTATTTTGGTATTCCTTAGTTATATGTATTGCAGTTGTTGTTTGGGGTTCGGTAGCGCCTATAGGCTTGGAAAATTTCACAGCAAATGTAACGGCGGCAGTATCCGATTATTTTGGCTGGTATTATCTACTAGCTGTTATGGTCATATTGGCTTTTAGTATTTATCTCATTTTTTCACGATATGGAAATATTAAGCTTGGTAAAGAAAAAGATGATCCGGAATTTAGTTTACCATCTTGGTTTGCAATGTTATTTAGTGCAGGAATGGGAATAGGACTCGTGTTTTGGACAACAGCAGAACCAATTTCTCACGCGTTTAAAAGTACACCTGGACCGACTCCTGGTTCAGACGAAGCTATTCGAGAAAGTTTAAAGTATACATTTTTTCATTGGGGCATCCATGCGTGGGCAGTATATGGTATTGTTGCACTCGTGTTGGCTTATTTTAAGTTTCATCGAGATCAACCTGGACTGATTAGTGTGACGTTAATGCCCATATTTGGGGAGAAAAGCATGCGTGGCATGTTTGGTAAAGTGATCGATGTACTTTCAGTTTTTGCGACAGTTATCGGTGTTGCCGCAACACTTGGATTTGGTTCAGCGCAAATAAACGGAGGATTAGCGTTTTTATTTGACACTCCTGCAACGTTTTGGATGCAACTACTCATTTTAGGTACGGCAACGGTGTTATTTATTGCTTCTTCCTGGTCGGGAATCGGAAGAGGAATTAAATATTTGAGCAATGCCAATATGGGGTTAGCTGTTGTGTTATTACTCCTGTTGTTTTTTGCAGGCCCGACTTTAGATATATTGAACATGTTTACACATACTTTAGGAAGTTATGTATCGGATTTTTTTGATATGAGTTTACGCTTAGCTCCGCAAGATGAAAATAAACGAACATGGATTAATAATTGGACAATTTTTTACTGGGCTTGGTGGATTTCATGGGCTCCGTTTGTCGGAATTTTTATTGCGCGTATTTCTAAAGGGAGAACTGTAAAGGAGTTCATGATTGGTGTACTCGCCGTACCATCCATCATTTGTTTTATCTTTTTCTCTGTTTTTGGTGTTTCCGCATTGAACTTGGAACAGAATGGCATGGCAAAGATTTCTGAGTTTTCGCTTGAAACGTCCACCTTTGGCGTTTTAGAGCAATATCCACTAGGGTTTGTTATGTCAATAATTACCCTCCTCGTTGTGGCTATTTTCTTTATTACTTCTGCCGATTCCGCTACCTTTGTGTTAGGAATGCTAAGCACAAACGGAACGTTGAATCCTCGTAATTCGGTAAAGATTATGTGGGGTGTCATGCAATCCGCCTTGGCTGCCATTATTGTTTATTTTGGTGGCACGCAAGGGTTGCAAAACATGCTTATTATTGCTGCATTGCCTTTCTCGATCGTGATACTATTAATGGCTGCTTCGTTTTATAAAACAGCTCGAGCAGAGTATCGACTGAAAAAATAAGCTAGTTGAAAGTGCCTTTTAAAACGGATATGCCTAATTAGTTAAATATGGGCTAGAAAGTACTTGCAGCTAAAGATTATTTTTACTAATTTTGCATTAAAGAATCAGGTAGCTTGTAGAAAAGAAATAATTTTTACAAGCTACCTGCTACTAGTAAGTGCATTTGTTAATCAAACCAGCTTCTTATTTTAGTGAAAAAGGAGCCGTCTTCTTCTCTCTTTTCTTCTTCATCGTCTGGTTGTTCTGTTTCTTCTTGAATGAAAATGTCTTCTTTATCAATGGCATAGTCATAAGTTAAAACGGCTCCAATATTTGTATCTTCCGCTTCCTCATTGGTAATTGTAGAGTGGGAGATGCCGTATTTATCTGCAATTTTCTTTTCTTCTGTTAAAAAGCGATGGGAAACATGGCCGTTTATAATCAATTTTGCTTCGGGATTTTTTTTCATTGCTTCTTCAAGTTGTTCTAAACCTTTATTGGACATTACCTGTCCTTTCGTAAGCGCAAGCACAATTCTTTCACGTAATGTGCCTAAAAATTGCTTTCGTTCGTGGTCTTTGGGCAGTCTCGTTCCATACATTCCTTCTGTGAGATAATCTTCGACATTTTTCTTGCTCATGATTTATATTCCTCACTTCTCTTATGATAATTCTATTGTACAAAGGGTTCGGTGGATAAGCAAAGAAAGTGGGTATAAAGTATGGATAGGGAGAATAATATTTTGTTTGTGTATGCCTGTTCACTCCAATGAATAAATTTGGATAGGTAACGAGCTTTAAGCGTTATCATTCCCAAAACAGGTATAAATATTTAGAGCAACTCTTATTTTTTATTTTATATACAAACTATTTTAACTGGATAAAACAACGTCAAATTTAGAGGACAGAAAATGTGAGATCACTTTGTACATGTGTGTGCAGTTACAGTTACTAAAGTTTGCAATACCCATGTAACGTCTTGGAGGAACTACCAATTTAAAGGACGCAAAATCAGTACGAATTATAGAAAAGGATAATAAGCGATGAATTTTTATTTTACACTATAGCAAAGCATAAAAGTTAAAAGGTTCAGAGTATATCTAAGAGACGGTGCCTTTTTACAGCTTCTTTTTGCTAATGTATATGCGAAAGAGTTTTCAGGGAAATAGAAAGTGGAGGATGAAATGAAAGTTATCGTTATGTATTTCTATCATGTGAACGACTTCAAGAATTTAGCTGTACATTGTATAATATAATTTCAGATACTATGTTTGAAGTAAAGGAGAAAACGATATGCCACAACAGAGACAGGAAGAAGAAAACATTGAGGTGTGGGAAGACCTCGTACATATTAAAGATCTCGTTATAGCGATTATTATATCTACGATTACAACACTCGGTGCTTATATAATAGCACCAAATGATCCACCAAAACCTCTTATATTTGGCCTAGTTGGTGCTGTTGGAGGATTCATTATTAGCAGTTTGCTCATTAAACCGAAACGAAATTTCCGTTATATGGATGAGGAGGAATAGACAATGGATGCTGTATTAATTATTCAATTGATAGCTGCTTCTGTGGCAGGAGCTATTTTGTATACCATTATTGGAATAGCCCCTGGAACAGATGAAACCGCTGTCTTGGCGCCGGTTACATTAGTACTAGTGCTATCAGGTTTTGAACCCATTGTTATTCTAGCCTTTTTTATAGCCGCAATTGTTGCAAAAAAATTAACCGATTCTATCCCAGTTGCCATTGCCGGAATTCCTGGTGGGGTGATGTCGGCACCGATGGTTGAGCATGCGATGGTATTAAAAAAACATGGCATGCCTGAGCTGAGCATTCGAAAAATGGCATCGGGTTCCGTTATTGGTACTGTGATTGCTGTACCTATGAGTTTATTAATGGCGAATTTAATCGCTCCCTTATCTGATGAAATCACGCAATACGCGAGCCAAATTTTTCTTGGTGGTGCCATCTTTTTAGCGCTTATGACGAAACATCGTTGGATTGCACTGCTTTCCATTGTACCGTTTGCTTTTCTGATTCAAGGCTTACGTATGTTTTATTGGGAAACAGGCATCGTTCCTGAAGATCAAACTGTATTTACATCCTTCTTTTTAGGAATAACCATAGGCCCAGTCATTTTAAAGTTAGCAGAGTTACTTAATGGAAGGAGCAGAAGGAAGCTTCCACGCTTTGGCAAAAAAGATATTGCGATGCGACGAACGGAAAAAGTAAAAGGGTTCCCAAATCCGTTTAAAATCCTTACCGGCAAGGAGATTGGTACAACTTCGATCTCATCTATCTTAGGAGTGCTCACCTTTTTTATGAGTCCTGTTGGCATGACCATTTTCCTTGGTGAAACGTTAACCAGTCGAATAAAAGACCCAGTAAAAAAGGCGGCTCGAGCTATTTCCAGTATGGATGGACTGACAAACGCAGCTTATTTATCTGGGACGCTTATCCCATTAATTGCCATAGGTTTACCTTTGTCTCCTACAGCAATTGGCCCGGGTGGTCCTTTGTTTAATGCGCCACCAGTATTTACAGAAGAAAATAATCTTCACCATATGTTGTCTATGTCTGATTTTATTGTTGCTACATTGATTGGTGCCATTGTTGCTATTAGTATCACGTTTTATATTACGATTAAATATGCACAGCAAATTTGTGCCTTTGTATTTCGGTTTATTCCACATGAGGCTATGTTAGGTGTATTTTTTGGTCTTGTCATTATGCTTGCCTATATGGATGCGGGAATTGTAAATATAGCTGGTGTTATTGTTGTAGCACTTGTGGCTGGATTTTTGCATCGTAAGGGAGTGAATTATGGGGTGCAATTTATGACGTTGTATGCAGCACCTTGGCTCGTGTCATTGTTTTTGTAATAAAGTGATAAAACGAGCTTGATTTATAAAGGGAAGTACGGTGGAAGCACTTGGACCATTAAATTTGTAAATGGAAGGGACGCTGTTTGAATTTCTAAACAAATAGATTTAAAAAGTATCGATTTCAAGAATGAGATCTACTTTAGGTGATGGATGCTTCGCTTATAAGGGAAAGGGAGGGTTTTTTGCAGAAAATATGGTGTTTTATCGTCATCGTTTTTTTTGGGTTGCTGTTAACAGCGTGTGAGTCTGCAGATAAGGCAGATAGGGAAAAAGAAACGAAAGTGGATGTTGCTGGATATTATGAAGGCGCAATTGAAATTCCAAATCAGCCCCTAGGCATCGAAGTGACCTTGCAAAAGCAAGATAGTGAACTATCTGGAATGATGAGCATTCCCGTTCAAGGGTTGCTTGATTATCCTTTAACAACAGTTAAACAGCATGGGGAGAAAGCGATTACTTTTATAACGAAAGTACAAAATCATTTCATTTCATTTGAAGGGGAAATAGAAGCCGAGCAGATTACGGGGACTTTTAAACAAAATGGCCAATCTTTTCCCTTTCAATTAGCGAAAGCGAAACAAACTGCAGAGAAAGACGAAGAATTTTTACAAGTAGAAACAGCTGCTGGAACATTGTCTGCTGAGCTACTGAAACCTAATGGGAAAGAGCCTTACCCAGTAATGCTCATTATTCCTGGATCTGGGCAAACAGATCGTGACGGTAATACAGTTGGTATAGCTGGAAAGAATAATAGTTTAAAACTGTTAGCAGAAGGATTAGCGGATCAAGGTATTGCTACAATTCGTTATGACAAACGAGGGGTTGGAAAAAACAGTCAAGCAATTATTGATGAAAGAGATATACAGTTTGACCAATTTGTAGACGACGCTGCCGCTTTTATAGACAAATTAGAAGCAGATAACCGATTCACTAAAATTGGTGTTATCGGGCATAGTCAAGGCTCTTTAGTAGGTATGCTTGCTAGTTTAGAAAAGGATATGGATGTATTTATTTCGCTAGCTGGCTTTGGCAGTCCCTCGGATGAAGGGATATATAACCAGTTGCAGGCACAGCCTAAACTACCTAAAGAACTGCTTCGTGAAAGCAAAGGCATTTTGCAAAGCTTAAAAGAAGGAAAAACGGTAAATGAAGTGGGCCCTGAATTACAACCATTACTTCGACCGTCCGTACAGCCATTTTTAATCTCATGGATGAAGCATGATCCTCAAGCAGTCATCGCTGAATTACAAATACCAACTTTCATTGTTCAAGGGGAGCGCGACATACAAGTGCCTGCTAATGAAGCTACCATCTTACATGAAGCAGCACCTAACTCTGAATTATTATTGCTTGAAAAGATGAATCATATCTTAAAGGACGCTCCGAAAGATCGCGAGGAAAATATGGGAACATATACAAATTCGAAATTGCCACTAGCTGAAGGGTTAATAGAAGAGATAGTTGACTTTTTAATGAAAAATGGATTCTTGAGCTAAATTAGCTTTGAGTCATTCATCTTAGCTCATATCGACAATAAGAAAATCCGAACAATGCAAAATGAAAGTTCAGATTTTATGGATTATCGTATAAGCAAAACTAGGGCTATCGCCATAATGACTTGGCGATAGCCGCAATTTTTCTAAGCTGTACTTCTTATAGTCTATCTTTTTTTCCCTTTTAGGGCTTAGTTTACAACGCATTCGACAATTACTGGAACTCCAGAGTTAAGTGTATCACCATCTGGAATCGTTATTTCAGTTGTGGTTAGTGATGAAGTGTCAGCTGTTTGAAGAACGCCGTTAAGGTATAGATTGTAGTATGCTGGTGCAGTTGGAAATGCTGTAGCTGCCGCGCCTGTATCATCCGTGAAATCTGTTGCAAGAATATTAAACCCTGCGCCAGTACCTGTACCATCCCCAATGGTTGCAACAAACCTTTCTGCGCCCATAAACTGTTTAACAATTGCCATCTTGATCCCTCCTGTTTTTAGGGAATACTATATTTCATGTCTTTATTTGTCACATAAAGAAGATTTCCAGAGTTACTCCCTGCTACATACAATATGCTTTCGTGCTTTTTTTGAAGCGACGTTTAGCTTATTGAAAAAGAATCATTGTGAAAATGGTTATACATACTTTAATAGCATTTTTATTGACTAACTAGGAAAAATCTTAATAAATTGTAAAATAATCGGTACCCCATTTCTTGGCACTTCATTTGGACCTACAAGCAGTGTGAGCTTTCCTGCTTGAACATGATAGATGGAATTAGGTTGTAAAATGCCATTGATATATAAATTGATATAAGTTACATCGTTGGGATTTAAAATATCTGAAGTGCTAAACTGTGGCTCCTTATCTTGATTCGTATATACTGTCTTTACACCACCTGATAGTGCTGTGTATTGGGAAGTCTCTGCGTTTAAAACTTGAGATGGAGGAAGTGGTGTGGGCGGAATAGGAGGACAGCAGTTAATATTGTTAATAATTTTAATGTCTTGATCACAGCAACTGCAAGGCGACGGTCTCTTTCTGCAACATTTACAGTTATCATGACGATAATGAGAAGTACACTTTTGTTTTGATTTTTTGATTATCATTTTTTCTCCTCCCTTGTATATAAAGAATGCACTATTTTTCTTTTATCATCTTATTCAAGTGAGGTTAAAAGGGGTTTTTATTTTGCACTATAGGAGAATAAAATTTTAAGCAGTATAGTATAAGCAAAGCGAAGGCGTTTTATTCCCCTAAAGACTTGACGTATAGCTAAGTTGTTTCTAACAAATAGTTATTGAAACGGCTATTTAGCTCTCTATCCTGGCCTATGCTATGATAGAATAAATGAATCTTTTTTTTAGGGAGGTTACGACATGCAAACGAAAGACCCTATTTGCTTAGATGATCGTATTTATCTTATTGATGGTTTCGATTTTAACATACCATATCGCACAGGAGCTTATGTTCTTGTTGAGGATGAATTAACCATTATCGAAACGGGGCCTAGCCCGTCTATTAAGCATATCAAAGCGGGGTTAGAAAAATTAGGATTTTTATTAGATGCAGTAAAATACATTATTGTCACACATGTGCATTTAGACCATGCAGGAGGAGCTGGGTTATTGCTGAAATCTTGTCCAAATGCGACAGTAGTTATCCATCCACGGGGGAAACGGCATTTAGCTGATCCGAGAAAGCTTGCGGCAGGAGCTAGGGCTGTGTATGGTGATAGTTTTTCGGATTTATATGATCCCATTGTGCCAATTCCAGAAGAACGAATGATTGAAAAAGAAGATGGGGATACACTAACCATCGGCAAAAACTGTACATTGCAATTTTTACATACACCAGGACATGCACGACATCATTTTAGTATCTATGATCCGATGAGTAATGGTTTATTTACCGGTGATACTACTGGGGTTCGGTATCAGTTATTAGACGACCAAGGTGTGCCATTTTTCTTACCATCGACTTCTCCCAATCAATTTGATCCAAATGAATTACGTCAATCGTGGGAGCGCATTGAAAAGTTACAATTAGATCGGATTTACTATGGGCATTTTGGTATGACCGAACAACCCAATGAAGCATTACAACAAGTTTTTACATGGCTAAACACGTTCATGGAAATTGCGGAAAATGCATATGCAGAAGGGGTAGGTTATGATAAACTTGCTGAACGGATGCTAGAGGCAATTCGCGTGGAGCTGCGGGCGAAAGGAATTCCTGATGACCATGAGACATACATCATTTTGAATGTTGATATGCAAATTTGTGCGCTAGGTATCATTGATTATTTTCAAAAGCAAGAAAAAAATAAGCAGCCTGTTCACTAGGAAACAGGCTTTATCTCACTAAACAGCATGAAAGTTAAGGTTTACGCCAGAACGATGTGGTTAAGCCAAGCTTTTTTAATCCTTATGTCTCATCTTCTGTTTTTAAGAAAGTGAGAATAAGGAAAATCGCAAAGCTAATAAGTAAAATGGTACCTCCCACGATAAATAATATCGTTATTACTGTTTCATTGAAGTTAAACGGACGTAAATAGTAAAGCCACATGCCAGCTGTTAAACCGATGGCACCGATAATCGCTGTCCATACGTGAAGTGCTGCAAGTTTTTTGTTAGCAGGCATGAAAATTTTATAATAAACCGCCCAAGCAAATAAAGTAAGCCAGCCGACGAGAAGAATATGTGCATGAACGGTACGAAATTCATATCCCCCCGCACCTGCCATATGTGAACCAATAAACGCTCCTATTACAGCAAAAATAGCCGAAAATCGCAGTAATGTTTTACTGTACGTATTCAATCCATAGCACCCCTTTTTCTCCCAATTTCATCAAGTCATAGATTGTTTCACTTTATCCTACCATAGTTTTATGAACGGAGTATGAATAAATGGATTTTCTTTTATTTTCACTGAAAGTAAACAACGCTACTTTTTTTTGCTTTTTGTGCTATCGGAAAAAGCATGAAATATTAAAGTTCATCGTATAAGAACCCTCTTATGACTATGATTCTCGCAGATAGAATCTTCTATGAAAAGTATGGTGCAGACTTGTTTTTATATTTTCTAACGAATCAGAGTTTACTGTTCCTTTAAGCTTGTTTCAGTTCCAGCTGAATGGGACAGTGATCGCTACCGTATACTTCTGAATCGATTTCTGCATGTATTAATTGTTCTTTTAAACGATTGGAAACTAGGAAATAATCAATTCGCCAACCAATATTACGTTCCCGAACGGTTTTCATATAGGACCACCACGTGTATAATCCCTCTGTATTTGGCTGAAAGTAACGCAACGTATCAATAAAACGGTCGTCTAATAGCCGCGACATCTTTGCCCGTTCTTCTAAGGTGACACCGGAATTCCCCTCATTTGATTTATAATTATGAATATCAATTTCTTGATGGGCAACATTTAAGTCGCCACAATAAATGACGGGCTTTTTCTCATCTAACTCTACTAAATAAGCATAAAGTTGTTCTTCCCACTGTAAGCGGTAGTCTAGGCGAGAGAGATCTCGCTTCGCATTTGGAGTATAGACATTGACGAGGTAAAAATCTTCATATTCTAATGTAATAATGCGTCCTTCCACTTCGGCAACCGCGTCACCAACGCCATAGGAGACAGTCAATGGTTTTTGTTTCGTGAATACAGCGGTACCAGAATACCCTTTTCGGACAGCGTAGTTCCAATATTGGTAGTAGCCTTCTAATGGTAAATCAAGTTGTCCTGCTTGTAATTTTATTTCGCCCCTTCGCTGATTAAAATGAAATAAGGTTGGACATACTGAAAACTATCAAAATAAAATGTTAGGTGGTTTTCATATGTTAATAGAAATTAAGGATATTGAAAATGTGTTCCATATTCCAGAACCTTGGTATATCCATGTCTGTATATTTGATGAAATAAAGCAACAGCTAGATGTCTATTTAAAAGTAGATAGAGATGCTTTATTTTCATGTTCGGAGTGCGGGGCTAAAAATCAACGTTTTTTTGATATTGCTGATTACAACCGGACATGGCGTCATTTAAACTTTTTAGAATACCCATGCTATATTCATGCAGAACACCCACGTACAGATTGTGAAAACTGCGGAAAAAAGCGTCGTGTTTCTATCCCTTGGGCTATAAAACCACGAGCTTCTTTTACAAAGCTATTTGATGCGTGGATTATGATGCTTGTTAAAGACATGCCAATGAATGCAGTAAGTCGCTTAGTGGGGGAGCACGATACACGTTTATGGCGAATATTACATCATTATGTAGATCAAGCTATGGCTCATCAAGACCTTTCTCATGTTACTAAGATTAATACGGATGAAACGTCATCAAAGCGCGGGCACCAATATATTACTATATTTGTGGACTCAGATAAAAAGAATGTCATTCATGTTGCCAAAGGAAAAGATGCTGCTACATGGAAAACGTGTAAAGAACGCCTAGAAGAACAAGGTGGTCATGCGAAAAATATAACAGAAGTCTGCATGGATATGTCACCTGCTTTTATTAAAGGCGCCTCTGACTATTTTCCGGAAGCCTCTATCACTTTTGATAAATTTCATGTGATTCAAGAGGCTAACAAAGCTGTAGACGAAGTTCGTCGCAACGAGCGTAAGACATGTGCTGAGCTCAAAAATACCCGTTATGCTTGGTTGAAAAATGAAGAAAATTTAACGAAGAAACAAAAAGCCATGCTGGATAAACTGAAAGATACAGAATTAGATACTGCCAAAGCTTATCGTATGCGACTTTGTTTGCAAGAAATTTATCAATACCCTGCTCCCATCGCTCCTATGGTATTGGAAGACTGGATACAATGGGGATTACGATCTCGACTAGAACCAATGATAAAGCTGGCAAAGACGTTAAAAAAGCATTTTGATGGTGTAGTTCAATGGTTTCAATCGCAATTAAATAATGGTATTTTAGAGGGTATTAACAGCTTGTTCCAGACGGCTAAACGAAAGGCAAGAGGGTACCGGTCTGATAAAAATATTGTAGCTATGGTGTATCTTCTTGCTGGGAAACTAGACTTTTCCATCAAATAAAAAGAACAGGTATCAGTATGGAGTCATGTGTCGCTCGCAACCAAACCCGTTCCCTTGTCCAATACTTAGGATACCACCTAGAAAGAAAATTATACATCGAATAAGATGTTGCTTAATTGGACTTGTATCAGGTGGTGATTGTGGAGCGAAGCAATTAAATCCGTTCCCTTGTCCGGTTTTGATTTGGTTTTTTCATAGATTTTATAGAAGCTATTAAACTGTGTTTTATGCTATTTCATCGTATTTAGCGAAGAGCCTTTTATTTCCTGTACACAGAAAATATCAGCATCTACGCTATGAAAATAGTCCAGAAAGCCTTTGCGGATACATGCTCTTAGTCCGTTTACATTCCAAGATACAAGTTTCATATATTTTAATTCCTTTCTGCATTTTAGGAGAGTTGTGATACTAAAAAACTTGCAACTACCGCAATAAAGATGTAATAAGTCAAGTTTTTCTAAAGATCAATTAGCCTAATACTGTTTTTTTATGTTTCATAAGAAATGAAAATACAAAATTATTGTAGCATAAACAAAACAAATTACTAGAAATGCAATGGTGTAAATGAGGTAGACGTTTAAGTGAACTACTCCCCACTTAGCTTCGCTTGAAGTGGGAGCTTCTCATTTCCACGACGAAAGCAACCTTTCGTCTCCATGAGCGTTACTTCGGGAAGTTCCTGCCCTAGATGTCCGACGAATCGGAGTTTCTTTCGTACCTTGGATATTTTACGCATGGAAGGATTCGCTTGGTTTTCGCATTATTAGTTTCTCCATGCAACCTCATATATCCAGTTTTCAAAGAACACTTCATGCTCTTATGGTAACATGCGTTCGGTCAATTAGCACGTCTAAAGACGTACTTGACCGAAAGCCAATTCATCTCCACCTTACCGCTGGGATTTCACTCTTCACACGATTGAAGATGGAGACTTCTTGGCTAAAAACGTTAAACTTTCATTTTATATAAAGAGAAGGCATTGACAAAAAACTGTATGAACCATATAATACACTTTAGTACTGTATTATATGGTTCATACAGTTGTGATTGTGTATGGGCTAAAATGAACAAGTGGTAGTAGACAAATGAGGGCAATGAAGAAATATTATTATATTTTATGAAACGAAGGAATGTTCGTTCTAATGTAGATATCCTATGTAGCGTTTTGTAGGTAAAAGTAAAGGGAACCTTAAGGAAATCTGGGAAAATGTAGATTATTCTAGGCGATTCAAGATACAACTATTTTTTTGTTTATAGTGTATTAATAACATAATACACTAAGATGAAATGAGGAGCTGTTGCTATGAAAATTAATTTTAATCGCAGAGAGCCTGTTTATGTGCAAGTGGTTCGTCATTTTAAGCAGCAGATTGCGAAGAATATGCTAGAACCGGGTCAGGAAATCCCTTCACGTCGAGAGTTGGCAGGCGAGTTAAAAATCAACCCCAATACGGTGCAACGCGCCTATAAGGAAATGGAGGAGCAAGGCTTGATTTATACAGAACGAAATTTGCCAAGTAAGATAACACGAAATGAACAAGTGCTTCAAGCTGTGCGAGAAGAGTTAATTATGGATGCGGTGGATCAATTTGTTACAACTGTTCAATCTGTACAAGTGCCGTTTGATGAAATCATTACCATTGTAAAGCAAAAGTATGAGCAAGTAAATGCGGATAAGGGGGAAGAGGATCATGATTGAAGTGAACAACATAACGAAAAAATTTGGTCGTAAACAAGTGCTAAAAGGTGTATCCTTTACGGCTGAAAAAGGGGAAATAACGTGCTTAATTGGTATTAATGGCGTCGGAAAGACAACAATCTTAAATGCGATCATGGCTTTGACACCGATAAAGCAAGGAGAAATCTTGATTGATGGTGAAAAACTAAAGCCAGAAACGTTTAATCAGATTACCTTTATCCCTGATGCGATTACGGTACTTCCACAAATGACGATTACGGAATCGATGCAATTTATGAAAGATTATTATACGACTTGGAATGAAAAACGAGCTCAGGAGTTATTATCCTTTTTTAAATTGAACCCAGAAGATAAGATAGCTTCTTTATCCAAAGGAAATACAGCAAAAGCAAATTTACTGTTAGGACTTGCACTTGATGTCGATTATATTCTCATGGATGAACCTTTTTCAGGGATTGATATGTTTAGTAGAGAACAAATTGCGAACGTGTTTACGAGTCATTTAATCGAAGACCGTGGTGTCATAATTACCACCCATGAAATTGGTGATATCGAGCATTTAATTGATAAAGTTATTTTGCTTGATGAAGGTGTTGTGAAAAAGCAATTCTATACGGAAGAAGTTCGGGAGACAGAAGGGAAATCGGTTATTGATGTGATGAGAGAGGAGTATCAAGGATGAAAAGCTATTTTCGCTTAACGGAATTTGAACTGGGCAGATTTTTTACATTTTATCTCGTACTTATTGGATTGACGATAGTTTCTCAAATAATTGGTGTGATCGTTGTATCTAAGGAGTACATGAACGAGGCAAATAAAATGATTTATCAAGAAGGGTTATCAAAACAAGCATTTATAGAACAGCAGGGGATGATAAGCTTGGCAGACTGGGCAAACTCGAAGTTTTTTTTAGCCCCGATAGCAGTTTGTGCTGTTACATTGCTAATTTACATGTTTCTCATATGGTACAGAGATTGGTTGGGGAAAAACACCTTTATTTATCGCTTATTGATGCTTCCAACGCAAAGAATCCATTTGTTTTTTGCGAAAGCGACAACGATCTTCATGATGGTGCTTGGCTTATTTGCTTTACAAGCGTTTCTTATCTATATCGCAGGCATTGTTTTGGAATGGATGGTCCCAAATGAATTTATGCAAACGATGGGGGTATCAGAAGTAAGTTTTACTGCTATGCATTTATATATGATATTACCAGCAACTTTTATGGAGTTTCTACTAAACTACGGTACTGGAATAATGTTTGTCTTCGTCTTTTTTACGGCCATTCTTATCGAACGAAGTTATCGCTGGAAGGGGTTGCTATTTGCAATCGGGTATGTAGTCGTTGCAACAGCAATGTTTATGTCGCTCATTATCCTAAACAAGGTATGGAACGTACTGCCTTTATACCCATTAGAATGGCTCTTTTTGCAAATCATTTTAGGAATAATAGTAACGGCAAGCTCCGTATTCCTAAGCCACTATTTATTAACGAAGAAAATTACGGTGTGAGGAGGAAAAATGATGGAACGGTATTGGAAACTTATGTTTATTGCTTGCCTACTTGTTTTTGGCATTGGATTTTTTTACTTGCATGATACATTTGCTGAAAAAGAACTACCGGAATATACTTGGAAAAAACAGAAGGGAAATGATGACGTATTAGAAGATGTATTGGTGCAAGCTTATATCCAGGATGGTAGCTATATTGAAGAAACAATTCAGATTGCTGGAGAAAAAAGTAAGTACGCAAGCCAACTTAGCTTTTTAGAAACACTAAATGGTGCAATGGATAATTTGAAAATCAAACAGTTACAACAGGAATATCGCGGGTTTATGCGTGGAAAGACAGAAAATGCGTATAACTTTTATGAAAATGAACAGTTGTTGGCATATGCTGATATAACTTCGGAATGGGATAGTAGTCGATTTGTACAAAGCAACTTTGCCTTAGAAGTGGAAACATTATCGAAGCGGGACGATAAAACAACCTCTTTCTCCATCAAATTGCCCAATCAAGATCAGTATAATTACGTGGATGTGGGAGAGGTAACTGTCTTGGGAGATAAGCTCTATGTTCTTGCACAAAATGGCATGTTAATAGATGATGAAAGTCAAAGTGAAATGCGGTTATACACGATCGATCTTACAAATGAAAAATTAATGAGTGAACAAAGGTTATTTTCCGACAAGGAAGAAAGCTCGGCAGGAGGTAGAGAAGTAACTTTATTGCATGATACAGATGAACTTCAGGCAAGTAAATATATAGCTGTTATGGTGAGTGAATTCGACGAGGATGACGAGAAAAAACAGCTTCAGTTATTTGACATAGAAAAACAGGAAGAATGGTCGGTTGATGTGCCGAAAAAAATGCTCGAACAAGAAGTGGTCGCTCATATGGGAGATGAAACGTTCTATTTTCTTCACGAACAGAAAGGCAAACTAAGCGTGACACCTTATCTATTCGCCGAACAACAAATGGGCGATCCAATTGAAGTTGCCATTTCCGATGCTATCGATGTCAACATGATGAAGTATACGAAAATCATTCATGATAAGCTGTACCTCTTGTATGATATGAACAGCTCCAAGGAGGGAGAGAGCAATTCCTCACATATATCAGGTAACCCGCCACTAATGTATGTTATTGATCTAAAAGATAAGGCTTTACGTTATGAAGGAGAATTAACCCCGAAAAATAAGGCGGCAAAAAATGCATTATTTATGATAGAAAGTATGTATGAAAATGAGCAATGAGTGTTGAAAAAAGAAGGGGAACTAGCCTCTAAAATGCTGCAAGACTCCCATTTCAAGAATAGAAGAATGAAGGTCAACTAAACAGAACATGGGTTTATATTATACAAGCAAGTTCGTTCAACAAAGTGACTTTATGCGGAGAAGTGGTCATTGTAGAGGTGGTTGGTGCTTTAATTAGCGCCAACCACATGGCTATAAATTTGTTCCAGTTTTTCCTGAAATAAATCCATATGCACAATTCTCGCTTCACGCAAATATTCTTTTCCTTCCACGAAAAGTAAGAGTACAGGAACAGTAAATACGGAGAATCTCCCAGCGACTTCTTCCACTTGTTCGGCTTTGATATGCGCTGTAGCAATTTCTGGGTAATCCTCCATTAACGCCTCAACTTGTGGTAATAATCCGTGACACACACTACAGCCTTCGCGGGAAATATATAGAAAAGCGAGCTTGTTTTGTTCGATAAACGTATCAATATCAGGCAAATTAGCTAATATAGTAAAGTGGTTGTTGGTCATCTTTTTCCCTCCTACCTATAGCATATCACATATGGTAAATATATCATGTTGAGAAAACTACCGTGTTTATGATAATAAGGTTAAGGTAGTTTTTAAGGGTTTCCATGATAGATTAGGTGGAAATTACAACTTGTTAAAGGCTTTTCCCACAAGATTAAGGGATAAAGTATCGTTTTGCTTAAAATGCTAGAAAAAGGGCATGAGAAATTAACTAATAGTTAGAGATAGAGAGTATTTGCTTGTTTTATTCACCTACATTTTCATAGGAGTAATTGGATCCAGACAAGCTACACCGATAAATTTATTTAAATTAACAGTTAAGCAAACGCCTGTAGCTACGAAATTTTTAATGCTTTTCTTTTTATTATCTTTCATCCATTTGTCATAAGGAGAATCTGACGGATGTTTTGTATGCTTATAAATTTTTGGTTTGTTACTACAAGAGCTGTGATCTCCATAATATGGAGATAAAATTTCTAATACTGCACAGCAATAACTACCTTCAACAAAATCCTTAGCTCGAAAAACATAAGATTCGACAGGGAAAAAGTATCCGTTATTACAATCAGCATACGATTTTTTTATTCCTTTTCCAACGAATGGGTCACAAGTTGACGTACAATAAAGCATAATAGGAATAGTTGTGGGCTGTGGACTTGTAGTGCTATTTGGGCTTAGGAGTTTTTCAATAGAATCTTCACAACTTGTGTTACAGCATTCACTATCAGGTGCTACTTTATTTTGCGCTACAACAATTCTTCTGACAACATCACATACACAGTCATTCTCTATGTGATTACAGTGCATGGTTTTCTCTCCTTTAAATAAGACTTTCCATACAGTGTATTCTTTTAACTGTAACCCGGCTGTTTCATTGTCTATTTTGAATAGAAATGAGAAAATTAATTTCTAGTCTTGTCTTCCAATACCATTTAAGGCTGGATTGTTTACATGTTACACTTGTTAAACAAGTGATCAATGTACTAACAAATTGAATGTTGTCAGCCAGTCTTATAAATGTAAGTCCATTTTGTTGTGCATAAATTTTGGAAGACTCTATAAGGACATCATTAAAATGTAAAATAGGTGTTGTAACGTTGAATTGAACGGTTTGTATTACAGGTTGGTCAGCATCGTTTTCGAGTTGGGTTGCTCGAGCAGGTTCTAACGAATTTTCTGTTAACAAGGGCTCCGAATAATTTGTTCTGAAATTTAGAGTAAATTCAAATTCCTTGTGGATGCGGGCATGATGAATTGGCGATGGAGACACTTTTAAAGAATAAAGCTATTGCGGACGCAAAAACGAGCGTATCACGCCCACTTCTTCATGTGAATTTTGTATATTTTAATGTGTGCATTTCCCATTTATACAAAATAGTTTATACTTCCACTTATATAACTTAGGCTATACATGTATTGATTACTAGGACTAAATTGCAATAAATTTAAAGGGGCTTGTAGATATAGGATTTTGCGTTATTTATATGCAGTAGGAGGTGGAACAACACCCTCTACTGCATACAATTTTACTTAGGAGGGATTGGAGTTATTGGATCAAGGCAGGTTATACCAATAAATTGATTAAGATCCACTGTTAAACAAACTCCAGTAGCTATGAAATCCGTTATATTCTTATTACTGTGATCATCACAATAAGAACAGTTATCACAAGGTTGCGAGGACTTTTTATCTTTGATTGGTAATAAAAGTTCTAAACGAACACAACATTTACTTCCTCTTAAGAATTTTTTTGCCCGAAAAAATGGTGATTCAATTTCTTTGAAGGATTTTTCGTAACAATGGTCATCATACTTTGTCATAAATCCTTTTCCAATAAACGGCTTGCAACTGTTGCGGCAATAAAGTAAAAATGGAATCGTTGTATGCACATGGAAAGGCTTATTGTGGCTTAATTGTTGAAGCGATGTGTAACAGCTCGTATCACAATTGTCCTTGTTTGCTTTGTCTTGTGCATAAACAATGCGTTGAACTATATCGCATACACAATGTTCTCGATGTTTGGTCGAGTAGATATTATTTTGGTTAGAGCACCCCATCTCTTTTCACCTCGCTTACTTTAATTGTATAAGCATGATAACTTCACACTATTTTTTGTTATTTATTATCTGCAATAATACGGTGAAGTTTATAAGAAATGCTATAGTATAACTTATGTATTTATTTTCATGTAGCTTGTATTATTGTGTATTTTTAAAAAAATCATGCAATTACCCTATAATAAAGGAATGCGCATATGGAAGAAGCAAGATTGATTTACTAGACTAAAAAAATGTATACACGCTGTAAGTAAAGTGCCGTTTCTGTTTAAATGTAAAAGCATACCATAGTATAAATCATACAAGCTTGTATTGATTTTCCCATGAAAAGTTTTCCTCTAAGATATAACTGTAATAGCGCTACCCATATGCTAGACAGTTCCACTGGGCATTAGTTCGACATGAAGTCGGGCTAATGTCTTTTTTTCTTTATAGGAAAGTAAATTAATTTTGTAAAAGCAAAATGATGCATGTTGTCATAAAAATTTGGTGATAAAAGTTTTCTAACGTCATGTGCTCAAAAGAGGAAGTAGCAGTGAAATGTTTAATACTTCCATACGAGGGGAGTATTTAATGTTATTGAAAGAATCTATGTATCTCATACGATTTGCCACACTAGCACATATTGTTTAATTTTGGTATTCAGTTTTATCAATTCCATGCTAAAAAGACGAATACCCTACCACAGTCAATTAAGATTCATATATTACTACTGTAAACAAAGAAAGGAGAGATGAGAAAATGAATTGTAATTCAAGACATCATGACTTTGATAGAAGAGAAGACTTCCGACGCTTAGAGGTGATTTTGAAGGATATTCTATTTCAACTTCAGAAGCAAAAGCAATACCAGAACCAAGATCAGTACCAAGATCAGTATCAAGGGCAGGCACAAGATCAATATCAAGATCAGTATCAAGGGCAGGCACAAAGTGATCGGACAAAATTTGAACACATTGGAAATCCAAATGTTATCGTGAAAAATGAGGCAAATGCATTATCGATTGCAGCTATTGTGATTTTGTTAAACTTCCTCAACGATTATAAAGATAATGTTGTAATTGATAAAGATGCTACCAGAGAAATTGTCAGCATGCTAAAAGAACTTGACAATTCCTCTGAGTAAATAGTTCATGATTCTATCAGGGGCTAAATAGGCCCCTGATAAATGTGGTTTATTACATGATATGTAGTTATCGTTTATTTGTGCTTGTATACGAATATATATTATTTCCAATATCACTTTCATTTTACATAAAGATAAAGACGAAGCAGCTAAGTTTAACTGCTTCGTTTTAAAATTTACGTACTTTTGAGGATAAACTCTCTAATCTCTTCTGGTTTATTTTCGTGAAATAAATCGACAATTTTACTACCAACAACAACACCATCACAATAGGAAGATAATGCTTTTGCTTGTTCGCTTGTGGAGATGCCAAATCCAGCCAAAACGGGGACATCACTTTGGCTTTTTAGTTGTTGTAAATAAGCATTTACTTCGTTTGCAAAAGATGTGCGTACGCCTGTCGTACCTTTCACGGTAACTGCATAAAGAAATCCTTCTGCTCGGTTCATTATTGCCTTTACTCTTTCTTTCGGACTAGTTAATGAAACGAGGCGGATAAATGTGATATCATATTGTTGCAATACGTCTGCTAGTAAACTTTCTTCTTCTAAAGGAAGATCAGGAATAATGACGCCATCTATACCAGATTGAAAACAAGTTGCTGCGAACTGCTCTATTCCAAAAGAAAAAATGGGGTTTACATACGTCATTACGATAATAGGTACATCACGTTTATCTTTAAACGACGCAAGTGTGTGCAAGCAATTAGCTAATGTTGTGCCATGTTTTAATGCACGTTTTCCAGCATTTTGAATAGTTGGACCATCTGCTACAGGGTCGGAGAAAGGAATGCCAACTTCAATGGCTGCTACACCACAGTCTTGTAAAAATAAGACATGTTCGTTTAATTTTTCTAAGCCACCATCACCAGCCATTATATAAGGAACAAATAAATTAGAACCTTTTTCTTTTTGTTGCTGTAGCGAATTAGTTAGTTTTTCTTTACCCATTTACTTTCCCTCCAATATCTGTTTGACTTGTTCAACATCTTTATCTCCACGACCTGATAGGCATATTACAATCGATTGATTAGGCTCCATTTCCTTAGCCAACTTTTTTACATAAGCTACAGCATGCGCGCTTTCCAGGGCAGGAATTATTCCTTCTGTTTGAGATAGTTGCTGAAAAGCGGTGACGGCTTCTTCATCAGTTATGGATTGATAATTTACGCGCTTCATGGCGTGTAAGTGGCTATGTTCAGGCCCAACACCAGGATAATCTAGACCGGCAGAAATCGAGCAAGCCTCTTGAATTTGGCCATGTTCATCTTGAAGTAAGTTTGTTAATGTTCCATGAAGGACACCTGGTGTAGGGTGATGAAACACGGATGCGTGCTGGTTCGTATTTAGTCCGACGCCACCAGCTTCAACGCCATAAAGTTTTACTTGGTGTTCTTCTATAAAAGGGTAAAACATCCCCATGGCATTACTCCCCCCACCTACACAAGCCACAATGGCATCTGGCAATTGACCATGACTCACTAACATCTGTTGTTTCGTTTCTTTACCGATGACAGATTGGAAATCACGAACAATTTTTGGGAATGGGTGAGGACCCACCACAGATCCGAGGATGTAATGTGTATCCTCTACGTGAGCAACCCAATAGCGTAAAGCTTCATTTACTGCATCTTTTAATGTTGCACTTCCATCATTGACGCTTCGCACCTCTGCGCCTAGTAGTTCCATGCGAAAGACGTTGAGCTTTTGTCTACGTATATCTTCTGCACCCATAAAGACAACACATTGTAATCCGAGTAGCGCACAAACGGTAGCTGTAGCAACACCATGCTGACCAGCACCTGTTTCTGCCACCATTTTTCTTTTTCCCATTCGTTGGGCAAGTAGTGCTTGTCCGATGGTATTGTTAATCTTATGGGCACCTGTATGGTTTAAATCTTCGCGTTTTAAATAAATCTTTGGTCCTCCGAGAATTTGCGTTAAATTGTTAGCAAAGTAAAGGGGCGTTTCTCTACCAACAAAATGATGTAAATAACCATTTAATTCGTTCGTAAATGTAGGATCTTTCATTGCTTCTTCGTAGGCGGTTTCTAAATCTAATAAAGCAGGCATTAATGTTTCTGGTACAAATCTACCGCCAAAGTCTCCATATTTTCCGTTGTGATTAGGCATTCTATAGCTTTTCATTGTCCTTTACCATTCCTTTCGCTTGCGTTATAAACTGAATTATTTTTTGAGAGTCTTTTTTTCCATTTGTTTCTACACCACTTGATACATCCACTCCTGAAGGATTTAACGTTGCAATGGCTTGGTTTACATTTGTTGATGTCAGTCCCCCAGCAATTATTAATCTTTCTGAGGGGATTTGTTTCGTTTTTAGCTTGCTCCATTTAAATGGGCGCCCACTTCCGCCTGCATATTGCTCTGACGGGCTATCGATCAATAAATAATCATAAGGGTAATTTGTCAGCTCTTTTTGCTTCGTCTTTTCCAACTTATCAATCGAGTAAGCTTTAATAATGGGCGCATGTAATTGATAAGCAACGCTTGCAGTCTCTTGCCCATGTAATTGAACATAATCAAGTGGAACTTGTGCTATAATCGCATTTACTGCTGTCACCCTTTCATTGACGAACACCCCAACAATTTTTACGGAACGGGGTATCGTTTGAACAATGGAAGCTGCTTGCTCAGGAGTTACTTTTCGTTTACTAGGAGCAAATACAAATCCTAATAGATCGGCTCCTGCTAGAACAGAAGCTTGTGCAGCTTCTATAGATTGAATGCCACATATCTTAACGAGCATGATGCTTCCTCCTCTTTTGCTTCATTACTTGTAATTGTTGGAATGTTTTGGAGATGTTTTTGGAACGCATCAGTGTTTCTCCTACAAGTAAAGCTTCCGCTCCGGATTTGCTCGCCGCATAAGCATCGTTTCTGGTGTGAATACCGCTTTCGCTAATGAATAATACCTCTTCTTTATTTAGATGTTTTGCGAGTTTTTCCGTCGTCTGCATCGACACTGCAAACGTCTTTAAGTTTCGATTATTAATACCGATCATTTCTGGATTTAATTCAAGAGCTGTTTGAAGTTCGTTAAGGTTGTGCACTTCACAAATAACTTCCAAATGATGATCAATTGCATAGTGATAGAGATGCTTTAGCTGTTGTTTGGATAACGCAGCTACGATCAATAAAATAATGGAAGCCCCAGCTGCTTTGGCTTGGTCAATTTGCACAGGATGAATAATAAAATCTTTACATAAGACAGGCAAATCTACTGCGTTTGCCACATCAGCTAAATCTTGCATAGAGCCTTTAAAAAAAGATGCATCCGTGAGTACTGAAATGGCAGCAGCGCCATGTAGTGCATATTGTTTAGCTTGTTCAACAGGGTTAACGTCTGTATGAATATCTCCTTTGGAAGGAGAAGCTCGCTTGATTTCCGCAATAATTTGTAAATCTCTCGCTTTGCTCACACGCTGCTTAAAGGGAATTGGCTGCTTGGTTGTTTTAAATGTCGGCTGTTTTTTTTGCAAGAGGGAATCTACTTCTTGTTGCTTTTGTACGATAATCGTTTGTAATATCGTCATTTAAACCACCTCGCTACTTGAAGTTTTTTTACTTATAGAGATTAAGTCGTTTAATGCTGCTAATGCTTTACCTGACAGAATGCTTTTTCTAGCCAATTCGATGCCTGACATAATGGTTGCCGCTTTTCCATGAGCAAATAGTGCTAATCCAGCATTTAACAGAACAGTATCCATATAAGCACCGGGCTCACCTTGTAAAACACGTTGTGTAATGCAGGCATTTTCTTTGGCATCTCCTCCTTTAATCGCATCATTTGGATAGATAGGTAAACCTATATCATGTGGATGAAGGGTAAAGGGGGTTAACTTGTTATTATCAAGTAAAATGAACCGGTTTTCCCCAGCGAGTGAAGCTTCATCCATCCCACCAGCTCCATTAACAACGAGTGCTCGTTGTCTACCTAAATGTTTAAGGGCTTGGGCGACAACTTCCAATTTTCCGCTGTGATAGACGCCAATCAATTGCGAATCTAACTCTACGGGATTGGTTAACGGCCCGATTACATTAAAAATGGTCGGTAAGCCAAGATTTTTCCGTACTTTTACAAAAGGTTTTAGCCTCTGGTGTACATGAGGGGCAAAGAGAAAGGCGATATTATTTTGCGTCAACGTTTCTTCAATCTGTGCTTTAGAAAAAAACAATGAGATGCCTAAGTGCTCTAAAACGTCTGCGCTCCCTGTTCTACTAGAGATACTACGATTTCCATGTTTAGCAACAGTAACTCCAGCACCAGCAATTACAAAAGCTGATGTAGTGCTTATGTTAAAACTTCCGGACATATCGCCTCCAGTTCCGCAGTTGTCCAGTACGGATTTTTTCAGTTCGATATGAAAAGGGGACTGAGCACGAATTACTTCGACAAGTCCACTTACTTCTTCAGCAGTTTCCCCTTTTACTTGCAAAGCAGTAAGCAGTGCGGCTATTTGCGATTCTGTAACATTATTGTGTAAACACGAAAGCGTAGCGGTTTTCATTTCTTCCATTGTTAAATTCTTTCCTTGCAATAATTTCTCTAAATACATTTTCATTCGTCATTCACCTCGTTTGTATTTAAATAAGGAAGGGACGGCTAGCAGAAATATCCCCTTGTTGTAATCTTCCTGATACCGTTTGAAGCGTAAGTAAACTAGGAACGATAATAAATCTTTGGTCTTGGATTAATTGGATAGGGAAGTTTTACTTTGTGATACTTGATCCAAAAAATTTTGTATGATTTTCTTCCCTACTTTGGTACCGATCGATTCTGGATGAAATTGCACCCCATATACGGGGTAGATAGTATGTTGAATAGCCATTATTTCGTGATCATCCATAGATGTTGCCATAATGTCCAACTGTTCTGGGCAGGAAGACGGTTCAATGGTATAAGAATGGTAACGCATCACTTCAAGTGGCTGTGATAAATATTGAAACATTCCACTTCCTTTATGTGTTACCGGCGATGTTTTTCCATGCATAATTTGTTTGGCTTGTCGTAATTCACCTCCAAATGCTTCGGCTATCACTTGATGACCTAAACAAATACCGAGAATAGGTAACTCCATGTAATAAGCTTTAACTATTTCTAGACAAGCGCCAGCCTGCTGTGGTAAGCCTGGTCCAGGGGATATAATGATTCCGTCTGGACAAAGCTCATTTATTTCATGAACTGAAATATAATTATTGCGCACGACGTGGATATCGTAGCCAGATTCAGCGACATATTGATAAATGTTAAAAGTGAACGAATCGAAATTGTCAATTAATAAAATCATCGGCGGTACGCACCTCCGTAAGCGATTTAGCTTTAAATAAAGTTTCTTCATATTCCTTTTCTGGATCAGAGTCAAAAACAACCCCTGCGCCCGTTTGCAAATAAGCGTAGTTATCTTTTATGACAAGTGATCGGATGGCTAAAGCAATACTGATGTTATGGTTAAAGTTAATAAAACCAATTCCTCCGCCATAAACTCCCCGTTTACAGTCCTCCAAATCATTGATAATCTGCATTGCTCTTATTTTGGGCGCCCCGGAAACTGTGCCTGCAGGAAGGCAAGCGCGTAAAGCATCAAAAGGCGTTTGATTATGTCTTAATTTACCTTTTACTTCTGATACGATGTGCATGACATGCTCGTATTTTTCAATGGACATGTATGTGGGGATATGGATACTACCAACCTCGCATACTCGACCAAGGTCATTTCTACTTAAGTCAACTAACATTTGATGTTCTGCAATCTCCTTTGGATCATGTAAGAGCTCTTTCATTAATTTGCTATCTTCGCTCTTTGTCTTACCTCGTGATCGCGTACCAGCAATAGGGTTTGTCATTACTGAGTTTCCATTTGTCTGAATCAAGCTTTCGGGTGAGGCACCAAGTAAACAATAATCGGTAAAATCAATATAAAACATGTAAGGAGACGGATTGACCTTTCGCAATTGTCGATAAAACGAGAAAGGATCTGTATTTAATTTCGCTCTCATTCGTTGCGATAGTACGACTTGGAAAATATCGCCTTGTTCAATATGTTTTTTTGCTCGTTTTACTTTTTCTATGAAGCTATTTTTTTCGGTGTCGGTAACGAATTGTAAGCACGTATTTGTTGTTGTTTTTAATGGGGACGAACGCAATATTTGTGCTTTAAGATTATCTAATTGTTTATTCAAATTGTTGTTCTGTGCCCCATTTAGATGAATTGCTATAAGATAAACTGTTTCACTAGCATGATCAAAGACAATGACATTTTGAACGAACATAAAGTGAATATCAGGCATAGTTAATTCATCTGGTAATCGCTCTCCAATGTACTCTTCCGTACGAACAGCGTCGTAACCGATGTAACCAACCGCACCACCATAAAAAGGAACTGGTAAATCGAGGTTGACTTTTGGTAGCTCTGTTTCTAGATAAGATAGTGCATCTTGCTTAATGGTGGTAGTAGTATTTGTGCAATGATGAATCACTTTTGTTGTTTGCTCTCCAATGCCCATTACTTCTTTAAAAGGATCGCAACCAATAAAGGAATACTTTCCTTTTGTTTCATGCTCAAATGTGCTCTCTAATAAAAATTTGTTTCTACCATCTAACCGCATATAAATTTCTATTGGTGTTAACGTGTCAGCATTTAACTTTAGTAATTTATAGTGACCTTGTTGTTGTGTTTGACTCATTTTTTACACTCCTTTTAAGGTAATCGAGTAGTTTCGATTGAAAAAACTATATAATCTCCCCCAACAAAAAAGCCTCTATAAACACAAGTAATGTGTTTATAGAGGACGATAGATGACCGCGGTGCCACCTCTTTTAAAAAGCATGCAGCTTTTTATCTTCATCAGATACGGGAAGTAAAAGACTGGATATGATCTTCTTCCGATATCTTATCCGTATAACGGCGGAGCTCCGTGCTTTCCTACATGGAAATAGGGTTCAGAAAGCCTCTTGTAAGTCCATTCAGCTTGATCCTACGTACTAGTATCCCACCATCACTAGTTCTCTGTAACGCCCTTTTCAAGCTTACTTCTCTTACGCAACGATTTTTCTTATTGTACACTATAAGGAGATATAAATTTTAAGGTTTATCGTATAAACCAATTTTTTAAAAACGAAGAACAACGGTAATTTGCCTGGCGGTAAAATATCTTTTCAAGCATTAATGGATATATTTCATCATATATCGTATCCACCATGTTTCTAAAGATGAATGAAAAAAGCCCCTCGTCACTAAAAAAGGACGAGGGACCGCGGTACCACCTTTATTAACTGCAATACAGTTCACTTTAATCATAGCAATATATATGCTAGTAGTCTCAGGTAACGATGAGACGAATTCGCCAAAGCCTACTACATAAACGGTTCGGTTTGGTAGCTCAGAAGCCCATTCGTCTAATGCTAACACACTGATTTCCACCATCCATCAGCTCTCTAAAGTGTAACATAAGCTTACTCTTCTTCTTCATTGCTTTCATATTTTAATGAATTGTTGATAATTTTAGAATAAATGAATCAAAAAGTCAACCCCTTTTTTGCACTATAGAAAATATAGAATTTTAGGGCTTATAGTATAAGATAAACGACAGTGTTTCTGTGATAGAAGATTTAGTGATAATTCTAATCAAAATTAATTCAACGAATGCAATGCTAATTACAATAGGTTGAATATAAGTTAAGTGTTAAAAATTGCTGACTATGAATCTGATAATAAAATAGATCGGTAACACTTGATTGTAGTGTCACCGATGTAACTGGACATGTTGTGTTATGGTGTAATTCCGCCGCCGTTACCGTTTGGTGCTGGGAAGTTAAAAGTTGGTGGAGTAGCTTGTTTCTCACAGCGATGAGGATTGACATCACAAAAATGTCCATGCGCATCTTTAATAACTTGACGAGTAACTGTAATAGTTGTTCGTAGTATGACTTTAACCAATAGCCCAGATATATCTACACCGACAATATCAACGCCCGGAACTTGTTGGGTGAAGACCCCTTCCACCTCCAACGGTGTTTCCATTACCATATCTTGTGGACAAGCTCCAGGGAAGTCCGTGTGCGCTTGGAAAGGAATACTAGTTGTGAACGTAATCGGAAGCGCTACACCCAACACTGATATAGAGATGGTAGCAGGAACAAGTCCGATATTAACAACTTTATCTTTAATAATACTAGCATTTTGAGTTATTCCGTCTACATTAGGGGTAACGTCTACTGATAGGATATCTCCAAGAACTGGAATACCTAAATCTGTTAGTAAAAATGTCCTTTCAGCCACCTTTTGAACTGTTTTAGTACCTACTACTGAATTAACTAAGAAACAATCGCTGTCTAATTTAGTTTCTTTGAGTTGTGGTTTTTTGAAATTACAATCGCAAGTGCCGCGCTTAGAGCAATCATAGCAATCATGTTTATTTTGTTTTTTGTGGCATCTCACTTGCTTGCCAGCCATTACAACGTTATTAAATCTTTTTTTAGAGGACATTACATCCTCCCTCCTTTCGAGAAATATCTGTGTTAGAAAATAAAATGTTATTTCAAGGTTATTGTATTAGTGAAAGCCATTTTGTGATTGGACTTTTCTATTATTGAGTCATCTTCCTAGGTAGAATATATACAACATGTTTAGAAATAGTTATTTGTGCTATAGCTTTGTACATAATAATGACGAAAGGAATCATTTTTTCATGTTTTAGGGAAGCGATAAAGGGAAAGCATTTGACACACATAGGAGTAGGTTTTGTTGAGGAAGAAGGAGGAGTTGTCTAAAGATGCCATTTGGTAAGAATCCTCTTCAAAAAATTTGTAAAGGATGGAATAATCTTATTAACTGAAAGGTTTATTTCGAATAGAAGGTGCTAAGACTCCCGCTTAAGACTTGGTGGATGTAAGCGGGAGATAGCAGCACTTGATTAAGCTTTTATTCGTTCAGAGGACTTTAGGTTATTCTCTTGTGTAACTAATATTCGATAATAAATGAAAAATAACACCTAATTGAAGATTCACTTTTAATGAAGACCGTTCTAAGAACCTATTCGGAGGTGTGATTGGTCTTTTGGCTTATTTTGCTTTACCGCAACAGCCGCCTCTTCGGAATATTCCTTTTTTCATTGTTGGTGATGATTCTAGTACAATGGGGTCTTTGGATGGATTAATTTTCGTATAGCGAGCTTCTGCTTTCATTACTCTTCTTTTCTTCAACAATTCTCAACTCCTTGGGTGTTATGATGTATTATATGCATGCTATTGCATGGTGGTCGGGCTAACATGAGAGTTCTAAGTGAAAAGGGCATTCCTCATTACATAGAGCTTCACTTGATACGATGAAGCACTTGATTTAATAAGAGTAATGCCCGTTACGTGGATTATGAGGTGGTTAGAAATGTCTATTGGTGCTGTATAAGGGTGAAAGTGGAAGATAGCTGGACATCTTAATATATTTCTTTCATGCTTACTAAAGCTTTGAATTCGCCTCCAATTGCCAAACAGAGTTTGACAGGTTACTAGTATATTGCGCGGTCATAAAGTAATACGAATGCTTGAAGGTGGGGAATAAATAACGGGAAGCCATTATTTGCTTCGTTTTATCCTCTCTTAAATAAAGAAAGTAACGATGAGAAGGAATCTGATTTTTTGTTTAACTCATTAGATTGATTGTTTTCTGTGTTACCTATTTGTTTTTTAGTAAAGTATTGCTGTTTCACCTCCGCGCCCTCTATTGATTTTTTAGGTAATGTTGTACTACTGTTTGTTTTCTCTATTTGGTTATTTGTAAAATCTATCTTATTGTCTGTATCTTCTAGTTGTATTTCAGCAAAGTCTGTATTATTTTTGTCTGTTTCTAATTCGTTGTTAGGTGAAACTGCATTACCTTCTACTACTTTTTCCCCCGTTGTAGTCTGTAGCTGATCGTCAATATTAGTATCACCAATAGTGTCTTGAGGGTGATTATGATCATGAGTATCTACTGCTGCCTCATGCCCCTGATGAGCAGTATTATTATCAATTACTGTGTTTTGAGAGTGATGACTAACTGCGTTTTGATCATGATTCGCCTCATTATTACTTATTGCGTCATGAGGCTGATTGTTAGCATTGTTATCCATTGCATCTTGAGGGGGGGGAGTGGGATTAGCAACATGGTTTTCTAGTTCATGAGAAGTAGAGTTATCGGTATCTTGCTCATCTTCTTTATTCTTTACTTGAGACTTGCTTTTGGGAGTAGCTGTACGAGTAACAATATTTTTATTTAATTTATATTGAGAATGTAAAAATGTCTTTTTTGCTTTATTCATAGATATCGTCTCAGAATCTTTTGTATCATAATGTTGGGAATAATAAGTTTTATCACGGTTTGATTTTGCCAGACTATGGTGCTGTCTACTTACTTGATTATTTTTTTTTTTGGTTACGGATTGTTGTTCAACTTGGTTGGGATATTGTAGTAAACTGTGTAATTGCTTATATTCTGATTTATGAATAGAACGTTTATTTTTAGAAGTGGTACTATCTTGCGTTTTCATTAATTCTTTTATTTGTATCATCTCTTCTTTTAAACTTTCAAGCTCTTTTTTTTGTGCTTCTGATTTTTCGTTTTGTACTTTTAGAAATTGATCTATTTTTTCAAAGAGTTCAGTTAAAGGTAATTGCTCTAATTGAAGTTTAATTATTTCAGAACGTTGATCTAATCCTTCTAAAGTATTTAGAATAGATGCTTGCTGATTAGCAAGGCGTTGTTCTTCCAATTGCTGTTGCAAATATTCTTCTTGCAGTTTATTTTCCATCGTATCCATTTCTCCTTTAAGTTTAAAAATTTCCATCTTTAAATTATAAAATTCTTTTTTTGTTTGAAGATAATCTTCCATTAATTTTCCTTCTGTTACAAATCCCATAGTCTGTTTGTAGGCATCGATTTCTTTTTTTAACTTTTCAATTTCCTCAACATTGTACAACTCATATCGATACATTTTTATTCACCCTTTAACAGCACATTAATATACTATTTATTAAACAGCAATCTGTGACAAAAGTGCATTTTTTAATTTCAGAGTTTCATTGCTCTAACATAATTAGTTTATGCACAACATTCTAGATTTAATCTAAATTAATATTGGGACAAAAGAGTGTCCAGAAGCCTATTAATAAGACGAAGACCTAATTCCATGATTTTTATCTTAATTTCCGCTATATTACTATACCGTTTTGGGGATTTGTTCATAGGCTACAGTGAAGGAAATTAATCTTATTCGGAGGTGTTTGCTATAATGCAGGCAAATAATTTATCTGGGGGTCAGGAGCTCCTATGTATTAATACAGAAAAGGTATATGACTGGATTCTAAATGAGTCAACATTTGATCTAAACTTAATGGATATGGAATTGCCAGCAAATCCAAATACGGGTGAACAGTTGACATGTGCTGATATAGATATAGATACAGTTACATGTACAGTTACACCTTGTGCTACCGAGCCAATTGTTATTTTGGACCGAGTAGATCAAGAATTTGTCATTGATGGTACAGAGGTGACTTTGCAGCTGGTTAATATTCGTAAAAACTTTGTTGTGACAGTATTTGTTGATTTATTACCAGAAGTTTGCGGTGGAACAGTGGAGGTGTGTGAAGCATATTTTACACGTTGTGAGCAAGTAGTCCTTTGCGCACCCGAAGGAACAGAAATTGATGTGTCTTACACAGACTTAGATTGCTTTGTATGTACTGCGGCCTGTGATGATTCGATCGATCCAAATGAACTAGATGTAACGCTTACTGTTCGCTTATGCCAAAGCATTCAATCCACTTTTGACGTCACTCTTGAAATCGTAGCAGACTTCTGCGAGCCAAGAGATGTTCTTCCGATAACTCCATGCCCTACGCCAACTATGCCACCACAATGTCCAGTTATTTTCCCGAATAATGGTTTTAATGATTAAGGAGTTGGCATATTTATAAAGAGAGGAATATATCCTCTCTTTATTTTTACTTTGACGCTAAAATTGCCAAATATGTCTAAGCGTAAGATTGAAAGGTTTCATTTGTCCACTTAGAGAGGTACTATAGCAGTCAGTCATCGCGCGTAGAAAAAGTGTTCATTTATGTAAGGAAAAGAGAATATGGAACGCTAGCATCAGATGCAGGTAATTAAATTACTAGCCCTTTGAAACCTTGTATACGGAAGGAAGTAAATGCATGGAATAAGTTTCATGCTAAATAGGGGGATTGGAAATGGAAAAAATAGGAGCAATTCAAAAGAAACTACGTGATTTGCAGGAAATGAATGACGTCTATTTAAAGGAACTAAAGACAGTAGCGAAGGAGGTCCAGAAAAAGCATATTCATATTGTGAGTTACTTTACTTATTCTGTTAATTTGAACCATCAACCAGATGGAGAAAATCTTATTATTGGTTCTTATCACATAACTAATTTGGGTTTTAAACCGTTGCACCACCCATATATATGCATCAAACTAAACGATGAAGATCAGTTCGACTTTTCTGGTAAGTATTTTTATGAACAAACCCAACAAAAAATGAAGCTCGCAAATGCTTGGTTGAGATTCAATGAAGCAAGTGATCAACAAGAATTTTGGCTAAAGCCAAGTAAGCAGCAAATACTTTATCCGCAAGAAACATTAACTTTTCCAAACTTTCAATTGAAATGGATGCCAAATAGGTCATACAGCGGCAGTGTAACAGGGTTTTCATATGGTGATGAAATAGAAGAAGGGGTACACGCATTCAATCAAATCAGTGTTAGTGGAAAAGTGGAGGAGGGGAAAAGGTATGAATAATGAAGAAATGGAAGAATTGTGGAAAGAATCGATCTATTCATTGATTAAAAATCACGTAGAAGCATTAAAGGAAGATACATCATCTCCTAATAGTAGCTTTGTATACTTAGAAAATAATACGTTACAAATGATCATGGCATATATGTTTATAAATATGAATCGCTCAACAAATTACAGTAATTATTCAATGGATACAGCGGAATTAGCAGAGATAGAAAATAATTTGGACGTATTAATTGATAATAGTAAAAAGGAGTTTGAAATAATACTAGGTATGCTAAAAGGCTAATTCGAGAACAAAATAATAGGATACGTAGTATAATAATAACGAGCGGCACAGATATATGAATAATGGGAAGTAAAGCACTATTTAGCGTTTCGCATTTTGTTTCATAGTAACAGATAAAAACCAGCTGTATGATAGCTTCAAATTTACCAAAGTGTGTAAAAATCACTTTTCTCTTTATTATGAAGCTAATTTTGTGCTATTTTAATGGTATGCTATAGTTTTTGCGTAATGAAAGAAACGTTGTTCAAAAAAGGAATATAATATAAATACACCAAAGTGGAGATTTGCAATAATGTGAAAGGTTTCGAAAGTATTTACATAGTTGGCAGTGACCCTTCATGGTTATTATATTTTTCTATTTAATTGCAGGCAATTCATTTATGTTGTCATAAAATCAGCCTGTCCTTTTTGAACAATTATGATGATGGAAGGACGAAAAATATATGAGAAAGAAAAAAGTAGGAATTATTTTTGGTGGGAAATCTGCTGAGCATGAAGTATCGCTTCAGTCAGCTAAAAATATTGTTGATGCGATAGATCGGGATAAGTATGAGGTTGTTTTAATTGGGATTGATAAGGATGGAAAATGGCAATTAAATGAGTCATCATCTTATTTACTCCACGCGGATGATCCAAAGTTGGTTCAATTAAACAAATCGAATGATACGGTTGCTATCGTTCCTGGAGACAAAGAAAGACAATTTATCCATACTTCTAACGCAACAAAGCTAGAACAATTAGATGTTGTGTTTCCAATTGTACATGGAACATTGGGAGAGGATGGAAGCCTACAAGGAATGCTTCGTTTAGCAGACCTTCCATTTGTGGGCCCAGACGTTTTAGCTTCTTCTGTTTGTATGGATAAAGACGTTGCGAAGCGTTTGTTACAAGGAGCTGGAATCAACGTTGCTAAAGGACTGGTTTTTAGAAAAAATGAACAAGATAAGATAAGTTTCGAAACAGCTGTGGAAACATTGGGGAATCCCATGTTTATTAAACCGGCTAATCAAGGTTCATCTGTTGGAATTAGCAAAGTAACGACAGAAGAAGCGTTCTATCAAGGTGTGCAAGAAGCATTTCGCTATGATCATAAAATTGTTATCGAGGAATGCATTATTGGTAGAGAAATAGAATGTTCTGTATTAGGAAATGAGGAACCAAAAGCGTCATTACTAGGAGAAATTTTACCACAAACTGAATTTTATTCGTATGAATCGAAATACATTGATGAAAAAGGGGCGGAATTAGCGATCCCTGCCGATGTGTCTAAAGAGACAACGAAGCGTGTGCAAAATGTTGCTATTCAAGCGTTTAAAGCGTTAGAGTGTGAAGGTTTAGCAAGAGTAGACTTCTTTTTAACAGAAGCTGGCGATATTTATTTAAATGAAATCAATACGTTACCTGGATTTACAAAAATAAGTATGTATCCAAAATTATGGGAAGTAAGTGGGCTCTCTTATCAAGAATTAATTACGACATTAATTGAACTAGCAATGGATCGGCACAACCGAAACCAAGGGCTAAAAAGTTCTGTCTGGGAATAATGTAAGCAAAAGATAAGAGGCATGATACGAAGGTAGATGTTCCTCTTAAGTTGTGATGATTTCACCTTAAGAGGATGCCCTATCCTATTTCATGCCGCTTTATTTTTACACTATAGATAAGTGTAAAATTATTATTGATTATAAGAAAACAAAGGCTTCCGCTATGAGACTTGGCGGCAAGCCAAGTTTTTCTAATGGCCTATTTTCAACACTTACGATTTGCTCGAAACAGATCAAATTCCATGCCTAGCTTGTTTGCATGGTGTAAGCCATTATCATGCAATGAAACGATAGCTTTCCAAAAGTGTTGATAATGTTCCTAAGTTATTGGCGAGAGAAGGGCTCTTTTGCTTTATCCTTCGTAAGTCGAGAATTTATCCTCCACGCTAATCCGGGCTTTAGGAGCCGGTGCTTCATCAAAATACCCTAAATGAAGGAAGCTAACAATTTTTTCATTTGGCTTAACATGTAAGATTTCTTTTACTTTCGGATCTTGAATATGTGGGTTTGTTTTCCATACCGCGCCAAGTTTTCTTTCCCAAGCGAGTAGCCAGAAATTTTGAATCATACAAGCAACTGCACCATAATTTTCTTCCCATTCTTTTTGCAATTCTGGTTCATCCATCACCACGACAAGAATGGCATTCGGCTCGTTTAAATAATCCTCTCTGTTTTGTTGTCTTTCCGATGGGTACGTAGCAGCAACTTTTTTTGCAAACGCTGGAAGTTGATCTTTCCCTACAAAAATAAACCGCCATGGTTGGCGCATCCCGTGCGTAGGAGCCCAAATCGCATCCTCTAGTATTTCTAATACCGTCTCTTTGGTTACTTCTTTATCGTTATACCCTTTTTTAACAGCACGGCGTTCGCGGATAAGCTTCGCCAGCTGTGAATTTGTCTTTGTATTCCCCATATCTTTCATCTCCCTTGTTACATGTATATAATTGATAATTATTTTCAGTTAAATTGTAGCCGAATAGGTATAGAAAAGCAACTAAACGACTTCATTTACGATCGTAATACAATATATGAGAACAATGTGCGGGTTATTCTGCTTGAAGTAGTACTCGAATAACGTAATAATAGATGATAATACTGTAAATGAGGAGAGAATAAAGATAGCGATTGTAGGGGTAGATGATTTTCAATGAGGGGCAGTGAAGTAAAATGGGTGGCATTACCGTGTAGGTAACAACGAACATATAGAAAAGCGTAAAGGAGAACTAGAAAAAGGTGAACTAAAAGAGATATAATGGCAAATTCCATGAGGGAGCATTTACAAAAGTCAGTTATAGGCACGAATTTATGTGAGTAGATTCACGATGATAGGAGGAATAACGATGCAGCGATTTTTACAGCGTAAAGGTGTACATATTACAGGAAAAGCGTATTTTATCACCGCTTTAAGTTACATGGCGTTAGGTTTATTCTCATCCTTAATTATTGGACTTATTATTAAGACAGCTGGTGAACAGATCATCATCATGTTTTCTCCTTCATTGGCAGAAGTTTTTGTGGAGATGGGAAGTTTTGCAATGGACACCAAAATTATGGGTGGTGCTATCGGTGTCGCCATTGCTTACGGATTAAAGGCTCCACCCCTTGTGCTATTTTCAGCTTTATTTGCTGGAGCATTTGGTGCAGAACTAGGTGGGCCAGCTGGAAGTTACATGAGTGCGGTGTTCGCAACAGAATTTGGCAAATTAGTTTATCAAGAAACGCGTGTAGATATCATTGTTACGCCATTAGTAACGATTGTAGTTGGTTTTGTAACGGGTAAATTTATCGGACCTGGGATAAGTAGTTTGATGGAAGGCTTTGGCGAAATGGTTAATTGGTCCACAGAACAGCAACCATTTATCATGGGAATTTTAGTAGCGGTATTGATGGGAATAGCACTAACAGCGCCGATTTCATCTGCTGCTATTGCTATTATGCTATCTTTGGATGGGCTGGCTGCAGGCGCCGCTACGGTAGGCTGCTCCGCACAAATGATTGGTTTTGCGGTGGCTAGTTATCGAGATAATGGATTTGGTGGCTTTATTGCGCAAAGTATTGGAACGTCCATGTTACAAGTTGCTAATATTGTAAAAAAACCAATTATTTTGTTACCACCGACCATAGCAGGAGCCGCTGTTGCGCCGCTTGCTACTGTCTGGCTCGAGTTAACAAATAACCCTTCTGGAGCTGGTATGGGGACAAGCGGTTTTGTTGGACAAATTATGACAATCGAATCGATGGGGTTTTCCATGCCTCTGCTTTGGAGTATGCTCATGTTACATATCATGATCCCTGCTATAATTAGTTTACTTATTGCCACTTTACTTCGGAAAAAAGGTTGGATTCAACCAGGTGATATGAAAATTTCCTATGAATAAACTGTGGTAACTCGAATGAAAAAAAGGAGTTTATAGGATATGAAAACCGCCATGAAAGAAGTTGTTAAAGGGGATGGAACGGGTGTGAAAAAAGTGTCTGGCGGCTCCATCAACGATGCCTATTTGGTGAAAACGGAGCTGCAACGTTTTTTCATGAAGGTAAATGAAGCTTTACCTGACCGTTTTTTTGCTTAGAAGCGCAAGGTCTAACATTGATAAAGTCTACAAGAACAGAACATACGGACAAGCAACTTGGTGAGCGAAATCTGTACGAGGTTGAGCGAATTTCAAGCAAGGTGAGCGATTTTCGCACGTTGGCGAGCGAAATCTGTACGAGGTTGAGCGAATATCATGCAAGTTGAGCGACATTCGCACGATGTCGAGCGAAATCTGTATGAGGTTGAGCGAATTTCATACAAGTTGAGCGACATTCGCACGATGTCGAGCGAAATCTGTACGAGTTTGAGCGAATATCATACAAGATGAGCGACATTTGCACGATGTCGAGCGAAATCTGTACGAGTTTGAGCGAATATCATACAAGTTGAGCGATATTTGCACGATGTCGAGCGAACTCTGTACGAGGTTGAGCAATTTTTATACAAGTTGAGCGATTTCGCACGATGTCGAGCGAAATCTGTACGAGGTAGAGCGAATATCATGCAAGTTGAGCGACATTTGCACGATGTCGAGCGAACTCTGTACGAATTTGAGCGGATATCATACAAGTTGAGCGATTTTCGCACGTTGTCGAGCGAACTCTGTACGAGGTAGAGCGAATATCATGCAAGTTGAGCGACATTCGCACGATGTCGAGCGAAATCTGTATGAGGTTGAGCGGATATCATACAAGTTGAGCGATTTTTGCACGATGTCGAGCGAAATCTGTACGAGTAAGAGCGAATATCATGCAAGTTGAGCGACATTCGCACGATGTCGAGCGAACTCTGTACGAGTTTGAGCGAATATCATGCAAGTTGAGCGACATTTGCATGATGTCGAGCGAACTCTGTACGAGGTAGAGCGAATATCATGCAAGTTGAGCGATTTTCGCACGATGTCGAGCGAACTCTGTACGAGGTAGAGCGAATATCATGCAAGATGAGCGATTTTCGCACGATGTCGAGCGAACTCTGTACGAGTTTGAGCGAATATCATATAATCCGAAACACATGCTCCTTGTATATTATTGATCCACCATTTAAGTTGGGAGTAGATATTTTGATATAGCTTTTACCAAAGTATTCGGTGGTTTTTCTATAAGTTTTCCTATAAAGCTTCTTTTACATTAGCGGATTATTACATAGATTGTAAGCACGTTATATCAATTAATCTATTTACTAGTTCATCTAAACTTATTTAAGAGAAGTTTACAGATCAAATGCTGATAAAATTTTGCGTTATTATGTAGGAATTTAGGAGAGGGAGATAACATGGAGCTTTATGACCTCATGGTGTTCATACACATCATTGCTGCTATTATCGGTATGGGTCCAGGTTTTTTCATGATTTTGCCAGTGAAAGCAGCAACTACGATGGCAGAATTGCAATATGGTTATAAAATACGAAACAAATTACACGGCTCTGTCATGATTGGTGGTACATTACTATTGCTAACGGGGCTAATGATGGGTGTGCTACGCCCCTATTTATTTGCAGAAGGTTGGTTTACAGGTAGCTTGCTTTTATTTTTGCTTGCTTTGGCATTCGGTCCACTCGTGCTGTCACCGCGTTCCAAACCAATCAAAAAACTATTACAGACGCATCCGGATAATACGATCCCCGATGAATATGTTCGATTATCTAGAAAGCTATTTTTCTATGAAAGAATCGAAAGCCTGTTGTTTATGATCATTATTATTTTAATGATTACGAAACCATTTTAAAGTACATGGAAGGAAATGCGTTGAAGTTCATAATGTTCCGTGCAGGTCTTCTTACGATGGATAATATAAAAAAGTGCCAACTGTGTGATTGTCATCTGGAGACGCACTTCTTTGGCACTTTTCTACATTATTATGCAAGCATAAAGTTTTAAGGTTTATACTATAGAAAAACGACGGCATTCTGCTACATAAAAAATTGGGGGTAAGCCGTGTTTTCTAATCAATCTTAATTAATAGCGTTGGGCAAATAGCTTGCAGATCTCAATGATTGTTTTTGAGGCTTTCATCATATTATCTACCGAGACGTATTCGAATTTACCATGAAAATTTTCTCCACCAGTAAAAATGTTCGGTGTTGGCAGTCCCATGTACGATAATTGCGAACCATCTGTACCACCACGAATCGGTTTTATAATTGGTTCGATATTTAAATTTTGCATTGCATCATAAGCAATATCGACAATTTCTTTCACAGGTTCAATTTTCTCGCGCATATTATAATACTGATCTCGCAATTCAAGGTTAACAGCTTCCGTTCCGTACTTCGACTGAAGTTTTTCTGCGATCTTTTGCATTACATCTTTTCTTTCTTGAAACTTTGCTTTATCAAAATCTCGGATAATGTAGATCAGTTCTGCATTTTCCACATCACCAGTAATACTGCTTAAGTGATAAAATCCTTCATATCCTTCTGTATATTCCGGAGCTTCCTCGTTTGGAATTTCATTTATAAACGCTGCTGCCATTTTCCCAGCGTTCACCATTTTGTTTTTGGCTGTTCCTGGATGTACACTATTTCCTTTAAAGGTTACTCTAGCTTGAGCTGCGTTAAAGCTTTCGTATTGCAACTCACCTAATGGACCGCCATCGACCGTGTAGGCATATGTAGCATCGAAACGTTCCACATCGAATTTATGTGGTCCACGGCCGATCTCTTCATCGGGTGTGAAGGCAACGCGGATTTTCCCGTGCTTGATTTCTGGATGTGTGATGAGATAATGCATGGCCGTCATAATTTCAGCAATTCCCGCTTTGTTATCAGCGCCAAGTAAAGTTGTTCCATCTGTAGTGATTACTGTATGCCCTTTGTATTGCGAAAGCTCTGGAAAATCGGTAGTTGATAATATAATATTTTCTCCCTTGTTCAATACAATATCTTTCCCGTCGTAATTCTCCGTGATTTGCGGTTGCACATTTTTTCCAGTGAAGTCTGTTGCTGTATCCAAATGCGCTAAAAACCCGATGGTCGGTATATCTCCATCCGTGTTTGCGGGAAGTGTTGCCATCACATAGCCGAAGCCGTCAACAGCAACGTCTGTCATTCCCATTTCCCGAAGCTCTTGTACTAAAAGATTCGCTAAATCAAACTGTCCAGGTGTAGAAGGTGTAGCGTCCTTGCTTGCGTCGGATTGCGTATCCATCTTTGCATACGTAATAAACCTTTCCATTATTTCTTTTTTCAATAAAGCCAACTCCTATCAAATAAGAATATGTATTTCATTTTTTCATCATGTAAACATGAATAGTATGCTTTCTATTATAACTTAATTACACAAATTTTCTAACGTAAATAGTTCGAGTCTCTAAGTTAGGGGTAGGCATAATAAAGCTTATCGTATAAAATAAGAGTAACAAATACGGATTACGAATGGCTATAAAATTATTGGAGGGAAGAAAAAATGGGCTATCTTATTAGCGTAGACCGTTTAAAGAATCGTCTACATAATCATTTAAACAATACAGTAATTATCGATGTGCGTTTTCAGTTAACAGATCCTGATGCAGGCAGAAAAGCATATTTACAAGATCATATCCCAGGCGCTGTTTTTATGGATATAGAAAAAGATTTGTCTGGAAAAAAAGGAAAACATGGTGGAAACCATCCGCTTCCTGACCTTACAATGCTTGCAGGAAAAGTAGGAAAATTAGGTGTTGATCACGATACAACCGTTGTGATATACGATGCAGATAATGATATGTTTGCTGCTAGAGCATGGTGGTTATTCCATTATATGGGGCATGACAAAGTGTATGTTCTTGACGGGGGCTATAGTGGCTGGAAAAAAACAGGCAATGAAACAACTACCGAAGTACCAACACTAACGCCAAAAGTATTTCACTTGCAATTAAGAGACAATCAAATTGCAAATATGGAAGAAGTGAAACAAAAAGTAACTCGAAACGAAGCTGTTTTAATTGATTCACGTGCAAGAGAACGTTATTTAGGAGATTATGAACCGATGTATGCTCGAGCCGGTCACATCCCTGGTGCCAAGAACTATTTCTGGAAAGAAGTGCTGGATGAAAATGGCTCTTGGAAAAAGAAGGAATCCCTAGAAAAGCAGTTTGCTTCCCTTCAGAAAAACGAAGAAATTATTGTTTCCTGTGGTTCTGGTATATCTGCTTGCCCTAATATTTTAGCCTTAAAATCACTTGGCTATGAAAATGTGAAATTATACCCTGGTAGTTTCAGTGATTGGATTTCTTATGATGAAAATGAAGTCGCAATTGGTGAAGATGCATGGTAAAACAAAGGTGTCAATGGGTTACAAATGATCCTGTCTATATTGCTTATCATGATCATGAATGGGGCGTCCCGCAGTATGACGCCCGAAAATTATTTGAAATGATTTGCTTGGAAGGAGCACAAGCAGGATTAAGCTGGATTACAATATTAAAGCGTAGAGAAAATTATCGTCAAGCTTTTGATCATTTCGATCCGTTGAAAATAAGTAAATATAGCAATCAGAAAATAGAAGCCCTCCTCCAAGATAAAGGAATTATTCGTAACCGGAGAAAGATAAATGCTTTCGTTAAGAATGCCCAGTCCTTTTTGCAAGTAGAGCGGGAGTTTGGAGACTTCTCTTCCTATATATGGTCCTTTGTCGGTGGGGAACAAATTGTTAATCACTGGGAAACGCATGAACAAGTGCCCGCATATACGACAGAATCCGAACAAATGAGCAAAGATCTAAAACGACGTGGTTTCCAATTCGTTGGGCCAACCATTTGTTACGCTTTTATGCAAGCAACAGGTATGGTCAATGATCATACGAAAGACTGCTTTTTGTCCAAATCGCGCTGAACGCGGGCGATCGGGGCAATTCGACCCGCGTCACGCGGAAACTCGCTCACGTACGTGGTGAAATCGCTCCTCGCGCGCCGGAACTCGCTCACGTACGTGGTGAACGCGCTCCTCGCACGCGGAAACTCGCTCACGTACGTGGTGAACGCGCTCATCGCGCGCCGGAACTCGCTCACGTACGTGGTGAACGCGCTCATCGCGCGCGGAAACTCGCTCACGTACGTGGTGAACGCGCTCCTCGCACGCGGAAATTCGCACACGTACGTGATGAACGCGCTCCTCGCGCGCGGAAACTCGCACACGTACGTGGTGAAATCGCTCCTCGCGCACCGCGAACTCGCTCACGTATGTCGATAAATCGCTCTCCCCGCGCGCCGGAACTCGCTCACGTATGTCGATAAATCGCTCTCCCCGCGCGGGAACTCGCTCACGTATGTGGTGAACGCGCTCCTCGCACGCGGAAACTCGCACACGTACGTGGTGAAATCGCTCCTCGCGCGCCGGAACTCGCTCACGTATGTGGTGAACGCGCTCCTCGCGCGCGGAAACTCGCTCACGTACGTGGTGAACGCGCTCCTCGCGCGCCGGAACTCGCTCACGTACGTGGTGAACGCGCTCCTCGCGCGCCGGAACTCGCACGCGGAAACTCGCTCACGTATGTCGATAAATCGCTCTCCCCGCGCGGGAACTCGCTCACGTATGTGGTGAACGCGCTCATCGCGCACTGAAACTCGCTCATGTATGTCGCAAAATCGCTCATCTCGCACTGAAATTCGCTCGCGCACGTCGCAAAATCGCTCCTCGCACGCGGAAACTCGCTCACGTTCGTCGCAAAATCGCTCCTCGCGCACCGCGAACTCGCTCACGTTCGTCGCAAAATCGCTCCCCCCTACGCGAGAATACGCTCATGTTCGAGGAGAAGTCGCCTACCCTGCACAAGAAGTCGCTCGCTCTCTGCAGAAAAAGTGGCTTACGCAGTAAATCGTATGTCGGGTCGCGTCCGTTTGCTCCTCGAATGAAATGACTAAGCGTATGTAATGAGCACTGCTAAAGCAGGATTAATTTTCCAGATACATGTAACTATAGAAATGAAAAATCCGATCTAAAATTGTGAATTTTTTGTAGGTATAACAATTTATTTTGTTCTCCAAGATTCAAAGCTTAAAGACACTCACTTGTTTATGAAGGTCTCTAGCTAATTCTGCTAATTCTTCAATATTGTGCGAAACTTGCTCCATAGTACCAGTTGTCTCTTCGGTAGAAGCAGCAACTTCTTCTACTCCAGCTGCTGATTCCTGTGAGATAGAAGCCATTTCTTTGACGAGGTGCTCCATATCTTTACTTGTTTCTGTATTCTCTTTTAGTTTCATGGAAATAGCTTGCATTTTTTCAATCATACCTGTTATCGCATTATTCATTTGTTGGAAGTTAGCTCCTGTATTTTCAATCTGTTGCTTTCCAGTTTTTACTTCATCATAACCTCGATTTAAAGAAGAAACGACGTCGCTGGTCTCCGATTGAATCCGCTGCACGATGGTAGTGATTTCCCCGACAGATTGCGCAACTTGTTCTGAAAGCTTTCGAACTTCATCTGCTACTACGGCAAAACCTCTACCATGATCACCAGCTCTTGCAGCTTCAATGGCGGCATTTAACGAGAGCAAATTCGTCTGATCTGCAATATCTCGTATGACTTTCACAAGTTTGGATATTTGACTTGACTGATTATCCAAGCCTTTTACTTGCGTTACTGCTTCTTCTACAATGGTGTCAATCTGGTTCATTTGCTGGACAGATTGTTGCATGAAGGTAGAACTTTCTGTTGTCCATTTTCGCACTTCGCTAGCATCTGTCATTACTTCGCTTCCTCTTTGTTCAGAAATGTGTACATTGTCAACAAATTTAATCATGCTGTCGGACAGTTCACTTGCGCCTGTTGCTTGCATTTCTGTACCGCTAGCTAATTCTTCCATCGTTGTAGCTATTTGATGGTTACTTTCTTTCACTTCACTAGCTGATTTCGTTAATTGCTCACTTTGTGCTGATACAGAGGAAGAAACGTTTTGGACGCTCTGAATGATTGTTCGTATTCGATCTCGCATCCTATGTACAGCTTGAGCTAGTTGACCAATTTCATCCTTCGATTTAGTCTCTTCCTGTTGTATATACAAATTTCCATTTGCTATATCTTTTGTAGTGTGAACAATGCTCTGCAATCTGGAAGTAATGCCACGGCTAATCATAATCATGAGTGGTATACCGATAGCTAGCGATAATAGATTGGAGAATGCTAGTATGTATACACTCCTGTTTGAGCTGTTTTCTGTTTCAGCAATGGCTCTAGCTTGTTGTTGTTGCGTTTGATCGAGGAGATTATTGACAAGTGTTAGTGTGTCTTCTCGCAATCCTCCCGAATAGTGACGAATAGTGTTAGCAAATTGCTCTCTTCCTTCTTCGACAGAGGTTACCATTCGCTCCAAAAATGCTTTATCAATGGACTCGTTTTTATCAACAATATCGCTAAGAATAGCTTTCTGATTTTTATCATCCATCGTTTTATCTAATTGTTGGGCAACTTTCTCAAATTCCTTTTGATAGGTTTCGAAATGAGTAAAATATTTATCATTCCCAGTAATTAAATAGTCGGCGGATTGTACATCTTTCGCCTGAATAATGATTGCTAATTGGGAAATTTGGTCTGTCTGTTCCTGTAGTTCATTCACTCTATGAATATCTTGTTGTCCTCCTTTTAATTGCACATATACAATAAGAGAAGAAGTAAGCATTAAAGCAATCGTTAAAAAGAAAACAGACAAATATTTTTTGTGAATGCGTAGATTTCCCCAAGCAACAATGACTTTCTTTTTCCAGTTCTTTTGCGTTTTTGCCTTTGTATGGACTTTTTTGTTTTTCATAGAATCCCCCCTGTTTTAGCATGATTCCTTTAGCCCCGTTGACTCGTCTGATTCGTTCATTACTAACCCGGCACCACTTCATTGTTAAAAAAATAAACTTATAGGCAATTTTTAATTGTCTAGGAAATTACACTAGCGTTGCATAAACCAACTAAGTTATTTAGCCACGTCCGGCGCAAGCGCCCAGCAACTAGGCGACTTCACTCCATTGCCTTAAGCTAAGTCATCATCGATTCGTTCTAAATAGGAAGGCCGACTAAAGACGCGCTTGCCGCAGGGCGCCGACATACTCCTGCTGCAGGAGCATAATTCCTAAAACTTTCGTTGATTCGTTCCAGTCGCTACGCTGCTAGCCGGGCACCCTGAGCCTTTGTTCTTTGTTTCATATGATTAGTAGCGTGTCAAAAGTCTTGATGCAGTATGATTTTTTAACGTATGAGCATTTCACTATGTTCTTTTTAAAGGATGAAAAGAATATTTCTATCATTATAAATAATTCCGCCTTTTTTAACATATCGACTAAATTTGAAAATAATTAAAGCTATTAGTGCAAATTTTTTTACAATAGGTGAGCAAAAAGGTTCGATCTCAGCAGGTAAGCGTTATGATTATAAATTGTTGAAAGAAAGTTAGTAGAGAACTTCTCGCTACTTAAATAATTGACAACCATGCTACCATTTGCGTTAAAAAGCCGTTCTCGTGTAAAATGTCAAATTGTGTGCGTAATTATAAAGATGTAGGTGATAAGATGCAAGCTTCTGCTTTTATAGCAAGCGAAAAAAACAAGCAAGAATTAGAGGAAGAACTAAATACATTGGAAGTACAAGTCTTTCGTATGCAACAAAATGTAAAAGAAATTGCCAAACAAGCATCTATTGTTAGTATTGATCAAACAAAAGAGGCTAACTGGGTCATCATCTATTCAATTCGAAAAGCAAATTCGATTCAAATGATGCTTCATGAATGTACGAAGCCATTTCGTGGGAAATGGGATTCAGCTATTGAAGCTGAATATAAACGAGAAAATACCCTTCACATTTCTGATATTAAAGGGGAAGAAAATAAAGGCTACGGTTCTGTATTAATGAACCATTTAAAAGAGCTTGCTTATGATGAAAATAAACATTATATTACTGGTGATATCGTTAAACGTGATTTTGATCATGTGGAGCGGTTGAAATATTTTTACGCCAAGCATTATTTTGACATAAGTATTGATCATAAAGAAGAAAAAGGGAAAATCATTTGGTCTCTTGCAAATAATCAAGATGTTTCGCTGTCGTAGCTTTCTTTGGCCTGTGGGAAAGCGTAGTGGGAAGACCTCACAGAAAAAAGCGAACTCCTTTTTTTCGAGGAAGTTAAAGTTGAGAAAAACATGACACATAATTTATCGTTTTGTTTGACAACCTTTTTACCTTCCTATACCATTTAATTGAACAATGGTCAATTAAATGGAGGATTACAAATGGTAGCTAGAAAAACAGTTTCGAAAGAACTTACGCGTGAAATGATTCTTGAAGCAGCGAATGACCTATTTGTAAAAAAGGGTTATCAACATGTGTCAATGAGGCAAATCGCTACTAAATTAAATTACAGTCATGGATCGTTATATTACCATTTTAAGAACAAAGCAGAGTTGTTCTTTGCATTAGTTGAAAACCATTTTCAACTACTTGATGAAAGAATGTTTGCTATTCAGAGAAAAGAGCTCTCTAATGAAGAAAAATTGAAGCATTTAATGCAGGACTATATTGCTTTTGGACTGACTCATCAAAGTCATTATGAGATTATGTTTTTAATTAAAGATGCGGATGTGCGGACATTTACGGAAGAAGCGCCAATGAAAGCTTACCAAAGATTTGCCCACTTTGTTGCTGCGTGGAGTAGTAAAGCGTTATCCATTCAAGTAATTTGGTCAATGTTTTTATCCTTACATGGATTTGTAACGCATTATATACGACATGTAAATAATTATGAAGATGTTGAAGCAATGGCTAAACATCATGTTAGTTTACTTCTACAATGGACAAAATGACGTAAATCGAACGTAAGTAATTGGGGAAAATTAGTTTTCTGGCAAGTTTTATGGGAAGCTGTCGTTTTCCTATACTATACATGTAAAAAGTTGAGTTATCCGAACTGAAAGCTGTACATAAAGACTTGGTGAAAGTTCCAAGTTTTTATTAAGCTTCTAATTGACCATTGGTTAATTAAACGAAGGGAAGTTGATACAATGAAAAAAGCACTTGTGCTAGGCGCTTCTGGCGGAATGGGATACGCATTAGTGAGGGAATTGATTCAGCGTGACTTTTCCGTAACAGTTTTCGCTCTTTCTAAAGAAAAGCTAAATAAGTTGTTTTCTCGTTATTCAGAGGTGACCATTGTTCATGGGGATGCGTTCAATCAAAAATTATTAGCACAAATATCCGAAAACCAAGATATCATTTTTCATGCAATTAATTTACCATATGGTGATTGGCAAGATAAGCTTCTTCCATTAACCGAGAACATCTTACAAGCAACAAAGAAAAATAATGCAAAACTCGCAATTGTAGATAATATCTACGCATACGGAAAACATATGGAAGCGATAAAGGAAACAGCTATAAAACATCCGCATACGAAAAAAGGCAAGTTACGGCTACAAGTTGAGAAACTAATTATGAAATCGAATGTACCTTACGTGCTCGCTCATTTTCCTGACTTCTTTGGCCCTTATGCAGAAAATACGCAGTTGAATTTTACATTACAATCTGTAGCTGCTAACAAACGTGCTTGGTTCATTGGAAGCCATCATATAGAAAGAGAGCATCTTTTCACATTTGATGGAGCAAAGGCGTTGGTAAATCTATCATTACAGGACAAATCTTATGGGGAGCATTGGAACATACCAGCCACTCGGCCTATAGAAGGCGTGGAGTTAATAAAGTTGATTCGAGATTTGACAGGATATGAGAAAAACGTAGGGACAGTAACTACGAACATGTTGCGGTTATTAGGGATATTTAATCAGCAGATGCGAGAATTTATAGAAATGCAGTATTTAAACCAACACCCTGTAATATTAATTGGGGAAAAGTATGAAGAAAGAATAGGCGCATTGCCGAGAACACCTTACAAAAAAGCGTTAGAACTGACGTTGAATGCTTATCAAAATGGGACAGCTTAACAATACCAGCGAAAGGTAGAATACTATATATACGGTTCGTTTACAACATATAGAAAACCATTAACTCCGATAAACTGCCTAAAAAGAAGCCGTCATGCATGCGCTTTAACTTAAATCTGATAGCAGTCTCCGATTCGAGCAATTCGCCACGGCTGTAATTGGTCAGAGTTTACGAACAGGACAAACATGGATGGAATAGGCTATAGGAAGAGCGAATAAATGGAGAGATGATGTATGGGAATATATGTGGTAAATCGAGGTGATACACTTTGGAAAATAGCGCAACGCTATGGATTAGATGTACAACAAATACGTACACTGAATCAATTACCAGATGCAAACAAGCTCGTCGTTGGTCAAAGCTTGGTCATACCAGATCCAACAAAAGAATACGTTGTACAAACTGGTGATACATTAACTCAGATTGCAGAGAATTACCATGTTGCATTAGCTGATCTGGCCGCTGTTAACAACCTTACAGAAACTTCTATTATCTATGAGGGGCAATTGTTATCCTTGCCTTATTTTCTCTACCTTGTTGAGCCTGGAGACTCTATTTGGCAGCTTGCACACAGTTTTGGTGTAACAACAGCAGAAATTTTGCAGGTGAATTTCCTTGTTCAACCATCTAGTATCTATCCAGGTACTATTATACGAATTCCTTTTCCAGCAAAACCTAACAAACAAGTATGTGCCTATACTATCCAGTTAGATCAACAAGGAAAGCAAGATATGTTAATGAATGGTCGATTGCTGACATACGTAAACCCATTTTCTTACCAAGTGAATGTAGATGGTAGTTTAACTTCTTTATCTGATGAACGCATTTTAGAAGCGGCAAAGGAAATGAATGTAGCACCATTACTTGTATTAAGTAATATCAAAGCAGGGGACTTTGATTCAGATACAGCAGCAACAATCTTACGAGATGTCCAGTTACAGGATAAAGTAATTACAAACGTGTTAGCTATTATGAACGATAAGGGATATAGAGGCATAAATATTAATTTTGAATATGTATACCCGGAAGATCGAGATCGGTATACGGAATTTTTAAAACGAATGGTTCGTCGTTTGCATCCTCTAGGATATCTTGTAACAACAGCAGTGGCTCCAAAAACGAGTAGCGATCAAAAGGGATTACTATATGAAGCACATGATTATGAAGCACAAGGAAAAGTAGTCGATTTTATTAATTTGATGACGTATGAATGGGGATGGGCGGGAGGCAGACCGCTAGCCATTGCGCCTATTAATGAAGTCGAAAAAGTATTGGATTATGCAGTTACTGTCATACCAAAAGAAAAAATAATGATGGGAATTCCTTTATACGGAAGGGATTGGAAGATACCTTGGCAAGAAGGAACCCGCGCTCGAACAATTAACGCACAGGAAGCTGTCGATTTAGCTTTCATTTATAAAGAAGCTATTCAATATGATGAAATTTATCAAGCGCCAAATTTTCGTTATACAGATGACAATGGGCAGAGGCATGAGGTTTGGTTTGAAGATGCCCGCAGCGTAAAGGCAAAATACGAACGAATAGCTAATTACGATATAAGAGGCGCTATGTTTTGGGTGTTAGGAATCCCGTTTGCCCAAAATTGGCCAGTCTTACAGAGTGAATTCCAAGTAATGAAAATATAAGGATTGACAAAGAAAGTGCGGTCAGTTAAACTAAAACCAATTATAAAAGGGAGGTGAGGTAGATGAATCAAACTGGTGGTATAACGAAAATGAAAGCATATCTTGCTATTCGTTATGCAATTTTTTCCAATAATCAAAGTAACGGGATACGTATGCCCTTTTTGAGTTCAAAATAATGGAAAAAATCAGTGAGAGACATCTACCTAACCGGACGGAAATAAGTGTAACGTGTGTGAACAATTGTACTTAGTAAAGTGCAATGCTTATTTGTGGATTTATGAAACGGCGTAAGGAGAAAACTCTACTTACGTCGTTTTGCTATGAATTTTTTACACTATAGGAAAGTATAAAATTTTCAGAAAAACAAGGCTTTCGATTTGGCGACAAGCCCAGTTTTTCTAAAGCATTCGTTCTCTATGAAGAATTGGTGATAAGCTACGTCTACATCAAGTTGTAATACCACACTGTAAAAAATGATTTAATTTAAGTGAGAGATGACAAGACTTATATTTTATCATCACAGGTTTATCATGCATATATTTCAACTAGAAGAACGGATTGCGTTTTAAGGTGTATCGTATAAGAAAAACGTCAGAAAACCTGTTTCTAAACGGTATTCATGAGCAGTTCATTTATTGTCGCCTAAATGAACGCGAAAATATCATTGGTTGGTGGCGTTTGCATATGCACCACTTTACTAGCTTCTCATGCAAGAGGAACACGCTTTAAGAAAATCACTTACTAATAAAATGAAATTTTGTTCCTAACGTATAGGTAGCGTTGTCTCTTCTAGAGCGGAGGAAGAGAAAAAATGATAACAGTAAGTATCCAACAAGTGACCCAAATAATAGGTGCTAATCAAATTTTTGAACAGATTACTGCAGAAGTGAAGAAAGGAGACAGAATTGGTTTAATTGGAAGAAATGGAACGGGGAAATCGACTTTATTGCAGTTACTTGCGAAAAAAACCGAACCTGCTAAAGGAAGAATAACTTGGAAGAAAAATAGTTCCGTTGGTTTGCTGTTGCAAAATCCTATCAAGGAACAGGAAACAACGGTTGAAGGGCTATTAACGGAAGTGTTTACGGATTTAAACTTGCTAAAAGGTGAAATGGAACGTTTGGAAAGCTTGATGGCAAAAGAAGCAAACGTAGCAAAATTAACGAAGCTAATTGAAAAGTATGGAGATATGCAAGAAAGCTTTCAAGAACGTGGTGGTTATGAAATCGACGCTCGTATTCGGAGGGTCATGAGTGGCTTGCAGATAGAAGAATTGGCAACAAAGTGTTGGAAACATTTGAGTGGTGGCGAACGGACAAAAGTTGGTTTAGCTCAATTACTGTTGCAAGCACCAGACTTACTATTGTTAGATGAGCCTACCAATCATTTGGATATTCAAGCAATCGAATGGTTAACGGATTTTATTCGAAATTACACAGGAACGGTAATGATTGTTTCCCATGATCGCTATTTTTTAGATGATACTGTCACAAAGGTTTGGGAATTAGATCAAGGAGAACTAAATACCTATGCGACGAATTATACGAATTATGTAAAAGAACGAGAGGAAAGGCTGTTACAGGAATTTCAGCAATATCAAGATCAGCAAAAGAAAATAAAGAAAATGAAAGAAACCATCAAACGATTGAAAGAATGGGCAAATCAAGCGAATCCACCAAATGATGGATTGCATCGCAGAGCAAAGAGTATGCAAAAAGCCTTGGATAAAATGACGCGGTTAAAACGCCCCATAATGGAGCATAAACGTATGCAAATCGATTTTAAAATGCAAGATCGTAGCGGAAAAGATGTTATTCGGCTGGAAGGCGTTTCAAAAAGTGTGCAGAATAAAATGCTTTTTCAGCACGTGAATATGCATGTACGCTTTCAAGAGCGAGTGGCAATTATTGGAGAAAATGGTACGGGGAAGTCAACGTTATTACAAATAATAGTAGGGAAGATAGCAGCAGATGCAGGAGAACGGCAATTAGGTAGTAATTTGTCTATTGGCTATTTGTCACAGCATATGCTAGAAATGGAAGGGAAACGCACGGTAATTGATGAATTCCGCGAGCATGTTCCAATAGAGGAGGGGGAGGCGAGAAATATATTGGCTCAATTTCTGTTTTATGGCGCAAAGGTATTTCAAACGACGGAAAACTTAAGCGGAGGAGAAAAGACACGTTTGCGTCTTGCCCAATTAATGTATCAAAATCATAATATCCTAATTTTAGATGAACCGACAAATCATTTGGATATAGAGTCGAAAGAAATGTTAGAAGAAGCATTAGAACAGTTCGGGGGTACGATTATTACTGTATCCCATGACCGTTACTTTTTGGATCGACTTTTTCCGATCACATATGTATTAGAAAATAAGCAATTGGAAAGATTTGAAGGAAATTACAGCTATGCTCGAAAACGTTGGCTCCATAACGGAATTTAACGTACTTGCGAAAGAAACCTTCCTCTCCAACCAACTGGAGGGGATAGTTTCGGTGAGGCGTTAAACGAAACATTTACTTGAGAAAATATATACTGCTAAGTGATATAAGGTTGAGTGGATAAAGAAGGCATAATGCGATAATGAAGTCAAATATCCCTTCGCTCGTAAAATAATCAAGATAAAAAGGAGCCATCATTCTTTTATTTAGGGGAATGAAAGCGAAATTTCCCTAAGAAACAATGCTCCCTCAATTTCTTTAAGCATCTTAGTGGTCGAAGTAATTCACTCTGTAAATAAGTACTGTCACTGTATTTCGTGTAAAAAATGTGTCATGCTAGCTTCTATTTCCCCTTTTCAATTAAAAGTCGCCTATTTGTTAGGAATTTTTTGGTTGCCATTGTTAATTGTGATACTATAAAAGTATCGGAATAGAGAGGGGCTAATCAATGCAGTATATTACCTTAAACAATGGTTTACGTATGCCACAACTTGGCTTTGGTGTATGGCAAGTGTCTGATGAAGAAGCAACAAAAGCAGTTGAAACAGCAATCGAAGTGGGGTATCGGTCCATCGATACAGCTAAAATTTATGACAATGAGCGTGGAGTTGGAAGAGCACTAGCTAATACCTCTGTGCCTAGAGAAGAATTGTTTATTACAACAAAGGTTTGGAATAGTGATCAAGGTTATGAAAACACGCTTCGTGCTTTTGAGGAAAGTCTCGATAGGCTTGGATTAGATTACGTAGATTTATACTTAATCCACTGGCCAACACCTGCATTTGATCAATATGTTGAAACTTATAAAGCGTTGGAAAAATTGTATCAAGATGGTCGTGTGAAAGCGATCGGTGTTTGCAATTTTAACAAGGAACATTTACAACGGTTGTTGGATGAGTGTGAAGTTGTTCCAACTGTTAATCAAGTTGAATGTCATCCATACTTGCAGCAACAAGAGTTACAGCATTTTTGTGATCAACATCATATTTCTGTCGAAGCTTGGAGTCCCCTTATGCAAGGTGGCGCAGTGCTACAGAATGAAGAAATTACAAAGATTGCCCAAGCGCATCAAAAAACACCTGCTCAAATCGTGTTGCGTTGGCACTTGCAAGCGAATCATATTGTTATACCGAAATCGGTAACACCTTCACGAATAAAGGAAAACTTCGCTGTTTTTGATTTTGAACTGGGATCAGAGGAAATGGATGCCATTTCTAAATTGGACCGAGGCGAACGAAAAGGACCAGAACCGAGTGAAATGAATAGTCGTTAAAACAAAAGCTGTCTCTTACGCTTAAAAGTAAAAGGCAGCTTTTTGTGTGTATCGTTTCAGCTAGAAAGGTTTGGAGATAAGGAAGCCCGCCACGCTGTGCGCTTTGTATGAAAATCGCTTGTAATTCCGGAAAAAAATGCTATAAGACTCCCGCTGTAAATTTTGGCAGATGACAGCTGAACAAGTCTACGTGGACCTCCACCTCCGATTCGCGGGCAATTAGGTTTACCCTTGGACTAGGAAACAATTCGTGAGGGATAAAAGAAATCCATACGGATAAGTGTTTCACTTTACATAAGATAGTTCCTATTCGAATGTGAAACAAACGGTTAAAAACACTTTACAAATGAAGTTAAAATCAGTTATAACATAGGTAAGGTTCAACACGCGTTGTTCCATTTTGAAAGGAGTTGATGTTGATGCATGTATTCAATAAGGAAACAAACATAAACAAAATGGAGGAACGGTCGGAATAGGTAGATATCCACTTTGGCTTTCCTCCTTAACAACAGATGTTCAGTGCGAGAAAATTGTATTTTACGTAAAAACTGTTTTCTTACACGGTGGAACTTCCATTTTTGAAGGAGGAAAATAATTGAATAATAATTTAACCAAACTTGGTTGGAATGAGACTTTGTATACAGAAACTGACCCAGCAATTATTGCCCGGGTAATAACGGTGCAGAGAAATAGTTACCGCATTTCTGATGGAGAGATGGAGTATTTGGCTCACGTTAGTGGTAAATTTTTGAATGCGGCAAATGGAGCAATTGATTTTCCTACTGTTGGTGATTGGGTAGCGGTAGATAAGCTGAGGCTTGAGAAAAAAGCCGTTATTCAACATGTTTTGCCAAGAAAAAGCCAGCTTGTTCGACAAGCGGCTGGGGATAAAACAGAGGCGCAGCTAGTTGCAGCAAATTTAGATACGATATTTATTGTAAGTTCACTCAATGATGATCTCAATATACGCCGCATAGAACGATATATTGTAGCTGTTTACGAAAGTGGCGCTTCTCCAGTCATCGTGTTAACGAAAAAGGATGCGTACGAAGAAGAGCAGTTACCAGCGTTAATTGCTCAGGTAGAGACAGTAGCCATTGGCGTTCCAATTATTGTTGTGAGCAATATTACTGGAGAAGGGATTCATGATTTAAATACCTACTTGAAACCTGCTGAAACTGTCGCTTTAGTAGGGTCCTCTGGTGTAGGGAAATCGACTTTAGTCAATGTTTTATCCGAGCGAAATGTACAGAAAACGAAAGATGTTCGTTTGGATGATAGCAAAGGGCGACACACCACAACGCATCGTGAATTGTTCGTGTTAGCAAGCGGCGCTTTGTTAATTGATACTCCAGGAATGCGAGAATTACAGCTTTGGGACGGAGAAGCAGCAGTAGATACTGCCTTTGAAGATGTAGAAGATTTTGCTAGTGCTTGTTTTTTTAGTGATTGTCAGCATGATACAGAGCCGGGCTGTCGTGTTCAAGAAGCACTTGCTTCAGGTGAGCTCTCACAGGAGCGGTTTGATAGTTATCAAAAATTGTTACGAGAATTAGCATTTGAAAAAAGAAAGCAGGATCAAAAGGCACAGCTGGAAGAGAAAAACAAATGGAAACAGCGAGCAAAAAATATGAAAGCTACGTACAATCAACGTGGATACAAGTAGACAGAAAGTTATGCTAAGGAGTATGCCAAAAGCTGTTTTAAGCTTTTGGCATCGTTCAATTTTATCCCGAATATAAGGTGCTGTAAGATTAACTTTTCAAGGATTGGAGATGTGGGTTGATCAAGTCTAAGGGGGGGAGAAAAGCATCTAAATCGCCCAATTCGTTCAGAGGACTCTAGGTCATACCCTTGTGGTACTAACAATCTGTGGTGGATAGAGGAAAACCCCCATTGATTGAAGGTTCACTTTATACCCAAGATCGTTAAAAAACACGTGACACAGCCTCTTCATAATAGTTAAAAAAAGCAGGTGCTTCTTTCATTGAAATGCCATGATACATAACTTCTTTTATCGACTGATAATACCATTTCTGCTTATCCAAAGGCGCATGGAAGTGATTCCATACAGCCTCTCCAAAGGATTGCAAATCTGCCTCGATACTTAATAAATTGTCTAATTTATCCGCTATAATTAACTGCTTTACTTCCATATTTGATGTTTTTAAAGTGTAAATCGTTTGCTGTTTTCGCTTTTCCCAAGGTAGGGATTTATTTTCAGTATGCGCACACACAAGAGAAGTAATGTGTTTACCAAATTGGATGGCGATTTCTTGTATGGTTGTAGCTGTATCTTCTACAACATCATGTAAATAACCTGCGCAGATAACTTCCTCACTGCAACCAGCTTCTTCAAGTATATTCGCAACACGAATAGGATGCGTGATGTAAGGTGCCTTGGAACCTTTTCTCCATTGTCCTTCATGTGCTTTAGTAGCAAATTCTTTTGCTTTATCTTTCATCATTTTAACGAATTCCTTTCACTTTTACGCTTGTTATGAAATGTACTTGTGCTTGTTTTATGAAACGATAAATTAAAAATGCTACCGTTTAGAATATGTCTCATCTCCAAAAACGGCACAAAAAATGACGAATTGCATTTCTGAGAGGTTGCTACCTAGAAAATCTAAATCCATATTGCTGCCTTTTGGAACACAAAATGAATTCAGTTCGACTATTTCAAAGTTTAGCAAATTTATCTCGTCTTTTAACATCTTATACATTATACAAGGAATTCGACCTTATGGCTTTATACCATGCATAAGTTTTAAAAAATCGTCACAGTAAGATTTGAATCTAAGTTATGTTATCATAGAATGCAAGGTCGTAAAATTGGAGGTTTTTTAACATGGAAGAGGGAATAAATCGTAGAAAAACCGAACATATTCAGCTATGCTTAACAGAGAATGTAGAAGGTGTGAATAAATCGACGGGGTTAGAAGGTATTTCATTTATACATAATGCGCTTCCGGAGATTCATTTTGATGATATACAAATCAACACAACCTTTTTAAATAAATCGTTACAAGCGCCATTTTTGGTAAGTTCGATGACTGGTGGTTCGGAGCTTGCTGCTAAAATCAATCAAAACTTAGCGCTAGCTGCTGAAGAAAAGGGATGGGCTGTTGCCCTTGGTTCAACACGAGCTTTACTAGAAAGTGATGCCCACCAAGCTTCATTCTTAATACGCCAGCAAGCTCCGACAGTACCTTTAATTGCCAATTTAGGTGCTGTACAATTAAATTATGGTTACGGCGCTGAAGAAGCACAGCGTATTGTGGATAGGACGGAAGCTGATTCACTTGTTCTCCATTTTAATAGTTTGCAAGAAGCTGTACAAGATGGCGGCGACTTAAACTTTGCTGATTTATTGCCAAAAGTAGAAGAAATTTGCAGTAAATTAACCGTGCCAGTTGGTGCGAAGGAAGTTGGCTTTGGTATTGATGGCTTCGTGGCTGAACAGTTGTACAATGCTGGGATAGCGTATATTGATGTAGCAGGAGCTGGTGGGACATCATGGAGCCAAGTTGAAAAGCTCCGTTCGCAAGATCCACTTCGCAAGGCTGCAGCTGAAGCTTTCAATAACTGGGGGCTGCCAACAAAAGATTGTATCGTGTCAGTAAGAAATAAGCTCCCAAAAGTTCCTCTTGTAGCAAGCGGAGGAATGAAAACGGGTGTCGATGCTGCAAAAGCCATAACTATTGGCGCAGATGTGATCGGTTTTGCACGTCAATTATTGCAGGCAGCAACCGAATCTGCCGAGGCAGTCATAACAACGATGGAACAAATAGAATTGGAATTAAAAATGGCTATGTTTGGAATTGGTGTAACTTCATTAGAAGCATTGCAACAAACGAGGCGCGTATCGATTATGGGGAATTCTCTGCTAGAAGAAAGCTAGTTGCTCAGCAACTAGCTTTTTAATTATTAACTTTTCTTTTTATAAATTCTTGCTACATCTTCACTTCTTCTGTATTCATATTTTTAAGTTCTTTTTTAATTGTTATTGCAAATAAGTCGGTAAAATATAAGAAATAACGTTCCCCATCTTCTTTAAGCTGTTTCAAATCTTCCCATTGGAATTTTTCAGTTATATTCCTCGATTCTTTAGTAAACTCTTCTGCAGATAAGTTTAATGTAAAATCACCTAATGAATTCTTGTGTTGTTTAAGAATACCTTTAAATTGACTAATTATAGCATACTCATAAGATTTCCATACTACAGGGGTGAGAATTAAACATAACGATAACCCAAATATAAAATTATCTGTTGAGAGACGGCTAAATGCAAGTATATATACCAGAAATAGATAAAAAACCATTAGTTGCATTAATCTAGCTTTCCTATGGAACTTACTAATTTTTATTGCATTTTTTTGTTGAGCAATTAAATCTTTATCCGTTATATTAAATTGTGCAATCAAATACATCCTCCCCCTTTTCTTTTGAAAGAGCATTAATACCTTTTTGACATCTGTCGCTAAGGCTAAGATATTAACGGCATGGATGAAGATACATTTAGGGGGGTGTTTAAGATAGTGCAACGCCTTCATGAACAGCAAGCCAGATGTTCATCTTTGCATAAAAGAACACTCCTTGTCATAGATAGGATGGTGAATTATACTCGAAATAGAGTGAAATTTAATAAATTGGACAAGGAAGGAGTAAAAACAATGAAAAAAATCGGAGTAATAACGTTGATCGGCACTTTACTTATTTTGGGAGCATTTTCTGTTATTACTTTTTCGAAGGATAGGACGGTAGATGAAGTGCTACAAGCTGTCATGGATAAGTATGAGGTGCAGGGTTACATTGTCGGCGAGGAGCCCGCAACAATCGATATAGATGTATGTAGTGAGGAAGAAATAGAAAAAGTTGCAACATACATGAAGAGTAACCTTTCCGATGAAGATTTAAACCATTATGATATTGAAGTTTTTTCGGGTTGGGAAGATAAGTTAGAAAAAAGAGGCTAGATTTTTTATCTCTCTTGAGGGTGCGTTACATGATGAGATTAGGAATAAAAATAATGAAAAAGATAGTTCCAACCATCAAAGTTTTAAGGCTTATAGTATAAGCAAAACGACGGCGTCTCATTGCTAAAAGACTGATTATCTTGCAAAAAAATGTAAAATCGCTTGAATTTACATTAATTTCGCTTGAATTTACACGAAAGTCGCTGAAGCTCACAAGTAAGTTGGTCGAAGTTTACAACAAAGTCGCTGAAGTTCACAATTGTAACGCATATCTCATGGCTGCTAAGCAAAAATGTAGCCGATATCCTTACTATAGGAAAGCACAAAGTTTTAAGGTGGATCGTATGAGCCAGACGAAGGCTTTTTTATGGAGATTTGCTGGTACAATCAAGCTTTTGCTATAAGACTTGGCGACAAGCCAAATTTTTCCTTGTCTAGGAAATTACACTAGCGTTGCTTAAACTAACTAAGTTATTTAGCCACGTCCGGCGCAAGCGCTCAGCAACTAGGCGACTTCACTCCATTGCCTTCCGATAAGTCATCATCGGTTCGTTCTAAATGGAAGGCCGACTAAAGACGGGCTTGCCGGAGAGCGCCGGCATACTCCTGTTGCAGTAGCATGGTTCCTAAAACTTTCGTTGGTTCGTTCCACTCGCTACGTTGCTAACCGGGCTCCCCGAGCCTTTGTTCAAGATCGTTCGCTGTTAATTGGAAGAAGCTACCTTACAAAGTGCAAGCTCTCTTTAGTTTTAAGAACCGATTTTTAAAATAATTAGTGACTTGTAATCCATATCAGATGATGTGGTTATTTTTTTTCGTGTTGTAAATACTACGACTAATTATTTAAGCGAGGAGACAGGTTAGCATGGAGCAAAATTTTCATCAACGTGAACATGACAAATTTATTCCGATGACCTCCATTACAAGTGGAGGCGGTGTACAGGTGAAAGCCGATATATACTATTATACGGATCAAATGGTAAATATTGGTTTTGTAGGCCATCCTGAAAAAGGGGAATGGGTGCTTATCGATGCTGGATTACCTCATGCAGCTTCAGAAATTAAATCGGTTGTTGTAGACCGATTTGGAAAAGGTAGTAAGCCAGCTGCAATTCTGTTGACGCATGCTCATTTTGATCATGTAGGAGGGTTAGCTGCTTTATTGGAGGAGTGGGATGTTCCTATTTATGCACATTCTAAAGAACTTCCTTACTTACGTGGTGAAAAAAGCTACCCAAAACCGGACACTAGCGTAGAAGGTGGTCTACTAGCGAAAATGGCTAACCTATATCCGAATGAGCCGATTGATTTAGGTAATGCGGTGCAAGCCCTTCCTGAAAACAATCAAGTTCCTCATTTAGAAAATTGGAAATGGGTACATACGCCAGGACATACACCTGGTCATGTATCTTTTTATCGAGAGAATGATCGGCTATTGTTTTCAGGAGATGCGTTCATTACTGTAAGACAGGATTCATTTTATCGTGTGCTGATGCAAACAGCGGAAGTGAATGGACCACCTAGATACTATACAACCGACTGGAAAGCAGCATTTGAATCTGTACAAAAATTAGCAGAACTAAACCCTGAAATAGTGGTACCAGGCCATGGTGTGAGTATGAAAGGTAAAAAGTTAAAAAACGGCTTGGACAGGCTTGTTAAACAATTTACAGATCTAGCTATACCTGATTATGGAAAGTATGTAGATAAAGAAAATAACTTATATCAATAACGTGTCGAGTAAATTCCTTTGTTCACTATAGGAAGAATGAAGAGGTGCGATTATAGCAGTAATCACACCCTCTTTTTTACTTTATTATAAAAAAGAGGGTGCAAGCTATAGTTTTCCTACAGAAACTTAGAAAAGCCATTTTATCAAGAGGAAAGGATAAGCTTATTAAGTGCTCCCTGCTACATGTAAAATCTATTCCTATATTGTCTTATATTGTATTGATATGTAACAACAAATTGAGGATCTAAAACACCAGCTTCTATAAATTTAACGAAAAGCCGAGTTTATAGAGAGGTAATTAGTTGTAACTTTTATTAAATGCTCTAAACATATGGTGGTTTATGTCGTTATGCCTCTTGGATAAGCAGGATTGTTCATGCAATGGGAATAGCTATGCTACAATGAATTGAAAGTGAGGTGTATGTATGAAGATTGAGATATGGTCTGATTTCGTTTGCCCTTTTTGTTATATTGGAAAGAGAAAATTGGAGCAATCCTTAGAAACATTTGCATATCGTAATGATATTGTTGTTGAGTTTAAAAGTTATCAATTAGATCCTAACGCAGAAGAAAAGCCAAATCAAAATATGTATGAATATCTCTCAAATACAAAAGGGATTCCCATAGAACAAATAAAGCAAATGAGTAAACAGATAGAAAAGCAAGCAGCAGATGTAGGGCTGACATATCATTTTGATACCATGCAGCATACAAACACGTTTACGGCTCACCGCTTAGTAAAGTATGCAGCACGTCTGGGCAATGGTAATAACATGGCTGAAGCGTTGATGCATGCTTTTTTCACTGATTCTCAATTAATCAGTGATCATGAAACATTACAGACCCTTGCTAGTAAAGTCGGTTTAAATAAAAAGAACGTCGCTGAGGTTATTTGTACGAATAGCTATGCTAGAGATGTAAAAGACGACCAACATCAAGCGAGAGAAATGGGCGTTAAAGGGGTTCCGTTTTTTGTTTTTAATGAAAAATATGCGCTGTCTGGTGCGCAACCAAAAGAGGTTTTTGACCAGGTTTTGGAACAAGTTTGGCAAGAAGCGAAAATGGAAAACAGACTTCAATCATTGAACCCTAAAGGGTCAAAAACAATGTACTGTACAGATGAGGGTTGTTGTGAAATAGAAGAAGAATAAATAAACATGTATTGGAAGCAGGTATTCTATTAAATGTAGGAACCTGCTTTTTTAGTTATAGGAAGTCGCTTAACTTACTACGAAGCAACTTCTTTATAAATACTTCTCCGATAATCAACAAACTGCTTAGTCTTCTTCTAAATATTCTTCCTTTCTTCAATCTTTACTTCCATTTATCCTGTGAGTCCATGAGCAAGCGATTTTTGGCATTTTTTCATTGACGTAATGAGGAAATCTGTTATACTATTAGTTGAATCTAATTGATAATGAATATCATTATTGATTAGAACGAATCAAAGATAATAATGATTCTAAAAAAATGGGGAAGTGGAAAGTGAAGGGCAGTCTATGAAAATACGATATCTAACAATCATATTAATTATACTTTCCTTTGTATCTATCTTTGTTGGTGTATCAAACGTTTCTCCGCTAGATATATTTCAGCTAACAGAGGAGCAGGCAAAAGTATTAATGGTTTCAAGAGTTCCGAGACTTTTAAGTATTTTAATTGCTGGTATGAGCATGAGTATTTGCGGCTTAATTATGCAACAATTAAGCAGAAATAAATTTGTATCGCCAACAACGGCAGGAACATTGGATTCCGCCAGACTTGGAATATTAGTATCCATGGTGTTATTTACCTCTGCGAATCCATTTGAAAAGATGCTTGTTTCTTTTGCTTTTGCTCTGTTAGGTACGTTTGCATTTATGAAGATACTGGAAAAAGTAAAATTTAAAGATGCGATATTCATCCCATTAATTGGTTTAATGTTTGGAAATATTGTTAGTTCCATGTCTACCTTTATTGCTTATCGTTATGATTTAATTCAAAACATCTCGTCATGGATGCAAGGTGATTTTTCCATGATTATGACAGGGAATTACGAGCTCATGTTTGTCAGCATTCCAATATTAATTATTGCTTTCTTTTATGCAAATAAATTTACGATTGCTGGTATGGGTGAAGATTTTTCCAAAAACCTTGGATTAAACTATCGACAAGTCGTCAATTTGGGTTTAATTATCGTAGCACTTGTAACCGCATCCGTTGTATTGGCAGTTGGAATGATTCCATTTTTAGGATTAATTATTCCTAATATTGTGACTATCTACCAAGGGGATCATTTGAAAAAAAGTTTGCTACATACCGCATTGTTAGGAGCCATTTTCGTTCTTATTTGTGATATTATCGGTCGAATTATTATTTATCCATATGAAATACCGATAAGTTTAACGGTAGGGGTCATCGGTAGCGGATTATTTATTTATCTGCTCTTTAGGAGAAAAAAATATGGGATATAAACAGAAGACAATTATTCTAACTCTCATCGCTATATTATTGACATTGCTTTATATTTTTTATGACCTTACTGGAAATATTGGATACATTCTACCGAGACGTATCATTAAAGTTGTGGCGATTCTTTTAACAGGTGCAGCAATCGGATTTGCGACAACGATTTTTATGACAATAACGAATAATCGTATTTTAACACCAAGTGTATTAGGACTGGATTCCCTTTACCTCTTGATCCAAACAGCTATTATCTTTGTAGTAGGGGCTAATTCGTTAGTTATGATGAATAGCCATGTGAATTACCTCGTTTCCATTGGAGGAATGGTTGTATTTTCATTACTCCTATACCGGTTGTTATTTTCAAGCGAGCAAAATAATATTTATTTTCTGTTACTTGTAGGAATGATCTTAGGAACTTTTTTCAGTAGTATTACATCATTTATGCAAGTGTTAATTGATCCGAATGAGTTCATGGTAGCTCAAGATCGAATGTTTGCCAGCGTAAACAACGTAAACACAGACCTTGTCTATATATCTGTCGTTCTATTTGTACTCCTTCTTGTTTATATGATGCGTTATTACAAATACTTAGATGTATTGGCACTTGGGAAAGATAACGCGGTTAACTTAGGGGTTCCTTATGGAAGAGTCGTCAAGCATTTACTCGTTATCGTTGCTGTATTTATTTCGATGGCTACAGCTTTAGTAGGACCGATGACGTTTTTAGGGTTATTAGTTGTTAACTTAGCTTATGAATTTTTAAAGACATTCCGTCATTTTTATATTTTAATTGGCTCCATGCTCATAAGTATTATTGCATTAATTGGCGGACAGTTTATTGTAGAAGAAGTATTTACCTTTAAAACGACGATTAGTGTCATTATAAACTTTATCGGTGGTATTTACTTTATTTATCTTTTGTTAAAGGAGAATAAATCATGGTAGATATTAAAAATGTATTTAAGTCATTTAACCAGAAGAAAGTGATTGAAGATGTGTCTCTGACGATTGAAAAAGGAAAGATTACTTCCTTTATTGGTCCAAACGGTGCAGGGAAGAGTACGTTGATCTCTATGGTTAGTCGCCTTATCGCAAAAGATAATGGGGATATCTCGATAGACGGAAAAGACATTATGCAAACAAAAAGCAATGAGCTAGCGAAAAAAATATCCATTTTAAAACAATCTAACTCCATTAATTTAAAATTAACGGTACGTGAGCTCGTATCTTTTGGGCGCTTCCCCTATTCTCAAGGTAAATTAAATGATTACGATTGGGAAAAAGTTGATGAGGCGATTGATTATATGGAACTGCGCGATATGCAAGATAAGTTTCTAGATCAGCTTAGTGGTGGGCAAAGACAACGAGCACACATCGCCATGGTCATTGCGCAGGATACGGAATATATTTTGTTAGATGAGCCGTTAAATAATTTAGATATGCGCCATTCTGTGCAAATTATGAAAACGTTGCGTAATTTAGTGGATGAGCTTGGCAAAACTGTTTTAATTGTTATTCATGATATTAATTTTGCTTCTTGTTATTCGGATAATATTGTCGCTTTAAAGGATGGAAAAGTCGTTAAGCAAGGAAGAGCATGCGATGTCATTGATAAATGTGTATTAAAAGATATCTATGACATGGATATTGACATTAAGGATATAGATAATAAACGAATCTGTGTTTACTTTTAATGGGGGAAGGCTAGTTTGAAAAACAAAATAAAAATCCCACACCATGACTGACGACCAAGCCAAGTCATGATGAAGGATAGCGTATACATCTATTTTAACGAATGGATGTCGAAAGGTAAATGAATTTGCCTTATCTTGTCTGTAGGAAAATAGGAAACGGTTGGGTTGATGTACATATAACGCATTGTGTGAAATCCGAGTTTTCCTGAAGCATTTATAAGTATGATTAGAAATATTCTATGAACAATACTTAAGCAAAATAACAAAGAAAGAGGAGATTATATATGTTGAAAAAAACTGTATGGCTTATATTTGCAAGTTTGCTCGTGTTAACTTTAGCGGCTTGTGGTTCAAATAGTGAAGAAAAAGATAGTAGTAATAGCAAAGGTTCCGATGCGAAAGAGTCGGAAACAATGGAGATTAAACAAGAGCTTGGTGATACAGAAGTTCCCAAAAATCCTGAAAATGTTGTGGTGTTCGACTATGGTGTGCTTGATTCATTGGATACATTAGGGATTGATGTTGCAGGTGTAGCTAAAGGTGGTTTAATCCCAACTTATTTAGACAAGTATGCAAGTGATGACTATGAAAATATCGGTAGCTTGAAAGAGCCGGACTTTGAAAAAATTGATGAGATTAATCCAGATGTTATTTTCATATCGGGTCGACAGTCCACTGTATATGATCAATTAGCTGAAATTGCTCCGACTGTTTATTTAGGTGTAGATCCAGCTAACTATATGGAGTCTTTCAAAGCAAATATGAACACACTAGGTGAGATTTTTGATAAGCAAGCAGAAGTAGAAGAAGAGCTTGCTGCTATTGATGCATCTATTGAAGAAGTGAAAGCGAAAGCGGAAGAAATGGATCAAAAAGCGCTTATAACACTAGCTAATGATGATAAAATCAGTGCATATGGCCCTAGCTCCCGTTTTGGATTAATCCATGATGTTTTTGGTGTCCCTCCAGTAGATGAAAACATCGAAGCGTCTACACATGGTATGAACGTTTCTTTTGAATACGTCATGGAGCAAAACCCTGATTTACTGTATGTTATCGATCGTAGTGCAGCGATTGGCGAAGAACCAGCTGCTAAAAATTTGGTCGAAAATGAATTAGTAAAAGGAACGAAAGCATATAAAAATGACAACATTGCGTACTTAGATCCAGAATTCTGGTATCTGTCCGGTGGTGGACTCGTCTCTGTCCAAGAAATGATTAAAGAAGTAGAAGCAAGCTTAGAATAAAAGGATTTGTACAAACAAGCCGAGCAGTGATTGTTCGGCTTGTTTGCTATATCGGAAAGCCTATTTTTTTATTCAAAATTGTATTTATTCATTCAAAACGCCCGCATTTCCTATTCCATTTATAGTAGCATCCTTGGTTGTTTATTTATCTTTTACGTTATAGTTTTGCATATATTCTATTCATTTGTCCTATCTATTTGAACTGTATATCAAATGTAGTGTAGAATGAATCATAGTAACAAATACCAAGTTGTGGCACAATAATGGAATAAATCTCTTATTTGTTGTTCAACTGTAAAGATAGGTGTTAAAACGAGACATAGTAGCTTTTTAAGACGATGATGTAAATGAAGCTACTTGCAAAGTTTGGACAGAATATGTTTGAATGAAAGGACATTCATAATGAGAAAGAGGGATGGATCGAATGAAAAAGTGGATTATATTTGCGATTACGATAACGCTAGCATTCGTACTAGCTGCCTGCGGAGGAGATAATGAAGAAGATAAAACCGCAGAACAAGATGAGCAACAAGAAGAAGGCAATACAGAAGAGGGCGGAGAAAAGCCTGAACCTGTTAAAATAACAGATAAGGAAAAAGTTGATGATGGAGAAACAGTTGTTTCCGTAAATGGCGAAGAAATTAAAGGCGATCGTTATAACCCAGCTTATTTGCAGTTAAAGACAATGAATACGCAATTCAATCAAGATGTTAATGAGGATCAACTAAAAAAACAAACGTTAGATATGCTTATAAACCAGCAATTGATTAATCAAGATGCTGCTGATAAAGGCATCGAAGTATCTAATGATGACGTGCAGAAAGAATTTGATACGATTAAAAAAGAAGGTGAAGATCGTTTAAGCACTGCACTAGAGCAGTTCCAGCTTAATGAAGATCAGTTTAAAAACATGCTAAGAGATAATCTAATTACTTCTCAATATTTAGATGCTGAATTTGACATCGAAGTAACAGATAAAGAAGTGGAAGATTATTATAAACAAATGAAAGAACAAAATGAAGAAATAGGTAAGTTGGAAGATGTAAAAGATCAAATCAAACAAACCTTGAAGGATGAAAAAACGAACGAACAATTGCAAAAGCGAGTAGATAAATTAAAAGAAGACGCTGATGTAGAGACAATGATATAATCTAATAAGCGTTTCACTACATTATAGGGAACCATTTTGGTCAAACGATGCTTTGTAATATACGAATCGTGATATACAGTGTTATAAAATCCTCCTTCAAGCATTGGAAAATGCAAATTGGACAAGTTTAAGTGGGAGATAGTAGCACTGGAAATTTTCGTTTGTTGTCTCCTAACAATCAGTGGGGGAAAGAACCCCAATATTTATGGAATACGTTGTATGGGTAACCAGTCTGTCGACGGTTACCCATTTTTAGATGCGAAAACGATTTTGAAACAAAAGTAAAAGCATTTACGTCTTCTGCATAATTTCATCCAACACTATCAAAAACTGCTGCATCATCTTGTCTGTACCAATGGTAATTCGCATATAATTTTCGATGCCAGATTTACGAAAATGGCGTATGAGAATTTTTTTCGCTCTTAAACGCTCATATAATTGTTCCGCATTATAATCAGGATGTTGGACAAATAGAAAATTAGTTGCGCTTGGGAGCACATGGAAACCGCGCTTTTCCATCTGTTCTTGCGTCCACTTCCGAGTTTGAATAATCTTCCGAGTCGTTTCTTTTAAGTAAACAGCATCTTCCATAGCTGCTTTTGCACCGACTATAGCAAGCCGGTCTAACGTATAAGAATTAAAGGAGTCTTTTATACGGGTTAAAGCTTCGATTAAATTTGGATGCCCGATCGCATAGCCAACACGTAATCCAGCCAAAGAACGTGACTTTGAAAAAGTTTTTACAACTAACAGCTGCTCATACTTATGCGTAAGTGTTACGGCAGATTCAGGTGCAAAATCAATGTAAGCTTCATCAATAATAACAACATTATCTGGATTATGTTGAATGATTGCTTCCAATTTTTCTAAGCTAGTAAAAATGCTTGTCGGCGCATTTGGGTTTGGTAGAATAACTCCGCCTTTTGTATGAAAAAAATCTTTTTCATCTATTGTGAAATTATTCATTAATGGCATTTCTTCATATGGAATTTGAAAAAGATTGGCATAGACAGGGTAAAAGCTATACGTAATTGCTGGAAATCGTATCGTTCGAGTTGGTGAAAATAACCCCATAAATGCGAACGCTAGTACTTCATCGGAGCCATTTCCAACAAAAACAGATTCCTTTTTCGTCCCTTCCTGTTTGGCAATGCTTTCTCTTAAACTGCCAACAGTTGGTGATGGATAAAGATGTAATGCTTTGTTCATCTCTTGTTTGATTGCTTCTTGCACATTTGGCGACGGAGGATAGGGGTTTTCATTTGTATTTAGTTTCATAATAGTTGGATCGTTGGATTGTTCACCCGGAACATATGGGGTTGATCGTTTAGCTGCTTCACTCCAATATTTCATTGCTCTCCATCCCCTTTTTGTAAATGCCTTTTTAACAATTCACGCTTAATATCTGTAACAGATACACCTAGTAGCTCCATTAACACAAGCGTATGATAGGTTAAATCAGCAATCTCCCATGTTACTTCGGATTTATCGTTATTTTTCGCGCCGATAATGACCTCACTTGCTTCTTCGCCCACTTTCTTTAAAATTTTATCCATGCCTTTTGCAAATAAGTATGTTGTGTAGGCACCTGGCAAAGGATTTTCTTTACGAGTTTTAATTTTTTCTGTTAATTTTTTCATCATGATAAATGAGGCAGGCTGTTCTTGGAAAACATTCTTATGAAAGCAGGTTTCTTCTCCTGTATGGCAAGCAGGGCCCTGTGGCTTCACTTGCAGTAGAATAGCATCTTTATCACAATCGATAGACATCGATTGTACCACTTGTTTATTTCCAGACGTCGCTCCTTTATGCCATAATTCTTGACGTTTTCGGCTATAGAACCATGCTTCTTTTGTCGCTATTGTTTTGTTAAGCGCTTCTTCATTCATATACGCTAGCGTTAAAACCTGACCCGTATCTGCATCTTGTACAATGGCAGGAGCGAGCCCGTTATCATCAAACGTTATTTGCTTCATCATTATCTCTCCCTATATAGTGATTATGTATTGCTTTTTAAGCGTGCTTTTCATGGAACTCGCTCAAATGCGCTCGAACTCGCGTGGACTTCGCTCATGATCGTTTGAAATGCGCTCATCTCACGCTGGATTCGCTCACGATCGTCGGAATTTCGCTCATCTTCGCTGGACTTCGCTCATGATCGTCTGAAATGTGCTCATCTCACGCTGGACTTCGCTCACGATCGTTTGAAATGCGCTCATCTCCGCGTGGACTTCGCTCATGATCGTTTGAAATGCGCTCATCTCACGCTGGGTTCGCTCATGATCGTCGAAATTTCGCTCACCTCACGCTGGACTTCGCTCATGTTTGTTTTAAATTCGCTCATCTCATGCTGGATTCGCTCATGATCGTCGAAAGTTTGCTCATCTCACGCTGGACTTCGCTCATGTTCGTCTTAAATCCGCTCATCCCACGCTGTGTTCGCTCATGATCGTCGAAATTTCGCTCACCTCACGCTGGACTTCGCTCATGTTTGTTTGAAATGCGCTCATCTCCGCGTGGACTTCGCTCATGTTTGTCTGAAATGCGCTCATCCCACGCTGTGTTCGCTCATGATCGTTTGAAATGCGCTCGAACTCGCATGGACTTCGCTCATGATCGTCTGAAATGCGCTCGAACTCGCATGGACTTCGCTCATGATCGTTTGAAATGCGCTCACCTCCGCTTGAACTCGCTCATGTTCGTCTTAAATGCGCTCATCCCACGCTGGATTCGCTCATGATCGTCGAAATTTCGCTCATCTTCGCGTGGACTTCGCTCATGATCGTTTGAAATGCGCTCATCTCCGCGTGGACTTCGCTCATGATCGTCTGAAATGTGCTCATCCCACGCTGGACTTCGCTCATGATCGTTTGAAATGCGCTCATCCCACGCTGGACTTCGCTCACGACCGTCTGAAATGCGCTCACCTCACGCTGGACTTCGCTCATGATCGTCGAAATTTGCTCACTTATTGGCGGATTGTCCTAATTTTAACTTGGTCTTACTGTGATGCCTTGGGTAGCTAAATAAGCTTTTAATGCGGGAATAGGTATTTCTCCGTAGTGGAATACGGAAGCTGCTAGAGCTGCATCTGCATACGTCGGTTGTAAAACTTGCGAAAAATGTTCCATTTTACCAGCCCCTCCACTAGCGACGATGGGAATATTGACTGCTTGTGCAACAGCATGCATTAAATCTAGGTCGTAGCCGTTTTTTTCGCCATCTGTATTAATTGCGTTGAGCACAAGTTCTCCTGCACCGAATGCTTCGCCTTGCTCAGCCCAATCCACGGCATTTAAAGCAGTTTGTTTTCTGCCCCCATGGATATAGACTGCCCATCTTCCGTCATTTGTTTGTTTGGCGTCAATGGATAGGACAATGCACTGCTTTCCAAATTTCTTAGCTGCTTCTTCAATCAAATCTGGTTGCTGTACGGCAGCACTATTTATCGAAACTTTGTCAGCGCCTGCACGTAATACGCTATGAATATCTTCTATGGTTCTTATACCACCGCCTACGGTAAAGGGAATCGCAATTTCAGCAGCGACTTGCTCTACGACATCGATGAAAATACCTCGATCTTCGTTTGAAGCTGTAATATCATAAAAGACAAGCTCATCAGCACCTGCCTTGTTGTACCGTTGCGCTAATTTTACTGGATCGGCAACGTCTTGGATGTTTGTAAATTTTTTTCCTTTGACGACACGTCCTTTATCGACATCCAAACATGGGATAATTCGTTTAGTGAGCATGTTTTACTGCCTCCAAGCTCGCTTCTAAAGGAAGGGAATTGTCATAAAGCGCTTTACCAATAATTGCTCCATATAAGTTCATTTGTGCTAATTGTTTTATGTCGGCAATCGTTGTGACCCCACCAGAAGCGATAATATTGATAGAAGTAATTGCTTGTAAGTTTTCTAATTCATGAAAATTGGGCCCTTTTAGCATGCCGTCTTTTAAAATATCGGTGTAAACAATTGTTTGCAATCCTAGATCTTCTAATTCTTTCACAAGATCAATGGCTTTTCTCTCACTTGTCTTTGTCCATCCATCTGTAGCGACATAACCATTTCGTGCATCGATCGATACAGCAACTTGATGAGGAAATGTAGACAGAGCAGTTTGCAAGAAAGACTGGTCTTTAATAGCGGCAGTCCCGAGGATGACGCGATCTATTCCCGCGGATAAGTAGTTTTCCACTACTTGTAAACTACGAATGCCTCCCCCTACTTGGATTGGCAGGGTGACCTTTTGAGCGATCTCTCTAATAATAGGTTCGTTCGTGGAAACACCTGATTTAGCTCCATCTAAATCGACGAGGTGAAGATAGGCAGCTCCTTGCGCTTCCCAATCTTTTGCCACAGTAACTGGCGAATCACTATACACATTTACTTGATCGTAATTTCCTTGTGTTAAACGAACGCATTTCCCGTCTTTAATATCAATGGCTGGAAATAGAATCATGTTATCATCTCCTTAAAATTTGCTAAAAGTTGTAACCCTGTTGCTCCGCTTTTTTCTGGGTGAAATTGCATACCAATAATATTGTTCTGTTGTACGATTGCAGGAATGTTTATTCCATAAGGTGTGCTAGCTACTAACGTATTCGTATCCACATCTGTAGCCGCATAGGAATGGACAAAGTAGACAAATGCTTCATCCGTCATTTGCTTCCATAAAGCACTATTTCGGTGTTTAATGAGATTGTTCCAGCCCATATGAGGAACCTTTACGTTATTAGGGATTTTTTTTACTTTTCCAGTTAAAAATCCGAATCCTTTCGTTACTCCGTCTTCTTCACTAGATTCATAGAACAATTGCATGCCAAGACAAATACCTAGAAGCGGTTTGCCTCTGGCTGCCTCTTGTTTAATGAAGCTTGTTAAATCTTGATCGTCTAATGCATGCATGGCATCCTGAAAGGCGCCCACGCCCGGTAAAATGATGGCATCACTTTTTTTAATGGTTGTTTCATCAGTGGTAATTTGTGAATCTATACCAACTTTATTTAGTGCAAATTGCAAGCTTTTTATATTACCAGCTCCATAATCAATAATAGAGATCATCGATTTGCTCCTTCCTTTACAATATAAGCTGTTGCCAGTCTCCCACTCCAACAATTGGAAAATGTGAGTTGATCACACGGATATGGGAGGTCCCAAAACCTGAAAATTTTAATTCATACAGCGACTATTCACTTACGATATAGAATAATCCACTTGGAGTGATAGCCCCCATTGATGGGAAACGCACTTATTCTATAAAGCGGATTTCAATATGCAATTATTGGCAATAAACTCGTCTTTTTACGAGCTACTTCAAAAGCCAACCGTCTTCTGGAAGGAGCGAGTTGCCATTAAGCAAAAGCGAGATCCACTTTATAACGTTCCTTTTGTAGAAGGAATTCCTGTTATTTTTCCGCTTCTTTCTGTTGCAGTGTTAAGTGCTCGACCGAAGCCTTTGAAAATGGATTCAATAATATGGTGCGTATTTTTTCCATAGACTTGGTGAATGTGTAAGGTTACCTTTGCATTGCTAGTAAATGCTTGAAAAAATTCCTCTACCAATTCTGTATCAAAGTTTCCAACCTTATCTTTTAAACCTTCTACTTTATAAACAAGGTAGGCTCTACCGCTTATATCCAATGATACGGTGGATAACGCCTCGTCCATTGGTGTCGTAATACTTGCATAACGAGTAATGTCGGCTTTATCTCCTAGTGCATGGCGGAATGCTTTACCAAATGCGATGCCGACATCTTCTACGGAATGGTGTTGATCCACCTCTAAATCTCCTTGGCAAGAAATTTCTACATCCATTAATCCATGTTTCGTTGCAAGAGTTAACATATGATCAAAGAAACCAATCCCTGTTTGAATCGAGCTTTTCCCCGTACCGTCAATAGCCAGCTTTAAATCAATCGATGTTTCTGTGGTTGACCGGCTTATATCATAGTTTCGCATCTGTTTCCTCCTTTCGTATTTGTACGGATAGTGCATGTGCGGTTAACTGTTCTGTATTAGCAATCTCTATAATCGTATCTGCACTAGCAAGTAGTGAAGGTTTATCATAATAAATAATGCTTGACTTTTTCATAAATTCATACACGCCGAGCGGGGAAGCAAATGTGGCCGTGCCGTTTGTCGGTAACGTATGGTTCGGACCGGCAACGTAATCGCCTAACGCTTCTGGTGAATAATTTCCTAAAAAGATAGCCCCTGCATGTTTGACCGCACCAAGTTTTTCCATTGGATTTGCAATCATGAGCTGTAAATGTTCTGGAGCAATATCATTTACGATGGAAAAAGCATCATCTAATGTATTAACGACAATGATTTTTCCGTGCTGGGCAAGTGATTTTTCAATAATTTCTTTTCTTGCTAAATTCTTTGTTTGTGAGCGCACCGCTTGCTCAATGGCGTCTGCTTGTGCATCGCTTGTCGTTATACAAACGGCACGTGCTTCTTCATCGTGTTCTGCTTGTGAGAGTAAATCGGCTGCGACAAAGTTTGCGTTTGCTGTTTCATCAGCGACGACTAAAATTTCACTCGGCCCCGCAATCATATCAATGGCTACATCCCCATACACCCATTTTTTTGCACTTGCTACATAAGCATTTCCAGGTCCAGTAATCTTTTGTACTTTGGGTACGGATTCTGTGCCGTAAGCAAAAGCTGCGATTGATTGTGCTCCGCCAAGCTTATAAATGTTTTCAACGCCGGCTTCTTTTGCCGCTACTAATACGTGCGGATTGATTTTGCCATCTGCTTGCGGTGGCGTCGTAATATAAATATGCTTTACACCCGCAATTTTGGCTGGTATAGCGTTCATTAATACGGTGGAAGGATATGCTGCTTTTCCGCCAGGTATGTAAATGGCCACACGATCCAAAGGCGTAACCTTCTGTCCGACCACTTTTCCAGGCTCACTCATATCTAACCAGGATTGCTCTAACTGTTTTTTATGATATTGGGATATATTTTCTGCTGCATGTTTAATTGCCTTCATAAAAGCAGGAGAGACGGATTTTCTAGCTTCAGCAAACTCCTCCTCCGAAACGATGAAATCAAGGATTTGGACACGGTCAAATTTTTCTGTGAAAGAGCGAATGGCTGGATCTCCTTCGTTTCGAACGCGCTTAATAATTTCCACTACTGTTTGGTCTAGGACTGCTTCTTTTTCTTCCAAAAGTTGTGCGCTTCTTTCTTTCTTATCCCAATACTGATGTTTCGTTAAGCGTTCCATATCAATTCCTCCAACGTTTTTTATTTCGTTTGAAGCATTTTGCGGATGTTGTATAAAGCTAAATGGGAATAACAACATCTACATCCTTTTTCACACTATAGGAAAGCATAAAATTTTAGGTTCCGCTTCCTTATCTTTGGCGCTAAGATAGTAAAACTTAGATTTATTGAACATAAAGGGGCTTCTACCCTCTCTTTTTAAGTTGCTAAACATGTTTCGAGGGTTTGAAATGATGATGTTTAAGGATTTTGCAATTAGTAATGTGTTACATACAAATTCTGATTAAATGTAATAAAAAAGCATAAGCAAACGCTAAGCCGATTACGATGAAACATATTTGTAGACGAGTCTTTATACAAATATGGAGAACTTCACCTCTAGTCGAAAGTTACACTAAGTTTTTCTGAACTTCTTGAATAAACGAATGGATTGCTTGTGATTTTAATGCAAAGCTTGCCTTGTTTACGATCAGTCTCGTGCTAATAGGTTCTACTTCCTCTAAAATAATTAAGCCGTTTTCCCTTAATGTGTTGCCAGTTTCTACAATATCTACAATGACATCTGCTAAGCCAATTAACGGTGCTAATTCGACAGAACCATTCAATTTCACAATATCTATTGATTTTCCTTTACGAGAAAAATAGTTTCGGGCAATGGTTGGATATTTTGTAGCAATTGTTAATGGCTTCATCGTATCTAAAAGTTGTCCGGGCTTTCCAGCAACGGCAAATTTACATTTTCCGAATTTTAGATCGAGAACTTCGTAGATTTCAGCTTGTGATTCTAAAATATTATCTTTACCTACAATGCCTAAATCTGCTGCTCCTTTTTCTACATAGGTAGGTACATCCACACCTTTGACAAAGATTAATGTAATCGTTTCATCACTGTTATAAAAAATTAGTTTTCTGCTAGAAGAAGTTAACTGTTGGAATGTAATCCCCATACTGTCTAGTAAAAGAATCGTTTGATCTGCTGTGCGACCTTTGGCAACGGCGATTGTAAAAGCAGCCATTTAACTCCTCCTTTCTTGTAACAATTGGATTAATTCTGAAATATGCTGAAATGAAATAGCTTGCTCACCGTGATAAAGGTTATAGGAATCAGTTTCACAAATAATGTGTACGGTTTCTTTAGAAGCAGCTTGTCGGTCGTCATTTGTTGAGTAGGTGACGACGGCGTATCCTCGTTCGCGTAATGCTAGCGCGATAGCTAATGCTTCCTTTTGAGCGGCGACATCATAATAGATTGCAATAGGCTCTTCCTCTATTAATGTTGACAACAAACCGTGCTGTTTTGCTGCATGAAGTAACAAATCAACATCAAAGGCAAAACCGATTGCTGGAATACGAGCCCCGAAGTAATCACCTAAGCCATCGTATCTTCCTCCCATAACAACAGGCTTTCCGACTTGGTTGACAAATCCTTGAAAAATAACATCGGAGTAATAGTTCATATCATTGATAAGTCCAAGGTTAAACACAATATGATCTGTAAGTCCGTATGCTTGAATGCTGTTATACACATTAACCAAATAAGTTAATTCTGCTTGTAAGATCCCATTTAACCCGTGCTGCTTGATTTTTTCCATCACTTCATTTGGTTCTCCGTAAAGAAATGGAATATACTGCATTGCTTGTTTAACTGTTTCTTGAATAGGGAGGGTAGCTAAATAATCTACCATTTCTGCAATATTTTTCGTTTGAATATATGTTTGTAAGGGAGCAATTTGTTCATTAGATAAATTTGCTTGGGTTAGCAATGCTCGAAAAAAACCAGCATGGCCAATCTCCAATTTAAATTCTGGAAAACCACAATCTTTTAATATATGAATTGCAAGGGCAATGACTTCTGCATCACCAGCAGGGGTGCGGTTGTTAAAATATTCAACTCCTGCTTGTGTACGTTGTTTTTGATCGTCTTCAAATCGGTAACTGAAGACATCCATGATGTAAAATAGCCGAGTATCTTCACTACCATTCATTTGTGTGGTAGCAATTTGCTGTGTGATTGGAATGGTAACATCAGGTCGTAATACAAGTACTTTTCCAGAAGTATCCACCACTTTTATCATATCGTCAGTACTTCCAATTTTGGGATTCCCTACATAAAGGTCATAAGGCTCTAGCGCTGCTGTTTGTATTTGCTTATAGCCATAAGTTTTAAAGCGTTGTTTTAGTGTAGCAATAATTGCATCACGCTGTTGAAGTAAGCCATTACCCAAATAAGGTGTATGTAACAGAGGGTGCATCATTTGTATTTCTCCTTTCTTTTTAGGTTTTATCGTATAAGCAAAGTAACGGTGCTTTAGCCATAAAGACTTGATGATAAGCTAAGCGTTTTTATAGTCTAGGAAATTATAAAAATTTTGCAACTGTGAATAAATGCCACGTCCGGCTTCAGCGCCCTGCAACTAGGCGACTTCACTCCATTGCCCTAAGCTAAGTCATCATCGGTTCGTTCTAAATAGGAAGGCCGACTAAAGACGGCCTTGCCGGAGTAGGGCGCCGGCATGCTCCTATTGCAGGAGCATAATTCCTAAAACTTTCGTTGCTCCGTTCCAGTCGCTACGTTGCTAAATGGGTACCTGAGCCTTTGTTCTACTATAGGAAAGTATAAAAATTATTATTGATTATAGTATAAGAAAAACGAATGACGTACTATACTTTCGTATGAAGCCTCCATGGTGGCAAGTGTTGTTACCATGGATAGAAGGTTCACTTTGTTGTGAAAATAATTTTATTACTTTATCACTTTATCTAAGTAAAGTTATATAGTATTCTAATAACTATAGAATAAAATGTCAACTAAAAGGAGCGAAATTTTTATGTTTGATTTTCATATTCATAGTGATTTTTCCGCTGATTGCAATACGCCGATGGAAAAAACAATAGAATACGCTATAAAAGAAGGTTTACACGAAATTTGTTTTACGGAGCATATAGATGAAGATTACCCAGACCCTACAATTGATTTCTCGCTAGACCTTGCAAGCTATCATCAAAAAATCCAAGCAATGCAACGAGAATACGGAGAACGAATTAAAATACGTAAAGGATTGGAAATTGGCGTTCAACCCCATTTAGTAAAAAATTGTAGCCAAACTGTTCATTCTGCACCGTTTGATTTTATCATTTGTTCCATGCATACAACCGATAAGCATTCCTTACATACAAGTGATTTTTTCGAAAAACAGCCTGTGGAAGAAGCATACCGAAAATATTATGAAGAACTGCTTTATTGTGTGTCACATTTTAAAGACTTTCAAGTGATCGGGCATATTGATTTAGTGAAACGTTATACTAAAAATAAACCTGTTCAAGATTATTTTTATGATATATTGATGAACATTTTTGAAGAAATCATTTTTGCTGGAAAAGGAATTGAAATAAACACATCTGGTTTTCGCTATGGGTTACCAAGTGCGATGCCAAGTGAAGATATTTTAAAATTGTATCGAGAATGCGGCGGAGAAATCATTACGATTGGTTCTGATTCTCATCGTGCACAAACAGTTGGGTACGGTGTGTCTGATGGGCTAGAATTGTTACGACAGCTTGGTTTTCGATATGTTACAACCTTTCAAGATAAACAGCCAACTTTCCACCGTATTTAATGGTTTAAACTGGAAAGTTACTTAAAGTTTATAAAAAATTGTTTGAGTTTAGGAGAAAGTCGCTGAAGTTCACAGAGACATTGTTTGAAGTTCACAACTTTTTCGCTGAAGTTCCCCATTATTGCTATCTATATTTCTAAGTGTACAAAGTGTTACTTTATTATAATAGGAAAATCCGTTTCGACCGTGATATAATATAAACCGTGAGCGAAATTATAGGAGCAAACGAGGAAGAGGAAGGTTTTTTTGAATAAGAAACAGATATTAAGTTTGGCATCTTTTGGTCTAGTCATCATTGGTTTTATCGTGCTTATAGGCATGCCAAATAGAGCAATTTCCGATTTTAACAAAAGTCGCCCAACATTATTCGTGCATGGATATAAGGGTACTGAAAATTCATTTGGATTTATGCTACAGCGCTTTGAGCATGAGTATAAGTGGGGAAATAAAGCACTTATTTATTATGTAACTAAGCAAGGAGAAGTGAAAAAATATCAACCGCGTCTTGGGGAAGAAAAGCCCCTCTATGTCCAAGTGATTTTTGAAAATAATCGGGCTAGCTTTGAAATGACATCCAGTTGGTTAGCAAATGTACTAAAAGATATGCAGCAAACATATGGTGTCGATGATGTAAATATTGTCGGACATTCTATGGGTGGAATTGTGTCATTAGAATATATGAAGCAATTTCAAGGAAAATCGTATCCGTCTGTCCATAGGTTTGTGGCGGTAGGAAGTCCGTTTGATGGAATATACAGTGAAGAATATTTTCGTATTCATCATGATCCAGCAGCAACCGATTTACGACCTAATTCCAAAGCGCTACAACATTTAAGGGAACGTTCATTTCCAAATCATACAAAAGTTCTCAGCATTTCTAGTACAGGTGATATAGTTGCAGTACCTGAAAGTGTCCGCGCGATACGCAAAATGGTACCGAATCAACAATTGACAGAAATTGTCATTGACGATAATGTATTAGGACATAGCGATTTGCATGAAAGCAGAAGAGTAGATCGTTATATTTATGAATTTCTGTGGCAAGATCAAGTTCAATAGCTTACAATGGTATAGGCTGAATAAATGTTAAAGGAATGATAGGTGTGGAACGGAATCATCATATGTACGGTAAATTGACGGAAGTGACTTCCGAGAAAAATGTGATGGTGGATGAGCACTTAAGAAATCATACGTATACGAAGTTAGGTGGGAAAGCAGATTTCTTAGTTACACCAGAAACGTACGAAGAAGTGCAAGCAATTGTAAAGCTTGCCAATCAAGAAAAAATAGCTTTTACATTACTGGGAAATGGTTCCAATTTAATTGTTAAAGATGGCGGCATTCGTGGAATTGTTATGAATTTAAAAAAACTCTGTTCCATGTGGCGAGAAGAAGAAAAAATGATTGCGCAAAGTGGAGCAAAAATTATTGATGTTTCTCGTCAGGCTTTACAGGAAAGCTTGCACGGGCTGGAATTTGCTTGTGGTATACCTGGTTCGGTTGGCGGAGCTTTATACATGAACGCCGGAGCTTACGGTGGAGAAGTGAAAGATGTGCTTGAAAGTGCAAAAGTAGTCACTCGAGAAGGGAAACTATTGTCATTACCTGCTAGTGCGCTTGATTTACATTATCGCACAAGTAATATTCCTGATAAAGGGTACATCGTATTAGAAGCAACATTTTCATTACAAAAAAGAGATGCGGCTGATATAAAAGCGGTGATGGATGATCTCACCTATAAACGGGAATCGAAGCAGCCGCTGGAATACCCTTCTTGTGGCAGTGTGTTTAAACGCCCCCCTGGATACTTTGCTGGAAAGTTAATTCAAGATAGTAATTTACAAGGGAAGCAAATTGGTGGTGCGCAAGTATCAACCAAGCATGCAGGCTTTATTGTAAACAAAAATAATGCTACAGCTACAGAATACATCGACTTAATACGTTTTGTTCAATCGACGGTAAAAGAAAAATTTGGCGTAAATTTAGAACGCGAAGTACGAATTATTGGGGAAGACCCAAAATAATGGATAGCAGCAATCAAGTTAAAATTGGTTGCTGTTTTTTAGATTTAAAATAGGAGACCCATTTGCAATTACTTAGGAAAACACATTTATAAACTTTTAATAATGAAGCATAATAAGAAACATAAACGATGTAAGGAGGGATATGATGGGTGAACAATCGCAATTTCGTGCAGGAGATAAGGCGCCAAACAATGGTGTTTACATTGAATGCGGAGAAACGGGTAGCAATGTAAATGACCCACAGCAAATTCAATTAACAGCTGGGGAAAAATTTCCTGAAAATACAAATCATGATCGTGTTTGGATCAATAAACGACATCTATCCAAACCTGGTGTTCAAGGACGTAGCAATAATTAGAGTAGCAGTATTCATAAGGAATAGACAATGTAGTTACTGCTTTCTTAAGAAACAAGCACCCATCCTACGTAAGGAAATGCAAGGTAGGGTGCTTGAAAATAATGGTTGGCAACATCTATACGTGCTAGAAAATTTTCATCATCGGTCATTGCCTGCTTCATACGACATAAGGCGTAATCTAGGATTACACAAGATTAACGATACAAACTGTATGAGGAAAACTCTTTGCACCACGTCATTTTATTCTGGAACGAAGTAGTTTTTCCTATGATGCAAATTTAGATCGTGGGTCACTTCAGCGTACATATCGGTTCCATTTCGGAAACCTTTAAGCTATATCTTAGCGGTGTGAGATGAAAAAGTGTCACGGGATCCTTTGGTATAATCCACCTAGTATTCCTACGCTCGAAAGCGATGTAAAAATTCCTGTAAGCGTTCGTTATTAGAATGCTCTATAACTTCTCTAGCAGTTCCTTGTTCTGCAATCACACCTTCATCTAAGAACAGCACCTTATCGGCAATATCTAAAGCGAAATCCATTTCGTGTGTCACGAGAACCATCGCCATATCATCGTTTTTAGCGATATCACGGATAACTTGTAGTACTTCGGCTACTAATTCTGGGTCGAGCGCGGAAGTGACCTCATCAAATAACATGATTTTTGGACGCATAACAAGTGCTCGTGCCATCGCTACCCGCTGTTTTTGTCCACCAGATAGTTGGCTCGGGTATTGATCGACTTTATCGCTTAGACCAACGCGCTCCAACATTTCAAGGGAGCGTTGCTTCACTGCTTCTTTCCCTTCTTTTTTTACATGTAGTGGAGCTGTCATGCAGTTTTCCAAGATCGTCATATGCGGAAACAAATTGAAATGTTGAAATACCATTCCAATATCACCGCGTACTGCCCGTAGATGCTTTTCATTAGCTCGTACAAGCTTCCCTTTTTTCTCCATTTTCCACAGATTCGTACCATTTACGATGATATCTCCAGATGTAGGCTCTTCCAACGTCATAAGCATCCGAATGATCGTCGTTTTACCTGAACCACTGGGACCAATAATGGCTACTTTTTCTGCTGGTCGAATGTCTAAATCGATTCCTTTTAAAACTTTAACATCCCCGAAGGATTTGTGTACGTCATGAAATGAGACGATAGGTTCTATCATTATGCTGTCGCTCCTTTACTTCTCGTCAAAGCTTCTTTTTTATCAAAGCGTCGGTTCCATTTCTTTTCTAGCCTGTTTATGATTATAGCAGATGGGTAGCTCAAAGCTAAGAAAAGAATGGCCACAATGGTTAAGGGTTCTAGATAGGTCCAGTTTTCTGCTCCATAGCTATTCGCAATATGCAAAATACCTGCAACACCAATCGTTGATGCTAATGGAACCTCTTTAAACATAATAATGAAATAATTTCCAAGCATTGGGATGGTTGGCGGTATTGCTTGTGGTAAAATAATTTTTGTCCACTTTTGCCGCTTAGAAAAATTTAACGCTTTTGCAGCTTCCCATTGTCCTTTCCCTACACCTTCTATTCCAGAGCGGTATACTTCTGCAATATAGGTGCTAAAATGGATTCCTAAGCCGAGTATGGCACTCGTAAATCCGTTTAAGGTGAAACCTATAATGGGAACCATTGGCCATGCGAAATAAATAAAAAATAGCTGGACTAAAGGTGGGGTAGAACGAATAAATTCCATCACCCATGTAATCAGCCAACGAAGCGGCCTGATCGGAATCTTTCTCATAAATAGCCATATAAATCCAAATGCAAGTGCAAATCCATAACAAGCTAACGTTAAGCCGAGGGTAATTCCAAGACCATCGATGATTTTGGGGAATGCTTCTGCAACTACTTCCCAACTCCAATTACTCATCCGCTAGCCACCCCCTTTTTTGAGAACGCCTCCATCTTACGAGTTAAAAAGATAAGCGGTAGCGCTAAAATAAAGTAGAATAGTAAGACAAGCAAGTAGACGGTAGGTGCTTGTGATAAATTTGTGCTACGAATAATATTTCCATGATAAAGAATATCTTCCATACCAATGAGGGATACGAGGGAAGTGGCTTTCAACATTTGAATGGAGTAATTCCCGAATTCAGGAAGCATCATGCGAATTGCTTGTGGGAAGATGACCAATCGCATTCGTTGAAAACGTGACATATTTAAAGCAGTTGCTGCTTCAGACTGCCCGTTTGCAACTGCAAGAATAGATCCACGGACAATTTCAGACATGTATGCCCCGTAGTTTAAGGCAATTGCAATGACGCCTGCCCACCAATTGCTTCCTAGCTCAATACCAAATAGCATCGGAATCGCGTAATAAAGCCAAAATAATTGAACGATTAGCGAAGTCCCTCGAAATATCTCTACATAAAACCCTGTGAATTTACGGAGGAAGACATTGGAGGACATTCGGCATAGTCCAGCAATAAACGCAAATAAATAACCAAAAAATGCTGCACCAATTAAAACGGTAATGGTAATTGTTAGTCCTTTTGCTAAATCAGGGAAAATCTCGATGATTGTATTAATTTGTACCACTCCTTCGTGAATCTTAGGTTAAAGGTGAGTTTTCATCCTTCCCCCCAGTCCGCTCAAAGATTTTAAGTTAGAAATTCCACTAGAATTAAACTGTGGGGGAGAAGCAATCCCCACTAATTTAAAATCTTGTAACAGTAAAGGGATGCTTGGCTGTTATAATAGCCCCCTTTTTTGCTTTCTAGATTAGTTGTTTTCTAGGGGGGCATAGCACAGTTCCAAATTTTACATTTCTCCGCTACAGATTTTTTCTGTTGTAATATCGTCGGCTACCATATTATTTTCTTCACTAAAACCATTCGCCTCTAGCAATTCCGCTACAGTACCATCTGCTTTTAATTCAGCTAGCTTTTCATTATAAGCATCGCGTAATTCTGTATTATCGAGATGAAAAGCAGCAGCGCCATAGCTTGGAACACCCTCTACATCTGGTTGTTCAAAACCTTCCACGAATTCAAGCTGATCAGAGTTAGCGGATTCAAGAGCCATCTTAATGGTCATTTCTGTTCCAGTTGTCGCATCTGCTCGACCAGATTCTACTGCTGAAAAAGTCGCGGGAATATCTTCTGCATTCGTAATTTGCTCTTCACTTACACCTTCTGATTTTAAAAATTCATTTTCTGTAGCACCGGACATGACAGAAACAGTAACATCTGGATTGTCCGCGATATCTTTATAGCTTTTTAAATTTAACGGGTTCCCTTTTTGTACAATTAACCCTTCACCATACATCATTTCTGGTTCACCAAAAGCAGCATTTTCACAACGATCAGGATTAATTGCCATTCCTGCTGTTATAACGTCAAACTGCCCTGCTTTTAAGCCAGGAATTAATTGCCCGAAATCCGCTAGCTTACTGTCCATTTCTTCAATTCCTAATTCCTTGAAGACAGCTTTAGCAATATCAACCGCGGCGCCTTTGAGTTTACCATCTTCTTCGTAAGCATATGGTTTTTCATTGGCAAAACCGATAGTAACTTTTCCAGATTCTTTTAGTTCATCTAATTTGTTTCCATTTGCTTCACTGTCCCCTTCCCCTGATCCGCAAGCAGTGAGCACAAATAGGCATCCTAAAACAAATGTAAGTAAAATTCTTTTCATAAATCCCATTTCCTCCCTTGTGATTTCCCTTCTGTAAAGGAATTGACAGTATCTGTTCCAAAAGAAGATAAAATTTTATAAAGCAGTCCGTTTAGCGAAAACATTGTAAATGAACGCCAACACACGCCATTATCTGACTTTTTAAACAGTACTAGTAAAAATGTTACAGGTATTTTACGGCGACCACAAACGCTATATTTTCTGATAATTTGTAATTAATTGTTAAAACCATGGATCCTACAAGGATAAGTCTAACTAACGTATATATACTGTACGATGATCAACAATCCTACCCTATGGTCAAAAATTGTCCCCGGTGAATTGATATGAATAGACGCCCGTTTCAATTCCATGTATGATTCATGTTAAGGGGGGACGAATCATGCATATCGTTGTTTTAGGTGCTGGTGCATTGGGAGCTTATTTTGGGTTGCGTTTTCAAGAGGCAGGTGCAAAGGTGACGTTTTTAGTGCGACAAAAAAGAGCTAACCAACTGGAGAAGTATGGGTTAGCTATGCAAAGTCCACATGGTAATATATTTGCTAAGGAATTAAATTTGGAAACAGATCCATCCGTTATTCCAAGCGCTGATGTCATTTTAGTAAGTGTAAAAGGATACCATCTCCGTGGCGCATTAGATCAGCTGCGCCCGCTTGTAAATAAAGGGGCTTATGTTTTGCCGGTCTTGAATGGGATTGAACATATCTCTATTTTGCAACGGGAACTTGGCAAAGATAACGTACTCGGCGGATTAGCTTTTATTATTGCTACATTAAATGATAAAGGTCATGTCGTTCATACTGGTAATTTTCACGATCTGATCTTTGGAGCGCTCGGTGCAAAACAAGAAAAAGTAATCGCAAACTTAGAAGCGTTGTGTGATAAAGCGATTGTAGGAGGAAAACAAACCAATAATATTTTGTATGAATTATGGAAAAAGTATATGTTTATTAACGCTTTCTCTGGTATTACAACAGCGACGAACTTACCAATAGGAGTGGTTCGAAAGCATGAAGAAACTTTCCAAATCGCTATACATCTATTAGAAGAAATGAAACATGTAGCCATGAAGTATGGTGTTGAAATCACAGATCAAGATGTGACAGAAGCAATAAAGTTAATGCACCAACTTGATGCTGATGCTACTTCGTCTATGCACCAAGATTTACGGAAAGAGTTACCGCTTGAACTCGATCATTTACATGGTGGCGCCATTCGTTTAGCAAAAGCGAAGCAATTGGAGCTTACATATATGAAAGTTATTCATGGTATCATTAAACCGTTTGAAAATAGGACGTAAAGTGAGGTATAGTTATGTCAACGATAATGATTGTAAGTACGATATCTTTCGTAGTAGTTATTCTCGTACTTGTTTTATCTTTAATCACCATAAAAAAAGGGTACGCATATAAACATCAAATCGACCCTTTGCCTGAAGAAGGCAATGACAACAATGAGAAAGGCACTTAAGAAGGGGAGAGTACATTATGAAATTTTGTACCATTGGCACAAGTTGGATTACAGAAGCATTTATTGAAGCAGCCCACCGTAGTGGGAAAGCGCAGTTAGTGGCCGTCTACTCAAGGAAATGGGAATCTGCACAAGCGTTTGCTAATAAATATGGAGAAGTTAGTGCATTTACAAATATTCAGGAAATGCTGGCAGATGATAACAGTGATTTTGTTTATATAGCATCTCCGAATATTTTGCATCCGGATCATATTAAACTAGCCATACATAGCGGAAAGCATGTATTTTGTGAAAAGCCGATGGTGTTTACCGATAAGCAGTGGCAAGAAATTGCTCAACTATCTAAAGAACATCAAGTATTTGTGTTTGAAGGATTTCGTCACTTGTTTTCACCGAATTACGAGCGTCTAAAAGAAGCATTAACAAGCATAGGCACCATTCGTAGCGCAATGCTCCAATATATGCAATATTCATCTCGGTATGATAAGTATAAAGACGGAGCAGAACCGAATGTATTCTCGCAACAATTTGCAGGAGGGGCGTTAATGGATTTGGGCGTTTACCCGTTAAGCATGGCTGTTGACTTATTCGGTAAACCTATAAATGCAACATACCACCCTGTTTTACTAGAAAATGGCATTGATGGAAGTGGAACGATGGTCCTTACATATGAAGGGTTTGTCGTAACTTTATTAACTTCTAAGATAACGAATGCATTTATGAAATCCGAAATACATGGCGAAGAAGGTACACTGATGATAGATGCTATTGCACCGATATCTCAAATACAGTTTTATGATAGGAAAACAGCGCGTGTCAGCGAACTGGCAAACGAGCAATATGATGCAGATATGATATTTGAAGTGGAAGCATTTGTGAGAATGGTGACAAATAATGATTGGGATTCGCATGACGCCTTTTTAGAAAGAAGCAGAACTGTCGCACAATTAACAACAAAAATGAGACAGGAAAATGGCATCCATTTTCCTGATGAATAAGGATCGATAGTAAAGGTCGCACAAGAATGCGACCTTTACTATCGATATCGGAGAGCCATTCTTGTTCGATAGAAACTCGCTCTCGTTTGTCGCACGTGAATCGCTCCTGCTCGTCGTAACTCGCTCGCTCTGCACGAAGTTCGCTCTTGTTCGTCGCAAAATCGCTCGCCCTCGCGTGAGATTCGCTCCTGCTCGTCGTAACTCGCTCGGCCTCGCGAGAATTTCGCTCCTGCTCGCCGTAAATTCGCTCGCCCTCGCGAGAAGTTCGCTCCTGTTCGTCGCAAAATCGCTCGCCCTCGCGTGAAGCTCGCTCCTGCTCGTCGTAACTCGCTCGGCCTCGCGAGAAGTTCGCTCCTGCTTGTCGCAAAATCGCTCGCCCTCGCGAGAATTTCGCTCCTGTGCGTCGTAAATTCGCTCGGCCTCGGGAGAAGTTCGCTCCTGCTCGTCGTAAATTCGCTCGGCCTCGCGTGAGAATCGCTCCTGCTCGTCGTAACTCGCTCGGCCTCGCGTGAGAATCGCTCCTGCTCGTCGTAACTCGCTCGGCCTCGCGAGAAGTTCGCTCCTGTTCGTCGTAAAATCGCTCGCTCTCGCGAGAATTTCGCTCCTGCTCGCCGTAAATTCGCTCGCTCTCGCGTGAATCGCTCCTGCTCGCCGCAAATTCGCTCGGCCTCGCGAGAATTTCGCTCCTGTTCGTCGATATTCGCTCGGCCTCGCGAGAATTTCGCTCCTGCGTGTCGTAAAATCGCTCGCTCTCGCGAGAATTTCGCTCCTGCTCGCCGTAAATTCGCTCGCTCCGCAAGTGAATCGCTCCTGCTCGCCGCAAAATCGCTCGCTCTCGCGAGAATTTCGCTCCTGCTCGTCGTAAATTCGCTCGGCCTCGCGAGAAGTTCGCTCCTGTTCGTCGATATTCGCTCGCTCCGCAAGTGAATCGCTCCTGCTCGTCGTAAATTCGCTCGCCCTTGCACGAAGTTCGCTCCTGTTCGTCGCAAAATCGCTCGCTCCGCACGTGAATCGCTCCTGCTCGTCGCAAAATCGCTCGGCCTCGCGAGAAGTTCGCTCCTGTTCGTCGATATTCGCTCGCTCCGCAAGTGAATCGCTCCTGCTCGTCGTAACTCGCTCGCCCTCGCTAAAAGTTCGCTCCTGTTCGTCGCAAAATCGCTCGGCCTCGCGTGAGATTCGCTCCTGCGCGTCGTAACTCGCTCGCTCTCGCGAGAATTTCGCTCCTGCTCGTCGTAAATTCGCTCGCCCTTGCACGAAGTTCGCTCCTGTTCGTCGCAAAATCGCTCGCCCTCGCGTGAAGCTCGCTCCTGCTCGTCGCAAAATCGCTCGCTCTCGCGTGAATCGCTCCTGCTCGCCGCAAAATCGCTCGCCCTTGCACGAAGTTCGCTCCTGCTTGTCGCAAAATCGCTTGCTCTCGCGTGAATAGCTCCTGCTCGCCGCAAAATCGCTCGCCCTTGCACGAAGTTCGCTCCTGCTTGTCGCAAAATCGCTCGCTCCGCACGTAACTCGCTCTTGTTCGTCGCAAAATCGCTCGGCCTCGCGAGAAGTTCGCTCCTGCGCGTCGTGAATTCGCTCGGCCTCGCGAGAAGTTCGCTCCTGTGCGTCGTAAATTCGCTCGGCCTCGCGAGAATTTCGCTCCTGCTCGTCATAACTTCGCTCGGCCTCGCGAGAAGTTCGCTCCTGCTCGTCGCAAAATCGCTCGCTCCGCACGTAACTCGCTCCTGTTCGTCGCAAAATCGCTCGCCCTCGCGAGAAGTTCGCTCCTGCTCGTCGTAAATTCGCTCGCCCTCGCGAAAAGTTCGCTCCTGCTCGTCGCAAAATCGCTCGCTCTCGCGAGAAGTTCGCTCCTGCTCGTCGTAAATTTGCTCGCTCTCGCGAGAAGTTCGCTCTTGTTCGTCGCAAATTCGCTCATCGTCGCATACAGCGTGATCACTCGCGTTCTTTTTCTGGGCGAATTCCACGTTGTAATTGATTAATGCTTAATCCAAATGTCATTTGCAAATGGGGATAGTCTTTAAATCTTTTCCAGTCTCCGCCCCATTCAAAGCCGAGCTCTTTGGCAATAGAAGCAGCTTCAAACCAATCGGATTTGCCGTTTCCGTTTCCGTCATAATCAATGTTCCAAATAACTTCTCCAGTCTCACTTCTTAGTGCATAATCGATTGCTAATCCATAATTATGGTAGGATTGTCCACCTTTTGCGTTGGTGACCGTTCTTCCTTCTGTCTCTCTTCCTTGGTCATATAATTCATTTTGTTGTTGTATGGTACGTAAACCATCTGTTATGACAACCTCTATATTTCTAGAGGCTGCCTTATTTATGAATGCCTCTTTTTTTTCTTGAACCACTGGATGAAGCTGAGTAGGCATTTCTTTATCTATATCAGCGGTTTGCTTTTGATTGTATATGACAAACAAAATAAGGAGTCCGATTAAAATAATAAGCCATGGTAATAATGTTCGTTGAATTCTCTTCATGCTGCATGTATCTCCTTCATAATAATACATGGATCTGTTCATGTGATTCCAATAGAATGATACTGTAATACTTTTCGCTTCAAAAAATTATTCTACACAACTCGCAAGAGGAAAATACTCCCATTGTTCAAAAGGTATTTATAGTCCCCGCTGAAGAAGAAAGGAAAAAATACTAGATTTAAACATTTCGTTCATAAATTTTCACGAACAAAGGCTCGGGGCGCCCGGTTAGCAACGGAGCGAGTGGAACGAGTCAACGAAAGTTTTAGGAATCATGCTCCTGCAACAGGAGTATGCCGGCGCCCCCCTCGGCAAGCCGTTTTTAGAAAACTCCTTTTTGGTTGTTAACCTTTCATCGGCGTGAATTTGTAATTCATTTCGTATATACAGAAAATTGTTCTTATGTAATAAACGTATAAGCTTACATATTATATACTATTAGCATAGCAAATGAAGGACTGTTTGCATAATAACAAATTGTCATTACGAAATGGCAATTTTTACGATATAATAAGAAAAAAGGAGGGGACCCATGGTTACGGCACTAGTTGCTATGATTGGTTACTTCATAGGCTGCATACACGGTTCACAACTTATTAGTTTATATAAACGTGTAGATATTAAGAATTCAGGTGTTAAAAATGCTGGAGCCTCAAATACGACGATTTTATTGGGCTGGAAGTATGGGATATTTGTCGCCCTCTTTGATATTTTAAAAGGTACTTTTGCCATTTTTGTTGTATTATATCTCTTAGATGCGCATGGTATAAGCGGAGATGAACGAATACTGCTTATATATGTTACGGCATTATTTGTCATCTTAGGACATAATTATCCGATTACGATGAAATTTAGTGGTGGTAAAGGAACTGCTTCGCTCGTTGGTATCTTACTCGCTGTCGATTGGAGGGTCGCTGTAATCGGTATTGGACTATTACTTGTTATTACAATTGCTACCGATTATTTAGTAATGGGTGTTCTTGTTATGTATCTTTCTTTCTTGTTGACGACGTATATATTTTTCGGCGTAGAACCAACTTTAATTGTTATTTTTTTATCTATTTTAAGTATCATGAAACATATGGAGAACTTTCGACGTATAGTAACAAAGCAGGAGACAAAGCTATCAAGTATGTTTCGTAAAAACTAGTCGTTGCGGGAGGAAATGTTATTTTGGAGATCGTTATTTGGATTTTAATTATTGCTTTATTTGTTTTAAGCTTTGCAGGGATTATATTCCCAATTATTCCGTCTGTGTTTGTGCTTTGGGGCGGTTTCCTTTTGTATCAGTTTGCTCTCAACTCCAATGAATTAACACTTTCTTTTTGGATTGGAATGGGTATTATTACAGCACTTTTAGTCGGCGCTGATATTATTGCAAATAGTTATTTTGTCAAAAAGTATGGCGGTAGCAAGTGGGGAGAACGTGGTGCCGCTGTTGCTGTTATTGTTGGTTCCTTTATCATCCCACCGTTTGGAATTCTTATTGTGCCGTTTTTAACCGTTTTTATTATCGAGTTATTACAGCAACGGACTGTACTGGAAGCGTTCCGTGCTTCAGTCGGTTCCTTAATCGGATTTCTAGGTGGGGCAGTTGCTAAAATTGTACTTCAATTTGTTATGATTGTTTGGTTCTTTGTGGTAATTATCTTTTAAGATAAAGATGTGACGAAAATAGTTTATTTCAAAGTGGAAGGATGATTTCATTCATGAAAAAGGCGCTTTTAAATGTAGATTATACGATTGATTTTGTAGCAGAAGATGGAAAATTAACGTGTGGTGTACCTGGACAAGCTATTGAAGACAACGTGGTTTCGTTAACGAAACAATTTATTAAAAATGGCGATTATGTTGTGTTTGCCATTGATGCACATGAAGAAGGGGACGCTTTTCATCCTGAAGCAAACTTATTTCCACCACATAATATCATCGGTACAGCAGGGAAAGCGTTATATGGAAAGCTTGCTACGCTTTATAATGAGTACCAGAATAAGGATAATGTATATTATACTAATAAAACAAGATATAGTGCTTTTGCTGGCACAGATTTAGAACTGAAACTGCGTGAACGTGGTATTCAAGAAGTGCATATTGTTGGTGTCTGTACAGACATTTGCGTATTACATACGGCGATCGATGCCTATAATAAGGGCTTTGCCATTGTTGTTCATCAAGATGCCGTTGCCAGTTTTAATCAAGCAGGACATGAATGGGCACTTGGACACTTCAAAAACACGTTGGGGGCAAAGGTTGTTTAGTTCTTTTATTAAAAGTGTTATGGCACACATTGGGAAAACGGATTTACGATGAAAACCAGTTGTAGACAGATCATTTTCTCACTATAGTATTAAGAACGTATAAAAGTTTTAAGGGTTATAGTAAAAGGAAAACGATGCCATTCGCCATAAGACTTGGCGACAAGCCAAGTTTTTCTAAAACAACATATCGCGTTAACGCATGTGTGCTTTTTTCTGTTGAAATAAGAAGTTCCATTAACCTTGACTTTCTTTGTGGCAAATTATATAGTGTAAGTACAATTATGTCATACAAACGTAGATGAAGATTAGTATATTGAAACGTCTTTTATAGAGAGGAAATGGATGGTGGAAATTTCCAAAGATAATCAATGGAACCTGCTTCGGAGTTCGCTATTAGAAAGCTTTATGCTGTAAAATAGCGCGGGGATACCCCGTTATCCAATGAAGTGTGCAGTTTATTTTTGCAAACAAGGGTGGTACCACCAACCTCGGTCCCTTATCGGATGGAGGATTTTTTATGTTTATAGAGAAAAAGTGAAAGGGTGCTCACAAGCAACACTTTCCTTGGTTTATCGAATGAAAAGCGCCATCGTTCACTATAGGGAAAGCCATCACTTCCTTTGAAAAAAGATCTTTCATAAACAACACCGCTTCTGCTAGAAAAATATTAGCAATGAATGTAAATCACCATTTCGTAGTAAGTTTATTGTTTGAAGCACGTGTTTACAAAGTTAGGTAAAACGGAAAGGTTTCATATTTGCAAAAAATAGTATCGACATGTAGATAAAACTATTCAAATGAGGTGTTATGTTTTGGGTAAAAAAAATAAGCAATTTGTAGAAAAAATAACCGCCATGGAAGAGGATTTTGCGCAATGGTATACCGATGTTGTCAAGCAAGCTGAATTGGTCGATTATGGCCAAGTTCGTGGAACAATGATCATTCGCCCATATGGTTTTGCCATTTGGGAAAATATTCGCGATGTATTAGATAAAAAATTTAAAGAAACTGGTCATACGAATGTGGCCTTTCCATTATTCATTCCAGAAAGCCTATTACAAAAGGAAAAAGATCATGTGGAAGGCTTTGCACCTGAAGTTGCTTGGGTTACGCACGGTGGAGATGAAGAATTAGTAGAGCGTCTTGCGGTACGTCCAACGTCAGAAGTGTTGTTCTGTGATTATTATTCGAAAAACATTCACTCTTATCGTGATTTGCCAAAGCTGTACAATCAGTGGGGGAATGTTGTCCGTTGGGAAAAAACAACCCGTCCTTTCTTACGTTCTTCCGAGTTTCATTGGCAAGAAGGGCACACAGCACATGCGACAGATGAAGAAGCATCGGAAGAAACAGAGCGGATGCTAGGAATTTATGCGGATGTTGTGGAAAAATATTTAGCGATCCCAGTCCTTAAAGGGAAGAAAACAGATAAAGAAAAATTTGCAGGTGCTAAATACACACTGACGATTGAAAGCTTAATGCATGACGGAAAAGCATTGCAATCAGGGACTTCCCACCATTTCGGGTCAGGCTTTGCTGAAGCTTTCGACATTACGTATTTAGATGAAAATGGAGACAGTCAATATGTTCATCAAACTTCTTGGGGATTATCCACTCGAATCATGGGTGCATTAATCATGGTTCATGGTGATAACCGCGGTTTAGTAATACCCCCACGCATTGCTCCAACACAAGCGATGATCGTACCAATCGCCCAGCATAAGGAAGGCGTATTGGATAAAGCATATGATCTTCGTGACCAATTAAAAGGTATTGTGCGCGTAGACATTGATGCTAGTGATAAAATGCCTGGATGGAAATTTAATGAGTATGAAATGAAAGGTATACCAGTTCGGATTGAAATGGGGCCCAAGGATATCGAGAAAGAACAGGTAGTCCTTGTACGACGTGATACAGGTGAAAAAGAATTTGTTCCATTGGCTGTATTACCAACTCGTTTACCTGCACTACTTGATGAAGTACAAGCGAATTTATATCAACGAGCAGAAGATTATTTGCATGAAAAAACAAATACCGCAACGAACATGGATGAGTTTGCAGCTGTTTTAGAAGAACAAGCTGGATTCATTAAAGCAATGTGGTGCGGCGATGTAGCATGTGAGGAAAAAATTAAAGAAGAAACATTAGCAACTTCTCGTTGTATTCCACTTGAACAAGAAAAAGTAGCAGATACATGCGTATGCTGTGGAAAAGAAGCGAAAGAGTTAGTGTATTGGGCTAAAGCATATTAAAAAAGAGAGGGATGTTCCTCTCTTTTTTAATATCTGAAATGAAGCGCGGTTTGGTCGTTTTTATCCACTACTAGGAAAAGTATTAAGGTTTCTAGGATAAAACCACGGCGCCGCCATATTACTGGGCGATAAGCCAAGCTTTTCTAATAAGCGCCCCTAATGGCTTGCACTGCTATGAAATGCATTTCAAGCAAGTCTTTTCCTACAAATCGATAGTCTTCATAGATAAATCCCTCTCAATTACAACAGTTTTCCTTTCCTTATAGGTTCTCTTACTAGGTATGTCTCATATTAATTTACGCTACTATGTAGAAAATCAATTTATCCTCTGTAGATAAGAAAGCGTCCCTTGCCCTTGTTGTACGAACAAGCAGTAGATGAAAGAAAATCGACGGTTCCGTTAACGAGATAATAGGAATTTTTTGCAAAAGGCATAACTTGATGCATAAAATTTATGGTTTAAAGGGACATGTTATTGCAAATCACGCTAATTAATCAGCAATACAATTGAAAACGGAAAATAACAGTACAAACATACTTTTCTTCATAAAAAAAGAAAAAAAGATTGCATAATGATGCATTTAATGGTATAAATATACCTACATATTAATAATTATACATGTAGGTGGGACGAAGATGAAGTCGTTAAAAGAAACAATACAAGATATCCATGGTGATTTATGCCATATTAGTGACTATTTATATCACCATCCAGAGTTAGGCGATCAAGAGTATCAATCGATGCAATTATTAACGAAATTACTTGAGGAGCATCAGTTTGAGGTAGAAACAGATGTAGCTGGGAGAAACACTGCATTTAAAGCTACATTTGATAGTGGAAAACCTGGCCCTACTATTGCGTACCTAGCTGAATACGATGCACTTCCCGGAGTTGGACATGGTTGTGGTCATAATATCATTGGCACGATGAGTGTTGGAGCGGGGATTATTTTAAGTACACAGGTAGCAGAAGCTGGGGGGAGTGTCGTTGTTTTAGGCACACCAGCAGAAGAAACGAATGGTGCTAAAGTGCCAATGAGTGAACAAGGTTTTTTTGATTCCATTGATGTTGCAATGATGGTTCACCCTGGCGATCAATCGTATGAAAGCGGAGAGGCACTTGCAATGGACGCGATTCAATTTTCCTACTTCGGTAAAACGTCTCATGCAGCTGCTGCACCAGAAAAGGGAATTAATGCACTGGATAGCGTCATTCAGCTGTTTAATGGGATTAACGCATTGCGCGAGCATCTTCCAACAGATGTACGCATTCATGGCATTATAGCAGACGGTGGTGAGGCAGCTAATGTAGTCCCCGATAAAGCAGTGGCACAATTTTATGTGCGAGCAAAAGAACGAAAGGAATTAGATGTAATAGTAGAAAAAGTACAACACATTGCTGAAGGTGCGGCACTAATGACAGGTGCTAGATTAGAAGTTTCTAATTATGAATTAAGCTACGACAATATGATAACCAATCAGGCTCTATCCAAATCCTTTACAAAACATATAGAGAAAATCACCGCTCAGCCTGTTTTTCCTGCAAAAGAAGGCTATGGATCAATAGATATGGGAAATGTAAGCCATGTGGTGCCAGCGATTCATCCATATATTGGCTTTGATATGCCTGGTTTAACGGCACATACACAAGCGTTTGCAGATATGACAATTACAGATAAAGGGCATCAAATGATTGCTGATGGAGCACTGGCTCTAGCACAGACCGGTTTTGAAGTAATTACAGACGCAAAACTTTTTGCAGAAATTCAACAAGAATTTCGCAAAACCAAGTGTTAAGGAACTATAAAAACGATTAAAAGTTCGCGGTTTTGGTCGGTTTTCCTCATAAAGGATAAGCCTAATTTTCCCTAAGTACAGCATTCGTTCATCGATGACAGCTAAGTTGCAAAGGAAAATTTCACAATTGTCGGTTACCTGTTTACGAAGGATACGTAAAAATCATCTCAAAGTTTGATTATGTGAAGTGAGAAAAGTTGAAGTAACAGCTTACAGGGCTTAAAAAACATGCAAGGTTGCCATCATAAATAGCGAGATCAATAGAAAGAGTTATGCATTCTATACGATAAAATTATCATGCCTTATATGGGAACAAATCACTATTCATAATTAAAAAATAGTTTTGCAAATCTAGAGACATATATAAACAAAAAATGGAGTGAATAAAATGAAACATAAAATGATCCTAGTAGTTTTTGTCGTTCTCTTAACTGGAATAATAACAGCTTGTGGAAGCAGCGATGATAAAGCATCTGGAGAAGCAGAAAAAGAGAAAAAGGTACTGAAAATGGCAACATCAGCAGACTTTCCTCCATTTGAAACGCGTGATCCAGAGGGGAATTTCGAAGGATTTGACATTGAATTAGGACAAATGATAGCGGAAGAATTAGGTTATGAATTAGAAATAGAAGATATGCAATTTGACGGGTTAATTGGAGCGTTACAAGCAGATCGAGTGGATATGGTAATGTCTGGTATGAGTGCAACAGAGGAACGGAAAAAGAATGTCGATTTTTCAACAGAATACCATCGTTCAGGCGAAAGCTTTTTAACAACGAAAGACTCTGAAATTGAAACAATTGATGATTTAAAAGGAAAAACAGTCGGTGTACAGCTCGGAACGATTCAAGAGGAAGGAGCAAAAAAACTAGCAAAAGAATATGGATTTGAAGTGAAAGCAGTAGATAAAGCTGGACTTCTCCCTCAAGAATTAAACGCTAATCGGATTGATGTCGGTTATATGGATAAAACTGTTGCAGCTGGTTATGTAAAAGAACAAGATTTAAAGTTTTTTGATGATCCAACAGAGAGTTCCCCAGGGATGGGAATTGCTTTTCCAAAGGGAAGTGAATTGGTAGAAAAAGTAAATGATGTACTAGCCAAATTTGAAGAAAATGGGGAAATTCAAAAGCTAGAAGATAAGTGGTTGAAAGAATTGCAATAGATAAGTGACCAGAAGTTGACACATGTATCAAGGATATAAAGTATTGGTATCTCCCACCTCCAGAATGAAAAGATGGAGGTTAATCAAGTCTAATGGAAAGATAACCACCTAATTCCCCTTTTTGAGGTTCTACCCTTGAGGGCTAAACATTAGCTGGGATGAAAGAATTCCCCACTGAAAAGAAGCTTCACTTGATATACGGCCAAAGTTGGGTAACTTCTAAATGCAACATAGATGAAAAAACATAGAGAGAGAAAAGTGAGGTGATAAGGCATGAATTTGGATTTCAGCCAAATCGTGCCTTACATTCCTTTTATATTAGAAGGAATTGGGGCAACATTAAAATTCGTTAGTGTATCTATAGTCATTGGATTTATTTTAGGTACATTACTAGCTTTATGTAAAGTAACAAAAGTTCCTGTGTTAAAACCTTTTGCAGATGCGTATACGTCCATCTTTCGTGGCACACCACTCATTTTACAATTAATGATTATTTATTATGCTGTTCCACAGTTAACAGGCTATGATATATCCGCATTTATCTCTGCCGTATTAGCATTTGGTCTCAATTCAGCTGCTTATATTTCTGAAATCATTCGTGGTGGTATTCAAGCAGTGGAAAAAGGGCAAACTGAAGCAGCAGAGGCGTTGGGAATTCCTTATCGTCCGATGATGGCACATATCATTTTGCCACAAGCATTTAAAAATATATTGCCAGCGATGATGAATGAATTTATTACATTAACAAAAGAATCCGCCCTCGTATCTACAATCGGTTATTTAGATTTAATGCGCCGTGCGCAAGTGGTTGGTTCAGACTTATATCGCAATTTTGAACCATTATTATTCGCAGGCTTAATCTACTGGGTGATGGTCTTTATTCTTACACAATTTGGTAGATTACTAGAACGGAGGCTTCGTCAAAGTGATTAAAACGGAAAATATAACGAAAAAATTTGGCAAACAAACCGTATTAAAAAATATATCGACAACGATTCAGCACGGAGAAGTTGTCGCTGTCATTGGCCCGTCTGGATCTGGTAAATCGACATTTTTACGTTGCTTAAACTTATTGGAACTCCCAACGGAAGGAAAGATTTGGCTTAACAAGCAAGAAATTACCGATCCAAAGCAAAATAAATTAGCTGTCCGAAAGCATATCGGTATGGTGTTTCAACATTTTCATTTATTCCCACACATGACAGTATTAGATAATGTGGCTTATGCACCACAAAAAGTAAAAGGAATATCCAAGCAAGAAGCTTATCAAATAGCAAAAAACCTATTAGCAAAAGTAGGCTTAACGGATAAAGAAGAAGCCTACCCGAATCGCTTATCTGGTGGACAAAAGCAGCGTGTAGCCATCGCTAGGGCACTTGCTATGGAACCAGAAATAATGCTCTTTGATGAACCTACGTCAGCGCTTGATCCAGAGATGGTGAAGGAAGTACTCGATGTGATGAAAGATTTAGCAAATACTGGTATGACCATGGTTGTTGTCACACATGAAATGAATTTTGCAAAAGAGGTTGCAGATCGTATTCTGTTTTTAGACCAAGGAAAGCTGATTGAAGAAGCAGATCCTTCTACTTTTTTTCAAGCACCTGCAACAGAACGAGCAAAAGATTTTTTGGATAAAGTTTTATAAATAGAATGCGTCTTAAGTAAGCATGTTCGACCTAGGATGTAATATTTTGGCCTCTGACAAGTAAACACGCAAGCAACACAGACAGAAAAGTATATCTGTGCTGCTCTGACATAAGAAAGTGGAAGCACTGAGCCCATTTATGCTCAATAAAAGCTCTAAAGCGCATGTATTTGCCGAGGTATGCTTGTGCATTTCTGATAGTTGCACAACCTTGGTTGTAATTTTATAAACATAAAGTGGAAATGGTATTGACATGATTCATTTTAAGGTACGTTTGGATGAGGAAAGAGGTGAAGGGTAGTGGATATAGAATTATCTAGAGCAATGAACTTACGAGAGAAAGGCAAACATATAGCATCTAACGAATTGCTCATTTTTTAGTTGGATAATTAAAGAAGCAAACTAGCTATAAAAGCTAATGTCCACTTCCCTATGTCATCCAACACTTTTTCTACTAAAAAAACGTTTTCCACCACTTTACTAAACAGGCGGTTTTTACGATTGTAAAGCTGCTTCAATATCTTTTTTTATGTTTTCTGGTTTCGTTTGTGGTGCGTAGCGATTAACAACCTCGCCCTGCTGATTGATCAAGAACTTTGTGAAGTTCCATTTAATTTGCTTCGTAAACATCCCTTTTGCTTCATCTGTCAAATACTTAAACATCGGATGCGCATGCTCCCCTTTTACGTCCACCTTTGCAAACATCGGAAAAGTGACACCATAATTCAATTGACAAAACGTAGCGATTTCTTCCTCTGAGCCTGGGTCCTGATTTTTAAATTGATTACATGGAAAGCCGAGTACATAAAATCCTTCATTTTTGTATGCATCATATAACTGTTGTAAACCTTCCAATTGCGGAGTAAAACCACATTTGCTTGCTGTATTTACGATAAGCAGAACATTCCCTTTATAATTAGCTAACGACTTCTCTTTCCCATCTATCGTTTTTACATCGAAATCGTATATAGACATATAACAAAGCCTCCTTTTTGCACTATAGAAAATTAAAAAATTCCAAGTGTTATAGTGTCAGAAAAACGACGGTGTTTTTCCACCTAATGAGCTAAGTCTTTCTAAAAAAAGAATAGCAATAAGCAAATAAACTGTCAAAAATATCGTTTAGAGTTTTGTTTGAAAAATCATTTAAAAGACCTAGTAACGTATTGACTTCTAAAAGTCTATTTATTAGGTTGAAATAATTGAAATAAGTAGGAAAAAAGGCTATGATAGGGTTGCTGCTAGCATCTAGTTTAGGTATATATAACTATATGTGTTGATTAGTCCACATTGTAACGGAAATGATAAGGGGCCTATTCCATTTCAAATTTTGATCAATGCTTCACAAATTATTTACTGTAATTGTATTTTTTTAAAGGTGTTCATTTACATTGGAAGGAGAAAGAACGATGCGGAATTTAAAAATTGCAAAAAAGTTTGTTTTACTCATTACATTTGCTGTCCTCTTATCGACCATTATTAGTGTCGTAGGGTTTATATATGTACATGATATGGCAGATGATTCTAAAGAAATGTATGATAACTATTTAATTTCTATTAATAAACTTGGGGTCATTCAAAAAAACAATGCTACTATTGATGCGTATTCCATGGAAGCTTTGCTAACAAATGATCCTGATACATATAGTGATTTAAAAAAGCGTATTGATGAGCTTGCGAGTGAAAATGAAAAACTAGAAACGAAAGACTTATATCCTGAAAAGGTGATAAACATTGATAGTTATTCTATGCTACAAGATGATTATATTCAAGGGCGAAATAATGCACTTCAATTAGCAAAAGATGATCAAGATGCTGGATATAATTACTATGTAGATCATGTTATGAGTAAACGTATAGAGCTTGACGGTATAATGACAAAAATTCAAGAATACTTTACGAATAAAGCGGATGATATGAATCAACATAATCAAAGCCATCTAAAAGAAGTAAGTATGATCTTCATAGCAGTAACAACAATAGGAATTATTCTGTTTATAGCTTTTAGCTTATGGATTGTTAAAACGATTATTAAACCAGTGAAGCATTTACGACATATTATGAAGACTGCCGAACAAGGTGAACTAGTAATAAGCAATTATAAAGCAAATGATGAACTTGGGCAATTAGTGACAGCCTTTAATGGAATGATTACTACATTTAAGGATTTACTATCGTCGACACAAGAAGCGTCTGAAACTATCGTCGCGTCTTCTGAGCAATTAAGTGCTAGTGCTGGGCAAAATACACATGCTTCAGAACATGTTGCTTCTGCTATTCAAGAGATAGCAGCCGGATCAGCGAATCAGCTCGAACATATTGAGAAGACTGCTAATACGATGGATACGATGATTTCCAGTTTTCAAAAAATTACTGAGGATACGACTGTTGTTTCTAGTCAAGCTAAAGAGTCAGCGGAATTGTCTAGAAGAGGGGAAAATGCGATGAATGATGTCATTGATCAAATGGAAGTCATTCGTAGTAACGTAACTAACTTAGGGAAAACTATCCATGGTTTGAGTAGCAGATTAACGGAAATTAATGCGATGAACCAAACTATTACGGATATAGCATCGCAAACGAATTTATTAGCTCTAAATGCTGCCATTGAGGCTGCACGAGCGGGGGAACATGGAGAAGGGTTTTCTGTCGTTGCCGAAGAAGTAAGGAAACTTGCTGAGCAGTCCAACGAATCTGCTAAACAGATCACGCACTTAATTGAGAATATCCAGAACGAAACGAATGAAACGATGGAGTCTATGGACGTTACAGATGCAGCTGTAGAAACTGGGACGACCGTCGTCCATGAAGCTGGTAGTACGTTTGAAAAAATAGAAAGTACATTTAATCGCATTATAAATCAATTTGCGAAAATTAGTGAAAACATTAATCAGTTGTCGTCAGGAGCAATGAATTTGCAAACTTCTATGAATGAGATTAAAGAAGTTGTGACAAATACGAGTGAGCAAACACAAACTGTCTCTGCTGCGACAGAGGAACAACTAGCCTCAATAGAAGAGGTGGAATCATCCGCAGAAAACTTAGCAAAAATATCGGAAGAATTGCAAGAACTCGTTAACAAATTTGAATAAGTAGGCAAACTGTACGATGAGGATTTTTTTGAATAGGTGCGTTAAAGGGCGCTTTTTGAAAATGCGTTTCATCAGAAGATAGAAAAGGCTTGTTTCATATGTTAGATTCTAGCATATGAAACAAGCCTTTATGTTATGCTTTCATTGTTAAGCTTTCACCTATAGCCTCAAGGCGCGCTTCTACTTCTTCTTCCGATAGTTCGTGCTCTTTCACATATAAATTACGTGGGCTTACGCGACAATCATGTGTACAACCACGCAAATACTTATGCTCATTTTCTTCCGAGCAAAGAATTTGTTTATTACATTCTGGGTTAGCGCAGTTGACGTAACGCTCACATGGTTCGCCGTCAAAATAATCGACACCGACGACAACATGTTCTTTTTGATTGACTGGCACAGAAATGCGCTCGTCAAAGACATAGCATTTACCGTCCCATAATTCACCTTGTACTACCGGATCCTTGCCGTATGTGACAATCCCACCATGTAGTTGATTTACATCTTCAAAGCCTTCTTCTTTTAACCAACCGGAGAATTTTTCACAACGTATGCCACCAGTGCAATAGGTTAAAATTTTCTTATCTTTAAATTCGTCCTTGTGCTCGCGAATCCAATCTGGTAATTCACGAAATGTTTTAATATCTGGACGCACAGCGCCGCGGAAATGACCTAAATCATATTCGTAATCGTTACGCGCATCAATGACGACTGTATCTTCATGCTGCATTGCCTCGTAAAATTCTTTTGGTGACAAATAGTTTCCTGTCGTCTCATGTGGATCAACATCCTTTTCAAGACGGAAGGTAACTAATTCTTTTCGTGGTCGTACGTGCATTTTTTTGAACGCATGCCCATCATGTTCATCAATTTTAAACACCATATCGGCAAAGCGAGGATCGGCATGCATCATATCCATGTATGCTTTTGTTTGCTCTTTTGTGCCAGACAATGTGCCATTAATGCCTTCATGGGCAACAAGAATTCTTCCTTTTAAACCTAATTCCTTACAAAACTTCAAATGCTCAGCAGCATATCCCTCTGGATCCTCGATGTGAACATAATGATAATACAATAAAACCTCGTATGGCATATTACTTTCCATGTTGTTTACCACCTATCATTTATATTTGCAAGATACAAATGTATGGTAGTCGTTATTCATTTTTCTATCTTGCAATTGTACATTGTAGCATGTTTTTTAGATATATTCTAGTTTGTGATTTTTTGTACAAACAGTTTTAAGGAGTCGGTATGAATTGACGAAGCTTATTGCCAATAAAAACAGTTGAGACCTACAACAAAATTGCGGTACATCATACAAGCTCTTACACGTGCAGTAGAATTAACTGCTCAAACTTTTTACTTAAGTACATTGCTAGCGTCAGCTTGATTTAAAGCACCCTTCATAGGCATGAAAAGATATTTGGTTTGTAGGTAAAATGATTGTTTTAATAAATGTAAGCGTAAGATATTTTATGCTTACTTTAATAAGGAGTGCCATTTCTGTTGAACAGATGCTGCATGGTAATATGGACAATTTTGCGTATGATCGACTGGAGTTACTTCAATCATGGCATGGTTCTCATTTGTTTCTATGTGTTTACAATTTGTGTCTCTGGTTAAATTTAAGAGTCCATTGATATACTCATATGATATCTGTCTATCCTTCTTTGCTCTACCATAATCTGTTACTTTACATTTTCTTTTTTCTATCTAAATAGACCTTAGTTAAAATTAAATAGAAAAACCAAAAAAAGATAATCGTTAAAATAATAGGTGTTAAATTATCGGTATTCACCCCTAGAGTTGTATATAAATCCCAGCCATCGGTATTTTCATCGACTTTTACAAATAACGAATCGAAAAATGATGTTGTATATCCAACTTCATCATGAGTAAACATCAGCTTGATCAAACTAATTACTAAGATTATTACCGTACTTATCACAGCTGGCACTAAAGTTCCAATGATAATATTAACTATCTTCATGTAAAAACTCCTCCTTTTGTTTTTTTAATCCCAAACAACTTATGTATATAATGAAAATATATAACATCATCATTATTATACTATTGTACAATTTAGAAAAAAATAATAATTATATTATTAATGATATAAATTCTATTCTAAAATTATCCGATTATTAAAAACCCAATAATAGGCGAGAATGGATTGTCCTTTTTTGCCGGAAATAGAATTTCAATTAAAGTTGAAGGTATTATTATTAAAAGTAATTGACAAAAATAATGTTATAAAAATAAATAATGCTCTGAATTTTTAGCGCATAATCCTATTTTGATTTTATCATATTAGACGAGGTAACTAGTAATATCGATAAAGATGCTCAACAAGGAATCTTTTTCACTTTACTAGAGGAGTACAAGGATAAAATTGTATTTGTTATTTCGCATGATCTTATAAACGAAACGTATTGTAATAATTTGATAGCGTTTACGAGTGGTTCAATGTAATCTATATACTTCAATCTATACAAGTCTTTAGCAGGATAAAAGTATAAACGTTTACTAGAGACTTCATAGTGATAGGTTGGTTGCAAATGAATGGAGTCATGAGTGCAAAGTTTTAAACCTGTGGTTGTGAGACAACAACCATCATCTGCAGACAAGAGTGTAAGTTTTTGAAAGGGAAGAAGGCAGCCTGTTTCATTCATACTATTTGCGCTACAGGCATAACTCTAATATAGGAGGTTTTTGTCATATATTAAGGTTTAATTTTCCAAATACAGGGTAATATGTTTGCAGCATTATTATAAATAATAAAGTATAAGGGGATGGAAGAAATGACAAAAAAGGAAATTAAAAAATTTTCGTATGGAAGTGTAGCGAAGGTAACGGTTTACTTCGCAATCATACCTGCAATAATGTATTGGTTATTATCCATGATTGGAATTGTAGGGACCTTTTCGATGGGCGATGGTATGGGGACCCTCGTTGCAATCGGATCTTTATTAGGCATTGTCATATTTGTAGGGATTTATGTATTAGTTGCACTGCTAAGTGCTTTAATCTACAATTTATTTGCTGGAAAATTTGGTGGACTTGTGATTACTGTGAAAGAAACAGAAGAATAAGGCATTTGCTATGTTACTTGTCAAGATATGAAGAACGAGTATTATTTGTTACACAAAGATACCAGATCACAATTTTTATAGTGATTTGGTATTTTTTAGACTAGACCAGTGATTTTAATAATAATCGATACAGTGGATACGTCAAAATCCTGAAGGTGAGCGAAAATAGCGAGACAAGAGCGAAAAAGTCTGGAAGGCGATCGAAAAATAGCTAGACATGAGCGAAATAGTCTCGAAGTTGAGCGAAAATAGCTAGCATGAGCGAAAAAGTCTGAAAGGTGAGCGAAAATAGCGAGACAAGAGCGAAAAAGTCTAGAAGGCGATCGAAAAGGAGCTAGACAAGAGCGAAAAAGTCTGGAAGTTGAGCGAAAATAGCTAGCATGAGCGAAAAAGTCTGGAAGTTGAGCGAAAAGGAGCTAGACATGATCGGAAAAGTCTGGAAGTTGAGCGAAAAATAGCTAGACAAGAGCGGAAAAGTCTGGAAGTTGAGCGAAAAGGAGCTAGACAAGAGCGAAAAAGTCTGAAAGTTGAGCGAAAATAGCTAGCATGAGCGAAAAAGTCTAGAAGTTGAGCGAAAAATAGCTAGGCATGAGCGAAAAAGTCTGAAAGATGAGCGAAAAGGAGCTAGGCATGAGCGGAAAAGTCTGAAAGGTGAGCGAAAATAGCTAGCATGAGCGAAAAAGTCTGAAAGATGAGCGAAAATAGCGAGACAAGAGCGGAAAAGTCTGAAAGGTGAGCGAAAATAGCCAGACATGAGCGGGAAAGTCGCGAAGTTGAGCGATATCTTGCCCAGCAGCAGTTTCCAGGCAATCTCAATTAGTTTGTACGTTCAATCAATTCAGATACTGTTATCGTCTTATATTCATTTTCATCTAAAAACTCCAATATTTTTGGTAGTGCTTCTACAGTTTGGCTTCGGTTTCCTCCTGAATCGTGTAAAAGAATAATATCGCCTGAAGAAATATTGGATGTGACATGATTTACAATTGCATCAACACTGGGGCGATCCCAGTCTTTTGGGTCTTGATCCCAAGACCATAAGACAACGGTATATCCTTGTTCGCTTGCGATGGCAACAATTTCATCATTATACACGCCCTCCGGTGGGCGGAAATTAGTAGGCGATGTACCAGTGATTTCATAAATAATGGTTGCTGTTTTAGCGAGCTCTTCTTTCAAGTTCTCTGCTCGATAATCATGGTTAAATGTATGATTTCCAATTTCATGATTTTCTAAATACTGTCTGTAAATAAGGTAGGGATATTTTTTGGCGTTGGAACCAGCGACAAAGAAGGTTGCTTTGGCATTGAATTTGTCTAAAATGTCAAGAATGAGTGGCGTATATAACGGACTTGGCCCATCGTCAAACGTTATTGCAACCACTTTTTCATCCGTATAACCTTCCCATATAACATCTCCTGACTTCTCATACTTTATTCTTTCTTCTGTATATGCATGTAGGTTTTCAGTAGTCGGAAAAAATGATAAAAGCAGATAAATTAGTAACATAGCATATTTAAACATAGAATTCCTCATTTTCTATAAGGATAATGTATCGTGCATTGCTTTTTACCGGAAGAATCCCACCTTAGAATTGAATTAGAAGGGATGCGTTGTAGTGCAGGAGGGAGATCGCAGTATTTAAATCCACTTTTTTGCACTCTAGGAAATTATGGATTATAGTATAAGAAAAACTACGGCCATCGCCATAACGACTTGGCGATAGCTAACTACGTTTTTCTAAAGAATGAACAAGGAAACCCCGACTGAAGTCATTTTATACTATGTACAAATATGCTTCTTTTATGCTCTAACTGCTCAAAAAATATCCCACCAAATTTTGACCGCTGTAGCAAAAATGAGTACTGCCAATAACTGTTGCAGTATCTTTGTATTTATACGCTTTCCAAATTCTGCGCCAAGTGGAGAAGCGATTAAACTGGCAACAATCATAATGACCGCGGGGATAAATAATACTTGATTGGTAGCTAGCTTCCCGACTGTAGAACCAATGGAAGAAATAAACGTAATGGCAAGTGAGCTGGCGATTGTCATTCTCGTTGGTATTTTTAAGACGGTAATCAGAATCGGAACGAGAATAAAAGCGCCTGCTGCCCCAACAATGCCAGCTGCGATTCCGACGATAAAAGATAAACCAGCTGCAAGCGGCTTATTGAACGTTACGTCTTGTAAATCCGTATTATCATCGTTACTTTTTGGTAGTAGCATCATAATAACAGCGATAGTAGCTAAGATGGCGTATACAATGTTAATGGTAGACTCCGCTAAGATATTGGAACCATAACCCCCAATTAATCCCCCAAGCAAAATACTAATTCCCATGTACAGAATGAGTGATTTATTCAAATATCCACCTTTGCGATACGCCCAAACACCACCAATCGTAGCAAAAAATACTTGTACAGCACTAATACCTGATACTTCGTGTGCGCTAAAAGCTACGAATCCGAGGAGGGGAGGGATGTACAGTAACATGGGATATTTAATGATCGAACCGCCAATTCCTACCATACCTGAAATAAATGAACCGATAAAACCAATGAAAAAAATGAGTAACATAAAATCAAAACTCAATTGCTTTCCCTCCGCTGTTTTGTTAGTTGACTATGAGAACTTGCCATGGCTACTATTTCTTATGAAAAGTGATTTCCCCATTGTGGCAAGTTTTTTATTCTGGGTATAAGGTGCTGTAAGAAACCCGCTACAAGCATTGGAAGATGTGAGCTGAACAAGTCTAAGTGGGAGATAACAGCACCTACGTCCGCGATTTCGTTCACCTAACAATCAGTGTGGGAAGAGAGAAACTTCGACCCCCCCTCTGATTGAAGGTTTACTTTATACAAAAAATAAACAACTATATTGTGTGATAATGATTCGTTAGACCGTATTGGATTAATTCAGATTTACATTTTAACTCGAGTTTGTGCATAATATTTGCTTTGTGGTTTTCCACTGTTTTTGGACTAATAAATAAACGTTGCGACATTTGTTTATTTGTATAGCCAAGCACAGTAAGTCGAACAATTTCTTTTTCCCTAACAGATAAAATCGAATAATCTTTTTTGCTATGTTTAAATAATTTAGCGATTTGATCTTCAGGTAAGCCTACTTTATAGTATTTTTCGCCACGATGGACGGCATGTATGGCTTCATGTAATTCGTTGCCTTTACTATTTTTTAAAATGTATCCCCCAATATCGAGTTGAATGGCCTTTTGTATGTATACTTCTTCATCATGCATCGTTAAAAGAACAATATGGACATGTTTGTGGTTTTGTAAGATAACTTCAGAAGCTGTAAATCCATCTATCCCATTAGGCATGGATACGTCCATTAACATAACATCAACTTCCAATTGATGCATGAGCTGTATCGCTTCGTCTCCATCTTCTGCTTCGCCAACAACTTGAATATCCGGATAAGCTTCGAGCAATAACTGAAGTCCTCGACGAATTAACCGATGATCATCTACAATGCATACACGAATCATAGAAGGTGATCCTCCTTTGGGACTGATGCACGAATAATGGTACCTTGTTGTAACTCAGAAGCAATTTGAAATGAACCTCGAAGTAAATTCACTCGTTCTTCCATATGTTTTAGGCCTAATCCCATGGAACGTTTGCTTGTATCAAACCCTTTTCCGTTATCTCGTATGGTTAATTCTAGTTTATGAGGCATGTCTATAAGTTCAATGACAACTTGTGTCGCGTTCGCATATTTAATCGTGTTGTGTAAGGCTTCTTGAATAACTCGGTATAAATTAATCTCCATTAAAGAAGGAAGTCGATTTTTTAAGGTGGTGGTGAAAGTAATCGTAATGTTTGGATTACTTTTTTCTAACGTATGCATAAGCCCTTGTATCGTTGCAACTAATCCCAAACGATCAATACTCTGGGGCCGTAGTTGATAAGAATAGGCTTTAATATCGTTCATCACGTGATTTAGTTCATCTTGCACTTCATCGACATAGCTTTGAATTCGCGTATCATTTACAAAGGATTCAATGGCTTGTAAAGCGACAGAAATACTGTAGAGTGCTTGACCAACCCCGTCATGAAGCTCTTGGGCAAGCCGCTTATGCTCATTTTCTTTTGCTTCAATTAATTTTTGGATCATTTTTTTTGAGAGTTGTGCTTCTTTTTCTTTTTGCATGAGAGATTGGTCGCGTAAGACAAGTAAATACTCTTTTTCATGTGTTGTAGCATCGTGGAACATTAATGCGGTGCTCATTTCCACATTAATTTTTTTACCATGATACGTCGGCATATCAGAAAGAAAATAAGGCACTTCATCATGCGCAATTAAATAACATTTATTTTCATTTCCTTGTAACAAACGCGTTTCACAAAAAGAACAATACGGTACACGATCATGTAATAACCAGCCTGTTAATTTCTTTGCAGAAGGATTCATAGCTAAAATTTTACGACTCTGATCCATAATTATGATCCCATCTTGAATGTTTTCGAAGATTTGATGTAAATATTTATTCTCATATTGAATAGAACACACGGCGATTACCCCCTTTACGTACAAAAAATAGTAGCACTTCTCCTTTCATTATAGGCGATGACTTTCCTCTTTTCTGCATCTGTGCTTGTATGTTATTGTACAAGCCAATGATTTAGTAAGGGAGTCAATGATTAGATTGGTATATTCAAAGCCCTATAGGAGTATATGTTTGTATCAACCAAACGAAACCTTCCGTCATGAATAAGTATTTGGAAAAGGGGGCTACTCTTTTCCAGCATACCCCCGTTACCTTCGTGTTCCGTTCTCTTTCGCTTAGCTATCTTGCTCCGTCCAAGCAGTATATCCGCCTGTCACGTTTTGTACATGTTTATACCCTTTAGCTTGTAATAAGCTCGCTCCAATTGCAGAACGACCACCTGACTGACATGTAAGGAGAATCGTGCCATTATTTGGAACTTCGTCAAGGCGATTCTTTAATGTTCCAAGCATGATGTGTTTTGCGCCTTCGATATGCCCTTCATCCCATTCTGATTGATTGCGAACATCAATGAACGTGATAGCTTCTGTTTTTAGTAATTGTTTCGCTTCTTGTGGTGAGATATTTGCATATGATTCTAGATTTTTCGCTTGTTTGATAGCTTGCTCCGCATCCATAAATCCTCTAACTAAATCAATTCCAATGGAGCGAAGGGCAGTTAATATGTCATCCGTTTGATTTGGATCACATAACAAATATAAAGGTTCGTCATAATTGATGAGCCATCCAGCCCAATTTGTAAATGACGGGTTAAATGGAATGTTGATCGTACCTGGTATATGTTGCTGGCTAAATGCTTCTGCTTCACGTGTATCCAAAACCTGTGCTCCATCATTTAAGAGTGTTTCAATTTGGTTTCCATCAGTTATAACTTCTGGTTTTTCCAGATCGCGAAGGATTGCTGGTCCTACTTTATTAACATGCTTCATAATCGCAAAGTAGACAGGCGGCTCCGGTTGTCCTGCCAGTAATGCTTTTATAAAGTCCGTTTCATTCTCGTGCTGTAATGCCCAATTAAATCGTTTTTCATAGCCGACAGTAGAAGATGGAACTGCTCCGAGCGACTTTCCACATGCACTACCAGCTCCGTGTGCTGGCCAAACTTGTAAGAAATCCGGTAACTGCTTAAATCGTTCTAATGAATGGAACATGTCTCTTGCGCCAGGTTCACTCGTTCCTTGCACGCCAGCAGCTTTTTCTAGTAAGTCAGGGCGACCGACATCTCCGACAAACACAAAATCCCCTGTGAAAATGCCGATCGGTTCGTCGGCATTAGCGCCGCCATCCGTTAGTAAGAAGGAGATACTCTCTGGTGTATGCCCTGGTGTATGCATGACTTTAAACGTTAAATTACCAAGTGTAATTATATCGCCATCTTTTAGTAGTTTATAAGAAAAGCTATTAAGGTTTTCATATTTCCAATCTGCATCCCCTTCATCGGATACGTACAAGGTAGCGCCTACGCGATCAGCAAATTCCCTAGCACCAGATACATAGTCAGCGTGAATATGTGTTTCTAGCACACCTACAATTTTCAATCCTTCTTTTTCAGCAGTAGATAAATATGCTTCTATGTTACGAGCTGGATCAACAACAACCGCTTCTCCTTTTGCTTGGCATCCGACCAAATAGGATGCTTGGGCTAACTTATCATCATAAAAATATTGTAATAACATGATAGACAACTCCTTTTTATATCTCATATTTAAATAAGACTTGTTGAAAGCACGTTGATTTTTAACATTTACTGCTTAATTTAACGTCAGCACTAGATTATTTTTTCGCTTTTAAAACGTCTAAAGTAGCTTGCATATATTTTAAATATTTTTGTACATGAGGTTCTTTCATCCATTTGATAATGGTAAAAATAGAAATGTGTTGCTCGATCGATTCGTGTCTCGTTTGCACGGCTTCGAAGAAATCTTTTACTTCCTTCTGTTGTTGTATGAACGGAAGCTCTGCCATCGATGTTTTTATTTGCTCCATGGATTGTTCATCATGGACAACATGTTTGATAAACAAGGCAATCTTTTCTATTTGCTCGACCATTTCTAGTATAGTAGGCAGTTTGGCTAATAAAGCGACAAGCGCTTCCAATGATGATTCATCGATTCTAGATAACTGTAATCGTTCCTCTAAAGCTTCCATCGTAGTTTGGTCTTTTACGACATCCATCGAAAATTGTGTCAATTGCTCTAGCGATTGTAACGTGCGTTCGATTTCAGGTAACCGATGAATAATACCCGTTAAAGCTTGATGGATTTCCGGTTGTTTTAACTCATGAAGAAGGTCTTTATTTTCATCTGAATGGATAGCAGTATGTGGCATTGTTTCATCCCCCTTCTCCGTTTACATAATTCCTTTTAACATGCCATCCCAATACATAATTGGCAAGAAATCTTTTTTGAATAAATACATACTTTTTCTCTCTACTGCTTGGTTAAATGGCATCGATTCTTGTGGATTTTTATTATAATCAAATTCGGCTAAAATTAAGCTATTATACCCTGTTACAAGTGGGCAGGAGCTGTACCCGTCATACGTTGCTGCAAGCGGTTTTTCCTTTATCGAAGAAATAATATTTTGTACAACAACAGGTGCTTGTTTACGAATCGCCGCTCCGGTTTTCGATGTCGGTAAATTACTACAATCACCAATGCCGAAAATATTCGCATATTGAGTATGTTGTAACGTATACGGGTGCACATTCACCCAGCCTCCATCATCTGCAATTGGGCTATCCTTAATAAAAGATGGTGCTTGCATTGGTGGCGTAACATGTAACATGGAGAAGGAGACGGTTTGTTGCTCGCCAGTTTCTAATGATTCGAAAACGGCTACTTTTTCTTCGCCACGTACTTCAATTAAATGATGACGAAAGTGTGGTTGAATCTGCTTTCGGTCAATGACTTTTTCTAAGGCATTACGGTACTTTTTAACATCAAAAATGGCAGGGTTCGCCGAATAAAATAGTACATTTGCTTGATCCCGAACACCGGTTTTTTGAAAAGATTCTTCTGCAAGATACATAATTTTTTGTGGTGCGCCACCGCATTTTACTGGTGAGTTTGGATGCGTAAATATAGCATTTCCGCTTGTAAAGTTACGAATAACTTCCCATGTATAAGGAGCGTGCTCAAAAGCGTAATTACTGCAAACGCCATTTTTCCCTAACGTTTCTGGTAATCCTTTTATTGCTTGCCAGTTAATGTCAATCCCTGCTGCAACAACAAGGTAGTCATATTGAATATGGTTGCCTTCTTTGGTGTAAACGTTGTTATTTGTTGGATCAAAGGAAACCACTTCTTCCTGAATCCAGTCTGCCCCTTCTGGTATAACACTTTCCATGGATCGTTTTGTCGTCTCGATATTAGAAACACCTGCCCCGACAAGTGTCCATAAAGGTTGATAATAGTGCTCTTCTGCTGGTTCAATAATTGCTATTTTATGCTTGAAATGTTTGGAGTAATGTAACAGCTGAGCTGCAACTGTTATGCCAGCAGTACCGCCACCTACGATGAGAACTTGATAATGTTTGGACATATGTCTCCCCCTCGCTTTACAAAGTTATTTTTCATATCTATATTTATTGTACGATTGAATAGCTTCTCATACTATAGGGGGTTTCCCTTATTTTTTACTTTGAGGAAGTATAAAATTTCCCATAGGTATATGTGTAGCCAGTAGCATAGAGGTTATAACTATATTAAGAAAAACATGACACATAATTTAGGGAGTTTGTTTAAGATCTGGATAGGTTACATGTAAGCGGAGATGTCACCTAGAATCCCCAACTTAAAGATATAGAAAAGGGTTGGAAAGAACAGTCGCTCATCATTTCTGTCAATAGAAATATCCATAGAAGACATAATCGTGTGAATCACGATATATCGAGCACGAGTCATGGTTTTTTCTATTCGACAAGCGATTTGTAAAAGTTTCGAGTTGTATATCGATGGCTGTATTTCTGCTCGTCGGTGGGCGGGCAGAGAAAACCGATTTTTTAAAGCGCAATATATAGGTGTTTTTATTTGGAAGGAAGGGAATATTGACAAGATATGCAGGTGTTTTACAACTCTAAAATGATTAAAAGGGGAGAAGAGCCTGTAATATATGAAGGAAAGATGGTGCTTAAATACGTTTTGTTTATGCCCCATCTTTTTTGCATTTTCATGAAAGTTATACACGATAAAAAGGATAGAACTTTAACAGACGACGAAGGATCGTGTCATGGAAGCTTAGCGGTAAGCTTGGATTTACCAATATCGTATTTGTTATGTTCGCTTTACTTCTACTTTCAATGAGAACCCTTTTTTTACAAGAAAAACAATCCCTAATGCAATAAAAGTTAAGCCTATTTTTTTCAACGTTATTCCTCCTCTTATCGGTTTACTGCATCTAATTGGAAAAGCATTTATGTCAAAAAACCATCTACACAACCTGGAGAATAAAGGAGGCTTGTAAATTTTTAAAGTATGCGCTTTCCTCATAGACGCATCGATTTTTTTGAAATGTAGTACAACTTTTTAAAAATTTTACTTCGACTTGCGAAACGTCTTTAGATTATGAATTTTAAATAAATACATCTTGTTTAAATTAATTCATTGTAGAATGATAACTTCTAGAACAACTATTAGAGAATGTTTAAGTTTTGATTTACTTGATTTCTATATTCATGTAACCGTTTTTGTGAAAATTCAGTTGTTACTTTAAATTGGTTAGCAACATTTGCAATTGCATCTTCATGATATAGAGGGAAATTTACCTTTTGTAACATGAAGGTTGGTATTGCTAAATGTAGAGCAATATAGTTTGCTTTATGTTCCTGCAAACTTTTAAATAATTTTGGCATAAATAATTGTATCCCTACATGTGGAAGGACATGTGATAATTCATAAAAAAATAGTTCTTTCTGTTTTTCACTCGACAAATAAGGGTTTAAATATATGGTTCCTCTTTGTTGTAGGCAAGGTTTTTTTTGGTAACTTATATAAATGTTTAATTTTACCGCAAGTTCTTCAATAGGATATTCTGGTTCTGTAATTCCTAGTTTCATATAAAGATTTTTAATACCTTCTTCTAATGGTGTAGTTCTATAACTCATCGTAGACCCCCGACATAGTCAAAATCTCTAATTTTACCCTTTTGGTAGTTAGCAAGCGCCTCATTTTGTTAAATAGTGAACGAGATTATTGGTGCGTAAGGACACACAAAGGGAAAATCATATTTCTACATAGTTCAACTAGTATAAGATTTGTATCGCCTACCTTTTCATTGTTAGTCATAGTAATTAGAATATCGGAACTGTTAAGAGATTTATAAAGTCTTACGTAGTAAATGTAAGATAATACCTTATATGTCATGTGTTGTAATCCAAATTATAGCATAAAAAAATGAAAAAGGAAGTAGGTGGAACAATTGAAAAATGAAAAAAGTCCAACATGTTTCCATATAAGTAACTAAAATGACCATTTATATACCCTAAGTTGTTAATGATAACACAAATTGATGCATAGTAGACTAACTTATCAAACATTTTTAATTCAGAGTGTGTGCAAATAATAGGTATTTGTAATTATAAAATATAAAATAAGTCACGCTATTTATAGATTAATACTTTTATAATAGAACATTTTTATATGAAAGGAGAGCATGAAACGATGTAGTATAAAGAATATGAAAAACTCCCCAAAAAACCTATATAAGTGACATTTTTTATGTAATTTAATTTTTAACCAATGTCTATGTTTTGACTTTTTTAAGTAATTTTGTAGGTATTAATACCTAAACATTCAACCGAGAATGAGCCGATTGATTCATTGTCATATAATACAATCTACGATACTATTATTCCACAAGAAATACCAATAGTTTCCAAAAAAGGAGTGATTGCAAATGCAAAAGAAATGGCTTCATCGAATGGGTTTGATCACCTTAGCTACTACATTAATTGTAAGTAATGCTCAGGTAACCCATGCTACTGATTCAGGGGATGAATGGGAAATTAATTCAGATGTTGAGACGAAATGGGAGCAAGAAAATGAGCAAAAAGGGCCTTCGTTTATTAACGGAGAGTTATCCGAACGAAAAGTGACGAAAGAGGCAGATGTAAGGAAGTTTTTGCTAGAAAATAAAAAACTCTTTAAAATTAACTCGGAAACAAAACTAGATTTTATAGAATCTAATGTAGATGATATAGGGATGACTCATTACATTTATAAACCGAAAATTCAAAATATACCAATAGATAATTCTAAAATTGCCGTACATGTGAATAAAGACAAAAAAATTACAGCAATTAACGGGGAGTTTCATCCTAATGCTCCTGAAAAATTAACAGAAAAACAAAAACTAACTAAACAACAAGCAATTAATAATGCATGGAAACACATTGATATAAAGCGTAGTGAAGCAGATAAAAAAATGGCATCATTAACTGGAGAAACGTTTAATACGCTGGAAGAAACTGCTGATTTAGTTGTCTATCATGATGATAATAAACAGTACACGTTAGCATACCGCGTAGAGCTTCAATTTGCCAAACCGGAACCAGCGTACTGGAATATTTGGGTGAATGCAGAGAGTGGAGAGGTTTTAAAAGCGATCAATCAGGCGCAAGAAATTTCTTCTACTGGAAGTGGAATAGGTGTCCTTGGACATCAGCGACAGTTAAATACGTTTTATCATCAAGGGGACTATTATCTCTATGATACGACAAAACGAATGAATGGCGTCATTGAAACGTTCACGAATCAAGGAAGAGGCGATAGAAATCTTCCAGGTGTTTATGTGAAAGATGAAGATAATCGTTTCACGAATCAAGAACAACAGGCGGCTGTTGATGCTCATTATCATGCTGGACAAGTATTTGATTATTACTATAATACATTTGGTCGGGTTAGTTATGATGACAACGGTTCGACAATTCGGTCGATAGTTGATTATGGAAACAACTATAATAATGCAGCATGGCTTGGTGATAAGATCATTTACGGTAATGGAGATGGAAGAAGTTTTGCTCCGTTATCTGGTGCAAATGATATTGTAGCTCATGAGCTTACACATGGAGTGATTGACGAAACAGCTGATCTTGTCTACGCCAACCAATCTGGTGCGTTAAATGAATCGTTTGCTGATGTTTTTGCCTATTTTGTGGATGGTGATTGGTTAATTGGTGAAGATGTATATACACCTGGTATTGAAGGGGATGCACTACGCAGTTTAGCTAACCCAACAAGGTATAATCAGCCAGATCATATGAACGATTATCAACATTTACCAAACACCCGAGACGGTGATTGGGGTGGAGTTCATATTAATAGTGGAATTCCGAATAAAGCGGCTTATTTCACTGTTCATGGTATAGGTGTAAGTAAGGCGGAACAAGTTTATTATCGTGCATTAACGACCTATTTAACGCCGAATAGTAGTTTCCAAGATGCAAGGCAAGCACTCGTTCAATCTGCTCAAGATTTGTATGGGGAAAGCGCTGCTCAGGAAGTTGCTCGTGCGTGGGACCGCGTTGGTGTAAACTAATAAAAAGGTAAAGAATGAATTTGAGGTACAAATGAGTGAGAAAACAGCAGGTCGAATGTTGTCAAGGCGTGATGGCTCAAAAAGCATAAGCTGTTGCTTTTTGAGCCTGCTGTTTTGCATGTGAACAGTTTTGGGTTCATCTGTCTGATTTGGCGACACATTTGCTTGGTACGATGAAACACGAAGTAGTGATCGTTATAAAGATAGATAGATTGATAAATAGGTATTTATCTTCACTAGTGTATGGAAGCGGCAGGTAGTTTAAGAGGTTTTACATGGAGTAGCGGTCCATGATAGCATGTTTGGCTCATCAATTGTGCTCGCCAAGCTCCATGTCAAACCACCTACGATTCTTTCTTTTGGCTATACTACCAACATGACATAACGAGGATCCTCGTTTTATCTTTCTATATCTTTCAAACGAACTTTATTTAAAGTACATGAAAATGAGTCATCACTCGCTCTCTAGTTGTAGACATGTTAGATATACTTCTTTGACTTTGACAGGTCATTGCTCCGTATATGAGACATGTCTTTTTAACGTCGAAAAACTATCACCAACATGAGGAATGTGCGTAGGTGGCTAGGGTATGCGAACGCTGGTGAAAGAAACACGCTCGATATGAGTGCCGGAATTAGAAATACAATGGATATGTGCGTGTTAGAAACAACGTACGCTTAATATTGGAGTTCTGAAACTAAAGATAAGTCCTAGGGTGCTGGAATCAGAAAAAGGCGCCTAGACGATAGGAATGCAAGCACTGATGAAATACGCATATCGATACAAACGTTTTAATATGCGTCCCCAATTGAGAAATTTGCACAACCTCTAGAATAATTTAAGAAGTTAGCTTTATTTTTCTGACTATTTATGTGAACACGACTTGTTGTTGAAAAAATTTTTGGTTTATAAAGAATCTAAAAACTGTTCAAAGAACAATTTATCGCTTATAATAGATGAAAATCATATATATAGAAACCACAAGGGGAGCCATTTGGCTGAGATGAAACGAAATGTTTGAGACCCTTTGAACCTGTTTAGTTAGCACTTGCGTAGGGATGTGGACAACAATGTTTAGGTTTATGCATAAAATGCTAGTTCGATTTAGGTGCAGGAAGATCCTGTATGTAAAGCGGGCATTTGTAAGCATTTACCTTCTACACAATAAATGAACAACTACGTCGAACAATGATGCTTCCCTTGGGGTTTCCGTGAAAGGGGAGCTTTTTTAATGAAAAATATTCGCTTATTAGTAATGGTTGAGGCGGCTTTTTTTGCAGCATTCGCAATGATTTTGGATTTTCTTCCTTCCATTAAATTATCACCAGCTATATCCATTTCTTTTGCTATGGTACCCATATTTATTCTTGCATTTCGGAGGGGGATGCTAGCAGGGATATTAGCGGGTTTCTTATGGGGGTTGTTACAGGTGATGCTCGGTGATGCAACAATTCTCACACCGACCCAATTTTTAATTGAATATTTTATTGCTTTTGCTAGCGTTGGTTTTGCAGGATTACTCTCGCCATTCATTCAAAAAAGTTTTGCAAATGGACGTAAAAAAGTGGCCTTGACATGGGGGGTAGCAGCAGTGTTTGTGGGCAGCATGGCAAGGTATTTTTGGCATTTTCTTGCAGGTGTCATTTTCTGGGGGGATTACGCTCCTAAGGGAACTTCGCCACTCGTTTATTCTTTTATCGCCAATGGCACGACTTTTGTAGGTGCATTTGTTTTTTGCGCAATTGTTTTAGTGGTGATTTTAGGTAGTGCTCCGCGGTTAGTACAAGCGGAAACAGTTACATTGAAAAATCTAAAAAAAGCTTCTTAAATCTAGTTGAATTCTTTTTCAGACTACAAAAGAAAAGACGAGAGCAGCAGTTTTATTTCAACTCATGCTTTAAGAAGGGGAAGATCTAAGCTGGTGCCTAAATCCCTGGTTAGTTATGCCAATTAACTGGAGTTAAAAGATGTTACCGTTACAATAATTAGAATTATAAGTCTCTGAATAGGAAACGAAAAGCAAATTATAAAAACTGTTGCAAATCGTTTTTGTTAAACGTCTGCAACAGTTTTGGTTTTTAGAACGGATTCGTAGCCCATTGTAACGACTGTTTAATAAACATTCTCGGATGCAATTTTAATTGGGCTACCATGTATTCAGCTAAATCTTCGGGTTGCATGTATTTATCGTCATTTTTCTCCGCTAACTTTTCGCCGAAAGCAAGCTCTGTAGCAACAAGGCTTGGATTTAATGTGAAAACGCGAATGTTATTTCTGCGCACTTCTTGCATTAAAGCTTCGGACATACCTTGAATGGCAAATTTGGAAGCGCTGTAAGAAGTCGAACCTGCTGTCCCTTTTAATCCGTTACTGGAAGAGATCATAATAATATCGCCTTGATTCTTCTTGAGCATATGTGGTAAGACGGCGCGAGTAACGTGATACGTACCGAAAACATTCACTTCTATAGTTTGTTTCCACGTTTCTGGATCCATTTCTAGAAAATCGCCATATGCTCCAATACCTGCATTATTTATTAAAATATCTGCAGACCCAAGCGACGTTTCTAGCTTCGCAACAGCTTCCTCTACTTCTTCCAACTTTGCTATATTAGCAACAGCATAACTGGTATTAACGCCATATGTTTCTACTTCTCTTGCAACAGCTTCCAATTTGGATTCCGTACGCGCAATGAAGCCTACATGAACACCTTCCTTAGCAAGAGCAAGTGCAGTTGCTCTTCCAATACCGCTACCAGCACCTGTAATATACGCCGTCTTTCCTTTAATTTGTTGCCCCATCATAAGCCACCCCTCTCCATTGATTATTACTTGTATTGTAAGTATATCTATTTGAAAGAATAGATTCAAACTACACATTTCTATCATTAGAAAATCACTCCCACACGTCGGAAATCGCTCAAGCACGTTGAAAAAGCGCTCAAGCACGTCGAAAAGTAGCTCGTCGTGATCCGAAAATCGCTCATGAACGAGTAAAAGTAGCTCGCCATGATCCGAGAATCGCTCAATCACGTCGAAAAGTAGCTCGCCATGATCCAGAAATCGCTCAATCACGTTGAAAAAGCGCTCGCCGTGATCCGAGAATCGCTCAATCACGTCGAAAAGTAGCTCGCCATGATCCAGAAATCGCTCATGAACGAGTAAAAGTCGTTCGCCGTAATCCGAAAATTGCTCAAGCACGTTGAAAAAGCGCTCGTCGTGATCCGAAAAGCGCTCAAGCACGTCGAAAAAGCGCTCGCCGTGATCCGAGAATCGCTCATGAACGAGTAAAAGTCGCTCGCCATGATCCTGAAATCGCTCATGAACGAGTAAAAGTCGCTCGCCGTGATCCAGAAATCGCTCAAGCACGTTGAAAAAGCGCTCGCCGTAATCCAAAAATCGCTCAAGCACGTTGAAAAAGCGCTCGCTGTGATCCGAGAATCGCTCAAGCACGTCGAAAAGTAGCTCGTCGTGATCCGAAAATCGCTCATGAACGAGTAAAAGTAGCTCGCCATGATCCGAGAATCGCTCAATCACGTCGAAAAAGCGCTCGCCGTGATCCGAAAAGCGCTCATGAACGAGTAAAAGTCGCTCGTCTCCTGGTTAAGTACGTTTAACGCTATAAGGAAGTAGCCGGTTTAAAATAAGTTACTTTTAAACGAAAAAGAAGACTGAATAACTATCATTATCTCTAGTACTCTTTGCTATATTCAATATTCATTTATATTTTAATTATTTAAAAATGCATCGATTAATGGCATTTACTGAATGACGTATTATTGCTTCTCCCTAATATAGAACGTTTAAACAACAAATTGCTCACTCTAAATGTAAACTATCACGTTAGTGAAGTTGACAATATTCTTTTTTCCAAGTACAATTTTGAAAAAACATGAACGTTTATGTGAAATGGGGGGATTTATTAACATGGAACAGCAACGAAAAAGACTTCGCCTCATGCTTAACTGTGCTTTGTTTGCAGCACTCACAGCTATTTTGGCACAAATAGAAATACCATTACCACTAATACCGATAAGTGGACAAACTTTAGCAGTCGGAATTACGGCAACTATTTTAGGCAGTAAACAAGGTGCGTTAGCGATGATTTGCTATGCGGTAATTGGAGGTGCAGGGGTGCCTGTTTTTGCTGGCTTTAGCGGTGGCGCACATGTGTTAGTCGGCCCTTCAGGAGGATATATTTTTGGTTTTATTGCTACAGCATATGTTACAGGTTTCATTCTCGAAAAGACAAGCTTTCGTTTCCAAAATGCTTTAATTGCAAATATAATAGGTATGTTTATTACATTAGCATTTGGGACAACGCAATTGAAAATTATTTTAGATCTTTCATGGAATGCAGCATTAGTAGCTGGGGTCTATCCATTTATCATCGTTGGATTGATGAAAGCTGCATTAGCTAGCTGGATAGGAATCGCTGTACGAAAACGTCTCGTACATGCTAATTTAATTTTGGAAACGAAACAAGAGGTAGTATAAATAAGGAAGAATAAATTTGTTAAACAAATGAGCCATTATTAGAAATTGCCTATTGGAAAAAACTGGACGAGTGGCTTTTCACATTTTTTAAAAAGCCCTTCTTCGAAAAAGCGCTCGCCTCGAATGTAAAATCGCTCATTTCGAATGAAAAATCGCTCGCCCCGAGCGTAAAGGCGCTCATCCCGAATGAAAAAGCTCTCGCTCCGAGTGTAAAAACGCTCATTTCGAACGAAAAAGCGCTCGCCCGAGCATAAAGACGCTCGCTCCGTAGGAAAAAGCGCTTGCCCCGAGCGTAAAATCGCTCATCTCGAACGAAAAAGCGCTCGCCCCAAGTGTAAAGGCGCTCACCTCGAACGAAAAAGCGCTCACCTCGAAGGAAAAAGCGCTCGCCCCGAGCGTAAAGGCGCTCATCTCGAACGAAAAAGCGCTCATCCCGAGTATGAAATCGCTCATCTTGAACGAAAAAGCGCTCACCCCGAGCGTAAAGGCACTCATTTCGAACGAAAAAGCGCTCGCCCCGAGCGTAAAGACGCTCTCTCCGTAGGAAAAAGCGCTCGCACCGAGCGTAAAGACGCTCTCTCCGTAGGAAAAAGCGCTCGCCCCGAGCGTAAAAACGCTCATCTCGAACGAAAAAACGCTCGCCCGAGCATAAAGACGCTCGCTCCGTAGGAAAAAGCGCTCACCCCGAGCGTAAAATCGCTCGCTCCGTAGGAAAAAGCGCTCGCCCGAGCATAAAGACGCTCGCTCCGTAGGAAAAAGCGCTCTCCCGAGCATAAAGACGCTCGCTCCGTAGGAAAAAGCGCTCGCCCCGAGCGTAAAGGCGCTCATTTCGAACGAAAAAGCGCTCGCCCGAGCGTAAAGACGCTCACCTCGAACGAAAAAACGCTCACCATACGCAAGAATTAACCCTCCATACTTCGGAAAATTGCTCTCTCCATTCTCATGTTGGCTAAATTGCGCACGCATAAGTAAATAATTCCTTCCATACAAATTAGCGTAGACAGAAAATCATGAAAACGTTAACTTTTTTTGACAATTGCTTGAAAAGAATTGCAAATTGCTCCTATTCATGTAAAAGTTATGATAGCTATAAATGAAGGGGCAGTCGAGAACTTACAATGTTAAAAAGTTTTATTTCATATTAAGGAAATTAGAAGTTTTAAGTGAAACGTAGACTCTCCATGGAAGCTTGGCGTTAATTCACGTTTTTCTAATTACTCGAATGAACATAATAAAACGTATATTGTAATGATCGACATAGCAATCGTTAATTTTTATTGAAAATACGTGTAAACGTGGGGGGATTATTACTATGAATATGGCATTAATTATTTTCTTATTTTGTTTATTTCTTGTTGCTCTTGGGGGCACGTTGTACGTGTTTAAGCAGGAAGAGAGAAAAATGAAGCAATATGAAGCAGAAGGTGAAACCGCTCAAAGTGAATTGCAACGTTCGATGGAATATGAAACGAAATCGTTGAAATCAAATGTGCCAATACTCATCTGGATATATGCAGTGACCATTTTGGTAGGATTGATTGCGTTTTTTGTTTATGCATTTTAGGGCTACTCGTTGCAGAAGCTATTTACGAAACTAACTATGAACCTTTTTGGCAAATTTTTGCTGGAAAGGTTTTTTTGTGGTCAAAGAAATTATAAAATTTAGCAGCTGTGGATGAACTTACTAAGTTATTTAGCCACGTCTGGCTCGAGCGCCCAGCAACTAGGCGATTTCACTCCATTGCCCTACGATAAGTCATCATTGGTTCGTCAACATCATCTCAGCATGATTCCTAAAACTTTCGTTGATTCGTTCCACTTTCTACGTTGCTAAACGGGCGCCCCGAGCCTTTGTTCATGGTGATGTAATTTTAAATTTGAGAAATTGGCAAAAAACGGGTGGTTATAATCTCTAACTCAGTCCCAGCTTTTAATTTTGCAGCAGTTTATATTTGTTATACATTTTTCATAAGCATACATATTGCATAAAATACAATAGGGGGGTATAGTATAAGTGTGAGTAGTAAAAAATAAGAAATGGAGTTGATATAGATGACAACGGCAAAACCAGAACATCCTGTAACGCCTCGAACAAAGGATGAAATATCCGCGATAACGAACCGGCTGAAAAGGGTAGAAGGTCAAGTTCGAGGCGTGCAGAAAATGGTGGAAGAAGATAGATATTGTATTGATATTTTAGTCCAAATTAGTGCCATTAATGCAGCGCTTAAAAAAGTAGGTTTTTCCATTGCGGAAAGGCATACGAAGCATTGTGTATCGCATGCAGTACAATCAGGACAAGGGGAAGCAGCGATTGATGAATTAATGGAAGTGTTAAAACAGCTGTCCAAATAAAAAGGTCATGCACTCCTAAAAGTGTTCTTTTAAAAAATATTCACTTTGAAAAGCAAAATTTTTAGCCTTCTGGCGAAATAATCTAAAGTATAAAATCTTTAAGCTGTATCGTGTATTTGCTCGTCATAAAGACTTAGCGATATTATTTTCTTAAGGTATGAGTCAATAAGTGAGGTGAAGGAGAATGCAAGAGAAGGAACATGTAACAGTTGGAGTAACTGGTATGACTTGCGCGGCCTGTTCTAGTCGCATAGAAAAAGTACTGAATAAGGTGGACGGCGTAGAAGCACAGGTGAATTTAACAACCGAAAAAGCAAACTTAAATTACGATCCGGAAAAAGTTTCCTTAGAAGATATTACGGAAAAAATTGAAAAACTAGGGTATGGTGTGGAAACGGAAAAGGTTGAATTTGATATTACGGGTATGACTTGCGCAGCATGTTCGAACCGGATTGAAAAAGTCTTGTCCAAACAACAAGGTGTGGAGAATGCGACAGTAAATCTTGCTAATGAAACAGCTGTTATCGAATATCAGCCGTCATTCATTGACGAAGAAAAATTGATTGGCATAGTTGAAAAATTAGGTTACCAAGCCCAGCCAAGAGCAAATAAAGAAGAAAAGCAAAGCCATAAAGAAAAGCAAATCCAACGTATGAAAACGAAACTTATCCTATCGGCTATTTTATCTATACCTCTTTTGGTAACGATGCTTGATCATTTGTTTGGACTTAGCCTACCAAGTATTTTTATGAATCCGTGGTTCCAATTTGCTTTAGCGACACCTGTACAATTTATTATTGGCTGGCAATTTTATGACGGCGCATATAAAAATCTTCGTAATAAAGCAGCCAATATGGATGTACTCGTAGCTTTAGGAACGAGTGCTGCTTATTTTTATAGTTTATATGAAGCAATAAAAACGATTGGCAATCCTGACTATATGCCACATCTTTATTTCGAAACAAGTGCGATTTTAATTACGCTTATCTTGTTTGGAAAGTATTTAGAAACAAAAGCGAAAAGTAAAACGACGATGGCAATTTCTAAATTATTGAATCTACAAGCAAAACAGGCACGTGTCATTCGAAATAATGAAGAAGCGATGATACCTGTTGAAGAAGTCGTTCTCGGTGACCGACTTATTGTGAAGCCAGGAGAGAAAATACCTGTAGACGGCGTTGTTACCAAAGGACGTACGGCTGTTGACGAATCGATGCTTACTGGTGAATCTTTACCTGTGGAAAAAAATTTAAAAGATACAGTAATTGGCGCAACGATGAATAAAAATGGAACAATAGAAATGGAAGCGACTAAGGTAGGAAAAGATACGGCTTTAGCTTCGATTGTAAAAGTAGTGGAAGACGCACAAGGCTCAAAAGCACCGATCCAACGTTTGGCAGATGTTATTTCGGGTTATTTCGTACCAATTGTTGTTGGTATCGCAATGCTCACATTTATTATTTGGATTGCTTTTGTGACACCAGGGGAGTTGGAGCCAGCATTAGTCGCATCCATCGCTGTGTTAGTCATTGCATGCCCGTGTGCACTCGGTTTAGCAACGCCAACATCAATTATGGTCGGAACTGGTAAAGCAGCCGAGCAGGGGATTTTGTTTAAAGGTGGGGAACATTTAGAGCGTACGCACCAACTAGATGCTATCATTTTTGATAAAACAGGAACAATTACCAAAGGGAAACCAGAAATAACAGATTTCACGGGCACGGATGAAGTTTTACAGTTAGTTGCAAGTGCGGAAAAAAGTTCTGAACACCCATTAGCAGAAGCAATTGTTTCTGGGGCAACAGAAAAGGGCTTGGAGTTATTCGATACGGAAGAATTTCAAGCAATACCGGGTCACGGTATTTCTGCGCAAGTGAATGGAAAAACGATTCTTGTAGGAACAAGGACTTTAATGGAAAAATACAACATTGCTTACCAGCAGGAAGAAACGACCATGCAATCCTTTGAAAAAAATGGGAAAACTGCCATGTTAATTGCTGTAGATGGTCAGTTTGAAGGAATTGTCGCCGTAGCGGACACGGTGAAAGAAACAGCGAAAGAAGCGATTAGTCAGCTACAAGACGGAGGACTTGAAGTTATTATGCTAACAGGCGATAATGAACGAACAGCGAAGGCAATCGCCAAGCAGGTTGGTATTGATCATGTGATTGCGCAAGTTTTACCAGAGGAAAAAGCGGATAAAGTAAAAATGATACAGGAAATGGGCAAGCATGTAGCGATGGTTGGTGATGGTATTAATGATGCTCCAGCATTAGCTGTTGCTGATATTGGTATTGCAATTGGAACAGGTACAGAAGTGGCAATAGAAGCTGCTGATGTAACTATTTTAGGTGGCGAATTATTATTGATTCCAAAGGCGATTAAAGCAAGTCATGCAACGATAAAAAATATTCGCCAAAACTTATTTTGGGCTTTTGCTTATAACACAGCAGGAATTCCGATTGCAGCAGTTGGCTTACTTGCACCTTGGATTGCAGGTGCGGCAATGGCATTTAGCTCTGTAAGTGTCGTATCAAATTCCTTACGATTAAAGCGGGTAAAGCTATAGGGAAAAAACATTTCCCTATTAGCTTCTCTATAAATATTTCAACAGGAACTGATTAAACGCTATTCGTACGAAAAGCATCGATAGTTGTTGTTTGATCAGACTTGTTGAAGATAAATCTTAAAAATATTGAAAGGAGATTTGCGCTATGCAAACAACTTTAGATGTAAAAGGAATGACTTGTGGTCATTGCGAGAAAGCAGTAAAAGGAGCACTCGAAGCATTACCAGGTGTGACAGGAGTAGAAGTACATTTAAATACAGGAAAAGTAGATGTAACTTATGATGATGTACAAACAAACATTCAAGCAATGCGGGAAGCAGTGGAAGAACAAGGTTATGATGTTGTTGTATAAATAATGCTCATAAAGGCATTGTCTTAGGTTTTTGCAGTGCTTTTTAAATACAGAAATAGGTAATATTTTTGCGGGAAATTTCAAAAAAAACTACTAATGGAAAAAAATATTACAAATTTTAGATGTATACACTTGCATTTTGTTTCAGAAAAGGGTAAAGTTAAAGGTGCAAAAGGAAATTGAAGTTTGGATATAATACTTTACGATCTCTTTATCAAAGTGGTGTAAAAGTATTCATGATTCAATTACTTTGCACGATATTTGAATAAGGAGGTCATTTTAATGACTGGTAAAGTAAAATGGTTTAATGCAGAAAAAGGATTCGGTTTCATCGAGCGTGAAGACGGAGACGACGTATTTGTTCACTTCTCAGCTATCCAAGCTGACGGTTTCAAAACTCTTGAAGAAGGTCAAGACGTTGAATTCGAAATCGTAGAAGGAAACCGCGGACCACAAGCAGCTAACGTAACTCGTCTATAATAGATAATAAAAAAGCTTATCTCCAATAGGAGATAAGCTTTTTTTCTTTTGTTGTCTAGGAAATTAAAAAAATTTGCAGCTGTGGATAAACTTACTAAGTTATTTAGCCACGTCTGGCTCCAGCGCCCAGCAACTAGGCGACTTCACTCCATTGCTCTACGATAAGTCATCATTGGTTCGTCAACACCATCTCATCATGATTCCTAAAACTTTAGCCGTTTCGTTCCACTCGCTACGTTGCTAACCGGGCGCCCCCGAGCCTTTGTTCTTGCAATAAAGAATGATGCAGGGAAAAGAAATATATGGATGCTTTGGATGCGGACCGAAGCCAAAGTAAAAGTGTTTCGGCATATATCGAGAACCGCCCATCGTTGGTAACCGTGCGAGCGGAGGTTAGAAATTTGTGTGGTATATATCAATGTCGCTCAATAAATAATTCATGCGTTCTATATAAATAACTATGGGGCAAAAAAATAGAAGCTTAATGGTTCAGCGTATAAAAGTAGAAGTATTTCGTCTTATACATCAAGTTGTTACTCACCTTGTATGCATTTGAGAGCGTAAAGTTGTCTGTTGCTCTACGATAAGTCATCATTGGTTCGTCAACACCATCTCATCATGATTCCTAAAACTTTAGCCGTTTCGTTCCACTCGCTACGTTGCTAACCGGGCGCCCCCGAGCCTTTGTTCTTGCAATAAAGAATGATGCAGGGAAAAGAAATATATGGATGCTTTGGATGCGGACCGAAGCCAAAGTAAAAGTGTTTCGGCATATATCGAGAACCGCCCATCGTTGGTAACCGTGCGAGCGGAGGTTAGAAATTTGTGTGGTATATATCAATGTCGCTCAATAAATAATTCATGCGTTCTATATAAATAACTATGGGGCAAAAAAATAGAAGCTTACTGGTTCAGCGTATAAAAGTAGAAGTTTTTCGTCTTATACATCAAGATGTTACTCACCTTGAATGCATTTGAAAGCGTAAAGTTGTCTGTTATCACATAGCGATAATGCATTGACACATAATCATGCATCCTTATATTGCCATGTATGTACCAGCTGCACCCACGCATACTATTACTGAACAGTATTTACTGTTCTACTACTTTTCCCATTAGGAGTGTTTCCGATGGCTCGACGAAACCGTAATCAGTTAGAAGTGCCAGGTGCAGAAAAAGCAGTCGACTCTCTAAAGTATGAGATCGCTAATGAATTTAATGTCGATCTTGGAGCCGATACTACTGCAAGAGAAAATGGTTCCGTGGGTGGCGAGATGGTGAAGCGTATGATAAAAATGGCGGAACAAGATCTCGCAAATAGACAGAAGTAGTAAATGAAAGGGAGCGTGCATCTGCGCGCTCCCTTAATCTTCGTTCTCGCAAAAGGGTCACACATTTTTGTGCTACATATATTATGTGGATATTTAATGAAACTACACCGTATTATGGTTTTTTGGATAGTTGTGTTTAAAAAACATTTTCTTCAATGTTTAACCTGTATTAAGTTATAAAAATTTATGTCTTTTCTATTTGATTCACTTCTGTATAATTAAAGTATATATTTTGTTAGGAGGTCATTAACGTGCAAAAAAGACAAACGATTTTTCTCAAACCAACAAGTAGGGGTGAAAAATTAGGATAAGAAAAATAACGGATTACCCAACATGCTGTCTGCAAAAATGTCCATGGAGTTAAGCGGTTGTATTTAAAACGCGCTTGAAAATGCTTTTTATTTTCAGTTGTAAGTCATTTCAAATGGGATATATGTGGTTTTTGCATAGCATAGATAAAAAATGGGTAAGCAGAGTTAAAAAAATTCCATCGTTGTTCACTCCTGCTTGTTTATAGCGAAATAAACAGGAAGCAGGAGGATGAAACATTGAAACAAGGTACATTAGCTTCACGAAACATTCGTGTGTTATTTTGGGCGGAATTATTTGGCAGTGTTCGATTTATTCAACCAGTCTTAGCATTATTTTATTTTTCTCGTGGACTGGATGAAGCATCTATATTATGGTTATTACTCTTTTGGAGTACTGGCGTATTAATTGGTGAAATTCCAACAGGTATGTTTGCGGATCGATATGGTGCTAAAATGTCGTTTATGATTGGAGCATTTCTAAGTATTATTAGTCATGCAATGTTAATTTGGGCATACGACCCATGGGTATTTGTCATTAGTAGTCTTTTAAGTGGATTCAGTGTAACGTTTTTTAGTGGTGCTGATGAAGCTTTTATCTATGAATCTTTAAAAGAATCAAATGAAGAAAATATGCTAGATAAAGCACTTGGAATTATCCAATCCGCGCAATTTATGGTCATGGTTATTGTATTAATACTAGGCGCTATTATAGCTCAAGATTTGACAGATGAGCAATTTGTCCTGCTTATTGCATTAGGTGTTTTTTTTCAAAGCTTGCAAATTGTATTGTTAACTTTTGCAAAAAATCCACCAGAACATGGGAGCTATCGCGAAAATCCTTTTAAACAAGTGAAAGAAGGGATGTTAGCGATAAAAAAAGCACCTCAGCTGTTATGGATGTTTTTAAATATCACACTGGTATTTATCCCATCTGTAGCAATTTTTGATAACTTTAGTGACAAGTTACTTCTAGACGCCGGCTTGCCTGTCTATTTCATTGGTTTTTCGCTTGCGGGACTTTCCGTATTTAGCTTTTTCGTTTCTCGGTCTATTGGGTGGATGACATCTCGCATTTCTCGAATTCTATTTTTATATATAACGGGTGCTCTTGCCGTATTCGGATTGTTATTAGCGGCTTTTTACCGTGAAAATCTTTGGATTTTACTCCTTATTATGGTTTTGCTTCGATTTGTTGGCGCTGTACGCTACCCGGTATATGCGCAATTAGCTAATGATATGATTCCTTCAAAGGTAAGAGCAACAACGATCTCATTGCTGTCTATTATTGATTCGGTTTGTGATTTGCTTGTTTTTAGTAGTGTGGCGACAATAGCAGTTTTCGGCTTTGACAAATTATTTCTAGCTGCTGCTGCCATTGCATTCGTAGGAAGTTTACTTCCATTACGACAAGTAAAAAGGGAACGAAACTAGCTTTTTTTTGTACTTTAGCAAATTTTTTACGGGTTAATAGTATAAGCAAAACGATAGTATTCTGTCGATATAAGACTTTGATAGCTAAGTTTTTTAAGTGACTTTGGAAAAGAACGAAGAAGGACTACTTCGACACTGACACCGAAGTAATGGCAGGACTTTTTTTAATGGTTCCTAACATCAAGTTTGATAATAGGAACCATTTCTTGTTTCATCTGTTGAACAAAGCACTATTGGATAAGCAAAATGATAGTATCATAACCGCTTGGTGGATCAAATTTATCCAACAGATTAAAAAGAGGGGCTTGTCCTCTTAAAACCATGGGACAAGTTCCCTTAAATGTGTTGAGATAAAACTGCATTGCTTCGAGCGTGTGACAAGTTATTTTATGATCGACTTTAAAAGCTTCTCTCCAATTTTTTTTATTCTGGAATCACCATAGCATGAAATTTTCGCTTTCGTGGACCATCAAATTCACAAAAGTAAACACCTTGCCATGTACCTAAAACAAGTTTTCCATCTTGGATAATGAGCGTTTGCGCATGACCAACCGTACTTGTTTTTAAATGTGCAGCAGTGTTGCCTTCCATATGCCGATCCTCTGCATGTTCCCAAGGATAAATTTCATCTAATCGCATCAGCATGTCTGTTTTTACATCGGGATCAGCATTTTCGTTCACCGTAATTCCTGCAGTTGTATGCAAGGAAGATACAACCATCATTCCGTTAATAACCTTTAATTCATGAATCCATTGTTCCAGCTGGATTGTGATATCGATCATATCAGTATGACGATGCGTTGTAAGTGTAAATGTTTTTTGCAATGTAAACATCCTTTCTGCATGTAAGTTTACCTTTTAATAGGAAGAAGCGTTTGGTTAACGAAAATGTCACCAAACAACAATTTTTTGTTAGCATTGGCTGCTGAGTGGAAAAAGGATGCGCAGCAAGTTACTTTACAAACTTTATCCTTTCGTTCATGTTACAAGAAAACTACATATCCATAAAGGTTTAATTTGGCGATAAGCCGCGTTTTTCTAAAAAATGCGCATTTCATTTTACTTGCAGTGAGTGTGACGACTAGCCAGCAACTTCTTTTGCAAAATAGCCCCCTTTTCGTTCATATTATCATGATAACCTGCTGATGAAGAAACAAAACAGAGGAAGAATATCGCTGTTCAAACACCCTTCACAAGATTTTTATGTTTTTGTGCTAAAATAAAAGATGTTGCATGGATGTCGAAATGAGGTGCTGTAAGATTGGCGCTTGAAGTATTAAAGATGTCAAGTGAAGGATTGCAGAGTCAATTAGAACAACTTATGCATTGAAGTTTCTCTACTGTAAGATGTCGGTAGATGTGAGTGAAGCTGATGGGAAGATAGCAGCACCTACTTCCTTTTTAGGTTATACGTTGAAGTACGAAACAATTGGCGGGGGTGAGAGAAAACCGTGCTGATGGAAGCTTTTTTTATAACTGTATAGTATTAAGATCGTCATCTGATAAGGAAGAACTTGAAGACGAATTTTTTATACAAATTCCGGGTTTATCTGTAAGAAAAACAATGGACTTTCATTCAATAAACCCAATAGAATGAGATTTTATTGGGTAATTATATACTCTATATGGTATTTGGGATAACCAGTGGCCTGTTTGCAGAGAACGATAACGGACGGCTTTCATCATAAACAATTGGCGATAAGCCAAGTTTTTCTTGAAAGATAAGAAAGCATCAAATTTGATGCTATGGCGTAACCAAACAACCGAACGCGCTCTGTCCGGCTTCATGAAGAACATGACATAATTTACTGCCCCACAACTTAGAAAGTGAGATGATGATCATTTTTATAATTTACTTCTTAATAGGGTTGATCGCCTGCACCGCTGGAGCAATGGCTGGCTTAGGCGGGGGAATTATTATGAAGCCTTTATTAGATATGTTAGGGCATTACGATTTATCGACGATTGGTATACTTTCTGCAGCAACAGTTTTTTCTATGTCTGTCGTTTCCATAGTCAAAGTGCGAAATTCTAGTTTACATATCAATTGGACAAATAGTTTATTCATTGCAATTGGCTCGATTGCAGGTGGTTTCATTGGAAAAGGCATTTTTAATTATTTCGTTGTCCAATCAGGCTTATCTACAATTATAGGTATGATTCAATCTATACTATTAGCTATTTTATTAATCATTATCTTTATTTTTATGAAGTATAATCATCGAATTAAAACATACCAGGTGCAAAATCGTGCCCTCATATTATTTATTGGGCTTATTCTTGGTTTATTATCTGCTTTTTTAGGCATTGGAGGAGGACCTTTAAATGTTGCTCTGTTAGTATACATTTTTTCTATGAATACAAAGGATGCCAGTATTAATTCCATATTTATTATCTTTTTCTCGCAACTATCTTCACTCATTTTAGTAGCAATTTCGACTGGATATGCGCCCTATGATTTATCCATGATTTGGTTTATGGTTCCTGGTGGAATTCTTGGCGGAATGATTGGAAGTAATTTAGTCAAAAAAATATCCACAAGTGTTGTAGAACGCATTTTTAATATAACACTGTTAATCATTATTTTAATTACCATTTATAATATTGTGATGGAGTTGGTGTAAACTGAACATCGTCAACTTCTCCGAGATAAGTCGCCCCCCCGTACGTCGAGATATGGAATACGCTCCTGCCCGGGAGAATACCGCACCTCGCGCGCGGGGACTCGCTCCTGTCTGAGTGGAACACGCACCTCGTGCGCTGGAACTAGCTCCCGTCCGAGAGAATACCGCACCTCGTGCACGGAGATACGCTCCTGTCCGAGTAGAAAATCGCACCTCGCGCACGGAGATACGCTCCTGTCCGAGAGAATACCGCATCTCGCGTGCGGAGATACGCTCCCGTCCGAGTAGAAAACGCACCTCGCATGCGGGGACCCGCTCCCGTCCGAGTAGAAAACGCACCTCGCATGCGGGGACCCGCTCCTGTCCGAGTAGAAAACGCACCTCGCATGCGGGGACTCGCTCCTGCCCGAGTGGAAATCGCACCTCGCATGCGGGGACTCGCTCCTGCCCGAGTAGAACACGCACCTCGTGCGCTGAGACTCGCTCCTGTCCGAGAGAATACCGCTCCTTGCGTGCAGGGACTCGCTCCTGTCCGAGAGAATACCGCACCTCGCGCACTGAGACTCGCTCCTGTCCGAGAGAATACCGCACCTCGTGCGCAGAAACTCGCTCCTGCCCGAGTAGAACACGCACCTCGTGCGCTGAGACTCGCTCCTGCCAGAGTGGAATACGCTCCTCGCATGCAGGAACTCGCTCCCGTCCAAGTAGAAAACGCCCCTCGCGCGCAGAAACTCGCTCCTGTCCGAGAGAATACCGCACCTCATGCACGGAGATACGCTCCCGTCCAAGTAGAAAACGCCCCTCGCGCACGGAGACTCGCTCCCGTCCGAGTAGAAAAAGCCCCTCGCGTGCTGAGACTCGCTCCCGTCCGAGTAGAAAACGCTCATCCCGCGCGAAAATTCCCTTCCGCCGGAGTGGACCTCGCCCCTGTTTGAGTGAATTTCCTTCCTGTTCGTCTAAACATTGCTCCTTATAGCAATTAAAAATTAATAATATGCAATGTATATGATAAATGGGAAAATAGATAGGGATTGCTAGCTTATTGTTAAAAAGTTAACGCTCTATTTATATGTAAAAGCGCGAATTAGTCTTGGCTGTGCATTAAATCGTATTTTTTGCTAATTTTTCAGTTTGCATTTTTTACGATAGAATGAAGAAAAAGGGAAGGAGTAATATAAGTTGATTATAAGAAAACGAACTTATCCTATCGTGTTAAAAAAATACGAAGCTCTATTAAGGCGTCTGCCTCCTACTTTTCATCAAATATCTGACGTTGAAGCAGCTTTTAGAAAACAATTGAAAGGTTATCACGGTGAATTATTAGTAGATAGACAAACTGATCGGCTAAAAGATAGGAGTACCATTCTCTATAATGTTCAGCTCCAGTTTAGAGGAAACTCATTTCAGATGGACACTATTGTAATTACTACTTATGCAGTTTACATTATAGAAATAAAGAATTTTGACGGCATCCTAACATTTGACACTTTTTTCGATCAACTCATACGCTATAACGGTTCAAAAGAAGAAGGTTTTCGCTCTCCTATTACACAAGCTACAACGCAGGCAAATCTACTCAAACAATGGCTTCATAAGCACGATTATATAGATATTCCCATTTACTCTTTTATAGCTATTAGTCGTCCTAGTACAGTTATAAAAGTCGACGGAGATAAGAATAAGATTAGAGAAACCGTCATGCATGCTGAGTTCATTCCGCAAAAAATTAGTGAATATGAACGCATTTTTAAGAATAAGGATTTTACACCTCTTGCTCATGCGCAAATTGGCAAGATAATTGCGGAAAAAAGTATGACGTTCGACAAAGATATTCTTGCAGTACACAACATAAATAAAAAATGGATTTTATCCGGAGTTCAGTGCTCAGATTGCAATAATTTGAAATTACAACGAGTGCATGGGAACTGGCATTGTGAGCCTTGTCGTAAAAAATGGAGATACGCCCATAGGCAAGCTATTAAAGACTATTTTCTCCTCATACAACCATATATAACAAATAAAACATGTAGGGAGTTTTTACATGTTTCCTCACGATTTACCGCTAACAGAATACTTCAATCTATGAACCTCATTTTTGATGAAAAGGATAAATTATGGAAATTACCTAATTAAGTTTACAAACAGCAGAATAAACTAGGGCAAATCTCATGTTCGAATAAGCCGTTTTAATCGAGGTTAATTCGCTCATTCGTGCGAAGATACGCTCCCGTTTGAGTGGATTACGCTCCTCGCGCACGGAGACTCGCTCCTGTCCGAGAAAATACCGCTCCTCGCGTGCAGGAACTAGCTCCCGGTCCGAGTAGAAAACGCTCTTCGCGTGCTGAGACTCGCTCCCGTTTGAGTTGAACTCGCTCATCGTGCGCGGAACTAGCTCCTGCCCGAGAGAATACCGCACCTCGCGTGCAGGAACTAGCTCCCGTCCAAGTAGAACACGCACCTCGTGCGCAGAAACTCGCTCCTGCCCGAGTGGAAATCGCACCTCGCATGCGGGGGCTCGCTCCCGTCCGAGTAGAAATCGCTCCTCGTGCGCTGAGACTCGCTCCTGTCCGAGAGAATACCGCTCCTCGTGCGCAGAAACTCGCTCCTGCCCGAGTGGAACACGCACCTCGCATGCGGAGACTCGCTCCCGTCCAAGTAGAAAACGCACCTCTTGCGCTGAGACTCGCTCCCGTCCGAGTAGAAAACGCACCTCTCGCACGGAGACTCGCTCCTGTCCGAGAGAATACCGCTCCTCGTGCGCAGAAACTCGCTCCTGCCCGAGTGGAACACGCACCTCGCATGCGGAGACTCGCTCCCGTCCAAGTAGAAATTGCACCTCGCGCGCTGAGATACGCTCCCGTCCAAGTAGAAATCGCTCCTCTCGCGCTGAGACTCGCTCCTGTCCGAGTAGAAAACGCACCTCGCGTATGGAGACTCGCTCCTGTCCGAGTAGAAAACGCACCTCGCGTATGGAGACTCGCTCCTGTCCGAGTAGAAAACGCACCTCGCATGCGGGGACTCGCTCCTGTCCGAGTAGAAAACGCACCTCTTGCATGGGGACTCGCTCCTGTCCGAGTAGAAAACGCACCTCTTGCATGGGGACTCGCTCCTGTCCGAGTAGAAAACGCACCTCTTGCGCTGAGACTCGCTCCCGTCCGAGTAGAAAACGCACCTCGCGTGCGGAGATACGCTCCCGTTTGAGTAGAAAACGCACCTCGCGTGCTGAGACTCGCTCCCGTCTGAGAGAATACCGCTCCTCGTGTGCTGAAAACGCTCCCGTTTGAGTGGATTACGCTCCTCGCGCACGGAGACTCGCTCCTGCCCGAGTAGAAAACGCACCTCGCGCGCTGAAATACGCTCCTGTCCGAGTAGAAAACGCCCCTCGCGCGCTGAAATACGCTCCTGTCCGAGTAGAAAACGCACCTCTTGCGCTGAGACTCGCTCCCGTCCGAGTAGAAACCGCTCCTCGCGCGCTGAGACTCGCTCCCGTCTGAGTAGAAAACGCCCCTCGCGCGCAGAAACTCGCTCCTGTCCGAGTAGAAAACGCCCCTCGCGCGCAGGAAATCGCTCCCGCCCGAGTAGAACACGCTCATCCCGCGCGAAATCTCGCTCATGTCCAAGGAAACCTCCCTTTACCGGACGTTCCACCCATTTAACCAGAAACCACGATAAAAAGCTTTGCAAAACATTGCAAAGCTTCTTTATAACTTATCTTGTAGTCTATGTTAATAAAAACGTTTAAAGCTATCGAAATGGCTTTTCCAGTAGGAGTTATTTAGATTACTAATTTCTACGCCATTTGCTCCTGCATGAATGAAATTATTGTTTCCTAAATAAACGCCTAGATGCGAGATTCCTGGGCGATAGGTGCCTGCGAAGAAAACGAGGTCGCCTACTTTTGGATTGTTAATGTGATAGGATCTGTTGTAATACCCGTCACTAGATGTGCGGCCCATGCTTTTTCCACCTTTATTGTAGACGTAGTGGATGAAGCCGCTACAATCAAATCCAGAAGGGCTTGATCCGCCCCAAACATAAGGTACACCTTGAAAGCTTTTGGCAGTGCTAACGACTTTATTGACATTAAAATCTACGTTCGCGTTTCCAGTTGAGCCACTTCCGCTATTTCCACTTGATGATCCGTTGGAGCTACCAGAATTAGAGTTTGCTTTTTTTCCAATATGAAGCTTTTGACCGACGAAAATGAGATCTGAGCGCAAGTTGTTCCAACGTTTTAAATTGGATACTGATACGTTGTATTTTGCTCCGATTCCAGATAGTGTGTCACCAGATTTAACGACATACGTCTTTGAGGAACTACTAGATCCGCTGGATGAGCTACTTCCAGAGCTTGAATTTCCACCTGAATGGTTACTTGATCCCGCATTACTGCTTGTCCCATTTTTGCTCACTACGAAAACATTACCAGGGTAGATGAGGGTGGAATTCAAATTGTTCCATTTCATTAGGTTTCGTATAGATATATTGTGTTTGAAAGCTATACCGCTCAAAGTATCACCGCGTTTTACAGTGTATTTCTTGGCATTGCTGCTAGAACTGCTATTCGAGTTATTGGAATGAGTACTGGAATTATTTGAACTGGACTGGTTGGAAGAACTTCCATTTTTGGTTGTTTCAATGATTTGGTTAGGAAAGATTAAGCTACTAGATAAGTTGTTGATCGATTTTAGTTCTGAAACGCTTGTATTATACTTTTGGGCAATCTTCCACAAAGAATCACCGTTTTTTACTTTATAGGATGCGGCTTCAGCCTCTTCCGCGGTAAAAATGATTGATGCAATTGCTGCTCCTGCTGTTACAGACATTAACATTTTCTTATTATTCATTCATTATTCCTCCCTATTTATGTTGAAATATTTTTTAACCACTCCAAATGGAGGAAGTTAAAAAATCAATGACCTTTGACGCAGTCTCATTTCTTATAAAAGACTTGACTTATCGCAAATTCTTTATAGCGAAAACGCTGCAAGTGCCTTTTAAATGGTCGCTCCCCCAATGCGAGTCCGATAAACTTTTAGCAATTTATACTTTCTTATAGTTCATATTAGGTAGTAACCCTTTGTTGTTTGGTTCAAAAGTACTTTTCATACTATTTTTCTAGTCATGTTTGTTTGCGAAATCGTACGCTTCATAGATGTTAAAAATGCAATTTCCCATTCGGCATGTTTCATTCTAAAAAAGAGCAATCCCTAAAGTTTTTCTTTTGCCATGTTGCTGAATAACCATGAACGCATGAATTACTATTCCTCTCCCAACCAAGAACTCAATACGACAAAATTCGCCTAGTACAGACATGAAATGATGATGATACAAAACCTTTCTCTTATAAAACTAAACAAATTACTGTGTCTGTATTTCTTTACTAGCACTGCCACGTTGTTTCTTGCTGTATATTTTTTACTAAATTAGTAATTGTTTACTAATGACGTTACCCAATCATACTAAAGAACCAGTATAAAAGATGTGTTTTCATATTATATCGGTTCAATTTCCCTATTGTTAAATCACTTTAGGGAAAAAAGTAGAAAAATATAATTAGTTCTTTCGTCTATTAATGGACAGGAGAGAAAAAAGTTCATAGTAAGCGAAACGTTATTATAGAGCGGATGTGAACGGTATTATCGTAGCTTTGGAAACAAAAAGCACTAGATTTGTAACTCTAGAAAAATTTATCGTACATGGTCTAAAGGACTTAAATAAGATGGGTACTTAGATACTGTTATCGCTTGCTTGAAACGATGCAGTACCTACGCCTTATGACCTAAATCGCTAGATATTTAATACTTTAGTAATTCATGTTGCATGTTGACGAAGTGCTAGATTTGATAACATGTTCGAAATATCGAGGTTTATTTGTAATCAGAATTTAATTTAACGGTTTACTGTTTAATTCAAGCGTTTTTTTGCAACATATCTTTTCAAATTCATAAATTTACCAACTATTCTATGTCGTTTTATGTTATAATTCATAACTAGGTTTATTCATAAAACAATGTATAGAAGAATAAAAATGGAGGTAACTTTATGGAAGAGACGATTTCCTTAAAGGAGATATTTGCTGTCTTAAAAAAGCGAATGTTGCTTATTTTAGCTTGTATATTTGGGGCTGCGGTGATTGCCGCTGTCGTTAGCTATTTGGTGTTGACACCAACATACGAAGCAGATTCTTCCTTTATCGTTAACCAAAGCCAGCAAGATGCGGAAACGCCATATAATGTCAATGATATACGAACAAACGTGGAACTCATTAATACATATAATGTCATTATTAAAAGCCCACGCATTTTGAGTCAGGTAGTAGACGAACTGGGCTTGGACATGACAAGTGGTCAGTTAGCACAAAAAATTCAAGTATCTAGCGAGGAACAGTCACAGGTTGTGACGGTAACTGCTACGGATGAAAGTCCTGAACGTGCTGTTGAAATGGCAAATACAACGGTGACTACATTTCAAGATGAGATTCCAGAACTCATGAATGTCGACAATGTGAATATTTTGTCGGAGGCAGAACTTGGAACAAATCCGTCTCCTGTTTCACCAAATCCAATGTTAAATACAGCGATTGCAATTGTGCTCGGTGCGATGATTGGTGTTGGAATTGCGTTTTTATTAGAATATTTGGATAACACAATTACAACCGAAGACGACATTGAGCAGCACCTTGATATTCCTGTCCTCGGCACAATTTCAACTGTTCAAGAAAAAGATATTAGCGAGCAACAATTCCGCCCACAACCAAGAAATCTGGAGAGGGGGAGCCAACATGTTACGCGGAAAAAATCCGTCTAGACCTGGAACGAAGATGCGTCATCTAATCGCCAAATTAAATCCAAAATCACCTATTTCTGAACAGTATCGTACGATTCGTACGAATATAGACTTTGCTTCTGTTGATAATGAAATCCGTTCCTTACTTGTAACGTCATCAGGCCCTGCAGAAGGAAAATCTATGACAATTGCTAATTTAGCTGTTGTATACGCTCAACAAGGAAAAAAAGTGCTGTTAGTTGACGCTGACTTACGTAAACCGACAGTACATTATACGTTTCGCATCGATAATTTACGGGGGCTTAGTAATCTATTAGTTGGAGAAAACTCTTTGGATCAGGTGATTCAGCGAACCGATGTAGATAACTTGGATGTAATGTCTTGTGGACCTATACCCCCGAACCCATCTGAATTATTAGCTTCCAAGAAGATGAAAAACTTGTTAGAAGAGCTAAAAGGAAATTATGATATGGTCATTTTCGACATGCCACCAGTTTTAGCTGTGACGGATGCGCAAATTATGGCGAACATTGTAGATGGTTCCATTCTTGTCGTTCGCAGCAAACATACGGAAATTGAAGGCGCGCAAAAAGCGATCGAAGCATTACAGCCTGCTAAAGCAAAACTTTTAGGTGCAGTGCTTAATGACCGTGAAAAGAAACAGTCCAATTATTATTACTATTACGGAGCAAAATAAAGCAAAACTCCTTATTCTCTTGGATAAGGAGTTTTGTTGAAGTTCCTGTTTACATGTCATTGTGAAAAAAAGAGGATTTCAAAATGAAGCGAGTTGTTTTGAATGTATGCATGCATTTCAAAACAGTCCCAACGATGAGAGCACTTGAAGGCGACTTTTTTCCTAAATAAAGCGTTGAAAAACAGTATTGTCGTTAACATGTTACGAAACCAAAAAAAATATTTCTTCGTGTGTTTGAAATACTCTTGTCAGTGATAAGAGAATACGGACGAGCTAATGTTGCATTATTCGAATTTGCAAAAATATTTTTAAGTTTAGTCTCTCTAAAGTGCAATTTATAATTATATTTGTTATAATCTACCTAATTATTCAATAGAAAATGTTTAATTCATAGGATGTGAATACAAGTGATCGATATTCATAGTCATATATTACCAGGTGTAGACGATGGAGCGAAGACAGAACAATATAGTTTGGAAATGGCTAAGGTAGCTATAGACCAAGGGATTCACACTATTATCGCTACACCACATCATCAAAATGGTGCTTTCAATAATTTTCGTTGGGAAATTGAAAACCATGTAGAAATATTAAATGATTTGTTTAATAGAGAAGGTGTGTCGCTAACGGTATTGCCTGGTCAGGAAACACGTATTTATGGGGAAATGGTAGATGGCATTAGGCAAAACGAACTACTCCCGTTAAACTACGGTAAATACCTTTTTGTGGAGTTCCCTTCTGATGCTGTACCACGATACACCACACAACTTATATTTGATATTCAAGTAGAAGGTTATACACCAATAATTGTGCATCCGGAAAGAAATCGAGCACTTCTCGAACATCCGAATCTATTATATGATTTGGTGTCCAAAGGTGCACTTTCCCAAGTTACAGCTGGTAGTGTAGTAGGTAAGTTTGGAAAAGATATTCAAAAGTTTACTACGCAAATCATCGAAGCGAATTTAACCCATTTTATTGCATCTGATGCGCATAATACGACTTCACGTTCTTTCTACCTACGAGAGGCGTTTGAAGATGTGAAGAAAAACTTTGGCTCAGACTATTATTACATGTTTCTAGAAAATAGTAATCTACTTGTCGATAACAACCATGTAAATCGCTTGGAGCCAATGCGAGTGAAAAAGAAAAAGAAATTCCTTGGTCTATTTTAAGGTTTGTACTTAATCGTATAAGGAAGCGCGGTGAATTCACCCGCATGAGATAGCAACAAGTTGTCGGCGAAGGTTAGTACTTTTACGTTGAGACGGGTGAAAATTGAGCGGACAAGCGCGAATGTCATGGAGATGGCGATTGAAGAATCAACGTACGGGAGCGAATTTCTAACGTATGAGAGCGATTACTATGAATTAGTAATCGAAATCCCGGTGAACGAGTTGCGGATTTCGCGAAAGAAAGTCAACTATTCTTGAAATGTGAGTGGAATTCTGAAGGTGTTCTTCTTTTAAATGCAACATTGCATAAAGGTTTGTGCCGAAGTCTCTAGGTTGGTGTAGGTTCTTTTGAAACACACCAACCTGTTTCATACTTGAAATAAAGAGCCTTTTTATTTTTAATGGGGGGTGTTCATTGATGCGGATCATGCTAGTCGATGACGAGCAGCTTTTTATGGATGGTGTCGAAGCATTGTTAATCCAAGAAGAGGGTATGCAAGTTGTTACGACAGCTACAAATGGGAAATCGGCTATTCTTCAATTCAAAGCATATCAACCAGATCTCGTGCTCATTGATATCCATATGCCACATACAGATGCGATCAAACTTATTGTACATATGAAAGAGTCTGCTGCTAATGTGAAAATTCTTGTCCTTACTTCATTTGCAGATGAAGATCTCATTGTGGCTGCTATATACGCTGGTGCAGACGGGGTTGTCCTAAAAAAACTAAACGGGGAGCATTTGATTGCATGCATGCGCTCTGTTATGCAAGATGAGGTTGTCTTCTCTGGAGAGGCTGCACAAATTTTGGCGAAACGTATACTAGAACGCAAACTCGATAGACGAGAGTTGCTTGATGAGGCATTAAAAAATAGAGGGGTTTATTTGTCGAATCGAGAGCTAGATATTGCTTATTTGCTGACAGAAGGTGTTTCAAATAAGGATATTGCCAACCGATTATTTTTAAGTGAGGGTACGGTGAAAAATTATATTAGTAGCATATATCAAACGTTTCAAACGAATAATCGCAAGCAACTCATCACGTATTTTAAGGAATTGTTAGAAAAGAAGCCGATTTCGTGAAAAATGCCATAGGTGTAGTCACGTTATCGATACAGCGCTTTCATTACGAAAAAGCATTATGATGCTTTTTCTATTCACAAGCGATTATAAAATTATGACTTTTATTTGCAAAAGTCACTAATAATATGACTGGGTATATAGTATTATAGGAATGTGATTAAAGCACAACATTGTACGTAGTTTAACTGGAAATTATTACATAAACGTATTAAAATAGAATTGCTGTTTTATTTTTTGGACGTTTTGAAGGTTGTTACCAAACATATACTGTTTCATAGTAACAGAAAGTGTTACGGCATCTATTTGATAAAAAGATACATAAAATGACAGCGTGTCGAATGGTGCTGTTTTTAATGCATGTAATTGTTTAGTAATTCATTTTGTTTCAATCATATAGAAAGTAGGCACTTTCAAAATAGCCGAAGTGACACATGATTTCTCTTTACGTTACGCTTTTCTGCTATTAACAAGTACTGAAAAAAGAGACTTCTGTTGGTGAAGTTTCCATGATCACGCTTCGCTTTAAATACTGTTATAGGACTATCTCTCCTTTATTGTTCACTAAAATTCAAGAATACCTCCCTGCTGATTATTTTTTAGGCGGAGGCAATTTACAAGTAGCTTATTCTACAGCAATAGAGAGACAGGAAGGAGTATTATTTATGGGGTACAAATCAAGACTGGGTCTATTGATGTTGCTAGACTCAGTAATTGTCACGACTGCTATTTTTATTGCATCGTGGGTCGTATACCCTTATACCGATGTTGTCAGCATGGACGCAATCATTATTAGCGCAGTTGCACTTTTAATTTTTCATCATGTATTTGCGTACATTTTTAAGCTGTACAACAAAGTATGGGCTTACGCCAGTGTTGGCGAGTTAATCGCTATTGTACAAGCAGTAACTTTTTCTGTTCTTGGTGCAACGATTGTACAATATCTTGCGAATGACTTTAGTATTTACAGACGTGCATTGCTCGTCACATGGATGTTACATATTATCTTTATTGGTGGTTCTAGATTTGTTTGGCGCGTCGTACGCGACAGATATATAAAAGATAACCACGAACATAAACCGACACTTATTGTCGGTGCTGGAGCAGCAGGTGCAATGATTGCACGGCAATTGCGTGATCAGAGTAAGGAAACCGAGCTTCAACCAGTTGCTTTTGTTGATGATGATTTAACGAAACAGCGAATGCAATTATACAATATACCAGTTCAAGGGAAAGTACGAGATATCCCGGAAGTGGTTGGCGATATGCATATCGAACACATCGTCATTGCCATTCCGTCGCTTCGTAATGGCCAATTGAAGAAAATTGTAGATTTTTGTAACCAGACGAATGCGAAAGTGCAAATGATCCCGAAAATTGAAGATTTAATGACTGGCAAAGTAACCGTAAGCAGCTTAAAAAATGTCGAAGTGGAAGACTTACTTGGTCGCGAACCAGTACAGCTCGATATTCGTGCGATTTCCAAATATGTGAGTGAACAAACGGTCATGGTCACCGGTGCGGGCGGGTCGATTGGTTCCGAAATATGTCGACAAGTGATGAAATTTTCCCCGAGTAAAATAATCTTAGTAGGACATGGCGAATTCAGCATTTATACGATTGATATGGAATTACGGGGAAAATATCGTGACGCAGGCATTGAAATCGTACCTGTTATCGGTGATGTACAAGACCGTGATCGGATGTTTGAAATTATGGAAACGTACAAACCGCGCATTGTGTATCATGCAGCTGCGCACAAACATGTACCGTTAATGGAACAAAACCCGCATGAAGCGGTAAAGAATAATATTATTGGTACTAAAAATGTCGCTGAAGCTGCAGATACATTCGGTATACATACATTCGTATTAGTTTCCACGGATAAGGCGGTCAATCCAACAAATGTGATGGGCGCAACGAAACGTATTGCGGAAATGGTCATTCAAGACTTAGCAGTTCGGAGTAAAACGAAATTTACCGCAGTGCGCTTTGGTAACGTACTAGGAAGTCGTGGTAGTGTCATTCCATTATTTAAGAAGCAAATTGCTAATGGTGGTCCTGTTACGGTGACGGACCCAGAAATGACGCGGTATTTTATGACGATTCCAGAAGCCTCTCGACTCGTCATCCAAGCAGGTACACTAGCGAAAGGTGGCGAAATATTCGTTCTCGATATGGGCGAACCAGTAAAAATCGTCGACCTCGCAAAAAATTTGATCAAGCTATCCGGCTATACAGAAGCAGAAATTCCGATTCAATTTTCTGGCATTCGCCCAGGGGAAAAAATGTACGAAGAACTGCTCGGCGAAGATGAAGTACATTCAGAAGCGGTCTATGAAAAAATTTACGTTGGCAAAACGTCCGCTGTCGATCAGGACGTCATTAGAGGAATTATGAATACTTTTGAAAACTACACTCGAAAAGATTTAAAAGATGCACTTATGCAGATTGTTTATATGGAACATGATTATGTCACAGTGAAAGGTTCGTAAACGAAGAAGGGGGATTCATTCATGCGTACGATTAAAAAAGCGATCATTCCAGCGGCAGGATTAGGGACGAGATTCCTACCAGCGACGAAAGCGATGCCGAAAGAAATGCTTCCAATTGTAGACAAACCAACCATTCAATACATCATTGAAGAAGCCGTACAATCAGGAATTGAAGATATTATTATCGTAACGGGAAAAGGTAAACGTGCGATCGAGGATCATTTTGATAACAATTTTGAACTAGAAGATTCCTTGATCAAAAAGGAAAAGTTTGATTTACTAGAAAAGGTAAAACGTCCTTCCAAAGTGGATATTCATTATATCCGTCAAAAAGAACCAAAAGGATTAGGGCATGCGGTTTGGTGTGCACGTAAATTTATCGGCAACGAGCCATTCGCCGTATTACTTGGTGATGATATCGTACAAGCTGATACACCTGGGCTGCGCCAATTAATAGATCAATTTGAAGAAACACAATCATCTGTCGTTGGCGTACAGCAAGTGCCAGATAGCGAAACACATCGGTATGGTATTGTCGATCCGAATACGATTGAAGGCCGTCGTTATCAAGTCGATCACTTTGTGGAAAAACCGAAACAAGGTACTGCTCCATCTAACTTGGCGATTATGGGACGTTACGTATTAACGCCAGAAATCTTTACCTACTTAGATAAACAGGAAATCGGTGCTGGTGGTGAAATTCAATTAACCGACGCTATTCAAAAACTAAACGAAGAACAAAACGTCTATGCGTATGATTTTGAAGGAAAACGCTATGATGTTGGTGAAAAGCTCGGTTTTGTGAAAACAACGATCGATTTAGCATTAGAAAACGAAGAAATTCGTGACGACTTATTGAAGTATTTAGTGGAGAAAGTGCAGGAAGAAAAAGCGTCAGTTTAAATAGATGCACTGCAAGTCTATTTTTCTCATAGAAAGGATTCTCATAAATGATGTATTTAAAGTTTAAGAGATTGGTAGATATTCTATTGTCCTTTATTGGAATTGTGCTCTTATCACCAGTCATTCTTCTATTGGTGATCGCTATAAAAATCGATTCCAAAGGACCTGTCTTATTTAAACAAAAACGCGTAGGCTTACATAAAGAACATTTCCATATCTTGAAATTTAGAACGATGCGAATTGACACACCAAAAGATACACCTACCCATTTATTAGAGGATCCGGCGCAATATATAACCAAAGTAGGGAAGTTTTTAAGAAAAACTTCCCTTGATGAGTTGCCACAAATATGGAATATCTTTGTAGGGCAAATGAGCGTTATCGGCCCGCGCCCTGCGTTGTGGAATCAATACGATTTAATTGCAGAACGTGACAAGTATGGAGCTAATGATGTAAAACCAGGATTAACTGGCTGGGCACAAATCAACGGAAGAGATGAACTGCCGATTGAAGTAAAGGCTAAACTTGACGGTGAATATGTAGAACGCATGAATTTCTTTTTTGATGTAAAATGCTTTATTGGCACTTTTATTAGTGTGGCAAAAAGTGACGGTGTTGTAGAAGGCGGAACAGGTACCAAAGCGAAGGAAGAAATGGCTTCCAATAAGGAGACTGCTTCTAAATGAAAAAAATACTCATCACCGGAAAAAATAGTTATGTAGGCAATTCATTTGCAGAATGGGCGCAGCAGTACCCTGATCAATACGAGATTGATAAGATTAGTTTACGAAATGATTTATGGAAAGAAGTAGACTTTTCCAAGTATGATGTTGTTTTGCATGTGGCGGGGATAGCGCATCGAAAAGAAACAAAAGAAAATGCAAATTTATACTACGATGTAAATACAAATTTAACTTATAAGTTAGCTGAAAAAGCCAAAAACAATGGCGTTACATATTTTGTGTTTCTTAGTTCCATGAGCGTTTATGGAATGGAAACTGGAGAGATAACCATTGATACCGTGCCTAACCCAAAAACAAACTACGGCAAATCAAAACTCCAAGCAGAAGAAAAAATAAGAATGCTTGAAGATAGCTCTTTTAAACTTGCTATTTTACGTCCGCCTATGATTTATGGTAAAAACTGTAAGGGTAATTACCCACGTTTAGCAAAAATAGCTATTAAGTCGCCAATATTTCCAAAGGTTGATAATAAGCGTAGTATGATATATGTCGACAATTTATCTGAATTCATCCGAGTTTTAATAGATAAGGAGAAAACTGGATTGTTTTTTCCGCAAAATAGTGATTACGTGAATACAAGTGAACTAGTTGAATTAATTTCACTAGAACATGATAAAAAGATCATATTAACAAAACTATTTAACCCTATCATTAAAATATTAGGTGGCATTAATGTTGTGAACAAAGTGTTTGGTGATTTGATTTATGATAAATCGATGTCGTCTTATAACATTTGTTATGATATCGATTTTAATGATTCAATTAAACTAACAGAAAGTATGGAGAGAAACAGTTAATGAAAAGCAAAAAATATAGTGTTTTGATGTCTGTTTACTATAAAGAAAATCCTATTTTTCTTAAAGACAGTATTAATAGCATGTTAGAACAGACTATTCCGCCAGATGAAATTGTATTAGTAAAGGATGGCGACTTAACTAACGAACTTGATGAAATGATATATTCATTTAAATCAGAATATCCTAATTTATTATCAGTTGTCTCATTACCTCAAAATATTGGTTTGGGGCTTGCATTAAATGAGGGGCTGAAAAAATGTAGAAATGAGTTCGTTGCTAGGATGGACACAGATGATATATCTAAAAAAAACAGGTGCGAATTGCAGTTAGAGAAGTTTCATTCTAATGAAGATTTAAGCATTGTAGGTTCCCATATTGACGAGTTTTATGAAAATCCCAACAATGTCAATTCTTCTAGGCAAGTGCCTATAAAACATAAAGATATTTTGAAATTTTCTAGAAGGAGAAATCCTTTTAATCATCCTACTGTAATGTATAAAAAAACAGAAGTTTTAGCTTGTGGAGGCTACGGGGATTTTAGAAGGAATCAAGATTTGGACTTGTTTGTTAGAATGCTCAATAAAGGATACAAAGCAGAAAATATAGATAGTTCACTGGTGTTATTTCGAGCAAATAAAGATAATTTAATTAGAAGAAAAAGTTGGGTAAAGATAAAAAGCTATGTGAGTATGATTTATGGCTTTTGGAAAAAAGGATATTCTTCTATATTTGACTTAATTATAGTAGTAGTAAGTCAAGCTATAATTTTTATTGCACCATTGAAATTTTTAGAGTGGATTTCTAATAAATTTTTAAGAAAAAAAGAATGAAGTAATGAAAGAGCTGATGTAGATGGCAATAGAAGCAAAGTTAAATGCATACTTAAATAAACTTCCTGTGATGAAGAAAGTGGTTAAAAGATTATATCAATTAGGGATGTACGCTATCTCGCCTAAAATTAAATATAAAGGAGATATAAAAAGAATATCTCCAGATGATGGTATGGAATACTTCTTTGGTTATTATGACAAATCACCGTGGGATATAACTGATAGGTACATGCTTTGCTTAAGAGTAAAAAATTCATATTCGTCGGTAGCGCCGAATGAACCTGCTGAAATAGTGCTATTTGATACTGAAAACGATAATTCTTATCAAATATTAGGTACTACTCGTTCATGGAATGTACAGCAGGGTTGTATGCTACAATGGCTAGGTCCCGACTATTCAAGGAGAATTATTTATAACGACTTTAGAGATGGAAAATATTGTTCAGTAATATTGAACCTTGAGACAAAACAAGAAAAAATTATTGCAATGCCAGTTTATAGTGTAGATAGAGAAGGACAATTTGCACTTACTCTCGATTTTGCAAGATTACACCGTCTGAGACCCGGTTATGGATATTCAAATTTAAAAGATAAATATGTTAATGAGAAATGCCCGGATGATTTTTGCATATGGCATGTAAATTTAAATAGTGGTCAAACTAAACCTATTTTAAAGTATACGGATTTTGCAGGTTTTGAACCAAGAACTGAAATGGTTAACGCCGAGCATAAGGTTAATCATATAATGATAAACCCATCAGGCGATCGTTTTATGGTTTTGCATAGATGGATTAATAATAATAACAGATACACTCGTTTGGTTACAGCAAATATTAATGGGTCTGATATCTATAATTTAAACGATGATAACATGACATCCCATTGTTGTTGGAAGAATGATGGTGAAATTCTTGCATTTGCTAACAAGAAGAATGAAGGTAATGGCTACTATCTGATGAGAGATAAAACAAGTACATACCAGAAATTATGGCCTGAATTACAATCAGACGGACATCCTAGTTTTTCCCCTGATGGGAAAATGGTAATAACAGATACATATCCAGATAGAAAAAGAATTGCTTCAGTATATTGTATAAAAGGCGATGATATCAGTTCAATTGCTAAAGTGTTTGCTCCGTTTAGATATGATAACGATGTGAGATGTGACCTCCATCCAAGATGGAGCAGAAGTGGAAATAAAATATGTATTGATTCAGTTTTTGAAAGAAAGCGAAATATATATGAAATTAACGTTAATAAACAATGATATATTTTAAAATTCTAACACCAGATTATTAACTCTATTAAAGGGATATATTCTTTAATACTTAATGTTATTTAAGATGGTCTGCAAATATGGTGAATAAAGTGAAAAAAAGAATTTTGTTTAGTATTAATAGAACACATAACTTTATGCAAAAAATGCTTATTTTGTATTTATTAGCCCTATGCTTTAGCTATACTTATGGAATAAATTTAAACAGTATTAGTATAAGGATTTCTGACATTATACTTTTCGCATTTATATTTATAGGAGTCTGTTTAATTATACTACGTAAGGAAATTAGAATACATCCAAAGATATTTCTACCAATTATACCGTTTATTCTATTAGAAACTATACTTCCTATTATAGGAGCATTTTCTGCGGATTTAACTGATATAGCTAGTGGGTTTCGTATATTGATATTGTACTTGCCCATTATAGTTTATTTCCTATTATATGGACTTAAGGGAATAGAGATACTTGATAATAGGATATCCAACAGTTTAAAAATAGTAATTGTTGCAAATTTTATATATTCCATGGTTCAGTTGTTGGTTGTATTCAACTATTTTCCAGAAAATATGCTAGTTACCAAATATTTTGAGCAATGGACAGTAGATGAACATTTCCAAATTATTGATGGAATTCGTGCTAGTGGTTTTTTTGTTAACACAACATCTTTATCTGTTTTTGGCTTAATATCTATGAGTTATTTTCTGGCTAAATATAGAAAGTTCCACTATAATAAAGACCTTTTATATGCAGCGGCTGCTTTAACTTTAATTATTGTTTCTACATCCCGCATGGCTTATATATCAGCTACTGTAATACTAGTCGTTGCATTATTAATAAATATACGCAAATCATGGAAGTTTTTTATAATAATAAGCAGTATAAGTACTGCAGTTTTATTTTTTATAAATAAGTCCGTAGGATTTGATATGTTTTTTTCTAGATTTATTAGGCTTCAAGATGGATTAGAAAACGATTATTCAATGAAAGCTAGGCTAGTTAACTGGGATAATATATTAGAAATCTTGGATACAACATTCCCAATTGGTACATTAATATCTCCTATACGAATTTTTGGATCAATTGATTCAGGCTATCTAACATACTATGCACAAGGAAAATGGTTATTTATTTTAGCTTTAGTTTTTTTGTTTTTAAGCATTATGGTGATATTATGCAAGTATTTATTCAATCCCAACAATTATTGGTCAGTCATTTTTTTGTTATTTGTTTCAATATATGTTTTTACGGCTTTGATAATAAGCAATCCTTTAAGATCCCCAACTATAATATTTTTTTTAACGTATTCAATTGTATACATTAAATATGAGAGTAGGATATAGCATGAAAGTACTTTATATTGTTTCCACATTAAAGAGAACCGGTCCAACAAATCAATTGTTTAATATTGTAAAAAATTTAGATGCAGTTAACTTTGATTGTGCAATTATAACTTTATCTCCAGAACCACAGGATTCGATGCTACAAGAGTTTTTGCGACATGGTTTAACTGTTAAATCTTTAAATTTGACTAGAGTAAAAGGAGTTTTTATTGCAGGGCGAAAAATACAAAATGAAATTAGCAAGTTAGATCCTGATATCATCCACACACAGGGGATAAGAGCAGATGAAATAGCTGTAAATTATTTAAAAGATTTTAAAGTTGTTTCAACAATAAGAAATTACCCCTTTGAAGATTATGTTATGAAGTTTGGAAGGATAAAGGGCTATCTAATGGCTAAAAAACATTTTAAAGTTATAAAAAAATCTATTAAACCTATTCTTTGCTCTTATACTTTGAAAGAAAAATTTTTAAATGAGCATGGTTTAGAAATTGATGTTATTCAAAATGGCGTTGATACTTTTCAATTTAAAAAAGCGAGCTTAGTTGAAAAGGCAAGACTCCGAAAAAAGTTTGGAATTTCCCAAGACAAAAGAGTGTTTATATCAGTAGGTTCATTTATTAAAAGAAAATCACCAGAACTAATTATAAATGAATTTTTAAGATTGTCTGAAGAAGAAAACTGTATTTTGATTATGGTGGGGGACGGTAATCTATTAGAGAAGTGTAAGGAGGCTGCCAAAGGAAGAAATGACATTATATTTACAGGTTCAACAAGTGATGTTGGTGACTATTTGAGGTTGTCAGACTTTTATATTACTGCTTCAAAGTCAGAAGGGTTACCAAACACAGTGTTAGAATCTCTTGCTACAGAGGTACCAGTTCTACTTTCTAATATTGGTCCTCATAAAGAGATACTCAACTATAATTCAAAAGCAGGCTACCTCTTTACTGAAAACAACTTATCTAAACTATTAAAAAAACTAAATAAATTAACTGGAGATGAGTATACTGCTATGCAGAAAGCAGCAGCCAATATAATAAAAGAAAATTTAAGCGGTAAGGCAATGTCAAATAAATATCAAGCTCTATATAAAAGAATGGTGAGAGATTCATGATAAATACAAACGTTTTATTCATTATAGAGAAGGGGCGGCTTTTATGAAGTATAAAATTCTTTTTTTTATGTTCTCATTAAAAGGAGGTGGAGCTGAAAGAACTGTTGTAAATATAATAAATAATTTGAATAAAGAAAAGTTTGAAGTCATTTTAATCTTAGGGACTGCTGAAGGCAATGATTACATTAATTTGTTGTCTAATAAAGTAAAGGTTAAATATTTAAACTCCAGTAAATTAAGATTTTGTATATTTAAATTAAGAAAAGCAATATTACAAGAGAAGCCAGATTTGTTATTTAGTACATTGATTGAAAATAATATTATTTTGATTTGTTCAAAGCTACTTACTTTTAAAAAGATACCGATAGTTGTAAGAGAAGCCAGTAATCGAACACAATCAAAGAAGGTTACATTTTTTAATAAATTAACCACCAGCTTTTTTTACAATGTTTTTGCTAATAAAGTCATTGCTCTATCTAAAGGTGTTAAAGATGATTTGATAACTCACTTTTATGTAAACAAACATAAAATTGATGTTATTTATAATCCAGTAGAAATATCGAGTATAAAAAAATTAAGTGATGAAAACGTTGAGGAGGATGATTTGGATTTTGAAACAAACAAAATTCTGATATCCGTAGGTAGACTTGCGGAAGCAAAAGACTATTATACATTGCTAAAAGCATTTAAAAAGTTAACTTTAGTGAAAGAAAATATATTATTGGTAATTGTAGGGAAAGGTCCACTATTAAAAGAATTAGTGCAGTTTACATATAACTTAGAAATTCACCAAAAAGTGAAATTTATAGGTTTTAAATCAAATCCATATAAATATATTAAAAAAGCCGATATATTTGTTTTAAGTTCAAAATGGGAAGGATTTAGTCATGTAATTGTAGAATCTATGGCAACTGGCACACCTGTAATTTCAACGAACTGTAATTCGGGTCCTGGAGAGATAATTGAAAATAATAAATATGGTTTGTTAGTTCCTGTTGGAGATTATAATGCTATGGCTGAAAAAATTTATGAACTCTTACAAAACAATGATGAAATAGAGTATTATATAGAAAAAGGTTATAAAAGAGCAGAATACTTTGAGGCTAATATAATTGTTAAAAAATACGAAAGTATGTTCTTAAGCCTAATTAAATAATTTTTGCAATCTTTTTGGTGAAATTAAATAGGTATTATAGTAATTGATGCTAGTTTAGTTTAAATGATTTAGTTTATTTGTAATTTTTATATTGTTCTTCAAGAGTTGATAGATTTATTTGTATAAGGTGGTTAAAATGGTTATTAGATTTTTTTATTACATTTTATATCAAGCAGAAAAAACAGAAAATGAATTTTTAAAATTAAATGCATTTAGATTCTTAAGTCGAGCAATTAGAGTTTTTTTACCAATATATTATACGGTGTTTCGCACAAATAAACTGGGAATAGCTGAAAATAAATCAAGTGATTCTCAAAAAATAATTATTTCTTTAACCTCGTTTCCACCAAGGATGGGTAATTTATGGGTTGTGCTTGAATCTCTATTAAGACAAAGTAAAAAACCAGATAAAATAATTCTTTGGCTAGCCCATGATCAGTTTCCCAATACTTCAAGTATAAATAAAAAGGTGCTGAAAATGAAAGATAGAGGGCTCGAAATAAGGTTTTGTGATGATCTCAAATCACATAAAAAGTATTATTACACTATGTTAGAGTATAATGATGATTTAATAATTACTGTAGATGATGATATTTTTCAACCAGAAAATTTGGTTGAAAATTTACTAAAAAAACATAAGGAATTCCCAAACAATATAGTTTGTTATCGTGCACACCTTATTACTTTAACAAATAATCATGTAAACAGTTATAAAGATTGGTTATTTCAATCTCCTGGAATATCTGGTCCAAGTATGTTACTTATGGCTACTAATGGGGCAGGTGCTTTATACCCACCACGTAGTATAAGTAAAGAAGTTTTTAATAAAGATGCAATAATTAAATATTGTCCTACAGCAGATGATATATGGCTAAAGTGTATGAGTTATTTAAAAGGGACATCGACTATAAAAGTACATAAGTCATATCCTCGCTTGCTTTCTACAAAAGTTGCAGCAAAAACCGGCTTAGCAAAAACAAATGTAGACAAAGGAGAAAATGATAAGCAGTTAAAAAAAGTTATGGAAATATACAATATTAAATTCTTTGAGAAATAGTAAATTAATAATCTATATTTATATAAAAGAGGTAACTTATGAGTGGAAGTTTGCTGAAAAATTTTTTGAAATTTTCTTATGGAAGTCTGATTGGGTTATTTTTAGGGTTAGCAACCACAATGTTAACAACTCGTTTATTTCCACCAGAGGCTTTTGGGAAAGTGACTATGTTTGAATTACTTCTTAAAGTTGGAATGATTATCACTATATTTGGCGCAGACCAAGCCTTTGTTCGTTTTTTTTATGAAGAGGACTCTCAAAAGCGTGGGGCATTATTATATAAAACCCTAAGAATTCCTTTATTTTGTACTTTGCTGTTAACTTTAGTTATTATTACTTGGTTCGAACCTATTACATTTTTTTTGGTAGAAGAACCAAGTATAAAAGTTGCAGTGTGGTTAGTCATAGGTATTATTGCACAATTACTATTTAGGTACACACAATTAGTAATAAGAATGCAACAAAAGGGTAATCTTTACTCTTTAATTCAAATTCTCCAGAAAGTTTTTAACCTATCTTTTATATTGATATTCTTTTATGCTATGGGTAATAAATTTGAGGTTCTCATATTATCAAAAATAATTACAATTATGCTATTAGTTATAGTAGGGATATACATTGGTAAGAATTTCTGGAAGTTAAACAATATTAGAGACAAAGAAACCAAGCATTCTCAGATGGAAATTTTTAAATTTGGTGCTCCCTTTGTGTTGACTATTTTTATTTCTTGGCTGTTTGAATCGTTTGATAAAATAGCGCTCAGACAGTGGAGTGATTTTGAAGAATTGGGTTTATATGCAGCGGCTATGAGGTTGGTTGCTCTCATTATGGTGGTGAGGCAGACTTTTTCTACGTTTTGGACGCCAGTTGCATATGAAAAATTTGAGAAAGCACCAGAAGATAGATTGTTTTTTAGGCAGATTACTATAATTATTTCCTTTATATTATTTTTATTGGCTATTGTTAGTATTTCTATAAAAGATGTACTTGTTAGCTTGTTAGGAAGTGAATATGAAAATGCATCATCTATAATGCCATTTTTAGTATTTATGCCTATATTTTATACAATATCTGAAACCACTGTAATAGGTATTAATTTTTATAAAAAAACAAAAATGCATATTCTAATAGCTGTCATAGCTTGTAGTTTTAACATTCTTGGGAATTGGGTTTTGGTTCCTAAATTCGGAGCTCTTGGAGCATCTATATCAACAGCTTTTTCTTTTATAATATTCTTTACAATTAGAACACAGCTATCACAGCGGTATTATAAGGTAAACTATCCAACTATTAAAATTTATATTATGACGCTAATAGTTTCATGTTATGCTCTATATTCAGTTTTCATTACAAACTTTTGGTGGAATATCGTTGTGGGAATCATCCCAACATTTCTTTTGATTACTATATTTTTTAAAGATATTTACAATATTTTAAAAAACAAAACTAAAATTATTAGTAAAATATAAAAGGGTGTATACATTTTATGGAAATAAAACATAATAAGTCTTTTTTAAACAGAAAATTTATTATTACTGGAGCTAGTGGTTTTATAGGTTTCTATTTATCAAAAAAACTACTGGACCAAGGTTTTACTGTGATCGGCTTAGACAACATGAATGATTATTATGATGTGAAACTGAAAGAAGCTCGCTTGGAACAATTAAAGCCTTATGAGAATTTCACTTTCATTCAAGGTGATATTTCAGATAAAGAACTAATAATGAGCACTTTTGCAGAATACAAACCAAATATTGTAGTAAACCTAGCTGCGCAAGCTGGAGTTAGATACTCTATTGAAAATCCAGATGTCTATATAGAAAGCAATATAATAGGCTTTTATAATATTTTAGAAGCCTGCAGAAATCATCCAGTAGATCATTTAGTCTATGCTTCATCTAGTTCCGTTTACGGTGCTAATAAAAAAGTGCCGTTTGAAGAGACTGATTTTGTAGATAATCCTGTTTCGTTATACGCTGCGACGAAAAAATCAAATGAGTTGATGGCTCATACATATAGTCACTTGTATAAGATACCTGCTACAGGGTTACGATTCTTCACAGTTTATGGACCGATGGGAAGACCAGATATGGCTTACTTTGGTTTTGCCAACAAGTATTTTAATGGAGAGCCAATCAAGATTTTTAATAATGGTGATTTTGAAAACGATCTTTACCGTGACTTTACATATATTGATGATATTGTTGAAGGTATTGAACGTTTATTAAGCAATCCTCCTAAGGGAGAAGTGGAACATAAAGTATTTAACATTGGAAATAACAATCCAGAAAAGTTGATGGTCTTTATTGAAACGTTGGAAAAATGTTTAAGTAATGCACTCCATAAAGAAGTAGTTTTTGAAAAAATATTTGAACCAATCAAACCTGGTGATGTCCCTGCTACATATGCTTCAACAGAACAGTTGCAACAAGCAGTTAGTTTTCAACCGAAGACATCTATTGAAGAAGGGTTACAAAAATTTGCTGAATGGTATGTAGATTATTATAAATTAATTTAGGACTAGTTAATTTATAGGATATAATATCTAGTAATAAGTCAATTATAGAAAGAAGGCATGAAACCATGAGTTTATACGAAAAAATTCTAAACAAAGAAGAAAAGATTTCTGTCATTGGTTTAGGTTATGTCGGCCTACCGTTAGCTATTGAATTTGCAAAGAAATTTGATGTTGTCGGTTTTGATTTAAATGAAAAAAAGCTGGATAAATATTTATCTGGTGTAGATGTTACAAATGAAGTAGGAGATGACATGGTGAAACGTACAACCATGTCATTTACAAGTAAGGAAGAGGATATTGCACCATGTAAATTTCATGTGGTAGCAGTTCCTACACCAATTAATACAGATAAGACCCCGGATCTTAATCCAGTTATTGGTGCTAGTAGAACTGTAGGTAAACAATTAACGAAAGGTTCTATCGTCGTTTATGAATCTACTGTATACCCTGGGACAACAGAAGAAATTTGCATTCCAATTCTTGAAGAAGAATCGGGATTAAAGTTTGGAACAGATTTTAAAGTTGGGTACTCTCCAGAGCGTATTAATCCTGGTGACAAAGTGAACACTTTAACAAAAATCACAAAAATTGTATCTGGTTGTGATGGTGATTCTTTAAGGGAAATTGCAGCTGTATATGGTTCTATTATTGAAGCAGGCATTCATGAGGCAGAGTCCATTAAAGTTGCTGAAGCTGCAAAAGTAATTGAAAACTCACAACGAGATATTAATATCGCTTTTATGAATGAACTTGCTATGGTATTTGATAAGATGGATATTAACACGAATGCTGTATTAAAAGCAGCAGGAACAAAATGGAACTTTTTGAAATTTACGCCAGGGTTAGTTGGTGGCCATTGTATCGGGGTAGACCCTTACTACTTTACATACAAAGCTGAACAGCTAGGCTACCATTCACAAATCATACTATCTGGTCGAAAAATTAATGATGACATGGGCAAATTTATTGCTAACAACATCATTAAAAAGATGATTAGAGCCAAACAAGAAGTCAATCATGCAAAAATTGCAATCTTGGGTATTTCATTTAAAGAAAATGTTGCTGACGTGCGTAATACCAAAGTCATTGATATTATTAACGAATTAAAAGAGTATGGTATTGACGTCCTCGTTCATGATCCAGTAGCTGAATCAACAGACGTTTACGATGAATTTGGCATTACGCTGGTTGACAAAGAAGAACTAAACAACTTAGATTGCGTAGTTTTAGCTGTACCACATGAAACGTTTAAAGAAAACTATACGTTAGATGTGCTTAATAAAATGTTTAAGACAGACAAAAAAGTGCTTGTTGATATTAAGAGCATTTTTGAACAAAGAGAATGTGAAAAACAAGGCTTCAGTTATTGGAGTTTATAAGTTATTATTTAGTAAACTCAAAGAACTTAACCAATGGAGGAACTTCTCATGAAAATTGCAGTTGCAGGAACAGGGTATGTTGGTTTAGCAAATGCCGTACTTTTAGCACAGCATAATGAAGTAGTAGCACTTGATATTCTGCAAGAAAAGGTAGATATGATCAATAGTAAACAATCTCCTATTGTCGATGCAGAGATTGATAGTTTCCTTAAAAATAAGGAATTGAATTTACGTGCTACAACAGATATGGAAGAAGCATATAAAGATGCAGACTATGTGGTGATTTCCACTCCGACAAATTATGATCCAGATAAGAATTACTTTGATACATCAACCGTTGAATCGGTGATTCGCAATGTATTAGATACCAATCCTAATGCAGTGATGATTGTTAAATCTACCGTACCTGTAGGTTATACGAAAGAGATTAGTATTGAATTCGCCACGAGCAATATTATCTTTTCCCCAGAATTTTTACGCGAAGGAAAGGCTTTATATGATAACTTACATCCTTCTCGCATTATTGTCGGGGAGCAGTCAGATCGGGCGAAAGCCTTTGCGGATTTATTAGTTCAAGGTGCAGAAAAAGAAGATATACCTGTCTTGTTTACAAGTTCAACAGAGGCAGAAGCAATTAAGTTGTTTGCTAATACATATTTGGCTATGCGCGTATCATTCTTTAACGAGCTTGATTCTTATGCAGAACTACGTGGTTTGGACGCCAAGCAAATTATTGATGGTGTAGCGCTAGACCCAAGAATTGGTGGGCATTATAATAACCCATCATTTGGTTATGGAGGATATTGCCTGCCAAAAGATACGAAACAGTTGCTAGCAAACTATGAAGATGTACCAAATAATATTATTCAAGCTATTGTAGAGGCAAACCGTACGCGAAAAGATCATGTTGCGAATATGGTATTAGATCGCAAGCCGAATGTCGTAGGTATTTATCGCTTGACGATGAAGACAGATTCAGACAATTTCCGTCATTCTGCGATTCAAGGCGTTATGAAACGGATTAAAGCGAAAGGCGTAGAAGTTATTGTATACGAACCAGTATTACAGGAAGAAACTTTCTACAATTCTCGTGTAGTTAATGACCTTGAAGCGTTTAAAAAAGAAGCGGACGTGATCGTTGCGAACCGTTTAGATGATCACATTCGTGATACCGCTGATAAAGTATATACAAGAGACTTGTTTAGTAGAGATTAATCATTCACTCGTATGATGACAGTTTAGACCTAATGACAGCCTTCGAGTTGTCATTAGGTCAATTGTGTTTGACGAACTATGGTATACTTTTTAAGTAGGATTATAGTTGCATACAACAAATTAATAACTGAAAATATAGAAAAGAAATGGATAGGTGAAAACGGATGAAACGAAGTGAACGCAAGAAATCTCGTAAGCTATGGCTGAAAATTCCGCTTGCGATTATATTAATTCTTGTACTTGGCGGGGGTGCGTATGCATTTTCGATTTACAATAATGCGAAGTCGACTGTAAACGACAAAATTAATGAACCAGTAGATGCTATTGATACAAAAGTAGCAAAAAAGAAAATTAAAGCGACAGAATCATTAAATATATTGTTGCTTGGTGTCGATCAACGAGGCGGCGATCGTGGGCGTTCAGATGCGTTAATGGTGCTTTCGTTAAATCCAAAAGAAGATACCATGCAATTGGTAAGCATACCACGTGATACAAGAACGACCATTGTCGGAAAAGGTGTCCAAGATAAGATTAATCACGCCTATGCTTTTGGTGGGGCGGATATGTCTGTAGCTACAGTGGAGAACTTCCTTGATATTGACTTAGATTACTATGTACGTATGAATATGGAAGGTTTAGAGGAACTTGTCGATCAATTAGGAACGATTCATGTCGATAATGAAGTTGAATGGGATGACGGCAATTATCACTTTACCAAAGGCCCTGTAGAAATGGATGGCGATAAAACGATGCATTTTGTCCGTATGCGAAAGCAAGACCCTGCAGGTGATTTCGGACGTACAGAACGACAACGCAAAGTAATAGAAGGAATTATTAATAAGGGTGCAAGCGTTGGCTCTGTGAATAAAATTAATGGCGTAATTGATGTATTAGGTAACAACATGGCAACAAATATGGATTTTGATGATATGCAAGACTTGTTATTCGGGTATAAAGACGTACGAAAAAATGTGAACAGCTATATGATGCAAGGAAGCGGCACGAACATTGGCGGTATTTATTATTATCAAGTCCCAGCTGAAGAAGTTGCTAAAGTTCATGATATGATAGCAGGAGTTTAGACTACAAACGATTTCGAGTCCATAGGTTCTTATTAGAAGAAAGGCTTTCCCTCTTTCATAAAAATAGAGAAGACGATGATGAAATGCAACTTGTTAACAGACTTAGACATACATGGAGGAGAATATGAAAGAGAGAACAACGTTGAAGAAGACAATGAAACCGCAATGGGTATTGGCAATTGCGTTAGGCTCGTCCGTTGGTTGGGGGGCGTTTGTACAACCAACCAACTGGATGGGGCAAGCAGGCCCACTTGGTGTGGTTATTGGAATGGTTATTGGTGCCTTATTAATGATGGTAATTGCTGTAAGTTATGGTTTTTTGATTAAGCACTACCCTGTTTCGGGTGGTGGATTTGCTTATGCATTTATCGGTTTAGGGCGGACGCATGCTTTTATAAGTGGATGGTTTCTTACGTTAGGGTATATATGTATTGTTGCATTAAATGCATCTGCGTTAGCATTAATGTTTAAATATGTATTTCCTTCCTTTGTACAAACGTATAAATTGTATGAAATAGGCGGTTGGGATGTGTATGTTACCGAAATTCTTATTGCCACGACCGCCTTACTTGTTTTTGCCTATTTTAATATCCGTGGAACAGGATTGACTGGTAGCGCTCAGTTCATCTTCTGTTTTGTCATGGTGGCAAGCATTCTTGTTTTATTTAGTATGGTCAGTGTGTCACCTACTTCTAGTTTCGAAAATATCCAACCTGTATTTCATCCTGAATTAACGACTTTTGGAGCTATTATTTCGATTGTCGCCATTGCTCCATGGGCGTATGTAGGGTTTGATAATGTGCCACAGGTTGCAGAAGAGTTTAATTTTTCATCCAAGAAAGCGTTCGGGCTGATTATTTTTGCCCTGACTGCTGCGGCATTGATTTATAGTCTCATGGTAATAACGACTGCTATGCCAATGCCTTGGCTAGATGTCGTGAACGAACAACTTATTTGGGGGACAGGAACTGTTATTAAGCAGGAACTTGGTGTTGTAGGTCTGATTATTTTAACAGTTGCATTAAGTATGGGAATATTTACTGGTTTAAATGGATTTATTATTTCGACAAGCCGTTTATTATTTTCGATGTCTCGTGCGAAGATATTACCTCAAATATTCTCCAAGCTGCATCCGAAGTACCAAACACCATATGCAGGAATCATTTTCACCGTCATCATTGCTATGCTAGCTCCATGGTTTGGTCGGGAAGTATTGCTATGGGTAGTAGATATGTCTTCTATAGGCGTGTCCATCGCATATTTTTACACCTGTTTTACAGCTTATTCTTTATTACAATGGTCAAATAGGGCAAGGAATCCTCAGAAACAGGTAGCCCCAGTAAAAAAATTGTTTGCTTTAACAGGTGCATTATTTAGTTTGGTATTTATTGGATTATTATTAGTGCCAGGTTCGCCGGCATTTTTGGGGATAGAATCTAGAGTAGCACTAGTCATTTGGATTGTACTTGGATTAAGCTTTTATCTACTGAAGCGAAAAGAATATCATGCGATACCTGAGACAGAATTGAGATACTTGGTGCTAGGGGAAGAAAACGAAAGAAAAATAAATGTAGGAAGATGAGTGTTTGAAAATATGGTGGATTCTGAAATTGTGCTGCAAAGACTCTCACTTCAATGATGGAAAAGTTGAGCTTGTAAAATTGTTGATTAAATCTCGGTTTCGTTCAGAGGCCTTTGTGCAATATGCTTGGACTACTAGTATTTAGGGAAGATGAAAACAAAACATTGCTTGACGATTCACTTAGTCACTTTATAGTACGGATAGGTGATTAAAATGGATGTATTGCATATTTATTATCTAGTGTCCGAGGAATAAGTATCTAAAACTCATCGTTTATAGCAAAGGTTAGCTTGATAAAAGTTTCTATTGATGAGTCTGATGCTATTGTAAAAAGGTATCACTTGTCTTTACTTTTAAAAAGACCTCCCGATAATAAAAGAGAGGGGAGGAACAAAAGTGAAGATTCATAGTAATGAAATGCGAGTTAGTGTACCTTTTTTTACAAAATCTATTCCAGCTGCTTCCCATACTAATTTATCCAATACCAAAAAAGACGGTGTGTATATTAGCAGTCAGTCGCTTCAATTATTTAATGGTAGTAAAGGACAACAAAAGAATTTCCTCATCGAAAATTTGATGAAACATCGTGAATCTCTAGTGGAGATGAAGCAGAATTTGACGGAGAAAACACTTGAATCTGGAAAAGATATTAAAGCATTCAAGAGCAGTTGAAGGAATTTGAAAAGCAAATTGCCGAACTTGACAATAAAATTGTTAAACAGCAGATGAAAGAGCAAGAGAAAGCACTTGGGAAGGAAAAAGATGTAAAGAAGAATGAGACTCCACAATCGGAGGAAGAACAGTTATTTACCCAAGCCTTTGCATTAGATCAAACGCAAAAAATGAATCATGTTTTCAAAGGGCTAGAGCGGGAAAAAAACACGCTTGAAAGTGAAATGAAGTTAGATGCAAATAGAGGAATTTATAGTGAAAGAAAGCAAGAAAAATTAATAAAGTTAGAAGAGAAGCTCCAAACGGTTCAAGAACAAATAAAGGAAAATGGGGAGCAATCAACGGAAGAAAAGAACAATGGTTTTAGTGTACCTGTTTAATGGTTGTATGCATTATTTCCCATATAGATAGATGAAAGGTTTCTTGAAACAGTCATGAAAAGGAATATAACATGTTAGCTTATTCATAGTTTAGCAGCTTCTTCCAACCCTTTTGGTGAAAGCTGTATTTTTTTATATTTATTTAACGTGACGTAAGATATCCACTCTTCCTCTTATTTAAACAGATAAAAATAATTTGTTGATTTTCCTCTTTGAAGAAAATCAACAAATTATTAGCGTAATTCAGCTCAGAAAACGCGATAAAATCAGATTATTTTACCAATATGATTTTTCTGAATTAATGGTATAATATAACTAGATAAGTTATTAGTTTAAGGATAGTGGGTGAATCTAGTGCATATTGGCTCATTTATTAAATTGCACCGATTGAAATGCAAGATGACACAAGAAGAATTATCGGAGGGTATCGTTTCCTTGTCCTATCTATCAAAAATAGAGAATCAAAAGACAAATGCAAGCCCTGAAATTCTCCAGTTACTCTGTGATCGATTAGGGATTGAAATTTCCGAAGACACAGATAGAGAAATAGAAGAGAAGTGTAAAGAATGGTACGAGATGTTGTTTGATAAGAATGATAAAAAGGTGATAACAGAAAAGTATGAAGAATTACAACCATTAATGGAACGTAAAATTAATCAACATACGATTATGTTTGAAATACATACCATACGTTATTATATCGTCTTACGTGATTTAGGGAAAGCTTTACATATAATGAATAAACTGCATGATATGGCTGATTCCTTTAATTATGAAGAAAGCTATTATTGGCATAAATTTAAAGGAAATTATTATACACATAAGGAAGTTCATCAAGAAGCACTGCGAAATTATAAATTAGCAGAAAAAGTTATTCGTTTAGCTAATATTGCCGATAAAGAAATAGCTAATTTACATTATGCATTATCGATAACGCATAATTATCTTCGGGAAGATTTAGAGGCTGTAGATTATGCGAATCGTGCAATGACGGTATTTCAGCAGAATTATAATTTTATGTACTGTGCGCAATGTCATATTATATTAGGTATATCATATCAAAGGGTAAAAGATTTAGATGCTGCAATAAAAAACTATAATTTGGCATTACACTTAGGAGAATTAAATAAGAATGAAACAATCGTTTATTTAGCGCATTATAATTTCGGTTACCTTTATTCCATGATGGGAAATTCAGAAGAAGCGATTAAACATTACACATTAGCGATAGAAACGAAAGATTTAGCGGATAAAACTAAATTAGATGCACTTACTCATTTAGTTCAGGAGCTTTATATGATTGGAGAATATGAAAAAGCAAAAGCGTACGTAAAGCAAGCTAAGAAGATATTAGAATTAGTAAAATGTAAATACAATGACTTTTATAATGGATATCACAATTACATGATTCAAGTATATACATGTTTACTTTACGATGATTTTAAAAAATTTAAAACGATATTAACGGATGATTTTATCCCTTATTTAACACGCCGAGGAGATTATAGCAATTTAGTGTTTTATGCGAAGTTATTAGCTACTCATCTAGAGGAAAAGGGGAAATATAAGGAGTCTGTTGAATATTATAAATTAGCAAACAGCAGTTATGACCAATTAATTAAGTTGTGATCGGGAGGGGTATCGTTTGAAAAAAATAGTACTAACAATGGCATGTGGGGCTCTATTAATCAGTGGTTTTTTATTTACGACTAAACTAGATGAGGAAACTGCATCACGTCCTCCAAGTCCAACGTTTAGCATGTCGATTGAAGATGTGAAAATGTAATGAAATTAATACATTTCGTGTAAGTGCAAAGAGCGCATATTGCCGTATAGATATGCGCTCTAATATGTTATCTACAGGAAAAAGTCTAAGGCGACTGTTCAATAATAAAAATTAACAAATAGTCTCTATGACCAGTTAATCAAGTTGTAATCGGGGGATATCGTTCGAACAAGATAGTACTAATAATAGTATGTGAGCTCTACATATACGTGCATTCTTATTGGGATAGCGTCAAGTAAATGCAGATTTACAACGGTAATGAAATTCTAAACTAAAAAGCCAAACTTCTCTGTAAATTAAAATTAGAGAAATTAAGCTTTTTAGTTATTTCCTTTATTTATTAAATTCATTAACTGGAAGAAGTATTCAGGTTTATGCGTCTTATTTAGGTTATACCATGCATGTAATGCATCTGGTGTACATACATCCATTGTTTTTAGTACCTCCATTGCAAATTCCAGAGGGGCTATTCCTGATGCAGTAACTAAATTCATATCAGATACCGCAGATTCCATCTTATAGAACTTTTCTCCTTTATAGTTGGGACAGACCATTTTAGTATATTCTAAGCTATTACTTGTATGCTTTCTAGTATCCAAGTATCCCATATTCGCGAGGGCATCAGTTGCACCACAAATTGCAGCAACAATAGTGCCAAGCTTTAAAGCTTGGCCAATTCTTTCTAAGATAGGTTGATGAATTTCTTCATTCCAAGTAGTACCTCCTGGTAAAATTAATAGATCTTTACTCTCAAGCGTACATTCATCAAGGGAAATATCTGGTTTTATGCTCAACCCTCCCATCGTAGTAATCATTTCTTGATTAGCTCCTACTGTAATTACTTTTAAAGGCGCTACATCTTTTTTGAAATATCTTCCTGAGTTTAGTTCAGCAATTAAATATCCATATTCCCAGTCCGACATGGTATGAAATACATATAAAAATGCTTTTTTTGTTTGCATCTAATAACACTCCAATCCCAATTGATATAGCTATTATAATATAACTTCCCTGACAGCTAACGTCAGGGAAGTTATCATACTTGATGAAATTTAATTAATTCCGAAAGAACTTCAATCAGTCTCTTCTTTAGACTGATTGGCTCAATAACTTGAATAGATTTATTGTACGGTAATAGTAAATAAGGTACATATGTATGTATCATATCTTTTTCAAGCAGAAAAACTGCTTGATTTGAAGTCCGTTCTTGTAAATAATGTCCTAAAAACCAATGTTGGCAAATATCAGTCAATACACTTTTATCTCCACTAATAACCAAAGAAATAATTCCTTCCTTATCTTCTATAGTTGGAAGAAGGTTTTTCATAAAAAAGTCACGTGCAGAAAAATTTTCTGGGGGGTTAAACTTATTTTCGGTTAGCATTAGATTTTCAATTCGATCCACTCTAAAACTACGGATATCATTTCGAAGATGACAAAACCCAATCACATACCACTTATTATTCCAATAGATCATTCTGTACGGATCAATCAATCTATTATTTAATTGCTTTTTGCCGCTTTTATGGTGAAGAATTTTTACTGAGTACCCGTCAGCTACGGCCTGCTCCAACTCCTTCAAAAAAGGTTCCTTAGAGAGTGAACTTAATCGACTTATTACTTCAAGACTATTAAAATGTTGGTTTACTTTTGTTTTCTGCTCTTGATTTGAGTATTTACTTAGTTTTGAAATGGCTCTATTTAGCGCTTCACCTCCATAATATCCAGCTTCTTCTGCAAAAACAGCAGCGTGAAATAGTGCAGTTTGCTCCTCCAAATCAAAAAAAAGAGGTGCCTCCATAAAATGGTTCAATAAAGTGTATCCACCGTTATGTCCTGGTTCTGAAATTATAGGTACGCCACTTGTTGAAATTGTATCAATATAACGATACACAGTTCTTATATTTATTTCTAGATTTTCAGAAATTTGTTTGGCAGTAATTTTTTTACCTGAACGAAGCATCCATAGAATTGCTAACATATTGTCAATTTTAGGCATATAATTCCACCTTTATATGAAATTTAATATTTGGTATAAATCATCAACTGTTCCTTTCCGAGAGCTTTCTATATAAAATAAAGCCCAAATTCACAAATTTGATTTACAGTTGTATCTCGCTCTCTATAAAGCTTTACTGCATAATTCATTCTGATGATTTTTATGGTGTTTCAAAATAATATCCATTCCAGTTTCGTTCAGTTGCTGAAATTGCCTTGAGGGATTCTGGTTAGTTGAACGAATAGATTTTACGCAAAAATATCACTTCATTTTTGAGGCAAGTCTTATGAGCTTTTAACTATGATTTTATCAGCCCCCTACACTTGTATCAATAGAATTGGCAATATAACCTAGACGATGCTTAAGGGGCACGGCGCTAGAATCTGAATTGTCTTACCTAACAAAGTAAACCTCGTTTTATTTTATAGCTTGCTCATTTGCATGTTTCATGTTAAAGTAAGTAGCACATAATTAAATCGTAATAATTACGATTTAAAATTTGGCAGAGCATACGCCATTAATTTGAAGCTACTATTTATGTCCATCTTTAATCAAGAGAGGAAGGGAGGATGTTAAAGTAAATGGAGACGAGAACCCCTGTCACTATTGTGACGGGATATTTAGGATCAGGAAAAACAACCTTTCTTAATCATCTTTTAGAGCAAACGAAAGAAAAGGTGGCAGTTATTGTGAATGAGTTTGGTGATATTGGTATAGACTATCAGCTCATTGAAAGAACCAAAGAAGAAATTATCGAAATTAATAGCGGTTGTATCTGCTGTAATGTTCGTAAAGATTTAATAGATGGATTGGTTATGCTTTCTTTCTCAAGAGAACAGAACATGATTGAGTTTGACAGAATAGTGATAGAGACAACTGGATTAGCAGATCCTGCGCCAATTGTGCAAACCTTCTTGATGGATGAGAGCATGGTGGAGGAATACGTTATCGACAGTGTTTGTACCTTTGTTGATGCTAAACATATTTCTTACCATTTAGACCAAAAGGATGAAGCATTAATTCAAATTGCTTTTGCAGATGTGATTGTTGTAAACAAAACAGATATAGTAACGAAAGAGGATTTAGAAAAGCTAATAACCCGTTTGGATGGAATCAACCCTGCTGCTTCTACACATTTATCTGTAAACAGTCAGGTAGATTTGTATAAAGTAGTAAATATTTTTTCTTATAATCTGCATGAAAAATTCACGTTAAGCACCTATTCCTCCGATCGAGGTCATCATGATGAGAAAGTAACATCTTTCTCCATACAGGAGTTGAGACCGCTTGATTTAAGGAAACTCAACATGTGGTTTTCTTATCTTGTTCAACTGCAAGGAGAAAATCTATATCGGTATAAAGGGATATTAAACATAGATGGGTTAGATAGACGGTTTATTTTTCAAGGCGTTCATATGATTTTTGCAGGGGAAGTAAAAAATAATTGGGGCAATGAACAACGTAAAAGTGAGCTTGTATTTATTGGGAAGAATCTCGATAAAGAAAAACTTACCATGCAGTTTCGTGCATGTATTGTAAAATAGATTTTTTTAAGCTTCAAATCGTAAGGCTTACAATTTACAACGAATGACTCTAATACTTCTCAGTTTTATATTTTAATGGAATGCTAGGGGGAAAAATGGATGAAGAAAATCCCGGTTACTGTTTTAAGTGGTTATTTGGGGGCAGGAAAAACAACGCTTCTGAATCACATTTTAAACAATCGAAAGAATATGAAAGTCGCTGTAATAGTAAATGATATGAGTGAACTAAATATGGATGCACGTTTGGTGGAGAAGGGAGGACAGTTCTCTAGGGTTGAAGAAAACTTAATCGAGATGTCCAACGGGTGTATTTGCTGTACGTTAAGAGAAGACCTACTGATAGAAGTAGAAAAAATCACGAAACGGGGAAACATCGATTATATTGTGATCGAATCATCAGGGATTAGTGAGCCTGTCCCAGTTGCTCAGACATTCTCCTATATTGATGAACAACTGGGTATTGATCTTTCACAATTCTGTCAGCTGGATACGATGGTTACTGTCGTAGATGCTTATCGTTTTTGGCATGATTATGAGTCTGGTGATCGTCTGCTTGATCGAAAGCAAGCAATAGGAGAAGCAGATGATCGTAATCTTGCCGATTTGCTGATCGATCAAATAGAATTTTGTGATGTACTCTTATTAAATAAATGCGACATGGTTACAAAAGCACAGCTTGATTCTTTAACTAGGGTATTCGAAACACTGCAACCAGATGCTAAGATGATTTATACCACTTACGGAGAAGTTGATCTTGCAGAAATATTGCATACTGGTCGATTCGATTTTGCAAGAGCGAGTCAATCAGCTGGGTGGCTGAAGGAGTTAATGACAGGACCAGAAGCACATACTCCGGAAACAGAAGAATATGGGATTAACTCGTTTGTATATAGACGAAGACTTCCGTTTCACTCGCAACGTTTTTATGATTGGATCAAACAGATGCCTGTATCCATCGTTCGAGCTAAAGGGATTGCTTGGTGTGCCACCAGAAATGATTTCGCTCTTCTTTTTTCCCAGGCTGGCCCATCCGTCTCTGTTGAACCGGTTTCTTATTGGGTTGCTTCACTACCGAAAGAACAAAAGGACAGTACGATCAAGCAAAACCCAAGTATTTTAAATGATTGGGATCCAGAATTTGGAGATAGAAAGACAAATCTTGTATTTATTGGAGTTGACCTTGAAAAAGGAGAAATTATTAGGGAGCTTGATCAATGCTTACTAACTGCAGAAGAAATGGAAGAAGATTGGACCGAGATGGAAGACCCTTACACGTGGAACATCTAAGTTAGAGAAAATGGTAGTCCATTGAGATGCTACGGTAAGTTAAGATGATAAAACTAGACCAAACATGAAATTGGATTTGATTTTAAAAATAATAGAAATAGGTGAGATTAATGGCAAAAAAATCAAAAATTGCAAAAGAGAAGAAAAGACAACAAATGGTAGCAAAATATGCTGAACTACGAAAAGAATTAAAAGAAAAAGGAGATTATGAGGCGCTTAGAAAACTTCCTCGGGATTCTTCCCCTACACGTTTAACAGGAAGGTGTGCGATTACTGGGAGACCTCGTGGGTATATGAGAAAGTTTAAAATGTCTCGAATTGCTTTTAGGGAATATGCACATAAAGGTCAGATTCCAGGTGTGAAAAAGTCGAGTTGGTAAAAAGGAGGGACTTGCTTATATCTATAGGTGGAGGAGTTAAGGATGTGTGGCTACTCGACTATTTATATGACAAATGGCGAGACGATAAAAGTTCACTCTCTTTTACTGTCAACAGGTGCAGAAAGCGGTATACCTGGGGAAGATTGGCTCCAGCCAGGTATCAAGCAAATGAATTTTCCTCCTTGTGGCTTTCCTATTGTTCTGTCTTCTTTAGAATGGAAGCAAGGTCGCTTTGTTGTTTGGCACTTGCTGAATTAGAGATTGGACCTGTTTTAAGAAATATCGTTGGAGCTAGAAAAGCAGCAAAACGCATTGTACAACAAGCATAGGAGGAGAATATTTTGCAGAAGAAAATACCAGTTACTGTACTAAGTGGTTATTTAGGGTCAGGAAAAACGACATTATTAAATCACTTATTAACCAATAGAGAGGAACTGAAAATAGCTGTTATTGTTAATGATTTAAGCGAAGTAAATATTGATGCAGATATGGTGAAGCAAGGAAAGTTTAGTAGGGCAGAAGAAAAATTGATTGAACTGCAAAATGGTTGTATATGTTGCACATTAAGAGAAGATTTAATTAAAGAGGTAGAGAAGTTAGCCAAGCTTGATATTGATTATATTGTAATTGAATCGACAGGGGTGTCTGAACCAATCCCTGTTGCTCAGAGCTTCACTTATAAGGACGACGAGCTAGGTATTAATCTTGGAGAGCATTGTCAATTGGATACGATGGTGACAGTTGTAGATGCAAATCGTTTTTGGGATGATTATGGATCTGGCGAAAGCTTGCTTGATCGTAACCAAGGAGTAGATGAGCAAGATGCTAGAGAAGTTATTGATCTATTAATTGACCAAATTGAATTTGCTAACGTTATTTTATTAAATAAAATAGATCTAGTAGATAGAGAGGATAAAGAAGAATTAAAAGCAGTAATAAAACAGTTGAATTCGGAAGCTCATATTATCGATACTAGTTATAGCACAGTTCCTTTGGAGTCTGTGTTGAATACCGGACTATTTTCGTTTGAAAAAGCAAGTCAGGGGGCAGGGTGGATAAAAGAACTAAATGAGGAACACGTCCCTGAAACGGAGGAGTACGGTATTTACTCTTTTGTTTATCGAAGAAGGAAGCCGTTTCACCCAGAGCGCTGGTTGAACTGGTTGGAAGAATGCCCAGCCAGTATCGTTCGTGCCAAAGGATTCTTTTGGTTAGCTTCTAGAAATAATGTATCTGGTTTGTTATCGCAGGCTGGGACCTCCATTTCAATTCAAAGTGCAGGAGATTGGATCGCAACCTATCCTGAGCAGGAACAAATGAAAATTTTGCATGAAGATCCTGAGTTAGCTGAGCGTTGGGATGATAAATATGGAGACCGTTTTACGGAGTTGGTATTTATCGGTGTTGATATGGATAAAGAGATGATTACCAAGGGGTTGGATCAGTGTTTGCTAACCGATGAAGAGATGAAATACGATTGGAATACACTTTATGACCCGTTGCCGGCATTTACAGGAAGGGAATTGTAGCAAGGAAAAGCATCGTTTGGAAATGCGTGCTTTTAATAAATTCTAAATTGGTAACGTATAGCGTGACACTAAATCTAAAAGAACATGTCAGGTGCAATCCATCTATAACCAAGCAAAGTGATGGGGAGTGTATTGGACATGTCTTTTCCTTCTTATTCAGACAGAATTGATATGTATAGATAGCTATTATGGATTCTGTTTTTTCCCGCTTATGAATAAACTTTTGTAAAGTACTTCATGTTATACTAATCATTGTAAAAGATTATTCGTTTGAACAGGGGTTTGCATATGACACAGTTTACAATTCATGAAAAGATGATAGATAGCGAGTTATTGCCGTCGTTTTCCCTCACCATTGATGGGGCGTATACAGCTACGGTTTATAGTGACATGGATATGCAGGAGGAGCTGACCAAAGTCCTGCAAAATAATGGTGATTTTTCTATTTTTGATCTACAGGAAGGCTTGTATCAACGTCTTACCATAGAAGGAAACATCGTTTTTTTTCATAAATGGTTCCAATGTAAGACGCCTTTAGCGGAAATTCTCGTATTGTTTGCTTTGCAAAGCAGTGCAAAGAAGCCGTTGCACACTTGTACGGAATCAGAAATACGTCGGGTTTATTACGCAAAGTATTTCATGAGCGGCATGCAGCCGATGATCTTTCGTGAACCGATCCATGGTGCAGATGTGAGAACAATGGATACTTTTATCTATATGTTACAAAAGTTAAAGGAAAAACAAGTTCCGCTGTTAATTTTAGTTTCAAACCTGGAACACGCATTGTTGCTCGGTGATATAGCGTACAAATTGCAAAAAAGCGGTCTCCAGCAAATTGAACTGGATGAGGGAGAGGCAAGTGAAGAAGATGAAAGTAATAGTGCTGGGACATCAATGACGACTAGTTTTTTCAAAATTCCAGCAAAGGTCGATGATAAAATGATTTTGTTTGACCCTTTGGAAGTGGATTATATTGAGAGCCAAGATGGGAAAGCGATGATCGTTGTAAATGATGCATCTTATGCCTTGGATGCCACACTTGGGGATATGGAGAAAAAATTAGCCGTGTACGGTTTTTATCGCTGTCACCGTTCTTACATTGTTAATTTGCAAAAGGTTCGTGAAATTATTACCTGGTCAAAAAATACGTATTCTCTCCGAATTGATAATCAATCCCAATCGACAATTCCGCTGTCACGAACCAAAATACAAGAAATTCAGGACAAATTTAGCTTAAAGTAAGGTTCGTTTCATGTGGTGATTATGAATAACTGGGTACATACCATTTCTTTTTCCTATATAAGAAAGTACAAAATTAGGTGCTTCGCTAAGGAAATAACTGAATAAGCCACGTCCGATTACAGCACCAAGCATTTAGGTGACTCACCAATTGCCCTAAGTTAAGTCATCAATGGTTCGTTGGTAAGAGGAAAGCCAACTAAAAACGGTATTGCCTTCATGCGTCGACATCCCCCCCTGTTTTAGTGGCATGATTCTTACATCTTTCGTTGATTCGTTCCAGTCGCTACGTTGCTAATTGGGCGCTTGCGTGTTTCTTTCTATAGGAAAGCATCCTATTTGAAGGTTGATCGTATAGGAAAACGTAGCGTATTTTGCCATGAGTATTTGGCGGTAAGGCACGTTTTTCTAACCAATATGAAGAAAAGCTATTAGGTACTGGAGTATTTGACAAATGATTAGTACAGTTCGCAGCATTTATGTTACCATTCAGCTAAAATGCAGATTAAAAGGTAACTTGGCTAAATAAGGTAGTGCCGTATTGATGGCAGAGAGTAGAAAAACAAGGGTACAATTCACCCTCTTAAAGGTACAATTCATCCTCCGTTTGCTGCATTCGCTAGCTTTATCGGCTAAGCTAGAAGCAGTTCAGCGAAGGAGGTTTTCAATTGGAAAGTATTATAGCAGTGGAAGGAATGAAAAAATCGTTCGGACAACATGTAGCACTGAAAGATGTGCAATTTCATGTGAAAGAAGGAGAAATCTTTGGCTTGCTTGGACCAAGCGGATCGGGGAAAACAACGACGATTAAAATTTTAACGGGAGAACTTGGTCAAACAACAGGTAGCGTAATGGTAATGGGAATGGGTCCGAAACAGATGAGAACCGCTGATTTTAAATCCAAAATTGGTATATTATCTGATAATAGTTCCCTTTATGAGCGCTTAACGATCTATGACAATTTGAAATTATTTTGTAAATTATACCATGCGCCTTTAAAGCAAATAGATGCTATTTTGCGCGAGGTGAATTTATATGATGAACGCAGAAAAACGGTATCGAAATTATCCAGAGGAATGAAGCAGCGTGTACTGCTCGCTAAAGCGCTCATTCATAAACCAAAGCTCGTGTTTTTAGATGAACCAACATCTGCTTTAGATCCTGGAAATATGGCGCATATTCATCGAGGATTACGGAAATTGAATGAAGCAGGAACGACGATTTTTCTAACTACGCATAATATGGAAGAAGCGAATTCCTTATGCGATCGTGTTGCTTTTCTTCACGAAGGGGAAATAGTCGAATTGGATGATCCCGATGAGCTTCGCTACAAGCATTCAACGCACACCTTTCATATCGAAACATATGAAGGAGAGCGGCTTGTGCTTAAAAATACGCCAGACAATGCAGAGCGAATAAAGGAATTGATTGTATATAATCGGGTGAAATCCATGCAGACAGATAAACCAACATTAGGGCAAGTCTTTTTGAAAGTAACAGGGGAGGAGCTGGTATGATGAATATTCAACGCATAAGCGCTATTTTTGAAAAAGATATAAAAGATTTTATGAAAAATATGATGCTATTGATGATGCCGCTTATCCCAATAGGACTAGCCTTATTATATAAGCAGATGAGTAATGGGGAAGAGTTTCCAATCTATTTCTTGTATCTAAATGTAGGGATAGCGTATTCTTCTGTTACGTCAACCTGTATGATGACCATGATGGCTGAAGAAAATGAAAAGAAAACATTACGCGGACTGATTCAGTCACCTGCCTCCATGGTAGACATTCTTGTTGGTAAAAGTCTCGTCGTCGGACTCGTAACTTTTGTCTCTTTAACAGTGTCTTTAGCCATTATAGGGAGTGACCCATTCTTAAACGGGAAAGCTATTCTTGCGTTGCTTTTATTGTTTTTGTTCTTTCTATTTTTAGGTATTGGTATTGGCTTATTTTCTAAATCTATTTCTGCAACGTCTGCATATACCATGCCTGTCATGCTTTTGTTTGGCTTTACACCTATCCTTGGTTCTCTTCAGCTAGACGAGGATGGGATCGTTATGAAAATTACTGATACTTTTCCAATTATGCAAGCTATTGAATTCCACGATACGAGCTCTTGGATGCCACTAGCAATTATTGCTGGTTGGGTTTTTGCTGCAGCGTTGTTCATGTATAGTTGCTTTAAAAAGACAATGACAGATGATTAATTAGTATGGTAAGTAAGTTTACTAGAAAAAGGAAGAATCAGTGGAAGCGTGTTTTACTTTTACGCTGGTTTTTTGTATCAATTCATAGCAGTTTTGTAGGAAAATTGTATGATATGAAAAGAAGTTTTTCAAAGAGGTGAGGTGAAAAATGTTATATGTAGAGACGTCTAGATTAAAATTGCGTGACTGGGATGAAACAGATATAGTTCCATTTGCGGCACTTAATGCGGATGGAAATGTGATGCGGTATTTTCCTAAAACATTATCAACCGAAGAAACAGAAGCTTTTTACATATTAATCGTAGATAAGATCAAAGCTAATGGATATGGACTCTTTGCTGTGGAAGAAAAGGAAACGAATGAATTTTTAGGATTTATTGGGTTTCATCGAGCCACTTTTGCAGCTGATTTTACACCTTGTATTGAAATGGGTTGGCGACTAAAAGAAGCTGCTTGGGGAAAAGGTTTTGCTACAGAAGGGGCAGCAGCTTGTTTGCAATATGGATTTACGAAGTTAGGTTTTACTAATATTTATAGCTTTACAGCTGAGGTGAACACCCCTTCACAAAATGTCATGAGAAAAATAGGTATGCAATATGTAAAAGATTTTGATCACCCAAAGCTGAAGCAGGGAAGTATACTGAAAAAACATGTATTATATCATATAAATTCAAATTTGCTGAAATGATATGACTGTTACGTTGGGTACGAAAAAGGAATGTGAATTGTATTAAACGGTCAGGTCATGCGGAAAGAACGTGAGCATGCACGAAAAAAATAGAATGCGAGCAGTTAGTTCAACGGTTAAGTCCGCAAACAAACAGATGGCCACGATTATCAGTGGTGAAGCCATATTCATTTCCCCAAATCAATAAATGCAGTTGAATAGGTAAATATTCAGGGGGCTGTTCTTGCGCTGCCCGTTCACATATGCAAAAGCGGGAGCTGACAGCCCTATAGATATATGTTCCAGTGAGGGCGGGGGATGATGACTGATAGGGGGAGAATAATTTGCCTTTATACCACAGGCTGGAGTGCATGTTACGCAGACGGTGTATTTTCATAGGTAATGGTCATGCGTTGGCTTTTTATTTCATCGACTTGTTCATCTAGTCTTTGCACAATCTTATTCATACGTTTATCGATGTGTTCTAGTAAATTACGATTGTACGTCGTTAACTTTTTTGTTTCTTCTTTCATTGCTTCCACAATCTCACCCTTTTGATCTTCATTGACAATAATATCATCCATAAGATTGAAAAAAGTCTTATCGATTTTAAATATCTCCTCTGTGTATTTACGTAGAATTTGCTTCTTATGCATGAGATTCTCGCTTGCAACAATTTTTTCTGTTACTGTAATTGATTCTATATCTTTCATGTCATTCTCCCTCTACTAACCGAAATAAAGTAGCGATTTCTTTTTCTTCCGTAAACAAATCTTCGATGGCTTTGCGATAATTTTCAATATATGTATAGCTTTCTTGTACACTTTGCTTTAGTTCGTATATTTCTTCATCTAGGTTCTTATGTTCTAATGGGAAAAATACGTCGTGGACTTGAATCCGCCTTACTTTTTTATCTAATCGTGAAAAGTAAAGATGCTTTCTAAGAATATGTGTATATACACTAGGATTTGCCTCTATGTCATCTATTTTGCGCATCACTTTATATTTGTTTCTGTTATAGGATTTAGGAATTTCTCTATCTATTGCTGCTTGAAACTGACGAATCTTAGATAGCTTTTCTTCTAAAACGGTTTTTCCTTCTTGATACATACGCAAAGCGGCTGAAATATTTACTTTTATTTCTTTATTCCCATGATTGGTAGTGAAAAGCATATCTGTTCCTAAATAGGATTTTTTACCATGCGACAAACCATTTAAAACTTCCATAATACTATGGCTAGCCTTTAACTCATCTAAAACCTTCAGAAGATCCTCTTGATTTAACACTTTGAGACTATCTTTGATCGCGTTCATATGTCCCTTTATTTTTAGCGCTGCTGCAATGTCCCCGCCGATTTGTGTGATAAAGTTCCCAGTGCCTCGCACATCTACTATGCTAGATAATGTCTCTTGAATCCCTTCTAGCTCTGTTTCTATGTTGGTGACTTCTTCAACGATAAGTTGCCTTTGTGCATTGGTTATATATCCTGCATCTTCTAATCTACCAAAAATTAAATTAGCATTACTTGTAATTGTTTTTACTTGTTGAAGTAGTCCTGGCACTTTTTTATCTAACTGGCGGATCATTCCATCAATTTCAGTTTGATTTGTCATATAAGTTTTAAGGGAATTATCACCGATTTTGTTTACAACATTCATATTAACACCAAAAATCTCTTGCATAACTCCGTTTATTCCACCTTGGTTAGAAGCAGTGGTGTACTGGATGGCTAGTTCTTGAAAGTCCTGTATTACTTCATCTGGAATATCCTCTACTAGTGACCGCAACCCTGGATAGTTAGGGTTGGTGTCCACCATTTCGACATTCCCAAGTGTAAAGAAACCACGTACAGCACTTGCCGCATAAAGTGGATCATCCTTTGAGATGAATTGGTGGATATTTTTTGCTTTGTCTTTATAGTGGTTTTCTGCAAATTGTCGAAGTTGGTTTGGGTCTATGTCGTAGATGGCATTAGGATTATCGTATGACATAGAAAAATAACTTCTTACATCATTTGCAAATTTTCTATCTGCGAAATAGAGTTGATAATAATTTGTTTGAGCACCATTAACACTATACACTTTATCAAAAGTATTATGCATTAAATGGGCAGTGGTATTATTATTATGAGCTAATGAATGTGATAAACCAATAACAGGTGTTGAGTTTTCATTATTATTGAGCTTAAAATGATGTTTTGCGGCTAATACAAATCTATTCGTTGAATTAGCTTGCCGAATATCTCTTCCTGCTAACATTGCTTTAATATTATAATCCCAATCTTTAATATCCGTAGACCCTTGTGAAACAATGTATAATTCATCTTTTTTATTTTCCTTAGCATCTAAATAAATTGCCAACCCATCATATCCGGATTGTTTACTAGTTCTTGCCTCTTTTGAGGTATATACTTTAACATCGGCATGTAGTTTCTTACCTGTTTCTTCTAAATATATTCTTTTTACTTTTTCTGTAAATTCCGCCTTCGATAACTTATCATCGTATCCTAACTGAGTTAATCTTAACCGCAGTTCCGGTGAATGCATAATTCTACGACCCATCCCCATTCACTTCCTTATCCTCATCTATAAAGCTGACAGATTTCAGCCAATCCAAAACATATTTTTCATTTTCTATTTCGTTTTTATTGCATTTTTCTTTTAGTTCTTGCCGGCAATCGATTTGGTAAATAATTTCAAGTGCTCCACCAGCTTTTTCATTTTGTATATATCCTGCGTATGCATAAAACTCACTTTTATCAATGTTGCTATAGTAAAGTGATAGACCATCTCCTGCTATCTTTTTATAATTTATATCTTCACCAATCCTACTACTGAAGCTTTTTAAATTCATGTCTAATTCATCTGCCGTGTAGTCTGAAAAATAAAATATAGTAATGCCAGCGCCTCCAACAACGCCATTCAAGATATGGACAGAGAGTTCTTCATACTCTTTATCATCTGCAAAATATCCTCGTTCACCAATAATCCCACCTTCAGGAAAATCCATTTCATATTTCCCCGTTCCAGACAAAAATGGATAATAGCCAGGTCTTATTTCTTTTGTCGATTGTAAAAAACCTCGGGTAAATTCATCTTGAAATGCTCTTACATTAGGCAGGTCTTCGGGGTTCATTTCTGAAGGCTTCTTTGTTTTCTCGCTTGCCATTTGACAACCTCCTAAGAAAATTATGAATAATAGTAGTAAAAAAATGTATCGTTGCTTCTTCACATTTTAGCCTCCGATAAATAAGCCATTTTCCAATATGACCCATATTTTCAGTTATGTATAGTATATAGTTGACTATGAGCAAATGAAAGTGAAGAGAGGGGTTTTTTGAAAAATGAGTATATCGTCATATGACGAAAGAAGGTTTAGGGTGGAGGAAATAGCAGGTGTTCTTGTAATATATTTCTTTGGCTTATGAAATATTCACTTCCTTATTCTCATCTATAAAGCGGATCGTTTTCAGCCAATCCAAAACGTATTTTTCATTTTTTGTTTTGTTTTTATTGCATTTTTCTTTTAGCTCTTGCCTACAATCAATTTGGTAAATAATTTCAAGTGCTCCATCAGCTTTTTCATTTTGTACATACCCAGCGTAAGTATGAAATCCATTTCGCTCAAAGTTTCCGTAATAAAGTGACTGACCATCTCCGGCTATTTCTTTATAGTTTATATCTTTTCCAATCCTACTACTGAAGCTTTCTAAATTCATATCTAATTCATCTGTCGTATCATCAGAATAATAAAAAATTGTAGTGTCAGCGCCTCCAACAACATCACTTAGAATATGAACAGAGTATCCTTCATGTACCTTTTCTTTTCGTGCATATGCTCTTTCGCTAATTATTCCACCTTCAGGAAAATCCATTTCATATTTCCCCGTTCCAGACAAAAATGGATAATAGCCAGGTCTTATTTCTTCTGTCGATTGTAAAAAACCTCGGGTAAATTCATCTTGAAATGCTCTCACATCAGGCAGGTCTTCGGGGTTCATTTCTGAAGGCTTCTTTGTTTTCTCGCTTGCCATTTGACAACCTCCTAAGAAAATTATGAATAATAGTAGTAAAAAAATGTATCGTTGCTTCTTCACATTTTAGCCTCCGATAAATAGATGATTTACCAATATGAACCATATTTTTAGTTATGTATAGTATATAGTTGACCACTAGCAAATGAAAGTGAAGAGAGGGATTTTTTTGAAAAATGAGTATATCCTCATATGACGAAAGAAGGGTGTTTTTAATTGCAAAGGGAGAAGATTTTGCTCACAGTAGCATCCATTTTTCTTTTTATCCTGTCTACAATCGGTTCGTTAAAGCAAATTCTTTCTTCCTATCATAAACATGTCATTATACTAGTAAGAGAGAGGATGAAAAGGGGCGTAAAGATGTTTATTCTACATAAGAAGAAAGATATTATTGCTAATAAACGATATTTCAGTTTAAAGGTGAAAATGATCATGCTTATAAGTATCTTGCTTATAGGGATGTTTGTTATTTTTGGATTGTTTCTTCGCTCATTTATAGCAACAACGATGGAAGATCAAATAGCAAAGCGGGCGTTAAGCGTATCTAAAAGTGTCGCGAATATGCCAAGTGTACGCGATGCTTTTGAGTTAGAGCGTCCGGAAACGGTCATGGAAAATATTGTCGGACCCCTTCAACAAAATATTGGTGCAGAGTTTATAGTTATAGGAAATAAGGAGGGCATTCGTTATGCACATCCAGACCCGAAAAAAATTGGAAAGCCAATGGTTGGTGGGGATAATGCTCGTGCTTTAGAAGAGGGGGAGTCATATATCTCGAAGCGTGAAGGGTCATTGGGATTATCCATTCGCGGAAAAACACCTATTAGAGATAAGGATGGAGAAATTATTGGTGTGGTATCGGTTGGATTTTTAAATGAAAAAGTGCAACATATTATTGAGGATCAAATTAGATCTGTTTGGTTAATGCTATTTGGTATTCTTTTCATAGGGGTTATAGGTGCTATCCTGATTGCAACGTATTTAAAAAAATTGCTATCGGGAATGGAACCAGAGGAAATCACTCAACTATTATTGCAAAAAGAGGCCATTTTACAGTCTACACATGAAGGCATTATTGCTGTGGATAACCAAGGAAGAATGATGATGATGAACGATGCTGCGCAAACTATTTTATTTGATCGAGAAATAGATAAGCGGTCGTATGTAGGGAAAACCGTTGATCAATTTTTACCTCATACGGGGTTATTTGATGTTTTGAAAACAGGTGAGAAGCATTTTAATAAAGAGATGATCCTTGGCGATGTCGTTGTTTTGACAAACCGAACACCTATCTTTCATCAACATACTATCATTGGTGCAGTTACTACATTTCGTAAAAAAACGGAGCTGGAAAGCATTACAAAAGAGTTATCGCAAATGAAACAATATGCCAATGCCCAACGTGCACAAACCCATGAATTTTCCAATAAATTGCATACTATTCTAGGTTTGTTACAGCTAGATAAACAGGAAGAAGCGATTACATATATAAAGCAAGAAAACAAAACCCAAGCGACACTTTCGCGATTTTTACTGGAACAGGTAGCTGATCCAATGGTTCAAGGGTTGCTTCAAGGGAAATGGGATCAAGCCAGTGAACTTGGCATTACGATGGCGATTGATCCAGAGAGCCAGCTTTCTACTAGTTTTGTTGGAGAAAAGCAGCGGGCGTTTTTAACAGCGGTCGGTAATTTGCTTGAGAATGCTATCGAGTCTGTGAAAAAGGAGGAAAAATCGAATCGTAACATGACGGTTCTCTTTACAGATATTGGAGAAGATGTCATTGTAGAGGTGGATGATTCGGGAAGCGGGCTTTCACATCAGAATATCGATCCTATTTTTGAACAAGGTTATACGACCAAAGATGGGGCTCATCGTGGTGTTGGTTTAGCGTTAAGTAAACATCTTGTAGAACGTGTTGGAGGAGAAATTTTAGTGGAAGAAGGCGAATTAGGAGGGGCTCGTTTTATCATCATTATGCCGAAAGGGGAAGCGGAAAGGCATGGAGAAACAGGGGATACAGGTACTAATTATTGAAGACGATTTTCGCGTTGCAGCGATCAATCAACAATTTGTGGAACAAGTAGAAGGTTATCAGGTTGTAAAAAGTGTCAAAACAGCTGAAGAAGCGTATCATTATTTGCGAGAGCCAGGGGCAGAAATAGATCTCATATTATTGGATATTTATATCCCCGATGTAGAAGGGTTGGAACTTTTTTGGCAATTGCGTACCCACTGTAAACGAGTAGATATTGTGGTGATCTCCGCTGCGATAGAAAAAAATGTCATTGAGGAAGTGCTACGTGGTGGCGTGATTGATTATATCATTAAGCCTGTGGATGCAGAGCGGTTTACAAAGATGTTGAAGCAGTATCAACAAAGGCGTCGTTATCTGATGTCGAAAGAAGTTTTAGAACAGCACGAAATTGATGGTCTGATTGAAAGACAGATTGGGGGTTTCTCTCCTACCAAAAAAACGCATGGCCAGTTGCCTAAAGGAATTGATTCAATTACGTTAGATGAAGTTACCAATCTATTTCAAACTAAAAAGGTAAAAGGAATTACAGCTATGGAGTTAAGTGAACAAATTGGGACGAGCAGATCAACTGCCAGAAGATACTTAGAGTATCTCGTTTCCTTAAAAAAGATTAAGACAACACTGCTGTATGGAAATGTAGGCAGACCAGAAAGGCGTTATGTCCTTTGTGAAACTTATGAACAAAATGAAACAAATAATAGTTAATATACTTATCGACAAAATATTTTAACCGCTTACATTCCGTGATATTTTAATTACTAATCTAATACTTTTCGCTAACTTGTATCGTGAAAAGCATTGTTTCTCATAAAACTAGTTGAGAAAACGTTAGAAGATAACATTTGCGTGACTTTGGGGTTTTACATACCGCTTTGCTATGCAGAAGGGGGATATCATGGGAGTTTTAAGTATCATTGGATTTTTGACGATTATTATTATTGTACTATTATTAATTAGCGGACGTGTGGCGCCAATTATAGCATTAGTGTTGACACCTATCATAGCTGCAGTCATTGCTGGATTTGGTCTAGAAGACATCGGAACATTTTTTAATGATGGGATTGCCGATGTTGTACATGTTGCGATTATGTTTATTTTTGCAATTCTTTTTTTCGGTATTATGCAAGATGTTGGACTATTTGATCCATTAATTCGAGGGATGATTACTGTATCGCAGGGGAATGTCATCGCAATTAGTGTTGGTAGTGTTTTTATTGCTGCCATTGCTCAATTAGATGGGTCTGGGGCATCTACATTTCTTATTACCATACCAGCATTGTTGCCGCTTTATAAAAAGTTAAAGATGAATCCATATTTACTTCTGCTATTGATTGCAGGAAGCGCAAGCATTATGAATATGTTACCATGGGCAGGGCCGTTGGGCAGGTCGGCTTCTGTGTTAAATATGGATGTCACGGAATTATGGAGACCGTTAATACCTGTTCAAGCCATTGGACTTGTACTTATGATTGCTTTAGCGATTGTTCTTGGATATCGGGAAAAAAGGCGGATTACGAAAGCATACGGATCCGTAGAAGCGGCGGCAGCTATGGAGCCTGATGTAACCAACGTAGACGGTACGTCAGAAACTATAAACAAAGCGTCAGAAACTGTTGCTTGGAAATTTGGGCTTAACATTTTATTAGCCATTGCCGTTGTAGGGACATTAGTATGGGGCATTATCCCAGCAGGGCTTGTATTTATGATTGGGGTAAGCTTAGCGCTACCGCTAAATTATCCAAACATGGAAGATCAAATGGATCGCATGCGCGCTCATGCTCCAAATGCCTTAATGATGGCGACAATTATACTAGCAGCTGGAACCTTCTTAGGGATTTTAACTGGTACGGGAATGTTGAATGCGATTGCAGAAGATGTGGTCAAAGTAATCCCAGCATTCATTGCGCCGTATATTCATTTAATTATCGGCTTCTTTGGTGTTCCATTTGATTTGTTGTTAAGCACGGATGCGTATTATTTCGCATTAATGCCAGTAGTCGAACAAATTGCAACTGGCTTTGGGATTGATTCTCTATCTACTGGTTATGCGATGATTGTTGGCAATATTGTTGGAACGTTTATTAGTCCATTTTCACCAGCAGTCTGGTTGGCTCTGGGATTGGCAGGCTTGGAAATGGGACGTCATATTCGCTATTCCCTGTTTTGGCTATGGGGGCTTAGTATTGTTCTCTTAGCAAGCACCGTAGCTATTGGATTAATTACTGTTTAAAATATGCCGCACATCTTGTGCGGTTTTTTGAACTGTAGGGAAACATAGAATTTTGTAGATGATAGTATAAGAATTACAAAGGTTGTCGCTATTAGAATTGGCGAAAGCCAGGTTTTTTCTAATATTTTTCCTTCGCTAGTCATTTCTGTTTGTTAAAAATAACTAACTTTGTTGGAGTAGTAGATGGTTATTTTTTATCCGGGTGCGAGTTATTAACAAGATATTTGCTTTTACTGCTTTATGATAGTACTTGGTCATTTAACTTCTACATCAAATATAAACGATGCCTCCCCGTTTTCCCACTTGGCTTTCACTTCATAAATATAAATTCCTTCTTTTTTTGGGACATTTAGTTTATTGTCTTTAAGAGCAACTTCTTTTGTTTGTTCATCTTCGTTCCACTGAAAAACAGTAAGTGATGGATTTTCTTTAACAATAATTTCTATACTACTATTCTTATTGACCGTAAGTGTTTCGAATTCTTCGGAAAGTTCCAATACGGAGGGAGTATCTACAGACTGTATTTCTGGCTCTCCTTTAGACACATAATCTCCTGGTATCATTTCATATTTATCTGAATGTACAATGATTTCACCAGATGTTGGTACTTGCTCTTTTATAAACGGAAATTGACAGATGATTTATTTAAAGAATGGTTTACAACTTTTGCACCTAAAGGAAAAGCACCTGCAGCAGGTGAAATATGGTACGCGCCAAACCATGGAACGACATTACAGGAAATAGCAGATAGCTACGGGGAGTCTTTTTATCGTGGAGAATTAGCAGAGCGTTTTCATCAATTCTCTAAGCAAACTGGTATAAGGTTGGCATACTTTTTCAAATGAATCACCCCTTAATATGTTATGCCTATGCTACAAGTATAATTAATCATACCATCTCGTGCTTACTGAATTTAAACAATACGTTGTTTTGCTTAGATACAATTCGGCTTTTCCGTTATCACCGTCAGGATATCCTCTAACATTGAACTTAAAAAAATGTTCCTTTCCGATTTGGTGCTTCAAATCTTGATATTCGCCATTGAAATGCACATTAATAAAACAAATGTAAATAACCCAGTTATAGTTCTTGTCTCAATAATAAAACTCGCCTTTCCCCTTAACTCTTTTATTATAGTAGACTTCTATACATGGCTAAGAAACACCTGCAAGTTTTCAAATTATGTATAGGTATGTTTTTAATACTTGATCACTAAAAACTTTGGTTTACTAGTGGCAACTACAAATTTATAGGGGGAAGTTACAAACATCTTCAATAAAGGATATGGTGGATAATTCTGAATTATTTTAAGCTAAAAATGGCTATTATACCAGCTGTAATTTCCATCGCACCTATATAAGGTGCGACGGCGCAAAATCGACATGATTGACGAGTTCAACCAATTTCAATCCACGCACCTATATAAGGTGCGACCCTCAGTTTATTCACATGAATGTTGCGCTTCTTTAATTTCAATCCACGCACCTATATAAGGTGCGACTTCATCGTCAAGGAGCTTACCCAGCTCCCAGTGTATTTCAATCCACGCACCTATATAAGGTGCGACCCAACAGGACCAAAAGGTGATAGAGGACCGCAAGATTTCAATCCACGCACCTATATAAGGTGCGACAATGAAATTAAACGAAATGGTGAAAAAATTTGTAATTTCAATCCACGCACCTATATAAGGTGCGACGTGTTTGAGGTTTAGTTCTACATATTCTTTTAACCAATTTCAATCCACGCACCTATATAAGGTGCGACAAGTTATTTATGGTGATAAGACATATAGGCATGATATTTCAATCCACGCACCTATATAAGGTGCGACATTGCGCAAATTTAAGCCGAAAGGATGACGAAAAATATTTCAATCCACGCACCTATATAAGGTGCGACATGAAAGTAGAAATACGTAAAACTATATCGGGTACGATTTCAATCCACGCACCTATATAAGGTGCGACGAGTAAAGAGGATACGATTCGTAATTACATCGTATTTCAATCCACGCACCTATATAAGGTGCGACGAGTAAAGAGGATACGATTCGTAATTACATCGTATTTCAATCCACGCACCTATATAAGGTGCGACTAGCAAATGTTTTTTTGATGTCTACAGGATTATTATTTCAATCCACGCACCTATATAAGGTGCGACGGTTCAGCTTGCACTTTATGGACTACCAAACAGGGATTTCAATCCACGCACCTATATAAGGTGCGACAATAAATACGCATTACGGATCTAAAAATTAATAGTATTTCAATCCACGCACCTATATAAGGTGCGACGAAGAATTATCTATAAAAATAGTCGGAAAAGAGGATATTTCAATCCACGCACCTATATAAGGTGCGACTAGCTTATCATTTAACAACTAGAAGCGGAAAGGGTATTTCAATCCACGCACCTATATAAGGTGCGACAATTAAAGAAGCGCCAGATAAAGCGACTCTCAAATTTCAATCCACGCACCTATATAAGGTGCGACTCAAATGATTCGTAAGGGTTTGTGTAAGCTTGATATTTCAATCCACGCACCTATATAAGGTGCGACAAAAATTTAGTGGTATAATAAATATAGAAAGTAAATTTCAATCCACGCACCTATATAAGGTGCGACATGATATTCGACAAAGATAGTCAATCTTTAAGGACAATTTCAATCCACGCACCTATATAAGGTGCGACATTTTATGGAGTTTCTAGATTTTGGTACATATGTATTTCAATCCACGCACCTATATAAGGTGCGACCTCAACGCTACTTTTCTTTCGTTCACTACTTGTAAATTTCAATCCACGCACCTATATAAGGTGCGACGTAAACAAAAAACCTGCAAAAATAGAATTAACAATTTCAATCCACGCACCTATATAAGGTGCGACTGCGATTTTATCCTAAAAACTAACAAAAATAATCAAAAACAGTCCATTTTTAAGTTGAAAATCTTAAATATTACTAATTATCTTCAATATTATTACAAAAATCATCAAAAAAGCAAGCGGATTTTGGTGCGAATCCCCCTGGGTTTTTATGTGCACTTGGGGTTCGCACCAAGTATATTATGTAAAAATTTTTGTATTTAGAACAATTAATGAATACACAAAAGGCGGTCATGAAAGTTTTAGTTATCTGTTGACGTATTATATAAAGCAAATTTCTGAACGCCTTTTTGAAACCAAACTCCAATAGAAAAATTTCTTATACACTCTAAAATGAAGAAAGTTTACGACACCAATTTTATTCCTCTTTAAAAACATCCCAAATTTTTTTAAGACGTCGCATATCCTCCTCTCCATTGCTTGGTAATTCTTTGTACCAGAGTTCTAATTCTGGATCAATATTTAAAATTTCATCTTTATTCTTGTTTTTAATGCTATTTCCTACCAAGTAATCAATACTTACATTATAAAATTGTGATAAATTTTTAAGCATTTCTATATCTGGCTCTACATGATTGTTCTCGTAATGGGAATATCTAGCACGAGAAATACCCAGAGATTTTGCAACATCTTCCTGTTTTAAATCTCTTTGCTTCCGTAGAAATTTCAATCTATTTCCAAATACAGGAGAGTTCTTTTTCACATGATCACCTCAAATTACCTCTATTATAACGGACAACCGATAAAATGTTTATCTATGATAATAAAATTTTCTAAAAATCATTGACGATAATTAGTTTATCTTTTATAGTATTTGTAATGATAAAAAAGTTATCAAATGGAGGGAGAATAGTTAATGGAACGAAAAGCACTTACACAGCTCAGAAAAAAGCATCAATTGACTCAACAAGAATTAGCAAAAGAATTGGGTATTTCAACTATCTATGTTAGAAAAATAGAAAAAGGAGATGCTGATCCTGGTCGAGATACAATGGTGAAGTATGAATTATTTTTCAACGAAGATATAAAAAAACTTTTTCCAGATATTTTTTATGCTATTGATAAGGAAAAACAAAATGATAAAGAAGTGATCTAATTCCTTATAAAAATTGAAATATATAAATGAATATTATGCAATGCACAACGGGGTTACTAGCAAGTCAAATAAAATTTGAATTGATTAGTGCACCTAAAAAGTGACTGTTTCAATAGCGCGATAAAAGTTTGATTGATTCTTACCCCAAAAAGGTCATTAGATTATTTCATGTCGGCATATAGTATTCCATTTATTGAACAAGCAACTATATACGGTGTTTTGAAAATATGATTTTTTAAAAATCGACCTTTTTGGGAATTATCTATTTTCAACTACTTTTTTGGGTGAAGGCATGATAGTTTTTGTATCTCTATGAACAAATGATTCTACTATGAAAAGCACTTACAGGCGAGTTTGTTATACAAAAATGAAAGGGTGATTACGTTGGGAAAAAAATGGGGTTTGATTTTAGTGTTTGTAAGCATGGTTACTTTAATCGCTTGTTCTAATAATAATAAAGCGGTTAGTGGGGAATGGTCTCCAAAAGAATCGATTGAGGTTGTCGCTCCTGCTGGTGCTGGGAGTGGCTGGGATACAACTGCGAGAATGACTGCCAAAATATTTGAGGAAGAAGGGATGATAGAGCAAGATATTGGCGTAGTAAATAAACCCGGTGGAGGGGGTGCTGTTGGTTGGGCTTATGTAGCTGAGAAAGCAGGAAATCCGCATCACATGTTTATCGCTTCCCCTCCAATTATTGATGTGCCATTAAAGTAAGCGTAAAACAGCCCACACCTATTATGTAGATGTGGGCCTATGTTAAGATTTACTTAGATTTCGTAGGAACACGACACTCTTGAGGCAGCGTGGTTGACCACGGTAAGAGTCGGGTTAGTTGTTCCCTATCTGTTGTATCTATATTGGGAAGTCGTTCAAATAAGTAGCTAAGATAATGGAATGGATTTAATCCGCTTTCCTTCGCTGTTTCCACTATGCTATAAACAATGGCACTGGATGTAGCTCCTTTGGCGGTATTACTAAACAGCCAAGCTTTTCTTCCGATCACAAAAGGCTTGATCGACCGCTCTGCGCAGTTGTTGTCTATCTCCAATCTTCCATCCTTTAAAAATCCTTCTAAGCGATCCCATTGTTTACGGCAATAGGTAACAGCTTTGCCTAGTTTACTCTTCGGAAGAACACGCGGCGTTTGCTGTTTTAGCCATGCTGAAAAAGCATCCAGCACGGGCTGACTGCGCTCCAAACGTTGTTCATAACGTTCCTGTGGGCTAACGCTCTTTAGGTCGCGTTCGATATCGAATAATTGATTACAAAAGTCTAAGCCTTCTTTCGCTTTTACCGCTGTAGTGGTCGAAGATTCGGGAAGCGATTGTAATGCTTCTGTGAATTTACGACGTGCATGCGCCCAGCAACCAATCAGTACGACATTCTTTATTCCATTATAACCAGGGTAACCGTCTACTGTTAAGTAGCCCTGATATCCCTGTAGGAATCGTCGTGGATGTTTGGATGCTCTTGTTTGCTGGTACTCATACAAAATGATTGGCACATCCGTGTGTCCAGAGCGATACAGCCACATATACGAATTGGAAGTAGCTTTTCTACCTGGTTCAGATAAAACTTGTACAACTGTTTCATCTGCATGTATGGTATCCAATTCTAATAGGGCGGTATGCATCTCTTTGTAAATGAGTGTAAGCCAAGTGGTCGCACCATATATGACCCAATTAGCTAGTGTTTGACGTGGAATAAAGACGCCAAATCGTTCGAATTGCTTCTCTTGGCGATACAACGGCATTCCTTCCACGTATTTTTGCGACATCGTATAGGCCATGGCGGAAGGAGAGGCTAAACTCCCTGGAAACACAGGCGCTGGCATTTTAGCTGTTTGAATAGGCGTTTGTATCTCATGTTGTTCACAATGACGACAGCTATAGACGTACTGGACATGTTCCACCACTTTCACCTGCGCAGGAATAACCTTTAATTCTTTACGCACTTGCGTGCTCATTTCATGCAGTTCACCAGCGCAACACGAACACACCTGTTCCTCAGCAGGTAAACGGTATTCTACCGTTTCCGTAGGCAGGTTGTCTAATTGCTCCTTGCGTTGCCCTTTTTGCTTCTTGCGTTTATATGTAATCGTCTCCACCGTAGGCTCTTCATGGTTGGAATCCGAAGTGTCCTCTACCTCGTTAAAAAGAGACAGTTGGTCAGAATTGGTCTTCTCGCTAGAAGAGCCGAATTTTTGTTGTTGAAGCAATCTAAATTGTTCTTCATACCATTTTAATTTTGCTTCTAACTCTTCTTTTTCCAACTCTAGCTTTTCGTTGAGCTCTTGATAATATTCCATTGTTTTCTTGTTTGTTTCCGCTGTTTTATCCATAAAATTAGTATACGAAAAAGAACCCGACTTGCCTAGTCGAATTCCCGTATTTCTATATTTCAATTTTTTATAGAATCGTGCGCGCTAGTACTTCTCTGTGTGCTTGGTGCTGGTTCATCGACATACCATCCAACAACCAGCGAAATTGACGTGGGCTAATAGATATAGGCGTTAAGTCTTTATCGGATGGCCATTGAAATGTTCCTTTTTCAAGCCGACGATAATACAGCCAAAATCCGTTGACTTCCCATTGCAGTATTTTTAACTTATCACGCTTTCGGTTACAAAATACAAACAGGCAAGGAGAAAAAGGGTCTAAATCGAAGCATTCTATCACAATGGCAGCAAGTCCATCAATCGATTTACGCATATCTGTGCTACCGCAAGCTAAATACACTTTTTCAAATGGCATATTCATGAACGTGATTACTTCCCTAAAACATGAATAATATCCGAGAGTAAGTTCATATCCGTTCCTGATCGCACTTCAATGGAGGTAGAACCAACGTGAATAAAGATTGGTTCTTTCTCGTGAGGTGGTACAAGTGGAAAATCACCCATTTGAACGGTTAGCCATTGTGTTTCCCTGGATGCGCTTTTCTTGATGGAAGTTTTGCCGTGCTCACGAAATTGTTGCACCCAATAATACATCTGATGCGTTTTAATTTCTTTCCCTCGGCACCATTCAGATATACTTTGTCCGCTTTTTTTCCAGGCATCATACCGCGCTTTCCATTCTATTCGCTTGTCTTTTAGGGTCATCGCATAACCTCCTAATTTATTTTCTAAGAAGATTATCACATAGATGCCCTGTGATTGTTATGTGTATTTTATTTTACGCTTACCCATTAAATGGTCAATCTCAGTATGATCATAATGATTTTACGCCAATTGCCAATGTAATTGCTGATTATGGTGCTTTTGCAGTAAGGGCAGATTCAAAATGGGAGAATTTAAACGATTTATTTGAAGATATGAAGAAAGACCCTTCATCCGTTACAATCATTGGCGCATCTTCTCCTGGGAGTATGGATCATATTCAATTTGTGAAAATTGCCAAGGAAGCTGGAGTAGATATTAAAAAAATTAAATATGTATCTGAGCAAGATGGAGGAACATTAACAGCTTTATTGAACGGAAGTGCTGATGTTTATTCAACTGGTGTTGCGGAAACCATTGAACAAGCAAAGGCTGGGAAAATCAAGGTGCTTGGAGTCACTTCAGAAGAGCGATTAGAAGGAGAAGTTATTTCTGAATTTCCAACGGTTCGAGAACAGGGGATTGACTCCTATTTTGTGAATTGGCGAGGTTTTTTTGCACCACCTGATACTGACGAAAACGCCATAGATTTTTATGTTTCTAAGTTTAAAGAATTAAATGAGTCAGAAGCATGGAAAGAAATTCGAAAGCAGTATGGTTGGGATGAAATGTTCATGTATGGAGAAGAGTACAAAGATTTTTTAGATGAACAGAAAGAAGAGTCTGAACAATTACTGGATGAGCTAGGAATATTAAAAAATGAATGAGGGCAAGATGGGAGTTGATCTATAAACATGTTAAAAACATTAAATAGAAAAATTGCAGTGCTTCTTTGGTGCATAGCTATTTTATATCTTTTCTTTGCCTATAGATTGCCATCCTATGCTTATGTACCAATAGATTCGAATGCTTTGCCAATAATTTTAGGAATATTATTACTAGTTCTTTCCACTATCTTATTTTTCGGAAAAGGGGACGTTGAAAATGACAAATTAAATATAAATAAGACTGATTTGCTGAAATTACTTGGTGTGTTTTTGCTCATCGTTCTTTATGCTAGTTTTTTAGAGAGTTTAGGGTTTTTAATTGTAAGCACTTTCTTCATATTCTTTTGCTCGTACTTATTAGGTTATAGAAAACATGTAATTAATGCTGTTATAGCTATTCTCGTACCATTAACATTTTATCTTTTATTTACGAGCGCATTACAAATTCGGTTGCCGCAAGGGGTTATGCCTTTTTAGAGGGAGGTTACTATGGGAGGTTTGGAAGGATTACTATCAGGTTTTCAGGTTGCTTTTAGTGTAGAAGGGATTATTTTTGTTTTTATCGGTGTGTTGGCAGGTACTTTTATTGGTATGTTACCGGGATTAGGTCCAATTTCGGCAATTGCGGTCATGATTCCTATATCTTATGGGTTTGATCCTACTATTGCTCTTGTTATGATGGCGGGAGTTTATTACGGCGCTGTATTTGGAGGTTCTACATCATCGATTTTGTTAAATGCTCCAGGTATATCTGGAACAGTAGCCACAGCTTTTGATGGTCATCCATTAGCGAAACAAGGAAAAGCGGGAAAAGCACTTGCCATTGCAGCTATTTCTTCTTTTATTGGTGGAACGGTAGGAATTGTATTACTCATGTTATTTGCTCCAATGCTTGCCTCAGTGGCGATTGCATTTGGACCGCCTGAGTACTTTGCTTTAATGTTAGTAGCGCTAACGGCTATTGCTAGTTTATCAGAAGGTTCTCTTGTGAAAGCGTTTATTTCGGGAGTGATTGGTTTTATGTTTGCCACAGTAGGGATTGATGCGCAAACAGGGACCCCTCGTTTTACGTTTGGGATGACAAATTTATTAAGTGGTATTGAATTTTTAGTTATAGCTCTAGGTTTGTTTGCTTTGGCTGAAATTTGCTTTTTAATCATTAACTCTTTTAAAGAGAAGAACGATATACACCAAAATATTGGTAGTCTCAAGCTGACGAAATCGGATCTTAAAGAAATGAAAGGGCCAGCAACAAGGCAATCTTTTCTTGGATTTATCATTGGTGTGTTACCGGGCGCTGGCGCAACGATTGCTTCTTTTATTGGTTATATTGTTGAGAAAAAATTATCGAAAAGACCTGAACAATTTGGGAAAGGTTCCATAAAAGGATTAACAGCTCCAGAAACTGCTAACAATGCAGCTACCAGTGGTGCGTTTGTTCCGTTATTAAGTCTTGGAATTCCAGGATCAGGTACGACAGCTGTGTTATTAGGAGCGTTACTTGTGCTAGGAGTGCAACCTGGCCCTCTGTTATTTGAGGATGAACCGACCTTGTTTTGGGGCGTTATTGCTAGTATGTATATCGGAAATGTCTTCTTATTAATATTAAATTTGCCGCTGATCCCGTATATTTCCAAGCTGTTACTTATTCCTAGACCACTTCTTATATCACTAGTAATTACTTTTTGTATGCTTGGCGTCTATGCTATTAGTTTTAACACATTTGACATTTACTTATTACTTATATTTGGGGTTATTGGGTTTTTAATGCGATTAGCGCGTTTTCCTGCCCCTCCGTTTATTTTGAGTTTTATTTTGGGGGGTATGATGGAGCAATCTTTAAGGCAGTCACTGACTATTTCTGAAGGTGATTTGGGCATTTTTTTAGAAAGTCCTATAGCAATAGCTCTCTTTATAGTAGCATTATTGTCCATTGTTATTCCTGCTTTTAAAAAGAAAACGATTACTTAAGTGGTGGTGTATTGATGAAAAGCCTAAAGTTAATTGCAAGTGGTGGCACTATTTCAGGTAAAGGGATAAACCGTCTTGATCTAAAAGACTATCGAACTGGTTATTATACTGGAGAAGATTTATTGGAACAAATTCCGGAAGTTTTGGATGTAGCACAAGTGGATACCTATCAGCTAGCTAATAGGAGTAGTACGAAAATGGGTAGTTCTGATTGGATACAGTTGAAAACACTTGTTAATGGATTGCTTAACGAAAAGCAATATGATGGAATTGTTATTACGCATGGAACAAACACGTTAGAGGAAACGGCTTACTTTTTACATTTAACGGTAAAAAGTAAAAAACCAGTTGTTTTGGTGGGTGCGCAACGACCTGTTACTGCTATTGGTTCTGATGTGTTAAACAATTTGTGGACGGGCGTTAAAGTAGCGGTTGATCAACAATCCTATGCAAAAGGAGTGCTTGTTGTTGCTAACAATGAAATTCATTCTGCCCGAGAAGTAGCCAAAACAGATACGTATAGCTTGGACACATTTCAATCAGGTAAAGTAGGGGCTTTAGGGTATGTAAGCGCAGAACACACCGTGCTATATGATAGATATCCAAATAGAAAGCATACTTTTCAATCTGTGTTTAATGATAATAGTAACGTTAGAAACTTACCTGAGGTGGCCATTGTGTATTCATACGCTGGTGTAAACGAAGATATTATTAATTTTATTGTTGATAGTGGGAAGTATTCTGGAATTGTGTTAGCTGGGACGGGGGCGGGAAGGTGTTCCCCAAAAGAGGAGAAGGCGCTAAAAAAAGCCTGTCAAAAAGGAATAGTAGTGGTTAGAAGTAGTCGGTGCTTTGAAGGACGGGTTGTCCCTATTGAAAGTTTTGATACTTTTCCTTTTATAACCGCAGATAACTTGTCACCGCAAAAAGCTAGAATATTGTTAATGTTAGCACTTACTCTGACGGATGACCTATCAGAAATACAAGCGATGTTTCATGATTATTGAAGTTTTATGTGATGATTCCCATGTCGCACCTGTATCAGGTGCGACCATGAATTTAATTGAAACAGGACGTGTGCAAAAAATTTCAATCCACGCACCTATATTAGGTGCGACGTGATACCGACACGCTATTTAAGGATAACATGGATATTTCAATCCACGCACCTATATTAGGTGCGACATTAAATCAATCAAAATTCCTTCAATAGATAAAATTTCAATCCACGCACCTATATTAGGTGCGACTACAACTGGTAGGCTAACGATAGAGTCTAAGTCTATTTCAATCCACGCACCTATATTAGGTGCGACGAAGGAACAAACGAAAGAACGGCGCAGATTAAACATTTCAATCCACGCACCTATATTAGGTGCGACGATGGATATATCAAGACAGCTATAAGAAAAGAAGATTTCAATCCACGCACCTATATTAGGTGCGACCTTAACTTGCGCCACCTTGTAAGTACGCCCCTTGACATTTCAATCCACGCACCTATATTAGGTGCGACGCGTTGTAGTCCGCCTGTAATGCGTGTGCGTCGAGATTTCAATCCACGCACCTATATTAGGTGCGACTAAGAACGTTAAATATATTCCTGCTATTGCACAGATTTCAATCCACGCACCTATATTAGGTGCGACGATGCAGATGCCAAATTAATATTAAAAAACCACAAATTTCAATCCACGCACCTATATTAGGTGCGACTTGTCGTTTAAAACAATTTCCCCGTCATGCCATTTACATTTCAATCCACGCACCTATATTAGGTGCGACCAAGACCAAATGCAACAGCTTCCTCTGCGGTTAATTTCAATCCACGCACCTATATTAGGTGCGACCCGAAAATGTTGTAATACGTGGACACTTAGAAAGATTTCAATCCACGCACCTATATTAGGTGCGACTTTTACATTAGATATTGAAATACCACAACAAGTTATTTCAATCCACGCACCTATATTAGGTGCGACTTTTACATTAGATATTGAAATACCACAACAAGTTATTTCAATCCACGCACCTATATTAGGTGCGACATACAAAGAGATATGGAGACAAAAAGATTTAACATTTCAATCCACGCACCTATATTAGGTGCGACGAAGTTTGTTTTAACACAAGACGGATTTATTGATATTTCAATCCACGCACCTATATTAGGTGCGACCTTGCCTATAAAGCTTCATTACTTCCGGGTTGTTATTTCAATCCACGCACCTATATTAGGTGCGACATACTCAAGGATAGATATTAAAAATATACTAACGATAATTTCAATCCACGCACCTATATTAGGTGCGACCGCACATGAGCGGCGACTATTAAACGGAGTCACACATTTCAATCCACGCACCTATATTAGGTGCGACTTGTAAGTGTTGGTTTACCATTAAAATGTATTTCATTTCAATCCACGCACCTATATTAGGTGCGACCTTTGGTGCGGAATCTTCCCCTGCCTTAATAAGGAAATTTCAATCCACGCACCTATATTAGGTGCGACAAATGGATATGTTGTTTTAGTGGGCAGTGTGGCAATTTCAATCCACGCACCTATATTAGGTGCGACTTGTATTATTCATTATTAAACACCCCTATAAACAATTTCAATCCACGCACCTATATTAGGTGCGACATTATCAAACCAAATATCTTTACGTTTCTGCCACCCTATTTCAATCCACGCACCTATATTAGGTGCGACGCGTAACGTACGCCGTCTGCTAAAGTAGCAAAGTATTTCAATCCACGCACCTATATTAGGTGCGACTTGACGTTATTTATACAATTACAGTTGATGATATATTTCAATCCACGCACCTATATTAGGTGCGACGCATTAGTAGAAAGATATAAGGTTGCTGGAATGGCAATTTCAATCCACGCACCTATATTAGGTGCGACAATATTAAATATATCTAATTCTGCTAAAATAGGAATTTCAATCCACGCACCTATATTAGGTGCGACCGACAAAAGAGGAAATTTAATTGGAGATTTTTTAATTTCAATCCACGCACCTATATTAGGTGCGACGAAATATCACTAATGTCGATGGATAAAAGTCCTGATTTCAATCCACGCACCTATATTAGGTGCGACTTTTTAATACTTCTAAAGCATCTGGAACAAGAATTATTTCAATCCACGCACCTATATTAGGTGCGACTGCGATTTTATACTAAAAAGTTACAAAAATCATAAAAAACAGCCCGTTTTCAGCTTAGAAATCGCAAATAATCTGAGTAAATGGAATTATATTACATATATTACCGTAATATTACTTAAATTTTGGTGCGAATCCCCTAGGGTTTTTATGTGCACTTGGGGTTCGCACTAAAAAGTAAACTGAAATGATATGAATAATTTTATATTCATTATAAGGCATAATTCATAATTAGTCATTTCATGAATATAATTGTACAATACTGTTTTTTAGTTTCTAGCTTGCAAATTTTTGTAACGTCAATATTACTTATTCTTGACTATACGTGTCTTCCTTATAGCAATTTTATTTAAATCACAGTAACGATATTTTTTGACATTTACTTGTTCATCTTTTTAGTAGCAGCATGGTTATCCGTGTTGTTCTTACAAAAGGAAGGAATGTGTTCATGAAATTTTAGGATAATTGGTAACTTCTCAATAATTCATAAATATGATAAGGTCTTCCTATGGGGGGAGAGTATTGCTTTTTTAACACACTTGTAAGTATTGTTGTGTAAATGATGATATTTTTTTACTGTTAACCTCTAAGTAGTTCACAGGGAAAGTAATATGTGTTTACATACAGGTTTAATTTTTGAATTATTTAAATTAATGTGGGATGGAGAGAGTAGAAAATGATATTTATGAATGCATTAGAACAGATACTTCCATCAGATCGTATAAGTGATAATGAAACGATATTAGAGCAGCACAGTGCAGATGAATCTTACCATACACCTGCTTTACCAAATGTAGTTGTTTTTCCAAAAACAACAATAGAAGTAAGTCGTGTGGTGAAGCTGGCTTCGGAGTTTAATGTGCCGATAGTGCCTTTTGGGTTAGGTACGAGCCTGGAAGGGAGTGCTATTCCATATCAAGGAGGGATTACGATTGATTTCTCCTTAATGAATCAAATTTTGGAAGTACGACCAGATGATTTTTTAGTTAAGGTGCAACCAGGTGTGACGCGAAAGCAATTGGAAAAAGAGTTGAAAAAGTACGGTTTATTTTTCTCTGTTGATCCGGGTGCCGATGCAACTCTAGGAGGGATGGCAGCGACAAATGCAAGTGGCACAACATCTGTTAAATATGGTGTAATGCGAGATCAGGTTAGGAATTTGCAGGTTGTCTTAGCAGACGGTAGCGTTATTCATACGGGGAATATGGCAGCGAAGTCTTCTTCTGGATTACATCTTAATGGATTATTTATTGGTTCAGAAGGAACGCTTGGTTGTTTTACAGAACTTACGTTAAAAGTACATGGTATACCAGAAAAAATGGTGGCAGGAAGAGCGGCATTTACTACGTTAAATGATGCAGTGGGGGCAGTTATTGCTATATTACAAGCTGGCATTCCTGTTGCTAGGGTGGAACTCGTAGATGCATCATCGATGAAACACATCAATTTATTTAGTAATACGGATTATTTAGAAATACCGACAATTTTTATAGAATTTCATGGAAATGAAGCGGGCCTCCAAGAGGATATGAATTTTACTACGGAAATTTTAGAGGAACATCAATGTCAAGATCTCGCATTTGAAGCAGATACGCTAGGGAGAAATCGTTTGTGGGAAGCACGACATCAAACTGCGTACGCTTTTTTACATCATTATCCTGGGAAAAAGCAGATGGTAACCGATGTTTGTGTGCCAATCTCTAATTTGGCAAATGCTATTAAACAAGGTAGAGCTGCTGTGGAGGCTTCAGGGTTCCCCGGAGGAATTGTGGGGCATGTCGGCGATGGTAATTATCATATATTAATGATGATTGATGCACAGAATCCAGAAGATATAGCAAAAGCAAATAAGGTGAATGAGCAAATTGTTTCCTATGCTTTGTCATGTGGTGGAACATGTACTGGTGAACATGGCGTTGGGGTTGGTAAAGCAAAATATCAACTGGCAGAGCATGGCGCAGCTCTTCAAGTGATGAAAAGTATTAAAGACAGTCTAGATCCACATCATATTTTTAACCCTGGTAAAATTTTCACGGATTTGAATTGATTGTTTTTTAGGGGACTTGTTAAAAAAGTATGCGGATATATTCAATTATTGAAAATAGTTCAATGGTATTGAAAAAAATGAGGAGCCGCTAGTTGTAGAACAATAGATTAAGCCCTACGCTATGCGTGGGAAGGCAAACTTGTATAACTAGCGGTTTTTTAGTTAGTAGATAAGTATATTTATGTAATGTGCGACCTATTTAAAGAAACCAACCTATATCTGTATAAAAAATAGAAGAGAAAAGTGCTTCTTAAAAAGAAAAACCCCTCAGTTACAGCCACTTTAATTGCTTCTGAGCCCTTACGAATTCTATCGCCTTGAGTTAGCATATATGGTCAATGTAAGCAGTGAGTAACCAGCTTCGTGATCAGGTTCACTATTATGAACGCTTACTACTTTGCTAATGCAGCTTCCTGTTGGGATATTACCTTAACCAACTTTTAAATAGGCGCAAATGAAAGAGGGGATTGAAAAGATTAATACAGTAATAGAAGTAATAATATTTATCATTGAAGTATAACAATTAGGAGCAGCACATGCAGCAGTATGCGCTTCCACCAACATTATAAGAGAAATAACAATTGCTAGAGAGCTAGGTGCATAAATAACAATTTTATATTTAATGGCCTTGACAAATAAGATGGTTAAGGCTACAACAATGCCCCCTATAAAAACTCCTTGTACTAAAGGATATAAAACAAGCATATTCATCATCCTTTCTTTATGAGTTTTTAGCTACAAACCACTTTAATTTATGGTATTGTTAACAGCATAAAAGTTGTTTATGCAGTATTCAATACACGCACCTATACAAGGTGCGACGTAGCGAGTTCACCCTAAAAAACTAACAAAAATAATCAAAAACAGACCATTTTTAGGTTGAAAATTTTAAATATTATTAATTATATTCAATATTATTACAAAAACCAATAAAAAAGCAAGTGGATTTTGGTGCGAATCCCCCTGGGTTTTATGTGCACTTGGGGTTCGCACCAAGTATATTATGTAAAAATTGTTGTGTTTAGAACAATTAATGAATACACAAAAGGCGGTCATGAAAGCTTTAGTTATCCGTTGTCGTATTATATAAAGGAAATTTCTGAACGCCTTTTTGAAACCAAACTCCAATAGAAAAATTTCTTATACATTCTAAAACGAAGAAAGCTTTACAACATCAGTTTTATTCTTCTTTAAATACATCCCAAATTTTTTTAAGCCGAAGCATATCTTTCTCTCCATTGCTTGGCAAATCCCTATACCAAAGTTTTAATTCTGGATCAATATCTAAAACTTCATCTTTATCATTGTTTTGATTACCATTTCCTACTAGGTAATCAATGGTTACATTATAAAAACGAGATAAGTTTTTAAGCATTTCTATATCTGGCTCTACATGATTGTTCTCGTAATGGGAATACCTAGCACGGGAAATGTTAAGAGACTTTGCAACTTCTTCCTGTTTTAAGCCCCTCTGCTTCCGTAGAAATTTCAATCTATTTCCAAATACAGGGGAGTTCTTTTTCACATCATCACCTCATCACCTCAAATTACCTCTATTATAACGGACAACCGATAAAATGTTTATCTATAATAATAAAGTTTTCAAAAAATACTTACAATAAAATCTTGTATATTATTTGGTTATTTATAAATGGTTGCGATAAATAAGTTATTTAAAAGAAGCGGGTAGTTAATGAGACGAAAAGCACTCATACAACTATAATGAAACGTTAATCTTGATAAGATACATTAGTAAAGTATAAACCATACTGTAATAATGATGAAAAACGTTTCAGATATTTTTAATGGAAGTAATGGTAAATGAGAGGAAGATGACGTTGAGGAAAACAAATAGCTATTGATTCTAGGAGTTATAAGCATGTGAATCTATATATCTATTTTCTATTAGTTTAAAACGATTTATGATAACCTCTTAGACTGCTTATTCAAAAGAAAAGGGTACAACGTTAAAAAATCATGTGCCACATGGGAGGGGAGCATGATTTTTTGTTTTTGTCTAGGAAATTAGAGGAAATTGTCAAATTTTGCAGCTGTGGATAAACTAACTAATTTATTTAGCCACGTCCGGCGCAAGCGTCCAACAACTAGGCGACTCGACTTCACTGCATTGCCTTAAGCTAAGTCATCATCGGTTCGTTCTAAATAGGAAGGCCGACTAAAGACGGGCTTGCGGGAGGGCGCCGGTATACTCCTGTTGCAGGAGCATGATTCCTAAAACTTTCATTGATTCGTTCCACTCGCTACGTTGCTAACCGGGCGCCCCGAGCCTTTGTTCTTTAAATCTATCATCTCAATATCAATCTAGTTTAAAAGGGAAAGGATAGTTTAAATGATACTATTATTTTCAAAAAACTATTGACGATAACTTATTTATCATTTATAGTGTGTATAGTACGAAATAATATTAAAGGGAAGGAGGTATATGTTGGGGAGAAATCTACAAATATATAAACAAGAAGTAATTGCTGAATGACCTATCGTCGATACTAACTGAAAATTAACAAAATTACCTTGGTTGGCAACACACATGAATAAAGTATGAATTGTTCTTTAAAGTAGATGTCGAGTTACTTTATCTGGACAAATTTTCCAAATGAAAAACAAGCTGTCTTGGAGCTAAGTACAGGAAGAATAATCATTCCTTTTTCGGTGTTTAATCGATGACTAACATTTAATTATCATGAAAGGAGCTATAATACTATATGCCGCTTCACTGTGGAACAGCAAAGAAAGAAATTACCCCTCAAATAGGTACAAACTTAGCAGGTTATATGAAGGAAAGAAAAGCAGCAGGAATTCATGATCCTCTTTACACGCGAGTATTTGTATTTTCGAATGAAAATGACTTATTTATTATGATAAATCTTGATTTAGTAGGCATTGATTCTCATTATGTGAAATTATTAACAAAAAGGATTTGGGAGAACTTTTCCATACCTAAACATCATGTGTTTGTTCATGCAACCCATACCCACTCAGGCCCCGGAGGCATATTTGATGAGAGTTCTTTACTTGTAACTGCTCATCCGTATCTGAATGGCTATTTACCATATACAAAGTCAATTGTAGACCATCAACACAACCAAATATTAGCAGCTATTGATTATGCATTAAAAAATTTAGAGATATGTGAGGTTAAGTTTGGGGAAGGGGTTGCAGAAGGAATAGCTACCAATCGTAACAATTTAGAAGCTAGCTATGATCATAAAGTAAGCGTTATTACGTTTACGAATAAACAAGGAGAAAAGGCAATAATGTATCATTTTGCATGCCACCCAACCATTTTAAACGCTAATAACGTATATATTAGCGCTGATTTCCCCGGTGAAGTGAGCAAAGCTTTAGAGGAGCGTTCGGATGTAAACTGTGCCATGTTTATAAATGGTCCATCAGCAGATATTAGTACACGCTTTACGCGAAAAGCATCCACTTTTCAAGAAGTAGAGCGTATAGGTGGGAAATTAGCACAAAAGGTAATTCAAACTTCAGAAAGTGCAACAGCTATAGAGCGGCCAATTGTAAGAGCAGCGTTATATCCAATTACTTTACAAATGCGAGATATACCTGATGAAAAAACGATTAAACAGGAGTTGAAAAATTTACAGGCTATATATAGCGAGAAACAAGATAAAGTTTCTGTGGGAGAATTACGCAGAATAGCGTCACAAATAGAAGGGGCTAATTGTTTACTGCAAATAGTCAAAAATGTAAAAAAAGTAAATGATATTACGACAGTGATTCAACTGTTTCGGATTAAACATATTGTGTTTGTTGGTATACCAGGCGAATTCTATTTCGAATCGGGAGAGGAGATTGCAACCTATTTTGATTTCCCACTATTATTTGCAGGAAATACAAACGATCAAATCGGATACATTGTTCCAAAAAAATACTGGGAGAAAAGAGACTATGAAGCATATACGACGTTGTTAGCCCCTGAATCGGAAGATAAGATAAAGCAAGCTGTAAGAGAATATTTGTACTTATTTGCGAATGAAGGAGAGTGTAAGGATGGCTAATATATTGTTAACAAGAGTTGATTATAGATTAATTCATGGACAAGTTGCTGTTGGTTGGGTGAATTATTTGCGAGCAAATATGATTGTTGTAGTTAATGATGAAGTTGCTAATGATACGTTTCAGCAAAGCTTAATGGATATGGCGGTATCGTCAGGAATTGAAACCCGCTATTTTTCTATAGAAGAAGCCATTCTTAAATTACCACAAGCATCCGCGCAGCAAAAGTTACTAGTTGTTGTCAGATATATTCAGGATGCATTGAAATTAATTGAAGGAGGCCTAGAAATTAAAGAAATTAATATTGGCAATCTTCACTACGAAGATGGGAAGAAGCAAATTGCTAAATCCGTTGCCATTAATGAAGCAGACAGAGCGTGTATAAGAAAAATAGCAGAAATGGGTGTTAAACAAACGATTCAGCGTGTACCAGAAGAACGGGGATATGACATTGTTGGCTTATTATAATGAAGGGATGTGAAATTGCATGTTAATAAAAGCTATCCTTATTTCTATATGGGCTGGAATAGCTGGAATTGATCAATTTAATTTTCAAACCCATTTACACAGACCGATTGTTACCGGGGTTGTTGTTGGAATTATTCTAGGAGATATGGAGACAGGGTTAATTACAGGAGCAACGCTAGAATTAATATGGATGGGACTTGTATCAATTGGAGGAGCGCAGCCGCCAAATGTTGTAATTGGCGGTATAATCGGGACTGCATTCGCTATTTTATTAGATCAAGATCCAAAGGTAGCGGTGAGTGTAGCTGTACCGTTCGCGGTTGCTGTTCAAGGTGCGATCACTTTGTTGTTTACGGTATATTCTCCAATTATGCATAAATTTGATCAGCTTGCAGTAGCAGGTAATGTAAGAAAAATAAAATGGCTTAGTCTTTCGCAGTTGCCTGTATTATTTTTATTTAATTTCATCGTTGCTTTTTTACCAATTTATTTAGGTGTTGATTCCGCTAGAACTGCTTTAGAAAGTTTGCCTTCTTGGATACTTGATGGTTTAAGTGTGGCTGGGGGAATGATGCCCGCAGTTGGATTTGCTATGTTACTTCATATTATGCTGAAGCAGCAATATATTCCGTTTCTTTTGATAGGTTTTGTTTTAGTGACATATTTTGAATTGTCGTTAATAGGTATTGCCATTATTGCTATTGCAATTGCAATGTACGATTATTTCCGAAAGAGTACAGAGCGAAAGGAGACGACAACGAATGGTATCTGATGTAAAAAAGGAGCAAGTGGAAGAAAATAGGATGCAAAAAGTAATCACTAAATATGATTTATTTAAAATGGCCTTCCGTTCTTTCTTTTTGCAAAGTTCATTTAACTACGAAAGAATGCAGGCAGGGGGATGGCTTTACAGTATACTTCCGGCTTTGGAGCGTGTTTCGAAGAGCAAAAAAGAACTTTCAGAGAAAATGCAACGGCATTTAGATTTCTTTAATAGCCATACATTTATTTCTACCATTATTCTTGGGATGATTGCTGCTATGGAAGAAAAGAAACAAGATGGAAACTCTATCCGTGCAGTAAAAGTAGCAATGATGGGACCTTTCGGAGGAATCGGTGATGCGCTAATCTGGCTTACATTACTTCCAATTTGTGCGGGGATTGGCGTGTCATTAGCAATGGAAGGGAATGTGGCTGGTCCAATTATTTTCTTGCTTAGTTTTAATGCGGTGCATTTTCTTATCCGTTTCGGAGGCATCTATTTTGGCTACCGATCAGGAATAAATGCCATGCAAAAACTAAAATCCGGTACGAAAGATATTGCACATGCAGCTACGATTGTCGGTATTACGGTGGTAGGAGCTTTAATTGCTTCTTACGTTAGTATTCAAACTCCTTTAAAAGCAACAGCAGGTGAAGCGGAGATAAAGATACAAGAAGATTTATTAGACCAAATTATGCCTAATTTATTGCCCTTTGGTTTTACGTTGTTACTATATATGTTGTTACGAAAGGGTTTTTCTCCAATTAAACTTATAGGTATTATTGTACTTTTGGGATTAGTAGGTAAGTATTTTGGATTTTTATAAACGAGGGCACTTTGAGTAAGAAGTGTGATTTTATTTCAATATATTTTAAAGAAAATAGGAGGCAAATGTATGACAGGAGTGGTCATTACTGGTCATGGGTTTTATGCTAGCGGTGTGAAATCAACCATTCAATTAATTGCTGGTGAGCAGCATGAAGTTAAGTATGTTGATTTTTTGGAGAGCGATGAACCTAGTGATTTAAGAGAGAAATTAGAGCATTATCTTGATAGCATGAATAATGTCACTAATATTTTGTTTCTGACGGATATTGTGGGAGGAACTCCATTTAAAATAAGTGCACAAATTTTGCAAGAAAGAAAAATTGCAGGTGCTGTAGTGGCTGGTGCTAATATTTCTATGGTGTTGGAAGTTTTATTTACTAGGGAGAACGCTACATTAAGTGAATTAAAGCAAACTGCTATTCAAGCTGGTATAAGTGGAATTAAAATTTTGCCTAAAGAATGATTCAAAGGGAAGTAATAGAAGCACTTTTGTTGCTTTCGAGGAGGAGATGTATATATGCATGGCTATGTAGAGGGAGTAATGAATAAGCTACATAGAGCAATTAGTAAGCAAACGAATCAATTGGAACAAGCTTCAAGTTTAATTGCGGATTGTGTGAAGCAGGGTGGCGTTTTACATGTGCTGGGAACAGGGCATTCACATATGATAGCGGTGGAAATCTTTTATCGGGCAGGTGGAGCGTTATTCGTTAATCCTATTCTTGATTCTGGATTTATGCTACATGAGGGAGCTACAAAAAGCACTCGAATGGAAAGGTTATCTGGTTATGCGGAAGTGTTATTAGAAGGTGTAGATATTCGTGGTTACGATGTGTTTTTGGTTGTTTCTAATTCAGGGAGGAATGTTTTTCCTATTGAAGCTACTTTTTATATGAAACAAAAAAATGTATATACCATATCAATATCTTCATTTGAACATAGCAAATCAGTAAAATCACGCCATGAAAGTGGTAAGCGGTTATTTGAATTAACTGATTTAGCTTTCGATAATTATGGCGAAGTAGGAGACGCATTTTTAAAATCTCCAGGTTTAGAATCACGGTATGGACCATCTTCATCTGTTGTAGGGATAGTGCTTGTCCAAACGCTTATTAGTATGACGATAGAAGAACTTTTACGCCGCGATGAAAGACCTCCATTACTTGTAAGTGCGAATATGGATGGTTCGGATGATAAAAATCTAAAGCAAATGGAGCTATATAGAGACCGTATTCCTTTGTTAAGATGATATGTATGAGGGTAATTAGGTACCAACTACCTTTGGCTTAATGGTTTTTTTCTTAAGAGTCATTAATGGTATGCAGTTTTATTGATTATTTGATGATAAGTCACATGAAATATAACTTATTTCATGTGACTTATATTTTGGAAACTAATTAAGTAATTAAAATAGCTAAGATGTTTTTTATTCTTCATTATTATTCTTATTGAAATTATGATGAGTATGAAGGTCCATATAATGAATGCAAAATATATGGTTTTAGTTACATTACCCATCTCAGGAAACATCAACGTAAAACCAACGAATGTCAGTATTGAGAAAATCAAATAATTAATTTGTTCTTTCATAGTATCTCCTCCTTGTAACTATTAGACGAAGAAGGACTACGATAGGTTGATTTTAATACAAGATGCTACTCCACGAGGTAAGGGCGCTATTGAGCTATATTTCAATTTACACACACCTATACAAGGTGCGACCTGAAAAATTTAAAAAAGAATCTTCCTTACTTAGGATTTCAATCCACGCACCTATACAAGGTGCGACATTCCATATATAATTATGATCTTCTACAATTTTGATTTCAATCCACGCACCTATACAAGGTGCGACCAATTGCTTCCACTGCAAATCAACGCGCGCTTGCTATTTCAATCCACGCACCTATACAAGGTGCGACATGATCTTAAAAGCATTAGGTGTAGCGGCAGAAATATTTCAATCCACGCACCTATACAAGGTGCGACATTAGCGCAAATCGAACAGGAGCAGGCGGAGAAGATTTCAATCCACGCACCTATACAAGGTGCGACGTTTATGGGGGTGCTCAATGCGATTACGCAATGATATTTCAATCCACGCACCTATACAAGGTGCGACAACGCTAGTGACATCGATTTTATCAAAGACAATCATTTCAATCCACGCACCTATACAAGGTGCGACGAATTTTCTTTTATTGGAGAGTGATATTTATGGATTTCAATCCACGCACCTATACAAGGTGCGACGGCGATTTCTTCCTAAAAATTAAAAAAAACAATTAAAAACAGTCCATTTTTAGATTAGAAATCTCAAATATGATTAGTTACTCTCAACTTTATTACAAAAATCACCAAAAAAGCAAGTGATTTTTGGTGCGAATCTCCCGGGGTTTTCATGTGCACTTGGGGTTCGCACCTAATTTTTAATTTCGTTTCTTAAAAAAGTTCTCCAATAAACCATATTTTCTCTTATATGATAGTTCAAATAATAAGTCATGCCAAGTAGTAATAGCCCTGCGCATGGAAGTTTCACTTTATAAAAAAAGCGTCATTTCATGCATGAAGATAGTACCATCTAATCTGCCACGCACTGCAAGCGAGTTTAGTGAACACAAAATCAGTTTGATTGTGTAAAAGAATGAATTTTACAATCTTTAGGCAAACATCTTCAAACAATGAAATCAAGTTACAGAAAAATAAAATATTTCTAAATATTTATTTCATCCACCTTTTGTTTGTGATATGATGATAGTAATTGAAAACCAGATGATGCAGTCATTTACTTTATCGTACCAAGGGAGAGAGGATAGATATGAAGATAAAGTTTGTTGGTGACGTAAGCGTTGTACATGATGGATTAAAAATACTTGCCATAGAATTAGGGTTTGTAATAGATGATATCAATGGTTTCCCAATTCACGTTCAACAGAGGAAAGGTTCTATTTATATTTCCAAAAACCAGTATATCGGGCAAATCTGTTTTGAAAAGCCAATTCATTTTTTTAGAGCGTTAGGTTTGTGGCTGGAGCAATTCCAATTAAAGCATGAATTTGAATTGGAGGAGGAGCCACAATTCGATAACAGCGGAGCTATGCTAGACGCTTCACGAAATGCAGTAATGCGTGTATCAGAAATGAAAAACATGCTACGAAAAATGGCAGTAATGGGTTTAAATGTGCTGATGATTTATACAGAAGATACGTATGAAGTAGAAGAATACCCCTATTTTGGTTATATGCGTGGGAGGTATACAGAACAAGAGTTGAGAGCATGCGATCAATATGCTGCTGCCCTTGGGATAGAGATGATTCCATGTATTCAGACGCTAGCTCACTTAACAGAAGCGTTAAAGTGGAACTATGCTACAGAGATGAAAGATACAGCCGATATTTTACTTGTAGGGGAGGAGAAAACGTATGCCTTTATCGAGGCGATCATAAAGGCTGCTTCTAAGCCATTCAAATCGAATCGAATTCATATTGGAATGGATGAAGCACATCAATTAGGGCTCGGAAAATACTTAGAAAGAAATGGTTACGAACAGCGATTTGCCATTATGAATAAACATTTGCAAGCGGTCGTTGCAATAACCGAAAAACTTGGCTTAAAACCAATGCTTTGGAGTGATATGTATTTTCGACTTGGATCTAAAACTGGTGGATACTACGACCTCGAAGCCAATATACCGGATGATATAGTAGCTGCTATTCCTGATGTCCAGCTCGTTTATTGGGATTACTATCATACCGAACAAGCATTCTATCAAACGTTTATAAAAAAACATCAAGTTTTGAAACCAAATTCAGTATTTGCAGGTGGAGTTTGGACTTGGAATGGTATTGCTCCAAACTATGGCAAAGCTATACAAACGACAGAAGCAGCCTTAACAGCATGTAAAAAAGAAGGAGTAAAGGAAGTTTTTGCTACAATGTGGGGAGATAACGGGGCTGAAACGCCAATGACAACCGCATTGCCAATGTTACAACTTTTTGCAGAGCATACGTATCATCAAGTCGTTCATGCTAAAACATGGCAAGTGAGATTCGCGTGCTGTGTAGGTGCTAATTATAACGATTTTATGGTTTTACATCAATTTGATGAAACGCCTGGTGTTTCGGAAAATAATTTACATGCGTCAAATCCTTCTAAATTTTTGTTGTGGCAAGATATTTTGCTCGGCTTATATGATGAAAATATTAAAGGGCTATCTTTAGGCAAACATTATGAACAAATGATCCCGCAATTAACACAAGCAAAAGAACGCAATCCAACGTTTTTTTCTCTATTTGCCTTTTATGAGCAGTTGGCGAGAGTGTTAAGTACGAAGGCAGAACTCGGGATACATATCAAACAGGCATACGACACCGTTCATAAAGAGAATATGCAAATTTATTTAGAGCAAATAAAAGTGTTACAGCAGGAACTCATTGATTTAAGAAATACACATAGAGATTTATGGTTTTCTATGAATAAGCCGTTTGGATGGGAAATCATTGAAATACGATATGGTGGAGTGATTACACGTTTGGATACAGTTCAATATCGTATCAAACAGTGGGTGGAAGGAAAAATGGTTGTAATAGAAGAGTTAGCAGAAGAGCGTCTTTATTTCGACGGGCCTTACCAAATGCCTGCAGAATCTTTAGGAAGGAACCTCTATCATAGAATTGTTAGCGCTAGTCCACTATAGAAAGATAACAGGATAGTCTCTAAAATAATAAATCGGAATATTTTACACTTAAGTAAAATTTAGTTTTGGTTAAACGGATATGTATGCTAGAATAAAAGAGAAGAAAAAATCTATTGCACAAGTGGTTTGTTAAAAAAGTACTACATCTAAGTTCGCATCATCAAGGTATACAGTTAACGTGTATGAAGATCCGCATGCACACTAGGAAACAGCCTTTATAGTGTGGCTACATCTACAAGAAGCAAGAATGGTTTTAAATAATCCGAAGATCATTTATCTAGAAACATCTCATAAACCTCTAAGAAACGAATAGCTAGTAATAATAAGAGCAGGTAATCATTCCTTTGAAGCGCAAGGTGGTGCCTCTTTTGAGAACAGCATAAGCTTGGCTGTTTGCGACTGAGGGGTTTCAAGCAATGTCCGCCTCTAGTGAAAAGAGACAGGTTCAAACACGTATACAATCTCGATTAGGAAACAAAAATAATAGGCAAATAGGAGCGCCTAAATATACTATACGAGAGGGTGTTTTTAATGAAGTTAAGCCTTGCGAAAGAAGTAGGGAAATTATTGGTTATTGGTTTTCCTGGGAAGGAAGTTCCTAACTATATTAGGAGAATGATGCATCAATACCATATTGGCAGTATAATCCTTTTTAGTAGAAACATCGGTACACCGGAAGATGTGCTTCGCCTTACGACAGATTTGCAAAATGAAGCAAAAAAAGCAGGCTATACCCATCCGTTACTTATATGTGTAGATCAAGAAAATGGGGTCGTTCGTCGTTTAGGTGAAGGAACCACCATTTTTCCGGGAGCAATGGCGTTAGGTGCCACGAATAATCCTAAGAATGCCTATCTCATCGGGCTAGCAACTGCCAAGGAACTAAAAGCACTGGGGATTAATTGGAATCTTGCACCTGTTTTGGATGTGAATAATAATCCAGATAACCCCGTTATTGGTGTCCGCTCTTTTGGAGAGTCAGCTGAAATGGTCGCAGATTTTGGTAGGCAAATGATGCAAGGAATGCAAGATGGTGGCGTGATAACGACATTAAAACATTTCCCTGGTCATGGCGATACAAATGTGGACTCCCATCTTGATTTACCCGTTATTTCTCATCGTAAGGAACGATTAAAAAGTGTTGAGCTTCTCCCATTTCAAGCAAGTATAGACGCTGGCGCTGATACGGTGATGTCCGCACATGTGTATTTTCCAGCTATTGAATCAAAGCAAGGTGTTCCAGCTACATTATCTAAAAAGGTCATTACTGAATTATTAAGAACGGAATTAGCATTTGACGGCGTTGTAACGACAGACTGTTTGGAGATGCGTGCAATTGCAAATGGAGTTGGGACAGAACAGAGTGCCGTGGAGGCTATCAAAGCTGGTGTTAATTTACTTATGATTTCTCATACAGCTAGTAAACAACAAGATGCGATTCAAAAAATCATCCAGTTAATAGAAACAAATGAGTTAGATCGAAGTTTTATTACGCAATCCATTAGACGAATAGACTCCCTAAAGGAAAGATACTTACATTGGGATGGCATCCAGCTCGTGGGTAATGAGGCGATTCCGAAAGTTGTAAACTGTAAACGACATGAGGAGATAGCTTATCAAATGTATAAGGAAAGTATAACGGTTGTAAAAAATGAAAACGTTATCCCGGTTTCCTTGAAGGAAAAGGATCGTGTGCTTGTCCTTTGTCCTAACGATGGAGCGAAGGTGGAAGTGGAAGATAAACGGCATACAACACTTGCATTAGATGAAGCAGTAAAGAGCTATCATAAAAATGTTGATAAGATAGATGTCACGGAGGATTTGACAGAACTTGATATAGAAGAAATCGTTGCTAAAGCACATCATTATGACTTTATTTTTGTTGGTACGTTGACCATTACGAAAGGCAGTAAGCAGGTAACGCTAGTGGAGAAGTTAGTACAAGCTCCGTTGTCATTTGTCGTTATTGCGATGCGAAGCCCCTATGACTTGCGGTATATCCCGCAAGTGAAAGCATATATCAACACATATGAATTTACTTATCCTGCTTTACATGTAGCAGCAGGAGCAGTTTTGGGTAAGGAGAAAGTAAGTGGTACATCTCCTGTAACGATATAACCAAAATAAAAAAGGTAGATCGGATTGCTAAAAGTGTAGGAGATTGAACATGATTTTACTTTATCTTCCAGATAGGAGATGAAAGTGGGGGCACTTTATATGAAGCTCGGGTTGGAAGTGTTTTTGGAAACAGCATACAAGCAGTTTAAACATCAAAAAATTGGTCTAGTAACGAATATGACGGGGGTGAATCAACGGTTAATTCCTGCTATTGATTTATTTTACCATCACCCACATATTAAACTTACTGCACTCTATGCTCCTGAACATGGTATACGAGGGGACGCTAAAGAAGGGGAAAAGGTTACATCAACTGTTGATCCTTATACGGGGCTACCAGTGTATAGTCTTTATGGAACGACTAGAAAACCGACAAAAGAGATGCTTGAACCTGTAGATGTCATTGTTTTTGATTTACAAGATATTGGTTCGCGGTATTATACATTTATTTATACGATGGCATACGTGATGGAAGCGTGTATGGAAGAAGGGAAGCATGTTGTCGTATTGGATCGACCTAACCCAATTGGCGGTATAAAAATGGAAGGTAATGTAGTAGAAGAAGATGTTCGTTCTTTTGTTGGGCTCTTGCCCATTCCGAATAGGCATGGCATGACAGTTGGCGAACTTGCTGTTTTATTTAAACATGTATTTGGTTATTATTGTGAATTGACGGTGATTCATATGGTTGGCTGGAGGAGAACGATGTACTTTGATCAGACTGGTCTATTCTGGGTGCCACCTTCTCCCAACACGCCGACGCTCGAGATGAGTATGCTGTATCCGGGGACTTGTCTCGTTGAAGGGACGAATGTATCAGAAGGTAGAGGTACAACGAAACCATTTGAAGTTATTGGTGCTCCTTTTATAGATGGACAAATATTAGCTAGCGCCTTTAATCAAAGAAACATCCCTGGCGTACTAGCTAGACCGACATCGTTTACACCTTTTTATCAAAAATATAAGAATCAATTATGTGGAGGCGTTCAACTTCATATAGAAGATCGTCATCTGTTAAACTCTGTAGTAACAGGTATCCTATTACTTGAAACTGTCGCTTCTCTTTACCCAGATACATTTTCATTTATAACGAATGAAAACAATAAATACTTTTTCGATTTATTAGCTGGAACCAAATCGCTCAGACAATTTATTTTAGAAGAAAAGACAAATGTGTTTGTAAATGCTTGTGAAGAAGCATTGGAATCTTTTCGACAAGTAAGAGAACCGTATCTTTTATACCAATAAGTGGTATCAAGCTTGCATACACCAAATTTGCTTTCTATTATAATGTAGGCTCTGTTTATAGAACGTATGTTAGAAAAAACTTGTTTTCTCGACGTCGTTTAGCTTGGACGGTAAAACTTCTATAGTGAAAAAAGAAATAAAATACAAAGTGAGTTGATGGTATGACAAATGGTGGTTTAATTATACTAACGGAGATGTTGGAGAAATTACCTCCTTCTGAAAAAAAGATTGCAGCTTATATTTTAGATCATCCGCATGAATCGATTTCGCTAACTGCAAATGAATTAGGAAAGCGGAGTTCTACGAGTGGGGCAGCAGTCATACGTTTATGCAAATCGCTTCATTTGAAAGGATTTCAGGATTTGAAATTAAGAATTGCTGGTGATTTACAAAAGCCGGATGATCATGTAGGCTACCAAGATATCCAACCGAATGAATCAACAAGTTCTATTATTAAAAAAATGACCGATAACTCCATTCAAACGATTAGGGAAACAGCTGATTTACTGAATACAGAGGAGCTCAAAAAGGCAGTCGATGCATTGAGAGAAGCTAGGCAGATCCATTTTATCGGGGTAGGTGCTTCCAGTATTGCTGCAGAAGATGCCCAGCATAAATTTTTACGCATTGATAAAACAGTATATGCTTTTAAAGATATGCATATGGCTGCAACGCTCGTGGCAAATACTTCAGCGGACGATGTGGTGGTAGGTATTTCTTTTTCAGGGGAAACGCAAGAGATCACGAAAATATTACAATTAGCAAACGAAAATCAAGCTACGACGATTAGTTTAACCAAGTATGGAAGTTCGAATGTAGGCGATCAAGCGAAAATCAATTTATATACGTCAGCGACAAATGAACCGACATTTCGAAGCGGAGCTACATCTTCCAGGGTTGCCCAATTGCAAGTTATTGACATACTCTTTATGTGTGTTGCTTCGTTACAATATGAGGATAGTGTCAAGCATTTAGGGGCAACGAGGGATGCGGTTGATTTCCTTAAATGGCAATGGTGAAAATATAATTTGAATGGTAGATGGAGGGTTAGCTCATGAAGGGTTAATCCTTTCATTTTACTACAGGAAAGGGATGTACAGCTAGTCTTTTAAAAAGTGGAGCCTGTCGTTGGGGCTGTTTTCGCCGTCTTAAAGTAAAAAAATGTCGCCATTGATGCGGTTGCATTTGTAGAGAACTACCATTAATTGAGAAAGAAGCTGATGAGATGAAAACAGTAGCTTGGGACGAAGTGTATGTTGAAAGGTTGGTAAATCTGTGGAATCGGGAGTTAGGGCTTGCATTCCCGATGCGTGATTCCCTTTTTAAACAAAATAGCGTTCAAGATAAAAATGTGTGTCGTGATAGTTCATTGATTGTTTTAAATAATGACAATGATGTTATCGGTTTCCTTATTGTGAAAGTGTGGCAGGAAAAGCTCCCCGTACAAATGTCTAAAATAACAGGTTGGATTCAAGTGCTTCTCGTAGATCATCGATATAGAAATAAAGGGATTGGGACAAAGTTGCTAGCACATGGAGAAGGAGTTTTATGCCAGCAAGGGAAACAACAAATTTTGCTAGGGCGTGACCCTTGGCATTATTTTCCGGGTATTCCAATCCATAATGAACAAACAAAACGGTGGTTTTTGGCAAGAGGGTATGAAGCATATGGGACGGAGCATGATCTATTAAAAACGTACAATCAGACCACTGCAGTTACAAAGCCTAACTTTCCAGAAATTGATTTTTCTGTACTTCATAGAGAGGAAAAGGAGGACTTTTTAGCTTTTTTACATCGTTGTTTTCCAGGCAGATGGGAATATGAAGCAATAAAGTATTTTGAACTTGGCGGTACAGGTCGTGAATTTGTCGTCATGAGAAAACGTGGACGACTCATTGGATTTTGTCGAATTAACGATGCCAATTCACCCATTATTGCTCAAAACGTCTATTGGGCTCCGTTATTTGAAACAGCACTTGGTGGCGTAGGCCCATTAGGTATCGATGCTTTAGAACGTGGGCAAGGCTATGGTTTGGCAGTAGTGGAAGCGGGAATTGCTGAACTGCGAAAACGGGGCATACAAAAGATTGTTATTGATTGGACGGGACTAGTCAATTTTTATAAAAAGCTAGGTTATGAGGTTTGGAAAAGCTATACCTCATTTAAAAAGTCATTGGAATCAGGAAGCGATTCATCAGATAAATAGTTTTAGATGTTCTGCAAAAAGAAATGGACGTAAAGCATATATTTGGTGCTGTTATACAAGTTTCGGAATCATTTAATTAGAGCGCATTTAGTGAAGGTATAATGGTTGTTTTTAGGTAATGTTTGTCATCACGTAGGTCTGTTTCTACCTAAATAACAAATGACGAAAGCATGGAGTGCTCTCGTCATTTGTTATTACGCCCTATAAGAACGTATAGATTTTTTGAGGAATACCGTATAAGCAATGAACGTTTCATCCCCATAAAGGCGTAATGATAAGCCAAGTTCTTTTAATATAGAAAGTGGTTAAAATGCGCCTGACCCGCCGCCACTTCCGCCAGCTCCAGTACCGCTTCCTGCACCGATGGAAGCACTCGTGGTGTCTGCAGTTACAGTTGCCTGTGCGTTGTGAAATTGTGTGTTAATAGCAGTGGTAGCGAGTATAAGCATCATGATATCCGTATAATCATCCGAGCTTCCTTCACCTGATGTGGAATGATGCAATAGCTGCTTGTTGGAAGCCGTCCACTTAGTATGGATTGGTGTGCGGTTAACTCCTACCCCATAAATCAAACCACGTTTCTGCTCATCGTCAGTAAGATGCTCTACAGAAGTACTTTCAGGCTGTAAGGTTTTTTCTTCAAATTCTTTCCACTGTTTATAAATTCGTGCTCCCTTTAACGTTCGTGGTCGATAAAGGATAGCAAATAAAGCAAGAAAAACAAATAGGAAGCCCGTCATCGCTGTACTAGCGTATAGTTCGTGAATGGCAAAGACGATAATGAATGGTGCGATCAGAAAGCTTAATACACCTGCCGTTATACGAGTGCCCGTTTTTTTATCAACGAGATGATGCTCTTTGATTTCCTTCTTTACAGTATAATAATAGCGGTAAAGTTCTTTTTGATATATGTCTTGATTTGCTGTATTTTCCGTAAATGCCTTTACATCGTTTGTGCAAAATACCCCATTATTTCCAACTGTATAAAACAACAAGTCAATCAGTATTTTCTCATGCTCATGATCTGTTTGTTCATGGATCACAGTAAACTTGTGCAAATCATCGTTATCTCGTTGAATGAATCCTTTTCGTTCTAAATCAAGTAAAGCAGCAGTCATTACTGTAGAACCGACTTTGCCATGCTTCATATAAGCGACCGTTGCTGGTAAACTCATTTCTTGTTTCGGTAAAAAGTGTACAGATTCTGACAAACGCGCTAATTCTAATTCTCGTACTTGCTTTTTCCTCCAGGCAACAAACAATAGGAACAAGCTAAGAAAGCTAAAAATACTTATCGCATAAGGTGATATTTCTTTTAACGTTGATTTTCTGTTTAGAAATGCTTGTTCTTTATCGAGCAATGCTTGTTTCGTTGCAAGCAATTCCTCGCGTATAGGCTTTTCTTCCGTAAGGGGAACCTTTGGAAAAAGAGACCGATCATAACCAACAGTAATAGCTCCATTTTCATAAGAATCCACATACCCCATGGCAAAATGAATCGTACCATCCTCTTTTTGTTTTTCTGTTTTAAAAGCTTCATCTTCACCGTAGGCAACGCTATTTTCTGTTTTTTGCGGTGGGTGGATAAATGCATCGAACTGCTCATAATCGGTTTCACTTTCACTATCAAAAAATGACCAAGAAAATACAACCAGATCAGAATAGGCTTGTAAGCTATTTTTAATGATATAGGACAGTTGAATCGTAACGGTTTCGTTCTTACCACTTCGATAAATCTTATAAACATTCTCTTCTTGCTTTACTTTTAAAGTTTTTCCAGCTTCTGTTGCAGTTACGTTATGAATAGATGCATTCTCTGAAGGAATTAGGGTGCGAGTCATGCCATTAAATTCGCCGTCAAACTGATATGTATGCTGCTCGTTTACATGAACTTCCCCATCTTTCTGTAAATAGGCATCCACGTTGCTTTGATTAATGGAAAAATCAACAGCAAAAACGGTGTTGGGAATCAAACATAAGAATAGGATAATACCAAATACTAGGCCGAGTTTTTTTTGCATCGTTTTTCCTCCTTCTGTTTTCAGTACGATTCATTGCTGTGAAAAGTTTCAAACGAGTAAGGAAACATGGGAATAGTGAACTCACTACATAGGTTTCAAAAAATAGTGTTCTATGAAACAACAAAACAACATAGCCATGTATAGACTGTTTTTTACTTAAGTAGTAGGAAGTATCATTATTTCAATGATTTAACAATAATTTAGTCAACCTACTTAGGAAAAAGCAGTACAGACTTCATAAAGAAAGGAAAATAGTATACCACATTACATGTATCCATGGTTCCTATTTATTTTTAAGGAGTGAGTAAATGAGTCAACACAAAAAACTATTTCTTGCAGGTCCATTTAAAAGTCTTGTAAACCGAAAAACGGGAGTAATGGATCATTATGAAAAGCAAAAGCTAATGCAGCTTATCTCTTATTTTGAGGATAAAGGCTTTGCTGTTCATAATGCGCACAAACGTGAGGGGTGGGGAAAAGATTTTATGACGCCTCATGAATGTACAGCAATTGATTTTGCAGAAATAAGCGCTTGTGATCTATTTGTCGCCTTTCCTGGATCTCCACCTTCTCCAGGTACCCATATTGAAATTGGCTGGGCATCCGCATTACAAAAACCAATTATTTTGTTATTAGAAGAAGGTAAAGACTATGCGTTTTTAATTCAAGGTTTAGAATCTATGGCTCCTGTTACTTATATGTATTATCAAGAAGAAGCAGACTATTTAACCAAACTAGAAGAAATGAACTTATAATTTAACTGGAGGATGACATACATGCGATTTAACAACTTCCATGAGGCGTATATTGAAACGCTTGACACGGTATATAATGAGCCACAGTTTTATAATGCGCCGCGTGGAAATAAAAGCCGTGAGAAACTAAGTTATCACTTGACTATTGAAAATCCGATAGAAAGAATCTGCTACTTGTCTAGCAGAAAAACAAATATAGTATTTAATTTTGCTGAAGCTTTATGGTACGCATCAGGTGATAATAGCTTGGCGTTTATCGGTTATTATAATAAGAAAATGCGTGCGTATTCTATGAATGGAAAATCATTGACAGGAACAGCATATGGTCCAAAAATTTTTGAGTTTGGCAATGCGAAAATAAATCAATGGAACCAAATTAAAGATTTATTAATGAATAACGACCCTGATTCCAAACGAGCATTTATTCAGATATTTGATGCAACAGAACTAGTAATAGCCAATAATTTGGACATCTCTTGTACTTTAGGATTGCAGTTTTTCGTAAGAGAGGGCAAATTGTATATGGCTTCGTTTATGCGCGCAAATGATGCATTTCGCGGCATGGTTAGTGATGTTTTTTCCTTTACTTGGATGCAAGAATTAATGGCAAGAGAACTTGATTTAGAAATAGGAGAATTCTTTCATCATGTTGGATCTATTCATATTTATCAGCCAGATGATCATTGGACGGAGAGGGTGCTTGCTGAAGCGAGTTCTGTATCCAAGCATAAAAAGGCGATGTTTGAATTTCCGCGTATGCCAAGCGGTAATAACTGGCCTTTCATAGAAATGGTGTTAAAATATGAAGCCTCGTTAAGAAATGACCAAATAAGCATGACTGCCATTGAAATTGAACAGCTTGATTTACCAGAATATTGGAAGCAAGTTGTGTTACTTTTTAGTTTGTATCAATATATAGCTTATCAAAGGCCAATGGATGATTCCCTTTATCATCAGTTGTGGCCAGTATACCAGCATTTAGTAGTTAACAAATGGCCTATACTACAAAGCAAGTAAATTAAATAGATAGCGAGGTAGCGTATGAAAACGTCATTTAAGAAAAGTGATATCGCGAATAAGTTTGAAGCTTATAATGACATATTGGAACAAATATTAGGTTTTCGGTTTGTTTTTGAAATATTACAATTAAATCCCAAGGTAGCAAGTGTACTTGATTATGGTTGCGGTCCGGGAAAGGTGTCGTATCGATTAGCGGAAAAAATGGGAGTAAATGTTTACGCTGTAGATGAGTCCAAAGAGATGATGAACATTGCATCGGAAAAACGGAACCATCCAAATATAAAATATCATTTAATAAATAATGATCATCTTTCTTTTCTGCAAGATAATTCAGTAGATGCAGCTATGGCATGTTATGTATTTATTAATACGGAGAAAAAAGAACAAATTTTAACAATTATGAAGGAGGTTTATCGCGTTTTAACTCCTCAAGCTCCTTTTGTTATCTTAGATACGAACCCGGATTCTACGGGGGTTGAGTTTTCTACGTTTCAAAATGGAAGGAAGGGAAAAACATATAGGAGCGGTGAAGCGCGGCAAGAATGGTTACATTTAGAGCAGCAAGATGATCTGGTATTGCATGATTTTCACTGGCCGAAGTCTGTCTATGAGGAGCTTTTAACAGAAGCCGGTTTTCAAGAAATAGAAGTTATAGAGCCAACGTTAAAAGATATTCCTGAAGCAGAATTAAAAATGATCCAAGAAAAGCATCCTTTTTACCATTTTAAACAAGAATGGGAATATCCTCCGTTTGTTATATATAAATCGATGAAACCAGCGAAATAGTAGTGAAATTATGTCGCTTTTCTATTAGAATGGGTAATAACTAAGTTCTATTACCGATTCTAAGGAGAGGAAATAATGGCGATAGTTGATGAGTTTAATAGATTTTTGTTTGATTTGGATGGGGTTGTTTATATTGGGGATGAACCTCTTTACGGGGCAGTGGAATCACTTCACCGACTTCGGCAAGCGAATAAGGAGATTCGGTTTTTAACGAATGATCCATGTACAACAAGAGAAAAAACGGTGGAGAAATTATCGCGTCTTGGCATAGAAGTAACTAAAGAGGAAGTGATTACCTCCTCTTGGTTAACCGCACAATATTTACAAAGGGAAAGCATTCATACTGCATTTATTTTAGGCGATGAACATTTAAAATGGGAATGCAAGCAAGTTGGCATGGATACAGAAGCAGAAACAGATGTAGACGCTGTCGTTGTCGGATGGAGCAATGACCTCTCTTTTTATGATCTTCAACATGCTGCAGCATGTATTCATCAAGGAGCAAAATTTGTGGCAACGAACCCAGATAAAACATTCCCTACACCAAATGGACCTTTGCCAGCCGTTGGAGCAATTGTAGAAGCGCTTTATGCATCAACAGATCAAAGACCAGTTATTGTCGGGAAACCTTACCCGTATATGTTTGAAAAAGCGCTTGAGAATGTGGATGCTACTGCAAAAGCAGTGATGATTGGTGATAACCCATCTACAGATATATTGGGTGCACATCAAGCCGGAATACCAGCTGTTTTAGTATCTGAAAAGCAGGTGAAGGCATTTCCATCAGCAAGGGATTTTCGTAATCCAGATGTTACGGTACCGAACTTAAAAGCGCTTTTTGACCAAAGCTTCGTCATGAAAAACTGGACGCAGCCAGCTTTTGCATGGCCTGAAGCAATTAAAGCAGGCGTAGCAGGAATCATATTTGATCGTGATCAGCGTGTGTTATTAATGAAACGAGCAGATAATGGATTATGGGGGATACCGTCTGGACATGTTGAGCCGGGAGAAACAGTGGAGGAAGCGATTATTAGAGAGATTCGTGAAGAAACAGGCTTGGATGTCAAAGTAAACCGATTAATAGGCGTTTATTCTGATCCAGAGTCGCAAGTTTTTTCTTATCCGAATGGAAACGTAAGTCATTTCGTAACCAATTGTTTTGCATGTGAAGTAATTGGGGGAAATGTCGTTGGGAAAAATGATGAAACATTAGATGTGCGTTACTTTGATATAAACCAGCTACCAGATGACCTCCTTCGTATGCATCCAAAGTGGCTCAAAGATGCGATCGTAAAGCAAAATGTTTCTTATATTCGATAGTTTTAGCTCATCAAAAGCGCGTTTTCTAAACCATCTTTTCCAAAAGAGAAACAGAATGTCGTTATGGAAAGAATCAACAGACGAAGTGCCCCTTTTTAGGAGAGATGCTTCGTCTGTTTTGTGGAACGAAGTAATAATATTCGTTGTAAGAGTCTTGAAGCAATTTTGCATAGTGCTTGTTAGAAAATCTATTTTATAGAAGAGTAATATACGAAAATGACAGTAGGGGCAAAATGATGACGTCATTCAGTGGGAGATAGAATTAATTTCCTGCTGAATGACGTTTTACTTTATTACATAATCATTTTGTTGTTTATGATTTTCTCCTTCTTGCCTTTATACAGCAAATCGTCGCAAAGCATACAATGAAAAGACTTGTAATCACGGGCCTTTTTTTTAATCGGTTATTATCTGTGTAAAAGGCATCTTTTATAACCAAATTCAAGTTTTGCGGACGTTCTGCTAGGCGGCGCATAAAATACCCAAACCAGTCATCACCAAATGGAATGTAAGTACAAAAATGATAGCCTTCTTTAGCGAGTTTAGACTGTAAATCGTTTCGAAATCCATAAAGCATTTGAAACTCAAAACGGTCTTGATCCAAATTATTCTCTTTAACAAAATTTTTTAATTCATCAATAATGTGATGATCATGTGTAGCGAATGAGGTAAACGCCCCATCTAAAAGTCTTTTTTTGCAAAGTCGCAAAAAGTTATCGTCTATTTCTTGTTGGTTTTGAAAAGCTACTTTTGCATCCTCCTTGTAAGCGCCTTTTACCAAACGTATACGTACATCTTTAAGGTCTATTAAATCATCTTCTGACCGATATAAATAAGCTTGGATAACCGTACCTACATTTGTATAATTTTTACGTAGATATTTCAGAATCGTTAATGTCTGATCATAATGGGCGTAATCTTCCATATCAATATTGACAAAAATGTTATATTTTTTTGCGAGATCAAGAATTTCTATCATATTTGAAATACAGTAGTCTTGGTCAATATCTAACCCAAGTTGTGTTAATTTAACGGATAAATGGCAATCCATGTTTTCTTGTTCAATGGCTTCCAGCAATGATAAAATTTTCTCCTTTGCTTTGTTAGCTTCTGTCTTATCTAATACAAATTCCCCTAAATTATCTAGTGTACAACTTATTCCAGTTGTATTCAGCTGTTTAACCGCTTTTGAAACATTTTGTATAGTAGTTCCGGCTATAAATTTATCTGCTCCAAGGAAAAAGCCCCACTTTTTCGCTTGCTTATTTAAGAATACGTTATTAGAGAGATGGATGAAAAAATTTCGCACCATGTTTACCATGTTTAAACCCCTTTACAATAAAATTAGATAGCTTTTCCCTTGAGATTATATTTACGTTTGTCTGTTCGGCTATATATAGAAAATAGATAACCAACGACTCCTCCAATAAATGCTGGTAGTATCCAGCCTCCTCCGTTTGAAAATAAAGGAAGGAATGAAAAAAAATCATTTAAAATATGTTCCGTGACAAGTCCCGTTTGTTTAATGGCATCCATGATAGCAATGCTACCTGCGCCTATCATTGAACCAATATATACAGGTTGATATCCTTTAAACCAGTTATTCATTAGCGCTAATACAATAAGTGTTATGGCCATAGGGTATAGAAAGAATAGTACAGGCGTTGCCATGTTTAAGATTTGGTTTAATCCAAAATTTGTAACTATTAAACCCAAGCAAGCATGCATGCATATCCAATTCTTATAACGGATCTTTGGGCATACGCGTTCAAAAAATTCAGCAGCGGCCGATAAGCATGCGATATTTGTCGTTAACCCAGTCAGAATAACGATTGTCCCAATCATCAATAGACCAGTGTTACCAAGTAAGTATCGGGAAGCTTCAGCAAGAACGACTCCACCATTATCTAAGATTCCAATTGCTTCAATACTTGTCGCTCCAAGCCATGCAAGTGAAATATGTAAAAGGGATAAGCCAACAACAGTAATGAAACCAGACTTAATAAAGATACGCGCAGTTTGTTTTGGATTTAATACACCTAAACCCTTTAGCGTTTTCATGAAAACGCCTCCAAAAACAAACGCTGCTAGCACGTCCATTGTAAGATAACCTTCTGTAAATCCTTTAAGAAATGCACCCTCTATATAGACCTGTTGTGGTTGTTGTATTACTCCCATTGGTGTAATAATCGATTTTATTACAATAATAAGAAGTAGAATGGAGAATATAGGAGTAATGACTTTTCCTAGTCGGTCAACAAACTTATTAGGATTAAGAGAGAGAATAGCTGTTATTGTTATAAATAGAAACGAAAAACCAAATAAAATAACGTTTGCTTCCATATTAACCATTGATAAATTAGGACGTATAGAAATCTCGTATACTACGGATGTGGTACGCGGTATAACATAAAATGGTCCCAAGGTTAAAAATAATAAAATACAAAAGTAGAAGCTGAACCTCGGGTGGACTCGTTCGGCTAGAGTTTCCACTCTCCCACCAGCCATTGCTAGCGCAATAATCGCTAAGAGAACAAGTCCTACTCCTGTTATTAAAAATCCAAACATGGGAACCCATGCATTACTGCCAGCTTGTTGCCCAACTATAGGGGAAAAAATAATATTTCCCGCACCAAGAAACATTGCAAACAGCATAAAGCTAACTGCTAATAATTGAAGCGCTGTCAATTTTGTGTTCATATTAAACTCCTTTTTGTATAACTATACCGAAAATCCGTGCTTAAAGGGGTCATCTTGGTCAATTACAAATTGATGGAATCCTGTTATCCATGCAGAACCAGATACCTGTGGAATAATAGCATTAAAATGACCGACTTTTGTTTGTTTTATAACGCTCGCAGTAAAGGAAGTACCAATTATACTTTCGTGTTTCATTTGCCCGCCAACTGGGAAATCAAGTAAAGCAAGTTTTGCCGAGGTGCCAGTTCCGCAAGGTGAACGGTCGATTTGACCATTTCCGAATACAACGACATTGCGATAATAATTGTCCTCAACTTTTTCACTGAATTCTACTAAATCTACTGTATTTATATGCGGATAATCTGGGTGTGAAATCGTTATCTGTTTATTAACCGCATCTTTTATTTTCATCCCTAAATCAATAAATTTTTCTGCATTATTTAGTGATATGTTTAAAGAAATTTGGGTAGTATCTAATATGGCAAAAAAATTACCACCGTAGGAAATATCCAGCTTCAATTCTAGGTTTTCCTCTATTTTCACAGTAAGGTTTCGTTTGTACACAAAAGCAGGGGCGTTTTGAAATGAGACTCGTTTTACTTTTTCGTTTTCAAATGTTACATGGCATGAAATAATACCAGCAGGTGTATCAAGAAGAACTTTTTCTTTTCTTTCAATCATACCAAGTGAAATTCCCGCAGTAACTACAGCGATAGTACCGTGACCACACATATTCAAGTAGCCTTTCGTATTAGCAAAAACAACACCGAGATCACAATTCTTATTACAGGGTTCGGTAATAAATGCGCCAAACATATTGGAGTGTCCTCTTGGCTCATTCATTAAAACTGCTCTTAAATGGTCAAATTTCTCTTCTAGCTCTTGTTTCTTCTCCCACATCGTATTTGTTTCTAAATTAGGTATCCCTTTTAAAATAATTCTAGTAGGCTCACCCACTGTATGTGTATCGACTGCTTGTATGAGGCTTGAGATATTAATCAACAGGTCATCTTCCTTTCCAATAATATAAAGCTTTCGACGTTTATATAGCAAAAGATATGCCAATTTTTATGGGTGCCACTAGTCTAACCCAGCTTTAAACGGCTTGATTTCATAATCATGAAATCTGAGTAATAAACTGCTTCCGTAATTGGGAGATAGGTACTGAACAAGAGGTGAGAGAGGCAAGAAGTTTTTAGAACATGCTAGTGACCTAAAAAATAGAGGGGATAAATAAAAGTTAACTATTTGATATACACCTTGATAAGGTGTTGCATTTTGTTTTGTGTATACTTTATTTACAAAAATGTAAGAAAAGTATACAATTGTTTACAGTTATCTGATAAAGGGGTAGGGTGAAATGAATAAGAATTACATATTAAATACAATTCTTGCAACAGAAGATGATGCTATAGTAGTTATTGCACCTGATTGTAAAGTTTTATTTTGGAATGATGCTGCAGTTCAAACGTATACGATTCACCAAGATGAAATCATTGGCAAGCCAATAACAGATTTTTTTAAAGACGAAGATTTATTGCTTTTATATGTTTTAAAAACGAAACAACCTGTTAAAAATGCATATCATCGTCCTAGAGAGGATAAGCATGTTGTAATAAATTCCGCTCCGATTTACAACGATAACAACGAATTGATTGGTGTAGTGTCCATTGATCGTGATGTTTCTAACATTGTAAGATTAAATGAAAATTTGTTATCAACTTCTACAGAGTTAAATGAACTTAAGAGAAAAATATATATGAATAAAGAAGAAACCCCTTTTTCAAAAATGAAAGGGAGAAGTCCAGCTTTACAAAAAACCATACGTATTGCTAGAAAAGTCGCTAGTACAGATGCCACAACGCTTATCCTTGGGGAAAGTGGAACAGGAAAAGAAATATGTGCGCAAGCTATTCACGATGCAAGCGCTCGAAGGGACGGACCTTTTATACCTGTAAATTGTGGGGCTATTCCAGAAGCGCTGTTTGAAAGTGAGTTATTTGGATATGAAAGAGGGACATTCACAGGGGCGGAAAAACAAGGGAGAGCAGGAAAAATAGAAATGGCTGATGGAGGTACTTTATTTCTGGATGAAATTGGTGAGCTTCCTAAAAAAATGCAAGTGAAGCTTCTTCGAGTATTGCAAGAAAACCGGGTTTTTAGAATTGGTGATTCAAAGGGAAGAAGGTTAAATGTGCGGTTCATTGCAGCAACAAATCAAGATCTTGAGAAACTTATGAATGAAAATAAGTTCCGTTCGGATCTATATTATCGACTCGATGTTATTCAAGTGAAAATGCCATCATTGAGAGAGAGAACGGAGGATATCCCAGAGCTTGCTAAATATTTTTTGAAACAATTTGCAGCCCAATACCAAATGCCTGTCCCTTTATTGAAAGAAGAAGTTATAACGCAACTTGTAGCTTACAAATGGCCAGGAAATATACGAGAACTTCGTAATCTTATGGAGAGAATTACGGTATTGGCTGAAAATGGATATATCAACTGGGAAGAGCTGACGCAACATTTTAATTTGCTGAGAAAAAAAGTGGAACAGAAAAGAATAACTGATATGTCTTTATTGCAGGAAAAGGAAGAACTAGAAAAAGAAAGAATTATACAGTTGCTAGAAAAATATAATGGCAATAAATCAGTTGCTGCTAAAAAACTAGGTATTTCACGTGTGACTTTATATAAAAAGATACAGCAATTTAAAATTAATACTTGTTAAGGGCAGTACGGTCTCTTTTGATACGTATATTTTGGAAAGGTAGGAAGGCCATTGAAGTTCTTGTTTAACTTGCTTGATAAGCAAGTTATTATTTTTTATCTGCTGGAAAGTATAGAATCTTTAGATTATAGTATATGAAAGACCACAGTACCCTTATAAATTCAGATGAAAAACAAGTTTTCGACCAATACACACAAAATGATTAGGGAAGGAGAAATGAAAATGAAGTCTACCATGGAATTTTTGAAAATGAAACAAGTTGGAGAAAAAATAGCAATGGTAACTGCTTATGATTACCCACAAGCAAAGCTAGCAGAAAAAGCAGGTATCGATATGATTTTGGTTGGTGATTCATTAGGAATGGTCGTGCTTGGTTATGATTCGACTGTACCTGTTACGACAAGTGATATGATTCATCATACAAAGGCGGTTAAGCGGGGAGCGCAAGACACGTTTATTGTAACGGACTTGCCTTTTATGTCTTATCATATTAGTAAAGAGGAAGCGCTTCGAACAGCTGGGAAAATGATGCAAGAAGGTGGTGCTCATGCAGTCAAATTAGAAGGAGGGGGAGAAGTAATAGACATTATTCAAGCGTTAACGAAGGCAGGGGTTCCAGTAATGGGGCATCTTGGATTAACACCGCAGTCCGCCGGAGTACTAGGAGGATACAAAGTACAAGCAAAGACTGCTGAACAAGCGACAGAATTAATGAAAGATGCGCAGCAATGTGAAGCAGCAGGTGCATTTGCTCTTGTATTAGAGTGCATTCCGCACGAGCTTGCGCAAAAAGTTACTTCTCAATTACGTATACCTGTAATTGGAATCGGAGCTGGTTCGAAAACAGATGGACAAGTGCTTGTTTTTCATGATGTGGTAACATTTGGTGTCGACCGTGTACCGAAATTTGTGAAAAGTTTTGCAGATGTAAATCGTGAAGTATTGCATGGATTAAATGATTATGTACGAGAGGTAAAGGCAGGTCACTTTCCTAAAGGAAGTAAGCATACATTTAGCATGGAACAGGAAGAATTAACTTCCTTAAAGAGGGGGGAATAACGTGAGAATCATCACTCTAAAACAAGAAATGTATTTGTGGGCAAAACAAATAAAAACAGCTGGTCATTCCATTGGTTTTGTTCCGACTATGGGGTTTTTGCATGAGGGGCATTTAGCATTAGTGGAAGAAGCAAAACGAGATAATGATTACGTTATTATGAGTATTTTTGTTAATCCGCTGCAATTTGGACAAGGTGAGGACTATACTACATATCCTCGAGATGAAAAGCGGGATAAGAAACTAGCTGAAGAAGCTGGTGTGGATATATTATTTATGCCTAGTGTTGATGACATGTACAAGCATAAGAAGTCTATAAAGTTGATGGTGACAGAAAAGACAGATAAGTTGTGTGGGGCAACACGTCCAGGACATTTTGATGGCGTGGTTACTGTACTAACAAAACTGTTTCACCTTACGATGCCTAACCGCGCTTATTTTGGATTAAAGGATGTGCAGCAGTTTGCAATTGTAACTGCTTTGGTCGAGGAATTTGATTTTCCTGTAGAAATTGTTCCAGTGGATACAGTGCGTGAACCTTCTGGACTAGCAATAAGCTCAAGAAATATCAAGCTGACAAGAGAGGATAAAGAAAAAGCGCCTGCTTTATTTAATAGTTTGCTATTAGGGAAAAAGCTAATTATCGAAGGAGAGACAGACGCAAACGTTATTATCAAAACAGTTCGTCATTATTTAAATCAGCAGTTAGGTGAAAATGTAGAAGTTGATTATGTGGAAATGCTGACTTTTCCTTATTTAGAAGATATATCTGAAGTAAATGAAAAGGTGGTTATTGCGGTTGCAGTGCGATTTTTAACGGCAAGACTAATTGATAATATTATAGTTGACCGTTAATAATGGGGTATTGGTTATCTTTGTAGAATGGTTACATATCTTGAATATCGTTAAAATTAAATTTTAAAATTTGGCTTCTTCACAAAGTACTCTAAATGTATGAAGATGATGTAGTTTTTGAGTGGACATAGAAAAAGCTGGTGGTAGCTTAACACTAGCTCCCACCAACTAATTATTTAATTGAAAGTTATGAACAAAGGCTCGGGGCACTCGTTTAGCAACGTAGCGACTGGAATGAAACAACGAAAGTTTTTGAAAGCATGCTTCTGCAACAGGAGTATGGCAGCGCCATCCGGCAAGCCCGTCTTTATTCGGCCTTCCTATTGAGGAACGATCCGATGATGACTTAGCGTAGGGCAATTTCTTGAACTTGCCTAGTTGATAGAAGCTGAAGCCGGACGTGACTATTTCGTTTTCTTATCTTTAAAAAAATAGAAGTGGAGACTGAGCAAAGTTTAAGAAAATCCTCTTTTAAAACATAGATCTATTGTTGCGTAAACATTATTGTAATTCGGTTGGTCTTATGAAGAATATTGACTTAAATCTATATGTGCTTGTTTATTTAAAATGACGTTATGAAGTAAATAGTAAGAACAGCATACTTTTAATTAGAACTCGGTTTCAACTACTTCTTTGCTTTTCATATAGTCATCATCGCTAGTAGCATAATGAGTTTCTTCATTATCAACAATCCATTTTTCTTCATCACTGATGTACTCTAATTTAATCTCTAAATTCTCATATTCTTCTGTTGTTTCTTCGTCTTTGTTAAAAAAGTATCTTTCTACATAAGTTCTATGTAATTCAATAGGAATCGTTACATAATGTCTTCCGCCTTCTCCTTCTTCATAGAAAGCTTTTGAATAGTCAATCCTTGTACCCAAAACTTTTCCAGCATAAGTTCTTTCATTCTCTTTTGCCTGTGTAATTTCTTTAGAAATTGACTTTTTAAATGAATTAGATAGATTTTTTAAATGTTTATCATCTAAGTTAACCAATGCTGTCATTTTATCTTTATGATAATTATTTATTAGTTTTGTTACTTTTTTTTGTTCTTGTTTATCCAGCAATATTTTGGGAGTTAAGTCGTAGCTATTAGTATCTGCTGTTATTTTAACTTCCTCACCCTCTATTTTTCCCCAAGGCATTTTTGCTACTCCTTGTAAAGAAGTTCCTTTTGCTACCGGTCCAAAATTATGGTCTGGTAAGGAAGAACCGAATAGGCTTTCATTATTCATTTCTCCGCCTTCTAAACTTGAAATATTTACGTTAGCATCTTTCCCATTAATAAATAGCTTCGTGTTTGGTATATTAGATGCAATACCAACATAATTTCCTTCTAAACCTAATTCAACAGTTTGATTAAAATCACTGAACCCTGATACATCAAAGTCACCTTTATTTTTTACATTTGAATAAGGATACTTTGCTGTTGCTTCGAAACTATATTTCCCTGGACCAAAGAGTCCTAATTTTGGTTTATCGTTTTTATTTAATTTTATTTTTTTATCACCGTCAATTTTGACAGATAATTTTTCTACACCGTCTATAAGTTCTTGTCCGATTGCTACATCATATTTTCTTATCTTTAATTGCTTATCTTTATTAAAGTAAAGCATTCCTTCTTCGTTAATTAGAGCATTATTTTCTTTCAAAGCCATTGCTTGTTGTTGAAGTAATTCTAATTGAAAGGTATAATCTTCCCGATTATCGTGAAAGTCCTCAATAATACTTTGTGCTTGTTTTTCTGTCCAATAAACATCTTCATCTTTATCTACTAATTTATAAAAAGTAGCGTAATCACGATCTTCGACTGCCTGTTTGAAATTTTCTAGTGTTTTTTCTGGTGACTGCGTACATCCTGATAATAATAACATTGAAATAAATAAGAATAATGCAAAAGACGACCTCTTTATTACATGTTGCTTCATACTTAAAATCTCCTTACGTAATAGTTTAATGTTTTTAGTACATTTGAATTAGTTCGAAAGACCCTATTTTCATATAATCTTAAGTTAACCAAATGTTAAGATGGTTGTCAAGTTGATTTTTGTAAGTATTTTCCTTGATATATAGTAGGCTACCATTTTAATTATGAGAACAATAAAAAATATATAAGAGAGCAGCTTTTAAATAAAATGGCTGGAGAGATTTACGGCAAACGTAAAGTAGATGTAAAGCTAGTTTTCGTATTTTTGAAGGTTAATTTCGTAGTTTTTTCGTACGAGGCCAAGACGAAGGAGAAAATGAGTTGGGATTTGTGTTCTTAGCAATAAACTGGAGAAAGTACACCGCCATGAACGGAGGACAAATAATAAAAAGTAATAATTCCTACGTATGGAAATAATACTTCTGTTCAAGATGTGAATTATAAGGAATTGAAAGGGGTATTGTTAGGAGAGAACCAAGTGTTGGAATGGGATGATGGGATCAAAGATGACCCAGTTGCACGAATGAAATCAACGTTTGGAAAAGGGGCGGAGTGAGCCTAATTTGTAAATACAACTGTTAAATACACAAAATCAAAAGATCTGTATGCCTGGTTATACGTCTTTCTTAATGGCAGGGAGAAGCATGAGTAACTTCAAAAAGAATAATTAGCCTGAATTTTTTGATGTAATCTTTGAAGCAACAAATAGTATCACGGGTGGCAAGAGGTTGTTAAGTTAATATTTGCATTACTCAAATTAAACAAAGGGAAATCTATCGTTCCCCCTTTGTTGAGCATAAAAATTCTATATTCGCTCTAACCAAAAAATTAGTCTTCTCGACAAGAAACTTTATATGTTTAGCGAAAAAAAGACGAAGAATGAAGGCATCATTAATAATATGCCTTCATTTATAAATCTTCATCAAAAATTTCAGGTTCAGAAGTGATTATAATCGTTTTTGTATCGATTTTTATTTTAAAAGCTACTTCCCAAGTAATATGTTTGATATCGACTTCTATGTTATCAATTGTGAAATGTAGAGCTATAGAATTATCTGGATCAACTACGATATAATTATTGCTGTCATTTGAGTATAACTGGTAATCTGGATGTGCTACAAGAGTCCAGTTTTTTACTAGTTTATGTTCTACTGTTTCTATGATCATCACCTCCTTTGAATGAGTATCCTCATGTTATTCCATTTATTAACAAAAAGCAATTAAAAATAGATGCAAACCCCGAAGTTTTTAAGTGCACTTCAGATTCCACCAACATGATTATGTGGGCTAGTAGGAAAGACCTTCATAAACTTATCGTATGTATTTCCTTATTTTTTACAACTCCTCATTAATAAATCGCCAAAATTTCACTAGTTTTTCCACGTTTTCAGTAGGATTATCGCTCAATTGTTTTAGTAATTCTTTTTCTTTCATTTCTTTTACGATTTGCAATTCCAATTCAGTTAATGTGAAGTCATCTTCTATAGTAAAATTCACGGGATGTTTAGGTTGATCAATTAAACCCAATAAATAATCGGTAGATACGTCAAACAGCTTTGCTAGTGTTCTCATTGTTTCAATGGAAGGCTCATTCTTTCCTTGTTCGTAATAGCCGTACGCACTTGTAGTTATATTTAGTTTTTCAGCTATATCTTTTTGACCGTATCCGTTTTCTACTCGTACATCTGTTAATCGTTCACTAAAGCTGTACATTGCCAGCCCCCTTTAAAGGTGTTTTAACAGAATTATACAATTATATAGGGATTGTTTTTATATTTCCAATTAATAATTGGTGAAGTATATATTCTACAAGGAAGAATTGTTAGTTGAGAAGATTATTGAAGAAGCAAATAGATGTTCAAGTAAGTTTATCTTTGTGCAAACGTTTATAAAAAGGGCTTTTATTCAATGAAAACAACAGTATAGTTTTTAATTACAATAATACGTTGTGAAAAATAAAACATATGGTAAAAATACTAGGCGAAAAGTCCATGAATAATTAGGAAAAAAGCCTTGTTGTGAATGGATAATTTTAGCATTATGATATTGATATAGCATAAAATGGCTGAATAATGCAGTTTTATAAACATGTAACCGCTTGGATAGTAGTTGTCATTAATTATAAAAACATTTGCAGGTGTGTTTTTACACTATTAGGATAGTTCTTTCTATGCAAAGATGACGTATATAAAGCAAATTAAAACAGAAGAAGATGACCATTCCATTTGGACTGGGGGACGGACCCCATGTTGGGCGCGCCTTTACTAGACTGAGAGATACTGTTTTTAACAGGCAATTATGTTTACTTTTTTACACTATAAAAAAGTAAAAAAATTAGTGTTTATAGTAAACAAGGACAGTGTTTCATAAGACTTTGCGATAAGCCAACATCGGGGAGCAAGGTATTTCTTCTGCCATTAACGAAAGGAGATGTTGATAGTTATGACGGAAAGGATGCAAAAACAATTAACCACACTTGTTTTAAAGAAAGTAAATCAAATATTGGAAACATCGCGCGCCGGTTTGGATTTGGACCTAAAACAAAACGTTCGGGAATTTTTTCAATTATGTTTACGTGAGGAGAAAGTGTTATACAATTTATTTTTAGCTGTTAAGAAAAAGGACTCTAACATAGATGTAGTGTGGAGCCATGGCATCATTTCATGTAAGCAAGTAGAAAGTTACTGCACAGTTATGTTTATAGATAAGCAGTTTACTTTGCATCATGATAAGTTATATCAACTTTTAACAAATGCAATAGAAATAATGAGGGAAGTACTGCCACTTGGAACGGTTGTGGAGCTCGATTCTACCTATTTTAAACTGGACAAAAATACGACATCTCCTTCCAAAGTAGTAATTACGGAGCGGTTTGTAAGTCCAAAAAATTACCAAAGTTATTTTCCCTATGTTGGAATTTTATATCCAGTTGGTGAGATCAAAGCGGGTGCGAAAATCAATTTTACCGCACCACTGATAAAAAGAATCATTCACCGTGGGTATCAGGATGAGATGGAAGAAGCGTTTGTATTTTTAATGAAACAAGAATTTATTGTTGAAAAAGGCATGAACTCCATTGAGTTTTCCAATCATGATATGGCTCAGTTAGAGCAGGAGATGGATTTGAAACAAAAAGTAGGTGATGTGTGATGGCATTATATGATCGCGATTTTTGCCATGGCTTGTTGTACGCGGGATGGGATGCAGGGATTATTAACAATTTGCAAGATGCACGAAAGGAAATTAAACAAAACTTTGCTGATATGGATTTAGAAAATGCATCTGTAGAGGAGCATATGGAAGCGATTGTGAACGAGATGGTGCATGAACTTCAACAATTAATTTCGGAAATCGAATCTATTCATTTTCGCTAGTTTTGGATGAAGGGAGGGGTTTTGTGGTATCTGGACAACAAATTAAAGTGAACTTTATAGCACTGCAAAAAATTATTGATGAGTTACGAGTAGCGATTGATGATTTTGAAGGGTATACAACAGACTTTCGCTCTAATACGAGGGACAGGCTTAAAACCTTTAATTCGGATTTTATCTCCAAAGTGGATGGTTTATTAGATAACATGAATAACGATGTCAATCAAGACTTGGTCAAACAGATGGAAGAAATTCATCAAGCAGGTGTAGCTCTACTTAAAGGCATGAAAGAAGTTGACGAGGAGCTTGGAGCAGCCATTGGCGATGAAGGTTCGTGAAACGTGACTTACAAAATAATTATGGGGTTTTAGATGATATTATAGGTGAACTTCGGGCATATAAGCGTGCTTTAGAAAAAATGGACGATTCACTTAATAAAGTGAGTACCTTTGTGCAAACAAATGAGGGAAAAAGTGTTGAAGCATGGGATCAGAACATTAGCAGCTCGAAAGAAAAAATTGCTAATTATGAAACACAGATCAATGACCTTTTATCCCTATTTGAAAATTATGTAACAGACACGACGAGATATATCTCACCGATTTCAAGAAATACGATGATGTGTGTGGATCGTAATGATATTTGGGCGAATTTAAAACAAATAGAGGGAGGTATAACGAATAATGTGTTTAAGGCATTAAACAAAAGCTATCAGCAACCTGCTTCTTTTTTCGGTATGTTTGATGACCCAACGGATACGGAAAAAGAAGCGAGTGAGATCAACCGACGCCATATGGAGCGTATCCAAACGAGCATTAACTTTTATACTTAGAGATAAAGAATTTGAGAGTCACGTCAATTCCCAGTTGGTTAATATGAATAGTGGTGAAGGGAAAAGGGTAGAGGTTAAGGGTACTGGTAAAAATGTAAAAATTCCTTCAGTTAGAAATAATGAATTTAATAAATGGTTTGATAACTTATCTGTTGATGAATTCGAGGAAATGTGGAGTGTCCCTCAATTGAGAAGTAAAATAGAAGATAGGATTAGGCGGCCTGGAGGTTACCATGAGTGGCATCTAGTTGCAAGAACACCTAAGTTTAAGCAATGGGGTGTAACTATGGATGATATAAAAGAAATGAGGTCTCTAACTAAAGATGTTGAATTTATAAATCCTTCTGGCCGTCATGGAAGGAGAGGATCTACAAAGGCTCATAATGAAATATTAAAAATAATTGATACTGCTCCTGATTATGATATTTTTGTTAAAGGACTAAATGAGTGGGCTGCCAACAGAATGAAGAATGGTGTTATGGATTTACCAGAAGGCTTAAGGAGGCAATAAGTTATGAAAAATGATGTTTCTTTGTGGTTAGGAAACTTTCAAAACTTTGATGATCTAGAAAAGTATACTGAAGTAAAATATGATGAAGATGGAGATAGTATTCCTTCAACTTTTGAAAAGGAATTTAAATTAGGCTATTATGATAGAGATTTAATAGAGAAGGATTGCATACAAGATGCTGAAGATGATATAGAAAAACTTCTAATGGATTTTTCATATGATGATCAGCTGATAAAACAGTTTACAAATGTTAGATTAAGTTCTAAGTATAATACCATTATTTTAATTTACAACTACAATTATGTTAACGATGGTAGAGCTATAAATTCAGTAAGTAATAATGAATACGAACTTGATTTTATAGGTACAGCTGAATATGTAGACTGATTATTACACCTTCTTGGTATTATAAGGCACCTGGTTGTTAAAACAACGGGTGCTTTTTTGTAGACTTTCGTCTAGGATAGCAGGTTTAAGTAAGTAAGAGTATTTAACTTACAAATGCGTGGTCTAACTCCACCGTCTTTAGACGGTATTCGCTTTTAGCCTTATCCTTTTTGTCCATACGAAGTGAAGAGGTGAAAGTATGGAAGGATATAGAAAAAATAGTCGTGCTGTGTAACCTTCAATGTTTCTCATTTCTAATCTTAATTAGCATATCGAAAGCTTAGGGATAGAGTTGCTAAGGACTATCTTTTGAATAAATATGTCGAATTTTGACGAAATTCCCCCTTAAACTTACCATCTTTAAGAAGTATTATATTATTATGCGAATTCAAACATTTAATATTAAAGAATTAAGACGTTTTAAAAAGGGCATCGAGAGACTCGGGATATTTTAAAATTGCAGTTTAATATCAAATTCATCTAAATATGGTACTTTGCGGATTTGAAATAGCAAACACAATTCAATTGAGTTGGAAAAAGAGACTGGATAAACGTTTTTTAAAAACTAAATTTTTGAGGAGAATAATTACATGTTTCCAAAATTAGAAACAGATAGACTTATTCTAAGAGAAATTACTTATGATGATGTAGAGAGGGTTTTTGCTTGTTTTTCAAATCAGGAAGTAATACGCCACTATGGTCAAGACCCTTTACAGAAAATTGATCAGGCTAGAGGTTTTATAGATTTTTTTGCTAAAAGTTTTGAGGAAAAAAAAGGTATGCGATGGGGAATCGAAATAAAAGGTGAAAAGGGCTTGATTGGAACTATTGGCTTCAACGCTTGGTCACCTAAGCATAAACGAGCGGAAATAGGTTATGAAATTCATCCTGATTATTGGAGAAAAGGATATATGGCTGAAGCAGTAGAAAAAATTCTTTCCTATGGTTCCGATACTTTAGGTTTAACAAGAATTGGAGCAGTAGTTTTTCTTGAAAATGAGGCATCAAATAACTTATTGACAAAAATGGGTTTCAAACAGGAAGGTATTTTGAAAAATTATATGTATCAAAATGGCGAAGCATACGACACATTTGTTTATGGATATCTTCCACAAAAATAAATCTAAGAAAATTATTTTAAAAAGTTATAATATTATGAAATATTATAAGGAATAGACGTATAAGGCTAACTAATCCAAAAGATTCATCTCACATTAATATTGAAGATTATAATTTAGCAGATTCAAAGCTATATAGTGATTACGATGTACTACATATAATAGTTATTACGTAACAACTATCAAGTTTTGTTTAAGGCATTAAACAAAAGCTATCAGCAACCTTCTTCATTTTTCGGTATGTTTGATGACCCAACAGATGCGGAAAAAGAAGCGAGCGAGCTAAACCGATGTCATATGGAGAGAATTCAAACGAGCATTGAAGCAACGAGAAAAAAGCAGGAACGTAATATGGACGAGTTATGGGATTTATATAAATAAATATAAATAAATATAGTTATATATTTAAATGTGCACGGCGCAGGTAGAATGCAACAGAAATGATGCAAATGTATAAATATATTAAAACAATTATTGTATAAAAAGTTGCATTTACTAAGGGATTACAAGACAAGATACAAATTTCAAATTTTTTATATTTACATGCAATAGAAATCCTAGGAAGTATACAGATTATAAACCATTAACTGGAATTTTATATTCCACTATTGCTTTTTATTCTTGTCTAATTTTTCAGCAATAGCATACAATATTGTCTGAACAAAAACCATTCCCATTAAAACCCAAAAAGCATTCCTAATACCAACAGTAACATTAAGAAATATCATAATTAAATATACACAGAGAAATAAATATTTAACGTTTTTAGCGTACATATATAATTTTCCTCCAATCAAAAGAGAGTGTAAAATATTGTTTTTGCTGTAAATATTAATTATATACAAGAAATTAGTAATTTAATAAAATTTTTTATCTCCTCGCTATCTAATTATACAAAAATCTAAGTATATTCAGCTTGACATGGAGATAGGCAGATGTGATAGATGAAATTTGAAAGTTTTATTGGCTTCCTCTAAAAAATACTATAAAAATAAAAATAGTTTATACACTTATATCAAATGATTGTAAAAACTGTGCTAATAGGAATTTTTATGATTCTTGCTTGCACAGTTTTTATCTGCAACGTTATTCTTTAACTCTGCTAGTTACTTATTGATGAAACAATGGTATTGTGGTAAATTAAGTTCTAACTAAGTTATGGTAAGATGATTTGAAGTTGATCCTCAATTCGAAATAAGAAACAATATTCACAATGTTCAATCTGATTTGGAGGAAGTAGTACTTGCCGGTTGAATGTAGTATTTCTATGGGCGATAGTATTTATAATAAAAGAAATTTTAAACTTATTTTACTACTGAATGAATAGTGCAGTTAATGATTTTATTATAATATTGATGCAATAAACAAGTAATAAGTGGGAATATGAAAGTGCGGAGGAGTTGCCTAGCATGCTCGATAACGTCATTATTAAACAACTAACATCTCTAGAAGAATTATATGAAATGCAAACATTGGAAAAATCCGTATGGAGTATTACACCAACTCCAATCCCTCAAACGTATACAACATTAAATCATGGTGGTATTTTACTTGGTGCCTATATGGAAAAACAAATGGTTGGTTTTATTTACAGTTTTCCAGGGTTTGATGGGAAGGACAATTATCTTTGCTCGCATATGCTCGGAATTTTACCTGCATATCGAAAATCAGGTTTGGGAGTAAAAATGAAGCTTCGCCAAGCTGAAATTGCTAAGGAACATGGCTATACGATGATGACGTGGACGTTTGACCCTTTAGAAAGTGTCAATGCTTATTTGAACCTTCATAAACTTGGTGCTAGAGGTATGAAATATAAAGAAAATCATTATGGAGATATTGGTGGCAAGTTAAACAACGGATTACCAACAGATCGTATTCAAGTAGAATGGCATTTTAATGAACAACGAGCTACTTGTACCCCATCTCTCAAAGAAGAATACGTACTTCTGCAATCTTCACAAGATGCTGAACCGTTTGTGACGAAGCCTTTATCCCAAATTGAAAAAAGTAGAAAGCGTGGTTACTTTGTTGCTGTACCAGCAAATTTTCAAACTCTGAAACAAAAAGAATACCCACTTGCTTTAAAGTGGCGCTTACAATCGAGAAAGGTTTTTCAATCCTTGTTTGCAAATGGCTTTGTGGCAAAAGATTTGCTTCGTTTTAATGACACTATCAATTATTATTACTTTGCGAAAGGTAGAGCGCTATAAGACGATGAAGCGTCATTTTATTTGAGTTAGATTTACTTGAATGTTTATTTTAAACTGATGTAGGAAGGCTTGGTGTGGTAGTTATTTCTTGCAGGGGTCTAATATGCTATAAGTATGCTTCATATTGAGAAATCTTTCATTAGTATAAACAAGTGATAGAAACAAATGGAGAAGTATGGAGAGGTGAACAAAAATAATCGTTACTAGCTTTGCTTGACGAAGTCTCTACTTTTTGTCATAATAAATCTAATCAAATATGGTACCTTTAATTCAGTCCTGTGAGGCTGACAAGGAAAGCGGATCTGTTGATAGAGTTATGAACAAGTGGCAATACAACCCCTTTATGGGACAGCTTGTATTAAACCTATTAACGGAAAGGGCTTCTTGTCACATTGACAGGGAGCCTTTTTTTTAGTTCCTTTCTGTTCTTGGTACCAAACCAGGAGGAAAAGAGAATGAAAAACATCGACACAGAATTTTCACTAACAGCAGTACCTTCATCTTATCGCAATGGTTTTTGGAAAACACTTGTTGTTATGCTAGGACTCACTTTTTTCTCGGCAAGCATGTGGTCTGGTGGAGAATTAGGTCAAGGTCTTTCTTTCATACAGTTTATGGCAATTGTTCTTACGGGGAATTTTATTCTTGGAGCATATACTGGGTTACTAGCTTATATGGCAGCAAAAACAGGCTTATCTACACATTTGCTGGCTCGCTATGCCTTTGGAGAGAAAGGATCTTATCTTGCTTCTTTTTTACTAGCCTTTACACAAATTGGTTGGTTCGGTGTTGGAACAGCGATGTTTGCCATACCTGTACAAAAAGTGACAGGAATTGATATCTATATTCTTATTGGTATTGCGGGTATATTGATGACTTTTACCGCTTTTTTCGGCATGAAGGCTTTGGCTATTATTAGCTTTATTGCGGTACCGCTAATCGCTCTTCTCGGAGGAACTTCCGTATTAAAAGCAACAGAAAGTCTAGGTGGAGTACAAGTTTTATTGCAATACGAACCAGCTGAAACGATGAGTTTGGCTGTCGCACTTACAATCTGCATTGGTTCTTTTATAAGCGCAGGAACTTTAACACCTGATTTCACCAGATTTGCGCGAAAAAAACGTTCGGCAGTAGTTGCGACTGTGGTTGCTTTTTTCATCGGGAACACATTCATGTTTTTATTTGGAGCTGTAGGTTCTGTGGCAACGGGGCAAGCAGATATTTCTGAAGTTATGTTTATGCAAAATCTTATTTTACCTGCCATTATTGTTTTAGGGTTAAATATATGGACAACGAATGATAATGCCTTGTATGCATCAGGGCTTGGACTTTCTAACATTACGAAAATAGCAAAGCATAAAATTGTCATTTTTAATGGAATTATTGGTACATTAGGGGCCATGTGGTTATACAACAATTTTGTTGGCTTCTTAACGATTCTCGGTTCTGCTTTACCACCAATTGGAGCCATTTTGTTAGCTGATTTTTTCATTCTTCGCCGCGGCCATTATCGAGCTTTCCATGAAATGACATTTACCGCTATCAATTGGATTGCCCTTTTTGCTTGGGGAACAGGGATTGCTGCAGCAACTTTATTACCAGGTATCCCACCAATGAATGCGTTAATAGGTGCTGCAGTTACCCATGTTGTTGTTACGAAGCTTGTTGCTAGTGCAAAGGAAAAAGAAGTTATTCTAACCAATACAGAAAAGGTGGGGCAGTAAAAGTGATTATAAAAAATGCTAGATTACGCAATAAATCTGGGTTATGGGATATTAGTGTGACAGAAAAAACAATTACGTCTATTTCCCCTGCTAAGCAGCAGCATATAGGGGAAGTTCTTGACGTTACTGGTTCCTTAGTATTTCCTCCATTTATCGAACCTCATATTCATCTTGATACAACACTAACCGCAGGAGAGCCAAAATGGAATGAGAGTGGCACGTTATTTGAAGGCATTCAACGTTGGTCAGAGAGGAAGCAATCGTTAACGTATGAAGATGTGAAAGATAGAGCTACGCAAGCTTTGAAATGGCAAATTGCCCAAGGTATTCAGCATGTGCGCACCCATGTCGATGTAACTGATCCAAAGCTAACAGCACTACGAGCACTGCTAGAATTGAAGGAAGAAATGGCGGATTTTGTGAGCTTGCAACTAGTTGCTTTCCCACAAGAAGGTATTTTATCCTATCCGAATGGAAAAGAATTGTTGGAAGAAGCTTTGAAGTTAGGTGCAGATGTAGTCGGAGGAATTCCGCATTTTGAATTCACCAGGGGATATGGTGTGGAGTCGTTAAAAATTGCCTTCGATCTTGCTGAAAAATATGATCGATTAATTGACATTCATTGTGATGAAATCGATGATGAGCAATCTCGATTTGTAGAAGTAGTGGCGAAAGAAGCATATGAGCGGGGGCTAGGGCCCAGAGTAACTGCCAGTCATACAACAGCAATGGGATCTTATAATGATGCGTATGCTTATAAATTGTTTCGTTTATTAGAGATGTCAGAGATCAACTTTGTATCCAACCCACTTGTTAATATCCATTTGCAAGGGCGATTTGACTCTTATCCAAAACGTCGTGGTTTAACGAGAGTGAAGGAGTTATTAGAAGCAGGTATGAACGTATGTTTCGGTCATGATGATATCTTTGATCCTTGGTATCCGCTTGGCACAGGAAATATGCTTCAAGTACTTCATATGGGAGTTCACGTCGCTCAATTATTAGGGTACGAGCAAATTGTTGACTCAATGGATCTAATTACAACAAACAGTGCTAAAACAATGCATGTTGAACAAGAGTATGGTATAGAAGTTGGAAAACCAGCTAACTTCATCGTTTTGGGCGCAGAAAATACGTATGAAGCGATTCGTAAACAAGCTGTTGTCATGTATTCCATTCGCAATGGCAAGGTTGTTGCAAAAACGAAACCAAGTGAAACAAAGATACATGTAGGAACAGAGGAATATGTGGATTTTACTAGAAAATAAATAAGTGAAATGGAAAAACCTGCTGGATTTGTCCAGCAGGTTTTTAAAAGATAAGAAAGCATAAAAATTTGATGCTATGGCGTAACCTAATAACCGAATGGCCCCGTCATACTCCAGCACCCAACAACTAGGCGGCTTCACTCCATTGCCCTAAGATAAATCGTCATCGGTTCGTGTTTAAGAGGAAGGCCGACTAAAAACGGGCTTGCCGGAGGGCGTCGGCATACTCCTGTTGCAGGAGCATGATTACTAAAACTTTCGTTGATTCGTTCCAGTCACTACGTTGCTAACAAGTCGCCCGGAGCCTTTGTTCATGAACATTGCTAAAAAAACTTGACACTTGCACGTGCCAACCGATATATTATCTATACAATTAAAAATGAAAATAGTTCACTAGGGGTGCCGTATTTGTGGCTGAGATCAACGTGTGACGTTGGGACTCTTTGAACCTGATCTGGCGTTATAAACCAGCGGAGGGAAGTGGCAGAAACTTTGATTCTAATAATGGTTTGGAGCAAATTGATTAGCTTAGAATTCGAATGCGATGTCACTTTTCCTCAGGGAAGAAAGTGGCATTTTTTATTGCGCAAAAATTTTAGGCTTTAAGGTCTAAGCGAAATGTAATCCTTTGCTATAGAAATTTATGGATAACTAAGCTTTCTATTCATGAGAACGTCTTAGCTCCTATTGAGCAAAACTCGTCATCTCATGAAATTCACTTTTACCATTGGTAGATAAAGAAGTAATTGCTACTGTTATGGGAGTCAGCTAGGGGGAAGTTACCATGTTACATACGTTATCGATGTTGTACATGCAATGAGATATTGGCATGGGGGGAGAAATAATGTCTGTTTTACAGTGGTTTGTTGACTTGGGAGCTAGTGTTATGCTTCCATTTGTAATTTTTATTTTTGCATTAGTTTTGCGCACAAAGGTGAGCAAAGCTGTTCGCTCTGGATTAATCGTTGGCATTGGTTTTATTGGTATTAATCTTGTTATCGGACTATTAGGTGACAGCTTAGGACCTGCAATTGAAGCTATGGTTGACAAATATGGTTTAGAGCTCACCATTATTGATGTTGGTTGGCCAGCAGCTGCAGCTATATCATATGGAACCGTTCTAGGCAGTTTGACGATTCCAATAGGTATTGCTATCAATTTACTTCTATTATCGATTGGATTTACTCGGACACTAAATATTGATATATGGAATTTTTGGCATACTTCTTTTACAGCCTCATTAGTTTTGGTGTTGACCAATCATTTCGCTATGGCTGTTGGAGTAATGATTGTTCATCATATAGTATTGCTTTTGCTTGGTGACTGGATTCAGAGGGATATCCAATCCTTTTATGGATTTAAACAGATTACTTTCCCGCATGGGGCTTCTGCTCCATCTTATATCGTAGCCAAACCTTTAAATTACGTATTTGATCGGATTCCTAAATTTAATAAGCTACAGGCAAATCAAGCGTCCATTCAAAAACATCTGGGTGTGTTTGGTGATACGACAGTAATGGGGGTGGTCATCGGTTTATTTATTGGTGTACTGGCAGGATATGACCTTAAAAATACGTTAACTTTAGCAATGCAGACAGGGGCAGTGCTTGTCTTATTACCACGTATGGTCGCTTTATTAATGGAAGGACTTGCACCTGTTTCAGAAGCCGCTGGAAATTATATGAAGCAACGTTTTCCAAAGAGAAATTTATATATTGGAATGGATAGTGCTTTAGCGGTGGGGCATCCAGCCGTTTTATCAGCTTCTTTGTTATTAGTGCCCATCACACTGTTGTTAGCTGTGATATTACCAGGTAATAAAGTGTTACCTTTTACAGACTTAGCGACGATTCCTTTTCTTATTGCTTTAATGGTACCTGTTTTTAAAGGTAATATAATTCGGACAGTTATTGGTGGAGCTTTTTATATTGGCATTGGTCTTTATATTGCAACTTGGGTTGCTCCTTTAGTAACAACGACAGCGATAAGTGCCGATTTTAATATGGAAAATTACGCGACGATTTCTTCGCTTGTAGATGGTGCAGTGTGGACAACTTTTCCTTTCATTTGGTTACCGGGAAGAATGCAGTGGTTTAGCTTTATAGTTTTTGGGGCATTTATTATGGTTTTATTCATCTATGTTAACAGACGAAGTAGACACAAACATAAAAATAATTCCTATTGGAGGAAATAAAATGATTAAAATACTCGTAATTTGTGGTACTGGGGTCGCAACTTCTACAATGGTGAAAGAAAAAATACGTGAGTGGCTAGAAAAAGAAAAGCTCATACATCAAGTATCGCTTTTTCAATCTAGTGTAGCAGAAGCAGTAAATCAATATGATACGTATGATATTGTTATCTCAACGACTATTGTACCTGATGAAATGAAAGATTACGTGATTGACGGCACGCCATTTATATCGGGATTAGGGGGAGAGGAAATGTATCAAATAATTCGTGAAAAAGTATTTAGCTGAGAATAGAATTATGCTGAACAAATCGTACAGTTTATTGTACAAGCAGAACTACAGCTTACGTTTTGAGAATGGGCGATCAGTCTTGTCTTTTTTAAGCTTAAACAAACGATGCGGTTGGAAGGAAGTCTCACGTATGGAGTACTCCCTTCCAAACATATATCATCGTTTGGCGATAAAAACACTACTATCATTATTGTAGAAGTGGGTATTTTGTTGCTCTTATTACGCAAGTAACTCAGTTACAACTTAGGAGCCTTACGATTTTTTGTCTTTTGTTCATAAGCGTAGCCAATTTGAAATAGATCTTGTTCTAGAAATGGTTTGGTGATAAAAGTAGCTCCAACTGGTTCACCATTATCGTCGTACCCTGCAGGAACAGTTAATTCAGGATATCCTGCAATTGCGGATAGTAATACATGCTCATTATTTATCATAACGAGAGCGTTTAGTCCTTTTTCCACTAAATATTTGTCTAATTGCTTTTTGGAATTATTTTGGCTAGACTGTAAAATAGCTTCAAAGTCTTTTTTGGTTAAAGAGGAGTCTTCAGATTGCTTTAATAATCCTTGTCCATATTTTATTCTCCGTTCCTTGTCTTTTTCATTGTATTGAATGATATCCTGTAACGATTTAACAGGTGTTGTTTTCTGTTGTTCAAGATAATCATTCAAGTCCTTTTTAAAGTCATATTTTATGATCGAAACATTTTCAATTCCTTCATAATCCATTTTTATATTGTCTACTAAAGTTGCTCCAGCAGCTTTTAAGTCCTGCTTGATTTTTTTAGCTACCGCTTGTTTTCTCTTATCTTGGTCTTCTACAGAATAAAGTATTCCAATTTTCTTTCCTCTTAGCCCATCTACTGATAAAGATTTTACGTCGAAGCTAGCTTCTTGAATTTTCTTCTCTTTAGTTAAAGAATCTTTGCTATCATAACCAATCATAGCGTTAAATAAAATGGCAGTATCTTTTACCGTTCTTGCCATTGGCCCAGCCGTATCCAGTGTTTCAGACAAGGGGATAATTCCATGCCGACTTACTAGCCCTAGAGAAGGACGTAAACCTACAATAGATTGTTTGGCAGCAGGCGCAATAATGGAGCCTGTCGTTTCTGTTCCAATAGCAAGAGGTGCAAAATTAGCTGCAGTTACCGTTGCAGATCCAGAACTGGAACCGTCGGTATTAAATTCAAGTGGTCCATATGGATTCAAATTTTGTCCTTTTTTGCCACTGTATCCATTAGGCGCTTTCTGCGAGGTGAAATTTGCCCATTCTGACATGTTTCCTTTTCCTAAGATAAATGCACCTTGTTCTTTTAATTGATCTATAATATGTGCATCTGCATCAGCTATCCAGTCTTTAAGGACGTAGGAACCAGCGCTTGTAGGCATTACATGAGCAGTTTGGATATTATCTTTTACGATAATTGGGATGCCATATAAATCAGATTGTTTATGTTGGGCTCGATTTTGATCTAATTTTCTTGCTTCTTTAATGGCATGTGGGTTAATTTCTGTCACTGCATTTAAAGCAATACCATTCTGGTCATGTTGTTTAATGCGAAACAGGTAAATGGCGGTTAATTGTTCATAAGTTAATTCTCCATGTTTAATCATGTTTTGGATATCTTCTATGCTTGCATCAACTACCTTTGCTTCTTTTTGTTTAAGGATATTTCTATCAATATCTTGCAATTGTTTATCTATTGGTTCTATTACTCGCTCTTTATCGTAAATTATCCGTTCAGGATTTGCAGGGATAAATGTATGATACACGTAATATGCGCCTCCCCCTATGAAAAGTAGTACAATTCCTATTGTGACAAGGGCTATTTTTTTCCATTTTTTCATAAACTTCCTCCTGTTGTGAATTAGTTGTTTTGTTTAGTATTGCTCATTCGAGAATTTTTCATTTCAAAGTAAAAAATATTTACTTATGTCTTGTTTTAAGAAAAAATTCTTATTCATTTCCTCTTGTTGAAACAAACGGATTTTTTGATTATATCATAAGAATAAGAAAATAAAGGAATGTGAGGATATTGAAAGTGGAAGTATGGTTATCTGTTGCTTTTTTGTCTAATTAATGATAAAATTCTTTCAATTGAAATTTATTAAACCTATATTAGATTATAATATTATAATTTAAAGGAGTTAAAGATGTTAATAGATAAAGAATTATCAATCCCTTTATATAAACAAATAAAAGATTACATAGAAAGAAAAATAGAACAAGGTGAATGGAGTGCAGGCTATCAGCTTCCCACAGAGAAAGAACTGGCGGAACAATTTCATGTTAGTACCATTACTGTAAAGCGTGCCATACTAGATTTAGTAAATGATGGATCGTTATACAGGCAAAGCGGCAAGGGAACATTTGTAAGCACTCATATGGAATACGATTTGGCAAAATTAGTTACGATGCAAGATGGAAGTGCGAGAAACAATCATCCGCATAAGACGGTTGCGTTTTCCGTTACTCAAGTTGATAACAATATAGCTAAAATCCTACATTTACATAAAGGAAATAAAGTAATTAAGATTCACCGCCTTAAATTACAAAATAAAAAGCCAATAGTCATTGAATACTCCTATATAAATGAAAAGCTAGTTCCAATGCTAAAACAAGCAGAAATTGAGAACGATTTATTATATAATGTATTTTCCAAAAAGTATGGTCTCCAACTGGATAAAGCAAAAGTATACATATCTACTATGAAAGCGGCTGAAGAAGAAGCCCAATTATTAAATGTTGAAAAAGGCCACCCTTTATTTGTATTAGAACGTCATACAACTGTGAAAGAAAAAGAAGTTATCGAATATTCAAAAATGATTATGCTGTTTGAAGAAGCCCATTACTATTTAGAGGTTAAATTATGATATTGAATCGTAGAATATATGCTGCTATTGACTCCAAATTCGTTTAACAAGTTAGAGGTATATACAGGGAAAAATTAAAATACAGAATACAAGTGAAGATAACACCTATTACGTAATGTACGAACGTTTAGTAGGGGGAGAAAGCATCTCCTACTCCTTATAGATTTATTATAAAAAACAGCAGCTTTTTTCCATAAGAAATAAGGTAATAACTTTTAATTATGAGTTAACCATGGGCAAAAGGGGGGGAAGCGTGGGTGTAAGGTAAATGAATCATTGGCAATATACAGAAGGAAAGAATGCTTCAATATAAAGATATAATATTATAATATTATATCTTTATATATATAAATTTTCACGCGATTATTTTTTGAAAAGTTAAAACTTTTTTAGAGATGGAGGTATTATTATGCAATTAGAAAAACATCCAATTACAGGTAGGAAAGCAGGCAAAGAAATTCAATTTCTATTTAATGGAGAGCTTTTAAAAGCTAAAGAAGGTCAAACAGTGGCGGCAGCTTTAATGGCAAACGGGATTAAAGAATTTGGTAAAAGTAGAAAGTTATTACAGTCTAGAGGGCTATATTGTGCAACAGGACGCTGTACGAATTGTTTTGTAACCATTAATGGATTAGAGCATTCCATAAGTTGTACGACTGTATTAGAGGATGGCATGAAGGTGGAATCGAATAATGCGGATCCAACAAGGAGGGAACTAAATGAAAACTGATTTATTGATTGTTGGGGGTGGTCCGGCCGGATTGAGTGCGGCAATTCGTGGGGCAGCAAGTAATATAGATGTTACGCTGATTGACGAATCCTTTACTGTAGGTGGGCAATTGCGACAACAAATTCAACAAGTAGATTCCTTACCTAAAGGCTATTCGCCTTCACGAGGAGTAGAAATATTAGCAAAGTTAGAAAAAGAAGTTTTACATTCTGATGTAAAAATTTTGAATAATCATACTATGGTAGGCACTTATGAAAATGGTGAAGTTGGTGTTACGAATGGAACAGATACGTTTCCTATTAGGGCTAAAAAATATCTTTTTGCCCCGGGTGCTGCCGAAGAAGCAATTATCTTTCCGGGCTGGACACTTCCTGGGGTAATGACTGCAGGAGCTGTGCAAATTTTACTTCACCGGGAGCTCGTTTTGCCAGGTGAAGAAGCCCTTATCGTTGGTTCTAATGATTTTGCGCTGGAAACAGCGCAGCAGTTAATCGAATGTGGCATTAACATAAAAGGTATTGTGGAAAAGGGGGACAAGGTTATAAGCGAAAATGTTGGTTTACTTTCTTATTTGAATACATACCAAATCCCTATTTATTTACAAAGTAAAATTGAAATGGTTACAGGAAAAGGAGAGATAGAGTCAGTTATTGTCCAAACAAATGAGACACAATTAAAAATGAAGGTTGATCTTATTTGTACAGCAAGTACTTTTTCGCCAATTGTAGAGACCTTTCAACTCATGAATTGCCATTTAATATACAAACATGAGCTTGGTGGATGGATCCCTATATATAATCAAGGGTTTCAGACGACGAATGACTCTGTATATGTAGCAGGCAATGCTACAGGTGTTACTCATTTAGGAGCAATACTTTTGACAGGAGAAATTGCTGCTGTTCATGCTTTAGCGACTATGGGGAAAATTTCAAATGTGGATGATGTGTTAGATGAACTGTGGGAAGCATTATCATCTTTAGAGCAGGCAGAAAATATGCAGCGAAGATATGAAAATATTCAAGCGTATTATAAATTAAAGGGCTTGCCTCTGCCAAAAATTTAGAAGGAAAAAAGGGAGGAGTATTTTATGGATAATTCAACCATTGTTTGCCGATGTGAAGAAATCAATAAAGATGAAATCATTACTGCTATACAGTTAGGAGCGGAAACATTTGATGACGTAAAGCGTTTGACGAGATGTGGGATGGGGCCTTGTCAGTCAAAAATATGCTCAAATCTTGTTCGTGAAATCATTCATGAACAGACGGGGATAAGCTTATGTCAGTTAAAGCCGTCTAGAATGCGTGCACCACTTCGATTAATAAGGATGCAGACATTAGCTGATCATAGAACAGCTAACAAAGTGGCTTCCGTTCTTCAAGATTCTGAAGAAGGAGGAGTTTAGCAAATGAACAATAATTATGATGTAATCATAGTTGGTTGTGGGGTGATTGGTAGTAGTATTGCTTACCATTTGTCCGAACGTCAAAAGCATCGTGTGTTAGTAATTGATAAAGGGTTTCCACTGTCAGGAACGTCAGGTGCAACACAGGCATGGGTGTGGGTGCATAGTAAGACACCTTCTTGGTATGGAGAGTTGAGCATGTATAGTGCAGAACTATATCCGTTTTTAGAGCGGAAAATAGGGGATGTAGAATACAAGCGAACAGGTGGAATCGCCCCATTTTTTCATGAAGAGGACAGAAAAAATGCTGAACAGTTAGCGGAAAGTCAGGCTGAGGTTGGAATAGATATTGACGTGCTCAGCAGAGAAGCAGCGTTAAAAAAAGAACCGGCGCTTTCACCAGAAATTGTAGGAGCAACATTTAGCTCAATAGATGGGAATGTAAATCCTTTTCGTTTAGTGGAACTGTATATTAAAGCAGCCAAAAAACTTGGAGTGGATTTTTCTTTTTACAACCAAGTAGTCAATATGAAAAAACAAACAGACCAATATATTATAGAAACTAAAAAGGGAGAGTTTCGAGCACATAAAGTTATTATTGCCGCTGGTCCATGGTCTAAAGAACTTGGAGACATGCTTGATATACAAGTACCGATAAAGCAAGTTCGTGGACAAATATTAGTGACTGAACCATTAGCACCATTTTTAAAACATACCATTGGCGGTCTGAGACAGGCGGATAATGGGGAGGTGCTAATTGGCTATTCCAAAGAAGAAGTAGGGTATGATAAACGATCAACTGTAGATGTTTTGCAAGAAACCGCTAATATGGCCATTCATATGGTTCCATCTTTAGCCAATGTCAATGTCGTACGCTGTTTTGCTGGTATACGGGTAATGCCTTTGGATGAATATCCAATTATTGGTGAAATCCCTCAATTAGACAATGCTTACATAGCCGTTATGCATAGCGGTATTACGCTCTCTCCACTAGTGGGGACGCTGATGACTGAACTTATAGTTGATGGTGAAACTTCTATTGATTTGAATAGATACCATATGGGAAGATTTAGTCATTTATTAAGAAATAAGATGCTGTAAAACTCCCACTTTAACAATTGATGGTATAACAGCAAGTGGAAGAGGGATAAAACAGCGCTAGATTTTAAGATTAAATGTTAGGGATATAAGGGGAATAAATCGTTCGATTAATCTGTTTTAATGAAACGTTGATGGAGTTCATAAAAGGGGGAGAATTATGGAAGCGACATGGGCGATCATTATCGGATCGTTAATTATTTTAGGGATCGGATCAGCCATTTCGGTTTATGTGGGTAGAAAACAAAGTGGAAGTGAAAATTGGCTTGTTGGTGGTAGGTCTTTGCCAGTTTATGTTGTAGCTGGAAGTCAATTTGCTACAGGAATGGGGGGTGGGGTATTAGTCGCTCACATCGGAATAGGATATAGCGCAGGTTGGTCGGCTATTACGTACAATTTATTATATTCAATTGGGATTATTTTACTTGTGTTGCTTGCGGGATGGTTAAAAAAGCAAAAGTTCTCCACCTTACCAGATATTTTTAAAAAGCTGTATGGTAATAACAAAAAAATGTTAACAACAGTCACTTTATTGGCAGTTGTTGTACCATTTGGGTGGTTATGTACGCAATTAGTAGCATTTGCTAATTTATTTACTGAAATTACAGGAATCTCTTTTACTCTCTTAATTATTATTTTTGGGATCATTAGCCTTTGTTTTGTCTTACCAGGTGGACTTACGTCTGTTGCTTGGACGGATTTTATTTTTGGTTGTTTGATGTTGGCGGTTTCAATTGTGAGTGCGATTTATATGCTAAATATGAGTGGGGGATGGAGTAATATTGTTTCAAATGTACCACAAGAGATGATTGCTTTTCCAGAAGGGATGGGAGCTATAGGTGCATCAACTATTTTGCTTTGGACATTCGCTATTTTTCCTGGTGCACTAACGAATCAGATGTCTTACCAGCGTATTTACGCAGCGAAAAATATTAAAGTAGCTAAACAAGGATTTATAATCGCAGCTATAGTAGGGGTAGTATCAGGAGCTTGGGCGTCATTTATGGGCATCGCCATTTTGTCCCAGCAACCAGGGCTAGCTAATTCAGAGTTAGCGGCTGGGTGGTTTTTAACCCAAATTCCGACTTGGTTTTTAGCCATTTATGCTTCCTTTATTATTGCTACTATTATGTCTACAGTAAGTAGCGCTGTACAATCGGTAGTTGTAAATATTTCAAAGGATATCTATCAATCCTATGTAAACCCAGAAGTAAGTGAGCGAAAGCTTCTTTATATATCGCGATTGTTGTCTATATCAGTAGTTATTATAGCTGTTATGCTAGCAATATATTATCCGAGGGCTTTAGGATGGTTACAAGCTACATATGCTTATTCAGCCGCGGGTTTGTTGGTACCAATTTTTCTTGGTTTTCTGTTAAGAAATAAGTTTTCTCTTACTGCTAAAGGGGCTTTAGGTGGTATTTTATTTGGAATTATTGGAGCCGCTTCTGCGCAAATCATGGATACAGTTGTTCCGTATGCAGTTTATGGTATTGGTAGTTCGTTGATCGGTTTTATTGTAGCGCATTTTTTATTTAGAGGCGGTCAAGAAGTTGGAGAAGAACAAAAAGAGGTCTTTGCAGAATGAAATTTCTGAATTGAAATAATTATCATTCTAAATTTCATGAAAATTTTCTACTCGTTCATTTATTTGCAACATATTTTTCAAAAGAATATAGTAGTGTACGGTTTTAGAACTGGATTCGGTGGATGTAGTATGAAAAGAAGAAGCGATAATGGAGAGAGCCTAATCATATTATAAACTAGGCTCTTCTCTCTTTTTATATTATAAACCTAATTCTTTTAGATCATTAACCATGGTGTCGATACTATCAGCTTGCACACCATTGTATTTTTTAATGACTTCCCCTTCAGGGTTAACTAAGAAAAAGCTCGTACCATGTGTTACTTGATCGTTGCCTTCGGGAGGGGGAGCGACCATGCTCTTAAATGATTTGATAGAAAACTCTTTGATCTTCTCAAAATCATAGCCTGTTAGAAAGGTCCAATTATCTAAATCTGCTTGGTATTCTTTAGCGTATTCTTTTAATACGTCAGGTGTATCATATTCTGGATCGACACTGAAAGATACAAATTGAATATCCATATTTGCTTCATTTGTCTTTTGTTGTAACTTTGCTAGATTAGATGTCATCGGTAAGCATACGGTTGTACAATTTGTAAAAATAAAATCAGCAATCCAATAGTTCCCCTTCAAGTCCTCTAAAGAAAGTTTTTCGTTATCTTGCGTAGTATACGTAAAGTCCATTACTTCTTCTGACATATTTGGTTCAATCTTTTCTTCTGCTCCACCACAAGCTGTTAGAAAAGCAGTTAATACTAGCAAAGCAACCCCTATAAACTTTTTCATCATCAACTTCCTTCCCATCTTGTTACCCCACGTATATTTGATGTTTAAAAGGTTATTTTAGAGCTTCAAATTGAAGTGGTTTGTCTCTCCGTTCAAGAGTTGGAGGTCCGCTGAGCATGAGTGTAATTAGATAATAGCAGCACCTACATCCCCTTTATTCAAAGGCTTTGGTTCTATCATACCTTTGTAGTACGAACAATCCTAAAGTGATGAGAGAAAACTTCCAATAATAAAGATCATGCCATTTCTTTCCCACTTTTAACGCTTAAAAAACCTTCTAACATCTGTTCACAATTTAAAACATAGTTTAACAAAATTGTACCAAGTAAACACTTCCATCGCAATATGGATATGTGAAGGAAAAATGACAACTTGTAATCAATTTTGATATGGAAAGCTCGGTTCATTTGTAACGTATATTTCAGTTATCTATTATTTCGATACAGCAATTCCTACGGTGTTTTTTACACCGATTCTTGTGCAGTGAGTAGATCGCAGACTTCTACTAAACTATCTACTACTCGATACGTTTTGATGTACATTTCTTCATCAGGTTCAACTAAATCAGGTACTACTATACAATTTATGCCAGCTTGATAAGCAGCTCTTAAACCATTTGGTGAGTCTTCTAACACCATTGCCAATTCTCTGGTTACATTTGCGCGCTTACATGCTTCAAGGAAAATATCAGGATGAGGTTTTCCGCGCGTTACTTCATCCCCACTCATATAAAAGTCAAATCTAGCTTTCAAATTTGTCATCGTCAAATAGCGATCAATCGTTTCTAATGAACTAGAAGAGGCAACACATTTTTTAATCTTTTGTTCATCTAATATATCAAGAAGTTCTGGAACACCTTTCATTATTTTTAAGCCATCGTTTTTTAATATTTTCTCAGATTCATAGAGATAGTCTTCCTCTATAAGGTTAAAGGAAAATTTTTCTCCGTATACGCTTTTTAAGATTTTCTCATCTTCCTGGTTTCCAGCACCAATAATCTTACGGTATATGTCTAGCGTTAAGTTATACCCAGCATTTTTCATCGCCTTTTTTAAGGCTTGGAAGGCAATCCGTTCCGTGTCAAATAGTAAACCGTCCATATCAAAAATCATTAATTTTAATTGACTCATTGCATATCCTCCTAAATGAATGTAATATGTTTGTACTTTATTAGTACTGTTCTTAGTTAGTAACGAAAATATACAGTCGGAACTTCTGTTGAAAGTGCGTGTATTATTCTTTCAGCTTGATTATTAACGCACTTCAAGTATAGAAACCATGTTCATTATAGCAGTCATAAGAGCAACTAGCTAACATTTGGGTGAAAGGGAGGGGAAGAATAGTAGTATAATAAACTTAGCTAACATAGAAACGATATCACAAAGCTGTGAATTAGGAGGTATACACAAGTGAAAAGAATTGCGAAGGAAACCTATGTTTTGTCAATGTCACCAAAGAACAAGCCCGTAGAAACAGTTTTTTCAGGAGAAACAATTCTATTTGAAACGTACGATTGTTTTAGTAACGAAATGAAAAGTGAAGATGATTTATTCCACACCGTCGGGTGGGATAAAATTAATCCAGCGACAGGACCGTTGTTTGTGGAAGACGCCAGACTAGGAGATACATTAAAAGTGGATATATTGGATATTCAAATTGCTAACCAAGGCTTAATGTCCATCACACCAAAAATGGGGGCTTTAGCAGGTAGTTTTACTGATGAAAAAACAAAAATTATTTCTATACATGATGGGAAAGCTATTTTTAATGAAACTCTACAATTACCGATAAAACCTATGATTGGAGTTATTGGAACTGCTCCACTTGATGAAGATGTGCCAACAGGAACGCCAAAAGATCACGGTGGAAATATGGATTGTAAACGAATTGGAATAGGATCTTCCCTTTATTTACCGGTAAATGTAGAAGGGGCTCTTTTGGCAATGGGAGATGTACACGCAGTTATGGGAGATGGTGAGGTAGTTATTTGTGGATTAGAAATTGCTGCTGAAATTACAGTTAAAGTTAGCGTAATTAAAGGACAACCTTATCCACTTCCCTTTTTAGCTGATGACAAACACGTAATGACGATAGCGTCTCGTGAAACGCTAGATGAAGCTTCTAAGCAAGCAACGAAACATATGCATACTTTTCTTGTGAATATACTGAAAATGGAAGCGCATGAAGCAGCAATGTTTCTATCTGTGGGAGCAGATTTAAAAATTTGTCAAATTGTTGATCCGTTCATGACATCGCGAATGGAACTTCCAATGTGGGTACTGGATAAATACGGTTATCAACTACTGTAGAGAACAAGTTTTACGATTTCTATGTGAAGAAAAGGTGAAGTGAAGGAAAAATAAGCATATAAAAATGAATGGTCTTTATTGAGAGAAATGGTAGGGGGAAAACTCCCCTATCCCCCTACAAGTGCAAGTCATTTTCTTTTTGCAGCGATTAAATGAATTGTATGTATCTGACCAGTATGATGTGCTTCATGGAATGTAGCAACTTTTGCTAGTCCGCCGATTGTATCTTGCCCTAGAAAAGGTTTTTCCAATGGCGTAGCAAAATATTCCGCGTCCAGTTTCATAGCACGCTCCATTTGTTGTTGTAGTTTTTCTCTTAATTCTGTAAGGGATGGCACATTATTTGGCCAATCAGCAGGTTTTGTACCGTTTCCAAATAGAGAAATAAATTCCTCTGGTAAATGCTTTGTTTGGTTCGGGAAACCAAATAGAAATTGCTCCGCAACAGTTAAAATATGTCCGATATGCCAATGTACCGTATTATTTAGTTCGTCTAATTGTTCGTCAATTAGTGATTCATCTAGCTTATCTAGTTCAATAAACAGCATGTTACGATTCAACGCAAATTGTTCAATTAAATCTTTACTCATTTTTCATCCCCCTATTTGTTCAATTCGAGATTAGTATAACAGAGAAGTTATAAGATGAATAGTTTTATACCTATATATGTATAAGAAATGTTGTTTTGATTTTTTACATTGATTTCATTGTTACTGATACTACCGAAAGCGAATTGCGGATTTGACACTTAGAGTTATTAGACATGTTCCCAGTCTGGAGCCGAAGTTTTAAGTACTTTAAAGGTAATGGAAGGAAAATGCTGGACATATGGTTTTATGTGCTGTAAGGTAGAAGTTAATAAAATGATGAATATTTGAAATCGCTAGGGGTGCCATTTTTAATGGCTGAGATCAACGTGCAACGTTGGGACTCTTTGAACCTGAACTGGCTAACAAACCAGCGGAGGAAAGTGACTGTAAGACTATTTACTGTACATAGTCTTGCTTCTATATATGTGTATACATGTCACTTTTTCCGACGTTGGAGAAAGTGACATTTTTTTGTTCCGGTCTAGGAAATTATAAAATTTTAGCAGCTATGGGTAAACTAACTAAGTTATTTAGCCACGTCCGGCTCCAGCGCCTTCAACTAGGCGACTTCGCGAAATTGCCCTACGGGATAAGTCATCATCGGTTCGTTCTAAATAGGAAGGCCGACTAAAGACGGGCTTGCCGGAGGGCGCCGACATACTCCTGTTGCAGGAGCATGATTCCTAAAACTTTCGTTGATTCGTTCCAGTCGCTACGTTGCTAACCGGGCGCCCCGAGCCTTTGTTCCACTATAAGAAAATCCTTGGAACGCATAAGGTAGTCTCTATCATCATGAAAAGCATTCGCTTTTCATGTCAAGATGTGTTGTATAAAAAGCCTTCCATTTTTCCACAAAACTGGATTAAACGAATAGGAGGGGACCTAATGCAATTATATGCGGTAACGAATGGAGAAACGGAAGAGACAAAATTAATCAATACAATACTAGCAATTGCTCCTTTCGTAGATCACATCATTTTAAGAGAAAAACAGAAATCGAGATTCGAATATTTGCAATTTGTGCAGGTATTAATAAACGGCGGTGTTCCAAAAGAAGTACTTTGTATTCATACGCATGTTAAAATTCCGTTTTTAACGGGAGTAAATCAATTGCATTTACCTGAATACTGCACAAATATAGGGGAGATAAAGCGCTTATTTCCCTCTTTAAGGGTGGGGAGTTCTGTTCACTCTTTGGAAGCGGCAAAATATGCTGAAGATAATGGGGCAGACTATGTGATGTTTGGACATATTTATCAAACAAATAGTAAACCAGGCATAAAACCAAGAGGATTATACCAATTGGAACAAATCATTCATGCACTTACAATCCCAGTCATTGCAATTGGTGGGATAACAGGAGATAGAATATCCCATTTTAAAGATATTGGGGTAACAGGTGTTGCTGTCATGTCGGGGATTTTTAGTGCAACTTGTCCAAAAACAGCTGCTATGAGCCTACGTAAGGAGGTAGAGAAAATTGAAGGATCATTATGAAGTTGTCGTTGTTGGCGGTGGAATTATTGGTCATGCTGTTTCGTATCAATTAAATAAAAATAATGTAACTACCCTTGTTGTTGAAAAACAGCAAAGTGGAAGAAAGGCGACAAAAGCAGCTGCCGGAATGTTAGGTGTACATACGGAAAATAGTAATGCAAATGAGTTTTATAAATTTTGTCAATCTAGTAGAGATATGTATCAGGAATTAAATTGGGAATTGTATCAACTAACATCTATCGATATTCAGTTAGCTTCTGGAGGCATGGTGGAGCTCGCTTTTCATGAACAGGAAAAACAAGCAATAGAATTAAAGCGACAAGCTTTCCCAAATTTAGAATGGGTGGACCAAAGGCAACTGAAAGCATGGTATCCCATGTTAGGCAAAGAAGCGATTGCTGGCATTTACATGGAGACGGATGGGCACGTGGAACCCTCACGAGTTTGTGAAGCTTTTAAACAAGGGGCTATTGCAAAAGGAGGCAAGGTGAAAGAGGACTGTCATGTATGGAACATAAACCACGTTGGCAAAACTTTTCACTTGGATACAGATGAAGGTTTGATAACAGCTGAGCGCGTAGTAATTGCTACAGGGGCTGAGAGTGGGCGATGGTTTACAGCAATGGGGCTAGTTAATCCAATGATACCAGTAAAGGGGGAATGTTTATCCGTTATTTCTAGCGATATTCAGTTAAAACAGACACTCTTTTGTAAGGATTTTTACCTTGTACCAAAACGAGATGGTCGCTATGTTATTGGCGCAACTTCCGAACGTTACAATCAATCGTCCTATATTTCTGTGGGAGGAATTGAATCTTTGCTAACGCATTTTAATACTATTTTTCCATCCTTTCGTAATGCTAGGATAGATTCCTTTTTAACAGGTGTGCGACCTGGAACAGAAGATGGGATCCCTGTTATTGGAGAGCATCCTTATTTACCAGGTCTTTATTATGCTACTGGGCATTATCGAAATGGGGTATTGTTGGCACCTGCAACGGCGCAATTAATTGGTGACCTAATAATGAATCAAAGCCAAAAAAATATTGGAAACCTAGTGTCTCCCCAGCGTTTAGCGATGGTTAATAGCTAAAACTAGAAAGATATTTCCGAAGATACGCACTATTAAGTCGAAGATGTATTTTATAAAAAACTAGCTTCAGATCAAGTTTTTTTATGGGGAGCCTATGTTTTGCTAGGATGATGCATTCACATTTTTGGCTTTTTCTATATTGCTATAAAAGAGAGGAGGATATGGTGTGGAACTGCACGTGAATGGAGAGACATTGCATTTTGCCAAAGATACGATGACAATGCTTGATTTGTTAGAAGCTTATGACATCGAAGAAAAAGTAGCGGCAGTAGAAAAAAACAAAGAAATTATTCGCAAAACAGATTATTCACAGACGATTTTGGAAGACGGAGATAGAATTGAAATTGTTCATTTTGTAGGGGGAGGTTAAACCAATGTTACAAATTGGAGATAAAACATTTGCATCTAGATTACTGTTAGGAACCGGAAAATACCCCAGTTTTCAAGTGCAAAAAGAAGCGGTAAATGTATCGGAAGCAGAAATTCTAACCTTTGCTGTTAGAAGAATGAATATTTTTGACGCAAAAGAACCAAATTTATTGGAAGAATTAGATTTAAAGAAATATACCTTATTGCCGAATACAGCTGGAGCTAAAACGGCAGAAGAAGCAGTGCGGATCGCACGTTTAGCGAAAGCATCTGAACTCTGTGATATGATTAAGGTAGAGATAATTGGATGTGATAAAACATTATTACCCGACCCATTTGAAACAATGAAAGCATCTAAGCTGTTACTTGAGGAAGGTTTTACCGTTTTAACGTACACATCGGATGATGTCGTATTAGCAAGACAGTTAGAAGAAGCTGGTGTACATGCAGTCATGCCGGGCGCTTCTCCAATTGGCTCTGGGCAAGGAGTTGTAAATCCGCTAAATTTGCAATTTATTATTGAGCAATCGAATGTTCCTGTTATTGTTGATGCGGGGATTGGAGCAGCAAGTGATGCTAGTTATGCCATGGAATTAGGCGCTGACGGAATATTATTAAATACGGCTGTATCTGGAGCGGGTGATCCGGTTAAAATGGCAAAGGCGATGAAACTTGCGGTTGAATCAGGGCGATTAAGTTATGAAGCGGGAAGAATACCGAAAAAAACATATGCAACCAAAAGCAGTCCAGATACGGCGATGATAGAATGATAAAACAGCGTTACTCACGACAGGAGTTATTTGCTCCCATTGGAACAGAGGGTCAACAAAAACTAGCTAATAAGCATGTCGTTATTGTTGGAGCTGGTGCATTAGGTAGTGCAAATGGGGAAATGTTAGCTCGTGCTGGTGTTGGGAAAATCACCATCATTGACCGCGATTATGTGGAGTGGAGTAATTTAAGTAGACAACAGTTGTTTACAGAAGAAGATGCAGCGCACGCTCATACGAAAGCTAAAGCGGCATCTAGGCGGTTGCAAGCAATCAACACGTCCATTACAATTGAAGGAGTTGTTGAAGAATTTGCAGCCGAAACCGCAGAAGTATTCATGGAGGATGCTGATTTTGTAATTGATGGAACGGATAATTTCAATACGCGGTTTATTATTAATGATGCTTGTGCCAAATGGCGTGTACCTTGGGTATATGGAGGTTGTTTAACGAGTTATGGCATTGTTTTAGTCATTATGCCTGGAAAATCGCCTTGTCTACAATGTTTAATTGATCAAATTCCGCAGCAAGGGAGAACTTGTGATACGGTTGGAGTGATTGCTCCGGCTGTTCAAATTACCGCAGCATATCAAACGGCAGAATGCTTGAAATATTTAACCGGATACGAAATGTCGCAAGAACTGCTTAATTTTGATGTTTGGGAACGAAAGCATGTAGCAGTGAATGTAAGTCCGTTAATCAATCCATGTTGTCCGTCTTGCTCCGCGAAGGCAACGTACCCATTTTTAATGAAACAACAAGGAATACAGACAGCCGTTCTTTGCGGAAGGGACACGGTGCAAGTACGTCCTGCACAAACCAATACATTGTCTATTCCTGCCTTAGCAAAACAGTTAAAACCGTTTTCAGATTCGATGAAAGATAATGGGGAATTATTAATTTTCACGATTAAAAAAAACCGTTTTGTTGTGTTTCAAGATGGTAGAACTTTAATTCACGGTGTAAGTGACGTAGAACAAGCAAAAAAGTTATATCAGCGTTATATTGGAGCTTAAACGATAAGCCGATAAGCCCCCTGACTTGTGGCTTCAGGGGGCTTATTGTTCATTTTACATAAAAATCACTTTTGTTAAGGTCGCGCAGGGAAACAACTCGCTTGCACGGATGAACGCCCGATTCTCTTCTAAACGGTTTGTGCTAAATGAAAATATAAAATATTAAGTTTATATAGTATAAGGTGAATTTTTCTAATATTATGGATAACTATTTAGCGAGGAGGAGCTTAGTTGGAAAATGTAATTGAATTGACAGATGTCTCGTGGAAAAGAAAAGGGGAGCATGTTTTAGAACAAATAAACTGGCGCGTCGTCAAGGGGGAGCATTGGGCTATTTTAGGATTAAATGGGTCTGGAAAGACAACACTGTTACAAATGATTACTGGCTATATTTGGCCAACTACTGGAAGTGTTTCTGTTTTGGGAAAACCGTTTGGAATGACAGATTTACGACTGTTACGAAAAAATATCGGTTGGGTAAGTTCTGCACTAAAAGAAAAACTAAAGGCCACGGATTTGGCTGAGGCAATTATTTTAAGTGGAAAACACGCTTCCATCGGTTTATATGAACAAATAGAGAAAACAGATATGGAACGAGTTACTACATTAATGGACCATTTAGGGATCGGGTATTTGCAAGGTCGAGCATATGGAACGTTGTCTCAAGGTGAAAAGCAGAAGTTGCTAATTGCTCGGGGATTAATGGCTCGACCACAATTACTTATTTTAGATGAACCAACCAATGGTTTAGATTTTTTAGCTCGAGAAGAATTGTTAGCTTTTATTCAGCAATTGGCAGAGCGGCAGGAAGCACCGACAATATTATTCGTGACGCATCATATTGAGGAAGTTTTGCCGATTTTATCACATGTATTATTGTTAAGAGAGGGTACTGTTTTTCAACAAGGAAAAACGATAGAGTTATTGTCTTCGGAAACATTAACGCAGTTCTATCAACTTCCGATTGAATGTGACTTAAGAGATGACAGGTTATGGGTAAGAAAAAAGATGCAATCATTTCCGACCAGCTTGCATGAACAGGATTAATGCAGCGTTTAATATGGAACAATTTTTAAATGAAAGAAAAACTGCCTACATGGGTGGCTACCCTCGAAAGTGATTTTTAACTCTAACTCTCGGAGGTCGGTACCATGTATAGGCAGTATTGGTTTGTGAACATTTTTTAAAAGAAGTCTATTGCGAGATCTGTAATCGAACAAGTATAGAAGTCTATACCCAGCCAAAGCCTTTTACGACTTGCGCAATAACAAATGTGACGACAATGGCGATAGTAGTAGGTAATATAAAGGCGGCCGACGTCCATTTTATACTTTTTGTTTCTTTCCAAATGTTGAACATGGTTGTACCACAAGGGTAATGCAATAAAGAAAATAGCATCATATTAAGCGCTGTTAACCACGTCCATCCATGGTCAAGAAATATTTGTTTTAAATCGTTTAAGTTATCTACTTCGATCATCGATCCTGTTGCAAGATATCCCATTAAAAGAATCGGCAGGACGATTTCATTTGCAGGAAAGCCTAAAATAAATGCCGTTAAAATAAAACCATCCAAGCCAATCGCTTGTGCAAAAGGGTCTAAAAACCCAGCAAAATGTTCAAGAACACTTTGATCACCAACGAAAATATTCGCTAAAATCCAAGTAATAACGGATGCTGGTGCAGCAATAATGACGGCTCTTTTTAATACAAACCATGACTTATCCAATGTAGCTCGAACAATCGTATTCCATATTTTCGGTTTTCTGTAAGGTGGCAGTTCCAATGTATAGTGTGAAGGCACACCGCGCAATAATGTTTTGGAAAGAGCCCATGAAACAAAGATAGTCATGATAATGCCAAACAATACAATTCCTACGACAACGGACGCAGCAACAAACGTATTCATACCGCCTGAAAATCCAGCCGCCATAAATAAACCTGCAAGGAGAATTAATACTGGCCAGCGCCCATTACACGGGACAAAGTTGTTTGTCAAGATGGCTATCATGCGTTCCCGTGGTGACTCGATAATGCGTGAAGACATGACCGCTGCAGCATTACATCCGAACCCCATTGCCATTGTTAATGATTGTTTACCATGTGCGCCAGATTTTTTAAATACACGATCTAAATTAAATGCTACTCGTGGTAAATATCCAAAATTTTCTAGCAAAGCAAACATTGGAAAGAAAATAGCCATTGGTGGCAACATGACACTAACCACCCAGGAAGTACCACGGTAAAATCCTTCTACCAATATTCCATACAACCAATCTGGGGAGTTAGCCCATTGGAATAATGCAGCAAGCCAATTTTCAACTGTAGCAAATAACTGGCTTATAACAATACCTGGATAGTTTGCCCCTACAATCGTTAAATAAATGACTACTCCAAGTAGCATAAGCATAATGGGAAAACCATAAATACGTGATGTTAAAATATTATCCAAATTTTCATCAAGCCAGGTTGCTTTTTTATTAGAACGCTGTATGGAATGCTGGGTTATGCTTTGCGTAGATTGATAAATACTTGAAACGATATGATCTCTTAACGTATTTTCTTGATCACTGTACTTTTCAAACAATGCATCAAGTTGCTGTATTTGTTGGTTTGTTTCATACGCCATGACAACAGCCCCCTTGTGCAGATGGATGTTTTTCCGAACTGAATTGTTGGTTTTGGATATACGCTTTTAGCGATTCTAATAATTTTTTATCTCCATCTAATATACGTAAAGCGATCCATCTCGCAGGAAAGATATCCCCAAAAATTTGCTTGATTTCTGGTTCGAGTTCTTTTATTTTCTTTTCTATTTGTGGACTATATTTAATTTTGTAACCTTTCGTTATTAATTTACCTTCAATCATTCGGTCTATCGTTTTTAGTAGTTGAATGATACCAATTTTTTCTCTAGCTGATATTAACACAACTGGAATACCTAATTGTTTAGATAACGCTTCTTTATCAATATGGATGCCTCTTTTTCTTGCTTCATCAATTAGATTGACACATAGAACGGCACGATCAGTCATTTCTAATACTTGTAATGCTATATTTAAATTTCGCTCTAACGAAGTAGCATCCACTACAACGAGTGTAATATCCGGTTTTTCAAAAATAATGTAATCTCTTGCTACTTCTTCGTCAGCTGAATTGGAGTAAAGAGAATATGTACCAGGTAAATCAATGACCTTATATACATGCTTCTCTGTTTTTAGTTCACCTTCAGCCCGTAATACCGTTTTCCCAGGCCAATTTCCTGTGTGTTGTTTTAACCCAGTAAGCAAGTTAAACAATGTGCTTTTTCCTGTGTTTGGGTTTCCTGCTAAAGCAATGGTATGAGACATTTATACCACCTCTTTATGAACTTTCTTTGCGTAGATAAAAGAACTTTCTTCTTGCCGCAGTGCGATAGTCGTGTTAAAAACTTTAAAAGCGATTGGATCTCCTAATGGACTTTTCTGTACTATTTCAATGGTGGCTCCTGGGACAAAACCTAAATCTAGTAATCTACGCCGCATGACATCATCTCGTAGTTCAACAGATGTAATTTCTATTCGATCACCAATTTGAAATTGATAGATAGGTTTTTTATCAAGCATATTATGTCGCTCCTTTGGCTGTGAGTTAAATAGTTGGTTTAGGGAAACTTTAGGTTATACATAACTATATTTTAATAACATATGCTTTGTTGGTATGGATGTTGATTTTGTTTACTCTCTAAATATATTATGATTATAACTTAAAAAGTTTCCTTAATGCAAACAATGCGTCGCGTTTTTTATAATACTGTAATAAGAGACTTTCATGATTTTTTACTTTATGGAAATTTTTCAGTCCTAATGAGCTTTCACGTGGGTAAAAAAGTTTGTATTATAAGCGAGTATATATCTAAATAAGCGGCTTGCATTTTATTCATTTAAGTTAAAACATACCTTGTCGCCATTTTCAAAATGCCAAATGATGGTATAATAGACCTACCTTATTAGTTGTTAACTATTTAAAACAAGTCGTTATTATAAAGTTATACGATAAAAGAAGTGCCGGCAAAGGAACGTTACAGAAGCATATGATGTCACTATCAACAAGCTAGCTGACTCCCCAAGTTTTAATCTTCCTTTTTTCTTATACTCCCATAGTAGAAAAAAGGATGAATTTTAAGTCTTATCGGCTATACAAAACGGCGGCAATATGTCTTGAAATTTGTGTGAAGTGAAATTTTCTAATGTTTTGAAAGGAGGCTAAACATGCGTTGCCCAACATGTGGAATGAAGAAACAAAGAAGAACGCGTTACTGTTTAAATTGTGGAAGAACGTTAAAGCGAGGGATAGTATTTAAGTTAACAGCCATCATTTCATTTTTGCTCCTTGTGAGCGGAGGCACTTATTTATTTATCGAAAGTAATGCTGCTAACAATCGTCTAGAAACGCATACAAAAGCGGCTAATGCTGCAAGTCGCAATGATCCAGAATTAATGAATAAACAAAGCGATGACGTAGATGATGAAAAAACCGTTGAAGAAAAGATTCAAATGACTGAAAAAAACGTATATACAGTTAGGACGAATGAAAGGGAAGGAGCTGCTTTTTTATATAATGATCAAGGCATCTTATTAACGAGTGCACATCTTGTTGAAGGGCATACGGAAGTACAAGTAAGAAATAATCATGATGCATTTACTGGTTCTGTTATCGGCTATTCCAATGAAACTAATTTGGCAGCGATTCAAGTAGCTGAACTTGCAGGGGATCAACCAGCGCCAACCGAGAGGGAAAAAGGTTTATCTGCAAGGGATAAAGTTATTGCTATTGGAAGCGAGCGTGTTTTAGACAATAATACAACGGCTACTGTTGTCAACGAAGTGGACTGGCATTTTTCTTATGGAAATTTTACATATGAACATACGTATCAATTGGAAGAGACGCTATTACTGGGATATAGTGGTGGGCCTTTATTGTCTGCGGAAACTGGTAGTATCGTTGCAATTAACTCTATTGCCCATGTCAACGATATTGCTGTACAATTTAGTGTCCCTATACACGAGGTTGCAGATATGATAGACGGTTGGATAGATGAACCGATGAATGCAGCAACAATTACAGAACAATTTTATGATGCAGATGGGGGCTACTTTTTTGGAGATTTTTGGGGGACTCAACAACAAGAAGAAACGGCCACCAATCAAGAAAGTGAATCTACTAGTAAGGGAGAAGGCAGTGTAACAAATGCCGCCGAAAATAATACTTCTAATCATAGGGGACAGCAAACGTGGCAAGCACCTGCTTATACGCCACCAGCTAATAATGGATGGCAAAACCGGGACAATCATACGCAACATAGCACCAATGATACAAACCAGAATTCCACTCCGGAACAAAAGAAGGATAATGAAACAAATAAAGGCGCTGGTGAGGGTCCTTCAGACGGTGGTGACGATCAAACAAATTATGACGAGAATTCAACTAAACCTACAGATGGACCGAAGAAACCAGAAGAACCAGAGAAACCAAAAGAACCTCAAGAAGACTCATCAGAAGAAGATAACGAATCTAGTCAGCAATAATTTCATTTGTAATCTTTTTGTCTTAGACAGACTTGGCCTAAGTCTGTCTAAGACTAGAGGCAGTGAGGTGTCATGTTATAAGTCTATCCATTCATTTCCTAATGATAGTTTACTTTTAATTTTCTATCGTTTTTGTTGGTTTTCTTACAAAACACATAATTGCGGCGGCGAGATATAACAAAGATTGAAATAAAATTCCTGATAATAAAAGCCAGCCACTTAGAACAGCTGCTGCAATAAAAAATCCGCCGGCAGTTTTAGGGTTTCGCTTCAACTGTAATACACCAATCAATCCTAAAGTAAAGCTTATCAGAGCACCAATAATAGGAATCCAAATAAAGATAGATAAGAAGGAACCAAGGTCTGAAAGCATTCCAAAATCAGCCGGATCAATAGAACCTTCAAGCAGGTCGATACCACTGTTTAAAAGCAAAATGCCAACGATCCCAAAAATAGCTAAAGCACCGTCCATTAAAAATCCGACAATGCCTAAAATCTTTTCAACTGTTCGATTCACGCTTGTTACCTCCTCAGTCTAATCAATGGTTTTATTATGTTACGTAAAAACAGCACGAATTGTTTCATTTTTCTTTATACGATACAAAACGAACATGACCTCGTTGTAAGTGTGCCAAACGTTATTAGGGTTGCGAATTTAATGTTTCCCTTTTTTCGGAAAGCAAACGGTCACGGTTGTACCTTCCCCAACTTCACTATTAAAATCTATGGTTCCGTGATGAGCGTCTACAAGTGCTTTCACAATGGAAAGCCCGATTCCTATACCGCCAGTCTTGGTGGCCCTTGACTTATCTCCACGATAAAAGCGTTCAAACAAAAATGGAATATCTTCCTTTTTAATACCTATTCCCTCATCCATAATCATAAAACAGATGTAATCTTCCTTCTCTTCTGTGAAAATTTTCACTGTCTTTCCTGTTGGAGTATACTGCAATGCATTGTTCATAAGGTTTGTTAAAATTTGTGTAACTCGGTCTTCATCTGCACGAAAATGGATTTCTTTGTTTGGAAAGTAGCTCCTTAATACAACCCCTTTTTTATGAAAAGCCGCCTGAAATTGACTATCCATAAAACGAAGAAGTTCCCTTGCATCTAAAGTAGACATGTTCAGTTTCTTTTGTGGGTTCTCCACTGCAATTAACGTTTCCAATTCATTGACGAGTCGCACTAAGCGCATAAGTTCATGGTGGCTTTTTTGCAATCGTTCAGGAGTTGGTTCCCAAATACCGTCTTGATAAGCTTCCAATTGACTCCGTAATGTTGTTAGTGGTGTTCTAAGTTCATGTGCAAAATCAGCGGTAAATTGCTTTCTTAATTGTTCCTCTTTCGCCAAGGAATTAGCTAATTCATTAAATGATTCCCCAAGTTGTTTCATTTCAACACTTAAATCTTTTACAGGCACATCTACTCGTTTATGTTTTTTTAATTGCTGTATTGCTGTTGATAATCGCGTAAAACCAGCACTTAACCTTCTAGAAAACAAAAAACTAAATAAAATCGATAACAATATAATAGCGATTACCGCAATTAGTATGTTTTTTTGAATTGATTTCAAGAAAGTAAAGTCCTCACCAACGAGTTCTACTGGATACACCACTTCCATCGTGCCAATCTTTTCTCCGTCTACTTCAATAGGGTGAGAACTTGTTTCGTAATCAACTGTTTCTGCTTGTTGGTGCATGCCCATGCCCCTCATCATGTGCTGCATTCTTGTTGAGTCTGCAACTGCATTACCAGCCTGATCATAAATAGTATAAAACAAATCCTCTGTCATTGCTTGGTCATGAAGTATGCTGTTTGCTTGTTCACTTACTAAGCTTCCGGTTTGCTGATACGTTCGAATGATCTCTTCCTCTACAAATGACGTTTTTTCTTCTCTACTTATTTGTAAATAGCTAGAAAATTGATTTTCTACCCCGAAAAATATGGAAAAACTCGTTAAAAAAACACCGCATAAGGAAACAAGTAATAAATAAATAAAAATTTTAGTGCGAAGTGTTAGCTTCATCTGGTTTGCCCCCAAACTTATATCCCATTCCAAAAACCGTTAATATATAATCAGGATGTCTAGAATCCTGTTCGATTTTTTTTCGTAAATTTTTTATGTGTGTATCAATACTTCGCTCATATCCTTCAAAAAAAAGATCATCCTCTTCTTGAATTTTTACGAGCAAATCCCCTCTGCTATATACCCTTCCAGGATAACTAGACATTGTGATTAATAGCTTATATTCATTCGGTGTAAGTGCGACAACTTCATTATTGACTTTTACTTCCTTTTTTAAATGGTCAATAATTAGTTGCCCGTTGTTAAAACGGAGTTGGTCATTTTTTTCCGTCTTAGAAATTCGGCGCAGTAAAGCTTTAGCTCGCACAACAACCTCTCTTGGGCTAAAAGGCTTGGTAACATAATCATCTGCACCGATGACAATTCCATTTATAATATCATCTTCTGCTGACTTAGCAGTAAGCATGATAATTGGCATATCACTATCTTTTCTAGTTAATCTGCACACTTCTTCTCCAGAAATATCGGGGAGCATTAAATCAAGAAGCACAATATCTGGGTTCCCTTCTTTTATTTGTTTTAGCGCTTCTAATCCATTGGCGGCAAATAAAATATTCCAACCTTCTTTCTCAAAATAAGCTTGCAAAACTTCGCGAATCATTTCTTCATCATCGACAATTAATATGCGTGTCATTATTTTTCCCCCTCTTGTTTTGCATATCTTGTATTCTCGAAAGTGGATGCTGCTTTCATCTCACTAAAGCTGTATAAGACATTACTTACTTCATTGTAGTTTCTATAGTATCATGCTAACACAGTAGAATTCACATCTTCACAACTTCCCCATAAGTTCTCCATAAGAACTACAAATGCGTGCGATATGATATAGATAATGAAAGAAAGGAGTTGGACATAATGAAAAAATTAATGATTGGTGCTATAACAGGAGCAGTTATTTTAGGTGGTGCAGCAACGTATACATTCGCTGATGCCAATGAAGAGAATCAAGAATTTTATAATGATAGGAGACCGTATATGGAAGAAATGCATCCAAACTTCTCCGATGAGGATTATGAAGCAATGTATAACTTTTGTCATGGAAAAGGAGACTTTGAAAGACGGCATCGCGGTGGAAATGGATTTGATAGAAACAATGAATAGATAAGAGGTGAGCAGTAATGATGAGTGGCTATGGCCTTCATTTTGCAGGATTTGGAATACTAGGATGGATAATAAACCTTCTTGTAATAGGAATTGTCGTATATTATGCAACTAAATTGGCGTTAAAACATGATGATAAGGACAAAAATTAAGTAAAGGATTGGCAGTCATCTTGCCAATCCTTTTTTATGGTCTAGCAAATTATTGGAAATTATAAGTTTTTGCAGCTGTCGATAAACTAAGTTATTTAGCCACGTCGGCGCAAGCGCCCAGCAACTAGGCGACTTCACTTCATTGCCTTAAGCTAAGTCATCATCGGTTCGTTCTAAATAGAAAGGCCGACTAAAGGCGGGCTTGCCGGAGGGCGTCGACTTACTCCTGTTGCAGGAGCATGATTCCTAAAACTTTCATTGATTCGTTCCAGTCGCAACGTTGCTAACCGGGCGCCTCGAGCCTTTGTTCTATTGTCTTTATTCAAAAGGTTATAAGGATGCTACATTCACCATTCACCTCTTATTCTGAAAAAACCACTTGCTTTCAGGTCGTTCACGAGGGGTTAAATTCATAATAAAATAACCAATAATTAAAATTAAGATAACGAGTGCATAAAATAATGTATCTAGTGCGTTATCATGTTCAACAATGATCAAACGAATCATTGCTGTTATACCAATATATAAAAAATAGCGTAAAGGAAAATGATAGTTTTCCTTAAAATATTTTACAATCATAGCGACAAACTCAAAATATAGGAAAAATAATAATACATTGGCAAGAAACAGTTGGTAGTCTGTCGTATCACCTTCAAGTAAAATTGTTCCGAATAAAATAAGCTCCTTTACAAGTAAGATAGATAAAACAATAGCGAGAATAATCAGGGATACATTTAATACAACTTGTAATAAATAAGGAAATACGTATAATGATTTGGTATACAGCGACTTTAAATTTTTCATGCAAATATAAGCCCCCATTCTAGCATGGTACGTACATATTTCTTATCATAACACACCTCTAATAGATGACAGTATTAATTTTCAATACTTTTTACTCTGTTAATAAAATCTAATATCTATTTTTTAAATAAAATAGAAGTAATAAACTCTTCCTTTGGCATGGAGGAAAAATTAGTTATAAGCTAAAGGCAATAAATAAACCTCTATTTTGCCCTATAGGAAGTTGGGCTTCGCGGCTATCGTATAAGCCAAGATTTTCTGAGATTATGTTATGATAAAATAAATAAATTCGAGGGGGAAACTGCGTGCTCGATTATACGAATTCAGTGCCTTTACATGTACAATTGAAGAAAATAATTGAAAAGCAAGTAGAAAATGGCGAATTGCAAGGTCAAATACCAAGTGAACGTCAATTCATGCATACATATAATGTAAGTAGGAGTACAGTAAGAGAAGCTATCACGCTATTAGTACGAGAAGGAATTGTAGAAAAAAGGCATGGAAAAGGGACATTTGTTTCTTTAAAACCAATTCACGACTGGCTTGGAAATTTGCGTAGTACAACAGAAACAATTCAAAATATGGGGATGGAGCCTGGCGCGCAACTAATCACAAATTATAAAACAACAACGCCAAGTTATATTCAAGAGCAAACCGGATTAAGAGAAGCATATTTTATAAAAAGAATACGTTACGCAGATCAGATCCCTATTGGAGTGGAGCGTCACTATTATCCTATATGGATTGGTGAAAAACTGCTGCAATATGATCTTAATAATGCAACCCTATATGATTTGCTGGAAAATAAATTAGGGATTACATTTGCGGAGGCGGATCAAACAATATCAAGCGGTCATATTTATGAAGAAGATCGACCTTATCTTTATATAGAAAGAGAAAAACACGTACTCATTGCCGAAAGAATTATAAAAAATGGAGCAGGGGAGATCATAGAATTTGAAGAAGCCTTTTATAGAAGTGATTTATATGCGTTTAAAATAAAGTTGTCTCGAAAATTTGGTTAACTTGTGTTGCACACATATAATAAGCGGGTACTTCATGGCGTGTAGAGAGGGAAGTAAAGACTTGCTGAAGTCGGCTTACTATAGTTAATTAGATTGGTCGTTTTTTATAAAAATTTTTAAATCATTCATAAAAAATGCTTATAAATAGTATTTTAATTACTAATATCTGAATTTTAATAATAGATTGAAATGTAGATCGTTATTTGTATATAATATGTGTGATCACAATGATTCAACTGGTACGGATGTCCTTCGCAATTATTGATGTAGCAACCTGTATGGCGTGTTAATAGCTCATCGAGGATGTAGTAAATTGAGTCAATTACATGCATCCTTAGCGAATGGTGTGAATACAGTTTTATAACACATGAGAAGATTGTGGCCGCTTTTGATTTACCGTTATCTATTGCTTTATCAGAATATATATCTGAATAATTTTTACAAAGGGGGATTTAGGAATGAAAGAGGAAATGGAAATACGTTCTGTTACAGAAGAGAAGCCCTCACACTTATGGCATGCCATGCATCGGCATGACCCGCAAGTGAAGCAGTTGGTTGCAGTTAAAGGAGAGGGCGGTTGGTTTACAGATGAGGCTGGTAATTGCTATTTAGATGGTGTTTCGGGTTTATGGTGTTTAAATCTAGGGCATGGAAGGCAAGAAATTATTGAAGCATGTGCAGCACAAATGGGGAAATTAACCTATGTTCCATTAACGATGAGTCACCAACCTGCATTGCAGTTAGCTACGAAGCTAAGTGATTTATTAGGCGGAAACTACCAATGCTTTTTTTCAAATAGTGGTTCGGAAGCGAATGAAACCGCTTTTAAGATTGCGAGACAGTATCACAAACAGACAGGGAATTCGGAAAAATATAAAATCATCTCCCGTTATCGGAGTTATCATGGGAACACTTTAGGTGCATTAAGTGCTACTGCACAAGCAAATAGACGTGTAAAATATGATCCGGCTGTTCCAGGGTTTTTACACGTCTATCCACCATATGCTTATCGGTCGATTTTTAATGGTACAAAAGAAGAGTCTGATTTAAAAGCTGCGCAATTGGTAGAGGATACCATTCGTTGGGAAGGAGAAGAAACAGTAGCCGCATTTATCATGGAACCGTTTATTTCTGGTGGTGGAGTTCTCATTCCTTCTATGGAGTATATTGAACGAGTTCAATATATTTGCAATCAATATAATGTCTTACTCATCATGGATGAAGTCGTTTCTGGTTTTGGCAGAACGGGAGAAATGTTTGGGTTTATGCATGCAAATGGGGTACAACCTGATATCGTAACAATGGCAAAAGGATTAACAAGTGGTTATTTACCATTAGGTGCAACTGCTGTAAAAGATAAAATCTATCAATCATTTAAAAGCGTTGGCAAAGATAACCATTTTCGACATGTATCCACATATGGCGGACACCCTGCAGCGTGTGCAGTAGCGCTGAAAAATATTGAAATTATTGAACGGGAAAATGTAGTGCAACGTGTACACGATCTTGCTAAAAGTCATTTAAATGCGTTACAGCGACTAACAAAGTATGACCATGTTGGTGAAGTGAGGCAGATTGGTTTCTTGGTAGGCTTGGAAATGGTCGAGGATAAAGCAACCAAAGAACCGCTAGCAGATGAAAAAATGGTGGGAATATTGCAAAACTGCAAGCAAAGAGGCTTAATTATTGGACGAAATGGCGATACGGTACCTGGCCAAAATAATGTCATCATCATTGCTCCACCATTAACAAGTACGGAAGAAGATTTGATGTTTCTAGTGGAGACGGTAACAGATGTTTTTAATCATCTCTTTGGTAGTAATATTTCTGAAAGTATTCCATTATAGAACCTAAGAGTAGATGAAATGGGGGGATGGCGTAACGTGAATTATGAGCGATTACAAACGTTTATTGCAGTTGCTGAGAAAAACAGTTTTTCAGAAGCTGCGAAGAAGTTATTTGTTACGCAACCGACGATTACCTCACAGATAAAAGCTCTCGAAGAAGAATTACAAACTAAGTTATTTGAAAGAACGACGAAAACAGTTAAGTTAACCCAATCGGGGGAAATTTTGTTAAAGTATGCTAAAGATATTGTTCAGCTAAGCAGTTTGGCTCGAAAAGAAATTTTAAAAATAGAAGAAAAAATATATGGGGATTTAAAAATAGGGTGTAGCTTAACAATTGGAGAATACATTTTACCGCATTTTTTAAAGCGTTTCAAAGAGAAGTATCCACTTATTCATATGCAAGCAAAAATTTCTAATTCAGCATCCATTATTCATCATATAAAGGATCAGGTCGTACATGTAGGATTAATTGAGACTTCAATTCATGATAAGCAAATCGTGATGCATCCCATATTAGAAGATGAACTCTGTTTAGTAACAAAAGTCGATTATTTTCCTTTTCCCGAAAAGCAAATATCGTTAGATCAAATAAAAAACATTCCTTTAATCATACGTGAAAGTGGTTCTGGCACGCGTGAAGTTGTGGAACAACATTTGGAGCGGGCGGGAGTTTCTTTTCATGATTTGAATATTGTAATGGAAGTGGGCAGTACAGAAGCAGTTAAAGCGGTAGTAGAATCAGGATTAGGTGCTTCTTTTGTTTCGAAAACCGCAATTATGAAAGAAAAACAATTAGGCTTACTGACGTCCTATAGTATAAGGAATATTACATTTAACCGACATTTTTATTTGGTGTTTCGAAAAGGACAAATTTTATCTTCAACTACAGAATTGTTTATGGATGAATTGCAAAAGATGACTCTAGCACTAGAGAGCAACATTAGTGCAAATCGATTAGGTGTGATTTGATGAGGATCAGGTTGAATAATACGAATTTTCAATCCTGCATAATTATTGCGTTCTCTAATATTTGTAAACAGCAACAGTATGACCGAAACAGAGCTTGAAAGAAACAAGGTTTTGCAGTTTTCTATGGACGAAAGGGAAGAATGTAAATTTTTGAGATGGGAATTTGGAGATAGTTGACATTTTTCTAAAAATGATATGGATAGAAGTAAAGGGAGGCATTGATTATGGTAAAACAACAGTATGCGGAAAATAAACAAGTAGGTAATAAAATGAAAATGACGCCTAGTGAGGCGATTGTTGAAACGTTAATTGCAGAAAACGTCAAAGAAGTGTTTGGTATTGTCGGATCAGCTTTTATGGATATGTTAGATTTATTTCCAACTGCAGGTATTCGATTTTTACCAGTACGGCATGAACAAAGCGCAGCTCATATGGCGGATGCTTATACACGCGTGTCAGGAGTCGCCGGTGTAGTCATTGGGCAAAATGGACCGGGAATTACAAATATGGTTACATCAGTTGCAGCAGCAAACCAAGCCCACACACCTATGGTTGTTATTTCCCCGTCAGCTGGGACACCGACAATAGGATGGGACGGTTTTCAAGAAGCTGATCAAGTATCCATTTTTCAATCGATTACCAAAGAGACGGTTAGGGTTACTCATAAAAGTAGGGTAGCGGATTGTTTGCGGACAGCGTTTCGAATTGCGTATGCGGAACGAGGGCCGGTTTTGTATGATATCCCACGTGACTTATTTTACGGTGAACTAGAAGATCAAATTCTTTCTCCACGGCAATATCGCGTTGATAAACGAGGAAATGGTGACCCTGCAGCAATAAGTGATGCTGTCGCGTTATTACAGCAAGCTGAAAATCCAGTCATCCTATCTGGGCGAGGTGTAGTAGATGCGGATGGCGTTGATGTAGTAAGTAAAATTGCTGAGCATTTAACAATCCCAGTTGCCGTTTCGTATATGCATAATGATGCTTTTCCTGCCAATCATCCATTAGCAGTTGGTCCTATTGGTTATATGGGATCAAAAGCAGCGATGTATACATTACAAGAAGCAGATGTTGTTTTAGCAATTGGTACACGGCTGTCTGTTTTTGGAACTTTGCCTTGCTATGATATTGATTATTTTCCTAAACAGGCTAAAATTATTCAAGTTGATATTAACCCGAGAAATATTGCTAGAACACATCCTGTTGAAATTGGAATTATTGGCGATGCGAAATCTTCTGCAGAAGCGATTTATGAACAATTACAGAAGTCTATACCTAAAAGAAAAGACGGGCGGTTGACAGCAGTTAGTAAACGAAAACAAGATTGGGAAGAAGAACTGATTGACCTTGCTATGGTAGAAGGGGAGCCGATTAATCCGCGTCGGGCTTTACTTGAACTGACGAAAGCTTTACCAGAGAATACGATTATATCCACAGATATTGGTAATGTTTCATCTACGGCTAATGCGTATTTGAAATTTACTCAAACACGGCGACATATTGCTGCTTTAACGTTTGGAAACACTGGATTTGCTTATCCTGCAGCTTTAGGTGCACAATTGGCTGAACCAAGCGCTCCAGTAGTTGCAATTATTGGCGATGGAGCATGGGGGATGAGTTTGCATGAGGTGAGTACGGCTGTAGAACAAAATATTCCAGTTATTGCTTGCGTATTCAATAACAAGTCTTGGGCAGCGGAGAAGAAAAATCAAGTCGATTACTATGATAACCGCTTTATTGGGTCTGATATTGAAGCGCCTGATTTTACAGAAGTAGCGAAATCAATGGGCGCATTGGGGTACACAATAGAGCAACCAGAAGCTATTGCTGAAGTTGTACATGATGTACTTCAACAAAGAAAGCCAGCTGTATTAAACATTATGGTTGATGGTACACAGCTAGCTCCCCCGTTTAGAAAAGACGCATTGAAGATGCCTACACGTCTATTGGATAAATATAAGCATTTAGATTATGAAACTTGGGGAAAATAAAACGAGAAATAAAACTCACTGCATCCAATGAGAAGCAGTGAGTTTTTATCTTTTAAAGCAACGTTGTTAAGAATAAATAAATCTAGATGTAAGCTGCTGTACAGCCCGTATTTTGCCGAATGATTTGCCAATAACAAAGCAAGTAACTTATTAACTTGTACAAGCAACTATTTCGTTGGGTAAGCGTAAATAACATAACGGTCCGGCGCGTCCCCGATGTAGGAAAAAGGATAGCATGTAGATATCGTTAGTACTTCGTTTTTTCTGTCAGGATCTATAACCGTTGTATCATCTGCAGCGACAATTTTATGATCCTGCATGGTATAAATAAAGGTACCCTGTTCCATTTTTACATGGAATTCATCTCCATCTTGTAATTGGTCGAAATTTCTAAACACCGTATCACGATGCCCTGATAGCAATATTTGTTTATTTTCTCCGGGAAACCCTGTACCAGTATAATGACCAACACCTTGCGCGAGATCGTCTTCATCTACACCTTCAATGATTGGCAACTCTCGGTCAAGCTTTGGAATGTAAAGTACTCCGACTGTATCTCCTTGTTTGAACGCTTCATAATTAAATTTTTCTACATCTTCTACATCAGAAATCACTTTATTGGAAACAAATGACTCTGCTTCTTCCATCCGCTCACTTTCCATTGCTTTTGATTGATAAAGTTGAAACCCGCCATAGCCTAGGGTGGCTATTCCGCATACAATTAAAATGATTGATAAGGTCCTTAACAACATTCCCACCTCTACCCAAAGATTTTAATAGTTTTAAATGATGAAATTTTCTCACAGTATATTTTAATCATATATGAAGTGGAGTAGGTTCGTAAAGTATAAATTTTTTACGTCAGTCGCAACTTATATAGAAGCCAGTAGTGTAAATTTCTATCCCATATTGACAGGAGTAAATAAGGCACTTTTTTGTAATCTTTGCACTGCTTCGTTTAGCACTTCTTCTGGTTGTACTAAGCCAATACGTACATACCCTTCTCCTGAAGGACCAAAAGCATTCCCAGGCACGACAACAATTCCTGCTTCATCCATTAGTTTATAAGCGAATGCAGTCGATGTGTAATTTTTCGGAACTTTAGCCCAAATAAACATGGATGCTTTCGGTGAAGCAACCTTCCATCCAGCATTATGAAAACCAGTGACTAACAGATCTCTACGTGCTTTATAGACGTTGCGTAATTTTTGTGTGAAGGAAGATGCATGTTTCAGTGCGCAAATTGCTGTTTTTTGTATTGGTAAAAAAACACCAAAATCTAAATTAGATTTCAAACGTTTTAGCCCGTCTACTATTTGTTCATTCCCTACTATATAGCCAATTCTGCACCCAGCTAAATTGAAACTTTTAGAGAATGAATTAAATTCTACGCCAACTTCTTTAGCACCCTCAACCGAAAGAAAACTAACTGGTTTTTCGTCATAGTAAAGCTCTGAATAGGCAAAGTCATGTAGAATAGCAATGTTATATTTTTTAGCAACAGCCACTACTTTTTCAAAAAAAGTTTTTGTAGCCGTAGCTGGTACAGGATTCCCCGGAAAATTAAGGATCATCAGTTTCGACTTTTGCAAAATTTCTTCTGGAATAGCATGAAGGTCTGGAAGAAAATGATTTTCAGCTTTTAGTGGCATGAGGTATGGTTCAGCTTCAGCTAAAGCTACACCTGTATGATATGCTGTATATCCTGGATCAGGAAGAAGAATGGTGTCTCCTGGATTTGTTAATACCATTGGCAAGTGTACCAGACCATCTTGGGAACCCATGACCATAAAAGCCTCTCGTGTCGGCAAAAGCGGCACGTGGTATTGTTCGCCATAATAGGTTGCTATTGCTTCATGTAGTTCATCCGTACCTGTAAGCGTATATCCGTATTGTTCGGGATTTTGCACTTGCTTTGTTAGTTCGTCAATCAAGAATGATGCTGGTGGAAGGTCAGGGCTCCCTACACTCAAGTCAATCATGTTGACCCCTTCGCTAATCTTTTTCTTTTTATAGCTAGAAAGTTCATTAAAAATAGATGTTTGAAAATGCTTCATTTTGTCAGCTAGATTAATATTCATGTGTAACCACCTTATCGTTGTGTATCCTTATACTGAAATTAGTATGATTATACCACTTTTACAAACAGAATGGTAAATGAAATTTATAAGGGAAACCATGTTTGCTCTCACTAAACAACTATCCATTATAAGTGAAAGACGAATGGTTAAATGAGTGAGCAGAAAATATAAAAATAAGTGTATAAAATGTGTTATTTACCCCCATATAAAACAAGTTTTTAACGTAGTATTATTAGATAATAAATGTAAGATAGTTATATAGTTTTAAATTTTAGAAAATTAACTTGACAGTTAAATAAAGAATAATTAGAATAATGAATAAGGTGAGGAAGGAAGTGAAATGGTATGTCCTTGAGAGAGAAAAAAGTAGCAGAAAAAAAAGAGGAAATCATTCGTATGGCCATCCGTGTCCTATCGGAAAAAGGATACAATGGAATTACGATGGAAGAAATTGCTGCTAAGCTGTTAATGACAAAAGGAACTGTTTATTACTATTTTAAAGATAAACAGGAATTACTGTATCACAGTCAAATTATGCTATTGGAGCGGAGTTTGTGGAAAGTACAACAAATTCAACAAAAACAAATTCCTATCGATAAAAAGCTGAATCAATCGATTATTTCTCATATTGAATATATATTGGAGGAGCGCTCTGGGTTTGAATTGATGTTAAAACCAGAACAAATATTTAATACGAAACAATTAGATGTTATTTTTAAACTTCGAGATACGTATGCCGGAATTTTTGATCAGATGATTATAGAGGGAATAGATGAAGGCACCTTTCATGTTACAGATGTAAAAGTGGTGCGAAATATAATTTTAGGTTCGATGAACTGGGTAACGCAATGGTATGCTGAGAATGGCAAAAAAAGTAGGACAGAGATTGCAGAAGATATTGCTATCTATTTATTGCGAATGTTGTCACCGAATAAGTGACAGGAGGTCCTTGCTAACGAAAGAGAATAGACGATAAGCCACGTTTTTCACACGATAGGAATCATAAAATTTTTATGTTTATAGGAACAAAGGCTCGAGGGCGCCCGGTTAGCAACGTAGCGAGTGGAACGAATCAACGATAGTTTTAGGAATCATGCTCCTGCAAAAGGAGTATGCCAGCGCCCTCCCGGCAAGCCCGTCTTTAGTCGGTTTTCCGATTTAGTGCGAACCGATGATGACTTCGCTTAGGGCAATGAAGTGAAGTCACCTAGTTGCTGGGCGCTGGAGCCGGGCGTGGCTCATTCGGTTATTTGGTCATTCCATAGGAGCAAATTTTTATATTTTCTTATCTCTCAATAAAAACAATGGTGTCCTTCTGCTATAAAATAATTAGCCGAGTTTTTCTAAAAAAAGTTGTGTATGGTGACATGTGAATATGGAATTTCCATGGTACTTGAGGAGAGTAATTACTTGTTAAGAAGCAAATTTAAAATACATGTTGGAGGAGATTAAATGGAAATAGCAAAAGGGGTTGCTGTTGTTACTGGTGGTGCATCTGGCCTTGGTGAAGCTACAGTAAGAAAAATTGTAGAGGGTGGTGGAAAAGCCGTCATTTTTGATCTGGCAAAGAAGAATGGTGCATTACTAGCCAAAGAGCTCGGAAGTGCAGTAGATTATTATCACGTTAATGTAACTGATGAGCGAAGTGTACAGGATGCATTAGAGAATACAATCAATCAATTTGGAAAAGTGGATATGCTTATTAACTGTGCGGGAATAGGCGCCGCAGAAAGAACACTAGGAAAAAAAGGGGTGCATGATTTAGAAACCTTTAAAAAAGTTATTGAAGTAAATCTGCTTGGAACGTTTAATGTCATTCGGCTTGTTGCGCAAAAAATGTCCGCTAATACTGTTAATGAAAATGGAGAGCGAGGAGTTATTATTAATACTGCTTCAGTAGCAGCGTTCGATGGTCAAATTGGTCAAGCGGCTTATAGTGCTTCCAAAGGTGGGATAACAGGAATGACGTTACCAATCGCTAGAGACCTATCATCTATAGGTATACGTGTTATGACGATCGCACCTGGATTATTTGAAACCCCGTTATTTGCTTCCTTACCTGAAAAAGCAAAAAAAGCGTTAGGGGAAATGACACCGTTTCCATCTAGGCTAGGTTATCCTGAAGAATATGCACAGTTAGCAAAAAGTATTATTGAAAATCCTATGTTGAATGGAGAGACGATTCGATTAGACGGTGCCATACGTATGCAGCCCAAATAATAAATCGAAATCTTTATACAATATAAAGTATTAAAATGTAGGCGTAGTCGTAGAAGAAACTGCCAATTTGCATTCGATAGCTACTATCTATTAAGAAAAGTGGAAGTTTATAAAAAACTACATTGCACATATAGTTGTAGTAGAAGCTAGATTAGGTTTTTCTCAAATGGTATTAGGGGAGGATTTTGCTTGAAAAGACATTTTTTAAAAGAAGAACATGCGATTTTCCGTAGTTCATTACGAAAATTTTTGGAACAAGAAGCAGCTCCATATTTCGCTGATTGGGAAGTGAATCAGCAAATACCAAGGTCATTTTGGAAAAGAGCAGGGGAACAAGGTTATCTTTGTTCTTGGGCTAAAGAAGCCTATGGTGGTTTCGAAGCAGACTTTAGGTATTCGGTTGTTTTAAATGAAGAATTTGAACGGATTGGCACAGCAATGGTAGGATTGGGCTTACATAATGATATTGTAATGCCTTATATAGATACGTATGGTTCAGAAGAACAAAAAAAACGGTGGTTACCTAAAGCGATACAAGGAGAGATTATTTCTGCTATTGCGATGACGGAGCCTGGGGCAGGATCTGATTTGGCAGCAATTCAAACAACGGCAAAAAAAGATGGAGATGCTTATATTGTAAATGGAGAGAAAACATTTATAACAAATGGTTCTTCGGCAGATTTAGTGGTCGTCGTTTGCAAAACGAACCCACATGCCCAGCCTGCTTATAAAGGAATAAGCCTGCTCGTTGTAGAAGCTAATACTCCAGGATTTCGAAAAGGGAAAAAGCTAAAAAAGATGGGACAGCACGCAAATGATACATGTGAATTAATTTTTGAAGATGCTCGTGTACCAGCTGGGAATTTACTAGGAGAAGAAGGTAAAGGATTTTATTATTTAATGGAAAAGTTGCAGCAGGAGCGGTTATTAGTAAGCATGCAAAGTGTTGCAGCTATAAAAGAAATGATTACGATCACATCTGAATATGTCAAACAACGAAAAGCATTTGGAAAGCGAATTAGTGAATTTCAACATACACAATTTCAACTTGCTGAGCTTTATACGGAGTGGCAAATTGGCAATGTGTTTGTTGACCGTTTAATTGAACAACATATGGCTGGGGAGCAAATTGTGTCAGAGGTGTCCATGGCAAAGTGGTGGACGACAGACTTAGCTAAGAAAGTAGCAGCAATTTGTATGCAATTACATGGTGGATATGGTTATATGGAAGAGTTTGAAATTGCAAGAAGATATCGTGATGTAGCTGTGTCATCTATTTATGCAGGTTCTAATGAAATTATGAAACTAATTATCGCCAAAAATATGGGATTAGTAGATGCGAAATAGTTAGATAACAATTGCCATGGTTCGTATTGGAATAGTCACCATATACGAAGAAAGATATTTACAGGATTATTTATGCATGTGAAAATGGAATCTATTTATTGAAAGGGTTTACATCTCGGGATTAGGCAATAGTCAGTAATAACATATATCAGAAATGGAAGGGATGATCATATATTGCGAGAAGCGGTAATTATAGAGGCTGTAAGAACACCAGTTGGAAGGCGTAAAGGGAGTTTGTCAGCAAAACGTGCAGAAGATTTAGCGGCAAAACCTTTGCAAGCATTGATAGAACGAGTAGGCATTGACCCTGGACTAGTAGAAGATGTCATCTACGGTTGTGTGTCTCAAGTAGGTGAGCAGGCGTTTGATATTGCTAGGCAAGCTGCATTAATTGCTGATTTTCCAGTTGAAGTGCCTGGAACAACGATTGATCGTCAATGTGGATCGAGTCAACAAGCTGTTCATTTTGCTTCTCAAGCGATTATGAGCGGAGACATGGATGTGGTCATTGCCGGCGGCGTGGAAAATATGACGCGTGTTCCAATGGGGTCCAATATGCAAGGGGTTACAATAAATGAAAATTTAACCTCCAAATATGAAATCATTAATCAAGGGCTATCCGCAGAACGAATTGCTGATAAATGGGGATTTAGTCGCCAGCAACTAGATGAGTTTTCACTCATAAGTCATGAAAAAGCCATTGCAGCAATGAAATCGGGCTACTTTAATAAGGAGATCATGCCACTAGAAGTAAACTTACCAGATGGATCATCGGATTTGTTGAGGTATGATGAAGGACCGAGGGAACAAACAAGTTTGGATAAGTTAAGCGAATTAAAGGCTGCATTTCAAGAAGGTGGAAAAATCACTGCTGGCAACTCCAGTCAAATTAGTGATGGTGCAGCAGCGCTATTGCTAATGTCTCGTGACAAAGCAAACGAATTAGGGTTAAAGCCAAAGTTTCGGGTCTTAGCACGTACGGTGATTGGCTCTGACCCGACGCTTATGCTGACGGGACCAATACCTGCTACGGAAAAAGTATTACGTATAGCCCGATTAAGCATTTCCGATATCGACGTTTTTGAAGTAAATGAAGCTTTTGCCTCTGTAGCTTTAGCTTGGTTGCATGAAACTGGAGCAGATCCAAAACGTCTTAATCCAAATGGTGGTGCAATTGCGCTCGGTCATCCGCTTGGAGCCAGTGGGGCAAGAATAATGACAACTATGATACATGAATTGGAACGTACAGGTGGACGGTACGGATTACAAACCATGTGCGAAGGTCATGGTATGGCGAATGCAACAATTATTGAACGTTTAGCTTAATAGAAAAAAAGCTTGGTGTAAAATTTTAAACAAGGAGGTGTTCTTTTGCCGCTTACATCCATCCGTGTACTTGATTTGACTCGATTATTGCCAGGTCCCTATTGTTCTATGTTACTTGCAGATTTTGGTGCAGAGGTTATTAAGGTAGAAGATCAAGATAAGGGTGACTATGCTAGAAATTATTATCCTCTCCTTGATGAGGACAGTGCCATGTTTCACGCGTTGAACCGAAACAAGAAGAGCGTCTGCTTAAATTTGAAACGGGAAGCAGATCGAACCATTTTTTTACACATGGTCAAGGATGCAGATGTTGTACTTGAATCTTTTCGACCGGGGGTAATGAAAAAATTAGGCGTAGATTATGAAACATTAAAAACGATTAACCCGCAAATTATTTATTGTTCGATTACAGGCTATGGACAAACAGGTCCATATGCTTCAAAAGCCGGCCATGATTTGAATTACCTCAGCTATGCAGGATTATTATATCTCATAGGAGAACAAAATGGAAAGCCAATTGTACCAGCTGCGCAAATTGCAGATATTGGTGGCGGTGCTTATCCTGCTGCATTAGGAATTATGCTTGCATTGTGGGAGAGGCAGAAATCTGGAGAAGGACAATTCATAGATATATCGATGATGGACGGTGTTCTTGCTTGGTTACAAACAAGTTTGCCCAATTACTTTGCTACAGATGAATTACCAGAACGCGGGAAACAGCCTTTAAGTGGAGCATTAGCATGCTATGAGGTTTATGAAACAAGAGACGGTAGATGGTTAGCAGTAGGAGCATTGGAACCAAAATTTTGGCAAGTATTTTGCGATACGATTGGCAAAACGGAGCTAATCGCTTATCAACACGCGCCTTTACTTGAACAGCATCGTGTTAAGTATGAAATTCAATCCGTTATTCAACAAAAATCATTAAACGAATGGGTACAACTTTTTGAAGGTGTAGAGGCTTGTATATCCCCCGTTCAAAACTTTTCGGAAGTAGAAAAAGATGCCCAAGTAAGGGCACGAGATATGGTTGTATCCATCTCCCATCCTACAGTTGGGGAGGTGAAGCAGATAGGCATACCTATAAAACTCTCTAAAACACCAGGAAGCATTCGTTCTTTAGCTCCTAAGCATGGAGAGCATAGGGAAGTGCTTGAACCATATATAGCTCATAGTTCTACCACAGCTTTACAAGATGAAATCTAAACGAAAATGGGGAGGTAGAAAAGTACAAGTCGTTCATTACACTTTAGCTTTTTTAGAAAAACTGGGCTTATACGATAGAACCTAACATGTGATAATTTGTTATAGTGTAGAAGCGTTCTTTGTGTTGGAATACGGATGATTTTTAAAGAGAGAGATAAGGAAGTATAAAATTTGTTGCTTTGGGATACCGATTTAACGGAATAGCCACGTTCGGTTCAGCGCCCAGCAACTAAGCGATTTCACTTCATTGCCCTAAGCTAAGTCACAATTGGTTCGTGCTAAATAGGAAGCCCGACTAAAAACGGGTTTGCCTTCGTGCGTCGGCATACTTTTGTTTTAGTGGTATGGTTTGTAAAACTTTCGTTGATTCGCTCCAGTCGCTGCGTTGCTAGCCGGGCGCCCTGAGCCTTTGTTACACAAAATTGGGAGGGATAGATGTGAATATAGGATCGACGTTAGCTAGAAATGCGCGGCAGTTTCCAGATAAGCAAGCTGTTTGTTTTGAAAACCAGACCTACACATATAAACTATTAAACGACGAAGTTAATAAGCTTGCTAATGGTTTATTAACCCATCATGTAGGGAAAGGGGAAAAAATAGGTGTTTTAATGAAAAATTCCGATCAATTTATGATTGTATTTTATGCCATTATGAAAATTGGAGCTATTGCTGTACCAATTAACTTTCGTTTAACAGCAGGCGAAATAAAATACATTGTGGAGGATGCAGACATTTCTGTTCTATTTTTTGATGAAGCTTATGTTTCTTTGGTTCGGCAAATTACAGAAAATAATCCGAATATAAAGTTATGCATTTGTGCGAGTGATCAAGCTAATGAAAACATCCAAACGATACATGATATTCGTGTACAAAATGTATTAGAACCGAATGTAGAAGTTGCAGAATCAGATGATGCTGAAATATTATACACTTCTGGTACAACTGGAAACCCTAAAGGGGCTTTATTTGACCACCATCGAATCCTTTATGTCGCATTTACCTCAGCCATTATGATGAAAATAGATCCTGCAGACAAATTACTTCACGTTGCGCCATTATTCCATTCCGCACAATTAAACCTATTTATGATTACAGGTACTCTTCTAGGTTCTACGCAAGTTATCCATCAAGATTTTCATCCCGCTCAAGTTCTACAAGCAATTGAACAATATAAAATATCGCTCTTCTTTGCTGTCCCGACCATGTATAATTTCTTACTCCAAGTGCCGAATTATGAAACTTATGACCTTTCTTCAGTAAAACGTTGCGGTTATGGTGCTGCACCGATGCCAACAGCTTTATTGAAAAAAGTGATGCACTTATTTAATCACGATCAATTTTACAATATGTGTGGTTTAACGGAAGCTGGTCCAGGTGGAGTTCTATTGTTGCCAGAAGAACATAAGACAAAAATGGGTGCAGGTGGAAGGGCTATGCTCTGTACGGAAGTCAAAGTCGTCAATGAATGGGGAGAGGATGCTGCACCTTATGAAGTAGGTGAATTTATTATTCAAAGTGAAATGGTGATGAAGGAATATTATAAAAATCCCGAAGAGACGAGACGAACGCTGAGAGACGGATGGCTTTATACTGGAGATTTAGCAATCATAGATGAAGATGGGTATATTACCCTTGTTGATCGAAAGAAAGATATGATTATATCCGGTGGTGAAAATATTTATTCTACAGAAGTAGAACAAGTTCTTTCTCAATTCCCGGATGTATTAGAAGTAGCAGTAATTGGATTACCAGATGAAATATGGGGAGAAAAACTTGTTGCAATTGTTGTTGCAAAAGAAGGTAAAAGTTTGGACGTAGAAAAACTAAAAACGTTTTGTCGTCAACATTTAGCTAGCTATAAAGTACCGACAGCATTTATTAAAGAAAATTCCATACCTCGCAATGCGTCGGGAAAAATCTTGAAATATCGTCTTAGAGAAGCGCTGCAAACAGGAGAATCATCATCTTAGCAAATCATTAAAAAGGAGTGGAGCAAGTATGATGGATAGCCCTTTATTAATAACATCGTTAATCGAACGTGCAGAGGAATATTTTCCCAACAAGGAAATCATCTCTAGAACGCAAAAGTATATGCATCGTTTAACGTATAAGGAACTTGGTGGCAGAGTAAGAGCGTTAGCTCATGCATTAGAGGAATTAGGGATACAAAAAGGAGATCGAGTTGGGACATTTGCTTGGAATCATCATCGCCATTTAGAAGCTTATTTTGCGGTGCCATCTATTGGTGCGATTTTGCATACTATTAATATTCGCTTATCAGCTGAACAGCTCACATATATTATAAACCATGCGGAAGATAAAGTGATTCTTGTCGATGAGGAGCTTTTACCTGCGATAGAAAGCATATTCCATCAGCTTGACACAGTAGAAACAATTATTGTAATGACAGACGAAGAATGGGTTCCTGCATCTACATTACCTTCTGTTTTACATTATGAACAGTTTCTAGAAGATGGGGATACTACATTTGCTTTTAAAAAGGACATGGAGGAAAAGGAAGCAGCAGAATTATGCTATACATCAGGAACAACAGGGAAGCCGAAAGGGGTTGTATACTCCCACAGGGGTCTTGTTCTACATGCGATGGCTTTAAGTCTAGCTGATACTTCTGCCGTTTCTGAAGAAGATGTTTCTATGCCTGTCGTTCCAATGTTTCATGCAAATGCTTGGGGCATGCCGCATGCAGCAACATGGATGGGAGCTAAACAAGTTCTACCAGGACCCTTTCCAACACCTGAAATTTTAGCAAGATTAATAGAAACAGAGAAAGTAACCATTACAGCAGGTGTTCCTACTATTTGGCTAGGTTTATTAAAAGAATTAGATAAGAAAACATACCAGCTTGATAGTTTGCGTGGAATATTATGCGGAGGTTCTGCAGCGCCATTTGGAATGATAAAAGCCTTTGAAATGAAACATAACATACCGTTTTTTCATGCATATGGGATGACTGAAACGACACCGTTAGCCTTATTTTCCAAATTAAAAAGTTCCCAAAAACAACTGTCAGAAATGGATAAATTAGATATAAAATCAAAACAAGGAATGGCGGTGCCGGGAATTGAAATAAAAGCTATAAATGAGAATGGAGATATAAAAAGAGATGGTCTGGAAATGGGAGAGCTGCTGGTTAGAGGACCTTGGATTGCCGACTCGTATTATAAAGATGACCGTAGTGACGATTCGTTTCGTGATGGCTGGCTGTATACGGGCGATGTTGTAACCATTGATGAGGAAGGGTTCGTAAAAATTGTTGATCGAACGAAAGATTTAATAAAAAGTGGTGGAGAGTGGATTTCATCGGTAGATTTAGAAAATGCTCTTATGGCTCACGAAGCAGTGTATGAAGCTGCTGTGGTATCCGTTCCTCACGAAAAATGGCAAGAACGTCCAGTTGCTTGTGTTGTATTAAAAGATGATTATAGAAGCATTGTAGGTCAACAGGATTTATACGCATTTTTAGAAGCACAATTTGTAAAATGGTGGCTGCCTGATGACATTTTATTTATGGATGCGTTACCAAAAACATCTGTAGGTAAATTTTTAAAAACAGCTTTACGAGAAGAAGTGAAACAGCAATTAACGAAGGATTTTTAACTACTAAATAAGCTGTTAAATCAAAACATCTTGTGTGCTGTATGTTATCTAAGGTTTCCTAAACCAAAACCATCTATCAAAAAATATAAAAGTGTGGTTGGTTATTTAATTTGCAAATGCGTGGTTTAACTCCACCGTCTTTAGACGGTATCCGCTTTTAGCCTTATCTTTTTTGTCCATACTAAGTGAAGAGGTGAAAGTATGGAAGGATATAGAAAAAATAGTCATGCTGTGTATGATATTAAGTATCATGTCATATGGGTGACAAAGTATAGATATAAGGTTTTGGGCGGGCATAAAGCGGTGAGAGTGCGTGATTTGCTAAGACAAGGTTGTGAAGCCAGAGGAATTACCATATTGCAAGGAAGTGTTGGAAAAGATCACATTCATTTATTATTATCTTGTCCTCCAAGTATTGCTCCAAGTAAAATATTGCAGTATCTAAAAGGAAAATCATCGAGATTATTGCAGGATGAGTTTCCAGAACTTAAAAAGAAATATTGGGGGCAGCACTTGTGGGCAAGAGGATATTTTTGTGCCACCGTAGGAACGGTAACGGAAGAAATGATAAGAAATTATATAGCAAATCAATTCAATGAAGGTAAGGACGAAATATTCAGGATAGAAGAATGAGTTTAGTCTAGCTTGAGGATGCTTTAGCTAAGGCCTTTGAGCAGGACTTTAGCCTGGGAAACGACTTTAGTCGTCGACATTTATGTCTAAATCCACCTGCTTTAGCAGGTGGTTATTTAAGTAGTAAAAACCACCTATATAAAAACAAGGAAAAAAGACGCATGGTGTATGGGTTATTTTACCATTAGAATTTATATAGAGGAAGAAAACGGAAATGTCTTAATAACGAGGGAGAGGGAGAAGGAGGATAGTTTGTGAAGCGTGACTTACAAATTAATTATGGGGTTTTAGATGATATTATTGGAGAACTTCGGACATATAAGCGTGCTTTAGAAAAAATGGACGATTCACTTAATAAAGTGAGTACCTTTGTGCAAACAAATGAGGGAAAAAGTGTTGAAGCATGGGATCAGAACATTAGCAGCTCGAAAGAAAAAATTGCTAATTATGAAACACAGATCAATGACCTTTTATCCCTGTTTGAAAATTATGTAACAGACACGACGAGATATATCTCACCGATTTCAAGGAATACGATGATGCGTGTGGATCGTAATGATATTTGGGCGAATTTAAAGCAAATAGAGGGCGGTATAACGAATAATCTGTTTAAGGCATTAAACAAAAGCTATCAGCAACCTGCTTCATTTTTCGGTATGTTTGATGACCCAACGGATGCGGAAAAAGAAGCAAGTGAGATCAACCGACGCCATATGGAGCGAATCCAAACGAGTATTGAAGCAACAAGAAAAAAGCTGGAACGTAATATGGACGAGTTATGGGATTTATATAATTCTAAGGTAAAAAAATTTGAGAATGCGGATGATGAATACAATAACTTGGCCGGAAACGTAAAAAGGAAATATACGAATTTCTTTGAAGGTGTCATGGATGTTGTCAGTAGTGTAAACAAAGCTGTCGATGACTTTGAAAAAGGAATAGTAAACAGTATTGCGGGCATGGTTACGGGACTGCTAACCGTTGTTAAAGATGCAGGTGTTGTCGCCGTATCTGGCGTTGTTCCTGATCCTGTGGAGCCATCTTGGTTAAAAGATAGCGCAGATGAAACAGTTGATGCCTACACACGAGCTGCGATACAATTCTTACAAGACCCTATGCGTGCAGTGGAATCAACTGCCCAAGCCTTCACAGATACTGTGGAACAAGAGGGAGTTATGTACTTCACTGGTGCGACTATTCCAGCCTTAATACCAGGTAGTATGGCTGTCAAAGGAGCATCAGGCGTTGCAAAACTAGGCGCAGGCGCAGCAAGAAGAGCTCCGAAGTTATTGGATAGTAAGCCTTTTAGTGGTAATTATTATCGGAAAAAGGTAGATGCAGCTAAAGCTGGAATGGCTAAAGTGAGAGAGAAGTTCACTTTTGGTAAAGACTATGCCCTTTCAACTGGTGGCGCAAACTTTATACTTAGAGATAAAGAATTTGAAGATAAAGCTAGTACACAGATGTTCAATATGAAGGATGCTAGAGTACAATCTGGGAGTACCGGCAAATTAAATTCAACAAAAGATATTTATAAAGTATCACCAAGGGATATCCAACAAGCGCTAGAAGGCTATGAGCAAACTCATAAATTCGCAGCACATTTTAGAGGATTTGAAGTGAAAGCACAGCGTTCATTATCGCATATGTCTGATAAACAATTGATATATTCATTTAAAAAAGGTTACTCACCAAAGGATGGAGCAAATGATACAATTGTACTCCATCACCATGAACAAAAAGTTGAGGGACCAATAATTGAGATGCCAAGTAGATACCATGATTTAGGGAATAAAAGACAACATCCATTTGGAAATTCCGGTGGAGTTGGCAGTGGAGAAGGTAGGTTAGAATTTAATAAGTGGCGTAAAGAATATTGGAAGGCAAGGTATGCCAATGAAATGATTAAAAGGGGGCTTATTGAATGAAGAGAGAAATATTAAATGCCATTAATGAAGAGTTTGAAATGTTCCCAGAAGCTTTTGGAGGACCTCTTAATATTGTGGAAGTAAACCAAGCAGAAGATGAATTAAATGTAAAATTACCAAAGGATTTTAAAGAATTTCTTTTGAGATATGGTTCTGGAGCAGTTGGTGAGGCTATTGTTTTGGGATTAAAAGAGGCGGAGTTTGTTGCAACACCGTCATTTGTAGATAAATCACTACATTTTAGGAAGGTACTGCCCAAAGGATATGAGAACTTTACTGCCATTGGTATAGACGGTGCAGGAAATCCAGTGGGCTTTAATTTCCCTGATACAGAAATTATTACATTTGATTTTAATTTCGGTGGTAAAAAAATTATAGCAGAGAGTTTTGAGGAATACTTAGAAAAAGCAATTCATGAAGAATTAAATATACATTTTTAACATTCAAGATATTAGCTGTAACAAGGTTAAAGCTCAATATGGGTGTGTGGATAAAATAAAGGAAAACAGAGCTGGTATTTTCTATTAACAACACCATCTCCTATGATTTATTTAGATTATAGTTATAGGAGATGGTGGTCACGCTTTTTGGTAACGTGGCAAGCAAAATGGACTAAAATAATCTGTTGATCGTAAATCCTAAAAACTGTGTCAACTATTAATACAAAAGCATTTGAATACTAACTAACATCAACTGAAATATACTTGGTAGGTTGCCTAATAAAGAAAACTTGTCACAGAAAAACTTGGCGACAAGCCAAGTTTTTCTGTGTTCATACCAATTGATTCTAGTAGAAATGGAAATAAAGAATGATATAGTGATGTTTACTTCCTTGATAAAAAAGCTGAACAATCCTTTTATTATTGTTCAGCTTTTGCTATTTAATGAATGTTAATGTCTCTCTGGTTTTATGACCCTTAAATGGAATCATTTAACCAAGTAAGATTGCATTGTGACAAATAGTAGGTGTGTAAAACGATGATTCAAAGTTTACACGGTTTATAAAAGATAAACGGTCTAATTTCCAGATAAATGCAAGCCAATCTGTGCAAGTAAGGCACTGCCTGCATATGTTCCGGTAAAAACAAAGACGGCTACGATGGCAACTTTCCATGAAGTATTTCGTAAATCAACGAGACGATTTGCAACAGATATACCCGCAAAGGTTAATATTGGTGTAGTTATGGAAAGAAAGTCAACTGCTTGAATTGCTTGGACAAAAAAATCGGATAGTAAACATAATAAAAGCGAGGTAATCGAAACCCAGCCTAAGATCGGGAAATTGCGAATAAATTTCACCGAGGATTTTTGCATCATATCAGAAATGAAAATACCAATCATGGAAAAAAGCCACAATACACCAAGACCAGCAAAGGTCATTGCTGTTATAGGGGTTGATTCGGGATTTTTTATCAATTTAATTTCCATTGTAAACAAAATTAATGCTACACTTAAGAGAAGAATTAGACCATATTTGACATATTTATTCTTTTGAATACTCATTTTTTATCACCTCGAACTAGTTTCTTATACATAAATGCTTGAATAGGCGCAGCTAAAAATACCATAGTAAAGGTGCCAAGAAAACTAGTGAGAAGTTGGCTGGCAGAAGCATAGGCAAGAATGGTGCTTTCCATTTCAGGGATACGCGCGACTAATGTTGCTGAAGCTGCACTCATCATACTGCCTGATCCCACACCAGATGCCATAGCAAGTGCTTCAATTCGAATTCCTAAATCGAGTAAAATAGGTGCAAAAACACTAAAAAAGATAGCCCCAAATAATGTTCCAATAATGTAGATGGAAAGAACGCCTCGTCCCTCCTTAGATTCCAATGTGTACTTTTCTGAGATATATGCAAGCTCTCCCTCCCGGCCAATACCTAACGTAGCACCAATTGCTTCTCGGCGTAAACCTAACAAAAGAGCAACTGGTAACCCGATGAACACCGTTCCTAAATTACCAAGTTCTTGAATAATAAATACCCAACCGACCTGCAAGATGTCTCTAATTTGTGGTGCGACATCTGCTCCGTATCGTGCCATTAATGGCAGCATAATTAAAATAAGGTATGTGCTAGCAAAATGAATGTTCTTTTCACTGTATATTTTTTTCATGATTCCTTTACGAAATAATTTCAGACCTAAGAACATCGTTAATATAATGGCAAAAACTAAAGGGAGTAGTCCAATTGTAAACGAACCTAATGGTATAGCTTGAAAACCTATTAATTCAGAGATGGTAATAATAATTAGTGCAAAAGCAATTAAAAAAATCAAATTTTTGTTCATGTTCTGCCTCATTTCTTTGTTGGATTCATGTTATTTTGAACAATAGATGCGATTAGTTCTTGGTAAGCTGTATAGCTTTGTTTATATAGCTTTGCTTTGTCAATGCTTCCACTCATTTGTTCCAGTACTTGTGCTAAAAATCGCGGAAATATCTCGTAAATAAACGTAGGATCGACATCTATAAAGTCATCTCCATGGATGGTTCCAGTAAAGCCGCTATAGCCAATTTGTATACATGGCATCATAAAGGAAAGGTCACCTATATCACCGGCAGCGCTAATAAAATTATCGTTTAGTATTTCATCAATTTCAGTGTTTTTATGGAATGCTGCTTCAACAAACGTGGATAAATACCTATCTTGTACAAATGGTAAATAGCCCATTTGTGTATCAATCGTTACATTTCCTTGCAGAGCCATGGCACTTCCTTTCGCCGCATCGTCTAATTTTTCTGCTGTCGCTTTTAAATAGTCTACAGATTTCGTTCGCAAATCTGTTCCTACAACGATGTGATTTGGAATAACATTTGTAGACATATCTGATTCCATGATGATCGGATTAATTCGAACATGCTCTGACTCTTTTAATTGTTGACGACTAAGTCCGATTGCAGTATTAAATAACGTTGACATATGATACGCATTCTTAGAAGAAAATGGATCAAATCCAGCATGTGTGGCTTTCCCTTCAAAGGTGTATTTTTTGTATAAAAAACCAGCCAAATCGCAATTCATTTCAATGGTTCGTTTAGAAAATTCTCCGCCAATGGCATGCACACATATACTTAGGTCGATGTCATCAAAAATACCTAGTTTCATAGCTTCTGGTTTCCCACCATAATGACTAATTTGACCTTTTTGTAACAATTGCTGACGATAGGTTAAATCTAAGTATTCTTCTGCCGGTACAAAAACGAATGTAAGCTTGAAATCCAAATGTTTGTATGCCTTTGTTTTAAAGTAATACTGATAAAGCGCTAGAGCTATCGCTATTTGTGAGTAATGACCGCAGTTATGGGCTGCTCCTGTTTGCTCATCTGCATACATATGGGTAGGTGCATAGACTGCATCTAATTCAGCAATAAAAGCAATGTGTAAATCATCTGTTCCATTAGTTTCTAAGCTTGTCTTAAAACCAGTTAAACTAAAATGTTCAATGTCTATATTAGGGTTTACTGCCTTTAAATAATCAATGACTTGTTTTTTTGTACGTTTTTCTTTATATCCAAGTTCAGGATGATAATAAATATCCTCAGCTACCTGTTTTATGGCTGCATATTGTTGTTTAAATTGCATTTGGATGCCCCCTGTAAAATATGTCGAAAAAACACGAATTTATCTTATCACTATGTTGAAAGTTCGTCAATATCGAATGTTTTTAAGCATATATATTTTATTGTTCGTTTTTTAATTATTTAATAAGGTGGGAAACAAGGTAATATTTGATTTTTGCAACAAATGAACATAGGGTTGTTTTTTTAGAAATGAATGTTATACTTATCCCATTCAAATTAAATCGTAACTTTCATATAATCGCGGGGATATGGCCTGCAAGTTTCTACCGGTTTACCGTAAATAAACTGACTATGAAAAAGGTATGGCTTATGCCGTTATAGCATAGTCTATTCTTTGTTATTTCGTTAAAAGTTCGGAATACATTGCTTTTTCATGAAAAGGCAGTGTATTCCGAATTTTTTTATGGACTAGGAAATTATAAAATTTAGCAGCTGTGGATAAACCAACTAAGTTATTTAGCCACGTCCGGCGCAAGCGCCCAGCAACTAGGCGACTTCACTCCATTGCCTTACGATAAGTCATCATCGGTTCGTTCTAAATAGGAAGGCCGACTAAAGGCGGGCTTGCCGGAGACGAGGAATTTTGGAACTTATACACCTTATATAGTGCGATGCATATTGTATCTGCGCTTGTCTGGGGCAAGAAAATGGGCACATTTGAACAAATGCTTTCGTATTCAATGCATGTTATAGAAGATCATGATTGTTTTGCACGGATTGTTCCTAAATGGTATGAAAGAAGCGGGATGTAAAAAGTATAGGTGATATATGGAAAAGGAACTGTTGAAGTGTGTGTATACATCATCTTGTAAACATTTCTAATAAATTTGCTGAGTAAAAAACAAGGTCTATCCAAAAAGTATTTGGCTAGACCTCGTTCGTTTTTCACAAGTACACGTTTTTAATTAGAAAGCAATTGTATATTCTAGACGTTTTCACTTTTTTGTGAGCGTCAAGATACAGGTGCAGTTCTTAAAACAATGTAAACGTATATTTTTTCGTTGTTGTGCTTATTTTTCGCCACTTAGCTCAATTAAGATTTTAGCTTGTGACTTATCTGTAGATAATAATTCAAATCCTTTTTCTACAATGTCATCTAATTGAATTTGGTTAGTAATAACGGATTGTGGTTTTAATTGTCCACTTGCCATTAAGTCGATTGTTTGTTGGAAAGATGTTGGTGTGTACGCAATAGTAGAAGTGATTTTCACACCTTTTCCAGTTAGTTGCATTGGGTTCCACTCAATTGGTCTAGCAAAAATAGAAACGATGACCATCGTTCCACGTGGTTTTGTTACTTCAATCGATTGTTTGAAAGTAGGCGCTACACCAGCAACTTCAAATGAAGCATTGACACCCTCAGGGACGATATCGAAAACAGCTTTTACTGGGTCTGTTTCCCCTGAATTAATGACGTGTGTCGCACCAACTTCTTTTGCTTTTTCTAAACGTGTTTCAGATAAGTCTAATGCGATAATTTTGCTTGCTCCAGCTGCTCTTGCTGCTAGGATGGTTAACAAGCCAATTGGACCAGCACCAAATACTGCAACAGTGTCGCCAAATTGCATGTCAGCTTCTTTCACAGCTTGAACTGCTACTGCTGTAGGTTCAATTAATGCCCCATCTTGTAAAGTTAATGGTTCTGGTAAAAGATACACGTTGTTTTCTGGCACATTGGCAAAAGATGTGAATCCACCATCTGTGTGCAAGCCAACAAAAGAAAAACCATCATATGGATCAAGATCTTCTGATTTGTCGCCATGCGTAATAGTTGGATTTACAGCTACGCGGTCGCCTGGTTTGAAGTTTGTTACCTTTGCCCCAACTTCTTCAACGACACCAGCAAATTCATGCCCCATGGTAAGCGGCGCAATACCACCAGCTAATTCATCTTCTTTTTCTGTTGGAATAAATACTGGACCTTCTTCATACTCATGTAAGTCGCTACCGCATAGACCAGCCCATGCAACCTTTACTTTAACCTCTGTGTCTTTTAATGGTTTTTGTTCTCTTTCTTCTACGCGAATGTCTTTTTTTCCATACCATACTGCTGCTTTCATAATGTTGTTACCCCCAAAAGAAATTTTTTACAAACTAACTCCGGTATCATTGTATCGTAAATTTACAAATTTCGACACTTTTTTGTTTGGGGTAACGACAATGTAACAAATTGTTCATATTTATGACGTTTATCTTCAAGGGATTACAACTGTATAGAAGGTACTCACTTCATGGTATTGAATAAATCTATTTTAAAATGCCAGAGGCAGTAAGTTGTTGTTCTAGTGTATCCCATTCCATCTTTGTTAACCCTTGTATTGGCAGACGGACATCTCCAACCATAACGCCTAGCATATTTAGAGCACTTTTAACCGGAGCCGGACTTGACTGAGCAAACATTGCTTTCATTATTGGCAGTAATTTTTGGTGCAATTTTGCGCTTGTAGTGACGTCACCATTCCTAAAGTGCTGGATCATTTTCTGCATTTGGTTACCAATAATATGAGAGGAAACGGATACAATACCATTTGCACCAATGGCAATGCCAGGTAGCGTTAAGCTATCATCTCCACAGTATAAAGTGAAATTATCTGGAGTGTTAGAGATTATGGTTGTCATTTGATCTAAATTACCACTTGCTTCTTTAACGGATACAATATTTTTTATGTTGGAAAGACGATTGATCGTATCCGCTTCTACATGGACAGAAGTTCTGCCAGGTACGTTATAAAGCATTATTGGTAAATGTGTTGCGTTAGCAATCGTAGAAAAATGCTGATAAATCCCTTCTTGAGAAGGCTTGTTGTAGTAAGGAGTGACAAGCATAATTGCGTCGACACCAGTTTTTTCAGCCTGCTTGGTTAATTCAATGGAAGCTTTCGTATTATTAGAACCTGTTCCGGCTATTATTTTTGCTCGTCCTTTAGAAACTGTAACTACATGTTTAAATAAAGCGATTTTTTCATCATTGGTTAATGTTGGTGATTCTCCAGTAGTACCAGCAATAACTAAACCATCCGATCCATTTTCAATTAAGTAGTTGACAAGTTTTTCAACGGCATAAAAATCAATATTTTCGTTGTTGTCAAATGGTGTTACCATTGCAGTGATAACTTGGCCAAAATTCATTACTTCACACCCTTTTTTAAAATTATAGTGTAGGTAACAAGGCAATTTTGTCCGCAAAAAAGCAACAGCGACGGCATATCGCTGCTGCTTTGAAAGTGTAAAAGCTTCATGCGTCTAGATAGCCCTCCATATAGTTACCTATATGACAGTCCTGTATTTGTTCAATAGCAGAACCAGCTGTAGAAGCAATGAGTTCTCTACAACTTCGGCAAGGCACCCTTTTCACTATTTTCTATGGATCTCATTATCCTCCAAAAGTGTACTTTTGAGCCTCGCACCTCTATCCTTATTTCAATAACATTTTGAAATAGGAATATATTCGATTGTCTGTACTATAGCAGATTTCCCCTTGTTATGCAAGAACGCTTTTTAGATGAAGAAATGCGTTTTATCTATAAAAATCCTAAAGATTAGCATACTTTGGTCCATTATCTATTTATAAATTGAAATCTAATCTTAGGCGTGCTTGCAAGCCACCTCTTGTCTAAAGTTCGTTGATCTAGGCTTTAGCTAAGTGATACCTACGTTAATTGCATATTGGTAAGGCAAGTTGGGTCTTCTGTATAGGAGGAAAATTCTGATACAACTTGTTTGCCATCATGCTTAATTGTAATCGAGTAATCTTTATCTCTAGGAACCCATAAGTCAATAAAACCATTTGCCAAAGACATTACTTTTTCATCGACAACGACATTACCATCTTCATCTTCAATATATACATCAAATTCTTTCTCTACCATTTCACCTTGGCATCCTGTTAAACTATGGTAAGTACAAGGATGCGTTTGTTCGACAAATGGAGCGATAGAAACGAAAAATTCATCTTTAGGGAGTTCATAGCTTTTTTCTTTTCCAGCTGTAGTATTTACAATGAGCTCTTCCCCAGTAATCGAAGCTGATTCTGCTTCTTTTTTGTCCGTGCTGTAATCGTTTACTAATTGTTTAACGTCTACTTTATCACTATTCTCTTTAGTTTCACTTGTATCGTCGTTATTACATGCTACTAGTATTAGCGCGAATAGTGATAGTAGCAAGAAGGGTAGTAAGGACTTTAATTTCAATATCTTTACCTCCATTTTCACACTATAAAAAAAGTAAGCATGCTTATAGTGTATTGTTTTAGAAAAGTATAGCAAATCGTACATTAGGTAATCAATTATTTGCTAGCAGTATTAATGGGATTTATCCGTACTGTGTTTGTAAAAATTGGTAAATATCATAAAGGGTAATTACAATTAAAAACAAAGAAGCATATAAATCTGTCGGATTAGCTATTTTTGATGTAGTTGCTTTAGGTATTCCGCTATATATTCGCAGTTGGTTTAAGCAACCAAAAGAAACGTTTAAATTAACACTTATTATATTCCCTATTATTTTCTTATTCATATGGTTGATTTATTCTCTGTGAAAACTTTCTTTAGCACTAGGGTCCTCTCCAATAATTAAAGGCAATATTAGGCAATATTAGTAGATCCATTGATAGGTAAAATGGAGAAATTGTAAATAATATGGTTTTTAACGTTTTTAGCCAAGAAGTCTCCATCTTCAAGCGTGTGAAGGGTGAAATCCCAGCGGTAAGGTGGAGATGAATTGGCTTTCGGTCAAGTACGTCTTTAGACGTGCTAATTGACCGAACGCATGTTACCATAAGAGCATGAAGTGTTCTTTGAAAACTGGATATATGAGGTTGCATGGAGAAACTAATAATGCGAAAACCAAGCGAATCCTTCCATGCGTAAAATATCCAAGGTACGAAAGAAACTCCGATTCGTTGGACATCTAGGGCAGGAACTTCCCGAAGTAACGCTCATGGAGACGAAAGGTTGCTTTCGTCGTGGAAATGAGAAGCTCCCACTTCAAGCGAAGCTAAGTGGTGAGTAGTTCACTGATTGATACGTAACCCTTTACTAAAGTAATCAGGATATTAAGAAGTTTCTCCCTCTCCGTGTTTTACTTTTTATTCATTTGCGCTTAGACTTTAAGTACACATCTCTTTAAAAAGGAAGGTATCATCATGAAAAATAATTTTCTTGGATATGCAGGGACTTATACGCGTAATACAAGTAAGGGTATCTATCGTTTTGAATTAGATCCAAAAGCGAAAAAAATAACAGCAGTTGAAGTAGCCGCTGAAGTTGGGAGTCCAACGTATGTAGCCGTTAGTGAGGATAACCGTTACTTGTTCTCCATTGGACAAGACGGAGATTTAGGCGGTGTACAAGCTTATCAAATAAAACAAGAAACAGGGGAACTAATAAAAATAGATGAACAAATGACAGAAGGGAAATCCCCATGTCACTTATCCATTTATGACAATCAAATAGTTACTGGTAATTACCATAGAGGAGAGGTAGTTTTATACGCTTTTGAAGATAACAAAGCATTAGTAACTGCGTCCGCTATACAACATAGCGGTGATGGTCCTCATGAGCGTCAAGAAAAATCACACGTTCATTTTGCTGGATTTACGCCAGATCATAACTATGTAGTCGTTTGTGATCTAGGTACAGATGAGCTAGTAACCTACCGTATAGAAGATAATAAACTTGTTCGTCATCAAACACGAACCGTAAAACCGGGAAGTGGTCCAAGACATATTGTATTTCATCCCAATGGGAAAACAGCGTATTTACTTACGGAGCTTAGTTCAGAAGTAATTGTGCTAGATTATGATGCACAAACAGGAAGTTTTTCAGAAAAGCAAACCGTGCTTGCGAAACCAGCAGATTTCACAGAAACAAACGATGCTAGTGCGATTCATATCTCGTCAGACGGGAAATTTGTTTACACTGGTAATCGCGGTCACAATAGTATCGCGCTATTTGAAGTAGATGCAGAAACAGACGAATTAACCTTTATAGAATTCACTGCAACAGGCGGAGAGTGGCCACGTGATTTTGTATTAGATCCTAGTGGGTCCTTCATTGTTGCTTCCAATCAGCATAGTGGAAACTTAGTTTTATTTGCACGCGACCAAAAGACGGGAAAATTAACACCAATGGATTCTACTGTCGAAGTTCCTGAAGTAGTCTGTGTGAAATTTTTAAACTAGTTTTACATTGCTTGAATATACGAAATAACAGTATTACAATTACTAATCCGTTAAAGACTTGGCTTTAAGCCAAGTCTTTTTGGTTTTTCAGCTAATAAAATGAAGAAATGACTAAATATACCATAATATCCACCGATATAAACAAAGCAAAAGCATAAAACATCTTCTAAGGAGGGGAGCAAAAAATATGTTAACCGTTGCAGCACAAATCGTAGAAATCTTAAAAGGACAAGGCTGCCAATATGCCTTTGGAGTTCCAGGTAAGCCTATTGTGCCACTCATTTTAGAAATGGAACATCGCGACATGAATTTTGTATTAGCACGACATGAATGTAGTGCTGGTTATATGGCAACAGGCTATGCCTTGAAAAATGATAGTTTAGCAGTTGCTATTGGTACATCAGGTCCTGGAGGAACGAACCTTCTTACAGCCGCAGCACAAGCAAAAGCATATCATGCACCTGTCTTGTTTATTACTGGTCATCCACCATTAACGGATATGGGTAAGCCAGTTGGTCAAGACTCAAGTATGTTTGGTACGGATTTAACAGAAATGTTTCGTTCTGTAACGTTGTTTAGCGCAAAGGTAGAGGATGCAAACCTGTTAAAAAAATATATGCAGTACGCTTTAGAACGAGCCTTGCTTGGAGAAAAAGGGCCAGTACATTTATCCATTCCCCTAGATGTACTTATTGATAAGATAGCCCCATTCACATCGCCTATAAAGCTAATAAATGATACTCCTATTTCCGGGAATCTGAAGCAAGCAGCCCACATATTGCAAGATGCGAAACGCCCTGTTTTATTGTTAGGAAAAGGGGTTCACATAGCTAAGGCTTACCGAGAAGTAATGCAGTTTAGCGAAAAATGGAATATTCCGGTCATGACTACACCAGGAGGTAAAGGCACATTTCCCACAAAACATCGACTTTCATTAGGGGCGTATGGACTAGGTGGTACGGAAGCCGCTACTGCTTATATGGCTGAGGGTGTAGATGTGATGGTTGTTATTGGTTCTAAGTTGACGGATATGTCAATAGCTGGATTGGCAAGTGAACAATACCCTAAAACAATGATTCATTTTGATCAACAGGCTGATTTTATCGGAAAGTCTATTTTAGTAGATACTGTATTTGTTAAAGGAGATGCAAAAAAGAATCTTCAGCAGTTAAATACGAACTATACTTCAAATAGGGAAACGCCCCATTTAAAGCCGTATTGGCAAAAAGAAATACGTGATATAGAAGAAAAGAAAAAAGACCAAGCTGCATACCGAAATTTATCTACAGCAGAAGTTATGAAATGTTTAAGAGCCGTATTACCTGAGGAGACCGTTGTATTTGGAGATGATGGTAGCCATACTTTTTATGCTATTAAATATTTTGATATTGTAAAATCTGGTACTTTCTTTTTTGACGATGTATTTGGTGCAATGGGGCACGGGATTAATTTTGCAATTGGAGCAAAAATAGCTGCGAAAGCAACACCTGTTGTTAGTTTTACAGGTGATGGCTGTGTGATGATGCAGGGAACGGAAATATCGACAGCTGTAAACCAAAAAATTCCAATGATTTTCTATGTGTTTAATAATGGCATGCTTGACATGGTAGATAAAGGCATGCGTTATAACATTGGTAGATCAGCAGGAACAAGGTATACGACTGCAATGAATGCAACATTGTTTGCTGAATCTCTAGGCGCAATCGGTTATCGTTGCACAGAAATGGAAGAAATTGTCCAAGCAACTGAAATAGCGTTAAAAGAGCGACAAACAGCAGTTATTGAAATCCTAGTGGAAAAAGAGGAAGTCCCTCCAACATTAAAACGTGGGTAAGGTGGAAATTTGCCATCTTTCCCTTCTTCATATGAATACCAAGATAGGAGATGAACATATTGAACAAACAAGAAAGAGGATGGAAGCAAATTGAAGAATTAGCCGGTTCTAAAGGAATAGATGCGATGAAAGAAGTTGAAAAGTTCTCGCCACGTTTAGCTAAGCTTGCTTTAGAATTTGGCTATGGGGATGTTTATCACAATGATTCGCTTGATTTAAAGCAACGAGCGCTTATTACATTATCTTCTTTAATCACCCAAGGAGATGCTGGAAGAGGGTTAACCTATCATTTCCATGCAGCGCTAAACGTAGGTGTTCATCAGTCGGAAATTTTAGAATTAATAAATCATTGTAGTGCTTATGCAGGATTTCCAAAGGCAATTCATGCATTGCATATTTTTAAATCAGTAGTTGAAGAAAGGGAGAAGAACAATGGCTAAGTATGAAATGAAAGTGTATAAAGATGTACTATATTTTAACTACTTTGAAATGGCTGGGACGAAAGAGGAAGCTGAGAAGCATGCAAATGCAGTAAAAGAAGTTTTACAAAAACCCGAAATAAAAAAATTCCTTAATGATAATAGCAAAATTATAGGTGTAGCTAAGCCAGAGGTAAATATGGTATGGGGGAAATTTATGGAATGGGTAAGCAGTAATATTGAGAAAAATGCTACTGTAGCACCAAGTGTGGCGCTAAAAATGCAGTTGAATCGCTTATCTAGAACAGCAGGTACATATGACTCCATACGAGCTTTTACGAAATTAGATGAAGCACTGGAGTTCATGGGTATTCCAGAATTCAAAATAAATGAAGGATGAAAAGAGATGAAAAAAGTAGGAAGAAGCTTAACGGTTTATCAAACATTATTATTGTATTTGTTTTTATTTACTTTAATTATTACCTTTATACCTTTGGTTACACTTTTCATATTCATTATCTCAGATATTAGTTTAAAATCTATTTCTGCAATAATCGGGCTATCTATTGCAAGTTTACTCTCCCTGTGCTTTGCCTATATGTATGGACATTTTCTGTTTTCTCCGTTTAAACAAAATGTAAAAGATATAGATGTTAGCGGAGATGATTCTCTCCACCATCCTGTGTATAAGTGGGTGAAGGAGTGGATAATGAATACAGAGAATAATTCAGTAAATGAACAAGATCGACAAGTAATGGAGTTAGTTGAACAAACAGCTGCATCTTCTCAGCAGTTGATGTCTACAACGGAAGAGACGACGAAAGCAACAGGCGAAATTTCTGCGTCCATTCAAGAATTAGCTTCTGGAGCCGATATGCAAACACAATCCATTCAAACGATTAATGATTCTTCATCGCAAGTCTTTTTTACGTTAACGGAAATAGATGAAAGTACGAAATTTGTAAAAGAGACGTCGAAAACGGCTAAGAAAAATGCGAAAAACGGAAGTGATGTTGTTTTTAGTGCTACCGAGCAAATGGATGAGATAGCGAAGCAAGTGGATGATTCTATTCACGTCGTCAATGATTTAAAAGAAAAAATGAATCAGGTTGGAGAAATATTGTCGCTTATAACGGATATATCGAATCAAACGAATCTGCTTTCTTTAAATGCTGCAATTGAGGCTGCGCGTGCGGGTGAGCATGGGAAAGGGTTCTCTGTAGTTGCTGAAGAAGTTCGCAAATTAGCAGAGCAAACAAATGCAGCAACAGCTAAAACACAGCATCTAATTGATGAAATTCAAGGTGGAACAAAAGAAGTTATTGATGTCATTCAGGAAAGTGGAAATACGATTAAACAAGGTGTATCCAGAAATGGTGAAATTTCTCAAGTATTTCAGCTTATTTCTCAAGATGTGGATGTAGTTGATGAATTTATTCAAGATTTATCAGAAGCTGTTCATGAGGTAAAGGAAAATATGAATGGCGTTACTTCATCTATGGAAGATGTATCTAGTGTTGCGAGTCAATCGACAGCTAATCTCCAAAATATTGTAGCCGTCGTTGAGGAACTAAATGCGTCTATGCAGGAAGTATCTTCTTCAGCCTCATTACTAGCTGATATATCGACGAAATTAAATGATCAAGTCGATAATGAGTTCAATAAATAGGATTTTTTTAATTAAGCGTAATGGGGTCAGCTTGTATTACTAAATTTGCTAGTGATTAAAACTTGTGCTTTGATCTTTCTTATGTGAATTTTCGATTTATTATTGTTTTATTTGGGTAAATTAGCTAAGATAGGTGGTAATAATTAAATTAATTGTTCAAAGGGGAATTTAATGTCAAAACGCAAATACGTATTGATTGGCATAATGTTAATGGTGTTTTTTGTTATTGGGTATTTTAATATATCACTAACGTCATTGCCAACTACATTTGTGAATGTATTTAAAGATAACCTTACAAATGAGGAAAAATTTGAACAAGTAAATAGAATAGAGATTCGACAGGGTGGTATAGTAACCGAAGACTTTGAGTATATTGCACCTGAGAATGATAGCGTGTTAACCTTAGACAATGAAGATGAAATTTATCAGATATTAAATAGTGATCTTCGTATTTATAATGGCGGAAGAATTGAAGATAATACAAATAGCGTTTTTTATTTATTTATCCGTTTTAAAGATGGAACGGAACAGCAGTACAAAATAGCGAAAGAATATATTGTAGTGCCTACCCCAAATAACAATAAGATTTATAAGGTTTTAGATGACAATAATGAAATATATGATTATCTTATGTCATTATATAATGAATAGATTTATCATCATATAATGAATAGATTTATCATCTTTATTTTTCAGGTTAAGCCATGATAGCATTTCAATAATCACGGCATTCATTTTATTATTAATTGTTTCTTCACCATATTTGCCTTTTCAGTGTTTTGATCAGATCGCTTTAGCAACTGAAAATAATTAAAATCACCAGTGTGTGAAATGGTGGTTTGCTCCGCGACTGAAAGCCTTTGTTGCCGGACTCAGCCTAAAAGACTCACTGAATATGCGGGTGCGTTATTAAATGGTTACAGTATGTACATCTTTTGATGTCCCGATTTACGAAAAAAAAGGGGCTGTCGCAAAATGCATATTATGCATTTGCTGACAGCTCCTTTTTCTATATGAGATTGCTCGTTTTAAGATGCATTATTTTATTTATGGTGATAAAAGGAAATTAAATCGGTTATTGACGCACTTAAAAAAGCCTCGCCTTTTTTAAAAGATAAACGTAGCGAGCGGAGCGAATCAACTAAAGTTTTTAGGAATCATGCTCCTGCAACAGGAGTAGCCCCCCCGCCCTTCGGCAAGCCTTCATCTTCTCCTTCATATGCAAATAAATTGACCTCCGCCCATTTATTGCACAAACCCCTGTGATATTTTTGGTCTTATGGGAATAGAAATGTTCGCTTATAATAAAATTAAGACATACTACTAATTCATAAAATGGCAGGTGGTAAATTCATGAACCAACGTAGTATGGCAGTACTGAATATGTTAGTTGAACAAGAAGGATATCTTTCAAGTGAACAGCTGGCGAAAGCATTTCACGTTTCGAGAAGAACGATTTATAACGATATAGGAAAAATCAATGATTGGCTTAAAAAGCAAAAGTTGGAGATCGTGAAACAAGTGAGAGCAGAGGGCTTTTATCTAGAGGCAAGTACAAAAGAAGCTCTAAGTCAAACGGATTCGCTCGTTCAAGCTCATTATTATGAGTATACAAAAGAAGAACGCAAAGCATGGATATATTTGCATATTACATGCAGTTCTAAAACTTATTTTCTTGAAGATTTTCAAAACCTTTTTCAAGTAAGTAGAAATACAGTATTAGAAGATATAAAGGCATTAAAAAACGAAATTCAACTTGAGCAATTACAAATGCATACTAACCGAAGACAAGGGTACCATATTATAGGAGAAGAAATAGACGTTAGAAAAACAATTACTCAATATCTTTCTGTTGTTACTCCAATGGACAATTGGTACAGCCTATTACATTATCCACATGCACATGAAAAAGACCTGCCACCAACGTACACTATATTTAATGTGAAAGTCCTGCAGCATATTCACCGTCATCTCATTAAATATGAGCAACGATTTAAAATTGAAATTATTGATGACGTGCTAAACAGTTTAGTACTCTGGTTTCATTGTTTTATAAAGCGAGTGGAACAAGAGGCTATTGTCCAAATAGATCCTATCGAGAAGGAAATTATTGAGACAACGGATGTTTACGCAGGTGTACAAACGCTATGTCAAGAATTATTAGCAAACGACATAGATGATACAGATAAGAAAAAAGAGAGTTATTATTTCGCTAAATATTTACTCAGTGCGAAAGTGAATTATGATTTGACGCCAAATAAAGAAGATAGCGTTATGAAGTCTTTAATAGATGTAGTTGAAAAAATGGTCAATGATTTTCAACTCTATGCGGCAGTGGAATTTGATGAACCGAAACAGATTATGGATAATTTGCTCCTTCATCTAAAACCTGCATATTATCGAATTATGTATGGAATTAAATTAGAAAATACATTGCTGGATTCGGTTAAACAGACATATCCAGAAGTTTTTCAAATTACAAAGCAAGTGATGAAACATTTTGAAGAGCTTATTGAAAAAGTAGTAGATGACAATGAGATCGCTTTTATTGCTACTCATTTTGGCGGATGGCTTCGAAGGGAAGGGGTTGTTCTTGAAGATAAACCTAAGCGTTTATTAATCGTTTGTACGAATGGTTTAGGAACCTCCAAATTACTAGAGAGTCAATTATTATCACTGTTTTCGAATGTTGAATTTCAAGGTGTAACGTCATTAAGAGAATACCAACAAATGAATTTGGCTGTTGATTTTATTGTTTCAACCATAGGTCTTCCAGATCGAGGTGTACCTGTGTTTGTTGTTAGCCCTGTATTAAACAATGATGAGAAAGAACAGTTGTTGAAAAACGTTAATAGTTTATTTTCCATCAATGCTCGACAAGAATATTCCGTGGAAACGCTTTTAGATATCGTTCATCGCTATGCTACTATTCAGAAAGAAGATGAGCTGCGAAAAGAATTAAGGAGATTTTTGTATACTCCTGAACAGATAGTTAGGAATCCTCAAAAGCAAAGTTTACAACAGTTATTGCCTATTCATCATGTTCAATTGCAAACTAGTGTTTCTACATGGCAACAAGCAATTACTTGTGCAGCTCAACCTTTAGTAAAGGAAGGGTTTATTAATCAACGTTATATAGATGACATGCTGCAAGCCGTTGATAAGAATGGTCCTTACATTGTTATTTCTGACCAATTTGCTTTGCCTCATGCTGGTCCATCAAAGAATGTATTTCAAACGGGGTTAAGTATGCTTTGTTTGAAACAACCGGTAAATTTATTAGGCAAAGAAGTTTCAATTATCGTTGTCTTAGCTTCTAAAGATAACGAACAACATTTAAAAGCGTTAGCACAGTTAACGAAGTTGTTTTCTGAAAAAAATAATAAAGAGCTCGTAATGGAGGCTAAGGATACGTTTACTATATATGAATTAATTAAACAGTATTCGCAAAGCATATTGGAATAGCAGAAAGAAAGACAGGTGTTTGCATATTATGAAATTTTTAGAAAAAACTATTATACAGCTAGATGTAGAAGTGAAAAGCCCAGAAGATGCAATTATGAAAGCAGGCCAATTATTATTGAAAGATGGGTTGGTTGAACCATCTTATGTAGAAGCTATGAAGCAAGCTTATAACAAGAATGGGCCCTATTTTGTCTTAGCGCCTCAAATTGCAATTCCGCATGCACGGCCAGAAGATGGAGTAAATGAAGCAGCTGTTTCATTAGTACAATTAAAAGAAGCCATATCTTTTGGACATGCGATTAATGACCCTGTACGTTTAGTATTTGGGCTAGGTGCTTCATCAAGTGCAGAGCATTTAACGCTGCTACGAAAACTAACAACATTATTAAATGATCCACAAAATATTGAGCAATTGCTTGAAGCAACAACAATAGATGAAGTTCAAAAAACGATTAGAAATGGAGAGATGACAAGATGAAAGTATTAACAGTTTGTGGTTTAGGACAGGGAACAAGTTTAATCTTAAAAATGAATGTGGAGCAGGCTTTAACAGATATTGGAATACGTGCAGATGTAGAGCATATGGACGTATCAACAGCTTCTAGTATGGATGCTGACTATATCATTACAAGTAATGAATTAGCTGAAAGTCTGCAAGGGCATAAGGCAAAGATTGTTATTGTTAATAACTATTTTGATATGGATGAAATTAATGAAGCTATCAAAGAAAATATGGAAGCCTCTTAATCTTTAAGAGGTTTCTATAAAAAATAGGAGGAAAAAGTAATGGATATTATTTTTTGGGTTGCCACGAATGTGTTTGGAGAAGCCGCCATATTATTAGGTTTTATCGTTCTTTTAGGATTACTGTTGCAAAAAAAATCAGCGAGTCAAACGGTCAGCGGTACATTTAAAGCGATTATAGGGTTTTTAATAATTAGTGCAGGTGCTGGCGTTATTGTAAACGCATTAACCGTATTTGAGCCGCTATGGAAAGAAGTTTTTAATTTATCGGCGGAGCCTCTTGGTGATTTTATGGGTCAGGAAGGGTTTAACGCAAAGTATGGAAGTGCTGTTACGTTAGCAATGACGCTGGGGTTTGTCATTAACGTCCTTTTAGCTCGATTTACCAAATTAAAATATATTTATTTAACCGGGCATATGATGTTTTGGACAACCACCATTTTTGCAGGTGTAATCGTTCAAGCTGCTGGCGATGTTTCATTTTCAAAGCTCGTTATATTCTTAAGTATATTTATGGGGTTATATTGGACTATTCAACCAGCTTTAACACAACCATTTATGAGAAAAATTACCGGTAATGATAATATTGCCCTCGGACACACTTCTGCTTCTGTTGCTTTATTAGGAGCTTTAGCTGGTAAAGTGATGGGAAACAAAGAAAATGATTCAGAAAAAATAAAACTTCCTAAAGGATTGGAATTCTTAAGGGACTCAAACGTTATAACTGCATTGACCATGGGATTATTATTTTTAGTTGGAGCCATCATTATATCGTTTAAAGATACTCCCGGGGCTCAAGAGTTAGTGGCAGCAGCAGGTGATAAAAACTTTATTATTTACTCGATTATTCAATCCTTCACATTTGCAGCGGGTATTGCAGTTGTTTTGCTAGGTGTACGAATGTTTATTGGTGAAATGGTTCCAGCATTTAAAGGAATAGCGACAAAGATTGTACCTGGTGCAAAGCCAGCTCTAGACAGTCCAGTCGTCTTCCCATATGCACCAAATGCTGTTATTTTAGGGTTCTTAGGTTCCTTTGTAGGTGCGCTAATTTGGCTTGTCGTGTTAGGAAATACTGTTGGCTACGTTTTTGTTCCAACGATGATCGTATTATTTTTCCATTCAGCAACAGCAGGTGTATTTGGAAATGCGACTGGAGGAGTACGTGGTGCATTAATGGCAGGATTTATTACTTCAACTGTTGTAGCATGGGGGCAATTTATTATGGTGAAAATGCTTCTATCTGATACCATTCCTGATACAGCGATGTGGGCAGCGGATTCAGACATGTTCATCTTAGGACCAATTGTACGTTTCTTATCCCAATTATTTTTCTAAATTAAAGAAAACGACACTTATGATTGGTTTCAAGTAGAGAGGATGGAGCATATCATCAACTGCATGCTCTAAAGTTGAGCTATGTATTATCTTCAATAAGTAAAATGACGGCTATCGTCATAAAGACTTAAGCGATAGCCCAGTTTTTCTAACACGATACGAAAGTATAAAAGTTAAAAGGTTTATAGTATAAGAAAAACTACAGCTTTCGTCAAAAGATTTGGCGACAAGCCAAGTTTTTCTAAGGAGCTGATGCGTAATGAGTTTTATTCGTACATTTCATGGTGATGTTGATCCTAAAACACTAGGAGTTACATACTCTCATGAGCATATTGTTTGTCGTCCGCCATATTGGGTTGAGCAAGAAGCAGATGATTTATTGCTTGATGATAAAGAGAAGTCCAAACTGGATGTGTTAGATTTCAGTCGCCTTGGTGGTGAAGCGATCGTAGATGCTACAGCAATTGATTATGGTAGAGATGTACAGGCGGTGAAGGAGATTTCAGAAGAGACAGGAATTACGATTGTAGGTACAGCGGGATTTAATAAAAGTTTTTTATGGGCAGCAAGCATCCCTGAACATTTGAAATCTGTAACCGGCAATTATTCAACATTCCATGAGTGGATTGAAGCAAAAAGTATTAATGAGTTGGCAGATTTCGTTATTCGCGAAGTAGAAGAAGGTTTAGAAGGGACGAACATTTGCGGTGGGCAGGTGAAATTTGGGACGGGCTATAATCGAATTACTCCTTTAGAAGAGAAAACGATTCGTGCAGTAGCTAGAGCACATCATGAAACAAAAGCTCCCGTTCATTCACATACAGAAGCAGGTACGATGGCACTAGAGCAAATTGAAATTTTAAAATCAGAGCATGTTCCATTAGAATATGTGAGTTTTGGCCATATGGATCGAAATCCAGATCCTTTTTATCATGAACAAGTAGCAAGAACAGGTGCATTCTTATCTTTTGACGGTATATCTAAAATAAAATATGCTCCAGAGAGCACACGCATTCAATGTATTTTTGAATTAGTGAAAAAAGGCTATGAAAAGCAAATTTTAGTTAGTGGCGATACAGCTAGAAAAACGTATTACAAGCATTACGATTATGGGCTAGGTTTAGAGAATATTTTAGGGAAATGGGTACCTCGCTTTATAGAAGAAGCGGACCAAGCTGGATTTTCAGGAGAAGATTTAGTCACCAATTTCTTTGTAAATAACCCAGCGAGATGCTTTGCATTTAAAAAGTAATTACCCTTAACAATTATGCAGAAAATTAAATATGTGATGGAAGGTGCAACTATGGAGTTTCAATACGAAAATTCATATGAAATAAAAGATAAGGTCACAGCATCAAGTATTGCCATCTTACCAGTAGGAGCAGTTGAAGCACACGGCCCACACTTGCCATTGGGAACAGATAATCTTTTAGCTGAACGTGTCGCTAAAAACGTAGCTGAGCAAGTAGAAGCGTTTGTTTTACCTACTTTACCATATGGACAAGTATGGAGCTTGCGAAATTTTCCAGGAAGTATTAACGTTTCGAACGAATCGCTTATTTCCATCGTAGTGGATATTGGTGAAAGTTTATACAACCAAGGGTTCCGTACGTTTGCTATGGTGAATGGACATTTAGGAAATCAGCCTGCATTAAAAGACGCAGCTCGTGTTCTATTTACATCATGCCCTGATATCAAAGTTTTTTACTTCTTTTATCCGGGAATGCAGCAAGCGGCAAAGGAAGTTCGAGAAACAGACTCTGCTCATGCCACATACTTTCATGCCTGTGAAATTGAAACATCTTACATGCTTTACTTAGCGCCAGAATATGTGGATATGAAAAAAGCGATAAAAGATATTCCGCAAATACCTGAAGATGCAGATGTCACACCAACTCCTTGGGAAGCATTTACAAAATCAGCTGTTTTAGGAGATGCGACATTGGCAACAAAAGAAAAAGGTGAACATATTATCGAGATTGCGATTCGCAATATGGTTGACATGTTAAGGAATCACTGCCAGAAAAGACGATAAGTTTTATTTTTTGCACTTTTTGAATTGATGGAAGGATTTACATGTTAAAAGAGGAGGTAGTTGTTTTGATTCAAGCATATTTTGAAAAGATTCACGGATTACTGACTACTGTAGAACAAAAGGGAACAGAAACAATGGAAAAAGCAGCAAACAAAGTAGCTCAAACGATTCAAGCTGACGGGGTTATTCACTTGTTTGGTTGTGGTCATTCACATATTTTAACAGAAGAAGTGTATTATCGTGCTGGTGGACTTGTGCCCATCCATCCTATTTTTCACGAACCTTTAATGCTTCATGAGGGAGCTGTGCGTTCTTCCTCTTTAGAAAGAGAAAACGGTTATGCGAAAAACTTTATTGCAAACCAAGGAATTGCAGCAGGAGATGTCGTATTCGTCATTTCTACTTCAGGAAGAAATCCAGTACCCGTAGATGTGGCTAACTATGCAAAACAGCAAGGTGCTTACGTAATAGGCATTACTTCCATTGTTTATTCATCTAGTCAAGCTTCACGTCACATTAGCGGGAAACATCTTTATGATGTCGTTGATATCATCATTGATAATCACGCACCTGCTGGCGATGCACTACTATCTCATGAAAAAGTAACTGTACCTTTTGCACCAAGTTCAACTGTTATTGGAGCAACGATACTGAATGCTATATTAGCTAAAGCGATTGAAACGATGGCAGAGAAAGGATTTGAACCGCCTGTATTTTTAAGCGGCAATATAGAGGGTTCTGATGAACATAACCAACGCTTAGTTGAAAAATATAAAGAACGAGTAAAATTATAGTCGGTCTTTGACAAAAACGATACAAAAAATCCAAGTAGGCGCCTTCCAGTGTATCTTTCACTTTCCGAGCAATCTCATTCCTGTTCCGCCTCTAGTTCATAATGGCGCTGAACGGAAAAGCAAAAGGTGATTCAACCTTATTCTAACAATCATTCAATAAGCTTTTTTCAAGCTTATCGAATGGTTGTGTACAATAAAATACTATCATGACTCGCATTGAGCGATCTGCTGAACATCTTCATATTCCTTCATCTTCAATTTGTATTACCTTCCTTTATAGCCTCTACGATTTATTTCCTGTACACTATGAACGGTTATATAAGCATCTTCATCTATTTTTTCAATAATACGCTTCAAGTGAACAATTTCCTGTTTATTTATGACGATGTAAAGAATTTCTTTGTTCTGTTTTGTATAACCACCTTTACCTTCTAAAACAGTAATTCCACGAGACATATTATTCGTTACTTGTTGGAGAACTTCTTCAGGGTATTTTGATATAATGAGTACGGCCGTGCGTTCATTTGCACCTTCTACGATAATATCAATTGCTTTGGCACCAACGTAAACAGAGATTAACGTATACATGGCTTTTTCTTGACCGATGACGAACGCAGAAACCCCGATTACAGCAATATCTGTAAGGAGCATGCCCTTTCCAAAGCTCCAGCCGATATATTGATGAAGTAAACGAACGATAATAGCTGTCCCACCTGATGTACCTCCAGTTTTAAAAATGAGACCTAACCCAATTCCGACAGTTAAGCCAGCAAATAAAGCGGCTAACAATGTATCACCGTTTCCAGCTTTACCGATGTTTTCAGTTACATGCAAAAATAGGGACGAAAAGACGATAGATATAACGGTATATATCATGACCCGTTTACTAAAATATCGATAACCGATAGCTAGTAAAACAGCATTAATAGCAAAATTTACAATTCCTGTGGACCATCCAAATATATAATAAGTAACAATCGATATCCCAATGATTCCCCCTTCAGACAGGTTATTGGGAATTGCAAAATAATTAACTCCAAACGCAAATATAAATGATCCGATAATAATTAAACTGCTTTCTTTTAACCATTTTCCCATTTTCAAGAACTCCTCTCTAACTAGATTTTATCAGTATTCCAAGGAAATAAAAAGCAACAAAATAATCTGAAGCATTGCTTCTTTATCCTAATCGCTGTGAAGGAAATGCTCCGAAAAATGATGCTATGATACCTTTCCGCCTTTTACCCACAATATAAATGTTATGTGTTATACTATTCAAAAAAGTTGTAGAAGGTTGTATCCGTTGGATGGATAAAGATATGTGCAAAAAAGGTTTTACCAGGAGGAATAATAGCGGATACGCCGTATTTAATAAGCAGCGGTAACCAAACTATATGTGAAAGGAATCACCCATCTATTTCTTGCACTATAGAATAAAAGTCTGCTTCGAAAAAAGTGTTTTTAAGTTTTAAAAAACATGAAAGCTGTATGCTGAGTAAGTCTAAATGGGATAACATTGGCACACTCTCTTGCGTAAGGCTTTGCACTGGAGAAAAGTATAATACGATAAACGGTCGTTTTCGTCTTAAAGACCTGGTTAACAAGCCAAGTTTTCCCTAAAGGAGAGAGCATGTTTGAATAATTTAATAAACGAAAAATATGAACAATTAAGCGAAGCACAACGAAAAGTCGCTCGTTACATAGTAGAAAATATGGAAGAAGTTGTTGTCTTATCAGCACAAAGAATTGCTTCTTTGTCAGACGTAAGTGAAGCTACCGTTCATCGATTTGCTAAGACACTAGGATATTTTAGTTTTGTTGAACTAAAACAGGACATACATACAACATTACGTAAGAACCAACGAGCGCTAAATAATTTAATTACTACAACTGCTGAAAAACCAGATTCTTGGTTAGAAAAACATTTCTTGCAAGAAGCAGACAATATTGTTCGTACAAGTAAAGCAATAAAGGAGCGCGACATTCAAGACGTAGCTAACACATTGCTGCATGCTAATCATATATGGATAGCTGGTTGGCGATTGGGATTATCGATAACTACTTATATGCGATTTGTTTTTTCTTATATGCTTGGAAATACGACGTTAATTCCCCAAGGAGAACTCGCTGAATATAGTGCACATTTAAAAAAAACAGACGTCCTTATCGGAAGTGTATTTCCGCGTTATGATCATAAAACAGTACAAATTATAAAAAAGGCAAAAGAGAAACATGTTCAAACAATTATTTTGACGGACTCGCCTTTATGCCCTGCTTGTAAACATGCGGATATAACTTTGCTTGCGAAAACAAAGTCAAAAGGCTTTTTAGATTCGTATACAGCCGCATTATCTATATGTCAGGCAATTGTAAATGAACTTTCCCATATTGGAGGGGAACGTGTGAAAGAAAATATAAAGCAAATTGAAAAGAGTTATCCAGACTTTCTAGAAAAAAGCGAATCTTGATAGGAGTGGATGAAAATAAAATTACATACAGTCGGATATTGGGGCGCCTATCCAAACGTGAACGAAGCGACTTCATGTTATTACGTTGAGGATGAACAAACAAAAATTTTACTAGATTGTGGCAGTGGCGCTCTTTCTAAGTTGCAAAATGTAATGGAGTTACAGGATTTAGATGCCGTTTTTATAAGTCATATTCATACCGATCATATGGCGGATATTTACAGTTTGGAATATGCCATGCTTATTTTACAACAACTAGGGAAAAGAAAAGAGCCGCTAGATGTTTATGTATACGCAGAAAATAGGAGTGATCTATCGTTTGAATTTCCTCATGTATTACGTGTCCATCCAATTCACCTAACTGAATCGGTGGTTATAGGTTCACTACAGCTTACTTTTTCAGAAAATGTTCATGAGGTTCCGTGCTGTGCTATGAAGGTAATGAATCAGCAAGGACATGCCTTCGTATATTCTGCAGACACAGGTTATACAGAAAAACTCATTCAGTTTGCTCAAAATGTGGATACATTATTAATTGAATGTAGTTTTTATGCTGAACAACAAGGATTAGTAAAAGGACATTTATCGAGCTATGAAGTAGCTAACATTGCTAAAAAAGCAAACGTAGCTACCATTATTCTTACGCATTTCCCGCACTATGGTAATATTCAACAATTAAAAGAGGAAGTGGCGTCAAAAACAGATCAAGTTGTTCATCTTGCAAAGGAAGGTTTTACCATCACTATATAACGGAGGATTTGATATGAAAAAAAGTAATTTCAAAGCTTTTTTGTTATTATGTGCTGTTTCACTTGCTCTTATAGCTTGTTCCAATGCAAATTCTACTCCAACGGATGAGCAAGAAGTAAACGCCAAGGAAAATAAAGCAGGCGGTACGGTTCGTATAGCAATGAGTACGGAAGTGGATCATTTAGATCCGTATCAATCTGCTGCAACAGATACGATGTCGATGATGGACAATGTATATGATGGTTTATTAGACACAGATGAGTCTGGTGAACTGGTGCCTGCTATCGCAGAATCGTACGATATTTCCGAAAATGGGCGCGTATATACATTTAAATTAAAGGAAAATGTTATGTTTCACGATGGGTCTGAATTAACTGCAGAAGATGTGAAATATTCTTATGAAAAGTTAGCAGGGTTAAGCGGTGACGAGCCAATTTCATCCCAATTTGAAGTAATTGAAAAGGTGGAGACTCCCTCTGATTTTGAAGTCGTCATTACATTAAAAGAAACAAATTCGGCTTTTCTAGCAGCAAATATTCGACCGATTTTACCTGCTGATTATGATAATCATAGCGAAAAACCTATTGGAGCTGGTCCGTTTAAATTTGCAGAATATAAAGTAGGACAAGAACTGCGCTTAGTGAAATACGAAGACTACTATGATGAAGAAAAAGTACCGAAACTGGATGAAGTGCAGTTTAAAATCATGCCTGATCCAGAATCAGCAATACTAGCGATGCGATCTGGAGAAATTGATGTTATTCCAGGTATATCTGCTCAAGGCAAAGAGCAATTAGGCGAAACCATTGAAACGATAGCTGCCCCACAAAACATGGTACAGTTAATGGCTTTAAACAACCAAGTAGAACCGTTAAATGATCTTCGTGTACGTAAAGCAATTAACTTAGTTATTGATAAAGATATGATTATCGATATGGTAGCTGAAGGAGATGGTGTTAAACTAGGATCAAATTTCAGTCCATCCATGGAATTATATTACCAGGAAGGATTAGAAGATACGTATCAACCTCATCTTGATGAAGCGAAAAAGCTATTGAAGGAAGCAGGATACAAAGATGGGTTTAATTTAGAATTGACGGTGCCATCTGATTATCAATTTCATGTAGATACAGCGCAAGTTATTACAGAACAATTAGGGCAAGTCGGTATTCAAGTAGATATCAAACGAATTGAATTTAGTACTTGGTTGGAAAAAGTTTATAATCAAGCGCAATATGAAAGTACTATTATCGGGTTTACTGGAAAGCTAGATCCTTATGAAATTTTACGAAGGTATGTAAGTGACTACAATAATAACTTTGTTCAATTTAAAAATAAGGAATACGATGCACTTATCAAAGAGGCACTTGCGGCTACGGATGAAAAAGCGTTAGCTCATATATATAAGCAAGCTCAAACAATCCTGACAGAAAAAGCAGCTTCCGTATTTATTATGGATCCTTATCGTACAGTTGCGATGAAGAAAGGGTTACAAGGATGGAAAATGTATCCGATTCAAAAATTCAATTTAGAAGATTTATATTATACGGAATAACTGTCACGTAAAGGGGATAACTGTTGTGAGGTTTTACTTATATAAATTGTCTATGTTCGGTTTAACATTATTTATCGTTTCCCTCATGATTTTCTTTGTTTTTCAGTTATTGCCAGGTAATCCAGCCCAAATTATCCTTGGGTTGGATGCTGATGAACAACAAATTCATTATTTAGAGCAGGAATTAGGACTGGATAAATCAGCAATCGAAAGATACATCGATTGGATGGCCGGTATATTTCAAGGGGACTTAGGGGAATCTTTGCGTTACCAAGTACCTGTCAGTGACGTGCTTGCCGAACGTATTCCCGTGACGACATCCATAGCGATATTTTCCATGGTGTTAACAGTTATTGTTGGAATCCCCTTAGGAATTTTAATTGCTAGAATGAATGGGAAGAGAATTGCTGTTTTTTTATCGATGTTTACACAATTAGGCATTTCCATTCCTTCTTTCTGGTTTGGGTTTATGCTCATTTTATTGTTTTCCGTGACGTTAAATTGGGTAACCTCATTTGAATACGTAGCGTGGTCAGAAGATTTCTTTGGAGCGCTTCAGGCGCATTTGTTGCCATCGCTAGCTATTGCTATTTCTAATATTGCTGTTGTCATTCGTTATTTAAGAAATACCATATTAGATCAAAACAAAATGGATTATGTGCGAACAGCAACATGTAAAGGATTATCTGAGCGAGCTGTACTATATGGGCATGTATTAAGAAACGCATGTATTCCTATCATTACGATTATTGGTTTAATTACTGCAGATACGTTGGGTGGGAGCATTATTATTGAGAATGTCTTTGCCCTTCCTGGACTAGGTAGTTTACTTATTCAATCTATTACGTCAAGAGACTTTCCTTTGGTGCAATCCATGGTTCTATACATAGCTGCTATTGTATTAGTCATTCATTTTGTCGTCGATCTTTTATATAAATTTATTGATCCAAGAATAAGGCAAGGGAGGTAATCTTTGAATGAGGAGCAATCGACTTCCCTTATATATTGGTTTAACTTTTGTAGGGTTGCTTTTTGTTATGATGTTGATTGGCGTGTTTTATACACCCTATGACCCTAACGCGATGGATGCAACAAATCGGCTTGCCTTACCGTCAGCTACCCACTTATTTGGCACAGACAATTTTGGCAGAGATATTTTTAGTCGTGTCATGGAAGGAACCAAGACCGCCTTTTTCATCGGAACTACTGCTGTATCCATCGGTTTATTTTTTGGCTTCCTGTTCGGTGCTTTTGCTGGATACTTTGGTGGCTGGATAGATGAGATATTAATGCGTTTTATTGATGCTATGCTAGCCTTTCCTGGGATATTATTAGCAATTATGCTAGTTGCTGTCTTTGAACCAGGCATGAAAAATACGGTAATTGCACTTGGAGTTATGAGTGTTCCTGCATTTGCGCGAATTATTCGGAGTACTTTTATTCAGTACAAATCGTATGATTTTGTAAAGGCGAGTATAGCAAAAGGTGGAAGTGCATTGCATATTATGTTGAAGCATATTCTTCCAAATGCGTTATCACCAATATTCGTAGCAGCAAGTTTAAGCTTTTCAGGTTCTGTATTAGCGGAATCTGGTTTAAGTTATTTAGGCTTAGGAGTGCAGCCTCCTGATCCAAGCTGGGGAAGAATGTTAAAAGAAGCACAGCCTTATATCGCTACTGCTCCGTGGTATGTCGTCATTGTGGGGGTAGTGATTACGGTGCTTGTGTTAGGTTTTAATTTATTAAGTGATGGGATGCGTGACATCCATGATAAAAGGGCATAGGAGGGGAAAAGTGAATCAAGCTACCTTAGCAGTTCATGAACTCGATATAACTTTCCACTTTCCTGAAGGTGAGTTTTATGCTTTGCAAGATATTTCTTTTGAAATAAATCCAAATGAAGTAGTTGGCATTGTAGGGGAGTCTGGCTGTGGAAAAAGTCTAACTGCAAAAGCCATTATGGGAACATTACCACAAAATGCGAGCATTACACGTGGAAACATGGTCTTTCAGGATCGTCAGCTACATCAAATGTTAGATAAAGATTGGCAACGTTTAAGAGGAAACGAATTAACGATGATTTTTCAAGAACCTATGAATTCACTAAATCCTGTATTAACCATTGGAAAACAAGTTTCTGAAGTATTAAAGAGACATTCATCTCTTTCAAAAAAGGAAAGAAAGCAAAAAGTAATGAAAACATGGAAGGAAGTGGGCTTACCTAGACCAGAAGCATTATGGAAAGCATACCCGCATCAGCTCTCAGGAGGGATGTGTCAGCGCGTTGTTATAGCTATGGCAGTTATTGGCGAACCGCAATTAATTATTGCAGATGAACCGACAACGGCTTTAGATGTAACCACGCAAGCTCAAATATTAGATTTATTTCAATCCATTAAACAAAATTACAATAATGCTTTGTTATTTATTTCCCATGATTGGGGCGTTATACGACGCATTTGTGATCGGGTGATGGTGATGTACGCAGGAACAATTGTCGAACAAGGCAATGTAGATAAGCTTATGAATGAACCGAAACATCCTTATACGAAAAGCCTCCTCCAAGCTATTCCTAATGCATCCAAGCGGGGGCAACGATTATATACAATTCCAGGAAACGTACCAAGTTTACAAGAGAGAAAAACAGGTTGTCCATTTTATGAGCGCTGTCCGTTAAAAATGAAACAATGTAAAGCTGTTTTTCCAGATACATATACATTTGCACGGCAAACGGTCGCTTGTCATTTATTTGCTAAAGAAGGTGACCACCATTGAAACAGCCGCTTATAAAAGTAGAAAACCTAAAAAAATTTTATGACCAAAGGCGGGGGAAGTTTTGGGAACAAGCTTCGTACATAAAAGCTGTTAATGGTATATCGTTTACTTTATATGAGGGTGAATCATTTGGATTAGTAGGTGAGAGTGGTAGTGGCAAATCCACGACTGGTCAATTACTCGTACAGTTAATACAGCAAACAGAAGGGGAAATTTATTTTAAGGGGGAGGATGTATCATCATTCTCTGCTAAGCAATTAAAAGCTTGGAGAAAAGAAGTGCAAATTGTTTTTCAAGACCCTTTTTCATCATTGAATCCGAAGAAAAACGTCCAATGGACGTTAGATGAGCCGCTAGCACTTCATAAATTGGGAGATAAAGCGACCCGCTATAAGAGAATTGTTCAAACTTTACATGACGTTGGTTTAGACGAATCTTATTTATCACGCTATCCTCATGAGCTTAGTGGTGGACAAAGACAACGGATAGCAATTGCAGCTGCCATTATTCTCAAACCTCAGTTTATTGTCATTGATGAAGGCGTATCGGCACTCGATGTTTCTGTCCAAGCACAAATTTTAAATCTACTGAAAGATTTACAACATCAATATCAACTAACCTATTTATTTATTTCTCATGATTTACATGTTGTGCAATATTTTTGCGATCGCATTGCTGTGATGTATTCAGGAGAAATTGTCGAAATAGGAGAAACAGAAAAAATTATTCAATCGCAGCAGCACCCGTATTCTAAATCTTTATTCTCCATAGTAAATTATTAACGCAACGTTTAGCACCAGTACCTACCTTGAAAGGGGGTGGTAGCAAAAATAAAATGACAGCGCACTGTTCATCATCATGCTTGTATCATTCCTATTAAAGGTATGAGGGCTTGTGCGATCAAAATAAAATCAAATGAATAGAAATCTTGGTTGTTTATTAAAGCCTATTACCTTCTTTTAATAATAAGAGCAACTATACCTACAATCCAAATATACGAAAAGAAAAAGAGCCATAGATAAAGAATGGGAATTGACTCATATTCTAAAAATGTGAAAACTGCTAAAGCCACTAATAAAATAGTTAAGGAAATATGTGATGCGTATGCAAAAAAACGGAAGATATTGTGGATGACTCGTTCATCTGCTTCGGGCAAATTATCTCTTTTTCGTTTCTGTTTAATCACCTGAATTACTGTCAAAATGATAGTTGCTACGAAACCACCTGCAAGCACTTCATACGGAAATTCACCGTAAAAAAAATAAGCAAGAAATGAACCTAGCAAAGCACCAATAAAAGTACAAGTAATAATAAAGTATGGAGTCCACTTTGCTAAGATCTTTCTCCATTTTTTTCTATCCTCTACATTCATTTGTCATCATCCTCCAAAATAAATATTTCATTTATTGGCATATCAAAATATGCTATTAATTTTAATGCTAACTCAAGGCTTGGATTATACTTGTTTTTTTCAATTGCATTTATAGTCTGGCGTGTAACTTGTAGATCCTCAGCCATTTTAATTTGAGTTATCCCTTTTTTTTGACGGATTTCGCGAATATAATTAATCACTCTCATTAATTGCTCCTCCAAATCTAAGTAAAGATATCTTTACAAAAACAGTAACATAATAGCGACTGACTGTAAAGAAGTCTTTACAGTCAGTCGCTATTATTTTCACACGATAATCTGATTTATAATATATTATCCCTTTTACTTTTCGAATCCCCTTCATTTTATACTTTCTTGAAAGAAACTCGATTTGCAAATATCTAATTGATTTGTTTTAAACAGTATGTAAGTATCTAAATATTATAAAACAAAAGTTTCTAAGATAAATGGTGGCTGATTATGGGCGTTTTTGAAAAGGGCATGCTTAAGGGGCAAAACGTTTCTATGCTTGTTCCCTAAATCTTTACGAGCTAATTCTTTCACGTTTACGATGTATAAATAGGGTTCCTTTACCTAAATAATAACGAAATAGCAATATGACTGCTAAAACAATTACCGCATTTAGTAAGTAAAGATTAGCAAATCCGAAATAAGAAATAAGCATACCCCAAATAAATGAACCGAGAGCCATTCCACCATCGTATAAAATAAAAAATGTACTCGTTGCATGCGCGCTTCTATGTTTAGGTGCTGCCTGAACAGCCATTGTTTGAAAGCTAGGTAATAATGTTCCGAATCCTAAGCCAATAAGCGCTGCGGATGTTAAAAGCATCCAACTTGAATGCGTTATGCTTAGAGCGATAAGCCCAAGTGAAAAAATGAATAAACATGGTATGATCACATATTTAGGCCCTTTCACATCAAAGGTTCTTCCTAGATAGGGTCTAGAGGTGATCATGACAGCTGCAAAAACAACAAAGAAGTACCCAGCTGTAGATGTAAGTCCTAATGCACTACTATAGACAGATATAAAGGACATAACACTAGAATAAGCTAAAGCTATTAGACTACAAATGAATGCTATAGGAAGCGCACGTGTTTCTATAAAATCATGTACCGCCCATTTCTGTTTTTCCTGAACATTCGGTTTAACACCTGTTTCGTCGATTTGTATCATGGTAGCATGAATGATTGTGACGAGCATGACAATACTTAATAGGAGAAATAGCTGTTGAAAACTTGTATATTGTAGTACGGTTAAGCCAATAAATGGCCCAACAACAACAGCCAAATTCATTGCCATAGCAAAATATCCTAATCCAGCCCCACGGCGTGAAGCAGGAATAATATCAGCAGCAATGGCACCTGTTGCTGTAGTGACAACCCCAAATGCTAGTCCATGTAAGAAACGAACGATTAATAGAGGAATAAAAGTTTTAATAAACATGTAAAGAAAAGTAATAGCGACAAACATAACAACACTTAAAATAAGTCCTCGCTTTTTGCCTGTTTTTTGCAATAGTAATGCAGAAAAAGGTCTTATAATAATGGCGGCAATTAACATGGAAGTAACTACGAGACCAGCCTCAGCTTCATTTCCATGTAAATTTTGCACAACAAAAATAGGTAATGTAGTTAAAAGTGTATAAAAGGAAATGAAAATTAAGAATTGTGTTAATGAAATACTAATAAAATCTTTTGTCCAAATCTTTGGTTGATGACTCAATATCTATCTCTCCTTATCTTAATAAAAACCAGGGGGGACGAGCTTGAAATGAAAGGGGAAGAAAAGCTTGAACAGTCAGGTTTAACACCACCGCTAGCAGTATAAGGTAATGTATGAAGAAAAAACAAAAAGAAGCAACATTTGTTACTTCTATCTATCTAGAATAAAGACACACTTGATCTATTCTATCGTTTTGCCACTGTTTTGTAAACAGGATGGTCAATTCGGTGTACAATAAATCCATTTTACTAAGTGTTATGATTATGGAAAAAGTTAATCAAGCATACGAAGTTGAAATTTATTCAGTGGAGAGTGATTAAACTCCCCACTGATTGGAGATTCCATTTACTTCTTATTCGTTTAGTACCTGCCCTTTTTTTCGATAAAGATGAATGAGCCATATGCTTGAACCTAATAGTAATAGCGTTATTCCAATAAATAGAGCGTTAAACATATTTGTTGCTGTGTTTGGTAAGGAGGACCCTGCTTGATGAGGCTTTGACGTATTTTTAATCGATGGCATCCCATCGTCAAACTGATGTTTATTTCTTCCCTCTTGATTCTCCTCCGAGCTTGGTTGTTGAATGGATGGTTTTCCGTTGCCTTTTTCTCCTTTATGGAAGGCATTCCCATCAGCGTTTTGATCGTTTTGGTCCATGTCTCCACCATTGGTTTTATCTTCTCCAGAGGGCTGTTCCGGAACTGTTGGGGAAGTAGGATTATCCGGTTCTTCAGGTACTATAATTTCCCCATCGATGGTTAAAAACTTCCAAATATCGGATCGTGTTTTACCGCCGTATTGGTCGGAAGCTACGGTATACCAGAAGTATTCGCTATTTGGATCTAACCCTTCCCAAACGATCGCTGCTTTTTCACCACTAGGGACATTTTTTACAGAACCAATTTTTTCATCTGTATACACATTTACTTCTACGTAATCTGTAGCCACTCGCTTCGTTTGTGCCGACATATCAAAATCAAACGAGAATGTATCTTTTCCAGGGTATTCTTCTGGGTCATAGTAGTTGTAATCATCTAGATATGGTGAATAAGTCTCTACATCAATTTGATTTGTATCCATATTAAAGTTCAATATCCGTAAATATCCTTGTCCGCCTTCTGGCCCGCCTTGGTAGTCTGCTAACATTTGATAAACGGTCCGATCCGTAATCCCATCTCCATCATCATCAATGTCATCGATTAATGTCTGAGCATTATGGTAATGACCGGATAATACAGCGAACACATTCTCATTTGGAATAACAACTTCTTCAAACAATTGATCGCCAGTAGGGCTTCTGCTTCCAGTAGCTAATAAATATTCATGTACATTAAGGATAGCTTTACGGTTTGGATGTGCTTGTAACACTTTATTTAACCATTGAATTCCATCCTCTTCAATCCCCCAGCCAAGATGAACCATAATAAAATCCATTCCATTCAAAGACATTAGATCATAGTGGCCGCGGTTGTCTTTGAAAGAGTCCCCATAATAATAATTGTCTTTAAAACGCTCTTCGCCAAAGAAACGTCCATAATAGCTGTAATCACGACTTTTGTTGTTTACATCATGGTTTCCAGCCACAACACCATAAGGGATATTAGCCTCATCTAATTTTTTCATTGATCGGTCAGCTACATCCCATTGTTCTAGATCGTCGTAAACATCTACTAGATCACCTGAATGAAAGACATATTCTATATTTAAAGCTTCTTTATTCTCTGCAATCCATTCTGTTTGTCTTTCATAAATATGTGGATAACTTTCTGAATAGTATTGGGTATCCGCCATCCAAACAAAGCTAAAGTTTTCTCCAATATCGGCAATTTCATCCTGAACAATAACACTAACTTTTTGGTCTTGCATATACTCTGTTCCTTTTACAGAGCCGATGAGTTCAAGCGCATCTGTGCCAGCAATGGTGGATACAAGCGCATCCCACTTGTTTGTCGTATAGTTCCAAGCATACATCGTTACTTTTCGCCCTTCTAATGAAGATCCGTTCCAAACCATTTCTATTTCGTCGTTTGCATCTACTTGTTCATTAACCGTAACGTCAAAACGATGATATGGAAATTGGTAATCAGAGGTCGTATCTATTTGATTGCCATCGATTGTCTGTAAATGCTTCAGCTGTTTTTTTGTTAATCTTTCTTCGCCCTCTGGTAAATAACTTTGCGGCGGTTCTGTGTCTACAGCATTTTGTGAAATGGTCATATTTGGATCATCTGCTGTATACTGGTAGGATTGATAAAAATCAACATCCATGGCATCGTTGGTTGGGTCATGTACGGTAACAGATAAGTTGGCACTTGTGCTATCAGAATTATTCCCTAACCAATTAGGTAGCAGTGGATGTTCTTCGTCTACGTAAAATGTTACTTTCTTTTCTGTTTGATTATTTGCTGTATCCGTAGCTTGAAAACTGAGCTCATGTTTCCCAGGTTCTAACAGGGAAGAAGAGGTATTATACGGTAAGGATATATAATTTCCATCTAACTGAGCGGTTATAGATTCAACGTTGCTTGTTGCATCTTTGGCATTAGCGTCAATGGTAAAAGCCCCTTTATATGTTTCACCATTTTTTATAGAAGGCGTGATCGTTGGAGCAGTATTATCTGTAATCACCTGTTTGGTTACTTTTTCATTCTTTAAAACCGTTTTTATTTCATGCTTTCCATCGTCCACTTTGGTTGTATCGAAAACATAAGCTGTCGATGCAAATGCCCTTTCATCCAATGTGAAAGTGAAATCATAGACAGGCTTTTTGCCTGAGCTATCGCCAATGGAGTAATCTTGATTCGGTTTACTGTACGCTGGGTCGTAAATCGTCGTCCCATCTGAAAGCACGAGGCGAATATTTTTAATCGTGAAATCATCTCGGTTCTCTTGAGATGTTGCATCAAAAGGACCGACTTTATTACCTGCTCGAATGGAGATCGTGTTTTCTCCTTGTTTTAGTTTATCAGCAGAAACAGGGACGGTAATCGTAGTAAATTTTGTATGTGTATCATCAAAAATGTGGAGTATTTCATCTCCCATAGTCACCCCATTTTTAAAGTAAATATTTGTCTCACGTACATCAAACGCGAAATATGCGTCCGATTCCATCGCTTTAAATGTATCTGTTACTTGCTTTTGATCAACAAATAAGCTCGGCTCTATTTCTGTATTGTCAGCGGTAGCTTTTATGACTTTTTTCCCAGAAATAAATTCATTATCTTGCATATTAAGTCTTAGCCCTTCTTGCAGTGTTGGGTTATCAATGGAAACAGTGCTTGTAGGAGAAGTAGTTTTGTTTGCTCCATCACTCGCTGTAAAGTAATATTCTAATGTATCTTTTCCAATTAACTCTGGCTCATAAATGATATGCTCATAACGGTTAGTTGCTTGTGTCTCTAAATTCACCTTTCTAAACTTTCCCCCATCTGTACGATAATGAACAGATACGCTTTTGACGTCTGCATTATCGGTAATGGTGGCAGATAATGTAAAAGGCTGTTCCGATGTAATTTCTTTTTTCTTGGTTGTATTTTTAATGACAGGTTTTTCCGCATCTTTAGGAAAGACAACTTTCTTTCTAGGAACTTGTTCTGTTAATACTTCACCTGGTGTAGCATCCCATTCACCTGCACTTATTTTGGCAGTATGCAAGCTGCTATCTGTCGGAAAACGATAGAAAATACCTTTATCCGCTATTGTATCATCAACATCAACTACATCGTTATACGTAGAGTAAGAAAGTTCTTTTCCAGTTTTCGTAGCAACGATGAGTGACCGTTGACTCCCGTTGGCCATTCCATTGTTATACATTTTAAACAAATTTTCACCTTCTGTTAGATGGGACCCATAATTTGCATTGAAATCGGCTGCAGTTTTTTCTTTATTGCCGTGGTTGATGATCCAAAAAACAACTGTTTCTCCCGGTGGAATGATCACTGTGTCCTTCTCGTTTGGACTCCAAAGTAAATCGTTACCTGCGTCTGTGTTCGGATAGCGATAACGGATCGTATAGTCTTTAAAGTCAATTGCTTCTGTAGTATTGTTATAAACTTCGATAAATTCATAGGCATCAGCACTATTGCTATTCGTCGTATCAGGAGTTATTTCTGTAATGAACAGAGGTGGAACTTGTTGATAGTCGATCTCCTTCGTTGGTAGCTGATAAGAATGAACATCTGTTTTTGCCTCACCGGCCTCATTGGTAGCGGTGAAATAGTATTGAATGTGGTCACTCCAAATTTCTTCGAGTGGAATAGTTACCGAATAGATATTCGGATTTTCCTCAGAAACTTGCAATGGCCATGTTTGATATGTTGCTTTAGCACTTTGCAAGATAGAGAGACTAGCTCCTGATATTGATTTTTCTGATTTAACCTCTATTTGAACGGTTATTCCTTTCTCATCCATGGAAAGTTCTGGCTTGCCCAAAATAGGCTTTTTCGCAGTGCCATCCACGATAACAGGTTTTTTTGGAACTTGTCCAGGCAGGATAGACAATGGCGTCATCGCTTGTCCTAAACCAGTTTTTATCATGCTTGTCCCTTGATTCGGATAACGGTAAACAACTCCTTGGTTTGGAGATGTATCATCCTTTTCCGTATCATTATACGTAGCGGATACGATTTTGTTGTTAAATTTATCAGCAACGACTAAAGTGCGTTCTCCGCTATTAGCCATGCCAGCATTGTGAATTTCGGTTACATGACTTTCTGGCATATGTAAGCCATACTGTTCATTAAAGTCAGCTAAAGTTAAACGTTGGTTACCTTCATTTTTAATCCATACAATAAAGCTTTCCTGGGGTTTGATTTCTTTATTATCACTTATACCCCATATTTGATCAGGCATATCATCTGGATATTGATAGAATAATTGGTAATCATTCATGTTAATTGTTTGATTTGTATTGTTATAGATTTCAATGAATTCATAGGCATCTTTTTGATTTACATTTGTCGTGTCGGGAGTAATTTCTGTAATTAACAATGGGGGTATTGTTTGTGTATCATCCGTATCACTTTGTTTGATCGTAACATGTATAGGCTCCTGTTCAGGATAGGGTATGCTTGTACCATTTTTCGTTTGAGCAACAATTTGGTAGTAAAAGTTTGGTGACCACAGTTTTTCTTTAGGAACTGTAACGGAATAGGTAGTGGCATCTTTATCTTTCGTAAATGGCAATTCCTCCATTTCCATTTTATTTGCAGTCTGGAACTGAAGGTTAAGCTCGGTTACTTCATCGGTTAAAGTTGCTGTAATTGTAAGGTCATCTGTAGCTGTCGCATCATATATGGCTTCATGTTGGATGAACGAATCTGTTGTAACGTTCTTTTCATTTTTCTTGTTATCTAATTCTGTATCTTTTGATTGCTTTTTCTTTTCTTTCGTCACCACGTCTTCATTGGTGTTTTTTTCTTTAGAGTTTTCGGGTTGTTCTGCTTTTACTTCCATTCTTTCAGCTGGAACTTGGCCAGGGAAAATCTCACCAGGGTTCGCTTCTGTTGTAAGTCCGCCACCCCGCCATGTTTTTTGGTCTGTGTAATAGAAAAGCTGCCCTGCCATATTCTCTGTGAAATGAACATTACCTTCTGTTACAACTTCATTGGTACTGTTTTCTATTAATGATAGTTTATTGATGGTGGAAGGAAGTAACGCTTTATTTACAGCAGTTACTTGTTGTTTATTTGGTTGCATTTCATAGAAGCTATGAAATGTATTCATATCTGCTTCTTCGTTAGCAAACCAAATAATATGACTTTTTCCTGATGCGATCAATAAAGATTGTTCAAAAGAAATTTTTTGGTTCTCTACTTGTAATGAATAATCTTTTACATCAATGGGGTGTGATGAATGGTTGAAAATTTCGATAAATGGTTGTTCACCAAACCCTACTTCTGTAATCATTATTTTAGGCAGTGCTTGTACATTCGTACTAGTTTGCGATTGTATTGGAACAGTATATGGATCTGTTTTTCCTTGGTCTGTTGCTGACTTTCCCTCAAACCAATACGTTATATGGTCAGACCAAGTTGCTGATTTGGGAATAGCACCAGTGTATTCACCATTGTCTTCTTTTTTCATGTCAATTTCTATCGGTTTAGAAACCTTTGTAGATTGATAAAACAAGCTTACTTTCTCTGCGTGAGGTGCAGTTACTGATAATGAATGCTGTTGCAGGCGTTGCATCACATTAGGTGCAACATGCTGCATAATCAATGTATCATTATTCATAGTTTCACTATCTTGATTTGGTAATTCTTGCTGTTTTTCCTCTTTAGTTTTTGTTGCTTGTTTAGGGGTGGAAACAGTGGCATAAGCAACCGAAGTTGGTTGTAAGAAATTGGCGATTATTATTACGATCGCCGTCAATGCTGCTAAAAGCGTGCGAAACTTCTTGTTTTGCATTTTTTATCCTCCCTTTGCATGTATATGTCTAAGTATACGGGAGCAGTTGTTAATAATTGGTTAAAGTAGTGTAAAGATTTACTATAAATATGTGATTTATTACTAATCTCTATGGCTATTGCTTTAGTTATAACTTAGAATTCTATCCTACTCTATAATTTAAACAAAACAAACATAAATACGGGCTCTTCGCTAAATACGATGAAATAGCATAAAACACAGTTTAATAGCTTCTATAAAATCTATGAAAAAACCAAATCAAAACCGGACAAGGGAACGGATTTAATTGCTTCGCTCCACAATCACCACCTGATACAAGTCCAATTAAGCAACATCTTATTCGATGTATAATTTTCTTTCTAGGTGGTATCCTAAGTATTGGACAAGGGAACGGGTTTGGTTGCGAGCGACACATGACTCCATACTGATACCTGTTCTTTTTATTTGATGGAAAAGTCTAGTTTCCCAGCAAGAAGATACACCATAGCTACAATATTTTTATCAGACCGGTACCCTCTTGCCTTTCGTTTAGCCGTCTGGAACAAGCTGTTAATACCCTCTAAAATACCATTATTTAATTGCGATTGAAACCATTGAACTACACCATCAAAATGCTTTTTTAACGTCTTTGCCAGCTTTATCATTGGTTCTAGTCGAGATCGTAATCCCCATTGTATCCAGTCTTCCAATACCATAGGAGCGATGGGAGCAGGGTATTGATAAATTTCTTGCAAACAAAGTCGCATACGATAAGCTTTGGCAGTATCTAATTCTGTATCTTTCAGTTTATCCAGCATGGCTTTTTGTTTCTTCGTTAAATTTTCTTCATTTTTCAACCAAGCATAACGGGTATTTTTGAGCTCAGCACATGTCTTACGCTCGTTGCGACGAACTTCGTCTACAGCTTTGTTAGCCTCTTGAATCACATGAAATTTATCAAAAGTGATAGAGGCTTCCGGAAAATAGTCAGAGGCGCCTTTAATAAAAGCAGGTGACATATCCATGCAGACTTCTGTTATATTTTTCGCATGACCACCTTGTTCTTCTAGGCGTTCTTTACACGTTTTCCATGTAGCAGCATCTTTTCCTTTGGCAACATGAATGACATTCTTTTTATCTGAGTCCACAAATATAGTAATATATTGGTGCCCGCGCTTTGATGACGTTTCATCCGTATTAATCTTAGTAACATGAGAAAGGTCTTGATGAGCCATAGCTTGATCTACATAATGATGTAATATTCGCCATAAACGTGTATCGTGCTCCCCCACTAAGCGACTTACTGCATTCATTGGCATGTCTTTAACAAGCATCATAATCCACGCATCAAATAGCTTTGTAAAAGAAGCTCGTGGTTTTATAGCCCAAGGGATAGAAACACGACGCTTTTTTCCGCAGTTTTCACAATCTGTACGTGGGTGTTCTGCATGAATATAGCATGGGTATTCTAAAAAGTTTAAATGACGCCATGTCCGGTTGTAATCAGCAATATCAAAAAAACGTTGATTTTTAGCCCCGCACTCCGAACATGAAAATAAAGCATCTCTATCTACTTTTAAATAGACATCTAGCTGTTGCTTTATTTCATCAAATATACAGACATGGATATACCAAGGTTCTGGAATATGGAACACATTTTCAATATCCTTAATTTCTATTAACATATGAAAACCACCTAACATTTTATTTTGATAGTTTTCAGTATGTCCAACCTTATTTCATTTTAATCAGCGAAGGGGCTAAATACGACTATCGTTTTTACTAGTACTATAGGAAAGCATAAAAGTATAAAGGTGTATAGTATAAGAAAAACTACGCCTTTCGCCAAGTCCTATGGCGAAAGGCGTAAATGCAAGCTAACATATAAGTGCTACGTTCTTTTTAAAATGACAGAGGTCCATGTTCATTGATGAGCATGGATTACAGAAAAAACATCATTAATTGTGTTGAAATAGCAACAAAAATCAGTGAAAATGGGTAAGCAGCAGCGTAGGCAATCACGGCATCATCGGAATCTACCACTTGATTTAATGCACCTAAAGCAGGGGTGCTCGTCCTACCGCCGCACAGTGAACCAAGTGAGTGCACAATGCTAAGCTTAAATAGTTTTTTTGCTACTAAATAACCGATAAAGAGTGGCACAAGCGTGATGATCGTTCCTCCAACCGCAAGCTGCACTCCTTCTGTTTGTATCACATTTACAAGTCCCTGTCCCGCTGTTGTTCCAGCACCTGCTAGAAATAATACAAGACCTAATTCTCGAATGACATGGTTTGCCGGGGCATAATAACGGACATGTATGGGTCCAATGTTACCGAAATGACCAACAATTAAAGCAACAAAAAGTGGCCCGCCAGCTATTCCTAGTTTAATTGTTCCTAACCCTGGAATGAAAATGGGGAGCATACCAACAATGATTCCTAATAAAAGTGTTATACTAATCGAGAAAATGTGTACATTGGTGACGGCTGGGTTTTTTCGCGAAAATAATTTTTCAACTTGCTTCAAACGATTTTCCGTGCTTACAATGGTTAATACATCACCTCGGAGCAAGCGCATCGTAGGATGTTGCTTTAATTCTAGTCCTTCACGTTCAATTCTAGTTACGGTGGCACCATATTTTTTTCTCAATTTTAATTCCTTCATGCTTTTTCCAATAACGGACTCGTCTTCTACAGTGATTTTTTTAAACTGTATATTATCTGGGTTTTCTAGTTGCGTGGTTACTTTTTGTCCGACATAGGTGCCAAAAGATTTCAATTCATCTTCTTCTCCAACAGTAACAAGGTTGTCCCCCATAAGTACAGGAGTATCGCTGAGAGCAATCATCGTATGTCCGTTGCGAATAATTCTGCTAATTACGACATCCTTTTTACTAATCGCAAGCTCTTTTAAGGTTCTTCTATGAAGTTTTGGATTGGTTACTTTAAATGACATCACTTCAGGTGAATGTTCATCTTTAATTGGATTTTTTGATGCCTCTAAATCTTTCATTAAGTCGACTTTACTAAAACGAGGCAAAAGCTGAACAAATAAAATAATTGCTAGCACACCGAAAGGGTACCCAATTCCATAACCGACAGAAGCGATGGAATCATTTGTTGCTTGTAATGCTGCAGCTAAACCAGGAGTACTTGTTAATGCTCCGGTCATTAATCCAATGCTTAGCGCTGCTTCAAGATCAAATGTTTTTGCAACTATAATGGTAGTGATGACTGCACTGGTAACAATACATAAAGAGATACTACAGAATATAATTCCATTAGAACGGATCATTCTGAAAAATCGTGGGCCAGCCTGTAAACCGATAGCTACTATAAATAAGCTCAAACCTAGGTTTTGTACAATTGGCGATACGTTATATCCAAAATGTCCAAAAATCATAGCAACAAGTAAAACTCCGGCAGAACCGAAGCTTAGTCCTTTTAATTTAAGTTGGCCAAGAAAAGAGCCAATAAGTAAAATGGCAAAAACTAAAATAAGTTGTTCGTCAAGTAAATCGTGAAGTAATGTTTCCATTTTCCTCTCCTCTTTCTTTCATAGTATCTATTTTACTACAACGAAAGAAAAAATCTTGTTCTTGGGAAGATTGTTCAAAAATTTTTCAAGCTTTGAATGATTGAAAAACATTGTAATCGCTTTAATATCCTGTTCCAACCATTTTTAAAAGATATTACTAAAAGGTGGATGAGAATCTATGAAATTTATCAATTGTTGAATGAAGGGGAAAGAGGTAAAAATGTGTTGAATGAAGGGGAAAGAGGTAAAAATGTATAGTAAAAGGAATTTTTCAACTTTTAAATGCATTGTGTAATCTCGAAGTTGTAACAAAAGTATTCTGAACAAAGAAAAACATGAACGAGTGGAAGTAGTTCATGTCTCTAAAATGCTCGGCAAAACATGTTGCTTTTCGTAAGTGGTTGGATAGCCCCCTCGTGCAGGCGCAATGTAGGGGCTATCCAATGCCTTCTTACTACAGTGTCTACGTCTATTTCTTCTGCACACCTTTAGAACGTACAACTTGAGATATAACGAAAATGGAAGCCAACCTTTTAATAGAAAATGCTCTACAATTCATAAACTTGTCGAACTGCTTCCGTTAGAATTTCAACACCGTTGATGAGTGCATCAGAATTAAATGTCATTTGTGGGTGATGTAATCCTGGCGTTAAATCACAACCGAGACCTAGCATAGTCGCTTTTAATTCTGGCTTCTTAATTGTATAGAAGTGAAAATCATCTCCTCCAGGAGTAATTAAAGGGGGCTGAACGGCTTCTTTCCCTAACACATTGGTAATAGCAGTTGTCATTATAGATGTTGCTTCCTTATTTGTTTTGGCTGCAGCAATGCCATGCTTCTCCATAATGTCTATGTTAATTGGGTAAAGATGTTGTATTGAATCAAAAATGGCTCCTACTTGCTTATCTAGCTCATCCATCGCTTCATTCGTTTGTGCCCGCATGTCGATTGCAAAAGTAGCACTTCCAGGTATAATGTTGGTGCTCTTGCTACCAGCTTGGAAGCTCGTCATTTTTACAGAATGCGGGACGGTTGGATCTAAATGAATCTTACTTAGTAATTGTACAATTTGTGCACCAACTTCAATTGCATTCGTATTTAAGTGCGGTCTTGCCCCATGTGCGTCTACACCAATAATTTTCGCTTTGTATGTTTTACATGCTCCATGCACAATGACGGGAGCTGCATTGTGCATCGGAGTCTCTTGTTTTGGTCGTAAATGGACGCCAAATAAATAATCGACATCTTCTACAACACCTTTTTCTACTAATTTTAATGCGCCAGTCCCTGTTTCTTCTGCAGGTTGAAAAATAAATTTTATCGCTACCTTGTCTTGAAGACTGGAGCTCTGTTTTAATTTCCACAATAGTCCTAATACCATAGCCATATGTGCGTCATGTCCACAAGAATGATTGGCTTGAAATGTGCCATCTACTTCTTGCCAAAGTGCGTCAATATCAGCTCGAATGGCTACTATTGGTAAATCTTTTTCAAAGTTTCCAAATCGCCCAATAACCCCTGTGTGATCTGTGAATGTATGCACATCACACCCTTGTTCTTGAAGAATATGCTTGATGTAGTTGGTCGTTTCTATCTCTTCCCAACTGATTTCTGCATGGTTATGTAAATGATGGAACGTGTTTTTTATTTTTTGTTCTAAGTTAGCCATGAGAGGCGATCTCCTTTCCTGTTTAAAAAGTGTTATAAGGCTTCTCCTTTAAGAATTGAAAAAGATGAGTTGAAACATCTAAGTCAGCTAACAACATCTCTATTCCTTTTTGTAAGAGGGTTGTAGGTCATACTCATGACATGCGAAGAAAATCTAGTGGAGAATGAAAGAACTCCCCTAATTGCGGTTCGCTTTACAAGAGTGGAAGTTTAAAAGTTTTTAAACTATTATTTTAATTTAGTATTGAAATAAATTATATGCTTTATTATAATATCATGCAAGTTAATAAAATTTAGAAAAATCGGAGGAGACTATGAAAAATTCATCAGGATTTACACAAAAAGACAAGAAGAAGCTAGGTTTGCCAGATGCTTATGTTATTTTATTTATGATTTTAGTGCTAGCTGCTATAGCCACGTATATTATCCCAGCGGGGAGTTTTGAGCGGGAAACAGTGGATGACAAAACGATAGTAGTGCCTGAGAGCTACCAACAATTTGAGCAGGACCCAGCTTCCTTTATGGATTTATTTGTATCTATTCAACAAGGAATGATTGATTCAGCAGGGCTTATCTTCTTAGTGCTTATCATTGGTGGTGCTTTTGGGGTCATTGAGTATACGGGAGCGATCGATGCACTTATTATGAAGACTATTAATAAAACGAAGAATAAGGAATATTTACTGATTATTCTCGTTAGTACGTTATTTTCGATATTTGGAGCATTAGGAATTATAGTAAATGCTGTCATTGCATTTATACCAATTGGGATTATCCTAGCGCGTTCTATGAAATTAGACGCTATTGTTGGCGTGTCCATTATATATTTGGGAGCTTATGCAGGGTTTAACACAGCATTTCTTGACCCGTTAACAACAGGGACGGCTCAAGAAATTGCTCAAGTTCCTCTTTTCTCAGGTATTAGCTATCGAATCCTCATTTATGTAACTGTACTTGGATCTACGATTGGCTATGTTTGGTGGTATGCGAATCGAATTAAAAAAGACCCAACCAAAAGTGTATTAGGAGACAACCCATTTCCAAAATCAGAAGAAAAAGCTTTCGAAAGCGTTCATGCACAACTTACCACTGTTCATAAGTTAGTATTAACATGGCTAGCGGTTGGCATAGCTATTTATGTGTTTGGTGTCTTTCAGTATGATTGGTCGCTAAACCAAATGGCCGCTATGTTTATCGTTATTGCAATAGGAACAGCTTTTCTTGCTAGAATGCATCCTAATGAACTCGTTACACAATTTTTTAATGGTTGTCGTGGTTTAGTATATGGAGCATTGATTATTGGAATGGCTCGTTCTATCGTTGTTGTTTTAGAAAACGGTCAAATCCTGGATACGATTGTCCAAGGGATGGCTACGATCATGGATCCATTCTCCAGTGTATTAGGCGCAAATATGATGTTTTTAGCTAATTTTTTGTTTAACATTATTGTTTCCTCTGGAAGTGGACAAGCAGTAATTGTCATGCCTATTATGACCCCTTTAGCAGATATGATGGAAATTCCAAGACAAGTGGCGGTTCAAGCATACAAAATGGGGGATGGATTTTCAAACGTCATTACTCCTATTTCTGGAATTTTGATGGCTACCCTAGCGATAGCTGGTATTTCCTGGGTAAAGTGGGTAAAATTCATTATACCTTTAGTAATTATTTGGTTCATTATCGGTATTGTCTACTTAACTGTTGCAGTATTTATTAGTTGGGGGCCTGTATAGGCTTCATGAGTTCAATCTTGCCTACATTTCAAATAGCTGGATATATTGAGGTTACAAATATGTCGAGAAAAACTTGACACATATGAAAGGATTTGCTGAACCATCCTTCATTCAAACATGATACTATGTAAACATAGCTAAATCTTTCCGAAAGGATAGCAAAGTCCCAATGGTAATTTGTTTTAAAAAAAGGAGTAGATAACTAGTGGATATTTCAGAAATTATTTTATATCAATTGAAAATGAAAATGAAACACCCATTTACAACAAGCTTTGGTACTGAGCAAGATCGCGGTTTTTTATTAGTAGAGGTGAAAGATGCTAGTGGTCGATCTGGGTGGGGCGAAGGTGTAGCTTCCGAACGTCCGATGTATAGTGAAGAATTTACGCAACAAAGCTGGATGATGCTTGACCAGTTTCTCGTTCCAGAGGCATTGAAACAAGAGATAAGCCACCCAAACGATTTACAACATACGTTTAAACCGTATAAAGGCAATTATATGGCTAAATCAGCTTTGGAAGGTGCTATGTGGGATTTGTATGCAAAACAGCAAGAAAAGTCTTTATCTTCCGTATTAGGTGGAACCAAAAAGCAAATCGAAGTAGGGATTAGCTTAGGAATCGAGGAAAATATTGAAGCTCTACTAGCAAATATTCAAGAAAAAGTGGATGAAGGTTACAAACGAATTAAAATAAAAATTAAGCCTGGTAAAGATGTGGATGTAGTACGAGAAGTACGTCAGCATTTTCCAGATATCCCTTTAATGGTAGATGCAAACTCTGCTTATACGCTGGAAGATATGGACACGTTGAAAGCTTTGGATGCGTTTCATTTAATGATGATTGAGCAGCCGCTTGCAGCTGATGATATCCTTGATCATGCTACGTTACAAAAAGAGATTGAAACACCAGTGTGTCTAGATGAAAGCATCCATTCTTATGAAGATGCTCGGAAAGCAATTGCTTTAGGAAGCTGCAAAATAATTAATTTAAAAATCGGTCGTGTAGGCGGATTGACCGAATCAAAACGAATTCATGACCTATGTGAACAAGCAGGGATACCCTTATGGTGTGGTGGAATGTTAGAGTCTGGTGTTGGACGCGCGCACAATATTGCTATTGCTTCGCTAGCCAACTTTACACTTCCAGGAGACACAGCGTCTTCTTCCAGATATTGGGAAAAAGATATTATTAATCCGGAGGTAGTGGCAGAAGACGGTGTCTTAACAGTAAATGATGCGCCAGGAATTGGTTATACAGTTTTAAAAGATGAGGTTGAAAAGCATACGATAAAAAAGAAACAGTTTAAAAAGTAATAGAAAAAATCAGTGGAGTTTGTTTTTTTCTCCACTGATTTTTAGTAGCTCAAGTATTACTTAAATACCTATTACGGAAATGAGACATAGGTATGGTTATCTCCCATGTAGACTTTTTACATAAATAGTAAAGTAGGCGTCCGATAAAAAGTGCTTGCTTTCATTTATATAAAGACATATAAGCTTTTCGTCATTAAGGATAGAAAATGAGTCAATTATAACCATTACCACTTTTTTCAGGCGAATTTGCGGTCATTCAAGCTGTCTATAAACGTAAACTTTGTTTTAACATGTTAATAGATGATGATCATTTGTGAAAAAATGTACAAATAAAGGTTGTAATATCTTCATCTTTATTTTTTAGAAGAAAACTAACACAAATTGAGCGGCAACCGTACCAAAAATAAGTGAAAAAGGATAAGCTGCAGCATAAGCAATAGCTGGTTCTTCAGAATCTATTTGTAAATTCAAGGCACCGAGTCCAGGTGTACATGTTCTACCACCACATAAAGTACCTAGTGAGTAGACAACGCCCAACTTAAACAGTTTTCTTGCTGCAAAATATCCACATAAGATGGACACAGTCGTTATAATAGTTCCACTAACAACTAATACGACACCTTGCTTTTGGATCACATCAATTAAACCTTGGCCTGCTGTTGTTCCAGCGCCTGCCAAAAATAAGACAAGACCTAATTCGCTTATAACGTGAATAGCTGGACCGTAATACCGTACATGGATGGGGCCTAGTTTTCCAAAGTGGCCAATAATTAAAGCAACAATTAAAGGGCCTCCTGCTAATCCAAGCTGCATCGTTCCTAATCCTGGTATAGGAATTGGTAGCATTCCAACTAGAATACCGACTAAAAGCGTAACACTAATGGATAGGATGTGAATGTTTGTTACAGATAGTTTTTTACGGGAAAAGAATTTTTCTATTTCATCTAATCGATTTTCACTACTTACCATCGTTAAGACATCTCCACGAAGTAATGGAGTGTTCGGATTTTGATTTAGCTCAATTCCATCTCGTTCAATTCTGGTTACGGTTGCCCCATAATCTCTCCTCAGTCTAAGTTCTTTCATGTTTTTACCAACTAAGTCTTCATCCTCAACCGTAATCTTGCGTAATTGTATATTATCAGGGTTATCCATCGTTGCATTGACGGGTTCACCAACATATTCTCCAAAAGCTTTCAGTTCGTCAGCTTCCCCAACGGAAACGAGGTAATCTCCTAATAAAATAGTAGTGTCGTGAAGTGCAATCATGGTGTGAACTCCACGGATAATCCGGCTGATCACGACAGAATTTCGACTAAAACCGAGCTCGCGTAATGTTTTTTTATGCAATTTTGGGTTCGTTACTTTAAATGTCATTACTTCTGGTGAGTGTTCTGTTTTTATCGGGCTGTTTGTTTCTTCTAAGTCTTTAGCAAGGTTTATCTTCCCAATACGCGGTAAAAGCTGAACGAATAGTATAATAGCAAGCACGCCGAATGGATAGGCGATCCCATAACCAACAGATGCCATCGGGTCATTGGTTGCTTGCAGAGCTGCTGCTAAGCCTGAGGTGTTTGTTAATGCACCTGTTAATAACCCAATAGCTAGTGCTGTTGGCAGGTCGAAAATTTTAGCAACGACAACAGAAGTTACAGCTGCACTAATGACGATAAATAAAGAAATAAGGCAAAAAACGATCCCATTAGAACGCATCATACGGAAAAAACGCGGCCCCGCTTGTAGCCCAACGGCAACTATGAATAAGCTAAGCCCCAAATTTTGTACTGCTGTTGATACTTGATAACCAAAATGTCCAAAAAGCATCGCAATTACTAGAACTCCAGCTGAGCCTAGACAGATGCCTTTTATTTTTAATTGTCCTAATAATGATCCTAAAAACAAAATAACAAAGACTAAAATAAGCTGTTCATTAAGTAAATCGTGTAGTAAATCTTCCATTCGAATCTCCCTCTTTTATTCTACCCAATCTATCTTACTACATCTAGACAGAAAAAACGAAAGAACTGAAAACCGTCAATAAAATTTTACAATGCAGTAGAATTCAGCGTCGTTTACATGGAATGAACGACAATTTATCGTACTAAAAGTTGATTTTCTTACAGGACTCCTATGGATGCTATAATCATCCTCATAAGAGTATAAAATGTAAAAGGTTGATAGTAAAGTGAAAATCTAGCTGCTGTTTTCGTATTCATGGTTTGGTGGAAAGTCTATTTTTAAAAAAGGAATAGGATAATGATGATGTGAAAGGAAAACAAATTATTAATTAGAATATGGCTCAGTTGTTGAAAGTTTGTCACACATGAAGGAAAATGGCTTTGATAAACTATAAAAGAGTTCAAACATCGGAGGATAATATATGCATGATAATCAAGAGCAACTATGGGCAGAAGCTGTACATTTTTTGCAACTGTATCACAATGAATGTGGGTTAGAAAAAGAGCTTGAATACCGATTACAAGAGGTACAACGTGAAATGGAACAAACAGGCACTTATGAGCATACGTATGAGGAATTAACCTACGGGGCGAAAGTAGCTTGGAGAAATTCTAACCGTTGTATTGGTAGGTTGTTTTGGGAGCGTATGGAAGTTATTGATGCGCGTTCTGTGAATAAAAGCCAACATGTTTTTGAACAGTTATTGCATCACATTCGTTACGCTGGAAACGGCGGGAAAATTCGACCGTTAATTACGATATTCTCACCAACAAAGGATGGACATGCTCCAGTGAAAATATGGAATCATCAGCTGCTTCGCTACGCTGGTTACCAAACAGAAAATGGAATAATAGGTGACCCTGATTCGATTACTTTTACACAGCAATGTCAAAAACTTGGCTGGAAAGGGGAAGGAACTCCTTTTGATTTGCTCCCATTAGTTATCCAAGTTGATGATGGAGAACCAGAGTGGATGGAGATTCCTAGCGATATGGTTTTAGAAGTTCCCATCCAACATCCAACGGAAGATATTTTTGCTCAGCAAAAAGTAAAATGGTATGGTGTACCAATTATTTCTGATATGCGCTTGGAAATAGGTGGTATAAGTTATTATGCTGCCCCGTTTAACGGATGGTACATGGGAACAGAAATTGGGGCAAGAAACCTTGCTGATGAGAACCGTTACAATTTATTACCTTTAGTCGCGAAACAGTTGAGGTTAAACACAAAGCATTTAAATACATTATGGAAAGATCGTGCTTTAGTTGAATTAAACATTGCGGTTTTAGAGTCATTTAAACAAGCAGGGGTTTCCATTGTTGATCATCATACAGCAGCTAAACAATTTGCGGTATTTGAAAAGAATGAACAAAAACAAGGCAGAACAGTTACTGGTAAATGGTCATGGCTTATTCCTCCATTGTCACCAGCAACAACACATATTTTTCATAAACCATTTGATAATACGGTGCATAAGCCAAATTTTTTCTATTCCAAACATGAGAAGAATTAATTGCAAGTCATAGAGGCTTTAACATGACTTTTATCCTTAATTCATCAAAATAATAGCTATATGGAGAAAGCTTATTAATTTAGCGCAACTACTGGAGATATATTAACGTATGCTTTTTCTTCGGTGGTCATTTCAAACCTTAATCTGTAGGAGATTCAATCTACTTGCAATGTTTCTAGCTAATCGTGCATAATGTTTCCTGTAGTAACAAGTACGTATTGGAAATACAGCTTCTAAGGAGATAAACATCTTGAACACGTTTACGGTTAAGAAATCACTAAATAATAACGTCCTCATTGCTTTGGATGACCAACAGAATGAAGTCGTCTTGATTGGTAATGGAATTGGTTTTCATTATAAGAAAAAAGACATTATCCATAAAGAGCAAATAGAAAAGCTGTTTGTATTACGTGATGAACAGGCGCAGGCGCAATATAAGCAATTGCTTCCAAACATAGATCATACATTGTTGGATTCCATTGTTAAAGCGGTAGAATTAATTCAGAAACGATCACATGTCATGTTGAATGAATCCGTTCATGTGGCTCTAACTGATCATGTGTTGTTTGCTTACCATCGTATGCTAAAAGGTTTGGAAATAAAAAATCCTTTTCTTGCCGAAACAAAAGCATTATATCCTTTTGAGTATGAGATCGCCTCAGAAATTGTTGAAGACATGAATCATAGGTTGGATATTCATCTTCCTGAAGGGGAAATTGGCTTTATTGCTTTACATGTACACAGTGCCATATCGAATAAAGCTCTCTCTGATATCAATAAATACTCCCAATTGGTTACGCAATTTGTCGATATTATTGAAGAACAATTAAAAATTAAAGTGGACAGAGGCGGGATAGAGTACGTACGCCTTGTTCGGCATGTGCGCTATACAATCGAACGCGTGTTAAAGGGGGAGACAGTAGATGAACCAGTTAAAATAGCTTCCCTCTTGAAAAAGGAATACCCAACATGTTATAATCTAGCGTGGAAATTGATTAAAATGATGCAACAAACATTAAAGCAACCAGTATATGAAGCGGAAGCGGTGTATTTAACGATGCACTTGCAACGCCTCTATCAAAAACATGACTCATAATACATTTTCCGTGTTACTGATACGATCAGGCATGAGTGGAAAGATTATGAAATAGGACAGTAGGGTACACGTATAGCCCCTACTGCTTGTTTCTGATTTCTACTCATGCCTTTTTTTGTTCTTTAGGGTTTATCCTTTAAGAAAAATGTTGACGTTCTAGTGTTATAAACACTTTGGCGAAAAGCGCGTTTTTCAAGTTTATAGTGTGAAGTAAAGTGAAGGATTTCGTCATGGTACTTGCTAATAAGTCATGTTTTTTTCATTTTTCTTATAGATTTTGGGAAGGATAAATGGTAAAGAAAGCTTCTCGAAATTTTAATGTTGGTTGTTGCATAAAAGGAGGAAAAAAGATGTTTAAAAAAGCTTTTGGTGTCTTACAAAAAGTTGGTAAAGCACTTATGCTTCCAGTCGCGTTATTACCGGCTGCTGGTTTATTGCTTGGGTTTGGTAATGCAGCACAGCAAGAGACGATGTTAGGATACTTACCGTTTTTAAAAGCGGATTGGATTCAATTGGTTGCTACTGTCATGGAAGATGCCGGTGGAATTATTTTTAGTAACTTGGCGCTTATCTTTGCGATTGGTGTAGCCATAGGTTTAGCGAGTGATGGGGCAGCTGGTTTAGCAGCTCTTGTAGGGTATTTAGTCTTAAACCAAGTCATGGGCTCTTGGATCGATGTTACCCCAGAAATGATCGAATCAGACCCTGGGTTTGCTTCTGTATTAGGCATTCCTACGTTACAAACAGGCGTGTTTGGAGGTATCATTGTAGGTTTGATTGCCGCATTTTGTTATAATCGCTATCACAATATTGAAATGCCCGCTTTTCTCGGTTTCTTTGCTGGAAAGCGATTTGTACCAATTGTTACGGCTGCGTTTTCATTTCTTGCAGGTATTGCGCTATTATTTGTTTGGCCACCTGTGCAAGATGCGATGAATAGTGCATCCTATTGGCTAATTGAGGAAGGAACATATTTAGCTGTTTTCTTCTTTGGTTTTGTAAAAAGATTACTTATTCCATTTGGATTGCACCATATTTTCCATGCGCCATTTTGGTATGAATTTGGTTCGTATACTACTGTAGCAGGTGATTTAGTTCGTGGAGATATGACGATTTTCTTTGCCCAGTTAAAAGATGGGGTAGAAATTACAGCTGGTAACTTTATGGCAGGGGAATTTCCAGTTATGATGTTTGGTTTACCAGCAGCAGCATTAGCTATGTATCACACAGCACGACCAGAAAAGAAAAAGGTCGTTGCTGGTTTGTTAGGCTCTGCAGCATTAACATCCTTTTTAACAGGGATTACTGAGCCGCTCGAATTTTCATTTATGTTTGTTTCACCGTTATTATTTCTCTTACATGCGGTTTTAGATGGACTTTCATTCGTACTAATGACGTTCTTAAGCGTTAATGTCGGTTATACGTTTTCCGGTGGTGCGATTGACTTTGTATTATTTGGAATTTTACCGAATAAGGAACCGTGGTGGATCACCATCCTATTAGGTTTAGCATTTGCTGTTATTTACTACGTCATTTTCCGCTTCTTCATTCAGAAGTTTAACTTAATGACTCCAGGTCGGGAGAAAGTGGAAGAGGAAGAGGAAAATAATAGTGGACAAACTGGTGAGCTTGCTTATGATGTATTAGAAGCAATGGGTGGTCAAGAAAATATTGCACACTTAGATGCATGTATTACACGTTTACGTGTGTCCGTTAATTCGATCAAAAATGTCGATAAAGAAAGATTGAAGAAGCTAGGCGCTTCAGGTGTATTAGAAGTTGGCGATAATATTCAAGCCATTTTTGGTCCACGTTCCGAAACGATTAAAGGACAAATGCAAGATATTATGTCTGGTAAAACACCACGTCCTGTGGAAACAGATCAAGATGAAGAAGTTCAACAACAGATTGAAGAAGTCAATCCAGAGGCAATGCAAAATGAAGCTGAAACAGAAGCAATTGTTTCACCAATGAAAGGGGAGCTATTGCCAATAACAGAAGTTCCTGATCAAGTATTTTCTGGAAAAATGATGGGTGATGGTTTTGCGATTGTACCAGAAGACGGTCTAGTTGTTTCACCTGTAAATGGGAAAGTGGTAAATGTTTTCCCAACTAAACATGCCATTGGTTTACAGTCAGATGGTGGAAAAGAAATTCTTATTCATGTTGGTATTGATACGGTTAATTTAAAAGGAGACGGCTTTGAAATGCTCATTGAAGAAGGAGATAAGGTCGAAGCTGGACAACCACTGCTTAAAGCAGATCTGTCCTTTATTCAAAGTAAAGGAATGCCGGTTATCACACCAATTGTATTTACCAACCTAAAAGAGGGACAACAAATATCACTTGAGAAGAGTGGAAAAGTAGAAAGTAAAGAAGAAAATATCATTACATTGTAATAAAAAAGCTAGTTAGGGTCGCTGCCTTGACTAGCTTTTTTTAACAGTTATTAGAAAACATAAGATTTAACAGCAAATAGAAGGCTATTGCCAAACCTTTATGGCAGTAGCCTTCGTTTGGCTAAGAGAGCAAGCAGACTTAACTACTAAAATGACATCCTCTATCATATACTTTTTAATACGTACGATAAAGTGGAATTTTAATTAGTGGCAGTTTTTCAATCTGCTGCTGATGGCCCACTTCAATCCTATGACGCAAAGGCTTATAAATGAACTATGTGCTGTTATCTTTTATCTTTTGGTTAATGTCCAAGCTAACATGTTCACATTCTTGAAGAAGTGATACAGCATTTTATATTCGTGATAAAGGGGGATACAACTCATGACCACCTTGAATATTGCTATTCTTGGAGGAGGTTCAGCATCTACGCCACAGTTAATAAGTCAATTTATCCAACACGAGGAAGCATTACCTATAAAAAAGATATACCTTGTTGATATTTTAGCAGGGAGAGAACGTTTATCCATCATTGCATCTTTCGTTAGACGTATGATAGAACAGGAAAATAGTAACATAGAAATAATGGAAACGCTCGATAGGCGAGAGGCATTGAAGCAGGCTGATTTTATTATTAATCAAATCAGAGTAGGTGGCTTTGATATGCGTCAAATAGATGAAACGTTATGTTTAGAGTATGGTATCATAGCAGAGGAAGCTTCAGGTCCGGTTGGATTTATGAATGCTTTACGAACGATACCTATTATGCTTGATATTTGTGAAGATATTGAAGAATTAGCACCAGATGCTTGGTTACTTAATTTGACGAATCCTTGTAGTATAATCACAGAAGCGATAGATAAGCATACGAATGTGAAAGTTATTGGTATCAATGAGGGGCCAATGGCTTTTCGGAATCAATTTGCAAAGGCGTACGATGTTGTCAAAAATGATATAAGTATGCAACTAATAGGGACAAGTCAATTGTTATGGGTTACGGATTTATATGTTCGTGGAAAATCAAAGTTAACAGATGCCATACTTTATAAAAAACTGCATAGTAGAAAAAAGCGGCAAGATATTACAGTTGATACGTATTTTTTACAAACATATGGCGTTATTGGTTGCGACTATCAGCCTTATTATTATCAGGGTGACCAAATTTTAACAAAGCAATTAGATGTGTTTAAACAAGGTGTGCTTCCATCTGATTTTGAACTAGAAGAACACAAGCAGTTATTTTCTCTATATGAACATGCAAAAACAGCTACGTTACCAAATGGAGTGGAAGATAGGCGAGGTGCAGCAGCTTTAGAAGGGGTGCTCGAGGTTATTCAAGCAATCCATTATAATTTAAAGCGCATTTTACCAGTAAATATTAGAAATAATGGAGCAATAGAAGGCTTACGGAACGATGCTTGTGTTCAGGTGAATAGTGTAGTGGAAAGACATGGAATTATACCAATTCAAGTACCAGAAATCTTACCGCATGTTCACGGATTATTACAATATATGAAAGCTTATGAGTCACTGACTGTGGAAGCAGGAATATCCAAAAACATTGGGGTAGCCATTCAGGCGATGACCATGCATCCATTTGTGCCATCTGCGGAAGTAGCTCATAAGCTGCTTCAAGATATGTTTATTGCAAATGAAGCTTATGTTCAACCGGTCATTTATTAACTTAAAGCAAGAGGGGTGGCGTGTATGCATCGTCATTATTTTACATTGGTATACTTTTAATAGCAGGAAAAAGGGAGCCTCCTATAGAACAGGAGGTTTCCCTTTTGTTTCTATAGAAAAGTATAAAATTTTCTATGATTTATAGTATAAGCAGAGCTACAGCATTCGCCATAAAGACTTGATGGTAGGACGAGTTTTTCTAATACGATAGATTTCCAATCGATACATATTTAGTTTCTAAGTAAGGTTCAATGCCTTCCACCCCACCTTCACGACCAAGTCCGCTCTCCTTCATTCCACCAAATGGGGCGTGAGCGGCAGATGGTCCGCCGTCGTTCCAGCCAACAATGCCGTAATCTAAATGCTCATACAAATAAGTACCAGTACGGTAATCATTTGTAAAAAAGTAGGCAGCTAAACCAAATGGCGTATCGTTAGCAAGGCGTACAGCTTCCTCGATATTTGTAAAAGTAGTTATAGGAGCTACTGGACCAAATGTTTCCTCATGCATAATTGTCATATCCGCTGTTACTTCATTAAGTATGGTTGGGTATACAAAATAATATCCTTTCTCATGGTTTGCATCAAATGTATCTCCTAACAATACTTTAGCACCTTTTTGCTTAGCATCATCAATATGTTCTTTAATTTTGTTATAGCCTCGTTCATTAATGATTGGTCCAATATCCATATTATCATGAAGTCCATTGCCAACCGTTAAATGTTTGGCACGTTGTACAAAAGCTGCTGCAAACTGATCTACAATATCTTCGTGAACGATAATTCGATTTGCGCAGACGCATGTTTGGCCAGCATTACGAAATTTTGAGATGATCGTTTGTTCAGCTGCAAATTCAATATCCGCATCTTTAGCAACAATCAATGGTGCATGCCCACCAAGCTCCATGGTGACATGTTTGACCGTGTTTGCGCTTCCTTTAATTAAGTTTTTTCCTACAGCAGTGGAACCTGTAAAGGTAATCTTACGCACATAGTCACTTTCTGTAAATAATGCGCCAATCTCTTTCCCGGAACCGACGACATATTGAATAGCGTCTTCTGGAATACCTGCCTTATGAGCTAATTCAATTATTCGAATACCTGATAGCGGTGTTTCAGAAGCAGGTTTGACAATAAATGTACACCCGGCAGCTAGTGCTGGTGCTGCTTTTCTTGTCATCATGGCTGCAGGGAAATTCCAAGGTGTAATAGCAGCGACTAAACCAACAGGCTCTTTACGAACGAGGATTCGTTTTGATTCGGCGTTTGCTGGAATTGTTCGCCCATAAATTCGCTTTGCTTCTTCTGCATACCAATCAATATAACTTGCCGCATATTCTATCTCACCATAAGATTCCTTTAGTGGCTTTCCGTTTTCCTTCGTCATCAGTTTAGCAAGTTCATCCTTATGCTCTCTGATTTGTATTGCCCAACGTTGCAGTAATTGTGACCGTTTATGTGCATGTATACTTGCCCAAGTTGGAAAGAACGCATAACCTTTATAAAGCGCTTTCTTTACTTCCTCATTAGACCAGGAACTCAATTCTTTTAGTACTTCACCAGTAGCCGGGTTTGTAACGGTGATTTTGTTAGTCAAATAGAAAACCCCTTTCTTATCATTTTAAATATAATCTCTATTTTAGTATATTCCTTGATTAATCGGAAAGGAAACATATCATATCGAAAAGGTTCAAAAATTAATGTATGTCATTTTAAACGTAGAAAAGTGGTTGCGTTTTCAATGGAAGTAACCGTTTCCGTCTTTAAAAGGAAAAAGTCTATGTTTAGTTATCTATGCAAAATCTAATATTTTACATACTACCCTTATTTCTTTATAATAGGGGTTTTTTATGCTATCGGGAAAAGCTGTGGCTTTCACCAAAATTCGCGATAAGCAAAGTCTTGTAATATATTATTTTTATTTGTGATTATTCGAACAAAGTTATACATGAGGAGAAATTGTTGTGATACAGTATACTAGAGTGTGTGCTCAGTAAAAACAGTTATATACGTTAAATTTTTATGGGCGCATATTGTACCGCAAACTATGTGAACAAGGAGCAGCTAAGATGAATGCTAGACAGCGAAAAATAATCGAAGCTCTATTATCTTATGGCAACCGTCCAATTTTAGTCAATGATCTTGCTAAACAACTTGATTGTTCAGAAAAAACAGTTCGTAATGATTTGCGAACAATTGATGTTTATTTGCAAAACTATTCGTCTGCATGTTTAATTCGAAAACCTGGAACAGGGATTTATTTAGAGATAAACAATTCAGATAAACAAGACTTGTTTCATGCACTTTTTCGTGAAAATAAATCATCGTATCAACGGCTTATGGAAATAGCTTATCGTTTATTAACTGATAAAAACCCACTCACGTTGCAACAGCTGAGTATGGATTACTATGTCCATCATACTGCTATAAAGAGTGATCTTGAAGCGATTCAGCAGTGGTTTGAAAGTTTTGGATTGATTATTGAATCAAGGCAAAAGCTAGGTCATTACGTAAAAGGGGAAGAATTAAACAAACGAATGGCTTTGGCACATATAGAGGAAATGGTGAACCAAAGTGCGACGGCATTTTTAAAGAATGTATTTGCGCCCTTTGAAATTGCTACAGTAAGACAAATACTAAACCAAATGATAGAAAAATGGAAAATTCCCATGACAAGTCATGCGCTGGATAATTTAGTTGTCCACGTGCTCGTTATGGTACAACGTACAAAGCAGGCTAGTCCAATAGTGATTGATAAGCAAAGTGCATCGATGAGTGAGACAAATGAGTACCGAGCGGCTGCTTGGTGTTTAGATCAGCTTGAACACAAATTTGGGATTACGTTAGCTCAAGACGAGACAATATATTTAACGTGGCATTTACGTGGGAGTAAAAAATATTCGTTACATACATCTACGGAAGAAGAAATTACACGCCAAGTATTATCGACAATGATCGAGACGATGCAACAGTTGACGCATGTATCCTTTCATGAAGATGAACAACTAATCAATGGACTTATGATTCATTTAGAAGCTGTTACTAATCGTTTGCTGTATGGATTTCCAATTAGTAATCCATTGTTACAGGACATAAAAAAGATGTATCCGTATATGCTGAGTATGGTGACGCTGTCTTTAGAGAAGGTAAGTGAGAAATTTCCATTTGATATACCTGAAGAAGAAGCAGCTTATATAGTTCTGCATTTTCAAGCTTCCATAGAAAGGTTAGATGCTGAAAATTATGCAGTACCTCGCGTGTTAATTGTTTGTGATATGGGAATAGGGATGTCTAGATTACTGCAAGCAAAAGTGGAAAAACAGTATCAAGAAATGAAAATTGTAGGAACTGTTGGGAAGGGAGAAGTGCAACGTTTTATAAAGCGAGAACAAGTGCATTTAATTATATCGACTACGCCTATAGAAAAAATTAATATCCCAACGATTATTATTTCTCCGCTTTTAGAAGCAACTGATAAAGAAAAATTGCAACGATTTCTGAAGAAAAAAGCGGGTCGTTCTTCTGTTTTGGCTACCAGTCCTCAAGTTTTACATGATTTTATAGAAGAAGAATTACTGTTTCTAAATATTAATCCTCAACATCGTTTTCAAGTAGTTGAAATGCTAGGAAATGCCTTATACAAACAAGGTAAAGTAGAAAAATCATATGTCCATCAAGCGCTTTTGCGTGAAAGGAAGTCAGCTACAGCAATTGGTGGTGCCATAGCTATTCCACATGGAGATCCGACGCTTGTTATTGCTTCTACGATTGCCATTGCTGTTTTAACCGAGCCGTTGGAGTGGGGAAAAGAAGAGGTGTCAATTGTGTTTATGTTGGCCTTAGCGAATGAAAAAGCGAATCCAATTAAAGCAATTATTCATAAGCTATCATCACTATCAAACGACCCAATGACAGTAAGAGATTTATTAAATGCTACTGATAAGCAAGCATTCTTACGTGTATTGACAGAAAAAGAGTGGTAAGTAGCGGTTCGTCGTGTTTTTTCATTTCTGCTCTGGGAACATGAATTGGAAAGGTTTATAAGAAAAACTACAGCTTTCACTATAAGACTTGGCAACAAGCCAAGTTTTTCTTCTAAGAATTGAAGGTAAGCTACGTTTTCTTTAATGCGAATGGAAAAAACCAACGGCTAGAAACATTAAAATAATAATAAAATATAATTACCATAGTTCCGGAAAGAATAAAGAATATATTGTAGATAAAGCTACTGTATACTAAGTTTGCAAGCAATTATAAATCATAGATGTAAAATAGATGAGTAGGAGGCGTAATGATGAAAATAGTTGCTGTTACAGCGTGTCCTGTAGGAATTGCTCATACGTATATGGCGGCTGAAAACTTACAAAAAGCTGGTGAGAAACTAGGTGTAGACATAAAAGTCGAAACACAAGGTTCTATTGGTGTAGAGAATGCATTGACGGATGAGGATATTGAAGAAGCAGATGGTGTAATTATAGCGAGTGATAAAGAAGTCACGAAGGAACGTTTTATTGGAAAAAGGTTAATTGCTACTGGTGTGCAGGAAGGGATAAAACGTCCAGAAGAATTAATTAACCGATTTGCTACCGAAGATGTACCTGTTTATCAAGCTGACTTAATGTCCGCAAACGACGTGAAAAAGAAGAAAAAAGAAAAAGAAAACCCCATATATCGACATTTGATGAGTGGAGTTTCCTATATGATTCCTTTTATTGTAGTTGGTGGATTGCTGATAGCTCTTGCACTAACTTTAGGTGGTGAACAAACACCAGGAGGAATCGTTATTCCTGAAGATTCGTTTTGGAAAAAGGTAGAAGAAATTGGCGCGGCATCCTTTAGCTTTATGGTGCCTATATTGGCAGGTTTTATCGCTGTTAGTATTGCTGACCGTCCAGGCTTAGCTCCCGGAATTATTGGTGGGTTTATCGCTGCAAATGGTAGCTTTTATGGAAGTGAAGCAGGTGCAGGTTTTATTGGTGGTATTATTGCAGGTTTTCTTGCGGGGTATATTACATTAGCTATTAAGAAGATTAAAGTACCACAAGCCATTCAACCTGTAATGCCAATTATTTTTATACCAATCTTAGCAACTTTAGCAGTTGGGTTATTATTTGTTTATGTTGTTGGTGCGCCAGTAGCACAAGTGTTTGAATCGTTAACAGCATGGCTAGAAGGGATGCAAGGAGCAAGTTCTATATTGCTCGCTCTAATTTTAGGGGCTATGATTTCCATTGATATGGGTGGTCCTTTTAATAAAGTAGCCTTCTTATTTGGTTCAGCCATGATTGCAGAAGGAAATTATGAAATTATGGGACCAATTGCTGTCGCTATCTGTATTCCACCTTTAGGAATGGGACTAGCGACGCTTATGAACAAACGTAAATATCAACCTGCAGAGCAACAAGCAGGAAAAGCAAGTTTCACTATGGGACTATTTGGCATAACGGAAGGAGCGATTCCTTTTGCTGCGCAAGATCCATTGCGAGTTATTCCAAGTATTATGGTTGGTTCCATGACAGGTTCTGTCATTGCAATGATTGGGAATGTCGGTGATCGAGTAGCTCACGGCGGACCTATTGTCGCTGTACTAGGAGCAGTAGATAATGTGCTTATGTTCTTTGTAGCTGCCATTATCGGTACAATTGTCACGGCTTTCATGGTTAACTTTCTTAAGAAAGATGTATCAGGAACGCTCAAGGGAAATGATACGTCACCTAAACGAGCGGAAGAAGATGCTTCATCTAAAACGACTGAGATTACGAAATTAACCGATATTGTAACGAACGATTTAATTCATTTAGATCTTCAAGGAAATACAAAAGAAGAAGTATTAGATGAGTTAATAGCTAGTATGAAACAAGCAGGAGTAGTACTTGACGCAGAAGCATATAAGCAAGTTGTTATCGCTCGAGAGCATGAAGGGACGACAGGAATGGGGATGAGCATTGCTATCCCACATGGAAAATCCGATGCAGTAAGTGAACCAGCTGTAGCTTTTGGTATGCATCGCGCTGGAGTTGATTGGGAAAGTTTAGACGGAAACCCTGCTAAATTAATATTTATGATTGCCGTGCCTACAGAGAGGGCTGGAGATGATCATTTGAAAATTTTACAAATGCTTTCACGGAAATTAATGGATGACGATTACAGAGAAAAATTACTTCATGTCACAACAAAAGAAGAAGCGCATCAATTATTAAGTGAAATTCAATAAAAAAAGAAGCTACAATTAAGTTGTTATCTTAGGCTGCTTGTTTGTAGCCCTGAAAATAATGGTAAATTAACAATTTATTAGGACCCTAAGATAAGTCATCATCTGTTCGTACTAAATAGAAAGGCCGACTAAAGACGGGCTTGCCAGAGGGCGCGGGCATACTCCTGTTGCAGGAGCATGTTTCCTAAAACTTTCGTTGATTCGTTCCACTCGCTACGTTGCTAACCGGGAAGGAGAGGTGAGATTTAAGCTCCTTCCTTTTCTTTGGTATAATAATGTCGTTCAAACTATCACATGGGCACAACTCATGAAGAAAAAATGGAGTGCTTCATTGAAGTTTGACATGCTTTTCAACTATGTTCGTACAATTGGAGGAATGAATGTGTATCAAGAACCGATCTTTTTAAAACCTGTATTTCAAGAGAGAATATGGGGTGGGGGAAAGTTAAAGTCAATGTTTCAGTATCCTATCCCATCAAATCAAACTGGGGAAGCATGGGTTATTTCTGCTCATCCTCATGGACCAAGTGAAATAATAAACGGTCCCCTTGCTGGCCAAACATTAGCAGATGCGTGGAATACCAATCGTGAATTATTTAACAGAGAGTCTAATCGTAGTGAAGCATACCCGTTATTGGTGAAAATACTAGATGCAGATGATAATTTATCTGTACAAGTACATCCTGATGATGCGTACGCAAGAAAGGTAGAAAAACAGCCGTATGGTAAAACAGAATGCTGGTACGTGTTACAAGCAGACTCGGGTTCGGAACTTATTTTAGGGCACCATGCCAAAACAAAAGAAGAGCTAGCCAAGATGATGGATGAAGGAAAGTGGGACCAATTATTACAACGAATTCCTGTGAAAGCGGGCGATTTTGTTTACGTCCCTAGTGGTACTATTCATGCGATAGGTAAAGGTATTGTTATACTAGAAACGCAGCAAAGTTCAGATATTACGTATCGAGTTTATGATTATGATCGAACGGATAGTCATGGAAATACACGAGAACTACATTTGGAGAAAGCAAAAGAAGTTACAAATATTCCCCATCAAGCTTCTGTATTTGATCAGAAACAGAGTCAAATAGATGATTTGCAAATAAAGCAATTGGTTAAAGAACATTATTTCACTGTCTACCACTGGAAAGTAAATGGACAAGTAACAAAACAGTTAGACGCTGATTTTCTTCAATGTAGCGTAATCTCTGGGAAAGCAGAAATTGAAATAAATGGGCAGTCATTCGCCATACAAAAAGGTGATCATTTTATTTTGCCACATGGAATTACATCGTATCGCTTGGCAGGGGATGCTGAATTAATCGTTTCGCATACGTGAAGTCTATATGTTGCGTTATAAGTTAGCTTATTGTGCATAACGATTTTTTCTATTTGCGTTTACTGTATCCTTTCATCCGTTTTGCCAACTACGGATTTAAATGTAAACCTAAGATGTATAATTCCAATTCGCCTGTATCAAAATAGTAAAAAACGAATAGTAGGTTGGTGATTGAACATGGTATACAGGCGATTTTTTTACATTTGTAGTATCACTTTATTTTGTACCTTTTCTTTTGGCTGGTTGGACAGACCGAACCATTCTTATGCAGCTATTTTGCATGAATGGAAGCAAGCAAGCTCAGATATTAATTACATACATACGGGTAGTCATGAATTTACGTACTGGAAGAATTTTATGAGACATAAACGTACGTGTCATATATCACAAAAAATAAAAACAACCGTATATTATTGCGATTTACACAATCACACAAAATCAAAAACCGTTCATGTAGAAACTGTACATAGCGAACAACATTCATAGGTGAGTTATTTAAAATAAATAAGGAGCTCCTTATAGAAAACCAAGCAAAAAGCAAGTGCAAATAAGGGCATGTAAAAGCATGGAATGAAGATGTACTTTATCATTTTCATTCCCGTTTTATACTATATGATCTGAATACGGCTATTTGCTGTTTTTTGATAGATCGAGTTTTCTTCCCAGCCATGGTAGTGAAGTTCCTTGAATCATGCTAGATGTTAACACGATGAAGAATATGAGGTTAAAATAAAGCTGACTATGCTCTATTTGAGCAAGCATTGGAAATAGCGCAAGCACGATTGGCACAGCTCCACGCAATCCAGCCCACGATATAAAACATCTCTCCTTCCAATTAAAGTCCATTCGTATAACGGCGATATTTGTTGCAATTGGTCTCGCAATAAGTATTAATGTAAAAGAGAGCAACAAACCTTTTGCAATAATAGAAAACGAAAATAAGTCAGACGGAATGACAAACATACCTAAAAGTACAAACATTCCTATTTGTGCTACCCAACTCAATCCCTCATTAAAACGCAAAATCGTGTAGCGTTGGCGCAAAGGATGGCTACCAATAACAATGGCTGCAATGTAGACGGTTAATAAACCACTTGTCTGTAGCAATGAACCAAAACTATAGGCAAATAGAGCAAAAGCAAGTGCTAATAAAGGATATAAACCACTTGCAGATAAGGCCATGCGATGCAATCCTTTACTTCCTAATTTACCAATAATAAAACCAAAAACGATTGCTCCGCCCATTTGCCATATGAAATCTCCAATAAAAGATAAGCTATTGGGAGTTTCGTTGGTTACCACTGTAATCAACGAAGTAGTTAAAAATACAGCCATGGGGTCATTTACTCCAGACTCTCCTTCTAACGTATAAGTAATTTTGTTAGATACATCTTTTCCTTTAAGCATAGCAAATACTGCTGCAGCGTCTGTTGAGCCAACTAAAGCTCCTAATAATAAAGCTTCTGGCCAGCTAAAAGGAAACAGTAATTTTGCTACAAGACCCATCACAATAGTCGTTAATAACACTCCGATCGTAGCAAGAGATAAAGCAGGGACTGCATGAGGCCGTAAAGATTGCCAATTTGTTTGCATCCCGCCATCAAACAGAATAACAACTAAAGCTAGCATCCCTATTAATTGCGCCGCAGATGGGTCATCAAAGTGAAATAAATGAACAGTTTCACTACCGAAAATCATCCCTATGCCAATAAAGAAGACAAGCGAGGGAGAATTTACTTTTGCGGAGAACTTTACAGCTAGAATACTAATTATTAATATAAGGGAAATAGAAAGTATTGTTATATTTGATTGTTGGACTGCTGGAATCAACAGGAAAACCCCCCCTTTATTTCTATTTTTGTCTATTCCCCGCCGGTTTAAAAATAACACCAATTTATTAAAAATAATTTCAGCCTTGCGTAACTAAGATGCTTTTATCAAAAGTGTGGAAAACGCTGTTCATATAGTAAGGAGGAGTTATCATCATGATGTAAGAAATTAGGGTCTCCTAATTGAACGTTCGTTTTCTTTGTGTTAATAATGGAGGTAGTCTAAGGGGAGGAATGTTACGTGATTACACATTTACAAGATACTGTCTTGTTAAATAATGGAGTAAAAATGCCTGGTTTCGGCTTAGGCGTCTACAAAGTTGAAGATGGAAAAACGGTTCAAACTGCGGTTCAAGCAGCTTTAGAGGCAGGCTACCGTATGATAGACACTGCCTCATTTTATGACAATGAAGTAGGTGTTGGGGAAGCCATTAAGCTGTCAAATATTCCCCGTGAAGAGTTATTTGTTACGACAAAGGTATGGAATGACGAACAAGGATACGCTGAGACAAAAGAAGCTTTTGAAAAGAGCTTGCAGAGGCTTGGCTTAGACTATATAGATCTCTATTTAATTCACTGGCCAGTGAAAGGAAAGTATGTAGAGACTTGGAAAGCTATGGAAGAGCTGTATGAAAGCGGTCAAGTCCGTGCAATTGGAGTGAGCAATTTTCACCAACAACATGTAGAAAATTTGTTAGCGAATAGTAAAATAGTTCCTGCTATCAACCAAGTTGAATATCACCCCCATTTAACACAGAAGCCGCTGTATGCGTTTTGCAAACAACAAGGTATCCAGTTAGAGGCATGGTCCCCTTTAAAACGAGGGCGACTAATGGACGAGCCGTATTTACTAAGCGTAGCTGAAAAGTATGGAAAGACTATAGCCCAGGTTATTTTGCGTTGGGATATTCAAAACGAAGTAATAACGATTCCGAAATCAACGAATCCCAGACGAATTAAAGAAAATGCTGCTATTTTTGATTTTTCGCTAACTGAAAAAGAAATGCAAAAAATTAGCCGTTTAAATCAAAATGATCGAAGTGGAACAAACCCAGATAGTTACGATTAATTATGATGTCTATGCTCCTGCTTTATTAGGCTCGTCAACTCTAAAAAGAAGCTTATTCCTTTTTTAAAACGTATGAATATAAAAGTTTTGGGAATAACAATACATATATTGTTAATAGGATGCTTATGAATATATGTTTACGATACGTTTGGAGGTATACAATGGAAAAGCAAATGCTTCACCAGCAATTAGAGTTGGCTACACAGCAATTTACAGATGCTTACGAGCTTATACAACAGGCTAAAACAAGTGGAAATGAGGAAGAGTTGATGCAAGCGCAAAACCAACTGTTACAAGTGGACCACTTATTGAAAGAAACACAGTATCAAGCAGGACAAGATGCTTTAGACAACCCACAATTTCAACAAACCTTTGAAAAATTGCATAATGCAAGACAAGAAATTGAAACGTATCGACAAAATAAACAATAAAGTGAATGTACAAGCCGTGGTAGGTCCTTTCCCTCACGGCTTGTATATGTTTTTAGGAAAACTGGATTAAGCACCAGAAAATGCTATCATATATCTCCTTCTCCTTTTTCTGCAAGTTATTAAAATTTCGCTAGGCTATGGCCTACATTTCCATTTTTATAACAGGTTGCTGTACTGTTATTACCCACTCGTCTTACAGTACCTAAATCCCATTTTTCGTAAGAGGTCTTACACCCCTTGAGCTACTAAAGCCTTCGTGTGAGATAAAAGAAAATCGCCAAAGAGGTTCATTTTAAGGTTGGAGTAGTTTGTAGAGCATATATATAAACAGGCTAGCAAACGGCTTAGCTGTTATATTTTCAACCTCGTGAAGTGGAGAAGTTGACATTGCACATATAGCGATAGTTCATACTGTTAAGCTAGCGTAGTGTTTTTCTGTAGCTGTCTCTAATTCAAACCAACTGTTGCATTAAAAATATAACTATGTCGAAAAAACTTGATATACATCTCTCTACTATATCATTTGTAAAGAATTGAAAAACTTGAGACAATGGGTTGTATACATATCGGAAATGGGTTAATTCGAGGAGGACATTTACACAGAATGAAGAGAAAAGTATACATGAACCACGATGGTGGAGTCGATGATTTAGTATCGTTATTTTTATTATTGCAAATGGAAGATGTTGATCTAGTAGGTGTTAGCGTTATCCCAGCAGATTGTTATTTGGAGCCCGCAATATATGCAAGTCGCAAAATTATTGATCGGTTTGGACAAGGGAAAGAGATAGAAGTAGCAGCTTCTACTTCACGTGGGAAAAATCCATTTCCTAAAGATTGGCGCATGCATGCTTTTTATGTAGATGCACTACCAATACTCAATGAGCATTTACCAATCCAAACAAAGGAAGCAGAATTACCAGCACATCAACACCTTATTCGAACTTTAAGAAATAGTAATGAACGAGTGACATTATTATTCGTTGGGCCATTAACGGATTTGGCAAGAGCATTGGACGAAGCGCCAGATATTGAGGAAAAGATTGAAAAACTCGTTTGGATGGGTGGCACGTTTTTACCGACTGGAAATGTAGAAGAGCCTGAACACGATGGAACAGCTGAGTGGAACGCATTTTGGGACCCAGAAGCTGCAAAAATAGTTTGGGATAGTAAAATAACTATTGATTTAGTAGCATTAGAAAGCACGAATAATGTGCCACTAACGGTAGATGTTCGTAATAAATGGGCGAGAGAAAGAGAAGATATAGGAATAGACTTTTTAGGACAATGTTATGCAATGGTCCCTCCACTTGTCCACTTCCAAACAAATTCAACATATTTTCTATGGGATGTACTTACAACAGCAACAATAGGAAATTCAAATGTAATTAAAAGGAAAATCGTTCGATGTTTCGTTCATCCTGATGGAAAAAGTCAGGGACGAACAGAACTGAATAAACAAGGGCGTGAAGTGAACCTTGTCTATGAAGTGAAACGGGAACAATTTTTTTCCTACATAACAGATCTCGCTAGACAAAAGTAGTGTAATTATATTGCTAAGGGTGTTATATTAAAAACATACTATTTATACTTTCCTATCGTGTATAAAATAGGAATACATGCATCATGATTGACATGAAATAACATTTATGGTATTTAAACATATGAGTTTAAGTAGAGGAGAGGATCTTATGGGAAAACAGCAATTTAAAGCGGAATCCAAACGTTTGTTAGAATTAATGATTAATTCCATTTATTCGCAGCGTGAAGTGTTTTTACGAGAACTAATTTCCAATGCAAGTGATGCAATGGATAAAATGTATTATCGTAGCTTAACAGATGAAAACTTAACTTTTAATCAAGAAGATTATTATATTAAACTTATCCCAAATAAAGAAGATCGCACGTTACGAGTGATCGATACCGGAATTGGAATGACGAAAGAAGAATTAGAAACAAACTTAGGAACGATTGCTAAAAGTGGTTCATTTGCTTTTAAAAATGACACGGAACTAAAAGATGGCCGTGATATTATTGGGCAATTTGGTGTTGGTTTTTACGCGGCATTTATGGTGGCAGATAAAGTAACGGTAATTACGAAATCAGTGGATAGCGACCAAGCATACCAGTGGGAATCAACAGGGACAGATGGTTATACCATTACACCGGCCGATAAAGAAAGCGTAGGCACAGAAATTATTGTAAAGATGAAGGAAAACGAAGAGGAAGACTCGTTTGATATATTTTTAGACGAGCATCAATTACAACAAATTATTAAAAAGTATTCGGATTTCATTCGTTATCCAATTAAAATGGATGTTACAAAGAGCAAACCGAAAGAGGAAGATAGTGAAGAATACGTAGATTATGTAGAAGAAGAAACGATTAATAGTATGATCCCAATCTGGAAAAAGAATAAAAGTGAATTAACAGAAGATGATTATACGAATTTTTACCAAGAAAAAAGATATGGTTTCGATAAACCGTTAAAATCCATGCATATTAATGTGGATGGTACAGTTCGCTATAATGCTATTTTATTCATTCCAGAAAATGCACCATTTGATTATTATTCGCCGGAATTTGAAAAAGGCCTCGAACTTTATTCCAACGGTGTATTAATTATGAATAAATGTGCAGATCTTCTACCAGATTATTTTAGCTTTGTTAAAGGTATGGTAGATTCCGAAGATTTGTCTTTAAATATTTCACGAGAAATGTTACAACATGACAGACAGTTGAAAGTAATTGCAAAAAACATGACGAAAAAAATTAAAACACAACTACAGCACCTATTACGTGATGATCGTGAAAAGTATGAAACATTTTATCAAGCCTTTGGCAGACAGCTGAAATTTGGTGTATATAATGACTTTGGTGCGAATAAAGAAACACTGCAGGATTTGCTTATGTTCTATTCATCAAAAGAAAAGAAATTAGTCACGCTTGCTGAATATGTACAACGTATGCCAGAAGATCAGTCGTATATTTATTATGCTGCTGGTGAATCTATTGATCGCATTGAAAAATTACCACAAACGGAGATGGTAGCAGATAAAGGGTATGAAATTTTATATTTCACCGAAGAAGTAGATGAATTTGCGATTAAAATGATGCGAGAATATAAAGAGAAAGAATTTAAATCTGTATCTAGTGGTGATCTTGGTTTAGAGGATGACACAAAAGATGAAGCAGATGAAGAGATACAAGAAGAGAATAAAGCATTGTTTACAGCTATGAAGGAACATCTAGGAGATAAAGTAAAAGATGTCCGAGCTTCTAAACGTTTGAAATCGCATCCTGTATGCTTAACAGCTGAGGGCGAAATTTCTTTGGAAATGGAAAAAGTAATTAATGCAATGCCGAATAATCAACAAATAAAGGCTGAAAAGATATTAGAAATTAACGTAAATCATGACGTATTCCAAGCATTAAAGTCTCATAAAGAGGATAAGGAAAAAATAGGTTTATATACAAACTTATTGTATAATCAGGCGTTATTAATTGAAGGTATACCTGTAAACGACCCTGTTGAATTTACGAATGATATTTGTAAAGTCATGGTTTAAGGAACAGCGCTCGTTTAGCAACGAAGCGATGGAATGGATCAATGAAAGATATAGGAATCATGCCACTAAAACAGAAGTATGTCCACTTTGGTCGGCAAGCCTATTTTAATCGGTCTTCCTTTTAGGGAGGAACTGATGGTGACTTAGTTTAGGGAAATTTCGAGAAGTCACCTCGTTGCTGAGTCATGGACTAGGAGCGTGACTATTCGGTTATTTCCTTGTTCACTATACTAGCACCTTATTTTATAAGAAAAGCCAGACGCTAATCTTCCAAACATGGGAATGCGTCTGGCTGTTTTTTTTGCACTGTAGAAAAGTATAAAATTTTTTGGGCTTATAGTATCATTTAAGTTCCTTCAATTTCACTCTCACAAAACATCTTGTCTTGTAATTAGTGAACTACCAACGTGAAGGGAAATCGGTTCTGGTGTGGAAAAAACTTTATATACGCACCGATTTTTTCTAAAAGACTATTCGTTACTGTAAAAATTGTGTATCTACTAACCCTTTCAGATTTGGTTTGTCTTTGAGAAACTCTAAATCATAGGAAGCATTAGAAAAATCCTGTAGTACATCGCTATCCACTTCGGATGTGAAATCAATACGCTTCCATGCCTTATCAATGACTTGTTTGGACAGCTTTTGTTCCGTAATGTCTGCAATCTTTTTAATAGCAATTGTTTTGGCTTTCTCAGGATTATCTTGAATAAACGCTGTTGCTTGTTGATGTGCGTTCACCATATGTTGCACGAGCTCTTGATTGTTTTTGGCTAAATCTTGAGAAGTTACAAATACTGCAGCAGGCAATATTTCTCCCCAAGCGACTTCAGGTGTGTCGATCAACACTTTTCCGCTTCCTTCTGCTTCAATTACAGATGCCCAAGGTTCTGGCACTGTAGCAACATCAATCTTCTCAGAGATAAACATACTGTGATAAGTTGCAGGCTTTCCAGTCACATGTTTCATTTTTCCTTGGACTCGATCAGATGTTAGATTATATTCTTTCTTCATCTGAGCTTCAAATTGTACATTATGCGTACAACCAACTCGTGGAGAAATAAACGTCTTATTTGCTAAATCTTTCGGGCTTTCAATCCCTGCTTTATTGCGAGCCATAATGACAGTGCCACCAGTCGATCCTCCTGCTACAATATTAATCTTTGCGCCGCTAGCAAAGTGGTTCATTGCGGGGCCAGGACCAACAAGACCTCCTTCAATTTCACCAGTTTCTAATGCAGTCATAAATGCAGAACCATCAGGAAAATATTGATATTCAACTTTTATACCGTTTGGCATCTCGGATTCATACATTTTTTCTTCTTCTGCGACCATTCCTGCAACATGATTAATATTGGGAAAGTAACCAATAGTTATTTTTTCTTTATTGTCAGTATCCTTATTTTCTTTAGCACAACCTGCTAACACCGCAATGAAAATAATGAATACATATAAAAACAGTTTTTTCTTTCTCATTTTCGTCACCCTTTCTATAAAATATATGTTTGAACGGGGGGAAATCGGCAAAATTTATTTTCCTATTGTTTTAATAAACCCCAGCGTTTCATGACATTACGTTCAATTTTTGAAAAGATGCCATGATCTACAGTTGCTCCTATAACACCAATAACTATAATGATTGCGATGACTTGATCCATCCGAGCATAATCTTGCGCATATCTAAGTGAATAGCCTAATCCAGGACCATTACTTAATAATTCTCCTGCCATTAATGCACGCCAGCTAAAGGCCCATGCAAGCCTTATGCCTGTTATATAATGGGGCATCCCCGCAGGTATTTCAACTCTGTAAAAAAGCTCAATACCATTAACTCCCATCGTTTTTGCCGCACGAACTAATTGAGGGGATATATTTTGAATGGCTGACCTTACTTGAAGTGCCATGACAAAAGTTCCCCCTAGTACAACTACGAATACAACAGAAGACTCGGTAAAACCAAATAACATAATTGCAAGTGGCACCCAAACAATACTTGGTATACTTTGCATCCCTATCAAATACATGCCTGCTGTTTCATTGGCAACTTTTGATTTGCCAAGAATAAGCCCAATAACAGTACCTATGAATAATGCTGTTGTCATTCCAAGTAGAAGATGCTTAAAGCTCGCTCCCAAAGCAATTAAAAAATCGCCACTTGAAAATCCATTATATAAGGCAAAAGCTACATTCTTTGGTGAAGGAAATACGATTGCTTCAAAAATACCTATTGAGTAAACCAATTGCCAAATCGTTATAAAGAAAACTAGAAATAGTAGTTGCTTGCTAAGCATTTTGAAATTCATTTGACCATGCATCCTTTAATGCTTTATTCACTTCATTTTTTAAAAGCTTTCTAATCTTTTTCTCCAAAATTATGATTTGTTCATCTTCTCGTTTACGTGGCCTGCTTAGATTAATATTTACATCACTTATTATTCGTCCGGGATTGGTTCCCATGACGATGACTCTATCAGAAAGGATGAGTGCCTCCTTAATGCTGTGCGTTACAAACAATATCGTTTTCTTCTTTTTCTGCCAAATAGCAAGCAATTTGTCTTGAAGGTTCTCTCTTGTTTGCTCATCTAAAGCGGCAAACGGTTCATCCATTAATAATATTTTTGGATTCATTGCTAAGGCACGTGCAATGGCTACTCGCTGTTGCATCCCACCTGAAAGTTCATGGATATAATGATGTTGAAATTTATCTAGTTGAACTAACTGTAGAAAATAAGCAGCTTGCTCTTCTGCTTCCTTCTTTTTGAACCGTTTTTTAATTGGAAATAAGATGTTTTCTTTAACGTTGAGCCATGGAAGTAAGGAAGGTTGCTGAAACACCATTCCTCGATCTGGCCCAGGGCCGCTAATAGGTTCGCGGTTTAGCTTTATCGTTCCTTCTGTTGTCTCCTCCAGACCAGCAATCATAGAAAGTAAAGTCGACTTTCCACAACCAGATGGGCCAAGTATAGAGACGAATTGATTTTCATTTATACTTATCATCACATCTGAAAAAACAGGGAAATGTACTTGTTGTTTGTCATCCCAATAGGATTTATTTACATGTTCGATTTCTAAAAGCAAAGATGAAAACCTCCTTGGCAACACAAAGTTTATTATTCCTATAATAAAAGTAGGAATTTAAGTTATTATACGCAAACAATGGTTGTTTCGTCAACGAAAATTACAAAAATAGTACAATTAAATAAATAGGTAGCCGATTGAGTAAGATGGTTAACATAGCAAAAGCCGAACAATTAAATGAAATTGCTCGGCTTATTAGCGGTGCTATTAGAAAATTAAATGTTAAGATTTACCGTATAAGAAAGAGGATAGCGTGTGCTAAAAAATTTGTCGATGAGCAAGTCTTTCTACTTATCATAAGCTAACTACGATTTCCCATGCATATACGAATAATAGAGTGATGTAAAATGTAAAATAAGTGCACTTGCTACTACTTTACAGCATATGCTTCGCTAACTTTTTCGACCCAATGAAATGGATCGGCCTCTTTACCATATTGGATGTTTGTTAGTGTAGTATATAGTGATTTAGCTAATTCACCTGTTGTCCCATTGTTAATCATTAGATCTTTGTCTTCCCAACTTAGTTGACCGATTGGTGAGATAACTGCTGCTGTACCCGTGCCGAAAGCTTCTTCCAACTCTCCATCAAGATATGCTTGGTATAACTTTTCCATGGATAACTTTTCTTCGATAACAGGGATATTCCAGTGTTTTAATAACTGAATAACGGAATTACGCGTAACTCCTTCTAAAATACTTCCATTTAGCATCGGAGTATAAACTTTTCCGTTTATTTTAAAGAATACGTTCATACTGCCAACTTCTTCAATATATTTCTTTTCCACTCCATCAAGCCAAAGTACTTGAGCAAAGCCCTTTTGGGAACATGTTTCTTGTGCTTTCAGACTTGAAGCGTAGTTTCCACCAGTTTTTGCTTCTCCAGTTCCACCTTTCACCGCTCGGACGTAATGATTTTCCACAGCAATTTTCACCGGGTTAATGCCTTCTTTATAATAAGCTCCTACGGGTGATAAAATGATTACGAACTTGTATTGATGAGAAGGTGCCACGCCAATATAAGGTTCTGTTGAAATAATAAATGGGCGAATATAAAGGGATGTTCCTTCTGCAGAGGGGATCCACTCTTTATCTAAATAGATTAATTGTTTTAGAGCTTCCAGTATAAAAGCTTCATCAATCGCAGGAATACATAAGCGATCGTTGGATCTATTTAAACGCTGCAAATTCTTTTCCGGACGAAATAATTGAATGGTTCCTTCAGGAGTTTGATATGCCTTTAATCCTTCAAAAACGGATTGGCCATAATGAAATATCATTGCTGATGGGTCAATCGTTAAAGGCTGATATGGGACAATTCGAGCATCGTGCCAACCTAAAGGTTCAGAATAATCCATGACAAACATGTGATCGGTAAAAATCCTCCCGAATTCTAGTTGGTCTGTTTGAGGCTTTTCTTTCTTGACTGCACAATGATTAACTTTAACTGTCCATTCTTCCATGATACTATCCCCTTAGCTGTAAAATTTTAATAACTATATTAGTCTATATTTTCAATAAAATCAACCCTAAATACTTACTTTTCTATTTTTTATAAAATGTTGTATACTTTACATTATTGTATGTAAGACAAAAAGGAGATGTATGGATGGTTAAAGCAATTATTTTTGATTTGGACGATACACTCTTATGGGATAAGAAAAGTGTTGCTGAATCTTTTCGGGCAACCTGTAATATGGCGAGAGATGTGTATCCGCAAATTGATCCCGAACGTTTAGAGCAGAATGTGAGAACAGAAGCACGTGCCTTGTATGCGTCTTTTCCGACGTATGCATTTACACAAATGATTGGGATTAATCCTTTTGAGGGGCTTTGGGGAGACTTTGATGATGGCGGAAGAGAGTTTGACAAATTAAAGCAAATTGCCCCTGAATATCGAAAATCAGCCTGGAAACGAGGGTTAGATAAAACTGGAGTCTTAGATGAACAATTAGCGGAAACGTTAGCGGAAGCATTTCCTAAGGTGAGAAAACAGAAACCGATTGTATTTTCTAGTACATTTAAAGTGTTAAACGCATTACGTGCAGATTATAAATTAGGTTTATTAACAAATGGTTCACCGAGTTTACAACAGACGAAACTTGATATGACTCCTCAATTGAAGCCTTACTTTGATGAAATCGTTGTTTCAGGCGCATTTGGGAGTGGGAAGCCTGATCCAGCCATTTTTCAACATATGTTGGAAAAATTAGAGGTAGACGCTTCCGAAGCAGTCATGGTTGGTGATAATTTAAATACAGATATAGTAGGGGCCTTCAAAACTGAGATGGCTTCTATATGGATAAATTGGAATCATATAGACAGTAACGAATGCCCCACTTTTGAAGTAGATGACTTATTACAAGTATTAGATGTTGTTTATAATAGGCTTGGGAAAGCAAAAGGCACTTTCAAAATTTGAAAAAATTTTAAGGTTAGCTTATAAGCAAAAGAAAGGCTGTCGCCAAATAAATGGCGATTTATAAAAAATTTAGCAGCTGTGGATAAACATACTAAGTTATTTAGCCACGTCTGCTCTAGCGCCCCAGCAACTAGGAGACTTCACTCCATTGCCCTAAGATAAGTCATCATCGGTTCGTTCTAAATAGGAAGGCCGACTAAAGACGGGCTTGCCGGAGGGCGCGGGCATACTCCTGTTGCAGGAGCATGATTCCTAAAACTTTCGTTGCTTCGCTCCACTCGCTACATTGCTAAACGGGGCTCCAGCGCCTTTGTTCTTTAATGAAACATACCCAATACATCTGTTCTTTTTCTTGTAGCGAAAATCCCCTGTATCCTTTCTTAATTAATTGCTGTTGTTTTGTAATATCTTGTATGTTTACTTCCTGTTTGTCACTATAAAATGGAGTATCATTGGTTGTATGCAAATCACGAAATAGGATGTAGCGTAATTTACCATTGTATTTTTCTTTGAGCGAACAAATAGCCATCCCTAAAGCAAGCTTGTCTTTTAAGCTAGCAATATTTAATGGAGCAACAGTTGTAGCTACATAGCGGAAGGATTGCTGATCAATTTGATCAAATAATAATCTCCCCATGTAGCTTTGCAGCCGATTGCCTCGAAACGCAGGATGAACATTTGATATTTCTGAATAAAGCATTTTTTTACGTTGATATTCGTTTAGCCGCAGGTCTATTCCTAAATGTTCGGGATCATTCATTTTGGGAATGAGCATAGCACGAAATGCAATTAACTTGTTATTAACAAAGACCCCAATGATAGAACCACAGCCTCCCAAAATAGATTTATATTCCTCTGCTGTTAAGGGTTGAAGAAAATCTGGCACTTCCAAGGCATTTTTAACCATTGTCTGCAAATGTAAGATCTCATGTATATCTTCTTTATGTAAAAAACGAACGAAAAAAGCTTGACCATGCAAAGGTAATTTCCCTGTAGTAATAATTGATGTATGCATGCAATCCCCTTCTTTTATTTAAATTTTTTGTTCACTTGATTAAAAAGTATAAAATTTAAAATATTTATAGTGTGAGTATAACGGCATTTTGTCGCCATAAAAGCTTCATGATAGCTACATTTGGTTTAAAGGCTTACATAGATTTTTTTCTAATCAATGTCGTCTGCTGAGAGCGATCTGTTTTTTCAATTTTTGTAATGGTGAACCCAGTATAAGCATAGATCAAGGCAATAATTGGTACGGTGAAATTTAAAATAGCATAAGGTGCATAACTAAAGGCATGCACATCTAGCGTTGTGTAGATGAAGACCCCACAAGTATTCCAAGGAATAAAGACAGAAGTTAATGTTCCGCCATCCTCTAAAGATCTTGATAAGTTCTTCGAATGTAAGCCTTTCTTTTTATATACGGCAGCAAACATTCTAGATGGAACGACAATGGAAATATACTGCTCAGAACATGTTGCATTCGTTAAAAAAGCTGCTCCCAATGTAGATGCAATTAAATTCCCAGTTGATTTTATGAATTTTAATAGTTGATCCATCATCGCTTTTAGCATCCCCGAATATTCCATGATCCCTCCAAAAGTCATAGCGACAATGGTCATCGACACGGTATACATCATAGACATCAGTCCACCGCGATTAAATAATTCAGAAACTATTTCGTTGCTTGTATCTATCGTGTAGCCATTTTGCAACACTTGTAGCGCGTAGGACGGGGCGTCTCCTTGCACGAATATTTGCGAGAAAAAGCCCATAACGATTCCGGTTGCGATAGCAGGCACAGCGGGTACTTTGAACATAACGAGTACGATGACAAGTAGCGGTATAAGCAAAAGATATGGAGACATGACAAAATTCGCCTGCATGTCTAAGATGGTTTGCGTAATTCTTTCATTCTCAATGGCATCTTTTCCGAAGTCTCTTCCTATGTAAGCAAAAACGAGTAAAGCAATGATTAAACTTGGCACTGTTGTATATAGCATATGTTTAATATGAATGAACAAATCTGTATTTGTCAAACCTGAAGCTAGATTCGTAGTGTCTGATAAAGGAGACATTTTATCTCCAAAGTAAGAGCCTGAAATAACTGCACCTGCAACTATAGGAGCTGGGATTCCCATACTCATTCCTATTCCCATGCCAGCAACCCCAATCGTTCCCATTGTTGCCCAAGAGCTGCCAACGGTTAAAGCTACAACAGCGCATATAATTGTAATCGTTACCAAAAAAATAGACGGTGATATGATCTTTAAACCGTAATAAATCATGGTGGCAACAATACCACCACCAATCCAAGCACCAATAGTTAATCCAACAAGCATAATAATGAGAATGGCCGGTAGGGCTAATCGTATGCCGCGAAACATCATCTCTTCTATTTCTTTCCATGAATAGCCTTGTTTCCAAGCTACAAGCGCGGCTGTTCCTGTGCCAATAATGAGTGGCAAGTGGGGTTCTCCTTGAAAAGCCACAATGGTAAGTATCATGGAAGTAATCATCACACAAAGAGGTGTAAGTGCCCACCAAAAGCTAATATCTTTTTTAGATATTTCGGTCATGCAAAAGCTCCTTTCTGTAAAAAAATAACATAGTAAAATTCATTTTAATTAGAAATGAAAGAATTGTCAAATTAATGTTTTTTAGTTTACAAACGCTGAGGATGACCTGTTGGGGGCTATTCATTGGTGAGTCCTAGGAAAATAGGTTAAAAAAACGATCTTTGGTAGCAGTTTTTTCGTGCTAGGTAAGGCGAGAATACGAACATTGAACGCTTCTCATGGTACAACAAAAGCCAAACAACTAGCATTTAATTGTTCGGCTTTTGTTATATAGTAGTTGCTGATCTTCAACATGAGCGCAAAAATATAATGTATTATAAATCGATAGAAATAGCTTTATGAATTTCTTCAAGCTGTTCTAATGCTTCTAATTCTATCTTTTCTATATGTCTGTCTACTGTCATAACCATAATAGCATTTCCCCCAACATTGGCACGATCTACTTGCATGGTTGCAATGTTTATCTCCTTTGTAGCTAGCAGGCTGCCCATTTTACCAATAACGCCTGGTTGGTCTTGATGGTGGATAACTAAAAGATGTCCTTTTGGAGTTACATCAACACTATAAGGATCTACTTTAACAATTCTAGGGCCTAATCCATTAAGCAGTGTACCGGCAACGCTTTTCTTTTCAGATTTAGTTACTATTTCTACACGCATTAAGTTTGTAAATCCTTGCGTGGAAGAAGTCATGTTTTCATGAATAGTTAAGCCTCTTTTTTCTGCGAGGTAAAGGGCATTTACATCATTTACGTGATCACCTAAATGGCGAGCTAACAGTCCTTTCACTGCATTCCTCGTAATTGGACCAATCTTTGTTTTAGCCACATCCCCAGAATAATAAAGGTTAATTTCTTGAATCGGTTCATTTGCTAAATGAATAAGAAATTGGCCAAGCTTTTCAGCTAAGAGGAAATATGGCTTAATTTCTGTTAAAGCTTCTCGCGGAATAGAAGGAAGATTGACAGGATTATGAACAGCCTCTCCACGCATGAAGCGAATGACATCTTCACTAACATCTATCGCAACACTTTCTTGTGCTTCTACCGTACTTGCGCCTAAATGAGGAGTAGCAATTATTTCAGGTAATTCTAATAAACGGTGTTCATAAAATGGTTCTTCTTCAAATACATCGAGAGCAGCTCCAGCAACTTTTTTATTTTGGATAGCATCATACAGTGCCGCTTCATCAATGATTCCACCTCGAGCACAATTAATAATGTAAACGCCGTCCTTCATTGCTTCGAAGGCTTGTTGATTTAAAAGATATCGCGTTTCCTTTAATAATGGCGTGTGAATGGTAATGAGATCCGCTTGCGCATAAACACTTTCAAGGGAACCTTTTTTAATACCTAATTTACTTGCTTGTTCTTCTGTTAAAAACGGGTCGTATGCAATTATACGCATCCGTTGTCCTTTCGCTCGGTAGGCGACTTCTGCTCCGATACGACCAAATCCAATGATGCCTAAAGTCTTATTTTTTAGCTCTTTGCCAATATATTTTTTCCGATCCCATTGTTTGTTTTTTAAAGATAAGTATGCTTGTGGAATTTTTCTAGATAAAGCCATCATCATTGCCATTGTATGTTCAGCTGCTGAATTTGTATTACCATTCGGTGCGTTTACAACAATGATTCCTTGCTCTGTTGCAGCATCTAGATCAATATTATCAACACCCACACCAGCTCTGCCAATGATTTTTAAATGGGTTGCTTTCGCAATGAGTGCACGCGTTACTTGTGTTTGACTTCTAACTATTAAGGCGTCATATTCTGAAATTCGTTCAAACAGTTCCGTATTTGTCCATTCTGTTCCAATATCTAATTGAATTTCTTCCGATTCTAATAAAGGGGTAATTCCTTCTTGGCTTAAAGGATCAGCAATTAATACTCTAAATCCCATCTTTCGTCTTCCTCCCAGTGTAATTCGTTTTATTATATATAGCATGTTTTGTTTTACAGCGATAGAATCTATGAGGCAACGTACATATCCATATCCCCAGATAAATTTATTATATGGTACAATGTATTTTTCATTTTAGAAAGGATGAAATCTATTTAAAATTTGGTATCAACCATTCATTTTCAAATAGGTAGCTTGGGCAGCTTGTACGCCTGTTCCAAGCTCTACGTGTTTACCAATTTTTTGTAAACCAATTTCGATAATGCTTATTACTTGTAACACATCAGCAGGGGAACAGTAGCCCATATGTCCAATTCGAAAAATTTGTCCTTTTAAATGCTGCTGTCCTCCCGCTAAAGTTAAACCGAAATCACTTTTAACGATCTTTCGTAAGTCTTCAGATGCAAAATCTCCTGGTTTTACAGCAGTAACTGTTGGGGAAGCATTTTTATCCGATGTAAGCAATGGAATGGATAAAGCTTTAAATGCTTCCCGAGTCATATTCTTCATCATCTCATGGCGATAGAAAATATTTTCTAATCCTTCTTCCTCCACGAGGGTAAGGGCTTGTTTTAAGCCTTGTAGTAAGGATACTGCTGGTGTGAAGGGAGTCGAATCTTCTTGAAGTTTAAGACGATACCTGCGCATATCTAAATAAAATCTAGCATGTGGATTTTTTTCAATAACGTCCCAGGCACGTTTGCTTGCAGCTATAAAAGCTAGCCCTGCAGGGAGCATCATTGCTTTTTGCGATCCGGTTACAACGACGTCTAATCCCCATTCATCCATTTTTGTTTCTGTTCCCCCAATACAAGAGACGCCGTCAACGATAAATAATGCTTCCGATTCATTGTGCACGACTTCTGCAAGTTGCTTAATTGGATTTAATACGGCTGTAGAAGTTTCACAGAAAGTCGCAAACACTGCTTTAATATTGGGATGTTGTTGCAATAAAGATGCTAGTTGTTTCGGATCAGCTGCTTCCCCCCAAGGGACCAAATATTTATGGGTTTCAATGTGATACTCATCACAAATTTTTGTAAAACGTTCACCAAAAGCGCCTGTGACAATTACAAGCACTTCTTCTTCCGGTTGTACGGTATTTACGACTGCTGTTTCTAATGCTGCGGTACCACTTGCAGTATAAATAAGTACATCCTCTTTTGTACCAAAGATAGGTTTTAATTTTTCCTTTACAATTTTTAACAGTTCTTTCATTTCCTGTCCTCGGTGTCCAATCATAGGCTGTGCCATTGCACGTTCTACACTAGGTGGAATGGGTGTTGGGCCAGGAATTCTAAGTAGATGTTGATCGGGTTGCATGATTATCTCCTTTCAAACTAGTTGGTTTATTTTGATATTTTTTCTGAATAATAGTTAACAGCATAGCAGAACTTTATATATTGTCAATAAATTTAAGCTATTTGTTTTAAATTTATTGACTGTAGATAAGTATAAAATTATAAGTTTTTTTACACTATAGAAAAGGATAAAAATTTAGGGGTATACTTTACTATGAGTAAAATGAAGGCTTCTACTCGAATGAATTGGCAATAGATTTTTCGTTTTTCTAAAAAGCTTCATGAATCCTTTATGGTGACAGCTTAAGTTTTTCTATAACCCTTAAAACTTCTATACTTGCCTATAGTGTAAGAATGGAGCGTAGCTAATTAGATTAGCTAACTATTTTTTGTTTTCGTTCCTGAAAAATAGTTTATAATGGAAAGTATAGATGATAGCGAGGTGTAACCATGAAGTTTGTGTTTGATTTAGACGGAACGATATGTTTCAACGGTAAACCACTTTCAAATACGATTGTCCAATGTTTAAAACAGTTAAATAAAAATGACGTTATCTTTGCATCGGCTAGACCAATCAGGGATATGCTTCCAGTGCTTCCTAAAGATTTTCATTCTTATACGCTCATTGGTGGAAATGGTGCACTGATTTATCAAGATAATAAGCTATTACACGCCCAAACATTTACCGAACAACAGCTACATGTCATTTTAAAGCTAATTGAGGAGCAGGAAGCGACTTTCTTAATGGATAGTGATTGGGACTATGTGTATACAGGCCCAAAGGATCATCCGATTGTACACAATCTGGACCAAGGAAAATTAGCTCAACATGTAGATGTTGCTCAACTTTCCTCTGTAGTAAAAATATTATTCATTACGATGAAGGATTACGAAATTTTATTCACTCAATTACAGCGCTTGGACATAACTGTTCACGAACATCGTAATGAACAACTGATTGACGTAAGTCCAAGAAATATTGATAAGTGGAGTGCGTTACAAGTATTAGGTATAAAGCCGAACAGTTTTATAGCTTTTGGCAATGATGCGAATGATATCTCCATGTTCCAACATGCTGCACAGGCAATTATGATTGACGATCACGATCAATTGTCACGATTTGCTGATGAGCATGTTTCTTACCAAGAAGATGGAGAAAAAGCAATTGTGGAAAAAATCCAATCCATTTATTCCGAAACCGTGTATATTTAGTATGGTGCTTCCTACAAGTAGCTTTGGAGTTGGAATATCGTATAGCTTTGTCATTTGTTGCAGCACGTATACAATAAAAGGAAAGTTGATATCAAATATGAGGAGAAAGATATATGTACAAAAACTCAGATCGATTCTTAACTTCTTTTAATCGAATTGAAAAGATGCTCCGTTCTTTCATGATACATAAAAAGGATGTAAGCTTTTCTAAAACAGTAAAAATTCTGCGGAATTCAAATGCATTAGTGAGCCAATACAGTGATGACTTGCTTGAGTTTGCGGAACTCAGAAATGCAATCGTGCATAATAAAGTGGATATGACTTATGCCATAGCTGAACCACACGATGAAATTGTTGAAAGAATTGAATGGATTGAAGAGGAGCTAAGAAAGCCTAAACTCGTTATTCCTACGTTTCAAAAGTATGTATATTGTTTTCAAAGTAATGATGAATTAAATAAATTGTTAAAGATTATTCATGAAAAAAGATTGTCCAAATTCCCAATTTATGAAGGTAAAGTGTACCGAGGTTTGCTTACCCAAAAAGGAATTACGAATTGGTTGGCGAGCATAGATCAACGAGGTGAAATGTTAAAAAGCAGTTATCACTTAAAAGATATTTTACCTTTTGAAAACAATGAGAATTCGAAGTTTATTGCCCAGGACACTACTTTGTATGAAGCAATTGAAATGTTTAAAGAACATACAAGTAGGGGTAAGCGATTAGAAGCCTTGCTCATCACTTCGAATGGTGAACCTTCAGCCGAATTATTAGGTATTATTACAGCGTGGGATATTTTGGAGATTTCATAGTTTGAAATAGCTTGAAGCGTTATGTAGCTTGTCTGTAGATGTCATGATCAACGACGTGAATGGCTATGCTATAGTAATAGCATAACTAAGATAAATCATGTCGGCATAGTTAACTGTTGCGAGCTTAGTAAAGGCATGTGATCTCCAATCTACCCGCTTATTATTAGTTCTAATTAAATGGATTTAGTTCACGATAAATAGTTTAAGTTTTAATGATGAAGGTGGATTCTAATATGACTCTAGTATCAATTGATTTTGAAACGGCTAACGAAAAACGGACAAGCCCTTGTGCAGTTGGCATCGTTGTATCAGATGGGACACAAATAGTGGATGAGTACTATAGTTTAATCAATCCGCTTACAGATTTTCGAGCAATGAACATACGAATACATGGTATTACGCCAGAACATGTTCGTTATGCTCCAACTTTTACAGATGTTTGGCCAGTCCTTTCTACATACTTACAGCAAGGTATGGTTATTGCTCATAATGCGAGCTTTGATATGAGTGTACTAAGAAATACATTAGATCGTTTTGGGTTAACATACCCTGACTTGAATTATCTATGTACAGTTATGCTTGCAAAACAAATATGGCCACAGCTACATAATCATAAATTGGATACATTGGCTGCCTTCCATCAAATCCCTTTTGAACATCATCATGCTTTAGAAGATGCCCGTGTTGCAGCAAAACTTTTTTCTAAATCTTTAAATGAAAGTAAGCAGCATACAATAGAAGGCTTATTAGCTATGTATCATATACAAAGTGGTAAAATTTTTCATCATGGGTATCATGCACCAAAGAAAAAGAAAATACGTCAATATAAACAGATTTTTCTTACTTAAATCTTATTTGTTTGAAATAAAGATAACTGCATAGGAAGTTGCTGCTTGGTTCACACTATTGTAGTAGGAGTAGGAGGTGTGATCCGTGAAAGAAGAGCAACATGCATATCGTTCTAAGCGCGCTCAAAGTAGTGTCAATCCCCAAGGTCTGTCTGAGGATAAAAAAGATCATCGTCCAAAAACGCAACTAGAAGATAGGGCGAAAAAGAAAAATACGAAGATCTAATAGGAGATAAATTGCAGGGCTATTGATTCCTAACCTAAGCATCTGTGAACAGCTTTTGAAAAATAAGTGTAATTTTTGTGGTTCATTTGATCATCCGTTGCTTTTTTTATTGATTTTTTTGTTAGCGGTGGTATAATAAATTTACAAGCTGCAATGTACGTATTTTATTTAGTTTTAACCTCTAATGAATGAATAGGGAGTTTTATATCGAAGCTTTAATGTCGTGCCGTCTTCGAGCGGAAGACAGGATAGTTTCTGCAAACACCCACTTAGCGAAGTGGTGGTTTAAAACTTTTTATTACAAAATACGGCAATTGTGGCCTGTAAGATAAATAATACGATCGACCAGTTCTTTTATTAGAACTGGTCGTTTTTAATTGTCTAGGAAGTTATAAAATTTAGCAGCTGTAGATAAACTTACTAAGTTATATAGCCCCGTCCGGCTCCAGCGCCCAGCAACTAGGCGACTTCACGAAATCGCCTAAGCTAAGTCATCATCGGTTCGTTCCTCACCGTGATTCCTTTATCTCAGTTGATTCGTTCCAGTCGCTACGTTGCTGAACGGGCGCTTGCGCCTTTGTTCTTGTCTAGGAAATTATAAAATTTAGCAGCTGTGAATAAACTTACTAAGTTATATAGCCACGTCCGGCTCCAGCGCCCAGCAACTAGGCGACTTCACGAAATCGCCCTACGCTAAGTCATCATCGGTTCGTTCCTAACCGTGATTCCTTTATCTCAGTTGATTCGTTCCAGTCGCTACGTTGCTGAACGGGCGCTTGCGCCTTTGTTCTTGGCTGCGTTTGATGTGACCTTCTATATTCTTTTGGTGATGTATTGTTGAATTGCTTAAAAACTCTGGAAAAGTAATTTTGGTCTTTAAAGCCGACCGAATTGCTTATGTTATAGATGGTTTCATTTGTATGGAGTAAAAGTTTTTTTGCACTATTTATTCTGAATTCATTTACAATTTTTTTAAATGGTTTATTCTCCATCGAAAGTAAATGACTTAAGTAATTGGGGCTGATTTCTAGGTGATTCGCTACATCTTCTAGGCGAAGATTTACATTATTAAAATGATGTTCTAAATACAAAAGCGACCTTTCTAAATAATTAAATTCTCGCTTTTGCTTTTGAACTTGAGCATGTTTGATGATAGTGATACAAAACAGAATGAATTCTTGCACAATTGTGTACAGAACTGGATGATTTAAAATGATTTGAAATGTATAGTGATAAGCTTCTTCCACAACTTCTATTTTAGATAATTTACAGTTATTAATAAACCGTCGCACCTGTGCAAGAACACTTGTAAGTTGAATTCGTACAATCTCTGGTTCGGGATAATTGTTAAATGGTCTTGTAAACGTTTGATATAAATAATCTTTAATACTCTCAATATCTCCTTTTTCTAAGCTCTCCATCCAAAATCTCTGTTCATCAGAAGTTAAAAAAGGGTCGAAAGATGAGAAGGTGTGAACTTGATCAACTACAAATACCTGATTAAACCCTTTGTAAAATCTCATGTTAAGCACAGTTCTTGTCACTGTATAGGCTTGATGCAGATTGATATGATCCTTCTCGTTTTTATAAATAGCGATATTTATGTTGAAGTCAAATGCTTCTCTCCATAACTGCATTATTTTTGAGACTTCGAATTTGATGTTCTCCGTTGTATACGGATACCTGACATACGCTAAACAAACAATTCGGTTATGCAGTGGGTAAAGTTCAATTTTAAATGGTGGGCTATTATTGTATAACCATGTAAATAAATCCTGTATGTGTGCTTGCTTTTCTGGTTCCATTAGCAAAAAAATGGGCTGAACAGGGTCTGATAAAGAAGTTTTTAAAAATAAGGAATGGTATATTTCGTGACTTCTTGAAATGTATTCCATAGGCTGACTGCTGTGCTCTATTTTTGTAGCGTTTGTTAGTGCTTTTTTTAATAGTGTAAGGTTAAGTGGTTTGACAAGTAGTGATTTGCTTTGCAGTTCAATAGCTTGCGAGGCTCTTTCAAAGACAGGCTCTGCTGTTGTTGTAATTAAGCTTTTGGAATACCTGCGAATGTTCGTAGCAAAAGCTGCAAAATTAGTAGGAGAAAGCAATTCCAGTTCGAGTATGACAACATGCGGTTTTCTTTTGCTTAAAAGCATATTTGCTTGTTTGATATTCCTTGCATGAAGAATATGCTCAAATGGCAACTGGTTGGAACGAATAAACCATTCCATTCCAGTTCTTTCGGTTTCATCTCGATCAATAATTAAAATATCCATAATCTAGACCCTTTCCTTAACGTATTGAACATCTTAATTAGGCTGTAGTATAAGATTGGAGGCATGCCTAGTTAATAAAAAATCCTAACTATAAAATAGTATTGCTACAAAGGAATTGCTATATCGAATTGAGTAATAAAAATATGCTAAAGTTCGTAAAAAAATCTCTTTTTTAATGATATCAGAAAAAATATAATAAAGAAAATAATAAAAATGTAAGCGCATTATTAGTTCTGGGGGTTAAGCAATGGAAAAAACAAAAATTCGAGAGGAGCAATCGTTATCGGATAAAAGAGCCGCTTGGAAGTTTGTGCTATTCAGTTTGTTTGGGATCATTTCTTTCTTTGTTCCCATACCAATTGGAGGAGAATCATCGATTTTACTCGACCATATTGTAAATGGAATTGAAACTACCCTCCCCATGTTTGTCATACATAGTTATATTGTTCTCATTCTTTTCCTTGGGGCTGTATATCCAATAGCTAATAAGACATGGAAAAATAGTTTTATTAATGTAATCCTTACTTTATTTAAAGTTGTTGGGTTTGTTTTAGGAACCATGCTTGTATGGAATGTTGGGCCAGCTTGGCTCTTTCATCCTGATCTCGGGCCATTTTTATTACAGCAATTAATCATACCTGTTGGTATTTTAATACCCATAGGAGCTATGTTTTTAGCATTACTTGTTAACTATGGATTTTTAGAGTTCGTTGGCGTATTTATGCAAGCAATTATGCGCCCTGTTTTTAAAACTCCAGGACGCTCAGCAATTGATGCAGTTGCATCGTTTGTCGGTAGTTATTCGATAGGTTTATTAGTAACAAATCGAGTCTTTAATCAGGGTAAATACACAATTCGAGAGGCTTCCATTATTGCTACTGGCTTTTCTACAGTTTCTGTTACGTTCATGATAGTTATTGCAAATACGTTAAATCTAATGGATTTTTGGAACTTGTACTTTTGGATGTCTTTAATCATAACGTTTGTTGTAACAGCTATTACAGTAAGAATTTGGCCCTTAAGTAGGATAAAGGATACGTACATTAGCGGAAAAGGAAATCCAGAAACGATTATCAAAAAGAATCGATTATATCATGGATGGAAAGAAGGCATTCATGCGGCAAATCGAGCTCCTAGTATATTTACTAGTGTAGTTGCGCATTTAAAAGAAGGATTAATGATGACAATGAATACGCTCCCTTCCATAATGTCTGTAGGTCTACTTGGTTTAGTACTTGCCTATTATACACCACTATTTGATTGGTTGGCTTATATTTTTGTTCCAATTACATGGCTCTTACAAGCACCTGAAGCTCTATTAACGGCGAAAGCTGCTGCTATTTCCATTTCAGAGATATTTTTACCATCTTTACTTGTGGTGGAAGCTGAGCTTGCAACTAGATTTATAGTTGCTGTGCTTTCCGTATCATCTATTTTATTTTTTTCAGCAGTCATCCCTGTCATTATTTCAACGGATATACCAATACCGATATCTAAGATGATTATTATATGGTTTCAGAGAGTTGTGCTAACGTTAGTTATCATCATACCTATAGCAAAGTTCATTTTTTGAAAAGAGTAATTTAAAACTATAAGAAAATATAAAAATTTAAGGTTTAGTACAATAAAAACTGCAATTATCGGATAAGCACGTAAATAAAAGAAAAATTTCAAAATAAAAGGGGGACGGTTTTACTGTGAAACCATTAGAGGGAATAAAAGTGTTAGATTTTACAAGGGTTTTAGCTGGCCCATTTGCTACAAAAATACTAGCAGATTTCGGTGCTGAAGTTATAAAAATAGAAAGAACAGGGCAAGGAGACGATACACGTTCTTTTGGTCCATTTCAAAATGGGTTAAGTGGCTATTTTGTTTGTTTAAATACTGGAAAAAAGAGCGTTGAACTAAACTTAAAAGACCCTGACTCTATTTGTTTATTAAAGGAAATGGTGAAAGATGTAGATGTCGTCATTGAAAATTTTAGACCTGGAATTATGCGCAAATTTAATTTAGATTACGCGTCTTTAAAAGCTATCAAACCAGATATAATTTATGCTTCTATTTCCGGTTTTGGACAAGAAGGTGTCTGGAGTAATAAGCCTGCCTATGATCTTATTGCACAAGCAGCAGGAGGCATAATGAGTATTAATGGTTATCCCGATTCACCACCGACTCGAGTTGGCGCTTCTTTAGGAGATACTAGTGCTGGTTTAAATGCAACGATTGGTATCACTACTGCTTTATTTCATAGAGAGCGAACGGGCGAAGGGCAGCAGATTGATGTGGCGATGGTAGACTCGATATATGCATTATTGGAGAGTAATGTGATGCGGTATACCGTAGAAAAAAATATTCCACAACGTATTGGAAATCGGCACCCGATAAGTGCACCGTTTGATATATATCAATCAAAAGAAGGATATTTAGCTATTGCTATTGCTAATGAATCATTGTTCGAAAGATTTGCTATATTCATTCATCGAGAAGATATGCTAGAGGATGAACGATTTCGTACAGATAATAATAGACAGAATTACCAAGAATTATTAAAAGTTGAAATAGAAAATTGGTTATGTCAATACACTGCAACAGAGGCAGCAGCTTTACTTGAACAAGGGGGAATACCTTGTTCTGTTATACACGACATTAAAGATATTTCTGAAAGTGCCTATATAAAAGAGAGAAATATGCTTGTAGATGTAAACCAATTAGATCATGGGTTGTTTAAAATACCCGGGAATCCTATTAAGTTATCAAGCTTAAAACAAACGAATATGCAGCGAGCACCAGAGCTTGGAGAGCATACAGAAGCTATACTTGAAAAATATAAGGAGATGATGAAATGAACTTTGGGTATACGGAGGAACAAATAAGTATTCGAAGCATGGTTCATGAATATGCGAAAAATGTATTGGCGCCCCGCGCAAAAGAGTTGGATGAGAAGAATGCATTCCCTTTGGAGCACATAAAGTCTATGGGGGAACTTGGATTGTTAGGAATAGCATACCCAGAAGAATTTGGCGGTGTAGGTGCTGACTCTATAACGGAAGCAATAGCAGTTGAAGAAATAACATATGGCTGTGCAGCAACTGGTTCCATATTAACAGCCCATTATTTAGGAGTTGATGGTTTATTCTTAGCTGGGAGTGTTGAACAAAAAAAGGAGTACTTAACCCCTGGTTGTAAAGGTGAAAAGCTATTTGCATTTGGGTTAACAGAACCGATTGGAGGAACAGATGTAGGTTCCATGAAAACGACAGCCGTAAAGGATGGGGATGATTATGTTTTAAACGGTATGAAACATTTTATTACTAATGGTAAATACGCTGATATTATTGTTGTTTATGCAAAAACGGATACATCAAAAGGAAATAAAGGCATTAGTGCTTTTATAGTAGAAAACGGAACAGAAGGGCTCTCGTTTGGAGTAGGGGATGACAAAATGGGGATTAGGGGAGCAACCACAGATGAAGTGATTTTTGAAAACTGTCGAATACCAAAAGAAAATCTTTTGGGAGAAGAGGGGGATGGTTTTAAGCTTGCTATGCAAGTTGTGGATAGGGGAAGGATAGGCATTGCGGCGATGGCTGTAGGTTTATCACAAGCTGCCTTAGATGCAGCAGTTCAATATGCTAAAGAAAGGCCAGCATTTGGCAACCCCATTGCAGAATATCAAGGTTTGCAGTGGATGATGGCTGAAATGAAAGCTGATTTAGAAGTATCTCGTATGTACACGTATTACGCAGCTTCATTAAAAGATAATGGAGGAAGAATTTCTCAAGAAGCAGCTATTGCGAAATTAATTACGTCTGAAGCGAGTCAAAGAATTGTACATAAAGCAGTTCAAATTCATGGCGGTTATGGATATATGAAGGAATTTCCGGTAGAAAGATATTATCGCGATCAACGAATATTAGAAATTTTTGAAGGCACGTCTCAAATACAAAAAATTGTTATCGCTAGTCACTTATTAAAATGATTCCTTCATAAAGAATATAAAGGGGAGATGTTACGATGAAGACAAATCAAGTTATTAAGGCACCTACGGGGTCGGAATTAACATGTAAAGGTTGGCAGCAAGAAGCAGCAATGAGGATGTTAATGAATAATTTAGACCCACAAGTGGCAGAAAATCCAGATGAATTAGTTGTCTATGGTGGGATAGGCAAAGCAGCAAGGAATTGGGAATCTTTCCATCAAATAATTGCTACGTTGAAAAAGCTGGAAAACGATGAGACACTAATTGTACAATCAGGAAAGCCTGTAGCTGTATTTAAAACACATGACCATGCACCTCGTGTATTAATCGCAAACTCAAATATCGTGCCCAGTTGGGCAAATTGGGATCACTTTTATAAATTGGAAAGTGAAGGCCTTATGATGTATGGGCAAATGACAGCTGGTAGTTGGATATATATTGGGGCACAAGGCATTTTACAAGGAACTTATTTGAGCTTTGTAGAAGCTGGCAAAAAAGCGTTTGGATCGGCAGATTTATCCGGAAGACTTATTTTAACAGGCGGCATGGGAGGTATGAGTGGTGCGCAACCATTAGCAGGGAAAATGGCTGGAGCGGTTACGCTTGTAGTCGAAGTAGAAAGAAAACGAATTGAACGCAAAATAAATGAGGGCTATTGTGATTACTTGGTTACCGACATAGACGAGGCTTTACAGCTAGTGAATAAATATCGCCAAAAAAGGGAAGCTGTTTCCATTGGTCTTGTTGGTAATTGTGCTGATATATTTCCAGCTATTTATGAAAAGGGAATCGTCCCAGATATTGTAACAGATCAAACGAGCGCGCATGACCCAATAAATGGATATATACCAAATGGAATGCGTTTCGAACAAGCCTTGGTATTACGAAAGAATGACCCTAAAGCTTATGAAGAAAAGGCAAAAGCTGCTATGGGTGTTCATGTTCAGGCAATGTTGGATTTTCAAGCATCTGGTTCTGAAGTGTTTGATTATGGTAATAATATTCGGGCTTATGCGAAAGAAATGGGAGTTGAAAATGCTTTTGATTTTCCTGGCTTTGTTCCTGCTTATATCCGTCCGTTATTTTGTGAAGGGAAAGGGCCATTTCGTTGGGCAGCGCTTTCAGGTGATCCAGAGGATATTTATCGTACGGACCGTCTAGTTAAAGAAATGTTTGCTGAAGATGCGTCTCTTGTAAAGTGGATAAATATGGCACAAAAAATGATACAATGGCAAGGGCTTCCTTCTCGCATCTGCTGGCTCGGATATGGAGATCGTCATCGTTTTGCTTTAGAAGTTAACAAGCTGGTTGCCACAGGGGAAATGAAAGCTCCTATTGTATTCGGTCGTGATCATCTTGATTCAGGGTCGGTAGCTTCTCCAAATCGAGAGACAGAAGGGATGAAAGATGGAAGTGATGCCGTTTCTGATTGGCCAATATTGAATGCACTCCTTAATACGGCAGGTGGTGCTAGTTGGGTTAGCGTACATCATGGTGGTGGTGTTGGTATGGGATATTCACAGCATGCGGGTCAAGTTATTGTAGCAGATGGCACGAAAGAAGCAGCTGAAAAAATAAAGCGGGTTTTAATCACTGATCCTGGCATGGGAGTAGCGAGGCATGTGGACGCTGGATATGATATTGCCATTGAAACAGCAAAAGAGAAAGGAATTCACATTCCGATGATGGATTCCGAAGTATAGTCGAAGAATTTGAACTGCTGAGATTTTCCTTTTTATACAAATTTTAAAGTTTATCGTTAAATAAACGACAGCGTTTTTTCGTCATCAGATTGGTGACAAGCAAAATTTTTCTAACCATGATCAGTGTGCTCCCATAGAAAAATAAAGGCTTTTCGTATAGAACAATAGCTTTTGTCACAAAGCATCTGAAAGGTGGTTGAAACATGTACTCGATGACAGAAAAACAATGGTGGTCTGGAAGGGTTGATCATGCGACAGATCCAGCTTACTTTCGGTTTCACCAAGCTATTCAATTAAAAGACATTGCATCATGTAAACAAGATAATGATTTAAAGGAATCCATAGCTTTGCTTGGGTTCTCTTCTGATGAAGGTGTTCGTAGAAATAAAGGTCGAGTCGGTGCGGCAAAAGCTCCATATGAAATTAGATCTGTACTGGCAAATTTAGCCTACCATTTAGAAAAATTGTCTCTATTTGACGTAGGGAATGTAAGTTGTATAGATCAACAATTAGAAGCATCACAAGAAGAATTAGGGAAATACATGCATTATTTACTACGAGCACAATCCACACCAATTATACTTGGTGGAGGACATGAAACATTATATGGACATTATCTTGGGGCACGTCAATATGCCAATCAAACAACGAAACTGGGGATAATCAATATGGATGCCCATTTTGATTTACGAAATGATTTTCCGCCAACTTCAGGTACGATGTTTAAACAAATATTGGAGCAAGATAAGTATGCAGGGTATTTATGTTTAGGTATTCAAAAATGGGGAAATACGCAAGCTCTTTTTCAAGAAGCAGCTCAGTATCAAAGTAATTATATTTTTGCTGAGGACGTAGCCAATGATAGCCAAACTATAAAAGTGATAGACGATTTTACGAAACAGCATGATTATATTATCTTCACTTTATGTATGGACGCGGTGGAAGCAACTGCAGCTCCAGGTGTGAGCGCTCCATCTCCGCTTGGGTTAGAACCTAAAATAGTAAGAGACTTGATACGGTATATAGTAGCCAAACCGAATGTACTTAGTATGGATATTTCCGAGGTAAACCCTGTTGTTGATGAAAATAATAAAACAGTAAAATTAGCTGCTTATTTCATTGCAGAAGCTATGCAATCCATACAAAATAGAAAAAATATGCTATAAAGGGGCGTTATAGATGTCAAACTCTCTATTTGTGAAAAATGCCGCGCAGGTAATTACGATGCAAGGTCATACAGATAAACCAGCTAAAAAAGAAGCGATGAAGCAATTAAGCATTGTTGAGAATGGAAGTGTGTTAGCTCAAGACGGAGAAATAATAGCAGTAGGTACGGAAGCAGAAATAAAAAACAATTATCCAGACGTAGTTAGAAATGCGAAAGAAATTCATGCAACAGGAAAAATTGTCACACCTGGGCTTATTGATCCACATACACATCTTGTACATGCTGGAACGAGAGAAAATGAGTATGCAATGCGACTAAAAGGAAAGACGTATATGGATATTATGCATGCAGGAGGTGGAATTCATGCAACGACAGAAGCGACGCAGAAAGCAGATTTTGAACAACTCTATCAAGCGGCAAAAAAAAGGTTAGATACGTTTCTATTACATGGTGTGACAACAATTGAAGCGAAAAGTGGCTATGGTCTTACAACAGAACACGAATTAAAGCAATTGGAAGTAGCGCAGCAGTTAAATAAGGATCATGTCATGGATATTGTATCTACATTTATGGGGGCGCATGCAATTCCAATTACAGAAAAAAACCACCCGGAAAAATTTGTCGATAAAGTGATTCATGAAATGCTTCCAGAAGTAGCCAAGCGTAATTTAGCAGTGTTTAACGATGTTTTTTGTGAGCGTGGTGTATTTACGCCTGATCAATCCAGACGAATTTTAGAAGCAGGAAAGCAATATGGCCTTATACCTAAAATTCATGCGGATGAAATTGAGCCATACGGTGGAGCAGAGTTAGCTGCGGAAGTAGGTGCTATTTCTGCAGATCATTTGTTAAAAGCTTCTGAAATAGGAATGAATAAAATGGCAGAAAATGATGTCGTTGGTGTTCTTCTGCCTGGCACTGCTTTTTTCCTAATGGCGGCATTTGCAGATGCACGGAAGATGATTGATAATGGGGTTGCTGTTGCATTATCAACGGATGCTAATCCAGGATCCTCTCCAACATTATCATTGCCATTTATTATGAATTTAGGTTGTTTAAAGATGGAAATGACACCAGAAGAGGTGCTTACGGCAACAACAATAAATGCTGCTCACGCTATTGACTGTGCAAAAGAGGTTGGTAGTTTAGAAGTTGGTAAAAAAGCAGATATAACGATTTTTGATGTACCTAACTACTTAACATTATCCTATCAGTATGGGATGAATCATGTAGATACAGTGATTAAAAATGGGGGAATTGTTGTGGAAGATAGACATTTAGTGTATTACTAAGTAATTGGAATTGATGAGAATGTACAGTTTTTGTTAAAAGTAAAAAATAATATTACGCTTCGTTTTCACAATCTTGACGAAATTATTGGAGAACGCATATACTGAAGATAGCTATTAGTTAATAGAAAAGATGTCGGCTTAGGGGTATGTACTAATCATGAATAACCATTTGCGTATTGGTAAGATTGCAACTTTACATGTCATGCTGGATGAGGAAGAACGTACTTACTTCTCATCTGCTTTTGAAACGGTGCAGGTTTGTGAGGGGAAAGTAGGGTCAATGGAATTACAGAAGGTTATTTCCTCTGTAGAAACCGCTGTTAAACGGAGTGGAATGATTGAAGGAAAGCTTTACCGTGAAACGCATGCATTATATCATGCTATATTGGAAGCGCTTGAAGGTGTGACACGAGGGCAGTGGGCGCTTGGAGAAATGATGCGAACGGTTGGTTTGCGCTTTGCTGTCGTACGCGGAAAGCCGTATGAGCTTGAACAAGAAGGTGAGTGGATAGCGGTAGCCTTTTATGGGACAATTGGAGCGCCTATAAAAGGATTGGAACACGAAGCAATTGGCTTAGGAATTAATCATATATAATCATTACCTATAGTCGTTAGCTAAGTAGAGGTGATGATGGCTAGTTTTATCTGCCATTATTACCTCTTTTTTGTTGTACTATAAGAAAGCATAAAGGCCAAAGGGGTATAAACTTCGGCTTTCTTCATAAAAAGGGAAAATGCCAAGTTTCTCTTATGCTATCAACAAGTTTTGGGATGAAGGAAAACCCTACTACTTGAAGATACAGTTTAACAAAGACATTTCAAAAGGGGGAGTACGTATGGTGGAATTAACAGGTCATTCATTAACGGTCGATGAAGTGAGGCGTGTTTGTGTTAATATGGAAGATATATCTATATGCAAAGAAAGCATGGAAAAAGTGAAAGCTAGTCGTAATAGCGTCGATCAAATAGTAGCAAATCAGAAAACAGTTTACGGCATAAATACAGGATTTGGGAAACTTAGTGACGTTATTATTAATAATGATGACGTAAGCGATTTACAGTTGAACTTAATTCGTTCGCATGCTTGTGGAGTTGGCGAGCCTTTTTCTGAAACAATTTCTCGGGCTATGCTATTACTGCGACTAAATGCTCTAGTGAAAGGTTTTTCTGGTGTTAGGCCAACATTGGTACACTTACTAGCAGAGCTGATTAACAAACAAGTTCATCCAGTTATTCCTCAACAAGGATCATTAGGGGCTTCAGGTGATTTAGCTCCACTTGCGCATGTAGCTTTAGTGTTGATAGGAGAAGGCAACGTTTTCGGTAAGAACGGTGAAATAAGGTCTACAGAAATGGTTTTCTCAGAAAAAGAAATAGTCCCAATCATGTTACAGTCTAAGGAAGGGCTTGCGTTAATTAATGGAACACAAGCAATGGTGGCAGTAGGTGTCATGAATTATATTGAAACGGAAAAACTAGCGTTTGATAGTGAATGGATTGCAGCAATGACGATGGAAGGGCTTGAAGGTATTATCGATGCATTTCATCCAGCCGTTCATGAAGTGCGGGGTTACCCTCAACAGACAGCTGTAGCAGAGCGAATGAGGGAGTGGCTTAAAGGAAGCAAGTTAATTACACGTCAAGGTGAAAAACGAGTACAGGATGCGTATTCATTACGGTGCATTCCACAAGTTCATGGAGCTTCATGGCAGGCATTGGATTATGTGAAAGAGAAGTTAGAGATAGAAATCAATGCAGCCACAGATAATCCGTTAATTTTAAATGATGGAAAGTTGATCGTTTCAGGCGGGAATTTTCACGGGCAGCCAATTGCTTTAGCAATGGATTTTTTGAAAATTGCAGTTGCTGAGTTAGCAAATATTTCTGAGCGTAGGGTGGAAAGGTTAGTTAACCCACAGTTAAATGATTTGCCAGCTTTCCTTAGCCCATCACCAGGACTCGAATCAGGAGCTATGATTATGCAATATGTTGCTGCCTCCTTAGTATCAGAAAACAAGACGTTGGCGCATCCAGCTAGTGTGGATTCTATTCCTTCTTCTGCTAATCAGGAAGATCATGTAAGTATGGGAACTATCGGAGCTAGACATGCGAAAATAATTATTGATAATTTGCGAAAAGTCATTGCTATAGAATGTATTTGTGCTCTTGAAGCTGTAGAATATAGGGGAGTTGATAAGATGGCCCCAAGAACGAGAGATAAATGGAGGAAATATAGAGAATTTGTGCCAAGGATTACCAAAGATCGCGTTTTTTCAAAAGATATAGAGCGGTTATCTGATACGCTATCAAGCCATTAAATTATAAGTGCTATTTTTGCTATGAAGTAGTTATCGTTTCAATTGAATAAAGAGCCATCATAACTGCCGAGAGCACTAGCGACCAATTATTATTTGTGCATATAAAATACCTCTTATATGCATTGGCACTATGCTGTTTTTTAGAGAAGTATGTTTGTAAGCCATAGGCATTTATGCATAAAAAGTCTTGACAATTATTGGAATAATTATTAGAATTATCAGTAATCATACGATGGATTTAATGCTCATAGTAAATTTGCTAGACGCGCTACTGAAAGCGATTACTTCGGGTGGTAGATCTAAATACAGACAAAAGGGGGAGTAAAAATGATGGTTAACGAAGCAATCCAAGAAATGAAAGCTTCTATGCGTTTACCTGTCATTATGGCACCAATGTTTTTAGTTTCTAGTCCTAAAATGGTCACAGAAGCTTGTGCAGCAGGGATTGTAGGGACATTTCCTGCATTAAATGCAAGAACAAAAGAAATATTGGAGGATTGGTTGGAACAAATTACGAACGAGTTAGAGGAGATGAAAAAAGATAATCCAAATAAAAAAATGGCTCCGTGGGGAATAAATTTTATAACGCATCGTTCTAATAAGCGTTATACGGAGGATTTACAATTAATAGAAAAATATCAACCGCCAATTGTTATTACTTCTTTAGGTGACCCTAGTCCAGTTGTGAAAATTGCTCATGAATATGGTGGAATTGTTTTTTCAGATGTCATTGATATGAAATTTGCTAAAAAAGCAATAGAAAAAGGAGCAGATGGACTTGTTTTAGTAGCAAGTGGTGCAGGTGGCCATGCAGGGCAGCTAAATCCGATATCATTTCTGCATGAGGTTCGATCTTTCTTTTCAGGTCCGGTTATCTTAGCTGGTGGAATGTCAAAAGGAGAAGATATTCTAGCTTCTGAAGTACTTGGAGCAGATTTTGTTTATATGGGGACGCGATTTATTCCGTCAAAAGAAAGTGAAGCTTCTCAAGATTATAAGCAAATGATTGTTGAATCTGCTATTGAAGATATTATTTATACGGATGCTTTTAGTGGAGTACATGCTAATTACCTTATCCCGAGTATTACAAAAGCAGGGTTAGACCCAACTAACTTAAAACCGAAACAGGAAATTGATTTTAATAAGCTGCAAACAGAGGCAAAAGCATGGAAAGATATTTGGGGTGCTGGACAAGGAATTGGTCCTATTAAAGAGATTCAAACTATTTCAGAAATTGTGGATGAGCTAGAATATTCCTATGAAAAGGCCATACGAAATATAAAACAACGAAATGCTGTATACACCAAATAATCTTCTCTACTAAACTATCTGATTTGTTAAGAAACTCGTGCACGTACCGACTAATACTTTAGCCATAGAGATGTCGTATCCGTAGTTTCTGTTCGTTTACGACATCTATTATGAAGAAGATAAAAACTACATACAAAGGGGCAGGTTGTATGCATTATCCACTAACACCAATTGATTGGAAACGAAGAGCAACGAAATATTATCCGAACAAAGTGGCAGTTATTGATGAAGAAAAAACATTTACGTATGCGCAATTTGGAGAAAGAACAGATCGACTATCACAAGCGTTAATTAATACGGGAATCCATGAAGGAGATCACATAGCAGTTATGTTACCGAATACACATTATATGCTGGAATGTTTTTATGGGATATGTCAGACGGGGGCGGTGATGGTTCCGTTAAATTATCGTATTTCACCTGAAGACATGGCGTATATTATTAATCATAGCGATGCTAAATTACTTATTGTTGATGCAGCATTCACTGCCTCTATTAAAGAGATTCAATCTGAATTGAATCTGAATGATATTATTGTTGTCGAGGTACCTGGCTATGATAATCAAATACAGGGAATAGATTATGAACATTTCATTCAATACGTTGAGCACAGTTCATTTTCACCACTTCACATAGATGAAAATCAACTTTTAACCATTAATTATACAAGTGGTACAACATCTAAGCCTAAAGGAGTGATGCAAACACATCGTAGCAATTATATGAATGCCGCAGATTTTATGTTTCACTTAGGGGTAAAGCACGAAGACGTTTATCTCCACACACTTCCCATGTTTCATGTGAATGGCTGGGGTGGTGTTTGGGCGATTACGGCAGTAGGTGGTGTACATGTATGTTTACGAAAAGTTGATCCAACGGTCATTTTAGACTTATTTGAAAAACATCATATAACGCTGTTATGTGGCGCTCCAATCGTGATTAACATGCTTGTAAACGAGCCAAAAGTAAACGAGGTTTCGATTAATGTGAAATCACGAATGGCTACAGCAGGTTCTCCACCAGCAGCAGCGTTAATCCAACAAGCGCAAGATTTGCTTGGATTGGATATCTTACATGTGTATGGTTTGACAGAAACCTCCCCATTCATTTTATACAATGAGTGGAAATCTTCATTCAACCAATTATCTATTGAAGAACAATCCGCTTTAAAAGCGAGGCAAGGTGTAGAAATGGTTTTTAATGGAGAAACAAAAGTAGTCGATCAAGATGGCGAAGAAGTTGCATGGAACGGGGAAGAACTTGGAGAAATTGTAACTAGAGGCAATGTTGTTATGGAAGGTTATTATAAAGATGAGGAGCGAACCAAAGAGGTGTTCAAGGACGGTTGGTTTCATACAGGTGATTTAGCTGTAACGCATCCTGATGGCTATATAGAAATACGTGATCGAGCTAAAGACGTCATTATTTCTGGCGGTGAGAATATTTCTTCTACGGAAATTGAAGGTGTTTTATATCGTCATCCTGCCGTATTAGAAACAGCTGTTATCGCTATTCCACATGATAAATGGGGGGAGGTACCACTAGCAATTATTATTTTGAAGAAAAACGCTACAGTTACTGAAGAAGATATGATTACGTATTGTCGTGACAATATGGCACATTTTAAAGCACCAAAAAAAGTAGTTTTTGTTAAAGAATTACCTAAAACAGCTACAGGAAAATTACAGAAATTTCGTTTGCGTCAAATGTATTGGGATAGTGAACGGCTGGTGAATTAATCCATGAAGCGTCTTCGTTTATCAATATAGAAAAAGCACATTTAGCCTAAAGGACAACAATTACTTTTGCAATAAGAATTGATTGTTCATCTGTGGGATCTTTCTTTTACTTCACATGTTCCAAATCTTGGAGCAGCAGTCTTACAGCACTTTGCTTGTCGCCAGGTCTTATGGAGAAAAAAGATGTCGTTTTTCCTATACGATAAACCTTTAAACGCTCCTACAGTATAATAAAAAACCCTTACAACAGCCTTCCGTTAACAACAAATGCTTGTCGGGAGGCTACTTTTATAGGCACAACTAATGACTAAAGTAGTTTATTCTAGAAAAAAAATGCAATAAAAAGTCATAAAAGATTGCTTCTGTTGGTAATAATTGTCGATGGGAAGGGGTAATCACGCCAACTGTTCGTGTAATATCGTTTTCTGCTAACGGAATGGCAACCGTAGAGCGTGGTGTATTATCAATTAACGTGACTTCTGGCATAAGCGCAATGCCAAGTCCTGCTGACACCAACCCCTTTAAAGCATCTGTGTCGTCTCCTTCAAACCCAATAATAGGAGCAAAACCTTTGGTGTAACATGCTTCCTCAACTAGATTACGTAATACAAATCCTTCTGGCAAAACAATAAAAGGATCATCCTTTAGCTCCCTGAGGCGAATGGAACTTCTATTTGCAAGTGGGTGATGAAGGGGTAGTAATGCTACGATTCTTTCAGTAAATAATGCTTTTCGTTGAAATTTGCTATTTTCTTTAGGCAACGGACCAAGCAAAGCTAAATTAAAATCTCCATCTGTAAGCCCATGCATTAATTCAGGATAAAGTGCTTGCTTTAGGTTGAATTTTGCTTCTGGATATTCTGTTCGAAAGGCATGAATAACGGTAGGTAACATATAAGCAGCGAGACTAATTGGATAGGCGATGCGAATGGTACCTTTTTTAGGGTCTACATATTCTTCTACTTCCCTACTGGCATGATCTATAACGTTCATCGCTTGCTTCATCCGTTCGAAAAAGATTTTCCCAATAGGGGTTAACTTTATTTTTCTGTTTTCTCTAATGAATAAATCAGCGCCTAACTCAGATTCTAAATTGGCAATTTGTCTACTTACCGAAGATTGGGCAACATGTAGCGCAGCCGCTGCTTCTGTAACATGTTCTCTGGAAGCTACTTCCATGAAATAACGAATTTGCCTCAGTTCCATTTTGCCTCATGCTCCTTATTCATGCGTAAAACGCATTGATTTTATCGTTTCTTTATATTGATTCGATACTTTGTTTAATTATAGAATATTCCTTATAAGGAAATCTACTATTTTTGCACGATAGAAGCCAAGTTTTTCTGAAACGTTAGGAAAACCATCATGGCATTCAAAGAGTTAGCGTCTTCATGGAAAAGTGTTTGCAGATAAGTTTTTTATAGAAAGTAAATATCTTTAAAGTGGTTAGCAAAAACGATAACTTTTACCATTTAAACTTGGCGACAGGCCATATCTTTCTAAACATTATGACGGATAAGGGAATGACTTGAATGAAAACAGTTGACAAAATGGAATTTACGTACATGCAAAAAGCGAAAGAATATGTAGAATCTGTATACGAAACGGTGAAAATGCGTAACCCTCATCAAGAAGAATTTCAGCAAGCAGTAAAAGAAGTTTTAGCTTCCTTAATCCCAGTTTTGGCAAAGCATCCAGAATATATGAAACAGTCTATTCTTGAACGTATTGTAGAACCAGAGAGGATGATTTCGTTTCGTGTACCTTGGATCGATGATGAAGGCAATGTTCAGGTAAACCGCGGGTACCGTGTCCAATTTAATAGTGCTCTTGGCCCTTATAAAGGCGGAATTCGTTTCCATCCTACGGTAAACGATAGTATTATTAAGTTTTTAGGTTTTGAACAAATTTTTAAGAACGCTTTAACTGGCCAGCCAATTGGTGGAGCAAAAGGAGGGGCAGACTTTGATCCTAAAGGAAAGTCTGATACTGAAATTATGCGCTTTACACAAAGTTTTATGACAGAGCTCAGTAATTATATCGGACCAGATCAAGACGTACCTGCTGGAGATATCGGTGTTGGCCAAAGAGAGATTGGCTATATGTTTGGTCAGTATAAAAAAATGCGCGGAGGCTATCAGGCTGGTGTGTTGACCGGAAAAGGAGTAGGATATGGCGGTAGTTTAGCCCGTAAAGAAGCAACTGGGTATGGGACAGTTTATTTCATGGACGCTATGCTTAAGGATAATGGTTTAAGTATTTCAGGGAGTAATGCGGTTGTATCTGGTTCAGGAAATGTTTCCATTTATGCAATGGAAAAATTAACCCAATTAGGTGCAAAGGTGATTGCTTGCAGTGATTCAGATGGTTGCATTTATGATGAACAAGGCATTGATTTGGCAACAGTAAAACGTCTAAAAGAAGAAGGAAATTGCCGAATTTATGAATATGTCAACGTCCATCCTAAAGCAACTTTTTATGAAGGATGTACAGAAATTTGGTCTATCCCCTGTGATATTGCTTTACCATGTGCGACACAAAATGAAATTAATGTGCAAGCTGCTAAACAACTCATTGCCAATGGAGTGAAAGCTGTAGGCGAAGGGGCAAATATGCCATCCACTTTAGAGGCGGTAGAAGTTTTCATGAATAACCATATTTTATTTGCTCCTGCTAAAGCAGCAAATGCTGGTGGTGTAGCTGTATCTGCGTTAGAGATGGCGCAAAATAGTGCACGAATTGCATGGAGTTTTGATGAAGTGGATCGGAAATTACATCAAATGATGCATACGATTTACAAAGACTCAACGGAAGCTGCAGAGGAATATGGTGAGTCAAGAAACTTGGTTGTCGGTGCGAATATTGCTGCTTTCAAAAAAGTTTCTGCTGCTATGATTTCACAAGGTGTCATTTAAATGAAAGAGTAACCAAATGCAGTATACTATTTAATCAATATTCGAGCTAACTTTCTCTTGCAGCAAAACGAGCAAAGTAATTTACTACTTCAATAGAAAATACTATTTCAAGGACCTAATGATTGGGTCCTTGTTCCTTTATAGGGTCAATAATTTTTCTTGTTGACTGTATAAATGCATATTAACCTTTCGTTGTAATAGCGCAATTAGTTTTTGCTACTTTGCGTATCCGTACGTAACAGGAACAGTACGTACGTTAACAGAGCAAACGCGAACATGTATTGAAGCAGAAGTGGAACGCACAATAAAAGCTTCTTACGACATGTTTCATGCTGATTATGAATTTACGTTTACTCGAGGATATCCTATTCTCGTAAACCACCCACAAGAAACAGAATTTGTTGCCAACATAGCTAAACAAGTTCCTAGGATTAAAGAAGTAACCGAAACTCCACCAATAATGGGTGGAGAAGATGTTTCTTATTACTTACAACATGTAAACGGTGCATTCTTTTTTACAGGAGCTAGTAATCCTAACTGGGCTAGGGCATACCCACACCATCAGCCCAAATTTGATATAGATGAGCGCGCTTTATTGCATGCAGCCAAAGTATTAGGAGTTGCTACGTTACCATATATGGATCAAGTAGCGAGAAAAGGATAAGCGAAGGATATTCCTTCACTTTTTGTATAGTAGGAAACGCGGCTTATACGATCGAACCCGCTATACTTTCCTATATTGCTCGCTTAGAAAAACTTGACTGCCGCCAAGTTTCATAACGGAAGCCTTCGTTTTTCTTATATTATAATCCATACTAATTTTATACTATCTTAAAAAGGACCAAAGGAGTATAAACCTCTCTTTGGTCTTTACCGTTATTACTTAACGAGTAGAGCTGCTTGTAGGGTTTTAACATCTGACTTGCTTAAACCGATACCTTCATTAATATATTGATTCACGGAACCAAATTGGCTCTCCACTTCATCAAAAAAGGCTTGTAAATATTCTCGCCTTGCTTCGAGCATTGCTTGCATAAAAGCTTGATTTACTTGAATAGATTCAGGTTGTAAATTTGCACGTAAAATATCAAGGAAGTTGTTTGTATATAAGTAATCTGTAAAGATGAGCTCCTCGGGGACATCTAGCGCATACAAAGTTAATGCTGCCATGACACCAGTTCTGTCTTTTCCCGCCATACAATGAAATAATAGAGGCGATTCAGGATCTGTTAGTAAGGCTGAGAAAAATGTGTTATAGACGTTAGTGTTTTTCGTTACTTCCCGGTAAAGCTTTTCTAATATCATTCCCGGTTCTTGTGGGTGTTCGCCAAATCTTTGTAGGTCTTTAGGTTGTCGTACCATTTCTCTATCTATTTCTATTAAAGGCATATGCTTTATCGTAACTCCTGAAATGGAAGGCGTAGGGTAGTTTTTTACTTCGTCACTTCCTCGAAGGTCAAATATCGTCTTTAGGCCAGTTTGATTAATTTTCTCGATATCGTTCTTTGTAATATGTTGCAAATTACCAGAACGATATAGAATTCCATTTTTTACCCTTTTTCCTGAACGCGTTTCATATCCACCTAAATCACGAAAATTAAAACTTCCTTCTAAGTCAATCGTTCTCACAGTATTTTTTTTCTCCATACGTACTCTCCCTGCCTCTCCGATAAATAGTTTGTTTTTGATTTTGAACTTGTGCTTCTCTCTGTATTGTCTGGGGGAATCATATAAAAGTCAAGGAGAGTTTATGAGAGAAGGGCGATAGTACGTGGAGAAAAGATTTTCCCCACATAGAGTGTTGTTTTATTAGTTGCTTGGAGGGCGATTGCGCTTGTACTTGTTTTGCTGTTTCATATCATTTAGCTCTTGCTTGCTTTTGTTTTTCGTTTTTGTTTTATCTTTAGCCATTGTGTAACCTCCTTTTTCATTAATGTGCTTTAAATGAAATAAATTATGTAACTATTATCCGTTTGCGGTGTGATAGCGACAATGATATAATTCTGAAAAATGCATCATTTAAAACCATGTTCATTTTTATTCATTTTTAAAAGTGAAATCAGGAAATTATATTAGTGTACTGTTGCTAAAATGACTGGAGGAGAGATAAGTTGAAAAAGAATTTTTTTGTTGAGCATTGGATGGACACGAACCCCCTATCTATTTCTCCATCTACGTCTCTTGAAGTAGCATTTACTACGTTATGTAATCACGCCATTACTCATATACCGGTTGTAGCTGAAGGGTGTATGCAAGGTGTTGTGTCAAGTTATGATGTATGGAAGTATATAAAAATAAAGGGCCAAAAAGAGTTAGTAGTTTCTATCATGAATAAACATTATCCTACAGCTTTTGTAGGGTCATCTATGGAAGATATTTATCAAACCCCTGTTTATGTCATTGATGGTAACACGGAAGAATTACTTGGACAAATAACGGCAAAAGAGTTACTAGGTTTTCAAAAGTATATGCATCGTGAGTTTATCCAAATGGGAAATCTGATGCATTGGTACGAGTTAATTTTTGACACGGCATATGAAGGGTTGACGGTTGTTGATGATCAAGGGGTTATCCAATTGTTTAATCAAGCGTACAGTCGTTATGTTGGAGTAGCTAAAGAAGAGGCTTTAGGAAAGAAGGCAGATGACATTATCGAAAACACGCGATTACCTGTTGTGTTAAAAACAGGCATTCCAGAACGTAGCCAACCTCATCGGTTACAAGGGCAAAACTTAGTCGTTCATCGAATTCCAATTTGGAAAAACAACAAAATTATTGGTGCAGCCGGTATCCTTGTATATGAAGGTGTGTCGGAAATTTATGAAGTAATACAAAAGATGGATCAATTGGATAAAAGGCGACGAGTGGAAAACCTACCTATAATATCTGATAGCCCAGCGTTAGAAGTTGTTAAATTCGAGAATATTTTAGGTGATAGTAAAGCGCTTACTGAAGCGAAAAAAATAGCTCGAAAAGCTGCAGATTCAAGTGCGGCTGTATTGTTAACAGGAGAAAGTGGGGTGGGTAAAGAACAGTTTGCAAAAGCCATTCATGATGCGAGTGCTGCTAAAAATGGAAGATTTATTAGCGTGAATTGTGCTGCTATTCCAGATGGATTAATGGAATCTGAATTGTTTGGTTATGCAAAAGGTGCATTTACTGGCGCACATCGAGATGGAAAACCAGGAAAATTTGAATTGGCACACGAGGGTACGATTTTTCTTGATGAAATTGGCGATATGCCTTTTAACATGCAAGCCAAAATTTTACGTGTGTTGCAAGAAAGGAAAGTGGAACGAGTAGGAGATAGAAAAGCTGTAGGCGTGAACTTTCGTTTAATTACGGCAACGAATCAAAATTTGCAACAAATGGTCAAGGATGGGAAATTTCGCGAAGATTTATACTACCGGCTCTATGTTATTCCTATTGAGATACCGCCGTTACGAGAACGGTTGGAGGATTTACCTACTTTAATTGCCTATCAATTACAGCAGTTAGCGAAGAGTTATAAACAAGGAGAAAAAACCTTTGATCAACATGTATTGCAATGGATGAAACAGCACCATTGGCCTGGAAATGTGCGTGAGTTAATGAATATAATAGAAAGACTATATGTGTTAACAGATGGGAACCACATAACATTTAATCATTTGCCTGCTTCGGTAAGGGAGACTTTTTTTCAAACGTATCACCCATACAATCATCGAAAGGACGAACTTTTAGAAGAGGCTACAAAACAAGAAAAAGAAATGATTACGCAAACATTAAAGCAAGTACAAGGAAATAAAACAAAGGCAGCTGAAAGGTTAGGTATGTCAAGGGCTACGCTCTACAATAAGTTGGCTCGTTATAAATTAAACCATTTTTAACAGATGACTGGTAAGGTAGTTCAAAGTCTATTTGTAAGGTGGATAAATAGGAGGTGCGAATGACTATATCTATTGTAAAACCGCAATTGGTACATGTAGATGATATAGCAAGAATTTGTGCAGAAGGTTGGAAACAAACAGTAGCTGGAATATTAAGCGCAAAATACCAAAAACAAAATATAGCCTATTGGTACAACCCGGGAAAAGTTGCTCAGGATGTACAAGCTGGTTTGTATTCTTATATAGCGTTAGTTAGCATGAAAGTGGTTGGCGTTATTGGTGGGGCAATGAAAGATGGCTCGACTGAAATCTATGTTCTTTACGTAGATAGTTTGTATCGCTATTTGGGAATTGGCAGTAAATTGCTCGCAGCATTAACGGAACAACAAGTAGCTGAGGGAGCGAAAGAGCAGTGGGTATCGGTTCAAGAAGGAAATCAATTAGGAATTCCTTTTTATGAAGCAAGAGGTTTTATCTATAAGCAGAAAAATGTGACGGAAACGGAAACAAGTGAGAGACAGGTATCGCTTCGATATTACCGAAAAATTTAATATAGAGCAAAGCTCCGCAGAAACGGACTGAACTAATCGTTGCAATCCCTCAAGATCTCGCTAATCACTAATAAAACGATGGTCTTTTTCATCATTAAGAATTTGGCAATAAGACGAATTATTTAAAAAATAAGTTTTTGAAGCACAAAATGTATTATTGTTTAAACAGTTAGACAGTTGTTCCATTGTTTGTTCATACTATTCTCGGTTATTTAACACCACTAGATGGAATCAACTATAGACTTTTAGTATTGAAACTTGACGATAAGCTAGATTTATTTAGTCTTACTATGATTTCCGTTTTCGCCTTTTGACAAATCTTAAAGACGAGTTTTTAAACAAAAAAGAAAAAGTTTCATTGTTTAGTCTAAATTTTATTTTTTAAATTTTATAATTTGGCATGTAATTTGCATTAAGAAATGGAAAGGGGGATAGGTAATGGAAAAAGTAAACTTTCATGATAAAGATTCTATTTTTCCAAATAAACAGTGGATTCTTAAGGAGGATTCCACGAATCCATTTGCAGAGGAAGAGGAACTGCTTATAGGGATGATTGAAAAGTTTGTAGAAGAGCAAGTAACGCCAAATTTAGATAAGTTGGAAGCGCATGATTATGAAATTGCTCGTGAATTGTTTCGAGCGACTGGTGAATTAGGGCTGTTAGGTGCGGAAGTGCCTGAAGCTTATGGTGGTTTAGAAATGGGAAAGCGTATGGCTGGAATTATTGCTGAAAAAATGGGTTTTGGCGGATCATTTAGTGTATCTTTCAATATTCATACAGGCGTAGGTACGTTACCTTTTGTATATTTTGGGAGTGAAAAACAAAAAACCAGATATCTACCGAAGTTAGTTTCCGGTGAATGGGTTGGTGCCTATGCATTAACAGAACCAGATGCTGGGTCTGATGCATTATCTGCTAAGACGACAGCTAAAAAGGCAGTAGATGGTTCAGGCTGGACATTAAATGGAGAAAAGCAATGGATAACGAATGCACATATAGCTCAAGTATATGTAGTGTTTGCTAATACTTCAGATGGCATTACTGCTTTTGTTGTTGAGCGTGACCAGCCAGGTGTATCCGTAGGACCTGAGGAAAAGAAGTTAGGCATTAAGGGTTCTTCAACGGCGACTTTAATTTTAGAGGATGTTCGTTTGAAAGAAGAAGATATACTAGGTGAAGTTGGGAAAGGGCATAAAATTGCGCTGAATATTTTAAATCTAGCACGATTAAAGCTAGCTTTTGCTAATATTGGAACTTCCAAACAAGCGTTACGCCTCGCCGTAGAATACGGAAAAGAACGTAAGCAGTTTAAACAGCCAATCATTCACTTTGGAATGGTGCAAGAGAAATTAGCTAATATGGCGCTTGAAATATATGGAGCAGAAAGTGCAGCCTATTACACGGTGAATAGGTTAGACGAAATGGAGCAAGACAACAAAGGGGATATATTGGAAAGGTTATCGGATTATGCAATGGCTTGCTCCATTAATAAGGTGAAAGCTTCTGAAACGCTTGATTATGTCATCGACGAGGCTGTGCAAATCCATGGCGGATATGGGTATATGCAAGAATATGAGGTAGAGCGTATATATCGAGATGCAAGAATAAATCGAATCTTTGAAGGAACAAATGAAATTAATCGACTAACAACTGCTAAGGCGTTTTTAAAGCAGTATACAAAAGACTCATCTGTCATTTTATCCGTCGAGAAGGAAGAGAATATATTTATTCGCTATGCGAATCAACTATTAAGAATGGTTTTGAATGCGCTTTCTGAAACAGGCGAACTTCCACATCTCGATCAATTTCATTTACATCGACTAGCTCTTATATTAGAAGATATTTATCTTATGCAAGCTACAGAGATCAAGGCTATGTTGGAGAAAGATTCACTATATATCAATCTAGCTGACGTCTTTTGTGAGGAAGCCTACCAACGAGTTGAAAAGCATACAATCGCTTTACTTGCTTCTATTTCAGAAGAAATGGAAACATACGAAGAGCGAATAAGGGAGGTGCGTTCGTTCCCTGTGCTATACACAAATATTATTGCAAAGAAACAGACCATTGCAAAAGAAATGATTAACCGTAATGGATTTTAGATTTTAAATGTTTTAGCAATGAATGTCGAAGTATTACCTTAAAATATCGTATGGATCGTATGCGAAGTAGTAATGGAACATAATTTCGTTACGTACAATGGGAACAAGGAGGAAGAATATGAAGCGAATTGGGTTTATCGGCTTAGGAAATATGGGATTGCCAATGGCGATTGGTTTAGTAAAAGAAGGATATACCGTTACTGGATATGACATTAATGAACAGGCTGTCCTTTCATTGAAAGAGCAAGGAGGAAGAATTGCGACAACGATTGGGCAAGTTCTCGTTTCCAGTGATGTCATTTTGACAAGTCTTCCATCGGTGAAAGCTGTCGAGGAAGTATATTTAGCTGCCGATGGATTAATTGAACAAGGAGATAAAACGAAAATACTCGTCGATACAAGTACCGTTTCTCCCGAATTAAACCAAATGATTGATCAAGCCTGTGCAGAGAAAGAAATTCCTTTTCTGGCTTCTCCTGTAAGTGGTGGTGTCGTCGGTGCAGAACAGCAAACGTTAACCGTAATGGCGGGAGGCAGAAGAGAAGTTTTTGAGCGTGTTTTACCAATTTTTGAAGTGATTGGTGGCAATGTTTTTCATGTTAATGAACAAATTGATAGCGGTACGACGGTGAAACTAATTAATAATTTACTAATTGGATTTTATACAGCTGGTGTCAGTGAAGCGTTGCATATTGCTATAAAGAAAAATATTAATTTAGATGACTTATATTCTATGTTAAGTGTGAGTTACGGGCAAAGTCGTATTTATGAACGAAACTATAAGGCGTTTATTGCCAACAATGATTTTGAACCTGGTTTTTCTTTAAAATTATTGCGTAAAGATTTAGAGTTTGCTATGGAAGCAGCGGAAAACAATCAATTAGATTTACCCATTAGCAAAACGTTATTATCTTTATATCAACAAGTGGAAAAAGAAGGATATGGAGATCAGGATATGGCTGTTCTTTATGAACGGGTAAAGGAACAGTCGGCTAAAAAGGAGGCTGAAAAATGATATCGCAAGAAGTAAAAGTGATGCAAAATTATATTGGAAATAGCTGGGTGGCTTCATCTGGTGCAGAAAAACATGATATACCTAATCCAGCAACAGGTGAAATCATTGCCCAAGTTGTGCTATCAACGGAGGAAGACGTCGATCAAGCGGTAGCAGCAGCTAAAAATGCTTATGAGGATTGGGCGAATGTCCCTGTTCCAAACCGTGCGCGTTATTTATTTAATTATTTGCATTTATTAAAAGAGCATAAAGAAAGTTTGGCAAAAATTATTACATTGGAAAATGGGAAATCGCTCAGAGATGCAAGGGGAGAAGTACAACGCGGAATAGAAGTAGTTGAATTAGCAACATCTACTCCGAATTTAATGATGGGTGATGCATTGCCACAAATTGCAAGTGGCATCGATGGGACTATCTGGCGTTACCCATTAGGTGTAGTGGCAGGCATCACACCATTTAATTTTCCGATGATGGTTCCACTATGGATGTACCCGCTAGCTATTGCTTGTGGAAATACATTTGTTTTAAAGACGTCTGAACGTACACCGATTTTAGCAGAACGATTAGTTGAATTATTTTATGAAGCAGGTTTCCCTGATGGTGTACTTAACCTCGTTCACGGAGGGAAAGAGGTTGTAAATCGGGTGTTACAGCATCCGGATATTGAGGCAATTTCTTTTGTAGGATCAGAGCCAGTAGCTAAGCATGTATATCAGACAGGTACGGCACACGGGAAACGGGTGCAAGCATTAGCAGGTGCGAAAAATCACGCTGTCGTCATGCCTGATTGTAATTTAGAAAAAACAGTCCAAGGTGTCATTGGTGCTGCATTTGGAAGCAGTGGAGAGCGTTGCATGGCCTGTTCGGTTGTTGCCGTTGTAGATGAAGTAGCAGATGCATTTTTGCATTTATTAACGGAAGAAACAAAAAAATTAAAGGCTGGAGATGGATTAGATGATTCAACATTTGTTGGTCCACTCATCCGACAATCTCACAAAGATAAAGTAGTTGGCTATATTGATCAGGGAGTAGAGGAAGGGGCTGAACTACTCATAGACGGCAGAACGATTGAAGAAGAAACGCCAGATGGCTACTATGTAGGTGCGACTATTTTTGATCATGTTACACCAGATATGAAGATTTGGCAGGATGAGATTTTTGCTCCTGTGTTAAGTGTAGTAAGAGTGAAGGATTTACAAGAAGGGATAGCGCTAACGAATACATCGAGATTTGCAAATGGGGCGGTCATTTATACGTCAAGCGGAAAACATGCGCAAACGTTCCGTGACCAAATTGATGCAGGAATGGTCGGTGTGAATGTAAATGTTCCAGCTCCGATGGCATTTTTTGCTTTCGCAGGAAATAAAGCTTCGTTTTATGGTGATTTAGGAACGAACGGAAAAGACGGGGTGCAATTCTATACAAGAAAGAAAGTAGTAACGGAACGCTGGTTCTAGGTTATTTGAAAACAGCCGAACATTTTAACCTATTGTTCGGCTGTTTTGACATCGTTTTTTACTGAAAAAATGATTCTACAACAGATTGAGAGACGTCGGATAATTGCTTGTATTGATAGATTGGTTGTTTATCTTTGTCAATGACGACGGAACGTACCCCTTCATAAAAATCATTTGTTTTCAAGAAATTTTTAGCAATAATTAGATCGGTTTCCAAACATTTTGCTAAAGTTTGGTTCTCTCCACGAATTAGCTGCTCTAAAGTAACTTTTAGAGAAATAGGTGATTTAGAGACAATCGTATTTTTTGTTTCTGTTGCAAATAGACTATCAGCTGACGCCAGAGAAGCAACAATTTCTTCTACTGTTTGATGCGCGAAATGATGGTTAATTTCCTCTTGATGCTGCGCCAAATTACTTTCAGATTTTAATTCAGTTTCGAAGCTTTTTATCAATTGAGTTAATTTTAGTTCTGTTTCTGTTTCATGCAGCCAATTTATATCATAAACTGCTTTGATTAGTGGTTCTATTTGCGATGTTGTTATATAATAATCAGCAGCATTAGCATATAGAATATCTGCACCTTTTATAATCTCCGACGTTAGTGCTAAATACCTTCCAACGTAGCCCGGAGCTTGATTAAGGAAGTATGCTGCACCGACATCTGGGAAAAAGCTAATGTTCATTTCAGGCATCGCCCATTTTGTTTTTTCTGTTATGATACGATGGCTAGCTCCGTAAGAGAGTCCAACGCCACCTCCCATGACAACACCATCGAGCAATGCGATTATTGGCTTTGGGAAATTAGCGATGAATTTATCCGTTGCGTATTCTATTTCAAAAAAATCCATTGCTTTTTCAAACGCTTCTTCGTTTTCTTTTGCCTGATATAATGTTTTTATATCTCCACCAGCACAAAACCCTTTTTGTCCTTCACCATTTAAAATAATTAATTGCACATCAGAATCATTTTCCCATTCTAGCAATCTCTCATAAATTGGCGAAAGCATACCTGATGTTAACGAATTAATTGCTTTTGGTCTATTTAATGTAATGGTTGCAACGCCATGTTCTTTTTTGGAAAATAAAACATCGCTCATCTTCCTATGACCCCCTATGTATTATTGGTGGCGAAAATCAGGTTTGCGTTTTTCGACAAAAGCCTGAACGCCTTCTTTAGCATCTTCTGTTAGAAATAACTCACCAAAGATTTCCTTTTCTCTCTGCAATCCATCCGAAAAAGATTTCTGTGCCCCCTGAACGACGCTTTCAACAGCTCTTGTAATACTTTGCATACTATTTCCTTCTATAAAAGAACGGGCAATCGTCTTCGCAGTTGACATTAGCTCGTCACTAGAAACTTTTGCTTGAACAATACCTAACTCTAGTGCTTTATCACCGTCTATATGTTTTCCGGTAAGAATTAATTCTAACGCAGTAGCTACGCTAGTGATTCGTGAAAGACGTTGTGTCCCGCCGAATGATGGGACAAGTCCAAGTTTTACTTCAGGTAAGCCAATTGTTGCTTTTTCAGATGCGATTCGGAAGTGGCAGCCCATTGCTACTTCTAAACCTCCGCCAAGTGCTGGTCCATTTATTGCTGCAATTACCGGCTTTGTCATAAATTCCAATTCATTGCATAAATCCTGTCCCGCTTTAGACATATCCATTCCTTTTTGATAATTTCCCATTGCTGGTACAAACTCTTTAATATTAGCCCCAGCAGCAAAAAATTTGCCTGCTCCAGTTAAAATAATAGCATGTACATTGGAATCGTCTTGAAATTGTTTTAACATGGTGCGTAATTCTGTAATCATTGCTGAGGATAGGGCGTTAGCTGGTGGTGAATCTAAGGTCAAGATAGCGATATTTTCTTCATAAATTACTGTAACGTGATTAAATTCCATAGTAAGTTCCTCCTTCAGTTCATCAACAGTCCTGTTTTTTTATTAAAGCAAATCCTATGCCAAAGCTTACAAAGTGTATAAAAATAGAGAAGAATGTAGCTAATATAGTTAATTGATAGGCTTTACATGATGCGTTCCTTTTTTAAACATAGGGTAAGCAAACAAAAAATCATGTATAACTGTCTACACAATTATACATGATTTAAAAGCAATTCTACAAATTACGATTGAACTTGCGATCGGTAAGGTGTCTGCATTCTAACGTCAATTAAGTACATACATTATGCCACATTTTATCACGAACATAGATGTTATAAGGTCCTTCATTTTAGACATTGAACGGGAAAAGAAAACGATACATGTTATCCAATAACACGGTAATTTTTATGAGCTACAACAGTAGTAGAATAACCGTTGTTTAACTCAGCTAAATTCTGTGCTTTTGAAATATCGACAATGATACTTTGTTTACAGCTTGAAGGTAGTACTTTTCCTTGTAAAAGTACATCCTCTCTTTTAAATTCGATAATATCACCTGGCTTAGCTGTCTTTGTATCAGGTTTAAACATAGTTTTTCCTCCTTTTAAACAGAATTAATGGAAAAGGTCATTGAATTTGTTTGCTATGGAGTAGCTCTATTTGTTTTTTTAATGTGTTTAATTCTCGTGTTTGTTCTTTATACTTGTGTTCTAACGCATGAAATGATTCGGTAAGTTGATTCATGTTCGTTACAGTCAAGCCAATGGTTTGCATCATACAACGAATCGTTTCTTTGTCTTCTGTCTGATAAACAGTTGATGCTGATTTATTTTCTATGCTTGTGAATTCAGATAGTAATAAATTTTCAATTTCCGTAAAACTATACTGCGCTTGTTTACATTGTTTAATGTATTTTAGCACATCAATTGCTTCAGGAAGATAGTAATTTTCATCCTCTTCCTGTGCTTTAGGTACATACATGGCAAATTGTTTTATCCATGTTGCCAGAATAGATGGTGGAACACCTACAATATGTGCTAATCCTTGAAGGCTAAGTAATTCCACTACTGTCACCACTTTCTTGTTTGTCCAAACAATTATTTCATACAATTATGTTATTTGAACAAGGCTTATTAGAAATTTAGCTTACTCTTGTCAAAAATTATGAACTTTACGATCTATCTTAATGGATGGAGACGGTAGTATTATGTGAAAAATGTGGAATAAATAAGTAATTTTCTTTGGAATGCGATTAGAAAAAGGTGACCGTTGTCATGGTTGTAGGTTTGTTTTGGGTGAATTTTTTGATTGAGACACCGTGTGTTAACGCTGCTGCTCATTATTGAGAGTAAAAGTAAAGCATTGAAAATGTAAGAGGAATAACGGTGTGTTTTACCCTATAGAAGTGTATAAGATTTTTTTGTTTATAGTATAAGGAAAACAAAATCTTTCTAACAAGGTTTTTCATGTTGAGTTTGCATGTATCAGTCGTTATTACACCTTCTTGACATAAGCTAATTCCTCTAAAAACTTGAAGTAATTTTATCATGAAAATATATTTCTGAAAAGAAGAAAAGTGAATGTATGAATTTTTACGAATAGTATACGTTGCGACATGTCTTTAAAAGTTAGATCATAAAACGGGTTGACGATACCTGAATTTTTGTAATATACTTTATTCAACAATGTTGAATGAAAATAAACATAATCGAATACATGTGAATTTTATACTAGGAAATAACAACATCGTCGTCATTTCATATTATGGATTGAAAGCGCATTCCAATTTAGCTTCGTATGTACCTATTGATTAATTCCATAGTACACAGGAGTGAATTATTGTTTTGGATGCTATTGGAAGTTTTTAGCAAAGCACGGATTTTACGAGAGGGGGAGAAAAGTGAATTATCCTAACTGTATTCGGCTTAAAGAAGTAGGGCCAAGAGATGGGTTACAAAATGAGAAAGCGTTTATTGAAACGGACGATAAGGTTAAATGGATCAATATGCTGTCTGAGTCTGGGGTTGGCGAGATCGAATATTCTTCATTTGTTCATCCAAAATGGATCCCACAGCTGAGGGATGCTCAAGAAGTAGGGAGAAAAATAAAACGAAATAAGAACGTCTTTTATTCTGCACTTGTGCCAAATTTAAAAGGTTTAGAGCATGCATTAGAAGTCGGGATTGATGGAGCATCCATATTCATGTCAGTAAGTGAAACACATAATAAAAAAAATATTAATAAATCTATTTCAGAAACATATCCAGTATTGCGTAAAGTAATTAAAGAAGCAAAGCAAGCCAATAAATATGTGACTGGCTATGTGTCAACGGTTTTCGATTGTCCTTATGAAGGTAAAGTGGACCCTGAACAAGTTATTCGTGTATGTAATCAGCTAATGGAAGATGGTGTAGATGCCATTTCATTAGGAGATACAATTGGAACAGCAGTCCCTTCACAAGTTGAAGCCCTCTTGGAACGGATGTTGACTGAGTTTAGCTCAGAGCAGTTAATCATGCATTTTCATGATACAAGAGGGATGGCGATAGCAAATATTTTAACGTCTCTACGTTATGGAATCACTCGTTTTGATAGTTCTGTAGGAGGTTTAGGCGGTTGTCCATACGCAAGAGGTGCGGCAGGAAATGTGGCAACAAATGATGTACTTTATTTGTTACACGGTTTAGGTATAAAAACAGGCATTAAAGAAGATAAAATGCAACAAGCGGCTTTATTTATTCAAGATAAAATTGGCAAGAAATTACCAAGTAAAACAGTAGCTTCACAAGCAAACGATTATAAAAAGACAGTATAAAGCTTTTTCTAACGAAACGTGATTGTTTTGAAAATAGCTAGAAATCCAAAAAATGTTCATCTCCTGTAGCGCCCTATGTGCATCAAATCGAAATTTTAAACCCAATGAGGTGGTTAACTATTTCTGGGCAATTAGGTATGTGTGTAGATGGAAATGTTCCAGAAAGTGCATTAGAGCAAATGGGATTGGCGTTTCAAAATATAGAAAATAATTTAGTTGCAGCTAATATGGAAATAAAAGATATTACGAAATTGGTATTTTATCTAGTAGAAAATATAGATACAGAAGCTCGAAAAAAAGTGATTCGTGATTTTCTTGGTGATCATTTGCCGTGTACTACGATGGTGTATGTAGTAGCTTTAGCAGCTCCACGATGTAAAGTTGAAATAGATGCTTGGGCGTGCAAAGAAGAGTAACTTTCATAGGAAATTAGAAGTTAAGAGTTTTAATATGATATATTTCTATGTTTTGTTCCACGATAGAAAATACACATGTTAGTATAAGCAAAACGAAGGCTTTCGTCATAAAGATTTGGCGACTAGCCTTCTTTTTCTATGTCCCACTGCAAATTAGTAAAAAAGTAATTTATTTGGTATTGACCGAATTTGATTTATCTTATATGATGTTAATGTACTACGAGCAATCGTTTGCGCAACATTTGTGCTGAATTGTTATTGGAGCAATCATTATTTTGTTTTAAATACATTGGATGTTGTAGTATATACAAAATATTATCTTGGGTGTAAAAGAAAACGGTTGTAGAAAACGATTGCACCTTTTAGGTTTTTTATTACAATAGAGAAAGGAAGACAGCATGAAGAATGTAATTTCATTTGATTTTTGGCAGAAATTAGGAAAGGCTTTACTCGTTGTAGTGGCTGTGATGCCTGCAGCTGGAATCATGATTTCTTTAGGAAAAGTTTTAGGCATGTCTGGGGATGTTTCTTTTATCCTTATAGTTGGACGAGTAATGGAAGATATAGGTTGGGCAATTATAAATAATTTACATATATTATTTGCAGTTGCTATTGGTGGTGCTTGGGCAAAAGAGAGAGCTGGTGGAGCTTTTGCTGCACTCCTCGCCTTTATTTTAATTAACCGAATTACAGGTGCTGTTTTTGGTGTAACAAATGACATGTTTACCAATGCAAAAGCTACCGTTCATTCTTTATTTGGAAGCGACCTCATAGTAGATAATTACTTTACAACCATATTAGGTGCCCCAGCGTTAAATATGGGAGTATTTATTGGTATTATTTCTGGGTTTGTCGGGGCGATCATTTATAACAACTATTATAATTACAGCAAGTTACCACAAGCATTATCTTTTTTTAATGGGAAAAGGTTCGTCCCATTTGTAGTGATTCTTTGGTCTGTTATTATCGCGCTTGTTATGTCAGTTGTATGGCCTTTTATTCAAGGGTTAATTAATGATTTCGGAGTCTGGTTAGCAAATTCAAAAGATGCTGCACCATTCTTAGCTCCTTTTACGATGGGAATGCTTGAACGATTATTGCTTCCGTTTGGTCTACATCATATGTTAACTGTTCCAATTAATTATACGGAATTAGGTGGCACCTATACCGTTTTAACAGGTGCAACAGCAGGTGAAATCGTAGCTGGACAAGATCCACTATGGTTAGCTTGGATATCTGACTTAGTAAATTTAAAAGCTAATGGTGATACAACAGCTTATCATCAATTAATGCAAGATGTAACACCGGCAAGGTTTAAAATGGGGCAAATGATTTTATCCACCGCTGTGTTAATGGGTGCTGCTTTAGCAATGTATCGTAATGTGGATAAAGACAAACGTGTAAAATATAAATCGATGTTCTTTTCAGCAGGTATAGCTGTGTTTATTACTGGTGTAACAGAGCCACTTGAATTTATGTTTATGTTTGCAGCTCCCTTACTTTACTTTGTTTACGCTATCGTAGCAGGGTTGAGCTTTGCTATCGTGGATTTGATTGATTTACGTTTACATTCATTTGGCTTAGTTGAATTTTTTACCAGGTTACCAATGGCTATAAATGCAGGGCTTTTAGGAGATGTTATCAACTTTGTACTCACCTGTATTGTGTTCTTCGTATGTAGTTACTTTCTGTTTTACTTGTTCATTAAAAAAATGAATTTAGCAACACCGGGCCGCGCTGGTAATTATTCAGATGATGAAGTGGAAAAAGGCGGATCCTTTCAAGGAGATGAAGAGGTAGTCGCTATTGTAAACATGTTAGGTGGGAAAGAAAACATTGATGAGGTAGATGCATGTATGACCAGATTACGTGTGTCGTTGAAAGATGTAAAACAAGTAGCGTCAGAAGCAGATTGGAAAAAAACCGGCGCTATGGGACTAGTAGTTAGAGGGTCAGGTATTCAAGCAATATATGGCCCGAAAGCAGATGTATTGAAATCGAAAGTGATTGATTATTTGGAGGATAGATCGTGAGGCTATTAACGTTAAATTGCCATTCTTGGCTAGAAGATTCGCAACTAGATAAGCTCTCTATTCTAGCAGAAACAATTCATCATCTATCCTATGACGTTATTGCGTTGCAGGAAGTAAATCAAACCATTACAGCAAAAAAAGTGAGTAAGAACTTGAGAGCAGATAACTTTATTTTATTGCTGCAAAAAGAATTGCAAGCATTAGGGTCAACGTATGCATTCATTTGGGACTATGCACATATTGCTTATGATCGATTTGAAGAAGGAGTCGCTTTATTAACAAAGCATAAGGTAGTAAATGGACAATCATTCTTTGTGAGTGAAAGTGAAGATACATCCTATTGGAAGGCTCGAAAAGTGGTTGGTATGACAATAGATATAAACGGAAAAGAAGTGGACTTTTATTCCTGTCATATGGGCTGGTGGAACGATAGCGTAGAACCTTTTAAAAGGCAAATCGATCGACTAGTCAAGTCCGTCCCTAAGGATCGACTTCATTTCTTAGTAGGTGACTTTAACAATGAAGCATCATTAGAGAATGAAGGGTATGATTATGTTCAACATGTAGGGTATTATGACACTTATCAGTTAGCGAAAGAAAAAGACGCAGGCATTACAGTATGTGGTGATATTGCTGGTTGGCAAGATAGTCATACGAATAAACGAATTGATTATATTTTTTCTTCTGCAAAGGTTGAAGTTATTCGTTCGCAAGTGATTTTTAATGGAATGAATTTGCCCATTATTTCTGATCATTTTGGCGTAGATGTTACCATCAGTATATAAAAGGCATTTAATTATGAAGTAGAAATGTAGAAAAGGTAAGAAGGAGAAGACAGCGATGAAAAGAATTTGGTGGAAAGAAGCAACTGCTTATCAAGTTTATCCACGTAGCTTTATGGATTCAAATGGGGATGGCATTGGCGATATACCCGGTGTCATTCAAAGGCTCGATTATTTAAAGGACTTGGGAATGGACGTCATTTGGCTAAGCCCTGTTTACCAATCACCTAACGATGATAACGGGTATGATATTAGTGATTATCAAGCAATCATGGCTGAGTTTGGAACGATGGAAGATTTTGATCTATTATTAGATGAAGTTCATCAACGTGGAATGAAATTAATTATGGACTTAGTGATTAACCATACATCTGATGAGCATCCGTGGTTTATTGAATCAAGATCATCAACGGATAATCCATACCGAGATTATTATATTTGGCATGAAGGAAAAAATGGGAAAAAGCCAAATAATTGGGCTTCTATTTTTGGCGGTTCTGCATGGGAATATGATGAACAAACAAAAGCCTATTATTTACATGTTTTTTCTAAAAAGCAACCGGATTTAAATTGGGAAAATCCTACTGTACGTAAAAGTTTATATGATATGGTGAACTGGTGGTTAGATAAAGGTATTGATGGCTTTCGTGTAGATGCTATTTCACATATAAAAAAAGCGCCTGGTTTTCCTGATCTCCCAAATCCAGATAATAAAAAATATGTACCTTCTTTTGCAGGTCACATGAACCAACCTGGTATTCATAATTTTTTAGAAGAATTGAAAAAGGAGACTTTTTCAAATTATGATATTATGACTGTTGGTGAAGCAAATGGGGTTACCATCGATGACGCTCACTTATGGGTTGGTGAAGAACAAGGTAAATTTAATATGGTGTTTCAATTCGAACATCTGGACTTGTGGGGAAAAAGTGTTACAGGTGGCTTAGATGTGCACGCTTTAAAACAAACATTGACAAAATGGCAAAAAGGTTTAGAGGGAAATGGTTGGAATGCTTTATTTTTAGAAAATCATGATCAGCCCCGCTCCGTATCGACGTGGGGTGATGATGGAGTTTACTGGCAAGAATCGGCCAAGTGTCTTGCCACACTTTATTTTTTAATGCAAGGAACGCCTTTTATATACCAAGGTCAAGAAATCGGTATGACTAATGTTCAATTTGATTCTATTGACGATTATAATGATGTATCGATTAAAAATATGTATGCGGAAGAACTGGAAAATGGAAAAAGTCATGAGGAAATCATGGAAATTATTTGGAAAAATGGTCGTGATAACTCGAGAACCCCAATGCAATGGAATAATCAAGCCAACGCTGGCTTTACAACGGGGACGCCGTGGTTGAAGGTGAATTCAAATTATAAACAAATTAATGTGGAACAGCAACAAATAGACGTTAATTCGATCTACCATTATTATCGTAAAATGGTTCAAATAAGAAAAGAAAATGATGTATTCATCTACGGACGTTATGATCTTATTTTGGAGGATCATGACCAAATCTATGCCTATACGAGAACGTTGGATAACCAACAAATGCTTGTGTTAACGAATCTATTTGCTGAGAAAACTACCTTTAAATTACCAAAAACGATTACATCTAAAGAAGGAAAACTGCTTTTAGCCAATTATAAAGCTGACGCGTCTAAATCGTTGGAACAGATAACTTTAAAACCGTATGAAGCTAGAGTGTATGAATTAATTTAAGTACGCTAAAAGAAAGTTAAGTGGCCGCAGGTAATTTAGCGGATCACTTAACCTTCTTTTTTTGTGCTGTAGAATAGCTAAGATTTTTGATAATATCCTGCTTTTTTCAGTTAGTTTCTTGGTTTGAAGAACGTGATAGAAAAGAGCAGGACGATAAGGAATAACTCGTAGTTGTTAGATTTTCTAGTACAAATAAACGACAGTGGATAGAAAATAAATAGTCCCTTTGCGACGTTTCGCTGTTTGTACTATGGGAAAGCGCAGTGGGAAGCCCCCAGTAGGGAAAAAAGCGAACTGCTTTTTTGTGGAGTCTGAGCTTGGGTCCATGGAAAGTGTAGTGTTTTTCCGCAGTTGTCACCACCTACATTACGCTTGTAATTTAAAACAATTGTTATATTAACGACAGTAAAAGTGTTTAGAATAGAGTGAAAAATATAGTGTTTATAATTAGTCGAGAAAAACTAGACACATACAAATATTTGACGACAATTTTCTTCTATTCTATGATTAAATATACTTATGTACCCTTTATGCCAATAGAAAAGTTACAACAAGACGCTTGCAAAATTTGAAAAAAATGCGGGCTGAACAAATCTTATTCGAGACGATAGCACCTACATACCTAGTTTGTTCACAGGTCTTAGGTGTTTTAGGGCTTATACATAACCCAAGCTCTTCTAAGACTACGAACAATAAGTGGGAGATAAAAGAGCATTTTTAAATAATTGAAATCCACTAATAAAAATTTGAGAAAAGAAATGTTATACATGGAAGGAGCGAGCTGCTATAAATTTGAATAACATTGGAGCAAAAGTAAAGCAAATGCGTTTACGCGCGAAGAAAACGCAACAACAGGTCGCAGATGAATGTGGTATATCCAAAAGTTTACTGTCGAAAATAGAAAACGGACAGACAGCTTCAGCAATTGCTACTTTATCTAAAATAAGTGAAGCGTTAAACGTGCCACTATCATGGCTTTTAGATGATCAAGAAGATCGTGATCTCGTATTACTTCCTTCTAATAAACGGCAATTTAAAGTTGGGGACGACAATATGGGGTATTCCTATGAATTGTTGGCGAACCGATCTCCATTCACAGGCGTTGAACCGACAATTGTATATGTTACGCCAAGGGATATGAATGTAAGGGAAGAGTCTTATACTCACTCTCAAGATGAATTCATCTATGTATTGGAAGGTGCGATTCATTTGCGTTATGAAGGTAGAAAACATTATATGGAACAAGGGGATAGCGCTTATTTTAAAGGGGATAAACCTCATTTATTTATTCCAGTCAATAATGAACCTGCACGTGTACTAACTATTTTTATTGATAACCAATTGTAAATCCAGTCAAACTTCCATCCGTGGCGTTTTTCTACTATAGGAAGGTTTATAGTTATAAGGAAACTTGCTTTCGCTATAAATATTTGGCGATAACAACAAGTTTTCTTAACCTTCCTCGGACAGTTTGAACTGGATATTTTAGGCAGTAGGATCCGTTTGTACGAAGGTTCTAAGTAGTAAAAGCAATAGCCGAAAAAAGTAGGAAGCCACCATTTACTTCGCCTCCTAGTAGTGAAGGTATTATCCCTGCGTGAAAGTGGATGATAGCAGAACATAGTGTAAATAAAGCAACGCTCCTATCAATTCCCCGACGCTCTCCGTTTTTTACACGATAGGAAAGTTAAACGAAGACTTTCTCCATAAAAATTTCTCGATATGCCGCCGATTTTTTCCATAGAATTAATCGTTTGTTGAAATGCATAAAAATTTTATCGGTTTATCTGTCTTATTAAACCAATAATGTGGTTTAGAAGAGTCAAGAAATACACAATCATATGGCTGTAAAACATTCACACAATTATTTACTTCAATGGTTAAGGTGCCTTCTAGGACAAATAAAAATTCATGCCCCTTATGAGAAAAATTGTTACCACGATTTGCACCAGGATCGAGAATAATTAAATTTGGAATAAACGCGGGATCTTTCATGCCTCCTGATAAATTTTTATAAATAAATCTATTTTCTGTCAAGTTCGCTGTGTCTACCGTATTTCTAGTAATTGTAGAACGCGAGTCATCATCTGTTTCTGAGAAAAAATAGCTCGGGTTTACATCAAGTGATTCTGAAATTTTTTTAAGTGACTCTAAAGTAGCAGAGGTTTTTCCGTGCTCTAATTGTGATAAGAAGCTAATTGATAGCCCGGTTTGCTCAGAGATGTTTTTTAACGTTAATTTTTTTCTCTTTCGCAGCTCGTTTATTCTTTTTCCTATATGTGTTGTCAGTTGCATCGTTTGCCCTCCTCTACACCATTTCTTATAAGATATATCTTTTAACTTTAGATAATAAAAGCGTTTTTATATCAATGAAAGGTATATGTGAACACGCTATTTATAAAATGAGCTTTCTTCTCTAAGAATCGGTTGACGAAAAAGATGAAACTATCTTATAATTTAGTTAACCATAATTTAAGTAATACTTAAATAGTTTCGCGTTAAATTGTGTGAAAATTACTATCGTTTGCAATTTAGTATGTGTTCAAATGCAGTTATAGGAAGCTGACTTGTAGTAAAACTTAGTAATTCATTGCTGAAGGGGGATGCGGCGCTTAATAATAGTTAAATTATGGTTGAACAAATTGCAACATTTGAAAACGCTTCCTGTAGAGTGGCGAAAATATTGAAGGAGGTTTTTGTATGGTAGTAGCTTACAAACATGAACCATTTACAGATTTTACAGTTGAAGAAAATAGGCGGAAAATGGTAAAAGCCTTGGAAAAAGTTGAACAAGATCTTGGAAAAGAATATCCGTTAATTATTGGTGGAGAGAGAATTACGACAGAAGAAAAAATTATCTCTCTAAATCCTGCAAATAAAGATGAAGTTGTTGGTTATGTTTCCAAAGCAAATCAAGCGTTAGCAGAAAAAGCAATGCAAACAGCAGATGAAACATTCGCATCATGGCGTAAATCAGATCCAAAGTTTCGCGCTGATTTGTTATTTCGTGCAGCTGCCATTATTCGTCGCAGAAAGCACGAATTTACTGCACACTTAGTGAAAGAAGGTGGCAAACCTTGGAAGGAAGCAGATGCTGATACCGCGGAAGCGATTGACTTTTTGGAATACTATGGAAGGCAAATGCTTACATTAAAAGACGGTATTAAAATAAATAGTCGTCCTATTGAACATAATCAATTTCACTACATCCCACTCGGTGTTGGTGTTGTTATCTCACCTTGGAACTTCTTATTTGCCATTATGGCAGGTACAACTGCTGCTGCTATGGTAACTGGGAATACAGTGTTGCTAAAACCGGCTAGTGCTACACCTGTAATCGCTTATAAATTTATGGAAGTGCTCGAAGAAGCGGGTCTTCCAGCTGGTGTGATCAATTTTATTCCTGGGTCAGGCAAAGACGTTGGGGATTATTTAGTGGATCATCCGCGAACACGTTTTGTAAGCTTTACAGGCTCTCGTGAAGTTGGGACCCGTATTTTTGAACGAGCTGCTGTGGTACAAGAAGGTCAGAAGTGGCTGAAGCGAACAATTATTGAAATGGGTGGAAAAGATACCATCGTCGTCGACCGTGAAGCTGATTTAGAATTGGCTGCCCAGTCCATTGTTCAATCTGCTTTTGGTTTCTCTGGACAAAAATGTTCTGCTTGTTCTCGGGCTGTTATTCATGAGGACGTGTATGAAGATGTGAAAACCCGTGTTGTAGAGTTAACAGAGGCGTTAACGGTAGGTGATCCAGTAGACTATGCAAATTATATGGGGCCGGTTATTGACCAAGCTGCATATGATAAAATAATGGGGTATATTGATATTGGTAAGCAGGAAGGAGAGTTAATCGCCGGTGGTGAAGGTGATGATAGCAAAGGTTGGTTTATAAAGCCAACCGTATTCGCCGATGTGGATTCGAAAGGTCGGATTATGCAAGAAGAGATATTTGGCCCTGTTGTTGGTCTTACGAAAGCTAAAGATTTTACGGAAGCAATTGAAATTGCAAATAATACCGAGTATGGTCTGACTGGCGCTGTTATTACAAACAATCGTGCTCATCTTGAACAAGCGAGAGAAGATTTTCATGTTGGAAACCTTTACTTTAATCGTGGCTGCACAGCAGCAATTGTAGGTTATCAGCCATTCGGTGGATTTAATATGTCTGGAACGGATTCCAAAGCAGGAGGACCAGACTACTTGATACATCATATGCAAGGTAAAACAACTTCAGAAATGTTTTAGTTCTTAAAGTAAATAGAATAGGGCATTCTTGCTAAAATGAATAGTCACATCTCCCTCTGTTTATGCATAAAAACAGAGGGAGATAGTTTAACTACAAACAGAATAAGGCAATTGACTTGACGCTATCTCGTTATTAGAAAACGCCAGTCTCAATGGCGAAAAGTGCTGTCGTTTTTTCTTATACGATAAAGCCTAAAATTTTATACTTCCCTATATACAATATAAAATGATAGCAACCAAAGTTTAGAGAAAGTCGGGAGGGGAAAGTTCATGGAACAAATAATGCGAAATTTCTTTTTGTTTCTATCTAATAATAAAACTTTAACAAAAGTAGCAAAAAAATATGGCTTTCGTTTTGGAGCTTCACGTTTTGTCGCAGGGGTAAATATTCAAGAAGCTGCACAAAAAATAAAGGCTTTAAATGAAAAAGGTTTTGTTATCACTGTAGACCACCTAGGGGAGTTTATAGATAGTGAATCAGAGGCTAAACAGTCTGCGGAGGAATGTGTCAAAGCAATTGAAGTAATTGCTAAAGAAGGCTTACAATCCGAATTATCTTTAAAGCTTACTTCACTTGGGTTAGATATATCTCATGAGCTTGTGATGGAGAATATGCACAAAATATTACAAGCAGGTAAAGAAAATGATGTTATTGTTACGATAGATATGGAAGACTATGCACGATTAGAGAAAACGTTACATATTTTTACGAGTCTTAAACAGGAATATGATAATGTAGGAACTGTACTGCAAGCCTATTTATACCGAGTAGAAGAAGATTTAGAAGCATTAAATCCATATAACCCATACTTGCGATTAGTAAAGGGGGCATATAAGGAATCAGAAAAAGTTGCTTTTCCTAATAAATCAGATGTAGATAAGAATTATAAAAAAATTATTAAGCAGAACTTGTTAAATGGTAATTACACGGCAGTAGCTACTCATGATGATGAGATCATTACTTATACAAAAGAACTGGAACAAACATATCAAATTTCCAAAGAGCAGTTTGAGTTTCAAATGCTTTATGGAATTCGACTTGAGCTTCAGAAACAATTACTAAAAGAAGGGTACAAAGTACGTGTATACATGCCTTACGGCGATGATTGGTTCGGCTATAATATGCGAAGATTAGCTGAAAGGCCTGCTAATGTTGCTTTCGTATTAAAAGGAATTTTTAAGAAATAAGCGGAAAAGAATCCTATATGTTAATTTCATCGAAAAAAGAAATACGAGAAAATTATTTCATGCTCGATGCAATAAAAGATTTGAAGCAAGGGTTACAAGCAAAAAATAATGCAATGATTAAAAATCCGCATCGGACAGTTATACATCTTCCAACGTTCAATGGCTCCGATTTATATATGCCAAGTGCGGATGTATCGTCAGATATTGCTTCTGTTAAAGAAATTATTTGATATAATCGTATATTAGAAAAAACTTTCGCATTTAAGGATAAATTAATCGAATGGGGAGTAAATAACTCCATACAAGTAGTACAAACTGTCAAATCTGACATGAAATCTGCTAATATTGTTAACTGTAGCACGAGATCTACTATCTGTCTGGAACATCTTCTACAGTACGACATTCTCTTTCCGAATTTCTGATGATTTTTGCATAAATGATCTTCTCCTTAATTGGAAAGTATATTCATTTATAAAAAAACTTTTTACACTATCGTTACCAAGACCGTTCAAAGGGAAGCTCTCTTTTCTGTGAATTTTGTGTGCTAACTTTATTCTACAAAAGGGGCATCCCTTTTTCTTTGAACATGTTTAGTTGGAATTTCTATTGGCATTTATGATCGCCTAAGCTAATTATATAAAAAATATTCCTTATAAATCACCACCTAAATTTTCCCCCTCAATTTATAACATATAATAAACGAAATATAGATTTAATTCATTTTTATTTATATTTTTGAGAATAGAAAGAATATATAATGTTATACAAATATATATATTTGTAATAGAATATCATCAGGAGGGGTGAAAAATGTGGAGAAATAAAAACTTCACTATGTTATTTAGTGGACAAATCATTTCATTTACAGGGATTGCTTTATTTTCAACCTCCTTGCCTTTTCTAATTATTTACTTGGATGGTCAAGCAAGTGACATCAGTGCAACTCAAAGTATGTTTATTATACCTCAACTCTTTCTTCTTCTTTTCGGTGGCATGCTCGTAGATCAACTCCCTAAAAAATTTCTGATTGTAGTCATTAACATAATGAGGGGTCTTGCCCTTTTACTTATTACCTATCTAATATTAAGTGGAAATATACTCATTTGGCATATTTACTTACTTAGCTTTTTCTTGGGAGCATTGAACACTTTATATCGACCAACATTAAAAGCGATATTGCCGAGTATTGTTGATAGACAACATCTGGTTAAAGCGAATTCCTATAGATCGATGGCACAACAAGTACTGGAAATGGTGGGACCTGTTTTAGCCGCCTATTTAGTTGCGACTTTTGGCATATTTATAGCCTTTGGAATGAATGGTTTATCATTTTTGCTTGCCGCCTTTACCTTTGTATTTATTTCATTAGAAAAAAAACCACAATCAGAATTTAAAAAAACAATGTTCCTACAATTTAAGGAAGGATTTCAAATCTTATTTAAACATAAGTGGTTAGGTTTAAGTATCTTGATTGGTTCCATAGTTAACATAGGTGTCGCTTCATTTGATGTTATCATCCTTCCAATTTATGCAAATGAATATTTCAATGGAATTGAAAGTTTTGGTTGGTTTTTAAGTAGTATGGCGCTAGGGGCATTTTTAGGGGCATGGTTAATTAGTAAACAATCAGAAGTTTCCAAGAGCTTCAAAAAATACTATATATTTATGTTTAGTTTGGGACTATTAATATTGTTTTTGTCATTTTCAAATCATTTTCTAATGTCTTTAATAATTATGTTTGGTATAGGTTTTTCCATTACATCTTTTGTAATTATATGGGATAGTACCGTTCAAGAATTAATTGAAGAAGAATATCTCGGTCGTGTAACAAGTCTGCAAATGTTTGGTGGTCTTTTATTTTTACCAATCGGTTACTACATTTTTGGATTTTTAATAGAGTACATAAATATTCAGTTTGCGACTATTTTAAGTGGTTTAATTATTATGTCGGCATCTCTTGTAGGGATATTAAATGATAAGTTTAACCGTGCAAAACATTGAGAAAAAATATCTTAAGTTAATATCGTTTTTAATAATAACTGGCATTAGTGAAGCTGGTTAATTTAATAAAAATTGAAAGTGTTAATTTTTGGTTGAGCTGAAAGGACGGAAGTTGCTCTAAGCATTTGGGATTAGTTGGTATTAGCAATTCTCTTAAAGAATGCAAAGAATGATAATACGCGTTGAATGGTATCCTTCATTAAAAGCTTCATCAGGTGTTTGCAGAATTAAATGAACGGATTCGACAGGAGCATATTATTCGCCCATCTGTTGAGGCAATCACTTTTTTAAAATCCGTCGGTACGGCTTACTTTGACTTAGCTGTAGCAAGGGGTATTTATGGGAAAGCTCTTTCGATTGGTTTTGGAAAAACAGTTGATTTTGCTTGAATCGTACGTTGAAAAGAAGGGTGGAGTTCGCTTTTTTTCTGAAAGTAACTTTTAATAACATTAAAAACAAACATCATAATTAGTTATGATATCATGTGATAATCAAACGGTATTAGCAAGCGATGTCATTTCCCCTTATACTAAAAACAGGGAGGGGATAAGATGGCATTTTATTATGAAAAATTGGATCATGTTCAATTAACAGCACCAAAAGATGAGGAACAAACAGCAAGGGCATTTTACGTTCATGTTCTAGGATTTAAAGAAATAAATAAACCAGAGAATTTACAAAAAAATGGCGGGATTTGGCTACAATCAGGTGATGTTCATATACATATTGGTGTGGAAGAACCGTTTATGCCAGCGAAAAAAGCACATCCTGCTATTTACGTAAAACATTTAGATGAGCTAAAACAATATTTACAAGACCACGATGTAGCTTATTTGGAAGACGAGCGATTGCCAAATTATAAACGCTTCTACGTTAGTGATCCCTTTGGAAATCGGCTAGAGTTTTTGGAGAAAAGTTAGAAAAAATATCAGAAAAATAGTAATGTTAGTTTTATTTATTTGCGGGTTGTTTATTCATGGTGACGTGCTATACTAATTACATTCAAATAAATACGATTTTCATATAATAGCAGGGATAAGGCTTGCGAGTTTCTACCGGTTTACCGTAAATAAACCGACTATGAAAATAACTGATATAGATTGTATTTTACACTGTAAGAAAAGTGTTCGCATTTCGCCATCACGTGAAGTTTTCTTATGCAAAATACGATCGTTTCTCTTTTAACTCGAAAATCAGTTTCCGTTCATAGTTAGGTTGACGGAAGCGGATTTTCGAGTTTTTTTCATAATCGGAAAATATGCAGATTTACCGTATAGCACTCCTTTCCTAATTGGACTTATTTAACTGCATAAAAGCTTCATTGAAGTCCACCTTTTAAAAATGAAAATCTTGTATGCATATTGACATGGAAAGGAAGTTTATCATCATGGAGCGTTTAAAACAGACTATTTTAGCAGAAGGAAAAGTATTATCCAATACGGTTTTAAAGGTGGATGCTTTTTTAAATCATCAAATTGACCCAGCCTTAATGGAGGAGATTGGAAAAGAATTTGCTGATCGATTTGCAGCTGCTGGGATAACGAAAATATTGACTTTGGAATCTTCAGGAATTGCTCCTGCCGTGATGGCGGGTTTAGTTTTAAAGGTACCTGTTGTGTTTGCAAGAAAACGTAAATCTCTAACATTAACGGATCATCTTTATTCTGCACAAGTCCATTCTTTCACCAAACAAGAAACAAATGAAATTTCAATTTCGCAAACGTTTATAACTCAGGACGATACAGTTCTCATTATTGATGATTTTTTAGCTAATGGACAAGCCGTATTTGGTTTGATTGATATTTTAAAGCAAGCTAAAGCAACGATTGCTGGGATAGGTATTGTAATTGAAAAAAGTTTTCAAGATGGTGGAAAATCCATTCGTAACGCTGGTTATCGAGTAGAGTCCCTTGCCAGAATAGCACATTTATCAGACGGAAATGTCACCTTTTTAGAGGAGGAAAACTAGCATGAAGAATGCTGCTTTAGGGCTACAACATTTATTAGCTATGTATGCAGGGGCTATTTTAGTACCACTTATTGTTGGTGATGCACTTGGCTTAACGTCAGCTCAACTAACGTATCTTGTTGCTATTGATATTTTAATGTGTGGTGTAGCGACTATATTACAGGTTTTACGAAATCGATTCTTTGGAATTGGCTTACCTGTCGTTTTGGGTTGTACTTTTACAGCCGTAGGTCCAATGATAGCAATTGGCTCTAGTTATGGAGTGACTGCTATATATGGAGCTATTCTTGTATCTGGGCTTTTTGTCATTGCTGTAAGCGGGATATTTGGTAAATTGGTGAAATTCTTTCCTCCAGTGGTAACAGGTTCTGTTGTAACGATTATTGGAATTACGCTTATACCTGTAGCTATAAATAATATGGGGGGCGGGCAAGGAGCAAGTGACTTTGGCTCATTAGTAAACATAAGTTTATCCTTTGGGACGCTATTATTTATTATTATATTATATCGATTTGCTAAAGGATTTATGAAATCTATTGCTATTTTAGTAGGTTTAATTGTCGGAACATTAGCGGCTGGGATGATGGGGTTAGTTGATTTTCAAGCTGTTCGAGAAGCTTCCTATCTTCATTTACCGCACCCCTTTTATTTTGGTACACCAACATTTGAATGGTCTGCTATTTTAACGATGACCTTAGTAGCGATCGTTTCGTTAGTAGAATCTACAGGTGTATATTTTGCCTTGGGAGATATAACAGATCGAAAACTCAAAGGGAAGGACTTGGCAAACGGTTACCGGGCGGAAGGATTAGCTATTTTAATGGGAGGCTTTTTTAACGCCTTTCCATACACCGCTTTTTCTCAAAATGTTGGTTTGATGCAAATGACTGGTGTGAAAAAGAAAAGCATTATCGTTATTACTGGTGTCATGCTTATAACGCTTGGTTTCATTCCTAAGATTGCTGCTTTAACGACAATTATTCCAACTCCTGTATTAGGTGGTGCGATGATTGCTATGTTTGGTATGGTAATTTCTCAAGGAATTAAAATGCTCGGTCCTGTCATTATGAAATCATCGGAAAATGCGATGATTGTGGCATGTTCTGTAGGAATGGGGTTAGGTGTAACTGTCGTACCTGAATTGTTTGCCAAATTTCCTGAAAGCATTCAAATATTAACAAGTAATGGCATTGTGGCAGGAAGTGTTACAGCTATAGTACTAAACATCTTATTCCATATGCTGCCACAAAGAAAAACCAATGAGCATATTAGTTTGCGTGAGCAAGAAGTATAAAGATATAGATGCCACAACATATGAAGTACCGTATTTATTCTCCCTTCAAAACCTGATTAGAAAAAAAGCGAAGGGAGTGAATAACGGTATTTTGATCTCCACTCTGTTCCGCTTTTCTTCGTTGAAGCACCTTTCCTATAACTCTATTGCGTGAAATTTTACTTTATTTATTATCCAATAGACTTATGATAGAATAAGAGATACTTTTCTATATAAGTCGTATTTGGTTGTTTTCAAAGAGAAAGGGGGAATAGGATGGGACGTCAATCCGTAAAAGAAGTAGAGAATATGAATAAATTACCGATCGTTATCGTGCTGATTACTGGAGCTTTTTTAGCCATTTTAAATCAGACATTACTTACCACAGCTATACCTCCTATTATGCAAGACTTACATTTAACGGAAAATACCGCCCAATGGGTAACGACGATTTTTATGCTCGTAAACGGCATTATGATACCTATTACTGCTTTTTTAATTGAAACCTTTACTACAAGACAATTATTTATTACAGCTATGGGAACATTTTCTGTTGGTACATTTATTTGCGCTATATCACCAAGCTTTTTTCTATTAATGACGGGAAGAGTTATTCAAGCTGCTGGTGCTGGAGTTATGATGCCACTGATGATGACCATCTTCTTATTTATGTTTCCAATTGAAAAAAGAGGAACTGCCATGGGAATGGTTGGGCTTGTAATTGGTTTTGCCCCTGCTTTAGGACCATCTATTTCTGGTTGGTTAGTTGAGCATTTCGATTGGAGGTCTATTTTTTATGTCGTTTTACCTTTAGCTATTATGAACGTTATCATTGCGTATTTTGTGATGAAGAATATAACAAAACGTACCTATCCAAAAGTTGATATCTTATCCATAGTATATTCAACCCTCGGTTTTGGAGGAATACTTTACGGATTCAGTAGTGCTGGTAATAGTGGGTGGATCGATCAATCGGTGCTTGTGTCGTTAGCTATCGGAGTAATTACTTTAGCACTATTTATTACACGTCAATTTAAGCTAAGAGAGCCAATTTTAGAATTTCGAGTATTTAAAAACAAAATATTTACCATTACGATGATCATTGGAATGATTGGGTTTATTGGCTTAATTTCTGCAGAAACCATTCTGCCAATCTATATGCAAAATATGGCGGGATTTACGCCATTTGAATCTGGTTTAATGATTTTGCCAGGCGCACTACTTATGGGAATTATGTCGCCGATCAATGGAAGAATTTTTGACCGATTTGGTGCTAGATATTTAGTCATCATTGGGCTATTCTTATTAACGATTACGTCATTATTGTATACCAATCTGTCTGTAGATACGTCATTTACTTATTTAACTATCGTCTTTGCAGTTCGAATGTTTGGTATATCCATGATTATGATGCCTTCTACGACGGCGGGGTTAAATCAATTATCCTATCGTTTAATTCCACATGGTTCAGCAATGACGAATACAATGCGCCAAGTTGCCGCATCCATTGGAACAGCTTTATTAATTACAATTATGACTGTGACGGCTTTGAGTACTGGTAAAGAAGTAACTGTTACAGGACAAATACATGGGGTGAACATGGCGTTTTATGTTGCAACAGCAATTTCCTTCCTTGGTCTTATCTTAGCTTTCTTCGTAAAAGACAAGACGTCCAAAAAAATAAAAGAAAAAGTTTTAGAACAACAGGAAGCTTGAGTATGGCTAATGTTGTGGAAATAACTTATATTAAAAGTAATTGCAAGTATCTTTAAAAATATCTACGCGGAATCATATAGGGGCTTCATATGAATAGTTATTTTAGTACAAGTTTCTTTTAGAGGAACTTAGCTTATCATCGAGTACCATGACGAAAAACACTGTCACTTAACGTATACGACAGCTTTCTTTATGCTTACTTACCAAAAAAGGTTGTAAAGGAAGTAAGTGGGGTACATGCTTAAAGAGGTGATATATGTTGAATTTGTTGTCTGCAACACTAGTCTTTATGTATGTTATTTTTATTGTTGCTACGTTTTTGCTTGCAATTATTCATAATTTTCGTGATCAATGGATTCCTTTTGCCTATGCATCGATTGTTTTAGCTATTGCTTCACCGTTAGTAGCTTTTCTATTTATAAATGGAAAACCAACAAACACGAATGGGTTCATGTATGTTTTTAAACAAATAGTGGCTGCTAATTTAAATGCTTTTATTATTGTACTGCTCCATCTCTACTTACTGTTTTCATTAGGTTTATTTTTAAAAGATAACGTAGGAAAAAAATTGTCTGTTTACTTTCATACTTGGATAAATCACATAAGAACTAGAATGTATGTTCGTAAAGATAGAAACAAAGAGAACACTTAAGTTATGGACGTTACATGAGGTATAAAAAGAACTTTTTTAAATAAGTTGACGTCATGTTCACGGCACAATTTTTTTATTTGAGCTCGTTTTCCATTAGAAAAACTTGACTTGTTGACCAGCTTTTAAACTGTTATACTCTATTGCGATTGAGGATGCCACCACATGCAGTATACTGCCAAAAAAGATGATATGGTCATGTCGTTTATGACCACATCATCAAATATTTACTTCATATTTATAATGATTTTTCCTTTAGCATGATGCGTTTCACTAAGCTGGTGAGCTTGTTGTACTCCTTCTTGCGTTAGCGGGAAGTGATGTCCAACAATGGATTTGACATGACCGCTTTCCATTAACTTTGCTATTTCCTCGAGTTGCTTTCCATTTGCTTGTAACCATAAAAATCCAGCTGTAATCCCTAATTCTTTTGCTAAAGCTTCATTTGGTGGTTGAACAATGGAAACTAATTTTCCACCTTCTTTTAATACATGCATGCTCTTTTCTTGTACTTCTCCACCAATGGTATCAATAACTAAATCGTAGTCTTTAATGATGTCAGTGAAATCTTCTTTTTTATAATTAATAAACTTGTCCGCTCCTAAAGATTCAACAAGTTCCTTATTGTTCTCGCTTGCTGTAGTAGCTACATATGCGCCAACATGTTTTGCAAATTGAATGGCGTATGTTCCGACTCCTCCAGACCCAGCGTGAATGAATACTTTGTCATTCGCTTTGACTTGGCCAAAGTCAAAAAGGCATTGCCAAGCCGTTAAACCGGCTAAAGGTACAGCTGCTGCTTCATCAAATGTAATATTTTCAGGAAGAAGCGCTAGTTTATCTTCGTCTATCGCGGTGTATTCTGCATAAGTTCCTTGTGCACTTGTTTCTGGACGGGCAAATACACGGTCACCAGTTTTAAATTTTGTAACGCTCGAACCAATTTCTTGAACGATACCAGCAGCATCCCAACCAAGGATAATGGGGAACTCAAGTGGTAGCATCTCCTTTAAATAACCTTCACGAACTTTCCAATCGATTGGGTTAATGCTTGTAGCGTGCATCTCTACAAGCACTTGATTATCCTTTATTTGTGGCTTAGGAACATCACGTTCTTGAAGCTGGTTTGCATGACCATATTGATTTATAATAATAGCTTTCATGTTTTCCCTACTTTCTAAAGATGTTAGTATTATAATCTAAGGGTTCTGTTCAGATTATGCATAGGAGGTAGTAAGATGGAAAGACTATCATCTTTTCAACCTGTTTTACCAAAAGATCCTAAAGTGCTTATCCTTGGTTCCATGCCAGGAAAACAATCACTTCAACGACAAGAGTACTATGGAAACCCAAGAAATCAGTTTTGGGATATCCTGTTCACGATCCTTCAAGAACCTAAGGTATTCGATTATACGCAAAAGTTGCAGGTTTGTAAAAAACATTGCTTAGCACTTTGGGATACGGTAGGGACTTGTTATCGAGCAGGCAGTTTAGATGCAAATATTAAAGATGAAACCCCTAATGATATTCCTTCTTTATTACATAAGTATCCTGCCATCAAATTAATTGCTTGTAATGGAGGGAAATCCTATCAACTATTAAATAAGTATTTTAAGCAAGAGCATTTAGCTCAAGTAGATGTGGTTAAGCTACCTTCAACGAGCCCAATTCCCGGGAAATATACAAAGCGTTTTGTAGATAAGGTGGAAGCGTGGAAGGTGATTTTGAATTATATTTGACGAATAGCTTATGTTTATTGTCGATTAGTAGTCAGAAAATAGGGTATAATGAATGTAGTAGGAAGAAATAATTAGTTTAGCGTTTAGTATGAATAAGTGTAACTGTTCGCTAATAGTATAAGATTGGTTGTTTGAAATGGAATTGCAATGAAAGGATTAGAGAGAGATGATGCAGTGATTTTTTAGTTGGACGGGGGACAGCAAAGGAGTCGTAAGCGGCAACTTACGACTCCTGCGACGGGTTATCCTTATGGCGACTTCGCTATAGGATAGCATGGCACATCATGTCATTAGTGGCGTCATCATTATCCTTTACTAACTCCGTCGGCAGAGAGGCTTTATTTGCTTTCGCGGCTATTTACAATTAACAATACAAGCGTTGCGAACGAAAACATCAGTTCAATCGTCTTGTCAATTGGTATCAATTCATTCAGCCCCTTTCTCTAAGGGATTACCAGTCGCCAAGCATGAAGAAATCTTCTTCACTGCTTTCGCCCTCTGCATAACCCGTCCCCCTCATTATACTATAATCCAGCAGTAATTTGTGGGAATTATTAGGAAATGGTATAAAATTCTTATTTTTCAATTAATTAAGCAATATTCCCTATGCTATATTTGCTTTTTCGTAGGTTATAAACCTAGATTTGTTTCTTTTCAAATTACGTAAGTAGAAAATAGGCAATTCTGTGGGTAAATAGGCTATTGTTAGCATGAATACATGTTTTGACAAAATGAAAGATGGACAGATTTTAATGAAGCTATAAGCCACTTTTTATGATAGAGATTTTACGACAAGACTGGTTCAGTAGAAAAGTCTGAATGGCATACAATGACCTCTTTAAACATCGTTTTTAATCATTTGTAGATTACGACGGAGCGTTTTTTGTTTGAGTAACCTAAGTATCAGCTGCAAACTGTACTTGATGTCAAAGTGTGATCGAGTTTTTGAGTAAGCATATTTGGAAAACTGTATATAGTAGCTGCTGTAAAATTAGGTGGTATGACGTAAATATAATCACGTCCTTATCCAGAATTGGAGATGGGAGCGTGTTTTTGTACTTAGGAAACATCGTTTTTTGCCATAGTGACTGAATGATACATAAAGATTTTTTAAACATAAGAAACGGTACTTAAAGACATAAGTTAAATGAAAAAAGTGTAACAACTGTAATCTCTAGTAGGATAAGTAAAGAGATATCCTTATGATAAAATATTGGAGGAATAGAAATGTTAAAGCATGTTGTATTACAAACAGACTTTGGTTTAAGTGATGGCGCGGTTAGTGCTATGTATGGTGTTGCTAAATCGGTGGATCCTTCCATTCAAGTTTTTGATTTAACACATCATATTTCTCCATATAATATTTGGGAAGAATCTTACCGTTTATATCAAACGATGTCCTATTGGCCAGAAGAAACGGTGTTTGTTTCTGTTGTCGACCCTGGGGTAGGAACGGATCGATTAAGTGTTGTTGTTAAAACAAATAGCGACCAGTATATTGTAACACCAGATAACGGAACACTGACGCATGTTAAAAGCCATATTGGTATAAAAGAAGTTCGAATCATTGATGAAAAAATAAACCGATTGCCGCGATCCGGAGAGTCACACACTTTTCATGGAAGGGATATTTACGCATATACAGCTGCAAGACTTTCTGCTGGTGTCATTCGTTATGAAGAGGTTGGACCGAAAAGGGATGAAGACCGAATTACTTGTTTAAAAGAAGAGAAGGCTGCAATTAATAAAGGAATCATTCGTGGATGTATCGACATACTTGATGTGCGATTTGGAAATGTGTGGACAAACATAGATCGTCGTTTATTAGTTGAAGCTGAGTATCAATATGGGGATAGGCTGTATGTTACGATTTCGCATCATCAGAAGGATGTATACAAAAACAAACTATTATTTGTCCGTTCATTCGCTGAAACACATTTAGGAGAACCATTACTATACATTAATTCATTAGATAAAGCAGCTATTGCGCTTAATCAAGGTTCTTTTGCTAAAGCGTATCATATAGGAACGGGAACAAGTTGGGGAGTTTTTATTCAGAAAGTTGACGAGTGAATGGAATGGTTTTTAAACTTGGCTTTTCTGTTACACTATAGAGAATAATCACCGTTTACCGTCGTTGATTGACTATGATTGTAGACGTTTGTTTTTGCAAGTATTAGGTTTGTGATATAAGGAAATTTGGAACGTCAAACACTTAAATTTTGTTTTTTAATACTTGGTGGCAAGTGCATGTTGAAGGAGGGAGGGGTGAAGCTGTGGGGGTATTTATGGGAAGGGTTAGCTTGTTTAGTTGTTTATGGCTTATGCTTATTTTGTTTGATAGTAATTATATACCGTTTAGCATTAGTTTATTTGCAGTTTCTTTTGCCTTTTTTTGCTTATTATCGTTACAAAAGCATCATATCTATTTCTATGTTGTCTTGTCTGTTATTGCAATTCTACACATGTGGACAGTAGGGACTGAGCAATTTTATATCATCACTTATCTTTATTTTCTCGTTGTCGATGCTACTTTTAGGTTACAAGGATATTTATTGAAAGGCTATCTCATCGTTAATTTTGTAATTTCCATTTTGTACACGATTTTAATTAAAGATTTCATAATCGAAGTAATCTTATTACATATTCTTTTTGTTAGTTTAATATTAGTCGGAAATAGGATTTTTACAGAAAGGCAAGAGCTAAGGCAAATGTATGAGCAACTACTTGGCGAATTTCGAAAAAACAAACGAATGAATGCTTCAGCTGATCGAGAGGCGAGATTAGAGGAAAGGACAAATATTGCTCGCGACATTCATGATTCTGTCGGACACCGCTTAACAGCGCTTATGATGAAAATAGAAATTTTATCCATTCAAAATAAGGAACGTGACTATGAAGAGTTAAAAATAATGGCCAAAGAAGCTTTAAAAGAAACAAGAGAGGCTGTAAAGGCTTTACACCAGGAAGAGATTCAGGGTGTAGCATCTGTTGTTCAACTCATTCGAAAGTTAGAAGCAGAAAGTCAGCTAATGGTGAAGTTTACGATGAAGCAAGGTGTTCTATCAGTTGCGCTTACAAATAAGCAAAGTATTACTTTATATCGAGCGATACAAGAAGCTTTAACAAATGTCATGCGGCATTCCTCATATCGAGAAGTACAAGTAGAGCTAGGAAGATCGGCAGTGGATGATGTCACTTTTGAGATTAGAAACCGAATTTTACAGGCTAGACAGTTTGTTGTTGGGTTTGGGTTAACAAACATGCGAAAACGAATAGAGGAGATACATGGTAAATTACATATTTATCAAACAGAGCAGCATTTTGTAGTTGTGGGAACTATTCCATGCGTTGTAAAGGAGATTGAAAAGCATGTGGCGAATTCTAGTTGTTGAAGATCAAGCTATTGTTCGGCAAGGTTTAAAAGTAATTTTACAGCAAGATGAGCAAATTAGCGTACCGTTTGAAGCTGCGAATGGAAAAGAAGCAATTAAAATTGTTGAACAACATGTTGTTGACTTAGTAATGATGGATGTTAGAATGCCGGTCATGAATGGTATTGAAGCTACTCGGATTATTAAACAGATGAACCCCTCTGTAAAAATTCTCATCTTAACAACGTTTAATGATGATGACTATGTTTTATCAGCTTTAAAAGAAGGGGCAGAAGGCTTTTTGCTTAAAACTACAGAGTCAAAAAAGTTGATTGATGCAGTACATAGCTGTATGCGTGGTGGAATGACGATTCATGAAGAGGTAGCTGCTAAAGTGATGCCGCGTTTACTAAAAGGTACAGAACAAAACAAGACAGAATTAGACGTTCCTTTATCAGAGCGAGAATTACTTATTACCAGATTAGTAGGGGAAGGAAAAACAAACAAGGAAATAGCTCAAACATTACATTTGTCTCTTGGGACGATAAAAAACCATTTGACACAAATTTTACAAAAAACTAACTTACGAGATCGGACGCAACTTGCTATTTTCGCTGTGAAACATCACTTAACGATGTAATGCTTCTATGAAAGTATGAACTTAAAACGATGAATAACTTATTTATTTTAGAATAACTTTGTAAGTCATTTCTTATAGAGTAATAAAAGTGACCTCCGTCACTTTTATTTTTTTTTTAATGACTGAAGATACTGCAAAATAGAAAGTAAAACCGATAAGATGATTAACAGGAGGAATGTTATGCTTGAATTAGTAAATATTTCAAAGAAATTTAAACAAACGTATGCAGTTAAGAATATGAATATGTTCATGGAACGTGGTGAAATTGTTGGCTTACTAGGGCCAAATGGAGCCGGGAAGTCAACAGCTATATCTATTATGTCTTCATTAGTGGAGCCAACAGCAGGGGAAGTCTACTTTGACAATCGAAGTATTTTAAAAAACCCTACGTCTTTTCGTAAAGTTGCTGGCATTGTACCACAAGAAATTGCGCTATACGAGGATTTAACTGCGGAAGAAAATTTACGATTTTTTGGTAGGATTTATCAGATTAAAGGAAAACAATTACAAAAACGCATAGAAGACGTTCTACAAATAATTGGTTTAGCAGATCGAAAGAAAGAAGCAGTGAAAACATATTCTGGTGGGATGAAGCGACGGTTAAATATTGGAGTAGCTTTATTACATGAACCAGAATTACTTATTATGGATGAGCCGACTGTTGGAATTGATGCACAATCGAGAAAGTATATTTTAGAAACGGTAAAACGATTAAACAAAGAAATGAATGTCACAATTCTTTATACGAGCCATTATATGGAAGAAGTCGAGTATTTATGTAATCGCATTTATATCATGGATAAAGGGAATCTTATTGCAGCTGGAACAAAGGAAGAGATAAACCGTATTCTATCTGGTGAAAAATCAATCGTAATTAAAGCAAGCCATCTAACCAATCCATTTATTTATGAATTAAAAACATGTCCACTTGTAAATAGTGTGGATGTAATGGATAAACAGATTACCGTCATGGTTTCTAAAGAGGTTAATCTATTTAAAGATTTAATTGCAATGGCAGATGAGGCAAACATCGAGTTAATTTCTGTCAATATAAAAACACCGACATTAGAAGATGTGTTTTTACATCTTACTGGTAGAGCGTTGCGAGATTAGGAGAGTGGCAGATGATTGGACAAATTATTAAAAAACAATTCCTTCTATTATGGAGAAGTCCTGTAGAGCTGTTGTTACTTCTCGCTTTACCAGTTGTTCTTATTGTAATTTTAGGGTCAGCTTTAGGGAACTTTATGGATGGAGACTCGCCAGGTATGCATGCAAAAGTAGCTATGATAGAGCACAGTTCAGAAAGGGAGCAATTTGAAAAATTTAAACGTGATTTTAAAACGGACCTGGGATTGACGGAGGACACAGTAGCAAACATAGAAAAACGTTTACCTATTCAAATGTTAAAAACAATTTTTCATACAAAAGGGATCTCGAAAATGATGGAGTTAAAAGAGGTTAGTGTGGAAGAAAAAAGTAAAATATTGCAGGAGGACACGTATACTGCAGTTATTGAAGTTCCAGAAGATTTTTCCTATCAATACCTTTCATACATTTTGTTAGATCGTAAGCAGGCTCCACAGTTACAACTGTATGAAAACGAAGAGAAACAACTTAGTGCAGGAGCTATTCAAAGTATTATTAAAAGCTTTCAGCAACAGCTTACTTTGGAGTCATTACTTGAAGAAAAAGGAATGGATCAAAACGAGGCAGCTTTATCTACTATATCTGTTGAAGGCCAACAAAAAAATCTTGAGCAAAGCAAACCTATAACGGCAAAAGAATATTACACTGTTGGCATGGCTGTAATGAATGCACTATTTGTTGCTTCAACAATTGGGCTTATAGCATTTCGGGAAAGGCAAAGCTTTGTGTTTGCGCGCATTATTCTAGCTAATATGTCAAAATGGACCTATTTTACAGGTGTCCTTTGTTCAGCTGTAATTTTTTCGCTCATACAATTACTCGTTATTTATGGTTTTGCTTGGCTTATCTTTGATGTATCATGGGATGATTTAACAGCTTTTATTTTAATAACGATTGCATTTTCCATTTCGGTTGGAGGTATTACTGTCTTATTAACAGCAATTAGTTATCGAATGCATTCCGAAGCGGTAACCAATTTATTTTCAAGTGTCATTGTGTCCATACTCGCTTTAGTTGGAGGTAGCTTTTTTCCAATCGGAGAAAATGTTCAAGTCATTGAACTAATTGGTAATTTTACTCCTAATGGATCAGGAATGTCAGCCTATTTAGCAATATTAAGAGGGGAATCTATTGAAAAAATCGGTAATCATATTTTATTTCTTTCTGTTTTTGGTTTTGCCATGATTATGATTGCTGCAATGACATTTCCTAAAAGGGGGAGAATGGTATGACAGCAATCTTACTTGCTAAGCTAAAACATCTATTACGTAATCCGTGGGCGTTTCTCGGTTTTACTGGAATATGTATTGTGTTTGCGCTTATTATGGGACTAACTGGTTTTGAGAGTCGATCTAGCGTTCCCATAGTAATTGCGGACGAGGAAGTAACAGGTTCTTCTATCCTTACAACATTGAATGATGAAGAAAGCATTTCCTTTAAAGAGGTGGAAGAAGATGCATTAATTCAATCTGTGAAGGAAGGAAAAGCAGAAGTTGGCGCCATACTAAATAAAGACACATATGAGTTAATCGTAGGTGTAGAATCAACAACGGTTTCGTCCGTGGACAATATGATACGTCAAGCTTATACAGAATATGGACAACGGCAAAAAATAATAGAGCATATAGGTGATTTAAAACAAACGGAGAATGCGTTGCAAAAGGAAATTGACGAAGCTTCAAAAAATCCTGTTTTCTCTGTTACTACAAGCAATTTTACTACTGATCAGACGATGATGTACGATCCAATTTATCAGTATGTATTTGGCTTTGGTTTGTTTTTCGTTATTTATACGGTTGCTTATAATGTGTTACCAATGCTAATTGAAAAGCAGGAAGGGGTTTGGGATCGGCTTATTTTATCTCCAGTTAAGAAATGGAAAATGTACGCTGGAAATATGATTTACAGTTTTTGTATAGGGTACTTGCAAGTATTGATTATATTCTCGTTTTTCTATTTTGTTTTTGGCGTTGACTTTAATGGGAAATTTCCGGAAACATTATTACTTTTAATTCCCTATGTTTTTACCATTGTTGCATTAAGTATTTTGTTAACAGCCATAGTGAAAAATTCCCAACAATTTAATGCATTTATTACCATTCTAGCAGTTTGTATGGCTATGGTTGGTGGTGCCTATTGGCCGATCGAAATTGTAGAATCCAACTTTCTAATTGCCATATCAAAAATAAATCCATTAACTTATGGCATGGAAATTTTACATGGGGTTGTAAACTATGGTTATTCGTTGGAAGAACTTTTCTACCCGGTGAGTATTCTGTTACTAATGGGAACTGTTATGATTGGTGTGGGCATACATTTAATGGAAAGGCGACATATATAATTAGTGCAGTGGTTGAATAGATCCTTTTGCAATAACATATAATTGCTGCAAGGGGGTCTATTCTTATTCCAATAGGGGATAGGAAATGCTTAAACAATTTTCGGAGAATAGAGAGTTACTCTGTGTCTAACCAAACTTGTGTTAAGAATAATTTACATTTTTGTAGTTTGAGTGGCGTGTTTTTTGGTAATCGTACACTGTAGAATCCAACTAAAATTATTTTGTTAGAGTATTAAGAATTAATTGATTTATACTTATGGCTGGTATTGTTCTATTAACGTTGTTATAATCATCCATTATATTCGTTTTTTATCACTAAAAAATGAACAGTCATTCATTTTTGGTTAGAAGGTTGCGTGAATCTATGAAAAACAGCTTAAGAATATTTATGACAGATATAAAAAAATTGAGTAAGAACTGGGTGGCGCTGATTATCATTGGTGGGCTTATTTTCTTACCCTCTTTCTATGCTTGGTTTAATATTAAGGCGTCTTGGGACCCTTATGGGCAAACGGATCAGATCCCCGTTGGAGTAGTGAATGAAGATCAGGGCGCAACAGTGAGAGGGGAAAACATTGACGTTGGGAAAGATCTTGTAGACACACTTCAAGAAAATAAAGCAATGGATTGGCGATTTACAGATCGAAAGACGGCAATGGAAGAAGTGGAGTACGGTGATTATTTTGCTGTTATCGTTATTCCAAAGGATTTTTCAAAACAATTGGGTAGCGTTATGGAAGACAATCCAGAAAAAGCAAACGTAGAATACTATGTGAATGAAAAAGTCAATGCGATTGCGCCGAAAATTACGGAAAAAGGTGCCTCGGTTATTGTCGAGCAAATAAGTAGTCAATTTATTTCTACGGTCAATGGGGTAATCTTTGATATGTTTAACCAATTAGGTATTGAACTAGAGAAAGATTTACCTGATATTAAACGCTTTGAAAATTACGTATTTGAAATGGAGAAAAAGCTTCCGGAAATTAATGATTTGCTTAATCAATCATTATCTGACGCAAATCAGGCACAAGATATCGTTAATAAGGCACAAAACTTAATTCCTGATGCGCAAAAAGCAACCGATAATGGATTAACAACCATTGATAATACAACGTCTTTTTTGAAAGAAGCAGAAGATCGATTAAATAAAATGGCTCCGCAAATTGAACAGGATTTACGTACAGTGCAAGATGTTGCGAGTAAAGCAAACAACTTTCTGCAAGATGTTCAGAAAGCAGATGTTGATTTTAGTGGTGGAAAAGAACTTGCTAATCAAATAAACCAACAGCTTGACGATGGCGCTAATAGAGTGGGGGCAGTGATTAGTTCGTTAGAGCAATTGAAACAACAAAATGATCAAACGGACAACAATGAAAGTGAGCAAGGGAATAGCTCAAACGTGAATCGTGAACAAATGGATCAGGTTATTAAAAGACTGACGACATTACAAGAAGCCTTAACGAATATAAAAGAGACAAATAAAGAAGTTATCCAATTTATAGATGCGAAAGATAAAGATGTAGATCAAATGGTAAATGATTTGCAGCAAGTGGCTGAAAATACTTCGGCAAATATTGATGCTTTTGTTAAAGAATATAAAGCATCGATTGAACCTACAGTGATGGAGGAAATTAGTCGAGCAAAAAGTACGCTTTCAGAAGCCCGAGGGATCTTGGTAGATATTCAAGAGACAATACCAGAAGTAGAACGTATTCTTGGTAGTACAGAGAGTAATTTAGGGAAAGGAGAAGATGTTCTTAAGCAAGCCTTAGGTGAATTCCCATATGTGAATAGTAAGGTTAATGAGCTAGCGGACAGAATTCGTAGCATTAAAGGTGAAACGGACATGAATGAAATTATTAACCTGTTGCAAAATGACCCAGAAGCTGAGAAAGGTTTCTTTGCGGAACCTGTTCAGCTAAATCAGAATAAGCTGTTCCCAATGGAGAATTATGGTACTGGTATGACACCATTTTATACAGCTTTGGCAATATGGGTTGGTGGGTTACTGCTCATTTCTTTACTAGCCACCGATGTGCACGACCAAATTAATTATACAGAACGACAAATGTATTTCGGACGGTTATATACATTTATGGGAATTGGTTTTTTACAGACGATTATTGTAACAGCAGGTGATTTACTCTTACTAGGAGTCGATGCGGCTGCGCCATATTGGTTTATGACGTTTGGGATATTTATTAGTTTTATTTTTATGCTTATTATTTATACAGTTGTTTCCGTGTTTGGTGATGTCGGAAAAGCAATGGCAATTGTATTTCTCGTTCTGCAAATTGCTGGATCGGGAGGAACCTATCCTGTTGTATTGTTACCAGAGTTTTTCCAAATGATTAATCCATTTCTTCCGTTTACCTACGCCATTGACTTATTACGAGAATCTGTTGGCGGTATCGTTTGGGAGAGAGCGAGCAAGGATATTTTATACCTCAGCTTTTTTGGGGTTGTAGCTATCGTACTAGGTGCGTTCTTTAAACCAATCATTAATCGGCATACAAATAAACTGAAGAAAAAATCCAAAGAATCTGGTTTATTTCACTAAAACAAAGAAGCCCCATTTGATACGAAAGATGTATCAAATGGGGCTTTTTAACTATTCGTTTAGAGGCAATTATGTGTAAAAGAATAGTTTAGAGACCTCATATGCAGGAAGTTCTATCCCAAGTATTTTTCATTACTTGTAAACAAGTACCAGCTGCGTGTTAGTTTTATATAAGGCTTTTTCCCTATATAATTAATAAGAAAGATGTGAAAGGTGGAAAAGACTGTTGAGGAAAAAAAGAGTTTTGTATATAAGTGTTAGTGTCATTATATTATTATTTATTATTGATATAATTGCTAGTTTCTATTTTTATCATTTAGCAATTGCACGTAATCAAAAGGATTTTTTGCAAGGCAATGAAGATCTTGAAGTTTCTGCGCAAGCGTTAGACGAAATGCTTGAAGGAGATTGGCGGGATTGGGTCCGTGAACAGAACTTTGAAACGTGGAATATGACATCTTACGACGGGCTAAAACTACAAGGCTATTATTTACCTGCAAAGAAAGAAACAAATAAAACAGTTATTTTCGCACATGGCTATTTAGGAAGTGGCTTAGACATGGGGATGTTTGGTCAACACTACTATGAAGAACTTGGTTATAATATGTTTACAGCGGATTTAAGAGGTCATGGTGATAGTGAAGGAAATTATATTGGGTTCGGCTGGCATGATCGCCTGGATTACGTAGATTGGATTCATAGAGTAATTGAAGAACAAGGAGAAGATGCAGAAATTGTGTTACACGGGGTTTCTATGGGGGCTGCGACTGTATTAATGGCAAGCGGTGAGAAACTCCCTAATAATGTAAAAGCAATTGTAGCAGATAGTCCTTATACGAGTGTGTATGACATGTTTGCTTACCAAATGGATCGAATGTTCCATTTACCTTCATTTCCACTGTTACCTAGTACAAGTGCGGTGACGAAAGTACGTGCTGGGTATGGTTTAAAAGAAGCTTCCGCAGTAGAACAAGTGAAAAAAACAGACATACCTATATTGTTTATTCATGGGAGTGCAGATACATTTGTACCTACTCGTATGAGTGAAGCGTTATATGCGCAAACAAATAGTGATAAAGAGTTGATTATATTCGATGGGGCAGGGCATGGTGAAGCTTTTGTTACGCATAAAGAAGATTATATAGAAAAGTTACATGAGTTTTTAACACAATAGGAATTTATGAAATGAATCTTTTATACGGTAGGGACCTGCTTTTATTCCACGCGTTGGTTCGTACGAAAAATGGATGAAGGTGCTGTACGCTCCCAAGTAGACTTGGTCAGCTTCCATTTTTGAATTTTTAAAGTGGAAGACGACAGCACCTTATATCTGGGGTGAAATTATAAGGTTTAGTATAAGAATAACCACAAGTTTCGCCATAAGATTTGCCGGAAAGCAAAGTTTTTCAAAAAGGCCATGTTCTATATTAAGGATAACGGTAACTTCTTTTTGCATAAATATAAATAAAATTTTATAAATATACTTGAATTAACCAAATAGTACCTCTATAATATGGAATAATTAGAATTTAATCTAAGAGGTGAATGAATAATATGACAAAGGGACAGCTCGTTTTAGAAACTGGGGAGGTATTTTCTGGAGAATGGATAGGGTATAGAGGAGAGTGTGTAGGTGAGGTCGTGTTTAATACGAGTATGGCAGGTTATCAAGAAATGTTAACAGACCCATCTTATGCTGGGCAAATGATTACACTAACCTACCCTATCATTGGGACTTATGGAATAAATCACGAAGATTTAGAAAGCGATTTCCTCCAAGTAGCAGGTGTTATTATGAATGACCTTTGTGAAGAACCAAACCATTTTCAATCGCAGGCAACGGTAACGGATATATTAAAGAAACATTGTATTCCAGGATTGAAAAATGTGGATACGAGGTCACTAGTTGTTGCTATTAGGAAACATGGAACGATAAAAGGGAAGCTGGTGTTAGAGAAACCTTTTCCAGACTATAAACATGAATTTATTTTGCCGGATGCAAAAAAGCTCGTTCAACAAGTAGCTGTAACATCTATGGTACAAACAGGTGCAGGTAGTTGTCATATAGTCATCATTGATTTTGGTTTTAAAAAATCGATGGTACATTTCCTTGTGAATGAAGGATGTAAAGTAACAATTGTACCCTATCATTATGATATGGAAGCAATTGAAGCACTAAACCCAGATGGCATTGTGATTAGTAATGGTCCAGGGAATCCTAGTGAGCTACAAATTTATTTTCCGAAAATTAGATCAGTTGCTGAATCCTTTCCAACATTGGGAATTTGTTTAGGGCACCAACTTATTGCCCTAGCATATGGTGCGAAAACAGAAAAATTGCTATTTGGACATAGGGGAGCAAATCATCCAGTAAAAGATTTACAAACAGGAAAAATAAATATAACTGCGCAAAATCATGGTTATGTAGTAAATAGAGAAAGTGTGAACGAATCTATTTTTCAACTTACTTTCGAACATGTTCATGACAATTCTGTCGAAGGGATGAAACATAAGCAATTGCCAATTACGACGGTGCAATTTCATCCAGAAGCTCATCCAGGTCCAAGAGATACGACATACATTCTGACGGATTTTGTTCAACAGGTCAAACAGTTAAAGGAAGAATACTTATGGGAAAAAGTTTAAGAAAAGTGCTCGTAGTAGGTTCCGGTCCAATTGTCATCGGTCAAGCAGCAGAATTTGATTATGCTGGTACACAAGCGTGCTTAGCACTGCAAGAAGAAGGAATAATAGTTGTTTTAGTAAATAATAACCCAGCAACGATAATGACAGATAAAGAAATTGCGGATCGTGTTTATATGGAGGACATTACGGTAGAAAATGTGGAGAAAATTATAGCGAAGGAAAAACCAGATGGGTTCATTGGCACGCTTGGAGGGCAAACTGGACTAAATGTAACGATCGCGTTGCATAATCAAGGTATTTTGGATAAATACAATGTAAAAGTACTTGGAACGAGTGTAGCATCGATTCAAAAAGGGGAAAGTAGAGAGGAATTCCGTCAGTTAATGCTTCATATAAATGAGCCCGTTTCTCAGTCAAAAGTAGTGGAAAATGTAAAGGAAGGAATTCTTTTTGCTGAAGAAATTGATTTTCCTGTTATATTAAGGCCTGCATATACGCTTGGAGGAGAAGGAGGAGGGTTTGCTTATAATGAAACAGAAATTGTAGAAAAATTACACACAGCTCTTGCGCTTAGCCCCATTCATCAAGTCCTTGTCGAGAAAAGCATTAAAGGTTGGAAAGAAATTGAGTATGAAGTAGTGCGTGATGCAAATGATACATGTGTCATTGTTTGTAATATGGAGAATATAGATCCTGTTGGTGTGCATACAGGTGATTCGACGGTAGTTGCTCCTTCACAAACATTAACGGATCAGCAGTATCAGATGTTACGTTCGGCTTCATTAAAAGTAATCCGCGCACTTGATGTAATAGGAGGCTGTAATATTCAATTTGCTTTAGATCCTAATTCGAATACCTATTGCATTATTGAAGTGAATCCAAGAGTAAGTAGGTCGTCGGCACTTGCCTCCAAAGCAACAGGTTATCCAATAGCATGTGTAGCTACGAAATGTGCCATTGGATATCATTTAGATGAAATTATCAATCCGGTTACGGGTACAACTTCAGCGGCATTTGAACCTGCATTAGATTATGTCGTTGTTAAATTACCACGCTTTCCTTTTGATAAGTTTACCGAAGCAGATCACATACTGGGGACGCAAATGAAAGCGACTGGTGAAGTTATGGCAATTGACCGGACATTTGAAGGAGCCCTAAATAAAGCGGTCCGTTCATTGGAGATGGGTATATATAGCTTGTTTTCGCCTAAACTAAGCAATGTAACAGATGCGATTTTGCATCAACAAATTACAGAGGCGACTGATTTGCGTTTATTTGCAATTGCTGAAGCAATTTATCGCAACTGGTCTATGGATAACCTCCATGAGCTAACTCAAATAGATCTTTGGTTTTTAAATAAAATAAAACGAATAATTGCTTTAGAAAAAGAATTAACAACCTATCGTTTGGACGAGATTCCAAAAGATTTACTCATGCAAGCAAAGCGATTCAATATAAGTGATCACCAGATTGCTAAGTTAATTGGTGTGAAGCCATATGAACTAAGAAATAAATATAAACGGTTACATATGCAGCCTGCTTATAAATTAGTAGATACTTGTGCAGGAGAATTCACTGCTACATCCCCTTATTATTATTCTACTTGGCATGGAAAAGATGAAGTGAAAGTAAGTCAAGGGAGGAAGAAAATAGTAATTGTAGGATCAGGACCAATTCGGATAGGGCAAGGAGTTGAGTTCGATTATTGTTCCGTTCATGCTGCTTTAGCAGTGAAGCAACTTGGGTGCGAAGCCATTGTCATCAATAATAATCCAGAAACGGTAAGTACAGATTACGCTGTTGCGGATAAACTCTATTTTGAACCTTTAGTACTTGAAGATATTTTGCATATTATTGTTAAAGAAAAAGTATATGGAGTATTGATTCAATTTGGTGGTCAAACAGCGGTGAACTTGGCGACAGAACTGGACGAAGAAGGAATACGTATATTAGGAACTAGTCCACAACATATTGATCAAATGGAAGAACGAGAGCTATTTTATAACATGTTAGATACATGTTCCATTCCACACATGAATGGATTTATGGCCTACAATCCCACTCAATTAAGTGGTGCAGAGGAACAGTTAGGGTTCCCTGTGTTAATTCGTCCTTCTTATGTTATTGGAGGGCAGTCTATGTTTATAGCTTATAATCAGGAAGAACTTAACGTGTATGTATCACGTATTCAAGAGGACACAAATGATCACTGTTGGCCACTGCTCATTGATGCATATTTGCCTGGAAAAGAATGTGAAGTGGATGTTATAAGCGATGGGGAAGACATTCTTATCCCTGCTATTTTTGAGCATATTGAAAAGGCTGGTGTGCACTCCGGTGATAGTTTAGCTGTTTGTCCTCCGCTTACATTGATAGATGTAGAAAAGCAAAAAATCAACGCAATAGCTAAAAAAATTGCTCAAACGGTACCGATTATTGGGATGATGAATATTCAGTTTATCTTACAAGATGGTGAAGTGTATGTGTTGGAGGTGAACCCTAGAGCATCAAGAACAGTTCCAATAATAAGTAAGATAACAAATATACCAATGGTGAAATGGGCAGTTCAAGTACAACTTGGAGCTGCTTTAAAAGATATTACGACGAAAAGCAATCTATGTCTTGAACCGTCATTTCATATAATGAAGGCACCTGTTTTTTCTACAGGAAAGTTAAAGGGAGTGGACGCTGTATTAGGACCTGAAATGAAATCAACAGGAGAAATTATGGCTATATCGCGTCGTCAAGAGGAAGTTTTTGCTAAAATCGCTATTTCGATTCTTGGTGAAGTAAAAGCAGGCAAAGGCCTTACGCTGGTCGTATCTATTGCAGATCGTATGAAATCATCTAGTCTGCAAACGATTCAAGCTGCTAGTAAGATGGGCATGTCATTGATTGCGACAAAAGGAACGGCTCAATTTTTGCGAGAAAATGGTATTTTGATTACGAAAGTGATTCATCACAAAGATGATCTCGCCATTATTTTGGAAAACAATCGACCTGATATGGTGTTGAATTTGCCAGAACAAGGAAGAAATAATCGTAGTTTTGGCTTCAACCTTCGGGAATGGGCAGTACGCAACCAAATTCCTTGTTTTACGAGCATAGAAACATTTGCAGCTATTGTGATAAAAAACACAAGTAATTATAGCGGGCTAGAAATATTAGCATTACAAGATTATCAGGCCTTGTTAGTAAAAGATCATCAAATAATCGAGAGCTGAATGGTACTTATCAGCTCTCGATTCCATCTAAAGATATGTGTCAAACCATCTCAGCATATGTTGCAACCGCTCCATGCGCATGTTTGGATCACCGCTTCTGCTAAGCTCGTGATTTGCGTTAGGGAAGCGAATGAATTCTACTTCTTTTTTTAGATGTTTTAATGTAATAAATAGTTGTTCCCCTTGCTCAATGGGACAACGGTAGTCTAATTCACCATGAAGAATGAGGAGTGGTGTTTCAACATTTGCAGCGTATTTTAATGGGGAGAATTCCCATAGCTTTGTTGGATCATCTAATAGGTTTACTCCATGCTCCCATTCTGTAAAGAAAAATCCAATATCACTTACACCATAAAAACTGAGCCAATTTGATATAGAACGTTGTGTCACAGCCGCTTTAAAACGATTGGTATGCCCCACAATCCAATTTGTCATGAAACCACCATAACTTCCTCCTGTTACGCCGAGGCGCACTGTATCAATAAAGCTAAACTTTTCAATGGCGCCATCTACAGCTGTCATCACGTCACGATAATCGCCCCCACCATAATCGCCTCTACATGCGTTAACAAATGATTGTCCGTATCCATGACTTCCACGGGGGTTCGTATATAAGACGACATAGCCTTTTGCGGCTAAGAGCTGCATTTCAAAGAAAAATGCCTGCCCATACATGGCGTGAGGACCACCATGTATTTCTAGTATGGTAGGATATTTCTTTCCTTCTATAAACGCATAAGGACGTAAAACCCAACCTTGAACTTGCCAATTATCTTCTGTTTGAATAGACAATTCCTCAGGTTCTTGAAGCGCTATTTCTTTTAAGAAGGCACAGTTATGGTCTGTAAGGGCTTCTAAAGAACCATTGTCATGCAATAAATAAAATTCTCCTGGATTAGTCGGGCTGCTTATGCCGAGGATGAAGCACTGACAGTGTTTGTTATAAGCAAAACCGAAAATATGGTTATTATCCTTATATATTTCCTCTTCTTTGCCATAAATGGATGCAGCATGTAATTCCGTAGCACCTTGATTTGTTACAATAAAGAAAATCTTTGAACTATCTTCATTCCAAACTGGGCCAATTTCGGATTCACCAAGGCGTGTATCGCCAATCATTGCATCACCAATCTCTATATCCCAATCTGAACTTAGGCAACTTCTTTCTTTTGTTTTTATGTCAAACAAATAAAGTTCAGTAAGGGAAGCGCCTTTATACGCAAACTCATGTCCGAAACAGGCAATTTTACTACCATCAGGGGAAAAATGAGCATTGTGATAAATCCCTTTCCCATCTGTAAGTTTGGTTGTTTCTTTGGTGAACATTTGGAAACAGTAGAGGTCATTATTTAACTCATAATCTGCATGATCATTTAGATTAGCCGTGTATAAAAGCGTTGTGCTATCAGGTGAGATATCTTGCAAACGATAGTCGGCATCACCGTCTGTTATTTGCAGTAAGGAAGAATTATCTATTGTCAGTCTAATGATCTGTGAGCGTGTATCATCATGAAACCCTCGTGCATCTGATTTGTATTTTAAACGGTTGATCATGAATGGCTGTTTTTTCTTTGCTTCTTTTTCCTTCTTTTCTTCCTCTTTCGAAGGCTCTGTTTGATTATGTATATCATCATCGTGTTCGAGGGGGGCGGTAAAGAAAATATGTTGGCTATCTTTTGACCACATGGGATCCATAGCGCCATAGCGGAAAGTTGTTAACTGTTTTGCTTCTCCTCCATCTGTGTGGAGTAACCACAATTGCGGGCGTCCACTTCTAGTAGATTGAAAGACAGCTCGTTTTCCGTCAGGGGAAAGTCGTAGTTTACTATTTTTGGATGAGTGAAAGGTCCAAGGAGTAGTCTGTTTTTCCTTTAAATTTTGATACATCAACTGTGATTCGTACTCATTTTGTTCATTAATAGTAGTGAGAGTGTATGTGAAAGCTTGACCATCTGGTGTGAATTGTGGGTCACTGACAACGTTCAGTTGTAAGATATCTTCTGTTTGCAATGCTCGTTTATCATGCATGAAAAACACTCCTTTACGAATATGTAACCATAGTTTAAACTATTTCGATTCCCGAATCAATTAGCTAATGAAAAATAATTTGATTTTTCGTTAGATTATCATGATGATTCGTATTTCAGGGATTTTAGTTAAGTTCTTGAAGAAATTTTTGTAATTGGGATCTATTCTTGAAAATGATCTGCTGTTTATCGGGATATTTCGTTAGAAGCTCGTAGATGTGCGGAGCTTTCCGCTTATTAAATTTGCGAACCCATTGAAAGAATTCCCAATCCAGTTTTTCGGGACAGCCTGCAGCTAAGCCAGGGCGTGTTTGTTTGTGATACTGGAGGCGCCGTTTCGTAATTCCATACAAGCAACGCATGGTGGAGAAATGTAAAAAGATAATCGTGTCAGCTTCCTGCAAACGTATATCCATCGTTGCGCTGTAATTGCCGTCAATAATCCACGTGTCTTTTTCCATTAGCTTTTTGGTTTCCTCAACAAGTTTTTTTCGTTTTATCGGCACCCAGCCAGGTTGCCAAAAAATGTAGTCCATATGATAAGCGGGGATATGCAATAATTCTCTTAAATGTCTAGCTAAAGTTGATTTTCCTGAACCAGGGCTTCCAATAATCATGATTTTTTTCAAAATAAAGCCTCCCTTCTAGTGGGATGAAAACCGAGCAGTTTAACTGTGCATGGAATTTTAGTATATCCTTATGTTAGAAAAAAACGAAGCCTTGAACGACTTCGTATGATAATACATTAAGCTTGCGTAATATTATTTTCTGTAATAGCAGCATCTAATTCATAAGCTTTTTGTAGTTTTCGCGTAACTGCCCCAGGTTTTCCCTCTTGAATGTGCTGATTATCTACTCGAACGACAGGCATTACTTCCGATGTGCTACTGGATAGGAAAACTTCATCTGCCTGAAAAATAGCTTCTTTATCAAAAGCTTGCTCATGAAACGGTATGGAAAGGTCGTTAGCAAATTTTTCAACACGCATACGTACACAACCGTGTAGGATGCGGTTTGTTGCTGGATGTGTATAAATTTCTCCATTTTTAACTATGTAAATGTTGGATGAACTACATTCAGTAACAAGTTCCCCTCTGTGTAAGATAGCTTCATAGCAATTATTTTCCTTTGCTTCTTGTTTAGCAAGAACGTTCGGAAGCAAATTCAAACTTTTAATGTAACAATTTTCCCAACGAACATCTGGGGTTGTAATCGTGCAAATCCCATTCTTTAATTTTTCGCTAGGACGTGGTAAATCTTGGACATAAGCATATAAATTTGCAGGCGTATCTACTGGGAAAACGTGATCTCGAGGTGCTGATCCCCTAGTTGCCTGTAAATATACTTTTCCATCCGTAGTCATTTTATTTTTTTCTAATAATTTGAGTAACAGACGAGTGAGTTCTTCTTTCGTTATATTTAGATCAATTTTAATCGCTTCCGCTGAACGAAATAAACGATCCATATGTTCTTTTAAAAGGTAGTAGTTCCCTTTATAAATTCGGATGACCTCATAAATACCATCACCAAATTGCAACCCACGTTCCTCAAACGGGTAATGCAAGCTATCTTGGTGCGTGAAATTTTGCTGTGCTATGACGATTGGATATACAGTCATGCTTTCTCTCCTCCCTAAATCTTATGACTATTCTATAACTTCTTCCCTAAATTGTAAATATACAAATCACCTAACTACATAAAGCTATCATTGTAATACTAAAAGATTGTAACAAAAGTGGAATAAGATTGTTTTATAAAGCTAATGTAAATAATTTGTAAACTTTTTGTCGAAAAAAGTGAATTTCCCCCTTGATTTATAGCAAAGTAATTGCTATAATTATTTCTGCAGTCAAAAAAACACATTTTTTGATGCGGGTGTAGTTTAATGGTAAAACCTCAGCCTTCCAAGCTGATGACGAGGGTTCGATTCCCTTCATCCGCTCCATACATATGTCTTAACGCAGTATTTCGTATTAGTAAGGGTACGAAGTATTGCGTTTTTTACGTTGTACGATAAGAAACGATGGTGTTTCTTTCAAGCGAACGATTCATCTATGATAAAGTTAAAAGAAACTATGCAATAAACCAAGTATTTCTAATATCATTCATTGCCAAACATAAAGTAGATGTTTGTTTTACTTATAGCGTGGGAACATGTAAAATCTAACGGTAGAAAATGATGAAACTGTATGATGTATAATCGGAGGTGTATGTATGCATAACTTAATACAGCTTTTAAGAGAATTGGACGGAAAGGGTTATAAAGGGTATAAGCGTATTCAAGGCCATTATCAAGCAGATCATTATCAATTAGCGGTTGATTACGTACAAGGTGACCCGTTTGCTTCACCTTCTAAAATACGCATTATTATCCCTAGTAATGAACGGCCCATCCGATCAGCTTGGCTGCAAACCTATTCAAGAAAAGTTGCCGCAGAGGACGTATTTGCACGGTGGATAGGAAAAGCAGCCGCTAAACAATCTACGTTTATCAAAGGATCTGGCAAAAGCGGGTTGATCTTATTTGATCGTCCAGGACAAGAAAAGTTAGAGCGGACGGCTGTGCAAATAAATGCTACATCCATAACGATCTGTATTTCAATTGGTTTACCTGCTAATGGAAGAAAGATTAATGGAAAAGAAGCAGAAAAGCTATTTACACAAGTGTTACCGTCTATTATGGAACGATCTGTTTTTGCTATGAAGGATGAAACAGTGAACCAGTCTATACAACTTGCAGATCAGCAAGAGGCAATTCGTCAAAAAATGAAACAAAATGGCTGGGTAGCTTTTTTGGCGAATGGTTCTACATTGCCAAGAGAAAGCGGTATTAGTAATCGTCCATTAAAACGAGCGATACCTTTTCAAAGTCCCCCTGAAAATGAGGTCACTATCGACATTCCACATGCCAAAGAGCCAATAAAAGGTATGGCAATTAAACAAGGTATTACGTTAATTGTTGGTGGTGGCTACCATGGGAAAAGTACATTATTACAAGCCATTGAACGTGGTGTTTATAATCATGTACAAGGAGACGGTAGAGAGTATGTATTAACAGACCCTGCTGCGGTAAAAATTCGAGCTGAAGATGGTCGAAAAGTAACCGGTGTAGACATTTCCCCATTTATTAATAACTTGCCATATTGTCAAGATACGACATTTTTCTCAACGGATAATGCAAGTGGAAGTACTTCCCAAGCTGCAAATGTCATGGAAGCGTTAGAAGCGGGGGCGACTACATTACTTATTGATGAGGATACGAGCGCGACCAACTTTATGATTCGTGATCATCGTATGCAGTTACTTGTTCATGCTGACAAAGAGCCAATCACCCCATTTATTGATAAGATTCAGCAGATCCGCGATGAATTAGCCGTATCGACGATTATTGTTATGGGCGGATCGGGAGATTATTTTGCACATGCGGATACAGTAATTCGTTTAGAAAATTACATTCCTGATAATGCTACAAAGGAAGCGAAAGTAATTATAGAAAACTATCCGTTAGAAAGAAACGAAAAATTGGATGTCCCAATTCAAATAAGAGAGCAGCGCTATTTTCAACAACAGACTTTACAGACGAGAAAAGGCAAGCGTTCAAAAGTTCAAGCTAAAGGGTTGAATCATATTTTAATGGGAACAACCGATATTACTTTTTCTGAGGTGGAGCAGTTGGTAGATGCTTCACAAACAAGAATGATTGCAGAAATTCTCCAATACTTAGATCGCCAGAATAAGCTAGCCAATCAAACGCTACCCCAGCTGTTAGCTGAGGTAGAAGAACAAATGAATAAACGCGGCCTTGCTTCCTTTACCCCGTACTCGAATCAGCATCCAGGAGATTTAGCAAGGCCACGTAAGTTTGAAATTGCAGCAGTGGTTAATCGTATGCGTACAGCTGTTGTAAAGTAGCATTAGGAGGAGATGACATGGACACAGATCAACTAAAGCAGGAAATAATTGCATACAGTAAACAAATTGGGATTGATAAAATTGGTTTCGCCTCAGCTGATGTGTTTACCGAATTAAAAGAGAGGCTGCGCAGACAGCAAGAATTGGATTATCAGTCCGGCTTCGAAAAAGGGTCCATAGACGAAAGAACGGAGCCTATGCGATTATTACCAGAAGCAAAATCAATTATTTCCATTGCTTTAGCGTATCCCTCCCGCATGAAAGGTGCACCAAGAAGTACAAAGGAAGAACGACGGGGGTTATTTGCTAGAGCTTCTTGGGGCGTTGATTATCACATTGTCATGCGAGAACGATTAGAAAAGCTTGCGTCCTTCATTCAAGAAAGAGTCCCAGATGGAAAAAACAAAGTGATGGTGGACACGGGTGAACTATCTGATCGGGCTGTTGCAGAACGGGCAGGTATTGGTTTTAGTGGGAAAAACACCTCCATTATAACTCCAGAGTTTGGTTCATTTGTTTATTTAGGAGAACTCATAACAAATGTTCCGTTTACGCCAGATGAGCCTGTTGATGATAGCTGCGGATCTTGTACGAAATGTATAGATGCTTGTCCTACAGGAGCGATTGTGCAAGGTGGACAGCTAAATGCCAAGCGATGTATCGCCTTTTTAACGCAAACAAAAGATTTTTTACCAGATGAATTTCGTTCAAAAATTGGTAATCGTGTATACGGCTGTGACACATGTCAGATGGTTTGTCCAAAAAATTTAAAGATAGACTTTCATCATCATCGTGAATTTGAGCCAGAGCATGAAGTCGCTAAGCCAAAGTTAATTCCCATGTTAAAACTATCCAACCGTGAATTTAAACAGACATTCGGCCATATTTCAGGTTCGTGGCGCGGTAAAAAGCCAATTCAGCGTAATTCACTTATTGCTTTAGGACACTATAAGGACAAAACGGCTGTAGCAGACATGATAACAGTGATGAAAAATGACCCCCGACCTGTTATACGTGGAACTGCAGCTTGGTCTTTAGGGAAAATTGGCACAAAAGAAGCTTTCCAAGCTATAAGGGAAGCGATGCAAGAAGAAAAGGATGAACAGGTGCTAGTGGAAATGGAAAAAGGACTTGCTTTTGAAGATGTATATCATTCATGAATGTAGCACCTACCATGTAAAAAATGATGATGTGTCAAGCTTTCCCTCCATATACTTTCATATGGAGGGTTAAAGCTTGATTAGTTCGATAACACTAGGGTGTTTCGAGGTTAGACATGAGAACCTCCCCCAAAAAATTATATACTCATTTCGGAAATAAAGGCTAACGATGCTTGTTTATTAGCTTGTTCATCAGTATGACCATAAGTTTTGTAAATTTCTTCAGGAGTATTCCCTAACCGTTTAGCTACTGTCACTATTGAGGTTTTTTTGTTTAACAATATTGTTGCGTGCGTGTGTCTTAAACCATGTGGCGTGATACGTTATACTTTTGCCTTTTCGATCATTCTAATCAAAGCTTTATTAAAAGCTACGTGGTCATTTCTTATTTTTCCTGTTCTGGATATAAAAACAAAATCATCATCTTTTATATTTATAGCAATAATCAAGTAACTGAGCGCTACATACGTGTATTGGAGATAAAGGAAAATAGTATTTTAGCCTATTGCTTTTATCGTAAACAAGTGCGAACATTTAACATTAAAAATATTTTATCCGCTGGAAAAGTAAGAAAGAAGGTTGGGGCTTAATGGCTAATGATCGAGGTGCGATAAAATGGAATCTCTCATTATGCCTGAACACATAGAGATGCTACAGGAAATATGGGAAGAACAAAATCATAAAGAAAAGCCGATTTTGGACGAACAGCAGCAAGAGGAAATAAACACAAAATTACTAATGGCTATAGTAAATGATCTTACAGTTGAATTAAAGTATTTTGATAAGCATGATTTTTATAAAGTAAAAGGTAAGTTTAGCAGTATCAATAAGCAAAATAAATACAGAAGCATAGCTGGACAATGTTTTCCTTTTGAGTGCATTATGGATATATTAAAGAAGTTCTATATATATATCAAAACCACCTCCCCATAACTCTTTGTTATAGGAGGTGGTGAGAATTAATAATTAAACTCTTTCTAATAACTTTTCGCAGTGTTCTTTGCAAGTTCCTTGAGAATGATATCTGTTTAACAGTTCCTTTAAATCTATAAATATTTCATTTTCTTTTAAGATATTTAAAAATTTTTCAAAGTTAATTTTTCCAGTTAAATAAAATCTTCTTTCTGGGAAATACATATTAATTTTACGATTAATTTCTTTGTAGTTAATTATTCCGCTTTCTTGCATGGCGGTAGATGTTAATATCGTTTCAATAAAATCTACTTCGTCATCAGTTAAACCGTTTTCTTTCATCCATTCGCTGACAGTGAGATTATCCATAGATACCTCCTATAAAAATATGACATCCGCCCATTTAATTGCCCAACTTACAGCAATTGAAATGTTTTCAGCTGTGCCTTTACTCATCTTAGTATTTTCTTTTAGAAATACAGGTAGTTGTTCACGTACTTGCGCCGCTGCTGTATCACCCGCATTTTCAAACTTTTTTAACCAATTACCGATCTTTTTACTGTTTCTTTTTAGAGTTCTTGCTGTAGAACCGTCAATAACTTTAAAATGTTTAGCTGCATCAATAACTACGTCGCCACCAGCTCTAAGAGCGTTTGCTACTTTAATAACAGCTGTTGACTTAACTCCCATCGGGGTGACTAAACCATCATTGTTTGGTCGAGAAGATAAAGGGTAGACATTTTTTGATTGTACTGATACATTTACATTGTTCATAGTAGCTGAAGTGGAAGCATGTGCTTTTGTCGTACCCATAAATAGCCCACTCATCAGCAATACGCCGGAAGTCACTAGAAATACTGATTTTTTTAACAAACTTTTCATCATGAAACCCTCCTAAATTAATTTATTTTTTTAAATCTTATCAAAAAAGTTACCATTTCTTCATGTACATGTAAACCGTTTTTGCGAAAAATTTACATTTTTTACACATTTATTCTTTGAGGTAACGGAAAAATTGGCGGATGCATTGGAGTTTAAAAACGAGATTACAATTACTACATACAACAGAGGGCAATACGAAAAATTTACAGGAGTAATACAAAGTGCAAATGCGGAAACAAAGATGATTACATTTGATGTTGGAAAATTTATGGTAAGCGCTAATATTATTGTGGATGTAGAGTAATATAAAAGAGAAGGTTTTTGCACCTTCTCTTTTATCGATTATTAATAAAGAATAGACACCTGCCCACACTTACTTAAAAACCTCCCCCAAATAAAAAGTTTTATATGGTTGAATATACAAAGCAGATTCTTTGTATATTCTTCTCAAACGCTTATAAATCCTGGTTTTTAACTCATTTAATAGTGCTAACTAAAAACCTTTATCCATATACTTTCATATGGAGGGGATTTTTTTATGGAACAACTTAAAAGATATTGGCAAGATTTTTTTGCAATAGATCGAAATGAAAATGATTGGTGGGCAAGGAAGCAAGCATTATTCGCTGAGCGAGGTGCTGACATTATTCAAATTAAAGGAAATGGGCATGTATATAGTAAATTAAGTTATGAACAAGAGAATATTCACCAGTATCATCTACATGTCCAATATCTTATTAAGCAGCAAAAGCAACTATATTTAGAAGAGTCTGTCACTCCTTATGTGTTTAAGAAAGATCATCAAGGTAACATGCAAGCACATCGTCGCCATGACTACAAACAGGAAGATCTAGTTAAGACGGAAATGTTTAAGCAAGGCGATAGTTCTTCTTTAAATAGCAGAAGTAAATACAATCGTCAGGCTGCGGTACAATATGCAGAACGTTGGTGGAATGATTATAATCCTGCCTATCGTCAATTTCCGGTAGATTGTACGAACTATGTATCACAATGTTTATATGCGGGCGGTGCGCCAATGCATGGTGCTCCTGTTCGCGAGCGGGGATGGTGGTATCAAGATACCAATTGGAGTTTTAGTTGGGCAGTTGCACATTCATTACGCTGGTATTTAGCCGGAGCAACAAGTGGATTAAGAGGGGAAGAAATGAAAACTGCTAATCAGCTTATACCAGGTGATGTTATATGTTATGATTTTACCGGAGATGGGAGATGGGACCACAATACAATTGTAGTTGCCAAAGATGCAAATGGGATGCCACTTGTCAATGCACATACAGATAATAGTCGTAACCGTTATTGGTCGTATGAAGATTCAACAGCATGGACACCTGACATTCAATATAAGTTTTTTCGTATTCACATAGAATAACTTTCCTAGTACCCGAGCTTTAGGTAATATAACTAGAGTAATATTTTATTAGCACTGCCGTTTTTTGAACCATGAACATAAGCTGCATTTTTAATAATTTAACAGAGAGTATTTTTGTTTAGATAGTGTTTTTCGTCATAAGATCTGATTATAAGTTAATTTTTTCTAAGAAAGTTACTACGGCTTACAGATAACTTCACCAATGAAAAAAGTAATGCTATACTAAACACTGAATGAAGAAGTAAGGAGAATAGAGAATAGTGAGTTTACATGTCGTATTATATCAACCAGAAATTCCAGCTAACACTGGCAATATCGCAAGAACATGTTTAGCAACCAATGCAACACTGCATTTAATTCACCCGCTTGGGTTTTCTACAGATGATAAAATGCTACGTAGGGCAGGGTTAGACTATTGGCATGATGTAGATATCCATGAATATCCGTCTATTCAAGCTTTATATGAAGCATATCCAAAAGGAAGTTTTTATTATATTGAAAACTTTGGGACGAAGCACTATACCGATTTTGATTTTAGTGACGAGGGTGAACCGTTATTCTTTGTGTTTGGTAGGGAAACAAATGGCATACCAAAGCAATTACTAGAAGGGAAAGAAGACCGTTGTTTACGCATTCACATGGGGGATAAAGTGAGGTCATTAAACTTATCCAACACTGCGGCGATTATTATTTACGAAGCTTTAAGGCAACAAGGTTTTCCTGGGCTATTTTAATTTTGGGAAAGTCTAGCAAGGTAAAGTAGTTGCCTCCGCTGTACTTTATTGCTTCCTCAACTTCATAAATGAAAGATGCGTGTTATTCTCTACAGGTATCACTCTGAACGTTGTATTCCTATCCTTTTGGTGCAGCGCATTTTAAATGGAAAAAATTTAAATGTGTTGGCAAAAGGCATAGTAACTAGATGCTTACTATGCCTTTGCTTCAAAGATAAGAAAGATGCTATGGCGCAACCAAAGAATACGCCCCGTCCGGATCCATCGCCAGTAACGAGGCGACTTACTTCACGAATCGCCCTAAGCTAAGTCATCATCAGTTCGTTACTAAGAGCAAGGCCGACTAAAAAACGGGTATGTCGACCGAAGTCGGCATACCCCTTGTGTGTGCCAGGCATGCACACATTCTCTAGGGTTCGAGTCCCGAACCACGAAGGCAGTAGTAGTGGTTAGCCTAAGACAAGGGTGTCTGGGGTGACCCAGAATCTGAAGGAAGTCGGCGGCAAATCTCCGCCCTTAGGAACACGAACTTCATAGAAGGCTAGGTGTACTTGGATGAGACTGCACAACAAGTCAAAGTCCTTACTGCCAAAGGGTACACAGAGTAAATGAAGTGGGGATATGGAGAGGAAGAATGTGTGCTTACCCCGGGAGATCTGACAGAAAAGCGGTGCACACGCCGTAACCGAACATGTAAGTGTTCGCTGAACTGTCAGAAGTCAGCCGAAGCCGTAGTACTAGATATTTCTAGGAAGGGCTGAATCATTGAAGAAGAATGGTCGCTTCGGAGTACGCAATACTTGATGAAGCAGAAACAAGAAAACCTTCCTAGTGAAGGAAGCGGTGAATCCCGTGGGGGACACTAGAAGGGCTGAGAGAAATTGCCACACAAGAAGAAAGAGCCATTCACGTAGGAGTTAGATATCATGTTGGAAAGCATTCTATCACGAGAAAACTTAATATGTGCACTGAAACGTGTCGAACGTAACAAAGGAAGCCACGGTGTGGATGAAATGCCCGTACAAAACCTACGAGCGCATCTCATGGAACACTGGGCTTCCGTTCGAGAACAACTCGAATCAGGTACCTACTATCCTCAACCCGTTCGCCGTGTCGAAATCCCGAAACCAAACGGCGGAGTGAGGAAGCTAGGAATTCCTACCGTGCTAGACCGTTTCATCCAACAAGCAATCGCACAAGTTCTAACAACCATCTATGACGCAACATTTTCTGAACATAGTTATGGTTTTCGCCCAAACAGACGAGGACATGACGCGGTTAGGAAAGCGAGAAGCTATATGAAAGATGGCTATCGCTGGGTTATAGACATGGATTTAGAGAAATTCTTTGATAAAGTACATCACGACCGATTAATGAGGAAACTGAGCCAAAAGGTCAAAGATCCGAGAGTACTTAAACTTATACGTAGGTATCTCCAAGCTGGCATTATGGAGGACGGAATCGTTCAACCAAACACAGAAGGAGCCCCTCAAGGCGGACCATTAAGTCCGTTGCTATCCAACATCGTTTTAGATGAGCTAGATAAAGAATTAGAGCGAAGGGGGCTCCATTTCGTCCGTTATGCGGACGACTGTAACATATATGTTCAATCGAGGAGAGCGGGATCGCGAGTGATGAAAAGTATCACTACATTTATCGAAGGAAAACTCAAATTAAAAGTAAATGAACAGAAAAGTGCAGTAGACCGCCCATGGAAGCGTAAATTCCTAGGATTTTCTTTCACATTCCATAAAGAGAACCCAAAGATTCGGGTTTCTAAAGAAAGTATCAAACGCTTTAAACAGCGTGTCAGAGAACTAACCTCAAGAAAGAAGTCTATGAATATGCAGGATAGAATCGCAAAGCTAAATCGATACTTAGTAGGTTGGCTAGGCTACTATCAGCTAGCAGAGACGCCCTCTATATTTGAAGTTTTGGATAGCTGGATTCGAAGAAGGATGCGAATGATACGCTGGAAAGAATGGAAGAAAGTCAAAACAAAATACAAGAATTTAATAAAACTTGGAATTAGTAAAGGAAAAGCATGGGAGTGGGCAAACACGAGAAAGGCTTATTGGCGTATAGCTAAAAGTCCGATCTTACATAGAGCATTAGGTGATCGATACTGGTCAAACCTAGGCTTAAAGAGTCTACATAAACGATATCAAACGATGCGTTGGACTTAAATGAAACCGCCGTATACGGAACCGTACGTACGGTGGTGTGAGAGGTCGGGGGTTAGTCGCCCCCTCCTACTCGATTTTAGTGGCATAATCCTTAAATCTTTCGTTGATTTGCTTCATTCACTACGTTGATAAACGGACGCACGCCCCGCGCCTATGTTCAAGTAGAGGCTTTCTTATAAACCTGCAATAGGAATGTTATGTCCTTTGTTGTTTTCTCGGCATACCTGGTTTTGATTCGTACCCCGCAGTGAAGCAAGAAGTTATAAATACAATAGCTACCCCTAATATTAATGCTAATTTCATCTTGTCATCCTCCTTTTGTTACAGACAGTATAATTTCTAGTGATTCTATTATAACGAATGATTAGTGAAAATGAAACAACATGTATCGTAAACGAATATTTTTCTCCATTTAACCTTGCTTATAAAATGTACGTTTGTGAAGGTAGCAAATGAATGAATTTTGAAATATAAATAGAATGAACAACGGTTAAATTTGTATAGTAAAAATATATTGCTTTTATTAAAGGAATCATTAGAAAATTTAAATTATATAAAACGTTCGAGCAGGCTGTTGTTTCCGCTAACAAAATAGGGTATATTAGTTGAAGTAATGGGTACTCAGTTCTATAATGAACAGTGAATAATGTATACCGTTTCATACGGATAACGTAACTTTTAATGGGGGTATAGAAGGTGGCACAATATGAAGAATCCAATGAGCGATTCTGGTCAGAATTTCATGGTCCTAACATGGGGTATGTAGAAGAACAATATGATTTATACAAAGCGGATCCAGAGGCAGTAGATCCATCCATTAAAAAGATGTTCGATGAGCATGGAGCCCCTCAATGGTTATCCCAAGCAGGTGTTTCAACTGTAGCAGAAACTCAAGCTGCATCCATAGACGATGTGAAGAAACTTACCTCAGCAATGAAACTTGTTGAGGCTATTCGACGTTTTGGGCATCTCGTGGCAGATATTTATCCAGTTGGAAGAAGTGAACGAACGTCTAACTTAGTAGATGCAGAAAGCTATGGATTGACACAAGAAGACTTAATGAGCATTCCAGCTTCTTGGTTATGGGAAAAAGCTCCTAGCCATGTAAAAAATGGATTAGATGTAGTAAAAGAATTGAAAAAGTATTATTCTGGCACAATTGCGTTTGAATTTGATCATGTAAATAACGAAGAAGAACGCAATTGGTTAATGGATCTAATTGAAACTGGTAAGGCGAGGCTTAATCTACCAAATGACGAGAGAATTCAGTTGCTTGACCGACTTGCTCAAGTAGAAGGCTTTGAAGGATTTTTACAAAAAACCTTTGTTGGTCAAAAGCGTTTTTCCATTGAAGGCTTAGAAGTCATGGTCCCTATGCTTGATCAGATTGTAAAAAATGCAAGCGCGGACAAAGTAGAGAATATTATGATGGGGATGGCTCATCGTGGTCGCCTTGCTGTTTTAGCACATATTCTTGGAAAACCTTATGATAAAATTTTCTCAGAGTTTCACCATTCGCCAAATAAAGAACTGATACCTTCTGAAGGTTCAACCGGCATTAATTATGGCTGGACAGGTGACGTGAAATATCATTTCGGTGCAACAAAGGAACCAGATGTGAAAGAGGGAACGACACGGATTCGTTTAGCACACAACCCTTCACATTTAGAATTTGTTAACCCGGTTGTCAAAGGCTTTGCACGTGCAGCACAAGATTATCGTTATGAAAAAGGTTATCCTAAGCAGGATGTAAATAAAGCAATCCCTGTATTAATTCATGGAGATGCGGCGTTTATCGGCGAAGGTGTGGTTGCAGAGACTTTAAATCTAAGTGGTTTGCCAGGCTATACGACTGGTGGTTCCTTGCATATTATTGCTAATAATTTACTCGGATACACTACCGATCAAGAAGACGGTCGTTCTACTCGATATGCAAGTGATCTCGCAAAAGGTTTTGAAATTCCCATTATCCATGTGAATGCAGACGATCCAATTGCGTGTATTTCAGCTATTCAAATTGCTTACGAGTATCGCCAGAAATTCCATAAAGATTTTCTGATTGATTTAGTTGGTTATCGCCGCTATGGTCACAATGAAATGGACGAACCAAGAATGACTCAGCCAGATTTGTATAGTCTAATTGATAATCACCCTTCCGTTTCACAAGTTTTTGCAAATGACTTGGAACAAAAAGGGATTATTAACGATGGACAATTGGAAGAAATGAAGCAAAATACAGAGTCCAAGTTGCGGGACATTTATAATAATATGAAAGAGAATGAAACAGGAGATTGCGAACCAAAACCAATGCCAAAAGCTTTGAAAAATGGTTTGGATCAGTTTGAAACAGCTATTGATTTAGAAACGTTACAATCCCTAAATAAAGGGATGTTGAAACGACCTGAAGGTTTTAACAGCAACAGAAAACTAGAACGTATTTTAAAACGACGTGAGAATGCGCTTAATGATGGGGAAAAAGCGGATTGGGGAACTGGAGAAGCTTTAGCATATGCTTCTATTTTACGAGACGGCATCCCAATTCGACTAACCGGACAAGATTCAGAAAGAGGAACTTTTGCGCATCGTCATCTTGTGTTACACGATGTGGAAACAAATGAAAAAGTTAGTCCCTTGCATATTATAGATGAAGCAAAAGCTTCTTTTGACATTCGGAACAGCCCGTTGTCTGAAGCAGGTGTGCTAGGGTACGAATACGGGTATAGTGTTGAAGCAACAAATACACTTGTTATTTGGGAAGCGCAATTTGGAGATTTTGCTAACGCGGCTCAAGTTGTATTTGATCAATTTATTTCTTCTTCTCGGGCGAAGTGGGGCGAAAAATCCAATATGGTTATGTTGCTTCCACACGGGTATGAAGGTCAAGGGCCAGAACATTCTAGTGCTCGCTTGGAACGCTTTTTACAAATGGCTGCAGAGAATAACTGGATTGTAGCATATGTTACTTCATCTGCTCAATTTTTCCATTTAATTCGCCGTCAAGCTGCATTGCGTAATCGTGAAGAGGCTAGACCGTTAATCATAATGACGCCTAAAAGTAGTTTAATACGAAATGAGCGAATGGCTTCATCAGCAGAAGAGTTTACAAATGGTAAGTTCCTAGCGTTACGAGATCAACCTAACTTAAAAGTAAGCAAGAAAAATGCGAAACGCTTACTTCTAGGTAGTGGAAAGATAATGGTAGATATTGAAGAAGAAATAGCACATTCAGAAGAAAAATTTGATTGGTTGCGAGCACTCAGGGTAGAACAAATATATCCGTTTCCTAAAGAACAATTAGCGAGCGAAATAAAGCAGTTGCCAAATTTAGAGGAAATTGTATGGGTCCAAGAAGAGCCGAAAAACATGGGGTCTTGGGACTTTGTTGACGATTATTTAAGAGATTTGCTACAAGACGGGCAGAAGTTGCGCTATATTGGTCGTCCAGACCGTTCGTCTCCAGCAGTAGGCGAGCCAAATGTGCATAAAACAGAACAGAAGCAGATTATTCAGGAAGCAATAGCCCCATCACAAGGAGGAGATTCTAATGAATGAAATAAAAGTACCAGAGCTAGCTGAATCTATTACAGAAGGAACCATTGCGGAATGGTTAGTGAAGCAAGGGGATAAAGTAGAAAAAGGCGATCCAGTTGTTGAGTTAGAAACAGATAAAGTGAATGTGGAAGTAAACTCTGAATATTCTGGTGTAATTACTGAAATAATTCAAGTCGAAGGCGATGATGTAGAAGTTGGCGACATCATTGCAAAAATTGACGAAAATGCAGAAGCAGGAAATGCAAATACTGAATCTGCTCAAGGTCAAGCTGATGCAAAAGAAGAAAAGCAGACAGAAGCGTCTCCAAAACAAGACATGAAGGAAGAAGTAAGAGAAGAGACCCAAACAAGTGGTGACGTAATCGCTTCACCAGCTGCTAGAAAGCGTGCTAGGGAGCTAGGTATTGATCTAAGTAAGGTGAGCCCACGCGACCCATTAGGCCGCATTCGTCCAGAAGATGTGGAAGATGCTGCGAAGGGTACAGCAAAATCAAGCAAGCAAAAAGAAGAGAAGAAGCCTGTTGAGAAAACAGAGTTTGATAAACCGGTTGAACGAGTAAAAATGTCCCGTCGCCGTCAAACTATTGCTAAACGTCTAGTTGAAGTACAACAAGAAGCTGCTATGCTTACAACGTTTAATGAAGTAGATTTAACCAATGTTATGAAACTACGTAGTGAACGTAAAGAGAAGTTTATTGAAAAGCATGGTGTGAAGTTAGGCTTCATGTCTTTCTTTACAAAAGCTGTCGTTGGTGCATTAAAAGATTTTCCATTGCTTAATGCAGAAATTCAAGGTAATGAAATAGTAATGAAGAAATTCTATGATATTGGTATTGCAGTATCTACAGAAGATGGTTTAGTAGTTCCTGTAGTACGAGATGCTGATCGTCTCGATTTTGCAGGAGTGGAAAAAGAAATTGGTAACTTAGGTAAGAAAGCGCGTGATAAGAAGCTAGAAATGAGTGACTTACAAGGTGGTTCATTTACGATTACAAACGGTGGAACATTTGGTTCTATGCTTTCCACACCAATACTAAATGCACCTCAAGTAGGAATTTTAGGAATGCATAATATTCAAAAACGTGCCGTTGTAATGCCAGATGATAGTATTGAAGTACGTCCAATGATGTATTTAGCGCTATCCTATGATCACCGTATTGTAGATGGCAAAGAGGCGGTACAATTCCTTGTTCGTGTTAAACAATTATTAGAAGATCCTTACGATTTATTATTAGAAGGATAATGGAAACTAAATCATACCCCTGTTTCTTTATGAAACGGGGGTTTTCTAGGTGGTCTAGAGAATTATAAAATTTGCAGCTGTGGATAAACTTACTAAGTTATTTAGTCATGTCCGGATCCAGCACCCAGCAACTAGGCGACTTCACGAATCGCCCTACGATAAGTCATCATTGGTTCGTCAACACTGTCTCACCATGATTCCTTTATCCCAGTCGCTTCGTTCCACTCGCTACGTTGCTAACCGGGCGCCCCGAGCCTTTGTCCTTTTCGAAATCCTTATAAGTAAAGGGGTTAAAAATTAAAGATATTACGTAAGCAGGAAATAGAGATGTAAATGCTAGTCTAGTATTTCGTTATTACCTTTTGCGAACAAACGAGCTTTAAGATGAGATGAAAAACTAATTTTTAATGGAAGCATTACTTTGTAAAGCTGTTTACCCGTTGATGAGTTAAATGAAATATAAGGTTAACAATTAGGCTAATCAGGGAAAATATTTGCATAGAAATAATAGCTAATAAGTTTTGTTATAGAGATGACGCTAATTTTGCTAATTGCTGTCGGATTTTCAATAAATACATATAAAAATGGGTGATTTGACAGAAAAAACAATCACTTGCATGACGTCAGACAACTTGTTAAAATGGATTTAAAAGAAGTTATGAAAACAGTTACAAAATAAGGGAGGAAAAACACCTTGCATATTTTACTAGGTTTATTAGCCGTTGTCGTTGTACTTGGGTTAGCATTTTTAATGTCGAATGATAAGAAAAATGTTAATTATAAAGCAATTGGAATTATGTTGATTTTTCAAATTTTAATTACACTGTTTATGTTTGAAACGGGTGTTGGACAATGGGTTATTAAAAAGATTTCAGAGGGATTCAATAAATTAATTGAATTTGGTAATGTGGGAATCAGTTTTGTTGTAGGAGGATTTGAACTACAAGAGGGTGGCGTCTTTTTCTTTAACGTTCTACTTTTAATCGTCTTCTTTGCTACCTTGCTTTCTGTTCTAACATATTTGAAAATTTTGCCACCAATTATTAAATATTTAGGTTGGTTAATTTCTAAAGTTACTGGACTGCCTAGAGTAGAATCGTTTAATGCGGTAAATAGTATCTTTTTCGGGCAATCTGAAGCCTTGATTGCAATCCGGTCTCAATTTCATCATTTAAATGCTAATCGGCTCTATATTGTAAGTGCTTCCGCGATGGGATCTGTTTCAGCATCCATTGTTGGTGCATATTTACAAATGCTTCCACCACAATACGTGCTAGTCGCACTTCCGTTAAATATGTTCAGTGCTTTAATGATTGCTTCTGTTATTGCACCGGTCAATGTACCAAAAGAAGAAGACGTTGTAGACATAAAAAACGTTAGTAAAGAGAAAAGTATTTTTGAAGCAATGGGAAATGGTGCGTTAGAAGGTGGAAAAATTGCCCTTATTGTTGCAGCTATGCTAATTGCTTTTATTGCTTCCCTTGAGTTAGTGAACTGGCTTATTCAATTGATCTTCGCTGGTGTAACATTACAAGAAATACTAGGTTATATATTATATCCTATTGGTTTATTGATGGGAATTTCTCCTGGTGAAGTTATTCAAGCAGGTTCTATTATGGGTACGAAAATTGTGACAAATGAATTTGTCGCTATGCTGCAATTTCAACAAGCGATGGGGGATATGTCGGAAAAAACAATCGGTATTGTTACGGTATTTCTAACCAGCTTTGCTAACTTCTCTTCTATTGGTATTATTGCTGGTACTGTAAAAGGAATTGATGAAGAAAAAGCTGTTAGCGTGTCTCGTTTTGGAATGAAACTTTTAATTGGAGCAACACTAGCCTCTATTTTATCCGCTTCTGTTGTAGGAATGTTTTTATAAAATAGAAGTTTACTACACCTGCAGTTTTGTTATTAAAAACTGTCCTAAGCTTTATTGCTAGGACAGTTTTTTTGTACTATTAATAAGATATTAAAGGTATAAACAAGAGGACGGCTTTCGTCATAAAATTTAGCAATAAGCCAAGTCTTTTGCTAAACAAGGAAAGAGCATCCCGAGTTACAAGTTAGCAAAAGAAAATTTACGCATGCATTTTTTTCTTACACTTACGCTGTAAATACAATAAGCGTGTTAATAATGCTATAGCTCCGCATGATAGTCCAGTAATAATTCCGACCCAATAACCAAAAGGTTCTAAAGCAGTGTAATTCGCTAGCAGCCAACCAACAGGTAAGCCAATTACCCAGTAGGAAATGAAAGCGATCACTAATGTAGCGTTCACATCTTTGTATCCTCGAAGCGCTCCTTGAATAGGCGCACCGAAGGCATCAGCTAGTTGATAGAAAATAGCGTAAATCAGAAAATGCTTGGTCAAATGAACTACTTCTGGATTAGAGTTATAAAGTAGAGCTACCCCATCTTTCGTAAAATAGAGCACCAAGCCAGCAAATAATGCGATGAAAATTCCACCGCTTATTCCAATATACCCATATATACGCGCTTGATCGAAACGCTTAGCTCCAACTTCAAAGCCAATTGCAATTGTTAATGCCATACCAACGCTAAGAGGAATCATATATAAAAGAGAAGCAAAGTTCATGGCTGCTTGATGAGCTGCAATGGTATACGTGCTGTATGCGCTCATTAATAAAGTGACGGCAGAAAAAATGCTCGTTTCAAAAAACATCGCAGCTCCAATAGGCACGCCAATTTTTAATTGTCCCCACCATGCTTTAAACGATGGTTTAATCCAATAAGATAAAATAGAAAATTTGCGAAATGGATACAGTCGATGAATAACAACGAACGTTATAAAACAAATAAGCCAATAAGTGATTGATGTAGCGATTCCCGCACCGATACCGCCATAAGTAGGTATACCAAATTTACCAAAAATAAACATGTAGTTAAAGATTAGGTTTAATGGTAAGGACAGTAGGATGATAAACATAGAGATTCTGGTTTGACCAAGCGCGTCGATAAAGCTTCGTAATGTATTAAAAATAAACAACGGAATAATACCTGTACTGAGTGCTACTAAATAAAATTTTGCTATGTGTTCAACGTCGTTTTCAAGATCCATTAATTGCAAGATGGGGTCAAGAAGTATGGTTCCAAATAGAAAGACGAAAAGGGCAAGTGTAACAGAAAGGTATAATGCTTGCTTCACTTTCTTACTAATTTGTTCTTCTGATTTTGCTCCTAATAATTGGGCAATAATGGGAGTAATAGCTAATAATATGCCATTAACTCCTGTGAAAATAGGGACCCATAAACTGGAACCGATTGCTACCCCAGCTAAATCTGCTGCACTTGCGCGACCAGACATCATCGTATCAAAAATATTCATTACATACATACTTACTTGAGTAATTAAAATGGGGATAACAATCGTAATAAATAAGGTTAATTTTTCGCTTAAACTTGTTGTACGATACATATAATTCTCTTCCTTTTTTATGTGATTTTTATTAGGATAGAAGAGGACGTAAATTTTTCTTCCAAGGTTTTATTTATATGATAGGAAAGCGCAAAAATTTTAGGCTCTATCGTATAGGCATAACGAAGCTGTTGTCTCGCCATAAAAACTTGGCAATAGCCCAGTTTTTATGAAAAAGACCATGAGAAAAGGCGATTTCGTATAAACTTAAAACGGGCTTGCCTTAGTGCCTAGGCGTCCCCCTGTTTTAGTGGTAGGCTTCCTAAAACTTTTGTTGATTCGCTCCAGTCGCTATGTTGCAAACCGGGCGCCCTGAGCCTTTGTTAAACACACATATATAAGAGACATTATAACGCTTTATGAATGACTTGGAAAGGAAGGATATTCATCTTATGACACATAAACGTATTTTATTCACTGGTGGGGGAACCGCTGGGCATGTCATCGTCAACCTAGCTTTAATTCCGTATTATCAGGAGAAAGGCTGGGAAGTTGATTATATTGGTTCAAAAACGGGTATTGAACGTAAGCTTATTGAAAAGCTGAACGGGGTGACTTATCACCCTATTTCTACGGGGAAGCTACGACGTTATGCTTCGGTTGAAAATATAAAAGACCCATTTAAAGTTTTAAAAGGGACGTGGCAAGCAGTAAGAATTATAAGGAAACAAAAGCCAAAGGTCATTTTTTCCAAAGGAGGGTTTGTATCTGTACCAGTTTTATTAGCAGCAAAATTAACAAATGTTCCAGCGGTTATTCACGAATCTGATTATACACCAGGCTTAGCAAATAAAATTGCTATGCCGTTTGCGAAAAAGGTATTGGCGACATTTCCAGAAACAATGAAGTATTTACCAGAAAAAAAATCAGAGTATGTCGGAGCAGTTATTCGAGATGAACTTTTTCAAGGAGAAAAGGAACGTGGGCGCACTATAGCTGGTTTAAATAGCCAGAAACCAGTGCTTCTTATTATGGGAGGTAGTGGTGGTTCACAAAAGATTAATGAAACAGTTCGTCAAAGTTTACCAGAATTACTTTCTACTTTTCAGATTATCCATATTTGCGGAGAGGGAAAGATAGATCGTAGCATTAATAAACTAGGATACACGCAATTTGAATATGTGCATGATGAATTAAAAGATATATTTGCAGCAAGTGATTTTATTTTATCGAGAGCTGGTTCGAATGCAATATTTGAATTTCTAGCTTTACGTAAACCGATGTTACTTATTCCTTTATCACGACAAGCGAGCCGTGGTGATCAAATAATTAATGCCAAATCCTTTGCAGAAAAAAGGTATGCTCGTGTATTGGAAGAAGAATCTTTAACAGAAGAAACATTAGTGAAAGAACTTGATTTATTAAGAGAACATGCACCAATTATGATAGATACCATGAAGCAATATCAAACAGAGCAGTCCCGTGAAAGAGTATTAGCTATTTTAGAAGAAGTGGGCAAATAAGAAATTTTAAAAATTATATTGACTTTCAATATATATCCATCTATAATTAGTTAAAACTGGAAGGGAGGTCACAATGATGAAAAAACAATTATTTCAAACAACAAACCAATATACGTATTATTTTGTGGCCTCAAGCGGAGTCTGTTTAACAATCAACTTATAGACTTATTCTCGAAAAAAGGTCACGTCTATCTGTGACCTTTTTATGTGGAAAAGTGTTTGTATGCTTTTCAAAAATGCGCATTCGTCATAGATGAATGCGCATTTTTTTGTTCGGAAAGTATCAAAATTTTACGTTTTTATAGTATATGTAAAACAATAGCCATTGCTTAAAAATTAAAATAAGCTAAATTTTTTTAATGCTATAAAAACTACTGTAAGTTTTGTGTAGGGAAATTTGCTTGAGGTAATGTTCTAAAAGTCTTGGAAAGAAAAGAGGAGTATTATGTTTCGTGTTTTTAAAATTTGATTTGTCAAATTAAGCGAGACAACATGTTTTGATCAAATTCTTTATCGACATGGGACATGAAACACTCCATCGGTGTTTTGTAACCTAATGATTTTCTTGGAATATTGTTTCTTCTAAGTGCTACTTCAGAAATATACGTTTGGGTTATGGGGTTGAAATCCATATCCTTTGGTAGCCCATTTCTTCGAAGCAGACCGTTGGAATGTTCATTCAATCCTCTTTGTGAAGGGGTTCCAGGATCTGCAAAATAAATATCAATATCTTGCTTATTACTGATAGATTTCCAATTAGAAAACTCTTTACCACAGTCGAAAATAATCGATTTAAACAAGTGTTTCGGCAGTGGAGCGAGCCAGTCATTAAGCGATGATTCAACATTAGCAGCTCTTCTTCCCTCTGGCTTAATGGCAATGATACATTTTGTTAATCGCTCAACCAATGTGATGACAGCACTTTTATGGTGGCGACCAACAATCGTGTCTCCTTCTAGGTGACCAAATTCTTTCTTGTAGTTCGGATGGTCATTGTCTCGGTCTTGAATGCCGCGTCTAAAGCTTTGTTTCCCTCTTTTTTCTTTATAGCCATTTGGATTGCGTTTGCCTTGCATAGGTAAAGTATTTACATCAAATTCGCCTTTTTTAAACTTACGGTAAAGCGTACGCATGCTACAGGAAATAGGTCTTTCATTCCGACCGATGATGACATCAGGCGTCCAACCGTCACGGGCTTTTTCTTCAATGTAGGCTCTTTCTTCATCTGTTAACTGCGTTCTTTTTCGACCACATTTAGCTTTGTTCGCTTGATAGTTCAAATGAATGTCTATCGCAGTTAGACCGTTTTTCAATTCGCGAATCACACGATATATAGTTTCATGACCACGCTTTAATTTTTCAGCAATTTTTCGACCTGATAGACCAAATTCAAGATATTCCTCTATGAATATGATCTCTGTTTTGGTAAGATGGGTATAGGACATGTCAGATACACTCTCCTTAACTTTGGTAGGTTTTGATTGAGTATATCATGGCATGTCTTTTTTGTATTGCATCTCTTTGAAGTCACAATATCACACTAACCACAGCTTTAGCTGCCTGCCCTTGACCGCCGTGCCCATTCTTAGTAATCGCTGGAAGGGGTCGGGGCCCCACCAGCGGAGCTTAGAATGGATTGTCCGTGGTACGCTATTCATGCGGATGTTGCCTTAAGGCATTTTTTCAACCATCCGTCGTTTACATCTCACCACGGACACAAACAAGGTCAAGGGTGGTGGTAGGGTGACCTTCACTTAAAGCCCTAATCTGATGAGAATATTTTATGTGTCTCGCTTAATTTTACAATCTAGGAAAAATTAAATTGGTTTTTTAGGTACTATTGGAAACGGTATGTATTTGCTATTATTTCCCTAATTATAGCTAGCGCTATTGGATTGATCCCACCCAAGATTGCTGGTTATACCATTGATCAAATTCAATTTGAAACATTAACATTACAATTGCTGACAGCTATTATTATTGGTTACGTACTTTTAATTATCATTCATTATTCCATTTCATTTTTATGGGATTACACACTATTTAGTGGCGCTGTCATTTTAGAAAAATGGATGCGTAGTAAACTGATGCAGCATTTTTTATCCATGACACCAATATTTTTCAGTAAATATCGAACTGGAGATTTAATGGCGCGAAGTACGAACGATTTAAAAGCAATTAGTTTAACAGCAGGTTTTGGTGTGCTTACATTGGTCGATTCTAGCATTTTTATGCTCATGATCATTGCGATGATGGGCTTTACAATTAGTTGGAAGCTGACACTTGCCGCGCTTATTCCATTGCCAATTATGGCTATAGTAATGAATAAATATGGCGCTGCTATTCATAAACGATTTTCCACAGCACAAGCAGCGTTTGGAGAAATGAATAACGAAGTATTGGAATCCATTAAAGGCGTTCGGGTAATTCGAGCTTTTGTGCAGGAGAAATATGATGCGAAGCGCTTTGAACAACGTACTAAAGATGTATATGACAAAAATATTGCTGTAGCTAAGATTGATGCTTTATTTGAACCAACGATGAAAATACTTGTTGGATTGTCGTATACGATTGGACTTGGATATGGGGCTTTGCTTGTTTTTGAAAATGTATTAACATTAGGAGATTTAGTAACATTTAACGTATATTTAGGTATGCTTATTTGGCCTATGTTTGCCGTAGGGGAGTTAATTAATGTTTTACAACGAGGAAATGCTTCCTTAGATCGAATAAACCATATATTACATTATCAAGCGGATGTAACAGAGTCGGATGTGCCCGTACATGTAGAAAAAGTAACATCTATCACATTTGATCATGTTTCGTTTGCTTATCCGAATACGGATAAAAATCAATTAGAACAGGTGTCTTTTCAAATTAAACAAGGAGAGACACTTGGGGTAGTTGGGAAAACAGGGGCGGGAAAAACAACTTTATTTAAATTATTATTACGTCAATATTCAGGAGTTAAAGGAGAGATTCGTATATCAGATGTAAATGTGAGTGATTTAGCTTTGAATACGATTCGCTCTTGGATTGGGTATGTTCCTCAGGATCAAATGATGTTCTCGAAAACAATTCGAGAAAATATTCAGTTTGGTAAAGAAGACGCAACCGATGAAGAAATATTTCGAGTGATGGAGCTCGCCCATTTCTTAAATGATATAAAACAGCTCCCAAATGGGTTAGATACACAAGTTGGAGAGAGCGGTGTGACTTTATCAGGAGGTCAAAAGCAAAGAGTCGCCTTGGCGAGAGCTTTTATTAAGTGTCCTGAACTCCTAATACTAGACGATTCTTTATCAGCTGTGGATGGAAATACAGAAGCAAACATTTTAGAGCATTTACGAGCAGAGAGGCAAAATAAAACGACAATTATTGCCGCTCACCGACTGTCTGCTGTAACCCATGCAGATCATATTATCGTGCTCCATGAGGGGCAAATTGTTGAGCAGGGAACACATGATGAGTTGATGCAGCTGCAAGGTTGGTATTACACCCAATATGTACAACAGCAGCTTCATGGGGTGGAGGTGACAGGATAATGTCTACAGAAAAACGATTAGTTGCATATGCTTTTCCGTTTAAGAAACATATTCTAATTGGCTTGATATGCTTAATTATTGCCGTCGTTCTTGAACTAGCGGGTCCATTAATTGCGAAGCGGGTTATAGATGAGCATATTTTAGGCATAGAAGGGACTTGGAATCAAGTAAGAGAGCAAAATGATCGCTATACAGTGGAGTATAAAAGCAAACATTTTAAACGATCAGACCGCATGGAAAGCGATGAAACAACTTTAGAAGATATGGTTACCATTTTAGCGGTAGGATCAAGCTATTATTTTATTAATGATGACGTACCGCTTGAAGGTGAAAGGCAAATTCAAGATGATACGCTCACGGTAAAAACAGCTGAAGCTGAGCAGCAATTTACTGCTAATAAATTGTCCTTAGCAGAAATCTATCCATTTTTTAAGCCAGAACAAAGACCTATTCTTTATTTGCTTAGCTTATATGTTGGTTTATTAGTTATCGCTGGTTTCTTTCAATTTTATCAAACTTTTTTATTGCAAAAAGCTTCTAATCAGATTGTCAGAAAGATGCGAAATGACTTATTTGAGCATACACAGCGCATTCCCATTAATTATTTCGTCGATCAGCCTGCTGGTAAGATCGTAGCTAGAATTACAAATGATACCGAGGCAATTCGAGATTTATATGAACGTGTATTATCGATTATAGTTACAAGTGTTATCTATATGGCAGGAATATTTGTGGCCCTGTTTCTATTGGATGCGCGACTTGCTTTATGGTGTTTACTATTAATCCCGTTAATTTGGGGATGGATGAAGTTATATAAGCATTTTGGTACGAAATACAATCAAGTGATCCGTTCAACGATAAGTGAAATTAATGGAAATATTAATGAAGCAATTCAAGGTATGCCAATTATTCAAGCATTCCAAAGAGAAAAAAAGACAAAGCAAGAGTTTGAGAAGTTAAATCAAAAACATTATATCTATCAGCGTAAGTTGGTGAAATTAAGTGCTTTAACTTCGTATAACTTGGTGACTGTATTTCGAAATATTGCTTTTGTTGGTTTTATTTGGTATTTTGGTTCTGCATCGCTAGAACCGACAAGCGCCATATCTATAGGTCTACTTTATGCGTTTACCGATTATTTAACGCGGCTATTTGAACCGGTTACTGATATTGTGAATCAATTACCTCTAATTGAGCAAGCAAGAGTTGCAGGAAGTCGTGTATTTACTTTAATAGATCATAAAGGGGAATACGTAACTGACAACAAAGTGGAGCGTTATAACGGACATATTCGTTTTGATAACGTATGGTTTGCTTATAAAGAGGAAGATTATGTGCTCCGGGATATTTCATTTGAAATAAAACCTGGCGAAACGGCAGCTTTTGTTGGGCATACGGGTTCAGGAAAAAGCTCTATTATGAATGTGTTGTTTCGGTTTTATGATCCACAACAAGGAATAATCACCATTGATGGCTATTCAACACTTGATTGGTCCAGACAACAAACTCGAAGTCATATGGGAATTGTGCTTCAAGACCCTTTTTTATTCTCGGGAACAATTATTTCTAATGTAACGATGAATGATCCAGCCATTTCAATTGATAAAGCAAAACAAGCGTTAAAGGCAGTTGGCGCTGACACATTTATTGAAAAGCTTCCAAATCAGTATGAAGCAGAAGTTGGTGAGGGAGGCACGACTTTCTCATTAGGAGAGAGGCAACTAATATCCTTTGCACGCGCACTCGCTTTTGATCCTGCAATTCTTATATTAGATGAAGCTACCGCTAATATTGATACGGAGACAGAAGCAATGATTCAAAAAGCTTTAGAAATTCTTAAAATAGGGCGTACGACATTGGTGATTGCACATCGATTATCAACCATCCAACAAGCTAATACCATTTTTGTATTAGATCATGGTACGATAAAAGAAAAGGGAGATCATAATACTTTGTTACAAGCAAAAGGTATCTATTATCACATGTATCAGATGCAACAAAGTAGTAAATCTGCTGTTTAAAATAGGAATTATTCATGTTGTGGGGTGGCTTATGGATAAAAATGAAGAGCAAAAGCATGATATTATAGATGAAGATTTATATGAAGAAATAGATGAAGAAGAACTATATGAACTTGTGCAGAGGGAAAAAGAGAAAGCATTGGCAAGAGAAAGAGAAGCTAAAGAGAACAAACGCCCCAAGCGTCCATTTCCTAAATGGGTGTTCTGGTTAATTGCATGGATGCTATTATTAAATGTTGTTGCTCTTCTCCCTCAGACGTTTTCTATTCCAGCGATAGATTTTCTCTACAAATCAGCTAAGCTCTCGCTGCAGGATGATATACAAACGTACAAACAAGCAGTAGTAACGATTGAAACAAAGGACTCTAAAGGTACAGGCTTCTCCATAACATCAGATGGTGTCATTTTAACAAATCACCATGTGGTAGAAGGGGAAGAAAAAGTCGCTGTTGCTTTTCCAGAAGATGGATTACATGAAGCGGAAGTAAAGGAAACGCACCCAACTATTGATTTAGCCGTTTTGCAAGCAGATGTAAAAGATGTTCCATTCTTGAAATTGACCAAAGAGACAGCTGTGCAACCAGATCAACCGATTCGTTTTATAGGCAATCCGTTAAATTTTAATGGGATTGCCAACGAAGGGGAAATTATTGATTACACATCGCTTAGCTCATGGGAAGAAGAAGTGGTGATGATCGAAGCACCGGTGTATCGTGGAAATAGTGGCAGCCCTGTATTGAATGAATCTGGAGAAGTGATTGGCATTATCTTTGCGACATTAGATGATAAAAAGCATGGAAAAGTAGGTTTGTTTTATCCGATTCATTATTATTATGAGTACAGAACAAATTAGGTGAGCTAGCTCATACGGATAGATTCATAAAAAAATATGTATATAATACCCTCGTTCATGCTTATTAAAAAGAAGTCTTAAGATCTCCTGAAGGTAGGCAGATTAAAAAATAGAATCTGTCTACCTTCAGGGGAGTTTTTTATGTATAAGAAAAACGGAGGCGTTTTCCGCTATAAGGCTTGGCGAAAAGACCAGTTTTTCTAACATGTTATTGCTTTTCTCTTTTTTCTTTTCCAGTAATGAAGATGGTTGGAGACTTAAATTCCCTCGACATACGCAAGTCATAATTAGAAGCTTTAACAAATGACCATGCTAATAGAAACATGATGAAAATCAGTGGGAAGCCAGCAACAATGCTAGCTGTTTGCAATGTTTCTAAATCGCCGATAAACATTAAGACAAGCGGTAATAAACAGAGCATAAATGCCCAAAATAAACGGTTCCAACGTAATGGTTCTCCCGTTACTTGTTTTTGAACAACAGATGCTAAAATATAAGATGAGGAGTCAAATGTAGTTGCTAAAAATAGAATAGCTAAAATAGAGAAAGCAGCCACAACAATATTGGACATCGGCAACTGGTGAAGGACTTCAATAATGGCTGCTGGAGCACCGTATTCATTCATAAAGCTAATAACATCGAAAGCCCCCGTTAGTTGAAGGTAAAGACCGAAATTGCCAAGTATACCAAAGAATAGGACACATCCGAATGTTCCATATATCATCGTTCCTAAAACCATTTCTTTAATAGTGCGCCCTCTGGAAATACGAGCGACAAATAAACCTACAAATGGTGCATATACAACCCACCATGCCCAATAAAAAACAGTCCATGACTCAGGAAAACCTGTTTCAGTAAATCCGCCAAAATCTCTAAATGGTTCTAACCATGTAGCCATGCGAAAGAAATTATCGGCTAGAATTCCTAGACTATTAAAAGTCGTTTCACTAATAAACAAAGTTGGTCCAAATATAAAAACAAACGCCATCAAGAGAATGGTTAACCAAATACTGATATCACTTAGCACTTTAATCCCTCGGCGTAATCCAGAATAAGCACTAATTGCAAAAATAATGGTACATAATATCATAATGGCTGCTTTTAAGCCTAATGTAACAGGGATACCTGTTAAGTCATGGACACCTTCAGCAATCATAGGAGTTCCTAAAGCTAATGTTGTGCCTGCGCCACCCATAAGACCGAATATAAATAGAATATCAATAATATTGCCTATCGGACCATCAACCAACTTTCCTAAAACAGGTCGCACTGCTTCACTTACTTTTAACACAGGCTTTTTTCGAACATAGTAAAAATAGGCAATTGGTAAAGCAGGTAATGTGTAAATAGCCCAAGCAATAGGTCCCCAGTGAAAGATCCCATAAGTAGAGGCCCATTCTACAGCTTCATTTGATTTCGGAGTTGCGCCAAAGGGGGGTCCTTGGTAATAGTAAGCCCATTCTATCATTCCCCAATATAGAATACTGGAACCAATACCAGCTGCAAATAACATAGCAGCCCAAGAAAATGTGCTAAATTCTTTCTTATCCTCTCTATTTCCTAACTTTATACGTCCGTTTTTACTAAAAGCGACATAAATTAAAAAAAGGAAACAGAAAAGCCCGATCAATAAATAAAGAATTCCAAAGTTACTTGTCATAAAGTTATTGGCTAATCCTATAACTTCAGCTCCAGCCTCTGGGAAAAATATAAGCGGTAGAGAAACCCCTAATAAAATCACCAGTGCCCCTAAAAATGTTGGCCAATCAATTAGTTTAAATCGCATTCAAAATCAAACACCTTTCTTTTATTAATGTCATATTTTGCCGATTTTTAAGGACTCTATTAGCTTAACAAAGTAGGCATAAACAAACAACTGGCAAAAAAGTTCATAAAATAAATATTTTAAATGATTTATAAGATTTACGCTTAAGAATAGTTCATTTCCTTAGATATACTTGTATTTACTGCTAATACGTAGCAGCATATTCCATAAATTACGCAAACATCATTTCTATCCTCTTTGTACTGTGAGAAAGCAAAAATTTCAGTTTTCAGAGTAAGCAAATTTTACTATAATGTTTTTTAATGGAACCAAAAAGTATGCAAGTATGAGACATAATCTTCATATAATGTACGAGTAAGATAGTGTTGTCGGTACTATAGGGATTATTTTAAGGAAATATAGAATGGGAAAACGGAAAGTTTCTATGACTATAAAGCAATACGGCCAGGCCTTCTACATAAACTGCTTAATGAAAAAGCTTCAAGTACCATTCTCTCGGAGGCAACGTAGTAATCTTGTTACATAATAGTCACGCCTATTTAAACAAATTGTAACGATTTTGTGATAGCTAATAGACCAGCGATACGTTAAGATATAATAACTTGTCTGGTTAAAGATAAATTTATTTTTTTACGGTAAGAAAACATAAATTTTTAAGGGTTTATAGTTTAAGAAAAACGACGCGTTTGATCGTCATAAAGACTTTGGCGATAGCCAAAGTCTTCTAATGTATTATATAAAAGTATAAAACTTTAAGATAGATAGTCTAAGCTAAACTACGTTTGTACCATAAACATGTGGAGATAAGGACTTTAAAAATAAAACAATAAATTTTCGCATTAGATTTATCAAAGGCTATATTTTTTAATGAAAACGGCGAAAATTGTCGAATGTATATGTATTTTAATTAATATTTGCTTCATAATTTTTATAAAGATGGTGAAAACATCGTGAAATATATAAAGGCTTTAAATAATTTAAAAAAATCGGCACTCATTTTTCGAAAACAAAGCAGCAATTTAATTATAAACAAATGTAGGAATCTTCTTGGACAACTTCTGATGAAGGAGAATATTACGCCCAAAAAAGATTGTAGTAAAACGAAATTTATATTATTCAAGGGGGCTTTTCCTATATGTTAGATCATATAAAAAAAGATACACCTCTTGAAGAACTGGTTGTAATGGCGCAACATGGTGAGCAATCCGTTCAAAATTATTTACTTAAAACGTATCAGCCATTTGTTGCAAAATGTGTATCAGAAGTGTGTAAACGTTACATAGATATAGCAAACGATGATGAATTTAGTATAGGGCTTTCGGCGTTTAATGAGGCAATTAAATCCTATAACAGAGAAAGGGGTAGCTCTTTTTTAGGGTTCGCGAAACTAGTTATTAAACGAAAAGTAATTGATTATATTCGCTATACGCAAAAGAATCCTACTGTGTTATCGTTAGATGAAATATACGATGCAGATTTATTAGAGAATCCCACCGAAATACTAGCCGTAAAGAAACAGTATCAATTGGCACAAGATTCTTGGCATAGAAAGCAGGAAATTTTAGATTTTAAAGAGAAATTAAAAGTGTACAAGCTAAGTTTAGATGAGCTAACGGAAGTAGCCCCAAAGCATCGAGATGCGAGAGAGTCGGCCATTCATACAGCTAAGGTATTATATGAGAATAAATCTTTAAGAGATTACGTATTAGCAAAACGTAAGCTACCAATTAAACAACTTGTTAAAAAAGTCGATATAAGTAAAAAGACAATTGAGCGAAACAGAAAGTATATTTTAGCTGTTTTTATTGTGCTTACAGAAGATTATTTATATTTAAAGGACTATTTAAAGGTGGTGAAGCAGTGAATAAAGGGATAATTATGGAAAAGCGCCGTGAGTATATGATTGTACTGACTAAAGATGGCGCTTTTCATAAAGCTATACCAATAAAAGGTGTAGATATAGGTATGGAAGTGTGTTTTGAGCCACTTTCAGATCAAGGGGAACTGAAGTTTATGCGAAGAAAGAAGCAGTATCATAACTTTTTTAGCTTCCTTGCCTTTGTAAGTATGATATGTTTATTTGTATTGCCTTTTTATTTTGTAGCAGATAATAATAGAGTTTATGCGTATGTAGGAATTGATATCAATCCTAGCATTGAATTTAAACTGGATAAGGATTTACATGTACAAGGAATACGATCAATTAATGACGAAGCTAAACGAATCTCTCAATACTTAATGAATTATAAGGACAAAAATGCAACCGATGTTATTCCATTATTTATTGAAAAGGTAGAACAAGCAGGTTTGACGAATAAGAATAAGCAGATGATTATCGGAGTTAGTTCGTTACAAGAAACAGACGTTACTTTGCTTGAGGAATTAAAGGAAAAATCAGTTTCTTTACAGGATTGGAAAATAACTACTGTGAAAGTCCCAAATGAAATTAGAAATATAGCAGAAGCGCAAAATGTATCCATGAATGAGTTAATGGCGAAAGAACTTGCAGAAAAAAAACCCATGCGTATCCAGTTTAAAAACGTGGAGGAATTGAAAAAGGAAGACAGAGCAATTATACAATCATTTTATAATTATTAAGTAACAACAATTATGTTGTTAATTGTAAGAGAGCTGCTGTTTATAAACAGCAGCTCTCTTACAATTTCAGAACTGTCGAAGGGTCATACTTCATAGCGTGATCTAGATAGTAAAGTAAATTGTCATGCGATTCCATTATTTTTTTTTCATCAAGGGAGTAGTGGAAAGCATGTAAAAATAATTGAATTTTTTTTGACAACATGTCATCATTTGTTCGAACCATAAGTACAAGCAAATCGTCCCAGTATCCCCAAAGTGTATAGTAAAGTGCTTTATCATAGTCAGGTATATCCAAATTCCTTCCCCTCCTTAAAACATAAGGGTTACTTCCCCCATATATAATCTGTTGTCATAAGGCTTCCTTCTCGAAATGAAAAAAGCGAAGCAGTAATTCATTTAAAACCAATTAAATTGAAAAATCTTCATCAATAGAGGACTTTACTTCTTTTTTAGCATTCCCGTATTATATATATATTGTCTAAAAGAAAAATGGTGTATTTGCCATAAAAAGGTGGGTCAGAGAACGTATAATCCTTTTATTTTGCTCCATACTAAGGGCAAAACAAAGGAGGTAGAACATAGATGAAACTGAAACTATTTACTTTCATCGCGATTCTTGGTTTAGTATTAGCAGGATGTATGAATGGTAATGACACCAATAAGGATAATGATGCGGCTAATGATAATGTAGAACAGACAAGGTACAATAATACGGGCGATGGTATGACTGGTGACCGAAATTACGACATGACAAGACAAGCGGAGCGTGATCAAGAAAGAAACAATAACCGTAATAATGAAAGCCGTTATGAAGTATCTAAGGAGTCTGCTGAAAGAATCACGGATGAAATTGATGAGATTGACACAGCATATGTATTGACAATGGGTAACAATGCATACGTTGCAGCAGGGTTAGACTCCAATGATACGAACGTAGAAAACAAAAACAAAGGAAACAATACGGCAAATAATATGAATAATGTAGATGAAGGTAATGATCTCACAAGTGATGTGAAATCTAGAGTGAAGGAAATTGTTCAATCCGTTGACGCTGATATTAACAATGTATATGTCTCAACAAACCCAGACTTCGTTAATTTAACACAAAACTATGCAAACGATATGGAGAATGGTGAACCTGTTGAAGGATTTTTTGACCAATTTGGCAATATGATAGAACGATTATTTCCGCAAAACCGCTAATTAAAAGGAGTAAGCCTTAAAAAGAGGTTTACTCCTATTTAATTCGTACAAAATTTCCCGGGAAATGATTACGTTTAATAAATACAGGAACAAAGAAAGTGCTCTCTTTAGTAAAATAATAAGAATATGCTAAAATATATATAATTACCTAAAGGGGGGCTCCGTCATGAGTGAACAAGTATTGCTATACTTAAAAAAAAATCGATCATATTTTCTGAAACGGCTGTTTAAATTCTTAGAAATACCTAGTATTAGCACAGATAGCGATTATAAGGAAGATATGGAAAAAGCAGCAGACTTCATTGTTACATATTTGCAAGAGATTGGGTTTGACTCCGCTGAGAAACAGCCAACAAATAACCATTCGCTTGTTTATGGTGAATACAATAGCGCTGGAAAAGATGCGCCGACGGTGTTGTTCTATGGACATTATGATGTGCAACCAGCTGATCCAATGGAATTATGGCATAGTGACCCATTCCAACCAGAAATTAGAGACGGAAGGTTATATGCACGAGGTGCAAGTGACGACAAGGGACAAGTATTTATGCATTTGGCCGTATTTGAAGCTTTTTTAAAAACAGAAGGAAAACTACCTGTGAACGTTAAAGTATGTATTGAAGGTGAAGAAGAAATTGGTAGTGAGAATTTATATAACATATTGCAAGAACACCAAGAGCAGTTTACGGCAGATTTTGCAGTGATATCTGATTCGGGGATGGTTGCTAAAAATCAGCCAACCATTTTGTATGGCTTAAAAGGATTCACAGGATTGGAGATTACCGTAAAAGGGCCGGACCATGATTTACATTCTGGCATGTATGGTGGGGCAATTAGAAATCCAATTATGGCATTAAGCCACATTTTATCCTCCATGAAAAATGAAGAAGAGTTTATTACAGTCGATGGCTTTTATGATGGTGTAGAGCCTCTATCTATTGAAGAGCGCAAAATGATGGCAGCTGTACCTAGTGAAGATTTTGCTAAATCCACTGGTGTAAATCAAACTGTTTCAGAAAAAGGATATACACCAGTCGAACATACAATGGGCCGCCCAACTTTTGAGGTGAATGGAATATTTGGTGGCTACCAAGGGGAAGGCACGAAGACAATTATTCCTTCTTCGGCAACAGCTAAAATAACTTGTCGTCTAGTACCTGGGCAAGATCCTGAAATAGTTCAACAACTATTGGAAGATCATATTTATAAGGTAGCGCCGTCAGGTGTTGAAGTTCATGTGGAAAAAGAAAAATTATCCGCTAAAGCGTATAAAGTAGAGCCGGATCATCCCTTAATAAAAAAAGCAGCAGAAGCATATACAAAAGCTTTTCAAGCTGAGACAGTGTATGTAAGAATGGGTGGATCTATACCTGTAGTAGAGTGGATAGAATCCATATATGGTATCCCTATTGTATTACTAGGCTTTGGAACACCAGAAGATCGTCTACATGCACCTAATGAGAGTTTTCCTTTGGATAGCTTTGATAAAGGGATGGAAACCATTGTCTATTACTGGAATTCAGTAGGTAATTAAAGGAGACTTTGTTAACTGTCTAATTAAAGTGGTTATCTCAACTAAATGAATAATTTTTGCAAGTAACATATGTAAACAATTTTTTATGAGAGTAGGATGGTTCATGGATTATGCAATTGTTACAGGAGCTTCACAAGGGTTGGGAAAAGAAATAGCTAAGTTGTTATTGAGTTACGGTGTACATGTAATCGGTATTTCCCGCAGTAAGATTATTGATTTACACAGTGTAGCCGATAAATATAAGGTTACTTTTCAAAGTGTTACTTATGATTTAGTGGATGTAGCAAATCTAGAAAAGTTGTTTGATACAATCACTACAAAGCATATGGAAAATGACGTTACAAAGCTTTATCTTGTGAATAATGCAGCCGTCATTGAACCGATTAATCAGGGAGCTCATATATCACCTACGTCTTTAAATTACCATTTTCAGATTAATGCTGTCGCGCCAATGGCATTAACGAATTTGTTCTTACAGTTTGCGAATCAAAAAGATATTCCACTAACTTGTTTAACAGTGACTTCTGGTGCTGCTGAAAAACCGACGTTTGGATGGACTGCTTATTGTAGTTCTAAGGCTAGTGTAAACATGTATACAAAAACCATTGCTAAAGAGCAAGATGAGTTAAAAACAAAACATACTATCGTTGCTTTCAGTCCAGGTGTTATGGATACGGAGATGCAAGCACAAATTCGTTCGAGTGAAAAATCTGCATTTCAAGCAGTAGACACATTTAAAGCGTACTATGAAACTAAACGGTTACAACAAGCAGATAAAATTGCCTCTATAGCTACAGAAATCATGTTAGACAATAACATAGAAAATGGACGAATATATTATGCGCGAGATTATTTATCTTAAGAGTTAATGTCAAAATTTGAATAATTGGAAGAAGTTTATGATGATAGGATTTGTTGATTTTTACCTGACAAGTTTTTCTAATTATGAATATATGCTGCCCCACTAGCATTGCATTAATTAAACCTGATGATTCAAAATACTGAAAATGTTCAATAATTATGTGTTCATGATACAAAAAAATCCTTTACAATGGAAGTACAGGTGGTTCCTGTCCAAATCCAAAAGTAAAGGATAATCCGTATGGACAAGAATACACTAAAATCATCATTTGGTAAATGGGTTTCACCTATAAATACGAAAAAACTATTTGAACAAGTAGAAGAAAATAAACAAGATTACTACACAAAAAAGCTAACAACTGCAGCGTATATAAAGCTTATGTTACTTGCCCAACTGCAAGGATTCGAGAGCTTGGAAGAAATGAGCGATGCCCTAATAGATGATGGACTTCAAAAAGCACTGGGGTTTGAATCGATTAGTACATCTCAGCTATCAAGGAAGAATAATGAAATGAATCCAATGATCCTTTCCCATTTATTCTTGGAACTTGTTTACAAAATAAAAGGTATCCAATTTAAAAACGGGAAATACATGCCATTGAAAATCATTGATTCTAGCACGCTTCCATTGAACTTAACGAATCATAAGTGGGCAAAGTTCCGTAAAACAAAAGCAGGAGTTAAGCTACATTTACGACTTGTATTTATGAATAAAGACACCGTCTATCCTGAAAAAGCAGTGATTACAACAGCCAAAGAACATGACAGAAATCAACTGGAAGTTCTCGTAGACGACAAAGAAGCCATGTATGTGTTTGACCGTGGATACGTTGATTATGAACGATTTGATCGAATGACAGATGAAGGCTATTTTTTCGTATCAAGACTGAAGAAAAACGCCATCACTCGTGAAGTAGAATCATTTTCTATACCTAAAGATTCTACGGTTTTATCCGACAAGATGGTTTACATCGGTTCGACGCAAAATCGTACAGAGAATGTATTCCGCCTACTTGAAGTAGTGGATACAAAGGGAAACATTCTACGATTAATTACTAACCGTTTCGATCTAGATTCCGAAGAGATTAGTGAAATTTACCGTCAACGATGGACCATTGAGCTATTTTTCAAGTGGCTCAAACAGCATGTAAAGATCAAACACTTTTATGGCATGAGCGAAACTGCCATTCAAAATCAAATTTTCCTTGCACTTATTGCTTACTGTTTACATGTACTTATCCAGTTAGAGATGAGGAGTAAGAAGTCCTTACTCCGAATTAGCCGCTGGTTAAATAAAGCGCTGTGGAAACCTGCGTACATCTGGATTCGCAGATTTGACGATAGATCTATTCCGTAAATACATACAGTGTCGTTGTTGCTAATAGTTTAATTGTATAATTTTTCCAAATGGACAGACCACCTTTGTTTAGCCTTTGTCTTTTTGGCAAAAAATCCTGCAAAGATGTTTACTGAATTTTCAAACCACATTTATGCAATGCTAGTGATGCTGCCCATATTTTACTGTTTCTCTCCCATTTTTAATTAACTGTCATATAATACATTAGTTATTGACAGAGGAGGGGACTGAATGGGTAAAGAAGGTTACGGTTATGGCGGAGGTTTCGCCTTATTAGTTGTACTATTTATTTTATTAATTATTATCGGTACTGCTTACACAGGATCCGGATGTTGCTAAAAAAATGCAGAGAAGACTCTCTGCATTTTTTACTATAGGAAAGTGTAAAAGTTTAAAGCTTTATAGTATAAGAAAAACTACAGCTTTAACCATAACACTTGGCAGTAAGCCAAACTACTCGAATGCACACTTATATTGATAATGTGTCTAATTCGTTTTAGATTTTCTTCATTTATGATACACTTTTATATGGGTGAAAATTGCAAACGAAAAGTACAATCATTCAACTAGTACGTTATCCTACAATTTTCTGATTGTAGACTACAAACTTGTTTTTTACTGGCAGTTGGATCATCTGCAACTTCTCCTTGTTTAATGAAGTAGATGTCTTACTGCCAGTTGTGTGCGCAAATGCTTATAATGTAACGGTGCATTTCTATTGTAAACGTACCTTGACTAGTTGCTTTAAGGCAAAAAAATTGACTATCTAAAGACGAACAGGAAAGAGAGGATATGTAATGATTACAAGAAAAAGTAAACGTGAAATAGAACAAATGCAAAAAGCTGCTAATGTATTAGTAAAATGCCATAAAGAAATTGCAAAATTAATAAAGCCTGGAATGACGACGATGGAAATTGATGCATTTACAGAATCATTTTTACGAAAACATGGTGCAACCCCTGAGCAAAAAGGGTTTAATGGATATCCTTATGCTATATGTGCCTCTATTAACGATGAAATTTGTCATGGTTTTCCTCGCCACGAAAAGCTAAACGATGGGGACATTGTAACGATTGACATGGTTGTAAACGTCGATGGAGGGCTTGCCGACTCTGCATGGACATATGCGGTTGGGAATGTAGATGAGAAAGGTCTTCGTTTGATGGAAGTTACAAAAACATCGTTGTATAAAGGAATAGAGCAAGCACGTGCTGGAAAGAGAATTGGCGACATTGGTCACGCCATTCAGCAATATGCAGAAGGAGAGGGCTTTTCCGTTGTGCGTGATTTCACCGGTCACGGTATTGGTCCAACTCTTCATGAAGACCCACACATCCCTCATTTTGGGTTACCAAATAAAGGATTACGTTTAAAAGAAGGGATGGTTATTACGATAGAGCCTATGATTAATGAGGGAAGCTGGCATAGTCAAATGGGTAGCAATAATTGGACTGCCAGAACCATTGATCAGGGGCGTTCTGCACAGTATGAGCATACGATAGTAATAACAAAAGATGAACCCATTATACTTACAGAGCAAGATAAATGATTTTTTAGCAAAACTACGGTTATCGCCAAGTTGTTATGGCGGTAGCCGTAGTTTTGCTTATACTATAAAGTAGGAAATTAGTAAAGTCGCTGCAGTTTATTATCATTTTGAGTTTCATGAAAAGCCGATGAAGTTTAACACTATCCACGAGTTGCTACTGTTTTTATTGCTTTAGCTATATACGGTTATGAAAGTGAAAGCATCTTGTTTATTTTTTGGAAGTTTCAAATGACTTTCCACTGAAAATCATCGTAATAATGGGACTTAACAGGCAGAAAAAAGCAAATGGTAAATAGGTTAAGACAGAGACACCTAGAACATCAGCAATAAATACTCCACATACACTCCATGGTACGAGTGGATTAATAACCGTCCCAGCATCTTCTAAAGTACGTGCTAATACTTTCTTTGGTAGTTTCGCTTTTGTGTAAATTGTTTTGTACGTTTCGCCTGTTAGCATGATTGAGAGATATTGTTCACCAATTAAAATATTTACTCCAATAGCTGTTGCTGCTGTTGAAACGACAATAGAACGGACGCGTTTTAATTTTTCTTGTAATGTTAATAGTAATGTAGGAATGATTCCAGTTACAAATAATAAACCACCAAACCCTAAAGCCAAAATAACTAAGGAGATCGTAAACAGCATACTGTTCATTCCACCTTTTGTAAGCAGCGAATTAACTGGTTCAAAATCTGTTGTCGCAGTGTAACCATTAAACCAAATGCTCCAAATTTCATTCCACGCTAGATTGCTTGTAAAGGCGGCAAAAGCTGTAGCAACTAAGCTACTAAGCGAAATAGAAATGAAGGCTGGTATCCGGAAATACGTACATATTATTAGTACAATTAGAGGAATCCAAGAAGTCCAATGAATTAAATTCGTTGCCTCCAAAGCTTCTTGATACGCTTTTCCACTTCCGATAGATGTTGAAGTTGCTTCTGGTGAGAGGAAAGCGAATATAATAAACGAAATAATAAAGGCAGGAATTGTCGTTAAACTAATATGCTTAATATGCTCAAACAAATCTACGCCTACTACAGTTGACGCAAGATTCGTCGTATCGGAAAGGGGTGACATTTTATCTCCAAAAAAAGCTCCTGAAACAATAGCACCTGCTGTAATCGCCATTGATGCTCCCATAGCATCCCCCATACCAATAAAAGCTACTCCAATTGTGGCAGTTGTTGTTAATGAACTTCCCATAGAGACGCCGATAATTGCTGTAATCGAAAATACGACAGCATAGAACCAAGTAGTGCCAATAAAAGAAAAGCCAAGGTTAATGAGTGCTGGAATAGTGCCGCTAATCATCCAACTGCTAATTAGAATACCAATGACAAAAAATAGAAATACAGCACCCATTCCCGTTTTAGCACCTTCTACTAGACCATGTTGTAAATCAATAAACGATATCTTGCAAATAAGACCGTAGGCAAGTAATAGAAAAATACCTAAAATAATTGGAATATGTGGATTTGTTCCCAGCTTAATAATAAAGAAGCTAATTAAACTAACAATGATAATAAAAAATGCAATGGCACCTAATAAAGTTGGTTGATGTTTTGGTTGAATTGGAAACATGATTATCATTCCTTTCTGTCTGTCTTTGAAGTTATTTTTTGCACTATAGGCAAGTATAAGATTTTTTAGTTTATAGTATAAGAAAAAATAAGGCTATGGAGCATCAAGACTTGGCAATAGCCAAGTTTTTCAAATAATTGTTAGATGCATATCATCGTAATAATGCGAAAAAGGCATTATATAAATACAAAAAAGCCCCATCCCTCATGAAGGGACGAAGCTTAACTCCGCGTTACCACCCAACTTGCTGGTATATACACCAGCCGCTCGATTTATTCTACCTTTTACAAGCGAATGTGTACTTCGATCAAATTCTTGCCAGAGTTTACACCAACCACTCTGTCTCTATCATAGCTGCTCAGAAAATGTCTACTATCATTCAAGGTTGTATTATGTTGTTTTTATGATAAGTCATATTTAATGTTTAAATTGTGTGTATCGATTTAAATGAAGCGTGCACGCTTATTTTTACACGATGGATAAGTTTTTCAAAAATCATTGTTGCAACAAAATAATTTTTGAAGATTATTATTGAATATAACTGTGAATTGCAATTTTGTCAATACAAAATTTACAGAAGTTAACCTTTTCAAATTTATTTACTTTAAGGTATAATAGCATGAATTATATTTTTTGGGGGGGAGACGTGTTGGATACGAACTATGGAGAAGGATATAATGAATCTCCTTCAGCTATGATACAAAAAGGGTTCGCTAAGGGCTTTCCTATTATGGTTGGATATATTCCAATAGCAATAACGTACGGTGTATTGGCAAAACAGGCAGGGATGTCGCTAACAGAACTGACATTAATGAGCGTGTTTGTGTTTGCTGGAGCTAGTCAATTTATGGCGGCGAATATGATAGCGGTAGGAGCTGGAGCACTTGAAATTATTGTGGCAACTTTCGTACTCAATTTTCGTCATTTTGTGATGAGTTTTTCTTTTATGAATCGATTGCGAGGGTTAGAATTAAAATGGAAACTTCCCATGTCGATGGGACTAACAGATGAAACCTTTGCAGTTACTGCTATGTATCCAAAAAAAGCAAGTATGAAGCATGGCGTTTATTTTTATGGTGCAATTATTCTCACTGCCTATCTCTCATGGGTTATTGGTTCTTTTTTAGGAGGAATAATTGGAGAAATTATTCCTGAAAGGTTAAGCCAAAGCATGGGTATTGCTCTTTATGCCATGTTTATTGGTCTTTTAATGCCTTCTGTGAAAAAAAATAAACAAGTGGCATTAATCGCTGTTTTAGCTATGCTCATTAACGCAATCTGTGTACAACTAGGAATGAGTACAGGTTGGGCAATTGTATTAGGTACTTTATTAGGTGGGTTAAGTGGAATTTATTTTCTAAAGGGGGAACAAGCATGATGCTGTTTATTGTAGCCGGGATGGCACTGGTAACGATGATTCCTAGAGTAATACCAGCTTTTATTGTAGATAAACTGCAATTTCGGGATTGGGTAAATCGATGGCTGAATGCTATTCCATATGCTGCGTTAGGGGCGCTCATTTTTCCGGGGATTATGTCAGTAAAAGCAGATGAACCGCATATTGGCTTGTTTGGTGGTATTGTTGCTATTCTATTAGCATACTTAGGCGTTCATATTATACTTGTCGTTATTACAGCTATTGTAACGGTGTACTTACTAACATAGTAAAACAGGCTGCGATATACGTATGAGTAACATGAGTAACAAAATGACAGACATCCTAGAAAGACAACAGCTTTGTGAATTTGGATGTAGGTCCATTTTTGAACTCATGTATGTGTTTGTATACGTGACCTTCCTCTAAAAAATGCCATGTCCTGTGGGGAGAGGAGAAGTGCCTAACACACAAAACACACTACGCACAAATTTCTTTTACCAACTAGAGATAGGAGATAATGTACTACTATGGAAACCTTTAACAGGACAAGGAAGGGATAAGGTAAACAATGCAGAAAGAACATGCCCCCTCCGTCGATTTTAAACCTTTTTGATTTGTCAAATTAAGCGAGACAACATGTTTTGATCAAATTCTTTATCGACATGGGACATGAAACACTCCATCGGTGTTTTGTAACCTAATGATTTTCTTGGAATATTGTTTCTTCTAAGTGCTACTTCAGATATATACGTTTGGGTTATGGGGTTGAAATCCATATCTTTTGGTAGCCCATTTCTTCGAAGCAGACCGTTTGAATGTTCATTCAATCCTCTTTGTGAAGGGGTTCCAGGATCTGCAAAATAAATATCAATATCTTGCTTATTACTGATAGATTTCCAATTAGAAAACTCTTTACCACAGTCGAAAATAATCGATTTAAACAAGTGTTTCGGCAGTGGAGCGAGCCAGTCATTAAGCGATGATTCAACATTAGCAGCTCTTCTTCCCTCTGGCTTAATGGCAATGATACATTTTGTTAATCGCTCAACCAATGTGATGACAGCACTTTTATGGTGGCGACCAACAATCGTGTCTCCTTCTAGGTGACCAAATTCTTTCTTGTAGTTCGGATGGTCATTGTCTCGGTCTTGAATGCCGCGTCTAAAGCTTTGTTTCCCTCTTTTTTCTTTATAGCCATTTGGATTGCGTTTGCCTTGCATAGGTAAAGTATTTACATCAAATTCGCCTTTTTTAAACTTACGGTAAAGCGTGCGCATGCTACAGGAAATAGGTCTTTCATTCCGACCGATGATGACATCAGGCGTCCAACCGTCACGGGCTTTTTCTTCAATGTAGGCTCTTTCTTCATCTGTTAACTGCGTTCTTTTTCGACCACATTTAGCTTTGTTCGCTTGATAGTTCAAATGAATGTCTATCGCAGTTAGACCGTTTTTCAATTCGCGAATCACACGATATATAGTTTCATGACCACGCTTTAATTTTTCAGCAATTTTTCGACCTGATAGACCAAATTCAAGATATTCCTCTATGAATATGATCTCTGTTTTGGTAAGATGGGTATAGGACATGTCAGATACACTCTCCTTAACTTTGGTAGGTTTTGATTGAGTATATCATGGCATGTCTTTTTTGTATTGCATCTCTTTGAAGTCACAATATCACACTAACCACAGCTTTAGCTGCCTGCCCTTGACCGCCGTGCCCATTCTTAGTAATCGCTGGAAGGGGTCGGGGCCCCACCAGCGGAGCTTAGAATGAATTGTCCGTGGTACGCTATTCATGCGGATGTTGCCTTAAGGCATTTTTTCAACCATCCGTCGTTTACATCTCACCACGGACACAAACAAGGTCAAGGGTGGTGGTAGGGTGACCTTCACTTAAAGCCCTAATCTGATGACAATATTTTATGTGTCTCGCTTAATTTTACAATCTAGGCTTTTTCTAAAAGTTTCGGTAAGGTTCAATGTGAATTTGCGCATGTGTGATATGGTAATTCCTATATAAATATCTTTCAATTCGTTCGGTAATCGCATGGCTTTCTTCTACATTAAGGTTTGGGTCAACCAATATTGTAATATCAACAAATGCTTGATTACCGTGAATTCTTCCTTTAATATCATACAACTGTTTTACATCAGGATCTTTTAATACACTTGATTTTATTTTTTCTATTTGATTCTCATCAAAACCATCTGTTAATGTATGTGTAGCATCTTTAAAAATACCCCAAGCTGTTTTACAAATAATAAAACCTACGACTAATCCTGCGATTGGGTCTAGCCAAAATAAACCAAACTGAGCACCGATAATGCCGATAAAAGCACCAATACTAACTAATGCGTCGGAGCGGTTATCTTGAGCAGCCGCATATAATGCAGAACTTGAAACGGCTTTAGAAAGACGTAAATTGTAAAAATAAACCATAAACATGATGATAGCGGCAACTAATGCTGTCCATGCTGTTAGCATATCAGGCTGGACATAATGTGCCTTTAAGATAGATTGGAATGTTTCTATAATTACTTGAATTCCTACTAACATCATAATAAAAGCCGCAAATAAAGAAGCAATTGTTTCTGCTCGGAAATGTCCATAATGATGATCTTCATCTGGTGGTTTGCGAGATATTTTTAGACCGACTAAAACAGCTATGGAAGCAACAACATCTGTTGCGTTGTTCAATCCATCGGCACGTAAAGCTTCAGAATTTCCAATTGCAGCAATTACTAATTTGCTAGCAGCCAATATGATATACGCAAAGATGCTTATCCAAGCCCCTTTTTCTCCCTTTTTTAAGTTATCCGAATGATTCATTATACGGACCTCCTGTTTTCTGACACATAACTGCACGTTTGATGTACGATTTAGTTTCAGCTGAACATATGCCAACGATACATCTTTAAACAACTTCCTTTCGAAAGTCCTCAGCTATACCTTTAAGATTCTACCAAAGGCAGTGCTGGTGAGTCTAGAGAAAAATTGAAGCATGCAACTATATGTATTGAGCGAATAGAAGGATGTTTCATTAGGGAAAAAGAGGAAATTATATTTTTTCGTCACTTACCTATTGAAATTTTTCTAAAAATTTAGGATAATAGTGAAAAGGAACAAGGGGGAAGTGTTCCATGAAAAAGCAGAAGATTGTATATCAATTCTTTCGATACAATGGAAAAAAGGTAAAAGCGAAGCGAGAAATTACGTTTGAACTGCGATTGTCTAGTCGTCTGCTTTTGGATGAAATATGCTTTAATTATAATAAAGCATATCTTGAGAAACAAATTAATCGTTCCATTGATGAAGGGAATAAAAGCGATTTTTTGAAATGGAGTAAAGCGTATAAAACCTTCCTTTGGGAATAAGTAGAAATACGTAGCTGCCTTGCCAAGTTGGTAGGGCGGCTTTTTTGGTGATTTTTATCAAATAGAAAGACTTAGCAAACGATGGATATGCCTTCTTTTAAATATTAATCAACCGTTTTTTTGATCCAATCCACTAACGTAAACAGTGCCTCATCAGTATAAAACCGATCTCCCCATAAAAAGGCGTCACGTGTCAAGATTTTTCGTTGGCCATTATATTTCGCATCTAAAAGTTTGTGAGTAGCATTCGATAGCATCACCATTTCATAAGTCTCGCCCATATCATTGAAAATCGCTTTATATGTGTTATAATTTTCTTTTTAGAGTCTCCTACCCCTGCTTTATCAAAAGAGAAACATGCTATATTGTTTTTTAGTAAAGCGTTCATTATAAATGCATAGTGCCCATTTGAAGTCCGATCATGTGGTCCGTCTCCATGTATAAACACAGCAACATCATAATGTGGGGGACTTAGGTAAGTATAAAACGGCCCGGATAACTTTACTCCAGAAGCTTGGAACTTTCTATTTGGATTGAATCTCGAATTCATGAAACCGAGCAATAAGGAAAACAACAATTAAAATTACACCAATACCTACGCCTAATATAAGTCTTACACGAATGTTCATTTCTTTTCCTTTGCTCCTATTGGTAACACCATTGCAGAAAATCCGCTTACACCAAATAAATCTATCGCCCATCGAGGCAATTTTTCGTGTTTTTTTTGTACAAATCCAAGCCGTTCGTAGAGAGCTTTAGCTCGTGGGTTTTCATCAATAACATGCAATTTTATACTTTCATATCCCTCTGCTTTTACAAAGGTGAATAACGCTTCGAAAAGTTGGCTACCAATACCTTTGCCACGATAAGTAGTCTCTATAGCAACACCGCTCAACAATAGTTGTTCGGCATTATCTGCTTTGTGATTAAAAAGCATTTTTAATAAAGAAGCTTTATAGATACCTCTAATGACACCAAATGTTTGGATTAATTTTCGGATATTTATCTTTATTAATGCTTGGTCATCCATATGAAAACCCATTAGTCCTACTAATTGCTTGTTTTCGTTGTAGGCACCAAAACAAAACTGAGAGTCCATACATTGTTCAAGCAGACCTTCAACAACCTCTCTATTACCAACGACTTTGGAAAATTTTCGCTCAAATGCTTCACTATAAAGTTTTGCTGCTCTTTGTCTATTGGATTCGTCAAACCCTTTTTTAATGGTATACATGTTATCGTCTCCTTTAATAATTTAATTGTGTAATGCCAGCATCAGTCGTCCTGCTAAATGATGTCCTAGGGAAATGGATGGTTTCGACAATACTGTCAAAAGAGCATAATCTTTCGTATTATACTTTTTATTTGCTGCATAAGCGAGTAGCTTTTTTAAGGCTTGTTCGATTGCTTCTTCATTATTAAATGAAAAGTAACAGCATAAATATATCTGATCTTTCAATGAAAGGGAGTCTTCCGATTCTTGTGATGCGTTCATTTTTCCCATAACAAATTCTTCATCTCGGAGAAGCCAAGCTGTATCGTCATCCTCTAAAAAATCAGGTAGAGAAATCTCATTATTAAAGTAAGGAGTAAACCATCCTGTGATTTTCTCTTTTACAATGGATGAACTCGATGTAGTATGAAATTCTTCGGAGGCAATAATGGCTTCATCCAGCTCTCTTTTTTTATTTTGAAGTTCTGCAATATGACTTTCCAGCATTTTAGATGTATCTAGCATTAAATTAAGATTATTTTCAATGGAATTATCTTGATGGATTTTTAAAATATTATCTATCGACATTCCGCACGCTCTAAGCAAAACAATACCTTTTAGGCGTAATATCGATTCTGTATCAAAATAACGGTAACCATTTTCCAATCGTTCTATTTTAGGAAGTAAGCCAACTTTTTCATAATAGCGAATGGTATGAATGGAGATTTGAAGCAATTTTGCTACTTCCCCAACAGAGTATGTATGTTTCATCTTGCACCTCCTCGTAGATATGTGGTCTATTACTATCCTTGTAATTTCGCACGTCTTTGGCTTATAGTATATACCCTAGAGTTACTCTAAGGTCAATAGTGCAAAATAAAAACGTACAAAAATTTTTTACCTAAAACTTTAATAGTAAGAATATTATATAAATAACTGTTCACGCATCACTTTATGCATTACAATAAAAGTACAGTTACTACTTAAGGGAATGTTTGTTACATAGGAAAGAAGTGTTAAATTTTTGTAAATAACCGACGTTTTCATTCGTACTTTTGTTATGCTAATTGAAAAGGAGGTTGAAGCAAAATGAAGAAAAAGACCACCCTTAGTTGGGTGCTTTACGATTTTGGTAATTCTGCGTTTGCGACAACGGTTATGGCAGCGGTTTTACCGGTTTTTTATTATGATGTCGCAGCAGTTGGTGCAAATCAAAACTTAGCGGCTAGCTTTTGGGGGTATTCTCAATCTTTTGCTGTATTAATCGTAGCTATTTTAGCACCAATCTTAGGGGCGATTAGTGATTATTCAGCTGCGAAAAAGCAGTTTTTGCAGTTTTTTGCTTATATGGGAATGATCGCTAGTATTTTACTCGCTTTCGTGGGTGAAGGAGACTACATATTTGCGTCCATACTACTAATTATTGGAACGATTGGATTTTCAGGAGGGAATGTTTTTTACGATGCATTTTTACCTGAAATCGCCAAAGAAGGCGATATAGATAAAGTGTCTGCTGCAGGTTTTGCTTGGGGATATATAGGTGGCGGAGTACTCTTAGCGATTAACATTCTCATGATTTTAAAGTTTGATTGGTTTGGAATTTCAAATGCTACAGCGGCAAGTCAGCTAGCTTTTGTAACTGTCGGAATATGGTGGTTTTTATTTTCACTTCCACTTTTTCGTAATATTAAAGAAGAAAAGAAACAAGCTGTAAAACGGGATAAATCTTATGTAGCTATTGGTTTTTCTAGAGTTGTTACTACATTTAAAGATATAAAACAATACAAGCAATTATTAATCTTTTTATTAGCTTTCTGGATGTATAATGATGGCATCTCTACCATTATAAAAATGGCTACCATTTATGGAAGAGACATTGGAATAGATGGAAACAGTTTAATTGTAGCTTTATTGATTACTCAATTTGTAGGCATTCCTTGTACTTTTTTCTTTGGGTGGCTTGCTAGTAAAATAACGGCAAAAAAAGCTCTGTCGATTTCTTTATATGCATATACAGGTATTGTATTACTTGGATATTTCATGACATCCGCTTTGCATTTTTATTTGCTTGCTATTTGTGTAGGGGTTGTCCAAGGCGGAGCGCAGTCGTTAAGTAGATCGATTTATGGTCGAATGGTTCCAGAACATAAGCATGCTGAGTTTTTTGGCTTTTACGGTATTTCCTCTAAGTTTGCTGCTATTTTTGGACCGTTCTTATTTGGGCTTGTGGGGCAGCTATCAGGATCAAGCCGCTATGGAATTATCTCGTTACTTGTCTTTTTCATTGGCGGTATCCTTTTATTAAAGTTTGTGAATATTGAAAAAGGTATTGCGGACGCTGCAAGGCAAAACCCCGCTTCAGAAGCTGGGGTTATCCTAAAATAGCCACATGCAAAGTACATGATTTAAATGTACCTATACAATTGGATCAGCATATTGGTTGGCTAGTTTTAACGCAAGACTCTTGCCAGTATCATAAGATATGTTGCCAATTTGCAGAGCTAACTCATGATACAGCTCATCATGTTGTTCTTTCCAATAACTATGGACAGTAGTTAAGATTTTTACACCTTCTGTTTTTGCTTGTTGATATAGTTCAATAAAGTTTTTGTTGCTTGGTTCTCTAGTTGCGGGGTGATACCAAGTATTTTTTTTCTCATTCAAATAATCCTTCTCATTTTCCACCGGTTGATGAGAATAGGATGAAATAAGGGAAGGGAAGAGACGGTTCTTCCACCCATATGGATCTGATAATATTTTTAAGGCTAATTTCATATCTTTATATGATTTTTGAATATAGAATGGAGTTGCTTTTAACTCTGGATAGTGTTTATTAATTATTTGATAAAGTAAGCGAACAATTTGTTTATCTAATTTCCTTCCAACGTCAATTTCTTTATAAACCGGTGTTTTCCATGTCTTTAAGTTATTGAACTTATGCAGCATTAACGTATCAATAATGATTTCTAATTTTTGATGTTTATTCCCTTCATAACCTGCGTAGTAATGAATGTATGGATGTGTATTGCGATCCAATATATGATGTGTAATGAAGCCAAATACATAAGCTTTTACTTGATTATCCATGGTTTTAGCTGTGTGTATTAAATCAAGTAAAAATGGCCCACATTTTGTTTCATGTAATGCTAAGCCTATTTCTTGAGCTTTTCCCTCTTTCATCCATGGCCAAAAACGGTGATAAAAGAAAGGATCAGGTCCTTGGGCGCCTAATTTCATCATGGGTTCGTAACTTGGAAATTGATGGGTCTTTGTTACCGCATCAGCCATTTCTTCACAAAACATAATATGAGTCCAAATATTGGGCACGATTGAATCCTCCTTCAAAGTACTCTCTAACAAAAGCAAATATCCTTACTGTGCATAAAAACTATGAAAGGCATCTTTTACATATTATAAAAGATATTCTTCAAAGAAGGGAATAAAAAGCCCGTACAATTTTGTGTCCCATAGAAAAACTTGGCTTATCACCAGAAAGTTTTTTTAAAAAAAGATAATAAAAAGTATAATTGTTAATGTAGGCAGGCTTTATAATTAAATTTAAGCTATTTTCTGATACAATAGAAATGGAGTATTTAACATAGGGAGGATATGTACAATGGAGTATCGTATAGAAAAAGATACGCTTGGAGAAATTCATGTACCAAAAGAAAAATATTGGGGGGCGCAAACACAAAGAAGTAAACAAAACTTTCCTATTGGTAAAGAGACAATGCCATTAGAAATAATTAAAGCGTTTGCGATTTTAAAAAAAAGTGCAGCTCTTGCAAATAAAGAACTAGGTTTTATGGAACCAAAAAAAGCGGAAGCAATTGAAGTAGCTGCAGATCAAATTGTTCGAGGCGAATTAACAGAACACTTTCCTTTGGTAGTATGGCAAACAGGTAGCGGTACACAATCAAACATGAATGTGAATGAAGTTATTGCACATGTAGGGAACAAGTGGTTGAAAGAACAAGGAAGTGAATGGACTTTACATCCTAATGATGATGTGAATAAGTCTCAAAGTTCTAATGATACATATCCTACAGCAATGCATATAGCTTTTGTATTGAAGCTGGAGGATAAAGTTCTGCCTGCTTTACGCACATTAAAAGATACATTGAAAGTAAAGATGGACAACTATCAAGATATTGTAAAAATTGGTCGAACACACTTGCAAGATGCTACCCCCCTTACATTAGGACAGGAAATTAGCGGTTGGCATCGCATGCTTGAAAAATCAGAAATGATGATTGAGCAAAGTACTACTTATTTAAAAGAGCTAGCAATAGGCGGCACCGCTGTTGGTACAGGTTTAAACGCTCATCCAGAATTTTCGGAGCACGTGTGTAAACAGATAAATGCTACCACTGGTAAAAACTTTATTTCCGCTCCGAATAAATTTCACGCTTTAACGAGTCACGATGAGTCTGTTTATGCGCATGGAGCTTTAAAGGCGTTGGCTGCTGATTTAATGAAAATTGCTAATGATGTGCGCTGGCTTGCAAGTGGACCAAGATGTGGGATTGGAGAAATTAATATTCCAGCGAATGAACCAGGAAGTTCTATCATGCCAGGTAAGGTAAACCCAACGCAAAGCGAAGCAGTTACGATGGTTGCCACCCAAGTGATGGGAAATGATGCAACTATTGGTATTGCTGCTAGTCAAGGTAATTTTGAATTAAATGTCTTCAAACCAGTAATCGCATATAATTTCTTACAATCTTGTGAGCTTCTGGCAGATAGCATCGTATCATTTGATGAGCGTTGTGCAAAAGGAATTGAACCAAACTTAGAGAATATTGACAAAAACTTAAAAGATTCTTTAATGTTAGTAACAGCATTAAATCCACATATTGGATATGAGAATGCAGCTAAAATAGCCAAAGCTGCTTTTGAAAATAATGCAACCTTGAAAGATACAGCAGTCAAATTAGGTTTACTTACCGAAGAACAGTTCGAACAATATGTAAATCCTAAGGAAATGACCTATCCAAAGTAAATGAACAATGGGCTGTTGCGCTATCAGACTCTGATGGTGCAACAGCCTTTTTATGCATCATAAGAAAGCATGAATATCTCGTTTAGTATAAGTAAACGGACGGTAAATTTTGTTACTAAGAGACGAGGATAATCCAATTTTTCTACTCCATACAAACAGGAACGACCGCCAAAAGCACAATGTTCTTCATAATAGCAGATTTTTTAGAGTTTGAGCAAAAAGAGGCTTCATTTATTGATACTTGACGCTATCCAATTTTTTTAAGGTCTGTAAGAGCTATTGCATATTCACGCAATAATAAATAACAGCGATTTTATATGCAACGCAACCCGCCTAATTCAGAAATAACCCTATTATTTACCAACTCTAATTTATCATAAGTAAAGAAATTCTGCTCACACTATAGGTACAGGAGGTGATAAATATGGCTAGAAACAGTTCAAATCAGCTAGTCGTTCCTGGCGTACAGCAGGCTCTTGATCAAATGAAGTATGAAATTGCTCAAGAATTTGGTGTGAATTTAGGTCCAGATTCTACTTCTCGTGCTAATGGATCAGTTGGAGGAGAGATTACGAAACGACTTGTGCAAACAGCACAACAACAATTAGGACCAAAAGCATAAATATGAATGGTGAAAAGGGAAAAGCCTCATAAAAGAAGCTTTTCCCTATTTTTAAAGATAAGAAATTATAAAATGTGGTACTTTTGTATAACAAAAATAACCGAATAGCGACGTCCGGTTTCAGCTTCCAGCAAATAGGCGACTTCACTCCATTGCTCTACGACAAGTCATCATCGGTTCGTTCTAAATAGCGACTAAAGACGGGCTTGCCGAAGAGCACCAGCATACTTCTGTAGCAGGAGCATGATTCCTAAAACTTTCGTTAATTCGTTCCAGTCGCTACGTTGCTAGTCGGGCGCTTGCGCCTTTGTTTTAGTGGCGTTAATTTGTTCCACCAGTCGCTACGTTGCTAAACGGATGCTCCGTGCCTATGTTCTTAATGAATACGTAATTCTGTTTCAATATCAAAAAAGTGCGCTTTATTCATATCAAGTGCTAAATCAATGTTGGAGCCGACATTAATATCTGTTCTCGAATCAATGCGAGCGATGAAATCTTGCTCATTAATCTTGGAATAAAGGAAGGTTTCAGCACCCATTAAATCAGCCACCTCTATGGTAGCGGTAATCTTTGTTTCTGGAGATGCTTCAATAAACACTGGCTCATCATGGATATCTTCAGGTCGAACACCTAAAGTAACTTCTTTATTTATATATCCTTGTTCACGTAATGGCTTTAATTTCCCTTCAGGCACTGCAATTTTCGTATCACCAATTTCAAAATGTGTTTCTGATAATTTTCCAGTAAAGAAGTTCATAGAAGGTGATCCGATAAAACCACCGACGAATACATTATCAGGATTGTCATAAACATCTTTTGGGGCACCAATTTGTTGAATGATTCCGTCTTTCATAACAACAAGTCGTGTTGCCATTGTCATCGCTTCTGTTTGATCATGAGTAACATAAATCGTAGTTGTTTGCAAGCGACGATGTAGCTTTTGAATTTCAGCACGCATTTGCACACGTAGTTTTGCGTCAAGGTTGGACAAAGGCTCATCCATTAAGAATACTTTTGCATCACGAACGATAGCTCTTCCTAGCGCTACCCTTTGTCGCTGTCCCCCGGACAATGCTTTTGGCTTACGATCCAAGTAAGGTTCTAGCCCTAATATTTTTGCAGCGTTCTTTACACGCTTATCAATTTCATCTTTTTTAAATTTTCTTAGCTTTAAGCCAAATGCCATGTTGTCATAGACATTCATATGAGGGTATAGCGCATAGTTTTGAAATACCATTGCAATATCTCGATCTTTAGGTGCAACGTCATTCATTTTCTTATCGTCAATGTAGAAGTCGCCATCAGAAATTTCTTCTAATCCTGCAATCATACGAAGCGTTGTTGATTTACCACAACCAGATGGACCAACAAAGACAATAAATTCTTTATCTTGGATATGAAGATTAAAGTCATCAACGGCAACATTTTTTTTGTCGTAAACTTTTTGAATATGTTCTAAGCGTAGTTCAGCCATTTTTATTCCTCCAATTTGAAAGCGTTTGATTAGCTAACTTAAGTATAGATAAAAGTTAGGAAATCGAAAATAGCAAACATGCACAAAGATATTATTCGTCTTTGTGCATGTTTGCTAGAAGTGCAAAATAGACAGTGACGGCCTCGTGAAATTGCCGAAGATCAATTCCAGTTTTTTCAATAAATTTATCTATTCGATATTGTAAGCTATTTCTGTGCATATATAATTTTTTGGCTGTAACGGATATATTCAAGTTACATTGTAAAAAAGTACGTATGGTTTGTAAAAAGTCTTTATCGGTCGCAAATTCTTGCAAAGCCACTTCAGACAAGTAAAGTTGAAATGTGTCATCCGTTTGTTCTAACAATATGTAGGGCAATGCTTCTTGATATTTTAAAACGGCTTTAGTTGCATATTTGAACGCCGTTTTCGCGTAGGTCAATATATGCATATATTGAATACTTGCTTGTTGATAGCTATTTAAATAAGGTCCTACTAAAAAGCGTATGTTTACAGATAAGTCATTCATTAATACATCAATGATTTGTTCATATGGAATGCTTTCATCTTGAGCTCCCACCTTTTCTTCAATAAATACCCCTTCATTTCTGTTTTCCCATAAAATGGCTATTTCATAATCGAATAGTGTTTGAACCGATTCTTTAAACATCAACGGTTCAATTTGTTTTTCCTTCATAGAAAAATAAACAAATCGGTAGGAGGTTAATGGCTCAGTTGGGACGTGTTCAATGGTTTGTTCGACAATGCTTTGCCATCGTATTTCTTTTTTCGTGGGATGTGGCAGGTCGGCTCGGTAAGGGGTAAGAAATGTTGCTAATAAATGTATATCTTTATCTGTTAAGTCTTGTTTAGGAATACCTACTTTCGTACCATTTTGTAATAAAAACCATTTATATACGGTTGATGTTGGCGAGGCGTCTTTTGGTTCTATAATAAGATTAGGAAATATTTTTTTTAGACGTTCGTTCATGTTGAAAACCCCTTTTTAAGAAGCTGTTTTTTACATTATAGCAGTAAAAGCAAGTTAAAAAAATAAAATACCTAATAGCCTGTCTTAAAACAAACGGTATACATGAAAGGCTTCGTTTGTTATAGTAAATGAGAAAGTGATTCGAAGGAGGAACAATTTTGCCAAATATTTATGATAGTGCATATGAATTAGAAACAGCAATCCGTGAAAGTGAAGAGTTTAAGGCTTTAAAACAAGCTTATGATGAAGTGATGAACGACTCATCTGCTAAACAGATGTTTGATAACTTTCGAGAAACACAAATGACTTTACAAGAAAAACAAATGCAAGGTCAGGAAATATCGGAAGAAGAAGTAGAAAAAGCAAGGCAAGTTGTTGAAGTTGTTCAGCAACATGAAGCAATTTCTAAATTGATGGAAGAGGAACAACGGCTTAATATGGTAATTAATGATATTAGTCGAATTATTACGAAACCTTTAGAAGAGCTTTACGGCCCAGAAGCAAACGCATAGGACACCACAATAAAGGCGTGGGGTGTCCGTTAAGTAACGTAGTGAATGGATGGTATTAATGGAGATAAAGGAATTATGCCATTAAAACAGGGATACGCTGACGCCTGATGGCAATCCCGTTTTTAGCTTGCCTTCCTCTTAGGGACGAACCGATGATGGTTTATCTTAGGGCAATGGAGCGAAGGCCTCTCGTTGTTCATCGATTGGTGGCAAAAGTGACTATTCGGTTATTTTGTTATACACAAGCACTTCAGTTTGTGATTTACTATACACTGAAAAAACTGCAGCTATTTCCGCAGTTTTTTTATGGTCTGGGGCAGCTGTAGATAAACTGACTAAGTTATTTAGTCACGTCTGGCTCCAACGCCCAGCAACGAGGCGACTTCACGAAATCGCCCTACGATAAGTCATCATCGGTTCGTTCCTCACTTTGATTCCTAAAACTTTAGTTGATTCGTTCCAGTCGCTACGTTGCTGAACGGGCGCTTGCGCCTTTGTTCATTTAGTTTAAAAAATAATACTATTTTCCCCATAAAGCTCTGGCATTGAAGCTAAGTTTTCTAAAAATAAAGCAGGAATATGAAAAACTTTACCGAATAAAAGGAAGTAATGAAGTTTATTATGTAGTTCAAACAAAGGGGGAGTAGAAATGGGAACGACCGTTATTTATGAAAGTAAGGAAGGAATTTCGTATGTTCATTTGAATCGTTCGGAACGTTACAATGCGATTCATTTAGAGATGTTAGATGAGTTATTAACGACGATTGAAAAAGTGGAGGCAAATGACGATAAAGTTGTGATTCTTTCTGGTGAAGGCAATGCATTTTGCTCAGGTGGAGATATTTCCATGATGAATCAATTAGCAGACTATAACGATTTTGCATCCATTATGGATTTAATTGGTGAAATTACGTTGAAGTTATATATGATGCCAAAAATAGTAATCAGCGCTATTCAAGGATCAGCTGTAGGTCTAGGGCTGAGTTATGCATTGACTGCGGACTTTGTTGTAGCACAGCAAGAAGCAAAGCTTGGTATGTTGTTTATTGGCATTGGTTTAGCTCCAGATGGAGGGGGGCATTTTCTGTTAAAGGAGCGAATTGGAGCGCAACAGGCAAAACAATTTATTTGGAGTTTACAACAAGTAGATGCTAGCAGCGCTAAAAAGCTTGGATTGGTCGATGAATTAGCGCCAGAGCGCGTGATGCCATATGCCATTCAATTGGCAAATAAATTAAAACAGACACCTATACTATCTATGGTGGAAACAAAGATGATGTACCATTCACGCCAAAAAGAAACGCTTCTTGATTTTTTAGAAGCGGAAAAAGAGGCGCAGTGGAAGTTACGACAAACACAAGATCACGAAGAGGGTGTACAAGCTTTCTTAAATAAACGAAAGCCCGAATTTCGAGGGATTTAGGTGAAGTGAATAAACCGACTGTTAAAAGGTCGGTTTATTCGTGTAGTTTTAAAGATTTTCGTACAGACGTTACGATTTTAGTATTCCATACGTCAACGATGAAACAAAAGAAGTTTAGCATCTGGTGTAACACAACGGTGTGTATGTTCGGAATAACCTTCCTTTTCTAATTTAGCTGTACCTATTTTTTTCGCTTCTTCATCATTTGTAGCTGTAAATGTTTCATCTAGCAATTTTTCACCAGATGGATCAAACACAGTCAATGTATAATTTGGCATAGTATCTTTCTCCTTTATTGCGTTTTAAAGTATTAAAGTTCGCATCTAGGCTGTTCTATTTTAATTACAGTGTTCACCTAAGTCTTTGGATATATATTGAAAATGTGTTTTGACTTTATAGTGTTAATTCGACAAAGAAAAGGAAACTCCTTCTTTCTATTTTATCCATAGAAAGTTTAAAACGATGGGAAAGGTATTGGGGATAATCGAGTTTTTTAATCTGTCTCTTCTGTCTCTATTGACAGCATCATAAATGTAAAGGAAGCTGTGCGTAAAGCTTACTTTACTAAAGAGGTTGAGAGAAGTGAAAACACTTATTCGTGAAAAACGTATTCAGTTCGATATGACACAAGAGGAATTATCACAAAAGTTGGAAGTATCAAGACAGACGATCATATCCTTAGAAAAAGGGAAATATAAACCGTCGCTCATACTGGCTCATAAATTGGCACAGACATTTAACTGTACAATAGAAGATATTTTTATTTTTGAGGGGGATGAGAATGTTAAGTGACATTTATCTCGAAAAACCTATTGTCATTTGGATATTTCTTGTAGGAAATTTGCTCTTACTTCCGATTGTTTATTTTATCACCCGAACTATTGGTAAAAAGAAACGTTTATTTGATGAACGACATAAAGAAATGATGAACCAAGCAAAAGCGAAGTCTTGGAATATTACTTTTTTTGTCCTTTTTTTCGCATATATTGTTATGATGCTGTTTGATTATTACTATCTGCATCTCATTGTAATGTCTATTGTATTCCAATTACATTGTGGATCTTTTATGGTTGCTTCCGTTTATTTTAGATCAAAAGTAGAATGATATGAATCTTTTGCCGTTATTTTACGTATATGCTATTAGATGAATGAAAGAATTGTCTCACATGATCTTAAGATCAATATTTAGGTACATCTTAGGAGTGTCAAAGGAATTGGCATATCCAGTAATAGTAGTAGCAGGTAATCAATCGTTTGGAATTTCATGTGGGAGACTCCTGTGGGAAAAGGATGAGACCCCGAACTTTTTTGGCAAATGAGGGGGTAAGTCATGCCTTGAGGAAAGCGACGGGTTCAAGCACGTATACAATTTCGATTCGGAAAACAAATAAACTGTTAGCAATAAAGGCGTATATTAACGCCTAAATATAGTTAGAGAGGAGACGAAATATGTTACAACTAAAAGAAGTAACAAAGAAATTTGGGACTCATACTGCTGTTGACCAGCTGTCATTGGAAATACCTGAAAGAGAAATGTATGGGTTTTTGGGCGGAAATGGTGCTGGGAAAACAACAACATTTCGTATGATTTTAGGATTATTAGACAAAACATCTGGAGACATATCATGGGAGGGAAAGGCAGTTAATTATGAAAAGAGTCATTTAATTGGCTATCTTCCTGAGGAGAGGGGACTTTATCCGAAGTTAACTGTGAAAGATCAACTTACTTATTTAGCAAGGCTTCGAGGAATGGGAAAGACAGAAGCAATTAAAGAGTTAAAATCTTGGCTTGATCGATTTCAAGTTCCAGAATATCTAAATAAGAAAGTTGAGGAATTATCCAAAGGCAATCAACAAAAAATCCAGTTTATTTCTGCGGTTATCCATAAACCGAAACTATTAATTTTAGATGAACCTTTTTCCGGACTGGATCCAGTAAATGTGGAAATGCTAAAAGAAGCAGTAGTGGATTTAAAAGAACAAGGGACATCGATTGTTTTTTCTTCTCATCGCATGGAGCATGTGGAAGAGCTTTGTGAGCATTTATGCATATTACATAAAGGCAAGCAAGTCGTTCAAGGGTCATTACGGGAGATAAAACGTTCCTTTGGTAAGAAAAACTTAAGTGTTTATGCTGACTTTTCCGTTGATTTTCTTAGCAATTTTCCTGGTGTTACGAAATATAAACCCGTTATGGAAGGGTGCGAGTTGCAAATTGAAAATGAAGCAGTGTCTCAAGGAATTTTCACTGCTATACAAGGCAAGGGATTTGTAAGAAAATTTGAGTTGGAAGAGCCGTCTCTCAATGATATTTTTATTGCGAAAGTAGGTGCTTCCTATGAATAAGTTTTGGATTATTTTAGGGCATACGTATACGACTAGAGTGAAATCGAAATCATTTATCATTACAACACTCATTACACTCGTCTTTATATTTGCTTTAACGAATATAAAAACGTTTATTGATGTTTTTTCTGATGGGGAAAAAGATCAAATTGCTGTTATTGATGAGACAGATGAACTTTTTAAGCCACTTGCTGAAAATGTGGAACAAACCAATGAAGATATAGAACTTACGCTTTATGAGGACACAGAAGAAAAAGCAAAACAAGCGGTAGAGGAAGAAGAATATGCAGCTCTTATCCTTTTGAGTAAAAATGAAAAGCAACTGCCAAAAGCAACTTATTACGCGAATAGTATTTCCGAGTCAAGTTTACAAACAACGTTAGAGCAACAGCTACAGCAGCTGAAAACAATGTATGCTACAGAGCAAGCTGGTGTTGATCCAGCGACACTAGCTATGATTAATGAACCAGTAGTGTTTGATACCATTGCTTTAGATGAATCAGCTAAAACGGAAGAAGAACTGAATCAAGCTCGTGGCATTGTATACATCATGTTATTTTTGTTATACATGACTGTTATTATGTATGGCAATATGATTGCCACAGATGTAGCAACGGAAAAGTCATCTCGAGTAATGGAAATTCTTATTTCCAGTGCATCGCCTGTGACACATATGTTTGCTAAAATTATTGGTGTAGCGTTAGTCGGATTAACACAAATAGTACTGTTTTTAGGTGCTGGTTATGCGCTTATTACTGCCAAAGATGAAGCAACTAAAGAGCTATTTGCGCAGTTTGGGATTGGTTCTTCTTCTGCGTCGATTTATATTTATGCGATCGTATTTTTTCTCTTAGGCTATCTTCTTTATGCGACACTTGCAGCCATGTTAGGTTCGTTAGTTAGTCGAATTGAAGATGCGCAACAAATCATTATGCCGATGACATTTTTAATTGTTATCGCTTTTATCATCGCAATAAGTGGTCTTTCTACACCAGATGCCGGGTTTATTAAAATCACGTCGTTCATTCCATTTTTTACACCGATGATAATGTTTCTCCGAGTCGGTATGTTAGATATTCCTGTTTGGGAAATTGCCTTATCTATCGGTCTTTTAGTTGGAACCATTATTATTTTAGCGATTCTAGGAGCTAAAGTGTACCGTGGAGGAGTTCTCCTGTATGGTCGATCTAGTTCACTAAAAGATTTAAAAAAAGCACTAGCATTATCAAAAAAAGAAAAATAACTTATTGAAAATAATACAGTAAGTGTCGAAGCTCTGCTTTAAGGCAGAGCTTTTTTCCAGTAAAAGGAAGCATAAAGAATAGGGGGTTTTCGCAAATATTTTTAAAGAGAATTTGTTGAGAAGTAGTCAACCATGCCAACGCTTTCTTAGCTTTTTTTTCGAACGATTTAGGAATTCCTTTAGAAATGGGAGCGACAATGATTCTAACAAATGGACGAACGTGCATTCTGATAATGAATTTGCTAAAATAGTAAACGAACTGGAGGTGGAAATGTGTTAGAAGAAATCACGTTTATTCATGCGGCTGATTTACATTTAGACAGCCCATTTAAGGGGTTAGCTTCTGCACCTGAAGCTATCTTTCAAGAAGTACGGAAAAGTACATTTACAGCTTTGGAACATTTGGTTCATAAGGCGATTCGATACCAAGTAGACTTTATATTACTTGTAGGAGATTTGTTTGACAATGAGCAACAAAGCTTGCAAGCGCAAATTCGACTAAAACGGGCTTTTGAAACGCTCCAACAATATAATATTACCGTGTTTTTATCTTATGGTAACCATGATCATGTGGAGGGGAATCCTCGTTTTGTTCCTTATCCTAATAATGTGATTGAATTTTCAAATGAAACGGTATCTTCGTATACATATGTCAAAAACGGCGAACCCGTTGCAGAAATTTACGGTTTTAGTTACGAAAAACGAGTCGTGTTAGATAATAAAGTGGGCGAATATGAGATAAAGAATCCAGCTGTAACCTTTCATATTGCTATGTTACACGGAAGTGTGCAAAGTAATACAGAGCACGATACGTATGCACCTTTTAAAATATCGGATCTTACAGAAATAGATATGGATTATTGGGCACTAGGACATATTCATCAACGACAAATCGTAAAACAGACACCTCCAATTATATATCCGGGAAATATTCAAGGTCGACATCGTAAAGAAACAGGAGAAAAAGGCTGTTATTATGTTCGCCTTACAAAAAATGAACCACAGCTGGAATTTTTGCCACTACAAGCTATTCAAATTAAACATGTATCCGTAGACATAACATCATGTGACACTGTTTTTGATATGGAGAGCGTGCTATTAGCAACACTAAAAGAGATGGCAGCTGTAACACCACAGTTAATCGATGTACAACTAGAAAGTAAGAATGAGCATATCTATGAATGGGAACGCGATGGACACGTAGAAGATGTGATCGATGTAGTCAATGAAACACTTCAGCAATTTCATCCTTGGTCGTACATTTTTCACTTTACAATTTACGGGCAGTCAAATATTGATGAAACATTATATGATGGCAACCACTTCATTGGAGAAATGCTCCGTGAAGCTGAAAAACAGCCAGTGCAACCGTTGTTAACAGACCTTTATAAGCAAAAGCTAGCACGCAAGTTTTTGCCGCCGTTAACAGAGGAAGAACAACAAGCAATAAAAACAGCGGCAAAACAACTTCTTGTTCATGAACTGTTAAAGGAATGAGGGAGAAATGTGATTATTCAACGAGCAACCATTTTTGGGTTTGGAAAATGGGTGAATGAGACCTTTAATTTTTCTAATGGTCCAGTCCATTATATTTACGGAGAAAATGAATCAGGCAAGTCTACTTTGCATACATTTATTCTATTTATGTTATTTGGCTTACCACCCAAACAATGTGAATTATATCGCCCGAAGACAAGCGGACAATTTGGAGGTAGATTGCATGTTTCTCTTCATGGGGATATGTGTATAATTGAACGTTTATACAAAGGTAGGCATAGCGAAGCGGTTATTTATACAGCAGATGGGGATGAAAAAGGAGAAGTTTGGCTACAAGATAAGCTGAAAGGAATGACGTTAGCAACTTATCAGTCTATTTATTCTTTTTCTGCTAAAGATTTAATGGGCATATCCGACATGCAGGCGGATGACCTAGGAGAGGTTATCCTTGGAATTGGGTTAACAGGGGTGAAGAATTTATATACAGTAGAAAAACGATTGGATCAGCAACTAGGAGCGTTATTTAAACCTTCTGGAAAGAACCCAAGTATCAATCAACAATTAACCAAGCTTCAAGAAATTCAAACAAAGGCCATCGATTGGAAACGGATAGAATTAACGTACCAAGAAAAACAAAAGCATATAAAGGAATTAGAGCAATCGTTAAAGGATATAAAACAAAGTATTAGTGATCAATATGAAGAACGATTTTTTATAGAAAAACAAAGACATGCCTTGCCAACTATTCAAGCTCTTCAATCTATCTATAAGCAATTGAAGCAGATGCCAGAGAAAATTTGTTTTCCTGAAGCGGGAATAGAGCGCTGGGAGCAGGTAAAAGAGAAGCTCTTGCCTATAAAGAGTAAACAAGCTGTTTTAGAAGCAAACCAATCGCGTTACCATAATGAAATAAAATTATTAGACGAAACATTATTACCAGTGGATTTAAATCATGATGGAAAAAACGTGTTGGAAGAAATGGGACGATATGAACATTTGCGGGATCAAACAGATAATTTGTTGCAATCAATACAAAAACAGCAACAACAGTTTCAGACCATTTGTAGCGACCTCCAATTACCGATAAATCGTGAAGAGGTAAGTAAACTAGAGTTGTCTATCTTTACGGAAAAGAATTGGAAGAAAATAAAAGAGGATTTAGACCAATTAGATGCAAAACAAATGCAACTACAGCTAGAAAAACAACAATTGGCAAAGCAGCGGCAGAAACTGATGGAAGAGAAACAAGCTATTCAAGAACGGATGGCTAAAGAACATCAATTAAAGCAATGGAAAGCACAACTACAACAAGCACAAACGTCTGATCCTTCCTTATCCATGGATCAACAAAAAAGAAACGCAGTTAATTGGCAGCAAGAAAAGCAGCGAAAACAAAAGCAAGCACGATCATTCTTGCTTAGCGGGATTATTGTTGCATTCGTTTTAGCATTTGCGGGTAGTGTTACGAATTATAACATGCTTCTATTTGTGGTTCCGTTTGTAGTGATTTTAGCTTTTTTTCAATGGAAGATGCGGACACAGTCGATAAAAGAGATGGACAGATGGTTTACAGCGTCGACAAGTGAGCTGCGTTATTCTATAACAGATGACGAGAGAGAACGTCTAGAACAATCTGTGCATCAAGAATTACAGTTTCGCACAAAGCGTGATACAATGGACGAACAATTGAAATCGGTCGATGTAAAAGCGTTACAACAAGAAGAACAACAACTACTTTTATCGGAGCAAATGAGGCGCATGGATGAACGTATTCTTGCTGAGCAACGTATTTATCCATTTTTAGCACAACTTGCCCCCCAATATTGGGTAGATGCCTTTCATAGTTTAAAACAGTTACAGTTTATTCACAAACGAATGGAAGAAGATGAAACCATTTACAATGAACAAGCACAACAGATGCAGGCAATTCATACGAAACTAAGCGCGTTTATCGAACGTATAAATGGGGAATGGTTGGATCAGACTGTGCAAACGCAATTTCAATATGTAGAGGATGCCTTGACACAAAATGAAGCACATCTGAACCAACGATCGTATTATGAGAATCAGTTAGCGGAAAATGAATGGGCATTGCAACAGGTATACGAACAAATGAAGCCTTTAGAATTGGAAATGAATCACTTATTAAAAGCAGCTCTGGTAGAAAATGAAGAAGCGTATTACGAGAAAGGAAAGCAGAAGCAACGATTGCAATCACTCAAGCAACAAGAGGAAGAATTAGTAGCGCAACTTGATTCCTTGTTTCCTAAAGAAAAGTGGCAAGCATTGCTATCTAATACCCCATCTGTTTTTGACTTGGAACAGGAAGGGGAAAAAGTGCATCAAATCATTACAGAATTAGAGACGCATTTAGACGAACGACAGCAAAAATTAGCAAAGGTTCATACGGAAGTAGATATATTGGAGAACAAAGAAGATTTTTCTACATTGATTCATCAAAAAGAAATGGAGCAGGAAGCACTACATCAACAAGCTAGACATTGGGCGACATTAAAAGTAGCAAAAGAAATGCTATTACAGGCGAAGCGATCTTATCAGAGTAAATATATAAGTAAGGTGATGGAAAAAACCTCAATCTATTTTCGCGAACTAACCGTAGAGAAGTATCGCTGTGTTTACCCACCAACTGTAGGGCGATTTTTTACGGTAGAAAAAGAGGATGGTACACGTTTAAATGTGAAAGAGTTATCTCAAGGTACGATGGATCAATTATATGTTGCATTACGTTTAGCGGTTAGTGTAAGTATGAGTGAAGAACATGCTTTACCGTTTATTCTTGATGATGCATTTGTACATTTTGATTCGTTACGTACAAAGCGTGTCACAATGCTACTTGAACGCATTGCACAAGAGCAACAAGTGATCGTTTTCACGTGTAAACAAGACCTTGCTGAAGTAGCGAAAAAAAGAAGTTTTGTTCAAATGTTAAATTCTATTCGCATTCATTGACAATAAATGATAAACTATTTGCAGATTATATGATTATAATGCATGTGGAGGGACATCCAGTGCCAGAGAAAAATGAATACAAAGACTGGGAAAAATATGATGAAACAATTGAAAAATTCATTCAAGTCATTGCCAAAAATATGAACCTTTATGGCCTTACATCTTCAGTAGGCAGATTATATGGTGTATTATATTTTTCTAATAAGCCAATGACTTTAGACGATATGCGTGATGCACTTGAAATGAGTAAAACAAGCATGTCGACAGGCGTGAGGACGCTGTCAGAGATGAAAATGGTGGAATCCACTTTTAAACGTGGTATTCGGAAAGACCTTTATCAATCCGAAGAAGATTGGTATAAATCTTTTACTTCTTTGTTTGGCAATCGTTGGCGTCACCATACGGAAACAAATATCGAAGAAGCGGAAGAAGCAATGGCGGAACTTCAACAGATAGCAAAAGAAACAGAAGATGAACAATTAAAAGCAAAGATTCAGGCGGATATAGAACGGTTACAGTATGCTAAAAATTACTATGAATGGTTAATGAAATTTATCCAAGTGATTGAATCAGGTGAAATATTTAACTATATACCAAAACATTAATCATCTTTTAAGGTAAAACAAATATCCGGTGTCTCCTTACCAATGATGTAAAAAATCCTTGCTTATCATTTATAGCAAGGATTTTTTACACTATAGGAATTGGCGAAAAGCCAAGTTTTCCTAAGCTGTTTTTTACTGTGTACTAAAAAAACAGTCTTCTCCATAAAGCATGGATGGCAAGCCTAGGTTTCTCTTACAAATAGAGAATGAAGAATTACTTTATCTCTTCAGCATTTTCATATCGGCTGTCTAAAAAATCCACAATATGAATAATATACCCCTCAATAGATTGCGGTTTTCGAACACAGGCTCCCCACTCTGGTAGCCCGTGATGGCAGAGGATGCAATGTGACATTTGATGAATAGCTCCTAAAGATAATTCTATGCCTTCTGCTTCGATTATCTTTGTAAGGATCAATACGCCATAGGGAATATGACCAACCATTACTCCTAATTCATCCATTGTAATTCCCGCTTGCTTTCTATTTTCTAAATCAGAATGGACAGCTGTAGGGAAGAGAAATTTAAATGCTTCAAATGTTTTTCCAGCATGGTCGTACTCTAATAACTTACCAATATCGTGAAATAGAATGCTCGTCATGATTACATCATAGTTAGGTTCTTGTTCCTTATAGACCATCATACCTTGCAACATATCGTAGAGGTGATCTATGGTACCTTTCCAGATAAGTTGTTGATTTTCACTTGTTTGAAATTGCGACCATAATTCATTTTTATAAGCTTTTTCTACTACACTAATTAGCTTCATGACAGCTTTATAATGATTTTCTTCCATTTTAATTATATATCTAGCAAATCTCATTAGGCCAACCGTATGCTTTAATAGGCCACCTAAATAATTATGGTGGTACCCTTTTGCGGCAGGTCCAATTCTAAACTGATCCCAAAATTGACGCATTGCCCCTAATGCGATGTCTTTATATGGTAGTGCTAATTCATTTAGATAGGAAAATAGTTCAATAGTTAAATCGTCTATATTTTGTTGGGTATAAGCTAATAATGAGAACGGGTCTATCTCTTCTGTGCAAGGAGTTAATTGATGAATTGTTAAAGACTTATGTCCGCGAAAATCATCGACTATTCCTTCAATGTCAAAAACAGCGTATTTCTCTAAAATAGGTTGATGCCTCTCTACAGCACCTTGATTATCCCACATTTTTGTATTTATCGTACCAGCATTATTGCTGAACAGCATTTTAAGATACTGCTTGTTTGTTTTTGTTTTTTGTACATGAAATTCATTAAGAAGTACTCGAACTTTCACATGGTTACCAGGGGATTCATCTGCTATGTTAAAAAACTCCGTAGAATCAGGTAAAACGGGTGCTGGGAATTGGTTAAGAATTTCTTTTCGTTCTGCTTCATTGCAGTTAAAGGTGATAGGAACAAAATTGTAAAAATAAGATAATGTCATTATGTATCATCACTCCATTTTACTAAGCTTAATTAAGTGTATCTTAAATCATGTTTTATCGAAAATAATTTGCTATAAACCTTAAAAATTTTAAATCTTCCTAGAGTGAAAAAAAGGCTCTTAACTTCGCTTGAAAAACTCCTGTTTGTTTGTTGCATCCTTGTTCTGAACGAGCATAGATACTAGCCTTTATAAGGAAAAGTGATATTTCATATCGAAGGTTATTTTTTCCCTTAGAAAACATATACTTGTACAAGAGACAAGTAGGAGGAGATAATATGATACTCGGTGTACCTTGGTGGGTGTTTGCTATGATTTTACTCATTTTTGTTAGCGGATATATGGCTTTTCGGGGAATGGTTGCTGAAAGAAGAATGGAACAGCATTTCATTGAGCAAGAAGGGGAAGTATACATGGAGCGTGTTAGAAAGGGGAGGGCGTTGAAAGAAAGGGGGAAACAAGCAACTGATGAATAAACAGAGGCTAGTGCCAACGAATGGCCTAGCCTCTGTTTTACATTGAATATTAACCTTTTGCTTCTGTATCTTCAGATTCTTTATTCTTGTCTTGTTTAAACAAATCTTTGTATTTATCAATTTTCACTTTAACGTCTGCGTCTTTAATTAGCTTATCAATTTTTTCCTGCATTTTAGTAGGATCCATTTTCTTTGTTAATAGCTCACGACGTAAGTCTTCTTTTACATCTTCATATTTTCCAAGTTTTTCTTCTTTATCGCGAATATCATTTACTTTAATAATATGGAAACCATGTTGTGTTTTGACTGGATCACTAACTTCATCCTTTTTCATACTATAGGCAGCATCTTCAAATTCTGGCACCATTTGTCCCGCAGAGAAGTAACCTAGGTCGCCACCTTTTTCAGCACTACCATCTGTAGAATATTCTTTTGCTAAGTCACTAAATTTTTTGCCATCGTCTAACTTCTTCTTGACTTCCTTAGCAGTCTTTTCGTCTTCTACTAAAATATGCTGTGCTTTTATTTCTTTGTTTTTACGGTCGTAAAGCTGTTTCAATTCTTCCTCTTTAATGTCTACATCTTCAGCGATCGCTTCTTCCTGCAATAAGCTAATTTTTATCATGTTACGCAATTCATCTTCACTACCGAATTGCTGTTCAATAGCCATATCATATTGCTCACCAAGTTGGTCTTTCATTTTTTTAATTTCTTTATCAACTTGATCGTCAGAAACATCGTACTTATCGTTAAGTACTTCTACAGTCACCAATTCCTGTAAAACTTCTTCGCCATGGCGATCCTTTAGTACTTCATAAAACTCATCTTTCGTTATATTTCCAGCTCCAGTTTCAACGACAGCTTCGTCATCACCAGAACTACACGCGCCTAGTGCTAATACACTAGCAGTTAACGTAGCAGCAATTGCTATTTTCTTCATACTCAAACACTCCTAATCTGCTTGTACAATAATTCTCCCCTAGCAATTAATATAACATAAAATGAAGTTAAAAATACAGTTCATTTCTAAAATAACAATAAAAAATTTTCGTCAATTAGTTTGGTTATACCATTGCGTTCATCAATCGCAAGTAGGAGCTGACGAGAAGAATTGTAATCATTAGATTAATGACTCGGAACATCTTCCCTTGTTTTAGTGCTTCCATTTCCATTTTAATACACAATTTATGCGTTAAAGAATTAAAAATAAGAAATATTATAAATCCATAAATGAGAAAAATGATATTCATGGTACCCCCCCTATATTTAAAGAACAGATTATACTTATTGGCTCTAAAAAGGAACGACGAAGGGCTGTTAATCTCCTTGTCATTTTAAAATATCATATTCTTTACTGTATCAAAAGTTTAATCATCTGAATAGGGGTTAATTGGTTTCTTTGTCCGATTAGAACATCATGTTGCCCTACCATCTAAGCATGAAACAATCCTACTATTCTCAGAACGTAGGGGATGAACAAATGCGATATAGTAAAAGCCGAACAATAAAATTGGTATTGTTCGGCTTTTTTTAAGAGATAAGAAAGTATAAAAGTTTGATGATATGAGGCCGGCTTCATCGCCAAGCAACTAGGCGATTTCACGAATCACCTTACAATAAGTTATCATCGGTTCGTGCCTCAATAGGAAGGCCGACTAAAGACGGACTTGCCTTAGGGCGCCGGAGCGTGATTCCTAAAACTTTCGTTAATTCGCTGCACTCGCTATGTTGCTAAACTGGCGCCCCGAGCCTTTGTTCACACTATAGGGAGTATATAATTTGCGGGTTGAAAATTTTTAGTTAGCTGTTTGGATAAAGCCCAAGCACTTCTTTAGGTTATTGAACCTTGAATTAGTATATCTAAACCATTACCGTCTTCATTATTCTCTATGAGTGAACATTTGGGCGCTTTCCAGAGCTGACAAATATATAGTAAATCAATGAAAGCAATGCCGATATTTACGGATGTAAGTAATAAAATGTACACCGAATAGGAGTGAAAGTAATAACTGGCAACAACTCCTGGAATAGTTAATAAAGCGGTTGGTGCTATAGTTGCAAGTAAATACGCTTTTTTGGTTAAGTGATATTTTGTATAATAATAGAACACAGGAAAGCATCTATTTTTAAATTTAAAGACGATTTTCATACGTTTATTCATTAGAATTAAAGGAAGTATGTGCATGGACGAATGAACCAGTGGTAGAAGCATGAGAAATAAGAAGAAAGGTAAAATGCCGATCTCACTGACTTCTGCTGTTGAACCTTGTGCCATAGTTATTACTACATATAAAAGAATAAAAGAGAACAACGTAATTAAGCTTGACATAAGAAATAATCGATTACGACCAAAGTCTTTTGCAAGGTTGATGGATTTCCAACAATTCATGTGGATCCCTCCAATTCCTATAAAATGTTACTTATCCTTCAAGAATCATAGTAAAAATGGCTGCAAAAAGCAATAGGTTTGAAGCAAATTTTTTACTTGTTAAAAAATGTTTACATTTACCTCATAGAACAGTAATTGAATCTACAATTAGTTGGGGTTTTTTTCTTCCCCCTGATTGTCAGGAGCTTTAGAAGAACATAGCTTATCGGCGAATATTATGGTGAAATCTTTTTATTTGCGAACATCAGATGAAACGCCTTTTACCATACGGGTGTGCTCCTACTTATGCTATAATAGAAAAATAGGCTGGAAAGGAGAAACGAGGGAATACCTATGAAAAATGAGGCAGAAACGTTTGCTTTTCACTTGCATTTACTTTCCAAAATTATTGATAAGGAAGCACACCCGTTTACGAAGCTAATTATAGAACAAGGTGTAACAGAAGATGAATACAATCGCTTAATTCACTTACTTGATCTGCTAGAAAATCAATTAAAAAAACAAAAAGAAGCAGGATTATTAGATTTTTCTTCCTTATTGATCCATTTTGCTGGTATGCTAACTGAAAAATTAGCACCTCATCAAACTATTTATGCACTAAAAAAAGAAGGATATTATCCTTCTTTAATGAATGAGTTTTTAAAAATCATGGAAAATTTAGAGGATTAGCATACAACATACATGTGTTTTCTTCTGAGAAGCTGGCAATCTTATTTTACGGTAAAATAATGAATTCCACTGCCTGCTTTACAGCTTTATTGTCATTTTGCTAATCCTTTTTTACCTCACGAAATACATCTTCCATTTTCTGGTGAAACTGAATTATCTCCTGAAGACGTTCTTCCGTAGCTTTTAATTTTAAATTAGTATGATTCCTCTTTATTTCTTTCATCATTTGCTCCAATTCTATAAATGCGCTTTTTTGTTGATTCACCGCTTCTACCCACTTGTTCAAATAAGAAATCATAAATGCTTTAAATAATTGTGTATGCGCTCTATAAAGACTTTTACGCACGCCTTTCTTCCAAACGCGTGTGACTAAATTTTGGTCTGCGAGCGTTCGAATACTTGTACTCATCGCTGTTTTACTTTTTCCTAGGGCCTCCGCCATATCATCTAGTGTCATCGGTTTGTCAGCTAAATATAAATATGTAAATAGTCTTGACTCTAATGGTGTTAGTCCAAACATTTCAATAGTCTTTGTAAATTCAAGTAAAATTTTATTGTTTATATTCTCTGTTTGAGGTTTATTCATAAAATCCTCCTAAAACCTTGATATATAAAGGTTACACTAAATAGCAAACGATTAAAACTTTGTCATTGGGTAGTAATTTAAAGCATATTGAAGTTATATAAAGAATAACGTACATATTTTTTGTTCAGTTTTAACTGTATAAAAAATATGTACAAAACTTAAAGAATTTAAAGTTTGTGTTGTAAATACAAAATAGTTATAGTTGTAAAGTAAGTAAATGACATGTTCCGAACTGTTGAAAAACTATGAAAAATTTATGCTAGTTTTTCAAGGGGCTTGGTATGTAGTCGCAATGATCAAAAAGTAGTAGTACGATTGCATGATCATTTGCGCAAACTAAATAACGAGGTGAAAAGTGTGCCGATAGTAATAGAGGCAAAGAATGTATCTAAAATATTTGGAAAGAACCCGAAGCAATCCATTAAGTTATTGGATCAGGGTTTATCGAAAGAAGAAATATTGAAAGAGACTGGTAATACAGTTGGAGTCAATCGGGCTTCTTTTTCGGTAGAGCAAGGTGAAGTGTTTGTGATTATGGGGCTATCTGGTAGCGGAAAATCTACTTTAGTTCGAATGCTGAACCGACTCATTGAACCGACAGAAGGTACGATTTTGATCGATGGTGAGGATTTAGTAGCAATGGATAAACAAGCGCTACGTAATGTTCGTAGACAAAAGCTAAGCATGGTTTTTCAAAACTTTGGTTTATTTCCTCATCGTACCATTTTACAAAATGCTGAATACGGTTTAGAAATTCAAAAGGTGGATAAAGAAAAACGACAAAGCAAAGCAAAAGAAGCATTAGAATTGGTAGGCTTAGGAGATTATATGCATCAAAAACCAAACCAGTTATCAGGAGGTATGCAACAACGTGTTGGCCTCGCACGTGCGTTAGCGAATGACCCGGAAGTGCTGTTAATGGATGAAGCTTTTTCTGCTTTAGATCCGCTAATTCGTAAAGAAATGCAAGATGAATTAATGGACTTACAAAATAAAATGCAAAAAACGATCATCTTTATTACGCATGATTTAGACGAAGCATTACGTATTGGTGATCGTATTGCACTTATGAAAGACGGATCAATTGTCCAAATTGGTACACCAGAAGAGATTTTAGTTAATCCAGAGAATGATTATGTAGAAAAATTTGTCGAGGATGTGGATCGTTCGAAAGTGTTAACAGCACAACATATCATGAAGCGACCGGAAACTGTTAATTTAGATAGGCATGGACCAAGAGTGGCGCTGGAACGAATGCGTGAAGAAGGGTTGTCAAGTATTTTTGTGGTAGATAGTAAAAGAAATCTTAAGGGGTATATCACAGCAGATAATGCATCTGAAGCAAAAAAATCAGGGATCAAGGATTTAAAAGAAATATTGAAAAATGATATTCCAACTGTAGAAAAAGAAACACCGATGCATGATATTTTTGATTTAATTTATAATTCACCTATTCCAGTTGCAGTTGTAGACAATGAAAAGTTAGCAGGCGTGATCGTTAGAGGGGCAGTAATTGCCGCTTTATCCAGTGAGAATGAGGTGAATTTACATGTTTAATAATGTCTTAGATGCTGTACCAAATATGCCATTAGCTAAATGGACTGATAACGCTACAGATTGGATTACAGAATCATTTTCCTTTCTATTTGATCCTGTGAAAGAACAGTTTGAGAAATTTATGGATGTTACTTCTGAAGCCTTGATGGGTGTTCCGCCACTTATTATTATTCTTGTTGTAGCAATTATAGCGTTCTTTATATCAGGAAAGAAAGTTGGGCTTGCTGCATTTTCCATTGTTGGTCTGTGGTTGATCTACAACCAAGGATTATGGGATCAGCTAATTAACACATTTACACTCGTATTGTTGGCGAGTATTTTATCCGTCATTATTGGTGTTCCTATCGGTATTCTCATGTCTAAAAGTAATATTGCAACCGCAATTATTACACCAATTCTCGATTTTATGCAAACCATGCCGGCCTTTGTCTATTTGATTCCGGCAGTAGCGTTCTTTGGTATCGGAATGGTACCGGGTGTGTTCGCTTCCTTAATTTTTGCTACCCCACCTACTGTTCGCTTTACAAATTTAGGAATTCGTCAAGTTTCTGCTGAGTTAGTAGAAGCTTCAGAAGCTTTCGGAAGCACAGGTGCTCAAAAGTTGTTTAAAGTCGAACTTCCGATGGCGAAATCAACCATTATGGCAGGAATTAACCAAACGGTCATGTTAGCCTTATCTATGGTTGTCATTGCATCTATGATCGGAGCACCTGGTTTAGGTAGAGACGTTCTTTCAGCATTACAGCGTGCAGAAGCGGGAGCTGGATTTGTTGCAGGAATTGGTATAGTGATTTTAGCGATCATTATGGATCGTTTCACGCAAAGTATGAATAATCGAAAAGAAAAATAAGCTCAATGGTACCTTTTCTTAAAGAAAAGCTTCCATATAACTATGAAGAAAAAGGGGAGTATTAGATTATGTTAAAATTTAATTGGAAACGACTTGGCTTAGTTGCTGGGCTTTCATTAACTTTATTTGCAGCTGGTTGTGGGTCAGATGATGAATCATCTGATTCAAAAGAAGGAACATCTGGCGAAGGTGAAAGTAAAGAAATAGAATTAGTCTATGTAGAGTGGGATTCCGAAGTAGCTTCTACGCATGTGATTGGAAAAGTATTGGAAGATCAAGGCTTTGATGTTACGTTAACCCCACTAGATAATGCCGTTATGTGGGAAGCGGTAGCCAATGGAGAGGCAGACGGTATGGTAGCAGCATGGCTTCCTGGTACACATCAAAGTCAATATGAGCAATATGGCGACCAAGTAGTAGAACTAGGCGTAAATTTGGAAGGTGCAAAGATCGGCTTAGTTGTACCAGAATATATGGATGTCACTAGTATTGAGGATTTAGATAAACAAGCTGATCAAACTATTACTGGTATTGAGCCGGGGGCAGGTGTTGTAGCTGCTTCAGAAAAAGCGGTTGAGGACTATGAGAACTTAAGTGATTGGACTGTACAGACCTCTTCAAGTGGTGCAATGGCAACGGAGTTAGGGTCTGCGATTGAAAATGAAGAGGAAATTGTAGTAACAGGTTGGACGCCGCATTGGAAATTTGCAAAATATGACTTGAAATATTTAGAAGATCCAAAAGGTTCATTTGGAGAGGCTGAAACCATTGAAACGATGGTGCGTGAAGGATTGGAAGAAGATATGCCAAATGCGTACCAGATTTTAGATCAATTCAGCTGGACGGCTGAAGATATGGAAGCTGTTATGCTTGAGATTTCAGATGGCGCTAAGCCTACAGAAGCTGCTGCAAATTGGATAGAAGAAAATCAAGATAAAGTGGATGAATGGCTAAAAGGTGTAGAGTAAGTTGAAATATATTTTGTTTAAATAACAGCCACAAAGAAATGTATATGTGAAGCTGATACTATCCTGTATCAGCTTTCTAATAAAAATTAGTATAAGGAATAAGGAGAGGGTTTAGTGCAGAAAGCAAATGGCTGGAGTAAACTGTTATTATTTAGTTCAATTATTGCCGTGATGCTACTAGCGGCTTGCGGTTCTGAGGAGAAAGAAGAAGGCAATGCAGAAGGGGATTCAGGTGAGACGAATTATGGCGAAGAAATAGATTATACGATCACGGGGATTGAGCCCGGGGCAGGGATTACAGTAGCAACAGAGAAGGCGATAGAAGAATATGATAGTTTGTCAGGTTGGGAGCTTGAACAGTCTTCCACGGCAGCCATGGTAACGGAATTAGAAGAAGCAATTGCAAGTGAAAGCCCAATTATTGTGACCGGGTGGAATCCACATTGGAAATTTGCAAAATTCGATAATCTGAAATATTTGGAAGATCCAAAAGGTATTTATGGTGACGTAGAGGTTATTAAATCACTAGCAAGAAAAGGGCTAGAAAAAGATAAACCGAATGCTTATAAGCTAATTGACCAATTTGAATGGTCTGTAGAAGATATGGAAGGAATTATGTATGAAGCTTCTGAAAGCGGGAAAGAAGTTGCTGAAGTAGCAAAACAGTGGGTTAAGGATAATCCGGATAAAGTAGAAGCGTGGACAGAAGGGGTAGAAGATGTGGATGGTGTTGAATTCGAACTTGTTTCTACACCTTGGGATTCAGAACGAGCTTCGGCGAATGTTGTCGCTGAAGTCATGCGTCAAAAAGGGTTTGAAGTGACAATTACTCCTGTAGATGTCGCCGTTATGTTTGAAGCAGTTGCTAATGGGGACGGAGATGCTACATTAGCTGCTTGGATGCCAGCAACTCATAAAGATTTTTATGAGAAGTTTGAAGATGATTTTGAAGATTTAGGAGCAAATTTAGAAGGGGCAAAGATTGGTTTAGTTGTACCTGATTATATGGATATAGATTCTATTGAAGATATACAAGCTAAATAGATCTCTAGAAACAGAATGAGCTATGAAATGCTCGTTCTGTTTTTATGAAACAAGGATGTACCCCAGTCTAGACAAGGGAATATAAGAAAAACTTGGTTAGTAAACAAACTTTATGGAAAAAAATTTATTTTTATTTAAAGCCCATGCTGGAAATTTCACCACTTTGCATATACATATAAAAAGCTTTCCCTTTTGAGAAAGCTTCCCACCAAATATCCTAATGTTTATTGTTTTTTTATTTTATTTTCAAGGTCATTTAGGCTGGATTCAATTTGCGCCAAATATTGATGAATATTCTCTTGATGAGGCTCTACAGTTGTTTTCCATTCCGATACCGATTTTTTCATATCTTGCGTGAGTTCTTTAATTAATATGGCGCCTTCCTGTGAAGTTTCTTTAATTTGATTCTTTAATCGAACACCATCCTGTTTTAAATGTAAAAGCATATCTTTCCACTCCATACCTTTTTCCTTCATTTTCACCCGAAGTTGTTTTCCGGAAGCTGGTGCACTTAACAGCGTAACAGTTGCACTTACAGCACCGCCGACTGCAATTCCTAACCATAGTGATTTCGCATTTGTCATTCATTTATCGCTCCTTTCTATTTGTTTAAGAGTTAAAAGGGACTTTCGTATATTTTGTACTGTAGAAAAGTATAAAATATAATTTTTTATACTAGAGGAAAATATGAAATTTTTAGTGTCTTTAGTATAAGCCAAGTTTTTCTAAAGGTTTATCGTACAACAAAAGTGGTGGACGTCATCGTAAAAGTTTGGCGATAGGTTTCGTTTTCTACGAACAAATATCGTTAAACTTCGTATGTTTTGAAAACAAAGGCGCAAGCGCCCGGTTAGCAACGTAGCGACTGGAACGAATCAACTAAAGTTTTAGGAATCACGGTGAGGAACGAACCGATGATGACTTATCGTAGGGCGATTTCGTGAAGTCGCCTAGTTGCTGGGCGCTGGAGCCGGACGGAGCCTATTCGGTTATTGGTTACGCCATAGCACCAAATTTTATGCTTTTTTATCTTTTTTAAAAAATCCCCTGGACAATCCAGTATGCCAGAGGATTTTAATTCATGTCATCATTAATTGCGGTGTTCTTTTTAAAATCCTTTGTACAATTGGATAAACAACAGCAATAAGGATAGAGTTTAAAAATGCTGCTGGCAATACGGCTATGCTAAACATCGCTATGAATGAACCCTCCATAATTCCAATTAAAAAGAGTGCAACGCTTAAAAATATCGCACCTGAGATCATTGTCCCAATTGCAGTTAAAATAACTGCTTGTGAAAGCGGGCGCAATGTTTTGGAGATAATGAAGAATAAACTAAGGAAAATAATAGCAGTAATAGGTTTATCAACCATGTTAGCTATTTGGCCGCCGGGTGCACTTGTTGTTAAAGCAGATATAGCTCCAGTAGCAATGGAAAGAATAATGACGTATTTCAGTTTAGGAAATAATAAAATTCCTAAAAACATCATAGAAAGCAACATATCTGGCTTCACTCCAAAAATAACTGGTGGTACAATAGCATGCAACACAGCGCCAATCCCTATCAGTAGCGATAAAATCATTAAAATTCGAATATTCATTTGTAAACTCTCCTCTACTCAACTTTTCTCAAACTATCATTCCTCAATTGTACAACTCTTTGCCAATTGCAAGAACTTACGTTTATTATAACAAAGAATTTATAAAATAAAAAGCTGTAAAAAACACTTATTTCCTTATTAAAATGCAATCCTTAGTATGGAAGGATAATAAGTATGGTGGAAGTACGTCTTAAATAACCTTATATACTCAGACGTTTAAAAACCAGTGAGTAGGAGGCTCACTGGTTCTACGATTTTAATCCATATGGTTTGTTATCGCTCCGGCGATTTCTTGCAAATCACTCGCACTATAATCATCGGAGTGTACTTTCCAATTAGAGGAAAAGCCGTCGTTTTTTCCGTATCGTGGAAGAAGGTGGATATGTAAGTGAAAAACGGATTGATCGGCTGGCTTTTCATTATTATTAAGTAAGTTCATCCCAATTGGCTTATAAGCTGATTTAATTGCATTTGCCACTTTTGGCACCTTTTCAAAAAGAGCTGCGGCAACGTCAGATGGAGTTTCATAAATGTTTTTAACATGTACTTTAGGAATAATTAATGTATGCCCCTTTGTAACTTGACTGATGTCTAAAAAGGCATATACATGCTCATCTTCATACACTTTAGCTGAAGGAATTTCTTGATTAATGATTTTACAAAATATACAATCTTCATGACTCATTATGATCTCCCCTTTCTTTTCCATATTATTTCTATTGTATATAGGAATGGATGAGGTTGTAAAGCAAATCCTTTAACTTATTAAGGAATGTTAACTAGCAAAAATTCGCTAAGAACTTTTTGTTAGAACATGTGTATAACGTTATCTAAGCGTGACTTAGTAAGAGTAAGAAGCACTGCTGTTTTCTGACACTATAGAAAAGTATAAGGTTTTTTGTTTATAGTATAAGAAAAACAACGGCTTGTCGCCAAGTCTTTCTAATAAAATACATATTTATCGGGAATATAAGGTCCCACAATAATTGGAAGCTGTGAGCTGAACAAGTTTAAGTGGGAATAACAGTACCTAAACTTCCATTTCGCTTTATCTAAAAAATCAATGAAGGATAAAAAACGCACACGAAGATTCACTTTATCATATGAAAAAAGAAAACCAGCCCCCTAGGAGGAGACTGGTTTGAAGGCATGAAGGATAAAGCCTTTGCTAAAGGCAGATTGTAAAGGCAATAAGCAATTCAGCTTGGTTGACGTTTTACAATTTCCTTTAATGAACTTCTCAGAAGAAGTGGCTTAATGAGTTAATATGGCATGTTAATTGCCGTTTGCAAACACCTCATTTGTGTTATTTTTTGAAACACAGTTAAATATCGATCGCAGACACCTCATTTTCATGAAGGTTAGTTCGAAACTTAGCTCATTTCTCATTAAACACGCAAATTGTTTGCTTGATAACTTTTTTAATCCTTTTGCCTACAATGATTAGTCTGTGCAATGTGCTAAGAAATATACATAGGAAAAATAATTTTTTTTGATGCTAAGCATGTATGGTTTTTACACTTGTTCTTGCGATAAGTTCAGGCTGTAAACAAGTATTTTGGGCAACAGTATCTTTTTTTTGTATTTTTTGAAACAATTGCTTGAAAGCAGTTTCACTTAATTTTTTTACATCTTGTTTAACAGATGATAATTCAACACCAAATAAGTAAGGATAAATGGTGTTATCATAGCTGATAACAGAGTAATCGTCGGGTATTTTTTTGTTCTTCTCATAAATGCTATGAATGAAACCAAGCGCCATCATATCATTTGTAATAAATATAGCTGTTACATCCTTGTTTATTATTTTTTGGCCCGCTAGATAACCACTTTCTTTTTTATAATCACCAGTTACAATGTTGTTATAATCGATTGGAATATTAAATTCTTTTAAAGCCCGCAAATACCCGTTTAAACGAAATTGTCCATTAATAAAACTGGAACTGGCAATGCAGGCGATTTTTCGATGGCCATTTTCCAATAAGTATTTCACCGCTATATAAGCTCCATATTCATTATCAAACCAAACTTTATCACAAGATAGGTCAGAAAACACACGATCCAGCAAAATATAAGGGACAGTGAGTTGCTTTAATTTTTCGATGAGCTCTGGTTTTTTTAGCCATGATTCACTGGCAGGGATAAGAAATATACCTTCTACAGCACGCGATAATAATAAATCCAGTAATGCGATATCATTTTCAAATTGGTCATTGGAATTCACAATAATTAATGTGTAACCGTGCATACGGCATTGCATTTCGATATGTTTGGCTAAAGAAGAAAAGAATATATTTTCAATGTCAGGTATAATTAAACCGAACGTTTTTGTTTGTTTCGTAACAAGGCTTCTTGCTATTTGATTTGCAGTATAGTTCAGCTCTTTGGCAATTTGTTTAATTTCAGCTTTTTTTTGGTCGGAAATCCGGCTCGGTCGATCATTTAATACTAATGAAACGGAGCTTGGAGAGACACCAGCTTTCTTGGCAATATCTTTAATAGTTACTTTCACTAAAAATACATCCCCTATAAATTTAATCGCTTTAAATTGGCTTGAACCAAAAACTTTAATGGAATAACTAGATGTAAGTGAGCTTGTGAGTTCAAGTCAAGGTTAATCTGTAGCATTTTGCTATCCTCTTCTTGTTAAACTTGTCGCATTTGCAAGGAATTTGCTTCAGAGAGATCACACAAAGAAATTGTAACATTCATTTTCGATACTCTCTGTGCGCTACTTCCCCCTTAAATCTAGTGATCGCTATATTACCATCTGTTTAAGGACACTTCACCTTAATATCATTTTACTAAATAAAACAGGGAATGTCTTATTTATAGCCTAAGAAAAAACTACAGCTTCTACTATAAATTGCCTATAGAAAGATGACCATTGAAAGAACGAACATGAAAACGACGCCGGAAATCATTGGCACAGATGTACGTTTGATAATATCTAATGGATCTACTTTTAATGTGCCGGCAATAATTAATACAACAGCTGCTACAGGAGATACTGCACGAAATAGGTTTCCAGCAAGTCCCATTGGTATGGAAATAGCCACTGGACTTATTCCTGCTGCTTCTGCTAATGGAACCATTAAAGGAATCATTGCAAAGAATAATGCAATACCACTTCCACTTAATAAGACGATAAGCGCAGTAAAAAGCACTAAAATTAGTGGTAAGATAAAATCTAACCCTTGTCCGTGAAAGTTTTGCATAGCCGTCTGTAACGTGTCTAACAAGCCGATGGACTTTAAACCAGTAACAAACACGGAAGCTGCAACAATAAGCGCTACGATAGGAATAGCTTTCCCCATCCCTTCGAAAAACTTCTCTGTGTTTGATAAAACCGCTTTATTACCTTTTTTACGTATTAATTCACAAACAACAGCGATGATTAGCGAAAAAAGCACGGAATTTTCTACGCTAAGGGAGATCGTTGCATTTGTAGTCATTTCCAAGATAAAAGAAATAAGCAAAAGGACAATTGGAAAGATAGGTAGTAATGCATATACAACTTTGAATAATTTACCACCAGTTATTTCCTCTATATTTTCTAATTCCACTTCCTCTTTCGCTTGAGAAGCTAGCGTTTTTTTATCCATTCGTTTTTGCCAAAAATAATGAACTATTGCTATGAATATTAACGTCGGTATAGAGACAATAGCGTGGTATTGAAACACGTAATCGGTTACAGATAAGTCAGTAAAAGCAGCGAATTTCGCCAACTCTTCCGACACAGCGACGTTATCACTTCCTAATGGTGTTGGAATTATTGTAGCTGAAGTAGCGATAACTGCAGCTATACTTAGTACCGACATTCCAGCTCGCTTTAACACAGGATATAAAGTAGCCAATAATAAAATAGCTAATGTGGAAGCGCTTGGAATAACGAGCGATAATAAGTTTCCGAGCAAAAACACTGCTGGAACTAAAAAATAAACAGATTTAATCTTACTAATTGGTTTTGTTAGAACTTGTACAGTAACGTCGTTCGCACCAATTGAAGACATATATGCTGTATATCCGCCAAGCATGAGGATAATAAGTCCTGCTTTCGTAAAGGTTTCCTTAAATTGCTGAACAATAACTTGCAATGGGTCTAGTAATGTAGAACCGGTTGTTTCAAAGTCGGCTATAGGAATTTCATTGCCCATACTCGTCCCTATAAATATTAAAAGTATACCAATCGAAAATAAAGCGACTTTTATGTCCATTTTCTTTACTAGCATATAAATGACGATAATAACAGCTAGGATTGCTGAGCTATACATAATTAAGTTATCTGTCATGGTGTATCCTCCTGTTTGAGTTGTTTAGTTGCATTTTTGTAAACTATCCAAAAACCATCCTTTAAATAATTTTTCATCAATGTCTAAACAAACGGTCGCATTACTTGGCATATTTAAGTATCCTTTTAAGTCAGTAACAGTACACCCCTTTGATAAGGAGCCATTTAGCTCAATACCTACATAAGCTTTTTGTGTCGTGAACATCTCTGGACATAGCAAGTAGGCTATAGCACAACTATCATACATTTTTAGTCCAGTTTTCATACTACCGCCACGATATTTTTGGAATAAATGGTAAATCATATGACCTGTTTCGTTTAATGTTTTCAATTTTTCACTGTCTTCAGGGTAAACGAGTGCTTTCCAACCGACATCTAATCCAACCATTACAATGGGTACGTCACTGTTAAATACAATACTTGCGGCTTCGGGGTCAGCATGAATGTTAAACTCAGCCATGACTCCAGAATTCCCTCGCGTTGTAGATCCGCCCATTAATACGATTTCTTTAATATTTGTTTTCACTTCTGGATACAATCTTATAAGTAATGCGATATTGGTTAATGGCCCAATGGGTACAAGCGTAATTGGCTTATTGCTTTGAAGAATGGTTTTGTACATCGCGTTAACAGCATGCTCTTTTAATAAGAGATTTTCGTTAGGCTCTGGAAAATCATAACCATCCATACCTGTTTCACCATGAACATTACTCGCATCTATCGGTTCTTTAATTAGTGGTTGCGCTGCACCAGCAGCAACAGGAATTTCTTTTTTGAAAAATTGTAAAAGTCGTAACGTATTGTACGTTACTTTTTCGAGACTTACATTACCAGCAACTGTCGTAATCAATTTAATATCTAATTCTTTACTATATAATGCGGCAGCAAGGGCTACAGCATCGTCAATTCCTGGATCTGTATCAATAATAATAGGTGTTTGGTTGTCATTCATCAATATCTACTCCTCTACATATTTGGAATCAATTATATCTTGTCTAGTAGGTATGGATTTCTGCGCACCGGCTTTAGATACGGTTAACGCGGCGGCACACGTAGCATATTCCATACTTTTTTGAATTGTTTTTCCATGAGAAAGTTCACAGGCAAGCGCCCCAATATAAGTATCTCCAGCAGCGGTTGTATCTACAGTATTTACAGAGAGACTAGGCACGAAATGGATGGTTGTACCCTCACCAACTATACTCCCTTCCGCTCCTAAGGTAATCAGTACTGCATGAACTCCTTGTTGCTGAAAGTATTGTATTGCTTTTCTGTATTCGCTTTCTTCGGATGGGTATATTCCCGATAAAAATTCACATTCTGATTGATTAATGATAAGTAAATCAATATGAAGATAATTGGCTTTTGTAATATGTTTAGCTGGTGCAGGGTTTAATATAGTGAAAAGTCCTTTTTTCTTTGCAGCTTTTAGTGCGTGCAAAGTCGTTTCGTAATCGTTCTCAAATTGCGTTAAAAAAATATCTCCAGGACGACCGATATCTTGCAGCATTTTGTTGACGTCTTGGAAATCAACGTCGTCATTCGCTCCTTTGTCTAAAATAATTCGATTGTCTCCATCATTCCTAATGATCATGGCAATTCCGGTCGTTATATGTCGGCTCATCTTTATATAATCACAATTCACATTATATTTTGTTAGCGTTTCTACTAATTTGTTCCCATATAAATCTGTGCCTACTGCTCCTGCTATCCAAGTATTTGCTCCACTTTTAGCGGCAGCTACAGCTTGATTTCCCCCCTTACCTCCAGGAGATAGGAAAAAGTTTTTTCCTTGTATCGTTTCTCCGTTATTTGGAATGCGATCGGTATAAATGGAAAGGTCCATATTTAAGCTTCCAAAAGTAAGTACTCTCTTCAATATATTCCCTCCTTTACGTAAAAAATATTATGATAAAACGTTTTATCATAATAAATATACAACGTGTACATAAAAATAGTCAATACAAATATCGAATTTTGTCGAATGGATGTTAAAGTTTTTTTGAATTAATAGTTGGAATGCGTAAAAAAGAGAGGAAGATATAGAAAAGCTGGCCTTATTAAGGACCAGCTCTCTTGAAGGAGAGAGTTCTTATGCATTGTGAAGTAAACAGTACACTTCATAGAGCGGGGTTTGCTTCATAAAGTTGTTTACATGATCATTAGTTAGTTCCAGCTAGTGGAACAGCATAAAGACTGGACAACGTATCCTTTAAGAAACAAATTACTAAAAAGAATCTGTGCAGACAGTTAAGACTGTATACATTTTTCTTGTATTAATAAATTGTTTGGAGGATATTTATAAGAACTTTTTCTCCTTCGCTACTTATTATTAGCAGTAATCTACAAAATATACGTACGTAAAAAATATTTTTTGAGCTATAAGAACCATTATGACAACATGTATGGAGAAGGTAACATTTTACTGTGAAATTTTTCGTGACAAAGGCAAACTTATATTTGTCGAAAAAAAGCATACTGTTTACTTTGTTTTTTATATTGAGCAAGTGCTAAAATATAAACAAGAAGAGGAGGGGCATTTGTGGAATCTTTACTACATATTGAAAACCTTTATGGAGGATATACGCATAAGCATGTGTTACAAGGTATTTCCTTTACGGTACATACAGGTGAAATTGTTGGGTTAATTGGTTTAAATGGAGCTGGAAAAAGCACTACTATTAAACATGTTATCGGGTTAATGCAACCAAAAAAAGGGACGATTACTGTAAACGGAAAAACATTTCAAGAAAATACGGAGACATACAGGAATCAAATGGCTTATATTCCTGAAATGCCTATCTTATATGATGAACTGACATTGTATGAACACTTGCGTTTAACAGCTATGGCTTATGATATTCCGCAAGATATATTTGAAAAAAGGTTAGAGCCTTTATTAAAAGAATTTAGAATGGAGAAGAAGTTAAACTGGTTCCCTGTCCATTTTTCCAAGGGTATGCGTCAAAAGGTTATGATAATGTGTGCATTTTTAATTGAGCCACCATTATATATTGTAGACGAGCCTTTTGTAGGGCTTGATCCGTTAGGTATTCAATCTTATTTACAGCTAATGAATCAGATGAAAGAAAATGGATCGGGTGTGCTGATGTCTACCCATATTTTAGCAACAGCAGAGCGGTATTGTAATCGCTTTGTTATATTACATGACGGAACGATACGAGCTGATGGCAGTCTGGATCAATTAAGAGAGAGCTTTAAAATGCCCCATGCTACTTTAGATGATTTGTATGTACAATTAACAAAGGAAGAAAATGACCATGTTTAATTCTCACCATTTTTTCAAGGAACGGTTTTCAGCGCATTTAAAAGAGACAAGTCGTTATTTACGCTATATATTTAATGGTCATATAGCTATTGCAATGCTATTTTTCATCTCTGCGTTAGCTGTTTATTACCAAAAGTGGTTGCAAGAGATCCCAGATGATTTTCCTGCTGCTTGGGTTATATCCATTGTTTTTGGCTTGATAGCAAGTTATAGCCCGGTGCGCACCTTGTTAAAAGAACCAGATCTTGTATTTTTAATTCCAGCAGAACAGAAAATGAAAGCTTATTTTCGTAATGCTATTGCATACAGCTTTACGATTCAATTGTATTTAGTATTTTTAGCTGCTGCAGCTTTGGGCCCGTTATATACAACTGTTTTCGCTAATCGTGCTGGGGTTGTATATCTCATAACCATTGTATTGTTGCTTGTATTTAAATTCGCCAATCTAATTGCGAATTGGTGGATGCTCAAAGTGAGGGAACGTGATTCTCGGTTGATTGATACAGTCGTTCGTACTGTGTTAAATATAGCTGTCTTTTATTTTTTTATATCTGGCAGCATGTTATTAGCCGGTATCACAACATTGCTTTTTGCCATTGTGTTTTTGTATGATTATCAAATAGCGAGTAAACGTTCTGGATTACTATGGGATTTACTGGTGGAAAAAGACCAAAGTCGTATGCAAGCATTTTACCGATTAGCAAATATGTTCGCAGATGTACCTCATTTAAAAAGTCAAGTGAAAAAACGGCATTGGTTGGTCCGTATCGTTAGTCAAGTTCCTTTTACTCGAACAGCTACTTACGATTATTTATATCGAATCACTTTGATACGAAGTGGTGATTACCTCGGTATCTATATGAGATTAGTCGTTATAGGTGGGGTGCTTATTTATGTGATTCCACCATTATGGCTGAAAATTATCTTTGCTTTATTGTTTTTATATTTAAGTAGTTTTCAAATGATGACCTTATACCAGCATCACCGTACGATTTTGTGGCTGGATCTCTACCCGGTTTCCCTGCAAATTCGCCAACAATCATTATTAAAGTTACTATTGCAATTAAGTATTGTACAAGTGATTCTATTTACGGCATTGTTTATTGTAATGGGTATATATATAGGGGCCATGATAACATTTGCAGGTGGGATTATATTCTCTTGGTTGTTTGTAGATGGCTATGTGAAACGAAAGCTTACGTAAAAACACATGAGGGGTATGTTACCTCATGTGTTTTTTACGTTGCACTAGTCTAACATTTTTAACAGCTATGCAAGAGATAATACGGCTGATTTATGTCTAAAGTCGTCGTTTACCAGAGGTCGTATAAGATTTTGCATAGCATCATTATACTTTCAACATCTATTTTAAAGGGGGCATTATCTAGTTTGATAAGCTAAATAAGCAGTTATGAGTGTTTTGGCAGCTATTGGCATAGCTTGTTCATTAAAATCAAATTTTGGATGGTGGTGTGGGAATGGTTGTTTATCTTTTTGAGCGCCTGTAAAAAAGAACGCTCCAGGTTTTTTTTGCAGATAATATGCAAAGTCCTCACCAGCCATAGAAGGCTCAATCGTTTCTGTTTTTGTAATCTCTTTAATATGTTGATCCATTTGTAACAAAAGTGCTGCTTCTTCCTTGTGATTAATTAAAGGGGGGTACCCTTTGATGTAATCAAATCTATAGGTGGCATCTTGACTCATACATATTCCTTTAATGACTGCTTCCATTTCCTTCATAATTGTTGCTTGTAAGTCAGGGTTCAAATATCGTACCGTTCCTACAAGACTTGCTTTGTCAGCTATTACATTAAATGCTTTACCAGCTTCGAAAATGCCTACGGTTATAACGGCTGTATCTAACGGATTCATTCGTCTACTGACAATTTGTTGTAATTGCGACACGATTTGTGATCCAATAACGATGGCGTCCTTTGTTTCATGTGGATACGCGCCATGGCCACCCTTGCCCTGGACTTCTATTGTAAAACGATCTGCTCCGGCCATAAAAGCCTGTTTGGATGTTTGTAACACCCCAAGTGGCGTTGTGGCCCATAAATGGGTACCGAAAACAGCGTCAACATGATCAATGGCACCTGAATCGATAATAGGTTTTGCTCCTCCAGGTGCATATTCCTCTGCATGTTGATGTAAAAAAACAATTGTCCCAGGCAATTCTTGTTTGTACGTTATTAATGCCTTAGCTAAAGTTAGCAATGTAGCTGTATGACCGTCATGCCCACATGCGTGCATCATACCCTTTACTTTAGAACGATAGGGAACATCTTTTTCATCTTGAATGGGAAGCGCATCAAAATCGGCTCGCAGCGCAATTGTTTTTCCTGGCTTTCCACCTTTTATAGTTGCAATGACACCATTGCCTCCGATATTTGTTTCATAAGGTATACCTAATGTTTCGTAATAATTAGCAATATAGGCAGCTGTTTTTGTTTCTTGAAACGATAGCTCTGGATATTGGTGAAGATGTCTCCGAATATGTACCATTTCTTCATACAACGCTTCAATGGAGTGATATATTTGTTTTAACAAAGAACGTACCTCCAATGTTTTTAGTTGTAATTATACCATTAGCAGTGTATAAAAAGAATCTATTTTTTGAAAAAATAAACAAAGGTGATGTATGTACTTGCTCGATGAAAGTACAAAAGCATGCCGCGTCATATTTTGGTTACATAAAAGTAGAAGGTGTGGAAGGTGCGTGCGGAAATTGTTCCCTTGGAAGATAGGAAAGTATACCGAAAAGACTTGGTGGTATGATAGGCCAAGTCTTTTCTAAAAAGATAAGAAAGTAAAAAGTAAGGTGCTTCTGTATAACGAAATAACCGAACCTTTGTTTTAAATATTAGGATCGATTATGCTTATGCTTATGCCAAGCGTGGATCAGCTAATAGTCGCTCAATTTCTTCTTTATGATGTGTTTCATCAGCAATCATATCTTCTAATTTTACAACAAGTTCCGTGTAGCCTAATTTCTCAGCTTGCTCTTTCCTTTTTTCATAACGTTTAATTGTATCTGTTTCTGCTTGTAATGTTGCTTGTAATAGATCCTTAACGTCTGTGGGTTGTGGAACGTCAGCTGCTTTAGTCGTAGGTGTGCCACCTAAAGAGCTGATTTTTTCTGAAAGGTATAAAGCATGTCCTAATTCATCTGTCACTTCTGCTTCAAAAAAAGGTTTTAATGCAGAACGATATAGTCCGCTAACTACGGAGGCACTATACGTGTATTGAATAGCTGCCCCATATTCATTTGCTAAGTCTACATTTAAACCATCAATTAATGTTTGTAAGTCTTGTTCCATTTGCAATCCATCCTTTCATAAACTTCTTAAATACTCCACATATCTATTACCCTTCTCTGTTTTTTTAAAACGTAAATTCGGGTATGATGTGAAAAAAGACAAAAATAAAGGAGAGGATCTGGTTATGAGAAGAAGTATGATGTACTTGTATGCGACCGTATTTTTCATTGGAGTTGTTCTCACATTGTCATGGGGTTATAAAGTGGCAAATCAAACAATGCCATATGTTGATCAATGGACACGTGATGTAGTAGAGAGATTAGATGATACAGCCATTTATACTGCTTTTCGCTGGATTACAGAGCTAGGTTCATCATCTTTTACAATTCCGTTTGTCCTTGTAATGGCATTTGTTTTTTGGTGGATGTACCGTAGTATATTACCTGCGTTGATTTTTAGCTTAGGGACACTTTCAACGCATTATTTTAACATAGCCATTAAACATTTGGTGGAAAGAGACAGACCGAGTGTACTCGTTGCAGCAAATGCAGAAGGACATAGTTTTCCTTCAGGTCATGCTATGATATCAATGGTTTGCTACGGTTTAGTTGCGTATTTCCTGTCCAATCGCCTAAAACAAAAGACAAAAAAATGGCTCATCCAAGTCTTTTTTGCCGGTTTGATACTCTTAATAGGCATGAGTCGATATATCATTAATGTCCATTATTTAACAGATGTTCTTGCAGGGTTCTTTATCGGTTTTTTATGCTTGATTGGTTTGGTATATCTTTATCAGTTAACGAGCAGACAAATTTCTCCGTCTAGAGGTTGAGGAGAAAGCAGTCCCGAGGATGTTCTCCTCTCCCACTTATATTGATAGGATAAAAATGACAGAGATGCTGATGCGTTTCGTGAAGCTTTTGCTAGCCTTCTATTTAAACTATCTTAGCAACTTCCAATGGATGAAAGGCTTCATTGCTCTAAGCATCCCGTTATTTATGAGAGGAGAAATGAAGATGGACGTAATATCTGAAACAAGTAAAGCAGTACCAGTATTAAAGAATAGAAATTTTTTGTTATTATTTATTGGCTCTCTTTTTTCTGCACCTGGTTACTACATTTATTTAATCGCAGCAGAGTGGTTAATGTTAACGATCAGTGAAAATAGAGTTTATTTTGGCATGCTGTTTTTCGCAGCTTCTGTTCCACGATTGTTACTATTGGCAGTTGGTGGGGTTGTTGCTGATAGGTTTAATAAACGAATCATTTTATTTATTGCTGATTTGCTTAGGGCTTTGTTCATTGCTGCGCTTTTGTTATTCTTCTATCTTGATATGGTAACAGTTTGGCATTTAATCATTTTAGCCGCATTGTTTGGGATCGCTGATGCTTTTAGTTACCCGGTTACAAACTCTATGACAGTAAAAACGGATGTGAGTAATATTCTATCAAAACTGGAAGTGAACGATCGAACCCAAGCTGCAGTTTATGTACACCGTAATCGATTGTATCAGCAAAAATAAGGTCTATTTGTTATACTGACTGTACTACATAGCTTAACAACTTTTAAGCAGCCATTGGATACATGTCATTTTTTCTTTTTGCTAATCTTCTCTGCTGTTTGTATACTATTAATAACACATATGAGATGAGAAAATCTAGTCGCAATAGCGATGGGGATAGGGGAAAGGATTATTTATGGTGAAACTTTCAAACAAACAAGAAAATCTTTTATTACTTATTTGGGCGCCGTCTGTAGTTGCTCTACTTGGGAGTCTGTTTTTTTCTGAAATAATGGGGTACCCGCCTTGTGATTTATGTTGGATACAGCGAATATTCATGTACCCACTTGTTATTATTTACGGTACAGCCTTATGGAAGAAAGACATCTCCATTGCGTTACCAGGTTTGTTTTTGAGTGGGATAGGAATGCTTGTATCCATATACCATTATCTAACGCAAAAACTCCCAGCCTTACAAAAGGCTGGCGATGCATGTGGTCTGATCCCATGCAATACTATCTATATTAATTGGTTTGGTTTTGTGACAATTCCCTTTTTAGCAGGTACAGCATTTATTTTTATATTTGGATTACATATAATATTAATACGATCTAGACGGATGTTATAGCTGTGAAAAATAGTAACTAAAAGAAATGGATGGTAAGGAAATGACAGTTAAAGATGTCAATTGTTTTAACGGGCAAAGAAAATAGTGATTTACTAGAATGATATTGTAGTATATAATGTCGAAGAGTCTTTCTCAAAAGGAGCTGAAATTATGGCTAAAAAAATATCCATTTTTATTGGTGTTATTGTCGTTTTATTTGCAGGTCTATATTTTGTTGTCGACTACAAAAATAACCAAGCTGTTGAAGATAACAACAACCCTTATGGAGATAAAGAGCTGGAGCAGGGAACAATTGATCAATTAGATGATCCAAACTATAAGAATCAGATTATGCCAGATGAGCTCAAAAAGAAAGTGGATAGTGGAGATCCTGTAACGGTTTATTTTTATAGTCCAACATGTTCACACTGTCAGTCAACTACTCCGTATCTTGTGCCTTTAGCAGAAGATAATGACATCGATATGAAAAAAATGAACTTACTTGAGTTTAAAGATGAGTGGGAAGTTTACAGCATAGATTCTACGCCTACTTTAGTCCATTTTGAAGATGGCAAAGAAGTTTCACGTATTGTTGGTGATCAGGGAGAAGCTAATTTTCAAACCTTCTTTGATGAATATGTAAATAGATAAAACAGTAACATGTTATAGAGTTTATTATGTAGCATCGAAAAGCCAACTATTCAATAGTTGGCTTTTCTAAATAGATACCTAAAATGGTAGAAAGGGATCTAAAGGAAGCAAATCCATTATATCCAGTCCCTCAAATACTAACTAAACAAGATTTGTACCACCTGTACTATCAACTTACTGAATGATTATCCATACTGAGATTTTTGGCTACCGTTTCCGCTTTTTTCGATAGCTACTACACCCCGATCGCGACATAAAAACATACGATTATTTCTCTTCTGTCACCATATGATAAGATGTTATAAATGGTCGATCTGCATAATAATCGGGAGTTTTCACAGATGGATTCTTATGTGCCTGTTTAAACTGATCCGACGTTTTCCAATTCTCAAAATCTTGCACAGAGCGCCATTGGGTGAAAACAATGTAGGTATTTCCTTTTTTTGGTTTTAACAGGCGGAATGCTTGGAATCCTGGCATTTTTTCTACCTCATGTTTGCGATTTTGAAAATGATGCTCAAAAACGGGTTGCCCTTCTTCTGTTACGGGTATGTTATTCATAACAACATATCCTTCTTCTTGTATCGCTCCAATTGTAATTAAAATTACATATTCTCTTCCAGAATTGAAAATGCTTTTAGCTTTATCCTCATAATAGGCAAGCGAACTGGATTCACCATGCATAAGGGATATATGTTTTTTTGGGTGTTTATCAATGATTTTTTGTAAAAATTCAGCGGTTCCATTTGTCATATGAGCAAACATAATCATTACCTCCTCGTATAGTATGTTTAGGCATTACTTTCGCCTTCTCAATCTTAACTCATTCATAAAAATTAATCTGCGTGCACCCAGGCTGCTTGAACCTCCTTGCTCACAAAAACCGTTCGCTGTGGGGTCTCAAGACTCATGCTTCCCCCACTGGAGTCGCCGCCTTCCGTTTCAAGTAACTTGGTTTAGAATTCATGAAAGAGTAAAAGCTTTAAATAATATGTCAAATACCTTGGACGTTCCGCGATGTTCCTAGATCATTTGGGACAATTCTTTTTTCCTTCTGCGGGCGTAACTGCATTACGAAGACTGTTTCTCCGTGTGCGTTTCGACCTTCAACCTTCCCATAAAGACTTGGCGCTAAGTGAAGTCTTTATGAAGTGAAATTAGACAGTAGATGCTTGACTTACTATAGTAAGTATCTCTTACCTACTATACTACCTTAGTGAACAGGAGCTAAGTCAAATCATTTCTCTTTTTTCCAGATAGGCTGTAAAACTCTCACTTACTTCAAAAACTGAAAATAAAGTATAGGTGCCTTTTGCACAGCCATTTTTGAAGCGTTCTGCACCATCTTATGAAGGGAAATTGAAACAATTATTATTTAATATGAAATATAAATACTTTAAGATTGTATCATTCTGTCGTATAATGTAGAAGTGACAATATAGAGGTGAACCAATGAGCAGAATAGAAAAAAGGAAGAAGAAGCGTTCACGCTTGTTGAAGAAATGGAAAATAATTTTATATAGTTGTTTATTCATGATAATCATCGGATTAGTTAGTTATGCTTCCATTATTTTTGGTGGTCGGTTGATTGTTGATGATGAACAATTTTTTTTGGACGCAACGACAACGGTAGAAACAAGAGATGGCAAGGTAATTGGCAGGCTTTATCATGAAAATCGCACCTTAGCTAATTTAGATGACATACCTGAGCATGTGCGAGATGCATTTATTGCTATTGAAGATCGCAGGTTTTATGACCATCAAGGGGTTGATTTTCGTTCTGTTTTTCGAGCGGTGTATAAAGATATTTTGGCTATGCAGAAAGTAGAAGGCGCTAGCACGATTACACAACAACTTGTTAAAAATTTATTTTTAAGTCATGAGAAAACATGGCTTCGTAAAACCAAAGAAGTCATGGCATCTGTTTATTTAGAACGCACATTACCGAAAGAGCGGATATTGGAATTGTATTTAAACGAAATTTACTTTGGACATGGCGTTTATGGCATAGCTACAGCTGCTAATTATTATTTTTCCAAAGATGTAGAGGATCTGTCTATTGCAGAAGGTGCATTGTTAGCTGGCCTTGCTAAAGCACCTAATGGATATTCACCTATTAACTATCCTGAAAAGGCAATAAATCGGAGGAATACAGTACTCTTGGCAATGAAAGATATTGGCGTTATAAGCGAAGAACAACAAAATAAAGCAAAAAAGCAGAAACTTGATCTGAAAGTAAATAAATGGGAACCTGAACCATGGTGGACAGACTATAGTGATTTTGTTATGAAAGAAGCCGCTCAAGAACATCATTTATCGTTAGAAGAATTAAAGCGAGGCGGTTATCGTTTAATTGTTAACGTTAATCCTGCTGTACAAAAAGTTGCTTATGAACAATTTAAACAAGATTCCTTTTTTCCTGGAAGCACGGATGATGTACAAGGCGCTTTTACGATGATGGATCACAAAACAGGGGATATTGTAGCGGTAATTGGTGGACGTAATTTTACATTTGGTGACTTGAATCGAGCAACTGCATCGAGGCAACCAGGTTCTACCTTCAAACCACTAGCGGTTTATGGTCCAGCACTTATGAAAGAAGAAAAGTATCATCCTTATGCTTTAATACCCGATCAAAAACAAGCCTATGATGGTTATACAGCGGAAAATTACGATGATCAGTATGGTGGTTTTGTTTCCATTTATGATGCCATTATTTATTCTAAAAACGCCCCTGCTGTATGGTTATTAAATGAAATTGGGATTACCGATGCAAAGAAGTATTTAAAAAAGCTCCATCTTCCCGTCGAGGATAAAGGATTAGCGATTGCTTTAGGTGGCTTATCTAAAGGCGTAACACCAGCTGAATTAATGGAAGCTTATACTAGTTTTGCTCAGCGTGGAAAAGTCGTTAAAGCTCAAGCTATTGATCAAATTAAGGATCGACACCACCAAAAAGTGTTCCAAGCGAATCGCAAGGCAGAAAAAGTATTTCATCCACAAGTAGCTTGGAATATGACAGAAATGCTAGAGCAAACCGTTAAATCAGGAACAGCGTCTGCGGGAAGTTTTGCAAAAGCATTAGCTGGAAAGACAGGATCTACAGAGCATCCGCAAGTGGAAGGAAAAGTAAAAGATGCGTGGTTTGCAGGCTATACTCCAACGTATGCAATGGCATTATGGATGGGGTACGATCAAACGGATGAGGAGCATTATTTAACGGGGGGAAGCGCCTATCCGACGAGGTTAGTAAAATCTATTTTAACAGAGCTAGATCAGCAAGAGCCATTAGCGGATTCGTTTGCAAAACCTGCAGAAGTAGATGCTTTACCGGAACCTATCATACTACCAGAAATTAAAAATGTACAAGCCAGTTATGCTTTTGGTAGTTTGTCTTTGTTTCAGGGGAAGATTACTTGGCAAGGGTCAGAGGATGACCGCGTTATCTATCGAATTTACCGAAAAAAAGAAGGTATTGATGAACGAGTTGGTCAAGTCAAAGGAGAAACGGAATTTGTAGTTGAAAACGCATTGTTGAACGAAAAAGAATATTATGTTGTCCCTTATGACCCGTTGACAAAAACGGAAGGTTCTTCATCTAACGCAGTAACGCTTAGCTGGGGAGCATGATTTAGACAAAATAATGACAAATAGTAGCGCTTACTGTACACAATTCCAGATGATCGTTATAGTAAGATTGGGAATATAGAACGTTGAAAAGGATGGATGGGCATGGCAAACAAATTCAATGATACGATTATTCGAGCTTATAAAGGGGAATCTACGAATTATACACCAGTTTGGTTTATGCGTCAGGCTGGGAGGTCACAACCTGAATATAGAAAATTAAAAGAGAAGTATTCTTTATTTGAAATTACACATCAACCAGAATTATGTGCCTATGTAACGCGATTACCAGTAGAAAATTACAATGTAGACGCAGCAATTCTGTATAAAGATATCATGTCTCCGCTGCCAGCAATAGGGGTGGATGTGGAAATTAAATCAGGTATTGGTCCAGTGATTGATAATCCAATTGCCTCTCTTCGTGATGTAGAAAAGCTTGGAGCAATTGATCCACAATCCGACGTTCCGTATGTATTGGAGACAATTCGCCTGTTGACACAAGAACAGTTACAAGTACCCTTAATTGGTTTTAGTGGCGCTCCTTTTACATTGGCGAGCTATATGATTGAGGGAGGACCGTCAAAGAACTACAGTAAAACGAAAGCATTTATGTATCAGCAACGAGAAGCGTGGTTTTTACTAATGGATAAATTGGCTGATATGACCATTACGTATGTAGAAGCTCAGATTGAAGCTGGTGCACAGGCTATTCAAATTTTTGATTCTTGGGTAGGTAATTTAAATGCGTCTGATTACCGTATTTTTATTAAACCAGTAATGACAAGAATTTTTTCTGAACTGCAACGACACGACGTTCCACTCATTCTATTTGGTGTCGGCGCACGGCATTTATTGATGGAGTTTAACAATTTACCTGTTGATGTGATTGGGTTAGACTGGAGGACTTCCGTGCAAGAAGCAAGGAATATGGGAGTTACGAAAGTGTTGCAAGGAAATTTAGACCCAGCAATTTTGTTAACAGAGTGGGAAATGCTAGAGAAGCGAACACAAGCTATATTGGATGAAGGCTTAGCAGATGGAAACCATGTTTTTAATCTTGGTCATGGCGTGACGCCAGATATTCAACCGGCTACATTAAAAAAATTAACTGCGTTTATTCATGAGTATAGCCAGCGTAATAGGTAAAAAGAAAAAATTATATTTGCGAGGTGTTGAATCATGGAAAAAAAGAAAATGGGATTATTAGTGATGGCTTATGGAACACCATACAAGGAAGAGGACATTGAACGGTATTATACGCATATTCGCCACGGCAGAAAGCCTGAAGCAGAAGCATTGCAAGACTTAAAAGATCGTTACAAAGCAATTGGAGGCATATCTCCATTGGCAAAAATAACGAATCAGCAAGTGGAGAAGCTGGAGGCAACATTAAATGCCGTTCAAAACGAATATGACTTTAAAGCATATACTGGGTTAAAACATATTGAGCCATTTATTGAAGATGCTGTGCAACAAATGGCTGAAGATGGCATGGAAGAAGCGGTGTCAATTGTTTTAGCACCACATTTTTCTACTTTTAGCGTACAATCCTATAATAAACGAGCAAACAATGAAGCTGAAAAATATGGTATTACGATTACTTCAGTGGAAAGCTGGTTTGATGAACCTGGTTTTATTAAATATTGGGCTGATCAAATTACCGACGTTTATGCCAAGATGGCAGACGAGGAACGGGAAAAAGCAGTGCTGATTGTTTCTGCCCATAGTTTGCCTGAGAAAATCTTACAGGATGGTGACCCTTATCCACAACAGTTAGAAGAAACCGCCAAACTAATTTCAGAAGCAACTGGGATTAAGAATTATGAAATTGGTTGGCAAAGTGAAGGTAACACGCCAGATCCTTGGTTAGGACCAGATGTACAGGATCTTACAAGAGATCTTTACGAGCAAAAGGGATACCAAGCTTTTGTTTACGCACCTGTAGGTTTTATAGCCGACCATTTAGAAGTGTTATATGACAATGATTACGAATGCAAAGTAGTTTGTGATGAAATAGGTGCATCCTATTATCGACCAGAGATGCCAAACGTACATCCACAATTTATTCATACATTAAGTGATGTTGTACTAAAGCAAGTAAAGCGTGAATCGAATGAATAATTCAAAACAAATTGTCATTATAGGCGGCGGTATAACAGGTTTATCTGCTGCCTATTATTTACAAAAACAGCTTGTTGAAAAGCAACTTCCTTATAAGGTGAAGCTTGTGGAAGCAAGTAGTCATCTAGGGGGGAAAATAAAAACGTTGCACCGGGATGGATTTACGATTGAACAAGGTGCCGACTCGATGTTAATTCGTAAACAGCCGGCTATGAAATTAGTACAAGAGCTACATCTTGAAGATCAAATTGTTCGTAATGCTACGGGGAAATCCTATATTTTGAAGGGAAATAAGTTCCACCGTATGCCACAGGATACCTACATGGGAATTCCGAAAAATGCGCGTTCTATATGGGCTTCTACATTAATTTCTCCAAAAGGAAAATTAAGAGCTTTGGCAGATTTTTGGAAGGGAAAACGAAAAGACGAAACAGATGAGTCTTTAGCAGCTTTTTTTAGACGTCGCTTCGGAGATGAATTACTCCATAATCAGATTGAAACGCTGTTATCTGGAATTCATTCTGGGAATATAGAAGAAATGAGTTTAACAGCTTCTTACCCACATTTTCGTCAATTGGAGCAAGAGTATGGAAGTTTAATGAAAGGATTAAACCAAACCATTCCAAAAGCTACCAAAGATAAAGAAAAAGGACCGGCACCTGGTGCTTTCTTTTCCTTTCAAAACGGTTTAGGTACTTTAGTAGATCGTTTAGCAGAAGAAATTGGAGAAGAGAATATGATGCTTCAGACAGCTGTTGATCATATTGAAAAAAAGGAACACGGCTATCATGTACTGCTAAGTGATGGAAATGTTTATAAAGCAGATGCTGTTATTATGGCTACACCACATTTTGCCGTGCCGAAAATATTTAGCCAGTATGATTTCTTTCAACCTTTTACAGAAGTACCTGCCACATCAACGGCTAATATTGTGTTGGCGTTTGATAAGGTGAAAATAAAAGATATAGATGGCACAGGCTTTCTTGTGAACAAGGACAGCAATTACCATATTACTGCTTGTACGTGGACACATAAAAAATGGCCGTTAACAACCCCAGATGGGAAAGTTTTAATGCGTTGTTATGTTGGGAGACCAGATAACGAAGAAATAGTTGAGGAGTCAGATGATACTCTAACAGACATTGTGCTAAAAGATTTACATAAAGCAATGAAATTAAAAGGTGATCCGACATTTAGTGTTGTTACACGTTGGCGAAATGGAAGACCGCAATATACAGTCGGGCACTTGGAACGACTTGCTGAAATTAGAAGACAAGCTAGGCTGCAGCTACCTGGTGTTTTTTTAACAGGTTGTTCTTATGATGGTCAAGGTATTCCAGACTGCATTGAACAAGGAGAAAGAACAGCTCAGGAAGCATTACAGTTTGTTTTACGTTAACCTTACCCCCCCTATAATGATTGCCATTATAGGGGGCATCATGCCGTTACTTTTCTTTCTGATAACTTGCTTCTAATTGATCTACAAGTGATCCTACAAAGTCGACAGCTTGCTTAATAGGTTCAGGCGAAGACATATCCACACCAGCTTTTTGAATTAAATCAAGCGGCTTTAGTGTACCTCCAGATTTTAATACGTTCATCCAACGTTCGGCAGCTGGAGCCCCTTCTTGCTGGATAGTCTGTGCTACAGCAGTAGAGACGGTCAGACCGGCAGAGTACGTATAAGGGTAGAGTCCCATGTAGTAATGCGGCTGACGCATCCATGTGAGTCCGGCTCCTTCATCCATTGTTACTTTATCTCCCCAGAAATTCGCTAAAGCTTCTTTCTTTTGTTCAGAAAGAACTTTTGCTGTTAAAGGCGTCCCATTTTCGGCTAACGTATACACCCTTTTTTGGAATTCTGCCTCCAGTAAATGCGTCACAAAATTATGGTAATATGTCCCTAATAACTGGGTGATAATCCATCTTTTCATTCGCTCATCATCTGTTTTAGCTAATAAGTGATTCGCGAGCAGTAATTCATTTAAAGTGGAAGGTGCTTCAACAAAGTACGTTGAAGGACGAGTATTAAATAAAGACTGTTCTTTTCCGGCAAAGTAAAAATGACCTGCGTGTCCCAATTCATGAGCTAATACAAATGCACCGCGCATGGTATCTGTCCACGTAATTAGGATATAGGGATGTACGCCATAAGGGCTGGAGCAAAAAGCACCTGACCTTTTTCCAATGTTATCAGCCAAGTCGACCCAACGGTTTTGAATAGCCTGTTTCATAACTTGTTGATATTCTTCTCCCATGATACCGAGAGCGTCCACAATTGTAGCTGTCGCTTCTTCATATGTAGTGACCGGATTGAAGTCTGGATCAAGCGACGCTTTCAGATCGCATAAGTATAATTCTTCCAATCCTAATTGTTCTTTTTTTAGTCTAGCAAATCGTTGCATATGAGGAGCGAGCTCCGTTTGAATAATATTTAGCTGATTATGATACATATCTGTCGTTACCTGTTGTGGGTGCAATAGCATATCCGTGACATTATCATACTGACGTTGCCTTGCCATCACCACTTGCTTGGTAACTTCTGTTGCATAAACGGCAGCGTATGTATGTTGATATTGTCGAAGCGTTTCTACAAAAGATTTATATGCATTTCTACGAGCAGTGTTATCAGCAGTTAGCTCATAACGGTCTTCATACAATGCAGCAGACATCGGAAGTTCATTTCCATGCTCATCCGTAATGGAAGCAAACATCATATCGGACGATGTACTACGCTGATAAATCATATATGGCGCATCGTGAACTTCAGAAAGGGAAGCGAGTAGTTCTTCTATTTGCGAAGACAATGTATAAGGTTTTTTTTCTATTAAATCAGCAAGCATTTTGCGGTACGTTGCTAATTGGGGGTGCTGTTTTACAAAATCCCCAATGGTTTCTGTAGGTATTTCCAGTATTTCTGACTGAATAAAAGATAGTTTTGCTTGAATTATTGCTAGAGCTTGGGCTACTTTTGCGCTATCTTCTTGACGAGATGGATCTGTTCCATCTGTACTGTTTCGTAAAGTAGCATAGGTTGCTACCCAAATAACTCTTTTTTGAAAAGCTTCGTAGGTGGCAAGGCATTGATATAATGTAGAAGCTTCTTTTCCTAATTCTCCTTTAAAAATCGCAAATTGTTCTACATCCTTTTGAATGGCCTCTAATTCGTTTTGCCAATCTTTGTGTGTAGAAAATAGATCTGATAAATCCCATGTTAAGTTTTCAGATACTTCAGAACGAGCTGGTCGTTTCTTCATGGACGCTTCCCCTTTCATAATTGAAAATTAGTAAATTGTAAATAGTGATGCTGTAAGTTTGATTTGACATCCTTAGTATAAGAGGTCTGATTTAAAGATGAATTATCTTTCTAAAGCAATCCGTGTAGTAGAAAAAATTTCCTACTTTATTGGATGTATGTATTATTATATTATAATGACTGAAATAATAATAGGTGTTTTGAGAAAATTTAGTATTCATTTCTATATAAGACACTGTAAGAATGCTACTTCAAAAGTTGGAGGTAACAGCACCTAAATCCCTGATTCGTTCACCTAACAATCAGTGGGGATAAAAAAACCACCTCTTACTGAAGGTTCACTTTATCATGCAAAATAACTTTCTTTGAACAGGAAAAAAGCTGACATGTCCATTGTCAGCTTTTCTCAAAAGATAAGAAACTATAAAATTTGTTGCTATGGGATAAGGATTTAAATGATAGCCACGTCCGACTCCAGCGCTCAGCAACTAGGCGACTTCACGAAGTCGCCCTACGATAAGTCACCATCGGTTCGTGCTAAATCGGAACGTCCGACTAAAAACAGGCTTGCCGGAGGGCGTCGGTACGCCCCTGTTGAGGGCATGGTTCCTAAAACTTTCGTTAATTCGTTCCACTCGCTGTGTTGCTAAATGTGCGCTTGCACCTTTGTGTATAGGCCGTTCATGCTTGATGCGATTAATTTGAAGATGGTACTTGAACTGCTGGCAGATAAAGTAGTTCTCTCGAACATTTATCTTGCTGGATGATCACATTCATCACATAAATTTCCATAGCAGTCTGCTTTTTCAAACATATCATTCCCACATTTACTACATTTTTTCTTAGGTAAATTTCTGAAAAATTCAAGAACGTTGAGCATTGGAATTCCTCCCCCCTCGGTTAGTAATTATACACTATTGTAATATAACAGTATGATTAAAGTCAATGCTGTGTTACAACAAAAATATTATTTCACCATTTTTGGTATCTGCTGCAGCAAAACGTATGTAGTGCCGTGGAAGAACGACTTAGTAATGTAACAGTATATTGGCCGTTTTAAGGTATGATAACTTATTTAGATTATAGGAAAGTATTATTGTTAAAAAGCAAGATGAGGGTTAACTGGCCCTTTGGGGCGATTTGCATTCAGTCATGATAGAAAAAGCAGGTGGGCAAGTGATAGTGTGTTAGTGGTTAGATTTTTTCCATGCTAATAAAGGGCAGTTGATACTGTTAAGCTAGCGAGGATAAACATGGGAAGCGTAGTGTTTTTCGAAGTGACTGTTGTATTAAAAATCAGAAAAATTGTACATAAATAGAGTGCTAGAATTATAGAAGTTATAATTATGCCAAGAAAAGCTTGGCTTACACAATTTTTGCTTCTATCTGTTTTTTTTATTAAACTAGAAAGAAGGGACAAGAAGATCAAAATGTTGTTTCTTTGCTCTTTTGTTGCTTCATTACGATATCAGGTGAATGTTTAGAGCATAAAGGATAAGCAGTTAGAAGAAATTGCAAACTTTGGAAGGAGTATGACAAGTATGAAATTCATTGATAATCAAGGTATTTTAGACCCAGCTATGAACTTAGCATTGGAACAGTATATTGTAGAAAACTTTGGTGAAAAAGATACATTTTTATTGTTTTATGTGAATCAACCTTCCATCATTATTGGACGCAATCAAAATACGATTGAAGAAATAAATACGCATTATGTTAACGAGCATGATATTAAAGTTGTGCGCCGTTTATCAGGGGGCGGGGCCGTTTACCATGATGAAGGAAACTTGAACTTTAGTTTTATTACAAAAGATGATGGGAATAGCTTTCAAAATTTTGCTAAGTTCACCCAGCCTGTAGTAGAAGCATTAAATAAGTTAGGTGTGCCTGCCGAATTGAAAGGACGTAACGATTTAATTGTCGAAGATCGTAAAATCTCAGGGAATGCCATGTATGCGACAAAAGGAAAGATGTTCAGTCATGGGACGCTCATGCTTGACTCTGAAATTGATAAAGTTGTATCAGCACTTAAAGTAAATAAAGAAAAAATAGCTTCCAAAGGAATTAAGTCCATCCGGAGTCGGGTAGCAAACATTTCCGAATTTCTCAATCAAAAAATATCCATGGACGAATTTAAACACGTCATTTTACGGCACGTATTTGATGTGGAGGATATCTCGGAAGTTCCGCGTTATGAATTAACAGAAGAAGATTGGGAAAATGTTAAACAAATATCACGTGACCGCTATAATAATTGGGATTGGAACTACGGTAAGTCGCCATCGTTTAACATTCAATCTTCCCATAAATTTGATGCAGGTCTTGTTGATGTTCGTTTAGACGTCAAGAAAGGAATAATAGAGAATTGTAAAATTTATGGTGACTTTTTCGGTGTGGGAGAGATCAATGTTTTGGAAAATAGTCTTATTGGTGTCCGCCATCAACAAGAAGCAATTGAAGAAGCGTTAACCGATGTTGATGTTCCTCGTTATTTAGGAAAGATATCGAAAGAAGACTTTATTCAATTAATCTATTAATGTCTTTGTAATGTTGGAAGAACTATATTCTGAAATTCAGGCATGAGTTCAGTTAGGGAGCTCATGCCTTTTGCTGTTCTTTTCTTCGATAGCGCTTTCTCTTGAAATGATAAAGAACCTCATATATAATTGAATTATGCAACGATTCATATAGTTTAGTTAGATATGGGGAGAATGTATTTGTTCACAATAAAATGAATGATTATTCATTCATTTTATTGTGCTAGAGAAAAGGATGGAATGGATTAGTTTATAGCAAAAGGAAAACGAAGGTCTGTCGCCAATCCGAGTTTTTCTAAGACAAGGGGGAGTTTTATGAATATAAGTAAGCAATTGTCTTGTACTGCGCAAGAATATGCGAATAAGCCAGCATATATCTTTGAGCATCAGCCAACGAGTTATAAGGATCTCGATCAAGCTGTGACTTTATTTGCTTCTGGGTTAGCAGCAATTGGTTATAAAAAAGGTGATCACATTGCTTTAGTTGTTGGAAATAGCCCTTATTACATTATTGGTTTATATGGTGCTCTAAGGCTGGGGTTAGTGGTTATTCCGATTAATCCATTATATACACCAAGTGAACTGAGTTATATTTTACATAATGGAGATGTCAAGGCGGTAATAACGTTAGACCGATTGCTAGAAAAATTTCAGGCGATAGATGGGGAACTAAGTATTTCTAATTACATTGTTTGTGATTCTCGGGTAGGAGAACAACCAATACCGATGGAGAGAGAAAGATTGCACACTTTTTCTGAGGTGCTACAATTAGGAGATCCGTATTTCGACCAACCAGACCTGCAAAGTGATGATTTAGCCATTATTTTATATACATCTGGGACAACTGGTACACCAAAGGGAGCCATGCTTTCTCACCACAATTTGTATTCCAATGCAAAAGATGTTGCAGATTATTTAAGTATAAATGATAAAGACAAAGTAATTGCTGCTTTACCCATGTTTCATGTGTTTTGCTTAACGGTTTCCCTTAATGCACCTTTGATGAATGGCGGGACAGTTATCGTTTTACCAAAATTCTCACCTTCTACCGTATTTGAATTAAGTACAACCTATCAAGCAACTATTTTTGCTGGGGTACCGACGATGTATAATTATTTATTGCAAGCAAAGCGCGAAGATAAAGAAAATCCATTTGCAACGATCCGGTTCTGTATTTCTGGAGGAGCTTCCATGCCAGTAGCTTTGTTAAAGGGATTTGAGCAAGCTTTTGATGTCACCATATCTGAAGGCTATGGATTATCTGAAGCTTCACCGGTAACTTGTTTTAATCCGTTAGATCGACCACGTAAACCGGGATCCATCGGCTGCAGTATTCAAGGGGTTGAAAACAAGATTGTAGACGAATGGGGTGGAGAAGTGCCTGTTGGCGAGGTTGGGGAATTAATCGTTCGCGGTCCCAATGTAATGCTAGGCTATTATAAGCTTACGGAAGAAACAGCAGCTGCTTTAAAAAATGGCTGGTTATATACGGGAGATATGGCACGAATGGATGACGAAGGTTATTTCTTTATCGTTGACCGGAAAAAAGATATGATTTTAGTAGGTGGTTATAATGTGTATCCTCGTGAAGTGGAAGAAGTCTTCTATAGGCATCCAAATGTAATAGAAGTAGCTGTAATAGGTACGCCTGATCCAGAAACTGGTGAGGCGGTACAATGCTTTGTTGTGACAGATGAAAATGGCGTAACCGCGGAGGAATTAATTTCATTTTGCCAGACGTATTTAGCAAAATATAAAATCCCTACAAACATCATTTTTTTAGATGAATTACCAAAGAATACTACTGGAAAAATTTTAAGGAAAAACTTACGGGAACAAGTACTTCAATGATAAGTCTAAACTTAGCAGCTTTTGCCATTAAACAGGTGGCAAGTTGCTAAGTTTTTCTAACGACATGGCATTTTTTAATAGACATTATTCTATTTTTGTTGATGAAATGGTGAAAATAATTGGCAAACAAAATAAAATAATTAGAAAAAAATGAGTTTTGTTATTTCTTTTTTTGAAGAAGTTTGGTATTTTAGTAAAGAAGCCACTTTCTTTTCTTCTAGAAAGGATGAAAACATGTTTAACTTCTACACAGATCCTCCCGAAATCACCCCTTTTACTGCTGCTTTGGTCGCTCGACGAGACTCCAATAACAAAGCAATGACGATGGTGCTTGAAGATCAGGAAGAATATGCAGTCGGTTGCTCCCCAAGTAAGGTGATGGATCACGCTTGTAAGTATTTTGGCAGCAGTTTAAAAGGAAGACAGGATGGAACGCGTGATGTTTGCGGTATTACCCATAAGGCCCCCATTACAATTGATCCATTAAGCGGCATGTATTTTTTTCCAACGATTTCTCCTTCGAGCTCTCAGTGTACATGGATCGCCCATTCCCATATCGAACAAGTTCAAAGGAAGCACGAATATGGGACGGAAATTATCTTTCTAAATGGAAAAATTATTGAATTAGACATTTCCTATGGGTCGATGATAAACCAAATACAGCGAACAGCTCAATTTCGGTATTTATTAAATAACCGACTCAAGTTTTTAAAGAAGCACATTGCTCCTTCAGAATCGACTTTTTCATCAACTCCTCAAATATAAGTTTCACTTTTTTTCGGATAGCAGGGTTGAAATAATTGCGTTTTTCCTCACGTCCTCGACAAATAAACAAATAAGAGGAAAAGGAATCATTTTTCTCCAACTTTACAACTTGTATTCGTTTTTTCTGCATCGTTTTCCGTAAGTTTTTTCGCTCCTGAAATGCAAGCTGTTCCATTCTTGTTAAAACTTCTAGATAGGATTCCTTTATTTTAAATGCTTTGAATGAACCAGTCTGTAGAAAATAAATATCTTGTTGAATTACTAAGATCGTCATGGAAAGAAACAGGAAGCGTGACGCCAATGTTAACTCATCTTCGTTTAAGTAACGCAAAAAGAATTCCTCCTCTATAAAGAACGTACGTTCCTTTGTTGCTAGTATATGCGATAACCATAAAAAAATTCAATTCATAAAGAAAAGAAAGTGGCGATATAAGTGATAGGACTTTGCACATGGCGATTTTTCTATTAAAATAGAAAGTACTAACCATTCTTCAAGGGGTTAAAGAGAACACCTCTAATTCAAGCTTTACTTTGTCTATCATTTCATCTTTTAATTACTATAGGAATGTGTAAAGTTTTAAGTTTATCGTATAACCGACGTTTTTCTCAGTATGAAATCGTCTGTTATAGGAAAACATGGAGATATCATTATTATGTGAAAAAACTAGAAAAATAACATTCATATTATCGAGGAGATTTACTACATGCTTTTATTAGACATCCAACTATCCGATTGGGAAATGATTTTTGATAGTGAAACTTTTGATGATTACATTACGCAACTATTAAAAAATTATGAGAATCTAGGCCCTATCCCTGGCATCCTGTTGCCATTTATTGAGGCGTTTTTTCCATTTTTGCCGCTAGTTGTATTCGTTTTTGCCAATGCTGCTGCTTATGGGCTGTTTGAAGGGTTCATTTTATCTTGGGCAGGTGCAGCAATAGGTGCTATTCTCGTCTTTTTAATTATTCGTAAGTTAGGTGATCGAAAAGTATTTAAAATAATTCGTAAAAATAAACAGGTAAAGAGAGTAACTGCATGGCTAGAAAGGCATGGTTTTGGACCACTGTTTTTATTAATGTGTTTTCCTTTTTCTCCGTCATCTGTTATTAATGTTGTTTCTGGATTGTCTAAAATTAGTACCCAACAATTTATCTTAGCCGTAATTATGGGAAAATCCGTCATGATTTTCTCCATTGCTTATGTTGGCTCAAGTATTATGGAATTTGCCAAGAATCCGGTGAAAACGATTGTTGTTGGAATATGTATCATGTTATTTTGGATGATTGGTAAATATATTGAAAAGCGATTACAGAAAAAAGCGGAGCTGCGCGAAGAATCTGATATGAGAAAAGATTAAAACATCTGTTTCTAGGGTAAGCTATTAGTAGAATTTACTCTGGAGGAAGATGAAAATGAAAAATAAATATCGGAAAGTGGTCTTTGTTATTTTATTTGGGGCCATGATTATGTTTGTTAGCAAGTCAGCTTTATTTGCCAGCTATGTGGTAGAAGGTGAATCGATGGAGCCAACTTTGGACGATGGGAACCTGCTAATGGTAAACAAATTTGTGTATGATTTAACGGAAGTCGATCGGTTTGATGTGATTGTTTTTCGTGCTAATGAGAAAGAAGATTACGTGAAAAGAGTAATTGGAATTCCAGGGGATACGATTTATTACCAAGATGACAAATTATATATAAATGGGAATTATGTTGAGGAAGATTTTTTGCAAGAATATGCGCAAGCTACGTTAAGTAATAAACCATATACAGAAAACTTCTCGCTGGAAGAAATAACTGGAGAGACAAAAGTGCCAGAGGGGAAGCTATTCGTTATGGGAGATAACCGTGGGGAAAGTTTGGATAGCCGTGTATTTGGATTTATTGCACAGACACAGTTGGTAGGCAAAGTAGATGTGAAATATTGGCCTATTTCTCAAGCTAGTCTAAGTCTGGGTAACTAGTGGGAAATAGCGTTATTGGTGTCATTATGATAGTTGTACAAGATGTTGTGCAAATATGGATGCCAGTCACACCTTCTTCATCTACAGCAAGATGCTTCTTTTCAAACATGATATACTAGAATGGTAAAGACATAAGCAACAATTATAAAGTCAGTTCGGACGGACGATCCCGGTCTTCATCTAAGGAAAGGGTCTTCTGTCCGTTTTCTATTTTATACGTATAGGAGAAGATCGTGGACGTTAGGCTAATCCCCCATGATCTATGATCATTGCAGGGATTTAAATCTGATCATATACCTTTTTGTCATAAAGCTGTCGATAAATCAATTTTTAACCATGAAAGGGGAAGTGAGTGATGGGCCTCCGTTTTATAACAGGACGCGTAGGTACAGGGAAAAGCGGTCGCATATTTGATGAAATAAAAGAAAAATTGCTAGATCAGCCACAAGGCGCAGCTATATTTTATCTTGTACCTGATCAGATGACTTTTCAGCAAGAATATAATCTATTTAAAGATAAAGACATTCGTGGCAGTATACGGGCACAAGTAGTTAGTTTTTCGCGTTTAGCATGGAGGGTGTTACAAGAAACAGGCGGAGGAAATAAGCCCTTTATTAGTACCATAGGAATGCAAATGATGCTACGAAAAATTATGGAAGAAAAGCAAGGAGAATGGCATGTGTTTCAACATGCTATGGAAAAGCATGGGTTTATTGAACAATTAGAAACGATGATTACCGAATTTAAACGCTATGCTATTACACCTGAATTATTACAAGCTAAAATGGAGCATATGAATAGCTATGTACATAAGAAAACAGGAGAAGAAAGTCTTCTTCATAAATTGGAAGACTTGTTGTATATTTATGAAAAACTGTTGCTTTCATTACAAGGAAAATATATAGACGGGGAAGATCAATTACAATTACTTGCAGATAAAATTGCTCATTCCAGGCTATTAGAACATGCAGAAATCTATATTGATGGTTTTTATCGTTTTACACCTACAGAACTTATTGTAATAGAAGCATTATTAAAAAAATGTAAGCAAGTTACTGTTGCGTTAACGGTCGATAAGCCAGAAGAAGAACCTACTTCAGAAGTTGATTTGTTTTATCAAACGAAAGAAACGTTTTATGCATTAAAGCAATTAGCTGCGTCTATAGATGTAACAGTAGAAGAAACGATGAAACTAGATCCTGCATATGGACGCTTTCGTAATCGCCCATACTTTGCTCATTTGGAACAGTACTTTGATCATCGTCCAGCACCAACATATGAACAACCAGTACCTATACAAATTGCTGAGGCCGTTCATCCTCGTGCAGAAGTGGAAGGTGCTGCACAGCAAATTATTCATTTGGTGCGAGACGAGGGATATCGTTATCAAGATATGGCCCTATTTATAAGGCAAACAGACATGTATCATGATCTAATCGCGACGATTTTTCATGATTACGATATCCCTGTATTTATTGATGAGAAGCGGACGATGTTAAACCATCCATTAATGGAATTTATTCGTTCAGCATTAGATGTCGTTGAAGGAAATTGGCGTTACGATGCGGTGTTTCGTCTGTTAAAAACAAGTTTTGTGCCGATTTTGGACAAGGAATATCCGCTAACAGCAGATGCAATTGATGAATTAGAAAATTATGTACTGGAATATGGCGTTCGATCCCGCGCAAGCTGGTTTTCTAAGAAAGACTGGATTTTTCAACGATTTCGTGGATTTGACCAGCTGTCACAAACTGATACAGAACGGGAAACACAATTACGTATTAATCGTTATCGCCAACAAGTAGTCAAAGCCTTTGAAGGCTTTGATACGCAGTTAAGAGAAGCAGAAACGGTGAAGGAAAAATGTGTTTGCTTGTATGAATTAATGGAAGAGCTTCAAGTTCCTACAAAGTTAGAACAATTGCGAGCTGAATACGATGAACAAGCTGAAATTGAAAAGGGCCGAGAACAGGAACAGGTTTGGGATGCGATTATTCAACTGTTGGATGAAATGGTAGAAATGGTAGGCGAAGAAACGATGTCTTTACCTGTATTCCGTAAAACATTGGAAGCTGGTTTAGAAACATTGAAGTTTGCTCATGTGCCCCCAAGTATAGATCATGTGATTGTCGGTTCTATTGATCGCTCAAGAATAAGCGATATTCGTTGTGCCTTTTTATTAGGTGTAAATGAAGGAATTTGGCCGATGAAACCGCCCGTGGATGGGTTAATTAATGAACAAGAGCGTAATTTATTAGCTGATCATGGCGTACAGCTTGCAGAAACGAGTAAACGTCAATTACTAGACGACTGGTTTTATATGTATGTGTCTTTTACAGTAGCAAGTGATCAGTTATGGATTAGTTACCCACTAAGTGATGAAGAGGGAAATACGAAGATGCCATCACAACTTATTAAGCGAATAGAGAACTTATTCCCAAGCTGTTGTGAACATCAATTGCTGCAAGAGCCCGATGAATTGTTAGAAGCAGATCGTTTTGTGACAACACCTCATAAAACAAGAGCTGCCTTAACAGCACAACTAGCAAGGTATCGTAAGGGGTATCCAATAAAACCCATTTGGTGGCATGTACTCAATTGGTATATCATGCAGGAAAAAAAGAACGGAACGACATACCGTATTTTACAGAGCCTATATTATCAAAATAAACCTAGTAATCTATCGTCAGAAACCGTTGAGCAGCTATATCCAAAACAGATTCAAGCAAGTGTTTCTAGACTGGAGACATATTACAGATGTTCTTATCAGCATTTCGCCAAATATAGCCTTGGTTTAGAGGAAAGGCGAACATATAAGCTAGATGCACCAGATATTGGTCAGTTATTCCATGAGGCGTTAAAAACGATAACCGAATGGATTCAACAAGGAAATAAAGAATTTTCTCAACTTACACAAGCTGATGCGGCTTCATACGCACATCAAGCAGTTACTAAGCTATCTCCAATATTACAGCACCAAATCTTGCACAGTTCGAATCGCTATCAGTATATTCAACAGAAATTAGAAGAAGTAATTGCAAGGGCAACGTATGTATTAAGTGAGCAAGCTAGAAGAAGTCACTTTTCTCCAGTTGGTTTGGAGTTAGGATTTGGGAACAATCAAGATCTACCGCCGTTAACTGTTCCTTTGCAAAACGGATTTGAATTGATGCTTAGAGGCAGGATAGATCGTGTCGATAAAGCTGTTAAAGATGACGAGCTATTTTTACGAATTATTGATTACAAATCAAGTGCAAAAGAATTAAATTTGCTTGAGGTGTACTACGGACTTGCATTGCAAATGTTAACATACCTTGATGTAGTTATTACGCATTCGGAAAAATGGTTAGGCGTAAAAGCAACACCAGCAGGTATTCTGTATTTCCACGTCCATAATCCGATGATTACAGGACAAGACAAGCTTGATGATGCCACGATTGAAAAAGAATTGTTTAAAAAGTATAAGATGCAAGGGCTGTTGTTGGCAGATGAAGATATTGCTAAACTCATGGACCAAGCTTTAGAATCAGGTGCAAGCCAAATTATTCCAGCTGCAATTAAAAAGAATGGTGGATTTTACAGTTATTCTAAAGTAGCAGATGAAAGGACTATGAAGCATTTACAGCAACATGTTCATCAACTGATGACGCAGGCGGGGATAGATATGACACATGGTGCCATTGATTTAAATCCATATTATTTTAAACAACAAAATGCTTGTACCCACTGCCCGTTTCAATCTGTATGTCAATTTGATCCGACGATACCAACAAATGATTACCGTAAACTAGCAGATATGAAGCAGGATGAAATACTCAAACGGATGCAAGCAGAGGGGGGCGCAACATGGTAAGCTGGACAACGGAACAACAAGAAGCTATCTATACAAAAGGGTCGGATATTCTTGTTGCAGCAGCTGCTGGTTCAGGGAAAACAGCGGTTTTGGTGGAACGAATTATTCAAAAACTGTTAGATAAGGAGCAACCTGTAGATATTGACTCCTTACTTGTGGTTACATTTACGAATGCTGCTGCACAAGAAATGCGTAATCGAGTTGGGGATGCCTTAGAAAAAGCTTTAGAAGAAAACCCAGCTTCGTTACACTTGAAAAAACAATTATCGTTATTGCAACGGGCATCTATTTCCACACTACATGCATTTTGTTTAGATGTTGTTAAACAATATGCTTATTTGTTAGATATTGATCCAGCTTTTCGGATTGCAAATAATATGGAAGCAGAACTGATAAAGCAGGAAGTATTAGACGACTTATTTGAAAGCTGGTATGGAACGGATGCAGAAGAGCAAGAAGCTTTTTTTCAAGTTGTTGACCGTTTTTCCAGTGATCGAAGCGATGCCGATGTAGAGACATTAATTTTACAATTATATGAGTTTGCAGTAAAAAACCCTTGGCCGGATAAATGGTTAGATCAATTAGCGGAAGCTTATGATATACCAAAAACTGTGCAAGAAAGGGAGTTAAGCTGGCTAAAAATTTTAAAACGCGAAGTGAAAGAACAGCTAAACGCCATGAAAGAGGAAATAGAGCAAGCAATGAACGTAACAAGAGAAAGTGATGGACCCTATCATTATGCCGATACACTCGAGAAGGATTTGGTACTCGTTCATGAAGCGAACGCTTATTTGGATGATTGGCAACAATTGCACGATTGCATACAAGCAAGTACGTTTGCTAAGCTATCTAGTAAAAAAGTAGAGGTGAATGAGGAAAAGAAAAAACAAGTAAAAAAATTACGAGAAAGCTATAAAAAGCGCTGGACAGCCATGAAACAAGGTTGGTTTGCTAGAGATTTAAAAAGCCACCTAGAAGATATGCGTGAAATGGCTCCGATAATGAAACAGTTAGCTTCCCTCGTGAAAGCATTTAAAGCGAAGTTTCAAGAAGAAAAAAAGGGACGTGCTCTCGTCGATTTCTCCGATTTAGAGCATTTGTGTTTGCAAATATTGGTTGAAGATAGAAATGTGGATAAGCCAAAGCCGTCAAAAGTAGCAGAAAGTTTCCAAAAGCAATATACGGAAGTACTCATTGATGAGTATCAAGATACAAACCTTGTTCAAGAGACTATTTTATCACTAATAAGCAATCAAGCAGGTGCGGGAAACAGATTCATGGTGGGGGATGTTAAACAAAGCATTTATCGTTTTCGCCACGCAGAGCCGTCTTTGTTTATAAAAAAGTATAATCGTTTTGCTCAATCTGAACATCTTGCTAAACGAATCGACTTGTCGCGTAATTTTAGAAGCCGTAGCCAAGTTTTAATGGCAACAAATTATGTATTTAGACAAATCATTGATGAATCGCTTGGAGAAATAAATTATGATGCAAATGCAGAGCTCATTTATGGAAATAAGATGTATGACAACTTTCCCCATAGAACTCCTAGTCCAGAATTATTTATTATTGATCGGGAAACGAATGAGCGTAAAGAAACAGACTTCGATCATTCCATGGACTTAGAGAAAGCAGAACTAGAAGCGCGAATGTATGCAAAAAAAATAAAGCATTGGATTGGCCAAGAAGACGGGCGACCATTACAAGTAGTAGATAAAAAATCAGAGCAACAACGTGACGTGCAGTATCGAGATATCGTTATCTTACTGCGTTCCATGACGGATGCACCTGTGATTACAGATGAGCTGAAAAAACAAGGAATTCCTGTTTATGCAGAATTGTCGACAGGCTATTTTGCAGCGATTGAAGTAAAAGTCATGATTAGTTTTTTAAAAGTGATAGATAACCCACGGCAAGATATTCCTTTAGCCTCTGTTTTGCGTTCACCAATTGTCGGTCTAAATGAAGAAGAATTAACTACCATTCGGTTAGCAAGAAAAAAACAAACCTACTATGAGGCATTACTATCCTACGAAAAAGAGCATGCCAATGCATTAGCTGATAAAATCACCATGTTTTTAGAGTCGTTACAACGATTACGTAAAGCCACAAGACAAGGAGCTTTATCGGAGTTAATTTGGCAAATTTATCGAGAAACGAAATATTATGATTATGTTGGTGGTATGCCAGGAGGTAGGCAAAGGCAGGCGAACCTCCGTGCATTGTATGATCGGGCTCGAACGTATGAAGCAACCTCTTTCCGTGGGTTATTCCGTTTTCTTCGCTTTATAGAACGTATGGAAGAGAGAAAGGAAGACCTAGGCGCTGCAAGAGCTTTAAGTGAACAAGAAGATGTCGTAAGGATTATGACCATCCATAAAAGTAAAGGCTTGGAATTTCCTGTAGTCATACTAGGTGGCATGGATAAGCAATTTAATTTAAGTGATTTAAATCAAAAATATTTATTGCATAAAGATTATGGTTTTGCTAGCAAGTATATTGATCCAGTTAAACGGCTATCCTATCCTACGCTTTATTATCATGCATTAAGACGGGAAATGTTACGTGATCAATTAGCGGAGGAGATGCGCGTTTTATATGTCGCATTAACTCGAGCCAAAGAAAAGCTTGTTATGATTGGAAGTGTGGCATCTTTTGATAAGAAAAAGGAAAAATGGCAAGCCGTTCAAAACCATCCTTACTGGGTGCTACCGACTCATGGACGAATAGAAGCAAAAACATACCTTGATTGGGTCGCCCCTGCACTTGTACGGCATCATGAAAATGAAGTATTACGACTAGGAGAAATAGGAGAACAAGTAAAAGAAGAAATTCAACAAGACCCTTCTAGTTGGGAAATTAACATCATTCACGCTAACGAGCTTGAAGAAACAGGGAAGCAAGCTGATGGTGAATTAGATCAGCTTCATCAACACATTTCTGAATGGACTCCGTTTACATTATCCAGCGACAAGTTAGCAAAAACGGTGCAACAACGTTTGAGTGATACGTATCCTTATATACACGCTGCGCAATCCAGAGCGAAACAAACGGTAACCGAATTAAAGCGGCAGCAGGAACTAAAAGATGAATATAGTAGTGATCATTTAATTACACCTAGGCAAAGACCAATTATGAAACGCCCTGTTTTTATGCAAAAGGAAAAGAAAGTATCAGCTGCTGAAAAGGGTACCTTTATGCATAAAGTAATGCAACATTTACCACTGCATCGTTCGTTGACGTATGAGGAGATTGAAGCGGAATTAGAAAAAATGGTGGAAAAAGAAATGATTGGTCGAGAGGCTGTCGAAGAAATAGATATTACAGCTATTGAACATTTTTATCAAACGCCAATTGCTCAGAAAATGATAACAGCTCCTTATGTGCAACGGGAAATTCCGTTTAGTTTAACCATTCCAGCCACAGAAGTATATCATGATTGGCAAGGAAAAGAAGAAGATGTATTAATACAAGGTGTAATCGATGCGATTATTTCGACAAAGGATGGTTGGATTATACTGGACTATAAAACGGACTCCATTCACGGAGAATGGTCCGAGTTAGTAGAGGAAAAGTTGTTGCGAAGATATCAAACACAAATGGATCTTTACCGCCATGCAGTTGAAACGATTTGGAGACAGCCAGTATTGGAAACATATCTTTATTTCTTTACAAAACAGGCGCTTGTTCAGGTGCCGTCCAGAAGATAATGATATTTATAACCGTTGCTCCTATTTATTCTAAGATTCTTTGTAAAATGGACAAGCAATGGTGAAAAATAATAGCCCTTAGATACTCTATTTTGTATTGCATACGGATTAGTACTACTGATCCGCGGGCGATGAAAAAATATGCCGTGGAGTTTACTACATCCACGGCATATTTTTTAAGCATTTGCAGTTAAATTTTGGTCGTTTATATCTGGGTCAAATGGATTGGTTGAACTTACTCCATTATTTGTACATGTGAAATCTCCAGTGTTTAAGGAACCAGAACCAGCATTTGTTTTTGTGGATTCTTTTGGAGCAATATAAAAGGAATCACCGAAATTTACGACCCCACCACTAACACTAACAATTTTAATCGGACCAACAATAGAAGGCATAGGAAACCACCTTTTGAAAAAATTCTGTTTTTATAGCGTATGACTTTATTAGCTATTGGTGCGTATGGTTTGTTTCGGTTAAAGGTGCTGTAAGTCTCTTTGAAGAATGGAAAGATTTGGACTAGACAAATCTAAACGGGAGGTAACAATAGCTAAATCCCAATTTTTATTCAAAAAGATTCACTTGTATCTTGTAACTTACGGAAATGCTTCACACGAGACTCTGCATATACTCTTGTTAAATTACCAATTTGCAGTAACGAAGAACTACTTACGCCGATACTTGCAACATTCGCCACATGAATGCACCCTTTGTGTTGGGTCGTTGATTTGTTTACGAGCATTTTAGTTTCTGGCCAATTCGTATTTCGCTTAAATAGTGGGTAATTGAATGTTTCTTCATCACGTTTAGAAAAAACAGGGTTTTGTTTTTGAATAGCAATGCCTTTAAATTTTAACGCAGCATTTTCTGTATCTCCAATGGAAAGTATACTACTTGTGGATACAGAGTTAGTCAACAAATTATCAACAATGGATGTTCTTTTTTTCATTTCTCTCCCCCTTTTACGTAAGTGCTAACGGTACGATATTTCCTAACGTAAATGCTTCGGGTGGTGTATCGAAAAAGGATGAAAGAAGAAATTGCTCATTGTCCCCAATTAAAAACACAGATGATGAGGACACGTTGTCAACTTGAACATTACCAATATTTAATCCCCAATTATGAACTTCCATATTCATAGCTATTCTCCTTTAGATCTTTGGGTATCCATATATTTTCGTAGCGACTGTTTAATTTCATGTTTTACGTTGTCGGATATAAATTGATGGATGTCATCTCTTGTTTGTAAGTTTTTTTCGTTATATGCTTCGTTTTCGTAAAAGGCAATTCGTCCTGGTAACTGTTTGATCATATCTTGAATCAAAATGGGAGGATAACCGTCATCCATATTTACATTACATTCTGCTGCCATTTGATTAATTATATTTGTGCCGTTTTGATGCAAATAGTCATTTAATTCTGCTTGTATCGTTTGTTTTAAAGGAGCTTGATAGTTTGGAGGTTTCGGTTGGTCAATAAAGCTGCCGTCTAGATTAGCCAAATCTTGTGGAGATAAACCAATATGAAGTGTTCCATCTAATTGTTCAATTTTTAGTTGGTCAAAATGATATTCTACTTTTTCGATATGGTTAGATTTTGTGTTCTGTAGCTTTTCTTCTAATTCATTTACTCGTGCTGTTAATTGTTGAATTAACGCTTCCTGTTGTCTCATGTATTCATGTATATCGTAAATATAAGCGGACCAGTTTGAATGATTCATGGAAACTCCCTCCTCTGCCATACCTAGACGAATGCCTATGTTTACTATATGCAAAAAAGGCGAGAAATGTGCAGTTTAGGGAGCTAAAGGAACCAATGGAACTGCTTCTTGAATAATTTCGGCTGTTGGCGCAGGTTCCGTATAACCACCGGTATTGTAAATGTCAGATTGGGATTGAACACTCCCCGTACTACCGATTTGTAGAACAGATGAATTCGTAATAGCTCCAACTTTAATCATATAAATACTTATGGTTTGATGCACGGTTAAAGGCATTTACATCACTCCTGTCACCTTTTAGTTATAAGACATATCTACTTTATCTGAATCGTATATATACGTTTTAGCACTTCCTAAGTTTACGCGAATCCCATTGCCGGTATTAAAGGACCCTCCACCAGCAAATGTTTTAGCAGTACTATTCGGAGACATCGAGTAAACGTCACCAATATTAAAAATACTGGAAGATGATAAGTTAACGACTTTCACTGCCCCTACTTTCGCTGGCATTTCAATACCTCCTCTTTAACGAGACAAAGCTTTTTTTCACTATAGGAAAGTGTACAACTTTCACTTTATAGTATAAGCTACGTTTTTCTAACAATAAGGAGAAGTTTACTTTAGGTAAATTCGCTTATTATTAAGTTATGTATAAAAAATAAATTGTTGAGGAATTAAAAGAAGAAATTATGTTACATTTGTTTAAAAATTTAGCTTGTGATTTGTTGTTTCTTTTCTTATAGTTAAATAAAAGGAACATTCGTAAATCCATTTCGAAGCTTCTTGTGTTAAGAATACATAAAATGTTTCTGATTTGCCCACAAGCGATTTTTTATTGTTTAAGGTATTATAGGTGTTTTTCACTATAAAGAATGATTGTTTTTTCTAATGACAATTAAACTAATAAAGGAAAGGGATGTGTTTATGAATCAACAAGCTTCACCTGTGCAAACAAAAGACAGACTGCATTGGGTAGATGCGGCAAGGGGATTTGCCATTTTTGGCATACTAATTGTTAATATGCTGTCATTTAGCTCTCCTTACTTTACATACAGAGGAGAAGGGTTAGTGTGGAATAATCCTGAAGATGAGGTAACGCTTGCTGTTATTGATATCGTTTTTCAAGCGAGCTTTTACAGTTTATTTTCTTTTTTATTTGGATTTGGCCTCCAATTAATGACGGATCGTCTCCAATTAAAAAAGTTAGAAGCTGTTCCGCTTCTAACTCGAAGACTTTTATTTTTGTTATTATTTGGAGTGATTCATGCATTTGTAATTTGGTATGGTGATATCTTAATTACCTATGCTCTAGTCGGTTTACTTGCATTGTTATTTTTGAAAGTAAAGGAGAGGACTTTAATTTATTGGGCTGTGGGGCTATTAGGAGGGTTTGTTGGCTTTATTACATTTATTTCCTATTTGGCGAGAACATGGATAGCTATGTATGGACAAGAGCCATTAAAGCCAGTTGAACCTATTATTGCAAATTATCAAAGTAACTCCTTTACTACTATTTGGTCACAAAATGCGCAAGATTGGCTGTTTGGGAGTGGATTAGGTCTCTTCTTTCTTCCCTTTTTACTCTTGCCATTATTTTTAGTGGGTATGTATTTTGCAAGAAAACGTTGGTTACATCACCCAATGCAACATAAATCAGTACTAAAAAAGTTATGGGTGTATTCGCTTATTTTGTTTTTAGTGTTTAAATTAGGGCCGTATTTCTTTGGTAACCCATTGTGGTTTGAAATTGCCCAAGATAGTATTGGAGGCTTGTTCTCTGCCCTGTTTTATATTTTGTCCATTACACTATTGGGACAAACAGAATTAGGTGCTAAATTGATGCAACCATTTAACTATGTTGGGAGAATGGCATTTACCAACTATATTATGCAATCTATCCTTTGTGTTCTCTTGTTTTATGGGATTGGATTAGGTTGGTATGGTCAAACTTCCCCGTTACAAGGTGTAGGTATAGCCATTATTATTTATGGTTTGCAAATGATATATAGTAGTATATGGTTAAGGAAGTTCCGTTATGGGCCTTTGGAGTGGTTATGGAGAAGTCTTACTTATGGAAAGATGCAAGTTATGGGCAAATAAGTCATGAAACACTGAAAAAGCAGCTTGGAACAGTGACAAGCTGCTTTTTTATGGTCTGGTATATCATAAAATTTTATATCTATGGATAAACTTAGCCACGTCCGGCTCCAGCGCCCAGCAACTAGGCGACTTCACTCCATTGCCCGAAGCAAAGTCATCATTGGTTCGTTCTCAAAAGGAAGGTCGACTAAAGACGGGTTTACCGGAGGGCGCCGGCATAATCCTGTTGCAGGAGCATGATTCCTAAAACTTTCGTTGCTTCGTTCCACTCGCTACGTTGCTAACCGGGCGCCCCGAGCCTTTGTTCTTATGGTGTTAATACTTCTTTAATATGAGAAACAGCCCATTCTAAATCTTCTTGTTTAATAATTAATGGAGGTGCAAATCGAATGACGTTTTCATGTGTCTCTTTACAAAGCAGTCCTTTTTCCTTTAACGCTTCACAATATGGACGGGCTGGTTCGGTAAGCTCCACACCGATAAACAACCCTTTACCACGAACTTCTTTTATTTTTGGATTAGGGATGGACTTTAATTCATTCATCATGTATGTTCCTAATTCTAAAGAACGATCAGCTAAATTCTCTTCTTCTAATACATCTAATGCAGCAATAGAGACAGCACATGCTAGTGGATTACCTCCAAATGTGGAACCGTGAGAACCAGGATTGAATACACCGAGAATATCTTTGTTAGCAACTACACATGAGATTGGAAAGACGCCTCCACCTAAGGCTTTTCCAAGAATTTGTACGTCAGGTGTTACATTCTCCCAGTCACATGCAAACATTTTTCCTGTGCGAGCTAGTCCAGACTGAATTTCATCCGCAATATATAGTACATTGTTTTCTTTACAAATCTGATATGCTTCTTGTAAAAACCCATCTGGTGGGATAACAATACCAGCTTCTCCTTGAATTGGTTCAAATAGAAATCCAGCGGTATTTTCATTGATTGCAGCCTTTAGAGCTTCTGCATCTCCGTAAGGAATAATTTTAATACCTGGTAACATTGGTCCGAAGCCACGTTTGTATTCGGCTTCAGATGATAAAGAGACAGCGGTCATTGTTCGACCGTGGAAGTTACCTTCACAAGCAATAATTTCAGCTTTGTTTTCCGCCACTCCTTTTACGTCATAAGCCCACCTTCTAGCTGCTTTAATAGCCGTTTCTACTGCTTCTGCGCCTGTATTCATCGGCAATACCATCTCTTTATTTGTAAGCTTACAAATTTTTTCAAACCAAGGCCCAAGCTGATCATTATGAAAAGCTCGGGATGTTAAAGTTAAGCGATCCGCTTGGTCCTTTAGCGCTTTAATAATTTGTGGGTGGCGATGTCCCTGATTAACAGCTGAATAAGCACTGAGCATATCCATGTAGCGGTTTCCTTCAGGATCTTCTACCCACACTCCATCTGCCTTAGAGATGACCACAGGCAGAGGGTGGTAATTTTTAGCACCGTATTCCTGTGTTTGATCAATAATTTGTTGACTTGTTTGTCCCATATGATCCCTCCGAATTTTAAAAATAATCTACAAATACAGTATAACAGTTTTTATTGCAACTGCCAGCTATAAAAAAATGAATCTATTAAATTTAAACCTAGCTGATAGATGGGAAGCTTTCCTAATTAGAAAGTAATTTTTATCATAATAGAGTAGCTGTTACATATTTGTTAAACGATAGAGTGTTAAAAATGAAAAGTTACTAGGATCATGATATGATAGCATTAGTTGAATTGGAAATAGGAGGTAGATTGTTTCATGACACATTTGCATATAACGGGATGGGTATTAGGGTTTATTTTATTAGCAATCTCTTATGCTATGTATAAGAAAGGTAATACAAAAGCAGGGAAAATCGTACATATGATTTTGCGCTTGGATTATTTACTTATACTATATTCTGGAGGAGACTTAATCACTCCTTACTTTAATGGTGGATCGTTAATGGCAGAAGCAATTGTTAAAGGGGTTGCGGGTATATGGATGATTGCTATTATGGAAATGATACTCGTTCGCTTACCAAAGGAGAAACCATTAAAAGTACTGTGGATACAGTTTGTCATTGCGCTTATTATTCTGCTTGTATTAGGATTCGTTCGTTTACCTATGGGAATTCAATTAGGTTAAAAATGAACAAAAATAAAAGGTTGTCCTTATGAACGTAGGACAGCCTTTTTTATACTATAATGGCTTTAGAATAGGCGAAACTACAGTTTTTCATCATAAAGTTTTAACTGGATTATAGATAAAGCGAAAAATAATCGGACAAGAAAAAGATGGACGGGGGAAAGAGAAGTGATGAAGAAAGTAATTGCTTTTTTAATAGTTAGTTTCATGTTTTTTATTTATGTACCAACTATGGTTCAAGCGGATGAAACAAGCATTCAAGATGAAGTTTTTTATCGTATCTTAGTTGACCGCTATAATAATTTAAATGTTGAACGTGATAAACAAATTGATCTTGATAATCCAAAAGCATATCATGGTGGTGATTTGGAAGGGATTACAGATAGGTTGGATACTTTTGAGGAATTGGGGTATACTTCCATCATCCTGTCACCTATTATGGCAAACGCACCAGACGGTTATCATGGTTATTGGATAGAAGACTTTTATAACGTAGAACAGCAATTTGGTGATATGGAAAGTTTGCAAAAGTTAATTGATGAAGCTCATGAAAGAGAGATAAAAGTTGTTTTGGAGCTTGTCACGAAGTATGTTGCTAAAAGCCATCCGATTGTTACTAATCCATCTAAAGCGGATTGGATCGATCGAGATGCACAAGTAAACACAGCTTGGGGAGAAAATGTTGTTGCATTGAATCAAGAAAATGAAGCAGTACAAGATTATTTAGTCGATGTAGCAAAGTATTGGAAAGAAGAAACGGATGTTGACGGTTTCCAATTACACGCTGCAGACCAAGCTTCCCCATCGTTTTTAAAACTACTTTCAAATGAAATAAAACAATCTGATGAAAATTTTTATTTGTTAGCAGATGTACTAGAGGGAAAATCTGATGTAACTACTTTACAGGAAAATCAACATATTGATGCTGTTGAGAACCATAATGCACAGCAAGCAATGCGTGATGTTTTTTCTAAACCCGGTGTCTCACCGGAAAATATATTTGAAGCAACAATGCAGGATAGTGTTGTTGATATGCTATTTATGGATGACCAATCTATGGAGCGTTTTACACAAACTTTAGCGGAAAATGGCAGAAATCCATTGACAGCTTGGAAATTAGCTTTAACCTTTTTATATTCCATGCCAGATGTCCCCGTCATCTATCAAGGTTCTCATCTGCCGATGTATGGTTCCACATTGGATGAAGTACAACGGATGGTAGAGTTTAACAGTGGAGATAAAGAATTAACGGAGTTTTTTAATAGGATATCTTCCTTACGTCAAGAGTTTTCCGCCTTACGAAGAGGAAACTATGAAATGGTAGGGACAGATGGAGCAATGAGTGTGTTTAAACGTACTTATGATGGGCAAACGATGTATATTGCTATTAATAACGATGTAAAAACACGTTCTGTTACCATTTCAGATGTAGAAGAAGGAAAAGAATTGCGAGGATATTTAAGTGATCAAACCTTTCGAGCTAATGGCAACGGAGAATATCGGGTTGGTTTAGATAGAGAGATGGTAGAAATATTCTCTGTAGAAGAAGACACAGGGCTTAACTGGTGGTTTATTGGTTTTATAATCGGTATATTTTTATTGTTTATCGTTGGGATAGTGGTGTTATCTAGAAAACAAAAGAAAAATGAGGGGTAACGGAGACTACAAAGCAGGCGATTCTTGGTGATATTTATTACAATAGAAGAAATCGAATATTCTATTTGCGCATTTCACAAAGGGATTTTGCCCTCTTCGTATTGTTACTTTGCGAAGAGGGATGTAAAGTCCCTTTTCTGCTTGGTGCTTCCATTTATGCAGGGCGATCAAAATCGGTATCATTTAAAAAGAAGAGTGCAATCGTTCCAGGCCCTGAATGCGCACCTATAACCGAACCAACCATCTCAATAATAACATCTTTTACGTGAAATTTCTCCTTAATCATGGAAGCAAGTTGTTCTGCTCGCTCGAAGTCATCGCCATGGGAGATTGCAATGGTTTGGTTTGATAAATCATCACCGCGTTCTTCCATGATTTCTAGCATACGGTGAAACAATTTTTTTGAACCGCGTATCTTTTCTAAAGGAATTAACTTCCCATCTTCTACGTGAAGAATTGGTTTAATCTTTAACAAAGAACCAACAAACGCTGCTGTTCTGCTTACACGGCCACCTCGATATAGATATTCTAGGTTATCAACAGTAAAGATGTGCTCCATATGAAGAGCGCAGGACTTACTTGATTCTACGATTCTTTGTAACGCCGCTCCTTGCTTGGCAAGCTTTGCTGCATGAAGTACAACAAGCCCATACCCTAGTGAAGCACATTTCGTATCAATTACGTGAATAGGTGCATCGGGATAGCTTTCTTTTACTTCTTGTTCCATCATTTTTGCTGCTTGATATGTACCAGATAGTTGAGAAGAAAAAGCAAGGTAAACTAAAGGTTGATTTGCTTCAGCATGAGATGTAAAAATAGACTTAAAACGTTGAGCTGAAGCTTGCGATGTTTTTGGGGTTTTCCCATCACGCATTGCGTGGTAAACTGTTTTAGGATCTATTGTTTTGACATCTTCGTAATCCTTATCATCAAGCCGGACGGTTAATGGTATAAATGCTATGTCGTATTTATTATAATAATCTGCTGTTAAATCGCAAGCTGAATCGGCAAGGATTTTAATATCCATCGTTTATTCACCTACATTCCTTTTAGTAATCTTTCTTTTAGTTTATAGTTGTTTATGTAGTTAGTCAAAAAAAAGGAATGTTTAATTTTAATAATTTTCAAATAAAAAAGTTAATGACATCTAGCGTTTGGGTGTGTGTATGATGACAGACTAATTATCTGTAAACGGAGAAGGAGGCCTCTATGTTCATTTTTGAAGCAAAACGAATTGCAGTAGTCATTTTTGGAGCGTTGCTTAATGCAATATCTCTGAACTTTTTCTTAATTGAAGCAAATGTGTATGCTAGTGGGTTTACTGGTGCTGCTCAATTAGCATCTAGCGTTTTTAATGATTTCGTTGGCATCGGAATTAGTACGGGAATTTTATTAGCTCTATTTAATATCCCTGTTGCTATATTGGGTTGGTTTAAAGTAGGTAAAGGGTTTACGATTTATAGTGTCGTTTCTGTATTTTGCACGACTCTTTTTCTAGAATTTATTCCTATGGTTCAAATATCAGAAGACATTATTTTAAATGCTGTCTTTGGTGGTGTTGTTGGTGGTACTGGTGTAGGGATTACACTTAAAGTCGGTGCTTCCACTGGAGGAATGGACATTGTGGCGATGGTTCTATCGAGAATGAAAGATAAACCGATAGGTACGTATTTTTTAATGTTAAATGCGATTATTATAGCATTCGCTGGTATTTTATATGAACCAGAAAATGCTTTGTATACCTTACTTACTTTATACGTAACGACACGTGTAATTGACGCTCTTCATACACGTCATGAAAAGGTTACAGCTATGATCATTACTCGTAAAGCGGATGAACTGCAGGCTGCTATTCACCAAACTATGGTACGTGGTATTACGATTCTTCCAGCTAAAGGAGCTTATACGAAAACAGATAAGGATATGCTTTATCTGGTCATCACTCGGTATGAATTGTATGATTTAGAGAGAATTATTAATGAAGTAGACCCGAACGCATTTACAAATATCGTTCAAACGACAGGTATATTTGGTTTTTTTCGCAGAGATTAAAAAAGAGAGGAAGCGGGAGCTATGTGGAAAAAAGTTTTCTTGTTTTTAGCTATATCATTAGTACTTTTTGGATGTAGTACGAAGAATGAAAAGGCTGGCACTACAGCCAAAGACACTTCAACACGAGAAGCACAGGCAAACGGCGTTCGTTTTGAAAACTTGGATATGGAAGTGAACGATGGAATAGCTGTTTTACAAGGTGAAGTGCATGCGAATGAAACGAATGTATTCTACCAATTGGAACATGAAGGAGAGTCTCTTAGTGACGAAACGGCTTTACCTTTAGAGAAGAAGAAAGGGCAATGGGAGAAGTTTATGGTAGAGGTTGAACTGCCAGAGGAAACATTGAATGCGGAGGAACCTCCAGTAATTGTGATATATGGAAAGAATCATGATGGTGAAAAAATAAACCCGAATTATTTCCCTGTAGATGTTGAAAACAAATAACCAAAAGGGCGTGTATGTTAGAAAAACTTGGCTTGTCGCCAAGCCAATATGGCGAAAGCAGCAAAAACTTTTTTTATTTCTATCATGTAAGAAAAGGCCAAGCAATAAGGATGCTGGCCTTTTAAAATCCATTTTTTTCTATTACTTCCGTTACCTTTGGTATTAAATCATCCCATTCTGTATCGAATTGCTTATTTACGGTAATAAAGTTTTGATATCCAAAAACATTATCTACACCTTCTACTTGCATTAAGTCATTTAAAATGTCATATTCACTCGTATCTCCAGGCATTATGGATATACTGTTTGTTCCTTCAAATATTATTTTATCTGTAGTAAATTTCATTGCATTTGGATTCGGGGTGGCTTCAGCACGAATACTCAAATTTCATCCCTCCTAAATCATACTTATTCTCAATAATAGCAGATATAAGAAGGATTAAAAAGTATTTTGTTGCTAAGCATATGTGTTAAAGGCGTGTCTTTTCGTATTTTGTTCGTAACATCAATGTATGTTAGGCAGTTCGAAGCTAAAATTGGTAATGGTAGTTATTAACTTATCCATAAGAAAGCCCCTGTTAAGGGACTTTCTAGAGGGGTTAACCAAATACAAGTTACTAATTGCAGAGGTTACTGTATTTGATTATGTTGTCTCAATTGATTTTCCAATTGCTGTAATTGCTGTTTTTCTTCAGGTGTAGCATCCTGATAAGCAGCTTGAATCGCATTTTGTGCAGCTTGTTTATCTTCTGCATTAGAAGCATTGTTTTGCTGATTCATAAAGTTCATCACAGCATTTCTTGCTTGTTGAAATAAATTATTTTGATTGTTTTCCAACCTAAAACCCTCCTACTGTATGGTTATCAGCTTCATCTTGTTTTCTCTGCACCTCAGAGAATCTGCTTCGATAAGGGAAGCGTTCAGCATGCTTTTTTACAGAATCTGCGCTCTGTTGGGCAAAACGCTTTGATTTACTTGCTTTACTCACGATATTTCCTCCCTTGTGCATATGCACTTTTTGAAAAATCATGATTGAAGTTATCCTAGGCGTTTTATTACGTCTCCTGCTATTCGAAAGCAAAAAAGGTGAACACATGAATTGTGCTCACCCTTAGTGTGATCTTGTTCTCCATAATTATAAATGGAAATAATTGAATTTTTAGCGATAATAAGATATTTTTAAGCAGTAAAAGTGCCTAACAACGCCATAAGAAACAGATTTTAGCCTAGTTTTAAATAGGTTTGTAAGAAATTTGCTATTCCGTTTTCTTCATTAGAATCTGTCACGTATTTACTTATGGATTTTAATTCATCAATTGCATTGGCCATAGCTACACCTACCCCGGCGTAATCAATCATTTCTAAATCATTATCTTCGTCACCAAAAGCGATAATGCGGTCTGTGGGGATATGGAAATAATGAGCAATCTTCTGTAAACCAACAGCCTTATTCATTCCTTTGCGAACAATTTCAATAATGTTCCATGGTGCTCCCCAATTTCTGTGTTCAATAAGGTCAGCATGAAAGTCATCGAGATTCTTTCGCAATGTGGAAATATGTTCATCTTTCGGATGAATTAAGATAGAAGTAGGGTCTTCTGTTAATTTATTTCTTAGACTCCCTATTGTAAAAGGGGGGTCATTTTGTGACATATGAAATATATCAATAATGGCCTGATCATATTGATCTAAATACACATCATCCATAACTTCAGCCAAAATATTTCGTACATTTAACTCATAACACGTTCCGATAATTTTATGAGCTGTTCGAATGGACATCGGACTGTGCAGAGCATCCCATTTCTTATCATTTGGATGGTGAATAAGTGCACCATTAAAGTTTACCATCGGAGTAGTTAACCCTAATGTTTTATAATAACCAATACTTGCCCGATGTGGTCTGCCTGTTGCAATAACAACGATATGACCTTCGTCCATTGCTCTTAAAACGGCTTGTTTTGTTTTAGGGCTGATTTCTTTTTTATCGGTTAACAGTGTTCCATCAAGATCTAATGCTATTAAGTGTCTGTTTGTTTGCATATTTACAATCACCTCATCTGTTCATAGTGTATAGTCGAAACGAAGGAATGTAAAGTTAAAACTTGTCCTAACATCTATGTGTCTTGCTCTATTCTGCACATAAAGTACTGTTAGATTAAAAAATTAAAAACAAAATATATTTAGATGACTTATTCGGTGCCCAAACAATTGGGAGAAAGATGCTTTATCAATTATAATCCAATAATAATGTAAGTTTTTCAATTAAAGAATGAACGGTGTAATGATTAAAAGTTGATAGGCATTCTTTGTGATAGTAGAATGAAAAATATACGAATACGTACATAAGGGGACAGTGTAGCATGATCGGAATATATGAAGAGAAAATTGACACCATTCCAAGCTTAATTATAGTGGATGCAGAAAAAAACGACGTCGCTTTGCCCGTAATTACTTATTTCCACGGGTTTACCAGCGCAAAAGAGCATAATTTGCCCCTAGCATTTTTACTTGCTCAAAAAGGATACCGGGTTATTTTGCCTGATAGCAAGTATCATGGCGCCCGAGAAAATAGCATTCATGCGGAGGAAAGACAACTATCCTTTTGGGATATTGTAGTACAAAATGTAACTGAATTACAATATATAAAGGATTATGTAGATGAAGCTGGATTATTATTAGATGATCGCTTTGGCGTTGCGGGGACAAGCATGGGAGGAATAACGACTTCTGCTGCCATTACCCAATATGAATGGGTTAAAGCAGCTGCTATCTTAATGGGTACACCGAAGATTACAACCTTTGCTCAGGAAATTATTGATGCGTTTAAACAAAAGGGCGATCTGCCTGTAGAACAAAAAGAAATTACGAACTTGTTGGATCAGCTAGCCAAGTATGATTTGTCTCAGCAACCAGAGAAGTTAAATGAACGTCCGTTGTTTATCTGGCATGGGGAAGCAGATGAAATTGTACCGTTTAATCATGCTTACTCTTTTTATAAACAAGTAGCACCAACTTATGCTAACTCTAAAGATATTGTATTTCTAGGAGAAGCAAATCGTGGTCATAAAGTAGGAAGATTTGCCACACTTGAAACGGTAAAGTGGTTTGTAGATCATTTATAATCAAGTTATACGCTATTTTACATAAATATTCCCAGCTTACAAGCATAGGAATTCATTCAAACCGTTTTCAAACTGTTTGTAACAAGCGTTGTTTTCTTTAAATATACACAAAAATATGTTTAAATAGTAGTAACATATTGGAGGAGGGAAATTGTATGGATGAAGCATTAAAGGAGAATCTTTTTGGTGCATTAGAAAATGTTATTGATCCTGAATTAGGCATAGATATTGTTAATTTAGGTTTAGTATATGATGTAGAATTAGATGAAGAAGGTATATGTAAGGTTACCATGACACTAACTTCTATGGGATGTCCGCTTGCTGGACATATTGAGCAAGATGTGAAACACGCATTATCTGATATTCCTGAAGTGAAAGAAACGGAAGTTAGCATTGTTTGGAACCCTCCATGGGGCAAGGAAAAAATGTCACGTTATGCTAAAATTGCACTAGGTATTCCGGATTAATTTATTATCTAGGAAAATAAATCAAAAGCAGTTGCCTGACATAGACAACTGCTTTTTTTATTCCATGGAATCCATTGTGTTTTATCGTGTAAAGATAATAATTGCTAGAATTCCAACTACGAAACAATAGAAACTAAAATACTTTAGGTTGCCTTTAGCCATGATGTTAGCGAACCATTTAAGGGCAAAATAGGTAGCAATAATGGAAGCTAAAAAGGCAATAGCATAAGGAATCATTAATTCATTAAACCTTTCATCTTTGACAATATCACTTACTCCTAAAATCGTTACCCCAAGGCTAACGGGAATATAAAGTAAAAATGAAAAACGAAAAGCAGTTTCCCGCTTCATGCCGACAAGCATAGCAGCAACAATAGTAGCACCTGAACGGCTAATCCCAGGAACTAATGAGACGGCTTGTGCTGCACCGACAATAAGTACGTCTTTTATCGTTAAATCTCCGTCATTTTTCTTCCCGTGAAGATTACGAATTATCCATAAAGCTGCCCCAGTAATCAGCAAGGTGTATCCGACAGCAACAGCTTTAATGTCACTTATATAGTCGTTTAATAAGAAGCCTAAAACTCCCGTAGGAATGGTTGCTACAATTAGAAATACGATAAATTGAAAGTCAGCTGTTGCTTCATTATCTCTATCTTTTTGTAAAACAAATCGAAGCCCATTTTTTGTTAACCGAATTAAATCTTTACGGAAAACGACCAGGACAGCGATTAGTGATCCGAAATTTACTAAAATTTCAAATGACAATCCTGTTAATTCGACTTGTAAATGAAGGAGATCACGAAGCATAACTAAATGTCCGCTTGATGAAATAGGTATTGGTTCCGTGAAACCTTGAAATAAACCGAGTAATAAATATTTTAAAATGATACTTAAGCTAGATATAGCGTCCATGAAAAAATCCTCTCCAATATTTCTCTTTTGTAAGATTAAACTTAAATGGAAAATCAAGGTATTCATTTACCTTACAGGAAGCTTACAATTTTGTAAGCTCTTTAGCTGTACTATAGAAAACAAAACGTTAAGAAGGGCGATTTATACTCATATCCCTTTAAGAAACCTCAGAGCCTTGCGATAAAACTTGTTGCAATAGTAGATTTTGACCACTATACAAGTCACCAACCTATGGGCAAATGAATAGGCTGTGTGGTGAGGAGGCAGATAATATGAGTCACAGTCATCAACATATATACGATGTTTGTAAGGATCATATGCATGCTTATGTGCTTATTGAGTTAGTAGATGGTTCTAGCGTTGACGGGATAATAACTGGTTTGGATCACGAATCTGTATATTTAGCAGTACCAATAGAAGCGCATGAACAACATCACTCACATATGCAGCAAGGGCATAGCCAACATCACAGACAATTTGGTTATGGCTATCCAGGATACGGTGGGCCTGGTTATGGTTACGGAGGATATGGGTACCCTCCTAACCGATTTCGAAGGCTTATTTTACCATTAACAGCTTTAGCTGCACTCAGCATTTTACCATGGTATTAATGGAAACAAGAAAAAACCCTTGCCTTATACGTTAAAAAGAGGCAAGGGCTTTCCCTTTTCTTCAATTAGGCAACTGTGGGTACGGTACAAACGTACAATCCTGAAATTAGCTATGTATGGAGAATAAACTAAAGCAACGGTGTGGGCTTGCCACACAGTTGCAGTGTCATTATAAATGGACTTAGTTATCTTCTTTTAAAATACCGTCACCTAGTACGGATACCATAACAAAGAAGACGACTGATAATCCGATGGTTGCTGTTAAGTTGAATGGTTCACTTCCCATACTTGATAAAACATAGGAAACCACTGCGCCAATTAAACATGACCAGAAAAGTGTAACAATGTATCGCATGATAACACCTCGTTTTTCACAGTAACTTTATTAGAAATATCTCTTTCTAGTTTACCAAAACAAAGATGAAAAAAAAAGTATAACTTGCATTTATTGAAAATCATAACATTAATGTAACGAATGGAAGAGTTCTTTTCTCCATAAGAATATTATGGAACAATGAGTACTTATTCTATATCCAGTCATGTATTCGAAAAGAAAGTTAATGGAAGTAAGGAAGACGTATGCTAGAGAAGTTTCCTCGGAGATAACAGGGCTTAAATGCATTATTTGCAGAAAGAAATTGAAGTACTGCCCTTGCTAGTCATCCGTTCAAATGTTGCGGGGAGCTCTGCTAAAAGCTTTTCTGTATACCGTATATATGAAAAAAATTACGAACAGGAGTGGTGTCTTTGGTTACGGCGGTTGCAAATTGTAATCATTGGATTGGTTTTCATATCACGAATCAATTATTGGAACAAGGCATGAAAGTGGAAGGGATTGTAGACTGTAAGAAAGATGATTCACTGTCTCTTTTTTTGGGGAGAAATAGTAATTTTTCTTTTTATTCAGGTGATAAAAACGAAATATATGAACAATTCATTTGCCTTGGTTCCATCCATGAAGATGTCAATATTTCTGCGGAAGTATGTGTAACACTAGCACATCCAAGTACAGTACATGGATCTACAAGCCTAAATGGCGTATTTATTGAATTACCTCTTTTATTTGGTGAATGGATGCCTATGTCAGAGAATGGTATGTATTTTCAAGGAGAACTTGTTCCTTTTTCATCGGATTATTTCCTTCAACATGCCGTATATATTCATGATTTTATAGACGTTTTTCTTAATTGGTTAGAAATGTACGAGGTAGGTGAGGAGAAGCAAAACGTAAACAAAATAAAACTTGATAATTATATAGATATTAAGGACAATAGACCTAAAGAGGCGACAGTTAATCAGGTCATTCAACACTTTCGAAATCAACGATTAGGGAAGAGGTTCTGACCAAAGGACGTATATTAACGGACTTATAAGCGAACGGTAAAATTTTGAGTACGTGGACTTTTTGTTCCATAGCCAGCGTTAGATGAGCAACAATTATAAGTACACGTAATTTGTAAAGTGATTTTATGAAAACATGTCTTAATGCAAATCTTTATCGTGAAAGCTGTCGTTTTTCTTATACGATAAACCTTTAAACTTTCCTATAGCATAAAAAAGGCGGTTGTCTTCATACGGAAGTAGAGTGGGAGGTGTTTCTATTGCGAAATGTTTTTGTCATTATTAGCGTGTTATTGATACTAGGTAGCTGTAGTAGTCCCTTGCAAACAGAACAGCGAATACAGAATGTGGGTATGTTATTAAACGGAAACATCTCTGATCACGTATGGAATGAAAAAGGGTACCAAGGACTTGTTTCATTAGGAGAAAAGTATGGAATGGATGTTTATTATAAAGAAAATGTGGCAACTGAGAAGGAAATTATTAAAGCGATTGAGGAATTTTCCAATCAAGGAGTAAATCTTATATTTGGCCATAGTTCTTTTTATGGAAAACACTTTACAGATGTTGCTGAGAATTATTCCCATATACAGTTTGTTTATTTTAATGGTTCATATGTTGCAAAAAATGTAACTAGTTTTACATTTGATACGTATGCGGCTGGATATTTTGCTGGTATGTTATCTGGTAAAATGACAGCTGCAAATAAAGTGAGCATCATTGCTACTTATGAATGGCAGTCAGAGATTGAAGGCTTTTTTGAGGGAGTTAAAAATGTAAACCCGAAAGCGGAAATAGAATTAGCTTTTTTAAATGACTGGAATGAGGTGCAAACAGCACAAGGGATTTACCAACAAATGAAATCAACGGGTGTAGATGTATTTTATCCAATAGGTGATACTTTTAGTGAAGAGATTATTAAGTATGCAAAAAGAGATGAGGTTTATGCCATTGGGTATAGGACTAATCAAGCAGAGTTAGCAAAAAATACAGTTTTAACTTCGACTGTCCATCATGTAGAGAAACTGTATGAATATGCAGTGGAACATGTGAATGATCGCAAATTAACCGGACAATTAAAAAGCTTTGATTTTCAAGATGGTGTTATTTCTTTAGCGCCTTTTAGTGACCAAGTGCCCCTTTCTTATCAATATGAGATGAACCAAGCAATGGAACATTATACAAATACGGGATTGCTCCCTGAAATGTAGTTATGTTATTCATATCGATTACTATTCGGTATTGAAAGTGACCTCTCCCCCCTTTTTAAGCTGAATATAAGCTGCTGTAAGATCATACTTAATTGGACAAGTCTACAGTAGATTAAAGCTCTTCGCATAAACTTCTGTGCCGTAACAAGTATTGACAGAGAATTTAAACGAACCATAGAAAAATAGTAAAAGCGTTCGATGTTATAAAGAATGGACGATAGGTTAATTTTCGCTAATGCCATGAAAAAGTAGTAAGCGAATAAAAGGAACCTATCTACAAACCATCATTAGCTAGGTAAGATTATCAGCCTGTAACTTGCAAAAAAAATCACGATACATTAAAATTAGTACCAAGTAATAATAATAGATAATAATAATTTTAGATTATTTTTTAAGGAGATGGAAATATGGATGTTGGTGTTTTAGGTTTAGGTCATTATGTTCCTGAAAAAGTTGTTACGAATCATGATTTAGAGAAGATCGTCGATACAAATGATGAGTGGATTCGTACGAGAACAGGTATTGAAGAAAGAAGAATAGCAGAAGAGGACATGGATACTTCAGATATGGCGTTTTTAGCAGCAGAAAAAGCTATTAACAATGCAAATCTAAAACCTAACGATATAGACCTTATTTTAGTCGCAACAGTAACTCCTGACACACCATTTCCCTCTGTTAGCTGTATGATTCAAGAACGTTTAGGTGCAATGAATGCAGCAGCCATGGATATTAGTGCAGCTTGTTCAGGTTTTATGTATGGGATGGTAACAGCAAAGCAATTTATTGAAAACAGCACATATAAACATGTATTAGTTGTAGGTGTAGAAAAGCTGTCAAAGATTACTGATTGGTCAGATCGTAGCACATGTGTATTATTTGGTGATGGTGCTGGTGCAGCTGTAATGGGCCAAGTATCCGATGGTAAAGGGATTCTTTCGTTCGAATTAGGTGCTAATGGCGCAGGCGGAAAAGAATTAAAGCAGGAAAAAGATACTGGTTATTTATATATGAATGGTCGTGAAGTATTTAAATTTGCTGTTAGACAAATGCCAGAATCATCTGTTAATGTAATTAAAGCTGCTGGATATAAAGAAGATGATGTAGATTATTTAGTGCCACATCAAGCAAATATCCGCATCATGGAGGCGGCTCGACAACGATTAGGTATCGCCGAAGATAAGATGGCGAAAACAGTAAAGAAGTATGGCAATAACTCTGCAGCTTCTATACCAATTGCTTTGTCGGAATCAGTCGCAGATGGTAAAATAAATGATAATGATTTGATCGTTTTAGTTGGCTTTGGCGGCGGTTTAACATGGGGCGCCTTAGCGATAAAATGGGGAAGATAACTGGATGGAGCTAGGAGGAAAACCATATGAAACAAAGAAGAGTTGTAGTAACAGGAGTTGGTGCTGTTACGCCTGTTGGAAATAATGTTAGTACCATGTGGGAAAACTTAATTTCAGGGAAGTCTGGGATTGATTTCGTTACCAAAGTGGATAAAGAGCTATTTCCGGCTAAAGTAGCTGGAGAAGTGAAAGATTTTGATCCAAGTGCCTATATCGAGAAGAAAGATGTTCGTAAAATGGACTTGTTTACACAATACGCTGTTGTAGCGTCAAAAATGGCGGTTGAAGATGCCAACCTTACTATTGATGATGATAATCGGAATCGTGTAGGCGTTTGGATTGGCTGTGGTATCGGTGGTATGCAAACTTGGGAAGATCAGCATCGAAAACTGTTAGAAAAAGGGCCTAAGCGAGTTAGTCCATTTTTTGTACCAATGATGATCCCAGATATGGCTGCGGGTCAAGTTTCTATTCAATTAGGTGCAAAAGGAATAAATTCATGTTCTGTTACAGCTTGTGCTTCAGGCGCAAGCTCCATAGGTGATGCGTTTAAAGCTGTGCAGCGTGGGGATGCAGACGCTGTTATTACAGGTGGAACAGAAGCGCCGATATCTAATATGGCGTTTGCTGGCTTTTCTTCTGCCAAAGCACTTTCTCTTCATGAAGATCCACAAAAAGCAAGTCGCCCATTTGACAAATATCGTGATGGATTTGTAATGGGGGAAGGTAGTGGTATTTTAGTGATAGAAGACTTAGAAAAGGCGTTAGAACGTGGCGCGCATATTTACGCAGAAATTGTTGGTTACGGTGCTACTGGTGATGCTTATCATATTACTGCGCCAGCAGAAAATGGTGAAGGTGCAGGACGTGCGATGGATATGGCGTTAAATGATGCAACAATTGCACCAAATGAGGTTGATTATATTAATGCACATGGTACGAGCACAGCCCTTAATGATAAATTTGAAACTGCTGCTATAAAGACAGTGTTGGGCGACCATGCGAATGATGTTGCCATTTCTTCAACAAAATCAATGACAGGACATTTACTAGGTGCTGCTGGTGGTGTAGAATCGGTGATTTCTGTTAAAGCAATTGAAGAAGGAATCATTCCGCCTACCATTAATCTTGAACATCCTGACCCAGATTGCGACTTGGATTATGTTCCAAACAGGGCAAGAAAACAGCATGTTCAAGTTGTGTTAAGTAATTCGCTTGGATTTGGCGGTCATAATGTTGCACTACTATTTAAGAAATACCAAGCATAGTTAGAAAGTGAGAAGAAGGAACGCTTCGTAGTTGTGAAACGTCATAAAAAATAAGAAAGCCGATCAAATTTGATCGGCTTTTTTTGTGGTCTAGGAAATTATAAAATTTTAGCAGCTGTGGATAAACTTACTAAGTTATTTAGCCACGTCCGGCGCAAGCACCCAGCAACTAGCGACTTCACTCCATTGCCCTACGCTAAGTCATCATTGGTTCGTGGTTAAGAGGAAGTCCAACTAAAAACGGGCTTGCTGGAGGGCGCCGGCATACTCCTGTTGCAGGAGCATGATTCCTAAAACTTTCGTTGATTCGTTCCAGTCGCTACGTTGCTAGCCGGGTGCCCAAAGCCTTTGTTCCACTATAGGAAAGTATAAAAGTTTATTGTATAAGAAAAACGACGCCTTTCGCCATGGAGAGTTGGAAAAGGGGCAGTTTTTCTAACATGTATGGTTTAGGACAAGCATAGTCTATTAAAAAGGACAAGGCAGGAGAGGGAAAATGGGATACGTGTTTTTATTTTTAATGGGCTTTGGTTTTTCTATTATGGGTGGTGTCACCATTATTGCATATATGAATTTTCTTCCAGCTGGTCTATCATGGGGGGAGTATATGAGTTTTATAGCTAGCAGAGTAGAATGTTATTTTCTTCCAGTTGGACTAATTATCATGCATATTGCTTTAAAACGTTACCCAAACAGTTAGCCGTCTATTTCACGAATGCTTGGTTGTAACTATTTAAAAAATGTTTGTTGAAAATATATAGTTCAAAACGCTTATTTGAAAAATAATATGTTGCAACTAGAATATTTTGTCTGCTAGATGGTCATAATGTATGTTAAATTCAGTTTGAAAAAGTGAGGGTTGTTTTATGCTATATATGCATGATGTTTGGGTGAATTGGTTTGAAGGAGAAGAGAATGGTTATAATGTATGTTATTTTCATGAGTGGCGTAAAGATGATGGTATTGAATTATTAGATCAAATACCATTATTATACATAACGAAAGAACTGTTCTCTTATATTGAAAATGATATGCAGGAAATCCCAAAACCGCTTTTAGACGCTATCTATAAACGTGCTTATATGCGCAAAGGGCATGATAGAACAGTTCTAGAATATGCTAGCATTATAACAGATGGCAAGGAAATCCTTATCTTTGACACTATTGGTTATCGGATCCCAGTTCGAAAAAGCAGATTAATTCCAAGGCAAGAACAGCTCGTCTACGATATGATAAAAAATGCCAAAGTGCAATCGTTTAAATATGACGGGAACAATTATAAAAAAGAATACCATATGCTTTCTATGCCACCAGAACTCATTTTTGGATTAACTAGAAGAGAGCGTCAACTAAAACAATTAATGATGATGGGGCTAGATCAGTTATGGACGACAAATAATTTGGAAGAGTTACGTTACTGGTTAACAGAATGGAATCCAAAACGTTATCCATATATTCGTTTTATGGATGAGAAAGCAGTTTGGACCGCTCTATATGAAGGTGTGAAAAAAGGGTGGAGTGATAGGCATGAGGATTTCTGTCACAAACTTATTAAAGGACAGCCTTTCTTGGAAAAAATGTGGGAAATAGAAAATGGGCAAGAACAAAATGCTTCGAAATAATGGATGTTTAGAAAAACTTAGCTTACCGCCAAATCTTTATGGTGGAAGCTGTCGTTTTCTTATACTACTTAAAAATTATACTTTTCTATAGTATTAAAGTAACGGGTGAAGCAACTACGCTTTACCCGATTTTTTTCTTTATAAGAAAGTCGTTATAACGAGAAGCGTTTTTTAATCCCTTATATAAGTGTTGGACAAAACAAAGCGGGTAATAACAGCACTTAATTTCCCTTTTTTCATAAGAGGACGATAGGCCCCCTTGGGTTACTAAACAATGAATGGGGATAACAGAAAAGCCCCACTCATTGATTTTACATTATTTTTTCTTTTTTACTCTTCCTAAGCCCATTGCTTTTTTGGCTTTTGCCACTGTTCGATTTGCGGTGAGGGCAGCTTTTTCGGCACCAACATCTAAAATTGAATCTAATTGTTCAGAATCCAAGAGTGAATAATAGTTGTCTTGAATTGGTTTTAGCACCTCAATGATAGCATTAGCTGTTCCTTGCTTAAATTCTCCATAACCTTTGTGCGCATATTTTTGTTCAAGGGATGCAATAGATTCACCAGAGCAGATGGAATGAATAGATAATAGGTTAGATACACCTGGTTTGTTTTCTTTATCGTATTTTACGATTCCTTCAGAATCAGTGACAGCACTCTTAATTTTCTTTTCGATTTTTTTTGGTTCATCAAGCATAGAAATAAACCCTTTTTCATTCTCATCGGACTTACTCATTTTCTTTAAAGGGTTTTGCAATGACATAATACGTGCACCAACCTTAGGTATACTTACCTCTGGTACAGTAAAGATATCGTTATATCGATTGTTGAATCGTTGTGCTAAATTTCTCGTTAATTCTAAATGTTGTTTCTGATCTTCTCCCACAGGAACGAGATCGGTTTGATATAGTAAAATATCAGCCGCCATTAAGGCAGGATAGGTGAGTAAGTTTGACGGAATAGCAGCTTCTCTATCTGCAGATTTATCTTTATATTGGGTCATTCGTTCTAATTCACCCATATAACTAATGGATTGTAGCATCCATCCTAATTGCGTATGTGCAGGGACTTCCGATTGGATAAATAGCGTTGATTTTTCTGGATCAATACCGGCTGCTAAATATAAGGCTGCAAGCGAACGGATGTTATTTCGAAGTTTTAATCGATCTTGCGGAACAGTAATCGCATGTTCATCCACAATACAAAAATAGCATGTATGGTCATCTTGAAGTTCCGTAAAATGTTTTAATGCACCGAGGTAATTTCCTAAAGTTAACGTACCACTTGGTTGAATTCCTGAAAAAATTGTTGTCATTTTGTTCACTCCATTTTCATTATTTTCCATATAAAAAGGCTCAATTATCCCCTGTTACAGGGACGATTGAACCGCGTTGCCACCCTAATTACCTTCTATAGAAAAGGTCACTTCATTCATGCTAACAAGCTCTAAAGCCCAATTCCAATAAACCATGGTGCTTGTTTTCACCTGCCACAAGCTCTCTTAAAAACCAGCGGGAATATTGTACTATATCTTTGTCATCGCTAATGGTATTTGTTTTGTATTATTATATAAAGCTTTGTTAAAGATTGCAAGGCAGGAGTTTGGCGTCTACGCCATTTCTTGTCATTTGCTGATTAGGTTATTTGGCATAAAAGCTGTTATCTATTTGCTCCTTTAATAAGTGATAGGCTTCGGATATATTTTTCGCTTTAATTCTTATTTTTTTATTATCGGGTATTTGTTTCGTCGTATAGTCGTATAAAGGATCATAATAATATTTGAGCAATAGCATGACTGCTAATTCGTAGTGTCCTGCGTTTAATTCCGTTTCAATTTGTTTAGCAATAGGTGTATGAATGCGCTTTTTGATACGTTTAAATGCTTCTAAACAAGATTCTTTATACTTCCAAGGTTCGTATTCTTTTATAATTTCTGCGGTTCGTTCTTCAATGGGAAGTTCAATGATAAATTGCGTGCCCTCCGTCTTCTTTTTTAAGAGAAAGTTTGGTAAAATCACTCTACCTACTCGCTTACTTTCACCTTCAATAAGCATAAATGGCGTTTGTTTTATGCTTTCTATTTGTTCGATGAGCAACGCATCAAATGTTTTTTGGTTATGTGGTTGTAAGCCAATTTGACCAAATATGGAACCACGGTGATTAGCCATTCCTTCTAAATCAATAACAGGGTAATTTAGTTTTGCTAATCTTCTAAGTATGGTTGTTTTTCCTGATCCAGTATGACCGTTTAGTACGAGTGCTTTCGTATCCCAATTTAAATGTTCTAACGTGTTCACAACCCAGTTGCGATAACTGCGATAGCCTCCATCTAACCGATAAACGCTAATCCCCATTAAGTCTAAAACAGTAGCTGTTGTTTTACTCCGCATGCCACCGCGCCAACAGAATACAATCTTTTCTCCATCTGTATTTGAAAAACTTTTCACAAAATGAGGTAGTTTTTCAGACATTATTTTTAAGCCATGCTCTTTAGCTATTTCAGGGCTTTTTTGTTTGTACAATGTACCTACTTCTGCTCTTTCTTCATCATTAAAAAAGGGAATATTGATAATGTTTGGAATCGTGGCGGTGTTAAATTCAGAAGGAGATCTTACATCAATAAGCGTAAGTTTCTTTTTTTCCTTCATTGACCTAAGTGCTTCAATAGTAATATTTTGCAACAATGTTTTGCCACCTCTTCCTATCTTACTCCTGTACGTAAATATGTGCTTTCGTATCTTCCGTAGCCTCGCCAATAATTGCGGCATGTATACCTTCAGCTTGTAGTTCAGATAGAAGTTGAGCAGCTTCTTTATCCTTTACGGCCATTAACAGACCACCTGAAGTAACCGCATCACATAAAATCCACTGGTCTATCTGATCCATGCTACTTGAAAAAGAGACTTTTCCTTGTACGTGTTGAAAATTATTCTTTGTACCACCAGGAATAGCACCTAATTCTGCTAGCTCTTTAACCCTAGGTAGTTTAGGGACTTTATGGTCGTATATAGTAAGACTGATTTCACTACCTATGGCCATTTCGGATGCATGGCCTAACAACCCAAAACCTGTGACGTCTGTACAGGCGTGTACTTCATACCTTTGCATAATATGAGCAGCTGCTTTATTTAATGTAGCCATTACCTTCGTAACATGTTCAATCTCTGTATCTGTAAGTAAATTGCGTTTAATTGATGTTGTTAGTACACCTACACCAATCGGTTTTGTCAGAATTAGCTTATCATTCGGTTTCACTCCACTGTTTGTCCGCACTTTTGCAGGGTGTATGATTCCGGTTACGGCAAGTCCAAACTTTGGTTCTTTGTCATCAATGGAATGTCCGCCTACTAATGCAACTCCTGCTTCAGTCAATTTATCACCAGCACCACGTAGTATATCGGCTAAAATTTCCTTATCTAAGGTGTGAACTGGGAAAGCAACGATGTTCAATGCCGTTATTGGTGTACCGCCCATAGCATAAATATCACTAATGGCGTTAGCTGCAGCAATTTGTCCAAATGAATATGGATCATCTACAATTGGTGTAAAGAAATCTAACGTTTGCACAATAGCTGTATCCTCATTAATTTGGTATACTCCAGCATCATCGCTTGTATCTAAACCGACAAGGACGTTTGGGTTTGGAGTGGGTGAAGGGAGTTGTTTTATAATGTCAGCTAAATCTGCGGGGCCAATTTTACAACCGCATCCTCCTTTTGTGGTGAGCGTTGTTAGTTTTACATTGTTCTTCGTCATTAAGAAGACTTCCTTTCTTATACTATAGGAAAGTATAATTGTTAGGTTTTATTTTAAGAAAAACTATCGCTTCCGCCATGAAGTTTTGGCGGTAAGTCAAGTTTTTCTAATATATCTAACCCTTATTATAGAACAAACTTTTTAAATTTGCATATGTAAAAAAGGAATTAATGAAAATTGGATCTATCTTCTATAAAAATACAATCTAGCACGTCCTATTAACAAATAACGAGTGTTCTAGGAAATGGTAATCATTTTCAACATAAATTGATATTTTTCATTCAAAATTGACAGGTTTTCCTTTATACTAGAACTACAATTATGAAAATGGAGATTGATAAGCATGAGAAAAACACGAAATCTACTAATTTCAGGGATTAGTATTGCTTTATTAAGTCTTCCTATGGTTGCACATGGGGAAGAGACAGCTACTGCTAGCTTACACCAAGAACGTGAACTTAGCCTACAGCCGTTAAAAGATAGTATGAAACGATTTGTACATACCTCAGACTATACATTTGAATATCCAGATGCGGTGCGTGGTATTTATGTGACTGGAAATTCAGCGGGAGGAAGCAGGTTCAACAATCTTGTTGATTTTGTTGATCAGACGGAATTGAATTCAATGGTCATTGATGTAAAAGAAGATAATGGCAATTTAACATTCACTCCTGAAGAAGGTTCTCCTTATGAAGATATGGCTTCAAATATGATACAGAATCCTGAGAAAATGATGGAAACTCTGGAAGAAAAAGAAATCTATCCGATTGCTAGAGTGGTAGTTTTTAAAGACTCCGTTCTAGCTAAAAAACGTCCTGACCTGTCATTTAAAAAGAATGGACAAGTGTGGGTTAATAATAAAGGGGAAGCGTTTGTTAATCCGTTTCAAAAGGAAGTATGGGAATACAATGTAGAAGTGGCTAAGATGGCTGCGCAGATGGGATTTCAAGAAATTCAATTTGATTATGTTCGTTTTCCGGAAGGATTTGAAACGAGAGACAAAGAATTGGATTATAGTTTAGGTGATTATAAGGACAGTGAAATGGACGATGTGCAAAAGCGTGTTCAAGCAGTTAATGATTTCGTAGAATATGCGCGAAATGAACTATCAAACTACGATGTTGATGTTTCTGTAGATATCTTTGGTTATGCAGCTACAATAGAAGAAGCGCCTGGAATTGGACAGAACTTTTCTAAAATATCAGAGAACGTAGATATTATTTCATCCATGATTTATCCTAGTCATTGGACATCTTATTTCGGTATTGAAAAACCAGATACCGAGCCTTATAAATTAGTGGATGAGTATGCGAAGGTGGAAAATAAAGTATTAGGTGCTTTAGAAGAACCGCCAGTTTCAAGACCTTGGCTTCAAGATTTTGAAGCACCTTGGTTGTATTCTGGAGCAACGAAGCAATACGGCAAAGCCGAAGTAGAAGCGCAGATTAAGGCGTTGTATGAAAATGGAATAAATGAGTTCTTGCTTTGGAATGCTGGTAACACGTATTCAGAAAATGTTGATTACACAATTGGATTAGACGAATAATAAAATTGGAGAAGTTGCTGTTTATTGAAACGGTAAAACTTCTCCATTTTTATATAAAATGTATTAATTTTGTGAATCCTATAAGTATATTTTTGTTCATTGGTAATTTAACAAATATTCTTTTTTTCGTTATACTATAGAAAAAGTTTAACGTTTTAAGGTTTATAGTATTAGGCAAACTACCGTTTATGCTAAAGTTTTAATGGCAAGCAAATCTTCCTAATACTTATACTTATAAAGCGTACTAAAAAATAAGGGAGTGGATCAATGAATTGGTATGAAAAGTTAAATAATTATTTTTCTGTAGAGGAGATGAAGTCGAAGGAGCATATGGAGAAGCTTTTGGATGAGAAAGGTAATGTCTATTACAAAGATGAAAGTGACTTGCACGTAATGATGTATGCAGAATTTGATACTTTCATCTTTATTGATTATTTATGGGTGTCATCTAAAGCTAGGGGTAAAGGGATAGGACATTCATTACTTGAGAAGTTGAAAGAAAAGAATAAGCCAATTATTCTAGAGGTTGAGCCAGTTGATTATGAAGATACGGATACAGCCAAAAGATTACATTTTTACCGAAGAGAAGGTTTTGCACATGCGCAATCGATTGGTTATAGTAGGAGATCGCTTGCTACCAACGAAGACACCGAATTGGAGATACTATACTGGTCGCCAAGTAATGAATCAGAAGGTTTTATATATGAGCAGATGAAACAAATGTATGAAGTAATTCATACGTATAAAGATAAAGAGGTCTATGGTCGAAGTTATCAGCATGTAGATGAGGTTTTAAAATACGATGAGGATCGAGAAAACAACATTTTTGACAATTTACAAGCAGATAAATAAAGTATTAATGGAGAAACCTTGTGCTTATCGGCAATTTTTTATGATGATAGGTAAGTTTTTCTAATAATATAATAAAACCCATAAAGGTGCAGGTTATTTCTTGCTTAGTCTTGTAAAATGCACATTGTCCCATTCTTGAAGTGGGTGACTAATAGCACCTAGAAAAGCCTTTTTACTTACTTAGTAAAAAGGCTTTTCTATGGTGGTTTAGACGTAATTAATGACAAATGTAGAGCAATCGTCTAATAGTATATAACAAGTGTTAGCTTATTTCTTTCGTCTTAGTCAATCGATTTAATTTTGCGGCTAATCCAAGCGTAGATGTTGTGGAATTTTCACCGCTTGCAAAAGCGCTAGAGTCCGTGTTCTGTGAAATTTAATCCCGCTATTTCTTCTGTAGAAACGCGCAGGGAGGTTATTTGCTTGATTGCGAATAACAAGTCCCCTAAACAAGCTGTTGTCCAACAAGTAATGACAATGACATCAAGCGTTCGAACGCCGAGTTAGGTTAGACTATGGCCGTTAATGAACCCAGAAGAAGTTGAAAAAAACCAACTGCAAGTGCCCCCCCAAATACGGTAAAGTCCATGGACTCAAATTGCGCCTACGTAGTCATCAATATTTAATTTTTTAGTGAAAAAAGTGTATTTTATCAAATAACAGGTTTAAATAAGAACAATTATGGGTAACTTACAATTAAGCGGTAAAATAAACGTAATAAAAAAGTATAAAATCTAATAATTTCTCAAAAATCCTCTACCTTTCGCTTGACATTTGTAGTATAATCTACATATAAGGTAATTTAAACTTATTTTTATTTGATAAAACATTCAAAGTTTATAAAGGAATAAACTATTTAGAATGAGGAGTGAAGTTTTTGATGGTTACACTTTATACCTCACCAAGTTGTACATCGTGTAGGAAAGCTAAAGCATGGTTGGAAGAACACAATATCCCGTTTACGGAGCGTAATATATTTTCTGAACCGTTAACATTGGATGAAATAAAGGAAATCCTGCGTATGACTGAAAATGGTACAGATGAAATTATTTCAACTCGGTCAAAAGTATTTCAAAAATTAGAAGTAAATATTGACCAACTACCAATGAAGGATCTCTTTAATTTGATTCAAAAGAACCCTGGGCTTTTAAGAAGGCCAATTATTTTAGATGAAAAACGTCTACAAGTTGGTTATAATGAAGACGAAATCCGTCGTTTTCTTCCAAGAACTGTTCGTACCTTTCAATTACGGGAAGCGCAAAAAATGGTTAATTAATCTTGAAGTAACAAGATAATAATTGCAGAACACAGAGTTATATGGATAATATAAAAAACACAGACCAGGCCAGTGGTGCTGTGTTTTTTGCGTTGAAATTTAATTTTTGGATACAAAGAGCTGTAACGCCCGTATCAATCATTGTAAGCTGCCTTGGGATACGTTAGATTAGTGTGGATAAAAGAAAATCCCACTCATAAAGTTCAATTTATCTAATGTATTTGGTAACCTTTATTATTTCCTAAAATCGTCAAAAAAAATAGCGTGACAAATCTTTCATTATAGGTTAAAATATGTTACTAATTAAATAGGCATATATGTTTCCAAATCCCTTCTTCATATCATACAATATGATTAAGTGAATGTACCTTATTTTAGATTCGGTGACAAATAAAGGCGAGATTCATAATGTTGAAAAATAAGGTTAAGAATGAACAAATAAGGGTATTGTCCAGGTAAGTTACAAGTGGTGAGACTGTATCTTCCACCTACCAAAAAAAGAAGGGGGAGAAAAAAATGGAAATAGAAAGAATAAATGAGAATACAGTTAAGTTTTACATTTCATATATGGATATTGAAGATCGTGGTTTTGAACGCGAGGAGATTTGGTACAACAGAGAACGAAGCGAACAACTGTTTTGGCAAATGATGGATGAAGTAAATTATAAAGAAGATTTTAATGTTGATGGTCCATTATGGATTCAAGTTCAAGCTTTGGAAAAGGGGCTTGAAATCATTGTTACGAAGGCTCATATTTCCAAAAATGGTGATAATATAGAATTGCAAACAGATGAAGGAAATGCAGTAGATTTTCCAGTGGACAAGAAAATTGAAAATATGCTTGAGGACAAATTTAGTAAAGAAGATGAAGAAGATAACGAGCAATACAATGATGAGAACCTTTGGATTATTGCTAGCTTCAAAGATTTTGAAGATGTTATCCAGTTAAGTCACTATTTTATAAATGACGATTTCGGGACTGTAGAAACCTTATACCATTATAACGATACCTATTATTTATATATGGAATTTTTGGAAGATGAAATAGAAGAAGAAGAACAAGAGAACATGATTAGTAAAGTTTTTGAATTTGGTAATGATACAGATATTACGAATCATGTGCTGTCTGAATATGGAAAAATTATTTTTGAACAAAACACATTCTCGAATATTAGAGCCTATTTCCCTGCAAACATATAGGCACTCTGTATAGAGTGCCTGCGTTTTATTTATTCATATCCCCCGCCTTCACTTTCCTTTTTTGCATTCTTTCATTAAACGAGGATTTATTCTATAAGTGCTTTCTGCTTTAACAATGCTATCAGAAATACTTTACGCGTTAAATGGTATTTTTGACGAGTCCTTATTGATAAAATCTTTTAACCATCGACTTGAGATAAGTGTCCAATAAATAAAGCCTGTCCATATTAATAAGCAGTCGAAAATTCTGCCGTCACTAAAGGAATAGGATTTCTTGTTCAAATCAACAGCCTCTTTGTGGATGGAAACATGAGTCTGTGTTACATTTTCAAGCAAATAAATAAACAACAATAACATATCAAATAGAAGAGGAGGTTTTTCATGCTACAAGCTATGGACAAGCATGGTAACACAATAACATTATTTACAAATACTTACCGGGAAATAGTTAATATGAAAAAAAACGTGCAATCTTTTTTTTGCCCGATTTGCAAAGGCGCCGTTTTTATACGTTCTGGTAAAAAGGTAATTCCTCATTTTGCGCACTATTCCAATCCAAATTGTCACGCAGTAGAAGAAGGTGAGGGACTGTATCATGAACGAGGAAAAATGTTACTTTTTAATTGGTTGACTAAACAGAATCTAGCAGTTGAATTAGAATCGTATATTAAAGAAATTAAACAGCGTCCAGATTTACTTCTCCATATTGGAAAAAAGCGGATAGCAATCGAGTATCAATGTGCAACTATTTCTAGGGAACTTCTAAAAGCTCGAACAGAAGGTTATCGTTCGGTTGGTATATACCCATTATGGATATTAGGGGCAAACCAGTTAAAACGAAAAAGCGCGCATAAATTGCGCATAAATACTTTCGTTCAGTCTTTTATCCACCAGTTTTCCGCTCAACTCTCACCACGAATTTTCTTCTTCTGTCCAGTAGCAAATCAATTCATTATTGCCCACGATATTTATATGACTTCCAAACAATTAGCTATTACCAACTTTATAAATTCCAAATTAAATCAATTTTCATTTTTAAATTTGTTTGATCATAAATTATTTACTAGTGAAAATTTGTATACGCTATGGGAGCGAGAAAAATTAATTTTTCGTACAAAACAACGTCATAAACTTTCTATTCAACAGCTTCAATGGCACAAATGGCTCTACAGCAAAAACGTATATCTTCATAACCTTCCTTCTATTATTTATCTTCCAATTCAATCCCAGCTTTTCATGAACAAGCCGCTATGGGAGTGGCAAAGTAGCTTTGTATTAGAAAAATTAGCTTTACTTCAAATTGGTGAGACGATAAATATCGATTCTTATAAAAGAATCCCTAAGGTGAATACAACAAGTGAATTTCCTTTAACCTGTAATACATTCAATCCATTATATGAATATATGCTACTCCTCAAGCAACTACAAATGTTTAGCCAACAGTCTACAATCACTTTTAGGAAACAAACGGAGATTTATTTTCCTAAAACAATAGATGAAGCAGTGATTGCTGATAGACATCTCCTCCACAAATTGAAACAAATAAGCATGTTTCTTCCAAAATAATGTATACTAAATAACAAAATATTTTTTTCCTATAGAAAAAATCGTATAATCGTTCTGAAAAAGAAATTTGGAACAGGAAAAAGCTATTGAAAAGCGAAAATCTTTATAGTGGGAACAATTTAATGTATCCTATTAAGGAACAATGAGGAGGTTAAGGAAATGGCAAAAGCTAATAAAGAACTACCTAAAAGAACAGAACTCCCTGTTGAATTAACATGGAGGTTAGAGGATATTTTTGAAACGGATGAAGCATGGGAACAGGAATTAGCAGATTTGCAGAAAGCTATTCCAGAAATTGAAAATTACCAAGGCTTATTAGGTTCCTCTGCGAAAAACCTTTATGAAGTGTTAAAGCTTCAGGATCAATTATCGGAACGGTTAGGCAAGCTCTTTACATATGCACATATGCGTTATGATCAGGATACGACAAATTCATTTTATCAGCGGATAAATGCACAAGCAGAGAACGTTATTACGGTTGCATCTAGTAAAATGAGCTATATTGTACCAGAGATTTTAGAAATTAACGAAGCTACTTTAAAGCAGTTTATGCAAGAAGAAGAAGGTTTGCAAGGTTATCAAAAAACATTGGATGAAATCACTCGTCAGCGACCGCATATTCTAAATAAGCGCGAAGAGGCGATTTTAGCTGAAGCTTCAGAGTCGTTAGGAACTGCTTCTCAGACATTTGGTATGTTAAACAATGCAGATTTAACGTTTCCATCAATTAAGGATGAAGACGGAGAAGAAGTAGACGTTACACATGGTAGATATATTCGCTTTATGGAATCACAAGATCGTTCTGTACGGAAGGCAGCTTTTCAAGCAATGTATGAAACGTACGGTGCGTTTAAAAACACATTTGCGTCGACATTGAGTGGAAATATTAAAAAAGATAACTTTGTTGCCAAAGTAAGAAATTACGAATCTGCTAGACAAGCCGCGCTTGATAATAATCATATTCCGGAGAAAGTGTATGATAATTTAGTTGAAGCAGTTAATGAACGTCTTCCGTTACTGCATCGATATATTCAATTGCGTAAAAAAGTGTTGGAATTAGATGAATTGCATATGTACGATATTTATACACCGCTTGTTCGTGATGTTGATATGGAAATCACCTATGAAAAAGCGCAGCAATATGTGCTTGAAGGCCTTGCTCCATTAGGAGAGGGTTATTTAAATATTGTAAAAGAAGCGTATAATAATCGATGGATTGATGTGGAAGAAAATAAAGGAAAACGCAGTGGGGCTTATTCTTCAGGTGCTTATGGAACGAATCCTTACATTCTGCTGAATTGGCAGGATAATGTAAATGATATGTTTACTTTAGCTCATGAGCTGGGGCATTCTGTTCATAGCTACTATACGCGAAATAACCAACCTTATCGCTATGGAAACTACTCTATTTTTGTTGCGGAGGTTGCTTCTACATGCAATGAAGCATTGTTAAATGATTACTTATTAAAAAATCTAACAGATGAAAAACAAAAGCTATACGTATTAAATCATTTTCTAGAAGGATTTAGAGGAACTGTATTTCGTCAAACGATGTTTGCTGAGTTTGAACATATGATCCATGTAAAGCAACAGCAAGGAGAAGCTCTAACTGCAGAAAAGCTTACTGAATTGTATTATGATTTGAATAAAAAATATTATGGTGATGATGTTATTTCTGATGAAGAAATTGGTCTGGAATGGGCGCGAATCCCTCACTTCTATTACAATTATTATGTATATCAGTATGCAACAGGATATTCAGCAGCAACGGCCTTAGCGCAGCAAATTTTAACAGAAGGCGATGGAGCTGTGGAACGTTATACGGATTTTCTAAAAGCAGGTAGTAGCGAGTACCCGATTGAAGTATTGCAAAAAGCTGGCGTAGATATGAATAGTAAACAAACGATTTTGGATGCATTAGATGTGTTTGCTGAAAAACTGGAGCAATTAGAAGGTCTGCTTAAGTAATCTGTTTATCCCATTAAGATCACGGCTTGTCGCCAATTCTTATGGCGAAAGCCTCATTTTGCTTATACGATAAAGCCTAAAAACTATATGTTTTTTTATAGTGTAACAAAAAAGCAAGATGCTAAAAACATCCTGCTTTTTTGTGTGTGCCAGGCATGCACACATTCTCTAGGGTTCGAGTCCCGAACCACGAAGGCAGTAGTAGTGGTTAGCCTAAGACAAGGGTGTCTGGGGTGACCCAGAATCTGAAGGAAGTCGGCGGCAAATCTCCGCCCTTAGGAACACGAACTTCATAGAAGGCTAGGTGTACTTGGATGAGACTGCACAACAAGTCAAAGTCCTTACTGCCAAAGGGTACACAGAGTAAATGAAGTGGGGATATGGAGAGGAAGAATGTGTGCTTACCCCGGGAGATCTGACAGAAAAGCGGTGCACACGCCGTAACCGAACATGTAAGTGTTCGCTGAACTGTCAGAAGTCAGCCGAAGCCGTAGTACTAGATATTTCTAGGAAGGGCTGAATCATTGAAGAAGAATGGTCGCTTCGGAGTACGCAATACTTGATGAAGCAGAAACAAGAAAACCTTCCTAGTGAAGGAAGCGGTGAATCCCGTGGGGGACACTAGAAGGGCTGAGAGAAATTGCCACACAAGAAGAAAGAGCCATTCACGTAGGAGTTAGATATCATGTTGGAAAGCATTCTATCACGAGAAAACTTAATATGTGCACTGAAACGTGTCGAACGTAACAAAGGAAGCCACGGTGTGGATGAAATGCCCGTACAAAACCTACGAGCGCATCTCATGGAACACTGGGCTTCCGTTCGAGAACAACTCGAATCAGGTACCTACTATCCTCAACCCGTTCGCCGTGTCGAAATCCCGAAACCAAACGGCGGAGTGAGGAAGCTAGGAATTCCTACCGTGCTAGACCGTTTCATCCAACAAGCAATCGCACAAGTTCTAACAACCATCTATGACGCAACATTTTCTGAACATAGTTATGGTTTTCGCCCAAACAGACGAGGACATGACGCGGTTAGGAAAGCGAGAAGCTATATGAAAGATGGCTATCGCTGGGTTATAGACATGGATTTAGAGAAATTCTTTGATAAAGTACATCACGACCGATTAATGAGGAAACTGAGCCAAAAGGTCAAAGATCCGAGAGTACTTAAACTTATACGTAGGTATCTCCAAGCTGGCATTATGGAGGACGGAATCGTTCAACCAAACACAGAAGGAGCCCCTCAAGGCGGACCATTAAGTCCGTTGCTATCCAACATCGTTTTAGATGAGCTAGATAAAGAATTAGAGCGAAGGGGGCTCCATTTCGTCCGTTATGCGGACGACTGTAACATATATGTTCAATCGAGGAGAGCGGGATCGCGAGTGATGAAAAGTATCACTACATTTATCGAAGGAAAACTCAAATTAAAAGTAAATGAACAGAAAAGTGCAGTAGACCGCCCATGGAAGCGTAAATTCCTAGGATTTTCTTTCACATTCCATAAAGAGAACCCAAAGATTCGGGTTTCTAAAGAAAGTATCAAACGCTTTAAACAGCGTGTCAGAGAACTAACCTCAAGAAAGAAGTCTATGAATATGCAGGATAGAATCGCAAAGCTAAATCGATACTTAGTAGGTTGGCTAGGCTACTATCAGCTAGCAGAGACGCCCTCTATATTTGAAGTTTTGGATAGCTGGATTCGAAGAAGGATGCGAATGATACGCTGGAAAGAATGGAAGAAAGTCAAAACAAAATACAAGAATTTAATAAAACTTGGAATTAGTAAAGGAAAAGCATGGGAGTGGGCAAACACGAGAAAGGCTTATTGGCGTATAGCTAAAAGTCCGATCTTACATAGAGCATTAGGTGATCGATACTGGTCAAACCTAGGCTTAAAGAGTCTACATAAACGATATCAAACGATGCGTTGGACTTAAATGAAACCGCCGTATACGGAACCGTACGTACGGTGGTGTGAGAGGTCGGGGGTTAGTCGCCCCCTCCTACTCGATTTATTAAAACATAGGGCATTCTAGCGTATACCTCGTCCGCGATACGTTCGTTTATAAACGAAGGAATAAATGGTTAGATAAATGGAAATAAACAATAATGGTAATGTTATATAAAGAGGCATAACTTGCATGAGCCCTAAAATATTTAAAATAAAAGCAACAGCAGTTAAAATTAAAAAAAGAATGGGTTGAACGAATGTTTTCATATAATCACCTCTCTCTACAAAATATTAACTATTTGTTTGCATTATTCCTATTTTGTTAAACTTTTATTTTACACTATAGGAAAGTATAAAGATTTTTTTGGTTCATAGTATAAGAACAACAAAGGCTTTCGCCATAAGATCTCGCAAAAAGGAAGTTTTTCTAAAAAATGTGAGGAAGATATTTGCAACGCACTTGTCTTTGTAGGGCTTGCACGGGAAACGATTTAAGAAAACGCTTTTATTATTGACATTTTTGTGAATCAATGCACATAACTATTGCATCTAAGCGTATTACTTGGTATATTTAGAATGTAAGTTAGATACAAACAAAACCCCTTTGTTTGATCATGAAACTTTCTCCCATCCCCCTTTGTTATTACAAAGAGAAAAGAAGGATATGCGCTGCCCCGCATATCCTTCTTTCTTTGTATAAAAATTTATAAAATTAGGTGCAAGATTGGTGGTAAGCGAAGTTTATCTATAAAATTTTTTACATGATAGGGAAAGTATTTGGTTTATACTATAGGGGGAAGGACGACCGTTCTCAGAGTAAAAAAATAAAAGCCCTATAATAAGGCTTTTTTGCACTATAGAAAAGCATTCCTGTAATAAAGCAAAATGAGGATTGAACTAAAAAAGCCCCCTTGGTATGATACGAGGTGTCCAATGCTGTTGAGCAAAACTGGACCCTTAAAATGAACCAAGGAGGACTAACATGAATTATAAACAAAATGAGAAGATATTACAACTGACAGACAAATCTTTAATTATTGGGGTCGACATCGCCAAGAATAAACATGTTGCTCGCGCACAAGATTTCCGCGGGGTTCAATTTGGAAAGCCGCTATACTTTGAAAACGCGTTGGAAGGCTTCCAAACGTTCATTCATTGGATGGATGAATTAGCCATACAACAAGAGAAATCCGATTTTATTATTGGTATGGAGCCAACGGGGCACTATTGGCTTCCTTTGGCCTATTGGCTAATGGAAAAGCAACTGAAAGTAGTCGTAGTAAATCCAGCACATGTAAAAAAATCAAAAGAGCTGGATGACAATTCCCCAACAAAAAATGATGTAAAAGATGCCAGAGTCATTTCACGCTTAATTCAAGATGGACGTTATTCTGAACCGCATCTACCAGAAGGGATCTATGCAGATCTCCGAGAAGGCATGAATATGTATGACCAATTACGAAAAGACCTGCAGGCAGTACAAGGACGCGTCCACCAATGGATAGACAGGTATTTTCCAGAATACACGACTGTCTTTACGAACTGGGAAGGGCAATCTTCTTTACAGGTTTTAAAAATGGGTTTGTTTCCAGATGAAATCTCTCAAAAAGATGAAATGGAAATCCTGTCAGAAATTCGAAAAGAGGTAAAAAGAGGAGTTGGCTTAAAAAAAGTAAGACAATTGAAAGAAGCTGCTCGCCATTCCATTGGTATCCAAGAAGGAAAAACCATGGCGAAACTAAAGATTCAAACATTAATGGATCAGTATACGCTCCTTCATGAAAAGATAAATGAATTGTGGGAAATGATAGAGGGGCTTACGAGTAGGATTCCTGGTGTACAGGAAATGGCAGCTATAAAAGGCGTAGGTGACGTCACAATCGCTGCATTTCTGGCAGAAGTCGGCGATCTCCATAATTATAGCCATCCGGAGCAAATTATTAAATTAGCAGGTTTAAATCTCAAACTAGCAACATCAGGAAAGTGGCAAGGAAAAACGGTCATTACCAAGAGGGGCCGACCAAAGCTACGCGCTCTGTTGTTTAAAGTGATCCTGCCATTGGTAAATCACAATCCTGCATTTAAAGCAATGCATGCGTATTTTACAACAAGGAAAGAAAACCCGCTGAAGAAGAAACAATCATTAATAGCACTGTGTTGTAAATTAATTCGAATATTATTTAAAGTAGGTAAACAACAAGTAGCCTTTAGTCCAGAAAAAATGTTACGTGATATTCCGCATTTTCGCTTACAGAATGCAGCTTAACTAAGTAATAACGAAACCTCCGTTTAGACGTTTTTTAAGAAGTTCATTTTATACAAATACGAGATAACAATGGAAGCACGGAGCAGCCGGCAATTTTTATACAATCGGGCAATGACCCTGTAGGAAAGCAACGCCGGCCCCACTTCATGGATAGACCGAACGAAGGAATGTATGCGCGAAGACGCTGTGAGATGTGGGAGGGTTTGTCACCATGAGTATTGTGGGATGAGAAGGTGCGATCATAGCAGTGAAAATTCCCATTTTTTTCAAAAAGAGAAGGATGGCTTATTAAGTGCACCCTTCTACATTAAAAATTATGCTTACACGGTCTTAAATATCGTTAATGAGTAAAAAATAAAATGAAATTCTAAGAAAAACAAAGAAAACAAGAGAAAACGTTAGTATATAGAGGGAGTATAAGATTTTTTTGGTTTATAGTATAAGAGAAACTACAGTTTTCGTCATAAAGATTTTGTGATAGCCAATTTTTGCTAAATAGTCATGCAATAAGTGTGACATGCAATGCGGAAAAAGGACTATTCTTGGTAGACCCAAAAATTCCCATGTTTCACTGGTATACATTTGACCTTTTGTCTTAATTGCAATTTTTTCATTTCTCGCTCTGTTTTAGCCTGTGACCAGTCATAAACGACTGCAATTTCTGTGGTGCTTACGGTTTTGTAGTAAGAAAGGAAATCTTCCAACATCGGTTTTTCAGAAGGAATTGCTTGTTTTTGCAATATTTCTCTTAGAACACGTAAATAAATATCATATGGATAAAGTCCAGAAATTTTAATTCCTTGTTCTTCTGTAAATTGATTAAAAAAAACAATCGTTGGAATATATTCAACTTGCATTTCTTGTGTTAGCTTTACGTCTGATTGAAGTGCTTTTTTTGCTGACTTGGAATAAAGATCAGATATAAACTCATTCACATCTAAATTAGCTTCCTCTGCACAGGTTAAAAGAGCAGACTCTTTCGAAATATCTTGTTTATATAAGAATGCATTTTCACGAATTTTACGTAAAAACATTTTTCCAGCTTTTTTTCCTTGTAATTCTGCCGCTTTAATAGCTAAAGAAGCAATCCATGGACTGGAGACAGGATTCTCTTCCCATAGATCTCCATCACAGCACATGCCAGTCCGTTTTGCTGTTTTTTCCCACAATTCCTTTATGTTACGTGGACGTTCAAAAGATTCTTGGTTTAATAAATTTAAATAACCACTAATGATTGGACGAATAGTGAAAAAACGTCCATATTCTGTAGAAAGTTTCTTTAAAAAAGGTTCAAGCGCCCAACATTCAGGACATAATGGGTCGATAAAGACGTAGATTTCTATAGGTTTCTGAACAAAATCAAAATAGCTATATTTTTCCGATGTGTTTTGATACAAGGAATCTGCTCCAGAATATTCCCAACTCACACCGATTCTCCTTTCTCCTAATCTGGCGTGTTCATCATGTGGTTTGCAGTTAAGGTTAGTTTTTCAAATATAGCTGTACGATATGGTTCTTCGATTTCTGCTTCGATAAGCGCATTTGCCATACATGTAAGCCAAGCATCCTTTCGTGTTGGTGTAATTGCAAAAGGTAAATGTCTTCTGCGTAACATTGGATGGCCTCTTTCTTCTGCGTACAAAGGCGGTCCGCCAAAAAATTGCGTGAGGAACAATTTCTGTTTATGAATCGTTTCTGTTAAATCTTCTGGAAATATAGGAATTAAATCGGGATGCTTGCTCACTCTTGTATAGAAAGCTTCGACAAGCTTTTCTACAACAGGTAATCCGCCAATTGCTTCAAAGATAGAATTTGTCTGGTTCCTCATGTGTACTCCCCTTACCAGTTTCTATATATTGTAGCAACGGAAGGCTTGTTGGGCAAATAATCTGATTATCCAAGCTCTAAAAATAGTAAAAACAATAATAATAGAGAAGTTGATTGTATTTAGTTACTTTTAAAAAACCGCTCAATTTTATTTGGTGTATGGCGTTTTGGGATTGAAAACTTATTTAATACATGGTTGAAAAAAATATGTCCTGATTCATAAGATGTTGCTTCTAGTTCCAGTTCGTAGTCTGACATTCCGTTATACGTACTGAAATCTAAAACAAGAAGAACATTTTGATATTGTAATTCTCTTCGTTCAGTAGTTAAACTACCAAGGCACATGAGGGAACCAATGTCTACACCTAGTTCATTTAACTGTTTTGCAGTTGCTTCTTTTACAACCATTTTTCCCTGCATACACGCTTCCGCTTCTTTTTTTGTTAGCTTATCGTGTGTCTCTAATAAACCATTAGGATGCGGCTGTTTTAACGTTAGTTGATATTGGTTGTCTTTTTGTCTGATTCGTAATGCACTTCCTAATCCTTGCAAAGTATGATCCTTTGTTTCAAAATAAAAATTGGTTTGAGTCACAGCTTTTTTAGGGAATGGAAGTTCGTCTAACAGTGTATGATACTCATCGGAAGTTAATAAATTTTTAAATTCAATTTCTATTTCTTGTGTCATGCCTGCCCCCCTCTTGTAATAACCAAGTTCTGCTATCATTGATTATCGCTAATCTGAAATGAATTTGCAAAGATTATTGTTCTTCTATTTTATGGTACAATAGTAGAGTCTTGACGAACTAACTATATAACTTGATTTTAACTTATCAGGTGGTGTTTAATGTGAAATGGCAATCTATACTTGCGCCATATGCCCAAGTTGTAGAAGAATTAAAAGTTAAATTAAAAGGAATACGTAAGCAATTTGAATATGAGTCTGAACATTCACCAATAGAATTTATAACTGGTCGTGTGAAGCCAGTTCCAAGCATTATAGAAAAAGCTGAAAGCCGAAAAATCTCATTAGAGCATATAGAAAGTGAAATTCAAGATATTGCTGGAGTAAGGGTTGTTTGTCAATTTGTGGATGACATTTACACTGTAGTAGAAATGATCCGTGCAAGAAATGATTTAACAATTGTTGAAGAAAAAGATTATGTTTCTCAGAAAAAAGAAAGTGGCTACCGTTCCTATCACCTCATTATTGAATACCCAGTAGAAACAGTGTCTGGGATGAAAAAACTGCTAGCAGAAATTCAAATTCGAACGTTAGCGATGAACTTTTGGGCTACAAATGAGCATTCTCTAAACTATAAATATAGAGGTCGTATACCAGCAAACATAAAAGTACGATTACAAAACGCTGCAGAAGCTGCTTTTAAGCTAGATGAGGAAATGTCAAAAATCAAATATGAAGTTCAAGAAGCACAAAAGATGTTTCATCGAAAATAGTCTAGTTCATGTAACGTTTTGAACAACCTCTTAGTAGAACTGCATTTAATCTTTTCATCTTCTAATATGAAAATGTTTTAACCCAACAAGATTTTTTATAGATAAGTTCTTCATACAAAACGCTTTCGTGTGATAGAACTTCATAGCTTACGCATCTAGCACAATAATTTTCTGACATAGAGAAATGAAAGGAGGAGGCAATCATGAAATTTGCAATCGTATCTAAAGGCGATGAGCGTTCCGAACAAATAAAGGCAACAATAAAGCAATATTTAACGGATTTTCAATTAGAATATAATCAAAATGAGCCTGATTTAGTCATATCTGTTGGTGGGGATGGTACATTTCTAGAAGCTTTTCACACTTATTTACAGCGGTTAAATGAAACAGCGTTTATTGGGATACATACTGGCCATCTGGGATTTTATGCTGACTGGGTTCCGGATGAAGTAGAGAAGCTAATCATAGAAATTGCGAAAACGCCATTTCAAATTGTTGAATATCCGTTATTAGAAGTGATTATTCGAGGGAAGTCAGGAGGAATTGAAGATCGTTTTTTAGCTTTAAACGAAGCTACAATTAAAACAGCTGATGGTTCTGTTGTGTTTGATGTTGAAATTAAAGGTGAACACTTTGAAACATTTCGTGGTGATGGTTTATGTATCTCCACGCCGTCGGGTAGTACGGCATATAATAAAGCACTAGGCGGTGGCATTATTCACCCTTCTATTGATGCCATTCAATTAACCGAGATGGCATCCATTAATAATCGAGTTTTTCGGACCATTGGATCACCACTCATCTTACCTAAGCACCACACATGTTTATTGAAGCCTGTTGTTGATCGAAGTTTTCTTATAGCGATTGATCATTTTACTACAAACTATGCGAATGTGAAATCAATTCAATGTCGTGTTGCTGAAGAACGTATTCGCTTTGCTCGCTTTCGCCAATTTCCTTTTTGGAAAAGAGTACGTGAATCATTTATTGCAGATGAAAATAATAGATAACAGGAAAGTGAATATTATGAAATGGATTATTAAGCAACAGCATGAAGGAATGCTTCTTCGTGATTACATTCGCCAAGTTCAAGGAGTATCTAGACGAATTTTAAAAGCAATTAAATTTGAGGGCGGCCTCATTTTAGTAAATAATGTGGAACAATCTGTTCGTTATGTATTAAAAGAAGGAGACGAAGTGGAGATTACATTGCCGATAGAAAAAAAGGGGAATTTTATGGTTCCAGGAGAAGTCCCCCTTTCGATTATTTATGAAGACAAAGATATCATTGTACTCGATAAACAGGCAGGCGTAGCAGTTCTTCCATCTTACCAATATCCTACAGGTACGATAGCTAATGGGTTACTAGCCCATTATGAGCAGCAAAATAGTGCTTCTACGGTTCATATCGTGACAAGGTTAGATAAGGATACTTCTGGACTAATGTTAGTTGCTAAGCATCGATACAGTCACTCCGTTTTATCCACATCTCAGCAAGCAGGTGAATTAAAACGAAAATACCAAGCGATTATAGCTGGGGCTTTAAGCAAGACTTCGGGTACAATCGATGCGCCAATCGGGAGAAAAGAAGATTCCATTATTGAACGGGAAATACGAGAAGATGGAAAACGAGCCATTACTCATTATCATGTAGAATGTAATTTAACAGACTGCTCTTTTGTCACCGTTCATTTAGAAACAGGAAGAACGCATCAAATTCGTGTTCATTTCTCTAGTATAGGACACCCGCTATATGGTGATTCATTATACGGAGGTGATGTTAGCGTCATACAGCGTCAAGCTTTGCACTGCTATGCGTTAACATTTCCACATCCCATTACAAAACAAACATTGTGCTTTTCAGTAGATTTGCCATTCGATATGGTTAATGCGCTTCGTAAGTTGAAAACTTCTCTTTGACAAATGGCTGTTTGGAAGGAACAGCCGTTATCCTTTCTTCAGGGAGAGAAAATGCAGTCAATTGATTTCCGAATACACAGCCAGTGTCAATGTTTACTGTTTTATTTAAAAATCTTGGCTGCAACACGGGTGTATGCCCATAAATGATCCATTTATCTCCTCGATAATATGCCGCCCAATCACGACGTACCGGTCTTCCATCAGCATGAAATTCACCAGTTGTATCTCCATATAAAACAAATGATGTTACTTTTTTATCCGTTCTTCCGACATAGCTTTCTTTGATACCTGCATGCGAAATAATCGCATTACATGTTGGAATTTGTAAATATAATGGCGCTTGCTCATATAACGTCATGAATCGCTGGCGAATAATAGCTTGCTCTTCTTTAGAACAACGCTTATACTCGGCAACGGTTGTTTCTAAACCATGTCGTACCTGTACTTTATTACCTAAAAAATAACGATATAATTTATTACAGTGGTTCCCGGGAACGTATCGTGCTTTTTGATGGGCAACCATATGGTATACGAGTGTAATTACGTTTAGCGAATGTGGCCCCCGGTCGGTTATATCACCTACAAATACTGGCACACGCTGTTGTGGGTGAATATAAATAGTCTGTTCTTTTTTGTAGCCTAATTTGGAAAATAATTGCTCTAACTCTTCGAAGCAACCGTGAACATCACCAATTACATCTATTTTCATAGAAACACTCCTTGATTTGTCGGCTGTTTTTGGATATGATATGTGCGTGATTAAACAATATGGATGGTGCAAGTTGCTCTTTATTATAAACAACCCTTGCCACCCATCCAAGTAAAAGGGTTCACCAGCTTTAAAAAGCTTCATGGAATAGGATAGAAGGAAGTGATTGTATGGAAACCAACCATCGTTATGACAAAGATTATGAAAAGCAGTATGAACAGCATTGGAAAAAATTACAACAGCAATTAAAACGAGAAAATATGGAAGGGTTTCGTAACGAATTCCTTGATATGCATTCCTATGACCAAGCTATGTTTTTCATTGAACAGAAAAAATCAATTCGTTTACAAATCTATACTTATTTATCTCCAGAAGAGATTGCAGATATCATGGAGAGTATCGATGAAGAGGAACAGACTCGCGAATTAATTAGTGAAATGGATCCTCGCTTTGCGTCTATGGTGCTAGCGGAGATGTCCGCAGATAACGCTGTCGATATTTTGAACGAAATGGATAAAGATCATATTGCTAGCTTTTTAACCATTATGGATACATCCGCAGCAGATGAAATAAAGCACTTATTACATTACGAAGAAAAAACTGCCGGAAGTATCATGACAACAGAATTTATCGCTACTTATAAAACAAACACCGCCAAGCAGACGATGCAACAATTAAAGGAGCAAGCGCCTGATGCAGAAACAATTTATTATTTATATGTATTAGATGAAGATAAGCGCTTAGTCGGCGTGTTATCTTTAAGAGATTTAATTGTAGCACCAGAAGACACAAAAATAGAACGTATCATGATGGAAAAAGTCGTTGCTGTATCAGCTGGAAAAGACCAAGAAGAAATTGCTCAAATGATGCGAGACTATGATTTCTTGGCATTACCGGTTGTTGATTTTCAAGACCATTTATTAGGAATTATTACCGTTGATGACATTATGGATGTTATGGAAGAAGAAGCAAGCGATGATTATTCGAAGCTTGCAGGGGTGTCAGATATGGATAAACCTAATGATACAGCATTAATTTCCGTAAAAAAACGTTTACCTTGGCTAGTCATTTTATTGTTTTTAGGAATGTTTACTGCAAGCCTTATTGGTCGATTTGAAGAGACGTTAAATCAAGTAGCAGTCTTGGCTATTTTTATACCTTTAATTGCTGGAATGGCAGGTAATTCTGGCACACAAGCATTAGCTGTTGCAGTTCGAGGTTTGGCAAACGGAGATTATGGTAAGCAAGGGAAAATGAAGTTAGTTTTACGGGAAGCAAGTACAGGCTTTATTAATGGGGTTATTTGTGGCCTGCTTATTACCCTTGTGATTTATGTATGGAAACATGATATTTATTTAGGAGTGCTTGTAGGAATTTCCATAGCTGCAACTTTATTTGTAGCTACAATTGCAGGTGCATTAGTACCTATTTTTATGGATCGAATAAAAATTGACCCTGCTGTTGCTTCAGGGCCATTTATTACAACAATTAATGATATCATTTCTATTCTCATTTATTTTAGTATGGCAACACTATTTATGAAGTATTTAATCTAGAGCATAAAATGCTTTTTGTACTGGTCTAGGAAATTATTGGAAATTATAAAATGTAGCAACTGTGGAAAAACTAACTAAGTTATTTAACCACGTCCGGCACAGGCGCCCAGCAACTAGGCGACTTCACTCCATTGTCCTAAGGTAAGTCATCATCGGTCCGTTTTATATAGGAAGGCCGACTAAAGACGGGCTTGCCGGAGGGCGCCGGCATACTCCTGTTGCAGGAGCAAGATTCCTAAAACTTTCTTTGATTCGCTCCACTCGCTACGTTGCTAATCTGGCGCCTCCGGGCCTCTGTTCTATGTGGTTAATAATATAGCATAATATTTAGGAGTTATTGTGTATGCAAAAACTCTTACCAGCTTGTAGAGAAAACACATTGTTTTTCTACAAGCTTTTTTACTGTCTAAGAAATTATATCTTCATTGATTCGTTCCAGTCGCTATGTTGCTAATCGGGCGGTTGCGCCTTTGTTCTAGTATAAGCAAAACAACGGCTTTTTTCTACAGAAATACTTGACGATATCCAAATATCTTCAGATCATAAACCTTTTCTCGGATGCAGAAAATGAACAACACATTTTTCTGGGCATTTTCATATAATGAAGAGAAAGGAAGGGGGGAAGTAAGAATGGGGAAGAAGTATGCAAAAAAACCATTACTTTTCATCCATCAACCGAATGAAGGGCAAATGCACGTCCCAATGCAGCATATGTATGTAACTCCGAAAAAGGAGCAAAATGAAACATCAACAAATGGCGGGGAGGAAAAAAAGGGGATGAGGCATCCATCTTTTAACAAAAATTATAATAGTAAAGAAGAATATGAGCAGGAAGAAAAGTTAAAGCAAAATCAAACGGAGGAAAAGCAAAAATTTAAAGACATGTCGATTGAAGAAAAAGTAGATTATTTTATTAATTCTCCTAGCTACGCTCCAAAGCTAAAATGTGAAATTAAAACGGATCAACGAACATATCGCGGTGTTATTACTGGAGCTGAAGGGAACGATGTATACATTCGAGTCGGTAATCGTTCCGCCAGCGCAAAAGTAAGTTTGGATGATATTAAGCATATTAAGCTTTTAGGGTTTTAAAAATACGAGTGGGGCTACTGCATAGTCCCACTTGCCATGTATTACATAAAATGGATGTAAGTTTGAACACTGAGACCTTTTTCGTCTCAGTGTTCATTTGGAAGTTAGTTTAAAGCATTAATTGCTGGAAGACATGTTACATGGCAGAAGCAGTTTAGGTCTACTGTGATACAAATGCCTGTAGCACGTAAAGGTTTTGTGTCTTGTTCTACCGGGTTGTCAGGATTTTCTTTATCATCACGAGGATCTCTTAAAAGTTCAATTACTGCACAGCAATCATTGGTTACTTTCTTCACCCTAAAATAAAAACTTGCAACAATATCACCGATATTACTTGGATGAGCTCCATAACCTTTAAATGGCTTACAAGTTCCTTTGCAGTACAAAATCACTGGAACTGTATCAAGTCCGTTGCCTTGATCTGTCTCCCCCAGAAGATCGTTAATTGATTGTTCACAGCTGGAATCACAGCAATTTTCTATAACGTCATTTTGCGCATCAGCGATTTCTTTTAAAATATCGCATACACAATTTCCTGTATCAAAATCTTTTCCACAGCCCATGAATGATTTCTCCTTTCGACTTTTGATTGACTCATTTGTCCTTACTAGGATATGTACGGATGTATAGATTGTGTGGGCATTACCACCAATTATGCGTAGAGAAATTAATCGCTTCGTTTATCTCAGATATAAGATGTTGAAAGACTCCTACTTTAAGAATGACAAATCCTAAACTGAACAAGTCAAAGTCGGAGATAACAGCAATTAAATCAAAGTTACACATGACGGTTTATCCTGCAAAGCAAAATGACATCTTTTGAGAAGGGGAGGTTTCTAATGAATTGTTTTTTATCACTATAGGAAAGTATAAGGTTTTTTGATTTATAGTATAAGAACAACAAAGGCTTTCTCCAAGACTTGGCGACAAGCCAAGTTTTTCTAAGAAAGCGGGCGAATGTCTATACTGATTTCAAAATGAAACATAGACTAATAACGATTATATTGAAGAGGAGTGAACAACATGTCGGAAAGAAAAAAGCAAGTAATTCATGTGAAGGATCTCGTCATTAAAGCAGATAATGTTTTTATTGAACCTCAGCGACCGCCCCGTCCACCGCACAGAAGAGACCCATTTTCTTCAAGCAGACGTCCTTTCGATGAAAATGAAAAAGAGGATCACGAAAAAGAAGATTCTTATGACAGAGAAGATGATGAACATAGAGAAGATGGGCGTAGATCGCCATTTTCTTGGCTTTGATTAAATAAATTCTTCATTAGATAATTTTGGTTACTAGTATAGATGCACGTAATACGGCAATATGAACGATACGGTTGGCATGGTCGGAGGTAAAAAGTATGCGCTTCATTGAACCTAAATGGTTGCATAATATGGATGTTATTAATAAGCATTTGCAGAAAAATGAAAATTGGCTACAATATCCAGATAAAAAAGCGGAACAGTGGGAAATGGAGATAGTTAATTGGAATGAAGTTTTTTTAAAGCAAATGGCTCAAATCGAAAATGCTTTATTAGAAATGGGAGCTAAATTAGAAGAGTAAAATGTATGGATTATTTTGAAATAGGGTATATAATAGTAGAAAGATAAAAAAAGGCTTTCCATATCTATAAAGGAGTGGTGGTACATGGGATATATATTGCCAATAAAGCAATACCAATATCAGCAATATCACCAAAGAGTAAGCGTAAAGAAACAGGATACAATGCCAGTTCAACGCCCATTTAAAAGCGTACTTGATCGTAGGCATCAACAATTATCCAAAAAATATGAACGACTCCATGTAGCTGGGTACGATCGGTATGTGTTAACGCGCCAGGAAGCTTTGGTGTCATCGAAGTTTCGTGGAATCTATAAAAAAGGAGATCGGTTCAGCGTAGAGGTATGATAAGTTTTTTGACTGACTATTGAATATGATGAGAAGTAATCCTAATTACTTCTTATCATATTTTTTATGCTCTCTATTCACATAAGGAAGAATAAATAACGCTTCGCCTTTTTTATATTCCGCATAAAAAACATCGCTTATATGTTTATATTGTTGTGCTTCTAATTGGTCGATTAACCATTCTTCCGTCAAATTTTTCTCTTTTAAATTGTCATAGATAATTTCTCCATCATTGATTAGCGTAGTGGCTAAATACGTTTTCTCAGTTGAAATTTGAAGCTCTTGCTTATTCGGTGTTTGATAGGCGGGCTTTAGAATAACAGATACGGTTCCGTTTGTCTCCATAAAAGCAAATTCTACTTCTTGAATGGAAAAAACATCTTTGGCCCGTAAAAGGCTTTGTAATTGATTAATATCCAAATTATTTTTCTTCATTACATCTCTAATTAACTTGCCACGATAAATAATAAAATCGGGTGCTCCTTCTAACAAGCTACGCGTACGTTTGAATTTTTGTGTAGTTATCTCTGTTATATATAGCAAACTTCCCCAAAGAATAATCATAAAGGCTATTTCAATGACACCTGCTTCTTTATCGAATAAAGCATTTCCTACTAATTCTCCGAGAATTAAAGCAGATATGAAGTCAAACGGCGTTAATTGAGTAATTTGCGTTTTCCCTAATAATTTTGTGAGCAAGAACAAGGCGAAAAATCCGAAAATGGTATCTATGAGCATTAGCCAATAGTGATTCAAATGAATGACCTCCTTGAGCAAATCAGTTTTAGGTTTACCTGATGTACGGAAATCATTCACTAAAATAATATAAAACAGGAGTAGGTGCAAAGACCAGCTCCTGTTGAAAAAACAATAACTATTACTTTATGCAAGTCTAAATTACTAATGAGTGTTCAAGGTAATTGTTTTACCATTGTAACATGAGGGATACCAGCATCTAGAAACTCATTAGATATAGTCTCATACCCTAATTTTTGGTAAAATTTCTCTGCGTGTGTTTGCCCATTTAACTTTGCTTTTTGAAAGTCATTTTCAAGAATGGCCTGTTCCATACGGTGAATTAACTGTTTTCCAATAGATTTCCCACGATATTCTTTTAATACACAAATTCTTTCAAGCTTCCCGTAAGGCGCTACAAAACGGAGACGGCTAGTAGCGATAGGAGTTTCGCCATCGTAAACTATGAAGTGGATTGCTTCGTCATCATATTTATCCATTTCTTCTTCAGGTGATACATTTTGTTCCTGAATAAAGACGACAGTACGGATACGATAGGCGTCGTCCTGTTCTTTATTTGTTGTGACTTCTTTTATAATCATACGTATTCCTTTCCAAACACAAATGTTTCGTAAACGGTCCAAGATCCATTTTCTAGCTGATACATTAATTGGAAACGATCAATTTGATCTTCTAGTTGGGTTTTCTTCATGCTTAAGCTGCTATATACATCAGAGTATTCATCATCTGGAAGCTTTTGAGCAATCGTTATATGTGGTACAAAAGCATATTCTTGATTATCAGGAAATTTACCTGCATGCATTCTCTCGTATAAGTCAACGAGCTCTTGCCTTGGTTCGACTTTAAAATAGATGGTGTTCGTTATCGGAGCGAAAGTACTAACTTTGTTCATATGAATGGTAAAAGGATCCATTTCATTAGCAATATGTTTTAATTCAATAATTAAATCATTAATCAGTTGATCATCTGCTTCAAAAGATTCCTTTAACGTAATGTGCGGAGGAATTAAAGCATAGTGTGGATCATACCTTTTTCGATAAGAGTTTGCTTCATCTTGAATTTCCTTTGTTGGAAAAATAACAATACCATATTTCATCTCATAAAACCTCCTAGTAGAATCAATGATTTATGCCTAATTTATTCAACTCTTTGCAATGATTTTACCTTAACCTTCATTATATCAAATATGTGGATAAAGTAAGAGAGTATTTTGTACTATCTGAAAAAAATTATGGAAACATGGAGATAAGGGTGCGCTTCATATCCTGTTGCCAATATTTCCATGTATGTTCTCCAGCCTCTAATTCGTAATAATCATAGCTGGAGGTGGTACTTTGTAAGATGTCATGAAGCTTTCGATTAGGTGTAAGAAAGTCCATCCTTTCGCCATTGGTCATCTGTACGTTTGTTTCAGCTTTTCCGATTGTATGGTAAATGGCAACTCGATCCAAGTTTTTGGCTGTTTTTATTGCATTTAAAACGGTTTCGTTTACATAAGGAGATTGCATGATGACTTTTCCAAACGTATTTGGGTAGCGAATGGCTGTCATAAGGGCAAGCGTTCCTGCTAAAGAGTCGCCTAATAAGGCTCTAGATTGCCCCATGTAATAAGTGGGAAATAAATGATCTAAAAAAGGTACAACCTCATGTCCTAAAAATTTTATATATGCTTCATTTTGTTTACCGTCTGGATGATACTTTTCACGACGGTCAAACTTATCTTTGTAATGAATGCCAACAAATATCGTATTGGTAATTTCTTGATTATCATGTAGCCGATCACTTAAAGTAGCTACTCTTCCAAGCTGATAATAATCATTGCCATCTTGCATAATGCAAAGTTGATATTTGTATAGTGGGGAGAAATCTTCCGGTTGATAAATCGTTAATGTCATATTTTCTTGTAAGTACTTGCTATTGATTTGTTTCTCAATCATAGAACCTTTTCTTCCCAAGTTTTTCACTCCTTTTACCTGAATATAAATGTGTCTTATCCTTTCACATTAGATTTAAAAAACCTGACAAGTGCAAGGTCCTGATTTCACATGTGTAAAGTTTGTAGCGATAAAGGACATGGGTATGAATTACAGGAGTTTCCTTATTGTTCCCTTACCTGTCCTTTATTTAAATGATAATACTCACCTTGCAAGGCAAACAGTTCCTCATGGCTACCTTGTTCTTTGATTTCCCCATTTTCTAGCATAATAATCTTATCGGCTTCTTGAATTGTGTTCAGTCGATGAGCAATGACGAAACTCGTTCTCCCCTTCATTAAACGTTTTAAAGCATCTTGGATCTTAAGCTCTGTTATAGTGTCAATATTACTTGTCGCTTCATCAAGAATCAAGATTTTCGGTTTCGCTAACAGTGCGCGTGCAATCGTCAGTAATTGCTTTTGTCCTTGACTAATGCCGCTTCCTTCTTGGTCAAGCATTGTGTCATATGCATTCGGTAAGCGTTGAATAAATGCATGCGCATTCGCATCTTTTGCCGCTTGAATGACTTCATCATCCGTTGCATCTAGACGTCCATATCTAATGTTTTCACGAATAGTTGCTCTGAATAAAAAGGCATCTTGTAAAACAAATGCCATATGTTGTCTTAAACTAGAACGTTGAATGGTGTTTAATGGTATGCCATCCAGATATATTTCTCCTGCATCGTAATGATAAAATCTAGAGATTAAATTAATGATGGTTGTTTTTCCTGCACCTGTGTGCCCTACAAAAGCAATTGTTTCACCTGGTTTTGCCTCAAAGCTAATATTCTTTAAAATATAGCTATTTCCATACCCAAAAAAAACTTTATTAAAAACGAAATGTCCATTTGTAGTGGTAAGCTTTCGAGCCGTCTTCTCATCTGATTCTTCCTGTTCTTCATCCAATACACGAAATACTCGTTCGGCGCCTGCTACAGCAGATAATAATATATTAAACTGATTGGACAATTCATTTAACGGTCGTGTAAATTGTCTAGCATATTCTGTGAATATGACAATAACGCCTACTGTTACGATATTATTTATAGCTAAAATGCCTCCCGCTAATGCGATGAGTCCAAAGCTTAAAAAATTGAGCATATTCATTACTTTGGGGATAAATCCAGAAATGGTCAGGGCCCAAAAACCTGCATGGTTTAATTGCTTATTACGTGTTTCAAATTCTTTTATAACACGCTGTTCTTGAGAAAAAGCTTTGACAATATGCTGACCAGATAAAATTTCTTCAACATACCCATTAATTTCGCCTAAATTTTTCTGCTGTAATTTATATAAAGGGCCCGTTCGCTTTGTTATCCAGCGAATGGCAAGAAACATAATGGGTACTATTACCATAGTTATAGCTGTTAGTATCGGGCTAAGATAGAGCATAACACCTATCGTTCCTGTTAGAGTTAGAATACTCGAGAATATTTGGATAACGGATTGATTCAACGTGTTATTCACATTGTCAATATCGTTTGTAATCCGACTCATTAATTCCCCGTGTTGCCGCTTATCAAAATAAGCAATTGGCAACCGATGAAATTGATAAAACAAGTGTTTTCTTAGCGTGAAAACGGTAGTTTGGGCGATGCCAATCATCCAAAAATTTTGCAGAAAAATGGATAAAGCATGTAAGAGATAGATGACTACAAGCCAAATCAATAACGTAACTAATCCGGTTGTTTGTTTAGTAACAATGAAATCATCAATTGCCATACCAATCATAAACGGTCCTAAAAGACCAAGCGCAGAACTAGCGACTACCATGAAAATAACGAGTGTTAACTTTATTTTTTCATTAGCTAAATAAGACCAAATGCGTTTGATGGTTCCTTTCGTATCTTGAGCACGTTTTTGATTATGGCTTGAATTTGATGATATGGGTATTTTTTTATATTGAAAAGGCTGTTTCAATTGTTTACTTAGCATGGGAAACTTCCTTTCCAAATTGAGATTCTACAATACGTTGATATAGCTCAGAAGACTTAAGAAGGAATTGATGTGTGCCAAGTGCTAGTATCTCTCCTTTATCCAAAAGAAGAATACGGTCGGCACGCATTGCTGTACTTATCTTCTGCGTAATAATTAATGTAGTGCAATGATAGGTTTCAATAGCTTCTAACAATTGAGATTCTGTAGCTAAATCCAGTGCGCTCGTACTATCATCCAACATTAGGATTTTTGGTTTTCGAATAAGTGCTCTAGCGATAGAAATTCGTTGTTTTTGTCCTCCAGAAAGATTCACTCCTTTTTGCCCGACTTTAGTTTCATAACGCTCATTTAACTGCATAATTGTTTCATGAATTTGAGCATCTTTTGCCGCTTGTATAATTTCTTCCATGGTAGCCCGAGGTTTTCCCCAAGCGATATTTTCCTTTATCATGCCAGTAAATAGTAAAGGAGATTGAGGTACGTAGCCTATACTATCGCGAAGCTGGTTCAAAGGATACGACGTAACGTCTTGATCATCAATGGTAATGATCCCATGATTAGCCTTATACAATCGAGGGATTAATTGAAATAAAGATGTCTTCCCTGCACCAGTAGCACCCATTACAGCAATTTTTTCTCCGCTTTTCACGTTAAAGGTGATATCGTGCAAGACCGATTCTTTATGAGCAGGGTAGGAAAAATATACGTGTTGGAAAGATATTGTCCCACGTTGAACATGATTGACGGTAGTGTCATTCCAATCTACGTTTTGCGCCCCCTCTGTATGGATATGCAAAATGTCGTTCACACGCTTGGTAGATGCTTGCATTCGTGAAAACGCCATAATAATAAATGTAAACATAGAAATAGACATGGAAACTCTTAATGCATAATTAATAATTGCAACAACATCACCAACATTCGTCGTTCCAGCTACTACCTGTGCATTGCCTAACCAAATAATAAATAATAGGCTCATATTCATAACAAATAACAAAATGGGCATCGAAGCTTCAACGAAACGAAAGGTCGACCTCGTTCTTTCGGCTAACGATTGGTTAGCTTTTTTAAATCGTACTTCTTCGTGTTTTCTACGAGAAAAAGCTTTGATTAAGCGCATACCACTCAAATTTTCTTGCATCACCTGATTTAATGTATCGACGCTTTTTTGTACGTTTTGAAATAACTTGCTAGCAATTTGAAGCACCCAAAGAACAAAACCAACTAATAGGGGAACGGTAATGAGAAAAATAATAGCAAGCTTAGCGTTTACGATAAAGGCCATTACAACACCACCAATAACGATTAGTGGTGCTTTTGACATAATTCGAAGGAGCATATAAATGGTATTTTGCATTTGTCGAATATCATTGGAAAATCGAGTCATTAAAGCAGATGTTGGATATTGATTCAAATGTGAAAATGAAAAAGCTTGTATTTTAGCAAATAGCTTTTCACGTAGGTCGTAAGCAAACCCCCAGCTTACATGTGAAGCGTAAAATGAGTTAATCAGACCAGCTATGAAAGCGATGAAAGCAAGCGTAATCATAATGCTTCCCCATTTCAAGATGGTTGATAAATCTTGATTCACCACTCCTTCGTTAATCATTTTCCCTAATAAGAAGGGAAGTGCAAGCTCCACAGCCAGTTCAACAAGCATAAGTGCAAATGCAACGGCAGCCGGTAGCTTATATGGTTTCATAAATGATAAAACAGTCTTCAAGGATGACTCCTCCCCATGATGCTACACAATTTCTACCTATTATAAATGCATTTTATGGATTTATCCAATATCCAAACCGTAAATAGATTAATGATCAATAATTCACAAATAAGATTTGCAAAAACCGACAGACCACTTCAAGTAAAAGATAGAGAAAGGCTCTTAAGCTATCATTTCCATTTTATTTTTAAAATAATGTATTCCTTATAAATGCGCTTTGTATAAAAAGCAGACTATAGGGAAAAATTTGTTTGAGTCAATTCAAGCTTTTTTTAAAAAATAAGAAAAGCATTGCGGCGTAACCAAATAACTGAATAGGCCCCGTCCGGCACAAGCGCCCAACAACTAGGCGACTTCACTCCATTGCCCTAAGATAAGTCATCATCGGTTCGTTCTAAATAGGAAGGTCGATTAAAGACGGACTTGCCGGAGGGTGCCGGCATACTCCTGTTGCAGGAGCATGATCCCTAAAACTTTCGTTGATTCGTTCCAGTCACTACGTTGCTAAACGGGCGCCCCGAGCCTTTATTCAAATGTAAAGGATATATTAAAAATTTGGAGGGAAATCATGACGATACTTCAAGAGATTCAACAGACATTTACAGATATGAAAATAGTTAGTGCCATTTCTTCTACGTTGTTCATTATATTGTTGGGGTTTTTTCTACGTAAAAAAGAATTATTTAATGATCAAGTTGGAAAGGTACTATCAAAAGTAGTTCTTATTGTTGCATTACCAGCGTTAGCATTTAAAGCATTTATGCAAGATATTGATGCTGAATCATTAGCAGAAGGAATAGAGGTGCTTATCTGGGGGATAGCTATCTATATTATTTTGATCCTGATATCCAAACCAATGTATTTAAAATATAAAGGAGATCGTCAGGATACATTGCGTGTATTAACTATATTTGGATCTACCACATTTTTTGGAATACCGATTGTTGGAGCAATTTATGGAGCAGAGGGAATTTTATATGCCTCTATTTTCAACATTGGGTACCGTATTTTTCTATACTCTTATGGGTATATCAAAATGAGTGGATTGAAAATGGAAGTTGGAAATATAAAAGAAATGTTTCTTAATCCTATCATCATTGCCACTTTTTTAGGATTATTTATCTGGATATTCCAAGGGTATTTGCCTCAAGTTAGTGTCGTGGCAGAAGATGGAACAAAGGCAGATGTGGCATTTTTGCGCATTGACCAAACAGCACCTTGGTTGTTTCAGCCGATGGAATATCTTGCGCGATTAGCTTCTCCACTTGCGTGGTTAGCAATTGGGGCGACCTTAGGGGCTATTAAGTTTAGAGCAGCTTTAACGGATCGTACATCCTTGTTCTATAGCTTTAATAAAGTAATTATTGTTCCTCTTTTAAATATTGCTTTCCTTTCTTTGCTTGCAGTAACGAATGTGCTTGTTGTAAGTGATGTTTCTTTAGGAACAATAGTAATTATGATGGCAACCCCAACAGCTACAGTGGCAGCAGCGTATGCAATCAGTTTCGATCGAGATGCTTTGTTAGCTTCAAACGCATCGCTCCTATCGACCATTACAGCAGTCATATTTATTCCAATATGGATTATTGTAATTAATATAATAGCTGGACTACCTATATTTGGATAATGAAGTATAAAAGGAGAATGACAGCATGAATTTTAAAATAGTATGTTATGGCGTTCGTGAAAATGAAACTGCCTTCTTTCATAAACTTAATCTATATCAATTTCAATTAAAGCTAATCAAACCTTTGTTAACCCATGAAAACATAGAGACAGCAGAGGGGGCAGATGGTGTCTTATTACGGGCTAACTGTACGGCAGATAGGAAAAATTTGAAGAAATTGCAGGAGTATGGTGTGAAGTATGTTTTCACTCGCACAGTAGGCTACAATCATATTGATTTAGAGGCCGCTAAAGATTATAACATATATGTAGCAAGGGTTCCTTCTTATTCTCCAAATGCAATTGCAGAATTAGCCTTAACTTTGGCGATGTCTTTGTTAAGGCATACAGCTTATACGACAGCAAAAACAGCAGAAAAAGATTTTACCGTTGACCCAGTCATGTTTAGTAAAGAAGTGAGAAATTGTAAAGTAGGGATTATAGGTACAGGAAAAATTGGGCTTACAGAAGCAAAATTGTTCAAAGGTTTAGGTGCAACGGTGTTAGGTTATGATATTTACCAAAGTGCAGCAGCGAGACAAGTGGTTACTTTTAAAGAACTGGACGAATTGTTAAAAGACAGTGATATTGTCAGCATCCATGTTCCTTATTTACCAGGTGAAAACGAAAAGATGATTAATGAATCCTTTATTTCTAAGATGAAAGATGGGGCTATTCTAATTAATACCGCTCGTGGAGAACTGCAAGATAATGAGGCAATACTTGAGGCTTTATTAACGAAAAAAATAGAAGGATTTGCTACGGATGTATTCGCTAATGAAAAAGAGATATTTTTCCAAAAGTTTACAAACAACGATGAGCTTGATCCAACAGTCAAGGGTTTAATTGAACTGTACCCAAGAGTGTTAATTACTCCTCATATCGGTTCCAATACAGATGAGGCACTTAAAAACATGATTGAAACTAGCTTCCAAAATTTTTATGATGTACTAACAAATGGAAGCACGCCGAATGCTGTATCAGTAACAAAAAATAGCTAAGTTTAATTTCAAATAGCGGGGCGAAGATAACCACTAATTATATTCCCGCTTTTTGAGTATAAAAAACTTCCGTTATTATTACAATTTACTCTTCAAGGAGTAATTGTATAGCCGTTATGCTCAGTATTTCACTTACTTTAATTACAAAAGTTAGTTTAGTTAGATTATATTTTAAAAGCGAAGCGATTGCACTATTATAAGGCTGTAAGAGATAGCGCGCTAAATTATCTATAAATTATTATGTGAAAAAATTCACAATTAAATTTTGGAGGAAAAGACGATGGAAATACTAGAAATTTTTAAAACCACTTTTACAGATATGAATATTATCAGTGCGATTACGTCAACGATGTTCATTATTTTATTAGGTTATTATTGTAGAAAGAAAAATATCTTTAGTGATCAAGTAGGAAAAATGTTATCCAGAGTGGTATTGTCTGTAGCGTTACCAGCTTTAGCACTAAAAGCTTTTATGAAAGACATTGACCAACAATCGTTAGCTGAGGGAATGGGTATTTTAATTTGGGGAATTGCTATTTATATTATTTTAATTATTGTCTCTAAACCAATGTATGCGAAGTTTAAAGGGGATAAAGAAGATACTTTACGTGTACTAACTATTTTTGGTTCCACTACGTTCTTTGGTATTCCAATTGTTGGAGCAATTTATGGTGCTGAAGGTGTTCTATACGCTTCCATCTTTAATATTGGTTATCGGATCTTTCTTTACTCTTACGGCTATATAAAAATGAGCGGGTTGAAAATGGAAGCAAAAAATATTAAAGAAATGTTTTTAAATCCGATAGTTATTGCTACCTTTGTAGGATTGTTTATCTGGGTATTTCAAGATTCCTTACCACAAATGAGCGTTGTAGCAGCAGATGGTACTGCTTCAACTGTAGCATTTTTAAGAATTGATCAAACTGCTCCATGGTTATTTAAGCCAATGACATACTTAGCCAGCTTAGCTTCACCTTTAGCATGGTTAGCAATTGGAGCAACATTAGGCTCTGTTGATTTTAAAACAGCTATTTCGGATCGGACATCCTTAATATACAGTGCGAACAAAGTTGTACTAGTTCCAATTATTAACATTGTTATTTTGGCGATTCTTTCATTAACGGGCATCTTGACGATGAGTGCAGTATCTGTAGGAACCATCGTTATTATGATGGCGGCACCTACTGCAACAGTAGCAGCTGCATATGCTATTAGCTTTGATAAGGATGCGTTACTTGCATCGAATGCTTCTTTACTATCAACGATTAGTGCAGTTGTCATGGTTCCAATCTGGATTATTGTCATTAATATGATTACTTCAACAAATTTATTTTAAAAAAAAGGATTTTAGAGCTTCGTACAAATGAAATGCGAGACTTGATATCTGATGATTAATAATATTCAATAAGGAGAGGGTAAGAATGACGATTAAAGTAGTTTGTTACGGCGTAAGAGAGAATGAAGAGCCATTTTTTAACCAATTAAATAAATACGGTTTTGATTTAACTTTAGTGGAGGATTTACTAACACATGATAATATAGATACAGCAAAAGGAATGGATGCTGTGTTACTACGAGGAAATTGTGTTGCCGATAGAATAAATATTGGAAAAATGCATAGCTTTGGGGTTAAATATGTATTTACTAGAACCGTCGGCTATAATCATATTGATTTACAAGCAGCAGCAGATTACGACATGTATGTAGCACGTGTACCATCTTATTCACCCAATGCTATTGCTGAATTAGCTTTAACGCTTGCTATGTCGTTATTACGCCATACTGCTTACACAACCGCTAAAACGGCGAACAAAGATTTTACTGTTGATTCCGTTATGTTTAGTAAAGAAATTCGTAACTGTAAGGTAGGGATTATCGGGACAGGGAAAATAGGTTTAACAGAAGCAAAGCTTTTTAAGGGACTTGGTGCAGAAGTGCTCGGTTATGATGTTTACCAAAGTGAAGAAGCGAAGCAAACAGTTACTTTTATGGAATTAGATGATCTATTAAAAGAAAGTGACATTGTGAGTTTACATGTTCCTTATTTCCCAGGGAAAAATGATAATATGGTCAACGATGATTTTATTGCCAAAATGAAGGAGGGAGCCATTTTAATTAATACTGCTAGAGGAGAACTTCAAGATAATGAGGCGATCCTTAAAGCACTTCGTACACATAAATTAGCTGGATTTGCCACGGATGTATTTGCAAATGAAAAGGAGATTTTCTTCCAACAGTTTAATGATGGTAAAAAGCTAGATTCAACTGTACAAGCACTTGTTGATTTATATCCACGTGTGTTGATTACACCCCACATCGGATCAAATACAGACGAAGCTTTAACAAATATGATTGAGACAAGCTTTGAAAACTTACATGATACGATTACAAAAGGGAGCACGACAAATGTCGTAGAACTTCCTGAAAAGAGTCAAGCTGTATCCTAGATTTGTTAAAAAAGTATAATTACCCCTAAAAGTTTTTATACTTTACGATCGTAAAAAAAGAGGAAGCATCTTTGAAGGTGCTTCCTCTTTTTTACAGTAAGATACAAGGGCATCTTGAGTCGAGTTATTTTTTGCAGGTGAGTGATTACCTATCATGTTTGAAAGCAAGAAAAATGGTGGGTTTTGCAACAGACTTTCTTTTATCTAAAGGGTAAATTCACTTATAATCTACAATTAAATGCTCTTTGTTTGGCACGACATGGTAAATCATAATAGGACGACCAACGGATAAATATTTTAATTCTGATTCTAAAAAACCAATGTCATTTAAATGCTGCAAGTATTTTCTTGTAGAAATTCGTGATAAGTCTATACTTGAAGCAATATCCTCGGTAGAGAAGGCATGAGTCTGTTTTTCAATAGCTTGAAGCACCTTTTTTAAGGTTAGTTTGGATAAACCTTTAGGGAGAGGTGTTAAGACATTATTATTTCTGGATGATATTGGTGTTTTTTCTTTAATAAGCAGTTGATCTAACGTTTCTTGATCCGTTTTTTCCATGCTCGTTGTCAATTTATGATATTGCATAAAGTTATCGATGGCTACTTTAAATCGTTGGTAGGTAAAAGGTTTAATTAGAAAGTCAATGACTCCGTACTCTAAGGACGTTTTAATTGTTCCAATATCATCCGCAGCTGTAATCATGATGACGGGGATCGAATACTGTTTTTGTCTTAATTCTTGCAAAAATTCTAAGCCTGTTTGGCCGGGTAAATAAACATCAAGCAAGATTAAATTGGGTATGTCCATTGTTAAGGCTTCCCAAACTTCCGTAATTGTTCCTACTGCGGCAATGGTATGAAATCCTTCTGATCGTTCGATATATTGTTGGTTAATGGTAGCTACCATTGGATCGTCTTCAACGATCATTACTTTCATCATTTTTGTTCCTCCATTTGAACGGAAATTCGATACGAAAAGTACTTCCTCGTCCAGTTTTTGCTTGGACATCGACAAGTCCATGATACTGCTTTACAATGGATTGAATGGCGTCCAATCCATAGCCTCTGTTCTCTCCTTTTGTAGAATAACCGCGTTCGAATATTTTAGGTAATACATGTTTTTCAATACCCGGTCCTGTGTCTTGTACTTCAAACATGATTACTTCTTCAGCCTCATCATATTTCAGAAAAAGGATTACTTGCTTTTTAGAGCTATTTATGACAGCTTCTTTTGCATTGTCAATAAGAATACCCATAGAGAGTAGTAAGTCATGAAGCATATCGCCGATTTTTATCGCTGGAAAATAGGAGTCTTCATCAATGATTAATGTAACACCTTGTTCGTCGAGCTCACTTGTTTTCCCAAGTAAAAAACCTGCTATTGCTGAGCTTTTAATTTTATCCGTCACAAAGCCCATTTCACGATGATAATTATGATTAAGGACACGAACAAAATGGTGCACATCTTCATACTTTTCTAGTTCAATTAAACCTAAAATAGTGTGGAGTTGATTCATAAACTTATGGTTTTGCGCACGTAAAGAATCAATGTATTGTTCCGTCCCGCTTAACTCTCGAATTAGATGTTGTAGCTCAGATTGATCATATAAAGTTGCTACCGCTCCATAGATGCTCTTATCAATGTAAATGAGTTGCACATTGACGATAAATTCATAATGGTTAATAACTGTTACTCGGTTAGCGATCGGTTTCTCTGTTTTAAATACATCGTCAAATATTAAGGAAAAAAGCGTATCATTAAGGTATCCATTGGAAATTGCTTTTTTTGCAACTTCTGTTTTATTGAGTAGCTTATTAAAATTAACATTTTGTAATAATACCTTGCGCTTAGGAGAAACAGCAATAATTGCTTCACTAACAGAGTCAATAATAATTTCTTTCTCTTTCATATGAGCAACAATTTGTTTAGGTTCAAGTCCTAATAGCACTTTTTTCAAATATCTTGCTAAGTAAAGCGCGCCTATGATACCTACTAATAGACCAACACCGAGGCCGACATATAAATTTTTCCGCGCATTCCATAATTCATCATTAATAGTTTGTTGCACATACCCTACGCAAACAATTCCAATCTGTTCCCCTTCGTCATTCCAAATCGGTGTAAAAAAGCGTGTTCCTTCTCCAAGGATTCCTATATGTCTAGAATAATGCTCTGTACCATTCAATGATCTACTTGCATCTTCAATATTAGAAAATGTGCCACCAATTACACTTTCATCTGGATGCGACTTTCGAGTAAGTTCATTATCTAAAACAACAACAAAGCTGACGCCAGTTGCATTCATCACTTTATTTGCATAGTTTTGAATAGTAGCATCTGACGGAGAACCTTCCACTTTGTCTATCACACGTGTATCTTTAGCGACCATTCTAGCAACATTTTTAATTTTATTTTGCACTGCTCGATGTTCTCTCTCCAATACATAGTCATCTAAAAGAATGGCAGAAGCAATAAGCGAGGCTATGACAGAGATTAAAACGAGCAAGGTAGTCATTTTCTTCAATGAAAGTTTTGCCAGCCATTTATCTTTAATGTTGTCCAGATCCCTTCTGTTTTTTCTGTTCTTTATTGTAGCAGGATTGCATCCTCACTTCCAATAGTATGTGAGAAAATGAGCCTGAAAAGTACTTAAGAATTTTTTGCACAAATTAAGTATTAGTACAAATGTGGTTCGTTAAGAGTTGGTGACATGAACAATAATGAGAGAGTTGGTAACATTTGTTAGTCTCTGTAAGGAAATTAGTAAACAAGTGCTCCATATAAAAAGGGAAGGGAATATGCTTTTCATCTAGTTCATGCACCTGATCATAAGTGGTTAAATCATAAAGATAGTTGAGACTAAGGAGTGTGTTATACAGATTATTGGACTTGGTTGAAGATCAGATCCCATTGCTTGTTGTTTAATTGATGCAAAACTTAATCTAAAAGAAGATACTATGGTGTGATATGTATAAAAATGTTGGTTTTAACTACGTAGCGATATTCGTTCATAGAAATGGTGATACAGAAACTGTGTATATTGTCATGACCAAAGAAATATGGAGAAATTGACAAGTATTATATCGATTACGATTTCCTACGAATACTTGCAATATCACACGTTCTTATGTATAATAATAATTGTCGCTTTTAATTGATTCTATGATTCCGTAGCTCAGCTGGGAGAGCGCCACCTTGACAGGGTGGAGGTCGTTGGTTCGAGCCCAATCGGAATCATACCTCAGAACGCTTGTCCTGCAAGGGATTGAGCGTTTTTTCTGTTTCATAGACTTGACCAAGAAACAAGGTTTCGCCGACATTTTGACGGCGAAACCTTGTTTCTTGTTGATTTTAGATAGTTTATATTATGCTTTTTTGGTTGTTCCGAAAAGGGCATCGTCTAATTTTTTCGTAGCCAGTTCATCAGCTTGTTTTAGGGCATGCCCATAAATATTCATTGTTGTTTTTATATCAGCATGGCCCAGACGTTCTGAAATGACTTTTGCATGCACACCTTCGTTTATCAAAAGAGTAGCGGATGTATGTCGCAATGCATGAATATTTATATATTTTAACTTGTGCCGGTTAATAAATCGTGACCACCAGTTTTTCAACGCTTCTGGGTTAAAGGGCTTCCCGGTAATATCTGCTAGAATAAAATTATACTTCCCATCCATCCATAATTTTTCAGCAGCAAGTCTCTCTTTTTTTCGATGGTGTTCAAGCTTTTTTATGGGAGCAATGAGAGATTCGGATAAGACTATATCCCTCTGATTGGAAGTACGGTTTCCTTTTTTAATTTCATGCACTTGGTATCCTTTTTCCTTTGTGTATGTTAGAGCTTGTTTAACATGCACAATACGATTATCATAGTCAAAATGCTTAAACTCCAAGCCAAATAACTCAGAACGTCTCATGCCGGTCGTGATAGCCAGTTTAATTATGATTTGCCAATGCGGAACGTCACTTTCTAATTCGAGGCACTCAAGCAGTTTACTCGCTTCTTCTAATGTGTAAACTTTAGACTCTTTATATTCTACCTTTGGCTTATCCACATTCTTTACCGGGTTATCCTTAATCAATTTAAGTTTCTGTGCAAAGTTAAAAATATTGTTTAAAACTCTATAATGATAAAAAACCTGTGAACTGGACAACTTGCCTTCTTTGCCGTCAAGCCGCATTCCAACTTCTTGGATGTTGTGCAGAAAATCTAATATATGTACTGGTTTAATTTGGTCCAAGCGTAAAAATTGGAAAGCAGGGAGTATCCTTTTTTCAAGGCAGCCGATATAATTTTCAAGGGTTGTATGTGATAAATGCTTTTCAGCATGTTTAGGTAACCATTCATGATTGACAAAATCAATAAACATCATCTTTTCAGGCTCATAAAAACCTTTTCCTGTTACTTCAGCCACAAATCGGGCCAGCTCTGTTTCTGCTTCTCTGGAGCCCTTGGCTGTAATCGTCTTGTACTTTCGATTGCGCTTCGTCTTTCCAGTTGCCGGGTCTACATAGCTGCCGAGATCCACTTCCAACTGCCATTTACCATTCGCTCTAGGCCTTGCATGTCCTTTTGCCATTATTTTTCCTCCTTCGTTTATGCTCTAGTGAGATAAGCTTCATTAAAATAACCTCCAGTTAACATTTTATTTTTGTGCATTTCTAATCTTGTGTAAGCAAAATCATAATCAACATTAAATAGTTGCATAACGTCATATATTGTATAGTTATATAACTTACCCAGCATAAATGTCGGTACGCAAAAATGATAAGCAAAGTTGTTCGCTTGCCATTCCTGTAGATCTATAAACAAACGATGCATATTCAGCTGACATCCACAATGTCTTAGATAGTGACCAATTTCATGACCAAAATCCATCCACTCTTGCCTCATATCGCTTCTGATTAAACTTATTTCGTTGTCAAATCTAAATAGCTTATCTTCTTCGTAAATTATTTCTACACCTAATTTTTTAGCTATTATTTGTTTGTCTAAGTTAGCAGGAATTTCAATTCCAATTGATGTATATAGTTCATATATGTAATCTTCAAGGTGCGTGTACAACCCATAACCCCCCAGTTAATAGAAAGTATGTTCGTTTAAAGAGTAAAGTAGTAGGCGCGCTTTAAGCACACCTTTGATAGCCCTAACAGTTCTTTTCTCTTTGTATTTTAAATCAATTCTTCATTGGATAAAAATAGGTACAGTAGTTAATGCACCTTAAGTTGTGATATCTGACACCGTTTTAAATCCTTTTAAGCTTTCAGCAGGAACAAAAGGTAATCCATTTAGTGTCTTTTCTTCTATATTTTGATAAATTGATGGATGCATCCAGTATCCATTAGAAACTTTATAAAAATTACTTGAGTCTGCATAAATTTGATTTACAAAGTTTTTAAAATTGATTTCATCATAATTTTCTTTATTAAAATGAGTGATAATCGTTCTTTCTATAGATTCATTGCCCTTTTGGTCAGTCATAGACATCATTTGAACAAAGCCAATTCCTTTTAGATTCTTATTGTTTTTTAGTTCTCTCATGATTGAGGTAGAGTCGATAGCAAAATCCTTGAATGCTGATGTTTCCGACCAAAATGATCCTTCAGCATAAATAACAATTGCGATATTATTCTCAAGCAAGACATTGTCAATTCGATCATGATCTTTCTTTAAAAGTTCATTAATAGATTTAGCATCTTTAGCGTTAGATAAATTTATTTTGGCTTTAGATTTTTCGTTTTTAATGTTTTCTTTTACCGCATTTTTAGGTGTTGTTAATTTTTCTTCCTCTTCTTTTGTTTCTTGTTGTTCTTTTTTCATATTTTCTTGTTCAGCTATTTTCTTTTCTTTCTTTTTATCTTCTTCTTTGCGTTCTTGATCTGCTTTTTCTTTTTGTTCTAGCTCTTGTCGTTCTTGTTTCTCTTGCTCTTCCTTTTCGGATTTTAGCTTAGCTGCAGCAAGTTCTTTTTCTTCCTTCCTTTCTTCCACTTTAGCCTTTTGTTCAGGTGTTAATTCTGGCATGAATATTCCAGAGATTATAAATACAGTTAGTGAAGAAGCAACTAATATTGACGCTTTTTTAAAAGACGGTCCTTTCTTAAATAATGCTTTTATTAATAGTAAAATTATTCCTAATGCAATAAAAATCATGCTTAGGAAAAACAATACATCGAATATAACCCCCATTTTACCCCCTCCTAGTTATATAGTCTGTAGTTCTATAATCCTATTAAATGATTAAATTTTTTTCAAAAGAAAAATTTCTTTTGGGACACCGTACATGGCTACTCATCATAGATTGATATCTCAAAGAAAGATCATATAAATCTTTGTCGAGTAGAAGGAGTTCAACAGGAAAACTGTTTGCTCCTTGTTCAAATTATCAAAAGAAATAGGGGTTTTGCTTCTAAAAATAAGTACAGCAAAAATAATAAAAAACATAATTTTGCTACGCATTTAACCCCCGTTTATATTACTTTTCTTTCTGACTCTTTTTAAACTTTATATACTCATAAACTTCCTTCATGTCCTCAGCGGTTAAAGATTTCATATCTTTAAACATGAGGTCTATGTCTGGAAATTCTTCAGCAATTTTATTCTTAAAATATGTTATATCCTCTTCTTTAGACAGATGCGGTTGATCAGATCTACCTAGTAAATAATCAGTAGTTACATCGAATAGAAGGGAAATGTTATCTAGCGTATTGAAGTCTGGTTCTCTTGTCCCGGATTCATATTTAGCGACAGTTGAGTATGATACACCTAACTTCTTTGCTAGTTCTTCTCTACTTAGCTTATGCATTTTTCTAAGGTTACTTAATCTATCATTAAAATTCATAATTTATTCCTCCATTACTCTTCATTTTACCCCATTTGTCCAACTTAAAAATATTTTTGGACGAAAAGGGTAGAAAAGTATTGACTTTGGACGAATCGTCCATTAATATGAATATATAAGACATTTCGTCCATATAAAGGTGGTGATTACATGAGAACTAAGCTACGGAATGTACGAATAGAAAAAGGATATAAGGATGTTGAAAAATTAGCTGAACAAGTTGGGATATCAGCATCTTACTATTACAAAATCGAGCAAGGTAAAAGAACCCCGGGAATATACCTAGCAAAAAGAATTGCCGACAAATTAAATTACACTGTAGATGAACTTTTTTTTAATAATAATCTGGACGAATCGTCCAATGGAAAACAAGCCATATAGGAGGCAATCAAATGAAACAATTAGTTTTTATTCAAAACGATAAAGTATTGACTGACACCTTAACGGTAGCAGAAGTTTTTGCTAAACCTCACGACAAAGTTGTTAGGGATGTCAAAGTGCAAATCATTAAGTTGCATGAAGCTGGCGAGCAAAAATGGAGTGCCGCCAACTTTGGCGAGACCCAATATCAGCACTCGCAAAATAAACAGTGGTACACAAAATTTGATTTAAGTGAAGATGCTTTCGCAATTATAGCAATGTCTTATATAACACCGGAAGCTATGAAAATGAAAGTTAAGTTTTTAAGCGAGTTCAAAGCTATGAAAGAAAAGTTGCAACAACCAAGAGTTTTATCAGATAAAGAACAATTAATGGCTTCGTTGAAATTAACACTTGAAGCTTCAGAAGCTCTAGAACAACACAATGAAAGAATAACAAGCTTAGAAGAAACAATGCGCATCGATGGTTCGGAAGAATTTCGAATTAGAAAAAATGCTAACAGAAAAATAATGAAAGTCTTAGGCGGTAAAGAGTCGCCAGCATATAAAGAGCTAAACAGAAAAGTATTTTCGAACTTCTGGCGTGACTTTAAAGATCATTTCACTATTCCGCGCTATGGAGATTTACCAAAAAAGCAATTTGAAGAAGGGCTTCGATTCATCGGTATGTGGCAACCATCTACAAGCTTGAAAATAGAAATAGATGAATATAACAATCAACAAACTTTTAACGAGGTGATTTAAGTGCAAGGTCATATGGATTCAAAGGAAACGGCAGCGTATATCGGGGTTTCTGTTAATACTCTCAGAAAATATGTTCATGAGGAGAATTTACCGGTCCTTCGCTTTCCAGGAAGGAGAAAATGGGTTTTCAGGAAGGACCTTGTGGATGATTGGGTAGAAAAAAGATCAATTCCCCAAATCATGAACTATGAAGAAAACAAACAACAAAGTAGCCAATATGGACAACTGAGAGTTATGAGACCTTAGACATCGAGTGGGGGTCGGTAATTTCATTATAAAACATACAAATTCATATTACTGTGCAACCCACGCACATGTGCATTACCTGCACAAAAAAGGGGGTGAAACAATTGCAATTTGGAGCTGTTTTAAAAAAGATGCGGAAAGGTGCTGGTTTTAGTCAAGAAGATATGGCTGAAAGACTGCACATGTCTCGCAGTAATGTGTCTAGGCTAGAAAGCAACAAACTTGAGTTAAAAGCCGCAGATTTAATTAATTGGTGTAAACAAACGCAGGCTCATGATTTATTAATAGCGTTTATTTATAACACGGATGCAGTAAGTGCAGTACAGCAATTATCCCAATTAATAACCGGCACTATATTAAGATTCGGAGGTCTCATATGAAAGCAAACGATAATTACGTTGCTGTATATGGAATTTTACTATGGGCGTTAATTATATTAGAGCAAATATAGGAGGGAGATCACATGAACTTAGAAGAACACTTTCTGCCAAAGGACATTAGCCATGCAAGCAAAGAATGTATGTGTACAATTGACCTTGCCGAAAGAACTGTAAATGCAATGTGTAACGCAAAATACGATGATGCAGAAATGCTAGCCAGGGATTTATTAAAGTCAGTTGGAGTGCTCAATGAAATGAGCAGCCATAAATACAACCAAGATAAGTTTTATGCAACTGTACAAGATTTGGCTAACCGAAAAATTAACGTCGAAGCGATACAGAGGCAATACAAATGAGCGATAAAGCACATGTAATTAAGATATGGGTCGCTTTTATAGTCATGATGGTGTTTCTTTATGTATCAATTGTGATTACTAGTTAGGAGGGAAATCATGAATGAAATAGATAAAGCTGTTGCTACAGAGTTGTTGAAACTGAGCAAGGAGGTTCTTGCGGAAGCAGATCTTGTTCATTATCCAGATAATCGTACCTATGAATCTGGAATAGCTGAAGGAAAATGGATGGCGTTTAAAAAAACGCACGAATTAATCATTGAACGTGTTGAAGAACTAGGTTAGGAGGGGTAAAAGATGGAGCATCCTGAAATTACTCAAATTAGGCAATATGGTTATCCAAAAATGAATGTATATACCAATCAATACGGTATAGATGCGTTAGGTAATGAAGTGTTTAGCGGTGAAGAAATTTTGGTTATTGAAGAGGCTTTCTTTTTAGTAGGAGAACTAGAAGATCAAGCAAAGGAAGTCTTAGAAGTTCTAGGTGGTAGATATGATCGGGCATATTGAGAGGGTGAGAGAATGAGAAATTACGATGAAATCTACAAAGAGATAGTACAGTTATCAAATTATGATAAGGAAATGTTGCTTACTTCTATATTCATAGAATTTCAGATAGCGGAACAATGGGGAATGAGCTATATTCCACAACGTTTTTTTGAAGTAACGCTATCTGAAACTATAAAAAAGCAAAGAAAAAGATCGCACCGCCATGCGATCAGTTTATAAATAACAATCTAATACATTCATTATATCGTTTTGAATGTAATTGATCAACAGGAGGAAAAGTTAATGAGTAATCAAAACCAGGTAGCAATCTTAGGGGAAAATGAAGTTTTTATTCGCAAAAGCGCTAAAGGGAACATCAAGGCTGTAAAAGGAAAGGTAAATCTTTTGGAATCAAAAGGTCATCTTGCTGAAATACAAAACAAGGTAATGATCACAGAAGCTGGCTATCGTGAAATGAATAAAATTGCAGGCATATCCATCATTACACCTGAAACATTGACCCTTCCAGATGGAAAAGTAGTTGTAAACCCTTATCCAATTGTTGATCCGGAATCTGGTACTATCTCGAAGGTATGGGTGAAGAAAATCGGAGTTGGTTATTCACCTATTGGAAACATGGTTATCACGTCATCTACACTACTTTACGACATTAAGATGTATTTGGTTCAAGACTTAGCCAAAAAAGCACAATATAACAAAGATGTAGGTCGATTATGTATGGAACAAATGCTTACAGAAGAAGATCGAAAGATAGGTGCATTTTTCAAAATAGAAGGCTCCATGGGTGTGTGGGTAGATCTTAGTCATAAGGATGTCATCAAGGCATTTGATACCTATATTAATAATAAGTTGTTTGCCGAACGAAAAGCACAAACTATTTGTGAAAGAAACGTACTCAAGAAACATCCAGCTCTATCGACTACTTATGTAGAGCCGAATGGTGGTAAAGGGCAAAAGTATGGTCAAGTTACCGTTATAGGTTTTACTACAGACTTATCAAAAGAGGAATTAATGCATGTTGCAGAACAGGCTGAACGTGGTGAAGAAATTAAGGTTAGAGATCAAAACGTGCAAGTAATTGATCAAATGGATGAGGTTTCCGAAGAAGATATTGCGGTTTCTGCTGATGAAGAAGAAATAACCTATTCTCAACCGGGCGAAAACATATCGCAAGGAAAATTTGACGAAAGCACCCTATTTGATAATGAGGTGAAATTTTAATGGCCATTAACAAGATAATCATTGAAAACGTAAAAGGCACTTCTGTTCAACAAGACCTTATTGGTGCAGATATATTTGTTGGTCCAAACGGAATCGGAAAAAGTACACGAATTGAAGCACTAGGAACAGCCCTTTTGGGTTATGTTCCTGGGGCTGGTAAAACTCCATCAGAAACATTCAAATTATCATCAGACAGTAATGAAATGAAGGTTGGTTTAGAATTAGACGATTTTAACTTTATTAGAACGTTTAGCAGAAACGAGAGAAAGAAAAAAAGCACCGGAGAAACAGAGATTGGATATTCAGAGTCAGTCAATATCTCTCCGTCTAAGGGAGAGCGAACTAATACCAAAAAGAAAGCAAGAATTGAACAAGAAGTAGGATCGTTTCCAGTTATGTTGGACTTTGGTCAATTTATAAATCTAAGCGATAGTAAACGGCGTGATTTTATTTATTCATTATCCAGTAGTGATAGTTCATGGGATAAAGAGCGGTTACGGCAGTTTCTTGAGGATGAACTTCTTACAACGGAAACAGAAATAAATGCCCCCGATCATTATGAAACATTGCAAGAAATTATAGATGAATCATTAGAGCAGTTTCCAGATAGCTTTTCATTTGAAGATGGACTAACAGCTTTAAGTGATTACGTGGATGATCAGGTTAAATATTGGAACAAAAACAAAAAAGATACAGAGGGCGCTGTTCGTTCGCTGGCTGATTTGAAAAACCAAGAAAGAGAAACAGACCGCAATGCACGTCAAAACAAAGAAGATTTAGCTAAGTTTCGAGAAAAATATTTGGAATTAAAAGAGCAACTCGCTAGAGACAAGGTGAAAAAACAAGCTCATGATAAAAAAATGGCTCGAATCGAAGAGTTAAAAACAGGTATCGACAATTTGAAAGGTACTCCAAAGCATTCAAATGAAGAGTTTGAGAAACAAATAAGCAAGCTTCAGGAGCAAATTAAATATGTTCCTGAAAGTAAGTCTGCGGATTACATGCAAAAGGCCGATGAACTATCTAAGCAGAGTGAGCAGGCCAAGCAGGAATCGTGGAACTTAAAATCAGAGTACCAAAAGTTAGAATCGCGTCGTGACCAGATACAGTCCACTGTAGACACAATTAACGAAAATAAAGGCGTTTGTGTTATTCAAAAACAGATATCCTGTCATAAAGATTTTACACCATATGTAGAACATGCGACTAAACAAATTACTGAATTAGAGAGGCACATGAATGAACTTGAATCGCAGGGGATTCAAAAGCAGGAAGAGGCCAAAAAGCTACAAGATGAAGCTCAAAAGTGGAGATTAGAAGCTCAAAAAGATAACAATGATTTTCGCGATGTGGTCAATTTTAATAAGCAAATTACTGATCAGATAAACGCTTTAAAAGAAGAAATCGCAGCTAATGAACGTAAAAATGAAAACTTGCAAAACAACATTGATCAGCTAGAAACCGAATTAAATAAATTAGAAAGTGAACCAGTAGATGCTATTGCTCCTTTAGACGTATTAGAAAAACAACAAGCTAGTATTTTGGAACAGATAAATGAACTTGAGGAGAAAGTCCAGGAACAAGAAAAGGTAAAGAATAAGATTCAAACATTAAGACAAACGATGTTTGAGAGCAAGAAAGCAACCCTGAAAGCCGACTCTTACAAGGACATCAAAGAAAAGTTAGGTTCCAAGGGAGTGCGCGGCTTAATTGTTAAAGAACAATTAAATCCTATTAAAAAAGATATTGAAGCTAATTTAAAAGAAATGGGTATTAATCATGAAGTGTTTTTTGAGACTACCAGTGCTAGTGGTCAAGAAGTATTCCAATTTGGATGGATAAAGGAAGGGCAGTCAACTAATTTTGATTCCCTATCTACAGGTGAAAAGCTAATATATCTAATTGCTTTTATGGTAACTATCTTAGAACGTGCCAATCCACCATTAAAAGTATTGGCACTTGATAATATTGAAAATCTCGACAAAAGAAACTTCAAAAATGCGCTTGAAGGGTTGGAAAAACTATCAAACAAGCTGGATAACATCATTTTAGCAGGTGTTGTTGATGTACCAGATGTTGACGGTTGGAAAGTATGGAATCTTGCTGCAGGCGGTGAAAAAGAACATGCAATTGCTTAAAGGCTTGAATGAATCTCAATATAAGGCGGTTGTGTCAGATTCAGATGTGATTTTATGCCTAGCTGGAGCGGGAACCGGAAAAACCAGGGTGCTAACGAGTAGAATTGCCCACCTACACCATGAGCATCGTGTTGGCACCAGTAATATGCTGGCATTAACTTTCACAAGACTTGCAGGAAAAGAAATGAAAGAACGGATCATGGGTCTGATTGGTGAAGCAGAGGGGAAGAAGCTCTTCTGCAATACCTTCCATGCATTCTGTGTACAAGTTTTAAAAGAATACGGTCATCGGATTGGACTTGATTCAAACTTTATGATCTATGACCAATCAGATAGAGACAGCATTATAAAGCGAATAATATCAGAATTTCATTATGACACGTCTGTAAATAAAGTATTGAAAGAAGCGCAGCGTCCTTCAGAAACAGATAATGTCGAAAAAGATGTTTTAGAAGAACTCAGCTATCGAATGAGGGAAAATAATGCCGTTGATTTAGATGGCTTATTAAACAGAACCGAGCAACTGTTGAATGAATTTATAGATGTTCGTGACTATTACAAGGATCAATACAAATATGTGTTTGTTGATGAGTTCCAAGATACATCAGAAGTGCAATTAAACATTATAAAGCTTATGGATCCAGACCACTTATTCGTTGTTGGTGATGACTTTCAGGCTATTTATGGATGGCGCGGAGCAGAAGTTAAAAATATAGTTGAATTTCCAAATCACTTTCCGACATGTGAAACGATTAAACTAACCCGTAATTATAGATCTACAGTACCCATAGTGGAAGCTTCCAATAGTTTGATTAAGCACAATAATAATCAGACTAATAAGGAATTGGTAACGGATGTGAGTGGTACTTCAATAAGTTTTTATGAATATGATTCCGAGGAAGACGAGGCTATGGAAACATTTCTACAAATAAAAGATAGTGATGTTGAAAGTTATTCAGATATAGCCATATTAGCCAGAACGAACAGACTGATAAATAACATGGCCAACCATTTAAAAGAGAACGGCATACCATGTGTAGTTCTATCAACCAATAACGACCCTTTGAAAGAGAGCGTGGTTCAAACGGTTATAGGATTTATCGAATTGGCAGTAAATGAAAAAGATTCATGGAGAATTAAAAAACTCGTTAATTTCCCTGAAAACAGATTAAGAGCAATGCAGTTAGAAGAAATTGAACTCAATACCGTTATGCGTGATCAAACGTATTTAGAAGCGTTGGAAGAGTATCAGGAAAAAGAACCAAAACTAAAGTCATTTTTTAATGTTTTATCAAAATTACGAAGTCAAATAGGTAATTTAGACGCCCACACAGCGTTCAGAGCAACTGTCCATACATTAGGTCTCATTCCTTTGTATCAACGCCTAGGGTTAGATAACAGGGTGCAAGCATTAGCGATTGCGAGAGACACTATAGAACGCTGGTGTCAGATTCAAAGAAGTCTAGGTGATAGTGATCGGCCAGATGCGTTCTTGAGATATCTCGTTACAAAAGATATACAAGAAAAAATGATGGAAGATATTGATGCTGTAAAGCTTATGACTATCCATGGTTCAAAAGGATTGGAGTTTGAAAAAGTTTTTGTAATCGGTGTAAATGAAGAAGTTTTCCCTAATCTAAGGGGAGACATTGAAGAGGAAAGAAGATTGATGTATGTAGCTTCTACCAGGGCAAAAAGTGAATTAATTATTTCTAGACCTATATTCACTAAAAACTATGGAGGTAACGAGGAAATGAAACAGAGGAGCCGTTTCATTAATGAGTTGGGATTAAGTGATGAATGAAAAAGATTTGCACCGTGTTTTGATCAAGAAAGAGTTGTGGGATCTGCAACATGTGGATGTTGAAGCCTTCAAGGAAGCTGTAAAAGATTACATTGAAAAAGGTTATCCAGAATACACACCAATTAAAGCTAGTAAAGGATTTATCTTGTGTAGAAGAGACAGGAGGTGACACGATGAGCGACGGATGGATAAAGCTATACAGGGAAGTATTTGACTCTGATATATGGCACGACGTCACTACATTTCGGCTATTTATATTTTTGATTGGTAAGGCAAGTCATAAAGACGGTTTTAAGTATAAAGGCATGATTTTAAACGAGGGTCAGTATGTAAGTTCCTACAGAAAGCTAAGAGATGCACTAGCTTATAAAGAAGGAAGAGGGTATAAAAAATACTCACTTAGTACAGTTAAAGCTTGTGTTAATAAACTAATTAAGGCTGAAAGGGTGAACGTTAAAGAAACGGAACTAGGAACACTATTCACCATTGTAAACTATGCGAAATATCAAGAGTTAGAGGACACAGGAAAAGAAAGTAAGAACACATTAAATGAGAAAGTCCGAACTAATGCCGAACTAACGCCGAACGATGTCCGAACGAAGTCCGAACAAGATCAAGAATTAAAGAATTTAAGAATTAAAGAATTATATACTACTACTGCTAATAGCGAGGACGCGATTGTTTTTTATCAAAACAATTTTGGGATGATTCGTCCAGCAATTTCAGAAGAGATAATTGATTGGATAAATGATTTTGGAGACAAGATGGTCATTGAAGCTATGACAAGGGCGTTAGATCGAAACAAACCTAATTGGGGATATGCGAGAAGTATTTTGCAGTCTTGGTCAAATAAAGGCATTAAAACTATGGAGCAAGCAAAAGCAGAGGATATTGAGTTTCGAAATCAACAAAAAGCAAAACAGCAATCATTCTCGAAACCACGTATTCAGGCGGTAGGCGCTCCTGTTCCAGAATGGTTTAAACAGCAAAAGCAACAGCAGAAAGCCCAGAAAGAGAGTGGAGCAAATAATTCCGGTGATGCAAAGGAGCAAAAGGAGCTTGAGCAATTGCTTAAACAATATTCTAGTGGGTAACAACGAGGGAGACGATACAAGTGGTTTACACAGGAAAACGAGGTATGGCGTTTGAAAACACACTAAATTACACGAATCAGATATATCTTAACCAAGGACGAGCCATCATCAATAAACGGCCTACGCCAGTAAAAGTGCTTCAGTCAAAGGGTACAAGGGTACTTAAAGGCTTCTACGAAGAAAAGAGCACAGTCGATTACGACGGCATATATCAAGGGAAATCAGTGGTTTTTGAAGCGAAGTCAACTAAAGAGAAACGGTTTCCCTTGTCCATCATATCGGATCACCAACTTAAATATCTAGCGGTCGCTGAAAAGTTAGGGGCTATATCATTTCTTATCGTGGATATGAGGGCGTTAGGAGAGGTTTTCCTTGTTCCGAGTAATATGCTTCAGAAATACATGAAAGAAGCCAAGCAAGGTGGTAGAAAGTCCATTTCAATTCGTGATTTGGAAGTATACGCCCAGCTCGTTAAAAGTGAAAATGGTGTGCCGTTGGATTATTTGAGTGTTGTAGATAGATTGATAGCGACTGAGATTGCTTAATAATAATAAAAATCTAGTATTTGGAGGTTAAAGAAATGGAGTACATGATTGATTTAAACGAGTTTGCAGAAGGAGCTTTAGCAGCAAAGGTAAACGCAGAATTAGAAAAGGTGTTGGAGAATATAGCAGATCCTAATACGGATCCAAAGAAAAACAGAACAATCACAGTATCAATTAAGATTCATGGCGATGAAAAACGTGACGTTCTTAATACAACTGTTTCTACAAAAGTAAGCTTACAACCAATGAAAGAGGTTGAGACCAAACTAATGATGGGTGCTGATGACAACGGAAATATCATCGGAAAAGAGTTGCGATCGGGTGCAAAAGGGCAAATGTTTTTCGATACTGATGGAGATGTAGCTCAAGATACAGGTGAAAAAGTAGTTAGCTTTAGAGATCAACAAACAAAATAAAAAACTAAATTTGGAGGAATGAAAAATGATTAAAGAAGCATTGCAATACATTGTTGGATTAGGAAAAGCAGAAATTCATGGTGAGAATGGACAGACATATTCAGATAAGAAATTGCACTTGATTGAGGAACCGACTGCAACACCATTTACGGTTCATACTTTATCAGGTTTAGTAAGCTATATAAAATCTGAATTCGATGGTGATGAGCCTGTTATTTTACATGTGGTTAGTCCTACGTCTGTAACAGTTAAGTCAGCATTAAACTCTGATCAAGAAAGAGACTATTTTCTAAAAGCAGAAGCACTTCTCCCGACTTTTATTTTTAACGATTGGTATAGCACAGAGAAATTCAACATTAGCTTACAATCTTGCTTTATACAAAACGAAGATCGCGATGTAATGCTTAAAGTGGTTGGTAACATTACAGAGGATCAAGTTAAGACGGTTAGTGATGATGGAATATCACAGGCAGTAGTTGCGAAAGTGGGAGTAGCATCAGTTGGAAATGTTGAAGTACCGAATCCAGTTTCGTTAATACCATACAGAACCTTTGTTGAAGTAGTACAACCTGAGAGTGATTTTATATTTCGTATGCAATCGGGACCAAGTTGTGCTCTCTATGAGGCAGATGGAGGAGCTTGGAAAAACGAAGCTGTAGACAATATTAAAGATTACCTTAGGCGCTCGCTTAAAGAAGAAGTTGAAGCTGGTCGTGTGACTATTATTGCTTAATATAGGGGCTCCTTTTCAGGAGCCTGATAAATATAGAGATTGGAGGTTACTAATAATGACGTTTAGAGCACGGTTGGAAGAAATAAAGAAAAATGCTAATACCTATAAGCTCCATGACTTTATAACTGAATTAATCTACGACGATTATTTATGGCTTATCCAACAAGCCGAACTTGTGCAAGAGCTGGAAAAACGTTGTCGCTACCTAAACAATGAGCTGTTTAGTGAGCGAACGATTAAAAATGAGTTTCAGCAAGGCATTGAAAAACAGGGCAAAAGGATTAAAGAATTAGAGATGGCTTTAGAACAAATAAAAGAAATGGCTGGTTTGATAGATAGGAAGTATTTTGAAGTAGCTGATAAAGCCTTGAGGGGGAAGCAAAATGCTTAGTCAAAATGAATACTTGAAAAATGCCGAAAAAGAGATCCGTGAACAATGGTTTGAGAATCATGAAATCAAGTTAATCGAAGGTGTCGAAGGATTTCAATGTATTCATTGGGGTGAACCAGGAACTCGAATGTATCAAATAGATTACGTGCTATCTGACAACATGGTTTTTGTAACAGGCGATCTAGGAGACGCTGCATATAACTTAACTTGCCTAGCTACCATCGATAATATTAAAGATTTTAATCTATCGTACTTTACTGGAAAATTATCTGCCCACGAACGGAGAAGGTGGGATTTTGACAGTCAACTGGCTGCCGAAGAAATAAAAGAATTCATCTTCGACTGGTGCGATGTGTCTCATGTTGATGAGTTGAAGGAGGAAGAAGCCGAGTTGCATGAAGAGCTTATGAGTGCAACTAGGAATTGGGATCTCCATGATCATTTCGAGAAAGCTGTCTTTTCCATCTATGAGCATACTAGTGTGGATTGGTTTGACGGCGAAGCAGCAAGTTGCATTTCTGATTGTGGACAAAGGTTGCCATATAGCTTTATTGCTTACTGGTTGGGATTGCAGATGATTAGCGAGCAAATAGAAAAAGGCGTTGTCTCCAATGAATAAAATACCAAGAATATTGCACTATCCGGGTAGTAAGTGGAGTATGGCCAGTTGGATTATAAATCATATGCCTGAACATAAAACATATCTCGAGCCGTACTTTGGATCCGGGGCAGTGTTTTTCAATAAAACAAAGTCGCCAATTGAAACGATAAATGATTTAGATAGCAGTGTAGTTAATCTATTTAAAGTCATTAGAGATAATCCGGATGAATTAGCCCATTCTATAAATTTCACTCCTCTATCTAGGGAAGAATATTATCTTTCTTATGATTTTGAGCAAGGTAATGAAATAGAGCAAGCAAGGCGTTTCTTAGTACGTTGCTGGCAGGCGATTGGGGCGAAAACGAGTGATAGAACAGGTTGGCGTAGCCTAATAGCTTCAAATGGCCCTGATACTGCTAAAGAGTGGGGAAAGCTTCCAGATAAAATCCTAAAAGTTGCAGAGAGGCTTAAGCAGGCTCAAATAGAAAATCAACCAGCTGAAAAGTTAATTGATCGGTACAAGAGAGAAGATGTTTTAATATATGCCGATCCACCTTATATCTTAGAAACTCGTACGAAAAGGCATTATAAGTACGAAATGACAATCGATGATCATGAGCAATTATTAAAACAACTAGATAGACATCCTGGTCCTGTATTGCTATCGGGGTATGATCATGAATTATATAACGATCTTTTAACTAATTGGCGAAAAGAGAGTATGAACGTTCTCGCAGAAGCTGGAGCTAAAAGACAAGAAGTGCTTTGGATTAACCCAGTAGCTGCACAACATGGATATTTTCAAGAGTCATTGTTTAGCTTATGAAAGGACTCGGTTTATAAGGCAAGCGAGCGTTGAAAGGAGAAACAGAATGTTTAGCCAAAAGATGGTGAAATCAGTTGAAAAAACAACTAGATTTATTTAGAGAGATTATAGTAGATAACTTTGCAGGGGGCGGTGGAGCTAGCACAGGGATAGAGTTAGCTACTGGTTTAAATGTTGACATCGCCATAAATCATGATCCAGCAGCCATAGCAATGCATAAAGTGAACCACCCTGATACAGAGCACTATCTGGAAAGTGTCTGGGATATCGATCCAATCGAAGTTGTCAAAGGAAGAAAAGTAGGACTAGCATGGTTTTCTCCAGATTGCACTCATTTTTCCAAGGCTAAAGGTGGAAAACCTGTAAAGAAAGAAGTCAGGGGGCTTGCATGGGTAGCCTTGCGCTGGGCCGCTACGGTAAAACCGAGAGTTATCGTACTAGAAAATGTTGAAGAATTCAAAACATGGGGTCCAATTAAAGACGGCAGACCAGACCCTGAAAAGTCAGGATATACATTCAAATCATTTAATAGGCAACTTAGAAAACAAGGGTATGAGATTGAGTGGAAAACACTAAAAGCCTGTGATTATGGAGCTCCAACAACTAGACAGAGATTGTTCATGATCGCTAGGCGTGACAAACAACCGATAAAGTGGCCAGAGCCAACTCATGGTGATTCCAACGAAGTAAATGTGCAATTAGGATTAAAAAAGCCGTTTCGAACAGCTGGCGAAATAATTGATTGGTCTATTCCAGCACCGAGCATATTTTACAGAAAAAAGCCCTTAGTAGAAAATAGCATGTTACGGATATTCAGAGGTATACAGAAATATGTGATTGAAGCAGATAAGCCTTATATTGTGGATGATAAAGCGGTATTTCTGCAGCACTACTATACTCACCAAGGAAACGAGACGAGGGCAAGCGGGCTTGATGAGCCGATTGCAACGATACCTACAGCGAATAGATTCGGACTCGTAACAGCGTTTCTCGCCAAGCATTACGGCGGTAATTATAAGGGTCCTGGAATCAGCTTGGATAATCCATTACACACAATTACGGTCAAGGATCATCATGCGCTAGTAACAGCTTTTTTGATGAAATACTACGGACATGGCGTTGGCCAGTCGTTGGACGAACCATTGCATACGATTTCGACCAGAGACAGATTTGGTCTTGTAACGGTTAAAGGGCAGGATTATAAAATTGTCGATATCGGAATGCGTATGCTGCAGCCGCACGAACTTTTCTTGGCACAAGGGTTCCCAAAATCATACGTAATTGACAAAGATCATGAAGGTAAACGGTACCCAAAAACACAACAAGTGGCCAGAGTTGGAAATTCAGTTCCGCCACCTTTCGCTGAGGCGATTGTTAGGGCGAATCTACCAGAGTTGTGCGTTAAAAAATATGAGTATAAAGCTGCTGCAAGTAGCTAGGAGGGGGATAATTAGTGGATATATCAGAAAAACAGCGCCAACGTGCTGTAAATGATCGTAGGACTAAGATTATTAACGATCTGTATCGTATGGGTGTCTTTTATACACGAGATGGAAGAAAAGTAGAGGATTGTAGGTTATTCACGCTAGAACAGGTCTACATTAACGAAAAACACCGGATGGCAAAAGTTAAAGAGCAGCAGGGTGAATTGATGTAATAAAAAAAGACAGGATTCCTCCTGTCCGACACACATCTATTATAACATAGGAGGAATCCTTGTGAGATTAAAAGATATTCAAATAGACCCTAGTACAATGAAACTAGAAATTGATATAATGGAACATAATGGTAGCTTTGCTATAGTGGTTTGTGATGGGAAAGCTAAATTAACAGGTCTACCCAATCATGGGGAAACCAAAATAATTACTCACCAGGGTAAGGTGAAGCGTGTGAAGTATGATGAGGGGGAAGAATTTTGAAGGAATATTTACGTGAATTATTTTCTGATCCAAGTTTTATGGGTGCATTATTAGGAGCTATTATAACCGCTTCGATTGCGATTTATATTATGAATAGAACTAATATAAACAATAGAATACAGGAAAAAAAGAAAGTGATAAATGAATTTCTAAATGAATCGCGCTTTTTACTATATTCAGTCGAGAATCTAATTAGACATGTAGATGTCTATGCTAAATATCAAAAAGAGGAAGAAATGATAAAAAGAACGGATACGGGTCCTGAACCTAATTCCGAACTGTCGAAAATTCGACACGCAAAAGGGTTAAATGAAACAGATATTGTTGATTTTTTACGTAAAATAAAAAATGTAAATAGAAACGCTTTCACAGGAAATACGTTTGATATATATTTGGATATTTTAAGTATAGCAGAAGGACAAATAGAGTATTTCTGGCAACGAAGCCTAGAAAAGAACGTTAATGGAGTTGGAGATATTTTAGAGGATGCTACTAATGAATTAAATGCTCTTAAAGTTGCTCTTGAACAAAAATATGAGGAAAAGCAAAAGGAGTTTAACTCTTTATAGTTCTACCAGCCATCTGGAGGACACTGAATGACGCAATAAGCGTTGTTTGGTGTCTTTTTTTATTTAAAAATACGAGTGGGGGCTCGAATATGACTATGTGGGTAGATAGATTAGTTAGTGAATACGAAGCAGGTCGAAAAGAATTGATTAGAAAGAAAGGTAAACTAAATATTGAATTTATTTGTGATAGAGAGGATAAAAAGCATATTAACAGCATGATTAATGATATGTCTGAATCCATTGAATGGATGAAAACAGGACGTAGACCAGGTAACTTACGAGGTATTGATAAACGGTCAGCATATCAGCGCAGAGCTTTAATAGATATGGATTTATTCCCCTCTTTGGATATTCAACCTGAAGAAAAAGAAATTTCAGAGGAACAAAAGCGTTTATTAGTAAATATTCTTGTAGAATTATCACATAGAGAAAGGCAGTGTTATTTGCTTCATATGGCTCAAGGATATAGTATGCGTGAGGTTGCAGAAGAACTTAAAATATCTAAGGCGTCTGTACAGAAATTTATTGAACGAGCAAAGAATAAAATTAATAGAAAATTATCTTGTCATACGAATGTCGTACGAACCCGTACTGGGGATGAAAAGGCTGTTATGTAGAGCACTTAATTATATGAGTAATTAATAATTAAAGACCGTGAGGTCTGTATAGATTAAGCACTTTAAATATTAGTAGTGGGAGTTGGTGAATATGTAATGGATTGGGAGCAGATTAGAAACGAATGGGAAACAACGAAGATTACACTGAAAGATCTTGCTGCTAAACATGACGTAAAGATAGGTACTTTGAAAAGCAGAAAGAGCCGAGAAAAGTGGAGTAGAGATCCGACGCAAAAGGATGCAACCAAAACGGATAAGGTTGCAACCCAAAAACAATTGAATGAAACCAAAAAGAAAGAACGATATGAGCCTATTGTTGAAGGTGAAGAACTCACTGATAAACAAAGGCTTTTTTGTATTTATTACATTAAATACTTCAATGCTACCAAAGCTTATCAGAAGGCGTATGAATGTGCTTATTCAACAGCAATGGTAAATGGTCATGGGCTACTAAGAAATACTAAGATTTCAGCACATATAGACCAATTGAAGGCGGAACAAACTAATGAGCTAAAGCTCAATGTTCGAGACGTGCTACAGAAGTACATCGACATAGCTTTTGCAGATATAACTGATTACGTGACATTTGGCAGGAGAGAGATAGCCCAAAAAGATTCTGATACTGGCAAGCCTCTAACTAACCAGAATGGTGAGCCATTGATGGACTACGTTTCTTATGTTGACCTTGTTGACTCGGAAAAAGTAGATGGAACGATACTTACAGAAGTAAAGCAAGGTCGAGAAGGCATATCTGTTAAGTTAGCAGATAAGATGAAAGCACTAGATATGCTAACGAAATACTTTGACCTCTTATCCGAAAATAATCAGAGGCGCCTAAAAGAAGAAAAGTTGAAAATGGATATTAAAAAAGCCGAGGCAGAAGTAGAGAAGCTGTCTGACTCTCAAGGTGATGGTCTAGTTGAAATTGTTATCACAAGAAAAGGTGATAACTTATGAGTATTGCACCGGCAATTCGAATAGAAAAAGAAGTGAATCCTCACTTCGAAAACTTTCTCTTTGATTGGAAACAGAAGTTCCAAGTTCTTGTCGGCGGTTATGGTTCGAGTAAAAGTTACCATGTCGCTTTAAAGATTATATTAAAGCTATTGCAGGAAAAAAGAACAGCGCTTGTGGTACGGGAAGTATATGATACACACAGAGATTCTACATTTTCTCTATTTGAAGAAATTATTGAGGATATGGGTTTAGCTGATAAAATACGTTGTGTCAGTTCCCCTATGCAAATACGCTTTCTGAATGGCAGTAAAATCATCTTTAAAGGGATGGATAAACCTGCAAAATTAAAGTCTATTAATAACATTTCGCTTATTTGGTTAGAGGAATGCTCAGAGATCAAGTATGCAGGCTTTAAAGAGTTACTAGGTCGATTACGTCACCCTAAACTAAAACTTCATATGATTTTATCGACTAATCCAGTAGGAGAAGATAACTGGGTTTATTTGCACTTCTTCCAAGACAAATTGAATAAACGCTTTGTACTGGATGATAGAGAACTGTACCAAAAACGAACTATGGTTATTGGAGATACTTATTATCATCATTCCGTAGCTGATGACAACTTGTTCCTTCCAAATAGCTATATTGAACAGTTGGAAGAGATGAAAGAATACGATCCAGACCTTTATCGTATTGCAAGAAAAGGTCGATTTGGTATTAATGGTGTCCGAGTACTTCCTCAGTTTGAAACGATGGAACACAGGAAAGTTATGAAGGCAATTAACCTTATTAAGAAACCATTATTTCGAGTAGGTATGGACTTTGGTTTCGTTGATTCCTATAACGCCGTCCTAAGAATGGTTGTGGATATGGAAAAACAATACCTGTATGTATATTGGGAGTATTATAAAAAGGGAATGACGGACGATAAAACTGCTCAAGAGTTGAAGGAATTCAAGGAAAGCGGAGAGCGGATAATTGCTGATTCTGCTGAAGCAAAAGCAATTCAATATTACAGGCAACAAGGATTCAATATGTATGGAGCTACCAAGTACCAAGGTTCACGCCTTGCAAACACTAAGAAGATGAAGCGGTTTAAGAAAATCATTTGTTCTGATGCTTGCGAGAATACCATACACGAGTTGGAAAACCTTGTTTATGCCAAGGATAAAAACGGAAATATCATCCCGGATGAATACGCGATTGATCCTCATACATTTAGTGCCGCATGGTACGGGCTTGATGGTTATGAAGTAACTGATCTAAAAGATGAAGCACAAAACCAATCGAGATCAACTAGACAAAGACCTAGAGGAAGGAGGAGATAAGCTTGTCAGAAACAACTGTAAGAGCGAAAGTGTTCAAGGCTTCCGTTTCGCCGAACACTCAACAGCTTTATAAAGACGACTTTTTTAATTTATACGGTGAAATATTACCGCCGCCATTTAATTTAAAAGAGTTAAAGATGATTGGTGAGTATTCATCCATTCTTCAGCAATGTGTGGATGCTTACAAAACGAATATTGTTGAATTTGGCATTGAAGCGGATTACAAGATTGATATTAACTCGGATGAAATTCAAAAGGAAATCAAAGAGCAAGCGCAATCGGAGTGGACGAGGCTTGATGAATTTATTCGTTACTTGAATATGGACGAATCACCAGAAGTTATTATCGGTTACGCTCTTGATGATCGTGAAAAGACAGGCAATGGTTATCTTGAAATCATTCGAGATGGAATAGGGCGACCTGTTGGCATTGAATATGCCGACACACAATACATGAGGGTATGTAAAAAGACTGTTCCCGAAGAAGTTGAATACATTATGTTGGAAAATGGCCAAGAGAAGAAAGTAACACGCTGGAAAAGATTCAGGAAGTATGTTCAGATGGTCGATAATAAAAAAGTTTACTTTAAAGAATATGGAGATCCAAGAATAATGAATTCAGCAACAGGCAAATTCGATGATAGTACACCAGAAAATTTAAGAGCTACCGAGATATATCACATGAAGATTGGTTCTGGTACCTATGGAAAGCCGAGATGGATCGGTAACCTCATTAGTTTGTACGGTGCTAGGAAAGCCGAAGAATTAAACTTAACGTATTTTACGAATGGCCGACATATTCCAGCTGCAATAACTGTATCGAATGGAAAGCTTGATGATACGTCCTATGAAGCCTTGCAAGATTACATGAACGACTTAACAGGTACTGAAAACGCTCATAAATTTCTTCTGTTAGAAGCGGAAGGGATTACAGAGGAAAAAATTATTAATGGTGATGAAAAAATAACGCCTGCAAAGGTTGAAATCAAATCGTTAGCAGAAATCTTGCAGCAGGATGCTCTCTTTCTAGAATATGACGAGAAAACAAGACAAAAAATAAGGTCGTCCTTCCGATTACCCCCACTTTATACAGGGGAATCTCAGGATTTTAACAGAGCGACAGCTGACACAGCTAGAAAGGTTACGGAAGAGCAAGTGTTTCAACCTGAAAGAAAAGCCCTGGCAAGAGCGCTTAATACGTTATTCCTTGAGCCGTTACGATTTAAATACGTAAGGTTATCCGTTAAAGCAGCGGATTTTCACGACCCTGTAGAAATTGCAAAGGTGCTGGATCCATTTATTCAAGCTGGAGGAGTTGCTCCTAATGACTTACGTGAACTTCTTGGCCAAGTGCTTGGTCAGAGAGTTGAAGCATTCCCAGATGAATATAACTTTCCGCTGCAAGTATTGTTGCAAAGTGCTAATAATCCGTTAGCTGGTGTAATTGATATCCAAAAATCAAACGAAAAACAAATGGACCTTATCGACCTATTAAAAGATATGCGTGATGTGCTCGAGGGGTTGCACAAAAATGCATAAGATAGATAAATTGATTAAGAGTCTAAATGATTTCATTGCCAAGGTAGATGATGAAGAGAACATTGAGGACGTTGTTCCTGATTTCCCTGGACTCGATAAATTGCCTGCAATCATAGAGGATTACGAGAAAACCGTTGCTAGATTGCTAAGGGCACAACGCAAGCGTTTTTTAAATGCCTTTAATATATTTGTATCAAAAGATGATAAACAAACGCTAGAAGCCTTCCTTGTGTTTCTCAAAAGTGATCTTTTTGCAGTGGATGAATTTGCAGAGGAGTTCGGAGAGGAAACGGCTGAGTTTTTGCAACTGACCGTCGAGGAATTAGCAAAACTCATGATGGAATCCATTGATAAGGATGTTCCGTTTGGAATCCTATCAAAACGAACAACTGATTGGATCCAAAATTGGTCAAAAGATTTAGCGGAGCTAATGCAATTGAATACGCATAAAGCATTAGAAAACGAATTGCTACAAGCTATTGAGGATGGCGATTCCATAGCGGAAGCAGAATTACGGATGAAAGAAATGCCACAATTTAATCGCAATCGAGCTAGAGCAACGGCAAGAACAGAAATATTAACGGCATCGAGTAGAGCACACTACGAATCATTTAAGCAAAGCCCAGCTGTACAAGAAAAGAAATGGAAGCATAGTGGGGCGAAGAAAATAAATCCAAGAGCGACACATATGGCCATGGACGGAGTAACTATTCCTGTCGATGACTTTTTTTATGTTGACGGAGAATCAGGATTGTATCCACGAGATCCATCTTTCACTGCTAAAAATCGTGTTCATTGTGGGTGTGTGTTGGGACCTGTGGTTGATGAAGATATATTGGGGTTATCTAAAGATGAAAAAGAAAAGTTAAGACAAGAGGCACTTGATGAGATGGGTGGTCCATCGACTAGCAGAAGGAATAATGGTAAAATAGAAGATGAGGTATCTTATCGTCCTATTGAAAATATTGAAGAATGGGATGAAAAGGTATCAGAACCTTGGAGAAATAAATTAACAGTTGCAGAAGCAACAGCTATTCGTAATTATACTGACGATGTATACAGGCCCATTAATAAATACTTACGAGAAAACAAATTAGACGGTTATTCTGAAGAAGAAATTAAGCAAATCATCGAGGACATTAGCAGCGGTATTTCTAAGTTTGATCTAGAAGATAACATTATAACTTATAGAGGTTTAGAAGATAACATTTGGAATTTACCTCCTGAAATACTAGTTGGTATGAAACTAGAAGAACAGTCATTTGTAAGTACATCCATAAATAAAGCAGTTTCTTTTGATGGTAGTTTTAAAGGGAAGGTTCAAATGGAATGGAGAATCCCCATGGGAACAGTCGGTGCTTATGTTAATAGTATTAGCGAATTTGATCATGAACATGAATTTTTATTGAATAAAGGTACCAAATATAAAGTTATAGATGCATTTGAAGAAGATGGGATAATCAAAATGATTGTAGAGGTGATAAACGGTGCTTGAGAAGTGGAAAAATGATAATTTATCTCCTGTTGGACTCAAAGAAAATGAGGATGGTACATTCACAGGTTATTTCTTTAAAAGTGATGGAACACCTCCGATCACTAAAGATTATGAGTCCGAAGAAGATTTCGAAGCCAACAAGGAAAAAGATCGCATTGAATTATTACAGTTGAATCAAGAGTAGCTCTTTCTGTTTAAGGATATAACAGAGAGGGCTATTTTTTATGGATGGAAGGAGTTTACTTATATGAAAAGTATACTTACAAAAATATTTAAACTTATTGATTGAGAGGAGGTGAAACATAATGCCTAGAGAATTAATTAATGCAAATATCACTCATGTGTCATATGTAGACAAAGGCGCAAATCAAAAGCAGTTCTTCTTCACTAAATCGGATAAGCAGCCCGACTTTCAAAAAGAAGTGAAGCTATTTATTAATAAAGAAGATGAGGAACAACAATTGGTTTATGGTGTTGTCTATGAGCCTGATGTTGAAGATTCACACGGTGACTTTATGACAGCCGATTCCATCGAAAAAGCAGCTCACGGTTTTATGAAAGATGCTCGAAACATTGATACACAACATAATTTTGAATCTGGTGTTGGTGAAGTTGTGGAATCATATATCGCTCCTGCAGACTTTGAACTTGGAGATGAAACTATAAAAAAAGGTTCATGGGTGCTTGTTACTAAAGCTAGTGATGAGATTTGGGAAGAGATAAAAAAGGGAGAAATCACTGGTTATTCGATGGCCGGCACTGCTGAAACAATTGAAAAACAGAATAAAAGACAAAATAAGAAGCCTGTTTCTAAGTCTGATGAAGGACAAGACGTGGAAATGAAAGGCTTTTTTGATGTTCTGAAAAGCTTTTTTACTGGTGATAAGGTTCAGAAAGGTGAACTTAGAGATAATTATGAACGTAATCAAAACCGGCGTAATCTTTGGTCTGCATGGGATGGTTTAGAAGAGGTTTTCTTTGGTTCTTTGTGGGATAATCCCACGGTTGGCATAACTGATTTTGAAAGGCTTGAAGAAGGCGTGAAAGAGTTTTTAGATATTCTTCAAGAAATTAAAGAATCAGGAGACATAAAAAAGGCGCTTGAAAATAAACCGGAAACCATTGCCAAAGCCGGTAAGAAAATCTCAACTGCTAACATGAACAAAATTAAAGATGCGCATGCCATGCTAGATGACTTAATAAATCAAGATGAGGAGGAAGATGAAGTGAAAAAAGAGGATATTGAAAAAATGCTTGACGAAAAGCTAAATCCGATTACCAAGCGATTAGATGATATTGAAAAAGAGGACGGTGGAGGGAACGACGATAATCTGGAAGATGATGTAATGAAACAATTTTCGGAAGTGCTTGACCAAAAGTTAGACCCGATTACTAAGCGCCTTGAGACTGTAGAAAAGGCGCGAGGGGTTTCTAATCAAGTGGACACAGAGCCAACCAATATTCATAAAAATGAAGGCCCAACTTATATGCGCCACTTTAATTAAGAGGAGGAAAAAATAATGAAAACTAATCAAGAAATTATTAACAAAGAAAGAGCCATTGCTTCCATTAAGAAAAATATTGATATTCCAATGGCTGTTAAAGACGCAGAAGCGTTTTTGGTCGATACGATTAATAACGCTAAAACATTGAATGCTTTAGTGCCAATCTATCGTGACGTAGCCGCAGGTAACATCGATGCTCTTAGCGTGGGCCGTCGTCGCCTTCGTCAAGCGGGTAAGGATGACACACCAACAGGAACAGGTTCAGTCTCGAGCCGAAAAATCCCTTATGCTGTACGTAAAGTCAAATGGGACGAATGGTTACAAAATGATGATGTGTTCTATTCTCAAGCGGCACGTGGTGATAATGCCGAGGAAAAAGTGATTAATATGATTCAAAAGCAATTTGCTGTAGATCTGCAGGATTTAATCTTCAACGGTGACGTAAATGCAACATTAGAAGACGGAGAGACACCAGATGAGTTTTTAAATATTATTGATGGTTTCGTAAAGAAAATGAAAAAATCTACAAATAAAACTGACTTAGCTGACAGAGACCTAACCATTTTGGATTTTATAAATCACATTCAAGTACTCCCAGAGCGTTACAAGAGCCATACAGATATTACTTGGTTTATCACTCAAGGTACGAATGACAGACTTGTTTCATTGGTTTCTGAACGACAAACTGGATTCGGTGATGCGGTTCTTCAGGACGGGAAGATTACTAGATTAGCTGGATATCCTACGGAGATTGTTGCAGAAATGCAAGGAGGTTTTGCTGCACTAACTCCTAAATCTAACTTAAAACCAGTATTCACTCGTCAATTACGATACATCAGAACTGCTGATGGTGCTACAGCTGCAGCTAAAGATGCAACTTACCATGTTCTTTATGCTTACCTAGATGCGATTGTACGCGAAATTGATGCTGTTGCGTGGATGACTGGTAGCAAACTATAAGAGAGGAGGCGCGTTTTATGGCTAAAATTCAATATAAACAAGAGAAAGGCGTTCTGCACATCGGTGGAGGTCGATTTTTTTATGGCCAGAAACCAGTCGAGGTTCATGATTCTGATGAGTTATTATTGAAATTTCAAGATTTAGAGCTTGCGGAAGATGATAACGCCCCTGCTGATCCAGATGACGGCGGCGGAGGAGGATTGCAAGAACCAGAAGAAAATAAGGATCCAGAAAACGAACCTGAAACATTCACCACATCTTCCTTGAAAAAGTTTAATGCTGTAGAGCAAAAGGCTATTATCGAGAATTTGGGTGGTAATGTTGAAGAAACAAACAATGAAGATGAGCGAATCGCTCTAATTCTGCAGTTGCAGGAAGAAAAACCAGAAGAGAGCGATAACTAATGTCTATCACTCCTGAAGATGTAAAGAATTACAGCACCTTTGAATCAGTGAAAAATCGTCCTGAAACGCAGCTCAAAATGGATATTTTAGAAGCGGTAACTTATGTTAACTCAAAAATTGAAAAGCCAATAAAGGAATATGAAAAACTTCCAGACGAATTGGAGATTGCCTTATTAAAAGTGGCTCAATTTTATGCATTGGTTAACGGCGATGAATCCATTGTGAAAGGTTATAAGTCCGAAAAGATTGGGGACTATTCTTATACTCTTTCCGATGGAAGTAGCTTGTCTATGCCAGATGTTTCTCGTTTGCTTAATGCTTTCATGTCTGCAGATGAAAAAAAGACTAATGGTGTGTTTTTGAGGATGAGAGGTATATGAGTTATGAAAAACTATTAACGCATGAATGTGATATTTACCATTTAAAAACCAAGTTTAATGATGATAGCGGTTTTGGTATCCCTGCAGAAGATAGGCAAGAAGAATATTATTACGAAGAAGTTCCAGATGTTAAAGCGACTAAGTGTTATTTTGTTTCTAAAAGCCAATCGATTGTTCAAGGTGATCCGAACGCAGAAGTTGTAGAAGCATGGCTTGTTCATTTTTTGTTAACCGAAGATATTAGGACGAATAGCAAGGTTATATGGGATGGAGTTGCTTATAAGACCCAAAAACCACGTAAAATAAGAAACCATCATCAAGAAGTCGTGTTGATTAGGAGAGACAATCTATGAGTTTTGAAATTGAAGGCTTACAGGAATTCATTTCAGCAGTCAAAGAAGCGGCTGATGGTGGTTTTGCAGACCAATTAGGGTTATGGCTTGAAGGAATGGGGATGCAGTTTCTGGATCTTATTCAAGATGAGATTATCCGTACAGAAACGGTCGATACTCGAAGGTTATTAAACTCATTTAGCAGAAGCGATGAGGAAAATATGTGGTCCATATCAAGTAATAGATTATCGCTTGAAGTTGGTACCAATGTTAATTATGCAAGCTTTGCTAATGATGGCCATTTTACTGTTGACCCGAACTCTGGTAAGGATAGGCGTTGGGTTCCTGGTCGCTGGAAGGGTGACAGATTCGAATATGACCAGAGTGAAAGAGAAACAGGTATGCTATTAAAAATTCAATGGGTAGATGGATCTGGTTATTGGGATAGTGCATTGGCTATTTTTGACAAGATGTTTGAAAAAAGTTTAGACAGATTGCTTCAGAAGTGGCTTGATTCACATTTTTAAGGGGGTGATTGGTTGAATCCAGAAATAGGTTCTATTATGGGATTCTTTTATAAGGTGTTTCCGGTGAAGATTTACGAATTGGCAGTACCGACAGATTTTGTGGTACCATCCATGTATTTCCCATCCCCACGTGTTTTTGATGGCAATGATAGTAATCAAACATACATGAAAACTTATAACTTATCTATTAAGTTATTTCATCATGATTCAAAACAAGCTTACAGAGAAGCAGAGAACATTGCTGAGAAGATAAATGGTAATCGAAATGTTATACCTCTTTTAGACATTAAAGGATTAGAAACGGGCGATTATATCCGTTTTACAAGGGTAGAGGTAAGAATCGGAGATAGAGGGGTGGCCAACATCATTCTGCATTGGGATAGTCGCTATTATTATCATCAACCAGAGATCCCAGCTATCCAATATCTAGAATTTGAAAGTGGGGTGAAGTAATGAGTGCTGCAAAACAGCAACAGAATAAGCAGGCAGAAGTGAAAAAAGAAACATCCGCCTCTGTCACTTCAACAGCTTACAAGGAACCAGAATTTTCTTTGACTGAATTAAGAAAGCACAGTCGCAAACTATTTGGCGTAAAGCCAGAGGTTTTCGATGGTGCTTTTTTTAATACAAAAAAACACACATCAACAAAACGAGAAGCGGAGAAGTTGATTCAAAGCTATCTTAAAAGGGAGGTAAAGTAATATGAATGGTGGAACATTTACGCCCGGCGTTGAAAAAGTACGCCCTGGTATTTATTTTAATTTTCAGATGAAAGCAAATGAACGAATCTCTACAGGTGATCGTGGTAGAGTAGCCCTCCCTTTAGTCCTTGGGTGGGGAAAATCAAAAGAAATGATTGAAATTAGCGGTGAAAATGATGCAAGAGACCGCTTAGGGGTGGATATATCAGACCCTACCATGGGCTTGCTTCGTGAGGCCAAAAAGAAAAGCGCTACAGTGCTTGTTTATCGTGTGAATGAAGGAGAAAAAGCAACCGCTACATTGGGTGAATCGCAAAAGGTTACTGCTGCTTATGGTGGTATAAAAGGTAATGAGTTGCATGTTGTTGTGGAACCTAACGTGCTCGATGAGACTAAAAAGGATGTAAAAACATTCTTTGGTCTACGTGAAGTTGATAAGCAGGTAGTTTCTTCATTCGACGAATTGCAATCTAATGACTTTGTTGTATTTGAGGGTTCTGGTGTCTTAGAAGGTACTGCAGGTACAAATCTAACAGGTGGATCAAATGGAACGATTACGAGTGAAGATTACATTGACTTTATCAGTGCTGCTGAATCAGAGTATTTCGATACTATTGGGTTACCAGTAGATGATGAAGCAATAAAGACTACTTTTGTATCTTTCATTCGCCGTCTGCGCGACGAGCAAGGTGTTAAGGTGCAAGGTATCTTGCCAAATTATCCAGGGAACTATGAAGGAATTATTAATGTTACCAATGCGGTAGTATTAACAGATCGCGAATTGACTGTTCCGGAAACAGTAGCATGGGTTGCAGGAGCAAGTGCTGGAGCTACTCTGCAACAGTCGCTTACTTTTATGGAGTACGAGGGAGCAGTTGATGTTAAACCACGCTTTGATAACGATCAAATAGAGCAGCGACTTCAAAGGGGAGAATTCTTGTTCACTTTTAATCCGCGAGATAAGAGCGTAACAGTTGAGCAAGATATTAACTCGATTACAGGCACAAGCAAGATGCGGAAAAACAAAATTGTACGTATTCTCGATGCGATTAATAACGATATTACTCGCAGTTTAAAAGAAGCTATTAAAAATCGAAAAAATATTGGACAAGATATTCCGGCTAACGGCGATGGAGTACAAATTGTACAAGCAGCAATTTCTATTTATTTGAATGAATTACAAGAAAACAATATTATTCAGAATTTCGACCCTAGTGAGGACATTATAATCAAGTTGACTTCTGCAGGGGATGGAATTGCTACCCAAATTGGAGTACAACCTGTCGATAGCGCAGAGAAGTTTTATTTTACAGTCGTAGCAGAATAGTCAATTTTTTAAAAAGGAGTGAATCGCATGGGATTACGATCTAGAGACGTTATAAGCGGAAAAGAAGGTCGCTTATTCTTAGAAGGAGAAGAAATGGCTCATATCAAATCATTTGAAGCAAATGTTGAAAAGAATAAAGAAGAAGTGCCAATTATGGGACGCCGTATGATGGGACATAAAACAAATGGCGCTAGTGGATCAGGAACAATGACTTTGCATAAAGTTACATCTCAAATGGTTAAAATCATGATTAATTATGTGAAAACAGGTGTGGATCCGTATTTTACGTTGCAAGCAGTACTTGATGATAAAACATCTGGAAGAGGTACTGAACGAGTTACTCTGTATGAAGTAAACTTTGATAGTGCTAAGGTTGCTGGACTTGACGTGGAGGCAGCTGCATTGGAAGAAGAAGTCCCATTTACTTTTGAGGATGTTGATTTACCAGAGGAACTGAAGTCTACATTTGATTAATCAAAGAGCGATGCATTTCGCTCTTTATTCTTACTTAATAAAACTATAAGGGAGAGATATAAATTGGCTGAAAATCAAGAACAAGCATTAGATTTATCATTCTTTATGCCGGGTAAAGCAGAAGTTGTAGAGGAGGTAAAGGCACCGATTTCTACACGATTTAAGGATAAGGCAGGAAATTTAATTCCATTTGTTTTTAAACCCATTTCTACTGAAAGAGTAGATGAAATTGAAAAAATGAGTATGAGGAACATTGTACGGAAAAATCGCGTTGTTGGTAAAGAAGTAGACCAATCTAGATTTATGGCTAGGATTGCAGTAGAAACAACTGTGTATCCAAATTTTAAAGCTGAAGAACTACGTAAGGCATATAAAACGGAAGACCCAGTAGAGGTTGCCAAAAAGGTTCTTCATGTTGCTGGAGAATATTCGGAATGGATTTCAAAAGTGTCAGATGTAAATGGTTTTGACCAGTCTGTTGAAGATTTGGAAGAAACAGCAAAAAACTTATAAAAGATGGGGATAAAGATGCAGTGTTCTTGCATTATGCTTTACATGAATTGCATTACTCTCCGTCTGAATTAGTTGAAATGTACGAGTTGCCAAGGGAGTTCAAGGCATTTATGTACGGATCCATTTCTTTGCACTTGGAAGAGCGAGCGAAAGAAGCCGGAAAGAATAAACAATAAGAAAGGGGTGACTATGGAATGGCGAAGTTAACGGCTCGTTTTGATATGCAAGATAAGATATCCAAAAAGTTGAGAGCATTACAAGGAAATTTGGAAGGCATTGAAAAGTATAGGCGAAGTTTAGAAAAGCCAATGATTCTAAAAGCGAGAGATGAAGCAACAAAGAAGATGAAAAGCATAACCTCTTATGCTGATAAGCATATGGTGAAAAAGCGGTCCATTACTATTGAAATGGCAGATAAATTTACTAAACCTGCGAAAGGTATAAATAGATATTTGGAACGTAGAATGCCTAAAAGTTGGGCAATTGCAATCGAAGCGAAAAACAAAACAAAGACTGTTATGGAGAATGTGAAGCGGTATTTAAACCGACATTTAGCTAAGCCAAGATATCTTCTTGTTGAAGCGAGAGACAGGGCTACTAGTGTAATTCATCGTATTTCAAACTATGCACGTCGTTCTTTGGGAAAAGGCTATAACTATTCTGTCCGTGCAATTGACATTGCGAGCAAAACGGTCGGACGTATCGCTGCATATACACGGACAGCTTTGCCTGCATACCGAAATTTCACCATTAGGGCAATAGACAAAGCTACAGCGATAATTGGCGGCATTAAAAATGCATTATTTTCAATCCCTTCCATCATTACAGTAGGATTAGCAGTTGTTGGTGTAGGGAATTTAGGGAAAGCTACCGTAGGTTCTGCTATGGATTTCGAAGGTTATGAAACAGCAATGACCCACTGGCTAGACGGAAATGCTAAGCAAGCAGAAAAACTTACATCATGGATGGGGCGATTTGCTGATACAACCCCATTTGGTTCATCAGAATTATTTCCAGCATTATCTAGAGGTATTGGTGTAGCAAGTGGAGATGTGAAACAAGCACAAAAATTATTAGAAATCTCTTCTAATATGGCAGCCTTATCACCTGGTAAGACTGTTCAAGACGCAATGGAAGCTCTCGCAGATGCTCGAATGGGTGAATTTGAAAGAATGAAAGAATTTAACATGAAGATTACCCAAGAAGATTTTAAAAATGCAGGGTGGGCTGGAGTTGTAAAAGATATTGACCGCACGTTTAAAGATGGGGCTAAAAAATTCTCACAAACAGCTTCCGGTCAAATATCCACAATTAAAGGTTATGCTTCTACTATTTTTCGTGAAGCTGGTACTGGTATATTAGCCTCTATGAAACCTCGACTAGACGAAATTACTACATGGTTAGGTAACAATCAGGATACTTGGGGTGAATGGAAAAACACTGTTCAAAAGGCAGGAGAAGATGCGGCGGAGTGGGTGTTTTCTAAACTTGAAGGGGCATTTTCATACCTTCGTAAAAATTATCTTGAAAATGACGATTTTAAAAAGCTCGACTTTGAAGGAAAAGTTAAATTCATCATGGATGATTTGGGTGAATGGTGGGATAAAACAGGGCGTCCATGGCTAGCAGATGTTAGCAAAGATGTTGGAGCTGCTATTTTTGATGGTATTGTCTGGGGTGTTAAAGAAGGAATTAAAGGCATTGGTTCCATGTGGGCGGATGCGTTTAAAAACCCAAGTTTGGAAGGTTTTGCTGGCGCAGGTATAGCAACAGTGATTGCGGCATCAATTGCTTCTTTGGTCCTTGCGCCATTAATGACTGGTATTAAAGGTGTTGGAAAGGTAGCAGGCGGCATTTGGAAAACTGGTAAAAAAGTATCTGGGTGGTTTAAGAAAGGTAAAGGACCAAAACCTCCATCAAGTAGTGGAAGATTGAAAAAAGCAGCAACGTCAAGGAAGAAGCCTGTTTATACTCAACCATGGTTTGAGAAAGGGAAGAAGCCTGAATTAAATAGACCTAATAAGAAACCTTCTGTATTCTCCAAAATACCTAAAGGGTTTGGAAAAGGTGCTTCTAATATAGCTAGATTTGGAAAGAAAATTCCTGTACTAGGGGCGGTTTTAGGAGGTCTATCCATTTTAACGGCTCCTAAAGGAAAGAAAGCGGAAGCTGCTGGTGGATTAGGTGGTGGACTTGGCGGTGCGGCTACAGGTGCTGCAATCGGGTCTGTTGTTCCAGGAGTCGGTACGGCAATTGGAGGAGTTCTCGGTGGTGTTGCTGGTTCATTTGGTGGAGAAGCACTAGGTGGTTGGCTCGGCGATAACTGGGATACTATTAAAACAAAAGCTGGAGAAGCAGCGGAATCTGTTGGAAGTTCATTTAATAAAACAAAAGAAAAAATAGCTAGCACTTTGTTTAGTGGAGATTGGTGGAGCGAGAAATGGGAAGGTGTTAAGGGCTGGACAGCGGAAAAATGGACCAATGCTAATGAAACATGGAATACAGTTAAAGAAACCATTTCAAGTACTATATTTAATGGTGAATGGTGGTCTGAAAAATGGAATGGTGTAAAAGAGACTGCCACTTCTACTATATTTAGTGCTGGATGGTGGGCAGAACAAGGAGGAAAGGTTTACGGTTTCCTTGAAAGTACCATATTTAGTGGTGAATGGTGGTCGCAAAAATGGCAGGAAGTTAAAGAATTGACTGCTGGAACAATGTTTAGTAGTGAATGGTGGAAAGAAAAATGGGAATTGGTTAAAACTTGGACTGCTGAAAAATGGGATTCAGCTGTTTCTATTTGGAATTCCGTCAAGAATAAGTTTTCTGAAACAGTATTCAGTAGCGACTGGTGGCATAGCAAATGGGAATCCGTGAAAGGGTGGACCCAAACTAAATGGGATTCAGCGCAAGTAGTTTGGAGTTCCGTTAAAACAAAAATGAAAGACACTATATTTAGCGGAGATTGGTGGCTTGGAAAGTGGGAAGATGTAAAAGGTTGGACACAAGAAAAATGGGATTCAGCACAGAGTGTTTGGGATTCGGTAAAAACCTCTCTTGGAGATACGCTATTTGATGGAGAATGGTGGAAAGGAAAATGGGGTCAAGTCAAAGATTGGGCACAAGAAAAATTAAGTGGTGTAGGTAGTTGGGTATCAGGGTTAGTTGAGGATGTGAAAGAACGATTTAGTTCTGGTCGTGAAAAAGGAAATAAAGCAGCTAAAAAATATGCAAACGGTGGTTACATTAATAAACCCCATATTGGTTTAGTCGGGGAAGCTGGTCCAGAAATGATTATCCCGTTGTCTGCCAATCGTCGAGGTCGAGCAATGGATTTGTACAATCAAACGGGAAAAATGCTGGGTGTTCGTCCATATGCAAATGGAGGTCAAGTTGGAGGTTCGGTTAAAACAGTTAACCCTAAAAAGCTTCATGCTTCTGTTAATGTTGGCGCTGTTTCTGTTCAAGGAATAGATAAAGAAGCTAAATTGTACGGTGAATCATTCACCAATGCAGTTGCTACAGGAATAAACGGCAACGTTGTTCCTATCAGCACTTGGAAGAAAAATAATATAGAGACCCCAATGCAAGGTGTGATTAAACAAGCTGTTGGCTATGGTGCTAACACTGTCACGTCGTTTTCTGCTGGTCAAAATGCAACACCAACCAATACAACAGCTTATCTAAACAGACAGGTGAAAACTCCTTTTAAAGTAATAGAAGGTGGAGGTCCGCAGTGGGGATCAGGTACAGTCTCTGGATTTAGATCTGGTCAAAATGCAACACATACTGGAACAAAACCTTATCTATACACTAATGTTCATACTCCTTTTAATGAAACAAAAGCAAAAGGAAGTAGTTGGGGCTCAGGTACTGCATCCGAATTCATATCTGGATTGAGGTCAAAAGGTGACCAAGTTAGAGAAGCTTCAAAGTATTTAGCCAAACAAGTAGAAAGAACATTTAAACAAGAGTTAGGTATTCATTCACCTTCAAGGGTTATGGCTCAATTAGGAAAGTTTGCTTCACTTGGTATTGTTAAAGGGCTTGGTGATGTGGATATTAAGAAGTTTGCCGAAAAACAGGCAGGATCTCTGGCTTCGGCATTTGCTGGGATGGGGTCTATTGGCGGAAACATTAGTGAGTGGATTCAAGCAGCTATGATGATTACAGGTGTTCCATCGTCATGGTTAGGGCCGCTGAGTGTAATTGCGCAAAAGGAATCTGGTGGTAATCCAAAGGCGCAAAATAACTGGGATATTAACGCAAAGCGCGGTATACCATCAAAGGGTCTTATGCAAACAATAGGACCAACTTTCAACGCATTTAAGGGGAAAGGATTAAACGATATTTTTAACCCTGTTCATAACGCTGTAGCTGCAATAAACTACATTAAAAGCAGATACGGTAATGTATTTAATGTTCCTGGGATAAAATCTATGGCTTCCGGTGGTGCTTATCGTGGTTATTGGAAAGGAACAAAAGGACCTTTGAGAAGTGCAGAAACAGCTTGGGTAGGTGAACGTGGTCCTGAGCTTGTTAATTTACCAAGAGGTTCAGAAGTTCTGTCACATAGAGAAAGCAAACGAGTGACATCTAATCAAGTATCAGCTGCTATCGGAACAGGAAGTAAAAGCTCTAAGTCAGCTGGGAGAATACGGGATATCATTATTCAAATTACTGGTGACAATCACTTTAATGGTGATTCTGACATGAATAAATTAACAAACAAAGTTAAACGAGTCATCGAGGAATTACTTGATGAAGAATACAATGAGGGGGGAGAACTGGTAGTTTATGACTAAAAGTATTTATGAAATATGGATATCAACAGCTGATAATAAGGATAGGTTAAGATTACCAGTACTTCCTTCATCTCTTTCTTTATCTATTGGAAATAAAAATGAAGCCATTGATATATCTAATTTAGGTGAGGTAACTGTCATTCAGGATCCTGCGCCTAAAAAGATTCAATTGTCATCATTTTTTCCTAAGCATCAAACACCAATAGTAGATTATAAAACCTTTCCTACTCCTTGGGAAAACGTTCAAAAAATTGATAGATGGCAAAAGTCAAAGAAACCACTTCGTTTAGTAGTGACCAAGACGAAAATTAACGTTCCGGTATCTATTGAAAACTTTAATTACCGAGAAGAAGGCGGATCAGTCGAGGACATCTATTATGATCTTACTTTAAAAGAATACAAGTTTGTATCTGTTCGAAAAATCAAAGTCAAAATACCGAAGAAGCCAAAAAGACCGAATCCAAGGCCGAAACCAAGAACCCATACTGTAAGGCGTGGAGATACCTTATGGGATTTATCTAGAAAATATTATGGTAACAGCCTAAAGTGGAGAAAGATATGGAATGCTAATAAATCCATGATGGTGAAACGGGATAAAAGGAACCTTAGACAACCAGGCCACTGGATTTATCCAGGCCAACGGCTACGCATTCCTTGATAAATCCTTGTAAAGAAGGTGTTTATGTTGTGATTGAACTATTTTTAGTGAAAACCGGTGAAATGGTAGAAATACCTACTCAGTCCATTACGTGGTCTGGTCAAAGATATAAAGCAGCAAGAAAAATAATGGCCAACATTCTTTATACAGATAAAGGCGGTTTACAATATACAAAAATTGAAGAAGGAAATACGGTTCTTTTTAAATGGAAAGGAAAAGAATTATTTCGAGGAACTGTTTTTAGCAAGAACAAATCCAAAAGTGGACTATTAAATTTAGTGGCATATGATATGTTGCAGTATTTACTGGTTAATAAAGATGTGTATGTATTCAATAATCGACGAGCAGATCAAATTATTAGCCGTATTTGTCGTGACTTTCAAATACCATACCGTGTGGTTTCAAATACAGGGGTAGTTTTAAACGAGGTTCATACAAATGAAACGACATTGTATGATATTGCTTTAAGAGCTTTAGTTAATACTGAAAAGCAAAGCGGAAAACGGTATAATCTCTATTCCGAGAAAGGAAAACTTGTACTAAGTGAACAAAAAATTTCTAGTAATCAATGGGTATTGGAAACAGGGGTAAACTTAATTGATTATAATTATGCTACTTCTATTGAGGAAACAGCTACCCAAGTTAAATTGGTTAGTGGAGATGATAATAGAACAATTTCCGTGACTGTATCAGATAAAAGTGGTCGTAAAAAATTTGGGGTGCTGCAACATTTTGAAAGAGTTACGGATAAAATTAATCAAGCGCAGTTAAATACACGAGCCAATAGCCTTCTTAATGAGAAAAAGGGTATTCAAAAGAATTTAGAAGTTACTGCAATAGGAATACCTGAAATAATCAGTGGACAGCCAATTTATGTAGTAGAAAATGAAATAGGTGTGAAGGGTACTCGTTTTGTTGATACTGACACACATTATTTTAAAGGTGATTATCACGATATGAAATTGAAATTAATTCAAAGAAATACAAGGGCGGTATTGTGATGAGTATAGGGCAAACAATTAAAAAGATGGCAAAAGAAGCTGTAGATGCAAGTAAACCATTGCAATTCGTTGAAGGTGTTATTCATTCTACATCACCAGTTCAATTACGTTTGAAACAAAATGATAAATTAATTATTCCTAGCGATTTTATTCATGTCGCTCGACATCTAACACAGCATACAAGAACTGCAACAATATCAACAGGAAGTGTAGGAGAAAAAATGACCTTAGCGGGGGATCCTGAACATGCGCACAACATTCATTCAATTACACTTAAAAATGCAACGATTCAGTTCTCAAATGCTTTGCAAACAGGTGATAAGGTAATGGTTGCTGTTATTCAAGGAGGGCAATCATTTTTTATTATTGATAAATTCTAGGTGGTGAAAAAATGCTGTCACCAGAACTTGATTTTGAAGATTTTACAGAAGATGAATTGAAAGAGGAGACATCACGTACTTATCGTATTGATTTTGAAAAAGGGGAAGTAACGAATGAAATAATATATGGATTAGAAGCTATACAACAATACATTTATATGGCCTTACGTACTCCTAGATTTGCACACTCTATCTATTCAGGTGAGATTGGTTCAGAAATAGATGAATTGCTATCAGATAAAGAAGTCAGCGTAGATTTCATTGAAATGGAGATTCCAAGACTTGTAGAAGAAGCGCTTATCTATGATGAACGAATAAGTAGTGTTGGTGATTTTGAACTAAAAAGAATTGGAGAAGAAATACATGTTAAATTTACAGTTACCTCCATCGATGGAGAAATAGAAGTAGAGGAGGTGCTTTAGTTTGGAAGAAGAACAAAGCTATGAAGCTATACTAGAGCGCATGCTTGAACGTGTTCCTGCTAATATAGATAAGCGTGAAAATAGTATAATATGGAACGCTCTTGCTCCTGCAGCAGCTGAACTTGCGATGAGTTATATTTGGATGAATCAAATACCAACTTTAGCATTTTTAGATACTGCAGAAGGAGAATACCTGGAAAAACGTACAGCGGAATTTGGGATTAATAGAAAGCGAGCAACAGCAGCAGTAAAAAGAGGATTATTCTATGGAGAAGACGACACGCCTTTTGATATACCAATAGGAAGTCGTTTTTTTATTGATGATTTGCACTATATGGCAACAGAAAGGATATCTGCAGGGCAATTTTCATTAACTTGTGAAGAATTGGGAGTGAAAGGAAACCTACCGAGTGGTGCTCTTTTATCATTAAACACTATTCCTGGGTTAGAGCGTGCCATCATGACAGATATCATTGCAGCTGGTGAAGATGAAGAATCAGATGAATCATTAAGAACGCGTCATTATCAAATGGTTAATGAACCTGCATTTGGTGGGAATATAGCTGATTACCGTCACAAAATTAATTCAATAACAGGAGTCGGTGGAACGAAAGTTTTCCCTACTTGGAATGGTGGTGGTACAGTAAAATGCGTGTTTATTGGTGCAGACTACTTAAAGCCATCAAAAGAACTGGTCTCTTCTATTCAGGAAACTATGGATCCAGAAGTAAATAAAGGACAAGGAATAGGTGTAGCTCCAATTGGGCATGTAGTGACCATTGAGGCAGTAGAAGAGACTCCAATAGAAATTCAAACATCTTTGGCGCTAGAACGTGGGGTGTCAGTCCGAAGCGTAGAAGATAACATCAAAGAAATTTGCGAGAAATATATGATGGATTTACGAAAAACATGGGAGAATGATATGAATTTGGTAGTCAGGACAAGTCAAATTGAAGCAAGGATATTAAATGTATCAGGTGTGCTAGATGTTTCAAATACACTTTTAAATGGACAGGGTGCCAATATTGAGATTGAATCTACGAATATTCCAATGCTAGAAGGGGTGTTTCTATATGAATCGACTTCTTAGCCGTCTTCCTGATTTATTACATGGTATCCGAGAATTTAAGGCATTAACCGAAACAGAAAAACTTGAGTTTAATCAACTAGCTGAGAGCATAGATAAAACACTAGATGATCAGTTTATTGAGACAGCTACATTAAAAGCAATTGAGCGTCGGGAGAAAATGCTTAACATTATTGCAGATCCATCTACCGAATCATTAGAGAATCGACGAATAAGAATATTAAATCGCTATCAAACAAAGCCACCATTCACAAAACGTTATTTACAGCAACAGTTAGATACTTTACTTGGTGTCGGAAGGTCGGATGTAACCGTTAATCCAGAGGAATTTATTTTAACTGTAACAACCAGCATTGACAATGCTTTTCTGTTCCGAGAAATGGAGTATACGATAAATACAGTTAAACCAGCCAATATAATCTATCAACAAGAAACGTCAATTATAGAACCATTATTATTAAAAGAAACAGGTAAAAAACAGGTCTTAACTCGAAATACAAGGCTTGGAACAAAATGGAATTTAGGCAATACTCCATGGGCTGATAGGGAAAATGAGGTGGTCATTTTTGATTAAGCAATCTTTTATAAACGATTTAGCAAGATATATTGAACAACAAATAACAAGTGTCAGACTAAATAACTCGTATGTAATCAATGGTTTTGTTGTTAAAGAAGTACAGGGCTGTTGTGTATCCATGGAAATATTAGTGAAACATGGAAGTATTGACACGATTACGGTAATTGATTTATTGGATGAAGATGGTGAAGTAATAAGTACAAATGACGTAGTTGTACCGATTACTTCAGATACCGTCATACTACAATCATTTGAAGTAAGGGAGGGGTAGAATTGGTTTTTGACAAAAAGTCATGGGAATTTGATGACGTTGTTACTGAGGATGATGCAAATCGATGGGAAATTGGCATTGATGAAGCACATAAAACAATAGGGGAGCATGCTGGAAATAAAGAAAACCCACATGGAGTAACGAAGAATCAAGTAGGGCTTGGGAATGTTGATAACGTTAAACAGGAAACGCCTTCAGGTGCACAAGAAAAAGCAAATGAAGTTAAAAATTGGGTTAAGGATTATAGTATTGGAACGTTTCTTCAGCACATCGACCCAAATGTAGTTAATAAAACAGGTTTTTATGTGTTTACAGAAAATACCCCTACTTCAGATGGCGCATATTATGGTTATCATTTAGAAAGAAGCATTGATTGGGCAGCTCAATTTGTAATGCGTGGTGGAACAGATAAAGCGTTTTTTAGAACTAAAAATCTAGGAAAATGGCAAGAATGGCATGAAGTTGTGCAAAAAGATTGGTTATCAAGCTTTGGAATAAAAGATGATGAAGGTCTTTATGTATCAGACTTAAATAATATTAATAAATCTGGTTTTTATACTGCTGATGAAAATACTGCAAATGTTCCTGAAAATACTTTTACACAAGTATTTTCTTCAATGAGAAATAACAGTGCTGGCTCACAATTGGCAATATGTAGATATTCAAGAGCAGAAAGTAGATTTTTTTTTAGAAGCCAGTGGAGTGGCACTTGGACTAATTGGGAAGAAATTGCTACAAAAGAGCAATTAGAATTAGTAGCTAGCCATGCTAGACACAAAGGTAATCCACATAATGTTACGAAATCACAAATAGGACTTGGGAATGTTGATAATTATGGAACATCTACTCAGTCACAAGCAGAAACTGGTAGCCATAATCACAGTTTCATGACACCATTACGTACAAAACAAGCTATTGACAAGCTAGCTCCTACTCCTTCAAAAGCAGATATAGGACTTGGAGATGTTGATAATATAAAACAAGCATCGAAAGTTGAATTTGATTCTCATGTCAACAATACCAGTAATCCTCACGATGTAACCAAAGAACAAGTAGGTTTAAGCAATGTTGATAATGTAAAACAAGTTAAAAAGTCCGGAGATACTATGGATGGCGATTTAGGTGTAGATGGAAATGTAAGAACAAAAGAGCTAGTTATAAACCATCCTAATAATGAAGATGATCCTAGATTTAAGTTTGTCTATAATACGAATGGAGATTTAGAAATATGGGCTAATGCTGATGGAACATGGGAACAAAGAGCTGTTCTTGGGCATCGCTATAATAATGGAGTTTTTACTATTGGTGGAAAAGATGTTGAAACAATTGAAGGTTCATTAGATAAAGTGAACAATATAATGGATTGGATAAAAGACTATGGTATAGGTGCTAATGCTCTATCTGCAAATTTTGATACTGTTAATAAAACAGGATTTTATGGTTTTACAGATGGAAAAAAGCCATTTAGCACAGGCATGGCATTTTATGGTTATCATCTAGAAAGAACTAGTGAGTATGCTTCACAATTTGCAATAACTAGTGATGGATATAGGGCTTTCTATAGAGGGAAAACAACTAGTGGTTGGAGAGAATGGAAAGAGATTGTTACAAAAGAGCAGTTAGAAGAAATTGCAAATAATTTAAATAGCCATATTGGAAGCCAAAATAACCCTCACAATGTTACGAAATCACAAATTGGACTTGGTAACGTTGATAACGTTAAACAGGAAACGCCTTCAGGTGCGCAAAAAAAAGCAAATGAAGTTAAAAATTGGGTTAAGGATTATAGTATTGGAACGTTTCTTCAGCACATCGACCCAAATGTAGTTAATAAAACAGGTTTTTATGTGTTTACAGAAAATACCCCTACTTCAGATGGCGCATATTATGGTTATCATTTAGAAAGAAGCATTGATTGGGCAGCTCAATTTGTAATGCGTGGTGGAACAGATAAAGCGTTTTTTAGAACTAAAAATCTAGGAAAATGGCAACAATGGCATGAGATTGTTACAAAAGAAGGACTACAAGAAATTGAGTATGAATTAGAAGAAGCAAATACGATCATAAATGGTGGCTTGAAACTATCCGATGGGATTTTTGAAGGTGGGCTTGAGCCATCTTTTTCAACAGCTAATTATATAGGTTTATCAAGTGGAAATGCGATTATAGGTGGTCTCCCTTATTATTACGAAGAAAATAATACTAGTCACGATGTATCAGGAGTAAGAGATGGCAAAATGTATAGATATGTTGTCCAGTTAGATTTGAAGACAGGCAATATTAAGGTAGTGAAAAAAGAAGAACACGGCAAATACCCGCCCCTAATTAGGAATACGGAGGTATATGAATTGTCAATAGCTACTGTTGAGCCGGATCCGGATCCATATATGGCATACAAAATCACAGACACGAGACAGGATAAAACGATATGTGGATTCGTAAAACCATTAAATAAAGATTTACCAGTAGCACCGCAGGAATAATAAATGATGAGGGGGTGTAAACATGGCTCAAAATAAGTTAATGCCTATACGAATACTATCACAAGACTTAAATTTGCTAGGAGAAATCGATAGCGAAATAAATAATTTAAAGATGGATATTGAATCGGATGAATTTATGTTAAACAAGTTAAGTGAATAATTTTATAAAATCTCAAAGCATCTCAAATGAGGTGCTTTTTTAATATCAAAAACAGGAGGTACATGATGATAGACATGATTATTAATATGGCAAAAACAACAACGGCAGTCGCATCTGTCGTTTTTGCATTTTTATATGGAGGTTGGACAGTGTCGCTAACAGCTTTAGTAGTGTTTGTCGTATTGGATTATATAACAGGTATAGCAGCAAGTGCATATGAGGGTAAGTTATCAAGCAGAGTTGGATTTTGGGGCATTGGCAAAAAGGTATTTATCTTTGCAATGGTTGCCACAGCACATGTAATTGATTTAGTGCTAATTGATGCAACGGAAATTGACGCTTTTGTAATGACTGCCACTATTTATTTTTATATCGTTAACGAATTGGTTTCAATATTGGAAAACGCAGGTAGATTAAGCTTGCCTATTCCAAGTCCGATCCGTAAAGCAATTAATATTTTCCAAGGTCGTTTCAGTGATTATGATGACGACACTTTAAAAGAGAAAAACGTTGATTAAGGCGCTCATTTGGGTGCCTTTTTTATATTACAAAAAAATAAAGGAGAGGTTTAATAATGCCAGAAATTATAAAAGATTTTTTACCACGATCACTTAAAAACCAACGTCCAGGGAATCCAATGACACCTAAATACATCACAGTCCACAACACGGCCAACTCTAGCAAAGGAGCAGACGCTGAAATGCATAGCCGTTACTTGCATAATGGTGCAGGTGGCAGAGTGGTAGGTTGGCATTTAACAGTAGATGATAAAGAAATCTATCAGCATTTGCCGACCGACGAAAATGGATGGCACGCTGGTGATGGCAATGGCGATGGAAATATGCGTTCTATTGGTATAGAGATTTGTGAAAATAGCGATGGTGATTTTGATAAAGCTGTTAAAAACGCTCAATGGCTTGTTAAGAAACTTATGAAAGAGCATAACATTAGCATTAACAATGTGGTTCCTCATAAACATTGGTCAGGGAAAAATTGCCCACGCCTTATGCTCGGTAATTGGGATGAATTTATAGAGGGTATTAAAGGAGCTAGCGGAACTTTAGACGCACCTAGTCAACAAGTGGATTCCGAAACAGTTACAAATGGATCCATTGTTGACTACCTTATTAGTATTGATGAAGATGCTAGTTTCAGCAACCGCGAGAAATTAGCCAAGCAATATGGGATTAAAGGGTATAAAGGTACGGCTAGCCAAAATACTGAGTTACTAAATAAACTTAAAAAAGGTAAGCCTGTATCCAAACCATCTAAATCCATAAAAGTTGGTAGTAAGGTGTACCTAAGCAAATTAGCATCTAAATATGCTACTGGTGAAAATATACCGTCTAGCATTAAGGGTAAAAACTACACCGTACAGCAAATAAAGGGGAATAAGGTGCTACTCAAAGAAATTTATTCGTGGGTATACAAATCAGATGTAGGTGGATCTGGTAAGTCCAGCAAACAAAAATCAAAATCACTTTCCGTTGGCCAAAAAGTAACGGTTAAAAAATCAGCTAGCAAATTTGCCACAGGAGAGTCAATTGCAAGCTTTGTTAAGGGTAACTCATACACGGTTAAACAGGTTAAGTCAGATCGTGTGCTACTCGATGGTATTATGTCTTGGGTTCGTAAAAAAGATGTATATTGATGTTAAAAAACCCCGTCCTTTGTAGGATGGGGTTGAATAAAATTTATCTAAATTTCTTTCGTGGCTATAAAAATTATCGCTTTTCGCAATTTTTTCTTTTGGTGGTTCGCTGTCGTTAGAAAATAGAACTTCTGATATCTTCTCATTGTAACCATTCACAGTACCCGGCCTTTGTTTTTGTGTATTTCGGGACCAAATTATATCATTGTTTTTTCATTTATAAACACCGACGTTTACTTTTCTGAAAAAATGAAGCATAATGTATAATAGGAAAATACTTCTATTAGAGTAGCAGGACTTTTGGTTTAATTTGTAGAATAATATATTTAAAGGGTTAATTGAATCAGACGAATTTAAATGGTGATAAGTGGATGCATATGAATACTGCTAAAGATAAAATAATAGCAAATAACAGCATTGTTGAATATGATATCGAGATAATCGAAGAGATAATTCATGAAATAATAAATCTACACCAGAAATTTTCATATATGTATGGGAATCTGTGTAGTTTAAACCTTAAACGAAATAAGATAAGGGATGTAGTTAGCATAATGGATAACAATAGTTATCTTATAAACAATAACTTCCTTTCAATTGTCTATAATTATTTAGAAGAGCTAAAAATGTTAATAGTAGATATAGACTTAGAGGAAAGATACAAACATTTGGATTTTAGACCGAGAACAAAAGATCCTGAAAGTGTTTTTTATAAAATAGGGCATTATTTTGCGAAAGCTGGAAAAGGTACCTATTCAATTAATAAATGTCTAAATGATTTACTTGGGTTTCGAATATGTATAAAAAACTTTGACCATAAGTGCAGTATATTTTATACTTTATGTGACTATATTAAAGAAGAGGATTATAATATAAAATGTATAGACTCATCAAAAGGTGATTATAAAGCTACACACATATATATTAAAGGGCCAAGTAATAAGTTCTTTCCATGGGAACTGCAAGTATGGAATTTAGACGATAGAGAAGTAAATTATGAATCACATAAAATGCATAAACAGATGTATAAAAAGTCTGCTGAAATACATAAAAATGGATTTACAATAGTTAAACGACCTTGAAGGAGGTGCTAATAATGGCTTATCACTTTTTAGCGATAACAAGCTCGTACTCTAAAGGCTATAGAATTGGTTGGAATTATTCTTCTGAGGATACATTAGATAAGGCAGTGATTAAAAGATTTTTAACAAAGATGAAAAAAAGATGCGGGGATGTTCAATTCGGCATCCATAAAATTACTACTAATTCTTTATCCATTTCCTCAGTTAAAGAAAAGGATATGTTCTTTGAGGACGTTGTTTTTACCAGTGATATGGATCAGTTCATTTCCCTTGTAGCGAGTGATCAGAAATTATCAGCTCTAGATATTTCCAAATTTGTTTTAACTATGTTGCCAATGTCACACATAAAATTACAAAAGATTCTATATTACACGTATGCAGAATTCCTAAAAAGAACCGGGGAAAAATTATTTAAAGAACCAATCGTTTCTTATAAATATGGACCGGTTGTAGAGAGCGTTTTTAGAGAGTTCACTGAGCACGGTGCATTAATTATTGATTACGAAGAAGATGAAAACTTTGTAATAGTCGCTGATGATGTAGCAACTACACCTTCATTCATCAAGGTTATTTCCTCAGAGCATGGTTCAACTGTGATTGATTGTGTAATGGATACTTTACAGAGATATGGTGATGAAAAACCATTTAATTTAGTTGATAAAACTCACAGGGTAGGTGGTCCTTGGCAAAGGGTTTATGAACCAAGCCAAAACAACATAATTACTGATGATCTTATATTACAATATCATCATTTTGTAAAATAGCCCTCATAGACCGAGGGCTTTTTCTTTTCAAACAAGTACCTCTCCTGATAACTCCGCACATAACTCATCACAATCAGCAGCACTGGGTACCTTACTATCTCTAATTTCAGTCATCCCAGCATCAGTAAAACCTTCGTCGTAGTATTGCTCCAATCTTTCCATATCTTTAACAGATCCAAAGCCAACCAAATGTCCAGATATTATTCTTTCCACAACAAACCACCTCCTGTAATCATAATCGAAATAAGTTACGGGGAGGTGGTATTTTTTTATTTTCCATAAAATAACACGCACGTTAGTTCTGTTTTGTGATATAATAAGAACAAATGTTCCGTGGTGGTGTAATTATGTTAAGATTATTCAAAAATTCATTAGATAACAAGCAAAAGATCATCATCTTTTATATGGATAACAATAACCAAGTGACTGAGCGCTATATTCGAGTAATCGAAATTAAGGAAAAAAGTATTTTAGCCTATTGCTTTTATCGTAAACAAGTGCGAACATTTAACATTGAAAATATTTTATCTGCTGGAAAAGTAAGAAAGAAGGTTGTTTCATAATGGTTAATGATCGAGGTACAATAAAATGGACATCTATCATGATGCCAGAACATATTGAAATGCTACAGGAAATGTGGAAAGAACAAAAACACAAGGAAAAACCGATTTTGGATGAACAGCAGCAAGAGGAAATAAACACAAAATTACTGATGGCTGTAGCAAATGATTTAACTGTCGAATTAAAGTATTTTGATAAACATGATTTTTATAAAGTAAAAGGTAAGATAACCAGTATCAATAAGCAAAATAAATACATAAACATTGTTGGGCAACGTTTGCCTTTTGAATGCATTATGGATGTGTGGATAAAATGAAGTGAGGACATCATCTTTTTATTAACGGTACCATCTTCTGTAACTATAAATGAAATTAGTTACAAGAGATGGTGTTTTTATTTACTCAAATATAGACCAACAAAGTTTAAATAGTAAAAATAACCTATATAAAAACAAGGAAAAAAGATGCATGGTGTGTGGGTTATTTTACCATTAGAATTTAAATAGAGGAAGAAAACTGAAATGTCTTAATAACGAGAGAGAGGGAGAAGGGGGATAGTTTGTGAAGCGTGACTTACAAATTAATTATGGGGTTTTAGATGATATTATTGGAGAACTTCGGAAATATAAAAGTGCTTTAGGAAAAATGGACGATTCACTTGATAAAGTGAGTACCTTTGTGCAAACAAATGAGGGAAAAAGTGTTGAAGCATGGGATCAGAACATTAGCAGCTCGAAAGAAAAAATTGCTAATTATGAAACACAGATCAATGACCTTTTATCCCTGTTTGAAAATTATGTAACAGACACGACGAGATATATCTCACCGATTTCAAGAAATACGATGATGCGTGTGGATCGTAATGATATTTGGGCGAATTTAAAGCAAATAGAGGGCGGTATAACGAATAATGTGTTTAAGGCATTAAACAAAAGCTATCAGCAACCTGCTTCTTTTTTCGGTATGTTTGATGACCCAACGGATGCGGAAAAAGAAGCAAGTGAGATCAACCGACGCCATATGGAGCGTATCCAAACGAGTATTGAAGCAACAAGAAAAAAGCTGGAACGTAATATGGACGAGTTATGGGATTTATATAATTCCAAAGTGAAAAGATTTGAAAATGCGGATGATGAATACAATAACTTGGCCGGAAACGTAAAAAGGAAATATACGAATTTCTTTGAAGGTGTCACGGATGTTGTCAGTAGTGTTAATAAAGCTGTCGATGATTTTGAAAAAGGAATTGTCAACAGCATTGCGGGCATGGTCACGGGACTGCTAACCGTTGTTAAAGATGCAGGTGTTGTCGCCGTATCTGGCGTTGTTCCTGATCCTGTGGAGCCATCTTGGTTAAAAGATAGTGCAGATGAAACAGTTGATGCCTATACACAAGCTGCGATACAATTTTTACAAGACCCTATACGTGCAGTTGAATCAACTGCCCAAGCCTTCACAGATACTGTGGAAAGTGAAGGAGTTATGTACGTTACTGGTGCTGCACTGCCTGCCTTGATACCAAGTAGTTTGGCTGTCAAAGGAGCATCAGGCGTTGGAAAACTAGGCGCAGGCGCAGCAAGAAGAGCTCCGAAGTTATTGGATAGTAAGCCTTTTAGTAGTAATTATTATCGGAAAAAGATAGAGGCAGCTAAAGCTGAAATGGTTAAAGTGACAGAGAAGTTCTCTTTTGGTAAAGACTATGCCTTTTCAACTGGTGGGGCAAACTTTATACTAAGAGATAAAGCTCTTGAGAACCACGTCAATCCGCAGATGGTTAATATGGAGAATAGCAGAGGGAAAAGGGTAGAAACTAAAGGTACGGGCAAAGAATATAAAAACTATAAGGCTGTAGAGTATAATGGGATTACTACAATTAATGGAAAAGTTAGAGATACTAGTAGACGCATCTATCAAAGGATAGATATTGATTACAAGAGAAGAGATCCAAAAACTGGGAAGACAAATTATCAATTAATGAAAAAAGGAAGACCTCCAATTTGGAAAGATGGAACTAAAATAGAACTTCATCATTTAATTCAAAGAGAACCTGGGTCAATGGTGGAGCTCCCGAATAGTATGCATAAAGAATATGATAGGATATTACATGGTTTAGTGGAGAATGGAGGAAGCTTTAGAAATGACCCTGTTTTGAAAAAACAATATGAAAACTTTAGATCGAAATATTGGAGATGGAGAGCTAAACAAATAGATAAAGGTGATTTATAAAAGGAGAAATCTGAATGAATAAAGAGGAATTGATCAATTTTATTAATGAGCATAAGGAATCAGATGACTTTACAGGGGGAGTAGATGAAAGTCAAATTAATTCTATCCAAAATGAGCTAGGGGTGGAATTACCAAAAAGTTATAAGTGGTTTTTAAGTAATTATGGGTCTGGTGGTTTATATGGTGTAGATATTTTAGGAGTGGCTAAGTCTAATATTTCTACTGTTATTATTGAAACGGAGAGTTATAGGGAATTAGGAATGAGTGAGAATTTAGTAGTTATTGAGGATATAGATGAGTATGCCTACTGTTTAGATACAAGCAATATGGAGAATGATGAGTGTCCAGTAATAGCGTGGAATAGGCAAGGAGGGCTTGATGCCTACAATACGGCGGAAAATTTTTATGAGTTTTTATCACAAAGGTTACTGGATGCAAAAGAAGCATTGGAAGAAGATTTTTAAGGTGGATAAATAGAAAGAAATTAATAAATGAGATTGTTTTGAAACTCTTGATGGTTGGACCATCAAGAGTTTTTATAATGGTATTTTGTTTATGAAAGATTGCCATATAATTATGCGAGGTGGTATTTTAATCTAATGAATTATTTTATATAGCTAACTCACTAGCGTTGCATGAAAATAATTCTCGAAAGTAAAGTCTTTTAATTCGCCGTCTTTTTAAATGGAAAGAATATTCTGCCATAATATATACTTGTAAATAAGAAAAGAACAATAGGCTTTAAAGGTAGTTCTCCATCCATTTTTAGAATTGGATCGTATGTTAGAGGAATAGAGCATTTGACTGTCAAAAGGATAACAAGTGCTTTTTTTAATATATGAAGAGATTTCAATATGTCATAAAATGAATAAATCATATAGCTAGTGAGGTTTTTTCCTTTGACAGTAAGTTGGAACAGTTTAAAATAGTGAAATAAAAATAACTTGATGAACGTTCAATATGCAGAGACATGTATTATTCTTCTGCCGACATCTTGCCGACCAACTTATTGGTTTACGTTATCTTTTAAGATTATATGTTTGCTCGAAAATGTTGTTAAATGGGGATGTTTGTAGGTTGAAGTTGGTTGATGTATCCTAATATTTCACCTTGACAGGGTGGAGGTCGTTGGTTCGAGCCCAATCGGAATCATACCTCAGAACGCTTGGTACGAAGGTATCGAGCGTTTTTTGTATGCTATAGTTTATCTTTTTTCCATAGAATTAAATATTAATCTGCCTTGATCTTATCACTTTGTAAGTTTTAACTAAATGGCATGATTAGGTGAAATGAACATCGGAAAAGATTTCAAATATGAAATAATGGAGGTAAGTGATGGAGAAATCAATAAAATTAACTAATACTTTACTGTCGTGTATGGGAGAGCATGAAATTACATCCATAACGGAGGAAAAACAGAATTCTGAATATAAAGGGTTTAGTTTTAGTGTGTTTGAACATACATATCGGAGTCGTTTGGCTAAATTAACCGCAAAGAAAAAGGGGTATTTTGTAGCGTTTTGGGAAAAAGATATAAATAATTACAATCAAGCTTATTCTTATGATGAAAGTCCTAACAAGATCGTTATTTCGGTAATAGATGGTGAACGGAAGGGTCAATTCATTTTTCCAAAATTAGTATTACTTCAACAAGGTGTGTTGCGTAGTGAAACGTCCAAAGGAAAAATGGCAATGCGAGTTTACCCCTCTTGGGAGCAGGAGCTAAATAACGCTGCGGAAAAATCTCAAAAATGGCAAATGAAATATTTTATTGATGTTACAAAAGCAGTGGATATTGCAAGACTAACAGATTTGTATTTCTCTTAAATGTTAGTACATTAAACTGCTTCGTCACGTATTCTATCTTAGAAAAAATTTAGCGGAATGACCGCGACAAGCAACGTAAACAAATATAAAACACTACTACTTAGACACAAATAGCAATCAGAGGGGATAGAATATGTATTCCCTCTAATTGAATTGTTCATTATTCCTCGTCTTCTTTAACCATGTAAGCTCTTTTGAATAGCTCCATTTGACTATCTATTTTCGGGTCTTCGTCTGCCTTTTCTACATAATGATATATGCCATTTTGATCTTGCATGCGAGCTTTTACATTGTCATTACTTATAATTTGCAATATTTCGTATAATCTCTGTTTTATGTTGCCATCAATAATTGGAAAAAGCAGCTCCACACGTTTCTCCATATTTCTCGTCATCAAATCGGCAGAAGAAAGATACATTTTGCTATTTTGATGATGATGAAAATAATATATGCGAGTATGTTCCAGGAAACGACCTACAATACTAATGACGCGTATATTTTCGCTGACACCTGGTATTTGTGGGCGTAAGCAACAAATACCACGAACGATTAGATCAATGTTAACTCCAGCACAGGAAGCTTCATACATTTTCATAATCAAATCTTTATCCGTTAAAGAATTCATTTTAAAAATAATATATCCATCCCCGTATTTCTTATGGTTCTCCATTTCTATATCTATATCGGACAAAAAATCTGTTTTCATATCAAATGGGGCCATGGATAATTGATGAAACAATGGTTTTTCTGCATAGCCACTTAAGTAATTGAAGAAGTTAGTTGCATCAATACCAAATTCGCGCTTGGACGTAATAATCCCCATATCTGTATAAATTTTAGCGGTTTGATCATTATAATTTCCTGTGCCCAAATGAACAAATTGTTCAATTTGATTATTTCTTCTTCTCACCACGAGTGTAATTTTACTATGTGTTTTTAAATAAGTCATACCGTAAATAACATGACATCCGGCTTTTTCCAATTCCTTTGCCCACTGGACGTTATTTTCTTCATCAAAGCGCGCTTTTAATTCAACGAGCACGGTAACTTGCTTTCCTTGTTCTGCAGCTCTTTTTAAACCTTCTATAACAGGTGAATCTCCGCTTACTCTATACAATGTTTGTTTAATTGCTAATACGTCAGGGTCATCAGCTGCATCGGATACAAAATCAACGATTGGTTCGAAGGATTCATAAGGATGGTGAAAAAATAAATCCCGTTCTTTTGCTAACTCAAACAAATCTTCAGAATCTCCCATATCCTGCGGTGGTTGGGGGATTAATGTTTCATACACTAAATGCTCATGCGTAGGTTCAAGGGACTTGTGAAAACTGAACAAAAAGGTCAAATCGATGGGACCATCTATTTCGTACACATCTTTATAATGAATCTCCAATACGGACAACAGAAAATTTAACATGTTAGGGTCATATTGTTTTCGTTTCACTTCAAGTCGAACAGCGGCTCCCCATTTTCGCTTTTTCAATTCTTTTTCAATTTCTTTTAATAAATCTCGAGCTCCTTCTTCATGAATTGTCATATCAGCGTTCCGGGTAATTCGAAATTCTGTTACAGAGATAACTTTATAACCGGCAAATAATTTGTAAATGAAATGGCTAATAATGTCTTCAAGCATAATAAAATAGGTGATGTTAGAATATGGAATATCTACCTTAATAAAACGTTTTAATACGGAAGGCACTTGAACAATAGCAGTTTTAACAACTTCTTCAAGTTCCACAATATCATTTTTAACACGTTCATCTTCTAATAATACGGCAAGATTAATGCTTTTATTTGCCAACATAGGGAATGGGCGATAGGCATCCACTGCCATAGGGGTTAACACAGGGAAGACTTGATCATCAAAGTATCGTTCCATGTTTAACTTCATTTGTTGATCGAGGTCATCCATAGTTAGGAATGTAATGTTTTCTTGGGCTAACATTGGCACTAGCACATGCTTGAAAGTAGAGGATTGCATGTCAATTAGCTGGTGGTTCTTCTTGGAAATAGCTGCAAGCTGTTCTTTTGGTGTTAAGCCTGCTTTATTTTCAGGTTTGTTAAATCCAGCCTCTACTTGATCTTTAAGTCCTGCAACACGAACCATAAAAAACTCATCTAAATTGGAACTGAATATAGCTAAAAATTTACATCGTTCTAGCAAGGGGTTACGCTGATCCAACGCTTCTTGTAACACACGTTCATTAAATGCTAGCCAACTAAGTTCGCGGTTGTTATAATATTTAGGATCTCCTAGGCGTTTTCTGTTTTCGTTCAATTGCATTCTCTCCTTACCCCTATACGATTTCTTCATTTTCCATCCTACATTATAAGTATTAAGGAATTGTAAATTTATATTCAAGTTTCTTTAAAGATTTTCGTTTTTCGTTTTGCGACGTACGATATTGGAAAAGTTTCGAATAGTAGTCGTTGTATTTGGAGCAACAGAAGTTAAAATCTGTGTTAATGTGGGTGAAGTTCTTTGCTGTATTATAGGGTAAGCATAGTTTTTAGGGTATAGTTTAAGCATAATGACGCGTTCCATCGTAATAAAAACTTGGCGACAATAGACTAACACAATAAAATGGGACAATAAAAAACACCTTCGAAATGATATAATTAAATCAATACAAATCGGAGGTGTTTTTGCGTGGGCAAAACTGAGTTTTTCTAATACTGTAGTTAAAACAATCGTTTTCTTTCATTTCATTTATTATTGCTGATAGCAAAAGCAAACGTTAATATTTCTGTGAAGTGCTTTTTCCAAGTGTTTTTTTTGCTTTTCAACTTGATATGCTTCTGGCATCCAATCTTTGTCACAGTAAACATGAAAAGTAATCACTTCTTCATCAACAAGGATATCTATGTCTTTTACAATATTTCTCTTCGTCGAGTCAAAGCAGTACGCCAGTTTTAATAGAGCACCTATGGTCTGTAATTTTTTCTTTTCTTTCTTGACAAACCATTCTTTAAACGGTTCTAAATATTGTTTAAATTTATGCTTGCTTTTAAAAGATGCGACAAGTGCAATTTTTAATCGTTCTATATGCATAAGTCCATCTACGGTGCGATTTGCTAGAAGGTAAAAGGTGTGCTGGGAAGAAGACTCTGAATCAATGTACTTGCCAAGGTTGAATACATAGGCACCACGCTTTAATAATTCATAATCGATCTTTCCTATATAACCAAGCCCGCTATTGCGTAAGGCGTCAAAAATTTTTGTTGCAATGGTAATAACTTGGTGAACTTGCTTATAATTTATATTAAAATCAACAATTAATTCATTAAAACTCTCTTCACGTACATTTGGAAATTTGGTGATGCCAAAATCACGCATAATTTGCTCATAAAATATTCCATCACGTAACCCTTTTCTACTTAGCATGAAACTTGTAGCCTCTATATGCTCGTATAAAGTATGAAATACTTCAATAGCAGGCAAAATAATGTCTGCTCTATCTTTACTTAACCCTTCTACTTTCTGTAATTCTTTGTAAGGGAACTTACGTAGGTGATTTTTAACATAGCCTATGTCATTTTCTTGAATCCGATACTGATGTACGCCAGCTAATGGATATTTTTTTAATGCTTGGTCAATTTGAATCATATTTCGGGCACTACCGCCAATACCGATTAAATGGACTTGTTTATTGTATAACCATGAAATGGAGGTGAATTGCTGCTGTAGATAGGTTTTAATTTGTTCCATTTCTCTTTCTGTTGGTACGTCGTGTTGTACAAACTTTTGTTTCAGAGTCAAAGCACCAAAAGGCATGCTTTTAGAGTAAACTAATTGTCTATCTTTAAAATAAGTAAGTTCTGTACTTCCGCCACCAATATCAATGGTGATACCTTCAGAGACGGTTGTTGAATTGACAACGGCTAAATATCCGTAATAAGCTTCTTCTTCTTCTGAGAGAATTCGTGTATCATAACCGCTTTCTTGTACAATTTTTTGTATGATTTCTGCCTTATTTTCAGCTTGCCTAATTGTTGCAGTAGCGACACATATTATTTCATTTAATTCATATGTATCCGTTACTTCTTTAAAGCTACGTAAAATGTTAGCTAGTATTCCCATTCCTTCTTGGTTAAGATAATGATTTTCTTCTAAGTAATTTCTAAGTCTGGCGACTGCCTTTACATTCTCAATTTCCTGAAAGCGACCGCTCTTTTCTTTAAGATAGATTACGAGACGAATGGTATTCGAACCAATATCAATAATTGCATACTTTTCTTCATTCAATGGGAACACACCTTTTGTCGTTAATGGTTTATTTCGTTCATTATAGCACAAGCTTTCCCATTTTGGTTTTACATGAAACATGCTGTCTTGCTACTTCTTAGTCTTGATTTGTCCATTGTTGTAGGTAATTAATAACCTATTCTTCGCATATAATTTCTTAAAACGGTGTTAGAGTGCCTAAATAATTGCTTTTCTTGTTCTGATAAATTTAGCTCAACAATGTCTTGGATACCGCTTCGACTAATTTTTCCAGGCACGCCAGTAGCTATACTTTTTTCTCCATACTCACCGTCTAATATGCAAGAAGCAGGTAAAATTTGTTGGCTATCATTTAATATTTGGGTTGTAAAGTACGCTAACGCATTGCCTATTCCATAATATGTTGTCCCTTTTCGTTTTAAAATTTCAAAGCCAACGCGTTTCACTTTTTCTACCGTATCATCTAAATCAAGTTTGGTAGCTAGATGTGGCTTCTCATCCAATATTTCTAATAACGGTTTACCACCAATTGTGCAATGTGACCAAACAGCAAATTGGGAATCACCATGTTCGCCCATTGTATAAGCTTGTATACTTCGAACATCAATATCAAGTACCTGTGCTAAATATGTTTTGAGGCGGGAAGAGTCGATCGATGTACCTGTTCCAATCACTTGATGACGTGGTAGGCCAGATAACTTCCAGATGTGATATGTAATAATATCCACAGGGTTTGTAGCAATTAAAAAAATGCCATTAAACCCAGACTTCATTATCCTGGGGATGGTATCATTCATTATTTGCGCTCCGGTTTCCAATGTATCGAGTCGAGTTTGGTTCTCATTTGGTGGAGGACCAGCACTAACAATAATAATGTCCACATCAGCTGTATCTTGAATAGAACCTGTATAAACTTTCGTCCGTGAAGGAAGAAAATCCATACAATGAATGAGGTCTAGTGATTCACCAACCGCTTTTTCTTGTTTCATATCGATCAATAGCAATTCGTCGCAAATCCCTTGGTTTATAAGGGCATATGCCGTACTTGAACCGACAAAGCCAGTTCCTAAAATAGCAACTTTACGCAGTAGTTTGTTCATCAGATCATCTCCTATAATTTAATTCCTATTTCATCAGCACAATGCTTTTTAATGTATAGGAAAAAATAAAATTAGGTGCTTGTGGTAATGAAATAACCGAATAGCCATTTACAGCTATGGCCCAGCAACTAGGCGACTTTACTCCATTACTCCATCATCGATTCGCCCTAAGAGAAAGGCCGACTAAAAACAGGCCTGCCCTTGTTTGAGTGGCATGATTTCTTTATTTCCTTTGATTCTTTCCATTCGCTACGTTGCTAAACGGACACTTGCGCCTTTGTTCTATTCGCGTTAGCAAGTAAATAGCTTTTTAATAAAGAAAGTTATTGCCACAGTTAAGAAATAATTATGTCACTAAAAATAATGCTTCAGTAAATGCATTCTATAAACAGGAAAGTATAGTTATTTAATGGAAATGATGATTAAGTTTGATTATATAATTAATTTATTCTAATCGCAAATTGCGGAACTATTAAAATGTTTAATGAAAACTCCGAGAGGTAAGAGATTATAAAAACAGGTGGAGCTATATAATTTAGAAAGAAGGTAATTCACCCTAACTTTTAATCTTCATCTAACAATGTAGAGGATGAAAAGTATTGATCTTTTAAGAAACGAGAATGTATATGAGAATCGACAAACAAAAAAGGAGATGATAAAATATAGAAAAGTCAGAATAAAAGGTTGTTTAATGATGCTTTAAGGGGGGGAAATGATGAAGAAATATGGGAGGCAATTTATTACGTTTCCAGACGTGACAGTAATGGTTATTATTTTTGCGGTCATGTTAGGGTTTACTATTCCGAATTTATACGATTGGAGGATTTGGGCTGCGATTGGTGTAGGTATGATGACATATGCAATTAGTGAATACATGATACACCGGTTTTTATTTCATATTAAAAAACCGAAGAAGCCATTCTTATTAAAGATAATTAAGCGCTTACATTATGATCACCACGTTGATCCTGATGATGTGAAATTGCTTTTCTTGCCACTCTGGTTTAGTTTACCTAACTTTATCATTTTAGTAGTGATTTGCTATGCTATTACTAGCAATTTGAATTTGACAATGGGCTTTGCAACAGGTGTCATCGGATATTTCTTGTTTTACGAATGGAAGCATTTTGTAGCTCACAAGCCAATTCAACCGGTAACAAAAATGGGGAAGCAAATTAAAAAATCACATCTTTGGCACCATTATAAAAACGAAAATTACTGGTTTGGTGTGACACATCGTGCGGTAGATAAAACGATGGGAACATACCGTGACCATAAAAAAGTAGAAAAAAGTGATACAGCGAGGGATTTAGAAAAGCGCGCATAAACAACGAGAGCTATTTTAAAAGTTTACAGCTATTGATGTAAACGAATGCAGATAATGGGACAGAAAAGCTTATAATATTGATCTATGAAAATAGTAAGTAGAGAAAGCTTTCTATAGTCTATGTAGTAGTTACTCTCTAAGGTTATACAACGTCATTAATAAATGAAAAGGACTCAAAACATAGGTTTGAGTCCTGTTACAGTAAGTTAGGAAAAAGGTATTTCCATGATGACTGTAGTGCCTTCGTCTGGCTCGCTAATGATGATTAATCCTTTTCCAAACATTTGTTTGAAACGGCGATTTGTATTTGCTAACCCAATCCCTTTACTTTTACTACTTGAATCTTCTAGCAAGCTTTCGACCTTATCCTCTTTCATGCCCACACCGTCATCAATAATAGCTATTTCATAATAGGTTTCAAGTTTGGTGATTCGAATAGTAACCTTCCCACCATCCATTCGTTGTAAAACGCCATGTTTTACAGCGTTCTCAACAATTGGTTGAATCGAAAGAGGTAAAATTTGAAAATTGCTATCTTCTGTAATTTCCCATTCAATTTTTAACCTATCACCGAATCGCTCTTGTTCGATATAAAGATAAGAACGGGTAAGTTTTAGCTCATCTTCAACATGAATAAGTGTCTGAGTATTATGAATGCCAAAGCTTAGACGTAAATAGTTTCCAAATTCATGAAGCAAAGTAACCATTCTTGATGTATCAATGGAACCTAAGGAAGCAATCGTATTTAAAGTATTAAACAAAAAATGTGGTTGTATTTGAGCTTGAAGCCAAGCAGCTTCCGTTTTTAATTGGTCATTAATTGATTTTTTTAATTCAGTTAAAGCGCGAACTCTAGCACGTAACTCTAAAATCTGTGCCGGTTTAGCTATATAATCATTTGCTCCTGCTAAAAATCCTGCATAAATATCCTCAAACTGTTGCCGTGCAGTTAATAACAGGATAGGTAGTTCTGATAGGCTGTATCGTTGTCTTACTGTTTGCGTTAATTCATACCCAGACATGTTCGGCATCATCACATCACAAATGATAAGATCAAACTTGCCAATTTCGATGCATTGTAATGCTGTTTCTCCACTATAAGCTGTCGCCACTTCGTAATCGGTAGATAAGATATTATATAATACTTTAAGGTTTACAGAGTCATCGTCAATAAGAAGAATTCTTTGACGTTCATTATCAATGGAGCTTGCTATAGCTGATCCACAATCGCTTTGGATCACGGACGGAGCAGGATATAAGGTTTCTCCAACAGTCTCATGATCATCTTTATCAAATGTGTGGGCAATGGGGATGGTGAAAAAGAAAGTAGATCCTTTATAAAGTTTGGAAGTTACACGAATGGTTCCTCCGTGTAATTCTATTAATTTCTTACATATGCTTAATCCAATGCCAATTCCACCGTTATTAGTTTCAGGTCTATTTTCTTGTACATAGGGTTGAAAAACCTTTTCCGTTGTTTGTTCACTCATACCTATGCCAGTGTCTTTTACTTGGATCATCGCCATTTTTCCTTTTTGTTTAGCTTCAATTGTTATTTCTCCTTCATTAGTAAATTTAACAGCATTATGCAGGAGATTAAACAATATTTGCAAAAGACGATTTTCATCGGCATAAAGCTTTGGAAAAGAAGGAGAAATATAAACGTTAATCTGTATTTTTTTCCCTTCTATTAGGAATGCAATCATGTCAATTAAACCAGAAATAATTGCATGTAAATCGATTTCTTTTCGTTTTAATGTGATCCGTTCATCTTTTAATCTTGTTAAGTCAACAAGGTCATGAAGCATATAAGACATTTGTTGTCCAACACGTACAAGTAGTTTTAGGTGATATTTATTATTTGAAGATAAAGTTGCACTGTCTTTATCAAGGATAGATTGACCGATATTCATCATTGCGTGCAATGGGTTTCGTAATTCATGAGATGTATTCATTAAAAAGACATCTTTTTGTTTATTTGCTGTTTGTAAAGCTTTCGTTTGTTGTTTATTTAAATTTAGCAAATGAGCATAACGTTGCAATAAAACGAAGGCAATTAGAATATTCATTAATAGAAAATCAAATGGGTAATAGGGCATTTCTATAAGGTTGTCATTTAATAACATTCCCCATACTACATTAATTCCATAACTAACAATGAAAAGAAGGATAATGATAGAACCCTGATCTCTTCTTTGTGTAATAGGAGCCATTAGTTTTAACATAAAAATAACAGCTATAATCACAAAAATATTTGCTAACCAAGCTAAAGTATGAAATAGGGAGATTGGAACAATGATAAAAGCTATACTAAAAAGACCGTATATAAGTAAGAAATAAGCAAAGAAACGATCACGTAAAATATACAGAGACTTGATAAAATACAACATAGAAATTAATGTAGTTAGAAAAAATAAATAGAGTAAGCGATAATACCATTCAATTGGGATAGGTAAGTGTATGATGACATTATCGTCAATCAGATTTGTAAATCCTACGGTAGCAAGCATAAAACCAAAATATAAAAGCGTTTTTTTATGCTGCCCTTTACCGAAATAAACAAGACTAAATACATATATGACATGTAAAAAGTAGATGACACTTACTATCATTTGTAATACTGAAAACAAAGAAGTTTCTTTTTGTATAGCGTTTGTTGAACCAAACCATACAGAATCAGTTATACCTCCTATAAAAGGTAATTCGTGGTTGGATACATGTAGCGTCAACTCTACTTCATCTTGATCTGGGGAAAAAGGTACAGAAAAAGTTCCGTACTTTTCTGTCATACTATTTTTCACGTGTGGCTGATTCATTTGAGAAACAAGTTTTCCATCTATATATACAGCAACTGATGAAAGAACTTCTGAAAAACGAAAGGAAAGGAGCTCTGGCCGATTTTTAGGTAACAATATTTTTAATTGGTATGTACCGAAACCGTATGCTCCGCTTTGTTCGTCACTATTTACATCATTGATCCAGTTATGAGGGAGTTGAACGGCTTTTGTTGTTTCACTATTTATGGAAGGCGCTTGGATGAATAAATGAGGAGAAAAATTCCATGTACCATCTAATAGATATGTTTCCTCAGCTGTTAAGTTAACATCTTGAAAATTAATGACGCCATTTTTTGCAACTGGTTCTTTGGGCGCTTGATGGACATATATCCAACTAATACGAAATAACATTAATAGTAAAGCGAATAAACTCATGATTAAAAATAATCGGGTTTTGGATATTTGTTCTGTCTTTTGTAACAAAGCTGTTCATTCCTTTATCTAAATGTAAGAAATTTGCTTTTAATAATACCATTTCATTTAGGTTAAGTTAGTATGGATTGTTTTGTTTATTTTTGTGCTGTTTTATAGAAAGCAATAGCGTGTTAAAAGCACCAATTGCAATTGTTGCTTCTATGAATATAGTACTAAAAAGTATAGATTGCAAGGTTAAACTATTCGTTTAAATGGTAAAAAAAGTATATTTATAGTATATTTCATTCACATCTAATTGTATTGTCGTTCTTCATGTAAGTTGTCAAGACTATTTTTCGATCGCAACGGTAATACACCAACCTGGATTTTTGCAACATACACGTACAAAAAATATGAACAACGAGGTACTTTGACACGTTTTGTCATATTCTAAAGAGAATATCTTACACTCTAGACATATTCCGTAATTTACTAATAAAAGATAATGTAGATTTTTTCCATCCTATGCTATGCTAAAAGTATATGAAAAAGGTTGAATACAATGCAACAAGATGCATATAAAATCGTCTTTATGTCTTGAAAGCATCGTATATTAGATCTAAAGCACACTGATTTTTTATCTACATATAGGTTGTTGTAAGGAACAAGGATAAATAATGTATGATCTTATACTACAATAAGTATACACAGTAGATAAAATGACCTAAAAGCCCAATTCGTTTTAAGTATGTTTTTACTATAAAACGTAGGTAGGTTTGAAAGGGAGGCTACCGAATTGAAAGCCATTCTTGTAGATGATGAACAAATGGCATTGGATTTTTTAGAACATTTATTAAAGGAACTTGATGGAATAGAAATTGTCGATAAACTTACGAATCCTTTTTTTGTAAAAACGAGTATAAGTAAAAATAATCCAGAGGTTGTATTTTTAGATATTAATATGCCACAAGTAAATGGACTGGAATTAGCTGAGCAAATTTTGGAACTAGATTCTAGCATCCATATTGTATTTGTGACGGCGTATGACGAATTTGCTATTAAAGCATTTGAAATTAATGCATTAGATTATTTGTTAAAGCCTATTCAAAAAGACCGTTTAAAGAAAACGATTCAACGCTTGGAGGGGGATATTTTATTTCATAATGAAAAGAGTATGTTGCAGCAGGATCGTTTACGCCTGAATGTTTGTGGTAGTTTTTCCATCACAAAAGCAAATAGAGAAGTGGACTTGATCTCTTGGCGAACTTCAAAAGTTAGAGAGTTGTTTCATTATTTGCTTCATAACAGAGGGAAACTAGTAAGGAAATCATTATTAATTGAATTGTTATGGGGGGAGTTGGATCCAGAAAAAGCTTATGCACAACTTTATACAGCTATCTATCATGTTAGAAAAACATTAAAGCAATACCCAGATAATTTTCAACTGGAAAATATGACAGAAGGATATATTTTATCTACTCAAGCCATCGATATCGATATTGAATTATGGCAAAAAAAACTGGCAGGTTATGCATCTGTTGAAAAGAATAATATTGACCATTATGTTAAAGCAATGGAATATTACACAGCGCCTTATTTTGATGACTATGATTATTGGTGGGCAGAAAATGAAAAGATTAGATTCGAAAGAGTATGGTATAGAACAGCGATGCAGATAGCTAAAGTTTTTACATCTATTTCGTCCTATGATAGAGCAATAGAATGGTATAAACGCATTTATGAACGCTACCCAGAACAAGAAGAAGTACATTTTGCAATAATGAAGCTGTATTCTTTTAGGAACGAAACAGAAAAAGTGGAAAGGCAATATGCTTATTTAAAAACATTACTACAAACGGAATTAGGGACTAGCCCAAATATAGAAATTACAAGTTGGTACCGTCAGTGGAAAAAATATCATATGTAAAAGTGAATGTATAGACATTTGTATATCTTAAATAATTGTAATTAATTACTCATTATAAACTGTAAAGAATTTGTAAAGGAAGGAAAGGTATAATGTATTTTGGTATAAATTACTAGGTTATTGGTATGTTTGTTTAAAATAAGTTAAATTTTAGTTGGCTCAAAACGTGAAATTTGTCATGAAACCAATCTATCATAGAGGTTATAACTCTTTTTATACGCTAAGGGGCTCTCATGACTTCTATGGAGCGGCTATCTGTTGGGGAAAAACATTAAAACAGAATGCTGCAGACAAGTTTTCTAATATGGAGGAAGAAGAAAGCAATGAAAATTACTAAACGTAGCATAGGTATTTGCTTCATGATTGCTGGAGTAATATTCGTGTCAATCCCGTTTTATTATGAATGGAAACAAGCAAAACAAGTTGCAGCATTAGAAGAAGCTTTAGCGATGGTGACGGAATCGGATGAGAATGCTGTTGATTTATCGTCGATAGAAGATCTCCCCTTTTCAGAAGAAGAGCTAAAGGGCGTAATTGAATTAGAGATCCCTTCCATTGACCTCAAACAAAAAATCCTAACCCAAACTACGGAAGAAAATTTAAGCATTGCTTTAACACAAATTAAATCAAATCAAACACCGGGAGAGGGTAATTTTACCGTTGCTGGTCATAGAGGGTATCGAGGAGATCGACATTTTAGACAACTACCTAATGTAAAGCCAGGCTCTAAAGCTTTTTTACAAACAGCGAAACAAACTTTTATTTATGAAATTAAAACATCAGAAGTAATTGAACCAACAGCTGTGGAAGTTTTGGATGATCGTGCAGGTGAAGATGAGCTTACTCTTATCACATGCACCCTCGATGGTAAGGAGCGAATTGCAATTAAAGGAACGCTAGTAGGAAAAAATGATTTATGATCATGATAAAAAACGAGCAAACAAGGAATATAGCTATGTCATTTTTAGTGTGCTTATATAAAACCTCTAGCCCAACATCTGTAGAAACATAGTTCTATAAGATTTTACCATAAAAGTTCTATTGGAGGTGAAGAAGAAAATGATAAATGTACTTATGATGAATACAAGCGACATTTTTACACAGGGATTAAAAATTTTATTAGAAGGCGAAGACGATCTGGAAGTTTTAGAAGTCTCCGATCGAGAATCCAATTTTATTGAACAGATAAGTGATTTTGAACCAGATATATTGCTAGTTCATTTAGTTCATGGAGTAAGTGATACATTAAAAAAACAAATAAATGAAATAAGAGAAAAGTATAAACAAATCAGGGTTATATGTATTTTTGTATCCTATGATAAGAAGTTGATCAAGGAAGCTTTAACTTTAGGGGTAAAAGGCTTTTTACTAAGTCACAGTAGTGGAGAGGGGCTTATTCATTCCATTCGAAGCGTGTGGCAGCATCAATATGTGTTTGCGGATGAAATTGTTACGGAAATGATTGACTTTTTAGGAACAGAGTGTATGAACAAAAAAGAAAAACTTAGCCGTTTTTTTTCTTCGCAAAATATGGATATGAATGATAGAGATATTGATATATTATTTTTAATTTATAAAGGGTATAAAAATTTAGAAATAGCTAATGAATTGAATTTGTCAGAAAAAACAGTTCGAGACTATGTGAGCAAGGTGTATAAAAAATTACAAATAAATCATCGTCATAAAGTTAAAGCATATTTGACATCCATTATACACGAAAAAATGAAAGAATAAAATAGACAAACTTCTCAAAAGAAGTTTGTCTGTTTTATTCTAGTCGACTTTGTTGATTGTTCTTCATAAACATATACAAAGAAGCGCTGAAAATGGTGAGATAACCGATGATACTTAGTACATCTGGTATTTGTCCAAAGAGGGCTATACTGATTAATGCAGAATAGACAACTGTGGAATAGAAAAAGATAGATATTTCCTTCGCTGGTGCGTATTTGTAAGCAATTGTTATGCCGAATTGCCCTACAGTAGCAAAAATACCCGCTAATAAAAGGTAAACCCATTGTTGCCAAGACATAGGTTCATAAAATGCGATGACAAACGGTAATAAAATCACAGTTGTAAAAAATGAAAAGTAAAAAACAACAGTGTAAAATTGTTCTTTTCTACCTAACACACGTAAAACGGTATAAGCTCCTGCTGCAAATACTGCTGAGAGAAAACCTGCAATATAGGGGATAATTTCTGATGAAAATGTCGGTTTAATAATGAACAGTGTTCCAGCAAAAGCAATGATAATCGATATTACTTGAAATAATCGTGTTTTCTCTTTTAAAAAGAGAGCTGCAAAGATGATGGTGAGAAAAGGACTCATTTTATTAAGCATATCTGCATCCGACAGAACTAAATGGTCAATGGCGTAAAAGTTAAGCAAAATCCCTACAGCTCCTAAACTTGACCGAAGCAGTAAAAATTTTTGGCTGTCTTTTTTTCCAAATAAGCTTGCACCATAATATTTTACGAATCCAAATGCAATGACCATAGATATTGCATTTCGAAAAAGTGTTTTTTGGACTGTTGGAACATCGCCTGAAAGCTTAATAAAAGCTCCCATCATAGAAAAGCCAAACGCGGACAATAGTAATAAAATAATACCTTTATTACGGTTACTCATAGTTGTCATCTCCAAATTAGTGAATTTATTAAAAACGACAGCTTTGTCATAAAAACTTGGCGACAAGCCAAGTTTTTTCTAAAGTAATTCAACAAAGACATATTCTTTCATAAAAGTGATTGAATGTCTAGAGAAAACAACTCATCCTACACGCTTAAAAAACTGGTAACAAAATTGTAGCAATTTTACTTTGTTAAACCGACTGTTTTTGCAGAAGTAGAAGATGATATGCAGATAGCAAGAGAAGAAATATTTGGTCCTGTTGTTGCTGTTTTCCCATTTGATACGACAGAAGAAGCAGTTAAAAGAGCAAATGATAGTCAATATGGGCTAGCAGCTGCCGTTTGGACTGAAAATATCCGAACAGGACATCAAATTGCAAGAAGGTTAAAAGCGGGTACCGTATGGATGAATGATTGTAATCAGGAAAATCCTGCTGCTGCATTTGGGGGATATAAGCAATCAGGTATAGGCCGTGAGATGGGAAAGTATGCACTCGACAATTATACAGAAGTAAAAAGCGTTTGGGTTAATTTACAATAAAGTAAAGTATTGCTAAGTAAAGGCATTTCATGATCGATTCATTTTCTGAGCTTGTTACTTGATGGAAGAAGGGAGTCGTTTGAGGAAATTACCAGCTATAAGCAAATGCAACATAGAACAAGCCGAACAATCAAACGTTCGGCTTGTTTATCCTATAAAACGTTCGAAATTGCACTCTTTCTGAGAAAACAATCAAATTTTGGATATATAGATACTAATACATACTTTGAAAAATCTGCTGATTTCAGTACTATGATGCTAATAGTAAACTTTTTTGTTCTTTTTTAAAACAGCAATGACAAAAAGGCAGGATGAAAGGAACATAACAAGAGCGAGGATAACGATTGTAATCCGCAGTGATAGGATATCAGCTGTAATACCTATTGCTAAGATAAATAAAACTTGCAGCGTACTTTGTATGAACTGGAATATACTAGTTACCCTCCCCATAATATCTACCGGTACATTATTTTGATAAAATGTCATGATGCCTGCATTTAGAAATACTAAAAAAAATCCTAAGATTAAAAAACCAATAACAATGGATGTGAAAGACCAAGAGAAAGCGTAAATGACATACCCAACTGCAGTCATAATAATGCCAATGCTTATCATGTTTCTTATGGAGAATTGATTTGAAAATACAGATAATAAAATAGCACCTAAAACAGAACCAAGCCCCGTTAAGCTAATTAACAGACTATATTCAATTTCAGATAGACCTATAATTTGCTGTGTGAAAACGACTTCTTGTGCATCCATAGCAAAGGTAAACAGCATAATAAAAATAAAGCCCAGATAGATATAGCTTACATATTTGTTTTCTTTTAGAAAGCGTTGTACCACAGTAAAATCTTTTATAATTTGCGAAAAGGTCAAATTAGGGATTGCTTCTTTTACAATGTATTCTGTCTGGGAGATAAATAACAATAAAATGGATGCTAATAAAAAGGATATGGCGTTGATCCAGAGCGTTATCTCTACACTTGTTGATAAAATAAGTGTACCACCGATGGCTGGGCCAATGATAAAGGCGCCAGAACTAGCAAATGAATGAAAAGAGTTGAAGCGTTTTCTTTTTTCGTTTGGAACGAGAATCGTAATGTAAGTAGTTGATGCAGGATGGAAAAAAGCGTTCGCTATACTCAGAACGACAAGGATAATATAAATGACAATCATGTTTGGTGCAAAGGGGATGAGGCTGATAAAAACAGCTCGGATTATATATGTTACGCTCATTACATAACGCTTACTCCGATAATCAATAAAACTTCCTGTCCAGAACTTTGTGAGTATATTTGTTAATGGTCCAATAATCCAAAGGCCTGCAACTGCGGCTGCTGAACCAGTAAGCTGATAAACAATGATGTTAATAGATACTAAATGGATAAAATTACCAATGCTTGAAATGCTAATGGATAACAATAATAATATCGGATTTTTCCAATTATTCATTCCGAAGTTCTCTCCCCATTTTATGTTAAGGAAAGTATAGCATAAAATTTCACCGACAGTGATAACGAAATTTTCACAAGACAGTATGAAGTATAATACGCCTTAAATTTCCCCATTTTGCCCATAAGACATTTGATGCTGACCTAAAATTTACTAGTGAACTATGTTTGATGGAAAACTCTCTTGGGAAAACATAACTAAGATCGCAGTAAAGGAGTGGGAAAAATGATTAAAATAACCCCAGCAAAGGTGGATAATGCAATTGAAATTGAGGTGCAAGGAAAAGTAGAAGAAGAGGATTTGAATCATTTTGAAGAATTTTTTATGCTGAAAAGACAAGAATATAATAAAGTTAATATACTTCTTCTACTTGATAAAATGGAAGGAATGACTTTGAAAGGTGTTTTGGAAGATTTGAAAATGATACAACATTTAAAATATATACAAAAATTGGCAATTGTGAGTGATAAGAAGTGGATAGAAATAGGAGTTAAACTGGAGAACCTGCTTCCAGAAACAAAAGTTGAGCATTTTACACCAGACAATAAGGCTCAAGCGCAACAATGGTTAGGTAAATAAGATTTAACTTTCATTGTATTGGTGTGAAACAAACTGGCTTTGTCAATTCCTACGCTGTTGGTTACAGTGTAGGTTTTTTTGCTGTTGGCTAATAAGTATAAGTGGTGGATGGTAAATTCTTAATGAGACACGTGCTACTACTATGTGAGGGGTTTTTTTACATATATTAACAAAGGAATTGACGGATTTATTACATGTTTGTTTCTGAACGTCGCCTCAACACTTTTTATGGTATTATAACGGAGGGGTATTGATTGTGAAACACATAAATTAAAGTACAATCAAGCTCTTACACAGTTAGTAATGAAAAGATTTACATGAATAAATATATATTTAAGGATGATTGTGAATGATCGAACTTATAGCGACAGCAGAATCAGTGAACCAAGCAAAGTCATTATTAAATGCTGGTGTTGATACATTATATGTTGGAGAGGATACATTTGGTCTCCGTTTACCAGCAAGTCTATCGCGAGAAGAAGTGAAGGAAATATGTTATATAGCCCATGAAAATAATAAAAAAGTATGTGTAGCAATGAATGCTATTATTCATAACGATCGAATTAAGTTAATTCCTGGCTATTTTGAGTTTTTACAAGAACTAATGGTTGATTCGGTAACTATTGGTGATCCGGGAGTTATCCATTTACTACGCAAGTATCAAGTGCAATTACCATATGTGTATGACCCTCATACGATGGTTACGAGTGCAAAACAAGTGAATTTCTGGGCGCAGCGTGGAGCCAAAGGTGCAGTACTTGCAAGGGAGTTAACGTATCAAGAATTACATTCTATAGCTACCAATGCGATAATTCCTGTGGAAGTACTTGTTTATGGAGCAACTTGTATTCACCATTCAAAGCGGCCCCTCCTTACGAATTATTTTAGTTATACAAAACAGCAAAACGTGAATAACAAAAATTTATTTATGGCAGAAGCGAAAAAACCAACAACACATTATTCAATTTATGAAGACATCAATGGTACACATATATTTGACACAAATGATATTAACTTATTACCTTATTTAGAAAAATTAGCGCATGCACGGATTTTAAAATGGAAACTAGATGGGATCTACACACGAGGACAAGCATTTGTAGAGATTGCAAAGCTTTTTGTTCAAGCAAAACAGGCGTTTGTAGATAATGGTTGGAGCGATCAGTTGCAGGAAAATTTAACAACAAAATTAATAGAAAATCATCCATATGAACGAACGCTGGATGCTGGATTCTTTTTAAAAAATCCAGAAGATGTGCAGTAATGTGTTGTTTGCATTATAGGAGGAGTTAACATTTTAGTGTTAACTTATAAAACAAAATCTTTTGCCATGGGGCTAGGATATAAGCCAAGGCATAGATTTTGTTAACCGAATGTATTTGACTCCCAAAATAGGTACGTAGCTTTGAGTTTATTTCAAAGGCTCTTTATTTTAATTGAAATTAACTTGATGAATGAGTGAAGGAAGGTTTGTGAATCATGCAAGTTTTAAAGAAAAAGCCAGAAGTTTTAGCGCCAGCTGGAACATTAGAAAAATTAAAAACAGCTATATACTACGGTGCAGATGCTGTTTACATTGGTGGAAATGCATACGGATTACGAAGCCGTGCAGGTAATTTTTCGTATGAAGAAATGCAGGAAGGGGTTGCCTTTGCCAAAAGACATGAAGCGAATGTGTATGTTGCTGCAAATATGGTAGCTCATGAAGGAGATATGAAAGGAGCTGGGGATTTCTTTCGAACGATAAGGGATATTGGGGTCCGTGCAGTTATTGTCTCAGATCCAGCTTTAATTGAAACGTGTATGATAGAAGCGCCGGGGCTTCCGATTCACTTATCGACACAATCTTCTGCAACGAACTATGAGACGTTGAACTTTTGGAAACAAGAGGGTTTGGAGCGTGTTGTATTAGCAAGAGAAGTTGGAATGGATGAGATTAAAGAAATACGAAATCATACAGATGTAGAGATTGAAGCATTTATCCACGGTGCAATGTGTATTTCATATTCTGGGCGTTGTACGTTATCTAACCATATGTCTGCTAGAGATGCAAATCGAGGCGGTTGTTCCCAATCCTGTCGTTGGAAATATGATTTGTTCGAGTTGGAGCATCAAGGCGTTTGCCAAGCTTATACAGATGAGGAAACGGATGAACCATTCTCCATGAGTGCGGTAGATATGTCTATGATTCACCACATTCCCGACTTTATTGAAAATGGCGTAGATAGTTTGAAAATTGAAGGAAGAATGAAATCAATCCATTATGTTTCTACGGTAGCAAATGTGTACCGCAAAGCTGTTGACAGTTATTGTGAAGATCCTGCTCATTTTACATTCCAGCAAGCTTGGGAAGATGAACTTTGGAAAGTGGCACAACGTGAATTATCAACTGGTTTTTATTACGGAACGCCGAATGAACAGCAGCAATTATTTGGACGTCGTAGAAAAATTCCGGTATATAAATTTGTTGGTCAAGTATTGGAATATAATGATGCTTCCAAAATAGCTACTGTACAACAACGAAATAGTTTTTCTGTCGGAGATAAAGTAGAGTTTTACGGCCCTGGCTTTACACATGTTTATCAAACAATTAATCAGATGTGGAACGATGAGGGTGAGCCTATAGAGCGAGCTGCTCACCCAATGATGAAAGTCCGTGTGCAAATGGATGCACCTGTGAAGCCATTCGATATGATGAGAAAAGCAAAATAGTAAGATGAATTTTTAATATGTGAAAAACCGTACTAACGTTTACAAACTTCTTCCAAGTGGTATTACAAAAAGTAAACTTAATCATACTTGGAGGTTGTTTGTTTGAGTACAAAGCGTAAAAGAAGGCAGCAAAAAAAATTAATTGATTATCAAATTTTCTTACCGGCACTGTTCATCATTATTGCTATTAGCATTCCCTTATCATTGTATGAAGATGAATCGCTGAAAATTTTAAATATGATATTTAATAAATTAGTAGATGTGTTTAGTTGGGGCTATCTTTGGTATGCAATTATCTTAGTAGGCGTAGCGTTTTATTTATCTTTTTCAAAATACGGTAAAGTGGTGTTAGGAAATCCTGCTGATAAGCCACGGTTTACATTATTTGAATATGCGTCTATTTTAATTGCTATGGGTTTAGGCTCAACGATTATGCGTACAGGCATGACGGAGTGGGCGAATGTTGCGGTTAACCCACCATTTGGAGTCGCTCCTCAGTCAGCGGAAGCTATACTGTGGGGGAATTCATATAGTATGTTTTTATGGAGCTTTCAAACATTTGCTATCTTTGTGATGGCTGCTCCAGCAATGGGGTATATTTTACATGTGAGAAAGAGTCCAGTCATGCGGATATCTGAAGCTTGTCGTGTTATTTTCGGGGACCAATTTACAGATGGTGTCGGGGGCAAAATTTTAGATGTTATCTTTCTAATAAGCATTCTAGCAGGAGCCGCTGTAACATTAGGACTGGGCGCGCCGATTGTTACGTATAATCTTGCTGAACTATTAAACATAGAAATAAACTTTACCCTAACGTTTATTGTTACAGTTGTATGGGTGCTTTTATTTTCAGTGAGTGCTTATTTAGGGATAGAGAGAGGAATAAAAAAGTTAAGTACATTTAATATGTATCTTGCTGGTGCATTTGCTTTAATTATTATGCTAATAGGACCTGGTGTTTTTATCCTTAATTACTTTACGGACAGTGTTGGATTTTTAGTGTCTAATTATGTCGATATGTCTTTTCATACAAATGCTTTAAGTATCGGTGGGACTTCGCATATAGAAAGTCAGACTATATTTTGGTTTGCTTATAATGCTACTTGGGCCATGTTGCACAGCGTATTTGCGGCGAAGATTTCTTATGGTCGTACGATTAAAGAAATGATATTAACGTATTTAATGGCTCCAACTTTTATTTCTTGGGTAGCAACAGGTGTACTTGGTGGTTTAGGTGTAAACAGTTATTTGTCAGGTGATGTTTCCGTCTTAGATACGGTAGCAAATAATGACGCTATGCAAGCTATTCCAGATATATTATCGTCGTTACCATTTTCAACGATCGTGCTTATCATGTTTATTACGATTGCAATGATTTTCTTAACGACTACATTAGATTCTACTACGTATACTATCGCGTCTTATACGAGTACCGAAAATATGAGCAAAGTGGAACCGTCCAAATATTTACGCATCATTGTCGCTGCTGTTATTACAGTGCTGGCGTTAATTTTAATGCGAATAGGTGGTTTGCCGCCGTTAGAAGTTGTTTCAGGATTATTGGGGCTCCCAATAATTGTTGTTCAATTTCTAACGATATATGCTATTAAAAAAATGATCGATGAAGATAAAGCTTGGAAAACAAATGTACGTGATGAAGAATAAGTTGTTTAAAAGATATGGAGTGAAGAACCTCTAGTAGCTTAGACTGAAAAGTTGCTAGAGGTTTTTTAGTTTCTATAGGAAAGCATAAATGTAAAGTTTATAATTCTTACCTGTTTTATTTCATTTGTAAGGAAAATATGAAAAAATTTCCGAAAGAGGGGATAGTAATAGAATTAATAGCAAATATTAACATGGTTAATATTAGTGTTCTACTATTTTCGAATAGAATATTTCACCTAATACTTGTACTATAGGATATATAGAGGGAGTATAAAATTTTGGGGTTTATAGGATAAGGAAAACAAAGGCTTTCTCCATAATACTTGGCGACAAGCCAAGTATTTCTAAAAGATAGCACAGCTAATGGCGATTTGCATTAAAAATGGCACATAGATGTTTATGGGTGCTCGATTGCGAAAGACTTGGCTTATTGCCAAGTCTTTCGCAATCAATTGCAGTTTAAATTGCAATTGCTAAACCAAAGATTGCAATTTAAACTGCAATGATTTGGTCTTGGTAGCTAAACTAGGGACTTTGTATAATATAAATGAGGTGAAGATAGATGAATAATCGCGCGCGAGATATTGTTTTATTATTTATTGAAAATGATCATTTTTTTACGGTCCATGCACTTACGCAACACTTTTCTGTAAGTCAACGTACATTTACAATGACTTAATGGACATTGATGCATTTTTGGCAGCATATGATCTTCCCTCTTTACTACGTCAAAAAAGAAACGGCATAAAATTACAGCTTCGGAAATCGGATCAAAAAAAACTAAAAGATCTATTGGATCAAGAAGAACTAGGGGTCTATTCACCTGAAGAACGAAAAAATGCTGCTTTACATTATATGTTAACTCGCCATGAATATGTAACTATTGATCAAGTTTCTAACTTTTTAAAGGTATCGAGAAATACGGTAATTAACGATATGAAGCAATGGAAGTTTTGGTTACAGGATCAATCATTATCGTTAACATCCTATCCTTATAAAGGCTTGAAAATAGAGGGTACAGAATTAGCAATGAGAAAAGCACTCTTAACAATTTATAAAAATGAAAAAAGAGAGCGTGTACAAATTACAAGTGTAGAACAGTCTATTCTAAATGAGTTTCTTTCTGTTGAAGAGATCAACCACCTTACTCGTATGGTTAGAAAGGCTGAAGATGATCTGCAAATAATTATTTCAGATCATTCCTACTTTAGAGTTATTCTTCACCTTGGATTGGCTATTACTCGCGTAAAGATGCGACGTACACTTAACGATGAAGCGATTTCTGCAAGTATTCTAGAAACTCGTGAGTATGAAGTAGCTTGTATCATCCAAAAAGAAATAGAACGAGCTTTTAGCATCGTGTTTCCAGAAAACGAAGTAATGTATTTTGCTTCACAACTTGTTAGTAGTAGTCTGCAGGGGGCGAAACAATACGGAAATACGAACGACCAATGGCTTCCATTACAAATGGTAACTCGTACTTTTGTTGAAAAGCTAGAAACGGTATTTCATATGTCGTTTATGGAGGATGCGCAACTATTTAACGGTTTAATGGCTCATTTACGGCCAGCCATTTACCGGCTTAAAAATGATACGCACATTGAAAATCCTGTTTTAAATGCTATAAAGGAAAACTACCAATATGTGCATCATCAAGTAATGCAGACAATCCCTGTTGTTGAAACGCAGTTGGACGTTAACTTTAATGAACATGAAGCTTCTTTTATTACGATGTATGTTACTGCAGCTATAGAAAGACAAAAGAAAAAAATCCGTAGAAAGCCTGTTGTCATTATTGTTTGCGATACAGGAATGAGCACATCACAAATGTTAGCAACACAATTAAAAAATTTGTTTCATATCCGTGTACTAGGTGCATTTCCAGCCAGACAGGCTGCTGAAATTGTTCAACAAGAGTTCATTGATTTAGTCATAACGACTGTTTCAATAGAGATTAAAGGGACAGAAGTTATTAATGTGAATCCTGTATTATCAAAAGAAGATATTCAGAAATTAGCTTTGTTATTAGAAAAGTTTGAGGGACAAGAGTTGCTTGTGTTGGATATTTTGCAAATTATAGAGCCTTACTGTACTGTTCTTAATTCATTGGAGCTTAGAAATAAGCTACAGCAGTATTTTCAGCATGATGCAACAAAAACGCGTCAACTAGAGAGGAGAGCAAATCCTGTGTTAATTGAAGTATTGAATGAAAATCTGATTATTACACAATCAGATGTACAAGATAGAGATAGTGCTGTAAAACTAAGTGGTGAATTGCTCTTGAAAAATGACTTAATTAAACGAGATTACATTGAAGCAATGGTTAACAATGTTCATGAAAATGGTACTTATATCGTCATTGCACCTGGGATAGCCATGCCCCATGCAAGACCAGAGTATGGAGCAAAAGAAATTGGTTTTAGCATTGTTACATTGAAAGATCCAATTGCTTTTGGGCATAGAACGAATGATCCTGTGAGAATTGTTATTGGTTTTTGTGCAATAGATCACGAAACACATTTGACTGCATTGTCAGAATTAGTGGGTGTTTTAAACCAAGAAGAAAAGCTAACGGCGATTTTAAACGCTGAATCATCAAAAGAAATTATGGATATTTTTCAAAAGGAGGAAAAACAATGATTAAAATTGTTACAGTTTGTGGTGCTGGTGTAGGGAGTAGTATGATGTTACGGGTATATGCACAGCAAGTGCTGTCTGAAGAAGGAATTCAAGCTACTGTGGAGGCATCAGATATCAGCTCAGTAAGTGCGGATGAATATGATATTGTTATAACAACGTCTGATTTTGCAGATATTTTACGCAATTCAAAAGCGAAGGTTGTAAGAATTGATAACATGATGGATAAAGAGTTGCTCAGAACAGAATTAATGAAAGTAATTTAGCGATAGTGTTATTTCTTTTAAAGGTTGCTCAGTTAGATTCAATAAGTTATTGAGCAACCTAGAAATATAATTAGAGCATCATTATGAACCATCAAGGTGACATGAATAACCGAATAATAACCTTGGTAAAAGGACTTGTAGTTATCCAGTAGTTGTAGCATAGAACAATTAATCTTTAGGCAATATGCCAATGTAACTATAAATCATAATCCCCAGCACTTTTAAGTTAATAATTTCACAAATATAAACGAAGGAGAGTTCAGCTAATGGATTTCATTATGTATCTAATTGACAATATATTCAGTCAAGCAGTGTTTGTAATTGGAATTGTTGTTTTAATCGGCTTATTGGTACAAAAGAAAAGCTTTGATAACATTGTTTCCAGCACAGCTAAAACAATGATCGGCTTTTTGCTTATTAACACCGGAGCACAATCTCTAGGAATATCTTTATTACCTTTACAGCCAATGCTTAGTAAAGTATTTCATTTGAATGCAGAAGTACCAACACTTGCTGAAGCTCAGATGGAAAGCTTTGTTGCAATTGGTACTGAAATGGCACTTATTTTTGCTTTAGGCTTCATTATTCATATTTTATTTGCAAGAATGACCCCATTTAAATATGTACACTTGTCTGCTCATGTGTCTTTTTTCTATGCTGGTTTAATCGCAGCATTGTTAAAGTTCGGTACGAATATGGGATTTGTCCCACTTGTATTATCTGGTTCACTTATACTCGGATTTTATTTAACGTTTACTTGTTCTTATGTAGCGCCGCTTATGAAAAATATTAAAGGTGGAGAAGGCTTCACGTTAGGACACTCTAGTTCTAGTGGTGTTTGGATTGCAGCAAAGCTAGGCGGGGTGTTTGGTAATAAAAAACGCGATTTAGAAGATATTAAGATTCCGAAAATGTTAAATTTCTTGCGTGAAATGACGATAGCGCTAACAGTTATTATGTTTTTATTATTCCTTGTTGTATCCATTATCTCTGGTCCAACTTGGGTTATGAAAAATATAAGTGAGGGAAGAGATGTTTTTTCTTTCTCTTTATTAAATGGCTTGCAATTTGGATTGTGGATTACTGTTATTTTAGCTGGTGTAAGGATGTTATTAGCTGAAATCATCCCTGCATTTCACGGAATTGCTGATAAAGTTATCCCAAATGCAAAACCTGGCTTAGATGTACCGCTTTTATTCCCAAATTACCCGACCTCAGTTATTGTAGGCTTTTTAACGAGCTTAGTTGCGGGATTTGTTGGGATGATCATCTTGGCTTTCATTGATTATCCAATTGCTGTTTTTCCAGCACTAATACCAACATTCTTTACTGGTGCTGCTACAGCAATATTTGGGAATTCAACAGGGGGAGTTAGAGGTGCATTGATTGGTTCGTTTGCCAATGGTTTAATTTTAATTCTTGGTCAAGCATTTCTTCTTCCGCAAGTAGGGTCCTATGCTTCTATTATGCGCATACTTAGTGAAACTGACTATGCTTTGTATGGGCCATTACTAGGTTTGTTACTTAAGTTGATTGGAGGCTAATAAATCATGAAACAACTTGCATTGTATCTGCCGTGCTGTTTTCCAAATGAAACAAAATTTTTTGATGTTTTAGATCTTATGGAGAAATATAAGGTCGACATTTTAGAATTGGGTGTTCCAGTCACCAATCCTCACATGGATGGGGCGGTTATTAAGGAAAGCCATCAACAAGTGTTAAATCAAGGGTTTAATAAAGCCGATTTTAAACAAATACTAGCTAGAATAAAGGAGCAATATTCTTTTAAAGTAGTGGTTATGACTTATGCGGAAGGTCTTATGGAGTACGATTTATTAACTTCCTGTAAAAATACAATGGACGGTTTACTATGCGTTGATAGAACTGTTACTATTGAAGATTTTCATTCACCTATACAGATTTATAATGAGGAAATGACTGACGAAGTACTAAAAGAACAGTTGGAACATAATCGTTTATTCGCTTATTGTATGAGTGGCATTGGTAAAACGGGTAGCTTTCATCATGTGCCAAATAATTATATGGATACAATGAAGCGTATAAAGACGTTTAGCTCGATTCCTGTTTATATTGGATTTGGCATCAAAGATCAAAGAGACGTAGCTAGTGTGTTTGCAAACGGTGCAGATGGAGCAATTATTGGTTCTTATTTTGTGAACTTGGTAGCAACTTCTACAATGGAGCATATTGAAAACTATCTCAACGAACTAAAGTATATTCGATAAATAAAATGGGTATTGGTATGTTATTTTACAGCTTGTAGATTGCTTATATAGTATTCTGCGAGCTTTTTTATATTGTACACAATCGCCATAATTCATAAGCCGTTTTAGTGTTTACTTTTGGATACTTATAGGTTTCGACAATGATTTTGTTAAAGTTAACCATTATATATGTTATGATGAAACTAGGTAGAAAATGTTAGCTAAGGGGGAGTAGCATAGTATGAGTGCAAATATTCTAGTAGCTTATGACGGTTCAGAATTAAGTAGAAAAGCAGTAGAGGAAGCAAAAAAGCAGGCTAAGCTTGTTGATGATGCAACAGTGCATGCAGTAACTGTCATTACTCACGCTGGGCCAACAGCTAATGCGGCACTTGCTCGCAGTTTTATGGGTGATATGGCAGAAGAAATTCGTCCATCAATGGAAAGGATACGAGAAGAATTTGAAGAAGAAGGCATTCATTGTAAATCGGAAGTGTTGTTAGATTATTCTTTTCGTAATCCAAGCTCTCAAATTGTAGAGTATGCAAAAGAAAATAATATAGAATTGATTATTTTAGGTAGTAGAGGACTGGGTGGAGTAGGTCGACTTCTGTTAGGAAGTGTCAGTAGTCAAATTGTTCAACATGCAGCGTGTAAAGTACTTATTGTAAAATAGAGTAAATGGTGGAGCAAGGGAATAATCCCTTGCTTTTTATATTTGCAATGTCAATATTTTTGCTCACAAAATAAGGGAAATGTTAACTTTGTGAAAACGTTTTCTTAAATAGCATTATGTATCCTGCATATATGTTACGCTTAAAGTGACTAGATGAACAGGGGGGATGCATAATGATGAGAAGTAGAATAAAATGGCTATTGTTCATGTCACTTGGAATGTTTTTAATTTTATTTACAGCGTGTAGTAATAGCGAGGCAGAAAACAATAAGAAAACAGGAGAACAAGAGGGAGAGTTAGCGTATAATCCTCCTTCTATGGAGGAGTTAGATGCGGATGATCCGATGACTTCTTACATTCAAAAAGGCGAAAAAATATTTAACGAGACGAACACTGTATTATCGGAAAGAGTAGGGAATGAATTATCCTGTGCAAGCTGTCACGCGGATGGTGGGGTAGCCCCTTCCTCTAGTATGGTAGGTGTGACGACACAATTTCCGCAGTATAGACCAAGAGAAGGCGTAGCGTTTACAATTGAAGACAGAATTAATGGATGTATGGTAAGAAGTATGAATGGGCAGAAAATGGATTATGATAGTGAAGAAATGCGTGCGCTTACAGCTTACTTAACGTATATTTCAGAAGGGATTGAAACCGGTGAAGAAATCCCGTGGCGGATGCAAAATACGATGGAGGAAATTCCTGAGCCTAATGTAACCAGGGGAGAAGAATTATACGAGCAAAAAAATTGTTTGAGTTGTCATGCCACTGATGGTTCTGGAACCGGAGCAACAACTGGACCAGCCTTGTGGGGAGATAATTCATTTAATGATGGAGCGGGTATGAGTAGACTGAGTAAAATGTCTGGATATTTAAAAAATAATATGCCTCCAAATAAAGACGACACGTTAACAGATCAAGAAGCAGCGGATATTGCAGCTTTTTTGTTATCAAAAGAACGACCGGAGTGGAAAGGACATGACTCAGATTGGCCAAATGGAGGTAGACCTTCTGATATTATAAATAAAGAACGCAGAGAAAAAATTCGTGAAGGCACATTTAATTGGGCTCATATTGAAAATGTTATTCCTGCTAAATAATGCATGAGAGCTGTATTTACTTTATCCCAAAGATAAATACAGCTCTTTTAAATGCGTTTATATTTATGCAAGATAGGCTATTATAGGCTGTACTCCCATTATAAGAAGGGCATACCCGAGCTAATTATACAAGATGAAAGTTTCTCTTTCTAAAAATCAGTGCTAGGATAGAGAAAGGAAAAGCTTTTTACATTGGCTATCGTCAGAAGAAAATGGCGGTATGTAGAAGAAGGGATCAAAAATGGTATTCATTCTTTGTTTAGCAATAGGGATAGTAACAGCGCTGGTTGGTGCTTTGATGGGATTAGGTGGAGGACTTATTCTTATTCCAAGCTTACTGGGGTTACATCAATTTGTAGATGCATTCGCGTGGGTAACGCCTCAAGCTGTAGTTGGAATCTCGCTTGTAGCAATGGTATTCACAGCATTATCTTCAACAGTTGCTTATGTAAAAACAAAACGAATTGATTATAAAGCAGGCTTGTGGCTTATTTCAGGGAGTATTCCTGGAAGTGTTTTTGGCTCTTGGCTCAACAAGTTTATGGATACAGAGCCGTTTTTATTTTACTTTGGAATCGTTATGATCGCAGTGTCCATGTTATTTTTTATGAAACGAAAGATAACCTCGCAAGTTGAACCCCAAAATAAAGGTTTACGGAGCTTTTATATAGACGGTAAAACGTATTATTATCATTTTTCGGCTTGGATAGCGTTTGTGTTGTCGCTAGTTGTAGGGATTCTTTCCGGCTTGTTTGGTATTGGTGGTGGATCAATCATAGTTCCCGCTATGATTCTTTTATTTGGTATACCTGCGCATGTAGCTACAGCGACATCTATGTTTATGATTTTATTTATTAGTCTAATTGGAGCTAGCACACATATTACGCTTGGTAATTTGGAATGGCAATATGCGCTATTCTTCATTCCAGGAGCATGGATTGGTGGAAAATTAGGAGCCATGATCAATCAACGCTTGACTGGAAAAGCGCTTGAATGGATTTTGCGCATTTTATTAATTATAATTGGAATTCGAATGATTTTTCAAGGGCTGTCATAAGGAGTATTTGTAAAATGGAAGAACAAATCTATTTTTATTATACGAACGATTTACATAGTAAGTTTGATCATTGGTCCCAAGTATCGTATTTTTTAAAGCAGTCGAAACGGCGTTGTGAAGTTACAGGGGAATCGTGCTGGACGGTAGATATTGGTGATCATATGGACAGAGTACATCCAATAGCAGAAGCATTTAAGGGGCAAGCAAATACTGCTTTATTAAATGAAGCTGGTTACGATATCGTTACACTTGGTAACAATGAGGGGATTACTATTTCTCATGATGAGCTCCATGCATTATATGATGAGGCGAAATTCACAGTGGTTTGTGGTAATTTGCATGATACGATTGGAAAATCACCAAGCTGGCTACAGTCTTATACAATAGTAACTTCAAAACAAGGAGTCAAAATTGCTGTGTTAGGACTTACTGCCCCTTTTAATGCGTATTATGAGTTGTTGGGGTGGCATGTTTCCCCGCCTTTAGAACAGTTGGAGCACTTATTAGATACTGTGAACCGTGAAGCGGACATCATTATCGTTTTATCTCACTTAGGATATAGTGAGGATTGTGAAATAGCACGTCGGTTTCCAAATATTGATGTAATTATAGGTGGACATACGCATCATTTGTTGAAAAGTGGGGAGTACGTTAATAATAGCCTTATCACTGCTGCCGGAAAAAACTGTTATTATGTTGGAGAAGTAATTTTAACATGGGATCATAAGCGAGGAAAATTAAAAAGTAAGCAGGCATATACGTCTAGTATTAGCCATTTCCCTAAAGATATAGACACTGAAAAATTGTTAGCAGCTTATGAAGAAAAAGCAGAAAATATTTTAGCTAAACCAGTTATTGAACTATCCAGCCGTTTAGAAGTAAACTGGCGCAAAGTGACTCCCGTTTTACAAGCTTTAACAGAAGCACTAAAGGAGCAGACAAATGCTGATTTTGCTATGCTGAATGCGGGTGTATTACTAGAAAGCTTGCCTAAAGGAGTTGTCACATACGGCGACGTTCACCGTATTTGTCCACATCCGATAAATACATGTGTCGTTGAATTAACTGGAAGTGAAATAGTAGAAGCTATCCGTTCTTCTTTAACAGAAGAATTTATGGAATTTCAGTTAAAAGGGTTTGGTTTTCGCGGGAAAATGATAGGAAGAATGGCTTTTTCAGGTTTAACACCACAATTAGAAAAATTAAAGGATGGAGCTGTATTTGTTAAACAAGTATGTCAAACAAGGGACGTTCCATTACAGCCGAATCAAATGTATACATTGGCTACCGCTGATACGTTTACGTTTGGAAGGTTAATACCGGAAATTGCACGTTCGAAAATGAAAAAATACTATTTGCCAGCATTTTTGCGGGATATATTGGCGCAAACTTTAAGACGTATGTATGGGTGATGTTTTTTAGCATTCCGCCAGTCTGTGAAGCTCCTGCTTGAAGAAAGCCTGTATAGTAGGAGGTAACACTATTTAAGTTTTATTCCTTCTTTAATAATTCGTGGGGAAGAAAAGAAACGCTCTCGAATGCAAGATATACTTTATATGAAACATGGAATGATAGAATTATTCATTCTAAACCTCCTTCAGCATACATAGACTTGCTTTGAGGAGGTTTTTTGATGAAAAAGCGACCAAGAAGGAAATTACGAACAGACTCCCCTTTGAAAATAATATTATTGTTGACGACAATTGCTTTTGTTATTTTGACCTCCCTTAGTATTTTAATTGTTGATAAGGGGATAACTCCTCCTCTGATGGAGATTGCAAATCAAAAAACGAGAGAATTTGCTACGAGGACGATCAATGAAGCAGTCAAGTCGACGGAAAATATTAGCTTTGATGATTTAATGGAAGTTAATTCAGAAAACGATGTCTCTATTGTCGGATGGAAATCTGCTGCTGTAAATCGTGCGCTTCGAGCGGCTACCAAACGAGCAGAATACTTTTTGTACGGTATGAATAAAGGGCAAACATTGGATACAGAAGATCCTGACATGCCTCCACAAGATTATGGAGATACAGCAAATGAGTTAGCTGATAAAGACCCTACAGTTGTTGAGATTCCAATAGGTCAAGCTACTGGTAGCACGATCTTAGCAAATCTAGGGCCTAAAATACCGGTTCATTTTGAAATTGTTGGTAGTATTCAATCAGATGTGGAATATATTATGAAAGACTTTGGGATCAATGCTGCATTAATAGAAATATATATACCAGTGACAGTAAATGCACAAATTGTTGTACCGTTTAGTACGGAGTCAGCAGAAATTCGTACGAAGGTATATGTAGATTCTCGCGTAATTATGGGCGATGTTCCACAATTTTACGGAGGTGATGGTGAAAACGCACCTAACATTTCCGTTCCCAAAGATGACTTGAATCGAGACAATTAAAATGTTATAATTACTTTTATAAATAGAATATGAAACCTTATCAGATCGGTGAGGTAGAGGTGCAGTGTATAAGAGTAGTCTATTGGAGGATGATAACGATGAAGATAGATGAAAGGATATATTGCCGAAGCAGTATGTAAGGGTCGCACTTCGTATTGCTGGTATGCTTTTGAATAAGAGGTATACTGTCATGCAGTAAGCAACATGCATGGAGAACTACTGATCGAAATGGAGGATAACGTATATTGTAAAGACAATGGTAGGTTATTTTCTATCATTGTCTTTTTCTATGTTTTAACTTAAAAACTTCAATTCACTTATCCCCTCTCTCCTTGAACAGTATGTTTCCTTGCTCGATTGCAACCAATTTTTATGGAGGTAACCGAAATGGAAGGAACAATTTTTTCACTTATTCCAGCAGTCTTGATGCTGGTACTAGTTCTCTTGACGAGAAATGTTTTATTATCTTTAGGAACTGGAATTGTAGTAGGCGCTCTACTTATCCATAATTTTTCTGTTTTAGATTCATTCCACGAGATTTGGACACAGTTTTATACCATATTTGTCTCTGATGGAGGGTTAAATACTGGGAATATCCTATTGCTATCATTTTTAATATTATTAGGCATTATGACTGCTTTTTTACAAGCGTCTGGAGGAAGCAAAGCCTTTGGTGATTGGATGATAAAAAAAGTAAAAACTCGCTCTGGAGCTCAGGGAATGAGTGCATTCTTAGGGTTAATTATATTTATAGATGATTATTTTAACAGTTTGGCCGTTGGTCAAATTGCCCGCCCGCTTACAGATCGACATAAAGTTTCTCGAGCTAAATTGGCCTATATTATTGACTCGACATCTGCGCCTGTCACAGTCATATCTCCTATTTCTAGCTGGGGAGCATATATCATTGGAATTATGGGTGGTTTATTTGCTGCCAATGGAATTACATCATTGGAGCCTTTGGAAGCTTTTGTTAAAATGATTCCCTATAATTTATATGCAATCGCAGCAGTTTTAGCGGTTTTTTTAGTTGCTTATTTAAAAGTAGATATTGGGCCAATGCGAAAGCATGAAAAACGTGCGATAGAAACAGGTGAATTAATTGATCCGAAACAGGATAATGTACCGGGAGATTTAAGTGACACGTTTACAGCGCATCAAAATGGGAGAATTTATCATCTTTTATTACCTATCGGTGTACTTATTATAGCAACAGTGTCTTCCATGATTATTACTGGTGCAATGGCTACAGAAGATAACATTAATTTACTGACTATATTTGCAAACACTAACGTAAACTTATCCTTGTTTACTGGTGGCGTAATCGCAGTATTAACATCCTTTTTGTTTCATCTTAGCCAGCAAAAACCGAGAAATTCAAGTTTAAAGATTGTTTTAGAAGGTGCCAAAACAATGATGCCGGCAATTTATATCCTACTCTTGGCTTGGATGATTGGCTCTATTATTGGTGTTTTGGAAACGGGTGAATATTTAGCTGGTATCGTAAATGATGCCTCGATAAACCCTGCTTTATTACCATTTTTGTTTTTCATAATTGCTGGTTTTATGGCACTTGCAACAGGAACATCTTGGGGAACGTTTGGAATCATGTTACCGATTGCTGCGGAAGTAACAAGTATTACAAATATGGAAATGCTATTACCATCTATGGCCGCGGTATTAGCTGGTGCTGTCTTTGGAGATCATTGTACACCGATATCGGATACAACTATTCTGTCAGCTACGGGGGCAGGAGCGAATCATATTGACCATGTGATGACGCAACTCCCCTACGCTTTCATTTCTGCTTTAGCTGCATCTATTGGTTACATTTTAGTCGGACTTACAAATCAAGTGTTACTGCCACTAGTAGTGACACTATCCATTATTATTGCCTTTGCCACCATTATTCATTTTGTGAGAAAAACAAAAACCATACAATAAGTGTATGAAAGTGAAAAGCCTCTAAGGTTTTGCTGCTAAGAAATCAAAAGCTTCTTAGTATAAAGCCGAAGGAGGTTTTTTGCATTATAGGAAAGCATAAATTTTAAAGATTTATGGTTAGTATTATTTCTCAACATATCGACTGGTTATTTTTAGTGTATCTCTTAAGTACTCCATATAATGATCATAAATATTTTTTGACATATGCATGAAGTGCCGTTATAATACAAACATAAATATCTGAAAAAACCAAACTTTTAAAATATTTCTTCTTTCTAATTTTTTAGACAGAAGAAAGGAGGGAGAAAAGATATGGAAACACGTTCGCAGTGGGGAACAAGAGCAGGGTTTATTATGGCGGCAATTGGATCAGCTGTGGGATTAGGAAACATTTGGCGTTTTCCTGCTGAAGCTTATGGCAATGGTGGAGGAGCCTTCTTTATTCCATATTTATTTGCATTATTAACTGCTGGTATCCCTATCTTAATCATGGAATTTACGATGGGGCATAAATACCGCGGTTCTGCTCCATTAACGTTTCGGAAAATGAATAAGAAAACCGAATTTATTGGCTGGTGGGCAGTGTTGGTGGCGTTTGTAATTTCTACTTATTATTCTGTTATTATTGCCTGGGCAATATCATATGCCTATTTTTCTATTAATTTGTCCTGGGGGACGGATACAGAAGGGTTTTTATTTAATGATTATTTAAAAACGGTTGATCCGGGTCAAATGGGGAATTTAGTTCCAGGGGTATTTATTCCATTAATTTTAGTCTGGATTGTTGTTTTATTTATCTTGTTCCGCGGTGTGAAAAAAGGAATTGAAATTGCGAATCGGATTTTTATTCCAACATTAGCTATTATATTTTTAATTATTGTTATTCGCGCGGTGACATTGGATGGAGCACTCCAAGGTTTGCAAGCCTTTTTCGAACCAGATTTTACTAGTATTTTTTCAGGTGAAGTATGGGTCGCTGCCTACGGGCAAATATTCTTTAGTTTATCAATCGCATTTGCAATTATGATTACGTACTCAAGTTATTTGCCTAACAAATCAGATATAACAAACAATGCATTTATTACTGGGTTTGGAAACTCTAGTTTTGAATTACTTGCAGGAATAGGCGTCTTTTCGGTACTTGGATTTATGGCAAGTCAATCGGGGGTAGCTGTAGATGAAGTTGTTTCTAGTGGTGTCGGTCTTGCGTTTGTTGTTTTTCCAGCCATTATTAATGAGTTCCCAGGCTTAAATGGGTTGTTCGGTTTCTTGTTTTTTGCATCTTTGGTATTAGCTGGGTTAACATCGTTAATGTCCATTTCGGAAACATACATTGCTGGCATATCTGATAAGTTTAATATATCCCGTGGAAAAGCAGTCCTGTTTGGAGGGGGAATAGCTGCTCTTATTTCACTAGTTTATGCAACACAAGGTGGCTTGTTTTTCCTTGATACGGCAGACTATTTTATTAATCAATTCGGTGTAGCAATGCTTGGTTTAGTAGAAGTTGTATTAATTGCTTGGATACTTCGCCAGGTGAAAAATTTGAAAAACCATGCCGATGAATTATCTGATATTAAGTTAGGTTGGTGGTTCCCAGTTAGTTTAAATGTTATTACACCAATTGTATTAGGATATATGATGTTCGATCTATTACGGTTAAATATATTGAAGTTATTTGATACACAAACAGGTAATTATGAGGGTTATTCTGATACATTTATTTTATTTGGAGGTTGGTCGGTTGCTGCCGTTGCACTAATTATAGGTGTCTTTATGGCTGCTACAAAATGGCGTTCAAAAGAGGCTAAAGGTTATTCGGATCAAAGGGAGGCTAAATAATATGAGTACTAGTGCTATCTTTGTCATGATCTTAGGAATGGTAATTATTTGGGGAGGGCTTGCAGCAAGTATTACTTATGCTGTAAGAAAATCAAAACAAAAATAAAAGCGGATAAAATAAGAGTTTGCAATTAATAAAAACTTGTTTTGAAACAAGGGCCTTATCAAACCCTCTATTCGAGAAGATTAATCATGTAAATATAAAAAAACAGACGTTATATGGAAAATGCCAGCAATACAAAGCGATGTAGCTTTGTATTGCTGGCATTTTAAACGTATATCATTTATCTTTTTATTTTGTCATGCGTTCCCATTTTTTTAAGTACGGATATGGATCAAAAGACCATTCACTATATCCATTATCTTTATACATACCATAGTGTAAATGCGGTGGGAATTTTCCTGAAGTTCCAGGTGGCCCATAACCAGTGGAACCGACTCCTCCAAGCACATCACCTGGCTTCACAACTTTCCCTACTTTAATGTCATCTTCATAACCACTCATGTGAGCATAATAATGGTAAATATTATATATATCTCTTATTCCAATGCGCCAACCACCGTATAAGTTCCACCCCATCATTTCAACGACTCCATAAGTGGTTGACTTCACAGGAGTACCATAATCTGCAAAAATATCTGTTCCTTCATGAATTCTTAAGCCACCAAAGCCTCTTTTATCTCCCCATGTACTGCGATAGCTATAATTATAAGATGTAGACACGGGAAAATCTCGTTCAATTAACTGAATGTCTTGAAATTTTTTAAAGACTTTAGCTGTATTCATAATGGTTTGGACAGTTAAATCTCGGTTATAGTAATTCCAAAGAGCAATCTTAATATCATCTTTTGTTTGTCCGTACTGCAAAATATAGTTTCCCATTGTATAAAGAACATCTTCAGGATTGGTTGGGTCTGCTATTTGATCGCCGTTGCCATCTTTTCCATAACCATTAAAAAAATGTATGAGTCGTTCATCATTAATCATTGCTGCATTACCAAGGCCAAACCAAGCTTCTGTAGGAAATTCAATAGAAACCGCTTGTTCATCATCAGCATCTTTTTTTGCGTTTCGTTCATAGTTATCAATGGCAGCAAAATAATACCATGGAATTTGTGTTACTGCTTCTGTTTTTTTAAATAATGCCATTCTTTTTTTATAAATAGAATTACTATCTGCTTTTGTAAGTGTAGGCATAAGTATAATGGAAAGTGTACATAATAAAAACGTTATAACAATACGGTTGATAGACAATTTTTTCACCCTTTTGATCCACGATAGGAAGTATAAAAATTTTATGGATTGTAGTAGTGTTTCAAGACTTATCTTTTTGCATTTTAAACTTGTTATTGGCTTTAACTTTTCCTACAATCCTCTTTTATATACAAAATTAGCTGAAAGAATATTTTTATCCTTCCAAGCGTTTTAGCGGAGAAAGTTTGATGGATGGTTATTTAAAGGCTAGCCATCGTCTAGCAAGCAATGATGTGGCTTTCTATAGTGTAAAATAAGGACAAACGGTTGGACGTTTGCCTCATTCTACAAAAGTTTATTTTGAATTTTTCATTTCTTTAATGATGTTATTAATGGTGTTGTCGTAGTCGTCTTCAGTAGTCGTTGAATTATGCAAACTTTGAATGTCATTAATTAAGTTCGTGTTATCAGTTGAATAGATATTAAAGTATCTTGGCAATATGGAAGCAGCAGTTTTCTCTGCCATTTGAGATGCTTTTTCTTTATCAAAATCATCTGCCTTTTCATAAGCAATGAGTACTTCTTCATCTGTTACTAACGTAGCAGCTTCCTTAAAAGCATCTGATCTTAACATACTACGAGTAATCATATCAGCCATCTTTGTACGGTCTATACGTATGGAGTGCTGCTTTTCTTTATCATTATCAATTTGTTCTTTTGAATAACGAACATAGCCCAGTCTGTTATTTGAATCATTATCCGCAGGAGCTTCTTTATTTGGGTCAAGTTGGTTTTGTATACGTTCTCTTTCATTTGTAGCAGTATCATTATCCATACAACCAGTGGCTAAAAAGAGAACGGATAGACCAATGGGAATTATCCTTTTCATTGTTTACCCTCCATTCTTTTAAAAGATCATTATTAGTTTGTTTATTCTAACGGAAATCATAACTGTTTTTTTCTGGAGCGTTTAGGTAAAAGGTGTTAAACTGAGAAGATACCGATGTTAAAGGGGAATCGAGTATGGTTGAACTATTTGGAAAAACATATGAGTTGATTGAAGATCATAAAGCTGGGTTTCAGGAAAGTGTTGTAAAGGAGAGGTATTCTGATATTTTAGCTAAATATGATTATATTGTTGGTGATTGGGGATATGATCAATTACGGCTAAAAGGTTTTTATGATAATAGGCACGTGAAAGTTCCAGTAGATACTAAAATTGATACATTGGATGATTACCTATATGAGTATTGTAATTTTGGTTGCGCTTATTTTGTATTAAAAAAAATGGAGCAGTAGTAAAAGCCTCTCTACTGCTCTTTTTCATCATGAATAATATGAGAGCCTGGCGCCTTTCTGGGGACGTTTTCATGCTGTTTGCGATCTGGATAAACAAAGGCGCTATCTCTATGCTGTCCTTCTTCCCATGAAGTTGATTTCCCTTCCACAGCTGTATCGCTATGGATAGGAGAGCCAAAAGCCCCTTCTGGAAATTCTTCGGGTATTAAACGATCATGGGAATGCTTTACATTTGAAAAGTCACTATAGTCTTTTTTCTTAACCATGTTTTTTCACCTTCTTCATTGTAAACGCAAGTTATTATTAGTGTTACCCTATGTGTATAGCTTCTACGCTTAACAATTTAAGGTAAAAATATATTGTAGTTGTAGTTATTTATACTTTTGCTTCACAGAATATCTTGTAAAAAGTGGCGAATCTCATCCGCCTCCATGTTGGCTTCGTTAAATGTATGTTCGATCACACCTTTATTGTGCAAATCTTGTTTATCAATCGATAAGCATCGGTTTTTTCTCATGTTTATAATCAGCTTTTTGTTTACGTCTTCATGATCATCTAAAATAGCTAAATCATAACGTTGTAACTGCCCCATAAAGCTGACATACCGCACATCTTTTCCTACTGTCTCATCCTTAATTACTTCATAATTTTTGCCCATCATATCCCCCCATTTTAAAAATAATATTTTCCCAACTATATCATGTTTTACTTCATATTCCTACAGAATATGGTATGATAAAATTGTAATTCTTGATGGAGGGGTGACCAATGTATTTTGTTGATCGAGAGAAGCTGGAGTCGATTTTACAGTATATGGATCAGTTAAATGGTATATTGGAAATGGACCGTCTACACTCTTTAGAAGAAAAGTTAAGCTTGGAACGAGCAGTACATGTTTACATTGAGTCTGTACTTGATGTAGGAAATATGATGATTGACGGATTTATTATGCGTGATCCAGGTAGTTACCACGATATTATTGACATTTTATTGGACGAAAAGGTACTGCCAACTGAACAGGAGCGTGCATATAAAGAATTAATTACGCTAAGGAGAATGTTGATTTCCGACTATGCGCAAGTGGATCATAAAAAAATGGTTCAAGTAATGCAAACCTATCTTAAAGATTACAAACAGTTTGCAACATATATTCGCAAATATATTAATGAAGAACATCAGCAAGTTACTCACGCGTTTTCAAATGATACTTCAAAACAATAAACGAATTAATAAACAGCTAGTGTGTTGTTTATTAGCACGATGGAAAAGTAAAAACATTAGTATAAAGAAAGCGTCTATTTAATAATGAGGAGAGTACTAACCACCATGACTAAAGCATATCAAGGCTATTTAATCGATTTAGACGGAACAATGTATCAAGGAGATGAAGCTATTCCGTTTGCGTCTGATTTTGTAAAAGCATTACAGGAAAAACAACTCCCTTATGTTTTTGTAACGAATAATTCTTCCAAAACACAGCAAGATGTAGCGATGAAACTTAAAAAGTTAGATATTCCAGCAGAACCTAAGCAAATTGTTACTACAAGTTTAGCCACTGCTTCTTATATTACAGAAAATTACGGACAATCTCGTTGTTACGTTATTGGTGAAGAAGGGATACATAAAGCATTACAGGAAGAAGGGCATACCATTACAGAAACGGAAAATTGCGACGTCGTTGTTATAGGAATTGACCGTAATATTACGTACGAAAAGCTGGCTAAAGCTAGCATAGCCGTTCGTAACGGTGCAACATTCATTTCGACAAATGGCGACAAGGCTATTCCTAACGAACGTGGTTTATTACCAGGAAATGGGTCTTTAACGGCTGTTATTTCTATTTGTACTGGTGTTGATCCTGTGTTCATCGGCAAGCCTGAGGCAGTTATTATGAAAGAAGCATTGCACGTGCTCGGTTTAAAAGCAGATGAGGCATTAATGGTTGGAGATAATTATGCAACAGACATTCAGGCGGGCATCCAAGCAGGTATAGATACCTTAATGGTTTTTACAGGGGTGACGCCATTTTTAGAGTATGAACAACTACCTGTTAAACCTACTCATTATGTACACAATCTCAAAGAATGGTTGGAAAAGCTATAATCGTAGAAAAAGCTCGTTTAATAAATCCTAGCTATTCTTAGATAGAAATATGGCGAGCCTTCGAAACGCTGTTAGCTTGTAGGCTCGCTAATTTCCATGTAGACCTATCAATCTTGGTTTACGTTGGTAAAAATACTACGCTTACTATATTTATTACTGCAATGTGATTATGATTTAATCATCAAGCAGTATATCTTCACCCGTTCCATGCGCCAAACGGCTGGAGGCCGCTGCTGCAATAGCCCCAACAATATCATCTAAAAAAGTATGGCATTCTCCAGTAGATTTATCATTTAATTTTTTTAAGATACCTGGCTTTTGTTTGTCAATATATCCATAATTAGTAAAGCCAATGGAACCATAAACATTGACAATAGATAATGCAATTACTTCGTCAACACCATATAAACTTTCATCTGTATCAATTGTTCTTTGTAAAGGCTGCTCCAATTGTTTTTTTTCTGCTAGAACATCTAATTGAATTCCAGTTAAAATGGCATTTTGCACTTCTCGTTTTTTAAGTACACGGTCAACATTATGCCTGCATACATCAAGTGTTAAATTCTCGTGATATTTAGATTGCAAGTAATATACCAGTTCTGCAATGTCATCTAAAGATACGCCTCGTTCCGTTAACCACTGTCTGGCTTTCTCTTCTAACTCACTTCGATCTGTTTTTGCATCCATTTTTAAATCATCCTTTCTAATTTTAGTTAAAATTAGCTAACCTAGATCATAAACTGTTATAAAAAGCATATGCCTTTCTTAAGAGATAAGAAAGTATAAAATTTGATGCTATGGCGTAACCAAATAACCGAATGGGCCCCGTCCGGGTTCAGCGCCCATCAACTAGGCGACTTCCCTCCATTGCCCTACGATAAGTCATCATCGGTTCGTTCTAAATAGGAAGGCCGACTAAATACGGGCTTGCCGGAGGGCGCCGGCATACTCCTGTTGCAGGAGCAGGATTCCTAAAACTTTCGTTGATTCGTTCCAGTCGCTGCGTTGCTAACCGGGTGCCCCGAGCCTTTGTTCTACTATAGAAAAAATAACACATTAATCATATCAACTGTGTCTTTCTGAATGAACAAATTGCTTTATAGAAAGCCCAGTGAAGGAGGTATACATGTGCAGGTTAGTGATTGGCTTTATGAAAACTATAAAATTCATCCAGAAACGAAACGATGGATTGCGGGTAAGGAATGTTATCAAGCGAGTCAATATGTATATTTTATCACTTCTATCGATAACAATGAAATTATACATATGGAACAAGCGGTAGTTGCTTACTATTTAGCAGAAAACGGCTATTCACATATGGCTATTCCAATCCCTAATCACCAAGGGGGTTGGCTAACGTCTTACGAAGATGTAAGCTATATGGTAGTTAAAGGGCTTGCTTCAAGAACTGAAACCCAAGCTACTAACGGTTCCTTATTAGCGCAATTTCATCAAATTGGTAGCCTATATCATTATGAACCACAAGCAATTTCCAGTTATGGACAGTGGAAGCAATTATGGATAGATAAATTAAGCTGGATAGAAAGCAATGTTGAAAAAGCAGCTCAAGCAGGAGCAACGAATTATTATCGTTTAGTTATGGATATCCTCCCATATCTTATTGGCCTTAGTGAAAATGCAATTCAATACATTGGTGAAAGTGAGCAAGAATTACGCTATCATGAATCAGATCAAGGCACGATATCCTTTCGTCGGTATATAAATCAATTGCAACAACCTCTAATGTGGCCGATGGAGTTAGTATATGACCATCCAGCACGGGATATTGCTGAGTTTTTACGACAACTATTTCTTCAACCTCATCCAGATGAAGCTGTTATCCACTTTTTGCAAGATTATCAAAAAAACCGGCCTGTTTCTATCTTTTTCTGGAGGTTAGTGTATGCAAGGCTGTTGTTTCCAATTCATTTATACGATTGTTTAGAGCAAAATTTATCCACAGTTCAGGATAAAGGGTACGAACAATTAAAAGATTTAGTACAGCTTCAAGATAGGTATGAAGCAAATGTTAGTCGGTTTTTTGAGTGGGCAGAACTTGACTGTGATTTTTTACAGGTACCTATGTTACACTGGTTGTGACAGATTCATGATAAATGCATCCTGTATATAGGTACTCTAAGACTTCCTCTATGTGTTCACAAAACGAGGGGTGGGGATGAAACTATCCCCATTGATTGTTTGATTTTATCTACTAGCCGAGAATACTATTGGCTTGGTTAGGGTTACCGGAATAGCTTGTACATCAGAGAAACTGGTGTATTTGGTGTATGCCACCAAATATCCAGTAGCTTTTAGTCGAGAGGTTCTAGAGAGAAGATGTTCCAGATGTATTGGAGGAGAAAGAGTGAAAAAGCCATATGTATACGTAACCAGAAAAATTCCGGCTGCATTGTTAGCGCCATATAAGGATGATTTTACTTTTAACTATTGGGAAAGAGAAGAAACTTCCGTGCCTAGAGAAGAATTAACTAAACAAATAAAGAAAGCTGATGCTCTTATTTGTATGGTGGGCGATGCTATTGATAAATCTATATTAGAAGAAGCGAACCAACTAAAAATTATTGCTAATTTGGCTGTAGGGTATGATAACATTGATTTAGAAGCGGCTAAGTCAAAAGACATCGTTGTGACCAATACACCAGATGTTTTAACGGAGACAACTGCCGATTTAGGGTTTGCTTTACTTTTAGCTACCGCAAGACGGTTAATGGAGGCTAATGACTATATTAGGCAAGGTAAATGGAAAGAATGGTCCCCTTATTTATTAGCTGGTGCTGATGTACATCAAAAAACAATTGGTATTGTCGGAATGGGGAGAATTGGCAGAGCGTTAGCCAGAAGAGCGCAAGGTTTTGGAATGAAAATTATGTATCACAACCGTTCTAGAAATTTAGTAGCAGAAAGCGAGTTAGGGACCACATATGCTAGCTTTTCTGATTTATTAAAAACGGCCGATTTTGTTGTGTCTGTTGTACCATTGTCAAGTGAAACTGAAAATATGTTCGACAGTCAAGCTTTTCAATTAATGAAAAAAGATGCTCTGTTTATTAATGTTTCTAGAGGGGGAGTAGTGAATGAAGAAGCACTATTGCAAGCCCTGCAAAATGGAGAGATTCAAGCGGCTGGCTTAGACGTTTTTAAAGAGGAACCAATTTCAAAAGATCATCCTCTGTTACAATTACCAAATGTTGTTGCATTGCCACATATCGGTTCAGCAAGTATGGAAACGAGAACAAGCATGTGGAACCTTAGCTTAGAAAATGTTGCTGCTGTACTGCGTGGGAGTGCACCAAAAACGCCTGTATCTCAGTAATAAACGATGGACATTAAACTTAGCGCTTGGACCTTCATATCCAAGCGCTAGGTTTACTATACAAAAGTATAAAGCGATGCACGTTATAGTATAAGACCATAAAGTTTTGACGAAAGTCGCGTTTTTCTAAAAGTTTACAATTAGCATTTTGCCACTTGTTACAATTTAAGAAATAAGAAACCAAAGTTTCTTTTTGTACGTTATTGAAGTGTTTAAAATACTTGTTCGATTTCAGTGACGCCGGGAACTTCAGCCATAAGTGCCCGTTCAATTCCTGCTTTTAAAGTAATGGTTGAACTAGGGCAATTTCCGCAAGCACCCATGAGACGAAGAAGCACAATGCCATTTTCATCAACATCAATTAGTTCCACATCGCCACCATCACGCAGCAAGAATGGACGTAATTTATTTAATACTTCCTGTACTTGTTCATGCATTATCCATCTTCTCCTTTCTTACTATTTATTATAAAACGATTATGGTAAAAAATCTATGAACATTTAACGAAGCGATAATCAATATTATTTTAACTTTGATTCGACTTTTTGTAAAATAAAAGATATCAATGTATAGAACGGAGGGAAGGGATGAGTAAAATCCATATTACGGTTTACGGAGCAGAGCAGGTTTGTGCTAGTTGTGTTGGTGCTCCCAGCTCGAAAGATACGTATGAATGGCTACAAGCAGCGTTAGGGCGTAAATATGATACAGAGGTTATCATATATGAGTATGTAGATATCAAAAACCCGCCGCCTGTAGAGAAACATCAACAATTTGCGGAACGTATTATAGAGAAAGATTTATTTTATCCTGTCGTTTTTATTAATGATGAATTGGTAGCTGAAGGAATTCCAAGGTTAAAAACAATTTACCGAGCGTTGGACCAATATGAATTGCCTTTACAACCAGCAAAGAAATGAGGACAGATGATGCAGATACCATTTATTAAAATGCATGGCTTAGGAAATAATTATATATACCTTGATTTTTTTCAACATACTATAGCGGAAGAGAAATTATCAGAATTAGCAAAAACTATCTCCGATGTGCATACAGGAATTGGTTCGGATGGGCTAATTATTATTCATCCAAGTGAAGTAGCTGATGTTGGTATGCGTATATTTAATAAGGATGGTTCTGAAGGGCAAAGCTGTGGAAATGGTTTGAGATGTACAGCGAAGTATGCGTATGAACAAGGAATAGTAGCAGAAAAGCAATTTCAAATTGAAACGAAAGCAAATAAGGTTGTAGCTGAAGTGCAAGTGATAAATGGAAAAGTCGACCACGTTACGATAAATATGGGGAAGCCATATCTTAAGCGTGAACTTATTCCGATGCAAGGGGAACCAAAAACAAAAGTCATTGCGGAGCGGTTTGAAATTCAAGGAGAAGTGTTAGAGTTAACCGCACTTTCTATGGGGAACCCACATGCGGTATTTATAGTAGAGCAAGTCTCTAAGAAGCAAGTGTCTCAACTTGGCCCGTTAGTAGAAAAGGATCCACGCTTTCCGCAAGGAGTCAATGTAGAATTTATTGAAATCCTTTCTCCAAACGAAATAAATTTCAGTGTCTGGGAAAGAGGCTCTGGTATAACACAAGCTTGTGGCACAGGAGCTTGTGCTGCTGTTGTGGCAGGGATATTAAATGATCGTTTAGAACGAAATGAATCTGTGAAAGTGCATTTGCCAGGAGGAGATTTGGATATTACGTGGGATAATGATGGTGATGTTTGGATGACAGGAGGCGCAGAGTTAATTGCTACAGGCTTTTATGAAGCGGCACATTTATTCAAAGTATAGCTTTAAAGCCTGCCTCTTATTTGTTGGAGAAGCGTTCCCATCATTATAATGTGGATTTTCCATCAGAGCGATCAGTAATATTGAATGGTTAATAATATAGATGTATAATGAAAATACGCAGTATGCTTAGAAAGCCTTCGTTTTTCTTATCCTATAAACCAAAAAATTTTATACTATCCTATAGTGAAAAAAGGAGTGAACTGTGCAATGACATTGACGATTACAGACAATGCTAAACAGCAAATTGTAGAGATGATGAAAGAAGAATCAGAAGGAGTCTATCTTCGCTTTGGTGTGCAAGGCGGTGGCTGTAGCGGTCTATCTTATGCCCTTGGTTTTGAATATGATATTAATGATGAGTTAGATACAACAGAAGAAATAAATGGTATTTCCGTGGTAATCAATAGTCAAGATATACCGATCATAGAAGGTACAACGATAGATTTTAAACAGAATATGATGGGTGGGGGATTCAGTATAGATAACCCAAATGCTATCGTATCTTGTGGTTGCGGTTCTTCATTTAGAACAAAAGATAAGGTTGGTACGCCTGGTGATTGTTAGTATAAAAGCTGAAACCGTGAAAGAAGGTTTCAGCTTTTAACTCTAATTAGGGAGAATTTGTTTTACCCTCATTAAAACATGCTTGTTGAATGTTTTGGCTGAATTCTAGCTTTAGGATCAATGTAGTGTTTAGCATTATTAATAGCAGTTGGTCCTTCTCCAAATCCAGTGGCAATTAAGTTCACTTTCCCATCGTAAGTGCAAATATCTCCCGCTGCATAAATGCCAGGGATATTCGTCTCCATTTTCGAATTTACTACAATACTATTTTTCTCTATCTCAAGCCCCCAGTTTTTAATGGGGCCAAGAGAAGAAATAAAGCCATAATTACATAACACTGCATCCACTTCTAATTCCACCTTGCGTTCTCCTTTAACCTCTTCCAAAATAACTTGGTTAATTCGATCGTCTGCAACAATGCTACTTGGAACAAAAGGGGTCAGAATATCAACGTTAGAAGCGTGTAATTTTTCAACACTATGTTCATGGGCGCGAAATTTTTCACGGCGATGAGCGAGGGTGACTTTCTTAGCGATCGGTTCGAGCATTAACGCCCAGTCAACAGCAGAATCTCCCCCGCCAAGTAATAGCACATGCTGGTCTTTATATTGGTTCATATCCTTGACATGATAATGTAAGTTAATTCCCTCATATTGTTCACAATGATCTATATTAAGTTTACGCGGTTGAAATGCACCATTACCAGCAGTGATAATCATTGTCTTTGTGTAATGAATATCATTTTTATGTGAAGTTAATTTTAATGTCCCATCATCAAGTCTTTCCACTTGTTCAATTGCTTGCTCCAATACAATTTCAGGATGAAATAAGTTAGCTTGTTCTTCTAAGTTATCAATAAGCTCCTGAGCTCTTATTTTGGGGAAACCAGCAATATCATATATATATTTTTCTGGATAAAGAGCAGTTAACTGTCCTCCAGTATGTGGTAAACTTTCAATGATTTTTACAGTTGCTTGGCGCATTCCGCCGTAAAAAGCGGTAAATAATCCGACAGGCCCTGCACCAATGATGGTTACATCGTATACCTCATTTGTCATTATAATCCCTCCGTTCAAAATAAACTTGACGACATCTTTTATAGTACCATATCTTTATTATAATAGAATACAAATGTACTCAAACCGAATAACTCCATTATTCCCATTATTTTATTTTTAATAATCTAATTATTATGTATTTTTAGTGTGAGGTTGAAAAGGATACATAAACAGGCTACTATAACAAAGGGACTATTTTACGATTGTGTGACAATGAAATGAAAATTTGTTTACACTAGTATACCATCACAGCTCATAAAGGCTCATCGAGCTTCAGAAATCTATTCTAAATGAGAGTAAGTTTTCGTTTATAAAATAAGTAAAATGAGTTTAGCTATAAAGATTTACTGATAAGCTAAGTTTTACTAAGCAATTTATCTACAACAGCAAAGAATATGATAGACTAAGAATAAAGCTTTATGATTGCTTAGGGCTGTGTACTATATGGATACATTACCGATAGTATTGTGGAATAATTAGTTAAGTTATTCGTTCTCAAGTGAAACAGGTCACAATTTTCAGCTAGGGAGTAAATGGAAGTGATGAATATGGAAAAAAAAAGCATAGTTATTCTAGGTGCTGGTTATGGTGGAATGATGACTGTGACCAAAATACAAAAATCTTTACGCACTGAAGAGGCAGAAATAACTTTAGTAAACATAAATGAATACCATTATCAAACAACATGGCTTCACCAGAATGCTGTAGGAACAGTGAGTGATGATCGAACGAAAATACCTATTAAAGATGTTATTAATCCTCAAAAGGTAATGTTTATTCAAGATAAGGTTTTATCGATTCAACCAAAAGATAAAAAAGTGATTCTAGAAAACAGAATACTTCATTACGATGTACTAGTTATTGCTCTTGGATTTGAAGTAGAAACTTTTGATGTACCTGGCTTAGAAACATATGCTTATACGATAAATAATATAGAGAAAGCTCGTGAACTTCGGCAGCACATTGAAGATAATTTTTCCTTGTTTGTAAAGGAAGAAAAGAAAAATTTTTCACGATTAACCTTTGTTATTGGTGGCGGCGGTTTTACAGGCGTAGAGTTTTTAGGTGAGCTTGCAGATCGTGTATCCGAACTTTGTAAAAAATATAACGTTGACAAGCAATTGGTGCGGATCATTAATATTGAAGCTACTCCGACCATTTTGCCTGAATTTGATGAACAGTTAGTAGAATATGCTATGAACTCTCTGGAAGCACGTGGTGTTGAATTTATTACTGGGGCAACCTTTAAAGAATGTACCCCAACGAGTGTGTTATTTGAGAAATATGGTATGCAAACAAAGATATCTACGCATACGATAGTATGGGCTGCTGGAGTAAAGGCGAATTCAATTATAAAAGAATCAGATTTCACAACAAATAAAGGTAAAATAGAAGTGAATAATGATATGCGATCACCAGAATATGATAATGTATTTGTCATCGGAGATTGTGCATTAATTATGGATTTTGAAAAAGGCAAGCCATATCCACCTACTGCTCAAATCGCTATTCAAGAATCAGAAGCTGTAGCTTATAATATAAGAGCATATATACGAAATGAAGAAATGGAAGGCTTTAAACCGAATATTCTCGGTACCGTTGCTTCTTTAGGAAGTCGAGATGCAATTGGAATTATATTTAAGAACAAGAAGATTTTAGGTTGGAAAGCGACCATATTGAAAAAAATAATTGATAACCGTTATTTGTTTAAGCTTGGTGGGCTCCGTTTATTGGTGAAAAAAGGGAAATTCACTATATTTCCGCGTGCTAAATAATAAATGTTGACACTATATTTATTATATCTTTTATACTATAGGAAAGCTTAAAGGTTTAGTATAAGAAGGTGTTAGGCTCCCGCTTCAAATTAGAAGGTTTATTGCTTTACTAGGCGAAGTGGGGGGTAACAACAACACCTATTGTAAGACCGCCTTTAGGTCGTCCCTTGCATAAAAAGGAAGTATGACATTTTCAGGTTTATAGTATAATAGTATCGATATCGTTTTCCTAATATTCAAAATAGTATTGCCTTATTTTAATTACTTTTTTGTGCTAGAAAAAAATGAAAGTGATAAACGGTATAGATTCTTTTGCCTTCATTTAAGAATGTTAGCTTTGCTTTTTTTTCTATATCCTTTAAAATGATGGGGAAGATATGATTAAGTAAAGATTAAAAAGGGGATTGGAAGGGAGCAACAAAGTTTGATTCAATTAGTAGTGTCTATCTTATTATATTTCGTTATATTCTTTGGTATCGCTTTTATTTTAAATATGCTTCTTCGAACGACTTGGTTAATGGCTTTTATTTATCCATTTGTCGTTATTATTATTGTGGATAATACTGCGACATGGAATTATTTCACAAATACGAGTGAGACGTTTACCAAGTTAACTACTCGACTTACAGAACTTACTGCAGTTGATATCTCTATTTTGGCTGCTGGTTTTGTAGGGACAATTGTATCCGGTCTTGTGATACGTTTACTTAGGAAGAGTGGATACCAAATGTTTTAAGGTTAGCTAGAATCATCCGTAGTCAACATAGAAAACAAACTAGTAATTTAATAGAATAATGTATAAAATTTTTTTGATTGGACATGATGACATCCAAAGAGGTGTTATTCATGAAAATCAAAAAAATCATTGAAAAAACGGTTTTAAGTTTTATGTTTGTGACTATCATGCTCCTAGGGATAGTGGGTTTAAAGGAAGGAGTTTCTGCTAAACTCTGGCCATATACGCCTTCTTCTATAGACAGATTAGCGGACAATAGTGATACAATGAATGGCAAAGATGTTTATACGAGACAAACAAATTTGAAACAAAAAGAGCTTAATCATGTGAAAGAAGTAGACCGTCAAATATCAAGCAATCAAATGGGACGTGTGAAAACGTTGGAAGAAGCTGTGAATTATGAACAATATCCAAGCAAAAAAGTGATTGCTACTGGGTACACGGCAGGTGTAGAATCTACCGGTAAAACTCCAGATCACCCACAATATGGAATTACCTATTCGGGAGTCCAAGTGAAAAGAGACTTGTATTCTACTATTGCTGCAGATCTATCTGTTTATCCAATAGGAACCATTTTGTTTATACCAAATTATGGATTTGGTGTCGTTGCTGATAAAGGTAGTGCTATTACAGGAAATAAAATTGACTTGTATTATGAGACAGTAGAAGATGTTTACGATAAATGGGGTAAACAGCAAGTCGATGTGTATATGATTGAAAAGGGAAATGGAGAATTAACAGAAAAACAATTACAACAATTAAATGAGAATGAGGCATTACAAGTGTTCAGGCAGGACATAACAGGTTAATGCAGTGGAAGTTAAAATGACAGGTACGATGTAGGTACCTGTCATTTTAACATGTATATTGCTTTTTTGTTCTATAGGACAACATGAGATTTTTTCGTTTATAGGATAAGAAAAAAGCTTTCGCCATAAGACTTGAGTGGCAAGCTAAGTTTTGCTAATAAGACGTGAGACTTTCGGGGTGAGTCAAGTTTGTTTTCAAATAACATTTTTCAGTAAAATAAATGGTACACTGTAATAGCAATGATAATTCCAGCTAAACCGCCAAAAAACACTTCAATTGGTTGGTGACCTAGCAACTCTTTTAATTCCTGTCTTTTTTCATCTTCTTCTTTTTTTTGCCAGCCTTTTGCTCCATCTATAAAAAGCTGAAAATCGCGAATTAGTTTGTTCAACACAATTGCTTGCTCCCCTGCTTGTCTTCTAACGCCAGTAGCATCAAACATAATGATGACACTGAATACACAAGAGATAGCGAACATGGTAGACGTTACACCTTCTATAATACCTACGCTAGTAGTTAATGCCGCCACCGCCGCCGAATGGCTACTTGGCATCCCCCCAGTACTAAATGCTAAACTAAGGTTCAGCTGTTTTGTAACAACTAGCCCAATTGGTATTTTAATTATCTGTGCGAAAAAAATAGCTGTTAATGCTGCCCACAAGGGATAATTTAAAAATAGTTCCATGCTGTTAAAACACCCTCTCTAAAACAAGTGTATCCTGTGTTGTAAGAAGATATGCGTTAAATTACATACTGTTATCTTACCATAAGAGAGAAGGATACGCATGAAATATTTCAACTAAATGATGATTGGATTAGCCGTTGCTTTCTATTCCCATATTCCAAGCAGGATGTACTAGGTGAGGCGTTGTTCTTACCTATAATTTCGTCTCTAGAACAATACATGTGTTATAAAAGGACACACTAAAGTTATATTGGAATTGAATTAATATTTATCCGCTTAGTTTAGCGCGACTTAAGACGGGAATTCTTTTAATGACACGGACCATAAATAAAGCCGCTAACCCGGCAAAAGCAATATCTTTAATTAGAAACGGTATCATTCCGCTCCAGGCTAGTGTGTAGCTAAGTGGGACGTCTAACCACATATTGGAAGCAGCATACATATATGTCACGCCAATTATATAATTTATTGCCGTTCCTAAGAGCGCTGCTGAACAATAACGAACAAAGGAATAATTTTGTTTAGGTTTATTTACAATCCAACCAGTAACTAGAGCTACAAAAATAAATGATATAATAAATCCGCCAGTTGGACTGATGAACATTCGAGGCCCGGCTGATAGTCCAGCAAATACAGGAACACCAGCTATCCCTACAAGCATATATGCGAGCATCGAAAAACTTCCAAGTTTACGACCTAACATTAATCCTGCTAGAACTGCAAAAAATGTTTGCAAGGAAAGTGGAACATCAGCTCCGCCAATGGGTATCGTTAGCATCGGGAACCATACGGTAATATTAGCTCCAATTGCCATTAGTACAACAAAAACCGCTCCATATGTAAGGTCTATTGTTCTCATTTGATTCATGTTTTTCCCCCCTGTGTATAATGGTTTATACGTGTTGACTATTTATGATGCTAGAAATATAGTATCGATTAAAACACTGTTTGTCAACCTGTGTATTTGTTAGTTAACGTTTGTGGCGGTTAGGGAAGATACGTCTGTTAAGTGGTATAGCATGGGGGATAGGGATGCCATGTTTAAGATTTAAATAGCATTATATTGTTTCTATAGCCTAGCATAAAATTTCAATGATTTATAGAATAAGCAAAACGACGGCGTTACATCACCATAAAGACTCGATGGTAAACCGGTTTTTTAAGGTTTAAGGTGTAATTCATTTCCTTGGCTTATAGTGTTAATGTTAAAAACAAAGGAAGCAAAAATAAAATTCGCGCACCAAATATAGGTACGCGAATGCGCTGTTTCAACTAAATGAAAGTTCTAAAAAAGGTTTAGCTATTATCTAGTAGGGAGAATGGAAAACCCTCAATGTAAAAGTTTACTTAATAGCCGCTTCTAGCGCCACTTCCATCATTTCGTGGAAAGTGGTTTGTCTTTCTTCAGCTGATGTTTCTTCTCCAGTTAAGATGTGGTCGGATACGGTTAGTACGGATAATGCTTGACGATCAAATTTTGCAGCTAATGTATAAAGAGCAGTTGTTTCCATTTCTACAGCTAGCACTTTGTAGGCAGCTAATTTTTCATTTACTTCCTTTGCATTATCTCTGTAGAAGGTGTCGCTTGTAAAGACATTACCGACTTTTAGGTTTAGCCCTTTTGCAACACCGGCATCGTATGCGTTCTTTAATAAATCAAAGTCTGCAATTGGTGCATAATCAATACCACCGAAAACCATTCGATTCATCTGTGAATCCGTAGTTGATCCTTGAGCGAGAATAACGTCTCTTACCTGAACATCTTTTTGAATTGCACCACATGTACCTACACGAATTAATTTTTGAACATCATAGCTTTGCATTAACTCATTTATATAAATAGAAATAGAAGGGACTCCCATACCTGTTCCTTGAACAGAAATCTTTTCCCCTTTATATGTTCCAGTATATCCTAGCATGCCTCTTACCTTATTATACTGTTTTGGATTTTCAAGAAATGTTTCTGCGATAAATTTAGCGCGGAGAGGGTCACCAGGCAATAAGATTTTATCAGCAATTTCTCCATATTTTGCACCAATATGTACACTCATCATGTTAGCCTCCTATAATAATATTGAGTAGCTTTCAAGATAACGTTATCACAGGCTAAAATGAAAAACAACTACAAAGAAATAATAAATATGAATATTATGTGGTCAAAAAATGCAAGTTATATAAAAGGGCTTAGATAAGTATGATGGCTAGTGCTAGTAGAGAGAAAATCAGATACTACTCAATAAAACAGCAATTTATCTATTGGGGTTTCGTAGGTGTGGTAGTTAGTTTTTAAATAGAAAAATAAAACATTTTATTAAAAAACACTTTTTTGTTTCAAAATATCGTTTTTTTGTATATAATAGGTTTAGCTCAGTTTTTCACTTGGATGAAATGTATACCTATGCAAAAAGCTTGTGCTTGTCCTGTTGGAAAAAACAAGGTTAAGGGAGCAGGGGCTATCTTCATTGAGATTTGTTTGGAAGATGAGGAGAATGTAATCGATTCAAAAAGATAAGAAAATCCTATGCTTGCTGAGCCATTTTATAATTACATTACATGATTATTTCTTTGGAAGGATGAAGGAAAATGACAGAAAAAACTTTTACAATTACTGCAGAAACTGGAGTACACGCTCGTCCTGCTACACTTTTAGTAAACAAAGCAGGTCAGTTTGAATCTGAAGTGGAAATTGCTTACAATGACAAAACAGTAAACTTGAAATCCATTATGGGTGTTATGTCGTTAGGTATTCCTAAAGGAGCACAAATTAAAATTACTGCTAATGGCTCAGATGAGGTAGAAGCTATTAATGGTATTGAAGAAGTTATTAAAGAACATCTTGGTGAGTAAATAAATAAACAAGCTGTCAGTCTGTGATGCTGGTAGCTTGTTTATTTTTAGACTCTATACTAATGTTGTGGGTACGCCTTATTGTATCATTGCTCAGAAAGAGGGAAAATAGTACACATTAATAATAATTTTTTTCCAAATTAGCTAAGCATTGAAGTGCAGCTTGGTTGTAATCTGAATGTTTTTGTAACAGTTTATTACGGTATAATTCTACGGCTTCTTTTAATGAATTATTGTAATTTGGAACCGTTTCATTAAAGGGGTGTACAGCTGCTTTTTTAACGTTAGTTTTTTCACCAAAGGCTAAAGCTTTTCGTTCATGAAAGAAAACGCCTTCTGTCTGCTGTGGGTTGTGTAAATCACCTTGCATTGGGTGTTTTTTTACTGCAAGCACTTCAACTACGTAACGATCTCCCTTATCACCGACCACTTTTCCAATATAGGTACCTGATCGATAATGCGCTTTTACAATTTGCCCTATAGCTACGTCCGCCATAATATAAGTCTCCCTTCTGTCAAACAAATGCACGTAGTTCCATTTTGCCAAAGAAAAAAAGAAACTGCAAATAGTTGTAGCTTTGTGATACTTTTCTTAAAAGTAATAAAGAACCCAAAGAATACGATATGTTACTTGCGATAATGGGTATTTTTGGGGGTTAATTTATATCTTGCGAAGCTGTATTTTGCCTATTTATACTATGGAAAGCATAAATCTTTCAGGGTGTATAGTATAAAGAAAACGACGGCGTTCTATCGTCATAAAGATTTTTGCCTCAAGATCAGCTCTTTCTGAAAATAAACAAATTCCTTTATGCTTGTAGCAAATAATGATAAGTTTGTTATAATAACATGGGAGGATGTGAGGAAAAATGATGCCTTTTCTTTATTTTCCAGAGGATAAATCGGAATATATCCCTGCCATTATAACATTACTTATTTTTATGATTGCTGCAGGGGTGGCCATGTACTTTATTTATAAGAAATCGAAGAAGGATGAGCGAAAATTTAAGCAACAATACCACAAGGAATTGCATGAACCTCATGATTAGGAAAACTTGGCTTCTAGCCAAGTTTTTATGTGAGAGGCGAAGTCCAAGTAATAAAATTTCAGTGGGAGAAGGCAACAGCCGAATGCTACACTTTGCATCTACGTTAAAACACAATTGTATTGTATGTTATATAACGGCCCCTTCCAAGGTGAAGGGGTTTTTAATATTTTTTGTTTCTTTCTCTGTATAATAATTGGATCTATAAATAAACGAGTAGCCGTATAGTTAATGGGCAAGCTAAGTTTTAAAAAAGGGTGGATGTAAAATTATGAGAATGGTGATGGTCATTTCTCTATTATTAATAGCTGTAGCTTGCCAGCCAAAAGATGAGAAAACAAAAGAAGTTGAAATGTACAATTCATCTGGTGATATGGTTGGTACAGCTAGTTTTCATGAACAATCTGATGGGGTAAAGGTGAAAGTGGAATTAGAAGGGCTGGAACCAGGGTTTCATGGAATACATGTACACGAATACGCCAAATGTGAAGCGCCTGATTTCACATCTGCTGGCAATCATTTTAACCCGACTGGTGCAGAACATGGTCTCATGCATCCAGAAGGAAACCATTTAGGGGACATGCCAAACATAGAAGCAGATGCTAACGGAGTTATTAACGCTGAATTAATGATGCCGGAGACGACGTTATTAGATGGAAAAAATTCGCTAACTGAAGGTAAAGGAACATCCATTATTGTTACTAAGAATAAAGATGACGGAGTAAGCCAACCTGGAGGAGATTCAGGAGAGAGAATAATTTGTGGTACGTTAACAAAAACAAATGGTGATAATGAAAAACGACCATCAGACCCAACACAAAATAATGAAGAGGAAGAGTAGAACGAATGTATTAGAAATGTTCGCTTGATAAAGTAGCTTAAAGCAAAAAAAGCAGGTCTGGCTAAACGAAACACGATTATGCCATCCTGCTTTTATGAATGAAATTATCTGTTTTGAATTGCTTGGATGATTCTTCTAACGCCCTCTTCCAATGTTGCTCTTGGACAAGCTATATTCATCCGCATAAAGGTTGATCCTTCTTTTCCGTAATCTTTCCCTGTATTTAACCCTACTTTTGCCTTGTGAATCATAAATTCACGTAATTCTTTTGGATCCATATTTAAAGCACTGCAGTCAATCCAAAGTAAGTAAGTCCCCTCTGAATGTGTTACAGTTATTTCTGGAATATGCGTTTTTAACATTTCTTCAACATACTGTTTATGACTTAGCAAAACTTCGCGAAGTTCGTCAAGCCAACTATCTCCATACAAATAAGCTGCCTCTAAAGCGGTGTTCCCCATTATGTTTAAACCATGTACGCCTTGTTTTGATAATTGCGCTTCAATTTTTTTTCTTCGTTCTTGGTTAGGAGTAATGATATAGGAAGCCTGTAAACCAGCTAAATTAAATGTTTTTGATGGAGCCATACATGTTACTGTTTGGTCATTTATTTCTTTAGAAAGAGAAGCGATAGGGATATGTCGCTCATTGGGAAACGTTAAATCACAATGAATTTCATCCGATATAATAGTTACATTATAATCCAAACATAATTTGGTCATTTTTTCTAGTTCTTCCCTTTTCCACACACGTCCTACTGGATTATGCGGAGAGCAAAGAATGAACGCCTTTACGCCTTGCTTTAATTTAGCTTCAAAATCGTCAAAATCAATTTGATAGTAGTTATCTTCATAGCGCAATGGATTTTTTACAATTTGTCGATCGTGGCTTTCGATCACATTGTAAAAAGGGGTATATACGGGTGTTTGAATAAGTATTTTATCATTAGGCTCTGTTAAAGCTTGCACTGCCATATGTAAACTAGTGACAACACCAGGACTAAATGATAACCAATTAGGATCAATGTGCCAATAATGCCTACGATGAATCCACTTTACAACCGAATCTTTAACTGCATCATCCACTATTGTGTAGCCGTAAATACCGTGTTTACTGCGCTCGATAAGTGCTTCGTTTACCTGTTCAGGAGCTCTAAAGTCCATATCTGCTACCCACATTGGTAAAACATCGTCTGTTTGGAATACAGGCTTTAACATATCCCATTTTACAGATCGCGTATTTTTTCTGCTATGTTGCTCTTCAAATATACTCATTTATAGCCTCCTTAATCATAACATTCTGGCATATATTGTTGGAGACATAGTTCGTCATCCAGCTTTGTTATTGAAACTGTCTATCTAGACCAGTGCTCAAACGCATATGTTTAGTATAACATGATATGAAATGAAAGCGCAGAATTTTTGTTCTTGTGCTTAGAGGCTTTACGTTATATGAGTTTCTTAATTTTTACTCTAGATATAAAATAGTGAGATTACCACTAAAAAATGGCAGATGTGGAGCTGAACAAGTCTAAGTGGTGAATACTGTACTAACTTTTATTTTGTAGTATCCTTTTGGTCAAATCTTTGAGCTAGGGGATGATAAAAATCCTCACTGTGAATTCGAGAGAACGATGTGTATGGAAAAGAAAAAAGCAAAGCGATTTAACGCTTTGCCTACAGGGGGAATACGAGAAAGTCTTACATTTCTTAGTATACCCAATGAGATTTTTTTTAAACATGCTCATTCTATTTTTAATATACGCTCATCGCTGCGCTGGATGAAGGGGATTAAGGTTATGATTCCCCTAAAAATTACAACCTGTCTTCTAATTCTTTTTTCGCATCTTCAAAGCCTGGTTTACCTAAAAGCGCAAACATGTTCTTTTTATATGCTTCCACACCTGGTTGGTCAAATGGGTTAACACCTAATAAATAACCGCTCACCGCACAAGCTTTCTCAAAAAAGTAAACAAGGTAGCCAAAAGTATAAGCATCCAGTTTAGGTACTTCTACTACAAGATTTGGTACGCCACCATCTGTATGAGCTAAAAGTGTTCCTTGGAAGGCTTTATCGTTTATTTCGTGAATCGTTTTGCCAGCCAAATAATTTAACCCGTCTGCATCAACAGGGTCTTTTTCTACAGTTAATTGACGCTTTGGCTCTTGAACGCGAAGCACGGTTTCGAAAATATTACGGCGCCCTTCTTGAATATATTGCCCTAATGAGTGTAAATCAGTCGAAAAATTAGCTGAAGATGGGTAAAGGCCTTTATGATCTTTTCCTTCGCTTTCGCCAAATAACTGTTTCCACCATTCTGCAAAATACTGTAAACTTGGTTCATAATTAATAAGCAGTTCAGTTGTTTTCCCTTTATTGTAAAGAATGTTACGAACTGCAGCGTATTGATAACTTATGTTGTTTTTTAAGCTAGGTTCAGAAAAATCGTTCATAGCATCACGTGCACCTTGCATCATTTCATCGATGGAAGCGCCACTTACTGCAATTGGGAGCAACCCTACAGCTGTCAAAACAGAATAACGTCCTCCAACGCCGTCAGGAATTACAAATGTTTCATAACCAGCTTGATCGGCAGAAGATTTTAATGCTCCTTTTTCTTTATCAGTTGTTGCAAAAATACGTTCTTTTGCGCCTTCTACTCCATATCTGTCTTCTAACATTTGCTTGAAAATACGAAACGCAATTGCTGGCTCAGTTGTTGTACCGCTTTTAGAAATCACGTTAATGGAAAAATCTTTATCCTTTAACACGTCCATTAAATCATGCATATAGGTTGAACTCATATGGTGTCCAACAAAAATAATATGTGGTGCTTTTCGTTCTTCTTTTGTTATATAAGCTTGGAAGGAATGGTTAAGCATTTCCAAAGCAGCTCTAGCACCTAAATAAGAACCCCCTATACCGATAACTAATAGCACATCCGAATGATCGCGAATTTTTTCTGCTGCTTTTTTTATGCGATTAAATTCCTCTTTATCATAATTTTCGGGTAAGTCAATCCAATCAAGAAAATCACTACCAGCGCCTGTTCGATTGTGTAGTGCGTGATGGGCAGTTTCTACTGCATTTTCAAGATGATCTAATTCTTGTTCATTCATAAAGGGAAGAGCTTTTTTATACGTGAATGTTACGTGAGTCATGTGTATCCTCCTTTAAAGAGTTAGAAATAAGTTTGTTACATTATTCACTTTACCCAAGAGACGGAGGGAAATCAAGAAAGAAACTGCATAATCTCTATCATTTTACAAAAACTATGTTAGATACGAAAGGAAGGAGGTTGTAAAAATGAATGGAATACAACGGACAGCTTTAGCATTAACAATTATTGGCGCAGTGAATTGGGGCTTAATTGGTTTATTTCAGTTTGACTTAGTGGCTGCAATATTTGGCGGTGAGCAGAGTGCAACTTTTGCTCGAATTATCTATACAGTAGTAGGGATTAGTGGGCTAGTATTAATCCCACTGTTGTTTAAAACCGATGAAGCTTTTGCAGATCAGCACGAACCAGAAGGTGTAGATCAATAAAACATAAGGCAAACTCCGAATGCGAGTTTGCCTTATCATTATTTCTTATTGTAGTTAGATTGTTTCATCCACTCTTCTAGTTTATCTTTTAGCGTATTAAATCCAGAAGGTTCTACTTCTACTTGCTTTGGCTTAACTTGTTTTGGTTTAGCTTGTGGTGTGTCTTGTGTAGCCCGAATGGATAAAGAAACTTTGTTTTTTTCTTCATCAATTTGCAATACTTTTACTTTTACGTCATCACCAATTGTTAAATGATCATTAATATCTTTAACGTAGCCATGAGTAACTTCGGAAATATGAACGAGTCCTTGTGTTTCTTCATCTAGTGCAACAAATGCACCGTATGGTTGAATTCCAGTAACCTTACCATCTAAAATTTGCCCAATCTCAAAATTGCTTGTCATGCTGAACAACTCCTATTTCTTTTCGTTTCTTTTTACACAATAAAATATTTTAGCATAATAATCTCTAGGTAGCAAAACATACGGGTAGTATTTTAAATGAAAGGAATATTTTTAACGGGTTCAGATAGAAAGTACGAATATGTATTTTTAACACTATTATTATTATGTGAGGAGACAGGTAAATGGTACCAATACAAACAAGTTTGGAAGATGAAACATATGCTTTGTTTAAATTAGAGGAAGTGTTAAAACCAATAGGATTTGTTATAGGTTCGAGTTGGGAGTATGATCATGGATACTTAGATATTAAGTTGGATGATCGAGGTACGTATTATTTTTTACGAATTCCGTTTAAAGCTATTGCAGGAGAGTTAGATTCCCCGGGTGTTATCGTTCGTCTACAACAACCATTCGTATTGGGACATCAATATGAGTCTGGAAATGATATCGATAGTCGAAATGGTGCTATTCAAGGTCTAGTTAATCAATTCCAGACGCCGACAGATCCAGATACGGATATCCCAAAAGAATATATTGATATGGGAAAAGATTATATACAGGAAGTGGAAGCGTTACTTATTCCAAGGAAAGAGTAGGATTAATTGGTCTCCTGCTTGTAAACGAAATTGGGGTGAAGGGTTCACATAATAGCGCTCATTACGAATAATACCAAGAGGGATTTGCTGTTTATTGCTTAATAAAATAATCGTTTCCTGAAAGGTTAAATCTCCCAACTCTTCTTCTACTTCTTTATGGTAAAATTGTTGCTTTGTTAATAAGTGAAGGATATCTTCAAATGGTTGCGATGCTCTATGACGAAATAGTTCATGAAAAAATAATATACTTGTAAAGTCGTTAGAGCGAATGATAGTGGTAGCTCCTGCACGACGTGCGTTTTCGATTTGTGTGACGGAAACAATCTCGGCAATAATGGGTACGTTTGCATTATTTCCTCGAATAGCTACGGCCGAGAGAATGGTTACATTGTCAGCATCTCGTTCATTTTTGGCTGTATCTGTAGTTATTAATACACGTTCGGCTAAATGTATATTTGCTTTTTTTAAAACCATGTCCTCTGTAGGGTCACCTTGAATAAAGTGGACAGGATAATCGGAAAACGAGACGTGCTCTAACGTTGTATCGATAAGTACCATTCGAGTATGTGAATTAGACTGAGCAATAGATTCGATTAGCTGTCGGCTTCTTTCATTCCACCCAATCAGTACAAGGTGATTGCTTCCTTTAAACGCTACTCTTCCTTCCTCTATAGCTTGTTCTTGTCTAAAAGTAGAGGCTGCTAATGAGGTTATGTAGAAAGCAATTAAACTGCCACCTGTTAAGATTAACAATATGGTTATTAATTTACCAATTGGAGTTAAAGGAACAAAATCTCCATAACCGACAGTTGCTCCAGTAATGAATGCCCACCAAATACCATCAAAAATGGAAGGAAATTGGCTAGGTTCTGCTAAATGAATGAAAAATCCAAAAACGAGCATAAATAAAAAAATGCTCATTAGTAGTTTAAATAATAAAGGCAGTTTAAAATAAATTTGTTTAATTAGTCGAATACTCAAATTGCTCACCTTTTACATGTTCTTTTAATTATAGTATAAAAAACAATAGCTATTCCATTGTGAAATCGGGCTTTTCTATGTATAACGAAGAAATAAGAGATTCACCATTTTGAGCATAAGCAACTAACGCTGCTGTATGCTCAAAACGCTACATGTTTTTCATATAGTATAGACAAGTTATGGTCTTTATAATCACAGGGCTTTTTGATTATACGAAAGATGATCTCCGTAGCTATTCATATACCAGTATGAATTTAGGGGAGAGTTAGCGTCCTAACAGGTTGTCGTTTGCTATTCCATAGAGGCTTTAACAAGGCAATTTCTCTAACTAATTTGCTTTAACGTGTGTTCTAAACTTTTGTGTACATGCTCCCAAAACTGGGAGTTATCCCGGAAGCTCTTATTCATAAATAATATCATTTCTTTAAATTTATCTTGATAATCGGCTTCCTTTTTATTTGGTAATTTCGCTTGCATCTTGTATGCTCTTTGCTCGTGGTTCCCATGTAGCTTTTTCATTTCCATTTGTATCAATAAAAATAGGAATGGATCGAGATGTTTGCTATGATAGCAATAGAACTTAACAACGTTAGGAGGAAATAAGATGCAATTAGCAAACCAAGAATTTTTGTTAGAATTATTACAAACCCCTTCTCCATCCAGCTTAGAAATGGAAATTCAAAAGAAGTGGTTGGAATATGTCAAACCTTTTGCAGACGAAATAAGAACAGATCATGCTGGGAATGTCATTGGTGTTTTAAACCCTGAGGCACCATTTAAAGTGTTATTAGCCGGTCATTGTGACGAAATAGCACTAGTTATTAATCGAATTGACGAGCGTGGTTTCTTACATTTTGATAAAATGGGTGGGATTAATCCTAAAGCTGCGGTTGGAATGAAGGTGACGGTGCTAGGTGCAAATGATTGTTTAACAGGTGTTATTGGCGTCAACGCTCAACATCATGGTGGTTTGAAGAATGACTTTAGTTTAGAAGATTTGTTTATCGATTGCGGTTTTAAAACGAAAGAAGAGGCAGAGGAACAAATACATATTGGTGATCTAGCGGTATATAAGACGGAACCGGAATGTCTGTCGGATCGTTATGTTGCTGGTCGCGGTCTAGACAATCGAACAGGCGCTTTTATTGTAGCAGAGGTGCTAAGAAAATTGAAAGAGGCGGGCTGCCAAGTAGGTGTCTATGCAGCTAGTACAGTAAATGAAGAAACGAATATGGGCGGCGCTTATTTTGCAGCGGCAGGTGTAGCACCGGATATGGCGATTGCTTGCGACGTTACATTTGCGACAGATTATCCTGGAGTTAATACAAATAAATATGGTGATGTTCGATTAGAAAAAGGCCCTGTATTAGCAAAAGGTGCCCCTATCAATATCAAGATCAATCAACTACTTGAAAAGGCGGCAAAATCTTTAGATATTGCTATTCAGTATGAGCTTACGCCACGTATGACTGGAACAGATGCTGATAAAATGCGGCTGACAGGAAAAGGGGTTCCTGTATCGCTTGTATCGCTTCCGCTTAGATATATGCATTCTCCTGTTGAAACAGCAAGTATCAAAGATATAGCCGAAGAAATTGATTTGTTAGTGGCAATGATCTCTGCGTTAACAGGAGAAGAAAGCTTAAACCCACTTGATTTATAACAGTGTAAAATTATTTTTTACACTGTAGGAAAAGTATAGGATTTCTTTGGTTTTTTATAGTAGAAGCGAAGGCTTTCTAAATAGACAACATTTTTACATGAATCTTTGGATTTTAACGACAGCACGTTTAGCCTTTTCTAGGTAAATAGAAGCTATGAGCAAAGGTGAGTAGGTTTTTATCCTAAATTTCAAGTGAAAAATTAGGTAGAAGGTCGTTTGTTTTCTTTATATAAGCAAATTGCTTAAACTAAATCTTGGATTTGTAGGTAAACTTAATCATTTTTATACTAGAAAAAAGAGAAATGTTAATCGTTTTTAGAACAAAAAACAAAGCTATATTTGAAGCTAGTTTTCCTAAGTAGGAGGAAACTAGCTTATTTTTTTTGCGCTATAGGAAAATATAAGATTTTTTGGTTTACAGTATAAGCTTTCGTCATAAAATCGCTTGGGTACAAGCCAAGTGTTACTAAGAGAATAAGCATGTATAGGTTACAAAGAGGATGAATAAAAGCGAGAAAAAATAAGACTATTTTATTAATTTAGAATATTGAGATATAAAACGACTTATATCGACACCTTTCTTCATGGGTACTCTACTATACTTAGTCTAACAACAGAGAGTGACCTAGTAGCTACAAAAGAACGCAGAAAATGAAAGGGGGCAAGATGCATCTGCTGTTCTTTCATTTGTAGCAGCTTTGAAAAATTGGAGGGAGGAATAGTTTTGAAAAGAAGAAGGCGACAAACCAAAATGCTAAGCATTGCCGCAACATGTTTTATTGCATTTTCTTTATTTACGCCTGGGGTAGCTGGTGCGCAAGAAACGCAGAATCTGCATCAATCTGTTAGTGATTCTACTAAGGTAGAAAATAAACTAAGTAGCAAATTAACAAAGCAATTTAAAGATAATGATAAGGTAACTTTTCTTGTTAAATTTGCTGAAAAGGCAGATGTGAAAAAGGCGGCTAATAATGCAAAAAAAACAGCAAAAAAAGCTAGCTTGACAGCTCAAAAGGTAGAACATGTTCAACGTTCAGCAGTTATTTCAGAGTTGAAGTCTACAGCTTTAGAATCGCAAACGAATGTAAAAGATTATATTCAAAAGCAAAAAGAGAAAGGCAATGTAGAGACATTCCAATCTTTTCATATTGTGAATGGAATGTCAGTAACAGCTACCAAAAAGATAGCTGAAAAAATTGCTTCTTATCCTGAAGTAGAAAAGATATTACCCAATGAGGAACGTAAACTATTTGAAGTAACTGTCGATAAAGAAGAAAAGCAAATAAAAGCTGAGAACGAAAATGTAGAATGGAATGTGGAGCGTGTTGGTGCTCCGTCTGTATGGGATATGGGATTTGACGGCTCGGGTATTGTAGTAGCAAGTATTGATAGCGGAGCGCAATGGGATCATCCAGCTTTGCAGGAGCAGTATCGTGGGTATAATTCTGAAACGGGAGAAGTAGATCACGCTGCAAGTTTCTTCGATGCGACAGCTGGTGAAGAAGAAGCTTATGATGATCACTCACACGGTACACATGTTACGGGGACAATGGTTGGAGCAGAGGCTGACGGTTCCAATCAAATCGGGGTAGCACCAGGGGCAAAATGGATTGCAGCAAAAGGATTAAATGCCGCAGGTGTTGGCTATGACAATTGGTTATTATCAGCTGCAGAATGGATGTTGGCTCCAAATGGAGACGCTTCCATGGCTCCGGATATTGTAAATAACTCTTGGGGTGGTGGCTCAGGGCTTGATGAATGGTATCGAGATGTAGTAACTGCATGGAGAGAAGCGGGGATTTTCCCAGCATTTTCCGCTGGGAATACTTCCTTAACTAATCCAGGTGGGCCAGGTTCAGTAGCGGTGCCAGCTAATTATCCAGAGTCTTTTGCCATTGGTGCAACGGATGTTAACGATGTGTTAGGAAGTTTCTCTTTACTGGGGCCTTCGCCATATGACGAAATAAAACCAGAAATAACAGCACCTGGTGTTAATATTCGTTCAAGTGTGCCAGGAAGCGGTTATGAAGGAGGATGGAACGGTACATCCATGGCAAGCCCAGCGCTCTCTGGAGTTTTAGCATTAATGAAGCAGGCAGATGGAAGTCTTACTGTGAATGAAATGGAAGAAATTGTTATGTCAACCGCTAATCCGCTCACAGACAGTGACTACCCTGAATCACCGAATAACGGATATGGACATGGATTAGTTAACGCTTATGACGCTGTTTCTTCTTTAGTATCTGGTTTAGGAACGTTAGAAGGGCAAGTAACAAAAGCTGGTGAAGACACAGAGGCACCTGTTTTCGAGCATGAGCCATTAACAGAAGCGTATATGGGGATGGATTTAGATTTAAATATTCAGGTGTCCGACAATATTAGTGTAAGTTCAGTTGATTTACAGTATACAAACGCAGCTGGGGAAGAAGAAACAATTGAAGCAGAACGTGTTTCTGGTGATTATAAGGATGGAAGCTATATAGCTTCCATCCCTGGAGAACAATTAACTGGAGAAAGTTTATCTTACACATGGCATATGAACGATTTTGGCAACAATGAAACGAGCAGTGAAACGTATGAGGTAGCTTTACGACCGGGAATTACGATCGGTTATGAGGAAGATTTTGAAGCTGCATCGGCTGGCTGGACGGTATTTGGAGAAAACAATAGTTGGGAGCGTGGAGTGCCAACTTCCGGACCTGAAACTGCTGCTTCTGGAAAGAATGTATATGCCACTAATTTGGCTGGCGCGTATGAAAGTGATTCAAATACGACACTTGTGATGCCGCCAATTGATCTTCCAGAAGAAGGGAACGCTTTTTTACAATTTAATCAATGGTATAACTTAGAAAACAACTACGACTATGGTCATGTATTTATTTCCACGGATCAGGAGGATTGGACACAGCTTGAGGAAATTTCCAATGTTTCTGAAGGATGGGAAAATATCACAGTTGATTTATCCGACTATCTCGGTCAACGAGTTTATATAGGCTTTAATTTAGATACAGACGGTAGTGTTACACGTGATGGCTGGTATATTGATGACGTTGCTTTAACAGATACAGCAGGTACAAAAAATGCATCTTTAACAGCAGAAGCGTCAAATCCTGGTTTGTTAGGATTTATAGATACGGTACGTGTAGCTTCCAAAGACAAACAAGATAAACAATCAGCCAAAAAGGAAAAAGTAGACCCGGAAAAAATAAAACCTATTCAGCCAAAGAAAAAAGCAAAACCAAAACAGGATACCGTGAATCCAACATTATTACCAATGCAAGCGCAAGTAAGTGTCATAGAAAGTGGGCGTACGGTAACTACAGACCCAGCTACAGGTAGCTACTCATTATTACATGCAGCGGGAGATTTTACGGTAAAAGCAGAAGCATATGGCTTTGAATCCCAAGAACAGTCTGTAACAATTGATCCGGATGGTACTTCGGAGGCTGATTTTACGTTAGAAGAAATGGACCAATACACGATAAGCGGAACTATTACGGATAAACAAACAGGCAAACCTATACCAGATGCAACGATTTTAGTAGTGGAGGATGCCAATATTGAACCAGTAACAACAGATGAGGAAGGTAATTATTCACTCACCGCTTATCAGGGGACATATACGTTAAAAGTTCTTGCAAGCGGTTATCATGGTGCAGAAATGGAAATTAATCTAGAGGATAGCGATCATACTCAAAATGTGGAATTAGAGCCATTCTACACGGTGCCTGGTGGAGAAATTGCTTATGATGATGGAACACCAGAAAATGCTCGCGCCTTCTATGATGCTGGAAATGGTTGGGGAGTAAAGATGACATTACCAGAAGGAAAGGAAACTGGCGTTGTTGATGCTGCTGTCTTTAAATTTTGGAATGAAGAGTTTCCACAACCAGGCGGTACTGCATTTCAAGTGGAGGTTTGGGACGCAAATGGACCAGATGGTACACCAGGTGAAAAGATAGCAGGCCCAGTTGATGCTGAAGCCATTCGCGATGAAAATGAATGGACAGTTGTCGATTTAGAAGAGCATGGCATTGTGGTAGAAGAAGAATTTTATGTGGTGTATGTGCAAACAGCACCAAATACAGAAGCACCTGGACTTGCTACAGATGAAAGTAGTCCAAATGCAGAAAGAAGTTATCAACTAGTTGGTGAATCTTGGTCTAAATCACCAGCAGAAGAAGGAAATTATATGATTCGCGCTCACGTTAATTACGAAGTAGAGGAACCTGAAATTACCTCGCCAAAAGATGGCTCTATTACGAATAAGCAACAGGTTACTGTAGAAGGAAATGCTTCACCAACGACTACGATTCAATTAATGAATAATGGAGAAGAAATTGGCTCGGCTGAAATAGGAGATGACGGTGCGTTTGCTATTCCAGCGGAACTAGCAGAAGGGGAAAATGAACTTACAGCAGTTTCTCAGCTAGATGGAAATCCAACAGGCGAATCAGAGCCGGTTAATATAACACTAGATACCGAAAAGCCTGAGCTAACCATCGATTCACCAAAAAATGAGGAAAAACTGAATCGAGAGACTGTTACTGTAGAAGGTTCTGTCTCTGATAATAATTTAGACGCCGTAAAAGTGAACGGTAAGAAAGCAAAAGTACAAGATGGCAAATATTCCAAACGAATTTTGTTAGACAATGGTGAAAATGAAATTAAAGTCGTAGCTCAAGATGCAGCTGGTAATAAAACGAAGGAAAAAATTACAGTGGATGTTAATTTCACAGCGCCTGAGGTTGAGAATTTAACCCCAAAAGAAGATACTACACTAGCCGCTGGTGAGTCCATCAAAATTGAGTTTGATAGTGAACCAGGGCTAAATCCAACCTATGCTATTCATATGCCATTAACGAATACAGCTACGAATGCTACAGAATTACCAATGATGGAAACATCAGAAGGTCATTATGTCGGCTATTGGACAGCAACAAGCAGTGTCGTTGCAGAAGGTGCTGTTATTGAGGTAAAAGTAGAAGATAATTATGGCAATGAGACACGTAAGCAAGCAGAAGGAAAGTTATGGATTAACGCTGAGAAGTAATTGCCATTGCAAAACCTCGCATTTTATTGGAATGCGAGGTTTTGATTTGAAATATTATTTTCTTGCAAAACTAAAAAATCTCATGTAAAATAACCATAACAATAGAATATCGATTCCATCTTCGGGGCAGGGTGAAATTCCCGACCGACGGTAAAAAGCATGAGTGCTTAAGTCCGTGACCCGCAATTTTTTATTGTGGTTGATCTGGTGCAAGTCCAGAACCGACAGTTACAGTCTGGATGGGAGAAGATGTCGAGCCAAATTTCAGGTACATATATGTGCCTCGATTTTTCCTATGGTTTGTTTACGTTTACCCTAAAGCCCCAATTAGGCGCTTTAGGGTTTTTCTGTAGAAAGAAAACTGGCTCTAAACCTTCATCACGAAATTGGAATCGATACATGATGAAGGGAGAAATAGAAAATGCAACCAATGAATAAACAATCATCCAAACTGATGAAAGTCATCGTCTTAGCTTTACTAGGTACCATTTCATTATTATTATTTTTCTTAAACTTCCCACTGCCATTATTACCAGCTTTCTTGAAAATTGACTTCAGTGATGTTCCGGCTTTAATGGCATCATTCATCTTTTCACCAGTTGCTGGGGTCCTTGTGGTCGCCATTAAAAATCTCTTATATTTAGCTGTATCTGGTGCCTCTGACCCAATTGGTGTACTTGCTAATTTTATAGCTGGAATAATGTTTGTTGTACCAGTGTCTATGCTCTATCACAAATTTAAAGGTGTGAAAAGTATAGTTTCTGGTTTAGTTACGGGAACAATCGTAATGGCAGTTGGAATGAGTGTTTTAAATTATTTTGTTTTCTTACCAGCATATGCATGGTTTATGGGATGGGAAGACATGTCAAATACTGCAATTAAATGGGGAATAGTCTCTGCTGGAATACTACCATTTAATATTATAAAAGGAATAATCGTTGGCTTGTTATTTGTCCCATTGTTTTTAAAGTTACGCGTATGGATAGAAGAGAAGCAAGCTAAATTTGCTTCCTCGTAATCTAATTCTAATCGCAATTATATTAACAAGAGCAGTGCAGTCTTTTATTTTAGAATGGCTCGCACTGCTTTTTATTTCCTTCATATGCTATCGCAAGTCTTGCCTCGTATCAAATAGCCTGTTTTAAAAATGTTCTACAGCTCACAAAAATGAAGTGAATTTTTTGCTTCGTATACCTTATTTAGTAAATAATGTTTTTGTTCTATAGAAAAGTATAAAAGTTAAAAGGTTTATGGTATAAGAAAAAAACAGCTTTCCCAATAGACTTGGCGACAAGAAGCCAGGTTTTTCTAATAAAAATAATAGAAACAGAGGTGTTTTAGATGGCTTACGGGAACATAACGGATGTACCAGGGATAAAAGTAGGAAATGTCGAAAATATGGAAGCGATAACAGGGTGCTCTGTCGTTGTGGCAGAAAATGGTGCGGTTTGTGGTGTAGATGTTCGAGGTTCAGCGCCAGGAACAAGAGAAACAGCATTATTAGATCCTGTAAATACTGTGAATCAAGTACATGCAATTACGCTTTCTGGTGGGAGCGCGTTTGGCTTAGCCGCAGCTGATGGAGTGATGCACTATTTAGAAGAGCAAGGAATAGGTTTAGATGTTCGTGTTGCTAGGGTTCCAATCGTTCCTGCAGCAATTTTATTTGATTTAGCAATTGGAGATAGCAAGGTTCGTCCGGATAAAGAAATGGGGTACCAAGCAGCAAAACAAGCTAAAAAAGGATTTTTTTCTTTTGGGAATGTTGGTGCAGGATGTGGTGCAACGGTCGGGAAAGTAGCGGGCTTCAAACATTGTATGAAGGGAGGGTTAGGAAGTGCTTCAGTAGAACTTGATAATGGCATAGTTGTGGGAGCGTTAGTAGCTGTAAATGCAGTTGGAGATATTAGACACCCAGACACAGGAGAAATATTAGCAGGACCAATAGATTTGGACACCCGAGAAATGATGGACAGTATTACTTATATGCAAAAACACCAAAGTCAAATGTCGGCCGGTATGAACACGACAATTGGTGTGATAGCTACGAATGCTTCGCTTACGAAAGCAGAGGCTACCAAGATTTCACAAATAGCTCATAATGCTTTGGCAAAGACAATCTATCCTGCACATACGCTGATGGACGGTGATACGATCTTTGCTTTAAGTACAGGGAAAAGAAAACAATCCATTGATTTAATAGGAACTATGGCTGTAGAGACATTAGAACAATCCATTGTCCAAGCAATTCTAGCAGCAGAGTCAGTTGGAGGTATCCCTGCTTCTCAAACATATAAGCTAAAAAATAGGTAGGATCCCCCCAATAACTTAGGCTACTAACAATCAGGGGGGGGATAAAAAACCCCACTGATTGAATGTTCGCTTTTATTCTTTATGTTTTAAAATTTTCTAGAATCATAGTGTTAGGGTGCCCACAATTAGTTGGGCTAAAAGTAGCCACACGGATTGGTATTACACACTAGTAAAATGAGCGTTAACTTTTAATTTTCTCCTACTAAAAAACGTGCTGTCGGTTGTGCTTCTAGACGTTCAATTGAGATTGGCTTTCCAGACTTTTCACTTAAACCAAATGTACCCATTTCAATTTTCTGTAGCGCATCATCAATATCTTGTAATTGTTTTTCTAACATTTGTTGTATCCCTGCTTGTTTTTCCTGTTCAAATTGTTCCGAACCCATATCTGCTGGGTGATTATCGTAATCTGCCAGCTCCTCCAAAGATTCATTTGGTGCTTCCATAATCTTGGCTTCTATTGCTTCTTCTGTTTCTTTTTTCAACTTTAAGAGTCGTTCTTTAAATTCAAATAACTTGTCTTCACTAAGATGTGTTTTCATTGACGAACCCCTTTCAAGCTTTGGATTATTTTTCTTTGGTAATAATACCAATAGTGCATCGAGAAACGCATACGAGCCTATGATCTGCATCGGTAATTTTTATTTCCCAGACCATCGTTGACTTGCCAATGTGTATCGGAAGTGCTGTAGCTGTAACCACTCCATTTTTAATGCTTCGAATATGGTTGGCGTTAATTTCTATTCCGAAAACGGCTTGCGTTTGGAAGTCAACATACAGACTCGCCCCAATACTAGCGGCCGATTCTGCTAATGCAACGGAGGCACCTCCGTGTAAATATCCAAATGGTTGGCGTGTTCGCTTATCGACTGGCATGGTAAGCTGCACTTTTTCCTTCGTCATGGTTACTGTCTCAATTCCAAGTGCTTCCATTAATGTATTCGGGTAAGCCATGTATTTTAGTACCCCCCTAATTCACAAACGTACTGATAAATAATGAAATTCCTAATAATATCCCATAAATAGAATTGGTTTTACCTGTTGCAGCCATTGCTGGCATCATTTCAAGTGGTTGTGTTTTACCTTTAAATTTTAGAATAACATCTACAGCTTTAATTGCCCCTATAAAGGTAATTAATGACCAAATTGGAAAGATGTTTTCGATAATAAGCCATGCGGTAATTACGAAGGCAATTATAAACATTAGTCCTAGAAACCCGATAGCATTCTTTCTCCCTAATAAAATTGCTAATGTTTTGCGTCCGTTTTCCTTATCATTTTCTAGGTCTCTAATGTTATTAGAAAGTAAGATAGCGCCGATAAAAATTGCAATTGGAATGGAAGCAAACAACACTTCTGCAGTAATGGTTTTTGTTTGAATATAATAACTAATGCCGATAATCACAGTTCCCATCAAGAATCCTGAAGATAATTCGCCTAATGGAGTATAGGCGATAGGTAAAGGGCCTCCTGTATATAAATATCCGAAAAGCATACATATTAAACCTATAACTGCAATCCACCAGCTAGAAGTTGCACTAATATAAAGACCAAGTAGCATTGCTATTCCAAAAAAGGTTAATGCCAAGTTTAGTACTGTTTTCGGTTTAATACCATCTCGTACGATTGTACCCCCAATACCAACAGAACCTTCATTATCAAGACCTTTTACAAAGTCATAATACTCATTAAACATGTTTGTCGCCGCTTGAATAAGCATAGAAGCAATTAGCATGGCTAAGAAAAGTAGTAGATTCATATGTCCTTCATGAAAAGCAAGCATTGAGCCAACAAATACTGGTACGAATGAAGCAGTTAATGTGTGAGGACGTAATAGCCTCCACCATATTTGTAAACCATCCCTTTCATTGAGCGCTTGTTTTACGGTTACTTTATTAGATGAATGCATATATTTTCCCCCTCCCTTTATTTGAATGCAATATATTGGTAGTATCAAAGACCTAACAATCGTTTTGTTAAGGCGCATGGGACATGAATCATATTAATTCTATGGAAATTACGATATAGTGTCAACGCTTGCGATTGATTTCCTTGAGAATAACCGTAAAAGAGAATAAAATGAAGTAGAAAGTTTGTCATTGTGAGTGTAACGGAGGTTAATTGAAATGATAGAAGTACAGGGTCAGCAAGTTGAAGAACTTTTGCGTGAGGCTATTAACCAGATGGGATTAAAGCAAAGCGCACAACTTGTAAGTATTACGAAACGAGTAGAAGCACAAGATCCCGTTCTCTTCTTTGCATCTGCTGCAAAGCTAAATAAAGAGCGTTGTTTTTGGATGAGTACAAAGGATGCATTTTCCGTTGTCGGTGTTGGCAATGTGTTTGAAATAAATGCGAATGAAGATCGTTTTCAATATATAGAAGAAACATGGAAAAAATTAATAGATGATGTATGGGTCTATAATCCGTTTAAAGCTCCAGGAACAGGGTTAGTGACTTTAGGTGGGCTAGACTTTGACCCAAAGAAACCTAGAACGGACCTGTGGAATGATTTTCCAAGACTTCAATTTAAAATTCCAGAATATATATTGACAAAAAATAATAGTGATTTTTATTTAACGATAAACATAAAAGTATGCAAAGATGACCATCCGATTCAGCTATTGAAAGCGATAGAAACTGTGGAAACAAAGTTGTTTCAAACTGCAAAAGAGCAGCTTGACTTACCCAAAATCATTCATAAAAAGATGATTGCTCCAGAACAATGGAAAAATACGGTTCAAAGAGCGAAGCAAGAGATTCAGCAAAAGCAAATGGATAAAATTGTACTTGCAAGAGAAATGCGACTTACGTTTAGTAAGCAAGTTGATATTAGTCAAGTGCTAAGTGATTTAATTGATAAACAATCAAATAGTTATATTTTTGCTTTTGAACAAAGTGATAGTTGCTTTGTAGGCGCTACTCCTGAACGACTAGTAAGGGTAGAGAATAAGAAGTTGTTATCAACCTGTTTGGCAGGAACTGCTCCAAGAGGCGCTACGGAGGAGGAAGATCAACGTATTGCTGCTATGCTTTTCCAAGATCCTAAAAATAGAGAAGAACATGACTTTGTTGTGCAGATGATAAAGCAAGGCATTAATAAATATTGTACAGATGTGCAAATACCAGATACACCAGTAGTTTATCCATTAAAAAATTTACAGCACTTATATACACCTGTTACGGGAGTACTTAAAGATGGTTATACCATTTTTAATGTCATTAAAGAATTGCATCCCACTCCTGCATTAGGAGGAGTTCCCAGAGATTTGTCTATGACTTTTATCCGAAATAATGAGCAGTTAGATCGTGGTTGGTATGGCGCGCCAGTCGGTTGGTTAGACAGTAATAACTATGGGGAATTTGCTGTAGCTATTCGTTCAGCATTAATCCAAGAAGATGAAGCTTCTTTATTTGCTGGCTGTGGAATCGTGAAGGACTCAGATCCAGAAGAAGAATTTGCGGAAACCGAAATAAAATTTTCACCAATGCTGACTGTTTTAGGAGGACAACCATGAACCATACAGAAGTTTTGACACGATATGTGACGAATTTTGTCGATGAATTAGTTGCTAATGGTTTAACAGACGCTGTTATTTCTCCAGGATCTAGGTCAACGCCATTAGCGTTAACATTGGCTGAGCATAAAGAAATAAAGGATTGGGTTATTATTGATGAAAGGTCGGCTGCTTTTTTTGCGTTAGGACTTGCGAAAAAATCGAAACGTCCTGTTGTGCTTGTTTGTACTTCTGGAACAGCGACAGCCAATTATTATCCTGCAATTGTGGAAGCCTATCATAGTCGAGTTCCACTCATCGTGTTAACTGCTGACAGGCCACATGAATTAAGAGGAATAGGCGCGCCTCAAGCAATTGATCAAATAAAAATGTATGGAGATTTTGTGAAATGGTTTCATGAAATGGCACTTCCAGAAGCAGGAACTGCCATGCTACATTATGTGCGAAATAAAGCGGCAAGCGCTTACCATATCGCGAAGGAAGGAAATCAAGGAGTTGTTCACTTGAATTTTCCTTTTCGTGAACCATTAATGGTGGATTTTAGTCTTAATGATGTATGGGAAATAAATGATATTTCCTGTACAAGTCCCATATTACCGACGTTTGAAGGGGAAAAGCATTTGCCTAAACAGCAAGTGGAAGAAATTTTGCGTCAATTAGCAGGTAAACAAAGAGGGGTTATTGTATGCGGACCGCAAACAGATTTGCATTTTCCAGTTGCGGTTACGAAGCTTGCTGAGAAGTGGGGACTTCCTATTTTAGCTGACCCTTTATCGCAAGTTCGATCTGGAGCTCATGTTTCTGATGTAATTATTGAAGGATATGATGCGCTACTGCGTAATCAAATCGTTCGGGAAAAACTAAAGCCTGATTTTATTATTCGTTTTGGGGCCATGCCTGTTTCGAAAGCCTATTCTTTCTATGTGAAGCAACACCAGGATGCACTTCAAATGGTCGTTGAAAATGATAAAGGTTTCCGCGAACCAACCAATAACCCGACGACGTTTATTTTTGCAGAACCAACTACTTATTGTGAGGCTTTAGCAGATGCAGGGGTTGAAACCACATCAAAAGAATGGTTGCAATTGTGGAAGCAATTTAACGACATTGCGAAGAAGCATTTAAATGACCAATCAGATAGTGAAATTAGAGAAGGGGAAGCGATTCGTGCTGTCATGGATTCAACTCCAAACCAGAGCACAATTTTTGTAGGCAACAGTATGGCAGTTCGTGATTTAGATTCGTTCTTTTGGAAAACAGATAAACAGATAGAAGTGCTTGCCAATCGAGGGGCAAATGGTATTGATGGTGTTGTATCTTCTGGTTTAGGCGCTTGTGCGGCTGGGGTAAGAGTTACGCTTGTATTAGGGGATTTATCTTTTTTTCATGATATGAATGGGCTGCATGCGGCGATGCATTACCAATTGCCATTGACTATTTTATTAATTAATAATAATGGTGGTGGAATATTTTCCTTTTTATCGCAGGCTGATGATAAAAAACATTTTGAAGCTTTATTCGGTACACCTTTACATATCGATTTCAAGTATGTTGTTCATATGTATGGAGGTTATTATGTGCATGCAAAAACAGAAGCGGATGTGAAGCAGAAACTCATTGAAAGTTACAACAGAGAAGGTCTGTCCGTAATTGAAGTGAAAACAAATAGAGACATAAATGCCAACTGGCACAAAACGAAATGGCAGGCCATTGAACAGGAAATTTTGGAGGAGAGGAATAGATAGTGTACTTTTCCACAAATGATGCTACGTATTGGTATGAAATAGATGGCGAAGGATATCCCCTTGTTTTATTACATGGATTTACGGGTAGTAGTCAAACGTGGCAACCATTTATAACGAAATGGAAGCAAGAATGGCAAGTTATCACGATTGACCTTCCAGGACATGGAAAGACGAACGCGAAACATAAATCCATGGAAGCATGCTGCAGAGATATTGCTTCACTATTGCAATATTTACAGCTTGAACCTGTTCATCTGCTTGGTTATTCTATGGGTGGAAGAACAGCCATTGCATTTGCAATAAGTTACCCTGAATGGGTAAACGGTATAATATTAGAAAGTACTTCTCCAGGTCTTAAAGATTCAATAGAGCGGCAAAAACGAAAACAAGCAGATGATGAATTAGCAAAGAAAATAGAACAAAAAGGTCTAGCATGGTTTGTTTCCTATTGGGAAAACATCCCCCTATTTTCTACGCAACAAAAAATGCCGATCAATAATCAAACCAGAATTCGAAAAGAACGCATGCGTCAATCTGCTGTTGGTCTTGCTGATTCCCTCCGTTTTATGGGTACAGGTACACAGCGGTCCTATTGGAATGAATTAGCTTCTATGGATAAGCCTGCTCTTCTAATAACTGGTGAGTTAGATCAAAAGTATTGTGTTATTATGGAGAAAATGTCTCGCATCTTGCCAAATGCAGTGCATCATATGGTTCCTGATGCTGGACATGCAATTCACGTGGAGAAACCAAATATTTTTGGTAAAATAGTAAGTAGACATTTAGAAAGTTTATCATAAAATGTCTGCTTACATACATTTTAAAGGAGGAAGTATCGTGGCAGTACAATGGGAAAAAGTAAGAGATTATGAAGAAATTTTTTATGAAAAATATAATGGCATCGCCAAGGTAACGATCAATCGCCCTGAAAAGCGAAATGCGTTTACTCCATTAACTGTAAATGAAATGATTGATGCATTTGCGGATGCGAGAGATGATTCTGACATTGGTGCAATTATTTTAGCAGGAGAAGGGGACAAGGCGTTTTGTTCAGGTGGTGACCAATCAGTACGTGGGCATGGCGGTTATGTAGGTAGTGACCAAGTGCCAAGATTGAATGTATTAGACTTGCAACGCTTAATTCGTACAATTCCAAAACCGGTAGTTGCTATGGTGTCTGGGTATGCTATTGGCGGTGGGCATGTCTTGCACGTCGTGTGTGATTTAACAATTGCTGCTGACAATGCTGTTTTTGGACAAACTGGTCCGAAAGTAGGTAGTTTTGACGCTGGTTATGGCGCTGGCTTGCTTGCTAGAATGGTCGGTCATAAGCGTGCAAGAGAAATCTGGTACTTATGCCGTCAATACAATGCTGAGGAAGCGTATGAGATGGGCTTAGTTAATACAGTTGTACCATTGGAAAAATTAGAAGAAGAGACAATTCAATGGTGTGAGGAAATGTTATCCAAATCTCCAACCGCTTTGCGTTTCCTAAAAGCTTCCTTTAATGCAGATACAGATGGGCTAGCTGGACTCCAACAAATGGGCGGCGATGCAACGTTGCTTTACTACACAACAGAAGAAGCAAAAGAAGGAAGAGATGCTTTTAAAGAAAAAAGGCAGCCAAACTTTAAAAAGTTTCCTCGCTTCCCTTAATTTAAAAACTGTTTTAAAGGGAGTAGCCGAAGTACATGTATAATTCTAAGCTTCTTACATATGTTCGCCATGTAAGATGTGCTGGAAGGCTCTACTTTTAGAATAGATAACAAGATATATATAACACTTTAAGTAGGAGCTAACAGAGTGCACAAAAAGTTTTTAATGAACGTTTGCGGTATTCAACAGCATGAATTAATGGACGGAATTACTTATTAAGAAGGTAGGTTCGCTTTCTACTCTACTTCTATACAAAAAGCCTTTGCTCCAATCCTAAGCAAGGGCTTTTTGCACTATCAGGAAACCGGTTATGGCTTACAGATATGAACCCGTTCTATGAAAGTAACTATCTATTTGAATAATAATTGTGTAGCCGTTTCTCTAATGCAAAATGAAAAGAGGTGTTAATATGCAAACAGTAATACCGCATTGGCTTACTAAGCAGGCGGAGATATCACCTAAGCAAATAGCAATTCAAAATGGTAATGGAAGTACACTTACATTTCAACAGCTAAAGGAAAGCAGTCAGAATTATGCTAGAAAATTGGCTGCTTTAGGCGTGTCAAGCGAAACTCATGTTGCGGTGCTTTCAACGAATAAACAGGAGATGGTAGTTGCCATTCATGCATTAAGTTATTTGCAGGCAGTAGTTGTTTTACTAAATAGTAGATTAACAAGTGAGGAATTGACTTATCAATTGAAAGACGCTGAAGTGTCATTCTTATTTTATGATGAATCATTAGCTCCTCTGTCCGAACAAATATCTTTCTCACAAAGCCTATCTTTTACTGCTGTTAATCATTTACAGCCAAAAGATGTGAAATTAGCAACAGAAATAAATTTGCAGACGCCGTTTACGATGATGTATACATCTGGCACAACAGGTTTTCCTAAAGGAGTGATACATACATATGGAAATCATTGGTGGAGTGCGATAGGGAGTGCACTAAATCTTGGAATTCAAAAAGAAGATAAGTGGTTAGCTGTATTGCCTTTATTCCATGTTAGTGGTCTGTCCATTCTGATACGTAGTGTTATCTATGGGATGACTGTCTATTTATTAGAAAAATTCAACAAAAAAATAGTACATGATGCGATTTTAACGAAAAAAATAACAATGATTTCCGTAGTAACCGTTATGCTGCAGCAATTATTAGAAGAATTAGGGGATGATTCATATCCTGCATATTTACGTTGCATGCTATTAGGAGGAGGGCCAGCTCCAAAGTCTTTGTTGGAACAAGCGAAAGAAAAAAACGTACCAGTTTTCCAATCTTTTGGGATGACTGAAACGGCTTCACAAATTATTACATTAAGTGCTAAAGATGCTTTAAAGAAAATTGGTTCTGCGGGAAAACCTTTATTTCCGGCGCAATTAAAAATTAATACACCGGATGAAAACGGAGTTGGTGAAATATTTGTTAAAGGGCCGATGGTTACAAACGGCTATTATAATAATGAATCTGCAACAATAAACGCTTTTCACAATGGTTGGCTAGCTACAGGGGATTTAGGTTATTTGGATAAGGAAGGTTACTTATATGTGGTTGACAGGCGGAGTGATTTAATTATTTCTGGCGGTGAAAATGTATATCCTTCCGAAGTAGAAAGCACACTGGCACGATTTCCGGGTATTAAAGAAGTTGGTGTGACAGGTAAAGCTGACCCGAAATGGGGAGAGGTTCCAGTTGCTTTTATTGTAACGGATCAAACGTACAACCATGGGAAACTACAATGTTTTTTAACCGAACATTTAGCTGCATATAAACGCCCCAAAGAAATACATGAGGTAGATTACTTACCACGTAATGCTTCTAATAAGCTAGTTCGTTTAGAGTTGAAAAAATTAATCAAGTGAATTGTAATTATTACTCTGTTTAAATAGACGGGAGCGATCTAGTAGATAAATTAGGTCAGCTCCTATTTTAAAATTTAATAAGAGTGGCGGTTTTTCTATCAGTTAGAAAATCGTGTAGACTTTCTCTTTATACCTAATGAAGCTTTAATTCAAAGGACCTTAATAAATTTTTGACAAAGATTGCATTGTCAATTTTTTAGCTCAAAAAGCACTGAGTTTATCTACAGTTATGTTCAGTGATTCACAATTCATCTATAGAATATTTGAAGCTAACGTTGTATAATTAATTTATCCTAATAAATAATATTTAGAAAAGGTGGTTATTATTATGGCTAAATCTACATTTCGAGCCACTGCTCAACTGCAGGATGGTGTTCAAGTTAAAGTTAAATCAAGAAATTTTGAAATTACAGTCGATGAACCTAAGAACTTAGGTGGTACAGATACGGGAATGAACCCAGTAGAATTAGTGCTTGGTGCTCTTGGCGCTTGCCAAGCAATCGTTGCACGAGTTTTTGCCAAAAAATTTAATATTGAATTTAGTGACTTATGGATTGAATTAGAAGGCGACTTAGACCCAGACGGTTTTATGCATAAAGCAGATGTACGAAAAGGTTATTCCGAAATTCGTTACAATATTCATATAAAAACGGATGCGCCTCAAGAAAAAGTAGAAGAATTTGTTGCTTTTATTGAAGATACTTGCCCAGTAGGTGATACATTGGCAAACCCAGTTAATACGAAGTTAAACAATATTATTATTGAATAGTGTAGGTTATTACGAATAGAAGTGTGTAAGAACTACCACTTCAAGAGTGAGTAGTTGTGGCTAGATAAGTCAATAGCATTTAAATACTCTCTTTATAAGAGGGTTTTAGTTATACACTCTTACACAGATCAAATACTGTCGTTTATCACAAAAGAAAAGGATAGTGTTTTCGATCATCTAAGATCTACTAAAACTACTAAAATTTATTAGATAGAAGAAAGCGCTTAATAATTTTAAGGATGGGGGATTCTCTATCCTTATTTTTTTATTTAAATTTTATGGTTTACATGTAGCATGGGATCCATACACACTGGCAAAGAAGATAAGCTATTTTATAACGTGTATAACAACAGGAAGCAAAGCAGGATGTAAATACTTTTGTATTCTTGCTCATTTACATTTAATTTTAGTAACTACATACAATAGTAAGTCTTAATCGAAAAAACGCCTAACTAAGGACTAATAATTTTAAAAGCAGTTGACTAACTTAAGTTTATAATGTAATATATAATTAACATTTTGTTATTTATATATTACTTTTGGTGGTGGATTATGGCAAATAAAATAAAATTAGCGCGTGTTGAGAAAGGGTTAACACAAGCTCAACTTGCCCAAAGAGTTAATGCGACAAGACAAACGATAGGCCTAATTGAAAAAAGTAAATATAATCCAAGTTTAAACTTATGTATTGCGATAGCTAAGGAATTAGGAAAGTCATTAGATGATTTATTTTGGGAGGAATCGTAAGTGAAACGTTCTTTTATATATGTTTTTTTACCGGAAGATGAATATAAGCAGATGCGAATAATAACCATTTTAGCTGAGGCAGCTGTTATTGTCTCAACCCTGTTGATGCTATGTTTATTCGCCGGTAGTTGGTTCAATTGGCATATGGAAGGATATTTGACCGCATTTTTTATCTTTACTTTTATTCTATTTTATACTTTTTTACGTTATATTCTGTCTGGAATGGAATATGCCGAAATTGCAGGAGAGGCTAATTACATTAAAGCTAAAAGGAAGGTGTATAGTCAATCGATACGTTTTGGAATTGTTTTCATTATAATAATGTTTGTTTCAAAAGGTATTCCAAATGATTGGATAGATGCTTTAGATATAGTAGGTCCATCGATACTTGCTACATGTTTTTATTTTATTTTTGATCGAATTTCATTAAAAAAATCATACAAGAAAAATAAAGATTTATTGGATTAATCCAATGTATATGTGTAAAAAATTAGTGAATAGAATGACTTAAGAATAAAGGCGCTGGAGCCCCGGTTAGCAACGTAGAGAGTGGAACGAATCAACGAAAGTTTTAGGAATTATGCCCTGCAACAGGAGTATGCCGGTGCCCCCCGGCAAGCCCGTCTTTAGTCGACCTTCCTATTTAGAACGAACGGATGATGACTTAGCTTAGGGGCAATGGAGTGAAGTTGCTTAGTTGCTGGGCGCTGGAACCGGACGTGGCTAAATAACTTAGTAAGTTTATCCACAGCTGCTAAATTTTATAATTTCCTAATTTCCTAGACCATTAAAAAGTGGCATATTAAATGTCGCTTTTTTGTATTATAGGAGATAATAGATGCTTCAAGATAAGAAAACAACTGATTAGCTACGTACGCTGCAACAATTAGGCGATCTCATTCCATCGCCTTAAGCTAAGTCTTCATCAATCCGTGCCTAAGAGGATGGTCGACTATACAAGGATTTACCGCCTGACATCGGCATACCCCTGTTTTAGTGGCGGGATTCCTAAATCTTTCGTTGATGCTTCCCAGTCGTCACGTTGTTAAACCGGCATTCTGGTCAATCGTTCTCTCACATGTGCTATTTTTTAATTAGTCATTTAAAATGGACTTTTTATGAATACGAAATTAGAATAAGAGTAGTAGCTTTGAATTGGGGTGATGTAATGAGCATAGTTGAACAAAAATTAGGGAGTCAGCCTGTTAAAAAGAGCTTTTTTCAGTATTTTCTCCCTACTATTTTAGGTATGATGCTTATGTCCGTGAATATCGTCATTGATGGTATATTTGTTGGCAATGGTGTAGGCTCCCTTGCTTTAGCAAGTGTAAATATAGCAGTTCCTGTTTTTTCAATTATCATTTCCATTTCATTATTAATTGGTGTTGGTGGGGGAACGTTATACTCCATTGCAGTTGGGTCTGGAGATAAAGAGAAAGCAAAGCGTTTATATACCATTTCTATCGTGCTTGTAACGATAATAAGCCTATGCATTAGTGTTTTTGGCCTCCTATTTATGGAGCCTTTAGCAAGGCTCTTTGGAGCAAATGCAGAAACATTGCCCTATGCTTTAGACTATATGCGTATTTTGTTTCTGTTTTCATTAGTCTTAGCTTTGGAAGTATGTTTAAGTATTTTCGTGCGAAATGATGGTGACCCACAATTAGCGATGATCGGTTTAATTGTGGCAGCCGTTGTTAATGTTATTTTAAACTACGTAATGATATTTATCCTTGAATGGGAAGTTACTGGAGCTGCGATTGCTACTTCAGTGGCAACACTTATTGGTTTAATCATTTATTCGTTGCATTTTTTTAAAAAAGGCTCTGGTCTAAAATTGACAAAAATAGTCTGGAAAAAGGCGGATTTGAAACAAATAAGCGCCATTGGTCTACCTAGCTTTTTATCAGAAGCGGGTATTGGTATTTTTGTAATGGGATATAATATTGCCATTGCTTATTATGCTGGTACAAATGGGCTGGCAGCTTTTTCAGTCATTAACTATTTGCATACTTTTATGTTACTCGCATTTATCGGTATAGGTTCATCGATACAACCAATGATTAGTTATTATTATGGAGCCAAAAAATTTACTTCTATAAAAGAAACGGTGAAAATTGCAGAATTAACCGGTTTTCTGCTTGGTGGTTTATTTCTAGTTATTGGTTACTTAGGTGCGGATTTGCTTGTATCTATTTTCGGGATCGAATCCAATGAAATTAAAAACCTGGCTGTAAGAGGAATTAAATTGTTTTTCTTAGGTTACTTGTTTATGGGAGTAAATTTTATTTATATGACATACTATCAATCTATCGGCTACGTTCGTCCATCAGTGGGCATAACGCTGTTCCGAGGATTTATTTTATTAATTGTTATGCTTCTCATCTTACCATTGTTATTAGGAACTACAGGTGTATGGCTTGCGCTACCAGTATCGGAGACGATCGTTGCTCTTGTGCTTTTATTGGTAGCCAGAAAAGGAGTTATGCATAATCAATTAGAGACAAGGGGCTCTTAATCGATAAAGATTGATAAACATGATTTACTCGCTAATTATAGCGAGTTTTTTTATGGTCTAGGAAAGGGTGTTTTTGGTGTAAATAACAGCTTTAAACAGAGGTATTTTATCGATCAATCACGTTTTTTTAAAGATAAGATTAAAATTTGGTGCTATGGCGTAACCAAATAACGGAATGGGCCCCATCCGGCTCCAGCGCCCAGCAACTAGGCGACTTCACTCCATTGCCCTAAGCTAAGTCATCATCGGTTCGTCCCTAAGCGGGAGGTCGGCTAAAAACGAGCTTGCAGCCTGACGTCGGCATACCCCTGTTTTACTGGCATGAATCTTTGATCTTTCGTTGATTCGTTACATGTGAACGGGCGCGCCCTGAGCCTTTGTTCTACTATAGGAAAGTATAAAAGTTTTAAGGGTTATAGTATAAAAAAACTATGCCATTCGCCATAAGACTTGGCGATAAGTCAAGTTTTTCTAAACTTCTATAAACCATAAAGGCGCTATTAACGGTTAAGATCGGCAAAAAGATATGTACGTATCGTATTGGTTTCCCATACATGCTTTTTCATGAAAAAGAAATACTATACGATAGGAGGTGTTTGAAATGGAAAAACAAAAATATTACGTCCAAATGGGGTCAGGAGAAATATCGCGGGTGAAGTATCACAATAATGATGAATTTGTTATTTACGCAACGGAACAAGAAATTGTGCAATTACGTGAAGCCTTCGATGAAGCAAATGCTTCTGGGATACGTTCATTCTTTCGTGCGCATATTCCAGCAGTTCCTTACCATAACGATGCAGCAAATGATGAGTATGACAGTGATATGGCAAGAGCGTTCAAACTTGTACATGATTTAGGAGATGAAAAAACGAAAGCGCATATTCAAAAAATGGGCATTTTAAACACGTATTTATAAGACCAAAAATGAAGCGTTAAAAAACTAATTTATTATGCCATTTGTGTGAGTAAAGGTTTATCTATTGGTATGGACAGGAATAGACTAGTAAGGAAAGGATCCTGCTCACACAAGGAGGTATATTGGAGATGAATAAACGACGCATCGTTTATAGCACAACCGTGCTTATCGTTACCATGTTATTATCGCTTGTAGTATTGCATATACAAACGCCAACTGCTTCAGGGGATGTACTAAAAGATACAGCGCAAGCTACAGTTAATGCTGAAGCCACCCAGTTAACGGAAGAAAAAATAACGATTATAACAGAACAATTTATGGATATACTAGTGCAACCTATTCATAGAGATTATCGTGTGAAGAAATTAGGTTCTAAACAAGATTTGTATGAAAAGTTTAGCTCCATTGCTACATATTCAGTTGCTAAACCTTTTGTAGAGTATTATTATAGGGAAAAGAGCGATGGTCTGTACCTTCGCCCAACGAGTAAGCCAGCATGGTTTTTAAAAGGGGAGCCTTATGAAATCACTGAGCAAAGTGATAATCAAGTTATTATAACACAAACAAACGAAACAACTTTTTATGGCGATTACACAATAAAATTCGCATTTTCCTTTGATAAACAATGGAAAATAACAAATATTGAATATCCTAAATGAATTTTATGCCAATAAGTCCATATTGTAGTAACCCGTGTAGGCACATTTTCATATCGGGGCATTTCATCCATATAAGACTAGGAACAGAAACTTGTCTGCTACATTCTTACAGTATTTATAGAAATGTTAGGGATTTTACCGAAATGGGTGCTAGATATACAGTATTTGTGAGGAAGCACGAAAATGCAAATTTATTCTAAGGAAATGAAGTACTAGAGAAGGCGTTGAAAAAATGTATATATTTAAAGATTATTACCATAATGAAGTAAAATTATCCTTTGCAGATCAACCCTTTTCTAATTCTCCGCTTCATGTTTGGGTCATATGCGTATATAAAGATAAATGGCTGTTGACGAAGCATAAAGAAAGGGGATTGGAATTTCCAGGAGGGAAGGTAGAAAGAGGGGAAAGTGCAAAAGAAGCAGCTATTAGAGAAATTAAGGAAGAAACTGGAGGCATTGTTGAAAAAATAAGCTATGTTGGTCAATATTTTGTTTCTGGTAAGTTTGAAAATGTCGTTAAAAATGTTTATTTCGCAACAATTTGTTCATTGGAGGAACAAAAGACATATTATGAGACATGTGGGCCTGTTCTACTAGAACACATCCCTGTAGATGTGAAGCAACGTGAAGAGTACAGTTTTATGATGAAAGACAGTGTGTTAACGTATTGCTTATCACATTTGAACTTGCAGTTATGAAATAAGTTTTTTAAACCTACTAGGAGCTCGCGTCATAGTCTATCGTTGTTTTTGGTGGATTTTTCTGAGCATGTAATTGCTTTATTATTAAAGATCTATACGGCAGTAATTACTGCCGTATAGATCTTTAATAGTATATAGTGTACGAGAAATGACAGCTTTTGGGTTATAAGTCAATGCTTCATTTCAAGCCTGTTTTATTTGATTAACCAGCTTTCTATTTTTTCCACAAGCTTATACATAATAGCTGCAAAAATAGCTATTAAAACTAAACTCATCATAACAAGCGAGAAGTCAAACACTTGAAAGCCATAAATAATTAAATAACCTAACCCTTGTTTTGAAACAAGAAATTCTCCCACAATGACGCCAACCCAGGAAAGCCCAACATTTACTTTTAGTGTAGAAATCATTGTTGGTAATGTGGCAGGGAAAACGGCGTGCTGAAATACTTGCCGTTTAGTTGCTCCAAAACTTTGCAGTACTTTTGCGTAATTAGGGTCTACTTCATTAAATGCTGAATAGACGACAAGTGTTGTAATGATTACGGATATAATGGCTCCCATTGCAATAATGGATACATATCCGGGTCCTAAGGCAACGATGATTATCGGGCCTAATGCTACTTTAGGCATGGCATTTAAGATAACAAGATAAGGATCTAATATGTTAGATAAACGCTTGGAAAACCATAGGGAGATGGCGAGGAAAACACCTACAATAGTTCCAATCAAAAATCCAGCGACTGTTTCTAATAAAGTGACTTGCATATGTGCGAGAAGTGACCCATCTTGCATCTTATCTACAATGACTTGATATATCGTAGAAGGAGAGCTAAATAATAATGGGTCGATCCAGTAAAATCGACTAGCGATCTCCCAAAAGAATACAAAACTGATTAGGATTAAAAGTTGCCAAATAAGCACATGCTTTTTTTCTTTTTGGACAGAGGATAAATATTGTTGAAATAATTGTTCTTCGGCATTGCTTTGAGCCATCCTTATTTACCTCCCCCTAAGGATGCGACATTTTTGCGATTATCCAATTCATCCCATACTTTATCAAATAATAGCTGATATTTAGGATGCCTTCTTGCTAGAAATGGTTGTTCATTACGTAGCTCGATAGGCACGTCAAATACTTTCGATATGGTTCCAGGGTTTGTATTCATGACAAAGATACGATCACTCATAGCAATGGCCTCGCCAATATCATGCGTAACAAGTACGGTTGTTTTACGGTATGTTTTTAACAGTATTGCGACTAAATCCTCTAACTTTAATTTTGTTTGGTAGTCTAAAGCAGAAAAAGGCTCATCAAACAGTAAAATCATCGGGTCATTAATCAAAGTTCGTACGAGGGCTGCTCGTTGCCGCATCCCTCCTGATAATGCATCAGGATACGCAGTAGCTACATGTTCTATTCCCACTTCTTGTAAGAGTTCCATACCTTTTTCTTTTATTTTATTCGTAGCCGTCTGGTTTATTTTCGGCCCTAAAAGGATATTATCTAATATGTTTTTCCATGGAAATAAATAGTCTTGTTGCAACATATAGCCTATTTCTGAAGAAGGGGATTGGATTGCTTTTTCTTTTAAGCTAACATTTCCTTCTGTAGGCTGAATAATACCTGCCATAATAGAAAGAATTGTCGATTTTCCACAACCACTTGGTCCTAATAATGAAATAAATTCCCCTTCTTGAATAGATATAGATATATCCTTTAATGACTTTGTAGCTCCTTGCTTAGAAAAGTAGTAATGAGTAATATTTTCTAATGTTAAAAGTGTCATCACACACTCCCCTTAATCTTGTAATACATCCTTTGCAAATGTAGTATTGACAAGTTCTTCATAAGCTACATCTTCTGGTAATTCTCCCGCTTCTTCCATAATGTTTTTCAAGTTATTCCATGCATCTTTTTGTAATAATGGCTCCGTGGCAAAGGAACCTTGACTTTTATAGCGTTCTATAGATGAGGTTAGCATTTCTAACTCTGTATCTTCAAAATAAGGTTGAATCGTTTGAGCAATTTCTTTTGCAGGCTGCTCTGCAACCCATTGTTGTGCACGGTAAATAGCCTTCGTGAAATCCTTCATCTCTGCTTCGTGTTCATCCATATAGGTTTGTTTTGCCATATAAACGGTATATGGAACAATTCCTGATTCTTCTCCGAAAGAAGCAATAATATGGCCTTTTCCTTCCTTTTCAAATGCACTCGCAGTTGGTTCAAACAATTGTACATATTCAACATCTCCAGACACAAATGCACTAGGAATATGAGCAAACTCAATATTTTGTTGTAAGTTTAAGTCCTCATGTGGATCAATTCCTTGCTGTTTAAGTACATATTCACCAACCATTTGTGGCATACCCCCTTTACGTTGCCCTAAAAATGTTGTTCCCTTTAATTCATCCCAACTGAAATTTGATTTTTCTTCTTTTGCTACTAAAAAAGTTCCGTCTGTTTGCGTTAGTTGAGCAAAGTTAATAGCAATATCTTTTGAATCTTGAGCATAGACGTAAATAGACGTTTCCGCTCCTACTAAAGCGATATCCGATCCATCTGATAATAGGGAAGTCATCGTTTTATCACCACCCCATGTGGTTTGTAATTCTACATCTAACCCCTCATCTTTAAAAAATCCTTTTTCTAAAGCGACATATTGCGGTGCATAAAAAATGGAACGAGTAACTTCAGCTAATTGAATTTTCTTATTGGTGTTTTCATTATTACAACTTGTTAAAAACAAGAGTATGCTACTGAAGAGCAGGAAAAATAGAATTTTTTTCATCCTATTTGCTCCTTTCTATAATTTCATTCGTCAAAACAGTTTATGATTGGATAGAAAAATGTGTGAATGCCTAGTTAATTAGAAAAATTTGGCTTGTCGTCAAGTTTTATGGCGAAAGCCTTTGTTTTCCTATATTTAAACCCTAAAAATATCCTTTTCTTTAGTGGGACAAAGGAGCAAGCGCCCGTTCACAATGTAACGAATCAAAAAAGATCAAGGAATCATGCCACTAAAACAGGGGTATGCCGATGTTGGGCTGTAAGCTCGTTTTTAGTCGACCTTCCTCTCAGGGATCGGATCGACCGATGATAACTTAGCTTAGGGCGCTGGAGCTGGACGTGGCTAAATAACTTAGTAAGTTTATCCACAGCTGCTAAATTTTATAATTTTCTTAATTTCCTAGATAATAAAAAAATCGACCTCTTTTTGAGGTCGATATGCAGCAGTAACTGCTATGGTAATACTTTATATAAAATTCCTTTTGGGATGAGGAAACATAAGTTAACCCTTAAAACTAGGGCCAGCATTAGCAATATCTTCACGAGCTTCCGTAAATTGTTTGAAATTCTCATGAAATTTCATTGCAAGCTGTTTTGCTGTTTGGTCATAAGCGGCTTTATCTTGCCACGTGTTTTTCGGAATTAATACTTCATCTGGGACTCCAGGCACATGCATTGGAATCTCCAATCCGAAAACTTGATCTTTTGTTGTTTCTACGCCATGTAATTCTCCTTCTAGAGCGGAATGAATCATAGCACGTGTATAAGATAGCTTCATACGCTTTCCTACACCGTAGGATCCTCCTGTCCAACCAGTATTAACGAGGAAGACATTTGATTGATAGGCATCAATTTTCTCCCCTAGCATAGCGGCATATTTAGATGGTGCTAACGGGAGGAACGGAGAACCGAAACAAGCTGAAAAGGTCGCCTGTGGTTCTGTTACGCCTCTTTCTGTACCTGCTAATTTACTCGTATAGCCACTTAGAAAGTGATACATAGCCTGTTCTTTTGTTAATTTACTAATTGGAGGTAATGTTCCGGACGCATCTGCAGTTAGAAAAATAATTGTATTCGGGTGTCCTGCCATACTAGGAATTGCAATATTATCCATGTTCTCTAACGGATATGCTGCGCGCGTGTTTTCTGTTAAGCTTGTGTTATCATAATCAGGAATTCTAGATTGTTCATCTAAAACGACGTTTTCTAATACTGTACCAAATTTAATGGCATCATAAATTTGTGGTTCCTTTTCCTGAGATAGATTGATACATTTAGCGTAACATCCGCCCTCGATATTAAATACACCATTAGGACCCCAACCGTGCTCATCATCACCAATTAGACGACGATATGGGTCAGCGGATAGCGTAGTTTTTCCTGTTCCTGACAAACCAAAAAATAAGGCAACGTCACCTTCATTACCTACGTTAGCAGAGCAATGCATCGATAATACATTACGTTGTGGTAATAAATAGTTCATAACGGAAAAAATAGATTTTTTAATTTCGCCAGCATACTCCGTTCCACCTATTAATACAATACGTTGTTTAAAGGATACCAGAATAAATGCTTCTGAATTTGTACCGTCTACTTTTGGGTCAGCTTTAAATGTTGGTGCAGATATAACAGTAAATTCTGGCTGATGCTTTTCTAGTTCTTCCTTCGTAGGTGTGATAAATAATTGTCTGGCAAAGAGATTGTGCCATGCATATTCATTAATCACTTGCAAAGGGAGACGGTATTCATGGTCTGCTCCAGCATATCCTTTAAAATGAAAGATTTCCGACTTGTTTTTTAAATAGGCAACGACTTTTTGATAAAGCTTATTGAAAGTCTCTTCGTTAACGGACCGATTTACCGTTCCCCAATCAACATACTTTTCGCTCATTTCATCTTCTACAATAAATTTATCTTTAGGAGAGCGACCAGTATAAGCTCCTGTTTCAGCTTGAACAGCACCAGTTGCTGATAACTTTCCTTCATTTCTAGCTAAAATTTTTTCTACAAGTTGTGGTACAGATAAATTCGACAACAAATGAGGATGTGCATATAATTCGGTTACAAATGATTTTTCTACCGTTTTCATTAAAAATACCTGCCTTTTAACTCAAATTTATTCATGTTCATGGAAGAAGAACGTATTTCATGTGTTTAATCTGTAAATAGTATAACACATTTATTCAAATAGTCCATACTAAATGTGATGAAATATAAAAAATTAAAGAAGAATTTATATGCATCTCTGGTTTTTCTTACATTATAGAAAAGTACAAATTTTAGGTTTTGTAGATTTAAGAGAAAAACAAGGCTTTCTCATAAGACTTGGTGACAAGCTAAGTTTTCTACTAGTATGTTGGTAAAGTGATTGAAAATACACCCAAATTAATTGACAGAAACCTACTATTTCGGTAAGCTGAATTGCGAACGGATCTCTTATTCAGAGTTGGTGGAGGGACAGCCCCGAAGAAACCCAGCAACCATCACGCATTTGTGAAAAGGTGCTAACCTGATGCAAGGTCATACGAAACCTTGAACAATAAGAGCGAAAGGATCGCTATTCCCTTTCCTCATGATAAGCAGGAAGGGATTTTTTATACTGTAGAAAAGTATAAATTTTAAGCTCATAGTATAAGGAAGACTACCGCTTTCGCCATAGGAACTTGGCGTTTAAGTCAAGTTTTTCTATTGTTGAATGGATACAGGCAATCTAGCGCAGGATAACTAGAAGTATTTGTTCTTGTCATTATATATGCATATCTTATAATAATGTCATTTTAGATTTCTTTTGTTTATCGTGTGTCAGAGAAAACACCAATTAAGTAAATTTTCACGTTATATAGAGTTCCGTATCTGATTTTAAAGGAGGAAGTAGCAAAATGGCTACGAATCGACGTTTATTTACTTCTGAATCTGTAACAGAAGGTCACCCTGATAAAATATCAGATCAAATTTCTGATGCTATCTTAGATGAAATATTACAATCGGACCCTTATGCACGTGTTGCATGCGAGACAACCGTTACGACAGGTCTTGTATTAGTGGCAGGTGAAATATCTACGACTACTTATGTTGATATCCCAGCAGTCGTACGGAAAACAGTTGAAGAGATAGGTTATACGCGAGCAAAATTTGGTTTTGATGCCAAAACTTGTGCTGTATTAACGGCAATAGATGAGCAATCTCCAGACATTGCTGGAGGCGTAAATAAGGCATTGGAAGCAAGACAGGGACGAATGAGCGAGCAAGAAATCGATGCTATTGGAGCTGGTGACCAAGGTTTAATGTTTGGATTCGCTTGCGATGAAACGGAAGAATTAATGCCACTACCGATTTCTTTAGCACATAAGTTAGCTAAACGTTTGGCAGATGTTCGTAAAAGGCATATCTTAGATTACTTGAGACCAGATGGAAAAACACAAGTAACCATCGAATATGGAGAAGATGGGCAACCTATTCGAGTTGATACCATCGTCATTTCCACGCAGCACCATCAAGATGTAACTGTGGAGCAAATTGAACAAGATTTACTGAAGCATGTTATTTCTCCAGTAGTCCCAGCACATTTGTTAGATAAAACAACAAAATACTTTATCAATCCAACTGGGCGATTTGTGATAGGTGGTCCACAAGGTGATGCAGGTTTAACTGGAAGAAAAATTATTGTGGATACGTATGGTGGTTATGCACGACATGGCGGTGGAGCATTTAGTGGTAAAGATGCAACGAAAGTAGATCGTTCTGCCGCTTATGCAGCAAGATATGTTGCAAAAAACATTGTCGCTGCAAAATTAGCTAAAAGTTGTGAAGTTCAACTAGCTTATGCAATTGGTGTAGCAGAACCGGTGTCAATTGCTATTGATACGTTTGGAACAGGAATCGTTCGTGAAGATGTATTGGTTCAAGCTGTGAGGAAGTTGTTCGACCTTCGTCCTGCTGGGATTATTCGTATGCTTGATTTACAACAGCCAATATTTAGAAATACAGCTGCATATGGTCACTTTGGGCGTACAGATGTTGTATTTCCTTGGGAAAAAACGGATAAAGTAGAAGAATTAATTGCATTAGTAAAAGAACAGCAGTAGAGTGAGCAATAGCATGACTTTTCGGTCGCTGGAGAGGTCATGTTTTTGTTTTACTGTAAGGAAGGGGAAGAAAGAGGTTTCTATCATGCTTTTTTCTCAGGTTTTTGGTTTGTGAAATGTGATAAGCAGACCAACAAGCGATAACTCGGTAGTTGTAAGATTTTCCATCCCGTTAAGTGGAAGTTTGAGGAGTGTTATAGTTGATACGGTTAAGCTAACGGAGGAAAAACACGGAGACTCTTCGAAAATGATGGAGGTGTTTCACTTACGTAACTTTCCTTGTCCTGTAGGAAAGCGTAGCGGGAAGACGCCGCAGAAAAAAAGCGACTTCTTTATTCGAGGAGCTAAGCGCCAGACCAAGGGAAGTGTAGTGTTTTTCCGTAGCGGTCACTAAAAATGTACATAAATAGAGTGCTGGAAATATAGAGGTTATAACTATGTCGAGAAAAACTTGACACATACCAAGTTTTTCTAAAAGTTTTTAACGAACGTTCGGTGTGGTATGATAGTAATGAAAAAATGATGCGTACCATACGTTACTATATTTAATGAGAGAAGGTAGACAGCTATGTGTGGTTTTATTGGAATGATATTTGATAATCCTGTAGAACGAACAGAACAAGAAGTAGAATTATTTAAACAGCAAAATAATTTGATCACTCATCGAGGACCAGATGATGAAGGATACTATTTCGATTCTTATATTTCCTTTGGGTTCCGACGTTTGAGTATTATAGATATTGAAAGTGGCTCCCAACCATTAAGTTATAATGATGAACAAATATGGTTAGTTTTTAATGGTGAAATTTATAATTATATTGAATTGCGTAAACAATTACTTGCAGAAGGTTATGCATTTCAAACGGATTCAGATACAGAAGTAATTGCAGCTTTATTTGCAAAACATAAAGAGGATGCTTTTCAGTATTTAAGAGGCATGTTCTCCATTCTTGTGTGGGATAAAGAGACGGAGCAATTGTATGGAGCTCGTGATCCTTTTGGAATTAAACCGCTCTTTTATTATGAAAATTCCTTCGGGACCACATTTGCTTCTGAGAAAAAAAGCATCACACTAATGATGGAACAAGAAAAAGTAGATCAAGATGCGCTGCAGCATTATTTGAGCTTTCAATACGTACCTGAGCCAATGACGATGACTGCTGGCATAAAAAAAGTAGAACCAGGGCATTATTTTATTAAAAAACCTGGACAGCCTATTCAATTTACGCGTTATTGGCATGCAACTTTCCATCCTGTACTTCGTGAAAAGCAGGACTGGATTAAAAAAATTCAAGACGTCATGTATGATTCAGTAAATGTGCATATGCGCAGTGATGTTCCAGTAGGTTCATTTTTATCTGGAGGAATCGATTCAACGTTAATTGTTTCCATTGCGAAGGATATTAATCCAGCAATAAAAACATTTTCTGTCGGTTTTGAACGCGATGGATATTCTGAAGTTGATGTGGCCAAAGAAACAGCAGATAAATTAAATGTAGAGAACATTTCCTACATGATTTCTCCTCAAGAATATGTAGATCATTTACCAAAGATTATGTGGCATATGGATGATCCATTGGCTGATCCATCTTGTGTACCGTTATATTTTGTTTCTAGAGAAGCTAGAAAGCATGTAACAGTGGTTTTATCTGGAGAAGGCTCCGATGAACTTTTTGGCGGATACAATATTTATCGTGAACCGGATTCATTAAAGTATTTTGATAAAATACCTTCTTTCATGAAAGGGTTGCTGAAACGAGTTTCTGCTGTACTACCTGAAGGAGTGAAAGGTAAAAGCTTTCTCGACCGTGGAACAACCCCATTGCGTGAACGTTATATTGGAAACGCAAAAATGTTTGAAGAAGAAGAGAAGAGGGAGCTATTAAAAACATATAATGAACAGTTATCTTATCAACAAGTAACTGGTAAGTTATTTGATCAAGTAAAAGATTATCCATATGTAAATCAGATGCAGTATGTGGACATCCATACTTGGATGCGTGGAGATATTTTATTAAAAGCAGACCGAGTAACAATGGCGCACTCTCTTGAATTACGAGTTCCATTTTTAGATAAAGAAGTATTTCGCATAGCAAATGAGATTCCAGTTGATTTAAAAATCGCCAATGGTACTACGAAAAGCTTGTTGCGTGAAGCTTCCAGAGGTATTGTGCCTGATCATGTATTAGATCGTAAAAAATTAGGGTTTCCTGTTCCTATTCGTCATTGGTTGAAAAATGAGTTAAATGGTTGGGCAAAACAACTCATTCATGAAAGTGAAACCGACCATTTATTACACAAAAACTATATCCTTCAACTTCTAGACGATCATTGTCAAGGAAAAGGGGATTACAGTAGAAAAATTTGGACTGTGCTTATGTTTATGCTCTGGCATAAAAACTTTGTTGAGAAAAAGTTTGATGTATCAACATTGAATGAAAACACAGGAGAATTAATCTTTTCTTAGTACTATAAGAAATTTAAAAGTTTAAAGGTTTATAGTTGAGTAAAACTTGGCTTCCTCTATAAAGATTGGCATCAAGCCGAGTTTTTCTAATTATGTAATATTTTAAGTGGTGTAGTAGAAGGGGCGGCTTTCGCCCTAAAGAGATAAACCAAGTCTTCCAAACATTATCTGAGGTTATTCTAATGTGTGATTAAAATTATATGACTTAATAAACAGGCGATCTTCCATTTATTTTGCAATGGTGATCGCCTGTTTTCCCATTTGTATCCAAGCAGCTTTGAACTCTTCAATAGGAGCCTTATCTGCTTTGTTTAATGGGTCGTTAAAGTAAATATAGTTTTCATCATATCCAGTAATTAAAACAGAGTGTTGCTTCATCGTAATGTCAATCTGCCCGTCTTTTGTGTGCCATGTAGTAAATTTATCTTTTGGTAGTTTATCATAAGTTGTGTTTATAATGACCCATACTGGCCGTTTATGATTCAATTCTTCAATAACTGCTTGGAAGTCACTTCCTGTTAAATCATTTACGACATCACCTACGTATTTTTTTGCCAATTCAGCAATTGGTTTATGGTATACGCCCATCCCTGGGGTTTCAAAAGAGTACATATCGCCAACAAACCCATTATAAGGGTTACCAAAGTGGATTTTGCCGTCTTTTTTTCTGTATGGCGTAGGGTCTTTTTTCACTTGTTCAGCTAATTTCATTTTATCAACACGTATATCATAATGGTTTAGCAGCATGGATAAGGTTGTGACTTCACAACCTCTTGGTAGCTCAGGAAGTTGCTCTATCATTGGAGCTTTAATATTGACTGCTTTCTTTATCGTGTGTTTTGATAATTTGCTGACCTCAGGAGAATAGTGATTGTCTTCATGTACTGGGATAGCACTTTCTATTAATTGTTTAAAAGTTATTTTATGTTGCATGAAAAACATAGATAAAAGAGAAATGGCCGTGATAGAAAAAATAAAACCGTACAGGATAAACGATTTTTTCACCCATGTAATTTTTTGCTTAGAACTAACATAAAATAAGAAGGTAGCTAGAATACAACAAACACTAAATAAAATAATGTTCATTTTTACAATCTCCCCGTAGAATAAGTCCTAAATGCTATGCTATAAAAATCTCACCTTAGTTGAATAGTTAATTGCAGAAAAGCACTCGTCAAAATGAGAGGATGTTGCCACTTTTATGCTAAAAGAAAGTTTGATTAAATTACATTTCTTTTCAAGCTTACCCAATGACGAAAGAACTATTGTAATAAGGTGAATGATTAATGGTTGGTTTTGATTTCTTTTCTTTCATCGCATATACTAACTACAGTAATGTTTTTTGTACTATAGGAAAGTATAAAATTTTTTGGTTTATAGTATAAGAAAAAAATACAGCTTCCGCCACAAGCTGAGTTTTTCTAAAGATTGGAAAATGGAATGGTGTTATCTCTCCTTATTTAAATAAGAGCTAGATTGGCAAAGCGTATTCTCCCTATATATCGGTTGATTGTAATGAAAGTTAAACTAAAAATGTATATATTACCTGTTTTGTTGTTTGTAAATAACTCCCTTTTCAACATAGGATTGGCAAATGCGTTGCATTTCTGCATAATCAGATTCTGTTAGCTCTCGGACGATTTTTGCTGGTCTACCTAGTGCTAATGTAAAAGGCGGAATCTTTTTATTAGGTGGGACAAGACTTCCTGCTCCGATAAATGCGTATTCTCCTATTTCTGAGCCATCCAGTAAAATAGAACCCATACCAATTAGAGCATGTTTTTGTATCGTTGTAGAGTGTAGCGTAGTTTGATGACCGACAGTAACATCACTTTCGATCGTTAATGGCATACCTGGGCTTTGATGTAGAACGGATAAGTCTTGAATACTAGTTCGTTCTCCAATATTGACAGGTGCAACATCACCGCGTATAACTGTTTTAAACCAGGTACTTGATTGCGCACCGATTGTGACATCACCGATGATGCTTGCATCATTTGCTATAAATACAGAGTCATGAATAGTTGGAAATATTCCTTTATAAGGATGTATCATTTGAATCCTCCTAAAAAATATGCTGATAATAGTAATAGAAACAAATAAGGTAAAAGTGTTTGAAATTGGAACGGAGGCAAGACGTTGAGTATGGAAGTCCCAAGTACACCTATCCCTTTAATGATAACAGTTTATCGTAAGATCTTTCCAGCAGTAAGAGAGGAACTTGCTTTTTGGAAACAGCGAGCGAATGAAATCCCTGATCAAGAATTGCGTTATCAAGCACTGGCAAGTATGTCTGAAAAACAATTTCATTGCCAAGGTGGGGCAGTGTATGCGCTATTAGCAGGGAAAAGATGGAGAGATTGTGTACGTTTTATTGTAGCTTATCAAACAATAAGTGATTATTTAGATAATTTATGTGATCGAAGTACATCGCTAGACGCTAAATCTTTCGCGTTGTTACATACCTCCATGATTGATGCGCATTGTCCTAAGTCTTTACCAAAAGATTATTATGCGTTATTTGAGCATAAGCAAGACAATGGTTATTTGCAACAGCTCGTAAAAACCTGTAATGATATCGTTAGAAAGTTGGATGATATTCCAACATATCAAGAACAAGCAATAAAGTTGGCAGGCTTATATAGTGAGTTACAAGTGCATAAACACGTTATTCATGAGGAAAGAGTACCACGTTTAACAAAATGGTCTAATGAGAAAAATGCCTATTCGCTAGCTTGGTATGAATTTTCCGCTGCAGCTGGATCCACTTTGGGTGTTTTTTGTTTAATGGCCTACAGTTTAGCAGGCAGGTTGTATCGAAAGTTAGCTGATGAAATTGTAACAGCTTACTTTCCTTATATTCAAGGATTACATATTTTATTGGATTATTATATTGATCAGCAGGAAGATAAAGAGGAAGCTGATTTAAATTTTTGCTCATATTACAAAAACGAGTCAGTCATGCATGAACGATTCAAGTACTTTTGTGAGCAAGCAAAATTATATGCAGTTACCATACCTAACTCGAAATTCCATGTAATGGTCGTACAAGGATTAATCGGATTATATTTAGGGGACAATAAAGTGGGACAAATCTCTAATTCCAAACGTTTAAAGCGACTTCTTTTTCAAACGGCCGGATATCCTGCTATTTTTTTTCATCGAAACACAAGAATGTATTATTTTCTTAAATTTTTTAAACTACAAAGGACCGCTGTTACAAATAAGTAACAACGGTCCTGTACAGTTTTACTGATCTTGGGTAGGGTAGAACAGTAAATCAATATAAACGGAAAGCATGTTATAAGGTTTTTATATTCCTTTATATGCGTCACGGTATATAGTTGCCAGTTCAGTAATTAAAGGCAGTTTTGGGTTTGCTGTTGTACATTGGTCTTCAAAAGCTAATTCAGCTAGTTTATCTACTTTTGCTTCAAATGCTTGTTTGTTTACACCTGTGTCTTTAATGCTCATTGGGATATTTAGTTCTTTAGCAAGTTTAATAATAGCTTGTACTAAACTTTCTACTCCTTCTTCCACCGTTCTTGCTGGAAGCCCTAGCGCTTTTGCGATTTCTGCATAACGCTCATCTGCTATAAAGTATGCGTATTTAGGGAACGTAGCAAATTTTTCTGGTTTTTTAGCATTGTAACGGATAACATGTGGTAGTAATATCGTATTAGCTCTACCATGTGCAATGTTGAACGCTGCACCTAGTTTATGAGCTAAAGAGTGATTAATGCCTAAGAACGCATTGGAGAATGCCATTCCAGCAATTGTTGAAGCATTATGCATTTTTTCTCTAGCTAACTCATCATTTCCGTTATGATATGCTTTTGGCAAGTATTCAAAAACTAATTGAACTGCTTTAATTGCAAGCGCGTCAGTATAATCGTTTGCCAAATTGGACACATAAGCTTCAATGGCGTGTGTTAATACGTCCATACCAGTATCAGCTGTTACTTGTTTTGGCACAGACATGACAAATTGTGGATCAACTATAGCAACATTTGGTGTCATTTCATAATCTGCTAGCGGGTATTTTGTATCTGATTTTTTATCAGTAACCACTGTAAATGATGTTACTTCAGAACCTGTTCCTGACGTTGTTGGCACACATACCAATTGAGCTAGTCTTCCTAATTTCGGGTATTTGACGATACGTTTACGAATGTCCATGAATTTCTGTTTTAGAGCGTTAAAATCAGCATCTGGATGCTCGTAGAATAACCACATGGCTTTAGCAGCATCCATTGGAGATCCACCGCCAATAGCGATAATAACATCTGGTTCAAACTTTTGCATTAACGCAGTACCTTTGCGGATGGTTTCAATAGATGGATCAGCTTCGACATCTGAAAAAATTTCACAATGGACATAATCAGCACGTTTACGTAAATAGTAGAGAGCTTTATCTACATAACCTAATTCTACCATCATCGGATCAGTTACAATAAATGCTTTAGAGATGTCAGGCATTTTTTCTAAATATTGAATTGCATTTTTTTCAAAATAGATTTTAGGAGGTAGTTTAAACCATTGCATATTATTTCTCCTCCGAGCGACTTTTTTAATATTCATTAAATTGATTGTTCCGACGTTTGTTGATACGGAGTTTCCGCCATAAGTTCCACATCCTAATGTAAGGGAAGGCATATGGTTGTTATAAATATCGCCGATTCCTCCTTGAGAAGATGGTGAGTTTACAATCAGTCTACCTGCTTTCATCTTTAGAGAAAATGCTTCGATAACCTCTTGGTCAGTAGAATGAATGACTGCTGAATGTCCTAGTCCTCCAAAGTGTAGCATTTCATCGGCGCGCTTGAATCCTTCTTCTGTGCTATTTACTTTATAACAAGCTAATACAGGGCTTAATTTTTCTCTAGATAACGGATATTCTGGTCCAACACCTTCAATTTCAGCAAGTAAAATTTTAGTGTTCTTGGCCACATTTACTCCTGCCATCTTAGCAATTTCATATGCTGGTTTACCAACAATATCCGCATTTACTGCACAAGATGTAGGGTTAATAACCAGTTTTTCTACTTTCTGTCTTTCTGCTTCTGTTAGAAAATGACAATTATTAGCTGCCATTTCATGTTTTACCGTGTCATATATTTCTTTATCAATAATAACTGCTTGTTCAGATGCACAGATCATTCCGTTGTCAAATGTTTTGGATAAAATGAGGTCATTGACAGCGCGCTTTATTTGTGCGGTTTTTTCTATATAACATGGTACATTTCCTGGGCCAACACCGAGGGCTGGCTTTCCAGAACTATATGCTGATTTCACCATTCCTGAACCACCAGTAGCAAGTATAAGTGATACGCCGTCATGATTCATTAATGTTTTCGTTGCTTCAACAGAAGGTGTTTCTATCCACTGAATACAATTTTTAGGCGCACCTGCTTTTACCGCGGCATCAAGTAATACTTTTGCTGCCTGACTGCTACATTTTTGAGCAGAAGGGTGGAAAGCGAAAATAATTGGGTTTCTCGTTTTAATGGAAATAAGTGATTTAAACATGGTTGTTGATGTTGGGTTTGTAACTGGTGTTATACCACAGATCACACCAGCTGGTTCAGCAATTTCAACCATTCCTTCTTGCTCATCCTCATGAATAATTCCAACCGTTTTATCATATTTAATGTTATGATAAATATATTCTGTTGCAAAGATGTTTTTAATAGCTTTATCTTCAAAGACGCCACGACCTGTTTCTTCAATGGCTAATTTAGCTAAAGGCATATGCTGATCAAGACCTGCTAATGCCATTTCTTTGACAATTGTATTAATAGCTTCTTGATCTAGCTGTTTTAAACCTTCCAATGACTCTTCTGCTTGGGAGATTAGTTGGTTAATTTTAGTGGAAACTAGCTCTTCAGTTCCTTTTGTTTTCTCAGTCATAATAGGCCCCTCCTTAGTTTGTGAAACACTGAGCAATCTTTTTACACCCTCATTATATAATGGTTTTTTATAAATTTCCACACGTTTTGTGAAATAATGAGCAAACAATTTTAATTGGAAGCGTTGTACTATAACAAGTAAACGATTACAAGGTTGATTTGTTAGTATTATGTATTTTTTGTGAACAGTGGGCTTTTAATTGTACAATTGAAAGTGGTGATATTACCAATAAGAGGAGATCTCATTTAAACTAAAGTAAATCTTATTAGTAGCGAGTTTTTTTATTTCGATTTGTTTGTTCTTAAAAGCTCTTGCGAGTTAGAGTGGGCTGTTTTCCTCCCGTTTCAAACCTTTTCAAAATTGAAGTGGGTGTCTCAGCCATTGATACATTTCAAATCTAAACGGGGTCTACAGGTGTATTTTTATATAGGAAAGCATAGAGATTTAAAGTTTAAAATAGGCAAAATGAAGGTTTGAGTCTTCATAATGATTTGACAATAAGCCAAGTTTTCTAAAAAGAGAAGGATGGCTTATTAAGTGCCCCCTTCTACATTAAAAAAGCTTCCTAATACGGTCTTAAATATTGTTGATGCGTAAAAACAAAATGAAATTTTAAGAAAAACAAAGAAAACAAGAGAAAACGTTAGTATATACGGGCGTCCCGAGCTTTTATTACACTATAGGAAAGTATAAATGTTTAAAGGTTTATAGTATAAGAAAAACTATGCTATTCGCCATAAGACTTGGCAAGCTAAGTTTTTCTGAATTTTCTTTTAGAAAAAGCGAACTAAAATGACAATTTTCTTTTAGTAAAGCCATTCCCCTTTTTTTCGATAGCGATAATAAATGGCGGGTTATTTCTTTGATTAATAAACCGATATTGTAACACATGATAGGAGCGTTGGCTCAGCTGCATTACATGTTTTAAAACAGCTTCTTTTTCTTCGTGTCCTCCTTCATGACCATAATAAACAACGATGACAATCAAGCCGTTTGGTTTTAGGAAATGTAATATTTTGTTGATGGCCATAATGGTGGAATTAGCATTGGTGATTATGGTTTTATCGCTTCTAGGCAGGTAACCAAGGTTAAATACTGCTCCTCCAACTAACATTTCTTTTGTAGGTAAGTATTTTTCTAAATGTTCATGGCTATCATGAATAATAGATACATTCTGTTTTTGATTTTCTTGCATTAACTGTCTAGTTGTTTGAATTGCTTGTTCTTGAATATCGAATGCTAAAACGTGGCCATTTTTACCAACAACATTACTTAAAAACAGCGTATCTTGGCCGTTTCCGCAAGTTGCGTCAATGACAGTTTCGTTTTTTTCAATAGTGGATTCTAATAAATAATGCGCATAGTGCAAAATTCCGTGTAACATGATTATCTCCTTTGCCAAAATTATTACTACTTATTTTAGCAGATGAAGTCACATGTTGTCTTGACAAAGATAAAATAATTCATTACAATTCGATATAATAAGATAATGACAATGCCAAGGAATAGTAATAAATTATTTCAGGAATAGAGAGGCAATGGTAGGTGGAAATTGTCCCTGTTTATTTATGAACTCGCCTTGAGCTGTTGCAGGAGCGAAAATTGCAGAGTAGTTTCTGACGTATGTCCTCGTTACGGATTTCAAGTGAATGCTGATGAGCATTAAAATGGGTGGTACCGCGGGTGAAAGCATCTCGTCCCTTCTATGAAATTAGAAGGGACCGTGATGCTTTTTTTATGGTCAAAGAAATTATCAAATTTAGCAGCTGTGGATAAACTTACTAAGTTATTTAGCCGCGTCCAGCGCCTAGCAAGTAGGCGACTTCAATCCATTGCCCTAAGCTAAGTTATCATCGGTTCGTTCTAAATAGGAAGGTTGACTAAAGACGGGCTTGCCGGAGGGCGCCGGCATACTCGTGTTGCAGGAGCATGATTCCTAAAACTTTCGTTGATTCGTTCCACTCGCTCGTTGCTAAACGGGCGCCCCGAGCCTTTGTTCTTTCTATATAAACAGTATCATTTTTGAAATGGCTATGTTCAGTTGAACCTGAAACCTAATGTATCTAGAAAATTTAAATTAATAGGAGGAAAAACATGAGTTATCATCATCAGCAAATAGAGAAAAAATGGCAAACGTATTGGTTAGAAAATAAAACATTTAAAACAAATACGTTTTCTGAAAAGGAAAAGTTTTACGCGTTGGATATGTTCCCGTATCCATCTGGAGCTGGCTTGCATGTGGGGCATCCAGAAGGGTATACAGCTACAGATATTATATCGAGAATGAAGCGAATGCAAGGTTATGAGGTATTGCATCCAATGGGGTGGGATGCTTTTGGACTCCCTGCTGAACAGTATGCAATTGATACGGGGAATAGCCCGGCAGCTTTTACAGATAAAAATATAAATATATTTAAGCGACAAATTCAGGCTCTCGGCTTTTCTTATGATTGGGATCGCGAAGTTAATACAACAGATCCTAACTATTATAAGTGGACACAATGGATATTTATAAAAATGTATGAACACGGGCTAGCATATATGGATGAAGTCCCTGTCAATTGGTGCCCTGCTTTAGGTACGGTATTAGCGAATGAAGAAGTAATTGATGGGAAAAGCGAGCGGGGAGGGCATCCTGTTATTCGTAAACCAATGAAACAATGGATGCTACGGATCACTGCTTACGCAGATCGTCTTTTAGAAGATTTGGAAGAATTGGATTGGCCAGAGAGTTTAAAGGATATGCAACGAAATTGGATTGGCAAATCAGAAGGTGCTGAGGTTAGCTTTGAAATTGAGTCATTGAATGAAGCGTTTACTGTTTTTACAACTAGACCAGATACACTATTTGGCGCAACCTATGCTGTTTTAGCACCTGAGCACCCTTTGGTAAAGAAAATTGTAACAGATAAACAAAAAGATGATGTTGAAAAGTATATTCATGAGATCGAAACGAAGTCAGACCTAGAACGAACAGAATTGTCGAAAGAAAAAACAGGTGTTTTTACAGGGGCATATGCTATTAATCCTGTGAATGGGGAGAAAATGCCAATATGGATTGCGGATTATGTATTAATGAGTTACGGTTCAGGTGCAATTATGGCTGTTCCAGCACATGATGAAAGAGACTACGAATTTGCTACTAAATTTGAACTCCCTATTGTTGAGGTTGTTGCAGGCGGAGACATTACAAAAGGAGCTTATAGTGGGGAAGGCGAGCATATTAATTCTGGGTTTTTAAATGGTTTAGGTAAAGACGAAGCGATTAGGAAAATGATTGCGTGGTTAGAGGAACACGGAAAAGGTGCAAAAAAAATCACCTACCGTCTTCGCGATTGGTTGTTCGCTAGACAACGTTATTGGGGTGAGCCTATTCCTATAATTCATTGGGAAGACGGAACGATGACAACTGTCCCAGAAGAAGAATTGCCATTAGAATTACCGTCTATGAATAATATTCAACCATCAGGGACGGGAGAATCGCCACTAGCAAATGCCGAGGAATGGGTAAATGTCATTGATCCTAAAACGGGTATGAAAGGAAGGAGAGAAACGAACACTATGCCGCAGTGGGCAGGAAGTTGCTGGTATTTCTTACGCTATATTGATCCGGAAAATTCTAAGCAATTAGCTGCTCCTGATGCACTCCAGCAATGGTTGCCTGTTGATCTATATATTGGTGGTGCTGAGCATGCTGTTCTTCACCTGCTATATGCGCGTTTTTGGCATAAGTTTTTATATGATATTGGGGTTGTCCCTACGAAAGAGCCGTTTACAAAGCTGTTTAATCAAGGGATGATCTTGGGAGAAGGCAATGAGAAAATGAGTAAATCTAAAGGTAATGTCGTTAATCCTGACGACGTTATAGAATCTCATGGTGCAGATACTTTACGACTTTATGAAATGTTCATGGGTCCGCTAGATGCTTCTGTTGCGTGGTCAGAAAATGGGCTGGATGGCTCACGTCGCTTCCTCGATCGCGTTTGGCGCTTAACTATTGAGGATGATGGGCAACTTTCTAGAAAGATTATTGAAGAAAATGATGGCACTTTAGATAAAACTTACCATGAAACGGTAAAGAAAGTGACGGAGGACTTTGAAAATTTGCATTTTAATACAGCTATCTCTCAAATGATGGTGTTTGTGAATGAATGTAATAAAGCGGAATATATTCCTAAAAAATATGTGGAAGGATTTATAAAAATGCTATCCCCAATTGCGCCACATATTGCTGAGGAAATATGGATAAAGTTAGGTCATTCCGAAACGATCACTTATGAACCTTGGCCTGTATATGATGAAGAAAAGCTGATAGAAAATGAAGTAGAAATTGTCTTGCAAGTGATGGGGAAAGTTCGTGCTAAAGTAAATGTTTCCAAAGATGTTTCAAAAGAAGAATTAGAAAAAATAGCTTTAGAAAATGAAAAGATTAAAGATTTAATTACAGATAAAACAATTCGGAAAGTCGTTGTTGTACCAGGGAAACTAGTTAATATCGTTGCCAATTAATCCACATGTTGCTGTTCTTAACAAGGATACTTCTAAGAGCAGCGGGGCTGTTGCGCAATCAGATAATTGATTGTGTAACACCCTCCTTTGCTTAAAAATAAAGTGCCGCAGAACGCTAGCTTTCACAGTCGTTTGCAAGGAGTGAAAAGAGCGAACTGCATGGCACTTATATGTTGAACTAATTTATTTAAATTAATGGGTCTTTATTTAGATGGAACCCATTTAGTTTTTAAAATAATCCAATTATCGTTTTCGAAATACCATATAGTCTCTACGGTTCCTAATCGGTCGGCGTGGTATGCGCCGCTAATTTGTTGATAACTTTTTAGGCCATATCCTTTACTATCGCTTATTTTAAAGACTTCAAAAAAAGCGATTGGGTCAATCAAAACAGATTGGTTTTGCGAATGTAAGCTACCGTCTTTATTATAAATACCAAGTCGAATATAATCTTGAGCACGATTTTTAATATCTATTGTAATTGGCTTACTCGTAGCTGTTAATGTTATATTAATTTTAAAATTAGGTTGGAAATAACCGCTTAAATACATTTGTTTAGGTAATGGTATTTTTTCCATTTGGGTGTGAATGATGGTATTTAGCTGGTAATTATAAAGCCCGCCACTTCCTCCAGTGGCACTTTGATAAAATATATCTTTTATTCCATCGTGATTCAAATCGACAAACTGTAAAAAAGGGTCATAACCGCCATTGTAAGAGATCTTCCATTGATTATCATTATTAGAAATCTCTGCCCATATTTCACGATAGTATGTTGAATCCGCTGAAAAAAGCGTACCCATTAATTTAATTGTCTCTGGATGATTATCGCCAGTTACATCAGCACGATATGTCTTAATTAAATTCGGCTTTGTTTCTTCTGCAATAGCTGAACTAGAAATAAAAACAAGAAGCAACACACTACATAGAATAAAACAAGTATGCTTACCTTTCATGATTACACTACCCTTCTATGATGTTAGCTTTAGATTGTGTTGCAAACTTGAAAGTTATCCATTAAAAAATTATTATTAAAATAGGAAAGGTTTGAGGTGATAAAGTGAAAGAGTTAACCCCAGAGCAAGTGGAGAAGAAGTTAGAAAATAACGATGGTACGTTGGAACTTATTGATGTACGTGAAGTAGAAGAGGTAGCCCAAGGCAAAATCCCTCACATAACGCATATTCCTTTAGCGCAAATACCAGAGGAAGCAGAAAAACTAGATAAGTCTAAGCAATATATTATGGTCTGTAGATCGGGGAGAAGGAGTGAAAGAGCTGCCTCCTATTTACATAAACAAGGATTTGATGTAGCAAATATGGTTGGTGGCATGTTAGAATGGCGTGGAGAAATCATAAATTAAAAAAATATAGGAGAGGGCTTGACTTTTCTCCTATAATCCTTTATTATTGATTTTGCTGTCAAAAATAAGCAGTTCTATTTCATTATTAGACAGCATTGAGTTGACTATGATTGTTTTACATGATATACTTGTTATCCGCATTAATCACATTGTGGTTTGGTGCAAAAGTTATTTTGGCTATGTGCTTGACAAATATAACATAACAGGTTATGATTGTTAAGTTGCTAAAAAACATTACATTATTTGCTCTTTGAAAACTGAACAAAACAACCAGTATGTCAAGGAAAAACAAACCCTGTTTTTTCTTAAGAAATAAACTGAGAGAAATCTCAGCAGCTAAGAATGATGAAGAACGGTGTTCATCATCACAAACTTTTATGGAGAGTTTGATCTTGGCTCAGGACGAACGCTGGCGGCGTGCCTAATACATGCAAGTCGAGCGCGGGAAGCAAGCAGATCTCCTTCGGGAGTGACGCTTGTGGAACGAGCGGCGGACGGGTGAGTAACACGTGGGCAACCTACCTGTAAGACTGGGATAACTCCGGGAAACCGGGGCTAATACCGGATGAAACAAAGCGTCGCATGACGCAATGTTAAAAGGCGGCATATGCTGTCACTTACAGATGGGCCCGCGGCGCATTAGCTAGTTGGTGAGGTAAAGGCTCACCAAGGCAACGATGCGTAGCCGACCTGAGAGGGTGATCGGCCACACTGGGACTGAGACACGGCCCAGACTCCTACGGGAGGCAGCAGTAGGGAATCTTCCGCAATGGACGAAAGTCTGACGGAGCAACGCCGCGTGAGTGATGAAGGTTTTCGGATCGTAAAACTCTGTTGTTAGGGAAGAACAAGTGCCATTCGAATAGGTTGGCACCTTGACGGTACCTAACCAGAAAGCCCCGGCTAACTACGTGCCAGCAGCCGCGGTAATACGTAGGGGGCAAGCGTTGTCCGGAATTATTGGGCGTAAAGCGCGCGCAGGCGGTCCTTTAAGTCTGATGTGAAAGCCCACGGCTTAACCGTGGAGGGCCATTGGAAACTGGAGGACTTGAGTACAGAAGAGGAGAGTGGAATTCCACGTGTAGCGGTGAAATGCGTAGAGATGTGGAGGAACACCAGTGGCGAAGGCGACTCTCTGGTCTGTAACTGACGCTGAGGTGCGAAAGCGTGGGTAGCGAACAGGATTAGATACCCTGGTAGTCCACGCCGTAAACGATGAGTGCTAGGTGTTAGGGGGTTTCCGCCCCTTAGTGCTGAAGTTAACGCATTAAGCACTCCGCCTGGGGAGTACGGCCGCAAGGCTGAAACTCAAAAGAATTGACGGGGACCCGCACAAGCGGTGGAGCATGTGGTTTAATTCGAAGCAACGCGAAGAACCTTACCAGGTCTTGACATCCTCTGACACCCCTAGAGATAGGGCATTCCCTTCGGGGACAGAGTGACAGGTGGTGCATGGTTGTCGTCAGCTCGTGTCGTGAGATGTTGGGTTAAGTCCCGCAACGAGCGCAACCCTTGATCTTAGTTGCCAGCATTTAGTTGGGCACTCTAAGGTGACTGCCGGTGACAAACCGGAGGAAGGTGGGGATGACGTCAAATCATCATGCCCCTTATGACCTGGGCTACACACGTGCTACAATGGATGGAACAAAGGGCAGCGAAGCCGCGAGGCCAAGCAAATCCCATAAAACCATTCTCAGTTCGGATTGCAGGCTGCAACTCGCCTGCATGAAGCCGGAATCGCTAGTAATCGCGGATCAGCATGCCGCGGTGAATACGTTCCCGGGTCTTGTACACACCGCCCGTCACACCACGAGAGTTGGTAACACCCGAAGTCGGTGAGGTAACCTTTTGGAGCCAGCCGCCGAAGGTGGGACCAATGATTGGGGTGAAGTCGTAACAAGGTAGCCGTATCGGAAGGTGCGGCTGGATCACCTCCTTTCTAAGGAATTATAGAAGGCGGAAGCGTTTGGTTAGCGACGTATGAACTGGACTGACCCAAAGGAGATAAAGGAAACACGATGAACGTAAGTGAATCGATTGTTGACTTATCGTACGGAGGGGAAGGAAGTTGCACTAGTCGCTGAACGCTGGAGCTAGACTATTATACGGAAGACATACTCGGTTGTTTGGTTCAGTTTTGAGAGAGTAAATGCTTGTCTCTCAAGGATGAGATAGAAGGATCTTCTGTTAAAACCCGTCACGTCCTGTGACGAACACAGAAGTCATCACATCCTGTGGAAGCTTGTACCTTGAAAACTAAATAAGAGTAACAACGACATCAAACCAAAAGCGGAAGCGAATGTTAAGCGATGTACAGACTGGACTGACTCGTAGGAGATAAAGGAAACACGATGAACGTAAGTGAATCGATGTTGACTTATCGTACGAAGAGGAAGGAAGTCATGCTAATCGCTATGAGCTGAAGCTAGAAAACCAAAAGCTGAAAAGCAATATGCTTATTCATAGATAAATTTGTAAGATTAGTTAAGTGAATAAGGGCGCACGGTGGATGCCTTGGCACTAGGAGCCGAAGAAGGACGGGACTAACACCGATATGTCCTGGGGAGTCGTAAGTAGACATCGATCCAGGAATTTCCGAATGGGGGAACCCGCTGCTCGTAATGGAGCAGTACTTCTATCTGAATTCATAGGGTAGAAGAGGCATACCCGGGGAACTGAAACATCTCAGTACCCGGAGGAAGAGAAAGCAAACGCGATTTCCCAAGTAGCGGCGAGCGAAACGGAATTAGCCCAAACCAGAAGGCTTGCCTTCTGGGGTTGTAGGACACTCCATTGGAGTTATCAAGAGATTCTTTAGATGAAGCGATCTGGAAAGGTCGGCCAAAGAAGGTAACAGCCCTGTAATCGAAAAAGAATCTCCTCCGGAGTGGATCCTGAGTACGGCGGAACACGAGGAATTCCGTCGGAATCCGGGAGGACCATCTCCCAAGGCTAAATACTCCCTAGTGACCGATAGTGAACCAGTACCGTGAGGGAAAGGTGAAAAGCACCCCGGAAGGGGAGTGAAATAGAACCTGAAACCGTGTGCCTACAAGTAGTCGAAGCCCGTTAATGGGTGACGGCGTACCTTTTGTAGAATGGACCGGCGAGTTACGATCGTATGCAAGGTTAAGTGGAAGACACGGAGCCGTAGCGAAAGCGAGTCTGAATAGGGCGAATATAGTATGCGGTCGTAGACCCGAAACCGTGTGATCTACCCATGTCCAGGGTGAAGGTCAGGTAACACTGACTGGAGGCCCGAACCCACGTATGTTGAAAAATGCGGGGATGAGGTGTGGGTAGGGGTGAAATGCCAATCGAACACGGAGATAGCTGGTTCTCTCCGAAATAGCTTTAGGGCTAGCCTCAAGGAAAGAGTACTGGAGGTAGAGCACTGATTGAACTAGGGGCCCTCATCGGGTTACCGAATTCAGTCAAACTCCGAATGCCAGCTACTTATCCTTGGGAGTCAGACTATGGGTGATAAGGTTCATAGTCGAAAGGGAAACAGCCCAGACCGCCAGCTAAGGTCCCAAAGTATACGTTAAGTGGAAAAGGATGTGGAGTTGCCCAGACAACCAGGATGTTGGCTTAGAAGCAGCCACCATTTAAAGAGTGCGTAATAGCTCACTGGTCGAGTGACTCTGCGCCGAAAATGTACCGGGGCTAAACGTATCACCGAAGCTGCGGATTGTTCTTACGAACAATGGTAGGAGAGCGTTCTAAGTGCTGTGAAGTCAGATCGTGAGGACTGGTGGAGCGCTTAGAAGTGAGAATGCCGGTATGAGTAGCGAAAAAAGAGTGAGAATCTCTTTCACCGAATGCCTAAGGTTTCCTGAGGAAGGCTCGTCCTCTCAGGGTTAGTCGGGACCTAAGCCGAGGCCGAAAGGCGTAGGCGATGGACAACAGGTAGATATTCCTGTACCACCTCATGAACGTTTGAGCGATGGGGGGACGCAGTAGGATAAGGAATGCGCACCGATGGACGTGTGCGCCCAAGCAGTGAGAAAGTCGGATAGGCAAATCCGTTCGACAATTTCAAGCTGTGATGGGGAGGGAAATAGAGTACCGAAGTTCCGGATTTCACACTGCCAAGAAAAGCCTCTAGTGAGTTCATAGGTGCCCGTACCGCAAACCGACACAGGTAGGCGAGGAGAGAATCCTAAGGTGAGCGGGAGAACTCTCGTTAAGGAACTCGGCAAAATGACCCCGTAACTTCGGGAGAAGGGGTGCTCCTTTAAGGAGGAGCCGCAGTGAATAGGCCCAAGCGACTGTTTAGCAAAAACACAGGTCTCTGCGAAGCCGAAAGGCGAAGTATAGGGGCTGACACCTGCCCGGTGCTGGAAGGTTAAGGGGAAGCGTTAGCACTTCGGTGCGAAGCGTAGAACCGAAGCCCCAGTAAACGGCGGCCGTAACTATAACGGTCCTAAGGTAGCGAAATTCCTTGTCGGGTAAGTTCCGACCCGCACGAAAGGTGCAACGACTTGGGCACTGTCTCAACGAGAGACCCGGTGAAATTATACTATGCGTGAAGATGCGCATTACCCGCGACAGGACGGAAAGACCCCGTGGAGCTTTACTGTAGCCTGATATTGAATGTTGGTACAGCTTGTACAGGATAGGTGGGAGCCATCGAAGCGTGAGCGCTAGCTTACGTGGAGGCAACCGTGGGATACCACCCTGGCTGTACGAACCTTCTAACCCAGGGCCGTAATCCGGTCCGGAGACAGTGTCAGGCGGGCAGTTTGACTGGGGCGGTCGCCTCCCAAAAGGTAACGGAGGCGCCCAAAGGTTCCCTCAGAATGGTTGGAAATCATTCGCAGAGTGTAAAGGCAGAAGGGAGCTTGACTGCGAGACCTACAAGTCGAGCAGGGACGAAAGTCGGGCTTAGTGATCCGGTGGTTCCGCATGGAAGGGCCATCGCTCAACGGATAAAAGCTACCCCGGGGATAACAGGCTTATCTCCCCCAAGAGTTCACATCGACGGGGAGGTTTGGCACCTCGATGTCGGCTCATCGCATCCTGGGGCTGTAGTCGGTCCCAAGGGTTGGGCTGTTCGCCCATTAAAGCGGTACGCGAGCTGGGTTCAGAACGTCGTGAGACAGTTCGGTCCCTATCCGTCGTGGGCGCAGGAGGTTTGAGAGGAGCTGTCCTTAGTACGAGAGGACCGGGATGGACACACCGCTGGTGTACCAGTTGTTCCGCCAGGAGCATAGCTGGGTAGCTACGTGTGGCAGGGATAAGTGCTGAAAGCATCTAAGCATGAAGCCCCCCTCAAGATGAGACTTCCCATCACTATAAGTGAGTAAGATCCCTCAGAGATGATGAGGTTGATAGGTTCGAGGTGGAAGCGTGGTGACACGTGGAGCTGACGAATACTAATAGATCGAGGACTTAACTAACCTTTTTGGTAGATGTACGTTGAATGATCTCTTATTTAGTTTTCAAGGTAACAAGGAAAAAATGACTTTTTTCAACAAAGATCTTGATTTTTTCACAAAAACGATTATAATAAGATTTGTGCCTCTTTGAAGCACAACATAACAGATAGCAACTTTGCCTGGTAGTAATGGCGGAGAGGTCACACCTGTTCCCATGCCGAACACAGTAGTTAAGCTCTCCAGCGCCGATGGTAGTTGGGACTTTGTCCCTGCAAGAGTAGGACGCCGCCGGGCAAATCATATAAAAAAACTGACTCATAAGAAAATGAGTCAGTTTTTTTATATGATAGGAAATTAAGGTTTATATTAAATGTGGTAGTACTCTTTATGTACAGAAATAGGCCAATAAACATACAGTACTCTCTGTTTTATTAAGCTTGAGTTGCAGACAAAGTGGTAATTAATGAAATGTAGGTCTATTGGGGATAAAAGATAAACGAGTAGAAATATGGGATATAAAATAAGCACTATGATATTTTTGGTAAGCTTTATATTAAGGAATATTTACAAACACGTGATATGAGTGAAGTCCAAAAAAACTTTAACTTGTCTGAAATATTTAAAAAATCTGTATAAAAGAATGTTGCAAATCGACTTCAATATTTGAGACAAGAGTATTGGGCATTTCATAAAGTATTCCGAGAAGTTTAAAAGGAGTTACAAAAAAATTATTATTAGAAGAAATTCTTTGAGCAATTGTAAAAGGTGCTGCTTTTCCTTTCTTAAAGCCATTACTATGTAACTTAAGTAAGGAAAAACGGCACCTTAGGGGAGTATAAAGTATTTTGGTTTTATTACGTTAAGATTAAACTACGCCTTCTTTATTGTTTAATGCCTTACTATTTTTGCTTAGACTGTCCGTTATAGATGTTATTGCTCCATCTCCCGTAACATTACAAGCCGTCCCTAAACTATCCTGAGCTAAATATAGGGCAATCATAAGTGAAACCATTACGGAATCAAAGCCTAACATACTTTCTAAAAGGCCAATTGCTGCCATTACGGCACCTCCTGGCACACCAGGAGCTGCAATCATTGTTACACCTAGCATTAAAATAAACGGAAATATACTTCCAAAAGTAGCAACTTCACCTTGTAAGAATAATACAGCTAATGCACAGCTTACAAGTGTAATAGTACTTCCAGATAAATGAATATTAGCTAGCAAAGGTACCGTAAAATCCGCAATACCTTCCCGCACTTTTAGTTTTTTAGAGTGTTTTAACGTGACAGGGATGGTAGCCGCTGATGATTGAGTTCCTAGCGCAGTAAAATAGGCTGGAGTCATTGTTTTTAACATAGATACAGGATTTTGCTTGCTTAAAGTTCCCGCAAGTGTATATTGTACTAGTAAGTAAAGTAAGTGCAAAATAATGATCATTACAAAGACTTTAGCAAAAACGGATAATATAGTACTCACCTGTCCAGCAGCAGTCATATTAGCAAAGATACCAAAAATATGAAATGGTAATAGTGGAATAATAACTTTTTCAATTACTAAATGAATAATGTCTCTAACATCTAGCGACAATTGGTAAAGCGCGTCTCCTTTAATAGCGGCAATTCCTAGACCAAGAACAAAAGCTAGCAATAAAGCAGTCATAACTCCCATAGGAGGTGGCATTTCAATCTCTATAAATCCACTACTTAAAGCTTTAGTTGGATCAGAAAATGATTGTAATGATTGCTGACTTAATAAGTTAGGGTAAATGATTTTTGCAGAGAAAAAAGCAACAATACCAGCAATAACTGTAGAAGAATATGCAATAAATGCTGTTAGACTTAATAGTTTCCCTGCGCCCTTACCTAATGATCCTATACCAGGAATAATGAAACCGAGAATAATTAACGGGATAATAAAACCTAAAAAGTTTCCGAATAGATCATTGAATGTTGCGAAAATACGGATAAACCAGTCATTTGCAAATGAGCCAATTGTAATACCTAACGCAATAGCGATAACAATACGTATTAGTAATCCAAAACCTTTCAACTGTATTAACCTCCTTGATGTAATACACTCTATTTTACACAAAACATATAAATTAGTCTATTATATATAATCAGAAAAAAAATACCATTCTGTTGTATTATATTTTGTTAAGTTTGTCAATATCTATAGTTAACAGTCATTTTTGGGGCAAGCCATTGTATAAGCTTGTTCATCGAGCTGGGATGGTTCACATCTGACTAGACAAAAAATTAAGGTATGGTGAGGATATCGAAATATTCCACACTGAACAAAGGCTCGGGGCGCCCGGTTAGCAACGTAGCGACTGGAACGAATCAACCAAAGTTTTAGGAATTATGCTCCTATAACAGGAGTATGCCGGCGCCCTCCGGCAAGCCCGTCTTTAGTCGGCTTTCCTATTTAGAACGAACCGATGATGACTTAGCTTAGGGCGATTTCGCCAAATCGCCTAGTTGCTGGGCGCTGGAGCCAGACGTGGCTAAATAACTTAGTAAGTTTATCTACAGCTGCTAAATTTTATAATTTCCTAGACCAAAATTAAAAGCGCGCCTTAGCGCGCTCTGCCTATTTTTAGCTCATTCCATAAGGACCCATTTGTTGTGATCCTCCACTGTTTCCAGCATTGGAATTAGACATTTGTGATACAAAAGGAATCATTTTTTGCATGGTTTGACCAAAATTTTGATTGTTTTTTGTCATTGTATAAAATGTTGCAGCACCTACACCTACAGAAGCGATAATTGGTATCCACATTCCATTTTTTTGCACCATTATCCGTCCTTTCTTTGCCCTTAGAAATGATTATAGACATTATTAGATTCGGCGAAACACAATATTTCATACAAGGGATCAATTGCCAGATTGTAGTTCCAAAGCTGCGTTTATTCCAGCTAACCTACCAGTAACAAGTGCTGATGTAATATTATAACCACCAGTATAACCATGAATATCTAAAATCTCTCCACAGAAATATAATCGTTCTGTTATTTTTGATTGCATGGTGTTTGGAACTATTTCTTTAATGGAAACACCACCTCCAGTAACAAAAGCTTTTTCTAAAGGAAGAGAATCATGTACGTAAAATGTAAAATGCTTGCATTCATGGATAAATTGCATTACCCATTGCTTCGATAGATTTCCAGCTTTTTGTTCTTCGCACATGTTGTGGCGGTTCAATAAAAAGATAATAAATTTTTCGGGGGCGAATCCTTTTAATAAGTTTTTGACTGTTTTTTTAGGAGTTTGGTCAATCATATCCAAGAGTTTATCCATAAGTTCTTTTTCCGTAGAGTTTGGAAAAATATCTAATACCATAGGCACTTCGCTTATCCCTTTTCTTAGTTCTTTTACTACAAATTGCGAGCACCTTAAGACAGCTGGTCCTGATATTCCAAAATGAGTGAAAATCATATCCATTTGATGGGAAATAATCGTTTTTCCTTTTTGGTTAAGAACAGATAAACAAATATTACGTAATGAAATACCTTGTAAAGCTTTATCTCGAATAAATGCTTCTTCAGATACTAATGCAACTTCTGTAGGGTATAGCTCAGTAATTGTATGACCTGCTTTTTTTGCCCATGCATAGCCATCGCCAGTAGACCCAGTGTAAGGGACCGCTTTGCCTCCTACTGCGACAATAATAGCTTTCGATTGTATTTTTTCACCATGTGGAAGGATAACAGTATGGTGTTTTGCCTCATAATGGATTGCTTCTACAGCAGTTTCCAATTTCACATTAACATTTAACTCGTCTAAGCGTTTTAACAACGCGTTCACAACGGTTTTAGACTGATTGGATACTGGAAACATTCTTCCATGATCCTCTTCTTTTAGAGGTACTTGTAATGTAGTAAAAAAATCAATAATGTCGTAATTGTTGAAAACAGAAAAAGCACTATATAGAAATTTTCCATTACCTGGAATATTTTTTATAACTTCTTCCTGTGGAAGCCGATTTGTGACATTACATCTCCCGCCACCAGAAATCGCCAGTTTTTTTCCTAACTTCTTTCCTTTTTCAATCAATAATGTGTTGGCACCATGCTCAGCAGCAGCTATTGCTGCCATCAATCCTGAAGGCCCTCCACCTATAATTGTTACGTCATAGGTCATCGATATTCATTCCTTTCCGCTGGTATCGTACCATGAACCGGAAAAAGAAACAATTTTTTATTATATGTTAGGAAGTATAAAGGAAATCTATCCACGCAAAGGAAAAAACGGCTACAACCTCGGTTTTATAGTATAAAATGCATTACAACCATACCTATATAAAAAACTGCCGATAAGCAAAAACAACATTTAAATACACAATATCAGTTAATTTGTAATATAATGTTGTTATTTATACGGAAGAAGTAAATGAAAATATGATAGAATAGTGCATATGTGTAATTTGAAATACAAATTACCTCGTAAAGATTTTATTAAATGTAGATAATGCAGGTGAAAAAATGTCGAATATTGTACGTGGAACGATGTTGCTAACGGGAGCGACATTTATCTCTAAACTAATAGGAATGATTTATGTCATTCCATTTAATGCTTTAGTTGGAGCAACAGGGGGTACGCTGTTTTCACTAGCTTACACTCCTTACAACATATTTATTAGTCTCTCAACTGTTGGAGTACCATTAGCTGTATCAAAATTTGTTTCCAAATATAATGCAGTCGGAGATTATGAAACAGGAATGCGTATGTTCCGTACTGGAATGACGTTAATGGTTACAACTGGAATCATAGCCTTTTTGGTACTCTTTTTTAGTGCGGATTTATTAGCAACGGGAATGATTACGAATGAAAATGCAGATGAACTCTCGAGGTCTGATGTCGCTTTTGTTATTAAAATGGTAAGTTTTGCTTTAATTTTAATTCCTGCTATGAGCATTGTGAGAGGCTTTTTCCAAGGGTACAATTCCATGGGACCTACAGCTATATCTCAAGTCATCGAACAAATTGTACGGATCTTTTTTATTTTGGCAGGATCATTCGTTATTGTAAATATCTTAAATGGATCAGTTATTGCTGCTGTCGGTTTTTCTACTTTCGCGGCGTTTCTTGGGGCAGTAGCTTCTTGTCTTGTCCTATACATTTACTGGCAAAAAAGAAAGCCGTATATTGATAAACAACGCAAGCAACAAATATATATGTACGATATTAGCACAAGCGATATGTTTAAAGAATTATTTCGTTACGCCGGACCCTTTGTGTTAGTCGGATTAGCTACGCCGTTATATCAATTAATTGATCAGTTCACGTTTGAAAGAGCAATGGTTGCTAATGGGGAAGGAGCTATTTGGTCTTTTTCCTATTCCGTCGTGAATTTCTACGGACATAAGCTAGTTATTATCCCTGTAACGATAGCAATAGGTTTATCATTAGCTATTCTCCCTGCAATGACCAAAGCATATACACAAAATAATAAGCAATTGCTAAAAAATCAAATAAGCCAAGCGCTACAAATTGTTATGTTTTTAATTTTGCCTGCAGTTAGTGGGCTATCATTATTATCTACGGAAGCGTATGGAGCGTTATTTGGATTAGAAAAAATTGCTATTTCTGGTGAGTTATTAGCTTGGTACGCACCTGTTGGTCTGTTTTTCGGGTTATTCACCGTTACCTCTTCCATTTTACAAGGGGTTAACCAACAGAGATTTGCTGTAGTTAGCTTATCTGCGGGTGTACTCGTAAAAGTGTTATTAAACATACAGCTTATTTATATGTTTGGTGCTAAAGGAGCAATCTTTGGGACAGCATTAGCAGCAGGTATTGCTACCATCCTCAATCTATGGCGCATTCGTTTAGCTACTCATTTTTCTTATAAATCATTACTAAAACAAACGACATTAATTATCATTTTTATTGCAATTATGAGTGGGGCTATTATTTTAGGAAAATATTTATTAGGTATGGTCGTTCCAAATAATCGAGTAGGTATGATAATTACATTAATTGCCTGCGTGAGTTTGGGTGGGCTCGTTTACTTGTGGTTAGCTTATGCATCTACATTATTAGAGCGAGTGCTTGGAAATCGGGTTCGGTTTTTAGATAAAATCTTTAAGCGATAGGGGGTATTATTATGCGCCTTGACAAATTTTTGGCCAATGCTGGAGTGGGAAGTAGGAAAGAAGTAAAAGCTCTGTTGAAAAAACGATGCGTTACGGTAAATGGTCAACTAGCCAAAGATAGTTCCGTTCATGTTGATGAAATGAATGATAGTATTACAGTAAATGGAAATCCGATTTATTACCAAAAATACACATATATTATGTTGCATAAACCTTCTGGTGTGATTTCTGCTACAGAAGATAAGCAAGATAAAACGGTTATTGAATTACTGTCTCACGATCTACAAAAGTTTAAGCCGTTTCCAGTAGGGCGACTGGATAAGGATACAGAAGGCCTGCTTATATTAACGAATGATGGTCAATTAGCACACGAGTTATTGTCTCCCAAAAAGCATGTAACGAAAACGTATTTTGCGAAAATTAAAGGGGAGGTAACAGAAGCTGATTGCATGGCTTTTGCCAACGGTGTGACATTGGAGGATGGCTATAGAACAAAACCTGCAACATTACGTATTTTGAAGCAAGGCGCACAATCAGAAGTTGAAATTATGATTACTGAAGGGAAATATCATCAGATTAAGCGAATGTTTCGAGCTGTTGATAAACAGGTAGCATATTTAAAACGGACCACAATGGGGAAATTACATCTTGATAAGGCTCTTAAAAAAGGAGAGTATAGGCAGTTGCGCGTTGAAGAAGTGAAGTTATTACAGGATTCATAAACTTTACGTACGCTTCTATGAAGGATTTTGTTAAGGAGGCTCATCATGGCAAGGTTACCACATTATTTTATCGCCATTCCGTTAACTAAAGAAGTTCAAGTGATGTGTAGCGAAACGCAGACATTTTTAAAACAGAAGCTACCTTATAGGGAGTGGACAATTAAGCATGACTTTCATATTACCTTAAAGTTTTTAGGACCTGTATCCGATAGTAAAGTATGCCACCTGATTGACAGACTACAACGAGTTCATTTTTCACCTTTTTATTTAAAAGTAGGTGGAGTAGATACTTTTGGCTCTTTTGAAAGACCAAGGGTAATTTATTCGAAAGTACAATTAAATGATACGTTAACAAAGCTAGTAAATCAGATTGAGTTTGAAGCAAAGGCAGAAGGGTTTTTAGCGGAAAAAAGGCCGTATATTCCTCACATTACATTAGCTAAAAAATGGGATGGATCTGCTCATATAGGCAATGAGGTATTAACCGAAGTGAAAAATAAGGATTACTCAGAAAAGTTATTGTATGTGGATTATTTCGTATTATATCAAATATTTCCAGATCAACAGCCGAAGTATAAAGTCAAAGCTTATTTTACACTATAAAAAAGTAACATACGAAAGGCTTATTTTATAAGCCAAACGATGGCTTTACCAGGAAGATTTGGCGATAAACCAATTCTTTCTAAAAGCAGGGGGTGGAAACACTGGCACAATTAATTAAATTACAAGATTATATTTCTAGATACGAATGGAATCCTTATCGTTACCCAAGTCAATTTATTCGCTTAAAGAAAGAGAACTGGCTTCATTTGAAAGAGGCGTGGGAAAAAGAAAAAAATTCGCTACCATTACATGAGACAGAAATAGTAGACCAAGCCGAGCAACATTCAAGATGGAAAATGTGGAAGCGCAAAGAAAAAAAAGAGGAAGTTCCTCATGAAGAAGATGCAAAGTTGGTTCTCCCGGAAACGGAACAAGGCTTAAAGCAGTATTATTTAAATAAATTATTACATTTACAAATGAAATGGGCTACGTCTACGGTAACAGAGGTTTCTTTTGTTGATAAAAACTGGCACAATGACATGGAAATCAAGTATTTCTTACAACGGTTCCCTGATACTTATTTAATTTTGTATTATCCAATATTCGAGATTAAAAAAGCGCCGGTGGAATGTGAGATAATTTTAATAACACCAATAGGAATTGAAATAATTAGTCAGATAAAAGAAGAAATTGGTTCGACATTTATAGCGCAAGATGCACGAACATGGATAGTAGAAAAGGGCGGTCATAGGGGAAAATTGTTAAATCCGCATATCGCTTTAAAGCGGACGGAAAATATTATAAAAGGAATTCTTTCTCACTATGATTTAAACTTTCCAATTACAAAAGTTATTCTAGCTAAATCAAACCCTGTCCAGTTTGTAACGGAACCATTCCAAACTAAAATTATCGGTAGTCACCAATATCAAGATTGGTTTGCGCAAAAAAGAAAGATTACTTCTCCATTAAAAAATGAGCAGTTAAAGGTAGCAGAATGTTTATTAAAGCATGTGCAAACTACCGCGGTTAAAAGGCCAGAATGGGAAGAAGAGCGGGATTCGTTTGAGTTTGTTGATGAAGAATTTTAAAAAACATAGTTGCTGGCACTATAGGAAAGTAAGGTTTCTAGATATGCCAAATTTTACTAATACTGAAAAGAACATATATATTTTTTTACCTCATTTACTGGTAATATTTATGTTTAATTAGTTCTGATTTTTGAACAAAAACGTGTAATAACAGTATCTTTGATGTAGTAACATTCTTTATAATTATAAAGAAATTATGTTAGACCACCTCAATGGGTAACAGTAAAGTGGGGGCTATTTCTAAAAGCAGTTGATTTGTTGAAAAGTAAATAATAGATTCAGATTTGTATTTTTGTACAAATATAGATAAAATATATTATTGAACGCTAAATTTGAAAGATGTGAGGAATTTATGGTGAACTGGCTGAAGCGAGTTCTAGGTAGTGAATGGGAAATAGCTCCAGCAGGTGGGCTTACAGGAGACGCTTATCTGGCAACGAAAGGTAACCAGCGATTATTTTTAAAACGTAACTCATCTCCGTTTTTAGCCGTCTTATCGGCGGAGGGAATTGTTCCAAAATTAATTTGGACAAAAAGAATGGAAAATGGCGATGTTATTACAGCTCAGGAGTGGCTAGAGGGAAGAGAATTAAAACCAGTTGAAATGCAACATTTACGCGTTGCTGATTTATTACGAAAAATCCACCAGTCTTCTGAATTGTTGCATATGCTCATGCGTTTAGGGAAAAAACCTATTACATCAGACGAAAGCTATGCTATTATAAAGGAACGTTTGCAACGCACGAATTTACATCATACACACGGACAAGTGGATATTGCGTTACAATACTTAGAAAAACTGCTTCCTATTACAAGGAAGCGAAAACTCGTTGTCTGTCATGGAGATTTGAATCATAATAATTTACTACTGACAGAAGAAGGGCATTTATATCTTATTGATTGGGACAGTGCTTTGATTGCTGATCCAGTTGTAGATTATGGAATGATACTTAATTGGTATATTCCCCAAGAAAATTGGAATGAGTGGTTGCGACAATATGGTATTGCAACAGATTATCATTTATTTGGGCGTATGCATTGGTATTTATTACTGGATTCTCTGCATTACTTATGCTGGCATAAAGAACGTGATGAAGATGCTAAGTTTGTAGACCGATTAAACGAGTTAGATGTTTTGAATAATCAAATAGGAAAATTAATGTAAATTTGTTTGGTGAAGCGCATCAATCCATGTAGCTAACTGTGTATTGTTGGCCGTAATATGTGCTTCCATATTTTGTGATGATTCACCGTTCTTCCCGTAGTCGTAAATTTCAGGAAGTAACTCCTGTATCTCTTGATCGGAAATAGCACTATTTTGCATAAGGGAGTTCACAAGTCTGGTTATTTGTTGATATTCAGAGACGCTACCACAAAGGTCGGTTCGATGTTCATCTAATAAATCTATAAGCAAAGTTAGTTGATTATTTGTATTTAATTCCATATCAAATCACCTCTAAATATAGTATGAATCACATTTCTATTTCTATACTTGAAAACAGAAAGAGAGGATTTTATATATGCGTCAGCGACATAAGCCGTGGGCAGATGATTTTTTACAAAAGCATGCAGACACGGTTATTTCCAATCCTTACAACTATCGCGGTAGATGGCAGGAAGTGTTTACGAATCATGATGCTCCTATTCACCTTGAAATAGGATCAGGTAAAGGGCAATTTATCGTTGAAATGGCTAGACAATACCCAGATGTTAATTTTATCGGCATTGAAGTAGCAAAAAGTATTATTGTAACTGCTGCTCAAAAAGTTGTTGATGCAGAAATGCCAAATATTCGCTTAATCCATGTTAACGCTGAAAACTTAACGGATTTGTTTGCAAGAGAGGAATTATCCTTGATTTATTTAAATTTTTCAGACCCTTGGCCAAAAAATCGGCACGAAAAACGAAGGTTAACTTATTATACTTTCTTAGAAAAATATCGAGAAATTTTAAAACCAAACGGTGAAATTGTTTTAAAAACCGATAATATGGGATTGTTTGAATATTCATTAGAGAGTTTTTCGCAAAATGGACTGCAAATTGAAGAAGTGAACTTAGATTTGCATGGAATAGATGACCCTACAAATCGGATGACGGAATATGAAGAAAAATTTACAGCAAAAGGACAACCCATATATCGTTGCCGCGTTAAAAATACGGAGTCTGTAAACCTGTAACAGCTTGGCGAGTTTGTTGTACACTCGCTAAGCTGTTTGCATTTGGAAAAATATACAATTCAAAGCTTATGGTATAAGGAAATGGTGCTTTTAGCCTTGGAGATAAGCCAAGTTATTTCTAATAATAAACCATTTCTTTCACATGTTGGTCATTAAAGGTACTGCAAGTGAAAAGTATTTTACGAAACCAATAAGGTTCTGATAAGATGTATAATAAAATGAATGCGTTTTCTTGTTGCTCTATAGGAAAGTTTAAAGGTTGATAGCATAAGCAAAACTACAGCTTGCACTATAAAGGTTTGGTGGATAAGCCAAGTTTTTAACTGCTTAGGGGGGATTGGATGGAGAAGTTAAAGGTAGGAAGAGCAACTTTGACATGGCTTCAAGGAGGAGTAATCCATTTAGATGGAGGGGCGATGTTTGGAGTAGTGCCTAAAGTGCTATGGCAGTCAAAGTACCCGACAAACGAGTGGAATCAAATTGAGTTACGAACAGATCCGATACTATTACAACTGGATGGAAGAAATTATTTAATTGATAGCGGAATTGGGCAAAATAAATTGACAGAGAAGCAACAGCGAAACTTTGGGGTTACAGAGCAGTCAAAGGTTGTTTATGATTTGGCCGTTCTTGGATTAGCACCAAATGATATCCATGGTATTTTAATGACGCATATGCACTTTGATCATGCATCGGGTTTAACCTATCCTGTGGCGGCGGATTCATATGAATCTGTATTTAAGAATGCCGTCATTTATGTAACAGATATAGAATGGAAAGAAATGAGAAACCCAAATATTCGATCTAAAAATACTTATTGGAAGAGTAATTGGGAAGCAATAAAAAAACAAGTTCAACCATTTTCACACGAAATTGAGATTACAGATGGGTTAAAAATGATTCATAGTGGCGGTCATAGTGATGGTCATAGCGTTATTGTTTTTGAAGAAGGAGATACGTGTTGGATACATATGGCGGACATTATGCCAACACATGCACATCAAAATAAATTATGGGTACTAGCTTATGATGATTACCCCGTAACTTCTGTTTACCAAAAGGAAAAATGGATGGCTTATGGATATCAAAGGCAGGCATGGTATACATTTTATCACGATGTGTATTATCGAGCTATAAAATTTAATGGATTGGGAATTTGTATGGATCAATTAGTACGTAAGTAGTATATGGAGCAAAGTCGTAACTTCTAATATGTATGAACAAAGGCTCGGGGCGCCCGTATAGCAACGTAGTGACTGGAACGAATAAATTATGCTCCTGCAACAGGAGTATGCCGGCGCCCTCCGGCAAGCCCGTCTTTAGTCGGCCTTCTTATTTAGAACGAATCGATGATGGCTTATCTTAGGGCAATGGAGTGAAGTCGCCTAGTTGCTGGGAGATGGAGCAGGACGTGGCTAATAAATAACTCCACAGCTGCTAAATTTGATAATTTCCTAGACCACAAAAAATAAGTGAAATAGGTTAACCTATTTCACTTATTTGATAAGTACTAAAGCTGTTTATGTTGTTTGTACGGCGTCAATCACCGCACCAGTTTCAACATCTACATAAAATTCATACTGCTTGTTTTCCCCGTCTAAATTCCGTGTAACTCCACCACGGTAAGCATCGTAGAGAAGCCCGTTTTTCTCTACTTCTTGTGGTTGCATATAAATCCAAGAACCGCTAATTGGCCCTTGCTTCTTAAATGTTTCTTTTGCATGGTTTAATGCTTTCTCAGGAGTAACTTTTTGCATTTGATCCAGTTGTTGCTTTGCAAGGTAGCCTACAGCAACGCCAAGCCCTGCAGCAATAACTGCTTTTTTTACACCCATTATTACTCACCTCTTACTATCAATTTAAGTAATCGCTTTACAGTTTCTTATCTGCTAGTATAACGTATTTAGAATAAAATAGAAAATAAAAAATGCTCGGTTTAATATATGAAAGACTGCTGGTTAAAGCCTCTGATTAGCAGTAACTATTTTTATATGAATAGAATTGGTTTGTAAACATTAGATATACCTATGTCATCAAGGAAAATTAAGGTATAGGTTCATAAAAAAGTTTGCTGAGTTAAGTAGTGTTTTTAAAGAATTAATTATATGGATGAAATGTAGTAGGCACTTTAGCAAGTCAGGGACAAATTCCTTGAAATGAAAAGAGGGAACGTGCATATGTAATATTGAAAATAATACGAGCTCATTTTCTTAGGTAAAGAAGAATACTGGAAATCCAAGCATTCCTTCAAGTATACTAAATACTATACATAAATTGAAGGTGGGATACAGGAATGAATCAAGAAACATTGTCCTTATTTAAACAATTGACAGAGCTTCAAGGTGCGTCAGGCAATGAACATGCTGTGCGTTCATTTATGAAACAAGAGTTATCCAAATATGCCGATGAAATCATGCAAGATAATTTAGGTGGCATATTTGGTGTAAAAAAAGGATCAGGACCTAAAGTTATGGTAGCAGGTCATATGGATGAAGTTGGTTTTATGGTGACACAAATAACAGATAATGGCATGTTGCGTTTTCAGCCATTAGGTGGTTGGTGGAATCAAGTATTACTTGCTCAGCGAGTGCAAGTTATAACAGATAATGGGCCAGTTGTTGGTGTAATTGGTTCAATTCCACCTCATAATTTAACAGATGAACAACGCAAAAAGCCAATGGAAATAAAACATATGCTCATCGATATTGGTGCAGATGATAGAGCGGATGTTGAAAAAATAGGTGTTAAACCAGGGCAACAGATTGTCCCTTTAACGCCATTTACGCCGATGGCAAATAGTAACAAAATTTTAGCTAAGGCATGGGATAACCGTTATGGTTGTGGATTAGCGATTGAATTGTTAAAAGAAGTGCAAAAAGATGCCTTACCGAATGAATTGTATGCAGGTGCGACAGTACAAGAGGAAGTTGGCTTGCGTGGTGCACAAGTTGCAGCTAATAAAATTCAACCGGACATATTTTTTGCATTGGATGCGTCTCCTGCTAATGATATGTCAGGGAAAAAAGATGAATTTGGGCAATTAGGTAAGGGTGCATTATTGCGTATTTTTGACCGAACAATGATTACACATCAAGGCATGAAAAATTTTGTTCTCGATACAGCAGAGAGCAACGATATACCTTATCAATATTTTATCTCGCAAGGTGGAACAGATGCAGGTAGAGTTCATGTAGCAAACAAAGGCGTTCCTTCTGCAGTCATCGGTATATGCTCGCGCTACATTCATACATCATCATCTATTATACATGTGGATGATTATGCAGCTGCTAAAGAATTACTAATCAAGCTTGTCAAATCCACAGATCAAACAACGCTGGATCATATCCACCGTTCCGTTTAATGGATATAAAGGTAAGAAAGCAAATGAGGATTATAATTGGTTCAAAAAATAAAGCAAAAATTCAAGCTGTCGAAAAAGTTTTTCCAAATGCTTCTGTTACATCTAAAGGCGCTTCATCAGGAGTGTCAGCACAACCATTCTCTGATGAAGAGACGAAGCAGGGTGCAATTCATCGTGCCCTTAATTGTATTCAAGGGGAAACAAATACATTTGGGATCGGACTAGAAGGTGGCGTCATGTTTATTGGTAATAAATTATACCTTTGTAATTGGGGAGCGCTAGCGTTACCGGGTCACCTCTATACAGCTAGTGGTGCTCGCATTCTTTTGCCGCAAGAAATTACCAAGGAACTTCTAAAAGGCAGAGAACTTGGTGAAGTTATGGATACATTCGCACATCGAAAGCAAGTTAGACAGAAAGAAGGAGCAATTGGTATTTTTACAGCAGAGCGAATATCTAGGATAGACATGTTTTCTCATGTGATAGAATTATTGCGTGGACAATGGGAATATAATCAGCTCTAGAGTAGTAAGAATAAACCTTACAGAGCTTAATAAGCCTGTAGTTATCTACGGGCTTATATGCTGTTATTCTATTTCGTAAACTGATTTAACCGTGTCGACGTTATTATTTATTAGAAGATATGTAGAGCACTGATGGATTTACTGTAAATGTATGGAAAGAAGTTTATAATAATAGAGGTTAGAGCTTATTCAAAACGTAACGCCAAGCCTTGTAAGTTGAAGAATGAATTGATTATTGGACAACCAGTGGGAGAAAAAACATCCCACTGATTATAGTTCCGTTTATTCAAAAATGTATGCAATAACGTCTAACGCCTGCTCCACAGTTTCAACGGTCACATTTGCTTTTTCCGACAGTTCCTTGAGCGGATGAATTAAAGATTTCGGTCGAATAATTATTGTAGGTTTATTTAACGTAATTGCCTGACTTGCATCCATTGCTGTATTCCATTGTTTATAGCTTTCCCCAAAGAGTGCGATAACAATATCAGCCTTTTCCATTAATACTTGCGTACGAAAATTATTAATACGTGAGGCAGCCTCATCTTTGTAGAGAGAATCAGGTTGTTTTCCTAAAATAGCTTCCCCGATATTGTCGGATCTTTCATGATTGGTTTGCGGGGAAACGAATTGTAACGGCAGTTCTTTTGTTTCTGCCAACTTTTTTACGTCATCGCGCCAGCTATCATGTATTTGACCAGCTAAATAGACAGTAAGTTCCATCATATCTCCTCCTTGTATCATTACATCTATCGTAACTGAAAACAGTGCGTTTGAGAAGTTCCGCCGTTTTTAGTCCGGACATAATTGCTTGAAAGAAGCGAGTTGACAAAGTTAAGTGAATAACAAGCGATACCTTTACCTCGCTATAGAGAAGGTTAATGTTAGGATGATCGTGTTAGCTAATTTCGTCTAAGTAAAATGGTTGAAAGAAACTATGGTGCAAAACTTATTTTCTAGATAAAAAAGTACTCAAGTTCAAGTCGTTTTAATTTTATCCTAATTCATAGTAAGATAGATGTTGGAAAACTAGAACGTTGGTGGAGACGGAGGATAGAGTATGTGGGACAAGTATTTCCTGTAGTTAGCATACAGATAAAACGTCCTGTGAGCGGAAACAAAGTTACATGTATTTTCAAAGTAACTTAATATATACATTGAAGGAGTAGATAACCGTGAAAACATTGACGAAACAAAAATCATTTACAGAAGTAATAAATCAAGGGAAGGTGGTGCTTTATTTTACAGCAGGGTGGTGCCCAGATTGTACGGTAATTGAGCCCATATTGCCAGAAATTGAAGTAGCTTATCCTGATTATTCGTTTATAAAAGTAGATAGAGATGAATTTATGGATATTTGTCAAGATTATTCTATTTTTGGCATTCCTAGTTTTCTTGCGTTTCAAGACGGAGAAGAAGTAGGGAGATTTGTAAGTAAAGATCGAAAAACAAAAGAAGAGATTATCCAATTTATGGATGGTCTTCCGAGCTAAAATCCTAGCTTAAAGTAAGGAGCGAGCAATATGCAAATGACAAGTATCAAATTAAAAAAGCTATTAGACGAACGGTTTCAAAATGACAATTGGCAAACGACGTATAATCGCGATAAAGATACTTTTCGGGTAGAATGGAAAGCATCAAAACAAGGAATTACTATTACTTTACCTAATGTTGTAGCGAAATATAATCAAAAAGGCGAATCAGTCATTGATGATTTAGAGGATCATGTAAAAGAAGCATTGCGAATTATGAACGAAGAACAACAGTTGGAAGGTATGGAAAAACAGATCTTTCCAGTTATCCGGTCTACCTCATTTCCAATTAAAACGAATGCCAATAATAAGCTTATTTATAAAGAACATACGGCTGAAACACGTATTTTCTATGCCATTGATCTAGGAAAATCGTACCGTTTAATTGACCAACCGCTAATTGAAAAAGAAGGTTGGTCAGAGGAGCGAATTGATGAGATTGCATCATTTAATTTACGTTCCTTGCCAATAGATTATAAGCATGATCAAGTAGCAGATAATGATTTTTATTTTCTTGCTTCCCAAGATGGCTATGACGCCAGTAGAATTTTGAACGAAGCGTTTTTGGAGGAAATGAAAGCAAATAGTAAGGGGGAAATGGCAGTTGCCGTCCCACACCAAGATGTATTTATTATTGCAGATGTGCAAAATAAAATGGGGTACGATGTTTTAGCGCAAATGACGATGAAGTTTTTTGCTGAAGGTAGAATCCCCATTACTTCTTTGCCAATGATTTACGAAGATAAACATCTTGAACCAATATTTATACTTGCTAAGAATAGACCAGAAAAAGACAATTAAAGTAAAAAAAGGATGAGAAGGATGGACATATTTTATAACGTTGATGGTATTGGTGATGTATTGATTATACCGTTGAAAGAAGGAGATCGCTACCAGATTCAGCATGATAGAATAGGTGATATTGTACGAATAAAGAATGAGCATAATGAAGTTATAGGCTATAATATTTTTCAAGCTTCTGAGCATTTTTCCTTTTTACAAGTAGGAAAAATGACGTTAACAGAAGATATGCTAAGAAAAATACAAAAGCTTTTTACAACGCACCAATTAAATGATGACCTTGATTTTGACTTAAGTGCTAAATTTGTGGTTGGCTATGTTCAAGAAAAAAAACAACATGAAAACGCAGATAAGTTGAGCGTTTGCCAAGTGGATGTAGGTGAGGAAGTATTACAAATTGTTTGCGGGGCGCCAAATGTAGAAGCTGGTCAACATGTTGTCGTGGCAAAAGTAGGGGCAACGATGCCAAGTGGGTTAAAAATTAAGCCAACTGAATTAAGAGGGGTGCCTTCTCATGGTATGATCTGCTCGCAAAAGGAATTAGGCTTACCAAATGCACCAAAGGAAAAAGGTATATATGTTTTAAATAATTCCTATGAAGTTGGATCAGCATTTAACATTTAATCTAACAATGAAAACAACCTGTGCATAAGGTTGTTTTTTCTCACCTATGGGGGAAGTATAAAGCTTTATTGGAATATCGGTGTTGTAAGCTCTTCACTTTAAGAAATGAAAGCTGCAGTCTGAACAAGTCTAGATCGTTTGAGCATAGGAAAGTATAGCTTTTGGCTATACATAAAACGAAAGCTTTGATCATAGAGCCTTTCGTGATATGTTTTTTCTGAAAGTGTTTTCAAAATACTTGTTCATTGTTGAAATACCAGTTTGAATTTACTGTTTCTATCTTTTATGAATATAATTTTCAATATGGACTAAAAAACTGCTACAATGGATAAAGACAGTTTTAATATAAAGAAAGAGTGAGTAGAAATGTGGGATAATTGGAAGAAAAAAATAAAGCGCCTTTTTATAAGTGATGAAGAAAACCATCGAGATGAATATATGCAGCAACCAGATAGACATCATCCTGAGGCCAAAATGATGTATCAATATCCTGCAAAAAAATCATTTCGCTTTCCTGTAGTTCCGGATAAAGGAAATGAAACGAATCAGCATCGTAGCTATTCTGACAAAAATGAAGTGTTCGAAAATAGAAGTAATCCAAAAACTCAAAAACCAAGCATACAAGAACATACATATTCCAAATCAACAGAAGATGACGTATCTAAATATGATACACCAGCATTTCGAAGAAGGAATCACAATCATTCTAAACCAAGACATACAACGATGCAAGGCTATAAAGATGAACATTCGAAGCATAAAGTATATAAAAAAAATCCGGACCAACCATTTCGGCCAACAGAAGTTCCTTCACCTATATATGGTTTCCGCCCACGAAATGAAAACAAGGCGAAAGTAATAGAGGAAGTTCCTGCCTATAAGCGTAAGCAGGAGACTGATCCATTTAAAGATTTGGAGGTATTGAAGGAAGGGCCATCTAGAACGGAAATCAATGCTGTAGATGTTGAAGTTCCTGCTTATCAACGTAAACAAGCAATAGAAGATGTAAAGCAATTGGCAAACAGTGAAATACAAAATGAGGGTTATTTCAAGCGAAACAAAAAAGAAACAAACGTTGAACAGAAGGAAACAATAAATGATCTAAAAGAAGAAGAAACGTACCAAAGTGCAAGTATGGAAAAGCACGAAAAGCACACAGATGCAAGTACAGCTAATGAACAAAACCATATTCCATCTGAGTCTTTTAATCAGAAAGATACAGAAGAACAAGTAGAAACGAAGCAAGAATCAGCTGCAACGGTAGTGAAAGAAGAACGGAGCGATGATGACCAACAGAAAGAAGATGAACAAACGAATCAAACAAAAACAGAACCAAAACGGGAAAGTCGTTTATCCCAAAGACGGAGACAACAGCAGATGGGGCAAAATAATGTTCCATTTAATGTGATGATGACACCGAGAGATAAGAAAAACTTATGGGATCGAACAAAGCAAAAACACAATAAAAATGCTGAAGAAACACGGCCTAGTCAATGGACAAATGAGGCGACTGATATGATAACGGAGCACAACGCTGTGCAGGAAATACCTTTGCATTTATTAAATGATATAGAGGACCATTCTTCAGATGATAAAGCATGGTTGGATGAACAACAGCAGCTCCTTGAACAAACGCTAAAGTATTTTAATGTCCAAGCAAAAGTAGTAAATGTTACCCAAGGCCCTTCCGTTACAAGATTTGAGGTTCAACCGCAGCTTGGGGTTAAAGTTAGCAAAGTGAGAAACTTAAGTGATGACTTAAAACTAAATATGGCTGCAAAAGATATTCGAATTGAAGCGCCGATTCCGGGTAAGAATACTATTGGGATAGAAATACCGAATAGAAAACCGCAAATGGTAGGGTTACAAGGCGTGTTTGCAACAGAAGCCTTTAAAAAAAGCAATTCACCGTTAACCATTGCTTTAGGCCTAAGTATAGAAGGTGAACCTTTAATTACCAATATTCAAAAAATGCCCCATGGTTTAATCGCGGGTGCCACGGGGTCTGGGAAAAGTGTCTGTATTAACACCATTTTAATTAGTTTATTGTATAAAGCCCATCATGAAGAAGTGAAATTTTTACTTATTGACCCTAAAATGGTGGAATTGGCTCCGTATAACGGAATCCCTCATCTTGTTTCACCGGTTATAACAGATGTAAAAGCTGCTACCGCTGCTTTAAAATGGGCTGTTGCAGAAATGGAAGAACGCTATGAAAAATTCGTTCACGAAGGCGTACGTGATATAGAGAGATATAATGAAAAAATGGTCAAACAGCAACAAATGAAGAATAAGCTTCCTTTTATTGTTATTGTCATTGACGAACTGGCAGACTTAATGATGGTCTCCCCACAAGATGTAGAAGACGCGATAAGTAGAATTGCGCAAAAAGCAAGGGCTTGTGGAATTCACCTAATATTAGCAACACAGAGGCCCTCTGTGGACGTGATCACTGGATTAATAAAGGCTAACATACCTACAAGAATTGCTTTTAGCGTGTCTTCACAAGTTGATTCTAGAACTATACTTGATACAAGCGGGGCAGAGAAGCTACTAGGAAAAGGGGATATGTTATTTATAGAGAATGGTTCTGGAAAAACGGTTCGTCTACAAGGACCATTTGTATCTGATGATGAAATCGACAGAGTGGCAAGTTACACAAGAAGTATTGCCCCTGCTAATTATTTATTTGAACAAGAGCAGTTACTAGAACAAATCCATACAGAAGAGGAAGAAGATGAACTTTTAAAAGATGCTATTTTATTCGTACTAGAGCAAAATGGAGCCAGCACATCTTTGTTGCAACGTCATTTTAAAATAGGTTACAATCGAGCTGCTAGATTAATTGATACGCTCGAACAGCGGGGGATTATATCGGGGCAAAATGGTAGTAAGCCGAGAGAAGTTTTAGTTACGTCAACTCAAGTGGAGGACATGATATAAGACAACTTCATGCCAAAAGGAATGAGTTGCAACTTGCCTAATCACTAGCATTTTCCTCTGGCTAGTATTATCAAAGCTACCAAGTACGTGTTAGTTACTATATCGATTTGAAGTAAATCATCTTCTATGTATTCAAAAGCTTTACGTAATACCTTTGTTGTAGAAACATTCAGTAGAAGAAGAGAAGCGACTTCTGCTGAATGGGATTTTTATAATACAATTTGCAAAAAATACGTTAAGCTATTACATAAAACAGTATCTTTTTCTATCGCATTTGCCTTTTTTGGGGGTAGCTATGTTTTTATAGTGGACACTAATTCTTGTTTCCGGCACGATTTTTTTATATGATATGTTTAATGATCACATATAAAGGGAGAAAACTGACACTATGAAGGAAATTGAACAAAAGCTAAATGGGAAAATAGAACGTTTGACAAACAAAACCTTCAAATTTGATGAGCGCATTAAGGAAGGCTGGTTTTCGGCAGTATATTTTTTGAAAACAAGAGAGATAGCTGCAAAAAAATTACCAAACAACCAAGTGACAATGCAGTTCTTTCAAAAAAACGATGCAGTATTGTGTGGGTCGGATGAAGCAATAGCTTTATTACATAAATTTGCGGATAATGCGGAGACACTGGAAATCCATTCATTAAAAGATGGAGACAAGATTAGACCGTATGAATCTGTGTTAACTGTATCTGGAGCTTATCATCAATTTGGCTTTTTAGAGGGCATTATTGATGGGATTTTATCGAGAAGAACATCTGTCGCAACCAATGTATATAATGTGGTAAAAGCGGCCCGGACGTCAGGGAAACAAAAACCAGTCATTTTTATGGGAGACCGTGATGATCATTATACACAACAAGCTGGAGATGGTTATGCAGCATTCATTGGTGGATCAACAGCGCAAGCTACACACGCGATGAATGAATGGTGGGGCAAAGAAGGGATGGGAACCATGCCTCATGCGTTAATTCAGATGTTCCGCGGGGATATTGTCGCAGCTTGTAAAGCTTATCATGAATTATTCCCTGAAGATGATCTAGCAGCACTTGTTGACTATAATAATGATGTAATCACAGATTCTCTGAAAGTTGCACATGCATTTGGCGATGAATTAAAGTCTGTTCGTCTAGATACGTCACGTACATTAGTTGATAAATACTTCTTACGCAACCACCATTTAATGGGTACATTTGATCCAAGGGGAGTAAACCCAGAGCTCATTTTTGCGCTAAGAAACGCATTGGATGAAGAAGGATTCTCACACGTAAAAATTATGGTTAGTGGTGGATTTACAGAAGCTCGTATTGTAGAGTTTGAAAAGCTAGGTGTTCCTGTGGATATGTATGGTGTAGGTAGAAGCTTACTTAAATTGAATATTGGCTTTACAGGCGACAATGTACTTTTGAATGGTACACAAGAAGCAAAAGAAGGAAGACGATATAGACCAAATCCACGGTTAGAAAAAGTTCCTTATACTGAACAAACGTAAATTATTCCTGACCGATTTGGTAAAGGTTAAAAATACAAGGACTATGTAAGTATACTTTAAAAACAGGTTTTCTTTTCTCATCTGGAAAAGAATTTGCTATAATAAAAAACTGTGCAAAATAGTTAAAAGATGATTGAATCTTTTTACAACAATTTGGAGGTTCATTTATGACAACTTACCATTTTATTGGTATAAAGGGAACAGGAATGAGTGCTCTTGCTCAGATCCTGCATGATTCTGGAGAGAATGTGCAAGGGTCAGATGTGGAGAAACGATTTTTTACGCAAGAAGCATTGGAAGAAAAAAAAATTCCCATTTTTCCTTTTGCAGAAAGTAACATAAAAGAGAATTATACGGTTATCGCTGGGAATGCATTTTCCGATAACCATCTAGAAATAAAAGAAGCAAGAAGGTTAGGCGTAACCTTCTATCGTTATCATGAATTTCTTGGAGAATGGCTAAAGCAATATACAAGCATTGCAGTTACTGGCGCACATGGTAAAACATCAACGACTGGTCTGCTCAGTCATGTCTTGAGCAGTTCTTTTCCCATTTCTTATTTAATTGGAGATGGCACAGGTAAGGGGCATGTGGATAGCAAGTATTTTGTGTTTGAGGCTTGTGAGTATCGCCGTCATTTTTTAAGTTATGAACCCGATTATGCGATTATGACAAATATTGATTTTGATCACCCAGATTATTTTACAAGTATTGATGACGTTTTTAGCGCTTTTCAATCTATGGTAGAACGTGTAAAAAAAGGTATTATTGCTTGTGGTGATGATGAACAATTACAACGGATACAAGCAAAAGTTCCTGTTGTTTATTATGGGTTTACTGATACGAACGATTTTCAAGCTCAAAATGTAATGGAAACGGAGAACGGAACAACGTTTGATGTATTTGTCAGGAATACGTTTTATGAAACTTTCTCTATTCCAATGTATGGAAATCATAACGTATTGAATGCATTAGCAGTAATTGCTATATGCCATTATGAAGGAATAAACGCTGAGTGCATGAAGCATTTGGCTAGTTTTGGCGGTGTTAAGCGGAGATTCACTGAAAAACGAATAGGAAATCAGGTACTTATTGATGACTATGCGCATCATCCGAAGGAAATAAACGCTACTATTGATTCGGCTCGAAAGAAATATCCAAATAAATCTATTGTAGCGATTTTTCAACCACATACATTTACAAGAACAAAAACATTTTTGCAAGAATTTGCTGATAGCTTATCACAAGCAGACCATGTTTATTTATGTGATATATTTGGTTCAGCAAGGGAAGAAAGTGGTCAATTAACCATTCATGATTTACAAAAACTAGTGGATAATAGTTCACTATTAGAATTAACAGATACCAAAGGTTTACAGAAATTTGCCGATAGCGTACTTATTTTTATGGGGGCAGGCGACATTCAAAAATTTCAAGAGGCATATGAAAAAATATTGACCACATAAATAATAAAGGAGAGTCTGATGAAAAAGCAGACTCTTTCATTTTATTGTCTAGGAAATTATGAAATTCAGAAAAATTTAGCAGCTGTCGATAAACTAACTAAGTATTTAGCTACGTTCGGCTCCAGCGCAAGCGACTAGGCGACTTCACTCCATTGCCCTAACCTAAGTCCTAAAACTTTCGTGGATTCGTTGCGCTCGCTACGTTGCTATACTGGCGCCCTGAGCCTTTGTTCTTACACTATAGGAAAAGTATAAAATTTTTAGGGTTTATAGTATAAGAAAAACTACAGCTTTCGCCATAAGACTTTGGGACAAGCCCAGTTTTTCTAAGAATAAATAAAGGAATTATGGCTTTTGTTGTCGAATAATAATACTATAGGAATAGTATAAGAAAAACGATAAGCTATTCATACATGTTTTATTTGTGACACAATTGGGTAACTTAATTTATATACTATCTTTGTTTAATACGTTAGATAATATAAGGAAATTATTTAAAGCTATGTTGACAACATAATAAAGTAGTTAGGGAGTGAAGAAGTAATATGGAAATTTTAGCATATATTGCCGCTGTTATTGCAGCTATCGCATTTGTGGTTTTAGTTGTATACATGGTTATTACGTTAAAAGCAGCAAGGGAAACTTTACATAATGTATCTGAAACATTATCCAGCCTTGAACAACAAGTGCAAGGAGTCACGGAAGAAACAACACAATTATTAACAAAAACAAATCAATTAGCAGATGATATGAATCAAAAATCAAGTAAATTAAATAGTCTATTTGATGGTTTTAAAGGTGTTGGTAATACAATAACAGAATTTAATCATTCATTAAGAGAGTTAACAAATAGTGTTTCAAGAGCAGCAAATAAGAACCCTGAGAAAACGTCACAAGCAATTAAATGGGGAACTACTTTAATGGAACTATGGAAGAAAAAAAATAAATAAGTACAGTGTAGGAGGAATAATAAATGGCAGATAATCAGTTCAATAGTAAAGATTTTATTTTAGGTACATTTATAGGTGCAGCTGTTGGTGCATTGACTGCTCTATTAATGACACCTAAAACCGGAAAAGAATTCCGTGATGACATTAATACGGGGGCTAGCCAAGTAAAGAAGAAAGCATATGATTGGAAAGAAGTAGCTCAAGAAAAAGGAACTAATTGGAAAGACAAAGCTTATACCACTGGTTCTGATTTAAAGAAAAAAGCAATGGAATCTACATCACAGGTAACAAAAACAGCAGCAGAAAAAACAAAAGATGTAACACAAGGTGTACAATCCAAACTAAAAGAAAAGCGTAAAAAAGAAGATGAAGCATTAGAAAAAGCAGAGGACGTTGCAGAAGCAATGGAGGAAGCAGCCGAAGAATTAGAAAAGAAAAATTAATACATGTTGTCTCCTCGTATAAAAAAACGTGACTTCATCGCTATGTGAAAACATATAGTGTAAAAGAAAACAAGCACCTCGATTTGTAGGTGCTTGTTTTTTTAAGCGTTATAGTAAAGTATAAATCCACAAATTTTTGCGAATAAGCCACGTTTTTCTTAACAGATAAGAAAGTATAAAATTTGATGCTATGACGTAACCAAACAACCGAACACGGCCTCTGTCCGGCTCCAGCGCCCAGCAACTAGGCGACTTCATTCCATTGCCCCTTAGCTAAGCCATCATCGGTTCGTTCCTAAATAGGAAGGCCGACTAAAGACGGGCTTGCTGGAGGGCGGCAGGGCGGCATACTCCTGTTGCAGGAGCATGGTTCCTAAAACTTTCGTTGATTCGCTCCACTCGCTACGATGCTAACCGGGCGCCCCGAGCCTTTGTTCACAAAATAGTACCTTGTATGCTATTCGTGCCGTAAAACTTGTAAACATCTTTTATTCTGACCAAATAATTTCTAACTCATCACCAGGTTGTATACTTTCGTGAAATTGAGCTGGTTGCTTGTTTTTGTAAACTTGGAATTTCCCGCTTGCTGAAGATAGGTCTAAATCTACATGTTGAAATACATCTTGATAAATAAAGCCATTACTCTGAGTAGATATTTGCAACTTATCTCCACGATCAAGTAAACTATCTCCCTTTAATCGCTCGTCGTTTCTTTTTACTATATATGCTGGTTGGTTTAATTGGATTTTTTTTCCGTTAAAGAATATAGTTATAGAACGCCAATAATTTTTTCCTTCTTGATCTAATAAATCCTGCACGTTTGGTTGCTTGCCTTGGATAATTTGAATATGATCACCGTCATAAAGAAGTTGTGAGGGATCTACTTTTTGTTGATTAATGAAAAATTGCGTCTCTCCAATAGAAAGTTGAACTTCCTTTCCATTCACAAAGATGGAAAAAGGCTTGATTCTATCATATTCGATACTAGACAATTGTTTGATTACGTCTTGAAGTCGCTTGGGCTGAAACCAATCGATCATGTCATTATCTTGAATTACATCATCTTTTTTCGCTGGTTGCTGATTAACGAAAAACGTAGGAGAAATTGTATGCTGATGATTTTCAAACCAAACGGTCATTGGTTTTACTTCACCAATCAATTCATAGAGGGTAATGGTAGCAGATTGTCCATCTTTCCCTCTTTCAATTTGAATAAAGTCACCATTTTTTACTGGTTTATCGACGGTAGTCACAGTTCCGTTTAACATTATTTGTGGTGGCTCTCCTAACTCCCCAGGTAAAGTGATTTTTTTTCCGTTTACAGTAATAATCGAAGCAGCACCTGGTCTTCCATACCACTTATGAACATCTATCCCTGCTTGGATAAAGCAATCTCCAACTGTTAATGTACGCATTTCAAATAGTCTTAGTGTAAGTTCATTTAGGTAGATGCTAATATAATGAACAGGATTCCGTTTTGCAGCAATGGCTATACCAATAGGTGTGACAAAATCAGGTTGGATAGGTAAATTCTCATTAAGAGTAAGTTGTTTAATGGCACTAATATCTCTTACAGCAACTCTATTTTCGGGGAGTTCAAGTTGTTTGGCAATCATTTTTGTTATCTTCGGTGTGAGGCTTCCTCCACCAATTAACATAACAGCCTTTGGAGGCTTGCTATTTAATTTTAAAATTTCTTCCGTGATATTTGCAGCCAAAAAGTTAATAGCTGAAGTGATATCTTTGGTTAATTGCTTATAAGATATGGTCGTTTCAAAGCCAAGAATATCTTGCGCTTTTGCTTCTTTATGTTGCACAATAGCCCTTTTAAACGTTTCAGCGTCGGGGAAGTCTAATAAATATGTATCACTGATAGCTTCCGTAATTTCATCACCTGCGACTGCGACCATTCCATAAGCCGCAACCGTCCCATGGTTTGTAATTGCGATGTCACTAGTGCCTGCACCTATATCAACCAAAGCAACATTTAATCTTCGCATTGATTCAGGTATGAGTACATCCATTGCTGCAATTGGTTCAAGTGTTAAAGCTTCCATTTCTAGTTCAGCTCTGGAAAGGGCAGCTAAGAGGGACTCAACAACTACCTTAGGTAAAAATGTAGCAATAATTTTAGTGCTTGCTACTTCACCACGCTGATCAATGAGGGAACCAATTTGCTGTTCGTCGATATAATAGTGGAGAACAGAATAACCGACGCAATAATATGGATAGGTATTCGCAACCTGTTCTTGTTGGCTTACTTTTTCTAGAGCATCTTGCACGGCGCTTAGTTCTAAATGCTGAATGATTTCAGAATCTTTAATAGGCTGATTTTGCAGGGATAACGTGGCTGTGCCATTCATGGTAATTAGTGAGCGTCCTGCAGCTGCAACGCAGACTTTAGTTAATGTCCCATATGATTGTTCCAGCCTTTTTTTCACTTGGTTAATTGTTTTAGCGACAGCGACAACATCATGTATCTGACCGTCACACATAGCACGGTGATCGTGCTCGATCATGCAGAAGTCGATAACTTCAAAGCCTTCCTTGTCTTGATTTAAAATAATTCCAGTAACGGAACGTGTACCAATATCCAAAGCAAAAATCTGTTCTTTCATTAAGCATAATCCTTTCATACAACGAATATGAATCCATTCCTATCATATCATCTACCACATGTAGTCTAAAGTGGTAAGCCTCTCTTTTTATGGTTATTTCATTGCATTTTAAATTAAATCGCATTGTTTCTAAAAGGCTCGCTCATTATTCTTATCGAAAAAACGTAGTATTTTGGCAAGTTGTTTTTAAAAATAGGGGTGAATTACAATGAATGCGCTTCATTATACATGAATTTTAAAAATTAATCGACAAAGGGTATATAATTAGCTATAATATTCACTAATTATTAAAAAACCTAAGCATAGGGGGAATATAAAATGAGCGAATTAGATCAAGTAAGAGATAGGTTAGATAACGTAAACCTAGAAATCTTGCAATTAATCAATGAAAGAGCAAAACTAGTTCAGCAAATCGGGGACATCAAAGCAAAGCAAAGTATGAAGCGGTTTGACCCTGTGCGGGAAAGAGATATGTTAGATCAAATTACTTCTAGTAATGACGGACCGTTTGAAAATGCGACGATTGAGCATATTTTTAAAGAAATATTCAAGGCCAGTTTAGAACTGCAAGAAGATGATCATCGTAAAGCATTGCTTGTATCACGAAAGAAAAAGCCTGAAAATACCATTATTGATATAAATGGTGCAACAATTGGAGATGGTAATGTTCATTTTGTTATGGGCCCTTGTGCTGTCGAAGGGTATGAACAAGTTGCGACAGTTGCCAAAGCAATTAAACAGCATGGCGTAAAGCTTTTGCGAGGAGGAGCGTTTAAACCAAGGACTTCTCCTTACGATTTTCAAGGTTTAGGTGTCGAAGGGTTAGAAATCTTAAAAAAAGCTGCTAAAGAGCATGATTTAGCAGTAGTTAGTGAAATTGTAAATCCAGCACATATTGAAGAGGCACTTGATTACTTGGATGTGATTCAAATTGGAGCAAGAAACATGCAGAACTTTGAATTGCTCAAGGCTGCTGGCGATGTCGATAAACCAGTTCTATTGAAACGTGGTTTATCAGCAACGATATCTGAATTTATTAATGCTGCTGAATATATTATATCCCGGGGTAACAAAAACATTATCTTATGTGAGCGGGGAATCCGGACATATGAGAAAGCAACTCGAAATACATTAGACATTTCTGCTGTTCCTATTTTAAAACAGGAAACACATTTACCAGTTATGGTTGATGTTACACATTCTACTGGTCGAAGAGACTTACTATTACCTGCAGCCAAAGCGGCTATTGCTATCGGAGCTGATGGTGTAATGGCTGAAGTACATCCAGACCCTGCAGTTGCACTGTCAGATTCCGCGCAACAGATGGACATTCCGACATTTCACCGTTTTATGGAAGAAATGAAAGATATGACAGAAAGAATGAAGTAAAAAGGAATATTACTTGGTAAATATGTGAAGAATGTGTATAATAGAATAGATAACACCTCTTCTCAACAAGCTAATCGTACCTAGTATATATTGCGAACTAGGAGGCTTCGAGTTACTTGCCTTTCTATAATAAAACCAGTAGAATATGCTGAATAAAAAAGGTTGAAGGACAATCAGAAGCCTTCAACCTTTTTTGCTTTGAAAAATTTTTCATAGTAGAGTATGATATAGAAAAAAGAGAACGATAATTAGTATAGGAGGAAAAAACATTGAATAACATTACTATATATGATGTGGCAAGAGAAGCAAATGTGTCAATGGCTACGGTTTCTCGTGTCGTTAATGGAAACCCAAATGTGAAACCTACAACAAGAAAGAAAGTACTAGCTACGATTGAGCGTTTAGGATACCGACCAAATGCTGTGGCGAGAGGCTTAGCAAGCAAGAAGACAACAACTGTTGGAGCGATTATTCCTGATATATCAAGTATTTTCTTTGCGGAACTCGCAAGAGGAATTGAAGATATCGCTACGATGTATAAGTACAATATGATTTTAAGTAACTCGGACCAAAATGAAGAAAAAGAAATTCAATTAATAAATACGATGTTGGAAAAACAAGTTGACGGCATTATTTTTATGGGAGGAAATATTTCTGATCAGCATGTACAGCAATTCAAAAGTTCTTCTGTACCTGTTGTGTTGGCGGCAACATACGATGAGAATAATGAAATTCCTTCTGTAAACATTGATTATGAACAAGCGGCGTATGAAGCTACGCAATTTCTTATTGAGCAAAATAAATCAGCGCCTGCGTTTGTATCAGGGTTAGAAGAAACACATATCAATCAGCTGAAATATAAGGGGTATGCTCGTGCTATAAATGAAGCAGGTTTATCTGTAAATGAGTCACTCATTGTAAAAGGAGATTACTCTTATAATTCAGGTATCGAAGCAATAAATCAATTATTAGATGAGAATGAAAAACCAGCAGCTGTTTTTGTTGCTTCTGATGAAATGGCTCTAGGCGTCATTCATGGAATTCAGGATAAAGGATATCGTGTTCCAGAAGATATTGAGGTGTTTGGCTTTGATAATACTCGATTAGCAACGATGGTTCGCCCAACACTATCCACTATTGTACAGCCTATGTATGATATTGGAGCAGTTGCAATGCGCTTACTAACAAAGTATATGAACAAAGAAGAAGTTCAGGAACAACGGGTAGTTTTACCTCATCGAATTGAAAAAAGAAATTCAACAAACTAACTAGGGTGCCGATATAAGGAATAGAGAGAGATGATTCAACTTCTATTCTGAGGAGAGAGAACTATGAGAAAACGCGATATATTAACTCCTTTTGGCATTACTATGGGTTTCATCATGATTATGTTAGCGATTGTTTCCAAAAGTGGATCGTCTGAAGGAGCAGGTTTGTTTTTGGATATTTCTTCTATTTTCATTGTAATTGGTGGTTTAGTTGCTTCGATGCTCATTACGTTTAAATTTGAACAAATTAAGCTGACAAAAAAAGTATTGAGTGAAGCTTTTCATAAACATGATCAGCGACTACCAGAATTAATTACATTATTTGTCCATTTATCTGAGAGGGCTAGACGAGAAGGGCTTCTAGCTTTAGAAAATGAACTAGAGGAAGTAGAAGACCCGTTTATAAAAAAAGGCATCTTGCTTGCTGTGGATGGAATCGAACCTGAAGTTATTAAGGACATCCTAGAGGCGGAAATTATTGCTGTAGAAGATAGGCATTTCCGAGGGAGAGCTTTAATTGAAAAAGCAGGTGAATATGCACCTTCCTGGGGAATGATTGGGACACTTGTAGGTCTTGTATTGATGCTTAATAATCTTCAGGATCCAGCTGCACTTGGACCAAGTATGGCTGTAGCACTACTTACAACACTTTACGGAACGGTTCTTGCAAATTTAGTCTTTATTCCAATGGCAGCTAAATTAGAGAGTAAGACAGAAGAAGAAGTGTTTATGAAGCAAATTACGATCGAAGGTGTTATTGGTGTTCAATCTGGTCAAAACCCGCGAATTTTAGAAGAAAAACTAAGCGCTTTTTTATCTAATGAGGATCGGAAAAAGCAACAACAACTTGATGAACAACCTGGTTTCATGGAGGAAAGTATTCATGAAGCGTAGGCAAATCAAGAAAACAGCCAACAAGGGTGCACCGAAATGGATGGTTACGTACTCAGATATGGTAACACTGATTTTAGTGTTTTTTGTGTTGCTTTTTTCCATGTCACAAATTGATTTGGTTAAGTTTGAAGCTATTTCAGAATCATTTCGTAATCGCATGATTTTTGATTCTTATCCTTCTGCTGTTCCAATGGAAAACCCAACTGAACAATCAAGCAATAAAGAGAATGGCGAGCAGTCTAATGAGTTTGACTCACCAACACAGCTACCTGACACAACAGACAGAGACGCTAGTCAAGATGATGGAGAGTCTTCTTTAGATCAACTGTTGCAAGAAGTAGAAACGTACTTGGATAAAAATGATTTAAATAATGTGATAACTGCCACACGAACAGATCGAGGCGTAGAACTTGTTTTGCAGGACAGTCTTCTGTTTAATACAGGAGAAGCAGTTATTTTAGAATCAGGAAAGCCATTTTTAAATAAGGTGAGTTCTTTACTACATAATATTCCAAATCCTGTACTTGTTGAAGGTCATACAGATAGTAGGCCGATCTCTAATTTTAGATACCCTTCGAATTGGGAATTATCAGGAGCAAGGGCTGGAAGTGTTATCCGATATCTACTAAATGAAAACCATTTTGACAAATCACGGTTTTCTTCTGTTGGCTATGCAGATACGAAGCCAGTAGCGCCAAATAATTCATCAGCTAATTGGAGTAAGAACCGTCGGGTAGAAATTGTTATTCTGGAAGAAAATAATTTGCCAAAAATGCAAGAAGGAGAAACTGACTAAAGTTTCTCCTTCTTTTTTCATGATCTAGGAAATTAAGGGAATTAAAATTTTGCAGCTGTGGATAAACTAACTAAGTTATTTAGCCACGTCCCGCACCAGCGCCCAGCAACTAGACGACTTCATGAATCTCTGTACGATAAGTCATCATCGGTTCGTTCTAAATAGGAAGGCCGACTAAAGACGGACTTGCCGGAGGGCGCCGCATACTCCTGTTGCAGGAGCATGATTCCTAAAACTTTCGTTGCTGCTTTCTACTCACTACGTTGCTAACCGTGTGCTTGCTCCTTTGTTCCTATAGGAAAGGAACTGGAAAATGGGTATTCTTAGCTAGGATGTATATTATATTCGTTTTTAGAGTATGTAAGTTAGATGAGAGTGTCCTTATAGCTTCAGCTGGTCTGAAGGTTTAGCAGTATATTTCAATAACTGTTGTAAAGCAAGCTTGTTTTTCTCAGAAATTTCTTCTTTTCTAGGAATGACAGGAACAATAGAAGGGTCATCTTCCCAATGAGTTGGAAGTGTAACAGGGCTCTCTTTTTGCCATTTATCTAACCAGGATGTCGGCAGTTCCCCTTTCGCAGGCTTCATATTGTGCATGACATTCCAAACTTGTGCCCAAGCACGGGGAACAACTCGCCACATATCATAACCCCCTCCGCCTAATGCTACCCATCTACCGTTACAATACTCATGTGCTAATTGATGGGCTAATAAAGGTATTCGCTCGTAAATAGCCATTGTACTACATAAATGGGTTAATGGATCGTAACAGTGCGCATCTGCGCCGTTTTGCGTTATAATTATATCTGGTTTAAAAAAGGCTGTAATTTGAGTTAACGCTGTTGTATACGCATTCAAAAACGATTCATCTTCTGTGAATGCATCAATAGGCAGATTGAAGCTATACCCATGCCCCTCCTTTATACCACGCTCATTAACATTCCCTGTACCGGGAAATAAATATCTACCTGTTTCATGAATGGAAAAGGTGCACACATTGGGGTCATCATAAAATGCCCATTGCACACCGTCACCATGATGCGCATCCGTATCGACATAAAGCACACGTAAATTATAAACTTCCCTTATATAACGAATCGCAATTGCACCGTCATTATAAATGCAAAATCCCGATGCTTTTCGCTTAAATCCATGGTGCAGACCACCACCAAGATTCAATGCGTGAGTCGCTCTACCTAATAGCACTTCATCAACAGCTGTTAGGGAACCTCCTACAAGATAGGAAGAGGCTTCATGCATTCCTGGAAATATAGGTGTATCTTCTGTTCCAAGACCATATTCGGTAGCTCTTGGTTCTGGAAGCATACGTTGACTTGCTTGTTTAACTGCTTCAACGTATGCATGATCGTGAAATAATTTTAATTCTTCTTCCGTTGCCATTCTGGGTGAGATGATTCGGTCTTCCGGTAAAGTGCCTGCTGCTTTTAGCAATTCCGTTGCCAACAGTACTCGTTTTTGGTTGAAAGGGTGGTCTTCGTGAAAGTGGTATTGCAATAAGTTATCAGAGAACACAAATTTAGCCGTACACGTCATCGGTTTGGCCCCGCGATATGGTTTGGAGCAAGTAGTTCGTAACCAGCTTCACGAAGATCTTCAATAACAGGGAGTGGATTCATAGTTTGTATACGAAAGACCAAAATTTTATAATTTGGATCATCTTTAGAAGGATAAACGAGTACAGAGACAATATTTGTTTTGCGTTTACCTAGGATAGCCGTCACTTCAGGTAAGATACCAGGCCGATGAGGTACTTTTATTTCAATATGAGAGCTTTGTACATGAGTGCCAGTTAATTGAATCATCGTGTATAGCATGTCTTTTTCTGTAACAATGCCAACTAGCCTATTTCCTTCTCTAACAACTGGCAAGCATGCTATTTCTTTATCGTAAAATATTTTTGCTATTTCCTCCACGAAATCTAATGGATGGATCGTAATTACTGGTTGACTCATAATGGATTGTATTTCGTGTTGTAAATTATGTTTATCTGTAGCGGATTCAAAAATGGAAGGACTGGCATCCCGAACATCTCGGTCAGAAACGATGCCTATGACGTGATTATCATTTCCAATAATTGGAATGTGACGTATCTTATGTTGATTTAATAGATCCAGTGCTTCTTGTATAGTCGCTGTAGGAGTCAGTGTGATAACCTCTGTTTTCATAATTTCTTCGACTAGCATTATAATCCCCCCTGCATATTTCGGTATTTATGCCTTTGTAGAAAACGTAACGTATTGAAACGCTTGATGGAGTCCTCGGAAACATTTTTACCAATTCGAACCATCAAACAATTGGCTGGGTGGGAGATGATTTCTGGGTCATCTGTTGAAGCAGGGACTAAACCACCAGCAGCCATCATTTTCTCCATTACTTTTCGATAATCCCAGATACTAAGCTTTGTACCATTTAAGTCCCAATGCCAATAGTATTCTGTCGAAATAATAATATAGTTTTCCATGAATGCATCCATCATAGATACTTCAAGTAACCCAGATGCAATTCTTGCACCACGAAAAGCAGGAATAACTTCAATAGCGCCTAGCTCAATTAATTCATCCATCTTAAATTCTGACCAACGTTCTAAAGGGTCTGGATGTAAATAAGTAACATATCCAATAATTGTGTCATTTGTCCTTGCTACGATAATGCGCCCTTCAGGAAAAGTAGAGATATTCAAAATAGCTTCAAATTGTTTTGAAGGCGGTCGAAATGCAATTAAATCTTCATGGAATTTATATTGCTGTAATTCTTCTTTCTCTAATGGTCCTTCAATGGTGATTGTTTCTGTTTGTGTTTCTCTTGTTAGCTTATAGTGCTTTTTTTCATGTTTCATTGGCCCACCACCTAATTATATAATCCGCTTACATACCATTATACAACAGTACGATCAGAATTTTTAGTGAAATCTATAATAAATGTATTGAGAAGAGGAGAGAGGCACGTCTGTTAGATTAATGCTGGCCTTTCCTTATAATACATAGAAAACCAAAAATCCCGTAGGTACGAGATTTTTGGTTTTTATAGAGAATCATATCTTTTCAGCTGCAAGAAAAGTTATTCTTCGGTTGTTGCTTCTGGTGTATCGTCTCCTTCTGCGTCTTGATTTTCTTCTGTACTGTCTTTATCATCATCTTCTGTATTTTCGGGTTGCTTATCTGTCTCATCCGTTGTTGTTTCAGCTTGCTGTTCTTCTTGGACAGCATTGGATGGTTTTTCAGCTTCTTTATGGCTTTCTTTATTGTTTCCTTTATCTGGTTTTTCTGGTTCTTCTTTTTTTGTATCGCCAACGATTAACTCTGCAGAAGGTGTAGATTCCTTCCCGAAATAGTCGACTGCCTTCACATAATAGCGCGCGTTCCCGCTGTTAATATTGTAAGAAGTAGAAGTTGTATGACCAATTTGGGAGAAGCTGTTACCTGGCCCAGTAGCTTGGTAAATGCGGTACCCGACCACGTCTTTGCTTGATGACTTGCCCCAAGTAAGTTTTCCGCCGCTTTTTCTTAATGAACTCGGCGTATTTGGTGCTTTGCCATCATTTTTAATCGCACCTCCAGAACTGCTTCCAACACCACTAATCTTCTCCCATTTTTCCCGCTCTGTTCGTGGGAACAAGATACTGAGGTCACTTAATTTATCGTAGCCTTTTCGTTTTAAAAATGCCGAGTTAAATGCTAAACCATCTCCAATGGTAAATTCACTAGGCGTATTTGGACCTGCCGCAATTGTTTTTCCATTGACTACAACCATACTTCCACCAGATACGAGGCTATCATCTACTTTAGTTGGAACGTATTTACTGTTATAAATATCGCTTTTCACTAAACCAGCTTGTTCACAAAGCTCTGAAGGTAGTAAACCTGATATAGCACAATAACTTCTTGAAACAATCCCATTAGGTCGTTGAAAGTTTTTAGATGGTGCCAACAACTTTGGGTCTACATCTGTTGCGCTGTTAATTAATTCCGCCCATAACTTAATATTTCGCTGTCCATAGCTTAGGCCCATTCCTGCATCATTTAAGGAATACGCGGTTTTATATCCAATCCATGTTCCAAATGTAACATTAGGGTTTGTTGCTACGAACCAAGAATCCTTATACTCTTGAGATGTCCCAGTTTTACCTGCCCAGTCAACACCGCGATGTTTCAATTGTGAATTAGCGTATACTCCGGTACCATTTGTGAGTACATCTCGCATCATATCTACAGTTAAATAAGTTGTTTGTGGAGAGAAAACATCAACAGCATCTGCTTTATGCTCATAAACTACATCTCCACTTTTTGTCGTTATTTTCTCAATCATATAGGCATCAACAAATTTTCCGTTATTACCAAACGTTGTAAAGGCGTTCACATTTTCCTCCACAGATACACCATGCTCCATACCTCCGATGGATAAGGAAGGATGCACATGATCTCCTTTGGTTAGTGATGTGAAACCCATTTTTTCCAAATATTTGGAAGCAGGGTCGTTGTTAATTATTTTTGAGTAAATTTCAGCTACAGGAAAGTTATGCGATTTTGCTAAGGCTTCTCTGGCTGAAATAAGTCCGTAATGTCCTCCACTGTAGTTTCCTGGCTTACCAAACTCCCAACCTGGTATCTGTTTTGGGTAGTCAGCAATAACGCTACCTGGTTGAATAACCCCTTCTTCCATAGCGGGAGCGTATGCTAATAAGGGTTTCATTGTACTTCCATTAGATCTTTTGCCTTGAAATGCATGGTTCCAATTATCGTCTTCATAGCCACGACCACCAACGAAGCTGAGAATCTTTCCAGAACTATTTTCAATTAAAACACTAGCTGTTTGCACTTTTTCTGTAATTTTTTCTACTTCACCAGTATTTGGATTTTTTTTCGTGTAAGTACGGTCTGGTCCATAGTAAGCAAATTCTTTGGCAGTTTTTTGCATAGCATCATACATTTTTTTGTCAATTGTAGTATGGATTTCATAACCATTAACCCGTAAATCGCGTTTAGCACGCTCTAAATAATCAGCTTGCAAATCTTTGTCCGTTTCCAAGTCTTTCTCGCTATGCCCATCTTTTTTGGCCAACTGCTTTGCTAAGATTTTTTCCGCTCTATCTTCTATGGTAAAAGTTAAATAGGGATATTTATCAATTGAAGAAGGCGAACCTTCTGTAAAATCTTTCGCAACATCATAAGCTGAGGCTTCTTTATATTCTTTCTCCGTAATATACTCAGATTCATACATCCTTTTTAGGACAGATTTCATGCGGTCAATGCCATATTGTAGCATGTCTTTGTCTTTTAGAGTACCATCATTTTGAAACGGTGTATACATGGACGGGCTTTGCGGTAACCCAGCTAAATAAGCTGATTGAGCAAGGTTTAATTCTTTTGCTGAAACACCAAAAACTCCTTGAGCAGCGGTTTCTATTCCTGCAATATTATCGCCTGACGCGTTTCTCCCGTACGGCACGACGTTGAGATACGCTTCTAATATTTCTTCTTTCTCAAAGAACCGTTCTAGACGTAAAGCGAGTAACATCTCTTTTGCTTTCCGCTCAAAAGAAACTTCATTGGTTAAAATTTGGTTTTTAATAAGCTGTTGTGTTAGTGTGCTTCCACCTGTTTTTGTCTCGGCGTTGGTTACTTCTTGAAAAATAGCCCGAACAATCGCCTTTGGGACAATACCTTTATGCTCTTGAAAATACTCATCTTCTGTTGCGATAACCGCATCAATTAAATGCGGGGATATGTTTTTCAGAGTTGTTTCTTCCCTGTAAAGATCCGATTGCAATTCACCCAAGTAAGTTTCATTCGCAAAATACAATTTAGACGTTTCATCGTAATTGTATATGTCTTGCTTCATCACCTGATAAGGTAGGACAGGTTCGTCCTTGACCAGCGAAGCGAAATACCCAGCACCTACGCCACCAGCAAAAAACACACCAATTAAACCTATGATAAGAAAAAATAGAATAACATTCCAAACAACATGATAGGAAATGCGTGAGGTTCGCTGGATTTTGCCTGTTCTCCATAATTCCTTCCATTCTTGAAGTAATGGTCGGGAAGATGTACTTGTTTGGCTTAATTTAGATTTCCATTTATCGAATAAAGCTTGACATTTTTCTTTAAAATTCATGTACTACCCTCCTAAATCCTTTCTTATTATAGCACAATCCTATCAAAGGCAATAACAAAATTTTTCCTGCTATTGCATATTCAATGGCTTTGTAATTAAGATACATATACAAATGCCAAATTGACGACAGAGGGCAGAAAGATAAACATCTTGCAGAAAAATGAAGTAACACTGTATTGCAATGTCGATTGTACAGAAGGCATTATATAATATCTACGTTGAAAAGATTTTGTTAAGTAGGTCGTAAATGAATTGCCCTTTTTTAGGGGCAGGTATGCTTGGGGGACTTTTAAATGAAAAAGAGGATTAAAGACGTAGGTTACGCGTTATGTTCTACAAGCAGATATCGAGTTGAGGACAAATTTAAGGGAATTTGAAAAGCGAGCGAGTAGTATTTTAATTATATGTTAAACAAGTGATGTAAAGTTGTAGACATAGGGGTTTTTGCAAAAATAATAGCCAGTACCCATTTCAAGTGGGTACCGACCATATAACATTTATTCGATCATTTTTTTAGGTCTACGAACGAGGGCAATAATACCTGCGATTAGGTAAGCGGCGCCTCCGAAAATACCAAAGAAAAGGCTGGCAACGGTACCTACAATAGCGGTAACAATGAGTAATATTCCTGCAGCTTTCGGTTTTTTGTCTCCTATTAAGAAGAAAAATGCAAGGGCACCCAACGCTACTTGAACTAAAAACACAAAGAATAGATAGTTTGTTCCTGTTTCAAGCACGGTTTTAAACTCTTGTTCATTTAATTCTTCAACTCCAGGTTGCGAAGTTTCTTCTTGGAGTTGCATAAACTCTTCAACCATTGATTTCATCGTATCATTATCCGTAAACGCAACGACCCCAACACTAACTGTCATTAACAAGAAAATCACTAATCCAATACTAGTGAAAATCATTTCAACTGTACGCTTCATTTTTATACCTCCTATACATCGATTAACTCAATATCTGTTAGTTGATAAATGAGTCGTGAAATTTACCTTTGAGAAAATTATATGTATGCAAATAAAGGAAACATGCTAATAAGATATCACATTTTTTCATAGTAAGCTATTGAGAACCAGTAATGGTATGTGCCAAGTTCTTGTCGACATAGTTATAACCTCAATGTGTTTAGAGCGCTGCGCTATCCTTAGGATGGCGCGGCGCATTATTCTCGAATATTTTTTGTGAGGTCTTTCCACTGTGCTTTCCCTACAGGACAAGGAAAGCTACGACAGTCAAACATCGTACAAAGTTCGAGGAGTTTCCGTTCTTAAATTCCGCATCCACGGCAGCTTGGACATTATAAGCTGGTTTGAGTTGACCATTCCTCATATGATCATCTTTCATTCGCATAAACGTGGCATTATGGTCTGTTTTAGAATAACTGTTTCGTTTCTCTCCCATAATCTGATTGGAAGTATCGTAGTGTTCTTTACGTTGAAGCATTTCCTTTACTTGTTCATGATAACGTTGAAGGACCGTTTTTCTTTTCCCTTTTCCATAAACGAACGTAATGTTTTCTTTCGCGTTTACTTTCTCCAGGAAAACAAGCACTTTTTTCAAATCTTCTAAAAAAGTCTCGTAAGGACTGGTGAAAATCTGACAGTATGTTGTATTAATCTGTTCCAACAGGGCTTGCCATTTGGTATACATCTTGGCTTCATGTTTGGTGATTGCCTTTTTCCATACGAAAGAATACCGGTTGGCATACGCTTCGATTTTGGTGCCATCGATATAGATGGTTTCACCGGTAATTGCTTCTTGTTGATAAAGCCACGCGACTTGTTGAAAGAAGAGCTGTTCCATCACCGTATCGGTCAGATATTTTTGCTTAAAACGACTGATAGTAGAATGATCAGGAGCTGCATACCCTTGAAGAAGCCAACGGAAATTGATATCCCGACGACATGCTTTTTCTATCCCTCGGGAAGAGTAGATTTTTTGCGAGGATGCGTAGGTAATGACCTTAAATAGAATGACTGGATCGACTGCTGGTTTTCTCCCTTTGGAAGCGTATGCCTGCAGTAGTTCTCTATAATCCATCCTTTCACATAAGAGGCAGTGGAGCCGGACCGAATCATCCATAGGAATCATTTCTTCTACATCCATCGGTAAATATAATTGATAATTTGCTGCAGTTTGCGTATACTGGGCTTGTATCATTCTTTTATTTGTCATAAATCAATAATACATGAGAGCAGACCCTTTGTGGTCTGTTTTTTTGTGTATACACAAAAAAGCTGTTACACAATCAGTTATCTGATTGTGCAACAGCCCCTAATTTTTGCAATAAAATATTTAATAAACAATTCCATATATTTCATACTTTTAGTATAATGCGAATAAAGGGGTTACATTGAAATTATTACCAATGGGGATGGGAGGGGATGTTCATTAAGGCGCTTTATGTGAGCGACCTCCATAGCTATATTGACAAAACGATATCACGCCTAGAACAAGTACATATACAAGTGAAAAACATCCAGAAGAGTATAGAAGCTATGATAGCTTTGGAGGATGAATTTAAAGGAAAACTGGCTAATTCCATTCGTGCCTTTTATCAAGAGGTGCACATGCCGTTTCTGTTGTTTCTAGAGGGATTTATTACGAAATACACCGATACTTTACAGGAAATGAAGAAGTCGATTCAGTACATGGAACCAGATAAAGACGGGGTTATTCGAGAAGATTTTCTTTCTCAAGATGTACGACGGGGATTAGAACGGATGGAACAAGTTACGATGGATTTAACAGATGAAGCGAATGCTATTATCCAATCGGTAAGTGATATTGTGGACTTACCTAAGATAGATGATAGCGAGTTCTTGGATAATGTACAACATGGAAAGAAAAAGACCCATAAGACCCTAGAAAAGTTGTATGAATTGGATCGTCATAATACAGCTAAGCTGGAACCGATTGAACAAGATATTCACATGATGAAAAACTACATTAGCCAAATCCGCGAGTTAGGAAATAATGGCCAAATACATATTGGCAATTACCAAGCACGGCAATTAGCAGATCAAAAGTTTCATAAAGAGCTAATAGGCGGCATTAGGAGTAAGGCTGTTCGAAATGCCGTTGGTCTAGAGACGGTGCTTGGTGAGGTTGGCAAGTATCTATTATCTCAGCATTTGCCACCAGCAAACTTGTTCGTGCATTATCTACAGAAAAAATTCGGGCTACAAACAATGGATTATAGCTACCGAGCAATGCAGGCAGCTGTGGCAGCATCAGGAGATAGTTTAACTACAAGGGAATTTACTACCATTGAACATCAAGTAGTTTCCTCAGTAAAGATCTCCGACTATAAAAAAGTACACCAGGGAACTTACTATACGTTGACAGATGGTAGATTTGTAAGGAAATATCAATCAGAATCCGGAAACGTTGAGTATAAATTAGTGGATGCTATTCCTGCTGACAGACACAAGCCAAAAGAGCCGGAAAAGAATTGGATTGAAAAGACAACACAAGGAATAGCCAAAGCAGGTTTACACGTAGGTTTAGCAGGATATAAGACTGGAAAAACGGGCTTAAAACTTTCCAAGAAAGCGTTAGACTTTGTTATTGTAGATGATATAAAAACCGTTCTGGACTCAGAGGCCTCTACAGGTGAAAGATTATGGACTGGCGCTTCTATTATTCCAGCGGGCAAAGTCTTAAAGCTAGTTAAAGCTGGCGGAGTTATTAAATTTGCGGACAAGGGTAAGCAGACAGCGAAGAAGGTTAAGGATCTAGATAATGCTTTTGTAAACAAAAACAATAATTTATATAGAGGGGATAGTTTACTTTACTCTCCAAAAAGACAAAACGGGATTAAAAAGCCTCACATCTCAAATACCGGAAATTTGGTTCCAGCTAATAAGGATGGTCTATATAAAGAAAGGCAAGTTACTGTTACAGAGCATATACTCGGAGGATATAGAAGAGGCGCTAAGTCTAATAGCCCTTATACTAGCTTTACCAATAACAAAAATGTAGTTGGCAATTATGGTGGAAGCACTGTTGAATTAGATATTTCTGCCCTAAGAAAAAATATAAGATCAGGAAATGTAAAAGATGTAGTTATACTATCACCAAAACAAATTGAAAAATTAATAGAAAGAGATAATTATACGTCTGATTTTTGGAAGAGAAGAGCTGTAAACTGGACGAAAAGGGATAAAGAATATTTAATTAAAGGTGAAATTCCGGGTCAGTTTATTAAGGTTTCGTCAAAGGAGTGAAAATTTTTGAAACTATATTTTTCAAACGAATGCTTAGGGGAAATTAAAAACGTAAATGTTGAGGGTATGTGGGTAAATGGAAATATAATACCCAATAAGAATATTGAAAAATTCAAGGCTTTTTTTGCCGCAATTGTTAATGAAGAAAATGAGTTAGTAGAAGCAAATTTTAATAAAGAATGGTTAGATGATAATAATTGGTATATAATAGATAACCAAAAAGAAAAAAAAGGAATAGTTATACCGGCGGTTTATCCAGATGGGGATATTTACTGGAGATGGAGATAAGTACGGATATATTTTCATAGTATTGATAAACAAAGAGAAGGCATAAAAACCTTTTCTTTTTACTTATTTTAAAATAAAGAAACGCCTGTCCACACTTTCTTAAAATCCTCCCCCAAATGAATGAGGGAGTATACATTATTTTACGAAGCCATAAAAAACAGAAAAGCCCTAGAATGCTTGATAAAACAAGCTTTCTAGGGCTTTGGAAACTGTTAAAAAATATACTCTGAAATTAACGAGAGTAGAATTCGACAATTAAGGATTCGTTAATTTCTGCTGGTAACTCTTCACGCTCTGCGTAGCGCGTGAATGTTCCTTCTAATTTTTCTTCATCAAGTGACAAGTAATCAGGAACAAAGTTGTTTACTTCCATTGCTTCTTTTACGATATCTAGGTTTTTAGATTTTTCACGTAAACCGATAACTTGGCCAGGTTTGACCATGTAAGATGGAATATCTACGCGAGAACCATCAACTGTAATATGACCATGGTTAACAAGCTGGCGAGCTTGTCTGCGTGTACGAGCAAAACCTAAGCGGTAAACTAAGTTATCAAGACGAGAATCAAGTAATAGCATGAAATTCTCACCGTGAACACCTTTCATTTTTCCTGCTTTGTTAAACAAAGTACGGAATTGACGTTCATTTAAACCATACATAAAACGAAGCTTTTGCTTTTCTTGTTGCTGTAAACCATATTCAGACATTTTTTTACGTTGATTCGGTCCATGTTGACCTGGTGCGTAAGGACGTTTATCTAACTCCTTACCAGTTCCTGTTAATGAAATGCCAAGACGACGTGATTTTTTCCATACTGGTCCAGTATAGCGAGCCATAAGACATTTCCTCCTTTTTCTTTTATTTGTATAAAATAAAAGAGCGTGTTCTATTCACTTGCTCATGATGTTTTCATGTACCATCGCTCCAGCAGCTAAGAGTTACGCGATACACCTCTTTATTTGGAGGAACAACATGACAACAGGTGCCAGATCACTAAGGCTACTTTATTATTTTACACAACGAATAGTATATAGTTTTTTTGTTTATAAGTCAACTATTTGAGGTGAATTAAATATTATGTTTTGTTATAGGAATAAAGTCCTATTTGGTTTATAATAGAAATAAAAAAAGATATATAGTCAAGGGTTATTTCAAGTATATGATCTGAATATCTTGGCATTCTTTAGGATTATAAAATATTTTATTAAGATGGTGAGAATAATGGATTTACAACATGTAAGGGATCATCTACAACAAGCATATGATAAATTACTCTGTAGTATATGGGATTGCAAGCGTATGGACCACTTGTCATTTATTGTAAATCAAATATATGCTTTAAATGATGTTGACGTTGTGGCTGTTTATCAATGGCATGGTACCTACTACAAACGCATTCTTTTACACGAGCTAAAAAACAGTACGTATGCTACTCCTGAAAAGATGACAATAGAGAAACAAAAGCTTTACGAAGGAACAAATGAAAAGGGATACTCGATACAGGTAAAGGAGGATTATTTGTTATTAATTACAACAAGGAAGCCTATGCAAGCTTCCATTCGTTCTCTTATACGTTCCGAAGTTATAAATATGTTGGATGTGATGCAAGGACAAATGAATGAAAGAACACAATATCAATTCCTTTACCATTTAACGGCTACTTTGTTTGTGCAAAAACAGAAATCAACCATCGTAGAAATAATAGTGCATGCCTTCATGCACTTTTATCCTACCATTAAAATTCATTTATCGTTATCACAAGACACGGAAATAGATGTTGATTATCCAATAGAACCAATTGAATATAAGGATAAACAGTCAGCAAGTTTGAGTACCAAGGCATTTATATCTGGAGAGGTGCAAGTTGAAAAACAATTAGAAACTGTATCCAGCATTTTCTTGCCGTTAACAGGAAACCAAGGCGTTTATGGTGTCATTCAATTATTTGGGAAGGGTGGGCATGATTTTTCAAACCAAGATATTTTATTTGTAACTAATGTAGCGCAAACGGCAGGGAAGGCAATTGAAAATGCTAGTCTAATGGAACATAACAAACGACTCATTTCAGAATTAAAATTAATTAATGACGTCACGCATCACCTTAATTCCAACTTAGATTTGAAAGATATTGCGGAGTATATACGAGACACCATTATAGAAATATGTGAAGCACAGGAAATTGGCTTTATTTTTTATACGAAAACTGGAGAGATGACAATTTTACAAGCAAGCACAGATTATTTTCATGGTTCTGATAGCTTTACTACGTTTTTAATGGAGCAAGACATGCGAGCAACCTTTCATGGAAATTACAATGCTTTTCCCGGTTTGCCATATCGCTCTTTAATATGGATTCCTTTACAGCAAGGAGTTAAGGTTTATGGCATGGTAGTACTTATGCATTCTTCTTCTTATTTCTTTTCCTTTGAGATGTTTAAATTTATGCAATCACTTATTCAGCATTGTTCTTTAGCGTTCTTTAACACTATTTTAAAAGAAGAACTTCAAAAAGCAGTGATTACAGATGATTTAACGAAACTTTATTCGAGGAATTATTTAGAAGGAAAAATTAGTCAACAGCGACAAATAACACGAAATGGTTCATTAATTCTTTTTGATATTGATGATTTTAAAAAAGTAAATGATACATATGGACACCATGTTGGTGATCATGTGTTAAAACAAGTAGCGGAAATTATTCGGCAATATTCGAATCATCACGCAATTCCAGCAAGATGGGGTGGGGAAGAGTTAGCGATTTACGCACCGGATAAGAAAATTAACGAAGCGGTAGTATTGGCAGAAGAAATTTGCAACTATGTGGAAAATAATACGGACCCGCCAGTAACTCTCTCTTGTGGTGTGTCTACTTGGGAAAACAATTACAATGACTCTATTAGTGAGTTGTTTATTCGTGCAGATCGTGCACTGTACAAGGCAAAGCATAAAGGTAAAAACAGTGTTGTAAGAGGGTAGGTGTAACAAATGGTGTAAGACCCATCCATATGACAGTGTGAAAAGCTACAGCTTCCGCTATAAAAAGTTGACGGCAAGCCAAGTTTTCTAACTAGTCGTCTTAGGTACGCTTAAATAGTACTGCAACGTTTGTACAAATTTCTCCAAGTAAATTCGATCTGTTTCATCAAATCGGTCATGTATAGGGCTATCAATATCTAGTACGCCAAATATTTTATCATCTAGTATAATAGGTACGACTATTTCCGAATTAGTGTCCCCATCGCAAGCAATATGACCAGGGAATTGGTGGACATCTGCAACGAGTTGCGTCTTTTTTTCCACAATAGCTGTACCACAAACGCCTTTTCCATAACCAATTCGAATACAGGCTGGTAAGCCTTGAAAAGGCCCTAGCACTAATTCATTTTGTTCTTCTTTCCAAATATAAAATCCAACCCAGTTTGTGTTATCTAAAAATTGATTTAAAAGCGCAGATGCATTAGAGAGAACGGCTATTTCATCTTGCTCCCCATCGCTTAACGCTTGAAGCTGGCGAATTAACAAATCATAATCTTTCTGTTTATCTCCCGAATAATAAATAGTTTGAAACATAAAAAAACGTCCCCTTTATTACAGTGAATTTCGACAAAGGTGTTATTTTTGTCGAGTAAAAAATGCAGGATAAGTGATTCCGTTTGTCGTAAAGTTGATATAAGGAGTTGAATTAAATGAAAATAAATCCCTCAAAACAAAAGGTTATTGAAGCGGCTACTGAACTCTTTTTTCAAAAAGGGTTTCATGGTACATCCGTACGTGATATTGCAGATAAAGCAAGAGTCAATGTATCCTTGATCAGCTATTATTTCAAAGGAAAACAAGGTTTACTTGAATTTGCTGTTACAGATTACTATGAAAAATACCTTGAAACAGTAGAAGCTACCATTAAACAGAATCAACATTTAAACAAATTGCAACAACTAAAAGAATTAATTTTTTTCATTATACAGTATAAACAAACAAAGCATCAATTCTCTTGTTTTATCCATAGAGAGTTGTCATTAGATTCCGTTTTTGTAAGAGAAATCTCCGTTACATACTTAGCGAAGGAAAATCATCTATTAACTCAAGCGTTCTACGGAGTGTTGGATGAGGAACGGACATCAATTAATGATCGAACCTATTTGTTTATGCAGTTGAAAGGTATGTTAGTAACACCATATATGATGCCAAATGAATGGAAACATCAAATAATTGGAGAATACTCGCACCAAATCTTCGTTCGAAATTATGTGAAAACAATTCATGACTGGCTTGATTGTTTAGTTATGAAGCAAAAAAATTATGCGTAGAGGATAGATTTGATAGACAAATAAAGTCATTTCGTATAAGGTTTGCAAATTATAGAATGGGAGGAAATAATTTCTAGGGATTATTTTTATTTATCAAATGTAATATTTTTAACGATTATGCAATTAATTTGTATTTTTTTAGCAAAAGGTACGTAGAACATGGTATTATAATAGGTAGATTTATTATGATTCGCTAAATATAATGTTAAAAAACCATTCTCAAATTTTGTTATTATAATACCTATACGAACTACAGTCGAAAGTTGTGTGTATTTTTAACTTCCCTTGTTTAAGAGAATGTTTGTTATATGCTTATATAAGAGTTGCGTGATACCTTGAATCCGCGTGAGTAGTGGTTTCAATATAAATATTAAAGGCGTATCGTTTTAGTTATCGAAGCGTTGTAATTGAAAAATTAGGAAAAGGGTCTTAGGAGATTTAGTTGGGAGGCATTTTATGGCATACATCATTGGCATTATACTTGTAGTTATCGCACTTATTATTACAGGACTAATTTTACGTAAAAGGGTATATGATGTTGTCGATCGCAATGAAGCTTGGAAAATGGATATCATGGGTCGAAACATCAATGCCGAGCTCTCCCGTATAAAAATACTTAACTTGTCTGGAGAAACGCAAGATAAGTTTGAGGCGTGGAAAGAGCGTTGGGAACATATTGTTACAAAGGAATTAACAGATATTGAAGAGCATTTGTTTGATGCAGAGGAAGCAGCAGACCGTTATCGCTTTTCAAAAGCAAAAAAAACTTTAGCAGAAGTGGAAAAAATACTTCAAAAAGTAGAAATGGAAATTGAACAAATTATTAAAGAAGTGGATGAATTACTCAATTCTGAAGCAGAGAGTCGAAAAGAAATCGAATATGTTGAACCAACGCTAAAAGATTTGCGGAAGAAACTATCGCAAAATCGTTATCAATATGGGAAAGCAGAGAGTTATTTTGAAACAAAATTAGATGAACTGTTTAAAGAGCTTGCTTCTTACTATGAACTAATAGAAGAAGGGAATTACATAGAGGCAAAACAATTGGTTGATAATCTTAAACTTTCTCTTGACCATTTGCAAATACAGCTTGAGGAATTTCCACATGTATATAAAATGTGTAAACAAGAGCTTCCTTCTCAATTAGATGATCTACTTTCGGGAATTAAGGAAATGAAAAGTGAAGGGTACCGCGTTGAGCATCTTGCGTTTGAAAAAGAAATTCGCAACTATCAGCAAAAGCTTACACAGATGGTGGATAAACTGGATAAAGGTGACATGGCTAATGGCGAGACATTAATTGAAGAGATCGAAACACGTTCCAAGGAAATGTATCAATTATTGGAAAAAGAGGCAATTGCTAAAAATTATGTGGAAACAAAATTACCGACTTATCAACAAACGATGCAAGAAGTTACAGCTACTTTTAATGACACAAAGCAAGAGGTAGAGCAGCTACAAAAGGCTTATTATTTTGAAGATAGTGATATGGAAAAATATATATCCTTGGAAAAATTGATTTCGAAATTAAATTCACAAGTGGAAACAGTCGTCTCCGATTTGAAAGAAGAAAAATCGCCGCATACAAAGCTTCGAAATGAAATAGAAGCAGCCCTTGAAGAAATTGAGAAATTAAAAGAAAGCCATCAAGCATTCAGAAAACGAATTCAAAACCTACGCAAAGATGAGCTAGAGGCTAAGGAAAAGTTGACAGAAATGCGGAATGAGTTGTATTCTGTACAACGAAAGCTTAAAAAAAGTAATGTACCTGGAGTTCCTACATTTATTTGGAATCTTATAGAAACAGCGAATGATAAAAATCAACGTGTCGTAAAAGCATTAGAAAATCAGCCTTTAGAGATGGCAGAAGTGCAACAAGCATTAAATGATGCGAAAAACGCTGTGACCTATTGTGTAGAACAAACAGAATTGATGTTAGAACAAGCCTATTTGACTGAGCAGGTCATTCAATATGCAAACCGATATCGGAGTCAATACCCGTTGTTAGCGGAAAAATTGGCGGAGTCGGAACGTTTGTTTCGGAAATATGAGTATGAATTAGCACTTGAGAATGCGGCTAAAGCAATTGAAGAGGTCGAGCCGGGAGCCCTAAAGCGCATTGAGGCTTACCAATCCGCTGTTGAGGAATAAGTATATACAAGGTCGTATGGAAGAAGGATATGCATTCGATGATATCCTTTTTTCACTTTAAAAAAGGTGATTAGAAGAACTTGATCTATCGCCAAGACACTCTGGAAAAAGCTGTAGTTTTTCTCACTATAGACCTTTGTTTTTATACTTTTTTATAGTATAAAAAACATGGCTTGTCGCCATAAAAATGTAGCGACAAGCCAAGTTTTTTGTAACAGTTTTAACTTGGATATGAAACATAAAAAAAGAGAGGTATGGCAATATAGAAAATGATTTATTTAGATAATAGTGCAACCACTAAACCGGAAGCATCTGTGTTAAAAAGCTATGAAAAAGTGTCCATGCATTTTTTTGCGAATCCTTCTTCTATCCATTCACTAGGGGGAGAATCGGAGAAATTGTTGCATCAAGCAAAAGGAGAGGCAGCTAAGTTATTAGAAGTTGCTCCTTCCGAAATTGTATTTACTTCTGGTGGAACGGAAGGGAATAATCTAGCAATTAAAGGAATTGCTTTTGAGCATCAGCATAGAGGAAAGCATATAATTACAACTGCTATTGAACATGCATCTGTATACGAAGCGTGCAAAGGTCTGGAGACATTAGGCTTTGATGTCACCTATTTACCCGTTAACCAAGAGGGGGTTATTAATTTAAATGATTTACAGGCGGCCATCCAAGATGACACAATTTTAATAAGTATCATGCACGTAAATAGCGAACTTGGATCGATACAACCTATTGAGGAAATTGCAAAAATTTCCAAGCGTTATCCGAAATTATTTTTCCATGTTGACTACGTGCAGGGGCTAGGGAAAGTGCCTTTGTCTTTCAAAGATAGTGGAATAGATCTGTGTACGATGTCAGGCCATAAAATCCATGGGTTAAAGGGAACTGGCATCTTATATGTGAAAGATCGAACCACACTTTATCCATTATTTCATGGAGGGTCTCAGGAACAAGGAATACGTTCTGGAACAGAAAATTTGCCAGGAGCAGTTTCATTCATAAAAGCATTACGATTGATTTTGGAAAAAGAAAAAAATCAAAGATACGACCTAATACAAATGCAACAATACATTCGTAAGGAGCTAGAGGAACTGCCGGATGTTTTTATAAATACGCCGTTACATGCAGCACCACACATTATCAATTTTTCTGTTCCTGGTATAAAGCCAGAGGTTCTCATTCACACACTAGCCAATCATGGTATTTATATTTCAACGAAGTCCGCTTGTTCTTCTAAGCAATCCGAGGACAGTAGGGTTCTTGTAGGTTGTGGTTTACCTAAGTCAAGGGCAACATCTGCACTTCGTATTAGTCTTTCCTATATGAATACAATGGAAGAGTTACAAAGGTTTATTAATATATTAAGTAAGAGTATACAGCAATTAAAAAATGTACTGGGGTAGATATTTATGCAATACGATCATATATTAATTCGTTACGGAGAAATGGCTTTAAAAGGAAAAAATATGAAAGCATTTGTTCTTCGTTTGCAGGAGAATATTCAAAGTAAATTGCAGGATTATGAAAACGTAAAGGTAAAACGCACGCAAGGCAGAATGTTTATTTTATTAAATGGTCATGATCCAGAACCGATCATAGCGAAGTGTAAATATATTTTTGGTATTCATAGTTTAAGCTTGGCCATTAAGGAAGAAAATGAACCTGAAAATATTAAAGCAGCAGCGCTATATGCACTAAAGAAAAATACTGCTGCTAAGACATTTAAAGTGACAGTAAAGCGCATAAACAAAGCTTTTCCAATTCGATCGCAAGAATTTAACCAGGTAGTAGGACGACATTTGTTATTGAATACAAGTGGTATTACAGTAGATGTTCATCGCCCAGATATAGAAATTAAAATTGAAATTCGCCATGAAGCCACGTATATTACGTCCAGTGTTGTCCAAGGAGCTGGCGGGTTACCAGTTGGTACTTCTGGTAAATCGTTATTGCTATTATCCGGCGGTATTGATAGTCCTGTTGCTGGTTATCTGGCAATGAAACGAGGTGTTCAATTGGAGGCTATACACTTCCATTCCCCTCCATTTACGAGCGAGCGAGCAAAGCAAAAAGTGCTTGATTTAGCTAAACAATTGACACATTTTGGGAAATCTATGCAAGTTCATCTGGTGCCATTTACGAAGTTACAACAGGAAATATTTCGGCAGGTGCCTGATGGTTATGCAATGACGATTATGCGTCGTGTAATGATGCAAATTAGTGAAAAAATTTGTCAAGATCAATCCATTTTATCCTTAACTACAGGAGAAAATTTAGGTCAAGTTGCTAGTCAAACGATGGAAAGCATGCATGTTATTAATGAAGTTACAAACTTCCCTATATTGAGGCCATTGGTTGCAATGGACAAAACAGAAATAATTGATATAGCTAAAAGAATTGGTACATTTGAGACTTCCATTCTTCCTTATGAGGATTGCTGTACGGTCTTTGTGCCAAAATCTCCAAAAACCAAACCAAAAAGAGATAAAGCTAATCATTTTGAAGCAAAAGCAGATTTCACGAAGTTAATGAATGAAGCTATAATGGAAGTAGAGACAATTAAAATTACTTCTAACGAAAATGCTTACGTTGATTTATTTTAAAGACAAAATGAATGGCTTGACATAGTTAACATTTTGTCGGAGGTGTTTTTATTCCTGGCATAGTGGAATATACACTGTTTAGTTAAAGCGCGGCGTATTATTGTATCAGTTCTTAAGGTGCTTTGCTATGTTTGGGTTATATATGTAACATCTATTCCTTTATTTACAGTAACTACCAAACAAAATTATGAATGGATTTTCTTCTTGGTACACATTCTATAAGTACCAAGGAGGTGATTTAATATGGCAACTAACAATTCAAATCAATTAGTAGTCCCTGGTGTACAACAAGCTCTAGATCAAATGAAGTATGAAATTGCTCAAGAATTTGGTGTTCAATTAGGACCAGATTCAACTTCTCGCTCTAACGGATCTGTTGGTGGGGAAATTACGAAACGTCTAGTACAAATGGCAGAGCAACAATTTGGTGGTCAACAAACTTACTAAAATAATATGTATGGTAAAAAAGGACTATCCGTTCAAGGGTAGTCCTTTTGCTTGTAGACTAGGAAATTATTAAAATTTAGCAGCTGTGGATAAACTTACTAAGTTATTTAGCCGCGTCCGGCTCCATCGCCCAGCAACTAGGCAACTACGAATCGCCCCTAAGCTATGTCATCATTGGTTCGTCAACTCCGTCTCACCATGATTCCTAAAACATTCGTTGATTCGCTCCAGCCGCTACGTTGCTAAACGGGCGCTTGTGCTTTTGTGCCTTTAAAAGCTAAATTTCGCAATGCGTAGAAGTAGAGTATAAAGTTAACTTACAGAAAGGTTCGTTTGACACGATCCCAGAAAGAATTATTTTTTAATTTTACAGTTTTTACGACTTTGTCGCTTAAAGTAACAGTGATATCCTGAATGTTTTTAATGGAATATGCTTCATTATCAAGGCCAATAATTGGGTAATCATTTCCATCTTGACGCACAGACAAACGTAAAGTTCTGTCTTTGTTAAGTATAAAAGAAGAACCAAGTGTACGATAACGGTTATTGTTAATGGATGCCAGTTCTGTTACTTGGAAACAAGGAATGCGAGGGTCTATGACAGCACCATTTGTAGATTTATTATATCCAGTACTCCCAGTAGGAGTAGCAACAATTAAGCCATCTCCGCGAAATGTTTCAAAATGTTGCTCATCAATGAATACATCCATCACAATTGACTTTATAATGGTAGAACGAACACTTAGTTCGTTAAGGCAAAAGAAGCTAGTCTCATCGTTAATATTTACTTTAATAATAGGAAAACGTCTTACTTCAAGTTCTTCATGCTGCATAGTATGCATCATTTCATTAACATTGTCCAAATAAAAATCACAATATAAACTGGCTTCTCCTGAGCGATTAATTCCAATATAAATGCAATTTTGACGGTATTTTGTTTTTCTAGCTGCCTGCAGAAAAGCACCATCGCCACCGATACTCACAATTATATTTGCGTGTTTAGCATCTTCTACAACTTTAAAACCGTTTTCAATTGCTGCATGATGAATAGTCGCTATTTTTTCTTCTATACCGGTTGGATTTAAGTAGTAAAAAAACAAGTTATTTCGTTCCATCCTATTACACCCTCCGTCTATGTATGCTTTTTTTATTATGAAAGATTGTTTCACTTCATTCTACCATGTTTAACAAAAGATTTAAAAAAAGTACCGTTTGTAGTTATTTTTGGATAAAAATAGAATTGCAGTAGAATAATAACTTGTAATGGGGTGAAAAGTGTGTGGATTATATTTTGGATTTTATTTATTTTATTAATACTTATAATCATGATTTGTTCCATTAATTGGAAAATGAATATTCGTATTGAATACTCTCCAACGCAATTTGTTTTACATATAAAAATAAGTTGGCTTTTTATTCAAATAGTAAATAAGACAATTCAACTTCAGCAACTGGAAACGTATGAAGCGCATTCTTTTGATTGTTTATCTGACCAGTTACAAAAAATGTATCGTCTTCTAAAAGAGATCAATGCTATAGCCAAAGCTATTTTACAACATATCGTTATTCAGCAATGGCAATGGTATACGAAAGGAGGGACAGGGGATGCGGCTGTAACAGGCACGCTTTCTGGTTTCGTTTGGGGAATTAAAGGTGTCATAACTAGCTGGATTATAGGGAAAAGTAAGCAAAGTTGCAAATCAGACTTGCAAGTGCAACCTTTATTTCAACAAAGATATATAGAGATGTATTTTTCTTGTATGGTATCCATTAAAATCACACAAGCTATAACTAGTTTTATACAAGTGTTACGAATAGTAGATATGCAAACAAAGCAAAGTTAAAGGAGTGTAAAGTATATGGAAGATCATCCAATACAAGGTTTAATGACAACAGCAATGGAAAACTTAAAGGATATGGTGGAGGCAAATACCATTATAGGTAATCCTGTACAATCTCCAGATGGTAGTATAATTATTCCTGTATCTAAAGTTGGTTTTGGTTTTGCAGCAGGTGGTAGTGAATTTCAATCAACAAGTAACCTTTCATCAGACAGTGAAGCGACATTGCCCTTTGGCGGTGGTAGTGGAGGTGGCGTATCCATTACACCTGTAGCCTTTTTAATTGCAAGTAATCAAGGAATTAAGATGGTTCATTTAGATGAGCAAACACATATTTATGAAAAAATGTTGCATTTTGCTCCTCAAGTTGTCGAAAAAGTACAAGAGATCATTCAATCTGCTGACAAGAAACAGTCATCTAAGAAAGATACCGAAAAAAAAGAGAAACAAGCTCCGACGCAATATGATGTTTGATTTAAGAGTATTGAACTTTTGGGGTAATTCTAAAGGGGAATTATCATTTTCACTATAAATATGGTAATCGGAGTGATTTGTAAACGGAATGGTGAAACAAAGTTGAATGTGTATAAACAAAAATGAAAGCGGTTGTTATTTTGTTCACAAATTATTCCTCGTAAAATAGTGGACATGGATCATGAATCAATTCATAATAGTAGGGGAATACAATTATTTAGGAAGGAATGATTCTTATGGCAAATGTGACATTCCAACATAAACCAGTTACCCTGTTAGGTACAGAGGTGCAAGTTGGTGATCAAGCACCAAACTTCAGGGTATTGACGACTGATTTACAAGATGCAACGTTGGATGATTACAAAGGGAAAGTAAAGCTAATCAGTGTCGTTCCTTCGATTGATACTGGTGTATGTGCTGATCAAACAAAGCGGTTTAATGAAGAAGCATTTGCAATAGGTAGCGTTCAAGTGCTAACAATGAGTATGGATTTGCCTTTTGCACAAAAGCGTTGGGTAACCGAGCATAATATCGATAAATTAGAAACGTTATCCGACCACCGTGATGCAAATTTTGGTCATCAATACGGAGTTCTTATAAAAGAATTACGCTTGCTTGCGCGAGCTATTTTTATCATCGATCGTAACGACACAGTTCAATACGTCGAATATGTGAGTGAAGTGAGCAATCATCCAGATTATGAAGCTGCTCTGGAGGCTGCGAAGAAAGCAAATTAACATCTCTCTCCATTGGGAGGGGGATTTTTACTGTCCAATCGGATGAAAGCACAATTCATTGTATTCATTTAATCCTTTTGATACAATAGATGACGCTTTATAGCAACCGAATGGAGGCTGCAATGAATGAAGAATTCAAAAACAAATGTAGAGTCACTTTATAGTTGGATAGATGAGATTACTACAACTATCCAAGAATATGTGAATGAAACTTATTTAGACAGCTTGATATATGCACAAGAATGTATTTTTCACTGCACACCTACAATAAATCATGACGAACAACTGACTCATAAGCTGGAAACATTATTACAAACCACATCCTTAGCTGACTATACAGTTGAAGAGATTAGAAAGGCAAATCAGCTAGCAATATTAAAAGGAATGAAAGGCTCAACTCAAGCACAGCATATGATGACTCCTGAAACAATTGCTTTGATTATAGCTTATCTAAGCAACAAACTAATGGATGAGAAAAAAGAAATACGTATTTTTGATCCAGCAAGCGGTACTGGAAACTTGTTGACAACTGTATTTAGTCAACTTTCTCAAGATAAAGAAGCGTATGCAAGTGAAGTCGATTCAACATTAATTCAACTAGGTGTATGGAATGCCAATCTACAAAAGCAGCAAATTGAATTTTTTCACCAAGATAGTTTGCAACCTTTTTTACTAGACCCGGTTGATTTAGTTGTAGCAGATTTACCAGTGGGTTATTACCCTGATGATGTGCGGGCGTCACGCTTTGAATTACAAGCAAAAGAAGGCCATTCCTATGCACATCATTTATTTATGGAGCAAAGTCTTAAGTATACTGTAGATGGAGGATATCTTATATTTGTTATTCCTGAGTTTTTGTTTGAAAGTGATCAGGCAGATCAATTAAAGAAATTTTTACATGAACATGCACATATTGTAGGACTACTAGGTTTACCTGATACAGCATTCCAAACAGATAAACAAAAAAAGAGTATTTTAATTTTACAAAAAAAAGGTCGCCATACCACCACTCCTAAACAACCATTATTGGTGAAAATGCCTTCTTTTTCAAATACCAATGCAATGGGAGATATTTTAGGTCAAATAAATAATTGGTTCCAAACGTATAAAAAGAGGAGTTGAACAGCAATGAGTAACGTATTGGCTATTAATGCCGGTAGTTCATCTTTGAAATTCCAACTAATAAAAATGCCAGAAGAAACGGTTCTTGCTAAAGGGCTTGTAGAAAGAATTGGTCTTCATGAAGCTATCTTTGAAATGAAAGCACAAGAGAAAAAAGAAAAATTCGTAGGTGACATTCCTAATCATGAAGAAGCTGTAAAGAAATTATTAGAAGGTTTGAAAAAATCGGGTGTCATTACGTCCCTTGATGAAATTAATGCAGTAGGGCATCGTATTGTTCATGGAGGAGAAAAATTTAGCGATTCTGTGTTAATTACTGAACAGGTTATTCAAGGAATTGAAGAAATCTCTGAATTAGCTCCTTTACACAATCCAGCACATTTAACGGGCATCCATGCATTTCGTCATATCTTGCCAGAAGTGCCTATGGTTGCTGTGTTTGATACTGCGTTTCATCAAACCATGCCGCCGTCATCTTACTTATATAGTTTGCCATATAATTACTATGAAGACTATGGTATTCGTAAATATGGTTTCCATGGGACATCGCATAAATACGTTTCCCAGCGTGCAGCAGAATTGTTAGGTGTGCCACTTGAAAATTTAAGGTTAATCTCTTGCCACTTAGGAAATGGGTCTAGTATCGCTGCTATTCAAGGTGGAGAATCACTTGATACGTCAATGGGGTTCACACCACTAGCTGGTTTAACAATGGGGACTCGTTCTGGAGACATTGATCCAGCACTTATACCATATATTATGGAGAAAACAGGAAAATCAGCTTCGGAAGTCGTTCATGTGTTAAATAAAGAAAGTGGTATGTTAGCTTTATCTGGTTTTTCTAGCGATTTAAGGGATATTGAGCAAAAGGCAGATGAAGATCCTAGAGCTAAGCTTGCATTAGATGTATTTGCTGAACGTATCCATAAATACTTAGGTTCTTATGCAGCTAAAATGAGTGGCGTCGATGCGATCATTTTCACAGCTGGAGTTGGAGAAAACAGTGTATTAATTCGGGAGAAAGTTTTACGCGGCTTAGAATTTATGGGTGTATACTGGGATCCTACATTGAATAACACACGAGGAAAAGAACAATTTGTTAATTATCCTCATTCCCCTGTAAAAGTAATCATTATTCCTACAAATGAAGAAGTAATGATTGCACGGGACACAGTTCGACTAACAGAGTCAATTTAAGACCAAAGGCTCGGGCGCTCGTTTTAGCAACGTAGCGAGTGGAACGAATCAACGAAAGTTTTAGGGATCATGCTGCTACAACAGGAGTATGCCGGGCTCTCCGGCAAGCCCGTCTTTAGTCGATCCTTCCTATTTGGAACGAACCGATGATGACTTAGCTTAGGGCAATGAAGTACGTCGCCTAGTTGCTGGGCGCTGGAGCCGGACGTGGCTAAATAACTTAGTAAGTTTATCCACACCTTGCAAAATTTTATAATTTTATAGACAATTATAAAGGTTTTGGCGTGGTTTAGCCATGACAAAACCCTTATAAAACTTGTTGCTATAGTTCAGACAGCGCTTCCTAACAGAAGCGCTGTATACGGTTAAAGCTTTTATCGAACGACAAGAACATCACATGTGGCGTAACGAGTAATGTTTTCCGATACACTTCCAATTAAAAATCTTTCTACTGCATTCATACCTGTTGCTCCACAAATAATTAAATCGGCTTCAAATTGTTTGGCAATATCTTTTGCAATTTTTACTTTCGGAGATCCATATTCCACACAACGTACTAAATCGTCCACTCCGGCTCCTTTAGCGTTATCAACGTAGCTATCTAGTAGCTCTTTTGCATACTCATCCGCTCTTTCTGCTAAAGTACGATCGTATGCTTCTGCAGTAGCAAATGTTCGAGAATCAACAACATGTGCTAGAATGAGCCTTGCATCGTTATTCCTTTTGGCGATGGCGAGTGATTTCTTAAATGCTTTTTCAGATGCTTCAGATCCATCTACCGCAACAACAATATTTTTATATTCCACTTTTCATCTCCCCTTTCTATTTCCACTATATACCCATTTTACTTTTACAACAATCAATATATGGTGTTTTTGTTAAAATAATAGTATAATATCGCCACATATCACGGCAATACTATAAGTGAGTTCAAAAGCCATTTCGCTTTTGCTACAATCTCTATTCAGTGAAAGAGGGATATATTTGGCAAAAAATAATCAGCAAAACCATGGTTCCAAGAAATTGTTTTCAGATGAAAAAGGTGTAGAGGCAGTTCGAAATCAGTTAAATGAAAGCTATCAAAGTGGGGTTGTGGAACAACTGCATAATAATAAGGGGATCTATACTTTTAATAATCGAAAAAATTAATTTTTTAATAGAGGCTCTCGTCGCTACGGTTTTCCGTTAAAGACTAGTGAGTCTCTTTTCCTGTAGGGCAAAGAAGCGGTCTTTTTTATCATCACTGTTCTTCCTATCCCTTTCATCCCGATTGTTATTAATTTATCCCCACTTTAAACAAAAACTGAAAACGTAAAAGTTTACATTTTCATAAGCTCTATTAGGAAATTTTTTCAAAAAAACCTATATCTCCATTTCTTTCTACTTCCTATTTTTTTAAATATTTGATACTGTTAGATTATAAATGAATTATATTGATGAAGGAGGTATTTACAAGATGAACATCGGAGTACCAAAAGAGATAAAAAACAATGAAAATAGGGTGGCGATGGCTCCGTCTGGCGTCTTAACATTAACAAAGGCTGGTCATCAAATTTTTATGGAAACAAATGCAGGTTTAGGATCAGGTTTTTCTGATGAGCAATACGTAAATGCTGGCGCTACCATTGTTTCAAGCCCAAAAGAAGCATGGTCACAAGAAATGGTAATGAAAGTGAAAGAGCCTTTACCAGAAGAATATAGTTATTTTTATGAAGGTCAAATTTTATTTACATATTTGCATTTAGCAGCAGAAGCAGAGCTAACGAAAGAGTTAGTTAATAAAAAAGTGACTGCAATTGCTTATGAGACAGTGCAATTACCAAATAATACATTACCGCTTTTAACACCTATGAGTGAAGTAGCTGGGAAGATGGCTTCACAAATCGGCGCTCAGTTTTTAGAGAAAACGAAAGGTGGAAAAGGTATTCTGTTAAGCGGAATTCCTGGTGTCAGACGGGCCAAAATCACTATTATTGGTGGCGGAGTTGTTGGAACAAACGCAGCGAAAATAGCTGTCGGTTTAGGAGCAGATGTAACTTTAATTGATTTGAATCCAGAACGTTTACGACAGCTTGATGATATTTTTGGTTTCTCAATTAATACGATGATGTCGAATCCAATGAATATAAGTCTCGCTTTAGCTGAGTCGGATCTTGTCATAGGAGCAGTGCTAATCCCAGGAGCGAAAGCACCAAAATTAGTAACGGAAGAAATGGTACAAAATATGTCTGATGGGTCTGTCATTGTAGATGTAGCTATTGACCAAGGAGGAATATTTGAGACGAGTGACCATGTCACTACGCATGATAACCCAACTTATACGAAGCATGGTGTCTTACATTACTCCGTAGCTAATATGCCAGGAGCTGTTCCTAGAACGTCTACTATTGGATTGACGAATGTCACTGTGCCATATGCTTTGCAATTGGCTAACTTTGGAGTGGAGATGGCTTTTCAAAATAACGAATCACTCTTAAAAGGGGTAAATACATGGAAAGGAATTGTAACTCATCAAGGCGTCGCAAATGCTCATGAAATGAACTATGTCGACCCACACACATTACTTGAGTTGTAATAATATGTGAAAACGACAAGTAAAAGACCAAAGGCTCGGGGCGCCCGGTTAGCAACGTAGCGAGTGGAACGAACCAACGAAAGTTTTAGGAATCATGCTCCTGCAACCGGAGTATGTCGGCGCCCTCCGGCAAGCCTCTTTAGTCGGCCTTCCCTATTTAGAACGAACCGATGATGACTTAGCTTAGGGCAATGGAGTGAAGGCTCCCAGTTGCTGGCGCTGGAGCCGGACGTGGCTAAATAACTTAGTAAGTTTATCCACAGCTGCTAAATTTTATAATTTCCTTAATTTCCTAGTCAATGAAAAAGCAGCGTGACTACCCACCGCTGCTTCTTCTTACATTCATTGCCACGCTTTGATCATTTTTAATTGTCTAATCAACAATCATTAATTCCTTTGGAAATTGCGTTAAAACTTCTGGACCACTTTCTTTGATAAATAGCATATCTTCTATTCTTACACCCCCAATATTAGGCACGTAGATGCCTGGCTCAACAGTAAAGCACATATTTTCCTGCAATGGTAATGTGTTATCACTATGCATAGATGGGTATTCGTGAGTTTGGATACCTAATCCGTGCCCAATTCGATGCGTGAAATAGTCCCCATATCCATTTGAGTTTATTGCGTTTCGCGCAACTTGATCTAATTTCCCTACAGCAACACCTGCTTTAGCTGATTCTATCGTTTTTTGTTGTGCATGTAACACATTGTTATAGATACGATCTTGTTCCTTGGTAATGGATTTAAAAGCAACTGTTCTTGTGATATCAGAACAATAACCTTCATATACAACGCCTAAGTCAAATAAAACCAAATCACCTTTAGCAATTTTTTTTAACGATGGGTTTCCGTGAGGAGAGGCTGTTTTTGTACCGGATAAAACGATCGTGGAAAACGACATCGCTTGCACACCTTGTTTTTTTAGTTCAAATTCAATTTTAGCGACAATTTCTAACTCCGTTATCCCTTCTTTTATTGCTTCAACCCCTGTTTTTATACCAAAATCAGCAAGTTCTGCTGCTGTTTTAAGCCTTTTGTATTCATATTCGTTTTTAATAAGCCTTAATTGAGCTAATAACGCTTCAGCTTGTCTAATTTCTGTTTGCGGTAAAATCTGTTGCAGTATGGTTTGGCGGTCTAATGTAAAATGATTAAACTCCACGCCAATTGTTTTTGGAATAGTTTCGTTTTGCTTTATTACTTTAGATAGCATTTCCCAAGGGTTTTCGTGATCTTGATACGAAATAATAGAGTGTTTCCAACCTGCGTTTTTAGCATCTGCTTTCTCCATTGCAGGAAGAACGAGAATAGGATCTTCATGCTTACGTATATATACAGCAACTAGACGTTCATGTGGGTCGGTAAAGTAGTTCGTTATGTAATATACATTTGCCGGTGACGTAATTAAAATACTTTCCATATGCTGCTGATCCATATGGCGTAAAAGTGTTTCGATTCTTTGTTTCATGATTATAACACTCCTTTAATGTTTATGTACTATTATAACAAAGATGGTTTTAAGAAAGGTGTGAAATGAATGGAGAATGTAACGTGTCACAAAATTTTTTCTTTAGATCGAATAAGATCTTTTGTTATATCGTCTAGCAAAAACAAAAGCTTGGCGACAAGCCAAGTTTCACTGAAAAAATATTGCTGAAAGAAAAATTTATCGGATAGGAAGCTGTTTTAAATTTACTTTAGGTCACACTTGGTTACCTAACACAAGCTCCAGTTCAAATGTGTAAAAAATAGTCCCTTAGGGTATAAAACATATAGACAGGTTTGCTATAATGAATCAAAATACTTGAAAGGAGAGGTTGTTGTGAAAATATCTTATCATGGTCATTCCGTTGTACAGGTTGAAACCGATAAACACAACATATTGATTGACCCATTCATTTCAGGAAATGAGGCATGTGATTTAGATGCTGAAATCGTTTCACCAGATTACATTTTATTAACACATGGTCATAACGATCATGTGGGTGATACGATCTCGATTGCTAAGCGAACAAATGCAATGGTTATTGCGCCAAATGAATTAGCTGAATTTTTAGGAACAAAAGGTTTGCAAGTGCATCCAATGCATATTGGTGGGAAAAATAGCTTTGATTTCGGTACGGTAAAGTTTACACAAGCCTTCCACGGATCAGCCTATACAGAAGAAGATGGCTCCATTGTTTATACTGGAATGCCTGCTGGTATATTACTTACTATTAACGGAAAAACCATTTACCATGCTGGAGATACAGGACTTTTCTCTGATTTAAAATTGATTGGTGAAATGAATGATATAGAGCTAGCATTTATTCCAATTGGGGATAATTTTACGATGGGACCAGAAGACGCTCTCATTGCTGCGAAATGGGTGGGGGCTAAAACAGTTGTGCCCATTCATTACAATACTTTCCCCGTTATTGAGCAAGATGCAGCTGCTTTTGCAAAGCAAGTCGAGCCTGGTATTGGAAAGGTAATGAAGATTGGTGAAGCTGTACATCTGTAATCATTACCATTCAATAAACCGTGGGTCTCTACCCGCGGTTTATAAACTTCCTATGGTCAAGGCTTCGTTTTAAACCTCCTTACACCCAACACAAGATTTCTTTCAATACAAGATCTCTTTAAATTCTTCAAAACCCACGATAATCATCATATGTATCGTCAACATGAAATAAAAATCCCTCGCTTAGTTTATTGGTTGTAACCCCTTTGAAAAAACAATCCTATTTTGCTGTGTATTCTTTTTTAGCTTTTTTTGGAACCTAACGCTTTGACAATCATGAAAGTTTTTCTAACAGCTCCTCCATTCTTGTAAAAAACTTTTATCTCAACTATGAATCTCAACAAAAATCATGCCAATTGTACGTTATGTTTAGAGTGTTTCGTATAGCGTGCGTAATTTCTTCTCAAGAAAAAAATACCATTATCACATGAAAAACACGAAAAGTATGAACGAAAAAATTGGTCTATTATTCAAGGAGATGATGTAGTGGAAATAGTTCGACTGTTATTTTTCTCATTAAGTGGCTTTATATTTGGATCTTTCTTTGTTGTTGTTGGTCTTCGTTTGCCGAAGCAGCAGCCGTTTACAACAGAACGATCATGCTGTCCTAATTGTTGTATAAGGCTAAGCTGGTTTGAGTTAATTCCTGTTTTATCGTATGCTTTTTTAAAACGTAGTTGTAGGCATTGTAAAAATAAAATTTCCTCCATATATCCTATCATTGAGATATTGACTGCAGCCGTGTTTACGATAAGCTATTCTATCATTGGTTGGAATTTGGAATTAATTGTTGCATTATTAGTTAGCTCCTTACTTATCATTTGCCTCGTATCTGATATTTTCTACATGGTTATTCCCAATCAATTACTCTTATTTTTTCTACCAGTATTTATGTTGTTGCGTGTCATGGTACCGCTTGATCCTTGGTGGGATACATTTCAAGGTGGACTAGTAGGTTTGCTTATCCCGTTACTGGTGGTTATTGTAAGTCGCGGCGGAATGGGAATGGGGGATGTGAAATTATTTGGATTACTTGGCATTGTGTTAGGTACTACCAACCTTGTTCTCAGTTTCGTCGTTGCAAGTATGATTGGAGCAATCATTGGTTTAGTGTTACTAGCATATAATCAAATAAGCCTAGGTAAGCCAACACCATTTGCCCCTTATATAATAATCGGGACATGGATTGCTTATTTCTATGGAGATGCGATGATTCATTGGTATATGACACATTTTTTTACGCTACATTAGATTGGTATCTAAAGATCTAAAACGAATAAAAGGAGGAAAATAAATGAAAGGACAGTATGCAGTATTAAGAATCTTGATTGCTAGTTTTTTGTTATACGTAGCTTGGCCATTTATACCACAAAGTGTCACTTCTATTGAGCAATTGTTTTGGGGGAGTTGGTTATTCTTATTTTTGCTTGTAATTGGTGCAAATATTGCTTCTTTATTACAAATGATTCAGCCTCCAATAATGGAACAGAAAAGAGAAAAACAGCGAAAAACCTATAATCATTGAGTTTCTATAAGATCAACTGTATAATAAATGGTAAATAATTTATTAGTACAGTTGAAAGATGGTGTATGTGCCATGAAAAGTAAACATGAACAAATTATCGAGCATATTTATTCTTTAGACGTAGGGCATAAAATTTCAGTTAGACAAATTGCTAAAGATTTGCACGTGAGTGATGGAACAGCTTATCGTGCCATTAAAGATGCAGAAAATAAAGGACTCGTTAGTACGATAGAACGTGTAGGCACCATCCGAATTGAACAAAAGAAAAAAGATAATTTTGAACAATTGACTTTTGCTGAATTGATCAATATTGTAGAAGGGCATGTTCTAGGTGGAAGAGAAGGGTTACACAAAACGTTAAATAAATTTGTTATCGGAGCCATGCAGCTAGAAGACATGATGCGATATACAGAGGCAGATGCCTTGTTAATTGTAGGTAACCGTACAAAAGCACATGAATTAGCTATTAAAGAAGGAGCCGCAGTTTTAATTACGGGAGGCTTTGATACGACAGAAGACATAAAAAGGTTGGCCGATGAAAGAAAATTGCCTATTATTTCAACCAGTTATGATACATTTACGGTAGCAGCAATGATAAATAGAGCGATCTATGACCAATTAATTAAAAAGGAAATTGTGTTGGTAGAGGATATTTATACACCTTATGAAAAAGCTTTTTACCTAAAAGAAGGTAACGAGGTAGAGGATTGGTATGCCTTAAATAATTATTCAAAGCATACGCGTTTCCCGGTTGTAGACGATCGGAGGAGGGTTTTAGGTATCGTCACGTCAAAGGATGTGGTTGGGAAATCGAATGATACTTCCATTAGCAAGGTGATGAGTAAGCAGCCTAAAACCGTCCAAACGAATATTTCTTTAGCTTCTGTGGCTCACCTTATGGTATGGGAAGGAATTGAAGTGATCCCTGTAACAGATGAGCAGAATCATTTACAGGGAATAATATCTAGGCAAGACGTATTAAAAGCGCTTCAACAAAATCAACGTCAACCCCAGATTGGTGAGACGATTGATGATATTGTGTCGCGAAACATAGTAGAATCAGAGAGTGAACCCGGTGTTTTTGAAACGAAAGTTGCCCCGCAAATGACTAATCAACTCGGAACATTGTCAAGTGGTGTTTGTACAGCTTTAATGACAGAAGCGAGCAGGAGATTATTGCTACAGGATAAAAAAGGCGACTTAGTAGCCGAAAATTTAACGATTTATTTCATTAAGCCAGTGCAAATTGATAGCACGTTACGTATCAAGCCTAAATTATTAGAAATTGGTAGAGTGTATGCTAAGATTGATATCGAGGTATATGAGGAACAGCAACTTGCCAGTAAAGGTTTATTAATGGCTCAATTAATGAATCGTTAACTTTATGACATACTGTAAGTTTTTCTGATCCTAACAATAATATGTATATTGGACAAGTTTAAACTGTGTACCAGCACCAAACGCCCTTTTTGGAACAAGCTTATCGGTCATAGTATTGGGTTACGAACAATCAGTGGTTAAAAAAGAGGCAGAAATTCTCACTTTAACCTATAATAAAAATGGATGAGGTAATGAAAACTTTTTGCCTCATCCAAAATTTACATAGACTAGTGTAGGTAGGGAACAGTAGCTAACGATGGTTAACGTATCATTTAGACATGTTTAATCGTTTCCATTCACTTTTGTAATGTTTAACTTCTTTGATTCCTCGACTAATAAGGGGGATAGCAAAAACAAGAAATACAATTCCAACAAATAGTGAAATACGTGTTTCGTAATAAATGTATTGATTAATCGTAAAGGCTACGAGGAAGCTACCTAAACAAATACGTGATTTTGCGTTAAAATAAGCTTGCTTTAAGCCGTCTTTTGTGTTTAAAATAGCTACTTTGTAATAAATCCAAAGCACAAATGCCGTGACAGTAATAACTGCAAAAATAAACATATAACTTCTCCCTCCATCCATGTTCAATAAATCTTATTGCGGCTTGTATGTATATGTAGTCCAGCTGAATCTTAGATAGATTCTTTGTCCATTTTACCTTTTATAAAAAAAATTTGCTACAGATAGACAAAATCATTTTCTAGTAGGTGATCTTTTTGAAGAATATATTAGCGTTAATTCAACAATATTCTACCGTTATCATTCATCGACATGTGCGACCAGATCCTGATGCAATTGGATCTCAAGTGGGATTAAAGGAATTAGTTAAGCATTCTTTTCCTGGTAAAGAAGTTTATGCAGTTGGAGAAGAAGAAGCTTCTTTGTCCTTTTTGGCAAAAATGGATATAATCTCTGATGAACAATATGAAGGTGCGCTTGTTATTGTATGTGATACAGCAAATAGGGAACGGATTTCTGATCAGCGATTTACTTTAGGAGACAAGATTATTAAAATTGATCACCATCCGAATGTCGATGAATATGGAGACATACAATGGGTGGATACAAAAGCAAGCTCTACAAGTGAAATGATTTACGAATTGTATACATCTTCTGACAACAACAAATTTACACTTACGGATGATGTTGCCCGTCTGTTGTATGCTGGCATTGTAGGAGATACAGGAAGATTTTTATATCCAAGTACTACGGAGAAGACATTTAAAGCTGCTTCGGAGCTGATTACGTATCACTTTGACCGTTCTGTTATATATGAAAATTTGTATAGCATGCAACACAATTTAGTCAAATTGAAAGGATACATATACCAACAATTTTATATAGATGACATTGGAATGGCTTATGTAAAATTAACCAAAGATTTATTGCAACAATACGGTATTGATCCAAATGAAACGAGTCAGTTGGTTAGTACTTTGGGAGATGTGAAGGGGATTGTGGCATGGGTTGTTTTTGTTGAAGAAGAAAAAAGCATTCGCGTTCGATTAAGGTCTAAAGGCCCAAGCATTAATGAATTAGCAACCAAGTACAATGGTGGCGGTCATCCAATGGCTTCTGGTGCTACTGTAATAACGTGGGAAGAGGCAGATCAAGTAATTGCTGATTTACAGATGATAGTGGAAGCTTACGACGCGTAGCATTATTAGGAAGAGACGTGTTAGTAAGGCACTGGAAATAAAGAAACAGAAGGGGGAGTCCATCCCCTTCTCAAATATCCCGCTTGTAAAGCGCATGGAATGCGATATTAGTGTGGGCCTTTTATGAATACCAAGCTTTGAGAGAGTTATACATTCTAATTTAGGAAGTTTTACTTCTGTTCTTTGGTATAAACCAGCAGCCAGAAGCAGTTTCTTCACAGATTACTTCTAAATGCTCTTTTTCAATATCACGCTTTATTAATCGAATTAATTCTAGAGATTCTGCAAATGCAGAATCACCTTGTTTCAAACGTGCTATTTTTTCATCTCTTTGTTGTCTGCGGCTGATTACCCACATGTTTACATCAACTCCTTTCTGTAATCGTTTTGCTCTGTAATATATAATCTTTCTATATTAACGGGAATAAAAATGTTGATTTACTATTAGTATAAATGATTATTATGTTAAACATGAACAATTTTCGGATATTTCATAAAACGTTCGAAAAATGGGTGTTGAAAAAATTCATATGATGTAATGCTAGCGGATTACTACATACTTCATAAAAGGTTGACGTGTTTTTGTGGTCTGGGAAATTAAGGAAATCATCAAATTTAGCAACTGTGGATAAACTAACTAAGTTATTTAGCCACGTCCGGCTCCAGCACCAGCAACTAGTCGACTTCACGCCATGCCCTAAGCTAAGTCATCATCGGTTCGTTTTAAATAGGAAGGCCGATTAAAGACGGGCTTGCCGGAGGACACCGGCATACTCCTGTTGCAGGAGCATGATTCCTAAAACTTTTGTTGATTCGTTCCACTCGCTATGTTGCTAAACGAGCGGCCCGAGCCTTTGTTCCATAAACAAATAGTCAAGTTTTCAAAAGATACGGAACAAGCGCGCGAGGATAAGAGAATGCCCCAAGCCTTTTATTGCATTCTAAAAATAGCCATTTTCCAAAAAAAGCTGGAAGGAGGATGATTGTGAATTTTAAAGTGTATAGTGGAGCATCTGTTTTTGCTTTTGCAATTATCATTATTTACAGTTTAGTTTCTTGCTTATTTTATGATAAAGTAAATTGGATACAGGTCATATTATCTGGCATCGTTGCTTTTTGTTTATTTACAATGAGTTTATACATTGTGCAGAAGTTGAATAAATAAAAGCAATTTCCTTTTTGAAAGGGATTCTCTTGATCATATCGTCCATGTACTATTAAGAAATTTCTTGTAAAGAGTAAAATCCCATCAATTTCACATATTTTATAAAAGCTACTATTAGTCTAGCTATGCTGAACGTTTGGCATCGGCCATTATTTTGATATTATTAGAGATAATGAGTTTGTTAACGGAAAAAGTGTAATCAAATTCTTCAACAGTGAATGTTTTATTTTCTAATGAAGCTACAATTAAGCTATCACTTTCAGCAATTATAGATAAATCTTTCCCTATAATATGTTTTAATTCCTCTTGTACCAGTTCTTCTAATTTACCTGCAATTAAGCGATCTATTCGTAATTCTTCTGTGTTTTTTACCGTAAATGAGATGGATTCAATAGTAACTTGTTTTACTGATTTTTCATTAAGTTCGTCATTATCGGCAAGAAGTGATTCATTTTGATTCCTTAGTTGACTTATTTCACTTTGCATATGATTCGTTCGGATAATTAGATCTTCATACATTGTTCCGTACATATAAAGCAAGATACAATAGGCTATTACTCCTCCAACCATCACTCCTACAAAAAAACGTTGCCATGTCACTTTTTTATGATATGGAGGAATGTGCATTATGCTATATCCTCCTGTGTTAACCAATTCAGAAGTAATATAGCTGTTTTTACTCCTCCCATTGCAGATAGGATAAATAATGCTTGTTTAAATAAGTCCATGGTAGACCCATCATAAATGCCTCTTTCAAAATTTGCTATTGCATCAAATGTTCCTCCAATAGCTGCAACGATAGCCCATATTCTTAATTGCACTGCGATTCGTCCGATCTCTGTTAACGGCGCGTTTCCTGTAATGAATGCACCTACACTTCCGAGGATGGATCCGCCAATAACTACGCCAAAAGCTATAAAATAACAATGAATAAATGTTTCAAAAAAGCGTTCTTCCATGTTTATCATTTCCCCCTCTTTGTTTCTCCTTGATATAACGTAACGCAATTATGTTATAAAAAATGAATACATAATGAAAATTGTAAAAGGTTGTACTTTTTTTCACTATTGGAATGTATAAACGTTTATTAGTTTATAGTATATAATATAGTCGTTTATCGCTTGTGGCTTGTCAATGAGCTAAGTTATTGCTTGTAAACAAAACGCTAATGTCTGTTGTTTTCTACTTATAGGAATGGTATATTTGCTACTATATATTTATGAAACAATAGAACGAGTTATGCTAACCGCTACTTTTCCTTATGCACGTTCTTCATTGATTGATATAATATGGAATAGAGCACGTGAAGGTGGGATACAATGGCTTTTACACATTTACAAATACGCAGTAGCTATAGCTTGTTAAACAGTACAATTACTATTGAAAAATTGGTGCAACGAGCGGCAAAACTTGGTTATACTGCTTTAGCACTAACAGATGAACAAGTGCTTTATGGAGCAATTAAGTTTTATAAAGCTGCAAAGAATAACGGCTTGAAGCCAATTATTGGTTTGACGATTTTAGTAGGCGATAGTCAAGAAAAAGCGCACGAAATGGTTGTTTTAGCTAAATCAAATCAAGGTTTTCAAGAGCTAATTCGATTAAGTACTTGGCTAAGAACTGAAGAACTGCCCTGCATACAGGCGGAACAGCTCTTAACATATACAACAGATTGTATTGGCATTCTCTCTTTCAATCATGGCAATATAATTGAACAATTGCGAAATAAATCCTTTGTTGAACTAAATGAATATATATCCGTTTATAGACAAGCTTTTGGCGAGAACGATTTTTACATAGCATTAGAGGCTTATGGTGATGGGAGTAATCATTCATCTTTTTTTGCAGAGGTAAAGCAGTTTCAAGAAATGTATCATGATTCCGTTGTGGCTATGCACGATGTTCGTTATTTAAATAAAAAAGATGCGCTTGCGTTTGATTGTTTACGAGCGATGAAAGTACAGCAAATTTGGAACGGCGCTTATGTTGATGATAAATGGCGTAATCATCATTTGTGTTCAGAAAAGGAAATGCAACAGTACTTTTCTGAGTGGCCTGAGGTGGTTGAAGAAACGGCAAGCATTGTAGAAAAATGTAATTTAAATATTAATTTTGAACAACAACATCTGCCCTCATTTCCGCTTCCAGAAAACCAACAACCTCATCGTTATTTAACAGAGAAATGTTTTACAGTCTTATCACAAAAGTATACAAGAGTAACGGATGAGATTCGAGAACGTTTACATCATGAACTTAACATTATTGAGCAAATGGGGTTTAGTGATTATTTCTTAATTGTTGCAGATATGGTTGATTTTGCAAAAACAAATCATATTGTCGTTGGGCCTGGGAGGGGATCAGCGGCTGGTTCTTTGGTAGCTTATTTATTAGGAATTACAGATATTGATCCTATCGAATATGAGTTGTTGTTTGAACGTTTCCTTAACCCAAATCGAATGACAATGCCTGATATTGATATCGACTTCTCGGATACACGTAGAGAGGAAGTAGTGGATTATGTACAAAGAAAATATGGCTCAGAGCACGTAGCGCAAATCATTACATTTGGAACGTTTGCTGCCCGCTCTTTAATGCGGGAGCTTATAAAAACGATGGATATTAATAAACAAGATGCTGCTTTTGTGTTACGGCATATTCCAGTGCAGTCGAAAAAAAATCTTGTCCAAATTGTTCAAGAGTCAAGTGCATTAAAAGATTATATAAAGCGTTCGGAAGTGCTACGCCGTTTGTTTAAGGTAGCTACGGTGCTAGAAGGTATCCCTAGACATATATCTACCCATGCAGCTGGAATTGTTATCTCTAAGGAACCCCTTATGGAATATGCACCTTTAACTTCTGGTACTGGTACAATGTATTTAACACAATATGCAATGAATGATGTTGAAGCGATAGGTTTATTAAAAATTGACTTACTAGGTTTACGAAATTTAACTCTCATAGAACAAATACTGCAAAACATACGTTACAAATACAACAAGGCTGTCCTGTTAGAAGCAATTCCTCAAGAAGATTGGAAAACCTATTTATTGTTGCAACAAGGAAAAACAAACGGTGTATTTCAATTGGAATCACAGGGAATGAAACAAGTATTACAAGATTTAAAGCCAACTCATTTTGAAGATATAGTTGCAGTTAACGCTTTATATCGTCCTGGACCAATGGATTTCATTAAAACTTATATAAACCGGAAGCATGGTATAGAAAAGATTACTTATCCACATCCAGACCTCGCACCTATTTTAGAAAAAACCTATGGTGTGTTAATTTACCAGGAACAAATTATGCAAATTGCTCATCACATTGCTGGTTTCTCTCTTGGACAGGCTGACTTACTTCGAAGAGCGGTAAGTAAAAAACAAGAAGAGGTCATGGAAGAACAAAAATCCGCGTTTATCCATGGATGCATACAGCGAGGGTATAGTCAATCGGTAGCAAATGAATTATTTGCTTGGATTGTTCGATTTTCGAATTACGGTTTTAATCGGAGTCATGCTGTGGCTTATAGTCGTATTTCTTATCAGTTAGCATACTTAAAATGCCATTATCCGCAAGTTTTTTTTGCTGAATTATTAAGTGCTTCGATGCAACAACACCAGAAAATTACCTTGTATCGGAGAGAAATAAAGGAACTGCATATAAAATTACTTGGTCCATCCATCAATAATAGTTTTGGAAAATATACTGTCGAAGGAGAACACATCCGAATGGGTTTGTTACAAATTAAAGGGGTAGGAAATCAGGCAGTTTCCGAAATTATTCGAGCACGTAAAGAGCGACCTTTTCAAAATTTATTCGACTTCTGCTTACGTACTTCCCTAAAATTAATTAATCGAACAATCATTGAGCTATTAGTTCTATCAGGAGCTTTTGATGAGCTCCATAAAAATCGTGCTAGCTTATTAGCAACTATTGACCAAGCAATCGAGCAAGGGGAGTTGTTTGGTGAGTTTCAAGAGCAGGTAAGCATACTAACGAACAACCTTGAATTGGAAGGCGATTATGTAGAAATAGAGGATTTCTCGGTAATTAAAAAACTATCTGATGAAAAAGAATTACTCGGTATATATATATCTAGTCATCCTGTTACAGTTTATCGAAAACAACTACAGCGCGCAGGTTATATTACCATAGATGCAGCTAGAAAAAGAGGGAGTGGTTTTAAACATAGAAGTGCATGTGTTATTCAATCTATCAAAACTATCCGTACAAAACGTGGCGACCCAATGGCCTTTATTACCATTAGTGATGAAACAGATGAAATGGAGGCAGTTGTCTTTCCTGAATTATATCGACAAGTCCATCGTTGGTGGGAAGAAGGGATGCTCGTGGTAGCAAAAGGTAAGCTGGAGGCTAGAAACAATGGATTACAAACATTATTATCTGCTATCCAAAGTTTTGAAGAGTCTGCTTTAGAAGATAAAACAAGCACAGATCGGCTGTTTATAAAATTAACAGGAAAAGATATTAAAGCAGACTTAGCTAAAATTAGCGAGGTAGCTCGTTATTTCCCTGGAAATACTCCAGTAATTGTTTTTCAAGAAAGTCTACAACAAACGTACCAATTATCCAAGGAATACAACCTTGCACCGAATTTACTTTGCATTCAGCGTTTACAAGACTACTTCGGTACTCATCAAGTTGTATATGACAAGTGACTATTTAACCTGCTCTAAAAGTTAGTGGGCATATAGGTATCTAATTTTAACTCATAAGGAAATCTTTCGTTCACCGCGCTATTATTGCTATAGTGTCGAATGGAATTTTTTGAAGGATGCTGGAGATGAAAAATAACTTTAGGAGGGAAAGACATTTGTTTGTTAATTTAAATATAGATATAGTGTACTAAGTATCCTAATTAGAAAACAGCATTGTTTTACAGAAACGGAGCATCTGTTATAATGTAGTAGTTACTGGTGGTCAGACCACTGTTGGATGGAAGATATTATTTTTTCTATAAAGGGAGCGAAGATGAAAATGGCAAGCTTACGAGATAAAGCGCTACATGTTCATAAAGTTAACAAAGGGAAATTAACGACGCATTCCAAAATGCCTGTTACGAATGCGGATGAGTTAAGTCTGGCATACTCTCCAGGAGTAGCTGAACCATGTAAAGAAATTCACGATCGTGTAGACACCGTTTATGACTATACCATGAAAGGAAATATGGTTGCCGTTGTTAGTGACGGGTCAGCAGTGTTAGGGCTTGGTAATATCGGGGCAGAAGCTGCACTTCCTGTAATGGAAGGAAAGTCTGTGTTATTTAAAAGCTTTGCCGGTGTAGACTCCTTTCCTATTTGTCTAGGCACCCAAGACGTGGAAGAAATTGTACAAGCAGTTAAAGTAATGGAACCGACATTTGGCGGCGTGAATTTAGAAGATATCGCGGCACCAAAATGTTTTACTATTGAAGAACGATTAAAAAAAGAGACAAACATTCCTATTTTCCATGATGATCAGCATGGAACAGCTATTGTTACTGTTGCCGGATTAATTAATGCATTAAAGTTAGTTGGGAAATCATTTTCGGATATTAAAGTAGTGGCTAACGGAGCAGGGGCAGCTGGAATCGCTATTATTAAATTGCTCTATTTCTTCGGTGTTCGAGACATGATAATGTGTGATTCAAGGGGAGCTATTTATGAGGGGCGTGCAGAAGGTATGAATGATGTGAAGGAGCGCGTAGCAACGTTTACGAATCAAGGTAAGAAATCAGGCAGCTTAGAAGAAATGCTTGAGGGAGCAGATGTGTTTATTGGTGTATCTGTTGGAGGGGCGTTATCCAAGGATATGGTTGCGAAAATGAACGAGGATTCAATAATTTTCGCAATGGCTAACCCTGAACCTGAGATAATGCCTGAAGATGCAAAAGAGGCTGGTGCGAAGGTTATTGGGACAGGCAGATCTGATTTTCCAAACCAAGTAAATAATGTGCTTGCCTTCCCAGGTATTTTTCGAGGAGCGCTTGATGTTCGGGCAACAAGAATTAATGAAAAAATGAAAGTTGCCGCTGCCGAAGCAATTGCATCACTAATTACCGAAAATGAATTAGAAGAAAATTATGTTATTCCAGCCCCATTTGATCCAAGAGTAGCACCTATTGTAGCCAAAAGCGTAGCTAAAGCTGCTATGGAATCCGGAGTGGCTAGAATGGAAGTAGATCCAGAAGAGATAGCTGAAAAAACAAGAAAGCTCTCGCAAATTGAAAATAAGTAATCTGTTAAAAGGAGTGAATCATGGCTGTGTCCATGTCTCATAAACAGAAAGCATACCAAGGAATACTCCAAAAAATTCGTCAATATATGGATGCGCAACATTTACAACCTGGTGACAAGCTCCCCTCCGAAAGGGAGCTTGCATATACGCTTGGTGCAGGTCGGTCTTCTATTCGAGAAGCGTTACGCGCGATGGAATTTTTAGGATTAATAGAAACCAGACGTGGTGAAGGAACGTTTTTAAGTACATATCAGTCTTTTCAAACTGTGGAATTACTTGCTTCCTTTATCTTACAAGAGAAACAAACAAGGCTGGATCTAGCAGACGTCATTATAATTTTAGAAAAAGAAGCTGCGAAACTAGCTTTTTGGAATATGACAAAGCAAGATATAGCTCACCTACAAGCTATTATTTATCAAGAAGCAGACTCGCTAAAAGATATGCATGCTATTTTTTTTCAATGTATTTTTAAGAAATCCAACAATAAACTATTAGCAAAGATATGGAGCTTAATGTATGATTTTTTGACAGTTGAGCAAGAAATCAGCAATCATAAATTTTTTTATAAAGAGTTAATTCATATGTATGAAACAAAGGATTACCAAGGGATTGAAACGTTGTTTGAAAAAATGATTTTAAAATAAATTATAACATTTGACGTTTTTTGACAGTATTCTTCATGATTTTTTTGTATAATGACTAAAAGTGCGTGTTCAAAAAGATGCCATATTTAGTGTACTGTGTAAATCATCTTTACAAGCACTTTTAACTTTTCTGAGACAACAGAAGACTTATAAGTAGAGTTTTTTTGATGAGAATTTTCTTTGGTTGTTTCTCTAAACGAACATAATACATTTCTGAGCGTATATAAGCCATAGCTTCATCATACGTATTAGGGGTCGTTTTGAAAAAAAGGAGGAATTGTCTTGCTTAAAGATCTTTTTGGCAAGCGAAAAAGATACGCATCTATTCCAAGTGAACAAGCAAAAACGGATGTGCCTGAAGGTTTAATGCAAAAATGTAGTGGGTGTCATAAGATTTATTATCGCAAAGAGATGAATAAAAATTTACAAGTATGTCCTCATTGTGATTATCATCATCCGTTACAGGCCTGGCAACGAATTGAAACATTATTTGATGAAGCAAGCTTCGAGGAGTGGGACAAGCAATTATCAACTGGCAACCCTTTAAATTTTCCTGGATATGAAGAAAAAATAAAAAAAGATCAGGAAAAAACAGGTCTTCGTGAAGGCGTAGTTACAGGGAAAGGTACTATTGATGGTAAAGAAACTGCTTTTGCCGTGATGGACTCTTCATTTCGTATGGGAAGTATGGGGTCGGTAATTGGTGAGAAAATAGCTCGTGCCATTGAACAAGCAAAAGAAGAAAAGATTCCATTTATTATTTTTACGGCTTCAGGAGGCGCGAGAATGCAAGAAGGATTGCTAAGTTTAATGCAAATGGCTAAAACTTCGGTAGCTGTAAAACGTTTTAGTGATGCAGGCGGGCTAATGATATCAGTTATGACTCATCCTACTACAGGCGGCGTTTCGGCGAGCTTTGCTTCTATTGGAGATTATCATCTTGCAGAACCGGGCGCGTTAATTGGTTTTGCTGGTAGAAGAATTATAGAACAAACGATTAGGGAGAAACTGCCGGATGACTTTCAAACGGCTGAGTTCCAGTTAAAGCATGGTCAATTGGATAAAGTTGTTCATCGATCAGATATGAAGAGTACCTTAGCGCTATTGTTATCGTTTCATCAAAAAGGTGGGAAAGAATCATGAAGCAAGTGTTGGATTTTGAGAAGCCCATTGTAAACTTAAAAGAAAAAATTGCAGAATTAAAACGATTCACCTCTGATAGTGATATAGATTTAACAGAGGAAATTAGAACATTAGAAAAGCGTCTTGCTGTATTGGAAGAAGATATTTATGGCAATTTACAGCCGTGGGATCGAGTTCAATTAGCCAGGCACCCTGAACGACCAACTACTTTAGATTATATTGAGCAATTATTTACTGATTTTATCGAATTTCATGGGGATCGTTCATTTGGAGATGATGCTGCTATTGTTACAGGGCTGGCTTTTTATAAAGAAAAACCTGTAACCGTGATCGGTCATCAACGTGGTAAGGATACAAAAGAAAATATTCGCCGTAATTTTGGGATGCCGCACCCGGAAGGTTATCGGAAAGCATTACGTCATATGAAACAAGCGGAAAAATTTTCAAGACCAATTATCTGCTTTATCGATACAAAAGGAGCTTATCCAGGAAAAGCAGCAGAAGAAAGGGGTCAAAGTGAAGCTATTGCAAGAAATTTAATAGAAATGGCGGGGCTAACCGTTCCTGTTATTTGTGTTGTTATAGGTGAAGGTGGCAGCGGTGGTGCATTAGGACTTGGGGTTGGTGATGAAATTCTTATGTTAGAAAATAGCACTTACTCCGTTATTTCTCCAGAAGGGGCAGCTTCTATATTATGGAAAGACGCTAGCTATGCGCAACAGGCAGCAGAATCTATGCAAATAACTGCTTATGATTTGAAAAAACTTGGGTTAATCGATCAAATTATACCGGAGCCTAAGGGCGGAGCGCACCGTGATTTAAACCAACAAGCAAGTTATTTAAACGAAGTAATTGATCATTCGTTACGCACATTAGAAAAGTATTCTATAGAAGAATTACTTGAAAAAAGATGGGAAAAGTATAAGAAAATGGGTTCCTATCAGATCCTTTAATTACGAACCATTTGATAAATAAATTTAAGGAATGATTTTAAGAAGATCAGCAATTTCGTCTAACTATGCTGTTTAAGAAGGCTTACGGGAGAAATATGTTTGTGATGATGAAGGGGGTAGGCAGAATTTCTGTCTCCCTCTATTCTCATTTTCTTGCGTACAAGGTGTTGCATTATTTTTTACATTATAGGGAAGTATAAAGTGAATGGAAAAGGATGCTATCTTTTGTTAAGACTTGTCCAGCATTCTTGGCGTGGAAGAACGTTTGTGCATTTAAAATTAACATGAAATTGATTGCCATAAAACTTGGCTTATCACCAAGTTTTATGGCAAAAGCCTTTGCTTTTCTTATACGATGAAGCCAAAATTTTACTTTTCTATAGGGTAAGTAACAACGTTTGTAAAAAAACGTTCAAAAAAAGGGCTTACATTTTAAAATGTGCATTATTTTACAAGCTTTCGATTGCTATTTTAAGCATTTCCCATTATCTTTTAAGAGAGGACTTTTTTATACTATAGTAAAGTATAAATTTTAGAAGTTGTAGCATAAGAAAAACGGAAGCATTCGCTAAGGCCTGGTGATAAGCTGAGTTTTTCCAAATTAAACTTGTAAGACCAGAGGTGGAATGTAACTATGAAAAAAATAGGTGTATTAACAAGTGGTGGAGACGCACCTGGCATGAACGCTGCTATTCGAGCGGTAGTTAGAAAAGCTATTTACCATAACATTGAAGTCTATGGCATTAAATACGGCTATCAAGGTTTAATGGAAGGTAATATAGAACGAATGGAGATTGGTTCTGTTGGTGATATCATTCATCGTGGAGGTACAATTCTATATTCTGCAAGAAGTGAAGAATTTAAAACAGATGCCGGCCAAGAAAAAGCCATTGAACAGCTCAATAAATTTGGCATTGAAGGCTTGATTGTAATCGGAGGCGATGGTAGCTTTCGTGGAGCGCAAAAGCTAACAGAAAAAGGCTATCCTTGCATTGGTGTGCCAGGAACGATTGACAATGATATTGCAGGTACAGATTTTACAATTGGTTTTGATACAGCATTAAATACAGTAATTGAAGCAATTGACAAAGTTCGTGATACAGCAACTTCTCATGAAAGAACATACATCATTGAAGTTATGGGGAGAAATGCTGGCGATTTAGCATTATGGGCAGGGTTAGCCGATGGTGCAGAGAGTATCCTCATTCCAGAAAAAGAAGAAGATTTTGCAACAGTGGTAAATAAATTGAAACGCGGTCGTAAGCGTGGGAAAAAACATAGTATTATCGTTTTAGCTGAGGGAGTAGGCAGTGGATTTGATTATGGAAAACAAATTGAAGAATCTACGGATTTAGAAACGAGAGTTACTGTTTTAGGGCATATACAAAGAGGTGGATCTCCAAGTGCTTCTGATCGAGTGCTCGCAAGTAGACTTGGCGCTCAAGCTGTTGACTTAATATTAGAGGGTAAAGCAGGCAGAATGGTAGGAATTGAAAAAAATGTATTAGTTGATCATGATATTTCAAAAGTCCTTCATGATAAGCACATGATAAACGATGATATGTATAAACTTTCTCAAGAGTTATCGATTTAAAAATGCAGCTGTACGGATTATGTAAGGAGGAACTATAATGAGAAATACTAAAATTGTATGTACGATTGGCCCAGCGTCAGAGTCAATTGAGAAATTAGAAAAATTGATGGAATGTGGCATGAATGTTGCTCGACTTAATTTTTCACATGGAAACTATGAGGAGCACGCAGAACGCATCAAAAACATCCGTGCTGCGGCAGAGAAAACGGGTAAAACGGTAGCTGTTCTTTTGGATACAAAAGGTCCTGAAATCAGAACACATAATTTCGTTAATGGACAAGCAGAACTCATACAAGGTAAAACTGTTTACGTATCTATGAAAGAAGTGGAAGGTACTGCAGAACGTTTTTCTGTCACTTATCATGGATTAATTGATGATGTCCATGAAGGCTCGAAGATTTTGTTAGATGATGGGTTAATTGAATTAGAAGTAAGAGAAGTAAATAAGGCTAATCAAGAATTAAAGACAGTTGCATTGAATAGTGGGGTAATTAAGAACAAAAAAGGTGTTAACGTCCCTAATGTATCTGTGAATTTACCAGGTATTACAGAAAAAGATGCTAATGATATTCTTTTTGGTATAGAGCAGGATATCGATTTTATTGCAGCTTCTTTTGTAAGACGCGCATCAGACGTATTGGAAATAAAAGAACTTTTGGAAAACCATAATGCAACACATATACAAATCATCCCGAAGATTGAAAATCAAGAGGGTGTCGATAATATTGATAGTATCTTAGAAGTAAGCGATGGGTTAATGGTCGCACGTGGTGATTTAGGAGTTGAAATACCTGCTGAAGATGTACCTTTAGTGCAGAAACAATTAATTAGAAAGTGCAATACAGTTGGTAAACCTGTTATTACGGCAACACAAATGCTTGATTCCATGCAACGTAACCCTCGCCCAACAAGAGCAGAAGCTTCCGATGTAGCTAACGCTATTTTTGATGGTACAGATGCAATTATGCTCTCAGGCGAAACAGCAGCAGGTGATTATCCAGTTGAATCGGTGCAAACGATGAGCAATATTGCAGTTAAAGCGGAGACGGCAATCGATCATTCTTCCATATTGAAAGATCGATCTAGAAATGTTGATATGACAATTACTGACGCAATTAGTCAATCTGTTACGCATACAGCTATGAATTTAGCGGTAAGTGCTATTATAACTCCGACAGAAAGTGGACATACTGCAAGAATGATATCTAAATATCGTCCGCATTCACCAATCCTTGCTGTTACTTTTTCTGAAAGAATAAATCGAAGGCTTTCCTTAGTGTGGGGAGTTCATGCCGTCATGTGTAAACGGGCTAAATCGACAGATGAAATGCTCGATATTGCAGTAGAACGTGGATTGCGTTCTGGCATGGTCGAACATGGTAATCGCGTTATCATCACAGCTGGAGTACCAGTCGGTCAAAGTGGAACTACAAATTTATTAAAAGTACACGTAATTGGTAATGTGATTGCTAGTGGACAAGGTATCGGTCGAAAAAGTGCTTTTGGCAAAGCAGTTGTTGTTAAATCAGCAGAAGAAGCAGTTAGCAAAGTAAGTGAAGGAGACATTGTAGTAACTTATGGCTCGGATCGAGAAATGATGCCTGCGATTGAAAAAGCTGCTGGGATCGTTACAGAAGAAGGTGGCTTAACTTCCCATGCTGCTGTGGTAGGATTAAGTCTAGGTATCCCTGTTATTGTTGGTGTTAAAAACGTGTTTGAAGACATTAAAGATGGGGAAATTATTACAATTGATGGAGCAAATGGTGATATTTATCAAGGACATACAAAAGTCCTATAACATAAAAAAAGGGGCGTTTCGCCCCCTTTTTTTATGTTATAGGCTATGAAAGTTTAAGCTGTTTTATACGGATAGCGTATGTTATAGTTTGTTCAGGAGGTGTGCAGTATGAAAATATTTTTACTTATTGCATTTATCTTATCTGCTCTAGAGATAGGTGTTTTTATTTGGATAGGCGGTTGGATAGGTCCATGGTGGGTTGTAGGCCTTGTTCTTCTTACTGGAGGGGTGGGCTTTTATTTAGCAAAACAACAAGGGATAGAAACTTGGAACCGCGCGCAGGTTTCGATGCAACGTGGCGAAGCCCCAACAAGCTATATTATTGATGGAATTTGTATTCTAATAGGTGCTGTATTGCTAGTAACTCCAGGCTTTATTTCAGATATAGTTGGTTTTTTACTAGTTATTCCAATGACTCGAAAGCTGTTCAACCAAAGAATAGAAAAATTTATAAAATATTTATTCAATAAACGAACCATTATATATCGAAGATGGTAGCACTACCCTTTAATAAATTTCCATACATCTTGAAATATACCGGCTTGATAAAAAGCTTGTATGGAAATAAGTATAAGGGGAGCAATAATAAATCCAATGATTCCCCAAATTTGTAGTCCGATAAACAGTATAATAAGCGCTACTAGTGGGTGTGTCCCCATACTAGAAGATAAAATTTTTGGTTCAATTACCTGTCTAACAATGACAATAGAACCGTATAGAATCGCTAACTGAATTGTTAAAGCATAATCCCCAACTATAAATAAGTAAATCATCCACGGAAAGAAAATAATACCGGATCCGACATATGGAATAAGGTCAACGAAAGCAACATATAGCGAAATGGTAAACGCATGATTAACATGCAAAAGTTTTAAACCTATATATACTAAAAAAGCAGAAATGATTACTAAAATAAGCTGAGCCTTTACATAAGCGATGACAGTTTTCTTAAATTGCGTTTGTACACCATTTATTTTAGTTTGCAGTGCATGAGGGATTATTTTTTGACTAAACAAGGAAATTTGTTGGTAATCATTTGCTATTAGAAAAGCTGCTAATAAGATAAAAACCGTTACAGTAAAGGAGCTTGGAAGGGCAGTAAACAAAGAAGGAATTTGTAATAAAATGGATTGGAGAGATTCGGAAAGTTTCACGCTAATATTTTCTGTAATATGTTTGACGGAATTGTTTATTGCTTCTTGTTGGGAAGTGTCCAATGCTTGTAAGTACGTCGTCATTTTCTCATATAGTGGCATGATTTTTTGATCGAAAATACTTGTTACATAATTGCTAAACGTTTGCACATAGTCTGGTAGGTGTGTTGCTAAAAAAGTAGTTCCTTGCATAAATTCAGAAAATAGAATAAATATGATGCTACTTAGAAAAGCAAACGTAAATAACATGGTTCCACTTACTGCCATCATCCGAGGAAGTTTCCATTTTTCCTCAAAAAAATTAGCGATTGGGTTGATTGTCATCGCTAAAATACTAGCTATAAGTAATGGATACAAATAGGAGAAACCTACAGTTAGTAACACATAGCCTAAAACAGTAAGTGCTATTACAATTATAAAACGCAATAATTGGTATAATCTTGGCTTGTACATCTTTAAAACCTCAATTCCTTTTCTTATAATTTTCCTTCTGTTAGTTAAACAGAGAAGTACTCCTCGCTTAAAACAATCTAAACATGTAGCATAGAAAAAAACTTTTAAAATAGGAGAAAAACTTGGCTACGATCAAGTCTTAATGGGGATAAAACACCGGCGTTTTACTTATACGATAAAACCTAAATTTCGATGCTTTCCTAAAGTGTAAAAAAAGAAAGGATAACTTTCCCTACGCATTAAAAACTTACTATAAATTTATGCAAGTCCAAATAAAATTAGTATTACAATCTTTTATTTTTTTAGTTTTCTAGTTTATAGTCTTAATTTATTGGGTAAATACTACTATATTTTTGCTGTAAATTAGCCTTCCTTATTCACCAAAGTTGAAGCTAGGGAAACTCTTTTTTGCAAATTATGCAAGCTTCTAGTAAAATTTAATAGTAAGTGAATCGGTTTCAATTCACATTAGATTCATAATACTTTATAATTATCATTGGGGGATATTATTTAGTTCTTAGATTGTATGTCGAAAGATAGTACACTGAATAATTTACAAAGGAGAGGGTTTGTTATGACAACAACAACGAAAGGGCTTGAGGGAGTTGTAGCAACTCAATCGTCAATTAGTTCCATAATAGATGATCAGCTTACATATGTAGGCTATAAGATTGATGATTTAGCTAAAAATTCCAGTTTTGAAGAAGTGATTTTTTTACTATGGAATCAAAGACTTCCGAAACAAGATGAGCTAGACGAATTAAGAAAAGAGCTTGCTTCAAATATGGTAGTACCAGAAGCAATTATTAAACATCTACATTCTTATGATTTGTCAACTGTACATCCAATGACTGCTCTACGCACCGCCGTTTCTATGTTAGGTTTGTACGATGAAGAAGCAGAAGTAATGGAAGCGCAAGCAAACAAGCGAAAAGCTATTCGTATTCAAGCAAAAATAGCCTCTATCGTAACCGCTTTTGCACGAATCCGTAAAGGAAAGGACCCTGTTCAGCCTAAGCTAAGTTATAATTATGCTGAAAATCTACTATTCATGTTAAATGGTAAAGAGCCGAAAGAAATTGAAGTAGAAGCTATGAACAAAGCACTTGTTCTTCACGCAGACCATGAACTTAATGCTTCCACCTTTACAGCAAGAGTATGTGTTGCAACACTGTCTGATATTTATTCAGGTGTTACAGCTGCAATTGGTGCATTAAAAGGTCCGTTGCATGGTGGAGCTAATGAGGCTGTTATGAAAATGCTTACAGAAATTGGCGAAGAAGAAAATGCGATCCCTTACATTCAAGAAAAGTTAGACAATAAAGAGAAAATCATGGGAATGGGTCATCGTGTCTATAAAAGTGGGGATCCAAGAGCGAAATTTTTAAAAGAAATGTCGAAACAGTTAACAGAATTAATTGGCGAACCAAAATGGTATAAAATGTCAGTTAAAATTGAAGATTATATAAAAGATCACAAAGGTTTGCCGGCAAATGTCGACTTTTATTCTGCTTCTGTATATCACAGCCTAGGAATTGATCATGATTTATTCACACCGATTTTTGCAGTAAGTAGAACATCGGGATGGCTAGCTCATATTCTTGAGCAATACGCTGATAATCGTTTAATCCGTCCACGTGCAGAATATACAGGGCCTATCTCGCCAGAATACAGTACAATTGATAAACGATAGTATGTAGCTAATTTTAGATTAACCGATTATTTTCTACTACAACGAAGAGAAAATGATTCTTATAAATAAGGACAGTGTGCAAAAGATGTTCATTGGAACTTATTTTTGCTAAACTATATACAGAATGAATTTAGGAGGTAATCATTGTTATGACAAAGGGAGAAAAAATTGTTGTAGAAAATGGAAAAATGGATGTACCAAACCACCCGATTATTCCATTTATTGAAGGTGACGGTACAGGTCCAGATATTTGGTCAGCTGCGCGTGAAGTAATCGAAGCTGCTGTGGAGAAAGCGTATAATGGGGAGAAAGCAATTGATTGGCTGGAAGTATATGCTGGAAAAAAAGCTTACGATAAAACAGGCGAATGGCTACCTCAAGATACATTAGATAAAATTAACCAATATAAAATTGCGATTAAAGGACCATTAACGACCCCTGTTGGCGGCGGATTCCGTTCATTAAACGTGGCACTTCGTCAAGAACTTGATTTATTTACTTGCTTACGTCCGGTACGATATTTCGACGGTGTTCCATCTCCAGTTAAACGTCCTGAAGATGTGGACATGGTCATTTTCCGTGAGAACACAGAAGATATTTATGCAGGAATTGAATGGCAAAAAGGTTCAGAAGAAGTAAATAGAGTTATTAAATTTTTACAAAAAGAAATGAATGTTTCTAATATTCGTTTCCCTGAAACTTCTGGGATTGGTGTTAAACCAGTATCTGAAGAAGGAACGAAACGTTTGGTGCGTGCAAGTATCCAATATGCACTCAATGAAGGACGCAAAAGTGTTACTTTAGTACATAAAGGTAACATCATGAAGTTCACAGAAGGCGCTTTTAAAAATTGGGGATATGAAGTAGCAGAACAAGAATTTGCTAATCAAGTATTCACTTGGGCAGAATACGACCGCATTGTTGAAAGAGAAGGCAAAGATGCTGCTAACAAAGCGCAAGATGAAGCAGTTGCTGCAGGAAAAATTATTGTTAAAGATGCGATTGCAGATATTTTCTTGCAACAAATTCTCACGCGTCCAAAAGAGTTTGATGTAGTAGCAACGATGAATTTAAATGGAGATTATATTTCTGATGCTCTTGCTGCACAGGTAGGAGGAATTGGTATAGCTCCAGGGGCAAACATTAACTATGATACAGGGCATGCTATTTTCGAAGCGACACATGGGACAGCTCCTAAATATGCAGGCATGGATAAAGTAAATCCTTCATCCGTTATCCTATCTGCTGTTTTAATGCTTGAACATTTGGAGTGGAGAGAGGCAGCTAACTTGATCACGAAAGCGATGGATAAAACAATCGCTTCTAAGGTCGTCACGTATGATTTTGCACGTTTAATGGACGGTGCTAAAGAAGTGAAATGTTCAGAGTTTGGAAAAGAATTAATTAAAAACATGGACTAATAACAAATTTGCTGCACAATAGACGTAAATTTTACGTCTATTGTGTGATGAATGCACACATAGATATTGTGAAGTTTTTGCCGAACTAATCGACTAACTTTATACCAAATAGAACAAAGGGGTTTTTATGATGGCAATAAAGAGAAGTAAAATTTCTGTAATCGGTTCCGGATTCACTGGTGCGACGACTGCATTAATGCTTGCGCAAAAAGAACTAGGTGATGTGGTACTTGTTGATATACCTAATATGGAAGATCCAACCAAAGGTAAAGCTTTAGACATGCTAGAGGCTAGTCCTGTTCAGGGTTTTGATGCGTCTATTATTGGTACCTCGAATTACGAAGATACAAAAGACTCAGACTTGGTAATTATTACAGCGGGGATTGCTCGTAAGCCAGGAATGAGTCGTGACGACTTAGTGAATACAAATGCTAAGATTATGAAGTCTGTAACACAAGAAATTATGAAATATTCTCCTGAAACGTATATCGTCGTATTAACAAATCCAGTTGATGCTATGACATACACAGTATTTAAAGAATCTGGTTTGCCAAAAGAGCGGGTAATTGGGCAGTCAGGTGTACTAGATACAGCTCGTTTTCGAACTTTTGTTGCCCAAGAATTAAATGTTTCTGTTAAAGATGTCACAGGATTTGTACTAGGCGGACACGGGGATGATATGGTGCCTTTAATTCGCTACTCTTATGCTGGTGGAATTCCACTCGAAACACTAATATCTAAAGAACGTTTAGATGCTATTGTAGAAAGAACAAGAAAAGGCGGTGGAGAAATAGTAGGGTTACTTGGTAATGGAAGTGCTTATTATGCTCCTGCTGCTTCGCTTACAGTAATGGCCGAAGCAATTTTGAAGGATCAGCGTCGTGTTCTACCTGCTATTGCTTACCTTGAAGGAGAATATGGCTACTCAAACATTTATCTTGGAGTGCCAACTGTATTAGGTGGAAATGGTATAGAAAAGGTCATCGAGCTTGAATTAACGGAAGAGGAGAAAGCTGCACTTGATAAATCGGCAGATTCGGTTAAAAAAGTGTTAGATGTCTTAAATTAAAGGCTTATAGCATAACGAAAAACACATGAAACAAATTGTCGTTTCATGTGTTTTTTTGTACTATAGGAAAGCATACACTTTTATGGTTTATCCCCAACATAAGGTGCTGTAAGACTCCTGCTTCAAGAATTGGAGAGTGAAGTTGATCAAGTAAGTTGGAGATAACAGCACTTAAATCGCTACGTTGCTAACCGGCGCTTGCACCTTTGTTCAGGTCTACAAAGTTATAAAATTTTGCAGCTGTGGATAAACTTACTAAGTTATTTAACCACGTCCGGCTCCAGCGCCCAGCAACTAGGCGACTTCACTCCATTGCCCTAAGATAAGTCATCATCGGTTCGTTCCTCACCGTGATTCCTAAAACTTTCGTTAATTCGTTCCACTCGCTACGTCGCTAAATGGGCGCTTGCACCTTTGTTCTACTATCCCAGTATTTCGTTTGAAGTACTACAAAAGCCTAGTTTAGTAGATTACATCATATGGATTGGCAAATGACTGAATTTTTGCTATAATAGAAATCGCTTACATGGATTGGGGGATGAAAGGATTGATTGGAAAAAGACGACCGTTAGGCAAATCCTTATATGATATTAAAATAGGTGATACGTGCAGTCGAACGACTCGAATGAATGATCGAGATTTATTGTTGTACTTAGGGTTAACGGATGATGCCAACCCGTTATATTTACAACATGACTATGCTTCATTAACACCTTATAAACAACCAATCGTGCCATCTGTCATGCTGTATGGCATGGTATCTTCTTTAGTATCTATGGAATTGCCAGGGCCAGGAAGCCATATTGTTCATCACGAAATGGTTTTCCCTAGAGCAGTCTATCATAATTCCGAAGTAGATATTTCTCTAGAAGTAATTGCCATTGACGAGAGCAATCAACGCCTCGCTATGAATGTAGTTGCAAAGGATGAGGAAGGAGAAGTCGTTTTAAACGGTAAATTGTATGTGACACCAGCTCATAAACCAAATACGTTAACTGCGCAATCTTTAGAAAACTTCTTTTAAAACTACTCTAAAACTTTGTTCATAACTTATCCCTTATTAGCATAAACTGTATTATCGTTCAATCAACATTCCTTTTCATACATTGATACTGTGTAAAAATAAATTTACAAATTCTTATCGTATTCACATTCTAAACAATTCAGTGTAAGATGGAGATGGAACCTATTAAAGTATGTAGAAACGGGGACTGGATATGAACGAGAAAATTTTAATTGTAGATGACGAGAAATCTATTGTAACATTGCTTAACTTTAATATCGAGAAAGCGGGCTTTGTGACAGATGTTGCTTATGACGGTTATGAAGCAGTACAAAAAGCACAAAGCAACAATTATGATTTGATTGTTTTAGATCTTATGCTCCCTGAGATGGATGGCATGGATGTTTGTAGGTATTTAAGAAATAACCAGATAAATACACCGATTCTTATGCTTACTGCTAAAGATGAGGAATTTGATAAAGTACTTGGATTGGAATTAGGTGCAGATGATTATTTAACGAAGCCTTTTAGCCCAAAAGAAGTGGTGGCTAGAATTAAAGCTATTTTACGAAGAGCAAAAAGAGTAGAAAAATCTAATTTTTCATTTATACAAGTTGGTGATTTAACAGTGTTCCCTGAAAGATATGAAGCAGAAATGGCGGGGAAAGTGATTACCTTTACAAGAAAAGAATTTGAACTGTTATATTATCTAGCAAAGAATAAAGGAAAGGTTATTTCACGTGACCAACTTCTTAGCGGTGTATGGGATTATGATTTTGTTGGTGATACCCGTATTGTGGATGTTCATGTTTCTCATTTACGGGATAAAATAGAACCAGATTCTAAAAAACCTGTTTATATTAAAACGGTACGAGGTCTTGGTTATAAATTGGAGGACCCTAGTTAATGCGATTTTTGTTTGAAAAACCTATATTCGGTTACACAGTAGGTGTTTTTTTAGTTGTTTTAGTAACCGGTATTCTGTTAAGCGTTTTAATTGGAGATTATCTAGTATTAGCTGCAGTACTAGTAATTCAATTTATCGTTTTATTGTTATTTATCATTCATTTATATGAATCAGTCTTAAAGCCTATTAAAAAAGCAACCAAGACAGTGGATGAGATTGTAAAAGGTAATTATCGAGCTAGATTTCATCATCCAAGTACAGATAGTATTGGACAGTTAAGTACGAAGATTAATGCTTTAGCGCGAAATTTAAATGAATTAACTATTCAAGAGCAAATGCAGGCAGAACAATTATCAACGATTATAGAAAATACACAGAGTGGACTTGTTTTAATAGATGCCAAAGGGTATATCCACTTTGTTAACCGTAAATTTCTTGTTATGTTTGGGCAAACAACGAATGATTTTCAAGGTCATCTTTATTATGATGTGCTGCACAATGAAGTTATTCATGAAACGGTTCAAAAAACCTTTTTATACGAACGAAATATTAAAGAAGAGTTTACGCATTATAAAGGCTTGGATAAATACTATATTGAGATAGTTGGCGCTCCTATTTTTGATGAACGTAATTTATTAAAAGGGGCGGTGCTCGTACTTTATGATATAACGGAGTTGAAAAAACTAGAATTAATGCGAAAAGACTTTGTGGCGAATGTTTCGCATGAGTTAAAAACGCCGATTACGTCTATTAAAGGGTTTGCTGAGACATTATTAGATAATCCGATGAAAGATTTAGAGAGAAATAAGGAATTCTTAGAAATAATATATAACGAGAGTCATCGGTTACAATTATTAATTCAGGATTTGTTAATTCTTTCTCGACTAGAAAAGGAAAATCATCAACTGGTTCTTTCCACTTTTACTATGCATGAATTGGTAGATGAAGTAATTCCTGTCATACATCAAAAGTTTGCTGATAAGGGATTGACATTTGATAAATCTGTTGAAGAAAGTTTACAACTTACAGCGGATAAAGAGAAAGTGAAGCAAATTATTATTAATCTTATCGATAACGCTATAAACTATACACCAGAACAAGGCCATATTTATTTACGAATTATGGAGCAAGGCAATAAAGCACTTATTGAAGTAGAGGATACAGGGATAGGTATTGAAAAGAAGGCTCTGCCTCGTATATTTGAACGTTTTTACAGAGTAGATAAAGCTAGAAGCCGTAATACCGGAGGCACTGGGCTCGGCTTAGCGATTGTCAAACATATTGTAGAAGTACACGATGGTACGATTGATATAGAAAGTGAAATTAATAAAGGGACAAAGATAATGGTTAGTTTGCCAATGAATAAGGACGATAAGGCACAATAACGAATAAAAGGGATAGGAGAGAAACTTAAGTGTCTCCTATCCCTTTTTTCTTAATTGATAGAAAATTAGGGGTAAGTAGTAGAGAAGACGAGCTACAGCTAAGTTTTAATAAAAACAGCGAGCTTGGCTTATTTTATTACTATACATTTAGAATATCGTAGTATAAAGAAAATAGACGTGGCGCATACGGCGTTTCACTTTATAGGGATAGAATGATAAAATATGCTTAATGATGAAATAATCGGAGGCGAAACTATGAGCAATAAATTGGTATTAATTGATGGTAACAGTATTATTTACCGTGCATTCTTCGCGTTACCGCTTTTAAATAACGATAAAGGCGTATATACAAATGCTGTTTATGGCTTTACAACCATGCTATTAAGAATGATAGAGGAAGAAAAGCCTACACATATGTTGGTCGCATTTGATGCCGGTAAAACAACTTTTAGACATGATACATATAAGGAATATAAAGGAGGAAGACAAAAAACACCTCCAGAACTATCGGAACAATTCCCTTTATTAAAAGAAGTATTAGATGCATTTTCTATCCCACATTATGAACTGGATAATTATGAGGCAGATGATATAATCGGTACACTATCTAAGCAAGTAGAAGAAAATGGATGGGAAGTAACCGTTATATCTGGTGATAAAGACTTGCTTCAATTAGTTTCTGATCACGTGACTGTAAGTTTGACTAAAAAAGGAATTAGCGACGTTGAGCGTTATACACCTGCTTTTTTAAAGGAAAAAATGGAAATTACGCAAGAACAAATTATTGATTTGAAAGCATTGATGGGAGATAATTCAGATAATATACCTGGTGTCCCTGGGGTGGGGGAGAAAACGGCAGTCAAATTACTAAAACAATTTCATACTTTAGAAAATGTGTATGACCATTTGGAAGATGTTAGTGGGAAAAAGCTGAAAGAGAAGCTAGCAACTCATAAAGAAGAAGCCTTTATGAGTAAAGAACTTGTAACCATTAATCGATCTTCACCCATTACAATTAAACCCGACGATGTTATCTATAACGGGTATGCGCAAGATAAAGTCAGAGCGATTTTTACCGAACTTGGCTTTCAATCATTATTAACTCGAATACAAGGGTCTGAAGAAGATAAGCCAATGGAAAACCAGGAACAACACCCGCCAATTGAATTTTCAATATTAGAGGAAGTAAACGATGACTTGTTTACGGGAGAAGAGGCACTTATTGTTGAAATGTTAGAAGAAAATTATCATCAAGCATCCATTCAAGGCTTTTCCATCGTTAATGAAGAAGCGGCTTACTTTTTACCAAAAGATATTGCCATCCAATCAAGTCAATTTCAATCATGGTTAAGGAATTCTTCCATGAAAAAATATGTATTTGATGCCAAAAAAACATTCGTTTCGTTATCACGAGCTAATATGCACATTGAAGGTATTGCGTTTGATATGCTATTAGCCTCTTATTTAATTAACCCATCGGAAAATAATCATGATATACCAGCTATTAGCCACAGATTAGGTAGAACGGATGTGTATCTAGATGATGAAGTGTATGGGAAGGGAGCGAAGCGGAAAATTCCCGAACAGCCAGTTTTTAGAGAACATGTGGTAAGAAAAGCAACCATGCTTTATGAACTAAAGCCACAGATGGAAAAACAACTTGAAGAAAATGAACAGTACGAATTATTTAAGGAGTTAGAAATGCCATTGGCGCTTATTCTTGGAGAGATGGAGCATACAGGCGTGCTTGTTGATACAAAACGTTTAGAAGAAATGCGCACCGACTTGAAAAATCGTTTAGCAGAATTAGAGAAAGAGGTTCATGAATTGGCTGGTGAGGAGTTTAATTTAAACTCTCCAAAACAGCTGGGTCCGATTCTGTTTGAAAAACTAGGTCTCCCAGTTATTAAGAAGACTAAAACGGGTTATTCCACTGCTGCTGATGTGTTAGAACAACTTCAGGATGAGCATGAAATTATTCCGAAGCTATTATTATACCGCCAATTAGGTAAATTGCAGTCTACTTATATTGAAGGATTATTAAAAGTAGTAGATGAAAAAACAGATAAAATTCACACTCGTTTTAATCAAGCACTAACGCAAACAGGTCGTTTAAGCTCCATCGAACCAAACTTACAAAATATCCCTATACGTTTGGGAGAAGGTAGAAAAATACGTCAAGCCTTTATTCCTGCTCAAAAGGATTGGGTTATGTTTGCTGCTGATTACTCTCAAATTGAGTTGAGAGTATTAGCACATATTGCTCGTGATGAAAAATTGATGACCGCATTTAAACAGGAAAAAGATATTCATACGCAGACAGCGATGGACGTCTTTCATGTGAACAAAGAAGAAGTTTCCGCAAATATGCGTAGACAAGCAAAAGCAGTTAATTTCGGTATAGTATACGGCATTAGTGATTACGGATTATCGCAGAACCTAGGTATTACGCGAAAAGAAGCAAAACAGTTTATTGATCGATATTTTGAAAGTTATCCTGGTGTAAAGATATACATGGACGAGATCGTTCAAGAAGCAAAACATAAGGGGTACGTTAGCACAATTATGAATCGCAGAAGATATTTACCGGATATTACCAGTCGTAACTTTAATCAAAGAAGCTTTGCTGAACGAACTGCTATGAATACGCCAATTCAAGGAAGTGCAGCGGACATTATTAAAAAAGCGATGATTGATTTGCGTGGTAAGCTAGAGGAAGAACAGTTGCAAGCACGAATTTTATTGCAAGTACACGATGAGTTGATTTTAGAAGCACCACAGTCTGAAGTAGAAACATTAAAAGAAATAGTGCCAGCTATTATGGAACATACAGTGGATTTAAATGTACCTTTAAAGGTTGATTATGCTTATGGAGATAGTTGGTTTGATGCTAAGTAAGGAGTTAAGGAGATGCCGGAATTACCAGAAGTAGAAACTATTCGCAAAACGTTAAAACGATTTGTAATCAACAGAACGATTGATCAAATAGATATTTATTGGCCAAAAATAATTAAGCAACCTGATGATATCATGCAATTTCAGTCAGAGGTTATAGGGCAAAAAATATTAGACATTCACCGAAAAGGGAAATTTTTATTGTTTGAATTAAATGATTATATTCTCGTTTCACATCTTCGAATGGAAGGGAAATATAGCGTTCATCAAGAAGGAGAACCGGTAAAGAAACATACACATATTATCTTTCGATTTTCTACCGGAGAAGAATTACGTTATAATGACGTCCGAAAATTTGGCACGATGCATTTGTTTCATCGCGGAGAGGAAATGAATCAAAAGCCGTTATGTTTGTTAGGTCCTGACCCATTCGATGATGCATTTACGGTAGAATATTTTATTGAGAAGCTGAAAAAAACAAAGCGCGTTATTAAATCCGCTTTATTAGATCAAACGATTGTAGCTGGATTAGGAAACATCTATGTAGATGAAACGTTGTTCAAGGCGCGTATTCATCCTTTAATACCAGCAAACAAATTAACACAGAAAGAAATAAAAGAAGTTCGCAAGCAAGCCATTGCTACTTTAGAAGAAGCTGTATTGCAGGGCGGTACAACAATACGCTCTTATGTCAATAGTCAAGGTGAAATGGGGATGTTTCAACAAAAACTTTATGTATACGGTCAAGAAAATCAAGCTTGTAAAACATGTGGTAATACAATCGCTAAATTAAAGGTTGGTGGACGTGGCACACATATTTGTACAAGCTGTCAGCCAATAAAGAGGTGATATAATGAGTGTAATTATTGGTCTAACTGGTAGTATTGCAACGGGAAAAAGTACCATTTCTTTAATGTTTGATGATTTTCGTATACCTGTCATTGATGCGGATAAACTTGCTAGGGAAGTTGTAAAACCTGGGGAGCAAGCATATGAAGAAATTATTCGACATTTCGGTTCGGAAATCTTACGTGAGGATAAGACATTAAATCGAGAATTGCTAGGTGAAATTATATTTGCAGATGAACAGAAGCGAGAGCAATTAAATCATATTGTTCATCCTGCTGTAAGAAAAAAAATGGTTGAAAAAAGAGACGCTTATCTTCAATCAGGATATACATGTGTTGTGCTTGATATTCCTTTATTGTTTGAGAATAATTTGAGTTCGCTCGTTGATAAAACGATTGTTGTTTATGTTGATGAAGCTACGCAATTACAGCGTTTAATGGAGAGGGACGACTATTCTGAAGCAGAAGCCAAGCAACGAATAAAAGCGCAAATGCCTATAACAGAAAAAGTCAAAAAAGCTGACGGGGTTATTGATAATACTGGATCAAAATTTGCATCTTTTGAGCAATTGGAAAAGTTGCTATTATCATGGAATATACTCCCTGATTAAATCAAAAAACATTCGCATCCATTCTCGGTGTGAATGTTTTTTTAAGAAAGCATAGAACTTTTCCCGCATAAGAAAAAAGAAAGCCCTGAGCAAGTTTTTCTAAAAAGATATTAATTTATAAAGTGAGGTGTTTGTAGATAAGGAATCACCCAACAGCTAGGCGACATCATGAAGTAGCCTTAGGATAAGTCGCCATCGTTTCGGCCACTTACTGTGATGCCTTTATCTTCGTTGATTTGTTTCATTCGCTACGTTGTTAAACAGACGACCTACGCTTTGTTCTTATAAAAACAAAAAACATGAAAAAGCTCCTCAATCATTAAAAATGAAGGGCATACCTCAAACCACGTTAGTTCGAAATCATAAGAAAACTGAAATATATTTGAATTTGAGTTTTGTAGTCACATATATATTTAAATGTGTTATACTAATTAATAAATAAACTAAAAAAGTATAACTCATAATAGGAGGAAGTCGTATGAGAAAAACGAGAATTGCAATAAATGGATTTGGCCGTATTGGGCGAATGGTTTTTCGACAAGCGATAAAAGATAAAAATCTAAATGTGGTAGCCATTAATGCTAGTTATCCAGCTGAAACGTTAGCGCATTTAATTAAATATGACAGCGTACATGGAATTTTAGACGAGGAAGTGAAACCGCTTCAAAAAGGGATTATGGTAGGAGAAAGCCATGTTGAATTAGTTAATTCTCGAGTCCCCGAACAATTACCGTGGGAGGAACTAGCAATTGATGTCGTAATTGAAGCTACTGGGAAATTCAAAACAAAAGAAAGCGCTGGTGGGCATCTTCGTGCAGGAGCTAAAAAAGTTGTCATTACTGCACCAGGTAAAGAAGTAGATCAAACGATAGTAATGGGAGTTAATGAAGATGCTTATGATCCACAAAAGCATGATGTTGTTTCCAATGCTTCTTGTACTACAAACTGCCTTGCACCTGTTGTGAAAATTATTGACGATTATTTCGGTATCGAAAATGGGTTAATGACGACTGTACATGCTTTTACAAATGACCAAAAAAACATTGATAATCCACATAAAGACTTAAGAAGAGCTAGAGGTTGCACCCAATCTATTATCCCAACTTCTACTGGTGCAGCTAAAGCTTTGGGAGAAGTGCTCCCTCATTTAAATGGCAAACTTCATGGCATGGCTCTACGTGTACCAACACCTAACGTTTCATTAGTAGATCTTGTAGTGGATGTAAAAAATGAAGTTACAGCTAGACAAGTTAATGAAGTATTTAAAAAAGCTGCCGAAGCTGACTACAGCGGCATTATTCAGTATAGTGATGAGCCACTAGTGTCTATTGATTATACAACTACTGAATATTCCGCCATTATAGATGGTCTGTCAACGATAGTCATGGAGGGGCGCAAAATAAAAGTATTAGCATGGTATGATAATGAATGGGGCTACTCTAAGCGTGTATTGGATTTAACGAAACACGTAGGTTATTATCTTGCTGAAAAGCATATGCAAATGAGCTAAGTAACATCAAATGAACAAGCAGCAAGTTTTACGTTTGACACTTCTACAATATTATAATGTTTCGTATCCAGTCGGTCTTGTGAGTAAAAATGATGGCGCTAACAATCAGTGGGGATAATGAATTGCCCTACTGATTGAAGATTCACTTTATGGGAAAAATTATTTTTCAAGAACGTACTTATGTAAAGTTCACTCTGAACGAAATGAAAATATTGCAATCCATACAGAAAACGTTTATACTTTTCGTTGTATTCAAATGGAACAATCATACTATAATTATAGTTATGAGCTTTTCAATTAAATGAAGAACACTATAAGGATGAAGTAGTGAATGGATACAAAGGGAAGGCATATCATTGTTGAACTTTGGAAATGCAATAAAGATGTATTAAATAACATAATAGAAATGGAACGTTTTTTCGTTGAAGCTGCTTTAAAGGCTGGAGCAGAAATTAGAGAAGTTACGTTTCATAAGTTTGCACCAATTGGAATAAGTGGTGTCATTATTATTTCTGAATCTCATCTTACGGTACATAGTTTTCCAGAACATGGGTATGCTAGTGTTGATGTATATACGTGTGGATACAGTATTGATCCTTACATAGCGGTAGAAAGTATATCGCAACACTTGCAGGCAAGCAAAGTAGAAAAAATGGAAATCACAAGAGGAATGGGAACATTACGTTTCAGCAATGAAAAATAAAGTAATTCATATCCTTTCTACAGTTATTATGTAAGTAGAAAAATAGAACGTGTGGTACTGAATGTGCTGAATCAGAGTCTATACGGGATTGGTGTTAAGCCAAGTTTTCTAAGCTGAGGGAAACTGACATCATCGAAAGCGTAACATAATGACAATAATGGGTTGATAGACACAACATAGTCTATCAACCCATTGTTGTCTATGTGTATAGTTTATTAGAAGAAATAGATTCTGAAGTAATGTATGCTTTATGTACGTAAGGTCTGTTAGTCAAAGGCTTGCGCTATTTGCTGTTGTTATGATATAGAGGTTTTACGAAAAACATGTTAAAATGAAACTACTATACAATAGAATATCTATGTTATGAAGGTGGCTTTTTAGAATGGGCTTTCGGAATACCATTTCCAAATATTTTAGTAATCATGCTGAAACACAAGATAATCATTGGGATGACAGTTTACAAACACATTATTATAAAACAACGAAAGACAAAGCAATGCAAGCACTTGAAAATTTATTTCAACAGTCATCCAAATACCGCATTCATGCTATGTCCAAAGAGCATGGAGAATTAAGTATACACGTTAAAAAAGGGAAAAAAGCATTTATTATTGCAACAGTAATTATGGTACGACCATATCAAACCGCTATTGATTTTTCTGTTACAACAGAATCTCAACTACCAATAGATTTTGGTTATAGTACAAAAGTCATTCAACAATTATATAGAGAAATAAATAAAGCATTACCTTTCATCACGAAACAAGACAGGTAACGGTTGAAATGAGGAGTGGGCAGAACGATGAGATGTTCAAATTGCCAAAATAAAAGCACAAAAGTACTCGATTCCAGACCAATAGAAGAAGGACAAGCAATTCGGCGAAGAAGAGAGTGTGAACGTTGTGGCTTCCGGTTTACAACATTCGAACGGATTGAAGATGTACCGTTAATCGTAGTGAAAAAAGACGGCGCGAGGCAAGAATTTAGTCGGGATAAGTTAGTTCGTGGCTTAATTAAAGCTTGTGAAAAACGCCCTGTACCGTTAGAAACCATTGAAGATATTGCTTTAAATGTAGAAAAAGAATTACGAAATGAAGGTATTTCAGAAGTTCATAGTAAAGATGTAGGGGAACAAATTATGGACCGCCTTTCTGATGTCGATGAAGTTGCATATGTACGTTTTGCTTCAGTATATAGACAATTTAAGGATATAAATGTTTTCCTAGACGAGCTAAAGGATATTATGAATAATAATAAAGAATATAACACGGATGGAAAGGGTTAGATGGGAATGAACAGGATAGGCAAAATTTTACCCATTGAAGGATACTGGGTGGAATTTCAAGGAAATCTGCCAACGGATTATGCAAAATCATTAACTCATTTATACCAACCTTTAATTGGAATGGCTGCTATTATCCTGTATCAAACATTACTCCATGAACGGGAATTACAAGCTGATAAGCAAATCCCTCAGACGCATCACACTTTAATGAATTATTTAAATCTTCCTTTAGACGAGATTTACGTTGCCAGACGCAAATTAGAAGGCATTGGTTTACTTAAAACTTATGAATTGAATAGCAGTGATAATCGAGTGTTTACGTATGTGTTAAAGCCTGCTTTTTCGCCTGCGCAATTTTTAAAAGATCCAATGCTTTCTCAGCTTTTATACCATCATATTGGTAGAGAAAAATATGCCCATTTAGAGCAACATTATGCTGTAAACAAACAGCCAGTAGATGGTAATAATATAACTGCTTCCTTCCAAGATGTATTTCAAACGATTACGCCTGATTCCTTGCCAAAGGAGGAGCAGAAGCAAATACAGCAAGGTGTAAATCTAGACAATGTAGATTTTACTTCTGTTGAACATAGCTTGAAGCAACGTATGATTCCAACTAAAAAGGTGCTTACAGCTTACAATCGTAAAGTAATAACCCAGATGATGTTACTCTATGAGCTGGAAACATATGAAATAGAAAAAGCAATTTTGTGGGCTTTAACAGAAGAAAATAGATTGCATATAAATGAATTTAAAGCAGCGTGCTTTGATTTATTTCAGTCGAAAAATCAGGAAAAGTCTGTGCGTCTCGTAGAAAAAGCGACTAAAGAAGTGCATAAGGAAGAAGAACCAGTAGGAAGTACGAAAGAAGAACAGCTCATTTATCATTTGGAGCATATTTCGCCAAAACAATTGCTGGAAGATTTGTCAAGTGGCCATCATGCTTCTGAACAAGACCTAAGATTAATCGGCGACATTATGACATCACAAGGATTGCCAGCACCTGTCATGAATGTTTTAATACATTATGTACTATTGCAAACAAATATGAAGCTATCTAAAAATTATTTATCTAAGATTGCTAGTCATTGGTCTAGGGCTAATTTAAAAACTGCTAAAGAAGCAATGGCTTTTGCGAAAAAAGAAGTAACTAACTATAAAAATTCGAAAAAGTCAACTAGAAAAACGCAATCGAAAGAAGTCGTTCCCGATTGGTTTAAACAACAAAAAAAACACCAAAAACAGGAAGTTGCTGCTACGAAGGAAAACAAAGTGGATGAAGTGCAAGAGCAGAAAGAAATTGAAATGCTGTTAAAGCAGTATTCAAGCTATAACAAATAAACGCATTATCAAGGATGATGGATATGAAACCCGTACAATCGACGTTGCAAAAATGGATGAGACAAAACCGGAATTTTCAGGAGCAATATGCTAAAATTCGCCAAGAAATATTAAGTGACCCGGAAATAAAAGCGCTTATAGCTGAGCATCCAGAGTTAACTAAGAAAGAAATAGATAAAAATTTAATTAAACTACATGAGTTTAAGACACAGTCTAAACAATGTAGTCACTGTACATGTTTTAATGATTGCATGAATATGATTCAAGGGTACTCCCCCGTGTTAAACGTCGAAGGTGGAGAGATCCATTTGTCCTATGAAAAGTGTTACCGGCGAATTGATTATGAAAAGCAGCGAGAACAACAGCAATTAGTTCAAAGCTTATATATGCCTAAACAAATATTGGGAGCTAAAATTGATCATATTGATGCTGATCCAAAACGTAGTCAAGCTGTTCGAGAAATTGTGAAGTTTATAAGTGATTGTGAACAAGAAATTCCTTCTAAAGGATTGTATTTATACGGTCCTTTCGGTGTAGGTAAAACTTATTTTCTCGGAGCGCTTGCTAATAAATTAAAAGAAATGTATATCTCTTCAGCATTAATTTATATGCCTGAATTTGTAAGAGAAATGAAGGCTTCGATGAAAGATGACTCGTTGAATAAAAAATTAGCGTATTTTAAGAAGACGGATGTTCTTATGCTTGATGATATAGGAGCGGAGATGCAATCCCCGTGGTTTCGCGATGAAATTCTAGGTTCTTTATTGCAGTATCGTATGATGGAAGGGTTACCCGTATTTTTTACTTCCAATTACAGCATGGAAGAACTTGAAACACACTTAGCTTCTACTAGAAATGGTGTGGAAGAAGTGAAAGCAGGCCGTATCATTGAGCGAATGAAACAAGTTAGCCGACCAGTAGCCATCTTTGCTGAAAACAGGAGAACGTAATAACCCATTGATATTTCTAGTAAACTTGTTTCTTTCTTTTTGGGAATAATCGTGATTGATATGGATCATTCCTCTATCATGGAAACAAATCTCTAACCCGAGAGAGAACATGAAGCCAAGTGAAAATTTCACTTGGCTTTTCCAATTACACTATAAGAAAGCATGAAAATTTTTAGTATAAGAAAAACAAGAGCTCCCACTATAAATGACGACAAGCCAAGTTTTTCTAATAAGAGATAGAATTTAAACACCTTTATTATAATAAAAAGCATTACAATCATTTCTATTTTTATGGATCTATACTAGTTTTTACGGATTACTCATTATTTTCACCCTTTGTCCATATAATGTAACAGTTTGGTTGGATGAGGGTGATATGTATTGGTGGAATTATTTATCGAGTCAGATAAAGAAGTCATTCGTTTCTGTGAAAAGATGCGCCAGCATAATAAACAGATTAACCTGTATTGGAAAACACATAAAGAATGGGGGAATCATTTACAATTTGATGCAAATATTCCAAATCAAGTACTTATCCCAGCGATTGCGAAATCTTTAACGAATGTATTTATTACACACCGTATGGGAAAATGGATAACGTCGGTTATAGAAGATTACTATTTTTATACAGATACAAATGAAAAGGAAAAGATCTTAGAGTTAACGAATTGGGTAATGACTGGTACGGATAAAGACAGCCTGTTTGTAAGAAAAAATGAAAACCCACAACAACTACTTGAATCACTTTTCATTGCAAACATAAAAGATACATCGACCATTCACTATGACTCATTAGTGAAATTTCGACTAAAAGTATTTCAGGATAATGTTGTTCATTATGTCGGTCTTGCAATTGATGAGTATAAAAGAGAAGAAGAGCACCAAGAATTCATTAATATGCTAAGAGGTTTCGTTTTAAATCGTAAATCTTCTGTACCTCATATTTATATGGTACAAGGTGAAACATTTTCTTTTTACAATGGCAACGGTAAACCTCTTTCACGGCTAGAATTACGAATGGCTATGCAAAAAGAACCATTGTATTTAGTAGGTTTGGATGATAATGAGTTTAATTTAGCTCCACTTATTGCGATGGCACCTGAGCATATTTATATTTATGGAGATGACCCGTCAGAACCGAAAACGTTAACCGTGATTAATGTATTTCAGGAAAGAGTGACTTTTGAACCACTTCGCAAGTTTCCATTCTCTCACTATATGCAGAAAGAACAACAATAGGCTTGCTTTTTCTATAATCAAGCGCTATAATACAAATTATATTATTATTAAATTACAATCGGCGATGAAAAGGATAAGAATCATTTGCGAGGTAGGATAGAGAAGGGAATCATTGGCTGGAAGTTCCCGCTTACTAGGAATGGTTTACCACCTTCGAGCCCTGTTGCGATAGCAAAGCAACAGCGTACTATCTACGTTATAGATGAATGAAGCCGTATTGATTTACGGGAATTAGGGTGGAACCACGACGTGACCAACGCTCGTCCCTTTGCAACTAAGCAAAGGGATGGGCGTTTTTTAATTTGACAAGGAGTGATGATAATGGCAGAAGAATTAACTTTTGTATTTCCAGACGGAGCAGAAAAAGCTTTTTCAAAAGGTGTAACTGGCGAGGAGATTGCCGGTTCCATTTCCTCTGGATTAAAAAAACAGGCATTAGCTATTAAGATAGATGGTGTACCGTTTGATTTAAGACGTAAATTAGATCGTGGTGGATCCATAGAAATTATTACGAACAAAGATGATGCGGGTATAGAAATTATGCGTCATTCCACAGCTCATTTAATGGCTCAAGCGATTAAGCGATTGTATAAAGATGTGAACTTTGGTGTCGGTCCAGTAATTGAAGAAGGTTTTTATTATGATATGGACATGGCGCATTCGATTACACCTGAAGATCTTCCGAAAATTGAAAAAGAAATGAAAAAAATAATAGACGAAGCTCTAGAAATAGAACGTTTAGAAGTATCAAGAGAAAATGCTATAGAAATGTTTCAAGACGATCCCTTGAAGCTAGAGTTAATTGATGCCATTCCAGAAGATGAACAAGTGACGATTTATAAACAAGGGGAGTTTTTTGATTTATGTCGCGGAGTTCACGTGCCTTCAACAAATAAAATTAAGGCTTTTAAGTTGTTAAGTATTTCAGGTGCTTATTGGCGTGGGGATAGTAATAACAAACAATTACAACGCATTTATGGAACGGCGTTTGCAAAACAAAGTCAAGTGGACACGTATTTGAAATTGTTGGAAGAACGTAAAGAACGTGACCATCGGAAACTAGGTAAAGAATTAGATATCTTTACGATCTCACAAAAAGTAGGACAAGGTTTACCGCTTTGGCTGCCAAAAGGGGCAACAATCCGTAGAACTATAGAACGCTACATTGTTGACCTAGAGGAACGTCTTGGCTATGATCATGTCTATACACCTGTATTGGGAAGTGTCGAGTTATATAAAACGAGCGGGCATTGGGATCACTATCATGAAGACATGTTTCCAGAGATGACGATGGACAACGAAGAATTAGTACTAAGACCAATGAATTGTCCACATCATATGATGGTATACAAAAATCAGCTGTACAGCTACCGGAATCTACCTGTGCGTATTGCTGAGCTTGGAACGATGCATCGTTATGAGATGTCTGGTGCATTAGCTGGATTACAGCGTGTGAGAGCCATGACTTTAAATGATGCGCATATTTTCGCTCGTCCAGATCAATTGAAAGATGAATTTATTCGTGTTGTTGAGCTTGTGCAAAGAGTATATGAGGATTTCGGTATTAACGATTATTATTTCCGTTTATCCTATCGTGATCCAGAAGATAAAGAAAAATATGTAGATAACGATGCGATGTGGGAAAAAGCACAAGCGATGCTTAAAGAAACGATGGAAGAACTTCAAGTAGAATATGTAGAAGCTGAAGGTGAAGCGGCGTTCTATGGTCCAAAGCTGGATGTCCAAGTGAAAACAGCGTTAGGAAAAGACGAAACATTATCTACCGTTCAACTTGATTTTCATCTTCCGGAACGATTTGATTTAACATATATTGGTGAAGATGGTCAACATCACCGCCCGGTAGTTATTCATCGCGGTGTCGTTTCTACAATGGAACGTTTCGTTGCATTCCTCATTGAAGAATATAAAGGTGCGTTCCCTGTATGGCTTGCTCCTGTTCAGGTGAAGGTGATTCCAGTATCTCCAAAGGCGCATTTGGATTATGCAAAACAGGTTGCTGATAAATTAAGGTTAGAAGGAGTAAGGGTTGCAGTAGATGAGCGTGATGAAAAGATCGGTTATAAAATTCGAGAGGCCCAAACGCAAAAGATACCATTTGCGCTTGTTCTAGGTGATCATGAAGTGAACGAACATGCTGTAAATATTCGCCGTTACGGAGAAAAAGAAACAGAGACGGTTTTGCTTGATGTGTTTATCGCTAGGATTAAGCAAGAAATTGACAATAAAGTTTTGCACAAAGCTAAATAATAGTAGCTAATTTCGCTTATCGCTAGTATTTTATGGAGAGAACTCTCGTTCATTGCCTCATAATATTAACCTTTATATGGTATGCATTCCATACCATAAAACAGACTAAAACAGCCTTTCCTTGCTCAAGGGAGGCTGTTTTTGATTTCTTTATACTATAAAAACGTGGCTTGTTGCCAATCCTGACGAAAGCCTTTGTTTTTCTTATACTTTTCTATAGTGCAAAAAAGGATTTATGTGGCAAATAGAGAAATATATAATAAAAAAGGGAGGGAGCTTATTGACATTTGGAAGCCCAATCGCAAGAGGAAATACCGCTGATATTTATATATGCAACGATATCATTGTGAAGCTATTCCATGAAAAAACTGCTCCTAATGAGGCGTTACGAGAAGCAAGAAAACATGCTTTTGTTTATTCATGTGGTATCAATGTCCCGAAAGTTTGGGTTGTAAGAAAAATTGATAATCGGCAAGCGATTATAATGGAATATATCCAAGGAAAAACGTTAGGGCAAATGTATCAAGAGGAAATCTGCTCCTTAGATGACATTCTTACCTTATCTGTAGCTGTGCAGCAACAATTACATTATAAAAAGACAGTTCATTCGAGCGCTATGGAGCGGATGAAACAAAAGCTAGAGCGTCAAATTGCTACTGTTAATCAGTTGGAAAGATCGGAAAAAGTACACCTTATGCAGTTGTTGGACATGTTACCTGAGGACGCTAGCTTATGCCATGGAGATTACCATTTTTTTAACCTAATTGCATCTAATAATCGTGTGACAATTATTGATTGGGTAGATGCTAGTATCGGTAATATTGGCGCCGATGTATATCGTACGTATTTGTTGTACTCTCAATTCTCGTTAGAAATAGCGGAAAAATATCTTTTTTATTACTGCAAGACGAGTGATTTAAAGCGAAAAGAGATATTTCAGTGGGCTCCAATCATCGCAGCTGCAAGACTATCAGAAGGTGTAACTACAGAAAACGAACAGCGACTTATGGAAATAATTCATGATGGTAAGAAAGGGTAACGAGAACCAATACGGTTTGGTGCTTAAAAACTCTTTGACATGTTACGATACATATGCTATTATAATGTAGTTGATAATTAAATGATCTGAAGACAAGAAGAAGCACCCGCTTCTCACCTGCTTGACGCCTGGTGGCAGTTGACTGGTTCTACCGATTCATATAGACGATTGGAGAAGTGTGGGTGCCCGTGTTGCCCACGCTTTTTTAGACGTTGGAATAAATATATCGTTTATAAGCTAGCGTCTAAAATTTAGCTTTTGCTAAGTTAGTTGTTTGAAACGAATGTAACTTGTCAAAAAGATCGCAGTGAAAATATTTGGAGGTGGATGATAATTAGCAAGGAAATGAATGTTAATGAGAAAATTCGTGCTCGTGAAGTGCGTTTAATTGATGCCAATGGCGATCAGTTAGGTGTTAAACCTCGTCAAGAAGCTCTAGAAATTGCTCGAAAACGCAATCTTGATTTAGTGCTTGTTGCTCCCAACGCAAAACCGCCTGTATGTCGAATTATGGATTACGGGAAATATCGTTTTGAACAGCAGAAAAAAGAGAAAGAAGCACGTAAAAAACAAAAAGTTATTAACGTAAAAGAGGTTCGATTTACCCCTGGAATTGGGGACCACGATTTTGAAACGAAGCTAAAAAATGCTCGTAAATTCTTAGAAAAAGGCGACAAAGTAAAAGCCGCTGTTCGTTTCCGCGGACGTGCTATTACGCATAAAGAATTAGGACGAGAAGTACTTGATCGATTTGCTGAGGAAGTAAAAGATATTGCGACTGTTGAGACAAAGCCTAAAATGGAAGGTCGTAATATGTTTATGATGCTTGCTCCAGTAAATGAGAAGTAGATTTAGATCGTTAGTTATAAGGAGGAAAAATACTATGCCAAAAATGAAGACCCATAAAGGTTCTCAGAAACGTTTTCAAAAAACAGGTACTGGAAAATTAAAACGTGGCCATGCATACACTAGCCACATGTTTGCAAATAAATCGCAAAAGCAAAAGCGTAAACTTCGTAAAACAACCACAGTATCAGCTGGTGATTACAGAAGAATTAAAACAATGCTTCCTTATAAATAAGCAAGCATATTGAAATAGAACGGTAAAATATATTTTTGATTTGTACTAGGAGGGAATTATTATGCCACGTGTTAAAGGTGGAACAGTAACGCGTCAACGTCGTAAACGCGTCCTTAAATTAGCTAAAGGTTATTATGGTTCAAAAAGAACGTTATTTAAAACAGCAAAGCAACAAGTAATGAAATCGGGTCAGTATGCTTATCGTGATCGTAAACAGAAAAAACGTGATTTCCGTAAACTTTGGATTTCTCGTATTAATGCAGCAGCACGTTTAAATGACATGTCCTATAATAAATTAATGCATGGTTTAAAAGTAGCTGGAATCGATATTAATCGTAAAATGCTATCAGACTTAGCAATTAACGATGAAAAAGCTTTTACGCAATTAGTTACGAAAGCAAAAGAAGCATTGAAATAAAAGAAAGTAAGGACCAAATATTTGCGATTGCAAAGTTATTTGGTTCTTTTTATTTATTGTATAGGAAATTAAAAAAATCTAGCAGCTGTGGATAAACTTACTAAGTTATTTAGCCACGTCCGGCTCCAGCACCCAGCAACTAGGCGACTTGACTCCATCGCCCTACGATAAGTCATCATCGTGTTAAAAAGGAAGGCCGACTAAAAACGGGCTTGCCGCCCACCGTCGGCATACCCCTGTTTTAGTGGCATGATCCCTAAAACTTTCGTTGATTCGTTCCACTCGCTACGCTGCTGAACGGGCGCTTGCGCCTTTGTGCTAATGTACGCAAAGCTAGAGAATTCGCAGGAAAGACTTGGAGATAAGCCAAGTCTTTCTAATCGCAGAGAATACTTAAGTAGAAATAGAAGCGGGGAGGAATGAGCAGGTGAATCAGTGGAATACTATCTTATTTTATTTGCTAGGTGTTAATAGTATAGCTTTTGTATTGATGGGAATGGATAAGCGCAAAGCAGAACAGAAACAATATCGAATTCCAGAAAGGACGCTATGGATGTTGGCGATTTTAGGAGGCGCATTGGGAATTTGGTTAGGAATGAAATTATATCGCCACAAAACGAGACATAGGCGTTTTATTTTTGGTATCCCTGTATTATTTTTTGGTCATTGCTTATTTTTGATATACTACATGTTTAATGGCTTGGTGTAACATACTATTTCTGGAACCTGTGTTTATTATTTTCTTGTCATAAAGGCTCGTCTCCTGTCATATACATGTACTAGTAGGTACTTTTGTGTCTGTAATAGTTCAACAAGAAGGAGGCTCAAGATGGAATTAATGGGGAATTATTTACTCGCTTTCATTGAAGGAGGAGGCTTATTTGCCCCTATATTATTTATCAGTTTTCATTTATTAAGGCCTTTGCTTTTTTTACCGGTTATATTTATTTGTATATCAGGTGGTATATTATTTGGAGCTATTGCAGGGACAGTATATTCCCTTATAGGTATTACATTATCAAGTATTATATTTTACTTTTTTGTATATAAGATGCCGAAGTCTATGCAACGATTTCAAAAGGTAAAAGGAAAGATAATTGGTAAGCAAACAGCTTTAACAACATCGCAAATAGCGTTGCTTCGATTGATACCATTTATCCATTTCCACTTACTTTCGTTATGTTTGTTAGAGATATCATCGGGCTTAAAAGATTATACAAAATCATCTTTTTTGACTAACATTCCGATAGCATTTATTTATACATCTATTGGTCAATGGATTTCAAATTTGACGCCACTCTACATTGGTTTAAGCTTACTGATACTTTTGCCAATTGTTTATTTGTTGCGTAGAAAAGAAATTTATATCAAATGGCAAGATTTTTTTCATGTTCAAACAAGGGAAGGTACATAGGAGAGAGGATAGCAAACGAGATGCAGAAAATGAAATGAGAGCGGAGAGGTGCATATATACGAACAAAAGCATTTATTCATATCTGTGATTATTGTTCATTTAATTAAAAAAACTTGGCTAAATCGCAATGCTTAAGGGTGATAAAACAAGTTTTTACACAATGACTTAAAATCTTCTGTGAATAGAGCTGTTATCTCCCGCTTCTTATTTTTCAATGTTTTTAATAGTACCTTACATCTATCTTGATTAAGCTTGCACTCTCATCGATGAATCGAACGCGTTCTATAGCACTGCAAATAACTTAGAGCTTCTCTTAAATACGTTGCTCCACATTAAATTACACATGCTATAGCAGATGAAAAATATAATCGGCTCTTCACTATAAAAGGGATGTTCAAAAAGTGCGTGCAAAAGTAACACTTCAATCATTCATCTCTTGTTGAGAGGCCAAAATTTTCAACTAATCGTAGCGCCATCTCTCTATCATAATTTAATCCAAAGAGCTTATTAACAATTGATTAATCGGATGTTTCCATTCAATTTTTGCATGGGGATAACGGATAAGGATCTCTTCCTCAAGAAAATATAAGTCGTCCCTTCGTAAACCACTAAGCTCAAGAGGATCTTTGGCTGTAATATGTATATTAACTACTTCAAAAGAATCTTCTGTAGTTCCAACATATTTCTCACCTTCAAACAAGCATCCTTTATAAACAAATTGAAGATTTTTTTTACTATTTCCAGGTTCGTCTAAAAAATAATATGTTCCTTCTGCTTTAGCTATTTGCAATTTTCGTTGGGGATTACGATAATATTGAATCCAAGTATATATAAGCAATGCCAAAGCCAGCACAATTAGTACGCGAAATAAAATGACTATCATACTATCGTCTCCCTGATCATTATTCCTTTGTAGTACGGAATGACATATATAAAGGTTTCACTATTTTTTATTTTTATATGTTACAATCGTAGAAAAAGATGAAGTGAGGAAGGTCTTATCATGAATTGGGAAAAATTATATCGATTACAGAACGAGCTAGATACATATATTGAAACGAACCAAAATATAAAGAAACAAGATGTATTCGAAAAGAAGTATTTGGCATTACTTGTGGAGTTGGGAGAATTAGCCAATGAGACAAGGTGCTTTAAATTTTGGAGTAATAAGCCGAGAAGTGAAAGAGAGACAATATTAGAAGAATATGTGGATGGCGTTCACTTTTTACTCTCATTAGGAATTACAAAGGGTCATTATTTTAGCGGGAACGTTTCTAGAAATGACGTGGAGGATGAAACAACGTTATTTCTAAACGTGTACACAGCCTGTCAGCAATTTTTTCAACATCCAACGTCGGTTAATTATAGTCATTTATGGGAAACATACTTGCATCTAGGTCAAGCTTTAGGATTTTCGGAAGTAGATGTTCATAGAGCTTATCTAGAAAAGAATGAAGTGAATTTCGTACGTCAAGACGAAGGGTATTAGAAGAGAAGAATGTAAAGAATAGCTTATTGTCAAATTGTTAGGGCAAAAAAGTTGTTTCGCTTATGCTAACCAAAAGTTTTATACAATTTTATATGGAAACAACAGTTTTTTAAAAATCACGCGCATGCTTTAAAAATTTTAAAATTTGATTAAAAGAGGTATAATAGATAAGAGTTTATTGAAGAGGTGAATACATATGACGAAGATGGATGAAACATTAACTATGTTTAAAGATTTGACAGATGCTAAAGGGATACCAGGCAATGAAAAAGAAGCCCGTGACGTCATGAACAATTACATTACTCCATATGCAGATGAAGTCATGTATGATAATTTGGGTAGTCTAATCGCTAAAAAAACCGGCGACGAGAATGGCCCTAAAATAATGGTTGCTGGGCACTTGGATGAAATTGGTTTTATGGTTACAAGAATTGATGATAAAGGTTTTCTTTACTTTCAAACGGCTGGTGGTTGGTGGAGCCAAGTAATGCTTGCCCAGCGTGTTACCATTATGGGAAGTCATGGAGATGTAACAGGTGTTATTGGATCGAAACCGCCTCATATTCTTTCTGCTGAAGCAAGGAAAAAGCCAGTAGAAATTAAAGATATGTTCATTGATATAGGTGCTTCTAGCAAAGAAGAAGCGGAAGAATTTGGTGTAAAACCTGGAGATTCCGTCGTTCCATATTTTGAGTTTACACCTTTAAAAAATGAAAAGCTACTGTTGGCTAAGGCTTGGGACAACCGTATTGGCTGTGCAATTGCTATTGAGGTTTTAAAACAACTAAAAGGACAAAAGCATCCTAACATCGTTTATGGTGTTGGAACTGTACAAGAAGAAGTTGGACTTCGTGGTGCTAAAACTGCTGCCAACACGATAAAACCAGATATTGGTTTTGGTGTTGATGTAGGTATAGCTGGTGACATGCCAGGAGTTTCAGATCATGAAGCAGATAGCAAAATTGGTAAAGGGCCACAAATCGTGTTATACGATGCCTCTATGATATCTCATAAAGGAGTACGTGACCTTGTTGTTAAAACCGCTGAAGAAAATGACATTCCGTATCAATTTGCGACGATGGCTGGCGGGGGTACCGATTCTGGTTCTATTCATTTAACAGCAAACGGTGTGCCGTCTTTATCTATTACAATTGCAACACGCTATATCCATACGCATGCTGGTATTTTACATCGAGATGATTTTGAACATGCGGTAAAATTAATTGTGGAGACGATTAAAAAGCTGGATCGTGATACTGTAAATGAACTAATTCTTGCTTAAAAAAGATTTACTTGTATACAAGTTTATTGGTGAAAAAATCCGAACTTATATTTAAAATTCGATTAAGAATTTAAATGAGTTCGGATTTTAGTCTTTTTTTAAAAGAAAACCATGAAGTATGAAGGCTACAAACAGGCGTTCAAGTAAATTTAATCTTTAAGCTAAATATTGATGCATTATTTTTTGTACATAATTTTGAGTTTCTTTAAAAGGTGGAACTCCTTGATGTTTATCTACATTTCCAGGTCCGGCATTATAAGCAGCCAAAGCTAATTCTGTATGACCGTTATATCTGTCCATCATTTGCTTTAAATATTTGACACCGCCTTGTATGTTTTGCTGCGGGTCATATGGATTTGTTACACCTAAGCCTCTTGCGGTGGCAGGCATTAATTGCATTAAACCTTGAGCTCCGGCGCTACTTTTAGCTAGCGGATTAAAATTGGATTCTGTCTGAATAACAGAGCGAATGAGACGCTCGTCTACTTGGTACTTCTTTGCGGCATCCTGAATGAGCGTATCTATCTCTTTAGTAGTTGTATCACTTGTCGCTGTCATCTTTGCATACGAAGTTGTTAACGTATTATTTAATGGATATGTATGGTTATGGTTCTTAGGTGGTAAAGAATGAGTAGCTTGTAGTGTGTTTGCTTTGGATAACTGTTCTTGCAACAACTGCTTAAAGGCAAGTTCCATCATTGGTGAATGACTGGAAAACCCATTTGAGCCAGATGTAAGGATAGACATCGCTTCATACTGCATCATTTTTTGCAACTCTCTTATTTCCATACTGTGTTCTCCTTCCTAACGGTCATATACTATTTTACTATAAGTTTATAATTAAGGGAATGAGTTATTAAGCGGGACAATTTTTTTGCCAGCATGTTGTAATAAATTCCTATAAAAAGGATCTTCACCAATACAAATAACTTTGGAGCATAAAGCTTTGATTTCATCCATATCATGAGAAGTGTAAAGGACCATTTTTTGTTGATTATGCGCTAACTTTTGCAAGTAAGTAGCAATTTCCTTTTTTGATTTTAAATCTATTCCGACTGTCGGTTCGTCTAATAAAATCAGAGCCGGGTCGTGAATAAGGCTAATGGCTAGATTGAGTTTTCGTTTCATGCCACCAGACAGCGTATGAACTTTATCGTGCCAACGATCTAAATTCATATCAAGACATAATTCTTTTAATTCTTTTTCGAAATTGTTTTTCCATGCTAGTTTTTCAAAAAAAACCATATTTTCACGAACGGTAAAATTATCCCATATAGCGATATCTTGCGGTACAAATCCGATATGGCGTCGTACATGCTTACGATGTTTTTGGTAGTACCAGTCGTATAATTGAATGGACCCTGTTGTAGGCATCTGTAAAGTTGCTAATACATGTAATAAAGTCGATTTCCCTGCCCCATTTTCACCGACCAAACCGATAATTTCACCAGGATGTATGGAAAAGGAGACATCAGTGAAAATAGGCTGTTTATTATAAGTTTTAGATATACGTTCTACGTTAAGCATATGTATCTTCCCTTCTTGCATACCAAATAATAATTAGTAAGCCTACAATATAAAGCCAAATATTATGTAATGCCCCTTCGAGAAATGGAATAAACGGGTGAATTACAGATATAGTTGGCAGGTTCTTAACTAGATGATCAATAGGGATAATTGCTCCGCTAGTTAAAGCAAGTAATAATGTAATAATGAAAGATAGGCTATAATACGTAACTAAACGTTTCATTTTAAAAGCGAATAAAAAAGCAAAACCATTCAATATCATTCTTATGGTGACGATGGCAATAATTTGTGAGAAATGGGTTGGTATCTCAAGAATATAGTGAAAAACAAAAATTGTAATAACATCTATGAAAAGTAATAAACATGTATATAATGTGAGATTGAGTAACGCATATTTCTTAAAAGAAAACCGAATAAATACAAATCGTGGTTTAACGGTCGCATTGTTTTCTTTAATCACCCAATCAAAAAGAAAGAAAGTGGCCAAACTTGCGAATAATATCCATATCCCCCAGGGGTTCCATAATGATACTTGTTTTTCTCTTTTGTTTACTTGGTCTCGATATTGAAATTGAGTTGATAATAAATTCTGATTTGTCTCGAACTCTTTACTTGTAGTAATAATTTCATCTTTTGTCCATTCCTGACTGTTGGTCAACTGTTTCTCCAATTGTAATACAGTATGAGCGGTTTTAATTCGTCCTGTATTTTTTTGCACGAAAGAGGCTACCATTTCCGAAACAGGAGTATAAGCGAACGATAAATCTGATTGATAACTAGTAATTAGCCGATTTCGACTACCTCTATGCATCTTTTCTTCATACCCATCTTTAATAATAAATACACTATCCAATTCATGTTTTTTCAATTGTTGAAGCGCTTTGTCTTCATCTAACTCGTAGATACGAAGAAGAGAGGATTGTTTCAATTCTTTTACCAATTCAAAAGCGGTGTTTGTTTGATCTTCTACAACAAGACCTACCGGGACTTTGCTTTCTGTCTGAACGTCTATTAGCAAATAATGAAGAAAAATCACACTAGCAAGAGGGAAAAACAGCCAAAAAACAAAGGAATAGAAATGATGTTTCCAATGCAAGAAGCGGGTTTGGATAATAGATTTCATTGATGTAGGCGCTCCTTTCCAATGGTAATACTAGAAAGAACAAAAAAACCAACGGCAGTCATTAGTAACAATGGAATGTAGTCTACATACAAGCGTTTATGTAGTAATAATTCTTGTAGCCAGTAGAATGCTTCCGAAGAAAAAGTAAAGGGAAGCATTTGCTGAAATGAAAGCGGCAAATAAAACGTTGGAATGATAGAGCCACTTAATAAAAGAATTGCCAAAGTAAGGCTAATTTGTACGACGAGTCGCATTCGATGAGAACGAATGAAAGCTTCTACGATAGAAATGGCTAATAAGAAGCAAAAGCTATATAAAATAATAACAAGCATAATCCTCACTGCGTCTACGAGTTGAATATCCCAACCTAATAATATATGAAGTACAAATAATAGACCTAAACCAAGCATACAAACGAAGCCCATAGTTACAGCTAGTTTAGCAAATATCGGTTGAATTGGTCGTACATTGTAGAGCATCATTCTTTGTTCCATTTTTGCTGTTACGTCACGGTGTAATCCTGTGTATATAAGTAGTAACCATGATGTGAATATGATAAACCAGCCACCAAGACTATAGTAAGAAGCGGGGGTGGCGGTAGCCTGATTAATTAATTGCTCCTCTTGAATAAGCTGCTTTCTTCCTAAAGTGTAGAACACAAACTTCTTAAATTGTTCAAAGACAAACTCATTGCGTTCTTGCTCATCTAAGGGGAGTTTTTTGGCGTAACGATTTAACGTGAGCACATTTGCTTGAGACGCCCTTATATGTGTTGTCACACTTTCCATTATTGTATAAACCATTTGGCTTTGAATAGGTTGATTTGGGTTGCCTATCATTGATAAAGTAACTGGATTTCCTTGATATAAATTATGCGTGAATTTTTCTGGGAATACTATGTAGGAGCTGATCTCATCATTCTCCATTTTTTGTTTCGCTGCTGTTTCACTCATTTTATGTACATGTATAAAGCTGCCAAGTTCAGATGTTTCATCCAACATATTAATGAATAGCTTTGTTTCCTTTGATTGATCTAAATCAACTAGTCCAACTTGTATAGGATTTTGTTCATCTGGAGTAACAAATGTTATGGTAATATACGCTAGTAAGCCGACGATAAAAATGGGGAGAAGTAAAACAAGAGGAAGTGCATACCACTTCCTCTTTAATTGCAGTGCATTATATGTTATAAACAATAATGTTATTTTCATGAAATGCATAATGGGCACTTCCGTTCGTTTCTTGTATTTATCGTTAGAATTCCATGTTTCCGGTAGCTGATAGCATTTCTACCATCCAACCTTGGAATTTAGGTGTAACTTTCGTTTCGAAAAATTCCATAAGCTCTTGTTTATTCATTGTTCCAATTTCTGTAGTTTTATCTTTACTCGGAATATCTACACTGTCTACTGTTTTTCCTTCAACATTAGCATGAAGTGAGAATAAATTTTGATCAACATTTGGATCAGTAAAAGCAAAGCTGTGTTCCTCGTTCATTTGATCTTTTTCATAATTAGATGTACCGTTCCAAATGAGTTGTGTATCACCTGTATATGGATCTTGCAGATTAATCGTACGTTCAAAATCGCGTTTTCCATCTTTTAACGTTTCTTTGCCGTCATAAGTAAATGCTTGTTCGTCAAACGCTAGTTTCAGAGAATCCTCCGCTTTTTTATCTTTCCATGATAAATCACCGGAGAGGCTTACTTTACCACCTTCCATAGCGTCATCAACGTTTAAAGCGAGATTAAATTGCTGCCTTTCTTCTTGGAGAAGTTGTGTCCCTTTAAACTCGATTGTAGTAAGTCGTTCTTTGTTTTGACCGAGTTGAATATTAAAATCGCGTTGGGCAATTAAATCATCGTGCACCCAAATGGTAGATGTTAAACCTTTTGGAATTTTAAATCCATCTATATCTTCTTTTGCTTTTTCTAAAGAAGTATCATAATCTTCCATTGTTTGGTCTATCTCTTTTTTTATTTCAGGCATGGCTGCCATCCCCATCAATTGTTCTTCTAAAAATTGACGGAAAAGCTCTTTCATTTTATCGTCTTTTCGTAATTTTTCTATGGTTTTACTTAAAATATCTTTTACTTTTTCTTCACTTAATTGCATCGTGATTTTGTCTGTTTCTAATGATTTATCATGGACTTTAATCGTTTCGCTTTCTGTTTTAAAAGCTTCGTCTGGTAATTGGTCATAAATAAACTTGCCATATTCTTCTTGAATATATTCTTTATCATCTTCAGATAGTGCTTCTTCAAATAACATATTAAAATCAACCTTTTCTTCGCCTGTAAAAGTAGCTGGGTCGATTTCTTGCAATAGTTTGCCAACATTTTCACCTTTTAACGAGATGAATTGTTCCAGAAACGGTAAACCTACCATAAATTGTTTGGAATTTAAATGAAAAGTAATGTTATCCACTTTCATTTCGCCAATATTCGCTGATAGATTTCCAGATATTTTTTTATTTTTTATATCAGCAGCATGTGTGTAAGAAATAGTAGAATTATTGATGAGTTGAGCAGGATCTACCCCCATACCACCTTGAATAATAGGAATATCGGATTCCGCTGACAATTCATAATTTGTTTCCGTCGGTTCTTCTCTAGTAGTTTCTAACCAATCAAATTCTGATTCATATCGTTGTTCAATTTGCTCATTCATAAACGCTATTGATTCTTTTTCTGCTAAAAAGTATTTCTGCTTATCCGATAAATTTGCGAAAATATAAGCCGCAACAGTTCCGCCAATTAGTATTACTGCCCCTATAGTAATACCAATTAATGTTTTGGGTGACAGCTTACGTTTCTTTGTTTCCTCCATTACTTTTCCCCTCTCTGTAAATACTTCCGATTTAATTGTATTACATAATCCTGTAATAATGACAATGAAGTATCTGTTTATGTTTATATCACTTTGTAAAAATATAGTCAAATTGTGCCAATACTTGTCCACGTAGGGAAAAATTAAAATAAGGTGTGTGATTCAAAAATTAAAGTGAAAAAGGGTAATAATACCTATGTATTTAGCGGAGCAAATGGTAAATTCACTTTACTATTCATGCCATTTGAGTCCTAGTGTTTAAAAATTTAAGCAAATTCGACTGATATTTAATAGTCATTGTTTCTGTCTCGTGAGCGCATACGAGACAATATGTATAATAGCACAAGAAGTTCAAATGATAGAAAAAAATTCTAATACAGAGCCGCTATAAGAACCGTATAAATTTTTTTGGTTTTTAGTACAAAACAGACTTATCAATAAACAAATTTTTCTTATTATAGTGCAAGCAAAAGAGTAGCACTTGACTAATTTTTCAAGTGCTACTCTCTTAAGGTTTAGGACTGTGTTGTAGCTTGCTTTACACCTTGTTCTAAAGCTTCTAACATATGGTCTTTATCTTGTTCTTCTGCATTCTCCCAGATTAATTCGAATAAGACACCTAGTCCAGGAAGCATTTTTTCTTCTCCACTCTGGACGGCATCAACAATAGTTGCTTCCAATTGGGATTGGTCATTAGAAGCGATATTGCTAAGTATTGCTTCGCGTAAATTTAAATCCAAGACAATTCCTCCTTTGCAAATTAAAAAGCTTAAGAAATTACGTTGCACGGCTAAAGTTTTCTGTAGATTAGGGCAGATTATATAATATAAATGAAGGACTACAGGATGTGCTAATGCATTTCCTACCATATAGGTAAATTATCGGCAACAATAATTTTAGCCTTTGCACGCTAAAATTAGTTTGACCGAATAAGGATAAAATATGTATACTATGTAAGGTGAATGAGGGTGATACGTATGGAATCAATAATTACATCTGTTAAAAATACAAAAGTGAAAAATTGGAAAAAGTTACACACTCGAAAAGGGCGAGAAAATACAAATACGTTTCTCATTGAAGGTTTTCACATAGTTGAAGAAGCCTTTCTAAGTGGATGGACGATGAAGGAGTTAATTATTCAAGAAGGTGTATCTCTACCTACGTGGGTAAACGACATCCCAGTTACTGTGGTGAAAGATACTATTTTTACAACCATATCTCAAACGGATGCACCACAAGGGATTGCAGCTGTAGTGTCTATGAGAGAATTATTTGCCATAAAGCAAAGCCCTGTACTTATCGTCGATGCAGTGCAAGATCCTGGTAATCTTGGAACGATAATTCGGACGGCAGATGCAGCAGGTTTTTCAGAAGTAATTCTAGGAGAAGGAACGGTAGATGCTTTTAATCATAAAGTTATTCGTTCTACGCAAGGTTCTTTGTTCCATATTCCTATTAGGATAGCCAGGTTAGAAGAGGAAATTGCATCGCTTAAAAAAGCAGGTTTTGAAATATGGGTAACGGCTTTAGAGGATGCGTTCCATTATACAGAAGTAAAACCAAAGCTGAAGACAGGACTTATTGTAGGAAATGAAGGAAGCGGTGTAAGAACACAAATAATGGAGTTAGCAGATAAACGGGTGACTATACCAATTTATGGGAAAGCTGAATCGTTAAATGTCAGTGTAGCTTCTGGAATTTTAATGTACTATTTACGCTCATAATGTTGCAAACCTTCTTGTGTTTATCTATAATATATATAACATAATAGCAAAAGCGTTGAAGGAGCGGAGAATTTGCCTCTATTACGTATACAGGGAGAAATGTCATAGACTGAAAACATTTCATCGTAGCAAAGTTCATCCTTTCACTCTGGAGCAGATACTTGGACCTCATTCTTAATGAGTAAAGGTATTCCGGGTTATTCCCGTTATCGGAATGAAGTGGATACTTTGGAAACATTGTATGAACTAGGGTGGTACCGCGAAAATATGCCTCGTCCCTTGCTGGGAGGAGGCTTTTTATATTGCTTTTTAAGCTATGTAAGAATGAATAAAGGAGGAAATAAGAAGATGAAAGAGCAGTTAAAAATGATTGAACAAGAAGCTTTGGAAAAGATCTTACAAGCTAAGACTACGAAAGAACTGCAAGATATTAAAGTAACCTACTTAGGTAAGAAAGGTTCACTCACAAGTGTGTTGCGAGGGATGGGGAAACTTTCTAAAGAAGAGCGCCCGGTTATTGGAGAACTTGCTAACAAAGTGCGTCAACGTTTAACCTTAAGCCTTGAGGAGCAATTGGAGAAATTAGAAGAAATGGCTTTAGAAGAGCAATTAGAAAAAGAAACGATAGATGTAACACTTCCTGGCAGACCAGTGAGACTCGGTGGCCGGCATTTATTAACTAGAGTAATTGAAGAAATTGAAGATTTATTTATTGGAATGGGTTTTGAAATCAGAGAAGGGCCTGAGGTAGAAACGGATTATTTTAATTTTGAAGCATTAAACTTACCGAAAAATCATCCAGCAAGGGAAATGCAGGACACCTTTTTTATTACAAAAGAGTTATTAATGCGTACACAAACATCTCCTGTACAGGCACGTACGATGCTTGAATATGGTGGTAACAAGCCAGTGAAAATGATATCTCCTGGAAAAGTTTATCGCCGTGATACAGATGATGCCACTCATTCCCATCAGTTTACACAAATTGAAGGTTTATATGTAGATAAAGATGTGAAAATGAGTGATTTAAAAGGTGTACTAGATGTTTTCACCAAAAAAATGTATGGCAGTGATCGAAAAATTCGTTTTCGCCCAAGTTTTTTTCCGTTTACAGAACCATCTGTGGAAATTGATATTTCTTGTAAAGCATGTGAAGGAAAAGGCTGCTCTATTTGTAAAGGATCCGGATGGATTGAAATCTTAGGCGCGGGTATGGTACATCCAAATGTATTATCAATGGCTGGTTATGATCCAAAGGTTTACAGCGGATTTGCCTTCGGTATGGGACCTGAACGAATTGCGATGTTGAAATATGGAATTAAGGATATAAGGCAGTTTTACACGAATGACATTCGGTTTTTAACGCAATACCATAATGCTTAGGGAGGAAAGTTTGCATGTTAGTATCATTAAATTGGTTAAAAAATTACGTAGATATAACAGATATAAGTCCAGAAGAGTTAGCTAGTAAAATTACAAAATCAGGAATCGAAGTCGATGGCATTGAATATGTAGCAGAGAAAAGCGAACATGTCGTCGTAGGCTACGTTGTATCCTGTGAGAAACACCCAAACGCTGATAAGCTTAACTTATGCCAAGTAGATGTTGGGGAGGAAGAGCCGTTACAAATTATTTGTGGAGCTCCTAATGTAGCACAAGGGCAAAAAGTGGCTGTTGCCAAACCAGGGGCTGTCCTACCAAATAATTTCAAAATTAAACGTGTTAAACTACGTGGGGTTGAATCAAATGGAATGATTTGTTCTCTACAAGAACTCGGTATAGAAGAAAAATATGTACCAAAAGATGTAGCTGATGGCATCTATGTGTTCCCCAAGGATGTAACAGTTGGTGAGTCAGTGGAGCCATTATTAAACTTGAATGATGCTGTTTTAGAATTTGATTTAACTCCAAATCGCGCTGACTGCCTATCTATGTTAGGAGTTGCGTATGAAGTAGGAGCTATTTTAAACAGAGAGGTAAAACTGCCGAGTCCAAACCCAAAAGAGGGGACGGAAGAGGCAAAAGACTATATTGCTGTTGAAGTAGAAGCAAAAGAAGCTAATCCGTATTATGGTGCTTTTGTTATTCGTGATGTAGAGATCGAACAATCACCATTATGGATGCGGAATTATTTAATAGCAGCTGGGATTCGCCCAATTAATAACGTGGTGGATATAACGAATTATGTGTTGCTGGAATACGGCCAGCCCCTACATGCGTTTGATTATGATAAATTAGGGGAGAAAAAAATCGTTGTTCGCCACGCTAAAACCAATGAAAAACTCGTTACATTGGATGAGCAAGAACGCGTATTATCACAGGATCATTTAGTTATCACGGATGGGAAAGATCCGATTGCTCTAGCAGGAGTAATGGGAGGTTTATCGACTGAAGTCACAGATACAACGAAAAATGTTTTACTTGAAGCAGCATATTTTGATTCTAGCACGGTAATGAAGGCAGTGAAGTCAACGGGTCTATATAGCGATTCAAGTACACGATTTACGAAAGGCGTTGATCCAAATCGAGTAAAAGAAGCAGGGCTTCGAGCGTGCGAATTAATGGGAAAATACGCCAATGCGACTATTGCAAAAGGAGTAGTAGCATATGATGCATTAAACCGTGAGCAAAAACAGGTTAAAGTGAATGTAACTGAAATTAACAAACGTCTAGGTACATTATTACAGCCTGCTGATGTAGAAGATGCTTTGCAACGCTTGCAATTTAAATTTGAAAAAAGAAGCCAAGAATATCTTGTATACATTCCAACACGTAGAGGCGACATTAGCATTTTTGAAGATATGTTGGAAGAGATAGCGCGTATTTACGGCTATGATAAATTGCCATACACATTGCCAGTTGGAGCTGGGCAAGCTGGAGGCCTTACAGAAAGACAAATATTAATTCGCAAAATAAAAGGCATTATGGAAGCATCAGGGTTGATGGAGAGTCGCACATATACTTTAATTAGTGAAAATGCCGCTAATACGTTAATTAGCCCTGAGTTAACAGAAGCAAATTATGTTCCAATTGAATTAGCTTTACCGATGAGTGAAGAACATAAATATTTGCGCCTAAGTTTTTTACCTGAGATTTTGCGTATCTTAACTCACAACAGAGCACGTAATGAATTTGATCTAGGTTATTATGAAATTGGCAAAACATTTTTGACAGCAGAAAGCACGTTAACAAAACAACCAGAAGAAAGACTTCGATTAGCTGGCGCTGTAACAGGAAATTGGGTTCATCATCCGTGGCAACAAGAAAATAAACTAGTTGATTTTTATGTTGTAAAAGGAATTTTAGAGAAACTGTTTAATTACTTAAATGTAGCAGTTGTTTTCAAGCCTTGTAAGCATAAAGACATGCACCCTGGAAGAACAGCATCTCTCCATTTAGAAGGCGAGACAATTGGGTTTATCGGTCAACTACACCCACGCCTACAAAAGCAATTTGATCTAAAAGAAACATATGTATTTGATGTCGATGTCGAAGGGTTATTAGAGGCGTATAAAAATGAACCTACTTATGAGGAAATACCTAAATATCCATCTATTGGACGCGATATTGCTTTTGTTCTTGATCACACTGTGCTTGCAGCTGAAGTAAAACAAGTCATTATGGATGTTGGCGCACCGCTTGTGAAGCATGTATCTATATTTGATGTTTATGAAGGAGAGCATTTAGAAGCAGGCAAGAAGTCTGTAGCGTTTCATTTAGTATATCAGCATCCTGAGAAAACATTAACAGATGATGAGGTTCAAGCGTCTTACGAACAAATCATAGAAGCAGTCAAGAAGAAGTTTAACGCATATATTCGATCTTAAGCAATAGGGAAAGCTTACTGGATAGTGAGAAAATTCGTTAGCTGAAATATACTTTTGTTAATAACTTGAATTCCCACTTGTTCAAGCATGAATTGCTAAACAGGTGGGAACTTTTTACATACAAGGCAGCCCTTATAATCCAAAGAGAAAGCAAAATGTATAAAAAAATTTTTAGCAAAGTAATACAAGAATATGAAACCTTAAGCTTTATTGTCTAAGAAAAGCGGCTAACTCTTGGCAACTGTTGGTGTAAAGCGTTAAGTTTGCTACAGAGAAAAGCGTGATTTCTAATTTAGGTAAGCGTGTGCTTTCTTTGTGTTTGCAAAATGAACCTTTGCGATTTGAGTTAAGCGATTTTCTCCGTACTTTTTCATAATTACAGCTGCCGTTTGATCCACTTTTTGAGAAGCTCCCTTTGGCAATGTAATACCTGTTTGCTCTGATAATATATCCATCTGCTTTAGAAAACTAGTTCTTGCAAGGATAGAAGCTGCAGCAACGGAGGTAGAGTAACTCTCTGCTTTTGTCATGAAAAAAGTAGACGGTGATAGCACTTCTTTTTCAGAGGCTAAATGTTTTTTATACACAACAGGTTCACAAAATTGGTCAATAAGAATTCCATCTAATGGACTTTGATCAATTTTTTTGATTAAGCGTTGAATGGCATGATGATGGAGCATCGTCTTCATTTTACCTTGTGTCCATCCTTTTTTCTGTAATTGATTATATTTTTCATTACGTAAAGCAATTAGGGCATATGGGATGTTTAATTGGATGATATCCCTTGCTAGACGACGGATCTTTAAATCTGTCAAAGCTTTGGAGTCCGTTACGCCCATCCTTTTTAATTCACTAATTTGGGCTTTCGTCAAATAGACTGCTGCCACAGTAATAGGGCCAAAGTAGTCCCCTGTCCCAGCTTCATCACTACCGATATGATTACTAGAAAACAGTTGGGGACTCGGTGTATAGGAATTTGTTTTCGCTTTGTTGGAATAAGTAGCTTGTGTGGAGGCAGTTTTAGCATCTTTTGTCCATAGACTAGCTGCTTTTTCTGGAGAAGCGCCCTGGAATAATACTTTTCCTGATTTATATGCCGTAATAACCGCTTCGTTTGTTTTTGCTCGAAACAAAGCGCCTTGGGGTGGCGTAATTAAAAAATTTGCATAATAAGCTTTCATTTTGTCTATGACTGTATTAGAAAATTGATATACTTGTTGTGACATTTGATTCTCTCCAGTTCATCTTAATTTATTTCGCTTATAAGATGCTGTAGGCTCTCACTTCAAGGGTTGGGTGTATACAAAATATGCCGAAGTAAAAGATAACAGTACCTACTATTGTATAGAAGTTTTCTTTTATACTAAAGGATAATTTCTATTTCCGCAAACCATTGATAAAATCAGTTGTGAAGGAGTTGATCGTTTCCTTAATCACCTACTTCATGTTAAGATAAGATGGACAATTTTCTTTATCAGGGAGGATTTAAACGTGGCCAATGAGGAAAAAACTCGAACAACGGTAGAGATACATAATCGTACCTATACAATTATAGGAACAGAGCCACAAAATCATATTAAATTGGTTGCCAGTTTAGTGGATCAAAAAATGAATGAAATCCAAGAAGCAAATAGGCAGCTCGATACGACAAGGTTAGCTGTACTAACTGCTGTAAATACGATGAATGATTATTTAAAATTAAAAGAAGAATATGCTTCTTTATTAGGTTCTATGAAGAAAAAGGAAGACTAACTAGAAAGAGGAACAGGAACATATGGTTACTATTTTATTATTGTTGTTATTAGTGATGGGTTTTTTTATTGGGTTAAAGAGAGGATTCATTTTACAGCTATTCCATCTCATTGGGTTTATAGCATCTTTTGTTGTAGCAGCTTTGTATTACGATGAGTTAGGACCTAAACTGGAATTATGGATCCCTTATCCTGGTTTAGAGGAAGAAGGTAAGTGGGCAACGTTTTTACAAGACTTGCCTCTTGAAGCGGGTTTTTATAATGCTATTGCATTTTTGGTTATTTTTTTAGCGGTAAAAATCATTCTACAAATTATAGCTTCTATGCTTGATTTTGTTGCTTCTTTACCGATTTTACATTCTGTAAACAAATTATTAGGAGCCATTCTGGGCTTTGTAGAAACATATTTGTTACTTTTTATTTTCCTATATATTGCAGCTTTGATACCGATTGCTCAAATACAAACATGGATAAACGATTCTTCAGTTGCGTTATTTATTATTGAACGTACTCCTTATTTTTCAAATGAAATTAAAGAGCTTTGGTTCACATATGTAGCCAATAAATAATGGTTTTCATTGGGGGGAGATTGGTGAATAGGATGGAAATTAACAAAAAAGATGTTATAAAATTAATGGAAACGATAGCGACGTATTTAGAATTACAAGCAGAGAACCCTTTTAAAATTAGCGCCTATCGTAAAGCTGCACAAGCGTTGGAAAGAGATGATCGATCTTTAGAAGAAATTGATGATTTTTCTAAAATCAACGGGATTGGCAAAGGAACAAGTGCTGTTATTCAAGCGTACATACAAACAGGACAATCTAAGACCTTGCAAGATTTAGAAAAGCAAGTTCCAAAAGGCTTGCTCTCATTATTACAGCTTCCGGGGCTTGGTGGTAAGAAGATTGCTAAACTTTATCAAGAACTAGGCGTTACAGACGCTGCAGAATTAAAGGAAGCCTGTGAAACTGGGCGGGTAGAAAGATTAGCGGGATTTGGAAAAAAAACAGTTGAAAAAATATTAATAGCACTAGAAGAAGCAAATAAACGCCCAGAACGTTTACCAATTGCGATAATGCTACCTTTAGCTGAAAAATTGGAAGACTACTTGAACCAAATAAAAGAAGTCGATCGTTTTTCAAGAGCAGGAAGCTTGCGGCGGATGAGAGAAACTGTCAAAGATATCGACTTTATCATCGCAACAGAACAACCAGCTATCGTGAGAGACCATTTAATAGCCATGGATGGGGTAAAAAACGTAATTGCTAAAGGGGAAACGAAAGTATCTATTGTCATGGAAGATGTATATGATGTAAATGTGGATTTTCGTATGGTTCGGCAGGATGCATTTGCTTCTACGCTACACCATTTTACTGGCTCAAAAGAACATAATGTTGCTATGCGTCAAATAGCAAAGTCACGTGGTGAAAAGATTAACGAGTATGGTGTAGAAGTCGAAGAAACGGGAGAAATTCTTACCTTTCATTCAGAAAAAGCTTTTTTTAATCATTTTGGTCTGCACTATATTCCTCCTGAATTAAGGGAAAATACTGGAGAAAAAGAGGTATTTCAATCGCCTTATCCACTTTTAGAGCTGTCGGATATTAATGGTGACTTACACATGCATACGACGTGGAGTGATGGTGCACAATCGTTGGAAGAAATGGTCTTACGAGCGATGGAAAAGTCGTATCAATTTATCGCGATTACAGATCACTCCAAATTCTTAAAAGTTGCTAACGGATTAACTGAAAAACGATTACGTCAACAGCATGAAGAAATAGTACGTTTAAATGAAAAATATCCTGATATTCATATTTTTTCAGGTGTAGAAATGGATATACTACCTGATGGAAAGCTTGATTTTTCCAATGAATTTCTGCGTGAACTTGACTTTGTTATTGCGTCCATACATTCGAGTTTTAACCAACCCGAAGATAAAATGATGTATCGATTAGAAGCAGCATTAGAAAATCCTTACGTTTCACTTATTGCTCACCCTACAGGTAGATTAATTGGTAGGCGAGATGGTTATCAAGTTAATGTTAGTGCTTTAATTGACAGAGCGAAACAAACAAATACAGCATTAGAAATAAATGCAAACCCAAATCGTCTAGATTTATCTTATCAGTGGGCTCGAGAAGCTCAAGAAAAAGGCGTTACATTAGCAATCAATACGGATGCTCATAATTACCAAATGTTGGAGCATATGACATATGGAGTTGGGGTCGCTAGAAAAGGATGGATTAAACCAGAAACGGTTATGAACACGTGGTCTACGCAAGAACTGATTGCTTATTTTAACCGAAATAAATAATGATCGTTCTATAGATATATTTCGGTGTATGGTGTACAACCCGAAGATCGGAAAAGCAAAAATAGAGGTTATCAAGAAGCTCCTATTTATCTTGAACAACCTGTAAAAGGAGTTATTGACATGAACGAGCGCATGTTACGCGTACTCGAGTTTGATAAAATTATTGAACAAGTAACCAACTATGCAGCAACATCTATTGGAAAACAAGCATTGCAGCAAGCGCACCCTTCTACAGATATGAAAACAGTGGTTCGCTTGCAAGATGAAACGGATGAGGCAACGCATATAGAGAGATTAAATAAAACGCTACCTTTGGGAGGAATTTTTGATATACGTCCAAGTTTAAAACGCGTTTCCATTGGAGGAGTGCTATCTGCAGGCGAGTGTATTGAGGTTTCTAGCACTATATATGGTGCAAGGATGGCAAAAGACTTTGTCGATCGATTAGAGGAGGATTTTCCTATTCTTAGTGGAATGGCAAAGGAAGTTACTCCGTTAAGACAATTAGAACAAGCGATCAATCGTTGTATTAATGATGACGGTCATATGCTAGATAGTGCTTCTGAAAAGTTACGAGGAATACGTTCTTCCATTCGTACGTTAGAAAGTAGGGTCAGAGAGAAATTAAGCAACTTTACGAAAACACATAGCAACAAATTGTCAGATGCCATCATCACAATACGAAACGATCGTTATGTTCTCCCGGTTAAGCAAGAATATCGTAGTGCTATCGGAGGAATTGTTCACGATCAATCCGCTTCAGGTCAAACGCTATTTATGGAGCCAAAAGCTGTTGTTGATATAAATAATCAATTACAAGAAGCATTTGTTAATGAAAAGAGAGAAATGGACAGGATATTAGTTTCACTTAGCAACTTGATTGCAGAAGAAGTAAATGCTTTAGAGCATAATGTTCATATACTTGGAAAGATGGATGTTATATTCGCCCGTGCAAAATACGGTCAGGCAATGAAAGGTACAAAACCAATAATGAATGACCGCGGTTTTATTAAAATGAACCAAGCTAGACATCCATTAATTGATTCACAAGACGTTGTTGCGAATGATATTGAGTTAGGCAATGATTATACAGCTATTGTAATTACAGGGCCGAATACAGGGGGGAAAACGGTCACCTTAAAAATGGTCGGACTCTGTTGTTTAATGGCTCAATCTGGTTTGCAAATTCCGGCATTGGATGGATGCGAGCTTGCTGTGTTCTCTCATATTTTTGCAGATATTGGTGACGAGCAGTCAATAGAGCAAAATTTAAGTACGTTTTCATCACATATGACTACAATTGTAGACATTTTAAAGTATATTGATGAAAAAACACTTGTATTGTTTGACGAGCTTGGTGCTGGTACTGATCCTCAAGAAGGCGCAGCTTTAGCAATGGCAATCCTCGATGAAGTGATTGAAAGACAAGCTAGAGTAATAGCAACGACGCACTATCCAGAATTAAAAGCTTACGGATTTAATCGACGTCAAGTTTTAAATGCTTCTGTAGAATTTGATATTGAGACATTACGTCCTACGTATCGTTTGTTATTAGGCATACCTGGACGAAGTAATGCCTTTGATATATCTCGGCGCTTAGGGCTTTCCGCAGCAATTATTGATCATGCAAAGTCCTACGTCGGCATGGATTCCAAAAATGTTGAAAATATGATTGCTTCTTTAGAACAATCGCAATTAAAGGCAGAAAAAGATTACGAGCAAGCTCATGACTTGCTACAACAAGTAGAAAACTTCTATGAAGATGTAAAGAATATGTGGCATGAATGGCAAGAGAAGAAAGACAAACTGTACCGGAAAGCTGAAGAGAAAGCTGATAAAGCCATTCAAAAAGCACGGGAAGAGGCAGAGCTTATCGTTCAAGAAATTCGCAACATGCGCAGAGAAGCCGAGTGGAAAGAGCATGAATGGATTGAAGCTAAGAAAATGCTTGATGATGCTAAACCGGAGTTATCGGCAAAACAAGACACCTCTACTCCCTCCAAAAAACGAGAAGAAAAAGTACTAGAACCTGGTGATGACATTAAACTACTTACGATTAATCAGAAGGGGACAGTGTTAGAAAGAATAAGCAATCATGAGTATTTGGTTCAAGTTGGCATTATGAAAGTGAAAGTGAATCGAAAAGATTTACACTATATGAGTAAAACAAAAGAGAAGTATGAGCAGCCAATTACAACTATTAAAGGAAGCAATTACCATGTGAAAACAGAGTTGGATCTTCGAGGAGAGAGGTTAGAAGATGCGCTGTTAAAATTAGAAAAGTATGTGGATGATGCGCTACTTGCTGGTTATCCAAGGGTTTCCATTATACATGGAAAGGGAACTGGAGCGCTTCGAAAAGGTGTTCAGCAGTTTGTACAACAACATCCGAGAATAGTTGACTCCAGGCCAGGTGAAGCTGGAGAAGGCGGTAGTGGAATAACGGTCATTAATTTGAAATAAGAGTGAGTATTCGAGGTGAATAGGATGGAAATGGGAGTAGCCTTTTGGGAAAATGTAGTCGTACAAACTGCAGCCAGATACAGTGTGGTGATCTTATGCACGCTAGTGTTCTTAGCGATTTTAGAAATGGTTACGTCATATAAAAATTGGGAAGAAATTAAAAAAGGAAATTTTGCAGTAGCCATGGCAACAGGCGGGAAGATATTTGGTATTGCGATTATTTTTCGTTACTCTATTGAACATAATGATACATTGGTTCAAAGTATTGGTTGGGGTGTATACGGTTTTATCTTGTTATTACTAAGTTATTTTGTATTTGAGTTTTTGACACCAGTACTGAAAGTCGATGAAGAGATAGGGAATGGCAACAAAGCAGTCGGATTTATTTCAATGATTATTTCAGTAGGTTTGGCTTTTGTTATTGGTGCTAGCATAGGGTAAGAGGGGGAGAAACCTATGGTGTTAGATCGTTTAGCAAAGATATTAATTGTTGTAGCTATTTTATTTATTGTTGTAGGGATTATATGGTTATTGATCTAACGTTGAGTATTTGTTTGCTTATAATGAATGTATCATTAAACTTGGCATATTTGCCAAGTTTTTTCCATAGGAAAAGGTTTTATCGTATTAGCCAAACAAGGTTTTCACCATAAAGGTTTGGCGGTAATCAAGTTTTTCTAAAAAATAATTAAATAATATTTCAAAAAATAACGATTAATCGGTATAATGTAAATAAGCATAAAGCAAAGGGAGGAAAAAACATGGGAGAAACGAAAACTTGGTTTCAGCACTATCCACCTGAAATAAAAACATCACTCCACTATGATGAAAAGCCGCTCCATCGATTTTTACTCGAAAGTGCTGAAACATTCCCTAAAAAGAAAGCGCTTCATTTTATGGGGAAAGATTTGACGTATGAAGAACTTTATAATCAAGCAACCAAAATGGCTAACTACTTACAACAACTAGGTATGGAAAAAGGAGATCGAATTGCTATCATGCTGCCAAACTGTCCACAATCTGTTATCACGTATTATGGGGCTTTAATGGCAGGGGGTATCGTTGTACAAACAAATCCACTGTATAAAGAAAGGGAGTTGGAATATCAGCTGAAGGATTCTGGAGCGACTTTTATTGTATGTCTAGATATCTTACTCCCCCGTGTTACAAATGTAAAAAATAATACAGATATCCAACATACTATTGTTGCAAGCATCAAAGATTATTTGCCATTTCCTAAAAACTTAATTTATCCTTATATACAAAAGAAACAGTACAATATGGTTGTCAAAGTAGAACAATCCGACAATATACATGTTTGGGATTATATGATGGATGTCGCCCAGTCTGCTTATGAAAAGGTTGCCGTTAATCCAAAAGAAGATTTGGCTTTATTGCAGTATACCGGTGGAACAACTGGAAATCCAAAAGGAGTGATGCTTACTCACCATAATTTAGTTTCTAATGTCCAAATGTGCCAAGCTTGGATTTATAAAACGAATCCTGGTGAGGAAATCGTATTAGGAGTATTACCGTTTTTTCATGTTTATGGAATGACAGCAGTTATGAATAATGCGATTATGATGGGTGCTAAAATGATCTTGTTACCTAAATTTGATGCAACAGAAGTATTGAAAACGATTGATAAGCATAAACCAACACTTTTCCCAGGAGCACCTACAATTTATGTGGCTTTATTAAATCATCCTAAATTAGAGCAGTATAATTTATCATCGATTGAAGCTTGTATAAGTGGTTCTGCACCATTACCTACAGAGGTTCAAGAACAATTTGAAAAGGTGACAGGTGGCAAACTTGTAGAAGGTTATGGCTTAACAGAAACATCCCCTGTTACCCATGCAAATTTTGTTTGGCACGAACGGAGAAATGGTAGTATTGGGGTGCCGTGGCCAGATACAGATGCTAAAATAATTGATGAAGAAACGATGGAAGAAGCGCCGTGCGGAGAGATTGGAGAGATTGCTGTTAAAGGTCCGCAAATTATGAAAGGATATTGGAACAATCCTGAAGAAACAGCCCAAGTATTAAAAGACGGATGGTTATTTACAGGTGATTTAGGATACCAAACAGAAGATGGCTACTTTTATGTTGTAGATCGAAAAAAAGATATGATTATTGCTGGTGGATACAATATATATCCTCGTGAAGTAGAAGAAGTGTTATATGAGCATGAAGCGATTCAAGAAGCTGTTGTGGCTGGTATTCCCGACCCGTATCGAGGGGAAACAGTAAAAGCTTATGTAGTTTTAAAGCCAGGTTATACAATAACAGAAGACGATCTTAATACGTATTGCCGAAAACACTTAGCAGCATTTAAAGTGCCACGCATTTATGAATTTCGTGAAGAACTTCCTAAAACAGCGGTTGGTAAAATTCTAAGGAGACAACTTATTGATGAAGAAAAAGAAAATTTACAAGTAAATTGAGCTCTCTGGCTCTTTTTTATCTAGCTTTGTACAAGCAATGGCATTGACAGTTCTCTTAGAAAGAGATACAATAATGAATGAACAATCATTCATTATTGTATCGAATTTAGGAGAGAATCATGAAGAAAAATAAACCGAAATACAATCAAATTATCGAGGCGGCAGTAAAGGTTATCGCAGAGAATGGTTACCATGCCTCTCAAGTATCTAAAATTGCCAAACAGGCAGGAGTAGCAGATGGAACGATTTATCTGTACTTTAAAAACAAAGAAGATATATTGATCTCTGTATTTGAAGAAAAAATGGGGCAATTTATTACGCATATTACAGATGCCATTCAGAAGAAGGAAAACGCAAATGAAAAGCTTTACGAACTAATTAAGCTACATTTTCGCCAGTTAAGTGAAGATCACCATTTAGCTATTGTTACGCAGTTGGAGTTGAGGCAATCGAATCCTTCCTTGCGTTTACAAATCAATAATGTGTTAAAACCTTATTTAAATGTCATCGATACCGTCATTACAGAAGGGATGGAAGAAAAAGTTTTTCGAAAAAATTTGAATTTACGACTTGTTCGTCAGATGATTTTTGGTACACTAGATGAAACGGTTACAAATTGGGTAATGAAAGATAGAAAGTACAATCTTGTTGATTTAGCAACGGAAGTTCATACATTATTAACAGAAGGACTTCAATCAAAGCAGTAGATCAATAAAACAAAGGGGGATGAAGTTTGACGAACACACTATTTTTGGAAGCGAATCATTCTATTGCTTATGTAACGATCCAAAGTCCGCCAGCAAACGCTCTATCTAGTATTCTATTAAAGGATTTGGAAGCAGTGTTGAATAAGATAGAGGAAGACCCAAGTATAAAGGCGATTGTTTTAAAAGGAGAAGGGAAGTTCTTTTCAGCAGGAGCAGACATAAAAGAATTTACAGCTTTGCAGCAAGCATCTGACTATGAATCTATGGCGAAAAGAGGGCAAGATTTGTTTGCTCGCATGGAAACGTTCCACATTCCGATTATTGCATCTATTCATGGCGCTGCTCTAGGCGGAGGACTGGAGCTTGCTATGGCTTGCCATATGAGAATTGTAACGAAGGAGGCAAAACTTGGTTTACCTGAAATAACATTAGGTATTATACCAGGTTTTGCTGGTACACAACGTTTGCCGCACTTCGTTGGTTCGGCTAAAGCGTATGAAATGATATTGACTGGAGAGCCAATCAATGGGGAAGAAGCATATTCTTATGGCTTGGCAAATAAAGTAGTGGAAGCAAACGCTTTGGACGAAGAAGTAAAGCAGTTAGCTGAAAAAATAGTTTCTAAGAGCAAGTTAACTATTCAGCAAATCATGCGTTTAATACCTTATGCAAAGACTAGTTTATTTGCAGAAGGAGTATCAGAAGAAGCAAAAGCATTTGGCGAAATTTTTGGATCTGAGGATGCGAAAGAAGGCGTGCAAGCTTTCATTGAAAAACGGAAACCGAACTTCCAGGATAACTAAACAAAAAGGAGGAGCAATGATGGAAATTTATGTGTTACTCAAGAAAACATTTGATACAGAAGAAAAAATTAACGTATCAAACGGGCGAATTGAAGATGAAGGTGCTGAATTTATTATTAATCCATACGACGAGTATGCCGTCGAGGAAGCCATTAAACAACGGGATGAGCATGGAGGTGAAGTCACCGTTGTAACAATTGGAGATGAAGATTCAGAAAAACAATTACGCACTGCTTTAGCAATGGGGGCAGATAAAGCAGTGTTAATAAATACAGAAGATGATGTAGAAGATGGTGATCAATATACAACAGCAAAAATTTTGGAAGCGTTTTTTGAGGATAAAGAACCGGACATAATCCTTGCTGGGAATGTAGCGATTGATGAAGCAAGTGGGCAAGTAGGTCCGCGGCTTGCAGATGCACTACGTATCCCACATGTGACAACGATTACAGACTTAAAGGTTAGTGGAGATACAGCTACCGTGGAAAAAGATGTGGAAGGAGATGTGGAAATAGTAGAAACAACTTTGCCACTATTGGTGACCTGCCAACAAGGGCTAAACGAACCAAGGTATCCTTCACTTCCAGGAATAATGAAAGCAAAAAAGAAACCATTAGAAGAACTGGAAATAGACGATTTAGACTTAGATGAAGATGACGTAGAAGCGAAAACGAAAACAGTAGATATCTTCTTACCGCCGGAGAAGGAAGCTGGCAAGGTACTAGAAGGTGAACCGCAAGAGCAAGTAAAAGAACTTGTTACATTATTGAAAACGGAAGCGAAAGTACTGTAATTTTAAGACAGAGAGGAGTAATGAACTTGAGTGAAAAAATAGTAGTAATTGGAGAAGTGAAAGATGGTGTATTACGAAATGTTTCTTTTGAGGCGATAGCAGCAGCAAAAAAGGTTCACGCTGATGGTGAAGTAGTTGGTGTAGTATGCGGTAATGGTGAACTGTCTTCATTAGGAGAAGAAATGATTCATTATGGAGCAGACCGCGTAATAACAGTTACACACGAAAACTTACAAAATTACACCTCTGAAGGATATTGTCAAGCAGTAATGGCTGTTGTTGAGGAAGAAGCCCCACAAGTAATTGTGATGGGGCATACATCCATAGGAAAGGACCTTACGCCAAAGTTAGCAAGTAAGCTAAATACTGGACTCATTTCAGATGCAGTAGACATTGAAATAGCTGATGATCAAGTTCAATTTGTCCGTCCTATCTATTCTGGGAAAGCATTTGAGAAGAAAGTTATTACGGATGGTTTAACATTTTTTACTATCCGTCCTAATAATATTGCAGCCTTAGATAAAGATACATCCAGATCGGGAGAAGTAACTGATAAAGCAGTTGAAATTGCTGATATTCGCACGGTTATTAAAGATGTAATAAGAAAAGCTTCTGAGGGTGTTGATTTATCTGAAGCAAATGTAATTGTAGCTGGTGGTCGCGGTGTGAAAAGTGAAGAAGGATTCAAACCTCTTTATGAATTAGCCGAAGTATTAGGAGGTGCAGTAGGAGCTTCACGAGGTGCTTGTGATGCGGAATATTGTGATTACTCCTTGCAAATTGGGCAAACAGGGAAGGTTGTCACGCCAGATTTATACATTGCAGTTGGTATCTCTGGTGCCATTCAACATTTGGCAGGTATGTCAAATTCCAAAGTAATTGTAGCTATTAATAAAGACCCAGAAGCGACCATCTTTAATATAGCAGACTACGGTATTGTTGGAGATTTGTTTGACATTATTCCACTTTTGATTGAGGAAGTGAAGAAAGCAAAAGTAGGAACAGGGGCTTAGAAGAAAAAGGTGTTAACGATACTAAAATAAGGATAGCCAATGCTCCGGAAACTCTCTCTATAGAAGTCAAAGAACTGATCGCTTTCCACATGCTGTGGCAAAGCAAACACATCTTTTTCTGAAAATATAGTTCATTTTTCTCCGTAGGGCCTTGCCGTTGGGTCCAACTTTTAAGAGGGAGAGAGATTTTAATTTTCGGAGCAATCATTAGGTATGTGTACATAGAAAGGAAACATATGAATTGATTTTTAGGCTTTAGAAATGATATAAACAATGCATAAGCAAATAATTAGGATGCTTATTTAAACGATGATATACTCAACGTAATAAGCGGGAAAGCTTTATCTAAGTCAAGGAGGAATGAAAGAATGGCAATTATCAATGCTACTGATCAGACGTTTGCCAAAGAGACTGCAGAAGGTTTAGTGCTAGCAGACTTTTGGGCGCCATGGTGTGGACCATGTAAAATGATTGCACCAGTATTGGAAGAAATTGATGGTGAAATGTCTGAAAAAGTTCAGATTGTAAAATTAGATGTTGACGAAAACCAAGAAACAGCAGGTAAATTTGGTGTGATGAGTATTCCAACATTGTTGTTATTTAAAGATGGTCAAGTCGTTGACCAAGTAATCGGTTTTCAGCCAAAAGAAGCATTAGTTGATTTAATTAACAAACATGCTTAACAAATGGTATACTATTCTTTAGAATAGAAGATGAAGAATCCCTTGTTGCTAAATAGTGACAAGGGATTTTCTAGAGTCTTACATGGTAGAACATGTCTATTAAAGGAATGAATGTAGATGAACCAAAATATAAAAGATAAACTAGCGGTTTTACCAGCAAAGCCAGGCTGTTATTTGATGAAGGATAAATATGAAAGCGTCATTTATGTTGGAAAGTCGAAAGTATTAAAGAATCGGGTGCGTTCTTACTTTACTGGAGCACATGATCGAAAAACGCAACGTTTAGTGCAAGAGATTGAAAGTTTTGAGTATATTGTAACTTCTTCCGAGATAGAAGCACTTATTTTAGAAATGAATTTAATTAAAAAATATGATCCTAAATATAATGTTATGCTCAAAGACGATAAGTCTTACCCTTACTTAAAAATTACTTCTGAACGCCATCCAAGGTTGCTAATTACGAGGAAAATAAAGAAAGACAAAGGCAAATACTTTGGTCCTTATCCCAATGTTATCGCGGCGAGAGAAACAAAAAAATTATTGGATCGACTTTACCCTCTTAGAAAATGTAATAACCTTCCTGGGCGCCCTTGCTTGTACTATCATATGGGTCAATGTTACGCCTGTAGTAACAATCCACCGACAAAAGAAGAATATGCAGCAATTGTCCAAAATGTATCATCTTTTTTACATGGTGGATATAAAGCAATAAAAAAAGACTTAACGAAGAAAATGCAGCAAGCGAGTGAAGCGTTGAATTTTGAAAGAGCGAAGGAATTAAGAGATCAAATTTATCACATTGAATCTGTCATGGAACAACAGAAAATGACGTTAAACGACCAGGCAGATAGGGATATTTTTGCATATAGTTATGATAAAGGATGGATGTGCATCCAAGTATTTTTTATTCGTCAAGGGAAGTTGATTGAACGAGATATAGCTGTTTTTCCTTTTTTCGATGAAGCTGAAGAAACATTTATTAGTTATGTTGGCCGTTTTTACCTCCATCAAAACCATCCGAAGCCAAAACAAATTCTTGTTCCTCTTGGTACCAATACAGAACTATTGAAAGATTTACTTGAGGTAGATGTGCATACGCCATACCGTGGAAGAAAAAAAGAATTGGTGAAGCTAGCGGAAGAAAATGCGCGAATTTCGTTAAATGAGAAATTCTCTATTATGGAGCGAGACGAAGAAAGAACTATTGTAGCTGTAGAGCGCTTAGGAGAAATTCTAAATATTGAAACACCGCATCGAATAGAAGCATTTGATAATTCCAACATTCAAGGGACTGATCCAGTTTCTGCGATGGTTGTTTTTATAGACGGTAAGCCAGCTAAGAATGAGTATCGTAAATACAAAATCCGCAATGTTGATCGACCGGATGATTATGAAACAATGAGAGAAGTTATTAGAAGGCGTTACACGAGAGTTTTAAGAGATAAACTTCCATTACCAGGTTTAATTATTGTAGATGGTGGAAAAGGTCAAATGAGTGCCGCATTGGATGTGCTAGAAAATGAGTTAGGGCTAGACATTCCTTTATGTGGTTTAGCAAAAGATGATCGTCATAAAACAAGTGAACTTTTATATGGATTTCCACCTCAAATTATAGATTTAGATCGCAAATCGAATGAATTTTATCTTGTCCAAAGGGTGCAGGAAGAAGTGCATCGTTTTGCCATTACGTTTCATCGTCAATTACGTGGGAAAAACGTTGTACAATCTGAATTAGATAATATTTCAGGTATTGGTCAAAAAAGAAGAAGATTGTTGCTAACACATTTTAAAACAATCACGGAAATAAAACAAGCTAGTATGGACGACCTGATAAGATTAGGTATTCCACGTGATGTCGCTGAAAATATTATTACCCATTTTCAAGCAGCTAACATAGAAAAGCAGTAGCGCCATGATCTGGCAATCTACTGCTTTTTTATGGTCTAGGAAATTATAAAACTTGATAAACTAACTAAGTTTTTAGCCACGTCCGGCTCCAGCGCCCAGCAACTAGGCGACTTCACTCCATTGCCTTAAGCTAAGTCATCATCGGTTCGTTTCTCATCATAATTCCTAAAACTTTCGTTGATTCGTTCTACTCTCTACGTTGCTAACCGGGCGCCCCGAGCCTTTGTTCTTGGCGGATATTTAAGGCGCTTGTCCAAAGGGGGTTAAAAGATCAAGAATCTCGGTCGGTTCTTGATCTTTTGCACCAACGAAATGTTTCTATAACAATGTTTAGTAAAAAATTTGTAGTATCGGGGGTTAAGAGCACACTTGTTTTAATTATTTCTATTAATCCACCGAAAACATGGCTTTAAACTCAACTTGATGAATTCTTTTATTAATCGTTTCTACGCACTCGCAATCTCTGTTTTCAATTATATGTAGAGCTTCTGCTAAAAAACCAGCTTCTAGGCGAAAATCGGTAGAAAATGAAGCTTGTAATCGTGACGCAACTGCATCAGACATCAATTGAAAGGTCATTGATTTGCGTTTATCTTTTACAACTTCTAATCGCCCAAAGCCTAAAAGTGTAAAAATATGTATGACATCATCTACGGTTTGTATATCAAACTTTCTGGCAAGTTTTCTCCCCATGAAATATAGCAGGGTTGGAGATTCTTCACCTAGTAATTCTGGTAAACTAACATATCGTAAAATATCAAAGCCGACACCTTCTGTATGTAATGCTTCTAAATCGTGAACGGATATAACCGTTGTTTGTTGGTTTCTCATTCCATGTCATCCTCTCTGAATACTCTTAAAGTAAGGGTAAATAAACACCTTCCTACAATGAACATTTTTTCTTTATAATGAATACTTTAAAAGTTAAAGTTTGCAACTCGCTCTTAATAGTGAACGACGAGTGTTATAGAGCGTACTTTTAGTTTATACTATAAAAAAGTATAAAAATTTGTAAGGTTTATAGAATAAGAAAAATTACAGCTTTCGTCATAAAAATTGGCGACAAGCCAAGTTTTTCTAATACATTTTCCTTTTGTAGTAGTACTTTATAAATTACATTCCATATTTTAAAGACCATCATTTACGTTGATTTCACTACTATATGTATGTAGCTTGTTATATTATCTTAAATAATTTTAGTACGTGCAAGTCACAAATCTTTGAGCTTCTACTAGTTTATCATACTTAAGATGCTTCCTAAATGCTAGAAAATATATAAATGGGCAAGGTGTATGCATTAAAATAATTTTTTTGAAAAAGTACAAGTAATGAGAATACTTTTAACGCATGCAAAAATAGAAATAAAGGTACCGTTTTCTTGACGCTTGCAATAGTTAGAAGTACAATAAACATGTCGCAATTGTACAATGTCAACTCGCCGTACTTCCTTTAAGAGTTGAACTTTTAAATATGTACAACACTATGAAACTAATTAATGATCAAATTAAAGGGGGGGAACACATTGACAGAGCATCGTGAGTTTCTAACAAGAAGAGTGCACTCGTTATTAGGTGTAATTCCGATAGGTCTTTTTTTGGTTCAACATTTAGTGGTGAATCATTTTGCTGTTTATGGAGAAGAGAATTTTAATAAAGCAGCCGATTTTATGCACAGTCTACCATTTAGACTCGTATTGGAATTCGGGGTTATTTTTATTCCAATTTTGTTTCATGCTATTTTAGGGGTATATATTGTATTTGTAGCACGAAGCAACACGAAAAGATATAATTTTTTCCGTAATTGGATGTTCTTATTACAGCGAATAACGGGTATTATTACGTTTGTCTTTGTTGTTTGGCATGTGTGGGAGACAAGAATACAGTTAGGATCACAAGGAGCTGACTATAGCCTAATGGAAGGGATTCTTTCCAATCCATTTATGTTCTGGTTCTATATGATTGGTGTCCTATCTACTATTTTCCATTTTGCCAATGGATTATGGAGCTTCTGTGTGACTTGGGGTATTACACAAACACCTAAATCACAAAAAGTAGTTACATATGCAACTGTAGTTGTTTTCTTAGCACTAAGTTATGTCGGTGTTAGAACAATTCTTACATTTGCTTACGGTATTTAATTCAAAGGAACAGGGAGTGGGTGACAAGTTATGAGTAAACGGAAAATTGCCATAGTTGGCGGAGGTTTAGCTGGCTTAATGGCAACAATAAAAGCAGCAGAAGCAGGAGTAAGTGTTGATTTATTTTCCATTGTTCCTGTAAAGCGCTCTCACTCTGTATGTGCTCAAGGTGGAATAAATGGTGCAGTTAATACTAAGGGAGAAGGGGATTCTCCTTGGCTTCACTTTGATGATACAGTGTACGGTGGAGATTTCTTAGCAAACCAACCGCAAGTAAAAGCGATGTGTGATGCAGCGCCTGGAATTATTCATATGTTTGATCGAATGGGTGTTATGTTTAACCGCACACCTGAAGGATTGCTAGATTTTCGTCGTTTTGGTGGAACGCAAATGCATAGAACAGCTTATGCTGGAGCAACAACAGGACAACAATTACTTTATGCGGTGGATGAGCAAGTTCGTCGTTATGAGGTTGAAGGTCTTGTGACAAAATATGAAAACTGGGAATTTGCGCGGGCAGTGATTGATGAAGAAGGTGTTGGTAGAGGGATTGTAGCTCAAAATGTGAAAACGCATGAGATAAAAGCATTTCCATCTGATGCAACCATTTTTGCTACTGGTGGTCCTGGAATTATCTTTGGTAAATCTACTAATTCTATGATTAATACTGGATCTGCTGCAAGTAAGTTGTACCAGCAAGGTGCAAAATATGCCAATGGAGAATTTATTCAAATTCATCCTACAGCTATTCCTGGTGATGATAAATTACGATTAATGAGTGAGTCTGCCCGTGGTGAAGGGGGCAGAATTTGGACATATAAAGATGGAGAACCTTGGTATTTCTTAGAGGAAAAATATCCAGCTTATGGTAACCTCGTACCAAGAGACATCGCCACACGTGAAATTTTTGACGTATGTGTGAACCAAAAACTTGGTATAAATGGCGAGAATATGGTGTATTTGGATCTATCACATAAAGATCCAAAAGAGCTTGATATAAAACTAGGCGGAATTATTGAGATATATGAGAAATTTGTTGGCGAAGATCCTCGAAAAGTGCCTATGAAAATCTTCCCTGCTGTCCATTATTCCATGGGTGGACTGTGGGTAGATATTAATCAAATGACTAATATCCCTGGTATTTTTGCTGCAGGAGAATGTGATTATTCGCAGCATGGTGCCAACCGTCTTGGTGCTAATTCATTATTGTCTGCTATTTATGGAGGAGCTGTTGCTGGTCCAAAGGCAATGGAATATATAGAAAGTTTAGAGAAGCATGTCGATGATTTGCCATCTCATTTATTTGAAGAGAATGTAAAAGTGGAACAAGACCACTTTGAAAAATTAATGAACATGGATGGCGAAGAAAATGCTTATCAGCTTCATAAGGAACTTGGTCAGTGGATGACTGATAACGTAACCGTAGTGCGTGATAATAAAAAATTATTGCAAACAGATGAAAAGATTCAAGAACTACTGCAACGTTTTGAAAACATTAATATTAATGATACCTCTCGTTGGAGCAACCAAGGTGTTATGTTTACACGTCAGTTGGAAAACATGCTTCATTTAGCGCGTGTTATTACACAAGGCGCTTATAATCGGAATGAGAGCCGTGGTGCTCATTATAAACCTGAATTCCCAGATCGAAATGATGAAGAGTGGTTGAAAACAACGATTGCAGAATTTGACGCAGAAGAAAAAGCACCTAAATTTTCTTATGAGGATGTAGATATTTCATTAATTAAACCTCGTAAGCGTGACTACACGAAAAAAAGTGAAGGGAGTAAGTAAGAATGGCTGATAATAAAACAGTTACTTTTATTATAACTCGACAAGACAGCCCTGATTCTAACTCCTATACAGAAACGTTTAAAATACCTTATAAGCCAAATATGAACGTTATTTCTGCATTGATGGAAATTAGACAAAATCCGGTTAATGCAAATGGAGAGAAAACAACACCAGTTCAGTGGGATATGAACTGTCTTGAGGAAGTATGTGGTGCATGTTCCATGGTGATTAATGGGGTAGCAAGACAGTCTTGTGCAGCACTTGTAGATCAGCTTGAACAGCCGATCCGACTAGAACCAATGTCAACATTTCCAGTTGTTCGCGATCTAATTATCGATCGTAACCGCATGTTCGATGCGTTAAAACAGGTGAAAGCATGGATTCCAATTGATGGTACGCATGATTTAGGAGCCGGTCCACGTATGCCTGAAAAGAAACGGCAATGGGCATATGAATTATCGAAATGTATGACTTGCGGTGTTTGTCTAGAAGCTTGCCCAAATGTTAATGATAAATCCAATTTCATTGGTCCAGCAGCTATTTCGCAGGCTCGTTTGTTTAATGCACATCCAACTGGAGAAATGAATGCAAGTGAACGTTTAAATGGGTTGATGGAAGATGGAGGTATAGATGGTTGTGGAAACTCGCAAAACTGTGTACAAGTTTGCCCTAAAGGTATTCCACTGACTACTTCTATTGCTGCCATGAACCGAGCAACAAATATCCAAGCGTTTAAAAACTTTTTTGGAAGTGACAACGCACATTAATTTAATTAGCTATACTAACGACCCTCTGCCTCTAAGAAGGCTGAGGGCTGTTTTTCAATATTAATTATGAGAAATTTTAGAATGATGATTATTTTCCTTTGAATAGAAGTGGATTAAGAGCTACGCTTTAAAATTTAAATTTGTACAACAAAAGTTTTTGTTCACATTATAAACTGTAGAAAGTAGTAATTTTGAAGGTTTTTAGTATAAGGAAAATGACAGCGTTTATCGCAACGAATAATCTCTAAGACTATGTGATGAAGTTTTCTTTTATAGTTAAATGTTTGTAAGCGTGTTACGTTTAATTTTCAGCAATCAAACTAGCGGCATGTTGCGGCGAAGGTAGTAGATTAAATGAATTGACTGTGACAAGCTTTTATTTGTCCGATCCCATACATTATTTGTTAAAGAGGTGAAAATGTGCGAATATCTTATATTGACAATCTAAATGAGTGGAGTAAAACTTTTTCTTTTTCTATACCAGTTACGATTCGTTTTTCTGAGACAGACTTATTTGGTCATATGAACAATACTACTGTGTTTATTTATTTTGAGCAGGCAAGAATCGAATTTTTGAAAGCTGCAGGTGTTTTTGATGGGAATACGAATACAGAGGGAATACCAGTTGTATCTGATTTACAATGCGATTTTTTAAAGCAACTGTACTTTGATCAAACTATTCAAGTGTATGTGAAAGCACATCATGTTGGTAGATCTTCTGTTGATATACATTATATGGTTTTAGATGATAAACAAGAAATTGCTTTGACTGGAAGAGGACGACTTGTATACATTCATGCAAAAACAGGCAAGCCAATATCATTAGGAGAATCAATGAGAATAGCTTTGGCGCAAAAGTAAACAGAAATAGTATACGTTATATTAGAAAGGCAGATCTTACAAGTTGTGCAGAACGTTTAACCGCTCTCATTTTTATATTTAGAGAATAAAGTGGTGGTAATAATCATGTTAATAAAAAAAACCATATTTTACTAAATATAAATATACAGTTAAACGTGTTTTGGGAAGTAGTCTTTTTCTCACAGCGTGTCAAGGGTAGCCTAGATGCTATTTCATTTGCCTTTTCCTTTTCGTCAGTTACTAAAAGTGGCGATTACCTAAAAAACTTCCACTTCAAGCAACGAGCAAGGTGGTAAGTGTAGGTGTTAGTTTACAAGATTTCTGTGACCCCTGATAAATGTACGCACCGTTTAATTGCTTTTACATAAGCTATTATTGACTAAATAATTTCCCTTCATTTTGCAGCTCTATTGACAGCAAGGAGGGGTTACCATTTGAAGGACAACGAGTATAAACCGAAGCAATTATTAACTAAACGGGAAAAAGAAGTATTTGAACTATTAGTTCAGGATAAAACCACAAAAGAAATTGCCCAGGAATTATTCATATCAGAAAAAACTGTCCGAAACCATATTTCAAATGCTATGCGTACCAATTGCAAATGCTGATTTTTATTAGGTAATCTTCAAATAGCTCACGCTATTACATAGGTGTGGGATATCTGAAAATTACACATTAATGCGATTATTGTGTAGGCGGATGGAATACTTTATAATTACATTTAATTATAATAGACTGTGACAAAATCCCCTTAATTAAAAAAGTGGTACTCACCAAACTTCTTGATGAGTACCAGTCTTTTTATGTGACAAACAGTCATGTAAAAAAAGATGTCTTTTGATAAAATTGAGTGGGTGTAGAATATATTGTGTAATTAGATTCCAATTATTAAAAGGGAATCTAAAAAACATTATTGACACACCCATTCTTTTTATAATACATTAAAGTTGAAAAAATTATTATAAAATTCAAATAAATACATCAAGAACTATAGGGAGGTTTATAGTGCGGAAAAAAAAGATATGGAATTTGGTTATTTTGTTATTGATTATCGTTGCAGTTTTTTTTATGGTGGCTCAATGGAGAACAACTACTTATAAAGAAGTTCTAACGGATTTAATTTCGGAAGATGAAGAAATTAGAACAATTGACATTACCTATTATAATAATTCAGATGAACGTGTATGGAAAGACATGTATCTTGATAACAATGATGAGATGATGAAAATAATTGAGCAACCCGCAGATATGAAATTAAAAAAAACAACGGAACGAGGAGACACAGAATATTTTATTACCGTTAGAACGACTAAAAGCGCTTATTCAATTAGTATCGATAATAAGCATAATCTATTTATTGAAGGACATAAGTACAATTATCACATAATTGGTGATAACGTACTAGTTGAATCTATCGAATCACTCGGAGATAAATGGGGAATAAATAAATTTTCAAAAGAGAGATGAATGTTGATTAAATTTGCCTTTCTAGTTTTTAATAACCTAGATTGTAAAATTAAGTGAGACACTAAAAAAGACATGTCGTGATATACTCTACTCAATCAATAACCGACCAAAGTTAAGGAGAGTGTATCTGACATGTCCTACACCCATCTTACCAAAACAGAACTGGTATTCATAGAGGAATATCATGAATTCGACTTTTCTGGTCAAAAAATTGCCAATAAGTTAAAGCGTGACCATGGAAGCTGTTTATCGTGTTATTAGACAACTGAAAGAAGGATTTAATGTGTCGTTTACCTACAATATCAAGTGAATAAAGCGAAATGTGGTCGTAAAAAGATTCAATTAACACCTAACGAAAAAGCCTACATTCTAAGTATTTTGCGAATAATGTATTACAGTATTAACTTCGTACTCTTTTCTCTAACTTTAAGCTGAGCTAACTCATTTTTAAATAAGATAAATCCTACTACTTGCCCACGTAAGCAGTCTACAACTTCTATTTTTAATTTAAAAGTACCTTGTTGATAGAATTAATTTCAGGTCAGCATTCCCTTCAACATTTATTGATTTGATTAGGCATCGATAACAGTAGGGGGAAGGCTGATGACCTTATATTTTTAGAATTTTTTGGTGTGCAATGTTATGTACCCTTATTCTGTCATATATTTGCTTTATAGTAAATAATGCATATAAACATAAAAAACATTGAAGAAGATGAGTGGAAGAACTGTGACAGTGACTTTTAAAAGGGCTAACGGAAAAACATATATTAGTAATGGATGGGTGAAATAAATTGACTAACAAGTTAAAGGGTCTTATTTTAAGTGGTAATCTGGAAGAGGCTAAAAAAATTTCTAGCAATCTTTCTATTGAAGAACTTGATGCAACATTAACAGATATTGCTTTTCATAACTCCAGTATTACCAATTATGCCTTTGTTATGAGTTTAATAATTGAAGATGAAAAAGTGGAACTTCATGGAATAGCTTTTGATATGCTAGTTAACCCACTATGTCATATTGATGGAGCTTACTACACTGCTTTATATCATGCAAAACGTTGTGTTGAATTAACTAATCAACAAGATGTAGGTTATTTAACTAACCTTCTGTTTTTACATGATGTTCCTGAAACTGTAGTATCCGAAAAGGAAGCATTCAACGTTGCTAAAAAGATCCTTACATTAGATCCTAACAACGAAATAGCAAATGAATTTATGAGTGAAAATAGGAATAACAAATAAGTGTAATAAAGAAGAGATGGCCATCATTTTTAAATGATATATTCAACGTGCCATCTCTTTGTATATCTGCACAGGGTGTACGTTAAACCGTATATTGACTACTTTCATACTTTAGGCTTAGTTCTAAGTACCTATTCAAACTTTAAAATTTTTTAGATGACAAATTTGTTCAGGGATACCGTAAGTTGCAGCTACTTCTTTAATGGTAATGTTTGTGCTTACATATTCATATAGACACTCATCTGGCAGAAGAAGCTCTACAGCAAAGGTGTTTGCTTCTACTTCAATCTTACTTACTGGAAGGTAAGTGGTACTCCGTAAGAAAGGGGTATTTACTCTTGTATGTAATTGAGAGTGACCGAGCTCATGAGCACATACAAATCTTTTAGTTATGTCATCTAAATTAGAATTAATAAAAATATATTGATTCTTTCTATCATATTTGTAAAACCCCTTGATTTCGTCATGCAAATTCCACTCGATAACATGGACATTTTTAAAGTTTGCTAGTTCAAATGGATTATTAGAACGAAACTTTTGTATTAATTGATTTACTATATCCTTTATCCAACTCAATCGATCCATCCTCCCATCATAGTGTAGCCATCCTTTTTTATAATATCGACATAGCGGCAGTTTCTTAAAGTAAAGGCCTGATGCTACGTTTTTGGTCATCATGAAGACTTAAAAGAAATAGGTTAAGTGCATTTCTATTATTTGCATCAAGGTAAGAGGTGACCAGTTTTGCTAAGATGGAGGTTTTAATAGATAAATATACCTATCTATATTCCTGCAACTGGAAATTTGGTATAATGCATTTAAGTTATGAAGTAAACTAATCTTCAATTGGTAAGGAAGAATATTTAGGAGTGAAACAATGGGAAAAGAAGATGTGAAATCTGTTTTAGAGGCTTGGAAACTAGTTGAATCTTTGTCTCCAAGCGAGGTAAAGGGTATTGGAGAAGTGATTAACAAAAATCGATTTTTAGACGGGAAAAAGCAACGTAAAACTGAACAAATTAGTTTATCAGAAAAGCCATGGGAGCAGGTGAAATTAAAAGAGTCTAGTAAGGAAAACCTACAATTTCGCTATTATTTGGGATGCTTTCAACAATATAAACTAGTTGAGTATTTACGTAATTTACTGCAAAATAATGATGAAATTATCAACAAAGATAAAACAATTCTATTTAGCTTTTCCTTTTCGATTGATCAAAATGGGGAGTACATAAAGGGTTCAATTTTTGTTCCTATTTTAATGTATGCAACTAAGATAATGAGTAAAAAAGCTCATATAGCATATGATGAAATGAAGACAGCATTTGATGATAAATTACAATTATTTGAAGACAAAGTAGATGCCATTTTTAAAGGTGGAGTGGATCAACATTCGCTCTACAAAGCTTTAGATACATATCGACAGTATTTTTTTCTACTAGAAAATCAATTACACTATGTGGAGAAAGAAATCGTAAAAGAAGGCAGTAGTGGTCAGGGTAGTTTCAACAGCTTCTTTTTAAAAGATTTAGAAAATATTATTCAAAAAGGAACTAACGATACTTTATATAAGTTTATCGAAGGAGTAGATTCTAATAATAGGATCATTATCGATGAAAATAGAAAGGTTATAGAAGAAATATTACAGCCTAAATATTTACCGAATAGTAGATGGCCTTCCAAAGTCGAACATAGGTTGTCTTTGATGCAACAGGTTGCAGTTAACCAAATTATAAACATGAATGAAAAAGTGCATTCAGTTAATGGACCTCCGGGAACAGGGAAAACAACTTTATTAAAAGATATTTTTGCACATATCATGGTTGAAAGAGCAGAAGCCATGATTAAATTAGGAGATCCAACAAAAGCGTTTCAAAAGTTGAAAACCCTTCAATTAGAAGGCTATAATTATCCAATCTATGAGATGGAAAAATCAATTAGAAATTATTCAATGGTTGTAGCTTCAAGTAATAATGGTGCAGTAGAAAACATTTCTAAAGACCTTCCAAAAGAAAGGGAAATTATTCGTAAAGTTGACGAAAAGGATGAGTTTAAAGCATTTGAAGAACTTTATGCTGATGAGGCAAAACAGTTAAATATGTATCCAATTGCTGCTAAAGATTTAATAGGTAATGATGAAAAGGCGTGGGGATTGTTTTCTGCTGCAATGGGAAAAAAGGAAAATATATCGAGCTATTATAATAAACTTTATAATAAAGATGAGGATAGTTTTATAAATCAATTAGAACAAGATAGTAAAAACATTGACATGTCTAATTGGAAAGACGCTGTTAATGATTTTCAAGCAACACTAAGATCTATTAAAGCAAAGAAAAAAGAACTACAATTTATATGCGATCAACGTAAATTTATTAATAATTTAAAAATCGAATTAGATAAAACGGAGGAAATTATATTAACTTTAGAAGAGAAAGAGAAAAAAATAGAAGAAAAACTAGAACATTTCCAAGAGAGAAAAACATTATTAGAAGAAGAATTTGAAACAGTTTCAAGAGAAGGGCTTTTAATGAGAGTAATTAGAAAAGTGCTTCGTAAAAAGAATACGCAAATATTACAGTTAGAAGATGACTTACTAGATATTAATGCAAAAATTCAGAAAGAATTAGGTGATCTACATCAATTAACCTTAAAAAAGTATGTAGCACAAGAAAATATGTTGGATAATAAAAATAAAATAGATTACTATGATCGTGTAATGGAAAAATATGAAGATCAAAATTTAGTGCTACCTGATGAGAAATATTGGAGTAGTTCTGCATACGATTATAGGCAAGAAAAAGCAATTTGGATCACAGATGAATTAAACTATGAAAGAGGATTGTTATTTTTAAAAGCAATGAAGATTCATAAGTTGATATTAATATTCAACTACAAAGCGATAAAATCTAACCTCCGTTTATTAAATTATCGAAATCAGTTAGATCTAAACCAGAGTGAACATAGACGATACTTGGAATATGCTTGGCAAGCTGTTCATTTGATAACGCCATTAATAAGTACTACTTTTGCAAGTTTTAGTTTGATGTACAAAGGGGTAAGCAAAGATTTTATTGATTATTTGTTTATTGATGAAGCTGGGCAAGCTAGTCCACAGCAAGCAGCAGGAGCATTATGGCGTTCCAAAAATGCTATTGTAGTTGGAGATCCACTTCAAATAGAACCAGTCGTAACTATTGATCAAACAATTCTAGGAGACATTAAAAAATACTATAATGTGGATTCTATTTATATTGATAAAGGATCCTCTGTACAATCTATTGCTGATAATGCAAATAGATTTGGAGTATATAATAAGTATGGGCAGTGGATTGGAATTCCTTTATGGGTTCATAGAAGGTGTTCAAGTCCAATGTTTACCATCTCTAATGAAATTGCTTATGATAATAAAATGGTCTTAGCTAAAAAGGAAAAGCTTGGAGAAAGCGCATGGTTTCATTGTATCGGTGGTGCAATTAATCGCCAATTTGTAAAAGAACAAGCATACTTTGTTGCGGAAAAGATCGCCTCACAATGGAAAAATGGTATAGAGCCACCAGATATATATGTAATCACTCCTTTTACCGCTGTTAAAGACGGTATTAAGAACATTGTAAGAGCACGCTTAAAGCAAGAAGGTATTCCAAATCGAAGTATAAGTAGCTGGATCATTAAATCAATTGGAACCGTTCATACATTTCAGGGTAGGGAAGCAGATATTGTTTATTTTGTAGCTGGAACAGATGAAAAAAGCGATAGCGCTGCCAATTGGTCATGCTCTAAGCCTAATCTAATTAACGTGGCTGTGACAAGAGCAAAAGAAGAATTTTACATGGTAGGGGATTATAAACGCCTTTCAAAAAAAGAATATTATAGCACCATAGCAAGAAATATTGGTGAAGTTTACAATCTTGAAAATAGTAGGTATGTGATTAAGAAATAGTTAACCTTCTTATTATGATAACGTGAATTATAAAGAAAGAAGTTGAACTAAGAATATACGTTCTGTTATACTTTGTAAAAGGAGGGGAAGAGATTTATGAAAAAAACTGTGTTTTTTTGCATCGGTTGGTGTATTGTCATTATTTTGGTTGCAGTTATAATCATAAAAAGTTCTATGTCCTTTCTTGCTAATGGAACCATTATATTGGGTTGGCTTCTTTTTATGATTCAATTAACTTGGAATTATTCAGAACCATTTTATATGTTTATAAAAAGAGCATGGTTTTTCATAAAGAATCCTGATTGTATATGGAATATGCAAGTTGAATTTGTTGGAGATTTTAACATTGATACTTTTAACAAAATTGAAGAAATGTTTAGAGATAGCACGAGTGATCTAAAAGTTATAAAACTTAGTAATTTAAGAAGATTATATAAAATAAATACACTTACTTTCGAAATTGTAATTGATAATACAAATAATATTTTTAGATTAGATTTAAGTGATTTAGAAGTATCGTATAGAAGATCTAGAAGATTAATTGATTATGAATTGGGGGAGATTTTAGAAAAACTTTCTAGGATATTAAAAGAAGATGAAAGCAAGTATTATTTTAATATTGGTTTTAAAGAGGTGAATCCTTATTATGGTTTCTTTATTCGTAGGTTAAAATTAAAAGATATTAATACTTTTAATGTTAAATTTAATGTAGAAAATGATAAAGTGACAGTCAATAAACAATCTATTGAATTTTATACCACAAGTCTTCAAAAATTAAACTCTTTCTCAAAAGAATATTTAACATTATCCCCACGTTAAACTTTACAAGTGGGGATTTATAAGTTCTCTATAAATTTCATCAATAATATCCAACTCTTCTTCCGGTGTTTGTAGTGTATCATATAAAATTACAGAGCCTTTTTTAGAAATTACTACATAGTGCTCCTTGTTGTTTCTGGTGCTAATATATTTTAAATGTATCGACGATATATTCCCTTCTGAAGCAGCTTCTTTATATTCTTCACTTTTGTTTACATTAGGACCGAAATACCCAGCAGTTTTAAGGTGTGTTCGTTTTAAGTCAGCAAACCACGCACCAGAAACTTCTGTTATAAGAGGAATCATATTTTTAAAATCGATGTCTACAGGTTTGATATCATATTCTTTTGTATTATTTAATCTGTTAACAAAATCAATAGCTGCGTCTGTTTTTGTTTGAACTAATAACAAGCTATCATCTTTTTTGTAGTATGAGTGAAAATCAAGGGGTTCAAAATAGTAATTGAAATCCCGATTAAAAACCCTTCCACTCTTGTTATGAATGTAATCGTTATGGCATTTATATTGATCAAAATTTATATGAAAGTTTTCAGTGTTTATTTGAATAGATGTAACTGGTTTTCCTTCTGTTTCTAGTAAATCGAATTCTTGTTGTATAGGAACAAGGAAATCTTTTTGTGGAAATTTTTTTATAATACAAATTAAAAAAGCTTTTGCCAAAATATAACCCTCCAAGATTTATAAATATTTGAATTAGTTCTATTTACCCATTTAAACTTTAAAATTTTTTAGATGGATAATTTGTTCAGGGGTATCGCAAGTTGCAGTTATTATTTAAATGGTAATGTCTGTGCTTACATTTTCATAAAGACACTCGTCTGGCAATAGAAGTTTTACAGCAAAGGTATTTGCTTCTACTTCTTATTTATTTACAGGAACAAAAGTGGTACTCCTTAGGAATGGAGTATTCACTCTTGTATGTAATTGAGAGTGTCCTAGTTTGTGAGCACATACAGATATTTTAGGCATGTCATCTAAATTAGAATTAATAAAAATATATTGGCTTCTAGAACATATTTGTAAAACCCTTTAATTTCATGGTGTAAATCCCACTCAACAACGTGGATGTTTTTACATCAACTAGTTCAAAGGGATCGTTAGAGTTAGATGCCTGTATTAATTGTTTGGACTGTTTTCTTGATCCAACAACTCAACAATATTGCCCCTATGTTATTTCAATCTGATTTTTTTCTGTGTTTTTTAGGAATATATTTCTTATTAATTCGCTGTGTTTGCCGAACAGCATATTCCATGGCTTCTAACAAGGATTCAACAGCTTCCTCACTAATTGGTTCCCCAGAAAAATTTAATCCATCAGCGTTTTGCAAATCCTCTTTAATCTTTTCCATGCGCTTAGCAATGTCTTTTTCATCTTTTTCGGTTAGTTCATTCCAATGAGGGTTACTTTCATCTGATCTACCTAACAAATAATCTGTAGTTACTTCAAAAAAATCAGCTAATTTTTGAAGTGTTTCTGTATCAGGTGTTCTATGTCCGTTTTCATAACCCGAAATAGATACTTTTGTAACATTTACTTTTTTACCTAGTTCTTCTTGTGTTATCTTTTTTTGTTTCCGTAATTTCTTTAACCTATCTCCTAACACAGTTAACACCTCGTTTCTAAATAATATTATAAGTTAACTAATAGATAACATAAAGAAAAAGCAGTAAAGTTAACTAAATAGAAATTTATAAAAAAAACCCTTGACAAGTTAACTTGTAGTGAACTATACTTAGGTTAACCTCAAGTTAACCGAAAGGGATGAAGTAAATGGTGCTTGATAAGTTGAAAAAAATTAGAATAAAAGAAGGCTTAACTTACCAACAAGTAGCTGATGAAGTCGGCATATCAAAAGAGTACTATTGGATGATTGAAAATGGTAAGCGTAGATTAACATATGAACATGCAGTTAAAATTGCAAAAGTATTTAATTCTAACCCTGACTATATTTTTTTGGATAGTTAGTTAACTATAAGTGAACAAGGGATAGAAAAAGATTATGGTTATTTACTTAAAAAGAGAAAAAGTAAGGTCAGATAAAATAAGCTGATTTAATCTTTTTCAAGTAAATCAAAAATTGTATTAAAACATGTGCATTTATGAGATTACCCCAAAAGGAGTTTTTAATGCAGAAAAGCAAGTAACTAAAATTGATAGGGCAGTCCATCTATTCATTTTGCATATGTTAACAAAGAGGGGGGATTTCATGACGAAGCAAAATGAAAAGAAGCGTCCAAAGCGAAAAAGTCATTTAAAGCTTGGTAAGGAAACGTTTGGCGACATGCCAATGGAAGAATGTTTCCGAAAAGCATTTGAACCCTATTTCAATCCAGATAAAGCAAAGAGCACTTATTTAAGCAGGCTTGAATAAGCCTCCTTTTTTCAGATGGACAAGCACATAGCTACTTTACTGTTCATTATAAACCAAAAATTTCACGAATAATAGCAAAGTTTTAATAAGGTGGTGTTGAAAGTGCAACAGGTGCATTTATACGAATACCTAGGAGCGTATACTGATCCGCTTTACCAAAAGATAGAACGTTTACAAGTTGGAGAAAGTCTTCAATGTGGAGAGGTATGTATTACGTATACAAAGTTCAATTTGTACGAGCTTACTTCAGAAGAGATTCATGAATGCTATTCCACTTTAGACAAGTGTTATGAAAGAGTATGTGAGGTGTAACAAATGGCTGGCGGAAACATTAAAAAATATAGACGTAAAGGCTATGAATCTTTAAATAGAGAGATGTTGCAGGATACGGATAATTTGAGCTTAGAAGCTATTGGCTTACTTGCAAACCTTATATCTATGCCAGATTCCTGGGAAATTAAAAAAACGGCACTATACAAATTTTATGGAAAAAACGGTCGCCGTTCTGTGGAGAAAGCATGGAACCAACTTGTTGAGAATAATTACATAGTCCAACTAAGAAAGAGAACTGGAAGAACGTTTGAGTATATTTATTATGTTTCCCAAGAGAAATTTCAAGAAGATGATATCAAGGAAATTGAAAAAATGGAAGGTTGCAGTATTTGGGATGGAAAATTATCTACCCAACAGGAAGAAAATAGGAATTACGAGGAAGAAGCGCGCCATAATAGCGATTCTTCGACTGTACAAAACGCACAGTCCAAATTTGGATTGTACATTTTGGACAGTCCAAAATGTACAGTTAATAAATTAACTAATAATTATTTAGATACACTAGATACAAATATAGATACTAAAAACCACGATGAAAATATTACACATGAAATAAATCCAACAACGGATGAAGAAAAAGAGCAGCTGAAAAAAGCATACATGGAAAAAGGATTCTATGAAAATAGTGAGCGAGTGCCTGAAAGACTTGCAAATATGTTAAAAGCTTTTTCCGCAGATATGAACCAAGCTCAAAAATATTATGAAATTATTTTGATTGCTAAAAAACGAGTTGAAAAAGAAGTGGGCTTTGTTATTTGGCTAGAGCAAGAGCACGAACTTGAGTATCAGTTAATCAATGCTTTTAGCAGAGCAATTAGGCAAATAGAGCAACAGCAGACGGTGGAAAATGGGGACGGTTATATTTACAAAACCATCTACAACGTTTTGCTTAATGAATTATCGACAAGATCACGTAACGCAAATCAGCCAGACACTGTTTACTACGATTGGCTGGAAGAAGGGAAATCAAATGAAGTAATCCCCGAATGGTTTAAACAGCAAAAGCAGGAGCGTTAAAAATATATTGCCGAAAAATTAGGAGGTATTAGAATGACTATTAATCGTGTTGTGCTTGTAGGAAGGTTAACAAAGGATCCTGATTTACGCTATACACCAAATGGAGTGGCAGTAGCTAATTTCACCTTAGCTGTTAACCGTCCATTTTCAAATCAACAGGGAAACAAGGAAGCCGATTTTATCAAATGCGTGATATGGAGAAAGCCTGCTGAAAACTTAGCGACTTATATGCATAAAGGAAGCATGGTTGGTGTGGATGGGCGAGTGCAAACACGCCGATTTGAAGGACAAGATGGAAAAACAGTATTTGTTACTGAAGTATTAGCAGGAAGTGTTCAATTCATAGAAAGCAAAAATAACAATTCCGATAGTTTTAAAAACCGATCGCATACAAATACACCAAATTACCATGAAAAAGCCTCAAGAGGGCAAGAAAATAATTTTAACAGCTCGTTTGGAAGTAGTGGAGAGGCGATAGATGTTACGGATGACGATTTACCGTTCTGACCCCTGTCCATATGTGTAAACATTAAAGGGTATGATAAACCTTGATATATAAAGGTTTATAGGTAATTTAAACTGTGTAAGAAATATGTGCGTTAAAAAATATGAATATAAAACTGCCGTAAGCAGTTAGGAGGCGTAAAAATGGAAAGACAAAAAGTATTAAATGTTTTAAACAAACTAGAAGTAATTGAAACTAATGGTGGTGATAGCGCTTATATGCTCGTAGAAAATAACGAAGAAAACCAAGAACTATTAAAAGAAGCTGGTATTCCTTTAGAAACAGCATTGAAATATGGCGATGAAGAAACGTTTTGTATTCTTGCTTTGGCTTATTGCGAAGGATATGCAGATTTATATGACGGCAACAAATTATTGGCTTTTGAAGAAAAGTTTGAAATGGAATTAGGGGAGGGACAAAACATTATTCTTTATAAAAATAATAACGAACACTTTATAGCTATTTCTAAAGACGATGGACGTTGTTGGATAGAGAAGTTATCTAAGCAACATTTATATGAAATAAATACAGTTTTAAAAAAATAAAACTAACTTCTACTGACGATGTTACATTATTAACAGTGGGTGTAGGAGGTATAAATAATGAATTTATTAGTTAAAAAATTAAACAACGACGCAATTATACCTACAAAAGCGCATGAAACTGATTCTGGATTTGATTTATATGCGAATGAAGATGTGATAATCGAACCGGGGGAAACAGCAGTAGTTCCTACAGGTGTATCTTTACAACTACCAGAAGGATTTGAAGCGCAGATAAGACCGTTTAGGGACATTACAGCTAAGACAAAACTACGAGTGCAATTAGGTACGGTGGATAACGGTTATGCTGGCGAGGTTAAGGTAATTGTCGATAATATCGCACCTTGCGAGGAATATGAAGATTTCAAAATGACGGCTGCTAGATTCATCACAGGCGGTTATGATGCAATTTCTAAATTTGATGAAGTTATGGAAGGTGGATATGTAATCCGCAAAGGTGAAAAAATTGCACAGTTAGTAGTCCAACAAGTACCAAATGTGAAAGCAATCGAAGTGGAAAAAGTTGAAGAAGGTAAGATGGATATTTTGAAATGCAATATTTATAATGAGGAAACTCTAAAATCAAGCATAATCGAGAAAAGAGCTGTGTGGAAACAAAAAATTAGGTATATCATGAAACACAAACCTACTGGAAATATACATGTTGTCCATTACTTTTTAGCTCAAATCGAAAGGAAACCTTTAAAAGATTTATCTATCGTCTTTTCTAATGAACATGAGTTAGTTTCTAGTGATCAATACATCGGGTTGAATGATAAAAACGATGAGGAAATATATGGTGGGGACGTACTTGAAAATCCTAATGGAATTAGAGCAAGAATCGTTTATCATCCTGAATATGCTGCCTATTTAGCATGTTATGTATTAAAGGGGGATTTTAAGTTTGAATACTTAGATAAATTGATAATATCACGTTGCAAAATCATTGGAAACATCTATGAGAATTCTGGATTATTAGAGAATGCTTAATGCATCTTATAGATTTCCGTGGCTAGGAGTCAAAGCTACAAAATTCACTTTATGCAAACAGTTGCAAGGTAAATATTGACCATTTTAAATCAAAAAAAGTGAGGAGAGATTATATGCAACAATTAAGTTTGTTTGATCAAAATAGAGAAGTTATACCTCAACATGTTGTATCTCCATTAGAGTCAACAAAAAACAAAAATTCTAAAGCTTTTAAAGAGGAAAAAGAAGTCTGGAGAAGGTACGTGACGGCTGTTCAACAGTCATACAATTGCTCTTGGTTTCAAGCAAGAAGGATGGTTATGGATCATCGAGATACTCAAATTCCAATTGATTTACGAAATGTAAATGCGGGAGGTAAAAAATGACTAATAAAGATATGAAATATCTTCGTTTATTGTTTATTTTTGTTCTGTGTGCAGTAATTATGTACTGGTCGTTGAATGGGTTTTCGATTGCTACTGGTTTAATACACGACTTACTGATTGGAGTTTCGTTCTTTATTTTACTTGTAGCGAATTGTTTTGCAGGAATACTTGCTTTTAATAAGAAACATAAAGAGGTTGCTAATAGAATTACTTTATTTAGTATGGGGACGTTTATTATGCTTTGTCTTACGCTTATTATTTTTCCTACGATAATTTTTGAGGTTATTTAATTAATTTGTGCAGAAAGTATCCAACTTCAAGCTTGATTTAATTATTAAAAAAACGAGAAGTTAAGAAGGGTGAGGCTTTCAATGAACGATTTACCAGATAAAGTTGTCCATATGGATCAGGTACGGATAAACAGAGGAATTACGAAGGCTTGTAGATGCCAGAAAAAGAAATATGTTTTGGATACAACGAATAGGAGAGTCCATTGCAGTAGCTGCGGAGCAATAATTGATCCATTTGAAGCGATGAGAGAAATGGCGTTACATTGGGAACGCGTGAACGAACAAATCGATCTTTTATTAAAGCAACGAAAGCAAATACAAAACTACAAACCTTGGCTTATCACGATTCGAAACCTAGAAAAACAGTACCGTGGAAAAAAGATGTTGCCAAATTGTCCGAGGTGTAGTGAACCGTTTTTCTTAGAAGAGCTAAACCACTGGTCAGGAAGAAGTTTTGCAGAAGCTCGGATAAAAAAGTGGAGGCAAGAGCATGGAGAAGATAGTTGAAAAGGTAGTAGGTGAAATATGTTGGAACCAAGAAATTTCTATATCGATGTAGTTGCATTAGGTGTCTTGCTTTTCCTTAGTATTTTATTAGGAGCATCCTTGTAAAGGAGCAGAAGTTTAGAGATCTATATAGTAAATCCAATTAAAGTGATGGAAAAAGGTGGATTAAAGTTGTTGAAGCTACAATTTAACAAAAAAAGTTTTAATAAAACAGGTAATGTAGTAGTAAAAAAAGTGCCAACATTAAATGCGACATACTGCCTTCTCTTAGGCTTAGAGCATGATATTGCATTTGGCTTAAACTTACCGTACCCAGAGCAGCAATATTTACTAGATAGAGTAACAGCCATTAAAGAACAGTTATTGGAGGGGAAATAGATGAAGAATGGTAGATGTGTAGAATGCAAGAGAGTTGTGGGAGAAAAGAAGTTTCTATGCGACATTTGCTCCAAAAAATTGCTTGAGAAGAAAATTGATTCTATGTAAAGGGGATTTTTATGCAATTAGCCTTTAACCTCTATTATGAAAAATTAAATAAAATCCTAACAGAAGAAGAGTTAGACCAGTTGTTTAAAGATGAACAACAATTCTTCATTGACTATGTTGAAAAGTATTGGCTTAACCGATACTTTAGAATGAAATCGATGTCTAAGAAAACACATGTACCTAGTATTACAGCTACAATATCAGATATGCCAAAAAGTAAGACAAATGAATTTGTAAGCAAAACAGAAAATTATGCTTTAAAGTCTATTGAAGCTGCAGAGTGGATAGACACGTTAGAAACAGAAGTGAATAATTTGCCAAGAGATTACAGCAAGTTAATTCGATTGAAATATTTGCAGAGGCGGGGAGATGGACAGACATATGAAGATGAGGTTATTTATCCAAAATTGAATATTTCACGAGCCAAATATTATCAAATGAAGAAAAAAGCATTAGAAGAGCTAGGAAGAGCATTGTTTGGTCATGAATTTTAATTAAATAATTTATGAAATCTAAAAATGCGCTTTAAACTTTGCTTGAATTAGACGATGTAAGAAGCAAACTGTTTAATTTTCTTAATGTTTCCAAGGGGTGGTTAGAAATGATTATAAATTTTATTAAGACAATTTGGTTCGTTTCATTAGGTCTATTGACTTTTGCTTTCATAGGTATACTTCTTTTGCAAGGTATAAATTTGCTGTTGCATACCGACTTTATGACCGATTTTCTCACTTCTGATTTGAGTGATAGTCTCTAAAAGTAACCTAAAAGGGGAGTAAAAATGAAGAAATTTACTTTAATTATAACAGCGTTATTTTTAATGGGAAACATGTTGTTTGCACCGAGTATTAGCTACGCAGATAGAAGTTGCTCCATCACAATAGATGCTAACAAACACGACTATTTTAATCAGGCATTACCGACACCTGGGTGCGAATTTTCGGATGTGACGGGTTACTGGAATAATGATGGAGCACAGTTGTTAGGATCACATTCTAAAACAGTTGTTAACGGTGAAATTGTTGAATTATCTATTGGAGAAACGGTAAAAGTAACTGTTATTCCGCCTGAAAAGCCAAAACCAACTCCGAAACCGAAGCCTAAACCTAAACCAAAGCCTAAGCCAAAACCGACACCAAAGCCAGAAGTCAAGCCGGCAAAGCCTAAACCAGATCCAAAACCAAAATCCAAGCCAAGACAGGAGTCTCAACCAAAACAAGAGCAAAAACAAAGCCCTAGCAAACCTAATAAAAAAATAGAGAAAGCTAAGCCTAAAAAAGAAGAAACGGCTTCTTCGTCAAAAACTCAGCCAAAAAACGAGGGGAAAAACAAGTTTGCTTCAAGTGCCGAACCTAGAAGTAGTGAAAGAGAAAATAGTAATAATAAGCTAAGATTTAGCGAAATTAAAGGAAAAGATCCTGTAGTTACTCAAAAGAACGGTAAATATATTGCTACATACAAAGACGATAAAGGCAGAACAGTAGAAAAAGAAGTTTCAAAGGAAACAGCTCAAAAAATCGGAAAAGAAGCAAATAAAAAACCTGAAGAATCTAGTAAGAAAGATAAGGACAATAAGGACAAAAATGATAGTAAAGACGTCGAGAAAGTGATAGATAATAAAGGCAAAGTTTCAAGTGAAAAGGAAAAAGAACCAGGAAATACTAAAGTTTTATTAATAGCTATCATGGCTTTAATTGTTGTAGGTACAATCACGGGCATTATTGTTTATAAGCGTAAGAAAAAAGTCAATGAATAGGTTTTAGAAGATTTCAAAAAAGGAGATAAATCTCTTGACTATTAACTAATAATTTACATATTATGTTAGTAGCCTAGAGTTTATTATAAAAATATTTCTAATTTTAGGGGGAGTAGAAATGAAAAAAACAATTGTAACTGTAGCTGCATTAGGTTTAGCCATAAGTAATATATTCGTTCCTAATGCCCATGCAGAAGAAGCGAGTTGCTCTATTACAATAGATGCTAACAAACACGACTATTTTAATCAGGCATTACCGACACCTGGGTGCGAATTTTCGGATGTGACGGGTTACTGGAATAATGATGGAGCACAGTTGTTAGGATCACATTCTAAAACAGTTGTTAACGGTGAAATTGTTGAATTATCTATTGGAGAAACAGTGAAAGTAACTGTTATTCCTCCTAAGGAAGAACAACCAGGCGACGATGATGGACAACCAACAGATCCACAACAACCAGGTGATGGGGAAGAAACACCAGAAGAACCAGAACAACCAGGTGATGGAGAAGAAACACCAGAAGCACCTGAGCAACCAGGTAACGGAGAAGAAACACCAGAAGCGCCAGAACAACCAGGTGATGGAGAAGAAACACCAGAAGCACCTGAGCAACCAGGTAACGGAGAAGAAACACCAGAAGCGCCAGAGCAACCAGGAAATGAAGAGGAAACACCAGAAGCGCCAGAGCAACCAGGTGATGGAGAAGAAACACCAGAAGCGCCAGAACAACCAGGAAATGAAGAAGAAACACCAGAAGCGCCAGAACAACCAGGAAATGAAGAAGAAACACCAGAAGCGCCAGAACAACCAGGTGATGGAGAAGAAACACCAGAAGCGCCAGAACAACCAGGAAATGAAGAAGAAACACCAGAAGCGCCAGAACAACCAGGTGATGGGGAAGAAACACCAGAAGCACCAGAACAACCAGGAAATGAAGAAGAAACACCAGAACAGCCAGGCAATACGGATGTCACTTCTACAAATACAGTAGGTAAAGATAATACGTCAAAGCCTGCTATTTCAGAGAAAAAAGAAGGGAAGATGTTACCGAACACGGCTACTAATTCTTTTAATATCTTATTAGTAGGCACAACTACATTACTTATCGGTATCGGTTCATTCTTTCTACTTAGAAGAAAAAAAGAAGTTTAATAGATAAAAAGAGAGCTTAAAACTAGCTCTCTTTTTATCATAATAGGCTTTTTCTATAGGTTATATTTGATTAGTCAAAAATTTAGTAGATTTCCATACCTACAATGTTACAATATCCCTAAGTGTATAAGGCTTTCATGGGTGGTGGCTCATTCCCGTTTTATGGGGGGTGAAGCCTATGTGAGTTTTCGAAAGTTTGGTCTTAATGATCTCTTTCGCTTCACAGATCGTTGCTATTTTGTCACAAAAAAAAGTAACCACCCAAGCCTGGCAAGCATTAGGTGATTACTTTTTATCTTATGCGAGCTGCCCCCTTGAAGGGCTATTGCACTAAACCGTTTGGCGCTACTACGTCAAACGGTTTTTTTATTGTATGTCTTTCTACATATAGTATACCCGAATTTCAATAAAATGAAAACAGGTTTGTCATTTTGCATTAAAACAACATTTATTGTAATAATGCATTTCGTACAAATGTCTTTTAAAAGGATATAAAGGATGCTTGTAGAAGTAATATTCAAGTGGAAATTAAAACAAATACACAAAGTTGTTGACTAATCACGTGAAAACAGTTGACTTTCCCTCGATTTATGAGATAATAGGATTATAAGTTCACAACGTTGTGAACTAAAATGAATGGAGTGATACATGATGGAAATAAAAAGATTAAATGCTGATTTTGGTAATTCAACAAATAATTTTTTAAACCGACCGCAAGGACTATCATTTTAGTTGCACTAGAGATTTTAAGCTTAAATGAAATGAAATTAAACAAGGATAGGATATGTTATGGCCAAAGAAAAGAAGAGACTAACGTTAACAGGCAATAAGATGCCTGAGGAAGTTTATAAAAAATTAGAAGAGTTAGGATCTACAAGAAGGCTCACGCCGTACATTGTGAGCCTTATTGAAAAAGAAGAGCATACAAATAAACTCATCGAAAGTTTAAGCTCTGTTGCAGAAAGAATGGAAGACATTGAGCACAAGGTTGATCATATATTTGAGGCAATATCTTCTGGTAATATAGATATTTATAAAGGACATTCATAAGAAGAAGAGCCAGAAGAAATCGTTCAAGGTGACATTGATGTATCCGATAAAATAATTGGAGGCATTGAGGAAGAAATTGAGGATATAGATTTTTAAGGGGGATTTTGTATGAATGAAAACAGAATGAAAAAAGGCTTGCTATATGCAAAGAAAACTTTAGAAATTGAAAACCTAAAGGTAAGCGAAGAACAGACTAATTTAGTCAAACAAAGCTTAAAAGGTGAAATTTCTCACGATCAATTTCTTAAAAAGGCTTTGAAGTTAGCAAATGGATAAATATAATACACAATCAAAGTACTGTTATGAAGGTACAGACATTTTAATAAATAAATTTGATCTTAAAGATAAAAAGGCATTAGAAAACCTAGAAACAACACTGACTTATGAGAGATTAACAATGCTTTATGATCAGCCAATACATGGAGCATTTGGTTTAAAACATTTGCAAAAAATTCATAAATTCATTTTCCAAGATATATATCCATTTGCTGGCGAATTACGAGATGAACAAATTCAAAAAGGGAATACACCTTTTGCTCATCCAATGTTTCTTTCTAACTATGCCAGTGATATATTTCGGCAGTTAAAAAGTGATAAACATTTAAAAGGATTAGAGTATCATGGATTTGTGGAAAAGATGTCATATTATTTCGCAGAAGTAAATATGCTTCATCCTTTCCGAGAAGGAAATGGACGAACACAGAGAGAGTTTTTCAGAGTTTTAGCATTAAAAAATGGATATGAACTTGATTGGTCTAATGTAGATTCAGAATCCATGATAAAAGCATCTATTCAGTCTGTTAAAGACTCAAATTCCTTTAATGAAATATTTGATAACGCAATTGTTAATAAACAACCAGACCAAACTTTAATTAATGAATACAAGTCTTTAAAAATAAAAGATAATGAATTAGAGATTTAAAGAATAAAACACACCAGTCAATGAATAAGAGCCTCGTCATGAGACTCTTATTTTTTATGTTTATCTAACTTATTAGATTTCACAAAATTAGAGAACTGAGAGAATACTTCTTCCACATCAGATATGTCCAACTGGTAAAGATCAAAATACTTTTCGAATACTTTTGGCATACTTTTTTTATACTTTTTTTGTACGATTTTAGCTAAAATCCGTGTTACATTATTAGTATCAAACAAATGTCCATATACGTTGTGAGGAGCGCTTCATGTATGAAATGGAGCGCTTTTTGCTTTGTAAAAATAAGGAGGGGTTAATTGTTGTGGAGATTACAATTGAATAAAATGCTTGCTTTCGTGCTTTTTTCTATCTTTACTGCCTGCGTGTTTTTTAATGAACCTATTCATGCACAATCGATACCCGATGGAGGAGAGATGTGGTCGGAGGGATATAGACCGTATCAAGATGCTAGTGATGTTCATCATACGGTGAAAAGCATGTGGGATAATGGAAAATACAAACCAGATTCAAAAAATGGAAAATTGACACTAGTTAGAGGAGGGAAAAACACATTTAAGTACAGTGAATTTAGAGGAGAAAAGTTGATTTATGATATTTATTCTGGTGCCACCAATCAAAGCAAAAAGAGATTGTGGAGAGTTGTAACTAGCGGAGGAAAACCATATTTCACTTTTGATGGTTGGTCAGTTAATTTTGGTTATCATCATCATACAAAAAATAATCAGGCTACTTACATTGGACTAATTAATAAAAACAACCCAACAGAGAAACGTATCTACAAAACGAGAATGCTAGGAAACACAAATGCGAATCCTGATTTGCGAGATGCGTCCTTAAAAACATGTGGAAAAAACGCATTTAAGAAAAAAGCCGATAAGAATTTAAGTAGCAGTTGTAATATGGATTATCAATATACGCAATTTCGGGCTTATATTCCACTAGAAGATTTGTTTCAAGGGCAAAGTTACGATAAAGAATGGGAAATGTACCTGATCAAGCGTGTAGAAAATCAAATTGTGTATGATGAATTGATCCTGCCATATGAAACGAAATCTTATCAATGGGGGAATCAAGGCAAAGTAACGATGCAGAGCGGTTTGGATAATGACAAGCTCACCATGACGGTAGATAATGCTATAAAGAGAAAATCGCCACGGGGTGGTGGAAATGGTTGGACTCTTGGTTATTTCGTTCCAGGTGAAACGTATACGACAACAGGATTCAATGAGTCAGAAGGTGTAGCTAATTGGTATGGAGTTAAGGACACCCAAAAGGGATTTGGTTCCTACAGACCGCCATACTATAAACCTACGTATAAAAACCGTTGGACGGCTTCAACATATTGGGATTTCAGAGGAAGTATAGCTACATTATCATTAGAAAAGACGCATGTGCATCTTCGTATTCAACATATAGATGCTACGACGCAAAATTTATTAAAAGAAGAAAAAGAAGTAGTAAGAGCCAATAAGAAATATTCTTTCTACCCTAAGAAAAATGGGTACTTTAAAGATAAAGATGGAAACCCATATATAGCGACTCCTGAAGGTCAGATGTTTAATGAAGTTGTAAAACACGATCAAACAATTAGATTTTATTATAAAGCTGATCTACCTGATCCATCTAAAGATGTTGAAATGCCGAAAACAACTGATGGCAAGGTCGATGGAAAATCCTTTTGGGAGCTACGCCGTTTAAAAGATAACCAGCCTAGCCAAGTGTATGCCGAAATGAATTTCACACCTAGTGGCAAGCATTATGCGATTAGAAACATGAAGCATTCTTTGGTATTACCTGGTTATGAAAAAGAAGAGAAGGAAGATCCAATTGCTCTACTAGCTGATGCAAAAAGTGTGAAAGATAAAACTTTGAAATACAATTTTGCATATGAGTACACGAATACGTATCGAGAAAATTACAAATGTGTAGAAAAACAAGGCTCTCATTGTTTTAAATGGGAATTTGATAAATACACACCTGTTTGGGATAAAGGAAAAAAATTCAAGCTATCTGAGACCCTTCAAGGTGAGAAAGAAGCCGTATCTATTAAATTAGACCATCGATATGGGGAAACCATTAAAAAAGATGCGGTAGAGGATATAATAAAAGAAGCTCCAATCATTGGACGAAGTGATTCTTTTGCAGACAACAAGCGAAAAAGTGAAGTTTATCGGGAACGGTTTAAAAAGCTAACTGATCGTATGAAGGCTAAAAATAAACTGAAAACACAAACTGCCCTTCCAGTTACACCAGATCGATTGGAGTATACATTGGAACTTCCATCCAATGAGCATGAAAAGAAGAATTTCAATGTATTACAAAAAGGGCTTATCAACGGTCACTATTTCCCTGTGGATATAGATAAAAGCTTACAAGAAGATTTCACAAATCACACGAAGTATGAATCACTAGGAGACTATGCTTTCTTCTTGCAACAAGATGAAATGCAGGATAAAGGCGTTCGAGCTGGTAAAAGAAGTTACGAAATTGATTTCATTAGTGATTACTTTTTTGTTGCAAAGCATACAGGCTTTATTTCAGGTTACCCTGTTGCTTATCAACTAAACAGGCATTTGTTGTATGGAGAGGATAAACCAACAGATGATAAAGTAATCCCTTTAGCGATAAAGAAGCTAGAACAGGATTATTTGCGACAAACAAAACATGCATATCGAGACGACATTCTCTATTTGAATGGTAATAAAGTATCCGATAAGCAAAAGTTGCAACGCTATTATATCCCAATTTCGCCTGAGTCCAAACTGAAGCCGAACAAGACATATACAAATAAAATTGTGCTAGAGAATGTTGGGTTAAACGATATTACTTGGCAATATGGGCAACAATTCTCATTTGAACACTATCTGTTTGGGAGCGGACATGATGAAGCATGGTTTATAGAGCAGCCAGATCCTAGAGTTAGAAATTTTAAATCTAGTGATGTAAACACAATTACGATAAAACATGAGGATAAACAGAAAATCGTGGAACTACTGAAAGAAAGACCAGATGAAAGATTGCACAGGTTTCGTTTAGTAGATCGAGACTTTGTAGATAAGGTAAAAAAAGTAATAAAAGGATTTTAAACAAAGGCGTTTATCTCTTTAAGGGATAAGCGCTTTTTTAGTAATAAGGAATGAAACGGTGGTGAAACTTTGGAAGATAAAATTGCAACAGAATTAATTGATATGTTGGATGCAAAGGATGAAGCTGATGCTAAAAATTTAATTATAAACTTTATGCATTGTTTGAAAAAGATGGATATGGATAAAAAGTATAAATCGGATAGGATTTTGCATCTTGGATATGTACCTTACTTAGTAGGTTTAGCAGAAGAAATCCAACAAAAAAATTATAAAAAAGTAGTGGATAGGCTAAATCATATGATGATTGAGGATGCAGACTATGTGATGCAACCTAGATTTTATTTCAATCTCATTCCTATATTGGAAAAAGTAGAAAAAGGATGATAAATATGAAAAATAACTTTGTTAACCTTGATATAGGGAGGTATTCGCTATTTTTCTTGAAAAAAGAAAAAAAGCAGAGAATTATTGATGAACGCATATTAATTGCTCCCCGTGATGAATATGAGAGCTTATTCTCTCTTGTACATGGATGGCTAGAAGAACGAAACGAATTGGAAGAAAAGCTACAATTACTTCATTTTCTTTCAAGTATTGTAAAACGAGACATTCAAGTCGATTTGTTGAGCGAAGTGTATTATAAAGAAGAAGGGAAAATAACTAATCTGTTGAGGGAGGCTTTTATTCCTCTAACGTACATAGACAGTGAGGGAGAAAGACGGAGACTGGAATCCGCTGGGAAAGAACGGGTGAATTTAGATGAAGTTGTAACAATAGTAATTCCTTGGAAGCGTCCTAGAATGAGAGATGCGATTATTAATATTGCTAAAAAAGGGCTTATTTTCCATAGTAATAACCATATGCGATCTTATTTTAAGGAAATAGATATTTGCTATATAACAAGTGGTAATCATTCTATTGCTTCTGGCATTGTACAAAAATCAGGATATATAGAAGTCGATTCATATGAAATAGAGCAACTGTTTGAACATATATCAACTGATGGTGAATATTGGATAAATGCTCATACGAATGAAAGGTTAACATTTTGGGATGGTGGTGATTTTATAAAAGTGGTTGATTTTCGCATCGCTGTCCTTTATGAAATGGCGAAGATAAAGCATCAATATCAACAGGAAGCAAAAAATGTTCCTAATGCTATGAAGATTCACTACTAATTATGCTATACTTGAGGAAGCAATAGTATAAGATTTCTCAAGGGTGGTCGGCACACTCCCAATAGAAGGGGGGTGGCTGTATGACAGTTTTTGAAACTCTAATGTTCGCTGTGGCGTTTTCTAGTCTGATCGTTGCGGTACTGTCATTTAACCAAAAAAAATAAATCCACCCTTGAGCTTGCGACTCATTTAGGGTGGATTATTCTTCTCTAATGTCGATCTCCCTTGTAGGGAACTTATCTATTGCGTACCGTTAGTGTTACCAGCACTAACGGTATTTTTATTATATGAATATCTATCTATATTATACACGATTTTTTTAAAAATGAAAACAAGTTCCTAATGAAAATAAAATATGATACGAAATTTTGCGAAGTGAGGAACCGAAGTCACATAACTATATGTTGTGTGGCTTTTTTCTTTGCACAAAGAAGGAGGTGAACAGCTTGACTGATTATCTAAAACGAATTAAAGATGATTTGGATTTATTTGGCGAAGAACAAGCCATGATTACGGTAAGTCGAAAAGACTTAGAAAAACTTGTGCAATCACATGATGCAATGGCAGAGAAAATTCGAGCAAAAGAAAAGGAACAAGAGCAAGAGTTGGAACAATAAATATACTTTTATATTCGGTCACATGAATCAGTCATGTGGCTTTTTCTTTGGGAATAGTGGCTGTAAATAGGTTCGACTCCTATAATTCCCACCTTTTAATACTACAACAGGAGATGAGTAGGAGGTGAGCGCATGAGTGTCTATAAAGCGACGATCACATTGATCATTGTTGCATTAATCCTATTTGGTAGTTTTGTAGCGTTATCAACAGGTGTGTTAGACCCAATGATCGAGAAGATCGGTAGTGGTTTTAATACGATGGTAGATAATGTTTTTGGCGGTGAAGGAATGCCGAAGTAACCAGATAATGTATGTGAATACAAAAAGAAGGAGGTGAGCGCATGAGTGTCTATAAAGCGACGATTACATTAATCATTGTTGCATTAATCCTATTTGGTAGTTTTGTAGCATTATCAACAGGCGTGTTAGACCCAATGATCGAGAAGATCGGTAGTGGTTTTAATACAATGGTAGATAATGTTTTTGGCGGTGAAGGAATGCCGAAGTAGGAGGGAATGTCAATCATTCTCTCTTTATTTTTTGGAGGTGACAACGTTGGAACAAACAGAAAAACAAGAAACGGTGCAACAACAAGCTAAGTCTAGGCCAAAAAGAAAGAGTAAGCGAACCGTAACAAAGCCTCAAGGATATAAGGAATTTGAAACATTGGCTAAAGAAATTTTGGAGGCAGAAGGGGTTTCTTACTTTGAATGGCTGCATGAAAAGCACCAGGAAATCATTTTAAATTTCAATCTATCAAATCAAAAGGAAATCGCTGAACTAGCAAGGGAGGAAGAATAGCATATGGAATCCGTTATTAGTACGATTGGAAATGTTGCCGATAGTATTAAACCTGTAGCTCCAGTATTGGCGGGGTTAATTTTAATAGTTATTGGGTTGTTATGGACAACGGCAAAAGATCCAAACAAAAAGGAAATGTATACAGGTTGGATGGTAAATGTGGCAATAGGGTTTGGACTTGTATACCTAGGAACATCTATCGTTTCTTGGTTAAGCAATCAAGTTGTTGGATTCTAAAAGAAGGTAGGGTAGAACATGGAGAATGAAGGATATGTGTATTTTATTAGTTACAAACATCAGGACGGTTATGCCAATGCAGAAGTGGAAATGACAACACCAATTAATAGCATTGGTCAATTGCAAGAAATAGAACAAAAACTTCCTGAAATATTGGGAGGACAAGATATTCAAATCATCGATTACCGTTACTTAAGGCGTACAAATGAGGAGAATGAAGCGACTCATTCTCCATCTCACGTACGCTATTTTTATCTAGTGAAATATATCGTGATTAATACAGATAATAGAACTTACCAGAAAGATGAAATCTATTCGGAAGAAAAAATTAATAGTCTTGATTTCGTGCGAGGCATTGAAACTTTTCTCCAACAAGAACAAAGCAATAAGGATTTAGAATTTGTCCTACTGGCTTTTGATCTGTTGCGAGAAGAACCAATCCAATAAAGGGCTTCTAAAGAGAAGTCCTTTTTTTACTGTAAAAAACGAAGATAGGAGGGAATGTGTTGCGAGAATTAATAATTCGTTTTCGTGAAGAAGGCGGAATGTTTCGTGAAATTGATGGAGAGCGTAACTACTTCTTTTCAGAAGCCGAGGAAATTGTAAAACAGATAAGGGAAAGACTTCGAAAAGAAAAAAGAGAATCTCCACCTAAGTCGTTTGAGCTTTGGCTAGACAGTAAGAAATTGGTCGTGACCTATGTATCATTTGAACGAAAAGAGTTGCTGGAAGAACAACTGCAAGAAACAATGTTAAAACATGGTGCTTGGGAAGAAGAAAAACGACATAAATACATTAATCAATTTAAATCATACGCAGAGGAAGAAAGACAGCTGTTAGTTAGTCCTGAGTTTAAAGCTTTTGCTATTCGCTTTGACGAGTTACTAGGTCACAAACACACAACACCAGTACCGTTAATATTAAGTATAAAGCAAATTCATAAACTATTTCTAGAAGTATACCCTCATGTGACGAGTGGATTTTATTCGGAGTTAGAAGATGTCGTTTTATCTATAAAACGCTCTTACCAAGCTATTATGCATAATAAGTTAAGACACCACATGCTAGATCAAGCGCTAGTAGAAGAATGGTTTTCAAAACAAGAAAACTTGAACTGTTTTATTCAATATGTTGCTGCAGCATATCAATCTGTTCCTGAAAACCGTCTACGGGCATTGTTACCAAGGTTTAAGCTTTATCAAGAGTATGAGAATTATTTATTTCAAGAGGTTGCAAAAGTAATGGGGTTTGAATGGGCTTTTACACAACATTTAAATGTGATGGAATCCATGTACGAAAAATATCATGCCATTTTGTTCGAAGGTTTTGTATTAAAAAATGATGATATGGTGCAATCTCTTGTATTATACCCTGTCATGCAAGAAGTGAAGGCAAAAATGCAGGAAGAAGTGAATGCCGATGAACAAGCATCAGCAAATCACCTTTCGTAGTGTAGAAGAAGCATTAGAAAAGCTTAATGCTGAAGATAAAGGGCATTATTATATTTGTAATTGTCCTGAATGTCAGCAACATGAAGCTTTTATGTATAAAAATAATTTGAACTATATCCAATGTAATAGGGAGAATCACTGTGGAGAGCGTATGATCCTTCAATATCATAAGAAGCAAACGCCGAAGGAATTACAACAGTTTAAACTGAAACAAGCCTATCCGTCCTTAAACAAAGAACAAGTACAAGCATTAGATTGGGCGAAAAAAGCGTATAATCACATGCAACGGTATTTTCCGAGCAAAACTTTGGACAGTGGGTATAGAGGTTTATCTAAAGAAGTAGCTAGAGATTTTATGGTGGATTTGCAACATGAAGGGTTAGTTCAATTCATGTTTCAAAAAACAGAACCTTTACTTGGAAAAGCCTATGCAAATAATGAATGGATGTGTCAACGGAATTTAGTGTTTCCACTATATGGAGAAGATAACACGTTAGATCGCATTTTATTACGGTCGAGTATCAATCCTGACTTGGAACCAAAAGAAATACAGCTTATTATGAATCCCTCCAAAGATACGAGGGATTTTTTTATGGACATCCCTAAAAATGCCAAAACGGTAGTGGTTACAGAATCTATCCTAGATGGGTTAAGTTTTAGAGAAATGGATGCAAATGTTGGATTCATTGCCTTAACAGGAGCTTCCAAAACAAGAAAAGTAATGGACTACCTAGAAAAGTATAAAGAAGCTTTGCGAGATACTTTTTTTCTTCTGGCCATGGATGATGATGAAGCAGGATGGGAAGCAAATCAAAAGGTGGCAGGCATTTTAGAAAACGCGCGGGTAGGTCGAGATTGGAATGTGTTTTCTTACCATGAAGGTATAAAAGATCCAAATGAGTTTTTACAAGCAGATCGTGAACGCTTTAAAAAGCAGTATATAAAATCTATTGCGCCGTTTAAAACACATCAACGTAAAAGAGAGGCTGCATTAGAAATGGAGCTATGATGCTTTTACAGGAGAGGAGGGAATTCATGGCAAGTCCAGTTAAATGGTTGCTTGGTTCTGTAGCAGTGATTGTTTTAGTCCTTTCAGTAGCTTATGCTTCGTCTATGCAAAACCAAACAACACGCACTACAGCTGATATTGAAATACTAGCTGATACTGTAAGTGCAGGCGTACTAAGAGCAAAGACAGATGAGGAAGGGGAAACAAAAGGATCATATGTAGATAAAGACGAGTTAATTGCTAATTTAACGGCGGAAGTTGTTTCCGTTCAAAAAACACATCCATATGATATTACACTGGATTATCTCTTTTTAGATAGAAACGGAAAGGTAACTAAAGAGGAATCGTCCATTACTGGTATTCAGTTCAGAGTGCAATATGTAAACAAGGAAGGAGAAGTAAAGGGAACAGCAGAAAGGCGTTTAAGTATTAACCAATTGTAGGAAGGAGAAAGGTAAGATGGCTACAATAGCAAATTTTACTTTTAATAACCATGGGACAAGCGTTGATTTTCATGAACAGGAAGCATTTCCTCATTGGAAAAAATATGAGCATGATCCATTAACTAGAGAGGAATTCTTAGAAGAAGTTGCACCAGGATTTATTTCTATGGGTGCATCGGTAGTGACTGTACTCCATGATCATGAGAAAGGATTCTATTCTTATGAAGTACAGTTAAATAATATCCATGAGCTCTTGAAAAATGGCGATGTTGTTTAGAAATGGGGTGATCTTTTGGCAGAACTAAAAGGCGCTATTTTTTCAATGGCTATATTTATCGGTTTCGTTGTCCCTGTTTTTTTAACAATAGGCATTGGCAGCATTCATCAACATGCTTTTCTAAAAGTAACTACTGAAGTAGGAGAACTAGTGAAAGAGGAAGGTGGAGTAACGCATCATGTCCAAGAAGTGGTAGAAAAATTAGAAGATAGAGGGTATGCCATCACATTTAAGAATAAAGATGGAACAACAATAAGTACCAAGCAAGATTATGGAGACGAAATTCAAATAACGTATAACTATACGTATCAAGACGTAAGAGGTGACAGAACATTGGATGCGTTTGATACGGTGTTTATAAACAGGAGGTAATTCATTGACAAAGTGAAATTAGTATAATAAGATATACTATTACTTCCTAAGGAGTGGTAGTATGTTGAAAACAAGAAATGATTTTAATACTGAACAAGAGTACAGGGCTTATACAAAGACAAGCGACTTTTTGCTCAATTATTCTTGGAAAGGGAAAACAAAAGAGCAAGTCATTTATGAGATGGCACTACCTGATTATGAGCAAGATTATCTTGAAGAAGCTATGGAAAAGTTAACTAAAAAAGATGAATTTTCTGGGATGGCTTTGGATAACTTTATACTGCGTAGATTAGATGAAGATGAGGAAGAAGAAGAATTTGATCCAGATGAAGTATTGTATATAAAAAGAAAATAATGAACTTAATATGATATACTAAAGACAGTATGTAAAAGGATGTGGTTATGTGATTCGTCGTCCGAAGAAAAATCTTGAAGATATGTCTATGGAGGAATTGCAGCGAGAGTTTAGTCGGGTGAATAAAAAAGCTACATTTCGCACTCTGAAACAAGATGAAGAAGGTAGCTTTATACTAGATCCCAATAACCAACATGATCGGGAATGGTACGAAAATGATGGACACTACGATTTTCAATTAGATAAGCAATGCAAATGAAGCCAACCTTTTAATTAGGTTGGTTTTTTATGGAAAAAAGAGGTGATTATTTGCAAGAACAACAATATAAACCAGGAGAGTGTTTTATTGCTTATGTAAAATATGAAGATAAACAAGGGGGAAGAAGCGTCCTGTTGTTATTATTCATGACCAAGAAGAAAATCAATATTTCGCATGTAAAGTAACAAGTCGTGTGCAAAATAAATTAAACCAAAAATATGGGTATAAAATAAAAGATTGGAAAGCTGCGGGGTTAGATAAACCGTCTATAATTAAGTGTAATACACAAGATGTCTATAAACTTCAAGAACCAATTCATTTGTTTAAAAAAATAGGGAAACTAACGACAAGAGATTTGGAAGGTCTGTTGGTAAAACATATTAAAGTACGATTTTTTGAATATAGAAAAAGAAAAGAAAATGAATATGGCAAATAAGTTCACGCGCTATGTAAATAGGGTGTTTTTTTATATCTAAAGAAAGGGGGATATTATGCAGCTGTATGAAAAGTTATTCAATACAAAAGTGGTTGCGCTAATCATTTTGTTTGTTTTAGTCGCATCCTTTTTTATTGCCAACATGTTACTTGCTTTTCTCCAGGAGTTAGTGACGGCCATCCAATTATTCGCAGATGATCCGAATAAAGTAACTTTCTCATTTGATTGGCAGAGTATGTTTCAGTTTCAAAGCAACATGTCGGCGTATTACATTGGTTTTTACATTTTAACAGGAATCGGAATATTAAAGCTGATCTATAATGTGCAGATGAATTATAAAACGTTAAATAAAGGACAGCATGGTACAAGTGAATTTGTACAAGTTAAGGAGTTAAAAAAGCAATATAAGATTGTCCCTGCAAAGGAAAAGGAGTATAACGGAGATGGTGGAGTAGTTATTTCGGGATTGCAGGAAAAACATAAACCGTATCGGTTACTCATTGATGATTCACCTGTTCATAACCTTGTAATAGGAATTACTCGCTCAGGAAAAGGAGAAACATTTGTCTTTCCAACGTTGGATGTATTAACTCGTGCTAAAAACAAGCCTTCGTTGGTAATAAATGACCCTAAAGGGGAATTAGCTGGAGCTTCTTATGAAACATTTAAAAAGCGAGGATATAGCGTATATATTTATAATCTCATTCAACAATGGATGGGTATGGGCTCAAATCCCTTGTATTTAGTGGTAAATGCCTGGAAGGAAGGAAATAAAAGTTTAGCACAACAGTATGCAAACAGTGTATCTCATAGCCTATACCATGAACCAAATGCAAAAGATCCGTTCTGGTCTAATTCGGCAAAATCATTAGTAAATGCTATTATTTTGGCATTAACAGAAGATGCGATTGCTACAGGAAAAGAAGAAACAGTCAATATGTATTCCGTCGCTAATTTTCTCGCTACATTAGGAAGTGAAGAAGATGAGGAAGGGAATAACGCATTGGATCAATTTTTCCAATCCCGAGGTGAGAATAATCCTGCACGCATGATGTATGCAACGAGTAACTTTGCTGCTGGTAACACCAGAGCCAGTATTTTCAGTGTAGCCATGGACAAGTTACAAATTTTTACGTTAGAACCTAATGCGAAGATGACAAGTTATAACAGCGTTGACTTGACGGAAGTAGGTTTTGGTGATAAACCAGTGGCCATTTTTATGGTTACACCAGATTTCGATTCATCCAATCATGTTTTAGCGAGTATTTTCGTTAGTCAGTTATATCGTGTTAATGCAGAAAGAGCTACAATGAGTCCTGGTGGAAAAATGAAGCGCCAAGTTCATTTTATGTTAGATGAATTTGGTAATATGCCACCAATTGAAGGAATGGCTAGTATGTTAACAGTAGGTGCTGGAAGAGGTTTTCGCTATCACTTAATTGTACAATCTTATTCGCAATTAAAAGCAAAGTATGGAGACACAGATTCCGACACTATCATTGGGAACTGTTCAAATCAAATTTATATATTAACCCAGGATAAAGAAACATCGGAGCAGTTTAGTGCGTTATTAGGGACAAAAACGATTACTGATGTGAGTCGTAGTGGTAAGTTATTATCAGCTGATAAATCGCATAGCGAATCAGTAAAAGAGCGCCCTTTGTTAATGCCGGATGAATTAAGGAAGTTTAAAGAAGGACAATCCGTCGTTATTCGTGTCAATAAACGACAAGATAAAAAGCGCAGAAAAATTACGCCAAAGCCCATTTTTAATACGGGGATCACATCTTTAAAACCTCGTTGGGATTACTTGAGTGATGATTTTGATAATAGTAAATCTGTTCTAACATTACCGATTATGTCAAAAACGTACCATAACACGCTTTTGGAAAACATTGTATTTACTTCTAAAACAAAAGAAGATGCGCATGTATTTATGAAAGATGCAATGGGAGCTAATAACTTTGCACAATTGAAAACAGACCTAATTAAGATTGCTTTTGCATCGGATAAAGAATTTGGCTATTTAGAAGAAATGGACAACTGGTCATTTGTACACTTGTTAAGTTATCTCATTTTTGAATTAGAAGTAAAACCTTTTATCATCGAGAAGATCAAAGAAAGAATTGCTCATTATGTATCTGAGGAATTCTTAGAAGAATGGAAAGGTCGAAAACGAGATAAACCAAAAGGTGAATTGCAGATATCCCCAACTGATGAAGATGATGGAGATGAAAGGGAAAAATATAAAGAATATGCACTGCATGGAGGTGTTGATAATTGATGGAACTCATTCGAGAAGAACAAAGAGAGGCGTACTTGGCTTATTTTAATCGAAGCCAGAAGAAGTTTAGCCAAATGCGTTGGATTTTAGGTATTGTTTTATTTCTTTTATTTGCAATAGGAGTGTTGATTCTCCAAAAGCCAGTTTGGCTTATTGGATCTCCTGTTGCTTTTTTTATTGGCTATAAATTGCCATATCTTGATTTAATGCTAAACAAAAAGAAAAATGACTTGCTTATGTCTTTTCTATTTCCGCAGTTTTTGCAAAGTTTTATGGCGCTACAATCCTCATCAGGAAATATATATCAAACTCTGAAAGAGACGGTAAATTATACGAGTGAGCCATTAAAAAAGGAATTAGAGAAGTTAGTCAAGCGTATTGAGCAGGATAATGATCGAGAAGCTTATATGGATTTTGCAAAATATATCGGTTCATCAGAAGCTTATATGATTATGGATAAGATTTACCAGTTTAGTATTTTTGGTATAAAACCTGAGGCACTACGAGAATTACAACAATATATTCAAGGCATTCAGGAAAATAAAACAAATGAATTAATTGATTCAAGCATGACCGCCATGGAAAACTTGGGTATTCCCCCTATTTTAATTTCGTTGTTTATTGTGGTTGGATTTGCGGTAGTTATTTTTATGTACTACATGGAAGATGTTATGGATGCAATGAATGTTTTCGGATAAGAAAGATAAAAAGATTGGAGGAAGTGAGGAATGAAAGGTGAAGCAATACAAAACAGATTGGAAAATTATTAAGGAAATTGCTGTTTTACGAACAGGCCAAAATGGGTGGACAAAAGAACTTAATTATATTAGTTGGAACGGACAAAAGCCAAAATTTGATGTACGTTGGTGGTCGCCAGATAAAAAATATGTGGGCAAAGGGTTGACGTTAACACAAGATGAAATTGCCCTACTGGAAAAAGTTATTGCAACATTGCCACAACAATTAGAAGTATGAAAGGAGCACATAAATAGTGAATACAGAACAAGAAAAACGCATTCAAGATATTATTGAAAAGTCTTTTTTACGTCCGTTTTTAAAAGATGAAGGAATAACAGATATTCGCTTTAATGGTACGGAGTTGCGACTGCAACATAACCAAAATGGACGTTATAGAGCAGAACAGCAACCAACATTGAAAGAAGTACAGCGTTTAGCAAAACAAATTGCTGATGTGCAAGGTAAAGAAATAAATAATAGTGAACCAGAACTAAATACGGAGTTTGGCTATATGCGAATTAATGTCATGCATGATCGCGTCAGCCCAGATGGAATGACGATGGCAATTCGTATATCACGACCAAGACTTGCGGTTACGAATATTCAAGATTTAACGGTAAATAAACGGCAGGATGTAGAGGAACTGTTAAGAATCTTAGTTATGGCTGGTTCCAATTTGGTGATTAGTGGGCGTACTGGTTCTGGAAAAACAGAATTACAAAAACTACTCGTATCTTATATTCCTGAAAAGGACATTATTATTTTAATTGAAGATACTAGAGACAGCCATATAAAAACCTTATATCCCAAAAAAGATATAACCAGTTGGCAAACGGTGGAGTCTGATCAAATGGAAAATAATATAACCATTCAAGATTTGGTGAAAGCTGCACTGAGAAATAACCCTGATTGGGTTAATGTTGCAGAAACTCGTGGGGTGGAAGCTGCTGATATGTTAGATGCAGCTAAAACGGATCACAATATTATTACGACACTTCATGCGAAGGGAGCAATGAGTATCCCTTCTCGTTTTATTCCAATGATACGCCAATCACCAGCTTATCAGGGTATGAGTGAACAATTTATCGGACGAGAGGTTACGGAATTATTTCCGTTCGGTATTCATCTAGAAATGGATGAAGAGAACGGAAAAATAGAAAGAAGAATTAAAGAAATGGTGGAGTTTACCGATTTTACAAAAAAAGGTGCAGTAGGAACTTATTTATATAGAGAAGAAAAAAACTATAATGGATCATACCAGACAAGGGAAGTCATCAACCCTTTGTCAGAAAAAACGTTGCAATACCTGAAGAATAAACGTCTGTATCATTTATTGCCTTCTGTCTTTGTAGAAAATTAAGAAGTGGAAAAAAATTGAGACATTTGAACCTTATTTATCTTAGTAAATTAAAAAACGTTAGAACATAAATATATAAATATTTATTTCAAGCAATGTAGATGAATTGATAGGAGGTTTGTTGTTGTGAAAAAAATAGCATGGAAAGATTTGCGAGCTCTCTTTGTAGGTTGGGAGCTCTTTTTGCATATTGTCTTTTGGTTTATAGTCAATTTTGGTTTCTTCTACTTTATCTCTAAAAATGCCGTTTTCGGTATGGTAACTGGATTTTGGGGCATGGTGTTTTTTATCTATGTGTTCACCATACCGAATAAGCGTTTAAAAACGTATCAGCAACAGTTGCACGAGCTATTAAAATATATGACCAACATGAACTTTTTCTTAAAGACAGGAGAGAATGTGCTTCATGCTTTAAAGCATACTAGAGAAACTGTCAGTAGAGAGATTCAAAAAGATATAGATAAGACGATAGAACAGTTGGAGAAAGATGCGGTATTAGATACTTCTCACTTTAAAAAATATAATTTTCCTTCCCTGGATCAATTTCACCACAATTTGCTTATTAAATATAGTCGTGGTGGAGATGCAAACGATTTATTTTCACAGATTCAAAGCAATATGCTCTTTGAACTAAAGAAACGAGATGAACTATACCGAAAAAAGAAAGGTTTTGCCTTTAATGTTTACATTCTACTTTCCTTGGTGGTAGGTATGATGGTTGTTTTACGAGTTTTTGTTCCATACTTATGGGATATTTTCCTAGAGTTTCAACTTATAAGCTTAGGACTAATTGGGATGACCTACCTATTCGTGCAACTAAACTTATATTTTCTCCAAAAAAAGAAATTGGATATATCTGTAAGGTTATAAATTTGCTATAATAGTGTCGGAAAACATTATAAAGTGAGGGGTTATACATTGAGGAAGAAGTATATTGGGGTTAGTATCTTGTTGTTTTTGTTGTTCCTGTTATCAGCTTGTGGGAAGCCTGAAGAAGGAATCAATGAGTTAAGCTTGAAAGAGCTAAAGGAAAAGTTTGATAACAATGAAACGTTCATTTTAATGACTCATGCTATAGAGGATGAAGAAGTTAAAAAAAGAGAAATAAAAGAAGCTTATGATGCATCATTAGAAAGAGCAGGGTACCCAGGATTTTATGTTAGTTTACAAGGAATGGAAGAAAAAGAAATAGAGGAATTAGGAGAAACATTTAATAATCCAAAATCGAGTAGTACATGGGATCCGGATGAGGATGGTATAGTTCTTGTTGAAAATGGATCTGTTGTTGCAGATGCAGCATCTTCTTCATTAAGCCAAGACTCTATTGATATATGGGTATTAAATGAATGGATTACAGAAGATGGTGCTTTAGATAGAGATTGGTTTGACGAAGGGATTAAAGACATTCTTGAATATACGCAGTATCTTAATATTAATTTAACATCTTATTAATTGTTGAAAAGAGCTTACTCATACTTGAGTAGGTTCTTTTTTTTAGAAGGGAGGAACTATCTTAATTGAAACATAAATGCTGGAAACTGATTAGTTTAATATTAGTTGTAGTAGCTCACTTTCTTTACTTAAAACCAATGGTTATTCATGCTGATGATAAAAAGGATTTATTGCCAAAATATGAGCAATTAGAGTCTATTTTAAATATTAGTGACGGTTGGCTTTGGAACGATTTAGTTCGTGCGTTTTTATGGGGATTAGTTAAAATGCTCGTTTTTGTTAACAATATGATGGAAAACATTGTACATAAAGTCGTTTTATTTAATGACTTTTATGAATCGCCAGGAATGGAAAAGGTTATGGATGTCATTAAGCCTTTAGTATTTGGTGTATTTGTTATTTCAGTATTCGTTTTAGGCATCTTATTTATGTTAAACAAGATTGAAAAACGCCATGAAGTGCTTATGAATGTGTTATTAGCTGTAGGGATTATAGTAGTTATTCCTGTACTAATGACAGAAATGAACAAGATGGTTGGTTACGGTTTGGGATGGATGCAACAAACAGGAGATAAAACACTTGCGGGTGGCATTATTAAAAGTAATGTAGCCGATTTGAAGTATTATGAAGAAAAGGGGTTTCGAGTCGCAGGAAAAGGCAGTGACTATATAGGAGATGAATCTACCCCGCCCCGACCAATTGACAAAGATAAATCAACTGTTGGAACAAGTGATTATACGTATGCAAATAGGTTGTCAACGGGTAACCCATCTTTATATATTATTGAAAAAATGGATTCAGATAATGAAATATTAAAAAATAAAGCTGTTCCTACGGGAAATGGAGATAGTAAAAAGGTAGCAGAACTAAGAGATAGACAAATTGTTACTACGGAATTAGGGAAAGAATCATACTATCGTTACCACGTTAATTGGGGCGTTCTGTTCTTTTCTCTAATCGTAACATCAGTGGCTTTGGCTATTACCGTAATAAAGATTGGCAGAGCTGTGTTTGATTTGGCTTTTCATCAAATTTTTGGGATGTTTGTGGCAACAACAGATTTAACTGGTGGTCAACGAACTAAAAAAGTACTGATGGAAATTGTAAATACATTTGCTGTGATCTTTATTATGGTTGTTTTATTAAAAATGTTCATCATTTACAGCAATTGGGTAAATACGCTAAAGCCTGATATTGGTAGCATTGGGGTAGTCCTCATGCTTGTTGCTGGTGCGTGGGCATTAATAGATGCGCCAGATATCGTACAGCGATTAATGGGGATTGACGCTGGTCTACGTTCTGGTTGGCAAGCGATGATGGGTGCATACGCTGGTACGAAACTAGCAGGAGGCGCTGCTAAAGGAGCAGGAAAAGTAGCTGGTGGTGTCGGTAAAGCTACTGCTGGAATTGGTTCTGGAGCAAAAGGCATGTTTCGAGGTATGCGTACAAAAACGCCAAAAGAAAACCAACATCAAGGCGGAATGAGCAAAGATAACGATCAAGTGAAGCCAATACCAGCAATGGGGAAAACGCCAAACCAAGGATTAGATAGAGAGCCAATTCCTTCATTCGGAAGTGAATCCAGCTTTGGCAATGGAGAACGAAGTATGTCTCCAGATAATAATGGAAGTAGTGAAGATGGATATATGAAAACACCTGGAGGATTGCTTGTACCTCATTCACCAGGTAAATCAGAAAATAATGAAGGAAAGCACGCACCAAACGCTAAAGGTTCTCCAAATGCTGAAATAGAAAAACCTAGACTAGCTAACTTATCAAGATCATTCAGCACATCACCTTCTGAACATGAAGGGTTAGGACAAGGAATGCAGGCAATCTCATCATCACCAGTGAACCAGTCTATTGGTGTAGGGGAAGGGCAAACTACAAACGATTCTGTTCAAAGAGCAATGGATACAGCAGTAGGGCAAAAATTACAGCAACAAGAAATGGGCGCATCTACTTCAGAACGTCCATCACAAACGGAAAATCAAGGATTGCCTTATGGTCATAAAGAGCCACAATTTAAAAACACGCTTATTGGCGGTATGCCTGCAGTGCGACGCATGAAATCTTTTGCAACAAGAGCGGAAAATACAGGATTTGATGTTGGTCAGAAAATACGACGAGCTGGCAAAATAACAGGTAAGGGAGCAATGCAAACAGCTAGAGCAGCTGCACATCCGATTGAGGGAGCAAAACATATTGGTCGTTCCAGCCATGCAAAAGTGAAACAAACAATTGGAAGTGTTGGTTCAGGAGTCCGTTCTGGTATGTCTAAAACAGTTGGTGGTATGCGACAAGTGACACAGCAAATAAAAACACCACTTGGCCAATCAACGCCGAAACAATTAGGAATAAGACGTAACCATAGCATGCATACATCTAGGACACAAGGAGGAACACCAGTGAGCACACCTTCTCCAACTCATGGAGGATCATTTGTTTCAGGGGGGAAGCAACCTATCCAGTCAACTGACAGTAGAAGAACAATACAAACAAATCATCAATCTCAAGAACGTTTAAATAGTAAAACAGATATTTCCCAAAGAGGGAATAAGCAGAGAGAAAGTAAGATTTCTCTAGCAAAAAACCAGAAGGAGGGATTAAGGAACAATGAAATACGAAATACCAAAAGAGATTAAAGCCAAGCCCAAACTTTTGGGCTTGGAAATTCGAGAGCTAATCATTATATTTGTTAGTCTCTTTTTTATTTTCACTGTACTTAAAGATATGGTACACAAAGTATTCGTGATACCTTATTTTATTGTTTCCATTTCGTTTTTATTTTACATGGTTATGCCTTCTGCGAGTAATCCAAACTTGAAAAACTATATGTCTATTATTTTATTTTTTAAACAGGATAGAAATACGTACCACGCACTGGATTACCAGGGCATATTAAACGAACAGGAAAGGGAGGAACAGAATGAGCCAACAAGAAATTGAAAATCAAGATATAGAACCTATTGTTGTACCTTCCTATCTAGAACAGGAGGACAAAAAGAAAAAACAAAAGCCTGCTGTTTTAGGAAAAGCTATTCGTAAATGGAAAAGAAAAAAGACAAAGGAAGACCAGCGAGAAGAAGTGAAACGAAAAAGGGAAGGTAAAGTGTTGAGTCAAACCCCATATGTTGTTCCCTTTTTACAAATACAGGAGGATGTCATTTACTTAAAGGAAGGCGTTATGGACATTCTTCAAATTGAAACAAGCGATTTGCAATCGTTAAACGATACAGATTTAAATATATTGCTTTTGGCACAAACACGATTTCTTAGAAGTTATTTTTACGATTATAAAGAAGTAGCGCTTAACTTTCCAGCTAATACAGAAAGACAAAAAAGGTATTGGCTAAAAAAACGAAAAAAAACCACCGATCCATTGCGGTTAAGGTTTATTGATCGCAAGTTATTTGAGTTTGATTTTTTAGAGAAAGAAAGAACGAATCGGGAGTTCTTTCTTTTTTTATATGCAGATAACAAACAGCAACTAGATGAGCGAAAAGATGTAGTTATTAGGGGGATGAAACAATCCTTTCCAATAAAGAAAATTAGCCAAGAGAAAAAGGAAGATATTCTATTCTTGTTAAATAATCAAAACACAAAATTATAAGGACTGAGGTGGATATATGGCACTGTTAAAACGTAATAAAAATGAGAAAGAGCGAGTAGAAGAGGCGAAAAAAAAGAACAAAATAAAAGCAGATAAACATTTTTTAGCTAAAATTCAACCACAAGGTGGCATTAATTTTAAAGATAAATATGTGCAAAAAGGAGACGGTTACGAAGCTTGTATTCATATATGGGATTATCCTTCATCGGTGAATATGCTCTGGTTAGAAAACTTGTCTTCTATGCGAGATGTCATTGTAGTAAAAGATGTGGCCACCATGGATAAAGATGAAACGATTAGTTCGATTAATAAATCGATGGTCGAACAAGACGTACGATTCCGAGAAGCCAAACAAGAATCGGCTCGCAGGGATGCACAAACAAGCTACCAAGAAATGGAGAGTTTATATGAACAAATTAGTCAAATGGGAGAAGTCATTAAACTTATTCATTTGCGTTTATTTATCCATGCCCCAACTATGTTTGAACTCGAAAGAAAAGTTCAGAATGTACAAACAGATTTAACCTCTTATGGTTTTAAAGGGCAAATCTTTTTAAATGAAACGAGCTGGGAATGGCGTTCAATGTTTCTACCATTTTCACAGCAGCAGTTACTCCCAAATAAACGAGAAGGCAAGGGAATGCCAGCGATGACGTTAGCTTCTGGTTTACCGTATCATTTTGCGGAATTAAATGATCCAAACGGCTCTTATTTAGGCATGTCATTCACAGGGGGAAATGTATTGTTTGATCTGTTCCATAAAGACACAAGGCGGAGATATTATAATGCTGTTGTTGTCGGTACAATGGGCGCTGGAAAGTCTACGACACTGAAAAAATTAATGTCAGATAACACCATTCGAGGAAATTTTATTCGAGGGTTTGATGTAACAGGTGAATTTGAAACCATTGTCAATGAGTTTAATGGTTTTAGTATTCGTTTAGATGGTGGCGACGGTATTATTAATCCACTACAAATTTATCGTACCGAGGGGGAAGAAAAGGACGAAACAAAAGCAGAAGAATTAAGCTACATGCAACATTTATCCAAGATGGCAGACTTTTATAACTACCTAGCAAATGACCCGACATCGGAAGAATTAGAGGAGTTCAAAAAGCTTTTACGTTTGTTTTATGGTGCTTTAGGATTTGAAGAGAAAATGCACACAACAGGGATTACTACCCTTCCAAACGAGGAATATCCTATTTTTAGTGACTTATTAAACTTTATTCAAGAGCAACTGTATGAAAACCCAGCAAAACGAATTATTCGTTCTGAACTATCCCTTTCACGAGTGAATCGCTTAGAAAAAATAGAGCTTGTTATTGACAACTTAGTCCATAGCTATGGCTATCTTTTTAACGGTCATACAACGATTCCAGACTTTACGAATGAACAAGTTATTTTCTTCTCCGTTCGAAATTTAACGGGTTTAGAAAAAAGCGTCTTTAACGCACAAATGCATAATGCTTTGAGTTTAATTTGGGATAATTTAATTCAAATTGGCGCACCGCAGTTAAGTCAAATGTATGAAGATGATGCATTTGATTTTGATGAAGTTATTCGATTATTGGTTTTTATTGATGAGTCACACCGGTTTATTAACGCAGATAATATGTTAGCTGTTTCATTTCTGACAGACTTTGCAAGAGAAGCCAGAAAGTATTTCGGGGGGTTAGTGCTGGCTAGCCAATCAATTCGAGATTTTGTTCCTGACCATTCGGATAGTGCAACCGTAACAAAAATTAGAACTTTGTTTGAGCTTACCCAATACAAGTTTATTATGCAACAAGATACAAACACTTTGGACTCGTTACGAGCAATATTTGAAGGAGAGATGAGTGAATCGGAGCTAGCACAAATTCCACAATTTCAACAAGGAGACTGCTTATTATCCATTAATGGTGTTGGAAATTTGATGCTAAACATAGAAGCTTCTGAAGAAGAATTAGCACTCTTCCGAGGAGGGATGTAACATTGGAACGGCAAACGGTTGCGAAGTTTGTGTTTTTATTGGTCATTACGTTTGGTGTTTTAACGGTTATGCTTTTTAATTATTTCGGTTCAGATGATCACAAAGACGTGGAAGAAATGTTCCATGATACAGAACCAGAGCGTAAAGACGATAAGGAAGTTGATGAAGCCTATATAGAAGAATTAGACAAACAAATGGAACAAACAGTGGAAGAAGAAAGAGAAGCACCTCAGGAGGAGGCAGAAGAAGTAGAGCTTGAAGAAAGAGATATGGATACTCTTTTCCAAAAAACATATGGGGAAGATGTGTTACAAAAGGCTAAAACGATGGCAGAAGAAGTAGCCACGCTATGGGTTCAAGAAGATTTTACGATAGATAATTGGAAAGCGTTGGTTACTCCCAAATACTTAAAATCGATTAAAAAGAAGAAGCCATCTGGGAATGATGTCCAAAGAGAAATTAAAGAATTAAGTGTCGCACCAGCAGAAGAAATATCAAACAATGAAATGGTCTTGGGTGTGTTCGTATCTTGGGATGTAATAGCTAATGATGAGAAAGTAAATGAACAAATGGACATGATGTATGTCACAGTAAAGCAACATGAAGATGAATGGTTGGTGAGTCACGTAGACGCTACTGGTGCTTCCATGGAAGGTGGAGGACAGTGAAAAACTTCATGAAGATGGCCAAAACGGTTATCACTAAAAAAATAGGTATTGCTTTAATTGGACTTCTGGGTGTATCAGGAGTCCTTGTTATTTTTCTGTTTTTTATTCTACTATTAGTCATATTTGGAGTAGCTGGAGGCTCAGCAGAAAAGAATGATTCAAGTGGAACTGGAGGAATGTATAGTTGTTCGCAAACGGGAGAAATGAACATGGAAGCTTGGAATGCATATTTTGAAACGAACAAGTCAGGTGCATTCAAAGGACATGGCGACACGATTATTGAGTTGGCAAAAGAAAAAGGGATTGATCCGGTTTTATTTGGCGCTATTGCTTTACATGAAACAGCTTACGGTAAGTCACAGGCTGTCGTAAATAAAAACAATCCAGGGGGTTTAATGAACCCTAATGGTAGTGGATTATATCGTTTTAGTAACTTGGATGAAGGGTTAAGTGCCATGGCGAATACACTTTATAATCGTATTATTGTTGACGGGTTAGTAACGATTGAAAAGTTAGGTAGTGTTTATGCTCCGATTGGTGCAGATAACGATCCAAATAATTTAAATGTACACTGGGCTCCGAATACAAAACGGATTGCTGCAAAGCTTGGTGGACTTACGATGAATTGTGATCCAATGGAAGGTGTAGATGTCGAATTTAAAGGAGATAAAGCTTGGGTGGTTCCGTATACGAAACGTATTACTTCAAAGTTCGGACGACGAAATTGTGCAGGTTGTAGTGCCAATCATTTTGGTATCGATATTGCAGCAAACGGTGTAAGAGGAAAGCCAATTGTCGCTTTTGCTTCGGGTACAGTAACGACAAGTACATCAAACGGGACGCTACATCACTCCACAAGTGGCAACATGGGTTCAGGAGCTGGATGGTATGTTGTCATTGATCATGGAGACGGTTTGCAAACAAGATATTTGCATCTTGACGAAAAAGGAATAGCAAAAGGGACAAAAGTAAAAGCAGGTGATGTCATTGGAAAAGTCGGTTCTACGGGAGCTTCTACAGCTGCCCATTTACACTTTGAAATCATTATTAACGGGAAAAAAGTAGATCCACTTCCATTCTTAAAACCGTTTTTAACGAAAAATGGAAAGGAGGGCTGATGCTCTTTGGGGAAAATATCTAAAGCAAGAGAAAACAAATTTTATATTATTTTGTTAATCGTAGTAGCCATTCTATTTGGTGTTTTTTTTACGTCTAAATGGTGGATGTATGATGATAGTCCAATTATGCAAACCCCTTTCCATGAAACTATTTCTGGACTAGATCAGACAGATTTAAAGCTCATGGATTGGGAATATAATCCGAAGAAAAAGTTAATGGAAGTGACCATTGAAACCATTCATTCTGGTTCCGATGTGGTGAAACCAACGTTCTCTTTTGCAGCTAAAGAGCGTGATTCGAAAGAAGAATATCCTGTCAAAGTCGTGTACAAAGATGACTCCAATATCATCGTTCAAATTAAAAATGTTCCTGAAGATTATCAAGTTATTGGTTTGTTTGTACGAGAAAAAAGAGACAAAGAAATGTTATTAACGGAATATAAAGACCAGTTACTAGAACAAGAAAGTGTAGATAACGAAGCATTAAATGAGGTCAAATTACCCGAACCATCGGAAAAAATTATCGTTGGTGATTACCGTAAAATTGCGATTAATAACGCATTAAAAACGAAAGATGCCATGGATTATCAAAAGGATAATATCCAGTTAGAAATGCAGCAGTTAGAGAAGAAAAGAACGTATATTTTAGAGGAACAAATTCCGTTGCAAGATCAATTAGCAACCAAATTAAAAAAGGAAATAGACACCTTAAAAGCTGATTTAGAATATCAAACGGAGGAAGAAAAAGAAGCAACAAAAACATCTATTGATCAGAAGAAAGAGTCCATCAAACAAACAAGAGAGGAGAAAAAAGAGTTAGAAAAATTAGCTGAAAAGCATGCCGAAAAACACGCCATGTTACAGAAGAAATTAAAAGGGATAGAAGATGAAAACGGAAAAAAAACAGCTAAACATGATGATTCAAATGAAAAAAAGAACGAACAGAAGGAGGATGAACGACCAAAAAAAGAAGTGAAAAATAAGGAAGGAAAATAAACGTTTGCGTAAAACAAATAGTGAGTAACAAACCCTGTTAAGGGTTTTACTTGCTATTTTTTTAGGCTTTTTTCATATATAAAAATAATATATTTATACAAAAAACGTATAAATATACAGCAATCCTGAATAAAATCCACTATTTCTATGCAAAAAACATATATAAAAGTTATATATTCTTGCGAAAATCTGATAACAACGGAAAACTAGGCTCTGCCTAGTCCCCCACCTCATGTGGGGGCATTTTCCCCTTATGCTCTTCACATCTCCCCGTATGTATAACGGGTAGATGCCTGCGCTTGCGCCTTTATGCTACAGGAAGGAGGTTGTTCGAATGGAGATTAAAATACGAGATGTAGACCCTACAATTGTGAAAAGAATCGATCAAAATGCAAAGGACAAAGGATTATCTAGAAACGCGTATTTAAAACAGCAACTCGAAAGTTTTGCAATCATAAATGGAGTAAAAAATGATCGTGTTTGGTTTGAAGAAGTGCTTCGCCAAGTGAGGGAAGTTCTGGAATCAAATTACTATCGCCTAGAACAATTAGAAAAGCAGCACGAGAGGGTGCTGTTTCTTTTATCTTTAATAACCAACGTGGATATGGAAGACGTCAATGCATTTTTAGGGAGACAGTAATGTAAAAAAGGGGGTAGAATGATGGATGTATTGGTTCGTAATGTCGACGACATGGCTGTTAAAAAATTAGACCAGGAAGCAAGAAAAAGGGGATTGTCCAGGGAAGAATTTTTGCGTATTCAGTTGCAACATATTACGCTATTTAATGGTATGAAAAACGAATATGAACGCTACGAATTAGCACTTAATAAAGTAACAGAGGCTTTAAATTATATTCATTTTCATACTGCGAACTTAGAGAAGAAAACGGAGGAAGTTCTAAAAGCAGTGACTATGCTTGCAAAAGAATAAAGCTAAGGAGAAATTAAATGCGACATCTAATTAAAGTTATAGCTACAATCGTAGTACTCATTTTTTCTTTTTTCTTTTTTGATGGAGATGAGTTGCTTGTAGACATTAAACATTATTTTACGGAACAAGAATTACAAGCAGAAGAAGTAGTTGTAAAACGAGTGGTGGACGGAGATACCATTGTTATTCAAAATGCCAAAGGAGAGGAAGAAAGGGTTCGTTTTTTGTTACTGGATACACCAGAGAGTGTGCATCCACGTAAACCAGTACAACCTTTCGGAAAAGAAGCAAGTAATTTCGTGAAAGAGCAGTTAGAAGGGGAAACTGTGCAAATAGAATTGGGAGATCCAGAAACAGATAAATATGGTCGTCTACTTGCTTACATATGGGTAGATGATGTGAATTTTAATCAGCTGTTGATCGAAAAAGGATATGCACGAGTAGCTTATGTTTATGAGCCAAATACGAAATATCTAGACGCATTTCGAGAAGCAGAACAAGAGGCAAAAGAACAAGAAATCAATATATGGAGTGTCGAGGATTATGTAACCGAAGAAGGTTTTGATATGTCAGTAGTTAGATAAAAGCCTATTAGCTAGAAATAATAGGCTTTTATTTTTTGGAGGAATTTATAAACCAAATGACAATAAATAGGATAATTATCTTGTTTTCTAAATCAACTGAAAGGTTAGTGTTTAACAATAATATTACAATTAAAAATACAATAAAGTCAGGTATACTATATTTTAATAAACCTTTAACGCTAATAAACCGCATTTTTTGATTGTTTGTTCCAAAATTAAGTGTATAGTAAGTTAACATACTAATTGCCAACATATGTAATATTAATGTTACGTCAAGGTGTTCAAAAAAAATAGGAATTATTTCTTCAATAACAATAGATGAATTTTGCAGAAGAGTAAAGATTTTTTCGATTCCATCACTTTCACTTATGCCTTGAAAGAAATGAGAAAATTGAATGTTTATAGGCTCTGATAAAGTTATATTTGGGAATAAGTCAATTATCTTATTGATGATATAAAAATATCCAACACCAATCCCTATAAGTGAAAAATATGAGAAAAAATTAATAGGGGTACCGTTTTTCTTAATCTTTTGTATATTGATGAATTGCTTGAGATATGAAACAAAAAATATTAGAAGAAGAATGGAATTAATTTGTATAGCAGCAAAAGGGATCAAAATTCCACATATAATAGAAACAATAATGAATAGAGTAGTATTTCTTTTTGATCTATTTTGATAGTCGGATTGTATATGTATAGTTGGACTACCTTTAAATATGATGTTTGTTTTAGGATCAGCAGAATCTTTAATAAAAAGTATTATTGACAATAAGAAAGCTAAAATATTTGATATTTGCGCTAATTGGTTCAACAAGTATAACAAACCCTTCTAAAATTATTGAGGTGACTTAAAGTGTTAGATATAGTAGAAACTCTAATTTATTCCTTATTTTTTTTACTGTTACTTCCTTTGATAACAATATCCAAATTAGTTAAACAAAAGAAATATAATAGTATTACGAAACTAGTCATTTACTGTTTATATTTAAGCCTAAATTGTATGGGTGTTTACAATATATTAAAGCATTTAAAGATAATTTATCAAGAGGGATGCTCTTTCAATTATCAATTTATTGGAGTTTTTTATATTCTTCTGTTCCTGCTATTAGAATATAAAATCTGTTCTTTCCTCTTGTATTTTGTTCAAAAATACTCACAAAGAAAGGAGCATGTATGATGCCAGAAAAAGTGCCATCTTATTACCTGTTTACTCGTGATACAAAAAATAAAATAAAGCAAATTGCTGAAGAAAATAAGTGCTCAGAAGTCAATGCTATCACAAGGGTTATTGATATTTATATACAACAAAAGGAAGAACAGCAAAGTGTTCTTTTAGATGCTGTATCTCAATTAATGGATGAAAAATTAGGAGAGCTAAAAGAGAGTCTTCACCGATTACAAGTGACTGGCAATGTAATTGATAGAGACACAAAAATGATTCTGGAATTCTGGAATCATTATTTTGTCGTAAATAAGTTTCAGAACTTTATTTCTACAGAGAAGTTTAAAACGGATGAAGTAAAAGAAGCTGAAACATTAATTAAAGATCGCATATCAAAACATAGACAACGGAGGCTAGAGTGGGAGCAAAAAAAGCAAGCTAAACAGTAAGTTTTATCAATGAGATTTCTACATGTATGTGTAGAAGTCTCTTTTTTTGAGGTGATTATTTGTCAAGTCCAGGTATTGTTTTAGTCAGTAAATTTGTGATGGCCGACTCCAAAGAGTATCAAGATTATATTAATTATATTGATAGAGATGAAGCGAAAGTAAAACAGCAATTGAACTTTAAGCGTGATCATGAGGATGACTTTCGGATATTTCACTACTACATGGAATACATGGGAGATGAAGAAAAGCAAGGAGAACTGTTTACGCAACATCATAATAAATTAGATAATAAACAAAAAAAAGAAATGAAGCAACAGTTTCAACTGGGTCAGAAAAGGGGCTCTCCTATGTGGCAGGATGTCCTTTCGTTTGATAATGCTTTTTTAGAAGAACAAGGCTTGTATAATTCGAAAACAAAACAGTTAGATGAACGGCGTATGAAGAATATTGTCAGAGGTGCAGTAAAGGAAATGCTCCAGGCCGAAAAGATGAATGATACAACTGTCTGGGCAGCTGCCATTCATCATAATACTGATAATATTCACGTGCATATTGCAATGATTGAGCCGAAGCCAATGAGAGAAACTGTGCGCTTTTATGATGAGGAAAATGATATGTGGGTAGAACAGTTTCGTGGTAACAGAAAGCAAAATTCTTTAAACAGAATGAAATCCAAGGTTGCCAACCAAATATTAGATCGAAGTAAAGAATACAATCGGATCGATGCGTTAATTCGTGGTGCTGTTCATTCCAAAAAAGAACAGCGAATGAATCTAGCAAACTTTAAACGCACAAAGAAATTGTACATGCAAGCATTGACTCATTTGCCGAAAGATTTACGGCAATGGAGGTATGGCTATGAGTCTGTTAATGATGCAAGGCCATACATTGATGAGATGGTTTCCGTTTATTTAGAAACGAATCATGCAACAGAAATGCAGGAATTGAACCAACTATTAGATGAGCAAGTGGAAATTTCCAAACGACTATACGGAGAAGATAGCAAGCATGAAGCATATAAACAGACAAAATTAAACGATTTAAAAAAGCGCATGGGAAATGCTGTTTTAACAGAAATGAGAGAACAGATAAAAGAAGATCGTGCTAAGCGTTTTTATCAACAAAAGCAAGGTCGTCCATATTCTAATTTTACGTATATCCCGTATGCTTGGGAACGAAAGCTAAATATTAATTATTCTTTGATGAGGTTAAATAACAGTCTAAGGAAAACCTATCATGACTATAAACGTGAACGAAACATTGAAGAATTTGACCGAATGATGGAAGAAAAATAACTAAGGGGGAAACAACATGTTGATTGTTTGTAACTGTTGTTAATTGGGAATATTCTCTTTATAGTTGCGAAAATTTTTAATAAAAAATTTTCGCAACTATTGCATAAATCTCTTAATCTTTGTTACGCTTTTAGTGTAAGTAAACAATATTTCTCGTATTTAATATTTGGAATAGTGTTATTACAAGAATTATAGTTGGATAGAATCGATTTGCTGTTTAAGAACTTATTGAGTTCTTACTATGCGCAATAAACCTTGAGTTTTACTATTCCTTGTTGTTAAATATCTGAGAGAGAAAAGGGGATGTTATTTATTTTTAGAACAAAATTTAAAGCGAAAGTAGTAGCACCACTTATGATCTTAGCAATGTTGATCACCACGCTTACACCATCTGTTGCATTTGCGCAAAATTCGAAAGTAGATTATTCGAAAACAGATATTATTACTGAAAGCTTAGAAGTGAAGAAAGATGGAACTTACTTATTTGATACTCAAAAGGCTATGTCTATGGGTATGTCTGAAGGAAATGCAATAAAGGCCAAAGAGTCATTTGATTCTTTGACTTTATACGTGAAGGAAAACTCAGACAATTTGTATATAAAAAACAATTCAGACCTTCCTCAAGTAGAACCTGCTAGTAAAGGAAGCGTAATGATTAAAGCAACTATAGACTATATGAAAGCCCATAAAACTAAAATTGATAATGGTATTAATACAGCAATAGATAAGATTCCGTTCGTTAAAGAGACATTAAAAGAAAGATGGAAAGAAGCAGTAACCGTTTATGCTCTAATTGAGGCGCTTTCTCATTATACTGATTTTACTGGTACAATTGAAGATGCTATATCTGGTGCAATAACGGATATATCGCCTATTCCAGGATATGTAGCTGACATAATAGCGAAAACAATTACTTTTATACTTCCAATCTAAATTTAATTGGGTTGACAATCATAGATTGTCAACCCACGACTTTAAATGGAGAGACATCGAATGATTAATTTTTTATGGATTTTTGCTACAGTATATGTCATAAGTTATGTATCAATTTATAATTATCTAGATAATGACAATACTTTGTGGGCTATTACATTCAACATTATATTTTTAACTTTATCAATTAAATGGGTCTATAACTCGTACCGTAATAAAGATAAAAGGGAAATGATATTATTTATTGTGCTTGGTTTGTTTATTATATTGGCAACTATCCTTATAATCGTAAAAGGTTTTTAAATGGGAAAACAAATTATTAATTTTTTAACCGTTGTTTTAGTTGTTGTGGGAATATACATTCATTTTACTTCATCTAATATTTTAACTGTCCCATACCTTATTGGTTTAATATATGCCAATTTATTAGCTAAAGAAATCTTTCTAAAAGATCAAAATAAATAATTATTGAAATTGACTCCCAACAGATATTTTTAAAATATCTCCTGAAAGCTTTGAGCAAGGTGTTTCTTGTTCAAAGCTTTTTCTTTTTATGACACTACTAGGGGAGGTGAAAAGGGGCAAAGAAATAATATAAACATATTACCATGTGATGAAAATACAAGGAGGAATAGAATATGTTAGAATGGTTTCAGCAAAATGAAGTACTTGCTATAATGATGGTTCTTTTTTTTATTTTAACTATACTTGCTGTAAAGTGTAGTTCATTCTTCTATAAACAATTTTTAAAGTGGAAAGCACAGAAACGAATGGCTCAGTCAGGAATAAAAGATATTGATCGTATGGATGGATTTCAATTTGAAGCGTATCTCAAAATATTGTTTAAAAAGCTGGGTTATCGTCCTGTAGTTACGAAAAAATCTGGAGATTATGGGGCGGATGTCATTTTGAAAGGGAAGAATAAAGTTGTCATTCAAGCAAAACGATATGGCTATAAGAATCGTGTTAGTATGGATGCTGTAAGAGAAGTGTATGCAGCACAAGCGTTTTATCAAGCAGATGAGGCTTGGGTGATAACCAATTCCTTTTTTACGAAGCAAGCGATAGAGCTTGCTAAAGCGTGTGGAGTAAAACTATTGAATAGATACGAACTAGAACAGTTTATTATCAAGATTAATCCTGAACAATCTCCAAAGGAAGTACTAAGAAAAAAAGCGTTTATTAAATAAAGCAAATCATAAAAGATAAATATAAATGCCTCGAATTGGTTTCGTAAAAAAATGGGAAAGGAATGGTTGGAGTGAGAAACAAAGAACAGAGTATTTTAGATTATTTTGGTGTGCATAGTCATAAGGAATTACTGGAGTTTATGCAAGAGCATCCAGAAGATAAAGATGTTCTTTTGTTGAAGGAACTGCTTATTCGTATGGAATATGGGGGTAATACGGATGAATAACTTGTATGAGTACTTTGGTTGTTCTTCCAAAGAAGAACTCTATCAAAAGGTAACAAAAGGTGATGATTCTGTACGAAGTTTAGTAGATTTTATCGATTTCTCAAAGGGGCAAATGAATAGTAAAGAAAAAGCAATCACTTCTCCACAGGATTTTATCGAATTTGTAGCGAAGAGTAAAATGCCTTCTCAGAGTGAAACAACACTTGTTTTTTGTTCAACTAAAAATAAACCATTATATTTAACTCGGTATCAAAAGCACGATCAAATTGATTTAAAAAGGGTGTTAAAAGAAGGTTTAAATGCTGGTGGCGTATCCCTGTTTTATCTATCAAACGATACTATGTCTACGGATAATGAGGTAGAAATGGGGAATTATTTTAAGACGTTTGGTATAGATGTGATTGATGGATTTAGTTATAACGAAATTAGTGATACAATTACATCTAATAGGGAAATGATCCCGTATCGTCTTAGTAAATATGCCCCGCCTATTAGTGAGGTTGCCGAAAGAGATGGTGGTAGGGGGACGGCTTATGAAATGAAAAACGCTATCACTACTTTTCATGGATTTGATGAATTCAGCTCTTTTTTTGCTAATCAAGAGATTGTAGGAAGTAACTTGTTAAAAGACAATGCAAAGGTGAAGAAAAGCTTAAAAGTTGGTTATCAATATGATTGGCAAGAATCCTTTGGGATTATTGCTTGCGATTCCGATTATAAGGTAGTGTTTGTAAATGAACTTTTTAAAGGGTCACCGAATGCAAGTATTGTAGATAGAAAGGTGTTTACAAAGGCATTATTGTCAAAAGACGATGTTTCAAAGATTGCTGTTTTTCATAATCATCCTTCAGGCATACCTGAACCAAGTCCTGAAGATAAACAAATTACCAAAGGTCTGAAAGAGGTATCGGAAAAACTGAATATACAGTTTTTAGATCATTTTATTGTCGGAAAAGAAAGTGTTTATTCATTTGCAAAATATATTCCTGAATATGTATGTAGAAATAAAGATTATAGCAGTTTTGTTCAAAAACAGGCTAAGATAAAAAGAGGTAAACAAATGGCATTTGAGCTGGAATTATGAGCGGGAAAGAGGGAGAAATATCTAAATGGGAAACATACTAATCTTAGCTGAAAAACCAAGTCAAGGAAAAGCTTATGGCGATGTGTTTCAAAATGTAAGCAAACGAGACGGGTATCTGGAAGTGCAAGATAGTCGTTTTTTTAATGGAGAAAAAGCATATATTACTTGGGGATTTGGTCACTTAGTGGAGCTTGTGCCTCCTGAAGCATATAATCAGAGTTGGAAGAAATGGGATTTGAATAAGTTGCCTATTATGCCTGAGGCGTTTCAGTTTCAAGTAGCTAAAGATAAGCAGAAACAATTTCAAGTGGTGAAGCATTTATGCAACCAAGTGCAAGGCATTATTATCGCTACAGATAGTGACAGGGAAGGAGAAAATATTGCAAGAAGTATTTTGCAACAAGCTGGTGCAAACCATAAACCGATAAAACGATTGTGGATCAATTCTTTGGAAGTCGAAGAGATTGAAAAAGGATTGCAACGCTTACAAGATGGCAATAACTACATTGCTTTATATAAAGAAGCACAAACAAGACAGTACAGTGATTGGTTAGTTGGCATGAATGCTTCTCGTTTATACACATTGCTTTTGCAAAAGAAAGGGTTACAAGGGGTATTTAGTGTTGGGCGCGTACAAACACCAACGCTCTATTTGATTTATAAACGTCAAGAAGAAATTGCAAACTTTACGTCCCAGCCATTTTTTGAGCTGGGAGGAAATGTGACGGTGCATGAGCAAAGCTTTGAAGCTAAACATAATCAGCGCTATGATACCAAACAAAAAGCGATGGATATTTTACAGTCTCATGGTATTCAAGAAGGTGAGCAGGATGGGAAAGTAAAAGAACTAGAAAAGGCACAAAAGAAAACGAGAGCTCCGAAGCTGCACTCTTTATCTACGTTACAAACAAAGATGAACAAACAACGGAAGTATAGTCCATCGATGGTGCTAGAGATTGTTCAAGGGTTGTATGAAAAGAAATTGGTCACCTATCCTCGAACGGACTGTCACTTTATTACAGAGAATGAATTTGCTTATGTGAAGCAAAACTTGACTGCCTATCAAGAGTCTTTAGGTATTTCTTTTTCTGTGAAGTATCCAGCAGCAAGAAAAGCGTACGTGGATAGCTCGAAGGTACAAGAGCACTACGCCATCATTCCAACCAAACAAGTTCCACAGCTGGAACGTTTGACAGAAAAAGAAAAGGATGTGTATCGAGAAATTTTAGCAACAACCTTGGCCATGTTTGCACCCGATTATGAATATGAAGAAACAAAAGTAATCATTGATGTGCGAGGGTTAAGCTTTTATAAAACTGGAAAAGTAGAAAAGAATCGAGGATGGAAGGTATTATTTCCACAGGAGAAGCAACAGAAGCAAAGGGAACAACCTGCGCAGCTTCCTGCCATGAAGCAAGGCGATGCTTGCATGATCGATGTATTTATAAAAGAAGGAAAAACGCAACCTCCTAAACCGTATACGGAGGGTAATTTAATTCAGGTGATGAAACATGCAGGAAAGGACGTTGAGGATGAAGAAGCAAAGCATATTTTAAAACAAAAGGAAGGCATTGGAACAGAGGCTACTAGGGCAAGTATTATTGAAACGTTAAAACACCAGCAGTATATTGAAATAAAGAAAAATGTGGTGTACGTAACATCAAAAGGGAAAATCCTTTGCCAAGCTGTAGATGGGACATTGCTAGCTAGTCCAGAAATGACAGCAAAATGGGAAACTTATCTAGCGAAAATAGGGAGAAAGGAAGGCTCTCAGGATAAATTTGTAGCTAATATAAAGAAATTCGTTACTTATTTATTGGAACAAGCACCTAATCAAGTAGCAACGTTAAAAGGTGAAATCAACCAGGTGTCAGAGCAATCCTATGTTGGCGATTGTCCCATGTGTCAAACCGGTAAATTGCAAGATAAGGGGAAATTTTACGGATGTAGTGGCTATCAAGACGGCTGTACATTTAGCCTGCCTAAAACAATGTTAACGAAGAAGTTGCCCCAAACAGCTGTTCAATCTCTTTTAAAAGGAAAGCGAACGAATTTGATTAAGGGGTTTAAAAGTAAGAAAGGGAAGAAGTTTGATGCGTATTTAACGTTGGATTTAGAAGGGAAAATAACCTTTGAATTCCCGAAGAGAGGCAGGAGGAAATCGTAGTTTTATATTTTGGGTGAGGTTAGAGCTGTAGTTTAAATTAGGTTTAACTACAGCTCATTGTATACTAATGGATCCAATTGTTATTTATTTAATCTAGTAATCTCTGAGTAGTTGAATTTAATTTTAATTAAATGATCATAAAATATAGTTTGGATTACTTTATAATACACTCTATCTGAAAATTCGAACGTAAATTTATAATGTACAAAAAGAATACCTTTATACATTATAATCCCGACTAAAAATAAACAAGGGCTATCATGCCGTATGCAGAAGAAATCATATTCATAACAGCACCTATCCCGTCTTTCCAGGAATCTGTATCTTTAAGGAAAAGCGTAAATAAAAAAGCTAAAAATGCTATAGGTAAAGAAACAATTGTAGAAGGAATAACGGACTTTAAAAATTTTTAATAGAGTATGACTCTAGTTCATCTATTTTTATTTGAATGTAAGGAAGTAAATGGTTTTCTAAGTTAGAATCGCTTAATTTTTATCTGTTTTTCCATTCTAAAAAAATTTGTTGGCTTTTAATAAATTGAGCATTTTTTCTTTTGTATTTTGTTTCCTTTTTAATGTCTTTTACTAACTCTTTATTAATTGTGTCAATGTTAATAATGCGTAACATCTCCTGATTCCAGTTAAATATGACAGACCAAGTATATAATTGTATATATTTTCTTTACTTTAGTTCAAAGCTTCTTCTTTTCAATGAATGTATTCTTTTATTAAGATTTATTGCTACCAAAACCATTGTTTAAGTTGAATATTTTCATAGTTTTCCTTGTAAATACGATCCATTTCTTTGAGTTGAGTTATATTATCTATAAAGCGTTCCATTAAGGCGTGATTTGCTTTTCCGTCAAAATATTGGTTGATTTTGCTTAAAATAACCTGATGTTTTTGTAAAAGTGACAAAACAGCGTAACTGTGCTCTAATTGCATCTTTGTAATGTCCACATTTTCTTCTAAGTTCTGTTTAATTTGCTTCTCTAACGCTTCTTTCTGTGCTTTAGTTTCTAGGTAATCTTTCCACCAATCACTTCTACTACTCATTATTTCACAATCCCCTTATTAACGTATATGTAGCCATTGAGCAAGTATTTGATCGATTTGTTTAAAATTTTTACTCATTTTAACCATATGGTAAGCTATTTCTCCTGTATCATTTTGATTCTTTCGAAGCTTTTCCAAAAGATGTTCAAACACATCTATATCGATTAAAGAAGGAATTCCATCTGCCCCAACATTTGTTAATTCACGAAATATTTCATCCACATGAGAGGTATTTAATTTATCGTATTTTCCTGATCCAACTATGTTTCTATATGTATTTCTTAATTGTTTCATTGAATCTAGATGATCTTCCAGTAATCGAATTAGCGCAGCTCTTGTGGTTGCAAGTAGTTCTTCACTTTCCTCCATTTCCGTGGCTAATTGATGCATAAGTTCTGTTTGGATGCGAATATGAAAGTCATGAACGCCACTATTTTTCAACTCCAGTGGAGAGGATTGTAACTTTCCTTTAATTTTTTCACCATATAATAAGTGTGGAAGAAAATATCCTTCTTCATTATACATATCCTCGCTTACGTAGTTCTTGATACGATGTGTCTTAAGGGTTTTTCCATTGTTCTCTGCTGGATCACCGACATAATATACAGAACCAACAGAGTGCTTATAAAAAGTTCCCACGAAGTCATCAGGGTATGTGTAAGAAATAATATTATCTTTAAACTCCCCATTTAAAGCCCGTTCTTGATCTTCTTTGGATAACAGATCAAACACGTCAGCTGAAGCAAACGTGACAGCGTTTGAGTCATGTTTGACAGCGAAATACTGCGCAAGACCTCCCCCTAGAGAATGTCCGGTAAAAACGATGTTGTTTGCTCCGTGTTTTTTTACATATTTTTCAACAATGGGCGCAGCTTCTGTAAATTGGTTTTTGTTCGTATACGTGAGGGTTTTATCTTTGGAGTTAAGTTTTGCCTTCCCCGTTGTTAAAGCAGCGTCTTGAGACGGGGTTCCTAAATAAGGTGTTTTTCCATGTTCTTTTTTGGTATAATCGGAATCACCAAGAATAATTCCATGAAGATCCTCTTCATAATCTTTAAGAGAATCTGGCTCTGTGCCCCTGAAACTGATAACGATTTCATTTGTGGCGGGGTTTTTGAGTACATAACCGTCTAATCCAGTATCAGCGCTTTTAATGGTTTCGATAGGATACCAAGAAGTTTTTGCGTCATCACTTATCTTTATTTTTATTTGTAGAACGTCATCTTGATATGTATTTTCAGATATAGTAGCAGCCTCTAAATCTTTAATGTGATTATTCAATTTATCCTGCCCCTTATTATTTTAATTAGATGAGGTGAACCGCTTTGAAAATATTTAATATTGTTTTAATTATATTTATTATACTATTAGGAGGTTGTAATGTGAACTCTAGTCAAAAAACTTATGATGATGAAACATCAGAAAAAGCAAAGTCAATTGTTAAGAGTTATTTAATCAATAATTATCATGGCATCGAAGATATTGAATTAGGTGAGCTATATCAATCGCCTATGGGGAGTATAACAGTTGATGGTAAAGTTAATGGTAATGAAGAATTTTCTATAACCTTTACTGATAAATTAAAAGTTAGAAGTCTTGTGGTAAAAAGCAAGAATTTTCCGGAAGAAAAAGAACAATGTAAAGAAAAAGACTGTAATTATTGAAATCTACCCAAATTGCTATAAAATCTTTGCTGTTGATAAAGGTTTTTAAAAAATAACTATAAAGATATCCGTACAGTAGATTTTGAAAAAGGTGATTATAGTACTCCTATGGGAGGAATGGTAATTAGCGGAATAGTTAATAATAATAAAGAAGCGACTTTCTCTATCGGCATTGATTATCAAAGTAACTTTAGAGTTGGTTCGATATCCGAAGGGAATGAATTTCCTGAAATAAAAGAGGAATGCAAAGAAAGAACATGTGATTATTAAAAGAGTCAAATTGACAAAAGCAAAAGAAGATATACTTTTTCACTAGCGTTGCATAAATAACGTCGTAATTTCAGTTTTAATATTTTTTCTTAAGAGAGCCAAAAAATGTAAATTAGTGAATATTTAGGGTGTTTTTAATATTTTGTTTTAATTAATGCAACGCTAGTGAAATAATGTGTGTTCGAGAGAAGACACAAAGGTAGGTGACTAGAAACTATGGTCGTTATAATATTATCGTTAATAGTAATTGTTATGGTTTTTATAAGTTTTCTTGTTGGTATAAAACAGTATAAACGAAATTTAAAGAATAATGAATATGATTTGCTAGAATATTTAGAGAAACATAAAGATAACTTATCAATCACTATAAAAGAAGATGGACATGACACTTTAACATTTAATCAAAATGTTAAATTTCCACTGGCAAGTACAGTAAAGATAATAATTGCTTTTAATTTTGTCAGATTGGTTACAACCTGTAAACTTTCTTTATCTGAAAAAGTGAGTCTCAGCTATATTGACAAGTTTTATGTTGTAAATACTGATGGTGGGGCACATCCTGAATGGAAAAAATCAATGGATAATTCTAGTGAAGTATCATTGTTAGACGTAGCTAAAGGAATGATGCAATTTAGTTCAAATGCTTGTACAGATTATCTAATGAATAGAATTGGGTTAGATGTTATTAATGAGAGCTTAAGAGATTTGCAAATTAATACACACGATAAAATCACTTATCTAACGCCTTCCGTATTAATGCCGGGATATTTATCAAATAAGAAGAAAATAGCAACTACAAAGATGCAAACTATGAAGTCCGCTTCCTACCAATCATTATCAGAAGAACTATTTAAGAAAACGGAACAAGGAGAATGTGAAGATTTAAAAGAAAAAACATCACGAATGTTGAGTCGGAAAATTCAGTATTTAATAACTGAGAAGCTTCCATCTTCTACTACAAAGGATTACGTAGACCTTATGTATAAACTTGGAAAAGAGATTCTTAGTGATGAAGAGAAAAAATTATTTAGTGAAATATTAATTGGGGAAAATATAAAAGGAAATCAAGATGATTACTTCTGGTATAAAGGAGGAGCAACTCCATTTGTGTTAACTTCTTCTCTGTATAAAGAAAACGCAGAGCACTCTATTGTTATTTCACTATTCATGCGTGATGAAAAAGCCGAAGATTCATATTGGATACAAAATATCTTTAATGATTTCATATTCAGTATAGCCACCGACATTGATTTTAAGAATAAAGTAAAATCAATATTTAAAGAAAATATGTGAGTGAATACAATTCAAAGCTCAAGAAAAAATAAAAAAAAAACTTAGTCTTTCTCTTTTTGCAAATCTTAAACATAGATTTTTGGCGAAAAATTGAAATAATAATTTTAAATCTATTAAATAAACCATTTTATTACTCCACATCCGGTGGCATAAAATTAACATAAGTGGCTCTCTTTTGCTCAAAGCCCACAGCCTTATATAAATATCTGGTACAAATTTTAGCGGTCATTTCTCGCAGTTGATGTGGCGTATATTCCCAAACCCCGGTTTTATTTTTATGCTGCCACTTATATGTGGTTTTGCCAATCCTTTTAATATCCAAATGGTATTGGCTATACAGTTGCCTTTTAGTGGTAGCTAAATCTATTCCAATGAGTCTAATGGCTTCATCCGTAAAGTCCAGATAAAAGTCGGGATCGTGAAAACCATCAAAATATTGTTGGTCGTGTTTAAATACAGCTATTGCAAGAGGCATAGCTATAAAGTTCACAGCGAGTTGTTTGAGTTCTCTATTCATTTTATCACCTTTTAGAACGTTTGTTCTCATTATAAGTAACTAATTAATTTTTATCAATTACAATAAATGGTATACGTAAAGTATGAAGCAAATTAACGTGGTATCATTTTCGTAAAATATGGACCTTGAGTAAGATATTGGAGAGGAATATGTAAAAATGAATAGAAAACTAAATATTTTGATGTTTTATAATACAGTTTTTCATATAAACAATTTTATTCTGATCCTACTTGTATATCTCTTTGGATTAAATAGCATTGCAGCTCTGTGGTTTTTTACCCCTTTTATCTCTATTCTCTTTACAACTTCAATGATAGAGAATTCAAAGAAGATACTAAGTGGAACGGTTAGGAAATTGTCCATTATAGATTTTCTGTCACGGTGTTTCATTTTATTTTTTAATTTTTTTGCACTAAGTAACTTAGTTCATATCCCATATATTTATCTATTTGGTGTAGCCATCATTTTTATGATGATAAATATTTATGTTGAAGTGAGGATGAAAAAGCTGTTAAGTCATATTCAACAAAAAGATGTAGAAGGGGGTTCCTTAACAAAGGAAGAATTTAATGATTTGATTGATGATTACGTTAATGATAAATCTTCTAGTGAAACTAGTAAAAGTGTTCGATCTATTGTCTATATGGGGTATTCTAACGTTTTAATAATTGTATTAGTAATTGGAGGCATTATATCGTTTGATTTATTCGGAGTAAAAAACAGGTGGATTGTTCTTTTAATTGTATTTCTATTTTTGGCGATTTATTTATATTTAACAGCAAAAAAGATTAGATCTTATTATAACGATGAAAAAAGAATAAAAGCAATAAATATAAGAGATAATATCACGCTTGTAATAGGATTATCAATCATCTATATATTGCACGGAGTGGTTTATATTGGGGAATCAACCTTTAATTTCTTTGGTGTTTTTCTGGCTTGCGCATTCTTTTTGCCAACCTTTAAAACAAATCAAACGATTCGATCTAATTTTCATAAAACAAATAAAAATAAACATGAGTAAAAACTCAGGATGAAAATCGTGTTTCTAAACATTCAATACATAGCAAGCTTTTGCTCATAATAAAAACACCTCCTGCAATCATAATCGAGACGAGTTAAAGGCATGTGGTGATCTTTATAAGAAAAGAAAGATTTCAATTGTTACAATTAGGGTTAGGGAAAAAGGAGGTCGTTAACATTGAAAGAGGGTTCTATACAAAAGGTTTTAGGAGCAGGGACTTTTATTATATTTGCGTTTTTAACTGTTAAATTAAGCGGTAGAACCTTGCTAGAAAGTTTTATAGTATCTTTAATGGCGTGGGGCATTTTCAAATTAGTGACATCCAAGAAAATGAAATTATAATTTTTAAGCTAGTGAATACAACGTTTTTTTACTTCACACCTGACGACACACAATACAGAAGTAGCTCTTAATGGCCTCATAGGTAAAATCCAAGATCATGAAAACCATCAAAATATTGTTTGGTCATATTTGAAATACAGCTATTGCAAGAGGAATGGCTATAAAGTTCACAGCGAGTTGTTTGAGTCTTTATTCATTTTATCATCTTAGAGAACGTTTATTTTTATTGCAAGTAACTAATTATTTTTATCAATTGTAATTTTTAGCAAGACGATTAACATGAAAAAGATGGTTAGATCAAAAATGGGACGTACATTTACCATACGCAGCGCATTCCCCAAGAATGGCATAGTAAAAGTTGCTATAATGGCTGCTACGAAACAAAGTATAACTATAATAAAAACTTTTTGTAATGAAGTCATAATTACTCCTTTAATGGTATATAACATTCTTAGAAATATCTATAAATTTATTTAAATTCATAATAGGATTTTTGGGTGTATAGAAAAAAGTCCAGTATAATCACACTTATTAAAACGAGTGGTTTTACATCCTCTGTGCCCATTCTCTCATTTAGTTCATTACAGAGTGATTTCATCGCATCTGGAGTTTCGAATGAAAAAACGGTATAAAGCGAATAGATTTTCCTTTGCTTGGTGAAGTTTCGCTTATTACATTAACAACATTTTTCCATTAATCTTTTCAAGCGTTTATCGGTAATGATAATTCCTTCGATTGAAAATTTGCGACGTCTTTGAGAGTATTAAGGATTTACGGTGCTTGTTTCATATATAAATCTTGTTTTCCTTTATACTTGTTAATTTTTTAAATTAAACTAACCGTTTCCATATATAAATATATATTAGTGAAAGCTAAACATAATTTATGGTTCAGCTCTTAGTTGCTACTGAAACACGTAAAGTAGGTGAACATGATACACGTCTTTCGCTAGTTTTTAAACATTATGTTGATAAAACTAGATACCCTTGCTTATGTTAGATGAAAAAGCCTATTCATTTATGTATAGGGCTGGGTCAAACCACCCGTTGAACGGTTGGTTTGTAATTATATGTTGTATTATATTTAGAATGCGTTTTGTATGCAATCAAAAACGTTTTTTTACACGCTATAATTCTAAATCATGATTCTTTGTACTTTTTGGATCGCTTATTGCCTTTTCATTCATATTCATGAAACGTTCTAAACGTTTAGACTCTTCTTGTATTCTTTGAGTAGCAAACTGAGTAAACTTAGCTATATCACTATTAGCTAGTATATTTACATATTCCGCCTTGTCTTCTGCTCTTATAATTAATGGAGGACTCCCCTTTTCAAGTAGCGAATAATTCATTAACATTCGACCTGTTCGGCCATTACCATCAGAAAAAGGATGTATGCGTTCAAATTGGATGTGAAAGTCACCAACAACACTTATTATATCTTTCTGTGATTGTGCGTGTTTCAACTGGTAATTCAAGTTATCTACCCATTGTTTCATTAATGTAGGAGTTTCCCGGGGGCTTGCTGCAGGGAATTCAGCCCCCAAAATAGCATTCTCTGATTGTTTAAATTGTCCTTTATCTACTAATAAGCGATCCGTTAGTCTTTCATGTATGTCCTTAATAACGGTAATAGACATCTCTACTCCATTTGCAACATGATCAATGACATATCTAAATGCTTCTCGATGGTTTTCTATTTCAAAATATTCTCTTTTTGAAGTGTTTCCTGGTATTGTATCGTGAAGAATAATGGAAACTGTATCAGCTAAACTAATTGTGTTCCCCTCTATTGCAGATGAATGATGAGCCAACCTCACTAAGACATCTTGTAAATACTCATCAGTTAAAATGTATTTTTTACTTTTTTTCATATGTTACACCACCTTGTATCCATATTTACAAGCCTAACTCCAATTCAATTCCTCTATCTGTATCACTAACTCTAGGGTTTCGATCAATAATGTCGGAATGCCATCTCCGTCCGTATCAGGTTTTACTGGATCTGTTCCCATTCTTATTTCTTGTAAAGATGTGATACGAATGAAACTTTTTATTGCAACAATTTTTATTATCACAATTATACTATTAGGAGATTGTGTTGTGAACTCAAACCATGAAGATTTTGATGATGAAACAATTCGTAAAGCTGAAGAATCAGTTAAATGTGAACTACTCACCACTTAGCTTCGCTTGAAGTGGGAGTTTCTCATTTCCACGACGAAAGCAACCTTTCGTCTCCATGAGCGTTACTTCGGGAAGTTCCTGCCCTAGATGTCCGACGAATCGGAGTTTCTTTCGTACCTTGGATATTTTACGCATGGAAGGATTCGCTTGGTTTTCGCATTATTAGTTTCTCCATGCAACCTCATATATCCAGTTTTCAAAGAACACTTCATGCTCTTATGGTAACATGCGTTCGGTCAATTAGCATGTCTAAAGACGTACTTGATCGAAAGCCCATTCATCTCCACCTTACCGCTGGGATTTCACCCTTCACACGCTTGAAGATGGAGACTTCTTGGCTAAAAACATTAAAAAGTTAAATTAACAAAAGTAAAAATAGATATACTTTTTGCATACGAATTCTATACGAAACTCAATAATTTACATGATACAGTAATAATATAGGTTATTTCCCTAAAAAGCTGTGAGCAAGGTACTTCCTGTTCACAGCTTTTTTTTCACAAAATGCAGGGATGAAATTTTAAAGGAGATTTTTATCTTTAATAACAAATGGAAGGGAGAATAAGGAGATGAACACAGAAAAAGATTTAAGAAGAAAGTATAGCGAGCTTCTATTTGCCAAGCAAAATGAACAGAGGTATCCAGAACAAAAAGGCTATGTAAAAAAGCGTGAGAAAATAGAAAGGCAGTATTGGGATGCCGTACTTAGATCGAAGTTACCAAAAGAACAGTTAGAAGCAATGGAAAAACAGGTGATCAATGAGCTTGAAGAATTTGCTGGCTTGTACAAGCAAAATGTGGAGAATGATTTAGACAGTGATAAAGACAGAGAAGCTTTTAAAAAGCTGTTCATGCAAAAAGTTTTGGAAGAGTTAAGTGAGCCTGTACCAAATCAGCAAAAAGAAGCGACTCCATTTAACAAGCAGCAATACGAAGTCAAAGCGAAGGAATTCGAACAAAAATATGGATATGATGTTGTTTATGCGCTTAAGAGAGAAGTATTGGATGAAATCAAAGAAATGGATTTAACGCCAGCTCAACAGGAAAAACTTCAGCAGATAGAAACAGAATTAGAAAAAGAAAGAAAAATGCACCAAGAATTAGTGGAAACGCAAAAAAACAGCAAAAAAGAAGCAAGTACTCAAAGGGCTAATAATAGAACGATGGAAGCTCCCTATAAACAGAGCGAGTTTTTAACTGGAGTTGAAAATGATTATACGCGTAATAATAAAATAGATAAAAAGCAACAAGTTGAACATTTGACGAATGAAATAGAACAGGATATTGAAGATTATTTTGTAACTCCTGAACGTCTCAAAGAATATTTATCATTTATAGGAAATTTTCATCAATATTCCTTTAGAAACACAGCATTGATTCACAGCCAATTTCAGGGAGCAACAGCAGTAGCCAGTGCTAAGTATTGGAAGGATAATGGTTTTCCGGTAAAGAAAGGGGAAAAAGGAATTCAAATACTCGTGCCAAATAAAACGGATCCCAAGTTTAAAACAGAGGATGGGAAATGGAAACGTATAGAGGATGCAACAGATGAGGAAAAAGAAAAATTAAAAGCAAATCAATTGGAGAAGAGAAGAAGCCGTCTTTCTTTTTCAGTGGGACATGTATTTGATATTAGTCAGACAGAAGCTACATCAAATGATTTACCTCATATCTTTCCAAATAAATGGTTAGACGGACAGGTGGAAAACTATAAAGCTACCCTGGAAAGTCTCAAAAATATGGCCAATGAAATGAATATATCAGTAGGAGAACCTTTTGATGAATTAGGTGATGCAAAAGGAGCTTTTTACTATGACGATTCTGGTAAAAGAAATGGTCACATTGGTTTAAATCCTCGGAATAGTGAATTGCAGAATGTTAAAACATTGCTACATGAATTAGCACATGCAAAATTACATCACGTAAAGCATAAAAATCACCAGAAGCTTTCTACTGCTGAAAAGGAATTCCAAGCAGAAATGACTGCTTATACTGTAGCAAGTTATTTTGGTATAGATACAAGTGATTATTCTCTCAGTTATTTAGCAAATTGGACTAAGGGCAAGGATTTACACGACAAGGAAAAACTTTTACAAGAAGTAAGAGAAACAGCGACAGAATTTATTGGAGCAATGGAAGAAGGGTTAAATAAGCAAAAAACTATGCAGCATGAATTTGAAGAAAATAAGGATACAATCAATCATAAGAACAACTTATTCTGGTATGAAATGAAAGAAAGGCCGATAGGGGACAATTCTCAACCCAAAGGATTTGTGGATTGGAAAGAAGGTGAAGGTAAGCATGGTATTGTAGCTTATGAGAGAAAGCTAACAGCTGATGAATTAGCTGAATTTGGGATGCAACCTTATGAAAAAAAGAAAACAAAAGAAAACAACAAACAAAAAGAAGCAGCCCTTTCTATGGAAGCTTAAAAGTAAATTGCGCTACTGCTATTTATAACGAGTAGCACAATATAACCTTTACCTATTTTCCTAAATTAAGAATATCGTCGTTGTTTATAAAGGTATCATTATTTGATTCCTGGTGTTGCTTATTTGTATTCTCTTCTTTGCTTTCTGTAGAAGAGCTAGAGGATTTTGAAATGGGGCTGATTTCCCCTTTTTCCTCCATTTCCTTCATTAGTTTCCTAATAGCGATGCGAATATATTTGGAAGCTTGGCGATCGGGTAAAGATTGAAAGAATTCATGAATATCAGCATCTTCTAAGCTGTCATAGGAGAATAATTTCCGATGTGTAGTCATGCGTTTACCCCTTTCATTTTAATATGTAATACGTTTAATAGTATATACTATAGTTCATCCTAAAGCAAAATAGGGGAGAGATATCCCCTATTTTAACTAGCTTTTTCTTTACGACTAATGGTAGAAGCTAACTTGTAAAAGCCACTTAGATTTGCTTCTTGAGAGTTTTCCACTATAAGAACGGAATCCTCACCAAATGTGTCTTGAAAATAAGTGGATACGATGTGAACACCGCCTCCGGTTAATATGAATTTATCGATACTATCTCGATTTGTTAGTACAGCGTCCATATCAGAGATAAGCTTCTCGATAAAGTTTGTAATGATGTCTTTTGCTATGTCTTCAAAAGAGTATTTTTTTCGCTCGGATACGGTGGCAACCATTGTGTTATTGCGAAAGCCTTCTTCTACAAAGCTTGCATCTAAACCTTTAATGCCATGTTCACGCTCGATTCGTTTAGCAATTCGTTTATGAATATCGTTCATACCCTCATAATATGTTTCAGATTTATCTTCTAGGCGCTTTACATTTTTAAAGGTGTCCATGATGGTTGTGCCTGCGCCGAAGTCAATGACGGTTAATGTGTTGTTTAAAAATTCCTTATGAACTTGTCCAGATTCATTCATGTATTGGTGAAGTAGAGTGCCTAAGGGCTGCTCAATAATACGTACATCAGTAACATGGATGAATAACTGTTTGCCATTAATTTTCACAATGTGTTTTTGTTGTAAAAAGCGCTTAAAGTCTTCGGCCTCTGTTGTTCCTACTTCTTGTGACGGAAGCCCCGTTACAACAATGACATCACGTAGTTCATCTTCTTCATAATCGCTAGCAAGCTCAGCAAGAATGAAAGAGCACAGAAGTTTGAAACGCTTTTGCGTATAACGGTGGTTATGTGTATATGTAGGAAGTAATGAACTTGGATCCACGACATCAGCAATTTCTTCTCCCCAAATATATGTTGTTCCGTCATCTAAGCTAGATTCAAATTCACGGTAACCAAATGAGGCGTCAAAGCTCGAAGACATGTCTGTAATGCTTGAACTTCCCATGCTTTCTTTTTTAGCAATGGAACTTGGAGCAATCATACTCCTTTTATTATTTCTTGCCTTTACAAAACCATTCCCCACATCAAACGAAAAAGCTAACATATAAATTCCTCCCATGTCATTTATTGTTTATATACATTATAACATACTAAAATATATAATGAAATATATAAAAGAAATAAAATATATCACAGTATATATTTAAAGTGATAAAAGTTGTTGGTTTTATTCTTTTATAACCAGTAGTATATATTGTTTGTTGCATAGAAAATGAATTGCAGATCAACCGTTTCATATTCCTTGTGCATTTAGTATAATGCAACTAAAAGGGTTACATTGAAATTATTACCAATGGGGATGGGAGGGGATGTTCATTAAAAGCTTTATGTGAGCGACCTCCATAGCTATATTGACAAAACGATATCACGCCTAGAACAAATACATACACAAGTGAAAAACATCCAGAAGAGTATAGAAGCTCTGATAGCTTTGGAGGATGAATTTAAAGGGAAACTGGCTAATTCCATTCGTGCCTTTTATCAAGAGGTGCACATGCCGTTTTTGTTGTTTCTAGAGGGGTTTATTACGAATTACACCGATACTTTACAGAAAATGAAAAAGTCGATTCAGTACATGGAGCCAGATAAAGACGGGGTTATTCGAGAAGATTTTCTTTCTCAAGATGTACGACGGGGATTAGAACGAATGGAACAAGTTACGATGGATTTAACAGATGAAGCGAATGCTATTATCCAATCGGTAAGTGATATTGTGGACTTACCTAAGATAGAAGATAGCGAGTTCTTGGATAATGTACAACATGGAAAGAAAAAGACCCATAAGACCCTAGAAAAGTTGTATGAATTGGATCGTCATAATACAGCTAAGCTGGAACCGATTGAACAAGATATTCACATGATGAAAAACTACATTAGCCAAATCCGCGAGTTAGGAAATAATGGCCAAATACATATTGGGAGTTACCAAGCACGGCAATTAGCAGATCAAAGGTTTCATAAAGAGCTAATAAGCGGCATTAGGAGTAAGGCTGTTCGAAATGCCGTTGGGCTAGAGACGGTGCTTGGTGAGGTTGGAAAGTATCTATTATCTCAGTATTTGCGACCAGCAAACTTGTTCGTGCATTATCTACAGAAAAAATTCGGGCTACAAACATTGGATTATAGCTACCGAGCAATGCAGGCAGCTGTGGCAGCATCAGGAGATAGTTTAACTACAAGGGAATTTACTACCATTGAACATCAAGTAGTTTCCTCAGTAAAGATCTCCGACTATAAAAAAGTACACCAGGGAACTTACTATACTTTGACAGATGGTAGAATCGTAAGGAAATATCAATCAGAATTCGGAAACGCTGAGTATGAATTAGTGGATGCTATTCCTGCCGACAGACACAAGCCAAAAGAGCCGGAAAAGAATTGGATTCAAAAGACAACACAAGGAATAGCTAAAGCAGGTTTACACGTAGGTTTAGCAGGATATAAGACTGGAAAAACGGGCTTAAAACTTTCCAAAAAAGCGTTAGACTTTGTTATTGTAGATGATATAAAAACCGTTCTGGACTCAGAGACCTCTACAGGTGAAAGATTATGGACTGGCGCTTCTATTATTCCAGCGGGCAAAGTCTTAAAGCTAGTTAAGGCTGGTGGAGTTATTAAATTTGCGGATAAGGGTAAATTGCAAGGGAAGAAGATCAACGCGAATAATAAAAGTAACAGTACAACACTGCTTGCTTCTGAAGGTAAAGCAGGTACGTTTAAACAGCTTGCAAAACAGGGTACGGCATTTGATAATATTACCCCTCATCATATGCCTTCAGCAAAAAAAATGAAGCAAGCTGGGGTCAAAAGAAACAATGGTGTGAGCATGAATATGGAACAGCCTCATCCAGGTTCTGGAGGTCGACATAGAGAGACTTATACTTATGGCCTCAGTGGTGAAAAATTAGATGAATATTTAGATTTAAGCCATCGTAATGCTCTTGCCCATGATATATTTGATGCTAGAAGGATATATTTGAAAGATCAATTATATACACATGAAATCCGGAAAGGGCTTAAAAGTGTGATTAGAAAAAATAAAGAATTATATCCAGACTTATTCAAAAAATAGTTATGGAAGGGATGGTTCTATGGATATTAAGCTCTATTTAAATAAATTATATGATAATCGTCTTTTAGAAAACGAAACAGAAATACAAATTTTTGAAGAGTGCTTGTCCAAGATATTGTATTATGGGGATGTATCGGTTATTCCAAGGTTATGTTTAGCTTTTGATGATGAAACTGAGCAGTATGAAATCATGTTTGGTTTGATCCATAGTATAGAAAATTTATATAAAAATAATATGGAAAAAGGTCTTACCTTAATTGCTAAAAGCATTCCTAAAATTATGAACCGAGGCAAAGAGTGGGCAGAAATTTTACATTACAGAATTCTTAATCACTCTAGAGTTAGGCTAACATACGGGGAAATACTTTCACAATTAGATTCACCAACCAGAAATGTGGTTATAGGCTTATTAATTGAAATAAAAAATGAAGACCCTGATATGTTTAAAGAGTCAGTTGATGAGATAATGAGTTTAATTTAAATTTAGTCGCAATATTTGATCAGTCGAGTCTTTAAAGGGTGTTTTTTAAATAACATAAAATAATGGAATCAAAACTTCAACGAAAAATAAGGAGCTGTCAGCAAATGCATTTTATGCATTTTGCGACAGCCCCTTTTTATATAGGAACATTCGTTTGTAATCTAAGTAGGATACAGAAAAAATAGTTGCTCCATATAATATAAAAATGCTTACTATGGGATTTGAGCAAAAGAGAGTGAATAATTATGATTTTGTACCGTCGGATATGAAGTAGTCCAAAATAACACTCTAGAATGGCTTATCATGTAGAGTGTTATGCTAAAAACGAAAAATTAAAATTATTTCCTTTTTTGATGTAATAATTTGAAAATGCCTCACGCCATAAGAATGAATTGTCTAAAAAAGTAGGTTTAGACGAAAATAATATTGCCAGAATGAGAAAGATCCGGAAAAGAATTGGATTGAAAAGACAACACAAGGAATAGCCAAAGCAGGTTTACACGTAGGTTTAGCAGGACATAAGACTGGAAAAACGGGCTTAAAACTTTCCAAGAAAGCGTTAGACTTTGTTATTGTAGATGATATAAAAACCGTTCTGGACTCAGAGACCTCTACAGGTGAAAGATTATGGACTGGCGCTTCTATTATTCCAGCGGGAAAAGTCTCAAACGACCACCTGCTAAAGCAGGTGGTCGTTTAAGAATTTCATTTAAAAAAGTCGACCGTTTTTTTCAGAACAGTCGACTTCTTTGGGTAATTCTCTTTAATCAATTATCTGTTTAAAAAAATATCTAGTGTTATTAAAATAATGCAGCCTATAAGAATTAATGCAGAAATTATGTTTGTTTTAAGATCACCATTCCAGTTTTCAAAGATTGTATATAACTGGAAAACAACCAAAATAACAACCGCCAATTTAAATGGTAGTGTTTTAGACCTTTTAATGGATATCACCTGTTTCTTGTACATTAAGTACATTGATTAATAACATTGCTTATGTTAAAAAAATCAAGAAAAGCGTCTCTAACTTCTGTTGGAAGATCACTGGAAGTTTGCCTCACCGCTTCTTTCCACGCATCTTTCTTTCTCCATCTGTTTTTACGTAACTTTTTATAATTTTTATGAATTGATTGAACGGTTTTTTTAACGCCACCCAAAAGTTTAATAGAGCTTTTCAGCTTTAAGATTTTTGAAAAAGGAAAACCGACCGATCCTATCATCAATCCTATAGCAGTTATGCAACCCCAAGTACTAAAAGTCGTTATTCGAGACTCGACAAGAGGTTGATTATCCTCTAGATTTACATTAGCCAAAGATGGTATATATAAGTTTTGGCCATCAGTAGTGACTTCAACCCCCGTCTTTTCAGAAAGCCAATTTGCAGTCTTTTCTGGACCTTGTTCAATTATAACAGAAGGAAGTTGTTCAACCCCATCCAAAAAATTAACAAAGTCACTGTTTTGTGATAGCAGTTCCTCCTCTAAAACTGGTTGTGCAGTAACGTTTTCTGCAGCTTGCGCTGAAGTTCCAAAAGATAAGGAAATACTAGAGATTAACAAAACAGTACAAATAAGCAAAAGAAAATACCTAAAATTCACTTTTCTCATAAAAATCTCCTCCCATAACAAAAATAACTTAATATGTAATTTATGTCAATAATTATACATAAACAATTCAATAAATTTTGTGCATTTAGTATAATGCAACTAAAGGGGGAATTAAGTTTTAACTAAGATGGGAGGGGATGTTCATTAAAAGCTTTATGTGAGCGACCTCCATAGCTATATTGACAAAACGATATCACGCCTAGAACAAGTACATACACAAGTAAAAAACATCCAGAAGAGTATAGAAGCTATGATAGCTTGGTGGCGCTCATATTGTACCATCAGAACCACTTAGAAAGTAAAAAAGGAGGATATTTATGGGATATGATCCTTTAATAGATGCATTAAAAAATAATAGTGGTGAACTAATAATAGAATGGGAGAACGGATTGAAAATTATTGGTGAACCAGATACACTTTTCGAGACAGATAATGGTCTAGAAGATGATGATGAGAATTATACAGAGGTAAGCGTAAAACAGCCCACACCTATTATGTAGATGTGGGCCTATGTTAAGATTTACTTAGATTTCGTAGGAACGCGACACTCTTGAGGCAGCGTGGTTGACCACGGTAAGAGTTGGGCTAGTTGTTCCCTATCTGTTGTATCTATATTGGGAAGTCGTTCAAATAAGTAGCTAAGATAATGGAATGGATTTAATCCGTTTTCCTTGGCTGTTTCCACTATGCTATAAACAATGGCACTGGATGTAGCTCCTTTGGCGGTATTACTAAACAGCCAAGCTTTTCTTCCGATCACAAAAGGCTTGATCGACCGCTCTGCGCAGTTGTTGTCTATCTCCAATCTTCCATCCTTTAAAAATCCTTCTAAGCGATCCCATTGTTTACGGCAATAGGTAACAGCTTTGCCTAGTTTACTCTTCGGAAGAACACGCGGTGTTTGCTGTTTTAGCCATGCTGAAAAAGCATCCAGCACGGGCTGACTGCGCTCCAAACGTTGTTCATAACGTTCCTTTGGGCTAACGCTCTTTAGGTCGCGTTCGATATCGAATAATTGATTACAAAAGTCTAAGCCTTCTTTCGCTTTTACCGCTGTAGTGGTCGAAGATTCGGGAAGCGATTGTAATGCTTCTGTGAATTTACGACGTGCATGCGCCCAGCAACCAATCAGTACGACATTCTTTATTCCATTATAACCAGGGTAACCGTCTACTGTTAAGTAGCCCTGATATCCCTGTAGGAATCGTCGTGGATGTTTGGATGCTCTTGTTTGCTGGTACTCATACAAAATGATTGGCACATCCGTATGGCCAGAGCGATACAGCCACATATACGAATTGGAAGTAGCTTTTCTACCTGGTTCAGATAAAACTTGTACAACTGTTTCATCTGCATGTATGGTATCCAATTCTAATAGGGCGGTATGCATCTCTTTGTAAATGAGAGTAAGCCAAGTGGTCGCACCATATATGACCCAATTAGCTAGTGTTTGACGTGGAATAAAGACGCCAAATCGTTCGAATTGCTTCTCTTGGCGATACAACGGCATTCCTTCCACGTATTTTTGCGACATCGTATAGGCCATGGCGGAAGGAGAGGCTAAACTCCCCGGAAACACAGGCGCCGGCATTTTAGCTGTTTGAATAGGCGTTTGTATCTCATGTTGTTCACAATGGCGACAGCTATAGACGTACTGGACATGTTCCACCACTTTCACCTGCGCAGGAATAACCTTTAATTCTTTACGCACTTGCGTGCTCATTTCATGCAGTTCACCAGCGCAACACGAACACACCTGTTCCTCAGCAGGTAAACGGTATTCTACCGTTTCCGTAGGCAGGTTGTCTAATTGCTCCTTGCGTTGCCCTTTTTGCTTCTTGCGTTTATATGTAATCGCCTCCACCGTAGGCTCTTCATGGTTGGAATCCGAAGTGTCCTCTACCTCGTTAAAAAGAGACAGTTGGTCAGAATTGGTCTTCTCGCTAGAAGAGCCGAATTTTTGTTGTTGAAGCAATCTAAATTGTTCTTCATACCATTTTAATTTTGCTTCTAACTCTTCTTTTTCCAACTCTAGCTTTTCGTTGAGCTCTTGATAATATTCCATTGTTTTCTTGTTTGTTTGCGCTGTTTTATCCATAAAATTAGTATACGAAAAAGAACCCGACTTGCCTAGTCGAATTCCCGTATTTCTATATTTCAATTTTTTATAGAATCGTGCGCGCTAGTACTTCTCTGTGTGCTTGGTGCTGGTTCATCGACATACCATCCAACAACCAGCGAAATTGACGTGGGCTAATAGATATAGGCGTTGTGTCTTTATCGGATGGCCATTGAAATGTTCCTTTTTCAAGCCGACGATAATACAGCCAAAATCCGTTGACTTCCCATTGCAGTATTTTTAACTTATCACGCTTTCGGTTACAAAATACAAACAGGCAAGGAGAAAAAGGGTCTAAATCGAAGCATTCTATCACAATGGCAGCAAGTCCATCAATCGATTTACGCATATCTGTGCTACCGCAAGCTAAATACACTTTTTCAAATGGCATATTCATGAACGTGATTACTTCCCTAAAACATGAATAATATCCGAGAGTAAGTTCATATCCGTTCCTGATCGCACTTCAATGGAGGTGGAACCAACGTGAATAAAGATTGGTTCTTTCTCGTGAGGTGGTACAAGTGGAGAATCACCCATTTGAACGGTTAGCCATTGTGTTTCCCTGGATGCGCTTTTCTTGATGGAAGTTTTGCCGTGCTCACGAAATTGTTGCACCCAATAATACATCTGATGCGTTTTAATTTCTTTCCCTCGGCACCATTCAGATATACTTTGTCCGCTTTTTTTCCAGGCATCATACCGCGCTTTCCATTCTATTCGCTTGTCTTTTAGGGTCATCGCATAACCTCCTAATTTATTTTCTAAGAAGATTATCACATAGATGCCCTGTGATTGTTATGTGTATTTTATTTTACGCTTACATACAGAGTATCATGCGGTTGCATTTCAAGTTAATCGTATTTTATCACACCCTTCTACTAATGAAGGTAGTGTATATAATTGGTTAAGACAAGAGAAAAGTTCCTTGGTTGAAATCTCTCTCTACGATGACCCACCAAGTGCTGTTTATTTAACCAACGGACAATTTGTGTGGAAAAGAGATAGCTGAAAATAATAACGTATTTAACATAGAACCTTGATTGGCCAATCCTTTCAAGGTTTTTCTTTTTCATAAATTCTCTTTATAAGTATTGGAACATTCGTTTGTAGCCTAAATAGAATACAGAAAAAATAGTTTCTCCATTTATCAAAAAGCGATTTTCTACATATTAAGCCAAAAGTCACCTTCCTGTTATAATGCCTTGCTTATCTTTGATTACCAAATGCTGAATGAAATAATACTAAAACAAGTAATGGCTCATCAAGTAACTTTTCAAATATTTGAAGTTTTACAGTTCTGTTAAAAATGGCTATGTTCCATTCAGCTATTACTATATCATTCCATAATAGATTAGCAGGTTTAAATTTTTCTTTTTTAATGCAATAAGTTTCTCCTTTAAAAGTAAAATTGTATATAGTATATGATAGATTGATTTCTCTTTGGTGTTTTAAAGAAATACGATGATTAATAAGACCTGCATCTTGGTAATGAATATTAAATTGCCTACTCAATAAAGTGGACGTATCCTTAGCATTAATAACGGTGTTTCCCTCAGTATCCCTAATTGCATATGATATAAACCAATTTCCTTTAAGAGCGATAGTATCAAGCCAATATATAAAGGAATTTTTATAGGTTCTCTCGATTTCTCCAATTTTAATTGCTCCCTGGTAAATTGATTGTGGTTGTCTAGAACTTTTTAACCCCAATTTGTAATGAATATAAACCACTTAAAACATCCTTCCTAGTTACTAATCAAAATAAGTGTTAACATTAATTAATATATTTTGGATATTAAGCATATTTTTCTTTAGAAAAGGTATAATTGACCTATAAATCTACTCTAACATCTCCTTATTTCGTGTCTAGAATTATGGGGGGATTATATAGAGGGAGGTAATTATTATTAAATTTATAAAACCATTAGACGTCTTTTTTTGGCTGGCTTTTACACTTTTGTTCACTTACGACTATTTTTTGAATTTTTACTCGAAGAAGCTATTCCCAAAACTGTTGTTTCAATTCTATTCATAGGACTTATTTTATGCAGTGTTATATTTAAGAAATACCGAGAACCAGACAGTGGGGTCAATCAACTAGTGGTTTATCTTTTAGTAATGCTGTTATATGGATAGTCTTATTGATTGCAATTATTGAAATTGGTATGGAGTGGAAAAAAGTTAGAAATTCAGAGAAGTAGAGAAGTTTTGTGAAATAATAAACCTGTTTCCGCAACTGCAATCATAACTCTTCCCGTAATGTTATAATGGAAGTACGCATATTTTGGTATTGGGGAGGGGCATTATGTTTAAACAGTCCGATGTAGAAATAACTAAATATAATGACTACAAATATTTAATTTACACTCGTGTTTCCAGTGATAAGGATAGCCAAAAAGAATCTGTTCCCAACCAAATTGATATATGTCGATACTGGCTGGAACAGAACCATTATGAATTTAATGAGAACGCTGTATTAGTTGATGAAGATAAATCAGGGACACTATTTCTGGAAAGAACGGCCATGCAATTAATTCTCCAAAAAGCTAGAAATCGTGAAATAAAGATGGTTCTTTTTAAATCTATACATAGATTAGCTCGTGATTTAAAGGATGCTTTGGAAATTAAAGAAGTGTTGCTTGGTCATGGTGTAAGAGTAGTAACCATCGAAGAAGGCTATGATAGCTATGTAGAAGGAAAAAACGACATGAAATTTGAAATGTTTTCGATGTTTGCTGCACAATATCCAAAGTCTTTATCTGTTTCCATTAGCTCTGCTCTTGCAGCTAAAGTACGGAGAGGGGAGCATATAGGGAAAATCCCATACGGTTATGACCGTATTGATCAGAAGTTAGTTATTAAAGAAGATGAGGCAAATGTCATTCGGCAAATCTATAAATGGTATAACGAAGAAGGATTTGGCTTTAAAAAAATCACACACTTGTTGAACAAGGGTGTTCAACAAGGGGAGATTCTTCCGCCGAGAAGTGGAAAAGCATGGCAGATTACGTCTATTCAACGAATTATTAAAAATCCAACGTTTTGTGGAACTTTCATACTCAATCAATATACCACAATTAAAGTAGATGGCCGTAAAAAACAGATACGCAACCCAGAAGAAAAATGGATTGTTTTTGAAGATCATCACCCTGCAATTGTTAGTAAAGAAGATTGGAAACTAGCAAATAATAAAAAGAAGGTCAACATTAAAACGAAAATCACGCCATGGAATGAATTTCGTGGTCTTCTCAAATGTGGGAAATGTGGATCTAATATAGTGATTATTCAATCTTGGAACCAAAAACTAGATGGAACGAAAACCCATTGGCGATATTTAAAATGTAGTGCTTATAGGAGAAGTGGGAAGAGTGGATGCGACAATCATGTACCTATTCGCTATGAAGAATTTCGCCGTTTTATAGTTGAGCGCCTATTAGAAACTGGACAAAAAGTTTCGCTTGATTTTAACAATACTTTAAATAATCACTCTAAGCAGCAAGTGAAGCAATTGGAAAATAGTATTGCCAAATATCAAGAAAAAAACGAAGGCCTTGTTGATCTTTACCTTGATAAATTGATTGATAAAGTAGAATTTCAAGTTAGAAGAAAAGAATTTGAACAACAGATAAAAGAAGCCCAGGATAAACTGTTCTTGTATAAAAATGAAGAAGTACAGGAAGTATCTGTGAAAAACATCCAACAAGCTTTTAAAACGATCGAAAAAAAGGATCAGGATTTATACCATGCTTTAAAAGTAATCATTGATTATATAACAGTAAATATAGATGGCAGCGTGGATATCAAATATAATTTTGATTTGAATAAGTAGATTAGTGGAACATGAAAAAATCACTGCATGTAAGAGGTTCAGAAGTGAGAAGGGATGAAGAATGGTTTATATTTAATAGTTGACGTTTTGTTATTTAATCTGTTGCCTGACGATAGTCTTCTTCAAATATTTTTAAGTTTAGCCATCATACTAATTACAGGGAGGCTTATTAATATGGCTTATAGAGAAAGGCACCCATAAAAAATAATTGTCGTTTCGGCGATGTTATACGTTTTAATGTAAGCGTAAAATAAAATACACATAACAATCACAGGGCATCTATGTGATAATCTTCTTAGAAAATAAATTAGGAGGTTATGCGATGACCCTAAAAGACAAGCGAATAGAATGGAAAGCGCGGTATGATGCCTGGAAAAAAAGCGGACAAAGTATATCTGAATGGTGCCGAGGGAAAGAAATTAAAACGCATCAGATGTATTATTGGGTGCAACAATTTCGTGAGCACGGCAAAACTTCCATCAAGAAAAGCGCATCCAGGGAAACACAATGGCTAACCGTTCAAATGGGTGATTCTCCACTTGTACCACCTCACGAGAAAGAACCAATCTTTATTCACGTTGGTTCCACCTCCATTGAAGTGCGATCAGGAACGGATATGAACTTACTCTCGGATATTATTCATGTTTTAGGGAAGTAATCACGTTCATGAATATGCCATTTGAAAAAGTGTATTTAGCTTGCGGTAGCACAGATATGCGTAAATCGATTGATGGACTTGCTGCCATTGTGATAGAATGCTTCGATTTAGACCCTTTTTCTCCTTGCCTGTTTGTATTTTGTAACCGAAAGCGTGATAAGTTAAAAATACTGCAATGGGAAGTCAACGGATTTTGGCTGTATTATCGTCGGCTTGAAAAAGGAACATTTCAATGGCCATCCGATAAAGACACAACGCCTATATCTATTAGCCCACGTCAATTTCGCTGGTTGTTGGATGGTATGTCGATGAACCAGCACCAAGCACACAGAGAAGTACTAGCGCGCACGATTCTATAAAAAATTGAAATATAGAAATACGGGAATTCGACTAGGCAAGTCGGGTTCTTTTTCGTATACTAATTTTATGGATAAAACAGCGCAAACAAACAAGAAAACAATGGAATATTATCAAGAGCTCAACGAAAAGCTAGAGTTGGAAAAAGAAGAGTTAGAAGCAAAATTAAAATGGTATGAAGAACAATTTAGATTGCTTCAACAACAAAAATTCGGCTCTTCTAGCGAGAAGACCAATTCTGACCAACTGTCTCTTTTTAACGAGGTAGAGGACACTTCGGATTCCAACCATGAAGAGCCTACGGTGGAGGCGATTACATATAAACGCAAGAAGCAAAAAGGGCAACGCAAGGAGCAATTAGACAACCTGCCTACGGAAACGGTAGAATACCGTTTACCTGCTGAGGAACAGGTGTGTTCGTGTTGCGCTGGTGAACTGCATGAAATGAGCACGCAAGTGCGTAAAGAATTAAAGGTTATTCCTGCGCAGGTGAAAGTGGTGGAACATGTCCAGTACGTCTATAGCTGTCGCCATTGTGAACAACATGAGATACAAACGCCTATTCAAACAGCTAAAATGCCGGCGCCTGTGTTTCCGGGGAGTTTAGCCTCTCCTTCCGCCATGGCCTATACGATGTCGCAAAAATACGTGGAAGGAATGCCGTTGTATCGCCAAGAGAAGCAATTCGAACGATTTGGCGTCTTTATTCCACGTCAAACACTAGCTAATTGGGTCATATATGGTGCGACCACTTGGCTTACTCTCATTTACAAAGAGATGCATACCGCCCTATTAGAATTGGATACCATACATGCAGATGAAACAGTTGTACAAGTTTTATCTGAACCAGGTAGAAAAGCTACTTCCAATTCGTATATGTGGCTGTATCGCTCTGGCCATACGGATGTGCCAATCATTTTGTATGAGTACCAGCAAACAAGAGCATCCAAACATCCACGACGATTCCTACAGGGATATCAGGGCTACTTAACAGTAGACGGTTACCCTGGTTATAATGGAATAAAGAATGTCGTACTGATTGGTTGCTGGGCGCATGCACGTCGTAAATTCACAGAAGCATTACAATCGCTTCCCGAATCTTCGACCACTACAGCGGTAAAAGCGAAAGAAGGCTTAGACTTTTGTAATCAATTATTCGATATCGAACGCGACCTAAAGAGCGTTAGCCCAAAGGAACGTTATGAACAACGTTTGGAGCGCAGTCAGCCCGTGCTGGATGCTTTTTCAGCATGGCTAAAACAGCAAACACCGCGTGTTCTTCCGAAGAGTAAACTAGGCAAAGCTGTTACCTATTGCCGTAAACAATGGGATCGCTTAGAAGGATTTTTAAAGGATGGAAGATTGGAGATAGACAACAACTGCGCAGAGCGGTCGATCAAGCCTTTTGTGATCGGAAGAAAAGCTTGGCTGTTTAGTAATACCGCCAAAGGAGCTACATCCAGTGCCATTGTTTATAGCATAGTGGAAACAGCCAAGGAAAACGGATTAAATCCATTCCATTATCTTAGCTACTTATTTGAACGACTTCCCAATATAGATACAACAGATAGGGAACAACTAGCCCAACTCTTACCGTGGTCAACCACGCTGCCTCAAGAGTGTCGCGTTCCTACGAAATCTAAGTAAATCTTAACATAGGCCCACATCTACATAATAGGTGTGGGCTGTTTTACGCTTACGTTTTAATGGAGAGGGATATCATGAATAAAAATTTATATTTCATTGTTTTAGTGATAGTTGCAGGTTCATTTCTTATAAATATTTTCGTAGACAATGACTCTATTTCAACAATAATAAATATTATTGCATTAATTGTACTTGTTGCTGTGGCTATTTATTTATGGATTACGCTTGGTCGAAAATCAAGCAAATAACCTTGAAGCAAGTGCCAGAGTCTGTATTTCCAGGAAGTCTGGCATCTCCTTCGACCATCGCTTATATCATGCACCAAAAGTATGCGGAGAGGAGTTTTGCCTCTATATCGTCAGGAGAGGCATTTGAAACGCTTTGGCATTTCTATTCCGCAAATGTTTGTCAACGGAATTACTTATGAAGCTAATACTTGTCTCTCCCTTATTTATGACCATTTGCACGCGCATCTTTTAGACTAAGATAGCCTCCATGCATGTGAAACGACGCTGTAGCTTGGAACGTCCCGCCACATCAACCATCCTACATGTGGCTTTATCGTACAGGAAACAAAGGACCTCCTATTGTTCTGTATGGTTACCAGCAGAACGAGTGAACGTCCAAGTCATAAATTTACAGATGCCCTCAAAGCATTGTTATTAAAACACTTGGCTCTTGAAACAGGGTATCATGCCCGCTTCTCCGCATAAAGGCACTTTGTTGAACAAACTTACTTTTATAATATGAATCATTATATGTTCTGTTTAGTCTACTTCACCTTAATTTTTTGTCTAGTCAAGTGTAACCTATCCAAACAATATATGACACTAACTGTCCTGCCGATGAATTGAACCACTAATAAGTAGTTTGGAGCCACCGAATGCGGAAAAGAGAGCCACTAATAGTGAAATCATTCTTTAAAGTATAAAGACTGAGCCACATTGTGGCTGTTTGCTATTGACTGTAACGCTCGTTTCTTTACATTTGCTGGAAGAGGGGCTCCGCCAGCGAATGCTTAGAATAGGATTGTCCGTTTTATCATCCTTGAGCGGGTGTGCCTATTTGGCATTTATTTATTTATAAAAGACCGATTGTTCCCTCAATATGACAAGTTAATTCAATGGTGGCGGATAGTAGTAATTGCGCTAATTATGGTAAAACATTGGAGGTGTATCTTCCTTCCGCTATTACTGACCCAAACTGTCCGCAATACGCAACAACATCTAACTCCTATATTTTCTAGTATCGAGGATTAATTACCACATACCAACTAAAAAAAGTTCTAATCGTAGAAGAACGGTGATCAGAACATTTTAAAAATTACTCTTGATTAGTTATTTCATTTATAATAACTTCTAAAAAGGTGTTAACATTTAAAATATAATTTATAAGAAATTTTGGATTTATTACTAAAAAGGTCTTTAATGAAAGGAACTAATGAATTCATTTATGTTTGTATAGATTTTATTAGGTTGAATATTGAAAATAGATGTTTGGTAAGTAGGTAACCATTGGACACCCACAGTATAGATATTTGCCTTTTTCCCAGCTAGGATATCAGCATCGCTATCACCTATAAATATCGCATCATCATTTTTGATATTAAAAAAGGATAACACTTTATTTATTCCTTCAGGATCAGGTTTGGGTTTAATCACATCATCTCCAGTTATTATATAGTCAAATATATTATTCATTTGAAGATATTTTAGAGAAATATGTAAACTTGTTTCAGATTTTCCAGTTACAATACCCAAGTTAAAACCATTTTTTTTAAGATAACGTAACATATTATTAATTTCAAGATTCGGTTTAACAAAATCTTTATGTTTTTCTTCATAAGTACTTAAATATAATTCTATAGCTTTTTTTTTTTACTATTTATAAGATTAGACTTAATTATGTTTGGTTCTGTAGGACCAAACATTTTTTTAATTTGTTTAACGGAAAAATTCTTGTTATCAAAAACATAAAAAACTTTCTGTAAAGAATGGTAGCAGAGATTTAAAGTATCGGCTAATGTTCCATCAAAATCAAAAATAATTGTATTAATCTGTTCTTTTTTCACAAGTCACACCCCTAGAAATAGTATCTGTTATTAATGTGTTAGTAACAATTATTTAATATCTTTAAATTTTACTTTCAATCTTTTCTACAATAGTGTCTATTTCTTCAGAAGTAATTTCTTTATATGCGATAGAGTAAATAAGTTCAATGGGGGTAGTATTCGTATAACCAGTTTTATAAAGTCTGTTTATAATATCCCTTTTTTCAATACCTGACTCCCGTATAATTTTTAGGGTGATAAGGAAAAGCTGAAGGTTAATAGACTCACCTATAATTATTTCATGGTAAACCTTATTAATAAAGTACCATATTTCATCAATTCTTTCCATCCGAGGAAAACGCCCTTTTCCTAACATCCAACTTGTATCTAAATCAAATGTTAAACCATGATGAACATCTATACAATAATCTGTAAAAAAAATATTGTCCTTTGAACGAATTCTAAAAGTGGTTAGTAGGTTTTTATTAAAATTAAATGCGTCAAGGTTAGGTATATGAACCATTTTTGATAAAGGGAATAACTCATAGTGTTTTTTTTCCATTTCTAATATTTCTTCTTCTTTTGCTGTAACCCACTCACCTTGATTAGAGTATGCTCCATGCTGAAAACCATTTTGTAATAGAATTTCCCTAACAAAGGAACATTGATTTTTTTCAACCAAAATATCAACGTCAGAAAGCTTTCTTAAATTTATATAATCAGGAGTGTTATATAAATCCGATATACCCTTAATCCATAAACGATTTATGTTGTTTGTTTCTAGTGTGTTATCGAGGTCTATAGAAGTATTAATTAAATTTATATTTCTAATTTTATTAATCATAATAGAATCTTCAAATAGATTAATTAGTTTGTCATCAAAGGTCACCTCTTGTGTATTTACAAACTCTGATACAAATCCGAATAGTTTTGTTTTTATAAGTGGTATGAAGTCTTTTTGTGATAAATGAAATGGTTTTTGACTTATTTTTTCTCCTATTAATAGAAATCTTATAAAATCTTTATTTAACAATGCGTAGTCCTCCGATCTAAATGTTAAAGGAGAGGGTCTGTAGAAATAAAATTTATATTAAATACTTAAACTATCTCCAACGAATAGGTGCGGAAAAGATATTTCCTTTCATTAAAATCACCCTCCTTTCTAGTAAAAAGGTAAATAAACTAAATGTAAATAGACCCTCTCCCTATAATTGAAACAATAAAATAAAAAAACCGAATAGTCAAGTAAATTTAGTAGTTATGAATTTTTATTTTATTTAGTTAATCATGAAATAAATTTTAATTAGATCCCTTTTAAAGGTGTATACGGACAGTGCTTTTGCTCAAACAGAATCTTTTTAATTTTGGGATGGAAGGGAGCAAATAGCGTTTATACGAATTATTTAATGCTTTTTATATTTACCTTTTTTGAGTTATGGTTATTTCCCGTATTTAATTGTTGAAGGCTAGGTAAAAACCAGGCTATTACACAAGGGATAATTATAAGCAAACCTAATATATAAAATAGATAGTTGAAACCGATAGTTTCGGCAAGAATACCTCCCAAAATAGTACCAAAGGGGATCCCTAGTCTTGCGAATAAACTACGTATGCTAAGTACTCTACCTAATAGTAGTTTCGGGACTCTTTTTTGAAATAATGTTGTGTTATTGATGTTAAAAATAGAGGTGAAGAATCCAAACATTATCATACCGAATAATCCTATTAAGTAGTGAGTTGTAGTACTTAGTAAACATATTGAAAGTCCTGCCAATAAAATTGATCCTAACATTATTTGTTTTAAATTTTTAAACTCCCTTTTGGTGGTTAATAAAATCGAACCTAATAACATTCCGCAAGCAACTGAGGAACTGAACAATCCATAGTGAAAAGAGGAACCATCCAAATAGTCCAATACATATGGGAGTAGCAACGGTTGTATAGAACCAGCACTAAAATTAACTATTACCACTAATAGGCTTATCCACAAAAATAATTTATTATTTTTGTAATAATTAACTCCTTTTTTGAAATCATTTAACCAGGTTGATGAATTTTGAGTATTAGTAGAAGTATCTTTTATATAATTTGGCAAAAATAAGAGTATAAAACCGGATATAAATAAAGTGAAAATTAATAATGATATTAGAAAGATTGGATTTGTTAAACCTATGAGTAATCCCCCTAGGGTTGGACCTATGAGCATCATAGTTTGCAAAGTAGATTCTAGGAGTGAATTTGCCTGCAATAAATTTTTTTCAGGAACAACTTGTTTGATATATATATTACTTGCAGGACGGAATAAGGGTTCTACGATTCCGACTATAGATGTGACAAAATAAATACTTTCCGAGGATAAATTACCAAATAAAACTAGAAAAAAAATAGTTAGAAAAGCAATGGATCTTACCCATTCTGAAAATATCATAATTTTCTTTTTATCAACTTTGTCTAAGTAGGGACCCGAAATCAAAATACTTAAAGTGGTAAAAGTCATGTAGACAAACCATAGTGTAGACATGGAAATAGTAGATTCAGTTAAGTCATATAATAACCATGACAGAATAAAAACAGAAAATGTATTACCTAGTCCTGAGGCTGTTTGTGCAAACCAAATATACATTAGGTACTTATTTTGAAGTAGCACTCTCAATATAATCATTCCTTTTAAAAAAAATAAAAAGATACAAATACATAACAAATTGATTTTTAATTTTATTGTACATTAGGTAGAATTATTTGAAAATACGTAAATGTTATTGTACCATTAAAAAAGAATACGTATTTATCCTAGTAATATTCATATATAGGGGGGAAGTGGTAAATGGAATCTCTATCTCAAATATTATCAAATTATTTTATAAATATAAATAATTTGATTGCTTCGCAAATTCCGAAAAGTGAAGAAGGTTTATTTAATAAAACATTTATAGTACAGGATTCGGGAATTTATTATATATTGCAAAAGGTAAATTCAATATTAAAGGAAAATGTGTTTTATAATATTGAACATATTACAGAAAGAATGAGTAAATTGGGATGGGAAATGCCAAATATTATACGAACAAGGTCAGGGACGTTATATCATCAGACAAAGGATGGGACAATCTGGAGGTTATATAATTATATATTAGGTGAAAACATTAAAGATATCAATAAAATAGATTTATATATGATGGGATCACTGTTAAGTAAGTTTCATAGTGATTTGTATAAAATTAATTTTATACCTAAATCTCCAATTTCGAATTTCCATAATTTTTCATATTATTTAAAAAAGATAGAAAGACTTAAAAAATTTATTTTAGATAAAAAGCTATATTCCATAGCAGAAGACATTTTAACGATCAAAGAGATAGAAATAATTTCTACTAAAAATGTTCAATTAATACATGGAGATTGTAGATTTCAAAATATTATATACGATAAAAACGGAATACCATTTACATTTATTGATCTTGATACTTTTATGAACGGTTCCATATTTATCGATATTGGTGATTTGTTAAGATCGATATCATGTGATGAAGAGCAGATTAGACCCAGTATTTCAGTTGATAACATTAAAAAGGTGATTAATGGGTATTATAATTGTATGAAAGAGAAAATGGGAAAGGTTGATTTTGTTAAAAGTACTTTGGCAGGATTTAAACAGATTACTTTAGAGTTATGTATGCGTTTTGTAATTGATTATGTGGAGGATTACTACTTTGCTTGGGACAAAGAAAAATATTCATCGAGAAAGGAAAATAATAGATTAATAGCTATAGGGCAATGGGATTTATATAATCAGATTAATAGTATAAGTGAAAAATATTTGTTGGATATGTTTCTGAAGGAGGCGTAAAAAGTAATGAACATACTAGAATTTACAGAAAAAGTAAGGGCGATTGCTACAGAGGGGGTTTATTATGCAAGAGATCCTTATGACGATTTAAGGTATAAAAAATTACTTGATTTAACAGCTGAGGTTATTTCATCAACGTTAAATGTCGACAAAAAAATATTAATGACAAATTTTCTTAAAGATTCCGGTATTATAACTCCTAAGATTGGAGTTGTAGTGCCTATTGTAAGCGAAGATGGTAACTATCTTATTCTACAAAGAAGTGATGATTTCAAGTGGTGTTTCCCATGCGGTTTTGTTGATGTAAGGGAAGATATATATTCTACCTCCATAAAAGAAGTTAAAGAGGAAACTGGATTAAATATTACTCCTAGAGGAATAAATGGACTAACCTTTAAGGGGCCAGATACATATGATGATATAACTCACTACCAATTAAATGTAGTGGTTGAAACTAATAAAGTTAAAGAAAATTCAAAGATATCATTGAGCCATGAGCACATTCATTATAGGTGGATAGATATATCAGAGAATGTAAGTGATTCTTTTTGGCATAGTGGACATGAGAAGATTTTAAATTATCTTGAGAACAATGTAACTTCTATACCATTGATCAAATAACAGGTAAAAAGGTGTTAATATTATGAAAAAAAAGAAAAAGATTGCTCTAATTACAGGAATTACAGGAGATATCGGGAAAGAAATTGCAATTAAATTGAAGAAAGAAGGATATTTTATAGTAGGAATAACTAGAGATAGCGAAAAAGCAGATAGTATAAGAAAGTTTCTTGGTTGTGAGTATTGCTACATTTTTATATCAGATATCACTAATGAAAACAGTTTCGAAAGTATATTTACTCATAATTTGTTTGAAGAAAAGACTGTTAGTCTTATTATACATTCTGCTGGAGTCCTTAAAATGGGTAATATGGATGATCATAGTAGGAAGGATTGGGATAAGATTCTTGCAACTAACTTAAGTAGTACATTTAATTTAGTTTCTAGTTTCCTTAAATCAGTAAGAAAATCAGGAAATACTCTATTTATAATATTTGGTTCTAGATGGGGACGAGGGGGAGCAGAAAATGCACCTGCTTATAGTGCTGCCAAATCAGGACTCCGAGGTTTTGTTAAATCATTACAAAAGGAATTTCATAAAACTGGATTTCGTTTTATTTTAATTTCTCCAGGAAGTGTCGATTCAGAAATGTCTAGGCAAGTTGATCCTCATATTAAAGAAAAATTAATAAGTCCACGGGATATAGCCTTACTTGTTGAGTATGTATCGAAGACTCCTAACTATATAATATTTGATGAAATAGGTATTAAGTCATATCCTTATGACTTAAAATAGACTGAATAACTGATGGGGGTTGAAAGATGTTTAAAAATAAAGTGATTTTAGTTATTGGAGCAACAGGAACCGTTGGATATGAAATAGTTAAAAAAATAATAAAAGAAAGACCTAAATGTATTCTTCTTTTCGGAAGAAATGAATATCATCATTTTAAAATTCAACAAAGCATTACATATGATGGATTAAAAAACGTAATCGGGGATATAAGAGACAAGGAGAGTCTTCGCTCTGTAATGCGGGAAGTTGATTATGTATTTAATTTTGCTGCTTTAAAACATGTGGAATATTGTGAAAATAATCCTTTTGAGGCTATAAAAACAAATTTAATTGGATTACAAAATATAATAGAATGTGCTTTTGAACTTAACGTGAAAAAAGTTATACATGCTAGTAGTGATAAAGCTGTAAATCCTATTAATGTTATGGGGGCTACTAAGATGCTAGGAGAAAGGCTTATTTTATCAAAAGCGTTGGCAACTTCTTCCCCAATATTTGCAACAGTTAGGTTTACTAATATTATAGAGTCAAGGGGGTCGGTTGTAGAGGTTTGGTTAAATCAAATAAAAAAGAAAAGTCCAGTTACAATAACTTGTCCAAATATGACGAGATATGTAATGCTTAAGGACAAGGCGGTACAACTTGTGTTAAATGCTTGTAAGGAGGCGAAAGGAGGAGAAATATTTATACCTAAATCACCTGAGATTAAGTTAAATGATTTATGTCAAATTGTTATTAACGAAGCCAGTGATATGTGGGGGATTGATAAGAATTCGATAATTATACACAAAATTGGTCGAAGATCTGGAGAAAAAAAGCACGAGGAATTAATCGGGGAAAGTGAAAAGAAATTCGCTTTAGAAAATGATGATACAATAATTATTAATCCTTTTAAAAAAAACTTAGGACAGTCTGAACCTAAATATTCATATAGTAATAGAAACGATTCGAAAGAAGTGCACGAGATAGTTAGGAATATTATAAGGGGTATGGATATATGATAGTTTCATTTTCAGGAATAGATGGAAGTGGAAAAACGTCTATGAGTAAAAGATTGGCGAAATACTTTAATGAGATAGGTATTAAGTCTAGATATATGAGGCCAAACTACGACAATAATGAAATAATTAAGAAATACTGCTTTAATAAGTATAATGATGAGCATGCGTATTATCCCAATCTAAACTCTGATTTATACCTATCATCGTTAACAATGGATTGGTTGAATTGGTGGTATAACAGTACGATAGAAGAGAACACGTTATATTTTTGTGACCGTTATATTATAGATGTGTATACACAATCTTTACAGTATAATGCTAATCCTGAGGTGGTTTCCCCCTTATTTGAAGCTTTACCAAAACCTTTGATAAGCTTTTATTTAGATATTAAACCAGAAAATGCAGAGAATAGAATAAAAAAAAGAAGTTACCCAGAACAACATAAATTAGAGTCACTTAATGAGTTAAAAAGATTACAAAAAAACTATAAAATAGCAGAAAAGAATAGTAAGTGGTCATATCATTATTTAAATGCTGAGGGGAAATTTGAACAAAACGTTCAACATGCATTTAAGATTATCCGTTCATATTTAAGCTTGGGAGAGAAAATTTAAAATGCTATTAAAATTTATTAATGATTACGGACCTGAATACGTAGGAGAGTATAAAGAAAGAGGTGAGAGTTACTTTACTGAACCATTTTACTTTGAATTAGACGATAATAAGTGCAACATATCTGAGATAATGGATAAGGATAATCAATACAAGATAATTAATAATAATGTTTACGAGCAAAAGAATAATATGGATATTGGTAAACCAAGATTACAGGGAAAACCAATCATTTTAAATGACAATGGGGATGCTCTTAGGTATGGAACTGATGTTATAAAAGTAGAATGGGAAAATGGGATAAAAATTTATAGAAAGAATCAGGTACATGATTATAATTTTAATCCTCAGACTGAACCTTCTAATCTACAGTTTATAGAAGAAAATCTTCTTCTGACATTGCCTAAGAAACAAATAGTTCTTATTATAAGCCCGTTGGGGGAAATTCTGTGGTCTTTCGGTACTAAAAATAGACCAGGGAGTGGTTACTATTTAAACGTACCAATGTTTGCTTTGTTTGATGAAAGTACAGGCACTATTTTTATTTCTGATACATTAAATTCACGAGTGATACAAGTTAATGAGAAGGAAGAGATTGTTTGGAGTTATGGGAAGGAGGGAGACTTAGGGTCGTATTTAGAAAGGCTATGGTATCCTATATGTGTAAAACCTTTATTAAATGAAAATTATGCAATAGCAGACTCGAAAAATGATAGAATAATCGTCGTATCAAAAAATAAGGAAATATTAAAGCAATATGGAGAACCCATAGTAGAAAGGTTTTCTCTTACATATCCACGGTCAGTACAAAAAGTAAGCAACAAAAAGATATTAGTAGCTAATACCCATAAGAATGAAATAAGGGTTTTTGATACCAGTAATAGGGATTTAGACATCATAATTAACACATCTCATTTAGATTTACACTGGCCTAGGTGTATTAAATATATTAAAGAATTCTCAGAACTAGTGATTGCTGATGGATTAAATAACAGGATACTTGTTATAGATGATAAGTCATTGGAAATTAAAAAAGTTTTCACTTCGACAATTGATTATAATATTAAAGATCCTCATGACATAGATTTTAATATAATAAATAAAAATTTTTTAATAACGAGTACAGGTTCGAACGAGGTAATAGAAATTAATAGACAAGGTAACCTCATAAACAAATGGGATAAACTAAATGATCCTCATAATGCACGATATTATGATAATAAAATAGTTATTTCTGACTCAGGGAATTCAAGGATATTGATTATTGAAAAAGATAGCAATCCTAAGGTTTTAAGTATATTGTCATATTTAAACGAGGAAAAACTTATTCTAAATAGACCGAGGTTTGTTTTACCGTATAAAACAAATGGATTTTTAATAGCTGATACAGGAAACCATAGAATTTTAGTTGTAAACCAAATCAAAAACAAATGGTATGGAAATAGTGTTGCTATTAGATATTCAAATATGAGGACTATAGAAGATTTAAGTTATCCAAGGTGGATAGAAAAAGACAAAAATCACCTATTTATTACAGATACTGAAAACTGCAGAATAATAAAATGTGAGATTTTAGAATAAAATAATCGGTATAAATATTAATTAAGTTTTTTGGCTTTCATCAAAACCCTTGATTGACAACCCGAGTGCAACTATGCTAGTTTACGGTTGCACTCCACAATAATGCGCTCTTTATATATAGCTTGATTACGTGTAAAATAAAGTCTCCGTTGAAGTGCTTGAAGTCGGTTATTCCGCCCTTCTACAGCTGCATTTGTATAGCGTAGACGATGGTAGTTGAGTAAGCGTAAAATAAAATACACATAACAATCACAGGGCATCTATGTGATAATCTTCTTAGAAAATAAATTAGGAGGTTATGCGATGACCCTAAAAGACAAGCGAATAGAATGGAAAGCGCGGTATGATGCCTGGAAAAAAAGCGGACAAAGTATATCTGAATGGTGCCGAGGGAAAGAAATTAAAACGCATCAGATGTATTATTGGGTGCAACAATTTCGTGAGCACGGCAAAACTTCCATCAAGAAAAGCGCATCCAGGGAAACACAATGGCTAACCGTTCAAATGGGTGATTCTCCACTTGTACCACCTCACGAGAAAGAACCAATCTTTATTCACGTTGGTTCCACCTCCATTGAAGTGCGATCAGGAACGGATATGAACTTACTCTCGGATATTATTCATGTTTTAGGGAAGTAATCACGTTCATGAATATGCCATTTGAAAAAGTGTATTTAGCTTGCGGTAGCACAGATATGCGTAAATCGATTGATGGACTTGCTGCCATTGTGATAGAATGCTTCGATTTAGACCCTTTTTCTCCTTGCCTGTTTGTATTTTGTAACCGAAAGCGTGATAAGTTAAAAATACTGCAATGGGAAGTCAACGGATTTTGGCTGTATTATCGTCGGCTTGAAAAAGGAACATTTCAATGGCCATCCGATAAAGACACAACGCCTATATCTATTAGCCCACGTCAATTTCGCTGGTTGTTGGATGGTATGTCGATGAACCAGCACCAAGCACACAGAGAAGTACTAGCGCGCACGATTCTATAAAAAATTGAAATATAGAAATACGGGAATTCGACTAGGCAAGTCGGGTTCTTTTTCGTATACTAATTTTATGGATAAAACAGCGCAAACAAACAAGAAAACAATGGAATATTATCAAGAGCTCAACGAAAAGCTAGAGTTGGAAAAAGAAGAGTTAGAAGCAAAATTAAAATGGTATGAAGAACAATTTAGATTGCTTCAACAACAAAAATTCGGCTCTTCTAGCGAGAAGACCAATTCTGACCAACTGTCTCTTTTTAACGAGGTAGAGGACACTTCGGATTCCAACCATGAAGAGCCTACGGTGGAGGCGATTACATATAAACGCAAGAAGCAAAAAGGGCAACGCAAGGAGCAATTAGACAACCTGCCTACGGAAACGGTAGAATACCGTTTACCTGCTGAGGAACAGGTGTGTTCGTGTTGCGCTGGTGAACTGCATGAAATGAGCACGCAAGTGCGTAAAGAATTAAAGGTTATTCCTGCGCAGGTGAAAGTGGTGGAACATGTCCAGTACGTCTATAGCTGTCGCCATTGTGAACAACATGAGATACAAACGCCTATTCAAACAGCTAAAATGCCGGCGCCTGTGTTTCCGGGGAGTTTAGCCTCTCCTTCCGCCATGGCCTATACGATGTCGCAAAAATACGTGGAAGGAATGCCGTTGTATCGCCAAGAGAAGCAATTCGAACGATTTGGCGTCTTTATTCCACGTCAAACACTAGCTAATTGGGTCATATATGGGTAAGCGTAAAATAAAATACACATAACAATCACAGGGCATCTATGTGATAATCTTCTTAGAAAATAAATTAGGAGGTTATGCGATGACCCTAAAAGACAAGCGAATAGAATGGAAAGCGCGGTATGATGCCTGGAAAAAAAGCGGACAAAGTATATCTGAATGGTGCCGAGGGAAAGAAATTAAAACGCATCAGATGTATTATTGGGTGCAACAATTTCGTGAGCACGGCAAAACTTCCATCAAGAAAAGCGCATCCAGGGAAACACAATGGCTAACCGTTCAAATGGGTGATTCTCCACTTGTACCACCTCACGAGAAAGAACCAATCTTTATTCACGTTGGTTCCACCTCCATTGAAGTGCGATCAGGAACGGATATGAACTTACTCTCGGATATTATTCATGTTTTAGGGAAGTAATCACGTTCATGAATATGCCATTTGAAAAAGTGTATTTAGCTTGCGGTAGCACAGATATGCGTAAATCGATTGATGGACTTGCTGCCATTGTGATAGAATGCTTCGATTTAGACCCTTTTTCTCCTTGCCTGTTTGTATTTTGTAACCGAAAGCGTGATAAGTTAAAAATACTGCAATGGGAAGTCAACGGATTTTGGCTGTATTATCGTCGGCTTGAAAAAGGAACATTTCAATGGCCATCCGATAAAGACACAACGCCTATATCTATTAGCCCACGTCAATTTCGCTGGTTGTTGGATGGTATGTCGATGAACCAGCACCAAGCACACAGAGAAGTACTAGCGCGCACGATTCTATAAAAAATTGAAATATAGAAATACGGGAATTCGACTAGGCAAGTCGGGTTCTTTTTCGTATACTAATTTTATGGATAAAACAGCGCAAACAAACAAGAAAACAATGGAATATTATCAAGAGCTCAACGAAAAGCTAGAGTTGGAAAAAGAAGAGTTAGAAGCAAAATTAAAATGGTATGAAGAACAATTTAGATTGCTTCAACAACAAAAATTCGGCTCTTCTAGCGAGAAGACCAATTCTGACCAACTGTCTCTTTTTAACGAGGTAGAGGACACTTCGGATTCCAACCATGAAGAGCCTACGGTGGAGGCGATTACATATAAACGCAAGAAGCAAAAAGGGCAACGCAAGGAGCAATTAGACAACCTGCCTACGGAAACGGTAGAATACCGTTTACCTGCTGAGGAACAGGTGTGTTCGTGTTGCGCTGGTGAACTGCATGAAATGAGCACGCAAGTGCGTAAAGAATTAAAGGTTATTCCTGCGCAGGTGAAAGTGGTGGAACATGTCCAGTACGTCTATAGCTGTCGCCATTGTGAACAACATGAGATACAAACGCCTATTCAAACAGCTAAAATGCCGGCGCCTGTGTTTCCGGGGAGTTTAGCCTCTCCTTCCGCCATGGCCTATACGATGTCGCAAAAATACGTGGAAGGAATGCCGTTGTATCGCCAAGAGAAGCAATTCGAACGATTTGGCGTCTTTATTCCACGTCAAACACTAGCTAATTGGGTCATATATGGTGCGACCACTTGGCTTACTCTCATTTACAAAGAGATGCATACCGCCCTATTAGAATTGGATACCATACATGCAGATGAAACAGTTGTACAAGTTTTATCTGAACCAGGTAGAAAAGCTACTTCCAATTCGTATATGTGGCTGTATCGCTCTGGCCATACGGATGTGCCAATCATTTTGTATGAGTACCAGCAAACAAGAGCATCCAAACATCCACGACGATTCCTACAGGGATATCAGGGCTACTTAACAGTAGACGGTTACCCTGGTTATAATGGAATAAAGAATGTCGTACTGATTGGTTGCTGGGCGCATGCACGTCGTAAATTCACAGAAGCATTACAATCGCTTCCCGAATCTTCGACCACTACAGCGGTAAAAGCGAAAGAAGGCTTAGACTTTTGTAATCAATTATTCGATATCGAACGCGACCTAAAGAGCGTTAGCCCAAAGGAACGTTATGAACAACGTTTGGAGCGCAGTCAGCCCGTGCTGGATGCTTTTTCAGCATGGCTAAAACAGCAAACACCGCGTGTTCTTCCGAAGAGTAAACTAGGCAAAGCTGTTACCTATTGCCGTAAACAATGGGATCGCTTAGAAGGATTTTTAAAGGATGGAAGATTGGAGATAGACAACAACTGCGCAGAGCGGTCGATCAAGCCTTTTGTGATCGGAAGAAAAGCTTGGCTGTTTAGTAATACCGCCAAAGGAGCTACATCCAGTGCCATTGTTTATAGCATAGTGGAAACAGCCAAGGAAAACGGATTAAATCCATTCCATTATCTTAGCTACTTATTTGAACGACTTCCCAATATAGATACAACAGATAGGGAACAACTAGCCCAACTCTTACCGTGGTCAACCACGCTGCCTCAAGAGTGTCGCGTTCCTACGAAATCTAAGTAAATCTTAACATAGGCCCACATCTACATAATAGGTGTGGGCTGTTTTACGCTTACATATATGGTGCGACCACTTGGCTTACTCTCATTTACAAAGAGATGCATACCGCCCTATTAGAATTGGATACCATACATGCAGATGAAACAGTTGTACAAGTTTTATCTGAACCAGGTAGAAAAGCTACTTCCAATTCGTATATGTGGCTGTATCGCTCTGGCCATACGGATGTGCCAATCATTTTGTATGAGTACCAGCAAACAAGAGCATCCAAACATCCACGACGATTCCTACAGGGATATCAGGGCTACTTAACAGTAGACGGTTACCCTGGTTATAATGGAATAAAGAATGTCGTACTGATTGGTTGCTGGGCGCATGCACGTCGTAAATTCACAGAAGCATTACAATCGCTTCCCGAATCTTCGACCACTACAGCGGTAAAAGCGAAAGAAGGCTTAGACTTTTGTAATCAATTATTCGATATCGAACGCGACCTAAAGAGCGTTAGCCCAAAGGAACGTTATGAACAACGTTTGGAGCGCAGTCAGCCCGTGCTGGATGCTTTTTCAGCATGGCTAAAACAGCAAACACCGCGTGTTCTTCCGAAGAGTAAACTAGGCAAAGCTGTTACCTATTGCCGTAAACAATGGGATCGCTTAGAAGGATTTTTAAAGGATGGAAGATTGGAGATAGACAACAACTGCGCAGAGCGGTCGATCAAGCCTTTTGTGATCGGAAGAAAAGCTTGGCTGTTTAGTAATACCGCCAAAGGAGCTACATCCAGTGCCATTGTTTATAGCATAGTGGAAACAGCCAAGGAAAACGGATTAAATCCATTCCATTATCTTAGCTACTTATTTGAACGACTTCCCAATATAGATACAACAGACAGGGAACAACTAGCCCAACTCTTACCGTGGTCAACCACGCTGCCTCAAGAGTGTCGCGTTCCTACGAAATCTAAGTAAATCTTAACATAGGCCCACATAGCAGGTGGTCGTTTAATTTCTTCCTAGCTTGGGAAGATAAATCCTTTTGAACCAACCGACGAACATCTTGAAGAGCTTCTGTCACATAGCGATTCACATGAAATCTGTCGGCAATTCGAATGGCCCCAGGGAACCACTCTTTACAAAAGGTATGGTATGCTTTGGCTAAATCCATCACAACAGCAACGGGATTTAGCAATTTGAACATCGTGTGGTTTGCAGCGTGATTTTGCAGTTCTTCGCCAGTACGACCAGAAATAATATCAAGGAAACGTCTGCCTTTCAGGTCGTGAAGCCCTGTATTATAGATATGGCCTTTACGTATGGCAAAATCATCTATTCCAAGCACTAAATTTTCCCGTTCAACAGTTTCTTGATATGCTTTCTCATGCACTTCCTGACTTTTCTCATGTAGATCACCTTTGAAAATGCGCTCCATGGTAGAATAAGGAACTTGTTCTTCCGCCGATGTATGAATAACTGTGGTTCCATAAGTTCGGCTTGCAAGATAGGAAGAGACTGCTTTTGTATAACGCTTCTTTGGCTCAAGAAACGAATGCTCCCATGTGAAAGTAGAACCACAATTTTTACAAGCTAAACAAATGGCAGGCACACGTAAGTTAACCGTCCTGCCAAAAGCAGCTAGATGGCGAACATTTCGCTTACAAGGAATGCCATTTAGGTGAACAGATGCGGAATCACAATATGGACAATCTTGCGTATGATCGATTGGAGTTACTTCAATAATGGCATGGTTCTCTTTTGTTTCTATGTTTACAATTTGTATTTCTGGTAAATTTAAGAGTTCATTGATATACTTATAGGGCATCTGTCTAACCTTCTTTGCTTTTTGTCTGGTAACTTAAAGCATAACAGGTAGGCGGATGTTTTTTATTTCCTAGATTGTAAAATTAAGCGAGACACATAAAATATTGTCATCAGATTAGGTGCTTTAAGTGAAGTCACCCTACCACCACCCTTGACCTTGTTTGTGTCCGTGGTGAGATGTAAGCGGCGGATGGTTGAAAAAATGCCTTAAGGCAGCATCCGCATGAATAGCGTACCACGGACAATCCATTCTAAGCTCCGCTGGTGGGGCCCCGACCCCTTCCAGCGATTACTAAGAATGGGCACGGCGGTCAAGGGCAGGCAGCTAAAGCTGTGGTTAGTGTGATATTGTGACTTCAAAGAGATGCAATACAAAAAAGACATGCCATGATATACTCAATCAAAACCTACCAAAGTTAAGGAGAGTGTATCTGACATGTCCTATACCCATCTTACCAAAACAGAGCTCATATTCATAGAGGAATATCTTGAATTTGGTCTATCGGGTCGAAAAATTGCTGAAAAATTAAAGCGTGGTCATGAAACTATATATCGTGTTATTCGCGCACTGAAAAAAGGTCTAACTGCACTAGACATTCATTTGAACTATAAAGCGAACAAAGCTAAATGCGGTCGAAAAATAACGCAGTTAACAGATGAAGAAAGGGCCTACATTGAAGAAAAAGCCCGTGACGGTTGGACGCCTGATGTTATCATCGGTCGGAATGAAAGACCTATTTCCTGTAGCATGCGCACGCTTTACCGTAAGTTTAAAAAAGGCGAATTTGATATAAATACTTTGCCTATGCAAGGCAAGCGCAAACCAAATGGTTATAAGGAAAAAAGAGGGAAACAAAGCTTTAGACGCGGCATTCAAGATCGAGACAATGACCATCCGAATTACAAGAAAGAATTTGGTCACCTAGAAGGAGACACGATTGTTGGTCGCCACCATAAAAGTGCTGTCATCACATTGGTTGAGCGATTAACAAAATGTATCATTGCCATTAAGCCAGAGGGAAGAAGAGCTGCTAATGTTGAATCATCGCTTAATGACTGGCTCGCTCCACTGCCGAAACACTTGTTTAAATCGATTATTTTCGACTGTGGTAAAGAGTTTTCTAATTGGAAATCTATCAGTAATAAGCAAGATATTGATATTTATTTTGCAGATCCTGGAACCCCTTCACAAAGAGGATTGAATGAACATTCCAACGGTCTGCTTCGAAGAAATGGGCTACCAAAGGATATGGATTTCAACCCCATAACCCAAACGTATATTTCTGAAGTAGCACTTAGAAGAAACAATATTCCAAGAAAATCATTAGGTTACAAAACACCGATGGAGTGTTTCATGTCCCATGTCGATAAAGAATTTGATCAAAACATGTTGTCTCGCTTAATTTGACAAATCAAATTTATTTAGAACCTCTACCATATTTTCCTTTATATATCAACTATTTATTTTGGTGTTGACTCATAAAGCAAATGAATTTTTTGAAGAAAAGATTAATGCGACTTTCAGTCCAATGGATTATTTACAAGTAGTGAACAAAACTCCAGAAAGGTATTATTTAGTAGATGTACGAAATGGTCCAGCTCATTTGAAAAAAGAAAAAATTGAGGGAGCAGTAGAAATTCCTCAAGGGGAGTTAGAAAATAGAGTATCCGAACTGCCGAAAGATAAAACATTAGCGTTATATTGTTGGGATGTTTGGTGTAACACAGCAGCTAAGGCACAGTTTTTTTAATAAGTGAGGGGTTCGAGGTTAGAGAGCTTGCAGGCGGTATTGCAGCTTGGAATACAATGCGTTTCAATACTGAGAAAGTAGATGGATTTGATAAATAATTACTGAACTCTTAGTTCAGTTTAATTGTTTAATTTTAGCTTTTCATATTGAAGAGGAAACTCATAAGCCCCCAAATGAACTTGGACACTAAGAGTGCAATTTAATATAATAATACAAAGTGTCAGGGAGGCTATCAATATGAAACGAACAAGACATTCTAAAGAATTTAAAATACAAGTAATTAAAGAAGCAATGGAGACTGGGAAAACATCAGTTGTTGCACGTCGATATGAACTCAATCCAAATATGGTTACAAGATGGGTTCGGGAGTACAAAGATGGCAAATATGGTGACATAGATGTAGCTACTATTCCAGACCTCGATTCTAAACATCTTGCGAATGAAAATGATCATTTGAAAAAAATATTAGGTGAAAAAGATCTTGAAATAGCTATATTACGAGACCTTATAAAAAAACAAAACCCTCACTTACTGAAAAAATGGAAGTAGCCGATACATGGATTCGAAAAGGATATGCCATCACATTGGTATTAAAAATATTGAAAATTCCTCGTTCCACTTATTATTATCGAAAAAATTATCGTGTGAACGAGAAGCAAGTGAGTGAGGGGCGTCCAGCACCAGGCTATTCCATCACTGAGGACGGAAAGAAGATAGCTGATGAACAGATTAAAGAATTTTTATTAGAGCTTATATCTGGCGAGTGTCATAGTTATGGCTACCGCAAATTAACTGTTGTCCTTCGCCGTCAGTACAAGTTAATCATCAATAAAAAGAAGGTGTATCGTCTCTGTAAAGAACTAGATATCTTGCGTCCTCAAAGAAGGAAAAAAGTTTCACATCCTAGAAAATTGGCGCGAAATAATACCATTACGGAATCCAACCAACTTTGGGAGGCGGATATAAAATACGGATATATTCATGGTGAAGATCGATTTCTATTTATCTTTTCCATTATCGACATATGCGATAGATCCATCATTGATTATCATATAGGACTGAATTGTGGGGCTAAAGAAGCCGTACAGACCTTGAATAGGGTTTTGATGAAACGGCAACTATTTGAAGTAAACCCATTATACGCACAGATAATGGCCCACAGTTCATTTCTAACTCATTTGAAGATTATTGCAAAAATCGAGCTATAGAACATGAAAGAATACCGCCAAAAACGCCAAATATGAATGCGCATATCGAATCATTCCATCGGATTATGGAGGATGATTGTATGTCCCGTTTCGAGTTTGCAACCTATGGAGAAGCATATGAAGCGATTACAGATTTTATGGACTTTTACAATCATCGACGCATTCATTCAAGCATTGGTGACTTAGCACCATATGAATTTTATGAGTTATACAAGGAAAAGAAGGTAATCATAAAGGAAATACGAGTGTAGCCCCCTTCCATTTTTTCTTCCTTTTGTCCTGCCTTTCAACATGCCAATGCTGGCATGGAATCAAGGGCGAAGCGGAGCGAAGGGCAAAGTCTTTACCCTTGATGGAATGATAGCATTGGCTATGATCTTAGAAGGACAAAAGTGAAGGTAATTCATGAAAAATAGCGAATTTCTAAGTAAAAGTTAGTTTAAGAGTGTTTTTGTCCAAAATTAGGGGGTTAATCCGGAAAGCAAGGAAGGATTCTTAAGCGTAAAATAGAGGCTGAGACATAACTAGTCAATAATAACTTAGAAATGGTTCCAATCGTCGGTTTTAATGATTGGAACCATTTTTGGGGGGATTATCACTTTCTATTGTTAAAAAATTCACCTAAAATTAGCTCATGAACCTAAGTGATGATCAGTAACTACCTCTATTTGCAATTGGTACACATAGCAAATGCTATGCAGAAGCTAGGTGTCAAGGGGCGATCACAGGCTGTTGTAGAGCTCCTTCGTATGGGGGAATTAAAGCTCTAATCGGCTCGGCTTTCCGTAATGGGAAGCCGGGTTTTCGTGTTTAGGGACTTTATATGTAGACGAAGGAATGTGTGAAAAAAGGACTGGCTAAGCTGTGTAAAGAGCAATTCTGTTAGATAAAATTGAGATTCTCAAAAATAGTAATATTACGTCAATAGAACTTCTCACAATACATTATATATCGTAAATCATGTTGTGTATTATCTACAATGATATACCATTTGTTAGCTAATTCCTGTCAGTATGGTATTCAATGTAATAAAAAACTTTTGTTTGAATGAAGGTTGCATTTCCTTCTGTGTATATTACCTACCATTCTCATTTTTTAATTGCTATGAGTCTGTTAATGATGCAAGGCCATACATTGATGAGATGGTTTTCATTTATTTAGAAACGAATCATGCAACAGAAATGCAGGAATTGAACCAACTATTAGATGAGCAAGTGGAAATCTCTAAGCAACTATACGGAGAAGATAGCAAACATGGAGCATATAAACAGACAAAATTAAACGATTTAAAAAAGCGTATGGGAAATGCTGTTTTAACAGAAATGAGAGAACAGATAAGAGAAGATCGTGCTAAGCGTATTAATCAACAAAAGCAAGGTCGTAAACATTCTAATTTTACGTATGCCCCGTAATATTGGGAACGGAAGTTAAATATTAACTATTCTTTGATAAGGTTAAACAACAGTCTAAGGAAAACTTATCATGACTATAAACGTGAACGAAACATTGAAAAATTTGACCGAATGATGGAAGAAAAATAACTAAGGGGGGAAACAACATGTTGATTGTAACTATAGTTAATTGTGGTATTCTTTCTAGTGAAAAAATTATAAAAATTTAATCACTTATTGCTTAAATCTCTTCATCTTTGTTAGGATTTTAGTGTAGATAACCAATATTTCTTTTATTTTCATCTAGGATATAAGATCATCATAGTGAAAACAATGACAATTATGGATTTGTCAACTTACGACTTTAAATGGAGAGAAACCGAATGATTATTTTTTTATGGATTTTTGCTACAGTATATGTCCTAAGTTATGTATCAATTTATAATTATCTAGATAATGACAATACTTTGTGGGCTATTACATTCAACACTGTATTTTTAGTTTTAGCAATTAGATTAGTTTATAACTCGTACCGTTATAAAGAAAAAAGGGAAATGATATTATTTATTATACTTGGTTTGTTTATTATATTGGCAAACATCCTTATAATTGTGAAAGGTTTTTAAATGGGAAAGCAAGTCATTAATTTTTTAACTGCTGTATTAGTTGCTGTAGGAATATACATTCACTATACTTCATCTAATATTATATTTTTCCCATACCTTATTGGTTTAATATATGCCAATTTACTAGCTAAAGCAATCTTTCTAAAAGATCAAAATAAATAATTATTGAAATTGACTCCTAACAGATATTTTTAAAATATCTCCTGAAAGCTTTGAGCAAGGGGTTTCTTGTTCAGATCTTTAGATAAGGCTTGGGTGATAACCAATTCCTTTTTCACAAAGCAAGCGATAGAGCTTGCTGAAGCGTGTGGAGTAAAACTATTGAATAGATACGAACTAGAACAGTTTATTATCAAGAGAATGTTTTCTGATTATTTACATTTTTATACTAATGGGTTTATTTACAACGGTCAATCAGCTAATGGTCTATCTTTTAATAATGTTGTTATATGGATAGTCTTATTAATTACAAGTATTGAAATTGGTATGGAGTGGAAAAAGTTATTAGAAATTCAGAGAAGTAGAGAAGTTTTGTGAAATAACAAACCTGTTTCTGCAACCGTAATCATAACTCTTCCCGTAATTTTATAAACGAAGTACGCATATTTTGATGTTGGGGAAGGGAATTATGTTTAAACAGTCCGATGTAGAAATAACTAAATATAATGACTACAGATATTTAATTTACACGCGTGTTTCTAGTGATAAAGATAGCCAAAAAGAATCTGTTCCTAACAAATTGATATATGTCGATACATATAAAACCACCAGTGGGGGGGCAGTTCATTCCACACTGGTGGTTTTAATTAGGAGTTATGCTCCAATTATCAATAAAGAAATAAAACTATAAAATATTTATTGCTGGCTTTAGTTGCGATTTTTTATAACCGCAACTAAAGCCATTAAACATAGTAAAGTTATACCACTAAATATAAAAAGAAAACTTAATGGAATTAAGAAAAATGGCTCTTTTAATACACCGTCTTCTGTAACTCTTGCTCCAATAATATAATAACTCATTAAACAAATCACGCCCAACAATATTGGGCTGCTTGCTAATATCATTTTCTTTTTCATCAATTATCTACTCCTTTATTTGAACTCTCTTTGGTATACTAAAATATCACCAGATGAATAACAATACAAAACGCCACGCGCGCTGTCCGAATTTTCCAACTCTAGAAACAATAACTGTTGTAATTTCTGCTGTTTATCATAATTCTATTGCAATAGGATAATTTCCTTTGTGTCACAATTAATCACTCTTTTTAAATGACATACTAATTATAATGTAATAAAATGGTGAATGTCAATCTTTATTTATCGCTTTACAATAAATGATTATTGTTAATTGGGTTGATTTGTTTGTGAGAGTGTAAAATATTTTGTGTAAATAGAAATATCAATTAAACAAGTTCATAGAAAAAGGAAGACCCTTTTTGTAGAATAAAGTTAGCACACAAAATTCACAGAAAAGAGGTCTTCCCTATAAACCATCTTACTACAGATTTAATTGAAGCACTAGCAAAAAAACAAGATATTGAAGAAGTTTTTCGCCGTCATTTAGAAGAAGCTATTAACCAATTACTAAAGCATGAATTAACTGTATTTCTGGATTACGAACCGTATGAACGCAAGGGAGTTCATTCAGGTAACTCTCGTAATGGATTTTATGACCGTACTTTTAAGACGGAGTACGGTGAGCTACAACTTCGTATACCAAGGGATAGGAACGGCGAATTTCAACAACAAACAGTGGCTCCATATAAGCGTTCCAACGACACGCTGGAACAGTTTGTTATTCATCTTTATGAAAAGGGAATTACAACAGATGAAATCGCACATCTAATCGAACGAATGTACGGACATCATTACACCAAACAGACCGTGTCTAACTTAACAAAATTGGTAGCAGAAGATGTACAAGCATTTCATGAACGTAAATTAGAAAAGCGTTACGCATGCATTTACTTAGATGCTACTCAAATCCCTATTCGTCGTAACACGGTAGAGAAAGAGTCTGTATATATTGCAATTGGGATCACGGAAGACGGCATAAAAGAAGTATTAGATTTTACTATTGCACCAACAGAATCCGCACACGTATGGGAAGAATTGATGCAGGAACTATATCAGCGCGGTGTTGAAGACGTTCTGCTCTTCATCTCAGACGGTCTAACTGGCATGACAGATGCCATTCACCGTGTCTATCCTAAAGCAAAGCATCAAGTGTGCTGCGTCCATGTTGCCCGCAATATTGCTAAGAAGGTTCGTGTCAAAGACCGTTCAGAGATACTTGGTGACTTTAAAACTGTTTATCACGCCATAGACAAAAAAGAAGCCCTACAAGCGTTAGAACAGTTTCAAAGCAAATGGGAAAAGACATATCCACGTGTCATTGACGCAGTCGTAAAAAATGAACAATTATTAACATTTTATGAGTTCCCTGCCTCTATTCGACGGAGTATCTATTCCACAAATTTAATAGAAGCTTTTAACAAAGAAATAAAGAGATACGTCAAACGAAAGGAGCAGTTTCCAAACGAGGAGGCTTTAGAACGTTTTCTTGTCACGCGATTTCTAGAGTATAACCATAAATTCAGCATGCGCTGCCATCGAGGTTTTGATCAGGCGAAACCTGAATTAGTTGCCATGTTCGAATCTCTGGAGAATGGTACTTAGAATCCGCCATCCTTGACCTTGTTTTACGGTCGTGGTGTATATCTACTGGCGGGTGCAGAAAATATAGCCACATAAGGCTCCACCCGCTTTTTTATGGTACCACGACCGTACTCTTCTATTGCTCTCGCTGGCAGGGTCCCCTATACCCAACACAGCGAATCACAAAGAAGAGGCACAAGGTCAAGGACAAGCAGCTAACGCTGTGGCTATAGAGATTTCCTGATTATTTATTCAGAGCTAACATCTACAAAAGGGGATTTACACAAAATTATTGACACACCCTTGTTTGTGTCTAAATAAGTGAAACATCAGGTGAGTATAAAAGTAATTATATCTTTGGTTAATGCATTTAATTAAGTAAAGAATAGTAGTATGGATGTTTAAAGAATGACATAAGTAATTAGTTAAGTACGTGCAACTTACAATGCCCCTGACTAACTTAGATGTCAGGGGCATTGTAAGTTTATATGACTTAAAGGGCATTACTCATCTGCATGGATGAATTTGAATTTGCGATAATAACTATTAAATGGACAATGATTTAACACGGATTATTACCATTGAACTATCAATTCTAAAGAATGGGACAAGTCATGTTGTATTAAAAATGCTTGTTCTTTTAGTATGTTGACTAAAAAATCAATTCCTCTATGCTTCAAACGACTTGTAGGGCCCGAGATACTTAAAGCGCAGATTAGTTCCTTTTTTTATTATATATTGGTACGGCATAACAAGACAAACCATACTCGTATTCCTCGTTGTCTATGGAAATGCCAGAATTTAATATTTTTCTTTGGTGTTCCTTGATAGTTGAGAAGTCTGTAATAGTGTTCATTGTTCTGGCTGGCAATTCCGAGAAATAGTACTCTAAATACTTATCATCACATCTCAAAAACAGTTTCCCTATTCCAGAACAATAAAGAGGGCTAACAGGTAATAAAGTAGTTTGTAATTGGTAAAACTCGCCATTAATAGTATTTACAATGATAACTTCATCTTCATATCGAATTCCTAGATTTACACTTTCACCCGTCATTTCTCTTATTTTTTCATATAGGTCTCCACAAGCATAGACAATTTATTATTTTGAAGAGCACCTTTAGCGTAGGCTGTTAGATGAACATGACATTTTTATGTCTTTTGGTTAACACCTATTATTATTTTTTGGGGTACTACTGCACTGGTTATTTCTCTTTATACACCAAATTTAGGTTTGAACAAGCACTGTTAAAAAATGGATAAATATGTTCCGATAATTTTCTTATCTAAATGAGATTTTGAAATCAACAGAATTATTTAATTTAGACAAAACAAGGCAAAGAAGCACGTTTTTTCGTGCTTCTTTGTGTTTATAAAATCAGCTGTTAGTACGTATTCATACACTTCCCCTTTTCTCTAAAATTTCTTTTTTTGTATACCGATTTTGTAATATAAGCTACCCTTTCTGTAATTGGTTATTTCAAATATGTGCTATCGAAATAAATTGTCATAAAGCGCACATTTTGTATGGTAATAGTAAAAAAGCAGTAGATTTTCTTTAACGGATTATATAATTTATGTTGCTATTTGTCTTATTTTATAGATTTTAAAAAATCATACTTTACAGATGTATGCTAATACAAAACTCAATACATTGTAGAAGGATACTTTCATTTAATAGCTGTAATAGAAAAAAGTGGTGTGGAATTATAGGCAACTTGTTCAGCTTCTGTATAAATCAGATGTTGAAATTTTTGCCGTATTGTATAAACTGATCATATATCTCAGCGCTTTTGTTCCAGTATTTTTGGTACCTAATATTGTTGGTCATTTAAATTCTCCTTATAAAATTTATTGACGAATTACCTGTTTCCCTTTATTATATTAATCGTAATCATTACGATTTGCAATTAAAAAATTGAGAAGGGGTATAAAATGTCCAAAAAAACAATTATTTCTATATTATCTGTTCTTATATTTATTATATTAACAGGGTGCAACGAAGGAAGTCAGGATCCCACAACAGAACAGAACAACACGATTCAAGTTGCAGTAACATCGGATAGTGGCGCGAATAAGTTGGATGCAACTTCTTACGAAGGATCAATGCAATTATATACTGCGGTATACGATCCATTGGTGAAATATGGTGAAAACGGAAAGATAAAACCAGGATTAGCGGAATCTTGGGAAATTTCAAAGGATGGAAAAGAATATGTTTTTCATTTGCGTAAAGATGTCAAGTTTTCTGATGGATCTGATTTCAATGCTGATGCTCTTTTGTTTTCTATTCATAGATGGAAGAATAAAAAAGAGCATGCTTGGTTAAAAACAGCAGAAACTTTGAAAAAGGTCAAAAAGATAGATAACTATACGGTGAAAATGTTTTTCTCGGAACCAAATGCTTTAATTTTAAATGAATTAACAACAGCTCGCCCATTCCGGATTATGAGCCCGAATTCTGTAAAACCTGCAGGTGATCCTAATGGTGAATTTGAAGAAGCAATTGGTACAGGTCCTTGGAGAATAGTTTCTTATGAAAAAGACAATGAAACCGTACTTACTCCAAATCAACATTATTGGAAAGGTAAATTGAATGATAAAAAGATGATTTGGAAAGTTATTCCAAACGCACAAACCCGCTCTTTAGCCTTGCAAGAAGGTAGTATTCAAATAGCAGGAGGAGAGATGGGAAAAATATCATATCAAGATTTAAAGATGTTTAGGAATAATGATAAATATAAAGTTGAATCCGAGCGTGGGACAACGAGCTATTTTCTAGCAATTAATAATCAAAAAAAGAGCTTGCAAGATGTAAAGGTTCGCCAAGCATTAAACTATGCTATTAACAAAGAAAATCTAGCAAATCAAGTCTTGGACGATAACGGTTCACCAGCTACAGGCTTGTTTGCTAAGACAGTACCTTTTGTAACAAAAGAAAACAGCCCAGGTTATGCTTATAACTTAAATAAAGCAAAAAAATTGTTAGAAGAGGCTGGGTATGGCGCAAAAGGTAAAGAATTAAAGCTGAATCTTGTGTTTCAAACCGAAGAATTTCCGGAATGGAAGGAAATTTCAGAAATAATTCAAAATAATCTGCATGAAGTAGGCATTGAAGTTGAACTGAATAATATGGAATCTACATCTTATTATCATAGTTTATGGGAAAAGCAAGATTATGATTTATTGCTATATAGAACCTATGCAGATGGTCTCAATCCTCAAGGATTTCTTAATTCGCTCTTTGCAATTAATGGTGATGGAAAAGGTATAGCTTATGCAGATGAACATCTATCGGAGTATATTACAACTGCTGGGAAAGCTATAACGAACGAGGAAAGGCAGGAGGCTTATGATAAAATATTCTCTTATATGCATAATAACGCAGTGACTGTGCCTCTATTCTATCCCGATAACATTTTTGTCCATCAATCAGATGTGAAAGGTTTTACCTGGGGACCAATTGTTGATAATCCAGTTATTTGGAATAATTTAGAAAAGGAAGAATAAGGAATGTGGCGCTTTACTTTAAAAAGGCTTTTAAACATCATCTTAACTTTATTTTTTCTTAGCATATTTATATTTTTTCTTGTTCGTGTAACTCCTGGCACGCCTGAAATGGTTATATTGTTAAATAGAGGAGGAGAGATAGGTGGCGAAGAGGTTGTTGATATAAAAACAGAACTTGGTCATGATACATCTTTATATAATCAATATGTAAATTGGTCAAAGAGAATGATAAGGTTCGATTTTGGTGTTTCTTACCAATCGAACCTTCCAGTGTTAGATGAATTACTCTCACGTGTTAGTGACACTTTAATATTAGTAATACTATCTTTGGCTATTTCAATTATACTTAGCGTCATTATTTCTTTTTATGCTTGTATTTATAAAGGAACAATGCGTGAAAAATGGATTGGTAATATCTCCATTTTTTTATCATCATTACCAAACTATTTGATAGGACTACTGTTGGTTTTATTTTTTTCTATACATTGGAAAGTTACTCCTGTCTATGGTGATGGTACATGGCTACATTATATTTTACCTGTTATTACTGCCAGTCTACCTCTTTGTGCATCTTTTGTTCAGTTATTTCGTCAAATTATTACAGAAGTAATAAAAAACCTATATTTTGAAGCAGCGCGAGCAATGGGATTAAAGAAGCGTGTATTATATACTAAATTCCTTTTTTTACCATGTATCCATAGCTTTTTAACAGTAATAGCTTCCCATTTTGGAAGTCTATGGGGAACAATCATTGTGATAGAAACTATATATGCTTGGCCGGGATTAGGTAGTTATATTATTCATGCAGTAACAGCTAGAGATTATCCCGTTGTTATTGGTTTTACATTAATAATGGCACTATTTTTAATGCTTATATATTTTTTAATTGATTTACTTTTACGTTATATAGATCCACGTCAAACTCAGAAGGATGGGCAAATAAAATGGTGAGAAGAATAGCATGTTTTTTTCCAATAATTTGTTTGGGATTTCTTGTTTTTACAATTATTATGGGCATTTTGTTTACTCCATATGATCCATACGAGGTGAATACACAAAAGGAATTAACCCCACCAAGTTCAGAACATTGGTTTGGAACCGACCATTTAGGAAGAGACGTATTGACTAGAATTGTTTTTGGAGCATCGTATACGCTACTCTTTCCTGCGATAGTTTTATTACTATCTTCCCTTTTAGGTGTAGTTATTGGGCTTATAAGCACTATTGGAAGAAAGGTAGACTTATTGACGACTGCTATTATGGATTCATTTAGTTCCATACCAAGTTTCCTTGTAGCTATTATTTTTGCTGGTCTTCTTGGTCCTGGAATGGTTAGTACATTATTTGCCATTCTAGTATCTTGGTGGGTTCATTATGCAAGGATTGTACGTAATACCTCCATGATAATACAAAATCAACCTTTTATTCTATCTGCTCAGTTGAGTGGTACTTTTGGAGTTAAGTTAATTAGAAAACATATTTTTCCAAATGCATTACCAATTGTTCGAGAACTAATATTTTTAGATATGGGGACTATTATCTTGATGATATCTAGCCTTTCTTTTCTTGGTTTAGGAGCTCAGCCTCCAATACCTGATTGGGGTGGTATGATACTTGATGGGAAAAGTTATTTCCAAATTGCACCATGGGTCGCATTAATTCCTTCTGTATTTATTACAATTTTTGTTATGTTATTTTACTTTATGGGAAGGAGGGTACAGAGAAATGGATGATGCAATACTTGACGTTGACCACCTCTCAATTAGATTAGATGATCAATTAATTGTAAATAATCTCTCCTTCCATATTTGTAGAAATGAATTTTTTTGTTTAGTTGGAGAAACTGGCTGCGGTAAGACGATTACTTCCCGTGCCATCATAGGTTTATTAGAAAGAAAAATGGATGTTCATGGAACAATCTTATTAGATAATGATTCCAATAATTTAATAGAGTTAACTGAAAAAGAATGGCGTAAAATTAGAGGGAAGAAAATAGGATTCATTTATCAACAACCTTCACTGGCTTTACATCCTATGTTAACAATTGGCAACCAAATGTTGGGTGTTTTGAAAAATGAAAAATTTATAAAACGAAAGGAAGCAAGGGAAGAAGTGCATCAACAATTATTAGAAATGAACTTCTCTAATCCTGAAGTTATTGCTTCTGCCTATCCTTGGCAGTTAAGTGGAGGCATGAATCAACGAATTATGATTGGCATGTCACTGTTGCGTAAGCCTCGTTTGTTAATTGCTGATGAGCCAACAACTGGTTTAGATACAATAAATCAGCAAATAGTAATTCGTCAGCTAATAAAGTTTCAAGAAAAATATAAAATGTCCATTTTGTTAATTACACATGATTTACGTTTGGTAAACCAGATTGCGGATACTGTGGCAGTGATGAAGAATGGAGAAATTATAGAAGTTGCTCCACTTTCCACTATTAAGAATAACCCACAACAATATTATACAAAAGAACTATGGAATATGATGCCTGATGCCTTGAATATAATGATGAGGGAGGAGTCTTATGCTATTAGAAGTAAATAATCTTTCAGTCGTATTTCACTATCCTGAAAAAAAAGTACTTGATCATGTATCATTGAAACTCCAAAAAGGTCAGAAATTAGGAATTGTAGGAGAATCTGGTGGTGGAAAAAGTACACTTATAAGAACTTTAGCTGGCTTTCAATCATATAAAAATGGCAAAGTGACCATACAAAATAAACTTATTAAAGCGACGCTTAAAGACCGCAAGTGGATAAGCAGGAAATTACAAATGATTTTTCAAGACCCTCTTTCTTCCTTAAATCCAAGACAGACTATGCAGCAGGCCTTAGAAGAGCCCTTGCTTAATTTCACTACTTTTAGCAAGGAAGAACGAAAACAAAGAATTTTAAATATTATAGAAGACGTAAACTTACATCCTAGTATTTTAAGAAGGTATAGTGATTCCATAAGTGGTGGACAGGCGCAACGAATATGTATTGCTCGATCGCTATTAGCTAATCCAGAAATTCTTATCTGTGATGAACCAATTACAAGCCTTGATATGGTAACACAAATACAAATATTAAAGTTATTAGAACGATTTGGAAATGAAAAGCAAATATCAATTATTTTTGTTTCTCATGACATTTCACATGTTTTAAAGTTTTGCGATGAAGTATTAGTAATTAGAGATGGAAGAGTAGTTGATTATTTTAAAGTAGGAGAATGGCAAAATGAAAATAGAAACGGTTATACAAAAAAATTGATGGAGTCCATTAGAATTGTTTGAACCGTTTCTGGAAGTTTCATGAATTATCAGCTTTAACTATGTGTGAAATATGTACATGAATACTGTCTATTGATCGATGAGGTGTAACTGTTGTCCAAATAAAATATTTTCTGCTATAAATGAACACTTTTTTAATAATTTTATAGGATTCAGTATTGGATTTCTAAATAAAATACGAAACGTTTACTTAAGTCAATCGTAAATAGTGTGAACAATAGTTCAGATGTTATTAAAAAATGTGTGAGAGAATATTTATTTGTTGTTCAATGGCATTTAAACGACTAGGAGGCGAGAAGTTGATGGGTGTACATATTACGCATGATGTAGAAAAAGACCAAGACTGGCTAGAAGTCAAAGGGGATTATGAGCAGTTTTATGTGTGTGGTGATAATGAAGATTATGTGGAGGATACTAAGTTGCTCATGCAAAAGATGGCAATTACATGTTTTACATTTCCATTTTATGTTCATTTTGAAGGGTATGAAGACGAAGTGGAGTCGGTATTATCCCATCAGGATACATTAGATATTTATTATCAACCATCAGGGAAAATGGTTCTTACGATGTGTGGATTGAAGATTTATCGGGCGGAGGTACCGGCTTTTACGGTTACTATCACCAATCAGGAAACATTAGAAAATGTATTTTCCCAGTGGTTTCATTTGGCAATGGAAAATAATATGTGGTTGATATCACAAGAAGCAAATGTATACTATAAAAATAAATTCGCAACTATTGAATTGAACGATGAATCTATTATTTTGGTAACCGAACACGATGCACAAGGATTTTCAGTTATCACCAATTATTATTTGTATCAAAATTTAGAATATTTACGGTTGATTTTTGATAAGTAATAAATACCATGTGCTAAATTATCTTTTAAACACTTTACCAATAGTCTCAGCCTTTGTTTGCTATGTATTTGGGGACCGATATAATACCAATAATATTATGAATGTTATTGGTATGTTCCGGCTTTAAGGGGTGATTTATTTGAAGAAGTATGTTGTTGCCGTTGGTATGCTATGGTATGTGATATTGTTTGGTTGCATCCCTTTACTTTCAGAAACTGAAAACAAGTTCTGAGATCTGGTGAAGTTATCGTGGAATTACATACATATGAAATGATCACGGGTCATTATGTTTGTGAAGGAAATCCAAAGATTCGATCTGTAAACACCCCTTCGGTAATGGAGTTTGTATAAGAGTTTAAAACGCTTGCGGTTGATAAAAAAGTACTGTAGAAATCCTCATAGAAGAAAATCCTTCTTTAACCGTTTTTGAATGGACTGAAGACGGAAACAAATGAAGGTACTATAAAAGACAACAAAATTACTGTTCCAGCAGAAATGGGTGTCTGTATTTATGAAGTGCAAGCAAAGAAACAACGTTTATATTTAATGTAAAAGTTAAATAGACTAATTTTATTCGTTCGTATTAGTATTTCATCCATGCACATGTTTCACTTGAAAAATTAGGTAAAGGAAAACCACCTTATGGTTAGGTTCGTTCTCTTTAAACTATCTTACAATGGAATTAGCAGAACAAGAAACAATTGACGGACACAACAGCATATTCGCTTATAGATGGGAACATTAATGAATAAATAATTAATAAACTAAAATGTTTTTGGGTAAAACTTGAAATTAAGGAAACACCATCATATAATAGAATCCTAATCTTTGTGAAAAGGTTATCATATTAGTGTGATGGAGGGGTTAAATATGAAAGCAGCAGTTGTAAGTTCTGAAAAAACCAAGCTTGTTGATGTGAAAGATGTTACGTTGCGTCCGTTAGAAACTGGTGAAGCGCTTGTAGACATTGAATATTGTGGTGTGTGCCATACTGATTTACATGTTGCTAAAGGTGATTTCGGGGAAGTTCCTGGACGTGTTTTAGGGCATGAAGGTGTAGGTATCGTAAAAGAAATTGCAGATGATGTAACATCTTTAAACGTAGGAGATCGTGTCAGTGTAGCGTGGTTTTTTGAAGGATGTGGCTCTTGTGAATATTGTGTGACTGGTCGAGAAACATTCTGTCGGGATGTAAAAAATGCTGGTTACAGTGTTGATGGAGCCATGGCTGAACAATGTATTGTTGCAGCCGATTATGCAGTGAAGGTACCAGAAGGTCTAGATCCACAGCAAGCGACAAGTATAACATGTGCAGGTGTAACTACTTATAAAGCAATAAAAGTATCTAATGTAAGCCCTGGTGAATGGATCGTTATCTTTGGAGCTGGAGGGCTTGGAAACCTCGCTATCCAATACGCAAAACGGGTTTTTAATGCGAAAGTTATCGCTGTTGATATTAATGACGATAAATTACAGCTGGCAAAAGAGGTTGGCGCTGACGTAACATACAACGTGAAAAACGTTGCTAATGTTGACGAAGTGATTCAAAATGAAATCGGTGGAGCTCATGCAGCAGTTGTGACAGCTGTATCGAAAGCGGCATTTAATCAAGCCGTTAATGCTGTACGTCCAACCTCCAAAGTCGTTAATGTTGGCTTGCCTCCTGAGAAAATGGATTTAGACATTATCAAGAGTGTGCTAGACGGCATTGAAATTATCGGCTCGTTGGTCGGAACTCGAAAAGATTTAGAAGAGGCATTTATGTTCGGAGCAGAAGGAAAAGTAGTACCAGTTGTTCAACCTCGTAAGTTAGAAGAAGTTAATGATATTTTTCAAGAAATGGAAGATGGAACGATTCAAGGTAGAATGGTTATTGATATGCACTTAAAATAAGCATAATGGATAAAAATGGAGTTTCTGCTTATAACAGTTGCTCCATTTTTTTGTGTTGACTTATATCCTATGGATCAGAGATAAGTTTTATGTTCATTTATTTGATAAATCTGTCAATTATTATATTTATAAGTCATAGATTGTAATAAAATGTGTCTTTCCAAGTTATAATGATAAGGGATTTAATGGGGTTGTAGGACAATTAAAAATATGACCACTTTCCAGTAATAAATAAACAAGAAACCGATTACTTCCTTTTCCTTGCGTTATATTTTGGTCACATTTGTGAAGTGATAAAATATTATGAATTATTGTCTAGTAAAATGGTTATAAAAGAAATGGGGCAAATGATAATTTTAAGTGCCTCTGTAGCTTTAATATTTGGAACGAACTCTATCTTATTACTCTTGAAATTTGGGGCTGAAAAAGCGCGGATGTTTTTAATTTTAGGCTATGTTATTCCTGGAGCACTGATCATTTTTATGATGGGCAAACTAAATGAATTAGGTGTTGTCCTTACAGAGAAGATGTTGAATCAAACGCTCATGATGCTTCCCGTCGTCGTTATTATTTGGCTTACCCTTGGCTATAGTTTCTCTGTTGTAATCATGAATAAAAAGCAATACTAAAACGATTTTCAACAAAAAAGTTGTTACATTTATCTGGCGTTAAAGCTATAGAAATATGTTAAATAAATCTAGCAACATAAAGTAAAATTTTTTGGGTTTTTTGAAACTAAATACATCGCCTATTCGTATAAGAATTAAATCGATATTCACTATCATAAAGGGGGGATGATTCATTGCTTTGCTATCAACTGGACATGTAGATAGCTTTTTAAACTACAAATTGTTGGTTATATGGATTCCTATACATATGTCTATATGACTGTATTTGTTTTTCACAAAAAATTATTGGAGGCTTCACTATGAAACGAACAGGAGAAATAGTTTTTACGGTTATCGGAATTTTACTTTTTGGAATTTTAATTTTTGGATCTGCAATGTATTTGTCAGCAGATAGCGGCGAAATACAACAGCTGTTTGAAGAAGTGTTACAAGAAGAAGGAACTAATGAGGTAAGTGCAGAAGATCTATCCCAGACATTTGAGTCTGCTGCTACAACCATGTTAATTGTTTCTATCGTTAGTGTTATTTTGGGGTTGATTTCCATCTTCTTGCTTGTCGGAAATAAAAAACCAAAGATAGCAGGTGTTATCTTGCTTATTACTGCAATAGGGGGAACCTTTCTGACGATGTTTTTTGGGATTTTTGGAGGAGTTGTTTATTTAGTTGCTGGAATCATGGCACTAGTACGTAAAGAGAAGAAAATGATTGCATAAATCGTTTCATAAAGGCAATAACCTTCCTGTATTGGTTATTGCCTTTAATTGATTATAAGAAGTTTAAAATGATTAATCCATTGCAGAACAGTCTTTTATTTTATGATTCAGAATAATAGATAAGCAATAAAAAAGGGGGTTTTTAGATGTATCACTACGGAATTTCTGGTAGTACGATACTCACAAATTCTTCGAAGTTAAATGAATTGTTTACATATGACTTCGTTGATCATATAGAGATAGGAGAATTTTCTGACCAAACAGCTTTTGAAAAATTTAAGTCTTTAAAGGATAGACACGGGTTCAGCTTTGGCTTACATTCTCCGTTATATCGAACTGGAAGCAAGTATGATCTTTTGCAGTATGTTAACATAGAGCCGGAAGTTGCTGGTCACAGTTTGAAGAGGAAATAAATTGGATGTCTAAGTTAGGAGCAAAATATGTATTGGTTCATTTTCCTTATTTTAAATCTAAGGTTGAAGAACAAATGATGGTAAAAATGGAAAGCGGTTTAAGGCGGTTACAACATTTACAATTGAAGTATGATATCCCGATTGTTTGTGAACCAAAGCTAGGGTTTAATCGTTCTCCTGCAAATATCGAATTGCTCCATCATTTTTCCGTTGAAAGATGGTCCAAGTACGACATAAAGCTATGTATCGATATTGGGGATTATTTACTGGGAGCAAAAGAAAAAGCGCTATCTTATATCTCTAAATGGAAGGAACATATTAAAGTAGTACATCTCCATCATGTTGCATGTAAAGACAAAAAGTATTTTTGGCTGCCCATCCATCCGACACAGGAGGAAGGTCAAAAATACCTTAAAGTCCATCATGTTATAAAAGAGCTCGCCGGTATGAATGGCATCTATTTCATATTAGAGCATACACCTCATTTCACCCCTTCTAAACAATTTGTGCAAGAAGGCATTGCTTGGCTCCATAGCCTTTTGGAAAAACCAAATCATAGATAGAACTGGCGTCCCTGTTATAAACAGGTACTTAATAAAATGGAAAAGAACTGTTGTTATTAACTAATCACTAGATTATAAGTTTTTTGTTATTGGCTTTTTATGTTTACATATAATATAATTTAGCTATTAAATTAACTAATAGGCAGTGATCGAATGAGCGATATAGAAACAATCATGCATGAGATTGTAGACATTCAATATAAATCGAAGCAGTTTATGGATGTGTTAGCAACTAATGGAGAATTGCCACCGTCACAAATTATTTTGCTGATTAAATTAAAAACGAGTGGGGGATTAAAAGCAGCGGAAATTGCATCATTTGCTGGCGTCACGCCCGGAGCAGTAACATCCATGTGCGACAAGTTGGAAAAGACGGGGTTAATTACGCGCGTACGGGATACGACGGATCGGCGTGTCGTTAGGATGCAGCTAACATCTGAAGGGGATAGATATGTGCAAAAAACCTTTGCAAAGTATCCCCCTCATCAACTGAAAGAACTGGCGACGATTCTACATGAAGTAAATCAATTAATGAATAAAATAGTATCCAAGAGCTCTTAAAGGGCTCTTTTTTTTTATTGTAATATTAGTTTACATGTTATATAGTTTATTTATTAAAATATATAGGAGTTGAATGAATTGGTGAATCAAAACATTCGTTTCATTGGTCAAAGTAAACAATTAGAACCAATTTTTGCACGTACTATTACTGCACAAGGTCATCACCGCTTTTGTGAAGCTATAAAAGCGCAAGAAGCAACTATAGTAGGCAGCTGTATTATTGATGATGTTGTGCAAATGAAAAAATTAAAAAGTGGTGGTCATTTAACAATAAATCGAGCAAAGCTTGAGGAGTTAATTGTTACAGGAACGTTAAGCGCAAAACATATACAAACGAAAGATATATTTGTTCGTGGCAAAATTAGAGTGGATCATTTAGAAGCAGAGCATGGAGAGATCATTATGAAATGTACGTGTCATATTGGGAAAATGAATGTAGAAAAACTGCTTATAAAAAAAGGCTTTTCATTTTCTAGTCGGCTTGTAAGTGAGTCGATCACTGGAAAGTATATTCAACTAACACACACACAAGCTAATACAGTTCGTGGCGAGCATGTTGTTTTGGGGGAAAACTGTGAAATTAATACATTGTATTATACTGAACAGTATACGATTGCTAAAAGCTCGAGTGCAATAAGAATTGTAAAGGAAGTTCTTTAAATGATCTTCTTCTACCGCTTTTTCGCCGTGTTAGCTTTACTTGTTTTTAATGTGTTATACATTGGTTTAATTGTACGTGTCATTATTGGAATCAGTGGTAGTGTTCTGCGCACTATAGGGGTCTAACTCAAATTGAAATCATTTTTCCACCTGATATATCACTTCCAGTATATCCTAAGTATACCGATCATGTTCATGTTTGTAACCATCTTGCTGATTATTTCCAAATATGTAAAACAAATAATTCGTTTTTTGTTCCTTCCTTTTCAATCGTATAGAGACGAAACTATCCTAAGATAGGACGAATAGTTAACAATATGCAGATGAGCGTGAGCAAGGTCATACCATTTCAAAATTATGATGTTAACATGTCATTTGAAAATAAAGCATGGCTTACAGGTTTCGCTCTTCTTTTGTTTTCCAAAGTAATCTATTCCAAGCTTTTATGGCGTACTTTGCATATTGCCACATTTGCACAACCATAATTTTTTCTACAGTTGATTTGGATACACCATAAATTTACTTTAATTTGACGGATTTATCACAATTGGAAAAAGTGTGATAAATGTTACACCACCATTACCTACAAGTGCTTTACAATCGAAGAAAGACAAGTGAAAGGGGTGGGAGAGATGTTTTTAAAACAACTGCTGGAAGATGACTTTAATCAAATTGTGGATGAACGGTTGTCAGATGCCAGCGAAGAATTAGCGAATTCTCCTTATAATACGAAACTTGGGTTAAATATGGCAGACGATGCTAGAAAAGTCGTTGCAGGTCAGTTGGATATTCAATCGTTTCATAAAAAATATCATGCTTCTTTGATGAAAGAGTTTGGCGAACATGTTGCGCAAGAAGCACCTCATACAAAGGGGAATAGAGGTGTAAAATGGGGCATGGTTATTGACCTTCAGAAATGTGTTGGTTGTGATTCTTGTACGGTTGCATGTAAGGCAGAGAATAGAACCCCTCCTGGAATTTCGTATAATGTTGTTTTAGAAAGAGAAGTCGGAGAATTTCCGCATTTATCGAAAGTAAACTTACCAATGCCTTGTATGCATTGTGATAATCCTCCATGTGTTCAGGTTTGTCCAGTTCGAGCAACGTTTAAATTGGATAACGGAATTGTAACAATTGATAATGACCGTTGCATTGGCTGCAGGTATTGTATTGTTGCTTGTCCGTACGGTGCAAGATCATATGATTTTGGTGAAAGTTATGAAGATGAGATGTTAGGATTTAATGATGTAACTAGCCCAGAATACGGAATTGAACGTGGCAAACGGGAACCAAAGAAGACGCCAATTGGCACTGTACGGAAATGTAATTTTTGTTTGCATCGTTTAGAAAGAGGCGAAGAGCCTGCATGTGTAGAAACATGTATTGGAGATGCGCGTTTTTTCGGAGACTTAAATGATCCAAATAGCACAGTAGCAAAACTTGCTAATAATCCAAGAGCTTTTCGTTTAAAGAGCGATTTGGGAGCAGGTCCAAATGTAATTTATCTAAAGTAAGGAGGGATTAAAATGTCAACGGTTGCAAATGAAGCGAAGCAATCCCGTTATAAATCAAAGAAAGCGCAATCAATATGGTTTAAATGGTGGGTCGGAATTTTATGTGTATTATTTGCTATAGGAGCTTATTTTATTGTTGAACGATTATGGCTTGGTTTAACGACGACAAATCTTTCTTCTATAACTCCATGGGGAGCTTGGATTGCATTCTATATTTTTTTTGTGGGTTTAAGTGCAGGTTCGTTTTTGCTCTCAACAATGATTTTTGTTTTTGGAATGGAGCGTTATGAAAAAGTAGGAAAGATGGCTCTATTTACCGCTATTGTTTGTATGATTGTAGCATTAACTTTTGTATTAATGGATTTAGGAAGGCCAGAGCGTGCGTTTAGTGCCTTGATTCACTGGAATGTAACGAGTATCCTTGCCTGGGAGATGCGATTTTATGTCATTTATATTACGTTACTAACGGTAGAATTATATGTTGCTATGCGAGCAGATTTTGTTCGTTTAGCCGCTTATAATAGTTTAAAAGGAAAGATAGCTCGGCTCTTAACGTTTAAAAATAGCACTATTAATGACTATACAAAAAAGCGTGATCACAGATGGATGAAAATATTAGGTACAATCGGCATCCCTTTAGCTATTTTAGGTGTACACGGAGGGACTGGAGCTATATTTGCAGTTGTTAGTGCTCGGTCTTCTTGGAACAGCGGTATTTTTCCAATTATCTTTGTTGTGTCTGCAATGGTTTCAGGAACAGCGCTACTACTTGCCATATATATCATTAGGAGTAAAGCATTGAAACAGCCTATTGATCAAGGCATGGTAATTGGGCTAGCAAAAGTAATGATCGCTTTCTTGTTTATTGATTTATTACTTCAATTCTATGATTATTTAGTAGCTCTATACAGTTTAGCAGATTCTCATTTATTATCATTACAAACGATGATGCGAAGTTCCTATAGCTGGTCGTTTTGGGGGATACAAGTGTTTCTTGGCTCTGTTGTTCCTATATTTCTCGTTTATTATAAAAAGACAGCTAAAAATATAAATGCGCTACTTATCGCTGCTATACTTGTCGTAATTGGAATCATTGGTGTTCGATTCAATATTGTTGTCCCATCGCAAATAGTTCCGATTATGGAGGGAATGCCAGCAGGTGACTATTATCCAACCTATAATGAATGGCTTGTAAGTGTTGGAATTGTAGCAATGGGATTGCTTATTTTTACGATTGCTGATCGATTACTTCCGCTTGACCAAGCAGATGATGTAAGTGAAATGGGGGATCAAAATGGAAGATAAGCGCATGGATCGACGGAAATTTTTAAAAGCAATGGGGGCATTTGGTGCAGTTGCTGTAATTGGTCCTTCTTTCATTGGACCAGTGAAACAAGTAGTGAATGGCGTTTGGTTTAATGAGGGGCATGGGTACGGTACAGATTACCAGGATTATGGTGCTGAAAATGTTATTTTTACAACATGTGAACAGTGTAATACATTTTGTACAATTAAAGCTTATATAACAGAAGGAAATCAAGCGGGACCTTACACTTCCATGATTCGAAAAATAGCTGGAAACCAATACAGTCCTCTAAATATGGTACCCTATGGAGCTATTGCTTATCAGACGTCTGTAGATGATGCGATTAAAGGGACAGGTGATGTTAAAAAAGGGGGTCGTGGAGCTCGGGGTGGTCGTATTTGTTTAAAAGGGCAAGCTGGTATGCAAACGGCTTACGATTCCTATCGAGTGAAACAACCATTACGACGAGTAGGGGCTCGTGGTAGTGGGAAGTGGCAAACGGTTTCTTGGGAAGAAGCATATGACGAAATTGTAAATGGCAGCAAAACTTTAAGTACGCCAGGATTAAAGGAATTAGCTGCACATGCTCCACAAGAAGAAGTGATGCAAGATTGGGAAAAAGTAAAACAAGAAGAAATGACCTTTAATGATTTTGATCAAAAATATAAAGACGTGTTAATTGATACGGAACATCCTGATTTTGGGCCAAAAGTAAACCAAATAGCTTTTATGATTGGTGATCGACGTGATTTTATGGAGCGTTTTATCTTGCGTAGTCTAGGAAGTAATAACTATTATCATCACGGTGGAATCTGTGGTATAAGTTCGGTAGTAGGAAATACACGTTCGTATGCAGGAGAAAAGGCAAAAAAACGTCAGTATGCCGATGTGGATCATTCGTTGTTTCTGTTAGTATGGGGAACGAATCCGATGGTTGCGAATAAAGGACCTACTTGGCTCGCTCCCAAGTTGACCAATGCCATTGAGAATGGAATGCAAATGGCTGTTGTTGATCCGCGATTTAGTAAAACAGCTGAAAAAGCGCAAATGTGGCTTCCGATTAAACCAGGTACAGACGCCGCATTAGCATTAGCACTAGGTCGAATTATTATTGAACGACAATGGTATGATGAGGACTACTTAACAAATCCAAATAAAGAAACTGCAGCGAGGGATGAAGAACCGACTTGGAGTGATGCCACACATTTGGTAAACATGTCTGATCCAAAGCGTCCTAAATTACGTGCCAGTGATATTAACATAGGAACAGAAGAACAGTTTGTTGTAATGGAGAATGGAGAGCCAGTTTCACATATTGAAGCTAAAACTGGCAAATTGGAAGTGGATACTACCATTAATGGTATAAAGGTTAAATCAGCTTTTCAACTATACAAAGAGAGAGTTAAGGAAAAAACAATAGAGGAATACGTATCCATTACTACAATTCCAAAAGAACAAATGGTTAAACTTGCTCGTTCGTTTACATCATACGGTAAGCGTTCAGCAATTATGGCTTACAGAGGGCCGGCGATGCATGAAAATGGGTATTACAACCAACGTTTAATTGCTATTTTAAACCATTTGATTGGCTCATATGATTGGAAAGGTGGGAACATTACTACTGGAGCATTTTATAAGGAGTTTGAAGGGAAATATGACTTATTAACTGTCCCAAATGGACGTGTGCCATGGGGAGTGAGAATTGCAAGAAATCAATTCAAATACGAAGATTCTACCTTATTTGAAAAAGATGGCTATCCGGCAAAACGGCCTTGGTTTCCTTTTAGCCCACAAACGGTTGGAGATGTATTACCAAGCGCATTAGATCAGTACCCATATCCATTGAAGGCGTTAGTCACGCATCGTATGTCACCCGTATTATCGGCGCCTAATGGGCAAATTCAAGAGCAGGCATTAAAAGATCCAGAGATTTTACCTTTATATGTAGCCTCCGATGTACAAATTGGTGACACATCCAAATATGCTGATTTTATTTTACCAGATACGGTTTATTTAGAGCGATGGGGTAGAGAAGCTATTTATCCAAATATAACGACAAAATTGGCAAGCGTTTATCAACCCGTAACGCGTGTTTTCCCGGAAGTTCGTTCATTTGAAAATAGTGTCATTGAACTAGCTAAACGGATGGAGTTGCCTGGTTATGGGGATGAAGCATTTCCTGATGGCAGCTCACTGCATAGTGAAGAGGATTATTATTTGAAGAGAGTTGCAAACATTGCCTATGATGGGAAACCTGTACCTGATGCAGTGAAAAGAGAAATGACCATTTTTGAAAATGCGAGAAACAAAGCTTTAGGGAAGTTTTTTGACTTGAAAAAGTGGCAGCGAGCAGTGAAGCCAGAAGAGTGGGCAAAGGTAGTGTACGTTTTGAATCGTGGTGGTCGATTTGAAGAGGCTGGTAGTGAATATGATGGTAGTCATTTGAAGTATAGTTTTGGTGGCCAAGTACATTTTTATGATGAGGGAGTCGCAGCTGGTAAAAATTCGTTTGATGGTAAGTATTTTGAAGGAATGCCGATGTATAGAAATATTCAAGCATATAATCAAAAAGATGTAGATGTGAAGCAACCATTACAATTTATTAATTGGAAAGCAAGAAATATGGGTACGTATCGAAATATTAGCAGTGCTTGGTTGCGAGAAATTCGTTCAGATAATTACATTTGGATAAATCCAGTTGATGCAAAAAAACGGAACATTAGATCAGGAGACGCCGTAGTGATTAAGAATGGGAATGTATCGCTAGAGGGGACGGTTTATGTTACAGGCGGTATTGCTCCAGGCGTTATTGGTGCAGCATATAATATGGGGCAAACTGGATATGGTGCCACACCGCAAACGATTGATCAGAAAAGAGAAGCAAACTTACCAACGTATAATCATACGCCATTTAGGTTTAATACCGTCATGCATGAAGAATCGGGTTTTCCAGGAGGTCGTGCTGAGGGCTTTGTCGTAAATAAATTAACGGAAGTTGACCCCAATTTTGCTCATGGTGTTCTGTTTGATGAAGTAGGGGGTTCTCCGGCTCAGTTAGATATGTATGTAGACATTGTGAAAAAAACCTAATTTTATGATGAGGGGGGTGGAAGTATTGCTAACAGCACAAGAAGAAACTTACGGGAAACTCATTCTAGCGCAAATATTTACCCATATTTGGTATGGTGATTGGGATAATTATGAACAGACAATGAATCAGTTGCCGGAGCGTCTTGTAAATGAATTTCCATTTCATGCTTGTTATGACCGAAAAGAAACAAAAATCTGGCATGATAATTATTTTTCTATTCCTGGTATATATTTTGTTCCTCCATATATGTCCAGTTACCGTGAAAAATCAGAAACAGCAGAATTGGATACGAAACAAGATTTACTTTGTTTAATTGGAGCATATGAGAAGCTGGGGTTTTATTATCCATTAGAGCGTGAAGCTTTCCCTGATCATATTGGTAGTTTAACCGCCTTTATTACAGCTACATTAAAGGAAGAAGCAGTTGCACTTGAAAAAGGGGATCATGAACTTGTTATCGAATTAGCGGACGCACGTAAGGAAATGTATGATAAATATTTAGCGCCTTGTTTGGGTGTCATATGTAAGCAACATCAACATAAGTTCTCGGATTCATTTTTCAACATGTTTATTCCCTTTTATATGGAAGAGATCAAGGGTATCGCGCATAAATAATTTCTGTTGTACAGGTTTAATGAAAATATTCATTTAAAGTAAGAAATTTAAAAGGAGTGATTTGTATGTTTTCAAGTATTGGTATCCCAGGGTTGATTTTAATATTAGTTATTGCGTTAATTATATTTGGACCTTCAAAGCTACCTGAATTAGGAAAAGCTGCTGGAAGCACCTTAAAGGAATTTAAAAATGCAACCAACGATTTAATGGCAGATGACGATTCGGAGAAAAAGGAAAAAGAATAATGTTACAACAACGTAGATTAATACTGAGTTCCTATGGCAAAAACTACAGTTTATCTTATAAACCTTATGTTTTCAATTTTCCTATCGGCAGAATGGTCTCAAAAGTAATATATGTCTTGACGGATTAGTGGGATATATCCCGGAAACATGTTCCCTGTTTCCGGGATGAGTTTAGGTGCGTCTTTTATAGCTACAATAGAATACTTATAGAAGTGTGAAGTAATAAAAAAGGTATTCCATATTAATGAATTGTGCAAATATCAATGGGGCATTCTTCACAATGGATGGTTTCTTTTAAGTATGCTAACTGATGAATGAGTATCTTACTATTTTCAATAGAAATAATGTTATTTTTGCGCAAATCACTTAATAATCGATTAATACTTTCTCGTGAAGTTCCACAAAAGTTGGCTAAGTCTTGATTCGTAAGCGACGTATTAATTAGGATGCCAGTTTCTTTGGTCTGCCCATAACTGTTAGCGAGACGAATTAACGTAGCATAAAGCGCCCCTTTTTTTCCATACATTACTAAATCACGTAATTTCATTTGGTCACGAATGGCGTTTTTGGATACATTTTGAAGTAGGTATAGCATGAATTTGCTCTCATTTGAAAAAAGTTCAGGTAATTTTTCTATAGATATAGTGAAAATTTTACTTCTTTCTACGGCTGTTGCATGTAGTAAGTGTTTGGTAGGGGTGGTTAAAAAATGAGGCTCTCCAATTATATCCCCTTGTTTACATATTCGAATTGTAAATTCTCGTCCATCTGCTGTTGGTTTATGAAGCATAATTTTACCAAGTAGAACAATGTAAAAAGAATGGACGATATCACCAGAAATGAAAAGGGTTTCATTTTTTTCTAGATCCTTTTCTATGTTTGCATACTTTTGTAACACGGTTAGCTTTTCTTGAGATGACGGAGAGTAATAATTTAATTTACGCATAACATACCTCCCACTGTATAAAGAATAAAATACCTTGCTAACTATTTTATTCTTCACGTAGAATATGAGTATAACTAAATGGCGTTATCATCGTTGTTGTTTTAAGTGTCATACATGTTAAACCACTTTTAATTGTACATATTTTTGCACCATGTTATGCAAAAGTATCACACGAAAAAGTAGATAGCAATTTATTTGCTTACTTTTACACTATAGGAAAATATAAGATTTTTTTGGTTTAAAGTATAAAGAGAGATACTAGTGGACAAGGAAATAACCGAATAGCCACGTCACGCTTCATTGCCTTAAGCTAAGTCATCATTGGTTCTTTCTAAATAGGAAGGCCGACTAAAGACGGGCTTGCTGGAGGGTGCCGACATCCTCCTGTTGCAGGAGCGTGATTCCTAAAACTTTCGTTGATTCGTTCCACTCTTTACGTTGCTAAACGGGGCTTGCGCTTTTGTGCTTTGCTTCGTTGTAAAAAGGTCAAGAAAGGGCATATGATAAAAAACAAAGGTGTTGTATGAATGGATGGTTTGTCTTGCTAGCTGATCTAGTGAGGAGGGGTACAATGAAAGAAAGATATGCACGGCAGATTTTGTTTTCACCAATTGGAGAACACGGGCAAGCCATGTTAGCATCTGCGCATGTTGTTATAATTGGGTGTGGGGCATTAGGTACACATATAGCAGAGACGTTAATACGTGCTGGTGTGGGAACGCTAACAATAGCTGATCGTGATTACGTAGAAATGTCAAACTTGCAACGACAGCAATTGTTTACAGAACGGGATGCTCGAGAGGGCGTTCCGAAGGTAGTTGCTGCTAAAAAGAGCTTGCAAAAAGTTAGAGAAGACGCAACCATTTTAACTGTTCTTGATCACGTAGATGGACCTTTATTAGAACAACTCATTTCAGACGCAGATATTATTATGGATGCAACAGATAATTTTGAAACACGTCTTTTAATGAATGATGCTGCTTGGAAGCACGGAATACCTTGGATATATGGTGCTTGTGTGGGAAGTACTGGGGTAATGTTTCCATTTGTACCGCAAACGACAGCTTGTTTTCGGTGTTTACTTCCTATACTACCAACTGTAACACAAACATGTGATACTACAGGAATCATTGCTCCAGTCGTAAGTATGGTAGCCGCGAATCAAAGTGCAGAAGCTTTAAAATGGTTGACTGGAAATAAAGAGAAACTGCGAAGCCAATTATTTCATTTTGATCTGTGGGATAATACCTTTGTGGAGGCGGGAATATCTCGATTGAAAAAAGATGATTGTTTAACATGCTCTTCACAAGCTACCTATCCAGCATTGGAAAAACAGCAACAAACGAATTTTGCAGTTTTATGTGGTAGAGATACGGTACAAGTTATTCCTAATGAAAAACGAAAGCTTACTATATCCGATGGTGAGCAAGTAGTGAAAAGGCTAGGTATCGAGTATCGCATCACGGACTTTTTTATTGAATTCTACATTGCATCCTATCGTTGTATTTTATTTGAAAATGGCAGGTTATTTATTCATGGGTTAAAAGAAATATCTAAAGGTCGGAAGTTGTATCATCAGTTATTTGGTTGAAAATGCGTAGGAAAGAGGAGGAGGACTAGTGATAGAGAGAAGAAGCCCAATACCCGTTTCACAAGCAATACAGTATGTAATGGATCAAATTAAACTGTTACCAATAGAAAAAACAAACTTAAGTAAAGCGAATGGTCGAATTCTAAGGGAACCCATTGTTGCGAGTCATGCTGTGCCACCTTTTAATCGTTCTGCATACGACGGGTATGCTATCCGATCAAAAGATACGAAAGGTGCGTCAGTTCACCATCCCATTTCTTTTCGAGTTATCGGAGAAATTGGAGCTGGGACAGTGCCAAATGTACCCGTTGGTAAGCACGAAGCATATCGAATTATGACGGGCGCCATCTTACCAGAACAAGCAGATGCTATTGTTATGTTAGAAAAGACGACGAAGATGATAGACGGATTTATATTACAAGAGCCACTTCAAGCTGGCGATCACGTCTCGTTTAAAGGAGAAGATGCTGAAAGAGGGGAAGTGCTTATAAAGTCTGGTACGAAAATTCACCCAGGTACAATTGCTTTGCTTGCGACCTTTGGCTATGCAGAAGTGGATGTATCTACAAAGCCAGTTGTAGGATTGCTTGCAACGGGAACAGAATTGTTGGATGTAACAGAGCAATTACAGCTTGGAAAAATACGAAACTCTAACGGGCCAATGATTCAAGCACAACTACATAGATTAGGAATTGAAAGTCATTATTATGGTGTTATGTCAGATAATTTACAAAAATGTACCGAAGTAATGGCACAAGCTTTACAAGAAACAGATATACTTATTACAACTGGTGGGGTATCTGTTGGTGATTATGATTATTTACCGGCGATTTACGATCGATTAGGCGCAGAAGTGTTGTTTGATAAAATAATGATGCGTCCTGGAAGTGTTACAACCGTTGCAACTAAAGGCGATAAGCTTTTGTTTGGTTTATCGGGAAACCCTTCTGCTTGTTTTACAGGGTTTGAATTGTTTACTAGACCAGCTATTTTAACAATGATGGGTAGTAACGAGCCGTATTTGCCCTCTATAGAAGCTCAATTAGGAGAGGACTATATCAAGAAAAATCCATTTACTCGATTTATTCGTGGAGTGTGGGAGATGACGGAACAAGGTGTAGTAGCTAAGCCAGCCGGTTTCAATAAATCGAATGCAGTATCTTCCATAGCACGCGGAAATTGTTTGATTGTTTTGCCTAGCGGTTCTAGTGGATATGAAAAAGGAATGCGGGTCGATATTTTGCTTTTAGGCATGGAACAAGGGGAGGCTGTGTGGCGTTTATGAAAATTTTGCATATAGTAGGTTTTAAAAATAGCGGAAAAACTACCTTAGTTTCTCGCTGGGTACAATTTCTAAAAACGAAAGGATTTTCTGTTTCGGTTATAAAACAACATGGCCATCATGGAAAGCATGGAAGTTTGAAAATGCCAGATGAAAATACTGACTCCATGCAATTTTTTCGAAGTGGTGCTGATTTGTCCATTGTGTCTGGCGGTGGTACGGTACAAATAATGTTAAATGAAACTCCAAGTTTTGAACGCTTAAAAAAACTAGCTTCCATGGATCAACCCGATATATTACTTATAGAAGGGTTTAAAGAAGAGGCTGGATCAAAAGTTGTGTTAGTGAGAAATGAAGTAGAATGGGATGAATTAAACCGATTGAATAATATCGTATTAGTGGTAGGTGTAGAAAATAAATCTATTTCTTTCCCCCAAATTAGATCACGAGAGAACGTGTCTGCATTAGATAAGTGGTTATGGGAATGGTGTGGAGGAAGAGCATCATGTTAAAGCCGTTTGCTATTGTATCAGAACCTATTGAAGTTAAACCTTACATGGATTATGTGCTTCACCCCCATGCTGGAGCAGTTACAGTATTCACAGGGAATGTTAGAGAATGGACACATGGTGTTCGAACCCTTTATTTATCATATCAAGCTTATATTCCTATGGCAGAAAAAAAATTAGCAGAAGTTGGAGCAGAAATGGAAGAGAAATGGCCCGATATCAGAGTAACAATTGTTCACCGAATTGGGGAGTTACACATTTCAGATATTGCTGTTTTAATTGCTGTTTCTTCACCGCATCGAAAAGCTGCGTATGAAGCAAATGAATATGCTATTGAACGCATTAAACAAGTTGTTCCCATTTGGAAAAAAGAGATCTGGGAAAACGGGGAGCAATGGGTAGGTGCGCAGAAAAAATATCCAGAAAAAGGATAGTAATAGAACAAGACTTCGTTGGGAAAACTGTAAAAAAGAATATACTGCCATTAAATTATAATAGTTATTAAATGATAATATTATTTGATAAAAATAATGAAAAAGTGTATAATACAAATTGAACAAAGACAGAAGGAGAGATATTAAATGAATCAACAATTAGTAGACGCATTAAACAAACAATTAGCCAACTGGAATGTTCTTTACACAAAGTTACACCATTATCATTGGTATGTGAACGGGGTTAATTTCTTTACATTACATGAAAAGTTTGAAGAGTACTATGATGAAGCAGCAAGTTACATTGATGAAATCGCAGAACGCGTGTTAACCATTAAAGGGAAACCACTATCATCATTAAAAGCTTATCTCGAAACAGCTACAATTAAGGAAGCAACTGGAAATGAATCTGATCATGAAATGGTTGCCCAGTTGATACTTGATTTTCAACAAATTGTAAATGAGTCGAATGAAATTATTGAAGTTGCAGAAGAAACAGAAGATCAACCAACAAGCGACTTATTTATTGGGATAAAAGCATCTTTAGAAAAACATATTTGGATGTTAGAAGCCTTTAATGCTTAGAAAAAATTGTCTTTTACTATAAATCAAAAAGCCTTATACTATCTATAATGAAAGAAATAAATCTATAGTGCATTAAGACTATACTTTATACCATAGAACTATCTCTATATAATGAGAGGTAGTTCTATTTTTGTTTCTGTTTCCTTACAAAAAGGTAAGCTTATGCTTTCGAAACCACTAATAATTTATGTGGTAATATAATACTGGAGGTAAGTTAATGTTTCATATAGTTAATCGAAAGGAATGGAAAAGAGAAGCATATTTTAACCATTTTTCTCAATTGCGTTGTACTTTTAGTATGACTGCGAATATAAATATTACAGAATTGCTAAAGCAGACGAGAGAAAGAAAAATGAAGCTTTACCCAGCATTAGTATATATGGGATCAAAAGTTGTAAATCAACATTCTGAATTTAGAATGTCTTATAATGATAAAGGGGAACTTGGTTATTGGGAGGTGCTTCATCCAAGTTACAGTATTTTTCATAAGGAAGAAGAACTATTCTCTAATGTTTGGACGAACTTTTCTAATATATTCGTGGAGTTTTACAACCGTTTTATGCAAGATAGTGTAGACTATGGTGATCATCTTACTTTGCAAGCAAAGGGAAATCCGCCTACGAATATTCATCCAATATCTATTATTCCATGGACGAGTTTTACAGGATTTAATTTAAATATTAATAACGAAGGCGATTTTTTATTGCCTATCATTACATGGGGGAAGTATTTTAAAGAAGCAGAATCTGTTTTTATTCCTTTATCTGTACAAGTTCATCATGCAGTTTGTGATGGCTACCATGCTAGCTTATTATTAAATGAAATTCAAGCGTTAGCAGATCGATGTATGGATTGGTTAGATAAAGAGTAGAAGATCTTGTTTTTACCCTACATCATTTTACCCGCGTAAGGGCAAACACTTGCTTTTTCGTTTTACCCGAAAGAAAAGCAAGTGTTTGTTTTTATCTATAGCATATCGTCATGGGGTAATGGTGCTAATTACCATCTATTTGTGAAAAATTCTCTACCTCAAGTAAATAATTGTAGTTCTATTATTTTATGCTAACTGTAGTATATATAAACCAAGGCTTCTAAACAAAACCAAATTTCCCGCCAACAACCTCTTTTACTTCATGAATGACAATAAAAGATTGAGGATCTAATAATTGCACTTCTTTTTTTATTTTTAACAATTCATTTTTTTTGATTACAATATAGATAATTCGCTTATCTTCATTAACATAGTAACCATATCCATAAAAGATGGTAGCGGCGTTGCCGAATTTGTGCGTAATACGCTTTGAGATTTCCTCATATTGTTCCGACATGATTGTCATTGCTTTTTTGTTATGAAAACCTTCAATAAATTGGTTAGCTATTTTTGTACATAAATAGACAAAAATAAAACTATACAATGTATGATACACTCCAATTGCTACAATGGATCCTACAATGATCAAACTATCCATATAAAAGAGGCTTTTGGAAAAACTATACCCCTTCGTATAATTCAATAAATATGCGAGTAGAGTTGTGCCCCCGTTTGATGCATCAGCAATGAAAATTAGTGCTAAACCTGCCCCCATTAATAGTGCTCCGAAAATTACTCCTAAAATCATGTCGTCAACTGCAAAAGGTATGAGATTCATAACACTTAGTCCTACAGATGTCATAAATGCACCAATGACAGTATAAACGATTGTCTTTTTCATTAAAAACTTATAGGCAATTGCAATGAAAATTAAATTTATGATTAAAGAACTAATACTAGCAGGAACTTCAAATAAATAATATAAAATTAAAGACATTCCAATAGTACTACCATCGCCAAGTTTATTAGGAATAACAAAAAATTCAACAGAGGCTGCGATGAGAAATGAACCAATAGTAATAAGGAGAATATCCTTTATAATAGCTTTCATATAATAACCTCCCGAACTGCAAAATGTGTTTGAATTGACAAGGATGACTTAAGGTATTTAACAATACAATGGTATTGATTATAGTAAGCTTTCACAAACTAGTCAATGAGAATTGGAAATGTAACTTAAATAGTAATATTTCGTTAATTCAATCAAGTGATTCGCGGGAAAAATCTTGGAGAAATAAAAAAAATACTGGATTAAAAAACCCCCTGTCATAAAGATTGAAAGGGGTTCAGACAACGTGCTAAATGGACAGTTAATCATTTTTATCTTCTTTTGCTTCATCTTCAGAAACTAATTCCCTTGTTGACTTTTTAAATTCTTTTAACATTATACCAACAACTTTACCTAATTCAGGTAATTTGGATGATCCGACTACAATTAATGCAATAAATAGTATACATATCAATTCAGGGATGCCAGCACTTTGTAACATATAATTCCTTATTTCATCTATTTGAAATTTTTGCGGTGGAAGACATAGTTATTCTAATATTATTGACCTGTAAACTTTTATACTTTTCTATAGTGAGAAAAAGACGGTTAATTATTTTGTGTTCTTCCAATTAGTTTTAAAGCTTTTTTGCTTTTATTTCCAAATGCATCTAAAGCGTGAATTTCTATGTCGTAAGTAGTATTTGCTTGTAAGCGATCAATACTTAAACGAAGAGGATTTGGCATTGGGTCTTTATAAAATTCTGAAAAAGCTAGGTATTCTTTTTCGATTTTTCCAGTTTGTATATTTTTTAATTTTAGTTCGTAATCATGTACTAAAAGGTCATCTTCAGCTTGTGTTAGCAATATGGTTAAACTAGAAGCTGTGGTTGCTTCATTTAGGATAGAAACCATTGCATCCTTAGTGAAGTAAGGTGGTTTTTTGTCACGGTTTTCCGTGTACTTGAAATTTCGTTTGTTTATCGGGTAATTAATTTCAAATTCTTCGCCAGACCAATCATTATTATGGATGTCACGGCGTTTAATGATCAATTTGTTATTGTACACTTCAACAATAAGAGCTTGGTTTATCATGTTTGCACCATCAGGAACTGCACCTTGTATTCTTCCTCCTTCAAGCCATGCATAAGCACCTGTAGAAGTACCGATGGTTGTAAAATCTTTCTGATGAATAATTTTCGGATCGTCTAGCGGGTAATGGGTATGACCAGAAAATGTAATGACTTGTGGGAATTTCTTTAATGTATTATAAAAAAGGTCTCTATTTTCAGAAAACCCCCATTCACTTCCATAGACTGTTTCTTTAATAGGTTGATGATGGAAAACAAATATAGGTTTTTTCCAGTCGTCATTACTTGCAATCAGTAATTTGTTCTCTAGCCATTTTATTTGATTAGTGGAAAATGTTCCTTCTGTCTTTCCGTCTTCAGTCCCAAGGATGATAAAATGGTAGCCTTTAATTATTTGATGATAGTAATGAGATTTCATCCCGGTTTTTTGACAAAAACGTTTTTGTGAATCTATTGGGGATAAACCATTCCAATAATCGTGATTTCCAATTGCAAACATGGGGGTTGCATCTGGATTCTTATTTTTTTCATAAACCTCCATGAATATATCATATTCCGTTTCGTAACCATACTCTGTAAGGTCGCCAATCACGACTAACGCATCCTGTTGAGGAACTACTTGGTTCAGTTGATTTAAAGTAGTTGTAAATTTGTTCATATTAGCTTCATCATTATATTTGATATGAACATCGCTAATGACTGGAAAAACTAAATCAGCTTTTCTTCCTTTTGCGTGTTTCACAGGTGATTTTGATACAGCGCTAACAGGAATGGCACCAAATGATCCTAATAACGTTAATCCGACAACTGTTCCGGTAACCTTGGAAGATTGTGTTAAAAAAGTTCGGCGATCCATTCTTTTATTCATGTTATTTTCGTCTTTAAATGGCTTATTTGTCATCATCATTCCCCCTTTAAGTTAGCGTGCAGACTCAAGCTCAAGGTAGACCAATATTTAAAATCAGTAACTTACCACATTGAACTTGAACTTTTAATCGTTGGATTTTTTAAATACAATGTGATGTATGTATTGTCCCAATGCGTATAGTTTTATGAATGTAACATCGTACTGTATTTTTTCCGCCTTTCATAAATTAGTTTACAGATTATTTGTTAAATAAAAATGACGGGAAAGTAAATTTTTTGGAACAAAAATTTTATGTAATATAGAAAAACAACCCGAAGCAACTTTGTTGACTATATACATGCGGGGGTATAAAATGAAGATAATTAAAATGAATGAAAGGAGAATTTTATAATGAAAGCTACAGCAGAAGTATATGTTACATCGACATGTCCATATTGTACAATGATGACAAATTATTTAAAGGAAAATAACGTTCCTTATAAGACGATAAATGTACAAACAGATCGTGAGGCAGGGCAACGTTTAGTGGAAACAACTGGACAAATGGGTGTACCGCAAACGAAAATGAACGGAAAGTGGATCATTGGCTTTGATCCAGATAAAGTTCAAGAAGCCTTAAAAAGCTAAATATGTTAAAAAAATTATGCAAACAAAAATGGACATGCAATAGTTGCTCCGTTCCTTATGAAAAGCAGAATAGAAAATCGCTTTTTTCTATTTGCCCAGGAAACCTCGGGCTTTTAGTTACAGCAATTGCTATTTTAATTATGCAATTTATGCGGTGAGGAAACAAGTATGATGAATGAACCTGTCGTATGTAAAAGAGCCATATGACAGGTTTTTTTACTTTTGGTCTAGGAATTTATAAATTTTAGCAGCTGTGGATGAACTTACTAAGTATTTTTAAAAATGAGCGCCAACAACTTTGGATAAAAAAGATGCTGCATTGTAAGGGAGCTTACATTCAAGTAATACATCTAGGTGTAGGATAGAGCTATAATCAAACATCTAATGGAGGTAAATACATGAATGGTCTGAACAGGGGAAACGAAAAGATATTAGATAGAAAGCTTCACTAACACCGCAATGTCTGCTAGATAGTAAAAGAAATAGCGGATGCAAGCTTTCCATTTTAATTGTATAATGAAAAAAGTTCTTTATATAAAGTGAATCGTCAATGGATGTCGGTGTTGTTTTTTTGTAACTGGGGTGTGTCTTTAAGGTTGTCTTAACAAAAATAAAATTTTAGCTCATGCATCTTTTAACCATTTTTTTCAAGCGATTTTTTAATGATAGTTTTTATGCGGTTACAACGTGAAACAAAATGTGTTTCTTTATTTGAAGCAAAATGTGGATGTACACATAGGATAATAAAATTATACTTGTCAAAGATGATTGCTTTACGTAAAGGCGTTTCATTATGTAAAATAGATATGATACATAGGGGAGTAGGAGGTAACGGTCGTTGAAATCGTATGAAACTGAAGAAACGATAAACCGGATTGAGAAGCGAATGCGTTATATATCTGGAATCATTAAGAAAAATGGTCGAAAAATCCTGCACAATTATCCAATCACCTCTCCACAGTTTATTGCATTACAATGGCTTTTGGAAGAAGGAGATTTAACAATTGGGGAACTGTCTAATCGTATTAGTCTAGCCTTTAGTACTACTACTGATTTAGTGGATAGGATGGAAAAGAGCGGGCTTGTTGAAAGAGTTCGTGATGCTAAAGATCGAAGAGTAGTACGTATCCATGTATTGGAGAGAGGAAAAACGATTATTCATGAGGTTGTAGAAAAACGGCAAGAATATTTAGGCCAAGTTTTGGAGGAATTCTCAGAAGATCAAATCGATCAATTGCATGAATTGCTTGCATATTTGCATGAGCAAATGAAAGAAAAAGAACAGAAATAAAGTTTAAGTTGAGGCGATATAGTGAAACAAGCGATAGGCGTTATTGACTCAGGAGTTGGTGGGTTGACAGTAGCTTATGAATTAATGCGACAGCTCCCTAAAGAGAAATTAATTTACGTTGGTGATACAGCGCGCTGTCCTTATGGACCAAGATCAAAAGAAGAAGTGCAGCAATTCACATGGGAAATGGTTGACTTTTTGTTAGCTAGAGATATTAAAATGTTAGTCGTTGCGTGCAATACTGCGACAGCTTTTACATTAGATTCTTTAAAGAAACATTTAGCCATACCTGTTATAGGAGTTATTCAACCAGGTGCTAGAGCGGCAATTAAATTTACAAAAAATAATAGTATAGGCGTCATTGGAACTGACGGAACTATCAGAAGTGAAGCTTATACGAATGCACTTAAAAGTATTAAAGGTGAATTGGACATCTATGCAAATGCTTGTCCTATGTTTGTCCCCATGGTAGAGCAAGGAGTTATGGAAGGCTCAAAAGCAATACAAGTTGTTGAAGAAGCATTGCGACCGATGGTGGAGCAAACACAAATGGATACACTTATTTTAGGATGTACCCATTATCCTCTCCTTAAATCCACTATCCAATCAGTAGTGGGGGAAGATGTAACATTAATATCTTCTAGTGAAGAAACAGCCAGAGAAACGAGTACTATATTAGAAATGCAACATTTGTTAAATCATAATGGAATAACTCCCATCCATCAATTTTATACGACTGGTGATTTAAATATGTTCATGCAAATCTCTAAGCGAATTTTTAAAGAACAAAATTTACAAATGATAACCATAGAAAAAGCTGTGTTACATCAAATGCAAGATTCTAAATAAGAATCTTGCATTTTTTTATATAGCTTGGTCTATTTCGCTTCCTATGCTCGTATATATCTTAGTACAAACTATGGTAGGAGGGGAAAAAATGCAAAAACGCGTCATGCTTATCGCGTGGGTAATGATACTTTCCATCATTTTAAGTGGGTGTTTTCAAGGAGAACAGTCTTTAAATGAGGAAATGGATGCCCCACAAAATGCAGAACCCGTTAATAATCAAGGGGAAACGCAAGGTGGTGAAGGAGAAACGGATGATGAGACGCAAGCGAGTACCGTTGCGCGTGACTTATATTTATTAGATGCTAATGGCATGGTAGCTTCACAAACGATAGAAATGCCAACGACAGAATCGCATACTGTTGCCAAGCAAGTAATGGAATATTTAGTAAAAGATGGTCCGGTATCTCAAGTGTTGCCAAATGGATTTCAGGGAGTCATACCTGCAGGCACGGAAGTTTTAGGGGTTAATCTTCAAGAAGACGGTACGATCATTGTTAATCTATCAAAAGAGTTTGCTAATTATGAAGCCGAAAATGAACGAAAAATACTAGAAGCTGTTACGTATTCTTTAACGCAATTTGACAATGTGGAACAGGTGCAGTTGCAGATGGAAGGTAACGCCATAACGGAAATGCCTGTTGATGGTACGCCGATAGGAAATGGCTTTTCACGCGCTGATGGTATAAATATTAGTGATACCGGTGCAAGTGATCTCGTGGATAGTAAAACCGTAACGATGTTCTACCCTGCCGAACATAATGATAATGCTTATTATATTCCTGTCACCCAATATGTAGATCAAGAGAAAGAGGATGACGAGTTGATGGCCATTGTAAATGCATTAATAGATGGGCCAGGAGTGGAGCAGAATGTGATGCAAGTGTTTAATCCGAAAACGACTCTAACAAAACCTCCTTCAATAAAGGGAGGGACATTGCATTTGCAATTTAATCAGGAAGTTTTAAAAGAGGAAGATAAGGCAGTCATATCTGATCAAGTCATGGAAAGCATTGTTCGGACAATGACGGGAGTAGAAGGGATTGAATCCGTGCAAGTTAGTATAGATAATATAGAACAGATAGTAAATGAAGAAGGTAAAGCATATACGGAACCTGTTACTATACAGCAATTTACAGAAGCAGAAGAACTGTAGAGGGAGAGGCTGCCTATTTAGCCTCTTTTTATTTGTGCTATGTTTTTTGGCTTATAGTATAAGAAAAACGGCAGATTCCTCCATAAAAACGAGGCGATAAGTTAAGTTTTTTTATCGTTTTTATGTGCTTAAAAGTCTTTCGCATAAGATTTGGTAACAAATGGTTATTGCGTTTCTTATAACAAGGAAGATAGGAATAGTAATTGAAATTGCCATGTATTTAAATAGTCCTTTTGCTTGAAAATATGTTAAGCTAGTGTTGAAATAAGGAGGAGTTTTACATGAGAAGCGATCAGCGTAATGAAAGTAGTTTACGACCTATCACAATTATTACGGATTTTCTTCAGCATCCGGAAGGCTCTGTGCTGATTCAGATAGGAAATACAAAAGTAATATGTAATGCAAGTATTGAAGACAGAGTTCCTCCATTTATGCGTGGGCAAGGAAAGGGATGGATTACAGCGGAATATGCAATGCTCCCTCGCGCTACTGAGCAAAGAAATATACGTGAATCTTCTAAAGGTAAAGTAAGTGGAAGAACGATGGAAATTCAACGATTAATTGGACGATCCCTTCGATCCGTCGTCGATTTAGATAACATAGGCGAACGAACGGTTTGGGTAGATTGTGATGTCATTCAAGCTGACGGCGGCACGCGGACAGCTTCGATTACAGGCGCGTTTGTTGCTGTTGCATTAGCATTTAATAAGTTAGTGAAAAATAAAGTTATTTCTAAAATGCCTGTTACAGATTTGTTGGCAGCAACTTCGGTTGGCGTATTACCAGATGGAAACGAAATTCTAGATTTGAATTATCAAGAAGATTCCAGTGCACATGTTGATATGAATATCGTAATGACAGGTTCAGGTGAGTTTGTTGAAATACAAGGTACAGGGGAAGAAGCGACTTTTTCAAGTAAACAATTGCAAACGATGCTCCAGCTTGCTGAAGAAGGGTTGTTAACACTATTTGAAAAGCAGCGGGAAGCATTAGGTTCCATTGCTGAAAAGATTGTTAAGGCTACAAGTGCGCAAGGAGAAGAATAACAAAATGAAAAAAATAATTATTGCTACAAAGAATAAAGGGAAAGCGAAAGAGTTTAAAGAACTATTTGCTGCATATGAGCTTGACGCTATATCCTTAAATGAATTAGACGGTATACCAGATGTTGAAGAAACAGGGTCAACATTTAAAGAAAATGCAGCATTAAAAGCAGAACAAATCGCTTCTATGTTATCGCTCCCTGTCATCGCTGATGATTCTGGCTTAATGATTGATGCATTAGATGGGAAACCTGGGGTGTACTCCGCGCGATATGCTGGAGAGGATAAAAGTGATCAGGCCAACATCGATAAGGTGCTCACCGAATTACATAACGTACCGGAAACGAAAAGAACAGCACATTTTATCTGTGTACTTGCGGTTGCTGTACCTGGTTCAGTTACTACATATTATATTGGATATTGTCACGGCAGAATTGCTCATTCACCAATTGGAAAGAACGGTTTTGGATATGATCCTATTTTTATTCCAAAAGGCTTTCAACAAACAATGGCTCAGTTATCCCCAGAAGAAAAAAATGCCATTAGTCACAGACGAAATGCTTTGAAAGAACTAGAAGCCAGTTTAAACAAACAAGATATACTTTTAGATAGATAGGATGGTTCTTATGACAAAAGTGCTGATTGTGAGTGATAGTCACGGATTAACGAAAGAGCTGGAAATAATTAAACAACGACACCGTGTAGATGCTCTGATTCACTGTGGAGATTCGGAATTAGGTATGGACGACAAGGAAATGGCTGGATTTTATTCTGTAATGGGAAATTGTGATATTGATACGCGCTATCCAGAGGAACAAACAATCCAAGTTAGTGGAGTGAAATTTCTCATTGTTCATGGTCATCTGCATCAAGTAAAGAGTAATTTATTACATGTGGCTTATCGTGCAGAAGAACTTGGAGCACAAGTGATTTGTTTTGGTCATACACATATTGCTGGCGTGGAACAAAAAGGAAACCAACTGCTACTTAATCCTGGTAGTATACGCTTGCCACGTGTTCGCAAAGAGAAGACCTATGCGATCATGGAATGGCAAGTTAAAGAAGAGATAACCGTGCGTTTTTATTCGGTAGACGGAGCTGAATTAGAAGCATTGCGTTATGTAGCAACATTATAGCTGTAAAGTGTAAAAAGACTCACCACGTGTTGTGGTGAGTCTTTTTACACTACATGTGATAGGACAAGGACATTAAAAAAACGTGAATTACCTATAGCACAAACAAAAAACCCTCAAAAACGTAATGTTCATAAGGGTTTTTAAATACGTCCCAGGCAGGATTCGAACCTGCGACCCACAGCTTAGAAGGCTGTTGCTCTATCCAGCTGAGCTACTGGGACAAGATATGTATGGAGCGGGTGAAGGGAATCGAACCCTCGTCATCAGCTTGGAAGGCTGAGGTTTTACCATTAAACTACACCCGCAAATAGAGTTTTTAATAATATGATGTTTTTAACGACAAGATTCATTATATAAATTTATTCTGGGAAAGTCAATGGTTTTTATGTATTCTCTTAAAGTTATTATATTCAGAAAAAATATTTTCGCCGTTGTGTGTCTTTATCACTTCGTAATTTTTAATCCGCCGGCGTTTGGAAAATTATTCTTCATAGGTTGAATTCCAAACGCTTTTCCTTTGGCGAATACATTTAGAAAAAAGGAATTAGCCATGTTCGGCTTGTCCGTTTTTAGTTTGCAGAGTTGATTGCTTTTTTTATATATTTTTTAAAAGTGTGAACCACTTACTTCATTTATTAAGATCTCAATGTGGCTTTTTCATTTATTCGTCATTTCATTCCACTCCTCGTCATTTGAGGAAATCCTTCTATTGCAATTTCTTAACTTTGAACTACTTGAGCAATCTCAGTTAATTGTTCCATTGAAAGTTTCATGAATATGTATGCCCCATAAAAACCTGTGCTCGAAAATGGATACATAGGGGTAGCGTCCTTCCTTCCTTGCTATTTATAGTACGGACTCAATCAGTCACTGTCTGCTTTTCAGATTGCTCGATTTTTTCTTTCGCTTCCTGTTCAACTATATTCTTTAATTGATTTAAAATAGCACTAAAATCTGTATGGTCGCCAAGTTGCAAGCATAACTCATATTCTATCGGCTTCCAAGTACTAATATCGGCTTCATTATGTTGGATTTGCACCTCGAGTTTATCCAAAGCGTTTGCGACTTTTGCTTCATATGTTTGTTTGGCTTCAAATTCCACCCACATATTGTATAGACTTCCGCCGACTTCCTCTGGTAAAGTATTTTTTATATTTGTTATCGCTTTTAATTCATTCATTTGTTTTTGCTGCTTCGCTTCTTCATTGCCCATGATTTCAAAAACAGGAATATCTTTCGCTTCAGCTTCTACTAGATCGTGAATGATAATCATTTTTAATAATTTTTCCATGTCTACTTTCTTATTTAAATAAGGTTGTAATAATACGGCCATTAGTGACATTCTCCATGTATGCTCTGCGACGCTTTCTCTTCTTCCGTTGGATAGCCAACTGTGACGTAACTCTGTTTTTAGATTTTCTCCAAGTTTGATAATTTGGTAAATCCGATGTAATGGTTCTTGCATGATTTTCACCTCTACGTATATAGTAATAAATAAAGTTATTTTTATAATAAATTATACAGAAATGATAAGAAAAAGGTTTCAAAATTCATTGCTCCGGGAAAGAATGTTTAGTATGTTATAGTTAAAGTAAAGTTCAAGAAGCTGGTTGATAAACCAAATTACTACACTCTATGGTATGGATTTGAACCTCCTTTTTGAACAAAATTAGCAGGAAGGAGGGAGAGAATGAAGCAACGCGAAAATATTATATTGTTCCCAAAATGGAGAACGGCTTTAGAGGAGGAGAGCTTACTTGCCTTAAAAGAAAAAAGATTTGCAGAGGCATTAGAAAAGCTCGATGAATTATTAAACTATCAAGTCAATAGTTTTGAAATTGTAAGCGGAAAGCTAATCTGTCTAATTGAATTAGGTCGGCATAAGGAAGCTCAGGATATTTGTGAAGATGTGTTACAGCGACAGGATGAACACTATTACCATTACCTACATATTTATTTAACCATTTTGTTTCAAACAAATCAATATGAGATGTTAATGGAGCAGGTGGAAGAAGAGTTTAAATTCCATCAAGTACCAGAAGTGTTAAAAGAACAATTTCATCAGTTATACGAAATGAGTCGTAAATTAAAAGTAGACATGTTAGTAGATCGCCAATCTGTGTTTATGGAAGAATGGGAGGACGCTATTACTACACGTGATTATCAAAAACAATGGTTAATCATCGAAAAATTACGTGCAATGAAAAGCGAACCTAATCGTAAAATGTTACATTTATTAGTAAAAGAAGACATACACCCTGTTGTAAAAACAGCTATGTTAATTTGGTTACAAGAAATAGATTATAATCAGCTTGTCCATATAAAAAAATGGGGGAGAAGCATACAAGTACACCCTTTAGAGATAGAAGCCATTTGGAACCATGCTTCAGTGAAACGAATCAATTCGATTATAAATGAGCTTGAACAAAAAAACCCAACTTTATATGATTTGTTAGTGAAATTGTTATATCATTACATGTATGTCAAATACCCGATGCTCCCTGTTAAAGAGGAAGCGGAACATATCGCGCTGGCCTTAAAAGCAATTGGTGCAAATTATTTAAACATAAAGTTGGATGAGCAAGGGAAGCAATTAGATTTGAATGAGTACATAGAAGATATTGAACGTTGCGAAGCCTTGTATTCTAGTATCATTGAGGATAACTAGAAATATATCGAAATGCTTGAAAGGGAAAGCAATTATGTTATAATGAAATGGTTGTAAATCTCGGTCTTTTAAACAATAAATGAATGTTTGAAAAATGAAGGACACAATAGATTTTGGAGGGAATTATATGTCAGTAAAATGGGAAAAACAAGAAGGAAATGAAGGTGTACTTACATTTGAAGTGAGTGCTGAAGAGTTTGACAAAGCATTAGATCAAGCATTTAATAAAGTCAAAAAGGATGTACAAATTCCAGGTTTTCGTAAAGGTAAAATTCCACGTGGTTTATTTGAAAAGCGTTTTGGTGTAGAAGCACTTTACCAAGACGCTGTTGACATTGTATTGCCTAGTGCATATATGCAAGCTGTAGCTGAAGCTGAAATTGAACCAGTAGATCAACCAGATATTGATATAGAATCCATCGGTAAAGGCGAACCTTTAGTATTCACTGCTAAGGTTACTGTAAAGCCAGAGGTTAAACTTGGTGAATATAAAGGTCTCGAAGTAGAAGATGAAGAAGTAGAGGTAACTGATGAAGATGTTATGCATGACTTGGAGCATCAACGTGAGCACCATGCTGAATTAGTTGTTAAAGAAGATGGTGAAGTAGAAAATGGTGATACAGTTGTTATCGATTTTGAAGGTTTCGTTGATGGAGAACCATTTGATGGTGGGAAAGCTGAAAACCATTCTTTAGAAATCGGCTCTGGTCAATTTATTCCGGGATTTGAAGAGCAGCTTATTGGTAAAAAGCCTGGAGAAGAAGTGGAAGTTGAGGTAACTTTCCCTGAAGATTACCATGCAGAGGAGCTTGCAGGAAAAGAAGCTACCTTTAAAGTAACGATTCATGAAGTGAAATATAAAGAGTTGCCACAACTTGACGATGAGTTTGCGAAAGATTTGGACGATGAAGTTGATACGCTTGAAGAGTTAAAGGCTAAGAAAAAAGAACAACTTTTAGAAAAAAGAACAGAAGAAGCTGATAACAAAAAGCGGGAGACATTGATTGAAAAAGCTAGCGAAAATAGTGAAATCGCTATTCCTGATGCAATGGTAGAATCAGAACTAGACCAAATGGTACAAGAATTTGAACAGCGCCTGCAAATGCAAGGTATGACGCTAGAAATGTACTCCCAATTCTCTGGACAAGATAAGGATGCTTTAAAAGAGCAAATGCGAGAAGATGCTAAGAAGCGTGTGAAAACAAATCTTACGTTAGACGCTATTGCTGAAACAGAGGAATTGGAAGCAACGGATGAAGATGTCGAAGCAGAACTTGATAAAATGGCAGAAATGTACGGTGCTGAAAAAGAACAGATTAGACAAATGCTCGGTGGTAATGCAGAAGCATTAAAGAGCGATTTGAAAAAGCGTAAAGCAATTGACTTCCTTGTGGAACAAAGTAAAGCTGTATAACTTATTTACGTATAGTTATTTAGAAAACAGGGAATGATGCAAAACAAGGTGTGATTCTATCACACCTTGTTTTTTCCGTATAAAGTGAAACTTCAATCCGTGATGGGCCCTTTTACCCGAGGCGAATTGTTTAGTTGCCCAAGGGCATGAAAACGAAAAAAGGGATTAAGGGCTTGGTAAGTTCATAACTTCCAATGCTTGAAGTGGAATTGTTACAGCACCTTATATCAGTTACGAGCGAAAGAATTGTGTTCCCTGATAAAAGATCATACAGCCAATGGAAGTAGCATGAAAAAAATTGTAGTTACACTGTCCTTTTCATTCGACTTTCTAATGATTCTCTTATAAAGTAATACAAAGAGTGTTGCATAATATACTTAAATATAAAGCTTTCTTAAAAGGGAGTTAACTTGAAAACAATATTATGAAAAGCGTGAATGATGGGAATGCTAACAAGTAGTGTATCGAACCAAATGTGGCGGTGTTAGTAATTATGCTGAAAATAGCGGCGAAAAAAAGTATATCATTTTGTATTTTAATTTTGATCTGATATGATGGCTATAAGTTGAAACCTAAAGAGCCATTTGCAAGGAAAGAGATTTAACTTTTAGGGGTGAATAATAAGTGTTTAAATTCAATGAAGAAAAAGGACAATTAAAATGTTCGTTCTGTGGTAAAGGCCAAGATCAAGTTCGGAAATTAGTGGCTGGACCGGGCGTTTATATATGTGATGAATGTATTGAATTGTGTACGGAAATAGTGGAAGAAGAGCTCGGAACGGAAGAGGAAACAGAATTAAAAGAAATTCCGAAGCCACGTGAAATATGTGATATATTGGATGATTATGTTATTGGTCAAGATAAGGCAAAAAAGAACTTATCTGTTGCTGTATATAACCATTATAAGCGGATCAATACACCGAAATCTTCTTCTGACGATGTAGAGCTAGCCAAAAGTAACATAGCTATGATTGGTCCGACTGGTAGCGGGAAAACATTGTTAGCGCAAACTTTAGCGCGAATAATTAATGTACCTTTCGCAATGGCTGATGCAACGTCACTTACTGAAGCTGGCTATGTTGGCGAGGATGTGGAGAACATATTACTGAAGCTCATTCAAGCAGCCGATTACGATGTAGAAAAAGCAGAAAAAGGCATTATTTACATTGATGAAATAGACAAAGTAGCTCGTAAGTCAGAAAATCCTTCTATTACACGAGATGTCTCTGGAGAAGGCGTGCAGCAGGCTTTACTTAAAATATTAGAAGGAACGGTAGCTAGCGTTCCTCCTCAAGGTGGCAGAAAACACCCTCATCAGGAATTTATTCAGATTGATACAACGAATATTTTGTTTATCGTTGGTGGGGCATTCGATGGAATTGATCAGGTTATTAAACGCCGTCTTGGTAAAAAAGTAATTGGGTTTGGAGCCAATGAAAAGCAGCAAGATTTAGACATGGGTGAGCTGTTAGAAAAGGTTTTACCAGAAGACTTATTACGTTATGGGCTTATTCCAGAGTTTATTGGTAGAATTCCAGTTATAGGTAGTTTAACGCCATTAGATGAAGAAGCGCTCGTTGAGATTTTAACGAAGCCGAAAAACGCTTTAGTGAAACAATATGAAAAATTATTTGAGTTGGATAATATTGAATTAGAATTTGAAGAGGAAGCTTTAAGAGAAATTGCTGCTAAGGCAATTGAACGTAAGACGGGAGCTAGGGGGTTACGCTCCATTATTGAGGGTATAACACTTGATGTTATGTTTGAACTCCCATCTAGAGATGATATTGAGAAGTGTATTATTACGAAAAGAACTGTAGAAGAAGAGGGTGTTCCAAAACTTGTATACCGAGATGGGACAGTAACAGAAGGAGCTAAAAAACTTCCTAAAGAAAGTGCTTAAAGGGGCACCAAAACCTAGGATTTCATGATTTTGGTTGTTTGGTAAGTAAAAGTAGTGATACGAATAAACTTACGCACCTTGACAGACTTCCTTGCTAGTGATGAACTTAGCAATATGTAAAAGAGGCTGACTTTTTTGGACGTTTATTATACAACTAGTCAGTCTCTTTTTTTATACTATAGGAAACCATCATGGCTCACCGAAGAGCGCAAGCCACAAAAGCATTTGAAGGTGTTTCTTTATACAAAATGTATCATATTGTAAATCTATAGCCTTAGAAAAACTGTAGCTTGCGTAGGTAAAGCTTTTTAAAACATATAACCGCCATAAAATCTTCCTTTTCCAATTGTGAAAAAGAAAACAGCACTTAATTTCTTCCCCAGGCTATTCAAATGCTTTCGAACCAGATCATTTCTTTACACTTTAAGAATCTGTACGAAAAAAAACATCTATGGATTAGAAGTGCTTTTTATAAATTATTTACAAACCACCCACTTTTCTATAGAATTTAAGAATGTATAAATACATCACTACCTATATATGGAGGTACATATGATGACAAATGATAAAAAACAAATTCCCCTCCTACCATTAAGAGGATTGCTTGTTTTCCCGTCCGTGGTTTTACATTTGGATGTAGGAAGAGAAAAATCTATAGCAGCTATTGAAAAAGCGATGATGGATAATGAATACATATTTTTAGCAGCACAAAAGAAAATTCGTTTAAAAGAACCGGAACCAAGGGACATCTACTCTATTGGGACGGTTTCTATGGTTAAGCAAATGATTAAACTCCCGAATGGAACGATGCGGGTTTTAGTTGAAGGTGTATACCGAGCAGAAGTAATAAGATACGTTGAACAAGAGCAAGAATTTATTGTAGAAGTACAAAAGATATCTGATATAGAAACGGATCAGCATGAACAAGAAGCGCTTATGCGTTCACTATTGACCCAATTTGAGAAGTATACGACACTCTCGCAAAAAATCACACATGAAACATTTGAGACGGTTGCTGACATAGATGAACCCGGGCGATTAGCAGATATAATTACCTCTCATTTGTCTTTGAAAATAAAGGAAAAGCAAGCATTATTGGAAACACAAGAGATTAAAACACGGCTACAGATGTTAATCCAATACATATCTAACGAACAAAAGGTGCTTGACCTGGAAAAGAAAATCGGTCAACGTGTCAAAACATCCATGGAAAAAACACAAAAAGAATATTATTTACGTGAACAATTAAAGGCAATTCAAAAAGAGTTGGGAGAAAAAGACGGGAAAATAGGTGAGGTAGATGAGTTGCGGGAAAAAATCCATACCTCCACCATGCCTGAGCGAATTCAAACAGCAGCGCTTAAAGAATTAGACCGTTATGAAAAAATCCCTCAAAGCTCTGCGGAAAGTTCAGTAATTAGAAATTACATAGAATGGTTGTTAGCGTTACCTTGGAATGAGAAGACGGAAGATCGGATTGATGTGGACTTGGCAGAAAATATTTTAAATAGGGAACATTACGGTCTGGAGAAGGTAAAAGAGCGAATTTTAGAATATTTAGCTGTACAAAAACTCACTTCATCTATTAAAGGACCTATTTTATGCTTGGCGGGTCCACCTGGAGTGGGGAAAACATCTTTAGCGAAGTCGATCGCTCATGCTGTAAACCGAAATTTCATCCGTATTTCCTTAGGGGGGATCCGTGATGAAGCCGAAATTCGAGGCCACAGGCGTACTTATATTGGGGCTATGCCAGGAAGAATTATTCAAGGAATGAAAAAAGCAAAGACGAACAACCCGGTATTTTTATTAGATGAAATTGATAAAATGGCTCATGACTTTCGCGGAGACCCATCTTCCGCTTTATTAGAAGTTCTTGATCCAGAACAAAACGCGCAATTTAGTGATCATTTTATTGAAGAAACGTACGATTTATCCAATGTGCTGTTCGTCGCTACTGCAAATTACATAAACAACATCCCAGCACCTTTGCTCGATCGAATGGAAATTATTTCTATTGCTGGATATACAGAAATTGAAAAGCAGCATATTGCAAGGCGCCATTTACTGCCTAAACAATTGAAAGAAAATGGTTTAACAAAAGGACAATTGCAATTACGAGATGAGGCTCTTCGAAAATTAATTCGAATGTATACAAGAGAAGCGGGTGTTCGTAATCTTGAAAGACAATTAGCTTCCTTGTGCCGAAAAGCAGCTAAGCTTGTTGTCTCTCAAAAAAAGAAACGTGTCATCGTAACTGAAAATAGTTTAGAGGAAATGCTAGGAAAACCGTTATACCGTTATGGCTTAGTAGAAAAAGAGAACCAGGTAGGTACTGCCACTGGGCTAGCATACACAGCTGTTGGAGGCGATACATTATCTATTGAGGTTTCCCACTATCCTGGAAAGGGGAAATTGACCCTTACAGGGAAACTCGGTAATGTCATGCAAGAGTCAGCACAAGCAGCTTTTAGCTATATTCGTTCTCGAGCAACTGAACTGAATATAGATCCATCTTTTCATGAGAATTGTGATATTCATATTCATGTTCCTGAGGGAGCCACTCCAAAGGACGGGCCCTCCGCAGGAATAACGATGGCTACAGCTTTAGTTTCTTCATTGACAGGTCGTCCCGTAAAGAAAGAGGTAGCAATGACTGGAGAAATAACCTTAAGAGGTCGGGTACTTCCGATTGGTGGTCTAAAGGAAAAAACGCTAAGCGCACATCGTGCTGGTATTTCTACCGTTATTATTCCAGAAGACAATAAAAAAGATATTGAATCTATTCCTGAAAGTGTAAGAAAAGATATCACATTTATCGCTGTTCGTCATCTGGATCAAGTATTACAACATGCGTTAGTGGGGGAGCAAAATGAAAGTAACAAAAGCTGAAATTGTAATAAGTGCTGTCAGTGAAAAACAATATCCAAACGATCAGTTACCAGAAATAGCTTTAGCAGGACGATCAAATGTAGGAAAGTCTTCGTTTATTAATACGTTAATTAACCGCAAGAATTTAGCACGAACGTCATCAAAACCAGGAAAAACACAAACGCTAAATTTTTATCTTATCAATGATGCCTTTTATTTTGTTGATGTCCCTGGTTATGGTTATGCAAAAGTGTCAAAAAAAGAAAGGCAAAAATGGGGCAAAATGATGGAAGAGTACTTTGAGAAGCGCCATTCGTTAAAAGCGGTGCTTTTAATTACAGATATCCGACATGAGCCCACTGTTGATGATTTACAGATGTATGATTTTTTAAAGTATTATGAACTTCCGGTTTTAATTATAGCGACTAAATTGGATAAAGTGTCTAAAAACAAACGATCACAGCATGTAAAACGAACGGAAAAAGCTTTTCAAGTGGAGGCAGGAGATCTGGTATTACCTTTTTCTGCTGAAACGGGTGAAGGAAAAGAAGAAGCATGGTCCATGATCCGCCAATATATGGAGGTGTAATTTTCCATAAATGATGTAAAGGGGGCTCTTTTTATACGAGCGCCCTTCCATTTCATCATTTATCTATGTTTATTTCCGTTTCGTTAATAAAAACAAGCCAAAAATAATTAACAAAACAGGCCAAAAACGTTCCATTACATCTACAATTGTATAGATCCAATTAAACCAGCTAGGAAGTTGTACTGAAAACATCATGACCAAAGAAAAAGCTGTCAACAATATTCCTGGTATCAAGCCTTCTTTCGTTTGTAAAAAACGAACTATAAATGCGACGCCTACAATAAGTACATACATAGCCCAATGATCAATCCAAAAAGAATAGTAAGTTAGACCGTAAAAATGAATGCCTAATCCTAACAAAATAGTACCGCTAAACAAATTCTGGTAATTTTTTGTAATATAACTATGGATTAACAAAACAAGTCCAATTATAATGATTATTGTTTGCCATGAATAAAAGTTGTTCAAGATAGGAATATTTAATTGTTTAAGTAAAAAAAACAAACCTATACCGATAAGAAGATACGCGGTAAGCGTGTTTTGTTTTTTCAAGTAATCACCTCATGATATGTAGTTCGAATGCTTGCTTCTTTACTTTTGTTGTGATAAAGTACAGACGTGTTATGCACTAATGCTTATACGTTATATGCTATCATAATGTTTCAGATTATGTTCACATTTTATTAAATTGTAACGGAATATACATGTTATAATAGTGTTTAGAAATAATGTTATTTTATATTTATTATTAATTAGTAAATGAATTGGTCCTTTATCCTGTTATGCTTGATTATTAAAATCAGTTCAAACTATACGGATAACACCTAATTTTAGAACAGTTATGGAAGTTTCATTTTATTTGGGGGTAGATGGTTGTGCATATTTTAAAGGTGGGTTTTAATTATAAAACAGCCCCTGTAGAAATTAGGGAAAAGCTTGCCTTTTCGGAAGATCATGTTCACGAGGCCATGGTCGCTTTGAATGGGCAAAAAAGTATTTTAGAAAATGTTATTGTTTCCACTTGTAATCGTACAGAAATTTTTGCAGTAGTAGACCAATTGCATACAGGGCGATACTATATAAAGCAGTTTTTAGCTGATTGGTTTGATGAAGAGAAAGCTAGTTTTTCTTCATTTTTACAAATTGTTGAAAATGACGGGGCGATGGAGCATTTATTTCGTGTAATTACAGGATTGGATTCTATGGTATTAGGGGAAACACAAATCTTGGGTCAAGTGAAGCAAGCGTTTTTAACTGCACAAAAAATGGGTACAACTGGTACTGTGTTGAATGAATTATTCAAACAGGCTATTACGTTTGGTAAGCGTGTACAGAAAGATACGGCAATTGGTAAACAAGCAGTTTCTGTTAGTTATGCAGCTGTTGAGCTAGCAAAGAAAATTTTTGGTGACTTAAAGAAAAAACGTGTTGTTATACTAGGCGCGGGAAAAATGGGAGAACTTGCTGTTAAAAATTTACAAGGTTCCGGAACGAACGACATTACAGTGGTAAATCGCACAAGAGAAAAAGCAGATGCGTTGGCTAAAAAGTTTGCAGCACGCGCTGAAACAATCGACAGGTTACCTATCGTATTACAAGAAGCTGATATTCTGATTACTTCTACCGGTTCTACATCGATCATCTTATCAAAAGAATTGGTGGAAGCAGTGCAAAAAGAGCGCAAGGGGAACCCTTTATTTTTAGTAGACATTGCAGTTCCGCGGGACATTGACCCTTTTGTAAGTGAATTAGAAAATACTTTCTTGTATGATATCGATGATCTGCAACATATTGTGGATGAAAATTTAGAAGCAAGAAAAGAAGCAGCAGAGCAAATTGAGCTGATGTTTGAAAGTGAAATTGTGGCATTTAAAGAATGGTTAAAGACATTAGGTGTTGTACCAATTATTTCAGCTCTACGGCAGAAAGCACTTTCCATACAAATGGAAACAGTGAAAAGTATTGAAAGAAAAATGCCTGATCTCACAGAAAGAGAGAAAAAGATCATTAACAAACATACGAAAAGTATCGTCAATCAGTTGCTAAAAGAGCCAATTACACAAGCAAAAGAAATGGCGGTAGGTGACCGATCAAAGGAATCACTTCAATTGTTTATTGACATATTCGGTATCGAGGCAGAAGTACAAGCAGAGCTTGATAAGCAGGCAAAAAAAAATGAAACAAATAAAGCAATGAAAAATAAACAAGTATCCTTCCCACTTTTAAATAAGATGCCGACCATATAATGAAAGGAATACTCATATGGTAGAATTAAAATGGCTTTATGAATTTATATTAATCATTTATGGATTAAGCCTGTTCGGATACTTTATCGATTTTGTTCAAGACAACCGGAGGGTAAATCGAATAGCCTTCTGGTTGCTTAGTTTGGTTTGGATCATTCAAACCTTTTTTTTATTCTATGTAATAATCTTTGAAAAAAGTTTTCCGGTTGTAACCTTAAATGATAGTCTGTTTTTTTATTCGTGGATTCTTGTGACGATATCATTACTAGCGAATAAACTATTTCCTATTCATTTTATTGTTTTTTTTACAAATGTATTTAGTTTCTTCATTCTATTGCTTTTTTTGTTGACGGACGCGCAAAAAAATTGGCAGGAGCATGCCGTCCAATTTGTCCATGAAATAGTTATTGCACATATAACGATTGCCATTACTTCCTATGGATTTTTCACACTATCCTTTTTATTATCCATTATGTATTTAATTCAGTACAAATTATTGAAGCAAAAAAAAGGTTTTAAGTGGATGTGGCGTTTTGCTGACTTGAACCAATTGGATAGTTATGCATTTAAAACAGTAACCATTGGTGTTCCTTTATTATTAATCGCTATTATACTAGGAATTGTGTGGGCTTATGTATCTGATGCTCTATTTTACTGGGTAGATTTAAAGACAATTGGTTCTTTCTTTGTATTGGCTATTTACGTCATTTACTTAGTCATCCGTTTATGGAAAAAGTATAAAGGGAGAACGATTGCAATGTATAATACAGTTGCTTTTCTATTGTTGCTAGTCAATTTCTTGTTATTCAGTACGTTATCGAAATTTCATTTTTAAACATAGGGAGAGAATAAACTTGCGTAAATTAGTTGTTGGTTCACGAAAAAGTAATCTTGCATTAACACAAACAAATTGGGTAATTAATCAATTAAAACAAGCTGGGGTTGAAAATGATTTTGAAGTAAAGAAAATCGTTACAAAGGGGGATCGTATTTTAGATGTTACTTTATCAAAAGTAGGCGGAAAGGGTCTGTTTATTAAAGAGATTGAGGAGGCTATGTATAATAAAGAAATTGATTTAGCTGTACATAGTATGAAAGATATGCCTTCTGCGATGCCAGAAGGGTTGATTATAACGACTATTCCAGAGCGTGAAGACCATCGAGATGCGTTTCTTTCTAAAGGAAATATACGTTTAAAAGATCTGCCTAAAGGCGCTATTGTTGGAACGAGCAGTTTACGAAGAGCTGCGCAAATACAAGCTGTCAGACCAGATGTCACGATAAAGTGGATACGTGGTAATATTGAAACAAGGATAAGAAAATTAAAGGAAGAAGATTATGATGCGATTGTGTTGGCTGTTTCTGGTTTAAAACGTGTAGGTTTAAGTGAAACATTAATTACGGAGTATTTAGAGCCTAATGTTTGTGTTCCTGCAGTTGGGCAAGGCGCTTTAGCTATTGAATGCCGGTCGGAAGATGATGAATTGAAAAAACTGTTAGCAACCATTCATGATGAAGATACCGCTCGAACGGTTACTGCGGAACGAACCTTTTTGCATTTGTTGGAAGGCGGCTGTCAAGTACCAATCGGAGGCTATGCATATTTACAAGGAGAATCCATTGTACTGACAGCTTTTGTAGGCACACCTGATGGGAAAACAGTCTTAAAGGAAGTGGTACAAGGTAGTGATCCAGAAGCAGTTGGCAGGAAAGCAGCTACGTTATTACAAAATCGCGGTGCTAAGGAAATTATTGAAAAGGTAAAAGAGGAGTTAAATGAGTAATGAGCTTACCGTTAGATGGGAAGCGAATCTTAGTCACTCGCGAGCAAGACAAAGCAACAGACTTTGCGAAAAAAATTACTGATTTAGGCGGAGAACCAGTACAAGTCCCACTTATTAATATTACTTGTAAACGCCCAATAAATGGGGATTTCGCACAACAATTGTCGAATTGTAATTGGATATTTTTCACAAGTGGGAATGGGGTAAGCTGCTTTTTTCAGTTCGTAAAGCACGACGCTGTCGCTTTAGAGAATGTGGTGCAAACTAAAATTGCTGTTGTGGGAAATAAAACAGATCATAAGTTAAAAGAAATAACAGGTCGCTCTGCTGATTTTGTCCCAAGCTCTTTTGATGCTGAGACGATGGCAGAGGAGTTTTTAAGCCAATATCCTACCGACGATCATTTTTTGTTAGTAAGAGGAAATCTCTCTCGACATGTTTTGCCGGAACGCTTTAAACAAAGCAATAAAACTTTTACAATGCTTGAAGTGTATGAAACCCATAAGAATGTCAAAGTAAAACCGTTGTTGCAATGTGCGATAACGAATACTCAGATTCATTATATTACATTTACAAGCCCGTCTACAGTGGAGGCATTTGTCGATTTGATAGGGGTGAGAAACGTCGCACCATGTGTATGTATTGGTACGACGACAGAACAACGGGCGAAGGAATTAGGATTTACTAAAGTTTTAACAGCAAAAGATTTTACAATTAATGGTATGATTGATTGTATAAAGCAAGATGTGATGAAAAGAAAGGATGAAAAAAATGACGAACATACCGACTTTTGATAGACACCGTAGATTAAGACGTACGGCTGGTATGAGAGACTTAGTAAGAGAAACACATTTGCATAAAACCGATCTTGTCTATCCCATGTTTATTGTTGAAGGTGAAAAGGTGAGAAAAGAGGTTCCTTCTATGCCAGGAGTATACCAGTTATCGCTGGATTTACTTACGGAAGAAATAGATGAACTAGAAGAACTTGGTATTCAAGCTGTTATTTTGTTTGGGGTGCCAAATGAAAAAGATGAACAAGGGACGGGCGCTTTTATTGATGAAGGGATCGTCCAACAAGCTACACGAAAAATTAAAACAAAAGTACCATCAATGCTCGTAATTGCAGATACTTGTTTGTGTGAATATACGTCTCATGGACATTGTGGAGTCATTCATGACCATGATGTAGATAATGATGCGTCATTAGAGTTACTTGCTAAAACAGCAGTATCCCAAGCAAAAGCAGGGGCTGACATTATTGCACCGTCAAACATGATGGATGGGTTTGTAGCAGTTATTCGTCAAGCGTTAGATCAAGCTGGTTTTACACAGATTCCTATTATGTCTTACGCGGTTAAATACGCTTCTTCTTTTTATGGTCCATTCCGAGATGCGGCAGATAGTACACCACAATTTGGAGATCGAAAAACATACCAGATGGATCCCGCGAATCGATTAGAAGCGCTTCGTGAGGCGAAATCAGACGTTCATGAAGGTGCTGACTTTTTAATTGTAAAACCAGCTTTAAGCTACTTAGATATTGTGAGAGAAATGAAGAATAACTTTGATTTGCCGATTGTTGCCTATAATGTAAGCGGCGAATATGCGATGGTGAAAGCTGCAGCGCAAAATGGCTGGATTGATGAACAGGCGCTGGTTATGGAAAAACTATTATCTATGAAACGAGCTGGAGCAGATCTAATTATAACTTATTTTGCAAAAGATGTTGCAAAATGGTTAGCAGAAAAAAATAGATAGGAGGATATCTGGTTATGAATTTTAATAAATCCAAAGCTGCTTATGAAGAAGCAGTTGATTTAATGCCTGGCGGTGTTAATTCACCTGTTCGTGCATTTAAATCAGTAGGTATGTCACCAATTTTTATGGAATCTGGTAAGGGAGCTAAGATAAGAGATATTGATGGTCATGAATACATTGATTACGTTTTAAGCTGGGGTCCACTCATTTTAGGACATGCTGATGAACGGGTCGTAACAAAATTAAAGGAAACAGCGGAAAAAGGTACCAGCTTTGGAGCGCCGACAGTATTAGAAAATGAGCTTGCACAGCTAGTTATTGACCGCGTTCCATCCATAGAAATGGTTAGGATGGTAAATTCAGGTACGGAAGCAACAATGAGCGCGTTGCGTGTAGCAAGAGGCTACACAGGAAGAGATAAAATACTAAAATTTGAAGGGAATTACCATGGTCATGGTGATTCACTGTTAATTAAAGCAGGGTCAGGTGTGGCTACACTTGGACTTCCTGATAGTCCAGGTGTTCCTAAAACGATTGCTCAAAATACGATCACGGTTCCATATAATGACTTAGAAAGTGTGCGATATGCTTTTGAGACATATGGTGATGATATTGCTGCAGTTATTGTAGAACCTGTTAGCGGCAATATGGGAGTGGTCCCACCAATAGAAGGTTTTTTACAAGGATTAAGAGAAATTACGGAGCAAAACGGCACCGTGCTTATTTTTGATGAAGTAATGACTGGCTTTCGGGTAGGTTACCAATGTGCGCAAGGTCATTTTGGAGTGACACCCGATATGACATGTCTCGGGAAGGTAATCGGAGGTGGATTACCAGTTGGTGCATATGGAGGCAAACGGGGGATTATTGAGAAAGTTGCTCCAACTGGATCTATCTATCAAGCTGGTACATTATCTGGTAATCCGTTAGCGATGACCGCGGGGCTTGAGACATTAAAAGCGTTAGATGAGTCATCTTATGAAGCGATAAATAAAAAAGTAGACCGATTGATAGAAGGGTTTACAGCGGCTTCCAATAAGCATCATATACCATTGCATATTAATCGAGCGGGTTCAATGGTTGGCGTCTTTTTTACTAATGAAAAAGTAATTAACTTTGAAACTGCTCAATCTGCTAATCTTGATTATTTTTCTCAATATTATCGCTCTATGATTGAAAATGGCGTGTTCCTTCCACCATCACAATTTGAAGGCCTGTTTTTATCTACTGCGCATACAGATGAAGATATTGAACATACGGTAAAAGCAATTGACACAGCTTTTGCTTCCATAGAGTAACGAAGCTTATTACTAAGTTGCGCCTTCATAGTGTGTATTTAGTTTAATCAACCTATGCCAGAGAATAGAATTTATTTAAAGACCTTTACTAATAGCATGTAATTTTTGATATACATGCTGCTAGTGAGGTCTTTTTCTGTTGTCTAGGAATATAAAATTTTGCAGCTGTGGATAAACTTACTAAGTTATTTAACGTTGCAAAACTTTCTACTGGATCAACTGCTCAACCTCTTTGAAAAAAGTAGTTCGCTTTTTCCTAACTTAGTCTTCGGATTTCCTTCACTAGCTAAAGCAAATAGGTTCATTTTTGGTAAAGTCGTAGTAAAGAAGCTGTTTTTAACTTCATGGAAATCAACTTTACCGTTTGTAATATCCTAATGAAAATATTCATATAGTTGAATATAAGGCATATCATCATATATGAACTATATGGTGGAGAGGAGGAGAGCCGTGACAAATGAAGCGTCCGTATTTCAGTTTGAATTGAATGAAACACTCTATTTTGAAAAAGGACAGGAAGTAAATGAAATGAGAGGGGTTTCATTGGAGCCAGACATCTCTATTCATTCATTTCACGACTATATTTCAATCAGAGGAGTTATTGAATTAAAAGGAGAGTATGAAAAAAGTAGACACACCGTTTTTCAAGATGATTTAGAAGAAGATGTGATGGGTTCTAAACGCTATGTTGAAGCCGTGGAGCAAGATGAAGAAGGAGTATCTATATTTTCTCATCACTTCCCAGTAGAAATTTCTGTACCTGCAAACCGCATTGCAAACTTAAACGATATAAGCGTGTATATTCAGACATTTGATTATGAAATCCCCAATCCAACCTTATTCCGACTTTATTCAACAATTGAAATTCATGGCATTCAACAAGAAGAAATAACAGCATCTGATGCACGAGAAAAAGAATCGCAAGAACAGTTGAACTATGCATCCCCAGAAGAAGATAAGTCTAATCGAGGAGAGCAAGAAGCTGATTATTTTCAGTTTGAAATGAAACAATCAGAGCAAGATTATAAAACAGAAGATGAGGAGATGAACCCATCTTTACCATTTCTAACGGTACCAGAGCAAGATAGTTCAGATGAAAAAAGCAGGTTAAAGGAAATGGAGCAAGAAGAAACAATACTATCTGATGAATATTCAGAGAAAATAACAGAGCACCTAGATAAGAAAGGTGAGCAAACTGATGAAGTAGGAAGATGGAAGTATAAAGAGACGAAAACGCTAAAGGAATTTTTTGATTCTGAACAAGAGGATACTAGTGATGTTCATGAAGAAGAATTGGGTGAAGATGAGGAGACAGAACAATACGAACAAGTAGATTATGACTCTACTCATGAAACAAATCTAGAAAGCGAAGGACGAGTCACTGAAGCAAAAAGCAGTGTAACAGATGATGAACAAGAAAGAGAAGTAGAAACAAATAAAGAACAAAATAATCTAAACGTGGATGACCAAGGGAAAAAAGCTACAGAAGCTGAAGTTACGGAAGAACCTAACAATATTAATGAGATGAAGGTGAAGCAAAATGGCGATGAGAATGACCATGAAGCGTTATCTGTCTCACCGGAAATTAATCAGACGAGTGGTGATCGACACATCCAAGATGAAGTCCAGGATGTCAGCTACTTAGCAGATATTTTTAGTAATAAAGCTGAAAATAATTATACTAGCATGAGGTTATGTATCGTACAGGAAGATGATACGATCGATTCTATTGCGGAAAGATATCAAGTTTCTGCATTACAATTAATTAAACAGAATCAATTGGATGATGATTACGATGTTACGCAAGGTCAATTACTGTATATTCCAGAAAAGAAAAACAAATGATGCTCTCTCTCCATTATAGAGGTAAGGTTGCCTGCAGCTTCCTTAAAAGCTAGTAGTGGCATCTCATTTTTCATTAACAAAGGTATATAATTATTTTACGCTATAGCAAAGTATGAGATTTTTTGGTTTATAATATAAGAAAAACAAAGGCTTTCGTCATAAGATTTGGCGACAAGCCAAGTTTTTCTAAGGCCAGATATAATTGAATTCTTTAATTTATCGCGGATAAAGGTGCTGTAAGACTTCTACTTCAAGATTGGAAGATGTGAGCGGAACAAGTCTAAGTGGGAGATACACCACCTTATTCCCTTTTTTGTAAAAACCCTTTAAAATCGTATTCTTGGGCTGCTGAACAACCAGCAGGTTATGAAAGAAAACCCCACTAAATAATAAGAGTGTAAAGGCGTGAGCCTAATTTTTGTTTGCTTTGAAACTAGGGTGGTGAAGAAAATGGATACCTTACAAGAAGTGTTGCATGCTTATTCTATTCGACCTTTTTACATAGAAAAACAAACAGAGCGGCTCTACATGGTGCAAGACTACAACCAGCAATATGCGTTGAAACATAGCCGGCTAACGGAAGAAACAATCGTTATGTGGGAACAAGTTTATAAATTGGCATATGAAGAATATCTTTTTCCTATTTTACCAGTTTACTTAACGAAGCTAGGAAAGTTATATGAAAAAAAAGGAGAATTTATTTATTATGTGACACCTTGGAAAGAAAGCCGAGAAACAGAATTAGATCAATCCACGATTGATAAAATCTTTCAAAGTTTTGGATTGATTCACATGAAAACAAAACGGCGACATTTGGTTGAAGTCCAACAGTTTAAGCAAGCTTTTCAACAGTATAAACAGCATTGCTTGACCTTACAGCAACAATTACTTGCATTTGTAGAGGAGTACGAACAACATCGCTTTATGTCCCCGTTTGAGTTACTTGTTTGTACGCAATTTAAAGATGTTAATTATAGTCTGAATGAAACGATACGAAGAATTGATCAGCTGTTGGAAGAACAGGAAGAGACTTGGTATTATAGTTTGTGCCATAAGAACATCAAAACTTCACATACTTTAGTTGATCAAGGTCAGCTCTATTTTATAAATTGGGAGAATGCAGGGTTTGACTATCCCATTTTTGATTTAGTTGCTTTTTTTCAAGAAGAAACAAAGCATTATGATACTCCGACTAATATGCTACTGCGCGGATTTGACAAGTATATGAATGAGAACGAACTGACCAAGAAAGAACTTTATTTGTTAGTCATTCAATTATTAGACCCACAAGCTTATCTAAGTTGTGTCAAAAATCATAAACAAGCAAACACATCCATGATGAAACAAATAATTCATTTACAGCATACATTTCGACGTATACTGTTTGGGTTGCACCTTTCTGCACATGTGGAAAAAACGTTTGATACGATCGATCTAGATGATCTGGACGACCTAGATGATTTGGATGAAACAGATTAAATCCATTCCAAATAAAAAGCTATAAAAATGCCAACGATAATACCAAGAAGAAATACATCAAAGGTGGTTGGGAAAAATAAAGTACGAATCAATTGAAAAATTAATATAGGCAGTGTACATCTTTCAATTACGATAATACAATTTCTGGCCCATGGTGGTAGTCGGTAACGGTAATATCTTGCCAATGAGACTCTCTCCTTTACATCAGAAATTTTTATGTTACTATACTATATGTATAAATTGATCTTTTTGGTGCAAACCTTACTATGTAACGGGTTATTATTTAAGAGATAACAAACACTTACAATAACAGTGAAGAGCTACATTCTTTAAGCTGCTTTTTGTCGTAAACATTCCAGAGCTGGGAAAAGAATGCGCTATTTCATTTTAGTGAGGAAACAGTTGACGTAAAGAGGAATTATATATAAAATAAAGCTATTCTAATAATATGCATGTAAACAATGAAAATGTAAAGAATGGGAAGAGTACAGGATAATTATCATGTAGAGATGGAAATCATTGGCTGAAAGTTTCCTTGAAAATTATGCTGGAATGTCGCCCAGGAACAGCTCCTTTGAACAAATAAGGCTAAGATGCTGCCTTTTTTAAGTAGAAGGAAGCCGGTCTATGTACCGTTATCAACAAATGAAGTGTGTATACTTTGTTTCTTTACTACACTAGAAGTATACAAATAAAGGTGGTACCACGGAGAGCAAACCCTTTTCGTCCTTTTATAGGACAAAAGGGTTTTTTTATACACTTTAGTAAGTGTCAAAAACGTATAAGTGAAACTACAGCTTGCTAAAAAAGATATTGTAAGGAGGAGCATGTTATGTACGAACAAGAATCAAAACCTTCACTTTCTGCTAAATACAATCCGCAGGAAGTAGAAAAAGGTCGCTATCAATTTTGGCTAGAAGGAAACTATTTTAAAGCAAAGAACGATATGGAGAAAGAACCCTATTCTATTGTTATTCCCCCACCAAATGTTACAGGACGATTGCATTTGGGACACGCTTGGGATACGACAATGCAAGACACCATTTCTAGAATGAAACGTATGCAAGGATATGATGTATTATGGCTCCCTGGTATGGATCATGCTGGGATTGCTACACAAGCAAAAGTGGAAGAAAAGCTAAAAGAACAAGATACGAATCGTTATGAGCTAGGTAGAGAAAAATTTCTCGAAAAGGCTTGGGAATGGAAGGAAGAGTACGCTGCGTTTATTCGTTCACAATGGGAAAAGTTAGGGCTTAGTTTAGACTATTCACGTGAACGGTTTACGCTTGATGAAGGTTTGTCAGACGCAGTTAGAGAAGTATTTGTAAAGTTATACGAACAAGGTTTAATTTATCGTGGAGAATATATTATAAACTGGGATCCAGATACAAAAACGGCTTTATCCGATATTGAAGTGATTTATGAAGAAGTGCAGGGCAAATTTTATCATATGCGCTATCCGTTAAAAGATAGTGATGAGAAAATCGAAATTGCTACCACACGTCCAGAGACGATGTTAGGTGATACTGCGATTGCTGTTCACCCTGATGATAAACGATATAGCCATTTAATTGGCAAAAAAGCTATTTTGCCCATCGTCGGTCGGGAAATACCAATTGTTGCAGATGAGTATGTAGATATGGAATTTGGTTCTGGTGCAGTGAAAATTACGCCTGCTCACGATCCAAACGATTTCGAAGTTGGGAATAGACATGATTTAGAACGAGTATTAGTTATGCATGAAGATGGAACGATGAACGAAAATGCTGGTATTTATGAAGGAATGGACCGATTTGTGTGCAGAAAACAAATTGTTCATGATTTGAAAGAACAAGGTGTACTGTTTAAGATTGAAGACCATGTACACCAAGTTGGTCACTCCGAACGAAGTGGCGCTGTCGTAGAGCCATATTTATCTACGCAATGGTTTGTAAAAATGAAACCATTAGCAGATGCTGCAATCGAGCTACAAGCAGGAAGTGACAAAGTTAATTTTGTTCCACAGCGTTTTGAAAGAACTTATTTAAATTGGATGGAAAATATTCGTGATTGGTGTATTTCTCGCCAACTATGGTGGGGGCACCGCATACCAGCTTGGCATCATAAAGAAACAAAAGAAATTTATGTCGGCAAGGAAGCTCCCGACGATATAGAAAATTGGGAACAAGATGAAGATGTATTAGACACTTGGTTTTCATCTGCTTTATGGCCTTTTTCAACCATGGGGTGGCCGGATGTAGAAGCAGAAGATTACAAGCGATATTTTCCAACTGGGGTTCTCGTAACAGGTTATGATATTATTTTCTTCTGGGTTTCACGAATGATTTTTCAATCGAAGCATTTTACGAATCAAAAGCCGTTTGATGATGTTTTGATCCACGGATTGATTCGAGATGCTGAAGGAAGAAAAATGAGTAAATCGTTAGGCAACGGTGTCGACCCAATGGATGTCATTGATAAATATGGTGCAGATTCATTACGCTATTTCCTATTGACTGGCTCTACCCCTGGTCAAGATTTACGCTTTCATTGGGAAAAGGTAGAAGCAACATGGAACTTTGCGAATAAGGTGTGGAATGCTTCTCGTTTTTCTTTAATGAATTTAGCCGATTTTTCGTATGAAGATATTGATTTAACAGGCGAAAAATCTTTGGCAGATAAGTGGATATTAACCCGTTTAAATGAAACAATTGAACATGTAACTAGAAATAACAATAAATATGAATTTGGCGAAGCTGGTCGTCAATTATACAACTTTATTTGGGATGAACTATGTGATTGGTATATTGAAATGGCAAAAATACCATTATATGGAGATGACGAAACTCAAAAACAAACAACACGTTCTGTGCTCGTTTATGTTTTAGATCAAACGATGCGTATGTTGCATCCATTTATGCCGTTTATTACAGAAGAAATTTGGCAACAGTTACCACATCAAGGAGATTCTATCACAGTTGCCGCTTGGCCGGAGCCAAGAGGTGCATTCCATGATGAACAGGCAGCAAATGAAATGAAGCGACTAGTGGCGATTATCAAAGCTGTCCGTAATATTCGTGCAGAAGTAGATACACCAATGTCAAAACAAGTTAAACTACTCATCCAAGCGGAGAGTGAATCTATTGTGAAGGAATTAGAAGAAGAGCGTCACTATTTAGAACGTTTTTGTAACACAAGTGAATTAACCATTATGGAAGAGATCGATGTCCCTGAAAAAGCAATGTCAGCAGTAGTGACAGGAGCAGAACTATTTTTACCATTAGAAGGGTTAATTGATTTTGACAAAGAAATTGCTCGTTTAGAAAAAGATCTAGCTAAATGGACAAAAGAAGTAGAGCGTGTACAGAAAAAACTCGCAAACGAAGGGTTTATTAATAAAGCACCTCAGGCAGTAATTGAAGCAGAAAAACAAAAAGAAAAAGAGTACTTGGATAAACAAGCGAAGGTTCAAGCAAGATTACATGAATTAAAAAACTAACACAAATTTAAGGGTTACCTACTTCGAACTAAATGTACGAAGTAGGTAACCTTTATTTACATGATTGCATAATAAAAAAGATTACGACTGGATGTGTTTTTTGATATGCTCCACATATAACCGTAGTATATTTGTATTGCTAACGGCACTTAGTATGCGAGAACCGACAACATCTTCAATTTCATTAAATAATAGTTCTCCATCCATACTTAGTAAGAAATCAATTCCTACCATTCCAAAATCGAAATAATTGATAATCGTTTGAATTCTTGTTGCTTCTTTTTTGGATAAAGTATACCGTATTGCACTACCACCAAGCTTGTAGTTGGCTCTAAAATCGGAATTACTTTCTCTAAGTACAGCTGCGATAATTTTTTTCCCTACAACGAAAACGCGCAAGTCTTTGCCTTGTTGCACATGACAACTTTGCATAATGATGTCATTGCCTTTTATTTTCTTCCTACATGCTAAATACTCCAACTCATTAGTGACCATATAAACCTCTTTTCCACCTCTCCCTGCAACTGTTTTTACTACAAATGGAAAAGAAAGCGGAGGGGACTCTTTTAAAAAAGAAGCTTTATGGAAATATGTGTCTACCATTGGAACGTCAAGTTGATGTACATAATGATGCGTTAACGCTTTGTTATTGCAAATAGTTGCTATACGAGAGTTGTTAAAAACAATAATTCCACAACTTTCCAGATGAATACTAAGCATAGGATCAATGGTACGAACAACGGCAAATTCAGGTAAAGGCTCTATCTGATGGTTATTTAATAGGACGTGCCGATTTTTCTGAATTCCAATCATTAGGTCTTCCCTGCGTACAAGTTGCAGATGGATGGATTGAAGTGCTGCTTCTTCCATAAACCAATGAATATAAGCTTTATTTACTTCTATATCTTTATCACTATAGATAAGCCAGCCGTTATGCATTTGTGTTCCCTTCGATCTTCTTAAAAATATAGTCAATTATAAAGGTAGCAACATTTATTCCCGTGGCATCAAACAAATTGCGGATGTGAGCATTGGAGTTGATCTCGCAAATTATAGGAGAATCATTTTCGCCAATTAATAGATCAACACCTGCGAAATCAGCTCCAATGGATTGTGTAGCTAGAATCGCCAGTTTTTGTTCTTCTTCCGATGGTTCATACGCCTGCATGGTACCACCAGCAGTAATATTTGCTCTGAAATCATGTGCTGACTGTCGTTTCATGGCCGCAACAACTTTATTACCTACAACATGCAGCCGTAAATCTTTTCCATAGCTAGTAGAAATAAATGCTTGTAAAACAAAGGGCTTTGTTGCCAAATGTTTAATTCGCTGAATTAAGTCCGCTTTATTATGGATAAGATACACTTGTTCGCCAAAAGAGCCGAACGCTTCTTTTACAATCATCGGAAAACCCAAACGGTGAATTGCAGATTGCATTACGCCATGTTTTAGCTGTTGGGAAGTAAATGTCTTCGGATAAATAATCGTTTTAGGTATTGGGAGCTTAGCTGTTGCTAGCTGTTGATACGTTAATATTTTGTCATCACTAATACGAATTGCTTCCGAAGAATTAAACACGCTTATACCTAATAATTCGAGTTGCTTAGCTAGGTAAATATCTTTATCTGTAAACACGACAAAGTCCGGTAAAGCGCTAGGTTGCTTTTCGGCTAATACAGATAATTCGTTTTGAGATAAAAAAGATAAAAGTTCGCTATTTGATATGACTTTTACGTTGCTACCTCTTTGCGTGGCTGCTTTTTCTAGCCATTGTGCAAAATCAATAAATTTATTACCTGGTAAACTATCGTTATAAATCATCCATCCAGTTACGTGCATCGGTTCTTTCCTTTCTGCTATACTAATAATCGTTCATATAATTTTTTGATTTTAAAAGTAAGCACTTTTAATTAGAATTTTGACCAAAAGATGTATCCTAGATATAAGGTGCTGTATAAATCCCGCTTCAAGAATGAAAGATGTGAGCGAGCCAGCCTAAATGGGAGATAACAACACCTACATCTCCTTTTTCGCTGTCTAGGAAATTATAAAATTTTGCAGCTGTGGCTAAACTTACTAAGTAATTTAGTCACGTCTGGATTCAGCGCCCAGCAACTAGGCGACTTCACGAATCGCCTTACAATAAGTCATCATCGGTTCGTGCCTCACCGTGATTCCTTTATCTCAGTCGATTCGTTCCAGTCGCTACGTTGCTAAACGGGCGCTTGCGCCTTTGTGCCGAGAGGCTATTAGGTCATACCCTTAGGCTACTAACAATCCGTCAGGGATGAAAGAACCCACGGATTGAAGATTCACCTTATGTTGTAAATTAAATACTACTCATGAAAGGATTGTACATAATTGCATACAATGAAGCAAATAGAAGCATTTTTTCATCATCGGCATCAGTTAGGTGTGAAACCTGGTTTGGAACGTATGCAACAATTACTTGCTTTACTTGGTCATCCTGAAAAACGATTAAATGCTGTTCATATTGCCGGCACTAATGGAAAAGGATCTACTGCCGCTTTTGTGAAACAAGGTTTGCAAGAAAGTGGCTATCAAGTAGGAGTGTTTACTTCACCAAGCTTACACGGAATTCGCGGGTATATTTATGTAGAGGAAGAGCCAATTTCTGAACAAGCATTTTTAAAAGTGTGGGAAAAAGTTTATCCCGTGGTTCAGGAATTAGATCAAAAAAATCAATCTCCAACAGAGTTTGAAATAATGACAGCTGTTGCGTTCCTTTATTTTGCTACTAATGTTGACATTGCTGTTATAGAAGCTGGAATGGGAGGAAGAGAAGATACCACAAACTGTATAATCCCTTTAGTATCTATAATTACTAGTGTTAGTAAAGATCATATGGCTTTTCTTGGTCAGACAATACCTGAGATTGCTTTGCATAAAGCAGGAATTATTAAACAAGGGGTTCCAGTTGTTTTTGGACAATTACAATCAGCTGCTAAAGAGGTGATTATACAAGAAGCGAAGGCTAAGGAAGCTCCAGCTTATCAATTAGGGTTGCATTTCCATTATCAAAGTTTACCTTCTAAAGAATGGAATTATATGGAATGGAGCCTACCTTTTACGAAAGGAATTGCTTTTAAACTTAAATTGTATGGAGAACATCAATTAGCGAACGCATCATTAGCGTTAATGGCTTTACATTTAATACAGCAAAAAGGATATATTATCCAGTTTGCGAAACTACCAACTGCTTTTTTTGACGTACAATTAGAAGGTAGATTTGAATTGGTGTCCCAACACCCTACTATAATTCTTGATGGAGCTCATAATCCAGCTGGAATTCGTGCATTTATAGACACACTGGAGAAAGTCTTTCCATATCAAGAAAGACAGTTATTATTTGCAGCTTTTAAAGATAAAGCGATTGATGAGATGATGATTCCTCTAGGAGATAAATTTAGTGCAATTTACTTAACCACTTTTGATCACCCGAGAGCTGCAAGTATATCTGAAATGAAAAAAAACTCGTTAGCTTCAATGGAAACCATTGATTCGTGGAAAAATGCGATCAGTAGAATGAGTGACCCAAACACTGTATATTGTATTACAGGTTCGCTTCATTTCATTTCTATGGTAAGGTCGTCTTTACTCAATAAGGATAAATAATAGTTTTAGTGGCACCATGTAATCGAAAAAGATATCACATTATGTTGAACAATTTCTTAAAAAGCGGACAAACTTCGTCTTACTTTTCACATGTTTTTTGCTAGAGTAAAATAGAACTCTTCTAACAGGAGGCAAAACTGTGAAAAAGGACAAGCGTAAAATAACAGTCTGGAAAAACGGCCAGCAGGTGAAGCTGTCCATGTATTTATCAAAAAATAATGATACAACTGGGGAGACAGAGAATGAAGAAGCTGCAACACTAACAGATACAGAGGAAGAAGTTCCATCATATGGCAGACTATCTAATAAGAAATTTTCTGTTTATCACCTATTTTTTAAAAAAATAAAGCCTATGAAACCTTTAATTATTGCCATTGCTTCCGCTTTTATTATAGGGACATTGCTGGGCATTACATTGATTCGAATGTTTGTTACCATTGATGAAGATCGCCAAGCAAATAGTGAACTAAACAACGCTGGCGTGACCGAAACTAGCCGTGAACAAGAAAGGAAAGAACTAGATGGTCACGCAAATTTACAAGGCTTTGATATTTTTGTATTGCAGGGAGGCGTTTTTTCTGAAGCAGGAAATGCACAGACTTGGCAAAAGAAGTTTCAAGAGGAAGGGCTACCTGCAATGATTTGGGAAAAAGAGAAACAATATTTTTTATTAATATCTGCGGTTGCCTCAAAGGAAAAAGCGGAGCAGTTAAAAAAGGATATTACTTCAAAATTGGATATTTATATAAAGAAGTGGCGGATTCATGTGGACGAAGAGGGATTAAAGAAAGAAGAAAGAAGCTGGATGCAGACATTTGCGGATGTATGGTGGAAAGATATGCAACAACAAAAAATATCTAAAGAACAATGGGAATCAACCAAAAAAACTATCCCTAAACGTTTCCAAAGTTTAGGTAATGCAATAAATCAACATGTGATTGAAGAGCGAAATGATGAGGCTGTAGACTTAGGAGCAAGTTTACTAACTTTATGGTATGAATTAATACATGAGCTTAAGCGTGAAAAATAGTGAATGAATAAAAGAATACTATACTACTAAGTAGGATAATGTAAGAAAACAATATCGTATAAAGTTTATTGGTTTAAATAGGGTTGAACCCTTCTACAAATGGGTTGGAATAAAATTTCCCATGCTGTTTTACAGTTTATTATCCTTCAAGTTTTTAACTTGCTTATCTACTTAGAATAGAATTTATAAGAAGAAACAGTTATTCATATGTCCGTTTTTCTCCTATATAAACCTTTTTTTGTCTCAGATAATTAGCTGTTTTTTTAGAATTGCTGATTTGTTTAAACAAGTAATCCTCTGTAAGATACAAGTATCTTAGTTAAAGGGGGATGAAAATGACTTCAATGCCTATTATGATTAAAGATGTACCTAAAGATGACCGCCCCAGAGAAAGGTTACTAAAGGTTGGCCCTGGACAGGTGTCAAATGCAGAATTATTGGCTATCATTCTTGGAAGTGGGACAAAATCAGAATCTGTACTTTCTTTATCTAATCGCCTGTTGATGCATTTTGAAGGTTTAAAACTTTTAAATGATGCAACGATAGAAGAGTTAATAGCCATAAAAGGAATCGGCAGAGCTAAAGGTGTCCTTGTTTTAGCTGCCATTGAGTTGGGAAAGCGAATGAACGGTTTTCAATCAGGTGATCGTTATGTCATTCGCTCTCCGGAAGATGGCGCAGATTACATCATGGAAGATATGCGAATATTAAACCAAGAACATTTTGTAGCACTATTTTTAAACACCAAAAATCAAGTTATTCACCGGCAAACGATCTTTATTGGCAGCCTAAACGCCTCCATTGTTCATCCTAGGGAAGTATTTCGTGAAGCTGTTAAACGTTCTGCCGCTTCCATAATTGTTGCCCATAACCATCCTTCTGGCGACCCAACACCTTCTCAGGAGGATATTCATGTAACAAGGAGATTAGTTGAATCTGGAAAAATGATTGGGATTGAACTGATCGATCATATAATTATAGGCAATCGTAAATTTGTTTCTTTAAAAGAAAAAGGTTACTTGTAATATAGTGTAATCTAATGGTCTGGCTAAAAATATGCGTTAAGAAATTATTTTAAAGTGTGTGCTATAAAAATGACACTGTAGCGTTATTTATTCTTTTCACCTCAAAAGTTGTCGTTCCTTGTGATAATTTGAATGATCTACATGAAGTGAGAAAACATGTTTTTATTAAAATCCTGACCAGCAATAACTATAAGTTCCCAATCCCTATTGCTTCATGTGACATTTATTTGTTGTATGCTAGTATAACGGTAGTGGACGCTATCCTTATGCTCCTATTTTTAAAATACGCTGCGCTTAGCACTACCTATTACTTCTTGTTAAACCATTCGCCTGCTAAGCTGAAACATAAAGTTGTTTTGTGAAAATGAAACCTATTTAAACATAGATGTAGATCATGCTTGACAAAAAACTTGTATTAACACTATCTATTTTTTATTTTTTTTCGTATAATTATATAGAAAAGAATGAAGGAAGCGCCATTTTTCAGCAAAACTGGGGAAAGTGGCGCTTGTTACGCTTATATTTACGTATACTAAGCACATGTTATACTAGATAATTGTTTTACTTTTTAACGGGAAAACGAGATAATTGAAAATAACATAATACGAGCTACATAAAAATATATGTATGCAAACTGGAAAGGGAGATTTTTTTGGGATTATTTAATTTTTCTCAGGATTTAGGAATAGATTTAGGTACAGCCAACACGCTTGTATTTGTTAAGGGCAAAGATGTTGTTGTTAGTGAGCCTACTGTGGTAGCCAAAAACAAAAACACGGGAGAGATTGAAGCTGTAGGAAGCGCAGCGCGTAATATGATTGGACGAACTCCAGGAAATATTGTTGTCATTCGACCAATGAAAGACGGAGTAATTGCTGATTATGATACAACAGCTACCATGATGAAATATTATATTAATAAAGCTATGAAAAATAGATCTTATTTTGCAAAAAAACCAAATGTAATGGTATGTGTTCCTTCTGGCATTACGATGGTTGAAGAAAGAGCAGTTATTGATGCAACGAAACAAGCGGGCGCAAAGGAAGCTTATCCTATTTCTGAGCCTTTTGCAGCTGCTATTGGAGCAGACCTTCCTGTTTGGGAACCGACGGGGAGTATGATTATAGATATTGGTGGTGGCACAACGGAAGTGGCAGTCATCTCATTAGGTGGTGTCGTAACTAGCCGTTCTGTTCGAACAGCTGGTGATAACATGGATGAAGCTATTACTCAATATATTCGTAAGCACTACAGTTTAATGATTGGCGAACGAACAGCAGAATCCGTTAAGTTGGAAATTGGTACAGCAGGGAAAGTGGATGTGAATGAAGAAATTGATATACGAGGAAGAGACCTTTTAACTGGTTTACCAAAGACAATTACTGTTACTGCAGAAGAGATTTCTGTAGCGTTAAAGGATACCGTAGATTCCATTGTGGAAGCTGTGAAAAACACATTAGAAAAAACTCCACCAGAACTTGCAGCAGATATTATGGATCGGGGAGTCGTTTTATCTGGTGGAGGAGCTTTACTGAAAAATATTGATCAGGTTATAAGTGATGAAACCAAAATGCCTGTGTTTATTACGGAAAATCCACTGGAAAGTGTAGCGATTGGTACGGGTAAATCATTGGAATACATGCACCACTTTCGATCCCAACCACATGTGTCATCACGTCATACTGTAGATTAAGCGGGTGTTTAGATGTCTTTTTTACGCAAAAAGCGATTGTTCATTCTATTAATTGGTTTTATACTGCTTGTAGCTTTAATAGGTTTCTCTTTAAGGGATCGAGAAGACCTAACAATAATAGAAGAAATCGTCAATGATACGGTCGGTTGGGCACAAAGCGTGGTTCATGCTCCAGTCAATTGGGTAACAAACGTTACTCGTAATATTGGAGATTTCAAGGATACGTATGAAGAAAATAAATTACTAAAACAAAAACTTGCTGAATATAAAGGACTTATTTATGAAGTTCAAGAATTGAAAGAAGAAAATGAAGATTTAAGAAAAAACCTTGAACTGACAGAATCGGATGCAATACGTAATTATAATCCTATACAAGCAACAGTAATTTCTAGATCGCCTGAAAGGTGGCTAGAACAAGTTACGATCAATAAAGGAAAAGATAATGGAGTTAAAAAGAACATGGCAGTGATTACACCAGAAGGAATGGTTGGAAAGGTAATGACGCCATCAAAGCATACTTCTACCGTTCAACTACTTACAGGCTTTGACCAATTTAACCGGATTTCTGGGGGAATCTCTCGAGACAAGGGCGATAATATTTTTGGGATGATTGAAGGGTATGATAAAAAAAGTAAGCACCTCATATTCCGAATTATTGAAGAGTCTCAAAAAGATGTGAAGAAGGATGAATTAATTGTTTCCTCTGGAATGGGAGGCGTTTTTCCAGCGGGGCTTCCGATTGGAAAAGTTCAAGAAGTAGTTCCTGACAAATATGGATTAACGAAAACTGCTTTAGTAAAACCATCTGCTGACATGTACGAATTAAACCAAGTAATTGTAGTCGATCGTTCTGTACAGACTGATGAAGGTCAGGAAAGTGAAGAAGAGGAGGAGGAGTAATGAAGCGTGCCTATTTACCTCTCATCCTTCTACTTATTCTTGTTTTACAAGGAGTTTCTTTGGATTTACTGCCTGGAAACTTATTGAGATCAGATTGGCTCATTGTTTCCCATTGGGTTTTTATATTTCTTGTGTTTATTGCTGTATTCTATGACAATGAAAGTACCCACTATTCTGTTCTATACGCGTTAATCTTTGGTTTGCTAATTGACATAGTTTATACAAGTACACTAGGCGTTTATATGTTTTCGTACGCTTCTACCATTTACATGATTTATGGTCTAAAAAAATTACTGCACGGAAACATTCTTGTCGTAGCTTTGTTAGGCACTGTTGGATTAATAGTGAGTGACGGAATTATTTATCTCATCTACTCTGTAGTTGGATTAACAGACATACCGTGGAGTATGTATTTAACCAACCGATTATTGCCTACAATAGGGTCAAATTTAATTTTCTTATTCGTTTTATACCCGCTGTTTGCAAAAAAACTGACAAATTGGGGGAAAGATCAAATAACGAAAGGAAACTCATTTTGAGAGACTATTTGGTAGCAGGGGAGTTGCTGAATGAATTTAAAATGAAGTTGTAACCGACATGTTTTATCGACTCACCACATCGTCTTACGCTAATAAGATAGAGTTAATTGTATAAGCAGATGCTGTGTTGCATAAAGTTTTGGCGATAGGCTAAGTTTTCTCCCCCCCAACTCTCTAACTATAAAATAAACGAATACTGTTCTAGTGGGGGACATTGGTATTACAAACAAATTATATTTGTTAGGCTCCTATTCAATGAAGGTTGACATACCAAAGTAGATAAGGAAAAATATGATTTGAATATTGTTGATTTGAAGCATTCTTCCGAGTTTCCGAATGTATAGAATGAGGTGAACGTGTGACACAGGACAAAACGCAATTAATTACCATGAAAGGTACAAAAGATGGGCTCACATTATTTATTGACGATACCTGTTCGTTTGAAGAAGCCATGCAGGAATTGCAGTATAAAATGAAAGAGAGCAAACCTGCACATGTGGAGCCGGTTGTAGCTGTAAGAGTTAAATTAGGCTATCGATACTTAAAGCATGATCAGATGAATCGAATAAAAGAAATTATAACAGCTGAAAATCGCTTTACCATTCAAATCATCGAATCTGATGTTGTTCCTCGTGAAGAAGTTCGTAAATGGCAGGAAAATAGTGAAATAAAAACGATGAATCAAATAGTTCGTTCTGGACAAGTCTTACATATAACTGGCGATTTATTATTAATTGGAGATGTAAATCCGGGTGGAAAGGTAACGGCTACAGGCAATATCTTTGTAATGGGAAACTTGCGCGGAATTGCACATGCGGGTATTGATGGAGATAAACAAGCATTTATAGTTGCATCTTATATGAATCCGATGCAACTAAGGATTGCACATTATATAAGTCGTGCTCCAGATTATGAATCTGACGGTGTGTATATGGAGTGTGGACTGGTCGATGAAGAAAAAGATAAAATAATCATTGATCGACTCCAAGTTCTTTCACAGAAGCGAAGAGAGATAAACAGGTTCGAAAGGAGAATGCTGAATGGGTGAAGCAATAGTTATTACTTCTGGAAAAGGCGGGGTCGGAAAAACGACAACTACTGCAAATATCGGTACAGCTTTAGCTTTAATAGATAAGAAAGTTTGTTTAATAGACACGGATATTGGGCTTAGAAATCTGGATGTCATTATGGGATTAGAAAATCGTATCATTTATGACATTGTAGATGTAATCGAGGGAAGATGTAAGCTGAAACAAGCATTAATTAAAGACAAACGCTTTGATTATTTAACTTTGCTGCCAGCTGCGCAAACAAGTGATAAGACTTCCGTGACAAGTGAAGGAATGCAACAGATTATTTATGAGCTAAAACAAGAATATGATTACATTATTATAGATTGCCCAGCAGGAATCGAGCAAGGCTTTCAAAATGCGATTGCAGGTGCTGATAAAGCAATTGTGGTTACTACTCCAGAAAAATCGAGCGTGCGAGATGCTGATCGTATAATCGGATTATTAGAAAAAGAGGAAATGGTTGACCCCCCACGTTTAATTATTAACCGCATTCGAAATCATATGATGAAAAATGGAGATATGCTTGATATTGATGAAGTTTTACAAATTTTATCTGTAGATCTAATTGGTATTGTGATAGATGACGATGAAGTGATTAAAGCTTCAAATAAAGGTGAACCAGTTGCGTTTAAGCCAAGTTCTAAAGCCTCTATTGCTTATCGGAATATTGCTAGAAGAATCTTAGGCGAAACAGTCCCTTTGCAATCGTTAGATACAGAAAAAGGTATGATGCAAAAGCTTAAGCAATTTTTAGGCATGCGTTCTTAAAGGCAGCAATTGATATAATACAGTCATACAAAAAAAGCAGGCTTTTCCTGCTTTTTTTGTATATGAAAGCATACGAAATAGCCACTTCCGGCTTCAGCACCGAGCAACTAGGCGACTTCACTCCATTGCCCTAAGTTAAGTCATCATCGATTCGTTCTAAATAGGAAGGCCGACTAAAGACGGGCTTGACGGAGGGCGCCGGCATACTCCTGTTGCAGGAGCATGATTCCTTAAAACTTTCGTTGACTCGTTCCACTCGTTACGTTGCTAACCGGGCGCCCCGAGCCTTTGTTCCACTATAGAAAAGCTAGAAAGTATAAAATAAATGATAGCTTTCGTCATACGACTTAGCGACAAGCCAAGTTTTCTAATATGGTAGCAGTATTCAATTGTGTAATTTTGAATGTATGTTTTGCTCTTCCTCTTACTAACATATATTTGCAACTTACCTCATATACTTGTACAAATGTGATTAGAAGGAATGAGAAACTATGAGTAGAGGGGTTAAGCAAGTACGTCAATCTATTGAGCAAAGAAAAAAAACACGTAACATTACTTCACAGAATAGTGCATCAAAATCTGTCGTTACACCATTTGTGCAAGAGGAGGAAAAGCATGGATTTGAACCGGTCTATACTGCAACATCAAGTAATGGGCGACAAGGAAAAATAGTAACAGGTCTTTTATGGAAAGCAATTCTTTCCGCTATCTTATTTTTGACGGTTGCAATTATTTGGCAAATGGAATCAACTCGACTACAAACAGCTAAATCCATTATAAGCACTGCCCTTATAGAGGAATTCCCATTTGCTAAAGTAAATCTATGGTATCAAGAAACATTTGGTAGTCCACTTGCTTTCATGCCGGACGGAGCTTCAAAAGATCAGGTTGAAAACGATAATGCTCCAGTAATTCCAGTCGCCGGTAATGTTTCTGAATCTTTTCAAACGAACGGTACAGGAGTAAAAATTTCCCCTAATGAAAAATCAGATATAATGGCGTTGGAACAGGGCATTGTCATTTTTGCTGGAAACGATCGGCAAACAAATAAAACAATTGTCATCCAACATCCAGATGATCGTATTACCACGTACGGTGAATTAAGCAATATTGATGTTCACTTATACGAACATGTTGCTAAAAATCAACCTATTGGCCAGTTTGTTCCAGCTGAAAATAACCAAGCTGTTTATTTTTCTATTGAGAAGGATAATCAGTATATAGACCCCGTTCAGGTGATAAAAGTTGACGATGTGGAATAATTTATTGCCAAAAGTTCACTTCCATCCCATTTTACTGCTTTTTCTCCTGATCTCTTTTTTTACGGGTACATTTATGCAATTGGCTATTTTATTGTTTATTGTGTTTTTTCATGAATTAGGTCACTACATAATGGCATTACAATTTAAGTGGCGTATAAAGAAAATTATGCTCTGGGTATTTGGCGGTGTCATGGATACAGAAGAACATGGAACCAGACCTGTGAGAGAAGAGGTTCTGGTCATTTGCGCCGGACCATTTCAGCATATTATATTATACGTTATTGCGCTGGTGGCAGTTGATACAGGGGTCATATCCTCATCCATATTTGATACTTTTATGTACTATAATACGACTATATTTATTTTTAATTTATTACCTGTATTACCTTTAGATGGAGGGAAATTACTTCAGCTTCTTATGTCAACAAAATGGCCATACAAAATGGCATACTATCGATCGATTTATTTCTCATTGATTGCATGTCTCTTTTTGCTTGGCACTTCTTTAGTTGTCCAACCATTCACATTAAGTACTTTTTTGTTGTGCCTTTTCTTACTGTTTGAAAATAAAAATGAATGGAAAAAACGATATTATGTATTTACAAGGTTCCTACTTAAGCGTTTTGAAACAAGACATAATCCAATTGGTCGGACAAGATCTATTAGAGTGAAAGCAGAAAAATCGTTACTAGAAGTTTTTTCTCATTTTTACCGTGGGCGGAGTCACAATATTCACATTATATATCCAAATGGCTCCATAAAGCTTATGAATGAATATGATTGCTTATATTGGTATTTTGAGGCTAAACGGTACAAAGATACTGTTGGTGACTTAGGTGATTTGACTAATAACACGAAGTAGTATTGTCATTTTATAGCTGTTCAATAATTACCTTGAATTATATAATGTAAAGCGGTTTTATAGTACAAGATTTTCTACAATTGCGGATAAGAGGCAACGTAATAAATGATGGAAAGCGTTGTTTTTTCAAGAAGTCATCATAAACTCATTGACAATGAAGGTGTTGTAATGGTAACATTAATACGTTATTCATCGTAGCACCAGTGCTACAACCGCTCAGAACAGGTTGTAAACTCAATGTGTAGTACCTGTATGGCGAGTCTTAGTTTATGGGAGGTGCAAAGTATATGTACGCTATTATTGAAACTGGCGGCAAGCAAATGAAAGTAGAAGAAGGCCAAGAAATCTTCATTGAAAAAGTTGCTGCTGATCAAGACGAGACGGTTACATTTGACAAAGTTCTTTTTGTTGGTGGAGATGATGTAAAAGTTGGTGCTCCATATGTAAATGGTGCATCAGTAACTGCTAAAGTTGCTAAACATGGTCGTCAAAAGAAAATTACTGTGTTTAAATATAAGCCAAAAAAGAATTATCATCGTAAGCAAGGTCATCGTCAACCTTACACTAAATTAGTGATTGATAAAATCAACGCTTAGAGGTTACTTATGATACAAGTAATAGTTTTTCGTGAAGATGAACAAATAAGAGCATTTGAAATTTCCGGACATGCTGAAAGCGGTCCTTATGGATATGATTTAGTGTGTGCAGGAGTTTCTGCAGTATCTGTTGGTTCTATAAACGCAGTTCTGGCTTTATGTGAAGTGGATCTTGATATAAACCAAAGTGATAATGGCGGTTATCTTCATGTAACAATACCAGACTCCATTTCTTCTGAAGAAATGCGTCGAGTTCAATTATTATTTGAAGGTATGCTTGTATCACTTTCGTCCATAGAACAGGATTATGGACAATTTATTACTATTCAAGATAAATAAGGAGGTGTATCTTATGCTACGTCTAGATTTGCAGTTTTTCGCACAGAAAAAAGGTGCTGGTAGTACAAAAAACGGTCGTGATTCCGAATCCAAGCGACTTGGTTCTAAGAGTGCTGATGGCCAATTTGTAACAGGTGGATCTATTCTTTACCGTCAACGTGGAACGAAGGTTTATCCTGGTGAGAACGTTGGTCGCGGTGGAGATGATACACTTTTTTCAAAAATCGATGGTGTTGTAAAGTTTGAACGTTATGGGCGTAATCGTAAAAAAGTAAGTGTATACCCTGTAGCTAAAGAAGCATAATACAAAACTCCAGCCAATAAATTGGCTGGAGTTTTTAACGTTTAACATTATTTTTTTCTATAGAAAAAAGGACAAAACAAAACGTGGAAAATGAAAGAACCCACAAGGATTGAAAAATGACTTAGGAGAATGAATGACCTTTTTTGCATTTTCTGCTATACTTTTGGACATGTGGGAGGATGTTATATGAATGCAGAAGAAGCTGTTCGTTTCATGCAGCATTATCGGCATGACTTAATGAATCATTTACAAATAATTCACGGTTATGCTTCAATGGGCAATGTTAAAAAGATAGAAGAAAAGATAGTTGATATCATTCATTGTTATAATATGGAACGAAAATTAATGCACTTACAAGCAAATGAGTTTTGTTTATGGGTGATGAAGCACGCTTATATGTATGTGGATGTAAAATTAGAGTACGATATACATACGGAAGGAAAGCGGATTGAAAGTATAGACCAAATATTAACGGAGCAATGTGAGCAATTTTTCGCTGTGATAAAGAGGCTGAAGCTCAAAGATGAATTTATAACGGTTCATTTAGTTGTTAAGCAGGAACAGAAGGATAGGATAGCAATGCATTTCTCAGTAAGTGAATTTTTTAATCATGCACAGTTAAAAGAACAGCTGCACCAGTTGGAAACGCATTTTCCTTTAACTGTAATGGACAATAGTGACACTGTAGAATGCTCTTTTTCTGTTCCGTGTAATTGAAAGAGGTGAGGACATGTTTGTAGATCAGGTAAGTGTTTATGTTAAAGCTGGTGATGGTGGTAACGGTCTTGTCGCATATCGTAGGGAAAAGTATGTACCTAAAGGAGGCCCTGCAGGAGGCGATGGCGGTAATGGAGCTGATGTTAAATTTAAAGTGGATGAAGGATTAAATACTTTAATGGATTTTCGATATAATCGCCATTTTAAAGGAAAACGTGGCGAAAATGGAATGAGCAAAAACCAACATGGAAAAAATGCGCCTCATTTAATTGTTCCAGTACCGCCTGGAACAACGGTGATAGATGAAAGCACCGGAGAAATAATTGCTGATTTGACGGAACATAATCAAGAAGCTGTGATTGCAAAAGGAGGTCGTGGCGGTAGAGGGAATTCACGCTTTGCAACTCCAAGAAATCCAGCGCCAGATATAGCAGAGAATGGGGAGCCAGGACAGGAAAGGCAAATAAAGGTGGAACTAAAGCTAATCGCTGATGTCGGATTAATCGGTTTTCCTAGTGTCGGAAAATCTACTTTCTTATCTGTAGTAAGTGCTGCAAGACCTAAAATTGCAGATTATCATTTTACTACATTGGCCCCCAATTTAGGTGTCGTTGATACAAATGACCAGAGAAGCTTTGTTATGGCTGATCTTCCAGGTTTAATTGAAGGAGCACATGAAGGAGTGGGATTAGGTTACCAATTTCTGCGTCATGTAGAAAGGACGAGAGTACTTGTTCATGTCATTGATATGGCTGCAACAGAAGGTCGGGACCCTTATGATGACTATGTTAAAATTAATCAAGAACTAGAGCAGTATGATTCTAAATTGATGACACGACCACAAATTATAGCGGCAAACAAGATGGATATGCCGGGTTCCAAAGAAAATTTGGAAGTATTTAAGGGGAAACTACAAAATAAACATCCTATTTATGAAATATCTGCACTTACAAAAGATGGCGTTCGGGATATATTATTTGCGATTGCTGATAAATTAGAAGAGATACCAAAAAGTGCTATGGATGAAGAAGCTGTTCCAAAAGAAGAGAAAGTTATCTACCGTTATCACAAAGAAGAAGATCCGTTTAAAATTTCGAGAGATGATGATGGTGCTTATGTACTATCTGGATATCGCATTGAAAAGTTATTTAAAATGACTGATTTTAACCACGATCAAGCTGTACAGCGGTTTGCACGTCAGCTAAGAAAAATGGGAGTTGATGATGCTTTAAGAAAACGAGGTGCAGAGGACGGAGATACGGTTCGTATATTAGAATTTGAGTTTGAATTTATGGAATAAGAACATGTGCCGTCTATGAAACGAAAAAAGCATAAAGGTTAAAGATGGTCATTCTAGCTACATTCGTAGAGGCGGGGCAAAAGCTTCTATTGAATGTAGTTTCGCTTTATTTTCAACAGAAATCATTTTTATATTAGAAAATATAGGGGGATAACGTAGTGACAGCAACTATTGGCTATTTGGGACCTAAAGGTACGTTTACAAAACTAGCAGTGGACAAGACATTTAATGGCGAGGTAAAACATAGTTATTCTACAATACCAGCATGTATTGATGCAGTAAATAATGGGGAGATTAATATAGGTGTTGTACCATTAGAAAATGCAATAGAAGGCACAGTTCAATTGACCGTTGACTATTTAGTGCATCAAGTACGTTTGCCGATTATGGCAGAAATTGTTGTTCCTATACAGCAACATCTTTTGGTGCACGCTAGTTTCACCGGAAAAATGGCTGATATAAAGGAAGTGCACTCTCATAGTCATGCTATTGCACAATGTCATCAGTATATTCATCAACACTTACCAAATGCAACGCTTCATTTTACTTCATCCACAGGTAAAGCAGCTGAACTAATAAGTGAAAGAAAAGGAGAACCATTAGCTGCAATTGGTAATCAATTAGCTGCTAATATATATCGACTCTATACAATTCAGAAAAACATTCATGATTTTCCGAATAATCATACGAGGTTTATTGTGTTAAGTAAACAACGGGAATTGGTAAAAATAGCACATCCCGTTCAATCAGAGAAAACAACGCTATTAATTACACTTCCAAGCGATTTTGCAGGAGCATTACATCAAGTATTATCTGCTTTTGCATGGAGAAAAATGAATTTGTCTAAAATTGAATCTCGTCCTATGAAAACAGGACTAGGTAATTATTTTTTTATTATTGATGTTAATCAACCTTATGATGAAGTTCTCTTCCCAGGTGTAAAAGCAGAATTAGAAGCATTAGGCTGTCAAGTGACCGTTTTAGGGACATACCCAGTATATCAATTGGATCATTTATAAACATAAGAAAACCTTTCTTTTCAACAACCAATCCACACCATTATGTAGAGATAATTCTATATTTAAATTTATCAACATTTAATCTTTCTTTGCATATGTTGATATAGAGTAATTAGCCCAGATATGACAGAGAGGAGTTTGATGAATTTGAAAATACACATTGTACAAAAAGGTGATACGATGTGGGAGATAGCTCAACAATATGGTGTGGATTTTGAAGAATTAAAGCAATTGAATAGTCAAATTTCCAGTCCAGACATGATTATGCCTGGGATGAAAATAAAAATTCCTGGAAACTCCAAATCAGTAAAACAAAAGCAAATAAAGGAAATGCAGCAACCTCCGACAGAGCAACCATATAAAGAAATACAGAAAAAGCCAACCCCTGTAATTAAGGAAGATGATAAGGAAAAACCGAAAATGGTGAAGCCGGAAATGCCGCCAATGCCGTCTATGCCACCAATGCCACCAATGCAACAAATGTATACCCAACCAATGATGCAAATGCCAGTAATGGAACAAGAGTTTCAAAATTATACAACTATTAACTTTCCACATATGACAGCACAACCGAAGCAAGAAGTAAAGCCTGTTAAAAAGGAAAAGCCGAAAGAGGAGCCAAAACAGGTGAAAGCACAACAGCAGCCAATGCCAATGATGCAACCACAAGTTCCAATGGCTCCACTATGCTGTTACGTTATGGATCCGTGCTATCCACAAATACCTTTTCAGACGGTAGGACCGAACCCTTGGGCTTGTCATGGTATGGCGATGCCATCAATGCCGATGCCTTATGAGCACGGACAACACGCTAGCATGATGGGAATGGGAAGCCAAGGATATATGCCAACTATGGGAAATGAAATGATGCCACAGATGCAGGCAAATATGGGGGGAGGAGCTCAACCGGCTTGGAACAATCAAATGCAATATGAGTCTCAGGGTATGTATCGCGGCCAAGTGGGAGAAGAAAATCCTGATCAACATACATCAGATGTACATGTGCCGTTGTATCCCCCGTTTCAAAATAACATGAATCAAATGCCATTTCCGATGCCTCCTGGGTATTATGAATTATCACAAAAAGAACAAAGGGAAAAGAAGGAAGATAAATAATCGTTAAAAGGGACGACATTTCCATCGTCTCTTTTTTTATACTCTATAGGAAAGTTGTGCTGGAAAGTGTCGAGCAAAACTCTGTGAATTCCTATAGTGTAAAAAATTATTATTAATGGTATTATAATTAGAGTACGTTTCCATATACAGTTTCCCTATGTAGCCTTACGTGTAACGTGATTGTAAGAGATTGAATCACATGCTATAGAGGAATTGTTTTTGTGAAAAGTAAAACATACATATATGATTAAAATGTCTAATTGGGAGGAAAAAGGGAAATAGACAACCAGTTTTATGGTTGTTAATATAAATAAGGAGGGCTTAAGTTGAAAAAAGAAGTAGATGAAATTGTAAGTTGGTTACAATTACAAGTGGAAAAAACAGGGGTTAAGGGACTAGCTGTAGGTGTTAGTGGAGGTATTGATTCTGCTGTAGTGGCAGCATTAATTAAAAAAGCTTGTCCAGATAATTCTATAGGGGTAATTATGCCAATCCATTCAAGTGATACTTCTGTAAGAGATGCGAAAGCTGTAGTGGATAAATTAGGTATAGATCATGTAACAATTGATTTAGCTAAGGTGAGGGATAATATGTATAACTCTATTCAATCAGAACTACAAGCAAATCAAATGTATAATACCAATAATGAAAAACTGGCGAAAGCTAATTTAAGTGCACGATTACGAATGAGTACACTATATACGATAGCAACTAATCATAATTATCTCGTTGTCGGTACAGATAATGCTGCGGAATGGCACACAGGCTACTTCACGAAGTATGGTGATGGGGGAGTGGACATTCTTCCTATTGTTGAATTTACAAAAGGAGAAGTGAAGGAATTAGCAGTTTACTTAGGAATTCCTAATGCTGTTGTAAACAAACAGCCTAGTGCAGATTTGTGGGAAGGACAGAGTGATGAAGAAGAAATGGGCATACGTTATGCCTTGATAGACGCATATCTCAAAGGCGAAGATATTCCTCAAGCAGACCGTAAAAAAATTGAAACAATGCACAAAAGAACGGCACATAAGCGTGAAAGTTTACCCTTCTTTTCTCGAAAAAAATAGACTTACCTATTATTAACTGTGTAAAAACACCTTCATAAACCAAACTATTGGTAAGGAGGTGTTTTTTATGTGGTTTAAAATAAGTATTATACTACTCAGTTTGGCTTTTATTGTACTAGGTTGTACGAATGAAGAAGCCGAAAATGATTATCAAGATCATGAAAAAGACAGTACGCAGCCTATTCATTATGAAACAGATAAGGAGAGGGCAGATCGTTTAAATATTCGAGAAGAGACAATTGGAGAAGAAGGTGGTTATTCACAAAGCAAGCAAGACAACATAAATCGATCCGATTTTAAAAGTGGTTATTCTGATCCTTTTACCAATGAAGAATCAAAATTAATCGCAGAAGCATTACGAGATCATAAACAAATTAGTCAAGCCCAAGTGGCTTCTACAGCAGACCGTATTTTAATAGGAGTAAAATTAAATACGCATGTGACGGATGATGTTGGAGAAGACATTAAAAAAGAAGTAAAGCAGTTACTACCTCAAGCAAATAAAGAAATCATTATTTATACAGACGATGCGCATTGGGAGAAAATGAAAAATATAGAAGCAAGGATAGAAGCAAAGGATAATGGTAAGGAAATGGCAGAGTTTATTAACCAATTTGTAAAATGAGAAAAAGAAGTGGAAGGTGATTTTAACTTCCGCTTCCACTCGATTGGAGACGAAGTTGCAGCCTCTCTTATTCCCGACGAATGGTTTGAGGGTTAAAAAAAGCCACAACCTTATTATTCTAATTTAGATTAGATCTGCTAGAATGTAGAGGAGATGTACATAACGTTCGTATTTTACTTCTGTTAACATGAGGCTCACGGTTAACAGTACATACTATCTCAAAGGCTTATAAATTGGAGTAAGTGGTATTATGGGTATCTCTTTAAGAATTGGCTTATTTTTGATATAGTAAGAAAGGAAATTTCTAGAGAGGAGAATGTCCTCATGGCTGGTCATTCTAAATGGAAAAATATACAACGAAGAAAAAACGCGCAAGATGCAAAAAAAGGAAAAATCTTCATGCGGCATGCCAAAGATATATATACAGCTGCTAAGCAAGGTGGTGGTGATATGGCGTTAAACCCGAGTCTACGCCTTGCTGTTGATAAAGCAAAAGCTGATAATATGCCAAACGATAATATAGATCGTGCAATCAAAAAAGCAACCGGGTCATTAGACGGTGCCAATTTTGAAGAGTTAACATATGAAGGGTATGGTCCTGGAGGGGTAGCTGTCATTGTGCATGTTCTAACAGACAATAAAAATAGAACGGCAGCAGACATACGCCATGCATTCAAAAAAAACAATGGTAACCTAGGTGAAAATGGTAGCGTGTCGTTTATGTTTGACCGTAAAGGTTACATTGTTATTACCGATGAACAAGGTGAAATAGATGAAGACGAATTAACTTTAGAAGCCTTGGAAGCTGGGGCTGAGGATATACAAGTAGAGGAAGGGACGTTTGAAATATTTACAGATCCAGAGAACTTTCCAGAAGTCGTGGATCACTTGATGGAATCTGGTTACGCCATTGCTGATTCGGAAATAACACTTATCCCGCAAACAACTACTACTTTATCAGAAGAAGCCGCTACACAAATGATGAATTTAATTGAAACATTAGAAGACAACGAAGATGTACAAGATATTTATCATAATTTGGAAGTAACGGAATAATCGCTGTACACACTTTGACGTTAAACTTCTATTTCTCCAAGCTAGAAATAGAAGTTTATTCATTTCCATCAACTTATGATAAAATGAATGGATAAGGTAAAAGGAGTAGAGAAATGATTGCATATATACAAGGGAAGCTTACATATATACACGAAGAAGCGATTATTGTTGATGTACATGGGGTTGGTTATGAAATTATTTGTGCCAATCCATTTGCTTTTCAAGATTTAGAAAATAAAGATATAAAAGTATATACATATCATCATGTTCGCGAGGATGCACAACTGTTATATGGCTTTGAGAACCTTGATGAAAAATATTTGTTTACAAAGCTTATATCTGTCTCAGGCATCGGCCCTAAAGGTGCGATCGCTATTATGGGTTCCGTTCATGTAGGAGAGTTTGCTGCAGCAATTGAACGAGAAGATGAAGCTTTTCTAACTCATTTTCCAGGTATCGGGAAAAAGACAGCAAGGCAAATCATTCTTGATTTAAAAGGAAAATTAACTATTTCAACTACTGTAAATGAAGGACAACAGAAAACAGATGAGCCATTTGATAATACCGCTATTCAAGATGCTAAAGAAGCGTTAAAAGCTTTAGGCTACTCAGAAAACGAAATAAAAGCTACTTTATCTAAATTATCATATACAGGGTCTGAAACAACGGATATGATAGTTCGTAAAGCATTAGCATTACTTATGAAAAATTAATAGAGGAGGGGCAGGTAAATGGAAGATCGTATGGTCACTGGTGAACTGCAAGAAGAGGATGCAACTGTTGAATTAAGTTTGCGCCCGACGATGTTGTCACAATATATTGGACAGCATAAGGTGAAAGAAAACCTACGCATCTTTATTCAGGCTGCTAAAATGCGTGAGGAGCCTTTAGATCACGTTCTTTTATATGGCCCTCCAGGGCTTGGTAAAACAACGTTAGCAGCTATTATTGCCAATGAAATGGGTGTTCAATTTCGATCTACATCAGGCCCTGCTATTGAGCGGGCAGGTGACTTGGCAGCGATTCTTTCTTCTTTAGAAGCAGGGGATGTATTATTTATTGATGAAATCCACCGGCTGCCTAGAACCGTTGAAGAAGTTCTTTATCCTGCTATGGAAGATTTTTTTCTTGATATTGTGATCGGTTCAGGACCGAGTGCAAGATCTGTCAGAATAGACTTACCACCGTTTACATTAGTTGGGGCAACAACAAGAGCTGGTTTGTTATCTGCTCCATTACGTGACCGATTCGGGGTGTTGAGCAGGCTTGATTTTTATGATCCAAAAGATTTATGCATGATTATTGAACGTACTGCCGACATTTTTAATACAAGTATTACAAAAGAGGCAGCTTTGGAGGTTGCTGAGCGATCTAGAGGTACGCCAAGAATTGCGAACCGTCTGTTAAAACGAATTCGCGATATTTCCCAAGTAAAAGGAGAACAGAAAATTAGTTTATCTACTACTGGTCAAGCATTAGAAATGCTACAGGTAGATAAACATGGTTTAGATCATATCGATCACAAACTTTTAAAGGGAATGATGAATCATTTTCAAGGTGGTCCTGTTGGCTTAGATACGATCGCAGCAACGATCGGTGAAGAACCGCAAACAATTGAAGATGTATATGAGCCGTTTTTATTGCAGATTGGGTTTATTCAGCGAACACCACGGGGAAGAATAGTGACTCCAGTGGCCTATGAACACTTTGGATGGAAGGGTAGAGCAGATAATGAACCTCGGTAAAGTCTTTATTGTACTAGGAATTATCTTCTTGCTAATGGGAGTTATTTGGAATTTCATTGGTAAGTTACCAGGGGATATCACGTGGAAAAAAGGAAATGTTGTTTTTCATTTTCCTATTGTTACATCTATTGTGGTTAGCTTGATTCTAACCTTGTTGTTTTATATTTTTGGCAAGTTTCGATAAAAGTAAGGAGTTTCATCATGAATATTGAAGAATTTGACTTTGATTTACCAAAAGAATTAATTGCTCAGACGCCGTTAAAAGAACGTACGGCTTCAAGGCTGCTTGTTTTAAATAAACAAACGAAAGTTATTTCTCATCACCACTTTTCTGATGTAAAGCAATTTTTAAAACCGGGGGATTGTCTTGTTTTAAATAATACCCGAGTATTACCAGCAAGGCTCCATGGTATAAAAGAGGACACGGGAGCAAATGTTGAAATCTTATTGTTACATCAAGTAGATGGGGATTCGTGGGAAATACTTGCAAAGCCGGCAAAAAAAGTAAAGCTTGGAACGGTAATCCGTTTTGGAGATGGTCTCTTAACTGCAACAGTTACGCAAGTGAAAGAGCACGGCGGTCGAGTGGTGGATTTCGCTTATACAGGAATCTTTTATGAGGTACTAGATCAATTAGGTGAGATGCCATTACCGCCTTATATTAAAGAACAACTCCCTGAAAAGGAGCGTTATCAAACCGTCTATGCAAAAGAAGAAGGATCTGCGGCAGCTCCTACTGCTGGACTTCATTTTACCAAGAAACTATTAAATGAATTAGAGCAAATGGGGGTACGCATTGCTTTTATCACATTACATGTAGGACTAGGTACTTTTCGCCCGGTAAGTGTAGAGACAGTGGAAGAGCATGAGATGCATGCAGAATTTTATCACATGGATCAAGATACAGCGGATTTGCTTAATGCCGTTAAACAATCTGACGGTCGAATTATTTCAGTAGGTACTACATCTACACGTACTTTAGAGACTATTGCTAGGGATAATCAAGGGGCTTTTAAGCAAGCTAGTGGTTGGACAGATATTTTTATTTACCCCCCTTATCAGTTTCAAGCAGTTGATGGCTTAATTACTAACTTTCATTTACCTAAATCTACCTTATTGATGTTAATTAGCGCATTTGCTGGTAAAGATGCTGTAATGGAAGCATACCGTGAAGCTGTACAAGAGCAATATCGTTTCTTTAGTTTTGGAGATGCCATGTTTATATATGCTTAAATATACACATAACCAGTAGTACTTGGAATTTGCAAAATCTTTTAATGTACTTGCCTTAACAGACTGGAATCACTCGACTATGAAGAGAACGACTTTATTGATAAAGGAAGAGTAAATCATGACACCAATTACTTATGAATTAAAGAAAACATGTAAACAAACTGGCGCTAGATTAGGGCGTGTACATACTCCGCACGGCTCGTTTGATACCCCAACCTTTATGCCAGTGGGAACATTAGCAACCGTAAAGACAATGAGCCCAGAAGAATTAACAGAGATCAATGCCAATATTATTTTATCCAACACCTATCATTTATGGTTGCGACCGGGTGAAGATATTATTAAAGAAGCTGGAGGTTTACATCAGTTTATGAATTGGGATGGAGCAATCTTGACCGATTCGGGAGGATTTCAAGTGTTCAGTTTGAGTGAAAATAGGCATATTACGGAAGAAGGCGTTCATTTTCGTAGTCATTTAAACGGAGAAAAGCTATTTTTATCTCCGGAGAAAGCTATTCAGATACAAAATGCTTTAGGCTCTGACATTATGATGGCGTTAGATGAATGCCCGCCATATCCTGCAGAGTATGACTATATGAAAAGCTCTGTAGAACGAACATCACGTTGGGCTGAAAGATGCTTAAAAGCACATGAACGAACGGATGAGCAAGGATTGTTTGGCATTATCCAAGGTGGTGAATATGAAGCATTAAGAAAGCAAAGCGCGCGTAATTTAATTTCTCTTGACTTTCCTGGTTATGCTATTGGCGGATTATCTGTTGGGGAACCAAAAGACGTCATGAACCGTGTACTTGAATTTACGACACCTCTCATGCCTAGCAATAAACCGAGATACTTAATGGGCGTCGGTTCGCCAGATTCTTTGATCGATGGTGCGATTCGCGGGGTGGATATGTTTGATTGTGTCCTTCCTACTAGAATTGCAAGGAACGGTACTTGTATGACGGCAAATGGTCGTTTGGTCGTGCGGAATGCAAAACACGCACGTGATTTTTCACCCATTGACGAAAATTGTGACTGCCATGTTTGTAAAAATTACACGCGTGCCTATATACGTCACCTAATTAAATGTAATGAAACGTTCGGTTTTAGACTTACTACTTATCATAACCTATATTTTCTGTTAAAATTAATGGAGCAAGTACGAAAAGCGATTAGCGAAGATCGTCTTGGCTCATTTAGAGAGGAATTCTTTGAGCAATACGGTTTTAATAAACCGAATGCTAGGAATTTTTAACGTGTAGAAGGGAGGAATAGAACAATGGAAATGTTAGCAACGTTAGCACCACTTATTCTGATGTTTGTGCTTCTGTATTTTATACTTATTCGACCACAGCAAAAGCGCCAAAAGCAAGTCAGAGAAATGCAATCTAATTTGCAAAAAGGGGACGCTGTAGTTACGATTGGCGGTTTTCATGGAGAGATTCATGCAATGGATGAAGATACGCTAGTTTTACAAGCTGGTGACGGATCTAAATTGACTTATGACCGCTCAGCAATACGTGAAGTAAAACAATAATAACTATGATGGTTACCTAATAAGGGATAAGCAATGGACGAGGGTCTGTTGCTTATACCGACGAACAGAAATTTTTATACATAGGGTATAAAGTATAATGGAACACAAAGGCAATTGCTTTTGTGTTCCTTTTTTGAAAGATAAAAAAGCATTTCTGTTATAAAGCAAAACGAGGATTGAACAAAAATTGCCCCCCGTCGGGCGCAAGCGCCCAGCAACTAGGCGACTTCACTCCATTGCCCTAAGATAAGTCATCATTGGTTCGCCCTAAATAGGCAAGCTGACTAAAGGAGGGCTTACTAAAGGGCGCCGGCATACTCCTGTTGCAGGACCATGATTCCTAAAACTTTCGTTGCTTCTTTCCACTCGCTACGTTGCTAAACAGGCGCCCCGAGCCTGCTTTAACACCACAAAAAGATAATTGATCTAGTATTAATTGTTTAGTTATCGCTTGACGACGCATCTCCAACGATGTTGACACCTAATGCACCACCAAATAATGCAGCGGCCATATAGCCAGCGTGGTGAAGGGATTGTTCAAATGAAAACCCTTGTTGGTAGCCTAAGTACTGTACAGATAAAACGAATAATGTAAATCCCATTCCTGTAAACAGACCAATGACCCATCCTTTTGTTTTTCCTTTAACGCCTGCTGCAAGCCCCCCAAGAAATAAACTGATAAGGCCAATGACGAAAGTGACCCATGACAAAGCAGGATCATTAAACGTAGTAAAGCGAAGCAACAAAGCTAATACAAAACTTGCGAGCATCATAAGTCCTAAAACAATAATCCAACCATATAATAATGCTACCCATTGCTTACTTTTCATAACGGTTGCCTCCTTTCCGGATTGTCCACTTACTTTCATCCTATTCACTATGAAAAAATAATAGACGAAAAATATTTTCTTTTTTCATGACATATAGTTGAAATATAGCGTGAAAAAGGTAAGTATAAAAAAGGTGGGGAGTTAGTTGGAAATAATAGTAGCTTCAATGATTTTTATTTGCTGTTACGTATTTATTATGACAGAACAAATCAATCGTGCAGTCGTCACTTTAACAGGTGGCGTATTGCTGTTATTAACAGGTATATATTCTGCAGAACGTATGTTAACAGAATATATTGATTGGAACACAATTGCGCTTTTATTTTCCATGATGGTGCTCATAGCAATAACAGAAAAGACAGGCTTGTTTGGTTTTATAGCTATTCGCTTTGCACAAAAGGTTAAAGGTGATCCAATACCTTTATTAATTGGTGCTGGGGCTTTAACAGGAATTGGTTCTGCTCTATTAGATAACGTCACAACGGTATTAATATTTGTTCCTATTATGCTTAAAATAACCAAGTTATTAAAGCTTCCATCGTTTCCGTACTTGCTAATGATTATTTTCAGTTCTAACATTGGTGGTGCAGCAACGTTAATTGGTGACCCTCCTAATATTATGATTGGACAAGCAGTAGAGCATTTAACATTTTCATCGTTTTTAATTCATATGGCTCCAATTGCTATAATTATGTTCGGAGTGATGCTATTATTTGTTTGGGCGTTGTTTCGTAAATCGTTACGTAGGACAAAATTTGATGTAAAAGAATTATTAGCTATCGATGCACAAACGTACTTGCACCGAACACCCATGTTATATCAGGCGATTACTGTTCTTCTATTAACGATAACTGGGTTTTTATTACACGCTTTTTTGTATGTTGAATTAACTACAGTAGCATTATCTGGAGCTGTGTTACTTCTTCTTTTGACAGAAAAAGAATTAGCGTCGGAAAAGATTTTTGAAAAAGTGGAGTGGGTAACGTTATTCTTTTTTATTGGCTTGTTCACGCTAGTGGGAGGTTTAGAAGAAGTAGGAGTTATTGATGAAATCGCAAGAGCAATTATAGTTATAACGGATGGAGATTATGTACAGACTGTAATATTAATACTATGGGTATCTGGCTTGCTTTCTGGGATCGTAGACAATATCCCCTTTGTTGCAGCAATGATTCCTGTCGTTCAAGAGTTTGAAAGTTATGGAATGGTATATTTAGATCCTGTTTGGTGGGCTTTAGCACTAGGTGCTTGTTTAGGAGGAAACGCGACGTTAATTGGAGCATCTGCTAATGTAGTAGTCACAGGGCTAGCTGAAGGAGCTCATGAAAAAATATCGTTTATTCGGTTTATGTTATATGGATTTCCGTTAGTCATTATATCCTTAGTCGTTTCTACAATCTATATATATTTCCGTTATTTAGTTCCTTATATTGGATAAATAATAAAAACACTTCCATACACGATAGACTAAAAAGGCAGGAAGTGTTTTATTTTTTTCTTTTATCGTCTGATATTTAAAAACTACCCAATTTAAAGCCATTTTTGCAGAAAAGGGATTTGTTTTAATTCTTCTTTCGTTATAAAGCGAAGTAAAAATAAAAAGAGTATATAAATGAAACTTAATATAACAAAGATGATTATTAACAGTATAACCCCACCTTGCATATTTACGTATATACGTTGTAATAGCTCACCTACTCCCCAAGTCAATAAGAGCAGAGCAATCATTTTTGATATATCTAAAACAGGTATGCTAAATTTAATCGCTTTATACAAAGCTGCTAAATGTAAAAGTGTAATTAATACGACGCTTAAGGAAATAGCTATTGCAACACCCATAATCCCAAAGTTCGGATTGGATGCGAGTAAAAAAAGCACGGCCAGCTTACAAAAAGCACCAATTAAACTATTCCACATAGCAGATTTAGCAAGGTCAAGTGCTTGTAATGCGGCTTGTAATGGAGCTTGGATATAAAGTAAAATAAAAAATGGAGCCATTATTGTGATAAATTTACTTGCATTAGCAGTTCCGTACATATATGTTAAAATAGGTACAGAAAATAAAGCTAGTACAATCGTAGCTATGGCTCCAGATGCAAAAGAAATCCGAATGGCTTGATGAATTCGGTAATGAATCATCCGTTTATTTTTTGTTGCCTCCGCTTCAGAAATAGAAGGGACTAAAGCGATGGATAACGAATGGGTAATAAATGTTGGTAGAAATAGTAAAGGTAGTACATAACCTGTTAATTCACCGTATTGTTTTGTTGCTAATGTGGTGGATACCCCTGCTATGGCTAGGCTTTGCGCGACAAGTATTGGCTCCATAAAATGTGAAATAGAGGCGATAAAGCGACTGCCTGTACTTGGTAAAGCAATGGAAAAAAGCTCCTTTATTGTAGATTTACTGGTTGCTAAATAAGAAAAAAAGTTTGTTCTTATTTTAATCCGTTTTTTTCGTTTGAATTTGTGCGTCATATAAATAAGAGACACAAATTCTCCTAAAATAATACTAAACATGGCCCCTGCTGCAGCATATTCAAGACCGAAAGGCAAGAGTAATTTAACAAACATTGCTACACAACTTATACGCACAATTTGTTCTAACACTTGTGCATAGCTTTGTGGTTTCATGTTTTGCTTTCCTTGAAAATAACCACGTAAAACAGACGAAATAGCTATAATAGGAATGATTGGGCTGATAGCTAACAGTGGGTATAGTGTTCGTTCGTCAGTCAATAGGTGTGTGGCGACAAACGGTGTCGTTACAATCATTAAAGTGGTAAAGACAATACTAGAAATACCTGTAATGACTAAGGATACGATGACAATTTTTTTTGTTTTTGCTTCATCGCCACGAGCTTCTGCTTCGGCAATGCGTTTAGAGATAGCAACAGGTAAGCCAAGCTGTGTTAATGTGATGACGAGAAAAAATGTCGGTAAAGCCATCATATAAAGACCAACACCTTCTTCACCAATCAATCGAGCGACGACGATTCGATTGATAAAGCCTAGGAAACGTGTGATCATACCTGCAAGAATAAGAATAAGTGTACCTTGTAAAAAAGTTTGTTTCGTCATCTTGACGACCTGCCTTCTCAAATAATGGAATATCATATACAATGATATATATGCAATTTAATGGTCCAAGCATGACAAGAATAAGCAAATAAGAATATTTTAACTCCATAAAAGGAGGGAGTTCTGTTGGAAATCGTACAAACTGTATCTGAATGGAAAGAAATGGTCCGTCCAGCTTTGCAAAGTAAGGCGGAAGAATTTCATTTAATGGGATATGAAGAAGCAACGCCAGAAGATGTTTGGAAATGTCTTGTCGGGAAAGTATGGAAAGGCGACCCTGAAAAAAGAATTTATGAAGTAGTACAAGACATTTTTCAATTGACAACAGCTACTTACATTAGTTATTTAACAGTAAGTGCACAGCAAAATGATGATTTATTTGCTTCTATTGCAGCAGTAACGAATACAGAAATCAATCATCATTAATTGACTTACATAATGAATGACCCTAATGATAAGAGGGAGGACAATTTGAAATGAAAATAAGAGGCAGAATTGTTGCCTTTTTTCTAATCGTACTTATTTTTGCTGGTACAATTGGAACAACGGTTACAGGGATTACAAAAGATATTAATTTAGGTTTGGACTTACAAGGCGGATTTGAGGTTCTATATAAAGTTGAACCAGTTGACACTCAAAAGGAGGTAGACCGTACAACGTTAGAGTCAACGGTAGAGACGTTAAATGACCGTGTGAATCGACTTGGAATTAGTGAAGCAAGTATAGATATTGAAGGAGAAGACCGCATTCGTGTCCAGCTTGCTGGAGTAGAAAATCAAACCGAAGCGAGAGAATTATTATCTACAACAGCACAGCTTTCTTTTCGTGATGTTAATGATAAAGAACTTTTAAGCGGCAATGATGTTAAGGAAAATAGCGCGAAGCAGGATTTCGATCCTAAAAGTAATCAACCAATCGTTACATTAGAATTGAAGGATGCAGAGAAATTTGGTGAAGTAACGAGTAAAATAAAGGATATGAATAACCCAGAAACGACTTATCCAGATAATTTATTAGTCATTTGGATGGATTACAAAGAAGGTGATTCTTTTGCAGAAGAGTATGGAAAAGAGGATCCTAAATATGTTTCTGCTCCTAGTGTAACGCAGACATTAAATACGAACCAAGTCATGATTTCTGGTAATTTCACTGTGGAATCTGCAAAGCAATTAGCCAATGTCATTAATTCTGGTTCCTTACCGGTACATATGGAAGAGAAATATTCTACATCGGTAGGAGCGCAGTTTGGGGAGCAGGCGTTAAACAAAACTGTTTTTGCAGGGTTTATCGGTGTTGGTATCATCTTTCTCTTTATGATAGCTGTTTATCGTTTTCCTGGCTTAATTGCTGCAATTAATTTAAGTTTCTATATTTACCTTATTTTATTTGTGTTTGAATTAATGAATGGTGTATTGACGTTACCAGGTATTGCTGCTCTTATTCTCGGTGTTGGTATGGCTGTTGATGCCAATGTTATTACATTCGAGCGCATTAAGGAAGAATTACGTACTGGAAAATCGTTAATTTCTTCATTTAAAGCTGGTACGAAGAATTCACTTTCAACCATATTAGATGCAAACATCACCACATTAATTGCAGCTTCCGTATTATTTATTTTTGGAACAAGCTCTGTCAAAGGTTTTGCAACGATGTTAATTGTTAGTATTCTTGTGAGCTTTATTACGGCTGTGTTTGGTACACGTTTACTTTTAAGTTTATGGATAAAAAGTAAGTTTTTAAAACAGCGTCCTAGTTGGTTTGCTGTAAAAAGCTCAGACATTAAAGATATTAAGGATAAGCAAGATGAAGAAGCAAAATTATTTAATCGAGAAATCAATGTTGTACAACATCGAAAGAAATTCTTTTGGATTTCAACGGTTATGGTTGTGCTAGGAATCGTCTCCCTTGCCTTGTTTAAATTAAATCCAGGTATCGACTTTGCAAGTGGTTCCAGAATTGAAATTTTAGCTGAAACTAGCATTACTACAGATGAAGTAGAGAAGGAATTTGGCAAGCTTGACCTTGAAGTTAAATCGATCGTTTCTTCAGGGGAAAATGGAGAGATGGCTATTGCGAGATTTGATAGAGTATTAGGTAAAGACAAAATTGCTGAAGTGAAAAGTCATTTTGTAGACACTTATGGCAATGAGCCAAACGTAAGTGTGGTTTCACCAATTGTTGGTGAAGAGCTCGTAAAAAATGCGGCTTACGCTGTCGCCATTGCTTCTATATTTATGATTATTTATGTCACTATTCGTTTTGAATTCTTTTTCGCTATTACGGCGATCATTGCTTTATTACATGATGCTTTCTTTACAATCGCAATTTTTAGTGTAACGCAAATTGAATTTGATATAACCATTGTAGCGGCTGTTCTTACGATTGTTGGTTATTCTATAAATGATACCATTGTTACATTTGACCGAATTAGAGAGAATTTAAGGAACAAGAAAAAAATCAAATCGTATAAAGAGCTTGCTAGCGTTGTTAATCGAAGTTTAGTACAAACATTTGTACGTAGTATCAATACATCCATTACAACGTTAATTGCAGTATTAGCATTTCTATTTCTAGGTGCTGAATCAATTGGTGGATTTGCAATTGCGTTAACGTTTGGTTTATTAGCTGGTACGTATTCGTCACTTTTCTTAGCCTCACAATTATGGCTTGTATGGAGAGGAAAAATGATTAAGAAAAAACCAGTTGATTTTACAAAGAAAAAGCGTGTAGAAGGCCCACAAGTATAGATGCTAAGAGAGGCTCTCATCAAACGTTTAAGTGCGTTCGGTGTAGAGCCGTCCTTACTTTTAAGGATGGTTATAGAAAAGGGAACAAAGGGAATATAATACTGCGTTTGTTTTTACACCATTCGAAAGGATAAACTTTGATAGTATATGGAAGCGGCAATTCTTTTCACTCATACACACTTGGTTGATTGCCAAGTCTTTCTAAAAGGAGGGGAATATGTGAGAGGTCAAACATATGTTATATTTGCCATAATTTTTGTTATTATCGTAGCAGTATTTGCCGTTACGAATGTGGAGGCAGTGGAGGTGAATTACCTCTTTTGGTCCGCAGAATCACCGTTAATATTAGTCATTCTATTTTCCGTATTAATGGGCGGTTTAATAACCGCAACAGTAGGGTTAATTAAGATGTACCGGATGCAAAGAGAAATGAAACGTCTTGAAGCTGAAAATTTCAACTTGATGAACAGGTTAGAAGAAGAAGGTATTTCACAGACGAAAGAAGAAATGGAAACGGTGCAATTTCATGATGAGGAAGAAAAATAATCTTCATTTCATGACAAAAAATGCTATAAAGGAAATCTAGTTGCTCCCCCTGTATCTATTTATGTATAATGGGTAGGTCAGGGGGTTAAATTATGTTGGCAAGTAAGGCGAATTGGAATTTTATGGAACAAGTAATAACGAACGTAGAAAGGGACAACGACTCCCCGTCTATTTCCCCTATCATTGAAAAATTACTAGTACAAAGAGGGGTTACGACAAAGCAAGCTGTATCTAAATTTTTAAAACCAGATGTAGAAGATTTACATAGTCCAGATAAACTTCTTTCCATAGATAAAGCAGTAAAAAGAGTGAAATTAGCAATTGAACAAGGTGAAAAACTGCTTGTGTTTGGTGATTATGATGCTGATGGAGTTACTGCTACAACGGTTTTGATAAAGGCATTACAAGAATTAGGTGCTCAATGCGACTATTATATCCCGAATCGTTTTACAGAGGGGTATGGACCAAATGAAGCTGCTTTTCGGCAAGCACATCGAGAGGGTTATACACTTATAATAACGGTAGACACCGGTATTGCCGCTATAGAAGAAGCAAAAATAGCGCAAGAATTAGACATGGATTTAATTATTACAGACCATCATGAGGTTCAAGCAAATGTACCAGATTGTTATGCGATTATTCATCCTAAATGCTCACCTGATTATTTATTTCAGGAGTTAGCAGGAGTTGGCGTAGCATTTAAATTTGCGCAAGCGTTGCTTGGGTATCTTCCCAAGCAATTGTTAAGTTTTGTTGCAATAGGCACTGTAGCAGACCTTGTACCGTTAGTGGATGAAAATCGTATATTGGTATATCACGGTTTAAAAGAATTAGCAAATACCACCAATCCTGGTTTAAAGGCTTTAAAACGGACTGCAAACATTGACGGTAATGTAACCGAAGAAGATGTGGGTTTTGCTATCGGTCCGAGACTAAATGCTGTAGGAAGGCTTCAATCAGCAGACATGGCAGTTGAATTAATGCTAACTGAAGATCCACAAGAAGCTAAAACCATCGCTGAAGAAATGGAAGAAATAAATAGCGAAAGACAACAAATTGTGCAAAAAATTGTAAAAGAAGCAGAGCAATTACTATCTGATAAAGAGCAGCAAGACGTTATTGTTGTAGCAAAGGAAGGTTGGAATGAAGGGGTATTAGGAATTGTGGCTTCTAAGTTAGTTCGTAAATGGGACAGACCAGCAATTGTTCTGTCTATTAAACCGAATGTAGGAATTGCAAAAGGATCTGCCAGAAGCGTCCCGGCTTTTGATTTATTTCACAATTGCATGCAAGTAAACCATTTATTTGAGCAATTTGGCGGACATTCTCAAGCAGCAGGGATGACATTAGCATTAACGAATGTTCAACCGTTGGAACAAGCCTTAAACAAACAAATCGCTCAACAATTAAGCGAGTCAGACTTCAAACAAGAGCTAAATATTCATGCCACTTTACCTGTTTCACAAATAACTATTCCTTTAATTAAGGAAATTCAACAATTAGCTCCATTTGGAATGCATAACCCAAAACCGTTGTTTCATATAAAAGCTATACCAGAACAATCAAGGCAAATTGGGAGTATGAAAAATCACCTTAAATTGCAGTTCACAGAAGATAATCAACAACTTGATGCGATCGGTTTTGGCTTTGGAGAGTTGTATAACTACCTTACTCCTCATACGCCTGTTAACATCGTAGGGGAGTTAAGCATTAATGAATGGAATGGCAGTCAAAAACCACAGCTAATGATTCAAGACTTGTCTATTGATGAATGGCAGCTGTTTGATCATCGTGGAAAGCGGCAAGTACATGTAAATGAATTTATTCATTCATACGAATCTGTTTTTAGCATAGGAGATCGTACCCGTGCGCAATCTTTAGGAATCCCTCATAAGGACTATCAAGACGACTGGTCTTCTTTGGAAAATGTGGATACATTAATTTTATTTGCACTGCCATCAAACTTAAAAGACTTAGAAGCATTACTGAAACAAATGAAGCCAAAAAATATTCATCTGTGTTATTATGTAAAAGATAGCATTTATTTGCGTGCTTTCCCGTCTAGAGACGACTTTAAAAAGATGTATGTTTTTTTACAACAAAAAAAGGTAGTATCCATTGATAACGATTTACCTCCATTTGCTCAAACAAATGGTTGGAGCAAGGATAAATTGTTGTTCTTAATTCATGTGTTTTACGAACTTCATTTTATACAGATAGAAGGCAGAATTATACAGGTTGAAGAAAAGCCTTTAAAAAAAGATTTGCAGGAGTCAGCAACATATCAGAAACGTTTACAGCAAGCTGAGATTGAAAGGAAACTGTACTACTCAAACTACGAGCAATTAAAAAAACATTTTACAAATTGTATGGAACATTTGGGAAGCCCCAAGGAGGAACAAAGCTATGGATTATAAAAAATATATTAAAATTGTAGAAGATTGGCCAAAGGAAGGAATTAAATTTAAAGACATTACACCATTAATGGCAAATGGGGAAGCCTTTCATTCAGCAGTAGACGAAATTGTGGAATACGCGCAACAAAAAGAAATAGATGTCGTTGTAGGTCCAGAAGCGAGAGGATTTATTATAGGATGTCCCGTCTCTTATTCGTTAGGAGTTGGATTTGCTCCAGTGAGAAAGGAGGGGAAACTTCCGCGTGAAGTTATTAAAGTAGATTATGGTTTGGAGTACGGAAAAAATGTCTTAACCATTCATAAAGATGCAATTAAACCGGGCCAACGCGTATTAATTACAGATGATTTATTAGCAACAGGGGGTACGATTCAAGCAACCATTCAATTAGTAGAAGAACTCGGTGGTGTTGTTGCTGGATGTGCATTTATTATTGAATTAAGTTATTTAAATGGAATGGACAAACTAAAAGGTTATGATGTACTATCTTTGATGCGTTTTTAACGGTGCCAATTAGGTCTGACGATAAACCTTCGTTAGGCCTATTGTTATTACTGCGGTATACATAAACGGGTCAACCAAGGGTTGATTAAAGCTTAACGAATGCTAACAATACATATTATACTTCGCCTTATGAATCAAAATGGCTATTAAAAATGCATCTAGGTATATTGTCAAATTAAATGATAATAGCGCAGGAAATAGTTTAAATTTCCAATCAATCTTCTTTAAAGCCAGTATACTATATTTTTAGGCAATTACATTTACTCAAACTCGATTATTGTAATTGGCTGATTCTAACAATGGACACATGTATCTGAAAATTATATAATGAAACTATTTAAATAACTAAAAATTAGACTCGATTTCGCGAATAAAGGTGATTTTTTATGGCAAAAACCGATATAATGACAATAGATGATATTTTAAATAAGGCAAGTCAGTATCTGTCGGAAGATGATACTGCTTTTATTCGCCAAGCCTATGAATTTGCCGAAGAAGCTCATGCTGATCAATTTAGAAAGTCGGGGGAGCCGTATATTATTCACCCTGTACAGGTAGCAGGCATATTAACGGAGCTCGGGATGGACGCTGAAACAATCGCAGGAGGATTTCTTCATGATGTGGTTGAAGACACAGACGTGACTGTGGAAGAAGTGGAAGAAGTATTTAATCATGAAGTAGCTATGCTAGTTGATGGGGTTACAAAGTTAGGGAAAATTAAATATAAATCAAAAGAAGCGCAGCAAGCAGAAAATCATCGAAAAATGTTTGTTGCCATGGCGAAAGATATCCGTGTGATTTTAATTAAATTGGCAGATCGCTTGCATAATATGCGTACTTTAAAACATTTGCCTCCAGAAAAACAGCGTCGCATTGCAAATGAAACCTTAGAAATTTTTTCACCGTTAGCACATCGATTAGGAATTTCAACCATCAAATGGGAATTAGAGGATACAGCATTACGCTATTTAAATCCTCAGCAATATTATCGAATTGTTCAATTAATGAAACAAAAAAGAGATCAGCGTGAATCATATATTAAAGAAGTAATGGATCAAGTTTCCAAACAATTAAGAGAAATGAATATAGATGCTGAATTATCTGGCCGTCCAAAACATTTATATAGTATATATCGGAAAATGGTAAAACAAAATAAACAGTTCAATGAGATATATGATTTGCTTGCTGTGCGCATTTTAGTTAATAGCATTAAGGATTGTTATGCTGTTCTTGGCATTATCCATACTTGTTGGAAGCCGATGCCTGGGAGATTTAAAGATTACATTGCTATGCCAAAACCAAACCTGTATCAATCGTTGCACACGACCGTTATAGGTCCAAAAGGTGACCCGCTAGAAGTGCAAATTCGCACAAGAGAAATGCATGAAATAGCCGAATATGGAATTGCAGCTCATTGGGCGTACAAAGAAGGCAAGCAAGTTCAAAATGATAAAAAGTCTTTTGAAGAGAAATTAACTTGGTTTAGGGAGATTTTGGAATGGCAAAATGATACACATGACGCGGAAGAATTCATGGAATCCTTAAAGGTCGATTTATTCTCAGACATGGTATATGTGTTTACTCCAAAGGGAGATGTTATTGAGCTACCAGCTGGTTCCGTTCCCTTGGATTTTGCCTATAAAATTCATACAGAAATAGGTAATAAAACGATTGGGGCAAAAGTTAACGGAAAGATGGAGCCACTTGATTATAAATTGAAAAACGGCGATATAGTTGAAATGATGACGTCAAAACATTCTTATGGCCCCTCTCAAGATTGGCTTAAAATAACCCAAACTTCTCAAGCTAAAAGTAAGATTAAGCAATTTTTTAAAAAACAGCGTCGAGAAGAAAATGTGTTAAAAGGGAAAGAAGCTGTGGAACGGGAAATTCGTAGCTTTAGTATCGAACCCAAAGATGTGCTAAAGCAAGATAACTTACAGCGTGTGTATGAAAAATATAATTTCTCTAATGAAGAAGATATGTATGCAGCGGTAGGCTATCAAGGTATTACTGCTGCATCTATAGCAACAAAGTTAACAGAAAAATTAAGACAATCGAAAGAAAAACAACAAGCTCTTGAACAAACCATTGAAGAAGTTAAAACAGATGGTAAACAAAAGAAAGTCAGTAAACGAGATTCTGGAGTGAAAGTAGAAGGGATTGACAATTTACTTGTCCGTTTATCTAAATGTTGTAACCCAGTACCAGGCGACCAAATAGTAGGATATATCACAAAAGGAAGAGGCGTATCCGTTCATCGAGCTGACTGCCCCAATGTGCAGACAGAAGAAGCTAAGCAACGATTTTTGCATGTCGAATGGGAAAATAATCGTACAGAACAGAAACAATATCATGTGGATTTAGAAATATCGGGTTATGATCGACGAGGATTAGTGAACGAAGTGCTACAAGCCGTAAATGAAACAAAGACGAATATAACATATGTGAATGGTAGGTCAGATAGAAATAAGATGGCAATTATTCAAATAACCATTCTGATTCATAATACAGCACATCTTCGAAAAATAGTGGAGCGCATTAAACAAATTCCTGAAGTGTATTCCGTAAAACGTACATTGCATTAATGTACAATAAGGCAATATTACGCTTGGTAGCTAAACGGGGATAAGCAAAGAGTGCTGTAAATAGTTTGCCATGCGGCGAGAATGCTTAAGTCCATTCTTATGTGTTCTATTTGGGTCTCATTTCATACCAACTACAGTATTATGAAAAGGAGTATAGTATGAGAGCAGTCATTCAACGTGCAAAAGGAGCGAGCGTTTCAGTTAATAATTCTATTATTGGACAAATAGAACATGGGTTTGTTGTATTGCTTGGCGTAACTCATGATGATACGTTCGAGGATGCAACTTATTTAGCAAAAAAAATCGTCCAACTTCGTGTTTTTGAAGACGAACAGCAAAAGTTAAATTTATCATTAAAAGATGTAAAGGGAAGTATTTTATCCGTTTCGCAATTTACATTGTATGGGGATACGAAAAAGGGACGCAGACCAAATTTCATGCATGCAGCTAAACCAGAAAAAGCAAATGAACTGTACCTTCAATTTAATCGGTTAGTTACGGACGAAGGTGTTCATGTAGAAACTGGGGCATTTGGGGAAATGATGGATGTTCAATTGACAAATTCAGGTCCTGTTACGTTAATTTTAGATAGTAAACAAAGATAATGTATGAACCGCATGGAATAAGTTGTACTCCAAAGAGAGTTCAAAAATGATTTCATGCGGCTTTTATTTGTATAGCAGTTTCAGTATTCAGTTTTACCAATCTCAGAACGTGCAAAATAGGAACCTAACCCTTGGATGATGCCAGAAACAAGCTTTTTCTGGTACATTGTCGTTAGAAGGCGTGCTTCTTCTGCTTTATTGGAGATAAACCCTAATTCTAGTAAGATAGCTGGCTTCAAGTTTTGCCTCAATACTAAAAAATCTCCAAATGATGTACCACGATCATCTGCCTGAACAGCATCGAATACTTTCTTTTGGATCGAAGCAGCTAATTTTTTATTTGCTTCTTTGTAGTAAAAAGATTCGATACCAGTAACATTAGGTAAGTTTGGTACGCTGTTGTAGTGTAAGCTGATAAATATATCTGTATCAAAATTGTTGCTATAGCTAATTCTACTATTTAAAGGGATATACTCGTCATTTCTTCTTGTTAATCGAACATTTGCACCGAGCATGGACAGTTCATTTGTTAATTCTTGAGCTGTCAAAAAAGCCACTTCTTTTTCAAACACGCCGCTTGCACCTATCGCTCCAACATCTCTTCCGCCATGACCAACGTCAATAACAATCGATTTGTTAGCAAAACTGCTTTCTTTCATAGGGAGGGAGATGGGTTCAGGTTCAGTAAGGGCTTTATATACGAACCCATGTATTGCTTTGTTTTGTATTTCATACCAGTCCCCTTTGGAGGAAATAACTTGAAACGAACTTCCTTTCTTTGCGAAATTTGCTATAGGAGCGTCCGTGGTTGGACTGCTACGAATTTGCGTATTTTCATGAGGAATAGTGATTGTAGACGGTGTATCGACTTGGTCATTGATGCTTAGATATTTAGCATGAACCCAACCGACGTTACTATCTTCTAATTGTATTTCTACCCACTCTGCCTGTCGTTTTATAAATGTAAATGCCGTTCCATCATGAATTTGTGTTATTATTTGAAATTCTGTTCCAGGCCCCGAACGCACATGCACGTTATCTTCTGTAATAGTACCTTGTTTTGCAAAACTAACAGGTTTGTCCAAATTAAAAGTAAACAACAGTATTAGAATGGAAATAACCACTATACGTTTATTCAAAAAGATACCTCCTAATTGGCAACGTTATCAATGATGATTAACTACAAACTTTCTACTAAGTATAATAAAAAAAATGAATGGTGGCAAAACTAAGAAAGAGGAGGATACGTATATGCATAAATCAAAAAAACAGTGGAATGCTCATCGACATACGGACTTGTTTGCAGTGAATTTACATCAGGTTATGGAGTTAGTAGAAGCGGAGGCAAATCATATGGAGATGGCAGAAGAATTAGGTTTATCGTTAAGGGAAATTCATGTATTAAAGAAAAAAATCAATCGTGCTTGACAGAATAGCTTTGAACGATTATTATAATATACATTCCTTCGTATTGGTTAGATGTAGTACTTTAATCAAATACGATTGTCTACTTAAACTAATCTTTATAATGTAGGTTTTGTGACTTTTATTATAAAGCGATAATTTCTTGTTCGTATGAAACAAATTATATTTGTAAATGAACCGATGACGGAAACAGTAGTTGGTTGCCGAATTGACCAGAGAAAAAATGCCAATGGCTGGAAGCATTTTACATATTCGCCCAATGAAAGACGCTCCAGAGGTTTTATATCGAATTTTAGTAGGTATAAACGTATCGCAGGCGTTAACTGCATAAAGCGGGTGTTATATACATCAACTAGGGTGGCAACGCGGGTTAAACTCTCGTCCCTTATTTATTGAAAAATAATGAGGGACGGGAGTTTTTTATATTATTATAGTTATATGGTTGATAGTAAAAAACGATAGCTTTTACATAAAGTGCTTCAATTAGGGAGGGTTTTCTTTTATCCAATAGGAATTGTTTAAATGAAAAAACAGGTATTTAGGCGTTGCTATCTTCCCGCTTAGGCTTGCCCAACTCACACCTTCCAAGTCTTGAAGAGCGAGTCTTACAGCGTTTTTACTTATATCCGGGAAAAACCCATTATCAATCATATCGATATGATTTTAAGTTCTACACCTTATTTAAAAAACAAGTTATACAATGACTAGTAGGAGGTTAACAAAATGAGCTATAAAGCGCCACGAGGTACGACTGACATACTGCCTGAAGATGCAAAAAAATGGCAGTGGGTAGAAGAAACAATTAAACAGGTATGTAACAAATTTCATTATGAAGAAATTCGTACACCTGTATTTGAACATACGGAAGTGTTTCAACGTGGGGTCGGTAATACAACAGATATTGTTCAAAAAGAAATGTACACTTTTGAAGATCGAGGTGGGAGGAGTATTACTTTACGACCAGAGGGAACAGCTCCTGTCGTTCGTTCTTTTGTAGAGCATAAACTGCACGGCTTGGCAAACCAACCAACAAAACTTTATTACTTTGCAGAAATGTTCCGATATGAACGGCCACAAAAAGGGAGGATGCGACAATTAAATCAATTTGGAGTAGAAGTATTGGGTAGTGCAGACCCAGCTGTCGATGCAGAAGTTATTGATTTAGCAATGACCTGCTATCAAGAAATGGGCTTAACATCTTTAAAATTAGTAATTAATTCACTCGGAGATAAAGAAAGTAGAGAAAATCATAGACAAGCGCTTATCGCGCACTTTACGCCGCATAAGCATGAACTCTGCTCTGATTGCCAAACGCGTCTACAAAACAATCCGTTACGTGTACTAGATTGTAAACAAGATCGGGATCATCCAGCAATGCAAACTGCTCCGTCTATTTTAGATTATTTAAATGAGGAGTCTGAAGCGTATTTTGAACAAGTTAAAGACCATTTGGATAATATTGGAATTTCCTATGAAATAGATAAAAACTTGGTTCGCGGTCTAGATTATTACAACCATACGGCATTTGAAATCATGAGTGAAGCAGACGGATTCGGTGCGATTACAACTCTAGCAGGTGGTGGTAGATACAATGGCTTAGTGGAGGAATTAGGAGGGCCAAACACGCCTGGAATCGGATTTGCAATGGGTCTTGAACGATTGCTTATGGCATTAGAAGCTGAAAATCAAGTTATCCCTGTCGACCGTTCATTGGAAGCTTATGTCGTAGCAGTGGATGAACAAGCACAAAAAGAGGCCGTAATGCTCGTTTCTAAACTGCGAAAGCATGGTGTGCAGGCAGATAAGGACTATTTAGGAAGAAAAATGAAGGGGCAATTCAAAGCAGCTGACCGTTATGCAGCTAAATATGTATTAATTATTGGAGAAAATGAGCTTGAAGAACAGACGATTACGGTAAAAGAAATGAGTACAGGAGAGCAAGCAACGGTCGCTAAAGATCAAATAATTGATGTAATGAAGGAAAAGTGTGTAGGAGGAAGAGAACATGAGTAAGCAGCAACGTGTAATGGCTGGTTCACTAAGTGAAGCTAGGGTAAAAGAATCTGTCCTTTTAAGAGGTTGGGTACAAAAGCGCCGCGATTTAGGAGGCTTAATATTTATCGATTTACGTGATGCTTCTGGTGTTGTGCAAATTGTATTTAACCCAGATCATTCACAAAGAGCGTTAGAGATAGCTGAAAATATTCGCAGTGAATATGTAGTTGAAGTAGAGGGAACCGTTGTAAAACGTGATTCCTCAACGGTTAATCCTACTATGAAAACAGGGAAAATTGAAGTGATCGTTTCTGCGATTACGATTTTAAACAAAGCGAAAACACCACCTTTTGCGATTCAAGATAAAGCAGAAGTATCCGAAGATTTACGATTATCTTATCGTTATCTTGATTTGCGCAGACAGCCATTGCAAGAAACGTTTAAGTTAAGGCATCACATTACACAGGCTGTTCGCCACTATTTAAACGAACAGCAGTTTTTAGAGATGGAAACACCTATTTTAACTAAAAGTACACCAGAAGGAGCGAGGGATTATCTTGTTCCAAGTCGTGTGCACCAAGGTGAGTTTTATGCTTTACCACAGTCGCCTCAATTGTTTAAACAGTTGATTATGATGGGGGGATTTGAAAAGTATTACCAAATTGCTCGTTGTTTTCGTGATGAAGATTTACGAGCAGATCGCCAGCCTGAATTTACACAAATTGATGTGGAAACATCATTCTTAACAAGCGATGAAATCATGCAGTTAACAGAAGAAATGATGCAATTTGTTATGAAAGAAGTGAAAGGAATAGACATCTCCCTTCCGTTAAAACGCATGCCGTATGATGAGGCAATGGCACGATATGGTTCTGATAAACCAGATACTCGTTTTGGAATGGAATTAATTCATGTTGGAGAGATTGTGAAGAAATCGGGCTTTAAAGTATTTCAAAGCGCTATTGAATCAGGCGGTTTAGTAGCTTTGTTGAATGTAAAACAACAGGCAAAGACATATTCACGCAAAGATATTGATAAACTTACGGAGTTTGTTAAAGTGTATGGTGCTAAAGGTCTTGCATGGCTTAAAGTGGAAGGAGAAGAATTAAAAGGACCGATTGCCAAATTTATTTCTGAAGAAGAAAAAGCAGGTTTAATGGAAAAAGCACAAGCGGAAGATGGCGATTTGTTATTATTTGTGGCAGATAAAACCAATGTTGTTTACGATAGCTTAGGCGCTCTTCGTTTAAAATTAGGAAAAGAGTTACATTTGATAGACAACACTGCTTATCATTTTCTATGGGTGACGGATTGGCCGTTATTAGAATATGATGAAGAGCAAGGAAGGTATTTTGCAGCGCACCATCCGTTTACTTCACCAATTGAATCGGACATAGAAAAGCTTGCTACAGAGCCGGAAAATGTCAGAGCAAATGCATATGATTTAGTCTTGAATGGCTACGAATTAGGCGGCGGGTCTGTTCGTATTCATCAAGTAGAGTTGCAAAAGAAAATGTTTAAGGTGTTAGGCTTTTCTGAAGCGGACGCACAAGAACAGTTTGGTTTTCTATTAGAAGCTTTAGAATATGGCGCTCCACCACATGGCGGCGTAGCCTTGGGGCTTGATCGAATTGTCATGCTTTTAGCTGGTAGAACGAATTTACGAGACACGATTCTATTTCCGAAAACAGCTTCTGCTTCCGATCTATTAACAAATGCACCGAGCGAAGTGGACCCAAGTCAATTAGATGAACTGTCTATTCAACTCAAATCTCAAAATCAAGATAAATAGTTTTAATAAAAAAACGAATGAATACATGAAGCATTTGTACCATCTTGCAACTAGTACTTGGTGGGGAAAGCGTGCAACACTTTCTAACACTATGGGGGAGTATTAGTTTTGTGTTTATCGTATATGAAAAACAAAGACTTGGCGATAAGCTAAGTTTTTCTAAGATATCTTTATTATGTAGATAAAACTAGAAGCTACAAATGGCACGCGGATATTTGCAGATGTTTTTTTAGGAATAGAAGTAAAGTGTAGCTAAAGGATTGATTTTTACAGAAGCGACATGTTAAAATAAATTTACAATAAAGTCGATCCTGATGTGTTCGTCCATGAAAAAGCGTTTTGACCGAACACCTTTATAAAAGGGAGCTTGTTGGTTTCTATGTTGCGTGCACGCCTTACTTACAGGAAGCACAATATATGTAGAACAGAGCACCCACCTGCCATGAGCGGGATTAAAACTTTATACTGGACGGCACGATCGGGAGATAAAAAAGCCTACATTGCTTAAAGGAATTTTCCTTTAGTAATGTAGGTTTTTCAGTTCTTGCATACATTCAATTAGATCCTTGCGCTAATTGTTGCAAATTCCCATTTTTATCCATTCGGAATGCTGGTGCAGTCCTCATATCTTGATCTTCTAACACAGTCATTTTTCTCGCCCTATCCATAATTTGAATAAATGCTTGATAGTCCTCCTGCATCGTCGCTAATTGCGATTTTGTTTGTTTTAATTCTTGAGTCAATCTATCTACTTGTTTCTGTAATTCTTCTTTTTCTTTTTGAACGTGTTCAAGTGATGCTTGTGATTGATTTGAATGTAACGATTGCTTTTCTAATTCTCTTAAAAAATGAATGACCTCATCCATTGTTATGTGAGAATTGAAAGAATTGGCGTTTATAGGAGTTTCAGTTGATGTTTGAAATTGCTCCGCCTCTTGATGTTTTGCAGCTGATGAAGCTACAAGGGTTGGTTTATGTTCTGCTTTTTCTGCTCTAGCCATAGCCCGTTTCTTTTCTTTTCGTTGGCGTTTTGCGAGATCAATAGCATTTACATACTTATTGCGTATTTCTGCATTCCAACGAAACCCACAAGCGGCAGAAGTACGATTTAATTTATCTCCAACCTCTTCAAAAGCATTCAGTTGCGTACTTCCTTCTCTAATGTGACGTAAGACGGTTTCTGCCAATAATAGATCATCTTCATGTGACCATGCATCTTGTCTGACCTTAGCCATTTTGTTTCCACTCCTTTTTTACTGTAACAAAATATAAACTGTTAGGTTTTATCATATTAAGAAAAACAATAGCTTTCCCGTCAAAATTGGTGAAGCGTCATGTTTTCTAATAACAACCAAAGTTTGAGAAAAATAGTATACAAGATCATATTTGCTTTTATTGTTACCAAAGAAGTTTCAACTTATACCTGAAATTTTATTTATACTAAAAGAAAGTATAAATTTTAGGGTTTATCGTATAAAAAAATAATAGCTTTCACCATAATACTTGGCGACAAGCCAAGTTTTTCTAATCTTTCTTTATTCTCTCATAAACTTGTTTCATAGCTTGTTCAAATTTTCCTGTAGCTTTAGGTTCATAGTATTGCTTATGTTTGATTGCCTCAGGTAAATATTGTTGCCTTACCCAACCACTCTCATGGTCGTGTGGATACTGATACTGTGTTCCTCTTCCTAATGTTTGTGCACCAGCGTAATGAGCATCTTTAATATGGGCAGGAACTTCTCCGCCTTTTCCGCTGCGTACATCTTGTAAAGCTTTGTCTAAAGCTTTATAGGCTGAATTGGATTTTGGAGATAAACAAAGTTCAATAATTGCAACAGCTAATGGGATTCTAGCTTCTGGAAAGCCCAGCCTTTCCGCAGCTTGTACAGCTGTTAACGTCCGTGGTCCTGCTTGTGGATTGGCTAATCCAATATCTTCATACGCAGTTACAACCATTCTCCGCCCGATACTTTCTAAATCACCAGCTCCGACTAATCTGGCTAAATAATGAAGTGCAGCGTCAACATCGCTTCCACGAATGGATTTTTGAAAAGCAGAAAGCACATCATAATGTGCATCACCATTTTTATCATGTGAAAAGCTCTTTTTCTGCATACACTCTTCCGCTGTTGTTAAGGTGATAGAAATTTGTTTCTCCTCATTCTCTGGTGTGGATGCTACTGCTAGCTCCAACCCATTTAATGCTGCACGCAGATCTCCGTTAGCACTAAACGCAAAATGATCTAATGCTTTCTCAGAAATGTAAATGGACGAGCTGCCGTAGCCGTTTACTTCATCTTTTAATGCTCGTTGAATTGCTTGCTTGACATGCTCCGTTGTTAGTCGATGCAATTCAAACAGATGACATCTGCTGCGAATCGCAGGATTAATGGAGTGATAAGGATTGCTTGTTGTACAACCAATCATAATTACTAAATTACTCTCAAGATGTGGGAGCAAAAAATCTTGCTTCGCTTTATCTAAACGATGTACTTCGTCTAAAATGAGTACCAATTGTCCTGTCATTTTTGCTTCTTCCACAACAATTTCCATGTCTCTTTTTTTATCTGTTACTGCATTTAATGTTTTTACTGGCATTGCTAAGCTTTTTGCCAAGGCTATTGCCATGGATGTTTTTCCCGTACCAGGCGGTCCAAATAATATCATGGATGCAAGTCGCTTAGCAGTTACCATCCGACGAATAATTTTCCCTTCGCCAACTAAATGCTCTTGACCAATAATTTCATCAATATGTTCAGGTCTCATTTGAAATGCAAGTGGTTTTTGTTTCATTTATACCGCCCTTTATAATATAATAATAAATTACTTATCTAACTTGACATTGTAATACACATACGAATGAAATGCATCGTATGCAATACTTTTGTATTCCATGCTATAATAACATGTATGAGAAAGTGTGGAACGTTATTTTAATTGAGGTGTTATATATGAAAATTTCAACCAAAGGAAGATATGGTCTTACTCTTATGATACATCTAGCAAAATGTCATGGCAAAGGTCCTATTTCTCTGAAACAAATAGCGAAGGAAAATCAATTATCAGAGCATTATTTAGAGCAACTAGCCTCACCATTACGAAATGCCGGCTTAATTCGGAGTATTCGCGGTGCATATGGTGGTTATGTATTAGCTAAGGAACCAATGGATATAAAAGCTGGTGACATCATTCGTGTATTAGAAGGCCCGATTACGCCCGTAGAAGGAATAGAAAATGAAGAACCAGCAAAGCAAGCTTTGTGGCGAAGAATCCGTGATGCAGTTAAAGACGTATTAGACACGACGACGTTAAAAGATTTAGCTGAGCATAATGATGATGAACCACAAGATGCTTATATGTTTTATATTTAATTTTAGGAAGGGTAGATTTTCTTGGAACATATATATTTGGATCACGCGGCAACGACACCCGTTCATCCACAAGTATTAAAACGCATGTGTGAAGTAGAAAAAGAGACTTTTGGGAATCCATCCAGCGTGCATGCTTTTGGAAGAAAAGCGCGACAACTTGTAGATAGCGCTAGATCCCATATTGCTAAACGTATGGGCGCTAACGAAAAAGAAATTATTTTTACAAGTGGAGGAACAGAAGCGGATAATTTAGCCTTAGTTGGCGTAGCTAGAGCTAATAGAGACAAAGGAAATCATATTATTGTAACTGCTCAGGAACATCATGCGGTATTACACACTGCGGAAGCTTTGGAAAAAGAAGGTTTTCGTGTCACCTATGTACCTGTAGACAGACAAGGGAAAATTGCGGTTGAGGATGTCATGGATGCATTGACAAGCGAAACTATTCTCGTTTCCGTAATGTATGTAAATAATGAAACAGGCATAATCCAACCCATTCAAGAAATTGCTGAACAAATGCAGCATCATCAAGCCTACTTGCATACGGACGCTGTGCAAGCTTTTGGTTTACTTGCTATTGATGTTCGTGAATTAGGTGTTGATTTACTAACTGTATCTGCCCATAAAATTAACGGTCCAAAAGGCATCGGTTTGTTATATACGAATAAAGACGTACAGTTACAATCCTTGCAATATGGTGGAGAGCAAGAAAGAAAACGGCGTGCAGGAACAGAAGATGTTGCTCGAATCGTAGGCTTTGAAAAGGCTGTTGAATTAGCAGTAGAACATAGAATTGAGCGAGTGGAACAATACCAAGCTCTTAAACAGCAATTTATCAACGGCTTACAGGAACAAGACATTGCCTTTCAAATAAATGGTGACGAACAGAATACAGTCGCTTCGATTGTAAATATTAGCTTTCCAAACACGGCTGTAGAAGCACTCTTAACTAATTTAGACCTCGATGGTGTTGCTGCATCTAGTGGTAGTGCGTGTACGGCAGGGTCTGTAGAACCCTCACATGTGTTAACAGCGATGTACGGTTCAGGGGATGAACACACGACAAATTCGGTTCGATTTAGTTTTGGCCTAGCTAATACTCCAGAAAACATTCAGACTGCTACTAAAAGAGTAGCTAGGAGCGTTACGAGACTGACTCAGTCTATAAGGTAAAGGTCAGCAATACAACATGTATTAAGAAAAATGTTATTTAATTAGTAAAAGGATGATTACAATGAATCATGATACAAGAGTAGTTATAGGTATGAGTGGAGGTGTAGATTCTTCGGTAGCAGCTTTATTGTTAAAGCAACAAGGTTATGATGTAGTGGGGATTTTTATGAAAAATTGGGATGATACAGATGAATTTGGTGTTTGTACCGCCACAGAGGATTTTGAAGATGTTGTCCGAGTATGTAACCAATTAGATATTCCTTATTATGCCGTTAATTTTGAAAAACAATATTGGGATAAAGTGTTTACCTATTTTTTAGATGAATATAAAGCAGGTAGAACACCTAACCCTGATGTGATGTGTAATAAAGAAATAAAATTTAAGGCGTTTATGGACCATGCATTGTCATTAGGTGCTGATTATGTTGCAACTGGTCATTATGCCAGAGTTCGTGAACAGAAAGGGCGCTTTGAATTGTTGCGTGGTATAGATGACAATAAAGACCAAACGTATTTTCTGAATCAACTAACAGAAGATGTGCTATCAAAAGTTATGTTTCCGCTTGGTCATTTACCGAAATCAGAGGTACGGAAAATAGCTAAAGAAAATGACCTTGCAACGGCAACGAAGAAAGATAGTACAGGTATATGCTTTATTGGAGAACGGAACTTCAAAGCATTTTTAAGTGAATACTTACCTGCTCAGCCTGGAGAAATGCAAACGTTAGATGGCGTAGTGAAAGGACGCCATGATGGTTTAATGTACTATACAATAGGACAGCGGCAAGGTCTTGGTATTGGTGGTGCAGGTGACCCGTGGTTTGTAGTTGGAAAAAATATAGCCAAAAATATATTATACGTAGAGCAAGGGTATAGTAATAAAAAGCTGTTTTCTGATGCTCTGACTGCAACAGATGTAAATTGGATCCAATCGGATAAAATAAACGAGGTGTTTACTTGTACTGCAAAATTTCGCTATCGTCAAGATGATAGTCCAGTAACGGTAACATTGTTGGATAATAATCAAGTTCATGTTGTTTTTAAAGAAAGCCAACGTGCTATTACTCCTGGGCAAGCTGTCGTTTTTTATGATGGAGAAATATGTCTTGGGGGCGGTACAATTGATAAAATTTTTAAGCGTGAATGCCAACTTGATTATGTAGGTTAACAAGGAGTTTTTACAATGGAGAACAAGTTAAAACTAGCGATACAAGCAATGCAGAATAACGAGTTGGAAGAGGCTGCGTCATTATTTGCAGAATTTATAGAAGAATACCCAGAGAACCCCGTAGGGTATACTAATTTTGGGAATCTACTTTTGCATATGCAAGATACAGAGCGAGCACAACGTTTCTTTGCCAAAGCGATTGAATTAGATCCACAAGCAGCAACTGCTCACTACGGTTTAGGAAATTTGTTTTATGAGCAGTTGCTATACACGAAAGCGCAAAACCATTTACAGCAAGCGATAGACCTAGGATTAAAGGAAGCAGATGTTTATTATTTATTAGGGATGACATTTCAACAACAGGGTTATCATAAATTAGCATTACCATATTTATTGCGAGCTGCTGAACTGAATACAAAGGAAGAAGAATTCCTCTTCCAATATGGATTAAGTCTTGCCCAATGTGAGCATGTAAAAGAAGCGGAGGAAATTTTTCATAAGGTTCTTCAGTTGAATCAAAAACATAGTGATGCATATTATAATTTAGGCGTCATAGCTTTATTTAGAGAACAGGTAGAAAGAGCGTTGAACTATTTTGAGGAAGCATTGCGCATTCAGCCTGACCATATTTTAGCTGCCAATGGTCGCAAGAATGTACAAGCCTACCTTCATGAATCATAGGAAGAAGATGGAGTGTTTTGGATGGAACAGATCAAACAGCCAGCCGAGAATGAAAGCTATATTCGGGGTGAACTCCTTCACTTGATTTTCACAAACGAAGTGGAGCATTTTTCGATTGCTAAAATTAAGGTGTTAGATACAAATGAAACACTTGAGGAGAAAACAATTGTCATAAAGGGTTATTTTTATAATTTGCAGCCGGAAACTAGCTATTATTTCTTTGGGGTATTTGATAAACATCCGCGATTTGGCACTCAGTATAAAGTAACTTCATATAAAACATTTATTCCAGATACGAAGGATGGTTTAGTAGCTTATTTATCCAGCGATCTATTCTATGGGATTGGAAAAAAAACAGCAGCCAAGATTGTGGAGCAATTAGGTGAAAATGCAATTTCTAAAATTATTGATGATCCTGAAGCATTGAATGCTATAGCTGGACTAAAGAAGAAAGCAGCCGATCAATTACGTGTTACTTTACAAGAAAATCAAGGCTTTGAACATGTTGCTGTCTATTTAGCACAATATAATATTGGTTTGAAAATGGCACAAAAAATTTATCAAAATTATAAAGATGAAGCAGTTCAATTATTAGAAGCTGACCCGTATCAGTTTGTGTTTGATATTGATGGGTTTGGCTTTCGAACTGCCGATGAAATAGCTAGACAAATGGGGCTTCCAGCTACTCATCCGACTCGTATAGGAGCAGGTTGCATCTATATTTTGCAAACTTCTATTCAAGAGGGACATGTTTATTTGCCAATGGATGTTTGCATTTCATCTATTTGTTCGCTATTAAACACGAAAGAATTAACGGAAGCAATGGTAATAGAAACTTTAACAGCTTTAAATAAAGATAAACAAGTAATTCTCCAAGATGGCAATGTCTACTTACCTTCTCTCTACTATGCGGAGGATGGATTTAGTTCTCAATTAAAGCGCATTTTACAAAAACCAATCGAGCATCAAACACCGATAGCTGAGCTTATGAAAATTATTGGCAGTATTGAAGAAGAAGAAATTTTATCCTATGGAAAAGAACAGTTTACAGCGATTGACCAAGCTATTCATGCAAAGGTTATGATTCTAACGGGCGGTCCAGGAACAGGTAAAACGACTGTTATAAAAGGTATTCTAAAAGCGTATGCCAATATTCATGAGTTATCTTTACAGCCAAAAGATTACGAATATAAAAGTGACTTTCCATTCGTTTTAACTGCACCAACAGGAAGAGCTGCAAAACGATTAAATGAATCTACGGGGCTACCAGCGATGACTGTACACCGCTTATTAGGATGGGATGGAAACCAAACCTTTGAAAAAAATGAGCATGAACAACTAAGTGGTAAATTTATTATTATAGATGAATTTTCTATGGTAGATATTTGGTTAGCTAATCATCTTTTTAAAGCTATCCCAGATGATATGCAAGTATTAATTGTAGGGGATGAAGACCAATTACCTTCTGTTGGACCAGGGCAAGTCTTAGCAGACTTGCTAAAGACAAATCGAATACCATTTGTGAGGCTGACGGAAGTATATCGACAAAAAGAAGGCTCAAAAGTTATTCAACTCGCTCACGAAATAAAAAGAGATGAGCCGATAAACTTAGGGAAAGATCATGATTTTAACTTTATCCAATGCGGAACAACACAAATGGGACATGTCATTACTAAAATATTTACGAAAGCTTTGGAGAAAGGATTTGAAGTGAAAGATATTCAAGTTCTTGCTCCTATGTACCGTTCAGAAGCTGGAATTACTAAATTAAATCAAGAGCTTCAACAAGTAATTAACCCAAAGACAGACCAGAAAAGAGAAGTTCGCACACAAGAAGCAATTTTTCGAACAGGTGATAAGGTTATACAGCTTGTTAACCAGCCCGAAGATGGTGTATATAATGGCGATATTGGAGAAGTAGTTGCTATATTTCGAGAAGAAGAGAACACGGAACAAGAGGAACAGCTCGTCATTGCCTATGAAGATCGTGAAGTTGTTTATGAGCGGAAAGACTACCGTAATATTATGTTGGCATATTGTATTTCCATTCATAAATCACAAGGTAGTGAGTTTCCTATTGTCATCATGCCTGTTGCTTGGACATATCAACGCATGCTGAGAAAGAATCTATTATATACCGCAATAACAAGAAGTAAACAATCATTAATTATTTGTGGTGAGCAAGAAGCTTTTTTATACGGTGTAGCGACAAAAAATAAAATCCATCGCTATACAACACTGACACAACAGCTCATGGAAAAACTAACTGTGCTTCATGAATCTAATATACATGCAAATTTGGAAGAGGATGATTCTAATCTTTCCCCTTATGACTTTATGTAAGAAGAAACGTATATTTTTATTTGAAATGGGTTAGCATGATAAATAACTAGTATTCAGTGAAAACCAGAAGGAGTATTAACGACATGCGATGCCCGAATTGTAATGGGAAAGATATTGGTAAAATAGGAATTCGGCAATACTACTGTTGGACGTGTTTTGTTGAGATGACGGTAGAAAATAATACACTGCTTTTACATCAAGTGGAAGTAGACGGATCATTAAGTTCGCTCAATGACTTATTTAATGAGGAAGAAAGAAGATTATATGGAAATAGTTAAAGGTTTGATTACACGCTACCTTTTGGAGGAAGTTAGCCATGTTTAATAGTCGTCAAAGCTTGAACTTCCTCTATTTTCTATTAATTGGCATTCTGCTCTTCCTGTTTTTTTACTTAATGATTAAATTGTTTCCTTTCTATAAAGCAGTATTTTTACTTTTCTGGCATGTAGCAGCTCCATTTGTTATTTCATGTTTAATTGCTTATCTATTATACCCAGTTGTGCAGGCAATACATAAGTACCACATTCCTAAAGGAGTGGCAGTTTTAATTATTTACCTGCTTTTTTTTGGTTTAACAGCCTATTTCATATATCGTATTTATCCAATGGTTGTTGTTCAAGTGAGAGATTTAAATGAGCAGTTTCCACAGTTAATGAAAATGTATGAAAAAATGATTTACCAATTTTATGAGTATACATCCTTTTTACCGGAAAATGTGCATGATAAATTTGACCAATTCTTGTTACGAATGGAGAACACACTCGATCAACTCTTAGAAAGATTGATGAGTGGGTTTACAAAGGTCTTTGATCTCATCATCTTTTTAACGGTTATACCTGTACTTGTTTTTTATTTTTTAAAAGACTATGAAAAAATAAAAAAGTACGGGAAACAGCTAATTCCATCTAGGTTTAGATCTCCATGTAGCCAAATTTGGCATGCAATTGATGACAGTTTAGGCAATTATATTAGGGGGCAATTAATTGTTTGTGGCTTTGTAAGTCTGACATCTTTTGTTATTTTTAAATTTTTATTGCAACTTGATTTTGCGTTGCTACTAGCCATCATTATGGGGATAACAAATTTAATCCCTTATTTTGGTCCTATTATTGGAGCGGTCCCAGCAGTAGCTATAGGTTTTACTATCTCAGGGAATATGGTTGTTTTTGTCATTTTATCCGTGTTTATTATTCAGTTGATAGAAAGTAATTTACTTTCCCCGTATATTGTTGGAAAAAGTATTAATATTCACCCGGCTGCCATCATTTTTGCTTTATTACTAGGTGGGCAGTTGTTTGGTGTCGTTGGCATGATTACCGCAGTGCCATTAATGACTATTTTAAAAGTAATTATCAAGCATTTATTTATATGGAAGGATTATCATTCTACTTCTAAGCAAGAAAGGGACTCTGCACCTCTTAGTTGACATTTATGTCTGCCTTATTCTATAATTGCGCTTAACAAGGTTTATCATTAAAATGCGTTGAAGGTTCTGAGTACATGATTAATGCTTTGTAGAGAAAGGGTTCCTTAGGCTGCAAGAACCCTTAAAGTTCACATCATGGAAAGCTGTTCTGGAGTGCGGTTCATCCTCGCCGGTTTGTATACCGTTATCAACAACAAGTGATGAATACTGTTGTGTTCATAATAAGGGTGGTACCGCGATCAATCTCGTCCCTGCAAGTGCAGAGAGGGGATTTTTTTAATCTCTTCTATTTAAATAGACAAACATGTTTCTTTTTATTTTCCAAAATAGTATTAAGTAAAGTTTTTTAATAGATGTATTGTTTTCTCAGAACAACTTCGATCCAACATACATAATGGTATAGGAGGAAAATTATATGAAGCAATTAACGTCAGCAGAAGTGAGGCAAATGTTTCTTGATTTTTTTAAGGAGAAAGGACATCGAGTGGAACCAAGTGCATCTCTTGTGCCAATAGATGATCCAACGTTACTATGGATTAATAGTGGTGTCGCTACATTAAAGAAATATTTTGATGGTAGAGTTATTCCAGAGAACCCTCGAATTGTTAATGTTCAAAAATCAATTCGTACAAATGATATTGAAAATGTAGGATTTACTGCACGACATCATACGTTCTTTGAAATGCTCGGAAACTTTTCGATAGGTGATTATTTTAAGCAAGAAGCAATCGAATGGGCATGGGAATTTTTAACAAGTGACAAGTGGATTGGATTTGAAGAAGATCGTTTATCCGTCACTGTACATCCCGAAGATGATGAAGCGTATGATATTTGGTTGCACACCATTGGATTACCCAAAGAGCGTATCATCCGTCTTGAAGAAAATTTTTGGGATATTGGAGAGGGGCCAAGTGGTCCCAACACCGAAATATTTTATGATCGTGGTGAAAAATATGGTAATAACTCGAATGACCCTGAGTTGTATCCAGGAGGAGAAAACGATCGTTACTTAGAAATATGGAATCTTGTATTCTCCCAATTCAATCATAACCCAGATGATACGTATACCCCGCTACCAAAAAAGAATATTGATACGGGGTTAGGTCTTGAACGAATGGTGTCCGTCATTCAAAATGTTCCAACCAATTTTGAAACAGATCTATTTATGCCGATAATAAATAAAACGGAAGCTTTAGCATCTGTAAAATATGGTGAGACTTCATCAGGGGATACGGCTTTTAAAGTAATTGCTGATCATATACGCACAGTCAGCTTTGCTATTGGCGATGGAGCGGTCCCATCGAATGAAGGAAGAGGGTATGTGTTACGTCGCCTCATTCGTAGGGCAGTACGCTTTGCGAAAGAGATCGGCATTGAAAAACCGTTTATGTATGAGCTTGTTGATATAGTGGCAGAAATCATGCAAGACTTTTACGCGCAAGTAGTGGAAAAGAAAGCATTCATTAAAGATATGATTAAAGCAGAAGAACAGAAATTCCATGAAACATTGCATGATGGTCTAGATATATTAACAACTATTATGGATCGTGAAACACAACGAGGTAGTACCATTTTCCCTGGTTATGAAGTGTTCCGTTTATATGATACTTATGGTTTTCCTAAAGAACTAACGGAAGAATATGTTCAAGCACAGGGGTTTACTATCGATGAAGCAGGTTTTGAGGAAGAAATGGAAAAACAAAGGGAAAGAGCAAGAAAAGCACGTCATAAAGTCGATTCTATGCAGGTGCAAGGAGGGGCGATAGCGAATATTGATGTATTAAGCGAGTTTGTAGGTTATTCCAACTTAGAACAGGATACTACTGTTGCTGCAATCATCCAAGGGGAAGAACAAGTAGAGCAAGCAAATGCTGGAGAAGAAGTGTACTTGTTTTTACACCAAACACCTTTTTATGCAGAAAGTGGGGGGCAAATTGCTGATCATGGTACGATTCGTACAGAATATGCGCTTGGATCTGTAAAAGATGTACAAAAGTCTCCAAAAGGACAACATATACATCGAGTATTCATTGAAAAGGGTAGTATTTCAGTAGGTGAGATGGTTACAGCGACAGTGGATGCATCGAAGAGATCGTTTATTGTTAAAAATCATACGGCAACTCATTTGTTACATCAAGCTTTAAAGGATGTGGTTGGAGAACATGTTAACCAAGCTGGTTCATTCGTAGCACCTGAACGATTACGTTTTGATTTTTCTCACTACCAAGCCGTATCTAAGCAAGAACTAAAGCAAATTGAACAGATTGTAAATGAAAAAATATGGCAAGCTATTTCATTAGAAACCACAACAGAAAAACTGGAAGATGCGAAAAAGATGGGAGCAACGGCCCTTTTTGGGGAAAAATATGGAGATGTAGTTCGTGTCGTTCAAATTAGCGACTATAGTATTGAATTATGTGGTGGCTGTCACGTTGTTAATACAGCTGAAATTGGCCTATTTAAAATTGTAACAGAAAGTGGAATAGGTGCTGGAACACGTCGTATAGAAGCAGTAACAAGTAAGCAAGCTTATCATTTTATGTCAAATAAATTAAACGTGTTACAACAGGCGGCCCAACTTGTAAAAGCAAAAGAAGAAGCAGTGCCTGAAAAAATTGAAGGACTATATAATGAAATAAAACAATTACAAAAAGAAACGGAATCTCTACAAGCTAAATTAGCAAACAAAGAAACTGCCAGCATGCTGGAAGAGGCTGATTTAATAAACGGAGTTCGTGTTTTAGCAAAACATGTAGATGTGCGAGATATGAACCAATTAAGGAATATGGTAGATGAATTAAAACAAAAACTTGATTCAGGTATGATTCTATTAGCCATGGAAAATAATAATAAAGTACAGCTAGCAGCAGGTGTATCCAAAGATTTAATCGAACAAGGCTATCATGCTGGACATTTGATTAAAAAAGCAGCACAAGCATGTGGGGGAGGCGGAGGCGGCCGACCTGACATGGCACAAGCTGGAGGAAAAGACCCGTCTAAAATTGAACAAGCACTACATGCTGCAAAGCTTTATATTAAAGAGAAGCAAAACTAATATATAATTTAGGATATAAAAAAGATATAATTCATTGTCTAAACATGTTACTATAGTAGGAGAGAAGCATATCGGTTAATTCTTGTTCTAAGATAATGATTCCAAAATCGAGGTGTCATGATGAGTTCAATTGATAAAACAATGAAATTTAATTTTTCAGAGGAACCGTTTGAAGAGAATGTGAAAGAGATTTTGTTTAAAGTACACGAAGCACTCCAAGAAAAAGGGTACAACCCAATTAATCAAATTGTTGGCTATTTACTGTCCGGCGACCCTGCCTACATTCCAAGATACAATGACGCTCGTAATCTAATTCGTAAAATTGAACGAGACGAAGTTATTGAAGAACTGGTTAAATTTTATTTAGAGCAACAGAGGGCAGGTAGATAAATGAAGATATTAGGGCTTGATGTAGGATCCAAAACGATTGGCGTTGCTGTTAGCGACGCTTTAGGTTGGACTGCACAAGGAATTACAACTATTAAATGGAATGAGAATGTTTTAACTTCAGCGGATGACGCTTTGGGCGAAATTATAACAGAGCACGAAGTTGGAAAGGCTATTATTGGATTTCCGAAAAATATGAATGGAACGATTGGTGAACGTGGTGAAGCTTCCATTGTTTTTGCAAAACATATGGAAAAAAAGTTTCAAATCCCAACAGAACTCTGGGATGAGCGTTTAACGACAATTGCTGCAGAAAGAGTATTGTTAGAAGCAGATGTTAGTAGAAAAAAACGAAAAAAGGTCGTTGATAAGATGGCTGCTGTGATGATTTTGCAAGGTTATCTTGACCAAAAATAAAGGAGTGGAATAATGGCATTAGAAGAAAAAGAAAGAATTATTATCCCAGATGAAAATGGTGAAGAACATCTTTTTGAGGTATTGTTTACATTTGATTTGGACGATACGAATCAGTCTTACATTGCAGTAACACCTGTAGAGCAATCGGAGGAAGAAGAAGTGGAAGTGTACGCATTTCGCTATGAAGAAAAAGATGAGGATGATTTATCATTATTTCCAATCGAATCAGACGATGAGTGGGAAATGGTAGAAGAGATGCTAAATACCTTGGCAGAGCAGGAAAATGAAGAATAAGCTTTAGTATAGTAATTTTGAGCTAATGTCATTTTTGACATTAGCTCTTTTTTGTTGTCTAGGAAATTAAAAAATTTTGCAGCTGTGGATAAACTAACTAAGTTATTTAGCCACGTCCGGCTCCAGCGCCCAGCAACTAGGCGACTTCACTCCATTGCCTTACGACAAGTCATCATTGGTTCGTTCTAAATAGGAAGGCCGACTAAAGACGGGCTTGCAGGAGGGCGCCGGCATACTCCTGTTGCAGGAGCATGATTCCTAAAACTTTAGGTTGATTCGTTCCAGTCGCTACGTTGCTGAACGGGCGCTTGCGCCTTTGTGCCACTATAGGAAAGAAAGCATTCATTGGTTTATAGTTAACAACAAATTGGACGGTGTTTTATGCCATAAAGACTTACCGGTAGCCAAGTTTTTTCTAATGAAAATTGATGAAGGCTGGACATAAATCCCTTTGTAAAAATCTAAACAAAGGATATTTATACAAAAATAATGGCATCTAATAGCATATTTTAGTATAATATAGCGGATGAGGAGGGAAGATATATGTCCAAGCAGATCAAAACCAGCAAATTTAAGGACAACCTCAAGGCTCGCAGTGAAGAAGCTAAAACGGTTCGCAAAATTGTAACGATCATTATTATGACGCTATTAATTATATTGGTAATAGGGGGGGCTTCAGGTTACTTATATGTGAAATCTGCATTAGAACCTGTTCATCCTGACAGTAAAGAAGAGATTAAGGTAACGATACCAATTGGATCTTCATCCTCTAATATTGCTAATATATTGGAAGATAATGGTGTGATTAAGAACGCACTAATATTTCGCTTTTACTTAAAATTTAATAATGAGTCCAGCTTTCAAGCGGGAGATTATGTATTTACTCCAGATATGGAGCTAAGTGAGATTGTCGATTCATTAAAAAGTGGTAAATTATTGGCAGAACCTGTCTATACGGTTACTATACCTGAAGGAAAAACGATAGAAGAGTTAGCAGAAATTTATGCAGAACAATTACCTTTTTCCAAAAAAGAGTTTTTAGAAAAAGTGAATGATCCAGATTATATTCAGACATTAATGGAACGCTATCCATCTGTACTGCTAGAAGATATTTTGAACCCAGAGATTCGTTCACCACTAGAAGGGTATCTATTTGCCGCAACGTATGAGTTCTTTGAAGAAGAGCCTAGTGTTGAAGCAGTTGTCGATGAGATGCTAAAAAAGACAGAAAGCGTGCTTTCCGATTATTTAGATGTCATCAATGAGCAAAATTATACTGTTCACGAAGCTATAACGTTTGCCTCTGTTATTGAAAAAGAAACGGGTGCCAAGGACCAGCGTAAGAAAATAGCAGGAGTATTTGCTAATCGGTTAGAAAAAGGGATGAAACTTCAGACAGATCCAACTGTTTTATACGCGCAAGGGGAACATAAAGACCGAGTTTTGTATGAAGATTTAGAAATTGAATCACCATATAACACTTATTATATAGAAGGTCTTCCTGTTGGTCCGATTGGTAATTTTTCCGAGACCGCGCTTGAAGCCGCCCTTCACCCTGAGAAATCGAAGAATTTATATTTCTTACATGATAAAGATGGAAATATCTATTATGCTGAAACATTAGAGCAACATAATAAGAACAAGCAAAAACATATAAATTGAGGCATATTATCCCCCGGTCTTATGGATAGGGGGATAAATGCAATTTGTAGAAGGTAGAGGGGATCGTAATGAACGACAGCAATGGTGGCCATTACTTAGAAAAAATGATACCAAAACGAACTGCTTCCATTGAAAGGTTAGAAAAAAAAGCCAAAAATGATCATGTGCCAATTATGGATGTAGTAAGTATGCATTTTGTACAACAAATCATTCGTCTAAAACAGCCTAAGCGGATATTAGAGATCGGTACAGCAATTGGTTATTCTGCTTTACGCATGCTGGAAGCACAACCTAATGCAGAAATTATAACTATAGAAAAAGATGAGCAAAGATATCAAGAAGCCAAGGGGCATATTCGTGCTCACCAAGCTGAACAGCAGATAAAAATCTTATCTGGGGATGCCTTAGAAGTACTAAAAAACTTGCAAAACGAAGCATTTTTTGATGTAATATTTATCGACGCTGCTAAAAGCCAGTACCGTCGTTTTTTTGAGCTTGTTACACCCTTACTAGCAAATGAAGGTATTATCATTACGGATAATGTTTTATTCCGAGGATATGTTGCCAACGAACGTATCGTTCCATCTAGATATAAAAAAATGGTGGAAAAGATCAATGAATATAATCATTGGCTAATGCAACACCCATTGTTTACCACGACTATAGTACCTATAGGAGATGGTGTAGCAATTAGTAGCAAACAGAGTCAGAGTTAGAAGGGAGAAACCATTCGATGCATCATCAACCAGTAGTTATTGGGGTAGCAGGTGGAAGCGGAAGTGGAAAAACTTCTGTTACACGCTCCATATGCCAGCGCTTTTTAGAGCAAACCATTTTAGTTATTGAACAGGACTATTATTATAAAGATCAAAGCCATCTCCCATTCGAAGAACGCTTAAATACCAACTACGATCATCCATTAGCTTTTGACCATGACCTATTAGTTGAGCATATGCATAAATTATTAAGCGGTGAGACGATAGATAAGCCCGTTTATGATTATAAGATGCATACACGCTCTCAAGAAGTTATTCAAGTACAACCAAAAGATGTAATTATTTTAGAGGGGATATTAATTCTTGAAGATCCACGGCTACGTGATTTAATGGACATTAAAGTTTTTGTTGATACAGATGCGGACTTACGAATTATTCGCAGGCTTATGCGTGATATAAAAGAACGTGGAAGAACATTAGATTCTGTAATTGAGCAATATATTCATAAAGTCAGACCATCACACTTACAATTTATTGAACCGAGTAAACGTTATGCTGACATCATTATTCCAGAAGGTGGACAAAATCATGTAGCCATTGACATTATGGCAACTAAAATAGAAAATATCCTTTTGAAACATAGTAATAAATTTAATGAAAAGTATTGAAAAAATATTCGAATTCTGCCATAGTAATGGTTAGTATAATTTTGAAAAATGGAGCGCTTACATTTTCGTCGAGCTCCTATTAGTTTGTGCTCAAAAAATATAAGTTAAAAAGTAGTAAACAACATGTACAATGTTGTAATTGTACTTAAAGTGAGAATATAGAACTAAAGTTTTGAGCATAGCCTAAAAAGAAACATGTCAAATTACATTAGTATGACGACGATATATTGAAGGAAGAAGAAGGAGTGGTTAGAATGACTGTAGAAAAAAGCTATTATATGACTCAAGAGGGGAAAGAGAAATTAGAACAAGAATTGCATTATCTAAAAACAGAACGCCGTCAAGAAGTGGTTGAACGTATAAAAGTGGCTCGAGACTTCGGTGATCTTTCCGAGAATTCAGAGTATGATTCTGCAAAAGACGAACAAGCTTTTGTGGAATCTCGAATTGCACAAGTGGAAAAAATGATTCGTAATGCAGTTATTATAGAAAATGATAATCAAAACCCACACATTGTTTCTTTAGGTAAATCTGTGACGTTCCAAGAACTTCCTGATGGTGATACAGAAACATACACCATTGTTGGAAGTGCTGAAGCTGATCCATTTGAAGGTAAAATCTCTAATGATTCCCCAATGGCACAGAGTTTAATCGGAAAAGAAGTTGGTTCAGAAGTTTCTGTAGCTACTCCTGGTGGAGAAATATTTGTAAAGATTATCGAAGTTGAATAAGTAAGTAAAAAGATAGTGAGCCAAAGCGTTCACTATCTTTTTACGCTCAACAACTATAAGGGCTCTTATGGATTGACTCACTTTTATGAAAAAAGTTTGGGAGTCGATCCTTTAATACAAAAAACAATTATTTCACATAAGCAAGGTTTTGCTTAATACAAAAGGCAAATTTGTAGTTAGTACATAAATTGTTATATGCTAAGCATATTAATTCTTATACTAAATATGGTATGATAGTAGGGTAATTATGGGAGGGTTGAGATAATGGGTGATTTTGATAGAGTTTCCCGTGTAGATAAATTTGAAAAACGAAGAAAAAATACTAAATCTATATCAATTTTTCTTATTATAGGTGCTGTTTTAGTCCTCATTCTGTTGGGAGTTTGGATGTTTGGCGGTGGCGATGAATCCTCAGAAGAGAATAAAGATACTTCCAATGAACAGGCAGAAGCAGAAGATAACGGTACAGAAGATAGTAAGGAAGGAGATAACAACGATCAATTTACTAGAGTAGAAGATGATGAGGACAACACCCAGTCTTCTGATAATGAAAAAGATGAACAAGATAATATAAAAGAGGAAGAACAAGCTGAAGATAATAGTTCAGTGGAAACAGAACAAGTTGAATCGTCAGATGATAATGTCGTGAAAGCTTTTACAGGTGATTGGAAGCCAATTGGAACAGAACAAAAAGGAACGCATACAACAAACTATAATGAAGGTTCTCAAGATAGAAAAGAAATCGAGACTGCTGTTACGCAGGTAACGGGTTTAGATAAAAATAGCATGGTTACACATTGGGTAGGAAATGGTGGAAGTCCGGAAAAAGTAGAAGCAACAGTTTCTACAGAAGATAATACACAGATTTACCGTGTGTATTTAATTTGGGTAGAAGAACAAGGCTGGAAACCAACAAAGGTAGAACAATTAAAAAGTGTAATTATTAACAGATAGATTTGGAGGTATTTGGATGACAATAGGAATTATTGGAGCAATGGATGAAGAAATTGCTTTCTTAAAAGATGCAATGTATATTAAAAAAGAGTTAGAAGTAGCAAACTGTTTATTTATTGAAGGGCAATTATATGATAAAGAGGTTGTTTTGCTTCAATCCGGTATTGGTAAAGTGAATGCTGCGATGGCAACAACCATCCTGCATGAACGATTTGCTCCAAACTACATTATTAACACTGGATCTGCAGGAGGATTTGCTACAGATTTAAACATAGGAGATGTAGTTATCTCGACACAAGTTGTCCATCATGATGTAGACGCAACCGCATTCGATTACGCTTACGGCCAAGTGCCGCAAATGCCTGCAATGTATGATGCAGATGTCAACTTAGTCGCAAAAGTAGTAAATGTATTGACAGATCTAGACATCTCATATGAAAAGGGAATTATTGCGACTGGTGATTCGTTTATGAGTGATAGAGAACGTGTTACATTTGTTCGTGAAAAGTTTCCTACTATGATAGCTGCAGAAATGGAGGCAGCTGCGATAGCACAAGTATGTTACCAATATGCTACACCATTTGTTATTATACGTGCGCTTTCTGATATTGCTGGAAAAGAATCCTCAATTTCTTTCGACGCCTTTTTAAATACTGCAGCCACAAATGCTGCTAATATCATCATGAAGTTTATACAATCAAACTAAAATTTTGCAATACAAGTAAGAAACATTGGCAAATTTGTTTATTCCAATAATTACCTCCCTATGAAATACGTAATTTATGTTAGGATAATCATAGAACTAGGAGGTAATGTTAATGGATAATAAACAGAGATTGAAATATAAATATATAGATTACCAACGGTTTATAGGTGCGTTATTAATCTTATCTATGTATTTATTTTTAGGTGCTATCATTAATACGTATTTGAGACCTTCTGAAGATGGTATTGTTCTTATTGGTTTAACACTCGTTTCATTAAGTGCTGGATTTTGGCTGGCATATCAACAACGTCAAATAAAAAGAAAGCTAGATGAACGCTAATGCAATAAATGCTTAGCGTTTTTTGCACTTTGGAAAAGGGTAGCATTTTCAGGTTTTAAGCTTTAGTCATAAAAATACATGGAGCTGAGTTAGTGCGTAGTACAGTGTTTATTAAAAAAACTTGTTAAATATTTCTGTCAAGCGGTTTTTTACAAACTGTAGTCAGTAGAGAACTATTTCAATATTTCGTTAGTACATAAAAGAAGGATGATGAAGGTAGCAATCCTCCTTTGTTAATCGTGCTACCTTCATCATCCTATTCGTACATATAAATATTATTTCATTCCATTTTCTTTTAGGAATTTTTCATTTTCTTGCGCTTTTTTGGTAACATTATTATTTTTCCACCATGCATATATGGCCATTAATGTAGTAGCTATTGTAGAAACAATTTCATAAATTTCTTCCTCGTTAAATGGTAAGGGCTGATAGCCAAAGGTGATTAAAGCTTGGTTAAGCAATAAAAAGCTTAGTGCAACAAGCCTTACAATAGCAGTTTTCATGTTATCACACTCCTTACTTAAATATATTTCCAAAGCCGTTAAATGGTGTGGACATACGTTTGAAATTAAAATTTACGTTCTTTTTATAGACGATTTGTTTTTTAGGATGAAAAGCTATGTTTCAGAACAGAAAAGAATCTTAGTGGACAGTTAGATTTTATAGGATTCCTCTCATTTTTTTTCCGATTTTTTGGCTAAAAAGAAATACTAGTATAAATAAAGTTACTACTACTAACGCACCTAAAAACATGTTTAAGTTAACCATGTCTGTTGCGTAGAGATGGTTAAAGAGTAAAATATAATAAGGGATTATTAGAAATATACTTGTAATTACTCCTGGAGTGTAACACCATAATAAAAGCGATTGTAACGGATGAGAAAAGATATTAATAGCGAAAGCCAAACTAATCCCTAAAAACAAATAATATTGTTCATTTGTTAATGATATTAAAAGCAAGATAGATGCAAGTATCGACACCCCAAAAACTACAATTGCAAATTGTGCAGCTGTTATATCCTTAAAATCATCTAATTCTTTTTGCATAAATGGAGGTACTTTATGTTTTACCCGTGGATATGTTTTTTTCATCCATCTTTCAACCATTATAATCTCTTCTAAATTATGTAGCATAAATATAATTAAAAAAATAAATATGAATATATCCATTTCGCTTTAACCTTCTTTCTTCATGTTTAAGTTTTTACAAAATAATTCACAAATCGCAACTATAATAGCTACAAGTAGAGGAAGAAATCATCTTTTTCATAACAGAGGTTGATACGTATTATATACTATTTTTTATAAAAATTATATATTTTCATAAAAGTGATATTTCTTTATAATTTCATACACTATTCGTGCAAGCTACGAGTATGCGATGGTTCATTTCAAGGTAAGCAACAAATTTTTTGTTAGATAAGAAACCACCATGGTTACCAAGAGCGCGAGCCACTATCTATGAAGATGATTAACAATACTTCCTAAATAAATGATAAATAGCCTTTTTTAAGAAAGTATAAAGTCAGTGGCTCGTGTATAATACCAATAACCGAATAAGCCACTTTTCGGCTCCGGCGTCTAGTAAACTAGGCGAATTTACGAATCGCTTAAGCTAAGTCATCATCGGTTCGTGCTTTACCGTGATATCTTTACCTCAGTTGGGTTTCTTCTCTTTTCTTAGTTATTTGTTTGATGATTGCTAGCTTCATACTCTATGTTATAAGTTTGCGGCAAGGGTAGGATTTGGGGACTAACTCACACAAAAAAAGAAAGCTAAAACGTTAGCTTTCTTTTTTATCCCTTTTACCTCTATGTTCTTTTCTGTAGTATTCATGAAATACTTTCATTAAAGCTCGTTTTTCAATTCGAGAAACGTAACTTCTAGATATGTTCAATTTTCTGGCAATTTCTCGTTGTGTTAGTTCTTTTTCATCGTTTAATCCGTACCGATAAACAATCACTTCTCGTTCACGTTTATCTAAAATCGCAAAATAGTCTTCCATTTTTTCAATTTCCATGTTCAATTGGATAAATTCGATAATATTTTGATTTTCAGCTTCTAAGATATCAATAAGACTAATTTCATTTCCTTCTTTATCTTGACCAATTGGGTCATGCAGCGAAACATCTTTCTTTATTTTCTTTAATGCCCGTAAGTGCATTAATATTTCATTCTTTATAACAAAAGGGAAGATCGTAATATGTGTTTCAAATAAGGACTAAAGTACTTGCTGGCAAAAAAAACAGTGAAAAAGACCAATGTCTTTATACCTATTAAAATTCTAAAAAAATTTCAAATGGATTATTTCTTGTGGAATACCATATATTTTAGCGGCTTCATATAACGTTAAGGTCTGATTTTGGAATTGAAGTAAATCTGTTTCATGCATGAGCATTTCAACAGCAAACGTATTTGCTTCTCGTTCTATTTTATCGAGAGAATACAATGTCTTGTTTCTCAAAAAAGGAGTGTTTAGTCTAGGATGTAATTGTGAGTGACCTAGTTCGTGAGCACAGGTAAAACGTTGTTCTTCAAAATCTAAGTTACTATTTATGAATATAAACTTGTTTCTTCTTATGTATTTATAAAAACCCATAATTTCACTATGTAATTCTTTTTTATAGACATGAATGTCCAGCGCCGATGCAATATCAAAAGGATCGTTTGTACCGTGCGCTTGAACTAATTTATCTACAATTGTTTTAATCCAAGACATAAAATGCCTTTCTCCTTCTAAATTATTTTTTATCTTTATATTTTTGGGGAGTGTATTTTTTGTTTATTCTAGTTGCTTGTCTTTCAGCATACTCCAGTGCATCTAGTAGTGATTCCATTGCTTCCTTACTTAGAGGCTCGCCTAAGTAACTTAATCCGTCGCTATCTGTGCCATTCATTAAGTCTTTTTTTAATTTTTCCATTCGTTTAGCAATGTCTTTTTCGTCTTTTTCAGTAAGTGGTACGTGGGTGTCTTCGTTTTCCATCATTTTTCCTTTCCCTGTGAGTAACCATTTGTAAGATACTTCATATAAATCTGCAAGAACTGCTAAAGTATTAGCGTCTGGCTCACTAACGTCATTCTCGTAACCACTTAATGTTTTGTTATTTATATTGGTTTTTTGTTTTACTTGTATTTGTTTTAATCCTTTTTTTTCTCTTGCTTTTCGTAATCGTTCGCCCAGGGTGGACATTTAAACACCTACTTTCTAAGAATTATAATAACAGTTTCCTGGAAATAAGGAATTTTTTTCTTAGAAACTTTGAATTAAACTTGACTTCTTAAAAAATAAGAATTAATATGTATTTGTAAACATCTTAGAAACTAAGAAAAAAGGAGGGGGTTGATATGGAAATGCACAAACGTATTAAATGTTATATTGAAACAAATGGCCTCAAGTTTAATTTTGTTGCTGAAAAGTCAGGTATTGATGTTCAAAGATTTTATCGCTTGATAAATGGAAATTCTCCATTAACAGTTGGTGAATACGAGACTATGTGCAAAGGCCTCTCAGTTGATCCTGGTTATTTTTTTAAAGATTTTTTCTTAGAAAATAAGAAATTACCAATAAGGAAAATCAATTAGGAAGTGAGCTAGTAATGTATTTAACCATTTACGAGGTGAGCAGTAGACGCCCACCAAGCTTGATTAAAGCTTATCCTTTCAGAGTTTTAATCATATGTATAACAGCTTGACGCTCTTCCTTGGTCAAACTCTTAGCAGCTTCAAGGAATTGAAGAAGATCGCTTGGAAGATCTGATGGTTGTTCAAAAAATTCTCCAAGAGAAATATTTAATGCTTCACAAATGGAAGTTAATTTATCTAAAGATGGTGTGGTTCTCCCTTTTTCAATATCACTTAAATAAGGTTGTGATATGTGGGATTTTTTAGCAAGTTCCACAACTTTAAGATTATTTGCTTGTCTTAATTCTCTAATACGTTTTCCAATATTCATATTCATCACCTACTTAAGATTATATAGCTGTCAGTGATATAAAAAAAGAGGTAATAGGTTATTTTTATCGTAAATAACTATATTTTCATTGACAATATCGCTAATAACGATATAATGATAATTGAAGGGGGTTGTCAACGATGACTAAAATAAAAAAAGCACGGCTGGCACAAGGGGTTAATCAAATTCAACTAGCTGAAAAAGCAGAAATTGCTCAAGCATATCTAAGTGAAATTGAAACCGGAAAAGCTATACCTTCCATCCATGTTTATAGACGTTTATCAAAAGCTCTTGATGTTCCAATGACTGAGCTATTTGATGACGAGCCTAATGCAAATAAAAAAAGTTATCGGGAGGTGATTAAATGTCAAAAGTTAAAGTCAAGGTAATCAAAGGGCCGAATTTCCGTTTGGCTGAGCAAAAGGCTTATTATATTTTACATGAAATTCTACTTACAAAGACAAAAAATAGACAAGAGAAGATTGGCTGATTAAAGAGATAAGGTACTTACTGTTCATTATAAACCAAAAATTTTACGAATAATAGCAAAGATTTAATAAGGTGGTGTTGAAAGTGCAACAGGTGCATTTATACGAATACCTAGGTGCGTATACTGATCCACTTTACCAAAAGATAGAACGTTTACAAGTTGGAGAAAGTCTTCAATGTGGAGAGGTATGTATTACGTATACAAAGTTCAATTTGTACGAGCTTACTTCAGAAGAGATTCATGAATGCTATTCCACTTTAGACAAGTGTTATGAGAGAGTATGTGAGGTGTAACAAATGGCTGGCGGAAACATTAAAAAATATAGACGTAAAGGCTATGAATCTTTAAATAGAGAGATGTTGCAGGATACGGATAATTTGAGCTTAGAAGCTATTGGCTTACTTGCAAACCTTATATCTATGCCAGATTCCTGGGAAATTAAAAAAACGGCACTATACAAATTCTATGGAAAAAACGGTCGCCGTTCTGTGGAGAAAGCATGGAACCAACTTGTTGAGAATAATTACATAGTTCAACTAAGAAAAAGAACTGGAAGAACGTTTGAGTATATTTATTATGTTTCCCAAGAGAAATTTCAAGAAGATGATATCAAGGAAATTGAAAAAATGGAAGGTTGCAGTATTTGGGATGGAAAATTATCTACCCAACAGGAAGAAAATAGGGGTTATGAGGAAGAAGCGCGTCATGATAGCGATTCTTCGACTGTACAAAACGCACAGTCCAAATTTGGATTGTACATTTTGGACAGTCCAAAATGTACAGTTAATAAATTAACTAATAATTATTTAGATACACTAGATACAAATATAGATACTAAAAATTACGATGAAAATATTACACATGAAATTAATTCAACAACTAAGGAAAAAGAACAACTGAAAAAAGCTTACATGGAAAAAGGGTTCTATGAAAATAGTGATCGTGTGCCTGAAAACCTTGCAAATATGTTAAAAGCTTTTTCCGCAGATATGAACCAAGCTCAAAAATATTATGAAATTATTTTGATTGCTAAAAAACGAGTTGAAAAAGAAGTAGGCTTTGTTATTTGGCTAGAGCAAGAGCCCGAACTGGAGTATCAGTTAATCAATGCTTTTAGCAGAGCAATTAGGCAAATAGAGCAACAGCAGACGGTGGAAAATGGGGACGGTTATATTTACAAAACCATCTACAACGTTTTGCTTAATGAATTATCGACAAGATCACGTAACGCAAATCAGCCAGACACTGTTTACTACGATTGGCTGGAAGAAGGGAAATCGAATGAAGTAATCCCCGAATGGTTTAAACAGCAAAAGCAGGAGCGTTAAAAAATAGATCGCCCAAAAATTAGGAGGTATTAGAATGACTATTAATCGTGTTGTGCTTGTAGGAAGGTTAACAAAGGATCCTGATTTACGCTATACACCAAATGGAGTGGCAGTAGCTAATTTTACCTTAGCTGTTAACCGCCCATTTTCCAATCAACAGGGCAACCGTGAAGCTGATTTTATTAACTGCGTCGTTTGGCGAAGAGCAGCGGAAAACCTGGCGAATTATATGCATAAAGGAAGCATGATTGGAGTAGATGGGCGCATTCAAACTCGTCGATACGAAGATAAAGACAAAAAAACCGTTTTTGTTACTGAAGTATTAGCAGGAAGTGTTCAATTCATAGAAAGCAAAAATAGCAATTCTGATAGAAATACACCAAATCACCATGAAAACGCCTCAAGAGGGCAAGAAAATAATTTTAACAGCTCGTTTGGAAGTAGTGGGGAGGCGATAGATGTTACGGATGACGATTTACCGTTCTGACCTTAGCTTAGAGGGGAGAGGTTCAAAATGACAAGAAAACATAAATTAAAAATTAATGCCGAGTACTTCCAAGATGTTGCTAATGATCTGATTAAGCAACAAGCTGAACGTATAGAAGCACTAGAAAATGATTACCTAGCACTAAGAAACATACACAATATAACAGTCAAAACGGCCGAGTTATTTAAAGAAGTAAACAAACAACAGAAACAAGCTTTAAAAAAAATAAGAGAAATGTCCAAAGACTTGGTGATAGACAGAAAATATTTTGAAATAGCTGATGAAACATTGGAGGGTGAGGAATGACATGAAACTCTCTCAAACAGATTGCCAATAATGTTGGCTATTGCATTGAAAGGAGAATCAGAATGACTGATAAAGTATGTCTGACAAATATAATCGAGAAAAGAGCTGTGTGGAAACAAAAAATTAGGTATATCATGAAACACAAACCTACTGGAAATATACATGTTGTCCATTACTTTTTAGCTCAAATCGAAAGGAAACCTTTAAAAGATTTATCTATAGTCTTTTCTAATGAACATGAGTTAGTTTCTAGTGATCAATACATTGGGTTGAATGATAAAAACGATGAGGAAATATATGGTGGGGACGTACTTGAAGATCCTAATGGAATTAGAGCAAGAATCGTTTATCATCCTGAATATGCTGCCTTTTTAGCATGTTATGTATTAAACGGAAATTTTAAGTTTGAATACTTAGATAAATTGATAATATCACGTTGCAAAATCATTGGAAACATCTATGAGAATTCTGGATTAATAGAGAATGCTTAATGCATTTTATAGATTTCCGTGGCTAGGAGGCAAAGCTACGAAATTCACTTTATGCAAACAGTTGCAAGGTAAATATTGACCATTTTAAATCAAAAAAAGTGAGGAGAGATTATATGCAACAATTAAGTTTGTTTGATCAAAATAGAGAAGTTATACCTCAACATGTTGTATCTCCATTAGAGTCAACAAAAAACAAAAATTCTAAAGCTTTTAAAGAGGAAAAAGAAGTCTGGAGAAGGTACGTGACGGCTGTTCAACAGTCATACAATTGCTCTTGGTTTCAAGCAAGAAGGATGGTTATGGATCATCGAGATACTCAAATTCCAATTGATTTACGAAATGTAAATGCGGGAGGTAAAAAATGACTAATAAAGATATGAAATATCTTCGTTTATTGTTTATTTTTGTTCTGTGTGCAGTAATTATGTACTGGTCGTTGAATGGGTTTTCGATTGCTACTGGTTTAATACACGACTTACTGATTGGAGTTTCGTTCTTTTATTTTACTTGTAGCGAATTGTTTTGCAGGAATACTTGCTTTTAATAAGAAACATAAAGAGGTTGCTCATAGAATTACTTTATTTAGTATGGGGACGTTTATTATGCTTTGTCTTACGCTTATTATTTTTCCTACGATAATTTTTGAGGTTATTTAATTAATTTGTGCAGAAAGTATCCAACTTCAAGCTTGATTTAATTATTAAAAAAACGAGAAGTTAAGAAGGGTGAGGCTTTCGATGAACGATTTACCAGATAAAGTTGTCCATATGGATCAGGTACGGATAAACAGAGGAATTACGAAGGCTTGTAGATGCCAGAAAAAGAAATATGTTTTGGATACAACGAATAGGAGAGTCCATTGCAGTAGCTGCGGAGCAATAATTGATCCATTTGAAGCGATGAGAGAAATGGCGTTACATTGGGAACGCGTGAACGAACAAATCGATCTTTTATTAAAGCAACGAAAGCAAATACAAAACTACAAACCTTGGCTTATCACGATTCGAAACCTAGAAAAACAGTACCGTGGAAAAAAGATGTTGCCAAATTGTCCGAGGTGTAGTGAACCGTTTTTCTTAGAAGAGCTAAACCACTGGTCAGGAAGAAGTTTTGCAGAAGCTCGGATAAAAAAGTGGAGACAAGAGCATGGAGAAGATAGTTGAAAAGGTAGTAGGTGAAATATGTTGGAACCAAGAAATTTCTATATCGATGTAGTTGCATTAGGTGTCTTGCTTTTCCTTAGTATTTTATTAGGAGCATCCTTGTAAAGGAGCAGAAGTTTAGAGATCTATATAGTAAATCCAATTAAAGTGATGGAAAAAGGTGGGTTAAAGTTGTTGAAGCTACAATTTAACAAAAAAAGTTTTAGAAAAACAGATAATGTAGTAGTAAATAGAAATCAAGCTGTAAATGCTGCATACTGTCTTGTGTTGGGTCTAGAGCATGATGTTGCGTTTGGTCTAGATAATTTACCATACCCAGAGCAGCAATATTTACTAGGGAGAGTAATGGCCATTAAAGAACAGTTATTGGAGGGGAAATAGATGAAGAATGGTAGATGTGTAGAATGCAAGAAAGTTGTGGGAGAAAAGAAGTTTCTGTGCGACATTTGCTCCAAAAAATTGCTTGAGCAGAAAATAGATTCTATGTAAAGGGGATTTATATGCAGTTAGCTTTTAACCTCTATTATGAAAAATTAAATAAAATCCTAACAGAAGAAGAGTTAGATCAGTTGTTTAAAGATGAACAACAATTCTTCATTGACTATGTTGAAAAGTATTGGCTTAACCGATACTTTAGAATGAAATCGATGTCTAAGAAAACACATGTACCAAGTATTACAGCTACAATATCAGATATGCCAAAAAGTAAGACGAATGAATTTGTAAGCAAAATAGAAAATTATGCTTTAAAGTCTATTGAAGCTGCAGAGTGGATAGACACGTTAGAAACAGAAGTGAATAATTTGCCAAGAGATTACAGCAAGTTAATTCGATTGAAATATTTGCAGAGGCGGGGAGATGGACAGACATATGAAGATGAGGTTATTTATCCAAAATTGAATATTTCACGAGCCAAATATTATCAAATGAAGAAAAAAGCATTAGAAGAGCTAGGAAGAGCATTGTTTGGTCATGAATTTTAATTGAATAATTCATGAAATCTAAAAATGCGCTTTAAACTTTGCTTGAATTAGACGATGTAAGAAACAAATTGTTTAATTTTCTTAATGTTTTCAAGGGGTGGTTAAAAATGATTATAAATTTTATCAAGACAATTTGGTTCGTTTCATTAGGTCTATTGACTTTTGCTTTCATAGGTATACTTCTTTTGCAAGGTATAAATTTGCTGTTGCATACCGACTTTATGACCGATTTTCTCACTTCTGATTTGAGTGATAGTCTCTAAAAGTAACCTAAAAGGGGAGTAAAAATGAAGAAATTTACTTTGATTATAACAGCGTTATTTTTAATGGGAAACATGTTGTTTGCACCGAGTATAAGCTACGCAGATAGAAGTTGCTCCATCACAATAGATGCTAACAAACACGATTGGTTTAATAGGGCATTTCCAACGTCAGGATGTGATTTTTCAGAAGTGAGTGGTTATTGGGACGGGGAGCAAGCTCGTCTTATGGGGTCAAATACTACATCGGTAGTAAATGGGGAGGTCGTTCCGCTTTCTGTAGGAGAAACGGTAAAAGTAACTGTTATTCCGCCTGCAAAGCCAAAACCAACTCCGAAACCGAAGCCTAAACCTAAACCAAAGCCTAAGCCAAAACCGACACCAAAAACAGAAGTCAAGCCGGCAAAGCCTAAACCAGATCCAAAACCAAAATCCAAGCCAAGACAGGAGTCTCAACCAAAACAAGAGAAAAAACAAAGCCCTACCAAACCTAATAAAAAAGTAGAGAAAGCTAAGCCTAAAAAAGAAGAAACGGCTTCTTCGTCAAAAACTCAGCCAAAAAACCAGGGGAAAAACAAGTTTGCTTCAAGTGCCGAACCTAGAAGTAGTGAAAGAGAAAATAGTAATAATAAGCTAAGATTTAGCGAAATTAAAGGAAAAGATCCTGTAGTTACTCAAAAGAACGGTAAATATATCGCTACATACAAAGACGATAAAGGCAGAACAGTAGAAAAAGAAGTTTCAAAGGAAACAGCTCAAAAAATAGGAAAAGAAGCAAATAAAAAGCCTGAAGAATCTAGTAAGAAAGATAAGGACAATAAGGACAAAAATGATAGTAAAGACGTCGAGAAAGTGATAGATAATAAAGGCAAAGTTTCAAGTGAAACGGAAAAAGAACCAGGAAATACTAAAGTTTTATTAATAGCTATCATGGCTTTAATTGTTGTAGGTACAATAACGGGCATTATTGTTTATAAGCGTAAGAAAAAAGTCAATGAGTAGTCTTAGAAGATTTTAAAAAAGGAGATAAATCTCTTGACTATTAACTAATAATTTACATATTATGTTAGTAGCCTAGAGTTTATTATAAAAATATTTTTAATTTTAGGGGGAGTAGAAATGAAAAAATCAATAGTAACTGTAGCTGCATTAGGTTTAGCCATAAGTAATATATTCGTTCCTAATGCCCATGCAGAAGAAGCGAGTTGCTCTATTACAATAGATGCTAACAAGCATGATTGGTTCAATAGGGCATTTCCAACACCTGGATGTGATTTTTCAGAAGTGAGTGGTTATTGGGACGGGGAGCAAGCTCGTCTTATGGGGTCAAATACTACATCAGTAGTAAACGGGGAGATTGTCCCTCTTTCCATAGGTGAAACGGTGAAAGTAACTGTTATTCCTCTTAAGGAAGAACAACCAACAGATCCACAACAACCAGGTGACGATAATGGACAGCCAACAGATCCACAACAACCAGGTGACGATAATGGACAGCCAACAGATCCACAACAACCAGGTGACGATAATGGACAGCCAACAGATCCACAACAACCAGGTGACGATAATGGACAGCCAACAGATCCACAACAACCAGGTGACGATAATGGACAGCCAACAGATCCACAACAACCAGGTGACGATAATGGACAGCCAACAGATCCACAACAACCAGGTGACGATAATGGACAGCCAACAGATCCACAACAACCAGGTGACGATAATGGACAACCAACAGATCCACAACAACCAGGTGACGATAATGGACAACCAACAGATCCACAACAACCAGGTGACGATGATGGACAACCAACAGATCCACAACAACCAGGTGACGATAATGGACAGCCAACAGATCCACAACAACCAGGTGACGATGATGGACAACCAACAGATCCACAACAACCAGGTGACGATAATGGACAACCAAAAGATCCACAACAACCAGGTGACGATAATGGACAACCAACAGATCCACAACAACCAGGTGACGATGATGGACAGCCAACAGACCCACAACAACCAGGTGATAATGATGGACAACCAACAGGTTCACAACAACCAGGTAACGAAGAGGAAACACCAGAATCGCCTGAGCAACTAGGAAATGAAGAGGAAACACCAGAATCGCCAGAACAACCAGGCAATACGGATGTCACTTCTACAAATACAGTAGGTAAAGATAATACGTCAAAGCCTGCTATTTCAGAGAAAAAAGAAGGAAAGATGTTACCGAACACGGCTACTAATTCTTTTAATATCATATTAGTAGGTACAACAGTACTACTTATCGGTATCGGTTCATTTCTACTTAGAAGAAAAAAAGAAGTTTCATAGATAAAAAGAGAGCTTAAAACGAGCTCTCTTTTTATCATAATAGCACTTTTTCTATAAGTTATATTTGATTAGTCAAAAATTTAGTAGATTTCCATACCTACAATGTTATAATATCCCTAAGTGTATAAGGCTTTCATGGGTGGTGGCTTACCCCTTTAACAAGAAAGGGGGTGAGTTTGTGACAGTGTTTGAGACGTTAATGTTTTCCGTCGCTTTTTCTTCACTTATTGTTGCGGTACTGTCGTTTCATCAAAAAAAATAACCACCCATAGCGCCCAGCAAGCATGTGGAAGTGATTATTTTAGTCTTTTTATATTGTGAGCTGCCCCCTTGAAGGGCTATACGCTATACCGTTTGGTGTCACAGCACCAGACGGTCTTTTTTATTGTATGTCTTTCTATCTATAATTATACCTGAATTTGACACAAAATGAAAACTTTTTGGGTAAATACTTTTCGTGTACTTTTCGAATACTTTTGGCATACTTTTTTTATACTTTTTTTGTACGATTTTAGCTAAAATCCGTGTTACATTATTAGTATCAAACAAATGTCCATATACGTTGTGAGGAGCGCTTCATGTGTGAAATGGAGCGCTTTTTGCTTTGTAAAAATAAGGAGGGGTTAATTGTTGGGGAGATTACAATTGAATAAAATGCTTGCTTTCGTGCTTTTTTCTATTTTTACTGCCTGCGTGTTTTTTAATGAACCTATTCATGCACAATCGATACCCGATGGAGGAGAGATGTGGTCGGAGGGATATAGACCGTATCAAGATGCTAGTGATGTTCATCATACGGTGAAAAACATGTGGGATAATGGTAAATACAAACCAGGGATCATTAGAGCTGGTAAAGACCCACTTATTTATAGTGAATTTAGAGGAGAAAAGTTGATTTATGATATTTATTCTGGTGCTACAAATCAAAGCAAAAAAAGATCGTGGAGAGTTGTAAATAGTGGAGGAAAACCATATTTCACTTTTGATGGTTGGTCAGTTAATTTTGGTTATCATCATCATACAAAAAATAATCAGGCTACTTACATTGGACTAATTAATAAAAACAACCCAACAGAGAAACGTATCTACAAAACGAGAATGCTAGGAAACACAAATGCGAATCCTGATTTGCGAGATGCGTCCTTAAAAACATGTGAAAAAAACGCATTTAAGAAAAAAGCCGATAAGAATTTAAGTAGCAGTTGTAATATGGATTATCAATATACGCAATTTCGGGCTTATATTCCACTAGAAGATTTGTTTCAAGGGCAAAGTTACGATAAAGAATGGGAAATGTACCTGATCAAGCGTGTAGAAAATCAAGTTGTGTATGATGAATTGATCCTGCCATATGAAACGAAATCTTACCAGTGGGGGAGTCAAGGCAAAGTAACGATGCAGAGTGGCGTGGATAGCGACAAGCTCACCATGACGGTAGATAATGCTATAAAGAGGAAGTCACCACGTGGTGGTGGGAACGGCTGGACTCTTGGTTATTTTGTCCCTGGGAAAACTTATACGACAACAGGCTTTAATGAATCAGAAGGTGTAGCGAATTGGTATCGTGTTAAAGATGATCAAAAGGGTGTTGGATCTTATAAACCGCCTTTATACAAACCAACTTTTCAAAACCGTTGGACGGCTTCAACATATTGGGATTTTAACGGCACTATAGCTACATTATCATTAGAAAAGACACATGCACATCTTCGTATTCAACATATAGATGCTACGACGCAAAATTTATTAAAAGAAGAAAAAGAAGTAGTAAGAGCCAATAAGAAATATTCCTTCTACCCTAAGAAAAATGGGTACTTTAAAGATAAAGATGGAAACCCATATATAGCGACTCCTGAAGGTCAGATGTTTAATGAAGTTGTAAAACACGATCAAACGATTAGATTTTATTATAAAGCTGATCTACCTGATCCATCTAAAGATGTTGAGATGCCGAAAACAACTGATGGCAAGGTCGATGGAAAAGCCTTTTGGGAGCTACGCCGTTTAAAAGATAACCAGCCTAGCCAAGTGTATGCAGAAATGAATTTCACACCTAGTGGCAAGCATTATGCGATTAGAAACATGAAGCATTCTTTGGTATTACCTGGTTATGAAAAAGAAGAGAAGGAAGATCCAATTGCTCTACTAGCTGATGCAAAAAGTGTGAAAGATAAAACTTTGAAATACAATTTTGCATATGAGTACACGAATACGTATAGAGGAAATTACAAATGTGTAGAAAAACAAGGCTCTCATTGTTTTAAATGGGAATTTGATAAATACACACCTGTTTGGGATAAAGGAAAAAAATTCAAGCTATCTGAGACCCTTCAAGGTGAGAAAGAAGCCGTATCTCTGAAATTAGACCATCGATATGGGGAAACCATTAAAAAAGATGCGGTAGAGGATATAATAAAAGAAGCTCCAATCATTGGACGAAGTGATTCTTTTGCAGACAACAAGCGAAAAAGTGAAGTTTATCGGGAACGGTTTAAAAAGCTAACTGATCGTATGAAGGCTAAAAATAAACTAAAAACACAAACTGCCCTTCCAGTTACACCAGATCGATTGGAGTATACATTGGAACTTCCATCCAATGAGCATGAAAAGAAGAATTTCAATGTATCACAAAAAGGGCTTATCAACGGTCACTATTTCCCTGTGGATATAGATAAAAGCTTACAAGAAGATTTCACAAATCACACGAAGTATGAATCATTGGGAGACTATGCTTTCTTCTTACAACAAGATGAAATGCAGGATAAAGGCGTTCGAGCTGGTAAAAGAAGTTACGAAATTGATTTCATTAGTGATTACTTTTTTGTTGCAAAGCATACAGGCTTTATTTCAGGTTACCCTGTTGCTTATCAACTAAACAGGCATTTGTTGTATGGAGAAGATAAACCAATAGATGATAAAGTAATCCCTTTAGCGATAAAGAAGCTAGAACAGGATTATTTGCGACAAACAAAACATGCATATCGAGACGACATTCTCTATTTGAATGGTAATAAAGTATCCGATAAGCAAAAGTTGCAACGGTATTATATCCCAATTTCGCCTGAGTCCAAACTGAAGCCGAACAAGATATATACAAATAAAATTGTGCTAGAGAATGTTGGGTTAAACGATATTACTTGGCAATATGGGCAACAATTCTCATTTGAACACTATCTATTTGGTAGCGGACATGATGAAGCATGGTTTATAGAGCAACCAGATCCCAGAGTTAGAAATTTTAAATCTAGTGATGTAAACACAATTACGATAAAACATGAGGATAAACAGAAAATAGTGGAACTACTGAAAGAAAGACCAGATGAAAGGTTGCACAGGTTCCGTTTAGTAGATCGAGACTTTGTAGATAAGGTAAAAAAGGTAATAGAAGGATTTTAAATAGAGACGTTTATCTCTTTATGAGATAAGCGCTTTTTTTAGGAGGGCTGAGAATAAATGCAAAAATTAATGCAGTTTTATAACCCGATAGAAGCGAGTAATATTGATCAGAAACACACAGTGCTCTATACGTTTCAATACGAAAACGCTTTTGCTCAGGTAGTTTCGGAAATGGGGGGTAATGTTTCAGGTGGTAATGTAATGGATACGGAGTTTGATTGTGGATTCAGTGTTCCTGTGAGGCATATATTAACGAGAAAACATGTTTCGTTTTATGATGAAGAAGATAAGGAACTATCCTATAGAGAAGTTGGAGAAATTATATTCTACTATCCAGATGGTGACACATTTCTGATGGATATAGAGAACTGTGCGGATTTTCTTGTTGGAATTCAAATAATAGACTATATGCCGTAAGCAGCTAAATATATATAGCAACTATAAAGTTTGTTATTTCAAGAGGTGAAAGGATGATAAAAAAGTTAAAATCCTTTTTGGGGATTAAAGAGTATTTAGCAGAAATTACATGGGAAAATGGCGAAAAAGAAATTGTACCCATAAAAGCGTGGAGTCCGATGAATGCAATTAAAAAAGTTGCCCCTTCGCTGATTAAAATGAAATAAGGTTGGACATACTGAAAACTATCAAAATAAAATGTTAGGTGGTTTTCATATGTTAATAGAAATTAAGGATATTGAAAATGTGTTCCATATTCCAGAACCTTGGTATATCCATGTCTGTATATTTGATGAAATAAAGCAACAGCTAGATGTCTATTTAAAAGTAGATAGAGATGCTTTATTTTCATGTTCGGAGTGCGGGGCTAAAAATCAACGTTTTTTTGATATTGCTGATTACAACCGGACATGGCGTCATTTAAACTTTTTAGAATACCCATGCTATATTCATGCAGAACACCCACGTACAGATTGTGAAAACTGCGGAAAAAAGCGTCGTGTTTCTATCCCTTGGGCTATAAAACCACGAGCTTCTTTTACAAAGCTATTTGATGCGTGGATTATGATGCTTGTTAAAGACATGCCAATGAATGCAGTAAGTCGCTTAGTGGGGGAGCACGATACACGTTTATGGCGAATATTACATCATTATGTAGATCAAGCTATGGCTCATCAAGACCTTTCTCATGTTACTAAGATTAATACGGATGAAACGTCATCAAAGCGCGGGCACCAATATATTACTATATTTGTGGACTCAGATAAAAAGAATGTCATTCATGTTGCCAAAGGAAAAGATGCTGCTACATGGAAAACGTGTAAAGAACGCCTAGAAGAACAAGGTGGTCATGCGAAAAATATAACAGAAGTCTGCATGGATATGTCACCTGCTTTTATTAAAGGCGCCTCTGACTATTTTCCGGAAGCCTCTATCACTTTTGATAAATTTCATGTGATTCAAGAGGCTAACAAAGCTGTAGACGAAGTTCGTCGCAACGAGCGTAAGACATGTGCTGAGCTCAAAAATACCCGTTATGCTTGGTTGAAAAATGAAGAAAATTTAACGAAGAAACAAAAAGCCATGCTGGATAAACTGAAAGATACAGAATTAGATACTGCCAAAGCTTATCGTATGCGACTTTGTTTGCAAGAAATTTATCAATACCCTGCTCCCATCGCTCCTATGGTATTGGAAGACTGGATACAATGGGGATTACGATCTCGACTAGAACCAATGATAAAGCTGGCAAAGACGTTAAAAAAGCATTTTGATGGTGTAGTTCAATGGTTTCAATCGCAATTAAATAATGGTATTTTAGAGGGTATTAACAGCTTGTTCCAGACGGCTAAACGAAAGGCAAGAGGGTACCGGTCTGATAAAAATATTGTAGCTATGGTGTATCTTCTTGCTGGGAAACTAGACTTTTCCATCAAATAAAAAGAACAGGTATCAGTATGGAGTCATGTGTCGCTCGCAACCAAACCCGTTCCCTTGTCCAATACTTAGGATACCACCTAGAAAGAAAATTATACATCGAATAAGATGTTGCTTAATTGGACTTGTATCAGGTGGTGATTGTGGAGCGAAGCAATTAAATCCGTTCCCTTGTCCGGTTTTGATTTGGTTTTTTCATAGATTTTATAGAAGCTATTAAACTGTGTTTTATGCTATTTCATCGTATTTAGCGAAGAGCCAAAAAGTTGAACAAACGATAGATGTTGTTAATGAAGTTTATATCACAATACTTGATGATCATACAAAATTTGGTCGAATAAGGTATTGTAAAGCAACGAAAAAAGACACGACCAGATGAAAGATTACACAGGTTCCGTAGATCGAGACTTTGTAGATAAGGTGAAAAAGGCAATAGGAGGATTTTAAATAGAGGCGTTTATCTCTTTAAGGGATAAGCGCTTTTTTAGTAATAAGGAATGAAACGGTGGTGAAACTTTGGGAGATAAAATTGCAACAGAATTAATTGATATGTTGAACGCAAAGGATGAAGCTGATGCTGAAAATTTAATTATAGACTTTATGCATTGTTTGAAAAAGATGGATATGGATAAAAAGTATAAATCGGATAGGATTTTGCATCTTGGATATGTACCTTACTTAGTAGGTTTAGCAGAAGAAATCCAACAAAAAAATTATAAAAAAGTAGTGGATAGGCTAAATCATATGATGATTGAGGATGCAGACTATGTGATGCAACCTAGATTTTATTTCAATCTCATTCCTATATTGGAAAAAGTAGAAAAAGGATGATAAATATGAAAAATAACTTTGTTAACCTTGATATAGGGAGGTATTCGCTATTTTTCTTGAAAAAAGAAAAAAAGCAGAGAATTATTGATGAACGCATATTAATTGCTCCCCGTGATGAATATGAGAGCTTTTTATCTCTTGTACATGGATGGCTAGGAGAACGAAACGAATTGGAAGAAAAGCTACAATTACTTCATTTTCTTTCAAGTATTGTAAAACGAGACATTCAAGTCGATTTGTTAAGCGAAGTGTATTATAAAGAAGAAGGGAAAATAACTAATCTGTTGAGGGAGGCTTTTATTCCTCTAACGTACATAGACAGTAAGGGAGAAAGACGGAGACTGGAATCCGCTGGGAAAGAACGGGTGAATTTAGATGAGGTTGTAACAATAGCAATTCCTTGGAAGCGTCCTAGAATGAGAGATGCGATTATTAATATTGCTAAAAAAGGGTTTATTTTCCATAGTAATAACCATATGGGATCTTACTTTAAGGAAATAGATCTTTGCTATATAACAAGTGGTAATCATTCTATTGCTTCTGGCATTGTACAAAAATCAGGATATATAGAAGTCGATTCATATGAAATAGAGCAACTGTTTGAACATATATCAACTGATGGTGAATATTGGATAAATGCTCATACGAATGAAAGATTAACATTTTGGGATGGTGGTGATTTTATAAAAGTGGTTGATTTTCGCATCGCTGTTCTTTATGAAATGGCGAAGATAAAGCATCAATATCAACAGGAAGCAAAAAATGTTCCTAATGCTATGAAGATTCACTACTAATTATGCTATACTTGAGGAAGCAATAGTATAAGATTTCTCAAGGGTGGTCGGCACACTCCCAATAGAAGGGGGGTGGCTGTATGACAGTTTTTGAAACTCTTATGTTCACTGTAGCGTTTTCTAGTCTGATCGTTGCGGTACTGTCATTTAACCAAAAAAAATAAATCCACCCTTGAGCTTGCGACTCATTTAGGGTGGATTATTCTGTAATTACCTTTAATTGTCGATCTCCCTTGTAGGGAACTTATCTATTGCGTACCGTTAGTGTTACCAGCACTAGCGGTATTTTTATTATATGAATATCTATCTATATTATACACGATTTTTTTAAAAATGAAAACAAGTTCCTAATGAAAATAAAATATGATACGAAATTTGCGAAGTTAGGAACCGAAGTCACATAACTATATGTTGTGTGGCTTTTTTCTTTGCACAAAGAAGGAGGTGAACAGCTTGGCTGATTATGTAAAACGAATTAAAGATGATTTGGATTTATTCGGCGAAGAACAAGCCATGATTACGGTCAGTCGAAAAGACTTAGAAAAACTTGTGCAATCACATGATGCAATGGCAGAGAAAATCCGAGCAAAAGAAAAGGAACAAGAGCAAGGGTTGGAACAATAAATATACTTTTATATTCGGTCACATGAATCAGTCATGTGGCTTTTTCTTTGGGAATAGTGGCTGTAAATAGGTTCGACTCCTATAATTCCCACCTTTTAATACTACAACAGGAGATGAGTAGGAGGTGAGCGCATGAGTGTCTATAAAGCGACGATCACATTGATCATTGTTGCATTAATCCTATTTGGTAGTTTTGTAGCTTTATCAACAGGTGTGTTAGACCCAATGATCGAGAAAATCGGTAGTGGTTTTAATACAATGGTAGATAACGTTTTTGGCGGTGAAGGAATGCCGAAGTAACCAGATAATGTATGTGAATACAAAAAGAAGGAGGTGAGCACATGAGTGTCTATAAAGCGACGATTACATTAATCATTGTTGTATTAATAATATTTGGTAGTTTTGTAGCGTTATCAACGGGCGTGTTAGACCCAATGATCGAGAAGATCGGTAGTGGTTTTAATACGATGGTAGATAACGTTTTTGGTGGGGAAGGAATGCCGAAGTAGGAGGGAATGTCAGTCATTCTCTCTTTATTTTTTGGAGGTGACAACGTTGGAACAAACAGAAAAACAAGAAACGGTGCAACAACAAGCTAAGTCTAGGCCAAAAAGAAAGAGTAAGCGAACCGTAACAAAGCCTCAAGGATATAAGGAATTTGAAACATTGGCTAAAGAAATTTTGGAGGCAGAAGGGGTTTCTTACTTTGAATGGCTGCATGAAAAGCACCAGGAAATCATTTTAAATTTCAATCTATCAAATCAAAAGGAAATCGCTGAACTAGCAAGGGAGGAAGAATAGCATATGGAATCCGTTATTAGTACGTTTGGAAATGTTGCCGATAGTATTAAACCTGTAGCTCCGGTATTGGCAGGATTGATTTTAGTAGTTATTGGGTTGCTATGGACAACGGCAAAAGACCCGAACAAGAAAGAAATGTATACAGGTTGGATGGTGAATGTGGCAATAGGATTTGGAATTGTATATCTAGGCACATCTTTAGTTTCTTGGTTAAGCAACCAAGTTGTTGGATTCTAAAAGAAGGTAGGGTAGAACATGGAGGATAATAGTTATGTGTATTTTATTAGTTACAAACATCAGGACGGTTATGCCAATGCAGAAGTGGAAATGACAACACCAATTAATACCATTGGTCAATTGCAAGAAATAGAACAAAAACTTCCTGAAATATTGGGAGGACAAGATATTCAAATCATCGATTACCGTTACTTAAGGCGTACAAATGAGGAGAATGAAGCGACTCATTCTCCATCTCACGTACGCTATTTTTATCTAGTGAAATATATCGTGATTAATACAGATAATAGAACTTACCAGAAAGATGAAATCTATTCGGAAGAAAAAATTAATAGTCTTGATTTCGTGCGAGGCATTGAAACTTTTCTCCAACAAGAACAAAGCAATAAGGAATCAGAATTTGTCCTACTGGCTTTTGATCTGTTGCGAGAAGAACCAAACCAATAAAGGGCTTCTAAAGAGAAGTCCTTTTTTAACTGTAAAAAACGAAGATGGGAGGGAATGTGTTGCGAGAATTAATGATTCGTTTTCGTGAAGAAGGCGGAATGTTTCGTGAAATCGACGGGGAGCGTAACTATTTCTTTTCAGAAGCCGAGGAAATTGTAAAACAGATAAGGGAAAGACTTCGAAAAGAAAAAAGAGAATCTCCACCTAAGTCGTTTGAGCTTTGGCTAGACAGTAAGAAATTGGTCGTTACCTATGTATCATTTGAACGAAAAGAGTCGCTGGAAGAACAACTCCAAGAAACAATGTTAAAACATGGTGCTTGGGAAGAAGAGAAACGACATAAATACATTAATCAATTTAAATCATACGCAGAGAAAGAAAGACAGCTGTTAGTTAGTCCTGAGTTTAAAGCTTTTGCTATTCGCTTTGACGAGTTACTAGGTCACAAACACACAACACCAGTACCGTTAATATTAAGTCTAAAGCAAATTCATAAACTATTTCTTGAAGTATACCCTCATGTGACAAGTGGATTTTATTCGGAGTTAGAAGATGTCGTTTTATCTATAAAACGCTCTTACCAAGCTATTATTCATAATAAGTTAAGACACCACATGCTAGATCAAGCGCTAGTAGAAGAATGGTTTTCAAAACAAGAAAACTTGAATTGTTTTATTCAATATGTTGCTGCAGCATATCAATCTGTTCCCGAAAACCGTCTACGGGCATTGTTACCAAGGTTTAAGCTTTATCAAGAGTATGAGAAATATTTATTTCAAGAGGTTGCAAAAGTAATGGGGTTTGAATGGGCTTTTACACAACATTTAAATGTGATGGAATCCATGTACGAAAAATATCACGCCATTTTGTTCGAAGGTTTTGTATTAAAAAATGATGATATGGTGCAATCTCTTGTATTATACCCAGTCATGCAAGAAGTGAAGGCAAAAATGCAGGAAGAAGTGAATGCCGATGAACAAGCATCAGCAAATCACCTTTCGTAGTGTAGAAGAAGCATTAGAAAAGCTTAATGCTGAAGATAAAGGGCATTATTATATTTGTAATTGTCCTGAATGTCAGCAACATGAAGCTTTTATGTATAAAAATAATTTGAACTATATCCAATGTAATAGGGAGAATCACTGTGGAGAGCGTATGATCCTTCAATATCATAAGAAGCAAACGCCGAAGGAATTACAACAGTTTAAACTGAAACAAGCCTATCCGTCCTTAAACAAAGAACAAGTACAAGCATTAGATTGGGCGAAAAAAGCGTATAATCACATGCAACGGTATTTTCCGAGCAAAACTTTGGACAGTGGGTATAGAGGTTTATCTAAAGAAGTAGCTAGAGATTTTATGGTGGATTTGCAACACGAAGGGTTAGTTCAATTCATGTTTCAAAAAACAGAACCTTTACTTGGAAAAGCATATGCAAACAATGAATGGATGTGTCAACGGAATTTAGTGTTTCCACTATATGGAGAAGATAACACGTTAGATCGCATTTTTTTACGGTCGAGTATCAATCCTGACTTGGAACCAAAAGAAATACAGCTTATTACGAATCCCTCCAAAGATACGAGGGATTTTTTTATGGACATCCCTAAAAATGCCAAAACGGTAGTGGTTACAGAATCTATCCTAGATGGGTTGAGTTTTAGAGAAATGGATGCAAGTGTTGGATTCATTGCCTTAACAGGAGCTTCCAAAACAAGAAAAGTAATGGACTACCTAGAAAAGTATAAAGAAGCTTTGCGAGATAAATCTTTTCTCCTGGCCATGGATGATGATGAAGCAGGATGGGAAGCAAATCAAAAGGTGGCAGGCATTTTAGAAAACGCGCGGGTAGGTCGAGATTGGAATGTGTTTTCTTACCATGAAGGTATAAAAGATCCAAATGAGTTTTTACAAGCAGATCGTGAACGCTTTAAAAAGCAGTATATAAAATCTATTGCGCCGTTTAAAACACATCAACGTAAAAGAGAGGCTGCATTAGAAATGGAGCTATGATGCTTTTACAGGAGAGGAGGGAATTCATGGCAAGTCCAGTTAAATGGTTGCTTGGTTCTGTAGCAGTGATTGTTTTAGTCCTTTCAGTAGCTTATGCTTCGTCTATGCAAAACCAAACAACACGCACTACAGCTGATATTGAAATACTAGCTGATACTGTAAGTGCAGGCGTACTAAGAGCAAAGACAGATGAGGAAGGGGAAACAAAAGGATCATATGTAGATAAAGACGAGTTAATTGCTAATTTAACGGCGGAAGTTGTTTCCGTTCAAAAGACACATCCATATGATATTACACTGGATTATCTCTTTTTAGATAGAAACGGAAAGGTAACTAAAGAGGAATCGTCCATTACTGGTATTCAGTTCAGAGTGCAATATGTAAACAAGGAAGGAGAAGTAAAGGGAACAGCAGAAAGGCGTTTAAGTATTAACCAATTGTAGGAAGGAGAAAGGTAAGATGGCTACAATAGCAAATTTTACTTTTAATAATCATGGGACAAGCGTTGATTTTCATGAGCAGGAAGCATTTCCTCATTGGAAAAAATATGAGCCTGACCCATTAACTAGAGAGGAATTCTTAGAAGAAGTTGCACCAGGATTTATTTCTATGGGTGCATCTGTAGTGACTGTACTCCATGATCATGAGAAAGGATTCTATTCTTATGAAGTACAGTTAAATAATATCCATGAGCTTTTGAAAAATGGCGATGTTGTTTAGAAATGGGGTGATCTTTTGGCAGAACTAAAAGGCGCTATTTTTTCAATGGCTATATTTATCGGTTTCGTTGTCCCTGTTTTTTTAACAATAGGCATTGGCAGCATTCATCAACATGCTTTTCTAAAAGTCACCACAGAAGTAGGGGAACTAGTGAAAGAGGAAGGTGGAGTAACGCATCATGTCCAAGAAGTGGTAGAAAACTTAAAAGATAGAGGGTATGCCATCACATTTAAGAATAAAGATGGGACAACAATAAGTACCAAGCAAGATTATGGAGACGAAATTCAAATAACGTATAACTATACGTATCAAGACGTAAGAGGTGACAGAACATTGGATGCGTTTGATACGGTGTTTATAAACAGGAGGTAATTCATTGACAAAATAAAATTAATATAATATGCTTAAATATTACTTCGATAAGGAGTGGTAGAATGTTGAAAACAAGAAAAGACTTTCAAAATGAAGACGAATATAGAAAATACACGAAGTCTGGTGATTTTTTGTGTCAGTATGTTTGGAAAGGAAAGTCAAGAGATCAAATCATATATGATATGGCGCTACCTAATTACGAACAAGAACATCTCGATGAAGCAATGAAGAATTGCGATATACTAAATGAGCATTTAGGGGTAGAGTTAGATAGAATGATTTTGTATCTTATAGATAAAAACGCTCCTGAAGATGACTTTGATCCAGATGAAGTATTGTATATAGAAAGGAATGAGTACTAGGTGGGTTTGTTTAAATCGGGTGATGTAGTTCGAGTACATCATTACCCGTATATATCTAAAGCAGAAAAAGAAAGATTAGGAAAAGAGGGTGCAGAAAATGGGCATCCTCTTTTTTACGAGGGAAAACCAAGGTACGGTATAGTCATTGGAGCGGGCGCTGGAGCAATAGTAGCAATTCCTGTAGTGCAAGTTATGTCTCATGATGGTAAAACAGAAGAGAATGGTTACAAGTTAAGGGATGACGAAATTAGAGTACCGCAAAATACACATTTTATGAATAAACATGGTGACAGGAAGGGTCTATATGGTGTAATTAAAATGGAACGTATTGAGATATTTGGTGCTGATGAAATGACAGTACCACTTACAAATGTTCCTTTACGTACAAAAATTGACATGTTGGAAAGGTATAATTATATATTAAAAAATCCGTACTTCAAAAACAAACTAGATGAACATTCACCAGGACATGAACAAGCTATGAGACAATTTAAAGAGTCTGTAATTGCTGAAAAGTTGAATTTTCTAGTAACAGAGTCAGGAGAAAACAAATATGATGTAATGAGGAAAAGCCCTTTGTTTGTTGATGAAATTCAACATGTTGGGAATCATAATAGACTTGACATTTACGCTTTAAAGCTACAAGGTCGCCGTGATTCTTTTTCGTATTCGATAGCAACAACAAAAAGTGTTAAGGAAATAAAGCAAGATTGGAATGATATAAAACCAGCTGTATACTGGTTAAAACAAGATCAAAAATTCTGGGCGCTATCAAAAAATATTGATCAAAGAATAGTACCAGATCCATTGCCTCATCCTGATAACTATGTATCTTTAGGGAAACTTAATTCGAAACAATTAGCTAAGGACAGGAAATTAGAAAATGAATATGGCAAATAAGTTCACGCGCTATGTAAATAGGGTGTTTTTTTATGTCTAAAGAAAGGGGGATATTATGCAGCTGTATGAAAAGTTATTCAATACAAAAGTGGTTGCGCTAATCATTTTGTTTGTTTTAGTCGCATCCTTTTTTATTGCCAACATGTTACTTGCTTTTCTTCAGGAGTTAATGACGGCCATCCAATTATTCGCAGATGATCCGAATAAAGTAACATTCTCATTTGATTGGCAGAGTATGTTTCAGTTTCAAAGCAACATGAAGGCGTATTACATTGGTTTTTACATTTTAACAGGAATCGGAATATTAAAGCTGATCTATAATGTGCAGATGAATTATAAAACCCTTAATAAGGGACAGTATGGTACAAGTTCTTTTGAAGAAGTGAAGCAATTGAAAAAACAATATAACATTGTTCCTGCAACAAAAAAAGAATACAAAGGTGATGCTGGTATAGTTATTTCAGGATTGAAAGAAAAGCATAAACCTTACCGTTTATTAATTGATAACTCTCCTTCACACAATCTTATTATAGGAATTACTCGTTCTGGGAAAGGGGAAACGTACGTTTTTCCAACCATTGATGTTTTATCTCGTGCTAAAAACAAACCTTCGTTGATCATAAATGATATGAAAGGGGAACTAGCTGGCGCTTCCTATGAAACATTAAAGGAAAGAGGATATGACATCTATATTTTTAACCTCATGCAACAAGCTATGGGAATGGGGTTTAACCCCTTATACTTAGTGGTTAAAGCATGGAAGGAAGGAAATAAAAGTTTAGCACAACAGTATGCAAACAGTGTATCTCATAGCCTATACCATGAACCAAATGCAAAAGATCCGTTCTGGTCTAATTCGGCAAAATCATTAGTAAATGCTATTATTTTGGCATTAACAGAAGATGCGATTGCTACTGGAAAAGAAGAAACAGTTAATATGTATTCCGTCGCTAACTTTCTCGCTACATTAGGAAGTGAAGAAGATGAGGAAGGGAATAACGCATTGGATCAATTTTTCCAATCTCGAGGAGAGAATAATCCTGCACGCATGATGTATGCAACGAGTAACTTTGCTGCTGGTAACACCAGAGCCAGTATTTTCAGTGTGGCCATGGACAAGCTGCAAATTTTTACATTAGAGCCTAATGCAAAGCTTACAAGCTATAATAGTATTGATTTAACAGAAGTAGGTTTTGGTGATAAACCAGTAGCCATTTTTATGGTAATACCAGACTTCGATTCATCTAATCATGTTTTAGCAAGTATTTTTATTAGTCAGTTGTACCGTGTGAATGCGGAAAAAGCCACAATGAGTCCAAATGGAAAGATGAAGCGCCATGTTCATTGTTTGTTAGACGAGTTTGGGAATATGCCTCCTGTTGAAGGGGTATCAAGCATGATTACTGTAGGTGCTGGGAGAGGTTTTCGTTTTCACTTAGTTGTTCAAAACTATTCACAACTCAAAGAACAATATGGAGAAGACGGATCTAAAACGATTATGGGGAACTGCTCTAACCAGATTTATATTTTAACAAACGAATTAGATACAGCTGAAAGATTCAGTTCCCTTATTGGAAAACAAACAGTTACAGATATTAGTCGCAGTGGTCATTTATTATCAACGGATAAATCTCATAGTGAATCTGTGAGAGAGCAACCATTATTAATGCCAGATCAGCTCATGCAACTGAGAGAAGGGCAATCCGTTATAATTCGTACAAATAAACGACAAGATAAAAAGCGCAGAAAAATTACGCCAAAGCCCATTTTTAATACGGGGGTCACATCTTTAAAACCTCGTTGGGATTACTTGAGTGATGATTTTGACAATAGTAAATCTGTGCTAACATTACCGATTATGTCAAAAACGTACCATAACACGAAGTTGGAAAACATTGTATTTACTTCTAAAACAAAAGAAGATGCGCATGTATTTATGAAAGATGCAATGGGAGCTAATAACTTTGCCCAATTGAAAACAGACCTAATTAAGATTGCTTTTGCATCGGATAAAGAATTTGGTTATTTAGAAGAAATGGACAACTGGTCATTTGTACACTTGTTAAGTTATCTCATTTTTGAATTAGAAGTAAAACCTTTTATCATCGAGAAGATCAAAGAAAGAATTGCTCATTATGTATCTGAGGAATTCTTAGAAGAATGGAAAGGTAGAGAACGAGATACACCAAAAGGTGAATTGCAGATATTCCCAACTGATGAAGATGATGGAGATGAAAGGGAAAAATATAAAGAATATGCACTGCATGGAGGTGTTGATAATTGATGGAACTCATTCGAGAAGAACAAAGAGAGGCGTACTTGGCTTATTTTAATCGAAGCCAGAAGAAGTTTAGCCAAATGCGTTGGATTTTAGGTATTGTTTTATTTCTTTTATTTGCAATAGGAGTGTTGATTCTCCAAAAGCCAATGTGGCTTATTGGATCTCCTGTTGCTTTTTTTATTGGCTATAAATTGCCATATCTTGATTTAATGCTAAACAAAAAGAAAAATGACTTGCTTATGTCTTTTCTATTTCCGCAGTTTTTGCAAAGTTTTATGGCGCTACAATCCTCATCAGGAAATATATATCAAACTTTGAAAGAGACGGTAAATTATACGAATGAGCCATTAAAAAAGGAATTAAAGAAGCTAGTCAAGCGGATTGAGCAAGATAATAACCGTGAAGCTTATATAGATTTTGCGAAATATATCGGTTCAGCAGAAGCTTATATGATTATGGATAAGATTTACCAGTTTAGCGAATTTGGTGTAAAGGCAGATGCACTACGAGAATTACAAAATTATATTCAAAGTATCCATGAAAATAAAACGAACGAATTAATTGATTCTAGAATGACCGCCATGGAAAACTTAGCTATTCCCCCTATTTTAATTTCTTTGTTTATTGTGGGTAGCTTTGCGGTAGTTATTTTTATGTACTACATGGAAGATGTTATGGATGCGATGAATATTTTCGGATAAGAAAATAAGATTGGAGGAAGTGAGGAATGAAAGGTGAAGCAATATAAAACAGATTGGGAAATTATTAAGGAAATTGCTGTTTTACGAACAGGCCAAAATGGGTGGACAAAAGAACTTAATTATATTAGTTGGAACGGACAAAAACCAAAATTTGATGTACGTTGGTGGTCGCCAGATAAAAAATATGTGGGCAAAGGGTTGACGTTAACACAAGATGAAATTGCCCTACTGGAAAAAGTTATTGCAACATTGCCACAACAATTAGAAGTATGAAAGGAGCAAACAATTAGTGAATACAGAACAAGAAAAACGCATTCAAGATATTATTGAAAAGTCTTTTTTACGTCCGTTTTTAAAAGATGAAGGAATAACAGATATTCGCTTTAATGGTACGGAGTTGCGACTGCAACATAATCAAAATGGGCGTTATAGAGCAGAACAGCAACCAACATTGAAAGAAGTACAGCGTTTAGCAAAACAAATTGCTGATGTGCAAGGCAAAGAAATAAATAATAGTCAACCAGAACTAAATACAGAGTTTGGCTATATGCGAATTAATGTCATGCATGATCGCGTCAGTCCGGATGGAATGACGATGGCAATTCGTATATCACGACCAAGACTTGCGGTTACGAATATTCAAGATTTAACGGTAAATAAACGGCAGGATGTAGAGGAACTGTTAAGAATCTTAGTTATGGCTGGTTCCAATTTGGTGATTAGTGGGCGTACTGGTTCTGGAAAAACAGAATTACAAAAACTACTCGTATCTTATATTCCTGAAAAGGACATTATTATTTTAATTGAAGATACTAGAGACAGCCATATAAAAACCTTATATCCCAAAAAAGATATAACCAGTTGGCAAACGGTGGAGTCTGATCAAATGGAAAATAATATAACCATTCAAGATTTGGTGAAAGCTGCACTGAGAAATAACCCTGATTGGGTTAATGTTGCAGAAACTCGTGGGGTGGAAGCTGCTGATATGTTAGATGCAGCTAAAACGGATCACAATATTATTACGACACTTCATGCGAAGGGAGCAATGAGTATCCCTTCTCGTTTTATTCCAATGATACGCCAATCACCAGCTTATCAGGGTATGAGTGAACAATTTATCGGACGAGAGGTTACGGAACTATTTCCGTTCGGTATTCATCTAGAAATGGATGAAGAGAACGGAAAAATAGAAAGAAGAATTAAAGAAATGGTGGAGTTTACCGATTTTACAAAAAAAGGTGCTGTAGGAACTTATTTATATAGAGAAGAAAAAAACTATAATGGATCGTACCAGACAAGGGAAGTCATCAACCCTTTGTCAGAAAAAGCGTTGCAATACCTGAAGAATAAACGTCTGTATCATTTATTGCCTTCTGTCTTTGTAGAAAATAAGAAGTGGAAAAAAATTGAGACATTTGAACCTTATTTATCTTAGTAAATTAAAAAACGTTAGAACATAAATATATAAATATTTATTTCAAGCAATGTAGATGAATTGATAGGAGGTTTGTTGTTGTGAAAAAAATAGCATGGAAAGATTTGCGAGCTCTCTTTGTAGGTTGGGAGCTCTTTTTGCATATTGTCTTTTGGTTTATAGTCAATTTTGGTTTCTTCTACTTTATCTCTAAAAATGCCATTTTCGGTATGGTAACTGGATTTTGGGGCATGGTCTTTTTTATCTATGTGTTCACCATACCGAATAAGCGTTTAAAAACGTATCAGCAACAGTTGCACGAGCTATTAAAATATATGACCAACATGAACTTTTTCTTAAAGACAGGAGAGAATGTGCTTCATGCTTTAAAGCATACTAGAGAAACCGTCAGTAGAGAGATTCAAAAAGATATAGATAAGACGATAGAACAGTTGGAGAAAGATGCGGTATTAGATACTTCTCACTTTAAAAAATATAATTTTCCTTCCCTGGATCAGTTTCACCACAATTTACTTATTAAATATAGTCGTGGTGGAGATGCAAACGATTTATTTTCACAGATTCAAAGCAATATGCTCTTTGAACTGAAGAAACGAGATGAACTATACCGAAAAAAGAAAGGTTTTGCCTTTAATGTATACATTCTACTTTCCTTGGTGGTAGGTATGATGGTTGTTTTACGAGTTTTTGTTCCATACTTATGGGATATTTTCCTAGAGTTTCAACTTATAAGCTTAGGACTAATTGGGATGACCTACCTATTCGTGCAACTAAACTTATATTTTCTCCAAAAAAAGAAATTGGATATATCTGTAAGGTTATAAATTTGCTATAATAGTGTCGGAAAACATTATAAAGTGAGGGGTTATACATTGAGGAAGAAGTATATTGGGGTTAGTATTTTTTTGATTTTGCTGTTTCTATTATCAGCTTGTGGAAAGCCTGAAGAAGGAATGAACGAGTTAAGTTTAAAAGACCTGGAGAAAAAGTTAGACAACGGAGATACATTTTTACTTTATACCATTGACGCCGATAAATCGGACATAGAAAAATCAAATATAATAGAGGAGATGGATAAGTACGTAAAAGAATCAAATCAGAAAGCTTATTATGTTATCGTGCAAGAAGGAGAAAAGGAAGAAGTCGTTCAAATTATGGAAAGTTATAAGCATCCAGATTTAAAGCGTGATGGAGAGGGTTTGCTTAACTTGTTTACGATAGTTTATAAACAAGGTATTACAGATATAGGCGTTGAGATAGATTTTGAAAATATGCTGTCTAGTGAAGGAGATCAGTATAATAAAGAAGATTTGTATGATGAAATTGGTGAAGTCATTGACTATGTTGAGTTTCATAATATAGCAGTAGAATAAATACAAAACGTTTAAACAAGAATCTACTCTTTATGGGTAGGTTCTTTTTTTGGCTAGAAGGGAGGCACAATCTAAATTGAAATATAAATGTTGGAAACTGATTAGTTTAATATTAGTTGTAATAGCTCACTTTCTTTATTTAAAACCAATAGTTATTCATGCTGATGATAAAGAGGATTTATTACCCAAATACGAACAACTAGAATCTATTTTAAATATTAGTGACGGTTGGCTTTGGAACGATTTAGTTCGTGGGTTTTTATGGGGATTAGTTAAAATGCTCGTTTTTGTTAACAATATAATGGAAAATATTGTACATAAAGTCATTATATTTAATGACTTTTATGAATCACCAGGAATGGAAAAGGTTATGGATGTCATTAAGCCTCTAGTATTTGGTGTATTTGTTATCTCAGTATTGGTTTTAGGCATCTTATTTATGTTAAACAAGATTGAAAAACGCCATGAAGTGCTTATGAATGTGTTATTAGCTGTAGGGATTATAGTAGTTATTCCTGTACTAATGACAGAAATGAACAAGATGGTTGGTTACGGTTTGGGATGGATGCAACAAACAGGGGATAAAACACTTGCTGGTGGCATTATTAAAAGTAATGTAGCTGATTTGAAGTATTATGAAGAAAAGGGTTTTCGAGTTGCAGGAAAAGGCAGTGACTATATAGGAGATGAATCCACTCCACCCCGACCAATTGACAAAGATAAATCAACTGTTGGAACAAGTGATTATACGTATGGTAATAAATTATCAACGAATAACCCCTCTCTATATATTATTGAAAAAATGGACTCTAATAATAGCTTACTTAAAAAAAAGGCTGTTCCAACAGGTTATGGCGATGAGGATAAAGTAGAAAAATTAAGGGATAATCAAATACCTTTAACAGATCTAGGTAAAGAATCATACTATCGTTATCATGTTAATTGGGGCGTTTTGTTCTTTTCTCTAATCGTAACATCGGTGGCTTTGGCTATCACCGTAATAAAAGTCGGAAGAGCTGTATTTGATTTGGCATTTCATCAAATTTTTGGGATGTTTGTGGCAACAACAGATTTAACAGGTGGTCAACGAACCAAAAAAGTGCTTGTGGAAATCACAAATACATTTGCTGTTATGTTTATCATGGTTATTCTATTAAAAATGTTCATTATCTACAGCAATTGGGTAAATACGCTAAAGCCTGATATTGGTAGCATTGGGGTAGTCCTCATGCTTGTTGCTGGTGCGTGGGCATTAATAGATGCGCCAGATATCGTACAGCGATTAATGGGGATTGACGCTGGTCTACGTTCTGGTTGGCAAGCGATGATGGGTGCATACGCTGGTACGAAACTAGCAGGAGGCGCTGCTAAAGGAGCAGGAAAAGTAGCTGGTGGTGTCGGTAAAGCTACTGCTGGAATTGGTTCTGGAGCAAAAGGCATGTTTCGAGGTATGCGTACAAAAACGCCAAAAGAAAACCAACAACAAGGCGGAATGAGCAAAGATAACGATCAAGTGAAGCCAATACCTGATACAAATAGAGGAAACGGTCAACGAGAAAATACTAGTGAAATACCAGCAATGGGGAAAACGCCAAACCAAGGATTAGATAGAGAGCCAATTCCTTCATTCGGAAGTGAATCCAGCTTTGGCAATGGCGAACTAAGTATGACTCCAGATAATAATGGAAGTAGTGAAGATGGATATATGAAAACACCTGGAGGATTGCTTGTACCTCATTCACCAGATAGAGCAGAAAATATTAAAGGAAAGCACGCACCAAACGCTAAAGGTTCTCCAAATGCTGGAATAGAAAAACCTAGACTAGCTAACTTATCAAGATCATTCAGCACATCAGCAAATAAAGATCAACCTTCTGAACATGAAGGGTTAGGACAAGGAATGCAGGCAATCTCATCATCACCAGTGAACCAGTCTATTGGTGTAGGGGAAGGGCAAACTACAAACGATTCTGTTCAAAGAGCAATGGATACAGCAGTAGGGCAAAAATTACAGCAACAAGAAATGGGCGCATCTACTTCAGAACGTCCATCACAAACGGAAAATCAAGGATTGCCTTATGGTCATAAAGAGCCACAGTTTAAAAACACGCTTATCGGTGGTATGCCTGCAGTGCGACGCATGAAATCTTTTGCAACAAGAGCGGAAAATACAGGATTTGATGTTGGTCAGAAAATACGTCGAGCTGGCAAAATAACAGGTAAGGGAGCAATGCAAACAGCTAGAGCAGCTGCACATCCGATTGAGGGAGCAAAATATATTGGTCGTTCCAGCCATGCAAAAGTGAAACAAACAATTGGAAGTGTTCGTTCAGGAGCCCGTTCTGGTATGTCTAAAACAGTTGGTGGTATGCGACAAGTGACACAGCAAATAAAAACACCACTTGGCCAATCAACGCCGAAGCAATTAGGAATAGGACGTAACCATAGCATGCATACATCTAGGACACAAGGAGGAACACCAGTGAGCACACCTTCTCCAATTCATGGAGGATCTTTTGTTTCGGGGGGGAAGCAACCTATCCAGTCAACTGACAGTAGAAGAACAATACAAACAAATCATCAATCTCAAGAACGTTTAAATAGTAAAACAGATATTTCCCAAAGAGGGAATAAGGAGAGAGAAAGTAAGATTTCCCTAGCAAAAAACCAGAAGGAGGGATTAAGAAACAATGAAATACGAAATACCAAAAGAGATTAAAGCCAAGCCCAAACTTTTGGGCTTGGAAATTCGAGAGCTAATCATTATATTTGTTAGTCTCTTTTTTATTTTCACTGTACTTAAAGATATGGTACACAAAGTATTCGTGATACCTTATTTTATTGTTTCCATTTCGTTTTTATTTTACATGGTTATGCCTTCTGCGAGTAATCCAAACTTGAAAAACTATATGTCTATTATTTTATTTTTTAAACAGGATAGAAATACGTACCACGCCCTGGATTACCAGGGCATATTAAACGAACAGGAAAGGGAGGAACAGAATGAGCCAACAAGAAATTGAAAATCAAGATATAGAACCTATTGTTGTACCTTCCTATCTAGAACAGGAGGACAAAAAGAAAAAACAAAAGCCTGCTGTTTTAGGAAAAGCTATTCGTAAATGGAAAAGAAAAAAGACAAAGGAAGACCAGCGAGAAGAAGTGAAACGAAAAAGGGAAGGTAAAGTGTTGAGTCAAACCCCATATGTTGTTCCCTTTTTACAAATACAGGAGGATGTCATTTACTTAAAGGAAGGCGTTATGGACATTCTTCAAATTGAACCAAGCGATTTGCAATCGTTAAACGATACAGATTTAAATATATTGCTTTTGGCACAAACACGATTTCTTAGAAGTTATTTTTACGATTATAAAGAAGTAACGCTTAACTTTCCAGCTAATATGGAAAGGCAGAAAAGGTATTGGCTAAAAAAACGAAAAAAGACCACTGATCCATTGCGGTTAAGGTTTATTGATCGCAAGTTATTCGAGTTTGATTTTTTAGAGAAAGAGAGAACGAATCGGGAGTTCTTTCTTTTTTTATATGCAGATAACAAACAGCAACTAGATGAGCGAAAAGATGTAGTTATTAGAGGGATGAAACAATCCTTTCCAATAAAGAAAATTAGCCAAGAGAAAAAGGAAGATATTCTATTCTTGTTAAACAATCAAAACACAAAATTATAAGGACTGAGGTGGACATATGGTGTTGTTAAAACGTAAAAAAAATGAGCAACAGCGAGTAGAAGAAGCGAAAAAAAAGAACAAGATAAAAGCGGATAAACATTTTTTAGCTAAAATTCAACCACAAGGTGGCATTAATTTTAAAGATAAATATGTGCAAAAAGGGGATGGTTACGAAGCGTGTATTCATATATGGGATTATCCTTCATCGGTGAATATGCTCTGGTTAGAAAACTTGTCCTCTATGCGAGATGTCATTGTAGTAAAAGATGTGGCCACCATGGATAAAGATGAAACGATTAGTTCGATTAATAAATCGATGGTCGAACAAGACGTACGATTCCGAGAAGCCAAACAAGAATCGGCTCGCAGGGATGCAGAAACAAGCTACCAAGAAATGGGGAATTTATATGAACAAATTAGTAAAATGGGAGAAGTCATTAAACTTATTCATTTGCGTTTATTTATCCATGCCCCAACTATGTTTGAACTCGAAAGAAAAGTTCAGAATGTACAAACAGATTTAACCTCTTATGGTTTTAAAGGGCAAATCTTTTTAAATGAAACGAGCTGGGAATGGCGTTCGATGTTTCTACCATTTTCACAGCAACAGTTACTACCAAATAAACGAGAAGGCAAGGGAATGCCAGCGATGACGTTAGCTTCAGGTTTACCGTATCACTTTGCGGAATTAAATGATCCAAATGGATCTTATTTAGGCATGTCATTCACAGGGGGAAATGTATTGTTTGATCTGTTCCATAAAGACACAAGGCGGAGATATTATAATGCTGTTGTTGTCGGTACAATGGGCGCTGGAAAGTCGACGACATTAAAAAAAATAATGTCAGACAACACTATTCGAGGAAATTTCATTCGAGGGTTTGATGTAACAGGTGAATTTGAAACCATTGTTAGTGAGTTTAATGGATATAGTATCCGTTTAGATGGTGGCGACGGTATTATTAACCCATTGCAAATCTACCGTACAGAAGGTGAAGAAAACAATGAAAGAAAGGCAGAAGAATTGAGCTATATGCAACATTTATCTAAGATGGCAGATTTCTATAATTATCTTGCCAATGATCCGTCTTCAGAAGAATTAGAGGAGTTTAAAAAGCTTTTACGTTTGTTTTATAATTCTTTAGGGTTTGAAGAAAAAATGCAAACAACAGGGATTACAACGCTTCCAAACGACGAGTACCCTGTTTTTAGTGACTTATTAAACTTTATTCAAGATCAACTTTATGAAAATATAGAGAAACGAATTATTCGTTCTGAACTTTCCCTTTCGCGTGTGAATCGCTTAGAAAAAATTGAGCTTGTTATTGATAACTTAGTGCATAGCTATGGCTACCTTTTTAATGGACATACAACGATTCCAGACTTTACGAATGAACAAGTTATTTTCTTCTCCGTTCGAAATTTAACGGGTTTAGAAAAAAGCGTCTTTAACGCACAAATGCATAATGCTTTGAGTTTAATTTGGGATAATTTAATTCAAATTGGCGCACCGCAGTTAAGTCAAATGTATGAAGATGATGCATTTGATTTTGATGAAGTTATTCGATTATTGGTTTTTATTGATGAGTCGCACCGGTTTATTAACGCAGATAACATGTTAGCTGTTTCCTTTTTAACGGAGTTTGCACGGGAGGCTAGAAAGTATTTCGGGGGCTTAGTGCTGGCTAGCCAATCAATTCGAGATTTTGTTCCTGACCATTCGGATAGTGCAACCGTAACAAAAATTAGAACTTTGTTTGAGCTTACCCAATACAAATTTATTATGCAACAAGATACAAACACGTTGGATTCATTGCGAGCCATCTTTGAAGGAGAGATGAGTGAATCGGAGCTAGCACAAATTCCGCAATTTCAACAAGGAGACTGCTTATTATCCATTAATGGTGTTGGAAATTTGATGCTAAACATAGAAGCTTCTGAAGAAGAGTTAGCACTCTTCCGAGGAGGGATGTAACATTGGAACGGCAAACGATTGCGAAGTTTGTGTTTTTATTGGTCATTACGTTTGGTGTTTTAACGGTTATGCTTTTTAATTATTTCGGTTCAGATGATCAAGAAAAAGACGTGGAAGAAATGTTCCAGGATACAGAACCAGAGCGTAAAGACAATAAGGAAGTTGATGAAGCCTATATAGAAGAATTAGACAAACAAATGGAACAAACAGTGGAAGAAGAAAGAGAAGCACCTCAGGAGGAGGCAGAAGAAGTAGAGCTTGAAGAAAGAGATATGGATACTCTTTTCCAAAAAACATATGGGGAAGATGTGTTAAAAAAGGCTAAAACGATGGCAGAGGAAGTAGCCACGCTATGGGTTCAAGAAGATTTTACAATAGATAATTGGAAAGCGTTGGTTACTCCGAAATACTTAAAATCGATTAAAAAGAAGAAGCCATCGGGGGATGATGTCCAAAGAGAAATTAAAGAATTAAGTGTCGCACCAGCAGAAGAAATATCAAACAATGAAATGGTCTTGGGTGTGTTCGTATCTTGGGATGTAATAGCTAATGATGAGAAAGTAAATGAACAAATGGACATGATGTATGTCACAGTAAAGCAACATGAAGATGAATGGTTGGTGAGTCACGTAGACGCTACTGGTGCTTCCATGGAAGGTGGAGGACAGTGAAAAACTTCATGAAGATGGCCAAAACGGTTATCACGAAAAAAATAGGTATTGCTTTAATTGGACTTCTGGGTGTATCAGGAGTCCTTGTTATTTTTCTGTTTTTTATTCTACTATTAGTCATATTTGGAGTAGCTGGAGGCTCAGCAGAAAAGAATGATTCAAGTGGAACTGGAGGAATGTATAGTTGTTCGCAAACGGGAGAAATGAATATGGAAGCTTGGAATGCTTATTTTGAAACGAACAAGTCAGGTGCATTCAAAGGACATGGCGACACGATTATTGAGTTGGCAAAAGAAAAAGGGATTGATCCGGTTTTATTTGGCGCTATTGCTTTACATGAAACAGCTTACGGTAAGTCACAGGCTGTCGTAAATAAAAACAATCCAGGGGGGTTAATGAACCCTAATGGTAGTGGATTATATCGTTTTAGTAACTTGGATGAAGGGTTAAGTGCCATGGCGAATACACTTTATAATCGTATTATTGTTGACGGATTAGTAACGATTGAAAAGTTAGGTAGTGTTTATGCTCCCATTGGTGCAGATAACGATCCAAATAACTTAAATGTACACTGGGCTCCGAATACAAAACGGATTGCTGCAAAGCTTGGTGGACTTACGATGAATTGTGATCCAATAGAAGGTGTAGATGTCGAATTTAAAGGAGATAAAGCTTGGGTGGTTCCGTATACAAAACGTATTACTTCAAAGTTCGGACGACGAAATTGTGCAGGTTGTAGTGCCAATCATTTTGGTATCGATATTGCTGCAAACGGTGTAAGAGGAAAGCCAATTGTCGCTTTTGCTTCGGGTACAGTAACGACAAGTACATCAAACGGGACGCTACATCACTCCACAAGTGGCAACATGGGTTCAGGAGCTGGATGGTATGTTGTCATTGATCATGGAGACGGTTTGCAAACAAGATATTTGCATCTTGACGAAAAAGGAATAGCAAAAGGGACAAAAGTAAAAGCAGGTGATGTCATTGGAAAAGTCGGTTCTACGGGAGCTTCTACAGCTGCCCATTTACACTTTGAAATCATTATTAACGGGAAAAAAGTAGATCCACTTCCATTCTTAAAACCGTTTTTAACGAAAAATGGAAAGGAGGGCTGATGCTCTTTGGGGAAAATATCTAAAGCAAGAGAAAACAAATTTTATATTATTTTGTTAATCGTAGTAGCCATTCTATTTGGTGTTTTTTTTACGTCTAAATGGTGGATGTATGATGATAGTCCAATTATGCAAACCCCTTTCCATGAAACTATTTCTGGACTAGATCAGACGGATTTAAAGCTCATGGATTGGGAATATAATCCGAAGAAAAAGTTAATGGAAGTGAACATTGAAACCATTCATTCTGGTTCCGATGTGGTAAAACCAACGTTCTCTTTTGCAGCTAAAGAGCGTGAATCGAAAGAAGAATATCCTGTCAAAGTCGTGTACAAAGATGACTCCAATATCATCGTTCAAATTAAAAACGTGCCTGAAGATTATCAAGTCATTGGTTTGTTTGTACGAGAAAAAAGAGACAAAGAAATGTTATTAACGGAATATAAAGATCAGTTACTAGAACAAGAAAGTGTAGATAACGAAGCATTAAATGAGGTCAAATTACCCGAACCATCGGAAAAAATTATCGTTGGTGATTACCGTGAAATTACAATTAATAACGCATTAAAAACGAAAGATGCCATGGATTATCAAAAGGATAATATCCAGTTAGAAATGCAGCAGTTAGAGAAGAAAAGAACGTATATTTTAGAAGAACAAATTCCGTTGCAAGATCAATTAGCAACCAAATTAAAAAAGGAAATAGACTCCTTAAAAGCTGATTTAGAATATCAAACGGAGGAAGAAAAAGAAGCAACAAAAACGTCTATTGAACAGAAGGAAGCGTCTATCAAACAAACAAGAGAGGAGAAAAAAGAGTTAGAAAAATTAGCTGAAAAGCATGCCGAAAAACACGCCATGTTACAGAAAAAATTAAAAGGCCTGGAAGATGAAAACGGAAAAAAGACAGCTAAACATGATGATTCAAATGAAAAAAAGAACGAACAGAAGGAGGATGAACGACCAAAAAAAGAAGTGAAAAATAAGGAAGAAAAATAAACGTTTACGTAAAACAAATAGTGAGTAACAGACCCTGTTAAGGGTTTTACTTGCTATTTTTTTAGGCTTTTTTCATATATAAAAATAATATATTTATACGAAAAACGTATAAATATACAATAATGATGAATAAAACCCACTATTTCTATGCAAAAAACATATATAAAAGTTATATATTCTTGCGAAAATCTGATAACAACGGAAAACTAGGCTCTGCCTAGTCCCCCACCTCATGTGGGGGCATTTTCCCCTTATGCTCTTCACATCTCCCCGTATGTATAACGGGTAGATGCCTGCGCTTGCGCCTTTATGCTACAGGAAGGAGGTTGTTCGAATGGAGATTAAAATACGAGATGTAGACCCTACAATCGTTAAAAGAATCGATCAAAATGCAAAGGACAAAGGATTATCTAGAAACGCGTATTTAAAACAGCAACTCGAAAGTTTTGCAATTATAAATGGAGTAAAAAATGATCGTGTTTGGTTTGAAGAAGTGCTTCGCCAAGTGAGGGAAGTTCTGGAATCAAATTACTATCGCCTAGAACAATTAGAAAAGCAGCACGAGAGGATGCTGTTTCTTTTATCTTTAATAACCAACGTGGATATGGAAGACGTCAATGCATTTTTAGGGAGACAGTAATGTAAAAAAGGGGGTAGAATGATGGATGTATTGGTTCGTAATGTGGACGACATGGCTGTTAAAAAATTAGACCAGGAAGCAAGAAAAAGGGGATTGTCCAGGGAAGAATTTTTGCGTATTCAGTTGCAACATATTACGCTATTTAATGGTATGAAAAACGAATATGAACGCTACGAATTAGCACTTAATAAAGTAACAGAGGCTTTAAATTATATTCATTTTCATACTGCGAATTTAGAGAAGAAAACGGAGGAAGTTCTAAATGCAGTAAATATGCTTGCAAAAGAATGAAGATAAGGAGAAATTAAATGCGACATCTAATTAAAGTTATAGCTACAATCGTGGTACTCATTTTTTCTTTTTTCTTTTTTGATGGAGATGAGTTGCTTGTAGACATTAAACATTATTTTACGGAACAAGAATTACAAGCAGAAGAAGTAGTTGTAAAACGAGTGGTGGACGGAGATACCATTGTTATTCAAAATGCCAAAGGAGAGGAAGAAAGGGTTCGTTTTTTGTTACTGGATACACCAGAGAGTGTGCATCCACGTAAACCAGTACAACCTTTCGGAAAAGAAGCAAGTAATTTTGTGAAAGAGCAGTTAGAAGGGGAGACTGTGCAAATAGAATTGGGAGATCCTGAAACAGATAAATATGGTCGTCTACTTGCTTACATATGGGTAGATGATGTGAATTTTAATCAGCTGTTGATCGAAAAAGGATATGCACGAGTTGCTTATGTTTATGAGCCAAATACGAAATATCTAGACGCATTTCGAGAAGCAGAACAAGAGGCAAAAGAACAAGAAATCAACATATGGAGTGTTAAGGATTATGTAACCGAAGAAGGTTTTGATATGTCGGTAGTTAGATAAAAGCCTATTAGCTAGAAATAATAGGCTTGTATTTTTTGGAGGAATTTATAAACCAAATGACAATAAATAGGATAATTAATTTGAGATTTGAGCTAATTGGTTCAACAAGTTTAACAAATCCTTCTAAAATTATTGAGGTGACTTAAAGTGTTAGATATAGTAGAAACTCTAATTTATTCCTTATTTTTTTTACTGTTACTTCCTTTGATAACAATATCCAAATTAGTTAAACAAAAAAAATATAATAGTATTACGAAAATAGTCATTTACTGTTTATATTTAAGCCTAAATTGTATGGGTGTTTACAATATATTAAAGTATTTAAAGATAATTTATCAAGAGGGATGCTCTTTCAATTGTCAATTTATTGGAGTTTTTTATATTCTTCTGTTCCTGCTATTAGAATATAAAATCTGTTCTTTCCTCTTGTATTTTGTTCAAAAATACTCACAAAGAAAGGAACATGTATGATGCCAGAAAAAGTGCCATCTTATTACCTTTTTACTCGTGATACAAAAAATAAAATAAAGCAAATTGCTGAAGAAAATAAGTGCTCAGAAGTCAATGCTATCACAAGGGTTATTGATATTTATATACAACAAAAGGAAGAACAGCAAAGTGTTCTTTTAGATGCTGTATCTCAATTAATGGATGAAAAATTAGGAGAGCTAAAAGAGAGTCTTCACCGATTACAAGTGACTGGCAATGTAATTGATAGAGACACAAAAATGATTCTGGAATTCTGGAATCATTATTTTGTCGTAAATAAGTTTCAGAACTTTATTTCTACAGAGAAGTTTAAAACGGATGAAGTAAAAGAAGCTGAAACATTAATTAAAGATCGCATATCAAAACATAGACAACGGAGGCTAGAGTGGGAGCAAAAAAAGCAAGCTAAACAGTAAGTTTCACTGTATGTATAAGTTAATATGTTATCATAATACTAGTATATGAGAACTGTTTTATGAATGAAAGAGGTGTTATGATGAACGAGTAGCACTAACCATATCGCTTATTCTATCTGTTATTGTAACCTTTTTAAATGTTAATGCTGACGATTATGTGGGCGCCACATTTATGGGGATTATTTCTTTGCTTGTGCTAATAGAATTAATAAAATCAACAAAAAATAAAGGTGATATTTCTGTTTAAATAGCGTGGTTAAACTGCTAAATTGAAAAAGAGGTTTCTACACTTAATGTGTGGAAGTCTCTTTTTTTGAGGTGATTGTATGTCCAGACCAGGTATTGTTTTAGTCAGTAAATTCGTGATGGCTGACTCCAAAGAGTATCAAGATTATATTAATTATATTGATAGAGATGAAGCGAAAGTAAAACAGCAATTGAACTTTAAGCGTGATCATGAGGATGACTTTCAGATATTTCACCACTACATGGAATACATGGGAGATGAAGAAAAGCAAGGAGAACTGTTTACGCAGCATCATAATAAATTAGATGATAAACAAAAAAAAGAAATGAAGCAACAGTTTCAACTGGGTCAGAAAAGGGGCTCTCCTATGTGGCAGGATGTCCTTTCGTTTGATAATGCTTTTTTAGAAGAACAAGGCTTGTATAATTCAAAAACAAAACAGTTAGATGAACGGCGTATGAAGAATATTGTCAGAGGTGCAGTAAAGGAAATGCTCCAGGCCGAAAAGATGAATGATACAACTGTCTGGGCAGCTGCCATTCATCATAATACTGATAATATTCACGTGCATATTGCAATGATTGAGCCGAAGCCAACGAGAGAAACTGTGCGCTTTTATGATGAGGAAAATGATATGTGGGTAGAACAGTTTCGTGGCAACAGAAAGCAAAATTCTTTAAACAAAATGAAATCCAAGGTTGCCAACCAAATGTTAGATCGAAGTAAAGAATACAATCGAATCGATGCGTTAATTCGTGGTGCTGTTCATTCCAAAAAAGAACAGCGAATGAATCTAACAACCTTTAAACGCACAAAGAAATTGTACATGCAAGCATTGACTCATTTGCCGAAAGATTTACGGCAATGGAGGTATGGCTATGAGTCTGTTAATGATGCAAGGCCATACATTGATGAGATGGTTTCCATTTATTTAGAAACGAATCATGCAACAGAAATGCAGGAATTGAACCAACTATTAGATGAGCAAGTGGAAATTTCTAAACGACTATACGGAGAAGATAGCAAGCATGAAGCATATAAACAGACAAAATTAAACGATTTAAAAAAGCGCATGGGAAATGCTGTTTTAACAGAAATGAGAGAACAGATAAAAGAAGATCGTGCTAAGCGTTTTTATCAACAAAAGCAAGGTCGTCCATATTCTAATTTTACGTATATCCCGTATGCTTGGGAACGAAAGTTAAATATTAACTATTCTTTGATGAGGTTAAATAACAGTCTAAGGAAAACCTATCATGACTATAAACGTGAACGAAACATTGAAGAATTTGACCGGATGATGGAAGAAAAATAACTAAGGGGGAAACAACATGTTGATTGTAACTATAGTTAATTTTGATATTCTTTTTAGTGAAAAAATTATAAAAATTTAATCACCAATTGCTCAAATCTCTTCATCTTTGTTAGAATTTTAGTGTAAATAAACAATATTTCTTTTATTTAATGTTAATGGAATTGGCTTGCTTGTTGCACACTGACAATTGAAGAGAGAACATGTGAAAATTTTACAGCAAGAATTTTTGGGATTATAACCGCAGACTTAATTCTGTTTTCATCACATGAAAATTGACACTTTATTGATTGGTTAATTTGACAAAAAATAAAAAATACTCTTTAAATCAATCCTTATCCATGTTAGCATGGAATTAACTTACAGAAATGGAGTGATTTAGTTGAAAAAAATTTTGAAGTTAGCTTTAATCGGAACACTGTTGCTAGGTTTGATAGCTATTCCTGTGCAAAGCATATCTGCACAAAGCCAATCAGGACACAGTCAAGAAATTATGCTAGAACAAACCAAAAAAATAGCTGATTCTTACATTAAATTTCAAAATGACCATTATGTTATTAAAGAAAAAAAAGAATTACTGGCAAAAGTAGGCCAAGCGCAAATGAAAGCTGTTGAAGAACAAGTTAATTTTACTAATCAGCAAATGGCTAGCATGGACTTGTCCAACGCAACTGTGAATGGTAACACTGTTCATGTCAATGTGGAATTTACAACAACTTCAAATGGTATTCAACCTTTGGCTAAAAAAGAAGGTAAAGATGACATTAAATTTCATTGGACATATGCCGAGGTATGGATATCTAAATCAACTAGCGAGAAAATAGTTAAAGTTGGTGCTGGGGCCCTTGGAACAGCTCTTGGCGGTATTGGTGGAAAACTAGCTAATGCTATAGCAGGTTCAATTGTTGGGGGAAGCATTAGTGAATTTTTTGCTGGTTCCGTAGCTAAAGCAATTTATTTTAAAATCTCACTTCTCCCTCCATTCCTTACTTGGGATATAAGGGAACAGTAGCATTTAGATAAGGAGGTCAAAAAAGTTTTGAGCAATCTTCAAAGAATAATATCATCAATTATTTTAACTATAATTTTAATGACCTTGTTAGTTTTATTAGTTGATAATAGTTTAATAGTATCAGTTGGAACAGCGGTTATAAGTTTTTTCTCACTTTGGATATTTAATAGAGAAAAGTGGAAGAATAAAGATTAATAGTGTAATAAGTAAATAAATATTAATACAAGCTCTTTTCTTGTACTTTATCAGGAAAAGAGCTTGTATTTTTGTTATCTGTATGTTGAGTTTTTAAAAATGTAGCTTACTCATTAAAGAAAGAGGATACAGAGAATTAAAATCAAGCCAACAGGTGATCGGCTAAATAAAAGCGAATACTGCATTTTTATGCTCGGAGAGAAGAAAATAAATACTTTTTGAATTTGATGTTTATACGAAAATCATTAATATGCATGATACAGTTATAACATAAAGTTGCATATTCTAATTTCTGATAAAGCTTTGAGCAAGGTGTTTCTTGTTCAAAGCTTTTTCTTTTTATGACACTACTAGGGGAGGTGAAAAGGGGCAAAGAAATAATATAAACATATTACCATGTGATGAAAATACAAGGAGGAATAGAATATGTTAGAATGGTTTCAGCAAAATGAAGTACTTGCTATAATGATGGTTCTTTTTTTTATTTTAACTATACTTGCTGTAAAGTGTAGTTCATTCTTCTATAAACAATTTTTAAAGTGGAAAGCACAGAAACGAATGGCTCAGTCAGGAATAAAAGATATTGATCGTATGGATGGATTTCAATTTGAAGCGTATCTCAAAATATTGTTTAAAAAGCTGGGTTATCGTCCTGTTGTTACGAAAAAATCTGGAGATTATGGGGCGGATGTCATTTTGAAAGGGAAGAATAAAGTTGTTATTCAAGCAAAACGATATGGCTATAAGAATCGTGTTAGTATGGATGCTGTAAGAGAAGTGTATGCAGCACAAGCGTTTTATCAAGCAGATGAGGCTTGGGTGATAACCAATTCCTTTTTTACGAAGCAAGCGATAGAGCTTGCTAAAGCGTGTGGAGTAAAACTATTGAATAGATACGAGCTAGAACAGTTTATTATCAAGATTAATCCTGAACAATCTCCAAAGGAAGTACTAAGAAAAAAAGCGTTTATTAAATAAAGCAAATCATAAAAGATAAATATAAATGCCTCGAATTGGTTTCATAAAAAAATGGGAAAGGAATGGTTGGAGTGAGAAACAAAGAACAGAGTATTTTAGATTATTTTGGTGTGCAAAATCATAAGGAATTACTGGAGTTTATGCAAGAGCATCCAGAAAATAAAGATGTTCTTTTGTTAAAGGAACTGCTTATTCGTATGCAATATGGGGGTAATACGGATGAATAACTTGTATGAGTACTTTGGTTGTTCTTCCAAAGAAGAACTTTATCAAAAGGTAACAAAAGGTGATGATTCTGTAAGAAGTTTAGTAGATTTTATCGATTTCTCAAAGGGGCAAATGAATAGTAAAGAAAAAGCAATCACTTCTCCACAGGATTTTATCGAATTTGTAGCAAAGAGTAAAATGCCTTCTCAGAGTGAAAGAACACTTGTTTTTTGTTCAACTAAAAATAAACCATTATATTTAACTCGGTATCAAAAGCACGATCAAATTGATTTAAAAAGGGTGTTAAAAGAAGGTTTAAATGCTGGTGGCGTATCCCTGTTTTATCTATCAAACGATACTATGTCCACGGATAATGAGGTAGAAATGGGGAATTATTTTAAGACGTTTGGTATAGATGTGATTGATGGATTTAGTTATAACGAAATTAGTGATACAATTACATCTAATAGGGAAATGATCCCGTATCGTCTTAGTAAATATGCCCCGCCTATTAGTGATGTTGCCGAAAGAGCTGGTGGTAGGGGGACGGCTTATGAAATGAAAAACGCTATCACTACTTTCCATGGATTTGATGAATTCAGCTCTTTTTTTGCTAATCAAGAGATTGTAGGATGTAACTTGTTAAAAGACAATGCAAAGGTGAAGAAAAGCTTAAAAGTTGGTTATCAATATGATTGGCAAGAATCCTTTGGGATTATTGCTTGCGATTCCAATTATAAGGTAGTGTTTGTAAATGAACTTTTTAAAGGGTCACCGAATGCAAGTATTGTAGATAGAAAGGTGTTTACAAAGGCGTTATTGTCAAAAGACGATGTTTCAAAGGTTGCTGTTTTTCATAATCATCCTTCAGGCATACCTGAACCAAGTCCTGAAGATAAACAAATTACCAAAGGTCTGAAAGAGGTATCGGAAAAACTGAATATACAGTTTTTAGATCATTTTATTGTCGGAAAAGAAAGTGTTTATTCATTTGCAAAATATATTCCTGAATATGTATGTAGAAATGAAGATTATAGCAGTTTTGTTCAAAAACAGGCTAAGATAAAAAGAGGTAAACAAATGGCATTTGAGCTGGAATTTTGAGCAAGAAAGAGGGAGAAATATCTAAATGGGATGCGTATTAATCTTAGCTGAAAAACCAAGTCAAGGAAAAGCTTATGGCGATGTGTTTCAAAATGTAAGCAAACGAGACGGGTATCTGGAAGTGCAAGATAGTCGTTTTTTTAATGGAGAAAAAGCATATATTACTTGGGGATTTGGTCACTTAGTGGAGCTTGTGCCTCCTGAAGCATATAATCAGAGTTGGAAGAAATGGGATTTGAATAAGTTGCCTATTATGCCTGAGACGTTTCAGTTTCAAGTAGCTAAAGATAAGCAGAAACAATTTCAAGTGGTGAAGCGTTTATGCAACCAAGTGAAAGGAATTATTATCGCTACAGATAGTGACAGGGAAGGAGAAAATATTGCAAGAAGTATTTTGCAACAAGCTGGTGCAAACCATAAACCGATAAAACGATTGTGGATCAATTCTTTGGAAGTCGAAGAGATTGAAAAAGGATTGCAACGCTTACAAGATGGCAATAACTACATTGCTTTGTATAAAGAAGCACAAACAAGACAGTATAGTGATTGGTTAGTTGGCATGAATGCTTCTCGTTTATACACGTTGCTTTTACAAAAGAAAGGGTTACAAGGGGTATTTAGTGTTGGGCGCGTACAAACACCAACGCTCTATTTGATTTATAAACGTCAAGAAGAAATTGCAAACTTTACGTCCCAGCCATTTTTTGAGCTCGCAGGAAATGTGACGGTGCATGAGCAAAGCTTTGAAGCTAAACATAATCAGCGCTATGATACCAAACAAAAAGCGATGGATATTTTACAGTCCCATGGTATTCAAGAAGGTGAGCAGGATGGGAAAGTAAAAGAACTAGACAAGGCACAAAAGAAAACGAGAGCTCCGAAGCTGCACTCTTTATCTACGTTACAAACAAAGATGAACAAACAACGGAAGTATAGTCCATCTATGGTACTGAAGATTGTTCAAGGGTTGTATGAAAAGAAATTGGTCACTTATCCTCGAACGGACTGTCACTTTATTACAGAGAATGAATTTGCTTATGTGAAGCAAAACTTGACTGCCTATCAAGAGTCTTTAGGTATTTCTTTTTCTGTGAAGTATCCAGCAGCAAGAAAAGCGTACGTGGATAGCTCGAAGGTACAAGAGCACTACGCCATCATTCCAACCAAACAAGTTCCACATCTGGAACGTTTGACAGAAAAAGAAAGGGATGTGTATCGAGAAATCTTAGCAACAACCTTGGCCATGTTTGCACCCGATTATGAATATGAAGAAACAAAAGTAATCATTGATGTGCGAGGGTTGAGCTTTTATAAAACCGGAAAAGTAGAAAAGAATCGAGGATGGAAGGTATTATTTGCACAGGAAAAACAACAGAAGCAAAAGGAACAACCAGCGCAGCTTCCTGCCATGAAGCAAGGCGATGCTTGCATGGTCGATGTATTTATAAAAGAAGGAAAAACGCAACCTCCTAAACCGTATACGGAGGGTAATTTAATTCAGGTGATGAAACATGCGGGAAAGGACGTTGAGGATGAAGAAGCAAAGCATATTTTAAAACAAAAGGAAGGCATTGGAACAGAGGCTACTAGGGCAAGTATTATTGAAACGTTAAAACACCAGCAGTATATTGAAATAAAGAAAAATGTGGTGTACGTAACATCAAAAGGGAAAATCCTTTGCCAAGCTGTAGATGGGACATTGCTAGCTAGTCCAGAAATGACAGCAAAATGGGAAACTTATCTAGCGAAAATAGGGAGAAAGGAAGGCTCTCAAGATAAATTTGTAGCTAATATAAAGAAATTCGTTACTTATTTATTGGAACAAGCACCTCATCAAGTAGCAACGCTAAAAAGTGAAATCAACCAGGTATCAGAGCAATCCTATGTTGGTGATTGTCCCATGTGTCAAACCGGTAAACTGCAAGATAAGGGGGAATTTTACGGATGTAGTGGCTACCAAGAGGGCTGTACATTTAGTCTGCCTAAAACAATGTTAACGAAGAAGTTGCCGCAAACAGCTGTTCAATCTCTTTTAAAAGGAAAGCGAACGAATTTGATTAAGGGATTTAAAAGTAAGAAAGGGAAGAAGTTCGATGCGTATTTAACGTTGGATTTAGAAGGGAAAATAACCTTTGAATTCCCGAAGAGGGCAATGAAAAAAAGGTAGTTAAAAGCCTATTCCTTTTTGGGATAGGCTTTTGGTGTTAAAGAGGATTGTCTTTTAATCTTTTCATTTCCATCAACACATTTCTTCTAGCAAAGTCCATAGATTAAGATAATTGCTCTAAGATGGGAGATGACATTGAATATTACCTTTATCGAGTGGCTTATCCTTAGTTGGATTAGGGTTGAGATGCAAAAGGATTTATACTAAATTGTAAATCTTCTATTACTTTAGGTAATCTCATCTCAATCTGTTTACTTATCTCTACATGTTCTTTTAGTTTTTTAGTTTCATTTTGATAATAAAAATTAATTTCTTCAGCTAGTCTAAAAGGGGGGTATGTTCCATTTAATGATTTATTTAAGGCTTTGACAATAGATTTGTCTAATCCAAAATGTTCAATGTAATAGATAATAAGTGACTTATTTCGATTAGCCCAGTTAAAATCAAATGAAATATACTCTTCTTCAAATGCTAAATTATAAACTAATTTAAAAAATCCTTTATACTTTAAAATGTGTTTATCTACTTCTTCTATATTATTGCGAATTTCAAAAATATTATTTGGATCAAAAAAAGCTGTGTTTAATTTATTTAAAATTTCTTGATAAGATTCATTTAATTGATTTTTAGGGATTAAGTCATTTCTTATTAACTCCATAAACGTCAGATAATCATTACTTTCTGTTAAATGCTCTTTCCATAATTTTCTTATAAAAGTTGAATCTTGACTTAAGAATTTCACTATTTTGTTATTTCTTTTTATAATTTCTAAAGTAAAAGTTTGCTCTTCAAGTAGAAAGTCAATTAACTTATCTTGAATAGATTCGGACGAGAGTAATAATTTATGCCAAAGTAAACCAATTTTTTCATCTTCTGTTAGTAAAGGTGAAGATGAGAATGTCTGAGTTGAAAATGATTTAAGTTCTAAGAAAAAATCATGATATTCGTTTTGTTCTAAGGTTAAAGGTATTCGTTCAATAATAGTTGAAATCAACGCATCTGGGGGTGTAACAGATGGATTAAAATAGTTTTTTATTTCGTTTAATAAAGATTCCATGCCGCCATTCACTACAAACTTCCCTAGATTTGACTGTATAAAAAGCCAAAACCCTTCCACGTGGGGGTAACTAATAATGTTACCTTTACCGTGGGCGCAATCATTTCTACGATTCTTCCAAAACATATATTGCTCTCTTAAATCTTCTGTAATGTTAAAAATAGGTTTCTTTTTTTGTTCCACTTTTGTAATCATTACTTTATCCCACTTATCATCGTCTATTAATTCTTTCTTTAATTGTCCCCATTCTTTTTCAACATAATTTTTTGCGGGTTTGGAGTAAATAATTCTTTGCTTCAATATTGTTTGAAATCCAATAAAAGAGAACAAAAGAGCAGCCCGATATGCTCCTGCCTTGTAACAAATTACACTCTCATTAAACAGGTCGTTTGATTCATTGTCTATATTTTGGTTATGTAGCCATTCCTCAAATTTTATTTTCATCCTATTAACTCCTTTCAGGTAAATTTTACCATGAAAGAAAACTAAATACTAGGTACTACAATGTAAGTAAAGAATTAACGCATCTGTAGAAATCAAACCTAGAATTTCTTATGGAGGAATAAGTAAGTAGATATACTTTTTGAATACGAATTCTATACGAAAATCAATGATATACATGGTACAGTAATAATATAGGTTATCCCCCTAAAAAAGCTTTGAGCAAGTTTTTCTTGTTCAAAGCTTTTTTCTTTTTTTGCAAAATGCAGAGGTTATGTTTTAAGGCCAAACTAAAACAAATATAACAAATGAAAGGGAGACTAAGGAGATGAACACAGAAAAAGATTTAAAAAGAAAGTACAGCGATCTTTTATTTGCCAAGCAAAACGAACAGAGGTATCCAGAACAAAAAGGCTATGTAAAAGAGCGTGAGAAAATAGAAAGGCAGTATTGGGATGCCGTACTTAAATCGAAGTTACCAAAAGAGCAGTTAGAAGCAATGGAAAAACAGGTGATCAATGAGCTTGAAGAATTTGCTGGCTTGTACAAGCAAAATGTGGAGAATGATTTAGACAGTGATAAAGACAGAGAAGCTTTTAAAAAGCTGTTTATGCAAAAAGTTTTGGAAGAGTTAAGTGAGCCTGAACCAAATCAGCAAAAAGAAGCGACTCCATTTAATAAGCAGCAGTATGAAGCCAAAGCGAAGGAATTCGAACAAAAATATGGTTATGACGTTGTTTATGCGCTTAAGAGAGAAGTATTGGATGAAATCAAAGAAATGGATTTAACGCCAGCTCAACGGGAAAAACTTCAGCAGATAGAAACAGAATTAGAAAAAGAAAGAAATATGCACCAAGAATTAGTGGAAACGCAAAAAAACAGCAAAAAAGAAGCAAGTACTCAAAGGACTAATAATAGAACGATGGAAGCTCGCTACAAGCAGAGCGAGTTTTTAACTGGAGTTGAAAATGATTATACGCGTAATAATAAAATAGATAAAAAGCAACAAGTTGAAAATTTGACGAATGAAATAGAACAGGATATTGAAGATTATTTTGCAACTCCTGAACGTCTCAAAGAATATTTATCATTTATAGGAAATTTTCATCAATATTCCTTTAAAAACACAGCATTGATTCACAGCCAATTTCAGGGAGCAACAGCAGTAGCCAGTGCTAAGTTTTGGAAGGATAATGGTTTTCCGGTAAAGAAAGGGGAAAAAGGAATTCAAATCCTCGTGCCAAATAAAACGGATCCCAAGTTTAAAACAGAGGATGGGAAATGGAAACGTATAGAGGATGCAACAGATGAAGAAAGAGAAAAATTAGAAGCAAATCAATTGGAGAAGAAAAGAAGCCGTCTTTCTTTTTCAGTGGGACATGTATTTGATATTAGTCAAACCGAAGCTACATCAAGTGATTTACCTCATATCTTTCCAAATAAACGGTTAGACGGACAGGTGGAAAACTATAAAGCTACCCTGGAAAGTCTCAAAAATATGGCCAATGAAATGAATATATCAGTCGGAGAACCTTTTGAGGAACTAGATGCTGCAAAAGGAGCTTTTTACTATGACAATTCTGGTAAAAAAAATGGGCACATTGGTTTAAATCCTCGGAATAGTGAATTGCAGAATGTTAAAACATTGCTACATGAATTAGCACATGCAAAATTACATCACGTAAATCGTAAAAATCACCAGAAGCTTTCTACTGCTGAAAAGGAATTCCAAACAGAAATGACTGCTTATACTGTAGCAAGTTACTTTGGTATGGATACAAGTGACTACTCCCTTAGTTATTTAGCAAATTGGACTCAGGGCAAGGATTTACACGACAAGGAAAAACTTTTACAAGAAGTAAGAGAAACAGCGACAGAATTTATTGGAGCAATGGAAGAAGGGTTAAATAAGCAAAAAACTATGCAGCATGAATTTGAAGAAAATAAGGACACAATGAACAACTTATTCTGGTATGAAATGAAAGAAAGGCCGATAGGGGACAACTCTCAACCCAAAGGATTTGTGGATTGGAAAGAAGGTGAAGGAAAGCATGGTATTGTAGCTTATGAGCGAAAGCTAACAGCTGATGAATTAGCTGAGTTTGGGATGCAACCTTATGCAAAAAAGAAAACAAAAGAAAGCAACAAACAAAAAGAAGCAGCTCTTTCTATGGAAGCTTAAAAGTAAATTGTGCTACTGCTATTTATAACGAGTAGCACAATATAACTATTACCTATTTTCCTAAATTAAGAATATCGTCGTTGTCTATAAAGGTATCATTACTTGATTCCTGGTGTTTCGTATTTGTATTCTCTTCTTTGCTTTCTGTAGAAGAGCTAGAGGATTTTGAAATGGGGCTGATTTCCCCTTTTTCCTCCATCTCCTTCATTAGTTTCCTAATAGCGATGCGAATATATTTGGAAGCTTGGCGATCGGGTAAAGATTGAAAGAATTCATGAATATCAGCATCTTCTAAGCTGTCATAGGAGAATAATTTCCGATGTGTAGTCATGCGTTTACCCCTTTCATTTTAATATGTAATACGTTTAATAGTATATACTATAGTTCATCCTAAAGCAAAATAGGGGAGAGATCCCCCCCTATTTTAACTAGCTTTTTCTTTACGACTAATGGTAGAAGCTAACTTGTAAAAGCCACTTAGATTTGCTTCTTGAGAGTTTTCAACTATAAGAACGGAATCCTCACCAAATGTGTCCTGAAAATAAGTGGATACGATGTGAACACCGCCTCCGGTTAATATGAATTTATCAATACTATCTCGATTCGTTAGTACAGCGTCCATATCAGAGATAAGCTTCTCGATAAAGTTTGTAATGATGTCTTTTGCTATGTCTTCAAAAGAGTATTTTTTTCGCTCGGATACGGTGGCAACGATTGTGTTATTGCGAAAGCCTTCTTCTACAAAGCTTGCATCTAAACCTTTAATGCCATGTTCACGCTCGATTCGTTTAGCAATTCGTTTATGAATATCGTTCATACCCTCATAATATGTTTCAGATTTATCTTCTAGGCGCTTTACATTTTTAAAGGTGTCCATGATGGTTGTGCCTGCGCCGAAGTCAATGACGGTTAATGTGTTGTTTAAAAATTCCTTATGAACTTGTCCAGATTCATTCATGTATTGGTGAAGTAGAGTGCCTAAGGGCTGCTCAATAATACGTACATCAGTAACATGGATGAATAACTGTTTGCCATTAATCTTCACAATGTGTTTTTGTTGTAAAAAGCGCTTAAAGTCTTCGGCCTCTGTTGTTCCTACTTCTTGTGACGGAAGCCCCGTTACAACAATGACATCACGTAGTTCATCTTCTTCATAATCGCTAGCAAGCTCAGCAAGAATGAAAGAGCACAGAAGTTTGAAACGCTTTTGCGTATAACGGTGGTTATGTGTATATGTAGGAAGTAATGAACTTGGATCCACGACATCAGCAATTTCTTCTCCCCAAATATATATTGTTCCGTCATCTAAGCTAGATTCAAATTCACGGTAACCAAATGAGGCGTCAAAGCTCGAAGACATGCCTGTAATGCTTGAACTTCCCATGCTTTCTTTTTTAGCAATAGAACTTGGAGCAATCATACTCCTTTTATTATTTCTTGCCTTTACAAAACCATTCCCCACATCAAACGAAAAAGCTAACATATAAATTCCTCCCATGTCATTTATTGTTTATATATATTATAATATATTTAAAAACATATTGCAATATATAAAAGGAATAAAACATACCTCAGTATATATTTGAAGTGATAAATAAGGTTAAATTTAATTATTTATATCCAGTAGTATATAATTTTTGATGCATAGAGTTTGCGACATAACCTTTAGAAATTAAGTTTTTAAAGGATTGTTTCTTTGAAAAGAACAAATGTTTGCGTAAAACTGGACGTTGCACTCCTCTGCATTTATAATAATCCATATAAGCATTTGTACAAGCTGTTGCCGCATATCTTCTGTTGAAGGGGTGGTGCAGCTTGAAGATAAAAGTTATTAAAGGACCTCACTATGATAAAGTTATTCAGGAATGTTATCAATATTTATTTGAGGTATACAGAAGGGAGAAAAATCGAAACGATGATAGCAGTGTATGTAAGGGTGTCAACGGAAGAACAGTTAAAGGGATACAGCGTCGAAGGGCAGATGAATGACTGCATGGAACTCGCGCGAACAAAAAATGTTTTAAAATATATTGATGATGGTTACACTGGTGAGATACTTAATCGTCCTGAATTAACAAAATTACTAGATGATGTGGAAAAGGGAGTAATAGAAAAAGTTATTTGTTATGATCCAGATCGTCTTTCTCGTAAATTATTAAATCAACTTTTGATTACAGAAAAGCTGGAGAAGCATCAAGTTGGTTTGGAGTTTGTAAAAAGTGATTATAAAAATGATGCAGAAGGGCAATTGTATTTTCAGGTACGCGGTGCTTTTTCCGAGTTTGATAAAGCGAAAATCAAGCATAATACGATGACAGGAAGATACCGAAAAGCTAAAAAAGGCCTCGTTGTAAAAGATGCTGGTATGTATGGTTATAATTATGATAAAAAAAACGAAACCTACTGCATTAATCAACAAGAAGCGAAAGTAGTGCAAATGATTTTTGATTACTTTACAGATCCAAATACAGTATTCAAAGGCATAAATGGCATTGCTTTACATTTAACGGAGCTTGGTATACCTACAAAAAAGGGAGGTAAAGTATGGCATCGACAAGTTGTAAGACAGATTCTAATGAACGAATCGTATACGGGGGTTTATTATCAAAATAAATATGATACAGTAGGAGATTATGTAAAAAGGCAGGCAGGGGAGAAATTTAAGTCTGGAAGAATCCGACCAAAAGAGGAGTGGGTGAAGACAGAGATACCGCAAATTATAACTAAAGAGAAGTATGAATACGCTCAAGTTTTGTTGAAACAAGCTAGGAGAAGGTATGCAGGATATAATAGACACCATTATTTACTTTCGGGGTTGGTTCGGTGTGGACGTTGTGGGCAGACAATGACCGGTAAAAAAAGAAAATCACATGGAAAGGATTTCTATGTTTATGAATGTAGAAAAAACTATGCTGGTGCAAAGAATAAAGGTTGTGGGCGAATGATGAGTGAGAATAAGTTAAATAATTTTGTTTGGTCTCAAGTGGTAGACATCCTTAATAATCCCACTAAAATCAAACAACATACCTACATACAAAAAAAGAGCTACATTCATGAGGAAATTGACCACATTAAGGAACAGATTCAGAAAAAGAAAAATGGAAGGAAACGATTATTAAATTTAATCAGTATTAGTGAAGATGAAGAAATGGATTTGGAAGAAATTAAGGATAAAATGAAAGAGTTGCGAGTACAGGAAAACACTTTGCAATTAAAATTGGATGATCTGCAGCAAATAATCGCAGATGATGATTCCAAGAAAGCTACTTTAGCTTTGGAAGAAGCAGTGAAGTATTACATGCAAGTGAAAGGATCAAATTTAGATACTAAAGAAAAACAGAGGGTATTGCGGATGATTGTTCAAGAAGTGGAAGTCATTGATTTGGAAAACATCCATATACACACATTTTAATGGGTAGTTATGCTTTGACTATCCCTATTGTAATTGATATTTCATTCTCAATACACCGGGCTGCATAAGTAGCAAGTTTTGTACCTTTTCCAGGCGAATAACTTTCCACCCCTTTAATCAAACCAATGGTTCCAATAGAGATAAGATCTTCAGCATCTTCTCCCGTATTTTCAAATTTTTTTACAATATGTGCTACGAGCCGAAGATTATGTTCAATGAGTTTGTTTCGCGCTGTTTCGCATCCGTCCTGCATTCGCTGGATGTATTTTTTTTCTTCGTCAGGTGGTAGAGGTTGGGGAAAAGCGTGATTTTTAACATAAGAAACAAAGAACATCGCTTCTTTAATAAGTAAAGCGAGCGCACTTAAAATGCCGGACAAATATATCCTCCTCCTTGATGTACTTACTCAGTAGTCATTAGCCCATATGTTTATACTATGAAGCTTGGAGGAATAAAGTGTCTGTCCTAAATAGGTTTTGCTATGTTCATGCAATAAATATATGAAGATGGTTGAAGGTTCGCATCATTAAAGTAAATTCTTAATGCGTTTTACCGTCTTGTATGTATACATAGATGTATATAGGTATTTGCCCAAGCAATTACGACATATATTCTTTAAATGGACGGGAAAAATAGTAGAGGTTGTATTATATAATACTTAGACGTTACAGGTGAAAAAGAAAGAGGGTCGTAATCATTTTTACAGTAAAAACACAAATGATGAAATATAATTTTATAAATAAATAATATAAATTAATTTATTCTTTTAAATTATGTTATACTAATAGTAAAAGAAGGGAATGAATCATATGTTGGAAAAACTAACGATAGAATAAGAAATGAATACACTTACAACGTTGGCTCGATGCCATTTAAAATTTTTAGTAATATGAATAAAGAAGATAAACAGGTTGCAAATGTTATAGATACGCAACTTTTAATAATAGAACGAGCTGTTCAGCTTGTAATTACATCTTTTCAAAAAGGTGGAAGGAGAGTAAGATGACGAAGGGTAAGATGAAATGATTTACAAAGGAGAAACCTCACACAGGCAGATGCGTTGATAGGGGTTGTAGTTAGTGGGAGAACGCCTTATGTTATAGGGGCTTTTAGCATATGAAAATAAACGCAAAAAAGGTTCGTGTTTCTAGTAACAAGGGGGCGGTAATGAGCAAAACATTTAGAAGTAGGTACGGCCGCAGAAGATGGTGTTAAATATAATCTCCACAGCTTCAATGGTAGGTGTTGGTAGAGTATATCAAGATTTAATGATTGATAACGAGAAATTAGTAGCGAGATCAATATGCCTCATGATGGATGCTATAGGAATAGATCACAAAGAAGCAAAAGATTATTTACGTAAGTCCAAAATTAATTTCAAGATTGTTATCATAATGATATTACTACAACGCTCCTATGACAAAGCAAAAGAGAATGTTCTCCAAGCGTTTTTGTACAAAAAGCGTTAATGAAAGGGGAGAAGAGATAATGAAAAAGGAAGAAAAACTAACGCAGGATATTTTACAATTTATTGGTGGAAAAGAAAACATAAAACAAGTTAGCCATTGTATGACAAGACTAAGGCTTAAGCTTAAAGATGATGGAAAAGCTGACATCGGTGCTTTAAAAAATGTAAACGGTGTCATGGGAGTTGTTGTGGACGAAACATTACAGATAGTGATTGGACCAGGAACTGTTAATCGTGTTGCGGAGAAAGTTAGTGAAATAACTAAATTAGGCATTGGCGAGGAGCAAGGTCCAGATGATGAAAACTTGACGTTTGAAGAAAAAGCAGCATTACAAAAGCAGGAAATAAAGCAAAGAAATAAAACGCCTTTTAAAAATTTTCTACGTCGATTAGGTAATATTTTTATTCCATTAATTCCTGGGTTAGTTGCCTCAGGTATTATTAATGGCGGTGCTAACTTTGCAAAAAATGCGGGTGTTGATCCAGAAACGACATGGATGCAAATCTTGCTTGTTTTTGGAGGCGCTATTTTTACGTATTTAGCTGTATTAGTAGGATGGAATACCGCAAAAGAGTTTGGAGGCACACCTGTATTAGGTGCCATTGCTGGTATGATTTTATTTAATCCGGTGCTTGCTGATATTACCATATATGGAGAAGCGTTAGTTCCTGGCAGGGGGGGCTTATTCGGAGTCATCTTTGCAGCTTGGTTAATGACATTTTTAGAAAAACGAGTTCGAAAAATTATTCCAGCAGCCGTAGATATTATTTTCACTCCTTTAATTACGGTTTTAATTGTTGGTTTTGCTTCTTTATATGTAGTTATGCCAGTTGCCGGAGTCTTATCTGATGGCATAACAGATGGATTAACATCCTTAATCGATATGGGGGGATTTATTGCTGGTGCAGTATTAGCAGGTTTCTTCCTTCCGTTAGTAATGGTTGGATTACACCATGGATTAACCCCCATTCATTTAGAGCTGATTAATACATTTGATAATACGGCATTACTTACTATTTTAGCGATGGCCGGAGCAGGGCAAGTGGGAGCAGCAATGGCTATTTATGTGAAAACCAAAAATAAACGCTTACGAAATATTATTAAAGGTGGTCTTCCAGTAGGATTTTTAGGAATTGGCGAACCTTTGCTTTATGGCGTGACATTGCCTTTAGGACGGCCGTTTTTAACTGCATGTATGGGAGCGGCAATTGGGGGCGGATTTCAAGCTGTCATGCAAACTGCAGCTAAAGGTATCGGTGTTTCAGGTTTGTCATTGATTCCACTTATTGATGATGGAAAGTATATATTATATTTCTTAGGTTTAGTAATTTCATATGTTGGAGGTTTTATTTTCACTTATTTGTTCGGCTTTAAAGAAGATATGGCTAAAGATATATAAAATATAAAGTTATTTGACTGTTACCAAGGGGCAAGTTTATTAAAGCCCCTTGGTAAATAGCGATAATAAAAAAGGGTGATATTCATGCTAGGCATTTCTGTATATATTGGTGAACAAAGTGTGGAAGAACAGTCCACTTACATAAAGAAAATGAATGAAAAAGGGTTTACGTCTATTTTTACCTCTCTGCATATACCAGAAGAGGATCCAGCTATGTATAAACACCAGTTACAAGCATTAGGAAAGATAGCAAAGCAATTAAATATGGAACTAATGGTTGATATTTCTCCAACTTCACTTATTGCTTTAGGGTTTGACTGGGAGACAGCTTCTGAGTTAGTAAATTGGGGACTAACTGGTCTGCGCGTTGATTATGGAATTGACGAGGATACGATTGTATATCTCTCAAAAGAGATGAAGGTCGCTCTTAATGCAAGTACATTAACGCCGCATGTTTTGGAAACATTAAAACAAAAAGGGCTAGATATTTCTATGGTTGAAGCATGGCATAATTTTTATCCACGCCCGGAAACTGGCATTGGCTGGGATGATTTTATTAAAAAAAATAGATGGTTAAAACAAGAAGGCTTATCTATCATGGCGTTTATACCAGGAGATGAAAAGTTAAGAGGTCCCATTTTTGCAACATTACCAACGTTAGAAGCTCACAGATCGACGTCTCCTTTTGCTGCATATTTAGAGCTTAGTCATAAAGGAATGGTTGATAAAATTTTGATTGGAGATAGAGGTGTTAGTGATCGTACGTTCGAACAGTTTTCTGGCTACCAAAAAAATGAAATCCTTCTTCATGTAACACCAAATCCAGCAATACCTCAATTAGGTGTAGATTTGGTAAAAGGGACGCATACAAACCGCGTTGATCGCGCACGCGACTGTATTCGTTCTGTTGAGTCGAGACAATATGCCTCAATAGGAGCTATGAACATTGTTCCTGTTAATTGTGTAGAACGTTGTATAGGTTCAATAACAATTGATAATGAGCATTATCAAAGGTACCAGGGTGAAGTGCAAATAACTACACGCGATTTGCCTAAAGATAGACGAGTAAATGTGATTGGAAGAGTAGTCCCCCAAGATAGGGTGTTGTTAAAATGGATCGCTGGAGGACAAAGGTTTACCATTAAACTGGTTTCAAACGATTAGCAGTTAAACAAGGAGGCTACTCATAGAAAAAGCAATGAGAATCCATGAAGGAATCCATTGCTTTTTCACTATAGGCAATTTAATATTTTTTGGTTTATAGTTTGAAAGAAAAACGACGGCTTTCTAATACATATTTCTTTTTTTATACTCTTCTACAGCTTCTTCATATGCATCTTTTTGGTTTTTTAAATATGGCTTTACTCCTGATGAGTGTGCAGCTCTCCCCATCATATGTGCACCTACGGGAGCTGTTAACATGATAAATACGATTGCTAATAGCAACTTACCACTAACAATAGAATGCTCTAAATATAAATACGTAAAAGCTCCAATAAGAATAAAAGCGATTCCTAATGTAGATGCTTTTGTTGCTGCGTGTAATTTTGTATAAACATCAGGAAAGCGAACGACGCCAATTGAAGCAGATAGTATAAAAAAGGTGCCCGCTAAAATGAATAAAGCAACGATAAGGTTTAAAATAATATTAATCCACGTCTCTATCAATGATAACACCCTTTTCTAGGTATTTTGCAATGGCAAGTGTTGAAAGGAATGCAAGGATCCCAATGAGCAAAATGACGTCATTTAACTTTGTTGTTATCAAGTAGATTGACATTAAGCCTGCTAGCCCCATTAAGTTAATACCAATGGCATCTAATGCAACCGCTCGATCAGGTAGTGTAGGACCAGATATAACACGATATAAAAGAAGAGCTAATGATAGTGATATACCAATAAACGAGATCACGATTGCTACTTGTAATATATTGTCTGTCGTTGTTAATATATTCGTCATCTTGTCACCTCCATGATTGCTTTTTCAAATGTGTTCTTTATGGAACTGATAGCCACATTGTTATCGGCAATATCCATTCCATGAATGAACAATTTTGTGTTATCACGCGATACAGCAACGGATAACGTACCTGGAGTGAGAGAAATTAAATTCGCCAACAAAGTAATTTCCCAATTACTTTTCAACTCTGTTGGCAGCTCAAATATTGCTGGTTCAAAATTTGGTTTCGGTGAATAAACAAGTTTTACAATTTCAATGTTTGAAGAGAGTAACTCTTTTATAAACAGGAAGATCAAGCTAACGATCTTTACCACTCTTCGAAAATAGAACGTGTCTGGTATAAAGCGACGTAAAAGAAACAAGAGTAAAATCCCTAATAGATATCCAGCAATAAAGCTTGGAACAGAATAAGATTCACTTAAGAACATCCACATAAAGGCGATAATTAAATTAATTACAATTTGAAAAGCCATAATTCATTACTCCTTTAGCACAGAATCAATATAAATTTCCGGATCAAGTAAATAAGCAGCTATTGACTCAATACTCGGATAAAACAATTCTGCTCCAACTCCAAGCAATACAGATATCGTTAATAAAGCGACAACGGGAGCCATTAAGCCGTTAATAGGCTTCTTAATAATAGTACCCATTGTTTCTTTATCTCCCCAAAATCCGTTAATAAATATTTTTACAACGGAATAAAGGATGAGCAGACTCGTTAGCAAACCGATAATAACGATAGCGATTTCTCCCTCTTCAAAGGCACCCTTCAGTAATAACAATTTGCCGATAAACCCGCTAAAAGGTGGGAGTCCAGCTAATACGGCAGCAGATAAAAACAATAGCCAACCTAAAGAAGGATAGTAATGAATAAGCCCACCCATTTTGCGTAAATCGGATGTTCCAGCTACATAGGCTATGATACCTACTAGTAAAAATAGTGCAGTTTTAATGATCATATCGTTGATAAGATAGTATATGGAGCCACTAATTCCAGATTCGTTCAGAACCCCAATTCCTAAAAGGATAAATCCAATGGCAGGAATAATGTTATAAGCGATAATCAATTTAATATTTGAAGTAGACAATGCACCAATGATGCCAAAAATCATCGATAGACCAGCTATCCAAATAAACATTTCATGGGTTAAATCTGTTTGATAAACAAAAATAAGTGTAAATACTCGTAAGATAGAGTAAATCCCAACTTTTGTTAGCAACGCGCCGAATAAAGCCGATATAACAGGATTCGGTACAATGTATGACTTCGGTAGCCAGTAATAAAGTGGGAATAATGCTGCTTTCGTAGCAAAAACAAAAAACAGTAATATCCCAATCGTTGTAATAATACCTTGTTGTTCCACTTCTTGTACGCGTTCGGCAATTTGTGCCATATTCACTGTTCCAACAACGGCATATAAAAGTGCAACAGTGGTAACAAATAACATCGATGAAAATAAGTTAATTAATAGATATTTCAGCGATTCTCTTAATTGAACTTTTCCGCCTCCTAATACAATTAAACCGTAAGAAGCCATTAATAACACTTCAAAGAATACAAATAGGTTAAATAAATCACCGGTTATAAATGCGCCAGACACACCAGTAATAAGAAAAAAGAAAAATGGATAGAAATAAAACCGTTCTCTTTTTTCTAAACCAGCATAGGGAGCGTAGAATGCACAGGCAGTACTAATTACATTCGTTGTTAAAACTAGTATGGCAGCTAAGCCATCCATGACTAAAACAATTCCATAAGGAGCCATCCAATCTCCTGTTTGCAATATAATTGTGCCATGTTCAAGTACGTACCAAGTAATATAACCAGCTGTTGCTAAACTAATGATTGAAAACAGCTTCGTTAGTGCTCTGGATATGCGAACACTTTTATTAAAAAAGATAAGAACGATAGCTGCTATCATTGGGATGATAATTGGTAGTATTACTAAATTACTCATTTTCGTTACCCCTTAATTCTTCCATATTGTCCGTACCGTTTTCTTGAGTCGATCTATAAGCTAACACTAAAAGTAAACTGGTTACCCCAAAGCTAATCACAATAGACGTTAGGATTAAAGCCTGAGGTAGCGGATCGGTATAATTTTCGATCCCATCTGTGAAAATAGGGGGCTGGCCAGTTTTTAATTTCCCCATTGTAAAAATAAGGATATGGGCGCCGTGGGAAAGTAATGCTGTACCTATAACGATGCGAAGCAATTGCTTTTGCAACATATTATAGATGGCGGTTGCAAACAAAACTCCGGCTAATATAGATGTAATAATCTCCATGGTTATTCTGCCTCCTTATTCTTTTTATATTTAATAAGGCCGACGATAGCTAATGCAGCAATGCCTAACACAGCGATTTCGAATAAGGTATCTAACCCACGAAAATCAACCAAAATTACGTTAACAATATTATATCCGCCGCCCAATGGTTTTGAGTTTTCTACAAAGTAATTTGCTATTGATTCGAACCACCTACTACTATGACTAGATATTGCCACTAAAGTAATTAACGTTCCAAATCCGATAGAAATAATTGCATTCATCAGTTTTGTTCTTGGTGTGTCAGATGATTTGCGCAACTTCGGTAAATGGTAAAAGCAAAGTAAAAAGAGTGCCACAGTAATTGTTTCAATAACTAATTGCGTTAGAGCAATATCTGGTGCGCGATAAATAACAAATAGGATAGCCACGCCGAAACCAACTACTCCGACTACTAAGATGGCAGCTACATTATGATTCATATAGATAGTAGCGATTGCTGCAATAATCATAATTCCTACAACAGCAACCTCGATAAATGAAATATTAGCTAACTCGTTTGTGCTAAATGCAAAACCGTCTGTTAAAAACATAAATAGGAACGAAACAATGAGCATTGTGCCAAGAATTAAAGACATATATGTTCTTAATGAACCAGTCATATAGTAATTCGTAATGCGATTAGAAACTTGACCGATCTGATTTAAAATCCCGTCATATATACGATTAAAGCTTACTTTACCAGGCAAAAATTGATAAATTCCTTGCCATTTTTTCCGAGTTAAAAATAACACTGTACCTATTCCAACAACTGCTAACGACATTTTAAAAGGTGGAATAAATCCATGCCAAAAAGTAACGTCTTTATAGGTTACAGAACTGTTGATCGCAGCCGCTGCATGTTGTAAAAAGGATGAGTTAACCATATTTGGAAACAAACCAATTGTAATGACGCCAACTACAAGAATGATCGGTGATATAAGCATGCCGATAGGTGCTTCGTGTGGTTTCTTTGGTAGTTTATCCAAATGTTTTTTTCCAGTAAATGTCCCGAAGAACAAATACATGGAATAGACAAATGTAAAAATACTGCCTAGAACTGCTAAAAATGGGATAGTTTGACTCCAAAAGTCAGCACCTAATTCTAGTGAGGCTTCAAAAAACAGTTCTTTACTATAATAACCATTTAGAAATGGTAATGGGACTCCCGCCATAGAAAATGTTCCAAACATGGCTAATGTAGCAGTAATGGGCATTAAAGTAGCCAGTCCGCCAAGTTTTCGAATATCTCGAGTTCCAGTTTCATGATCAACAATCCCAGCTACCATAAATAGACTACCCTTGAATGTCGCATGATTTAATATATGGAAAACAGCTGCAAAAACGGCTGCTTTTGTGCCAAAACCTAGCATCGCCATAATCATTCCAAGCTGACTAATGGTAGAGAAAGCTAAAATAGCCTTTAAGTCTGTTTGTCTTACAGACATATAAGCGCCCCAACACAATGTTGCGATTCCAAATACACTTACAATAATAAAAAACGCTTCATACCCTGAGAAAATCGGCGAAAAACGAGCTACAAGAAAAAGCCCTGCTTTTACCATGGTGGCTGAATGTAAATAAGCACTAACAGGTGTTGGTGCTTCCATTGCGTCAGGTAGCCAAATGTGAAATGGAAATTGGGCAGACTTTGTAAATGCACCTAATAGTATGAAGCCTAGAATAAGTGGCAAATAATTGCTATTTAAAATAAAATCCACTTGGGTAATCATTTGTTGTATGCTTGTTGTACCTGTAACGACGTACAGCAGAATAAAGCCGCCGAGCATACTTAACCCGCCAAATACAGTTATGAGCATGGATTTTAATGCACCATAGCGAGAACGCTCTTTAAAATGCCAGTACCCAATTAATAAGAACGAGGATATCGACGTTAATTCCCAAAACGTATAAAGCACAAATATATTATCCGATAGCACTACGCCAAGCATTGCGCTCATAAACATGAGCAAATACACATAAAAATGTCCAAGGCGTTCAGACTTGTCAAGATAATAGATGGAGTAAAGGACGACTAGGGAACCAATTCCGCTAATCAATAGAACGAATAATAAACTTAGACCATCTAAATATAAATCAAAGTTAATGCCTAAAGATGGAATCCAGTTATATTGTTCCATGGTTGGAGTAAAGTCATTGCCTATAAAAGTAACAAAGTATAGGAAAATCAAAAAGGGTATAAAAAAAACGAAGATCCCTGTATGTATTTTTTCTTTCAATTTACTTAATGCAGGAATAAAGCATGCAATAAGCAGTGGAATAAGAACTGCAAATATCATTTGACCGGAATTCCTCCTTCACCAACTAAAACGGTTTTCTATTATGTTTTTCATTACTTGATATGACAAAAGGGCTAAACCACCTATTCCCTATAAGTGGTACATGTAAATATCCTTCTCCAAAGTCGGATATTTAATCATTTGTTGTTATTTTTATACTAAATGGGTCTCTTTATTTATTTCACATATAAGGAGCTGTTAGAACCCCACTTCAAAGGTTGGAGAATCGATAATGCCAAAAAGAGTGGTTAGCAACGATATGCTTGGTATATGTTTAGCAAACAAACAGCCAAGATGAAAGAAAGCCCACCTCTGATAATTCCTTATAACGAATGAGCATTGCGGTACAACTTTCAAATGGGGATTAAATTCTTTTTACGTGCAACAAATGGTTTAGCCAAACAAAATGGTATTTGTGCGAGTTTGTATACCATTGTATATCAAGCTTCATCCAAGAAATATTTTAACACAATAAAGGGTTGATAAAAATAAAAAACCCTTAGAAATCACAAATTCTTCAAGGGTTTTCGAGTTTCTTCATATTTAATATAGTGGGTAATTCATTAACCTGATTTTGTATCTTTTATTTTATGTGACAAATGCCTTCTATGAATCTCTTCTTCAATTAACAAGAGAAAATCAGGGCTTAAATTTAATTCATTTGCTGTAATATATGATTCGAGTAATAATTCATCCGACAAATGTTCCATAAATACAGCCCCCTTAGAAGTGGAAATCTTCTGTAATAAAGTTACTAATAATTTATCATGAACCTAGCAGCCGGACAAGGTGTAAGTTATCTACAATGGTCTGTATATAACTTGTGTATAAATGGTAGAAAAGTGTAATAAATGCAGTTAAATCAACTCGAAAATTGTTAATAAAGTTATCCACAATGCAGAAAATGAAAGTATTTGTCGAACGATTTATGTATATAAAGTAGGTATTTATGCATAGTCTCTAATCACCAAAACCTATTTTGCTGAAATTTGTTCATATACATTTTGTTGAGATGTCGAAAATCAATGTATAAGCAAAATTGTTAAAAATAAGTGACTAAAGAAGAACAAAGATCTTGTGAATACAAGTTTAAAAAGAGATAAATGAGATGGCTACAATATAAGGGTATTCTTGGAAAAGAAAAATATTTGTTAACAATCTCTTTATACAACGTTCTGAAACGAATCCATTTGCTTTTATTAATTTTTGCTTGGAAAATAAAATTTCTTTATTATTGTAGCGAGTTGTTATAGGATTAGGGTATAATTGTTTTCTTGTATGTATGTAGGAATGAGTAATTTGCTTGTTGGACTAGCAAAACATTTTAAAACAAGCATTATATTGCAGAATATATGATGAAATGACGATTCATCTGTTTTTATATGTATTCCTATGGATCAACTGACTGTAATGAGGTGTGAAAGTGTGTTGAAAAAGTTTTTACCGAATGAGCATGTGAAAAGTATATTTGAGATTCATCCTGAATTATTGAAGGGAAAAGGGATAAAAGGTATTATTACTGATTTAGATAATACTTTGGTTGCCTGGGACGTTAAAGAAGCTACTTCTGAAGTGGTAGAATGGTTTAAGTTAATGAAAGAACATGACATTAGCGTAACCATAATTTCTAACAATAATCGAGAGCGAGTAAGCGTGTTTTCTGAGCCGCTCGATACCCCTTTTGTATTCAGTGCTCGCAAACCGTTAAGCAAGGCGTTTAAAACAACAGCTAAAAAAATGAATTTAAAAGAAGAAGAAATTGCCGTTATCGGGGATCAAATTTTAACGGATGTACTCGGAGGAAATATGGCTGGTTTTTATACAATTCTAGTCGTCCCCATTGTGCAATCAGACGGGAAGATAACAAGATTTAATCGTAAAATTGAGCGCCGTATTCTTGCATATATGCGAAAAAAGGGGAAAATAAGCTGGGAGGAATAAGCAACGATGGAAACAATATATTGTCAAGGTTGTGGTATACGCATTCAAACAACTGCAAAGAACCAACCAGGTTATACGCCTGCCTCATCCATGACAAAGGAAAATATTCTATGTCAGAGGTGCTTTCGTTTAAAGCACTATAATGAAATTCAAGATGTTGCAATTACCGATGATGATTTTTTAAAAATGGTAAGTTCTATTAGGGATACATCTGGGTTAGTAGTACATGTAGTCGATATCTTTGATGTAGCTGGAAGTTTAATTAAAGCTTTACCGAGAATAGTTGGAAATAAATCGATTTTGTTAGTAGGTAATAAAGTCGATTTGCTTCCTAAATCAGTAAATACAAGAAAATTACTACAGTGGTTACGCGCGCAAGCTAAACAAGTGGGGGTAAATGTAGCTGATGCTTGTTTAATCTCCTCAACAAAAGGGCACGGGATAAGTGAACTTGCAGAGACAATGGAACAATTTAGAAATGGTGATAACGTTTATATTGTGGGTACAACAAATGTTGGAAAGTCCACGTTTATTAACCGATTAATTAAAGAATCGACAGGCTATCGTGATGTAATTACTACTTCTTATTTTCCAGGAACGACATTGGGTTTTATTGAAATTCCTTTAGATAACCATTCAGCTCTCATCGATACACCAGGTATTGTAAATAAGGAGCAAATGGCTCATTATATTTCTGCTAAAGACTTAAAACTGATTACACCAAACAAAGAGATAAAACCTAGAGTTTACCAATTGAATGATGGACAAACTTTGTTTTTTGGCGGATTAGCTCGATTAGATTTTATAAAAGGAGACAAACAGTCCTTTGTCTGTTATTTTTCTAATCAAGTTTCGATACATCGTACAAAATTAGAAAAAGCAGATGAACTATTTGAAAATCATCTCGGTGAACTATTGACGCCTCCATCCATGGAGTCCATCGATCAAATACCACCTATGATTTCGGACACATTTCGAATAGATGCGGGAAAGTATGATATTGTTTTTCCTGGTTTAGGCTGGGTCAGCATCTTAGGTGATGGTGCTACAGTAACTGCGCATCGACCAAAAGGTGTTGCTGTTTCTATTAGGCAATCATTCAACTAGGGGGGGTAGGTTGTGGCATATATGTTTGGGTTAATTGGTTATCCTATTAAACACTCGCTTTCGCCATGGATTCATAAGCAATTTATGAAAACAACGGGAATGGAAGGGGATTACTGTATCTATGAAGTAACTCCAGAAGATTCTTTTGAGGCATTTATAGGACAGCTTAAATCGTCTAGGGTAGATGGTTTTAATATAACAGTACCTTACAAGGAGAAGATTATCTCTTATTTAGATGATATTGATCCTGTAGCTTTAAAAATTGGAGCAGTCAATACGGTGGTGAATAGGAATGGTAAGTGGATTGGTTATAATACGGACGGCAAGGGATACGTTCGTTCGTTAAATTCCAAGTTTCCTAACTTATTGAAAAAAGCCACTAAACGAGCGCTTATTCTTGGTGCTGGTGGTGCTGCTAAAGGGATTTTTGCAGCGCTTGAAGAGGTGGGCTTTAAAAGAGTAGATATAGCTAATCGAACGAAAGAAAAAGCGGTAATGATTTGTGGGCGTCACAAACATCAGTCACAAGTATATTCCTTTAAGGATGTGGAACAGCGTTTGCATGACTATGATATTGTCATTCAAACAACTTCTGTAGGAATGAAACCGCAAGTTGATCAATCTGTTTTATCAGATGATACAAACTTTTCGCCTGTACCCATTTACAGTGATATCGTATATCAACCGATCAGAACGAATTTTTTACAGAGAGCAGAACAAAGTGGCGCACAAATTCATTATGGACACACCATGCTTCTCTACCAAGCGCAATATGCTTTTGAATTATGGACAGGTCGAAAACCAAATATAGGGCAAATGGATGAAGAATTAAAACAGATTTTGAAAGGAAGATAACATGCTAACAGGAAAACAAAAACGATTCTTACGAGCAAGAGCAAATCAAATAAAACCTATTTTTCAGGTTGGTAAGACAGGCGTAAATGAAAATATGGTTACACAAATAACAGATGCTTTAGAAAAAAGGGAACTATTAAAAGTAAGTATTTTACAAAACTGTTTAGAGGACAAAACAATTGTTGCCGAACAATTAGCAGAAGGAACAGGTGCTGAGGTTGTGCAAATTATTGGAAATAATATTGTCCTTTATAAAGAGTCAACAGAAAACAAGCACATTGTATTACCATAAAGGATGAGATTATGAAGCGCATAGGAATATTAGGAGGTACATTTGATCCACCTCATATGGGTCATTTAATCATTGCAGAAGAGGTGCGCCTCGCTTTAGATTTAGAGGAGGTTTGGTTTATCCCTTCTTATACGCCACCTCATAAAAGCAATGTAAAAACGAAGCCAGAACATCGACTGAAAATGATCAGACTTGCTATACAAGGCAATCCTTATTTTAAAGTGGATACAATTGAGTTAGAACGGACTGGAAAATCTTATACCATTGATACGATAAAAGAGCTAAGAAAACGTCACTCTGATAAGAAATTTTATTTTATTATTGGTGGAGATATGGTTGAATATTTACCTAATTGGTATCAAATAGAGGAATTAAAAAATCTGGTAACTTTTGTTGGAGTTAAACGCTCTAATTATTCAACGGAAAGTGCGTTTCCGATTTACATCGTAGATATTCCGTTAATAGAAATTTCTTCAACTGTCCTACGTAAAAGGTGTATAGAAGGAACTTCCGTACAATATTGGTTGCCACATTCTGTTCATCAGTATATAAAGGAGCATCATTTATATGGACATTGAATTAGCGAAAGAGAAAGTAAAACCCCACTTAACAAAAGAACGATATGAACATTCTTTACGAGTTGCTGAAACAGCTAAAATGTTAGCGGATCGATCTGGTGAAGATGTACGTAAGTTGGAGTTAGCAGGTGTATTGCATGATTATGCAAAGTATCGTCCTCAAGAAGAATTAGCACGCTGGATTAAGTCATCTACATTACCGAAAGATTTGCTTGCATTTCATCATGAGCTTTGGCATGGACCAGTTGGTGCACTCTTAATTGAAAAAGAGCTAGGAATAAAGGATAAAGTAATACAAGGAGCTATAAGGTATCATACTACTGGAGCGGCAAATATGAACAAGTTTGAAATGATTATTTTCTTAGCGGATTACATAGAACCAGGAAGAAGCTTTCCAGGAGTGAATGAAGTGAGGAAAGTAGCAGAAAATAATCTACAACAAGCATGCTGGATGGCCTTATCCAATACAATTCATTTTCTAGTTGGAAAAGGAGCTACAGTATATCCAGATACATTTTATGCGTATAATTACTTAACGAGATTGGGTTATGGAGGTATTGTTTAATGCAAAATGAACGAGTTGTACAATTAGCAGCGCGCGCATGTGACGATAAGCGAGCGGAAAATATTATAGCATTGGATATGAACGGTGTTTCTTTAATAGCAGATTATTTTTTAATCTGTCATGGCAATAACGAACGGCAAGTGCAAGCAATTGCGAGGGGAATTAAAGAAAAAATGGAAGAACATAATATCCCTGTTCACCGGCTGGAAGGATTTGAACAAGCTAGGTGGATTCTTGTAGATGTAGGTGACGTAGTTTGTCATGTTTTTCATAAAGATGAAAGAAGCTACTACAATTTGGAGCGCCTGTGGGGCGATGCTGTAACATATTCCATTGAAATGGATCAGGATAAATAAAGATGGTATATGAAAGAATGGCTGACAGCTATGACCTATTTATGGAAAACGCTCCATATGATAAATGGTTGCAATGGACAGAGCAACTCTTAAAAGGAAGAGAAGTTCAATGTATAGCAGATGTAGGTTGCGGTACAGGGGAGATTACTCGGCGACTTGCGCAAGTTTATCCGCATGTAGTTGGGGTGGACTACGCAGTAGATATGTTGTCAAAGGCAGAAAGAAAGTGTAGAGATACGGGCACATCTATTCAATGGGTTTGTCAAGATGTAAGGTCACTAAACGGCATAACTGGTCTCGATGCCGTTGTTAGTTTTTGTGATGTAATTAACTATATAACAACTGAACAGGAGTTAGCACGCACGTTTCAGAACATTTATGATGCGCTTAGTGAAAAAGGAGTTTTTTTATTTGATGTCCACGCATTATCGTTTGTCATGGAAAACTATATAAACGAAACGTTTGCTGATGTTACTGAAGAAGCTAGTTATATTTGGTTTTGTTTAGCGGGGGAACACATTGGTGAGATGTATCATGAGCTAACTTTTTTTTCAAAAAACGGAAAGGGTACTTACTCGCGATTTGATGAAGTTCATCATCAACGCACTTTTTCTGTAGATTTTTATAAAAAATTATTACAGCAAAAAGGCTTCCAAAATATAAAAGTGTATGGTGATTTTTCTATAAAAGCTAATAGTGTTGATGAAAACACAGCTCGAATTTTCTTTTTTGCTGAAAAGAGTGAATAAAAATGCTTTTTTTAAGCAAAGAGGAGTTTTTATAACTGCTGTGGAAGTAAATTATACAGCAGTTATTTGCTCTAGTTTTTTATAAAAATTTGCTTATGGCCAAATCTCTATGGCGAAAAAAGCTGTCGTTTAGCTTATGCTAAAAAACGCTGAGATTCTATGCTTATGTGCAAGAAAAAGGAGTGATTCCCCTTGTACACAAATAAAGTAAAACGTATTCTTTTTATCATTGCTATTCCTATAGCAATCATTGTGGTTCTCCTCATAACGAGTGGCGAAAAAGATGAGGATGAAGCGGAAAGGAAGGTTGATGTGAATGATCAACCAATAGATCCTAGCCTGCCTTCATCTACTGGGCAAGAAAAAGATGTTACTTCTTCCATATATGTTGATATTAAGGGAGAAGTAAAGAACCCGGGAGTGTATGAGATGGATACGGAAGAACGTGTCATTGATGCGATTGAAACTGCTGGCGGATTTACAAACAATGCAAATGAGTCTCTCGTGAATTTAGCCCAAAAAGTTCATGATGAAATGGTTATTGATGTATTGCCCGTTGGCGCCAATGGAACACCAGCTTTAACGAATGGGCAACATACGGATATTTCTAAAATTAGAATTAATCAAGCTACTGTTGAGGAGATTGAAGCCTTAAATGGAATTGGGCCAGCAAAAGCAGAAGCAATTGTGCAATACCGAGACGAAAATGGTCCTTTCCAACAAATTGAAGATTTATTAGAAGTCTCTGGGATTGGCGAGAAAACATTAGAGTCACTTGAAGACGATATTCAAGTACCATAGTAACTATCAAAATAATCCTATGCTAAATTAGCATGTAGTAGAAATTCTTTAAAACAGAAATTAAAGGGGGAGATAGGAATGGAACGCATTTCATGGGATCAATATTTTATGGCACAAAGCCATTTATTGGCTCTTCGTAGTACGTGTACAAGACTGATGGTCGGTGCCACTATTGTAAGAGATAAACGAATAATAGCTGGTGGTTATAATGGCAGTGTGTCAGGGAGTGTCCATTGTATTGATGACGGTTGTTACGTCATTGATGGACATTGTGTGAGAACGATTCATGCTGAGGCAAATGCATTACTACAATGTGCAAAGTTTGGTGTTCCTACAGATGGTGCTGATATTTATGTCACTCATTTTCCGTGTTTACAATGCTGTAAACAGTTGATACAATCGGGTATACAAACAGTAATTTATGCAGAGGATTATCATAATCATCCATACGCTGTTTCTCTATTTTCGGAAGCGGGCGTAAAAACAAAAAAAGTAGAACTTGATGATGTTAAGGTTGATACGAATTACATGGAAAAACAAGTATTTGTAAAACAACTTCTTCAAAAAATGGAAGAAGGAGTGCTAGAAGCGGATGAGTTAAGAAACTTAAGCGAAGATGCTATACGTCTGTTTCAATTAGATGTCCAAGGAGATTAAATGTGAGTGGGCATTGGCATTTTGTTGCATCTGCTGCTTTGATAAGTATGCTGGCTAAGTTAACGAATTTGCACAGTCTTGCTTTCATTCTATTTATGGTATGGATATGTTATTTATTCTACAAGAAGTGGATAGCCATCCTTACTGTGATGCTATCCATTCTATCTCTTCTCTTTTTCCACTTTTATCTTCCGGAACTCCCTAATCATAACACACTCTCTCCTCCTAATGATCCAACAACAATATCTGGCACGATTATAAGTTCTGTTGAAAAGTCTTCTTCCCGCCTTACTTTTACGATCCTTGATAAACAAACAGATGAAAAAATCGCAGTCGCCTATTTTTCAGACGAGGAGATCGATTATAACGAAGCTATACGGTATGGCTCTGTATGTTCATTTACTGCAGAATGGAACGTACCAGACGCTGCTACAAATCCGGGACAATTTGACTATCGTAAGTATTTATTATCACAAAAAATAAAGTATGAAGCAAAGTTAACCGACATTGATTCATTAAAATGTATAAGTAAAACAGGTTTAATGCAGGTTCTTAAAGGAGTTAGACATAAGGTGCTCGGATATATAGATAGGCGTTTAACTAATGAAACGGCTGGATGGATGCGAGCACTTGTGTTTGGAGATGATTCCTATATAAGTGAAGACACCGTAGCATTGTTTGAACGTTGGGGGTTGAGTCACCTACTTGCTATTTCTGGTTTACATGTGGGGATTGTAGTTGGGCTAGTATATTTTTTGTTAATTAAATTAAACCTACTCACAAAGGAGTGGGCGCAGTGGGTTATCCTTATATCTTTGCCTTTGTATGCTATTCTTGCTGGTGGGGAGCCCTCCGTTTTACGGGCGAGTTTAATGGCTTGTGTGGGTATTATCCTACATAAAACAGGCTGGAAATGGAATGTTACAGATATTTTAAGTTTGATATTTTTGTTTTTGCTTGTTACAGATAAATATATGATGTATCAAGTTGGCTTTCAGCTATCCTTTGCAGTAACATTTGCTTTGCTATTGTCCAAACAAATATTATTACAGTCGAAGAGCCGCTTTGCTCAAGTGTTATCTATTAGCTTTATTGCTCAAATTGCCATTTTACCAATTCAATTTTATTACTTCTCTTTATTTCAGCCTGCTTCCATATTTGTAAATTTGCTTATGGTTCCGTATTACTCCGCTTTTGTAATTCCTATCATGTTTTTCATGCTTATTTTGCTACCTTTCCCTTGGATTTCTTTGTTGGATACTTGGTTTTTAAACATTCACAAAATAGCGATGCAAATAGTTTATTGGTTTGATGAATATGTACATTACCCTATGGTGAGCGGTCCATTACCTTGGATAATAGTACTTACCTATTACGTCTTGCTATTTTGTTTTATGCAATTATGGGAGAAAGCAAAATTAAAACAAGCTTTTAGTTTTGCGGTCATGCTTGTTTTGTTATTAACGCTAAATGGTTTACGTCCTTATTTATCACCATATGGGACAATTACGATGCTAGATATTGGGCAAGGTGATGCATTTGTTGTTGAATTGCCTTATCGTAAAGGAACGATATTTATTGATGCTGGGTCGTCTTTTTCATTTCAAGAACAAGCACCTTCAGACCGGGTACATGATCAAATTATAAAGCCATATTTATATTCTCGAGGAATTCAGCACTTAGATGCTATCATCTTAACCCACGAGGATACAGATCATATTGGAAGTGTATCTTACCTACTGGAAGATTTTGCAGTAAATACGGTTGTAGTTAGCCCTTTTTTTAGTACCAAGGCGTTGTATTTGCTGCAACTCACAGAGGACGTGGAACTAGCCACCATAAAAGGGAATTCAAAAGTGACTATCGCTGGTCATTGGTTTAATGTTCTTGCCCCAATTCAAGATAACAATGATACAAATGGAAACTCCATTGTATTGCATACAACGTTGGGAGGAAAAGAATGGTTATTTACTGGTGATATTTCAAAAAAAGAAGAAAAGAAGATAGTGAAACAATATCCAAATTTGTCTGTAGATGTTTTAAAAATTGCTCATCATGGCAGTGACACATCCACGGATAGACAAGTTCTTTCACAACTTTCACCAGAGATTGGTTTGATTTCTGTAGGAAGGGACAATCTTTACGGACACCCTCATCAAGACGTGATGCAAAGACTTAAAGAACAAGGAGTAACAATATTGCGTACAGATTTACATGGCGCTGTTCAATATCGATTCAAAGGGAAGGAAGGTCATTTTATAATTAGAAAATAACGTAAATCTTGAAGTAAACAAATTTTTTAGTTTCGTGCTTCAATTCACCCTTACCTTCCATCAAAATATTAGGTATGAAGAACGAAATAACATGCAAGAGCATATACTTTATTAGGTTAGCAAAAGTGTTTGATTAGAAGCAAGCCATTTATTGTCACCATGCAATGAGAAAAGCTCGGCTTATTGTTAAAATCGTTCTACAGCTTTTATGTACGATAAAACACTCTCCTATAGTAAAGAACAAAGGCTCAGGGCGCCCGGTTAGCAACGTAGCGACTGGAACGAATCAACGAAAGTTTTAGGAGTTATGCTCCTGCAACAGGAGTATGCCGGCGCCCTCCGGCAAGCCCGTCTTTAGTCGGCCTTCTTATTTAGAACGAACCGATGATGACTTAGCTTAAGGCAATGGAGTGAAGTCGCCTAGTTGCTGGGCGCTGGAGCCGGACGTGGCTAAATAACTTAGTAAGTTTATCCACAGCTGCAAAATTTTATAAATTCCTAGACCAATAAAAAAGAGACTGTAAACAGTCTCTCTTTATGTAAGCTACTTATTACATTAAGATCCAAGCACACTAATGGTTACCCCGATTGCAAAAATTAACAAAAAGAATACAAATGAAAATGTAAAGCCTTTAATGTTATCAACGACGTCATTTGTTTTAGACTGAATGTCTTTTTCAAATTCGTTCATGTTAACCCCTCCCATATCACCAATAGTATAAGCCAAATCATTTAAAAAATCCAGTTTTCATTTATTGTAACATATAAACGTTTTCATACCAAAACTAGAAAGACTTAACATCCATAATTTATAACAGAAAGGACATGATAGAAATAAGTCAAATATCGTTTAGTGAATAGTTCCTAGGGCTTTTCGCTAAGCGTTTATATAGATTAGGGAGGGAATGCCTTTGTTTATTTGTAAGCATCCCTCTCTGTTGTTTTTTATGCTCCACATAAGCTGATATCCGAACGTTTAAGAATTGGAAGCTACAAGTTGGAAAAGTCATATGAGATTTGAGTTTTGCCGTAATTACGGCTTGTGCTAGCAATGAATGTAGATGAAGAGAATCCTTATTGTTGTAAAGTATGCAAACGAAAAAAATCGCTATAGTTTATGCTAGTTTGTGGTACACGAATAGCGTTTTTCTATGTTTAGTCTTGCCATTCTCACTCAGACGATTTACCATGGTGTAAGAAGATAGGTTTAAAAAATGGAGTGAAAATATGGATTACATAGAAGTAGTCAAACAATTAAATAAGAAACAGCTAGCACCTCTATATTTAGTTTATGGAACTGAATCCTTTTTTATACAACAATTAAAAAATAAATTAAAACGAGTTACAATTAACGATGATATAGATAATTTAACCGTGTATGATTTAGAGGAAACTCCGATTGAAGATGTCATTTCTGATGTGGAGACCTTTCCATTTTTTGGTGAACGTAAACTAATTATTGCGAATAACGCTTCATTTTTAACAGCAAAACAGGGAAAAAATGCAGTAGAGCATCAGTTGGAAATTCTGGAAACATACGTATCAAATCCTGTAGATTATTCTATTTTACTAATTATTGCTCCATATGAGAAGTTAGATGAAAGGAAAAAAATAACAAAATCATTAAAAAAACAGGCTACAGTTGCCCATTGTAGAGAAGTAAAAGAGTATGAATTACGAAAATGGATGAAACAACTGGCAGATCAACTGAAAATTGAGATAACAGATGAAGTATATGATATGCTCGAAGCAGAAATTTCAACTAATCTGCATCTTTTGGAAAGCGAATTACATAAATTTTCTTTGTATGTCGGAGAAGGTGGTGTGGTAACGAAAGAAATCGCGAATCAATTATTGTCTCATACTGCTACAAGCTCATCGCTTCGACTGGCGGATGCAGTTATGAAAAGGGATTTAACTCAGGCAATTGAAATTTATAAAGATTTAGAAAAACAAAAAGAAGAACCAATCGCTTTGGTAGGTTTGCTTGCATTTCAGTTTCGTATCTTGTTAAGAGTGAAGCTTTTAAAACAGAAAGGCTATACGCAGGGACAGATGGTCAAACAACTTGGTGCCCATCCATATGTAATTAAATTAGCTTTAGAGCGTGAAGCGAAATTTACAGTGAGGGCGCTACACTATTTTATGAATCAGCTTGCAGAAGCAGATAGTATAATGAAGCAAGGTGGTATGGAAAAAGATGTAGCATTTGAAATGCTTTTATATCAATTAGTGAAACGAAATGGTGCTTAAAACATCAATACTATCACTATCTCCTTAACGACTTGGTGATTTTTCTCAGCTATATACCTATCATTACGATGCTGTAATCCATAAACTTTCCTATATTGTAAATTAAAAACGATCCATAGCGGATCGTTTTTTATTATCTAGAAAATTATAAAATTTTGCAGCTGTGGATAAACTAACTAAGTTATTTAGCCACGTCTGGCGCAAGCGCCCAGCAACTAGGCGACTCACGAAATAACCCTACGCTAAGTCATCATTGGTTCGTTCTAATTAGGAAGGCCAACTAAAGACGGGCTTGCCGGGGGGGCGTCGGCATACTCCTGTTGCAGGAGTATAATTCCTAAAACTTTCGTTGATTCGTTCCAGTCGCTACGTTGCTAACCGGGCGCCCTGAGCCTTTGTGCTTATGCGCCAAGCTGGTTAATTTTGTTAGCTAGACGTGATTTTTGACGGTTCCCGAAATTTTGATGAACGACGCCTTTTTGTACAGCTTTATCGATTGCTTTTTTAGCTACGTTATAAGCAATGCTTGCATTTTCTTTATCATTTGCTTCAATTAACTTTTCAACATGTTTGATATGAGAACGCATAGCTGATTTTTGTGTATTGTTATTTGAACGCTTTTTTCTATTTGTATCAACACGTTTAATTGCAGATTTAATATTTGCCATTGACTTCACCTCCTAAAACTTCACCTTCATCGATTATATCTCGGTTATAATCCAAAAACAAATCGTTATGTGACTCTATGTTTTTGTCTATCGACAAAAGTCATTTTACCAAAGCAAGCGCATGTTTTCAAGTAACCTCTATACTTGAGTACGATTTTAATGTTTAAAAAGTGCTGTTTTTTTCATTTTCTAAGTCAATTTACCTAAATCATTATGATATTGCGACATGTATGAGTTTTATCTTATTGTTTACACTAAAAGCAAAATGGAAAAAGGGTGATTGTCTTGGGGCAACGGAATAAGCACATAGTACCTTACCAAGTAAGGACTGATTTAGCAGTAGAAGCGAAAGATATGTATGTAGAGAAGCAAGAGCAATCGGAAAAATCATTAAAAGGTGTGAATATTAAAGAAAAAGAGAAAGACGGTGTAAAAGTTTCTTATGTAAATATTGATCAAACGGGCGCTAAAATGCTGCAAAAAAAACCTGGAACGTATATCACAATTTATGCAGATGGGGTAAAACGTCAAGATACAGATAGGCAACACTTGGCAGCTCAAGTTTTAGCAGAGGAACTAGAGGAACTTCTAAGTGCAAATGGAATTCCCCCGGATGCTAAAGGACTTATTGTTGGTCTAGGCAATTGGAATGTAACTCCTGATGCACTTGGTCCAATGACAGTAGAGAAAGTTTTGGTTACCAGTCATTTGTTTCGTCTAGAGCACGAGACAGTTTCAAGTGGGTATCGATCAACGGCAGCAGTTACACCAGGGGTTATGGGAGTAACAGGAATTGAAACAAGCAATATTATTTTCGGTATTGTGGAAAAGTTTGAACCAGATTTTGTTATTTGTGTGGATGCACTTGCTTCACGATCAATAGAAAGAGTGAATGAGACCATTCAATTGTCTAATACAGGCATACACCCAGGATCTGGTGTAGGAAATAAGCGGAAAGAAATTAGCTATGAAACATTAGGAATACCTGTTATGGCAATCGGCGTTCCTACAGTCGTTGATGCAGTAACGATTGCCAGTGATACGATCGATTTTATCTTAAAACATTTTGGTAGGGAATGGCGAGAAAAAGATGCACCTTCAAAAGCTTTAACTCCGGCTGGTCTAGCATTTGGGGACCGTAGTTTAAGTGCTGATGATATGCCGGAAAAAGAAAAGCGTGAGACATTTCTTGGAGTAGTAGGTGGTCTTGAAGATGAAGAAAAAAGACAGCTTATTTCAGAAGTGCTTACTCCTTTAGGGCATAATTTAATGGTTACACCAAAAGAAGTAGATGGATTTATGAAAGATATGGCAACTGTTCTTGCTAATGGAATAAACGCAGCACTTCATGAGAAGATCGACGTAGATAATGTTAGTGCTTATAGCAGATAGAAAAGCGAATAAATCGAATACATTGACATAATTCTAATGAATAATATTCGATGTAAATAAGCATAGAGATAGTAGATCCGAACTTTAATGGTACGGATTAAAGTTCGGATTGTTTTGTGTTGTAAAAGAATCCCATTGAGATTTTCTGTCTCGCACGAAGAAAAAGAGTATACATACTGTTTTTTAATTAGTGCCAAGTCTTTCTAATTCTAAGTTAGAAACTGCTAGAGAGGAAATCCCAACTTATGAAGAATTTACTTTATAGAAGTGGAATTGGTGGTTCTAGTTTTTGAAAATCCAACATAGAGTAATTTAGAAGAGTTAATAGTTTAAGAGGTCGATCTATTAAAAGGGGCTGCGTATACTTGTTAACATAGATAGCATGTAAAAGAAAGGATGAAAGCATGAGAGCAAAGGCTGTACGTGTTTTTTTACCTAAGAGTAGCGTGTATATTATTGGCTTTATATTTTTATTTTTATTTATTGCAGCGATGACAGCGATAAAACCCGCATACAGGTTATCATCAGAAATGATAACAGAATGGACAAGTGATTTAGATAGCTCTTTCTTTTATTATTTACTGAGCAAAGAAAATCGTGCATTTGATGAAGGTTTTCTTGCTGAGAAAGGGGAGCCTGATGTAATCAATACCTTATTTCAAATGGTTACTAGTTTAAAGCCGAATGATCCGAGAAGTCTATTAAGAAATGAAGTGCCGGGTTTTTCTCATTTTGATAATCGAATGATTGTAGCTGGTCAAGGGACTGACTTTACAAATTTCCCTATAGAATCATCGCCTCCTTTGAAAGAAGTTTTAAAAGAAAGGCAAGCTATAATAGAGGGTAGTGAAGAAGAAGGAAAAAAAGAAGCGAAAAAAAATCAAGAGCGTAATGAAGCTACACCGTCTACTGGAGATAGACAAGTGGTTTACTTATACAATTCACATAACAGAGAATCGTTTTTACCGCATTTACCTGGTGTAGAAGATCCGAATGAAGCACATCATAAAGAAGTAAATATAACAAAAGTGAGCGATCACCTAGCAAAATCACTAGAAGAAAACGGCATTGGGACGATAGTCGAAAACAAGGATATTATGAATGAATTAAACGATAAAGGGTGGGGTTACGGAAAATCGTATCAAGCTTCTAGACAAGTTGTAGAGGAAGCAATGGCAAATAATAAGGACATGCAATATGCATTTGATTTACATCGGGATTCCATTGGTAGAGATAAAACGACTGCAAAAATAAATGGAAAACCTTTTGCCCGTCTTATGATAGTAATTGGCGCAGAACATGCTGAATATGAAAAAAATCAGAAGCTAGCAACAAAGTTACACTACCTATTAGAACAACATTACCCAGGGTTAAGTAGAGGAGTTTATACCAAAAAGGGCGCAGGTACAAATGGGGTTTTTAATCAGGATTTATCGAATAATGCACTATTATTTGAATTTGGTGGCGTTGAGAATAACTTGGACGAGCTTTATCGTTCTGCTGATGCACTCGCCGATGTATTTAGTGAAATGTTTTGGGACGCAGAGAAGGTTGATACGTCATCCTAGGAGGTGTAAAAAATGGCTCGTGCTATGATTGTACTACTTTTATTAGCAGTTTGTTTTTTAGCGGGTGTTGTTCACGGGAATAATGGGGTTGGTCATGAAGAAGCAGATTCTGTTTTTCAGGCGCAGGATGTAATAGGTTCAGATGAACTAGATAATGAAAAAAATATAAAGTCAGTTGCAGAAAGGAATCCTGAGCAACAAGTCCAACCTGATGTGCCAGCGCCATCTACTGAAAAAACGGCTTCTGTTTTAGAAGCTAGTATTACTGGCTTTTTTGAAGCAGTAGTAACAATATTGTATCAAATAGCAGAGTTGTTTTTTTAGCACTACTAGAAAAGTATGATGCTATTATAACTCAGTTGTTACATTTTTTGTAGAAATTTACGGTTTATCGTAAAACAAAACAAAGCTTATTGTCATAAATACATGACAATAAGCTTTGTTTAGAATACAAATACTGGGAAAAGGGAAATAAATCTCGCAATTTTTTACTCGAAGTGAAATAGAAATACGTTGTTCCTTTTTAAACTCGTAAAAAGCTATGTTTTTTATTACATCCAAAGAATATAATTGATTTATGTAAGAGTTCTAAAAGTGAGAGGATTTTTGGTATGGTAATTAGTTGACAGCTTAAGCGCATCATTGTTCTTGAATATCATTGTTTCTATTGCTATAATCTAACCTAGTCATTCTCGTCGATAATTAAGGTTTTCTACAAGTAAAGAGGCTGGTAGAAAAAGTAGGAGTGAACATCATTAATGGCAGAAATTCAAAGAAATGTGCGTAATTTTTCAATTATCGCTCATATTGACCATGGAAAGTCAACGTTAGCTGACCGTATTTTAGAGCGTACAAAAGCTATTACGCAACGAGAAATGAAAGATCAGCTTTTAGATGCAATGGATTTAGAGAGAGAACGTGGTATTACCATTAAATTAAATGCTGTACAACTGAATTATCAAAGTAATGCTGGAGAAGAATACCTTTTTCATTTAATTGACACACCTGGTCATGTTGATTTTACATATGAAGTATCCAGAAGTCTTGCTGCTTGTGAAGGTGCTATTCTAGTTGTGGATGCAGCACAAGGAATTGAAGCACAAACACTAGCTAACGTATATTTGGCATTGGATAACGATTTGGAAATCATACCCGTAATTAATAAAATTGATTTACCAAGCGCAGATCCAGAACGGGTGAAACAGGAACTTGAAGATGTCATCGGTATCGATAAAGATGATGTTATTTTAGCTTCTGCGAAAGCGAATATAGGAATTGATGAAATCTTAGAACGTGTTATTGAGGCGATCCCTGCACCTGAAGGCGATTCAGAAGAACCCCTTAAAGCATTGATTTTTGATTCTATGTACGACCCGTATCGCGGAGTTATAGCTTATGTTTGTATTAAAGAAGGCTCTTTGAAGGTTGGCGATAAAATCAAGATGATGGCCACTGGAAAGGAATTCGAAGTGAATGAATTAGGTGTTTTTAGACCAAAACCAGTAAATAAAGACGAATTGATTGTTGGAGATGTAGGATACTTAACTGCTTCCATAAAAAATGTTGGGGATTCAAGAGTTGGTGATACGGTTACATTAGTAGAACGCCCAGCTAAAGAACCATTGCCTGGATATAAACGTTTAAATCCAATGGTCTTTTGTGGATTGTATCCTGTAGATTCCAAGAACTATAATGATTTACGAGAAGCTTTAGAACGTTTAGAATTAAACGACTCATCCCTACAATATGAAGCTGAAACATCGCAAGCGCTAGGTTTTGGTTTTCGTTGCGGATTTTTAGGGCTATTGCATATGGAAATCATTCAAGAGCGCATTGAAAGAGAATTTAACATTAGTCTAATTACTACGGCTCCAAGTGTTATTTATGAAGTAGAGCAAACGGATGGGACAACAATCAACGTTGATAATCCAGCATTTATGCCGGACCCACAACAGATTAAAGAAGTAAGAGAGCCTTATGTGAAAGCAACGATAATGGTTCCAAACGAATATGTCGGTTCTGTTATGGAAATTGCTCAAAAAAAGCGCGGTCAATTTATGGATATGGAATATTTAGATGATATTCGTGTTAATGTTATTTACCATATTCCGTTGTCAGAGATTGTGTATGATTTCTTTGACCAATTAAAGTCGCAAACGAAAGGCTATGCTTCATTTGACTATGACTTAATTGGTTATCAGGCATCCAAGCTAGTTAAAATGGATATTTTATTAAATGGGGATACAATTGATGCACTATCGTTTATTGTTCACAGGGACTTTGCTTATGAACGCGGTAAGCATATTGTAGACAAATTAAAAGATCTTATCCCTAGACAGCAATTTGAAGTCCCGGTACAAGCGGCAATTGGTAACAAAATCATTGCTAGATCTACTATTAAAGCAATGCGAAAAAATGTTTTATCCAAGTGTTATGGTGGGGATATTTCAAGAAAGAGGAAACTATTGGAGAAACAAAAAGAAGGAAAAAGACGGATGAAGATGGTTGGTTCTGTTGAAGTACCTCAAGAAGCATTTATGGCTGTTTTGGAAATGGATGATAATTAAATAAATTTAACGTTCTACTGCCATATTGTAATTATTGTGAAGTGTTGGCGGTAGAACGTTTTTTATCGTTTTTATTGCTAGTTTGATTGAAGAATTGCACTATGTTAGAAATAAAATCATAGTAGCGCGTATTTAGCTCAAGTTTTATATAAGCATTGCTAATTTGATTTTAAAGAAGGAGCATTTTATGATACCAATACATTCTGTCTATATTCATATCCCATTTTGCCAACAAATATGTCATTACTGTGATTTTACGAAGTTTTTTTATAATGAACAATTGGCAAATGATTATGTTGATGCGTTAAAAAAAGAAATGTCTACCTACGTACCTGAAAAGGAAAAGAAAGTAAAGACGATTTTTATCGGAGGTGGAACGCCTACTGCTTTAACCGTTCCGCAGTTAGAGGCTGTTCTCCGTCATATTGCAGAAATATTCGATCTTCATGAATGTGAAGAATTTACCATTGAAGCAAACCCTGGAGATTTCAGCAAAGAGAAGGTTGCTTTGCTAAGAGCCTATGGGGTGAATCGAGTTTCACTTGGTGTACAAGTGTTTGATAATGAGATGTTAAAGACACTTGGAAGAATTCACACTGTAAAAGATGTGTATGATACCGTTTCATTATTACAAGATTATGGAATTCATAACATCAGTACTGACTTGATATATGCCCTTCCGAATCAAACAGTTACTCATTTTAAAGACTCATTAACAAAGGCTATGAACTTGGATTTGCCACATCTTTCAACATATGCTTTGCAAATTGAACCTAAAACCGTTTTTTATCAGCGTTATAAAAAAGGAAATCTCCCTCGACCACCTCAAGAAGATGAGGTAAGAATGTATGATATTTTAAAAACAACTGCGGCGAAAAACGGCTTAAATCAGTATGAAATTAGTAATTTTGCTAAGCGAGGTTTTGAAAGCAAACATAATTTGACATATTGGAATAACAATTTTTATTATGGGTTTGGGGCAGGAGCGTACGGTTATCTACCTGGCAAACGATATGGTAATATTCGACCTTTACCGGCTTATATTAAACAAGTTAACAAAGATGGAAAACCTGTTTTACATGTAGATACAATTGGGAAAAAAGAGCAAATAGAAGAAGAAATGTTTCTCGGTTTACGTAGAATGGAAGGGGTAAGCAAACGTCAGTTTACACATAAATTTGGTGTATCTATGGATAAATTATATCGTCCATCTATAGATGAACTTGTGCAACGTGGATGGTTACTAGAGCGAGAAGACCAAATAGCATTATCAGAAGAAGGTAAAATAGTAGCTAATGAAGTATTTGAAAGGTTTTTGTTAGACGATCTGGTATTTGGATAGATACAAAATAGCTTGTGTAGTAGATGTATATACACCGATTATTTATGATAAAAATGACATTGAAGTAAAATTGATGAAGATACGTTATAGCTAAAATAATGCGTTGTGTATTGGCGCTGTTGTTTGTTTGTATGAACAGTAGAAAGACAGTAATCTCCTACTAAACATGTAATTTTTATTACAAATAGGATAATCTTTTGGCTGCTTCATTAAAAAGATTTCTAATTGCTTTCATGCCATTTTATTGACAAAAAAATGTGGATTTGATAATTTATTATTAGCATTAGCACTCGAAAGCAATGAGTGCTAACAGAGGTGATCATCATGTTAACAGAAAGGCAGTTATTAATTCTACAAGTCATAATTGATGATTTCATCGAGTCGGCACATCCAGTTGGCTCACGTGCTATTGCCAAGAAAGAAGTGATTCCATATAGTGCTGCTACCATTCGTAATGAAATGGCAGATTTAGAAGACCTGGGATTTCTTGAGAAAACTCATTCTTCATCAGGACGCATTCCTTCTGAAAAAGGATATCGTTATTATGTGGACCACCTCATTTCACCAAATATCCTACACCAAGAAGGCAATGTAATTAAACACATGATTCAAGATGGTTTTTTTGAATTTGAACAAATTGTACAAATGTCTGCAGAAGTATTATCAAAGTTGACCAACTACACTTCCATCATACTGGGGCCTGAAATCTTTGAAACAAAACTGAAACAAATTCAAATTATACCTTTGTCAGTCAGTACTGCCGTAGCGATACTCGTTACAAATACAGGTCATGTAGAACATCGTGCATTTTCTATTCCAGAAGAAATAGATAGTTCAGACCTAGAGAAAATGGTAAATATTTTAAATGATCAGTTGCATGGTGTTCCAATTTTGCAGTTGGCTGAAAAATTTAATGCGGGAATTGAAGCGATGATGCAGAAGTATGTTTCCGATTTAAATAACTCCTATCAACATTTAAAAGGAGCATTCTTACAAGATCATCCTGTCAAATTATATATAGGCGGAAAATCCAATATGTTAATGCAACCAGAGTTCAATGATGTTGATAAGATACGAGCATTTTACACCATGATTGAAAATGAAGATGAGATAGTGAATTTATTAAAGCAATCTAGCGAAGGCATTAAAGTATCTATCGGTCAAGAAAATGATGTTGCAGCGATAAAAGATTTGAGTTTAATTACTGCCGCTTATCATTTAGGAGAAGGGCAAATGGGGACAATCGCATTACTTGGTCCCACGAGAATGGAATATCGCAAAGTAATTTCATTATTAAGTATCCTTTCGAATGAAATGACAGACGTATTATATACGAGATATAAAGATGAAGATTAACTTATACGTTAGGAAGCTTTGATGGCTCTGCGTCCTCTGTAGCAGTTTCTTCGTCATCAATAAGCTACGTTGTACTAATAAAACGTGCGTTAGGAAAGAAAAAATAATGAGCCCCTATTGTTTCGTTCTCAGTCTAGAACGTGTTATAGTGTATGATGGTTAGTTTAAAATGGAGGTGTCAGGCGTGGAGGAACAGGAAAAAAACACAAATACCGCTACTGAAAATGATGATAAACAGGAAGAAGTAGTGGAAGAAGCAGCGGAATCTGTAGAAGTATTAGATAAAGATGATACAGACGAAGCGAATGACAGTGACGCAGATTCAGAACTACAATCAAAAATAAAAGCACTTCAAGCAGAAAAAGAGGAACTTTATCAAAAGTTACTTCGTGTTCAAGCTGAATATGATAATTTCAAAAAGCGCACGGTCAAAGAGCGTGAAGCAGCTCTTAAATATCAATCACAGGATTTAATTCAAGAATTACTACCTGCTTTAGATAACTTCGAGCGTGCCTTACAAGTTGAAAAAACAGAAGCCACTGCAAGTATAATTGATGGTATATCGATGGTTTATAAGCAAATAAAAGATGCGTTAGCTTCTCAAGGCGCTGAAGAAATTACAGCTGTTGGGGAAGAATTTGATCCAAATGTACATCATGCTGTTATGCAAATAGAAGCTGAAGATAAGCCATCAAATATCGTTGTAGAAGAATTGCAAAAAGGCTATAAATTAAAAGATCGTGTTATTCGACCAGCAATGGTAAAAGTAAATAAATAATCGTCTTGCTAGCTAAGGAGGAAATGACAATGAGTAAAATAATTGGTATTGACTTAGGTACAACAAACTCTTGTGTCGCAGTAATGGAAGGTGGCGAATCTGTTGTTATCCCAAACCCTGAAGGGAACCGGACAACGCCTTCTGTTGTAGCGTTTAAAAATGGGGAAAGACAAGTTGGGGAAGTGGCAAAGCGTCAAGCAATTACCAACCCAAATACGATCCAATCTATTAAACGTCATATGGGCACAGATTACAAGGTAAAAATTGAAGATAAAGAATATACACCACAAGAAGTGTCAGCTATTATACTTCAACACCTTAAGTCTTATGCAGAAGACTATATTGGAGAAAAAGTAGAAAAGGCTGTTATTACAGTTCCAGCATATTTTAATGATGCAGAACGTCAAGCTACGAAAGATGCCGGTAAGATTGCAGGTTTGGAAGTTGAACGGATTATTAATGAACCTACAGCAGCAGCGTTAGCATATGGAATCGATAAAGAAAATGAAGATCAAACAATTTTAGTATATGATCTAGGTGGAGGAACATTTGACGTTTCTATTTTAGATATTGGCGACGGTACATTTGAAGTTGTTTCTACAGCTGGAGATAATCGTCTAGGTGGTGACGATTTTGACCAGGTTATCATTGACCATATGGTACAAGAATTTAAGAAAGAAAATGGCATTGATTTATCCAAGGATAAAATGGCTACACAACGTTTGAAAGATGCCGCTGAAAAAGCGAAAAAAGAACTATCTGGAGTATCACAAACACAAATCTCTTTACCGTTTATTACAGCGGGTGAGGCGGGTCCTCTACACTTAGAAATGACTTTAACAAGAGCGAAATTTGAAGAACTCTCTTCTGATCTTGTTGAGCGTACGATGGTCCCTACTCGCAAAGCATTATCAGATGCAGATTACACAGCTAATGATATTGACAAAGTTATTTTAGTTGGCGGTTCTACAAGAATTCCAGCTGTTCAAGAAGCTATTAAACGTGTCATCGGTAAAGAACCATCTAAAGGGGTAAACCCAGATGAAGTTGTTGCGCTTGGCGCAGCTATTCAAGGTGGTGTTCTGCAAGGTGATGTAAAAGATGTTGTATTATTAGACGTAACGCCACTTTCTTTAGGTATTGAAACAATGGGTGGTGTAACAACCAAACTTATTGAACGAAATACAACCATTCCAACAAGTCACTCACAAATCTTTTCAACAGCAGCTGATAACCAAACAGCCGTTGATATTCATGTATTGCAAGGTGAACGTGAGATGGCAGCTGATAACAAGACATTGGGTCGTTTCCAATTAACTGACATTCCACCAGCACCACGTGGAGTTCCACAAATAGAAGTAACTTTTGATATTGATGCAAATGGTATTGTCAACGTCCGCGCTAAAGATTTAGGTACAAATAAGGAGCAGTCTATTACCATTAAATCTTCTTCTGGTCTTTCTGATGAAGAAGTAGAAAAAATGGTAAAAGAAGCGGAAGAAAATGCAGAAGCAGATAAGAAACGTCGTGAAGAAATTGAATTGCGTAATGAAGCTGATCAACTAATCTTTACAACGGATAAAACAATTAAAGATCTTGGAGATAAAGTCTCTGATGAAGAAAAACAAAAAGCAGAAGCTGCTAAAGAAGAGTTGAAATCTGCACTTGAAGCAGATGATATGGATAAGATCAAAGAAAAGAAAGAAGCATTACAAGAACAAGTGCAACAGCTTTCTGTTAAATTGTATGAGCAAATGGCACAAGAACAACAAGCTCAACAAGATTCACAAGAGTCAAATAGTGACGATGATGATGTTGTGGATGCAGAATATCAAGAAGTAGATGATAAAGAAGACAAAGATAAAAAATAAGTACGAAGAACGGAAAAATGAATGAAAGAGTAGATGTTTTCTCTACATCTATTCGGTACTATAAAAGTCAAAGTCAGGATTCTCTTGGCTTTGACTTTTTACACGTTGATCTATATGCGTATATTTGCACACGCTTATAGATGGTGGTAAGATAAAAGCTATGCAAAAGTGTGTAACGGGGAGAGTGATCAAGTGAGTAAACGAGACTATTATGAAGTCCTTGGAGTTGAAAAGGGAGCGTCTAAGGATGAGATAAAAAAAGCGTATCGTAAATTAGCAAGAAAATACCATCCAGATGTTAATAAAGAAGCAGGTGCTGCTGATAAGTTTAAAGAAGCAAAAGAAGCTTATGAAGTATTAAGTGATGACCAAAAAAGATCTCAATATGATCAATTTGGCCATGCTGGACCACAAAGCCAAGGTTTTGGAGGATTTGGTGGTGCGCAAGATTTCGGTGGTGGTTTTGGTGATATATTTGACATGTTTTTCGGAGGTGGAGGTCGAAGAAGAGACCCAAATGCTCCTCAACAAGGAGCGGATTTGCAATATACGATGCAATTAGGTTTTGAAGAAGCTATTTTTGGAAAAGAAGCAGATATCACCATTCCAAAAGAGGAAACATGCGATACTTGTACAGGTACAGGAGCTAAGCCTGGAACAAAGGCAAAAACTTGTTCACATTGTAATGGATCAGGTCAATTGAATATGGAACAGAATACGCCGTTCGGTAAGGTAGTTAATCGCAGAGTGTGTCATCATTGCAATGGATCAGGTAAAATTATTCCAGACAAGTGTACTACATGTGGCGGTACTGGAAGAGTGAAGAAACGTCGTACCATTCATATTTCGATACCAGCTGGAATAGATGAGGGGCAACAAATTCGCGTGTCAGGTAAAGGAGAAGCGGGAGTTAATGGTGGCCCTCCAGGCGACTTATTTGTTGTTGTACAAATTAAACCACATGATTTCTTCAGCAGAGAAGGCGACGATATATATTGCGAGCTACCTTTAACTTTTGCACAAGCTGCTCTTGGTGATGAAGTAGAAGTACCAACTGTGCATGGAAAAGTGAAGCTTAAGATACCTGCTGGAACCCAATCGGGCAAAATTTTTCGTTTAAAAGGCAAAGGTGCACCAAATGTGAGAGGTTACGGTCATGGAGATCAGCATATTAAAGTGAAAGTAATAACACCTACGAAATTGACAGATCGCCAAAAGGAATTATTGCGTGAATTTAATCAAATTGGTGGTAACGAAGCGGCAGATGAACAAGATAGTTCCTTATTTGAACGTTTTAAAAAAGCATTTAAAAGTGAATAGCTGTGTGCTTCCACACAGCTATATAAAAGTTACATTGTAGCAGTGAAACAGTTCAAATGATGTCCAATGTATAATTAAGCAAAATACTATCATAAATGGTTAGCAAAAGGTGTAGGCAATACCATTATTTCCATAGGAAACGAGGCAAAAGCCGAGTTTCCTTTTAACACTATAAAAAAGGATAAATTTTTTAAGGTAATCATATAAACAAAACGACGGTTTTTATCGTCATAAAGACTTGATGACATGCCTTCGTTTTTCTAATAAGAAAAGGGTGTATCCATATGAAGTGGTCAGAGCTTTGTATCCATACGACAAATGAAGCGATTGAACCAATATCGAACATTTTACATGAAAACGGAGCTAGCGGTCTGGTGATTGAAGATGCGATGGATTTAGTAAGGGAGCACACCTCCACATTTGGAGAAGTATATGAATTAGATCCAGAACAATATCCTGACGAAGGGGTTTATATAAAAGCTTATCTTCCTATGAATAGTTTTCTCGGTGAGACGGTAGAAGAAATTAAACAGGCCATAAATAATTTAATGTTATACGATATTGATTTAGGCAGAAACCAAATCACATTAAGTGAAGTTCATGAAGAAGAATGGGCAACTGCTTGGAAAAAGTATTATAAGCCTGTGAAAATATCAAAAAAAATTACGATAAAACCGACGTGGGAAGCATATCAACCTGTAGATACAGATGAAATGATTATTGAATTGGATCCAGGTATGGCTTTTGGTACAGGGACTCATCCGACTACAGTACTAAGTATTCAAGCGTTAGAACAGTTCCTAAAGGAAAATGATACAGTAATAGATGTCGGTTCAGGGTCAGGTGTTTTAAGTATTACAGCGGCTTTACTAGGTGCTAATCATGTCTATGCGTACGATCTAGATGATGTTGCCGTAAACAGTACGGTGTTAAACGCTAAAGTAAACAATGTAGAAATGAAAATTACTGCTAAACAAAAAAATTTATTAGACCATGTTACAGTAGAAGCAGATTTGATCGTTTCTAATATTTTAGCGGAAATAATTGTTCGATTTGTTGAAAAAGCATGGAGCCAACTAAAACCTGGAGGTCATTTCATTACCTCAGGTATAACGCAGGCTAAAAAACAATTCGTCAAGCAACATTTGGAACAACAAGGGTTTGAAATAATTCAGAGCAATGAATTAGAAGATTGGGTTTCGCTTGTTGCACGTAAACCTAGTTATGAGTAGAAGAAGGTGAAACTATTGCAGCGATATTTTGTACCTGCACATACATGGGCTGATAAAACCATTAAGATTACTGGAGATGATGCGCACCATATTATGCGTGTTATGCGATTCCAAGTAGGAGATGAAATTATTTGTAATCATCCTGATGGACAAGCGGCTATTTGTAAGATTACAATCTTAGATAATCAGGTAGTTTTTGCTGACATTGTCAGTTGGTTAAATGATCATACGGAATTACCAGTAAATGTCGCAATTGCTCAAGCATTGCCAAAAAGTGATAAGCTGGAATGGGTTTTGCAAAAAGGGACGGAACTAGGGGCAAATTGTTTTTTACCTTTTCAAGCAGCTCGTTCCATTGTAAAATGGGATGAGAAGCGGAAAGATAAGAAATTAAAGCGATGGCATAAAATTGTTAAAGAGGCAAGTGAACAAAGTCACCGGAACAAGATCCCTACTGTTGAACCTTGTAGGGGGCTTAAAGAAGTAATTGAAGTTGGAAAGAATTTTGATGTCATGTTATTTGCTTATGAAGAAGAGGCTAAGGCTGACCACTATCAATCCTTAGGGTCTGTGTTGCAAAGAATTCAAAATAGACAAAGTATACTTATTTGCATTGGTCCTGAAGGCGGTTTTTCAAATGAAGAAGCGAACATGCTAAAAGAAAATAAATTTAAACCAGTTCGACTTGGACCAAGAATTTTAAGAGCAGAAACTGCTGCTTTATATACATTAGCAAGTATTTCGTACCACTTTGAAGAAATGAGGTGTTCATGATGCCAACCGTAGCTTTTCATACATTGGGTTGTAAAGTAAACCATTATGAAACAGAAGGTATATGGAACATGTTTAAGGAACAGGGTTATGAGAGAGTTGATTTTGATCGTAATTCTGATGTATATGTGATTAATACATGCACGGTTACAAATACAGGAGATAAGAAAAGTAGACAGGTTATACGTAGAGCGATTCGAAAAAACCCAGACGCTGTTGTGTGCGTTACTGGTTGTTATGCACAAACTTCTCCAGGAGAAATCATGGAAATTCCTGGGGTGGATGTAGTTGTGGGTACGCAGGATCGAAAACATATGATCCATTATATTGAACAGCATAAAAAATCAAAAGAACCAGTAAATGGCGTTTCTAATATAATGAAGAATAGAGTCTTTGAAGAAATGGATGTACCTGACTTTTCTGATCGTACTAGGGCTTCTTTGAAAATTCAAGAAGGATGTAATAATTTCTGTACTTTCTGTATTATTCCGTGGTCACGTGGGCTCTTACGCTCAAGGGATCCACAAAATGTACTTGAACAAGCGCAAAAGCTTGTAAATGCAGGATATAAAGAAATTGTATTAACTGGTATTCATACGGCAGGATATGGAGAAGATATGAAAGACTATAATTTTGCCATGCTCCTACGTGATTTAGAAACAAAAGTTGATGGATTAAAACGAATTCGTATTTCATCCATTGAAGCTAGTCAAATCACGGATGAAGTGATAGAAGTGTTGGATAAATCTGAGAAAGTCGTTAGCCATTTGCATATTCCATTACAATCAGGCTCGGACTCTGTCTTAGCAAGAATGCGTAGAAAATATTCAAGTTCTTACTATAAAGAAAAAGTATTGAACTTAAAGAAGGCTCTGCCTGGTTTAGCGATAACGTCGGATGTTATTGTCGGTTTTCCAGGGGAAACAAATGAAGAATTTCAAGAGACTTATGATTTTATTAAAGAAATTGGTTTTTCCGAATTGCATGTTTTTCCTTATTCTCGAAGAACAGGGACACCAGCAGCAAGAATGGAAAATCAAGTTGATGATGAAGTAAAAAACAACCGCGTTCATCAATTAATCGAATTATCGAATCAGCTGGCTAAAGCATATGCGACAAATTATGAAAATGAAGTATTAGAAGTAATACCAGAAGAACATTCACATGATGAAGAACACCCTAATCAATTAATCGGCTATACAGATAACTATTTAAAGGTCGCTTTTTCTGGTACACCAGATATGATTGGAAAACTTGTGCGTGTGAAAATTATAAAAGCAGGCTACCCGCTTAATCAAGCAACATTTGTCAAAGTGTTAGATGAAACGGCATATGATAAAGTAGTCACATATTAATTGCAACATTTCAGCAACAAGAACAAAACTTTGAAAGTTTTTGTTCTTGTTGCTGGTTTTTGTTTTATTTAGTAAATGTTTAGGAATAAAGTATATAACATATTAAATATAACAAAAATATGAAAAGAGAAAGCAGTTTCAAGTCATTAATAGATTTCTTGCATAAATAATGCTATATTAGTGAAGAGGTACGTACAACTAAGTGAAGAAGGGAAGATTTTAATTGGAAAATTTAGCAACATACATTGACCATACGCAATTAAAGCCTGACACTACAAAAGAAAAAATAGCTCAAATTGTAAAAGAAGCGAAGGAGCATCATTTTGCATCTGTCTGTGTAAATCCATATTGGGTTGCTTACTGTTATAATGAGTTAAAAGCAACACAAGTTAAAGTTTGCACCGTCATTGGCTTCCCGTTAGGAGCAACTACTACATTTTCTAAAGTGGCAGAGACAAATAAAGCGATTGAAGATGGAGCTACAGAAGTAGACATGGTTATCAATATTGGTGCTTTAAAATCAGGAGATAAGCAAACAGTTCTAAATGACATAGAAGCAGTTGTGCAAGCAGCAAGTGGCAAAGCCCTTACGAAGGTTATTATTGAAACATCTTTGTTAACAGATGAGGAAAAGGTAATTGCTTGTCAACTAGCCAAACAAGCAAAGGCTGATTTTGTTAAAACATCGACAGGTTTTTCTGGTGGCGGAGCAACTGTGGAAGATATTCGTTTAATGCGAGAAACTGTAGGGCCAGATATGGGAGTAAAGGCTTCTGGTGGAGTTCGAGATTTAGCAACAACGAAAGCAATGATAGAAGCAGGTGCAACAAGAATTGGCGCAAGCGCTGGTGTGGCTATTTTAAACGATGAACAAGGAGATAGCACATATTAATATGCATAAATTAATGGTTATTTGGAAACAATCAGTTGACCAAAATAAAGTATTATATTATACTTTAAAAAGCATGTGAATTGAAAGTCATATGCTAGTACAATCTGTTTTGTGCTTCGGAGGGAGGGAAATTAGCATGTCAAATACAACTCGCGTTCGTAAAAACGAGTCTCTTGAAGATGCTCTTCGTCGCTTTAAGCGTAGTGTATCCAAAAGTGGTACATTGCAAGAATATCGTAAGCGTGAACACTACGAAAAACCAAGTGTGCGTCGCAAAAAGAAATCTGAAGCTGCTAGAAAGCGTAAATTCTAAAGAGGGTGTAATCAGTGACATTACTCGAAACATTAAACCAAGATATGAAGCAGGCGATGAAGAACAAAGATAAACAAACCCTTAGTGTGATTCGCATGGTAAAAGCTTCTATTCAAAATGAAACCATTAAACTTGGAAAAGACTCATTATCAGAAGACGAAGAAATTTCGATCTTGTCGAGAGAAGTAAAGCAAAGAAAAGATTCCCTCCAAGAATTCAAATCAGCGAGTCGCGATGATCTTGTTCAACAAGTTGAATTAGAATTAGATATTCTGCAAACATATATGCCAAAACAGCTTACGGATGAAGAGCTGGAGGCAATAGTTAAATTAACAATTGAAGAAGTGAACGCAACTTCCAAAAAAGATATGGGAAAAGTAATGAGTGCAATTATGCCAAAGGTTAAAGGTAGAGCAGATGGCTCACAAATTAACAAACTTGTACAAAAACAGTTAAGTAACTAAAAAAAAGACCCTAGTCAAAAGATTGATTAGGGTCTTTTGTTACTAAAACAGCCTATTTTAATTGAACGTAATGAAATAACGATGTGCTTTTAGCTCATGACCTTCCTCTCATCTTCTTTTGTAATCGTTTAGGAAACAGCCTTTTTTTCATCATATAAGTACCGCTTTATACTTGTGCAAATTAACGCTTATTCCTATTATTATCCACATGTCTTTGTAATATGATTTTTCCATTCTTGCACGTATACTCTTATTATAGGAAATTCGGTTGGAATAGCAATGGAATGTAACTTACATAATAGATAGTATAGAACGTTTATTTATGATATATTTTAATAAATTTGGGTGAATTGAAACCTTTGCACTTCAAATTCCGTATAGACATGATACATCATTGAAGGAGGTGAACGAACATGACTGCTAAAAAAGTGTATACATATATTTTTGTTTTATGCGTGTTTTTAGTCACTATATTCAATGTTGGTGCTGGCGTAGATGCTAATACCGCCAGTCATAAAACAGTCCATATTATCCCAATAGAAAAAGAAGTAGAAAGAGGCCTGCAGGCATTTTTAGATAGAGCGACCGAAGAAGCATTAGAAGAAGGCACTGATCATATTATTTTTGAGATTAATACACCAGGAGGAAGAGTAGACTCGGCTGGAGAAATTGCTACGATTTTACAGGACTTAGATGTTCCCACTACTTCATTTATTGTGAATCGTGCTTTATCAGCGGGCTCTTACATTGCTTTAAATACAGATACAATATATATGCGTCCCCAAGCAACTATGGGAGCTAGTGGTGTCATCACATCAGATGGTAATGCAGCTAATAAAAAAGCCCAATCTGCTTGGATAGCCTCCATGAAGAGTGCGGCTGAATCAAAAGGAAGGGATCCTCAATATGCGATGGCTATGGCTGATGAGTCTATTGATCTTCCGGAACTAGATGCAGGGAAGGGTAAGTTTCTAACTTTAGGTCCATCACAGGCATTAGAAGTAGGGTATTCAGAAGGTACTGTTGATAATAGGGAAGAGTTATTGCAACAATTGAGTTTAGAGAACGCAACAGTTATGGAAAAAGAGCCAACATTAGCAGAAGAAGTAGCTAGATTTTTAACAAATCCCGTAGTAATTCCAATTTTACTATCTATTGCTAGTTTAGGGCTTGTTGTAGAACTGTATTCACCTGGATTCGGTGTAGCTGGAATTATGGGACTTATTTCGCTTGTATTATTTTTCTATGGACATATTGTGGCTGGTTTAGCTGGTATGGAAGCAGTTATCTTACTTATATTAGGCATTGGACTCATTATCGCAGAGTTTTTTGTGCCTGGTGGTATATTAGGTTTAATTGGTGCAGGTGCGATTATTGGCTCGTTATTTATGTCAGGATATGATATAGGTCATATGTCGTTAAGTATAGGAATTGCATTCTTATTATCATTAATTGTTTCTATTATTCTTTTCAGAAGAATGGGTATGGATAAAGGGATTTTCAGACATATTATACTTAAAGATCAAACAACAACGGAGCAAGGATACGTATCTTCAGTAAATCGCTTAGAATTAATCGGTTTAGAAGGCATTACCGTTACTCCACTTCGCCCTTCTGGTACAGCTGTATTTGATCAAGAACGTCTGGATGTAATTTCAGAAGGTCGATTTATTGATGGAAATAAAAAAGTTAAAGTTGTAAAAGTAGAAGGTGTACGTATAGTAGTACGCGAAATAAAGGAGGTTTAACTTCTATTCGTGTGGAAAGAAACATTCAGGCGAATGGTTAGTTTAACTATATAATTTAATTATAGTAATGAGGAGGAAAATACATGGATTTAGAGAGCTTAATGCCGTTAATAATTATCGCAGTTATTTTAATTGCAGTAGCTATTTTATTTACTTTTATTCCAGTTATGCTATGGATTAGTGCTTTAGCAGCAGGAGTGAAAGTAGGTATCTTTCAATTAGTTGGAATGAGACTTCGTCGCGTAGTTCCAAATCGAGTGATTAATCCACTTATTAAAGCACATAAGGCTGGGTTAAATGTTAAAACAAATCAACTGGAGAGCCATTATTTAGCTGGTGGTAATGTCGATAGAGTGGTAAATGCATTAATTGCAGCGCATCGTGCGAACATTGAACTGCCATTTGAACGAGGAGCAGCGATTGATTTAGCGGGACGTGATGTATTAGAAGCAGTTCAAATGAGTGTTAATCCAAAGGTAATTGAAACCCCGTTTATTGCTGGTATTGCTATGGATGGAATTGAAGTGAAAGCAAAAGCTAGAATAACCGTTCGTGCTAATATAGATCGCTTAGTAGGTGGTGCTGGTGAGGAAACGGTAATAGCTCGTGTGGGAGAAGGAGTTGTAAGTACCATTGGTAGCTCACATGCTCATACCGAAGTATTAGAAAACCCAGATTCCATTTCACATAATGTACTAAATCGAGGCTTAGATGCTGGTACGGCTTTTGAAATACTATCCATTGATATTGCAGATGTTGATATTGGCAAGAACATTGGTGCCATTTTACAAACGGATCAAGCTGAAGCGGATAAAAACATTGCCCAAGCAAAAGCCGAAGAGCGTCGAGCAATGGCAGTTGCTCAAGAACAAGAAATGCTTGCTCGAGTGCAAGAGATGCGTGCAAAAGTAGTTGAAGCAGAAGCAGATGTACCACTTGCTTTAGCTGAAGCTTTACGTTCAGGTAACCTTGGTGTGATGGATTATATGAACTATAAGAACATTGATGCTGACACAGATATGCGTGATTCTATTGGCAAGTTATCTGAAAATGGGAACGATGATCATGAGCAAAATTAATTGCAAGCAGTAAAGGAGGAGTTACTATATGGAAGGACTCTTCGAAGCTATTTTTAGCAATGGGTTTATTATTTTGGCAGCAATCGCTGGAATCATCGGTTTTTTTAAAGATTCCTTTAATAAAGATACAGATAAGGAAAATGAACGAAGAACGAAACCGAATAAGCCCGTTCCTCCTTTCGGTGGAGGAGCTACAAAGGTAGGCAGCCAGCCTACTAAACGTCCTGAACGAGAAGGAGGGTCTATATCAACAGCATCGGCTTCTGAGCAAAAACAACGCCAAATGGACCAATTAGCTGAGCAAATGGGAGCTGATTTGCAAGAGCCGATAGAAGACCTAGTCCGACAAGTACAATCTGTTCAAAGCCAGAGGCAAGTGACAGAAGGGCATTTGCAGAAGCAAAAAATGAAGCGGCAAGTTGCAAATAACTTTACACGAGAAGGGCTGATTAATGGCATTATTATGTCCGAAGTACTAGGGAAACCTAGAGCCAAAAAACCATATCGTAGTGTTGTTTCGGAGCAAATAAAAATGAAGCAGATAAATGAATGAAAACGATAAATATATGCTGTAAGTCTAAATGCATTATAACAAAAGAAAAATGTAGACGTAACATGACGGTTTGCAATGATAAGAGCCAATTGTACTTTTGAATAAGTGCAATTGGTTTTTTCTTTGTCTAGGAAATTATAAAATTTTGCAGCTATGGATAAACTAACTAATTTTTTTAGCCACGTCCGGCGCAAGCGCCCAGCAACTAGGCGACTTCACTCCATTGCCTTACGCTAAGTCATCATCGGTTCGTTTTAAAAAGGTTTCTTTTCCATGTTCTTAATCAAATGAAAGAAACATAAATATATAGGTGAGAGGGGGCTGCATTGTGAAAAAATGGCAACAACAATTTAGACCATGGTTAACGAAGTATTTTGCACTTCCTTCAGATGTGTTATTGGAACTACCAAGAATTACAGTAGTTGGACAATTACATGTTTATATTGAAAATCATAAGGGTTTGGAAATCTATTCAGATACAGAGTTAAAACTAAAGTCGAATAAAGGATATGTTCGCATTTCTGGTTCAGGTTTTGTTTTAAAAAGAATGCTACCCGAAGAAATTTTGTTAGAAGGTATGATTAGAGATATAACCTTTATTCCAGATGGAGGTACAGGATATGACGCAAAAGAATAAATTACATATGGCTGGTGCTGTGAGTATTATTGTAACAGGTGATAGACCGGAAATGTTTTTTCAGCATTGTGCTAGTTATGGCATTCAAATATGGGACGTAGTAAAATTAAATCAACAGTCATGCAAGGGAACGATAGGCCTTAAGGACGTTAAGTATATAAAAAAATTACGGAAGAATACGAATTATAAAATTAAATTTATTGACCGTAAAGGATTTCCATTTTTCTTTCGTCGCTATTTAAGGAAAAAAGAATTAATACTTGCTTTTATTCTAAGCACCTTGCTTCTTTTTACACTATCTAATATTATATGGGATGTGGAAATAACTGGTGTACCGAAAGATATTGAAGAAAAGATAGATAGACAATTAGAACAATATGGTATCCACCCAGGATCATGGATATTTTCTATTGACTCCCCAAAACGTATACAACAACAATTATTACATGATGTACCTGAATTACTATGGGTTGGCATAGATCAAAAGGGGACAACCTTCCACTTAGAAGGTGTAGAAAAAATAGTCGTAAAAGAAGAAGAAAACCCAGAACCAAGAAACTTAATTGCTGCTAAAAAAGGAATTATTAAGAAAATGTATGTTTCACAAGGAGTTCCAAAAGTAAATATTCATGATTATGTGGAGAAAGGCGACCTATTAGTATCGGGAAAAATGGATGATGGAGAAGAAGCAAAGGAAGAAGGGAAGAAAGAAGTAAAACATGTTGCAGCGGCTGGGGAAATCACGGCGTTAACTTGGTATGAAGTTAAAGTAAGTGTGCCATTAAAGGCAAATACAGAACAATTAACAGGAGAACAAGAAAATAAATACCATCTAAGTTTTGGAAATTTCAAACTGCCAATTTGGGGCTTTGGCTCATCGGACTTTGAAAATACGCAACAGGAACAGGAAGAATCAAACCTTCGCTTTTTAAAGTGGAAATTACCTATAAAAATAATTGAAACTAACATCCATGAAAAAACGTATAAAGCAGTAGAGAGAACAAAAAAAGAAGCAATTGAGGTAGGTATTAAACAAGCGAAAGAACAATTAAAACTAGAACTTGGAGAAGCGGAGGTCTTATCTGAAAAAATTTTGCATCAATCTACAGAGAATGGTAAAGTTAAACTAAACTTATATATGAGTGTAGAAGAAAATATTATTGATACACAACCTTTACGTCAAGGAGATTGAATATGCCGGAAAATTTAACAGCAGTCGACTTACAATTAAATAGTCCAAAAGAAGCTTTAGCACTATTTGGTAATAACGATAAATACTTGCATCAATTAGAAGAAATGCTTCAAGTTTCTATTATAACGAGAGGAGAGCAGATTCATGTATCTGGTGTTACAGATACGCTTAACCTCGTTCAGGATGTCTTACAAGCACTGCTCTCCGTTATTCGTAAAGGGTTGACCATTACAGAAAGAGATGTCGTTTATGCGGTTGAACTTGGAAAAAAAGGAAAAATAAATCAATTCGAAACTTTATTTGAAGATGAGATTACCAAAAATGTAAAAGGAAAATCCATTCGTGTTAAAACACTAGGGCAAAAAAAATATATCTCTGCAATTAAAGCAAATGATCTCGTCTTCGGAATCGGCCCAGCTGGTACGGGAAAAACGTATCTAGCTGTCGTAATGGCTGTTCATGCACTTAAGAATGGCTATGTGAAAAGGATTATATTAACTAGACCAGCTGTAGAGGCAGGAGAAAGTCTGGGTTTTCTTCCTGGTGATTTAAAAGAAAAGGTAGATCCTTATTTGCGACCGCTATATGATGCTTTGCATGATGTTTTAGGGACAGAGCATACGATGCGGCTGATTGAAAGGGAAACGATTGAAATAGCCCCGTTGGCCTATATGCGAGGGAGAACGCTCGATGATGCCTTTGTTATTTTGGACGAAGCACAAAATACGACCCCTGAGCAAATGAAAATGTTTTTAACTAGACTTGGTTTTGGATCAAAAATGGTGATTACTGGGGACATAACGCAGATTGACTTACCAAAAGGTGTGCAGTCAGGTTTAAGGGTCGCAAGTCATTTATTAAATGGGATAAAAGGAATGGATTTTGTTTATTTAGAGCAAACAGACGTCGTTCGACATCCTCTTGTGCAACGGATCATTGATGCGTATGATAAAAATAGCCATCATCGTAGTGAATAAGAAAATGAAAATAAAGCTAACTTTTTGTTTTCACTTTAGGAAAGCATAAAGTGAACCTTCAATTAGTGAGGGATTGTCTCATACTTAGTAACTCAAGAGTATGATCTAAAGATCTCTTAAGAAAACTGTGACCTCCCACTTCCATACTTGAAGTGGGAGTGTTGCAGCACACTTTATCTCGTATAAAAAGCCATTTTTTTTAATAGTTACGACAGATTTGGTAGATAGCAAAGCATATAGGCATTTTTAATTTTGTCCATTAGAAAGGAAGAGAGAGCAGTGGATAAGAACAAATACAATCCGCGTACTTGGTTTTCATTTACAAAACGTTTCAATAAATGGGGCATGATTATAGCTGCTTCTCTTTTACTAAGTGTGTTTTTCTTTCTAATCATGATTGACAATATACAGACGGAAACCTATGAGATAGAGAGGTTTAGTAGAGCTAAAGAAACGATTCGTTCTCCAGTTACGATAGAAAATGAGCAAGAAACAGAGCGTAAAATACGAGAAACGGTCCAAGCTGTAGAGGATAGATACAATATTGATCAAGAAATTACAGATGAGCGTATGGCGTATACGAAAGAAATTTTTGACGCAATCACTAATTTGGAAGAAGAACTTAAAGACACGCAACAAAATAAGGAAGCCTCCGATACGGCTCCTATTTCTGAGCAAGAAAAAGTGCAACAATTAAAGCAAATTTTGTCTGAAGAAATACAAAAAGGAGTCAGTGATGACTCGCTGTCTCAGCTTATTCAAGTACCTAAAGAGGAACGGGAAAAAGGTGAGAAATTTTTCTTGGAAATTTTGTCTAAAACATTGAATAATGGTGTGCGAACAGAAAATACACAAAGCGCTATTTCAAATATGCAACAAGAAATTAAGTATTCAGATTTAGATGCTGACATGAGAGAAGTTCTGACTCGGTTAAGTGAGTTTGCGGTGGTCGAAAATTCATTCTTTGATGTGGATAAAACATCTACTGCTCGAAAGGAAGCGGCTAGCAATGTTGAGCCTGTTGTAATTAGAGCGGGAGAAATCATTGTTCGCGAAGGACAAACGATTACGAATGAAGTTTATAAAAAACTAGACTTGGTTGGAGTTCTTGATAAAGAGCGGAATTTCTTTCCAGGAATTGGATTGGCTATACTTGTCTTGCTACTAGGAAGTGCAATAGCTCATGAAATGAATTGGCTTGATAGAAAAGAGCGCTTAAATACTGCAAAAGTTACTGCAATTGTTGTTATTAGTATCATGGCAGTTGCTTTAATGAAAATAGTAAGCATTTATACAACGCAAATAAACCAACTCTTTTACGTAATGCCTATAGCTATGGGGGCTTTGTTACTAAAACAATTAACACATGAACGTTCTGCAATCATTTTTAGTACGCTGTTTGCGATTTTAGGAAGTGTTATTTTCAATCATCAAATTCCTGGTTCTTTAAATGTGGAAGCAGGTATATACTTTTTGCTCTCCCAATTGGCAGCCGTCTTCTTCCTGAGAAATGTCAAAGATAGACTTGCAGTTATGAAGGCTGGATTAGGGATCGCGGTTATTAATATTATGGTTGTATTATTATTTATATTTCTCTCTTTTGAGAAATATGCATGGGGAGATATGTTACTACAATCATCTTTCGCAGCAGCATCTGCATTCCTGTCAGCTGTACTTACCATTGGATTGTTACCTTATTTTGAGGCTGCTTTAGGGATTTTATCAGATATTAAATTACTACAATTATCAAGCCCAAATCATCCATTACTAAAGAAATTATTAACGGAAGCTCCTGGTACATATCACCACTCCGTGATGGTGGCTAACTTAAGTGAAGCTGCTTGCGAAGCAGTTGGAGCAAATGGGTTACTTGCAAGGGTTGGTGCTTATTATCATGACCTAGGTAAGACGGTACAACCTCATTTTTTTATTGAAAATCAATTGGCAATTCAAAACCCTCATGACTTTATTGAGCCAAATGAAAGTGCTAAAATAATAATTAGTCATCCCTATGATGGAGCTGAAATGTTGAAAAAACATCGGCTACCACAAGAAATTATTGATATTGCTAAACAGCATCATGGCACTTCTTTACTGAAGTATTTTTATTACAAAGATAAAGAACAAAATAAGGAAGTGGAAGAAGCAACGTATCGTTATCCTGGCCCTAAACCACAAACGAAAGAGGCGGCTATTGTTAGTATATGTGATTCAGTAGAAGCCGCAGTTCGTTCATTACAAGAGCCTACAGAACACAAAATAGAAGAAATTGTTACATCTATTATTCAGGATAAATTAGTAGACGGGCAGTTCGATGAATGTCCGATTACTTTACAAGAGTTGAATAAGATTCAACAAATAACTTGTAGCACATTGAAAGGGATATTTCATTCGCGTATTCAATATCCCATGGAGGAGGCAAACTAAATGTATATTGACTTTCATGATGAAACAAATTCAGTGGAAAGTGATTATATTGATCTAATTCAACGGTTGATTACATTTGCTGCTAAAGAAGAAGGTGTAACGCCACAAGGTGAAGTATCCATTAATTTCGTTACGAATAAAGAAATTCAAGAACTAAATCGAAACTATAGGCAAAAGAATAGTCCTACAGATGTCCTGTCGTTTCCTATGCAAGAACTTGGAGAAGGCGAAGAAGAAATAAATATATTAGACGAAAATCTCCCCGTGCTGTTAGGTGACATTGTGATATCTGTGGATAGAGCAAAAGAACAGGCAAAAGAGTACGACCATTCTTTGGAAAGAGAATTAGCCTTTCTAGCGTTACATGGCTTCCTTCACTTATTGGGATATGATCATATAGCGAAAGTAGATGAAAAGGTAATGTTTGCGAAACAAGAAAAAATCTTAGGTGCGTTTGGAATTGAAAGATAAAAAACGACTGGTTGGTTTTTCTTTTGCATGGGAAGGTATACAGTTTGTTGTCAAAAATGAACGTAATTTTCGAGTGCACTTATGTGCTGCAATTGTAGTCATATTGGCTGGTATCATTTTAAACATAAATATCACCGAGTGGAGTATTATCTTACTTTTGATTGGGAATGTGTTTATAACAGAAATGCTAAATACGGTCGCAGAAAGAATAATTGATTACGTAAAACCAGATGTTCATCCTGCTGCAAAACAAATAAAAGATGTGGCTGCTGGCGCGGTTCTTATAGCAGCCATCATTGCTGTAATAATAGGTTGTTTTATTTTTATTCCAAAAGTAGCTGGGCTTATGTAAAAACGAAGGAGAACAGTTTGCGTTAGCTTTTAGATTGTCACACTTTATCGCATCGGGATAGTAAATGAATATCATGTTCATGCTTATTGCCGCAGTTTAGCTGTGGCTTTTCTTGTTTTAGTCAGTTTATAGATACGTTAATAAATGAATTTATTTACTTCTTACATGATATGCTATGTAGTGAATGAAGTAGTTGTATACAAGGATATCCTTGTTGTTTTGAAATTTATCCTAAATCCTTTCACTTTCACATAACGGTCTTAAAAAGATTGTCAAAAACAAAAAAGTGACATAAAAAATATTAAAGCTTTTGTCGAATACCATGAAACGAAAGTTGTTTTATAGTATGATATGAATAAAATATGTAAGATTTTTCGGAGGCAACCAGATGGAAAAACAATTTAAATCAGGTTTTATAGCTATTATCGGTAGACCAAATGTTGGAAAATCAACGTTTATGAATCAGGTGATCGGGCAAAAAATAGCTATTATGAGTGATAAACCCCAAACAACGAGAAACAAAATCCAAGGTGTACTGACATTGTCAGACGCGCAAATGATATTTATAGACACACCAGGTATCCATAAACCGAAACATCAGCTCGGCGATTTTATGGTGAAAACCGCTATAAATACATTAAATGAGGTCGATGCCATTTTATTTATGATTAATGCAGAGGAAGGGTATGGAAAAGGAGATCAATACATTTTAGATAGACTGCAAAAGGTAGATAAGCCTGTATATTTAATTGTAAATAAGATTGATCTTGTACACCCTGATAAACTACTCCCATTAATTGATCAATATAAAGATAAACATAATTTTACAGAAATTATTCCTATATCTGCTTTGCAGGGGAATAATGTAAAACATTTGTTAGCAGTGCTTAAAGATCAATTGGCAGAAGGCCCGCAGTATTATCCAGAAGATCAAATTACAGATCACCCTGAACGTTTTATTATCAGTGAGTTAATTCGTGAAAAAGTACTGCAATTTACGAAAGAAGAAGTTCCTCATTCGATAGCAGTTGTTATTGAGAATATGGAACAACGCAATCATGGTAAAGTTCTTATTCAAGCAACTATTGTAACCGAAAGAAAAACGCAAAAAGGCATTCTTATTGGGAAACAGGGAACGATGCTTAAGAACATCGGGAAAGCAGCCCGTAAAGATATTGAAAATCTGCTTGGTACAAGCGTGTACCTAGAACTATGGGTAAAAGTTAAAAAAGATTGGAGAAACAAGCAAAGCCAACTTCAAGAATATGGTTTCAGCAGAGATGATTATTAAAAAATTCGTTTTCAGTACCCTTTTGCTGTAATTTTGCTAAAAAATAATATGAGGAGTTATTTATAATTCCTCATACATGGTAAATATTTATACTCATTTGTTTTGCTCTTGTGGTCATTCTAAGTAGTAAGTTACATTTTCAACATTTAAAAGAAAGGTGGGGTTTCTTGTGATCGATCTAACCTGGAAGTTATTTAGTCAAACGGGAAACATTGAAACCTATTTAATCATGAAAGAGTTAGAAAATGAACAAAGCCTTCAAGAATTAGGACAACAAGATGAGAAAAATGAAACTCCGATAAAAACGAAATGATAAGTGAATGCAGTTCTTTAGAGAAAGGTGACGCTTAATTGTTAGAAAAAATACAAGGTGTCGTATTGAAAACACGTGACTATGGAGAGAGTCATAAAATCGTTACAATATTTAGTAGGAAATTAGGAAAGCTCTCTGCAATTGCTAAAGGAGCAAAAAAACCAAAAAGTAGAATGGCTGCTGTAACGCAGCCGTTCATCTATGCTGAATTTCTTATGTATGTCAATAAAGGGTTAAGCACGATACAACAGGCAGAAATTATTGATTCTTTTCGCCCCATACGTGAAGATATTAAAAAAACAACTTACGCAGCATATCTTGCTGAACTTACAGATAAATTAGTCGAGGATAAACAGCCAGATGGATTTATTTATGAACAATTTTTTCAAACAATGGAATGGATTAATAGCAAAGAAGAGGCTGATATCCCCTTAATGATGTATGAATTGAAATTATATAAAAAAGGCGGATTTGCACCCACGGTAGATTGTTGCAGTAGCTGTCAAAGTGTAACGCCTCCGTTTGTGTTTTCTATTCAAGAAGCTGGTTTACTGTGTGCATTATGTAGAAGTATGGATGAGCGAGCTATTGAATTACCAAAAGGAGTGGTTAAATTATTATTCATCTTTGCAACGGTTGATTTGCAACGCGTATCAACCATTTCAGTAAAGGAACAAAATAAACAGTTGCTTAGGGATTTGTTAGACCATTATTATGACCATTATGGTGGTTACCTTCTTAAATCAAGAAAGCTATTAAAACAGATGGATCTATTGAAATGAGTTGACAGCAAAGAATGTTTCGCTTATTATTCATACATAGATGATCATATATGGAATGAATACAAGGATGAAGAAGAGTACTTTTGCACGCTTTCCATAGCGAGCTCAGGATGGTGAAAGCTGAGCGATAGGGGTAAGAGGAAAGGAACTTCGGAGTATTTCTAATAAAGGTGGCTTTCATAAGCAAATAGGGTGGAACCGCGGCTTAACACCCCGTCCCTATGTCTTGACTATAGACATAGGGACGGGGATTTTATATTGTACTACTGTATATGGAGGAAAAGATGATGAATATTCAAGAGATGATCTTAACTTTGCAAAATTATTGGTCAGAGCAAAATTGCATTCTTATGCAAGCATATGACGTGGAAAAGGGAGCGGGTACAATGTCACCAATGACATTGCTGCGTAGTCTTGGACCTGAACCATGGAACGTTGCTTATGTAGAACCATCAAGACGCCCTGCAGATGGCCGCTATGGTGATAACCCAAACAGGTTATACCAACATCACCAATTTCAAGTTATTATGAAACCTTCTCCAGATAATATTCAGGAGTTATACTTAGGTTCTCTAAGAAAATTAGGGATTGATCCACTTGTTCATGATATACGATTTGTAGAAGACAACTGGGAAAACCCAACCTTAGGTGCAGCTGGTCTTGGCTGGGAAGTTTGGCTTGATGGGATGGAAATTACACAATTTACGTACTTTCAGCAAATCGGAGGATTAGAGGCAAATCCTGTTGCTGTAGAATTAACATATGGAATTGAGCGTCTCGCTTCGTATATTCAAGATAAAGATAATGTATTTGATTTAGAATGGACAAATGGCGTGACAGTTAAAGACATCTTTTATCAACCGGAATATGAACATTCCATGTATACATTTGAAACATCTAATACGGAAATGTTATTTGAGCTTTTTACCAAATATGAGCAAGAAGCTAAAGATACAATGGAAAAAGGGTTAGTATTTCCTGCTTATGATTACGTTCTTAAATGTTCTCATACATTTAATTTGTTGGATGCCAAAGGTGTCATCTCTGTAACAGAACGTACCGGCTATATTACAAGAATTCGTAACTTAGCAAGAGGTATTGCTAAAGCGTATGTGGCTGAAAGAGAACGACTTGGCTTTCCGATGTTAAAAAGGGAGGAACAATAATATGGCAACAGATGCTCTATTTGAAATTGGATTGGAAGAAATGCCGGCTCGCTTCATTGATGATGCGGAAAAACAATTAAACGACAAAACAGCAGCATGGCTGAAAAGCTTGCGCATTCCTTATGAAAATTTAGCAACCTTTTCTACACCAAGGCGTTTGGCAGTTCTTATTGAAGGGCTTAGTGAACAACAAACAACGATTAAAGAAGAAGTGAAAGGCCCGGCAGAAAAAATTGCTAAAGATGAATCTGGTAATTGGACAAAAGCAGCGATTGGCTTTACAAAAGGGCAAGGCAAGACAACGAATGATATTTATACAAAACCTGTCAATGGCACTACATATATTTTTGTGCAGAAGCATATTGAAGGAAACAATACATTCGACCTCCTGCCAGGTTTTAAAGACATCATTTTGTCTATTAACTTTGGCAAGAATATGCGCTGGGGAGCACAAACAATGCGTTATGCTAGGCCGATACGTTGGTTGGTCGGCTTATGCGGTTCAACGGTGGTTCCTTTTGAAGTTGCTCATGTGAAAAGCAGTAATATGACATATGGCCATCGTTTTTTAGGAACGAAAATAGCCATTAATAACCCAAAGCAATATGAAGAAAAATTACTACAGCAATTTGTAATAGCAGATGCAAAAAAACGTGAAGCAGCTGTATTACAAGGAATTCATAAATTAGAGCAAGAGCATTCGGTGCATATTCCTATTGATCATGAACTATTGCATGAAGTTCGTAATTTGGTGGAATATCCTCAAGCTTTTTTAGGCTCATTTGAACGTACATTTTTATCCATACCTGAGGAAGTATTAATTATTTCCATGAAAGAGCATCAACGCTATTTCCCTGTTCGTACGAATACTGGAGGGGAGTTATTACCTTATTTCGTTGGCATACGTAATGGAGACGATACGTCATTAGAGACAGTAATTAAAGGAAATGAAAAAGTATTGCATGCTCGCTTGTCTGATGCTGCTTTTTTCTACGAGGAAGATCGTAAGCGTTCTTTGAGCGACTTTTTAACAAAGTTAGAGAGAGTTGTATTTCAAGAAGATTTAGGGACCATTTATGAAAAAGTAGAGCGTGTCATTATATTAACACGTTTAATTAGTCAGCATCTTGAACTAGCTGAGTCAGATATTAATCGAGCTGTTCGTGCTGCTGAATTAAGTAAATTTGATTTAACTACTAGTATGGTAAATGAATTTACTGAATTGCAAGGGGTTATGGGCGAAAAATATGCTGTTTTTTATGGCGAAGACGCACTTGTTGCTCAAGCAATTAGAGAACATTACTTGCCGAAATCTGCCAACGGTGTTTTGCCCGAAACTACCGCAGGAACAATAGTTAGTATGGCAGATAAGTTAGATACGATAGCGGGTTGTATTTCTGTAGAATTATTACCGACAGGATCTCATGACCCTTATGGGTTACGTCGTCAAGCTATTGGTGTATTACGGATGCTACTTTCAAATAAATGGAACATAACCGTAGAAAAGCTTATCGAACTTACTTTGCAAGTATATGCTACATCTAAAGTAAAGCTAGAAAATCAAAATGAAGCTGCTACTATCATTAACGACTTCTTTTTACATCGTGCTTCTTATATCTTTAAAGAAGCTGGAATTGAGCCAGATATTATTCACGCTGTATTACATCAAGATATTGGCAACTTTACGCACAGTTTAGAAAAAGCAGAATTATTATCAGTCAAACGAAATGATGATACATTTAAATTAACACAGGAAGCTTTTGTTCGTGTATTAAATTTAGCTAAAAAAGCATCATCTAAAGTAATTGATCCAGATGTATTGCACACAGAATCTGAAAGAACTTTATACAATAAATATTGTCTTATCCATGAAGCGTCTCGACATTCAAGTGGAGATGCTGAAGAAGAATTAAAACGCTTGGAGCAATTGACGGATCCGATTCATCAATTTTTTGCCCAGAATATGGTAATGGTAGATGAAGAAAAAACCCGTAATAATCGGTTAGCGCTTTTGTACCAAATCGGTCAACTTATTTATAATTATGCTGATGTAACAAAAATTGAATGGAAACAAAGCTTTTAATAAAAGGATACAGTGATTTTCTTCTCTGGTTTTTGGGCGCAGTATTATAATTCCTCTCGCTTGATAAGTACCGGATAATTTCTCATTCTGTATCGATTCAACTATAATGGACATAGGTTTACATCGTCTTTAGGTGGTGAAGTCATGGAATTATCAAGTAGACAAGAAGAAATAATTGAAATTGTTAAAGAAAACGGCCCGATAACTGGGGAGAATATCGCTGAGCGTCTTCACTTAACAAGGGCCACATTACGTCCAGACTTGGCAATTTTAACAATGGCAGGTTTTTTAGATGCAAGGCCTCGTGTGGGGTATTTTTATACTGGTAAAACGGGAAATGAATTATTAACAGAGCAAATTAAAAAAATTAGAGTGTATGAATATCAACATGTCCCTATTGTTGTAAAAGAGAGCGTTTCGGTATACGATGCGATCTCAACAATGTTCTTAGAAGATGTAGGAACCCTTTTCGTAGTTGATGATCAGTCGTTTTTAACAGGTGTACTATCGCGAAAAGATTTACTTCGTGCAAGCATTGGAAAACAAGATTTAAATGCTGTACCTGTACATATCATTATGACCAGAATGCCTAATATAACAGTATGTCAAAAAGATGATTTGTTGGTAGAAGTTGCTCAAAACTTAATTAATAAACAAATTGATGGTATTCCTGTCGTGAAAAAAACAAAGTCTGGATTGGAAGTTGTTGGAAGAGTTACAAAAACAACAATTACGAAAGCTTTTGTTGAATTGGTTATGGAAGATCACATTTAACAAGAGTGAGAGAGGAGTATTTTGATGTTTACACAACCTGTATATGTTTTATCCGATTCCGTAGGGGAGACAGCTGAGTTAGTCATTAAGGCAGGATTAAGTCAGTTTAATCACGGAATATATAAAATTCAGCGCATACCCTATGTAGAAGATAAAAAAACAATCGATGAAGCTTTACAGCTCGCTGTAGAAAGTAAAGGACTCATTGGTTTTACACTTGTTGATCCTATTCTAAGGAACTATGTAAATGAACGTGCCAAACAAATGAACCTTGAAGCTATTGACATCATGGGCCCGGTGTTGAAATCCATGGAACGTGTTTTTGAACATGCACCGCGAATGGAAGCAGGGCTAGTCCATAAGCTTGATGAAGACTATTTTAAGCGGGTAGAGGCAATTGAATTTGCGGTAAAGTATGACGATGGGCGTGATTCGAGAGGGATTGCTAGAGCAGACATTGTTCTAATTGGGGTATCTAGAACATCTAAAACACCTCTATCACAATATTTGGCTCATAAACGCTTAAAAGTTGCCAATGTACCAATTGTACCAGAAGTAGATCCTCCAGAAGAATTGTTTGAAGTGGATGCTTCAAAATGTATCGGGTTACGTATAAGCGCTGATAAGCTGTATGAAATACGTAAAGAAAGACTTCGTGCTTTAGGTTTAGGAGATCAGGCAACATATGCGAATATGGAACGTATTCATAAAGAACTGGCGTATTTTGATACAATAGTTGATAAAATTGGTTGTAAGGTCATCGATGTATCAAATAAAGCTGTTGAGGAAACGGCTAATAGTATTAGACAAATCGTAAAAAAATAACGGAGGAAGCACATACTCCCTTTATGCTAACAGATCATAATGAATGCCATCATTGCCTTCTAAGAACAAGCATATTTTCTGATTGTTGTTAAAAGCTTTCATTCTGTGGGAACCTAACGCACTTACGTATTTTACTACAACGAATTTTTTAAATTGCAGAGTTGAGCATAAGCACAAGCTTAAAATTTCGACTTGCAAAATTCGCATTTCTTCCGTAAGAACTTTCCAATCAGTAGGATATTCTGTTTCTACTGATTGTGATTTTTACAGTTAGGACTATCGTAGTTTGACAAATTAAGTTCCAAATATGGATACTTTTGTAAGTGTAAAACACAAAATCAAGACATATATGATTAAGAAGTACTTTGAATGGAAAGAATTAAATTTTAGAAGTGTTTTGCTGGCATTAATTCGTGGTATATATTATAATTATGATTTGTGTTATAGGTATACAGTTTTTTTGTACTATAGGAAAGTATACAATTTTAGATTTTATTGTATAAGCAAAACAATGGCGTTTTATCGCCAGAAGACTTGGCGATAGCCAAGCCTTTCTAATGCATGTTCCGTAAAGGGGGGGACTCCTTGCACATAAAGTGTATGAAAACTTTTGAACATAAAAAAGTTTTGGTCCCTATGTGTTTCATAAAGGTTGATGATCGACAAAATATAACATGTTTAGCGTTTTTTTTATTTAAAATGAATGAAGATAATCAAAGTTGGGTTGAATTTTGAGAATATTGTATGACGATATAAATTATATTTTGATTCGAATGTACTAAAATTATCTCCTTAAAAGCAGGAATTTATAACTTAAATATAGAATAGTTTCAATGAAGAGCAAAAGCATATTGTAATTTTGTAGATGTTGTCCATAACAGAACTGGTTGCTACCTTTCTATGGGAAATGTGTATGCATATGTTTTTAAATATTGCTTGTATAGGTGATTTTTTGAGAAAAGAAAAAAATATATGTCGAAATAAAAGGATTTTTATCATGAAAAGCGAATATGTAATAGCATGGTGATATTTTATGGCTAATCAAATTCCTGAAGCATTAATTGAAGAGATTCGTAAGGCGAATGATATTGTTGATATAATAGGCGATTATGTCCAGCTAAAAAAACAAGGAAGAAACTATTTTGGATTATGCCCATTTCATGGTGAAAAGACACCATCTTTTTCTGTGACGCAAGACAAGCAAATTTTTCACTGTTTTGGCTGTGGTAAGGGTGGCAATGTAGTCACTTTTTTAATGGAGATAGAGAGCTTTTCTTTTTATGAAGCTATCCAGTTTTTAGCTGAACGTAGCGGAATTTCATTGCCTCAAAGTATTCAAAGCCAAAAGGATGCTAATTTATCTAAAGAAACGCAAGATATGCTATCTGCACATGAATGGTTGACGAAACTATATCATCATTTATTACGCTTTACAAAAGAAGGAAAGGAAGGTTATGCGTATTTAAAAGATAGAGGGATAGATGAGAAAGCAGCAGATATTTTCCAGCTAGGCTTTAGTCCGATTGCGGATCATCTAACAGTCGAGTTCTTGAAAAAGAAAGGTTTTCATGAACAATTACTTGTAAAAGCAGGCTTGCTTCAGATGAATGAAGCTGGGAATACCTCGGATCGTTTTCGTGGTAGAATTATTTTTCCAATTCGAAATCATTTAGGAAAGACAGTTGCCTTTGGAGGACGTGCAGTTGGCGATTATAAACCTAAATATATAAATAGTCCTGAAAGTGAATTGTTCCACAAAGGAAAATTATTATATAATTTTGACCTGGCAAAAAGGTACATTCGTAAAGAAAACGAAGTGGTTTTATTAGAAGGTCAAATGGATGTCATAGCTGCCTATCAAGCGGGGGTTTATAATGCGGTAGCTACGCTTGGCACAGCCTTAACAGAATTCCAAGCTAAGCTGTTAAAACGTTATGTAAACAACGTCATTATTTGTTACGATGGAGATCGGGCTGGGCTAGATGCTGCTTATAAAGCTGCTGTCATATTACGCCAATGTGGATGCGAAGTAAGAGTTGCATACCTACAAGCAAATATGGATCCTGACAGTTTTATTCGCATGCACGGAGGACAAGCTTTTAATGATGAGGTCATTAAAGCTAGCGACACATTTATGACTTTTTATATGCGATTTTTAAAAAAAGATTATCAACTAAATCTAGAAGCTGACCGCATACAATATGTTGAGAAAGTTCTAAAGCAGATTGCAACGATTGACAGTTCTATAGAACGGGAATATTACTTAAAAGAGTTGAGTAATGAATTTGAAATATCTATGGAAGCTCTCATGGATGAAATTTCAGGATATCGAGAAATGTTTGCTAGAAATAAGGATAATCAACAAAAGAACAGATATACTAGTAGTACAGTATGGAATAAGGTGAGATCGAAATTATTGCCAGCATTTCATAATGCGGAACGACAGCTAATTGCATATATGTTACAAGACGTAAGTATAGCTGAAAAGGTACAAGAAAAAATTGGAGCAAGTTTTCATATAGATGCACATAAAATTATTGCTACTTATTTATATGCATTTTATGAAGAAGGAAATGCCCCTAATGTCAGTTTGTTTTTAGAAAGAATAACAGATACAAATTTGCAACAGGAAATAACAGAAATAGCAATGTTACCATTACAAGAAAATATAAGTGACAAACAACTTAATGATTACGTCCGTACGATTATAGCTAAGCAAACGGATAAAGTGACGATACAATCATTACGAGAGCAACAAAAGGAAGCAGAAAAACAGAATGACCCAATAAAGGCAGCGCAAATTGCTAAACAAATTATTGAATTGAATTATCAGTTGAAGCACACAAATTGATTTTATTGTAACTCTGGAAGGAGGGGGACTCATGGCTGAAAATAAACCTTCGCAAACGAAGGAAAATGAACTTGAGCAAACTTTAGAACAAGCTAAGGATCAACTGGTTGAAATTGGTAAAAAACGTGGTGTTCTTGCATACGAAGAAATTGCCGATAAATTATCTAATTTTACAATAGAGTCTGATCATATGGATGAATTTTATGAGTACCTAGGAGATCAGGGGGTTGAAGTAATTGGTGAATCAGAAGAAGACCCTACGATGCAACAAATCGCAAAAGAAGAAGAATTCAATCTAAACGACCTTAGTGTGCCACTAGGTATTAAAATAAATGATCCTGTACGTATGTATTTGAAGGAAATTGGCCGTGTTGATTTATTGTCAGCAGCTGAAGAAATTGATTTGGCAACAAGGATAGAACAAGGAGACGAAGAAGCTAAGCGACGTCTTGCTGAAGCGAATCTTCGTTTAGTTGTCAGCATCGCAAAGCGTTATGTAGGACGCGGTATGTTGTTTTTAGACTTAATTCAAGAAGGAAACATGGGACTTATTAAAGCTGTGGAAAAATTTGATCACGAAAAAGGATTTAAATTTAGTACCTATGCTACATGGTGGATAAGGCAAGCAATTACAAGAGCGATAGCTGATCAAGCTAGAACTATTCGAATTCCAGTGCATATGGTTGAGACAATTAATAAATTAATTCGCGTCCAAAGACAATTGTTACAAGACTTAGGTAGGGAGCCAACACCTGAAGAAATCGGAGAAGAAATGGAACTTTCTCCAGATAAAGTACGAGATATTTTAAAAATTGCTCAGGAACCAGTCTCATTAGAAACCCCTATTGGCGAGGAAGATGACTCACATTTAGGTGATTTTATTGAAGATCAAGAGGCTGTCTCGCCTTCTGATCATGCGTCCTATGAGCTGCTCAAAGAGCAACTTGAAGATGTACTAGACACACTAACAGACCGAGAAGAAAATGTTCTTAGGTTACGCTTCGGTTTAGATGACGGTCGTACTAGAACTTTAGAAGAAGTTGGCAAAGTTTTTGGGGTAACCCGTGAAAGAATTCGTCAAATTGAAGCAAAAGCTTTACGTAAATTAAGACACCCTAGCAGAAGCAAGCGATTAAAAGATTTTCTAGACCAATAAAGTATGGTCATTAGGCAATGATCTTCGTTGCCTAATGACGTGCTATATTATTAGCTGATTACGCTACCCGCTGAATATTTTGACTTCTTATTATTGCTGTCCATCTAAAAATGTAGAACCAAATGTAAAAATAATGTATTATGTTACCGTTTTCGGTTCTTGTATTTTATTGTACGCAATTTCAGATATTTTTGCAACTAGCACTTTTGTTTCCTTTTTTAAAAGTAGTTATTAGCTAGCAATTGTAACCAAGAAAAGCTTTGTTCATTTCTTAATAACTATTGTTTTATCAAGATTTTCTTATAAATTATTTTTGGTTGTTATCATCAGATATTATAGAAAATTCTATGCGTAAGCAGATTCTATTCATCCTTTATTAGAAATGACTTCTCTTTTCTTCTCATTTTCACTCATTAATATATGATTTTATAAAATTTCTTAGCGAAACACTTTAAAGAAATGTATTTTTCAAGTAAAATGAATATAGTCTTTAAGTGTTACTATGTATTCGTTCAAAAAAGATTATCTTTTTTGAGCAAAACCAATAACAAATGGGGATTACATAAGGAGGAAGCGCAATGAAAAGGAACCCTGTTATCCCTTTTGCTTTAATTGCAATAATAGGGATACTGACAATCATTGTGATATCATTTGTAGGGATAGGCCAACGAGATGATATCCAACAAGCCGAAGAAGGCGGTGGGGAAAAGGCTGAGGAAAGCCAAGAAGGGGAAACAACGGATGACCCTGAAGCAATTTACGAAGCAAACTGTGCAAATTGCCATGGTGGTGACTTATCTGGGGGAATGGGGCCAGACTTAACCCAGGTAGGTAGCAAATTATCAAAAGATGAGATTCAAAATATAATTATTAACGGAAAAGGACAAATGCCTCCAGGTTTAGCCACAGAATCTGAAGCAAAAGTGTTAGCAGAGTGGTTAGCTGAAAAGAAATAGCCTTTGATAAAATGAGCTAGGGAAAAGCTTTCTGGTTTAAAACAGAAAGCTTTTCTTTATCTATTTTTAAAGTGATTATAGTTGTGTAAAATGAAGTATATGTACTGCCTATATTTAAAAGAAGTTATAGAAAATCATTGTTTTAAGAGTTGCAGTATAAGAAAACGATATGAAAGACTACGTTTTCTAATCTGTAGTATTACATGGAAATTGGAGGATAGAACGTGAAGGCTAAGATTTCAAAACGACTAAAGTTAGTAGCTTCTTTTCTGCCTGCAGGAGCTAAATTTGCAGATATTGGATCTGATCATGCTTATTTACCGTGCTATGTTTGTCAAAAAGATCCAACAGCAATTGCTGTTGCTGGAGAAGTAAATGTAGGTCCATTTCAAAGGGCCGTAGAAACCGTAAAGGCATGCGGTTTAGAACAACAAATTGATGTTCGACTTGGTAATGGGTTGGAGGTTATTGAAGCCGAAGAAGTAAACCAACTGGTGATTGCTGGTATGGGAGGTTCATTAATTCATGATATTTTGGAGAGTGGAAAAACGAAGCTCGCCTCGGTAGAGCAGGTTATTGCTCAACCAAATGTAGATGCAAGAGCTGTTCGGAAATGGATGGTTCATCATGGATTTACGATTACTGATGAAGATATAATAGAAGAGAATGGGCATTGTTATGAGATTATTCATGCAAAGCGGTTAGATACTCTAGATAATAAACAATTAGATGAAAAAGATTTATTGTTTGGTCCCATATTATTGCGTAGTAAACCACATGCATTTTATAAAAAGTGGAACGAAGAAGCTCATAAGTTAGAACACGTGTTACAGCAGTTAAAACAAGCGAAGCAAGTAGACCAAAAGAAGCAAGAGCAATTCACAAAAGAGTGGAGATGGATGAAGGAGGTATTAAGTAATGAAACAGGAACTTACTACTCGTGATGTGTTTCAGGTTATAGAGCAACTGGCTCCAAAGACGTTCGCATATGACTGGGATCCTGTTGGTTTGCAAGTTGGAAGTTACAACAAATCAGTAAGTAAAATAATGGTTACGCTAGATGTGGTAGAAGCAGTTGTTGATGAGGCAATTGAAAAAAACGTAGATGTTATTGTTGCTCATCACCCTTTATTATTTAAAGCTGTACAGAAAATTAATACAAACACATCAATAGGGCGTATTTTACAAAAATTATTGACCAATGATATTACCGTATATGCAGCACATACTAATTTAGATATAGCACAAAATGGCGTTAACGATGTATTATGTAAAATAATTGGGATAGAAAATACACATGTTCTAGTTGAGAAAGAAGCAGGACAATTGCTCAAGCTGGTTGTTTATGTTCCTAAAACCCATATTGAAGAAGTAAGAAATGCGATTAGTGATGCTGGTGTAGGGCATATTGGTAATTACAGTCATTGCACTTTTCAAACAAAAGGACAAGGAACATTTAAGCCGCTAGACGGAACAAATCCATATATTGGAAGTGTGAACGAATTAGAAAAGGTAGAGGAAGTGAAACTAGAATCTATTATGGAAGAAAGCAAGCTATCTTCTGCATTAACTGCAATTCGTCAATCCCATCCATACGAAGAGCCAGCATACGATGTATATCCATTAAGAAATAAAGGGGAAATATATGGTCTTGGCAGGATAGGCGAACTAATAAATTCTACGCAATTATCCGATTTCTGTGAGCAAGTAAAAACAAATTTAGAATTGGATTGCGTACGCGTTACGGGAAAAATGGATAAGCAAGTGAAAACTGTGGCCGTTCTTGGCGGAAGTGGGGAAAAGTTTATTCATCAAGCTAAGAAAAAAGGGGCAGACGTTTTTATAACAGGCGACATGACATTTCATCAAGCACAAGACGCTCAGGAAATGGGGTTAGCAATAATTGATGTCGGTCACTATGCGGAAAGCGTGATGAAAGCTTCTGTACAAGAATACTTGGCAACTAGCCTTAATGAGGAAAATGTTGAAATTATAGTATCAACAACGAATACAGATCCATTTCAATATGCATAATATCATATTTAGAAATGGAAAGGAGTATATGCATGAATCATACATTTCAAGACTTTTCTTTTGCTCCCGTTATGGAGCAAGTAATTAAACATTTAGATTTTCACGAACCAACAGCAATTCAAAAACAGGTTATTCCAGCAGTTTTAGAGGGTAAGAGTGTAGTTGGCCAATCAAAAACAGGTTCAGGCAAAACGCATGCGTTTCTATTGCCGTTGCTAAATGCGATCGATGAGAACAAACAGCAGGTACAAGTTGTGATAACAGCTCCAACGAGGGAGCTTGCAACACAGTTATATAATGAAGTGAAGCAAATCACTCGCTATGCGGATAAAAACGAAATTTGGACAGCAAAGCTATTGGTTGGCGGTACTGATAAACAGAAAATGATGGAAAAATTAAAGCGACCTCCTAAAATTGTTGTTGGAACACCTGGAAGAATATTAGATATGATAAAGGAGAACGCAATATCTATTTACACTGCGAATAGTTTTGTTATCGATGAAGCGGATTTAATGTTGGATTTAGGTTTTATTCAAGAAGTGGATCAGTTACTCGTTCGCTCTCATCCTAAGGTTCAAATTTTGGTTTTTTCCGCAACAATCCCACAACCATTGTCTTATTTTTTAAAGAAATATTTGCAACAGCCAGTACATGTAAAAATTTCCGATGACATTTATCCAGAAAAGATGGAGCATCGACTAATCTATTTAAAACATAGAAATGAAGCATCGATTATTGCTGAGATTTCAAAGGTTATTCAGCCATATTTAGCGATTATTTTTACAAATGGAAAAGAAAAAGCGAATGAGTTAGCAGTCTCTCTACAAGAGAAGGGGATGGAAGTGGGGCTCATTCATGGCGGTTTATCTCCTCGTGAACGTAAGCGTGTATTAAAAGAAATTCAAAACTTACGCTACCAATATATTGTAGCTACGGATCTCGCTGCCCGTGGCATTGACATTAAAGGAGTTAGTCACGTAATTAATGCACAGCTACCGAAAGAAGAGGATTTTTATATTCATCGTGTTGGCAGAACTGCGCGTGCAGGTATGGAAGGAACAGCAATCAGCATTTATCAATCTGATGATTTGCCGCTCATTAAAAAGCTAGAAGAAAAAGGTTTAGATTTTATGTATGTAGACGTTCGTAATGGGGAGTGGCAGTCTGCAAAACCTTGGAATCAACGTGTGCTTCGTACAAAACAGGGCACTGATATGGATAAAGAAGCGTGGAAAAGGGTAAAAAAAGCGCATAAAGTAAAGCCTGGATATAAGAAAAAAATGAAACGGGAAAAAGAGATGATTAAAAAACGGTTATCTAAAACCAAGTATAAAAAGAAATAGATTTCATTTGGAGAGGTGAATGTCATGTTGAAAATAGGGTCACATGTGTCCATGAGCGGAAAGAAAATGTTGCAAGGCTCTTCAGAAGAAGCGGTTTCTTATGGGGCTAATACATTTATGATTTATACCGGCGCGCCGCAAAATACGCGAAGGAAACCAATTGAAGAATTGAATATTGAAGCTGGGAAGGCTCATATGAAAGAGCATGGTATAGAAGAGATTGTAGTTCATGCTCCATACATTATTAATATAGGCAATTCTACAAAACCACAAACATTTCAGTTAGGTGTAGATTTTTTAAGAAGTGAAATCGATCGAACAGATGCAATCGGAGCAAGACAAATTGTTCTTCATCCTGGAGCCCATGTTGGAGCGGGTCCTGATGCAGGTATTAAGCAAATAATTAAAGGATTGAATGAAGTTCTAGAAAAGGATAAGAATGTACAAATAGCTCTTGAAACAATGGCGGGTAAGGGATCTGAAATAGGAAGAAGTTTTGATGAATTAGCTCAAATTATCGATGGAGTAACTCATAATGAAAAACTATCTGTCTGCTTTGATACGTGTCACGTACATGATGCTGGATATGACATCGTAAATGATTTTGATGGCGTATTACATCAATTTGATAAAATAATTGGAGTCAACCGTATAAAAGTTATGCATATAAATGATAGTAAAAATGAAGTGGGAGCACATAAAGATCGGCATGAGAATATTGGTTTTGGCTATATTGGTTTTGATGCTTTATCATCTATTATTCATCATCCGCAATTGATGGATTTGCCTAAAATTTTAGAGACACCGTATGTAGGAGAAGACAAAAAAAATAAAAAGCCTCCATATCGTTTGGAGATAGAAATGATCAAATCCAATCAATTTGACAGTAAACTAAAAGAAAAAATTATCGCACAATGACATATATCTTGTACTAGTGAGGAGCTCTTTTACCTCCTTTGATGGTTAGCAGTTTTAGAAAGACTTAGCTTATCACCAAGTCGCCATGGCAAAAAAATTCTTCCTTTTGATCAGACGATAAGCTTAAAATGGTATACCTTTTTATAGTGTAAAAAAAGAGAAAAACAAGTTAGCTTCTAAGAATAGCGCTCATTCCTAATTTGTGCAGTTTAATTAGATTTTCTTATCCTTGCTTAGGAACTAAACTTTATTACAAATAGTCCTGTGCAGCAAAGGTTTTAATGTGCTGTGTTGCTGGAAATAGCGTTTGCTTGCTACAGGACTTTAGAATTGTTACAGGGAATTTGTACGTTGCTTTTATATCCTTGTCACTTTCAACCAAAACTTCGATGCTATTCAAACAAGTAACCTAATCCATAAGAGTGAATTAATTCATTGAATAATTTTTGTGCTTTTTTTGCTGTTGCGGGGTCAGTGATGCGTGCTAGTTGTTGAAACATTTGTTTTCGTCCTTCTGCATCAAATGGATCTACAGGATGTTGCTTTAAGTATGCCGTTATCTGTTCGGCTTCTTGTTGCTTTAGTGTAAATCCGTATTGTTTTCCATAATGAATTAATTCTTGAGTAGATAATTGTTTTAATTTTTTTTGAACCATATCTTTAATAAAATTTGCCATTCTACTATCTCCCTTTTCAATATGTCCTACCGTACTATATGTTTTACCTCTTTCAAATTCAACTCGTCCATGCAAATTTTTTTCGTCACATGTTTCCAGTTAATAACATCTGTAAAATTACTGAAAAATCATAAGCTAAGCGTGTACCTCAAATGTACAAAAAGGAGGTCTGATGCAATGGATCAATATCCGAATCGAGGAATGAAGGATGTTGAAGAACCCCCAAATTATGGTGAGCAGCGTAAAAACCAAGATTTTGTTGGTATAGAACCAGATAGCTCAAGAGATGAGGAATTTGCTGCTGAGATGACTGTAGATGATGCTGATACAGAAATAACTGGAGATATGGATGAAAATACTACCTTTGGATGGGTAGGTATTGCTTTATCCATTATTTCTTTCTTTATCTGGCCAATTATCTTTGGTGTAGCTGGCATTGTTCTTGGATTCATGTCAAGAAGTAGAGGAGCTGACGCATTAGGAAATATTGCTATTGCAGCTGGCGCAGTTTCCATTCTTATCACTTTATTCATTTTGCCATTTGTTTAAAAGGAAGGGTGCTCCCCTTCCTTTCATCTATGTAAAGTACTGATTAACCATTATCTAATAATGTTTCACTATATTTTGGGAAATAATATATTTTACCTGGGGTAAGGGAAAAAGGGTCCGTGTTAGGATTACTTAATTTAAAATCGTTTAAAATACGCTTAACATTCAACTCATTTTGTGAATAAGGATTGATTTGTTCGACAATAGAAAGCACCGTATCATTTGCTTGCACCTTAACTGGGACGACATGAAACATCGTTGTAGAAATCATATCACTATGCTTTTCATCAAGCTCTTTTCTAGAATGGGGGCTTTCTTGTGTGATATCCTGATATATAATGTATACAGCCATTATACAAATAAATAAGGAAAATAGTTTTTTGGAAAAATCCATCGTATGAACTCCTTATCATGAAACCATTATTTACTCCCAAACGTATACTTATATGAGTACTGGAGAGGAGGATACGTTTTTGACTGTATTCGAGATGGAATGGATTGGAATTCTCATTACTGGTTTTGCTACTTTATTCCTTATTGGTGAAGTGTTAGTTAATATGCGAGGACTGTTCGGCCTATTAGGGATAGGGTTTATTACTGTATATTTTGGAGCATATGTTGAAACAAGTTCGATTATTATTATGCTTATTATTTACTTTGTTGGATTATTACTTATTATTATCGATGGGAAACTATTAAATGATGGGACACTTGCAACAATTGGTTTAGCGAGTATGCTTACAGCTGTTGCGCTTCCTGCACCAAGTTTAACATCAGGGTTATATGCTGTATTAGGAGTATTGCTAGGTGGTGGGTCGTCGCTTTTATTCTTAAAAGTTTTTAAACGTAGAGAAATGTGGAACAAAATCACGTTAAAAGACCAATTAACAAAGGAAGCCGGCTATAATTCCATGAATGAAACATACGAGCGATTGGTAGGTGAAGAAGGCATTACACTTACTGATTTACGTCCTGTTGGTACAATTCGAATTCATCGTAAAGATTACAGTGCGATATCAAACGGGCAATGGATCGAAAAAGACACAGCTATTAAAGTTGTTCAAGTTGATGGTACCCGTATACTAGTAGAAAAAATAAATTAATTCATAGTACTTTTGTATTAGAAAGACTTGGCTTGTCGCCAAGTCTTTTGGCGACATCCATTGTTTTTCTTACACTATAAATCCAAATATCTTATACCTACCTATAGTGCCTAAGGGCGCTGGATCTCCATTAATAATTAAAATAACCGTTAACTTCAACCATATATTTTTCCATCTATATCATTTAACATTTAAGTCCATTGAATATGATATCTTCAATAACCAAAGCTCGTTATATTTCTACAAATTTTCCCATTAAACCCAAGTTTTTAAGTATGCTAATTTATCTAATATACATGTTGAAAAAGCAGTGGTTAGCCCTAATTGTAAATTTACTGTTAAGAATACTTATAACACCTTTACAAAAGCTTTATATATAATTAATATTGTTATGGTGCGACAAGATTCAACAAGATGGAAGGGTAGGTATAGATTTTGGAAATTGATATTCAAAAACTTATATTTGAATTTATCGGTGGGCTAGGTATTTTCCTTTTAGGTATTAAATATATGGGAGAAGGGCTTCAAAAATCAGCTGGTGATCGATTGCGAGATATTTTAGATAAATTCACTAGCAATCCGTTTATGGGTGTACTCGCTGGAATTATCGTTACTATTTTAATACAGAGTAGCTCGGGCACAACCGTCTTAACGGTAGGTCTTGTAAATGCTGGCTTTATGACGTTAAGACAAGCTATTGGCGTCATAATGGGTGCCAATATTGGTACTACGGTGACGGCCTTCATTATTGGAATTGACATAGGAGCCTATGCTTTACCAATTATTGCTGTGGGTTGTTTCCTGATATTTTTCTTTAAAAACCAAAAAACAAATGCGGTTGGACAAGCTGTGTTCGGCTTTGGTGCTTTGTTCTTTGGTTTAGAGTTAATGAGTAATGGAATGAAACCTTTACGTAGCTTAGAAGCTTTTCAAGAATTAACATTAAGCATGAGTGATACCCCGATTCTAGGAGTTGTTATTGGTACTGTATTTACTTTAATTGTCCAAAGCTCTAGTGCAACAATTGGAATATTACAAGGATTATTTTCTGAAGGAGCTATGGATTTAAAAGCTGCGATTCCTGTATTGTTTGGAGATAATTTAGGCACAACAATTACTGCTATCTTAGCTTCACTAGGAGCAACAGTTGCAGCAAAGCGTGCTGCGTTAACGCATGTTATTTTTAACCTTATTGGAGCGTCCGTATTTCTAATCATTCTTGATTTATTTACAGTCTTTGCTAGTTTTTTACAGGATCAATTTGCACTAAGTCCAGAAATGACCATAGCGTTTGCCCATGGAAGTTTTAATATAACGAATACCATCATTCAATTTCCATTTATTGGTGCTTTGGCTTGGTTAGTGACAAAAATCGTTCCAGGAGAAGACTCGATTATTGAATATAAACCGCAACATTTGGATCCCATTTTTATACAGCAATCTTCTTCATTAGCATTAGATCAAGCAAAATCAGAGCTTGTGCGCATGGGGGAGTATGCTTATAAAGGTTTGGAAGAAACCAATAAATATTTAAATACACATTTAATAAAACATGCTGAAATGGCGATGCAAATTGAAGGCGCCCTTAATAATTTAGATCGAAAAATAACAAATTATTTGATAAGTTTGTCGAAAGAATCGCTCTCAGAGTTGGAAAGTGCTAAACATTCAACATTATTGGATTCCGTACGAGATGTGGAACGAATTGGCGATCATTTTGAAAACATTGTTGAACTTATTGACTATAAAATTTCCAATAAAGTACACCTAACAGATGGTGCAAAAGAAGATTTAAATGAAATGTTTGAATTAACTATATCTACCGTAAAACAGGCGGTTGAATCGTTGGAAAATATGAATCGAGAAGAAGCCCTTTCTGTAATACAAAAAGAAGATCAAATAGATAAGATGGAAAGGAATTTCCGCAAACGCCATATTATACGTATGAATGAAGGTACCTGTAGCGGTTCTGGTGGTATTGTGTTTGTAGATATCCTTAGTAATTTAGAACGAATTGGGGATCATGCAGTTAATATCGCAGAAGACGTTTTAGGAGAATAGCTTTTTTAAACAGCCTTGATCTTAGTTAAGATCGAGGCTTATGTGCATCCATGGTTTTAATATTGCTGATGTTGTGATTTAAAGATTTTTAAATGATGAATACTTATTGTCTGGCATTTGGTCAAAAACAGAGGCACCGAACTTTCTGAAGTGAGGGGGGGCAGTGCTTTTTATGTCGTATATTCATCCATAGGGTATATACTTCAACACATAAAAATAGAATATTTGAACTTTGGTTTTAGTATTGCATTTATATCCAAATAATGCTATAGTTAATATTGTCGTTTTAAGAGATGTGATTATTACATATACATCGTTTTTAAAAGAAATAAAAAAAACTTAAAAAAAAGATTGACAAAACTTGTCGAAAGTGGTAAATTATATCTTGTCGCTATAATAAGTAACAACGTTATAGCCTTTCTGTTCCACAGTAGCTCAGTGGTAGAGCAATCGGCTGTTAACCGATCGGTCGTAGGTTCGAATCCTACCTGTGGAGCCAATTTGGCGGTGTAGCTCAGCTGGCGAGAGCGTACGGTTCATACCCGTGAGGTCGGGGGTTCGATCCCCTCCGCCGCCACTTTTATTTAAATACGTACGGCGGTCGTGGCGAAGTGGTAAACGCACCGGATTGTGGCTCCGGCATACGTGGGTTCGATCCCCACCGGTCGCCCCATAATGAAAGAAAAGGACCCTTAGCTCAGTTGGTTAGAGCTATCGGCTCATAACCGATCGGTCGCAGGTTCGAGTCCTGCAGGGTCCACCATTATTTACTGGTTTGGAGGTATACCCAAGTCTGGCTGAAGGGATCGGTCTTGAAAACCGACAGGGGTGTAACAGCCCGCGGGGGTTCGAATCCCTCTACCTCCTCCATACATAACCAATAGGCAAGCAAAACAATTTAATATGTTGGCTCGGTAGCTCAGTCGGTAGAGCAAGGGACTGAAAATCCCTGTGTCGGCGGTTCGATTCCGTCCCGAGCCACCATCTTTGAACAAGCACTGGCTTGTTTTTTTGTTTTATTTTTTTACGATAGAAAAGATTTTTTTATTAATATAGGCATATCAAGTTTTTCTTATAATGTACATATGGTAAATAAATGCATATAATTTGCAACTACTTGAAAGCTTTGATACCCTTTGAATTAAAGGGTGAATATTCGATCCTTTTAAAACAAAATGGATATGAGGAGGAAGTATTAATGGCTACATTTGAATTACCTGAACTACCATATGCTTATGACGCACTCGAGCCTACAATTGACAAGGAGACTATGAACATTCACCATACGAAGCACCATAACACGTATGTTACTAAATTAAATAGTGCTTTGGAAGGACATGCTGAGCTTCAAAACAAATCATTACAAGTTTTGATTAGCGATTTAGATGCTGTACCAGAAAGTATTCGTACAGCAGTTAGAAATAATGGTGGTGGACATGCTAACCACAGTCTTTTCTGGAAGGTTCTTTCACCAAACGGTGGCGGCGAACCGACTGGTGAACTTGCTACAAAAATAGATGAAACGTTTGGTAGCTTTGACAAGTTCAAAGAGCAATTTGAGAGCGCGGCAGCTGGCCGCTTTGGATCAGGCTGGGCTTGGTTAGTCCTCCATAACGGAAACCTTGAAATTATGAGTACTCCGAACCAAGACTCTCCATTAATGGAAGGTAAAATGCCAATTTTTGGTGTAGATGTTTGGGAACATGCATATTACCTAAAATATCAAAACAGACGCCCTGAATATCTTTCATCCATTTGGAATGTTGTTAATTGGGATGAAGTAGCTAAAAACTATAACGAAGCAAAGTAAAAATAGGTAAAAAAAGCATGTGTGAATTCACATGCTTTTTTTCATGATGAGTTTCTAGTAGAAACGCAATAACCGAATTGTCAGCCCAGCGATAAGTTATCATCGGTCATGTTGTCACCTCGTCGTAATTCCTTTATCTCCGTTACCTCGTTCCATTCGCTACGTTGCCAAATGGGAAACTAGCTTTTGTATCGCTATAGGAAAGCATAAGAGTTTAAAGGTCTATAGCAGCTTTCGTCATAAGACTTGACGAAAGCCACATTTTTCTAATTGCACTTACAGACATTTAGCCTATGGCATGAGCTATTTAAAAAATGGGGGAGGAGACCTTATAACCACCGTTAACGACCGTAGTAAAATCACATTATAATGAACCACGTTTACGTCAACGAAATCTTTCCATTGGAATAATACTTCTATTTTGCTTGTTAGGCTGCTATTTTTGTAATCCATGGGTATTTGTATATCTGTCCCTTATTTGCTCAAACTAGTAGTAAGAATAAAAAGGGGAATCAGACATGCAGAAAAGCCGCTTCTTTTATCCTGGTAATACAAATATGAATAAAGATTTTATCTTTTTGCTTGTTATTGGCGGTTTATATTCATTAGGGCTATTTTTGTCCAATACGTTTGTAAACATTTACCTATGGAAGCAGTCGGGAGATTATGTAACAATCGCTGTATATAATTTAGCTATTTACATTTTTCAACCAATTACTTTTATTATTGCGGGGAGATTGGCTAAAAAAGTAGACAGAGTAATTGTGTTACGGCTAGGAGTGATTTTTTTATCTTTATTCTTTTTAAATGTTCTTTTGATAGGTGATAAAGCTTCCTATTTTAACTTTCTTTTAGGTGGTTTACTCGGTATAGGGTATGGGTTCTATTGGTTAGCATTTAATGTATTGACTTTTGAAATTACTGAACCAGATACAAGAGATTTTTTTAATGGTTTTTTAGGAGTATTACAATCATTTAGTGGTATGGTAGGTCCTTTGTTAGCAGGTTTTATTATCGCTAGAATGGAAGCAAATATTGGCTATACCATTATATTTACTATGTCTTTTATCATGTTCATTTGCGCTGTAGTCATTAGTTTTTTTTTAAAGCCGCGAAAAGCAGAAGGCGATTTTTATTTTCGCCGTGTCTTAAGCGAGCGTTATCATAACAAAAACTGGAAAAGAATTCAAAATGCCCACATCTTTCAAGGGCTTCGCGAAGGAATATTTGCGTTTATTATTGCGATTTGGGTGTTTTTAATTACCCAAAGTGAGTTTGCATTAGGGATGTTTAATTTAGTTTTCTCTGGTCTTTCACTCGTATTTTATTTTATTGGAACAAAATTTATTAAGCCCTCTATGCGTAAAAAATCAATCTTACTTGGCAGTCTAATCTTATACTTTGCCATCGCTTTAATTATTTTTGACATTAGCTACGCACAATTATTAATTTATGCTGTATTTATCGGGATTGCCTATCCTATTATTATGATTCCATATGTTTCCTTAACATATGATGTTATTGGGAAAGCTTGGAAGGCGAAGGAATATCGTGTAGAATACATTGTTGTACGTGAGTTATTCGTGAATATTGGTCGGGTGACATCCATTTCTGTTTTTTTACTAGCGATAACCCTTTTAAAAGCTGAAATAATTATTCCATATTTATTGGCTCTTTTTGGTGCTGGGCATATTTTTATTTATTTGTTTGTGAAAAAAATTTACTTGGAAAGTAATATGGAAAAACAAGTTTTTATAAAAGATCAGTTTACAAATGAAAAAAATCGTTAGTGAATTGAATTGTACTGAAAAAGTATTTTTCTCACTGTCACCACGTTTGCTGAATAAGGCAAGTTTTCTAATATTGAATGAGTGACTTTAAAAATTAAAAAATAGGTGAAATATATGGCATGAAAATGATATAATGAATATTGCTTAATAAACACGTACATTTTGGGGGAGAAACAATGAACAAAAAGAAGAAAAAAGCGCAACTTCCCTTTCGTATAAACTTATTGTTTTTTATCGTCTTTCTAATGTTTGCAGGGCTAATATTGCAGTTGGGAGTTGTGCAAATATTAAACGGAGAGGAATTTCAAGAAGAAATTGAGCGTACGGTAAAAGATACAACGAAGGTTCCTGTCCCTAGGGGAAAGATTTATGATAGCAACCATCAAGTCATTGTCGATAATAAACCACTCTATTCCATTACGTACACCCCGCCCAAAGGTGTACAAGCGGAAGATCGCTTAGAAGTAGCAGAAGATCTTGCTAAGTACATTTCTATGGATAGTGATGGTGTAACAGAGCGCAATAAAAAGGAATACTGGTACTTAAAAAATAAAAAAGCGGCAGATAAACGTTTAAAAAAAGAAGAAGCTGCTGAATTAGACAACGCGGAACAATACAACACTATTTTAGACAGAATTACAGAAGAGGAAATATCCGGTTTTTCTAAACAAGAATTAGAAGTAATTGCAATTAAAACGGAGTTAGATAAAGCTTATTCACTAACGCCGCAAATTGTAAAAAACGAAGATGTCACTGCGGAAGAATATGCTCAAGTTTCTGAGCATTTAGCGGAACTTCCTGGTATTAATGCGACTACAGATTGGAATAGAGACTACCCATTTAATGATACAATGAGAAGTTTGCTTGGATCGATAACATCGCAAGAACAAGGGATACCTGCGGATAAAAAAGAGAACTTTCTAACGAAAGGATACAGCAGGAATGATCGTGTAGGTAAAAGCGGTTTAGAAGAATATTATGAAGATGTACTTCGTGGTCGTAAAGAACAAATTCAATATACAACCACAAAGTCTGGGGATGTAGTGGATAGCAATACCGTAGTGGAAGGTAGACGTGGAAAAGATCTAGTGTTAACTATGGATATCGATTTTCAAGAAAAAGTCGATAAAATTGTACGAGAAGAGTTGAAAACTGCAGTTCAAAAACATCCTTATGAGAACAGGTATTTAAAAGATGCGCTAGCAGTAGCGATGAACCCTAAAACGGGGGAAATATTGGCTATAAGCGGTCAAACAAGAGATGGTAATGACTATAAGGATGCAACGATTAAAACACTTTATGATGCACACCGTCCAGGATCAGTTGTAAAAGGAGCGACAGTACTAGCTGGTTTAGAGTCAGGTGTCATATCTCCAGGACAGCGTTTTAATGATTCACCGTTAAAAATTAAAGGGACACCACAAAAGGGGTCTTATAAAAGGTTAGGTTCAGTTAATGATATCGATGCGTTGAAAAAATCATCCAACGTGTATATGTTTTACATTGCGTTAAAAATGGGAGGCGAAAATCGATACCCATTCCCTAACAATTCAAAGGCTTCGTTTGACCCAGCAGCTTGGCAAGAAATGCGCAATTACTTTCAACAGTTTGGACTAGGGGTCAGCACGGGTATTGATTTCCCGTATGAAAGTATCGGATATGAGGGCCCTGGAATATCTAGTGCAGGTCTTTTAATGGACCAGGCTATTGGGCAGTATGATACGTATACAACGATGCAGCTAGCGCAATATGTCTCCACAATTGCTAATAACGGCTACCGGACCAAACCACATTTCTTAAAGGAAATACGTGAGCCGAGTAGATCAGGTAAGCAATTAGGCAGCGTATATCGTAGCGAAAATACAAAAGTATTAAACCAAATTGAAATGAAACAGTCCTACATTGAACGTGTACAAGAAGGATTTCGTCAAGCTTTCCAAGGTGGTGGAACGGTGGCGATGGGGGGGACCAAGGATTATAAACCGGCAGGGAAATCAGGTACAGCACAAAATGAGATCTATGAAGATGGTGAGTTGGTTGCTGAAACAGAGAACCTTTCCTTAATAGGTTATGCACCTTATGATGATCCAGAAATTGCTTTTGCGGTAATGGTTCCGAATGTAGGACTAGGAAACGATTATCGAATTAACTATGAAATTGGCTTTAAAATAATGGATGCATATTTTAATGCGCAAAAAGGTAACAACAATGATGACAAAGAACAAGAAGATGAATAGAAAAAAACGTACAGATATATTTCTGTACGTTTTTTTGTGAGCTAAAAAAGGCTCGTATTTAGTAGACTGGCGTTATCTACTTGTGCAAAGGTATTTTATCTCGAATATAAAGTTCTGTTAGATTCTTCCATTTTATGAATAAGAGATGTGGTCTGAACAATTTGGAAGATAACAGCACTTAAATCCCAATTCGTTCAGAGGACCCTAGTTATTACCCTTGGGCTACTAACAATCAGGGGGGATGAAGAATACGCCCGCCAATTATAAATTCATTTTATATGGAACGATTGGTGAAGGGAACGTATTAACTTAAAATTTACAAAAAATTAACGGTGCGTCAATATTAAGTACATACTGTTTTGCTATGATGGTAGCACGTGAATAAAAAGGAGGTATTGTATGCAGACGAGAGGGCAGTTTGACAAAGAACTGAGAGAAATAGATCAAGAAATTGTTGAATTAGCTAATTTAACCGAGAAAGCATTGGATAATGCTGTTAGGGCGTTATTCAATCAAGATATTGGCTTGGCTGAACAAGTTATTGAAGGCGATAAAGTAATTGATAAAAAAGACTTAGAAATTAATGATAAAGTAGTGCTGTTAATAGCTAAACAAAACCCCGTTGCAACAGATTTGCGTCGTTTAATAACAGCCATTAAAATTGTCGCTGATTTAGAGCGGATGGCAGATAATGCAAGAAATATTGCGAGGTCTACAATTAGGTTAGGAGAAAGTAGGGAAGTACCTATTCCAACCCGTTTAAAAGCGATGCAAGATACATTAGTGAACATGCTACACACAGCCATAACAGCTTTTACAGAAGAAGATGGTAAACTCGCTGGACAATTAGCAGAAATGGATGACGCTGTAGATAAAGAAAATAAGCTTATTTTAAGTGAATTATTAGGCGAGACGGCAACAAACCCAGATAAGATCCAATACATTATGCAAATATCTCTATGCTCCAGATATTTAGAGCGATTTGGTGATCATATAACCAATATCGGCGAAAGTATTTTATATTTGATTAAAGGGGAAAATTATAACTTAAACTAATAAGTATGTTTGAACAAATGCGTAAGATCGGTTTAGCGACATGGAGAATGGGATGAATGAATGGAGATAAAGTGAGCGAAGAACTGGACCATTATTTGATTATTTCGTTCCCCACAAGAACATCATGAATATTTTCCTGTACAAGAAGAAAAAACGAAGAAGCAGATTTACCTGCTCCTTCGTTTATCTTGTAATGGCTTCAGCGATTTCGTACAGACTCATATCGCTAGATACTTTAAATTCTCCAAGTTGTACCTTTTTACTGTAATCATTATCTTCTAGATAGTCATTGAATTTCGATGCTTCATCGATAATTCCATTCTTTTCTAGTTTTTCACTTATATCGGAAGAGGGTTTTCCCTCTTCAATTTTTAATGTGTATGTTTTCTTATCCTTTTCTTTCTTTTCATCTTTCTTTTGCTTATCCTTTTCTTCATTTTGACCTTCATCTTTTTTTGAATCTTGGTCACTTTTCGGTTTGTCATTTTCTTCCTTATTTTTGGAATCTTCTTCTGTAGATTTAGCTTTTGTTTCTGGTTGTTCTTCATTTTTTGCAGCAGTTGTTTTAGCTTCATCCACAGAAACAGCAACATATTCTGAATTTGTTAGCACATGATAACCTTTATCCTCTACTAAAGCTACTAGCTCCTTGTCGGATAAGCTATCTGCTGTTTGAGTGCTCCCATTTGTAATAAAATAAACCCCTAACATAATTATTCCAGCTGTTAGGAGACCAATACCAAAAAGACGTATAGGTTGTTTCATCTTGTCCTCCTCCCTTTAAGATTTATTTTCTATACGAGTGTCTGTGAAGTCCTCTGTTAATAGTTCTTCTTCCAGAATCTTCATTTTCTTTTTCATTTGATATGTATCTTGCATCGTTGTAATGGAGAATTGTTCTAATTGACTTTCAACCTGCTCGATTCGATCATTCATGAAAAAGGAAATAGCAAGTAAAACGATTCCGATTGCAATAATGGTAATAATTGCATATATCATCTGCTCCCCTCCTTCTACTCACTACTAGTTATAACATAAAATGCTGTCGAAATGCCATTACAATTTGATTATTTTTTTTGATATTGGAGAAATACAACAGCTATGCAACCATATAACCCATTGGCCAAATCTGATTCGATTAAAAATGACAAATTGATGCTTATGTATTTAAATTCTTGCTAGAACGGCTAACATTTGGTATTATAAATAAGTCTGAAATGAAATTATTGCTAGCGAGGCAACAATTTGGTAAAGTTTGGAGGGATAAATGATGCGCGTAAACATTACTTTAGCTTGTACAGAAACAGGAGATCGTAATTACATTTCTACTAAAAATAAACGAACTAATCCTGAGCGTTTAGAGCTTATGAAATACAGCCCACGTCTAAAAAAACACACTCTACATCGTGAAACAAAATAACGATAATAATAGAACCTTTATCTTGTAGATAAAGGTTCTATTATTATTATTATTATTATTATTTATTTGAAAAAGGGGGCGAGCTTCTTGAAAAAAGACCAACTCCGAAATGCCACTATTTATGCTTTAAAACAACTAACCCCAGAGCAAAAAGGGGATATAAACCACCAATTACATCGACACCTAGTGACCTCGACATTTTGGGAAAATGCTACTACAATCGGTATTACTATCTCGAAAGGATTTGAATGGGATACTTATGAATTAATTAACCAAGCTTGGCGGCAAGGTAAAAAGATATGTGCCCCAAAGTGTGACCCAAAATTTAAAACGATGGATTTTTATAAGTTTCAAACCTTCAAACAACTAGATGAAGTATACTATCATCTTTTAGAGCCTATTCCAAGTGAAACCGTGTATATTGCTCCGAGTACCATTGATTTGTTGCTTGTGCCAGGTATTGTTTTTGATCCAGATGGTTATCGTATAGGATTTGGTGGCGGCTATTATGACCGTTTTTTAGCAGGGTTTCTCAATCAAACTGTTTCTATATTACACAGTAGCCAACTTGTACCATCAATACCGAAAAACACATTTGATTTACCCGTTCAGCATTTAATAACAGAAGAAGGTTTAGTACGTTAAGTTAGCTAAAGTGCTTCATTTTATCTATATACTTTCTAATGGGAAGAAGCACTAATGTTTTAGCCGTAAGATTTGCCGACAAGCCAAGTTTTCTAATACTTGCATAAAAATATCCAGTGAGGATCATAACTAAGAACATCAATCATAAAGAGGTGTTCACATGCGTATTATTGTTTTAATTATAGGTCTTGTTGCTGCGTCCGCTTTCGTTTATAAATGGCGTTATCGCATTTTGAATATGGTTTTAGCAATTGGATTTTTACGCAAATTTGCTGTACAGTTATCTATGAGTTCTCCTTCCATCCGAAGTCTTTTTAAATCGAAAATGTCGCAAACAAATACGAATGTATAATAGTTCCTTTACAGCTTTTAACATTAATGGGGCTGAAGACTATGAACTTGTAGCCCCATATGTTCAATTTTACAGTTAGAGATGGTAAATTTTTTTAGAACTGGGCTATTACCAAGCATTTATAGGGATAAAACGCCGTCGTTTTGCTTATACACTATAATTTATAAAAATAATATACTTTCCTATTGTGTAAAATAGAAAGTGTTATAGAAATATAGAAAACAAGGGGAGATGTGATAATGTATTTAGATGAACAGTATACGATGTACAATATGGCTTATCAAATTGTTTCTCGTGAAGCGTATAATGTTCTTTATGTAAACGAACAAGGGAATGAGATATGGTTAGAAAAGAAAGTTGGGAAAGATTCAAAAGTATTACGATTTATCAATCAAGGCTTTGACTGGAAAAACTATTTAAAAAAAGATATAGCCGTCGTATTTCAAAAAGTAAAAGCCATGAAAAAACTTTTAAGAGCTAAAACCATTCAAATACATAATATATACATATCAGAATTCACTCCTGTAGACTCATGGGAGTTTTTAAAGCAACCAATGAAATTAAATGAAAAACAAGCAATTATGATGAAAATATATTACCTCTCTAATTCACAATTTGAAGAAGAAAAAGACAGGTTAGAAAAAGAGGCGGAGATTTCTGCGCTAGAATTGGATGATAGTCTCGAGGAAACAGTAAAAGAAGAGAAAATAGCTACTTATAAGCATTATTTAAGGAAACGGATTTTGGATGATCAAAAAGAAAAGAAAGAGTTATTTTCTTTTGGAAAACCAAGGTTAACATATATCATTTTAGCTCTATGTGTTAGTTTATTTCTGCTGTTAGAATGGAACGGTGGGAGTGAAAATATCGAAACACTAAAACAATTTGGTGCTAAATATAACCCAGCTATTATTGAAAATGGGGAATGGTGGAGGATTATTAGCTCCATGTTTTTACATATTGGTTTGTTACATTTAGTAATGAATATGATTGCTGTTTATTATTTAGGTACATTAGTAGAACGTATATATGGTTCCATTCGATTTTTAATTATTTATTTTCTGGCTGGAATAGGAGGTGGAATAGCAAGCTTTGCTTTTTCAGCCAATATTGCCGCAGGTGCATCCGGTGCTCTATTTGGATTATTTGGAGCGTTATTATTTTTTGGGCTTCATCATAGGAGGGTTTTCTTTCAAACTATTGGAAGTAATGTATTGTTGTTAATTGGAATAAATATTGTGTTTGGTTTTTCTATTCCAGCTATTGACAATGGTGCTCACCTTGGTGGTCTAGTAGCAGGTTTTATTGCTTCTGGAATTGTTCATTTGCCGAAACAAAAAGAAAGATGGAAGCAGCTTAGTGCAGTGCTTGTCTACTTAGCGCTTGCATATGGAATAATACAATACGGCATAACAAACAACATGAACTCGCCAATGTATTATGTCATGCACATTGAAGAATTAGTTCAAGAAGAAAAATATGAACAAGTTGTTACAGAGGCCAGTAAAGCGATACGCAATACTGAAGGGGAGGAGCAATGGAAAGCAGCTATTTTATTCCATCGTTCCTATGCGTACATTGAATTAAATCAGAAAAATTTAGCTATGGATGATTTGAAACAGAGTGTTCGACTAGACAATAGTTTTCCAGAAGCACATTATAACCTTGCTTTACTATATTACCAGCAAGGTAATATAGAGGAAGCAAAAGATTTCATAAAAAGAGCTTATCAATTAGACTCTAATAACACGGATTTTCAAGAAATGTATGAGCAGATTACAGGCGAAAAACCGAAGTAAACATGAAAAGAAGGAATTCATCTTAGATATAAGGTGCCGTAAGCTTTTTAATATAGGAAGGTAAGTCATACTAGAAGTTTAGCAAACGGCGCCTTATCAGATAATCTTTCTTGGATACCTTATTCTGAAAAAGAATACTGCTGTATGAGCTTTTCTTTTTTACCATTCATCTCAAAAAGTACGAGCAAATGTTTGTTTTTTTTGTCGAATAAAATAATGGGAATATAGCTATTGACTGCTTTTTCCGCATTCACAATTGGTAAGAGATAGTTTTTGTACAACCCTTCCCATAATTGTCCCATAACTTTATCTGTTTGCGCTTGTGTTAAGCCAGCTATCGGTTGTGCCGCAAACTTATTTAAATCGGTTAAAGGTACAGCTGTATAACTTTCTTTGTTAATGTCGAAATATTCATACAATGTATCCCAATGATAGGTTAGTTGCTTCATGGAGGCACGATCAAGTAGTGTTTTCCATTCTTTTTCGTATGTTGTAGAAGGTGTTTTAAATGAATCTAATTTTGCTGCTGGTGAGTCGATGACATATAAATGATCACTTGACATTTGTTGCATGCTCTTTATTTGGCTGTCTTTTTCATGAATTTCCCCATGATGAAAGGAAATCGCTTCATACAAACTACTATCTTCTAAAGTGAGCATTCTTTTTAAATGAATTGTATCCGTATCTTGCACCCACTTCGACAAAGCTCCTCTTAGCCTTCCATTGTCAAATAGCAAAGAAACATCTTGCCTTAAGTAAACAGGAATTTCTGTTGCAGAAGATGCTTTCCAGATGATTTCATAATCATCTATTCCTTTCTCAGTAAAAAGTTGTATATCGGTTTCTGCTGTTGTAAATGCAAAATTTTTATCAAGAGGAAAATACGTAATTGCTGGTTTAGATTGTAAACCAACGATATAGATAATGGTAATAAAACTAGTTATGGCAACAACGATGGTGATGACAGACCATTTTTTCATTAAACCACGTCCTTTTGACAGACTTGTCTTAAGCATTTTATGTTTTCGTTAAACGAGGTATGCTAATTTTGAAATAATGTATAATATAGCCTCTGCTGTTGAAAGCTAACTATAAGATTTTGAATAGGTCAGGTGAGTAAATGCAAATGGAAAGGCAGCCACTATTTTCATCATTTGAAAAAAACCGAGACTATATGCATGAGCGATTAGCAGTCGATCAAAGCTTTGATATGATTCAACGCGACTTGGAGTATGCAGGTATTAAGATGGCTTTGTTTGTTATTGATGGATTTGGCAAAGACGAAATATTACTTTATATTATGCAGCTTTTTGCTGAACTAGAGACGGAAGATTTAGAACCAAATGTATTAAAAAAATTACTTGAAAGATATATTCCTTACATTGAAGTAGATGAAGCGAATGATTTAGATGAAGCAAGCGACCTTGTCCTCGCCGGCCCAGCTGCATTAGTTGTAGAAGGCGCAAATAAAGTCATTATTATTGATGCAAGAACTTATCCTGCTCGCTCGCCAGAGGAACCCGATTTAGAGCGTGTTGTTCGAGGTTCTAGAGATGGATATGTGGAAACAATTGTCTTTAATACAGCTTTAACGAGAAGAAGGGTTCGAGATCGTTCTTTACGAATGCAGTATTTGCAAATTGGGAGAAGATCAAAAACAGATATTTGTATTTGTTATATTGAAGATATAGCTGATAAACATAGGGTAGAGAGCTTAAAAAAAAAGTTAGAAATGATTGATACAGATGGTTTGCCTATGGCTGAGAAAACTATTGAAGAGTATATTAGTGGGAGGCACTGGAATCCATATCCAACAGTAAGATATACAGAACGCCCAGATACAGCCGCTTCGCATCTTTATGAAGGCCATGTTCTCATTATTATTGATGGTTCACCTAGTGTAATGATAACTCCTGCAACATATGCTCATCATCTACAGCATGCAGAAGAATATAGACAAAAGCCGTTAGTTGGCGCCTATTTACGATTTGTACGATTTTTTGCTGTTATAGCTTCTATATTTATCTTGCCATTATATTACTTATTTGCAAAACACGCTGATTATTTGCCAGCCAATTTGCAATATATAGGCCCTGATGAAGCCGGTGTTGTTCCGTTATTTGTCCAATTTTTACTAGCGGAAATCGGAATAGATATTTTACGTATGGCAGCCATTCATACACCTTCTTCGCTAGCCACTGCACTTGGTTTAGTTGCAGCTATTATGATCGGTGAGGTTTCTGTACAAGTAGGATGGTTTTCCCATGAAGTTGTATTATATTTAGCCGTAGCAGCTATTGGTACGTATGCAACACCAAGTTATGAGCTAAGCTTAGCTAATCGTTTAGTTCGTATCTTTCTTTTAATTGCTGTTGCCTTGTTTGGTGCTATCGGTTATATTGTTGGCATAACACTTTGGATTTTGTATTTGGTTAGAATGAAATCGTTTAACGTTGCTTATTTTTGGCCGTTCATTCCCTTTTCCTATCGTCCGTTTCGAGATGTATTTTTGCGATCGCCAATTCCGTTGAAAAACCGTAGACCTGCTTTCTTGCACCCAAAAGACCCTGATCGATAGCAGATAGAATAGATGACTTAGCAAAACTTAGCCCTTTTGCTAAGTTTTTTAATGGTCTAGAAAATTAAAAAATTGCAGCTGTGGATAAACTTACTAAGTTATTTAGCACCGTCCGGCTCCAGCGCCCAGCAACTAGGCGACTTCACGAATCCCCCTACGATAAGTCATCATCGGTTCGTACTAAATAGGAATGCCGACTAAAGTCGGGCTTGCCGGAGGGCGCCGGCATACTCCTCTTGCAGGAGCATGATTCCTAAAACTTTAGTTGCGTTCCACTCGCTACGTTGCTAAATGGGAGCCCCGAGCCTTTGTTCTTCGAATTTTTTGCCCATTACATGAAAATATGTTCAGTTTTTCTCATAGTGTTTTTCTTTCTGAAAAGGATTTAGTATAATTAAACTGGTGATTGTATGAAAACGATGTATGATATACAGCAATTCTTAAAAAAATATGGTACATTTATTTATACGGGAAATCGTTTAGGTGATTTACGTATGATGGAATTAGAAATAAATGAACTGTATGAGCTTGGCTTCATAGAAAACAAAACGTATATAGAAATAAAAATGGTACTTAAAAAAGAAATTACATCTACGCTGAAGCAGAAGAAAGGAAGTCAATAGAAATGGAGCAAATAATTATTGGTATGGATATTGGAGGAACTACAGCCAAATTAGGATTAATTAGTAATGATGGAGTAATTATAAGCAAATGGGAAATACCTACAAACACAAATGATGGTGGTAAGCATATTGTGGATGATATCTGGAATTCAGTTCGTCAAAAATTAAAGCATTTACATTATAATGAAGAGCAAGTTCTCGGAATAGGTGTTGGCGCTCCAGGATTTATTGAAGATGAAACAGGGTTTATTTATGAAGCGGTAAATATTGGGTGGAAAAATTACCCTCTAGGTGAATTACTAAGTAATCAATCCAAGCTTCCAGTATTTGTAGAAAACGATGCGAATGTAGCTGCCTTAGGAGAAAACTGGCGTGGAGCTGGTAATGAAGTAGCTAATCTAATTGCGGTTACACTTGGTACTGGTGTAGGGGGCGGTATTATTGCAAATGGTAGAGTAGTAAATGGAGAAGCCGGTATAGGTGGAGAAATTGGTCATATTATTATGGATACACATGGTGCAGAATGTAATTGTGGCAGAAAAGGATGTTTAGAAACCATTGCTTCTGCTACTGGTATTGTGCGACAAGCATTCGAATCAGCCGAGAATTTACCAGATAGTAAATTAGCTAAACATGTAAATATAAAAGGAACTATTACTGCAAAAGACGTCTTCCAATTAGCGAATGAAGGGGATGTAGAAGCAAAACAAATTGTCGCACATACAACCGACATTTTAGGATTGGCAATTGCAAACATGAGCGTTACTATTAGTCCGGCTAAAGTATTAATTGGAGGCGGCGTCTCGAAAGCTGGACAACCTTTGTTAACGGCAATAGCAGAAGCGTTTAAACGTTACGCTCTTCCAAAAGTATACCAAAGCTGTGAATTAAAGTTTGCCCAATTAGGTAATGATGCAGGTATTATAGGCGCTGCTTTTTTAGTAAAGCAAAAGCTAGAGAAAAAAGTATTTGGTGAAAAAATCTAATAAAATATGAAACTTTTTTACATGTAAAACGTCTTAGTAGTATAATCTTCTACTATGGGCTATAGAGTGATATAATTATAGCATTAACAGTGTTTGAAACAGAACTGAAATGGGGTATACGCTTTTTAATTTTCATGATAGAAAGTATAAAGGTTTATAGTATAAGTAAAACGACGGCGTTCTTCCGCCATAAGACTTGATGACAAGCTAAGTTTTTCTAAGCGTTGTAACTATAAATTCAAAACATGCATATAACAAATTTATATGCTTCCATTCTGCTGTTTAAGGGTTGAGTAATATCCTTTTTTAATTGTGTTCCGTATTTCGGTTCTCACTTGGTTAAAAGCCTTAGAACAAAACATCAGGTAATTAACTAGGGGATAAAAACGAGAAAACGATATGGAATAAAGTTCACTATCGTTTTTCCACTAGGAGTTTACATGTGAAAATTCGTCTAATAAGAAGGGGATTTTTATGAAACGCATAAAAAGCGTTGTAAAAATGAAGAGAGGGGAAAATAAATAGGAGGAAGTTGTATGAAACAGGAAATAAATAAGATACCGTTATTTATACTAGCAACCATTTTATTTGGAATAAAAACATATCTCGTATACCGGTTTATGTTTTCTATTGATTTGGAAAATATGATGCAAGAGATCATATTACTTATTAATCCATTTGTATCTGGATTTTTAATATTTGCATTAAGTGTATGGATTAAAAAGCCGCAAAGGCAAATGAAATATTTACGTTATACGATCTTAATAGGCACGTTGATTATATTTGCAAATCTTGTTTTTTATCGATCGTTTACTGATTTTATTACGATCCCGCAACTTTTTCAAGCGAGTAACGCTGCTGATTTAGGTTCAAGTATTTTAACATTGATTAAACCGTATGATATATTGCTATTTGTAGACGTTGTTATAATCTGGTTTATTAGCCGAAAGCAATCAGCTCAAGATGTCGCGCACTACCCTAAAAGTGGGAAGGTCTTTGCACTTGCCATGTCATTTGTTTTATTAGCGGGAAACTTCTTCTTAGCGGAAATGGAACGCCCACAATTGTTTACGCGTGCGTTTGATCGTGAGTATCTAGTAAAAAACATTGGTTTGTTTAATTATCATATCTATGATATTGCAACTCAAGCAAAAGCAAAGACGCAACGAGTGTTTGCGGATGGGAATGAGCTTCCTGAAATCCAAAAATATATGGACGAGAACATGGCTAGAAATACTACTTCCGAGTTGTTTGGGGTAGCAGAAGGTAAAAATGTAATTTTTATTAATGCGGAATCAATTCAAAGTTTTGTCATTAATAATGATGTTAACGGGGAGCCAATTACACCATTTTTGAATGCTTTAACGAAGGATAAAGATACTTTCTATTTTGAGAATTTTTATCACCAAACGGAGCAAGGAAAAACCTCTGATTCGGAGTTTCTTGTTGAAAATTCGCTATATCCGCTATCGCGTGGCGCTGTTTTCTTTACCCACGGTCAAAATGAATATAATGCAATGCCTGAAATATTGGGCGAGAATGGATATTATTCTAGTGTCGTGCACGCCAATAATAAGAGTTTTTGGAACAGAGATCAAATGTATCAAAGTTTAGGATTTGACCATTATTATGGGGAAGAATCTTTTGAAATAACAGAAGAAAATTCGGTTGGTTGGGGGTTAAAAGATAAACCGTTTTTTGAACAATCGACCGATATTTTACAGCGAATGGAAAAACCTTTTTATACAAAATTGATAACATTAACGAACCATTTTCCATTTGAGTTAGATGAGGAAGATCGATCTATTGAACCGTATGATTCCAATTCTAATACGTTAAATAATTTCTTTCCAACTGTTAGATATATGGATGAATCCATTGAACTGTTCTTCGATGAATTAAAACGTACTGGTTTATATGAAGACTCCATTATTGTTATTATGGGTGACCATTATGGAATTAGTGCAAATCACAATAAGGCGATGAGTCAGTATTTAGGAAAAGAAGAGATTACTCCTTACGATCACATTCAATTGCAACGTGTACCACTATTTATCCATATACCCGGCTTTGGAAAAGGGGAAATTAAATCTGAAATTGCTGGCCAGATTGATATGAAACCTACATTGTTAAACTTACTAGGTATAAAAAATAATCAGGATATTCAATTTGGGAATGATTTGTTTAGTAAACAACGTAAAGATTTTATAGCTTTACGAAATGGAAGTTTTATAACAGATGAGTATATTTATACAAATGATACGTGTTACAATAAAAAAACTGGAGAACCAGTTGAAAAAAATCAAGAAGAGGACGAATCTAAAGAAACTTCGAATGCATGCGACTTAATTCGCAAGCAAGTGGAAAAAGAATTAGACTATTCCGATGATTTGATTTACGGTGACTTATTTCGTTTTATCGATTTCAAAAAAAATAAATAGAAAAAAGCTGACAATAAATGTCAGCTTTTTTCTATTTAACCACCTAATTCGGAAATAATGGTTGCCACAGCAAAAAATCCAAATGCTAACGCTGTAATCGCAGAAAAACCAATAGCAAAGATATTTTTGTATTTTAGTTGACGAATGATGGATACAACTGCAAGAATAGCTACTAATAAAAACAAAACCCCTAATACGATATGCATGAAATTCTTCCTCCTTATAACTTCTCATTTCCTATTGTTGGTATAGGAAATGTATTTGTATTATTATGTAACTAGTGCTGTTATATTCATTATTCTAAAGCATTATTGGTTATTTGTCGAGACATAGCATGGTAATTGGGTGTTTTTCAGCTGAACAGAAAGAAAAGGAATCTACATAGGTAAATCCAAAGATGATTTGGATCAAGAGAGTTCGCTTATTAGAATGCCTCTATTCAAAAACGTAATGAAAACCACCAATTTCTAAACGTCTATTTCCTTTATCTAAGCAACTTTGGCTTTTATCTTATTTCTTTTGTGGAACAAGTGATATATCATTCATATTGAAAGGAGAAATATACATGCAAATACACACAATGTCTTTAGGTCCATTAGGAACAAATTGTTATATTGTATACGATCAAGAAGAAGCGTTAATTATTGATCCAGGTGGTGATGCGGAGAAAGTCATGCAATTTTTACAAGATCATCACGTAACACCAATTGCTATTTTATTAACACATGCTCATTTTGACCATATTGGAGCAGTAGATGAACTACGAAAAGCGTATCATGTTGATGTTTATCTGCACGAATTGGAAGCGAACTGGCTTGAAGATGCTAGTAAGAATGGTTCGTTGTTATTTACGCAGCAAAAAGTAGAAACAGAAAGGCCGGATCAATTCTTATATCCAAGGAAGATGACGCTTGGAAACTTTTCTTTTCATGTATTACATACGCCAGGCCATTCTCCTGGTAGTGTTACTTTTGTTTTTACAACAGAAAATTTTATTATTAGCGGAGATGTATTATTCCAACAAGGAATTGGCCGTACAGATTTACCAGGGGGAGATTTTCAGCAACTAGAAAAGTCTATAAAAGAATCCATATATACGTTGGATGACGCTTTTATCGTTTATCCAGGTCATGGGCCAAAAACGAATATCCAATTTGAAAAGCAATATAACCCGTTCTTCACAGTGTGAGGAATAAGTAAAATAATTGCTCAGTCTGAATAGAGTCTTTCTGTAATACTTCATCTTCTTTCAAACCAATGTGCAAACAACAAAAAACCCTGCTTCACAGTATGTAGCAGGGTTTTTTGTTGCTTCTTAGTGTCCGAAACCAGGTACAAGTATGAATTCTGAATACCATGTAAAGCCAATAAAGAATATGGTACAGTATGCCCCGAATAAATACATATACATGCGTTCAGAAAGTTTCAAATAACTTAATGTTAGGAAAAAGGCCGTTTGAACGAGAAAAAGTAATGCGGTTTTTTGCATATCTCCCACGAAAAACATTACAGTAAAAATTCCTGTCCAAAAGGCTAACACACGAAACATTCGATCCATGCCAATCCCCCTCCTTTTGGTAACCTTATCATAGTCATTATAAACGACCAGTATGAACTTGTAAATGATAGTCGTGGAATTGCTGTTCTGTTCATAGCCATGTTTGTACTAAAAAGTCGCCAAATGTTTTGCTCTGTTTATTTTTATTTATTCTTAAAGGTGATTCGAATGCATTCAAAAACGAAAGAATACGCAACCTTTTAACCTTTTTTCTGTAGATGGTATTGCTATAAAGAGGGGTTAAGAAATCCTCTTAGTTGGATTGTAGATTGATTGTCCGTTGTAATGGTGAAAAACAATGTGTATTTATCAGAGGATAAAGCGTTTATACGTAAAGAAACGTCGCCATAAGGGAATGAAAAATACATTTGTTTTTTAAGCTCTCCATTTTGAATGAGTGCTTGCTTTACTCTTTCTCGTGACATTTGCACCATTGTCTCTATTTTTAACTGTTCGATTTGATTTTTTGTCATAACTATATTGTTTTGATAATGATAGGCCGTTGCTGTTATAATCAGTAACACGAGAACTGTAATGACTAGTACAAACGGGAACATAAACCCAGCGTTGTTACGGATAATAGATGATTTTTTTATCATACTTTTCCCCCTTCACGGTGGTAATGATAATGTGAAATCCATAAGAAAAAGGGGAGAATGTAATGTCTTTTATATCCCGTAAATATATTTCATGACCGGTACCATCAACTTGTCTTCTTATAAGGTTACCATACTTTTCAAATGTAGCTTCATCTCCATTATGCATAGACAGCTTTAGTTGATGAGGATATAATTTTATCTCTTCCGCTTGCATAACTTCATTACGCATAAATATAAAAAACTGTCCAACGGATACATCATTCATTGTATTGTCTACGGAAACTTGGCGTAAAAGGTAACTAACAAATGGAATACTAAAAACTAAAACTACAATGGAAATTAATGTTGTTACAAATGTAAAACCAGATTCAAGATGGCTCAGCATAAAGACAGACTTCTTCGTTTGTTTGTTTCGCATTTTTCCAATATGCACATCCCTTCAAGTAGTTGTGCTCATGATCAATTTCTATCGTTACTGTTTGTTTATTGACGAGTAAATCATAACTGGCCGTAAAATTATCGTTTTCCCAAATGATTGGCTGCATTTCGTCGTGAAGTTTATAGGCAATTGCTAGCCGGTCATGCAATACTGTTTGTTCTACATGCAAAATGGAAAAAGCAGGTACTAAAATTAAGATAAACGAAAACAATAAACTCGATGCAATAATAACTTCAATGAGAGTAAATCCATTAACTTTTTTCAACACGAAACCGTCCTTTACCAAACGGGAAGATTATTTTATATTTTGTTGTCGGCGAGTATAGAAAGAATGTTCGAGGATGTTTAATACTGCCATTCTTATGAAACTCTAAAAAATGCTTTCCATTTTGATTAAACCAGAATCCTTCTGGGAGAGAAACTTGCTTTAAAATTTTAGTTGACTTTAATATGACATATTTATCTCTGTATAGTTGAATCCTAACCGTTCCATTTGTAGTTGCATGCATATGCTGTATAGTCATTACGTCCGAAGCTAGTTTATCAATAACGTAATTGCTTTCTATTCTATTTACATTTGCAGAAAGTGGAGGTAACAGCAGTCCCAATATAATGAACATAATACTTATTACAAACAGCATTTCGATTAGCGTAAAACCATTGGCTTGCTTTATGCGACTAGTTGCGAACTTTTCCGCTATTACTTTCATAGCTTAGTTCCTTGTCATTACATGATTTCTGATCTTCATTAATGTACTCTGGCACTAATGCGTCTAAATTTGTCGGAAATTGATGATGTTCAGCATAATATGCATCGACCTGAGCTTGGACAACTGCTATTAATGCTTCACACCCTTTGCTGTTTACATCTTGACTGCGTTTCCCTAAATTAGGAACGATTAGAATAATTAACACGGAAATAATCATTAGAACAACTAGCATTTCAATTAAAGTAAAAGCGTTATTTTTCTTCCACATGTACATAATCCTCCTCATGTATACATTAATTTTTACCTTCCAAATTAAATCGTTTTGATAAGTTGGAACATAGGCCACATTAGTATTATATAGATAAATAAAACAAAGCAGCCAATTATGATAAAGAACATAGGTTGAATATAGGTGATGAGTTTGAGCATATTTGTTTCCATTTCTTCCATTAACCCTTCTGCATAAACATGTAAGTCCATTTTTAATGTTGCTGTATTGCTATCCTTTTGAAAAATATTAGCAAGCGGTTTATCTAAAAAATCAAACTGACTTAGCAAAGCCGGGAGTTGTCGTCCTTCTCTCAATTGTGCTGTCATAAGCTTGGCATAGTGAGCAATAAGCGGATGTTTCTTTTGATGCATCATTTGTTGAAGAATTGCTTTAAAGGAAAGCCCTGTTTGAATTAGAGTACTAAATTGAGTAGCAAATAAAAAAGAAGTTTGTGTGGTTAAAAAAGCTCTGTAAATTGGAATGCGCGTATATAATTTAATTTGTCTCTCTATTGATATGGAACGTTTCATACGTTGCCAGCTAAGTGCGAGGATACAAACTGTAATGAATGTAATGATGCATAATAGGAGTAACCAATCAATGAGCGAAATGGTTATAACTAAAATTGTCGAAGAACCTGGTATTCCTTGGTATAGGTCAATAAAAGAGGGAAGCACTACTTGTTTGAGCAGAATCAGTATAGGCAAGAAAATCGTTAACAACAGAATGGGATAGCGGATGGCTTGTTTAAACTTGCTATTGTATTTCAGTTTTTGCTCAAACATTTTGTAGCAACGCTGTATATTTCCTTGTAAATTTTCATTGGACATAGAAAAGGAGAGGTAATTCGTAATAGATGGATGAAAAGCGCTTTTTTGTAAAGCTTGATCAAATGTAGCGCCATTTTTTAATTCAAATATAATTTTTTCAGACAAATTACTAAACGGTTTTGTCCAAGCAATACTATTTAATGCTTCAATAAGAGGGTATCCATTGGTTAAAAGGTGGTTCAAGCGTTTTAAAAACCGCAATTGTTGTTGATTTGACAGTTTATTATGTTTCTTCAAAGGATGTTTTAGAAATATATCCATAAGCAAATGCCTTCTTTCGTAAGTGGGTAAATGAATGATATGAATTGACAGTCCATTGCGCATCATTTTGAAAGTATTGAATTAATTGAGACGGTTCAAGTAATTCTAAGATGGCTGCTCTTCGTTTTCCATACTTTCTTATTTCAAATGGAAGTAATTGAATGGATGCAATAGCAATTAGCGATTGTTTTAAATCGTCCATCTTTAAACCGAGGCTTTTTAAGCGGTACAAGGTGCCTAATCCATTAGTAGCGTGGATAGTACTTAAAACAAGGTGACCAGATAGAGAAGCCTCGACAGCAAATGCAGCCGTAGCGGAATCTCTAATCTCGCCTACCAAAATGATGTCAGGATCATGACGTAATGCTGCTTTGAAACCTGCTTGGTATGTTATTCCAGCTTTTTCATTAATTTGTACTTGGAGTATTGTCTCTATATCTTTTTCGATTGGATCTTCTAACGTGATGGCTTGTAACGTGTGTTGCCTACACATCTCCTCTACAATTGCATATAAGGTAGTCGTTTTTCCACTTCCTGTCGGCCCATTAATAAGAATTAGACCAGAACGATTTTTCAACCAACCTAATAAAATTTTTAATTGCTGTGGAAAAAGAAATAACTGTTGAAGCGGAAGGGATTCTTGCTGGGGTAGAATCCGAATAGCTAGGCTTTCATTGTGTTTTACAGGTAATGTGGATAGACGCAGATCATAAGCTTGACCTTTTAATTGGAAAACAATCGTTCCGTTTTGTGGTTTCCTTGTTTCACCAATATCCATAGCAGATGTAAACTTATAGTACGTAAGCAAGAGCTGGTATGATGAAGTGGGAATGCTTTTGTGGAAAACGCGTTCACCTTGAATTCGAAGGTAGATATCCGTTTTAGTTGGAAGAGGGGAGAAGTGAATGTCGGAAGCATCACGCTCAATTGCTTCCAATAGTAAACGGGTAGACTTTACTTCTGCAGGGTTCAATAATTAATTCACCTCCTTATACAATCATATTTCGACAAAAGACATCAAACTCCTTCTTTTTTTAATTTTTTTCCTATAGGAAAGTGTACTATTTTAAAGATTTATAGTATAAGAAAAACTACAGCTTTAGCCATAAGACTTGATGACAACAGGTCTTTCTAATAAAAGTACGTCTAAGCAAAAGGGAAACAGCAATCAGATTACGGAGGGAGATCTCTTCTTAACTTCTAACGCTTTATGCCTTTGATCATGTTTTTTTCATGAACAGCGGAAAATTGTCTGATCTCTTATTGGGATAAAGTATTTACATTTGGAAAAACTATAAGTAGTTCATTTTTCACACTATAGAGAGTGAAAAATTTTTGGTAGTCTAGGAAATTATAAAATTTTGCAGCTATGGATAACCTTACTAAGTTATTTAGCTACGTCCGGCTTCAGCGCCCAGTAGCTAGGGACTTCACTCCATTGCCCTACGATAAGTCATCATCGGTTCGCGCTAAATAGGAAGGATGACTAAAGACGGGCTTGCCGGAGGGCGCCGGTATACTTCTGTTGCAGGAACATGATTTTTAAAACTTTCGTTGATTCATTTCAGTCGCTAAGTTGCTAAACGGGCGCCCCGTGTCTTTGTTCTTTATAGTAACGTAGTGATATGTCAAGTTTTTCTAAATAGGAGGGGAAATTATGTCGGCAAAGGATTACCTGCAATTTGTAACTGAACAAGTTGTAACTTATTTAGATATGCCTAAGGAAAAGAGAAGACATCGTAAAGAAACCAAAAAAAGCCAAGAGCGTTTGATGACAAACAAATGGTTTGGTGTCATCCCTCTAGCTTTAAAAATGCTGCGTGACACATCTAATAAGCAGGCGAAATAAACGCCTGCTTGAGATTGTTTGTATGTTAAAGGTTAGGATGTTTCCGTTGCTAAATAAAATAAACCACCATTAATCACTTGATATAAAATTTTGGGCTGAAATCGTTCTTGAATTTCTTGTAATTCCCTTTTCATCATCTCATCTTCCTTGTCCTCTGTGTAAAAATGATGTAATAGCTTTGTTTCTTCTTCTAAAGCTTGTAAAGAATCAACTGCCCATTGATGTTCTTGGTTTTCTATATATTGATCTAATACGGACTTAATACGGTTAAAACCACTTTCCATTTTAATCATTGGTGACAACGTGTAACAATAATCCGCAATGGTTTTTTCAAGCGATATAGTATTTAATACATCCATCATTTTTGCATGCATTACACCATTTATTAAATTCAAGCCAATTGAAAACAACTCGTCTCGCTTATGCTTTCCTTGGTAACTTATTTTTATATTTGTTACAAGCCATGGATATAGAGGCGTATTTTTATTTGCAGATAACTGCTGAAAGAGCTTGGTGTATTTTTTAGTATCTTGTAAATAGCGAATGATTTGTTGCAAACGAGGGCTACCAAAATGAATCCACTCCCCTTTTTCCTGACGCTTATCTGGGTTTGTTATTAAAGTAAGCTTCATGGGATCGCCGGCGTAGCCCATTTTTTTCATATAATGCCAATAAAATGGCCTATTCATAAGTACCTTATCCAATTCTTCTGTTAGTTGAATGCTTAATACACCATTGTCATTGGAAAGTATTTGGCAGTGATGGGCTTTAAAAAAAGCATGTAGAAATGCATTCAAATCATGTATCGCCATATCGCTTTTCCTCCAAGTTTGATTGTTGTTCTGCCTCAATAATAGCCGATAAATTTTGTAATTTAATTTTTGCTTCACCAGCTGTTTCTGATTCTGTGTAGATTTGTTCAATTTCCTGTTCCATATTTTGAATCGAAAGCTCACTTAAAATAGCATCTAGATCTCCAATGACGTTTTCGAATAAATGAATTTTTTCATATAATAATTTCATAATGTGCTCTTCCACTGTATTTCTAATGGCGAAATTGTAGATAAACACATCTTTTTCCTGACCATAGCGATGAATACGGCCAATACGTTGCTCTAAACGCATAGGGTTCCATGGCAAGTCATAGTTGATCATATAATTACAAAACTGCAAATTTATCCCTTCACCACCAGCCTCTGTTGCAATCAACACTTGGGCGTGATCTTTAAAAAGTTGACGCATCCAATCCTTTTTTCCGCGTTTAAAACCGCCTCGAAACGGTACAGAACTAATACCGTGCTGTTTCAAGTAATATTGTAAGTAAAATTGCGTAGCTCTATACTCTGTAAAGATGATTACTTTCTCAGTTCCTATGTTATTTATTAACTCAACCACTTTAGCTGCTTTTTGGTGATGAGGTAATTGCTCAATTTTTTCTATTACACCTTGAACAGATTCAAGTTCTGGGTTTTCTTCGAGCAATTTTTTAAGTGATAAATAACATGCTTCCCTTGATGAACATAATTCTCGCAAAAAGGTAATTTTAGAAAAAGAAGGGAATAGCATAGTGCTTTCTTCTAATGCTTGATAAACTTCAGCTTCCTCACAAGAGAACTCTGTCCAGATGGTTTCTATATGACGCTTAATTTGATTTAAACCAGTATCTTTTCTAGTGTTTCTAACCATTACTTTTTGAACTAATTGTTTTAGGTATAGATCTTGTTTCATCGTTTTTCGATCATTCCCGTAACTTGCTTTAAAAGAATCATAGCTACCTAAATGCCCTGGTTTTAAGATAGAGACTAAATTAAAAATTTCTAGCAGTTCATTCTGTACAGGTGTAGCTGTCAATAATAGACAATATTTCTTTTTTAATGAGCGCACAAACTGGTAATTCTTTGTTTTATGATTTTTTAATTTATGTGCTTCATCAACAAGTACGAAATCATAGTTTAAATCAAGAATAGTATCTTGGTGTTGTACCCTTTTCGCTGTATCTAAAGAAGAGATGATAATGTTACCCTGCTCCCAGCTCATGTTTTTCCTGTAAGCTACAGCTGGAAGATAAAACTTTTCATTCAACTCTTTTTCCCATTGGTTTACTAAAGATGCAGGTACGAGAAGAAGTGCTTTTTTAACTAAGCCACGAATCATATATTCTTTTAATATAAGCCCTGCTTCAATGGTTTTTCCTAAACCAACTTCATCGGCTAGAATAGCTCTACCATTCATTTGCTCAACAACTCGTTCAGCTGTTTGAATTTGATGATCTAAAAAGGTAACATGTGGTAAAAATTCAAGGGCTCTTAAGCCTGTAAAGTTAGGTACCATGGTAGTTTGTTCTGCAGCATAAGCCATGGAAAATAATTCCCAAGAAGAAAGTTGCGTATTTTTTTTAAGTTTATCTTCAAGTTCGTTTATGAAGTTATCATCTTTATCTATATAGATCGATTTCATGGTAACCTTCCTTTTCTATATAATAACTGTTTCACTATTTTATCTTTCTATATATGTGATATAATAATACACAATAAATAGATGTTTCATTGATGAATTAGTACATAGTATAACCAAAACTACATTTTTCATAAAAGCGAATGAATACAAGGGGAGAGTTTACATAGATGGCTTGATTTTAAAGTGTTAAACTATGTAACGCCGAAGGAGCAAGTGGAAGCGAATCTCTCAGGCAAACAGACTCTTGTAGGACGCAACTCTGGAGAGTGTTTACGGCGGTTAGCTGTAGACCACCCACGAAGCAAGTACCGATTATATTAGTTATCGGTATGCAACTTTCTGGTAGCAGGACAGAGATTTCATGAAAAACAATGAAATCTCTGTTTTTTGTACTATAGAAAGATTTAAGGGAGTGATCGGGATGAGTGAATTAAAGCAAACGCCTTTATATCCTATTTATGAAGAATATGGAGCTAAAGTTATTGATTTTGGCGGCTGGAACTTACCTGTTCAGTTTAAAGGCATTAAACATGAACATGAGGTGACGAGGACGAAAGCTGGACTATTTGATGTATCGCATATGGGGGAAATTGAAGTTAAAGGGCCGAAAAGTTTAGAATTTTTGCAACGAATGGTTACGAATGATGTGGCAAAACTAACGCCGAATCGGGCACAATATACGTTTATGTGTTATGAAGATGGCGGAACCGTTGATGATTTTTTAATTTATAAGCTAAAAGAAGACGACTACTTGCTTGTTGTAAATGCAGCAAACACAGATAAAGACTATCAATGGCTTCTTGACAATAATGATTATGTAGCGGAAGAGATTACTATTAAGAATGTTTCCAATTGTTATGCTCAGCTTGCTTTACAAGGTCCTCTTGCAGAAGAAGTATTGCAATCGCTCACATCAGCAGATTTATCGGCAATCCGCTTCTTTAGATTTGAGACAGATATCACTTTTACAGGGGTAGAAGAGCGAGCACTCGTATCTCGTACAGGGTATACAGGAGAAGACGGATTTGAAATCTATATACCTACAGCGAGTGGGATTGCACTATGGAAAGCAATTTTAGACGCTGGTAAAGAAAAAGGCGTGGAACCAATCGGGTTAGGCGCTAGAGATACATTACGATTTGAAGCGGGTTTACCTTTATATGGTCAAGAATTATCTCCAGAGATTACGCCGATAGAAACTGGGTTATCATTTGCAGTAAAGGTAAATAAAGCAAATGACTTCATTGGTAAACATGTATTACAGCAGCAAATGGAACAAGGTGCAAAGAGACAACTTGTTGGTTTAGAAATGCTTGATAAAGGCATTCCAAGAACGGGTTACGAAGTTTATGATGGCGAAACAAAAGTAGGATTCATTACTTCAGGAACGCAATCACCAACATTTCAAAAGAATTTGGGTCTTGCTTTAGTAAGCACTGCTTCTGCAGAACTTGGAACTGTGCTTTTCGTCCAAGTAAGAAAGCGCCTATTAAAAGCAAGAATAATAGAAACACCTTTTTATAAACGTGAAAGGTAGGGAGGCAAACCAATGGAATTTCGCTATTTACCTATGACAGAAGAGGATAAACAAGCCATGTTAGCTAGTATTGGTGTCAAAGATTCAGAGGAGCTATTTTCCGATATACCAAGCAATGTACGTCTAAATCGACCAATGGATTTAAAAAAACCTGCTAATGAAGTGGATTTGAAAAAAGAATTGGCACAACTAGCAAATAAAAATGCAAATTTAAAGCAATACACAAGCTTTTTAGGGGCTGGTGTTTATGATCACTTTATTCCATCTGTTGTCGATCATGTTATTTCCAGATCAGAATTTTATACAGCATATACACCGTACCAACCAGAAATTTCGCAGGGGGAGCTACAAGCCATTTTTGAATTTCAGACGATGATTTGTGAACTAACAGGTATGGATGTGGCTAATTCCTCTATGTATGATGGTGGAACTGCTCTGGCGGAAGCTGTTAATTTAAGTGCTGCACAAACAAAGCGTAAAAAGATATTAGTTTCTACTGCTGTACACCCTCAGTATCGTATGGTAATTGAAACGTATGCAAAAGGTCCAAACTTGGAGATCGTCTACATTGATACAAAGGAGGGAAAAACAGACGTAGAACAATTAAAAACAGCATTGGATGAGGAAACAGCAAGTGTCGTTATACAGTATCCAAACTTTTTAGGTCAACTAGAACCGATGGAAGAAGTGCAACAGTTGCTTGAAAACCAAAAGAAAACGATGCTTATAACATCAAGTAATCCATTAGCTTTAGGTTATTTAACACCGCCTGCAGCATTCGGTGCAGATATTGTAGTAGGGGATACACAAGTATTCGGTATTCCTGCGCAATTTGGTGGGCCGCATTGTGGTTATTTTGCAACTACAAAAAAGCTTATGCGAAAAGTTCCAGGTAGACTAGTAGGACAAACTACGGACGAGGAAGGTGTTAGAGGATTCGTTCTTACATTACAGGCAAGGGAACAGCATATTCGTAGAGATAAGGCTACCTCTAATATTTGTTCCAATCAAGCATTAAACGCGCTTGCGAGTGCAGTTGCGATGAGTTCCATTGGAAAACATGGACTAAAAAAAATGGCAGCTTTGAACATGAAAAAAGCACGTTATGCGATGAAAAAACTGGAGGAATCAGGATTTTCAACGGTTCATAATGGTGCATTTTTCAACGAGTTTATTATTCAATTGGATAAGCCTGTTGCAGAAATTAATGAGCAATTACTTAAAAAAGGGATCATTGGAGGATATGATCTGGCAAAAGATTATCCTGACATGAACGGACATATGCTTATAGCTGTTACGGAAAACAGAAGTATGAAAGAAATAAATCAATTTGTCAAAGAATTGAGGGATATTCATGGCTAATCGAGACTTTCCATTAATTTTTGAACGTAGTAAAACTGGCAGAACGGGGTATAGTTTACCAGAGTTAGATGTACCTGATATAGATTTAGAAGCAGAATTGCCAAAATCGTATATTCGAACAGAATCACCAGATCTCCCTGAAATTAGCGAGCTCGATTTAATGCGTCATTATACAGCTCTATCGAATAGAAATTATGGTGTAGATTCCGGTTTTTATCCATTAGGATCTTGCACGATGAAGTATAACCCTAAAATTAACGAAGATGTAGCACGGATGGATGGCTTTAGTCATATTCATCCAAATCAACCCGAAAGCAGTGTGCAAGGGGCAATGGAAATGATGTATGACTTGCAAACGGCGTTGTCAGAGATAACTGGAATGGATGAAGTTTCTTTACAATCTGCTGCAGGTGCTCAAGGCGAATGGACTGCTTTAATGATGATTCGTGCTTTCCATGAAGCAAATGGAGATTTCCATCGCACAAAAGTGATTGTTCCTGACTCAGCTCACGGTACAAACCCAGCTTCAGCAACCGTTGCCGGATTTGAATCGGTAACAGTGAAATCTAATGACAAAGGGCTTGTTGATTTAGAAGATTTGAAAAGGGTAGTCGGCTCTGATACTGCTGCATTAATGCTAACAAACCCAAACACATTAGGCTTATTTGAAACAGAAATTGAAGCAATGGCGCAAATTGTTCATGAAGCTGGTGGAAAGTTATACTATGATGGAGCAAATTTAAATGCCATTATGGGTTATGCGCGTCCAGGTGATATGGGATTTGATGCTGTCCACTTAAATCTTCATAAAACATTTACAGGTCCTCATGGTGGCGGAGGCCCAGGATCTGGCCCAGTTGGCGTGACAGAAGAGCTAAAACCATTTTTACCAAAACCCATATTGGAAAAACGAGGAGCAGCTTATCGATTTAATCATGATCTCCCTCAATCAATCGGGAGGGTAAAGCCTTATTACGGTAACTTTGGGATTTATTTACGTGCTTATACGTATATTCGTACGATGGGTGCAGAAGGTTTGAAGAAAGCAAGCGAGTATGCGGTAATAAATGCAAATTACTTGATGAGGCAATTACAAGAAGAATATGATTTACCGTTCGATCAACATTGTAAGCATGAGTTTGTCCTCTCTGGTAGACGTCAGAAAAGATTGGGTGTACGTACATTGGATATTGCTAAACGGTTGTTAGACTATGGCTATCATCCACCTACCATTTACTTCCCTCTAAATGTGGAAGAAGCGTTAATGATGGAACCAACAGAAACAGAAGCAAAAGAAACGTTAGATGGATTTATTGAGGCAATGAAGCAGATTGCTACTGAAGCAAGAGACGAACCTGAGTTAGTACAAGAAGCACCGCATGAAACAATTGTTAAACGGATGGATGAAACCACAGCTGCTAGAAAGCCGATTTTACGGTATGAAAAATAGGAAACCTTAATTGATAACTTTCAAAAGGTATTAAAAGTTTGTTTAAATACTCCCCTTAAAGAAGAGAAGATGAAAACTTTCGCTATCTGTGGGGAGTATTTATGCCGAGTATGAAGTGCTGTGAAATTTCCATCAAGAATAAATGAATGGATGTGTGCTGGACAAGCTTAAACAGGAGATAACTAAACTAAACTCTTTTCAAACGTTGTCTTTAGATCATCCTCTTGCATGAAAGAAAAATATAAGATTTTAAGAATTATAATATAAGTAAAACGACTTCGCTCAACTGGCATAAAGACTTGGCGACAAGCCAGGTTTTTCTAATAAATTTAAAGAAATAAATAGGCCATTTTATGTTGAGAAATAACTAATTAAATGGCTTTAACTCTATCGTCCATAGAGCTAAAGCCGTTTAATAGATGCTATTCTTCCTTTTTTTAAAAGAGAAAGCAGTTTTATTGTATTATGGATTTTGCTAGAGAGTTAAGATTGCTTAATCTTTCCTGTCCATTTTTTAAAACCGCCTTTTAACACGTTAATGTTCTTATACCCTTTTTTATGCAATAGTTGCGCAGCTCTAGCAGCTCTTGAACCGCCTTGACAATACAGGTAAACAGGCTTGTCTGTACGCAATTCCACTAGTCTTTGTTTCAATTGCGTAACTGGTATATTCCTTGCTCCTAGAATATGTCCACGTTTAAACTCTTGTGGTTCTCGTACATCAATTAACTGCGCTTTACGATAACCTTCACGAAATTGATCTTCAGTTAATGTTTTTAAATACATACGTTGTCTGAAAAACCGAAATATAAGAAAGGCTGCAAGAACAACGATGAGTATTGCTAAAAATTCCATTATTTTTCCCCCGTCTTTCACATTTGTACAGTTTCTATTATAGGTGGTTTAGAGCTATTTTTCAAAAGTTATACGATGGTTTGATTTTGAAATGGGTTGGAAGGGTGAAAATAAATACAATATATGATAAGTTATTATAGCTTGTTTCCTATTCATAAATCATGTATCCTTATAATAGAAACAATTTTGCCTTAGATAAAAACTTATTCTTGAAACGGAGGAACTGATATGCCTACACCAAGCATGGAAGATTATATAGAGCAGATTTATAACTTAATGGAATCAAAAGGATATGCACGTGTTTCTGATATTGCAGAGGCATTAGAAGTACACCCATCTTCAGTAACAAAAATGGTACAAAAATTAGACCGCGATAATTACTTGAATTATGAGAAATATCGAGGCTTTATTTTAACAGCTAAAGGAAAAAAAGTTGGAGAGAGATTGGTTTTCCGTCATGACCTACTAGAAGAATTTTTGCAAATTATAGGAGTAGATCATGAAAATATTTACAATGATGTAGAGGGGATTGAGCACCATTTGAGTTGGAATTCCATTGATCGAATTGGTGATGTTGTCAATTATTTTAAAGAAGATAAAGCTCGAGTAGAAGAACTAAAGCGCACGCATCATGAAGCAGAATTAGAAGGCAATTCATAAATCGTTTTTTCACCTAAACTGGAAAGCCTTCATTTAAAAAATAATCTTTAAGAGGTTCTATTTTTGCACTTCACTGCTTATTTATAAAACTAAAAGCGTGTGTTCATAAACAAGGTTAAAAAAGCATAAAATTTTTAGGGTTTATAGTATAAGAAAAAATCTACAGCTTCCGCCATATGACTTGGCGACAAGCCAAGTTTTTCTATCAAGTGAGTATGAAGGTAGTGTGTGAAGATGTACATCTGCATCAGTAGTTAGAGATTACCTTCACGAATTTTCGTAAAAACCATCTATGGAGGAAAAAACGTGCGACGTTTTAATTACCTTTTTTTGAACCACCGCTTATAAAAGTGATGAAGGGGAGATTACGCGTATGCAAATAGATGGTGTATTTTCTGGTGGTGGAGTGAAGGCTTATGCTTTTATTGGTGCAGTGAAAAAAATAGAAGAAAAAGGTCTTACGTTGGAGCGTGTTGCAGGTACTTCAGCGGGAGCGATCATTGCTTCTTTATTAGTGGCAGAGTACAAGCATAAAGAGATAGAAGCTTTTATGGAAGAGTTGGATTTAAAAGATTTCTTAGACCCCCCAAAATTGGCTAAATGGCTTCCTTTTACAAAATGGTTGTTTTTATATTTTCAATTAGGGATTAATAAAGGGAATAAATTAGAAAAATGGATCGGAGAAAAATTAGCAGCAAAGCAAATTTTTACTTTTCAAGATATTAAAGCCGGTTATTTAAAAGTCGTTGTTAGCGATATATCTTTAGGTAAGCTTGTTGTTATCCCTGATGATTTAGAAAGAATATATGGTATACCTCCAGAGGAATTTTCTGTAGCTAAAGCTATTCGAATGAGTGCAGGCTTTCCATATTTTTTCATGCCGCAGAAATTGAAAGGGGGTAAACAAGAGAAAAGCTTGATCATTGACGGAGGTCTTTTAAGTAATTTTCCGCTTTGGATATTTGAAAAGAAACCTCATAAACGAACCCGCCCAATTATCGGTGTCAAATTAACTACTACCCCAACCCAAGAATTAAAACCTCGTAAAATAAAAAATGCATTACACATGTTTCATGCTTTGTTTCTTACAATGAAAGAAGCGCATGATGCGCGTTATATCTCTACGTCGGAAGCAAAAAACATTGTTTTTATTTCTGTGGAAAATATTGAAAGTACTGATTTTTATATCAATAAAACCGCCAAAGCAGCACTTATTCAAGCGGGATATGCGTATACAGAAAAGTTTCTTGAACGTTGGCCTAAGTAGTTTCGATTTCCTTGTAAATAGTGTTACCAACTATGAACTATAAAAAGGTGAACTGGGAAAAAAGAAAAGATCGTGCGCGTTTTAAAAAGACGCACGATCTTTTCTTTTGTGTTTGTTACCTTCAATAACTCGTAAATGAGCTGCCCGCTTATGTTTTTTCTTTCGCAGTGTAGGGTTGGTTGGTTGTTGCTTTGTAGCGTTTGCTTTGTATGCTGGTTTCTGTTGGTGGTATTTTGCTTTAGACTGCTTAACAGCTTGTTTATATTTCTTCATTTCATTCGAAGAACTCTTTTTTCGAATAAACACAAAATAGATAATCGCAAATAGAATGACCCCAAATCCGATGGAAATGAACATGTTATTGATTAAATTCCCAGGGTTTGTAAATAGTTGTGTTAATAGTCCAATAGTAGCTAAACCGATAATCATATACACAGCAATGGAAATAGATTTTCGCTTCATTACGCGTCCTCCTATCTATGTTTATCATACAACTTCGCACAATTTACTGATTCTAAAGCTTAAACGTCTTTATTCGTAGCGACACTTCTAAAAAAAAGCTTCTGAATGTAGGCTTCCTTATTCGGCACACTGGAAGTGGGAGGTATGGTATGACATGTTATTTACACGGTAATAAAATATAAATTTTTTAGGCTTATAGTATAAGTGAAACAAAGGCTTAGTGGTAAGTCACGTATTTACGCTGCCTGCTCATTAATCAAATAAGTCTGTCATGTATAGCTTTTCCTTCTTTTTAATATAATATTCATCTATTTTAAATGAAACGAACTAAAAATGTAATTATATCTATACTTTTATTTTACTGCATTAACAAGGAAATAACTAGAGAAAAATAGGTAAATTGCATGACCATATATTACAGGGATGGCTTTACTTTGTTTCGGTAATACTACATATAGGAGGTGTTCAAATTGAATAAACAAGATCAACATTTAGAGCAAAATAAACATGAAACGCCAATGACTATTTTGTCTAGATCCTTGCTAACAGGCTTTGTTGGAGGTTTAATTTGGAGTACGTTTGCGACAATATTATACTACTTTAATTTTTCTCAAATAGCTCCAAAATCATTTATATTGAGCTCATGGCTACAAGCGGAATGGATTGATACATGGCTAGGCACGCTCATAACTATTATCGCAATAGGCGTCATTTCAATAGCAGTAGCCTTCGTTTATTATTTATTGTTTCGAAAAATGAGTTCGCTTTGGATGGGAGTGGTATTTGGGGGGGTGCTTTGGGGAGTTGTTTTTATCATCATGAACCCCATATTTTCAAACGTACCATCTGTACAAAAATTAAATCTAGACACTATCGTCTCCACGCTTTGTGTTTATGTGCTTTATGGAACATTTATTGGCTATTCCATATCCTATGATTATCAAGATCTGCAGCGTGTTAAAGATGACACAACACAAACAGAAATGTCGCAGAAATAGGCTTGGTTATCAGCAGGTTATATTATTCAAATGGTGCTGTTTATGATAAACTGTATACAGTCGATTTTCCTGTGGAAAATATAGAAGATGAAGGGATGAGAAAATGAGTAAGCTTACCAAATTAAGACAGGCGCTAGAAGCGAAGAAATTAGATGGTATCTTGATTTCGAGTGGAATAAATCGTCGCTATATGACTGGTTTTACTGGTACTGCGGGTGTTGCTTTAATTAGCTTAACAGATGCTCGGTTTATTACTGATTTTCGTTATACAAATCAAGCAAATGAACAAATCGCTGATTTTACAGTAGTGGAACATAAGCAGGGATTAAATGAAGAAATAAAACAACAGCTAAAAAATATGGGCATTAAGAAACTGGGTTTTGAACAAGATCATGTTACATATAGTGAGTACACAACGTTTAACGACACATTTGAAGTCGAACTAATTCCTGTAAACAATATGGTTGAATCTTTACGTATCTTTAAAACAAACGATGAATTAGCTATCATGAAAAAAGCTGCCAAAATAGCAGATGATGCATTTGACCATATTCAATCTTATATTAAGCCTGGTGTAAGAGAAATAGATATTTCTAATGAATTGGAGTTTTTTATGCGTAAGCAAGGCGCGACTTCATCAAGCTTCGATATTATCGTAGCTTCTGGATATCGTTCTGCCTTACCACATGGTGTTGCCTCGAATAAAAAAATTCAATCTGGGGAACTAGTGACAATGGATTATGGTGCATTATATCAAGGCTATTGTTCTGATATTACTCGTACTGTAGCAGTAGGGGAAATTAATGACCAATTACATTCCATCTACCATATTGTTCTAGAGGCTCAATTACGTGGAGTAACCGCTATTAAACCTGGGGTTACTGGTAAAGAAGCAGATGCAGCAACGAGGGATTATATAAAAGAAAACGGATATGGAGAATTTTTCGGTCATTCAACTGGACATGGACTAGGTATGGAAGTTCATGAAGCTCCTTCGTTGTCATTTAAATCTGAAAAGCCCTTAGAAAAGGGGATGGTTGTTACTGTAGAACCAGGTATATACATCCCAGAAGTCGGTGGATGCCGCATTGAAGATGATGTAGTCTTAACTGAAACAGGAAATGAACGACTAACTTTGGCACCAAAAGAATTAATTCAGTTATAACAGGAGGCAGACAATGATTTCAGTGAACGATTTTAAAACAGGATTAACAATAGAAGTAGACAATGGTGTTTGGCAAGTAATGGAATTTCAACATGTAAAGCCTGGTAAAGGAGCTGCCTTTGTTCGTTCAAAACTTCGAAACCTGCGTAATGGTAATATACAAGAAAGAACATTTCGGGCAGGAGAAAAAGTAAGTAAAGCGCATATTGAAACGAAGAAGATGCAATACTTATATGCTTCTGGTGATGCGCATGCTTTTATGGATACAAATACGTATGAACAGATAGAGCTTTCCAGCAGCCAAATTGAACATGAATTAAAATTTATGAAAGAAAATATGGAAGTTTCTATTGTAACTTATGAGGGTGAAGTACTAGGTGTGCAGCTTCCAAATAACGTGGAATTAGAAGTTGTGGAAACAGAACCAGGTATTAAAGGTGATACAGCAAGTGGGGGTTCGAAGCCAGCTACTTTAGAAACAGGACATACAGTACAAGTACCATTTTTTATTAATCAAGGAGACGTTTTGGTTATTAATACATCAGACGGAAAATATGTATCAAGAGCGTAAAAAAAGCAGCCTGTGGTAGGCTGTTTTTTTTACGCTAGAGGCAGATACAAGGCGTGGGGGGAGAAAAACCTCCGCGCCTTGTTTCGTATCCCTTTTAGGTACTAGGATGGCAGTTTAAACTTATTTAGCTCACACTTTCTAACTCTTGAGGTAGCAGACGCTTAGGCATTTCTTATGTAGGCTGACAATAATATAAGCGAAGTAGTTCTAACAGACGTGCTTCAACATAGATTAGTAAATAAAATATTATCTGAATATAGAATAAATAAAATTAATTTCACCCTATTAAAATAAATATAGTCATAGCAGAACTGTGGTAAGCGAAGTTGTCGTATGTCCTTCCTCATACGTTGTTTGTTATCTTATCATTGTATATATTTTAAAATTGAAACATTTTACTCTATCTTATCATTTACAATTAAGTCATATTCCTTCTATTTGCGCATACATTTACTAATAAATGAAATTCAAAAAGTGAGGGAAGAGGCTAATGATTGAAATAAGCAGACTTTTTCCTGAACGATTACAAAAAGAGATAGAATGCGCACTTACGAATAGATGGGAAACATTGCAAGAAATTAGACTAAGGTTACAGCAACCAATTGAACTTATTTTTAATCATTCCTATGAGCACCTTTCTTCTCTAGTTCCGGACAAGCGTGATTTTGTGCATATTATTCAGCAGTTAAGTGACTACTCTTTATATCGAATGGAAGAAGAATTACGAGAAGGATATATGACTATTGAAGGAGGACATCGAGTAGGTCTGGCAGGGAGAGTAAACACTTTAAATGGATCTGTAAAGGCGATCCAGTATATTACGTTTTTAAACATTCGAATTGCTAAACAAAAGCTTGGGGCTGCTAATAAGCTCATGCCGCACCTATATCATAATGGGTATATGAATACGTTAATTGTTGGTGCCCCACAAACTGGAAAAACTACGCTTATTCGCGACATAACAAGGATCATCTCCAGTGGATGGAAACATATTTCACCATGCAAAGTTGGAGTTATCGATGAACGTTCCGAAATTGCTGCTTCTATTAAAGGAATACCGCAACACAATTTAGGATTGCGAACAGATGTGATGGATGCTTGTCCAAAAGCAGAAGGAATGATGATGATGATTCGATCTATGTCACCTGAAGTTTTAATTGTCGACGAAATTGGCGGTAAAAAAGATGTTGAGGCATTGTTAGAAGCCCTTCATGCAGGTGTTGTTGTGATATGTTCTGTACATGGATACTCATTAGAAGAATTGAAACGTCGCCCTGGCGTGCAAGCATTACTTGAGAAAGGAATTTTTAACCGCTTTGTTCTTCTTCATCAAAAGTCTCCGTTGCAATACACATATACAATTTTTGATTCGAATCATAGGAATTTATCGTATGCAAAAATGGAGGGGTACGCAACATGATTTGGGTAGGAGCAATGTTATTTATTGCTACAACAACGTGGATTGGGTTTGAATGGAGTAATCGACTCGCTAATCGTCCTAAGCATATAAGGCAAGTGAAAAATGCCTTACAAATACTTGAGGCTGAAATGATGTATAGCCATTTACCACTTCAAGATGCTTTTTACACAATCCAAAAGCAGACACCATTTCCAATCCACGCATTTTTTGACCGCTTGTATAAAAACATGAACTATGAGAGTAAAGATTTTCAAGTTGTCTGGGAGAATAGTTTAGAAACATTTATGGATATATCGTGTCTTGGAAAAAACGAGAAAGAAATATTGCTTCAATTTGGACAAACACTTGGAAAACATGATTTTCTCCAACAGCAAAAGCATATTCAACTGGCAGCCAGTCATTTGGAAAGGGAGCTGGAAGCCGCTAATGAACAGTATCAAAGATACGGGAAAATGACAAAAAGTTTAGGTGTATTATGTGGTGTGTTTATCGTATTGTTGCTTTTATAGTGTGAAAGGAGTTCTTCCCTATGTTTACAGACGCGACGATTTTATTTCAAATTGCTGGAATTGGCATTATTGTTGCTTTAATCCACACCATTTTAAAGCAAATGGGTAAGGAAGAAATTGCCCAGTTTGCCACATTAATTGGCTTTATTATTGTTCTTGTATTAGTCATTGATGGACTATCAGATCTCTTTCAGCAGATTAAATCTGTTTTTCTTTATCAAGGGTAGTGTGTAATGGATATTTTACAAATTGTAACATTGGGTCTAGTAGCTAGCTTGCTTTACATCATTTTAAAAAATGTTAATCAGACATTTGCATTTTTTGTCGTTTTACTTACAGGGATAGTTATTTTCCTTTCTATCATACAACAAATCAATCATATATTTCAGTTGATTCAAACATTAGGTGCAAAAGCTCAAGTAGATGGAATGTACTTGGAAACCATTTTGAAAATAATCGGCATCGCTTATATTGCTGAATTGGGAGCAAATATTACAAAAGATGCAGGATTAAATTCCGTAGCCAATAAAATTGAACTTGCAGGAAAATTATTTATTTTGTTACTGGCTATACCAATAATCACTGCAGTAATAGAAGCAATTTTACAATTTATACCTACTGTATGAAATGTATTGTAGTACGAGAAATAAACCTAGGAAGGAGTTTTTATCGTGCATGAATGGTAAACAAATAGGGATCATTCTTATATGTACTTTCGTTATTTGCCTTCTGGGTTATGAAAAAGTTATAGCAGAAACGACATCTAATGAATCAGACACTGTACAAACTAACATGCTAGAAGAAATTTCTTTGGAGGGAGTACAAGCATATTGGGGTAAGTTAGTAAATGAATATGGTGGATATTTACCAGAACTCGAAAAAACAAGTGTATATGAATTTATTAAAAATCAAGATTCTTTGTCACCTCAATCTATTATTATTGGTATTCTAGAATTCTTATTTCATGAACTAATTTTAAATGGGAAATTATTAGGCTCTCTTTTAATGTTAACTTTATTTTCGGCAATGCTACAGACGATGCATAATGCATTTGAGACAAGTACCGTAAGTAAAGTCGCTTACTTTGTTGTATATATCGTGCTCATTTTTCTGGCTTTAAATAGCTTCTATTCAGCAGTGACCTACACCAAAGATGCGATAGATACGATGAGTAGTTTTATGATTGCTCTCTTACCTTTAGTCTTAGGGTTAATGGCTTCATTTGGGAATATTGTGGCAGTTTCTTTTTTTCATCCCATTATTATCTTTCTTATTCATGCAGGTGGTCTCATCGTTGCTAATTTTGTTTTGCCGCTCTTGTTTTTATCGGCTTTGTTAGTGATAGTCAGTAGCTTAACAGAGCACTATAAGGTAACGCATTTAGCAAATCTATTTAAATCCATTGCAGTTGGCACCTTAGGTGTATTCTTTACCATTTTTCTAAGCATCATGTCAGTACAAGGAACAGCAAGTGCCATTCAAGATGGGGTAGTGATGAAAACAACAAAATTTATAACCGGAAACTTTATACCAGTTGTAGGTCGTACGATGACAGATGCCGCAGATACGATATTAAGCGCATCCCTATTGTTAAAAAACGCAATTGGAATTGTAGGGTTAATTATTATACTGTTTATCGCTTTGTTTCCGGCATTAAAAATCTTTGCAATTGCAGTAATTTATAAAGTTGCTGCCGCAATTTTACAGCCGATTGCGGATGGGCCAGTTATTACCACATTGAATACAATTAGTAAATATATTGTTTTTATTCTTGCGTGTTTACTAGCAGTATCATTTATGTTTTTTTTGGCAATTGTCATCATCATTGCAGCTAGTAATGTAACTTTGCTCTTAAGATAGGGGGGCGGGCTTGAATTGCAAATAGTTATTGACTGGGTCACTCAAATCATTCTATTTATCCTGCTAGCTACGATCATAGATTTAGTTATTCCCGCTAATTCCATGAAAAAATACATGAAGCTCGTCGTCGGACTTATCCTTATATTAATTTTGTTAAAGCCTATATTTTATATTTTTCAAATTGATGTCCAACGTGCAGTGGAAAGCTCTCTATCAGGTGTTTTTGAAGAAATGAATCAAAATAAATCTCTAGATAATGCCATTAAAACACAAAAAAATGAAATAGAAGCTACACAAGATGCATATATTTTAGAACAAATGGCTGTCCAATTAAAAGAAATAGCAAAAGATCCACTTCACGAAGCGTTTCAAACAGAAATTACAGATATCCAATTTCAGTTTGCAAATGGAAAAGATAAGTCATACGAAAATTTGGATAAAGTCATTGTGTATGTGAATGAATTAAAAAATGGGGAGGGAGCAGTGCGAAACGTTGATAATGTAGTAATTTATTCAGACAGCCCAGATGTATCTAAAGAAAATAACGAATTGAAGGACATAGAGAATAAGCTATCCGAACTATGGGAAATGGAGCAAAAAAAGCTACTTTTACAATGGGAGGGAGGGGCACCTTGATAGAGAAATTAAAAGAATTTTTTCAAAAAGATGGAAAAAAACCACCTAAAAAATGGAGTTACATGATCATTTTAGCCTTAGTCAGTGTAATGTTGTTAATTATTGGTAATATTTTTTCGACTTCATCAGAAACAGATATGGAAGAGCCGATCCAACAGCCAACGGAACAGGTAAGTGAACCGAATTCAAAAGAAACAGCATCTCCAAAGGAGGCAACAACGTCAAATATCGAAGAGCTGGAATCCGTTTATACAAAGGACTTACAAACATTGATAAATAAAATCCAAGGCGTTAGTGAAGCTGAAGTCATGGTCAATTTGGAATCTACAAGTATTAAAGTATATGAGAAAAACTTAATTAAAGGGCAACAGACTACTGAAGAAACGGATACGAATGGGGGAACTCGAGAAATTGAAGATGGTACGGAAGAAACACAAACAGTTTTAGTACGGCAAGGTGAAAAGGAAGTCCCTTTACTCATTCAAACGAAAAAGCCGGAAGTCAGAGGAGTATTTGTTGTAGCTAAGGGAGCTGATCATGCCACAGTAAAAAAATGGATTGTCGAAGCTGTTTCCCGTGTCTTAGATGTGCCAACCCACCGAGTGTCTGTAATGCCAAAGAATTAGGGGAGGAATTTAAATGTTAAAAAAACAAACCGTGTGGCTATTAACAATGCTAAGTTTAATGATTTTATTAAGTGTTTATTATATGACTTCGCCTGATAGTGAAGATTTAGCTTATATCAATGATGGACAAGAAAATGCGAAGGAGGAAGAAGCGGTTCCAACTGACTCAGAAGCTAATGATGATGCCGAAGTAGATGAGATTTCTAATGTAGGGCAAGATGAATTATTTACGACAATTCGTATGGAGTTACAAGATAAACGTAACATGGAAAAAGAGAGATTAACCGATATCGTTGCTTCGAGCTCCGCTAGTTCTGTTGAAAAGGATGAAGCTTTACAAGAAATTGATGCAATGGAAGACTTGGCATCAAAAGAAAAGATTTTGGAAGAAACGATTGTAGCTTCTGCCAACTACGAAGATGTACTTGTTCGATCTGAAGATGATAGTGTAACCGTTCAAGTGAAGGTTGAAGAAAATCTTCCAAAATCAGAAGCTGTTTCCATTATTCAAATGGTCAAAGATGAATTAGGAGATAAAAAAGTAAATGTATCGTATTTGCCTTCTCAAGGAGAAACGAAAAAAGATACAGAATAGATGATTGAAATCCGGGGAAGCCCGGATTTTTTTATCGTCTAGGAAATTATAAAATTTAGCAGCTGTGGATAAACTTACTAAGTTATTTAGCCACGTCCGGCTCCAGCGCCCAGCAACTAGGCGACTTCACTTCATTGCCCTACGATAAGTCATCATCGGTTCGTTCCTCACCGTGATTCCTAAAACTTTAGTTGATTCGTTCCAGTCGCTACGTTGCTGAACGGGCGCTTTCGCCTTTGTTCTGCTATAAAATGAAGGCTTATAGTTATATAAAAGCTACAGTCAGTTAAGTGCTCGCATTTTTCTTATTACTAATCGTGTCTCCGACTAATAAGGAGCCATTCATCATAAAAACGTCTGTTAAGGTAAGTTGTACCAATAGGCAGCGCACCCTATGGAGTAGTAATCGGACTGACTCGCTTTTCATTCGCTTTCCATTTTTAGTTTGTTATAATAAAAATACAAGCCATTTGTATGACATCTCTTCATAATATATCTTGAAGTTTGTTTATCATTTATCGTAAAATATTAACAGGAGTTATTAGTACCTAATAATAAGCTAGAAAATGAAGGGGTGCCTTGAATATATGTTAAATGTACAAGAAATCCAGGAATTAATAAGGTTAATTGATCAAACGTCTATTGAAGAATTTAAGTATGAAACAAGCGGAGCTTCTATTTCATTAAAAAAATCTTCTACAAATGGACAAGTACAGCCTAAAAATATACCTGAACAAAATGTATCTGAAACAGTAGCGCAGATAGAATCAGAAAAAGCGAGTGGAGAAAATACACAAGATGCATCTTCCCAAAAAGAAAGCACAGTAGATTATGATCATGAAATTGTTTCACCTATGGTAGGAACATTTTATGCAGCTCCATCCCCAGAGAAAGAAAACTTTGTTTCAATAGGTAGTAAAGTTGATAAGTCAAGCGTTGTTTGTATTGTTGAAGCAATGAAATTATTTAATGAAATTGAAGCAGAAGTTGAAGGTGAGATTGTCGAAATATTAGTAGAAAATGGTGAGTTGGTAGAATATGGTCAGCCGCTATTTCGAGTTAGTACAAAGTAAGGGGATGTAAAGTGTGATAAAAAAACTGCTGATCGCAAATAGAGGGGAAATTGCTGTTCGAATTATTCGAGCTTGTAAAGAGATGGATATTGAAACAGTAGCTGTATTCTCCCAAGCTGATAGTGAAGCTCTTCATGTGCAATTGGCTGATGAAGCTTATTGTATTGGGCCAACTCAAAGCAAGGATAGCTACTTAAATTTTACAAATATCATGAGTATAGCTACGCTGACAGGTGTAGATGCTATTCATCCAGGTTATGGCTTTTTAGCAGAGAATGCCGATTTCGCTGAAATATGCCGTGCATGTAATATTACTTTTGTTGGTCCTACGCCTGAGGCCATTCAAAAAATGGGAATAAAAGACGTAGCTAGGCAAACAATGGAAGCAGCTAATGTTCCTATCGTTCCGGGTTCAGATGGAATCATCCATGATGTAGAAGAAGCAAAAGAAATTGCTAATCAGATCGGTTATCCAATCATCATTAAAGCAACTGCTGGTGGTGGCGGTAAAGGAATACGAGTAGCGCGAAACGAGGAAGAATTAACGAAAGGGGTAGATATAACTCAAAAAGAAGCAGAGACTTCTTTTGGTAACGCAGGTGTTTACCTCGAAAAGTATATTGAAGATTTCCGACATGTGGAAATCCAAGTTTTAGCTGATAGACATGGGAATGTTATCCATCTTGGTGAACGGGATTGCTCCATTCAACGTAGGTTGCAAAAACTTGTAGAAGAGGCGCCATCTCCAGCAATCACTCCAGAAATCCGGGAAAAAATGGGAGAAGCTTCGGTCAAAGCTGCAAAAGCTGTAGGCTATGAAGGCGCTGGAACTATTGAATATATTTTTGATCGCAAAACACATCAATTTTATTTCATGGAGATGAATACACGCATACAAGTCGAGCACCCTGTGACAGAATTAATTACTGGTATTGATTTAATAAAAGAACAGATCAAGATTGCCGATAACGAAGTATTAGCATATTCTCAGTCTGACATTACTTTTAACGGATGGGCGATAGAATGTCGTATTAATGCTGAAAATCCCTTTAAGAATTTTATGCCTTCAGCTGGAAAGGTTGATATGTATTTGCCACCTGGGGGTCTAGGGGTTCGAGTAGATGCTGCTGTTTACCCAGAGTATCGAATACCTCCTTATTATGATTCAATGATTGCTAAATTGATAACGTACGGTAAAACTAGAGAAGAAGCAATTCATCGAATGAAAAGAGCTTTGGATGAGTTTATTGTTGAAGGTGTGCATACGACAATACCATTTCATCATAAAATTATGGAGCACCCCGTTTTTATAAATGGTGACTTTAATACAAAATTTCTTGAAGAAAACCCTATAACGCAAGACGAAGATGAATAAAGGAGTTGAGTGTATGAGTGAACAACCGTTATTAAACGTAAGTGATGACAGTTTAGGTAAGGTCGAGATTGCGCCAGAAGTCATTGAAGTTATTACAGGTTTAGCCGCTTCAGAAATAGATGGACTTTACGCTATGCGAGGAAACTTTGCCTCTGGTGTAGCTGAACGGTTTGGTAAGAAGGCACATAGTAAAGGGGTAAAAGTAGAATTAACAGAAAACGGAATTGTTATTGATTTATATGTCATTTTACAATTTGGTGTATCTATTCCACATGTGGCGCAGTTGTTACAAACAAATATTAGACAAACTTTGAAAAATATGACTGCGTTAGAAATTGATGAAATCAATGTTCACGTTGTTGGCATTCAAATGGATTCTCCAGAAGAAGCAACGGAAAAAACAAACAGTTAAATCTTTTTTGTAGTGATAATTCTATTAGAAAGCCCTTCATGAAAAATATGTCTCATGAAGGGCGTTTTCTTCTGCTATAGGGAAGCAGCGGGAGTATATATAGCATAATTTCGTCAGAAAAACTTGGCGTAGGTCAGGTTATTTGTAATCATAGTGTCCCAATATTTGGTTCGTAAAAGATAAAATTTTTAAAAAATAATATAATTAACAGGGTAACGTAACCCTGTTTTTCACAAATGTTCGACAATATCTTAGCTCTTCCAATAGAGTTTTGTTGGAAAATAGTATGATGCATTTTGGATATAGCAATTAAAGGTTGATTGTAGCGTTGCTATTGGAATCGTGTTATGATTTTGGGAGAGATGAACTAAAGGAGTTAGTAAGGAATGAATAGACATGAAGCTAGAAAGAAGGCATTGCAAATCATATTTTCTATTGACATGAATGAAATACAATCCATTCATGAAATGGAACATCTGGATGAACAAGTAAGAAAGGACGCCTTTTTAAATTTACTTGTAAACGGAGTAATAAACTATAAAATAGAAATTGATAAAATCATTAGTGAGAAACTAGAGAATTGGAGCTTAGAACGGATTGCGTCTGTTGAAAAAGCAATATTGCGGATTGCAGTTTTTGAAATACGCTACGTAGAAGATATTCCTGTAAGTGTTTCTATTAATGAAGCCATTGAGTTAGCAAATACGTTTGGGGATGAAAAATCTGGTAAATTTATTAACGGTGTATTATCACGCATTAGTGAGTAACCATCACCAAGCCTATTATAAACACCCTTAAATCAGTATTTGTTATAGTTGGAAAATGGTGGTTCAGATAATTCCTCGTAACTTTAATCTTGTTTGATTGGTAGTAAAGCGGTTTTTATAAAAGTTTAAATTTGAAGGGGGTAGTTGCATTGTCTGCAGAAATTATTAACGGGAAAGATTTGTCATTAGCACTAAAGGAAGAAATGAAAAAGGAAGTAGATACGTTGAAAACAGGTGGTATTCATCCTCAACTTACTGTTATCCTTGTTGGGGATCACCCTGCATCTCGATCCTATGTGAATGGAAAGGAGAAAGCCTGTGGTGAAACGGGAATAGGCTCTCATATTATTGAATTACCAAAAACAGTAAGCGAATCAGATCTTTTGAAGGAAATACATAGGCTAAATGGTGATACAAATGTCCATGGGATACTTGTGCAGTTACCATTACCAGTTCATATCGATGAACAAAAGGTAATAGAAACTATATCTCCTGAAAAAGATGTAGATGGCTTCCATCCAATTAACATTGGTAGAATGATGACAGGAATGGATACATATTTGTCATGTACACCATACGGAATTATAACGATGCTTCGCTCAAAAAATATTTCTATAGCAGGAAAACACGCGGTTGTTATAGGAAGGAGTAATATTGTTGGAAAGCCAGTGGCACAACTGTTGATAAACGAAAATGCCACAGTAACCACTTGTCATTCTAAAACAGAAAACCTGAAGCAATTTACACGAATCGCTGATATCCTTGTTGTTGCTGTAGGAAAAGCGAATATGATTGATGCTAGTTATGTTAAAGAAGGAGCTACCGTGATTGATGTAGGGATGAATCGTTTAGAGAACGGAAAATTAACTGGTGATGTAGATTTTGACTCTGTACAAGAAAAGGCATCATTTATAACTCCTGTTCCTCGTGGAGTAGGTCCTATGACGATCACTATGCTTTTAAAGAACACGATTAAAGCAGCAAAAAGGTTGGAGAACCGTGAAGGATAATTATCTAACTGTTACGGCATTAACTAGATATATTAAACGCAAGATGGATGTGGATCCCCATTTACGCCAAGTATGGCTTCGAGGTGAGATTTCCAACTTTAAACACCATTCTAGAGGACATATGTATTTAACAATTAAAGATGATCGATCACGAATTCAAGCAGTAATGTTTGCAGGCAATAATCGTTCATTAAAATTTCAACCTGAAAATGGAATGAATGTTTTAATTAAGGGAGAAATTAGTGTTTTTGAAGCATATGGGCAATATCAACTATATATTCAACAAATGGAACCAGACGGTATTGGCGCGCTGTATGTTGCTTTTGAGCAATTAAAAGAAAAGTTAGAGAAACAAGGGTACTTTGATCATTATGTCAAAAAAAATATCCCTCCATTACCAAAAAATATTGGTATTATTACGTCGCCAACAGGAGCAGCTGTAAGAGATATTATTACAACCATTAAACGACGCTATCCTATTGTTGAGTTAACGGTCATTCCAGCATTAGTTCAAGGAGAAGCAGCTGCTCGCTCCATTAAACAGGCCATTGAAATTGCCAATCAAAAGGGAGACTTTGACCTGTTAATTGTTGGAAGAGGCGGCGGATCGATTGAAGAGCTTTGGAGTTTTAATGAAGAAATAGTGGCGAAAGCTATTTTTCATTCTAACATTCCTATCATTTCTGCGGTTGGGCACGAGACGGATACGACAATAAGTGATTTTGTAGCTGATTTACGAGCCCCAACCCCTACGGCTGCTGCAGAAATTGCTGTACCGTCGAGTCAAGATCTTAAAGATAAGATTGTTACACTAAAACGCATGGCGACGAAAGATATGCAAGAAAAATGGAAACAACAGCAAAAACACCTTTTTAGACTTAAACAGTCATATGCTTTTCGCTACCCTTATCAGTTGCTGAAACAAAAAGAACAAGAATTAGATGGGAAAATAGAGCAATTACAAAAAGCGATGTTACATACGATGGAAGCAAGTAATAATTCCTACGAGCACTTATGGGCTCGGTTCACCGTTCAACATCCTGGAAAACAAGTAGAAAGAGGAAAACAACAGCTTCAACAATTAGTGAAACAACAATATATGGTGATGAAACAACTACATACAGACAAGGTAAAAAAACTTCATAATGAAATGGATAAATTAAGCTTGCTTAATCCATTAGCAATAATGAAGAGGGGATTTTCTATTCCTTATACAAGTACAGGACAGATTATTAAGTCTGTGCATGCTGTTGAACGGGAGGATGCGATTTCTTTACGTTTAGCAGATGGACTTTTAAAGTGTAAAGTTATAGAAACAAAGGAGGAGAGCCAAAATGACTGAGGAAGAATTATCATTTGAAGAAGCGATGCAACAGTTAGAGGAAGTTGTAGAAAAGCTGGAAACAGGAGACGTTCCTTTAGAAAAGGCAATTAGCTATTATCAAGATGGCATGAAGCTGTCGAAACTTTGTACGGATAAGTTAAACCAAGTAGAAGAAAAAATGACCAAAATTATGAACGAACAGGGAGAATTAGAAGGATTCCCACTTCAGGAGGAAGAATAAACGTGGAACGAACGATGGAGATGTATTTAGAGGAAAAAAAACAATTCATAGACAATGCTTTAAAAAAGTATATGCAAGCTTTACAAGTTCCTCCTGCATTAAAGCAGTCAATGACTTATTCAGTAGAAGCTGGCGGTAAACGGTTAAGACCAATATTATTACTTGCAAGCTATGAAGCGTTTCAAAAGGATATAACTGTAGCTTTAAGTTCGGCTGCAGCACTAGAAATGATTCATACGTATTCATTAATTCATGACGATTTACCCGCAATGGATGATGATGATTATCGTAGAGGTAAATTAACCAATCATAAAGCCTTTAGTGAGGCTACAGCTGTATTAGCTGGCGATGCTTTGTTGACCTACAGCTTTGAAATAATAAGTAAAGATGACAAACTTACAGCTGTTCAAAAAGCAGAATTAATAGCGCTATTGGCTGAGTCGAGCGGTCCTAAAGGCATGGTCGCTGGACAGATTTTAGATATGGAAGCAGAAGATAAAGCGATTACTTTACAAGAACTTGAACGTGTACATACTTTAAAAACAGGTGAGTTACTTCGCTATGCTGTCTATGCAGGAGCATACCTAGGAGGGGCTACAGAGGAGCAATTGCACGCATTACAACTTTTTGCTTCTTATTTAGGGCTTATTTTTCAAGTTCAAGACGATATATTGGATGTTACTGGTGACGAATTAAAGCTAGGTAAACCGGTAGGTAGTGATGCGCTTAATTTAAAGAGTACGTACCCAAAATTGCTTGGTATAGATGGTGCTATTGAGAAAAAAGAACAATATCTTCTTAAAGCAAAAGAATCTCTGCAAGCTGCAGGCATAGAAAATTCTAATTTAATGGATTTAGCCATTTATTTTGGTCAAAGAGATTATTAACCCATAGTTTTTTTCTAAAATATATGATATAATTTATGTAGAATAAGGAATGGTGCAGTATTCTAGTCAGTTCTCCGTACCTGAAGGCGAGCCTAAAAATTCGCCAAAGGGCACATCGATGAAGTTCCTTGTGCAGGCTTGAGGCGCCCAGCTTTGGGTCTGTGCTGGGAGTTAAGGTTATCGGGCGATCCACAAAGGCATGTGGGCGTTGACCCGATTTCCGCGGAGGCCCATCTCTGTAGTAATAGCTAAGCCTAGTTGTCATTATGGAATGGGGTATGAACCTGCAGTAGACGGTAAGGGACACCTAATATGCAGCGTAGCCTGCCTTGAGTGGTGACTGAGGGGATTAGGGCAATAAAACATGAAATTAGGTGGCCACTAATTTTATGTTGTAATCTCTATGAAATCAGCACTGCAAAAGAGGCTAGGGGACGGTTAAGAACTGCTGAGGAAATCTCCTAGACTGTTCATTCGACATTTAAAAGGGATTATAGTGTGGACTAAGTGGTAATCCAGTCTAGCTCTTGGTGACAAAGCTAAGATGGTTTTAAAGGGGAACCACCTTTGTGGTAACACGGGGTAACCATTTGGGAAAACCTACTGGACCTAAGCCGCAGTTTTTACCTTTTAAATGACCATTCCTGTTATACATAGTATAAAATAGCGTAAAAGTATTAAAATAATGAGGTATGAAATGAAATCACATGTAAAACGATCGATTAAATTTAGTTTAACTATTGCCGTTATCACTTTTGTGTTAGCGGCTATTTTTTCAGTTATATCTTCTTCAATATTAAGTGGTGTTGCTTGGTTTATCGGCCTTTTTATTGTATTTGTTATCGTTTTCGTTGGTGTTATTTTTGATATGTTAGGTATAGCATCGACAGCAGCTAATGAGGCTCCATTCCATGCGATGGCTGCAGAAAAAGTAGCTGGGGCAAAAGAAGCAGTGATTATTATTAGAAATGCCGATCGATTTGCCAGTTTTTGTAATGATGTTATTGGTGATATTTCTGGAATTGTAAGTGGAACGGCTTCAGCAATTGTAGTACTGCAAATGGCCAATATTTTAGGTTATGGTGAGGGGTCTTCCATTCAAATTATCATTTCTGTAGTGCTAACAAGTGTTGTCGCCGCCCTAACAGTTGGTGGAAAAGCAATGGGCAAATTTTTTGCGATAAATGCTTCAACGAAAATCATTTTTTTTGCGGGAAAAGTCATTTCTATTATGGAAAATAAATTTAAAATAAGCGTACTACCTAAAAATTAACAAAAGGGAATTTGCCTGTATGAGTAAAAAGAGACTTGATGTGTTATTAGTAGAAAAATCACTTGCCACTACAAGAGAAAAAGCAAAGCGTTTAATTATGGCTGGACTTGTGTTTGCTGGTCAACAAAGATTAGACAAGCCAGGAATGCAAGTGGATGAATCGATAAATTTGACGGTAAAAGGAAAATTAATACCTTATGTTGGACGTGGAGGTTTAAAGCTCGAAAAAGCGCTAAAGACTTTTTCGCTTACAGTAACAGATAAAATTGTAATGGACATAGGTTCATCTACTGGTGGATTTACAGATTGTGCATTGCAGAATGGTGCATCCTTATGCTATGCCATTGATGTTGGTTATAATCAGCTTGATTGGAAACTCAGAAATGATGACCGGGTTATTGTAATGGAACGAACAAATTTTCGTTATGTTACGGTGGATATGCTGGAAAACGGTAAACCAAATTTTGCTTCTATTGATGTTTCATTTATTTCACTACGTTTACTTTTACCAGTCTTAAAGCATTTATTAGAAAATAACAGTGATGTTGTTGCACTAGTTAAACCACAATTTGAAGCAGGAAAAGAGCAAGTGGGCAAAAAAGGAATTGTTCGAGACAGTCGTGTGCACCAAGCTGTTTTAAGACAGATTATTGACTTTGCATTGCAAGAAAAATTCCAGGTATTTGATTTAACTTTTTCTCCTATAACTGGAGGAGATGGGAATATCGAGTTTTTGTTGCATTTAGGTTGGGAAAAACATAGACCATTTCCTAAAGCTTTTTCTGATTTCGAAATTAAAAGCTTAGTTTCTGAAGCACATGAAGCATTGGCTCGAAAAAAACAATAACTAATCTTAACATTTTTAGCACAGCGTAAGAGGCATGATCTAAGTGTATCTGTTTGCTATAATATTTAAGATTGCACTTTCTTATCGTGTAAGTTTAAGAAATGGAGGCACCCGATGAGCAAAATACAACGACATATAAAGATAAGGGAATTAATTACCGATAATGAAATTGAAACGCAAGATGAACTTGTAGATCGGTTGAAAAACTTAGGCTATAATGTAACACAAGCAACGGTTTCTAGAGATATTAAAGAATTACATTTGGTAAAAGTAGCAACGGCAAATGGAACATATAAATACAGTTTACCTGCAGACCAACGCTTTAATCCATTAGATAAATTAAAGCGTTTAGTCATGGATGCATTTGTTAAAATTGATTATGCAAGCCATTTTATCGTACTCAAAACACTTCCGGGAAATGCTCACGCTGTTGGAGCTTTAATCGACCAGTTAGATTGGGAAGAAATAATGGGTACTATTTGTGGTGATGATACTTGTTTAATTATATGCAGAACAGAGGCAGACGCTTTAACGATAAAAGAACGTTTTATCGAGATGTTGTAATACGAAAGTGGGGAATTATGACGTGCTTACGGAATTGTCTATTCAGGATTTTGCGATAATCAACAAGCTTTCCGTTACTTTTAATGAAGGATTAACCGTTTTAACAGGTGAAACGGGAGCTGGTAAATCCATTATTATTGATGCGGTTCAATTGCTCGCTGGAGGTAGAGGTTCTGTTGAATTTGTCCGTCACGGTGCTAAAAAGGCAGATATTGAAGGTTTATTTACTTTGGACCATGAATCACACCCTGTATATACCATTTGTGAGCAGTATGGCATTGAAAGTGAAGACCAGCAACTTGTGCTTAGACGCACTATAACAGCAAATGGGAAAAGTATTTGTCGGGTTAATAGCAAATTAGTAACTTTAGCTGTCCTGCGTGAATTTGGAAGGACATTAATTGATATTCATAGTCAGCACGAAACACAGTCCCTTATGAATCCTGAGCATCATTTAGATTTGTTGGATTTATACCAGCCTGAATTAATTAATAAGGCGAAAAAAGAATACTTGAAATTATATGACCAATTATCTAAACTAAAAAATCGTTATCGTAAATTGAGTGAAAATGAACAAGAAACAGCTCAACGATTAGATTTGTTGCAATTCCAGTTGCGGGAATTGGAAGAAGCTCAATTACAACCTAATGAAGACGAGCAATTGGAAGAGGAAAAGAATACTTTAGTTAATTTTGAACGTATTTATTCATCCTTACAGCTTGCTTACAATTCTCTTTATGGCGAACAGAAAGGGCTTGATTGGGTAAATCAGGCGCAAATAGCATTGCAAGATAACAGTAATTATGACGCTTCTCTAGCACAAAAAGCAGAAGATATTGCAAATTATTACTATGGGTTAGAAGAATTGACCCATGACTTAGGAAATCAAATTGAAACGTTGCAATTTGACCCAGAACGCCTAAATGAAATTGAAGCTCGTTTAAATGAAATTAATCGTTTAAAAAGAAAATATGGTCCTACGGTTTCGGATATGTTGACTTATATGGCAAAGATAGAAGAAGAAGTAGAAGAAATAAGCAATAAAGATTCTCATATATCTAAACTCGAACAACAAATAAAAGAAAAAGCCAAGGATGCTTTTTTGGAAGCTCAAGAATTGCGTGATATCCGAAAAAAAGCGGCAAAAGCTTTGACGAAGGAAATTCATGAGGAATTAAAAGACCTTTACTTAGAAAAGACGGAATTTCAGGTTCAGTTTGCTGAGAATATAGAACCACAAGAAGAGCCAGAGAATCATTTGCATAAAAATGGAATGGATGATGTGACATTTTTGATTTCCACCAATCCAGGTGAACCTCCCAAACCTTTAAATAAAGTAGCTTCTGGAGGAGAATTGTCTCGGATTATGTTAAGTTTGAAGAAAATATTTGCTAAACATCAAGGTGTTACAAGTGTCATTTTTGATGAAGTAGATACTGGAGTAAGCGGTAGAGTGGCACAAGCGATTGCTGAAAAAATATATCACATCTCACAAAAGTCACAAGTTTTATGCATTACACATCTACCCCAAGTCGCAGCTATGGCTGATACACATAAATTAATTGAGAAAGAGGTAACAAATCAACGAACATCCACCACTGTTTATGAATTAAGCCAAAAAGCGCAAATTAATGAACTTGCTCGAATGATTACAGGTACAAAGCTTACAGAATCAGCGGTGAATCATGCTAGAGAGATGTTAGAAATGGTGATTCAATTTAAAGGAAAAGAGCATAATTTATAACAAAAAGCCAGAAAATAAACTATCTGGCTTTTTTCTTTTGGTAAAAATGACTTTGTAGTATAAGTAAAACGGTTGGCTTTCAAGAATCAATGCGCCAAATTAGATTGTATCGTTTAGTTATACTATGTGAAAAAGATAAAAAATTAGTTTTGTTTTCTTCAAAAGCAATATACATAACAAATAAAAAAGCTGTAGGTAATGTTAGGCAAGCTTGCTTATCTTTCACCAGTTTAAATCATCGACAAAAAGCTTAAATTAAAGGTACAGATAAAAGGTGGTTTGGGTATGAAAAGAGGAGAGTGAATGAACTTGCGAACAAAGCACAACAAAATATTACGTTTCGGTATATGCTTTTTGACAATGCTTGCCTTACTTGCGCTTCCTGTTATTACAAACCTATTTAAAGCGGAAAGTCAAATTACACAAGCAGCAACCACAGCAACTAGCATGAATCCAGAAGATACTTCTACACTTCATCAAATTATTGGCTTACCTATTCAACAAACAAAAGCACAATCAAGAGAAGAAATAAAAATTATACCCGGTGGACAATCCATTGGAGTTCAGTTACAAACAAAGGGTGTACTCGTTGTTGGTCATCATTTAGTAAAGGGAAAAACGGGCGGAGTTTCACCTGGGGAAAAAGCAGATATTCAAGTCGGCGATGTTATTTTAGAAATTGATGGCAAAGAAGTTAAAAAAATGAAAGATGTAAAACCGTTTGTAAAACAAGCCGGACAAACAAAAAATGCGTTGGATATAAAATTAAAACGAGGAAAGAAAACAATTTCTACCGAATTAGAGCCAGCTCTAGATGAAAAAGAAAATAATTATCAAATCGGATTATATATAAGAGACTCTGCTGCAGGAATAGGCACGATGACTTTTTATGATCCAAATTCAAAAAAATATGGAGCTTTAGGTCACGTCATTTCCGATATGGATACCCAAAAACCTATAGAAATTAATAATGGCTCTATCGTACGATCTTCTGTAACTTCCATTGAAAAAGGAAATAATGGTATACCAGGAGAAAAACAAGCCACTTTTTCAGCAACTGAAGATAAGATTGGATCTATTACAAAAAATACCGCATTTGGTATTTTTGGAAAGTTAAATCAAAATTTAGAGGAAATAAAAAAACCATTGCCTATAGCTCAACCTAACGAGGTGAAAGAAGGGCCTGCAAAAATTTTGACAGTACTTGCCGGGGAAGAGATAAAAGAGTACGAAGTCGAAGTTGTTAGCAGTGTTCCTCAGAAAAATGCAGCAACAAAAGGAATGGTCATTCAAATAAAAGATAAGGAATTGCTCAGCAAAACAGGTGGAATTGTACAAGGGATGAGTGGAAGTCCTATTATACAAAATGGCAAAATTATCGGGGCAGTCACTCACGTATTCGTAAATGACCCTACATCGGGGTATGGTGTTCACATTAAGTTTATGCTAGAGGAAGCTGGTATTAATACAGCTACTTCATCACCAAAAAAAGTAAGTTAAATGAAAGGCTTGGTTGGATTTTTTCCAAATCAAGTCTTTTTTACGATGCGAGAAAAGAAAATTGGACAAAGCCAAGAAATTGAAGTAATTGTGGTATACTTATTTAAGTGAAAAAATTTTCTCTAGGGCAGGCATCTATCGAATATAGTTGGTGCATGTTATTTAATTTATTGTTTCTATAGCGCTTTTTATTAAAACTGCAAATATAATTCGACAAACATCTGGGTTAATTTATCGAATGTAGTCGTTTATTAGAGAAATATTAAGCAAAATAAAGCAAATCTAAAAAAAACCAATGTTTGTTAAATAAAAAAAGGATAATTTACATTTATGTAGAATATGTAGAATAAAGAGAAGTAATGTACTACATAAAAGGAGGAGTTTTGTGGAAAAGATTGAAATTTGTTTAGTAGATGATAACCGGGAATTGATTAAGCTTATGGAAGATTATTTTGAAGAACAAGCTGACATTGAAGTTATTGGTACAGCGTTTAATGGAAGAGATTGCTTGACCATGCTGGATGATTTGGAACCAGATGTTTTAATTCTAGATATCATTATGCCACATGTGGATGGACTTGCTGTTCTGAACACACTACGTTCTTCGAAAGAGAATCCTCCACACGTCATTATGCTTACAGCTTTTGGGCAAGAAGAAGTGATGAAAAAAGCAGTAGATTTAGGTGCCGCTTATTTTATTTTGAAGCCTTTTGATTTAGATAATTTAGCTGAACAAATAAGACAAGTACAGGGCAGTTCCTCTTACTCTGCTGGTGTTTCAAAAGTTCAGCGAAAAGAAAGGAAAAAACAAGATTTAGAAGCAAGTATCACCAACATTATTCATGAAATAGGAGTTCCTGCGCATATTAAAGGTTACATGTATTTACGAGAAGCCATTACGATGGTATTTAATGATATTGAGCTGCTTGGTTCTATCACAAAGGTTTTATATCCAGATATAGCTAAGAAATACAATACTACTGCTTCACGTGTTGAACGTGCCATTCGTCATGCTATTGAAGTAGCGTGGAGTAGAGGGAATATTGACTCTATTTCTGCCTTATTTGGATATACAATCAGCATTTCGAAAGCAAAACCAACAAATTCAGAATTCATTGCGATGGTGGCTGACCATTTACGGTTAGAGCATAAAGCAAGTTAAAAATTTTCAAATAAAAACATATCCCTTATATTTTGGAGGGATATGTTTTTTTTGAATGAAAAGATCTTATTTGACAAAAAAAGCATTGTACAATGATTGAACAGCTTTTTCTAGATCGTCAGCTATAATGCCAAACATCATAGAAACTTCTGATGACCCCTGGTTAATCATCTCAATATTTACATTCGCACTAGAAATGGCGGACGTTGCTTTTTGAGCGACACCAATTGTACGCACAAGTCCTTCCCCCACAATCATAATCATAGCGAGATTACGATGAATAGAAATTAAATCAGGGCATAACTCCTTTTGAATACGTTCTAATACTTGCTTTTCTTTTTCTAGAGGTAAATGTTTTTCCCGAATAATAATCGATAAATCATCAATACCTGAAGGAGCATGTTCGAAGGAAATACTTTCCTCTTCTAATATAGAGAGGACTTTACGTCCAAAACCAATCTCTCTGTTCATCAAGTATTTACTAATATAAATACTGCAAAAACCAGTATCACTGGCAATGCCAACAACACATTTTTCGCTTGGTTTTTTCTCAGAAACAATGAATGTGCCAGTTGCTTGCGGATTATTTGTATTTTTAATGCATACTGGTATTTTTTCCCGATATGCAGGTATTAATGCTTCATCATGAAACACCGAAAATCCTGCATAAGACAATTCACGCATTTCTTTATACGTAAGTGTTGTTATTTTTTTAGGGTTGTCTACGATGGAAGGATTAACTGCGTAAACAGAGTCCACATCTGTATAATTTTCATATAGATCCGCTTTAACTCCGGCGGCTATAATGGATCCGGTAATATCAGAACCACCACGTGAAAATGTGATTAATTTTCCATCATTTGTATATCCAAAAAAACCAGGGATAACTGAAATACCTTTTGTAGAGCGTAATTTATATATCATCTCAAAACTTTCTGGCAATATTTTGCCATTACCCGGTTCATCACTGACCATTACACCAGCTTCGCGAGGGTTTACGTAACGTGCTTCTAAACCAATTGAAGTAAGGTACGCGCTAAGAATTTTAGCTGAACTATCCTCACCAATTGCTTTTAAAGCATCTAATTTTCTAATAGGTGCTTCCTCCATATGTAATAGCTTATTAATGGATTGTTTAATTTCGCCCACAATAGTGAAAGACAAGCTTAACTGTTCCACAATCTCAGTAAATCTTTTAATAATTGGATCAATAAATGGCTCTAAAGAAGCTTTCTGTTGGTTTGCTTTCCATAATTGAATAAACATGTCCGTCATTTTTTGGTCTGATTTATGTCGCTTACCTGGAGCAGAAACGACAATAAATTTCTTTTGGAGGTCCGTTTTTATAATGTTGGCAACTTTCTCTATTTGTTCTGCACTAGCTACAGAGCTTCCTCCAAATTTTGCAACTTTCACGTGTGAATTCCTCCCGCTAATTTTTTATTTTTCATCATATCATAAATTCTGTTTATTTTCACATTATAAAGAATAAAAATGAATGTACTTACTTTAAATTGACGGTAAAGTATGTAGATCGTAATGTTAAATGACTACAATTAAAAAAATGGAGACTTAGTCCCCATTTGCATAACAATTTCTTTTTTGTTGCTGATTTTTTTGTCGTTTTCGATCCCTGTGTATAATGAAACCGCCTATGAAAGCAAGTCCAGCCAAGAATAGTATAAGCCCAATAATGAACTGAATACTACTATGTAAAAATATCGGATAGAAAGTAGCAAATAATGTGTCTCTCATTAACTTAATGCCTATAGCAGCTATTAAACCTGGGATAAACAAAATAAGTATGGCTATGATTCGGATCATTAAAAATTCTCCTTCATTATTGTCAAATATAGTATAGCAAAAAAGGACAGAAAAAGGAATAAAGCAAAACACCACTTCAAGATTGGCTATAGAAATAAATGAAATACACATATTGCATTACTTTGCAGACTAACGTAAGATAAAAGTATGCAAAAAAATGCAAGGTGGGATGGAATGAAACGCGTTCTTATTGTTGGTGCTGGTAAAGGCGGGAGTGCAATATTAAAAATTCTCCATGCTACTCAAACTATGAAAGTTGTAGCTATCGTGGACACGAATTCGTCTGCTCCCGGTCTAGTAGCGGCAGAAAAATGGGACATTCCTATAGGGCGTTCGTGGAAAAATTGGATTGATGAAAATATTGATATTATCATTGAAGCAACTGGTAATGAATTTGTATTAGAAGCACTATTACAGCGACGTAATCGAAGGACAGTAATTATTCCAGGGACAGTTGCTTATATCATTTCTGAGCTATTTGATGAAAAACAAGAGCTGTTAGAAGAAATAGAACTACAAATGCTAAATCAAGAGTTGATATTAAACAATATACGTGATGGCATGATTGTCGTCGATACTAATGGGTTTATCACTTTTGTTAATAAAAGTGCAGAAAAGATTATTAACACCTCAAAGCAGAAACTACTTGAAGGAGAACATATAGAAAAAGTCATTTATCGTACACGTCTTACTGAAGTGTTAAAAAACCGTAGAAAGGAAATAAATCAAAAATTAACTTTAGAAAACGGGAAACAGATTATTGCAACAAGGATTCCAATTATACGGTCAGACAATAGTCTACTAGGTGCGTTTGCTGTTTTTAAAGATATTACGGAAGTCGTACATTTAGCAGAAGAAAACACCGACTTAAAAGAAATTAAAACGATGTTAGAAGCAATTATTCATTCTTCTGATGAGGCAATCAGTGTTGTAGACGAACAAGGTCTTGGGTTAATGATAAATCCTGCCTATACTAAAATCACTGGATTAGCTGCCTCTGACGTCATTGGCAAACCAGCAACTACGGATATTTCTGAGGGAGAGAGTGTACATATGAGGGTCTTACAAACAAGAAGACCCATAAGAGGAGTATTAATGAAAGTTGGCCCAAATAAAAAAGAAGTATATGTCAACGTTGCTCCTGTAATTGTAGATGGTAAATTAAAAGGCAGTGTCGGTGTACTTCACGACATTTCCGAAGTGCAGTCATTAACCAATGAACTAAAGCGTGCAAGACAGATTATACGTAATTTGGAAGCAAAGTATACATTTACGGATATTATTGGTACTTCTCCAGAAATGAAAATTGCTTTAGAGCAAGCGAAAGTAGGTGCTAGAACACCTGCTACTGTTTTACTTCGAGGCGAATCTGGTACTGGAAAAGAATTATTTGCTCACGCCATTCATAATGAAAGTGACCGTAAACACTATAAATTTATACGCGTTAATTGCGCCGCCATTGCTGAAACGATATTAGAAAGTGAGTTGTTCGGCTATGAAGAAGGAGCTTTTTCTGGTGCCAAAAGAGGCGGAAAAAAAGGTTTTTTTGAAGAAGCAAATAACGGGAGTATATTTTTAGATGAGATTGGTGAATTGTCTTTACACATGCAAGCAAAATTATTACGAGTGTTACAAGAAAATGAAATTGTACGTGTTGGAGGGACGACTCCAATTACGATTGATGTGCGTGTGATTGCAGCAACTAATGTAAATCTCGAAAAAGCAATTATGGCAAAAACGTTTCGCGAAGATTTATATTATCGATTGAACCGTTTACCTATATTTATTCCATCTTTAAAGGAGAGGCTTTCTGACCTTCCATTACTTGCGAAGCATATTATTACAAAAATTAATCAAGATTACGGACGAGACGTGCAACACATTTCTGAGCAAGCTATAACTCATTTAAATTATTATCATTGGCCAGGAAACATTCGTGAACTAGAAAATGTAATAGGAAGAGCCATGATTTATATGGGGATACAAGAAAAAGCAATTCAACAATCCCATCTGCCTCATTTAGAAAATCAGGAGAGGAAACCGAGTTTTTCACCAGTACTTCAAACAAGCTCTCCATCTTTACAACAAGCAATGGAAGAATATGAAAGAAATTATATTGCGCAAGTATATGAGCAAAATGATTATAATAAAACAAAAACGGCCAAGTCGTTGCAAATTTCAATCCGAAATCTTTACTATAAAATGGAAAAACATCAAATTGCAAAACCTGACCTGCAATAGTTTGCAGGTATGCGCAACAAATTGCAGGGGAGTAGTATTTAAGTGAAGCGCTTACAATGATTGTTCTTTTGGCATAGTATTTGCATAATAACTATGGCAGAGAAGATAGGAGGGAAATATGGGTGGTTTAGACCAACTAAAAATTGCAGCCAAAAAGAAAGAAGGAAATATTGTTTCCATTGCAAATGCTCAAGATGAAGGTATATTACAAGTTGTTAAAATAGCTCTTGAAGAAAACCTTTGCCAATTTTTGCTTGTTGGAAATGAAGAGAAAATAAAGGAAACAGCAAACCGAATAGGGCTCCATTTATCCAACTATAAAGAAAAAGTCTCTATTCAACATGCAACTGATTTAACTGCGATTGCACATTCAAGTGTTAAAGCAGTAAGCCAAAAGCAAGCAGATATATTAATGAAAGGAAACATCGCAACAAAAGATGTTTTGCAAGCAGTTCTTGATAAAGAGTATGGATTGCGAACTGGAAAAATTTTATCACACACTGCAGTCTTTGAAGTTCCAAATCAAGAAAAACTAGTGATATTAACAGATGCAGCAATGAATATTGCGCCCGATATGCAACAAAAAGTGACTATTGTTGAAAATGCAGTACAAGTTGCACAAAGTATTGGGATAGAGGTACCAAAAGTAGCTGCTCTAGCACCAGTAGAGAAAGTGAATCCTAGTATGCAGTCTACGATGGATGCTGCTATACTTACGCAAATGCAACGAAGGGGGCAAATAAAAAACTGTCTTATCGATGGACCTTTAGCATTTGATAATGCTGTATCAAAGCGAGCGGCAGTTCAAAAAGGTATTTCATCAGAAGTTGCAGGGGATGCAGATATTCTTCTCGCCCCTTCCATTGAAGTAGGCAATGCTTTATATAAATCATTTATTTATTATGCACAAGCAAAAGTAGCTGCTCTTATTTGCGGAGCTAAAGCACCGATTATTTTAACGTCACGAGCAGATACCGTTGAAAGCAAATTACATTCGCTATCATTAGCAATTATGACCACTAATTCAAATAGGAGGAGATCTTAATGGAACTATTTCGCTACATGGAACAAGATGATTATGAACAAGTCGTGTTTTGTCAAGATAAGAATTCTGGGTTGAAGGCAATTATTGTCATCCACGATACAACTTTAGGCCCTGCTTTAGGTGGAACGAGAATGTGGACCTATGAAACAGAAGAAGCTGCTCTTGAAGATGCGCTTCGTTTAGCTAAAGGAATGACTTATAAGAATGCTGCAGCTGGACTAAACTTAGGTGGTGGGAAAACGGTTATCATTGGTGACCCAAAACAAGATAAAAACCCTGAAATGTTTCGTGCTTTTGGTCGTTATATCCAAGGTTTGAATGGAAGATATATTACAGCAGAGGATGTAGGTACAACCGTGCAAGATATGGATACTATCCATATGGAAACCGATTTTGTGACGGGTATCTCCCCAGAATCAGGGTCTTCCGGAAACCCTTCTCCAGTAACTGGTTATGGCGTGTATAAAGGCATGAAAGCTGCCGCTAAAGAAGCATTTGGGGATGATTCTTTAATAGGAAAAACAGTTGCAGTTCAAGGTATAGGTAATGTTGCTTATGCTCTTTGTGAACATTTACATAAAGAAGGAGCTAATTTAGTAGTAACAGATATCAATGAACAAGCTGTACAAAGAGCAGTAGAAGCTTTCCATGCAAAAGCAGTTAAACCGGATGCAATTTATGATGTGGATTGTGATATTTATGCACCTTGTGCACTTGGAGCAACGATAAATGATGACACGATTCCAAGAATAAAAGCAAAAGTTATTGCTGGATCAGCTAATAATCAATTGAAAGAGTCGCGACATGGTGATATGATTCACAAGCAAGGGATTGTTTACGCACCTGACTATGTCATTAACTCTGGTGGGGTTATTAATGTTGCTGATGAGTTACAAGGATATAATTACGATCGGGCTATGAAGAAGGTTGAAACTATATATGACAGCTTGGTAAAAGTATTTGCCATCGCTAGACGAGATAATATACCTACTTACTTAGCTGCAAATCGAATGGCGGAAGAAAGAATTAAATCTGAATATCGTTCTAGGAGTCAATTTTTGTTAAATGGTCATCATATTTTAAGTAGAAGATAAATAGAAGCCATTCGTGTTTGCTTTTGCACGAATGGCTACAAAGTAAAAAAGCTATTTGCAAACCACAAATTGTGGAGGGGGATATGTATTGCAAGAAATCTTTAGAACACTTGTTATCAATCCAGGTTCTACATCAACGAAGATAGGTGTGTTTGATAATGAGGGATGCGTTTTTGAAACAACTATTCGCCATTCTGTTGATGAATTACAGGGTTTTATATCTATTAGCGAACAAAAATCCTTTCGTAAAAATGTAATATTAGAACAACTCGATTATGAAGGGATTAGTGTTTCTAAATTGGATGCTGTTTGTGCAAGAGGTGGATTAATTCGACCAATTGCAGGTGGAACATATGAAGTAAATGGAGCGATGATTATTGATCTAGAAAGAGGGTACAACGGGCATCATGCCTCCAATTTAGGTGGTATCATTGCAAATGAAATTGCTTCTTCCCTTCATATACCAGCATATATTGTAGATCCCGTCGTAGTAGACGAACTTGCTGAAATAGCCCGTTTTTCTGGTATACCTGAACTTCCTAGAAAAAGTATTTTTCACGCACTGAATCAAAAAGCCGTTGCTAGACGAGTAGCTAAACAAGTTGGCGGGGTATACGAGGAAATGAATTTTATTGTAACACATATGGGTGGAGGTATTACGGTAGGTGCCCATCATCTTGGGAAAGTAATTGATGTTAATAATGGTTTACATGGAGAAGGACCTTTTTCTCCAGAGAGAGCAGGGACTGTTCCTGTTGGTGACTTAGTATCAATGTGCTTTTCAGGCCAATATTACTTAGAAGAAATCATGCGTAAAATTGTTGGTAACGGCGGATTAATGGGCTATTTACTGACAAGTGATGCAATGGAAGTTGAACGACGAATTTCTCAAGGGGATTCGTATGCTCAAAAAGTATATGAAGCAATGGCTTATCAAGTCGCTAAAGAAATTGCTGCTTTAAGTGCTGTATTAAAAGGGGATGTAGATGCCATTGTATTAACTGGTGGCCTTGCTCATGGTAAAACCTTTACAGATATGATTGTGGAACGTGTAGACTGGATAGCCGATACAATTGTTTATCCTGGTGAAGACGAATTACAGGCATTAAACGAAGGGGCGTTGCGTGTTTTACGTGGAGAAGAACAAGCAAAGATTTATGATGATAAGACTGGATAAAAGGAGTGAATGAATTGGCAACAGAATATGATTTAGTTGTACTTGGAGGAGGAACTGGCGGTTATGTAGCAGCTATTCGCGCCTCCCAACTTGGAATGAAAGTAGCTGTTGTAGAAAAGCGAGAACTAGGAGGCACTTGCTTACATCGTGGTTGTATTCCTTCAAAATCATTTTTACGAAGTGCTGAAGTATATAGACAAACCAAACAGGCCGCTTTGTATGGAATAGAAACGGAAGCAACTACATTGAAATTTCCTTTAGTACAGGAACGAAAACAAAAAATTGTTGACCAGTTGCATCAAGGTGTCAAGGGATTAATGAAGAAAGGGAAAATTGATACGTATTATGGGCATGGTCGTATTTTAGGACCAAGTATTTTTTCCCCGATGGCTGGAACGATATCGATTGAACATGGAGACGGGCAAGAGAATACCATGCTAATTCCTAAAAATGTGTTAGTAGCTACAGGTTCGGAACCGAAAACTTTACCGGGGTTAGAAGTAGACCAGTCGTTTGTAATGACTTCGGATGAAGCGTTGAATTTAACAGAATTACCAAATTCGATCCTTATTGTTGGCGGAGGCGTAATTGGTATTGAATGGGCATCGATGTTGGCGGATTTTGATGTAAATGTTACTGTTATTGAATACGCGAAGCAAATATTACCTACAGAAGATGAAGCAGTTGCTAAAGAAGTACAAAAATTATTAAAGAAAAAAGGCGTAACCTTTGTAACAGAAGCAAAAGTATTGGCAGATACCGTTGATAAAGGAGAGCTAGTTCGTTTAGAAGCTGAAATTAATGGGGAAAAGCAGTCATTTCAAGCAGAGAAAATACTTGTTTCTGTTGGTCGTAAAGCGAATATAACAAATATTGGTTTGGAAAATACCGATATTGTTGTGGACGAAGATGTTATTCAAACAAATGCATTTTATCAAACGAAAGAATCGCATATATATGCAATTGGTGACGTAATTGGTGGCATGCAATTAGCTCATGTTGCTTCACATGAAGGAATTGTTGCTGTAGAACATATGGCAGGCCAATCGCCATTGCCAATTAACTATTTGCAAGTTCCTACTTGTATTTACTCCAATCCTGAAGTAGCTCGTGTTGGCTTAACAGAGCAACAAGCAATAGAAAAAGGGTATGACGTGAAGGTTGGTACGTTTCCTTTTCAGGCAGTTGGTAAAGCGCTCGTTTACGGAGAAACAGATGGATTTGTAAAAATAGTTGCTGATAAACAAAATGATGATTTATTAGGAGTTCATATGGTTGGCCCACATGTAACCGATATGATTTCTGAAGCGGGGTTAGCTAAAGTGCTGGATGCTACTCCTTGGGAAATTGCTCATGCTATTCATCCACACCCTACTTTGTCGGAAGTTATTGGTGAGGCTGCGCTTGCGGTAGATGGAAAACAAATACACGGATAAGGATTTTAAAGGAGGGGACGTTGTATGTCAAAAAAAGACTATAAAGCTTTAGGGCTTACTGAAGAGCAAGTTTTAGATATTTATCGCACCATGTTGCTTGCTCGAAAAATAGATGAAAGAATGTGGTTACTTAATCGCGCTGGGAAAATTCCTTTTGTTATTTCATGTCAAGGACAGGAGGCAGCCCAAGTTGGAGCCGCTTTTGCCTTAAACCGGGAAAAAGATTATGTGGCTCCATATTATCGAGACATGGGAGTGGTGTTGGCGTTTGGTATGACAACAACGGATTTAATGCTATCTGGTTTTGCTAAAGCAGAAGATCCAAATTCTGGTGGAAGACAAATGCCTGGGCATTTTGGTCAAAAGAAAAATCGTATACTAACGGGTTCTTCACCTGTGACGACACAACTTCCACATGCGGTTGGCGTTGCGCTTGCTGCAAAAATGAAGCATGACCCCATTGTTTCGTTTGTAACATTAGGAGAAGGTTCATCCAACCAAGGTGACTTCCATGAAGGGTTAAATTTTGCAGGTGTACATAAGCTTCCTGTTATTACAATGGTAGAAAATAATAAATATGCCATCTCCGTCCCACTGGAAAAGCAAATTGCGAGTAAAACCGTAGCTGAACGAGCACAATCATACGGAATGCCGGGAGTTACTGTGGATGGGAATGATCCTTTAGCAGTTTATGATGCTGTCAAACAAGCGCATGAACGTGCGTTGAAGGGAGAAGGACCAACATTAATAGAAGCTGTTTCTTATCGGTTAACTGCTCACTCTAGTGATGATGATGATCGACTATATCGAGGAAGTGATGAAGTAGAGGAAGCAAAGAAAAAAGATGCGATTATTACATTTGCGAAGTATTTAAAGGATGTTGGCGTATTAACAGACGAAGTCGAGAAAGAAATGAATGAAGTCATTCAACAAGAAGTAAATGATGCTACAGATTACGCAGAAAATGCTGCTTACGCAAAACCAGAAGAAGCATTAAAATTTGTATATGAGGAGTAAGGAGGGGGAAATACAATGCCAGTAATGTCCTACATTCAAGCAATAACCACTGCTTTACGAGAAGAAATGCAACGAGATGAAAACGTGTTTGTCTTAGGAGAAGATGTTGGAAAAAAAGGCGGAGTTTTTCGTGCCACGGATGGACTGTATGAAACGTTTGGAGAGGCTCGAGTTTTAGATACGCCACTCGCAGAATCAGCTATTGCTGGAGTTGGCATAGGAGCAGCGATGTATGGCATGCGCCCTGTAGCAGAAATGCAGTTTGCAGACTTCATTATGCCAGCAGTAAATCAAATTATTTCTGAAGCAGCTAAAATACGCTATCGCTCTAATAATGATTGGCATGCGCCAATAACGATTCGCGCTCCGTATGGTGGTGGAGTCCATGGCGCTTTATATCACTCCCAATCCGTAGAGGCGGTATTTGCTAATCAACCAGGCTTGAAAATTGTTATGCCATCCACACCTTATGATGTGAAAGGATTACTTAAAGCAGCAATACGCGATAATGACCCAGTGCTCTTTTTTGAACATAAACGCGCATACCGCTTATTAAAAGAAGAGGTACCAGAAGATGATTATGTACTTCCTATTGGAAAAGCAGATATTAAGAAGGAGGGATCTGACATTACCGTCATTACATACGGTCTTTGTGTCCATTTTGCTTTACAAGCAGCAGAAAAATTAGCAGAAGATGGAATTAGTGCACATGTGTTAGATTTACGAACCGTATATCCTTTGGATCAAGCGGCTATTATTGAAGCTGCAAAGAAAACTGGTAAAGTACTATTAATTACTGAAGACAATAAAGAAGGCAGTATTATTGGTGAAGTTGCAGCGATCATTGCCGAAAATTGTTTATTTGATTTAGATGCTCCTGTACAACGGCTAGCAGGTCCTGACGTTCCATCCATGCCATATGCACCGACGATGGAAAAGTTCTTTATGATTAATCCTGATAAAGTAGAAAAAGCCATGCGTGAATTAGCGGAATTTTAAATAGCTGATAGGAGGATAAATAATGGCAATAGAAAAAATCAATATGCCCCAGTTAGGTGAGAGTGTAACGGAAGGCACCATCAGTTCTTGGCTCGTACAGGTTGGAGATGAAGTAAACAAATATGACCCGATTGCCGAGGTTCTAACAGATAAAGTAAATGCTGAAGTACCATCTTCTTATAGTGGGAAGATTAAAGAAATTGTTGCTCAAGAAGGCGACACAATTGAAGTTGGAGAACTAATGTGTTATATCGACACTGTTGATGAGCCAGGTTCAAAACAGGAACAGCGTAGTAGTTCATCTACTGAAGCTGTTGAACATAAAGAAGCGGAAGCTAGTTCAGATCAATCTATGAAAAAACGCTATTCTCCTGCTGTGCTACGTTTAGCTCAAGAACACGATATTGATTTGGAACAAGTGACAGGTTCAGGGAAAGCAGGAAGAATCACTAGAAAAGATGTGGAGAAGATTATTGCGTCTGGTAAAATTCCTGAACCAAGTAAAGTTGCATTTCAAACGGAAGAGCAAGTGTCACCACAGGAAGTTAAACCATTGAATAAATCGGTATCTGGAACTTATCCTGGCGATGTAGAAATTCCTGTTAGTGGAGTACGCAAAGCAATTGCACAAAATATGGTACGTTCTACACAAGAAATTCCGCATGCTTGGATGACGGTGGAAGTAGATGTGACGGATTTAGTAACCTACAGAAACAAGGTTAAAGACACGTTTAAAACAAGAGAAGGTTATGGACTAACTTTTTTCGCCTTTTTTGTCAAAGCTGTAGCTCAAGCTTTAAAAGAATTCCCGCAATTAAATAGTACGTGGGCGGAAGATAAGATTATTCAACGTAAGGATGTTAATATTTCGATCGCCGTAGCAAAAGATCAAGAATTGTTTGTTCCAGTGATCCATCATGCTGATGATAAAAGCGTTAAAGGCATTGCAAAGCAAATTCACGAATTAGCTGTTAAGGCGCGAACGGGAAAATTAACTCCTGATGATATGAAAGGTGGAACTTTTACTGTTAATAATACGGGATCATTTGGCTCCATTCATTCTATGGGGGTAATTAACCATCCACAAGCAGCTATTTTACAAGTGGAGTCCATAGTGAAACGTCCAGTCATTGTTAATGATATGTTTGCTGCTAGAAACATGGTGAATTTATCTTTATCTCTGGATCACAGGATATTAGATGGATTGATTTGCGGTCAATTTTTAGCTCGAGTAAAAGCTATTTTAGAACAAATGAACGAACATACTATAAATGTCTATTAGATAAACATTTTAAAAGCCTGTAGAAGGCATTTCGTATAGTTCTACTTTAATCATTGGGGACTTTGGTCCCTCAATGAAGTTATTCATCCAGGTAGGCCTAAGACCTCTTACTGAAAAAGGGAATGAGATGTTGTTGTCTCCCACTTTATTGTTCGGCTCTCATCTTACTCAAGTAGGAATCTCATGATATGCGGGATAAAGCAATATTTAACTGTATGTAACAGGATACCAATTATAACTATAGCTTGGTATAGCATGCGTTCAAATGTATTTTATTGAAATATTCCTTTAATGCTGTTATTCTAACAACAAGGTTACGTATCATTATAATAAGGGGTTTGATTTGGTAATGGATTTTAATATATTTATGAATGATGTTGTAAATGCTGCAAGAGAAGATATAAGAGAAGCAGGATATGAAGAGCTCACGACACCTGAGGCTGTTGATGAGGCGTTATCTCGAAAAGGAACAACCCTCGTTATGGTTAATTCCGTATGCGGTTGTGCAGGTGGTATTGCTAGGCCTGCCGCTGCAAATGCAGTTCATTATGATAAACGACCTGACCATTTAGTAACCGTATTTGCAGGTCAGGATAAAGAAGCTACGGAAAGGGCAAGAACATATTTTGAAGGATACCCACCATCTTCACCTTCCTTTGCGTTCCTTAAAGATGGGAAAATAGTCACGATGTTGGAGCGTCATGATATTGAAGGACATAATGCTATTGATGTAATTAGCAACTTGCAACAAATTTTCGAACAACATTGTGAAGAAGTTTAAACGAATTTATGAAAAAGAGGGCTGTCGCTATATTATAGGTCAGCCCATTTTTTCGTATCCTTCAAAATAGTTTCGTTCTTGTTCTTTCTTTAATGAAGTAAAACTCTTACGTAGATAGGAATTAATTTTAAAGGAGAATGACGTTTGAAGATTGGGTATCGAACAATCAAAACAGCAATCGGAACTCCAATTGCTATATGGGTTGCACAATTATTAGGTGTAACAAACTTTGTTTCCGCTGGTATTTTAACCATTTTATGTATTCAACCATCAAGAAAACAATCCTTTTTAAGTGCATGGAACAGATTCTTGGCTTGTATCATTGCATCTGTTTTTTCCATCATTTTCTTTTATTTTATTGGTTATCACCCATTAGTTCTTGGGCTATTGTTATTGGTTTTTATTCCGGTAACTGTGATTTTTAATATTACGCAAGGTATAGCTACCAGCTCCGTTATCATTTTAAATTTATATGGAGCAAATTATTTAGATATAAGCTTTCTAGTGGATCAATTTCTATTAATTGTTATTGGAATTGGAACTGGGCTCGTAATGAATCTATATATGCCAAGTTTAGACCGGAAATTAAAAGAGAAACAACAAGACTTAGAGGAAAATTTTCAATTTGTTTTATACGAAATTGCTCTCTATGTACGTAATAAAAATATTGATTGGGATGGAAAAGAAATTAAGAGAATCGGAGAAATTTTGGACGAGACAAATGATTTAGTCGAACGGGATAAGGAAAACCATCTATTACGAAGCAAACATATTTATCGAGACTATTTCAAAATGCGCACACGTCAATTTGAATTATTACAAAGGATGCTACCATTAGTTACAAAGCTACCAAAAAAGGACACCATTTCGGAAAAGATAGCTGATTTTTTTGAGGATCTGTCAAAGGCTGTTCATCCTGGAAACACAGCCATTATCTATCTAGAACGATTAGAAAATCTACGTAAAGAGTTTGATGAGGAAGAACTTCCTTGTTCCAAAGAGGAATTCGAGACAAGGGCAAACCTCTTTCGTTTGTTGCATGATATTGAAGATTACTTAATTGTGAAGATGAAATATAAAGAAAGTGATGTTGTTAAAAAAAAGAAGCAACTGGAAACGTAAGTTTAATAGCAGCAAGCGTTATAACATCGTTTCAATTTTCTAATCTTAATATCTTACAGAAAGCATTAACGAATGTTCATACTTAATGGCTAAACGATATTTTGAATGTCTTATGGGCAACTCCTTATTAGATTTAGTCTCTATTTTTAGCTAAGTAAGGAAGAAATATAATGAAAAATAACAAAGACCTCCTTTACAAGGAGTCTTTGTATATTCATAGTAAAAACTTATATAAACATCATAAGACCTGTTGTTATAGTGGAGAGAAGCATTGCTATAATCATAATATAGACAACAATTTTTGTTCTGCGTTGACGCTTAGATTGTCGCGACATTTGTGATCCTCCTTACAATTTGAAATTCTATTTATAATGAACATAAGGTTTCGTAAGATTTCCACTACAAAACTTTCAATAATCTAAACCATACAGTGGATTGAAGTAAATCCAATGAACAATGGAAACAAACTTATTTACTATAATAGATGTCCATAATATATTTTCATGTTTATTTACTTTATTTTACCTTGAAATAGATGTTTGGACAAGTATTGTAAAGTATTTTTCTACAAAATGTCATACGGAAATTTTTATCCCTGCTATCTAAAAGTAAACCTTTTTGAGTATTCTAGGAAACAGTCAAAATTACAGTAACTCTAAAATTTGATTTTCCTATAGTGAAATAAAAAACGTGGTCTGTATAAGTAAACTGATAAATATGCATGATATAGAAACGCAAAATTAGAGGAGGAAGATCATGTCTGAATATTTATCTAAGCCAAAACAAATTGCGCATATTGGCATTGCTGTACGTTCAATTAACAATGTATTGCCTTTTTATACACAAATACTAGGATTACAAGTTACAAGGCGTGAATTATTAGAAAGGGAGCTCGTTTCCATTGCCTTTTTACCTATTGGAGAAAGCTATTTAGAATTGATGGAACCATTGAGTCAAAAGTCTACTATTTTTCAGTTCATTGAGAGATATGGTGAAGGCGTTCATCATGTGGCATTGGGAGTTAACCAACTATCTAAGCGTATACAAAAATGCAAAGAGCGCCACATTCCTTTAGTGGATGATTACCCAAGGAAGGGAGCATGGAACAACTACGTCGCATTTATACACCCTAAAGCAGCAAATGGTGTTTTGTTTGAATTTTGTGAAGGGTGGACAACCACAAATGGATATGTATGATAAGTTGAACGAGTTGTATGAAAAGCGACGCCAAATGAAATTAGGAGGTGGAAAACAATGAATAAATTAACAACGTGCAAAAGGAAACCTAACAGCCTGTGAACGTATTACCTATTCGTTGGAGGAAAATCATTTGTTGAATTTTATCCGTTCATAAAACAACGTGTGACATCTATGCAGATTGAAGAAAGCGCATATGTGACGAAGTAGTAACAGGTTATGGTAAAATAAAAGAGAATCTGTTTACATTTATGTACAAGATTTTACTGTAATGGGTGGAACACTTGGGGAGATACAGTGAAAAATTGTTGACCTGCATATTTATCTAGCCAGAATAATTGCCAATCCTTAGTTTAATTAAATCAGGGGAGAGCGCATTCAAGAAGGTGTAGCTGCCTTAATGGTCAAATTCTTTGTAGAAATATTCGATATTCAGGTGTTACTCCGCAAATTTCTGTCATGTTAAGCCCCACCACAGGTGGAACTGTTGGTTCTATGCATGGCCAAATGCTGAAATAGCAGTTATTGGTGAAGAAGGTGCGATGTCCATCTATCTTATATGCTAAGAAATTGGCACAAAGTAATGCCCCACTGCCACTTTAGAACAAAAAATCTCTACATACAAAAAGATTTCTGACACCTTATGAAATGGCAGAAGTATTTTTAGTACAAGATGTGATTGATTCATGAGAAACCCGAAGTAAATTTATTCAAGCTTTGGAGATACTAAACATAAGTAACAGTCATCTCCAGTTAAAAAACATGGGAATACCCACTATGAAGAGACAAATAAAAAGGATGATTTAAATGGTGAACGAGAAGCGTTTAGTTGAAGAATTTTTAGAACTTGTACAAACTGATTCCGAAACAGGCAACGAAGGAAAAATTGCATCTGTTTTAAAAAGTAAATTTGAAGCACTAGGTATTGAAGTCTTGGAAGATGATAGCAAATCTAGGACAGGTCATGGTGCCGGAAACCTAATCTGTAATTGGAAAGGGGATATTGCTAACGCGGAGACCATTTACTTTACATCTCATATGGATACGGTTGTACCGGGTAAAAACATTAAACCAGTCATCGAAGAAGGGTGGATTACTTCAGATGGCACAACTATTTTAGGTGCGGATGATAAAGCTGGATTGGCTGCGATTCTTGAAACAGTTCGCGTCTTTAATGAACAAAAAATAAGTCATGGTGACATTCAATTTATAATAACAGTTGGTGAAGAATCTGGATTAGTAGGAGCAAAAGCCTTAAATACCTCTTTATTACAAGCAAATTATGGTTATGCATTAGACAGTAATGGTAATGTGGGAGATATTATAGTTGCTGCACCAACGCAAGCGAAGCTCCATGCAACTATAAAAGGTAAAACAGCTCATGCGGGTGTAGCACCAGAAAAAGGGATATCTGCAATTACGTTAGCGGCAAAAGCAATTGCTAAAATGCCTTTAGGAAGAATTGATGAGGAAACAACTGCAAACATTGGTCGTTTTGAAGGTGGAAAACAAACAAATATTGTAGCAGACCATGTAAAAATTTTAGCAGAGGCAAGATCTCTCGTTCCAGAAAAGATGGAAGCGCAAGTTCAGAAAATGGTAGAAGCTTTTGAACAAACGGCAAAAGAACTTGGTGGAGATGCAGAAGTTATTGTTAAAGTGATGTACCCTGGATTTAAACAAGAATCTGGAGATAAAGTGGTAGAGGTAGCTAGGAAAGCTGCTCAAACGCTTGGATTGGAAAGTCAATTACTTCAAAGTGGTGGAGGCAGCGATGCCAACGTCATTTCAGGGTATGGTATACCAACAGTTAATTTAGCTGTCGGATATGAGGAAATTCATACGACGAATGAACGGATGAAAGTAGAAGACTTGGTGAAAGTTACAGAACTCGTGACAGCAATTATTCAGGAAGTAGCTAAAAATTAAAGTGAACTCCCCTCTAAGTACTATTCTTGGAGGGGATAATAGTATAGTATTTACTTCATAAGGGAGTTATCGAAATGAATAATGGTGCCGAGAAACAAAGAAGAATTATTTTCCATGTCGATATGAATAGCTTTTATGCTTCCGTGGAGATGGCTTATGATCCCAGCCTTAAAGGAAAGCCGTTAGCTATTGCTGGTAATCCTGAGGAAAGAAAAGGGATCGTGGTAACAAGTAGTTATGAAGCTCGAGCCAAAGGAGTTAAAACAACAATGAACGTATGGCAAGCAAAAAAATTATGTCCGGATTTGCTTGTGATGCGACCTAATTTCTCACGCTATCGAGCAGCTTCTAAGGCGTTATTTAAAATATTTTCTGAGTATACTACTCTCGTACAGCCTGTATCTATTGATGAAGGTTTTATGGATGTTACAGAAATTGCAAAAGATGTCCACGCTGTTGATCTAGCCCAAGAAATACAACAACGAATATTAAGGGAGCTTGATTTACCAAGTAGTATTGGTATTGCGCCTAATAAATTTCTAGCTAAAATGGCTTCAAATATGAAAAAGCCTTTAGGTTTAACCGTGCTAAGAAAGCGCGAATTACCTACTAAATTGTGGCCGATGCCAGTTGGAGAAATGTATGGGGTTGGTGAAAAAACTGCTACCAAGTTAAATAAAGCAGGCATTTATACTATTGGAGATTTAGCAAAAAAGGATGTATATCATTTAAAACAATTCCTTGGAATAAATGGTGAGCGATTACAAAACAGGGCAAATGGTGTAGATAACCGCCCTATTGATCCAAATGCAATATATGCTTTTAAAAGTATCGGTAACTCTAAAACGCTTCCTTTTGACACTACGGATGATGAAGAAATATATACTTTACTAAAAGAATTAGCTAATAAAGTAGAACAGAGAATGAAACGAAAAAAAACCGTAGGAAAGAGTGTACAATTAACAATTCGCTATCACGATCGCCGCACGATTACTCGTAGTAAAAAGCTACGGTATTATGTACATCGTGCAAAAGATATTTTAACAGAGATATATGACCTGTTACAAAAACATTGGAATATGGAACCTATTCGTTTGCTAGGAATAACAGTAGCTGACTTAGAAGAAGGGCAACAAATTGCAAAACAGTTGGATTTATTTACGTATCAAAATGAGGCGGAAAAAGAAAAATTATACGAGGCAATTGATCATTTGACCAGTAAATACGGTGAAAATCCGTTTATTCATGTAGAAGATATGGACTCCGTAAATGCACAGCAACCAACAACAAGCTTTCAAAAAGATTTTCTAGACGATTATAAAAACGACAGAAATTAACAGTGATAGCCACATTAAAAAAAGATCCATACCTCCTCTTTTTAAATGTAATTGCGATAAAAGCATATTATATAAGGAAAAGAGCGTTTCATTATCTTAATTGAATTTAAAATTCGAGAGGGGAGAGGAAAAGTGAATAGAAAATGGAGCGTGTTGACCTATTTTACACTTTCCGTTATCGGGCTTATGCTGATTTACTTTATAGGCTCTTATTTTTTACTACATACTAGTTCATATTCATCTGCGAAAGCGGTAGACAAATACGTCAAAAACAATGACTATTATATTTCGGTTGAAATAGAAGAGAATCAAATCATAGATATAATAATAGAAAGCAAATCAACATGGGATTTAATAAAGGTGAATGCAAATTATCAAATCACTTACTCTTGGTATGGTAATGAAGTTCCTATATTGCAGGATATTAATATTGTAAACCTCTATTAGTTTACGATAATAACATTATGTAAACTAAACAGGGAGAAAATCATTCAGGGGAGGATAAGCACCTCTCCTGAATACAAGTTCACTACACTCATTCAATCGCTCACAAATAAACCTGAGGATTGTTGGAGTGTTTATTCATTTGCTCAATGAAAATCTAATTTTATAGGCTTATTTCATGATTTTTTTCAAAATGCTATCGGATATTTTTCCGCCTGGATAGCGAAACGGTACATCAAATTTTGTTGATTGTTTCATAATACTTTTTTTATGAGAAAATGTATCAAAGCTGAACTTACCGTGATAAGCTCCCATTCCGCTCTCACCAACTCCGCCAAAAGGAAGATGTGGATTCGCCAAATGCAGAACGGTATCATTAATACTACCACCACCAAAAGATAAGTATTGCATGATTTGCTGCTGTGTCTGCCCATTTTCTCCAAAATAATATAAAGCTAATGGTTTTTCTTGTTTACGTATGACGCTCACTGCCTCTTCAATTTCTTTAAACGTTAATATAGGCAAAATAGGGCCAAAGATCTCTTCTTGCATCACAGAATCTTCCCAAGTGATTTTATCTAGAAGGGTTGGTTCTATTTTTAACGTTAGTGGATCCGTCGCACCACCGTGTAAAATGGAACCGTTAGTAAGGAATTTAGATAGGCGATTAAAATGTTTTTCATTAATTATTCGGATGTAGTCTTTATTGTTTAATGGGGTCCGTCCATAGAAACTGCGAATATATTTTTTCATGGATTTAATTAATTTAAATTTTACTTTCTCATGTACATATAAATAATCAGGAGCTACACAAGTTTGTCCTGCGTTGGTAAATTTTCCCCATGCAATTCTTTTAGCTGCTAGGTTAATATTTGCGTCTTTATCAACAATGACAGGGCTTTTACCACCAAGTTCTAATGTAACAGGTGTTAGATGGTTACTCGCTTCCTTCATTATAATTCTACCGATAGCGGTACTTCCTGTGAAAAAAATGTAATCAAAGCGTTGTTGCAATAATTCTTGAGCAGTCTCTTTTTCACCTTCTACAACCGCTAAGAAAGAAGGGTCAAAATAATTATCAATCATCTTTCTTAATAGTGCTGATGTTGCTTTTGCTTCTTCTGAAGGCTTGATGATGACGCAATTCCCTGCGGCTAAAGCACCGATTGCAGGAGCCAGAGCTAGTTGTAATGGATAATTCCAAGGTGAAATTACTAAACAAACACCAAATGGCTCCTTTAATATATAATTTTTTGTACCTTTATGGGTAATTGGTGCAGCTACTTTAATTGGTTCCATCCAATTTTGTAATTGTTTTAGAGTATGATCAATCTCCATATATAAAAAGCCCAACTCAGTTGTTAATGTTTCATGTTTGGATTTATTTAAGTCTGCTTTTAATGCTTGATAGATACTTGCTTCATTTTCCTTTAACATTGATTTTACTTTTTGTAATTGTTGCTTACGAACGCTATAATCCATCGTGTTTCCATTTAAAAAAAATGTACGTTGATCAGCAACAAGCTGTGGAATGTCTATCAATGAAAGCCCTCCTTTATGTAATGGTAAACTTTGAAAAATCATTAGCTAATTCTGTATTAGGAAAAATCTCTCGGGCTTCCTGTAACAGTTGTTCGCTTTCTTTTTGTTGATACCTTGACGAAATATGTGTAATAATTAGACGTTTACAATTGCTTTCCGTGGCTAATTGAGCAGCTTGTAACGTTGTTGAATGATAGTAACGGTGGGCTAGGTTTTGCTTATCTTTGCCAAATGTCGCTTCATGAATAAGTAAATCTGCATAATTAGCAAGCTTTCTGTGAAGCTTAGAAAACCTCGTATCACCGATTACAGAAATAATCCTTCCTCGTTTTGGTTTACCAACCACATCCTTACGATAAATAGTTCCAATATCAGGTACAGTTACGTACTCATTTTCTTTAATTTCCTTATAGATCGGACCTGGTTCAATACCCATTTCCTTTAGTTTGTGAACAAGTAACTCACCTGGCTTATCCCTTTCAACAACTCGATAACCAAAGCATGGTATGCCATGATCTAATGACTGAACATATATTTGAAAATGCTCTGTTTCAATAATCATTTGATCGGTTACTTCTACGAATGATAACGGATAGGACAAGTGTGTCTCACTCAAGGTTAGATTTGTTTCTATATATTGTTTCAGACCTTTTGGACCATAGACAGTTACAGGATTGTTTCCTCCTTGAAAAGAACGGCTACTTAAAAAACCTGGTAAACCATAAATGTGATCGCCATGCATATGCGTAATAAATATCTTATTAACTTTCCGTGGCTTGATATTCGTTTGCAAGATCTGGTGTTGTGTTGCTTCTCCACAATCAAACAACCAAACACTATTCTGTTCTTGTAGTAATGATAACGCGATAGCAGAAACATTTCTTTCTTTGGAAGGAACACCAGCTCCAGTACCTAGAAAAACTACTTCCATTATTATTCCTCCATATTCCTTAAATGACCCACTATAGCTATTATACTGCATTTATAATAGCTTTTGTTTAGAATAGCATTTTTTTCTTCATCATGCAGTAGGAAAAAATATCAAGATATTTTTTAAAGCTACCCGACTTGAATGAGAACTGAGTGGAAAGTTAATACCTTGTCTCTTCTGTATTAACAGTAAATTAATTTGTATGCGTATTCAAGGTATTTGGATTGTATAGCAATTATACACTCGTTGTTATATTTACGAGCTTTTGAAGCGTCGTTTCCAACTATAAAGGATTAACGATTGTACAACAAATTACGATAGTAGAATGCCAGATCAGGTACGTCTGTAAACATTCCGTCCACACCATATTGAATAGATCGAATAATGTGGGCCGGGCGGTTTACAGTATAAAGTCTTAGTTTTACGTTTTGTTCATAAGCGGAGGCTACGATTTTTGGTGTGATCAACTTATATTTTAGGTGTAATGCACTAGCACCTAATTCCTTTGCAACATGTATAGGATAGCGATATCGCCGCGATGTTAATAACGCTATTTCAATGTTTTTTCTATAATTTAACAGTTTAACCACGCTATTAGGATTGAAAGTCGATATAGTTGTTCTATTCGTTAGTTGATAAGCAGAAATATACTCATAAACGATGGCCTCTATATGATGGTATGCCACTTTATTATTTTTTAGTTCAATATTTAAATACAAAGGCTTATGCTTCGCCCATGTTAAAAAGTCTTCTAAAGTTGGAATAGGAGTATGGGCATAATTAGGCGAAAACCAACTACCTGCGTCTAGCTGACATAGTTCATGGTAAGTATAATCTTTAATATAACCGCTGCTGTTCGTTGTTCTTTTTACATTCTCGTCATGAATAAGAACTGGCACTTGGTCTTTTGTTAATTGAACATCTGTTTCAATTCCATCCGCTTGCATTTGATATGCTAATTCAAAGGCTGGCATCGTATTTTCGGGAGCATAATAACTTGCCCCTCGATGAGCATATAGGGTTGGTTTCACTCCGTTTCACCTCGAAATGCACGTACTAAAATATTTTTACATTTGAATAAGGATTATTCAATGCTTTTAGTAACATGCTGCCATTATTTTACTTCCTCATTACCTTATACGTTTATGTTTAACAGAAAATATATGATAGGTGTAATACTATGATAAAGTTTCTGACGTAATAGGGTCAAATGTGATTGTTTATTAATAGTTACTTAACGTATGCAACTAGTTACATTTCATTTTAGAAATGGTAGAGTTACCGTATAAGCAATACTACACCTTTCCGCATATAGACTTCGTGATAAGCTTAGTTTTTTCTAATAAAATGAATGGTACAGAACAATAGCTTATGTGGAGAGAAGTGTTTATGTGAATAATCAAAGTATCATTAACGAGTATGTAAAATTTGTCTTTTTTTATTGAACATGTCGCCTAACAGTGCATTAGATACAACATAAAAAAATCGACAAAGAAGTAGAAAGGAAGTACAATATATGAAGTAAACACCTTATATTTGTTAGTATCGCATTGGTATCACCTAATCACTTTTGAATGAGTTCAGAATGGAGGTGCCGTTTTTCTTTTTGAAGAGAAAGACTTATGGCATCTTAATATTTGAAATAAAAATGAATGGCGATTCAGTTGGAGGAATCAAATATGAAAGTAATTGAACAAACAATTAGTCAGCTAACATTGCCTACTCCTTTTGCGGTCGGTGATGTGCATGTATACGTTTTAAAAGGAGATATTTTATCTATTGTGGATGCTGGTGTGAAAACGAGACAGGCATGGGAAGCATTGACAACGCAATTAAAGCAAATAGGTTATCGACCATCAGATATAGAGCAGATTATTTTGACCCATCATCATCCTGATCATATCGGTTTAACAGAACAGTTTCCAAATGCACAATATATTGCCGCTGAGCCAAGTGTGAACACTTGGCTCACAAGAGATCAGGAATATTTGGAACATTATAGGCGTTTTTTTGAACAATACTTCGTGGCTAGTGGCATCCCTAAAATATTTTATCAGGCTTTGGATAAGCTTGAAGCAACCATGGATTTTGCAGGGAGAGGAGAAGTTACGACACCGCTAGTAGAAGGTGATCGATTACCTGGACATCCAGAATGGGAAGTAATTGAAACGAAAGGGCATGCGCAAAGCCATCTGTCTTTTTTGCGTGACCGTGATCACCTTTTAATTGGCGGGGATCATCTTTTGGAACATATCTCGTCCAATCCAATAATAGAGCCACCGAAAATAGGCAAAACAATAGAAGATAGACCAAAGCCGATGATACAATATCGGAAGAATTTGCAAAAATGCGTTGATATAAACGTGAACAAAGTGTTACCTGGTCACGGCAAGATCGTAGAGAATCCACAACAGTTGATTCTCTCACGTTTAACAAAGCAGGAGGAAAGAGCAAATATAGTTTATGAATTTTTACAGCAAAGCGTAATGTTAACGCCATTTGAAATTTGTAAAAAGTTATTCCCATACCAATATAAAAAACAAATTGACCTAACTATGTCAGAAACGTTCGGACAATTAGATTATTTAGAATCTTTAAAACAAATCATAAAAAGAAAAAAGGACGGAATCATCGTTTATGAAGCGAACTTCATTAGTGAATAAAAAAATAATTATTACAGGTGCATCAAGCGGTATTGGAGAGAAAGTGGCATGGTATGTTGCTAAGGAGAGAGGTATTCCTATAATATTAGCTCGCTCACGAGATAAATTGGAGCATTTAAAAGCGGATATTCTTTACTCATTCCATATTGATAGTCCTATTTATATTGTTGATTTGTTAAACAAGCAGGAGACAAAAAAGGTAATAAATGAAATCATAGAAAACCACGATCCAGTGCATGGTCTCATTAATAATGCTGGTATAGGAATGTTTGCAGAATTGAGTGCAATGAATGACGGTGATATCGAGTCTATGATCCAATTAAATGTAACTTCTTTAATTGGTATAACCAAGCAGCTGTTGCCATATTTTCAAAAACAATCCTTAGCACATATCGTTAATATAGCATCTCAAGCAGGGAAAATAGCCACTCCAAAAGCTTGCGTATATGCAGCGACCAAACATGCAGTACTTGGCTTTACAAATGGACTGCGCCTGGAGTTGACTGCAAGTAGTAATATTTATGTGACAGCAGTAAATTTAGGGCCTGTGAAAACGAATTTTCTTCATACAGCTGATCCAACAGGTAGGTATGAGAAAAATGTTGGGCGTTACATGTTGGATCCAGATGATGTAGCAAAAAAAATTGTACAACAATTATTTATTCCAAAAAGAGAGATAAATTTGCCATTTTGGATGGAAATTGGCAGCCGAATCTATCAATTGTTTCCAGCAATATGCGAAAAGCTATTTAAAAGCCAATTCATGAAAAAATAAAGGGGGAATTCCAATGGAACTAAAAATTACGAGTAAAGCTTGGGAAGAGCTACAAGGATTACCGCTAGAATATTATCCGTATTTATTTTTGTGGTATGATACGGAGGGGTGCGGCTGTGGGGTAAACGGCATACCAACAATTTGTTTAACAAAACAATTGCCATCAAACTATAAGCGGGTATTAAATATGCAAATACCGACTTATATTCAAGAACAACAAGAAATATTTTTTGCAGAACAATTAATTTTGGATTACAACCAAGGTTTATTTCGTCTAAACAGTCCTGAGGAGATTTTGAATCCTTTTATTCCTAGACAACAATTAATTTCTCTCATAGAATAAATATTCATCGTTGAGTGTCCAAAGAAGAGATCGTTCAAGTAAGAATTTACTAAAAAACAGCCGCGTTTAATAATTATTTGCACAAGTTTGCACGCACTATGCATCACTGACAATCAACCTGAATGTATGTTCTCTCAAAATGCATCCGCTGCTATTTTTTTACATACCAACAGTTAGCAATTTTGAGAGTGTATTAAGGAAAACTTAAAAAATTCTAACGGTGTGCCTCGTAAACAAGAGCTTTGGTTATTACTTTTAATTTTTCATAGATATGTTCGGGTAAAGAATGCGTAATATTTTTTGTAACTGATTCTTTTATTTGGTCAATAGAACTTGCGCCAAATACCGCACTAGCAACAGCTGGATGTTTCAAGACATATTGAAATGCAAGCTCATTTATTTTCGCTGGGTTATTGATAGAAGTAAGTTGTTCATAAGTTTGATGAAGTTCTTCTTTTGAATATCCAAGTAAACCATTTTTCCCTTTTTTATCAATCTGATGAATCCCATGTTCAGTTAAAATTCCTTTTGCTAAAGGGCCTCTTGCTAAAACGCTAATTTGATTTCGCAGTAAAAGGTCAAGTATTTCTTCTTCAGGTCTTCGGTCGAACAAACTATATTGCATCATAACTCCGTCTATAGAAGATTTTTTTACAAATTCTTTGATAACATTAGGTCGTATCGAGGATATGCCATAAGCTCGAATGAGTCCTTCCTGTTTTAGTTCTTCAAAGGCTTCAATAGTTTCGTCAATTGGGTCTTCAATGGTGCCACCATGTAGCATATAAAAGTCAATATAATCTGTTTGTAGGCGTTGAAGACTTGCTTTTAGACCATTGAGGATATGTTTCTTAGAAGGGTCCCAAAACCAAGTTTGTTTTACTTTATCAAAATGATTGCCTACTTTTGAAGTAATAATTACTTGATCTCTCTTCTGTTTGATCGCTTCTCCAACAATTTTTTCATTCTCTCCAAAATCATATAGATCAGCTGTGTCTAAATGATTAATACCGTTATCAAGCGCATAGTCAATAATATTCTTCGCTCTTTGTAAATCTGTACCTACTGACATGCAGCCTAATGTTAATTCTGAAATGTAAATAGATGATTTTCCAAGTTGGTTCATTTTCCATCTCCTTTCTTTTTTACCACTTACTATTAAATTTATAATTAGGTATGTTTTATAAATCAGCAGTGTAGCTATTGAACGTTATAATCGTCCCTAGTAACTCTATTTTATCTACTCATAACCGTGAAAACAAACCATACGTATGATTTTGTGATAAAATAAGGAAAAACGAATTCATAACAAGGGTGATATCAATGAACAAATTTGAAGAGAAAACGATACGTTCCAAGCAAATATTTACAGGAAACATCGTACATTTACAAGTAGATGATGTAAAACTTCCAAATGGTAAAGAGACGAAAAGAGAGATTATTAAACACCCAGGTGCAGTAGGGATCATTCCTATAACGAAAGAAAATAAGATTGTACTAGTGGAACAATTCCGAAAGCCTTTAGAAAAATCTATTTTAGAAATTCCTGCTGGCAAGCTGGAAACAGGTGAAGATCCGGAGACCACAGCAATTCGTGAATTAGAAGAAGAGACAGGATATACGACGAAAGAATTATCATTTGTAACTTCGTTTTATTCTTCGCCTGGGTTTGCGAATGAATTAATGCATATATATATTACGAACCAATTGGAGCCGTTAGACGAAAGCGTTGACGGGGATGAGGATGAGTTTATTGAAATCGTTGAATTATCATTAGAAGAAGCAAAACAATACGTGGAAGCAGAACGAATTCATGATGCAAAAACAAATTATGCTATTCTCTATTTACACGCATTAGGTTTGAGCTAAATGCTATCTTCGTATACGGCTGACTTACACATCCATATTGGTCGAGACATGTATTTTGCCCCTGTTAAAATAACGGCTTCTAACCGTCTGACATTAACGGCGATTTTAAGAGAAGCAAGTATAAATAAAGGAATTGATATGATAGGCGTAGTAGATTGTCAAGCGCCTGCTGTGTTACGGGAGTTGAAACAGTTGATAATTCAAGGGGAAGCTAAAGAGTTACAAGAAGGTGGTATTCGATTTGATTCCGTTACGCTTCTATTAGGATCAGAAATTGAGGTGAATGATGCCAAGGGGCAAGGGCCGATACATGTCCTTTGCTATTTTCCCCAAATCCACCAAATGGAGATATTTTCTGAATGGCTTAGTCTACGGATGAAGAATATTTCTTTAAGCTCGCAACGTTTTTATGGATCTGCTAAAGAATTACAATGGAAAGTAAAAGATTTACAAGGTGTGTTTATTCCCGCGCACATATTTACTCCCTTTAAAAGTTTATATGGTAAGGGTGTTTTACGATCTTTATCAGAAATACTATCACCAGATTTAATTGATGGAATGGAGCTAGGTCTAAGTGCTGATACGCAGATGGCCGATCAGATAGAGGAACTGCATTCTTTTACGTATCTAACTAACTCTGATGCACATTCTTTAGGAAAGATCGCCCGTGAGTATCAACATATGCAAATGAAACATCCTTCATTTAAAGAGTTTCAGTTCGTATTAGCGAACAAAAATGGCAGGAAAATACAAAATAATTACGGAATGAATCCCAAATTAGGTAAATACTATAGAACGGTATGCAGTCAATGCTTAACTTATTTAACGGTAGAAAAATCGGTTTGCCCTAACTGTCATTCTAAAAAACATGTGAAAGGTGTAGCAGACCGAATTGCAGATTTAAAGGACGCGGATGAACTTTGTAGCTCGCGACCGGACTATACGTATCAAGTTCCATTAGAATACTTGCCGGGGATAGGGAAGAGAACATATGAAAAACTTTTGAAAAGCTTTGGAACAGAAATGCATATTATACATCAAACTACTAGGGAGAAGCTTGCTCTAGTAGTATCAGAACAAATAGCACAAGCTATTATTGATATGAGAAATGGGGAATTACATGTTCAAGAGGGAGGTGGAGGGAAATACGGTTTTATTAAGTGAACTTGCTAATAGAATCGATAAACCTTCACGCTGCCAATAAGATATCTTCTGTAATATAACACGATGTCAACTATCTCTTATTAAGTTATTACAAATAGGGAAATGCATTTGTAAATGTATAGTTTTTGATAGAAAGTTAATAGAAACATGGTATTTTTGCTTGGTTACCTTCATAGATTTTAATATAGCAGTTTTTGAATGGAGGATTCCAATGCAGAAAAATAAAACGCTTCTCATTAATCATGTCAAAGAACATGCAACAATCTATTTATTTATGGTCATTCTATTTTTAACTGGTGTTATATTTGGAGCAATCCTCGTTAATAGTATGAATTTTGTTCAGAAACAAGATTTATTTTTCTATTTAGAACGATTTTTCAAACAGATAACTGATAATGAACAAGCGAATTACGATGAAATTTTCAAAAATAGCTTTTTTTATCATATTAAGTATTTATTGCTTTTATTTGTGTTAGGGTTATCTGTAATCGGTTTGCCATTAGTTTGGATCCTAATTTTTCTTAAAGGTTTGGTAATCGGATTCTCTGTTGGTTTTATGGTTAATCAGCTAGGAATGAATGGTTTGTTGATCGCTACTTTATCCATCGCTCCACAAAACTTTCTTATTATACCTGTATATATTGTAGCAGGTAGCTTGGCAATGATTTTTTCTTTAACATTGTTGAGTAAATTATTTACTAATAAAATAGCACAACCAGTTTTTCAACCTTTTGGAAGATACGTCATATTATTTTCATTGTTGGCTCTTTTTGCTAGTGTTGCTGCTCTTTTAGAAACATTTATTGCAAATGAAGCAATGCAATGGGTTGTTCGGTCATTTTACTAATAATCCATCTTATCTTATAATTATTATAAATATAATGTAATATGATTTTGCTTTGACACAATTTTCATCCACGCATATAATAAAGATGGGATATGAGGGAGGTAATAGCCCAATGGAACATCGAATTGACCGGATTAAAAAACAACTCCATGCCCAAAGTTACAAGTTAACACCACAGCGCGAAGCTACTGTCCGTGTTTTATTGGAAAGGGAAGAAGACCATTTAAGTGCGGAAGATGTTTACTTATTAGTAAAAGAAAAAGCCCCAGAAATAGGTTTGGCAACTGTATATCGTACATTAGAATTATTATCGGAATTAAAAATTGTTGATAAAATAAATTTTGGTGATGGTGTTTCTCGTTACGATTTACGAAAAGAAGGTGCAAAACATTCACATCACCACCTCGTTTGTTCTGAATGTGGTGCAGTTGAGGAAATTGAAGAAGATTTACTTGAAGAGGTTGAAAAAATAGTTCAAAATGAATGGGGATTTCAAGTAAAGGATCACCGACTCACATTCCATGGTGTTTGTAAGCAATGCCAAGCTGTAACAGTAAGTGCTTCTAGTTAATTTTCATGCTACTATACTAGAAGCACGTATTTTCACTAAATTGTTTTATTTAAATTGGATTTGGATAATGGAACCTAGAAAATTTGTATTCGCTAATCGGATAGGAAACGAACTAAAAAAATAAAAACTTACATATGGAAAATCATTTACAAATAGCGATAAAAGCTGTACATTAAAGATAAGACTCTTTGCTAGTTTTTTATTTTAACTCTTCAAGTGACGGCCATACCTTATTAGGTTAAGAGTTTCCATGTTAGTACAGAAGCCAAGTACGACGGCACGAACTGCTATGGTTAAGTTTGGAAACTATTGCTATATGAAGTTTTACTTTAATACGTATATTGCCCCTCTATTTCTGCATATCTTTTTTATAAAGATATTTTTAGAGGAGCAAAATGTATGAGAACAATTCTAATGGATATTGTAAAAGTGTTTTTTTTGTTTGTTGCGTTCACTTTATTATTTTACTATGGTTTACGTGTCATGCATGCTGAATATGAGCACTTTCATCGCTACACCCCACCTGAAGGACCTGCTGTGAAAGTGTATTCAGAAGAGCATAGTTTTTTTGAACGCATTCATTTATTTTTCCGTTTAGGGGAGTAAAATTATGTTACATGATAGTGCAAAAGATTTTTTTCAGTATCTGCGAATTGAGCGAGGGTTGTCAGATAATACACTTACATCCTACCAAAGAGATATTAAACATTATATTCAATACTTAAAAACGATTGTAGGAAGAAATGATTGGGAAGAAGTTACACGAACAGATATGACCAAGTTTTTATACAGCTTGAAGGATAATAATAAGTCCTCAGCTACGATATCTCGTCATATTTCTTCACTGCGAGCGTTTCATCAATTTTTAGTTCGTGAGCGAATTGTGACTCATGATGCAAGTTTGCATATTGAAACACCAAAGAAAGAGCGCAAACTACCAGATGTTTTGTCTGTCAAAGAAATGGATGCGCTTTTAAACATCCCAGGGACAAGCCCATTACAAGTAAGAAATAAAGCTATGTTTGAACTTCTCTACGCAACAGGATTACGTGTAACTGAAATGATTACTTTAAGAGTTTCTGACTTACATCTAACCATGGGATTTGTGCAGTGTGTAGGCAAAGGGTCGAAAGAACGTATTGTTCCATTAGGTAATACAGCTATCCATGCAGTGGAGAACTATTTGCAACAGGGAAGAAAGAAGCTATTGAAACGTCAACTGACGGATACTCTATTTGTAAATCAACATGGTAAGCCATTGTCACGACAAGGATTTTGGAAAATTTTAAAGAAAAGAGCGTTGGAAGCCGGTATAAACAAAACGATTACACCCCATACATTACGGCACTCTTTTGCTACGCATTTATTAGAAAATGGGGCAGATTTACGACTGGTTCAAGAAATGCTTGGACATGTGGATATTTCCACAACACAAATATATACACATGTAACAAAAACTAGGCTAAAGGATGTTTATACAAGTTATCATCCCAGAGCTTAATTTCTACTGAGTTGTCTGACATCCTACAACATGGAACGTAAACATAGTTTCTCTTAATTTCGGGAACATAACTAATAGAAGGAGGGAACATCATTGCAAAAATTTAAACGTATTTTTCTTGTAGTAATGGATTCTGTAGGTATTGGAGAAGCGCCAGACGCTGAAAAATTTAATGATAAGGGGGCTGATACTTTAGGACATATTGCAGCACATCGGAATGGACTTCATATGCCGCATATGGGGAGCTTAGGTTTAAGTAATATTAGAGAAATTCAAGGAATTGAGAAAGCGGATTCTCCAAAAGCACATTATACAAAAATGAAAGAAGCTTCGAATGGGAAAGATACGATGACAGGTCATTGGGAAATAATGGGACTTCATATTGAACAGCCGTTTCGCACTTTTCCAGAGGGCTTTCCAGCTGAACTTATTCAAGAATTGGAAAAACAAACGGGTCGTAAAGTAATTGGAAATAAACCAGCGTCTGGTACGAAAATTATTGAAGAACTTGGCGAAGAACATATGGAATCGGGTGCGTTAATTGTATATACTTCCGCAGATTCTGTTTTGCAGATCGCTGCACATGAAGAAATCATTCCAATTGATGAACAGTATCGTATTTGTGAGATAGCACGAAAGCTAACATTAGATGAAAAGTATATGGTTGGTCGTGTGATAGCTCGACCGTTTATTGGTAAACCAGGTGCCTTTGAACGAACTGCAAATCGCCATGACTATGCTTTAAAGCCGTTTGGTAGAACAGTTATGAATGAATTAAAGGATAATCAATACGATGTCATTGCTTTAGGAAAAATCTCTGATATTTATGACGGGGAAGGGGTTACGGTAGCAGTACGTACAAAAGATAATGATGACGGAATGACAAAATTAGTCGAGTCTATGGAAGAAGACTTTAATGGAATCAGTTTTTTGAATTTAGTTGACTTCGATGCGAAGTACGGACATCGTCGTGACCCTGACGGTTATGCTGAAGCTTTGGAAGCTTATGATGATCGACTCCCAGAAGTACTAGAGAAACTACGGGATAATGATTTATTAATTATAACGGCTGATCACGGTAATGACCCAACTCACCATGGTACAGATCACACTAGAGAGTTTGTTCCACTACTTGTTTATCATAATGGTATACAAGAAGGGAAAGAGTTACCAATACGTGAAACTTTTGCTGATATTGGTGCAACCATTGCTGAAAATTTTGAAGTTTCAATGCCAAAACATGGAACAAGCTTCTTAAATAGCATTAAAAAATAGTAGGGGGAATCGCGTATGAATCCAGAAGCAATAAAGCAAGCAAGCACGTTTATACAACAAAAAATACAACATCAACCTAAAATAGGTTTAATTCTAGGATCAGGGTTAGGCGTGTTAGCGGATGAAATTGAAGATGCAGTAGTTATTCCATATAACGAAATACCACATTTTCCAGTATCAACGGTATCAGGTCATAAAGGGCAATTAGTCTCAGGATTATTAAAAGGAAAGCCAGTTATTGCCATGCAAGGACGATTTCATTATTATGAAGGATATCCAATGCAACAAGTTACTTTTCCTGTTCGTGTTTTTAAAGAGCTTGAAATGGAGACTCTTCTTGTTACCAATGCTGCAGGTGGCGTAAATGAACAATTTCGCCCTGGAGATCTTATGCTTATTACAGATCATATTAATAACATGGGAGCCAATCCATTAATTGGTAAGAATGATAATCAATTAGGAGTAAGATTTCCCGATATGTCGGAAGTGTACAGTAAAAAATTAATCGCACATGCTGAATCTTGCGCTAAGGACATTGGTTTACCAATTCAAAAAGGGGTGTATGTTGGCAATACAGGCCCTTCATATGAAACGCCTGCTGAAGTTCGTATGCTTCGAACGTTAGGTGGAGATGCTGTTGGGATGTCAACGGTTCCTGAAGTTATTGTTGCAGAACATGCTGGTATGGAAGTCCTTGGTATTTCTTGCATTTCAAATATGGCAGCAGGTATTCTTGATCAGCCATTAACCCATGATGAAGTAATTGAAACTACAGAACGAGTGAAAGAATCATTTCTGCAATTTGTTAAGCAAGTAATTGTAAAAATTCCGGAAAGGTTAGGTTGATAAATATGCGTATGTATGACATTATTGAAAAAAAACGAGACAATCAAGCGTTAACAAAAGGCGAAATTCAATTTTTTATTCAAGGTTATACGAATGGAGAAATTCCTGATTATCAAGTTAGTGCTCTATTAATGGCAATTTATTTTCAAGATATGAATGATCAAGAACGTGCTGAGTTGACCCAAGCTATGGTCGAATCTGGGGATCAGATTGATTTATCTGCTATTAAAGGAATAAAAGTAGATAAGCATTCCACTGGAGGTGTTGGTGATACAACAACGTTAATTCTTGCGCCACTCGTTGCTTCTGTAGGTGTACCGGTAGCTAAAATGAGTGGAAGAGGACTAGGTCATACAGGTGGTACAATTGATAAATTGGAGTCTGTGCCGGGCTTTCATGTTGAAATATCCAATGATGAATTTATAGACTTAGTTAATAAAAACAAAGTAGCAGTCGTAGGTCAGTCAGGCAATCTTACTCCAGCTGATAAGAAAATTTATGGTTTGAGAGATGTTACGGCAACTGTAAATTCAATACCGCTGATTGCTAGTTCTATTATGAGTAAAAAGATTGCTTCAGGTGCAGATGCTATCGTTCTTGATGTGAAAACGGGCGCTGGGGCTTTTATGAAAGAGTTAGAAGATGCTAAGGAACTTGCAACGGCTATGGTTACAATAGGAAATAAAGTAGGAAGAAATACGATGGCGGTTATTTCTGATATGAGTCAACCACTGGGTCAAGCAATTGGAAACGCCTTAGAAGTAAAAGAAGCAATTGAAACATTGCAAGGAAAAGGGCCAGAAGATTTAACGGAGCTTTGCTTAACATTAGGAAGCCAAATGGTTGTTTTGGCAGAGCAAGCTGATACAATTGATGAGGCGCGCAAGAAATTAGAAGCAAACCTGCATAATGGAAAGGCATTACAGCAATTTAAGATTTTTCTTGAATCTCAAGGTGGAAATGCTTCTGTAGTCGATCATCCGGAAACTTTACCCCAAGCATCTTATAAAATAGAACTGCCTGCTAAAAGTTCCGGAAAAATCTCTGAAATCATAGCTGATGACATTGGAACAGCAGCGATGATGCTAGGTGCTGGCAGAGCAACGAAAGATGCAGTAATTGACTTAGCGGTTGGTCTTGTTTTAAATAAGAAGATTGGAGACAGTGTGCAAGAAGGAGAATCTTTACTTACAATTTATGCAAATACAGAAGAAATTAACGATGTTAAAGAGAAGCTTTACAATAGCATTACTATTTCCACAAATGAAATAAAAGCACCAACATTAATTCATGGTATGATTACAGAATCATAAAAAATAGGTTTTTTTACCTTAACTGGTTTGAATTGAAGCCTATATGCAAGAGTACGATTTTGCAATCATGATTTTTAGTTTCTAGAGAACGAAAAGCTTTCGTTTATTTCTAGATATAAAACAGGTGAAATTTTCTACATCTTGACGAAAAACTAGTTTAACAAACTTTCCTTCCTTAGGCTAGGAAACTATGTCAAGATAGGTGATGGCTCGCTCAATGCGAGCCATTTATTTTTGTGCTATTAGGAAAGCATAAGATTTTTAGGTTTATAGTATAAGTAAAACGACGATGTTTTATCCTCATACAGACTTGGCAATCGCCAAGTCTTTCTAAAAAACTACTTTTAAAGTAAGCATATAAAGTAAACTTATCTCCAATATTCTGGTATAAAAAATGCCTAATTTGGTTAGCCTATATGTATGACGTCTGAATAGAAACTAAAGCATCTATATCGGTTAAAAATGGATAACCTACATAGGAATATTGGAGGGAAAACAATGAAAAAAGCTCTATGCATCATCAGCCTTGTCTGTATTCTCATTGGAAACGCGGTAACTTTCGTAAGTGCTGAAGAAGAAAAAGAAAATACCGATCAAAAGTTAGCTGAAGATGCTAAATCAGCTCTTTTGATGGAGCGCGATACTGGAAAGATATTATTCCATAAAAACGAGCATGAAAAACTACCACCAGCAAGTATGACGAAAATTATGACGTTGTTATTAATTATGGAAGCATTAGATGAAGAAAAATTAAAAATAAACGAACAAGTAAGGGTAAGTGAGCATGCTGCTTCTATGGGAGGGTCGCAAATATTCTTGGAAGCCGGAGAAAAGATGAGTGTTGATGACTTGTTAAAAGGAATTTCTATAGCTTCTGGTAATGATGCTAGTGTCGCTTTAGCAGAACGAATAGCTGGAAGTGAAGATGCTTTCGTAGAAAAAATGAATCAAAAAGTAAAAGAACTTGGATTAAAAAACACAAAATTCCAAAATGTAACAGGGCTTCCTGCTGATGGTCAGTATAGTACAGCTCATGATATGGCTGTAATGTCGAAAGAGTTACTAAAATATGAAGATATTACTAACTACACCTCCATTTATGAGGATTATTTACGTAAAGGGGAAGATAATGAATTTTGGCTTGTGAATACAAACAGGTTAGTAAAATTTTATGCAGGTGTTGATGGGCTAAAAACAGGCTATACAAGTGAAGCAAAATATTGTTTGTCCGCTACAGCGGAGAAAGAAGAAATGCGAGTTATTGCAGTAGTTATGGGAGCTAGTTCTTCTAAAGAAAGAAATGAACAAGTTTCTAAAATGCTTGACTATGCATTTAACCATTATCAAACGCAAAAATTATTTGAGAAAGGTGATAAAATAACCGAGCTTAACCTAACTAAAGCTGAAAACAAAAAAACGGATGTAGTTGCTGCAGAATCTATTAGTACATTATTTAAGCGGGGAGATTCTTTTGACAATATTACTACAGAAGTGGTTATGAAAGAAGATATTCAACTTCCTGTTCAAAAAGGGGATTCTGTAGGTGAGCTTATTATAAAAGATAAAGATAACATTTTATCTAAAAGTAATTTGACTGTTAAAGATACTATTCATGAGGCGACTTTCGGTACTCTTTGGAAGCGTGTATGGCAAAATATGGCGAAAAATGATTAATTATTTCTATTTTGGCAGAACTATTTCTTCTTTTGTCAACGAGCAGGATTTATATTCTAGATTCTCGAACTATAAAAGTATGGCAGTATGAAGGAGGAGACAAAGGCAATGGGACTTCATTCAACATTTGCTGTTAAAGAGAATGTATTAGTTGTTCGCCTTTCTGGGGAATTAGATCACCATGAAGCAGAACAACTACGTAAAGAATGGAAAGAAGTAATGTGTGAGCATGACATTAAACATGTGGTTTTAAATTTAGAAGCTATGGATTTTATGGATAGTTCTGGTCTAGGAGTAGTGTTGGGAAGGTATAAGGAAGTATTACAGTTAGGAGGAGAGATGGTTGTTTGTTCTGTCTCCCCTCCAGTAAGAAGGTTGTTTGAAATGTCAGGATTATTTAAGATTGTTCGATTAGAGGAGAACGAGCAATTTGCTTTAGAGACGTTGGGGGTGGCATCGTGAAAAATGAAATGACAGTTACCTTTTCAAGTGTTAGTGAAAATGAATCATTTGCCAGAGTAACCGTAGCTGCTTTTGTAAGTAAGCTTGATCCGACGATGGACGAACTTACAGAAATTAAAACAGTAGTATCAGAAGCTGTAACTAATTGCATTATTCATGCTTATAATAATGAACCTCATCATGAAGTAACAATAACCTGTGCGTTAATAGATGAACAAGTGGAATTAATTATTAAGGATAACGGAATTGGGATTGATGATATTGACGAAGCACGCCAGCCACTATATACTTCCAAACCTGAGTTAGAGCGATCTGGAATGGGTTTTACGATTATTGAGAACTTTATGGATACTGTCGAGGTTATATCTAATCCTGAACAAGGCACAACTGTACACATGACCAAACAATTAACCAACGCAAAAACGATGTGCTCATCGTGAAAGGTCTTAGCGATGAATGTTAATGTGCAAGGGGATAATAGGAGCGATTCACTATCTGATCAGGAAGTAAAAACACTAATTGAAAAAAGTCAGCAAGGGGATAAAGTAGCAAGAGATAAATTAGTGGAAAAAAATATGCGCCTTGTATGGTCGGTTGTACAACGGTTTATAAACAGAGGATATGACCCAGACGATTTGTTTCAAATTGGAAGTATTGGTCTCATTAAATCCATTGATAAGTTTGATTTATCCTATGATGTCCGTTTTTCCACGTATGCTGTGCCAATGATTATTGGTGAAATTCAACGTTTTATTCGAGATGATGGAACTGTGAAAGTTAGTCGATCATTAAAAGAAACTGGGAACCGAATTCGAAAGAAAAAAGATGAATTAACGAAAAAAAACGGTAGATCACCAACAGTAAATGAATTATCAGAGGCATTGGAAATTTCACCGGAAGAAGTTATCCATGCACAGGAAGCAAGTAGATCGCCACAATCTATTCATGAAACGGTATTTGAGAACGATGGTGACCCAATTACGTTATTAGATCAAATTTCCGATCAAGATACAAATTGGTTTGAAAGGATCACTTTACAAGAGGCTATTCGCGACCTAAGTGAAAGAGAAAGACTCATTGTTTATTTGCGTTATTACAAAGATCAAACGCAATCTGAAGTAGCTAAACGTTTAGGTATATCGCAAGTACAAGTATCTCGATTAGAGAAGAAAATATTAGAGGAAATGAAACTATACATTGATGTTTAAATAAAATTAGTTGTAAGATCCCATTTGCCAAATACGGTAGATGGGATCATTTTTGTACTGTAGGAAATATGAATGAAGATTTTTTCCAAAATATAAAGGTGCTTTCGCAAGAATTGATAGATGCGAGTTGGATAAGTTAAATATGTCCTAATAAATCTTTGGGCTACAGAAAATAGTACAAGCAAAAAAGAAGATGTTTTCTCAGTTTTTATAGCAAATTAAATATAGAAAATTCTTTAATATAATTAACCTGTGTAAATTTTAAGGTTTTAGTAAATACTAAATGATACAAGTATCCGAAGCGTTTGGAGGGAGAAAATTGCCCAACCAAGTTTATGTAAGAATGAAAAAAACCCTGGAATTAAATGCATATCAATTGTTACAACTAAAAGATATTGCAGTGATATCCACAAATAATACAAATAAAAAGGAAATTGAATACACACCAATATATCGATTGGGTAAAAAAGATAAAAATATTGTTGTAATTGACAGTTTTTTAGTTATTGAACATTTGAATTGTAATTTTCCAGATCTGGATTTTCAATTAATTGGCCCAGATCAAACAATAATTCGGATTAATAAGCGCAAAAAGTCTCCTTCTGTTCTTGTTGCTCTTAGTGTTTGGTTACTAATCTTTGTTGGAACAGCAATGACAATTATGAATTTTCATTATGATGTAAGTATGCAAGAAGTACATCAAAAAGTTCACTTTTTGTTAACTGGAGAGAAAAAAGAATATCCGTTATGGTTGCAAATTCCTTATTCTTTAGGATTAGGAATTGGTATGCTGTTGTTCTTTAATCATTGGTTTAATAAACGCTTTAATGAAGAGCCGAGCCCATTAGAAGTAGAAATTTATAATTACCAGCGAGATTTAGATGATTACGTAATTCAATACGAAAATGCACACAACGATGCTGACCATCCTCACTCATCTTCTTGAAGTTTTAATTGGATTTAGTGCAGGGCTTGCTGTAGGTGCTGGTTATGTAGCGTTTATTACCATTTTAGGAATTGTTCCTAGACTTATACAATTAAGTAAAACAGAAATGTTTCTACCTATCTATACAGCATGTATTCTTGTGGGAAGTTTATTCGGAACCTATTTATCATTTACGTCTGTAGTTTGGAACAATTCAGTATTTTTTATAGCTATATGGGGGCTATTACAAGGTATTTTTAATGGAATGCTTGCAGCTGCATTAGCAGAAGTTCTTAATGTATTTCCTATATTATATAAACGGATTGGTATTGAAAAATATTTGTTATGGCTGCTTATGGCAATTGTGTTTGGAAAAATAGCAGGTTCTTTATTCCAGTGGTTATATTTTGTAAAGCATTAATCTGCTTACCGCATTTATCTAAGTTGCTATTCCCATTTTATTTGGGTTTCCCAGCAAAGTTAAATGTGCAAGGTAGGTTCTGTTACCTGTTTCCGTTTTTCTAACCAAGCTCCCTGTGGCTATTTACGGAAAAATATTCCATCAGCATCATTATTATTGTAATTTAAAAGGGGACCGTACATATGGTACAACATGATCAAAAAATACCTGTGAATCCTAGAATAAGACATACTGAAAACTATATGAAAACAAGATTAGGAATTGGTGTTTCCTTTGATTTAGGCTTTCGTGAGCTTGTACTATTAAAACGAGACATTCAAATTTATTATGTGACAGGATTATGCGATTCAATCATCATCCAAGACTTATTAAAAGAGCTTGTTAATTTAAATGATCATGAAGCCAATAGTAAAAAGCTTCCAGAAATCATTAAAAACCGACTTATACATCAACAAGTTGAGCAAGTAAAAACAATGGATGAGGCTGTAGATCAGATGCTATCGGGTTTAATTGTTTTATTTATTGACGGAGAGCGGTTTGCTTACGTCATAGATGTACGAAATTATCCAGGTAGAACACCTGAAGAACCAGATATTGAACGAGTGGTTCGTGGTTCTAGAGATGGGTATACTGAAAATATTATTGAAAATACAGCTTTGACCAGAAGAAGAATAAGAGACCCAAGATTGCGTAATGAAATGCTGAAAGTAGGAGAACGATCCAAAACAGATGTTTGCTTAAGCTATATTGATGATGTTGCGGATGAAGGGCTGATTCAATTAATTAAAGATCGAATTCAAGACATTGAAGTTGATGGTATTTCAATGGCTGATAAGACCGTTGATGAATTTATTATTGATCGCAAGTGGATCCCATATCCACTAGTACGTTATACAGAGCGGCCAGATGTTGCGGCAAATCATTTATTAGAAGGACATGTTTTAATCATTGTGGATACATCACCTAGTGTCATTATTTTACCGACCACATTTTTTCACCATTTACAGCACGCAGAAGAATACCGTCAAACACCAGCAATTGGTACTTTTATTCGTTGGATACGATTTTTGGCTATCTTTGCATCTATGTATTTACTACCATTATGGCTATTACTTGTCATGGAACCGGATTTATTGCCTAAAGAACTGGCTTTTATTGGACCGAATGAAGAGGGGAATATCTCGATTCCTGTCCAGATAGTAATGGCTGTCATTGGTATTGAATTCCTTAGAATGGCCGCCATTCACACACCGACCCCTTTATCAACCGCAATGGGTTTAATTGCAGCGGTTTTAATTGGGCAAATTGCCATCGATGTTGGGATGTTCAGTCCTGAAGTCATTTTGTATGTCTCTGTTAGTGCTATAGGTGGCTATGTTACTCCCAGTTATGAGTTAAGCGTGTCTAATAAAATAGTGAATATTATATTTGTGGTGGTTACTGGGTTATTTGGATTAGTTGGTTTTATCACCATATTTTTAGCTCATCTCCTATTTTTAATGCACCTTAAATCTTTACGAACACCTTATTTATGGCCATTTATCCCTTTTAATCCACGAGCTATGTTGCACACTTTAATTCGTATCCCTGTACCATATACAAATAGTAGACCAAGCATTGTTCACCCTAAAAACAATTATCGTCAACCTGAAAAATGATGGTATTATTCAGTAGGAGTTATGCGTGTCTCCTGCTGGATACGCACTACTATATTAAACGTAATGATTTGTTAAGAATAGCTGTTAGAGGTTGTATTACCTTTTACATGTTGTAGAAAAATATTACACTTAGGCACATAGCTACAGTTAAATGTATAAGATAAGACCTGAATTTTTAAACAAGTCTCTTTTCATTTATACGTTGATGTGGTAAAGTTTTTAATTATAACTTACGTTTAGAAAAGTATAAAATTTTATGGTGTATAGTGTAAGCTAAATGAAGTCTTGGCGACAAGCCAAGTTTTTCATATGTTACGGAGGTTTTTAATGCTATGATAATTGATAATCATCCATTTACAGTAAATAAACAAGGACATTTAGAAATTGGCGGTATAGATAGTGTAACATTGGCAAAAAAGTATGGAACACCTTTATATGTTTATGATGTGCAAATAATTCGAAACAACTGTCGCGCTTTTGTAAATACGTTTAAAAAAATGGGTATTCCTGCGAAAGTAGCTTATGCTAGCAAGGCATTTTCATCAATTGCTATGTTACAAGTCATGAAGCAAGAGGAAATGTATTTGGATGTGGTATCGGAAGGAGAATTGTACACAGCATTACAAGCTGGTTTTCCAACTGAGAAAATTCACCTTCATGGAAATAATAAAAGTATTGCAGAAATTAGGATGGCAATTGAAAATAATATTGGATGTATTGTGGTAGATAACTTTCAAGAAATTCAACATATTCATTCTTTACTTAAAGATTACAATAAACAAATGGATGTTTTAATGCGAGTAACACCAGGGGTGGAATCCAAAACACATCAGTATATTATGACAGGACATGAAGATTCTAAGTTTGGGTTTAACTTGCAAAACGGGCAAGCCGAGAATGCACTTTTAAAGATGATTGATGATCCATATATTTGTTTTCAAGGATTGCATTGCCATATAGGTTCTCAAATATTCGAAACAGATCGATTTATATTAGCTACAAATATGTTGTTTGAATCATTAAAAATGTGGAAACAACAGTATAATTATGTACCTAATGTGCTAAATTTGGGGGGAGGCTATGGAATTCGTTACACCAAGGAGGATGCTCCTATATCATACGCCCCATTTATAGAAGAATTAATTTATGAAGTGCAAAAACAAGCAGAATCTATAGCGATTCCAATGCCAGAAATTTGGATAGAACCTGGTAGAGCAATTGCTGGCAATGCTGGGATTACTTTATATACTATAGGTTCGATGAAAGAAATTCCAGGAATTCGAAATTATATAGCGGTTGACGGGGGTATGACAGATAATCTACGACCCTCGTTATATCAAGCAAAATATGAAGCGGTGTTAGCAAATAAAGCAGATTGGTTAGTAGAAAAAAAAGTATCTATTGCTGGTAAATGTTGTGAATCAGGGGATATGCTTATATGGGATTTACCTTTGCCTGCTGTTTCACAGAATGATATTTTGGCCGTTTTTTCAACGGGGGCTTATGGTTATTCTATGGCAAACCATTACAATCGATTTGCAAAACCCGCAGTGGTTTTTGTGGAAAATGGCAAGGATAAACTCGTTGTCAGACGTGAGACTTATAAAGATGTTACTCGCCATGACCTTAGTTTTGAATAAGTAAATTCTTTGCACAGACTTCATTACATGATAAAATGGAGCTTAGTTCTATTACAAAAAGGAGATTTATAGAATGGCTAAAAAAGGGTATATTTTATTGGAAAATGATAATAAAATTGAGTTTGATTTATATGAAGAAGCAGCGCCAAATACAGTGGCAAACTTTGAAAAACTTGCCAATGATGGCTTTTATAATGGATTAACATTTCACCGTGTTATTCCTGGCTTTGTTAGTCAAGGTGGTTGTCCAGTAGGTAACGGAACAGGATCAGCTGGTTATACAATTAAATGTGAAACAGAAGGGAATCCGCATAAACACCAAGAAGGATCTCTTTCAATGGCTCATGCTGGAAAAGATACAGGAAGTTGTCAATTTTTTATTGTCCATGAACCTCAACCACATTTAAATGGCGTTCACACTATATTTGGACAAGTAACATCAGGAATTCAATTTGCAAAAACAATGCAAAATGGAGATGTGATGAAGGAAGTTAAAGTTTATACGGCTTAATTTTCATTGGTATGTAGTCAGGTAACATAAGGGTGACAGAAGTTATAAACTTTATAGTAAGAGCCTTTCTTTAATAAATTTACTAGATTTTCTGAGTTAATGTACAAATAGTAAAAACGGAGAAGTAGTAAAGAAGATTAGCCATCTCCGTTTTTTAACCATTCGTTTTTAGTAATTAGTCAGTACGGGCACAAACTAGTGTAGGAGAAGAGCCTGCTAATTAAGGATTCACATGAAACTGAGGTGGGAGTATGGATGTTTTACTGCTTTTTTACCTCCTCGTTTTCGTAGCACCAATTAGTATTTTTTTTCATGAATTTGGTCATGCTATAGTTGCTTGGTTTTTTCAAGCCGAAAAAGTGGATATATCAATTGGAGCAGGAACTGTAAAAACATTAATGCACGTAGGTAGGTTTACTATTTCTATTGCTCCGTTGTTTTTTATTGGGGGTTTAGCAACAAGTTATCGGCAACCCGACTATAGCAGATTGGAAAAAATAATTATAACTATTTCTGGCCCTTTATTCAGCATTTTCATGGCTTTTATATTTTGGAAAATAGATGTCATGACTATCGCCATTTCCTTTCACCTGTTTGTTTGGTTCAACCTTTGGGTAGGGCTCGTAAATTTAATTCCTCTTAAGTGGAAAGGAAAGAAAACAGATGGACATATCATTATGCAACTCCTACGAAATAAAAATGTCTAGAAGACGATCTTAATACTAACAGAAGTTGTTTTACTTATTGAAAAATTTGATTACACAGATGAATTGTAATTCATGCTGCAAGTTAAATGAATTAGCCAACTTTTATGAATGGTAAATAAAAACGCTTTATGGTAGTCTAGTTTATTCGTGCAGTTGAGCTTTGTTTTACATACATATTTGACAAAACAAGGGAAACGTGCATAAATATAATTACGAGCATTTAGTTTAAAATTTCTATATTATATAGTTACTAATTAAATTGTCCGCTTAAAACCAATAGCTTAATTGTGTACTGTTTTATCTCAATGTAGGGCGTTTTAAACATCCACAACAAGGAGATAAGTTGATTGCAGGAGATACAAACATCTAGTTTGAAATGAAAAACTCCTATTGAATAAATTTCACATATAAGCTATTTTGTTAATGAGGGGTATCTATGTTAATTCGCTTTAAGAAAAATTTAGAAAAAATAGCCATGGGTTTGCTTTCTTTTATGCCTGAAGAAAAAGATGTTAAGAAGCTACAGCAAACCATTAAAGAATATGAAGCCAACCCAGATTGGCATTTGTATTTATGGAAGGAAGAAGATGACGTTCTAGGAGCAATTGGTTTGCGGATTGAAAACGAAAGCAATGCTATTATTCAGCATGTTTCGGTTAATCCTTCACATCGTAATCAAGGGATAGGAAAAAGAATGGTTATTGAGGTTGATCAACTTTACCGTAATAAGTATACAGTCTCTACAACAAAAGAAATTCAGGAGTTTTATCAAAGGTGTGATGAAACAAATGATTTTGAATGAAGTGTAAGAAAAAAAGCCAGCCTAAAAGGGCCGGCTTTTATTTTCGTTTGCACTGCTTAGCCATGTAGAAGATATTGATTTAGAGCCATGCAGCACCAACAATAATCAATAGTATGAATAGTACAACGATTAACGCGAATCCTCCACCGTAACCATATCCGCCACTCATAATAATATACCTCCTTTTTGTACTTAGCCTTAAATGTTTCGAATAACATTTATCTTACAGTAATAACATATGTTAGAATTTAAAATCGTGTATAGGCGTTTGTAATTAATGATATAATTTTTACGGAAAGGAGGTAATAAAATGCAAGCTTACCAGGTGAAATTGGACGCTTTTGAAGGTCCACTTGATTTATTACTTCATTTAATTAATCAATTTGAAATTGATATTTATGACATACCCGTAGCGCAAATTACGGAACAGTATATGCAATACATCCATACTATGAAACGGTTAGAGCTAAACATTGCTAGTGAATACTTAGTTATGGCAGCAACTCTCATAGAAATAAAAAGTCAAATGCTTTTACCAAAACCGGAATTAGATTTAGATGCTGAAGAGTATATGGAAGATCCACGAGAAGATCTTATGCAACGATTAATTGAGTATCGAAAGTATAAAGAAGCTGCTTTGCAATTGCAGGTTATAGAAAAAGAGGCAAACCAAATATATACGAGATCACCTTTATTGTTCGATGAAAGTATATCTAAATCTTCAGAAATCGTGCCAGGTGAAACATCGGTTTATGATATGTTGGAAGCATTACGTCAAATGTTTGAACGGAAAAAATGGAATGCTCCACTAAAAACAAAAGTTGAAAAATCAGACATACCGATTGAACAGAGAATGGAGGAAGTACTACAGATAGTGAAATCAGCGAAAGAAGGGGTTTTGTTTGATCAGTTATTCACAATACAAACTCGCCCTCATATTGTTGTAACATTTATTGCCCTCTTGGAATTAATGAAAAAAAATCAAGTTTATTGTAAACAAGAGAAGCAGTTATCCGAATTATACGTGTTTAATATGGAGGAATAAAGGTGGAAATAAATAAATTAAAAGCAATTGTAGAAGGTTTGTTGTTTGCTTCAGGGAATGAAGGAATAACAATAAAGCAATTGTCAGATGTTTTGGAAGTAACAGAAGCAACGATTGAACTTGTTCTAGACGAATTAAAGCAAGAATATGAAAGTACAGATCGCGGTATACGAATGATGCAAGCACATGAAGTGTTCCATTTAACAACTAAACCAGAGCATAGTCATTATTACAAGAAATTACTAGAGACACCTCAAACCACAAGGATGTCTCAAGCAGCGTTAGAAACGTTAGCCATTATTGCTTATAATCAACCGATAACACGAACTGAAATTGAGGAAATACGAGGTGTAAAGAGTGATCGACCAGTACAAACTCTCCTCTCTCGGCTTTTAATTGAAGAAGTAGGGAGGAAAGATACAGTAGGTAAACCGATCTTGTTTGCTACTACAAAAGAATTTCTTACTTATTTTGGTTTAACATCATTACAAGATTTACCACCTCTACCAGATGCAAATGATGAAGAAGTAGAAACGGAAGCAGATTTATTTTTTGAGCGTTTTAATGAACAAATAAATGAAGACCATTCATAATGGAAGTTGGCTAAATGCCAACTTTTTTGTGGTCTAGGAAATTACAAAATTTTTTAGCTGTGGATAAACTCACTAAGCTATTTAGCCACATGCCGCTTCATCGCCAGCGACTAGGCGACTTCGCTCCATTGCCCTACGATAAGTCATCATTGGTTCGTGCAACACCGTCTCACCATAATTCCTAAAACTTTAGTTGCTTCGTTCCACTCGTTACGTTGCTAACCGGGGGCTTGTGCCTTTGTTGCTATAGGAAACTTTAAAGGCAGAAAAATAATAAAGTGTTTATTATAGAGTGGTTTTTGCATACAGAATGTTTTATGTGATCTAGTGATTATATGGCGATCTTTTTACGGTTTCCTATTGTGTTTGCATAACTTATTAGGACATGCATAGATTGTAAAGAGACCAAGATCGGGAGGAACCAAGCGTATGCGATTTGTTTTAGTTACCATTTGCTCAATATTTTTGTTGACTATTTTATTTCCCGTAAAAGGACATGCTGCACCACAAGTTTCTGCAAATCATGCAGTTTTAATGGAACAAAGCACAGGTCGTGTATTATTTGAAAAACAAGCTTACTCAAAGGCTAACATTGCAAGTATTACAAAAATAATGACTGCTATTATTGCGATTGAATCTGGTAAGATGCATGAAAAAGCAAAAGTGAGTCGAAAAGCTATTTATACAGAAGGCTCATCGATTTACTTAGAGGAAGGGGAAAAGATGCGTTTAAAAGATCTAGTATATGGATTAATGTTGCGCTCGGGAAACGATGCAGCTGTAGCAATTAGTGAGCATGTTGGAGGGAGTGAAGCTGGTTTTGTTTACTTAATGAACGAAAAAGCTAGGTGGCTAGGTATGAACGATACAAACTTTGCTAACCCACATGGTTTGGATGAAGAAGGTCACTATTCAACCGCATATGATATGGCAACACTAATGCGCTATGCTATGAAAAACCCTACATTTCAAAAGGTAACAGGCGCAACATCTTATTTAGCGGAAACGCGTATCTATTCTTGGCAAAATAAAAACAAATTATTAACCCAATATTATGACCATAGTACTGGAGGAAAGACGGGATATACGAAACAAACTGGAAGAACATTGGTTTCTACTGCTGAAAAAGATGATATGAATTTAATAGCAGTAACGTTAAATGCTCCTGATGATTGGAGAGACCATATTACGATGTTTGAGTGGGGTTTTGAAGAATACAATATAGAAACATTGACTAAACCAAAAAGACTTGCTTATCGATTACCTGAAAGTAATGAAGTCTATACTGCTTATATAGATAAAGCAATTCAATACCCATTAACGAAGCAAGAAAAAAGTAAAGTATCTAACCAGCTGTTCATTGATGAGACCATTTCTAATAACAACATAATTGGAAAAAACATATTTTATTTAAATGGCAAAGCCATTGCAACGACAAATGTTTTAAATGAAGCACCGAAATCTGTTAATAAGAAACCATTTTCCAGCAATATTTATCAATTATTTAAGTATATTTCCGGAGTTGATGTGTTATGGTAAACATAATTTGGGTATCTATGGCAGCCATCGGCATTATTTATGCTATGTTAAACGGTACAATGGATCAAGTTAATGAAGCTATTTTCTCTAGCGCAAGTGAAGCTGTTACTTTATCTATTGGACTAATTAGTGTGCTCGTATTTTGGCTCGGAATTATGAAGGTTGCTGAAAAAGCTGGCATTCTATCTGTTTTGGCGAAACTCTTTCGGCCGCTTATTGTTAGATTATTTCCAGATATTCCAAAAGATCATCCAGCTATTGGTTACATCCTGTCCAATGTCACTGCAAATATTTTTGGACTAGGTAACGCAGCAACACCTATGGGGATTAAAGCTATGGAGCAAATGAAGCAGTTAAGTGGAAATGACGCTGCTTCTAGATCTATGATTACTTTCTTAGCTTTAAATACATCAAGTCTAACGGTTATCCCAACAACGGTTATTGCTATACGCATGCAATATAACTCTGCATCTCCAACTGAAATTGTTGGGGCAACTATTTTAGCGACGTTCATATCATCATTGGGCGCCATAATAATTGATCGGATTTTTTATCACAAAAATAAATGGGAGGCAGCATCTTAATGGAACTGGTAACAATAGTGAGCGCATGGCTAGTTCCTTGCTTCATTTTAATTGTCTTAGCTACTTCAATAATTAAAAAAGTGCCTGCTTATGAAGTATTTGTGGAAGGCGGGAAGGAAGGAGTAAAAATGGCTTTTTCCTTGCTCCCTTTTTTAGTCGGTATGATTGTAGCAATAGCTATATTGCGAAGTTCTGGAGCATTAGAGGCGTTTATTGATTTATTGGCGCCAATCTTAACAGCGATCGGAGTGCCGCCAGATATAATTCCACTAGCATTGGTTAGACCGATATCAGGTACAGCAGCACTCGGGATGACAACCGAGTTAATACACACGCATGGCCCAGATTCATTTATAGGTAGGCTAGCATCTGTTATGCAAGGGAGTACAGATACGACACTCTATATTTTAACAATATATTTTGGGGCTATTGGCATTAAGAAGATGAGATATGCTTTAAAAGTTGGTTTATTAGCCGATTTAATAGGAATTATTGCTTCCGTTATCATTGTATCTATTCTGTTTGGGTAACTGGGTAACAATAGTTTTTTAGTTTAAATATGTAGGGGGTTCTTTGAGACTAGAAGAAAGATAAAAGTTGCTTTATCTTATAAAAAAAGATAAGCTTGTCATGAAAACTTGGCGATAAGCCAAGTTTTATAATTTAAGGTAGAATTTTACCGTCCGTACTATTTGTTCTGCATGTTTATAATGAATTAGATGTGAAATCGGGATATCAAAATAAAATAAAGGCGTAAGATTTGTTATCTAAGCTATTTATTCGTATAGTATAATTGATATTCATTTGTAAGAATCGAATACAAAGGGTAAAATAATTTAGGTGTAGAAGCCCCATTTAATCTAGCATTAAATTTTTCATAACCATGAAGGCTTCACTATATATTGCACATATAAAGGTAATGGTGATAAAATGACAAACACGCAAGAGAGACTACAAAAAGTGATTGCCCAAAGTGGCATAACATCCAGAAGAAAAGCAGAACAATTAATTTTAGATGGAAAGGTAAAGGTAAACCAACAAGTCGTTACAACACTTGGTACGAAAGTAAAACATGATGATTTTATTGAAGTAGACGGTGTTCCTTTGGAAAAAGAGGCTCCTGTTTACTATTTGTTGTACAAACCTCGTGGTGTAATATCCAGTTTAAAAGACGATAAAGGTAGAAAAGTAATTACCGATCTACTAGGTGAAGTAGACGAACGTGTTTTCCCTGTCGGTCGATTAGACTATGATACATCTGGTATATTGATTGTAACAAATGATGGTGCATTTGCTAATTTGCTCATGCATCCCCGATACCAAATAGATAAAGAGTATGTTACAAAAATAAAAGGAATTCCAGAAAAAGCTGACTTGGCAAGGTTGAGAAAAGGCGTTCGATCGGAGCAGGATATATTAAAAGCCGTACAATATCGTATTCTTGAAACGGACAAAAAGAAAAATCATACTATTTTACAACTAACTTTAAGAGAAGGGAAGAATAGACACGTGCGTCGAATGATGGAAGCATTAGGTTATCCAGTTTTAAAGTTAAAGCGTGAAAAATATGGTTTTTTAACTCTTGATGGTCTAAAACCAGGAGAATATCGACCATTAACCCCGAAAGAAGTAAAGCAAATGCGGCATTTGGCAGAACAAAATTGTTGAATAATATTCAAAATTTAAATTCTTCCAAAATGCTATAATGGTTGTTGGGAGTTGATTCATGATGAGTTTAGATGAAATAAAACAGAAGAAAAAGAATAAAAAAAGAAATCGCTTTATATTTCGATCTGTTATTTTACTTATACTAGTTGGGGCAGTTGTATTTGCAGTCGTCCAAAATTTGCAAGATGATAAAATTATTTACACTGTTGGCGACAATGCCCCTGATTTTCAACTGGAGCAAATAAACAAATACAATGAACGAGAAACAGTTCGGCTTAGCGATTTAAAAGGAAAAGGGGTAATGCTTAATTTTTGGGGAACTTGGTGTAAGCCTTGTGAAGAAGAAATGCCTTACATGCAAAAATTGTACCCACAATATAAAGAAAAAGGGGTCGAAATAGTTGCAGTTAGTCTTGATTCCACAGAACTCGTTGTTCATCGTTTCGTCGATGAATATGACTTAACTTTTCCTATTCCTCACGACAAAGATAGTCAAGTGAGAGACTTATATAAAGTGGGCCCTATTCCAAGCACTGTATTTATTAACCCGCAAGGTAAGATTGTAGAGGTAGTAAATGGAGCATTAAGCTTAGAAAGATTAGATGGTTATCTACAGGAAATAACGCCGAAGTAAATGTCTTTTTGTAATGGGGAAGGGGAATGAAATGAATAAAATAAAATGTGAGTGCGGGCATGTTAATCCAGAAGGTACCGTCCTTTGTGAATCTTGTGGTAAACCGATAGAAGAAAATCAACATATTGATGGCAACGACAAGAAGAAATTGTTAAATATGCGATATGATGGTACTGCACGACGCTCACAAACGTATAACAAATCGATTGTTGATAAGGTTTGGAGCTTTTTTTCTTCCGTTAAAGTGGGAATTTGGCTTATTGTCATTGCACTTATAGCTTCTGCAGTGGGGTCCATCTTTCCGCAAGAACAATACATACCTGCAGATGCAGTCTCTAGAGACCCGGCTATTTTTTATGAAGAACGTTATGGAATATTAGGGCAAATTTTTTATCAATTAGGTTTCCATAATTTATATAGTTCCTGGTGGTATATGATTTTAATTGCTTTGATAGGTATATCACTCGTTATTTGTAGCCTTGATCGCTTTGTGCCACTTTTTCGTGCTTTACGGAATCAAAAAGCAAAGCGACATGCAACATTTTTGCAAAGGCAACGTCTGTTTAGTCAAACAGACGAAGTTGATGAAGAAGATATCGATACTATAAAACAAAGATTAAAAAAATTAAGATATAATATTAAAGAGCAAGATGGGCATATCCTTGCTGAAAAGGGTAGATTTTCAAGATGGGGGCCTTATGTAAACCATATTGGGTTGATTATTATTTTGCTTGCCGCTTTATTAAGGCAAACTTCGGTTTTTTATATGGATGAATATATCTGGATTCGTGAAGGGGAGCAAAAAGTGATCCCCGGTACGGAACAACAGTACTACATTGAAAATAAAGATTTTGTCTTGGAAAATTATGACCCGGAAGATGAGTTGTACAAAGATGCTTTAGAACAAGAAGGTGCGCCTGTTGCAAGTAATTACCAAACCAATGCGGTTATTTATAAAGCGATGGAACCAGAAGTAACTGGTGCAGAACCAGAATTAAAGAAAATTGAAGAAGGAAATATTCGGTTAAACGAACCATTAAATTTTGACGACTATGCAGTGTATCAAATGGGGTATCAGCAAAATGAATTTTCTAGCATGTCATTTAAAATTCATGAAACAAATGATCGGGAAGAAAAATCATTAGGAGATTTTACTGTTGATTTAACTTCTCCTAAATCGGAGTATGAGCTTGATAGTGGGTTTAAAGTAGAAATTAACAATTATTATCCGGATTATTTTTTGGATGATAATGGAGAACCTGCTTCAGAGACAGATTACCCTAGAAATCCAGCGTTCGTGATGATGATTTATCCGCCAGATGGAAGTGAACCAGAAGTGAGCTTTTTAGGAATTGGCAAAAACATAGATGCGACTGGAGAAAATGACTATAATGTAGGAATTACAAACTTTGAACTTCGTGATGTTAGCGGGTTAAGTATACGTCGCGATTACTCTTTACCATACTTTATCGTTGGCGCTATTATCTTTATGATCGGTGTTATTCAGGGAATGTATTGGCACCATAGAAGGATTTGGGTTCGTCCTCAAAATGGTGGAATTCTATTAGCCGCTCATACGAATAAAAACTGGTATGGTGTGAAAAAGGATATTGAAAAAATCGTTGATGGGACACATATTCAAATGGTAATCGATCAACAAGAGCTGGATAAATAAAAGTATAATTTATTATGTTAAGCTTCTAAGTCCGGCAACATTAGTACAATAGACTTATAGAGTATAATGCTGGACGAAATGTTCCTTACACTACATCCCATTTGTTCAGGGCAAAGATTTAAATGGAAGACATCTGTTGGTTCACGTTTTCATTTCATTAGGAGGGGTTTCATGAATAACTTAATTGAATTAAGTAGTACACTTCTATATACTGCTTTCTTTCTCTATTTAGTTGCAACTTTATTTTTTTCATTTACAATAGGGAGTAAGAGAAAATCAGATGGCAAAGCTGCTAAAATAGGAATTACATTGGCTATCATTGGTTTTTCCACCCAACTAGGCTACTTTATAACAAGGTGGATAGGGAGTGGGCATGCTCCTGTCAGTAACTTATTTGAATATATGACATTCTTTGGTATGGCAACAGTATTGGGATTCATTATCTTGTATTTTATTTATAAAATAACGGTGCTGGGATTATTTGCATTGCCAGTCGCTTTAATTATTATTGCTTATGCAAGTATGTTTCCAACTGAGGTATCCCCTCTAGTCCCATCGTTGCAAAGTCATTGGTTATACATTCATGTTACTACAGTGTCTCTATCACAAGGAATTTTAACCATTAGCTTTGTCGCTGGATTAATCTATTTAATTAGGCAAATAGACCAATCAAAGACAACAAAACGAACGACTTGGTTGGAAATAACACTTTATTCGTTAATTCTCTTTGTTGGATTTATACTAGCAACAACTTTATTCAATGTCATGAATTATCAAGCTGTTTTTGAGTATCCTAATAATGCCGGAACTGGCACGATAGAAACAGAATATCATATGCCAGCAATTGCTGCACCAACAGACGGAACATTACTAACAGATAAAGTTATGAATCCTTGGTTTGAAATTCCGGAATGGATGCATGGCGCAGATGCTGGACGAAAATTTAATACATTATTATGGTCATTTATTTTTGGTACTGGCCTTTATATACTGTTAAGGCTCGTATTCAGAAAGAGACTGGGTGCTACGATTCAGCCATTACTTCAGAAAACGAATCCTGATTTATTAGATGAAATTACGTATCGTTCCGTAGCGATTGGTTTTCCTTTATTTACCTTGGGAGGTCTTATATTTGCTGCTATTTGGGCAGAAGAAGCCTGGGGAAGATTTTGGGGCTGGGATCCTAAAGAAGTTTGGGCACTAATTACATGGTTTTTCTATGCTGCCTTTCTACATCTACGTTTGTCAAGAGGTTGGCATGGCGAAAAATCTGCTTGGCTCGCTGCGGTCGGTTTTGCGATAATTATGTTTAATTTAATTGTTGTAAACCTTGTTTTAGCTGGTTTACATTCCTATGCTTAAGTAGCTAATCGCAAGGCATCATTATGGTCATAGTGGTGCCTTTTCTTTATTTATGTTATTATTAGATGGTTTTTAGTATAGTGTTATGTAAGGAAATACTACAGTTTGTCTAGCCTTTTTATTATCCAAGTTTTCTTTATACATTTCAAACAACTTAGTTTATACTCTTATTAGCAAGATAGGATACAAGGGGGAACAAAAATGGACAAAGAGTCAAAAGTGTTAGTAGTCGATGATGAAGAAAGAATTCGAAGACTACTACGTATGTATATGGAACGAGACGGTTTTCTCGTTGAAGAAGCAGAGAATGGAGCAGATGCTTTAAAGCTTGCTCTTGATAACCATTATGATGTAATTTTACTTGATATTATGATGCCAGAGATGGATGGCGTTGAGGTTTGTCAAGAATTACGAAAAGAAAAAGATACGCCTGTTATTATGTTAACAGCAAAAGGCGAAGAGGCTAACCGTGTGCAAGGTTTTGAAATTGGTGTTGATGATTACATCGTGAAGCCCTTTAGTCCTAGAGAAGTGGTGTTGCGAGTTAAAGCCTTGCTTCGTCGTGTTTCAAGTGCAACATTTCAGGAAACGGATACAACTGCGAAGAACGTTTTAGTTTTCCCTCATTTAACCATTGATCATGACGCGCACCGTGTTACTGCGGATGGAGAAGAAGTGAGCTTAACACCAAAAGAATATGAATTATTATGTTTTTTAGCTAAATCACCGGATAAAGTGTTTAACCGTGAGCATTTGTTAAAAGAAGTATGGCAATATGAATTTTTTGGAGATTTGCGAACGGTGGATACGCATGTTAAAAGGCTTCGTGAAAAGTTGAACCAAGTATCTCAAGAAGCTGCGAAAATGATTGTCACTGTTTGGGGAGTTGGCTATAAGTTCGAGGTGGATGAAGACTAATGTTTTGGCGGAGTGTAGTAGGTAAACTAGCAATAACGATTCTATTGCTAGTTTCTTTCGTGTTATTTATCTTAACTATTTTACTTTTACAGTTTTTTGAAGATTTCCATATTCAGGAAGCGGAGCAAGATATGTTACAAACAGCTGAAAAAATCTCAATGCTTGTGGATACTCATGATGAAAATGAAATTATTGAAGAAACAACTGAACGAGTTAAAGACCCAGCTAGCCGAGTAGCCATTGTTTCAGGTGATGGCGAATTATGGGTTTCTAATAGCGAGGATGATCAGTTATCCAAGTTAGAATTAGACTGGCTAAAGCAAGAGGAGCTCTCTTCGGTTCTCACTAACAATGTCCAAGTACGTAAGCAAATGAAGTTACCTGGTACCGAACGAGAGGCGATGATTGTAGGCGTTCCTATGAACCATCAAGATGGAGCTATTTATGTGTATCAATCACTGAATGTTATTGATCAAACAAAAGCAGAAACGACTAAAATTATTTTTCTTGCTGCAGGAATTGCTATTGTTTTGACTACAATATTTGCGTTTTTTCTATCCACACGTATAACTTCTCCACTTATTAAAATGAGGGAAGCTGCTTTCGATTTAGCTAGAGGTGAATTTAATACGAAAGTGCCTATTTTAACCCATGATGAAATAGGAGAACTCGCTTTAGCGTTTAATCGTATGGGAAGACAGTTAAAATTCCATTTAAACGCACTAAGACAGGAAAAAGAGCAATTATCTAGTATTGTTAGTTCAATGGCAGATGGTGTAATAACTTTAAATCGTTCAGGAGACATGATCGTTACCAATGCCCCAGCAGATCGATTTATTGAAGATTGGTATTATGAGAATAATTTTCCATACCGTGCTGAAGATCGAAAATTACCACATGAATTAAAAACCATTTTGCAAGAGGTCATTGATGGCGAGACGGAAGCTATGCATGAACTTAGCCTACAAGGTAGGAATTGGGTAATGGTAATGACACCTTTATATGATCAATCCTACGTTCGTGGAGCAGTAGCGGTAATTAGAGATATGACAGAGGAAAGAAGAATGGATAAGCTACGTCAAGATTTTATTGCTAATGTTTCTCATGAATTAAGAACTCCCATTTCCATGCTCCAAGGTTATAGTGAAGCAATTGTCGATGATATTGCAGAATCCAAAGAAGACAAAAATGAATTAGCCCAAATTATTCATGAAGAATCGCTCCGTATGGGACGGCTAGTCAACGAATTATTAGACTTAGCTAGAATGGAAGCAGGCCATATTCACCTGAATACAGAAGAAGTGAAGGTAGGCCCATATGTTGAACGAATTTATAAAAAATTTCAAGGACTCGCTAATGAAAATAAAATATCTTTACATCTAGAGAAGTCGATTTACGAAGCGACTGCTGTATTCGATCCAGATCGAATTGAGCAAGTTTTTACAAATCTAATTGACAATGCTATTCGTCATACTAGTAAAGAAGGTTATGTAAATATAAAAGTGATCAATGATAATGAGGCTTTCCAAGTAGAAATACAAGATAGTGGAAGTGGAATCCCAGAAGAAGATCTTCCATTTGTTTTTGAACGCTTTTACAAAGCTGATAAGTCAAGAACAAGAGATAAAAAGAAAAAAGGTACTGGACTAGGGCTTGCAATTGCTAAAAATATTATTGACGCTCATCAAGGTACGATTAATGTAAATAGTAAGTTGAATCAAGGGACAGCATTTTATTTCCGCATACCAAGGCAATAAGATTAGAAGTAGCACGTTTTATCCAGAGTAAAACGTGCTGTAGGCTACCACTTTAAAGATTAGTGGATGTGAGCTTAACAAGTCTAAACAGGAGATAATAGCATCCCCTTTTCTGGAAGGGTTTTTAAGGTCATACCCTTGAGGTACTAAACAGTCATTGTGGTTAAAAGTTGCTACTGATTGAAGATTCGTTTATAGTAATCGTACGATTTTATCCCACTGTTTTAAACAGGTAATTATGATATCATAAATGAAAAATTGGAAATAGAAAGGATGTTATTTTATGAAACAATGGTTATTCCGATTTGGATCATTTTTGGTCGCTATTGCTCTATTAGTAGGGTGTGGAAATGAGGATTCAGGAACTACTGCCCCATCAAGCAATCAACCTTCTGAAAATCAAGTAACACAGGAAGAACAAGCAGAAGAAACAGTATTGATTACAATATCTAAAGACGATGGCGCGGAATACTTACATGAAAAAGAGATACCCATTGAAAAAGGCGATATTTTAATGGATGTAATGGAAGAAAATTTTTATGTTGAAACGGAAAAGAATGGAGAATTTATTACCTCAATCGAACGTTTATCAGCAAAAGAAGGTGAAAAGAAAGGGTGGATTTATACTGTAAACGGCGAGATGCCAAATGTTGGTGCTACAGAATATGAATTAAAGCCAGGTGATAAAGTAGTTTTTGATTTTCAAGCTTGGGAATGAGTATATAAATGAACACGTATAAATTAACGCTTATAGCGATACTAGCGGCACTAGCAGTTGTTGGAAGGTATTGGTTTGCTTTTTTACCAAATGTGCAACCAGTTACGGCAATAATAATTATTACAGGAGTAATCTTAGGGCCGGGGAGCGCATTATTGTTAACGGTTATCGTTGTATTTGTATCCAATATGCTACTTGGCATGGGAATATGGGCGGTTTGGCAAACGATCTCATGGGGAGTGATAGGCATTATAAGTGGTTGGATAGGGAAAATGTTTTCACGACCACCGTTTTTGCTGTTGTTGATCTTTACTGTTTTTAGCGGTTATTTTTATGGCTTTATTATCTCACTGACGACTTATCAAATTACTGGTTCATTTTGGCCTTATTACATAAGTGGATTACCATTTGATACAAATCATGCTATTGGCAACGCTGTTTTTTTCGTGCTTTTTTATCCTCTTATCGCTTATTTAATGGAAAAATATGCGTTACACCGTTTTGCAGTAAAAGATACCGACTGATTAATAACTTGTAGAGAATCTTTTGATTTTCTACAAGTTTTTTATGCTATAAGAATGTATAAAAAATACATAAGTATTACTAAAATGGCTGTTTAGAAACTTTCACAGAACCTGTAGGGCACTCTTCGTATGCATCAAACATTGCATTAATTTGATCACCTTCAACAGGTGTAACTCCTAGGTTGTTATCTTTTAGAAAATAAGCAATACAATCATCGTCGTAATCATATAAATCTGGCGCTGAAATACCGCATGCTCCACAGGCAATACACGTCTCTCTATCAACTTTGGTATAATAACACATCTTTCAAGTCTCCTTAGCATAGTAGTACATTCCTAGATTATTCAAGTAACTTATAAACTCACCTATATAAGTTTATACTTAAAAAAATGAAAATTCAATGCTGTAATGTGCTTCAAATGCTATAATGTAATAAATAGTTTTTGCATTAGGTACTATGTGTTCTAGCTGAACGTAATGCTATATAAATTTCACAGTTTATGTCTTAGCTTTAAATTAAAAACTTAAGAGTAGATGGGGCTGAGAACGATTGATATTGAAAGGGATAATTCTAAGTAGTATCCATAGATTAAAAGGAGAACGATCCACATCAGCAACCTACTATATTATAGCAGGTAGAAAATCGATTCAAACGGTACAAGATATACATATGTATGGATTAAAACAATTTTATTCTATATACCCAAAGCTTATTAAGTCTTATTTTGACAAGGTAATTTATGAATTGAAAAAAGAACAATTGATTGAAATTACAGATGGTAATAAAGAAACTTATATACTTTCGTCTATAGGGCTTCAGTGGTTAAGAGATCATAAATCAATATTACCTCTTTCTTATTATTCTGGGATGCAAAATGGAGAAAGTAGCCGTGTATTTTGGTCGCGATTACAATTATTGATTCAAACAATTACGAATGTACACAAAAATGAATTTCATTTTATACCAGTTGTTGAAGATAAAGCAATTGAAATTTGGGTAAAGCTTTATTATCAACGAATTAAGCTTGACACTTCGTCGTTTTTACAACAATTATACGAGGAATTACAAGAGGTTTTACAAAAACTTCCTACTTATATGGCGGAAATTTTTGTAGATCGACTCACAAGTTTTAAAGATTATGGAAAAAGCGTTCATCAACTGGCTAGTAGTCATTATTTAACAACAATCGACTTAGAACTAACCTTAATAGCAGCTTTGCACCGAATCATTAATATCATTCAGTCATATAAACAAACTTATTCATTATTGAATGATATCATACAAACAACGGAACCTCGTCGTTTATCAAATACAGCTATAACTACCTATCAATATTTGCTTAAAGGGTTTTCTATTGAGGAGATTGCCAAGAAGAGAAAATTAAGGGTGAATACGATCTATGACCACGTAGTAGAAATTGCACTGCATGATTCTGCGTTCCCAATTGATGCTTATGTATCAAAGTATGATCAAAAGATTATTGTTCGTGCATATAACGAAGTGGATGTCTACAAGCTTAAGCTAATAAAGCAAAAAGTACCAGAGCATATTACTTATTTTCACATTCGTTTAGTCTTAACAATGCTAACCAACACGCAGAAGGTAGGTGATTAGAGTGGAGCAGCCTGTAGATTATTTGGAACAAAAATTAAACCAATTTTTTGGTTATACGTCCTTTCGTCGTGGGCAACGAGAAATAATAGAAGATGTTATAGCAGGAAAAAATGTACTTGGTGTGTTGCCAACTGGATCAGGAAAATCGATCTGTTATCAATTGCCTGCAATGTTGCAAGATGGGATAACTATTGTTGTATCGCCACTTATTTCATTAATGATGGATCAAGTAAAGCAATTAAAAGCAAAGCAGTGGAAGCAAGTAGCAGCAATAAACAGTTTTATGGATCGAAAAGAACGAGAACAAGTATTACAAACATTACATACGTATCGTTTAATTTATGTATCCCCAGAGCTACTACAACAGGAAATGTTACAAAATAAATTAAAAACATTGAAAGTAAGCTTGTTTGTAATTGATGAAGCTCATTGTATTTCACAGTGGGGACATGAATTTAGGCCTGATTATATGCGTTTACAGCACATTATTACATATTGTAACTATCCACCTACACTAGCACTCAGTGCTACAGCAACATCTAAAGTACAAGCTGATATCATTCAGTCGTTAGGAAATTTAGCTTTTAAAAAACATGTTTATCCCATAGATCGGAGCAATATTGCCCTTTGCATTCAAAAAGTAGACGATGAACATGATAAAATGACAGTATTAACGGCTATTTTCAAGAAATACCATGTACCTGCTTTAATTTATTTCTCAAGCCGTCAAAAAGCGGAAGAAATAGCTGTATTGTTGGCTGAAAGAATTAACCGGCGTGTTGCAGTATATCATGGGGGAATGGAACAAAATGACCGTATTTCTATTCAGCAACAGTTTATGAACGATCAAATTGATGTGGTTTGTTGTACGAGTGCTTTCGGTATGGGAATTAATAAGGCAGACATCCGGCTAATTATCCATTATCATTTAACAACACAATTGGAAAGTTATATTCAGGAGATTGGTAGAGCAGGGAGAGATGGGAAAGCAAGTGTGAGTGTTTTGCTTTACTGCAGGAAAGATATACATTTATCTAAGTTTATTATTCGTCGCGAACTGCCAGAAATAGATGAATTGGTCGCCGTCTTCCAAAAGTTAAAGCAATGGTATGACCAAAAAAAACCTTTGCCTTTACAGGAAGAAGAATTATCTGAGCAGCTAGGTATCTCTAGTCAACAGTGGCGATTCATACGTTATCAATTGGAAAGGTATGCAATTATAAGGCAAAGCAATATTTACTTTCATATAGACACTTGGAATAAAGCTTATCAATATATTAGCAACTATATTGAAAAAAGAAACAAAGCAAAACAATCAAGATTGAATCAAGTACTAAATTGGATTCACCACACCGAATGTTTGAGAAAACATTTATATAAAGAATTTACGCCATCAATATTACCTCCTACTACTGACCAATGTTGTAGTAATTGTGGCTTTTTGTGGGACAACTGGCATCCTGTACAAAAGAAAACACCGTCTTGTATGAACTATTCCTGGCGGGAAAAACTAAAGCAAAAATTACTCATTGGGGATACTTATGAAACAAATTGATTATATTAAACGAATGGATCGTACTGAGTTGCGGAAGCAAATGATCATTTCACAATTCATTCTTATCCTATTTAGCGTTGGCGGAAGTGTTTTATTCTTTGAATCCTTTTTCGTTTGCTGGAAGGAAATGTTTGTTTGGAATATAGAAGAAATAATTTATTATGGAGTTTTACCTGGTTTTATCATTGTAATGGTTGATTGGTTCTTAACATATACGTTACCCGCTAAATATTACGATGATGGTGGAATAAATGAAAAATTGTTTGCTAACCAGCCCGTTTGGTTTATTGTTACTATTTCCATTTTAGTTGCTCTGTCTGAAGAGATGTTGTTTCGTGGCGTTATTCAGACTACTTTTGGTTATTGGGTGGCAAGTATTCTATTTGCGCTTGTACATTTCCGCTATTTAAAAAAGCCTGTATTACTTGTATCCGTGTTGCTTGTTAGTTTTTATTTAGGATATTTATTCCATATAACGGACAATCTAGTAGTTACAATTACAGCGCATTTTATCGTTGATGTTTTATTAGGCTTTTTCATTCGATTTAAAAGAGAGGTGTGGATGCGATGAACACAGAACACAACCCTACAAGAGATCAAGCAAAACAATTACGACGCAAAGTCCAAGAAGTAAATGAAGCGGACAGTAATACTATGGAACAAGTACCAGATTCCAAACAGGAGAAGGATATAGATGTTTTGAATTTACCACCAAGGAAAGAGACTCATCAGCAGAAAAAGCAAACTATCCGATTAAGAATAAGTAATCCTACGCAAAGATTCTTATTCATTGTTTTTTTTATCCTACTTATCATCGTTGGTGCTTATTTTATTATAGGAGATAAGTTGTTTACTACTATTTCATTTTATAGCTTTGATTTTGAAGTGCTGTAAAAAGTTTTCTTATACCTCATTTATATTTGTAAGTTAAATGTAATTGAAATTGTTCAACAATTGTATTTGTAGCATATAGTATAATAAGAAAATCAGTAAATACCCACTTGAACTTTAATTCGTTCCATCTTTTTATGCTGTTCTGTCACGAAACGCACAGTTCTTTTACCATGGATAGATGTTTTTACGAATAAATGAATTATTTAATGATAGATGTTTAAAGGAGGTTACAATATGCGAATTGAGAGAGTGTCTAATAACCAATTTACGATCTTTTTGACTTTTGATGATTTAATTGAAAGAGGCTTTACAAAAGATGACTTATGGTATGATGGTTCAAATGTTCGGAAATTGTTTAGCGATATGATGTATGAAGCCAGTTCTGAATTAGGATTTGAACTAGAAGGGGCACTGCTTGTGCAAGTGCATTTAATGCAAGCGCAAGGTATGCATGTTATTGTAACGCAAAAATTAGAAGATGTGGACTATGATGATGAATTTGTGGAAATGAAGGTTACTCTTGATGAAAATAAAAAACTGTTGTTTTCTTTTTGTGATTTGGAAGCTGTTATTGGTGTTGCGTCTTCTTTAGCTTCGATGAATATTACCGGCGGAAAAATATATTACATGGATCCTTATTATTATATGTTATTAAATGATACGGAGTTAAATGGTGCGAATCGAGAAGATGTCATAGCTGTTTTATCCGAATTTGCTAATCCAAGCATTGTTACTACTTATCGTTTACAAGAATACGGAAAATTGATATTCGCTACCGATGCCGTAAAACAAATTCGTGCTCTATTTGCATAAATCGATATTTTTACCTAAAAAAAGATTATGGACTAGCACCTTGTATAATAAAATGTTACGATATCTATTGGGATAAATCTTGTATTCAGACTAAAGCATATATTTTTTTAAGTTTATGTAATAGGAGAAGCAGAAATTGCGAGTAATTATATTGCATATTTACAACGAAAGTGTATACTAATGTCTGAGTACAGCTATTAGCGCATGTTCACTAAAGCGGAAAAAGGACCATTTGTTTATGGGAAACTTTTTGGTAGGGGTTATAGTAAAAAAATCAAAAAGAACAGTAAAGATTTGTTCTACAGTATCTAACTTCAACATATTTAATCATTTGCTTGCCATACGGAGAAAAGTTCCATTGTTCTTTTCCATAAGCTTTTGAACATCCTCTGTCAATAAATTATTTAGAGATATACTAGGAGGTAAATTCATGGTAGCCGATAACGCAGCAGATTCTACCAAAGAAGTAAATGAAAAAATGGATGTATTAAGTTCAACACGAGCTGTTGTAAAAACTGCATTGGAGAAACTGGGTTACCCTGAGGAAGTCTTTGAACTATTCAAAGACCCTGTTCGGATGATGACAGTTCGTATTCCAGTGCGCATGGATGATGGATCCATTAAAGTATTTACTGGGTACCGCGCTCAACACAATGATGCTGTTGGTCCGACAAAGGGCGGTGTAAGATTCCATCCAGATGTCACTGAAAAAGAAGTGAAAGCATTATCTATTTGGATGAGTTTAAAGGCGGGCATTGTCAACCTACCTTATGGTGGGGGAAAAGGTGGTATTATTTGTGATCCTCGTGAAATGTCATTTCGGGAGTTAGAAGGACTTAGTAGAGGGTATGTACGTGCAATTAGTCAAATTGTAGGGCCAACAAAAGATATACCCGCACCAGACGTTTTTACGAATTCACAGATTATGGCTTGGATGATGGATGAGTATAGCCGCATTGACGAATTCAACAGTCCAGGTTTTATTACTGGTAAGCCAATAGTTCTTGGTGGATCGCATGGAAGAGAATCTGCAACTGCAAAGGGTGTAACAATTTGCATTAATGAAGCTGCTAAAAAGAAAGGGCTTGATGTAAAAGGAGCGAGAGTAATCGTTCAAGGGTTTGGAAATGCAGGAAGTTTCCTATCAAAGTTTTTGCACGATGCAGGAGCTAAGGTAGTAGGTATTTCCGATGCTTACGGCGGTCTTTACGATTCAGAAGGACTAGATATTGATTATTTATTAGATCGCAGGGATAGCTTTGGAACCGTCACCAAACTTTTTAACAATACGATTACAAACAAGGAATTGTTAGAAATGGATTGTGATATTCTTGTACCTGCAGCGGTTGAGAATCAAATCACAGACGAAAACGCTTACAAGATTAAGGCTAGTATTGTAGTTGAAGCTGCTAATGGACCAACTACAATGGAAGCAACCAAAATTCTAACAGAACGTGGCATCTTGTTAGTACCAGATGTGCTAGCTTCTGCTGGAGGAGTCACCGTATCTTATTTTGAATGGGTGCAAAATAATCAAGGCTATTATTGGTCCGAAGAAGAAATAGATGTTAAGCTTCATGAAACAATGATTAAAGCATTCAATTCAATCTATAACACTGCTGAAACGAGACGTGTGGATATGCGTTTAGCTGCTTATATGATTGGAGTTCGAAAGATGGCTGAAGCATCCAGATTCCGCGGTTGGGTTTAAATCGTAGTGAGATGTTAGGCATAACAAATGACGAAAAAACTCTTATCTTGTATAGTAGGATAAGAGTTTTTTCTCTATAAGCTTATAGGTACTGTGTTCAGACAGGGGATTTCCTGTAGTGAAGGATATTCGATCGTTCATTTTTAATCTACTTTTATTAATCATTATTACAACATTTTAATACATATAAAAATAAGTATAATTGCAAAATAGAAAGAAGGGTTTTATGCTATGCAACAAGAAAAAGTGATAGTCATTGGTGGAGGACCATGCGGAATGTCTGCCGCAATTGAATTGCAAAATTTAGGTATACAACCATTAATTATTGAAAAGGGAAATATTGTCAATGCTATTTATCATTATCCTACGCACCAAACATTCTTTAGTTCAAGTGATAGATTAGAAATTGGAGACGTTGCATTCATTACAGAAGAACATAAACCAGTACGTAATCAAGCGCTCTCTTATTATCGTGCTGTAGCACAACGTAAACAGTTGAGAATTCATACATTTGAGCAAGTGACAAAAGTGGAACCATTGAATGATGATTTCCGTGTTGTTACGACAAAACAAGCATATAAAGCAAAGTATGTAGTAATAGCTACTGGTTATTATGGACAACCAAATATGATGCGTATACCTGGTGAGGAACTTCCTAAAGTATCACATTATTTTAAAGAAGCTCATCCATACTTTCGTAAAAATGTAGCGGTTATTGGTGGGAAAAACTCAGCTGTAGATGCAGCAATGGAGCTTTACAAAGCTGGTGCGCATGTAACTGTACTCTATCGCGGGAGTGAATATTCAGATAGTATAAAGCCGTGGATATTACCTGAGTTTGATTCGCTTGTAAGAAAAGAAAAAGTAAATATGATTTTTAATGCACATATATGTGAAATCACTCATAATTCATTAATTTACGAAGTCAATCAACAAGCATATCGTTTGTCAAATGACTTTGTATTTGCAATGACAGGCTATCATCCTGATTTTTCGTTACTTACTTCCACAGGTATAGAAGTGAATGATACGACAGGTGTGCCCAACTATGATGAAACAACATATGAAACAAATATACCTGGCGTTTACATTGCTGGAGTGGTAGCTGCTGGATTTAATAATAACAAAATTTTTATTGAAAATGGGCGTTTTCATGGAGAAGCAATTGCTCAGTCTATTTCATCAAAATTAAACTAACATGATTGTTCACTTGTTTTCATGCATTTTTAATACTGCTCCTAAAGTTCATTTTTTAAGCATCCACTTTAGCTCGTTTCTTGTCTCTATGTGAACGTTTCACCCGAAAAGTTATATGTTTTCTTGTAAAAATTAAGATGAAAATGCTACTATTAGATTAGTTAGAATATGCTAGATTGTAGGTGTAAATCATTGGAAAATAAAAAGGTGGTACTAATTGCTACTGGGGGCACCATCGCAAGTGAAAAAAAAGAAGATACTGGACTGTTGCAATCTGGTGTCATCTCAGGTGAAGAGATTGTTCAGTACTGTGATATACCTAAGCACATTGACTTACAAGTCGAATCTATGCTACAAAAAGCCAGCATGCATCTTTCGTTTGACGATTTATTAGCTATAAAAGAAAGAATAGATTTGCACTTAGCGAATGATCAAGTTTCAGGGGTTGTTATTACCCAAGGAACAGACACATTAGAAGAAACTTCTTATTTTATGAACTTAATTACAGATCATGAAAAGCCTATTGTGTTTACAGGTTCACAGCGATCACCGAGAGAAGTTGGAACAGATGCTTTTATTAATATTAAACATGCTGTTTTAACTGCGTCTAGTAATGATTTATACAATGTTGGTGTCGTTGTCGTATTTAATGAAAGAATATTTCATTCTCGTTATGTAAAAAAAGAGCATGCTTCCAATGTACAGGGGTTTAATTCGTTTGGCTTTGGATATTTAGGCATTATAGATAACGAAGCTGTACATATATTTCAAAAACCAATAGGAAATGAATACTATAAATTGACAAATGTGATACCTGAAGTTGATATTATTAAATGTTATATGCAAGCAGGTGACAAATATATCCGAGCAGCTAGAGAAGCTAAGGTAGATGGCATTATTTTAGAAGGTGTTGGTAGAGGGCAAGTATCGCCTGGAATGATGACCGAAATTAAACGTTGTGTTAAATCAGGAATCATTGTAGTTATTACAACTTCTGCAGTTGAAGGTGAAGTATACACCACGTATGATTATAAAGGAAGTACCTTTGATTTAAAACAAGCTGGTGTTATTTTAGGAAGAGATTATGACAGTAAAAAAGCTCGTATAAAATTAATGGTTGGATTAGCTAGTGAACAGAGAGATATAGCTGCATTGTTTGCTGTTTAATCCCAAATTAATCATATGCATATCATTTGTGTGAGCACTTATATATTTATTGCTTTGTAATTTGCATAGGCCATACTAGTCTTATAGAAATAGAGCCTAATAATTGAATTTAAATGACTGATATTTGCTCACACATGCTATAGGTTTACTAACGGGAAAGGATAGGGGGAGCTATGTTTTCTATATTATCTGCTGGTGTTGCGCCAGCTTTGGCTTTAATGTCATTTTTTTATTTAAAAGACCGTTTCTCTGAACCAATAACTCTAATTGCGAGAAACTTTATTTTTGGAATGTTGTTAGTTTTCCCTATCATGTTTATCCAATATGTTTTTCAAGCAGAAGGTATTATTAATCATCCAGTTAGTGAATCGTTTTTGCTTGTTGGGCTCTTAGAGGAATTCTTTAAATGGTTTATTTTCATGTATGCTATTTATCATCATGCTGAATTTGATGCGCATTATGATGGAATTGTTTATGCTGTTGCTATAAGTCTCGGTTTTGCAACGTTAGAAAATATTTTATACTTATTTACTAACGGAATTAATTATGCCTTTATTCGGGCTTTCTTCCCCGTATCTTCACATGCTTTATTTGGTGTAATTATGGGGTATTACTTCGGAAAAGCTAAAATATATTCTTTACATAAACGCCGCAATATTTTCTTAGCATTTTTTATACCGTATGTACTACACGCCATATATCACTATATTCTTACAATAGTTTCTAGTAATTGGGTTGTTGTTTTAGTACCATTCATGATTTTTTTATGGGTTATCGCATTACACAGAATGAAAATTGCTAATTTGTCCCCACATGCTTTACGTAAAACTTGCGAAAAAAAGAAAGAAAACCACGCAATTTAATGATAGATCATGAAAGTAAACAGTGAACCTTTATCCATTAAGTGATAGAGGTTTTTTATTGTCCATGAATCCTTGCTATTCTTTTATTTAGTTGATTTCCAAATATAAAGTAGCAGATGAATAAAATGATTATTATAACGGAAACTAACAGCACAAAACCTTGAATAGCAGGAGGAAGTGTATGATGGAGAAAAAGCTGACAATTACAATTTGCCTTATCAGTTTTTTATTTCTTGGATTGAATGTAATACAAACGGAAAAAACAGCGCATGCATTTAGTAGTCAAGTAATTCAACATGGCGCTGTTGGTGATGATGTAATTGAATTACAAGCAAGATTACAATATTTAGGTTTTTATAACGGAACAATAGATGGTGTATTTGGATGGGGGACGTATTGGGCGTTACGCAATTTCCAATATGAGTTTGGGCTTGAGATAGACGGATTAGCTGGACAAGATACAAAACAAAAACTTACAAAGGCCAGTGAATATGATGAAAACTATGTAAAGCAACAAATTAAACAAGGGAAAAAATTCACGCATTATGGCGGTGAAAAGAGAAATAAAGAATCTACTAGTAAAAACAAAGGTGGAGCAAATCAAGGGCAGGGCAATCAAGGAAGTAGCACTGCTGTCAATGTTCCACAAGGGTACTCGCAAAATGACATACAGTTAATGGCAAATGCTGTGCATGGAGAAGCAAGAGGGGAACCTTATGTAGGTCAAGTAGCTGTAGCAGCTGTTATTCTAAATCGGGTAGAAAGTGCTACATTTCCAAATACTGTATCGGGTGTTATTTTTGAACCACGGGCTTTTACTGCTGTTGCAGATGGACAAATTTGGTTAACGCCTAATGAGACTGCGAAAGAAGCAGTATTAGATGCTATTAACGGTTGGGATCCATCTGGAAATGCAATATATTATTTTAATCCAGATACTGCAACATCAGGCTGGATTTGGACAAGGCCACAAATTAAAAAAATCGGAAAGCATATATTTGCAAAATAGAAAGGTGTGAAAGGATATGATCCGCTGGATACTAATTGCCGTACTTGCCATAGGTATTATAGGAACAGGGTTTTGGGGGTATCAGGAGCATCAAGAAAAAAACGCGGTTCTCATTCAAGCTGAAAACACATATCAGCGAGCATTTCATGATTTAACCTACAGAGTTGACGTATTAAATGATAAGATTGGCTCTGCTTTAGCTATGAACTCTAATCAACAATTATCACCGCAACTTGTTGAAATTTGGCGAATTACCTCGGAAGCATTATCTGATGTTGGGCAATTACCACTAGGGTTATTGCCATTTAATAAGACAGAAGAATTTTTAGCTAATATTGGTGAGTTTACCTATCGTACGGCAGTGCGTGATTTAAAAAAAGAACCGTTATCAGATCAAGAAACAAAAGCTTTAGAAAAGCTATACAATCAATCAGGTGAGATTAAAGATGAACTAAGAAAAGTTCAACATACAACACTAGAAAACAACTTACGCTGGATGGATGTGCAGCTAGCTTTAGCTAATGAAGATCAGCAGTTGGATAATACGATAATTGACGGTTTTAAAACGGTAGAGAAAAAAGTGGATGGGTTTACTGAAGGAGGCGGTGATACATCTACATCAAATAAATCAGTACGAGACCACGAATTTAAATTTTTAACAGGCAATCAAATGACAAATGAAAATGCTCTTACAAAAGCAAGTAAACTTTTAGGCGTAAAAAATAAAGATAAACTTCGAATTACTGAAAGCGGCAAGGGAGCAGATGTCCCTGTATATAGTGTTTCCTATCATAATGAAGAAGAAAGTGGCTATTTAGATTTATCCCAAAAAGGAGGCCATCCATTAACCCTATTAATTAATAGGCCTATAAATCAAAAGAAGATTAGTTTAAATGAAGCTATGAGGAAAGCAGAAAAATATTTAAAAACCAACCAATTTGAAAATATGACCGTTTTCCAAAGCGCTCAGTATGGAGATATTGGAGCATTTTCTTTCTTATATAATAAAGACGGTATCCGCTATTATTCTGATGCGCTAGAGGTCAAAGTAGCATTGGATAATGGAGAAATACTCGGTCTAACTGCTATTGATTACTTTATGAATCATGTTGACAGGGAAAAAGTTGAACCTAAGATTAGTGTAGATGAAGCAAAAGAAATGGTTAATCCAAATGTTGATATTCAAGAAGAATATTTAGCTGTTATTGACAATGATCTTGGTGAAGAAGTGTTAACGTATGAATTTTTAGGAACAATGGGAAATGAAACATACCGTATTTTTATTAATGCTAATGATGGACGAGAAGAACAAATAGAAAAATTGAGTGGTTCAGAAGTTAATTATGCTAGAGGTTGACAAAATATGTCTTCCTCTTTTTTTATTTTTCTGTAATAATAGGTATAAAGAACTATTCGAATAGACCGCTATATCGCCTAATATACGATACGAGGAGTGTTATAATGAAATTAGGAACGATGCTTCAATTAGAAGTCATACAATCTAGAAAAAAAGGAAGTGATAAGGATAACAAATACCGGTGTAAATTAATCAATAAAAATGAACAATGTATTTTTATTGATTTCCCAGTAAATATAAAATCAAAAAAAACAGCTGTCTTTGCAAGAGGAACGGTATTTGACATCACTTTTGTTGGAGATGATGAAGTGATTTATAAATTTCGTTCTAAATTAATAACCAAAATAAAAGGTAAGATTCCTTCTTTAGCAATTCAAAAACCTGTCAACGTTCATCGTATTCAGCGACGAAATTTTATTCGAGTGGAAACAGTTGTTGATGTTGCGGTACATTCAGATCAAAACCTCTTCTCTCCGTTTATTACAGTAACCAATGATATTGGTGCAGGAGGTTTATCTTTAATCGTACCTAGAAACCAGCCTATTATTGGGGATTTAGTAGAATTATGGCTAGTTTTACCAATATCTAAAGGGTCTTTTTTGTATCCAAATATACGTGCTAAGCTTGTGCATCAAGAGAAGGAAAGGAACGAAATTACTATAGCCTCTTTTCAATTTTTAACATTAGATACTAAAATGGAGCAATCTTTGATACAATTTTGTTTTGAAAAGCAACGAGAAGCAAGAAAAAAACAACTATTTGATCGTTCTTATGGCATAATAAAAAATAAGCTTTGAATAGACCATTTTGAAATGAATATGTTATTATTTAGTAGGGCTTGTTCAAAATATGTATAAAGGTAATCTTTTATAATATACAAGATGATGAAAGGATATAGGATTTCTAGTATAAGCATGTGCCATAAAGGTCTTGGTGAAAATTCTTCTTTCTTAAACTTGGAACATCGACGTGTTATTAATGTGCATTTTTTATTATAATTATTTACATATACTTGGCATAGCCAAGTTTTTTCAGGATAAATGTATTGGAGAGGATTAGGTACCATTTATGAAGAAATTAATAACTATTGCCATTGATGGACCTGCAGCAGCAGGAAAAAGTACTGTAGCAAAAATTGTAGCTGAGAAGTTATCATGTATTTACATTGATACAGGAGCAATGTATCGAGCACTAACTTGGAAAGCGTTGAAGAATTCTGTTAATGTTAATAACGAAGCGGAGCTTATTGAATTATTAGAGAGCACGGATATCATGTTAAAGCAAAGTAGCCGCGGGCAACTTGTTTTTGTCGATGAGGAAGATGTAACCTATGATATTCGATCAAATGAAGTAACAAATAACGTATCATATGTTGCAAAACATCCTAAGATCAGAGAAGAAATGGTACGTCGTCAACAAATGCTTGCCAAACATAGAGGAGTTGTAATGGATGGACGTGATATTGGAACGCATGTACTTCCTAATGCAGATATAAAAATATTTTTAATTGCTTCTGTTGAAGAAAGAGCGAAAAGAAGATATGAAGAAAATCTTAAAAAAGGAATTCATGCTGACTTGAACGAACTAAAAAAAGAAATAGAACGAAGAGATGAGATCGATTCAAAACGAGAAGCATCGCCGTTAATAAAAGCAAAGGATGCCACTGAAATTGATACAACTTCTTTGTCCATTCAAGAAGTTGCTGAACGCATACTCCTCATAGCGAAAGATATTTAGTAGGAGGAGAATAAAGAATGAACTTGTATCGTATAGCAAAATGGGTTGTCTCTATTATTTTTTTTCCACTTTTTCGTATTCAAGTAATCGGGAGAGAAAATGTTCCTAAAACAGGTCCTGTAATCATTTGTTCCAATCATATTTCAAATTATGATCCTCCAGTCGTGGGAATCACTTCCCCAAGAAGTATTTATTTTATGGCTAAAGGGGAGTTGTTTGATAATCCTTTACTAGGGAAATTGTTAATAGGTATTCAGGCTTTTCCAGTAAAAAGGGGCATGAGTGATCGAAATGCTTTAAGGAAAGGGTTGCAAATTTTAAAAGAAGGCCATACACTAGGGTTATTTCCAGAAGGAACAAGAAGTAGGACTGGTGAATTAAGTAAACCACTTGCTGGGGCTGGTTTTTTTGCTTTACGCTCTAATGCAACTATTGTTCCTTGTGCCATTATCGGGAACTATAAACCGTTTAAACAATTGAAGGTTATCTATGGAAAGCCTATCCCTATGGATGAATGTCGAAAAACGAAAAAAGCAACCGCTCAAGAAACAGCAGATTTGATTATGGAAGAAATTCAAAAATTATTAGATGTTAATAAATAAAACTACATTACTTGACAAATAATTATAATTGTTAGAAGTTATAAAAAAGGGATATTATTTTACTGCATTTATTTTAAGTTATTTTTAGTTGGTAGAAAGCTTAAGTAACTTATTGCATAAAAGTTATTTGGGATTTCATAAGATTTTAGGAGGGCTATGGATATGAATGAAGAAGCAAACAATGAACAAATCAATGTAGCTGTAGGAGATACAGTAACCGGAACAGCAGTAAAAGTGGAAGATAAACAAGTACTCGTTGATTTCGGATACAAAACAGAAGGGATTTTACCAATCGGTGAACTTTCTAATCTTCATATTGAGGCTGCTAGTGATGTTGTAAGTGAAGGAGACACATTGACATTAAAAGTAAAGAAAGTAGAAGATGATGATGTTATCTTATCAAAAAAAGCTGTAGATGCTGAGAAAGCTTGGGAGGACCTTCAAGAGAAGTTTGAAAGTGGAGAAGTTTTTGAGACACAGGTAAAAGAAGTTGTAAATGGCGGTTTAGTTGTTGACGTCGGACTACGTGGGTTTATCCCCGCTTCTTTAGTAGAGACATATTATGTTGAAGACTTTAATGATTATAAGGATAAAACACTTACTGTTAAAGTTGTTGATCTTGTTCGTGATCAAAATAGGGTTATTCTATCTCATAAAGCAGTTGAAGAAGAAAAATTACAAGAAAAGAAACAGTCATTGCTTCAATCATTAGAACCAGGACAAATTATCCAAGGTACCGTACAACGTATTACCGACTTTGGAGTCTTTGTGGATATTGGCGGGGTAGACGGTTTAGTTCATATTTCACAATTAGCTCATGAGCATGTGAAACATCCTTCTGATGTCGTACAAGAAGGCGACAGCATAGAAGTAGAAGTTCTTTCTGTAGATCCGGATAGTGAGAGAATCTCTCTATCAAGAAAAAATGCCTTGCCTGGTCCGTGGTCTGGAATTGGGACACGTATCTCTCGAGGAGATGTGTTAGATGGAACAGTAAAACGTTTAGTAAACTTTGGTGCTTTTGTGGAAATTGAACCAGGAGTAGAAGGTTTAGTTCATATTTCACAAATTGCCACACGTCATATTGGTACACCGCAGGAAGTTCTTGAACCTGGACAACAGGTGAAAGTAAAAGTACTTGATGTTAATGAAAAAGAAGAACGTATCTCTTTAAGTATTAGAGAATTAGAACAAGAACAAGAAGAAAAAGAATATAGTCAATATGAAAAAGATGATGACCAATCTGGCTTTCATATAAGTGATTTTATTGGTAATAAATTAGATAAATATAAACAGTAAATAACAAATGTCTGTGGTAACATATTAACTAGTTAAAAAGACGCTTTCTATCTATGGAAGCGTCTTTTTAATGAGATTGCTTAAATTGTTAAATATGTTATTACGCCTGTAGAATAAATTTTAACTTCCAATTACTGCAAAAAAGTTTTCCTCCAAATAAAGTACTCACCTAAAAATTTACGCGTTTTGCTGACCAGTTTTATAGTCCTCATTAATTCTTCTGTACTGTTTATATAGTAAAACAATAAATTTGAGACATACTAACAATATATATTTTTTATTATGAATCGATTCGGATTTTAGAGATCGTTCTAATAGGATGAAAATATAGAGAACTTAATCGCTGATAAACGGGAAAACTACGGGAGGAAAGCTAATGAATGAGTATACGATGCCAATTTTATTTGGAGTAATTATTGGAACTTTAGCACGTATTTTAATGTTAAGAACTGATTATAGGCAATATCCTACTTATTTACATGGAAAAGTGATTCACGTATCTTTAGGTTTTATTGCTGCATCACTAGGTTCTGTTGCCATTCCAGCCATTATGGAGTTAGAATTTACGGCGGTTACATTTTTGACTGTTGCTGCAACGCAATTTAGGGAAGTAAGAAATATGGAAAGAAACACACTAACGGAAGTTGATAGTTTTGAATTAGTACCAAGGGGAAAGACTTATATTGAGGGTATCGCTATTTCGTTTGAAAGTAGGAATTACTTAGTAATTTTTACTTCCTTTATAACTACATTAACATTTATTATATTTAATGTTTATGTTGCATTATTTGCAGCGATATGCTCTGTTACTGTTTCAATGATTTTAATGAGCGGTAAAACAATGAAAAATATTGTACAAATAGATCATCACCCACTCCATTTTAAAGGTGCTGGTTTATATGTGGACAATATATATATTATGAATATTGGTTTACCTGAAAGGCAGGAAGAAATTTTAAAATATGGTTTAGGCTTTGTTCTCACCCCCAATAATATTAATACCATAACTACTATTGCGAACTTGGGACAACGACAAGCTATATTGCACGACGTTTCTGTAACTTTAGGCGTATTTAGAGATTCAGGAACTCCAGCACTGACTCCGTTAATTAAGCGGGATTTAGATGATGGACGAATTGGAATATTTATTCTTCCACAAATAAGAGATGTTAACAAAGCAATAAAAGTCATTGGATCTGTCCCTATACTGGAAAGTGCCATACGCATGCCATCTGAGTCCACTTTCACTAGAAAAACTTGACTTATCGCCCAACTCTTTATGGCGAAAGAACACTGCCGTTATTACTTATACTATTATCCTAAAACTAAGTACATCGAAAGGGAGACGAATAAATGGAAATCGAAAAGGCTATATTAGCTGTCATTACAACAAATTCTTCCATTGTTGAAGGTGGCGCACCAATTTTCATCTGTGAAACTCGAAAAGAAGCAGAAGATATATCTGCTAATTTAGAAGCAATTACGGACGGGATTGCTCATGAATTAAGTGAAGAGTTATTTATTATCGTAAAACATTGATAGGCTAATAATTATAATTGTGCGTATGCTCTACTTTTGCTATGATAGAGATTGTTCAAAGCAGTTGGCAAATAGGGCAACGACTTAGAGTAAGAGCTTTATTACATAAACGCTGGTTTATGAATTAGCGTTACATAGAAGGTGATGTGACACTCTTATTTCAAAAAATGAAGAACTTCGTCTAGAATAATTTAAAGTAAGAGTGAAAAATGCCTCAACACCTTATACGTACAAAGACCTTTAAATTTACCGGATTAGGGAAAAATTTGTAGGAGATGTAGAAAAAGCGACTATTAAATGAAGTTTTACTACAACTATAAATCAACCATTTGCCAAAATGTGAAAACAAACATAAAAATTAAAAACGCAAAAAAGATGTGAAAGAAAGGGTGTTCCTTTCATGAGGAAAGCAACAGTAGCAATAGTAGGAAGGCCAAATGTTGGTAAATCAACTATTTTTAATAGATTAGTTGGCGAGCGCATATCCATTGTTGAAGATATTCCTGGGGTAACAAGGGATAGAATTTATGCTGAAGCGGAATGGCTTACTACCCACTTTAACCTTATTGATACAGGAGGGATTGAAGTTGGAGACGAGCCACTTTTAGTGAAAATGCGCCAGCAGGCTGAAGTTGCAATTGATGAAGCAGATGTCATTATTTTTTTAGTGAATGGTAGAGAAGGTATTACCGCTGCAGATGAAGAAGTTGCAAAATTGCTATATAAATCAAACAAGCCTGTTGTTTTAGGTGTTAATAAAGTGGATAATCCAGAAATGAGAGAAACAATTTATGAATACTATGCACTAGGGTTTGGCGAACCATTTCCAATCTCAGGGTCCCACGGATTAGGGCTAGGAGACTTATTGGATGAAGTGGTAAGCCATTTCCCTGAATTGGATATAAGTGAAAAAGATGAAGATACAATTTATTTCAGTGTTATCGGACGTCCAAATGTTGGTAAATCTTCATTAGTGAACGCGCTACTCAATGAAGAACGTGTAATCGTTAGTGATATTGAAGGAACAACAAGAGACGCCGTCGATACAAAACTGCATAGAGATAACCAAGATTATGTTATTATTGATACAGCTGGAATGAGAAAACGTGGAAAAGTGTATGAAACGACAGAAAAGTATAGCGTGTTACGTGCATTAAAAGCGATTGACCGCTCGGATGTTGTGTTAGTTTTAATTGATGCAGAAACAGGCATACGTGAACAGGATAAACGCATCGCAGGTTATGCTCATGAAGCTGGTAGGGCAGTAGTTATTGTAGTTAATAAATGGGATACGATTACAAGTAATGAAAAAGCAATGAAAGAGTTTGAAGAACAAGTACGAGCTCATTTTCAATATTTAGACTATGCTCCTATTGTGTTTTTATCTGCTAAAACAAAAAAGCGCCTGCATACATTACTTCCTGCTATACAATTGGCCAGTGAAAATCATACGAAGCGAGTGCCAACAAATGTGTTAAATGATGTCGTTATGGATGCCCTTGCTATGAACCCGACACCAACTGTAAAAGGGAAAAGATTAAAGGTTCTATATGCTACACAAGTGAATGTAAAACCTCCACGTTTTGTTATCTTTGTAAATGAACCAGAACTTGTTCATTTTTCTTTTGCCAGGTTTGTAGAAAATAGAATTAGAGAAGCTTTTGGCTTTGTAGGTACACCTATTAAAATAATAGCTAGAAAAAGACAATAAAGGAGAAGATAAGATGGCAAGAGTAGCTGTATTAGGCGCTGGAAGTTGGGGGACAGCCTTAAGTATCGTACTAGCTGATAATGGACATGATGTGCGCTTATGGACACATCGACCTGAGCAAGCAAAAAAAATAAATAATACAAAAAGAAATGAGCAATATTTAGATACAGACATACCAGCATCTGTTATCGCTTATTCTGATTTAAAGCAAGCAATTCAAGATGCTGTTGCGATTGTTTTTGTAGTACCTACAAAGGCAATCCGTGAGGTCGCAAAGCAATTAGATCAGCTAGTGGAACCAGATACAACAATTATCCATGCTTCAAAAGGGATTGAACCTGTTACTTTAAAACGTGTTTCACAGATGATTAGTGAAGAATTATCTGAGTTTACGGAAGAAGAAATAGTTGTTCTTTCCGGTCCAAGCCATGCAGAAGAAGTGGCTCTACGACAACCAACAACGGTAACTGTTTCTTCTATTGAACCAGAACATGCAAAAATTGCACAAGATTTGTTTATAAATGAATCATTTCGCGTTTATACTAGCCCTGATGTAATAGGAATTGAGTTCGGCGGCGCTCTAAAGAATATTATCGCCTTAGGAGCGGGAATCTCTGATGGACTAGGTTATGGTGATAATGCGAAAGCAGCTTTGATGACAAGAGGACTTGCTGAAATAGCTAGATTAGGCACATCATTAGGAGCCAACCCATTAAGCTTTCTTGGTTTACCAGGAGTTGGCGATTTAATTGTTACTTGCACAAGTGCGCATAGCAGAAACTGGCGTGCTGGAAACTTATTAGGAAAAGGGCATAAATTAGACGATGTTCTTGAGCAAATGGGGATGGTGGTCGAAGGTGTAAGGACCGTTCAAGCAGCTTATCAATTCGCAAAAGAACAGCAGGTTGAAATGCCAATAACAGAAGGCATTTTTCAATTGTTATTTGAAGATAAATCACCAAAAGACATTGTTGGTCAATTGATGAATCGAAGCAAGCGGCAAGAAATGGACGACCTCGCCCAATTATTGATGGAAAGGTATTCGCAATAACATGAAAAGCCCTGCCTGCATATACTGTGGTTGAGTTTACTAAGAGCAGGGAGGCGAGTTCGTGAATAATTTTCAAAAAGGACTTTTTGACAAAATTCAACAAAAGTCGAGCATTAATCCAGATGATGTTTACAAAGTGGCTGATTCTGTGAAACATGCAGATTTTTCGGATGAAAGAACCGTACGTAAGCTTGTTCGCCAATTAAGCAAACTAGCGAATAAACCTATCTCCAAAGAAAAAGAAGACAAAATTGTTCAGTCTATTGTAAAAAATGATATGCCCATGGATATGAATTCACTAAATAAAATGTTTAAAAAATAAACGTTCTTGGGCAAGTGAGGATACAATCCTCCTCATTTACGCATAGAATAAATCGCACAAGCATTCATGAATAGAGTTGCTGTGGATAATTATTTAGTCATACCGGGATGGAGAAAGCCCCCCTTCATTCCGGATTTTATTATGGTTTTATCAGTCTTTTATCACGTATGTCAATGGTTTATGTTATAATACGTGTTGCAGTGAAGAATTGTATTCAAGGGGTGGATAAATCGTGTCACAAGCAATGCTGAAAATGTATATATCATTTGTGGGTATGGCTCTTTTGCTCGTTGCAATCGGTTTTATTTTATTGGCAAGGTATAAACTTAAAGGGTGGTTAGCTGGAGTAGTGTCGTTACTCGCATACATATCATTAATTTTTGGGAGTCTTATTATCTTTTACATTGTATTTAGCGGCCCATCGGCTTAGTACAAGGGGGGGTTGATCATGTATACTACATATGGAAAAATAGCCATTTTTATATTATTTACTATCCTGTTAAGCGGTTGCTTATATCCCGATAATGAATTATCAAAAAATCAGGTTCCCAATGAAGGCCAATTAGAAGCAGTCCAATCTGCAGTAGAGCAATATCGAGAACAAGAGGGCGGTCTTGTGCCAATTCGAACAAAAGACAACGACACACCTATTTTCCAAAAATATTTAATTGATTTTCCCAAATTAAAGGAAGCCAATGTATTAACGGAAATTCCTGCTAATGCTTTTGAAAATGGTGGTGTTTACCAATATGCTTTAATTACACCAGAAAAAAACCCACGGGTAAAACTAATTGATTTACGTATATCTGAAGTAATACGTAGTGTAAATATAAAGTTGGATATATATCGAGATGAACATATGTATCCACCATTTAAAGAAGAAATAGCAGATGGGATTTATACGATTGATTATGAAAAACTTGGTTTGGAAAACCCACCTACTGTTGTAAGTCCATATTCTAAAGAAAACTTACCAATTGTGATGAATACGGAAGGCGAACTCTATGTAGACTACCGAATTGATTTGAATCAAGCATTAAAAACAAAAAACCATAAGTACGAAACAGGGGATGATATTCGCTATCTGTTAGCTAATAATACTCCTTTTGTTCCAGTGTACTCTCTTCCTTATACGATTAAGAATGAGGAACCTGTATTTTTACACGAAAATAAATAAAAAGTATCATATTCGAACCCTTGAAACAATATATTGTTTCAAGGGTTTTTGATCGTAGCAAATTTATAACAAATTTCCATTACAGGATTAAATTCTTAATTATGCATAATGTGAAACATACAGTTCATAAGCATATTGCTATCTTTAGAACATATGACATCTACGGCGTCCCATCGCCATAAAAACTTGCAATAGCCAAGTTTTTCTAAACTTTTACACATGAATAAGGCATATTTTGATAGGACAACATCATAGACTTGTAATGTCAATTATTCATAGTTTGTGCGTAAAAATGAAATCGGAGATCGGGAGGGGATCTTTTGGAAAGAGTAGATATTTTTAATGATATTTCTAAACGAACAAATGGAGATATTTACTTAGGTATCGTTGGAGCGGTTCGTACTGGAAAATCAACATTTATTAAAAAATTCATGGAGCAAGTTGTACTGCCAAACATGGAGGAAGAAAGCGAGAGGGCTCGTGCACTTGATGAATTGCCTCAAAGTGCTGCTGGAAAAACAATTATGACTACAGAGCCTAAATTTGTACCTAATCAAGCGGTTTCTGTTCATGTCGATGAAGGATTAGATGTAAACATTCGTCTAGTGGATTGCGTTGGATACGCCGTTGAGGGAGCAAAAGGGTTTGAAGACGAAAATGGACCCAGAATGATTCACACCCCTTGGTACGAAGAAGCAATACCTTTTCACGATGCAGCAGAAATTGGAACAAGAAAAGTAATTCAAGAGCATTCAACAATTGGGGTTATTGTAACAGCTGACGGTTCGTTTGGAGAAATTAATCGGCATGAATATGTGGATGCCGAGGAGAGGGTTGTTGATGAATTAAAAGAAGTAGGAAAGCCTTTTATAATGGTGCTTAATTCCCAGCGTCCTAGCAGTCAAGAAACAGAGTTGTTACGCCAAGATTTAGTCGATAAATATGATATACCTGTTATAGCAATGAGTATTGAATCTATGACAGAACATGATGTTACCAATGTTTTACGTGAGGCATTATACGAATTTCCGGTTTTAGAAGTTAATGTAAATTTACCAAGCTGGGTAATGGTGCTAAAAGAAAATCACTGGTTAAGAAGAGAATATCAAGAAGCCATTCAAGAGACTGTAAAAAACATTAAACGCTTGCGTGATGTGGATCAAATTGTTGGTGAATTTGCTGTTTATGAACATATTGAGCAAGCAAAATTAGCTGATATGGAAATGGGGGAAGGGATAGCGGAAATTGACCTCCATGCACCTGACTATTTATATGACGAAATATTAAAAGAAATTGTAGGTGAAGAAATTAGGGGTAAAGATCATTTATTACAGCTCATGCAAGATTTTGCTCATGCGAAAAGAGAATACGATCAAGTATCAGGCGCATTACAAATGGTCAAGCAAACAGGATATGGAATTGCAGCTCCGGCTCTAGAGGATATGATTTTGGATGAGCCTGAAATTATTCGGCAAGGCTCTCGGTTCGGTGTTCGCTTAAAAGCTGTCGCTCCGTCCATTCACATGATTAAAGTAGAAGTTGAATCCGAATTTTCACCAATTATAGGAACGGAAAAGCAGAGTGAAGAATTAGTACGTTATTTGATGCAAGACTTTGAAGAGGATCCATTATCCATATGGGAGTCAGATATCTTTGGGCGTTCCCTAAGCTCAATAGTAAGAGAAGGTATACAAGCAAAAATTGCGCTTATGCCTGAAAACGCACGTTACAAACTAAAGGATACACTAGAACGAATCATAAACGAAGGTTCTGGTGGTCTAATAGCTATTATATTATAGCAGCTGTATGTAGCTGCTTTTATTTTTGGGGATGATGGATAAGACTGTAAAACAACGTTCAACCATGGTTCTCACAATACTAAAGAGACGTAAGCTTTGGCGTTCTATCACGAAAAAATTATTGATATATGCTTTTATATGCTCGCGTACGATTAGCGAGCATTTTTATGTTAAGAATCCCTTTAGTAAAAGAAAAAAAGTAACTATGTTTTACTATTTTTTTAGTTGCTTTTAGCCAACTATATAAATTAAATAAAAATCTTCATTGGAAACGGCAGGATATTTGCTCATTGTGTCGTATAACTTTAATATAGCCGAAGTATTGCTAAATACGATTCTAATAAGCTTTCTGCGCTAAATGTAAAATTGTACCATATAATCCATAAAAACTTATGAAAACCGAAGAAAATAATAAAAATTAGGTGGAAACTGTTGAATTTTGTTGCAAACTCGGTTAATATAAGCCATGTCACATTACTATTATGTGGCATGAAGTATAAAAACTGGCAAAAAGGTGAACAAATGAAGATAGTTGTTTAATTTGTTCCAATGTCGATTGATGATAAATGGGAGGAGGTGAATGTCATGAACAAAACAGACCTAATTAATGCTGTAGCTGAAAAAAGCGATCTTTCTAAAAAAGATGCTACGAAAGCAGTAGATGCAGTATTCGAATCTGTCATGGATTCACTTAAAAATGGTGAAAAAGTACAATTAATTGGATTCGGTAACTTTGAAGTACGTGAACGTTCTGCTCGTAAAGGTCGTAATCCTCAAACAGGAGAAGAGATCGAAATACCAGCAAGCAAAGTTCCTGCATTCAAGCCAGGTAAAGCCCTAAAAGATAGTGTAAAATAATTATTTTACATAGGGCAAAAGGATACGCGATTTGCGTATCCTTTTTTACACTATAATAAAATATAAATCATAGAGGATATAAAGTGCTGTAAGACCTCCACTTCAAAAATCGGAAGATGTCTAGCTTATGAATCTAAGTAAAAGCTATTCTCTAGGGATGAAGATTCCATTCCTGAAATTTAAATTAAATTTTAATTCAATAGAAACGAGGAACAACCCTTTTATAGAAATTGGGGCTTAACGCCAAATCTTTATGGAGAAAGCTGTTATTTTTTTAATACTATAAGCTTTAAACGACATACTTGCCAATAGCGTAACAATCTACATATTGTTTTAAAAATATTAATTCTAAGAAAGGAAAGGCTGAAGAAATGGATAAGTCAAGTGTTTCAGATTTTTTTGTTATCAAAGCACTGGAAGATGGGGTACAAGTAATTGGGTTAACCAGAGGAAATGATACGCGTTTTCATCATTCAGAAAAACTTGATCAAGGAGAAATTATGATCGCCCAGTTTACAGAGCACACCTCAGCGGTTAAAGTAAGAGGTAAAGCTTTAGTTCAAACAAGTCACGGTGAAATTGAGAGTGAGTAAGATTAGATGACAGTAGCTTTTATACTTTACTACCTCTATCTATTTGCTTAAGTTTTATCATCCATCCCTTCACAGCCGGCTCATTCGCAGATTTATTATCTTTATGAGATCTCATTTGCTTTTCTAGAATGTTTGATTATTGATTAGACTTAAAATATGCTATAATAGCAAAAGCGAATAGAATGGATGAAGGGTTCAGGTGATTTTCTTTGAATAGGTCAGCAAAGGACATATACTATGTAAAAGCAGAGATAGAAAAGAAAATAAAGCATTCCTATTTGGAAAAATATATTGACAAGCCCGCTATCGATGAGGAAAAATTGTTTTTATTAATGGAAATGATGAATCATAGTTCCTTACCTGAGTCCCATAAACAAAGATATATTGTTACAACTATGCTTGTACAGATGGCTTTAGATACACATGACAAGGTTCCGAGTTTAACTTCACCCAATGAAAATGAAGACGTCAAGTTACAGAAACAATTGCATGTACTTGCTGGAGATTATTATAGTGGTCTTTATTATTTAGTGCTAGCCGAGATCAGTGATTTTGAGTTTATTCAACTACTTGCCTCCACAATTAAAGAAATTAACGAGTATAAAATGAAACTCTATTATAATGAAATAGATTCTTTGCAGGATTATATGCTTATTCGTAATATTATTGATACACATTTGCTCGTACAAGTGGCCTCGTTTTTGAATATTTCTATGATGGGAAAGATTGTGGAAAAATGGCTTTTGGTTATTAAGCTGATAAATGATATCGAACATTTTAACGCAAGAAAAATGCAAGTACATTCTTGGGTGAAAAGTTTTTTCGATAAAAATGAATTAAGCAAGCAGCTGACAGCATTATTGCAACAATTAGAAGATGAAGTGCACAAGCTCTCGTCTATTTATTCTAGCTTATCAAACTACTTAGAAACAGAAATTACTTCTATAAAAAAAGCTTACATATCTACTATGGGGGAAGAAGGTTAAACTATGGCATATCCATCTAAAGAGGAACGTGTTCATCACGTTTTTGAAAAAATATATTCAAAATACGATTCGATGAATTCCATTATTTCATTCCAACGCCATAAAACATGGAGAAAAGATGTTATGAAGCGTATGGACGTAAAGGTAGGTTCAAGTGCATTAGATGTATGTTGTGGAACGGGAGATTGGGCGTTGGTAATGGCAGAAGAGATTGGAGCTAAAGGTGAAGTTACAGGCCTTGATTTTAGTGAAAATATGCTTTCCATTGCGAAACAGAAACAGCGAAAATTAGAATTAGAACATGTAGATTTCATACAAGGTAATGCAATGCAACTACCTTTTCAAGATAATAGCTTTGATTATGTAACTATCGGTTTTGGCTTACGAAATGTTCAAGATTATATGACAGTATTAAAAGAAATGTACCGTGTTGTAAAACCAGGTGGGAAAGTAGTTTGTTTAGAAACATCACAACCTACTATACCCATTTATCGACAATTATACCGTTTTTATTTCCAATACATTATGCCGCTGCTGGGGAAATTAATTGCCAAAAGTAAACAAGAGTATGCATGGTTGAACGAATCTGCTAAAGATTTTCCTAATAAAAACCGTTTAAATCAAATGTTTATAGAAGCTGGATTTACTAATGTTCAAGTGAAGAGCTATACTGGCGGGGTTGCAGCCATGCATATGGGCGAGAAAGAACCGAATAGTTAATAAAGCGAAAATTAAAGGTGACATGAATGAAATTAGCTAAAGCTTATGGATATTTAAAAAAAGACCTAAATGAAATTGAACAAACGATTAATGAAGTTGTACAGGCTAAACATCCTGTTTTAAGAAAAGCTTCAACCCAGTTACTTCAAGCAGGTGGAAAACGGATTCGTCCGGTATTTGTGTTACTATCAGGACAGATGGGGACCTATGACTTAGAACGACTAAAAATTGTCGCTGTGTCATTAGAACTTATTCATACTGCTACATTGGTTCACGATGATGTAATTGATGATGCTGATATTAGAAGAGGCATGCCAACAATTAGACAAACATATGGTAATCGTGTTGCCATGTATGCAGGCGACTATATTTTAGCACGAGCGTTAGAAGAAATTACACTCTTGCAAGATGCGAAAATACATCATCTACTTTCTAAAACGATCGTTGAAGTGTGTAAAGGTGAAATTGAACAAATTAAAGATAAATTTGATTCGAGTCAGGGGTTTCGCAATTATTTGCGACGAATTAAGCGTAAAACAGCTTTACTAATAGCTACGAGTTGTAAGCTAGGCGCCATTGCTTCAGGGTTACCAGAAACAGAAGCCCATAGATTATATCTTTATGGATACAATATCGGTATGTCCTATCAAATCATCGATGATATTTTGGATTTTACGGGTTCTGAAAAAGAGCTAGGAAAGCCTGCAGGAAATGATTTATTACAAGGAAACTTAACATTGCCTGTATTTTTAGCGATGAGAAAACCCGCTTTAAAAGAGAAAGTCATTCAAGGATTACAGGCTCCTTCTGAAATCCGTGAGAAGCATATGAAAGAAATTATTGAAGATATAAAAAGCACAAACGCTATTGACGAGTCTTATCAAATTAGTAATCGGTATTTAGAAAAAGCACTGCAACAATTAGAAGGCTTTTCTGATAGTCGTGCAAAACAAACTTTACTTCAAATTGGAAAATATATTGGCAAGCGTCGTACTTAATTTGTCTTTTTTACATAGTTTTGATAGAATTTTATCGGTGAGACAAATTACATAAGGTGAGGGGTTTTGTGACATGGAAAAGACTTTTTTGATGGTGAAACCGGATGGTGTTCAGCGTAATTTAATTGGCGATATTATAAGCCGATTTGAAGCGAAAGGTTTCAAACTAGTTGGTGCAAAGTTGATGACCATTTCAACGCAATTAGCTGAGCAGCATTATGCAGAGCATAAAGAACGTCCTTTTTTTGGAGAACTGGTTGATTTCATTACATCTGGTCCAGTTTTTGCTATGGCTTGGGAAGGAGAAAATGTAATCGCAACCGCAAGAGAAATGATGGGCAAAACTAACCCTACAGAAGCATCGCCTGGAACAATCCGTGGAGACTATGGTATGACTGTTGGAAAGAATATTATACACGGCTCTGATTCTGTTGGAAGTGCTAAACGGGAGCTTTCTTTATTCTTTAAAGTTGAAGAACTCATCGATTATTCCAAGCAAGATGCAACTTGGATCTACTAACATAGCAAGGCTTTAAGTTGCCGCGAGGATGATATTGTGCCTCGCGGTACATTTATACTACATAAAAAGTATAAGCAAAACGACGGCTTTATCACCATAGACTGAAGGCAGACCGGTGATCATTGAAAGAGGGAGAAGTTATTGGAGAAGGATTATAACCAGTTTATAAATAAAATAAAAATAAAATTAGGCATTGATTTACACCTTTACAAAGAAACACAAATGAAACGAAGACTCACATCTCTTAGAAATAAACGAGGATATAAAGACTTTTCAAGTTATTATCGTGCACTAGATCAAGAGCAAGCATTACTGAACGAATTTGTGGATCGGTTAACAATAAATGTATCTGAATTTTATCGTAATCCTAAGCGTTGGGAAGTTTTACAAACTACAGTTATGCCAGCATTGGTGAAAAAACCATCGTTTACAATTTGGAGTGCAGCATGCTCTACAGGAGAAGAGCCGTACAGTCTTGCTATATTGCTATCAGAGCATTTTCCTAGAGCTTCCTATCGAATTATGGCAACAGATATAGATGAAGCTGCTTTAAGCAAGGCCAAGCAAGGCATTTATCAAAAACAGGCTTTAAAAGAATTACCGGCGAAAGCTATTCAAAAGTATTTTACGAATCAACATGGGCTCTATCATCTATCTCCTAACATAAAAGAAAAAGTTACGTTTCGTAAGCATAATTTACTAGCAGATACATATCCAAATAATGTTGACTTAATCATATGTCGAAATGTTCTCATCTATTTCACTGATGAAGCAAAAGAAAGCGTTTATCAACATTTTAGCGAATCCTTAAACACAAATGGTGTTTTATTTGTCGGTAGCACGGAACAAATATTTCACCCAGAAAAATATCAATTACGTTTATTAGACACATTCTTTTATCAAAAAATAGAATGATGTTTTATGAAATTTAAAGAACGAACAATTTACAAGTATGAATCGCATTTAAATCAATAGAATAACCATACATAGCTTGTAGAGATCTATAGGTCCACTACGAGCTTTTTTACATTCAAACAAGTATATCATGGTGGATTATAGAATAAGTGAAGCTACGGTTAAGATTTCGCTATAAGGTAAGTTTATAATGTATGGTTAAACAAAATGGTCGTAATTCTTTAAAAATGTTAGCGCTTCATTTAACTAATTCTTTGTTTTTTTCAGTTTTTATTGTCAAAAACATGTTAAGGTATGGTATAGTAATTAGAAAAATTCTATAAAAGGAGAATGTAACGTGCGCTATTTAACAGCAGGCGAATCACATGGGAAACAATTAACCACGATTGTTGAAGGGGTTCCTGCCCAAATGCCATTATCAAAGGAAGATATTAATCAGTCCCTTTCTCGTAGACAAAAAGGGCACGGACGGGGAAAGCGAATGCAAATTGAGAAAGACGTTGTAGACATTACAGGTGGTGTAAGGCATGGCAAAACTTTAGGATCACCCATTTCTTTGGTTGTACATAATGATGACTTCAAACATTGGGAAGACATTATGGGCGCCGATCCGATAGAAGCAGATCAAAAAATTCGTAGAACGATAACAAGGCCAAGACCTGGGCATGCTGATCTAAATGGTGCTCTTAAATATGGACATCGAGACATAAGGAATATATTAGAACGTTCATCAGCCCGAGAAACAGCCGCACGAGTAGCTGCAGGGGCTATCGCAAAAACGTTGCTTAAGCATTTAGATATTGAAATCGTTGGTTATGTGAAGGAAATAGCAGGTATTGTTGCAGAAGACCCGGAACAACTTTCTGTACGAGGAAGACAGCAAATAGCTAATGAGTCACCCGTTCGCGTTTTGGATAAACAAGTGGAAGAGCCTATGATACAGGCAATTGACGATGCAAAACAAGTTGGAGATTCTATCGGAGGAGTTTGTGAAGTTTATGTGGAAGGAATGCCAGCAGGTGTTGGTTCTTATGTCCATTATGATCGCAAATTAGATAGTAGAATAGCTGGAAGTGTAGTAAGCATAAATGCTTTTAAAGGGGTCGAATTTGGGATTGGTTTTGAAGCGGCAAAACGGAATGGTAGTCAAGTCCATGATGAGATTGCTTGGAATGAAGAGAAGGGTTATTACCGAACTACGAACCGCCTTGGGGGGTTTGAAGGAGGGATGACAACAGGAATGCCGATCGTGGTCAAAGGAGTAATGAAACCTATACCTACATTAATGAAACGACCACTTACGAGCGTAGATATCGATACAAAAGAACCGTTTAAAGCGACGGTTGAAAGATCTGATGCTTGTGCAGTTCCTGCCGCCTCAGTTGTTATGGAGCATGTTGTTGCATTTGAACTAGCAAAAGCTTTAACAGAACAATTTACAAATGATCAATTTTCAAAGTTAAAAGAAGCGATTGAAGCATATCGTGAAGAAATCAGGTGTTTTTAAATGGAAGAACTAAATGTTCAAGCAAGTTCACACGCTTACTCTATCCTTATTGGAGAAGGCATCCGAAATCAAATTACGGATTATTTCACTAATAGTTATTCCTCTATTTGGATAATAACAGATGAGAATGTAGCTAAATTATATTTGGGAGACGTGTTAGAAACACTCTCAGATTTTCATGTCCACCACACTATATTACCTGCTGGAGAACAGACGAAAAGTATAGATTACTATAATCAATTAATGACAGAAGCAATTGCGTATGGATTAGACCGTTATTCTTTGTTAATTGCTTTAGGTGGGGGGGTTATTGGTGATTTAGCAGGTTTTGTAGCAGCTACTTATATGCGTGGCATTGACTATATCCAAATGCCGACAACAATATTAGCGCATGATAGTAGTGTTGGTGGAAAAGTAGCTATTAACCATCCGTTGGGGAAAAACTTGATTGGTAGCTTCTATGCACCGCAAGGAGTTTTTTATGATATGGAGACGCTAATTACGTTAAATGATCGAGAAATCCGCTCTGGATACGCAGAATTAGTAAAAGAAGCGCTCATATCTGATGAAGCTATATTTCGTTCCATTTTAACTACAAAATTACAAAATTTATCAACATCTATAATGCAAGAGCATATTCGTTCAGGGATTCAAATTAAAGCACAAGTGGTAGAACAAGATGAGAAAGAAAATGCAATGCGAAAGTATTTGAACCTTGGTCATACGTTGGGCCATGCTTTGGAAGCTCATTTAGGATATGGATCTATTACACATGGTGAGGCGGTTGCTATAGGTTTGTTATTTGCACTCCATGTTAGCGAATCAGTTTTTGATACGACATTGCCTTTTTTACAACTAAAGCAATGGTTAGAAACAAATCACTACCCACTTCATTTCCTAACTGGAGATCAACAAACTATATTAGCTAAAATGAAAAACGATAAGAAAAATAAACAACATCATATTCAAATGGTGTTGCTAGAACAAGTTGGTAAACCATTTATAAAACAAATGACGGATGAAGATATGCTTTCCTACTTATCTTCTTTTACAAGAAAGTTGGTGAATAATTGACTAGAGGGATACGAGGTGCAACAACGGTAGTTGTTAATGCAGCCGATGTAATTATAAACACTACAAAAAACTTAATTGAAGAAATGATCAAGAAAAATAATGTATTACCAAAAGATGTTTCTCATGTTTTTATATCTGTAACAAAAGACATTACTGCAACCTTCCCAGCTAAAGGTTTGCGTGAATTACCGGGTTGGACATACGTTCCAGTAATGTGTATGACGGAAATAGATGTGCCGAATAGTTTAGAACGTTGTATACGTGTAATGATGGTTGTGAATACAGAACTAGAACAATCAAATATTCACCATGTCTTTCAAAATGAAGCTATTCATTTGCGCCCTGATTTAGCAAAATGGAATAAGGAGGACAAACAAAAATGAAAACAAAATCTTCGTTAAAGCAAATTGCACCATATCAACAAGGAAAGCAGATCCAAGATATTAAGAGGCAATACCAAATAGATAGAATTGTGAAATTATCTTCAAATGAAAATCCATATGGTTATGCAGATACAGTTAGACAGTTTTTAGCTTCTTACGAGCCTGCTTTTGATATTTATCCAGATGGCCATACAGCACAACTCCGCAAAGATCTAGCTTATAAAATAAAAGTAAGTGAGTCAGAAATAATTTTTGGGAGTGGCTCTGAAGAAATTGTTCAAATGATTTGCCGAGCTTATTTATTTCAAGGAGTTAACACAGTGATGGCTATACCAACTTTTCCTCAATATAAGCATAACGCAATCATTGAAGGAGCAAAAATAAAAGAGATACCAACTATAGAAGGCCACCATGATTTAAATGGTATGCTTGAAGCTATCGATCAAGATACAAATGTCATCTGGCTTTGTTCTCCTAATAACCCAACTGGCACTCCAATAACGAAGCAGGATTTTATTGCTTTTATGGATACGTGCCCACAACATGTTTTAGTCGTATTAGATGAGGCATATTATGAGTATTTAGACAAAACGAAAGACCTTCATGCAATGGAACAGATTCAAAAATACAACAATCTTATCATTTTACGAACTTTTTCAAAGGCATACGGACTTGCAGGATTGCGTATTGGGTATGGGGTAGCAAATAAACAAATTATTAATCAATTAAACGTTGTACGTGGACCTTTCAATACAACTTCCATCGCTCAGCAAATCGCACAAATTGCGCTTGCTAATGAAGCTTTTATTGAAAAAACCAGGCAGCAAAACCTAAAAGTAAAGCTTGATTTCCAAGCATTTTTGGATAGGATCGGCTGGCATTATTACACTTCTGAAACAAATTTCATGCTTGTTTCTACACCTACTAGCGGAACAAAAGTGTTTGATTATTTAATCCAACATGGTTTTATCGTTCGCCCTGGTGAGCTGTTGGGAATACCAAATACGATACGATTTACGTTAGGGTTACAGGATGATATGTATCGCATGCAGGAATTACTCTCGCTCTATCAGCACCAAAACAGCTAAGGAGATGTATATGTGAAGCGAAAAATAGCTATAGCAGGTCTTGGTCTTATCGGCGCGTCGATAGCAAAAGCATTAAAAACAATAGCTGATAATTATGTAATCGGTTATGATATTGACTTAGAAACATTACAATACGCCAAGGCTCATGGTATCATTGACGAAGCAAAAACAGACTTTACAGCCGCAGTATGTCAAGTTGACTATCTTATTTTGGCAGCTCCAATATCTAAGTCAATTGAATTACTAGCAGCTTTAGATGAAATACAATTATCCCAAAAGTTAATCGTTTCTGATGTTTCTTCCGTGAAACAGTCCATGATAACAGCGGCTAATCAGTTACAAAACACGGATATATCTTTTGTTGGCGGACACCCAATGGCAGGTTCCCATAAAAAAGGGGTGCAGGCTGCAAAAGCGCATCTATTTGAAAACGCAATTTATGTATTGACTCCCACGAAGCATAGTAAAGAGTGTGATGTTCAATCATTAAAAAAGCTTCTTGAACCGACACGTAGCAAATTTCTCATACTTGATGCGAAGGAACATGATGAAATGACTGGTGTGATTTCTCATTTCCCGCATTTAATTGCATCTTCTCTCGTTCATCAGGCAAAGCATTGGGAACAGACGCACGCTTATTTACCCAGCCTTGCTGCTGGTGGATTTCGTGATATTACAAGGATTGCATCTAGCAATCCAACACTTTGGCAGGATATCTTTTATCATAATCGAAAGAAAATGTCGCTGTTTTTAGAAGAATGGATTACAGAAATGAAACATGTAAAAAATTTAGTTGAAGAAAATAATAAGCAAGAGATGATTACGTATTTAGAAACAGCTAAACGGTACCGTGATGGTTTAGGTACAAAAGATAAAGGAGCCATTCCTTCATATTACGATTTGTATGTAGATATTCAAGATCAAACAGGGGCTTTAGCCCATGTAACAAAACTGTTGGCAGATAATAACATTAGCATAAATAATATTCAAATATTAGAAATTAGGGAAGGAATAATGGGAGCTCTTAGGTTAAGTTTTGCAACTGAAAAACTCCAAAAAATAAGTGCACACACCTTAAATGAATCGGGTTATGAAACGACGATCGAAAAATAATGTTTGATAAAGGATGATAGACAGTTGAAAGAACGAATATTACAACCGATAGGCAACCCTTTACATGGGGAGATAGAAGTACCAGGAGATAAATCGATCTCACACCGATCCATTATGTTTGGCTCACTAGCTCATGGGACTACAATTGTGGAACATTTTTTAAACAGTGAAGATTGTTTACGTACAGTAAATATTTTTCGGTCTATGGGTGTTTCTATTGAACAGAAAGAATCCACTTTAACTATTTATGGAGAAGGTCCACAATCATTTACTGAGCCAGTTGAGCCTCTTTATCTAGGTAATTCTGGTACGACGGCAAGGCTAATACTAGGTATCTTAGCAGGCTTACCTCTTTTTACTACTTTTTATGGAGATCGTTCGTTAACGAAACGGCCTATGAATCGCGTTGTTGAACCACTTCGTCTAATGGGAGCAAGCATTACAGGGCGCTCACAAGGAAACTATCTCCCTTTATCTGTAGAAGGGAAAACATTGCAAGCCATTCATTATCATTTACCTGTAAAAAGCGCGCAAGTTAAATCAGCTGTTCTTTTAGCTGGTTTATTTGCAAACGGAACTACTACTGTTACTGAAATATCACCTACAAGAAATCATACAGAATCAATGTTACAAGCTTTTGGTGTGGAATTGTTAAATAACGGTTTAGATATTTCCGTTCGTGGACAACAAACATTAACAGCTACAGATATTTACGTTCCCGGTGATATTTCATCTGCAGCGTTCTTTCTCGTTGCAGCTGCTATCGTTCCAGGTAGTCAATTAAAACTATTACATGTTGGGTTGAATGAAACTCGTACAGGAATCATTGACGTTTTACAAGCAATGGGAGCTGACATAACCATTGAGAGGGAAGAAACAAAAGGTGGCGAACGTATTGGTGACATTCATATTCGTTACAAGGAGCTAACAGCAACAATTATTGAAGGAGATATGATTCCAAGACTCATAGATGAGATACCAATTATCGCTTTATTAGCTACTCAAGCTGAAGGAACGACAGTAATTAAGGATGCTGCAGAACTTCGTGTCAAAGAAACGGATCGCATTCATGCTGTGACAGAAACACTTACTAATTTAGGGGCAAAAGTCGAAGAAAAAGAGGACGGGCTACTAATTCATGGACGATCCAAACTGCACGGCAATAGAATTCAATCCTACCATGATCATCGAATGGTTATGATGGCATCTATTGCATCTTTGATCACCACAAGCGAAGTCGTAATCAATGACATATCTCCAATTGCAACATCTTACCCAACGTTTTATGCAGATTTAAAATCGGTAAGCGAGTAATTCTAAAAAAAAGGTCATGACAAAACTACAACAGCGATCAAGCTAACGATTAATAAAAGCCCATTATTTACGCTATTTTAGCGAAGTCAAATTATGTAGCCTCTATCCAAGAGGCTACATGGAAAATTCCTACATGATAACATGTCTATAGTACAAGCAAGCCGAACTATTTTATAATTTAATGGTTCGGCTGTTGCTATTCGGATGTTTATCAAGCTCTCCTGGCTATAAAGAGAAAACGTTATTATATAAAGGGAGTACAAGATTTTTTGGTTTATAGAATAAGAAAAACTACGGTTATAGTTAGAAAGACTTTGGAGATAGCCAAGTTTTTCTATGGTGTTAAACTTTAAAATGATTGGCTATGCGTTTATTTTGAACATCTGCTCGTTTTCCGTTATGATAAAGACCTGATGAACGTGAAGAAAGGAAGTTCAATGTGGAAACAATTATGGAAGCTGTTCGTTTAATGGAAGCCCAGCACGCAGAAAAAGCGGTAGAATTATTGGATAACTATTTACCAATGGCTGATGATGAAGAGCGATATACAATAGCAGAATTGTATTTACAATGGGGCTACTTACATGAAGCAAAAGCTATTTTTCAAGATTTAATGCATCAATTTCCTGCTGAAGGAGAACTAAAAGTGGCTCTTGCAAATATTTATACGGAATTGGATGATGACGAAGCTGCTATCCAACTGTTAAATGATATTGATGAAGAAGATCCTGCTTACCTACAAACATTGATTCAATTAGCAGATCTTTATCAAGCGCAAGGGCTTTTTGAAGTATCTGAACAAAAGTTATTAATGGCTAAACGATTTGATCCTAATGAACCAATTATTGATTTTGCTTTAGGAGAATTATATTTTTCAACAGCAGATTATGTAAAAGCCACTACTTATTATGAAAATATTTTGCCTAAGACGAAAGAAATTGCTCATGTATCGATAACAGATCGCCTAGCTGAAGCGTATGCCGAAACTGGAGAGTTTGAATTAGCTTTAACTTACTATCAAGATGAAGATAGTAAAAATCCCGATACGTTGTTTAAATATGGTTTTACTGCTTACCAAACTGGAAGAAAAGACATCGCTAGAAAAGCGTGGGAACATGTCATGGAAATTGATATGTATTACCATACAGTGTATTATCATCTTGCTTCTCTTTATGAGGAAGAGGGGGTATATGAGAAAGCGTATGAAATTAGTCAAAAAGGACTTCATGTAGATGCTTTTAATAAAGATTTATTTTTGTTAGCTGGGAAAATTGCTCATCAACTTGGAGAAGATGAAAAAAGTGAACAGCATGTTCGAGAAGCTATAGCAATGGATCCTGATTTTAAAGAAGCAGTGCTATTTTTAATTGAATTACTAAAAAATAATGCTGATTTTAAAGGAATTGTTGACTTGGTTAGCGAAATAATGAATACAGGTGCAGAGGATCCTTTGTATAATTGGGAACTAGCCCGCGCTTATAATGAATTGGAAGTATATAATGATGCATTAAAACACTATCAAACTGCATATAATAATCTCAAAGACGATAGTGACTTTTTAAAAGAATATGGCTATTTTTTAACAGAAGAGGGGAGGATCAAAGAGGCGATACCTGTATTTACTGCATACCTTGAGCAACAACCAATAGATGATGAAGTAAATGAATTTCTATTTCGCTTAAAGCAATCTGATCGTGAAGAGCCGTAAGTGCATGGCTTTTTGATTGAACAACTTCTTAGACTTATTTAAATGGACTCGTGGTACACCAAATTATCCATGAAAAGAGGTTGTAAAGGAGAGTGAGAAATGGTGCATACTCCAGTATCTGTAGAAGATAAAAAAAGTTTTATTCGATGGTTTTTAAATCATTACCAGCTAAAAAAGCGAGAGAGCGTATGGATTTTAAATTATTTAATGAATCACGATGAAATACTTCACCATCTTCATTTTGTTAGAGAGGCGAAATTCTGTCCGCGGGGAATTATTATGACAAGTCAATGCTCCAGTGAAACAGCCTTTCGTTTTTATAAAAATCAACTCGTAACAACAGATGCAGAGAAATCGTTTCATGACATTCGCTTGAATAAAACAGAAGCTCTGTACCTTCAGTTAAATTTTAAAAGATCATACCGAAGTGCATTATATATTGCGGTATTAGAGGAAAACCCATTTATACCAAATGACTATTTCATAACTGCTCAGGACAAAGAAGTTGCACAGCAGCTGCTTGATCAATCTCGATACGAATTTCAAAAAAGTTTTTTAAATGAGCAAATTGATCAAGCCTTGGACTCTATGAATGAAGAAGCTTTCTTAAAATTAACGAAAGAACTTCAAATGTTGGAAGAGAACTTTCTAAATCAACCAAAATTGCTAAAGCGATAGGTTGATTTTTTTTGTGAAGATAGATAAGATTTAAATAAATATATTTAAAATTTTGCAGAATAAGAAAGGCTGGGCAGAGCGATGAAATGGAAAAAAACAGACATAACGCAGTATACAGAAGCAAAAGAATACATTGATACGGTTCTAATTCCATTAATGCCTTTTGAAATGGAAAGTGATACGCATTTAGACGTAAACGCGTTTCAATACGAATGGACGATGTTACTTGTAAATGAGTTAGAAAAAGAACTTACAGGACGGATGATGTTATTACCACCTTATGTTTATAGAAAACCTATCATCCAAGAACAGGAACTTAAAAGGATTGATTCCTGGGCTAAAGAAATAAAAAAGCAACCGTTTAATCATGTGTTTTTTCTAACTTTAGATGGTGGATGGAAAAAGCATGAAGAAGTTCTTCCTGGAACACTACTCTGGTTGCCTGGAATGAAGTCAGGTGATTTACATTCTGCAGACATGTACAGATTTATTCGTGATCAAGTGGAGCAAATGAGCGAGTTAATTCAATCTTATTGGTAATAAGAAGAAAAAAGTTTTTTTGGGAAAAAGGAATAATCATTGACCGGACAAACAGTTTACGCTATCATGGTTATGTCCTAGTAATGTGAATATCTGTATTGTCCGTGATTATTGTATAAGAGGGGGGGAAAATCATGAGCGATAAAAAGCAACAAGTATCCCGTAGACAGTTCTTGAACTATACGTTAACTGGGGTTGGTGGTTTTATGGCAGCAGGAATGCTGGCGCCAATGTTGCGAATGGCAGTTGATCCAGTGTTAAAAGAATCGGGGCAGGGGGACATGGCAAATGTCGGCTTATCTGTTGATGACATTACTACCGAGCCACAAAAAGTAGATTGGAAAATCACACAAGTTGATGGCTGGTACGAGTCGGAAGTAAACCGTTCCGCTTGGGTTTTTAAGGATGAAAATGGCGATATTCAAGCCTTTTCCCCAGTTTGTAAACACTTGGGTTGTGTCGTATCCTGGGGAGGAAGTGATGAATATCCTGAACAGTTTTTTTGCCCATGTCATGATGGACGTTACTACAAAGATGGAACAAACGTACCAGGAACACCGCCTTTACAGCCGTTGGATGTTTATGAATTAGAAGTAAGAGATGGAATCTTATTTTTAGGTGATGCAGTACCAAGAGAGGGGGCGTAATAGTATATGCTACAAAAAATTTATGACTGGATTGATGAGCGTGCTGATATTACGCCTATCTGGCGGGATATTGCAGACCATGAAGTTCCAGAGCATGTAAATCCAGCACATCATTTTTCCGCATTTGTTTATTGTTTTGGTGGTTTAACCTTTTTTGTGGTTGTTATTCAAATCCTATCTGGAATGTTTTTAACGATGTATTATGTTCCAGATATCGAAAATGCATGGAGATCCGTTTATTACTTGCAAACGGAAGTAGCACATGGGCAGATTGTTCGTGGTATGCACCATTGGGGCGCTAGTGTTGTTATTGTCATGCTGTTATTACATACACTACGAGTGTTTTTCCAAGGAGCTTATAAAAAGCCACGTGAACTGAATTGGATTGTTGGTGTTTTGATTTTCTTTATCATGCTTGGATTAGGGTTTACCGGGTATTTATTACCATGGGATAACAAAGCCTTTTTTGCTACGCAAGTTGGATTGGAAATTGCGCAACAAGTTCCATTTGTTGGCGAAGAGTTGAAAACGCTATTAGCGGGTGACGAAAAAATTGTAGGAGCCCAAACACTAACCAGATTCTTTGCAATTCATGTGTTCTTCTTGCCTGGAGCACTCTTTGCATTATTAGCAGTACACTTTATTCTAATCCGTAGACAAGGGATTTCTGGACCATTATAAAAAGGAGGGGAAAGCATGCATAAGGGAAAAGGTATGAAATTTGTTGGCGATTCACGTATTACTGCTGATAGAAAACCAAATGTACCAAAGGATTATTCCGAATATCCTGGAAGAACAGAAGCTTTCTGGCCCAACTTTTTATTAAAAGAATGGTTAGTAGGTGCTGTGTTTTTAGTTGGATTTTTATGTCTAACATTAGCTCATCCTTCTCCATTAGAAGGTATGGCTGATCCAACAAATGCATCTTATATTCCGTTGCCGGATTGGTATTTCTTGTTCTTGTATGAACTGTTAAAATATGAATTTGCTAGTGGAGATTATACACTGATGGGGATTCTTGTTTTACCTGGAATTGCATTCGGTGCATTATTATTAGCTCCATTTTTAGACAAAGGTCCCGGAAGAAGACCACATCAACGTCCTATTTCTGTTGGAATGATGCTACTTGCTTTAGCTTCTGTAATTTGGCTAACGTACGAATCTGCAGCCAATGTAGATTGGGAATCAAGAGCAGAAACTAACAAACCAGTACCTCCTGGTGAGCAGGCAGCGATTGATACAGAAGACCCTGGTTACGCCGTTTATGAGAACAGTTGCTTATCTTGTCATGGCGATAATTTGCAAGGGGGGGCGGCTGGTCCGTCACTCATCGGTATCGATAAATCTGCTGAAGAAATTGCTACAATTGCTACAGAGGGAATTAACTCCATGCCACCGGATCAGTTCTCAGGTACAGATGAAGAACTACAACAATTGGTTGATTTTATCGTATCCGTGAATGAGGAGTCTGGTGAATAGAGTAATACAAATGCACCTTTGCCAATACTATTGGCAAAGGTGCTTCTTCATTTTTTATACTATGAAGGTTTGTTATAAGAAAAGCTACAGCTTTTCAGTAGGCTAGGTTTTCCTAAGAAATTATCTCCTTGCAAACTTTCTAGGCTAAATATGTATCATATTATGTTAGAGAGAGGTTGACAATTTGTTTAAATACTTATTGATAGATAAACGGTTTTTATGCTTGTTATTTATTATTAATTTAGCAGGCACTATATATGGTTATATATGGTATGGTTCACAATTATCACAAACAGCATCCATTTTTTTAATTTTTGTTCCTGATAGTCCAACGGCCAGTTTATTTTTCTCTATATTTTTATTGCTTTTTATTTTTGGTAAACATCTTCCTTACATAGAAGCATTAGCAGTAATTACTTTATTTAAGTATGGTATATGGGCTGTTGTCATGAATTTTCTTACTCTACTAGTGGAGGGAACGTTAAATTGGCAAGGATATATGTTAATGGCCTCGCACGGTGCTATGGCCGTTCAAGGGCTGCTCTATATGCCTTATTATCAATTACGCTTACGTCATATTGTGTTTGCAGCTATTTGGACGTTACATAATGATGTGATTGATTACGTTTTTGAGCAAATGCCAGTTTATTCCTCGCTATCCTCTTATATGAACGAAATAGGCTATTTTACATTCTGGTTAAGTCTTTTATCCATCGGCATTACATATTATTTTGCTATTCGATTTAAGAGAACCCCATTTATTACCAATTGTTAATGGTAATACCTGCATTTTACTTGTACGATAATACTAAAATTCTGTAATGCAAAAAAGCAAATGAAAATGAAAAGATCTCGTTATATCATATAAGACCGCTTCATACATTAGTATTAGACGAAAAAATGGGGTGGTCTCTATGAATAAGAATAGGCATCAATTCGTGTTTACTTTTGGGATGACCATAGGGATATACATATATGTTAATATTTTTATGTCTAAAGCAGCACACGCCAATGCCTCTAACTGGGTACAACCAGTCACGGAACAGAAAGGTCAATTATTTCCGTTTATTTGGATTTTGCTTATTGTAGGAGGTTGTATCGGCATTACATTAACTTATGTAAGTTGGAGAAAATATAAAGGTGAGAAGAAAAGTAAACAAGACAAAACAGTTGACTAACGCCTTGTTTTTGACTAAAATTGACCTTATAAGGAGGGATGCGTATGTTTGGTGGTTTTGGAGGTTACTTAATTTATGTAGCTTTATTGCTTCTTATTCCACTGTGGGCAAGCTCAAGAGTAAAAAGCACGTATAAAAAATATATGAAAGTGCCAACATCTTCGTATATGACTGGTGCACAAGTAGCACGTCGCATTCTTGATGAAAACGGATTATACGATGTAACGATAGAAGAAACAAAAGGTATGCTCTCTGATCATTACGATCCAAGAAAAAAAGTTGTACGTCTTTCTAGCGATAACTACCATGGGCATTCTATGGCGGCTTCTGCTGTGGCAGCTCATGAAGTCGGACATGCTATTCAAGATGCAGAAAATTATGCTTTTCTTCGCTTTCGTAGCGCACTTGTTCCAGCAGCCAACTTCGGTTCCAATTTTGGAATGGTTTTTATACTAATTGGATTTGTGATCGGAATGAGCCAGCTGTATTTGTTAGGTATCGTTCTATTTGCCGCAGCTGTTTTATTCCAATTGGTTACATTACCAGTAGAGTTCGATGCGTCTAATCGGGCGATGGCTCAACTAGTATCTTCAGGAGTAATTCGAAATAATGAAGAGCGAGATACGAAAAAAGTTCTGAATGCAGCTGCGATGACTTATGTAGCAGCAGCGTTAGTCGCGTTAGCAGAACTACTACGATTTATTTTGATGTTTGTTGCTAGCGATGAATAAAGTTTAAAGGTTATCAGCGGTGGTTTGAACTACCGCTGATTTTTTAGGTTTAAGGATGATTTTTTACTATAGGGAAACAGATAATTTTAGGGTTTATTGTAAACATGTGTGAGTCATTGATCTAATTAAACTATTCCACTAATTTTTAATAGGGTTTTTATTTTCATCCAATGTAAAGCCTATACCTGCTACATCATGGAAAGTACTAACAGCTACAAATGCATAGGGATCAATAGACTCGATGATGTTTTTTAAACGCACAATTTCATTTCTAGCTACAACACAGTACAATACATCTCTTTTCTCTCCAGAATAGCTTCCTCTTCCTTCTAACACCGTAACACCTCGATCCATCCTCTGGAGAATTGTTGCAGCAATTTCCTCACTTTGGTTTGAAATAATAGTGGCCCCTTTAGCTGAATTGAATAAGCACCTTATTGAATAAAATCGATAACTCTTGCCCCAATATACACAGTAACCAATGTATACATTCCTAGTTTATTAAATATGTAATTAAATTTTAAGATAAATGAAGGCTAACTTATATTGCTTATAATAGTCTTTCTCTTGAACTTTTAATACTACTCCATTTGCCTTATAATGAAATAGTAAATAAAAATAAAAGCTATATTGACATATGTTTTCTCTAAGGTTAATTAATTTTGTCTCGTGAACGATTGACTCATGATAAATCATTTGTCAAAATGTGATGGATTCGCTAACATGGTAATATTAATAATGTAGATAAAAGGAAGAGATGGATGGAAAATACTATATACACGACAAAAGAAATTCAAGAGCGAGTTGATCAATATATCGGACAATTTAAAGAAGGTTATTTTTCTCCTTTAAGTTTAATGGCTCGCTTAACAGAGGAAACAGGTGAATTAGCCAGAGAGGTTAATCATTATTATGGAGAAAAACCTAAAAAGAAAACAGAAAAGGAAAAAAGTATGGAAGAAGAGCTCGGGGATATCATTTTTGTGCTTACATGCTTTGCTAATTCATTAAATATGGACCTATCTGATTGTTTTCATAGAGCTATAACAAAAATTGAAACTAGGGACAAAGATCGTTGGACGAAGAAAGACGACTTACATCAATAGAGGAGAGATAGAGTATGGCAATTAATGTTGTAATTGCAGGCCCAAGAGGTAAAATGGGGTCAGAAGCAGTGAAAATGGTAGAAAACGAAACAAATTTCCGTTTAGTTGCGTGTATTGACCATAAAAATAATGGCAGAACATTAGATACGATTTTTCCAGACGTGGAACGTTCTATTCCAATCTATGATGATGCTACAAAATGTTTCGAAAACCATAAAGATGCAGATGTTTTAATTGAGTTATCTGTCCCCCAAGCAGGCTACAAACACACAAAATCTGCACTAGAACATCATGTTCGTCCAGTGGTAGGAACAACAGGTTTTACGGAAGTACAATTAAAGGAATTAGACGAATTTGCACAACGAAATAATATGGGATGTATGATCATTCCCAATTTTGCCCTTGGAGCAGTTTTAATGATGAAATTTGCTAAAATGGCCGCTACTTACTTTCCAGATGTGGATATCATAGAAAAGCACCATGATCAAAAATTAGATGCACCATCTGGAACAGCTATTAAAACGGCTGAATTAATTAGCGAAAATCGCAAGGCGAAAACACAAGGCCATCCAAAGGAAGAAGAGACTATTCCAGGAGCAAGAGGTGCTGATTTAGATGGAATAAAGCTTCATAGCGTTCGGCTACCGGGATTAGTGGCACATCAAGAAGTTATCTTTGGAAGTCCTGGACAAACATTAACGATAAAACATGATTCCATGGATCGCTCTTCCTTTATGGATGGTGTGAAACTTTGTGTGAATAAAGTGATGGAAGTAAAAGGATTGATCTATGGGTTAGATACTATCTTGTAAAGGCGGGGATACAGATGAATATTGCTTTAATAGCACATGATAAAATGAAACAAGATATGGTGAATTTTACTACAGCATACCAATATGTTTTATCGGAACATCATTTATATGCAACAGGAACTACAGGCAGTAAGATTCGTAAGGCAACAGGAATGGATGTACATTTGTTTCAATCGGGTCCATTGGGTGGCGACCAGCAAATTGGTGCAATGATTGCAAATAATGAAATGGATATGGTGATCTTTTTCCGTGACCCTTTAACTGCACAGCCTCATGAACCAGATATTAGTGCTTTAATGCGCTTATGTGACGTTTATCATATACCGCTCGCTACAAATATAGCAGCTTCTGAGATTTTTATCCGTGGGCTGGAAAACGGTGACTTTCAATGGCGTGACATTGTCAAACAGAAAAAGGAAAAAGAAAAAGCATGAAAAAAATTGGAATAACGTGCTATCCTAGTGTAGGAGGATCTGGAATTATTGCAACGGAGTTAGGAATGTTACTCGCTGAAAAGGGGAATGAAGTTCACTTCATAACTTCCAGTTTACCTTTTCGCCTAAATCATATTAATCCAAGAATTTATTTTCATGAAGTTGAATTAAGTCACTACCCTGTTTTTCAATATCCACCGTATGATTTAGCATTAGCTGCTAAAATGGCAGAAGTAATCAATCGGGAAAAGTTGGATATACTACATGTCCACTATGCAATGCCACATGCTATTAGCGCTCTTTTAGCACGAGATATTGCAGAACATAAAGTAAAGATTGTAACAACCTTACATGGAACAGATATTACTGTTTTAGCGATTGATGATATTTTTAAAAACATGATTACTCATGCAATCAATCAATCAGATGCTGTAACAGCAGTTTCAAACCATTTAGCTAGTCATACGAAACAACTTCTTAAAATAAAACAAGATATACAAGTCATTTATAATTTTATAAATGAACAAGAGTACTATCCAAAACGGTTAGACTTTATCAAGCAGCAATATGACATTAAGTCAAACGAAAAAGTGATTGTTCATATTTCTAATTTTCGTAAGGTAAAACGATTGCCAGATATTATACGTACATTTTACCTTATACATCAACAAGTAGATAGTAAATTATTACTTATTGGTGATGGTCCAGAGTGTGGAACAGCTATGAATTTAGTAAAGGAATTAAAATTAGAGCAGAAAGTTCTATTTTTAGGTAAGCAAAAAAATATAAGTGAGCTTTTACGTATCAGTGATTTAAAGTTATTGCTGTCAGAAAAGGAAAGCTTTGGCCTTGTTTTGTTGGAAGCGATGGCTTGCGGTGTACCGTGCGTTGGCACAAATGTTGGCGGTATACCCGAAGTAATTGATCATAATCAGACAGGGTTTATTTCCGAATTAGGGGACACTGATCAAGCAGCAACATATGCTATTGAAATATTAACGAATCAGACATTGTGGAATAGTTTTTCAAACAATGCTGTTAAAAGAGTAGAAACTCATTTTCATTCGAAGCAAATTGTAAAGCAGTATGAGCAATTATATGACTGTTTACTTACAAGCTTATAGAAATGGTGATAATTATGTTAGCAGAACCTTTCCAAAAAGCTAAGCCAGTAGTAGAGAAAATCAAGGCTCATGGATATAATGTTTATTTTGTAGGAGGGTGTGTCAGAGATTTTCTGCTTCATCGTCCTATTGGGGATATTGATATAGCTACATCAGCAAAACCAATTGAGCTACAAAATTTGTTTTCTTCCGTGATACCAGTCGGAATAGAACATGGAACAGTTATTATTCGCCATCAAAATGAGTCTTATGAAGTAACCACTTTTCGAGTTGACGGAACATATACGGATCAACGTCATCCAGATGATGTTACATATGTAGATAGCATTGATAAAGATTTAGAAAGAAGAGACTTTACGATAAATGCATTGGCAATGGATTTAAAAGGGAACATTATTGATCTGTTTGCTGGTAGGTCTGACTTAGATAATCATGTGATTCGTACAGTAGGAAACGGGGAAGAAAGATTTAGAGAAGACCCGTTACGAATCATTCGTGCACTTCGTTTCAGCAGTCAATTAGGGTTTACTATTCATCCGGATACGATCGAACACATTCGAAAAGTAAGGCATGAAATGAAAGGGTTAGCAGTAGAACGAATTACAAGAGAGTTTACCAAGCTATTCGCTGGTGATTATGTACAACATGGATTAACATATGTAAATGATTTGGAGATTTATAAATACTTACCTGTATTTGAACAGCACCACTCATTAATTTACCGGATTCCAAAAAATATAAAACCTTTACCGTTTTTTCACGAAGTATTGGTGCTTTTTCATTTTTTGGATCGCACAATACCGCTTTTAACATGGGCAAAAGCATGGAAATGCTCAAATAAACAAAAAAATGCTGCCATGAATCTAACTAAACAATTAGAAGAATTACAAGCAAATGACTTAACTCCTTGGCTTGTTTATCAATTACCACGAGCTTTGTATAATAGCTTTATTCGGCTAACAAATTGTTTATATTCTAAAAAAAATATTACAATAGAACAGTTATTACAAATAGAACAAACATTACCGATTACATCTAGATCAGACATAAAATTAAGTGGCCAGGATATTATCGATCTTTTTCCGGCCTTTAAACAAGGCCCGTGGATACAACAACTATTGAATAAACTGGAGCGAAAAGTTGTTGCAGGACAGTTGCCAAATGATTACTATAAGTTAAAGGAATGGATAAAATGGAATCCACCCGCAATCAATTAATCCAATTACTTGCTAAGAATAACGAAGAATATATATCTGGACAGGTTCTTTCAGAAAAATTAAACATATCTCGCAGCGCCGTTTGGAAGCATATGAAAGAATTGGAGAAAGATGGTTACGTCATAGAAGCAAAGTCGAAGCGAGGCTACCGATTTGTTAGCTATCCAGAAAAAATATCTGAAAACACCGTACAGTGGGGTTTACAAACGAATTGGCTCGGCCAGAAAGTGATTCATCGTGAAGTGACTAGCTCTACTCAAATTATTGCCCATAAAGTTGCAAAAGAACAGAAAGGACATGGCACTATAGTTATTGCAGATGAGCAGGTTTCTGGTAGAGGAAGAATGAATCGAAATTGGCATTCTAAAAAAGGCGATGGCATGTGGATGAGCATGATCTTACAGCCACCCTTACCACCATATCTTGCTCCACAGTTAACATTATTAACTGCTGTTGCATTAACGGAAACTATTGAAAAGTTAACGGGATTAACGCCACGTATTAAGTGGCCTAACGACATTCTCTTTGATAATGAAAAAAAATGTGCAGGAATTTTAACAGAACTACAAGCTGAGCAGGACAAAATCCAGTATGTTATCATTGGTGTTGGATTAAATATTAACCAACAAAAGAATGATTGGCCAGAAGACGTACAAAAAAGAGCAACCTCATTGCAAATAGAAACTGGGAAACAATGGCCGATTAGGAAAATTATACAATATTTCTTGAGCAGTTTCGAAAGTCTTTATGATGAATATATGAAGCAAGGATTTTTAGCTGTGAAAACGAAATGGGAGTCATATGGATTTAAAATAGGGGATTGGATCACCATCCGTCAATTGGATAAGACTCGACAGGCTGTATTTTATGGTTTGGCTGACGATGGTGCGCTGTTAATAAAAAATGAAGCTGGTGATGTAGAGCGGTTGTATTCAGGGGAAATTGACTGGTTTCATGAAGCTAAATCTAATAATGAATAAATAAAATAGTTATTTAAAAGAAGGGAGGGGCTGACGTGCAACGCTATGTTGTGATCGATTTAGAAACAACTGGTAATAATCCAGCTAAAACAGACAAAATTATTGAGATAGGTATCGTAGTTATTGAGCAAGATACAATTGTAGATAGCTATTCTACCTTACTACATCCAAACAAAGAAATTCCAGCATTTATAACAAATTTAACAGGTATTTCAAATGAAGATGTAGCCGATGCACCATTATTTGAAAATATAGCAGATGAAGTAACTGCTATGTTTGAAAATAGTTACTTGATCGCACATAATGTCCCATTTGACCTCGGCTTTTTAAATGGAGAATTGACTAAAAGTGATCGAAAAAAGCTCAAGAACCCAGTGCTTGATACAGTAGAATTAGCAAGAATACTATTTCCAAGTGCGCCAAGTTATAAATTAAATCAGCTAACTGATTATTTACAAATCAACCATGAAAACCCGCATCGCGCACTTTCCGATGCATTTGTTACCGCGAAGTTATTTTTAAAGCTAAAAGAAAAACTAGCTTCTTTACCTTATGAGACCCTAGAGCAATTGCTACGTTTGGAAAAGTGGTTAAAGTCAGATGCATATGCTTTATTTAACTATTATAAAGAGCAAAACGTGTTTGTAGAAAAAAATGATGAAATTGCTATATATCAAGGTCTTGCCTATCGCCGTATGAATCATCTAGAAAAGGAAGATAACGTTATGGATCTTTCTTTTGGGGATTATTTAGACTCCATTTATGAATCAAATGGTAGTTTAGAAAAAAATTTGTCTTTTTATGAAAAACGTGCAGGACAACGAGAAATGTCGGAAATGATCTTTGATGCATTCCAAACGAGACAGCATGCGTTGATTGAAGCTGAAACAGGAACAGGAAAATCACTGGCATACCTGCTTCCAGCAATATATGATGCTGTTTCTACACATAAACGAGTAGTCATTAGTACATACACTACGCAGTTACAAACTCAATTATTAGAGGAAGAAATCCCCTTAATTCGTCGGTTAATTCCTTTCCCTTTCCGCGTAGCACTGCTTAAAGGGAAAGGGCATTATATCAGTTTGGAAAAATTGCACCAAGAGTTGGTAGAGCCTCTCCAGAGTAACTACGACATCGCTCTTACCGTAGCGATGCTTTTGGTTTGGTTAACAGAAACGAAAACGGGTGACGTTGACGAAATCCAGTTGCCTTCTAGTGGATATTTGTTTTTTCGACGCATATCTGCAGACATGGAAGAAGGTGTTGACCCATCCTCGCAATGGTTTTATAGATCACACTATCAGTACGCAAAAAAACGAGCCCAGCAAGCTCATATTGTTATTACTAATCATGCATTATTATGTACAGATATTTTTCATCCTTCTTCTTTACTACCAGTATACGAAAGAGCAATTATTGATGAAGCACATCATTTTGACGCAACCGTATCGAAGCATTATGGACTAAAACTTGATTATATGCATATGCATTATACATTGAATCAATTAGGGAGAACAGATGAACAGAAACTGGTTCATACCATTTTATCTCATTACCCATCAGCACTTTCAGAAGAAACTAAGGTTTTGTGGAATAAACTGCTTGATGATACTCGTTATGAAACGGATGATTTATTTCGTTACTTGTTTCAATATGTTTCCAAGGTACGTAAAGGAGACAAATCGTTTAGTGATATAGGTAGAACGCAATATCGCTTTGAAGCGAATAAAGAAGATCAAAACAAATGGACAGTAATTAAAGAAATGGTATCAAGGGTTTGCTTACATTTACGCGACTTAGTACATGGATTAGTAATGATTGAAGCAGAGTTACGAGTGAATCAACTTCATCAGGAAGATAAAGAGAAACTTTTGGCTAGTGCCGAACGGCTGCAAATATTTATTGACCAATTAGAGCAGTTTTTCCTTGTAGAAGATAGCGCACAGGAAGTAAAATGGATGGAGATAGAGGCATACGGCGCAAAAAATGCAGTTTACTTATACAGTGAACCAACAGATATTGCTAATTTACTAACAGACGTATTTTTTTCAGTTAAAGAAAGTATTGTTTTAACAAGCGCTACATTAACAATAGAGAATTCATTTCAATATATTGTGGAGCGTCTAGGCTTACAAACAGAGAACCCTTTAACGAAGAAAATTGCTTCTCCATTTTCGTATGCCGATCAAGTACAATTAATGGTGCCAAATGATTTTCCAACAATCACTTCAGGACACAACGATGAATTTATTCATGCAACCTGTGAGGCAGTATTATCTTTGGCAGAAATAACCAACGGTAGGATGCTGGTGTTATTTACATCATATGATATGCTAAGACGTTCACATTCTTTGCTTAAAGAGTTAATGGAGAATGACACGTATGCACTTTTTGCCCAAGGAATCTCCAGTGGTAGTAGAGAGCGTTTAAAAAAGAACTTTCAAACGTTTGATAAAGCGATTCTTCTAGGAACCAGTTCATTTTGGGAAGGTGTAGATATTCCTGGCGAAGATTTATCGTGTCTTGTAATAGTGCGTTTACCGTTTCAACCACCTGATCATCCAGTGCTTGAAGCAAAATCAAAGTTTTTAAAAGAGCAAGGCAAAAATCCATTTATGCAATATGCCTTACCTAATGCTGTTATCCGGTTTAAGCAAGGATTTGGGAGATTAATTCGATCTAGCAGTGATCGAGGAATTGTGTTTATTTGTGATTCCCGAATTATAACAGCTCGCTATGGGAAATATTTTATCCGCTCTATTCCTAAAGTACCATTATTTTTTGATACAACACATGAATTAATGAATAGAGCTGAAAAATGGTTTTAAATATGGATAAATAAAGCTTTTGTATCCTAGCTCCAATTAAAGAACTTCATGTATATAAAAAACTGATGCTAAAAAGCATCAGTTACAAGTAAAGTGGTGTGGGTTGAATAATAATTTGCTCAATAATTAAAAACAAAACACATTTGTTGTAAAGCTTGTTATACTATATTTATGTTCTGTTTTATTTATTTAAGCATATACATATTCTTTGCTAAAAAAAGCAGGATATGTCTAGCAGAACTTGATAAGACAAGAAACTTTAACCGTAAATGGAATTGACCATGTTGCATTTTATACCAATCAACGTAATTTCAATACTTGCTATATAGGGAGGTCAAAATATGGATGAATTAACCACTTTAGCGACTGTACAAATCGGATATTCTTCCGAGTTATACAAAATAGTAGACCTATGTAATAAAACTTTAAAAGAACAAAACCTAATATTTGGTTTAGCATTGGATGATAAAGATGAAGAACAAGCGATCTTTACTATATATCGGTCCTAAATGGATAAGATGGACATTATCCATTCTCTTTTTATTGACGGTGGCTTGCGGTATCTATTTTATTTATTTATACAATGGTTTGCTTGAAAGTAAAACAGCAGGATATGAAGAAACAAAGCAACAGCTACTGAAGGCTGAAACTTTAGCTGAGATTGATAAAATAGAAACATTTCATGGAAAAGAAGCCTACCATGTTGCGTATGGAAAAGACCAAAATGAACAAAGCAAACTTGTTTTTTATCCCTTAAAAGGGAAAGAAAAACAGCTTTTAACTGTAAACCAAGCTGATATTGTAAGTAAATCAGAAATGAAAGAGCAGTGGAGACAGGAATGTGATCAATGTGAGTTTATCCGTATTACCCCCGCACTCGTAGATGGCAAAGAATTGTGGGAACTGACTTATATAGATGACTCAAATCGATACGTTTTTGATTATTTAGATATGCATGATGGTTCGCGATATGAACAAATGCGCTTTAAAAGTATGTTTAAATAGAAAGGTGATAAAAAGTGGAATTAGCAAACAGAGTAAAAACATTAAGCCCCTCATCTACATTAGCCATTACAGCGAAAGCAAAAGAATTAAAGCAGCAAGGTCATGACGTTATCGCTTTAGGGGCTGGTGAACCTGACTTTAATACACCTGGGCCTATATTGGTTGCGGCTGAAAAAGCAATGAATGAAGGCAAAACAAAATATACGCCTTCTGGAGGGATTGTGGAATTAAAGCAAGCCATTGTAAACAAATTTCAAAAAGATAATCAACTTAACTATACTAAAGAACAAATTATCGTAACTACTGGAGCCAAGCATGCATTATACACACTTTTTCAAGTGCTGCTAAATGAAGGGGATGAGGTTATTATCCCAGCCCCGTATTGGGTTAGTTACCCAGAGCAAGTAAAGCTTGCTGGTGGAACTCCTGTTTTTATTCCTGCTAAAGAAGAAAACCAATTTAAATTAACGCCACAGGAATTAGAAGCGGCTATTACGAGGAAAACGAAAGCCATCATTATTAATTCACCTAGTAACCCGACTGGTATGATGTATAATAAAGATGAATTAAAGCAGTTAGGAGACATTTGTTTAAAGCACGATTTGTTAATTGTATCCGATGAAATTTATGAGAAGCTAATTTATTCTGGCGAAGACCATGTATCTATAGCACAATTATCACCAGAATTAAAAGCTCAAACAGTTATTATTAATGGTGTATCTAAATCCCATTCCATGACTGGTTGGAGAATTGGTTATGCTGTTGGACCAAATGAAATTATTAAAGCAATGACAAGTCTTGCTTCACATTCTACATCAAACCCAACGTCAATTGCTCAGTACGCAGCATTAGCCGCTTATCAAATGGACGATTCCTTTAATGAAGAAATGAAGGGTGTTTTTTCACATCGTTTGGAAAGTTTATATCAACTGCTAACGGAGATACCTGGAGTGAGCTGTGTAAAGCCTGAAGGGGCATTTTATTTATTTCCAAATGTGCAAGAGGCAGTACGTAAAAGTGGCTTTAGTAATGTAGATGATTGGGCAAAGGCACTATTGGAAGAAGAAAAAGTAGCTCTTATTCCCGGGTCTGGATTTGGTGCGCCTAATAATGTACGTTTATCGTATGCCACATCTATGGAAGCACTAGAAGAAGCTGCAAAAAGAATTAAACATTTTATTTTACACTATAAGAGAGCATAAATTCTTAATTTTATCGTGTAAAAACAACAATAATTTACGTTAAAAAATTTTCTAAAAGCATGAACATGTATTAGGAGGAGTTCTTTTGAAAACGACAATTTCGCAGGCACCAAGATATAATGAAGAGACAATTACGGTTGGAGCTTGGCTCACAAATAAACGTTCAAGTGGAAAAATTGCATTTCTACAATTACGTGATGGCACTGGATTTATGCAAGGTGTTGTTGTAAAAAATGATGTGAGCGAAGAAACATTCCAATTAGCTAAAAACATCACACAAGAATCATCGATGTATATTACTGGTAAAATTGTCGAGGATACACGCTCTCCATTTGGATACGAAATGCAAGTAAGTGATATTGAATTAATTCATGAAGCTCATGATTACCCGATTACACCGAAAGAGCATGGTACAGAGTTTCTAATGGATCATCGCCATTTGTGGTTACGATCTAAACGTCAACATGCTGTTATGAAAATACGCAATGAAATTATACGTGCGACTTATCAATTTTTTAATGATAACGGCTATGTTAAAATTGATCCGCCTATTTTAACAGGATCCTCGGCAGAAGGAACAACTGAATTATTCCATACAAAATACTTCGATGAAGAAGCTTATTTATCACAAAGCGGGCAATTATATATGGAAGCAGCGGCAATGGCATTCGGAAAAGTATTTTCTTTCGGACCGACCTTCCGAGCAGAAAAATCAAAAACACGCCGACATTTAATTGAATTTTGGATGATTGAACCAGAAATGGCTTTCGTAGAGCATGAAGAAAGTCTTGAAATCCAAGAAAATTATGTTAGCTTTATCGTTCAAAATGTGCTTGGAAATTGTAAATTGGAATTGCAAACATTAGATCGTGATATTTCAAGCTTAGAAAAAGTACAAGCACCGTTTCCTCGGATAACTTATGATGAAGCAATTGCGCTATTAAAAGAAAAAGGTTTTGCCGACATAGAATGGGGTGAAGATTTTGGGGCTCCTCATGAAACAGCTATCGCTGAAAGCTTTGATAAACCAGTATTTATTACCAATTATCCTACGGGAATAAAAGCATTCTATATGAAGCCACATCCAGAGAGAGATGATGTCGTATTATGTGCAGATCTCATTGCACCAGAAGGGTATGGAGAAATTATTGGTGGTTCTCAACGAATTGATGATTTGCAGTTAATGGAAGAGCGTTATAAAGAACATGGATTAACAGATGAAGCATATCAATGGTATTTAGAACTAAGAAAATATGGTAGTGTACCGCATTCTGGCTTCGGCCTAGGATTGGAAAGAACGGTAGCTTGGCTTGCGGGTGTTGATCATGTTCGCGAGACTATACCGTTTCCACGTCTACTAAATCGGCTTTATCCATAATTATTAAGTTGTTAATTTAGCTTAAATATATAGGGGTGCTGTAAGGCTTCTATATCTATCTTAATAAGGGAAAATGAGTGAATGCAACAAGTCAGAAACAAACGCCGATTGATTCATGTTCTAAAAGAAGTATCTCAAACTTTATACAAAACTTAGAAAATAACCTATCCCTTGCTAGAACAGGCAAGGGATTCATTTATCATGTAAAACGGAAATTTTATAAGATGAGAAGGAGATGTTCGTCATTAAAAAGCAATCATTCTCCATTCAGCACCTTTTAAACAATCAAGTGCCTATTCCAAAGGAACTATTAACTTCCTATGTTTCTATAGGGCTAGATGAAAAAGAAGTTATGTTGCTAATACAATTACAACGATTTATGGTAGAAAGAATTGATTTTCCTACTCCAGATCAATTAACTACTTTTGTAACGATGAAAGAACAAGAATGTGCACATTTATTACGTGGTCTTGTTCAAAAAGGGATGCTGGCTATTGTACAGCAAGAAGAAAACGATGGAAAGATTAAAGAAGCTTACGATTTAAATCCTCTATGGGATAAATTATTTCAGACGGAAGAAGATACGAAACAGGATTCAGATACATCTGAAGGGACTATTTTTATCTTGTTTGAACAAGAATTCGGTAGACCATTATCGCCATTTGAAATTGAAATGATTAATGCGTGGCTAGATGAGGATCAAATTGCTCCATCATTAGTTAAAGCAGCTTTACGTGAATCCGTGTTAATGGGAAAGTTAAATTTTAAATATATTGATCGTATTTTACGCGAATGGAAGAAAAAAGGGATCCATAGTGTAGAACAAGCTAGAATGTCCAGTAAACAATTTCATGCCAGACAGAATGCTCCAAGATCAGAAGGTAGTTCACAAAGTACTCGTAACAGTTCTTTTTACTATAATTGGCTGGAAGGGGAGGATTAGCGATGCTGACGCAAAAACAAATTCGCTTTTGCTTGGATGAAATGAAAAAAATGTTTCCTCACGCCCAATGTGAATTAACACATAAAAACCCATTTGAATTAGTAATTGCAGTGCTGTTATCTGCCCAGTGTACAGATAACTTAGTTAATAAGGTTACAAGAACGCTGTTTCAAAAATACAAAACGCCTGAAGATTATTTAGCCGTACCTTTAGAAGAGCTTCAAGAAGATATTAAATCAATTGGTTTATACCGAAATAAAGCAAAAAATATTCGTAAGCTTTGTGCGATGTTGATAGAAGATTATGGAGGAATCGTTCCAAAATCAAAAACAGAATTAATGAAATTAGCAGGGGTAGGTAGAAAAACAGCTAATGTCGTTGCCTCTGTAGCGTTTGGTGAGCCGGCAATTGCGGTTGATACACATGTAGAACGCGTCTCAAAGCGACTTGGTATATGTAGGTGGAAAGATTCGGTCCCGGAAGTGGAAGAAACTTTAATGCGAAAAATTCCAAAGTCAGAATGGAGTGATACGCATCATCGCATGATTTTTTTTGGTCGATATCATTGTAAAGCAAGAAATCCGAACTGTATGGAATGTCCATTATTAGAAGTGTGCCGTGAGGGACAAAAACGAATGAAGAAAAGAAAAGAGGTAAACGCGTAAATATTGCGTTTACCTCTTTTCTACTCTATAATCGAAGCTTTAGTTATTATCAGTTTAGCTTTTGTCACTAGCCCCTTGTTCTTCATCTGATCCATCATCGGTTTGACCATTTTCATCAGAGGGGGGGTCTTCCTCCTCCTCTTCTGGTGGACGAGCTTCCCCGTTATCTTGACCATTATCACCAGTATCAGCTCCACCGTCCCCTCCATCATCAGCAGGAGGTTCTTCTTGTTCTGCTGGTATGGTTACAGATGTTTGTTGAGAGGGTCCTCTTACACCTTCGTTTTTACCTTTCTTACCAATAGGTGTAACAGATATGTTGTACGTTTCTCCAGGTGCAGCTCCACTTATTTCTAACCCATTTGACTGGACGGTTTGTACCTCACCATTAACAGATACTTCAAAGGTAGCGGGCGGGCCATTGTAATTCCAACTGACATCAATGAGTTTGTTTGCTTCATTATAGGTAGCTGTTAGCCCTGTTACTTCAGGTAACTCCTCTAGTTCTTCTTCACCTGTTGCTACTGTAGTCGTTTTCGGTTCACTTTTAGAATCGTCTTCATTACTAACTACCACAACTTGAATCGTGTATTCTTTATTTGGTTCCACCGCTGATATTTCCATAGATGTATCTTCGGTAGTTGATAATGTTTGCATCTCACCGCCATCCACTTGCGCACTGACTTCAAAGGAAACATCTGCATCAGCATCATATTCCCAAGAAACGTCGATCGCACTTTTTTCTTCGTTAAAGCTTGCCGTTAATCCGCTAACCGGATCTAATTGATCAAACTTCTCGGAAGTCTCTTTCGGCTCTGTACCTTTAACAAACAACTCTGTAATAATCTTGTCGCTAGGTGTATGTTCGCTTGGTTTTGCAGGTGGATTAGATCCTTTTTCAACTTCCGCTTCAATTACGTTATCTGGTTTGACAAAATCCTTTGTCTCTATGTCCTTCGATATTTCTGTCATCGTATTTTTAAACATTTGTAATGGAATTTGCGTATTTCCATTTCCAGGAGGAATAACATCTCGACCTCCTTCTTCATCTTCATAACCACCAACCCATGCAGAAATCGTGTAATTCGTTGTATAACCACTAAACCAAGCATCAGGGCTTCCTTCACGATCTTTTAAGTTTGTGGTTCCGGTTTTACCAGCTACGGGAAGGCCTGGAATATTTGCATTCTTACCTGTACCCTCAGTTAGAACTGTTTTCATCATATCTGTCATCATATATGCTGTATAGTCTGACATAGCGGGTTCTGCTTGTGGTGTTAATTCAACTGTTTTCCCATCTGGAAATTCGACTTTTGTAACCGAATAAGGTTCATTATACAACCCTTCGTTACCAAAGGCTCGGAAGGCTCCAGCCAGCTGTAAAGGTGTAACCTCTGTCCCTGTACCACCGATAGCATCACCAACTAAAATTTTATCGTCTTTAAATTTGATTCCTAAACCTTCTGCAAATTCTTTTGCTTTTTCATAACCAACTTCTTCTAAAACTTTCACAGCAGGTACGTTTAGCGATTGTTTAAGTGCATGACGTGCTGTCATCCAGCCAGCATATTGCCCATTCCAATTACCAATTACTGAATCTGTACCACCGATTTCGTATGGTTTATCATCGTTTATTTGATGATACGTTGACATTTTATTATATTCAATCGCTGGTCCGTAAGCTACAATTGGTTTAAAAGTTGAACCTGGCTGCGTTTTGTTTTGAATAGCGTAATTTAGTTCTCTTTTCCCTTCACTATTCCTTCTACCACCAATAGCACGTATGGCTCCTGTCTTCGTATCAAGAACTGTCATTGCTGCTTGCATCTCATCGTCAGGATATTGAATCGGATTGGAATCACTATCCGTTAGTAAGGATTCCACATGTTTCTGCACATCTTGATCAATTGTCGTATGGATGGTTAAACCATCTGTATAAATATCTGCACCGTCTACTTTTTCTTTCACTTCTTTTTCCACCTGTTGTAAGAAACCTTCATAAGGTGTTGTTTCTGGCTTATCTTCAACTAATAAAGAAGGAATATCAACATTTCTAGCTTCTTCGGCTTCTTTTTCAGAAATTTTATCATGACGTACCATTAAATCTAAAACAGTATTCATTCGCTCTTTCGTCAATTTAGGATTTTCAAACGGATTGTATGCTGTTGGTCGCTGTGGCAAACCAGCTAAAATGGCCGCTTCAGGTAACGTTAATTCGTTTAAATCTTCTTTTCCGAAATAAGTTTCAGCAGCAGTCGCTACTCCATAAGCATTACTACCGTAAAAGATTTTGTTCAGATACATTTCCATAATTTCTTCTTTTGAGTAGTCTCTTTCTAATTGCAATGCTAACCATTGCTCTTGAACTTTTAAACTAATCTTTTTTTCAGCAGACAAGAAAGATTTCTCAACTACTTGTTGCGTGATCGTACTTGCCCCCTCTGAACCGAAACCATTTTTTATATTGGCAATAACCGCACCGCCAATTCTCCTTAAGTCAATACCAGAATGCTCAAAAAACCTCGCATCTTCGGTTGCTGTAACAGCATCAATTAACACTTGTGGTAAATCATCGTAGTTAATTTTCGTTCGATTTTTCTCGCCCATAACCGCAAAAGATTTCCCGTCAATATCTAGGAATTTTGAGGCAAGAGAGTCGGATAATTTCGACTCATTCAGATCAGGTGCTGTGGCTACCCAATAAGCTGCTGTAGCTCCAGCGCCAAGTCCCATAATTATAAAAATAATTATGATTGAAAGTAATATTTTTTTCCATAATGGTTTTTTCTTTGTTTTCTTTTGTTTTCTTCTCGCTGTACGAGACTGGCTATTATTTGCCATGCTTCATTCCTCCATCTCTAAAAATAAAGCTTATCAATAATTGTTAAATAGTCAACTCTAGCTTTATATTGAAAAGGGATAAAATAACCCTGCTGTTTTATTGTTTTATACGCAATGGATTTTTTATCTCCTTTTAGGTGAGCATCCCAATGCGTAAAAAGTCTTTCAGCAGGAAATAAATATGTTTCATCAAGTACAGAAAAGCGTATGAGCAGAAATGTAATACCGCCTTGAGCAACAACAGCCTGCATATGATCGACTTGATGATCATGTATATTTGCTAACGGAAATAGCGTTTTATTTTTTGTTTCCTTTGCTTCAAAATCAATATATTTTTCGCGATACACTCCATTGTAATCCGTTGTTGAAGCTTGTTTGAAATACGCTTCTGTAATTACTGCTGCACTTCTTTTTGGATAATTAACCTTGACAATTTGAACAGGTGTCGGTTTTTTGTGAATCACAGCTTTTTTTGCCTCTAAATAGTATGCATTTGTATCATTAATATCCTTTTCTAATGACATCCCACGATTACCAAATTGATGAGAATATAATTTTTTTTGCTTGTATAGGTCCCCATTTTTTCTTCCATTTGGGTAATTCATTTATTTACAATCCCTTCTTTAAATCAGCGTATGATTAAATGAAATAGCTGATACGTTTCATGGAGAAAAGAAATTGTTCAACAACACAAAATGTGTTGTCTCTGAAAAATTCACCTTGATTAGAAATTTACTTTTATTTACATCGTATTTCCTCTCTGCAAAAAATACTAGCAACTTATAATGCATAGTAACGTCTTGCTCCGTACATGTTATAAAATAATTGTTCTGAAAGGATGGGAGGCAGATGTATATAGATGCAAACCTCAAAGCCTATCTTCATTATATAACAAATAAAACAATAGCACATAACCAAGATAATATAACACGTACAAACGCTTATTTTAAGTTTTATCTGAAATTCCCGGAAATAAAATGGGCTTTTTTAGCAAGTATCGTATCAAGAAATGCTGGATGGAACATGACTGATTTGCAAATGACTCCATTTCAATATTTATTAGGGAAACAAGAAAGAGAGCGGCTGTTTATGACGTATGAGCGTGCTAATTGGCTCATTTTTTCAGATGCCTATCCCCAACTCTTAGTATACCAATTATCCAAGCAAAACAACAAACCAATGTTCGACCTTCTTTCTCTGTTTCATGTTTCTAGTTATATGATAAAAGAATGGCACTATTTTTGGAAGTATTGTGATAAAAATCGTCTTGTACAAGCACTTATTATAAACGAACAGAATGTTATTCAAGAACCTGTTATTAAACAGCATTATTTTCAACGTCGTGTATTTCATCAATTGCCTTATCAAATGCAAAACTTTTTTATGATGAATGCTGTTCTTTTGCCTTCTATGTCCAATGATTTATATGGTGCCTATGTCCATAACTTCACAAATAGAACGAACCGAATTCAGCTAGGGAAAAAACTAGCTTCTCTTATTTTTTCCCCAACTGTCTATAAGCAAACGTTTTTATTTGTTAAATATTGTACACACACTGGATCTAGACGTGATTATGAACGTTTTTTGAAGCTTCCCAAACAACCGGTTACCCCAATCTTGCGAATGGTATATCCCATTATTACACATCAAGAGACTATTCGAAAGGATTGGTATCAATCAGGGGGTGTAAAGAAAAAATGGATTCGCGACGCACATCAATGTAACAAACAACAAATCGGAAAAACTTTTTACCAAAAACGACAAATGTTATTTGCTTATTTCTATACTAAACAAGTGTTTACCGCAAAAAAATATTTTTCCACCAATAAAAGGGGTTAGCTTCTCTAAAATATATAAATTAGGTTACAGTAACAAAAAAAATATAGCAAAAGAAAAACAACGTGTCATTTCGAGCAATTTTTAAAACCATTTTGAATAGATAAAGTGCTGCCATGCATGTATATGGCAGCACTTTGTTAATCATTAAACCCTTAAGTTGCTGGGAAATTGGGTCCGTTCAATTTTTTATCTCCTTTTTTCAAAGAGTTAGAACGGATGCTTTCTGTTTTGGCTTGTTTCTTCTTTTTATCTTTCATCGTTTACCCTCCTTTCATCATTAGTTTGTCAAAAATGTAAAAATAAATGAGTATATGCACTTGTTTTGTAAGCTTCATTCTAGTTTTGTCGAACGTGAAGGAAGCCTTCTTTTTAAGACGAAATGTATACAGTAAGATGGGAAGAGGAGGTAGCATAAGAATGCTTGCGTATCAATCACAAAAAAAAGGAAAGCGCGGTGTGGACCGTAAAAAAGTAGAAGCAGCTTTATACGAATTATCAAATCAAATTCGCCGATTGGATCAAAAGTTGACAATGAAAGTAGAAAATAATATATCAAGTCAATATTATGAAAAACTAAATGAAATTGCGCTAGTGAAGAATCAATGTATGCAATTAGAAAAAAATACAAGAGAACAAAGTAAGTAATCCTATCCAGTATCAACTTGTATCTACTTTGTTCCTCAAAAGGAATAATAAATATTTTAAAATAACACCATAGAAAAAAGTTCTTATTCATCTTCATTATATGTTACTATATAAACATAACATTATATTTAAGTAGGTTGAGATTTGCATGGATATAAAACAACAAACAAATAAATTACAACAAAATTTATATCAGTTGAAAGAAAAATTTGAGCATACGAATCCTCCAGAGGACCGAAAAGATAGAGCGTTGTTTCTGAAAGTTAAAGAGGAAACAACGCCTATTTATCAGTTGCTTGAACGTTGGGAAAAAGAAGCTTTACAGTTGGTACAAGAGCGCAAAGTGAATGTACATCCTCATCAAATTGTTTCTACAAGAGAAAATATGGAACTATTACTGTTGCATAGTTATTATATTGATGTAAAGAGAAAACGATATTTCGAATTATACAAATCAATACAATACATTTTTGATCAGTTAATGCGCGAGTTGGATACGCTGTCGTAAATATATTAAAGATAATTCTAAAATCTTTTGAGAAGGGGATGCATGATGAAAACAAAACAAGCATTAATAGAAGCTGCGAAAACGATTAGAGAAAAAGCATATGTACCGTATTCTCGTTTTCAAGTTGGAGCAGCGTTACAAACGGTTTCTGGAAACATTTATACAGGCTGTAATATCGAAAATGCTGCTTATCCTGTCACATGCTGTGCAGAGCGAGTTGCTATTTTTCAAGCAATTGCCAATGGCGAAAAATCATTTACGGAGATGGCTGTTGTTGCTGATACAGAAAGACCTGTACCTCCATGTGGATCTTGTAGACAGGTAATGAGTGAATTTTTTCCATCTGATATGCTTATTCACCTAACTAATCTAAAAGAAGATGTAAAAACGGTTAAAGTGGAAGAATTATTGCCTTTTTCATTTCAACCTTCTGATTTAGAACAAGAAGTGTAGCAATTTACGACGTTTGTTCTCTATTGAAAATGCAGACAAACTGGGGAACAGCAAACAATTGATTTTTCAATCGTAACAAACACTTTTTGATACTTCATTATGTACCACTCACAACGCATTTGCACGGATTCATTTTTCACACCTCTTATTTAATGCTATAATAAAAAAAGAGTACACAAACATATTATTTTTTTCCAGTCATACAATGGAAAAGAAGAAACAAACAAAGCCACACTTAATTATAGAACTGGTATGAGGTGATCGGAATGAGTATGAACCAAGTGCATTTAACAAGTAAAGATATTTTGGATAAAGATTTTAAGACCGCAATGCGAGGATATAACCAAGAAGAGGTGGATGAATTTCTTGACTTAATTATTCAAGATTATGATTTGTTTAAACAGGAGATCAATCGTTTACAACAAGAAAATGAGCAATTGCGAAAAACAAGTTCTGAGAAACCAAAAGCAAGGTCTGTGCAAACTGCACCTAATCATCAAGTTAATTATGATGTGTTAAAACGTCTCTCAAATTTAGAAAAAGCAGTGTTTGGTAAAAAGTTTGCTGATTCAGAAGGGTGATCTGGTGATTTCTCTTTCTTAACTTGCTTTTTTTTATCCATATGGTATAATTTTAACTTGGACTAGTTGTTAAATACTCAAGTGATCGCTGTAATTTTTACAGAGGAAAGTCCATGCTCACACAAACTGCGATGTTTGTAGTGTTCGTGCTTGACGAAATCATAAGTTAAGGTAACCTTTTGGTTAACGGCAGGTATATTTCCTAAGTCCAGTAATCGGATACGGAAGTAACCTTGAAAGTGCCACAGTGACGTAGCTGATTGGGAAACCTTTCAGGTGGAACGAGGTAAACCCCACGAGTGAGCAACCCAAATAATGGTAGGGGCATCTTTTAGTAGGGAATAGGAACCGAACGGAGGACAAGCTAAGCTTGTAGATAGATGATCACCACCAAAGTACGAGGTTGACCACCGTTAGCAGTACAATGGTACAGAACATGGCTTATCGAGTATTTAACAGGTCAAAAAATTAACATGAAGTCTCTCTATCGGTGTATAAACGAAAGAGAGACTTTTTTCATTTCCTATCTGAAATTCATTTGCATCACGAATAATTATTCATGATACATAAGAAAATATGGTAAACTAAAACACAAACAGTCATTGAAAGGACGTTTTTTATGCAGACAGTTACATTAATAGCTACCGCAGCGATGGGATTAGAGTCTGTTGTTGCAAAAGAAGTTAAAAATTTAGGTTATGAAGTACAAGTTGATAATGGAAAAGTAGAATTTGAGGCACCTATAAGCGCAATTCCTCGCTGTAATTTATGGCTTCGTTCTGCGGATCGAGTAAAATTATTAGTTGGTAAATTTAAAGCTACTTCCTTTGATGATTTATTTGAGGGAACAAAGGCTTTACCCTGGGAGATTTACATTGATGAAGATGGCGAAATTCCTGTAATAGGAAAATCTGTTCAATCAACATTACATAGTGTTCCTGATTGTCAAAAAATAGTCAAAAAAGCGCTCGTTGAACGGATGAAATTAAAATACGGCATGGTTTCTAAACTACCAGAAACAGGAGCAATGTATCGTGTCGAAATCGCCCTATTAAAAGATGAAGCAACACTTACGATCGATACTTCAGGCGTAGGTTTACATAAGCGAGGCTATCGAGTTGGGCAAGGTGACGCTCCGCTTAAAGAGACCCTTGCTGCTTCATTAGTATTATTAACTAATTGGCATCCAAATGAGCCTTTCGTTGATCCATTTTGTGGTTCAGGTACTATACCTATTGAAGCTGCAATGATTGGACAGAATATTGCTCCAGGTTTTAATCGTGAATTTTCATCCGAAAATTGGTCATTTGTTAAACAAAAGCATTGGGACAAAGCTTTTGAAGAAGCGGAGGACGTCGCTAATTATGATCAACCTTTAAATATTACTGGGACGGATATCGATCATAAAATGATTAACGTTGCCAATAGAAATGCACTTGAAGCAGGGCTAGGGGAACTTATTCAATGGAAGCAAATGCAAGTTAGTGACCTTCACTTTAAACAGCCTAACGGTTATATTGTAAGCAATCCGCCTTATGGGCAGCGTCTCGGAGATCAAAAACAAGCAATGAAAACAGCAAAACAACTTGGTGAAATCATAAGTAACTACCCCAGTTGGAGTGTTTATATAATAACAGCATACGATCAATTTGAAGCCGCTTTTGGTAAAAAAGCAACGAAGAAGCGAAAGTTGTTTAATGGCTATATTCGAACAGATTATTATCAGTACTTCGGTCAGAAAGAGAGGGGATATTCTGATGAAATTAAGTGATCAAAAACAGCAATTTAAAAATTATTTAAAAGAAATTGATTATTATCGAGAGGCACTTTCCCTTATACATTGGGATATGCGTACGAAAATCCCAACTAAAGGCGTTGAGCAGCGGTCAGAAGTGGCAGGTTTTTTGGGTGAAAAAATTCACCAATTGCAGACATCGAAGCAAATGGAAGCATATATTAAAGAACTTAAACCTAACACGGATGATTCTATTCTTTTAAGAACAATTGAAGTTTGTGAAGAAGAATATGAAAGGAATAAAAAAATCCCTCACAAGCTGTATAAAGATTTTATAATTACGCAGACTAAATCTGAAGCGATTTGGCAACAAGCTAAAGAGAATGATGATTTTCATCTATTTCGACCATACCTTAAAAAGTTAGTGGATTTCAACCGTGAATTCGCTTCTTATTGGGGATATGAAAACAATATTTATGATGCTTTGCTACACAAATTTGAGCCAGGTATCACAGTAAACGAACTAGATCATGTATTCCCTAAATTACGCAGTTCGTTACGCTCCACGTTAGAAAAAGTGCAAACAAGTGCTGTAAAGCCTGACCCTAGTATAATACAGGTTCATTTCCCTAAACAACAGCAAGTAGCTTTTACAGAGCAACTGCTTAAACAGATGGGCTATGACTTTACATCTGGACGTTTAGATGAGACTGTTCATCCATTTGCTATTCCATTAAATCAAAATGATGTAAGATTAACTACCCGTTATGACGAAAATGATTTCCGAATGGCTGTATTTGGAACGATTCATGAAGGGGGACACGGCTTATACGAGCAAAATATTGATCCTCGTTTAGCTCGAACACCATTAGCGACTGGAGCTTCTATGGGTATACATGAATCACAATCATTATTTTGGGAAAATTTTATTGCCAGAAGTTATCCATTTTGGGAAAAGAATTACGATTTATTCTTGCAGTATGCTCCACATTCATTTCAAAATGTAGATCTAGAGCAATTTTATCAAACAATCAACGAAGTGAAGCCATCTTTTATTCGAATTGAAGCAGATGAATTAACCTATCCGCTACATATTATGATTCGATATGAGTTAGAAAAAGCACTTATAAATGAAGAAATCATAGTAGATGATTTACCCCATTTATGGAATGAAAAAATGAATGATTATTTAGGGATCACGCCGCCAACAGATAGAGAAGGTGTACTACAAGATATTCATTGGGCAGGCGGTGATTTCGGGTACTTCCCGTCTTACGCTTTAGGGTATATGTATGCAGCACAAATTTATCATACATTATCTAAAGACCTTCCTGTAGAGAGCCTTATACGAACTGGTGACCTTACTCCTATTAAAAGTTGGCTCGCCAAGTCGATTCACCAATATGGTAAATTAAAAGAACCGCTGGAAATTCTAACTGATGTAACGAACGAAACATTAAATCCTGATTATTTAGTTCAACATTTAGAGAAAAAATTCAAGGCGATTTATCATTTTTAATTGTATAAAAGATGTTGTTTTTAGTATGCAATTTTGATCCATTAACAGGGGGAACAACGTTCAAACGTCATGATTTGTAAAGGAGATTAAAGCATGTCATATATTTGTTCGATTGGCCTGGGGATTCCAGAGTATCGTCTAAGTCAACAACGTATAAAAGAAATCGTTCAGGAAATTTTTCCTTTTTCCAAGCGAGAAATTAACCGGCTACTCCCTGTTTTTGATCATGCACAAGTGGACGAAAGGCAGTTTGTAGTGGAAGCTAATTGGTTTACAGAAAATCATTCCTTCCAAGAGCGCAACAATTTATTTATTGAACTTGCTAAAGCGTATGCGTTAAAAGCTATTGATGATTGTTTACATCAGACTGCGTTTTTATCCAATCCTATTGATTACGAAGATATTGATATGATTATCTTTGTGTCAAGTACTGGCGTAGCAACACCTTCATTAGATATACATGTAATGAATGAACGCCCATTTCGACAAGATGTAAAGCGCATGCCTTTATGGGGGTTAGGGTGCGCTGGAGGAGCTATTGGCTTAGCAAGAGCACACGATTGGTTGACAGCAAACCCAGATAAATCTGCATTAGTCATTTGTTGTGAATTATGTAGTTTAACGTTTCAAAAAGGGGATTTGAAAAAAAGTAACCTGATAGGAACTGCTTTATTTGGTGACGGTATAGGGGCCGCAGTTATTGTTGGAGAAACATCTCCATTAATTCAACATAATAAAAATAAAGTACCACGTTTGTTGCAATCCCATTCTTATACTAAAAAGGACAGCATTTCGGTAATGGGATGGCAAATTACCGATACAGGGTTTGAAGTGATTTTTTCCAAAAGCATTCCTGCGCTCGTGCAAAGTTTTTGGAGGGAGCATGTACAGCTATTTTTTACTCAACACCAATTAAACGAAAATGCTATTGCTACTTTTATTGCCCATCCAGGAGGCAAGAAAGTTATCGAAGCAATGCAACATGTGTTGCAAGCAAATGTTGATAAATTTCGGCACTCCATTTCTGTATTAAGAAAACACGGTAATATGTCATCAGCAACCGTTCTATATGTACTTTATTCATGGATGAAGGAAGCACGATATACAAATGAAAAAAGTGTGCTCTCTGCACTTGGCCCAGGGTTCAGTTCAGAATTAATTTTAATGGAGTGGATGTAGTAATGCCAATTTTTATGTGGGTTATTTTGTCGGTGATTATAATACAGCGACTAGTCGAGCTGGTTATTGCACGTAGTAATGAGCAATGGATGAAACAAAGAGGAGCCATTGAAAAAGGGAAGCAACACTATAAATGGTTTATTATTATCCATACATTGTTTTTCCTGTCCCTCATTGCGGAAATTATTTTTCGTAATCAACAAAGCTTTTCCTTTAACTATTTTCTATTTACTGCTTTTATAATTACCCAAATTGGCCGTATTTGGTGTATTGCAACATTGGGTAGATTTTGGAACACCAAAATAATCATTGCACCGCAATTTGACGTTATTAAGCGAGGCCCATATAAATACGTAAAACATCCTAACTACATTATTGTTGGTATAGAATTGTTTGTCATTCCTTCACTGTTTGGTGCGTGGTTTACAGCGATAGTATTTCCAATTCTACATGCGTTATTATTATATGTCCGCATTCCCGTAGAAGAAAAAGCTGTTTATGGGCATTAGAAACACTTATAATTTCCTATAGTGCTAAAATAAATAAACATGTTCCACTTATTGAAAGTGGAACATGTTTATTTAGTGAATATGAATGTGTTTTATTTAGGTTATGCTCAAAATCCAGATTAAAAAGAGCGGCTTTTTATTACATGGATAAAATTTAAACATGATTCATTTTTTTAGCTATATACATAAATGGCGTATCCATAATGGCTACAATAAACTTAATGACATAAGTAGTAATGAAAATTTCAAAAAATATTTCTGTTGGATAGCTTCCATAAAAAGCGATACTGCAAAATACGACCGTGTCCAATAATTGGCTAACACCTGTACTTCCATTGTTACGGATCCATAGATGCTTGTCAGCAGGAAACATCTTCCTAAATTTATCATAAATCCAAACGTCGAATGACTGGCTGATGATATAAGCTGCTAGACTTCCAGCAACCACCCTAGGAATTAAATCAAATATAGTTGTTAATGATTCATGAGCGATGTCGTCTGCACCAGGTTGAAACGTCAGGGCTATTTGCATAAAGATGGTCATCGCTAATAGCGTAGCAAACCCCATCCAAACCGCTTTTTTCGCTTCATCTTTTCCATGCTTTTCGTTAATAATATCTGTTGCTAAATAAGCTGTCCCATATAGAATGTTACCAAGTGTAGCAGTCAGCCCAAAAAGCTCGACAGTCTTTAAAACTTGGATGTTTGCAATAATTGTAGCCATTCCAATCCAAACATAAAGACCTGTTTTTCCAAACAGACGATAAAACAATAATAGCATGGAAAAATTTACGATAGCGAAGATAATCCAAATTATTTCGTTTGTCACATAAATTCCTCCTTAGTTTTGATAACGCGGGAGTTCTCGAACCGCGAAAAACACAAATGATATTATACGCTGCAAAGAACTAAAATGCAATTATTTATTGTGTATCTCCTGATTCAAGAAGTAAAAGGTGGCGCATTTTATTACATAAAATTAAAATATAAAGGAAAAAAGGTGTTTTATTTTAGCATTCTCAATCTATGTTTTTATTTTAAGAAACCGATTAATACGTGAATTTATTGATCTGATGATGAAAGAGATACATTGTTATTTTGTTTAAAAGCTTTACATGAGGTTCTATTTTCTTTAGAGCATACAGAACACTTGCTAACTTCAATGAGTTGCAGTCCATAATTAACTGCTTCTTCTGAACGACGAAAGATATGATGTCCTCCAATTTTATACAAAAGACCACTTGCCTTTAGCATAGCCATTACATCTGAATTTGCTTCTGAGATAATAATTATTCCACCCATATTTTTAAAATCAGTAACTAGAGAGTCTAAATTAGCTGCGCCTGTAGCATCTAAAATAGAAACATGCTTCATTTTTAAAATTAATACCTTTGGACGCTGGTTAATGGACCTTGTAATAATAGACTCGAATTTGTCTGCAGCTCCAAAAAATAGCGCTCCGCCAACAGTATAAAATGAAAGCTTGGGACAAGTGGAGCTTAACGTGTCCAAATGATTACCATGTATGGTGTCTTTGATTTTATCAGGAATAACTTTTTCTACTTGCAACACTTCACTCATCCGCTTTATGAACGAAACCATTGCAAGTAATAGACCAATTTGTACAGCTGTTGTAAGATTAACGAATACAGTCAATAAAAAAGTGACTACTAGTACAAGTGAATCGCCTGTTTTTAATTTTAGTATATGAATAAACGATTTATATTCGCTCATATTATAGGCGACAATCATTAAAATAGGAGCCATACTTGCTAGAGGTATATTCGATGCAAATGGTGCAAATAACAATAGAATCAATAAAACAAAAACACTTTGAAATATACCTGAGAAAGGGCTAATTGCTCCACTCTTAATATTCGTAGCTGTTCTCGCTATAGCACCTGTAGCAGGGATTCCACCAAACATGGGTGTAACCATATTAGCAATCCCTTGCCCAACTAATTCTCGATTGGAGTTATGCTTTGTCCCTGTCATTCCATCGGATACGACAGCGGATAATAATGATTCTATTCCTCCAAGCATTGCAATTACAAAAGCAGGTTGCCAAAGCTCAGCAATAGTTCCCCAAGTTACTTCTGGCATTCGAAAACTAGGTAAAGATTGAGGAATACCACCAAAGGATGTACCGATGGTTGCCACTTCAGAAGGATATAACAGCATGGCGACAGCTGTTGGTAAAATCAATGCAACAAGTAGAATAGGAACCTTTGGAAGCACCTTTGGGATAAAGATGATAACGAATAGACCTATTAGTGCTGTACAAACGCTATACCAATTAATAAAAGATATATTCTCTATAATTTGCATCATATTTTCATGAAAATATTGCTTTTTCTCAAGTTCTTCAAGACCAAGAAAATTACCAATTTGACCGCTAAATATAATAACAGCAATTCCTGATGTAAATCCGATAGTTACTGATCTAGGAATGAATTGAATCAATTTGCCAAATTTAAATATCCCCATCAACAAGAGTATAAATCCTGATAAAAACCCGGCTACCAATAATTTTTCATATCCATACTCTAATACAATAGCCAGTAATATCGGAATAAATGCTCCCGTTGGACCAGCAATTTGAAATCTGGAACCCCCAAACAAAGCTACAAGAAGACCTGCAAAAATGGTTGTATATAAACCGTACTCAGGCTTAACACCAGAGGCAATAGCAAACGCCATCCCAAGTGGAATAGCCACAATCCCTACTGTTAAACCTGCAATCATGTCACGCTTTATATCGGCTAATGAAAAACTGTTGAAACGATTGTCTGTAAACAAATAATCTGATCTCTCCTAATAATATTTTTTTGTAAATACTAATTGGGTTTTTCGTAAAGAAAACAAACCATTAAGTATTTGTAATAGAATGACGATTAGCGTATGAAGTTAGGCTTTTCTAAAGAAGGAAAAGAGATATGCAATCACGAAAAAAGTCACTCTCCCTCTGTAGAGTGACAACGTCTAATGATTTAATCGTTAGAAAGCTGTAGTTTTTCTTATACTATAAACCTTTACTTTCTTATAGTACAAAAAAAGCGGTAATCTAACGAAAAGATTACCGCTTTATCTATGAGGTACGTTCGTTATTTTTTTACAACATTAGCTGCTTGTGGTCCGCGTTCACCTTCAACGATATCAAAAGAAACTTCTTGGCCTTCTTCAAGTGTTTTAAAACCTTCTTCTTGAATTGCTGAGTAATGTACAAAGACATCGTTTCCTTCTTCTTGCTGAATAAATCCATATCCTTTTTCAGCGTTAAACCATTTTACTACTCCGTTTTCCATCTAATTAATCCTCCTAAAATGCTTCACGTTCCCTTTGAAAAACGTGGTAATGCAAAGCAGATAACAGAACATAAAAATAGACAGCCTCTATAGAAGTGTAGGATCACTTTACACCCACTTCTATGGAAGCTGCCTGCATGAATGAATCCGTACATCTTCTTTGCTTGATTCTAATATAGCTTATTTATGTAACTTCGTCAAGGAAAGTAAGGACGATAACTCGACATTTTTTATGTTTCCAGTTATGATTTAAATGTATTAAATAAGCAATGAAAACGATTACTGAAACATCAAATTGAAAGGGGTCATACTATATGAATAAGGATATTGAAATTGCCCAACAAACACCGTTAGAGCCAATACATAACATTGCAGAGCAACTTCAACTAACTTCAGAGGATTGGGAACCATATGGACATTCAAAAGCTAAGCTGTCAGCAACCTTATTTGAGAAATTGAAACAAAAGAAAAGTGGAAAGATTATTTTAGTCACATCAATTAATCCAACACCCGCAGGAGAAGGGAAATCAACAGTTACGGTTGGACTTGGACAAGCATTAAACCAAATGGGAAAGAATGCCATTATTGCACTTCGCGAGCCTTCGCTAGGTCCAGTAATGGGAATTAAAGGTGGGGCAGCAGGAGGGGGTTATTCCCAAGTTTTACCGATGGAAGATATTAATTTGCATTTTACTGGGGATATTCATGCTATAACTACAGCAAATAACGCTTTAGCTGCATTGATTGACAATCATATTCATCAAGGCAATGAATTACAAATTGACCCAAGAAAGATTGAATGGAAACGAGTAGTAGATATGAATGATCGCGCTCTAAGGCAGATCGTTGTTGGGCTAGGTGGAGCAAACCAAGGAGTTCCTCGAGAAGATGGTTTCAATATTACTGTAGCATCTGAAATTATGGCTATACTTTGCTTAGCCACCGATGTACAAGATTTAAAAGAAAGGCTTCGTTCCATCGTTATCGGCTATACATTCGATCATCATCCTATCACAGTTAGCGATTTGAAAGTAGAAGGCGCATTAACCCTGTTATTAAAAGACGCAATAAAACCAAACCTTGTACAAACAACAGAAAACACACCTGCTATTATTCATGGAGGTCCATTCGCTAATATCGCTCATGGCTGTAATAGCATTATTGCGACAAAAATGGCAGCTAAGTTGGCAGATTATACAGTAACAGAAGCTGGGTTTGGAGCGGATTTAGGAGCTGAAAAGTATTTTCATATTAAATCTCATGCAGGTAATATTGATACCTCAGCTGTTGTTATCGTCGCTACTGTACGTGCGCTAAAAATGCACGGCGGCGTTACAAAAGATAGGTTGATGGAGGAAAACATCACAGCTTTAGAGGCTGGCATGGATAATTTACAAAAACATATTGAAACCATTCAGGCTTTTAACGTACCTTTTGTTGTGGCAATTAATCAATTTCCAACCGATACAAAGCAGGAAACATCCTTTATTCAGCAATGGTGTCAAGCGCGAGGTTATGATGTTGCGTTAACTACCGTATGGGCTCATGGGGGAAAAGGAGGAATAGAGTTAGCTGAAAAAGTAATCGCTAAAACAAATAATTTTCCTTCTTCTTTTCAACCTTTATATGACATAAACGAGTCCTTGGAAAACAAGTTAAGAATAGTAGCTCAGAAAGTATATGGGGCAGATGATATTGAAATAACAAAAGAGGCTCGTAAACAATTACGTTTTTTCCAAGAACAAGGTTGGGGGAATTTGCCTGTTTGTATGGCTAAAACCCAATATTCATTATCAGATGACCCAACGTTATTAGGAAGACCAACAGGGTTTACTATTACAATTAGAGAGCTTCGAGCATCTATTGGGGCCGGATTTATTGTCGCTTTAACTGGTGACGTAATGACAATGCCAGGGCTTCCTGCCAAACCGGCTGCTTTACAAATGGATGTAGGAGAAGATGGACGAGCAAAAGGATTATTCTAATGCAAACAGCAGAACAACTATCTGAGATAGAGTATTTTGTATACAGGTTATTTTCTAATGACATTACCGGTCACGATTATTATCATATGAGGCGAGTGGCTCGTTTGGCAAAATATATAGCGGAAAAAGAAGGTGTTAACCCGTTTATTTGTGAAACAGCTGCTTGGCTGCATGACGTTGGGGATGAAAAATTGTTTATAAATCCTCGTGTTGTCATTCAAGAAATGGAAGATTTGCTTGATCGCCTTTCTTTAACAAAACAACAAATAGAGAAAATAAAGCAAGCAATGCAAGATGTTTCTTTTCGTAAAGGGAAAACACCTGTAAACCTAGAGGGGAAAATCGTTCAAGATGCTGATCGGTTGGATGCTATTGGGGCAATTGGCATCGCTCGTGCTTTTAGCTATGGTGGGGCAAAAGAACGCCATCTTTATCATGAGGAATTAGACAATCATACAATCCAACATTTTTACGAAAAGCTATTACGTATTCCAGATAAGTTGCACACAGCATCCGCTAAAACCATTGCAAAAGAACGACATCACATCATGCAGCAATTTCTAGAACAGTTTTATCAGGATTGGAATTTCCCTGATATAGAAAATAGGGGTGAAAAATGAATATTCGTTTAACTAGATTAAAAGCTAGTGATGCAGAAGCTTTACTAGTGTTTGAAGCGGAAAATCGTTACTTCTTTGAGACAATGGTGCCCAGCCGTGGGGATGCGTACTATATGTCTGAAAATTTCCAAACAAGACATAAACAACTATTAAAGGAAAAAGACGATCATGATTCCATATTAGGTAGAATTAATGTGGTTGATTTAAATAAACAACGCCGAGGAAAGCTAGGCTACCGAATTGGCAAGATGTATACTGGAAAAGGATTAGCAACAAAAGGTTTGCAGCTTTTCATGAAAGAAGTAATAAAATTGGACATAAGAAAGATACACGCGAAAACAACCAGTAATAATTTCCCATCTCAAAGGGTGTTACAGAAAAACGGCTTTCATTACGAAAAAACAGATACGGATTCATTTAATATGAATGGTGAGGAAGTAAAGTTTGTGTACTATTCATGGGAGAATGGTAGAGAATTAGTATGACATTGTATTTTAAAACTTAGATTGAGCGTTTTATGCAATGGAGAAATTATGCTTGCAAAAACGCTCTTTTATAAAGGCAAATCATTGTTTTACACGTGTAGCACCTAAATACCTTTCTTGCCAATAAGAATTATTCATTTTGCTTACTTCAACACCTCTCGATTCTCCTGCATGAATAAAGCTACCATTACCGACGTAGATCCCCATATGAGAGGGGCCAGGCTTATAAGTTTCAAAAAAAACGAGATCTCCAACAGATGGCTCAGATATTGGTTGTGAAAAATTATAGATTTCACTAACTGTACGTGGAATGGTGATACCTTCTTGTTGAAAAACATACTGAATAAAACCACTGCAATCAAATCCACCTGGAGATGTTCCACCCCAAACATAAGGTGTTCCCATTTGGGATTGGGCTTTTTCTACAATACCTGAACCATTAATACCTGTATAAGTAGCCTTTTGAACAGCCTTTTGTTTTGTTTTTTCTTTTCGTTCCGTATTTGTTTCTTTATTGGTAGCAGGTAATGTTGGTTGTTTTTCTGTTGGTGTAGGTGGAGGGGCTATTATCAATTTCAAGTCATGCTTATTTTCAGCAACTTCTAACGCTTGCTTGGTTAGCGGGCCATATATGCCATCTAATTTACCTTCATAGTACCCGAAATATTGTAAGGATTTTTGTACAAGTTTCACTTTTTCGTTATGCATACCAGGCTGAATTTCTTTAGCAAAAGTTTTTAACTGTTGTTTATATTGTTTTTGCTCATTTTTTACGATAGCTGTTAATGTCTCTTTATTTGCATTTCCGTTTATAGATAGCTTATGATCTGCTTGAAAATTTTTAATCGCATGCTTCGTATAATATCCAAACATTCCATCAACTGGTTGGTCAAAATACGATAATGTATGTAATTTTTTTTGTAACAAACGAACACTCTTACCGTGCTCATCAATTTCTAACTGATTTGATTTAAATAAGATTTTATTTTGCAATTCAGGATATGCGTCGACATAATTTACAAAAGGCTGCGTCATTACAAAGCCATAGAGTAAAGATGTTTTCATGATTTTTTCCACATTTCTATTCATACACAAAACTCCCCTCCAATTACACTCTTGATGCAAGCAACTTTTGGCAAATTGGCGTCATGTGGTCTATTAATAGAAATATGTAGTTTTCAGCTAGTTATGAATTACGTTTTGATTACAAATGATTGGGTCAAGCTTTTATGTTACAATAAAGCAGATAAGATGGAGTAGTTTGGAGGGATAATTATGATTATTGGTGAAGAAGCTTATCTAAACCTATGCCAACATATTTTGGCGAATGGCACGAAAAAAGGGGACAGAACCAATACAGGAACCTATTCTGTATTTGGTCATCAAATGCGCTTTAATTTAGAGGAAGGATTTCCTTTACTAACGACAAAACGGGTTCCTTTTCGCTTAGTGGCTAGTGAACTTCTGTGGTTTATTAAAGGAGATACTAATATTCGTTACCTGTTAGAGCATAATAACAATATATGGAACGAATGGGCTTTTGAGAAATGGGTTACTAGCAGTAATTATTCTGGTCCTGATATGAGTAATTTCGGTAATCGTTCTCAGGAAGATACTAATTTCAAAAAACAATATCAAGAGCAGATGGGAATTTTTAAAGATAAAATTTTAACCGACAATGCTTTTGCGAAGAAATATGGAGATTTAGGAAATGTGTACGGCAAACAATGGCGTAAGTGGAAAACATCGCAAAATGAAACCATTGACCAGTTAAAAGATGTGATAGATAATATTAAAAACAATCCAAACTCCAGAAGACATATTGTCTCTGCTTGGAATCCGGAAGATTTACCATCCATGGCGCTTCCGCCATGTCATACGTTGTTTCAATTTTATGTAGCGGATGGTAAGCTTTCGTGTCAATTGTATCAACGAAGTGCCGATGTATTCTTAGGAGTTCCGTTTAATATTGCTAGTTATGCGTTACTAACCTATCTAATTGCACATCAATGTAATTTAAAACCAGGGGAGTTTGTGCATACACTTGGAGATGCGCATATTTACCTAAACCATGTGGAGCAAGTAAAAACACAACTGGCGCGAGATATAAAGCAAATGCCACAGCTTGAAATTAATCAACAAAAAACATCTATTTTTGATTTTGAATTAGATGACTTTAAAATTGTTGGATATGATCCTCACCCTACAATTAAAGCGCCTATCGCTGTATAAGGAAAGGAGATTTTTATAACGAATGATATCATTACTTTTAGCGATGGATAAAAACCGTGTAATTGGTGTAAACAATGGCCTTCCTTGGCATTTGCCTAAGGATTTACGTTTTTTTAAAGAAAAAACGATAAATCAAACAGTTATTATGGGTAGGAAAACATATGAATCAATAGGAAAGCCACTTCCGAACCGTAGAAATGTAATATTGACCAAAACGAAGCGAGACTTTCCAAAAGATATTGAAGTTATCCATAATTTACAAACTGTTTTACAGTGGAATGAAAAGCATCCAGAACAAGAATATTTCATTATTGGTGGCGCACATGTTTTTGAACAAATATTACCGAATGCAGATCGTATGTATATTACGTGGATAGATTATTCCTTTAAAGGTGATACATATTTTCCTTCTTTTTCTGAACAAAATTGGAAGTTAACTTCCAAGGTAAAAGGAGAAAAAGACGATAAAAATCCTTATGAATACTATTTCTTACAATATGATAGAAAATAATGAATTGATTGCAATTGGAACGTATAATTGATGTGTTTCTATATTAATGTTACTTTTTAATGTAACTTTGGTTATTCATTTTATCGATACGCCCCTTTTAAATAGCAAGTTATTGGATACTATTTAAATTTTGCCTCAAACAAGCGGATAATAAGGGGTGCTTAGAAGCTTGTTTTGCTATAGAAAATCATGTTACACTTAAAGCGCTTATAGAATAGTGAGGCACTTATATAAAAAGATCATCTAAAGAGGGTGGAAAAATGTTATCTAGCATCGGTTTCCCAGGACTTATTTTAATATTGGTCATTGCTTTAGTTATTTTTGGGCCAAAAAAATTACCTGAGATCGGTAAAGCAGCTGGACAAACCTTAAAAGAGTTTAAAAACTCGACCAATGACTTAACGAGTGATGTGAGAGATGAGTTTAAAGAAACAAAAGAATTAATTACAAATAATAATGATCGCTAATGGGGAGTGAGGAGAATGTTTCAAAGTATAGGTATTCCAGGGCTTATTCTAATTTTAATTATTGCATTAGTAATCTTTGGGCCATCGAAGCTACCTGAAATTGGTAAAGCATTCGGAAACTCATTAAAAGAGTTTAAAAATGCGACAAAAGATATTGCTTCAGACGATAACGCATCAGATAAGAAGGAAAACCCTACATCAAGTAAAAACTAACAAGCGAAGATGTAAGGAAACTCCTTACATCTTCTTTTATGTGAAAAGAGCATTAATACGAGAACTTACATAGTCTTTCATAAAGTTTATTTTATATATTTATAGTTTAAAGCTCTTGATGCGGGGCAGTAGGGGGAGTAACATGATGTCTGACAATCAATCAACAGAAGAAAAAGAAATGAATTTAACAGGCCATCTCTCTGAGCTAAGAAATCGAATTATTGTAACGGCAGTTTTTTTTATTTTGTTTTTTATCGTTGGTTTTGTTTTCGCAACGGATATATATGATTTTTTCCAGCAAGATTTATCTTTTAAACTTACTGTTATTAGTCCTGGTGAAATTATCTGGATCTATTTTACTTTAGCATCTGTGGTTGCTATTGCATTTACATTACCGATTCTAATTTTGCAAATATGGTTATTTGTAAAGCCGGGATTAACAAAAGGGGAACAAAAAGCAACAATCGCTTATATACCAGCTGTGTTTATCTTGTTTATCGGTGGGCTAGTTTTTGGCTATTTTATGTTTATTAAACTTATTCTACCATTTTTGCTTTCACTAAATGACGGTATGTTTAATGAAATGTTTACAGTAGATAAATATTTTCGCTTTTTATTGCGAATAACACTTCCATTTGCTGTGTTGTTTGAAATTCCAGTAATCGCTATGTTTTTAACAGTATTGGGCATTTTAACGCCACAATTTATGAGAAAAACGAGAAAATATGCCTATTTTATTCTGATTATTATTGGCACTATCGTTACACCACCAGATTTCGTTTTACAACTTGTTGTTGCTGTCCCATTAATTCTACTTTATGAACTAAGCATTAATTTAGCTGCCATCGTCTATCGAAAAAAGCAACGAAAACACGAAGCATTTATGAACGACGCTGATTTATAGGGAAGGAGGAGGCTAATTGCGCTCCTTTTATCATTATTTAATGACTTACAGAGGAAAAAAACAACCAGATGATCCATCACGTTTAGCAGATTGGGCATTCCAAGATCATCATTTCCCTAAACACGCTACAAGCTACAATGAAATAAGCAATTACTTGGAATGGAATAGTCCTTTTCCAACAGCTTTAACGGTTTTTGATGAATTGTGGGAAGCATACATTCTGGATAATTAAAAAACTGGCGTGTCAAATCTTTATTCTAAATTTAACAATATAGTAAATTTCTTTAACTAGATAGTGTGTATTCTCTGGGAACTTTGAAGGCTTCTAAAAGCTTGAGCTTATCGCTCAAGCTTTTTTAAAATCTGTGTTCGTTGCAAAATATCCTTTACCCGCCTCATTATACCTAGATTGTAAAATTAAGCGAGACACATAAAATATTCTCATCAGATTAGGGCTTTAAGTGAAGGTCACCCTACCACCACCCTTGACCTTGTTTGTGTCCGTGGTGAGATGTAAACGACGGATGGTTGAAAAAATGCCTTAAGGCAACATCCGCATGAATAGCGTACCACGGACAATCCATTCTAAGCTCCGCTGGTGGGGCCCCGACCCCTTCCAGCGATTACTAAGAATGGGCACGGCGGTCAAGGGCAGGCAGCTAAAGCTGTGGTTAGTGTGATATTGTGACTTCAAAGAGATGCAATACAAAAAAGACATGCCATGATATACTCAATCAAAACCTACCAAAGTTAAGGAGAGTGTATCTGACATGTCCTATACCCATCTTACCAAAACAGAGATCATATTCATAGAGGAATATCTTGAATTTGGTCTATCAGGTCGAAAAATTGCTGAAAAATTAAAGCGTGGTCATGAAACTATATATCGTGTGATTCGCGAATTGAAAAACGGTCTAACTGCGATAGACATTCATTTGAACTATCAAGCGAACAAAGCTAAATGTGGTCGAAAAAGAACGCAGTTAACAGATGAAGAAAGAGCCTACATTGAAGAAAAAGCCCGTGACGGTTGGACGCCTGATGTCATCATCGGTCGGAATGAAAGACCTATTTCCTGTAGCATGCGTACGCTTTACCGTAAGTTTAAAAAAGGCGAATTTGATGTAAATACTTTACCTATGCAAGGCAAACGCAATCCAAATGGCTATAAAGAAAAAAGAGGGAAACAAAGCTTTAGACGCGGCATTCAAGACCGAGACAATGACCATCCGAACTACAAGAAAGAATTTGGTCACCTAGAAGGAGACACGATTGTTGGTCGCCACCATAAAAGTGCTGTCATCACATTGGTTGAGCGATTAACAAAATGTATCATTGCCATTAAGCCAGAGGGAAGAAGAGCTGCTAATGTTGAATCATCGCTTAATGACTGGCTCGCTCCACTGCCGAAACACTTGTTTAAATCGATTATTTTCGACTGTGGTAAAGAGTTTTCTAATTGGAAATCTATCAGTAATAAGCAAGATATTGATATTTATTTTGCAGATCCTGGAACCCCTTCACAAAGAGGATTGAATGAACATTCCAACGGTCTGCTTCGAAGAAATGGGCTACCAAAGGATATGGATTTCAACCCCATAACCCAAACGTATATTTCTGAAGTAGCACTTAGAAGAAACAATATTCCAAGAAAATCATTAGGTTACAAAACACCGATGGAGTGTTTCATGTCCCATGTCGATAAAGAATTTGATCAAAACATGTTGTCTCGCTTAATTTGACAAATCAAAATATAAAAAAAGCAAGAAGTCATGTCTAGAAACTTACTATTAAAAAAGAGATACAAAAAGATTATATATACCATAAAAGAGGGTTTCTACTTCTATAAGTTGACATTAACAAACCTAAGTCCTATAATTATATTGACCGATCGTTATAATTAAGAGGTGATAATAATTGAAATCTAAAAAAACGAATGCAAGAGAGAAATTGATTCAAACAGCTTCTCGCCTTTTTCAATTACAAGGTTATCACGGAACTGGAGTTAAGCAGATTGTAGAAGAAAGTCAGTCCCCTAAAGGTTCCTTATATTATTATTTTCCAGGTGGAAAAGAGCAATTGGCAATCGAATCTGTTTATGCAACGGCGAAATTCATACGTACCAATATTCAAGAAATTTTGAATAAAGAAGACGATCCAATAAAAGCAATTCAATCATTCATTTATAAAATAGCTGAATTCTTTCAGAAACAATTCAGGCTTGAAGGAATTCCTATTGCATCTGTAGCCCTGGAGACTTCTTTAATTAGTGAGCCTTTGAGAAAAGCGTGCCAAGAAGCATATATAAGCTTTCAACACCTATTTACTGAAAAATTGATACAAGCAAAAGTAGCACAAAATAGGGCACATGAATTAGGAATTGTTATTAATTCAATGATTGAAGGAGCTTTTTTACTATCCTTTACAATGGATAGTAAGGAACCATTATTGTTAGTAGCTGAACAAATTCCATTACTTTTGCAGCAATGACATTAATTTAGAAAGAGGGTTTACTTATGAAAGTTTTAGTAACAGGAGCTTCTGGTAATGTAGGAAAATATGTGGTTCATGAACTTCTTCAAATGGGAGAGCATGTTGTGGCTGCTGGAACCAATTTAGAAAAGCTTAACCATTTGTTTGGAGGAGATATTGAAAAAGTAATTTTAGATTTTCAAGATTTGAAGACGTATCAACACGCACTTTACGGTGTAAATCGCGTGTTTTTAATGCGTCCACCACATCTAGGTAAAGCAGATGACTTGTTTCCATTCATCGATGCAATGAAACATTATGATATTGAATTTGTATCTTTTTTATCGCTTATGGGAATTGAAAAAAACACCTTCCCACCACATTATAAAATTGAGAAATATATAGAGTCAGTAGGTATACCATATGGACATATTCGCCCTGGGTTCTTTATGCAGAATATTTCAGGTATTCACGCAGCTGAAATAAAAGAAAAAAAGCAAATTTTTATACCGGCAGGAAAAAGCAAGACAAGTTTTATTGATGCAGAAGATATCGGCCTTTCTATAGCAACTATTTTGCACGATGCTGGTAAGTATGAGAATACAGCTCATACCATTACCGGCCCAGAAGCACTTGATTATTACCAAATAGCCGAGATTCTTACAAAGGTTACTGGAAGCAAAATCACTTATGCAAAACCAGGTTTTTTACGATACAGAAATTATTATGTAAAAAAAAGAGGGCTGAATAAATCTTATGTAAATGTTACAGTTGCTCTATATTTCATGACTCGATTAGGTACAGCAAAACATATCACCACCGATTTTACCAAATTAACTGGGAAACAACCGTGTACGTTTGAAGATTTTGCAAAAAAACATATCGAGTGCTTTAAATAACGAAGAGGGTTAAAAGACAACAGGAAGAACTGAGAGTGCAAGATCTCCAAATTGGAGGGTACAAATCTATCATCATATTAAGAATTTCAAACAAACGTTTGATTAATTTATGTTTCTATGTTGTTTTTCAGCAATATTCGGCAAGTAAAGGGCATTACATGAAGAAAACTGTAATTATGTGCGGTTGCCCGGGAAATATTTCATTTTGTTAAATGTGTATTTCTTAAAGCTTGAGCTTATAACTTTGTGAGACATCAAGTTAATGAATGATGTTATCTTTTGTTTATTTACAGCAGAGCCTACACTATTTTTTTTACCTAACGTACACTATCTATAGGTGATTCACTTAAAGAAAGGAGTGTAATCAATGATTTTTCCGCCAAATCGAACGGCTAATTTCCCATTTCATATGCAACGCGGACCTATGCCCCCGAATATACGAGCTTTTAATCCTCAACAAGGTTTTCCTCGCGCACCAATTCCATCTGGACCTTTATCTGGCGGTTCTCTGCCAGGAGGGCAATCATTATCTAAAGGAGGGAAATTGCAAAATTTATTGAGTCTCTTTCAGCCTCAAGCCGGTGCAGGAGTAAATAGCGTTGGTAGTGGATTTCTAAGCAAAGGAGTTGGTGGCTTAAGTGGCGCATTGGATAATGTTCAGCAAGTACTAAATGTTGTACAAAACGCAGCTCCTATCGTGCAAGAATACGGACCAATGGTAAAGAATCTGCCTAGAATGTATCGGATGATGAAAGCATTCAATTCACTAAATGATGAAGATATAGAAGATAAAGAGAAAAACAATACGGAAGCAATATCTAATGATGATTTATTAAATACAAGTACGGTTCAAGCAGAATATTCAACAGGGAAGCAAGAAGAGAATAATCAACAGAATGGAAAGTCTGTACCAAAGTTATTTATTTAATTTAAATGCTCCTAACTTGATTTTTTCTTCTATAAAGTGAAAAATAGAAGAAAATGAGAAATAAGGGGATGAAAATGATGAATGCTACAGCAAAAGAGTATGCAACCTTTGCTGGAGGGTGTTTTTGGTGTATGGTAGAGCCGTTTGATCAGCGTCCTGGAATTATTCGAATTACATCTGGATATACAGGAGGATCTGTGGAAAACCCAACGTATGAAGAGGTATGTTCTAATACAACAGGGCATGTCGAGGCGGTTCAAATTGAATTTAATCCCAATATTATGAGCTATAAAAAGTTATTAGATACATTTTGGAAACAGATCGATCCAACAGACCCACATGGTCAATTTAATGATCGTGGTGAGTCTTATACAACTGCAATATTCTATCATACAGATCAGCAAAAACGAGAAGCAGAAGCTTCCAAAAAGGAACTGGAAGCTAGTAGAAAATTTGCTAAACCAATTGTAACTAAAATTGTCCCTGCCAAAACCTTTTATCCTGCAGAAAAACACCATCAAGATTATTATAAAAAGCAAGGCTTTCATTATCGTCTATACAAAAAAGGGTCAGGTAGGGAAAATTTTATTAAGAAGCATTGGAAAAACACATACGATCAAAATGAACTGAAACAAAAGCTTACACCGATACAATATCATGTGACCCAAGAAAATGGTACAGAACCGCCATTTCAAAATGAATATTGGGATAAACAAGAAGAAGGGATTTATGTAGATATCGTCTCTGGTGAGGCATTATTCTCATCTAAAGATAAGTATGATGCTGGTTGTGGTTGGCCAAGTTTCACTAAACCTATAGACCGTTACCAAATTGCAGAAAAAACGGACATGTCGCACGGCATGATGCGTACAGAAATCCGCAGTAAGGAGGCAGATTCACATTTAGGGCATGTATTTGAAGATGGCCCTAAGGATAAAGGAGGTCTTCGTTATTGTATGAATTCTGCTGCTATGCGATTTATTCCAAAGGATAAATTGGTCGAAGAAGGCTACGGAGAGTATATAAACTTATTCACTGATTGAGTAAACTATAATTATATTATGTAAACAAAAGGAGCAGAAAATGATTCATTTAAATTGGGAAAACCGAAAAACGATGAAGCAATTAAAATGCGTTCATGCAGATGCAAAAAAGTTTGTAGTGAATAACAAATTAACACCTGGTAAGATATATGATGTAAAAAATGAAACAAATGAGTTTTATTTTATTATTGATAACAGTAAACGTATAGGCGGATTTCGAAAAGAATATTTTGATGAAATAAATTAACTAGAAAAGTTTGTGAAATGATTCGTAATGGCTTTTGCTAAAGTAAACTAACGCTTGTAGACAACTAGCAAAAAAATAACCACAAAAAAGAACTAGTTAAGTTACGAGTGGTTATTTTTTGAGCTAGAAACTGTAGCATTACTTTTAATGGTTGAAAATACCAGTATTGAGTTACTTCACTTACGATATTGCTTTCATTTTTTATAGAAAATGCGTTATAATAACTAGTACAATAATAAATAACTACATAATAACATTCGTCTTATGGATTCAAAAAAGGAGGAGAGCCATTTTGGCTTTTGTAATTACGTCACCATGTAAAGAAGAAAAGTCGGGAGAATGTGTGGAAGTATGCCCTGTTGATTGTATAGAAGAAGGAAAAGATATGTTTTATATTGACCCTGATATATGTATTGATTGCGGTGCATGTGAAGCTGTATGCCCTGTAGAAGCAATTTATATGGAGGATGAAGTTCCCGAAGAGGAAACAGAATATATTGCTTTAAATCGCAAGTTTTTTGAAGAACAATAACTGAGTAAGAAGCAAGCTGTGATTATTTAGCTTGCTTCTTTGTATCTAAACAACACGTAAACCCTTTTTTTTACATTAAATTTTATTAATTGAGACTTACCTGATTGGCAAAATTTCTAGAAAAATAAAATGCACTACATTTATTTGACAGAAAAGGTTGAATAACCAGCTTCATTATCAAGTAATTTTTGATCAATATGAGTTACTTTAATAAAGGGATTCAATCCGTTTTTTAAAGCACCCATAAACTTTCTTAAATGAGCTTCATTGCCTTCAGCTTCTAATTCAACCGTGCCATCCTCCTTATTCTTCACCCATCCGTGAACATCTAATTCAAGAGCTTTCTGTTTAGCAGAATAGCGAAACCCCACGCCTTGCACTCTTCCATGAAAAACCACATGTATACGCATACTTATCACCTCAGTTACAATTATCCCTTTATACTAAAGTCTAAACATATTTTTCGATTAAAACCTAATTTTCATGTTCATACTAGTTAGTACCTTTGGAATAGATATGACTTCAACTTGAATTTTGTCTGTGTCTTATCTAATCCCATATAGAAAACATTATTAAACAAGAGAAACAAAGAGTAGTGCGCTCACTTGCCCCATTTAAGGCACTTTTTGAACAACCTCGTTAAATAAAATAAAAAATGTTGAAAGGGAATGAAGATATTGGTTGAAAACCACTTGCCGAATCACTCACAATCATTTTGGCGTGAAACATCTACAATACCTAAATATCCATCCTTAGATACCTCCATTCAAACAGGAGTTGGGATCGTTGGAGGGGGAATAACCGGAATTACAACAGCGTATTTATTATCTAAAAAAAATATAAAAGTTACATTAATTGATGCGAATCCAATTTTAAAAGGAACAACGGGTCATACAACAGCTAAAATTACTGCACAACATGGTCTAATTTATGATGAGCTTATACAGCACTTCGGTATAGAACAAGCTATTCTTTATTATAAAGCTATGGATGAGGCTAGGCAATTAATTGAAAACAATATAAATAATCTACAAATAGATTGCGATTTTTGCCATGAAGATGCTTTTCTTTACACCAATCTAGATTCTTGGCAGCGTGATTTAGAAAAAGAAAAGGATGCCTATGACCATATTGGTATTGAGAGCGAAATAACAAAGGATACCCCCCTAAAAATTCCGATGAAATTAGCTTTACAAATGAAAAATCAGGCTCTATTTCATCCGTTAAAGTACTTAAGCTCATTATTAGAAGAAAGTATAAGGAATGGGTTAACGGTCTATGAAAATACAGTAGCTGTAGATATTGAAAGTGATCGCTCAAACCCCTCCATTATAACGAAAGATGGTCATCGAATAAAGTGTGATTATATTATTGCTGCATCTCATTTTCCTTTTTATGATCGAGACAGCTTTTATTTTACTAGAATGTACGCAGAACGTGCTTATGTGCTGGCGATGCAATCTAAGGAAAAGTATCCTGGTGGAATGTACATTAATGCAGAATCACCTACAAGATCTGTTCGCACTACAACATGGAAGGGAAGAGATTTATGGTTAATAAGTGGGGAAAATCATAAAACTGGCCAGGGTAAACCTATGCACGAACATTTTAAAGCATTACAATCTTTTACAAATGAAAACTTTGCAGTAGCGTCATATGATTTTCGCTGGTCGGCGCAGGATTTAACAACATTGGATAAAGTACCTTATATTGGTTGTATGAAAAAATCAACACCTAACATACTCGTTGCGACAGGCTACCGTAAATGGGGGATGACAAACGGAACTGCTGCTGCAAACATGCTAACAAACATCATTGTTAACAAAGCAAGTGAATATACGAAACTTTTTGATCCGGCCCGATTTAAAGCAGATCCCACGATAAAAAAGTTTGTGAAAACGAATACAGATGCAGCTAAACACATGGTGAAAGGAAAATTGGATAATACGAATAACCATTTGGATATAAATCAATTGCAAGCAGATCAAGCAACCGTTACACGAATTAATGGAAACCGAGCTGGTGTTTATAAAGATAAGAAAAACCAAATATATATTGTTGATACAACGTGTACACACTTAAAATGTGAAGTCGAATGGAATTCCGGAGAACGAAGTTGGGATTGTCCGTGTCATGGTTCAAGATTTTCATATACAGGCGAAGTTTTGAATGGACCTGCGAACAAACCCTTAAAACATATTGATCCAAATAAATTAAAGTGAAGTATAAAAAATTACTATGAGCTATTCAATCATAGTAATTTTTTATTTTCGTCTCACTATCAAAAGAATACTTTAAAATTGAGACATAAATAAGCGTTTCGGTTATAACTTCCTATAATATATATTATGTAAACTAGTGTTTTTGAAAGTACTATCATTGCTTCTTCCTCTATTAGCTTTTCTAATTCCTTAAAACTGCTCTACGTACGTAAAATTTTCTAAAAATCTAATTGTTCTCTTGCGAAAAGTCAGTCGTATTATTTAATCACTATCTCGCCTTTTTCAAAAGCTTGTAAATGAATTATACTATAAACGTTTGAATTAAACATAGTTCACCATTAATTAAATCCTGTCTTTCATGATGTTCAATATTTAATTCTTCATATACTTTTTTCCAAAATGCAACCGCACGCTTATTTTCTGTAACCTGCATTACAAAATATTGACCTTGCTTTTCCTTAAACAATTTTTCAACAGCCTGAATAGCGAAACCTTTGCCCCTATACTTATTAAGTATAAAGAAGTCGTTTATTCCGTAATCATTGTTCTTTTTCAAAAATGGGCGTTCTAATAGCAATATAAATCCGATGATTTTATGATCCAACTTTATAAAATATGGCGATAACCCTTCTGCTTCCCAGAATTTATCCAATTCCTTATAATGAAAAAGACCATCCTCCTCAACATCTAAATTTATAGTGAAATTTGAAAGATCATGAAGATACAATGTGTAAAAGTTACGCAAAATAGATTTTTCTGATTCTAACACTTTTATAAGTGTTACAGCCATCGTATAACATCCCCTTATCTATACCTGGTTATAACCTATAACTATATGTTCCTTTTGATACAAATAGAACATAGAAGATTTTAGGTTAACTGAATTATTATGAGATCTTCAAGTACATAATACCACTATGTTCTTATAATAAAGAGAATATGTATAAATGCATAAGTAAACGGTGTGGTCACGTAATTACATACATTGCTTTTTCAAGTTAGTGAGTCTTCTTTGTTTTTTAAGCAATTTGAGCTTTCGATAATACATAATACTGATATGAATATTAATAAAAATGCTAACGCTTTTAAATTTTCTAGAAAGATAAGGAAACATTCCATCCTTTATATTCTAATTATTGATAAAACAAAAAACACAGAAGTCTTGTATCTATTTTGACTTCTGTGACAATAAAGACTCAATAATAAATAATTTGTTTAATTAAACATTTTCAACTTCAATTGGGTTAAATGTAGGATTAGGTTGAAGTGTTGCTGTCTGATCATATTGAACATTTAAAAATACCAAACCACCTATAAGAAATGTACCACAAACTAATAATTTTAAGACTGTTTTTTTCACTTTCCTTCTCCTCCTTTATAAATTAAATAATTTCTCATAACTGCTATTAGCTAATTTATAATATTGTAAAGATGTTTTATACTTACCATTTTTCTCTAAATGATCACCTAACATTTTTGCATAAAAAGCTAAATGCTCATAATTTCTTTTTTTCTCTAGGTAAGGTATGAAATCATTAGCTAATACAGATATAAATTGTTTAGTTTCTCCATTTAATAAATGTGTATATACTTTAATGACATATTTGTGTAAATCTTCAATATATTCGTTATAATCATTAATATACGCTTCCAAAGCTAATATTGTTTGATCCAAATAGTTCTTGGCTTTTTCATAATCCCCAACTAAATAAAACTCTTGAATTAAGCGAATTAGGGATACTAGTTTAGTTTTTTCTTTAAAGTTATTATTTTGTATCGCAATTAGATAGTGTTCGATTGCTTTTTCTGAATTTCCAGTTATTGAATGCAGGTAGCCCAGATTGTAATGTGCTAGATGAACTACATCCTCATTGTTTTTTAATTCTCCCAATTGTAATGCCAAGTTATAATTTTTGGTAGCCTTATCTAAATTCTTAATTCTATGATGCGCAATCCCCAATAAAATATGGCATTGAGCACAGCGAATAAAATTGTAGTTTTGTTGAAAAATTCCCATTGCCTTTTTTGCATATTCAATAGTCTCAAGATCATTCCATAATTTACTATGTTCTATAGATATGATATATTGCAAATCTGCTATTTCCTGTTCTTGAATATTTGCAAAACTGATAGTTTCTTCTGCTAATTTATAATGTTGCATAGCTTGATGGTGGTACGTTTTAAAAGAATAATAGTTACCTTGAAATTTATGCCAATAATATTTATGTATAGGGTTAAATGAACTTGCCATTTCATGAAGTTCGTTAATTTTACATAATGCTTTTTTGAGGTCTCGCATAATACAGTAATAACGAATTTTATGAATCTCAAACATGAGTGTCTGGTCATTAATACTTCGACCCAGCAACTGCTGCAATTCTTCATATATTACTGATATTTTCTGTTTATCGAATCGGTCATAAAGCATTCCGTACCACTCTTGACATTTTTCTTCAATTTCTATATCTAGCTTTTCCGTAAGCTCAATCTCTAATCTGTTACACAGTAATTGAATAATTTCAGGACTAGCCTTTGTCTTCTTGTTTTCTATTTTTGATAAGTAGGATAATGAAACAATGCCTTCTGACAATTCCTCTTGTGTCATATTGCGCTTGGTTCGCTGTAATTTAATAATAGAACCTATTTCTATCAAATTATCACCTACCAATCTCTCATTAATTTATTATGTATCTAATATAATTGTAACACAAATCCCACAAATGCATATTGGGAAAATAATTAGATTCTTGCACTAATTTTATAGTAAATGGCTATGATTAATTGATTAGTTTTCCTTATATAGGAAAATCGATGTAACGAATTCTTTTTAATTCTAAAACAAGAAAAAGCATGTCTAAATTACAAGTCTTTAAAATTCAAAATAATAAACATTAAAATTCTGCACAAGTGAATGATTAAATGGAACTATACATTTTTATCTGTTTAATCAGTCATTTAACTAGAAAGAACCTTCTAATAAAACCTCTTGCATCAAGAAAACTAACCTAACTAACAGATCATCCATTCTCACATATTAAATCTAATAAATTTATATACCCTATAAAAATCGGTTAGTTGTTTCATTTGTTCCTCCATTATGCTAACTCTCCTTTCTAGTGTGTGAAAAAAACTAACTTTAATCATGCTCAACAGTTTCAATTCAGTATCACCTCACTCTTCCGGATGCTGATCAATGCTGTAGTCAGGTTCTACTGATATACCAGAATGTGTTTTAATTTTTTCTCCATTTTCTGTAATCGTTATAACTTCAAATGGTCTTGTAGGCAATAATTGCTTTTTATAAAGCGTTATCACTTGTTCTGCTTTATTATGTGCTGTTAATGAAAGCACTTCTGTTGGACCAGCAAAATATAGTATGTCTACAGTAAAATGCCGATTCTTTTCTTATAAAACAGTTGTAAGGAAAGCATATTCCCTCTACTAATACTATTAGCAAAGGGAGTGAATAATTTGTGCGTATATAGCAAACTGCTGTTACTCATAAGATCTATTCATAAATACCACTCGCCACCCATCTGGGTCTTCAATCGTAACACCTTTTTCTTTCCAATATTCATTTTCGGGCTCTACCTCTTTATAACCCATTTCGTCCATTCGCTTGATTAACTGACCTATTTCATCCTGATTTTCCATATAAAAGACGAGAAGATTATCTTTTGTTGGAGCTGGACAAGGGCTACCGCTTTCATGAGATGTAAACTCTAAATGGTAGTCCGCGTGTGGTAGGCCAAATATAACCCCTTTATATCCTCTATGACCATGGAATTCTTCTATTTTAGTTAAACCAATACCTGCTTCGTAAAAATGAATGACTTCTGTAAATTTATCCGTAGGTCTTGCTATACGTATTTGTGTTGCAGAAAAATCTCTAAAATCCATCCGTTCACCTTCCTTCAAATATGTTTTGTTCTAAATAATTTTTTAAATATTTCTAAAAATATATACATATCATAATAGATGAATAAAGACGAAACAAGTAAAACACTCTATAACGTTCTTTGATACTTTCGAAACGCTACCAAAACAAGTGCACAAGAGACAATAAACATGATAATTAAATAACTACTATTAGGTATGACGAGCGACCAATCTGGTTTTGTCGTAATAACTTCTCTACCCGCTTCAACTGCCCAATTTAGAGGATTAAAAGTTGCAACGGTTTCAACCCAATCTGGCACCAGTTCAATATGTTTTTACCTCCTACCTCCTTGTATTTCTACTGTAAGTATAAATCAGCACGTAACGTTCGATTCAAGTTCTTTTTAACTAAAATTAAATAAATGCGTAAACACCCGATTAGCAACGTAGCTAGTGAAACGCATCAACTGAGATAAAGGAATCACGGTGAGGCGTGAACCGATGATGACTTATCTTAAGGTGATTGCGTGAAGGCTCAGTTAGTGGGCGTTGAAGCTAGACATGACTTATTCGATTATTGTATTATACATAAACCGCTCATTTTACACTTTCTTATATTTTAAGAAAAAAAGATCTACTCCAAGAATGAGGAATAGATCTTTCCATGCAAGATTTTCTCTATTAGTTTGAATGAATTCCTTTATTTTTTTTCGTACGGTTGATAACGCCATTCAAAATCAAATCCTAATTTTACATCTATTTTGCGCTAATTTCTTTTTAAGTATTCGTCTTTTAATATGCTCATCATTATCGCATGATGATATTCCCCATCATAAAACAATACTTCTCGTCGAATCCCTTCTTGTTTGAACCCTAGTTTTTCATACGATTTCCTTGCTCTTGTATTAAAGTCAAAGACCTCTAATTCTATTCGATGTAAATTTAATTGTTCAAATCCATAGTTTATTATTGTTCCATTGCTTCTGTCCCATATCCATTCCCCCAATATGCTTTGTTAAATATAGCAATTCGTACGGAAGCATTCCTATTTTGCCAGTCAATATCGCTCATTGCTATATCGCCAATACATAGATCATTCTCTTGTAGACAAATTAACAGATCCATTCTAGTTTGATCATTAGCAGCAGAGGTAATAAACTGTTCTACACCTTTAAGACTAAATTTAGCTTGTGTTCCTGTAAACCGTCTTCCTTCATGATCCCAAAGATTTGCATACAACATGGGGATGTCAAATGCGTCCAGTTCCCCCTGCTTTGTAAAGACAGTTTGTATCATGCGTTCATACAAGTTATCATTTGCTTCACAGATTGTATATCCTTCCAGTTCATCTAAAAGATGTAATCCAGCTTTATCAACTTGGTACAGCTCACCATACACTGCATCCAATTTATCGATCTTATGTAAAACGGGATAGCCTCTTTTCGTATCAAACAGTGTGCCTTTTATACAATAGTGAATTTGTAATGTTGTGTTAATTAATGTTTTTATTTATAAGACCGAATTAATTGAACAATAGATAATACAAGACCAAGTATTAAGAAAATAAAGGTTAATACAAGCCAAATATTTATTATTGGCTCTTCAAATAAAAATATATGCGGCCAAGGTAAAAACGTACCTTTTGTTACCAGTTCTGTTATTGTGTAAGTTGCATATATTGCTATAGATAATTCTAATGATTCCACTAAAGACAATAATGTAACGCCAATTACTTGATAAAAAACAAACAATAATAGTAAATGCAATATGATTTTTGCATCAAAAAAACCAAACCCATTCAACCAAATTAGTAAACAAGTAAATAGGAACAGTATACAACCATGTAACATACTATAACGAACTAAATCATATAATAGATTGTTCTTATAGTATGGAAGTAGCACCTCCTTGGATCCTTCGTCATAAATATAACTGTATAAAAAAACGATATGCAGTCCAGAAACAGGTACAGTTACCCCTTGTAAAAAAATATAAGGTAAATATGGATCAGTTGAATTCAAATGGCTTGTGAATATTAGAAATAGCGCTATAATGTAGCCAACAAAAGGAAGAGTGTAAATTCCTTTTAGTAATTTTATGTCAAAGGTAAAGTGATGTTTAAGCCTATTCATGTGATTGACTCTCTTTCAATAATGATAAATACCCATCAATTAATCTTGGGGAAACTGCTTTACCAACAGGTTTGTTAGATAATATCCGTACTAATATGTGCTTACCTTCGTCATCCAATTGAATAACTTCATGATTTGCAATTACTTCATCTAACTCATAATTATTTACTTGTAATTGAAAAACATATCGGTCAGCCATTTTTTTTAGTTGTAAAGGGCTACCTTCAAATAAAACCTTACCATTTCGTATAACACCGATCTGATCACAGAGAAATTCAATATCCTCAACTAGATGGGAGGATATAATCACAGTATGAACCCTTCCTAGTTGTTTAAGTAAATTTCGAAAACGAACTCTTTCTTCAATATCTAGTCCAGCTGTAGGTTCATCAAATAATAAAACAGACGGCTTTCGAAGTAATAACTGTGCAATTCCAACTCTCCTCCTCATGCCACCTGATAATTCTTTCATTTTTTTATTTTTATGCAACTTTAAATTTACTTGTTCTAAAACTTCTTGGATTTTTAATGAAGTTTTGGAAACAGGTAAACCTTGGAGAACTGCAATATGTTCCAGCACTTGATAAACAGTTAAGTCCGGGTATACCATGAAATTTTGTGGCAAATAACCAATTAGTTCTGTTTTTTTAACATATGATTTTGAACTTATTAATTTTTCATCTGCATGTACTTCACCAGATTGAAAAGGTTCTAGTCCTGCTAATATTTTCATTAAAGTAGTTTTTCCTGCGCCATTAGAAGCATCTATATATAGAAGAACTGTTATAAACCTTGCCAGTCAAGGGGTTACAAAAATTTAAAGACAATTAAACATATCTATAATCACACCTAAAACGTCATTTGAATGGTATTTTACCAATCAATGGCGTTTTTAAGTTGTGATATTTAGAGGTGATTATTTTTGAAAGATAGGATAACCGAAAAAGATTCTAGCACAAATTTAACATTAGGAAGTCTATTTGATGGAATCGGGGGTATTTCCTCTAGCTGGTTCTCGTTACGGAATTGCGCCAACATGGGCAAGTGAAATTGAGAAAGCACCTGTATCTATTACAAAACACCATTTTCCTAACATGCTTCATCTCGGAGATATTACAAAAATAGATGGTGGAAAAATACCGCCTGTTCATATCATTACCTTTGGTTCACCTTGTCAGAACTTATCCAATATCGGAAATCGAGAAGGATTGGCAGGAAGTCAATCCAACTTGTTCTATCATGCTATCCGAATTGTCAAAGAAATGAGGTGTGCAACGAATGGAACATATCCAGTTATCGCTGTTTGGGAAAACGTCATGGGAGCTTTTTCATCAAATAACCGGTTGGATTTTAAAGCCGTGCTGGAGTCGTTCACAAATACCGAAATTCCAATGCCTGCTTCTGGAGTCTGGGCAAAAGCAGGAATGGTCCGAGGGAATGATGTTGATGTGTGCTGGCGACTGTTGGACGCCCAATATTGGGGAAAACCCACTCTCCCTCAAAGAAGAAGACGTATCTTCCTCGTGGCAGATTTTGGAGGAACACGTGCAATCAGATAGCTGTAACCAAAAAGGAACAGGAGCAAAAAAAATTGAAGTCAAAAAAGGATTTATGTCAAAAAATTAAATGTTTAAAAATACGGATGATTAAAACTAGCAAGGAAAAGGGCATGAATCATCCTTTAACTATTCAAACCAGTCAAAAATTAGACAGGTTAATTAATGAATATATGAACTTAACAAAAAAAATAGCATTGCCTGTAAAGTTTGCAATGCTATTAACTATTTATATTTCATATTTTTAAGAGTGCAGCGGCAATCTATAATCAGTGCCGTGCTTTAATTCATCAAACACAGTCAATAAAAAAGTTGCTTATCATGTAAAACGTGACTTATCACTTCTATATTGAAACTATAATTTTATCGAATTAGTAAATCTAATATTTGAACAGTAAGTAAGCAGATAATACATAGTTTGAACCTTGTTAAAGCATTTAGAGCAAAACTATAAAAGAGCGCCTTTAAACCTTTAAGTTGCGGATTATATTTTCAATCCTTAATATACACTAATATTCTTGCATTTGAAATATCGCAGTGGATTCAACTTTTTTAAAATGCATATTTTTAATTACAATTCTATTCAAGAGCAAGAAATTGTTACAACTAAAGTAATGAGAGCGAATGGAATTAAAAAGAAGACAATGGATTGTTAACGTGCTAATAACTCGTGGCAGCCCTGAAAACACAAGGAAATTTTCTTCTAGGGCAAATACTGTAAAAATAGGTATCTTGTCTCCAGCCAGTTTTAAATCGTGCTCAACATAAATATAAATCTTAGATTACATTTGATAGCGCATAATGATCCGCTGTGCTAACGGCCGATGATAAATTTAAGCAGTAAACTTATGGATCTAATCAATATATAGAGGAGAAAACTAATAATGCATCTATTCCTTTATCCAAAACCATACCTAAATAAGGGGCAACATTTACAAGTGACCCTCATTAATCAAATATTTAAAAACATAGCTTTATTTGATAACTTTTCCTTCTGGTAATTGAACATTATTGACCCAATTTTCCACTATTTCATTAAAAAAATCAGGCATTGCCAATGAAACACCATGACCAATATTAGGCAATATAACACCTTTACAATTTGGATTGCTATTTACAATATCGACTGCAGATTTTATCATCATTCTCTTCTCTTTTTCTCCTACAGTTACTAGTATTTTACATGAAGCTTGAGAAAAGTTTTCTGGGATGCTAAAAGACATATTTTCTTCTAGTACTTTAATTAATGTATCCATCTTCATTTTTGAAGTTTCTTGATAGTATAAATCAAAGTATTCATGACCGATGTACAATGCGTTTGCTTGGGTTTTTGCAAACAACTTATTTTTAATGAGGGGAAAAGATAATTTTACTATTGGTTTTATTAAACGTTTCATGAAAGGTTGGGGTCTCACTAACGCACTATTAATGAACGCATAATCTAATAATTGTGGTTTTAAACTAATCATTTGTAAGGCTATTTGAGCACCTAAAGAAAATCCGACGATAATTACAGTTTTTCCATTTGCTTTTTCAGCAATTAAATCTAGAAGTACATTTGCATGGTTGTTGATTGAAAAATCCAATCCCCTTTGACTAGATTCGTCATTCACTAAATTCGGAACAACACAATGATAATCTGAAAAGCATTGTACTTGTTTATCCCACATCCAACCACTTACACCACCACCATGAATAAACATTATTAGTGGCATACGTTGATTTCCATATTCTTTATAATGCAAAGTCAAAAAATCACACTCATTTCTAATAGACTTTTTCTTTTTTCATCATCTCATGTTATAGTTTATCATTTTTTAAACATTAAAAAAACATCGGCATTCACCAAATTTTATGGCGAATGCCTTATAATGATAATACGGTGATTTTTTTATCATTCATAATGACAATAACCGATCGTGTTTTGCAATTAAAGAAAAACTTTTACCTAACTTTTTGAAAATTGCTTAAACTTTTTTTCAAATTGATCTAAAGAGACTTTTTGGACTTTAATATCATGGAACTCACCACAAGCTGTTAGGAAATAGTTTTTAAAAGTAAATGTTTTAAAAGAAAGCCCATATTTCATAAACTGTTGTTCACAGCATTTGGCAAAGTTATATTTTGAAATGTTTTCTGTTAGCCCTTCCCCAATACATTTGATGTATGCCTCTTTAATCGTCCAAAGTCGAGTGAACTTTGAGGGCAGATCATCGTGATGATCCTCAAATTCTTTCAATTCTTCATCTGAACAGACCATTTTTAAAACATCATGATCACATTCTACAAGTTGTTGAATATCTACTCCTATTGGTTGACTAGAAACAGCACAGGCTACTCCTTCTTTACAATGAGATAAATTAAAGAACAGACCTTTTTCATCTTTTAAAAAAGGCTTTCCTGCTGATGTCCTCATTATTTCTAATTTACCTAAAATACCATATTCCCTTTCTAATGTGTACTGGAGCAAAAGTTCTGCCATAGCGGATAATTTTTTATCAAGACTAAATTGATACTGCGTAATTCTATTAATTCTTTCCTTAGAAAGATATGCATAGGCATTATTTAAATGGTGATCGGTAATACTTTCTATATCATCAAATAGATAAATCATTGCCCTCACTCATAGATGATGCAGTAATTATGTCATTCATTCTAGTTTGTATCAGAGCGAGAGTAATAATGACACCTAATACATAAAAAACTATATATAAAACACCATAATTTTTACGTTTCATATCCTTTTTCAGTTCAATCTTGTTTAAGCGTTTATCCATTGAGTATGCCCAATAAATACCATAAATACCCAATGTTATAATGGTAAGAAATAAGACAGTTAAGCCTTGAGTCCCTTCTTCTTCTACTAATGTGATCGAATCGTCCGTTTGTTTGACAATCCAAAAAAGACTATAGATACCTAATGTTATAATTGATAATATAATAGAGACAATAATATTTTTTTGATTAACCATTTTTCTCTCCCTTTTTTTCTTGAATTGATGAATAAAATAAGAATTTTATATTTTTATAAAAATAAGTCTCTTCTTTTAAATTGAATTAATGAAATCACAAAAAAGATGATTCCAACAACCAACAGTATTAAAGAACTTATCATAAAATAAGTATCATCAGTATAAATTTTGTGTGTATCATAAACAGAAATAATCGTAGAATATTTCAAATTTTCCAAATTGAAACTTATATTCTTGAAAACATCTAGTATATATTGGATACCAATTAATAAGGCTGTATAGGCAACGGCTTCACTATTGTTATTTACTAATGTGTTGATCAAAAAACAGATAGACCCTAGGAAGAAAAATATTAAAATAATCGTGACATTAATTTTCAAGAAATTCATAACCTCAAAATCTTGGTCTCGAATAAATATCCACTTTGATAGCATCACCGAAAAAACGGAAGATACAAATATAAGACTGAGACCAATTATAAATGTAACTATTTGACTTCCCAAAAATTGTGTTCTCGAAACAGAAGAGTTTAAATAATAAACTAACGAGGTATCCCCCATTGGTTTTGCTACTAATTTTGCTATAAATACAACCGTATAAGCCATTAACACATATAAATAAACAGAGTTATAAAAATTCATATTTAAATATTCGTTTAAGTCCGTGATATCACCAGTCATACCTATTGCATTAAGCATTTCTTTCGGCATTACATCTAAAAGATCTGCATACGAATTGTCTGAAGTTATACTTGGGTATAGTGAAACTAAACCTACAATCGAAGCGATAATAGTCACAATGATAATACTAATCAAGACACTGCTTGTTTTTAGAGATGAACGAACAATTTTTGTCGACAACATCCTAGTCCCCTCCCATATAATATTGTTCAAAAACTTCGCTTAAGGTTGTTCTTTTCATCTCTAAGCTTTGAATTTGATACTTCGCTAATTCTCTAATCACTTCATTTTCATTATTTTTAATCTCAATATGAAAACTACCATCTTCTTTTCTTTGATGGGGAATTGCAAAGGAAGTTAAATCAGTATTGTCGGTAAATCGAATAATAAGCGTTTGTTTCATCTGATCATGAACATCTTTTATTCCTTGATTCTTTAGAATCTTTCCGTTTTTGATGATACAAATTTTATCCGCAATATTTTCAATTTCTTCAAATATATGGGAGGATAAAAAAATAGTTTTTCCTTCTGTTTTTTCTTCTATTAATAAATTAATCAATTCCTTTTGCATTAATGGATCCAAACCTGTACTTGGTTCATCCAAAATTAGAATATCAGGATCGCTCATAAAAGCTACGACAATAGCTAACTTTTGCTTCATTCCTTTGGACATATTTTTAATAGGAATATGAATATTGAGTTGAAAACGTTCGATTAACTCTTTCGTTCTTGAACGGTTTTTTATATTATATAAGCCTTCTTGAAGCTTTATAAAATCTGCCGCTGACATGCTCGAGGGAAAAACAATCTCTCCAGGTAAATAACCAAGACTTTTTTTAATTTTTGTTGATTCACTCCAACAGTCAAGATCATTTATTTTTGATTCTCCTATATCAGGTTTTAAGAAACCCATTAAATGACGAATTGTTGTTGATTTACCTGCACCATTCGGTCCAATAAAACCAAATACTTCGCCTGATTTTACTTGAAAATTAATATCGAAGAGACCTTTTCCGTTTTTAAATCTTTTCGTTAATTTTTTTACTTCAATCAACCTTTTTCCTCCTATTCAGTTACTTCGAATGAAGTCATGAATGGAACAGTTCATTTATCCGCTGCTCCATTCCCCTTCACATTTGCTTTTCAGCAAACTTTACCTAGGCTTTAGGTTTATTTTCCTAAAGACTAATGAGCAAATGATTTGTAGCAACTTTTTTCAATTTTTTCTGCAAGTTCTTTGACATGTGGTAGTTTCATCATAGATGTATGGTTTGCGTTCATATCAATGATATTTAAATCTTTTGTGTAATCATGCCACTGCTCAAATAACTCATAGACATACTCTTCATGCTCGGTCGTTCTGATTACATGTATTGGAATATCTAACTGAACTTTTGGAAGTACTATTTCTCTTGACATGAGAATATGATGGAGCTGCATTTTTAAATATTTATCTAAATACTCTTCATTAAGGAAGGAAGCAATCCTTTCATCTGTTTCAGACATTTCCAAAATGACATTTTTCGCTTCATGATATGATAAACCTTCAAAACGCTTCGAATCTACATTCATCATGTTTCCAATTCCCATAGTAAGCAAGAGTAATTTAAAATCTTCTTCATTGATATTTTTAGCAGCATCTGTCTTAATGAGATCTAGCGATGGCGTTGTATCTAAAATTATTAAACCTTTCGGTGCTTTATCCTTCTTAATCAACTCCACACACATCGCAAAAGCTAAATGCCCTCCTAATGAATGTCCGGCTAGATAATCTTTCCCAGGTCTATACGTTTGGTCAATTGCTTGCAGACAGAAGTCTACCATTTCTTCAAAACTCAAATATTGAGGTTGTTCATCATCATAGAGTCCAGGTGCCTGAATTCCATATGTTTCGCCCGTTTCTTTAAAATGTCTAGATAATTCGATATATCCTAATATAGTACCTCCAGCGGGTGGTGCAAAAAAGATTCTGCTGCTGTTTTCATTACCACTATGTGTTTTAATCAGATAATCTTTAGATGTCCGTTCTGTGTTTTCATATTCACCAAGTAATGATATTTCTTTTGCCAGTTCCCTGACAGTTGGATACATGAAAATTAACTTAGGATCTACTCTAAACCCTAATTCTTTTAATTTTGCAGTTACTTTAATAGTTAATAATGAGTCTCCGCCACACTCAAAGAAGGAATCATTGACTCCCATTTCACTATGATTAAGAGTTTTTGCAAACAATTCTAATAATGTTTTTTCTAATCCTTTAACAGGGAGTTCTAATTCACTATCAGCAGATGGTTTCGTTAATTTCATCTTTTCTAATCTATTTACATCTACTTTCCCATTTGTATTTAATGGGATGGAGTACACAAAAATCATTTTTGCGGGAATCAAATAAAACGGCAAATGTTGTTTTAAATACTCTAAAATTTCTTGCTCTGTTTTGTTCCCATCTTGCACGACATAGGTTGTAATAAACTTGTTATGTTCGGTTTCTTGAACAAGTACGACTGCATCTATAATATTTGTATTATTTAACAACACAAATTTAATGGCATCTAATTCGACCCTAAATCCTCTAATTTTCATTTGGTTATCTATCCTGTCAAGATAATGTAATAAACCATTTTTATCCATTCTGACAAAGTCACCTGTACGATACATCTTTTGTCCAGGATTAAAAGGATCTTTTACAAAGCTTTCCGCTGTTAACTCTTCCTGATTCAAGTAACCCAAAGCGACTCCATCTCCACCAACACATAATTCCCCCATCACCCCAATTGGCTGCAAGTGATTGTTCTCATTGAGGACATAAGCTGTTGAGTTAGAGATGGGTTTTCCAATCGGAATCGAATTTTCATAAGTTTGATCAATTGTAAATGTAGTAGAAAATGTTGTATTTTCCGTTGGCCCATATCCATTTATAATTGTAATTTCTGGACATACTTCCCTTAGTTTATTGATATGTTTCGGTGAGAGTACATCTCCACCTACAATAAGCTTTTCACAACCTTTTAAAACCATGGCATCAATATCAACCAATTGATTGAACAATGGAGCACTTAACCACATAATGGAAACACTGTGTCTCGCTATTTCAGACTTAAGTTTCTCTGCATCAAGAATCCATTCCTCTTCTACCAAACATAAAGTCATACCATTTAACAGAGCCGCCCAAATTTCAAACGTCGAGGCATCAAATGATAGTGCACCAGTCTGTAAAATCACATCCTGCTCACTTAAATCAATCCAATTAGGATTCTTTACTAAACGGACAATATTTTGATGACTTACTTTAACACCTTTTGGATTACCCGTTGTTCCAGAAGTATACATAATATATGCCGTTAAGTTTTCACCTGAATATGTTGGGTATATAGTTTCTTTTGCAAATCGCTGTCTAAGATCTATATAATGGATGTTTTCATGTGTTTCCGCATTTCCAGTTGTTAAAATCAAATTTACTTGGCAGTCTTCCAACATACGTGTAATTACATTATCCGCATATTTATGATTAATGGGTAAGTAAATAGCGCCAATCTTGAGAATCGCCAACGTTCCAACAATCGTTTCAATATTACGCTCGGCATAAATACCGATAATATCCCCTGCTTTTGCGCCTTTTCTAATAAGTTCACAGGCAATCTCCTCAGATCTCTCATCTAACTCTTGATAAGTCAATCTTTTATCAGCAAATGTCACCGCTGATTTATTTGAATATTTTTCAACACTTTCTTTAAATAGCTCAACTACATTTTTATTTTTTGGATAATTAGTTTGGTTTTCATTTATTGCTAAAATCTGTTCTTGATCACTGCTTGATAATAGTTGTAATTCTGCTACTGTCTGATCAGGGTTTGCTAATACTTGTCTAATAACATGTATATAATGTTTCAACCATCTACGGATAGTATCTTTTTCAAATAAATCAATATTGTATTCAAACGAAATGTTCAGTTTATCTGTTAATTCTAAAATATTAATTGAAATATCATATTTTGCGATTTTATGTCGAACAAGGTGTTCCTCGACAGTTACATCATCTATCTTGATTTTTAAAGGAACACTTAAATAGTTAAACATCGTCTGAAACAGTGGCGTATTATTTAGAGTGCGCGGTGGATTCATATCGTCGATAAGCTTATCAAACGGATAATTTTGGTGTTCAAATCCTTCTATCATAGAACTTCTTATCTGTTTAATAAAGTTAATGAGCGTCATTTCAGGATTTATTTGGGTTCTGATTGCTAAAGAATTGACAAACATACCGATCAAGTCCTTCGCTTCCTCATCCTCTCTACCGGCGACAGGAATTCCTATCACAACATCATCTTGGTGTGTTAACTTATGTAACATCAAGTAATATGCTGATAATAAAGTCATAAACATTGTGCTCTCATTTTCTCGATTGAACTTTTCTACACTGTCTTTTAAATCTCTAGATAGATCAAAGACTACTGTATCACCACGATATGTTTGAATTTTTGGTCTTTCAAAGTCAAGTGGAAGATTTAACACTTCTAGATCTGTATTTAATTGGTTCTTCCAATAACTTTGCCCAATTTTGTCTTGTAAGATCTCCTGATTCTTCCATTCAATATAGTTCATAACATTCACATCGAATATTGGAAGCTTTATTTCTTCTTTGGCTAATAAGCTTTGATAGATTTCTCCTAATTCCTTTACAATTACTCCTAATGACCATCCGTCAGAAATAATATGATGTTGACTCATAATAAAAACTAGTTGGTCGTTGGTTTTTTTAACAACACTGCAATACATTAATGGACCATTATATAAGTCATATTCACGATCACATTCTATGTCAATGGTTTCATCTATTCTTTCCTCTTTAAGTGTCTCTGGTAATCCCTCTAAATTTAAGATCGTAAAAGGAATGTCCATTTCATCATGAACTATCATTCTAGGCTCTCCATCAACCTCTTTAAATGTTGTTCTTAACATTGGATGTCGCCTAGTAAGCGCTTGGACTGCTTCAGCTAAAACATCGAGATCTACAATACCGTTCATATTCCACGCACCGACAATATTATAAAGTCCTCGTTGCTGTTCAATTGTTTCTAAAATAAATACTCGCTTTTGTGCATAGGATAAATCATAGTTTTCTTTTACAACATGTTCAATCTGTTGCTTTTGTTCTTTTTTATTTGCAAGTTCATTATCGATCTTTGCTGCCATCTTACTTAAGCTTGTATTTTGAAAAATGTCACTTAAAGCTACCTTTGCATGCAGGATTGACTTAATCTGCGCCACTAATCTAGTAGCATTTAATGAATGTCCACCTAAACTAAAAAACTCACTATTTTTACCGATTTTTTCTGTTTCTAAAACTTCTTTCCAGATCTCCGCTAATGCCTTTTCCGTTTCTGTTTCTAATGCTACAAACTCGTCTTTATTTTGATGATTCATTAATAAATATAGTTGTTGGCGGTCAATACGATTATTTTTATCTATTGGGATTGAGTCTAAAGTAATATAGTCATTAAAGGCATTGAAAATGTTCATCTGACTCTCATTAATTTCCTGATCCTTTTCTATAAAGAGTGTTGAGGTCAACTCTAACTCTTCTTTATGATACACTTTACTTTTAATATGAGTATTAAGTGGATCTAATCCGATATAAACATTCCTCTCCTCAGTTCGCAACACTGCAAACATTGAGTAAGTAGCTAGCATACCTGGTAAAGGAATGAATCCTTTTTCCGAAATTACATTGGTAAAAATATTATCCTGTGACATTCCTATTCCATCCCACGCACTCCAATTCAAGCAATAGCAATTTTTATAACCTTTATTTATTAAGTTAGTTGTATAAGCAGACATAAAGCTATTAGCAGCTGAATATGCACTGAAACCTGATCCCCCAAAAAATCCATTTACAGAACCAAAACTTACAAATAACGTATCTTTTTTCAATAATTTTGCTAACTGAATCGTTCCATAAACTTTAGGAGCAAAGAATTTTTCATAATTTTCGATTGTTTCTCTTTGACAATAACTTTCAAAGCTATCATGATCACCTGAAAAAGTACCTACACCTGCTAGATGGAAAATCCCATCTAGATTGCCTTTCCATTTATCAGTAATTATGTCTTCCAATTTATTAAGCCCTGTGACCGTAGAGATATCTAAAGCGACATAGCTCACTTTATCATTCATTTGTGAAAGTCTGCGAATTGTGTTTTTCTTTTTTTCATCGAGTTCTTCAAATGGTGTTTTTCCAATTAGCAATAAATCAGCGTTAAACTTTGTTACTAATTCTTCTGAAACCCACTGACCAATTCCTCCAGTTCCACCAGTAATTATATATCTTCCTGAGACCTTTAATTTTGACTGTTCTTGCATTTCATTGTTTACATCAATTAATCTTAAGCTTTGAATTAAACGTCTTTTTCCCCTATAGACGACCATCTCATCATCCATGTTTCCGAGCAGCTCATGTTTTAACATATATGATATTTCTAAAGGATCATCTGTTTCTACGTCTATTAAGGTCATCTGGAATTTCTCTTCTTCCTGATTTAAACTCTTAAGATAACCTTCTAAAACACCAAATCCTGTTTCCTCTGATTGAGAATCAGCAATGATTTTCTGTCTTGTTACTACATAGTAATTAATTTTTTGAGTAGGGTTTATTTCGCTGATGAGTCGATTCGTTTCCAATAGGTAAGTTTTGGCTCTCTGATTACCTTCAGTTTCTAGATTATTGATGTTAAAATGAGTTAAATTAATCAGATAATCGACTTGATTCGACTGAATAAAATCAATACATGCATCGATATTATCGACAATGTTACAGATTGCCCCATTATCTTCCCACTCTTGTTGGATTTTTATATTTATATCATTATTACCACCATATAAAAGAATTTTCTTGTCCTTTAAATTTCCCTTGATATTTAAATTACTTTTTATCCATTCTGACTTAAAAAACCATGGTTGGATAACGTTTTCCTGATCAGAACGGATATCCTGTTCGTTCATGAGTTCATCATACTGTCCATCTTTTAACCTTTTCACTATTTGTGAACGTTGGATTTTTCCGATATTTGTTTTCGGAATATCTTCTCTCGTGATTGGAAGGACATAACTTACATTTAAACCTGTTGTTGAAAACACATGTTTTTTAATATTATTTATTTGTTGCTCGATATCTGCTTGATCTTTTAAAAGCGATACATACATCACTACAACACTATCTGTATGGTCTCCGTCGAATTGGACTGCACAAGCCGCTGTATAGGTTACATCAATATCCCCAATTTCTTCTACACATGCTTCGATGTCGACATTTTGATAATTGACACCATTTACGATAATAATATCTTTCATTCGACCAGTGAATGTAACAACATCGTCTTTAATAAAAGCAAGGTCATCAGTATCAAACCAACCATCTTCTGTAAAAGCTGTCGCATTTACTTTCGCATTGTTATAATAACTAGGTAAAACCATTTCCCCTCTCACTTGGAATCTGCCAATTTCACCTTCGTTTATAACTTTATTATTGTGATCAGTTATACGCATTTCAAGTCCTGGATAAATTTTTCCACATTCAACAAAAATTGCCTTATTTGGATTCGTTTCATCACAATACACAATTTCTTTTTCCATATGGTTTTTATCAATAATTTGAATCCCCTGATTATTTTTATACCCGTATATATCCGAAGAAACTGTCATACAGCATGTTTCAGACATTCCCCATTCAGGTTTAATCGCAAATTCATCAAGTCCAAAAGGTATAAAATTGTCTAGAAACTTTTCACAAGTTGCATGATTAACAGATTCACCTGCATTGATGATTCTTTTTATTGAACTCAAATCCCAATGATAATTTCTTTCTTCCTGAATAGAATCATTCATTAAGGCAAACAGCGAATTTGGTGCCCATGTTATCGTTACATGATACTCCGAAATATAGTCCATCCAGCGTAACGGTTCTGCTAACACATAATCTGTTGCAACATGTAACTGATCTGTAGCTAAATAAACAGGCATCAAATGAAAAGCAAGTAGTCCGACAACATGTTCTTTAGAAAGCCAATTTAAAAATATGTCATCCGATTCGTATCTGCTAAACTGTGCAGCTGCTCTTTGTTTGTTTACAATATTTTGATGTGTTTGGATAACACCTTTTGGCTTCCCTGTACTACCTGAAGTAAATAACAAAACAGCAGTTTGTTGTGGATCCACTTCAGGCAAATGATTTTCCGGTTCTGATAAAACAAGCTGATCGATATCTAAAAATTTGAATTCCCCTTGATGGTTTGAAATATTTTCAATTAAATGATTTGTTGATAAAATTTGCGGACTCTCCAATGTTTCCCAAACGCTTTTTAATAACCTAATATCACTATTATTTTCGGTAAATGTTTTTGGGGGGGTCATTGGAGCAGGAATAATCCCGCCCATAACACAGCCCCAAAAAGCATAAAAGTACGATTCGCTGGAATCAGCTAACAGAATCACTTTGTCGCCTGGTTTAATACCTGCTTTTTTTAATCCCCCCAAGGTTCTTTTGGCTGTATTAAGTAATTCGGAATAAGTAATAAATATCGTTTCATCTTCATCATTAACCATAGTCATACCTTTGTTAGGGTGTTTCTTCGTTGCCCGAATAAGCATATTAGGTAAATTATTTACATCACCTTTAACTTTATGGATCGGACCTCCATCAACATATGCAAGCTTTTTCTCTTTCTTTTGTTCATTTATTGATTTTACATATTGAACATCCCTAGGTTCTTCTGGAGTGAAAACATCTTTAAAATGGATAGGCTTTCCAATATTATATTTTTCTGTATATAATACGAGATGTTTTGCTAAACTCCGGCTATCATGATTCCTTTCGTTAAGTTGCTCTAATGCCGTATGATCGGCAAGCTCCAAATCTCTTAACCTATTTCTATCAACACTCCCATTATTAGCTAATGGAAGTGTTGACAGTGGAATCACTTCATCAATGATTTCAGCGTCCTTAATGTTTGTTACAAGACTTTCTAATGAAATATTATCTGTCGATTTTGCTTGCACAAATAAAGTTGTTCTTTTTTGTTTGTTTAATAAATCTTTGGTTACAATTACACATTTCTTCCGTCCGAAATAAGTTTGGACTTCCTCTTCTAATTTACGAATATCAATCCGTTTACCATTAATCCTCACAATATCTGAATTTAAATTTTTAAGTAACATTTTTTCACCTCATACATTAATTATTCGAGTAATCTAATCTTTCCTTTAGAAATCCACATTCCTATGTCGCCAGTCTTATACAAATGATCGTATGAATCACTGGAAATTTCATTCTCTATTTTATTTTCCTTCATCCAATCAGTCCAATCACTTTCAATTATATTAATATCTTTTATTGCTATATACACTTCTCCCGGAATACCTAAAGATGTTGGTTTTAAATCTTTATCAAGTATAAAAATTTGTGCATCATATTCAGAATTCATTACAACAGAATAAATTTCCTCTTGATCCTCATAGAGGGTTTTGATCGTTGCATTTCTGCTCCACTCATGAAGCACATTGTGTTCATAGTCTTCTTCGTCAATGCTGATATGACTAACTGTACCTTCACTGGTACATAGATTCATCAACACTGTTTTCATCCCTTTCATTAATGCATGAATGGTATCCTCATCTACCTCGTTATCCATATAGGAATAGCGAATCTTCAATGTTTCTTCAGGAACTGCTACAATTGTTAAAGCATAATTTGTTCGTTCGTGACTTTCAAATCTGCCAAAAGATATTTCATTGTTACGGTCAGAGATTTGTTCTGCGATTGGATAGTTTTCAAATATTAACAGAACATCGAAAAATTCATCCGCATGATCTATATCACTAACACTTTTAATTTCTGCCATTGAGAGCATATGATAGTTATTTATTTCAAAAGCATTTTGTTGAATAAACTGTATATAGTCATGAATTTCTGCTTCCATGTCCATTTGAACTCTTAATGGAATCGTATTAATCAGTAGACCAGTAATTGAGTTGACTTGTTCAATATTTGGATCTCTCCCAGATACGGTTGTGCCGAATACAATATCCTGACTACCCGAAAACTTATGGAGTATAATCGCTAATGCACTCTGTAATAGAGTGTTGACAGTAACACCTATTTCCTCGGAACGTTTATTTAGTGCTACTTCTTCAGCTTTCGTAAGTTCAATCGTTTGTTGTTTAAACTTGCTTGCTTTCATCTCATTTTTTTCAGGTAATACTCCCCATACCCAATTTTTCTGTTCGAAACCTTTCATATATTGAGACCAAAATGATTCAACTTCTACCTTATCTTGTTCTTGTAGCCATTCAATATAATCTTTATACTGACCTTTTTCATGACCGATAAGAACTTTTTCTCTGTTTGTTAGTTGTTTATATGTCTCAATAACTTCGTTTAAAATCACAAATACACTCCAACCATCAAGAGAGATATGATGAAAGCTAAAAACAAATTCAATATGTTGTTTCATTTCTACAACCATGATACGAATAACTGGTAGTGACGTTAATTCAAATCGGTTTTCTTTATCTTCTTGAAGTAATTTTTCAAGATAACCTTCATCTAGTTGTTCAATCTCTTTAGCATTTATATAACGAACATCCAGCCTCTCATTTTCTAAGACTATTTGAACGGGGTCTTCCATCTCTTCCCACTTGTAAACAGTAGATAAAATTGGATTGTTTCTAACCACATGGTTCCATGCCTCAGTAAAACGATCCTTATTTAGATTTCCGTATAATTGGCAATGAATTTGCCCAAAATATTCTTCTGATTTTGAATTCATTAAATAATGATAAAGCATTCCTTTTTGCGCAACTGAAAGCGAATATAGATCTTTTACTTTATTTTGATATTCACTCATAATATTTTGAACTTCCTTCGTCCCTACATTTGCTAACGGGAAATCGGAAGCAGAATAAATTTTTTCTTCTAACTGGCCACAAGTCTGTGTAATAATCTTAGTATTTTGAATATATGTTTCTAATAATATTTTAAAACGCTTATCTTTTATTAATTCATCATGGAGCGTGAGATAAAATATCATTTCCCCTCTAAATAAAACGATATTGAAATCAAGCACTACATCTCTCTTCGCAGTTTCGTCATGAAATATGCCATATTTCCTTGAAGCCACTTCCATTTTTTCATCAAAATTACCGAGATAATTAAATGATATTTCTGGTTCAAAATCTAACAACACCTCTTCATGGTCAGACAGATATCTTAAAATGCCGTATCCAATTCCTTTATTCGGAATCTTACGTAAAATATCTTTCACACCCAACACTAAGTTTTCAATCGATTCATCATTTGATGATTCGAGTAAAATTGGATAAGCTGTTGTAAACCAACCAACTGTTCTAGAAAGATCAACCGGAATGATATCTTCCCTGCCATGCCCTTCTACTTTAAGCGAAAGACTACTTACCCCAAATAAATCTTTGAATGTTTTGAATAAACTAGCTAAAAACAAATCATTGATTTCCGCTCCTAAATTTAAACCTGCCTTCTTTAATAGAAGATCAGTAGTTTCTTGATCTAGCTTTCCATACATTGTTTTGGAAGTGTTTTCTTGGTTAACTCCTTCTAGATTGATAAAATTTTTGGAGTTATCATTAATTGCTTTCCAATATTCATATTCCGAAATAGCTTGCTTACTATTTGCATACTCTTTTAATCTTTCAGTCCATTGTTTAAATGAGGTAGATTTAGGTTGTAATTGAATTTGTTTATGATTCTCTAGTTGTTCAACTGCATGTAAAAGATCTTCTCCTATTATTCTTAATGAAACACCATCAACCACCAAGTGATGGACACCAATAAATAAATATTGTTTTTCTTGATCATTGAATAATACTCCGCTTACTAATGGGCCATTTTCGATATTGATCTTTTCTTGACAAGCAATTGATTTTTGCTTGATTACCTCTTCCCGATCATTTACATTTGTCAAATCTACTATTTCAAATGGGAGATTTACTGACTTATCTCCATATACTTGAACAACACCATGTTCAGTCTCAACAAATGTTGAATGCAAACTTTCATGATATATTACGACTTCATGTAGAGCTTTGTGAATAATTTCTGATTCATGCTTTTGATCAAAATGAATTATTAATGGGAGATTCCAAAAATGTTTGTTCTTCATGCCTTGATTGAAAAACCATTGTTGAATTGGTCCGAGTTCTCCTTCGCCTGTCACAACTTCATCCTCAATGACTTTGTTAATCTTCGTTAATTGTCCTGCTAGACTGCGGATCGTTTGGTTTTGAAAAACCATTTTCGTTGTTACATGATAACCTGCTTTTTTAACCATATTTGTGAGCTGAATAACCATAATAGAGTCTCCACCCAGTTTAAAGAAGTTATCTGTGATCCCGAAAGCATCTGTTTGCAGTATTTCTTTCCAAATTTCAAACAAAACTTTTTCATCTTCCGTTTTTGGTAAAACATGAGTTGATTTAACTGACTCTTCTGTTAGCTCAGATGTCTTTGGCAATTTAGAGTAATCAACTTTACCATTTTTGCTTAACGGGATTTCTTTCATATGGATTATATGATGTGGCAACATATAATCTGGCAACATTTCATCTAATATATCTAAAATATCTAGACTAGACTCACCGGTATAATAGGCAATAATCCTCTTGTTATCTTCATCTTCGACACAATTAACAAGTACCTGATCAACACCTATAATTGTGCGAATTGCTTGCTCAATTGCCTGTAACTCAATTCTAAAACCCCTAACCTTAACTTGCTTATCGATTCTACCAATGAATTCAATATTTCCTTCTTCATTTAGTCTCGCATAATCACCGGTTTTATATAGTCTTCCACTAGAATCAAAAGGATTAGCAATAAACTGTTGTTCGGTTAACTCATGTTTATTCAAGTATCCTTCTGCTACTCCGTCTCCGCCTACTACAAGTTCTCCAATCACTCCAAAAGGTTGTAACTGCATTTTCTCATTAACTACATAAGCTGTTGAATTAGCAATTGGTTTTCCAATTGGGATCGACGTCTCATAATTTCTGTCTACCTTAAAAAAGGTGGAAAAGGTTGTATTTTCAGTTGGTCCATAACCATTAATAATTACAATCCCTGGAGAATGTCTCCTGACTTTATTAGTCATTTTTGGCGATACTACATCACCCCCAACGAGTAAAGTTCTAACATCTCTGAAAATCGTTTCATCTATTTCAACTAGTTTATTAAAGAGCGGGGCACTTACCCACATAATCGTAACTTTCGATTTTGCCATTACCATTCGAATTGATTCAATATCTAATAAAACATCCTCATCAACTAAATATAATTCAATACCATTTAATAATGCTCCCCAAATTTCAAAGGTAGAAGCATCAAACGTAATTGATCCTGTTTGTAAGATGACATCTTCTCTTTTAAAGTCGATAATATTTGTATTATTAATTAGTCTGATAATATTTCTATGTGTAACGACTACGCCTTTTGATTTACCGGTACTTCCCGATGTATACATCACATACGCTTTATCTTGCGGACTGATTGAATATGAAGTGTGTTGAATCACCTCTTCAAACTCCCGATTAATATTTATTTTTTTCAGGTGGTCAAAACCTGCTAAGTCTTCCACACACAATATATATTTCGATTTACAGTCTTCAATAATATTTTCAAGAAATTCTTCTGGATAGTTTCGATTAACAGGTACATAAGCTGCACCAATTTTTAGAATAGCTATAATCCCGACAATAGTTTCTATTGATTTATCGGCAACAATTACAACATTCTCTTCATGTTTGACACCAAGATTGGATAAATGCGTTGCCAATCTATCTACTTTTTCTTTCAACTGAATATAAGTTACTTGCTCATTTTCTGTTGATACTGCATTCGCATTCGGGTGATTAGCTACCGTTTCTTCAAAAAGCTCATAAATATTTTTAGATGATGCATAATCGGTTGAAGTTTCATTGATCTGCTCGATCATTTGTGTTTCTTCTCCCGTTAGAATTTCGTAATCTCCAACTGCTTGTTTATAATCATTCGCAATATGAGTTCTAAGCTCTTAAAGTGTTCGCTCCAGCGCTGAATCGTTTCTTCATAAAACAAGCTTGTATCATATTCAAATTTAACAGATAACTTATTATCCACTTCAAGCACTTGTGTAATGAAATCAAACTTAGACGTATCACTATCCAAAATATCCAAATTCCATTCAGCATTCTCATCCTTGATTGTTTCTATATGGGCATTTTGAACGACGAATAACGTCTGGAAAATTGGATTTTTCCCTAACTCTCTTTCAACTTCCAGCTCATCGATCATTTCATCAAAAGGAACATCTTGATGATCGTACATTTTCAATGTTTTATCTTTCACTTGTTCTATGAGCAAGTCAAATGACATATCACTTTTAACATTTAGCCGAATAGGCATGGAATTTACAAAGAAACCGATCATTTCCTCTAGTTCTGCCTGATTTCTGTTAGCAATGAGTGTTCCAATAATCATGTCTTCTTGATTAGAGTATCGATGCATTAAAGACGAAAAGGCACTCATTAACAACATATATAAAGTACAATTTTTTTCTTTGCAGATTGCTTTCAATTTGCTCGTCACTTCTTGATCAATCTCAAAAATGAGTCTTTTACCTTTATTTTGAATCTCGCCCGTTCTTTTTAAATCTAACGGTAACTCTAATGTCGGCGGTGCATCTTTCAACTCTTCCTTCCAATATTGAAGCTGTTTTTCATATTCTGGGCTTTTCATAAATTGATGTTGCCAGGTTGCGAAATTAGAATATTGCATTGTTAATACCGGCAATTTACTCCGTCCTGTTGTAAGAATATCAGAATAAATCGCTGAAAGATCTTGAAGCAGAACTCCCATTGACCAGCCATCTGATGCGATATGATGAATCGAAATAAGAAGAATCGTTTCGTTAGAGCCGATCGTAATAATCGTCGCTCTAATTGGTATTTCCTGATCGATATGAATCACTTTATTAGCTTCTTCGATATATAATTTTTCCAGAGCATCAGCTTGTTCCACTTCATTCATTTCTGCAAGATTAACTTCTTCTATTGACAAATTAAAAGAGTCATCAATAAATTGACAAAATTGGTCATTTTTTTCTCCAAATCTTGTTCTTAATGATTCATGCCGTTCAACTAGCTGATAAATAGCCATTTTCAAGCATGGCAACAGAATGGTTCCAGAAATATTAATAGCCACAGTGTTGTTATAATATGGTGAGTCAGGATTCATTTTATAAAGAACCCACTGTCTTTTTTGAGGTGCCGATAAAATTTCGATATTCCCTTTTACGACTGACTCTTCATTACTAATCTTAATAGATGTATTCGTTGGAACTTGTTGTTGATTCGTTTTGTATTGATTTTTAAAGAATTTAGCTTGTTGTTCAATTGTAATTAATTTAAAAATATCTTGGTTTTTAATTGGTACATTGAATGCTGATTTTAATATTGAAATGAGTTGGATAATTTTAATCGAATCTCCACCCAAGTTAAAGAAGTGATCTGTTACACCAAAATCAATATTTTTTAAGACTTTCTTCCAAGCATCATAGACTTTTTGTTCATACTCATTTCTGGGGTTGATAATTTTAGTTGCACCAAGTAAAACATCCATCCGATCTGATAAAAGAGTTTTATCTACTAAACCATTTTTATCTAAAGGTAAATGATTAACAAATCGGAAGTTGATAGTAACTCCATTAAATTCTTCTAAACGATCGATAGATTTTTTAATGAATGATATAAATTCTTCTTCTTTATTTAAAACATTCCGATATGTTGTAAAAACTTGAATTTCTTGCTGAGGATTTTCATTATCTAAGAGAAGTTCCCGCATAGACTTCTTTGTTTGATCAAGTCCTACATATACATATGGTTTTTTGAATTTCAATGTCATCAAAAAGCTATTTTGACCTTGCTCTTTTAAAATATTCTTAAAACCTTTTTCTTCTAGCACATCTTTAACAACTAGATCTTTGCCCATTCCAATTTCATCCCATTGGCTCCAGGAAATACAGTATGTTGGAATATTTAACTGTTCGTTCATATATCTGCTTAAATGGGCATTGAATTCACTTGCACTACAGTATGCAGAAACTGTCATACCTGGCAATAAAGATCTTGCTGTTGATGTCGTAACATAAATAGCATCCTTACGGTCTTCAATAACTTTTGCTAATACATACGTTCCATAAACCTTGGCATCATAAACAGCCAAAAGCTCTTCTATATCTTGGTTTTCTACTAATTGTTCTGTAATTCCCCCAGCTAAATGAATAATGCCATTTAAAGTTTTTCCAAATTTATTTTCATAATGTTCAATGATATGATTTACTTCTTTATCATTTGTAAGATTACATGGTTCATAAAAAATTTTACTACCATTTTTCTCTAAAACCTTCAAATCATCATATGCTTTATACTTTTCACTATTTATGTCTTCGACAATATTTGTTCGCCCTGTTAGAACAATTTTCGCACGGAAATGATCCATTAAGGTTTCTGCAATATTTACTCCGATACCACCCAATCCACCAGTAATCAAATAGAAACCATTCTCGACAAGTGATGTCTCATTTTCAATACTCTCGTAAATGTCTAAGTTCTGAACAGAAAGTTTATGTCGTTTATTTTCACGATAAACAACTTGTTTTAATTTATCTATAGTATTCAGTTCAGTCTTAATTATTTCCGTTAATAAACCTGCTGAAGCATCATCTATGTCAATATGCTTAATTTTATGTCCTTCATCAGCAGCAGATTTCACAAACCCTGATACAGTAGATATAGCATAATTATGATTAATATTTTCTATAGCTAATGTATTTTTAGTCATCACAAGGAAACGGTCAATTGCAACATTGATCATTCCAAGTGTCTGAATCACATTTTGTATACTTACAACAGTTTTATATTGAGCATCTTCTAAGCTTTCAATCGAGCCTATTTCATATATTTCACAACCAGTTAAATGAACGATATCAATCTGTTCTTGATTTTCACACCACTTTTTCAGGGCTGATTCATATGAATTCTTGTCATAGACATTAATATATTCAATATTTAAATATTCATTCGTTTGGTTATAGTTACTGTTTTCATCTATTAAAAAGACAATTTGCCTTAATTGATGACGATAAACATCTATTAATTGAGTCATTAATTCAACATCATTAACCAAGATAACTCTAAAATTGTTTGTACGATTTTCTTCAATCGCGTTACATGGTACTAATTTTTCCTCATAAAACCATTGTGGTAGTGTATTAGCATTCAATAGTTCCTTATCTATTTTCGTTAATAAATCACGAAACAGTCCTTGCTTATAAGCATCTACAAGCTCTGTAAGACTGCTTGTTTCGAGGTAAGTTATACAGGAAATAGGTATAATTGTACTTTGCTTGTAATTAAACTTATTGACGACTTGTTCTTGAATTTTCTTCAACACTAATATATTAAAATGAAAATCTTTTAATCCTGTTTTAAAGAAAATAATAGGTTCAAAACTATCCATCCCTATCGAGTTCACTTTCCAGATTAGATAAAGTTTTTGAACTCCTTCAATATCTGTAAGTGTTTGATTCATTTGTTTGGACAAATTTTGGTTTTCTTTATATTCTTCAGAGATTATGCCTGTCCTTGCTAAATCAGCTTGATCAGAAATTATTAAAGCATCTAATTTTCTGTTAGATTCATTTAAAACTATCGCCACATCACTAATATCAAATTTTTCGGAAACCTCTGTCTTTACTCTATCTAACTGATTTATAACATCAGTTAAGATCTCATGATTGGCAAACTTACCGTCAATATATAATTGTCCTAATTTCGATCTTTGTATCTTTTCAAGATTAGTTTTAGGGATATCATCTTTTTTAACAGGAATGATGTGATCAATTTTTAAATTAAGCCTTACTAAAACATGATTTTTAATTTCATTTATTAATTTCTCTTTATCTTGATCATCATTCTGAGGTACAATAAAAGCAATTACTTTTTCTAGTTGTTTATCTGGGTCAGTAACAGCGCAGACAGCTGTAAAAGACTTTTCAACCCTTCTATCTTCTTCTATAATCGCTTCTACCTCTACATTATTATAGTTCAAGCCGTTCACAATAATAACATCTTTTTCACGACCAGTTAAAGTAACCTTATCATTACGAATAAAACCTAAATCTCCTGTTATAAACCAACCATCTTCTGTGAAGCTTTCCTTATTTGCTTCTTTATTTTTGAAATAACCTTGTGTTACAGGCTCTCCTTTGATTAACACGCGACCAATTGTTTCTTTGGGTAATGTTTTATTGTTTTGATCAACAATTTTTATAGAACATCCTGGGATAGGCATGCCAATTTCCGTCACAACATTTGCATTTTCTACTGAATTTGTAATGACATGTTCGTTCAGATTTTTTGAAACCAATTGAACACCTGAAAATTCTTTTTCATCAAATTCTAAATTGTATAAAACCCCAGAACATGTTTCACTCATCCCCCATACTGGATGCATAACATCCGACTTCAACCCATATATTTTAAGACTCTTTAGAAAACTTTTAGCACTTTTAGCGTGAACCATTTCCCCAGAGTTAATTAAAGAGTTGACACAGGAAAGGTTCCATTCTCCTGGTGTATGTTCGATCATTTCTTCAATTAAAACAAAAGCAAAGTGCGGTGCCCAAGAAGAATTTACGCGATACTTGTCGATTAAATCTAACCAACGCAAAGGATTAGACAAGATATACTCTGTTTCAACTAGCACTTGCGTACTTCCTAACATAACTCCTCTAACATGTCCCATTAATACACCACCAGCATGTTCAAGAGGCATCCAGTTAAGCAAAACATCTTTTTGACTATTATTTAATTGAATTTGACCAAATTCTCTTAGCACTGCAGCTTTATGGGTTTGAAGAACTCCTTTAGGAACCCCGGTGCTACCTGATGTAAAAAACATCATTGCAGTATCCTCTGGCTGTGTCTCATAAATATTAGTTTCTGTTATTGACCCGTCTAAGGTATCGATATTAATCAAGCAGTTCACATCAATACCGATTTTTTCAGCAAAACGGACATATTGGTCATAAATTTCATCACTAACTACGATTTTGGATTTATCAGTCATTTTCCAAATATTTAATATTGTTATACTGTTAATATCTGTAATGTCATCTAGATCCTTCGGCAAATTGGCCAAAATCGGGATGATGCCTCCATACATACTCGCCCAAAACATATGGATAAAGTCCTTAGGCGTACCACACTGAAAAATAACTTTCTCTTGTGGATGAACCTTTCTTCTAGATAGTCCGTTAAGCATTTTTAAGGAATTGATTTTGATCTCGTTATAATTCGTAGAACTAACCTGACCTTTAACATTGTAGAAATAAACACTTTCTTCTCCATTTTGTTTCAAATTTTCTTCAAACGTTTTTACTAAAGTTAAAGAATTAGGATCATGCATTTTAATATCGCCACCAGAAACATACGCTTGTTCCACTTTTACATTTGCTTCATCATAAATTTTTTTCATATTTTTTATTATATAAACGTGTCAAAAACGTTTATATTTACACACTCCCTTCAAAATTATTGCGTCATCAAAGTTTTTTTTAGCAATCTCATAAATACAATGATTCAGTTCTTCCAAATGATCTTCCATATAAAAATGACCACCAGAATAATATTTAAATTGACAACTAGCAGAAGAATAGTTATTCCACAAATCAATATTTTCTGGGTTATAAAAATCCTCTTTCCCATTTAAAATCGTAATTGGGGATTGTAAACACTTATTTTTATCGCTAGTATCAAGTGTTTCAATTATCCTAAAATCATTACGAATAATTGGTAAAATCATATCTAAGACATCTTGGTCATGAAGATAATTCTCATCTATTCCGCCATAGCTTTTGATTTCATGCAAAAACTCTTGATTATTTAGATGAGAAATTTTCCTTTTATTTTCCCCCCAAACAATTGGCGCCTCTCTTCCTGAGAGAAATACATGTGCTGCCTTCACTCCTAATTTTCTTTCAAGCATGCTCTCTAATCGGAATGCAACATAGGCCCCCATGCTATGTCCAAAAAGCATATAGCTGTCCTTTGTTGACAGAATATTTGTAACCATTCCATACACATCATTCATCATTTCGTTAAAATCTGAATAAAATGGCTCTTCAAGTCTTGCTCCACGTCCTTTTAATTCCAATGGATATAAATCAATCATTGTATCGTCTAAATCTCGAAACCATTTATAGTATACACTTGCACTTGCACCCGCATGAGGAATGCAGAACAGCTTAAATTTATTCATGTCCAATTCTCCCTCTAAAAAACATCTACCTAAAAAACAAACTTGTTAGTTTTGGTTATTTTGGATTTCTTACTTCTTCAACATATGTCTCGTTATACATTATTGAACTATGTATCATAGTATACAAACTGTTATCTGTTTTTCTCCCCCTGTTAGAAATTGGGGCATAGTTCTCCATTCGTTTACGCTCATTCCAAATTCACTATAAAGTATTTTTTCTTGGACAATGAGGGTTGATAACGGTATTTTAGATTATTGCAAATTTAAGGTGATAATTAATGTAACGCTAATGAACACAAGTATAAACATTATTTTTATAAATAAGGTTAAATCTCCTTTATCGGTGAATTTACAGACACGGACGAAATGGAATGATTGATATTGAACCATCTGTAAATGTATAAAAGTCTTTTCCGTATTATTTTCATATGTTTTTACTTTGACATCTACTGCATTTCCAAAATCCATAAACTACTAAGTGTCCTCTTCAAGTTTTTGTCCTAAGTTGTTTTGTAACCATATTATTTTCTCTTTCCCTAACACTCTTTAAATATTTTGTTTACAGTTAGCACCTCTATTTAATCATTTTAAAAATTCCGATGTCACTATAAATATTTTCATTTCTAAACTCACCCTCATACTATCACAATCCTTCACAGTATTTTCCGCAAAAAAACCCTAAGTTTTTCAACGGAAAAATTAGGGCAATCCCTATTATTCAACGTAATATTTAGGGATCACCCTAAAAAAGTGGTTACGGCCATTGTAATGTACCAATAATGACATCTTTTTTACCACTTAATACCACAGATTATACCAGTCGATGTCAAACAAGCTGTTAACCACACAATACCTCCTGTATAATTAATGGGCACACTCAAATATGTGACATTTTTTATAGAAGGTATTTTGCATGATCTATTACCAGAATATTCCGGAACTACGAGATAAGGGTGTTAGCTTTAGAGGCTTTGCTGCAAGCACAGGAAACTCCTGTCAATGAGTAACTGAGACTATTCATTTGGCGGTAAAGAAAGGATTGGTGTGTCCCTTAGATGAAGAAATGACTGATCAGTGGATTGATGAGTTCCTTTTCCCTGAAAAAACCTTGGAAGTGTCGGGGCTGCAAGCACTGGACTTAGATTATATCCATAAGGAATTAGCGAAGCCTAATGTAACACTCCAACTTCTTCATCATGAATGAATATGAAATAGATTGTAGAGCTAATAAAATGATCCCATATTCTTATAGAAGTTTACGGTATTATAGTCGTTACGCAGAAAAGTATAAAGCAACTTTGCGCATTTAGAAAACTAGGGGAAATCATGGAGGTTGATTGGGCAGGATCATCAGCTTTTATCATTGATCGGGATACTGGAGAAAAGATTAAGGCTTATGTTTTTGTCACTACACTATCGTGCAATTATGGAAGCTATCTAACAAGTTTATCCATGCGTAAGCTTTGTGATGAGCAAGGAAGCACTTTACTGGGGTATTGATGAAGATACACGTGATCGTTTACGTTCAAAGCTTATGCAAGGCTATTCTAGCTTTCAAGATTTGATGAAATAATGGTTAGGTTTTCCCTTTCATTAATCATAATTTGATCTTTGACAAAGAAAGCAACACTGTGCAGCATAAACAAAAAATCAGATATGTTCTACTGATGATGAGCTACTTGATTCATAAGTGTGACTTTCACTAGTAGTGAGTGCGGGAATCTATGAATCTAAAGCAATCGTGGTGAATTGATGGCTATAACTTATCAGTTAGGATAATTATACTCCCCTATCATTATGGTTCGAGCGTTAAAAGCGTAGCAAGCTATGAGTAGGGCTGCAAGATATACGTAAGCGTAAAACAGCCCGCACCTATTATGTAGATGTGGGCCTATGTTAAGATTTACTTAGATTTCGTAGGAACACGACACTCTTGAGGCAGCGTGGTTGACCACGGTAAGAGTTGGGTTAGTTGTTCCCTATCTGTTGTATCTATATTGGGAAGTCGTTCAAATAAGTAGCTAAGATAATGGAATGGATTTAATCCGCTTTCCTTCGCTGTTTCCACTATGCTATAAACAATGGCACTGGATGTAGCTCCTTTGGCGGTATTACTAAACAGCCAAGCTTTTCTTCCGATCACAAAAGGCTTGATCGACCGCTCTGCGCAGTTGTTGTCTATCTCCAATCTTCCATCCTTTAAAAATCCTTCTAAGCGATCCCATTGTTTACGGCAATAGGTAACAGCTTTGCCTAGTTTACTCTTCGGAAGAACACGCGGCGTTTGCTGTTTTAGCCATGCTGAAAAAGCATCCAGCACGGGCTGACTGCGCTCCAAACGTTGTTCATAACGTTCCTGTGGGCTAACGCTCTTTAGGTCGCGTTCGATATCGAATAATTGATTACAAAAGTCTAAGCCTTCTTTCGCTTTTACCGCTGTAGTGGTCGAAGATTCGGGAAGCGATTGTAATGCTTCTGTGAATTTACGACGTGCATGCGCCCAGCAACCAATCAGTACGACATTCTTTATTCCATTATAACCAGGGTAACCGTCTACTGTTAAGTAGCCCTGATATCCCTGTAGGAATCGTCGTGGATGTTTGGATGCTCTTGTTTGCTGGTACTCATACAAAATGATTGGCACATCCGTATGGCCAGAGCGATACAGCCACATATACGAATTGGAAGTAGCTTTTCTACCTGGTTCAGATAAAACTTGTACAACTGTTTCATCTGCATGTATGGTATCCAATTCTAATAGGGCGGTATGCATCTCTTTGTAAATGAGTGTAAGCCAAGTGGTCGCACCATATATGACCCAATTAGCTAGTGTTTGACGTGGAATAAAGACGCCAAATCGTTCGAATTGCTTCTCTTGGCGATACAACGGCATTCCTTCCACGTATTTTTGCGTCATCGTATAGGCCATGGCGGAAGGAGAGGCTAAACTCCCCGGAAACACAGACGCTGGCATTTTAGCTGTTTGAATAGGCGTTTGTATCTCATGTTGTTCACAATGGCGACAGCTATAGACGTACTGGACATGTTCCACCACTTTCACCTGCGCAGGAATAACCTTTAATTCTTTACGCACTTGCGTGCTCATTTCATGCAGTTCACCAGCGCAACACGAACACACCTGTTCCTCAGCAGGTAAACGGTATTCTACCGTTTCCGTAGGCAGGTTGTCTAATTGCTCCTTGCGTTGCCCTTTTTGCTTCTTGCGTTTATATGTAATCGTCTCCACCGTAGGCTCTTCATGGTTGGAATCCGAAGTGTCCTCTACCTCGTTAAAAAGAGACAGTTGGTCAGAATTGGTCTTCTCGCTAGAAGAGCCGAATTTTTGTTGTTGAAGCAATCTAAATTGTTCTTCATACCATTTTAATTTTGCTTCTAGCTCTTCTTCTTCCAACTCTAGCTTTTCGTTGAGCTCTTGATAATATTCCATTGTGTTCTTGTTTGTTTCCGCTGTTTTATCCATAAAATTAGTATACGAAAAAGAACCCGACTTGCCTAGTAAAATTCCCGTATTTCTATATTTCAATTTTTTATAGAATCGTGCGCGCTAGTACTTCTCTGTGTGCTTGGTGCTGGTTCATTGACATACCATCCAACAACCAGCGAAATTGACGTGGGCTAATAGATATAGGCGTTAAGTCTTTATCGGATGGCCATTGAAATGTTCCTTTTTCAAGCCGACGATAATACAGCCAAAATCCGTTGACTTCCCATTGCAGTATTTTTAACTTATCACGCTTTCGGTTACAAAATACAAACAGGCAAGGAGAAAAAGGGTCTAAATCGAAGCATTCTATCACAATGGCAGCAAGTCCATCAATCGATTTACGCATATCTGTGCTACCGCAAGCTAAATACACTTTTTCAAATGGCATATTCATGAACGTGATTACTTCCCTAAAACATGAATAATATCCGAGAGTAAGTTCATATCCGTTCCTGATCGCACTTCAATGGAGGTAGAACCAACGTGAATAAAGATTGGTTCTTTCTCGTGAGGTGGTACAAGTGGAGAATCACCCATTTGAACGGTTAGCCATTGTGTTTCCCTGGATGCGCTTTTCTTGATGGAAGTTTTTCCGTGCTCACGAAATTGTTGCACCCAATAATACATCTGATGCGTTTTAATTTCTTTCCGCCGGCACCATGCAGATATACTTTGTCCGCTTTCTTTCCAGGCATCATACCGCGCTTTCCATTCTATTCGCTTGTCTTTTAGGGTCATCGCATAACCTCCTAATTTATTTTCTAAGAAGATTATCACATAGATGCCCTGTGATTGTTATGTGTATTTTATTTTACGCTTACAGATATACTTGCGGGGGTAAAATTCCCGTGGTGCCTTTCATATAGTAGACAAACGGCATTCGTTTTTTTATAAAAGTATTTGAGAAGTATGAGTTTAAGTGGAGTTAATAGACTAAATTGCCAATTGCTTGAATAAAGATAATCTAGATTTTAGGGGACTACACCATAATTTAAATATACCTTCAAAATGAACCTATCAGTGAGGCAATATAAGCTATTATAAATACTAATAACGGTTCTTTGTAAAAAATCTACAGCTACTACTTGAAACAAAAATGATTAAAGGTCGCTGCATTCATTTCTAAGACTAAAAAAATATTAACCTAGATTCCCGCTATTTATAACTAATTGATATACATTTCGTAACTATAACCTTCGTATAGGCTGACAAATCAATTTTTATCTACAATGGTGCATTTTTTTATATTCCCTTTCCTTGTTTTACTTTTCAAAGTGTAACGACTCGTAAATTAATAAAGACAGTTGGCGCAAAAGAAATTCATAAGGTTTTCATCGTTACACATTTAGGGAATGCAGAATATTAAATTAGTTGTAATTGAAAAGCTCAGGTAGTGATGCGATTTAAAAAATATTGTATTTAATCAGACATACTCTCTTCTGAGAGAAATAATTTAATTAATTATTGGTATGAAATAATTAATAATTTTATTTTTCTAAAAACATTAATTGGCTTTTACTACCCTAAAAGTCCAATAATTTTAAATCAGTTGCTTTCTTAACTGCTTCACTTCTAGTACTCACATCTAATTTTCTATATATTTTTGTTAAACGATACTCAATAGATCGGTCAGCAAGAAAAAGTTTTTCAGCGATTTCTTTATTCCTTAATCCTTCTGAAATATACTTTAAAATTTTTAATTCTCTTTCTGTAAATCCTTTTTTATTTGTATTTACTTTCTGTTTTTGAAAAATAGATAGTGGTACAATCGTGTTCCCTATTAATACAGCATGAATTAGCGAGACTAATTCTGAAGTAGTGGTGGTTTTACTAATCACTCCACTAATACCAATGTCAGTAAATAGATGAAGACTTTCTTGATTAGCAAAACCTGTATATAGAATTATTTTCCTTTCTTTATCCTTTTCTAATAATTTTTCTGCTAATTCTATCCCTGACATGTCTGGCATATGAATATCAATTATATAAAGATCAAACTTCGTGTCTAACTCTAACACTTTAGAAGCTGTTGACAAATAATGAACCGAAAATTTCTCTTCCTCAAGTATGCTTTTAGTACCTTCCCCTACTAAATAATGATCATCAACAAGAAGTATGTTTATCATATTATCACCTCGGTATCGTTATATAAATTTGAACATTTTTTGGTGTGCTTGTAGCAAATTCGATGTCACCATTCACACTCTTGATTCGCTCGATTATACTTCGAAGTCCAATTTGATCATTGTGCATTACATCTTCTAGATGGAAGCCTTTACCATCATCTATATAGTCAATATATATATGTTTATCCGCTTCCCATACATATAGTGACACACGTTCAGCACTTGAATGTTTTATAACATTATTTGTCAATTCTTCTATTACCCGATATATTGCTATAGATTTTTCATATGAATCAAGTTTTTCTGTTACTACCTCTATTTCAAAGTCTAGATAAAACGGAGCTCTTTGTTGAAGTTGATTAAATAACTCATTTAATGAGAAAGACAAACCATTATTTGTTAATGTGTTAGGTAGTAGTTCTATACATGTCTGCCTCGTTTTATCGATAATATGTTTTAGCTTATCACGTATATCTGAAATTTCGGGACAATTATGTGATGCAAGTTTATCTAATTTTTGATAAACAAATATTTGATCTTGTAAAATAGTATCATGAATGTCTCCTGCTAATCTCTTTCTTTCCGTTTCAGCAAAATGAAATAGAAACCTTGACAAAGGACTAGAAGTTTGTTCTTTACCTTCAAAAATTTGCTCTACACATTTTTCATTCATCATAATGTTTTCAAAGGTTAATCGAATATACGAAACAAAGGTAATAAGCCAAGACTTATCACTTATATTGAAACCAACTTGATTATCAGCTTGCTTTCTAATCCATAAATAATGAACAACATTAGATTGCTTCGATAGAAAAAGACCAAGATAATTTTGATATTCAATTAATGTATGATTTGTTTCTTTCAACACTAGTTGGAATGGAATATCTTTAAAGTCAGAATTTCCTAGTAAATAGTTACTTTTTACCTTTTTTGTTTCAATATCATATTTAATAATCGTTACATCTACCATTTTCAATTGATTATTTATTTTTTGGGCAACAAAAATCTCTAAGTCTTTAAATGTCATAATATTTGTCAAGTCTTTAACTAACTGCTCAATAAACTGAATGGAATTATTTTTATCCTGAAACAAAGAGTTTCGAAAATAATAATCTAATTCCTCTTTTATAAATAGAAAGACTGTGCAAACTAAGAATATAATAACGAATACCTGGATTGAATTCAATATATTCAAAACTGGATTAATCCAGATTAAAATAATGGTGATAATAAATGTTGGAACCATGGCTAAACTACCATAATAGATTGTTCGATTAAAAATAAAGGTAAGATCTAAAAGTTTTTTTGAGAGAATTAAATATGTATAACCTATTGGTAAGAAAAAAAAGAACCATGCTGCAGTATAAGCATTTAACCATATGCTATCAAATAATAAAGGTAAGGCATGTAAAAAAATAAAAGGTCCTAATGCTACCATTGGAATTAATAGCATCCATATTAAAAATCGCTGGTGACCTTTCTTATTGAATATTAATAATTGAGTAATTTTCAATAATGGCATAATAATATTTAAGAAAAAGTAAAGAATATAGATAACTTTTGCAAGAAATTGCATTTCTCCGGTAAAATATGCAAAAAGGCTAAAACTCATAACAGCAAACATTAGTGATTGATTTAACTTTTCTGTTTTAACTTGTCTTCCACGAATCATTCTTTTATTGAACAATATTTCAGTTATAAATCTATTGAAATACCAACCACTTAGTTGAAAAGAAATAGTGAATATAAATATAGCCATATAGATGCCAATAGCTTGTCCAAATGCTGTAAAATAAGCTAGTGATCCAGTTAATAAAAAATAAATTAAGTAATGACTGGATTTTTTCCTACTCTGTGTGTATATAATATATGTGAAGATAGAAATGATTGCTGAAAATAAAAGTGGTAAATATATAGAATTCCAGAAAACCTTATTTTGTTCAATGATTAAAAACAGAAAATAAATGTGGAACATATAAAAGAGAATTTTGATTAGTCTATATTTCTTCTTTTTCAGCATTCTTCTTTTTCTCCTTGCAATGATTTTTTTATAAGGGAGGTGAATAACATGATAATGCACATTTTTCAACAACAGTTACGTAAAGAAGCAATAAATCATAAATCAACTTTCCAGCGCATTCAAAAACACCAAGAGATTAATCTATCACTTTCTTCCGAAGAAGTTAACCTAATTAAAGATTCAATTAATAATAAAAATAAACAGCATATTAATTCGGCTCCTCCTGTTGTGTGGCAATAATGCTTAATAGTAAATCTGTATTTTCCTGAGATAAATTCAACTGATTGACAATCTTTTTATACTTATGCATAAATACTTTTTCTACGGTTGAACAATAAAGTAACGCATCCCCTTTCATCAAATCTTGATGGACTTTTATAACATCAAGATTTGATGAATTATTTAAATAATAATTTTGAATAGACTCATATGCCCTATCGTCCGTATTTAAATAATATATAACAGGAAGTGTTCTTTTTTTAAAAAATAAATCACTTTTTATAAATCCATTTCTCATATCTGATATATCGTTTCTCAATTGGAAAATAACCCCTAAATACTTAGAGTATTCATCTATTTTCTCCCTTAATTTTCTTCGTATATTTCCAGCACCAAGAAAACATGCTAAAGAAATTAAAGAACCTGATTTCAAAAAGCACATTTGCAAATAATCTGATTCACTCATTAACTGATTCTTTAAGTCTATATGTTGTCCATTAATAGATTGTAATAATGGACTATATACATTTTTTTGTATCCATTTTTTATCCACATTACTTCCTACTCCCTCTATTTCTTTCATGGAGATTAGTAGGATACCAATAATGATATTTAGATTAAACGCATCTTCAACATCGCTCCATGGAGTATCTTTTGCGTCTTTATCTTGCATATCGTCCATAATATCGGATGCGAGGATAATTAATTCAATAATAGTCATAGCCTTTACTTCTTCTATTTTATCTTTATTTTCTCTAAAAGCCCAAAAATGAGCTTGTGTTATTTTCGCAAAATAAACAGATTCATTAAATTTATATTCTATATATTGAATTGTATCTCTTCTTAAACTATCCTCAAGAAAGTCATTTTCTATAAATGTCTTTGCCATATTTATTAATTGATCTTTAAGCATAGTCCCTTCCCCCTTCTTAGCAAATTCTAGTCTAACTCGATGGTATTGTTGTTATTATATCGGTATTAGCTTTACTGGTTCTTGCTCTACAACAATGGATCAAATTTATGTCATTAGTGAGTCAAAACATGGCAAGCAAAAGTGTATGCTTGTTTCTTATCGATATTCTTTGTTCTAAGTTTTCACAATATGGAGAGCCAAAAGTCTTTGAATATACACTAACATAAATTCGTATTTTATAATATCAAATAAGTTACATAAATTCACACGCATCTGAATGAATTTCATAATTCCTAGCCCTTACTGGACAAGACTTTCAAGACACAAAAAAGGAAGTACCTCCCCAAATCCTGTATAATGGTAGTTGTTAAGACATCCATAAAAAGACTGGAGGAGTACTTCCTATGACCATTATACGACAAACTAGCCTGTTTGGCATTCAAGAACTATATGACATGGAACCTCCCCAAAAATATGATGCCATTATTTCAGCTATTAATTTGCATAAGATTTATCATGAAGTAGCCAAAAAATCACGTTTAGGCGCACCAGAGGAATTGAATTATGCCGCTATGATTATTTCCACCCTTGTGAGATATGTTGAACGTATCCCAACTATTAAGGATCTTGTCAAACGTCTCCATGATGATATCGCTTTTAAGCTAAATTGCGGATTTCTTGTTTCGGACAGTATACCATCTGAAGCCTCTTATTCCCGGCTTATCACAAAACTAAAAGACTGTAACATTTTAGAAAAGAAACTAGAAAATGTCGTCCTTCAAGCTATTGAAGAAGGGTTTATCACAGATGATACAGTCGCTATTGACGCCACCCATTTTGAAGCACGTGATCAAGCACCAGCCAAGGAAGATAAACCAAAATCTGAACCCAAAAAGCGTGGGCGTAAATCCAAGGCAGAGCTTGAACAATGGCTCAAAGAACAAGCAGAGATAGAAGCCAATAAGCCAATTTTTGAAAAGACAATTAGAGACCAGCTTGATGTACCTTTAAATGTGTTACGTTCTGAGGTTCCTTTGGTTCCAGAATGGGGCGTCAAAAAGAACTCAGAAGGAAAGAATGTATTTTGCTTTGGCTATAAAGGACATTTGGCCGTCGGTACAAAAAGTCAGTATATTTTACAGTCCTTTTTCTCGTCTGGTAGCCTAAATGATGGAAAGGCAGCTATTCCTTTATTAAAAGGAATTAATGAACAGCTTCCTCTACAAAATCTACGATATCAAACAATGGATGCTGGTTATGATTATGAACCTATATATGAACAAGTGCACAAAAACGGACAATATAAAATGAAGTTAAAAATTTTCTTCTCCTAACATAGACATAAAGAGATATGGATGTTAATCTTAATTTTTTTCGTTTGAGGTGCTAAATCCTTGTATTAACCATAGTAGAATGGAATAATTCAAGAAATTGATAGAACTAGAACAGTTTATTTATATCTCTTTCATTGTAAATCACACATTGTTTCAAGAAACAGCTTAAAGTTGCTATGAAGTTACTATCGCTATAATTTGCAAACACTCATTTTTTAATATTATATACCAACCTTTATGCCTAGCTGGCTTATGTTCAGTTGGGTTTTTTTGTGTTTATCAAACTTTTTTCAAAATATTGCTCCAATCTTTGGCATTTCATAAAAAATCTTGTTGAAGGTTATGAAAGGGTAAGCGTAAAACAGCCCACACCTATTATGTAGATGTGGGCTGTTTTACGCTTACAGTATAATTAACAAATAGTTTCAAACAATGGAAATGAGAAACGATATATAGTTTAGAATTGAAGTTGATAAATGTTAAAATAGCCCACAGCGGTGAGTACCCCTGAAGGCTATTTTCTATTGCTCTATTGCCTTTTTGATAGTATAAAACGTCACTATAATTTATTTAAATAGTCACGTTGGAAGATACACATACGTAACACATCATGATAGCTTCCATTTACAAAAAATTCTTCTTTGAGTTCCGCTTCTATATAAAATCCTAGCTTTTTATAAATGTGAATAGCTTTATCATTTTGTTTATCAACAATAAGATATAATTTATGCAAGTTTAATGTTGAAAATGCATAGTCCATTGCTAATTGAGCAGCTGGAAGAGCGTAGCCATTACCTTGATGTTTCGGAGAAATTATAATTTCAAACTCCGCGTTTCTATGAACAAGATAATCAATATAAGCAATATCTACTAAGCCGATTCTTTCTCCTTTACTTTCTACTATAAACCGCCGTAAATGCTCATCCTGTGCATGTTTCTCATACATTTCCTTTAATCTTGCAAACGAGTAGTATGGTTCTTCAAACCAATAAGACATAATAATTGGATCGTTTACCAATTCATGAATAAATGGTAAATCCTCTTCCTCTAAAGGCCGTAATCGTAAATCATGTTCCACTTTTCTATATACCTCCACAATTAATTTAAATAACGACAAATTCTTTCAATAATTCTCTCCCTCTAATTATATATGTTTACCTATAGAAAGAAAAAGATACTGCATTTCTACTTATTTATAAATAGCGTTTTTCCAGGTTTGAAAGACTTCTTCAACTAGTTGCAAAATGATTGTACAGCATCATCGTTGCTACATTTGATTATCCTCAGTATTTCAGAAATACTCTCCTGATCATTATTTTAATCGTCCTTTTGCAAGAACAATAGGTTTTATGTCACTCATTGTAGCTTTGTATAACACGATATTTCCTGTTTGTTGTCTTCCATCGTTAATGGCTTCAGCATCAAAATTTTTATCTAATGCGATCGTCCATACAGCTTGATTCTCTTTCATTAGAACAATAGCAAGCGTCCCGTATTGAATAGTCTCCTCCCAACTAAATGTCTCTGAAGTGCCGTTTGTTATAACGGTAATTCCTTCTGGATGATTGATCACCTCAACTCCATCACCACGCCATTCACCAGACGTAACCGCTCCAACTTCATAATAAGATGTCCCATCCCCACGATCTCCATAGGTAGCTATAAATTGCTGTAAATTGTCACCTGAGGTTTTGTAAGTAACTGCCGCTATATCATTTGCTAACCACTTTATCTTGGGTGAACTTTTCAAGTCTTCTGGAAGCGTTTGGTGAGGCATTGCCAAAATGCCGAATCTTGAACGATAATATGTAGCCGTTTGCGTGTTTGTCTGCTTTTTTATAACTAATACTTCTTTAAAATTAGGTGAAATGCTAATGATATTTCTTACTTGCTGATTAGTTGAAACAAGCATCCAAGTATTTACAATTGCAAATAACCCTAAGCAAACAACGACAAAAAGCCTCCACATCTTTGACAGACCTAGCAAAAACAAAAGCGCTAACGATAAAAAAACAGCAAAGCTTATATTAAAAAAATAAAATAGACGATTATCAGTATATTCTACCTGAGGATAAATAGTAGGAAGAAATAAAAAAACAATCTGGCCACAAAATATCAGACCCGCTAATAGAAACAGCAGCCAACCTGCTATACGTAATTTACTCTGTTTCAACAGGATCCACCTCCGATACAAACTCCCATGTTTCTCCGCCGTCCATTGACTTAAACTTACCTTTTACATTTCCACCTTTATAATCCCCATTTGGCCCTTGCCTAACTAGCATAGTTAGTTCATTACCATTTTTTTCAGGAGTTTCAGCAATTACAAAATGAAGTGTGAATGTATTTGGCACATAAACTTTTGCTTGTTTCCATGTTTGCCCAGCATCCTTCGTCACATAAAGCTGCGGCTCTTGAGGGTTAATAGTACCATAAGACAAAAAGCCAGTCCGTTCATCAACAAAGCCCCCATCTGCAATTAACCTTGAAATATTAGGACTTGATGTTTTTTTCCAGCTTTTACCGCCGTCAAAAGTAAGATGGACACTGGAATATTCCTGAGACATAGTTCGATTACCTGAAAGAATGGCATAACCAAAATCATCATTCAAAAATGCTATTTTCCGAAATCGAATAACTCCATAATTATCAACAATAATTGATGTGTTCCATGATTCCCCTTTGTTTAAGGAGTATGTTATTGCGACGTCCTTGTCTCCTTTCGGATGCAAAAATACCGTTCTCTCCTTAGTAAGTATGTAACTTTGCGGAATCAGTTCATCCTTCCTTCCATTGTAATCTCCAGCAAACAAAAGATCTCTTTCTATCGGAACACGGATCCAATTCTCCCCTTTGTTATAGGTTATAAACAGTTTTTCATTGTCAATAGCATGATCGACAACCTGATCTGTGACTAATGAATCCGTTATATTATCATTTTCATGAGGATCACCTCCTTCTGAAGGATCTGTTTCATCAGTATCCATCATTAAAGTGGTTTGATTACTTTGCTGATAAATAATTGTAGCAATAATTAAACCGACCAACATAAGAGCGGACAAACTGTTCAAAAACGCTTTCATGAGGATTACCTCCTTTCTTAAAAGTAAGTTTATGCTCTAAATAACGAAAAAGTTCATCCCAAATTGCTAGCAATAACATATTATAGACATTTCCATATACAAAACTGCTACCCCTATTAATCTAGTATTATAAAAGCTTAAAAATAGAATAGCGTTATACCTATGGCAATAATCATAATATCGGCACATACATGGATGATCCACGAAAACCAAATTGTCTGGTTTCTCTCATTTACCTTATGAAAAACTATGGCGATCCCCCAAAGTCCTACAAAACAAGTGATAATTAAACTAGGGCTAAACCATAAGGCAATCATGGGTATATGGTAAGTTGCAAATAGCAAAGGGCTAAAAAAGTATCCGATTTTCCTGGGTAATTGAAAGAAAATAAACCCGCGAAAGAAGTACTCCTCTAACAAAGAATTAATAAAAGTAATATAGATGCCAACGAAAATAAATCCCGTGGCGCTTATACCTAATCTTCCAGTTATATCTTGCTTGATTTGGCTAACTGAGAAATAAGGAGATAGCAACAAATAAGCAGCTAAAACGATGGAAGCAGATAATGCTCCAAGGAAAAGTAAACGCAACCAATCTCTTCTATTCATTTTATCTAAAGTTAGAACATCTTTAAAGCGAAAATCGCCAAATAAACGAGTGTATAACCATATCGCAAGAAAAAATAACGTCATTTTGCTTAATGATTTAACAACATAATTAACATCCATTCCATGCTCCACAAAGGCAAGTAAGGCACATATTAGACTAGAAACACTAATAATATAAGCAGTCTTTTTCATTGAAGTTCTCCTCAGAAGTATTTGTGCAAAAGGTTTCAATTCTTTTTAATTGAAGCTATTAGAAGTGATGAAAATACAAAACGATTATCCTAGTTATGCTTATTTTAACATATAAAAGCCAACGAAGCTTCGTTGGCTTTTATATGTGTGTGCCAGGCATGCACACATTCTCTAGGGTTCGAGTCCCGAACCACGAAGGCAGTAGTAGTGGTTAGCCTAAGACAAGGGTGTCTGGGGTGACCCAGAATCTGAAGGAAGTCGGCGGCAAATCTCCGCCCTTAGGAACACGAACTTCATAGAAGGCTAGGTGTACTTGGATGAGACTGCACAACAAGTCAAAGTCCTTACTGTCAAAGGGTACACAGAGTAAATGAAGTGGGGATATGGAGAGGAAGAATGTGTGCTTACCCCGGGAGATCTGACAGAAAAGCGGTGCACACGCCGTAACCGAACATGTAAGTGTTCGCTGAACTGTCAGAAGTCAGCCGAAGCCGTAGTACTAGATATTTCTAGGAAGGGCTGAATCATTGAAGAAGAATGGTCGCTTCGGAGTACGCAATACTTGATGAAGCAGAAACAAGAAAACCTTCCTAGTGAAGGAAGCGGTGAATCCCGTGGGGGACACTAGAAGGGCTGAGAGAAATTGCCACACAAGAAGAAAGAGCCATTCACGTAGGAGTTAGATATCATGTTGGAAAGCATTCTATCACGAGAAAACTTAATATGTGCACTGAAACGTGTCGAACGTAACAAAGGAAGCCACGGTGTGGATGAAATGCCCGTACAAAACCTACGAGCGCATCTCATGGAACACTGGGCTTCCGTTCGAGAACAACTCGAATCAGGTACCTACTATCCTCAACCCGTTCGCCGTGTCGAAATCCCGAAACCAAACGGCGGAGTGAGGAAGCTAGGAATTCCTACCGTGCTAGACCGTTTCATCCAACAAGCAATCGCACAAGTTCTAACAACCATCTATGACGCAACATTTTCTGAACATAGTTATGGTTTTCGCCCAAACAGACGAGGACATGACGCGGTTAGGAAAGCGAGAAGCTATATGAAAGATGGCTATCGCTGGGTTATAGACATGGATTTAGAGAAATTCTTTGATAAAGTACATCACGACCGATTAATGAGGAAACTGAGCCAAAAGGTCAAAGATCCGAGAGTACTTAAACTTATACGTAGGTATCTCCAAGCTGGCATTATGGAGGACGGAATCGTTCAACCAAACACAGAAGGAGCCCCTCAAGGCGGACCATTAAGTCCGTTGCTATCCAACATCGTTTTAGATGAGCTAGATAAAGAATTAGAGCGAAGGGGGCTCCATTTCGTCCGTTATGCGGACGACTGTAACATATATGTTCAATCGAGGAGAGCGGGATCGCGAGTGATGAAAAGTATCACTACATTTATCGAAGGAAAACTCAAATTAAAAGTAAATGAACAGAAAAGTGCAGTAGACCGCCCATGGAAGCGTAAATTCCTAGGATTTTCTTTCACATTCCATAAAGAGAACCCAAAGATTCGGGTTTCTAAAGAAAGTATCAAACGCTTTAAACAGCGTGTCAGAGAACTAACCTCAAGAAAGAAGTCTATGAATATGCAGGATAGAATCGCAAAGCTAAATCGATACTTAGTAGGTTGGCTAGGCTACTATCAGCTAGCAGAGACGCCCTCTATATTTGAAGTTTTGGATAGCTGGATTCGAAGAAGGATGCGAATGATACGCTGGAAAGAATGGAAGAAAGTCAAAACAAAATACAAGAATTTAATAAAACTTGGAATTAGTAAAGGAAAAGCATGGGAGTGGGCAAACACGAGAAAGGCTTATTGGCGTATAGCTAAAAGTCCGATCTTACATAGAGCATTAGGTGATCGATACTGGTCAAACCTAGGCTTAAAGAGTCTACATAAACGATATCAAACGATGCGTTGGACTTAAATGAAACCGCCGTATACGGAACCGTACGTACGGTGGTGTGAGAGGTCGGGGGTTAGTCGCCCCCTCCTACTCGATTAATAATGCATAGATACGTGTAGTTATACCGTAGCTCTATTTTTCAATGAAAGATGAAGAAAAAGTTTGCTTATCGTTAAAAAAGCACCATGTCGGAAGTATTTATTTTGGTTATAGCAAAACCTTAACATCTTTATGAGAAATAGCGTCAGCGGTGACACATGAAAGCATATCAATTTTATTCCGCAAATAAATTCATGCTTAAATAGCGTTCTCCAGAATCCGGAGCAATACAAACAACTTTCTTTCCTTTTCCAAGACGCTTAGCTGTTTGGATAGCTGCATATACAGCAGCAGCACCTGATAAACCAATAAAAATGCCTTCTTTTTGTCCAAGTTCTTTAAACAATTGAACTGCATTATCATCTGCAATTTGCATAATTTCATCATAAATAGACGTATTTAAAATCTCTGGTATAAAACCCGGGCTTGTGCCGACAAGCTTATGTTTACCAGGCTTTCCTCCTGATAAAACAGGAGATCCTTTTGGTTCTACTACAGCGATATGGATGTGTGGAAGCTTTTCTTTTAATACTTCACCTGTACCAGTTACTGTTCCTCCAGTTCCTGCAGTACATACAAAAGCATCTAGCTCACCTTCCATTTGCTCAAGTATTTCCAAAGCCGTTGTTGTTTTGTGAATATCCGGATTGGCCATATTTTCAAATTGTTGTGGAATAAAACTTCCAGGATGTTCTTTTTGTAACTCCAACGCTTTGTTTATTGCACCAGGCATCTTTTCTTCACTAGGCGTTAAAACAACTTCTGCACCATAAGCTTTAACAATATTCCTTCGTTCAGCAGTACTATTATCGGGCATGACAATGATCGTTTTATACCCTTTTGCCGCCGCACTCATTGCTAATCCAATGCCAGTGTTTCCACTCGTAGGTTCAATAATAGTATCACCTGGTTTCAATAATCCTTTTTCCTCCGCTACTTTAATCATATTAAACGCGGCCCTATCTTTTACACTTCTACTGGGATTATACATTTCTAGTTTCACATATACGTCTGCAGCATAGTCAGGAACAAGTTTGTTTAATTTCAACATTGGCGTGTTTCCAATTAATTGGCTAATATTTTCTACTACACGCATTTCCTCATCCTCCTTGTTAAACAAGTACTTTAAGAAAGTGATTGTTTCAACGACTTTTCCATTTTTATATGCGGGTTTATAGCAATAAGTGCTTGTAAAAATTGTTGTTTGTCTAGCGGTGATATACTTGTTACGTTAAATTTTCCACAATGCAATACAATTCGGTCAAGTGATAAAGCTGGCGCAGCAGCTAAAGGATTTTTTTTCGCTTGAAAAACGACTTCAATCTCTTTTATATTTATCGTTTGACGAACAGGCCCATAGCGAATTTTAAGTTTTTCACCAATAATCCGATAATCCGTGGCAAACCAAAACCATAATAAGAACACAATTAAAGGAAGGATTAGTAAAATAGACAACCCGTTTCCTGTAATTAGCGGTATAAAAAATCCTATTATAGAAATCCCCCATAAGAGAACAGTAATCCATTGATCCTTCTTGGAAGGAAACACCATATATTTTCCTCCTGTATGTTTTTTATTCATTATAAAGGGAATACAACCTTTTTTCCAACTATACCTATTGGATTAACGTATGTACAGAATCGACTTCGTCCCTTATAGAGAGTTTAAAGCAATACAGAAGTGTTCGATTTAATGACACTTTCATTTTATATTGAATAAACACGCAACAATAAAAGATCCCAATTCCTTTGTCAAACTTAAGAAATCGGGATATTACTTTATAAAGAAAATCACCTATATAAATGATGTGTTGGATGAAACAAATCTTCCTCTGTTTTTCTTACAATGGAAAAGTTTTCAACATTGTAATGTCCATGCAGAGTATTATTATGATGCTGGATAATTTGCTCTGCATGTAAAATATCGCTTCCTGTTGTAGAATGTCCATCACCTACTAATGTAACATCTAACCCATTAATCGTAGCTGTTCTGACTGCGCTATCAATACAATGCTGGGTCGTACACCCCATCATAACTACATGTTCAATTTCTTCAGATTTAAAGTAATTTAAAAGTCCAGTTCCATAGAAAGAATTTGTTGCGGTTTTATCAAAGAATGTTGCATTTTTAGGTATATGGATTTCTTCATGCACTTGAAAACCCTTCCCTTTGCCTTCTGCAACATCTAAATCCCTAACAAAGACAACAGAAATATTTAATTTACTTGATTTTTCAATGACGCTATTGATATTTCTAATTAATTCCTCTTTTAAAAAAACGGCTCCATATTCTTTGTTTCCTTCTATTAGCTCTTGTTGTGCATCAATAATTAATAAAATTTGTTTCAAATAATGCTCCCCTTTCTTATTTAGCGAACGATATCTTAAAGAGACATGCCCCCTACCTTCGTTTTTGCTACGTCAATATTTACATGGTTAATCATACTATCTACCTCCTAAATCAACTATTTAACAATAGATTCAAGCTTGAATTTTATAATAATTTAAATTTTATCATAAATAGGTGTTAAAGAACAATTTTATAGTGCACATTATTTTACTATTAGGGGTACCGTCATGAAAATGCGAATTTACAACGCTAAGACCATTTTCATGACGGTACCCCAAAAATAAAATTAAGGTTGAAAAGTTTATTGACCAAAGTAAACATAAATAACCAAACAGATGAAAAAGTCTCATGGATTCATCTTCTATCGTATATATATGATGAAATACGAGTAAGTGCAGGATCAATCACACCTTAACTGAATTTTTTTACATGCTAAGATATCCTATGCAATTTCCCGAAATACATCTTCTTCCGTAATCGATATCACCATTAACTATAGTTATGTAATCAACATTTTTTTGTGAAATAAAAAGGTTTTTAAAATTTTTTGTATAATTATTACTATTAAAAACATTTAGTGTGTATCTGAATTATCCCATTCATTTTTATCTATACTTAATCATAACAAGTCAGACAAAATAAATTCATTTTTTAAGGGGGTATATATGAGGATAAAACAATGGGATAGGAGTTTAAAAATAAGATTAGCTGGTGAAACTATTTTCAATTTGTTTTATTGGATGTATTTTCCGTTTATGGCAGTTTATTTTAGCGGTATATTAGGAAACGCTGTTACCGGGGCTTTGATGAGCATCCCACCATTAGTCTCTATTATGGGTAATATAATTGGAGGTAATATATCTGATTATATAGGGCGACGAATTATTATGATAATAGGAGCTTCTATACAAACTTTAATGTTTGCTCTGTTTGCGATATCTGTAATGTATGATAATCATTGGATAAGTTATAGTTGTTTTTTAGGAATCAGCCTTGGCGGGGCTATTTATAGTCCGGCAAGCAATGCTATGGTTGCTGACTTAGCCGGAAAATCAGATACAAGGGAAATATTTGCCACCTTTATCACAGCAAATAATATAGGGGCAGTTTTAGGTCCGATTATCGGTTCATTCTTCTTTTTCAACTATTTAAGTGGATTATTATGGGTTTGTACTTTCGTAATGGTTATATACACCATGGCAATCGTTCTTTATATTAAAGAATCCATTCCAATCTTAAATAGAGAAGAAATAGGGATAAAAACAATACCAAAGTTTATCAGTAATCAACTCAAAGATTACTGGGATGTTCTTAAAGATAAAATATTTTTTCGTTATATAATTGGAGGAGTTCTGGCAGTAATTGCTATTATGCAACTAGATTTATATATAGCATATTATGTTACCTCTTATGTACCTGCTCAAAATTTATTTAATTTTAATAATTGGACTCTAAGTTTAAATGGTAAAGAGATATTAGGATTAATTTTAGGTCTTAATGGACTTTTATTTGTATTTTTTGTATTGCCTGTAACTAAGTGGCTAAAAGGTTGGACAGACCACAACGTTTTCATATTATCTGCTATATTAGCTGGGGTCGGCATGTTTCTAGTTGGTTTTACAACTAATATATGGGTTTTGTTATTGTTAACTATTATTTTTACTTTTGGTGAGATTGTTCGTGCCCCCGTTATAAAAAATTTTATTGCAGATTACGCACCAGATAATTCAAGAGGGACATATATGGGTGCAGCCGATTTACAATTTACTATTGGCAGGTTTTTAGCTCCGGTCACCATATTTTTATCTGAGTGGATGAATCCATTAAGCATATTTAGTATTATCCTTTTGGCTGCATTTTTAAGTGGTTTTATGTATATAAGGCTTTTTAAGCATTACACGCCCTGAATTCACAATAGTTTAAAAATATAAGTTAAAGGAAGGATGATAATATATGAATATAAAAGAACAAACTTATTTTAAAAACCCTTTAGGGGTAGAGTCAGGAAAATGCGGATTTACAACATAAAGAAATCTCAATTCCCTTTTAAGTTTCAAGGTAAATTGAGATTTCTCTATTTTACAAATGCGCCTTCTTTAATGAAGCTCTCTCGTGGGTTTTTAAGAGCTTGCTCAAATACTAAAATAAGATTCTATAGAGTTTCTAATATAATTTACGAGTGCCATCACCTCGGAGTCCAGTCCTTCCCACCTATCAACATACTCCCCACGATACGCTTTTCTAGCTAAGTTGAGTAAATTCGCATGTTCTTTAGGTAACCGAGGTATAGCCCATTCTGCGGCCGCATCTTTGGGTGAGATTTCACCAACAGCAACTGTCAGCCACATTCGAGCAAGAGTCAAAATCACATTACGTTCATCTCCCCTAATCCCCTCAATTAATTCTGGCAAAGATTCCTTAATTGCCGTTCTTATATCTGTTATCGGAATAGGAACTAGTATATTTGAAGTATCAGGACCTAATAGAGGTACGCTGTTCATTCTTGCTTGTTCCAAAACAATAGCCAAATCAGGGTCATAGGTTGGTTCTTGGATTTGTCCTTTCTCGAATTCGTTCCTAAGCCACTCCCCATAGATAAATTCAGTTTTTGGTGGATATCGCCAAGGAATAACATCCTCTTGGTTAATAACCGTGACTTCGAGTGGTCGCACAGAATCTGTATTTCCTATCTTTCCAGAGATCAGCATTAGTCTGTCTGTTAGTTTTTTTCGAGTGACTTCAGAAAAGCTATGATTCACGACGACTAAGACATCTACGTCACTGTTAATGCGTAAGCCACCATTTACAGCAGAACCAAATAGATATACCCCGATTATCGAACTTCCAAGCAACTCCTCTAAGACATTTAATGCTTGGATGGCTTCCTTTGGTATTCTCTCATTTGTCAGATTGATCATTAATTAAAAGCTCCTCTATCTCTATTATCCTATTTAATATTTTCAAGTACATTACTCTGCAATTATGCCTATTTGCGGAATGTGCCCATTTTAAGCCAACTTAGTTGTTGTTTGCTTTATCCTTATCTAATTGTCTATAAAGCGATGCTCGTGATACATTAGTAATCTCACATATTTGATTTACAGTCATTTCCCCCTCCTTATAAAGCTTTACTGCATAATTCATTCCTGCATGATTTTTATGATACTTCTTTAACCGACCTTTAAACTTTCCTTCTTTCTTAGCCAGTTCAATCCCTTCACACTGCCGCATACGGATAAGATCACGTTCTAATTGGTTTACACCCGCCATAACTGTAATTAAGAATTGGCTGTAGGGATTATCTTCTGATAAATCTAGCCATGTATCTTTTAAGGATTTTAAATTTGCCTTTTTACTCCGTATGTTATCGATTAATTCAAATAAAATTGTCTTGTGTACTACGAGTAATCCGAGTTAAGTCTGTAACATGAATGATATCACCTTCTTGTAAATCCTCAAAGTTGCTCACGATCCCTTGTTGCACTAGAAACTTTTTCTTCATATATAATATTCAATCCAATTTGATTCAATTTGCTGAAATTGTCTTGAAGGATTCTGGCTAGTTGAACTGACACGTCCATCCAATCCAATGTATGTTGAAAATAAGGAATGAGGAAGCTCGGTAAAATAGAGATTGTTACTGTACAATCCAAACACCTAAAGCGACAGATTGGAATGTATAATTCTTTTTCTTCTATATCCCGTACCGCCAGTAAAAACCATTTCTGCGCACATTACCTTGGGCTATGCATTGACAGTTAGGACACCGATCAAATGCAGGAAAGCTATTATTTTTCCCTCTTGCTTCATATTCTTCTATATCTATTTCATCATGTAAAATAATCATAAGAGACTCCGCTTTATTAATAAAAAAATTAGCATATTGCTTCAGAAAAGTACAGTGGGAATGCTGAAGATATATGTAAAAAACATCTCAAAAGAAAATTATGAGGATGCTTTACGGTTAGCTCATTCAATAAGCGAAGGAACAGTCTTAGCATCCTTGATTATAGGGAAATTAGGATCTTATTCAAGACAAAACAGCTTAGCTACAGCCTTACGTGAGATGGGACGTATAGAAAAAACAATCTTTATCCTTAATTACATTTCGGATGAATCTTTAAGAAGAAAAATACAAAAAGGATTGAATAAAGGAGAAGCCATGAATGGATTGGCAAGAGCTATTTTCTTTGGAAAGCAAGGAGAGTTTAGGGAACGAACCATACAGCATCAATTGCAAAGGGCTAGTGCCTTAAACATAATCATCAACGCCATCAGTATCTGGAATACTCTACATCTAACAAGAGCAGTTGGATATCAAAAACGGACGGATTTATTGCATCATATTTCACCTTTAGGTTGGGAACACCTCAATTTATTAGGAGAATCCCATAAAGCTAATAAATTCTTCCCAACCATTCATAGGTCACTAACAAAACTATTTCACTTGCTAGTCTATATTATTAAGAAGAAAGTCTCTTTTCGAAAAAGTTTAAACAGTAGCTAAGTTAACACATATGGAACGCGTGCTTGTTTTTTTAAATACTAGTCATCAGAAAATTTCAATTGTGCACGATGGTTAAAGAACGCTTTGTATGTTAAATGGAGAAAAATTACAACAGTAATTGAAACAGTTCCTGCTACACCAAGCATAATTGCAATCTGATACTTCACAGCACTGACAGGAGATGCTCCAGCAATAATTTGTCCTGTCATCATACCAGGTAAGAATACAATTCCCATACCGACCATTGAATTAATAGTTGGAAGCAGTGCAGAATCAAAAGCTTCATTAATAATCGAATTGGATGCTTCTTTTGGCGTTCCACCTAACATTAAAGCTGCTTCTACTTTTTCTTTTTGTTCTCTCATACCAATAAGCAATTGGTTTACACCTAAAGTAATACCAGTCATCGCATTACCGATGATCATGCCACCAATCGGAATAAATAACTGTGGTTCATACCAAGGATCTAATTGAAGAACAACGAATAAAAAATAAGCCATACTTACAGATATGCCTAATACCATAGCTAGCGCAATCGTCTTTTTAACAGATATATGAATGGCTACGGTTGCACGTTTATACACATTATAGATAGCAAATCCAAGCATAAATAAAACAATGACTAAAGTGATCGCTGGATGCGGATTTTCAAACACAATCATTAATAAATAGCCAACTAAAACCAATTGTACTGTCATCCGTACTGTAGAAATGACAATTAATTTTTGCCTCGGGATACCTTTCACACGAACGATAATCCATAAAATAACTATAAAAACATATGCGAATAGTAATTGCCAAAAAGTTAAATCAATAGAACTTGGCTCGCTCATTTTGTATTCCTCTTTCCATATAAGATCTGTATAATTCGTATAGCTTAACTGTTAAGAGACGTTTTTGCTATATTGGTCCATTTCAATGGTCACATCTGCTACACGTCTCGCTAACTCAAGATCATGCGTAATCATAATTAAAGATTTGTTTTGTGTTTTAATAAATTCGATAAACACATCAATAACCTTAGCTGCCGTATCGCTATCCAATGCAGAGGAAGGCTCATCTAAAAGAAAAACATCTGCCTGTAGTAACATAGCTCTTGCTAATGCAAGCCGTTGTTTTTCGCCACCTGATAAATCTTCAGCAGGAGCGTCTAATGATTTATGTAAAAAAACCTTTTCTAAAGTCTCTTTAAGTTTTAACTCATTTACTACATCTATACCAGATAATTTCTGTCCAATTTTTAAGTTGTCTTCTACGGAGCCTGAAAATATGACTGGAGTTTGTGGAACCGTAGTTATCGATCTCCTAAGCTCGATCGGATTCATTTTCTGCATGTTTTCTCCTTGATAGAAAATAGTCCCTTCGTCAGGCGAATCCAAATGATTTAACAATCGTAAAAAAGTCGATTTCCCACTTCCGCTCTTTCCAACGATACAAACAATTTGTTGAGCAGGGATTTCTAGTTTGTTTATTTCAATAATCCCCTTCACTTTTATATTTTCCGCTCGAAACAATGCCATTTTTATCAACCTCACGATGTAATTTTGCACGTATACTACATATTTTCACTTATTACTACTGTGTTACTCATTGAACAATATAGTCCATATAACATTCCACTTACTAACTATAAATTATTTTGTTAGCTTAACCAAATAAATTGATTTCATGACAGTAAAAAACAGGCTGGACATACGTGCAAACGATTGCTTTCTTTTCAAAGTAGTGACTGTTTTTAGTATTTGGATCTAAATCATCGTGCTTGTATCCGTAATAAGGAATGAAACAAAAGGATTGCAGAGGGGTATCCCATATACCCCTTATAGGTATATGGGATACCCCCCTATAAACACCTTTATTACATGACAGAAACACAAAAACTTGGCTTCATCGCCAAGTTTTTGTGTTTTGAGACAACGGGAGAGGTCATGTAGTTAGTTGATTCCCTTTCGACTAATCATCTCCAGTTATCTCATTTAAATAATAGGATCGAAATTACCAGTATAAAGTAGTCTATACAAGCTTATCTAAATACTTCCATTCTAGAGATTCGAAGGTGCCAATTATTCGTTCACGATCATAATTCCATAATGCTTGGTCTAGTTCACACGTAATGGGAACATTGCACTTTATTTCAGCAAGGCTTCTTGATAAGAGCAACATATCCATATTTGTTTTTATTTTTGTTTGTACACCTTTTGGCAATGTATTTATATTTGCAATTAACGCATCAATAGATCCATGTTCTTGAATTAATTTCAACGCTGTTTTTTCACCGATGCCTTTAACACCTGGGTAGTTATCAGAAGGGTCTCCCATTAATCCTTTTAAATCAATTATCTGTTTCGGTTGAATACCTTTTTTCTCATAGAAATTATGTTGATGAAATAAATCGTAATTTCCCTGTCCTTTTTTCATAATTGCCACGCGGATACCATCATCCACTAGTTGTAAAATATCTTGATCACCTGTAAGAATAGTTACTTCGTGATCTTTCGCATATATCTTAGCTAGGGTTCCAATACAATCATCTGCTTCATAATTTTCTAAACCAATATTTGGCATATTAAAATGATCTACCACTTGTTTTGCTAAGTCAAATTGCGGTATTAATTCAACTGGTGGTTTATCCCGATTCGCTTTATAATCAGCGTACATTTCCGTTCTAAAAGTTTTGCTCCCCATATCCCAACAGCAGATAACATGCGTAGGTTCAAATGTGTGCACAGCGTCTAAAAAATAGCGCAAAAACTGATAAACCCCATTTGTTGGCATCCCTTCACTTGTCTTCATGAAATTACCACGAAAAGCTGTGGCAAAGAAACCTCGAAATAATAGCGCCATGCCGTCAACTAGCATTATTTGATGTTTATTCAAAGTAAAATCCTTCTTTCTATTTGTGATCTGCTAATATAGCAGATATATGATCATGTTTGTATAATAACTCTTGCAACGAAACGTTTGATGACATCATCTCTTCATAACTCTTCATATGTCTTTGGAGTTGATTAGCAATAGCCTGTTTTAATTCCTTTATAATTGCTGTCCACTCTTCCTCATAAAAAGCGGCCATCATTTGTTCATGCTCATCCATAGATTGTTTCGTTACTGGTTTAATTAATTCAAAGATAGTCTCTTTCATTTGTTCCTTCTCATTTTTAGCAAAGAAAGCTTTTGTGTGTTTATATGATTGAACAATTTGAGCAAAAGCTTGCAAATTAACATTTTTTAAAGGCTCGATAAAATCAGGTGAAGCAATTTTCTTTCTGTCTATTTCTGCAAGCAAAAATGAATGATCAATTTTTTGACTTTGTTTCTCTGCAGATCGATATACTTCTAACATTTTATCATTCATAAATGCCTCTAAACGTAACGATACAGCTTGTAACTCTCGAAGCAACTCAGTTTGACAGTAATCAACCAAGTTTTGTAGACAAATCCTAACCTGCTTCCGCCCTTCTTTACCGGATTCCGTAATTGTTGCTGGATTGAATGTTTCTTTAAACATATCATGAAAGCGAATGGAAAAACGCTCTAAAACATAATATATTTGTTTTTCCACTTTTTGTTTCACTTGATTTATCTCTATTGTACCTTTCATACGATCAATAATCTGTTCTATTTGCTGGCGTTTTTGTTCAATGGCGTTTTTGAACGCCTCTTTTTCTTGTTGATCCAATTTTTGTGATGCTATAAATTGTTGAAGTTGTTGCTCTATACGTTCCACATCTCGGTAAGCTGCAGCTACAGCCAATTTCGTTAAACCGTGATGGATAAATGGATAAAAATCGTCTTCAAACTTACTCATAAGCTCATCAGAACGATGATTCATTTGCTTTTCCGTTAATGCTTTCCTACTAGAGACAGGATACAAGCGAGGAAAACGAATCCCTAATTGCGTTAGCTGTTCTTTTACATATGTGGAAACTAACGATAATTCCGCTTTGTCTTTTGCTAGATCAGCTGCATTAACGACAAAAAACATTTTATCTAATTCAAAAGCATCCTTTACTCTACCTAATTGCATAAGAAAATCTTTATCAGTTCGATTCAGTGCATGATTATAATAGGTTACATAAAGAATTGCATCTGCATGTTTAATATAATTAAAGGCAACATTTGTATGTCTGGCATGAACAGAATCTGCTCCAGGTGTATCAACAAGGCTGATTCCTTGTCTAGTTAAATCACAATCGTAAAAAAGATCAATCGTGTCAACAAAACAAGCTTTCGTCTCATCTGCCACATAGCTAGGAAATGCTTCTATAGATAAAATAATTTCTTCACCTAAGTCATCTTTTATGGATTCGAAACCACTTAAAAGAGCCTGCAAAAATGATTGATACGTGTTTTCTAAGTCTGGGTGATGATGAAGTTGTTCCCTAGTAATCCAAGTAATCAATTCTTCTAGTTCATTTGCAACTGGTGAAAATTTTTTTGTCATCGACGTTATTTCTTTCACTAATTCTTGTTTTGTTTTTAATTGTACCAATAGCGTCCCATGCTGATTTTTATCTGTCACTGGGTGTATTCGATTGACAGTAGCAGTGGTTGGATTTGGTGACACAGGTAAAACAGCTTCTCCCATGAGTGCATTCGCAAATGAAGATTTTCCAGCACTAAAAGCGCCAAATAAAGCAATCGTGTATGTGCGATGTTGTAATCGTTGTTGTTTACGAGATAAATCTTCTATAAGTGATTGAAAGCCTGGTAAGTTTTTAACCGTATCTATGGTCTGTTCAATAGCCTTTATAGCCCTATCCACTGGTTGTTTTTTTTCTGTTAATTCCGTTGTTGTTTGACTCGATTTCATTAATAGCTTGTCAGGGATGTTTTCCCGCTTAAATAGTGCTGGCTCACTTGCAAATTTTATACGTTTTTTTTGTTTTGATATATGTTCTTCTATTTCTACAATTGTCATTTTCACAGTAGCAGACTTATGATAACGAGCCTGTCTAACCATCGTTTGCTTTTGTTCTAATTCATCTACTAATGCATAATAATGGTTTGATTTTTCTTGAATATAATTGATTTCTGTTAATTGTTGCTTCAATCGTGAACGCTCAGGAGCCACCTCAGCTTGAAAAGCTTGCTCAATTTGGTTCCATAAAGTATGTGCTAATTGTTTTGCTCGCTTCTTTATTTCATGCGCCACATCATTGGTATAATGAAGGATCGCATCACCATTAAGTGTCGCTCCTTGTTTCATCGTTCTTAAAAGGTCTTCTTCCTTAACAACAATCGTAAAGTGCTGTAAATCATGTTGGACTTGTCCATCATCCACTTTATACGCTTTTATCAATTGGAGCCATTTGTCTCGAAGTTTCCATTGTAATCCAGCCTCTACATTCTGCTGTAAATCAGATACAAATTCAGTTAATCGTTTTTTTCTCTCTTCCTCTGTTTTCTTTTTCGCTCCAATAAAACCAACTTTAAAATTGCTTTGTTGAGATTCTAAAAAAGAAGTAGCTTTATCTCTTAGTGTTGCTGGCATTAAATAAGCATTCTTTACCGTTTCTTGTAAAATGCTATAAAAATCTGCTTTTAAATCAGCTTCCCTCTGTTCAAGTGCTGATAACGCATCTACTATGATTGATTTTTTTACAAGCTTTTCCTGTTGCTCACTCGTAACATAGTCATTTTCCAATGCTTCTTCATATTGTTCTTGAAGAAAATCAACATGTTGTGTAATGATGTCATCTATATGGTGTTTACGATCTAATAACGCTTGTTTACGACTAGTCAACAATTCTTGTATGGCCTTTTGAAGCTCGGTAAATTGGTTATGCTTCGACTTTGGTTCATATAAGGAAGTGTAAAAGATTTTTTCTGGTTTAATTTCCCATAGATCAAAAGTTTGCTTAATACTCTCTTTAAAACTAGCAAATGTTAATTCCGACTCCTTATGTTTATCAATCTGATTAATGATGATGTAAAACGGAATATTCTTTTGTTGAACATTACGCATAAATTGTAAATTCACTTCTGATTGCACATGATTATAGTCCATCACATAAAACAATGCATCCATTAAATGGAGGGAACCCTCTGTCATTAATCGATCTGCATCGTCTGCAGCATCAATACCAGGCGTATCAATAAATGCAGAATTGGAAGGAAGCAATTGTTCAGATGTACTAATTTCAATCTTTTGGATATTATCCTTATCCATGGAATATTGTTTTAAAACTTCCAAATTAAACGGTTCTTTATATTCTTCTGGATCACTATGTTTAAAATACACCCTAATGCTGCCCTTGCCAGATGTGATTTTAACAATGTTTGCACTTGTTGGAATTGGGCTGTTTGGTAAAATATCTTGCCCAAGCAAAGCATTAATCATCGATGATTTCCCAGCAGAAAAATGCCCAGCAAAACAGATCGTGAGTTCCTGTCTCTTATATTTATCGTAGAGCTCAATTAATTTCTCTGTACGTATGCCATCTCCGTTTTCGCGTACTTGTTCATATACAGAAGCTAGTTGATATACGAAACGTGGCGCGGTTTCTTTCTCCATGATGATCTCCCCCATAAGTTCTCTTGCATCCCCTTATCCGATTTACTAGCGTCTATTATACGAGATATGTAACTCTATTTCTACTTAAAATCATTTTAGTTTACATAATAAAATTACAGTTAATTTAAAACCCCACTTTCATTCTTCATCTTAACGAATCGTAAAACACACAAAAAAGCGAAGTATGATGGTACTTTCTACTTTTTTGTGTGTATCAAAATAACGAATCAAATAATAGCACTGAAATCATAAAGTTAATTTCCCACCATGATAACAATAAATATATTTAACTTTAAGATTTTTAATTTTATTCAATGACTGTTCTGCTTGCTTAATATCTATACAAAAATGCGGGTTAGCAATAAACAAATCATCATGATTTTTAACAGCTGCATCTCCAGTAATTACACTTTTTAAACTTGGGAAATACAATGTAATATGCCCCGAAGTATGACCTGGTGTTGCTATTATTTTACACTTGCTATCTAAAATTATATCACCATCATTTACCTTCTCATCTACTGCGACATGCTTCAACTTTCTTAATTGCAGTACAAACCATATACCAAACTCCAATTCCTTTTTTGGCAAATTTTCCAGCATATCTTCAGCTTGAACCAATCTCTCTGATTTTATTTCGCCACTAATGTATGTTGATTCAATTTCGCTAGCTATAATATTAATCTGAGGATATTTTACTTTAAAATCATATAATGAACCTATATGATCATCGTCATAGTGCGTAACAATTACGTTCTTTAATTGCTTCATTTCATATCCATTCTTAATAATTTCATTTTCAATTAAAGGCAAAAAATTTGCATACCCTGTATCGACCAAAGTTAATTCATCATTATTTGAAATAAATAGGCTAGGGTAGATGCAATTTTTTTGTCCATTAAATTCAAATTCAATCGGTAGTTCTATTATTTTCATTTTTCCTCCACTATTAACAAGAAATCTATTTATTTCCAATATGCCCTAGTAACAAAGCATTCTTATTATAGCAGAAAACGGCTTACATGTAACAAATGCTCTTAGATATTTGCGAAAAAATTTACACATCTTAAAAATCATTTTAGTTTACATCACAAAATTATTGTATATTAAAATGAACGCTCGCTATTTATAGATTAGCTGAGCGTTCATTATATTTAAAATCTCTATACCGGATATACACCATGTTTTCTTTCCGTAAATGTTACATTTTTTGATTCATAGATAGAAAAGCGTGTCTTTAATTCTTCTCGCAACTTCTCTGGATCAATAATTGCATCAATTACCATTTCTGAAGCTAAGCGGTAAATATCAATATTCTCTTTATACTCTGCCTGCTTTTCTTTAATAAAGGCCGGTCGCTCATCTTCCGGTAATTCCTGAATCTTATTCGCATATACGGCATTCACTGCTGCTTCAGGTCCCATAACAGCAATTTGAGCAGTAGGTAAGGCTAAACAGCAATCTGGTTCAAAAGCTGGCCCTGCCATAGCATATAATCCAGCTCCGTATGCTTTCCGCACGATAACAGAGATCTTAGGAACCGTCGCTTCACTCATTGTCGCGAGCATCTTTGCTCCGTGACGAATGATGCCAGCGCGTTCCACTTTTGTCCCAATCATAAATCCAGGTACATCTACTAAGAATAACAGTGGGATATTAAATGCATCACAGAGTTGCATAAATTTGGCTGCCTTATCCGCTGAGTCCGGAAATAAGACACCGCCTTTCATCCTTGGCTGATTTGCAATAATACCAATAGACCGTCCGTCTATTCTTGCTAGACCCGTAATTAGTTCAGGCGCAAACTTCTTCTTTATCTCACAAAAGCTATCTTCATCTATAATTTGATCAATAAGATCATACATGTTAAAAGCAGCATTTTGATTCTCTGGAATTAAGTCAGAAATAGTTGTTTTCAGTTGTTTTGTTGCTTTTGCTTCTTCTATGTTTGGTTTCTGCCTAAAATTGGCTGGAAAATAACTTAAGTAAGTTTGCGTGTATGCAATGGCTTCTTGCTCAGACTTTGCTAACACATCACCAACCCCCGAAACAGAGCAGTGCATATTAGCTCCACCCATTTCTTCTAAACTAACTTGCTCGCCAATAACCTTTTCTGCCATTCGTGGTGAACCTAAATACATAGAAGCGTTCCCATCAACCATAACGACAATATCACAAAAAGCAGGGATATAAGCGCCTCCTGCTGCAGAAGGGCCAAACAATAGACATACTTGCGGCACGCGGCCTGATAATTTTATCTGGTTATGAAATATTCGTCCGGCACCTCTTCTTCCAGGAAACATCTCTACTTGATCTGTAATTCTCGCACCAGCAGAATCTACTAGATAAATCATGGGAATTTCCAGTGATAAAGCAGTTTCTTGAATTCGAATGATTTTTTCCACGGTACGCTTTCCCCATGAGCCAGCTTTGACCGTAGAATCATTTGCCATGATGCAAACGGATTGGCCGTTTATTTTCCCAATCCCTGTAACCACACCATCAGATGGTAGTGCACCATCCATGCAATTTGCAAAAAAAGCATCTTCTATATTTAAATCTTCATCTAATAACCTTTTTAACCGTTTACGTACAAACAACTTACCTTTTTCCCCATTTTTACGATGATATTTTTCTTGTCCACCACTCTTAATAGTAGCTACTTTTTCATCATATATATTTTTATGAGTCATCGTATTTAGCCTCCCATTTAGTTCCCCTCATATTTCGGTAGTCTTTTCTCACGAAAGGCGTGTAACCCTTCCATTCGATCTTTCGTTGGAATTGTTTGCTGATAGGCTAATCTTTCAATAAGCAAACCTGTCTTTAAATCGGTTTCTGCACCTTTATTTATAGCTGTTTTAGCCTGTCTAAGGGCAACGGGTCCATTCCTTGAAATAGTTGTTGCAAGTTTATTAGCCTCTGTCATTAAATCACTTTCTGATACGATTTCCTCTATTAACCCGATTCGATAAGCTTCTTCCGCATCGATGCGTTTCGCTCCAAAAATCAATCGTTTCGCTTGACCCATTCCTATCAATCGCGGTAGACGCTGTGTACCGCCTGCTCCTGGTATAATAGCGAGCGAAGTTTCTGTAAGCCCCATTTGCACATGGTCCGCAGCAATACGAATATCACATGCTAATGCTAATTCTAATCCACCACCAAATGCTACCCCATTCATTGCAGCAATAACTGGTATAGACAATTCTTCTATTCTATTTATTGTTTCACTGATACTAGCAACAGCAGCTATTACTTCTTGATCATTCATATTCGCACGCTCTTTTAAATCTGCTCCTGCACAAAATGCTTTCCCACCATTCCCAGTAATAATGGCGCATCGAACAGTATGGTCTTGTTCAATGATATGGAGAGTTGTTTGTAGTTCTTTGAGTAATGGCTGTGATAGCGCATTTGCAGCTTCTGGCCGATTTATTTTTATTACAGCAATGGATGCTTCCTTTTTTAATTCAATATTTTGATCCACAAGTATCCTCCTTCATGGAAAAGTTAGCATCATTCCATTATTCAATGATAGCAATAACATCTCCTTCATTCACAAAATCCCCCTCATTTACTTTTAACGCTTTTAATACTCCAGACTGTTCAGCTGTAATAGGTATTTCCATCTTCATAGATTCCAAGATAACAACATCTTGACCTTCCTCTATTGTTTGCCCTTGTTCTACCGTTATCTTCCAAACACTTCCTGCCATCGTTGCTTTTACTTCCATTTTCTTTTCCTCCCTAATAATAAAACGGCTTTTTGATTTATATCTATACTAAGTAATACGAAGGTAGATTACATTATTTGTAAAATAATTCTAGGTAATTCGTGGTCGTATTTCCAGCTTTAAATTGTTCGTGCTCTATTACATGCAACAACATTGAAATATTTGTTTTTATTCCTGTAACCTTATATTTCCCTAGTGCTTCTTTTAATAAAGCAATAGTTTCATCCCGTGTTTTCCCGTGAACGATTAATTTTGCAATCATTGGATCATAAAATGGGGTTACATCATAATTCGTACCTACAGCGATTTCATTACGAATGCCGTCCCCTTTCGGAGGTTGAAATATATCAATATGCCCAGGTGATGGAAAAAATGTGCTCGGATCTTCCGCATATATCCGAGTTTCAATTGCATGGCCTTGGATGGATAATTCTTGTTGCGTTAAGTTCAACCGTTTGCCGCTAGCGATTTCTAATTGCTTTTCAACAATGTCTATTCCTGTTATTTCTTCTGTAATGGGATGTTCTACTTGAATACGTGTATTCATTTCTAAAAAATAGTAGTTCTCCTCTTCATCCACTAAAAATTCAATTGTACCAGCATTCGTATAGTGAAGAGCCTTCGTTGCTTGAACTGCTTTTTCACCCATTTCTAGCCTAGTTGCTTCGGATATAAATGGAGACGGAGCTTCTTCAATGACCTTTTGATTTCTCCGTTGAATAGAGCATTCGCGCTCAAATAAATGTATGGTATTTCCATAAGTGTCAGCTAGTACTTGCACTTCGATATGACGGGCATTATCTATTTTTTTTTCAATAAACATTGCTCCATCACCAAATAAGCTTTGGGCTCGTTTTGCATTGTTCGTAAATGCTTCTGCCAACTCAGCTTCTTTATACACTACTTGCATACCAACCCCACCACCTCCAGCAGAAGCCTTTACCATCACCGGGTAACCAATTTGATTAGCGTGTAAAAGAGCATCTTCCACTGTAACAATGGCGTCTTCTGTTCCAGGAACAATTGGAACTCCCGCTTCCTTCATCGCGCGTCTAGCTTCAATTTTATTACCCATTTTTTGAATAACCTGACTTCTAGGCCCAACGAAGATAAATCCAGCTTGTTCACATTGCTTAGCAAAGTCAGCATTTTCACTTAAAAATCCATAACCTGGATGTATAGCATCTGCTTTTGCTTCCTTCGCTATCGCAATGACTTTTTCAGCATTTAAATAACTTTCCTGTACACGTGGCGGGCCAATTAAATAACTTTCATCTGCCATTTTTACATGAGGTGCGTGTTTATCAGCTTCGGAATAAACACTTACCGTTTGAATATTTAATTTTTTGCATGTGCGGATAATCCGTACCGCAATTTCTCCTCTGTTAGCAATAACAAGTTTATTTATCATGATCTGCCCCCTATTCAACTAACTTTTGCATCGCCATTTCTTTCAAGCGGTATTTTTGAATCTTTCCACTTGCCGTCATCGGATACTCATCCACAAAAGCAATATACTTTGGTATTTTATGCCATGATATATTCCCTTCACAAAAAGTGCGTATATCGGCTTCAGAAATAGTACTCTCTTTTTTGGGAATAATCCATGCCATTATCTCTTCGCCATATTTTTCGTCAGGGACACCAACAATTTGCACATCAAGTATATCTGAATGCTGATATAAAAATTCTTCAATTTCTCGTGGATAAATATTTTCCCCTCCACGGATAATCATATCTTTCATTCTTCCCGTTATTTCTAAATAACCATCTTCTCGAAGCAAAGCTAAATCTCCAGTGTGTAGCCAACCTTCCTCATCTATTGCCTGCTTAGTAGCTTCGGGATTGTTATAATATCCCTTCATCACATGATAACCTCTTGTCAACAATTCTCCAGGAACTCCACGTTTTTGTTCTTTATTTGTTCCTGGAATGACGATTTTTATTTCAACATTAGGATGAGGCATCCCGACCGTGCTCACTCGTAACTCTATAGCGTCATCTGTCTTCGTTTGTGTAATTACAGGTGAAGCTTCGGTTTGCCCATATGCGATTGTTATTTCATCTGCGCCCATTCTTTCCATTACTTTCGTCATAACTTCCATTGGGCAAGGCGACCCTGACATGATCCCTGTTCTTAAACTAGACAAATCATACCGTTCGAAATTAGGGTGATTCAGTTCAGCAATAAACATCGTTGGCACACCGTGTAAAGCGGTGCATCTTTCTTGAGAAACTGTCTTTAGTACTTTTTCTGGGTCAAATTGCTCTACTAAAACCATTGTAGCTCCTTTGGAAACGGCAGCTAAGACTCCTAGCACACAACCAAAACAGTGAAAAAAGGGGACGGGGATACACAACCGATCTGATTCAGTCAACTTCATACAATCAGCAATTTGCTTCCCATTATTAACAATATTATAATGTGTCAGCATCACACCTTTGGGAAATCCAGTTGTTCCAGAAGTATATTGCATATTAATAACGTCATGCATTGCTAAACTTGCTTTTCGTTCCGTTAGGTCTTGTTCTGCTATGCCTTTTCCTGCTTGCATGATATCGATCCATTTATACGCAAAAGCATAATCCGTTTCACTTAAAACGATAATGTTTTTTAGTTTTGGTAAAACTTTTGATTTTATGTTCCCTGGTGTCGCGTTATCCAGTTCTGGACAAATATTTCTTAAAACTTCCAAATAAGACGTCCCTTTATAATTTTCAGCCATAATTAAAGTAGAAGCCTCGGATTGTTTTAATAAATATTCTAGCTCATTAGCTTGGTAGTTCGTATTTACGGTTACTAATACAGCCCCTATTTTAGCGGTTGAAAATTGGGTCGTTAGCCATTCGGGTTTATTGTCCGACCAAATTGCCACATGATCTCCCTTACTTATTCCTAAAGCCATGAAACCTTTGGCTGCTTCATTTACCTCCTTATTAAATTCCTCATATGTTTTTCTAAGGTTTAATTCTGGGTAGATAATTGCTTCATGATTCGGAAAATATTTTACTTGTTTCTCTAAAAGTTCCCCAACAGTTTCATGTAAAAGCGTCATGAATATCCCCCTTTTGATCCATTAACAACCTAAGTGTCTAGCAATAACTAAGCGTTGAATTTCTGAAGTACCCTCTCCGATTTCAAGTAATTTCGCATCGCGCAAATAGCGTTCTACTTCATATTCACGCATATATCCATAACCGCCATGAATCTGAATCGCTTGATTCGCTGAACGAAAAGCAGTTTCAGTAGCATATAACTTTGCATAAGCAGCTTCTTTCCCAAATGCTTTGTCTTTATCTTTTAACCAGGCAGCTTTATGTACCATATTTCTAGCTAACTCCACTTCCATTGCCATATCAGCTAACTTAAATTGAATCGCCTGAAAATCGGATATAGATTTACCAAATTGTTTTCGTTCTTTTGCATAGGTTAGCGCTTTCTCCAATGAGGCTTGAGCAATCCCTACACCCAGAGCAGCTATAGATATGCGGCCACCATCTAAAGTATATAGGAATTGTTTAAATCCTTTTTTTGGATTTCCTAATAGATTTTCTGTAGGAACGCGTACATTATCCAATACAACTTCAGCTGTATCTGATCCACGAACTCCCATTTTGTCATAACTGCTTGTAATCGTGAGCCCTTCTGTATGCGTAGGAACAATAATAGCAGAAATAATATTTTTCCCTCGATCATCTTTTCCTGTTACAGCGGTTACAATAATTGTTTTAGCGTAGCTTGCGTTTGTAATATAACATTTTTCTCCATTTATAACATATTCGTCACCTTCAACTACTGCTGTCGTCTTTGTTCCCCCAGCATCTGACCCAGCATTTGGTTCGGTTAAGCCAAACGCCCCTAATGCACTACCTTCAGCAAGTGGAACTAAATATTGTTGTTTTTGTGCTTCTGTTCCAAAATAATAAATCGGACTAGCACCTAATGAAACTGCTGCTGCATAACTTAAGCCTGTGCTTCCACAAACGCGGCCAATTTCCTCCACTGCTAAAGCATATGAAATTGTATCTCCCCCAGAACCACCATATTTTTCAGGAAATGGGATCCCTAACAATCCCAGCTCGCCTATTTGTTTAAAAATATCAATTGGAAAAGAAGCTGTTTTATCAATTTCAATTGCTCGTGGTTTGATGACAGATTCAGCAAAATCCCGCACCATATTTTTCACCATTGTTTGTTCTTCGGTAAACGAAAAATTCATGAGCATCCCCCTTTGTTGGATTAGACCGACTGGTTGGTCTGTATTTGGCATTTCTTTTATCGAGAACTGTCGGAACCATAACGTCCTCTTTTTTCCTCACCTAATTCAATCTCTTTTGGTATGATAGATTGTAAAATAAGATCAATAAATATGTCGCTAATTTCATCAATTGTATTCTTCCCCGTAGGCTGATACCACTTATACGTCCAATTCACCATCCCTAAAATTGCCATTCCTGCTATTTCAACAGGTAAATCATCACGAAATTCTCCATCTGCTTGACCTTCAGCAATTGTATTAAAAATCAACTGTTTAAACTGGTCTCTTTTTTGTTTAATTAAAGATTCATATTCTGGCTTCAAATAGATACTTTCCTGATAAAAAACGGAAATATGCGGTTTATAAATATCAAATACTTTCACAAAATCCTTAATAATCGCTTGCAGCTTATCTGTTGGACAAGTATGACTGCTATTAGCAGCTTCCGCTTTTTCCAATACATAGCTAATAAATATATCATGAATGACGTAAAGCAATTCTTCCTTAGAAGTAAAATGATGATAAAACCCGCCTTTAGAAGTTTCTACATCCTTAACAATTTCATTTACCGTTACACCATGAAACCCTTTCTTTTCAAATAGCAGTAATGAAGATTGAATAATCTTTTCTCGTAAATCCGTCCTTATCCCTCCTTTTATTTGTATACGTTTACATTATCATAGTTAGCTGAAAATTTAAAGTGTTTATACGAATCAAATATAATTTTACTACTAATTATGAATGAGGAATACATCGAATTGAAACAATAGAAACATTTTATAAGTAATAAAAACAACTTAGAATTAAGTTTTTTAAAAAACCGAACCAGCGTTTACGATCTACTGGTTCGGTTTAGCTGTTATGTTCACAAAAAAATAAACGATGTACGGTTAAGTTTCGGATGATTTTGCAAATGGCTGCTCATATTGGACTTGCTTCCATGCATCGATAATTTCTCCATGAATATCAGCATCTATAATAAATGATCCGTTACTGTACCGATCACTATTGGATAGTTCTAATGGGAATACGTGATGCACTTCTTCATCTTTTGTTTTAAATTGAATTGTATCTTGTTCGTTAATGAGAAAGAAGCCTCGTATCCGATGTGGCTTACTTTTCAGTTCACGAAGCATTTGTAAACCTCTTTTAGCTCGACTTGTTTTCTCAAACATATTTAACTTCATCCGCTTGCAAGCGCCGCGCTGCGTTAAAACGACTAAAGAAGCCTCTGATAAATCATCAAATACTTGACCACTAACTACATGTTCATCATTTTTTAACTGCATTGCTTTTACCCCAGCAGCACGTTGCCCAACAACTGAAATTTCCGATTCATGATACCATAATCCATATCCTTTGTCTGAAGCAACAAATACATCTTGATTTCCATCTGTTAAATGGACATTGATTACTTCGTCACCATTTTTCAAGTTAAGTGCAATTAATGGCTTTGCATATCTTTGTGCTTCATAAAGATGGAATTGGCTTCTTTTGACCATGCCATTTTTAGTGAAAAACAATAAATAGCAACGTTCATCAAATTGACGTATAGGTAAACATTCAATTACTTTTTCTTCTTTTTCTAAGGTTACAATATTAGATAAATGCTGTCCAATATCTTTCCAGCGAATATCCGGTAACTCATGTACAGGTAAATAAATATACCTACCTTTATTTGTGAACAAGAGAACTTTATCCGTTGTATTTAGTTCTATCAAGCGAATTAGATGATCTTCTTCTTTCATAGCGAAATCTTCCCCGTTGGAAGCACTATAAGAACGTAAACTCGTCCGTTTTATATAACCGTCTCTCGTCACTGACAGTAGTACATCTTCACTTGCAACCATCACTTCAATATCAATTTTCAGTTCTTCAATCTCAGCTTCAATAACTGTTAAACGTGGCGTCGCATATGTCTTTTTTATTTTCCTTAGGTCTTTTTTAATTGTTTTTAAAAGTTCCTTTTCACTGCCTAAAATAAGCTCTAATTCCTTAATCCGTTCTTGTAAAGCATTTGCCTCTTGCTCTAATGAAGTAATATCTGTATTTGTTAATCTATATAACTGCAAAGTAACAATGGCTTCAGCTTGTGCTTCTGTAAAGGAATAGGTTCTGATAAGGCGTTGCTTTGCATCCTGTTTATCTTTGGATGAACGGATCGTTTGGATAATTTCATCAAGCATAGAAATAGCTTTAATCAAACCTTCAACGATATGAGCGCGATCTTTCGCTTTTTTTAGATCAAAAGCTGTTTGCCTCGTTACGACTTCTTTTTGATGAGCAATATACGACTCTAATAATTGGTTTAACGATAATTGTTTGGGTGTTTTATCTTGTATAGCAACCATATTAAAATGATAAGTTACTTGTAAGTCTGTATTTTTAAATAAATAATTTAAAACACCTTCTGCATTTACGTCTTTTTTCAACTCAATTACAATTCGTAATCCTGTACGATCTGTCTCATCGCGAACTTCAGCAATCCCTTCTACTTTTCGGTCAATGCGTAATTCGTCAATTTTCTTAACCATATTCGCTTTATTGACTTCATAAGGGATTTCATCAATAATAATCTGTTCACGGTTTCCCCGTAGGCTTTCAATTCTTGTTTTCCCACGAACTACAATTCTTCCACGACCTGTTTCATACGCTTTTTTTATTCCATCAAAACCTTGGATAATCCCTCCAGTAGGAAAATCAGGCCCTTTTATAACTTTCATTAATTCTTCCGTAGTAACAGTAGGTTTATCAATTTTAAGAATAACGGCATCTAACACCTCTGCTAAATTATGCGGTGGGATATCTGTTGCATATCCAGCAGAAATTCCGGTTGATCCATTTACGAGCAAATTAGGAAACTTTGCTGGTAAAACAACGGGTTCTGTATCGGTATCATCAAAATTAGAAATAAAATCAACGGTATCTTTATCAATATCTCTTAGTAGCTCAGAAGCGATGCTAGACAATCTCGCTTCCGTATAACGCATAGCAGCAGGTGGATCGCCATCAATACTTCCATTATTTCCATGCATTTCAACTAAAACGTTTCTTACTTTCCAATCTTGACTAAGTCGAACCATAGCCTCATAAACGGAGGAATCGCCATGTGGATGATAATTACCGATTACTGTACCTACTGTTTTTGCCGATTTTCGAAAATTTTTATCATGTGTATTTTTTTCTTCATGCATAGCATAAAGAATTCTACGTTGTACTGGTTTTAAACCATCTCTAGCATCAGGTAACGCTCTATCCTGAATAATATATTTACTATACCTTCCAAATCGATCGCCTATTACTTCTTCTAAGGGAAGGTCTAAAAATGTTCCTGATTGAGTCAAACCGAGCCCTCCTTAAAATTTATTCATCTGTATAAATTTTATCATTTTCTAAAATATTGGAATCATCATCCAAACCGAATTCAACATTGCCTTCAATCCATTTTCTTCGTGGTTCTACTTTATCCCCCATTAATGTTGTTACTCTACGTTCAGCACGAGCTAAATCATCAATAGTAACACGAATTAACGTTCGGGATTCAGGGTTCATAGTCGTCTCCCAAAGTTGATCTGCATTCATTTCTCCTAAACCTTTATAGCGTTGTAATGAATAGCCATTTTTAAATTCTTTAGCGACTCGTTTCATTTCTTGTTCATCCCACGCATAGGCTACTTGTCTCTTTTTTCCTTTCCCTTTAGCAATTTGATATAAAGGGGGAAGTGCAATATAGACTTTTCCAGCTTCTACAAGTGGGCGCATATAGCGATAAAAAAATGTGAGCAATAAAACTTGAATATGTGCTCCATCCGTGTCTGCGTCAGTCATGATAATAACTTTATCATATTGAACATCCTCTAAATCGAAGTCACCGCCTACACCAGCACCAATTGTATGGATAATCGTTGAGATTTCTTCATTCTTAAAAACATCTTCCAATTTAGCTTTTTCTGTATTAATTACTTTCCCCCGTAACGGAAGTACTGCTTGAAACTTGCGGTCTCTTCCTTGCTTAGCAGAGCCTCCTGCTGAATCTCCCTCTACAAGGTATAATTCATTTCGTTTTGCATTTTTTGATTGAGCAGGAGTAAGCTTTCCGCTAAGCAGAGTTTCTCTCTTTTTTCGCTTTTTTCCTGTTCTCGCTTCTTCCCTTGCTTTTCGAGCTGCCTCCCTCGCTTCCTTTGCTTTTATCGCTTTTTTAATGAGCAAATTGGCGATATCTGGGTTCTCTTCAAGGAAAAAAGTCAATTTTGAAGAAACAACGGCATCTACTACAGATCTCGCTTCAGGAGTACCTAATTTCCCTTTCGTCTGACCTTCAAATTGTAATTTATCTTCAGGCACACGTACCGAGACAATGGATGTAAATCCTTCACGTATATCTGTACCTTCTAGATTTTTATCTTTTTCTTTTAACAGTTCTGTCCGCTTTGCATAATCGTTAAATGTTCTTGTAATTGCCGTTCGCGCCCCAGATTCATGCGTTCCACCATCTTTCGTACGAACATGATTAACAAACGACAGCATACTCTCTGCAAAGCCATCATTAAACTGAAACGCAAAATCAACCTCAATACCTTGTTGTTCACCTTCAAAAGCTACAACCGGATGAAGTGTATCCTTTTCCTCATTTAAATAATTTACAAACGCTTTTAACCCATCTGGAAATTGGTATTTCTCTACTTGATGATATCTTACATCATGTAATTCAATAGTTAGACCTTTTAATAAAAAAGCTGCTTCTCGTAAACGCTCTGATAGAGTCTCAAAATCATAAACTGTAGAAGTAAAAATAGTAGGGTCAGGTTTAAAATGAATAATCGAACCAGTTAGCTTTGTTGTTCCTTTTTTCTCCAAAGTCCCAACAGGTTTACCTCCATTTTCAAATCGCTGAAAATATTTATGCCCATCTCGATGAATCGTTACTTCAAGCCATTCCGACAAAGCATTTACTACCGAAGCACCAACTCCATGTAAACCCCCGCTTGTTTTATAACCGCCTTGCCCGAATTTACCTCCTGCATGTAAAATCGTAAAAATAACTTCAGGAGTTGGTTTTCCTGAACGATGCATGCCTGTAGGAATTCCTCGTCCATAATCTGTTACGGAAATGCTATTATCCTTATGTATCATTACTTTAATGACATCCCCAAACCCAGCCAAAGCCTCATCTACCGCATTATCTACTATTTCAAACACAAGATGATGCAGTCCTCGAAGATCTGTACTTCCAATATACATTCCAGGTCGTTTTCGTACAGCCTCAAGGCCTTCTAGAACTTGAATCGAGTCATCGCTATATGAATTAGCTTGTTTTGTCACGCCGTACCTGCTCCTTTCATTACTGTATGTATTATATTAGAACGAACGTTTGCATATGTAAAGAAAAAAGAAGTTACTGCACTGGTAAAGAACCTTTTCTTACTATAAACAGCACACTTCTATTGTAATTAGAGAAAAGCGTTAAATTTCAATTTGAACATATCTATAAGTTTATTGCTCCATAATAAAAGTGGGGAAAACTTCTCTTATTTTAATGTAACGGTCAATTCGTTGCTATGAAGCATTCATAATTTTAACTGCATTCCATCTTCCTATTTTAAGCCCCGTTACTTATTATACTATAGAGACAAGTTGCTCATATTGCAAGAATGACTCTCATTTAAACATGCGAAATCGCTGTCCCTTTCAATCATTGACGAGGTTTTTGTCCCACTCGTTAATATAAAATAAGTATATATTAAAATGCTATGGAGAGAGATTATTCCCCTTATTCTTCCTTTACTTTTAAGTTGTGCGATCATCTTTAGAGAACAAAGCCTTTTCTCACCTATGTAAAAAATTAAATCGAGTAGGAGGGGGCGACTAACCCCCGACCTCTCACACCACCGTACGTACGGTTCCGTATACGGCGGTTTCATTTAAGTCCAACGCATCGTTTGATATCGTTTATGTAGACTCTTTAAGCCTAGGTTTGACCAGTATCGATCACCTAATGCTCTATGTAAGATCGGACTTTTAGCTATACGCCAATAAGCCTTTCTCGTGTTTGCCCACTCCCATGCTTTTCCTTTACTAATTCCAAGTTTTATTAAATTCTTGTATTTTGTTTTGACTTTCTTCCATTCTTTCCAGCGTATCATTCGCATCCTTCTTCGAATCCAGCTATCCAAAACTTCAAATATAGAGGGCGTCTCTGCTAGCTGATAGTAGCCTAGCCAACCTACTAAGTATCGATTTAGCTTTGCGATTCTATCCTGCATATTCATAGACTTCTTTCTTGAGGTTAGTTCTCTGACAAGCTGTTTAAAGCGTTTGATACTTTCTTTAGAAACCCGAATCTTTGGGTTCTCTTTATGGAATGTGAAAGAAAATCCTAGGAATTTACGCTTCCATGGGCGGTCTACTGCACTTTTCTGTTCATTTACTTTTAATTTGAGTTTTCCTTCGATAAATGTAGTGATACTTTTCATCACTCGCGATCCCGCTCTCCTCGATTGAACATATATGTTACAGTCGTCCGCATAACGGACGAAATGGAGCCCCCTTCGCTCTAATTCTTTATCTAGCTCATCTAAAACGATGTTGGATAGCAACGGACTTAATGGTCCGCCTTGAGGGGCTCCTTCTGTGTTTGGTTGAACGATTCCGTCCTCCATAATGCCAGCTTGGAGATACCTACGTATAAGTTTAAGTACTCTCGGATCTTTGACCTTTTGGCTCAGTTTCCTCATTAATCGGTCGTGATGTACTTTATCAAAGAATTTCTCTAAATCCATGTCTATAACCCAGCGATAGCCATCTTTCATATAGCTTCTCGCTTTCCTAACCGCGTCATGTCCTCGTCTGTTTGGGCGAAAACCATAACTATGTTCAGAAAATGTTGCGTCATAGATGGTTGTTAGAACTTGTGCGATTGCTTGTTGGATGAAACGGTCTAGCACGGTAGGAATTCCTAGCTTCCTCACTCCGCCGTTTGGTTTCGGGATTTCGACACGGCGAACGGGTTGAGGATAGTAGGTACCTGATTCGAGTTGTTCTCGAACGGAAGCCCAGTGTTCCATGAGATGCGCTCGTAGGTTTTGTACGGGCATTTCATCCACACCGTGGCTTCCTTTGTTACGTTCGACACGTTTCAGTGCACATATTAAGTTTTCTCGTGATAGAATGCTTTCCAACATGATATCTAACTCCTACGTGAATGGCTCTTTCTTCTTGTGTGGCAATTTCTCTCAGCCCTTCTAGTGTCCCCCACGGGATTCACCGCTTCCTTCACTAGGAAGGTTTTCTTGTTTCTGCTTCATCAAGTATTGCGTACTCCGAAGCGACCATTCTTCTTCAATGATTCAGCCCTTCCTAGAAATATCTAGTACTACGGCTTCGGCTGACTTCTGACAGTTCAGCGAACACTTACATGTTCGGTTACGGCGTGTGCACCGCTTTTCTGTCAGATCTCCCGGGGTAAGCACACATTCTTCCTCTCCATATCCCCACTTCATTTACTCTGTGTACCCTTTGGCAGTAAGGACTTTGACTTGTTGTGCAGTCTCATCCAAGTACACCTAGCCTTCTATGAAGTTCGTGTTCCTAAGGGCGGAGATTTGCCGCCGACTTCCTTCAGATTCTGGGTCACCCCAGACACCCTTGTCTTAGGCTAACCACTACTACTGCCTTCGTGGTTCGGGACTCGAACCCTAGAGAATGTGTGCATGCCTGGCACACACAAACAAAAGGATGACATGTTTTTGTCACCCTTTTGTTCTACCTATTATTTTACCAACACAGCATGGACTACTTTAATACATAAATCCATAATAACAGTAAAGTCATGATGCTTTAAGTAATAATATGCTTCTTCATTAACAATACCTTGTTGAGCCCAAAAAACCCTACAATTCGTTTTTACAGCTTGTTGTGCAATTTCTGGTAAAAATTCTGGTTTGCGAAACACATTAATAATATCTATCGAATCAGGTACTTCTGACAACGACGTATAGGCTTTTTCCCCAAGAACTTCCTCTACAGTGGGGTTTACAGGAATAATTTTATACCCTTCTTGTTGCATAATCTTAGCAATTTGGTAAGATGTTCGTTCTGGATTATTTGATAATCCAACAACGGCAATTGTTTTAGCTGTAGCTAGAATCTGCTTCAGTTCTTCATTTGTTGGGTTTTCCCAAGTCATATAATGACCTCCTTCATTTTATCCCAAAATAAGGTGCTATAAGATTCCTGCTGAGACGAGAAATGAAGAGGTAACAGCACCTAAATGGTCTTCTTTGTAAGCATTCTTTAAGTCACACCTTAGCGATGCAGACGATTAGGCGAGAGCCTTCCCGTTATTGTAATAATCCCTGATCTGTTAAAAAATCTTTAGCAACTTTTTCAGGTGACTGATCTTCATAGTCCACTAGATAATTCATTTCTCTCATTTGTTGATCCGTTATTTTACCTCCAAGCTGATTTAAAACTCGCTCTAGTCCAGGGTGTTTTTCTAACGTATCGTTACGTAAAAGAGGTGCTCCTTGATAAGGAGGAAATAAACTTTTCGTATCTTTTAAAGCAACTAAACCAAGCTCTTCCATGTAACTATCTGTTGCATATGCATCAATGAGATCAACTTCACCGGATGTTATGGCTTCCTGTCGCAAACCAGGATCCATTGTGTTAACATCTGCAATGTCCAGCTCATAAACATCCTGCATTCCAACATATCCATCGTATCTGTCCTTAAATTCCAATGTAAATCCTGCAATCAACTGTTCTTCTACTTGTTTAATGTCTTCCATTGTTTGCAAGTTGTATTGATCAGCTATTTCTTTTGTCGTTGCAACGGTGTACGTATTATTATAATCCATCGGCTGTAAATATGCCATATCAAATGCCTCTTCCATTCCATCTTTGGCTTGTTGATACACTTCTAGTTCATTTTGGCTAGTTGTCTCTTCTTCTAAATGAGTAACAATGGCTGTTCCTGTAAATTCAGGATAAACATCAATACTCCCTTGTTCCAATGCCTCAAACACAAATGCTGTTTTTCCAAGATTTGGCTTTAGGGTAACGTTTAAATTCATTTCCTCTTCTATTAAGAGCTTGTACATATTCATTAAAATAGTAGGTTCAGCCCCTAATTTCCCACCGATCACGATGTCTTCCTTTTCTTCCATTTGGATAACGAATGGAGCGATAACAATACATATAGCAAGTAGTAACATAACTAACAGCGTTTTAATGCCTGCTTTCTTAGAAACTCGTTCAAACCACCGTAAAATGACATCGAGTATAATTGCAAGTAAAGCGGCAGGTATAGCTCCTAATAAAATTAGATTAACATCAGCTCCACGGTCTAAGCCTAATAGAATAATTTCTCCTAAACCGCCAGCGCCAATTAAAGCGGCTAATGTAGTTGTTCCAACAATTAAAACCATAGATGTCCGAACTCCTGCCATTAATACTGGCATCGCAATAGGTAATTCAACTTTTATTAACCGCTTATAAGAATTCATCCCCATGCCTGTTGCTGCTTCAATATAAGCTTGATCTACTTCTTTAATCCCAGTATAACTATTTCGTAAAATTGGCAGTAAACCGTAAGCAGTTAAAGCGATAACAGCTGGTAGCGTCCCAATACCGAAAAAAGGAATTAAAAATGCTAACACCGCTAAACTTGGAATAGTCTGTAAAATAGCTGTAAGACCTATGACCGGTTCAGCTATTTTAGGATATCTTGTTAACAAGAGCCCTAAAGGAACAGCGATTAAAATAGCGATGATTAAAGCAATAAGTGATATTTGTAAATGCTCCCAAATGGTTTCAGCAAGCAATCCTTGTCGGTTTTGAAATGCATTTACAAACTCATTCATCTTCTGATCCCCCTGCAAACAGGGACTGATCTTTTAAATACGCAACCATATCTCTAAATTGAAACACTCCAACAAGTTTATTTTCTTTTACTATTGGAAAGAAATCTTGGTCTACTTCTTCTGTCACATGGACCACCTCTGATAAAGGAAGATTATGTTGTAGTTGTACGCCTTCCATCTTCCTACCTTGTTTCACCATACCAACATAATTATTATTTTCATCCGCTATTATATATAGTAGGTTAGGGTCATATTCTCCTTGTTTCAAAGCAGTTCGGCTTAATATATGTTTTCTTGCAGAAGAAGCAATTGTTTCCACAGGTGTGTCCCAAGGTGACTGACTTTTACCAGTGAATTCTTTTACAAATGTAGTTTTCGGGTGACGTACGAGATTGTCTGGTGTATCAAACTGTACAATTTTCCCTTCATTCATTAAACAAACACGATCCCCTAATGCCATTGCTTCTTTTATATCATGGGTAACAAACAAAATGGTTTTTTTCACTTCTTGTTGTAATCTTTGGATATCTGTTTGTAATTGCTGCCTACTGATCGGATCTAAGGCACTAAATGGCTCATCCATCAATATAATATCCGGATCACCTGCCAAAGCACGAATAACTCCAATACGCTGTTGCTGACCACCAGAAAGTTCGGCTGGCAGTTTTTTCTTATACATGGATGGGTCAAGACCGACCATCTCTAATAGTTCCTTAGATCGATTTTGAATTCGTCGTCGATCCCATTTTTTTAATTCAGGAACAACTGCGATATTTTCTTCTATGGTCATATGAGGAAATAAAGCTATTTCTTGTAGTACGTAACCAATATTCCACCGTAACTGGTCAATTGGAAATGCGCTAATATTTTCTCCTTTTATATAGATGTCACCTGAAGTTGGTTCCATTAGTCGATTAACCATTTTAATTGTTGTTGTTTTACCACAACCACTTGGGCCAATTAAAGTAATAAATTCTCCTTTTTCGACTTGGAAAGAAATATCTTTTACAGCTTCTGTTCCATCTAGATATGCTTTGTAAACTTGGTTAAATTCAATCATAACAAGCCTCCATATATGTATTAACTATGATCTACGTTCAGTTAGAAGGGTTCCGCTTTCTTAGCTAGATTTTTTTTCGTCAAGTCTTATTAGCTAAAAGTTCGGTTTCTGCCTAGTTGTAAACTGGTTATAATTATTGTAGTATGAATGCTGTCATCTTTAAAGCGAGCCTCAAACACAAACAATACCATATTCTAGTAAACAATCATAGGATTCTTTAATTAACAATTTCAATGCTTATGTAATACCCCTTATACAAAACGAAGAAACCTAGTATATGAATTAACTGTTCTTAATTTATAAACTTCATGCTAAAATAAAGAACAGCACTAATATATTTTGTAAGTTGCATGGTATTCATCAGAAGCGCTATCATATACTTCGTTGTAATAATCGTAGTGCGGTAAAATCTTCAATTTGTTTAGTAGCCTAATCGTATACTCTAAACGAATATGGGATTTAGGTACTGTTATCTCTACTAATACTTGTTTAGTCATATCTTCTGAGTTTTGAGGTTGGAATCATGCAGCACTATACATCCGAAATAAATAACATCATATACGGAAAGTAGGGAAATAAAATATGGAATTTGTTCTGTTTGCTTTTATAGCCTATTTACTTGGTTCAATCCCTTCAGCGCTTATCGTTGGTAAGGTTGGATATAACAAAGATGTACGACAACATGGAAGTGGAAATTTAGGAGCAACCAACACCTTTCGTGTATTAGGTATAAAAGCTGGAATCATTGTAACTTTAGCTGACATTTTAAAAGGGACTGCAGCAACACTCATCCCCCTAATATTTGACGCTGATGTACACAGACTTATTATTGGACTGTTCGCCGTTATTGGCCACACGTACCCGATTTTTGCTAAAATGAAAGGTGGAAAAGCGGTTGCAACGTCTGCAGGAATCATTTTAGGTATTAATCCACTATTATTTTTATTGATGATATCAACTTTCATTATTAGCTTGTATATTTCTAAATATGTGTCGCTTTCCTCCATTATTACTGGAGTCATAACAGTTATTTTTTCTTTTGTTTTTCAAAATACAGGATTAATTATCGTTACATCACTATTAACTATTTTCGTGATATATAGACATCGGGAAAATTTAAAGCGAATAAAGAACAAAACAGAGCCAAAAATTACGTGGATGTAGCTACATAACATGATTATCTAATGCACTATACTTTGTTACAATTCATAACGAGAAAACTATAGCTAGAACTTGAAAAAATAACGTTTCTTTGTAGTTACTTTGAAAAATGCATTTTATTTTGTTTAAAAGACTTTAGCATGTCATTACTGTTTATGCAAAAGTTATCGTTTTTTATCATAGCATATTTTTGTAAAACTTAGATGATGCCCTTGCTTTATTGAGACATAAAGGAGGGCATTTACTTACTTTTAATTAAACTTGTTGCAGCAAAAAAACTCTTAATAAGAAATAGAACCTAAAAATTGATTATCATTACGTCGTAACGTATACTTTAACAATATAGAGAAAGGGGGCAATATGATGAAACATCAGGCAAAGGCTTTTCCAGTAAAACAATTACCTTCTAAAGAAAAGCGCCATCAACTATTTGGTTCTGTAAAGCCTGCCCCAAAAACAAAACCTGTTGATAAAATGCATATGGCGGATTTACAGAATACAAAAAAAGATTTTTTATTTGATCTAGATGCGGTTGGGGTTACAAAGGTAAAACACCCTATTTTGATATATAGTTTCATGCCACCGTACACACAAACAAGTGTCGCAGAATTTACATTCACTTCCAGCTTAAAACAAACGAACAAAGGCACAAACATGAGTCGCTTTATTGAACAACTAGCAAGTTACCAAAAAAATGGGTTCTCTACGGACCTAGAATTATTAAAAAAATTCACAAAAGATATGGCCAAAAGAGTTGAACAACAAGATGCAACAATAGAAGTAAGCTTTCCTTGGTTTTTTGAAAGACAAGCCCCTGACACAAGTCTTATTGGCTTAAATCACGCTAATGCGAGTATTAAAATGGAATACCATGAAACAAAAGGATTCCATATTCAATTATCTTTAGGTGTATCCATTACTACACTATGCCCTTGCTCTAAAGAAATAAGTGAATATAGCGCTCATAATCAGCGTGGTAATGTTACAATGGAAATAAGAGTTAGTGATGATTATCAAGAAGAAGATCTTGATTGGAAAAAAGTCTTGCTTGAGGCAGCAGAAAGTAACGCAAGCGCTCGATTACATCCTATCTTAAAACGAACGGATGAAAAATTTGTTACAGAACAAGCATATGAAAATCCGCGTTTTGTCGAAGATATGGTTCGTTTAATAGCTGCTGATTTATATGAAACGCCATTTATTGAAAAGTTTAAAGTAACTTGCCAAAATGAAGAATCTATTCATATGCACGATGCGATTGCTGAAATCACTTATGATAAGACCAAGGGTATTTGAGATAAAGAAGGGTTATTATGAAATATATCTTTATCGGTTTGATAAAATTTTACCGTACTGCTATCAGTCCTTTTAAACCGCCGAGTTGCCGATTTTTCCCTACTTGCTCTGAATATGGACTCGAAGCCTACAAACGATTTGGTGTTGTTAAAGGTACCTATCTAACAGTAAAGCGAATTAGCAAATGTCACCCTTTTCATCCAGGTGGCATTGATCTGGTACCTGAAAAGAACAAAAAATGAAAAGGAGCTGTCACCATGGATATACAGATAAGTAAAGAAGCAGCGAAATGGTATAAGAATGAGTTAGATTTAGAAAACAATGACAACTACATTCGCTTTTTTGTCAGATATGGAGGATTTGGAGGTAATATTCCAGGTTTTTCACTAGGTGTAAGTAAGGATGCACCTGAGGAGGTACATGCTGCTAAAGAAATAGACAACATTACTTTTTATGTCGAAGAAAAAGATGCATGGTACTTTGAAGATAATGATTTAAAAATTAAGTTTAGCAGAAAAAAACAAGAACCAGAAATTTCTTATGAAAAAAGAGCTTAGATTATAAGCTCTTTTTTCATACTTTAAAGAAAAACAGAAAGTCACTTATTTCCAATTTTTTAACATGCAAGTGTTGAAGACTTTCTATGCAATTGTAGCTGTTTTAAAGTACTATAGTAATTGGAATCGTTCTATTTGGTCCCATTTGCCTTCTTTTTCCAATATGTATTTTTGCTTTTCTCCAAATAAATCAAAGTGCGGAAAACCAGCCTTTTGATCGATCCAATCTGGCTGTAAATGGTACTTCTTTCCCCAAGCAATTAATTTTTGTATATCTTTGCAACCTGCTTTCGTTACTGTTGTACATTTTGGGAAACGATGGTCCAACCAAAAATGGGTTAAAAAAGCAATTTCTCCTGACCTTACTTTTTGCTTCCAATACTGTAATTCTTGACGACTAATGCCGAATGCCACTTTCTTTTTCTCCTTCTAGTTGACTTTTATATGCTTGATGCCAGATTGGAAAGGTCTTCTTCAGCGATAGCGGACGAAACGTGTGCTTATTCACAATAACATGTTCCGTTGTCCCACTAACAGCAACTTCTCCTTGCCCATTCAATATGCGATAACCATAGACTGTACGTATGCCATTATAAGATTTTAGCCACGTTTCAACAGTTACTTGTTCCCCGTAACGAATTGGGTGTTTAAACTGAATGTTTGCGTTAGTGACAGGTGAAACGATTTGATGTGCTTCCATTTCTGTATATTTTAACCCTAATGATTCAATAAATTTCGTTCTTCCAATTTCAAACCACACTAAATAATTAGCATGATATACAACTCCCATTTGATCTGTTTCTTGATAACGTACTTCGATTGGTGTTTTTATACTTGACAATGAAGGATTCCTCCTATTAAAAAACTATTTCTTTATATATAGCTTAACATATTTTTAAGAATCCATCTTTTAGCAAGTTTTAACGTATGTAACAAGGCTTAATATCAAGGGCACTATTTAGCATCAATCTACTTAGGTATTTCTACAAAGTGAATTTGTCATTTTTCATTTCTCACGCATTATCAAGTAGGATAAGGGTAATAAGGGTAGGCATTTAAACTTGTTATCTTGAAGCGGGAACCATACAGCGTCTTACAAGTCGAGGTATTTTATTAGAATTCAAATTCCCCCCAAATACAACAATTCTGTACTTGGGGGAAAAGAAAGTAACATTAATTTTGGTCTTTATATTCATCTTTAATTTCTTGGCGCATACCTTCAATCGCTTGTTCTCTTCGTTTATTCTTTTCTTGAATAGCTTCTTTCTCCTCACCAGAAGAAAATTGCATGGTCTCATGTGATTTTTCAATATTTTGTATCGTATCTTGGACCATTTCTTGTAATTTCTCTACATTGTCACTTCGATCATCAGGTTTAGAACGATATTGATCTGACATATCTCTGACCTCTTTCTTATTTAATATTTCCGTTCGCTTATAGTTTACCTAGTTAAAATAGATCTATACCGTTCTTCCATTTTTTAAACTTAAAAGTCACGTAACCATTTAAAATGTGGTTACGTGACTTTTTATGCATTCTTCTGTTGAATATGCTTATGTTTTGCTTCTATTCTTTCTTCAATTTTTTCCATCAAACGTTTATCTTCTAAGATAGATTGGCGATTTTTCTGCAACAAATCATTAAATGTTTGGTTTTTTTTAAGAGAAATGGGAATCTCCTCCTTTTTAAAACAGGTTACCCATTTCAAAATCAATGTATACACCGAATTATTGATTTATTGCAGCAATATATAGACGGGAATGAAGATATGAAGCTCAAACAGTTTTCCTCTGTCCTTAAGCCTACATATCTCCTACCGTTTTTTTCATAAATTGATAATCCATTGGCCCTGGGTGTATTTTGGCAATCTTTCCTTCCTCATCAATAAAATAAGTGGTTGGTACAGCTACAACCTTATAGGCACTTCTAACTTCCGCTTTTTCATCTAGAGGAATTGGGTATGTATAGTCATATTTCTCAATATAAGCAGCGACATCTTCCTTTTTACTTTCACTCTTTGTTAAATTGATAGCTACTACCTCTACTTCATCTTTAAAATGATCATAAAACTCTTGCATGGCGGGCATTTCCTCACGACAAGGAGGACACCATGTTGCCCAAAAATTTAGTATTACCTTTTTCCCTTGTAATTCTGAGAGTTGTAGTTTCTCTTCACCCAATGTATTTAGTGAAAAATCTGGAGCATTCTCTCCGACGTCAAGTGGATTTTTGACCGAAGAAATCATTCCACCTTCTGCCTCTGTATCTCCAGTTACGTTGTATGCATTATCTTTTGTTGCTTCCGATTCTTTCTTTTGCTGTACGTAATTATATAGCACACCGCCAGCTAAGGCAATAATGATTGAAATTCCTACTATCCTCTTTAACATAAAAATTTCCCCTTGTCCTTTTTCATATACATTATCTATCACTGGTTATATGCATTGTTTATCAATAACTATAATTAATAAAAACATAAATAATTGTATAGTCAACTGAAATCCATTTTAACATCTTTAGAATATAAAGACACGTGATAATTTGATACTACAGGAAAAATAAGAAATATTCATGTTCAACATATAAGCAAAACCACAGCGTTTTGTTTCTTAAGAACAAAGGTCCCAAGTGTCGTTTAGCACCTAGACAAATGGAACGAATCAAATAAAGATTTAGAAATTATGCCATTAAAACAGAGGGGGGGTACTGATTTCGGGCGACTAGCCCGTTTTTAGTCGGCTTTTCTATTAACGACGAACCAATGATGATACCGCGATTCGTGAAGTCACCTCGTTTCTAGGCGATGGAGCCCGACGGGTGCACATTCGGTTATTTGGTGGTTGCGCCATAGCATTAAATTATATGCTTTCTAATCTTTTAAAAAAGATCTCTGCCAATAAATAGGCAGAGATCTTCACTTGTTCTTTGTTAAATAACGCTTAACTTGCTACGTAACACCATTTGTAAAATACCGCCGTGTCTATAATAATCAATTTCTACATCACTGTCAAAGCGAGCAATAGCCTCAAATTCTACTTGTTTACCAGATTCATCAACTGCTGTTACTTTAACCAAATCATGAGGTTTTACACTTTCATCTACTGCCACATGATAGGTTTCCTTTCCAGTTAAACCAAATTTATCAGCGTTTTCTCCTTGCTTAAATTGTAAAGGAAGAACTCCCATCATAACCAAGTTTGACCGATGGATCCGCTCAAAGCTTTCAGCAATAACTGTTTTGATTCCTAATAAATTCGTTCCTTTTGCAGCCCAATCTCGAGAAGAGCCCATTCCATAGTCTTTACCTGCAATCACCATTAGACCAGTACCTTCTTCTTGATACTTCATGGCAGCATCATAGATTGGCATAACTTCTTCTGTTGGCCAATATGTTGTAAATCCACCTTCTGTTCCTGGTGCAATTAAGTTACGGATTCGAATATTTGCAAAGGTACCACGCATCATCACTTCATGATTTCCACGACGTGAACCATATGAGTTGAAATTACGAGGTGACACACCTTTATCCTGTAAATATTTTCCTGCCGGCATATCTTTTGCAATTGCTCCAGCTGGTGAAATATGATCTGTTGTAACAGAATCACCAAACTTCCCAACAACTCGCAAATTCTGTAAAGGTTCTACAGTACCAGGTTCTTTCGATAACCCTTCAAAAAATGGAGGATTTTGAATATACGTAGACTCACTATCCCACTCAAACAGTGGTTCATCTGTAGTATCAATTTGATTCCAACGCTCATTGGAACTAAATACATCTTCGTACTCTTTACGGAATATTTCTGGTTGGACAACTGCTTCTACTTGTTTTTTAATATCTTCCATAGAAGGCCAAATGTCACTCATGAATACTGGGTTTCCGTCTTTATCTGTTCCTAATGCATCTTTTTTCAAGTCAATATCCACTGTACCTGCAAGCGCATAAGCAACAACCAATGGTGGTGAAGCTAAATAGTTTGCTTTTACTAACGGATGAATACGTCCTTCGAAGTTACGATTTCCAGATAACACAGAAGCGACAGTCAAATCGTTTTCAATAATTGCTTGTTCAATTTCTTCACGTAGAGGGCCTGAGTTACCAATACATGTAGTACAACCATACCCAACTAAGTTAAAACCTAGTTTATCCAAGTATGGAGTTAGGCCTGCATCTTCCAAATACCGTGTAACTACTTTTGATCCAGGTGCAAGCGAAGTTTTTACATATTCCGGAACTTCTAGACCTTTTTCCACAGCATTTTTCGCAAGTAACCCTGCTCCTAACATTACATAAGGATTTGACGTATTCGTGCAAGATGTAATTGCAGCAATTGCAAGCGCACCTGTTTTCATTACAGAAGATTTCCCATTAGGATGTTCGACAACAGCTTCTTTATCAAATTCGGATTTATCCAATCCAAAACCTTGATTTCCAGCTGGTGCTGTTATTGCTTTATTAAACTCTTTCTTCATATTAGATAAAGAAATGAGATCTTGCGGACGTTTCGGTCCGGATAGATTTGGTTCTAATTCGGATAAATTAATTTCTACAATTTCTGTATACTTTGGATCTTCTTGATCCGGTGAGTACCAGAGGTTATTTAATTTACAGTATTTTTCTACAAGGTCAATCTGTTCTTGCGCCCTACCTGTCAATTTTAAATAATTTAATGATTCTTCATCAACTGGGAAGAATCCGCAAGTAGCACCATATTCTGGCGCCATGTTTGAGATCGTTGCTCGGTCAGCTAATGGCATATCTTGTAGACCTGGCCCAAAATATTCTACAAATTTACCTACTACATTTTTTTCACGTAACACTTGTGTAACTTTTAATGCTAAATCAGTCGCTGTAGTGCCATTTGGAAAACTACCTGTAAATTTCACACCAATTACATCAGGTGCAGGAAAGTACGATGGTTGCCCAAGCATTCCTGCTTCTGCTTCAATACCTCCTACGCCCCATCCTAATACTCCTAGACCATTTATCATCGTAGTATGTGAATCTGTACCTACTAATGTATCAGGAAACGCTTCATATTCGCCATTGTCATCTTCTATACCATGAACAACATTAGCTATATATTCCAAGTTTACTTGGTGAACAATCCCGGTTGCAGGTGGAACTGCACGGTAATTATTAAATGCTTTTTGTGCCCAGTTTAAAAATTCATAACGCTCTGCATTTCGTTCAAATTCCAATTCCATATTAGCTTTTAGTGCATTCGCAGTACCATATTGGTCTACTTGTACAGAGTGATCAATAACTAAGTCTACCGGTACTTCAGGATTGATTTCTCCAGGTTCTCCTCCCATATCTACCATAGCCTTTCTTAGTGAAGCAAGATCGACTACGGCTGGGACACCAGTGAAATCTTGTAAAATAACACGGGATGGTTTGAAAGGCACATCTACCCCTTCGCCCTCTTTTGTCCCCCATTTTGCTAATCCTTCTACATGTTCGTCTTTAATTTGATGCCCATCTTGTTGACGAATTAAAGATTCTAAAAGCACACGTATTGAAAAAGGTAATCGTGCTACTTTTCCAAAACCAGCTTCTTCTAAAGCTTTTAGTTCATAATAATTGTACGTTTTGTCATTGAGTTTAAATTGTTTTTTTGCATTTAATGTATTGTTCTTCCCCATGTGTGTACCCCTTTCTTCTTCATGCTCGCCATACCAAAATACAGCGTTTGTTATTACATCTACAATATAAAACCTTTCACTGTCTCTATCTTATAAGAAAAACCAACATAAAACAAACCATTCAACCCTCTTAAGCTTATAGTAAAAAATTATGCATATCGATAAGAAATACTTATATAAAATAATATTATTCCAATTACTTGTTTATATGATCATTCTATGCTTTCAATTTTTATGCTCTGACTTATTTAAAATCATGCTGGTATTGGGAAGATGATCCTGAATGTGCTACCAATCTGTTCATTAGCTTTCACCTCTAAAAACGCTTGATGTCTTTCTAAAATTTGTTTTGTAATCATAAGTCCCAATCCTGTACCACTTTGTTTTGTAGTGAAAAAAGGCTCACCTAATTTATGTATTATTTCTTGCGGTATTCCAGGCCCTTCATCAATAATGCACACATCTACATGGGATTCGGAAGAACTAGTTACAATTCGAATGCTACCTCCTTGTTCCATAGCCTCAATAGCATTTTTAATTAAGTTAATTAATACTTGTTTAATCTGTGAACGATCACAGTAAATTTTATCTTTTTCTGAGCCACCATATTCAATAAAGATTCCTTTCATTTTCGCTTGAGGCCCAAGCAATACAATTACATCACGAATCATTGAATCAATTGATTCTAATTTCTTCGTTTCAGTTAATGGCTTAGAAATAAATAACAGCTCTGAGGTGATCGTTTCCATTTTTTCTATTTCTTCTATCATAATATTGTAATATTCTTCTTTCCGTACACCCGCTTGAAGTAACTGCAAGAAACCTTTTAAAGATGTTAGAGGGTTACGAATTTCGTGAGCAACACCTGCAGCCAATTGACCAGCTACAGACATTTTCTCTGATTGAATCATTATTTCTTCTACTTCTTTCTTATCTCGCTTATCAGCTATAATGGAAAGATAGTAAGTTCTGTCTGTATCTTTTTCTTTCATTTTAGTTAGTGTACAAGATGACCAAATGGCTTCTCCAGCACTATTTAAAACATTCAGTTGATAAAACCGCTTTAGCGCTGGAGAACGGTCACAATTTTCTTTAATATAGTCAATATCTTCTGTGGATACAAATGTATACCATGGTTTTCCGATTAATTGGGATGGATGATAGCCAAGAATACGCTCGACAGATTTGGAAGTATACACAAACAAACCGTCCTCATTCAAAACGGAAATAATATCATGACAATTTTCTTCTATCCAAGTAAGCATAGATGTCGATAAAGACGACAATTGAAGATTATTCCTTTGTATCTGTTCCAGTTCAGCTAAATGAATAGTTTCATCGGTATTTCCTATCTCTTTTTCGTACCTCATCATATTTCCCCCTTCTTTTGCAAATATCAACAATTCCTTTCTGTTACATAATTATATGAATTCAATTTTAATAGTATGACGCTTGTTTCCATATATTTTTCAGCTTATAATGAAATTGACCGCGTATTTAAACATCCAATTATTAGTAATATTACTATAAGTGAATGAAAAAATAAATTAAATAGTTAAATATTTTGTCAAATTCTTGCGAAATTTTGGAAAAAAGAAGGGGAGGAGGAGGATGATGTCGGTTTTTGTTGATTACTTAATTATTTTTTGGGGCTTTTTTATGATTGCAATTATGGCTATTGGCGGTTACTTCATGTTTCGTAAATTTCTTAAACGATTGCCAAAGAAAGATGGAAAATCGACAATGGATTGGGAAACTTATTATGTAAATACAACAAAACATATGTGGGATGAAGAAGAAAAACAACTTTTAGAAGAATTGGTTTCTCCTGTTCCTGAACTATTCCGTGATGTTGCAAGACATAAGATTGTCGGCAAAGTTGGAGAAGTTGCTTTAGCAAAAAGCAAACAAAAAATTACGCAAGATGTATTAATTGAAGGGTATATAATTGCTACCCCCAAACGTGATCATAAATTTTTACGAAAAAAATTAGCTGAAAAAGAAATTGATACTGCACCTTATGAACCTTTCTTTCAACAATCCAATAATGATTACAATTCGGATTGGAAGAAAAAACATCAATTATAACCATATAAATTTATTTTAATGGTCTTGAAAAAAATTTATTATAATACTATCTACAAATCTTTTATAATGCAAAAAACCGACTTATCCTTCATATAAAAAGTAAGATCGGTTTTTTGCATTATAGGAAAATATAAATTCTTTAGGGTTTATAGTAGAAGAAAAACTAGAGTTATCGTCATAAAGCTTTGGCAATAGCCAAGTCTTTTTAAAAATTTATTTGGAATTAGATTAGTTAAATAAAATCTATAGTAGTACCTTTTGATTAAAAATTATTTACTTTAGTGTTTAATTCCTTTTCCAACTGTAAATATTTATAAAGCATCGCTATGCGCCAAGTAAAAATCATCCCAAAAGCTAATAGGAAAAACATACCGCTTGTTTCACCAAAAGATATATGACTTCCTATAGCAAGCTTAACAACAATACGAAATAACAATAGACTAAATAGTATAAAAGCAAATGCTTTAGACGGAATTAAATAAATTGCTTGATTCCGTATTTGAAATTTGGATGTCTTAATTAAAAAAAAGGAGCATAGTACTCCTACACTAAAAGCTTCTAAAACTTGATACCAACTAATTTGAAACATAGGAAACAAAAACATTAGCGCTCCAGTACTCATAAAAAGTGGTGGTAGAATGATTTTCTTAACAGAAGCCGGCCTTTTTGCTGCTTTTAATCGAAGAAAAATCATAGAAGTTGCCATTATAGCTGCCCCAACTGTACTTGTAATAAACCAAAACATGTGCAATTCACTTTCTCCCATCATAACCTAAATAATTTACTTGTTTACGTGTGACATGGAGAGGAAAAGTAATAGACGAATAAATAAAGCGTCACTTCAAAAATTATTTAATAATTAAGAAACAAGTGTCACGTGGAATATATGACACGCTCAAAGGTGTCGTGGACGCGATTATCGTCAAATGGCTTAACAATGAAATCCTTTGCACCAAGCTCTATCGCTTCAAAAACTACCTTTTGTTGCTCCATTGCCGAACACATAATTACGGAAGCTTTAGAGTCTAATTCAATAATCTTTTTCATAGCTTCAATACCGTTCATTACGGGCATTGTTATATCCATAGTTACAATATCTGGCTCCAATTCTTGATATAGTCGTACAGCTTCTTTGCCGTTTTCTGCTTCTCCAACAATTTCATGATTTTTCTTTTTTAGAATCGAAGTGAGTGCAGTCCGCAAAAAATTAGCGTCATCGACTACAAGTATTTTTGCCATGCCACATTTGCTCCTCACTATTCCGTATCATTAGCAATTGATAAAATAATCGTCATCATTACACCTACAACTGTTAAGTATACACCTAAATCAAAAATCATGGCTGTAGCTAACTCAATTTCTCCAAATATAGGAAAGTGAAAATAACCATAGGTTTGAGATAAAAAAGGCTGTTGAAAAAGAAAAGAACCAATACCTGTACCAACAGCGATTGCTAAGCCAACAGGAATTAATTTTACATAATTAATTGGTAACACCTTTCTTACTTCTTTAAACCCGTAGGACATATTCATTAATAGAATAGCACCAGCAGTCATAAGGCCTCCAACAAACCCACCACCAGGAGAATTGTGTCCAGCCAATAACAAATACACTGCAAAACCTAGTAGAATAAACGCAATTAAAGATGCAGTGGTTCGTAAAATAAGATCATTCGTTTTGTACATTTGTATTGCCCCTTTAATAGCAGTTATAGTTTTTATTGTAATATATCATAAGTTAAAAATCCATTAGAAGCCATAAAAACCAAATAATCCTGCTAGATATGAAGTTAGCGCGGTCATCCAATTAAAAAACAAAGCGATCCCCATAAAAATCATGACATAGCCGCCGATTTTAACAAGTTTTAAACTGTGCTTTTTTATCCATTTTAATTTACCAATGAAAAATGATAGTACGAAGAAAGGTACTGAAAAACCAAGTATGTATCCAATCATCATCATCATACCGGTATTAGGCTCTGTGGCAGCTAATGATAATACGATCCCTAAAATTGGGCCAGTACATGGCGTCCATCCTAAGGAAAAGGCTAGACCGATAATAAACGTGCCAATAAATCCTGCTGGACGATTTTTAAAATTTATTTTTCGATCTTTCATTAAAAAATCAAAATTTAGTATACCAACGATAACTAACCCAAAAAACACGATCACAATAGCACCAATTTGCCTAATTATATCTTGGTACAAAAGTAAAAAATCAGATATACCCGAACTTACAAACCCCATCATAATAAATACGGCAGAAAATCCTAACAAGAAGAAAACCGTATGAAATATGCTTTTTGCATTCAGTTTTTTATTGTCCTCAGCTAACTCATTTACGCTCATACCTGTAATATAGGATAAAAATGCTGGATATAAAGGTAATACACACGGAGATATAAAGGAGAGAAAACCTGCTCCAAAAGCGATGAATACATTTATTTCCGTCAAAGGTATACCTCCTCTATTATTATTCAATGTGTCTATTGTATCAAACTAGCAATCCATGTCTAGCAAACATTTTTGACAATCAAGTGAAAACGTTTAAAAATCATAATTATTCATAAAGTTTTTTAACCATTCTTCTATGAGCTTATAGATTACTCAAGCACCTGTATTACTTAATTATATAGACTCATCTGAAAGAATTTAGCAGAAAGGATGATGCTTATGATACCAATAAAACTTATTGTGCTTTAAATAACGCTGTTCTGCATCGCTTAAAAACTTTTTATAAATTCCTATATTGTTTATTCATTCTCCTAAAGTAAAACTTCCATGAAACGAATCATTTGTTTAAACGTATTTTAGACAGTATAATTTCTCATAAGCATCAAATGAACTTGGACACTAAGAACACAATTTAATAAGAGAGGATTTAATATGAAAACTTTATTTTATTTGTTGATTTTTGCTATAGTGGTCTTCATCAATTTATACTCTCCATCACTTCGAAATTACGAGGAAGATATATCAGAAAACTTAAAGTACTTAAAAAAGCAACAATGGTTCTTAGATTATATGAACCAGGAAAACTATTATAACTTTATTGTTCAAAACAAAAGAGTTCGCAAAACAATTGCTAATTTTAAAACAAAGAAACTTCAAAGGAAATCATATTTAATAAAATGTCAAAATAAACTTCACAAAGGTTTGCTCAGTGAGACCAGAAACTAAATACAAAATTAAAAAGGTTCTCTGTCAAAGGAACTGGTATGATATTTACGCCACCAACTTTTTGGTTAAAAGCTTGTTCTCCATAAAAAACACTTTTTATTAGGTCTCAAGAGGGACGTACTCCGCTTCCCGCGAACAAACCCGCCCGATACTCCTCATAAAGCCTGCTTTGGGGTCTCAGTCGCCGTTTTTCACAGGAGTCTCCGTATATCTCTTCTGCTATGTATATTTCAAACTAGCACCTTTTTTACCTGTTGCTGCCATAAAATTTCATGCTTCAAATGTTCAAGTTTCTAGTACCAAGTGAATCTCGCTTCAAAACCCTTACCGTATTGTTCATAGTTTCTTTATAACGGAAGCATGAACGATTGTAAGATCCTTTATTCTCAACGTAAAAACGTTTTTCTTACGTAGTGAAAGCCTATGCATCCATATTGGAAAAACGTATATATTCCTACATTCCTCCAATTTCTTCTCATCACTTGTTTTTAATCGTTTATCTATTTCCCCCTTAAATTCTACTTCTTTTAAAAGAGGGGGGATAAGTGTATTTGTCCACGCTGCAGGAACTTCATTGCGTTGCGATTGAGATTGAGGACGACATTCTGTATAAAACCTATTAAAAACATAAAATAAAAAACCACCTTTTCTGCTTAATTTTTTACAGAAATAAGTGGTTTCAAGGAAAATTAACCCAAAATAATACTAAAAGTGTGCTAATAAACTTAATCAAAAGCACTTTTTTGATAATGAAGACCAACGTCTAAAACCACTGGCATATCAACGTTTTTATTTTCCGGACTGGTTGTTCATTGCACGCATCATTTGATTAATTTTCTTTTGGGAAGGTTTTTGACCCATTTGCATCATTAATGTTCGTAGCATTTGTTCATTAATCGGTGGATTCTTTTTCATGTAATTCATCATATATTTTCTTGCAAGAAAGAACCCAAGAGCAACACCAATAATTAACGCTGCTACAGCGATTAATACGACCCATATTGTGTCCATGTAAAGCTTTCCTCCTTCGTGTTGTCTCTTAAAACAGTATAGTAAATTAATACTAGGAATACATTGCCTCATTTTGTTCTGGTTGACTGTATTCCAAAATTGGTGTTATCCAACCGAAGTTTTGTATATTGTCGCCAACGACAAAAAGCAATGGTTGGTAACTACGTAATATTGGAAATAGTATTTCCTCAGCGATTTCTAACGTTTCACAATGAAATTTTAAATGTTTTTCACCAATATGTAAAGAAATGCACGCCTTCTTATTATATATACTAACCCTATGCTTGTCTATATTTACAAATAAATTAGCAGAATTAAAACGTTGAATCGTTAGCAAAATTCCTTTATAACAAATTGGATACGTAATGTAATCAAATTGTCTACGCAAATCAGAACGATTAGGTTGGGATTTCAATTCCATAAAAAACCGATATAGTAAGCTACTTTTATGGAAATAATTCTTAGCTACTTCCTCTGTCAAGTGGTATATAGAATACATGTGCATAGGTATAATCTCTCCGATCTTCCTACTATCATGCAGGATGTTATTAGATATACCTATTATACGTGTTATATATTAAAAATACTGTCAGGTTTTAAAGAAAATTACCACTTCTTTTGTCTGTCTTTGGCGATCACTATAATATATTCGATTAAGATAAAAATAAATGATTATTTACTAGAGTAAAAAAAGAATGACCCAAACTTGCAGGTCACTCTTTTTTTACTTAATTAACAAATGATTCTACGTGCTTAACTACATTTTCCACGGTAAAACCATATTCTTTCATTACTTTCTCCCCATTTGCAGAAGCTCCAAAAGTATCAATACCAATAATTTTCCCGTGTTCACCTACATATCTTTCCCAACCGAATGGAGAAGCCATTTCAATAGCTACCCGATTCTTGACAGTTTGAGGTAGAATTTGTTCATGGTAGCTCTTATCCTGTGCTTTAAATCGATCCCAAGATGGCATACTTACTACGCGAGCTTCTATACCTTTTTCCTTCAGTTCGGCTTGGGCACGAATCGCTAATTGTACTTCCGACCCAGTTGCCAGAAGGATTACATCAGGCGTTTCTTTATTTGCTTCACTAATAATATAAGCACCTTTTTTAACACCCTCATACGCATGTTCTTTCGTACCAGAAAGCGTAGGTAAATTTTGCCTGCTTAACACAAGTGCTGTTGGTGTATCTGTAGATTCTAAAGCTAATCGCCAAGCTGCTTGTGTCTCGTTTGCATCAGCTGGTCGAATAAGCGATAAACCAGGCATTGCTCGTAGTGAAGCAAGCTGTTCAATAGGTTCATGCGTTGGACCGTCTTCCCCTACCGCAATAGAATCATGTGTAAACACATAAGTGACAGGTGTGTTCATAATTGATGCAAGACGAATGGAAGGTCGCAAATAGTCACTAAACACAAAGAAAGTACCAGCGAATACATTTAATCCACCGTGTAATGCCATACCATTTAAAGCTGCGCCCATTGCATGCTCTCGTACACCAAACCAAATATTTCTACCAGCATAGTTTTTACGAGAGAAATCATCTTCCCCGTTCATGGTAGTTTTATTTGAGCCGGCTAAGTCAGCACTACCACCAAAGAAGTTTGGAACGGTTTTAGCAATAGCGTTCAATACTTTTCCAGAAGATGCCCTTGTAGCTAGTGTATCTTGTTCCGGTTCAAAAACTGGAAGCTCTTTGTCCCAATCTGCAGGAAGTTCACCGTTGAGAGCAAGCTCAAACTGATTAGCTAATTCTGGGTACCTCTCTTTATACATTGCTAGATGTTGATTCCAGTTTTCCTCCTCTTCAACACCTCTTTTAACTATTTTTTGGTTGAAATCTTCATATACTTCTTCGGGCACATAGAAATCTTCTTCGTGTGTCCATTTATAAAATTCTTTTGTCAGTTTCACTTCATCTTCACCTAATGGAGCGCCATGAGAAGCTGCCGAAGCAGATTTATTTGGAGACCCATATCCAATGATAGTTTTCACTTCAATTAAAGTTGGTTGTTCTTGATTTTCTTGCGCTGCTTTAATAGCTTGTCTAATTTCATTGACATCGTTACCATCTTTGACAGTTAATACTTGCCAGCCGTATGATGCAAAACGTTTTTCAATATCTTCAGAGAAAGATTTATTTAAATCCCCATCTAAAGAAATATCATTAGAATCATAAAGTGCTATCAGTTTACTTAATCCCAGATGTCCTGCTAAAGACGCAGCCTCATGAGAGATACCTTCCATTAGATCGCCATCGCTCACTATTGCATATGTAAAGTGATCCACCACCGCAATATCTTCTTGATTAAATTTAGCAGCCAAATGTGCTTCTGCCATTGCCATACCGACAGCCATACCAATACCTTGTCCTAAAGGCCCAGTAGTTGCTTCTACTCCATCCGTATGATGAACTTCAGGATGTCCGGGCGTCTTAGATCCCCACTGTCGAAAGGATTTTAGATCATCCATGGATACTTGGTAACCAGATAAATGTAGTAAACTGTACAATAACATAGATCCATGGCCTGCTGATAAAATAAAACGATCACGATTAAACCATTTTGAATTTTTTGGGTTATGGTTCATAAAGTCAGTCCATAACGTATAAGCCATTGGCGCTGCTCCCATTGGGAGACCTGGGTGCCCAGAATTTGCATGTTCAATAGCGTCAATAGACAATGTCCGGATTGTATTAATAGATTGCTGCTCAATTGTATTTACCATTTCAGTAAAAACTCCTTTCATAATCATGCCTATACTCATTCTATAATGAAACCTATTTTGCTACAAGTGAAATCATGCACTTATAGCAAAATAGGTATTACTACTTATTGTTGTGCTTTTTTTGTAAATCTTTTACTTTTTTCGGTGTTACATCATTTCCCTCTGGATCAACTACTTTCATTGTTTTAAACTGATTTTTAAATGATTTTCTTACACCCTGTAAGTATTCCTGACGTAATTTTTTTTGTTCGTTTTGTTCAGAAATAGTTAGTCCGTCCGCTTTAGATTTTCTTGCAAGCTCATTAATACGTTCGATCTTACCTTTTGATAGCATCCATCTACCCTCCCTCAGCATATATTTTCATTCCGTTAAATGTTAAGTTTTCGTTGACAAAAATTGCACTTTCTTTCATTGTACAAGAGATGTCATTGAGATAAAATAGGTGTGCTTATCAACATGATTTATTTACAGTACCATATAAAAAAGAGAAGGGCAAAGAACTTGTCCTTCTGAGAATAATTTTATTTTTGTTTGCTTTTGTATTCTTGATAGCGTCTATGGACAGTAGCCTTTGATACATTGTAACCTAGACCATTTAATGTATTAGCAATTTCTTTAAACGTCAGACCAGTTTGGCGTAAATTAATAACTTCTTCAACAGGAAATTCTAATCTTTGCCTTCCTGGGGCTTCATTTCTATTCGAAAGATTTAAAGTAGGATCATAACCTTTTGCAATCGCCTGCTTCATCCCTCTTTTTATCTTCATATTATGTATTTTGCGTTGATACTCCTCCACAATTCCAACGATCTGCAACACCATGGAATCTGCTTCCGATAACTCTAACTTTCCTCCATGAAAACTTGTATAAATTGGAACATGTAATTTCTGCAGCTGGTGAAAAAGGGCAATTTTTGTATTTCCCCTACCTAACCGAGTCTCGTCTTGAATCAATAAACAATCTGCCCTTTTTTGAGAAAAAATCTCTAACATCTTAAATATCCCATCTCGATCGATACTATATCCGCTCTCTTGCTCTTGTATACAAGCGACCACAGCAAGTTGATATTCAGCTGCCAGTTTAACCAACTCCTGTTTTTGTCTTATTAATGATGTTTCTTGAGTTTCTTTGTCAGTACTTACCCTACAATATACAACTGCCTTCACAATGTTTACTCCTTCTATCATATTAACTCATTATAATAGAATAATATAAGAAACCTAATGTTAATGCAAAAGCTACAAGATAGAATGCGTCTGTTTTGGTCAGTTTTTGAAACATCTAATAGCCCTCCTTATACAATATAGAACTTTTGTTCGTTTTATACACTTATTATACTCGAACATATGATCTTGTCAAGCGTTTTTTCGAACGAATGTTTGCGCGAAGTTTTATCTAATGGTAAACTAAGGTTAATTAATATTATGTGCGAGGTGATAGATTCATGACTAAACTTTCCAAAAGGCAACAAATGATTTTAGATTATATAAAAGATGAAGTAATGCAAAAAGGTTATCCACCATCTGTAAGAGAAATTGCCAAGGCTGTGGGTTTGGCATCTAGCTCGACTGTTCACGGGCATTTAGCTAGAATTGAAGACAAAGGCTATATTAGACGCGACCCTACAAAGCCAAGAGCAATTGAGATCTTACATTTGGAAGAAGAGAATCCTATTCCAAAAGAAGAAGCACTTTATGCGCCTGTTATCGGAAAAGTAACAGCAGGATTACCTATAACAGCTGTAGAAAATATTGAAGAATATATTCCACTTCCTGCAAATACAGCTAACCCTGATGATAGTCTATTTGTTTTAGTGATTGAAGGAGAGAGTATGATTGAAGCCGGAATTTTAGATGGAGATATGGTAATCGTTAAACAGCAAAACACAGCACAAAACAGTGAAATTGTTGTTGCAATGACAGCAGATAATGAAGCAACCGTAAAACGTTTTTTTAAAGAAAAAGATCATATACGATTACAACCAGAAAATGCAACGATGGAGCCGCTTGTATACGATAATGTAACCATTTTAGGGAAAGTTATTGGATTGTATCGACATATACACTAAAAACTGCCAATTGGCAGTTTTTAGTGTATAAATATTGGGTTACTATGAATTTTGTTCTGTCAATATTCCCCTGTATAATGAACAGGACAATAAATATGCACATAGTAAACGGGGCTCTTTTCCTTAATTTGCGAAAGGTAAAACAATGAATAACAGTATTCTTCGAGGCACAACTGATGCGTAGTGGCATGTTGCTTTGCTTCTTTCAAGATTTCTTGCATCTTTCTCATATTAGAGAAGGGATTGCCTACAAAATTATAACGAAGTGCTGTTGGAAAACTAATTTTTTTGATATCTTGATCGATACTAGAAATAATGTTAGAGCAATATACTTCTCCTTTTTTAGGATGATGAAAATCCCTTAAGTTGTTTTGATAAACAATCATCAAAGTTTTATTCCAAAAAACATCTTCTTGGGAATCATACAGGTTGGATTCATTAATATTGAATCCTTTATCATCAGCTGTAAAGTTAAATCCTTTACAAGTAAATATGTAATTATCCTTAACTACTTCCCACATATTTGGTTTTGTTTGAAAAGAGGCTAGTCTTCTATTTAACTCTTGTAAAAAATAAATTTTTTTATCTAATAACTCTCTCTCTAGCAATAATGTCTCTAAATAAGTCTCGTTAAATCCCGATACATCTGTCAAATCTTTATAATCAAGCCAGTTCTTAATTGCTTTTAAAGGTACACCTAGTTCACGCAACCAAGTCACATTACTAAACTTTAAAGCATCATTCAAAGAATAATACCTATATCTATTATCTTTAACAACAGAAGGAGTAACTAAATTCTCTTTATCATAATAACGCACTGTGTCACTAGACACCCCATGAAATTTGGCTATGTCTCCTGTTTTAAAATATTTTTCAGCCATATGTTAAAAACTCCTTTGTTTTGTCTTTAAAAGCGACTAGCATAAGGTGTGTAGATGTTATCTAACATACTATAGAATACGTTACAATTCTAAATTTATCAACGGACGTTACACAACTTAATAAGACAAAAAAGGAAGAAAAAATTGAAAAAGACCTGTATAATGAATACAAGTCTTTTTCTCTAGTACTATAAAAGGGTACCTGCTTGAATTCGTTTATTCAAGACTTGAGGTTAACATATGGTATTGAAGAAACGCTTTTATTTCAATTACTCAGTAGCTACGTTGCTTAACTGTGTCAGAATTTCACTATAAGACGGATATGGATGAATTGTATCTTTTAGTTTACGGAAGGGAATATGGAATGTTTTCATAAGTTGCAATTCGCCTAATAACTCACAGGCTCTTTCCCCTAAAATACTCGCTCCAATTATAAACCCATCTTGATCACAAATTATTTTGGCTTCTCCAGTTGTCTTTTGATCAACAACAGCCCTATCTAATTCAGAATAGCTTACTGTATAAACATTAAACTTGTCTTGAAATTTCTCCCTTGCTTCATTTTCAGTCATCCCTGTTCTAGCCAATTCTGGATGTGTGAAGGTGCACCAAGCTGGGTGTTGCTCTATGGGGGTATGCATTTCTAAAAATGCATGTCGCATTGCCTGTTTAGCTTGAAAGCCAGCCATATGAGAAAATAAATAAGGACCAACCGCATCTCCTACAGCATAAATGTTGCGAACTGAAGTTTCATTATATTCATTAACTTCAATGCCTTTGTTAGTATAGCAAATCCCCAAATCATCTAAACCAATATTTTCTATATTCGGCTTTCTACCTAAGGCAAACAATATATGTTCTGCTTCAATATGTTCAAGTACATCGTTCCTATTTATAGTTAGTGTTGTAGTACCATTTGCTTGTTTTACTTCAAGCGCCTTCGCAGATGTATACAGTTGCACCCCTTCCTCTTCCAACGTACTCTGGAGCTGGTGTGCTAAGCCCTTTTCCTCTCTAAACAAAATACGGTCAGCCATTTCAACTAGTTTTACTTGCACTCCTAACCGTTGAAAAGCTTGCGTTAATTCAACACCGATAGGGCCGCCCCCTACAACGATTAGATTTTTTGGTAAATCTTCAAGCTGAAAGACGTTCTCATTTGTTAAATAGTTAACCTGATCAATTCCTTTAATAGAAGGGATAAGTGCTCTTGATCCAGTGGCAATAACTATATTTTCAGCAGTAATGATTTTATCGACTACACGTATGCTATGTTGATCGTTAATTTTCGCATCACCTTGAATATATTCAATACCTGCAGCCTGTAATTGCTCTACTGCCTCCGCTTGATGCGCTTTTTTTATTAATTGACGAACTTTACTCATTATTTGCTTCCCATCGACTTCAATGTTGGCATATTTTTTTGCCGTATGAATTTCATCAGCAAGTTGAATAATTGCTTTACTTGGAATACAACCCGCCCAAGTACATTCTCCGCCTGGCTTATATTTGTCAACTAATACAACTTTTTTTCCCATACTAGCTGCTTCCATAGCGGTGTTTAGACCACCTGCTCCTGCACCAATTATTGCTACATCATATGTGAACATTGTACAACTACTCCTTTATCTATAGTTACTATGTTTGTAAGTATAAACTATGGAACGATTCCAGAGTCAATACGTATTGCCATACTCCGGCTTACAAAACTGGATAGTTCACTCGAATCTGTTTTCTTCCGTTATATTTAGGTTTTACTTTGTATGGCGATCACAAGGGTCATCCGAAGTGTAGTAGCATATTTGCCACTCGGTATAAAGTATGCGCAACCCACCTATATACTTCGTCGTGTTTCTGTCTTCCAGAACTCCTCTTTTTTGATGATATTCTAAACAAGGTATAGAATGCGAAACCGTCTTATTTTACAATAAGTAAAGTAACTATTCGCCCTTTACCGTCTAATGAACTAGCGTTTATAGGAAATATTAACTAAAATATTTTCTTTTGATCTCTTTCCTCTTTTAAAATTTCTACAGCCTCTCTAAAACGTTGTGAATGTATAATTTCTCTTTCCCTTAAAAATTTCAGGCTATCGTTTAAATCAGGATCATCAGACATATCAATAATCCATTGATATGTCGCCCGTGCCTTTTCTTCCGCAGCAATATCTTCATACAAATCGGCAATGGGATCTCCTTTGGCCTGGATATAAGTGGCAGTGAATGGAGCGCCTGCTGCATTATGGTAGAACAGCGCTCTATCGTGATTAACAAAATGTTCGCCAAGACCAGCCTGCTTTAATTGTTCGGGAGTTGCATCTTTCGTTAATTTATAAATCATCGTTGCAATCATTTCCAGATGCGCAAATTCTTCAGTTCCAATGTCATTTAAAAGTCCTACTACTTTATCTGGTATAGTATAGCGTTGGTTTAAGTAACGCAATGCAGCAGCAAGTTCTCCATCTGCTCCTCCATATTGTTCAATGAGAAATTTTGCCAACATTGGATTACACGTACTAACCTTTACTGGGTATTGTAGCTTTTTTTCATAATACCACATCTTGTCTTCCTCCTATCCAAAACGATATGATCTATATAATTTTAAACTTGCCATGGCCAAGGGGTATCTTTCCAATTCCATGGATAGTCAGAAAAACTTTTTCCAAAATGCATAAGTGGTCCAAATTTCTTTTCAAAGTCCATTTTTAATTGCATCGTTTCCTTTGATAAATTATTAAATTGTTGAATAGCTTCAAGATCGTTAGGATGGGTATCTAAATAAAGGTTTAAATCAACTAGAACAAAATCGTTTGCTTGGATTTCTTCGAGTTGCCGATAATATTCGGGAGGCATTTGCTTATTCACCTTGTTTGTCTCCTTTATGAGGTTCTGGATAAGGACTATATAATTGAGGCCAAAGTGTACCATGATAGAGCGCTTCTTTTGAAGTGTTAAATTGTTCTAATCCATATGGTTGAAACCCCATATATAATTGAGGTGGAGTAGCATAACTTTTCACTTTAATGGGTTTACATGGATCATACGGACTTATATACGGTTTCCAGTATTTATATTGCGTAAACATAAATGTCTCCTTTCTTTATCGTCTATTATATATATATATATGATTGTAACTTGCATTTATTCTTATATTCTTATTAATGATACAGACAAAAATGTACACTACCAAAGTTTAGCAGGTGCCCTCAACATAGATAAATACTAATATAGCTGTTATAAATCCCATTAAGACTTTATGAAATCGAGTAGGAGGGGGCGACTAACCCCCGACCTCTCACACCACCGTACGTACGGTTCCGTATACGGCGGTTTCATTTAAGTCCAACGCATCGTTTGATATCGTTTATGTAGACTCTTTAAGCCTAGGTTTGACCAGTATCGATCACCTAATGCTCTATGTAAGATCGGACTTTTAGCTATACGCCAATAAGCCTTTCTCGTGTTTGCCCACTCCCATGCTTTTCCTTTACTAATTCCAAGTTTTATTAAATTCTTGTATTTTGTTTTGACTTTCTTCCATTCTTTCCAGCGTATCATTCGCATCCTTCTTCGAATCCAGCTATCCAAAACTTCAAATATAGAGGGCGTCTCTGCTAGCTGATAGTAGCCTAGCCAACCTACTAAGTATCGATTTAGCTTTGCGATTCTATCCTGCATATTCATAGACTTCTTTCTTGAGGTTAGTTCTCTGACACGCTGTTTAAAGCGTTTGATACTTTCTTTAGAAACCCGAATCTTTGGGTTCTCTTTATGGAATGTGAAAGAAAATCCTAGGAATTTACGCTTCCATGGGCGGTCTACTGCACTTTTCTGTTCATTTACTTTTAATTTGAGTTTTCCTTCGATAAATGTAGTGATACTTTTCATCACTCGCGATCCCGCTCTCCTCGATTGAACATATATGTTACAGTCGTCCGCATAACGGACGAAATGGAGCCCCCTTCGCTCTAATTCTTTATCTAGCTCATCTAAAACGATGTTGGATAGCAACGGACTTAATGGTCCGCCTTGAGGGGCTCCTTCTGTGTTTGGTTGAACGATTCCGTCCTCCATAATGCCAGCTTGGAGATACCTACGTATAAGTTTAAGTACTCTCGGATCTTTGACCTTTTGGCTCAGTTTCCTCATTAATCGGTCGTGATGTACTTTATCAAAGAATTTCTCTAAATCCATGTCTATAACCCAGCGATAGCCATCTTTCATATAGCTTCTCGCTTTCCTAACCGCGTCATGTCCTCGTCTGTTTGGGCGAAAACCATAACTATGTTCAGAAAATGTTGCGTCATAGATGGTTGTTAGAACTTGTGCGATTGCTTGTTGGATGAAACGGTCTAGCACGGTAGGAATTCCTAGCTTCCTCACTCCGCCGTTTGGTTTCGGGATTTCGACACGGCGAACGGGTTGAGGATAGTAGGTACCTGATTCGAGTTGTTCTCGAACGGAAGCCCAGTGTTCCATGAGATGCGCTCGTAGGTTTTGTACGGGCATTTCATCCACACCGTGGCTTCCTTTGTTACGTTCGACACGTTTCAGTGCACATATTAAGTTTTCTCGTGATAGAATGCTTTCCAACATGATATCTAACTCCTACGTGAATGGCTCTTTCTTCTTGTGTGGCAATTTCTCTCAGCCCTTCTAGTGTCCCCCACGGGATTCACCGCTTCCTTCACTAGGAAGGTTTTCTTGTTTCTGCTTCATCAAGTATTGCGTACTCCGAAGCGACCATTCTTCTTCAATGATTCAGCCCTTCCTAGAAATATCTAGTACTACGGCTTCGGCTGACTTCTGACAGTTCAGCGAACACTTACATGTTCGGTTACGGCGTGTGCACCGCTTTTCTGTCAGATCTCCCGGGGTAAGCACACATTCTTCCTCTCCATATCCCCACTTCATTTACTCTGTGTACCCTTTGGCAGTAAGGACTTTGACTTGTTGTGCAGTCTCATCCAAGTACACCTAGCCTTCTATGAAGTTCGTGTTCCTAAGGGCGGAGATTTGCCGCCGACTTCCTTCAGATTCTGGGTCACCCCAGACACCCTTGTCTTAGGCTAACCACTACTACTGCCTTCGTGGTTCGGGACTCGAACCCTAGAGAATGTGTGCATGCCTGGCACACACAAAGAAACGAAGCACTGATATGCTTCGTCACCATACAACATTTCGTAATTCTTTTTCTTCATTACCAGTTTTCAGCATTCCATCTGATTGCTCTTTCAGGATAATGCTGTTTACATTGTCTAAATTTATTATTGTATTTTTACTTTTGTACCAATTAGAATCATAGCGCTTTAAACTAAAGAAAAAATCTTTTTTACTTTCTCGCTCTTCCTCTGTAACAATTTCAGTACCATCTGTCATATGAAACGTGATTGTATATTTTTTCACTCCTTACACCTCCTTTATTTCTATAATATGATAAAATTAATAAATTTTCTCGTTTTACACCTTATCGTAAAAAGAGCATTAAAATAAAACGTTGTTTCATTACATAAAATAATTACTACAAAAATCACTTATGTACTTACCATCGTAGCCTAACTAACTATTTTTTGATTCAATCCAATCTAAACGTGTATAATCTATTTTTGTTCTGCTACTATAAATGCTATTTTTAAAATGTACAAAAACGATCATTTATTGTACGCATTTTATCCCCATTATAAATTATAATCAGCCGGCCCTTGTAGTAGCTAGCTTTTGGCTACCCAATTCATGCGAATATAGGTCAACATGCTAAGTTGTAATATTTATGCACATGTATAGATAAGCACGCTTTAAGCGCAAGCGTACATACTCTAGACAAGTAAAAAACTACATTTTGAAAGAGAGATATATTTTACAAGAAAGCCCTTCCACCATCCTTGATAAACTTGTTAGTCTCCTAGGAATATCTAAGTTATAGCGATATTCTATCATGCAAAAAATACTGCCCAACTGTTAGAATTTATTTTAACAGTTGGGTTATTATCGACACGAGTACTTCGTATACTATTCTACTCTAACGTATTTATTACTTGCTGTAACATAATAAATTACGCCTTTGCTATTTTTAACCTTATACTGGTAGCCATTACCAACTTTTAATTTGTTTATGATGGTTGGAAAACCATCTCCTTTCTCTAGATGGCCAACAACATGTTTATCCGACCAAGAAGGTTGTTTATAAAAACGAAGCTTACCATTGTGAATAGATTCTACTCGTTTATCAATAAAGCTAGCAAGTGTATCCATTGATTCATTATAATACCCTTGTAAATCTCTTTTGTACACCCAAGAGTAAAGTTCTTGAAGGAGTACTTTGTTTGGCTCCGCCTGTTGCACAGTATACCTCTTTCCTTTATACTTTGACGGTATGGTCTGGCCTGTGTAATATCTCTTAGCTGTATTACGAAGATATACCTTGTCACCAGCTTTCATTGTTTGGTTAATACGTTGGCCGGACTCATTAGACATACTGCCAACAACTTGCACAAATTTTGGGTGTGCCGTAATAAAATATTTATTATCACCCTTACTATTTTTCACTTGATACATAGGTGATCCATGAACAAGGTATTTATCAACAATTATCCAACCATGACCAGGTTTAAAAGTGCCAGATGGGTTGTTCCACCTTGGAGTGTCATAGTAATTTACATTTTCAATGTAAACATTTTTTATACGAGCTCCTGTTAAATCCGTTCCTATAGCTCTAACACCTTCTGGTTTTGCCGGCTTGGATGGCTTGGGCTCTAACTCAATTTCATCCTCCCAATGAAGATAGTAATTATAAACATCAGCTATAAATTCTGCCCAACTTACACGATTTGGTTCTAGCCAACTTTGTGGGTCACTCCTGCGGCTAGGGTCAAGCGTTGAATGCGCAACAATGTCCTTTTTTGGATTCAACTCATATTTTTTACAAAGATAAGCATGATACCAAACATAACGATCGTATGCTTTATCAAAGTTTCCAGTACGACAAAGCTCTATACCAATCGCAATATCGTTGGCATCATCGCCAAACATTTGGTTATCTCTTGGTACATCATAGCGTACATGCCAAGCTTTTTCATCTAAAGGAATAATCTCTAATATCTTATTGTCATCAATAAACGTATGAGCAGATATGTTGGGTTCAATATTTTGAAAGTAATGATAATGTGCATCCGCATCTGCATTATTATTCGCTGTTTCATGAGCAACTAAAAAACTTACACCTAGATTCTTAATTTGCGGGCGGGCATTTTTATTTGTAAGGTAACGACGTTCTAGCAAATACTTATCTTTAAGCTTCTGCATGTTATTTACCTCCCTTACTCTTTAAATATTTGCATAGTCTATTGATCTTTTCTAAGGGGTTATTCTTTCTCTGATGTCCATAAATTTAACACCATTGTCGTTATCGCTAATAAACCTTATGAACAATTCCGTCAACTTAGAATTCCCTTTGATATATCATATGAAAAAAAGACATGCACGATTGGACTAGTCGTTCGTACTAAACTTGAACAAAAAAATTCAGCTCAGGCTTTAAAAGTTAACTCAATAACTATTAAAAATGTGCACATATTTAATAAAATAAACAATAAGATATGAGCGACTATTTTTCCAGATAATCTCTGGGTGTTTACCGAGAAACCAACAAACTATGATTTGAATTACCAAAACAAAAACCCTCGACACCAATAGTGTCAAGGGCTTCCGCTATTAATAAGTTCTTAAATATTGCTCTCTTTCCCACGGGTGTACTTGTGTTTTAAACATTTCCCATTCGATTTCTTTTGCTTCAACAAAGTGTTCGAAAAGGTGTTCACCTAAGGAATTGACAATAATTTCACTTTTCTTTAACTCTTCCAATGCGTCTGCTAAAGTACTAGGTAAATCGTGAACACCATTTTCTTCACGTTCTTCTTTAGACATCACATAAATATTACGATCAACTGCTGGTGGCGGAGTCATTCCATTTTCGATACCGTCTAAGCCAGCTGCTAGTAAAGAGGCAAGTGCTAAATATGGATTTGCTGATGGATCCACACTACGAGCTTCTACACGCGTGCTAATACCACGAGAATTTGGAATCCGCATGAGACAACTTCGATTTGCACCTGACCAAGCAATATAACTAGGAGCTTCATAACCAGGAACTAGACGTTTATAGGAATTAACGGTTGGGTTTGTAATCGCTGTGAAGCTACTAGCATGTTTAATAATACCAGAAATAAATTGAAAAGCTGTCTTACTTAACCCCATATCACCGTCTTTATCATAAAATGCATTTTCTCCATTTTTAAATAACGACATATTCACATGCATGCCAGAGCCATTCACTCCAAATAATGGTTTCGGCATAAAGGTTGCGTGCAAATTATGCTTACGGGCAATTGTTTTTACAACCAATTTAAACGTTTGGATATCATCTGCATGCTTTACCGCATCTGAATATTTAAAATCAATTTCATGTTGACCAGGTGCAACTTCATGATGGGAAGCTTCAATTTCAAAACCCATTTCTTCTAATTCAAGAACGATGTCTCTACGGCAGTTCTCCCCTAAGTCTGTTGGCGCAAGATCAAAATAGCCTCCGTGATCGTTTAATTCCATAGAGGGCTCGCCTTTTTCATCTAGCTTAAAGAGGAAAAATTCAGGTTCAGTCCCAATATTAAAAGCATCAAAACCTAACTCTTCCATTTTCTTTAAATTTCGTTTTAAATTGTAACGTGGATCCCCTTCAAACGGAGTGCCGTCTGTTTTATAAATATCACAAATAAAGCGAGCTACTTTTCCTTTTTCTGATGTCCAAGGAAATACTACGAACGTATCCAAGTCTGGGTACAAATACATATCAGACTCCTCAATGCGTACAAAGCCTTCAATGGAAGAGCCGTCAAACATCATCTTATTATCTAGAGCTTTACCTAATTGACTAAGTGGAATCTCCACGTTTTTAATATTCCCCAACATATCCGTAAACTGCAAACGGATAAAACGAACGTTTTCCTCTTTAATGCGTCTTACTACATCTTCTCTTGTATAAGTGCTTCCCATACTTTGTCCTCCTATTTAAATAATTATTTATTTGAATAGGAAAACAAATAGATAGTAATAACGTCGATGTAAATGATACGCCACCAATTCATTGTTAGACTTACATAGAAAAAATTTGTTATTAATTTACAACCTTAACATTTCACCTTTTGAATTGGTTTGGTTCGTTTTATTCCATCACGTACTAATATCCATTTGTTTCCCTAAACGAACCAAATTGTAAAGTTACTTTTTATAAAAACTTGGCTTATCGCCAAATTTTACGGTGAAGCCTTCGTTTACTTATACTAAAAAACTTATATAGCTATAGCGCAAGATACATAACGGGTAACTTTAGCATAAGGATACGTTTAACGGCTAAAAAACCTAGCAAGATCCCCTTGACGCAAATTAGCTTTTTTATGAGCGCCTGGCTCATTTAATTCTTGCCTTAGAATCCTCCGTAACTCCTTGTCAGATATCTGTGAGGATTCAGTCATTTTTAGTTGCGAAACTTGTTTCGTTTCATCTTCATTCAACAGTAGTTTAATGCCGGCAATATTTAACCCCTTATCCAAATAATCTTTAATCTCAAGCAGTCGATCAACATCATTAAACGAAAATAATCGCTGATTTCCAGTGGTTCTTTCTGGATGAATTAAACTGTGCTCTTCATAATACCTTATTTGCCTAGCTGTTAATTCGGTAAGCTTCATTACAATGCCGATTGCAAATAGAGGCATGGAACGACGATCTTTATCATTCAATTCATGACCCCCTAATTCATAATACTTTTTCATTATATGTCATGTAACCTAACATGTCAATATCATGTAAGGTTTTCTAACATTAATGAAAGCACTTTTTAAAATTTACATGCTACGATTCTTTTTTTATTCCATCCTAAAACCTTAATCGCTTCACCCGTTATTGAAGGTGAAGCGATATGATTCATTATTAATAATGTTTAGTTATCAATCGCACAAAGGTTAGTTTAAACGACTAATTATTTAAAGTCATATTACTGATCTTCTCTAATGCTTCTGTAATGGCTATCTTTACATGGGCATATGTTAGCCCACCTTGAATAAACGCTACATAAGGAGGGCGTAGCGGGCCATCCGCAGACAACTCAATACTTGCACCTTGGATAAACGTTCCTGCTGCCATAATTACTTCGTCCTCATACCCAGGCATTTTGCTTGGAAAAGGTTTCACATAAGCATTTACTGGTGAATATTCTTGAATCGCTTGACAAAACATAATCATGTTTTCTCTATTGTGAAATGTTACCGATTGAATTAAATCTGTACGCTCTGCTTTGTAATGTGGCGATGTTGTGTAGCCGGCCAATTCCATTAGTCTTGAAGTGAAAACAGCTCCCTTAAGCGCTTCACCAACTACATGAGGAGCGAGGAAAAAGCCTTGAAACATTTCTTGTAGCATGTGAAATGTTGCGCCAGTCTCTTTTCCAAGCCCTGGTGCAGTTAGACGGTTGGCGCATTGGTGAATAAGTGATTCTTTTCCAACAATATAGCCTCCCGCTCGAACAATACCGCCACCGGGGTTTTTAATTAAAGACCCAGCAATAACATCCGCTCCTACATGTAGTGGTTCCATTTCTTCAACGAATTCGCCGTAACAGTTGTCAACAAACACGATGACTTCAGGCAGAATAGACTTCACAAAATTTACCATTTCCTCTATCTCAGTTATCGTAAATGAAGGCCTATCATCATATCCTTTGGAGCGTTGTATGCCAATTACTTTTGTTTTTTTATTCATTGCTTGCTTAATAGCTTCAAAATTCACCTTACCGTTCTTTAATAGATCAACATGCTGATAAATAATTTGAAAATCACGTAAGGACCCTTCAGCTTTACCTCGAATACCGATTACTTCTTCTAAAGTATCATAAGGCTTACCAGTAATATACAATAGTTCATCACCAGGACGCAGTATACCAAATAGAGTCGTTGTAATAGCGTGCGTACCAGAAACAATTTGAGGTCTTACAAGTGCATCTTCTCCTCCAAATACTTCAGCATAAACACTTTCCAGCACTTCTCGTCCCCTATCATCATATCCATAGCCGCTTGTTGATTGAAAATGACTATCACTCACACAGTTGTTTCGAAAAGCTTGCATTACACGTCTTTGATTTTTCTCAGCTACGTTGTTGATCTTTGTATATTGTGGTTTACAATCTTCTTCCGCTTGTCTTGCTAATAAATCTGTCATGTAGTTACTCCTCTAAAAGTCGGTTTAACGCTATTCCTTTTCGCATATATCCGTTTAATTTGTATACTTGTTCATCTTCTGAAAACATCTTTGATTCAATAATACTCTCATGTTCCAATTGTTGTAATAACTTGCCCTGATCCGGTCTTAGTGTTAGAGAATAAAATGACCACTCCGCTTTTAGTAGGGCTTCCAGTTTATGTAGTAACTGTTGTACATCTTCTCTCTGATAAGCACTCATAAACATATAAGGATGGTTCATTGGTATAACACCTTGCACCCATTTATCTTTCTTATTATAAACCGTAAGCATTGGAAGCGTATCAGCATGAAGTTCTTGTAATAACTGCAAAACAGTATCCTGTTGCTGATTTAAATCAGGATGGGAACCATCAACCAAATGAATAAGAAAATTAGCTTCTTTTACTTCCTCTAATGTTGATTTAAAAGCAGCAATTAAAGAAGTCGGCAAATCTTGTAGGAATCCAACGGTATCCGTAACAAGTACATTCATTCCTGATGGAAGTTGAATTTGCCTCGTTAACGGATCAAGTGTGGCAAACAATTGATCTTCCTCTAATGAAGTACTATTTGTGAGTTGATTAAAAAGCGTTGACTTTCCTGCATTTGTATAACCAACAATTGCAATTTGTAAGACGTCATTTGTCTTTCTTCGCTTACGATATTGTTCCCTTTGCTTAGCGACCGTTTGTAAACGCTGCTTTATATCATGGATACGTCTACGAATATGCCGCTGATCTGTCTCCAATTTTGTTTCACCAGGGCCTCTTGTTCCAATCCCACCTCCTAATCTTGACAACGCTGTCCCTTGCCCTCTTAACCTAGGTAATAAATACTCTAGTTGAGCTAATTCAACTTGTAATTTTCCTTCTTTTGTTCTAGCACGTTGCGCAAAAATATCTAAAATCAATTGGCTACGATCAATCGTTCGAACTCCGAAAGCTTGACTCATATTTCGAAGTTGGATGGGTGATAACTCATCATTTGCAATGACTAAATCTACTTGATCTTCCTGAATAGAAGCATTTACTTCTTCTAATTTTCCAGAGCCAATATATGTACCAGGGTGAATGTTATTTCTATTTTGGGTAAATATTTGAACAACATCTCCACCAGCAGTATTACTCAATGAATTTAATTCGGCTAGGGAAGATTCAAAATGATGATTGGTTTGTTTCGGTTGCTTTACTGCAATAATGATTACTTTTTCATTCAATCAAACAGAACCTCTTTTCTTCATGCAATTCTTTACCAACTATCATAACAAATCTTAAGCAAATCCCCAAAATTAAACATCTTCTGCAACTCTTCATGAAGGCAACTGTATAACAAGGTAAAGATACCTTTCCTATACAACATGAAAGGCGCTGCATAGATCTCACCTTAAATATCTGAGGAACTAACAGCAGCACCTAATTAAGCCAATCAATCTTAGCCTTCATTTAATTTCATGTGAAAAAAATCACTATTCAATTAAATGTGTAGGTTTTCAACAAAAATATTTGGCTATATAAACATGCATCCTTTTATATGCATATAAACAACATACTAATTTAGTTTTAACTGCAAATCTTGAATTGTTAAGTAAATAAGATCATCTGCAGTAAAGTGCTCATTCTCCAACAATCTAACTGCATGCATACGAATAGCACTCTCTACCACGTTACGTACATAACGCGCATTGGAAAAGTTACGATTATTTGTGCGTATTTTTTTTAATAAATGCGCCTTTAATTCCGTTTCAGCATCTTTGGTAAGTTGATACTCCCGATCTGCCGCCATGCGTTTAGCAATTGAAAGCAATTCTCCAGCTTCATAATCACGAAAATCTAATATAAATGGAAACCTAGATTCTAAGCCAGGGTTTAGCGTTAAGAATCGGTCCATTTCGTGGGGGTAACCTGCAAGAATTAGCACAAAATCATGTTGGTAATCTTCCATATGTTTTACTAAAGTATCAATTGCTTCTTTACCAAAATCTTTCTCGCCACCACGCGCAAGCGAATAGGCTTCATCAATAAACAAAACACCACCTTGGGATTTTTGTATAATGGAACGGGTTTTTTGCGCTGTCTGACCAATATATTCTCCTACTAAATCAGCCCGTTCAGCTTCAATAAAATGACCTTTAGATAATAAATTCATATCATAGTATAGCTTAGCCAACCTTCTAGCTACCGTTGTTTTTCCTGTGCCCGGATTACCCTTAAATAACATATGCAATACTTGTTGATGATTTACTAACCCAAACTGCTTTCGCTTTTCATTAATGACGACCGTTGCATATATTTCTTTGATTCGTTTCTTAAGCTGCTTCATACCCACAAACGATGCAAATGCCTCATCAATATGATTAAATGGGTTGTTTTTTTTGTTCATTGCTTTTTTATCTGTATATGTCAAATGCGAGGTGTTTTTTTCCTTTAAAATGATATTTACTTGCCCATTTCGATTACTTATAAATTGCGTTTCCATGTCATCACCCCTCAGTAATATTTAGTATACGCCATAATCTAAAAGGTGTGACATTTGCCTATTTTTTATTTAAAAATACCATTTAAAAAATCAGCTTATCGCCAATTTTTTATGGCAAAACATAATTTTTTTCTTATACTATAACCCTTAAAACTTGTATTTTCCTATAATCGAGTAGGAGGGGGCGACTAACCCCCGACCTCTCACACCACCGTACGTACGGTTCCGTATACGGCGGTTTCATTTAAGTCCAACGCATCGTTTGATATCGTTTATGTAGACTCTTTAAGCCTAGGTTTGACCAGTATCGATCACCTAATGCTCTATGTAAGATCGGACTTTTAGCTATACGCCAATAAGCCTTTCTCGTGTTTGCCCACTCCCATGCTTTTCCTTTACTAATTCCAAGTTTTATTAAATTCTTGTATTTTGTTTTGACTTTCTTCCATTCTTTCCAGCGTATCATTCGCATCCTTCTTCGAATCCAGCTATCCAAAACTTCAAATATAGAGGGCGTCTCTGCTAGCTGATAGTAGCCTAGCCAACCTACTAAGTATCGATTTAGCTTTGCGATTCTATCCTGCATATTCATAGACTTCTTTCTTGAGGTTAGTTCTCTGACAAGCTGTTTAAAGCGTTTGATACTTTCTTTAGAAACCCGAATCTTTGGGTTCTCTTTATGGAATGTGAAAGAAAATCCTAGGAATTTACGCTTCCATGGGCGGTCTACTGCACTTTTCTGTTCATTTACTTTTAATTTGAGTTTTCCTTCGATAAATGTAGTGATACTTTTCATCACTCGCGATCCCGCTCTCCTCGATTGAACATATATGTTACAGTCGTCCGCATAACGGACGAAATGGAGCCCCCTTCGCTCTAATTCTTTATCTAGCTCATCTAAAACGATGTTGGATAGCAACGGACTTAATGGTCCGCCTTGAGGGGCTCCTTCTGTGTTTGGTTGAACGATTCCGTCCTCCATAATGCCAGCTTGGAGATACCTACGTATAAGTTTAAGTACTCTCGGATCTTTGACCTTTTGGCTCAGTTTCCTCATTAATCGGTCGTGATGTACTTTATCAAAGAATTTCTCTAAATCCATGTCTATAACCCAGCGATAGCCATCTTTCATATAGCTTCTCGCTTTCCTAACCGCGTCATGTCCTCGTCTGTTTGGGCGAAAACCATAACTATGTTCAGAAAATGTTGCGTCATAGATGGTTGTTAGAACTTGTGCGATTGCTTGTTGGATGAAACGGTCTAGCACGGTAGGAATTCCTAGCTTCCTCACTCCGCCGTTTGGTTTCGGGATTTCGACACGGCGAACGGGTTGAGGATAGTAGGTACCTGATTCGAGTTGTTCTCGAACGGAAGCCCAGTGTTCCATGAGATGCGCTCGTAGGTTTTGTACGGGCATTTCATCCACACCGTGGCTTCCTTTGTTACGTTCGACACGTTTCAGTGCACATATTAAGTTTTCTCGTGATAGAATGCTTTCCAACATGATATCTAACTCCTACGTGAATGGCTCTTTCTTCTTGTGTGGCAATTTCTCTCAGCCCTTCTAGTGTCCCCCACGGGATTCACCGCTTCCTTCACTAGGAAGGTTTTCTTGTTTCTGCTTCATCAAGTATTGCGTACTCCGAAGCGACCATTCTTCTTCAATGATTCAGCCCTTCCTAGAAATATCTAGTACTACGGCTTCGGCTGACTTCTGACAGTTCAGCGAACACTTACATGTTCGGTTACGGCGTGTGCACCGCTTTTCTGTCAGATCTCCCGGGGTAAGCACACATTCTTCCTCTCCATATCCCCACTTCATTTACTCTGTGTACCCTTTGGCAGTAAGGACTTTGACTTGTTGTGCAGTCTCATCCAAGTACACCTAGCCTTCTATGAAGTTCGTGTTCCTAAGGGCGGAGATTTGCCGCCGACTTCCTTCAGATTCTGGGTCACCCCAGACACCCTTGTCTTAGGCTAACCACTACTACTGCCTTCGTGGTTCGGGACTCGAACCCTAGAGAATGTGTGCATGCCTGGCACACGCATAAAAAAACGAATGCACATATGCATCCGTTTTTTATAGTTATTCCTTCTCCAGCTCGACATTTTTAGCTGGTGAAAAGGTAGAAATAGCATGTTTAAAAATTAATTGCTGTTTACCATCTGTTTCAATTAAAACCGTGAAATTGTCGAATCCTTTAATAACACCTCTTAATTGAAACCCATTCGTTAAAAAAATTGTGACAGCTATACGGTTTTTACGAAGCTGATTTAAGTATTGGTCCTGAATATTTACAGATTGAGCCATTATACTTCCTCCTCATTTCTATCTATACTATAATTAGTTCGACCTAGCTTTGAATAAATCCTGCAAGATCATCTAAAATATTTCTTAATTTTTCATCAATGGACACACTAGAAACATCATACCAAGATACATCCATTTTATTGCGAAACCAAGTATATTGCCTTTTAGCATATCTTCTAGAATTTTGCTTTAAAGTTGCAATAGCTTCAGTTAAAGATATTTCGTTTTTGAAATAAGGGAGAAATTCTTTATAGCCGATCGCTTGCATAGATTGTTTATGAGCATACCCCCTACTATACAATTGATAAGCTTCTTCTACCAGACCTTTTTCTATCATATCATCTACACGCTTATTAATTCGATCATATAATTTTTCACGGTCCATTTCCAATCCTATGATTTTATAATCATACGGTGACTTTCCACTTTGTTGTTGCTGGTATTCTGACATTCGTTTTCCTGTTGTTTCATAGATTTCTAACGCACGCACAACACGCCGATAGTTGTTTGGATGAATTTTTTTTGCCTGTTGTGGATCAACCTTCTTCAACCTTTCATACAAAGAGTGGATACCATTTAACTCTATTTCTTTATTTAATTGACTAATTATTTCATTATTACGCTCATACGTTGCAAAATTATAACCATAGAGAGCAGCCTGCACATACAAACCACTTCCACCAACTAATATAGGTAACTTGTTCTTGGCTGCTATTATTTCTATGTAATGGTCTACATGCTGTTTAAAATCAGCCACAGAGAACGATTCATCGGGGCGTTTTATATTAATCATATAATGTGGAATGTTTTTCATTTCATCCTTTGTCACTTTTGCAGTCCCAATATCCATTCCTTTATAGATTTGCATAGAATCTCCGCTAATAATCTCACCATTATAATGTTTAGCTATTTCAATACTAAGTTTTGTTTTACCTACCGCAGTTGGACCTACGATAGCAATAAGTTTTTTTTTCATTCGTATTCCCCTATATACACACGTTACTGTTTTAAATAAGCTCTAAGCATCCAAGTATATTTTTCAAATGCTCCTTGTATACCAATAAGTAAGTCTTCTGTTGGGCTGTCATTTAACTCTACAGCTTTTGGTAGTCCTTGTGTCTTAATTTCCATTATTATTTGCAGCAAATCTTGCAGCAACTGCTGCATTATTTCTTGTTCTTCATCATCTGCAGTTGCTTCTTCTATAGTTGATTCTTTCAAATATTTTACCATCGTAGCTAAAGGTTTTCCATCTATCATTAGTATACGCTCAGCTATCTCATCAATATTATGAGCTACCTTCAAGTACATATGTTCAAACTGCTGATGGAGAGTTAAAAAATTGCTCCCTTGAATAAACCAATGGTATCGGTGCAGTTTCACATAAAGAACAAATTGATTAGACAGTAGTTGATTAAGAAAATTTACAAGCTGTTGATTTTTCACCATACACACCTCTTCCAGTTTTCCATAGTATGGTAAACTGAAAGCAACTTTATACATTTTCACATCACACGTTTAAACATTTTTTCTAATTCATAAGTGGAAAAATGAACGATAATAGGTCTTCCATGCGGACAAGTAAATGGGTCTGTAGTTTGTCGTAAATGTTCAAGTAATTGTGTCATTTCTTCATCATTTAAATAATGGTTAGCTTTAATAGAACGTTTACAGGACATTAAAATGGCCGCTTCTTCTCGAATCTTTTCCACATCAATCTTCTCATCTTTTATTAGCTGTTCAACCATTTCCCGAATAATTGCTTCTTCTTGTCCAGCAGGGAACCAGCTGGGGTGTGAACGAATAACATACGTTTGTTGACCAAATGGTTCGAAAAAAAGTCCTGCTGCTTGTAATGTTTCTTTATACGCCTCCACCCAAATTGCTTCTTCTTTAGAAAATTCAAATGTTAATGGAATGAGTAATTGCTGCAAATTATTCATAGGCTGACCGAGTTTTTGTTTAAAAAACTCATATTTCACTCGCTCTTGAGCAGCATGCTGATCAATCATGTACAGCCCATTTTCATTTTGCGCCAAAATGTATGTGCCTTGTAATTGTCCAATTGGATACATAATCGGAACACGTGGTTCAAGTTTCTCGTTTCTCTCTTGTTCTGCTATTTTCTCACCTGTATCTGTGCACACATTCCTATCTATATACTCTTTTTCCTGCTGCATTTCACGTGCACGCACTACGGCGGTTGGCTCCATTTCGTTGTCAGTATACTCGATATGATCACTTTCTTGCTCCCTAGCAGCTTCATTTAGCCCTTTAGATGAAATGTTTTCAACAACTGGTTCACGAACGCCAGCCGGGTAATTCCACTGTTCTAGTTCTGAGCTAGATGGTGTAAAATCAAAACTATGTTGTATGGACTTTGATTTAGGTACAGATTTCTGTTCCATTTCAGGAATTAAGGTTGCTCCCCGAAATGTATCTTTAATGGTTTGCTCAATTGCTTGAAATAATTCTTTATCCTTACTAAAACGCACTTCTAATTTAGTGGGATGGACATTAACATCTACCAGAATAGGGTCCATTTGTATAGAAAGAACAACAATAGGTGAACGTCCAATAGGCAACAATGTATGATAGCCTTGGATAATCGCTTTATTTAATGCAATGCTTTTTATATATCTTCCATTAATGATGGTTGACATATAGTTTCTAGAGGATCTCGTCACTTCTGGTTTAGCAATAAATCCACTAATAGAAAAGTCGAGTGTTTCGTGCTTAACAGGTAACATATGCTTTGCTACATTCATTCCATATACCTGAGAAATAACTTGTAATACATCACCTGTTCCTGCTGTTTTAAAGATGTTCTTTCCATTATGTGTGACGTCAAATCTTATTTCTGGATGTGACAAAGCCAAACGATTTAACAGATCTGTAATATGCCCTAACTCGGTATGAATGGTTTTCATATATTTTAGACGTGCAGGCGTATTAAAAAATAACTCCGATACCGTAATTTCTGTCCCTTTTCGTGCAGCTGATTTATGTTTATCAATTAGTTTACCGCCTTCTAAAGTTAAATGTGTGCCAGCGTGTTCTCCTGTAGAAGTTTGAACCGTTAGTTTGCTGACAGAAGCTATACTTGCAAGCGCCTCGCCACGAAAACCAAGGGTTCGAACGTGAAATAAATCTGTCTCATTCTTTATTTTGCTTGTTGCATGCCTCAAGAATGCTGTTTCACAATCTTCTTCTAACATCCCGTCGCCATTGTCAGTTACTTTAATAACTTGTAAACCCGCTTCTTTTATCTCAACTTTTACCCACGTGCTGTTTGCATCAATGCTATTTTCAACGAGCTCTTTCACAACGGATGCAGGACGCTCAACAACTTCACCTGCTGCAATTTTATTAGCAAGAGAATCCGGCATTTGTATAATTCGCATGCAAATAACTCCTTTTACTGCAAATTTCGTTTGTTCCATCGTATATGTTTTTTTGAGATCGGTTAAAAATGTCAATCTATCACATGATTTATTTTCGTGCCTTTTTTTGCAGTTGATATAACATATTCATCGCTTCTAGAGGGGTTAAAGCGAATAAATCTATGTCTTTTAACTCTTGTACCACTTTTTCATATTGACTTTTATGTTTAGAAACTAGCTTCTCTTCTTCAGTAAAGAAAGACAATTGTCCTGTACCCTCAACAGAAGCAGCTTGTTCCGCCTTCACTTTGACTTCAGATTTAGCCTCCATGTTTCCTTCTAGTTCTTTTAAAATTTCACTAGCCCGAGTAATTAAACTATTAGGTAAGTTTGCAAGCTTAGCTACATGGATACCGTAACTTTCGTCAGCAGGTCCTTCTTTAATTTGATGGAGAAATACAACATTTCCTTCATGCTCTTCCGCTCTAACATGAACATTTTTTAAGTGAGATAACGTATTAGCTAGATCTGTCAGTTCGTGATAATGTGTTGAGAATAGCGTTTTTGCTTGGATATGATTATGAATATATTCAATGATCGCCTGCGCTAAAGCCATCCCATCATATGTGCTTGTCCCTCTCCCAATTTCATCAAATAAAATCAAGCTTTGCTCAGTCGCATTAGTGATCGCATGATTTGCTTCGAGCATTTCCACCATAAATGTACTTTGACCAGCAACTAAATCATCTGCCGCACCAATTCGCGTGAAGATTTGGTCAAAAATTAAAAGTTGAGCCGATTCACAAGGTACAAAACAACCTATTTGTCCCATAATAACAGTTAATGCCAATTGACGCATATAAGTGCTTTTCCCTGACATGTTCGGCCCTGTTATTAGCAAAATATGATTTTGTGCATCTAAAGTGATATCATTAGGTACAAAAGTGCCATCATCCATCACTTGCTCAATCACTGGGTGCCTACTCTGTTTAATTTCTAACTTTTGTTTATCAAATGTAGGGCGAACATAATTGTTAGATTCACTCACAGTTGCAAACCCTTGTAGCACATCTACATAACTTACTTGTTCAGCTAAACGTTGCAATTCTGGGATGAAAACTTTAATTTGTTCACGAATTCCAATAAAAAGTTGATATTCCAATTCGACGCTCTTTTCTTCTGCTTCTAATATAAGCTGCTCTTTTTCCTTTAATTCTGGTGTAATATATCTCTCTGCATTTGTTAATGTTTGTTTTCTTTCATAACGCCCTTCAGGAAGTAAATGCAAGTTAGCTTTCGTTACCTCAATATAATATCCAAACACACGGTTATAACCGATTTTTAATGATTTAATACCGGTTGCTTGTTTTTCTTTTTGTTCCAGTTCAGCAATCCACTGCTTTCCATTTCTTGATGCATCTCTATATGTATCTAATTGCTCGTTATAACCGTCTTTAATAATGCCGCCTTCTTTAATCGAAATCGGCGGATCGTCTACGATACTTGCCTCCAGTATATCTATGATTTTGGGTTCTATATATAACTGGTCTGCTAATTTATAAAGTTCCGGCTGAGAGAATTGTTGTAAAAGTTGTTTCAGAACTGGAATCCTTTGTAGCGAACTCTTTAGTTGTTGTAAATCACGTGCATTGACATTACCAAAAGCAATTCGTCCCGCAAGCCTTTCTAAATCATATACCGATTTTAACGTTTCTCTTATTGCATCTCGTTCCATAAACTGTGCATAAAAGCCTCCAACAATTTGAAGCCGTTTTTCAATTTCCTGCGCGTTTAAAAGTGGGCGCTCTAACCATTTTTTTAACATTCTCGATCCCATAGCTGTAACGGTTTTATCGAGGACCCATAGTAAACTACCATACTTTTCTTTTTTCATTAACGTTTCCGTAAGTTCTAAATTCCGCTTTGAATACATATCTAATGATAAGTGATGTTGTAGTGCAATAACTTGTGCTTGTTGCATATGATCAAGCGAACGCTTTTGTGTGTGTTGAACATAATTTAGTATTCTGCTAAAAGCTGTTAATAGTCTTTCATCATCAATGTTTTCACATAAACTACGGTATTCTGCATTAAAGGTCACTTCATCCTGATAAGATAAGGTAACATGTAGCCTTGATTTTAACTGCTTTTGTAATTCCTCGGGCAATTTAGAGGAAACAACAATTTCTTTAATCGGTTGATTATATAATTCATGAATTACCCCGTCCCACCCATGTTCAATTAAAGCCAGTTGGTTTTCACCTGTCGACAAATCACTATATACTATTACATAGCTACTATCAAAATGAGACAAACTGGCAATATAATTGTTTTCTTTTTCATTTAGCATAGCTTTTTCCATAACCGTCCCAGGTGTAATTAATTGAATCACTTCCCGTTTTACTACACCTTTAGCTGTTTTAGGGTCTTCTACTTGCTCACAAATTGCAACTTTATAGCCTTTTTCGATTAAAATTTTGATGTAATTCTCCGCGGAATGATAAGGAACCCCGCACATTGGAACAGGATTAGGACTGTTCGAATCCCGTTTTGTCAGCGTTATTTCTAACTCTCTTGCGGCTTGAATAGCATCCTCAAAAAACAGTTCATAAAAATCACCTAAGCGAAAAAACAAGAACGCATCCTTATAAGATTTTTTTATATTTAAATATTGCTTCATCATTGGTGTTTGTTTTGCCATGTTTGTTCCTCCAAAAAACCGTAAATTATTCTTATGTCATTATAGCATACAATTAGCAGTACTTTCGATCATTCAAGTAAGAGTCTTTAATCGTATAAACTTGAAAAAAGGTTGCATATCATTAAGACCGAGCCAGCCTTTACGGCGATGAAACGACGTCATTTTGTTTATACGATAGAGCCAAATTTTTACACTTTTCTATATCGCAAAAAAATTACGAGGAAGGTATCTCCTCGTAATCCGGTTAATCTTTATTTAAGAAATCTGGTTCTACTTCTTCCAATTCGTCATCTGTAAGTTCTACATCCCAAACTTCATCTTCGTCATCATCAACATATTCACGCTTTGGATCCACACGAACCGCAACTTTTGTATCGCCGATAATTTGGACAATAAATTCCCTTTCAATCTCTACTACTATTTTATGCCCTTTGTTTTCAATTGTACAATTTAAGCAATTCGGCTGTTGAACAACTTTGGCTATTACATCAAAGTCATCATTTAAGCAGTTTTCATCTTTTATCGATAATGGTACTTTATCGCTGTAGGTAACCCTCTCGGTAATAGCTTCTGTTTTTGTGTTGTCATTATACGAATACCAAATGTTAATTTCATAACTTCCATTTATCTCTACAGTATCTTGTGATTTTTTCTTTGCATTATACAAATGGTTAATAACCCAACAACCTAAAATACTTGAAGGTCTATGTGATGGTGTAACGGAATGGGTTGCTTGTGAGAACTTACGACCTTTGCCACAAACCGCTTTCGTTATGATCTCTCTATATTCTTTATCTAAAAAAGACATAATTACCTATACCTCCTCTTTTTTCATAGTCAGTTTATGCAAGACAAATACCTAAAGTGCATAATGAAAAGAAAATAGAAAAGGAAGTAGGAAAAAACGAGCAGCGTTAACACCAACTTGTCGCTTTAACTGAGAGATAAAACTCTAGTTGGCGTTTTAAGTGCAGTGGCTGTAGAAATGAAGTAACAGGTAACAGTACTTTACATTTTTCACTAGCAACCCATGGACGGATTAAAATTTATTTGCTAATGGCTACAACCTAATTTTGTTCTTATTTTCGAACCTGTTTCTCCAGTTAAAACATCTCCACCTGTAGATTCAATTACTTGATTGGTAACTTCTCTTGCAATGGTAGCAGTAATTAACTGTAAAACATCATTAACAACAACTTGTATTTCTTTAAACTCCTGTACAACAGGAATTCCATCAATTTCTGATTGAAAAATATCCAGTTGTTCTTCTACTTTTTTTAGAGCTTCATGTTTTTCATAAGCTTGTAAATTAACAGCTTGCTTTTGTAATGCTTTAATCTTTGTTATTAATTGTTGTACTTTTTTATTTTCATTAATTTTCGCTTCCACTTGCTTAAAATGTTCAATTTCTTCTGTGTTTGCTAACATATTCGCAAGTTTTTTCGCTTCATCCAGCACCTGTTTACGTGTATACTCTGCCATTGTTATTCCACCCCTATTGTATTTTCAATCATAACACCGTCTAAAGACCATGTTTTAGCTTCTGTAATTTTCACGTCTACAATCTGCCCAATTGCAGACTTTGGTCCTTTAAAGTTAACGAGTTTATTTCTTTCCGTATACCCAGCTAAAACTTCTGGATCTTTTTTGCTTTCACCCTCTACAAGTACTTTTACGACTTGATCCTGATACGTTTTCATAGACGCAGCAGACTGCCTATTGACAAGCTCATTTAAGCGATATAGTCGTTGCTTTTTTACCTCTTCTGGAACATTATCTTTCTTCCTAGCTGCTGGAGTCCCTTCACGTGGTGAATAAATAAAGGTATACGCTGCTTCGAAACCCACTTCTTCCATTAGAGTCATCGTTTCTTCAAACTGCTCTTCCGTTTCATTTGGAAATCCAACAATAATATCTGTCGTTAACGTTGCATTCGGCATCGCTGCACGAATTTTCCTAACGAGTTCTAAATACGATTCTCTCGTATATTTCCGATTCATTTTCTTCAAAATTTCACTACTGCCTGACTGGACTGGCAAATGAATATGATCTAACAGATTTCCTCCTTTTGCCAATACTTCAATTAAGCGATCATCAAAATCTCTAGGATGCGATGTCGTAAAACGAATTCTTGGGATATCAATTTTGCGAAGTTCATCCATTAAATCACCTAAACCATATGTCATGCCGTCTAAATCTTTTCCGTAAGCATTTACGTTTTGCCCTAATAAGGTTACCTCTTTATAACCTTGAGCAGCTAAATGTCGAACTTCTTGGATGATATCTTCTGGAAGGCGACTTCGTTCTTTTCCACGCGTCATTGGTACAATACAATACGTACAGAACTTATCACAACCGTACATAATGTTAACCCATGCTTTTATTTTTCCTTTTCGCGCTTTTGGAAGGTTCTCAATGACGTCGCCTTCTTTAGACCACACTTCAACAATTTTTTCTTTACCAAACATTGCTTCTTTCACAAGATGTGGTAACCGATGTATATTATGAGTACCAAAAATCAAATCCACATGCTGGTGTTTCTTCAATATCCGATTTACCACAGATTCTTCTTGGGACATGCAACCGCAAACACCAAGGATTAAATCTGGCTTTTCTCGTTTTAACGCTTTTAAATGTCCAATTTCACCAAATACTTTATTCTCAGCATTTTCTCTAATTGCACAAGTATTCAACAAAATAATATCAGCAGCATTTGTTTCAGAAGTAGATATATAACCCATTTCGGTAAGAATTCCAGCCATTACTTCCGTATCATGCTCATTCATTTGGCAACCATATGTACGAATTAAAAACTTCTTCCCTTCCCCGATATTTTCCATGTCTTCGGGAATAGAAAAATCGTAATGGACATTCACTTTATCTCTTCCACGTTTACGTGCTTTATTTAGATTTGGTGGTTCATAAGTTGTTTTGAAATACTTGGAAATTAAATCTTCACTAGAAGTATTTTTAATACGCTCCATATTATCCATACTGGATTTTACGTCCGTTGGATTTGTTTCCTTAATTTGTGCTTGTTGCTTACGTTGTTGCTCGTTCATAATGATCTCCTTTCATTTTGTGTAAACCACAATAACCTTTTACGGTCATGAATACTCACTTTATCAGATGACTTATTTGTTTACATTCATTTATTATAAATGCTATATTCGAAATAAACAACAGTTGGCCTTTTGAGATTCCAGTTATCTATTGGTTAGAAAGATTTAGACAAAAGAATTTTCCCTGCTTGCCAATAACTTATAAGAGATTTGTATACCCCATTTTTTCCGAATTCTCTCTCACTTCAATCTACGGAACATAAATTTATATAGAACAATGACTACAAATTTTTGGAATAAAAATAGTGTTGCGTAAGTACGCAACACTTAATTAAACATATCCCATATTAAAAATTATCTGGGCTCTACAATTAATTTAATTGCTGTACGCTCTTCTTCATCAATTAAAATATCTGTAAAAGCCGGAATACAAATAAGATCAACCCCACTTGGTGCAACAAATCCTCTAGCAATCGCTACCGCTTTAACAGCCTGGTTTAATGCACCAGCTCCAATAGCCTGAATCTCCGCTGAGCCACGTTCTCTTAACACATTCGCAAGTGCACCTGCTACTGAATTTGGATTTGATTTTGCTGACACTTTTAATACTTCCACCACTAGTACCTCCTTCATTTAAACTATTCTAGTTCTACTTATACTATATTCTTGGAGATGTTAGCTTATTACCCTTATTATGCATTAATAATTCTTAACATTCAAATAATCTATCTTTAACATTTTTTCAATTACAGTTTATCCTCATAATTCTAGCTTGAATAGAAACAAACCAATATTTTTATGACCCTATTTCCATGCATTTTATTTATGGAAAATGCGCCATACTAACCTTACATAAATGGATGATCTTCATTAATTAGAATACGCTCGATTTTATGGGCTTTTCCTGTTTTCGTATCAATGGTTACAACACAACCATTTAATTGAGCCCTGCCCTGTTTTGGTACTTCAAAACGAACTGGCATAGATGTTAAAAAGCGTTGAATTACAGCTTCTCTTTCCATTCCCAAAATACCATCGTAAGGTCCTGTCATGCCAGCATCTGACAGATACGCTGTACCATTTGGTAAAATACGCTCATCCGCTGTTTGTGTATGCGTATGTGTGCCAATAACAGCGCTCACTCGTCCATCCACATACCATCCAAATGCTTGTTTCTCACTTGTTGCTTCTCCATGAAAATCAACAAATATAATGTTTGTACGTTGTTTTGCTTCTTTTATTAATCCATCTGCTACGGAAAAAGGGTCATGAATTGGTGGCAAAAAAGTTCTTCCTTGCAAACTAATTACAGCAACTTCAATTCCATTAATATTTACATATACGATACCTTTACCCGGATTGTTAGTTGGAAAATTTGCTGGACGAATCATTTTGTTTGCGTTATCAATGAAATCATAGATTTCCTTTTTATCCCATGTATGATTTCCCATTGTAACTACTTGCGCTCCCCATCCTAGTAGCTGCTTATAAATCTTTTCTGTAATCCCTTTACCTGAAGCAGCATTTTCACCATTTACTATCGTAAGGCTAGGTCGATACTTTTCTTTTAATTTTGGCAAATAATATTGGACCATGTCTCTGCCAGGAGAACCAACAACATCGCCAATAAATAATATTTTCATTGTCTTGTCTCATCCTATCTATTTTCGTATCATTAGTTTTTCATATTCATAAATGAATGTCAAAAATAAAAAGCAGTCCGAAGACCACTTTTTATTTAGCATATTCCACTGCACGAGTTTCTCGAATTACTGTAACCTTAATATGTCCAGGGTAGTCCAGTTCGCCTTCAATTTTCTTACGAATATCTCTTGCAATTCGAACGGATTCTACGTCGTCAATTTCATCTGGTTTTACCATAATTCGAATCTCTCTTCCAGCTTGAATGGCAAATGATTTTTCTACACCTACAAACGACTCGGAAATTTCCTCCAATTTTTCTAAACGTTTAATATAATTTTCCAACGTCTCACTTCTTGCTCCAGGTCTCGCCGCAGATAATGCGTCAGCAGCAGCTACAAGCACTGAAATAATGGAAGTAGGTTCTTCATCGCCATGGTGTGAAGCAATAGAATTGATAACAACTTCATGCTCTTTGTATTTCACAGCAAGTTCTTTACCAATTTCCACGTGACTTCCTTCTACCTCATGATCAATGGCTTTCCCTATATCATGAAGCAGTCCAGCTCTTCTTGCCAACATTTCATCTTCACCAAGTTCAGCAGCAAGCAAACCAGCTAGATAAGCTACTTCCGTGGAATGTTTTAACACATTTTGTCCATAGCTTGTCCGATATTTCAAACGTCCAAGAATTTTAATTAAGTCTGGATGTAAGCCGTGCACTCCCACTTCAAACGTTGTCTCTTCACCAATTTCTCGAATATGATTATCCACATCACGCCTTGCTTTATCCACCATCTCTTCAATGCGAGCGGGGTGGATACGTCCGTCCTGAACGAGTTTTTCTAAGGCCAAACGAGCTGTTTCTCTTCGTATAGGATCGAATCCTGATAGTATAACTGCTTCTGGAGTATCATCAATAATCAAGTCAATTCCTGTTAACGTTTCTAAGGTTCTTATATTTCTTCCTTCTCGCCCAATAATACGCCCTTTCATCTCGTCATTAGGAAGGTTTACAACCGATACTGTGGTTTCAGCAACGTGGTCAGCAGCACAACGCTGCAGAGCTAACGATAGGATGCTTTTAGCTTTTTTATCTGCTTCTTCTTTCGCACGATTTTCTGCCTCTTTAATAATTAGAGCAGATTCATGAGCAACTTCTTGTTCTACACGCTCTAAAATAATTTGTCTAGCCTGGTCTGTTGTATACCCTGAAATGCGTTCAAGCTCAGTTTGCTGCTCTTGTATCATAGCTTCCACTTTGCTTTCCATTTCTTCAATTTGTTGTTGTTTGTCTGCTAACGACTGTTCTCTTTTTTCTAAATTAAGTTCTCGCTGATCTAACGATTCACTTTTCTTGTCCAAATTTTCTTCTTTATGCATCAGACGATTTTCTTGTTTTTGTACTTCGTTTCTTCTCTCTCGAAGTTCATCTTCTGTTTGCTGCCGAAGTTTATGATTTTCATCCTTCGCTTCAAGAAGGGCTTCTTTCTTTGAAGCTTCTGCATTCCGGTGTGCTTCATCAACGATTTGTTTAGCAAGCGTTTCGGCACTCGAAATTTTTGCTTCAGCAATAGACTTACGAATCAGATAACCAACAACAATACCGACGATTAGGATTACAAGCAAAATGGAGATGAGCATTAGACTGTCCATGATTTCACCTCCTCTTGCTATAAAGTTGTACATCAATTATTGTCGGCATGTAAAAGTTTCAATGCGTTAAATAACCATATAATATATCATATAGATGATAAATTTATACAAATTTAATTTTAATTGTGTATGGAGAGAATGTCAAGGAAACGTCACAACTTCATACAATATGTTGGTAAATAATGCTATGAAACATCCAACTAGCTACTGCGATTGCTATTGTCTTGAGAAGTGTACATATCGTTACGTAATAGATGTTTTAGTAGCTTTTGGTTAAATAGTTCAAGAGGTTAAGAATTAATTAAATAGAACTTTTGTCATAGCATTAAAATGTTCTCTTTGCGGTTTATGCTACCCTCCTGTTATAGGAAAATAAAAATCAAAACCACCTCTTGCATTTAGCAATAGGTGGTTAGTAGATTATACATCTAAACTTTCTTGATTAAACTCTTTTGTTTCTTCTTCGTCTGGTTGATCATCCAAATTATAATGCTGCCTAATTAATGCGTGAATTTCAGCCTGCATATCTGTGTTTTCTTTCAAAAACTGCTTGGCATTTTCACGTCCTTGGCCAAGTCTTTCTTCATTATAAGAGTACCAAGCACCACTTTTTTGAACAATATCTAAGCTAGAACCAATGTCTAGTATTTCGCCCTCTTTAGAAATACCTTCTCCATACATTATATCTACTTCTGCTTGTTTAAATGGCGGTGCAACTTTGTTTTTTACAACTTTAATTCTTGCCTTGTTTCCTACCATATCATTTCCTTGCTTCAACGACTCAGCACGGCGAACTTCAAGGCGTACAGATGAGTAAAATTTTAGCGCACGACCTCCAGGAGTCGTCTCCGGATTACCAAACATAACGCCCACTTTTTCACGAATTTGATTAATAAAAATAGCCGTAGTCTTCGATTTGTTAATAGCACCAGATAGTTTTCTTAATGCCTGTGACATTAAACGAGCTTGAAGCCCAACATGCGAATCTCCCATTTCACCTTCAATTTCAGCTTTCGGAACGAGTGCAGCAACGGAATCAATAACAATAATGTCAACAGCGCCACTACGAACTAGGGCTTCTGCAATTTCTAAAGCTTGTTCTCCTGTATCTGGTTGTGAGAGTAATAATTCTTCAATATTCACGCCTAAAGCACGAGCATATGTTGGATCAAGTGCATGCTCTGCATCTATAAATGCTGCTTGCCCTCCCTGTTGCTGCGCTTCTGCTATAGCGTGTAAAGCTACGGTCGTTTTACCAGAAGATTCTGGCCCATATATTTCAACAACTCTCCCTCTTGGGTACCCACCAATTCCAAGTGCTACATCTAAAGCTAAGGAACCGCTAGGTATCGTTGCGATTCTTTGTTCAGCTTGCTCCCCTAATTTCATAATGGAACCTTTTCCAAACTGCTTCTCTATTTGTTTTAACGCTGCATCTAAAGCTTGTTTCTTATCACTCAAAACGTCGCCCTCCTTTAATCATCTACTAATATCATACATGCTTTTCGTTTAATTGCCAAGCAAAAAGACGAATAAATGTTCTCATCATTAAAGTGAAAAACAACTACAAAATTAAATTATAGGCTTTTATGAAATTATAAAAACAAAACAAGCCACACCACTCTACAGCAAAATACTATTTTAGTATTTGATATAGTAGTTCAAACCCTTTAAGAACTGTTTTTCTTCGAATAGCATTCCTGTCTCCTGGGAATAAAAACTTCTTAGTAACAAATGTACCATTGTCGTTATAAATAGAAATATAGACTGTACCAACTAGCTTTCCTTCCATCTCAGTGGGGCCAGCCACACCAGTAAAAGCTATTCCTATAGTAGATGAGAATTTAGCAGCTGCTTGCTTTGCCATTGCTTCAGCACATTCTTCGCTAACTGCTCCATTTGTTTCTAAAATCTCTTTTGGCACATGTAACGTATTTTGTTTTGCTGTATTTGTATAAGTAACCATGCTACCTTGAAAAACATTTGATGAACCAGGGGCAGTCGTGATTTTTTCTGCAAACGCTCCGCCAGTCAAACTTTCTGCAGCTGCAACCGTATATTGCTTCGCTAATAATAAATCCACAACTTTTCCTTCTAATGTTTCATGATCTTCACCATACGCGTATTGCCCTACACGTGAAAAAATTTTCACTTTCGTTTCTTGTAACAGCTGATCTGCCTTTTGAAGCGAATCACTTTTGGCTGTTAATCGAATAACAATACCTTCTTCTTGCGCAAGAGGAGCAATTGTAGGATTTGTTTGTTCGTGAATAATATCCTGTAGTTCATGTTCCAGCTTTGATTCACCAATACCAGTAAATTTCAGTAAAACAGATTTAATGATCTCTTTTTTACCCAGAAGTTTTTGTATGGATGGAATCATGTATTCTCTTACTAAAGCTTTCATTTCTTTTGGAACACCCGGGAGAAAAACCCATGTGCAACCATCATATGTTAACTTCATTCCAGGAGCCATTCCTACAGGGTTCATCCAAACTGTTGCTCCTTCAAATACTCTCGCTTGTTTTGGATTATTTGGAGTCATCACTGCCTGCTGCTTTTCAAAATATGCTCGTATTTTACACATGGATGGTTCATGCTCCACTAGAGGAATAGTACTCAATTGCTGAAATGCTTCCCTTGTTAAATCATCTTCTGTTGGTCCCAGACCACCAGTAACAATAACAATATTTGAACGTTTTTGAGCCATTTCAAATGTTTCACGTACACGTTGTAAATTGTCCCCAACAACTGTATGGTGGTACGTGTTAACACCTTGGTTAGCTAACTGCTCAGAGAGCCATTGAGCGTTTGTATTTGCAATTTGTCCAAGTAAAAGTTCAGTACCAACAGCAATTATTTCAGCTTGTAATTCCTTACTCATTTCGAATCCCTCATCACATGCCAATTTTTAATAAAGTAGTCTATGCCAGATAATATTGTAAAGAATAAACTTATATATAGCATGATTTCCCCAAAAGGAAAGCTTATATATGAAAACGGAAAATTATGTAATAACAAAACAGCGATAGCGACCATTTGCGTTGCTGTTTTTATTTTCCCCATATTACCAGCTGCTAGTACTATACCTTCTCCAGAAGCAACAAGGCGAAGCCCTGTAACTGCAAATTCACGACTAATAATAAGAATAACGACCCATGCTGGGGCAACTCCCATTTCTACTAATATAATAAAAGCGGCGGATACAAGCAGTTTGTCTGCAAGTGGATCAAGAAACTTCCCTAAATTTGTAACAAGGTTATATTTTCTTGCGTAATAACCATCCACCCAATCCGTTCCAGCTGCAATTATAAACAATAAAGCAGAAATGAAATGAGATATTGGCAATGCTGTTTCTCCTATTTGCCAGCTTCCCCATGAAAATGGAACACTCATAAGAATGATGAAAATAGGAATTAAAAAAATACGTGATAATGTTAGCTTATTTGGTAAGTTCATTACAATTCCTCCTTCGAAAAACTTGGCTCCTCCAAATCTTTATGACGAAAAAAGCCGTTATTTTTCTTATTGTCAACCCTAAAAAATTATAGTTTAGTATAAAATGATTGACCCTTCCCAAAAAGTTGAAAGGAAGGGTCGATGATATTTATTCAGCTTCTTGTTTTAGTTCCACCCAAATATTTTGTCTTACGTTACTTGGATCAACAGGATATTCCATTTCTTTACCATTTATTGTAATGGTTAGCACAGATGCATTGCCAATTTTAAAGAATACGCGTTTTTTACCAGTAAGGTCTAATTCAAGTGGCGACTGCTCGGAATTAAACATATTTTCCTCAAAAAGGACATCTTCTTCATCATCCTTCACACCAAGCCAAGTATCGTCTGAAGCTTCTAATGTAGCTTTTACTTCATCACCTGTATAAGAGAATGCAACTGTTGATTCTGGTGTATTACCTGTTCCTTCTTCTATTACAGTAAATTCAGGCTCTTTTGCTTTTTCATTTGTTTCTTCTGAATTTTCATCATTACCATCTTGATCTTCATTATCTTGATCTTCATCTACAGTATTTTGATTAGCTTCATCGCCACCACTATCGTCTTTAATTACAATATCATTGCCTTTTCCATCATCCTGATTCACAGGATCTTTACTTTCTGTTCCAGACATGTTCTGGACAATAAAGAAAATAGCGACCGCAATAATACCAATAATAAGTAAGCCAACAATTATTGTAGGAAATAAGGAAAAATTAGATGTACTTTTTTCCTGACTTTTACGTGAACGTTGTATACGTGAGTATTGTTCTTCTGTAGGCTCCTCTGTTTTCGGCACTTCTTCTTTATATTCTTCCATCAGTTCATTTGGGTCCAATCCAACAGCATTTGCATATTCTTTCATAAAAGCTCTAGCATAAAATTTACCTGGAAGAATTTGCAAGTTCCCTTCTTCAATTGCTAGTAAATATCGCTTTTGAATTTTTGTAATTTCTTGTAGCTCTTCTAAAGAAAGATTCTGAGCTTCCCTTGCTTCTTTTAGTCTTGCTCCGATTTGCATTTCCAACACCATCCATTTTAGAAATCAAACATTGAAAATTCATTTTCTTGACTGAACTGTCTTGATTCAACAGGCTCATACGTAATTTCTTCTTCTTCATGACTTCTTAGTTCAATAATGTAATCAAAATCCTCTATTTTATATTCTGTCATTTGTACAAACGCATCTGGATGTTCTACTACTTTGACAGCAGGTAGCTGCATTACTTCTCTAATCAACTGCCAATGCTGCTCGTTTGCACGCCGAGTGGATACAATGCCATCAATAATATAAACATTATCGGGATTATACTCACCTTCAATAAGCTTGCTCCGCACTGTTTGCCTTAATAAGGTACTGGAAACAAATAACCAACGTTTGTTTGCACACACACTTGCAGCTACTACCGATTCTGTTTTCCCTACTCTTGGCATACCACGGATCCCTATTAATTTATGACCATCTTTTTTATACAACTCTGCCATAAAATCAACAAGCAAGCCTAAGTCATCGCGAATAAAACGAATTGTTTTATGATCGTCTACATCCCGATATATGTATCTACCATGGCGTACAGCCATTTTATCTCTAAGTTTTGGCTGTCTTAACTTGGTTACTTTAATGGTTTCCATCGTTTGTAAAATTGACTTGAGTCGTGTTATATTTTCGTCATATTTAGATAAGAGTAGCATACCACGCTTTGCGTCCTCGACCCCATTAATCATAATAATATTAATTCTTAGCATCCCAAGTAAAGACGATATATCACCAAGCAAGCCTGGTCGGTTAATTTGAATTTCGTATTCAAGATACCATTCTGTTCTCGTCATAAAATGCTCCTTTATAAATAATAAGGTTTTCAACTGTTTATAGAAATACTTGATTACTCTAGAAGTATTAATGGCAGAGGCTCTTATTCTATAAAATTAAAATAGTTATTAGAAAATAAAACTAAGCTATGTACAATAAATATATTTGATTATCTACTGAATATTACCAACCCTTAAGTCTTAATGAACAAAAGCGCAAGCGCCCGGTTAGCAACGTAGCGACTGGAACGAATCAACGAAAGTTTTAGGAATCATGCTCCTGCAACAGGAGTATGTCGGCACCCTCCGGCAAGCCCGTCTTTAGTCGGCCTTCCTATTTAGAACGAACCGATGATGACTTATCGTAAGGCAATGGAGTGAAGTCGCCTAGTTGCTGTGCGCTGGAGCCGGAAGTGGCTAAATAACTTAGTTAGTTTATCCACAGCTGCAAAATTTTATAAATTCCTAGACTATAAAAAACTCCAAGTATAAAAACACTTAGATAGCCTTTCATTGTACTTAAACCACATGCAATAAACTTTAATGCATTTTAAATTATTAATCATTACAGTTTATATAATTATATCATAAAGCATTTTTTCGCACGTGAAAAGGTTAGAGGTAAACTATATCATATTTATCTTAACAGAACCATTGGTGATTGACAAAATAATTTTTTTATAAAATGCTGCTTCCATTCAGTAAGGTTTTCTTTCATCCCCCGCCGATTATTTAGTAGCCCAAAAAGGTATGATTTAAAGATATCTTACGAAAAAGGAATGTAGGTGCTGCTATCTTCCGCTTAGGCTTTCCAGTTCACACCTTCGTAGATTCAAGATAAACAAAAATCTTATATGTGCATCCTGTCTTCGTAAAATAAATAAGCATCGTACACCTATTTGGCCAATAAAGTCTGCCACGCTACATTAACGGAGCGTGGCAGACCATTGAAATTTCATATAGACTGTTCACATGTTACATTTAGTTTCCTTGGTTTTGAACATATTTAATCATCGTATTAGCTAATACTTGCTGTTCTTCATCAGAAGCTGAATTCCATAAGTCACGTAGTACAGCCTCTTCTTTGTTTTTAGCATCAACGTGCTGTGCTAAATAATCACCAATCTCATGAGCAATATTTTGAACTGTTTCATTACTCATCCCTTGTTGTTGTGCTTGTGTAAGCTTATTGGCTAAAAAGCTTTTCCATGAATCAAAATTATCTAGAACGGACATCTTTTTTCCTCCTTCCAATATATACATGCATAGTATTTGAGAGATTTTAAAGATTATACATATTGGATAGAAGAAAAGTTACCAACCGCCTGTTACATCTAAAATTGCGCCTTGTATATAGCTCCTTTCACTATCTAATAGAAAAGTTACTACAGAAGCAATTTCTTCTGGCTTACCCGCCCTGTTCATTGGAATATCAGATAAAATGGATTTTCTTTCTTCGTTACATAAATGATGATTCATCTTTGTTTCAATATAACCTGGGCTAATGGCGTTCACCGAAACCCCAGAAGGTGCAACTTCTTTTGCAAGTGCTTTAACAAAGCTATTTTGTGCACCTTTCACTGCAGAATAAACGACTTCATTACTGGCACCTTGTTCTCCCCAAATCGACGTTATAAATAGAATGAAACCTGCCTGTTTTGCAATCATATCCGGAAGAAGGTGTTTAGTAATAAGCCAAGGCGATTTAACATGTAACTGAATCATAGCATCCATCGTTTCCTCGTTAGTATCTTGAAACAAACCGTAATGTGCTTTCCCGCTTGCAAAGACTACTCCATCAATAGAGAAGGATAAACTTTGCATCAACTGTTCACAAGATCTATTTTTACTTAAGTCTGTTTGATACGTCGCTAAAATAGATTCAGGATATGCGTCACAGAGTTCATCAATGACTCGTTTGTTTGTATAATAATGGAGTATTAATTGGTAACCATGTTGTAATAATTGTTCAGCTATTGCTGAACCGATATCTCCACTAGCCCCTATTAGAAGAATGTTTCTTTTCATTGCAGCTTACTCCGCATCGATCGTACAAACTGATAACCGTTCTTCCTCTATCCAAGAATACATAAACTGCTTCGCATCCTCCAACGTTAACTCTCGAACAACTGAAAGTAATGTAAAGAAGTCAATACCTAGCATATGGTAATGTGTATAAGCGTTTGCTATATTCTCTAAGCGGTTCATCATACGTAGCAGCTGACCTATTTTCTTCTTCTTTATACGCTGGAATGATTCTACATTTAGATTCGCTTCCTGGATACCAAGTAACATGGATTTTAATCGTTCGGAAAACTGTTTTGGGTCTTTCGTATTACTACCAATTAATACATATCCAAAATCTCGATCAATATTTGATTCAAAAAAGAAACTATCATCAATTAGATTTTCATTATAAAGTTCCTCGTAAAATGGTCCGCCTTTTGAAAAATAATAGTCCAATAACATATCCTGAAGTAAATCTTCTATTAGAAGCTCATCTTTAGTCAGTTGCTGATTAACACGTTTTATTCCTAGCGTACATTTAGGGATCGACACAGGCATAGTTATTCGCTTTTCTCGCTCTGCTACCGCATTTGGCTCATTCGGGAACTTCCGTTTTAACTGCTCCATCTTGGCAAACTGTTTTTTGTCTTGATTCTCTCTAATTAACTGCCCCATTTTTTCGGGTTCAAAGTTTCCAGCAATAAATAAAACCATATTCTCAGGATGATAAAAGGTATGGTAGCATGTATATAAATCTTCTTTTGTGATTTGGTAGATCGATTCAACTGTCCCTGCAATGTCTACATTAATTGGGTGATTTTGAAACATTGCTTTAATCGTGCCCATAAAAGCTTGCCAATCAGGCTGATCATCATACATCCTTATTTCTTGAGCAATAATCCCTTTTTCTTTCTTTACCGATTCATCTGTAAAATAAGGATGTTGCACAAAATCAATAAGTGTTTCTACATTTTTCTCAATTTGATCAGTGGCTGTGAAAAGATACGCTGTTTTCGTAAATGAAGTATAAGCGTTCGCAGAAGCGCCTTGTTTAGAAAAGTCATGAAATACATCCCCTTCTTCACTTTCAAAGAGCTTATGTTCTAAGAAGTGAGCTACTCCTTCTGGAACAGTAATTACTTCATCTTTACCTATAGGCGCAAAATGCAAATCAATGGAACCATAGTTCGTCGTAAACAAAGCATGTGTTTTTGCTAGTTCTGGTTTCGGTAATAAAAATACGGTTAATCCATTAGCTAATTTCTCCGTATATAGCGTTTCATCAATATCACTATATATGTGCTTATTCATGACTATCTCCTTTCTCTGCTGTTAATAAATAAGTTGTGTCTTCTTGCAAGCGTTTAGCAACAGCAACAATCTCTTCTTTTGTCACCTTATTCAATTGTTCTACAAAATGAAGAGGAGTAATTTTTTTGTTTGCTAAAACTTGTTGATATAAAAATTCAATTGTTCCTTGTGGACTGTCGAATGTCTCTAATAGTTGGTTAGTAATAACAGCTTTAGCTTCCGCAATATTTTGCGTTGTAAAGTCCCCTTGCTTCATTGCTTCCATCTGTTTTTTTATAATGTCTCTTGCCTTTTCAAAATCTTCTGGAGCAATACCACTAAAAACAAACAATAATCCTTTATGGCTTTCCATACGAGAAGCAGCATAATAAGCAAGACTATTCTTTTCTCGAACATTAATAAACAATTTTGAACTTGGAAATCCACCGAAAATCCCATTTAGCACATGAAGAGCATAATAAGCAGGCTCTCCAAACGTAACGTTTGTGCGATAACCAATATGTAATTTTGCTTGCTGAACCTTATCTGTTTCCACAATTTCTTTTGGTATAACATCTGTTTTGCTAACATGGCGTTCATTCAAATCCTTATGCTTTAATCTTGGTTGATTTTTGTTTGCTTGTTGAAAAACTTTCTTTATCGTCTTTTCCATATTTTCCTCTGAAAGATCTCCTTGCACATAAATATCAATTTGATCGTTTGCAACTACTTGTTGGTAGTAAGAAAAAAGAGAAACTGGAGTTATTTTTTCCAAGTCATCTAAATAACCATGCACATGAATTGCATAAGGCTCGCCTTTACACATTTCATCAATTAAACGAAGGTTAGCGTAACTCATCTTGTCATCTTTTAAGCTCAGGTTTTTTTGTTTTAAGGTCTCCTTCTCTCGTGTGAATATAGACTTATTAAAGCCTTGGTCATCAACATTTGGATTAAATAAAACATCATAAAGCAACTGTAAGCCTTCCTCGAATACAGAAGAATCTCCTGCTAAAAACTTCTGATTGGCAATATCTAGTCGCACACTAATAATATGGTTTTCTCCTTTTTTGGCGCCGTCTATAGAAAGAGAAGCTCCGTATAAGTCATCTAACTTTATTTGCAGTTCTTGTTTAGATGGGTATTGTTTCGTACCTTGTTTTAGTACATATGGCAACAAAGCTCTTTTGGTAATCGTGTCCCTATCTAAAGGTGCACGCAGCTTTAAAACAACAGTCAATGTTTTATACTTTTGATTAGGAATATAATGAACATTAAAGCCGTTAATATCTTTTATGTTTTCCTGAATTTCTTGCATGGTAATCCTCCCTTATATAGACTTTTCATTTATTCTGCTCACATTTATCATTCGTCATCCATTATAAAGCAAAAAAAACTCGCTTGCGACTTTTTTTACACAAACAGAGCTTGCTTTTTACCTTTTTGAAAAAACTTAGCTATCACCAATTCATTATGGCGATAGCCGTGGTTTCGCTTATACTATAATCCATAAAAATTTTATATTTTTGTATGAATACACCGCCTTCAAGTTCTTTTCATGATAGACGGTGGGTTGGGGTCTTGAGCAAACCATGATGGCTTCCTATAATATTAATTAAAATATTCACCCGCATGAATTTCTTTGTGGTGTTACAACTATACTTGTATTTATTAAAGGATATGAGCAAGCAAGTTTTTAGCGATTCCCCTTAATATAAGGCACTCCATTTGCTTTTGGTGCTTCTGCACGACCGATAAAACCAGCTAATGCTAAAATAGTTAATACGTAAGGCGCTATAAGTAAAAATACTTGCGGCACATCTTCTAAAAGCGGAATACCTCCACCAATAACACTTAAGCTTTGAGCGAACCCAAAAAACAAAGCAGCGCCCATTGCACCGAGTGGGTGCCATTTTCCAAATATAACGGCTGCTAGAGCCATAAATCCTTGTCCTACAATTGTTGCATGCGAGAAATTGAAAGCAATCGTTAAAGCAAATACTGATCCACCTAAGCCACCCATGGCACCAGAAATAATTACAGCGATGTAACGCATCTTATAAACATTAATACCATTTGTGTCAGCAGCCATCGGATGTTCACCTACTGCACGTAGACGTAATCCAAACGGTGTTTTGTATAAAATATACCACGACACGAAAGCAAGGAAGATAGCTACATAGGAAGTTGGGTAAATTCCTTGAAAGAAAACAGATCCAATTAAAGGAATATCTGCTAAAACAGGAATATCTGTTGTATAAAATGGTTGCGTCACCATATCTGTTTGACCTTTATCATACCACTGCTTTGTTAAGAAAATGCCTACTCCTAAAGCTAAAAAGTTAATTGCTACACCACTGACTACTTGATCGGCATAAAAAGTGACGGAAGCTAAGGCATGAATGATGGCAAAGATAGCACCAACACCCATAGCAACAAGAATAGATACCCATGGCGTCCAAGCACCGAATACGTCAGCAAAGGTGAGATTGAACACTATACCGACAAATGCTCCCATCACCATTAAACCTTCCAAGCCAATATTAACGACTCCTGAGCGTTCACTAAATACTCCGCCTAAAGCAGTAAAAATAAGTGGAGCTGAATAAAAAAGCGCAGTTGGGATTACAGATTGTAATAATTCCATAAAACTCAATTATTTTCCCTCCCTTTTAAACCGTAATATTATCCAGCGAATGAGATAGCTTGAGGCGACGAAGAATATAATTAGAGCAATGATAATATCTACCAACTCATTTGGAACTCCAGCTTGGGTTGGCATATTTAACGCCCCTACTTTTAAAGCTCCAAATAAGAATGCTGCAAGAACAACACCAAATGCATTATTTGCCCCTAAAAGTGCTACAGCAATTCCATCAAAACCGATATTGGAGAAACCAGAACTCGCAGTCATATTACCGTACGTACCTAACCCCTCCATAGAACCTGCTAATCCAGCAAATAAGCCAGAAATAACCATAGCCAAAATAATATTACGTTTTACACTCATACCTGCATACTTCGAAGCATGTTTGTTATAGCCTACAGACTTTAGTTCAAAACCGAGTTTTGTCCGTTCAATGATAAACCACATGACAACAGCTGCTAGTATTGCTATGAATATGCCATAGTGCATTCTGGAAAAATAAGTGGTATTTGCTAACCATTCAGAAGCTAACGAGGCAGTCGGAGCAACCATATCTGTTTTATCTGCGTTTTCCGTTAAAATGCTGCGGATGATGGCATTAGAACTATATAGGGCAATATAGTTTAGCATAATCGTTATGATTACTTCGTGTACTCCCAATCCTGCTTTTAGCAAGCCGGGAATAAATCCCCATAGCGCTCCAGCAATTGCGGCCACAAGTAAAGCTAGTGGTAGGTGAATATACATCGGAGCGTCTATTGTTGTGCCTACCCAAACAGCTGCTAACCACCCAACAATGACTTGCCCTTCAGCCCCAATGTTAAATAAGCCAGCGCGAAATGCAAATGCAACGGCTAAGCCTGTAAATATGTAAGGCGTTGTCTGGCGAATCGTTTCACCAAAAAAATATAAATCACCGAATGCTCCTTTAAATAAAGCAATGTAACCTTGTATAGGATTATAGCCAAAAAACAACATAATCAAAGCCCCAGCAAAAAGACCAATGAGAACAGAAATAATTGGTACAAGGATGTTAAACCATTTATTTTCCATCACGATTCTTCACCATCCTTTACATGACCGCTCCCAGCCATTAATAAGCCTAATTCCTGTTCACTTGTTTCTTCTGGCTTTACATCTGCTACAATTTCCCCATCATAAATAACAGCGATTCGATCGCTAACGTCTAGAATTTCATCTAATTCAAAAGAAACTAATAAAATTGCTTTTCCTTTATTTCGCTCTTCTATGAGCTTTTGGTGAATGAATTCAATTGCCCCAACATCTAAACCTCGTGTCGGCTGAGCAGCAATTAATAAATCAGGAGATCTATCAACTTCTCTAGCTATTATAGCTTTTTGTTGATTCCCACCAGACAACGCACGCGCTTTTGTGTGCGGAGAAGGTGTGCGAACATCATACTCCTCTATTAGCTGTTCTGCTTTTTGCAAAATTTGCTTATAATTTAATACTTTGAATTTAGAATATGGTCGTTTATAATAAGTTTGTAAAACGAGATTTTCAGCAACAGAATAGTTTAACACAAGCCCAAATTTATGTCTATCTTGAGGTATATGGCCGACACCGCTTTCTGTTACTTTACGAGGAGACAGATTTGTAATTGGTTTTTCATTTATAATAACACTCCCGCTATGCGCTTTGCGAAGACCAGTAATTGCTTCAATTAATTCACTCTGTCCATTCCCATCAATACCTGCAATACCTACAATTTCTCCAGCACGTACGTTTAAATTTAGCCCTTTTACCATGTCTACTTTTCTACTATCTTTTACAAATAGATTATCAATTTTCAGAACGGTTTGTTTAGGTTCAGCTGGTTGTTTGTTCGTTTGAAAAGATATATCTCTACCAACCATTAAAGAAGCCAACTCTGTAACAGTTGTTTCTGCTACGTTTACGGTGCCAATACCTTTACCTTTTCGAATGACGGTACAGCGATCACAAATTTCCATAATTTCTTTTAGTTTATGCGTAATTAAAATGATAGATTTTCCTTCTGCAAGTAAAGTTCGAAATATTTCCATTAACTCAGCAATCTCTTGCGGTGTTAAAACAGCAGTTGGTTCATCGAATATAAGCACATCCGCTCCACGATAAAGCGTCTTTAAAATCTCCACACGTTGCTGCATACCTACAGAAATATCACTTATCTTTGCCGTTGCATCTACTCGAAGACCATACTGATCAGACAATTCTTGCACTTCTCGCTCTGCTTGCTTTAAATTAATTTTTCCTTTGTTTGTTGGTTCAATACCGAGAATAATATTTTGGGTAACAGTAAACGGTTCGACTAACATAAAATGTTGATGCACCATACCGATTCCTAAATTGTTAGCAATATTAGGATCGGTGATCGATACTTTTTTACCCTTCACTCGAATTTCTCCTTCCTCAGGTTGATATAACCCAAAGAGGACGTTCATCAAGGTTGATTTTCCTGCACCATTTTCCCCCAATAAGGCATGGACCTCTCCGCGCTTTAATTGGATGGTTACATCATCATTAGCAACTACTCCCGGAAATTCTTTTCTTATATGCAGCATTTCGATCACATAATCTTCCAACTACATCACTCCTTTACTACAAAAACAGTTTCTCCTTAATAGCCCGAGCTTGCTATTCATCATCTTTCGAGTAGGATTCAACATTTCATTGTCTAGACTTATATTTCTTAAAGATTAAAGAGGCTGGCTGACTCCAGCCTCTTTTTTTACAACGACTTTTCAAATTCTTCTAGATCTTTTCGCGTTTGCGGTACATCTACTTCTTCGTTAATGATTTTTTCTTTCCACTCATCAACAGCTGAAGCAATTTCTTCTGTGTAAGCCTCCTCATTTGTGTCAGCAAGATAAACACCATCGTCTTTTAAAGCGAATTCCAATATTTCACCGCCTGGGAAATCCCCATTTAAACCCAGATTACTTACTTCTTGAACAGATACGTCCACTCGCTTTACCATAGATGTAAGTGTTACATTATCTTCACCTATTTTCCCTTCTTCATGCTGATCGCGATCTACGCCAATCACCCAAATTTCATTATCCGGATCGTTCTTTTTCATATCTTTTGCTTGGTTAAATACGCCATTTCCAGCTGCACCTGCTGCATGATAAATAATGTCTCTATCGTCACCATACATCCTTGTAGCAATTAGCTTTGCGTCATCAGCTGAACTAAAATCACCAACATATTGAATGTCCACTTCAATATCTGGATTAACAGATTTTGCACCTGCAACGAATCCAACTTCAAATTTAGTAATCAAATCAGAATCCATGCCGCCGACAAAACCAAGCTTGTTTGTTTTGGTTTTTTTAGCAGCTGCAACACCTGCTAAAAATGAACCTTCATTCTCCGCAAATGTAATGCTTGCAACATTAGGAGCTTCCACAACGGTATCGACAATGGAAAAGTTTGTATCAGGATTTTGTTCTGCTACTTTTGAGATCGCATCTTCTAGTAAATATCCAACACCAAAAATCAAGTTATAGCCATCTCTTGTTAACCGAGTAAGGTTTGGCAAATAATCTGACTCATCATTAGACTGTGCATAATCATAACCGTTTCCTTTTGATAGTCCATGTTCTTCTCCCCATGCTTGTAGCCCTTCCCAAGACGATTGGTTAAATGATTTGTCATCAACTCCCCCTTCATCTGTTACCATAGCGACGGAATAATCCGTAGACCCTTCGTTTTCTTCTGTTTTTTTACCATCATTTCCACCACTTGATTTATCTTCATCATTAGAACCACCACACGCAGCTAAAACTAAACCAAAACTAATAAAAATTGTTAGTATTAAAATAAGCTTTCTACTTTTCAAAATAATAGCCCCCTCTTTTATTTTTTGTTTCCGACAACGATTTATCACACTATATTCGAGCGCACCACCTCCTTGTTTTTTGAAATCGCTTCCATTTTATTGCGAACGTCGTTTTACGTACGTTTACGTAAAACATGAAAGCTAAACATATCGGAGCGAAAATAGTTTGCTGAGTATAAAACCGCTTCATCTTCGGAAGTATAGTGCATTTGCCTAAGCAACAATAATGTTTGTCCTTTATGGCAGTTTAAAGTCTTATAAATGCGTTCATGATAACCAATTGGCTCAATATATGTCACGGCATAGGCAACCCTTTTATTAGCGTAATCCTCCATTAATTTAAAAAAGGAATCTGCTTGTTGGATACTTTCTACCGGAATGATCTTTTCAGGAATTTTATCAACGCAAAATACAACTGGTTCCCCGTCGGCTGTACGAACGCGCTCAATTTCAACTAATTGCTCTACAACATGAGGAGCAAATCGACTCTTCTCCTTGTCCGTTGCTTCTCTTATATCTGTGAATAAATATTCTGTTCCGGCTTTTTTCCCTGATTGCTCAATCATGTATGTAACACTTGTAAGTTGTTCAATACCAGAAGAAAATACAGGCTTAGGGTTTACAAATGTACCAACACCGTGTTTCCTAGTAACAATATTATCTTCTTCTAATATTCGGAGTGCTTCTCTTAAAGTTGCACGAGAAACCCCTAGCACCTTGGATAATTGAAATTCTGATGGGAGCTTTTCATTCTCCTTGTACGTGCCATTATGAATATCTTTTTTTATTTGATCAATAACTTGTAAATATAAGTGCCTTGAATCATGCTTAATAGACAAACTTCATCACCCCAAAACTGTATTCCCGATTAGATATCTGACCTCTGACATTCTACTAGTTTATAATTTCATCATAGCATGAATAGATTTAGAAAGAAATACCTTTTCATCAAAATTCAACAATTATATAAAACTAAAAAATAAATGGCGTGTGTACTAAAGGTTAATGATTCTGTGGAACATAGAATTATGTCATTGAAAAGCATTGATTTTTCTTCTACGTGCAATTCTTTGAACAGCAACTTGTAAAACCAATCACTTGTTCATTACAAACAGCTCCTTAGCAAAACTTGGCTATCGCCAAAGTAATTATGACGATAACCAAGTTATTGCTTACGCTATAAACTCTAAATTTTAATACTCCCTCTATATACTAACGTTTTCTCTTGTTTTCTTTGTTTTTCTTAGAATTTCATTTTATTTTTTACTCATTAACGATATTTAAGACCGTGTAAGCATAATTTTTAATGTAGAAGGGTGCACTTAATAAGCCATCCTTCTCTTTTTGAAAAAAATGGGAATTTTCACTGCTATGATCGCACCTTCTCATCCCACAATACTCATGGTGACAAACCCTCCCACATCTCACAGCGTCTTCGCGCATACATTCCTTCGTTCGGTCTATCCATGAAGTGGGGCCGGCGTTGCTTTCCTACAGGGTCATTGCCCGATTGTATAAAAATTGCCGGCTGCTCCGTGCTTCCATTGTTATCTCGTATTTGTATAAAATGAACTTCTTAAAAAACGTCTAAACGGAGGTTTCGTTATTACTTAGTTAAGCTGCATTCTGTAAGCGAAAATGCGGAATATCACGTAACATTTTTTCTGGACTAAAGGCTACTTGTTGTTTACCTACTTTAAATAATATTCGAATTAATTTACAACACAGTGCTATTAATGATTGTTTCTTCTTCAGCGGGTTTTCTTTCCTTGTTGTAAAATACGCATGCATTGCTTTAAATGCAGGATTGTGATTTACCAATGGCAGGATCACTTTAAACAACAGAGCGCGTAGCTTTGGTCGGCCCCTCTTGGTAATGACCGTTTTTCCTTGCCACTTTCCTGATGTTGCTAGTTTGAGATTTAAACCTGCTAATTTAATAATTTGCTCCGGATGGCTATAATTATGGAGATCGCCGACTTCTGCCAGAAATGCAGCGATTGTGACGTCACCTACGCCTTTTATAGCTGCCATTTCCTGTACACCAGGAATCCTACTCGTAAGCCCCTCTATCATTTCCCACAATTCATTTATCTTTTCATGAAGGAGCGTATACTGATCCATTAATGTTTGAATCTTTAGTTTCGCCATGGTTTTTCCTTCTTGGATACCAATGGAATGGCGAGCAGCTTCTTTCAATTGTCTTACTTTTTTTAAGCCAACTCCTCTTTTTACCTCTTTTCGAATTTCTGACAGGATTTCCATTTCATCTTTTTGAGAGATTTCATCTGGAAACAAACCCATTTTTAAAACCTGTAAAGAAGATTGCCCTTCCCAGTTCGTAAAGACAGTCGTGTATTCTGGAAAATACCTGTCTATCCATTGGTGGACGCGTCCTTGTACTGCCTGCAGGTCTTTTCGTAATTGGTCATACATATTCATGCCTTCTCGGAGATCTGCATAGATCCCTTCTGGTAGATGCGGTTCAGAATAACGTCCATCTTGAATTAAGCGTGAAATGACTCTGGCATCTTTTACATCATTTTTTGTTGGGGAATTGTCATCCAGCTCTTTTGATTTTTTTACATGTGCTGGATTTACTACGACTACTTTCAGTTGCTTTTCCATTAGCCAATAGGCCAAAGGAAGCCAATAGTGCCCCGTTGGCTCCATACCAATAATAAAATCGGATTTCTCTTGTTGTATGGCTAATTCATCCATCCAATGAATGAACGTTTGGAAGCCTTCCAACGCGTTTTCAAAGTATAGCGGCTTTCCAAATTGAACCCCGCGGAAATCTTGTGCGCGAGCAACATGTTTATTCTTGGCGATGTCGACCCCAATAATTAAAGATTTGTCTGTCAGTTGTAATATCTTCTCATTTTGTTTATAATTCATGTTAGTCCTCCTTGGTTCATTTTAAGGGTCCAGTTTTGCTCAACAGCATTGGACACCTCGTATCATACCAAGGGGGCTTTTTTAGTTCAATCCTCATTTTGCTTTATTACAGGAATGCTTTCCTATAGTTATAGTGCATAAAAGCACAATGGCAATTTCAGCAAGCCCTTGCGTTAAAAAATTTACTTATGAGGCTTTATTTCAACATTAATGTGAAGAAGTATGTTCTTCAGCTATTTGACTGATAAGAACTGTACGTGGCTTACTCCCCTCATACGGACCTACAATACCTCTTTGTTCCATGGCATCGATTAGTCTTGCTGCTCTCGTATAACCAATTCTAAAGCGGCGCTGTAACATAGATACACTAGCGCTTTGCATTTCAGTGATTAATTGAACAGCATCATCATACAATTCATCGTCTACTTCTTCTGCAACCTCATTGACTTCTTCTGGAATCATTTCTTCTTGATAAGACGCCTTTTGCTGTTCAATACAGTGGTCTACTACACGTTCAACTTCTTCATCAGACAGAAAAGCACCTTGTACACGAGTTGGCTTAGAAGATCCAACCGGGATAAACAACATATCCCCTCTTCCCAATAACTTTTCTGCTCCGCCACTATCCAAGATGGTTCTAGAGTCTGTTGCTGAAGAGACACTAAAGGCAATTCTAGAAGGAATATTCGCCTTAATTACCCCCGTAATAACGTCTACAGATGGCCGCTGGGTGGCAATAATGAGATGAATTCCCGCAGCACGTGCCATTTGAGCTAATCGAGTAATTGCATCTTCCACATCACTTGAAGCTACCATCATTAAGTCTGCTAATTCATCTACTAACACGACGATGTATGGAAGATTCGGCTCTGGATCTTCAGCATGTTGGTTATGTTTTCTAATATATTCATTGTATCCTTCAATATTACGTGTTCCTGTATCAGAAAAAAGTTCATATCGTCGCTCCATCTCTGCAACTACTTTTTGTAGAGCTCGAGAAGCTTTTTTCGGATCCGTTACAACGGGAGCAAGTAAATGTGGAATACCGTTATACACATTTAATTCAACTTTCTTCGGGTCAATCATCATCATCTTCACTTCATGAGGTTTAGCACGCATTAAAATCGTAGTAATTATCCCATTTACACAGACACTTTTCCCGCTTCCTGTAGCACCTGCGATAAGTAAATGTGGCATTTTATTTAATTCGCCAACGATTGCTTCTCCGGATATATCTCTGCCAAGAGCAAATAGTAGTTTAGAAGATTGTTTTTGTGCGATACTCTCTAGCACTTCTCGTAACGACACCATAGCTACTTCTTGATTTGGTACTTCGATTCCGACCGCTGATTTCCCTGGAATGGGTGCTTCTATCCGTAAGTCTTTTGCAGCTAGAGCTAGTGCCAAATCATCATGTAAATTAACTATTTTACTTACCTTTACACCAGCTTCTGGATATATTTCATATTTGGTTACCGCTGGACCTACATGCACTTTCGTAACACGTGCTTTTACTCCAAAACTAGTAAACGTACTCTCTAACTTTCTAACCGTCGCTTGAATTTGCGATTTTTCTTGTTGTTGCGAATTGTTTGTTGGCTCTGCCAATAACTGCATAGAAGGAAGAATATACTCATAGTTTTCTACTTCCGTCATCGGCATATTATCTAAGCTATCATTCACTTTCTCCTCTTGTTGAACCATAGACGTCAGTTCCGTTTCTTCTGGAATTTGTTCACTTAATGCCGTATGATCTGTAAAGTCTTGAATAACAGGTTCTGAGATAACATGCTCAGTAACCTCCTCGCCGTTTTGTTCAATTTTAGGTTCATTTTCTTTTATCGAACGTTTTGCAGTTTGTTTTTGTCTCCATGTATCTTGCACGTTTTTTACTTTGCTTGCCAGCCACTTCCACATTTTAGAAAACAGATCGCCTACCGATAAATCAGTCATAAAAATAATACCGATAATGATGGAAAAAACAGCTACAATTTTAGCACCTGTTAAGGAAAATAAATAGTAGGAAAAGGTAAGCAATAAAGCCCCAGCCATTCCTCCCCCCAAATATTCGGATGATAATTGGTTGTCAATATAATTAGAGTAATTTTCCCAAGTAGATCCTAGAATAGAGATTTGCTGATTCGAAACGATTATTTCATCAAACATTTGGGTGTGTGTCATAAGTAGTACACCACCAAATATAATATAAAAGCCAACCATTCTTTTTGTTGCAAAGTTAGGTAGTTTCCGTTTTACCACTAATTTAATACCTGTTACTAATAAGAAAACCGATGCAACAAAATACCAAATTCCTAGGAAAAAGCGAAATAAGTGCTCAAGCCCGCCTGGTATAGCTCCATCACTTATCGCACTAGCTCCACTTCCAAAAATGCCTAAGAAAATAAATAAGAGACCTATTAGCTCTAGTTTTAATTGTTTTTTTAATTTGCTGCTGCGTCTTTTTTTCTTTCTTGCCATACTTTCACCTCAATCATTTTTGGCAATTTAATTAATGGTAACACTCATTTAAACACTTTTGCTTATCAATGGAATGGAATAATGTCATAGTCAAATTGAGTCTCATTTACGCTAAAAAATTCCACCCGAATTATAGAATATTTATTATCATATATGTATAGCTAAAATATTCAACTTTCATATTTTAGCGTATCTACTTCAATATTAAAAGCAATTACCTCTATTTAGTATATCATACTGACACTAGAGTGACAGTGAAACTAGAACGAACAATTTAAACGCACAAAGGCTCGGGGCGCCCGTTTAGCAACGTAGCGACTGGAACTGATCAACTGAAGTCTTAGGAATCATGCTCCTTTAACAGGAATATGCCGGCGCCCTCCGGCAAGCCCGTCTTTAGTCGGCCTTCCTATTTAGAACGAACCAATGATGACTTAGATTAGGGCAATGGAGTGAAGCCGTCTCTTGCTGGGCGTAGAACCGAACGTGACTAAATAACTTAGTTAGTCTATCCACAGCTGCAAAATTTTATAATTTCCGATAATTTCCTAGACGAATAAAAAACTGCCCTCAACCTAAAGATTAAAAGCAGTTATATAATATTCAGTTTTCATTCATCTGAGAAATAATCGTACCGGGGGAAAACTCATGATTTAAAAAATCCTTAGGATCGGTTGATAATAATTTAACAATTTCTAATGATCCATCTGCTCTCTTTTCACAATATAGTGGCTTACCATTGTATGAAATCATTTGTCTTTCCGTGTATTCTTGGGAAGTATAAAAAATATCTTCTTTTGATAGCGGTGTATAAATAATCATTGCATCACCTGCTGTTCGTGATCGCCATTTTGCTTAATCAATTCATTTATTTTTTTCATTGCTTCCTTAACGCCGCCAACACCATCAATTAAGCCATATTCTACTGCTGCTTTTCCAACAACATTTGTACCGATATCACGTGTTAAATTACCTTTTGCAAACATTAAATCTTTAAATTTTTCCTCTGTTATATTAGAATGATTTACGACAAAATCGACCACACGATTTTGCATTTCATCCAAATACTCAAACGTCTGCGGTACACCGATAACTAAACCTGTTAAACGAATTGGATGTATCGTCATCGTAGCAGTCGGTGCAATGAAAGAATAATCCGTAGCAACAGCTATAGGCACCCCAATGGAGTGGCCTCCTCCGAGCACAATCGAGACTGTAGGTTTAGATATAGAAGTAATCATTTCAGATAAGGCTAATCCCGCTTCGACATCACCACCAACCGTATTTAATAAAATAACTAAACCTTCAATTTTCGGATTCTGTTCAATAGCAACTAATTGTGGCAATAAATGCTCATATTTTGTTGTTTTGTTTTGTGGCGGGAGTTGTACATGTCCTTCTACTTGTCCGATAATGGAAAGCACATGTATATTTGAATCTGGCGCTTGTGGTACATTAGATTGTCCTAGTTGTTGAATTTTTTGGACTAAAGCAGAGGAATTATTATCTTGCGTTTGATCGCCCTTTTTTTCTGGCTGTTTATCCATTTACTTACACACTCCTCATTAACAAGTTATTCCTCTCATAGTATGATCGTAACACCCGATAATCATGCAGGAAGAAGGAAATATTACTATGTTCTTATTCCATTAAAAATTTTTTCACCTTACCAGTTAGACAAAATAAACACTTGAGGACAGTTTATTAAATGAAACAGGTGAACATTTATTTACCAATTTCATAACTATGGGTATTATTTATGCTATCTTAGAAAAACTTGGCTTACCGACAAATCTTTTATGACAGGGGCTATAGTTTTAAACCTTAAAACTGTATACTTTCCTATATAGTATAAAAAAATACCGGCATTATATACCGGTATTTTCTAAGATCGTTGTTAAATCATCTTTATCCTGCTGCGATAGTTCAAGTAGTGGCAAACGCAAACCACCAACTTCTATTCCTTTTATGCGAAGGGCAGCTTTTACAGGGGAAGGAGAAGGAGCCATAAATAACCCTTTCATAACAGGCAACAATTGACGATGAAGCTTAGCTGCTTGACCTGTACTTCCTTCTTCAAACAATTGAATCATTTGCTGCATTTCATTTCCTATCAGATGAGAAGCTACCGAAATAACACCTGTGCCTCCAACAGACAATATTGGTAATGTCATACTATCGTCACCACTATATACAGAGAACGAATCATCTGTTAGCTCAATTATTTGAGACACTTGATCAAGATCTCCACTAGCTTCCTTAACAGAAACAATATTATCGATTTTACTTAACGCTACAGTTGTCTCCGTGGTTAAATTTACAATCGATCTTCCTGGTATATTATAGAGCATCACAGGTAGCGATGTGCTTTGAGCTACAGTTTTGAAATGTGCAAATAGACTACGTTGATCTGGTTTATTGTAATACGGCGCTACAAGCATCACCGCATCGACACCACAACGTTCTGCTTCCTTGGTTAAATCTATCGAAGCTTGCGTATTATTCCCTCCAGTCCCTGCAATAACAGGAACGCGTTTATTTACTTGACCAACGACATGTTTAAACAGGCTCACTTTTTCTTCGGTAGTTAAAGTTGGTGATTCACCTGTTGTTCCTGCAATGACTAAACCCTGTGTACCATTTTGCAACAAGTGTTCAATAAGTGCATCTGTCTGCGTATAATCAATATTTCCATTTAAATCAAAGGGTGTGACCATTGCAGTTAACACTTTACCAAAGTTCATTCTAATCACCTTTTCTATTCAATGTGCGGAGTTAAATACGTGACTCAATTCAAAAGCTTCATGCAATGCATTTACTGCGGCTTTTAAATCTTTTTCATGTACGAGTACCCAAATGGTTGTATGGCTGTCTGCAGACTGCAGAATTTGCACATTCGCATCAGTCAATGCTTGCACAATTTTTGCAGCAACACCAGGAACACCAGTCATTCCCGCTCCTACAGCTGAAACCTTTGCACAGTTCTCAGTAATTTCATGTTCAAATCCAAGCGTGTTTAATATGTGTACAGCCTTTTCTGTGTAAGCATTTGGTACAGTATAGATCACCCCTGTAGGTGAAATAGTAATAAAATCAACAGAAATCCCCGCTTCAGCCATTGCTTTAAATACATCTGACTGCATCCCAAATGCTGCCTCTTTCGTTTGTACTTGAATCTGGGTTATAGCATCCATATGTGCAATGCCAGTAATTAATCGATCAATAATGTCCATCCCTTCTACACGTGAAGACGTAACAAGCGTTCCTTCATCTTTGGAGTAGGTAGAACGCACACGCATGGGAATTTTTCCTTGCATAGCAATTTCTACTGCTCGGGGATGAATGACCTTTGCTCCTTGATATGCCAAATTACAAATTTCAGAATACGTAACTACATCAAGTGGTCTTGCTGTTTCAACCACCCGTGGATCAGCAGTCATAATACCATTTACATCTGTGAATATTTCAATCCGCTCAGCTGATAAAGCAACACCTAATGCTGCAGCTGTTGTATCACTTCCACCACGTCCTATTGTCGTAATGTCACCAGATGTTGTAGTTCCTTGAAAACCTGCGACAACTACCACATCATGCGTTTCTAATTCTTGCAAAATTCGTTCTGGCTTTACTTCTTTAATTTTTGCTTCTGTAAAGTCATCCGTTGTAATGAATCCTGCTTGTGGGCCAGTTAGAGCCGTTGCAGTAATATGTTGCTTTTGTAATTCATTAGAAAGTACAACGGATGAAATAATCTCACCGCACGACATGAGCATATCCAATTCTCGTGAGGCATTTTTATTCGCCGGAAAATCCACCAGACTGAGTAGCGTATCTGTAGCATAAGGATCAGGTTTTCTGCCTAATGCAGAAACGACAACTACAAGTTTATATTCTTTTACTAAAGCATCTTTTATATGTTTAATTACATGGTCTCGGTTTTCTTGTGATTGTACCGAAGTACCACCGAATTTTTGAATGAGTATTTCCATTCGTACACCTCTATCGTTGCAACCAATTATTTTGAATTAATTCTTGGGCGATTTGTACCGTATTCCAAGCTGCACCTTTTAATAAATTATCAGATACAATCCATAGATGGAACCCGTGTCTATTGTCTAAATCCTTGCGAACTCTACCAACAAATACATCTTGTTTACCCTCTGCAGCTAAAGGTGTTGGATAAATCTGCTCTTTTGGATTATCCTGCAACACGACCCCCTCTGCATGCTGTAACACTTCCCAAATGTCTTTTACCATTACATCTTCTCTCTCAACTTCGATATATACACTTTCTGCATGAGACGTAAAAAATGGCAAGCGTACACAAGTTGCAGCTACTGAAAGGTCTGGTGCATGCATAATTTTTTTCGTTTCATTAATCATTTTTAATTCTTCAAAAGTATAACCATTCTCTTGAAAAAGATCAATTTGCGGTAGTGCATTAAATGCAATTGGAAAATGCTTTTCATCTCCCTTAACAGGGAGAATAGTTGCTTTCATTTCTTCATTAGACAAATAAGTTTTTGACTGATTCGCTAACTCATCGCATGCTTCATTACCAGCACCTGAAACAGCTTGATAAGTGGATACGATAATACGTCTTAAACCAAATTTAGCTTTTAGTGGCTCTAACGCTGCCACCATTTGAATGGTAGAGCAATTTGGATTGGCAATAATTCCTTGGTGATCTCTTAAGTCTTCTTTGTTGACTTCAGGAACTACAAGTGGCACAGAATCATCCATACGAAAGGCGCTCGTGTTATCAATTACTACTGCACCGCGTTTTACAGCTTCTGGAGCGAGCTTTTTAGAAACTGAACCACCAGCTGAAAACAAAGCAATATCAACGCCTTCAAAGCTTTCAGGTACTGCTTCTTCAACAATGATTTCCTCTTGGTTAAAAACCTGTTTAGAACCAGCAGATCGTTTGGAAGATAAAAGCTTCAATTTATTTATTGGAAAATCTTTCTCTTGTAATAATTCAAGTATTTTATGACCAACTGCGCCTGTTGCTCCAACCACAGCTACATTATAGGCTGATTTTTGCGACATGAATTTATTGCTCCTTTCCAAAACTAGATTATTAGACTTCTAGCTTATCATTTTATCACAGATTAGCTTCGATGAGGAACAATAACTGGTTGTAGTTGTTTAAATTCAAGCGCAGATTCAATAGTCTCTGGTATTAATTCCATTTTTGCAACAAGTGAGTTTGGCTTTAAATAAGGATCATCTTGCCCATACGGAACAAAGTAAATAAACTTACTAGCCATTAAACGCATTAGATTAACTCCATTTAAACCAAGTGCATCATTTGTAGAAACGCCCACTACTACAGGTTGTTGATTACGCATTGTTGCCTTAGCTGCCATTAAAACGGGGGAGTCTGTTAAAGCATTGGCAAGTTTGCTCAAGGAATTTCCGGTTAACGGAGCAATGACCATACAATCTAATGGCATTTTAGGCCCCAGCGGTTCTGCCTCAGGCATCGTAGTAATAATTTCTTTCCCAGTAATGGTTTGAATTTTTTCGATATGGTCCTGTGCATCACCGAACTTCGTGTCGGTCGTTCTTACTGTGTATGTTACAATTGGAACAACTTCAGCACCGAGCGCCATTAATTTCTCCATTTGTGGAAAAACTTGATCATATGTGCAATGGGAACCTGTTAAGCCAAAACCAATTCTCTTACCTTTTAAACGCATTAATTGTACCTCCTATGAAAATTAATATTTATTGGGCATAATTTCTACCTTTACAAAAGATTTTCATTAAAGCTGGTAAATGAATCTTTTCCCTCGTTTTATCTAGCGCTGAAATTACTTTCAAAAACTCAAACAGTTAATTTTTTAATACGGATTTTGAATGATTTCTTGTTTTATAACATTTGCTAATATTTTCCCTGCAGTTTTAGGTGCAACTATACTTGGTAAACTGCGCGCCAACATGGCTTTAATACCACGCTGTTTTGCATACGTAAAATCAGTTCCTCCAGGATTTGAAGCCAGGTCAATGATAACTGCATGCGATGGAAGATGCTTCATCTCCTCTTTTCCAATGACAGGAGCCGGGATAGTGTTAATGAGTAAATCGCATGCTTGCATATGAAGCGCTAATTGATCTAGTGGGATTGCTGTTAAACCCATTTCAGTTACTCTTGCTAAATCTTTCATGTGGGTGGCGCTAACAGATACTTTTGCACCTAAAGAAGAAAATTTATTTGCAACCGTATGTCCCACTCTGCCAAACCCAACTACAACGACACAGGAGGAATGGATCGTGAAATCTGTATGTTCAATGGCCATCATAATCGTACCTTCTGCCGTTGGAATGGAGTTATATATAGCAACATCATCTCGGTCTAACAGAGGAACTAACTTTATATTTGCTTTTTTTATCGCATTTTTCAAATAGGCATTGGCTATTCCAGAAAATACAATTGTCGATTTTTTTAATTGTTGAAACCAATTTGTAGAGAGATGGATTTTTTTTTCTGAAAAAACAGGTTCTACTATCCCATTAGAATCCGTACCAGTTATAGGTAAGATAACCGCGTCTAATTCGCTTGGTGTGACTTCATCAATAGCCAATTGTTTTAAGCCTGTGAATCCTTGCTCTAATTTATCAAACCCAATAAGCAAAAGTGTTGTATCTGTTAATGCTTGGAGTTGGCGAATTAATTCTAAATAACGGGCGTCTCCGCCGACTATTGCAATTGTTCGGTTCATGTTTGTAAAGACCCTCCAAACGTACCATTTTCATTCACATTTCTTTATAGCTTATGTATGGAGATCGAGTTAGTGATTACATTTTATGAAAAGAATTACTATACACAAATTTAAGAAGCAAAATCCTATTTAGGAAAGACTACTATATAAAAGTTAATACCACCATTTATGGAAAATATATACATTTTCTAAGCATGTATTATAAATACATATGAATAATACAAGAAGAGCTTTACAAAAAAGGTATGCTGTATTCCCCCTCTAATTCTGAGATGGATTTCAATTGTGTGGCAAAGAACAAAGGATCGGGGCGCCCGTTTAGCAACGTAGCGAGTGGAACAAATCAACTAAAAATTTAGGCACCATGCCACTAAAACAAGAGTATGCCCACGTCGGGCGGCAAGTCTGTTTCTAGTCAGCCTTCCTCTTAGCGACGAATCGATGAGGACTTATCTAGAGCGATTGCGTGAAATCACCTCATTGCTGGACGAAGTGACTATTCGGTTATTTCGTTATCCATAAGCACCTTACGTTATAATTTCCTGTGCAAATAAAAAAGCCGCTTCCAATTTGGAAGGCAGCAACGTTTGATTTAGTACTGTTTAAAAAAAATCAATGTGGAAGAAGTTTTCATCCTAAATCATGTTTTAGTATAGCAAGGGAATACGACTAAAGGCCTCTTACATGAGGATTTAGCTACTGTGATATCTCGCTTATACTTGTCAGACCATATCTTCCAATTCCTCAACTTGTAGTATTGGTAAAGTGTCATATACTTTTCTCTGTATCGATAATAATCATATCCTCGCCCACTTTTTTAATTGCATTCCAGCGAATTTTGGTTTCTTCCGCTTCCTTTTTTAAACCAAACCATTTGTAATTTGGAATAATAAAAGCTTCAATTTGACCAGTAGTTTCATTAATTTCTAAATCTGTTTGTCCTAATACACCTAACCTTGCTCCTTCTTGTACGTTTACAATTTCTTTTCCACTTATTTCTTTATACCTCAATTCATTCCCTCCTACTTTTATTATTTGTAAAATCTATATGCAAAAAACCTATGATTTCATAGGTTTTTACACAATAGGGCAGGATAAATTTTTATAGAATAAGCTACAAATATAGTAATATACTTTCCTGTTCGCTCGTGTGAAAAGATAACCCTAATTTCCTTTTGGAGATATTAATGCAATAGATGGTGGTTGTTGAAAAACAATATCCATAACCTGCTGAATTTCAGTATGGTTCACATCATCAATCATTTCTACTAATTCATCTAATGTATAATGTTCTTTTAAAATCAACTCGTTTTTCCCATTTCTGCTCATGCGACTAGTTGTACTTTCCAGACTTAAAAGCAAACTTCCTTTTAATTGCTCCTTACTACTTTGTAATTCTTTATCAGATAAACCCTTCGTAATAAATTTATCAATTGTTTCTTGTATGACGTGAAGTAATTGCTCCGATTGATTTTTTGCGGTGCCGGCGTATATGGTTAGTAGTCCGCTATCCATAAAAGAAGAATGATAAGAGAAAACGGAATAGGCTAATCCTTTTTTCTCTCTAACATCTTGAAACAATCTAGAACTCATGCTTCCGCCTAACACATTATTCATAATGATCAAGCTATAAATAGCGGCTTCATGGACTGCTAATCCGTTGTATCCTAAACACAAATGAACCTGCTCCGTATCTTTATAACGCTCCATCTTTTCACCAAGAAAGGTTGGTTTAGCAAGGGTTTTAGATGACTTTGTAAATGTGTAGCTCCCAAAATACGTTTCAACTGTTTGAATAAAAGAAGTATCTACATTACCTGCAACTGAGATAACCACATTATCTGGTGTATACCTTAAATGTATATAATCTTCTAACATCTTAGGTGTGAACGTAGCTAACTTTTCTTCCGTCCCTAGAATGGGTAACCCTAATGGATGGCTACCATATGCTGCCTTAGCAAGCAGATCATGCACTAAATCATCTGGAGTATCTTCATACATTTTAATTTCCTCGTAGACGACTTTTTTTTCTTTTTCCATTTCTTCTTCTTGAAATTGGGAGTGGAAATACATATCTGCTAAAATATCTAATGCTTTATACTTATATGTATCAACAACTTTGGCATATAAGCATGTGTATTCTTTTGATGTAAATGCATTTACTTGGCCACCAATCGCATCAAATTCTTCTGCAATATCCTGTGCAGTTCTCGTTTTCGTACCTTTAAAAAACATATGTTCTAAGAAATGGGAGATACCGTTTATTTCAGCATGTTCATGACGTGAACCCGTTAGGATCCATATCCCTATCGTGACAGAACGAACTGCAGGAACTTTCTCTAGTACAACACGTAAACCATTTTTACAAGTGTGTTTTTCTATCAATGCATATCCTCCTAAAATATAAAGCGACACAAATTATCGCTTCGTTTCTACCAATTTTTCTATCGTATTTAATTTATAGTCTTTTTCTTTAATAGACGATATTAATTGCTGCAATCCTCTTTCAGTTGCTTCTGTAGGGTGCATTAAAATTGTGGCTCCAGGGTGAATTCTTTCATTCACTCGGTTAAGCATAACAGAAACAGAGGGGTTCTTCCAATCAATTGTATCAACCGTCCATAGTACTGTTTCCATTTTAAGATGATGGCTAACTTCCACTACGTGATTATTATAGCTACCACTTGGAGGTGCAAACCACTTTGGAGTTGAACCAGTTATCGCTTTTATAATATCGTTTGTTTGTACGATCTGATCGACGATGTTTTGATTGGATAACTTCGCCATATCTGGATGATTATATGCATGATTTCCAATAAGATGACCTTGTTCTGCAATCATTTTGACTAATTCAGCATTGTTTTTTGCCCATTTCCCTTCAATAAAGAAAGATGCTTTTACCCCATTGTCTTTTAAAATCGAAAGGATGTTAGGGATATATTCTTCTCCCCACGATACATTAATTAAAAATGACACCATTTTTTTTTCGGGATGCCCTCGATAAATTGGAGATGCAGGTAAATCTTTTAAACCAACTTCGGGAGTAATTTGATCGAATACTAACAGCGATTCTTGAAAACCTTCATCTTTACGTTTCATTTTTGTATATGATTTTTCTACATTTACAGTTAAACCATTTCTCCCAGGTGTCTTTTTCCAAACTTTGTCAATATATGCATTTTGTGCAGGCTCATCATATTCTTTTGCTTTTTGTTTAATTTCTTCGTATAGTGAGTCAGTTGTTTTGGCAGTTTGAACTATAACAGGTGATTCGACTGGAGTAAATGGATTTTTATTCATATCAAAGGTAAGCCCTACTATAATAATAAACACAACAACATGAAGTAAATTTCGATATCGCCGCATCCTTACGTATCCCTCCCTTATATCCTTACTTATATGATAGTAAGGGACAAGTTATGATAGCGACTTTTGATTACTTCCATTTTTGCTAGGTTTATTCAAGTATTCCTATCATCGATCCACTTCTCCCCTATTTTTCGTCATGAACGGTAAGGTAATGTAAAAGGGGAAGGGGCGAAAAACGTTTTATTCATCAATATAAACAGCATGGTGATAAACCTTCGTTTTGCTTTATAGATTGATTATATAAAACAACGTCGCTTTGTTTATGTAAAATAAATGAGAAAAGCTCAGCCTGCGTTATAAAGTCTTGGCGATCAGCTGCGTTTTTTCACCACTGTGCCCTAACAATGTTTGGGTTGTTGGGGTATTTTTAGATCATGTTCCAAAACCCCAACATCTATTTTAGAGCCTACTATAAAAAAAGAAACTGGGTTGCCAGCTTCTTGTTTACTCCATGGAACTACTGATTTTTTGCAGCTTCTTTTCTTTCCCGTTCTTCTTTTAAAACTGCTTTTCGAGACAAGTTTACTCTTCCTTGATTGTCAATTTCTTTTACTTTTACTAAAATTTCATCACCAATAGAAACGACATCTTCTACTTTATTTGTACGTTCTTCAGCCAATTCAGAAATGTGAACCAAACCGTCTTTACCTTTAAATAATTCAACGAATGCGCCGAATTTTTCAATTCGTTTTACTTTTCCTAAATATAATTGTCCAACTTCAACTTCACGTACTAAGTCCTCAATGATTTTCTTCGCTTTTTCATTCATCGCTGCTTCGGTAGATGAAATAAACACACTTCCATCTTGCTCAATATCGATTTTTACACCTGTTTCATCAATGATTTGATTAATTTGCTTTCCGCTTGGACCAATGACGTCACGAATTTTGTCTGGATTAATTTCCATCGTTAAAATTTTTGGTGCGTATTCTGAAAGATTGTCTTTCGGCTTTTCAATTGTAGCAAGCATCGATTCAAGAATATGCATTCTTCCTTTTTTCGCTTGGTGTAATGCTTCTTCTAAAATTTCTTTAGATAAGCCGTCTATCTTAATGTCCATTTGCAATGCAGTAACACCTTTAGCCGTTCCAGCAACTTTAAAGTCCATATCGCCAAGAGCATCCTCCATACCTTGAATATCAGAAAGAATGGAATAATCGTCTCCTGATTTAACAAGCCCCATCGCAATACCTGCTACAGGTGCTTTAATCGGAACACCAGCGTCCATCATCGCAAGCGTGCTAGCACAAATACTTGCTTGTGAAGTTGATCCATTTGATTCTAACACTTCTGATACTAGGCGAATGGTATATGGGAAATCTTTTTCAGATGGAACTACTTTCTCTAATGCTCGTTCTCCTAATGCTCCATGACCAATTTCTCTTCGACCAGGTCCTCTCATTGGTCCTGTTTCTCCCACACTATATGCAGGGAAATTATAATGATGCATAAAACGTTTAGATTCCTCTAAATCAAGACCGTCTAAAATTTGCACATCCCCTAAAGCTCCAAGTGTACAAACGCTTAATGCTTGCGTTTGACCTCTAGTAAATAAACCGGATCCGTGCGTTCGTGGCAATACATGTATTCGGGATGATAATGGGCGTATCTCATCAATTTGTCTACCATCAGGACGAATTTTTTCTTTCGTAATTAACCGACGTACCTCAGCTTTTACTATTTGATCAAGAATCGTTTTTACTTGCTTGCTTGTGTCGTCATCTTCTTCATAAGCAGCTAGCACGTCTTCTTTAACCGCAGAAATCGCTTCTTCCCGAGCATGCTTCTCTTTAACCTGAATAGCCTTTACTAACTTATCTTTTGCTTTTGCCTCCACTTCTGAACTTAATGCTTGATCTACCTCAAATAAAGTAGGTGCTTGTTTTTTCTTTCCTACTGTTTTCATGATTTGCTCTTGGAACTCTACTAATCGGATGATTTCCTGATGTCCAAACATAATTGCTTCTAACATGACTTCTTCAGGAACTTCATCAGCACCTGCTTCTACCATATTAATGGCGTCTTTTGTTCCAGCAACGGTTAATTCAATGTCACTTTTTTCCTCTTGCTCTACCGTAGGGTTAATGATAAATTTTCCATCTACTCGACCTACGTTCACTCCTGCAATTGGTTCGGCAAATGGAATGTCAGAAATGCATAAAGCAATTGAAGAACCAATCATTGCTGCTATTTCTGAAGGACAATCTTGATCAACACTCATTACCGTGCTAATCACTTGAACTTCATTTCGATACCCATCAGGAAATAAAGGTCGAATCGGTCGGTCAATAAGACGTGAAGATAGAATGGCTTTTTCACTTGGCCTACCTTCTCTTTTAATAAACCCTCCTGGTATTTTACCTACTGCGTATAACCGTTCTTCATAGTTAACTGTCAAAGGAAAAAACGGAAGATCCTTAGGTTCACTTGAAGCTGTTGCTACAGATAAAACAGCTGTATCTCCATAATGAATCATACAAGCACCACTTGCTTGTTTTGCTAATTCTCCAGTTTCGACGGTAAATGTTTTGCCAGCTACCTCTATAGAGAATTGTTGTTTTTCTTCTGCCATTAGTTCATGTTCTCCTTTCAAATTGCATGATACTATCCATTTTATAGTTTAAAAGCATGATTGTAAATTTTATGTAGCCTAAATCAAGGGTTGACCAATTTTTATGTACATATACCATAAACAACCATCTCGGTTCTATTATATACATCGAATACTAGTAAGAAAAGTACAAGCCATTACATGCTTCCGTAATTATCTTAATTTCATTATATTCAACAGTATCTCTTGCCTTCGCTTTCAATATTAGAAAGACTTTGCCTGTCGCCACGTTTTATGGCGAAAAATCGAAAAAACATATACTTTCCTATAGTAAAAAAGTTTTCGCAATGTCATAGCCACAGAAAAAAGCAGGATCTCTCCTGCTTTTTTCTTATCGGCGTAAACCGAGCTTTTTAATTAATTCACGGTAACGTGTAACATCTTTATTACGTAGGTAATTTAATAAGTTACGGCGTTTACCAACCATTTTCAATAATCCACGACGTGAATGATGGTCTTTTTTATGAACACGTAGATGTTCGTTTAACGTAGTGATTTCTTCCGTTAGTACAGCAATTTGTACTTCTGGAGAACCAGTATCGCTGTCATGAACCTTGTATTCATTAATAATTTCATTTTTACGTTCTTGTGAAATAGCCAATTGGTTCACCTCCTAATTACATTTGAAATCCCCAATTCCCTAGCAAACGTCGGAGTTACGTTTTGCCAAGCAATGGTTCAATATTTTCATCTTACATTTCTTTCTTTGAAAAAGCAAGTAAAAAATAATACTTTACTTATAGTATTTAATCGTCAGGCATTTATAACTATGAAATAGAGTAACTTATCATTGTATCCTTGTTATTCACATTTAGACAAATCATTCAGATGGTTGGCGAATAATTGCCGAATTTGTTTTTCGTCCTGAGCAATTTGAACTTTTAAATCGTTCATTCCATCAAACTTTATTTCATCACGAACAAAAGAATGAAACTCAATTAATAGCTCCTCTCCATAAAGCTCATTATTATAATCAAATATGTGAACTTCAAGAATTGGTTCTTTCAAGTTATCTTCAAAAGTAGGATTAAATCCTAGGCTTGCCATTCCCTCATATTTTTCCTGTTTATAAAATATTTTGACTGCGTAAATCCCCGGTTTGGGTAGTAAAGCCTCTTGGTTTGTCATCACATTAGCAGTTGGGTACTCCATTTGCTTCCCACGTTGTGCACCTTTCACAACAAGTCCATCAACAAGTAACGGTCTACCGAGTAATATATTTGCTTTTTCAACTTCACCCGAAGAAAGTAACTTACGAATTCTTGTTGAACTAATTTTTTCATTATCACATTCGACTTTATCTACCTTCGTAAAAGTGAAGGCCCCTCTTGCATGATCGTGTATTGTATCTATATTCCCGCTCCCTTTATGACCATAAGAAAAATCAAATCCAGCAACAAGATGCTTTATATGGAGCCCTTTTATAAAGTGGTTAATAAATGCTTCTGGTTGAAGTGCAGCTAACTCGGAATTAAAAGTAATAATGTATAATTTATCTACACCTAATCGTTTTAAAATTTCTTGTTTTTCGCGTAGTGGTGTAATGTATTTTACTTGCTGCTTCTCTTTTCGTAATACGACAGAGGGATGAGGGTAAAACGTAATAACCGCACTTTCCATATTTCTATTCTTCGCTTCGTTTATAGCTGTTTTAATAACATGTTGATGTCCTTTATGTATTCCATCAAAAAAACCAATGGCTGCAACTGTTTCGGGAAGTTCTTCTAATATAAGCATGTGCGGATATGTTAATTCAATTGTTCGCAACTTTCTTCACCTACACTTTTTTATCTACTAAATACACGGACAGGTTTTACGTAACCAGTTTGCTTTTCATACACTTTATAAATGGCTAGTACACAGTTGTTGTGCACAACAACAAATGGGTCTGTTTTAAATTGAACATTGCAAGGAAGCTTTTGTCCATATAAAACCCTTTGGGCTACTTCTTGATCTACATTCCATACATCTAAATGTGTTAACCCGAATTGAAGTGGGTATAGGATGTTTGTTGTACGTTGATTTAAAATAGCCTCTTCTATTGTAGCAAATGTAACCGCATTTTTGTTAGAAAATGCTCCTGTTGCTTCTCTAACCAAAGAAGCCATATGTGCAGGGTACCCTAAGGCTTTACCTATATCTACACATAATGTACGAATATAGGTTCCTTTTGAACAGACAACGCGAAAAGATATAGTGTGTTCTTTGTTGTCTGGAGGCGATAGTAAACTTATTTCTTCAATGCTTACCGTTCGCACTGGACGCTCCACGTATTGATTTTCTCTAGCGTATTCATACAATTTCTTCCCTTTTACCTTAACAGCTGAGTACATAGGTGGGATTTGTTTAATTTCTCCAGTGAACTGAAGGCATATTTCTTCAATCTCCTTTTGGAGCGGCATCACATTAACCACTTTCTCCTCAACTATCTCACCTGAAGCATCTTCTGTATTTGTAGCAGCTCCTAACTTAAGCTTGGCCACATATACCTTTTTCGTATTTGTTAAAAAAGGAACAATCTTTGTTGCTTTTCCAATACAGATAGGTAAGACCCCTTCCACATCTGGATCTAACGTACCTGTGTGTCCAACTTTCTTTGTTTGAAACATTTTGCGAATTTTAATTACACAATCATGCGAGGTAAGACCTCTTGGTTTCCATAATGGCAAAATTCCATGCAACTGTGAAAACCTCCATTCCATATAAAGTGAACCTTCCACAAACTGAGAAATTATGGATGGAAAAAATCTGACCCTATAACATCAGGTCAGATTTTTCTCCACGCCAAATTTAATCCCGATTGATCTCTGCGAACATATGCATTTTATTATTGGCACATCAATTATTTAGATCTTTTAAAATTGTCTCAATCCGATTACCATATTCATATGCTTCATCAAATTCAAACATCAACTCAGGTGTTTTGCGCAAGCGAATACGTTTGCCAATTTCCGATCGAATAAACCCTTTTGCTTTTGCTAAACCTAGCAGCGTATCTTTTTTCTGCTTGTCATTACCTAAAACAGAAATAAACACTTTTGCTTGCTGCAAGTCACCAGTAACTTCAACATCTGTAACTGTTACAAAGCCAACTCGTGGATCCTTAATTTTGCGAGTTAGGATTTCACCTAGCTCTTTTTTCATTTGCTCGCCCACTCGATTAGCACGTAGTTCAGCCATTTCATTCACCTCTTATACTAAAACCCAACCAGGGCATGCTTCTAAATTCTTTCTATATGGGTAATGGTTCGTTCTAGCTGTGTGTAGGAATCAATAACGTCCATTACACCTTGTAATACTTGCTCTGCATGTGCTCGCTCTGTTGATATAGTAACGATCCCAAATTTTATACGACGCCATAAATCATGATAATCCAATTCTGTAATAGCTATATTAAAATCTTTTTTACATTTGGTTAACACAGGCTTTATAATCGATCGTTTCTGTTTTAACGAGTTGCTCTCATATAAAAAGCATTCTACTTCCGCATACATAATCATTCAGGCTTGATTTCTTCCATAATAAACGCTTCAATGATATCTCCTTCTTTAATATCATTAAAGTTTTTAATGGTTATACCACATTCATAATTCTGCGCAACTTCCTTCACATCGTCTTTAAAACGTTTTAATGCAGCAATTTCACCTTCAAATTGTACAACGCCATTACGAACTAAACGCACTCCAGCATCTCGCGTGATTTTACCATCTGTTACATAGCTTCCAGCAATTGTACCAATTTTTGAAACTTTAAACGTTTCACGAACTTCAGCCTGGCCAATTACTTTTTCTTCGTATTCAGGATCAAGCAACCCTTTCATTGCTGCTTCTACTTCTTCAATTGCTTTGTAAATCACACGGTGTAAACGAACATCTACTTTTTCCCTGTCAATCGCCTTTTTCGCATTCGCATCTGGGCGTACGTTAAAGCCAATAACAATAGCGTTAGATGCTGCTGCCAAAATTACATCGGATTCCGTAATGGCGCCGACACCTGTATGAATGATTTTAATATTGACACCTTCGACTTCGATTTTTCTTAGTGAAGAAGCGAGCGCCTCTGCTGATCCTTGCACATCAGCTTTAATAATAATATTAATTTCTTTCATTTCACCTTGTTTGATTTGTTCAAACAAATCATCTAGGCTAACTTTTGTTTGTTCGCTACGGCTTTCCTGAATTTTCTTCTGTTGCCTTGCTTCACCAATTTGACGAGCTTTTTTCTCATCTTTGAATACGAGGAATTGATCTCCAGCTTCAGGTACACCATTTAATCCTGTAATCTCTACAGGTGTAGATGGACCAGCTTCTGTTACTCTTTGACCAACATCGTTAACCATAGCCCGGACACGGCCGTGCGTATTTCCAACAACTAGTGAATCTCCAACATGTAATGTTCCATTTTGTACAAGTAAAGTAGCAACAGAGCCTCTACCTTTATCCAATTGCGCATCAATAACGGTACCAAATGCGGTGTTACTTGGATTAGCTTTAAGCTCTTCGATTTCAGACACAAGAACGATCATTTCTAGCAATTCGTCAATTCCTTCCCCTTTGATTGCAGATAGGTTGACAAATATCGTGTCTCCTCCCCAATCCTCAGGTACAAGTCCATACTCGGTCAACTCTTGCATAACACGATCAGGGTTTGCGGCTTCTTTGTCCATTTTGTTAACCGCTACAATAATCGGAACTTCCGCCGCTTTCGCATGGTTGATTGCCTCCACTGTTTGTGGCATAACTCCATCATCAGCAGCAACAACTAGGATAGCCACATCTGTAACTTGGGCGCCTCGAGATCGCATGCTTGTAAAAGCTGCGTGCCCTGGCGTATCCAAAAATGTGATCTTTTTTCCATCGTTTTCAACTTGGTATGCTCCAATATGCTGTGTAATACCGCCCGCTTCACCAGCAGTAACCTTTGTATGGCGAATGGAATCTAATAATGTTGTTTTTCCATGATCAACATGTCCCATAATTGTTACAACAGCTGGGCGTTCTACCATATCTTCAGGCTTATCTTCTGCGACATATTTGTCTAAATCCGTATCTTCAAGAATAATTTCTTTTTCAACTTCTACACCAAATTCAGCACAAATCAATTCAATGGAGTCATCATCTAAATCTTGATTTTTAGTAGCCATTACACCTAAAAACATCAATTTTTTAATAATCTCAGATGCTTCTTTATTCAATTTATCAGCAAGTTCGCTAACAGTTAGCGTTCCATGATACTTCATTGCTTTTGGTGTTTCTTTCTCCATTGTTGATTGTTTTGGCTGTGCTTTCGTATTCGCTTTGCCTTTTTTAACTTGTTTCCCCTGTGGTTTCTGTTGCTGTTTCTTAGGCCTCTGCGAATGATTTGGTTTATTTTGCTTATGAGTTTGGCTTTGTTTCGAATTTGATTGATTATCACTTTGCTTTTCCATTTTTTGTTGTTTAGATTCTTCCTTTTCTTGCTTTTGCACTTTAAATTTTTTATCAAGCAGTGCTATTGTATTAGGGGAAATCGTCGACATATGGTTTGTCACATCGATATCCTGTTCTTTAAGAAAAGCAACAACTGCTTTACTAGATAGATTATTTTGTTTTGCATATTCATATACACGCATTTTACTCATACGTTCACCCCCAAAATTATTCCCCGAGTAACGTGTTCATTTTTGCAGCAAATCCTGCGTCTAAAATAGCTATTGCTACTCTCTGGGTCTTTCCGATAGCATTCGATATTGTTTCTCTATCATCTACTATAACATATGGAATTTTATAGGTTTTGCATTTGTCTGTTATTTTCTTTTTGGTTTGTGGACCAATATCATTCGCAAGTAAAATCAATACAGCACGTCTGGACCGAATATCTTTCAGTATCGTATCTTCACCAAGCGAACATTTTCCAGCTCGAAAAGCAAGACCAAGTAGGTTTAAATAATTATTTTTCATTCGTTGTACCTGCTATTAGATTCCTTAATTCTTCATAGATAACTGAATCAATAGTTGCATTTAAATGTTTAGTTAATACGTTTGTTTTTTCTGCTTGGTCAATAACAGCAATGTCTTTACACAAATAGGCTCCCCGACCATTTTTTTTGCCAGTGGTATCTACAAATACTTCTCCATCTTTATTACGTACTACACGAATTAAATCTTGCTTTGGCATCATTTCATTGGTTACTACACATCTGCGAGTAGGGATTTTACGTTTTTTTACCATTCCCAATACCCTCCTTATTCAAACAAGCTTTCTTCATTGTCAGAATAGGTTTTTTCTACTTCATCCAATATTCCTTCTTCTCTTGCATCTGTTTCACTTTTTATATCGATTTTCCAACCAGTTAACTTAGCTGCAAGCCTTGCATTTTGGCCGCGCTTCCCTATGGCAAGAGATAGTTGGTAATCGGGTACAACAACAGTAGTTGACTTTTCTTCTTCATTAACTAATACAGTTAGTACTTTTGAAGGGCTTAAAGCATTTGATACGTAGACAACAGGATCTTCCGACCATTGTACAATGTCAATTTTCTCACCCTTCAGTTCATTTACAATGGCTTGCACTCTCTGTCCCTTTTGACCGACACATGAGCCTACAGGATCAATGTCTGGATCAGGCGCATGAACAGATATTTTAGAACGGTCACCTGCTTCTCGGGCAACAGATTTAATTTCTACAATTCCATCATATATTTCTGGTACTTCCATTTCAAATAACCGTTTTAGTAGTCCGGGATGGGACCTTGAAATATATATTTGTGGCCCTTTACTTGTATTTTCCACTTTTGTTACATACACTTTTATTCGGTCATGCACATGATATTCCTCGGTAGGCATTTGTTCGGCTTCCGGAAGTTTTGCTTCTACTTTACCAAGGTGGACGTAAACGTACCGGGGATCTTTTCGTTGAATAATTCCCGTCATTACGTCATCCTCTCGGTCAGAGTACTCTGAAAAGATAACACCACGCTCGGCTTCTCTTACACGCTGTGTAACAACTTGTTTAGCAGCTTGTGCGGCAATACGACCAAAGTCTTTTGGTGTTACTTCCACTTCCACTACATCATCTAGCTCATAGTTTGGATTAATTTCTTTTGCTTCTTGAATAGGTATTTCTTGTTGTGGATCTTCAACTTCATCGACAATGTTTTTTCTAGAATACACAGCCATTTTCCCAGTATCTTCATTAAGCTCAACACGAACGTTTGTTGCGGATTTGAAATTCTTTTTATACGCTGAAATTAAAGCAGCTTCTAAGGCTTCCATGAGGATTTGTTTATCAATCCCTTTTTCTTTTGCTAAATAATCAATTGCATCGAACAATTGCGTGCTCACTTTTTTCTCCCCCTTTAAAACGATACAGCCAATCTAGCTTTGGCTATCTTCTCAAATGGAATCTCTACAGTTTGATTACGAGTTTTCAATTTATATGAAATGGTTATTACATCATTCGCAAAGTCAACCAGTTTTCCTTCATATTCTTTTTCACCATTTATTGGTTCATATAACTTGACATATATTTGTTTATTCATATTCTCTTCAAAGTCTTTCTTTTTCTTTAAAGGCCGCTCAGCGCCTGGTGAAGAGACTTCTAAAAAATAGGCCTCTGCAATTGGGTCTGTTTGATCCAATTGTTCGCTTAATTCCTCAGACACCTCTCCGCACTCTGTAATGTCAACACCGCCTTCTTTATCAATATATACACGCAAAAACCAGTTTTTTCCTTCTTTTACATATTCTACATCGACTAATTCCAGATTTTTTTGTTTTAGGATCGGGAGAACTAATTCTTCCGTTGTTTGTACGACTTTTGAACTCAACACATATCCTCCTTTTTTGTGCTATTTTTTCACGATATAAGGTTACTTCGGATGAGTGAATGATTATATCTACGTCCTAAACCAAGCGAATAGAATTCCATTAAATACGTACACTTCATACAAAATGCAAGTCAAATTATAATATCTACAAAAGCTATTTACTCAAGTTTTGTTATAATACTATTAGTATAAACCATATGTCGTGATTTCATTTACAAATAGCTAAATGAGTGTAGAAACACTGTAAACACGTTGTATCTCATAAAGTTACAACTACTGTTTATTCATCCGTTTTTGGCTAACTGTAGCTTGATGTTTCCCTACTACAAACAACATGTGCCAATTTCAATACAAAACCCCTGCCGAGAGGTGTGGCAAGGGGGTTGAGGGCACAGGTTGAAGTATGAAGAAAGAGTGGGTTGCTACCCACTCTTTTAAACGTTCGTATCGTTACTTACCAAAATTAGTATATCACAAGGAAAAATAGGTTGCAAGTTAGAACAAAGAGAGCTGATTTTGTTCCGCCATCCCTTCTAAGCAACCATGGTTATCCAAGTATTCCAATACGGTCTTAGAGATTTTACTTCTTTCTCGTAAGTCTTCTTTTGACAAAAATTCTCCTTCTTCTCTTGCTTTTACAATGTTTATTGCAGCATTCGTTCCCAAACCGTCTACAGCATTAAACGGTGGAATAAGAGCATGCCCATCGACAATAAATTCTGTTGCACTAGATTTGTATAAATCCACTTTTTTAAAAGAATAACCTCGTTCGCACATTTCTAGAGCAAGCTCTAAAACTGTAAGTAAACTTTTCTCTTTTGGAGAGGCTTCATTTCCTTTAACAGTAATTGTTTCCATTCGTTTTCTAATTGCATTAGAACCTTTAATCATGGTATCAAGTTCAAAGTCATCTGCTCGAACAGTGAAGTATGCTGCATAAAAGAATATAGGGTGATGTACTTTAAAATAAGCTATTCTTACAGCCATTAATACATACGCAGCAGCATGAGCTTTTGGGAACATGTATTTAATCTTTTTACATGATTCAATATACCAATCTGGGACATCATGCTTTTTCATTTCTGTAATCCACTCATCTTTTAGCCCTTTCCCTTTACGAACAAACTCCATGATTTGGAAAGCTAAGGAAGCATCTAGTCCTTTATGCATCAGATAAACCATAATATCGTCACGACAACCGATAACATCCGGTAGCTCACATATGCCGTCATTAATTAATTCCTGTGCATTACCTAACCAAACATCCGTACCGTGTGACAATCCTGAGATAATAACAAGTTCTGCGAACGTATTTGGTTTTGTATCTTCCAACATTTGCCGAACAAACTTCGTCCCAAATTCTGGCACACCTAATGTACCAGTTTTACAGTTGATTTGTTCAGGCGTTACCCCAAGCGCTTCTGGGCCAGAAAAAATAGTCATTACATCTGGATCGTCAGTAGGAATGGTTTTAGGATCAATCCCACTTAAATCTTGTAGCATACGAATAACCGTCGGATCATCATGTCCAAGTATATCCAATTTCAATAAATTATCATGAATGGAATGGAAATCAAAATGCGTTGTCCTCCATTCACTACTTCTGTCGTCAGCCGGATACTGAATAGGAGTAAAATCAAATATTTCTTTGTCGTCAGGAACAACAATAATACCTCCTGGATGCTGACCTGTAGTTCGCTTCACCCCAGTACATCCTTTTACTAGCCGATCAACTTCTGCATTTTTATAAACGAGTTGTTTATCAGAAGCATATCCTTTCACATAGCCATAAGCTGTCTTCTCAGCAATAGTACCAATTGTTCCAGCACGATATACATTGTCGATTCCAAACAATTCTTTCGTATAGTTATGCGCCCTTGGTTGATAAGAGCCTGAGAAGTTCAAATCAATATCGGGTACTTTATCCCCTTTAAAGCCTAAAAATGTTTCAAAAGGGATATCTTGACCATCTTTTGTTAAGCTTGTCCCACATGTTGGGCAGTGCTTATCTGGTAAATCAAATCCACTTCCGACTGAGCCATCTGTAATAAACTCATGATAATGGCAAGACAAACATACATAATGTGGTGGTAAAGGATTTACTTCTGTAATTTCTGTCATCGTTGCAACAAAGGACGAACCTACTGAACCACGAGAACCTACTAAATAACCATCGTCTAGCGATTTTTTAACTAGTTTTTGTGAAATGAGATAAATAACACTAAACCCGTGTCCAATAATACTTTTTAATTCTTTCTCTAAACGTTCTGTTACAATCTCTGGAATCGGTTCACCGTAAATTTTCTTTGCCCTTGTATAACAAAGGTCACGAATTTCTTGGTCTGCTCCTTCTATCGTCGGTGTAAACAAGCCGTCTTTTACTGGTGCGATTTCTTCTATTTCATCTGCAATGGCTTGTGTATTCGTAACGACAATTTCCGTTGCTTTCTTTTCACCTAAAAAGTAGAAGGCTTCTAACATTTCATTCGTCGTTCGAAATGGAGTTTGTGGTAATGAGACTCGGTTTAATGGATTTCCTGCTTGGGAAGCAATAAGAATCTGTCTGTAAATCTGATCCTGCTCGTCTAAATAATGGACATTCCCCGTCGCAACAACCTTTTTGCCCACACGTTCACCTAACTGGACAATCTTTTTTATAATATCCAATAGTTGTGCTTCATTTTGTACTAAATCTTTTTCAATTAAATGCATGTAATTTGCAGGTGGTTGCACTTCTATATAATCGTAAAATTGAGCTACGTTTTCTGCCTCTTCTGCTGATTTTTGCATCATCGTCTCAAAAACTTCCCCTTGATCACAAGCAGAGCCTATTAAAATGCCTTGCCTATATTTCTGTAATAAGGAACGTGGCAATCTTGGTACACGATAGAAATAATCAATATGGGCATGCGAAACAAGTTTATATAAGTTCTTTAACCCTTCTTCTGTCTGTGCAATTAATGTACAGTGAAAAGGTCTTGAACGTTGATATGCATTCCCTTCACCCATATGTTTATTCAGCTGGTTATGGTTGATTATGTCTTTTTCTAATAAAGCTTGAACAAGTTTCCATAATAAATAACCGGTTGCTTCCGCGTCATAAATCGCCCTGTGATGCTGCGTTAATTCAATATCCATAAATTTACACAATGTATTCAACCGGTGATTTTTCAAATGTGGGAATAAAAATCTTGCTAATTCCAACGTATCAATAACAGCATTTGTAGCTTTTGGAAAATCCATTTTCTTAAAACCTTGATTTAAAAATCCCATATCAAAACTAGCATTATGGGCTACTAAAATATCATTTGCCATCCACTTGCGAAAATCTGCTAATACTTCGTCAACTTCTGGTGCATGCTCTACCATTTCATCCGTAATACCTGTAAGGTCAATAGTTGTCTGCGATAAAGGATGGTGGGGGTTAGCAAAAGATTCAAACCGGTCCACAATTTCTCCTTGATGAATTTTGACAGCAGCTAATTCAATAATGGTGTCATACACAGCTGATAGGCCGGTCGTCTCCACATCAAATACAACATATGTAGCTGTAGCTAAATCTACATCTTGTTCATTATATGCAATAGGAACACCATCATCGACTAAATTCGCCTCTACACCATAAAGCACTTTTATACCATGCTTCTTTCCTGCGTTATAGGCATCAGGGAAACCTTGTACGCCTGCATGATCAGTAATTGCGATAGCTTTATGCCCCCATTTTGCCGCTTGAGCAACTAAATTTGCTGGTGAGACTACTGCATCCATTTGACTCATTGTCGTATGTGCATGTAATTCAACCCTTTTTTCTTCATCCGGTGCTGCATCTTTTCTGGGTTCTACTTTTATTTCATGTATATCATTAGCCATCATTGCCAGTTCATTCGTATACATATCTGTTTGAATACTTCCCCGGGCTTTAATCCACATACCTTCTTTTACTGACTCGAATTTTTCAGCGTCTTCATCGCCTTTTGAAAACATTTTAATTTGTAATGAATCCGTATAATCCGTTGCTTTGATGATAAGCAAACTCCGGCCGGAACGCAGTTTACGAATATCGACAGCGAAAATATAACCTTGAACCGTTATTCGACGCTCTTCTTCTAAAATTTCTTCCATATGAACAGGATCATCTTGAATCTTATAACCGAGCATCACAGGTTTATTTTCGGGCTGTAATTTTGCGTGATCACGTTTTGTTTTCTCTTGCACGGTACGTTGAACAAGCTGTTGATCTTCAGCAGCTTTTTGTTCTTTAAACTGCTGAATAGCTTCTAATTCAGCTTTCACTTCTAATTGCAACTGAAAAATCGGTAAACCTGATTGCAAACAAAAAGCTTTAAATGGCTCCTCGAGTCTTTTTTTTACCGCTTTACTTTCTGCTTCATTTCTAGCGGTTAACATAATGTTATTACCGTTAACTTTTGGTGTTTGTGATTGAACCATATCTTTATAAGCAGGTGACAATTGTGAAAAAGACTGAATAAAATGTTGCCAATACTTTAGAGTCACTTGCTCATCGCAAGCTTTGTTTGCCGTTTCAATGGTTAATTCGATCGTAGCAATTTGCGCAAAACTTGTTTGTAGTCGATGTTTAAATACTTGGTATACTTCGCAAGGCAATATTTGATTCGTATAAATATGAAAATGCCACGTCCTCGATTGCTTAAAAATTTCCAGCTTTTTTAAATAACTATCAGCAAAATAAGATAATTGCTCTTCGGAAAATTCCAGTTGCTTTAACAGTACATCCATCTTCTTCTTTTTCGATATATCCATTGCTATCCTCCTGTCCCATTTTTAAATGGAAAGCTGTAAAACCCCTGTCGCGTTTCTGGACAAGGGTTTTCGTAAATACATCTCTTTCCAATTAAAGAAATAAACGTTGAATATCGTTCCATGTAACAACTATCATGAGTAACATGAGCAGTGCAAAACCTATAAAGTGAAACAAACCTTCTTTTTCTGGAGCAACTGGTTTTCCACGTATCGCTTCAATCCCAACAAACAGCAATCTACCTCCATCCAATGCTGGAAGTGGGACAAGATTGACAATCCCCAAATTAATACTTAACATGGCCGTCCATAACAGGAAGTTTGTAAAACCAGTTTGTACAATTTGGTCTGTGGCATCATATATACCGACTGGTCCTGATAAAGCATCAATGGACAATTGTCCCGTAATTAACATCCCTAAGTTCGTTAAAATGAGCTTCGATGTGTCATACGTCTGTGAAATGCCATATGGAATAGTGCCTAAAATTGATTTTTCATACGCTTTATATACACCAATTTGCCCAAATGATTCTTCCCCTTCAACACCTTCTGCTTCATTTGGAACTACCGTTAAAGCAATTTCTTCTCCATCACGCAATACAGACATATGGAGTTCTTCATTCGGGCTACTGCTTACGATCGTGTGAAACTCTTCCCAGGTAGAAATAGGGTCTTCCTCAATTTGGATTATTTCATCCCCCTCTTTTAAACCTGCTTCCGCTGCCGGGCTATCCGCTATAACTTCTCCCATTTGCGCTTCTTCTACAGGCACACCTTGGATGATCCCAAGGATTAAGAAGATAAAAATAGCCAACACAAAGTTCATCATTGGCCCTGCGAATAATTGCATGGCGCGCTGTAATACCGTTTTGGAAGCGAACTGCCGATCATAAGGAGCAATTTGTGTTTCTCTTTCGTCCATAACGAAGAAAGCTTTCGAATCAACATCAAAAACAAGTTTTTCCTCTTCACCGACTTCATACCCCTTTATTTGCAATGCATGATCTAAATCCGCTTCTTCAATTTCTATAATACGGGCATTTGGATGTTTGGTTTTGTGATTTACAATAATTTTATTTACTTTTCCAAACTCATTAAATTCTAACCCTACATGATGCCCCGGTTTTAAATCAATGATCTCTGGGTCTTCTCCGGCAACTCGCACGTAGCCGCCAATTGGAAGGAGCCGGATCGTATATACAGTTTCGTTCCTCGTAAATGCAAACACTTTTGGGCCAAAACCAATCGCAAACTCACGCGCTAACATGCCAGCTCGTTTAGCAAAAATTAAATGCCCCCATTCATGAATAAATACAAGGAGACCAAACATAAGAATAAACGCAATGACTGTATTCAAATAAAAGCACCTTCCTTTAAAAGTATCGGTTAATCATACAATGCATCATTGATAAGTAAAATTGGTTTCAATGAATGGATGTCATCCTTATCTTTCTTATGAAGACTATTAATTAAAAAAACCAACAAGATGTAATATTGGTAAAACAAATAATAAGCTGTCAAAGCGATCTAGAATACCGCCATGACCTGGAAGTACATTTCCTGAATCTTTCACCCCAAAGTGGCGTTTGAACGCAGATTCAACTAAGTCGCCAATTTGTCCAAATACAGATGCAATAATTGCTACCCCGATCATGCCAACTAACGTATCACCAATAGGATGAACGATTTGAAAGATAATACTCACAATAATCGCTAACAAAATTCCGCCTAAAGCACCTTCTATAGTCTTATTTGGACTAATTTTGGGCCATAGTTTACGCTTTCCAAAAGCTCGCCCTACAAAATACGCTCCTGTATCTGTGGACCAAATAAGAAGAAATATGTAGAGGATCGTTGCTAATCCGCCTCCACCTTCTCCGCCCCTAGCTAAAAGCAAATAATAGAACCCCATCCCTACGTAAATCGCTGAAATAAGGACAACACCCGCATGATCAAAGGTAAATTTATTCTTAACTAATACAGTATAGGACAATAGTAACAGGACAATAAGCATTAAAATTTCTGATTTTGTGAGCCACATAAATGGGATAGCATCCATATGTTCTGCTTGCAAAAGTACCCATAACAGTCCAATACCTAAAATAGAAGGGATGGAGTATTTAGCAATATTCCCCATTCTTAATAATTCTAAAAAACCAATTGTTGCCATTGCATACACTAAAATTTCAAATGGAAGGCCACCAATGATAACAAAGGGAACAAATATGATTAATGCAATGATGGCTGTAATAATCCGTTGCTTCATATACTACCTCACCTTAAATACCGCCATAACGACGCTGGCGTTGCTGATATTCCTCAATTGCTTGTTTAAATACTGCTTCATCGAAATCAGGCCAAAGAACTTCTGTAAACCAAAATTCAGTGTAAGCAAGTTGCCATAATAAAAAATTACTTAACCGTTGCTCCCCACTTGTTCGTATTAGTAAATCTGGATCGCTCAGTTCTTTTGTATATAAATATTTATTAAAGACTTCTTCGCTTATAGCTTCCAAATGAAGCTTTTCATTTTGCACATCTGTCACTACATGTTTCATTGCTTGTATAATTTCATACCTACTACCATAGTTTAAAGCAAAATTTAATAATAATCCATTATTATTCTTTGTTTTATCCATCGCATACTGAACAGCTTCTTTTGTATGCTCTGGTAAAGCTTCAAAATCCCCAATGGTTTGAATGCGAACATTCCTTTCCATTAATTCAGGTAAGTGAATATGTAAAAATTCTTTAGGAAGCTTCATTAAAAAGTCAATTTCTTTTTGCGGTCGTTTCCAGTTTTCTGTTGAAAATGCATATAAAGTTAAAATGTTAACATTACTCTTATGCGCTGCACGAACGGTTTTTACTACGGCGTCTACACCTTCTTTATGACCCGCAATACGTGGTAATGACCTTTTTTTAGCCCACCTGCCATTTCCGTCCATAATAATTGCAACATGGTTTGGAATATTCTCTGTGTTCTTTAATGATTCTATTTCTTTTGTTTTCTTTTTTGTAAAGGGAAGTCTAATTGACATAGTTTGTCCTCCGAATATGTGTCAACGTTTCTAGTTCTTTATCTGCACCTATTTTATGAGATGCAAATAAAGTATATGATATATGAATTATCATTATATCATGTAAACCAAGTTTTATTATACCGATTTTTCCTAAAATACAAAAGCCCCCTTTAAAAAAGAGGGCGATTTTCTGCTTATTTTACTTGGAATAGCATTAAACTTCCATAATTTCTTTTTCTTTTTCTTTCGCTAGTTGGTCAATTTTTGCTATATATTTATCTGTTACTTTTTGTACATCCTCTTGTAAAGCCCGTACATCGTCTTCTGAAATACCGTCTTCTTTTTTCAATTGATCATTCGCTTCACGTCGAATGTTTCTTACCTGAACACGTGATTCTTCGGCATATTTACCTACCACTTTAACTAAATCTTTACGACGTTCTTCTGTTAATGCTGGTATATTAATCCGAATTACATTCCCATCACTAGAAGGTGAAAGACCTAGATCTGCTTTTTGAATCCCTTTTTCCACGTCAGCAATAGCTGATTTATCATATGGTGTAACAACAAGTAGTCTTGCTTCTGGTGCAGAAACCGAAGCAATTTGGTTTAATGGTGTACTCATTCCATAGTAATCCACAAAAACACTGTCTAATAAACTTGGATTTGCTCTTCCAGCTCTAACAGTAGCCAGATTTTTAGAGAAAGCTTGTACAGCTTGTTCCATCTTTTCATTCGTTTGTTTCAATATACCATCAGACATGTTATTTCCCCCTTATTGTAGTTCCAATTACTTCACCTTGAACGACCCGTTTAATATTACCTTCTTCCATTATAGAAAACACAACTAAAGGAATATCGTTATCCATACATAAAGTTGAAGCTGTTGAGTCCATAACGCCAAGTCCTGCATTGAGCATTTCCATATAAGAAAGGTTCTCATACTTCTCTGCATTTTCATTCAATTTAGGATCCGCTGTATAAACGCCATCCACATTATTTTTTGCCATCAAAATGACTTCCGCTTCAATTTCAGCTGCGCGTAATGCTGCAGTTGTATCCGTTGAGAAGAAAGGATTTCCTGTACCAGCAGCAAAAATGACAACACGCTTTTTCTCCAAATGGCGAATTGCTTTCCTTCTTATGTATGGCTCAGCCACTTGTCTCATTTCTATTGATGTCTGTACTCTTGTAGGTATACCGATGTTTTCCAGTCCATCTTGAAGTGCTAAAGCATTCATAATTGTTGCTAGCATCCCCATATAGTCAGCATTGGCACGATCCATACCCATTTCACTGCCTACTTTGCCACGCCATATATTTCCTCCGCCAACGACAATAGCAATTTCTACATCTAATTCAGCAACTTCTTTTACTTGATCAGCGATAGACTGAATAATTTTAGGCTCAATGCCATATCCAAGTTCGCCACTTAATGCTTCTCCACTTAGTTTAAGCACGATTCTACGGTAACGAGCTGTTGTCATAATAACCTCCACAGAAAATAAAATAGTTTATTGTAATAAGAATTCTTTAAGTTATGGAGAAATAGGGAACAATTGCTTGCTCCCTATCAACCAGATTATTTTTTGATTTGACTCATCACTTCATCTGCAAAGTTCTCTTCACGTTTTTCCATTCCTTCGCCTACTTCATAACGTGCAAAAGTTTTCACTGTTGCTCCTTTATCCGCAACAAACTTTTTCACTTTTTGGTCTGGATCTTTTACAAAACTTTGCTCTAATAAACAAATTTCTTCAAAAAACTTGCCAAGACGACCTTCTACCATTTTTTCAACAATATGTTCTGGTTTACCTTCATTTAAAGCTTGGGCTTTTAATACTTCACGCTCATGGTTTACTTCTTCTTCTGCAACATCATCACGAGAAATATAACGTGGATTTACAGCTGCAATATGCATCGCTACATCTTTAGCAACAGCTGTATCTGTAGTTCCTTCTAACAAGGTAAGCACGCCGATACGTCCACCCATGTGTAAATACTCACCAAACGCATCGTTATCCGTTTTCGTTACAATAGTAAAACGACGAAGGGATAATTTTTCACCAATTTTTGCAACAGCAGCTTTAATATGGTTTTCAACTGTTTCTCCAGTCGCTTCCATCGTTTGCTGTAGTGCTTTCTCTACGGTCTCTGGCTGGTGTTTTAACAAATGAGTTGCTAATGTAGATAATAGGTCTTTAAACTGGTCATTTTTTGTTACGAAATCTGTTTCACAGTTTACTTCTAGTAAAACAGCTGTATTACCATCTGCTTGAATGTACGCAGACCCTTCAGCAGCAATACGGTCAGCTTTCTTTGCAGCTTTAGACAGACCTTTCTCACGTAAGAAATCAACAGCAGCCTCTAAATTGCCATCTGTTTCCTGAAGTGCTTTTTTACAATCCATCATTCCTGCACCAGTTTTTTCACGTAATTCTTTAACCATTTTTGCAGTGATTGCCATTTGAAATCCTCCTTAAAATCATCGACTAATTCATATTTTCTTTTAAAAAAGGTGATAAAAGGCTCACATCCTCTTATCACCCTCACCTTTTCTTTCTTTACTCTTGTTCTGTTTCCTTTGCTTCTTCAGACGCTTGCTCTGGTTCTGGAGCTTCATTCATTTCTTCGCCTTGTTTCACTTCTAAAATAGCATCTGCCATTTTGGAAGTCAAAAGTTTCACGGCACGAATCGCATCATCATTAGCAGGGATCACATAATCAATTTCATCTGGATCACAGTTTGTGTCCACAATTCCGATAATCGGAATATTTAATTTATGAGCTTCAGCAATAGCAATTCGCTCTTTACGTGGGTCAATTACAAACAACGCATCTGGAAGTTTATCCATTTCTTTAATTCCACCAAGAAACTTCACTAAGCGATCTTTTTCTTTTAGAAGATCAACAACTTCTTTCTTTGGTAGCACTTCAAAAGTTCCATCTTCTTCCATGCGCTCAATGTCTTTCAAACGATTAATGCGTTTACGAATGGTTTGAAAATTAGTAAGTGTTCCACCTAACCAACGTTGGTTAACATAGTACATACCTGAACGAATGGCTTCGTCACGTACAGATTCTTGAGCTTGTTTTTTCGTACCAACGAACAAAACGGTTCCTCCGTCAGCAACAAGTTGCTTGACATAATTATACGCTTCATCGACCTTTTTTACCGTTTTTTGTAGATCGATGATGTAAATACCGTTACGTTCTGTAAAGATGTATTTTTTCATCTTTGGGTTCCAGCGACGAGTTTGGTGACCAAAATGTACACCAGCTTCGAGTAGCTGTTTCATTGAAATAGCTGACATTATAAATTCCTCCTAATTGGTTTTTTCCTCCGTAATAGATCCTTTTTGTAAATAGACCAATTATTTTGGCACCTTATTTACAAATCCCTACACGTGTGTAATCGACATACTAGCACTTTTTAGTGCACAACATAATCTTCACACCACAAGATAATATATCATAAGAAGGAAGAGGATTCAAGTATTTTTATCGTACATAAGAAAATGCTCTTTTATGATGTCCAAAAAGCAGTATTTTTTCACTCTTTACAGACTAGCGCGGTACAGGTATGAGCTTACTCTACAAAGTAGGAATGCTTCATATAATAAAATGGTCAGTGAGTTTATTCTTTTTTTGCAGGATAAGAAAATGACAACATGTCTGTGCAAGTCATGCTCCCAGATATGGAAAGTTTCATGAGTATTGCAGGATTATTTTCCCAACAGTGGGGTGCTTATTTGAAGTGCCCCTCCACATTAAAATCCAATAGGATGCCATATTCGATAAATAAAATAGTTTTAAGGTATATCTATAAATTCGCGTGTTGAAAGCTATTTCGATGAATCAAGCTTTGCATTCTGTTGAAACTTAATTGTTAATGCTACTTCTGTTTTTCCACAATTTAATTGTCGAGCGATTTCTGAAGCTGTGTACCCTTGACTATGTAATTGTAATATTTTCGCTTGTAGTGAAGTTGTTATCTCATCTTGTTGTTCATTATTGTATGAATCGTCTTGTTCCTCTTTTTCGACTAGTTGTATTTGGTTCGTTTCCACATTTTCTCGTTTGTTTAATGTAACCAATTGCTGTTGTAAACGTATGTTCTCCTTTTTTATTTCATCAATATATTCTGCTAGCAAAGCGTCAATTTCAGAAGTATCCAATTGTTGATTTGCATTCATTCGTTTATACAATTGAAAAATAACCGTGAAGGAAACCATATGTAATAAAAAACTGACCAATATTAATATAGATGTCACCAATTGCTCACCTCCATTCTATCCGTTCACATCAATTTCTGTTCCCAAATAAGGATGTTCATTTATGCTGACCTGTTGTTCCTTTTTATTTGCCTTCCGTTCTTTCATAGATGTTGTGTGTTGATCGCCCTTTACTGAGTCTGATTGATGTGTGCGATGTACCTGTTTCCTTTTTCGCTGTGCTTCCATTAATTGCTGCTGCGAAAGAGAAGTTTGATAAAGTTGACTTTGGTGAAGAAGTTGTTGTTGCATTTTACTTGCATCTAGAGAACGAGGAATCGCTACTTGCAATTCAATGGATTTCCATCCCATGTTATATCACTCCAGGTCATATATACATATATCCCTATAGAAGCCTCATTTGTAGCTTCAACTTTTAGTAACCAACCATGTATCCTTTTGAATTCGTTACATTTCTAGGTAACTGCTGAGAGTCAGGTTAAAGGAGAAGTAACAATTTCATTGTCTACTAGCTGCACTTTAACACCTTGATAATTCCCATTACTAATGCGGTAATATTTTCCGAATGCTACAACGACATTTGCGTGTAGATAGTTGCGGACTACCAATGTCGCATCTTCCTCGTCTCCGAGATTTGTTGCCAATTGATTTAATAAGCGGTTTACCTCCGCTAAACGTTCTTTTGTTTTTTGTAACGAGTGCTTATATCGAAGGAGCGTAATTTTTAGTTTAGAATCATTTTCTATCTGTTGTCCATTTAATTTTTTTTCTAGTAGAGCTAGCTTAGAAAGCGTGACCTCCAGTTTTTGCTTTTCGTCCAATAAATCCCTTTTTTCCTTCTCCGTTTTTTGATCTAGACCAAACATAACTTCTGTTTTCACACCTACGCGATTTCCTACATCTTTTGCTTCTATCCTCTTTCCAACTGATAATATACCACCAATAATATTTCCTCTATGACAGATAACACGCTCACGTACTTTGCACTGGCTATGAAAAATAGAATTTTCTACAAATAAGTCCTTCCCAGCAATAATGTTGCCTTGGTTCACATAACCAACATGTATATTTTCATCTGCTTGAATCGTTCCTGCCCCTTGCCCTGCGACGCCTTCTGCTACATAGATCGAACCACCAGCAAGTACTGTAGCTGCTTCCACCATCCCAAATATTTTGACATCTCCTTTTGCTGTAACTGTATAACCAGCAGGGACATCACCACGAATAATGATAGTGCCAATAAAATCTATATTGCCCGTTTTCATAGATAATGTTTGATTTACTTCATATACTGGTTGGACTTGAATATACTTTCCGCGCCAGCTCAACTGCCCATCTGTAGTAGCATAAAAACATTGATCAGCTTCCCGATAAACAACGTTCTTGCCTGCTTTTACAACAACTTTTTTGCCAGGATATGATGGAATAGTCGCTCCGCTTACGTCAAAACCCGCTTCACCATCTGTAGGTGCAATAAGGGTTGCGATTTTTTCCCCTTTTTTCACCGATGGTATTTGCATAATGTCTCGAAAATCCTGCTTTTTTTCCCAAGCATTATCAGGATTAAAGTCAGAGATATATTGCAATTGACCATCTTTGCCATGGACTGGTTTTTTTCCTTTAGCAATTGTAATTGGATAAGTAACTTTTGATGTATCGTTGACGATTGAAAAGATCGTTTCTTCCAAAATTCCATTGGTAACGTTATTTTTTTGTAGAAATGCTATCACATCTGATTTCGTCATTTGTAGTGTTGTAAAATCTTCTTCCTGTTCGCTTACGTCTATTTCTGCTAACATTTTATCCTGGGAGACGTTAACTTTAAATATATTTTCTAATAATTTCATTCCCGCACCCTCCCTAATAAATAATTTTTGATTTTTAAAAAAGGTGATACACATCCGTCACTTTCTTTTTTGTATCTCATCTTTGTTAGTGTATGCGCAAGTCGGATTCCATTTTATTTTATAAAGAAAAAGTAGTTAAAAAGGTATGCTTCATGCAAACAAACTAAGATATAGCTTGCAGTTTCTTTAAGATCGTGTTCAGCTTGGTAATCGATTTTTTATGAATTTGTGATATGCGAGACGTCGTCAGCCCTAACACTTCTCCTATTTCAGTTAATGTTAATTCCTCTTGATAAAATAAGCTGATTACTAATTGCTCATTCTCATTTAATTTTTTCATACTAGCTTTTAATTCTTCTTTTAGTTCATTTTGTACAACTTGATTTTCTGGAGCGACTGATTTAGTATCTGGAATGGAATAACCTATTCCTTCTTTAAGCTTTAGCTTCGGATCAGTAGGCTTTTCTTCAATGGAAAGAATATTAGCAAATAAAGAATCGTACATCGCCGTTTCCACTTCTTTAACCGTCATACCAGTATGCTTTGCAATTTCTTCCACACTTGGTATTCTTTGATATTGCTGTTCTAATTGATTTGTTACGTGCTCAATCTTTTTTGTTTTTTCTCGTAAAGAACGGGGAAGCCAATCTTCTTTTCGAAGCCCATCAATAATCGCTCCTTTAATACGAAACGAAGCGTACGTATCGAATTTTAGTTGACGAGTGCGGTCAAACTTTTTTAATGCATCGTAAAGACCCATTAGTCCAAAACTTTTCACATCATCTTTCATTACATTATTTGGCAAATGGCTGGCGATTCTCTCCACATGAAAGTTAACCAAATACATATAATTTTCGATTAGTTCATTTGCTGCTTCCATGCAATGGTTATTAAGCCAATCATCCCAAAGCTTCTGCTCATGCGGAGATGAAGTTGCTTTCATCTTTATCACTCCTTCTTACCATAGCTTCATCCGTCCTGTTACTATGCGAGCAATAAACGGACACTCCTATTGCCTTAAATTAAAAGTCCATCCATTAAGATAGCTTTTTGCTTTTTAGTAACTTTTATTGAAAAAAGTTACACTCTCTTTACATATAAGCTCAAGTTTCTTAAAATAAGAAGTTCTTTATTTCGACAAGACGATTCTATTTTCGTTAAGTAGTATCATTTCTATAGATTATTCAGTCCATTATTGTAAACGGCCCTACATTTAAATAAATGTTTCACCTTTATTTACCGTTCGCACTTTCAAAAGACTTGTCTGTAGATCAAATTCTATCGTCCGTCCAGCGTTACCACCTGTATCAGATGCAAGAACAGGTATGGAAAGTTGCTTCAGTTTCTCCAAAACAGATTCTACATTTCGTGGGCCAATTCGCATCATATCGGATCCCGACGAGAATTGAAACATTTGTGCCCCTCCAGCTACTTTAGCTTTTAATAGGTTACTTCTTGCCCCAAGACTAGATAATTGCTCCACCAAAAGTGGTATTGCTGTATCGGCATATTTATAGTGATTAAAATTGTTTTGTCTAGCTAATTTCGAATCTGGTAATAGAACGTGTGCTAGCCCAGCTACTTTTTTTCTTTCATCATAGATAACAACACCTACACAGGAACCTAGCCCCGATGTTCGAATCGTATTAGGAGCTTTGGTTACCTTCAAATCTGCTATTCCAACTTTTACAACATGAGAGGAAGACATTAGCTTAGACATCGTTCGTAACTCCTAATGCTTTAAACAGTTTGGAAAATGAATCAGGGTCAGGAATAAATAAAAAATTTCCTTTAATTTGGCTTACTTGATAAGATGAACTGATTTTTGCATCAATAATTAAGGCGTAGTCTGCTACTTGCGACACTTCTAGTAGTCCCACGGTCAATATTGCGCCAGCCATATCAATACTTAAATAAGGTACAGAAGGATGCATCGTAATATTGGTAAAGTCACCTAAAGCTGATAAATAAGCACCTGTTACGATGTTACCTGCTTCTTGAATGACGGAAATGGCTAGCTCATCATTAACATCTAAACGTAATGCATCATTATTCGTAATTTCCTTAATTAAAGCTTCTGCCTCTTCTATAGAAAAGATGAAATATACAGTGCCAGGGGCATCTCCTTGAATGCGAAACAACAAGGCAACAACAACAGACTCCGGACCGCCAATTCGTTCCATCATCTCGTCAAAACTAACAATGTTTACAGTAGGCACATCCATGTCTATTTTTCGATTTACTAATTTAGACATGGATGTTGCAGCATTTCCAGCACCAATATTTCCTATTTCCCGTAGCGCATCTTTTTGCATTTGCGTTAACTTTGTTAGGTCCATAAGCCTGGCCTTACCCTTCCACTGACTTTAATTCTTCTATCTCTTCTTCTGTTAATACTTTTTGCATATTTAATAGAATAAGTAGGCGGTTTTCGAGCTTTGCTACTCCTTCAATATATTTCGTATCAACGGTTCCTATCACTTCAGGAGTAGGCTCTATTTCAGATTCTGGGATATCAATAACATCATTAGCAGCGTCTACCACTAAGCCAACTTCCATATTTTCCAAAATAACAATAATAATACGATTTGAATCGCTGTAAGGTGTTTCTTCCATCCCAAAACGTAAGCGTAGGTCAATAACCGGAGTTACAACTCCTCTTAAATTAATGACCCCTTTTACAAAATCAGCTGTTTGAGGAACTCTTGTAATTGGCATTAACCTTTCAATTGAGCTTACCTGCTGTACAGAAACCGCATATTCTTCCTCACCAAGTTGAAATACAATGACCTTTCTATTTCCAGACATATTGTTTTCCATCTACTATCCCTCCATTTTTATTTTACTAGCGCATTACTATCAATAATCAAGGCTACTTCTCCATCACCGAGGATGGTAGCCCCAGAAATAGCGAATGTGTTGGTTAAATAATTGCCTAGCGATTTTAAGACGACTTCCTGTTGACCAATAAATGAATCTACGACAAGTCCTACCATTTTATTACCTTTCTTGACAATGACAATGGATAAGTATGAATCTTTATCTGCTTCTATCATTTGCTGCACGTTAAATATGTCATTTAAAAATGCTAATGGCACCACTTTGCCACGAAAATCAATTACTTTTGTATGATGTGCATGCATGACATCATCTTTATGGACAATTGCTGTCTCTATAATCGATGACAGCGGGATGGCATATTTTTCTTTCTGTAGCTCAATTAAAAGTACGGAAATAATGGATAATGTAAGTGGCAATTGAATAGAAAAGACTGTTCCTTGCCCCTCTTTAGAATCGATCGCTATTTTTCCACCTAAAGATTCAATTGTATTTTTTACAACATCTAAACCAACACCTCGGCCAGAAATATCTGATACTTGATCAGCAGTTGAAAAACCACTGGACATAATTAATTCAAATACTTGCTGATCCGATAAAAGTTCCGCTTGTGATTCAGATAAAACTCCTTTTGAAATTGCTTTCTTTATCACTTTATCCTTGTGAATGCCTGCACCATCGTCCACGATTTCGATAAACACATGGTTACCACTATGGTAGGCCTCAAGCTTTAATGTGCCATACTCAGGCTTCCCTTTATTTATTCTTTCTTCTTTTGATTCAATACCGTGATCAATTGCATTACGAATAAGATGAACTAATGGGTCACCAATTTCATCAATTACCGTTCGATCTAATTCTGTATCAGCGCCAATAACTTCCACTTCAACTTGTTTATTTAACTCCCGAGCAACCTGTCGTATCATCCGCGGAAACCGATTAAACACTTGTTCAATTGGCACCATACGCATCGTCAAAATGATGGACTGAAGATCATTCGAAACACGCGACATATGTTCAACTGTATCTTGCAAATCTTTATTATCTAATTCTGCAGCTAATTGCTCTAATCTCCCACGGTCAACAACTAATTCTTCAAATAAATTCATTAGTACGTCTAAACGATCAATATTTACGCGAATGGTTTTATTTGCTATTCCATTCGCATGTCGTTGTTTGCCATGTTGTCCATCTTTAGGTTGCGGCTGTTCTTCAGATTTTTCTAACGTTTGCTCCGTTTCCTGAATCTGATCTACGTTAAAAGGAACAATGTGAACTGATTCAATTTCCGACACCTTTTCAATATTCGTTTGTATTATTTCTTTTTTATATTCAGAGATAAATAATACTGTAAACGTCTGATCAAATTGTTCTTCTTCCAATTCCGTTACAGACGGCTCAGATTTAATGATTTCACCAAGCTTTTCCAAAACTTCAAATATCATAAAGACACGAGCGCCTTTTAATAAACAATTTTGGCTTAGGGTAATAATAATTTCATAGTTTGTATATCCACGCTCTTTTGACTCTTGTAGAATAGTAAGCGCAAACTCGTCTACATTTTTCATTTGTGTGCCATTTGTTTTGGCTTGCTTTAAGGTATTTAGTGGTACACTATCTTGAGGCAATACATCTCCTTGCTCTAAACTTTTCAATTGCTCAACAATATCCGTTACGTCTTTGCTCCCACTACCACCGGAAGCAACATCCTCTACCATTTCATGTAAATAATCAACTGCAGAAAACAAAATATCAATCATTTCTGATTGAACGTTTAGCCGTCCTTCTTTGATGCCATCAAAAACATTTTCTAACTTATGCGTAAGATTAGCTAAATCTTGGTACCCCATCGTCGCTGACATGCCTTTTAGTGTATGGGCTGCTCGGAAAATTTCTTCAATGATTGCCTTTTCTTGCGGGTTTTTCTCTAGCGCTAGTAACTGGTTATACAAAACTTCCAAATGTTCGTTGCTCTCATCTATAAAGACAGTTAAATATCCAGAAGTATCCAACTCTATCCCTCCAACTAAATTAATTGAGTTATTAACCTACTTACTGCATGCAATGGTGCTTGCTTATTAACCAAATTGGTAGCCATTGCCGCTTTTGGCATTCCATATACAATTGCAGTTTCCTCTGATTCTGCAATAATGTATGTGTGTTTATCATGTTTTTTTAAGCTTTTAATTCCATTTGCCCCGTCATTTCCCATCCCTGTTAAAATCACTGCCATCTTGTTAACTTCTTTAAGTGGCGCGAGGGATGTAAAAAGCATATCTACAGATGGCCTATGGCCACGTAAAGGTTCTTCATCTGTTAAATCGATAAAAACGGAAGAACCCATCTGTTTAACTTTCATATGCCATCCACCTGGCGCGATATATACAACACCCCGTCGTAATCTCTCACCATGTGCCGCTTCCTTCACCGCTATGTCAGATTTAGAATTCAGTCGCTCAGCTAGCGATTTTGTAAATCCGGCTGGCATATGCTGAACAATTAACACAGCAGCTGCCAAATCCTTTGGTAATTGTTCAATAATATGCTGAAGTGCTCTAGGACCACCTGTTGAAGCCCCAATGACTACGATTGTTTGCTTGTAAGGCGCTAACTCATTTACAGGATTTTCGATTATATTTTGCCTAACCCTCTCTTCTTGCTGACTTGGCAATTTAACCGAGGCAGCAGTTATCACTTTACGTATGATTTCTTGTTTCATAGTCTCAATATCAATCGAAATAGCACCAGAAGGCTTAGCAATAAAATCTACCGCTCCGCTTGAAATAGCTTGAATGGTTTTAATCGTTGCATCCTCTGTCACACTGGACAACATAACAACAGGTATTGGATTTGTTTGCATGATGTTCTTCAAAGTCGTTATTCCGTCCATTACTGGCATTTGTACGTCTAGCGTAATAACATCAGGTGAAAATTGGTTTATTTTATGTAGTCCATCTTCGCCATTTCGAGCTGTAGCAACAACCTCTATCACTGGATCACTCGATAGCATATCTGTAAGAATTTTACGCATAAAAGCTGAATCATCGATGACAAGGACTCGAATTATATTCATAATCGATTACCTCTCCGTCCATAATCGTTTTAATTTTTGTAAGAAACTAGAACTATTTCCTTTTTCCGCTTTATATTCATCTACTTCATTCAAGTAAGTTCGTACTAATTTCTTGGTTGCTTTACTAATTGCTGACTTTTCTTGAAAAATAATAAACGGTGTTTGGTGAATAACAGCGGCTCTGACAGTTTGATCTTCAGGTAAAGAGCCTAATATATGAATATTTATTTGTAAGAATTGTTGTATGACCTTTTGAAAACGAACAAGCATATTATGGCCTTGCATATTGGATTGCGCACGATTCATAATGGCTCGAATAGGCAACATATTGTTGTGACTTGCGATATGCTTAATCATGCTATACCCATCTGTTATAGCCGTGGGTTCAGGAGTAGTCACAAGAAGGCACTCTTCTGCAGCTAAAATGAATGATAAGCTGTCATTGGTGATTCCTGCCCCCATATCAAAAAATATATAATCATAATGCATAAGCAAAGATTGATATTGCTGAAAGAAAAACTCCTTCGTCTTCGTATCCATCGCATAAATATCTGAAAACCCTGATCCTGCAGCAATATAATGTAAGTTTTCTGGACCTTGTTCAATAATGGACTGAATAGGAAGTCTACGCTGAAACATATCAACAATTGTTCTTTCAATCTGTCTACCAAGCAAGATATCAATGTTTCCCATACCTATATCCATATCCATGATTAGAATCTTTTTTCCATATCGCAGTAAGCCTAAAGCAAAATTTAAAGTGATATTAGACTTTCCTACTCCTCCCTTACCACTAATAACCGCAATTGTTTTCGCTTGTTTACTCTCTCGCATCGTTTCCAATCTGTTTCTAAGTCCTGTTGCTTGATCAATTTTCATAAGCATGCTCCATTATGCTAGATGACAAAAACTCAGGTGTTGGGTGTACTAAGTCATCAGGAACATCTTGCCCATTTGTTATATAACCGACGCCAATTGATTTTTTAAAGATTATATTTAACATGCCACCAACTTGTCTTGTTTCATCTAATTTTGTAAAAATCACTTGAGAAATAGGTAAGGGCTCAAATTGATCATAAATGTTCAATAAGTCTTGAGATTTAGCTGTTAACGATAAAACTAAAAACATAGTAGCCTCTTTATTTATCAATACATCCTCTTGAAGTTGTTTAATATAAGCATCTTCTCGAAAATTTCTTCCTGCTGTATCGATAAATATAATGTCATATGTTGATAATTTGTGAATGGCTTTTACCATATCATCGTTCGAATAAACAACTTCAATAGGAACGGATAAAATATCAGCATATGTTTTTAATTGTTCAACAGCTGCAATTCGATACGTATCTGCCGTTATAAAGGCAACATTTTTCCCATCTTTTAATTTGCTTTCAGCTGCCAGTTTAGCAATTGTAGTAGTTTTTCCCACTCCCGTCGGTCCAACAAAATAGACAAGCTTTTGATTATAGGTTAAACCTTGAAATGGAACTGCTTGCAGTCGTTCCATTATTTCCTCTTCCACCTTTTTTACTATTTCTTGGTAGGTGGGCTGTGACTTAGCGCTATATTTTTCCATTACTGATTCTATTAAACTTTTAGCAAGTGGTTGGTTTACTTCTTGCTCTAATAAATAATGATAAGCAGATTGATAATCAAAAGGATAAGTCAATGTATGAATAGCGGATTGGTGCAATAACTTTTTAACTTGCCTTAGTTCCTGTAGTTCAGGAGAAACAATATTTGTATTTGTATTATCCTTTCTTTCTTTTATCCTCATTTCTTGCTTCTGTGATACCTGTTTTTTAGGCGCTATTGGCTGTGGGTCTTTAACAGCTACCACTTCTATTTGTGGTTTTTTAAACAAGCCTAAAAATTTGCGCTTATTCACTTGCCTCGATTGAAGGATAACAGCTTCTGCTCCCAGTTCTTTTCGTATTTGTTTCATGGCCTCAGGCATTGATCCTGCCGTATATTTTTTTACTTTCACGCTATATTCACCACCCCAATACTTTGTACTTGTACGTCTGGCTCTAACTCGTTATAAGATAAGACAGCAACTTGTGGTAAAAAACGATCCAATAATTGTTTTACATACATCCTTACAGCCGGTGAGCATAGTAATATCGCTGTTTCTTCTTGAAGTGTTAACTTTTCCACTTCTTCTTTCATATGCTCTAGTAATTGTTGCTGCATTTCAGGATCCATTGATAAGAAGCTTCCATGCTCCGTTTGTTGAATGCTTTCGGCAATTGCCTGTTCTGCTCTAGCTGAGAGTGTCACGACTTTCAATGAACGATCTTTATCCGTATATTGCTTTGTAATCTGGCTGGATAGTGCTTGACGAACGTACTCCGTTAGCAAATCCGTATCGTTGGTTAATTTTCCAAAATCTGCTAATGTTTCAAATATGATTGGCAAATTACGAATAGATACCTTTTCCCTCAATAATTTAGCTAGCACTTTTTGTATATCCCCCACAGATAGTGGCTCGGGAGTGACTTCTTCAACTAAAGTAGGGTAACTTTCTTTGAGATGATCAACTAATTGTTTTGTTTCTTCTCTGCCTAGCAGCATATGTGCATGACGTTTAATTACTTCTGTTAAATGAGTGGATACAACAGAAGGGGGATCCACTACTGTATATCCAGAAAGTTCTGCTTCATCTTTCCATTCCTCACTAACCCATTTTGCTGGTAATCCGAAAGCTGGTTCTGTCGTTTCCACACCTTCAATATCATCTTCATCCATATCTGGTGCCATTGCCAAGTAATGATCGAGTAATAACTCTCCAGAGGCAACCTCTTCACCTTTTATTTTTAAACGGTACTCATTAGGCTGTAGCTGTATGTTGTCACGAATGCGAACAACTGGAATAACAATACCGAGTTCAACTGCCAGTTGCCTACGAATCATAACAATCCGATCTAGTAAATCCCCCCCCTGATTCGTATCAGCTATAGGAATAAGCGAATAGCCAAACTCAAATTCTATTGGATCCATATTAATTAATTGCACAACATTTTCAGGAGCTTTCATTACGTCACTCTCTGTTTCATCAACCTCTTCATCGCTAGGTTCTATGATATCTTCAGTTTGTTTAAGTAATAGATAACCACTTAATGCTAATAATGCCGCCAAAATTGTCGTCAAGAAAAAATTTATCGGTGTGAAACCAAGTAAAAACACAGTACCACTCGCAATAAATAATAGCTTTGGATATTGCAATAATTGACCGGATACATCTGTACCCAAATTTCCACTCCCTGCTGTTCTGGTTACAACAATTCCAGTAGCTGTAGAAATAAGCAAAGCTGGAATTTGGCTGACTAACCCATCTCCTACTGTTAAGCGCATAAATGTATTAATCGCTTCTTGAAAAGACAGATCCATTTGTACCATGCCAATAATTAAACCAAAAATAATATTAATTAAAACGATAATAATACCTGCAATGGCATCACCTTTAACAAATTTACTTGCACCATCCATGGAGCCGTGAAAATCCGCTTCTTTTTCAATTTTTTCTCGCCGCTCTTTTGCCTGTTGTTCTGAAATTAAGCCAGCATTTAAATCAGCATCTATACTCATCTGTTTTCCAGGCATCGCATCTAATGTAAAGCGCGCAGCTACTTCCGATACACGTTCAGACCCTTTCGTAATAACGAGAAATTGAATGATAACTAAAATGACAAAGACGACAAATCCAACTACCGGATTCCCCCCAATAACAAATGATCCGAATGTGGCTACAACACCACCTGCATCCGCTTCGGATAATATGGATCTAGTTGTTGAAACGTTTAATCCAAGACGAAATAGCGTCAATAGTAATAACAGAGTTGGAAACACGGAAAATTGCAACGCTTCCTGCGTATTCATAGATACTAAAATAACAATTAACGCTAGGGAGATATTACAAAGTATCAAAATACTTAACAACCATCCTGGTAGTGGTACAATGAGCATAATAATGATTAAAATAACGCCTAAAAGAACAGATAGATCTCTTGCTTTCATGGGGGACTCTCCTTATTGCTTAAACTTTTCTCTCTAATTTATATACGTACGCCAATATTTCTGCAACCGCCTGAAAAAACGATTCTGGTATAACGTCGCCGATATCTACAACACGATATAATGAACGAGCAAGCGGCTTATTTTCAACAGTCATCACGCTATTTTCCTTAGCTACCTGTTTAATTCTTAGCGCTACCTCATCCACACCCTTAGCCAATATGTACGGGGCAGCAGCTTTTCCTTCATCGTATTTAATCGCAATGGCTACATGCGTTGGATTTGTAATAATGACATCTGCATTTGGAACTTCACTCATCATTCTTCTTGTAGCCATTTGCCTTTGACGCTCTTTTATTTTTGATTTAATAAGTGGGTCGCCTTCCACGTTTTTAAATTCATCTTTTACATCTTGTTTTGACATTTTCATATTTTTTTCATAATCATAGCGTTGATATGCATAATCGAATACAGCTAAAAACACGAGAACAATAACAGCGATAATTCCCATAACGATCGTGACTTGCCCAAAGAATCCAAGTGCTGTATCCGCATTTTTAAACGCCATCATCATCATTTCATCTTTATAAATCCAAATCACAGTAAAAGTTACTGTACCAATACTAACAATTTTTAATAGTGATTTAAGTAATTCCACAATCGCTCGTAAAGAAAAAATTCGCTTTGCCCCTTGAATAGGGTCAATCTTTTTTAAATCAAACTTCAGTGGCTCTGTTGTAAATAGAAAGCCAATTTGCAAAAAATTTGCAGCCAGTGCGCCGATAATTACAATGATCATAATCGGCGCTAACATCTTTGCTACTTCCAGTGTAGCTCCATTGAAAACTTGTGCCACAGTAGTTTCCGTTACTTGCCAATGAATAAACTCTGTAAATGTATGCTCATATAAAGATGTCATTTGATTTTTCATGGAACTTCCAAAGACATAAAGAACGATGAGCGCAAATAACAGCAATATAGCTGTATTAACATCTTGACTCTTAGCAACTTTTCCTTTTTTTCTTTCATCTTGACGTTTTTTCGGGGTAGCTTTTTCCGTCTTTTCACCAGCAAAATATTGTAAGTCCAGCTTTAATGACAACTTATCCACCCCCGAATAAATGTAGCAAACTGCGTATCGTAGCAAATAAAATTTCAAAAAGATCTTTTGCTAACACGACATATAAACTCATAAAAACTAATAATACGATAAAACTAACTAGTATTTTTAATGGTAAGCCAACAACAAACACATTTAATTGCGGAACGGTTCGAGCAATAATTCCTAACGCTACATCTACTAGGAAAAGACAGCCTACGATTGGAATCGCAATTTGAAAAGCAATGAGAAACATAGCGTTAAAACTTTCGATAACATAGTGAACAATGGATTCATTTTGAAATGGGACATACTGTTCTAATGGGATAAATTGATAGCTATTTACCATTCCATCTATTAAGATATGGTGTCCATTTACCGATAGTAGAAATAGTAAAGCAAAAATATAAAAATATTGACCAGTTAGCGGGCTTTGTGCTCCCGTTTGTGGATCAATAACATTGGCAATGGCAAACCCCATTTGAAAATCAATAAAACCACCAGCAATTTGCACTGCTGACAAAATGATATATGCGATCAAACCTATAAACAAACCAACTACAGCTTCCTTTAAGAGAAGTAAAAAATAATGGCCATCTATTGCTATCGCAGGAGCATCAACCGCGTAAAACATTAAGAAGGCAAGAAAAAAGCTTAATCCTAATTTAAACGGTCTTGGAATTGTTCGATAAGAAAATAATGGCATCGTAGCAAAAAACGCCACTACACGTACTAAAATTAGTAAAAATACAGGTAAACGATTTATATCAATAACATCTAACATTTTTTATCCTACAAACTGATTCATATTTTGAAATAGATTCGAAGTGAACTCAATCATTTGTGTTAACATCCAAGGCCCAAAGAAAACTAATCCTACCAATACAGCAACAATCTTAGGAATAAATGCTAACGTTTGCTCCTGTATTTGTGTTGTTGCTTGAAAAATACTGACAAGCAGTCCAACAACTAGCGCAAGTAGAAGTAGTGGGCCAGTTACTAGTAAGATGGTAAACACGCCTTTTTCTGCTAGCGTTAAAACGAATTCACTGCTCATTTTTTATGCCCCCTATCTGGTAAGGAATACAGGACGGCTAACGCCCTGCACCTCCTATTTAAAAGCTGTCCAGTAATGAATGCGTAATTAAGTACCAACCGTCTACCAGCACAAATAGTAATATTTTAAATGGCAATGAAATCATAACGGGAGGAAGCATCATCATCCCCATGGACATCAATACACTGGCAACAGCCATATCTATAATAAGAAAGGGAACAAAAATCATAAACCCCATTTGAAAAGCTGTTTTTAATTCGCTTATAGCAAATGCGGGAACTAAGGTTGTTAACGGTATTTCCTCAACAGCATTTGGGCGCTCTAGTTCAGCGTAATTCATAAATAAGGCTAAATCTTTTTGCCGCGTATGTTCAGCCATAAATTGCTTAATTGGTGTACTTGCTTCATCGTATGCTTCATCTAATGTGATTTCCTCATCGAACAATGGCTGCAATGCATTATCATATACCTCATTAAATACAGGTGCCATAATGAAAAAAGTAAGGAACAGTGCAAGACCAATGAGTACTTGATTTGGTGGCATTTGCTGTGTTGCTAATGATGTTCGAACAAACGACAGTACAATAACAATTCTTGTAAAACTCGTCATTAAAATTAAAATACTTGGCGCCAATGTTAGAACTGTTAATAATAAAACTAACTTTATGGAAGTGGACACATTTTCAGGATCAGAACTCGAGAACATATCAATAAATTCATTCATTACGATCTTCCTTCTGTGCAAACTGCTGTATTAATTGGTTGCGATTTTGCTTTAACTTGTCCAATTCCCTTGTAAATTGCCGTTTGAAATTCGTTTGGTCATTTATTTTCATATTTTTTGATCCATGATTAAATTTTTGCAAAAACTTTGGAAGAGTAGCTGTTTCATAAGCTACACCCTCCTTTCGTAAATCATCAATAACAGACTCATCCGTTATTTCCTGAAGCAACTCAACATTATCGCCTACACCGATTAAATAATACTTTTTCCCTAAGCGAACGATTTGCAATGATTTATTCTGCCCTACAGATATACCTGCGATGTTCTCTATTGCTTTCGCCTGGTTAAATAACGCATTTTTTCGTTTCAGAAACAGAAGCAGGAGATAAATTAAACCGAGAACAAGCAATAAAGCAATGATTAACTTCACAAAGCTTAGCCATAGTGGGTCTGCATCTGTGTCTTTATCCAACAATGCCGTCTTATCTTCATTATTTTCCTTCTCTGCTCCATTTGTTTCTGTTGATTCACAGTCTGCTTCGTCGTTGATACAATCATTAACAGATTTAGGAGCAGCTGCTACATCTAATTCTGTTACAATCAGAAATAGAAACAGGCTCAACAAACTAAATACAACCGTTAATTTCTTCACACACATTCACTCACTTTTAGCTTAAAGCTTTCTGAATTGCTTCAATAACGCGATCCGCTTGGAACGGTTTTACAATAAAATCCTTTGCTCCTGCTTGAATAGCATCAATCACCATTGCTTGTTGCCCCATTGCAGAACACATGATGATTTTTGCTTGTGCATCAGCAGCTAATATTTCTTTTAATGCTGTAACTCCATCTTTTTCTGGCATTGTAATATCCATCGTTACTAAATCTGGATTTAATTCATTATATTTTTCAACAGCTTGTACACCATCTTGTGCTTCGCCAACAACTTCAAACCCATTTTTAGTTAGAATATCCTTAATCATCATTCGCATAAATGCTGCGTCATCTACTATCAAAATACGATTGCCCATACAGCAAAACCTCCCACTATATTTGTTCGATTTATTTTAGTTTGTTTAAACGATCGGATTGGCTTAAAATGTCCGTTACGCGAACGCCAAAATTTTCATCAATGACAACTACTTCTCCCGTTGCAATCCGTTTTTCATTTACTAGAATATCTACCGGTTCACCTGCTAATTTATCTAACTCTACAATAGAACCTTGTGATAAATCTAAGATATCCTTAATCGTGCGCTTCGTTCTACCAAGTTCCACCGTTACTTTTAACGGAACATCCAACAGCATATCTAAATTACGTTGTTCAGTTTGGTTTAAAGTCACGGGCTCAAATGATGAAAATTCTGCTTGTTGCACATTAGATTGCTCTGTTGCTAGGTGATGATGCCCTATAAATTGTTTTGTATCCTTAGCATAAGAGTGGTTCTTTTCGGGTTCTGAGTAATTCTCATTATATTCTTTATGGCTCGTTGGTTGTTCTTCTATAACGGTTGATGCTATTTCTTCTTCGCTCGATTCGCTAGAAACTAATTGGTTTACTAATTCTTTCCCAAATTGAATTGGCATTAATTGAAAGAGTGTCGAATCAATGAGATCACCAACTTTTAATTGGAAAGTTACTTTAACAAAAGGGTCGTCTCCTAAAGTCTTTTCAGATTCTTTTTCTGGATCTTCTAAATGGATCGTCGGTGGAGAGATGTCTACACGTTTATTGAATACTGTAGACATGCTTGTAGCAGCAGCACCCATCATCTGATTCATTGCTTCCTGCACAGCACTTAAATGAATTTCATTTAATTCTTCTGATGGGTTTCTGCCATCTCCTCCTAGCATAATATCGGATATAATAGCTGCATCTTCTGCTTTTATAACAAATACATTCTTCCCGGAAAAACCTTCTAAATAGTTTACTTGGACACTTACTGGTTCAAAGGTGAAATTTTTCAACTCCTCCTGAGCTATGACAGAAACTTCAGGTGTCGTAATTTCAACTTTTTCGTTTAATAATGTAGATAAAGTTGTAGCAGAGCTACCAAAGGATATGTTGCCAATCTCCCCTAATGTATCAATTTCCATTGTAGATAAGAAATCATTCGTAATGGAGCTAGAGTTATCATCATCCTCTGTAGAACTTACATCTAATAGTGCATCAATTTCATCTTGAGATAGCTTACCGTCATTCCCCATCTTCATTCCCCCTTTAAAAGTATCTAATATTTGGACGGACATTCTATTTTTATATGTACCTGGTTGTACAAGAAATTTCGGCTCATCATTTACCTCTAATATTAGTGGGCTTTCAATGGATTGATCGAGTCTAATAATATCTTTTTTGCCTAATTTCAAAAACTGTTCAATGGTGATCGTTGATTCACCTAAGACTGGTTTTACTTCAACAGTTGCTTGCTGGATATTTTTAGTTATTTTTTCATATGCTTCATCATTACGTTTTTTTCCAGCCGTTTGCATCCAGTAATGAACGGACAACTTAGATATAATTGGTTCTAATACAATATGCGGAATACAAATATTAATCATGCCGCTTGCTTCTCCTATTGCAGTATTTAGCGATACAACCACGACGGTTTCATTGGGTGAAACCATTTGTAAAAATTGTGGATTTACTTCAAAGTCTTCCATAACAGGATCAATGTCTACAATGGAAGCCCAAGCTTCTTGGAGCTTCGTACTCGCCTTTTCAAACAACTGTGACATTAGAAGTGTTTCAATTTCGGTTAAATTTTCGACTTTATTAAAACTAACGCCTTGCCCACCTAAAGTTCTATCAAGCATCGCATAAGCAATGTTTGGATTAATTTCCATTACAATTCTACCTTCTAGCGGCTTCAGACTATATGTATTTAAAATCGTCATCTTAGGTACAGAACGAATAAACTCTTCATAAGGTATTTGATCCACAGATGCAACCGAGATGTTTACATATGTTCGTAATTTAGCTGAGAAAAAAGTGGTTAATAAACGCGCGTAATTTTCATGTATCCGTGAAATACTACGAATTTGATCCTTAGAGAATCGCAATGCACGTTTAAAATCATAGACACGCACTTTCTTTTCTTGATCTTCTTTTTTTAATTCGTCCGCATCCATTTCACCAGAAGATATAGCGGATAATAATGCATCAATTTCATTCTGTGAAAGAACTTCTTCTACCAACGACCGTCACCTCCAAATCGGAGTCGAAAACTTTCTTATTGTAAAATCTTACTAATTGTATAAACATCCGTTATCTTCCCTGTAGTCATGACTTCATTCAGTTTTGTTTTTACGTGTTTTTCTAAATCATCAAGCCCCGATTGGAAATCTTTTTCTTCTAAAGTAGCTAATTCTTTGATAAGAATATTTTTTATTTGAAAGTCTCGTTTCTCGATTTCTTTTTTTGCATCTTTTCCATCGGTAATAATTTGAAACTGTATTCTTACAAAATTACCATCTTTGAGGTCTGTTGTAATTTCAGGTGTTTCGTATGAATATTCTTCCATTTTATCAATGGATGATGTTTTTCCACTTTGCTCATCTGAGTTAACATATTGGACAACGACGAAAGCGGAAATCCCTATAATCAGTATGACAGTTAATGACGTTAGCATCGTTTTTACTAGTTTATTCATCGCCGTTGCATACCTCCTTCTTGGTGACAACTTGAACACCAATTTGCTGATAATACGCTAAAGTTCGCTGAAGAACTTCTGAACGAGTTTCCTTTACAACAAATTTCTTTCCATTCATTAACGTAATCGTTGTATCGGGAAAATTTTGAACCTGTTCAATCATTATTGCGTTTAATGTAAATTCGTCACCGTTTAATCTAGTTAATGAAATCATGTGTAGGTGGGAGCGAAAAAACGCTCCCTTTCCCCCTTAATTTATCGTTTTAAATTTACAAGTTCTTGAAGAATTTCATCGGAAGTCGTAATAATTCTTGTGTTTGCTTGGAACCCGCGTTGGGCGGTAATCATTTCTGTAAATTCTTCCGATAAATCAACATTGGACATTTCAAGTGCACTAGATACAATTTTAGCAGCACCTTCTGTTTCTGGAGCAACAATTCCGTTGTAACCCGCATTTTCACTATTAAGAAATAAATTGTTACCCGCTTTTTCTAAACCTGCTGGGTTAGAAAAATTAGCAAGCGCAATTTGCCCGCCATCAACTGGGTCTCCATCCGCATTAACATACGTAACTGTACCATCGGTTCCAATACTAAAATTTTCAGCGTCTTCCGGAATGGTCAATTCCTCTCCACCAACACTTTGCAAATAGAATCCATTTGCATCGACAATGCGATCATCATCATCTAAATAAAAGTTTCCAGCCCGTGTGTAATAGGTAGTGCCATTTCCTTCCACAATAAACATGCCATCGCCTTCTAGCATCAAATCTAACGGTTTTCCAGTTGTTTGCCTAAACCCTTGAGTGTGAATGTTATCAATGGATCCAAGCTGCGAACCTAAACCTACTTGAGATGGGTTTATTCCACCACGCGTAGCCGTAGGTCCTTGAGCTCCAGAAGTTGTTTGGCTCATCATATCTTGAAATGTGACTCTTCCTTTTTTAAAACCGGATGTATTTACGTTTGCAATATTGTTCCCAATAACATCTAACTTTGTTTGAAATCCTTTCATGCCAGAAATTCCTGCATACATAGAACGTAACATTGTCATTTCCCCTTTATATAAAATTAAATATATTTTTGAGCGTTTGAAGTATAGTAGATTTCATCTACGTACGTAACCGATAAAAGCTCATGCTATTTTCGCCCGTGGCTACTTTTACTTGTCCTCTGTTTCTTCAAAGGCCGGATCATTTACTTGCAAAGCTGCATCGGCGTATATCTTCTCACCATTTTCTAATTCTAGAATTGCCCAACCTTCATTCTGACTAACAGCGACGACTCTACTTGTTTTTAATTCCGTTTCTTCATCATAACCTTGGTAAGTTACTTCTTTTCCTAACATGTGACTATATTTAATCACAGGAGAAACAAGTTGACTTTCTACTAAAGTATTAATAGATTTCGACATCTTCATCATCTGCTCTAATGAACTAAATTCTGCCATCTGTGATACAAATTGACGATCATCCATTGGATTAGTAGGGTCTTGATTTTTTAACTGAGTCATTAAAATGTTCAAAAATTCATCTTTTCCTAGATCTGGGCTGGGTGTTCGCTCTTTTTGATTATGTAAATAAAGCGAAGGATCAATTTTTGCCATTATCATACACCCCCTTTATACTTGTTCATTCATTAAAAGTTCATGGAAAGTAGTCATAAATTCTTCATTATTATCTGCAGCAGCGTCATCGTGAAATTCTTGTTGCTTCTGCTCTTGTGAATCAGAATACTGCTGCGATTCAGATCCAGTTCCTTTTTGCATTTGTTGACTTTGCTGCAATAAGCTTTCTTGTTTTTCAATGGTTACTTGCTGCGGCGAAAACATATTACGGAGCTTATGTATATTAGACTCTAACATTTCCTTTGCAGCTTGGGATTGTACTAGAATACGAACCGCCATCACTCCATCTGTTTGCGTAAATCGGATTGTCATATCACCCAAGTGTGCTGGACGCAACGTTACATGAAGCTGGTTGACACCATTTGGCATTTTCATAAATTTACTTGACTGCATTATTCGCTGTAATTGTTGAACTAGCTCTTGACCAGTATTTCGTTGCGTTTGCTGCTCTGGTTGAAGATATATCACATGCTGTTCAAGTTTTGCCATAGGTACTGAAGTTGGGGTTATATGATTCATAGTTGCTATTGGCTCTTTCGTATGGCTTGTTGTCGGCTTAGCTTTCGACATCTCTTCCATTACTTTTGTAAGCCACTTAGCGACATCACCACTTGCTATTTTAGCTTCATTATTGTAATGCTGCTTTTGAACAAACGCAGTTCTTTTTTCAAATGTTGCCACTAACTGTTTCCAAATGGTTGCTTCTTTTGTATTCCCACCTTGATTTAAACGGATTATTGCCTCATCCTTATTCCCTGTGGTACTTACTTGTTTACTTAAGTTAGACCATTGCTGTAGTAAATGAACTAATTTTGACGCTGTTTGTTTTATATTTGCTTGATCATTTGCTTGATTATTTAGCTGAGATAATAAAGAGCTTACCTTAGAATAAATTGCAGTTAATTCTTTCTGTATCAATAAATTAGCTTCCTGCCCATCTGTCATGGATATACTTTCGTTTCCTGACATTCGCTGCTCACTTGGAAGTAGTGTTTCTATTTGTATGGCTATCTCTTTATCTAAGGATTCTTCCGGTTGCAGTTTTCCGTTTCCTTGTGTTTCAACCCATTTACTTACCCACTGTTGCATGAAGGGAGATATCTCTTCAGACAACACATTCTCTTTGTCATTAGGTAGATTTTTACAAATCTGATCCATCATCTTTCCAAGTTCTTGCTTAGAGGCAAGCAATTCATGAAAAGGAAGTTCCGTTTGCTGCTCTTTTACTGGCAATGGCATGGGACCTTTTTTATCAGCTGTTGATGGTAACTGCTGCAATAACATCGCTACATTAATCAATTTAATACCACCTCCTTGAATATTTTATTGCGCGGAATTCCATATATAATGTTTTTTCACTTCCCCTATACATATCCTTCGATTTTATAGTGGGGATATTGTAAGCAGCTTATCTTCACTGGAAACGTGACGTCAACACGATTAAACGTAAAAAATATCGAATTGATGTTAAAGAAAATCCACTTTTTAAGTGAGTGTACGCTACGACTTGCATCTTTAAATGCTATCCACATATAATTAGCATTTTTTCGTCAGAACTACTACTTAATAACCTACTCCGTATTGGAAATGGTGAGATTTTTTCCATATTTATCTAGACGCTTCATAAAGGACTACTCTTCCTCTACCTTATTCAAAAATTGCTCTGTTAATTGCGCAGCAGTAGTAGCATCCATTACTTCTAATATCTTGCCGCGTTCCTTGTCATCCAACTCTTCTAAAATGGCTAATGCTGTTTTTCTCTTTAAATCTTGTAAAATTTGAGCTGCTTTTTCTTCATCCATTTCTTTAAACGAAGTAGACATTGATTTAAAGGAATTCTTTTTTGTTTGATTTTCATCTTTCTTTTGTTGTTCTTCCGTCTGATTTTGCTCTCGATCTTGAAGTTTAATAATGTCTTGTTCAAGCATTTGGATCGTTGTCTCTTTATCCTTTAATTCTTCCTGTAATTGTTTAATCTCTGAGTCCTTATTTTCAATTTGTGATTTCAACTGCGTATCTGCTACATCTTTTGCCTTCCTACCATCATCTTCATCTACAAATGATGAAACACCAGGAATCTCTGCTGCTTTCCCTTTCACCCAACCCCCTACATCCACACCTGTAGCTAACAAAATGATGGTGACAAGCGTAATAGTGAAGCCAATAGGGACAATAATTGCGAACAAGAACCAAAGAAAAGGATTCATTTTTTTTGTATCTGCTTGTTTTTTCTTAACCATTCGCTTCACCTATTTTTATATTTTAAAAATTGCTGCATGGATATTTCGTCCATCATCGCTTTTTCTAATTTTTCCTGCGCTTCCGTTTCTCTTTGCTTACGATGTGTAATCATTTTCTCAAATTTTTTTGTTTCTACATGTGCCTCTGTTAAATCAAATTGTTTTGCTTCCATATCTGCTCTCGCTTTTTGTACTTCCTCTTGTAAATGGACAATCATAGCATTTAATTTTTCTAAATAGTCAACTTGTTTCCTTAATTTTTCTAACGTTGTAGTTTGTTGCATACATTCTTCATAGATTTCTTCTGCTACTTCTTTCTTTTTTAACAATTGGTATAATTGGGTGGCAGAATTTTCAAAGCAATCGATAGCCTGCTGATAAGCTTTTTGAGCTTGTACTTTTTCCGTTTCTCGAACATGTAGTAGTTTAGTTAAGACTGCCGTGTCACTCATTTCCGAACACCTCCGTGAAGCAGATTTTTCATTAAATGAATGGATTCTTCTAACGAGTAATAATCACTAATCCCTTGTTTAAGAAAAGATACAATTTTAGGGTAATAATCCATTGCTCGATCAATTTCTTGGTCTGTCCCACGTTTATAAGCCCCTATTTGAATCAATTCTCTATTCTCTTCAAACGTTGCGAGCAAATTCCGAATTTGTTTAGCTACCTGCTGGTGATTTTCGCCTGTAACCTGTTGCATTACTCGACTAATAGATTGCAATATGTTAATCGCAGGGTATTGACCTCTTTCTGCTAATTTACGATCCATAATGAAATGGCCATCCAAAATACCTCGAACAGTATCAGCAATTGGCTCATTCATGTCATCCCCATCAACAAGCACCGTATAAAAAGCAGTAATCGTCCCATTAGAATTAGTTCCAGTTCGCTCTAAAAGCTTAGGTAGTGTCGCAAATACTGACGGTGTATAACCTTTCGTTGTCGGTGGTTCACCAGTGGCCAATCCAACTTCTCTTCTTGCCATAGCAACCCTTGTTACAGAATCCATTAATAAGTTAACGCGATAACCTTGATCACGAAAATATTCGCTAATAGCGGTAGCTGTATCTGCACCCTTAATTCTCATTAAAGCTGGCTGATCAGATGTTGCTACTACGACGATAGACTTTTTCAGCCCTTCTTCGCCCAAATCTTTTTCGATAAACTCTCTAACTTCTCGTCCACGCTCACCAATCAATGCAATAACATTGATATCTGCTTCACTGTTTCGTGCAATCATTCCAAGTAAAGTACTTTTTCCTACACCACTGCCAGCAAAAATACCAATTCTTTGCCCCTCACCAACAGTCAGTAACCCATCAATAATTTTAATGCCAACCTGTAAAGCATTTGTAATTGGCGGTCTTTGCATTGGATTCGGCGGAGATTGATCGGTAAGATAACTCTTAAGGCCTTTTTGCAACGCTTTACCATTTAAAGGCTTTCCTAAAGCGTTAATAACATTACCAATTAATCCTCTACCAATTTTAATACTAAGTGGTTTTCCAGTAGCTTCTACTAAACAACCAGAACCAATTTCTATTACTTCTTCATAAGGCATTAAAATAATTCGTTCCTCATGAAATCCTACTACTTCTGCAATAATGGGGTTTTCTCTTTGAGAAGCTGGATGAATGTAGCACACTTCGCCTATGTTCGCAGCAGGTCCTTTAGACTCGATCATAATACCTACAACACGCAATACTTTCCCGTAACGTTTGTACGTATCTAATTTAGAAATAGCATTTAAATAAGCAGTTGCATTCATCATTTTCCCTCTCCTGCTAATTCAATTAGAGCCTTGCCAATCTCTTCAAGCTGCGTATCAATCCCCACATCAACTTGTCCGTATGGGTATTTAATCCTACAGCCGTTTTCTTCTATTTCATCTGATACATAACACATAAGTTTTGCATTTGGTTCAATTAAAGAAGATAATTCTTCTTTATGTTGCACGACAAATGCATATTGGTTTGGATGTAAATATAAAGCAATTTCAGATTGATCTTTTAATTCTTTAATAGCTGCTTGAATAATAGGTAAAAATGTTTTAGGGTCTGCTACTATCTCTTGCCTGATAATTTTTTTTGCTGTATGAATGGCGATTTCCATAATTGTTTCTTCATGTTCTTCAATAAGTGAATAATATTCGTGCTTGGCACTTTCAACCAAATGATTTGCATGATCTACATAAGCCTTATACGTAGTTAGCGCTTCTGATTTTCCTTCCGAAAAACCTTCTTGGAACCCTTCTTCCTTGGCAGCTTCCACATATTCTAGTCTTTCTTCTTGCCAAGCACGTTTTTCAGCTTCAATCTCTCGTTTTGTTTGTTTTATCAATTGTTCGTGCTGCTCTCGAAGTTGCTCTAATGCTTGTTCAGCTTGCAACAGTTCCTGATCAAGTTCCAATTTATCATGAGCTTCTTTTACATGCGTATTACTTGGCTGAAAGACGCTAACTGGCTTTATACGAATTTGTTTTCTTTCAGTTATCCATGAAGGATTAGACAATGATATCATCTCCCCCACCTCTAGCAATAACGATTTCACCTACATCCTCAAGTCTCCGTATCGTTGAAACAATACGTGTTTGAGCCTCTTCAACATCACGTAGACGTACGGGTCCCATATATTCCATTTCCTCTTTATATGTCTCTGCCATTCGCTGAGACATATTTTTAAATATGATATCCTTCACTTCATCGCTACTCACTTTCAATGATAGACGAAGATCTTCGTTATCTACTTCACGAATTATACGTTGAATAGCACGGTTATCTAAAATAACAATATCTTCAAACACAAACATCCGCTTTTTGATTTCATCTGCAAGCTCTGGATCTTGTATTTCTAATGCATCTAAAATTGTCCGTTCTGTACTTCTATCAACTCCATTTAATACTTCTACTACTGCTTGTATTCCACCAGTTTGCGTATAGTCCTCTGTAAATGAAGCAGAGATATTTTTTTCCAGTACTTGCTCCACTTGAGAAATAATTTCCGGTGATGTAGAGTCCATTGTCGCGATTCGCTTTGCGACATCCGCTTGCATTTCTTGTGGTAATGCTGATAATATTTGCCCAGCCTGTTCCGAATCTAAATAGGAAAGGACTAAAGCGATCGTTTGCGGATGCTCTCCTTGTATAAAATTAAAAACCTGTTGTGGATCCGCTCTTCTAGCAAAATCAAATGGTCGCACCTGTAATGAAGAGGTTAGGCGGTTAATAATGTTCGTTGCCTCTTGTTTGCCGAAAGCTTTTTCTAACACTGTTTTTGCATAGCCAATCCCGCCTTGAGCAATATAGTCTTGAGCTTGAGCTATTTGATGAAATTGCTCTATAATCTCCTCTTTCTTTTGGTTATCTACTTTTTTAACTGAAGAAATTTCTAGACTTAACCGTTCAATTTCTTCTTCTGTTAAATGTTTATATACTTCTGCAGATACATCAGGACCTAAGGAGATTAATAGAATTGCAGCTTTTTGCTTACCAGTTAATCCTTTGTGTCGTGCCAATATTCATACCCCCTATTCCTCTCCAATCCAACTACGTAGTAATTTCGCAAAATCTTCTGGTTTTTCTTTAGCAATTTTTTCTAACTGTTTTTTACGAATTGTAGCTTCTGAGTCTTCCTGTTCTGGAAGATCTGGAACTTCTACTGGTGCTGTTGATTCTTGTAACAGCTCTTCTTCTTCACTTTCTGCTTTTCTACGACGCAAGAAAATAATTAGTAAGACAATAATAGCTAGAAGCAACCCGCCCCCAACTACATAAACCCAAGTTGGTATAGTTGGCGCCGTTGTATCAGGTTGAGTATCTGCACCCGTAAACTCTTGAAAAACAATGGATACATTTTCTTCTGGCGTAACATCTTCTTCGTATTCTGCATGAATGGATGTCGTAACAATGGAATTGACAATGGAACTAATTCCTTCTTCGACAGCAGCCTCTTCTTGCTGTGATAAATATTCTACATCGCTTTCTTCTGTAGTTTTCGCACGGTTAACCGCAATTTGTATACCTAAATCACGAATCTTATATGGGCTTTCTACAATATTTTTTCTTATTCGATTAAATTCATTGTTGATGGTTTCTTTTGTCATTTCATATTCGCCATCACCGTCTTCATCTGTAGCCTGATAATTGGCCACGTCTTCCTCACCAGTACCGCTGACCCCACCTGCAGCCGCACCATTTCCTTCATACGTTTCCTGTATCGTTTCTATACTAACAGGTAATCCTTCCATATTTTCTAAGTCAACTGGTTCAACAAGCTCTTCTGTTCGATTTTCTTGCGTAAAATCAATATCTGATGTTACGGACACGATAACATTTCCAGGACCTACCATGGCTCCTAGCATTTGTTGCAATCGTTTTTGCACATCTTTTTCAATGTCTTGTTTAACAGTTTGTTGATACGTGTACGAGTCTTTTGATGTGTTGTTTCCAGAGCTATCTAGGTCAAAACTCTCGAAATATTGATTTGTAATAGCAATATTTTCTGTAGGTAAATTTGGCACAGCCTTGGAAACAATATGATACAGTCCGTTTATCTCACTTGGTTCAAAGTTATAGCCTGCTTCTGTATCAATAACAATCGAAGCGCTTGCTTCTTGTTTGGCATCATTTACGAATACAGGCTCTTCTGGCATATTAATCATCACTTTGGCATCTTGAATACCATCAATTCCTTTAATTAAATTCGCCAATTCTGTTTGCATCGCGTCAAGCTTCATAACATTAAATTCGTTTTCAGTAACTCCCCATGAAGCATTTTCACTAAAAAAGGAGTAATCAATATTGCCGCTGTTTGGTAACCCTTGGGCAGCAAGGTCAACCAAAAGACTATCCACTTGCTCTTCTGGTACTTCAATTACCTTACCCCCGTCTGATAATTCATAGGGAACACCTTTAGCGTCCAACTCTCCTTTAATTTGTCCCACTTCTTCCATAGATAAATTATTATATAATGGAACATAGTTTGAATGCGTTGTAAAAAGGACAATGCTTACTATTAAAAGGAGACCAACAAAAATGGAGCCGAAAAATGTTATTTTTTGAACTTTCGTACGATTCCTCCAAAAATTCGTTGTTCGATCTTTCCAATTTATCATCTTCTCTTTCATAAGTTCCCCCACCAACATGCTCTAGTAAAATATCTTTCTATATGTACTGTACGTAAAGAGGATAAAGCATCACATCGTGCAGAGATGCTATAAAATTATTCCTAGTTATGTAATAAATGAGCCTGAAAACCTTCAACTAATCAGACAGTAGATAACGAAATCCTTTTAAAAATTACAATTGCAATACTACTTGCGGAAATGTTTTATAACTGCTAGATCCTTTTCTTCATCTACACTTGCATACTCATCATTTCTTTGTAGGCTTCAACTGCTTTACTCTGAACTTGTACAGTTGCTTCTAAAGCGATACTAGATTTTTGAGAGGCAATCATAACATCATGCAAATCTGTAATATCACCTTTCGCCATTGCTTCCGTTTTTTCATCAGATATTGCTTGTACTTCATTTACATTATTAATGGCATTTTTTAATGCGGAAGCAAATTTCGCTTGTGCTTCACCGGGAGATATTTTTGGTTTACTTTGAACAGTTGCATTTGGAGATAGTTCTGTTATTGGATTGCTAATTCTTTGAATCATAAAAACCCTCCTATTTAATGCTTTTATAGCTACTCTCTAATTAATTGCATTGTCAGTTAACTTACTGATTGTTCGTCTTTTAAAGTATAAGCCGATTTCTTTTCAGAAATTTAGGTCTTTGTAAATTCTCACTTACCTTTTCCCATGTACGATTAACTTTAAAAGATTGGCACTTATATCGTAAAAATAAACTTATTTCCCAATTTCTAAAGCTTTCATCAACATAGATTTTGTAGCATTTACAGACGTTATATTCGCCTCATAAGAGCGAGTGGCGCTCATTAGATCAACCATTTCCTTTAAGGGATCAACGTTCGGTAATTCAACATATCCGTCTGCATTAGCATCGGGATGACTAGGATTATATACTTGCTTGAACGGAGTTTCATCTTCTTCTATCGATCTAACACGCACACCACTAGGAGCTGAAGCATTAGCTGCTTTATGTAAAAAAGATTGAAAAGAAGCTCCCTCTGGTTGCAATGCAACCATTTTCCTACGATATGGTTCTACCTCTCCATTCTCATTGACGGTAGCTCTTGTTGATTGTGCATTAGCAATATTAGATGATATTACATCCATTCTTAATCTTTGTGCTGTCAAAGCACTAGCACTAGAGTGTAACGAATGAAACATAGACATTAATTACCTGCCTCCTTTTAAAGCTGTTTGTAAACTCCCAAATTTTCCACTAATACGATCCACTAGCGCTTGGTAGTAAATTTGATTTTCAGCCAAGTCTGCCATTTCCTTATCTACATCTACATTGTTACCATTATGCTGATAAGATGTTGCTTGGTTTATAAAAGTTTTATAGCCCGCTGGTTGCGTATCTCCTTGAAACCCTATATGACGACTGTTTGTAGTTTTTGCCTGTATAGGTTGCGAGAGTTCATGTGCCAAATAATTCTTAAATGTAACATCTTTCGCTTTATAATTAGGCGTATCTAGATTTGCTAAATTTGATGAAATTGCTCGATTTTTGGCTGAAGAATAGCCTAACGAATGTTCCAAAGCTTGAATTGTTCCATTAAACAAACTCATTGTTTCACCCCTAAAAAAGTACTAGTTATATTTCAAAAAGCAGTCGAAAAGTAATGTTTATCTACGAATAGTTTAAGTCATAATCAAACTAAAGTCTATGGTTTTTAGACATTTTTATATAATACATTACAAGTTGGTTATTTTTTACTAGGTCAATTATACTATATTTAAGTTTTGTATGATTTACTTTTCGTTCAATTAAGTACTTTCAAAAATCGACAAATATAAATAACATCCCCAAAATTGCTTGTGGTGAAATAAGGATAGTTTAAAAATCATACAGGGTCGATGTATTCAACTAGAAAATTAGCTACTTGTCATCGCAGTGTATAGAACAAAGGCTCAGGGATCCCGGTTAGCAATGTAGCGGCTGGAACGAATCAACGAAAGTTTTAAGGAATCATGCTCCTGCAACAGGAGTATGCCGGTGCCCTCCGGCAAGCATGTCTTTAGTCGACCTTCCTATTTAGGACGAACGGAACGCATGATGACTTAGCTTAGTGCAATGGCGTGAAGTCGCCTAGTTGCTGGGCACTGGAGCCGGACTAAGCCCGTTCGGTTGTTTGGTTACGTCATAGCATTAAATTTTATACTTTCCTAGACCAATCGAGTAGGAGGGGGCGACTAACCCCCGACCTCTCACACCACCGTACGTACGGTTCCGTATACGGCGGTTTCATTTAAGTCCAACGCATCGTTTGATATCGTTTATGTAGACTCTTTAAGCCTAGGTTTGACCAGTATCGATCACCTAATGCTCTATGTAAGATCGGACTTTTAGCTATACGCCAATAAGCCTTTCTCGTGTTTGCCCACTCCCATGCTTTTCCTTTACTAATTCCAAGTTTTATTAAATTCTTGTATTTTGTTTTGACTTTCTTCCATTCTTTCCAGCGTATCATTCGCATCCTTCTTCGAATCCAGCTATCCAAAACTTCAAATATAGAGGGCGTCTCTGCTAGCTGATAGTAGCCTAGCCAACCTACTAAGTATCGATTTAGCTTTGCGATTCTATCCTGCATATTCATAGACTTCTTTCTTGAGGTTAGTTCTCTGACACGCTGTTTAAAGCGTTTGATACTTTCTTTAGAAACCCGAATCTTTGGGTTCTCTTTATGGAATGTGAAAGAAAATCCTAGGAATTTACGCTTCCATGGGCGGTCTACTGCACTTTTCTGTTCATTTACTTTTAATTTGAGTTTTCCTTCGATAAATGTAGTGATACTTTTCATCACTCGCGATCCCGCTCTCCTCGATTGAACATATATGTTACAGTCGTCCGCATAACGGACGAAATGGAGCCCCCTTCGCTCTAATTCTTTATCTAGCTCATCTAAAACGATGTTGGATAGCAACGGACTTAATGGTCCGCCTTGAGGGGCTCCTTCTGTGTTTGGTTGAACGATTCCGTCCTCCATAATGCCAGCTTGGAGATACCTACGTATAAGTTTAAGTACTCTCGGATCTTTGACCTTTTGGCTCAGTTTCCTCATTAATCGGTCGTGATGTACTTTATCAAAGAATTTCTCTAAATCCATGTCTATAACCCAGCGATAGCCATCTTTCATATAGCTTCTCGCTTTCCTAACCGCGTCATGTCCTCGTCTGTTTGGGCGAAAACCATAACTATGTTCAGAAAATGTTGCGTCATAGATGGTTGTTAGAACTTGTGCGATTGCTTGTTGGATGAAACGGTCTAGCACGGTAGGAATTCCTAGCTTCCTCACTCCGCCGTTTGGTTTCGGGATTTCGACACGGCGAACGGGTTGAGGATAGTAGGTACCTGATTCGAGTTGTTCTCGAACGGAAGCCCAGTGTTCCATGAGATGCGCTCGTAGGTTTTGTACGGGCATTTCATCCACACCGTGGCTTCCTTTGTTACGTTCGACACGTTTCAGTGCACATATTAAGTTTTCTCGTGATAGAATGCTTTCCAACATGATATCTAACTCCTACGTGAATGGCTCTTTCTTCTTGTGTGGCAATTTCTCTCAGCCCTTCTAGTGTCCCCCACGGGATTCACCGCTTCCTTCACTAGGAAGGTTTTCTTGTTTCTGCTTCATCAAGTATTGCGTACTCCGAAGCGACCATTCTTCTTCAATGATTCAGCCCTTCCTAGAAATATCTAGTACTACGGCTTCGGCTGACTTCTGACAGTTCAGCGAACACTTACATGTTCGGTTACGGCGTGTGCACCGCTTTTCTGTCAGATCTCCCGGGGTAAGCACACATTCTTCCTCTCCATATCCCCACTTCATTTACTCTGTGTACCCTTTGGCAGTAAGGACTTTGACTTGTTGTGCAGTCTCATCCAAGTACACCTAGCCTTCTATGAAGTTCGTGTTCCTAAGGGCGGAGATTTGCCGCCGACTTCCTTCAGATTCTGGGTCACCCCAGACACCCTTGTCTTAGGCTAACCACTACTACTGCCTTCGTGGTTCGGGACTCGAACCCTAGAGAATGTGTGCATGCCTGGCACACATATAAAAACATCCGAAACACGTGTAAAACGCGTTTCGGATGTTTCGTTTTCTTTCTTAAGAGCAATTATTTAAATTTTTTATCTAGAGCGTAAATTTTCTAATTCAACAAGGAAGTTGTGATTTAAGACTTTAATATATGTCCCCTTCATTCCCAGTGAACGAGATTCAATTACGCCAGCACTTTCTAGTTTTCTTAGAGCATTTACAATGACAGAACGGGTAATGCCAACACGATCAGCGATTTTGCTTGCTACAAGAAGCCCTTCACTACCGTCCAGCTCTTCAAAAATATGGTCAATTGCTTCTAATTCACTATAAGAAAGTGAACTAATTGCCATTTGAACAACAGCTTTACTTCTTGCTTCTAGCTCAATTTCTTGAGACTTTTCATGAAGTATTTCCATACCTACAACTGTAGCCCCATACTCAGCTAATAAGAGATCATCTTCATTAAATTCTTCTGATAAACGACCAATAATAAGCGTTCCTAAACGATCTCCCCCGCCAATGATTGGAACAATAGTGGTTAAAGCTGTTTGGAATAAGTCGCGGTTTTCTACCGGGAACACAGTATGTGGACTATCTATACCAATATTCGCTGTTGTTTCATGAATATTGTGTAATCCTTCCGTATATTCTTGCGGAAACTGACGTTCTTCCAGCATAGCTTTCATTCTCTCGTTTTCAATCTCTTGATTAATAGCAAATCCAAGTAATTTTCCACGACGGCTTAGAATATATACATTTCCTTTAATTACATCACGTAACGAAGCAGACATATCATTAAAGTCCACAGATTTCCCGCCGAATTTTTGTAGCATTGCATTAATTTTTCTTGCACGATTTAATAGTTCCATTATGATCCTCCATTCGATCTCTATATGTTATAAAATATATTGACTTAAATCCTTATTTTTCGCGATAGCAGAAAGTTTTTCATCTACATAAGCTGGAGTGATTTCAACAGTATCCATATTAATCTCCGGTGCTTCAAAGGACAGATCCTCCAGCAACTTTTCTAAAATTGTATGAAGTCTTCTAGCTCCAATGTTATCCATTTCCTGATTCACTTCATAAGCAATTTCAGCAATTCTATTTACAGCTTCGTCTGTAAATACTATATTTATACCTTCTGTTTTTAATAAAGCTTCATATTGCTTTAATAAAGCATTAGATGGTTCTTTTAATATTCGCTTAAAATCATCTGTTGATAGTTTCTCTAATTCTACCCTAATTGGAAATCTTCCTTGTAATTCAGGAATTAGATCAGATGGTTTTGACATATGAAATGCGCCAGCGGCAATAAATAACATATGGTCTGTTTTTACTGGTCCATGCTTTGTGACAACTGTAGATCCTTCAATAATTGGCAATATATCGCGTTGAACACCTTCGCGAGATACGTTAGCACTTTGTTCATCTTTACCAGCTACTTTATCTATTTCATCAATAAACACAATCCCCGATTGCTCTGCTCGTAAAATGGCTTCTTGTGCTGCTTCTTCCATATCTACAAGTTTACTCGCTTCTTGCTGCGTTAACACTTTCCTTGCTTCAGACACTAACAATTTTCGCTTTTTCTTTTTCTTTGGCATAAATTGTCCAAGCGCATCTTGCATATTCATGCCCATATGTTCCATTCCAGAACCTTGTAACATGTCAAACATAGATGGCGTTTGCTCTTCTATTTCAACAGTTACTACTTTATCTTCTAACTCACCAGATGCTAATTGTTGTTCTACACGCTTCCGTTTATTTCGAATCTCATCATTTTTCGCAGATTCTTCAGCGCCTTCTTCGCTATTAGCCTGTGAAGAAAATAACATTTCAAAAGGGTTTTTTGTTTCGTTGGCTGCTTTAGACTGAGGAACTAAAAGTTTGACAAGTAATTTATTTGCTTCTTCTTCCGCTTTTTCTTTCACTTGTTTCATTTTTTCCTCTTTCACAGTCCGCAATGCCATTTCAACTAAATCTCGAATCATGGATTCAACATCTCGACCTACATAGCCTACTTCCGTAAACTTCGTCGCCTCCACTTTTACAAATGGTGCACCTACCAGCTTAGCTAGCCTTCGAGCTATTTCTGTTTTTCCTACTCCGGTTGGGCCAATCATTAAAATATTCTTCGGAACCACTTCTTCTTTTAGACCTTCATCTAACTGCATGCGCCTATATCTATTACGCAATGCAACAGCTACAGATCGCTTTGCACTTTTCTGGCCAATAATATATTTATCTAATTGTCCCACAATTTGTTTAGGAGTGTAGTTCATCCCCATTTCCTAAAGGCCTCCTTTTACTCCAATACCTCAAGTGTGATATGGTTGTTCGTATACACACATAATTCTCCAGCAATTTCCAAGGATGCTTTCGCAATCTCTTTAGCAGATAATTCTTTAGAGTATCTCGCTAGAGCTCTACCAGCGCTAAGAGCATAATTCCCACCAGATCCGATAGCTAAAATTCCGTCATCAGGCTCTATAACTTCTCCAGTACCAGAAACTAAAAACATATGCTCCTTATCCATGACAATTAACAAAGCTTCCAGTTTTCTTAGCACTCTGTCGCTTCGCCATTCCTTTGCAAGCTCAACAGCCGCTCTAGGCAAGTTGCCATTATATGTTTCTAATTTCGCTTCAAACTTTTCGAAAAGAGTAAACGCGTCAGCTACAGAACCGGCAAATCCAGCTAATACCTGCCCTTTAAAAAGTGTACGAACTTTCTTTGCTTTATGTTTCATAACTACTGCATTTCCCATCGTTACTTGACCGTCCCCACTCATCGCACATTGTCCTTTATGGTGGATGGCAAAAATAGTGGTAGCATGCATTTCATTGGTCATGTAAGCTCACCTCTTTATTTAATGTTAATCATTTGCTCTCGGGTGACTTCTCATATATACACGTCGCAAATGATCTTTCGTCACATGCGTATAAATTTGAGTTGTTGACAAATTTTCATGACCTAATAATTCTTGTACGCTGCGTAAATCAGCACCTTCATTTAAGAGATGAGTAGCAAATGTGTGTCGCAGTTTGTGTGGATGCACATGTACAGTTAAAGCTGCATTTTTCACCATTTTGTTCATTATGTCACGAATTCCTCTATCCGTTAAAGGTAATCCACGATTATTGAGAAATAATGCGTTTGTTTGTTGACCGGATTTTGCAAGCAACGCTTTTCTTCCATCCTGTATGTATGTTTCCAAAGCAATTTTAGCAAATTTGCCATACGGAATGTAACGTTCTTTTCTGCCTTTTCCTTGCACAAACACTGTTCCAATATAGAAATCAATGTTATCTAAAATCAACTGTCTACACTCACTTACCCTTATCCCCGTAGCATAAAGCAATTCTATTAAGGCTTGGTTTCGCTGGCCTAAAGGTTGGGTTAAATCACTTACTTCAAATAGCTTCTCTAACTCTTTCTCATACAAGAATCCCGGAATCTTGCTTTCCGTTTTAGGTAAACGAATAGCTGAAAATGGATTCACATCTACCACATCTTCTCGTTCTAAATATTTATAAAACGTTCGCAACGCTGATATCTTCCGGGAAACAGATTTCCTGCTTAGTCGCTGATCATATAGGGTATTTAAAAACACACGAACAATCCGTTCGTCCACATCACAAAATCTTGTTAACCCTTCCGTATGCAAAAAAGAAAAAAACACTTCTAGATCTTGCATGTAATATTTAATCGTATACGGAGAGGCATTTTTCTCTATTTGTAAGTACTCTTTAAAGGATTGCCAATATTGTCTGAAATTATTCAAATTTTCACCCCATTAAGCAGCGAATATAGCATAACACAGAAAATCATGTTAAGCAATAAATTTAACTAAATTGTAACAAAATTCAGAAACAACCACTCTCATAGTTAGAATTGCCTTTTCATCTGGCCATTTTGTATGAAATGAATCTTCCATCATTGGGTGTTTATTACGCTAGCTAATTGCCACTAAACCATTTGTGTGATCCAGAATAAAAAGTAAGAACAATGCCGTCAAGTACATTGCCTTACCAAGGCGTAATTATATCTGTTTTGTGGAGATTAGTCAATTAATTATGTTTATATTTTAACAAATCCAGCAAATCTATTATAACTAAGCTTTTAGGAACAGGCAAATAGCTGACAATATCACTCTCATATAGTATATATCCTTTTTTTAGAAGGTTCAAACAGTATCATTGTTAAATAATTGTGACAAAAATAACAGATCTTCATTTTAAGAGATAGAATGATTCAACTCACATCTTCCAAGAGTTAGGGGTGCTTAGCACCTTATATTCTGGATAAATCCTTAACCTATAATATGAAAAGAAACTGTTCAACTTAGTTGAACAGTTACGTTTGAGGCTCTTCTTTATATTCACAGTTCGTACATTGAATTTGTGTCCCCTTTTTCGCTTTTTTCTCCACTAGTAATGCCTCGCATTTAGGACATGGTCTAGAAATAGGTTTATCCCACGAAACGAAGTCACATTCCGGATATTGGTCACATCCATAAAAAGTACGACGTTTCTTTGATTTTCTTTCAACTATTTCCCCTGTTTTACATTTTGGACAATCAACACCAATTTTCTTTAAAATCGGTTTCGTATTTCGACATTCTGGAAAGTTCGAACAAGCCAAGAATTTCCCATATCTCCCCATTTTATAAACCATCTCATGACCACATTTTTCACAATCAATTCCCGCTGGTTCATCTTTTATTTCTACTTTTTCCATTTCCTGTTCAGCCTTCTTCAAGCGCTTCTCAAAATCTTGATAGAATTGATCAATGATCTTTACCCATTCTATGCTTCCTTCTTCAATAGCATCTAAATCGTTTTCCATTTTTGCAGTAAAATCTACATCAATAATTTTTGGGAAGAATTCTTCAACTAATTCTAAAACAATCGTACCTAATTCAGTAGGTACAAATCGCTTATTATCAATACTTACATAACCGCGTCTTTGAATCGTATCCAAAGTAGGTGCATAAGTAGAAGGACGACCAATTCCTAGTTCCTCCATCGTTTTTACTAATCTCGCCTCTGTATACCTTGGTGGTGGCTGCGTAAAATGTTGATTCGGTTTTATTTCCTGTGCCTTAACTTTCATACCTTCAGATAACGCAGGAAGGAGTTTGTTTTCATCTTTTTTCTGATCATCTCTTCCTTCCACATACACTTTCATAAAACCTTTAAATTTTATCTTTGAGCCTGTAGCTCGGAACTCGACATGATTATTTAATAAATGAACAGTCATCGTGTCCATGACCGCAGCAGCCATCTGACTAGCCAAAAACCGTTCCCAAATTAATTTATATAATCGAAGTTGATCTCTTGATAGGATAGCTTTAAGTGAATTAGGCTCTCTTAACACAGAAGTCGGGCGAATAGCTTCATGAGCATCTTGCGCAGACTCTGATTGTTTCTTTTGTTTATTTGTACCTAAGTACTCTTCTCCATATTGTTCATGAATATATGAGTTCGCTTCATTTTTTGCCGTTTCAGATATTCTTGTTGAATCTGTACGCATATACGTAATTAGTCCAGTTATGCCTCCTGCTTGACGACCGAGGTCGATTCCTTCATAAAGTTGCTGAGCAACCATCATTGTTTTCTTTGCTTTAAAATTCAGCTTTCTAGCAGCTTCCTGTTGTAAGGAAGAAGTAGTAAATGGTTGAGCTGGATTCCGTCTACGTTCTTTTTTGTTTACTTTATCTACAGTAAACTGATCACCTTGAAGCAACTGTTTAATTTCTCTTACATCTGCCTCCGTTTTTAATGCTACTTTTTTTCCGTTTATCCCGTAAAAGGACCCTTCAAATAATTCACTTTCTTTTAAAAACTGCGCATCAATGGACCAATATTCTTCAGGGATAAAGCTTTCAATTTCTTTTTCTCGATCAATGATTAATTTCACTGCAACAGATTGCACGCGCCCAGCACTTAAACCTTTTTTGACTTTTTTCCATAGGAGTGGGCTAATATTGTACCCTACCAATCGATCAAGTATCCTTCTTGCTTGTTGCGCGTCAACCAAATTCATGTTTATAGATCTAGGATGCTTAAACGACTCTTTAATCGCGTCTTTGGTAATTTCGTTAAATACAACCCTGCATTCTGATTGCTCATCAATGTTTAAAATATGAGCTAAATGCCACGCTATTGCTTCCCCTTCCCTGTCAGGGTCCGCTGCGAGATATATTTTTTTTGCCTTTTTAGCTGCAGATTTTAAATCCTTAACCACATCGCCCTTTCCGCGTATAGTAATATACTTTGGAGTAAAATTATTTTCTGCATCTACACCCATTTGACTTTTTGGTAAATCTCTTACATGCCCCATCGAGGCCTTTACTTTATATTTTTTTCCTAAATAACGTTCAATCGTCTTCGCCTTCGCAGGCGACTCAACGATCACTAGATAATCTGACATATGATTTCCTCCCAAATTAAGGGTGTTCAAGAACAAGCTTCACACCCGACCAGAACTCCTTTCTGGCAACCATGTCTTTCTTTATTTTCATTATTGTTTGTTCACTAAAATAAACCTACAAATTATCCTTTAATACTATTTACAAATCTTCACTAATAGTAAATATATACATTGCATTTGTCAAACATGTTCTGAAATAACCGTTCTAAAATTTATCATTCTCATAGACATTAATTACTTTTTTCATAAACATGCGTACTGGTTAGTAGTCCTTTCCCACCCATCGCGTGGACTTGCCATTCTTCAAGAATGTCTTTGGCATTTGTAACCATTTGGGCACCATCTCGAATCAATTGATGACAGCCCTCTGTTTGCTCTGTAAATATAGAACCAGGAACCGCAAACACTTCTCTCCCTTGTTCTAATGCTTGATCTACCGTAATCATAGTCCCACTTCTTTTTTTCGCTTCAATTACCAATGTACCAAAGCTCAATCCACTAATAATTCGGTTTCGTTCAGGAAAATGATGCTTTGCAGGTGGGGTTGTTGGCGTATATTCAGATAGCACAAGACCTTTATGAACAATTTCTTGATATAATGATTGATTTTCTTTAGGATAGAGATGCTCAAAGCCACCTCCTAATACAGCTATTGTTTTCCCATTTAATATAAGTGTCTTTTCATGTGCATATTGATCTACCCCTCTTGCTAGTCCACTTACTATTAACCAATTTTTATGGAGTAAAGGCTCGATTATAAAAGCTGTTTTTCTCTTTGCCTCCCTTGAAGGATCCCTCGAACCAATTACACTTAAAGATGGGGCATCATTTAATAAATCCACATTACCTTTGCCATATAAGACAAGAGGTGGGTCATGAATAGCTTTTAACATAGATGGAAAGCGTTTGTCAAGGATAGTAATTATATGGTGATTTTTCATTTCCAATTGCAGCTGTTTTAGACGTGCTTGATTATGAAGGTCTTGATATAAGGTTGTAGCGTTTTTTAATGGAAGAGAAAAAGTGTGGCTAATTTGACTCGGGGTCATTTGATATAGTTGTAGAAGAGAACGATCTAGCTTGATAATTCTTTGAATACTCCTTCTAGTCACTCCCCTACAACGACTTAAATGAATAAAACGAAAACGAATTTCATTCGTCATATTCCACTTCCTTTCAGAGGGATTGTTTAAACAATGAACTTTCAATGACACATCGATATTTGTAGTTGGGCTTATTTTCCTGCGTTAGTGATAAAACAATTCATTAGTATTTCAATAGAGGATAAGTAAAGAGGAGCCTATGATTTTTTAACTAGGCTCCTCCATTGCGTACAGATATTTCTATCGTAACTTATAACCTACGTTTTTAGATTTAATATTAAACTAAAAATACAAATGAACGTCAAACTTTTTTAGGAAACCTTAATGTGTTTTACACTTCTCTTTTAATCCTTTTTCTTCAAGAACACCTATCATTGTTTCACCCATAACTGCTGGCGTTTCAGCAACTTTAATTCCACATTCATTCATAATGCGAATTTTTTCCTCGGCTGTTCCTTTTCCACCTGAAATAATAGCGCCAGCATGCCCCATTCTTTTTCCTGGAGGAGCTGTAGCACCTCCAATAAAACCAACTACAGGTTTCTTCATATTTGCTTTCACCCATTCAGCAGCTTCTTCTTCTGCTGTACCGCCTATCTCTCCAATCATCATAACAGCATACGTTTCTGGATCATTATTAAATGCTTCTAACACGTCAATGAAATTCGTTCCATTCACAGGATCGCCACCAATACCAACAGCGGTAGTTTGACCATATCCAGCTTCTGATAATTGATGAACCGCTTCATATGTTAATGTTCCTGAACGAGAGACGACGCCAATATGACCTTTTTTATGAATATAACCAGGCATAATACCAATTTTACTTTCATCAGCAGTAATAACCCCTGGACAGTTTGGTCCTACGAGCCTTGTATTCTTTCCTTCCATATAACGTTTTACTTTTACCATATCCATTACCGGAATATGCTCCGTTATACAAATAACCAAATCTAATTCAGCGTCAACAGCTTCTAGAATGGCATCCGCCGCAAACGGGGCCGGTACATAAATGACGGAAGCTGTAGCACCTGTTGCTTGTACAGCCTCTAATACTGTATTAAAAACAGGTACACCTTCTACCTCTGTACCACCTTTTTTCGGAGTGACTCCACCAACAATTTTTGTGCCGTATTCAAGCATTTGTTTCGTATGAAATTTAGCTGTGCCACCGGTTATCCCTTGGACAATTACTTTTGTATCTTTATTAACGTATACACTCATTTTCGTCCGTCCTTTCAAACATTTTAACGTCATTTTACGAAGTTTACTTTACCATGGAGACTATTTTTTGAGCACCGTCAGCCATCGAATTAGCAGAGGTAATATTCAATTCTGAAGCTTCCAGGATTTCCTTCCCTCTAGCAACGTTTGTTCCTTCTAGGCGAACAACCAACGGAATTTCTAGCCCTACTTGCTTGGTTGCTTCTACAACTCCTTCAGCAATTACATCACACTTCATAATGCCACCAAATATATTAACGAAGATACCTTTTACATTCTTATCAGATAGAATAATTTTGAAAGCTTCCGTTACTTTTTCAGCCGTAGCGCCGCCTCCAACGTCAAGGAAATTAGCGGGTTCTCCGCCATAGTGCTTAATAATATCCATGGTAGACATAGCAAGTCCAGCACCATTTACCATGCAACCTATATTCCCGTCCAATGAAATATAGCTTAAATCGTACTTGGACGCTTCAATTTCTTTCTCATCCTCTTCATCAAAATCACGTAAATTCATAATGTCCTTTTGACGGAATAAAGCGTTGTCATCAAAATTTAATTTTGCATCTAAGGCTAAGACTTCCCCATCACCAGTTGTTACTAACGGATTAATTTCAGCAATGGAACAGTCTTTTTCGACAAATGCTGTATATAAACCAATCATGAATTTGACAGCTTTACCTAACAAATCATGTGGAATATTAATATTGAAAGCTAATCTACGTGCTTGAAAACCTGTTAAACCAACAACAGGATCAATAACTTCTTTAAATATCTTCTCAGGTGTAGCAGCAGCTACTTCCTCAATTTCTGTACCACCTTCTTCAGATGCCATCATAACGACACGAGAAGTAGCGCGATCCAGTACTAAGCCAATGTAATATTCTTTTTGAATATCACAGCCCTCTTCAATCAATAAACGTTTCACTTCTTGCCCCTGTGGTCCTGTTTGATGCGTTACTAACGTTTTGCCAAGAATTTCGTCGGCATATGTACGCACTTCATCGACATTTTTAGCTATTTTTACCCCGCCGGCTTTACCACGTCCGCCAGCGTGAATTTGTGCTTTCACTACTGTGACATCGCTTCCTAATTGTTTTGCAGCTTCTACAGCTTCTTCAACTGCATAGGCAACTTTTCCATTAGGGACTTTAACGCCGTATTGTCGCAAAATCTCTTTGCCTTGATACTCATGAATGTTCATCCTATATCCTCCCATCAAATTTCACTGCATATCCATTGTATAAAAAAACGCTTCAATTAACAAGAATTACCGCACATCTCAACATATTTCGCTACGCCACATTTTTTCTACATATATATCTTTTACTATGAAAAGACCATTGAATTCATACAATAGTCACGTATAATAGCCTTTAAACATGCTTTATGTTACATTTGCTGATCTGTACGATAGATAAATGCAAATACTTCAGCTACTGCTTCATAAAGCTCTTCTGGAATCGTTTCATTTATGTTTAATTGACCTAACAACTCTACTAAAGAAGCATCTTCTAAAATTGGAATATTATTTTCCTTTGCTGTTTCAATGATTTCATCTGCCAGTTTACCTCTACCAGAAGCAGTAACGACAGGAGCAGTGTGATGTGCTTCATGATAGCGCAGTGCTGCTACTTTCCTTTGTTTTAAATTCATATTCGATAATCCACCCCTTGATAACTCTGAGCATTAAATGCAACTTTTTTTGCTTTCTTTCCTTGATGTAAAGCAAAGAATGAAATAGAAGATAGATGATAATTCATTTCCTTTAACCCTTTCTTTAATAAAGGCTGAAATTGCATTGGAAGTGTTCGCGATTGGATATGATCATTGAAAACATGAATGCTAATATTTCGGTTTTGTACATGCATATCTACCACAGTTTCTTTTATATTTGTTAATTCCAAATAGAACACAATTCGACAATGATTTGGATCTAACTTATTTGTTTCTGTTTTCTTTCCTTCGAACTTTATTTCCATATCATTTGTTAATCCTAACTTTAAGGCTGGTATTTGTAGGTATGCTTGCAAAAAGCCATTATCGAAATCTTGCACAGAAGATAATTGCACAGCATGTAAATGGTGAAGCACTTGCTGTAGTTGTTCCCCCAACCCACCTTTTGTTTGCTGTAACATGGAAATCAATTGACTTTTAATCGTAGTTGGCGGAGATTCTCCTTTAACCAACAAATTTTCATGTGATATACCAGAAAGTTGCAAAAACCGTTTTGTCAATTGCAAGAATTGCTCCTTTGGCTCTGTCAATAAAAATTTTTGTGAAAACGTAATAATTTGATCTAATTGTTCATATGTCTGTGACTTTTGCAATGCACGTAACTGAACGAGTAAACCGCCAAAATCACCTCCGTTACCTACGTTTTTGGCGAATATTGTCGGAAAAACTTTTGTTACATCTTGTTTTAACTGTGAGACTTCATCATCTGAAAACATATATTGATTAGCCGCAGTTAATAGAAGTTTGCTTTCCCATTTTTTTAATATTTGGTCAGCATTTTGTATAAACCATTGATTATTAGTTATATAATGCTTTAAATTATTTATTGTGTTGGAAGAATAAAGGTCTTGACCATCTAATAACGACTGGATGAGGGAAAACACTTGTTTATTTCGTAAAGATAGTAGCTTACCCATTTGATTTTGGCTATTTGCAATATTTTCAGCAGTTGGTTGTAAAAGATCGCTTAAATGGCCTCGCAGCATTGAAAAATTCGAATCCTTCGGTAGCATATGCAAAAGTTTTTGCAATTGAGTAGCGAAAGGATAATTTTTTTGCATGTGAAGAGCTTTCGTAGTTTGTTCAGTTATTGGCCATTCATTCGCTATTAACTCTTTGATTATAGGCATAAAAACTTGAACTTGCTTATCTTTATATTGTGACATATATTCAAAAGCTTGTTGCAATTGCTCTCTATTAAAAGATATTTGTTCCTTCGTTAATTGCTGCACAAGATCCGCTTGGTTCGTTGCCATTTTTAAAGAAAGTTGCTGTAACAATTGATTCGCATTCAATGCTTCATTACCTAATGCCTTTAATTTTAACAATTCATCAGCTTGCATAACTTGAAAATAATAATACTTTCCAGTTGTTAAAGAAGCTTGTAACTGAGCTACCAGTCGCAAGCCACCTAATTGTATTTGCACCTTATTTTCGGGGTATATTTTAATAACCTGTCCTTGAATAATTTGACCTTTTTTGAGTTGTTGTGAGGGAATTTTTAACTTATTTAGTTGTAATATTTCTTTCAACTGATGGATGCGCACAATACTTCCCTCTTTCCTAATTGATCATTTTTTTAACTGGTGTGAATGAGCGACGGTGCTGTGGACAAACACCATATTGATGTATTTTTTTCACATGCTCTGCTGTCCCATACCCCATATTAAAAGCAAATTCATACATAGGGAATTGAAGATGTAATTCCTTCATATAATTATCCCTTGTCACTTTTGCCAGTACACTAGCTGCTGCAATTGAGATGCTTTTGGCGTCACCTTTTGTAATTGCTTCACTTGAAATTGTTATTTTTTGCAATTCTACAGCATCAATTAATATATGTTCAGGCACAGGGTCTAATTTTTCAATAGCTTCGGCCATAGCTAGTTTTGTTGCCTCTAATACATTAATTTGATCTATTATTTTACTATCAACTATAGAAATTCCATAACTAATTGCATGTTCTTTTATGTAATAAAAAAATTCATTTCGTTTTGACTCCGTTAACCGTTTGGAATCATCTAGTCCTAATAATTTAAAATTGGATGGTAAGATTACTGCAGCTGCTACAACAGGACCAGCTAAGGGGCCTCTTCCAGCTTCGTCAACTCCAGCTATATATTTTATTCCTTGTTTATAGTGCCAGCGTTCAAATATTGTCATTTCCACATAACGTTCTTGTAGCGCTTGAAATTTAAGCTGTTGTTTATCATATTTATGAATTAATTGTTGCACGCCTTTTCTTTCATCCAATCGCAAATATTCAATTTGTTTCTCGTCCAATTCATCTGCATCAAACAAGCAATTCAGTTCTCTAATAGATATTTTCTTCATATTACCCCTACCTTTTTACTATCGACTAAATAATAAAAATATGAAATGAATGTTTCTCTTCTATTCATTTTTAGGAAAATCGGCTAGTGATTAAACTTTTTATACTATAGAAAATCATAAGATGTTTTGGTTTATAGTATAAGAAAAATGAAGGCTTACGCCATAACAACTTGACGATAAGACAAGTTTTCTAACACTAGTTCTGCGTTAAAAAATTTCCAAATGAAATAACAAGACACCCATCCGAAGATGCATGTCTTACAATAGTGTATCTTATTATGCTATGCGTATTTCTTCGTTAATTGACAAGACCTTTACGTTAATCCAGTAAGCCTTCATGACAGTTAAAAGTGAATCATACTTTTAATTTCAAGCCGCTCACACTGTTTTAAGTTGATTCGATTTCAGGTGTTTCCAAAGAAATTTTACCAAGTTTACCTGAACGTAAATCTTGAATTACGATATCAGACACTTTTGCAAAATTAACTTTCCCTCCGCTTTCAAGCGCTCCACGCTGCTTACCGATATAGTTGAATATATCCCACATATCCTCTAGCGTATTTTCCAAATTATAACGTTGTTTTAAGTTTTCTGGGTAATATTGTTGCATATATTGAATAACAAAGGCAACGATATCTTGCAATGAAAGTAATTGATCTTTAATAGTACCAATTGCAGCTAACCGAAGCCCAACTTCTTGATCTTCAAACTTCGGCCATAATATCCCAGGTGTATCTAAAAGTTCAAAATCAGATTTCACTTTTATCCATTGTTGCTGTTTTGTCACCCCTGGCTTATTTCCCGTTTTAGCTATTTTTTTATTTGCCAAGCGATTAATTAATGTTGATTTACCAACGTTTGGTATGCCAACAATGATAGCACGAGGAGCTCGAGGCTGTATACCTTTAGAACGTAGTTTTTCCATTTTCATCTTAGCATGCTCTTTTGCCAACCGTATAACAGCTTGTATATCATGCCGTTCATTTACGTTAATAGCAATGGCTGAGATCTGATGATGTTCAAAGTATTTTATCCATTGTTCCGTAATTTGTTGATCAGCTAAGTCTTTTTTCATCATTACAACCATTTTTGGCTTTTGCTGAATTACTTGCTGCAACATGGGATTCTGAGAAGAAAGAGGAGCTCTAGCATCTACTAGTTCGATAACAAAATCAACGAGCTTCAGTTTTTCCTCTACTTCACGCTTTGCTTTTGCCATATGGCCAGGAAACCATTGTATTGTCATTACTTAACCCTACTTTCCAATTAGTTGCATACGCTCGAACGGCCAATAAATGAAATTTGTCTTGCCAACAATCTGATCCATTGGTATAAGCCCTAGGGAGCGGCTATCCATTGAATTCTCTCGATTATCGCCTAAAACAAGGACGTAATCTTCAGGTATTTTACGATAACTGCCCGGAAGGTCTTCCAAGGTAAAATTGTTTGTATATACTTTTGCTTGAGTTTTATTCGCTTGGCCGTTTAAAAAGTTCTGTTCTATTTCTTTTCCATTAATGTACAATATATTATTTCTAACTTCAACATGGTCTCCAGGTAAACCGATAACACGTTTAATAAAATCTTTTTCACTAGAAGCATGAAATACAACAATATCAAAACGTTTTGGGTCTTTCAGGTTATAAATGATTTTATTTACCATCATTTGATCGCCATTATGTAATGTTGGGAGCATAGATGGACCTTCCACCACAATAGGCGCAAACAAAAATGTACGAATGATAAATGCCAAGCCAAGAGCAATTAAAATTGTTTTTCCCCATCCTAACCACTCTTCGCGATACTTTTTTCTATTTGATTTTTCAGTCAAAGAACAAACCTCCATTTCAAAATACACTTTTTTAAAATGAGGCAAGAATATAAATTACAACGGCCATTCATACGTAAGTGTAACTTAGCAATTATGTAGGCTTTCAGGTTAGAAGAGATTTTAACCCGATACTTTCCTGTAGTATAAAAAAGGAGCTTATGCATAATTGCCAAGCCCCTTTTCTTAAACACTCTATTTTGTCATGTATTTCATTAACGACGCTCTTTAATGCGAGCCGCTTTTCCACGTAAATTACGTAAATAGTAAAGTTTCGCACGACGAACAATACCACGACGGCTTACTTCAATTTTATCAATCCGTGGAGAATGTAATGGGAATGTACGTTCCACACCGATACCGTAAGATAATTTTCTCACTGTAAATGTTTCACTAATCCCGCCGTTTTGTCGTTTAATTACAACACCTTCAAATACCTGAATACGTTCTCGGGAACCTTCGACAACTTTAACGTGTACTTTTACAGTATCCCCAGCGCGAAATTCAGGATGATCTGTGCGTAATTGATCTTTTGTAATATCTTCAATTAATTTTTGCATCCTGTTTCACTCCTTCCAAACCAATGCTCATGCCTTTTAAATGGCAGCGGAACATCGTTGATAGTGTTTAAAACATATATTACTTTAAACACAGGTTCTAATATACCATATACTTCAAAGAACTGCAACTACTTTTGCCAATATCATATTTAGTCTTTTACAATGCTTTTTTCATCTATTGTCAACTTTGAATTATTTAACAGATCTTTTCTCCGTTCATACGTTCTCTTGAGCGACTGTTCTTTTCTCCATGCCGCAATTTTACCGTGATCACCAGACAACAAAACTTCTGGAACTTTCATTCCACGAAATTCTGCTGGTCTCGTATAATGAGGGTGTTCTAATAAACCTGATGAAAACGAATCCTGAGGTGCTGAAGCTTCATTCCCAAGTACATTAGGAAGTAGGCGAATAACACTATCCATTACTACCATAGCACCTAGCTCTCCACCTGTTAAAACGTAATCCCCTATGGATATTTCATCATTTACTAAATGTGTACGTATACGTTCATCAAATCCTTCATAGTGCCCACAAATAAAAATAAGATGATCCTCTTGTACAAGTTCTTCTGCTTTTTTTTGGGTAAATGTTTCTCCTTGTGGGCACATTAAAATAACACGTGGCTTAGAAGAACGTTCTTTTTTTACTGCTTCTACCGCATCAAAAATAGGCTGGGGAGTTAACACCATTCCCGCTCCTCCACCATACGGATAATCATCGACTTTCTGATGCTTGTTTTGAGCATAATCACGAAAATTAACTAGTTGATAAGTAAACTTATTTTTATCCTGTGCTTTTTTTAATATGGATGATTCCATCACACCTGTAAACATTTCTGGAAAGAGTGTCAATATATCTATATGCATCATTTATTCCAACAACCCTTCCATTGGAGAAATGATGACTTTCTTTGCTTTGACATCAACGTCCAAAACAACTTCTTCAATATACGGGATGAGTATATCTTTGCCGCTTTTTTTTCTAGTGACCCATACGTCATTCGCACCAGGTGATAAAATCTCCTTAATTCTTCCTAATTCTTCTCCTGTTTCTGTTATAACAGTACAGCCAATTATTTCATGATAATAGTATTCATGCTCATTTAATTCCGTCTGATCCGATTCAGGAATTTTTAGCTCACAGCCTTTAAAATGAATAATATCATTCACGTTTTCATAACCTTCAAACTGCAACAGATCGAAACCCTTATGTACGCGATGACTGGTTATAGTAACTTGTAAAGGGGCATGTCCATCATTTACCACGTAAACGCGCTTACCAACTTCAAATCGATCATCAAAGTCGGTTATACGTAACACTTTGACTTCTCCTTTAATGCCATGTGTATTTATGATTTTTCCTACTGTAAACATCTTCTCTGCCATTTAATCACCTGCTATTCATCTATCCGTATCACCATATTATCTTTTATAACAATTGCTTGTTCTTTCATTATCTCATGCCAATTGGATCCTTCTGTAACCTCAACAAGAGCTTCAACCTCTTTTTCAACAATTTCACTACCTATTTCAAGCATATCCAGTTGTTCCATTTTAAACTCAACCAGTTTTATTTTTTCTTTCCGATTATTAATTTCCTGTTGAAACCGTTGTTCGAGTTCATGCTTGGAGTAAGTAGATTTATTTAGTAGTTTACGCTGTTCAAACAACAACTGTTGACACTCTTGCTCAAGTCGCATTTTATGATCATGGAAATTTGCCTGCATTTTCTGTTTACTATCTTCCGTTAAAACTTGTTTAATCTGTACCTTTTTTATTATTTGCATATGGCTCGCCTCACTCTCAGAACGTCTCAGCAGAGCATAGCAATAATTATATGCTCTTTATCCTTGTTTTAAACACCCTTGTTCATACATTTACATGCTTTAATTCCTCTATTACCTTTTCCACTTCAATCTGCATACTGCCCCATTATTATATTAGCATTAACGTGGCAAAAAGGGAAAGGGTTTTAATCCCTTTCCCTTTTACATAATATCTAAATACACACGTTTAGTACTATTTGTCTTCGCTGCATAAACAACCGTTCGAAGAGCCTTTGCAATTCGACCATTTTTTCCGATCACCTTACCGACATCTTCAGAATGAACAGAAAGATGATATACAATCTTCGTTTCTTCTTCTGTTTCTGTAATAACGATATCTTCAGGATGATCTACAAGTGATGTAACAATCGTTTCAATAAGAGCTTTCATGTTATCACACTACTTTGCAACTTGATTTTTTTGCTCGTGAAATTTCTTCATGATGCCTTCTTTAGAGAATAGATTGCGAACTGTATCACTAGGTTTTGCACCTTTAGACATCCAGTCAAGTGCCTTATCTTCATCTATTTTAACTTCAACTGGATTAACTACAGGGTTATACGTTCCAATTTGCTCGATAGAACGACCATCACGTGGCGCTCTTGAATCAGCTACAACGATACGGTAGAAAGGGTTTCTTTTTGATCCCATACGCTTCAAACGAATCTTTACTGCCATTTTCTTGCACCTCCATCTTTAAAAACTTAACACATTTTTAAATTCTAGCAGAAAAATTTAAGTCTGTAAAGTGTTTTCCCATTACAGAGTAAATTAATTAGGCAGAACATATCAATTGAATGCATCTGCTTCAAGCTGCTACATAAACGGCAGCTTCATTCCTTTTTTGCCTTTTTTTCCTTTTTGCATATTTGTCATTTGCTTCATCATTTTTTTCATTTCATCAAATTGCTTCAGCAAGCGATTCACTTGTGAAACATTTGTACCTGAACCTTTAGCTACCCGTTTTTTTCTACTTGCATTCATAATGCTTGGGTCTTGACGTTCTTTCTTGGTCATAGATTGAATAATCGCTTCTACATGTGCAAGTTGTTTTTCATCAAATTGGGCATTTTTCAAACCCTTCATTTTATTTGCACCTGGAATCATATTCATTAGGTCTTCTAATGGACCCATATTTTTCACTTGACCCATTTGCTCTAAAAAGTCATCCAATGTAAAAGACATCGTGCGCATTTTTTCTTCCAGTTCTTTCGCTTGCTTTTCATCTACATTCGTTTGAGCTTTTTCGATTAAAGATAGCACGTCTCCCATACCTAAAATCCTAGACGCCATGCGATCAGGGTGAAATGCTTCTAATTCATCAAGTTTCTCTCCCATACCCGCAAATTTAATAGGTTTGTCCGTAACAGCTTTAATAGATAGAGCGGCCCCACCACGAGTGTCACCATCCAATTTGGTTAACACAACACCTGTTATATCAAGCTGTTCATTGAAGCTTTCTGCAACGTTCACAGCATCCTGGCCGGTCATCGAATCAACTACAAGATAAATTTCATGGGGATCGACTTCGGTTTTAATTTGTTTTAATTCTCCCATAAGTTCTTCATCTACATGCAAGCGTCCAGCAGTATCAATAATGACATAATCATGATGCTCTTCCTTGGCTTTTACCATTGCCTGTTTTGCAATATCTACAGGATTTGCATCTGTCCCCATTGAAAATACTGGCATGTCAAGTTGTTGTCCTAATGTTTCCAATTGCTGAATCGCTGCAGGGCGATAAACATCACAAGCAACGAGTAATGGTTTGCGATTATGTTGTTTTCGTAAGAGGTTTGCTAGCTTTCCAGAGGTGGTTGTCTTCCCAGCACCTTGTAACCCTACCATCATAATCACAGTAGGAGCACGATCAGCTACAGCAATTTTACTCTGTTCTCCACCCATTAAATCCGTTAATTCTTCTTTGACAACTTTAATAACCTGTTGGCCAGGTGTTAAACTTTCCATTACTTCTTGACCAACCGCACGTTCTTTAATATTTTTAATTAAATCTTTAACGACTTTATAGTTAACGTCTGCTTCTAGCAAAGCTAAACGAACTTCTCTTGTCATTTCTTTTACGTCTTGTTCCGTTACCTTACCCTTACCCGTTATTTTCTTTATGGTACTTTGCAGGCGGTCAGCTAATCCTTCAAATGCCATAGAAGGTGTCCCCCTAATCTAATTCTTTTATTTTATTCACGAGCTGTTGCGCGTCATTATCGTCAGAAATTATTTCACCCAGTCGCTTTAACAGCTCAAAGCGCCGCTGAAATTTTTCATATAAGTGAAGCTTTTGTTCATATGATTCCAACATTTGTTCCGTTCGCTTTATATTATCATACACAGCTTGCCTAGATACATCAAATACTTCTGAAATCTCACCTAGAGAATAATCCTCTAAATAGTACATTTCCATATAGTTACGCTGTTTGGGTGTAAGTAATGCTTGATAAAAATCAAATAAATAGTTCATTCTAGTCGTTTTTTCTAGCATGTTGTTACACCTCTCATCTTTTGTTTATCAATTAATTTAAATGTTGTATGTTTTTGTTATAAGACTTCTTTCATACCAAAACTCTTCTTATACGCACTTTTGGTACAAAAAATACGAGTACGCATCTTTGGATTAACAAAATTTAGCTTTCTGCCATTTTTATAGCAAAAGCCTTAAATTTTCTTAGGCTATAATACTTAAAACGATTACTGTACTATAGCATAAAGAAAAAACGAAAACACTCTTTTGACACTACTTCAAAATAAGAATAACGGAATGTAATTTATGTGTCAAGCAAACTTCCTTTATCCTTTAATAAAAACTGTTGTAAGATTCTCCGACTTTTGCTATTAACATATGGTTGTAAGTTAAGTTTTCTAAAGTTATGAATAACCAGTGGAGATTACCCTCCACTGGTTAAAAGGTCACTTTATTCTTTTTCTAATAAATCAGCGAAGAGACCGTAGACAAATGCATGAGCATCAAACGGGCGTAAATCATTTACTCCTTCTCCTAAACCGACAAATTTAACTGGAATTTGTAGTTCATTTCGGATAGCTAAAACAATTCCACCTTTAGCTGTACCATCTAATTTCGTTAAAACAATCCCGGTTACATCTGTCGCTTCAGCAAAGACTTTTGCTTGGCTTAAAGCATTTTGACCAGTCGTTGCATCTAAAACGAGCAACACTTCATGCGGAGCGTTTGGAATTTCTTTTGCGATGACCCGCTTCACTTTTGCTAATTCGTTCATTAAGTTCACTTTGTTTTGCAACCTTCCAGCAGTATCACAAATGAGAACGTCAGCTTGCTTTGATTTTGCTGATTTGATCCCGTCAAAAATCACAGCTGCCGGGTCGCTACCAGCAGTTTGTTTTACTACATCCACACCTATTCGCTCTCCCCATACTTCTAATTGTTCAATTGCTCCAGCACGAAAAGTGTCACCAGCAGCAAGCATCACTTTTTTTCCGTCCTGTTTAAGCTGGTGGGCCAATTTTCCAATCGAAGTAGTTTTACCTGCACCATTCACGCCGACAACTAAGATGACGGAAAGTTCACCTTTCTGAATAGCAAGGCTCTCTATTTCCTGATCATCATCTCCATAATATATTTCTACAAGTTTTTCCGAGATAACATCTTTCATTTCTGATGTATCTTTCATCTTTTGACGCTTTACTTCCATTTTTAATTCATCAATTAGATCCATTACAGTAGATACACCGGTATCTGCAGAAATTAGTACCTCTTCTAACTCCTCGAAGAAATCTTCATCTACTTTTCGATATTTAGCCAGCAAATCGTTTATTTTTCCAGAAAAAGTTTGTCGACTTTTTTTCATCCCCTCCTTGTACTTATCGGATACTTCTTCTACATCCTCTTGACCTCGTTGAAATTTGTTTCTTAACTTATCCATAAATCCCATTGTTCAGTCCTCCTATTGTTCAACTAATTGTTCTGTCTCTTCTAAGCGAACAGATACTAAACGTGAAACACCTGATTCTTGCATAGTTACACCATATAGCACATCTGCTTGCTCCATTGTACCTTTACGGTGTGTTATAACAATAAACTGTGTTTTTTCACTAAAAATTTTCACATATTTAGCAAATCTAGTTACATTTGCTTCATCTAACGCTGCCTCTACTTCATCAAGCACACAAAATGGGACCGGACGAACACGTAAAATTGCAAATAACAAAGCAATTGCAGTTAGCGCCCGCTCTCCACCCGATAATAAACCTAGATGCTGCAATTTCTTTCCTGGTGGCTGTGCAATAATGTCCACACCTGTATCGAGTAGATTTTTAGGGTCTGTTAATTTCAATTCAGCATGGCCACCGCCAAACAATTGCTTGAAAACATTCGCAAAAGCTTCTTTAATCTGCGAAAAAGTCTCACCAAAACGGTCTTTCATTTCTTCGTCCATTTCGCCAATTACTTCATATAATGTTTTCTTCGCATCTACAAGATCTGTCTGTTGTTCTTTGAGGAAATCGTATCGTTCAGAGACGCGCTCATACTCATCAATCGCTCCTATATTCACTGTTCCCAATTGATAAATTTGTTGCTTTAATTGGGTAACAGCAGCTTGGGCAGCTTGTTTATCTTGAGCTTTTACGTAGAATTGACGCGCTTTTTCATAAGTCATCAAATATTCATTTTGTAAATGATTTAACATATTCTCAAGTTCTACATCCATCCGATTAGACTTCACTTCTTTCTCATTTGATTCTCGTCTAAGGTCGTCCAATTCAGTATGAATTTGCTTAAGCTCCTGTTCTTTTGCTTGCATTTGTTTTGATTTAGTATCTCGTTCTGCTCGTATTTTTTGTAAAGATGCTGTTATTCCTTGTTTTGCGTCTGACTGTTGGCGAATTGTATCATCGATGTCTTCCTCTGTTTCCTTGGTTTCTTGAAATTCAATGAGATTATTCCACTCTTCTACATATTGATCATATTCGCGTTGAAGCTCTGTTAGTTGATTTTGCACTTGTTTTGTTTTTTCTCGTTGGCTCTTAACACGTTCTTCTTGTTCCGCTAGTAAAACTTGCTTTTGGTGCAATTCTTCTTGCAGCTTTTCTTTATTCTCGATTAACTCTGTCTGTTGTTTGTTTAACTCGTTAATTTCCTGTTCAATTTCTTTTGCTTGTTCATCAAGTTGCTTTAGTTCTTTTTCTAACTCCGCTTTTCGATTTGCTACACCCTCATGATCTTCGGAATGTTGTCGTTTATCCTGATCATATATTTGCAATTGATCATTTAAAGCATGCAACCTTATTTCTAACTCGTGCATACTTTCTTGCATTTGCTGGAGTTGGCTTTGCTCAACTTGTACACTTGATTCTTCTTCATTTAACTTTTGTTCCAATTGTTGAATGTTCGCCTTTTTATTTTGGACAGTTTTTTCAAAGTCCAACACTTTCTTATTAAAAGTAGCTAACTTCTCAACCATTTCTTCAAGTTCTTTTTCACGCGTAAATAACGATTGGTTTGTCTTCTTCTTGGCACCACCGGACATGGATCCTCCTGGATGAACGACATCTCCATCCAGAGTTACAATACGATACCGTCTGGAAGCTAGCGCCGCTAATTCATTTGCATCCTTCAAAGTTTTAGCTATAATAACATGCCCCATTAAATGATTAATTGCTTTACGATACATAGCCTCGGTTTGAACAAGTTCACCTGCAACACCAACATATCCCTCATGCTCAGCTAGTTGAATTTTTAGTTCATTAGGAATAAACCGCTGTTGAATGGAGGAAAGAGGTAGAAAAGTAGCTCTCCCATTATTTGTTTGCTTTAACCAGGAAATACTCTGCCTAGCTGATTGTTCATCTCTTACAACAATATGCTGCGCTTGCCCACCAAGTACGGTTTCTATAGCTGTAATATACGCTTTAGGAACTTCTATTAGTTCAATAATTGCGCCATATATGTTAGCAAGTTTATTTTCTTTACGAGCCTTTAGTACAGCCTTTACACCTTGGAAAAAACCTTGAAATTCTTCCTTCATCTCCTCAAGCATTTCTTTTTTGGATTTTACTTTTTCGATATATTGGTAGCCTTGATATAGTTTAGTTTGTGCTTCTTGAAAGGCATAACGTTCCTGTTGTAATAATTCTTTTGTGGAATGAATATTCTTTTCTTTTTGCATACATACTTGTTTTTGCTTGTCCACATCAGGTGCAAGCGTGTTCCATTTTTCTTGTAATTTCTCTCGTTCGTGAATTAACCCGGCAAACTTCTCTGCTTGTTTTTCTGTCTTCACAGCTAATTGCTGCAACCGCTCATCTAACGTTTGTTTTTCATTACGTTTAGCAGCTTGTTGATTTAAACACTCAATATAATCGGACTTTCGATCTTCTATCTTTTGAGTCAAATTTGCATTTCCTAATCTGAGCTTCTGCTCTAACTCTTTCACAGTATTAGCAGTTGTTTTTTTGGCGGTTTGTAATGCTGTTAAGTTCTTCTTTTCTTGCACAAAAACATCGTGTAAACGACCAATTCGTACGGAAGTTTGATTCTTCTGGGAATCTAGCTTTGCCTTGTTTTCAGAAAAGTGTTTAGAACGTTCCAAAAACAATTGCTTTTTCCCTTCATATTTTTCCAGTGTTTGTGTTGCTGTTAATAAATCTGCTTGTAATTGCTCTAATTTTTTATCCATTTGCACAATAGCTAAACGCTCTTGTTCCTGCTGCTGCTCTTTTTGCTTCAAAGTTTGTTGTACATGATGTTGTTTATTTTTTATCTTTTCTAATTCTGCTAACATTGATTTCCATTCTGTATGGAGGCGATCAATTTCAGCAAGTAAGTATGTAATTTCAGTCTCCTTTAATTGCTCTTTAAACACCTTATATTGATGAGCAGTTTCTGCTTGCTCTCGTAAAGGATCCATTTGCTGTTCAATTTCATGAATAATATCTTCCACACGATTTAAGTTTTCTTGTGTTTCCGCAAGTTTGTATTCTGCTTTTTTCTTTCGTTGTTTATATTTTAAAACGCCTGCTGCTTCTTCAAAAATGGTTCTTCTTTCTTCTGCCTTAGAACTCAATATTTCTTCTACTTTTCCTTGGCTAATAATCGAAAAAGCTTCCCTACCAAGCCCTGAGTCCATGAATAGATGAACAATATCTTTTAAGCGACAGGATTGGTTATTAATATAGTACTCACTATCACCAGAGCGATAAACACGTCTCGTTACACTTACTTCATCATAATCTAATGGTAGAAGTTGATCATGATTATCAAGAACTAATGTTACTTCAGCAACATTAAGCGGTTTGCGTGTATCACTACCTTGAAATATAATGTCTTCCATTTTCGAACCGCGCAGCGATTTTGCTGATTGCTCTCCGAGAACCCAACGAATAGCATCTGTAATATTGCTCTTTCCGCTCCCGTTTGGTCCAACTACAGCTGTTACTCCCGGAACAAAATCAACACTTATTCGTTTGGCAAACGATTTAAAACCGACGCTTTCTAATTTTTTCAAATACACCTGACATTTCTCCTAATGATTGAAAGAATATGGATAACTATCGTTATATAGCCTCATATCCAATCCTACAAATAAATTTATACTTTTTTATTATCTATCAATATCTAACTACAAACAAAAAATAGTTGGCATTTTACCGCATATATTTTATCATAAATGTTATAGTAAAAGAAGTTTTGCCGCGATATGCAGATAAAAGGAGCTGAAATAATGAATTTAGAAACACCATCTCAGGAAAATTTAAAAATACTTTTAGATGAGATTGCTGATCACCTTTCCATTGTCAATCGTACAATTATGGATGCAAAAGATTACGATCTAAATAAATATTCAGAGCTAAAGTCGCTGTATGATTTAATTAAACAAAAAGGGCACCTTAGTACACTTGAGACGCAAGCCTTTATAGAGGAATTACGAAATACTCGTAAATAAGAACAAAAAATGGTAGGTAAATGGCTCCAAAAGTTGTACAACTAACCAAAAGCATGCACAGACAAGGTGCGGAAAGAGGGTAGTTATGTATTCCACTTTAAAACGGAGTTATCGTATAAAAAATAACGACATTTCGTCATAAAGACTAGCAATAACCTAGGCTTCACTAACAAGAAACGTAAAAATGAGCCGATAAATACTTATTATATCATTTCCTTGGGCACTTTTTGAATAAACCTGTAGAAAAACAATAGCAAAAGGCTGTAAAAGGTAATACAGCCTTTTGCTATTGTTTGTATTTATCTAAAGCGGCTTTAGCTGCCCTCTGTTCAGCTTCTTTCTTTGTACGCCCTATTCCTGATCCGTATACTTCACCTTGTATAAAAGCCTTAGCTACAAATTCCTTGTCATGAGAGGGTCCTCGTTCTTCGACAATCTTATATTCAACTGAACGGTGTTTTACTTGTTGAATTAATTCTTGTAATTGGCTCTTATAATCCATCGCATGCGAAAAAGCACCATTTGTTATTTTCGGAAATATATAGTCTTCGAGAAACTGTATGGCTGTATGAAAACCTTGATCTAAAAAAAGCGCACCTAAAAATGCTTCAAAAACATCCGCCAGCAGGGCATCGCGGTCACGACCACCAGTTTGCTCTTCTCCTTTACCTAGTAAGATATACGCTCCAAACCGTAAGCCACGTGCAAAACTGGCTAAAGAAGGTTCACAAACAATTGCAGCTCTTAACTTTGTCATTTCCCCTTCAGGCATTTTTTCATTCGTCCGAAATAAATATTGAGATACGCCAAGCTCTAATACAGCGTCTCCTAAGAATTCGAGCCTTTCGTTATCCGAAAATACTTGATCACGATGCTCATTCACATAAGATGAATGAGTAAATGCTTGTACGATTAGTGAGGGATTGTGAAAACGAACACCTAATTGCTTTTCTAATTGATCAACATTCATGAATGGCACCTCTATTTACATCTTAATATAGAGAAAGTCTCGCTAGACGAGACTTTCTTTCGCTAAACTGTTAACCTTGTAAATTATTTATGTAGTTAACAGCATCACCTACTGTATTAATTTTTTCTGCTTCTTCATCAGCAATTTCCATGTCAAATTCGTCTTCTAGTTCCATAACAAGTTCAACAACATCTAATGAATCTGCTTCTAAATCATCTTTAAAAGAAGCTTCCATTGTTATTTTTGCCTCGTCAACATCAAGACGATCGACAATGATTGCTTTTACACGATCAAATACATCTGCCATATCCAGTCACCCCCTTTCAAGTTATGTATAGAAGTTCTTACATTACCATGCCACCATCAATATGGATCGTTTGACCAGTAATATAGTCTGCATCTTCGCTTGCCAAGAATCGGACAACCTTCGCTACATCTTCTGGCTCTCCTAGTTTTTGCAACGGAATCAATGCAAGCATTTCTTTATGTTGTTCTTCCGATAAAACATCGGTCATATCTGTTGAAATAAAACCTGGTGCTACCGCATTTACATGAATATTTCTAGTAGCTAACTCTTTTGCAGTTGTCTTGGTTAACCCAATTACACCTGCTTTGGCAGCTACATAATTTGCTTGACCAGGGTTTCCGCTCACACCAACGATGGAGGCAACGTTAATAATTTTTCCTGCACGCTGCTTCATCATTTGTCTCGTAACTGCTTTCGTACAAATGAATACACCTTTCAAATTCGTATTAATAACTTCATCAAATTCCGTTTCTTTCATCCTCATTAGCAAGTTATCCCGCGTTATTCCAGCATTATTCACTAGAATGTCCAACGAACCAAAACGAGAAACTACTTCCTTTATCATCGCTTTTACCTCGGATTCGTCTGCTACATTTGCTCTAATTTTAAAAGCTTGTCTTCCAAGCTGTTGAATTTCACTTACAACGGCTTCTGCTTTTGCTTCACTACCTGCATAATTAACAGCAACATTTGCTCCTCGCTTCGCTAATTCAAGGGCTATAGCCCGACCAATTCCTCTTGAAGCTCCTGTAACTAGTGCATTTTTTCCAGTTAGAATCACATTTTCTCCTCCTTATACCATGCAATAAATTCATTTAATGATGCGACATCTTGAACGGCGAATGTTTTCGTTTTCCGATCAATTTTCCTTACAAGTCCACTTAAAACTTTTCCATTTCCTACTTCCACAAACGCATCAACTTCATGCTTCATCATATTTTGAATGGATTCTTCAAAGCGCACAGGAGAATAAAGTTGTTTTACGAGTAATTGTTTTATTTCTTGTTTGTCTCTTACTGGTTGAGCAGAAACGTTAGCATAAACTGGTATTTTAGCATCTCTTATCGTTACTTTATCCAAATAAGCGGAAAATGACTCATTGGCTGCTTGCATTAGTCGAGAGTGAAATGGACCACTAACATTTAGAGGTAATACCCGCTTTGCTCCGTGCGCCTTTAATATTTCAGTAGCACGATCCACACCTTTTACAGAGCCCGAAATAACAACTTGACCAGGACAATTCAAATTAGCGATATCCACTATTTCATCTTCTACTTCGGTTAATGATTGATGAACAGTTTGCCCATCTAGACCTAATACGGCTGCCATCGTTCCTTGTCCTTTCGGGAAAGCTTCCTCCATTAACTGACCCCGTTTAGCTACTAATGGAAGTGCTTCATCAAAAGCAATCGCACCTGAAGCAACGAGCGCACTATATTCCCCAAGACTATGTCCGACCAGATTAACTGGCTGAACGCCATATTTTGAGAGTAGCGCGTGTATTGCTGTACTTAATAATAGCAAAGCTGGTTGCGCATATTCAGTAGCGGTTAATCGTTCCTTTGGTCCGTTACTTATAATTTGACTTAAGTTTATTTCCAATAATTCATCAGCTTCTTGAAATAATTGCTTCACTTCTGGATAAGTATGATACAATTCATTCCCCATGCCTATTTCTTGAGAACCTTGTCCTGGAAACATAAAAGCTACTTTTTTCATTCATCTTCCCCCTTCGCTACATGTAAGGACTCAATCGTTGACTGAATCGTTTCTGCGATTTGGTTTTCTGCCATATAGCGTGCTTGCTTAATCGCGTTAGCTATTGCTCTTTGATCAGAGGATCCATGTGCTTTAATGACTGGTGCCTGCAGTCCAAATAAACCGGCACCACCATATTCCGAGTAATCTAACTTTGTTTTCAAAGCTTTTAAATCTTTTTTCAACATGCCTGCTGCTAGCTTACTTTTAGTAGATGACGTTAATGTCTGTTTTAACATAGCAAAGATCGAACCAGCTGTCCCTTCGATCGTTTTAAGCGCAACATTTCCGGTAAATCCATCCGTTACAATAACATCTGCAACGTGATCTAACATATCACGAGCTTCAACATTTCCAATAAAATTAATCGGTGCTTCTTGTAGTAATTGGAAAGTCTTTTTCGTTAATTCTGATCCTTTTCCATCTTCCGTGCCAACGCTTAAAAGACCTACTTTTGGCTGAGATAAACCACGAACCTTTTCGGAATAAATAGAACCCATTATGGCGTATTGAAGTAAATGGTTCGGTTTTGCATCTACATTGGCTCCAACATCCAAAAATAAAAATCCTTGACCATCTAATGTTGGAAGCGTAGGACTTAAAGCTGGTCGTTCAATCCCTTTGATTCGACCTACAACAAATAATCCCGCACTCATTAATGCTCCCGTGTTTCCTGCTGAGATACAAGCATCTGCCTTACCTTGTTTGACTTCATTCGCTGCCAAAACTAGTGAAGAATGCTTTTTTCTTCTAACAGCACGCACAGGCTCATCTTCAGCAGTAATCACTTCATTCGTATGTAGAATATGAATTCGATCATGTTCGCTCGCATATTTTTTTATTTCTGATTCATTACCGACTAACGTAATGTGTAAATCCTTCATTTCAGAGACAGCTTTCATGGCACCGAGAACAGTCGATTCTGGTGCGTGATCGCCTCCCATGGCGTCAATTGCAATTCTCATTTAGTCTGCTCCTTTATGCTGATTCAATTGATACATATAGAATACACCTGTAAATACTAACTCATTTTCTACAAAACTATTTACATGTACGAGAGTTAATCCTTTTTCTTCCCCTTTTACTACAGCTTTAGCTATTACGCGTTCTCCCTCTTTCACTTGCCTCGTAAATTTCAACTCTGATTTCGCAGTCAGTGCCAGTTCGTCATTCAATACAGCAACTGCTAACGAATTGGCTTGTGCAAAGAGGTGGTGACCGCGAGCTATTTTATTTCGTGAAAAAACATGTTCTTGACGAATATCTAAAATTGAAATTGCTCGTTCATCCAATTCTAAATCAATAACTTCACCAATCACCTCTTCAAGTGGTAGTGCTTTAACCGTCTCATTCCACTGTTCCGTCGCCACTGATTTAATACGTTGTCGCAGTTCAGGAATGGCTAATTCCATGCGATCCAAGCGAATAGTTTGGATACTTACATTAAATTTCTTGGCTAACTCTTCGTCTGTTATAAAAGGTGTTTGTTCAATCGTTTCTTTTAATAAACGCTGCCGATCAGCCTTTGATCTTTTCATGACTGCACCATCCATATAAAATTATCCATTAGCATATATAGGTTATTCACAGAGACTTATAAAACGTAAATTTGTCGTATTCATAAGCGATTCCTACTACTTTTGCATACAAGAAAAAATAAGGGAATGTAACTTTAAACAAAGCGTATAGGCTTTACTGCTAGCTTGAAAAAACTAGAGTTACGAGCAAATCTTTTAGGACGACAGCTTTCTTTTTTACTATAAATTTAAAGTTTGCTTTCGTAAAAGAAAAACTCCTTTAATCTCTAACGCAATCCTCTAGTACATAAACCGGTAAAACAACAATTATGACTTGCTCCTAATAGTAATATATATTACCAAAGCGCTTAATGCAACTATTTATTAATCCAATTTTTCATCCACCTGAAATTTATTCTCTACATATTTTGAAAGCAATGCATATTCTTTCGTTTCTAATAAACCGTCTTGAATAATCTTTGCAGCATCTTGTCTAGCAGTCTCTAATGCTCGGTAGTCATGAATCATGTCAGCAAGTTTAAATTCAGGTAAGCCACTTTGTTTTTTTCCAAAAAAATCACCTGGCCCACGTAGTTGCAAATCTTGTTCCGATAATGCAAATCCATCCGTCGTCTCTGCCATAATTCGCATGCGTTCTTTCCCTGTTTCCCCTTTCGGATCAGCAATTAAGATACAATAGCTTTGCTTCTCTCCTCTGCCTACTCTCCCACGCAATTGATGCAATTGTGATAATCCAAATCGCTCTGCGTCATAAATCATCATAATTGTTGCATTGGGAACATTCACCCCTACTTCCACTACAGTTGTGGAAACAAGTAGGTGAACTTCATTATTAGCAAATTTTTTCATGATTGTTTCTTTTTCTTCAGTCGTTAATCTTCCATGCATTAAACCTATTTCTACAGTTTCAGGAAAATATGCCCTTAATTGGTGATACACATCGACCGCATTTTGAATATCCAATTTGTCTGATTCTTCAATAAGCGGGCAAATAACGTATGCCTGCTCACCAGTTTGAATACGACTACCCACAAATTGCAATACGCGATCTAACATCGTTTCTCGTACCCAATACGTTTCAATCTCTTTCCTTCCTAAAGGCATCTGGTCGATGATGGAAACATCCATATCTCCAAATGCCGTTATAGCTAAAGTACGCGGTATGGGGGTTGCTGTCATAAACAAAACGTCCGGAGACAAACCTTTTTCTCTCAAGGTTCGTCTTTGCTCTACACCAAATCGATGCTGTTCGTCTACAATAACAAACCCAAGCTCAGAAAACTGCACATCTTCTTGAATTAAAGCATGCGTTCCGATAACAATATCTATTTGTTGACTGTAAATTTGTTCCACTAGTTCTTTACGTTTTTTTCCTTTAATGGAACCAGTAAGTAAAGCAATATTTGCTCGTCCTCCAAATAATTTATCAAGCGATTCATAGTGTTGTTCTGCTAATATTTCCGTAGGTACCATTAAAGCGCCTTGTTTCCCAGCTGTAACAGAAGCATACAAGCAAATAGCTGCAACAGCAGTTTTTCCAGACCCAACATCACCCTGAAGCAAACGGTTCATACGATAAGGCGATTGCATGTCCGTTAAAATCTGCTCAAGTGCGCCTTGCTGTGCGCTCGTTAGCGTAAATGGAAATGTATCTATAAATTCTTTAACAAGCTTCCTATTATAGTCTTGCGCATTTCCAACAGTAGCTTCACGTTTCCACTTTCGTAGTAACTGCATTTGTAACTGAAATACTAAGAATTCTTCATATATAAGCCTTCTACGTGCATGTTTTAAAGCGATTCGGCTCGTGGGCATATGCAACGTCTGATACGCTTCCTTACGGGTTGGTAATTTATATGCAGTTAAAAAAGTTGTCGGAAGAATTTCCCCAATAGCATCAGAATAACTCGCCAACGCCTGCTTCATGACTTTCTTTAACTTCCCAGACGATAGCTCTCCGCGAGCAGGGTAAACAGGTTGCATTTCATCTTGCTGTGAAGCTGGTCCTTTCTTATACGTATTCACTGTAATTTGTAAGCGATGCGCGTCCCATTTTCCAACAAGGGTAATTATTTCTCCTTTAAAAATATGTTTTTTAGCGAAGGATCGATTAAACATAACCGCTTTTACAGCAATTTGCTCTACTTCCAATGTAAAAGTTAATCTTGATTTTTGCTTTCCATAAAAAGTGAGAGAAGGATCGTGGACTACCCTTCCCTCAATCGTAACTTTATCATCGTGTACAAGCTCACTTAATGGCTTTATTTCAAAAACATCATACCGATAGGGAAAATAATTGAATAAATCTTCTACTGTAAAAATGCCGATATGAGCAAAATCCTCACCCATTTTCTCCCCAACACCTTTCACGTGGGTAACAGGATCGGTTAACATAATTATCACACTTTCTTAGCTTAATAGTCCTAACAATTTATCTTTTAGCCAGCGTCCAGTTGGTGTATCGGCCAATCTACCTTCTCCCGTTTCTCGTAAACTGGATGGCATTTACTTTCCAATTCTATACATAAGATATTGCTTTCATTTCAGCTATCTCCACTAATTCTTGAACAGTCCGAAACATCACGAGATATTCACCTCTTTTCTTTACTAATCAGCTATTAATCTTAGCGATTCGGATAATATGCTCTGCTTTTTCGAGTTCATGCAATATATCATCATCGACGTTTTGGTCAACTTCTATAACCATCAACGCTTCCTTCCCTACATCTCTTCGGTTTACTTCCATATGACCAATATTGACTTCATGCTTAGCTAGAACAGACGTTACAGAAGCGATAGCCCCAAAACGATCATTATGCATAATTAAAATCGCTGGATGGTTTCCAGATAAACGTAATTCAAAACCATTTAATTCCGTAATTTCTGCCTTGCCACCACCAATAGATATACCTACCAATTCCATGGAGTCTCTCTCATCGCCTATCTTTAATCGTGCCGTATTTGGATGACTGACAGCAGCGCTATCTTCAATAAATTCTATTTGCATGTTACGTTCTTCAGCTATTTTTAATGCATCCTTCATACGTGTATCATCTGTATCAAAACCGAGCAAACCACCTACTAATGCAAAATCTGTTCCATGACCTTTGTACGTTTTTGCAAATGATTCATAAAGATGAATATTAGCCCATGTTGGGGCTCTACCAAATAAACTATGTGCAGCTTTACCAATTCTAGATGCACCAGCTGTATGTGAACTTGACGGACCAATCATAACAGGTCCAATAATGTCGAAAACAGAATTGTATTTCAATCTCCATCCCATCCTTTAATCACGAACTTTTCTTCTCTTGTTGATTATAACAAAAAAATACTATTCCATCATTCATCGCATGTACATTAACCAAAAGATAGCATAACAATCTTCCCATTAGATATTTTTTCATCTTCGCTTTAAAGTTACATATTACCGCAAGTGGATACGGACTCCACACGAACCATAAAGATTGGGTGATTCTTTGACTTTATATTATATTCTCGATATAATTACTTCTTGTGGATTATATATTATATAATCGGGCGGGAGAGGGACAGGAAATACATTGAGGAGTTTGTATGCCTGATAAGAAAAGCAACTTGAAACTAACCAATAATTCTACCCTACGTAACGAATGGGTCGCAGGCTTAATTGGTTACCTTACAACAATGTACATTGTTGTCGTCAATGGTTCCATTCTTAGCGAAGCTGGAATCTCGTTAGAAAGTGGCATGATCGCCACTATTCTCGCTAGCTTCATTGGAACATTATTGATGGGGATATTCGGAAAACTTCCGCTAATCGTTATCCCTGGTATGGGTATAAACGCATTATTTGCATACTCCATTATCGGTGGCACTAATCTCACTTTTCATGAAGGTTTGGCTGTTGTCTTTATTGCAGCGATTGTTTTTTTAATTACTGCTTTTACAAAGTTAGGCGTATTATTTAAAAAGGCAATTCCTGATTCATTAAAGCACGCTATCACCGTCGGATTAGGTCTATTTTTAATTTTAATTGGACTAGAGAAGAGCGGACTTGTTAGTAAAGGAAGTAATACCATTATTGCTATTGGTGATTTTACATCCTCTACAGTTATTGTTAGTTTAATCACACTATTTCTAGCAATATTCCTATTTGTTAAGAATATCCCTGCCAACTTTTTAATTACGATGCTATTAGGGACCATTATTGCTGCTATCGGCGGAATTATCCAACCTGGCAATCAATCATTGCAAGTAGAGTGGAGTGACGTACTCTTCATTCCATCTTTTAACGCAATTGGTGAACTTTCATTCTGGTTATCCGTTTTTCCTTTATCAATGATTTTAATATTTGAAAATATGGGACTTTTACACGGACAACTCTCTATGCTAAAACGAGAAGATCAGTATCAAAGAGCTTACCAAGTCACTGCATTTTCAACTTTAACTTGCGCGTTCCTTGGTACTTCACCTACTGTTTCTGCTGCTGAAAACGCAGCTGTGATCGCTTCTAAAGGAAGAACAAGAATAACAGCAATTATTGCCAGCTTTCTTTTCTTAGCAACCATTGTATTGATCCCTTGGATTACAATGATACCTAATACGGCAATAAGCCCCATTTTAATCATTGTTGGCTTTTTAATGGTGCAAAATATAAAGCAACTGCCGCTTGACAACTTATCAGAATCATTGCCAGCATTTTTAATTGTTGTCATGATCCCATTTACTTACAGCATTGCAGATGGTATGGCTTTTGGTTTTATCGCTTACCCAATTGTTAAAATGGCAATTGGCGAAAAACACGAGCTTTCAGCACCGCTCTTAGTTATTTCTAGTTTATTCTTACTTGATTTTGTTATAAAAATGATAGGGATTTAACTTAAAGTAACTATAGCTCATTCTGAATTACTAAACCGCATGAGATCCAATATGGTATCATGCGGTTTTATTATAAATGATTTTTTTCAAAATCTCCCATTACCTTTTAAAGTATAGTAAGATGAAACATAAAAGGCCCCTTGAGTACCTTTCAAGGAACCTTTCTTTTATTTATTTGTGCTATCTAGCTAAGGGATATATATCCCATGCATCACGAAAGAAGTATTCCATTGCTTACTATACCAAGTTGTAAATTACTCTACAGAAAAAATAAAGGCATAGATTGGTTGTTTCCCATTATGAACTTCTACTTCAATATCCTCATATTTTTCTTCAATATAGGCAATAAGCGCTTGGGTTTCTTCATCCGTACCATCTTCACCTTGTAATACAGTTAAAATTTCATCGTCTTCTGTTATTATTTTTTCTAATAATAATTTAACAGTTTCCATTTTATCTGCATCGGTAGTGACGATTTTCCCGTCTGCAATACCCATGAAATGATCCTTTTTGATAGTAATACCATCCATTTGTGTATCTCGAACGGCATATGTAATCTGACCAGTTTTTACATTTTTTCTAGCTTCATCCATTGCCTTTTGGTTCGTATCTAGATCGTGATCTGGATGGAACGCCAACATAGCGCTAATACCTTGAGGTATAGTCTTGGTTGGTACAACTCGAACATCTTCCGTTGCTAATTCTGCCGCTTGGTCTGCTGCCATAAAAATATTTTTGTTATTAGGTAACAGAAGCACTTTTTTAGCATTTGCTTGTCTAATAGCGTTCGTAATATCTTGTGTGCTTGGGTTCATCGTTTGACCACCTTGAATAACGACAGAGGCTCCTAAACTTTCTAACAATTCTTTTAACCCTTCACCCATAGCCACTGTAACAATGGCATATTCTACTGGTTCTTTAGATTTATTTTCTTTCTTCCCAACTAACGCCGTATGCTGCTCGCGCATGTTTTCTATTTTCATATTAATAAGACTTCCATAGCGTTGCCCTAGCGTGAGACACTCTCCAGGATATTCTGAATGAATGTGCACTTTTATTAGTTCTTCATCACTTACAACTAATAAAGAATCACCATGGTTGCTTAATTCTTGACGGAATGCTTCTTCATCATAAGGGTGGTTGCTTACCTTTTCTTCTTCAAATTTTACCATGAACTCCGTACAATAACCAAATTTGATATCCTCGGTATTCATAAAATCTTGTGTTATTTTATGGTGCTCTGCATTAACCATTTCATCCATATTAATATTTGAAGTGCCTTCAGGTAGCTCTTCCCCTTTTAAGGAAGCTAAAAAGCCTTCATAAATCGTTACTAATCCTTGTCCACCTGAATCCACCACTCCAACTTCTTTTAATACAGGAAGCAGGTCAGGTGTGCGCTTTAAAGAAGCTTTTGCTTCAGCTACAACTTCCTCCATTAAGGTAATAATATCTGTTTCATCTTCTGCGATCGCAACCGCCTTATTTCCAGAATCTTTTGCCACAGTTAAAATAGTTCCTTCAACTGGCTTCATTACAGCATTATATGCTGTGGATACAGCACTCTCAAATGCTTTTGCAAGCCCTTTCGTTGTAACAACTTCTTCTTTTCCCAACCCTTTTGCAAAACCACGAAATATTTGCGATAATATAACACCTGAATTCCCTCTTGCGCCCATTAAGAGCCCTTTGGAAAATGCCTGCGCAACTTCATATACTTGAGTACTTTGGATATTTTTCACTTCATTTGCCCCAGAAGTAATCGTTAGGTTCATATTCGTCCCTGTATCGCCATCTGGTACAGGGAAAACATTTAATGCATCAATTCTCTTGGCATTATTGGACAAATGATGAGCACCAGACAAAATCATTTGTGCCAGTCTCTTGCCATCGATTTGTTGTAAACTCACGTTAAATTTTCCTCCTCTAATCAAGAACTTAGAAGCGTCTGTTAAGAAACAGACGCTAAGACAGATCGTATATAGTCATACGTTTCATAGTTAATAAATTATTCTTGAGTAACACGAACTCCTTGAATATAAATATTGACAGAATCAATCTCCAAACCGAGTGATTGATTTAGCGTGTATTTAACTTTTGATTGAACATTATGAGCAATCTCAGATATTTTTGTACCATAACTTACAATAATATACATGTCGATATGGAGATGATGTTGCTCTTGGCGAACAATAACACCTTTAGAGAAATTTTCTTTACGTAAAATCTCCGCAATACCGTCGCGTATTTGGCTTTTTGAAGCCATCCCAACAATACCGTAACACTCTACCGCAGCCCCTCCGGCAATCGTTGCAATTACTTCGTTTGTTATTGTTACTTGACCATCATTTGTATGCAGTTCAATGGACATTTGAATCCTCCTTTTAGTACCTGCTCACATTCTAAAATCATTCTACTACATGCAACTATATTTTAAAAGTCAAAGATGATTGCAATATAAAATTACCCCTTCTTACAATGTACGATTTCCATGCATCTGTCAAGCGTTTTTTCTTGATGTTCTATAGATTGTCTACTTTTTTCCTTTACCAGGAAAAATTTTTCAAAACTTGATCTAAACAATATGCTTTAGAAATTTTAACGGAAACTCCTCGAAAATGAACAGTCATTTCCTTTGTGCGATGTTTCGCTGTCGTAACCTTCCTTGTCCAGCGGGAAAACGTAGTGTTTTTCCGCAGCGGTCAATAGCTACACTTTGCATTTATAAAACAGTCGTTGCATTAAAAGGACAGTAAAAGTTTATATGAATAGTGATGGAAATATGAAGGTTATAATATGTTGAGAAAAATTTGACACATACCAACCCAAAACAATAATTGCAAATAAACTAATGTTATGGTAAATTATATAAGTATGAGATTTAACTTGAAATGAAAGAAGTAGGAGGGATAGCATGGCCAGAAAATGTGTTGTTACTGGACGCCAGACTCGCACTGGAAACCACCGCTCTCACGCAATGAATTCAAACAAGCGAAAATGGAAAGCTAATGTACAAAAAGTACGCATTATGGTAGATGGTAAACCGAAAAAAGTTTATGTTTCTGCACGCGCCCTAAAATCAGGGAAAGTGGAACGCGTATAATATACAGCTTCACACATTAGTTATAAATAAGCACCTTTTACTAAAGGTGCTTATTTATATAGAATTATAATGTATTATTTTAGTTTTTCTTATACTATATACCTTTAATTCTCTAGGGTATAAAAAAACAAGCCATGATCAATTTCATGGCCACTTTTTCAAAATAATTTATACCTCACTCGTCTTCTTGCATTTTACTTCTCTTTCTTGAATGTACCAATAATCACTCTTACAAATCCACCTATAAACTTTGGGAGCTTAATCGTATAAAATTTCATGAGTTCGCCCTCCTCTTTACAAACAAAACTAACTAGAAATCTAATCACGGCTCTTTACTAATAATAATATGCCTTCTTTATAAGAAAAAGTACCACTATTTCTAATTAGCTTGTTTGAAATACATAACGTGGACCCCCATGAAATATTCGCATTTGTTAAAGGGTAGTAAAAATGTGTTAGCGTAATACCTTTCACCTCTTTCGAAAAAGGCACGAAAGAAATGATCGGATAATTGATATCATGTAAAACTGTGTACTTACCTGGAAACGTTAATTCTAAATAATTCGCTATATCTATTATAATTCCACGAATCCCTTTCGATAAAATAGCATAAAGCAATTGTACGTTGATGAACTCGTGATCTTTACGCCCTCCTGATACACCAAATAAATAAATTGTGTCCGGCTCAAGTTCATAGGCTTTGTTTAAAGCTAATTCTAAGTCTGTTTCGTCCTTTTCAGAAGGATAAACATGCACACATTGTGCATGTTTATCAATTAGCAATTTTTCTTCTTTCGTTGTAGAATCAAAATCCCCAATAGCATAGGTAATTGGCAAATCGCAAGTAGCTAAAACCCATGCTCCTCGATCAGCACCTATCCAAAAATCCACCTCTTCCTTGTATGTTTTTAAATCAGAATGGTGTCCAGGTGCATTACCTACAATGCCCACAACAGTCACGTTAATTAGACCCCTTTACTGCCTGCAAAATTTCCTGCATCGCCTTGTTACGATCTTCTTGAGCAAAAATAGCACTTCCCGCTACGAGCACATCAGCGCCAGCATCTACACATCGTTTGGCAGTTTTGGAGTTAACCCCTCCATCAACCTCAATTTCAAAAGAAAAACCAAAATCTTTACGCCACTTATTTACTAACTTTATTTTTCCTAACGTACTATCAATAAACGATTGTCCGCCAAATCCAGGATTAACTGTCATAATTAAAATCATATCGATATCAGGTAAAATAGGTAGTAACGTTTCAGCCGGAGTAGCAGGATTAATAACTACGCCTGCTTTCATTCCATGCTCTTTGATAAGCTGAATAGTCCTGTGTAAATGTTGGCAAACTTCTTGGTGCACCGTAATGATATCCGCTCCTGCTTTAGTAAATGAAGGTATATATTGATCTGGATTTTCAATCATAAGATGGACATCCAAAGGAAGATTTGTTACAGGCCGAATTGCTTCAACGATTGGCGGCCCTAAAGTAATATTTGGTACAAAATGACCGTCCATCACGTCGACGTGAATATAGTCAGCTCCAAATTGGTCTACTTCCTTCACTTCTTCTCCTAAACGAGCAAAATCTGCAGCTAAAATCGATGGTGCTAATTTTATCATATTAATACCTCGCCTTTCTTGATTTGATTTCTTCGTAAAAACGCACATAATGGTCATAGCGATAATCCGTTATTTCACCGTCTTCAACCGCTTGCTTAACGGCACATTTAGGCTCTTTCATATGCATGCAACCACGGAATTTACAATTTGCTTTTCTTTCTCTTATTTCTGGAAAATAATCAGCTAGTTCAGATGCGCCTAGATCTTGAAATTCCAAAGAACTGAAACCGGGTGTATCTGCGACAAGTCCGCCAAACATAGGAAGTAATTCCACATGTCTTGTTGTATGTCTTCCTCGACCAAGACTATCCGAAATTTCCCCTGTTTTTAATGCAAGAGAAGGGTCTATTGCATTGAGTAATGTTGTTTTCCCTACACCCGATTGCCCAGCAATGACTGTAATTTTATCTTTTAAATACCGTTTCAAAATGGATGTATGATCGGAATGCTTAACGGATAGTAACTCCACGTCATAACCGATTTTTTGATAATCTTTTTGATATTTTTCAAATCGATCTCTTTCCTGTTCCGCGACATCCAATTTGGTAAAGAAGATAACTGGCTTAATCAAATTGGATTCTACTAAAACAAGGAAACGATCAAGCAATGTTGCATTAAAAGCAGGCTTCATTGCAGAAGTAACTATAATTGCTTGATCAATATTTGCAATTGGCGGGCGAATTAATTCATTATCTCTTTCATGTACTTCTAAAATATATCCTTCATTGTCACCACTAAAGTCAAAAGTTACTACATCACCAACTAACGGGGTTATTTTTTTTTTACGAAAAACTCCCCTACCTTTACATTGGTACATATCTCCGTCAGCTTGTACATAGTAAAAGCCGCTTATAGCTTTAATTATTCTCCCTTTTGCCATCTATTCACCTTCTTTATATGCTATTACTTTATTCGAAATGACTTCTCCATCTCGTTTTATAATGTATTCGGCCTCGCTATCCGGTGCAATTGTAAGTGAGAAAGTTACTTCTGTATCTTCGGTTATTTTTTCCTCCATATAAACTTCAGATAATTCATTCTCCATATCTTCAATATATATAGTCACCGTTTGCTCTGGAAGTTCTTCTTGCTCCTCTGTCTCTTTCTTAGGTTTATAAGGAACTGTATAAGCAACTTCATGCGTTTTAGGAGGCATTTCTTCAGGCCCGGAAGAAATGACTACGGTTACTGTTGCACCTTCTTCCAGTTCAGTATCTGTTTGTGGATCTTGGCGAATAACTTCTCCTTCTGGCGTTGTATCAGAATGGTCTGTTTCTTTATTCATCTTTAGACCATAGTTTTTTAAATATTCTTCAGCCTCTGCTTCTGTCATCCCTTTTAAATTATTTAAACGAACTGTCTTAGGCCCACTACTAATGCGGAAGATTACCTTTGTCTCACTCGGTACAACTTCACTTTCTGGACTAGGTTGAATCTGTTCAATAACCTCTCCAATTGGTTTGTCTGAATTGACTTCGTATGGATCTAACACCTCGTAACCATCTTCTTCTAGCAAACGTTTTACCTGTTTAAAATCTTTTCCCACATAATCAGCGAAAGAAGCTGTTTCTTTGCCTTTACTAATCAATAATTTAATCGTTGATTCTTCCTTTATTGTAGCGCCAGCGCTTGGATCAGTACCTACGACTTCTCCTTCTTCTATTTCATTTGAAAAAACTTCTTGCCTATCTACAATTAAGTTTAAATCTTCTAGCTTGGTCGTTGCTTCTCTATCTGTCATATTTGTGACATCAGGAACAGTAACATCTTTTGGTTGGAATAAATCGGTAAAAAAGTACATTGCTAATAATCCAGCAACAAGTAAAAGTATGCTACCTATTAAAATAACCCATTTCTTCTTGTTTTTTTTCTTTTTCGGTCGTTGTTTCTTTACTTTTTTATCAGGTTGCTTTTTATCTACTACCTTCTCGGGCTCTGTATAAGATTTAGTTGTGTTAGAGGTATGAATGATGGTTTCATCATTAGGTGACATTTCTACCTGATCTGTAATAATTGGAATTGCCTTCGTTTCTTCCCCCTTTTCTATCGGTGGAATAAACATTGGTTCATTTCGTTTGTTTGGATCAAGTGCTGTTTCTAGTGCATCTTGCATATCATCCACCGTTTCATAACGATGGAACGGGTCTTTGGCTGTTGCTTTTAAAACGATATTTTCTACACTTTGCGGGATGCTTGCGTTAAACTCTCGTACAGAAGGTGTATTATTTTGCAAATGCTTTAAAGCAATAGAAACAGCTGATTGTCCCAAAAAAGGTAACTTTGCTGTTAATAATTCATATAAAACAATCCCAAGCGAATAAATATCGGACTTTTTGGTAGCCATTCCTCCTCTTGCTTGCTCTGGAGATAAATAATGAACAGATCCTAGAATTGAATTTGTCTGTGTTAACGAAGTAGCACTTAAAGCAACAGCAATTCCGAAGTCTGTTACTTTCACTTGACCATTTGTATCAACTAGAATATTTTGCGGCTTTATGTCACGATGCACAATACCATTCTCATGCGCATGAGAAATAGCCGAAGTAATTTGTCCCATAATATCCAATGCTTCCTTAACTTCTATGGGACCTTTATTTTGTATGTATTCTTTTAAAGTCATGCCTTTTACATATTCCATGACCATATAAAGTAAATGATCTTCTTCACCTACATCATATATATTAACGATATTTGGATGATTTAAACTTGTAGCAGCATGCGCTTCGCGATCAAAACGAGCGATAAATTCTTGGTCGTTTGCATACTCCAACCGCAAACTTTTAAGCGCTACATCTCTTTCTAAAATGGTATCTCTGACTAAATAAACATTTGCCATACCGCCACCGCCAATTGTTTCCTTAATCAAGTAGCGATCATTAATTAGGTGCCCTTTCATCAAGATGATTCACCCGCTCTCTCTTCAGGCTTATCGTGTTGTATTAAAACAAGAGAAATATTATCCTCACCGCCACGTTCATTTGCTACTTGAATCATCTTTTTCCCAATATGGCAAAGTTCCTCACCAGAATATATCATGGAATAAATTTCGTCATCTGTTAATTTATCAGTTAATCCGTCTGTACATAGTAACAGCAAATCATTTTGGTCTAAACTCAATGTGCGAACATCACATGTAACATTTTCTTCTGTCCCCAGAGCCTTTAAAACGACATTTTTTCGTGGGTGGTAAACAGCCTCTTCTTTAGAAATTTGTCCTGATTGAACAAGAGCATTTACAAAGGAATGATCTTCGGTAATCTGTTTCATCTGCTCATTATTGATTACATAAGCCCTACTATCACCAATATGTGCAATCGTTAAAGCATCATCAAGAATAATCGCGATAACAATGGTCGTTCCCATCCCATGGCAAGCTTCATGTTCTTGAGCATGCTGAAAAATAGCCGTATTCGCTTCTTGAACAGCATCTTTCACCCATGCTTCAGCCATCTCCGGGGTGTCTACTTGTTGTGTTTTTTCCCATTTATCTTGTAGCAATCTGGTAGCCATTTGACTAGCAACATCACCAGCTTGGTGCCCGCCCATACCATCAGCTATAATGGCTTGTGCCTGGCCTGCAACATTATAAAACACGCCTCCAGAGTCTTCATTATGACTTCGGACTTGCCCGCGATCTGTTAAAAAATGAGCTTTCATTATTTCACTCCCTTATTCTGAGAGAAACGCAGCTTCGCTTTAAACCATAACGAAAAGCTAGCATTCCTCTCTAACTACAAGCTTAAAAATACTTGTTTAAATATTTCTCAACAAAAAAGATTCTCTTCTGTACGCCATTTATTTCACGACGTATTGTTTATACAACTACAGTATTACACATTACCTCCCAGAAAAGAAGTCTATTTTACCCATTTTTTCTTTAATCGTGTCATAAAGAAACCATCCGTCTCAAATGAGTGAGGAAAGATTTGTAAACCCATTTCACTTACACCTGCTGAATCACGTAAGGGTCGTGGCAAATCAGAAAAAAATGTCTGGTCCACTTCAAAAGAAGGATGTTTGTCACAAAAAGCACGAACAACATGTTCATTTTCTTGTTGGTCGACCGTACATGTGCTGTATACAAGCAGACCTTCTTGCTTTAATAAAGAAGCAACTGTTTCCAGTATTTCCTGTTGAATGAGAGATAACCGTTCTATATCTTGTTCGTGTTTATGATATTTTATTTCTGGCTTCCCTCTAATAACACCCAATCCTGAGCAAGGTGCATCAACTAAAATCCGATCAAAGCTTCCTTTTTGATACATCCTTTGTAAATTACGCGCATCCTCTTTAGACGGATGTATAATGGACAATTCAAGTTCATTTGCCTTTGCTTGAATAAGCTTCACCTTTTTACTATGAAGGTCATAAGCATCGATTCTTCCTCTATTCTCCATTTTCTCAGCTATATGGGTAGCCTTTCCACCAGGAGCGCTACACGTATCAAGTACATGCATACCAGGTTGTACACGTAAGATTTCTGCTACAAGCATAGAGGATTGATCCTGGATCGTGAGCTTGCCCTCTTTAAACCACTTGCTCTTTAACACTTTCCCTTCTTCAACAATGATTCCTTGTTGAGAAAAAAAGGAAGGACGCACTTTAAAACCACTTTCCGCCATTTCTTGCATTATTTCTTCCCTATTTGTTTTCAAAGGTTGAATACGAACAGACAATGGCTTGTGATTGGTATTGGCTCTACACATTGCTTCTGTCGTCTCTTTTCCATACTGTTGGATCCAACGTTCCACTAACCATTTAGGATGGCTTGTTGTAATTGAAATTCTGGTTGCATCGTCCTTGATAGATGCTGTAGAAGGGACACCTCGTCTTTGCACGGTACGTAGAATTCCATTTACATAGGATGCGATACCCTTGTGTCCTCTTGTTTTTGCTATCTCAACAGCTTCATGAATAATCGCATGATCTGGTATACGATCTAAATATACCATTTGATACATAGACATTCTTAATAACACCTTTACCCATAAATCAGGAGTTTTCTTTCGATTTAAAAAAGACGCCAAATAATAATCTAATGTAATTTGTTGCTGCACTGTACCGTAAACGACCTCCGTAAATAATGCTTCGTCTTTTGGAGAAATATCACCTGATCTTAATTCTTGATTTACAAGTAAATGACTGTATCCTTGATCTTTTTCAATTCGTATTAATGTATCTAACACTTTGCTTCGTAGCGATTCTGTTTTCATTATCATTATTCACCCATTACTTGACCAATTTGAATTCGATTCGGATTACCTTGTAAATAATCCTTAACTTTCATTCTTTTTTTACCAGCTGGTTGTATTTCTGTGATACGGAAACCTTTCTTGTCCCCACAAACAACGATAAAAGCACAGTTATCTGGTTTTTCGACAACTTCTCCAGGTTGTCCGTCATACACCTTATCAATCGGTTCTCCCCACCAAATTTTCATTGGTTTGTCTTGCAACGTCGTATAGGCAACTGGCCATGGATGTAAGCCACGAACATGGTTATATATCACGTGACTAGGTTTATTCCAATCAATTTCCTCCTGCTCCCGTTTGATATTAGCAGCAAAAGTTGCTTGATCGTGGTTTTGTTTCATTGCTTTTAATTCGCCTACAAATAGTTTAGGAAGGGTTTCCTCTAGTAATTTCGAACCTGCGTTGGCCAATTTATCATGTAAACTACCAACATGATCATGTGCATCAATCGACACCTTTTGTTGTGTCAGCATATCACCTGCATCTAATTTTTCTACCATATACATAATCGTAATACCTGTCTCTTTTTTACCTTCCATAATGGCATAGTGAATGGGCGCTCCGCCTCGTAATTCTGGCAATAGTGAAGCATGTACATTAATGCATCCATATGGAGGTGCAGTTAATAACGCGTTAGGCAATAATTGACCATAAGCTGCGGTTATGATTAAATCAGGGCGATATGTCAATATCTCTTCGTAATTATCCTTTAACTTTTCTGGTTGAAAAACAGGAATATGATGTTTCTCTGCTTCCAATTTCACTGGTGGGGGGCTAAGCACCCTTTTTCTTCCTTTAGGTCGATCAGGCTGGGTAACAGCAAGAACAACTTCATAAGGAGAGTTTATTAATGTCCGTAAAATCGGTACTGCAAAATCGGGAGTCCCCATAAATACAATTCGCTTCATTTCATTACCTACTTTCTTTACATTAAATGATACGGTTGCATATCAATTGAAATTAACAAATCTTCTTTTTTTATTTCCTCCGAAAAAAGCGCAGCAATCTTCCGAAGTTTTGTTTGTAAATACGGTTCATTTCTGTATTTTATCATGCATTGATATCGATATCTATTCTTTATTCGCGGTATAGGAGATGGAGTCGGACCTAATAATATCGTTTGATTATGAACAACACTGGATAATTTTTGTACAAATTGTTGTGTTGTGTGAACGGCTTTCACTTGGTTTGTATGTGTAACAGTAATAAGTGCTAAAAAGAAATAGGGTGGGTAATGGAATGTTTTTCGCATGACCATTTCCTTTTTATAAAAGCTTTGATAATCATACTGACTTGCTAGTTGAATGCTATAATGATCAGGAGTATATGTTTGCACAATAACTTTCCCATTCAATTCATGTCTACCTGCGCGACCACTTACCTGCGTTAAAATTTGGAATGTTTTTTCAGATGAACGAAAGTCTGGCAAATGCAGCATAGAATCTGCGGTTAATACGCCAACTAATGTGACATTTTCAAAATCAAGCCCTTTAGCAATCATTTGTGTACCCAACAAAATATCAGCCTGTTTCGTTGCAAATTGGTGCAATAGCTTTTCATGGGACCCTTTTCTCCTTGTCGTATCAACATCCATGCGAATAACACGCGCTTCTGGTATTAGTTTTAATAAAGCTTCCTCAACCCTTTGTGTGCCGGTTCCGAAATAGCGAATGGTTTCACTTCCGCAATCTGGACATTGCGTCGGCATTTGTTCCTCATATGCACAGTAATGACATTTTAACCGATGACTATGCTTATGATAAGTTAAAGCAATATCACAATTAGGGCACTCTTTAACATGACCACAATCTCGGCACATAACGAATGTAGAGTAGCCTCTCCGATTTAATAATAGTACGATTTGTTCCCCTTTTTGCAAACAGGCCTCTATTTCCTTTTTCAAGGATCTAGAAAACATCGTTCGGTTACCAGCATGTAATTCTTTACGCATATCTACAATTTCTACTGGGGGCAACGGCTTGTCATTTGTTCGTTTGTCGAGCGTTTCTAGTTGATAAACACCTTTACTTGCTCTAGCATAAGATTCTAACATTGGCGTTGCACTTCCCAAAACAACAGGGCATTGATGATTCATTCCCCGTTGAATGGCAACATCTCTTGCATGATAACGCGGCTGATCTTCCTGTTTATAGGTCAATTCATGTTCCTCATCGATTATAATGACACCTAAGTTTTCAAATGGGGCAAAAACAGCTGACCTTGCACCGACAACAACTTGTACTTCTTTACGTTGTATGCGACGCCATTCATCGTATTTTTCACCTGCAGATAAAGCGCTATGCATGACTGCTACATTCGAACCAAACCTTCCTTTAAATCGTTTAACCATTTGTGGCGTTAACGATATTTCTGGAACAAGGACAATAGCTTCCTCTCCTTTTTCAATGACTTCCTGAATAACTTGTAAATATATTTCTGTCTTTCCACTTCCCGTTATACCATGTAATAAAAAGACATCATGCTGTTTGTTTGTTACTGTTTCTTTTATAGGTTTAATCGCTTCTGCTTGTTGCTCTGTCAATAATAACGGTTCTGTTTTAGTAAAATCTCCGACTGCGTAAGGATCACGATAAATCTCTTGTTGAAAAATTTCTAACAATCCTTTCTTACGTAATGCATTTACTGTGCTATCCGTTGTACGTAGCTGCTTAAGCAAATATCGCTTTTCAACTGGTTTTCGGTTTTGCAAAAAAAAGTGAAGAATTTGCTTCTGTTTTTTGGCTAGTTTAGATAAGTCTAAAGCCGCTTCCTCTAACTCATGCAACGGTTTGGCAGGACGGACCATCGTTAAAAATTTTTTTGTGATTCGAGACTTTACTAAATACTCAATTGCTATATCGCCAGCTTGTACCGCTTCTGACAAACGAATATATCTTATATCAGAAGCAATAAATTCTTCATATGGAACAACATCTCTACCTGCAAACAAAAATTCCAGTTCCTCAGACAAACGAGCTTCTGAAAGACGTACGATTTCCTTTTTATAAGTGGCTTTCAATACTTGTGGTAACATCGCCTGAAAGGTCGTTATTTGCAAACTTATCGTTTCATAAGCTAACCATTTTCCAACACGTAATAATTCTTTTGTCAATACAGGTTCAAGATCAAGAACATCATTAAGAGACTTTAGCTTAGAGAATTCAGAGCTACTTGCCTTTTCTACTACAAATCCCATCACTTTTCTCGGACCAAATGGCACAATAACCCGAACCCCTGGAGCAACAATATCAAGAAATTTTTCTGGAATGAGATAGTCAAACGTCTGGTCGATGGAACTAGCTGGAACATCGACAATTACTTTTGCTATATTCACGATTATTGACCCTCCAAGTCTTCATGAATCAGTTTAACAATTTGTTCAGCTATCACCTGCTTTGTATTCAAAGCGAGCTTTTCCTCTCTCCCTTGTTTATTCAAATACGTAACGGCATTTGTGTCCCCAGCAAATCCGGCACCTTCAAGAGAAATATCGTTAACAATAATTGCATCAAGGTTCTTTTTCTGCAACTTTTTATAACCATTTTCGATCGGTGTTTCTGTTTCAGCAGCAAATCCTACAAGAAACTGATCCTCTTTTTGGTCACCCAACGTCTGTAATATATCTCTTGTACGTTCCATCTCGAGGTATAACGGACCAGATTGCTTTTTCATTTTATGATCATACGTGATGCTCGGACGATAATCAGCAACAGCTGCAGCTTTAATGATAATATCACTTTTAGTAGCGTGCTCCAGCATAGCTTCATACATCTCCTCAGCAGTTGTAACATCCACTCTTTCAATTTGATGATGTTGCACTTGCATTTGACTTGGACCAGCTACCAACGTAACGGAAGCACCTGCATTAGCAGCTGCTTCTGCTATCGCAAAGCCCATTTTTCCGGAAGAACGATTCGTAAAATAACGAACTGGATCTATTTTTTCTTGTGTCGGTCCAGCAGAAATCAACATTTGCTTTCCTTTTAGAAATAGTTTTGCTTTTTTCTGTTGATGTACTTCTATCGTTTGTATAATTTGCTCCGGCTCTTCTAATCTGCCTTTTCCTACATAACCACAAGCCAAATAACCGGATCCAGGTTCGATAAAATGATACCCCCAGTCTACTAAAGTTTGCATGTTTTTTATAACTGCTGAATGTGCATACATGTGCACATTCATTGCAGGAGCAATATATACATCTGCTTGGGTAGCAAGTAATACCGTCGATAACATGTCATCAGCAATTCCATTGGCAAGCTTTCCGATTATATTTGCAGTTGCTGGAGCAATAATTATAATATCAGCCCAATCAGCCACATCGATATGAGCAATTCTTTCTGGGTCTTTCTCATCAAATGTGTCCGTATATACAGGGTTACGGGTAAGCGCTTGAAACGTTAAAGGTGTAACGAATTTCATTGCATTATCAGTCATGATCACCTTTACATTTGCTCCTTGCTGTGTCAACTTACTAGCGAGACTACAAGCCTTGTAAGCTGCTATCCCTCCAGATACACCCAACACAATATTTTTGGAATAAACCATGGTTTTTGCCCCTTTCTTTTCATCTTCCAGTTGACCATGTTGTATTTGTTACTTCATTTTAAATAGGCCTATGCAGAAACTCCCTCGCAACTATATTTGCGAGGGAGTCTCTACGCTTCATTATGATAACCTCTTTCATCATCCCTGCAACTGGGAGACATTCCTTATAATTGACTTTTTCCCGCCTCTTCGTCAATAAATAACTTTCCTGCTTGAACTTCTTCCAGTGCCATACCAACGTATTGATAGGATTTTGGGTTATCAATTAACACTTTCTTCGTTTCGCTAATTTGTCTAGCTCTTCTGGCAGCGAGTGTAACAAGGCTATATTTTGAGTTAACTTTTTTTAATAAAGAGTCAATCGATGGGTCTAGCATTATAATTCATCCTCCAATAATTGTTTATATTGTTTTGCAATGCGCTCCCGCTTTAAGTGTTCACTTTGAATAATCGCTTGAATTTTTTTCACAGCTAGAGCAACATCATCATTTACAACTACATAATCGTATTTGTCCATCATCTCAATTTCTTTTCTTGCCTCTTTTAGTCTGTTTAAGACAAGGTCTTGAGATTCTGTTCCTCTATGAACAATTCTATTTTTTAACTCCTCAAGGCTAGGTGGGAATAAAAAGATAAACACACCTTCGGGGAAGTTCTCCCTAACTTGTAAAGCACCCTGTACTTCGATTTCCAAAAATACATCATACCCTGATTCCAATGTTTTTTCTACATATTCACGGGGTGTACCATAATAATTATTGACATATTTCGCATATTCTAACAGCTGGTTTTCTTTAATTAGTTGCTCAAAATCCTGCTTGGATTTATAAAAATAATCTACGCCTTCTTTTTCTCCTGGACGTTTTTCACGGGTCGTCATAGAAATGGAATATTTTAAATCTGTATCTTGATTAAACAACGCTTTACGCACTGTTCCTTTCCCGACTCCGGAAGGCCCTGAAAGAATAAAAAGAATCCCTTTTTCTTCAATCAAATTATTTCCTCCTAATTATCGTCTGTAATTTCTTCATGACTCAATACACGTTGACCCACTGTTTCAGGTTGAACTGCAGACAGTACTACATGATCACTATCTGTGATGATAACTGCTCTTGTTCGTCTTCCGTAAGTTGCATCTACTAACTTATTATTTTCTCTGGCAACTGTAATAATTCGTTTGATTGGAGCTGATTCAGGCGAGACAATAGAAATCACTCGATTCGCTGAAACAACATTCCCAAAACCAATATTTATTAGTCGTAAACTCAATATGAACCCTCCGTATATTCTTTCTCTCTATAATTTTTATATTCCGTTCTAAAAATTGCTTAAATAGTGTATTACAAATGTCCCTTATTTTTACATTGCTTCGCTTCGTTTTTATAACGAAGCGATACTCCTTAACGATTTTTCTCTTAACAAGACATTTGCGACTGAACCGGGCCTTCGTATCATTTTTTAACAATTATGTTATAAAAACAATTCCATTTCAATTTTTATATCAATGATATAAGATAAGAACGCCTTCCTTTGTTACACTATAGGGAAGTATAAAATTTTCAGGGTTTATGTATAAACAAAACGATGGTGTTTTATCGCTAGAAAGACTTGGCGATCGCCAAGTCTTTCTAATGCTCATGGATACCCTGTTCAAGGTGTTTGCACGAGAAGATAGAAAAACTCCGGTTATGAATGCAGGCTGTTTTTAACAAAGTATTACTATAGTTACATATAAAAATGTTGGCGTTAATAGATAAGATTTATAAACGATTGCTAGTTAAACACGAATGAAGTCACAAATATGTTTTCAACCTTTATTCATATTATACGTAAAAAAAGGTGCTTAACACAACTATTACTCCATATTTTGCACTTGTTCTTTAATTTTTTCAATTTCACTCTTAATCAAAATGGTATATTCACTAATTACTGTATCAACGGATTTCGAACCAATTGTATTTGCTTCACGAAGTAATTCTTGAGCAATAAATTCTAACTTCCTTCCAATCGGCTCTGTTAATATGATTGTTTGCTCCATCTGTGCTAAGTGGCTATGCATACGTATTATTTCTTCAGTAATATCGCCTTTTTCAGCTAATAAAACAATTTCTTGATATAATCTAGCTGTATCTTGTAGCGGTTCTTCCATAAAATGATCGGATACTCTACGTTTAATTCGCTCTCGATGTGCAGTTAAAGCAAACGGTTGACGTCCCTTTATTTTTTCTACATATTGTACTAGATTATGTATACGTGTCCGTAAATCTTTTAATAGAGAGACACCCTCTTTTTCCCTCATTTCTAATGCTTGTTTACTCGCATGATTGACTGCATTCATTAACAAGGAAATGTATTCATCCGATATGTTGTTCTCCTTTTCGGATACAGAAAATATCTCTGGAAAGCTAGTAATAACCGTCATTGGCAAATCTCCATTAAGCTGATATCGCTGCTTCAACTCTTGTAACTGCCCCATGTATTGATCTACTAGGTCCCAATTTGCTTCCACCGTTTTTTGTAGCAATGTTTCTCCATAAATTTGAATATATAATTCTACTCTTCCACGTTGAAAAAAGGTTTGGAGTATCCTTCTAAGTTGATCCTCCAAAAATATACATTGACTTGGGATTTTCATACTTACATCAAAATATCTATGATTCACCGTTTTAACCTCAACTGCTATCGTTAGCTCATTCGTACCAACCTTCGCTCTTCCGTAGCTCGTCATACTTTTTGCCATACTAATCACTCCATCTATATCGTATTATACCCTCAGTTCCTTTTTATTGAAAAGAGATATGGTTGTCCGTTCTATTACAATCTCAATACTAGTCATTATTAATGTATAGAGAAAAAGACAATTGATTTAAGAAAATAAATAGTCACTTCGTCCTCCATGCAAAAGGAGCGTGCCATATGTTACGACGGCACGCTCAAATAGTTACTATTATTTTTTAGTGAAACCAAAAATAACGGTCGGTAACGCACTAAGAGCTAAGATTAACGCCCAGTCTCTTAAATTTAAAGATACTGTATGAAAAATAGGTTGTAGTGGCGTCCAATAAATAACGACTAATAACAGTACAAGAGATGACAACACAGCTAATACAAGATACATATTTTCAAATGGGTTTCTTGCAAAAATAGACCGCTCACTCCGACAATCAAATACGTGAATCAATTGTGCCATTACTAATGTGGTAAAAGCAATTGTTTGAGCATAAGTTAGATGAGTTGGGTCATTTTGATATGCAATGATAAACCCAATGAGAGTGACAGCACCAATAACAATCCCCCTGCTAATGATTTTATAGCCTAGCCCACGGGCAAATACTCCCTCATCTATACTCCTTGGATGTTTCTTCATCACATCCCCTTCTGCTTTATCCATCCCTAAAGCCATTGCTGGTAGTCCATCTGTAACTAAGTTCACCCATAAAATTTGTACAGGTACAAGTGGTAATGGTAAGGAAAGTAACATAGCAAACAACATAACTAAAATCTCACCAACATTGGAAGCTAACAAATAGCGAATAAATTTTCGTATATTTTCATAAATCGTTCGTCCTTCTTCAATTGCAGCTTTTATCGTAGCAAAATTATCATCCATTAGTATAAGCGAGGAGGCTTCTTTTGTTACATCTGTTCCGCTTTGCCCCATACTAATCCCAATATTACTCGCTTTTATAGCAGGTGCGTCATTTACGCCATCACCTGTCATCGCCACCACATGCCCCTTTTGTTGAAAAGCATGGACGATTCTTAATTTATGTTCTGGGGTAACACGTGCAAACACGTAAACATCTTCAATCGTATCTTCCAATTCTTGTTGAGATATATTGTTCATTTGATATCCTTCTAGTACGTTCCCATCTTCTGGCATTAGTTCTAAGTTTAACGCAATCGCCCGAGCTGTTTTAGCGTGATCTCCTGTAATCATGACAGTTTTAATACCAGCGTTACGGCATTCTTGAACTGCTTTCTTTACTTCTTTCCGAGGTGGATCCATCATCCCGTAAACACCGATAAAAGTTAAATCTTTTTCAAGAACAGATGATAAAGCATCTTCATCATTGGACAACGGCTTTACAGCAATAGCTAGTGTACGTAATGCTTTTTCAGCCATTTGATTAATAGCTTGCTCAATTGCAACTTGCTTTTGGGCTTTTAGAAGCTGCTTCCCTTCTTTTTCTAACACATATGCTGATCGAGGTAATAAAACTTCTGGTGCACCTTTTGTAATTAAAAAGCGACGTTTCTCCTTATCTTCCACAATGACACTCATCCGTTTACGATCGGAATCAAACGGAAATTCCTTAATAATGTTATAGGCTTGTTTATCTTCTTCACTTAGTCCGATTTTTCTAGCTGCAATAACTAATGCCCCATCAGTTGGATTACCATCAATAGTATATTTACCTTTCTTTTTAGCAAGTGAAGCTTGATTGCAAAGCAAACCATATAAAAGCATCGTTGACAAATGAGGAGAACTGTTCTTTATTTTTTCGTCGTTGTAAAAAAAATCTCCTTGTAAATCATATCCATCACCAGTTACATATAGCTGTTTTCCATGAAGCAATACTTCCTTTACTGTCATTTTATTTTCCGTCATTGTTCCCGTCTTATCTGAACAAATAACCGAAGCACATCCCAATGTTTCAACTGCGGACAATTTACGAACAATTGCTTTTTTTCTTATCATACGTTGAACACCGAGGGAAAGTGCGACCGTTACAATAGCTGGCAAGCCTTCTGGAATAGCAGCAACTGCAAGCGAAACACCGGCTAAAAACATCGTATAAGCTGGCTGACCTTGTATAACACCTAATACGACGACTAAAGCAGTAAGAAGTAAGGCAATAACAATTAAAAACTTACCTAATTCTGCAAGTTTACGCTCTAGAGGTGTCATCACTTTCTTTGTATTTGCCATTAGAGAAGCAATTTGCCCCATAACCGTCTGCATGCCAGTGCCAACAACGATGCCAATTCCTGTTCCGCGAGTGACTAATGTCCCCATAAATCCCATATTAACTTGATCTTGCGCATCTAATTTAGCACGGTGGATAGCTTGAGCATGTTTTGATACTGGAAGCGATTCTCCGGTTAGTGCTGATTCTTCCGTTTCTAAACTATCTGAACGAATAATCCGTATATCTGCTGGTATACGGTCACCACTTGAAATCCGAACAATATCGCCAACAACTACATCTTTGGAAGGAATTCTTTCCCATTTTTTATCACGTAGAACATAAGCCATAGGGGCTGATAATTCTTTTAATTTATCAAGTGATTTTTCTGCCTTTTGCTCTTGAAAAAAACCGATACAGCCATTGACGATTACAATAACCATAATTGCAATTGCATCAATATATTCACCTAACAGACCCGCAATTAATGTCGCTGCTAACAGAACAAGTACCATAAAATCTTGAAATTGCTTTATAAAAATCAACCATTTTGACATTTTTTTCTGCGCTTCTAAAACATTTTCCCCGTATTGCTTACGTCTTTTTTCCACTTGCTTAACAGATAAACCACGGTTAGCAGTAACGTGCAATTTTTTTTCTACATCTTCTACTTCTAACTGATACCATTTCATCCTGCATTCCTCCAGATTCTTACCTTTCAATCTTTTAAAAAAGTTCTATTCGATCGGTTGCTCCTTTGTACTACCTCTTTCCATATATGATATGTATGCAGACTTGTCCACAAAAATGCTATAATTACCATTGAGGTGATTAAGATGCCATTTGATGGTATAGTAACGTACGCGACAACGAACGAACTGCATACCAAATTAACAGCGGGAAAAATAACAAAAATCTATCAACCAACGGAAACGGAAGTATTATTTACCATTCGAAATCGTGGACAGAATACGGTTCTTTTATGTTCTATCCACCCTACTTACTCCCGAATACACCTAACCGAAGAAATGTTTCAAAACCCAAAAGAACCACCAATGTTTTGTATGGTGTTGAGAAAATATTTATCTGGAGCCATCATTAAAAAAATTGAACAACGGGGTTTGGAAAGAATTATCCAATTCACAATACATTCACGAAATGAAATTGGAGACATAACCGAGAAAAAATTAATAATGGAAATTATGGGGCGCCATAGCAATTTATTGCTTGTAGACGGGGAAGATGGACATATTATCGATAGTTTAAAACATGTTTCCAGCTGGCAAAATCGCCACCGGACCATTTTACCTGGACAAACTTATCAGCTGCCACCAGAACAAAATAAATTAAATCCGCTTTTAATCCGTCCAGAACAACTTATTAAAAAGTTAGACTTTAATGCTGGAAAATTAGACACCCAAATTGTAAACCTACTTAGTGGATTTTCACCTGTCGTTGCCAAAGAGATTGTTCATCAAGCCCATTTAGGTAATGAGAAAGTATATGAGCAACTATTTACTGACATGCAGCAACAACTGTTAGATAAAGACTTTACTCCTGTGATCTATCGAAATCAAAAAGAAGATTATCATGTTCTCCCACTAACGCATTTAAAAGGAGAAAAACAAACTTTCTTGACAACAAATAGCATGCTTGACCAGTTTTACACTGGAAAAGCAGAAAGAGATCGAGTGAAACAGCAAACGAAGGATTTAGCACGCTTGTTAAAAAATGAATTAGCTAAAAATAAACGGAAACAAAAAAAGCATGCACAAACGATGCAAAAAGCACAACGAAAAGAACACTACCAGAAAGCAGGAGAATTGCTGACAGCTCACTTACATCTCGTAACGCAGGGTGACAAGCAAATAACCGTGGTAGACTATTATGATCCTGAACAAAAACAGTTAACCATTGATTTAGATCCGTTGAAAACACCAAGTGAAAATGCACAGGCATACTTTAAGACATATCAAAAACTAAAAACTTCAGAATTAAAGGTGAAGGAGGAGATAGCAAAAACAGAGCAGGAAATGGAGTATTTGGAGAGATTACTACAGCAAATTGAAACAGCAAGCATACAGGATATTGAAGAGATTCGTGAAGAACTTCGCGATGAAGGCTATTTAAAAAAACAGAAAGCAACCAAGAAAAAGAAAGCAAAAACAGCCAAACCAGTACCTGAAAAATATATTGCATCTGACGGAACAACAATATTAGTCGGTAAAAATAATAAACAAAATGAATATGTAACGATGAAATTAGCTGCTCGTGATGATATTTGGTTGCACACGAAAGACATACCTGGCTCACATGTTATTATTCGTTCCGCTACTCCTTCAGAAGACACCATATTGGAAGCAGCTCAACTTGCAGCTTATTTTAGTAAATCACGTCAATCCTCATCCGTTCCAGTAGATTATACAAAAATTCGTCACGTAAAAAAACCGAATGGTGCAAAACCAGGCTTTGTAACGTATGATAATCAAAAAACAGTTTTTGTTACGCCTAATGAACAACTCATCCACAAATTAACACCATAAAAAACGAAGGCTAATCGCCAAGTATAGTGGCGAAAGCCTTCTTTGATCGCTAACTTATTTAGCAAGATGAATGTTTTCAAATTTAAACAGCTTGTGGTTTTAAGTGTACATCGATATTTCCTCTAGTCGCCTTGGAATAAGGACATACTTGATGCGCTTTTTCCACAAGCTCCTCTGCTTCGTTTTGGTCAACACCTTTTATTTTCACTGTTAACTCTACACCGATTTTAAAGCCATTATCGTCCGTATCTTTTAGAAAGCTAACAGCTGCTGTCGTCAAGGAATCAATTTCTTTCTTTTCTTTGGAAGCAACTAAATTTAAGGCACCATCAAAACAGGATGCATATGTTGCTGCAAAAAGCTGTTCTGGGTTTGACCCCTTGTCTTCTTTATTCGTAGCTGGATTTACTAGTTTAAGATCAATTAAACCGTCATCTGATTGTACATGACCATCACGTCCATTTTTTGCTGTCGCCTTCGATGTAAAAATTACATTTGCCATCTTTAAGCACTCCTTTTTTATAGACCATAATCCCATGATCAAAATTACTTAAACACTTGATCTCTGTATGTCACCATTACTTTATGATTTGCAAGTAACAGGGTGCCATTAGAAACCACGTACTAGTAATATACCTTCCTATTCGCACTTTTAAACATCAAAATTTAGATGGCGTTAAAAAGGATGTCAATTCTTCTATAAAATGATTCACTTGTGGTAAAGAACGAATTCCCTCTTGAAAACAAACCCATGTTTTTCTAGAGACAGGTTCCCCATTTAACAGAAGCGGTAAATAAGGATAGTCTTCTTTCATAAAATCAGAGACACTTTCAGGTAACACAGCCATTCCTAACCCTTGCTTCATTAATTGCTTGCACGTCTCTATTTGATCAACCGTCATTGTTTTAATCGGTTTTATTTTATCTTGATGTACATAAAGCCAATGATCTACTAATTCATGCATACTATCATCAGAACTAAATGCAATGAGTGGACGTTCTTTAATAGAATCTGCAGGAAACGCTTCTGTATCAAAAATATATAATGGATCATCAAATAATGGAAGACAAGTAGTCTCTTTCAATTTTTCACCACGGATAATACAAACATGATAATCTTTATGATTTCGTTTAATGTCTTCACTAATACCTGTCACTAGATCGATGGCAACTTTAGGGAATTTGGCTGTAAATCTTCCTAACAAAGCTGGTAAATACCGTTGCGAGATAAGGGAAGAGCAAGCAATCGATAATGTTCCTTGCACATCGTTACTAGATATAGCTAATTGATTTTGCAATGCATTTTCTCGTTGTATTACCTCCATAGCGTGTTGTAAAATTATTTCCCCTTCTGGTGTTGGAATAAGCTTCTTCGGGGTACGAATAAATACATTATGTCCAAAATATTCCTCCATATATTTCAAACGTTGGGTTACTGCAGGCTGAGAAATCAGTACTGTTTTTGCTGTACCGCGAATGGTTCCAATTTCTTGCAACTTTAACAATAGTTTGTAGTCGTCTATTTTCATAAACTCCACTTCCTCACTTTGTTTTTCTTTAAATAATCTGATAAAAATGGCTTATCAAATACTATAACTATTCAATATTTTAATTATATCATGACATGTTTTATGCTTAAGATACAAGATAAAATAATGACCTAGGGAGGAGTTTATGCTGGAAAAGGAATTAGTAAAAAAAACGTTTGCTAAACGTCCACAAGATTATGTAACAAGTACTACGCATGCATTGGGAATTAGTCAAGAAGTAATAAGTACATGGCTAAACCCTGCACCTACAATGGAAATGTTAGATATAGCAACAGGAGGGGGACATGTTGCTAAACAATTATCCCCGTATGTACGTATCGTATACGCAACGGACTTAACCAAAGAAATGCTTGCAAATACGAAACAACATTTACAAGCACTAACTAACCTTATATATATTATGGCAGACGCAGAACAACTGCCCTTTTTAGATGCTTCATTTGACCTCATCACATGTCGAATTGCCGCACATCATTTTCCAAATCCTGACCAATTTATTTGTGAAGTAAAGCGCGTATTAAAAAAGGATGGAAAATTCCTGTTCATTGACAATATCGTTCCAAACAATAAACAGCACGCGATATTCATGAATCAGGTGGAGAAAATGCGAGATGAAAGCCATGTCAGATTCCTTACGAAAGAAGAGTGGGGTTGTCTGTTTAAGCAACATGGACTAAAAATAAGTCAGCAACATACTCATAAAAAGACGTTATCTGTTAATAAGTGGCTAGATCGCACTTTATGTCATGAAGATGAAAAAAACAACGTCATCAAACGTCTATTACAAGCAGATACAGATATAACAAACTATTATCAAATTAAAAACAGAAATGAGAAACCACTGCAGTTTTCTATTGATGAATGGTCAGTTTTAATGAAACATGAAAAATAAAGTATGACCTTTTCTTCCTCACGGATTGCTCTTAGCCATATAAAAACGGAGGTCTAATGTAAGATTCAATACAATAGCCCTCCTTTCCATACGTAACCTTTTACTAGTTGAGACTTTCTCTCCAAGCCAATAATTGTTTGCTATCCATTTGATTAATCTTGCCATCAGCTTCTAGCACTTGAATGAATGCATCAAATCCTGTAATCGTATGATAATGGAAACCAGATTCACGAAAAGCCACCTCCGCTTTTCTCAACCCATATGTAAAAATGGCTAACACACCTGTCACCTCAGCTCCAGCTGCATGCAAAGCTTTGGCTGACGCAATAGCTGAGCCACCTGTAGAAATTAAATCTTCAATCACAATTACTTTTTGGCCTTGCTCCACTTCTCCTTCAATTTGATTACCTTTCCCATGCGCTTTCGGCTTGGAACGAACATACACCATTGGCAAATCAAGCGCTTCAGCTAACCATGCGGCATGCGGTATACCTGCTGTTGCACAACCAGCAATACAATCCAATTGAATTTGTTGTTCTTTTATAATCCTTGCAAATGCCTGGGTGATTTTTCGGCGTACAATTGGGTACGACATCGTTAAACGATTATCGCAATAGATTGGTGATTTAATTCCTGATGTCCATGTAAAATATCCTTCTGTTTTAATCTGTACGGCTTTTATTTGTAGTAACTCACGTATAATCTCTTCACCTGTTGCCATTTGCCCACGCTCCTTTAATTTGATCATATGCTTGTTTCGGTGAGTCAGCTTGCGTTACTGTTCTCCCTACAACGATCACACTAGCTCCATGTTGTTTGGCATAGCTTGGGGTAGCAATTCTTTTTTGGTCGTTATCTTGTGCATCCACCAATCGAATCCCAGGCGTGACCGTTAAAAAAGAATCGCCACATACATTCTTTACAGCATTTGCTTCGTAAACGGAACATACTACACCATCCGCGCCGCTTTGTTCAGCAAGCTTTGCAAAATGAAGTACATTACTTTCTAACGTTCCAGGTAGTCGCAAATTCTGTTCCATATTTGTCTGATCCATAGATGTTAGAATCGTAACTGCTAATAACTTGGTCTGAAAACGCGTATTTCCTTCCACTAATCCTTGCTTTGCTGCCTGAATCATAGCACTTCCACCTAAAGCATGAACATTGACCATATCTACTTCTAATTTTGCCAAATTACGCATCGCTTTTTTTACTGTTGTTGGTATATCATGTAGTTTTAAATCTAAAAATATGGAATGCCCATTTTGCTTTAATTTTTCTATTAACGCTGGGCCTTCACGATAAAATAACTCCATCCCTATTTTTACTGGAACACCAATTAAATCATGCTTTGTTAAAAATTGATTCGTTGTATGCCAGTTTGGAAAATCTAATGCCAGATAAATTGATGCAGTCATTAAACAAACCCCTTTCCAATGGCTTCTTTTACGGAGCTAAAACCATACTGCATTAGCGTATGTGGTAATTGATCAATAATTTCCTTACATACGTACGGGTTTTGAAAATTAGCTGTACCAACAGCAACAGCACTTGCTCCTGCTAATAGAAATTCCAATACGTCTTCCGCGTGCATAATGCCACCCATGCCAATAATTGGAATAGAAACATGTTGTTTCACCTCATAAATCATTCGTATAGCGATTGGTTTAATGGCAGGTCCAGATAACCCGCCCGTTTTATTCGCAATGACTGGTTTTCTTGTGGCTAAATGAATTTGCATACCTGTCAGTGTATTAATCATAGACAAACCGTCTGCTCCTGCTTTTTCAACCGCTTTTGCCATGCCTACAATATCAGCAACATTCGGTGATAATTTAACATAGACTGGGAGATTTGTAGCTTCTTTTACAGCTTCAGTGACTTTCTGCGCCATAAAGGGATCTGTACCAAATTGAATACCTCCTTCTTTTACATTAGGGCAAGAAATATTCAACTCCAAAGCAGCTACTTGATCCGTATGCTGAAAAGCTTTGGCAACCTGCCGATACTCTTCAATCGTACTTCCTGCTATATTAGCAATTATTGGTATTGAAAATGAAGCGAGAAATGGCACCTCTGTTGCAATTATTTTTTTTACGCCAGGATTTTGTAGTCCAATAGCATTTAACATTCCAGCAGACGTTTCCGCTACCCGAGGCGTGGGGTTACCAAACCTAGACTCCATTGTTGCTGCTTTCATAATAACTGCGCCCAGTATACTAAGATCATAAAAATCACTATATTCTCTACCGAATCCAAAACAGCCAGAAGCTGGCATGATTGGATTCTTTAGTGATAAACCTGGTAATTCCACTGCTAGACTCATTTTAGTTGCACCTCCTCTGCTGAGAAAACAGGGCCATCCTGGCATATTTTTTTATATCCTCCATGATCATCTGTTGGAATGACACAAGCAAAGCATGCTCCTACTCCACATCCCATCCGTTCCTCAAGAGATAGATATCCTGGAATATTATTCCAACGTTCTTTCACTGCCTGCAGCATTGACAGTGGCCCACAGGAGTAATACTCGTCAATAGAAGGTAGTGCCTCCTTGGAAATATTGGTAACAAATCCTGTTTCACCGTAAGAACCGTCATTCGTTACAACAATCGTTTTCCCTAACTCTTCAAACTCCCCTTCATAAAACACATGTTCCTTTGATTGGAAACCTAGTACAGCTGTTATCGTCACTCCGCTTTCTGTTAACTTTTTAGCTAAGTAGTAAAGTGGTGGCACACCTATGCCTCCTCCGACGATTAAAACCGAATTCTTGGTAGCGTTCATTAGTGGAAATCCATTTCCATTCGGACCTAACACGTCAATGACATCACCAATTTGATAAGTGGATAACTTTCTTGTACCTTCGCCAAGTATTTTAAATAAAATCGTAACTGTATGAACAGAAGGATCAGCATCAGCAATGGAAATGGGACGTCTGAGCATATGTCCATCAACATGTAAATGAAGGAATTGCCCAGGAACTGCTATTTGACTGACAGCCTTATTTTCAAGCACCATCTCAACTGTATCAAGGGCAACGGTTTGTTTTGATTTAATCTTTAAAAGTTGTTGCATTAAATCACGACCTTTTTCTGTTCCATTGGTTTAGCTTGAAACGTCATCGAATCTATAATGTACAAAATTGCATTTGCTGTATCTAAATTCGTTAAACAAGCAATGCCATGTTCTACAGATTCTCTCCGAATCCGAAAACCGTCAGAGCGTGGTTGTTTTCCAGAAGTTAATGTGTTAATAACATATTGAACTTCCCCATTCTCAATAACAGAAAGCACATTTGGTTGTTGCGAACCAATTTTACCTACTTTTGTTACAGGAATATCGTTTCGTTGAATATAGTCGGCGGTACCTTCTGTTGCATACAATTGAAAGCCTAGTTGATGGAATCGCTTAGCAATATGAATCATCTCTTCTTTATCTTTGTCTGCTACCGTTAATAATACACTTCCTTCCTGCGGTAATGTAAGCCCAGAAGCAATTAAGCCTTTGTATAGTGCTTTTTCTAATGTTTTATCATAACCAATTGCCTCACCCGTTGATTTCATTTCTGGTCCTAAGATCGTATCTACACTGCGTAACTTCTCAAAGGAAAAAACCGGAACCTTTACCGACACTTGGTCATCTTCTGGCAATATACCTGTTTCATACCCCATATCCGTAAGCTTCTCCCCTAGGATACATTTGGTTGCTAAATTTGCCATCGTTACACCAGTAATTTTACTTAAAAATGGGATTGTCCGGCTTGCTCTTGGATTCACTTCCAATACGTATACTTGGCCTTCACTAACAATAAATTGAATATTAATTAACCCTTTTACTTGTAATGCATGAGAAATTTTTGTAGCTGCGTGTAAGCATTGATCTTTTACGTTTTGACTTAATCGTTGCGGTGGATATACAGCAATAGAATCTCCAGAGTGAACTCCCGCTCGTTCAATATGCTCCATAATTCCAGGAACAATAACTGTTTCCCCATCACTAATTGCATCTACTTCTACTTCTAACCCAGTAATATATTTATCAATTAATATCGGATGTTGGTCATTTATATGCCCTGTTTTTGCTAAATAAGCTGCAAGCTCTGCATCATTGTATACAATTTCCATTCTCGCTCCACCAATGACATAAGATGGACGAACAAGTACAGGATAACCTATAGACATAGCTACTTCTTTAGCCCGCTCCATCTTCATGACTGTTTTCCCTTTAGGGCGTAATAACTGTAACTGATCCACAAGTAATTCAAATTTGTCTCTGTCTTCTGCTTGATCAATGGCTCGTAAGCTCGTTCCTAATATCTCTACCCCTCGGCGTTCTAACCCAGCTGCAAGATTAATAGCCGTTTGACCGCCAAACTGAACAATAACTCCTTCAGGCTGTTCCAGTTCAATGACATGCATGACATCTTCTAAAGTGAGCGGTTCAAAATACAATTTGTCTGAAATACTAAAATCCGTTGATACCGTTTCAGGGTTGTTATTCATAATGATTGCTTCGTATCCCATTTCTTTTAAAGCCAATACGGAGTGCACCGTAGCGTAATCAAACTCAATTCCTTGCCCAATTCGAATTGGACCTGAACCAAGTACCAGTACTTTTTTACGATTAGATACAAGGGATTCATTTTCCAATTCATAGGTGCTGTAAAAATAAGGCGTTTCCGAAGCAAATTCAGCCGCACAGGTGTCTACCATTTTATATACAGGAAAAATCTCATGTTTTTTCCGCAAAGCGTAGACTTCATCTTCCGCTTTTCCCCATAAGCGGGCGATATGTGGATCAGAAAACCCACGCTCTTTTGCTTGTCTTAGTATGTCAGGAGATCCTACATACTCCAGCAAAGCCTCTTCCATTGCAATTAATTTTTGTAATTTCACTAAGAAAAATCGGTCAATTTTCGTAATTTGAAAAATATCTTCAATCGTCATGTTTCTTCGAAGTGCTTCTGCTAATACAAAGATTCGTTCATCATCCGCTTTTTTCATTCGTGCTTGCAAAGCTTGTTCATCTAATGTCGTTAAGTTTTCTAGCCACAGTTCATCTGTTCCTATATCCAACGAACGAACGCCTTTTAGCAGAGATTCTTCAAAATTTCTTCCAATTGCCATTACTTCCCCAGTTGCTTTCATCTGTGTTCCTAATTTCCGATCTCCTGTAGTAAATTTGTCAAATGGGAAACGTGGAATTTTCGTAACCACATAATCAAGTGTTGGCTCAAAGCATGCATATGTTTTACCAGTAATCGGATTAATAATTTCATCAAGTGTTAAACCAACAGCAATTTTTGCTGCCATCTTTGCAATGGGGTAACCAGTAGCTTTTGATGCTAATGCAGATGATCTACTCACTCGTGGATTCACTTCGATAATGTAATATTGAAAGCTATTCGGATCTAGTGCAAGCTGAACATTACATCCACCTTCTATTTCTAAAGCACGGATAATTTTCAAGGAAGCATTACGTAATAGCTGATATTCACGATCACTTAATGTTTGCGATGGAGCAACGACTATAGAGTCCCCTGTATGAATACCAACTGGATCAATATTTTCCATGTTACACACAACGATAGCCTGGTCGTTCTTATCACGCATTACTTCATATTCGATCTCTTTAAATCCAGCAATGTTCTTTTCGATTAAACATTGATGAACCGGAGAAAGTTTTAAACCGTTTTGAGCAATTGTTAGCAACTCATCCTTCGTATTACACATACCTCCGCCAGTTCCTCCTAATGTATAGGCAGGACGAACTATAACAGGGTAACCTATTTTATCGGCAAATGCACAAGCTTCCTCCACAGTATGAACAATTTGGCTCGCAGGCACAGGCTCATTTAGTTCATACATTAAATCTCTAAATCTTTCACGGTCCTCTGCTTTTTGGATAGCTTGCAAGGAGGTTCCCAATAAAGTGACATTATATTCTTCTAAAATCCCTGTTTCATCTAATGCAACGGCTAAATTCAACCCTGTCTGGCCACCTAGAGTTGGTAATAAAGCATCTGGTTTCTCCATTCGTATAATTTTGGTTAAAAATTCAACGGTTAACGGCTCCATATATACTTTATCTGCTACTGTATGATCCGTCATAATTGTTGCTGGGTTAGAATTAGCTAATACAACAGTATAACCTTCCTCTTGTAATGCTTGGCACGCTTGTGTTCCTGAATAATCAAATTCAGCTGCTTGACCAATCACGATTGGCCCCGATCCAATTACTAAAATCTTAGACATCAACTTACTTTTAGGCATATACTTCTTCCCCCTTCATCACTTGCTCGGTCAGTTTTAAAAATGAGTCAAATAGATGGTTCGTATCTTCTGGGCCTGGAGAACTCTCTGGATGATATTGTACGGAAAAAGCTGGAAATAATTTATGTTTTATGCCTTCTACGGTACCATCGTTTAACGCTATTTGTGTTAACTCTAAATTTGTTTTTGCAAGCGATGCTCGTTGTACTGCATAACTATGGTTTTGTGAAGTAATATACGTTTTATTTGTAAGTAAGTTTTTTACGGGATGATTTGAACCACGATGCCCAAAAGTCATTTTTTCTGTGTCTGCTCCACAAGCTAAAGCAAGCAGCTGATGGCCTAGACAAATACCGAATACAGGAAGCTTCCCGACAACTTGTTGCAACATATTCATCGTCTCTGGTACATCTTTAGGGTCTCCCGGCCCATTTGTAACAAGTAATCCGTCTGCTTTTAAACGGAGGATGTCTTCTGCTGAATAATTGTAAGGAACAACTGTAATATGACAATTTCGCTTCGTTAATTCACGTAAAATTCCGTGTTTCATTCCACAATCGACCACAACAATCCGTTTACCTCGTCCTGGTACAACATAAGGCTTTAAAGTAGATGTTTTTTGTACTTGATTTTTCGCTAAATCTGTCTTATGTAGTTTCCGCACTATTTCTTCTGAAGGAATAGTAATGTCAGCAATTGCTCCTTTCATTGTCCCCTGTAAACGAATTGTTTTGGTTAATTTTCTCGTATCAATTCCAGCTATTCCAGGAATATGGTTTGCTTTTAAATAATCGTCCAACGTTTCTTCACTGCGGAAATTAGAAGGATATTCAGCAACCTCTTTCACAATAAACCCATGGATAAATGGTGTTACAGTTTCCATATCATCACGATTAATTCCATAATTACCTGTTAACGGGTAAGTCATCATAACAATTTGTCCGCAATAGGACGGGTCCGTTATTACTTCCTGGTATCCTGTCATTCCTGTATTAAACACGACTTCTCCTATAGCTTCTTGGGTACTACCAAATCCATCACCGATAAAAACAGTTCCATCCTCTAATACTAACTGACGTTTGCCCATTATTTTACCCCCTCATAAACGATGTTTCCAGCTGCTATCGTTAGCGTTGGAACACCTTGCACTTCCCACCCATGAAACGGTGTATTTTTTCCTTTAGAATAAAAATTATTTTTATCAATTATTTCTGTTTGTTGTAAATCAATAAGTACAAGGTCAGCTATAGAGCCTGCTTGCAATGTACCATATGGTAATGCAAATATTTCCGCTGGTTTTGTTGCGAGCCAAGAAACAAGTTGTTGCAAGTTGACTTTTTCTGTCAAAACAAGATGTGTATAGAGTAAGGAAAATGCATGTTCTAAACCTACAATTCCAAACGGAGCAGTTAAGAGTCCTTGTTCTTTTTCTTCCTTTGCATGTGGTGCATGATCCGTTGCAATAAAGTCAATCGTACCGTCGATTAATCCATTTAAAAGCGCCTCTTGATCCTGTTTAGATCGTAATGGGGGATTCATTTTAAAATTCGTATTAGCAGTGTGAATATCTGTTTCATTTAACAATAAATGATGTGGTGTTACCTCCGCTGTTACACGAATTCCAGCTCTTTTTGCATCTCGAATTATTCGTACAGACTCTTTTGTACTAACGTGACATACGTGATAATGGCAACCCGTGGCCTCTGCCAATAGTACATCTCTAGCAATTTGCACAGACTCAGCTAGAGATGGAATACCAGGAGCATTTAATCGTTTACTCACTTCTCCATCATGGACTACACCACCATAAACAATGGAATTATCTTCACAATGAGCAACAATTGCTTTATTTTGTGCCTTTGCCAATTTCATTGCTTGAAGCATTAAATCAGCTGTTTGGACTCCGACACCATCGTCTGTAAACGCAAAAATACTCGCCTGCGCTAATGCAGGAATATCTGTTAGTTCTTTACCGTACAGTTGTTTCGTAATTGCAGCATATGGAAGAACACGAACGACAGCATCCTCCTCAATTCTTTGCTGCAATTTTTGAACTGTCTCAACTTCATCAGGAACAGGATTCGTGTTTGGCATCGCACAAACAGTAGTGTATCCACCTCGAGCAGCTGCCTTCGTTCCTGTAAGAATGGTCTCCTTATGTTCACCTCCGGGCTCGCGTAAATGGATATGGACATCGACGAAACCAGGAAGAGCCAATCGTCCCTTTCCGTCTATTTCCATGTCGGTCTGTTCATCTATTTCAATAGCTATTTTCATTACCTTATCATTTTCAATCAGAATATCTCTTTTAACTAACTCCCCCGTAGGTAAAAGATGTTTGATGTTTTTCACTAATTTTTTCATCCATAATCCCCCATTCTTTTAGTACACTACTCATTATTGCCATTCTTGCATAAACACCATTATTCATTTGCTTAAAAATCCTTGAGCGCTCACACTCTACTAAATCTGTATCAATTTCCACATTTCTATTTATTGGTGCAGGATGCAGAAGAATAGCATGTGATTGCATTCTTTTTTCTCGTTGCTTCGTTAAGCCATATTTATCTAAATAGCTTGTTGTTTTGTCATACGCTACTTGATGTCTTTCATGCTGAATGCGTAATAGCATAAGTACATCTGTCATCTCTACGGCTTCGTCCATAGATATATAAGGAAAAGGGAGTGAGTAGTCTTTGCATCCTTCAGCTGCAGTTAAATACACATTGGCGCCCATTTTTTGTAACGTATACGCATTCGATTTGGCTACGCGGCTGTGTGAAATGTCCCCTGCAATGGCTATATTTATTCCTTTAAATCGATGAAATTCTTGATAAATCGTTAGTAAATCTAACAAACATTGCGTTGGATGCTCTTTCTTTCCTGCTCCTGCGTTAATGATTGGAATAGATAATTTACTCCTTAATTCATCCGTCCAACAATCATCCTGATGTCGAATAATTAACAGGTTAGCACCAATAGCCTCAAACGTTTTAGCTGTATCGTATAGCGACTCACCCTTTTGCGTGCTGGAAAACTCTTCGTTAAAATCTAAAATATCCAACCCTAATTTGCGCTGTGCAACGATAAAGCTCATCTTTGTCCGAGTGCTCGGTTCAAAGAATAAATTTGCTGCAAAGAGTTGCTGATCGATATAAAATGAAGCTTTACGATAATGCTCCGCTAATTGTAAAAAACTCATAATCTCCGTTTCTGTCCAATCATCTAATGAAATAAAATGTCGCACCATCTTTCTTCACTCCTTTAGTTATATTTGAAACAAACTTTTTTAAGCAATTCACGTTTTTTATCCTGTTGAAAAAAATGTATTATCGATCAATGGCGTAAGCGTCCGTTTAGCAACGTGGCGAATGCTGTAGTTTTTCTTATCTAAACCTTTAAACTTATACTTTCCTATAAGTATAAAAAAACCTCTTTGCGCTAAAAGGTCGCAAAGAGGTAAACGTGTAGTGTATACACGTATTATCTTGGACAACCTTTCAGATCTCTCGTACCTGATTAAAGGTCTAATCAAAATGCTTATTTCTCGTATATAGAAACTGTGTCTGTAGTCCCATCAATTTCTTCAAGTTTTACCATAATTACTTCTTTTTCGGAGGTAGGGATATTCTTTCCTACATAGTCAGCGCGTATTGGAAGCTCACGATGACCTCTGTCAACCAAAACACCTAATTGAATTTGTGCTGGTCTTCCAATGTCCATAACCGCATCCATTGCTGCCCGTACGGTTCTCCCTGTATATAGAACATCATCAATTAACACTACATTTTTGCCATTGATATCCGTTGAAATGTGGGTTGCTTTTAGGTCTGGATCTTCTCCTTCAATTGCTTTATCCAAGTCATCTCGGTATAATGTAATATCAAGATCACCGACTGGCACTTCCATGTTTTCAATTTGGTTAATCTTTTTTTGCAAACGCTTTGTGATTGGTACACCTCGTGTTTTTATACCAACAAGGACCAAATCTTCTCCGCCCTTATTTTTTTCTAATATTTCATGGGCAATTCTCGTTAACGCTCGATTAATTGCTGATGCATCAAGTAAATCTGCTTTTTTCTTCATTTTTATCACCGTCCCATTTTAAATAGTTGTTTCCACTCCATACTGCTTTTCTCATTCGGGACTCAATATGCTCCGAGTAGACGACATACAAAAAGCCCTTTTATCCATGAGGAAAAAGGGCATACTGTTTTAGAGTCATTCCGTAACCTTTTTAGCCTCACTGGACTATGTTTAAAGGAGCTATTTAATTCTTCCTTGTAAGTATGGCAAATTACGTTTCATTTGTCAATACATTTTTTGAATATAAACAAGCAAATCATGAAAATAAGTCGGTAACTCTGTAGTAAAATGCATTTCTTCATTATTGATTGGATGGTTAAAGCGTAGCTCTTTCGCATGCAATACTTGCCCATTTGTAGGCAATGTTTTTCTTGGTCCATATTTTGGATCTCCTACAATCGGATAACCAATATACTTCATATGAACACGTATTTGATGCGTTCTTCCTGTCTCTAATTGACATTCCACATGAGAAAAATCTTGGTAAGGTTGAAGGACGCGGAAATGCGTAATAGCTTGCTTACCATTGTCAACAACAGCCATTTTTTGCCTATCTTTCGGGTCTCTGCCAATGGGAGCTTCTATTAATCCTTTTTCATGAGGAATTTGACCGTGCACAATGGCTTGATATGTTCGCTTCATTGTTTTTTGAACTAACTGATTAGCCAATTGTTGATGTGCCTCATCATGCTTTGCTACTACAAGTAACCCACTCGTATCCTTGTCAAGCCGGTGAACAATACCGGGCCTTTCTACTCCATTTATTCCAGATAAATCAGTACAATGATAAAGTAAAGCATGTACTAACGTCCCACTCTGATGACCAGCAGAAGGATGGACAACCATCCCCTTAGGTTTATTTACGACTAAAATATCCTTATCTTCATAAACAATATCCAAATCAATGGCTTCGGGTATTAATAATAAAGGTTGTGTCTCTGGAACCATCCATTCAATCCGATCACCTTGCTGACATTTATAATTTGGTTTTACACATTCACCATTTACTTTAACATAAGCTTCTTCAATCCATGATTGTACACGCGAACGAGAAACATTATTATTTTGCTCTGCTAACAACTTATCAACGCGTGTCTTATGCTCATGTTCACCAACTATATATTTATTCTTTGTCATGATGCGATTTTCCCTTTCTTTCGTTCATCAAGAAACATGGTAATAATTATGAAAAAAACGCCTACGACTAAACTGGCATCTGCTATATTAAAAATTGGGAAATCATAACCAAAGATAATAGAATCAAAAAAATCAACTACTTCTTTGCGAAACAAGCGATCAATAAAGTTACCAATCGCGCCTCCCAACACAAAACTTAATGCAATTCCTAATAGTTTACTCTCTTTTGCATATGCTTGTATGTAATAGACAACAACAGCTACAACAATCACCGTAACAATATAGAAGAAGGTCATTTGTCCTTCTAGTATTCCCCAAGCAGCCCCTGTATTACGATGGGAAGTAATGTAGAAGAAATTCTCTATCAGGGTGATCTGCTCTCCCAGTTCCATTCTCGTCACTATTAGCCATTTACTAGCCTGATCAAGTACAATAATTAATAGTGCAATCATATAATACCAATACATGTTCTTTCCTCCGAAATTTTGTTTTCAAACTTTAGTTTAATGGTAAACGTTACAAGCAAAAATAGCAATATATTTACGACTTTCATACTGGTGTAAAAAAGGTTAAACCCCCAAGAAGGAGTTTAACCTTTTTCATATTTAAAGGGATGTAAGGTTTTTTACTACATCTGCACAACGGGTACAAAGTGTTGGGTGTTCTGCGTCTTCTCCAACGGTACTGGAGGCGACCCAGCAGCGCTCACATTTGTCTCCAGGATGCTTCTCTACATATACATCGACATGCGTATACACCTTAGCATGCTCGCTTGTTTCCGCTAGGTTTACTTCTGAAACAATAAAATATTGGTGAAGATGGTCCATCGCTTGTAATACTTCTTTTGTTTGCACATCTTTTGGAATGATCGTTAACTTAGCTTCTAATGATTTACCAATCACTTTTTCATTTCTTGCTGCTTCTAAAGCTTTCAACACATCATCACGAACAAGCATAAAATGATCCCATTTTTCAGCTACTTCATTCCATTCATTCATTTCATTTGGTTCCGGCATATCTGTTAACTGAACCCAATCTGCTTCTGTTTCAGGAATATACTCCCACACTTCTTCTGCAGTATGTGGAATGATAGGTGTCAATAACTTGACAATCGCTGTTAAAACTTCATAATAACCTGTTTGAATACTTCGTCTACGCTTATTATCTGCTTGTTCAATGTACAGTATATCTTTAGCAAAATCCAAGTAAAATGAGCTTAAATCAACAGCACAGAAATTATGAATTTGATGGAAGATTGGTGAAAACTCATAGTTGTCATAATTTTTCCTTACGCCGGCTACTAATTTCTTCAACCGATGTAGCATGTATTGATCTACTTCTTCCAAATCAGCATAAGGAACACGATCCGTCGATGGTTGAAAATCACTAAGGTTTGCAAGCATAAACCGAATCGTATTACGAATTTTACGATATGCTTCTGAAATTTGTTTTAAAATGTCATCTGAAATACGAACGTCTGCTTGATAATCTACAGATGAAACCCACAGACGTAAAATATCAGCACCAAGCTGTTTCTGCACTTTAGTAGGTTGGATGACATTTCCTAAAGATTTACTCATTTTACGACCATCACCATCAAGTGCAAAGCCGTGACTAATTACCGATTTATATGGCGTTTTACCTGTTACGGCTACAGAAGTAGATAAGGATGAGTTAAACCATCCACGATACTGATCGCTTCCTTCTAAATATACATCTGCTGGTCGATGATGATCATCTCTACCAATTAATACAGCTTCATGAGAAGAACCAGAGTCAAACCAAACGTCCATAATATCCATTTCCTTTGTAAAAATACCGTTTGGACTATGCTCTGAGGTGAACCCTTTTGGTAATAAATCTTTCGCTTCCCACTCAAACCAAATATTTGACCCATACTCTTTAAACAGTTCGGATACATGGCTGATCGTTTCGTCTGTGATAATTGGTGTACGATCTTCCCCATAAAAAACCGGAATTGGAACACCCCAAGTACGTTGTCTGGATATACACCAATCTTCACGATCTCTTACCATGTTATATAATCTCGTTTCTCCCCACTGTGGGTACCATTGAATATTTTTAATTTCTTCTAAAATAGTTTGGCGAAAATCTTTAATGGACGCAAACCATTGTGACGTTGCCCGAAAAATAGTTGGTTTCTTTGTCCGCCAGTCATGCGGATAAGAATGAGTAATAAATTGTAATTTTAACAAAGACCCAGTTTCTTCTAATTTTTCCGTAATTAGTTTATTTGCTTCATCATAGAAAATCCCAGTAAATCCAGGTGCTTCATCTGTAAACACCCCTTTTTCATCAACAGGGCATAAAGCATCAATACCGTACTTTTTAGCTACATAAAAGTCATCTTCCCCATGACCTGGAGCAGTGTGTACACAGCCTGTTCCGGCATCCGTAGTAACGTGATCACCGAGCATTACAAGCGAGGATCGATCGTAAAACGGATGTTTCGTTAAGATATGTTCCGCTTGCTCACCACGAAATGTTTTTTCTATTTGATAAGCTTCCCACTCTAGCTCTTCAGCTACGGTTTCTAACAATGCATGTGCGATAACATACCTTTCTTTATCTACTGCTACAACAATGTACTCCAATTCTGGATGTAAACTAATTCCTAAGTTAGCAGGAATCGTCCAAGGCGTAGTTGTCCAAATAATCAACTTATCTCCTGCATTTAGCAATCCTTTCCCATCCGTTACTTCAAAGGCAACGTAAATAGATGGAGATCGTTTATCATGGTATTCTATCTCAGCTTCAGCTAAAGCAGACTCCGAAGAAGGTGACCAATAAACCGGCTTAAGTCCTTTATAAATGTAGCCTTTTTTAGCCATCTCTCCAAACACTTTTATTTGTGCTGCTTCATAATCCTTTGTTAACGTAATATATGGATTGTTCCAATCCCCACGAATTCCTAATGTTTTAAATTGATTACGCTGATTATCCAACTGCTTTAATGCATATTCTTCACAGAGCTTACGAAATTCAGCAATGCTTAACGCTTTACGATTGATTTTTTTCTTCTTTGTCAATGCTGTTTCAATAGGTAAACCATGTGTATCCCATCCAGGAACATATGGAGCGTAATAGCCACTCATAGACTTATATCTAATAATAAAATCTTTTAAAATTTTGTTCAATGCATGACCGATATGCAAATCCCCATTCGCATATGGTGGTCCATCATGCAAAATAAACGTTGGGCGTCCTTTTGTCCGTTCCAAGCTTTTTTCATATAGTTTGTTTTCGTCCCACTCTGTTTGTCGGTTTGGTTCTTTATTTGGTAAATTACCACGCATTGGAAACGCGGTTTTCGGCATTAATAATGTATCTTTATATTCCATTATTGCCTTCCTCCTTTAAAGGTGTTGTTATTAAATGCTTAAACGTTAAATTATAAAATCATTCCGTGACCCGTTGTCGAAGAATAATACTAGACAAACTTGGCTTATAAAACCGCGTTTACTTCTATTATAGTTTCTAGAATTTTACTGCTTTATTGTACAAAAAAATCCTCTCAATCCCTCAAGGGACGAGAAGACTCGCGGTACCACCCTTATAAATATGGGAAATCTCTCCATATTCACTCGACATCGATAACGGGAATAACCGGTCATTATTACTATTTGTTCATAACGACAACTCAAGAGTGATTTTCTAAAAGTCCGACTGTATCAGGCTCCCACCATCCGCTGACTCGCTAAATCAGTTCATGCTTTTATACTCTCTCTTTCCATGCTTTGTTTTATTCATTTTTAAGTTTATTATATAATAAGCACTTCATCGAACAGAAAACAGTTCTGTGTATGAATTATATGTAAAAATTAAAAAATCGTCAAGATTTACGTTTCGCTTTCTTCCAATTCAAGATCCTCTCCTAGCTCTGCATCAAATAATTGATCCCAATCATCTGTTTCAATCATATCTAACTGCGCTTCTACAAGCATTTTCAGACGGGTTCGAAATACTTTTGCCTGTTTTTTTAATTCTTCTACATCCATAGAAATACGACGAGACTTTGTTAACGCCTCATTAATAATTCGATCTGCATTTTTTTCTGCCTCTTTAATAATCAACTTAGATTCTTTTGAAGCATTTCCTTTTAGTTCTTCTGCGGTTTCTTGCGCAATTAGAATAGATTTATTAAGCGTCTCCTCAATGTTGGTAAAATGACCTATTTTTTGATTCAATTGATTTACTTGTTCTTGCAGATCGTTTTTTTCTCTTATTACCATTTCATAATCTTTTATCACTTGATCAAGAAATTCATTTACTTCATCTTCATCATAACCTTTCCACTTTTTAGTGAATTCTTTGTTATGAATATCGAGTGGTGTTAATGGCACAATTGCCACCTCCTATTTTACTATATCTCATTTACCATTCACACAATGTACATTGCTATAATAACGGTTTGTTCAAATAAAAATTGAACTTCACTTCATCCATGATCTTTCGTTCACTAATGTTTATTATACACTATTCATTTCAACAAAAACTACTTAATTCCTGCAAAATTTTATAGAAAGCTACACTTATTTCTATATTTAATGGCATAATAAAAGGATTTAGCATAACATCTTACATAGAAATCAAGAGTTTGTATCTCATTTTAATCGTGCTAATGTAATTTTTTGCTTGTCTTTTTTTGATCGGCCTCGCACATGTACTAATTTACTCCTGCCTTTTCCCCGCAATGAAAGGACATCTCCTGCTTGGAGCGTAAATGACACATCATCTACAAGTTTATAATTTACTTTAACCAATAGCTTTTTAATATATTCAGTCGCTTCTTTTCTCGATAAGCGATAAGCTTCCTTCACCACAACATCGAGTCTTAATGAAGAAACAGTTGTTTCTTGTTCCAGCCAAATAGGTTCTCTTATGTTCCATTCATTTAAGGGGCGTTCTTCCAACTTAACAGAGGCATGCTTTATCTTAGTTAAGTGAGACTTTACATAAAGGGCTATTTCTGAAGCAACTACCAATTGAACAAGCCCATTGTCTACAACAATATCCCCTAGTATCTGCCGTTTTAAGCCGAGCGACAGGCAAGCTCCCATTACATCGCGATGGGATAAATGTATGAATTTGTCTGGAAAATGACCTTCAAGTAAGGTTAATCCCGTATCCACTGCTTGTATATCTTCATATAATGGAGCAATCACAGCCCGCTTGCGCTCCGCAAATTTATACCCACCATTAAACAGCAGGTTAACATCACTATCCTTCGTTGAAATAAGCATGGTAACTAGCTGTTGCTCTCGAGGATCAAGGAAGTTAGTCAACTTAGGTTGATACGTTCGTTCTACTTGCTCTTTCCAAGACAGAATCTGATCAATAAAAGCTTCTTCCTCTTTACGAAAATGTTGATATAATTCCATCATCGAAACTCCTAAACAAATATCATAAAAATAGTTCACAAAAAACAGTCGCATTTCCACTTTCAGGTTACATTCACCATTTCAAGTACGCTTAAATTAACATCCAATACAATTGCTGTAAACCACCTTGAGCAAATTTTAAAACAATGATCGCAACAATGGGAGAAAGATCTATCATTCCAAGTGGTGGTATAAATTTACGAAACACTTCTAAATATGGTTCACAAATTTTAGTCAAAACTTCACCGAATGCCGATTCACGAGCGCCTGGAAACCAGGACATGAATATATAAATAATTAATGCAAATGTATAAACCGTAAAAGCCATATTTATTATTTGAAAAATTTCTTGCATGTATCCATTACCATCCTTTACCGTATTCTTCTTCAAGTGTATCTGTAATGGAACCAGTAACATTCACATTATCAGGCGTACATAAGAATGTTTTAGCTCCGAGTTTTTGAATGTCCCCGTTAACAGCATACACCGTTCCACTTAAAAAATCGACGATGCGCATTGCCTGTTGGTTCTCCATGCGTTGTAAATTAATTACCACTGCACGACGGTTCACAATATTATCAGCAATTTCCTGTGCCTCGCTATACGTTCTTGGCTCACATAAAACAACTTTAGAAGTTGGATTATTTACACTTGTAAGATTTACTACGTTTTTATGTTTTTCTTTTGGTAGTGCTTGCTCAGCTTCAAACTGGTCAGCATCTACATATTCGTATTCATATTCATCTTCCATTGTGAAATAATTCTTCAGCTTATTTTTTATACTCATTACCTCACCCCACTAAATTTGTACCAACTCGTATGTGAGTAGCACCTTCTTCCACAGCAATTGTATAATCATTACTCATCCCCATAGACAAAAAGTTACAAGGAGCGTGTATCAAATTTTGCATGTGAATGTCATTGCGTAATGTAGCTAAATGACGAAAAATACTTCTCAATCTTGCCTCATCTTTAATATGTGGCGCCATAGTCATTAAACCAATTACCCGTATTTTGGAATACGTTTTTAATTTTTCAATAAAGGAGAATAATGCTTCAGGACGTACACCATGTTTTGATTCTTCTCCACTAACGTTTACTTGAATAAAGCAGTCAATCTGTTTATTAGCCCGTTTCTCAATTTCTTTCGCTAAAGAAATCCGATCTAACGAATGCAATACATCAATATGGTTAATGACATCTTTCACTTTTCTTGACTGTAACGTTCCAATGAAATGCCAATTCGCTCGATCATGGAAATGGTTATATTTTTCTAAAAAGCCTTCCAAACGGTTTTCTCCCAAATCCGTAATCCCTGCTTGTAGCGTTTCTTCAGTTCGCTCTATTGTAACATATTTCGTCACTGCTATGATGGTAATATCCTCTTTTTTTCGCTGACATGCCTGACAAGCATGCGCAATATTCTTCTGAATTGTTTGTAAATTGCTTGCTACGTCCATTGTTTCTTATTCTCTCCCCTCATGTAGCCATGGTAAAAAGCCAATAAAACCTAACATTCGCCCTGTTTTCCCATGATCTCTGCGATGTGAGAAAAAAAGTGTTTCATCGCGATATGTGCAGTAATTTGTTACATCTATATTATTACGTAATACCCCTGCTTGTAAAAGGATATCCACATTTAATTGTTTCAAATCTAAAAAGTAACGGTTTCCTGCTTTTGTATCCACTACGTTCGCTTTAAACATGGTGGGGATTTGTTTTACTACATGTGCATCCACTTCATAACACATTTTCGAAATGCATGGTCCTACGGTAACAAGTAAATTTTCTATCTCAACTCCATATCGTTGTAACTTTTCGACCATATGCTTGGCCATTTGGTGGACCGTTCCTTTCCATCCAGCATGAGCAATTCCAATAAAAGATGTTACAGGATCATAAAAATATAGTGGGACACAGTCTGCAAAAAAAGCCGTTAACATGATATTAGAGTGATTAGTAATGAGACCGTCAACTCCCTTTATGGCAGAATGATAATTTTGAGCCCCTTTTCCCTTATCTGATGGTTGAACAAAATGAATATTCGTTTGATGTACTTGCTCGCCACATACCCAGTTCTCCAAAGGAAATTGAACATGACGTGCAATACGTTCCCTATTCAATAATACATTCTTTGACAAATCGTCTACATGGAAGCCGACATTTAAGGAAGAATAGCTCCCATCACTAACACCAGCTTTTTTAGTTGTAAATCCAGCTACAATTTTTTTGTTTAATCGTTGCCATTTCTCTATATGTAAATACGTTGTTTGCAATGAATGAAAGACGTCGCTCAATACAGCACCTCCTATAAGTCCTGATCATATTTTATCATACATTGCAATTATTTTTTAACGTCTTATGTTATTTTAACTGTATGAAGGGGTTAAAAAACTTGGCTTGTTGCCAAGTCTTATGGAAAAAGCTTTTTTCTTATACTATAACCAAAAATCTTGTACTTTCCTATAGTGCAAGAAAAACGTTTTCTATTTTAAGTTTATGTGCTTGAATTATAATATAATGCTGGCTTTTCCGCTTCTTTTACAAGAATAACATCGGTACCGATCCGAATTATTTGTTGCCAGTCAATCACTAACTCCTCCGATTTTCCAAATAGACCGCTTTTCTTATCCCTTGGAATAACAATAATAGCAGCTATTTTCCCCAACTTTGTATCTATTTCTAAATCATGTATATGACCAAGTTTCCTTCCGCTATCCATAATAATAACCTCTTTCACTTGCAGTTCCGATAACCTAACCATCTTTCCACCTCTCTCAACATGCTTTTTTTCATCAGTTCTTTGAACAACCTCTGATATTTATATATATGCTAAATCAATGCATTCTTTCTTTATTTCTTATTTAAATCTATACATTTATTACTGAATGAGAATGAAATCTACCACTTGAGAAAGAATTGGTTTATTGCCAAGCCTTTAGGGAAAAAGCTATATCATACAAAAAATAGAAGAGAGCTCAAGTTATCTCTTCTTCTACTTTTTTAATATTATAAAGTTACCGCAAGCCCCTTCATAAGCTGATAATGAGCATCGTTAAATCGCGTCAACAGCAGAATGTTCAAATTGATGAGGAGGACTTTTGGGTTAAACCTTTCTTTTGAACTAACAAATCATCACAGTTCGAAACCTCATTCTCGCTAAAAGAACAGAACAGTTCTATTCAAACATTTCATTGTTCATTTGTTTAATAGCTGCCTTTTCCAACCGAGACACTTGGGCTTGTGAGATTCCTATTTCATCAGCAACTTCCATTTGCGTCTTTCCTTGAAAAAAGCGCTTGTTTAAAATCATTTTTTCTCGATCATTTAATTGGTGCATCCCTTCCTTTAAAGATAATTTGTCCAACCAGGTGGAATCTTTTTCCTTGTCATCACTTATTTGGTCCATGACATAGATAGGATCCCCACCATCATTATATATTGGTTCAAACAAAGATACAGGGTCTTGAATCGCATCTAAAGCAAAAACGACTTCTCCGTGGGGAATCCCCAATTCTGCTGCTATTTCCATTGGAGTTGGTTCTTTTGAAGTCTTGCTTATTAAATTTTCTCTCACCTGCAATGCTTTATACGCAATATCACGTAAGGATCTTGATACACGAATAGGATTATTATCTCGTAAGTATCTTCTGATTTCCCCAATAATCATCGGAACAGCATAAGTGGAAAATCTAACATTATGGGATAAATCAAAATTATCAATGGATTTCATTAATCCGATGCAGCCTACTTGAAATAAATCATCAACGTATTCTCCTCGATTGTTAAACCGCTGTATTACACTTAGAACTAGTCTTAGATTTCCATTTACCAACTCTTCACGAGCAGCTAAATCATCTTCCTCCTGCATTCTTTTAAACAGCTTCCGCATTTCTTCGTTCTTTAATACGGGTAATTTGGATGTATCAACACCACATATTTCAACCTTATGTCTCGTCATTTATGTTCAACCCTCCCAGTTGGTGATGCTGTTCATGGACAGTATCTCCGTAATAGAGGGTTTTTATGCAATGCGTTATCTTAAAATCATGATGAAAAAAACATGAAAACTTACCAGCACAAGGTTAAACCATTTTATTAAATTCTTTTTTTAATCGTCGAATTATTTTTTTCTCCAACCGAGATATATAGGATTGGGAAATTCCTAACATATTGGCTACATCTTTTTGTGTTTTTTCTTCTTCACCAATGAGTCCAAAACGCAATTCCATAATTTGTTTTTCACGAGGGTTAAGCTGTGATAAGGCGTTTTTTAACAAATGTTTATCTACATTCGTTTCTAAATCTCGGGTTATAATATCTTCATCCGTCCCTAAAACATCAGAAAGCAATAATTCATTTCCGTCCCAATCTATATTTAATGGCTCATCAAAAGAAACTTCTGATTTTAATTTATTATTTCGTCGTAAATACATGAGAATTTCATTTTCAATACAGCGCGATGCATACGTTGCCAATTTTATCTTTTTTTCTGGGTTAAAGGTATTAACAGCTTTAATAAGACCGATTGTACCTATGCTAATTAAATCTTCAATATTAATTCCCGTGTTTTCAAATTTTCTAGCTATATAAACAACTAAACGCAAATTACGCTCTATTAAGATGGCTCTAGCCGATTTATCCCCTTTAGGCAATAAAGCTAATAATTCCTGCTCCTCCTCTTTAGACAAAGGTGGAGGGAGTGCTTCACTACCACCAATGTAATAAATCTCTTCTGATTTTATACGTAGCTTTACTAATAATTTAAGCCACCATAAACGAAGACGCAATTTAGAAATTCTCAACATTTATCTCTCCTTTATGCACTATGAATGGTAGATGTTTGAATCATTCTCGGATGTAATAAACAATGATAACTTGCATCTTTTGTTAATTCTCCAAACTGAATCCCGATTAACGCTTTTCTTGTTGTAATTCGTTCTTCTTCATAGTAAATAATGATTCGTTCGGGACGTAGCGTAAATAGAAACATATTATTTCCTTCTACACCTTGATAAGGTACTATTTGTAAATATTTCTCCCACTCCGCTGGTAATGCTTCCATTTGAAAAGTATGATAGCAACGCTCGAGATCGGCCCAAGTCTGTTCAGAAAACCATTGCTTTAAAAAAACTTCATCACATAGGACAACTGGTTTTTTAGTGATTGGATCGGTTAATTGATTTCCACTATCAATAAATCCTGTTGTTGAATAACTTTTTCCTTTCATTTCAATAGTTACTGGTAAAATTTGGTCATAACGAATTTTTTCTTGTACGTGCTTGTCCAAACGGAATTTTGTAAACAGCCACACTATTGGAAAACCAATTACTATAAACAACCAACTTATCGGATCACCGAAACCACTGTTATACGTTAAAAAGCCATTTGTATGCATATGAAATGGCTGTTGGAGTAAAAAGTGGATAGCCGTTAAACCACCTCCTATCGAAAAGCTTACAAAGTAAAATAATGCAAATAGCTTTACCCATCGATACTTATTTCTGTAGCCAAAGGCAACAACAATAATAATAGCAGATGCTACTATTTTCCCTGGTACACTAGTAGCAATAGATTCAGGAAAATAGATAGAAATAGGTACGGTCAAGGATGCAACGAACGCTCCAATAGCTAAACGAAGCTTTTTCGTATCATCTCTAGCCAATGCTTGAGTAAGCATTAGCAGCATAAAATCCAATAAAAAGTTCAACGCCCAAACTGCATCCAAGTAAATAGTCATATTGACTTCCCTTCAATTATCAGGAATCATCATTTTCTAGCTTTTAATAGTAAAAGCTTGCCATAAAGTAAAGCTTCAATTCGTGAAGATTTCTTTTCCCCACAGATTGTTAGTAGCCCAAGAATAGGACATAAAGGCCTTTGAAAAAATCGGTAAACTAGGCTGTTATGTCCCGCCCGTTTAGACTTGTTCATCTCACATCTTCAATTCTTGAAGCAGAAGACTTACAGCACCTTATAGGCGAGTTAAATTATAGTGATTATAGTATAGCGAAGCAGACAAGAAAAGTCTGTCATATTCTGTATCGTATATTTGACTAATTTTCTCGAGTTATTAGAAGGTTTGTCATTTATGTGTATAGCTTCATTTTATGCCAATTGTAGATGTAAAGAACTTCCTATTGTTAGAAAACCTTTGTTTTTTCTTTTATACTACATAGCACAAAGGCTCGGCGCCCGTTCAGCAACGTAGCGAGTGGAACGAATCAACGAAAGTTTTAGGAATCATGCTCCTGCAACAGGAGTATGCCGGCGTAGGGCGGCAAGCCCGTCTTTAGTCGGCCTTCCTATTTAGAACGAACCGATGATGACTTAGCGTAGGGCAATGGCGTGAATTCGCCTAATTGCTGGGCGCTGGAGCCGGACGTAGCTAAATAAATTAGTAAGTTGTCCACAGCTGCTATTATAATTTCCTATAAACCTAAAAAAATCTTAGGGAATATCCCTAAGATTTTTTTGGACTATTTTTCACTTTTAACGGTTTCTATTTCGGTTTCGGTTTCGCAAGAAGGTGGGAATATCTAATGTATCCTCTTCTTGAGCAGGGCGCTGTTGCTGTTGAGGTTCAGGCTCTCTTTCTCTTTCCCTTCTTGAAACTGTATCATGTGTACGCGTCGATGCATGTTGTTGCTGTGCAGATCGTTGCTGTCTAGCAGGTTGTTCTGATTTTTGAACAGATTCATCAAAACCTGTAGCAATTACAGTGACTATAATTTCGTCTTTTAAATTCTCATTAATAACAGAACCAAATATTACGTTCACTTCATTATCTGCAGCAGAAGTCACTAAGTCCGCAGCTTCTTGCACTTCATATAAACTTAAATTTGTTCCACCGGTAATGTTCATTAAAATACCATGTGCACCATCGATGGAAGTTTCAAGTAATGGTGAAGATATAGCTTTTTTAGCTGCTTCTGTCGCTCGAGTTTCACCTGTTGCGACTCCAATTCCCATTAAAGCAGAACCTTTATCATACATAATTGTTTTGACGTCAGCAAAATCGACGTTAATTAACCCTGGTTTGGCAATTAAATCAGATATGCCTTGTACACCTTGACGTAATACATTATCAGCTTCACGGAAAGCCTCCAACATCGGTGTATTTTTATCTACTATTTCCAACAAACGGTCGTTTGGAATGACAATTAGCGTATCAACGCTTCCTTTTAACGCATCGATCCCCGAAATAGCTTGGGTGGAGCGTCTTCTTCCTTCAAAGGAAAATGGTCGAGTAACTACACCGACTGTTAAGGCACCCAAATCTTTAGCAATTTGTGCTATAACAGGTGCTGCACCTGTTCCCGTTCCCCCACCCATACCAGCAGTAACGAAGATCATATCTGCACCTTGTAAAACTTCTTCCAGCTGCTCTTTACTTTCTTCAGCTGCTTTTTTTCCAACTTCTGGATTAGCTCCAGCACCCAAACCTCTTGTCAATTTTTCGCCTATTTGAATCTTTAATTCAGCTTTAGAAAGGTTCAATGCTTGCGCATCTGTATTTACTGCTATAAATTCTACACCTTCTACACCATGCTCAATCATACGATTGACAGCATTGTTACCTCCGCCACCTACTCCAATTACTTTTATTGTAGCTAATTCTTCCATATTCATATCAAATTCTAACATAGTTCGTTCCTCCTAATGTGCAAAATTACAAACGTTCTATAAGCTAATTGAATAGAGGTTATTTTTCGTATATTAATAGAAAACTTTCATATAATAAAAGAAAGGATCTACTTTAATCAAAAAAATACTTAAACAAATTAGCAATTTTAGCTTCTTTTTTCTTTGGTTCTTTCGTTTCATTTGCTTTCGCTTGTTTCTTTATACGTTTTGGTTGAGCGTCTGGATCTTGTGACATAACAGTTGGAAATAAATCTTTTCCCTGTATTTTCGCATTCCAATAAGCAAATTGCAAGATACCAACGCCTGGAGTGAATTGTGGCTCCCGCACACCTATGTAATCGGGGATAGCAATTCGAACATTAGAACGAAATACGTCTTCAGCCAACTCAAGCACACCAGGCATTGCCATCGTTCCACCAGTTAATACATAACCCCCAGGTAATTCCTGATAACCCATTTGTCGTATCTCTTTCTCAGCAAAGGCGTAAATTTCTTCCATCCTTGCCTCAATTATATCTGCTATTTCTAATTGATTCGACGTTTGCTTAGAATTACTACCGATAATAGATACATCGAATACTTCTTCCTCCAATGCATCATCATAGAATGCATGTCCAAAATTTAATTTTACATCTTCAGCTTCTTCTGTCGACGTACGTAATCCAATGGATAGATCTTTTGTGATATTGTTTCCGCCTAATTGTATAACACTAGATGAAACCAGATGGTCATTTTCGAAGATGGAAACTGTGGAGCAACCGCCGCCTACATCTATTAAAGCGACTCCCATGCTTTTTTCATCTTTCGATAAAGCAATTGTTCCGGCGGCAAGCGGTTGAAGGCAGATGTCCGCTACTTCGAGGTTAGCACGTTCTACACATTTTAAGATATTGTGCAAAATAGTTTTTGAACAAGTAATGATAGTCCCTTCCATTTCTAAACGTACACCAATCATCCCTCTAGGATCATTAATTTCATCTAACCCATCGACAATAAATTGTTTAGGAATCACATCAATGATTTCTCTTTCTGGAGGAATAGACATTACTTGCGCACCATCAATTACCCTTGTAACATCTTCATCCGTTATTTCACGATTTTCGCTTTGAACTGCTACAACTCCGTGGCATGGTTGCAATTGAATGTGATTCCCATTCACTCCTACAACTACGCGTTCAATTTTCATACCAACCATTCTTTCTGCTTGTTCTACCGCATTACGAATGGAATGTACCGTTTGATCTATATCTATGATAGCTCCTTTTTTCATACCATTCGATTTAGCAGTACCTACACCAATAATATTTAATGAATCATTTAAAACTTCACCGATAATTACTTTTATTTTTGATGTACCTATATCTAGGCTTACTAAAATATCACTGTTGTTCAAAACAAGGCACCTCCCAAATTCAAAAGCTGCACAAAAGCAAACTTCTCTCCATAATATATTTTTATCTACTATACTTTTTTAGCGACAGATGTATTGTTCTTAGATTTATCATTTCCTATAATACACGCACAAAACGTAATATATAAATTTATTCCACATAAAACTAGTAATTCCCTTTATTTTTTAGTACTTTTTTTACACTATAGGAAAGTAATGATTTCTAGAATTTATGGTTTAAGCAAAACGACGGCTTTAAAGTCATGTTTTTCTAATAAGGCAGTTATCCATTGCAATGAAGTATTGGCAGCCGTACAAATGGATTGTAAATGAAAAATACACTATAACTTATCTCTAAGCTGCTTGAGAACTCTAATATACAAAAGCATCACTTCATAGTAATTGAATAAACCAAACAACATTTAAACACTATTTTAACTGACTCTTTTTTTCTCCTATTCTTCATTTATGAACAAAAATGAAGATGTTAAGTTCCTTATTCTTGGATGCTAAAATATAAAGTTCGCTACATTTTTTAATCGTATAAGAAACGCCAATATAATTATTCGTAAAACAGATTCAAAATATGTCGTTTAGAAAAAATTGATTTATAAAAAAGGATAATTTTATAAAACACTTGACTGAGAAACATTCTTCTTAAGTTAAGAACCCTTAAATGATGGTTTCTTATTGCAAAAACAAAACGCTAATCCCCCTTCTCAGCCTCTTGTCCCTTCTTTCCATTGTGAAATGACTCGAAATATGCACCAACCCCAATATGAATAATTCCTTCACTTTCTTCATCTAGTTGTGACACGATGGAAGGGTATATTTCCATACTATCAGCGAAGTTTGGAATGCGGGCATCAACGATAAAACCATCATTCATATATAACCGCATCTTATCGTTATTATCTTTTTCTGGTGTCCAATGCACTTCCGAAATTAGATTTCGAATCGTTTCAGGTAGTTTTTCCATTTCATTCGTTAACCTATGTAAATACGTTTCCTTATTAAATCCCTTTAATAGTGGAGCATCTCCATTATACGTTTTTTTTGCCATACTTTGAAGTGTTGTTCCATTACCTAATACTGGATAGTAAGTCGATTCTTTTTGTGTGTAGCCAACAAGTTCGTATTCTTCAACCGTGATGGAAACGGTCCAAGGTAATTTTCTACTTACCTTTGCAGAAGCAATAATTGGGCTATCATTTAATATCGACTCTACCGCATCAGTATCAATTGTCCATATGTTTTTATTATCGGTTAAATTCGCTTGCTTTACAATTTCATTATCCTGTAAAAAAGAATTGCCCTCTACTTGAATCGTACGTATATAACTTAACGGCGATTGTAAATAAACAATAATTGAAATTAAAATGAAAAAAATAGACAGGTAAAATAACAGCCTGCGGTTTGCCTTTTTTTTCCTTGCTTGTTTTAATTTTGGAATTCGATCTTCAATTGAAACGACTTTCTTCTGAGCCATCTCTATTTCTTCCTTTATCCCTAAATTAACAACAAGAAATGGCATGTACATGCCATTTCAACTTGTTACTATGAGTATATCATATAATCCATGGAAAAATGTAGTGAGACTTAGGGAATTGTAAAGTTTTTTATTTCAATATCTTGTCCTGCTATAGTCCAAAAAATACTACCGGAGAACTTACATATTTTATTCCTGCATTGTAGCGTTACCCCTTTTATGCTATTTTAAACTTAGAAAAAACTTGGCATGTACTATAACGCTAAATTTTATCGTTTCCTATAATATACATAAAAACCCCAAATGTAATCATCTGAGGTTTCTTAATAATATGTCTTCATGCATATGCGTACCATATATTAACAAGTTATTACTATGATAGATTTAGGGTGAAGGATGACATGTTTATATTTTTGTATACTTACTAATATTTAACAAAATACCTGCAGAGCAAAGAATTAATGTTAAGGAAGATCCTCCATAACTCAAAAATGGTAAAGTAATTCCAGTTACAGGAATTAGCCCAATGACAACACTAATATTAATCATTGCTTGGATTGCTAGCATGGACACGATGCCTAAGGCTAATAGACGGGCAAAACTATCTGGTGCTTCTAAAGATATTTTGATTCCTCTCCAAAATAACAAAAGAAATAATAAAATCACAACCGTACCGCCAATAAATCCTAATTCTTCACCCAAGATAGCAAAGATAAAATCCGTTTGGGGCTCTGGCAAATAAAAATATTTTTGTAAACTATTACCAAATCCTAACCCTAATAAACCACCTGGACCGATCGCATATAATGATTGAATAATTTGAAAACCATCTCCGAGTGGATCCTCCCATGGGTTCAAAAAAGCTGTAATCCTACTAATTCTATATGGCGCAGAAGCAATCAAACCAACAAAACCCACTAACCCTAGAGCTCCTAAACCAAAAAAATGAGATAATCTAGCTCCTGCAGTAAAGACCATCACCATACAAGTTAATACTAATACCATACCTGTTCCTAAATCCGGCTGTAACATAATTAAACCAAAAGCAGTAAATATTAATAGAATCGAAGGTAAAAAACCCTTTTTAAGCGATGTAATATATTTTTGATACTTGGCTAAGTGGGAAGCTAGGAAAATAATCAAACCTAATTTCATAAATTCGGACGGTTGAATACTAAATGCCCCAATTCCAATCCAACTTTGCGCTCCTCCCCTTACCATACCAATGCCAGGTATTAAAACAAGAAATAATAAACAGAAACAAACTAGTAAAATCAACTTCGCATACTTTTTCCATGTTGTATAAGGAACATTCATAATAAGCAACATAGCTATTACTCCAGTACCCGCGAATAACAGTTGTCGTTTTACATAATAAAGGGAATCAGAAAACTTATACGCTGACCAAACGTAAGATGAACTATAAACCATTACAACACCAATTACGAGCAACCCAATAATAACTCCCATTAAAATATAATCTGGTGAAGCATTTGTTGAACGGTTTGTTTTTTGTAACAAAAATAACACCCCACTTTTGAATATTACCAGGAGGTGTTTAAAAAGGATGCATCAATCATAGAAATGCGTCTAAGATCATTTTTGTTCGTGTTTGTAAAAAGAACCATCAACCAGTAAGTATTTTCATTTACCAAAGGCTTCGGAGTGGACAATAACATATGCCAAGGTAAGTAGTTTCCTGCATCATTCGATAATTACTGGTAAGCAACCTAACTTCTCAATACGTAAACAAACATTTCCACATTGAAATAACTTCTAATTTCTTACATCCTTTTATTATCTATTAAACAAGCCCCTATACTAATGTATGCACGGCTTGTATAAACATGTCTCCTCTTTCTTCAAACGTGCGATATTGATCCCAGCTTGCACAAGCAGGCGATAACAATATGACATCATTTGGTTCAGATATTTCATAAGCTTCCTGTACTGCTGTTTGCACATTTTTAGTTATACGAATATTAGAAATTTGCGCTTTCATTCCCAAATTTTCTAGTTTTGAAGCAGTTTCTCCAAATAGTACCATTGCTTTCACATGCTTCATATATGGTAGGAGTTCGTCAAAACCGTTACCACGATCTAATCCTCCTGCAAGTAGAATAATAGGTTGATTAAAGGCTGATAAAGCTTTTTGTGTAGCTAGACAATTGGTAGCTTTTGAATCATTATAAAACAATCGCTCACAGTGATTTTCTACAAATTGTAACCTGTGTTTCACACCTGTAAACATACTTAACACTTTTTGAATTCCTTCATTTGTTGCTCCACTTAACTTAGCAGCTGCTACACTAGCTAAAATATTCTCGTAATTATGCGATCCTAATAAGACAATATCTTTACGTTCCATTATTTTTTCTTCTTTAAAATAGATCGCTTCGTTGTCAAGCCAAGCCCCGTCGCTCTGTTTTCTTTTAACAGAAAAAGGTATTTTTTGCGCTTTTGAAAGTTTAATAGCCTCTATTAAACTTTTATCTTCTGCGTTATAAACAAGAAAATCATCTTTCTTTTGGTTTTTAAAAATATTATATTTTGCTTGTTTATAGTTTTCCCATGTTTTGTGATAATCTAAATGAGCTTTAAATATATTAAGTAGTACAGCGATTTTCGGTTTAAACTGGTCGACACCCATTAATTGAAAAGAAGATAGCTCTAGCACAAGATTCTCATTTGGGTGCAAATTTTTTGCCACATCAGTTGCAACAATGCCAATATTCCCTGCAACTTTAACAGGTTTCTCACTTTGCTTTAGCATTTCAGTAGTCAAAGTCGTTGTCGTTGTTTTGCCATTAGAGCCTGTTATTCCAATAATTGGTCCGCTTGCCAATTGACCGGCTATTTCAATTTCAGTTATTACAGGTATCCCCCTTTGTTGCGCTGCTGTAACAATAGGGTTATCATAGGAAATACCGGGGTTTTTAACGATGACCTCTATCCCGTCTAGAACACGAATAGGATGGGAGCCAAGAATTAACTCTGCCCCCATCTCTTTTAATTGTTTTACATTCGCATCCGATTCTTTTGCATTTTGATCATTTATTCGCACTTTTTTTCCCTGTTCGAGTAATGTAGTTGCGGCTGCCGTACCGCTTTTCGCTAGCCCCAATACTAGAATAGACTCGTAGGGGAAATGTATTAATTTTTTCAACTTATACCCACCTCAATATAAATTCCTAACGCAGCAAAAACAAGCCCTACTAGCCAAAAGGTTGTAACTACTCGCCATTCTGACCATCCCAAAAGCTCATAATGATGATGTAATGGGCTCATTTTAAAAACTCTTTTTCCAGTTGTTTTAAACGATATAACTTGTATGATAACAGATAATGTTTCAATAACGAACACGCCGCCAATAATAACTAAAATAATTTCAAGTTTAGTTAAAATAGCAATAATCGCAATTGCTCCACCTAAAGCTAAAGAGCCGGTATCGCCCATAAAGACCTTCGCAGGGTGCGCATTAAATACTAAAAAACCAAGTAAAGCACCAACGATGGCAAGCGCAAAGATTGCTACCTCACTTTGAGGATATCCATACAATGCTAACACGGCAAATGCTCCAAACGCAATGGCAGCAGTACCAGCTAGCAAACCGTCTAATCCATCTGTTAAATTTACTGCATTAGATGCTCCAACAAGCATAACTATAATTAAAAGAGCATATGCCCAGCCAAGCTCTAATTGGAAGGTCGTTCCGGGTACAGATATATAAGTAGGAAAACCTTGTGCTTTTAAGACAAAATAAACAACCAGCGCAATAATAAGTTGCCCAAGTAATTTTTGTTTGGAAGTTAATCCGAGATTTCTTTTTTTCATTATTTTTATAAAATCATCCAAAAATCCAAGTAGCCCGTATCCTACTAACACGAACAACAAAATCCACATTTCATAGCTAACTCCAACTGGATTTATTTTCCAACTCATAATGAGAGAGGTGATAACAATACTGAATACAATCATAATCCCTCCCATTGTTGGCGTCCCGGTTTTTTTTAGATGGGATTTAGGTCCTTCTTCTCTAATACTTTGCCCAAACTTCAATCTACGCAAAAATGGAATAAAAATAGGAGATAAAAGGACGGTAATTAAAAACGCTATTAAAATAGTTACCATTAACATAGTGATATTCATTACTTTTCCTCCTTCGTTAGAAACCGTCCATCAATTCATTGACTATCGTTTTAATTCAGCTAAAATCGATTCAAATTTTAGGCCTCTCGATGCTTTAAATAAGATAATTGCCTCTTCATGTAAATGGGGTTTTATATCATGAAGCAATTCAGTCTTATTCGTATAATGTGCAGCAGAAATATTGCTTCCTTGTTCTATCACTGCGTCTGTAATATATTTAGAAGCTTCACCATATGTGTAGACATTTGTAATTGGATTTTCGATAACAGTAGCTACAGATCTATGAATCGCCTCTGTATGTGCTCCTAATTCTAAAATATCCCCTAAAACAAGAATTTTTTCAGAATAATCTTCAAGCTGTTTTATTACTTCAATGGCAGCCTTCATAGAAGTTGCCGAAGCATTATAAGCATCATTAATTAATGTCACACCGTTTTTTCCCTTTATCTTTTCAAAGCGCATCCCTGTCTTTTGAATATGATAAAAAGCCAATTGAATCTGTTCTACATCGATGTTCATACAAATTCCAACTGAAATTGCTAGCGTAGCATTTTTAGCATGGTGTTTTCCTAAAAACGGAATCGTATATGGCGTAGCTTTGTTTATTATAAACGATGTTGCGTTGTCTTGTATATGGACCTTTGTTATTTGATATATGTTATGTTCTGCAAAACCACAAGTAATCAACCTTTTTTGACCATGACAATGCTGCAATAAAGGTTCATCACCATCTATAATAAACGCTCCTTTATCGCTTAAGCCAAGTAAAATTTCTAATTTAGCCTTCGCTATATTTTCTCTAGAACCTAGAAACTCAATATGAGATTCACCAACATTAGTAATTATTGCATAATCTGGTTTAGCTATATTGGTTAATACTTTTATTTCCCCAGCATGATTCATTCCCATTTCAACAACTAAAACTTCGGTATCTGGCTTCATTGATAAGATGGTCAGTGGGACACCGATATGATTATTAAGGTTCCCTTGCGTATAATGAGTCCGATAGGTCGTTTGCATAATAGCTGCAACCATATCCTTCGTAGATGTTTTACCATTTGATCCCGTAATACCAATCACAACTGGGTTGATTTTCTCGCGATAGGCAGTAGCCAGTTTTTGTAAAGCAGCCAACGTATCTTCTACATAGAAGACCATTAATGAAGAAGATAGAGCTTCAGGAAGCTCTTTTTGCTTACTCCATAAAACAGCAATAGCTCCATTATCTACTGCTTGCAATACATAATCATGACCATCAAAATTTTCACCACTGATCGGTACGAATAAACCATTGGTCATTTCTGTACGACTGTCGGTATAAACGCCATGAATCGTTTGTTGATTCACACTTCCTTTATAATCCAAAAACACATGAGTAAGCCAATTCACCGTAAACATTAGGCATGCTCCTTAGATAGAATGGCTTGACGAGCAACTTCACGATCGTCAAAATCATATTTTGTATGGCCTATTTGCTGATACGTTTCATGTCCTTTTCCCGCAATGATAATTACGTCACCTTCTGTTGCTTGCTTTATCGCTTCCTGAATAGCAACTTTTCGATCAGCAATAACCTCAAATGCTGTATCTTGATCTAATCCACTTGTCATATCTTCAAGAATAGCTAATGGATCTTCTGTTCTCGGGTTATCAGAAGTAAAGATCGGCTTATCAGCATACTTCACTGCTATTTCAGCCATTAAAGGGCGCTTCGTTCGATCCCTGTCACCACCACAACCAACGACGACAAAAACACGATTTTTAGCAAACTCCTTCACCGTCTGTAATACGTTCTCTAGCGAATCAGGTGTATGTGCATAATCTACAATAACAGCAAAAGACTGTCCTGCATTTACGGGCTCAAAGCGTCCATTAATGCCTTCAATTTGCTTGAACGCTTGTTGGATCGTATCCAAAGGGATATTAGAAGCTATCGCTGTAGCAGAAGCTGCTAACATGTTATAAACGTTAAACATTCCCATTAATTTGCTTTTAATTCGTATATTACCTACTGGAGTGATTAAATGAAAATGGGTTCCAGCAGCACCTAGTTCAATATCTTGCGCCATCACCTGGGAAGCTCGATGTATGCCATACGTTAGCACTTGTTGAGCTGTACTTTGTTTTAGAAACTCGCTCGCCGCTTCATCCTGATTAATAATGGCGTATTTATGTTTAGTATGATTATAATTGTTACCCATTTGTGCAAACAAAAGGCTCTTAGCTCGCAAATAATCGTCCATATCTTTATGAAAATCTAAGTGATCCTGAGAAAGATTCGTAAACACAGCAATATCATAATTACAACCATGTACTCTCCCTTGAACAAGTGCATGAGAAGATACTTCCATAATTGCTTTATCTACATTCTGTTGAACCATTTTGTGAAATGTCTGTTGCAAAAAAAGCGCATCAGGAGTGGTGTTAACTACCGGATACGTCTCATCGCCAATTTTCGTATGTATCGTACCAATAACACCTGTTCTTTGTTTTGCTAACTGAAATATTGTTTCTAGTAAATAGGTTACTGTTGTTTTACCATTCGTTCCCGTTACACCAATTAGGGCAAGCTTGTCAGTCGGATTATCGTAAAATCTCACAGCAAGCATGGATAGAGCTCGTTGTGTATCTGGAACTACTATAGTTGGTAGCTCCGTGTTCACAGATTTCTCTGCTATAATAGCTACTGCGCCATTAGCTTCGGCTTGAGGGACAAAATCATGACCATCCACCGTATATCCAGATATACATATAAATACATCTCCAGGCTCTACCTTACGTGAATCCATAACAATATGGTTAACGGTTAGATTTTCCATATGGTCTGTTGTGTGATAAAAAGGTATACTCCTTAATAATTGCTCTAAGTTCATTCGTAACATCCCATTCTTCATTAAATTATCTTATTATAACATTCTTCTTGTAAATGACTTTTAAGAGGGTGGAAACACCCTCTTTCTTTTTCGCCTATCTATTATAGCAAATTTAAATGTGTTTAACGATTATTTTCTGCTAAATAAACTCTAATTTTTGACCCTTGCTCCACTTTCGTCCCTGGTTTAGGCGCTTGGTCTACAATATAGTCGCCATCACCACTTGTTTCAATGGATAAATTGGTCATATATTCCTGCAAATCTTTCTTCTTCATTCCCTTTACATCGGGCACCTCAATTTTGGGCTGTTCTGGCCATTGATAATCCTTTTCAAGACCTTCTGTTCGCGGTTTTACATCCATTGCCCTTAGGCTATCTCCAATAATTGTCCCTACCACAGGAGCAGCCACCACCCCACCAAATTGCACTGCATTTTTTGGATTATCTACAGCAACATATACAACAATTTCAGGATCATCAGCTGGGGCAAAACCGATAAAAGAAACGACATAGTTATTTTCCATATATCTTCCATCCGGACCAACTTTTTGCGCTGTTCCGGTTTTTCCACCTATTCTATAACCATCGACATATGCAGGACGACCAGTTCCTTGAGCTACTACACTTTCCAAAGCATGACGTATTTCATTGGAAGTATCTTCAGAAATAACTCTCCTTTTCATGGTCGGTTTAACTTGCTTTTGGACAGACTGATTCGTTGAATTAATCCATTCCTCTGCAATATACGGCTCATATAAGAATCCTCCATTCACCGCTGCAGATACAGCCATTACTTGCTGAATTGGTGTTACCGAAACACCTTGACCGAAAGCTGTAGTAGCTAATTCAACCGGCCCAACATTTTCAGGTTTAAATAAAATCCCAGTACCCTCTCCTTGCAAATCAATTCCTGTTTTCTTTCCAAAACCAAACAGATCAATATACGAAAATAGTTTATCTTTTCCTAGCATTTGACCAAGACTCACAAATCCTGGGTTACACGAGTTTTGCACTACTTCTAAATAGCTTTGGTGTCCATGCCCCCCACTTTTCCAACAATGTAATTTCGAACCTCCCACAGAGATATCGCCATCATCATGGTAATGGTCTTTATTTAAATCAACCACTTCTTCCTCTAATGCAGCAGCAAGTGTAATAATTTTAAATGTAGACCCAGGCTCGTACGTACTCCAGATTGGTAAATTACGGTCAAAAATATCCGAGTCCACTTCCTGATAGTTTTCCGGATGAAAGTTTGGCCTAGATGTCATCCCAAGTACACCACCAGTCTTCGGATTAACAGCAATGGCCACCGCACCATCTGGGTTATATTTTGAGGCAACTAAATCCAATTCTCTTTCCATAATCGTTTGCACGCGTGTATCAATCGTTGTTTTTAAATCAAGCCCATCTTCTGGTTCGGAATATATATCTGCTAAGCGTTCCAGTCTTCTACCTTTAGCATCAGAATAAAATGATAAACTACCTTTTTTACCGCTAAGTTGTTCATCATAAAATAATTCCAAGCCCATTAGACCTTGATTATCTATCCCTGCGAAACCGAGCACATGAGATAAATCATCTCCAAACGGATAATGACGTTTTGAATCTTTTGATAAATATACGCCATTCATATCTAATGTTCTAATTGCTAGCTCTTGTTTTTCGTTAATTTTTCTACCTTCTGGGTGAATATTTACACTTGAAGCATTCTTCGTAACATACTCAAACGCTTCATCCTCTGACATTTCTAAAATAGAGGCTAGTTTTTGAGCTGTTTTTTCAGCGTCATCTATCTGTCTAGGAACAACAACCACAGATGGAGCTGTTACATTTTCGGCTAGTACATCTCCATTATGATCAAGAATTTTTCCTCTTTCTGGTTCAAATTCAATATCTCGCGTCCATAATTCTGTAGCTTGTCCCATCAACTCATCGCCAATTACAAATTGGACATAACCTAAACGAATATCGATAATAACAAACACCAATATTCCAATAAGAAAAACAGTGACAATCCTCTTTTTTGTAGTCACAGCAGATACACGTTTCATACTACATCTCCTTTTTAAAGACATGCTTGTATCCACTATATGAATAATAAAAGAGGATTAGAACACTGTTCCTTTGTTATTTGTCGGTTTCTATAACGTATAGGAAGAAGATCCGCTCACTAATCTTTATTTTTTTTATTGTTTGGTGGCTCCAGCTCTATACCAAGGTAGTCTTTTGATTTAACAGCTGTTCCCGCTTTAATACTTTGCGTTTTCACATAACCATCACCAAACGTTTCTGTCTTTAATTCTAACAAACTAGACAGTTTTAGAGCATCGCGAAGTGACCAGCCGATTATGCTTGGCATCTTAGGCTTTTCCGTAATCATAATAATATGATCATTCGGCAACACTCGATCTCCTTTTTGTACATTACTTGAAACGACTTTACCTTTACCAACTGACGTTACACGTAATCCCTTTTTCATCAATTCTTGTTTTAGCGTTTCTGAACTCTTCCCTACGAGTTCTGGGATTTTTATATGTTTTATTTGATCTGATTCTTGTTTATCTGGATCGATATTTAAATAATGCAAGCCATTTTCCATGACATTTTTAAAAATAAATGCTACCGGGTCAGAACCCCTTTCCAAAGATCCATCTTCTTTTTCACCTAGCTTTGGTTGTTTAACAGATACATACATCATTAATTGAGGATCATCAATGGGCGCCATTCCTAAAAAGGAAAAAATATAATTTTCTCTACCTGTTAAATATCCACCTTTAGGATTAGGAATTTGCGCTGTTCCTGTTTTTCCACCAACTTTATAGCTTTCTAATTGGTAATCTTTACCTGTTGCGTGTTCCCCATTAACTGCTTGATCTAAAAGCTTCAGCACTTGTTGGGACGTTTTTTTAGAAATGGGTTCACCAACCACATCCGGTTTTTTTTCTTTTGTTGGCTTCTCTGTATTAGGGTTTGTAATCTTATTAATAATATAAGGTTTTAACATTCTCCCATCGTTGGCAATAGCAGTAGCCGCCGTCATTTGCTGAATAGGAGTCATGGTTGTACCTTGACCAAATGCTGTAGTTAACTTTTCTGCTGGCCAATTATATAATATTTTTCCAATCACTTCATTTGGTAGATCAATATTTGTCTTTTGATCGAAATGAAAGGCTTTTAAATACTCAAGATATTTATCAGATCCAATTTTTTCCCATACAAGTTTAGACGCGGCAACATTAGAAGAACGCTCAAAACCTTCATTGTATGAAATAGCCCCCCAACCGTTTCCACCATTATGATCACGAATAGGTGTTATTTGCTCATTGGGTTGATAGCGACCTGACTTATATGCTTCCGTTCCATTATAAACGCCTTCTTCTATCGCAGCCGCCCAAGTAAACATTTTCATTGTAGATCCAGGCTCAAATGGTGTCGATACAACATCATTATACCAATTTTCTACATTTTCGGGATTATTCGGGTTATAACTTGGACGATTTCCCATTGCTATAACCTCTCCAGTTTTAGGATTCATCACTACTGCCGAAATACGTTCAGGTTCGTATTTCTTTTCGACTTGAGTTAAGGTATCTTCTAATAAAGTCTGTATTTTTTGGTCAATCGTTAAATAGATATTTCCGCCGTCCTCATTTTTCTTTACTATTTCTTTCGGATCAAGTAGTTTTTTATTATATTTATCACGTTGAAAAGCAATATAACCATCTTCTCCACTTAAATGTTTATCCATTTCTTTCTCAATTCCCGTAACACCTTGCATTTTTTGCTTTGTAGTACTTTCTTTCTGATCCTTTACTTCCATCTCTTTCGCAAAACCAATTATTTGGGAAGCAAAGGTACCATTCGGGTATGAGCGAACAGACTCTTCCCTAAAAAGAATCCCTGGTAAATGAAGTTCCTCAATTTCCTCTTTCTTTTGTAAAGACAAATCTCTACCTTTCTTACCAAATTCAACTTGGAAGCGATTGTTATCTATCCCTTCCTGCAAGCGACCTAATATGTCTTTTTCCTCCATATCTAATAGAGGAGCTAATTTTTCTGCTGTTTTCTCTACTTGTTTAACATGTCTTGGTTCTTCTGCCCCATCAGAATATGTTTCATCGACTATTGCGTACATTCTGTAGCTTGTTTGATCGTAGGCAAGTGTCATTCCGTTGTTATCAAAGATCTTCCCGCGCTCTGCTGGGAGTTCATACGATGTTGTTCGTTGCTTGTCAGCCCATGCTTCTAAAGAAACCCCATCAATTTCTGCAGTAGCTTGTATATAAAGAAATCTTCCTGATAATGTTAAAAATATCCCCACAAAAAGAATGATAAAAATACCTGCCATAAAATGCGTTGTTTTGTTTTTCCTCATAACCTATCTATTCTCCTTGAATAATTATTCATCGATAGATTTTGCTTGCTTCACTTTTGCATCCTGAACTTGAAAACCGTTTTTCTTAGCAATGTCGATGATTCGCTCTGGTCGGCTCAACGAATTAATTTCATCTTTTAATAAATCATTTTCAGATTGTTGTACTTTCACTTTATTCTCTAGCTCTTGCATCTCGCGATTAATCGAGTCTGTGGATGAAGTAAATGAAACCATGTAGATACTGGCCGCTATAATGATTAGCCCAATAAGACTGTAAATAATTTTTTCACCTTTTGTTATCCAACCTTGCTTGGTAACTTTTACTGGAACCGATTGTTCCTGGGTCTTTTGCGGTTTTAGTTGCTCCCAGCTTCTTGCATGATTTGCACTCATTATTTTCTCCACCCTTCTTTATAAGTAAAATCGTCTCTCCATTCTGCTACTTTTTCAGCAACGCGAAGCTTAGCAGATCGTGATCTTCTATTTACATCCAGCTCATTCTCTGTTGCAACAATTGGTTTTCTTGTAACTAAACGAAAAGGGGCTTCATTTTCTTTTGGTAATACTGGTAAATTACGTGGAGTTTCTTTGTCTGTACTCCATTTTTTAAAAGCTTGCTTACAAAGTCTATCCTCTAAAGAATGGAAAGTGATAACTGCTATTCGTCCGTTTATTCCTGTTGCTTTTGCTGCTTGATGAAGCGCATCATTAAATACACCTAGTTCATCATTGACGGCAATTCTTAATGCTTGGAACACCCGTTTAGCTGGATGGCCGCCTTTACGTCGTGCAGGGGCAGGAATCGCTTCTTTAATTATTTCTACTAATTGATATGTCGTCTCAATTGGCGCTTTCTTTCTATGTTCTTCTATTTTTCGGGCGATTTGCTTAGAAAACTTTTCCTCTCCGTATTGAAAAAAAATCTTCACTAAAGCTTGATAATCCCAGTAATTAACTACAAAATAGGCGTCTAGCTTTTGCTGTTGATTCATCCGCATGTCTAACTTCGCGTTATGTTGATAACTAAAACCACGATCTCCTTTATCGAGCTGTGGTGAAGATACACCCAAATCAAATAAAACGCCATCTACTTTGTGAATATTCTCCTTTGATAATGCAACCTCTAGTTCACTAAAATTAGCGTGAATAAATCTTATCCGATCCTTATAAGGCTGCAAACGAATTTTTGCCGCCTGTAATGCATGGATATCTTGATCAAAACCAAGTAACAAACCATCTTCATTTAACATGGACGCTATCACTTCTGCATGTCCACCGCCACCTAGTGTACAATCTACATACACCCCATCTGGTTTGATGGCAAGCCCTTCTATGGTCTCATTTTTTAACACACTTTTATGTTCAAACATATAAACACCCTGTTCCTTTTCAAGCAAGTTAGTGGGTTAGTCCAATTTATTGCTAAAAAACTAACACAATGCTTTAGATATCAAAATCCATTAAGTTCTCAGCGATTTCAGCGAAAGATTCTTCAGAGTCTGTAACATAAGATTCCCACTGCTCACTGGACCATATTTCTATGCGATTCGAAACACCAATAACAACACATTCTTTTTCAATGCCTGCATAGTTTCGTAATGATTGTGGAATATTTATTCTTCCCTGTTTATCAATCTCACATTCAACCGCGCCAGAAAAGAAGAACCTTGTAAACGCTCTGGCATCTTTTTTCGTTAGTGGGAGTTTTTTTAACTTTCCTTCCAATATGTTCCATTCTTCCATGGGGTAAACAAACAAACATTGATCGAGCCCTCGGGTCACAACAAAGCTATCTCCAAGCTGGTCTCGAAACTTGGAAGGGACAATTATTCTTCCTTTTGCATCAATGTTATGTTGGAATTCACCCATAAACATATAGTCCGCCCCACCTTCGTATACCCTATATTACCACATCCCCCCACTATTCACCACCAATTTTTTCATTATTGCTTTAGTTGGCTTGAAAATAGGTATTTGTACCTATTTAAATTAAAAAAGAAAAGACTGCCATAATCATAATGACAGCCTTTTTTATACAATTTATTTCAAGTGGGAGAAAACGGCCCTCCAAAGCTAAGAACAAGCCCCTCTCAATAACAAAAATGTAAACTTATCTTTAACTCCTTGAATGAATAACTTAAAGGTAAATAAGATAGTGGGAATTGTTGAATGAATATGTATGCTGTAACAATCGATTCGCGAATGAGATACCATACATATTTAACCACGGAAGAGGATTCCATATACGTTCTTGTAATCCATTTTCTGGATGGAGCGTACTTTCCAGTAAATCAAATGTGGCTAAATCATTTTGATACTGTAATTGCAGTTCCTTTATTAAACGTTTTTCTAAGTATTGGATATGATTTTGAATATAGTCCAAGTTTTTATCTGCTAATGCCCCTAAATCACTCCTCATAGAAGCAGCTAGATGACGCACGGGGGCATGGACTTTAGTTATTTGTTCTTGTACTTCCTGAGTAATTTTTTTTATGGAAGGGTACGATGTTGTTGCTAGCCACTTCTCTTTTGCTTCACTCACACCTTCATTAATCACTTGTTCTGCACTTAGTTGACAATGGGATAATAATTTATCAGTCGTACGATCAATAATGGATAAAGATAACCTAGGTACCACTGGCGGCATTTTCATTTGCAAGTGATGAAACGCTGCCTTCAATGTAGACCAATAACTGATTTCACCAGGTCCTGCTATAAATGCAAGGTTGGGAAATAATTTTTCTTGCATTAAGGGGCGAGTAACTACATTATTATTTAATTTTTCTGGCGTATCTTTAGCAATTTGCTTTAGTTGTTCCGTTGTAAAATATATACTGTTCTGTTTGTTCGTCCATCCTTTTTCCTTCGATCGTTGCAGCAATATGCGCTCACCATTCTCATAATAGAACAAATGGCCATCTACAGGTGTCGCAGGTAGATCTACGGTGTAGCCTAAAGAGTGTAATTGATCTAAGGAATCGCACACCGCTTTACTTATCTCTGGTTGATTTTCCACCATTTCCACAAAGTAATCACTTTCTAACTGGCGTACAGACTTATTTCCAGAATCGATTAGTACTACCCCCTCTTTAGGAAATAGGCAGAAAATAAGTTTAGCAAAGAAATCAACAAATGTATTAGAAGATGATAAACAGCTATTTATTTCATGGTACAACGTTTTTGTATAATTCGTCTCGCCTAATTGTTCAAATAATTTATCTAGCCACTGCTTCAGCTTCTCGTGATCCATTTCCATATCCGTCAAAGATGTTTTGGTGTGCACTTGTTGCTTTAATATGTGTTTTTGCATTTGATGGTCTTTACACATATAAACATGATTCACTTCTGCAAAATCATGATCTTCCCCTGCTATCCAAAAAACAGGTATGACTGGTACGCCTAACGCCACTTCCTGTTCCCTTGCTAGCTGAATAATTGAAATCAGTTTATTAATCGTATATAGCGGCCCTGTTAGGAGACCTGCTTGCTGCCCACCGATAACGGTCACAGCTTGTGACTGGCGTAATCTTTGAATGTTTTTTTGCGTGCTTTCAGGGGCTTGCCATTGTTTGTTTATGGACTGTAAAACATCACATAACTCCTGACGCTTAAAAACGTTTTTTTGCAGATCATGATACCTATGCTTCCATTCACCGAATGCAGCGTAATCAAAAAACGAATGAATACTCGCCTCATTATTACGATAATCTTTCATTAAATTACTTTGTTGCTTTAAATTTATAGGTTCGATCCGCATCGATTCAAGCTCCTTTATATGTAATCTCCTCCATGTATTGTACATAATAATTTTAAAAATTTCATGCGATCTGTTCGAGCTTGCTTCAGAAGTCTATTTGAAGAAGCCATAGAAAATATAGGACTTCTATGGTTAACAGTATAAGCAAGACGATGACGTTTCAATGCCATAAAACTTGGCGATAGTCAAGTTTTTCTAATAGTATCAACTTAAAAAATCATTATTTCCTACACAGAAAAAAAGATACGTTGTATGATCCCTGTAACAATTAACAGTCCATATAACGTAATAAACAGTAAAAACATCAGCCGCCACACTAATCTAATAGCCTTACCTAAAAGGACTTCCGTTCCCTTCCTCCACTGAAAAATAAGCACACCCACCAAAAGGAGTAGCAAAAGAATAACAATAGCACCCGTCAACGATATGCCTATAACCATGTCTATCATTAATGTTACAGCTACTAAGTATAAAGGAGTAGTTACATATACTGCCAGGTGAAAAGATTTGATTTTTTGCTCTGTTAACTTATAACTACAAACATACACAATCCATGTCGCTAAAAAAGGTAGAGAAATAAAAAAAGCAATAATATATATAATTCCAATCATCATAATATCTTTTCCTCCAATATACCGCTGCTGTTATTATACTAATAGAAATACTTTAATTCACCTTTTTTCTATAAATAAGAACAGAAATGTGTTCAACAAATATGAATGCGCTTCACTTTATTTTCATCTTTGCTTTTTTTATATTATAATAAATTCATAGAAAAGCAAAAATAATTCTTCGAAAAACCGGGTTTAAGCCAAGGCATCATGGTGGAACTTGTAGGTTTTCCTTATACTATAGTGCAAGTTTTAAACTTTTATATAGTGTGACAAGAGAATTATTTTATTTGCAAGGGGGTAGAAAGATGGACAAAGTGAAAGTTGAAAAGCTTTTGATCAATTATAAAACATTGGAGAAGTTTAAACATTTTAAAGAGTACGGTAATCAAGAATTATCTATGTTAGAAGATCTGGAGAATAATTTGGTGGAAAACCAAAGTGATTCACCTTTTTACGGAATTTATATTGGCGACAGTTTAATTGCTCGTATGAGCCTCTATAAAGTCAATCGAAAGTATGACTTTTATTTTGCCCCACCTCAAGATTATCTAACTTTGTGGAAATTAGAAGTTCTTCCAGAATACCAAGGAAAAGGATATGGCAAAGCGTTAGTAGATTTTGCGAAAAGTTATCAATTACCAATAAAGACAAACCCTAGAATTAACTCTTATGCTTTTTGGGAAAAAATGGGCTTTCAAAAGGCACAGTACAAAATGGAACGAGATTTGGGAGAAAACCCACTGATTTGGATGCCAGTAGGTGTGAAAGAAAACCACACAAAGGAGCAAGATGAAGCTTAGAAAAACGCGGCTTACCGCCACATCTTTATGGCGGAAGCTGTAGTTTTTCTTATACTATAGACCCTAAAACCTTTATACTTTCCTATAGTGCTAGTAAAGAACTTGAGACATGAATTATCTTGCATTCATGTCTTTCGTTCCTTTTTCCAGTTGTACATAATGGAATATAGATAATGCCAAATAGAGGCCATTCATTCTTGGTTAGGCTTTTCAGTAACAACAGATTTCAATAAGGTAGCCATCTCTTGCCATGCCTTGTCATAGCGAAGCAAAATATATTTTAATTCCTCGTTTTCTTTCTGTAGTTTTTTTAGATGTAATTCATGTTCATTCAGATGCTCCGATGCAATTTGTTCATTCCCAGCTTTAATTCTTTCTAATAGCGAAATGACAGTTTGAAGCGGATCTTGGCTTCCTGATTCTGGAACAGGCCAGCTATAATTAATATTTTCACTCTTACGCTCCTCTTTTGCTCGTTGAACCTCATTTTGATATTGTTTTCGAATCGTTGCATTCCATCTAAATCCACAGGCTGCAGGAGTTCTAGACAGTCTATGAGCTACTTCTCTAAATGCTTCCAACTGGGTCTTTCCTTCTTTTATATAACGTAGAACGGTTTCTGCTAATAGGACATCCTCATCTTTCGTCCATGCGTCTTGTCTTGTAACATTCATAACACCCCTCCTTATACATTTGCTATCAATGTATGCAAAAACTAGGAGTGGTAGAATAAAAGGTTTGAGTTTTTCTTTAAAAATTATCCGTAATCTTCTCCAAAAGATCATTTCTGCGCAAGTGAAGCTACAAATTACAAAAGTTATAATCCATTCCATCAGATAATAAACTAGGCACATGAAAATATTAGAGAACTTTGATTCTCCCCAAGTCTAATGGTGAAAGATTTTATTTTTCTTACACTATAACCGACCAAAAAATTTTTATACGTTCCTATAGTGGAACAAATAACATGTAACAGATACGTTTATTATATTCCAGCTAGAATAAAAGGCAAGCCACGTTTGTGACCTGCCCTAATCTTACAATGCATATGAAATGAAAAAGATCCAAGAATTATAAAGTTTCTCAGATCTTTGACTCAACATGCTAGAATTACATTTATTATTGGCTGACTACTTCTTTACCATCGTAGTGACCACATGCTTTACAAACGTAGTGCGGTTTCGTCAACTCCCCACAATTTGAACATTCTACCATGCCAGGCACATGTAATTTTTTATGTGTACGACGTTGGTTTTTCACCTTTTTTGAAGTTCTTCTTTTAGGTACTGCCATGACTTACACCTCCTTCATAGAAAGATAAGATAAACTTAATCGTTCTTCTCATCCTTATTAAACAATGATTCCAATTTCCTAAAACGCTCATCTATTGATTTTGCGTTATTTTGTTCAGAAGTAAATTGCCAGCCTTTACCTTCTGTTAAATAATCAAGTCGACTGTTTTCTTCCTCTGAAAATACGCGATACGGAACCTCTAGCAAGATATTTTCCTTAATTAACGGGGTTAAATCAAGCACCTCGCCATCAATTGGGTGAATTTCAGCTTCGATTTCAGCTTCCGATCTATATAACGACGTTGTAAATACTTCATCTGTTTGGATAGCAAACGGATAATGAACATCTTCTAACGTTCGGGCACACGGAAGCACCATTTCACCATGAATACGTAAGGAAAAAATAATATTATCTCCTTGAAAAAAACACGTTCCTTGAACTTCTACTTCGCCAATATGACGAATATCGTTGTTCATCTCTTCCAATTCGGAAACATCTTCCGTTTCTGAAAAAGTAAAAGGTTCCTTATAAGCATTCTTCTTTAATTGAGCTAACGCAAATTTCATAGTTCTCACCTCAAGGCAACAAGAGTAATTTTAAAAGAAAAACATGATTTTGTCAACATATTCTCTTTACACATTTCCTATCTTACCCAATTCTATTCCACTATAACATATAGATAAACGAGACACACACTTATCATTGAAACTGTATGTATCAATTTTTTCTCTAATTAGTTTTAAACCAATTGTTTTGCGTTATAGTAAAGTATACGTTTTTTTGGGTTTATAGTATAAGAAAAACCATGCATGCAAAATGCAGCTAGCTTAACCATACCAAGTGTGCTATATTTGCTCTAAATAACCCATACCCTAACAGCTACTGCGCGATTGCTGGTCTGCTTTTTCTATCACGTTCTACAAACCTAGAACCTGATATTCCTTTGTTTCTGTTTCATTCATATAACCTTATGAGAAGGCCCCTGTCAAAATATGCGTGCCAGCTAAGCATACGTTTTATAATGAAGCACCTTCTCTTTTTCCGCTAGACATTAGTCTTCATATCCGACCAAGAAAATATTTTCATATCGTGAAATTCTTATGTTCAGTTAGCTTTTCTAATTCACTGATTTCATACATGCACATATCATCTTATTCTGATAAAATTAAAAGAAACTTAGATCCTTTAAGATTTTATCAACAAAACAAATGGTTGATAATGTATTTTGTACGTATTTAAACAGATAATTAAGAACTATTGTAGGAGTTGATAAAATGAACGCATGCGGATTAATTGTTGAGTACAATCCTTTCCATAATGGACATGTTTATCACGTACAACATGCAAAAAAACGAGCTAAAACAGATTGTATCATCGCTGTTATGAGTGGCTCGTTCTTACAACGTGGAGAGCCAGCAATGATAGATAAATTTCATCGAGCAAAAGCTGCTCTAAAAGAAGGCGTTGATATTGTAATTGAACTTCCTTACACTTTCGCCGTTCAAAGCAGTGAGTTGTTCGCGAAAGGAGCAGTTCTTGCACTACATGCGCTACAAGTTTCCAGTATTTGTTTTGGCAGTGAATCAGGAGACATTAACCATTTCAAAGAAAGTTACCAAAAGCTAACGAAAAATATGGATACATACCAAGTTGCACTTAAACAGAATTTGAATAGAGGGTTAGCTTTTCCTGAAGCAAGCAAAAACGCGTATGAAATAATTGGGCTTTCCTCTATGAATTTAACTCAACCAAACAATATACTAGGCTTTAGCTATTTGAAAACAATTTATGACTATCATTTACCTATTCAACCACTGACCATTCAACGAACGCAAAGTGGTTATCATGATAAAACCATTCATGGATCCATTGCAAGTGCTACGAGTATTCGAGAAGCGATACAAAAAGAAGATTCGATTACTGCATCTATTCGCAATGCCATCCCACAAACAATGTATGAACAGTTAATTACTTATAAACGAACAGCTTCTACTTGGCATACATGGGAAGCATATTTTCCTTTGCTTCACTATCGTGCTTCAACGATGAGCGCTCAGGAACTTTCTTTGATCCAAGGCGTAGACGAGGGGTTAGAGTATCGCATTAAAAAAACCGCGAAACATGCCCATACATTTCAAGATTGGATGGAAAAGCTAAAAACAAAAAGGTATACATGGACACGTTTACAACGCATGTGTGTACATATCTTAACCAACACAAAAAAAAGTGACATAGAAGCGTTATATGATTTAACTGCCATACCGTATGTACGTATTCTCGGTTTTACGAAACAAGGACAAAAATACTTGCATGAGCGAAAAAAGACCTTGGTAACGCCTATTATCCATCAAATGAGCCGAAACATGCATCCAATGCTACAAATGGAAGAAAAAGCAAGCAACGCCTATTATAGTATTTTGCCCATAGCGATAAAACTAAACTTGCTCAAGCAAGAGCGCTCCCCTCTATGTAGCTAAGATTAGAAAAACTTGGCTTATCACCAAATTTTTATAGCAGAACTTTTCGTGGGAATTTCTTAAAGAAAACAAAAGACCTACCCTTCAAACATACTCGGGGCAGGTCTTTTCACTATTCTAATCCTTTTAAATAAGTAATCGCGTCCGCAAACGTGTCTACTGGAACAATTTCCATATCCGTTTCAATTTCTTTTGCTTTTTCTAAAGCAATTTGATAATTGGACCCTTCTTTTCCTTGTTCGTTAGGAGCAAAGAATACATCTACCCCTTCCCTATCTGCAGCAACTACTTTTTTATCAATGCCACCAATGCGATACACATTGCCATCATAATCAATTTCTCCAGTACCTGCAATTTCATAACCGTGTGTAATGTCCTCTTCTGTCAATTGATCATAAATTTCCAATGCAAACATTAAACCGGCACTAGGACCACCAATCTGGCCACTAGAGAATTTCACTTCTGGATCAACAGAAACAGCACGATCTGTTACTAATTGAATGCCAATGCCAGGTTTATTATCTAAATCTTTTAATGCTTCTAAAGTAATTGATTCCGTCATCGTTTTTTCTTCCCGGACAAATTTCACAGTTATACTGTCACCAACTTGCTTCGTTTCAATATAATCGAGCAAATCATCAGCTTGGTTCACCTTCTTATCGTCTATCCCTATAATGCGATCGCCCAACTCTAATTTACCTTCTGCCGGCATGTTTTCTACAACCATTGCAACATATACCCCGTTAAAATCAATGGAAATATCCTTATCCGCTGATTGGTAGGCTACCACCGTGGAAGCCTCTTGAGAATTTTCCATCATTTGTAACTGTACGTGCATATATTCATCATCTGTGATCCCTTCAGGAAATACTTCATCAATCGGTAGCACATCATGATGAGGTAATATTTTCGCCAAAAGAAACTGCATAGGGGTGGCTTTAGCACCACTAACTGTTACTAAATGCATATCTCCTTCACTAGCAAAACCATCTTCAACTTTAACAATCGGGTTGAGGGCATCAGCTCCGCCAGGTTTGTAAATATAATACGGTAATTGAAATATTGCTAAAAAATATACTGCTACGACAACCAACAATATATGTATAATATACTTTTTTTTCATTGTCTTCCCTCCGCATACGAATTCTTACCCTAATATAGTGATATCTAACATCCACTCCAAATATGTATGCGTTATATCACAACATGCTGCAATTCTTTTCCATAGGTTTTCTCCTTAAATGCAAGATAATCGCTCAACGAAAAACTCAAATCTTTACCCCAACTTTTAAAAACAATTTTCAAAGGAAATATTGCATTACTTATGAAAGTATTGGCATAAAACCATGATACTAAAGCGTATATTTAAGTATACTCGTATTTGATAAACTTTCTTACCGCTAATTCTTTATGAAGGAAGCTACCGTTTTTCTTATATTACTACCCTTAAAACTTTCTGCTTTATATATAGTACAAAAAACCGAGTGAACATATTTACACAAGAAACGATATTCCAATTTTACTACTAACCTTTAAATAAGTACAGAGTAAGGAAAAAATGGTGGGAGGCACTACTTTTGACACAAATATTAAAAACAATCCTTTATTCTATGACCACTATATTTATTGCTATATCTTTAATAAGATTTCCAGATCAATCATTGGAAGCAAGTATTCGCGGATTAAATCTTTGGTGGGAGGTCGTGTTCCCTTCGCTACTTCCATTTTTCATCATCGCTGAACTGCTAATTAGTTTTGGTGTCGTTCAATTCATAGGTGTTTTATTCGAGCCCGTTATGCGCCCTTTGTTTAACGTACCTGGTACAGGCAGTTTCGGTTGGTTTATGGGCATGGCTAGCGGCTACCCGACAGGAGCCAAGATAGCTACTCGTTTAAGGGAAGAACAACAATTAACAAGAATTGAAGCCGAGAGATTAGTAGCTTTTACAAATGCGTCAAGTCCACTATTTATTTTCGCTGCTATTTCTGTAGGTTTTTTTCAAAATGCTTCTTTAGGCATTTTACTTGCAGTATGCCATTATTTGGGTAATACATTTGTCGGAATTTGCATGCGTTTTTATGGAAAAAGGAAGGACCGGTCCCAACAAGAAAGGATAGATGAAACGCCCAACTATTCTATACGTAAAGCTTTTTCCGCTATGCATCGTACAAGATTGGAAGATAAGCGTCCATTGGGAGAAGTTCTAGGTGATGCAGTGGTTCATTCTGTAAAAACGTTAGTAATGGTTGGTGGATTCATTGTATTATTCTCTGTATTGACGAAATTACTTTTTTTAACAGGCATTTCTGCTTTTATCGGTCAGTTTTTAGGAGATTTATTAACTTTCTTTTCTATATCAAGCGATTTTGGTTTACCTATACTTTCCGGTCTGTTTGAAATTACCATCGGTGTTCAGAGTATCTCGGTTGTTCAAGATACATTATTTTTACAAGCAGTTTTTGTCAGTTTTATACTTGGCTTTAATGGATTTTCTGTCCAAGCTCAAGTAGCGAGCATTCTTGCTAAAACAGATATCCGATTTGCCCCATATTTTTTTGCCCGTATTCTTCACGGTCTATTTGCAAGCATATTAACGATTCTTCTGTATAAACCTTTATATATTGACCGAAAAGTTTTTGATATGCACGTAGTACCTGTACATCTTGATGTGCCTGAGAATACATGGAGTGTAATTTTGGAAAAATTAGTAGCCATTGGGCCGTTAGTAACAATCGTTTTTATTGGATTTTCGCTGTTCCTCTTATATAACCGAAGACAAAACTGATTGGAAGCAGGATAGTGTAAACAGTCTTCCAGTGGGAGAAAAGATTGCATTTTACGGCTTCTATTATCACGCGGATTGTAGTAGTCTGAACAAAGGCTCGGGGCGCCCGTTTAACAACGTAGCGAGTGGAACGAGTCAACAAAAGTTTTAGGAATTATGCTCCTGCAACAGGAGTATGCCTTCGCCCTCCGGCAAGCCCGTCTTTAGTCGACCTTCCTATTTAGAACGAACCGATGATGACTTAGCTTAGAGCAATGGAGTGAAGTCGCCTAGTTGCTGGGCGCTGGACGTGGCTAAATAACTTAGTAAGTTTATCAACAGCTGCTAAATTTGATAATATCCTAGACGACAAAAAATTGATTTTGACAATAGTCCTAGATTTTTCAATTATCTACAGCGAAAAAAAGGATTCGGTGCTGCTATCTCTTTATTTATACTCGCCTAAGCTCATCTCTCCATTCTCGAAGTGGACCTTACAGCACCTTATATCCCCTGAAAATCACATATAGTGAAAATGATTTAGTTGCTTCATAAACGCGTGAAATGGTATATTTTTCTATATTACATACTCCTCGAAAATTTCATACTGATACCATTATGTATTTGTTACTCGTAACCCTATCATATATTAAATATTGCAATTTTATTTAAATTTACGAGCTAAAGCTTCCTCAACAACGTTAGGAACCATATCACTAACATTTGCACGGTATTTAGCAACTTCTTTAACTATACTGGAGCTTAGAAAAGAATACTGATTATTCGTCATCATAAAAAAAGTTTCTATGTCTGCATACAGCTGCCTATTCATTGACGTAATTTGCATTTCATATTCAAAATCACTAACAGCACGCAAGCCACGAATAACAGCTTGAGCATTTTTGGATTTTGCATAATCCATAAGTAAACTACTAGATGAATCTACAGTTACATTGGGTAAATCGCTTGTACAAGCTTTCAACAGTTCTATTCTTTCTTTCACCGTAAATAATGGGTCTTTTGATTGATTATTAAATACAGTGACGATAACATGATCAAAAATTTTAGCGCCACGCTGAATAATATCTAGATGTCCATAGGTTACGGGATCAAAACTTCCCGGACAAATCGCCAATCTAGTCAAGATAAGCGCTCCCTTCTATTTAACTTTTGTAGATGGTCGTACAAATCGTACCTCCATAACTCGCTTGTTTGACAATGGCAAGACGAGGATGTGCAACAGGTAATTGCTCGGATAGATCATGCTCACAATATACCCATGTATTCGTAGTTATCAAGTTCAAGTCCAACATTTTTTGTAACAATTCTTCAAGCTTTACCTTCCCATAAGGAGGATCTAATAGGACTAACTGGAAAGACAACTGACGCTTAGCAGCTGCATGTAAAGCTCGAAATGCATCCGCACGAAACACTTCAGATCGACTAACGAGATCCAATTTCTGTAGATTTTCATTTATGATATGTATCGCTTGTGGTGATTTATCCACAAAAATCGTTCGATCTATCCCTCTACTCAATGCTTCTATTCCTAAACCGCCACTTCCAGCAAATAAGTCTAGTGCATTACCACCATCAAAAAAGGGACCCATAATTTGAAAAACGGCTTCCTTCACTTTATCGGTTGTTGGACGAGTCATACGGCCTGGAACTGCCTTTAATTGCCTTCCTTTATGCTCTCCAGCAATTATTCGCATTGCTTCACCTCCACTTTACCATTATTCGACATTTATCCTAACATAAAAATAGGAAAACGAAAAACAATAACAGGGAAACCTAAAAATAATCCGCATCATGTATATTATTCAAAGAAACGTCCATACTAATGTAATGAATCAGCTATAAATAACTTTGGCTGTTTCATTAAACGGAGAAGACTTACACTTCCCCATAAGTTCTTCTTCCGGTTTCTCCTCTCCCTTTGCCTTTTTGTTTTCTTTACTAGGAAACAAAGGGACCTGTAGAACTATTTCTGCAGGTTTTTTCTTTTTTAAATCCCCATTTTATAATCGTATTGTTTTGCTTTATCTGGTTTAGCATTTTCAAAGTTTGTTTCTACAAACGGCTTATATGACCTGTCCACCTTAGAAACAAATGCTAGCTTCAGTAGTTTTTTTTCCACTTTTTCTACTTCTTGTTGATTTACATATATAACCGCATATTTCATTTTTTTAGAACTATACAGCAAATGTCCATATCGCTTAATTTGCTTTAAGTTCTTCATATGCTGGAACCAGACGATTAAGCCTTGACGTTCTGCCCGCAATTTTTTCACCTCGCTCCCCTACAGTTACATCAATAATTTAAAAATCAAACCACGGGTACCCTGGGCTTCCTTAAAGAATTAGCTATGTTTTATATATTTAGCAACAATGAGTGGGGATGAAAGAAGAACCCCCCGCTCATTGATTTGTTCATGGTATCAGATCCATACGATTATGTTCCTCTACCCATTTAAGAAGCGCAACCACAGCTGCCACCACTACCGCAACCACAGCCGCTATCACTTAGAGCCGCTCCATCTTTAGGCACTTTAATTTGTTCACTTACACTATATGCTATATATTGACTGACATCATCTAATAGTTTTTGCAAATTGCGCTCAGCAATTTTAAAGGAAGCGACTTTGTCATTCATATCCATTTCACGCTTTACTCTACGCACTTCCTTCATAATAGAATTGTAATCTGGATGATATCTGCCAAACCGCTGTATATCTTCATAATGCTCTTTTATCGAGGAAAAAGCTTGAATGAGCTTTTGGGCCTCTGCATCTGCTTGTAGTTCCTTCTGAGCATGATGATAAGCTTCCATAACATCAGAACCTAAGATCATTTTAGTTAGTTCTTCTGATTGATCTAGGAGTGCTACGTAGTCCATTGTTGCTATCATCCTAACACCTCCTCCTTCATAGTACCATTTTTTATAGTATGTGAAAATATTTAGTCTTTCATTGCTCCAGCGAACTGCATTAACATACTAACCATTTGCATATGCTGATTCACCTTTTCTACTTGTTGAGGAAATGTTTTCCCATAGAATCTTTTTGCTTCTTTTTTCACTTCTGGTAACAGAGAAGGGTCGCGGGACAAATAACGATACCAAACTGGATTCATACGGACAAATTGTAAAAGTTCAGGTTGCTGTTTTAAATAGTCATAACATAACGGATCCATATTTATTCTCCTTAATCACGAAACCACCCCATCCGTTCATTGGTTGGTTGTTTCGTGTCCTTTGTCTGCTTAAATTGCGAAATTATTTCTTGAATAGTAGATATAGAAGAACTAAATTGCTCCATTTGACGTTGCACCTTTTCTAAATCCATTGATTCTGTCATCTTTAATAGTTGACTAAATAGTTCTTTATTATTTTCATTCGACTGATTATCTTTTGATTTACTTTCATTATTATCTCCATCTGCTTGTTTAAATCTATCCCAATAAGGGTCATTCTCACCAAGTAATACCCATTTTTCGTATATGTCTTGCCACGGTTTTCCGCTTTTACGGACTTCTTTGATCAATTGAGGGTGTTTATTAATAAATTGCTTAAATTCACTTACAGAAGGGTGTAAATCTTGATCACTCATACATAGTCACCTCTTTTGCATATAGTCATATGTACTAATTAGCTTATGCTATATGTGAACGCTTGTGATTAACAAGTACTTGCCCCTACTTATATTGTTAGAAGCATACGGCTTGTCGCAAGGCTTGGTTACTATCAACATTACACTGTTTCACTTTTAAAAAAACTAAAAGCGTTTGTTTTTCTAAAACTTTAAGTCACTATCGTTGCATAAAAAATGGTTAGGAGCAGTTGGTCATTAGCTCCTAACCGTTTGGTTCTAACAATATACAATCTAATATTTTTTTGGAATAGCTCCTAACTTCCTGCTTACTAAAAAGGTTTAGCTAAAAAATTTTGCGTATAATATAATCGGTATACACCAACACCTAAGTGTGTATATTTATCACTTAACAAAGCTTCTCTATGACCTTTACTATTCAACCAACCTTCCATTGCAGCAGCAGCATCTGGGTATTGCGCTGCAATATTTTCACCTGCTGCAACAAAGGATACTTCTCCTTCCTCTAAACGTTCTTTTAACCCTCTTCCATCTTGACTGGAATGAGAAAAATATTTATTAACAGCCATATCTTTGCTGTGAAAATAGGCAACTTCTCCAACTGATTTTTCCCACTGTAACTTATCTTTATTCCGTTGTTGTCGCATAATATTGGTAATATCTAGCACTTGTTGTTCCATACCGGCTTCTACTTTTTCCCATTCCTCATCAGACAAACTCGGCTTTTCTGGGAGTTTACCTCTATATTGCAATTCATAAGGTTGATGCTTTAAAAGAGCATCAATGTCAACAATTCGGATAGAAGATAATTGTTGTTGAAAAGTATCAAAATAAAGTTGCATGAAAATAGAATCAGAAATTTTTACTAATGGCCGCGTTTTTCTATCGTCAGCGCTTAGCTTAAATGTGTAAGAAGCAAGTCCGTCCCGATAATTTACTTCTTCTTTAAATGGAAAATGCTTTTGCACCTTTTCATAACTTTCTCCAATGGCAACAGGTTTGATATTTGTTCCTTTGCCAGTCGCATAAATAGTCTGAATCGTTCCATCCATCAACCCGAATTGAATATATTGGTCCTTATCATTTGTATAAACCCACCACGTGTAACCATAAGCACTTAAATCTTTTCTAACTGGCTCGCCTAATTCATCTTTTAATTGCTCACTTGATTTGCCATACCATTTAAATATATCACCTTCTAAAGCAATATCGGGTCTATCTTCTGGTACGTCTTTTGTTTTAATCATTTGCTGTTTTTCTTTTACTGTATCACTAATTATTTGCATCGTTTCTTTGGGCGATGTTTCACTACTTTCCAACAAATAAAAACCGACAACAGCGACTACTGCTAAAAGTAAGAGGTTTCGTATAAATCGCATTATTCGCTTCTCCTTTTCATTTTTCATGAAGCTTATAGTAAGGTTTTCAATCTCCATACCTTTAATTTACTTACAAGAAAACGGAATGAATTATGAGAACAGATAACATACACTCACTAACCTACTATTTAAAAAATCACTTTATACGATGTATATGTTGCATCAAATATATCATGCTATTTATTCTAGTATTTTACTGTATCATAATAAAAAAAATCACTTGCGGCAAATATTTATATTGCACCGTGTCTTTTTCATTGAAAGTTGTTATATTTCATACTAATATAGTATAGTGAGGATAACAAGGTGAGGTGGGAAAATGAAATTAGAAAATACTGGATTAGAAGAAGAAATTATTGATTTAAAACCGCTTGATCATGTAACAGCAAAACATGCTTTTATCCGGGCAGGGCAATGGGATTATGAGCGCGTTACGTATGATTATCGGATCGACTCTGACGAGAAAGGCATTACATACTATATCCGAATCCAAGGCTATGCGGTAGAAGGCGATGTCGATCGTGGTGATGCAGTCATTCAAATGTTGACGCCGTTATTAGGTAAACATTATTATCCGCATGGGGTTGAGTATGGGGAAGAAGAGAATTTCCCAAGTGATATAGTAGAACGAGCAAAAAGCCATATTAGTCAACTAAAAACAGAGATAAACCAATTAAAACAATAATTTATGTCCTTAGATATGGAATGAATTTTCAAACAAACCGACGCCATCCGATAATGAAGGTAGTCGGTTTTCTATATTATATTTTATAGCCCTTTTTGCAGTAGATTTTCTCTCTTTTCATTGTAGTCGAAATATATTCTCCCGGTAATAGTAATTAATTCTGTTCAAATTAGCTATTTAATGCTATATTTTTTATAAGTATATCGTTATTGTTTGATAATGAAAGGAGCCAGCATATTACTTTGTTTCGCAATATAACTAAACGTCATTGGTCACTAATTTTTTTAACTATTTTATTAATCTTATTTTTCATTTTTGTTTTACCGATATCCATTCCTTTGATTGTGGCTTTTGTAACAGCACTTATTTTAAACCCAATAATAAGATTAGTGCAAAAAAAATTAAAGGTCAATCGGAAATTATCCGTAACCATTGTTTTTTTATTGTTTTTAATCGTTCTTGGAGTAGTAGGAACGTTTACTATTACACGAGCGGTTACCCAAGTTGTTAATTTTGTAGAAGAAGTGCCACAACATTTTAATGAGTTAAATAGGATTTATCAGGATTGGGAAGGGCAAGTTCAACGTTACACAGATGACCTCCCAAATGAATTTGTAAGACAAGTATCTTCAAGTATTGAAGCAAATTTGAATACGTTAACGACCAATGCAAAAGAAACGATTACTATTGAACGAATTGCGCAACTCGTTTCCTCCATTCCGCAGTATTTAATTAGCTTTATCGTATATTTAATTGCTTTGTTTCTTTTCATGCTGGAGTTGCCTATCCTTAAAGCAAAGATGTACCACATGATGACAAAGGAAACAGCAGAAAAAGTATCGTTTATGAATCAACGAGTGACAAACGTGTTTTTAGGTTTCTTTAAAGCGCAGTTCCTAGTTAGCTTAATCATTTTAGCTGTAACTTTAATTGGTCTTTTGTTTATTGCTCCCGAAGTTGCCATTATTATGACATTAATTATTTGGATTGTGGATTTAATCCCCATCATCGGCTCCATTGCTATCCTCGGGCCATGGGCGTTATTTATGTTTATGGCGGGAGATACAACCCTTGGGATACAATTGTCTATATTAGCCATTATTTTACTGGCCATTCGTAGAACCGTTGAACCAAAAGTAATGGGGCAGCATATAGGACTTTCTCCATTGGCCACGTTAATCTCTATGTTTATCGGCTTAAAATTGTTAGGATTACTAGGATTTATACTTGGCCCACTGATCGTAATTACCTTCAATTCGGCTAAAGAAGCTGGGATTATTAAGTGGAATATAAAAATCTAATGTAATTTCGTATAAGGCTACTCTGTGTAATTCAAAAAACGGGAAGTTTTGGTAACTTCCCGTTTTTTTATGTTCCTAAGATAGCTTTAATTAAACTCGTTGTTTCCCCACCATCATATAAAATGTACAACAATAAATATACTGCTACTCCTGTAATAGCCGTAAAAAACCAAATAACACTAGTAATTGGCCCAATTTTTCTATGTACACGAATATTGCGCTTAAACGCTAATATTAGGGTTACTATACCAAACAAAGCACCTGTTGTTGCCAAAGTAATGTGAAATATTAAGAAGATTGTATAATATATTTCTAAATCTTCTGGTCCTCCAAAACTCGTATTCCCGATAAATATTGTTCTGGACATGTAAATAATAAAGAATATAATAGCACTAACTGCAGCTGTTATCATAGCTTTTTTATGTTTTACTGCTTCTCCTTTTACTATGAAACGCCAGCCAATAGCTACAAAAACAGCGCTTATAACAATAAAAAAAGTACTTATTGTTGGTAAAATTGGCATACTAAATCCACTCTCCTATTTAATAAATCAAGAAACAAGTAGCATACTTATTTTTTCCATTCTAACAAGCGAAGCACTTACCTAAAAAAAGTAAAATTAATTCGCACGGTAAGAGGCTTGTAAATTACATAAAACACGATTAGTGCAAGTAGTCTTTTTTGTTAGATACATAGGGTTACTTAAAAGAATTGAATCTTCCTTTCGCGAGGGATTCTTTCCCTACGAAAGAGTATGGTGTATAGACCTTTGTATTAGGTAGAAAACATGGCTTTCCGCCAATTCTTATGGCGGAAAAGCGTTGTCGTTTTCTTATATAATTAACCCTAAAAACTTTATAATCTCCTATAGCCAATAGGGGGGAGGCCTGTTATCTGACCCGTTATTTGCGACAATTCAAGTTTTAAAGAAACATTTTTGTCACCTTTTATATAGGAACAGATAAAAATGAAGTTTGAATCCCCACTACACTCTCTATGCGCACATTTATTGAGAATGTTGTACATCAGCTGGCATAGGATCAACCTTTAAACTTTCATCTGTAAACCATTTAAAGAATACTCTTGCCAAGATAACTCCATAAGTGATTTCTTGCATAATTTTCATAATAATTCCACCAAGCTGCTGATCCTCCAACGTACTCATTGGCGAAAACATTTCAGGTCCACTAATTTGTACAGCTAACCCATCTAGTACGTCTCCAGGTACACATAAGGCAAGTGCTTGTAACCAGGCTCCATTTTGACTGTACGCTGAAAACAACGGAACATCTGCAAATATAATTAGAACACATGCCGGCGTTATTAAAACCCCATTCGCAAAAATATAGCCAATCTTTAAAACTGGTCTCATTGAATCCATTTCTTTTATCGGAGACAAAATTGGCCACCAGACGATAAAAGCAGCTACTAAAATAATTAAAGAAATGGATGTATGTGCAATTTGTGTAGATTTGGCAAAGTCAAAAACAGCAGGAATATGGTACAGCGAAAATAACCCATTAAATAAAAGTAACGATATCAATGGTTTCGTCAACAAGCTAAATGCTGGTTGTATGAATGGCGCATGAATCACTTTTTTCCAAATCCACACTGGAATACTTTTAATGACTAAAATAGGGAAAATTAAGTAATATACAGCCATTTGGATCATATGTGCCGTTAACATTATATGTGACAATAAATCTGTTGGAGCACCTTTCACTGCATACAACAATACGAGCGCAAGCAAAAACATACCTTGCTGCAGTTTAGATGGTTTTTCATCACCACCGAATTTATGTCGGTATGGTCCAGTTATTAGAAAGTAAACCATTCCTAACGCAATTACGAACAATAGAAAATAAGGACTCCATAAAGCTCGGAAGCCAAAAATTTGTAATTCTAGCCACATGATAATCACCTCAAAAGGATTGTCTTATTCATTATAACTTACTTATCGTCGTGTGGACATTAATAAAGTTTGACATTTTTTCAAAACATTCTTAGAAATAAAAAAGGTCGGGAACACCCGACCTTTTTCACCACCATACAATAGCTACTAAAGCAGCTATCGTTAATAGTGCAGCGAATACCCCGCCATAAATCATCATAGCTGGAAACTCATGGCCTCTATCTTTCATATGCATAAAATAATAAAATTGGAACCCAACTTGAACGAGCGCTAAGATTAGTAGTAACGGAACTGCAAACATCTTATCCATAGCTTCTGTTGCTACAATAGAGAAAGCAACAATCGTAAAACCAATCATTAATGCAAATGTAATCAGTTGCTTTTTCATTTCTTCCTTATTTTTTTGTTTCTGAAATGAATTGGTATTGGTGTTATCTGTCATGTATTAGCCCACCTTTCCCATCAAGTATACAACCGTAAAGATAAATACCCATACAACATCAATGAAATGCCAGTAAAGGCTAAATGTGTAATATTTAGGAGCGTTATACAAATTTAGTCCACGTTTTGCATTTCGCACCATTAATGCGATAAGCCAGCTGAGTCCAAAGACAACGTGACCTCCGTGAAAACCAACAAGTGTATAGAATGCTGAGCCAAATGCCGATGACCTAAATGTAAAACCAAAGTCTGTAATATAGTGGTAAAACTCATAAATTTCGCATGCTAGAAATCCAATCCCTAAAAAGGCTGTAATTCCAAGCCATAGATGCATTTTTTTAAAGTCATTATTTTTCATATGATACATTGCATAAACACTAGTCAATGAACTAGTCAATAATAACATTGTCATAAGAAAAACAAGCTCTAAACCAAATATATCCTGACCACTTGGACCGCCAGCTGTCGAGTTACGAAGAGCAAGATATGTTCCAAACAAACTTGCAAACAATACAGTTTCTCCACCTAGAAAAAACCATAAGCCTAAAAATTTATTTTTCCCTTCTAACGTTGCTTTTTCTGGTTCTTGTGGCATCGTTTCAGGGTTTAAGGAATGATCGTGACTCATTTAGTCCGCCTCCCTTTCTAGTTCTTCTTTGCTGATATGATAGCCGTGATCATCTTTTAATGAACGAATCAGCATAGATCCTAACGCAATTCCCATCCCAACAAATATGGCTAAATTCCAAGCTTGGTGATCGGTCTGATAAATAAAGCCGAATCCAGCAACAAAGAACCCAAGAGACATGGCAAAAGGTAATATCGACCCATTTGGCATATGAACATCCCCTAGTGGCTCAGCAGGAGTCATTTTCCCTTTACCATCCATTTTTTCAATCCATAACGGATCCAGACCACGAACAAGTGGTAGTTGTTTAAAGTTATAGTATGGAGGCGGTGATGGTATTGCCCATTCTAGAGTACGACCATCATAAGGGTCTCCAGCAGGCTTTTCTCCTTTTACTGCTGTGTAGATAATATTAATTAAAAATATAGTTGCAGCAATAGCCATTAAGAACGTACCAATCGTACTAATAAAGTTACCCGTATCTAGACCTTGGTCTTCTAAGAACACCCAATAACGTCTTGGCATCCCCATAAGCCCTAAGAAATGCTGAATAAAGAACGTTAAGTGGAATCCAATGAAGAATAACCAGAAACCTATTTTCCCTAATTTTTCATTTAAAATTCTACCAAACATTTTCGGCCACCAATAATGTAGACCAGCAAAAATACCAAAAACTACTCCACCAACGATAACATAGTGGAAATGAGCTACAACGAAGTAAGAATCATGGTATTGGTAGTCAGCTACAGCTGATGCAAGCATAACCCCAGTCATACCACCAATTGTAAATGACGGAATAAACCCTAATGCCCAAAGCATAGCTGAATTAATCGTTATGCTTCCACCCCACATCGTCGCTAGCCAGTTAAAGATTTTTATTCCTGTTGGCACAGCAATCGCCATCGTGGCAATCGCAAAAATAGCGTTCGCTACCGGCCCTAAACCTACTGTAAACATATGGTGTGCCCAAACCATAAAGCCTAAAAAGGCAATTAGAATGGTTGCAAAGACCATAGCTGTATAACCAAATAGACGCTTTTTGGAGAAAGTTGGAATAACTTCGCTGAACACTCCAAAAGCTGGCAGTATTAAAATATATACCTCTGGATGCCCGAAGATCCAAAATAAATGTTGCCAAATTACAGAGTTACCACCTAAAGCGACATTGAAAAACGCCGATCCAAACATGCGGTCAAACATCAGTAAGAATAGACCTACTGTTAATGCTGGGAACGCGAATAAAATTAATGTACTAGTGACAAAAGTAGTCCATGAAAATAATGGCATGCGCATATATGTCATCCCTGGAGCACGCATCGTCACAATGGTTACAAGAAAATTAATTCCCCCAATTAGTGTACCCGCACCAGAAATTTGTAAGCCTAGGACATAAAAGTCAATACCATGTGTTGGAGATTCCACAGATAACGGTGTATAAGCAGTCCAACCTGAATCTGGTGCTCCACCTAAAAACCAACTACAGTTTAATAGAATGCCTCCAAACATAAATAACCAAAATCCTAATGAGTTTAAAAACGGGAACGCCACATCGCGTGCACCAATCTGCAATGGCATGACAGCGTTCATTAATCCTAGTAACAAAGGCATAGCTGCAAGAAAGATCATCGTCGTTCCATGCATAGTAAACATTTCATTGTATAAGCCTGCACTAATAAAATCATTTTCAGGCGCAATTAATTGTATACGAATAAACATCGCTTCGAGCCCACCGAGGATAAAGAAAAACCCTCCGCCAATCAAATATAAATGAGCTATTTTTTTATGGTCAACAGTTGTCAAATAATCCCATAAAAAAGCTCCGAAGCCCTTTTTTTGAGCAGCTGCAATACTCAAATCATAAACCTCCCTTTTCAATCTTCCACCCTTTATTAATTAGTTACCTGCACTTTCTGGAGTAATTTCAGATGGCTTTAATTGCAGCAAATATTCTGCAATGCTGTCTGCTTCTTCTTCAGATAGTTCAGGGTATTTACCAGTCATTAAGTTACCTGGTTTTATGGATTCTGGATCCAATAACCAGTCCACAAGGTTTTGCTTGTTTGTTTCAAGGTAGCCAGCAATTTTTGTCCGATCTCCAAAGTTCGTTAGGTTTGGCCCCACTGCATTTGGCGATGAACCGATCGCATGACAATTCAAGCAATTGTTTGCTTCCATCGCTGCTTTTCCATCTTGAGCAACCGCATCTTGTGGTTTTTCTTCGGGATCTACACTTTGCATATCGGCTACCCATTGTTCATATTCTTCTGGACTCACAGCTATAACCTTAAAGTCCATAAGTGAATGTGATGGGCCACATAGCTCTGCACATTTGCCCCAATAAACCCCTTCTTCATTTGCTTCAATATACATTGTGTTTTCGTTTTCAGGATTCACATCCATTTTCCCTGAAATACTTGGCACCCATAAAGAGTGAATAACATCTGAGGATTTCATGTTTAAGTATACTTTTTCTCCAGTAGGAATGTATAAATCCTGACTTGTTTGCACTTCTTCATCTGCATAGCTAAAATGCCACCAATATTGATTACCAGTAACGTCAACATTAATGTGATCACTTTTACCAGACTCATCAGCCAAATCAAAAGTAGCAGCAACAGTCGGTACTGCAAGGATCAAAACTAAAATAATTGGAATCACTGTCCAAATAGTTTCTAGTTTTTTACTACCTTCCACCTGCTTTGGAATGTAATTCTCCTGCCCTTTCTTTTTGCGAAAGCGAACAATCGCTATCAAATAAACAGAAAGAACAACAATAAATACAAAAGTCATAATTACTGTTGAAAGAACAATTAAATTCATGGAAGACTCTGCACCATACCCCTTTGGTACAAGAGCCGTTAAGTTTTCCTTTCCACATCCCGCAAGGATGATGGCTAGAAAACTTAAGAGGAATACAAATTTAAATTTTCCCATCCAACCTTTCATGTATCCATACCTCTCTTTCTTTTCTTGTTGCTCCTTATATAAAAAACATTAAGGACAAAATTTAACTAAATGGCGAATTCCACGTTACAACAACCATCAATAAAAAGAGGATGGTTAAATAATTTAAAGAGTAAATAAAAATAATATTCGCCCATTTAATATCATCTTTCATAAAGAAACCACTCATTCCAAGCCCTAGCCATCCAACATTTAACAAAGTCGCCAAGATGACAAATGTTGTGCCTAAAGAAGTTAAATAAAATGGCAACGGCAATAAACATGCGATATAAATGGTGATTTGTCGCTTGGTTATTTCAAAACCATGGACTGCGGGCAACATAGGTATTCTTGCCGCTTTATATTCTTCATTCTTTCGCATTGCTAATGCTAAAAAATGAGGTGTTTGCCAAATGAACATAATTAAAAATAATATAAGCGGAACGATATGAAAGTTCGGGTTTACTGCAGCCCAACCAATGAGTGGTGGCGCAGCACCAGAAAAGCTACCAACTGTCGTATTAAGTGTATATTTTCTCTTTGACCACATCGTATATAGCACTACATAGAAAAACCAGCCTATAAACGCAAACAACATTGCTTCTATGGTTGTAAATAGTAAAAGTAAAAGACCAGCAAAAGATGTAATTAACCCTAGTACGAGTACCGTCGGAAGCGAGATTGTACCCGTTACAGTTGGTCGAGTTTTCGTTCGCTTCATAACTGGATCAATATCAATGTCATACCAGTTATTAAGCATACATCCACCGGCAATCACCAAAGCACTTCCTAACATCGTAATAATAAACGTGCCGATGTAATCCGTAAATGTATATCCACTATAATAAATTGCCAACCAAAATCCAGTAAAAACTGTAATTAAATTGGAGTTAATAATTCCTATTTTTATTAGCGATTTAATATCATCAAGTGTAGAAACTGGCTTGTTTTTTTCGGTTGAAGACGTATTCGTAATAACCTGTGAAGTAGCTGCCTCTACTTTATCCATCCCTTCCCCCCCTTTACACCATTGTAGAAACATATGATACATGCTTTCGAATGAAAATCGTGACAGCGTTACAAAAATTTGATTGTATCTTAAAATTATTTCTACAAATCTAATACTATATGAAAAAACCCCCTCATGCCTATTCTACTTCAAAATAAGTAATTTTTTGTGACGTTTTTGTGAATCATTTGTTACAAATGCGAACTGTTTTAAATTAGTTAGCGAATTACCTATGTATGCAGTCTTTCTCCCTCAATTATCTAAGTTGCAACTTATTCCCCTACACTATTTCTAGCAAACATACGAAAACAATGCAAGCGTTTTTTATTTTTATAGTGAAAATAGTTTGTTTTCATGTTAAGATAAATGCAGTTTTTGCAATGAAATGATTACCTGCTAATATTAACACAATCCTTTAACAGATTGAACTGTTTCTAATTAATTCTTTGCTTTTTAGGCGCTACTAATATTATGATGAATCTAGCAGAAAATTTCTGCTATCACATAACTGAAGCTACTATCTTTCAGAGTTTGTATATGTAAAGGGAGTCTTCAAATATTGGGAGGTTCTTCTATTCCCCACGATTTAGGTGCTATGATCTCTCGCTTTGACTTGAAAGTGGAGTTTACAGCACTTTATATACAGGATTAACAAATAGTTTTGTAGAAAATAATTCTCAAAATCCCCCTTCTGTACTTAATCTAAGGATGATGCTTCCACCCTTATTTCTATGATGTTTTTGAACGAATGTGTAGATGAAAAGGTATACTTACACTAGCGTGAATAATACATAAAAAGCGAGGCAATAATTATGATAAAAAGCTTAAAATGGTTATCTATTGTAGCGACACTTGGAATGACATTTGTGTTGCTTGGGGGTGCTCTTGTAACAAAAACCGGCTCAGAAGATGGCTGTGGAAATAGCTGGCCTTTATGTGAAGGGGAATGGTTGCCTTCTGAAATTACACCGGAATTAATTATTGAACTAAGCCATCGATTAGTTACTGGTGTAGTTGGATTTGCCGTTATAGGTTTGGCGATTTTAGCCTGGATTAAACTTGGTCATGTTCGCGAGGTTAAATTTCTTTCTATACTTTCCGTTTTATTTTTAATTTTACAAGCACTCATTGGAGCGGCAGCTGTGGTATGGGGACAATCTGATTTCGCCCTTGCTGCACACTTCGGAATTTCATTAATTTCTTTTGCTGCTGTATTTCTGTTAATGTTACTTATTTTTGAGGTAGATAAAAAATTTGATGCAAAGTCACTTTTAATAAAAAAAGCGCATCGATTGGAAATTTATGCTTTAACCATCTACACGATGCTCGTCGTTTATTCTGGAGCTCTCGTGCGCCACACTGACGCAAATTTAGTTTGTAAGAGTTGGCCTTTTTGTAACAACCAGGCTCCACTAGACTTTTCTAATTACGTTATACCGCAATGGATTCAAATGGGGCATAGGCTTGCTGCAGGGATTTTATTTTTATGGACGGTTATATTCGCTTTTCGCATGATACGTACCTACAAGAATAATAAGTTAATGTTTTGGGGGTGGTGGACGGTTATTTGTTTAATAACTTTACAGGTATTCTTTGGTGCTATGATTATATTCACACGATTGCACTTAGCTACCGCTTTAATGCATGCACTTATTATATCGCTATTTTTTGGTATGTTAACATATTTTATTTTACACGCGACACGTAGTGCTAAATATGCAAAACAAACAGACAACAATAAGTCAGAGACGCAAATTTCATCGTAAACACATAGAGTGAATCTTCAATCAGCGGGGAGCTTTCATCCCCACTGATGGCTAGTAGCCCAAGGATATGACTTAAAGTCCTCTTACGAGAAAGAAGATTTAGGTACTGTTTGTGATCTCCCACTTAGACTTGTTTAGCACATCTCCGATTGTTGAAGCGGGAATCTACAACATCTTATACCAAAGATAAATTATTTTTATTACAAATGCGAAGTAGCCATCATTATTACCTACAATTATCAAAAAACTATAGGTATCAACAAGTCCTAATGACGTTAAGCCTAGTTTTTAAACCCTTAAAACTTGGCTCATATCGGTTACTTTTTTAAACTTTTGTAGAGAAAGCATCTCCTTAAGCGAAGAATTTAATTTCGCCATTGCTATCCCCCACTTAACTAACATTTCTATCACGTAAAAAAGAGCAGGATTTAAACCTGCTCTTTTGCTTGTAGATGAAGCGCTTGTTGATAACGAAATAACCAAATACTCACGTCCAGTTCCATCGCCAAACTTCCACGAAATCACCCTACGAATAAGTTATCTTCAATTCGCCGCCTCACCGCGACGCTTTATTTACGTTCATTCTTTCATTCGCTTCGTTGCTAAACGGGAACCTGCACTTTTTGTTTCTTATTTTATTCTAATTCAATAAGTAGATCATCTACAGCAATACTATCGCCATCTTTTACATTCACTTGCTTAATAACTCCTGTAAATGGAGCTTGGACAGTTGTTTCCATTTTCATAGCTTCATTAATCAATAAATGGTCTCCTTTATTAACGCGCTCTCCCGATTGACAAAGAACTTTTATTACTGTCCCTGGCATTGTAGCACCAATATGTTTTTCATTAGTTTTATCTACTTTTGGCCTCATCTCAACTTCAGATTGAATGCTTTGATCTTTCACAACAATCTCTCTCGTTTGCCCATTCAATTCAAAGTATACAACACGCGTGCCATCTTCTCTAGGTTCTGAAATAGAAACAAGTTTTACAATTAACGTTTTCCCTTGTTCAATTTCTACTTCAACCGTTTCTCCAAGCCTCATCCCATAGAAGAAAGTCGGTGTATCCAATACACTTACATCGCCGTATTTGTCATGAAATTTATGATATTCCATAAAAACTTTAGGGTAAAGAGCGTGAGATATTAAATCAAAGCTAGTTACTTGTCGGTCCAAGGTCTTAAATAACGTTTCCTTTAGTTGCGTAAAGTCAACTGGTTCTAGCAATTCACCTGGACGTGTTTTGATAGGGTCCTTTCCTTTCAGAATGATTCGTTGCAATTCTGGCGGGAAACCCTGATAAGGCTGTCCAATGTAGCCTTGTGCAAATTCTATTACAGAATCCGGAAAGTCAATCGTTTCTCCACGTTCATAAATATCATCTTCTGTCAAATTATTTTGCACCATAAATAAAGTCATATCACCAATCACTTTTGACGAAGGGGTAACTTTAACAATATCACCAAACATATCATTCACTTGTCGAAACATTGTTTTTACTTCATTCCAACGATCTTCAAGCCCTACAGCTTTGGCTTGTTGCTTCAAATTACTATACTGACCTCCAGGCATTTCATGCATATAAATTTCAGTATGTGGTGCCTTCATTCCACTTTCAAAATCACGGTAGTATTCACGTATACCTTCCCAATAATAAGAAAGCTCTTCATAAGCATTTACATCCACTTTTGGTTGGCGTTCATGCCCTTCTAATGCGTGGTATAAAGTCTGTGCACTTGGTTGAGAAGTTAGACCAGCCATGGGTCCGGCTGCAACATCCACAGCGTCTACTCCGGCATCGATAGCTCGGGCATATAAATAAATTCCATTTCCACTGGTGTCGTGTGTATGCAGATGAATTGGTAAGTCAACCGTCTCTTTTAATGTAGACACCAATTGATATGCCGCTTCCGGTTTTAATAATCCTGCCATATCCTTAATACCGAGAATATGCGCTCCTGACGCTTTTAAATCTTTAGCTAAATTTTTATAATAGCTAATATCATACTTTGTTCGTCCAGTATCTAAAATATTGCCTGTATAACACATAGTAGCTTCTGCAATTTTATTATTGTTGCGTACTTCTTCTATTGCTAATTGCATGCCTTCTACCCAGTTTAGACTGTCAAAAATTCGGAACACATCAATGCCGGCTGTTGCGCTTTTCTCCACAAATTCTTTAATTACATTATCTGGGTAATTCTTATAACCTACCGCATTACTTGCACGAAGCAGCATTTGTAACAATACATTTGGCATACTTGCACGAAGCTTTAACAAGCGATCCCATGGGTCTTCTTTTAAAAAGCGGTAAGCTACGTCAAATGTGGCTCCTCCCCACATTTCGACTGAAAATAAGTTTGGAAGCAATCTAGCGGTAGGTTCCGCGATACGATGCAAATCCTTCGTACGAACTCTCGTCGCTAATAAAGATTGGTGTGCATCACGAAACGTTGTGTCGGTTAACAACACCTCTTTTTGTTCTTTTAACCACTTTGCTAACTCATCAGGACCATGTTTATCTAAAATTTGCTTTGTACCTGAAGCTATTGGGTTAGATGTATTAACATCGGGAAGCTTTAAATCATCAAAAACAGGTTTTTCTTTATTTCCATCTTTATCAACACCATTTACTGTCGTATTTCCAATATATGTTAGCATTTTCGTTCCACGATCTTTTCGTTTTGGAAATACAAATAATTCAGGTGTGTTATCAACAAATGTTGTATCATAGACCCCATTTAAGAAATTTTTGTGTAAAATAACATTTTGTAAAAATGGAATGTTTGTTTTTATACCACGTATACGAAATTCTTTTAAGTTTCTGACCATTTTTTGTGCAGCTTGATTAAAATTTAACGCCCAAGTAGACACTTTAACTAACAATGAATCATAGTGCGGTGAAATAACAGAACCTTGAAATCCATTCCCCGCATCTAATCGGACACCAAATCCACCACCAGATCGGTAAGCCATAATCCTTCCAGTATCTGGCATAAAGTTGTTCAGCGGATCTTCTGTTGTTACACGCGATTGGATAGCATATCCTGTAGTAACAATTTTATCCTGCTCCGATATACCGATGGAATCATCATGTAAACTTCTTCCTTCAGCGACTTTAATTTGCGTCTGGACAATGTCAACACCAGTAATCATTTCAGTAATCGTATGCTCTACTTGAACCCTTGGATTTACTTCAATAAAGAAGAACTCATTCTCAGTCACTAAAAACTCTACAGTACCAGCGTTTAAATAATTAACATTTTTCATTAGTTTGACCGCAGCTTCACATATTTTCATACGCAGTTCTTCAGGCAAAGATATACTTGGAGCAACCTCGACTAACTTTTGATGTCTTCGCTGTACAGAGCAGTCTCTTTCGTACAAATGAATGATATTCTCATGGTGATCTCCAATAATTTGAACTTCAATATGTTTTGGGTTTTCAATGAGCTTTTCTAAGTAAATTTCATCATTACCAAATGCAGCCCTAGCCTCAGACTTAGCACGATCGTACGCCTCCGCAAGTCCCTGCTTACTTCGAACGATACGCATACCTCGTCCTCCACCGCCTAAAGTGGCTTTAATAATGATTGGAAAACCATGATCCCTTGCAAACTGTTCCACCTCTTCCAAAGAGTTGACCGGGCCACCGCTTCCTGGTATAACAGGTAAACCTGCCTGTGTAGCTTGGTACCGAGCTTTTACTTTGTCCCCAAACATATCTAAATGATTACTTGTTGGACCAATGAAAATAATTCCTTCCTCTTCACATCGCTTCGCAAAGTTAATATTTTCAGATAAGAATCCATAGCCAGGATGAATGGCATCTACTCCTACTTGCTTAGCTAACTGGATAATACCTTCAATATCCAGATATGCATCAATTGGCTTCTTTCCTTCTCCAATTAAATACGCCTCGTCCGCTTTATAACGGTGATAGGAACTTAAATCTTCTTTGGAATAGATTGCAACAGTACGAATATTTAATTCGGTACATGCCCGAAAAACACGAATTGCAATTTCCCCTCGATTGGCAACTAATACTTTGTTGATTTGTTTAAGTTGTGCCATGTTCTCCCTCCTCGATATGCTTGTGATATGTCACGAGTATTTTGATTTTCTCCTGCTGGTTCTAATTCTCTTTTTTTAATATGCATAGCAATATTATTTAAAATCCCCATTGATATTAATAACACCAAAAGAGATGAACCGCCATAACTTACAAATGGTAATGGCACTCCTGTAATTGGTAATAAGCCACTAATGGCTCCTAAATTAATAAATGCTTGTATTCCCACCATGGAAGAGATGCCAATCGCTAATAAAGAGCCAAAGCTATCCTTCGCCTTTCTAGAGATAAACAAACCTCTAAGTACAATAATAGATAACATACCAATAACAATAACAACACCGATAAAACCTAACTCCTCAGCAACTACCGCCATAATAAAATCTGTATGCGCTTCTGTTAAATACCCTAATTTTTGTACACTTTGCCCTAATCCTTCACCAGCTAGTCCACCGTTTCCAATTGCCACATAAGATTGGATTAACTGATAGCCGTGAGATGCAGGAGTTTCAAAGGGCTGATAAGCACCCGTAAATCGGGTGAGCCGCTCATCAGTGGCCATATACGGTAACGTCATCAATAAAAACATCAAACCGATAAACAGGAGTAGGGATAAGTGCTTAAACCGGATACCTGAACTAAAAATAACCGAACATGCAATTAAGAAAACAATGGAAGCTGTTCCAATGTCCGGCTGTAAAACGATAAGTGCTAAAATAATTCCTGTAATAATGAGCGGTGGTAAGACAGCTTTACTAAATTCACGAATGTATTCCTGTTTTTTGGAATACACAGAAGCTAAGTACATAACAATCGCAAGTTTAGCAAATTCTGCCGGTTGAATTCCCAATATCCAGGATTGTGCATTGTTCACTTCTGAACCAAATAGCAACACCCCAATCAATAACAGTATTACACCTAGTATAATAGGTTTGATTAGTTTTTGATAGTAGCGATATGGAAAAGCAGAGCATAAAATAAATCCTATTAGCCCCATTCCAAAGCGGATAGATTGTTGCGTTAAATAATGATTAGCAGCATGCCCTTGAACAACAGCAAAAACCATGCTTGCACTATAAACCATTACTAAACCAAAAGCTGCTAATAAAATGGGCGTTATTATAAGTGTATAATCATAAAATTTTAATTTTTGTAGCATATTCTTCTCCCTACTAAATATGTAATACAAAAGCTTTATTCAAAACGATATAATATTTTTCAACAACAACTTTTCCGCGTGCTTATTCTATGTAATGCAAAACTACGCTTATGATGTCGACTATACTTTAAACCGAAAGCCAGTATTACAGATATCTGAAACAAAAAAACCTTGCCAGAAATTATTATGCAGGCAAAGTTTTTGCTTCTATTCGTTCTCGCAAAAACCGAAGATAAGTAGGATTATACGGAATTTTGCGCTGCTTCATGCAGAATATTTAACTTCCTCTCCAGATCTTCTAATATTTCTTTACCTTCACTTTCGCTAATTAAATTTAATCGAACAGCAAAATCAATCTCCCTGGAAAGCCCAAACATTTGTGTATCCAAGACTTCTTCGTATAATGGACATTGTGGCATGGTTAAATTATCTATTTGAACTTCTATAAGTCGCAAAATTTTGTCAGCATCAGCCTTAAGAAGGGCATGGGCTTTTTCGCGATGATTTACGGTCACCTCTTGCATCAAATCTATCCCCTCCGTTTTCAAAGCTTCTTTCTATATTATATTATCGTTAGTGCTTGCAAAATGCAAATAAAAAAATATTAATTAGGGCTTTTCGTATAGCGTGAAAAGGTTATTATTAATTGTACGTTTATTTATTTTAAACTACATTATATTATAACTTAAAAACGCGTGCTAATCGAGTAGTTTTAAATTTCTATTTCTCTCTAGCTTAACCCAAAATGAATGCAATTATCTTCAAGGTTTGCTATCCTATATAAGAATTCTACTACGAGGTGATTTAAATGATCGTGCCAATTAAAGGGAAAGTCAAATTTCCTATTACATTAGATCCTACTGTTTGGATATTCGATGATCGTAAAGTCGAATTTGAACATGCTTTTGTAAACGAGCATGTTACGGTGGATGAGGATGAAACGTTAAAACAAACATCACAAAGGTGGGAAAGAGAAATTTCTGAACAAGTAAAACCACCAGTAAATCGAAGTATAAAAAAGTATGAGCGGGAAAAAATGTTGAGTAGTTCATACGTTATTCCGTTAGAGGATTTTTTAAACCATGCAGAGATTAGCGCAAGCGCAACAGAAGCTGTTTTAATTCGCGAGCTTGAAAACGTAACCATTCCGTTGAAAGATCTGTTCAATAGCTATTTCTTATTTTCGAAGGATGGGAAGCCTCTGAAAACAGATGGACCAGTACATCTATACTATAAAGATGGTTCCAATAAACATGATCCTATTACACATATTAAAAGTGTTTCTATCCAGTAATGTAGACAATCTTTTTAACGTGGTTTATTTTACTTAAATATTTAATTGACGTTATCGCCTTTCTATAGACCTCCACTTTTGTCCTCTTCATTGTTTTTATTTGTTACTTATGAGGTCCTTAAGAAAGGTGATAACTTTTTTATTCCCAAAAATGTATGTCAATAGATTTTTGTTATTCCCCGTTCGTTAATTATTTTTCTTAAACTTTTCTATCGTCAAGTCTTATGAAGAAATAAAGCCTTCTTTTTTTCATCTTATACATTTCTTTAATGCAAAGTAATACTTCACAACCACCCAAAAGTTAGCCTGATTTTTTTCCACCTGCATATTTCCCTGATTTCTAAACAAACTAAACCTAATAACACAGTCCAAAGAGAGGAAGAATATTTACTGAACGTACAACCTCTAATAAGGTGAATAAATGGAGGAATGACAATGAGATTAGCATTTATGGGAATCACGTTTCTTAGCTTGTTTATATTTACAGCTTGTATGCAAGAAGATCGTGAAGAATCTATTACAAACGAAGAAACAAATCAGTTTGAACAAGTTAAAAACTCAGAACCAACAAAACAAAAATCGTTGACTAACAAAGAAATTGCAAACCATTTAGCAAATATTGCTAGTGGTGTACCAAATGTTAACGATGCGGTATCAATTGTAGCTGGTTCATATGCAGTAGTAGGAATAGATGTTGATAAAGACCTCGATCGTTCTAGAGTCGGTACTATTAAATATAGCGTTTCAGAAGCATTGTATAATGATCCATATGGTAAAACAGCTGTTGTGGTTGCAGACGCTGATGCTAATGAACGAATTCGTGGGATAGTGGATAAGATGGAACAAGGTCAACCTGTATACGGTTTGGTGGATGAATTAGCCGCCGTTGTTGGGCGATATATGCCAGAATTTCCTATTAACAAAAATCGACCAAAGGAAAGTGATCCAAATAAAGAGGTAATCCCTGAAGAAGAAAAAGAGCAACTTGAAGATACGGAGGAAGAACAATCCAATCATCATAAACAGAATGCATCGTGAGCTACACCAACCACTTAACAAGGATTGAAGCGGCTGTCTCACAGCAATTCAAGATAAACCTAAGAATCTTATGCTTTCCTATAGTGTAAAAAAGTTTCCGCTTATAAGCGGAAACTTTTTTATTGTGTGTGCCAGGCATGCACACATTCTCTAGGGTTCGAGTCCCGAACCACGAAGGCAGTAGTAGTGGTTAGCCTAAGACAAGGGTGTCTGGGGTGACCCAGAATCTGAAGGAAGTCGGCGGCAAATCTCCGCCCTTAGGAACACGAACTTCATAGAAGGCTAGGTGTACTTGGATGAGACTGCACAACAAGTCAAAGTCCTTACTGCCAAAGGGTACACAGAGTAAATGAAGTGGGGATATGGAGAGGAAGAATGTGTGCTTACCCCGGGAGATCTGACAGAAAAGCGGTGCACACGCCGTAACCGAACATGTAAGTGTTCGCTGAACTGTCAGAAGTCAGCCGAAGCCGTAGTACTAGATATTTCTAGGAAGGGCTGAATCATTGAAGAAGAATGGTCGCTTCGGAGTACGCAATACTTGATGAAGCAGAAACAAGAAAACCTTCCTAGTGAAGGAAGCGGTGAATCCCGTGGGGGACACTAGAAGGGCTGAGAGAAATTGCCACACAAGAAGAAAGAGCCATTCACGTAGGAGTTAGATATCATGTTGGAAAGCATTCTATCACGAGAAAACTTAATATGTGCACTGAAACGTGTCGAACGTAACAAAGGAAGCCACGGTGTGGATGAAATGCCCGTACAAAACCTACGAGCGCATCTCATGGAACACTGGGCTTCCGTTCGAGAACAACTCGAATCAGGTACCTACTATCCTCAACCCGTTCGCCGTGTCGAAATCCCGAAACCAAACGGCGGAGTGAGGAAGCTAGGAATTCCTACCGTGCTAGACCGTTTCATCCAACAAGCAATCGCACAAGTTCTAACAACCATCTATGACGCAACATTTTCTGAACATAGTTATGGTTTTCGCCCAAACAGACGAGGACATGACGCGGTTAGGAAAGCGAGAAGCTATATGAAAGATGGCTATCGCTGGGTTATAGACATGGATTTAGAGAAATTCTTTGATAAAGTACATCACGACCGATTAATGAGGAAACTGAGCCAAAAGGTCAAAGATCCGAGAGTACTTAAACTTATACGTAGGTATCTCCAAGCTGGCATTATGGAGGACGGAATCGTTCAACCAAACACAGAAGGAGCCCCTCAAGGCGGACCATTAAGTCCGTTGCTATCCAACATCGTTTTAGATGAGCTAGATAAAGAATTAGAGCGAAGGGGGCTCCATTTCGTCCGTTATGCGGACGACTGTAACATATATGTTCAATCGAGGAGAGCGGGATCGCGAGTGATGAAAAGTATCACTACATTTATCGAAGGAAAACTCAAATTAAAAGTAAATGAACAGAAAAGTGCAGTAGACCGCCCATGGAAGCGTAAATTCCTAGGATTTTCTTTCACATTCCATAAAGAGAACCCAAAGATTCGGGTTTCTAAAGAAAGTATCAAACGCTTTAAACAGCTTGTCAGAGAACTAACCTCAAGAAAGAAGTCTATGAATATGCAGGATAGAATCGCAAAGCTAAATCGATACTTAGTAGGTTGGCTAGGCTACTATCAGCTAGCAGAGACGCCCTCTATATTTGAAGTTTTGGATAGCTGGATTCGAAGAAGGATGCGAATGATACGCTGGAAAGAATGGAAGAAAGTCAAAACAAAATACAAGAATTTAATAAAACTTGGAATTAGTAAAGGAAAAGCATGGGAGTGGGCAAACACGAGAAAGGCTTATTGGCGTATAGCTAAAAGTCCGATCTTACATAGAGCATTAGGTGATCGATACTGGTCAAACCTAGGCTTAAAGAGTCTACATAAACGATATCAAACGATGCGTTGGACTTAAATGAAACCGCCGTATACGGAACCGTACGTACGGTGGTGTGAGAGGTCGGGGGTTAGTCGCCCCCTCCTACTCGATTGGTACTCACTAGTATTCGCTTCTTTATTTTCATTGTAATATTGAACGCCAAACTGTGAACCTTCCGATACCATTTTTGCATTTTCGAGTTGTTCCAAACCTCTATCCTCTGACTGATCTGGTACACCCGCCTCTTCAAAAGTAGCACGGATGCTATTCTGATAATTTTTAACTTTCCTTTTTACGTTATCTCTTTTATCTTTGTCTTTTAGAAAGTACCCAGCAACTGTAGCTCCAATTACTCCTGCGGCACCTGCAGAGTATAAATATTTTTTCTTCATTGAATCGTCCTTTCTTTTCTTCTTATATAACTTTACCCTTTCCACAATTTGCCCAAACATAAAATTGTGATATACTATTTCATAAACAAAATACGCATGCAGCTTAAAATTATTCCTAAAACATGCTGAATAGGTTATATACTTGTCCTATTTATTCTTTGACATTGAGGTGAAATTATGCAAGTGAAATGTACCATTTGCGATTCAGTTGAAAGTATTGATGATCATTGCTTTGAAGCAAAACGCTTAAGAAATAAAAGAATCCTTATGCACTTATGTCAGACGTGCTACAATAGAGTTGGAAAAAAGACGTTAGCAAGACATGCAACAGGTAAGTTCCGTTTATATTCAGAAAAAAAACCGTTGATGAATTTATATAATTAGAATATAAAAACCCCAGAAGAATTAAACTCCTTCTGGGTTTTTAACGCTCTTAAGTTTCAAATTCATTTCCATAATTATAAAACGAAATATAAAAATATAAGTTACTAGCGATTTTTTCTTTCTTGATATAAACGAAAACGATAAATTGCTAATACAAGTGATATCAAGATTAAGCTTTCCGTGATTGGAAGTTGAAATATACTAAAAATAGTTAATAAATAAACACCCAAAGCAAGCATGATATATACAATAATTGTTTTGATCAGGGTAAGCTTTCTTGCAAATCCAAGTTTAAATGAAATAATACTAAAAATTAGGTTCAAAATGTATAACGTCAAAAACATATGTTCCGTACCGAATTGTTCTAAAATAAAGTTGAACACAAAACTGAAACTTCCTTCCATAGCCATCCCCCAGTTATCAATCTCATCTCCATATTCCATCATACTAAAATATATTATATTTCGCCAGTTATAATCTTATCGAATAACGCAATACATTTTGAATTCTCACCTCTATTCATTTATACTAGAAGGTGAAGAAGAGGTGGATGGGAATGAAGAAGTTAAATATACCGATGTTGCTTTTAGCAATGCTTGTAATTGGCATGTTTGTCGGTGTAGGTGCTGCTATAGCTTATCGTAATACTTGGTTGACGGTTTTATTTTTATTATTAGGCTTTACATTGATGGGAACTGGAATTCGTTTAAAAAAAGCAAGGGAGTGACAAATCACTTCCTTGCTTTTTTTATATAATTAGCTATAATTTTTTCTTGAATACATGGATTTCCAGAAGCGACAGATGTTTTTGAAAGCATGTCGAGTGTATCGCCATCTATAGTAGTTGTTACTCCTCCAACTTCGTTAATAATAACCATTCCCGCTGCATAATCCCACGGTGACAGACTCAATGTTAAATAACTATCGATAATACCTTCTGCGACAAATGCAAATTCTAATGCCGCCGAACCGTAAGTCCTTGACCCTCTCACATCTTTTACAAGTTTTTGCATCCATTTTTCGTCAACGAGGCGGTTTTCACATAGCCAAAAGTGATTCATACTAACAATTGCTTCCTGGAAAAGGATATCATGATGAAGTTGTGGAAGCTTCTTATTATTCTTATAAGCACCTTCCCCTCTTTTTGCGCTATATAAAACATCTTCCATCACGTTATAAATAAGTCCAATTTCTCCAATACCATTATTAAAAATACCGATTGAAATCGCAAAATTTCTTTTTTGATGGACAAAATTCATCGTGCCATCAATAGGATCAATAATCCAAACGATACCATTCATAGAATCTAACTGATCACCGTAGCCTTCTTCGCTTAAAATAAAATGATCAGTAAACGTAGATTTAATGTTATTTGCCAGAAAAGCTTCGGTTGAACGATCCATCTCAGTTACTAAATCATTCGCATTTGATTTTGTATCAATAGTTAATGGATTATGAATTTGTTTCCTTATCTGCTCACCCGCTTCGTATATCCACTTTGTAGCTTGGGAAAAAATCATATCACGCTGCGCTTTGTTCATCTGTATACTCCTCCATTCAATGCTACATATAATAGTACCAAATTTTAGATACGCCGTCATGAATTGTAGCTAATAAGGGGAACTCGTTAAACGTTAATTGTTTTAATTTTTCTCACCGATTTATTTAATATCTACTCAACGATATTGGCATTTCCAAATGAAGCCTTTTTATGGGATACAACAGATGATATACATTTTACTGTGATACATGTATTTAGCAATAAGCTTGCAATGAAAATCTCATCTACATTATTCTGCTTTCAAATCTAACCATTGCTTTCTTAAGCAAATGAGCCGTTCTTTGCTTTTTATTATTTCAATTGCATCTTCTTTTTTCATCGCGTCATAAAGTGTTAACAATTCATAATCAATTTCCATACGAATGACCTGCAAATTGCCCAATGATTTTTCTTTACATAATGTTCCTAAGACGTACTTCACAATTTCACTTCCTTTCGTTAAATACTTTTTATTCCAAAACTGTACTTTAAATATATTTATGATTGGTTTTCCTATTTGGTTCGACAAGTATCATCCAGTTTCTTAAATTTATTTTCATTTAAACCCAAATATGATATATATATACAGGTTAGCCTGTTTAAAAAACACATCTTATATGCTGTATAACCAATAAGGTACGTCTTTCATCTGTGTGTTTTTCCTGATTTATCGTAAAAACCTATGAAGGCGATATCCCTATCTCTGGTAGAAGTTATGTTAATCCTTCTACTGGCACCATCATCTTTGGACGAGCAGACTGCACGTTATTCGGGATGTACTCGTTGTACTCATTAAAACAAAATGCTACTTACAACATGACGTGAATAACTTGACTTGTGCTTTTGCATATTAAATAATGATAATCAAATAGGCATAGTTTATTTGATTTAAGCAACTTTTAAAATAATAAGTGGCAAACATTATCAGTAGATATTCTTATCTGTATTGACGTACACTACATGTAGAAATAATTTTTTATGTATATACGGTTCAAACTCAGCAACTAAGCAAACAAATTTAGCATATACTATCACGATGTAAAGCTCCCTCTAATTCTTTAAAGCAGGAGTATTAACGATATATATGCTTTATAGGAAAGGACGATGATGATGACCTTTAAAGGATTTGAAAAAGTAGATTTTGATACATTTTATATTGAAGGCCTCGAAGAAAGAATGGAAGCAATTCAGACAAGAATTCAACCAAAATTCCAACAGATTGGCAATGAACTAGTAGACTTCTTAGCTGCACAACTTGGGAATGAAATGTTTCTACATATTGCCAAACATGCTAGAAGAACAGTCAATCCCCCCAAGATACATGGTTAGCTGTAGCTGATAACAAACGAGGATATAAAAAACACCCTCATTTTCAAGTAGGTGTATTCGATGATCATGTATTTGTATGGTTAGCGCTTATTTATGAGTTAGACCATAAATCAAAAATTGCACAAACCTATTTAAACCATTTTGACCAATTAAAACAACTTCCTAAAAGTTTTATGTATTCATTAGATCATACTAAAAAAGATGCCAAACCATTATTAGATTTAGATAAAAAAGATGTAGAAAGGTTCAGAGATGTGAAAAAAGCGGAATTTTTAATTGGGAAGCATTTTGCCAAACATGATGAACACATTTATGACGGAAATATCTTTATAGAGGAGTTAAAATCTACTGTTCATCCATTGATACCTTTTTATAAACTGGCTCTACAAAGCAAAACTAATTATACAAAATAAGTATCATTTATTCATTGGCCAACGTAAAGAATATTACAAAAGGAGAGAAGCTCTACAAATGCTTCTCTCCTCTACTTCATTTTTATAAAATGGTCTTCGGTTATCTTTGCATATTTAAGTACATGAAAGCTAGAATATCCCGAACCTTGTTTAAAAGTAGCAAACAACTTCTTTTCTTCACTTTTACTAGGAACTACTTGTTTAAACTTCCGGTAAGCTGCTATTATAACTTTCCTTTCTACCTTTCTTTCATATGCCTGCTCAATTAAGCTGAAAAACTGCACAACATAAATAATTTCTTCTTTTGTCCATGTATCGTCAATTGGATAGTGATAATTCAAATTACTTCCTCCATATATACGTTCATTTCATTCCCACACCTTCAGTTTAATCAAAAAAATTGAGGGCATGCAAGTATCTTCATACAAGATTTAAGAAAATGTACCCTATTCCAAGTTTCTTAACTAACATTTTTTATTATTTTACTATCTCATTTTAAAGAAGATTCTTCATTAAAATTTTTACATGGTAATAATAATTCCATTAACAAAAAACTACCTCAAGGGTAGCTTTTTATTATAATATAGTGGTTGTAGTAATGAAACAATCGAATAGTCACTTCCGGCGCTCAGCATTTGGCGACTTCACGTAATCTCCCTACGATAAGTCATCATCCGTTGTCACTAAGAGGAATACCGACTAAAAACGGGCTTGCCGTCTGACGTCAGCAAACTCCTGTTTTAGTGGCATGATTCCTTTATCTCAATAGATTCGTTCCATTAGCTACGTTACTAACCGGGCGGCTTGCGCCTTTGTTCTTATGCTTATTTATTTTCACGACACGTTGGACAAGTACCATAAAGAGTTGTTACTTTTTCTTCTTCATATTGCTCAATAATATTTTGGCAATCTTGACAAACTATTGTACCCATTAAATCCAACTCCTCTTCATATTGATAACGTATTCATATTATAATATGTCACATTTAAAAAATCAAGCCTAATTAGTATAACACTTTTTTAAATTGTGGACGATAATTACCTTTTACCATTTTGAAACAGAATTATACGATAATGCATTCCTCTGTTCTTCCTATCCTCGTTAAAGATATGAATCTTTTTATAAGGTTATTAGCGTAGATTTAGCACTTAAAAATCAAAGTACATAAAAATGGAACACTGCCAGCTCCACTTTATTTTACTGCGTAATGAAATGCTGTGAAGGGCTGCATTCGTCTTATATATGGCGGTATATACCCTCATCAAAACACTAAAAAGCCTCCACAGGAACGAATACTTCTAACTCAAATAAATATGAATCAGAAATACAACGATGTGGAGACTTTCTATGTAAAATAAATACTTATTGTTTACTTAACGTTTGAATTTGTTTAGGATCAACCATCTCATACCCTTTATCCCTCAATCCTTTAACAATATCTGCTAATGCTTCATTTGTCCATTCCCGATCATGCATTAGCAAATTGGCTCCCGGTTTTAGTAGGGAGTAATCAACCCCCGCTTCTGGGCCTTCTCCGCTTACCATTGCTTTTTTCAGTTTAGCAGCATCTTGATATGGCGCGAAATAATCATATCCATATGTCCAGTTCATAACGACCATTCCTTGTTCTTTAGCCACTTGTCTGGAGTGGTCACTATTCATACCATGAGGGGCGCGGAAGAATTTAGGGCGTTCTCCAATAACCTCTTCAATTTGATCATTCACACGAACAATTTCTTCTGTCTGTTCCTGCTCAGTCAAATCTGGTAACTTAGGGTGGCTATATGTATGGTTTCCGATAACAAAACCCATCTCATGGATTTGTTTTAGCATATCCTTTTGTTCTTCTGTTTCTAAAAAATGTCCATTCACAAAGAATATTGCATTGGCTTCTAGCTCTTTTAATGTCTTAGCCATATCCAAAGCATGCTTATCTGGTATGTCATCAATTGTTAACAAAACTACTTTTTCATTGGTATTCTCATCAATTGGTACTATCGTAGCATTGTCCGAAACCTTATACGTAGGGTTAGGGGCTTCGTTTACCGCACTTTTCTCTGTTTGGTTATCTTCTTTTTGTGGCTTTTGTTCTTCCTTACGTTGATCCTGTTTATTTTCTTCAGCCTTATCTGCATGTGTTGGTTGCGATTTTTCATCACTCGAACCGCATGCGACTATGAATAGTCCAATGAAGATGAAAGTAACCACTAGTATAGCTTTCTTCATATAGTTCCTCCTGTCCGAGCTCCTGTTAAGGTGTCAACTTCTATTATAAATTGCTGGAAAATAAATGACAACAAAAATCTACATTTTTCTTGTGGTCTAGGAAATTATAAAATTTAGCAGCTGCGAATAAACTTACTAAGTTATTTAGCCCCGTCCGGCTCCAGCGCCCAGCAACTAGGCAACTTCACTCCATTGCCCTAAGCTAAGTCATCATCGGTTCATTCTAAATAGGAAGGCCGACTAAAGACGGGCTTTCCGGAGGGCACCGGCATACTCTGTTGCAGGAGCATGATCCGTAAAACTTTCGTTGATTCGTTCTAGTCGCTACGTTGCTAACCGGGCGCCTCTGAGCCTTTGTTCTATTCACTACTACCGGCCGGCTTGTCTAGCTTTCGTCCTACAATTAAATTAAAAGTTTTAGGAGTTCTTTATTAAAATACAACGAACATTTTAGCCCATTTTAATAACGATTTTGAACTCCGTATATTTATTGAAAGAATTATTTAAATATAAAAAATCATGCAAATACACATAAATTATTTTCTTTGTTTTTTCATATAACTACAACTAGAAAATGCATGATGACACGTTTTGGGCTTTTTTAAGTATGATTAATTAGAGGGAGGATATAGTAAAACAGCAAGGTTTGTTATTTGAACAATTTTTGTGCTTATGTTTTAATACAATAAGTACGTCTACATAGTTTTCCAAAAAATAAAGATAGAAAGGATTATTTTTGTGAAGAAAGTAACGCGTGTATTCTACATTTCAGCAATTGTTGCAGTACTTTTCATAATTTGGGGAATCATTCCGGAAGACGTATTGCCAAATGCCAACTTAGACAATGTCACAACTATTATTCAAACATTTCTTGTTGAACAGTTCGGTTGGTTTTATTTATTAAGTGCAACATCATTTGTTGTTTTTGCGATCTATCTCATTTTTTCAAAATATGGCAATATTAAACTAGGCCGACCTGGTGACAAGCCAGAATACAGCTATTTAACATGGTTTGCTATGTTATTTAGTGCTGGTATGGGGATTGGTCTTGTATTCTGGGGAGCTGCTGAGCCAGTATCTCATTTTCACGATCCTCCCTTCGGGGCAGAAGAAACGGGAGATGCTGCTAAAACTGCGATGCAATACAGTTTTTTCCATTGGGGAATTCATCCTTGGGCTATATACGCTACTCTCGCCTTAGCCATGGCCTATTTTAAATTTCGCAAACAATCTCCAGGTGTTGTAAGCGCCATGCTTGAACCGCTGTTTGGAAATCGAATTAAGGGGTCTTGGGGAACAACAATCGATTTTATCGTTGTTTTTGCAACGGTATTTGGCGTATCTACTTCCTTAGGTCTTGGAGCTATCCAAATCAGTGGTGGTCTCTCATTTGTTACTGGGATGGAATCAACCATCACACTTCAATTGATCATTATTGTAATTGTTACCGTATTATATATGACTTCATCCATGACTGGACTAAATAGAGGGATGAAATATTTAAGTAATGCCAATCTTGTTTTAGCCGTATTACTTATGTTATTTGTATTATTCTTTGGTCCAACCAACTTTATAATGAATTACTTTACTACAACATTAGGTAGTTATCTCCAAAATCTCCCTAGCATGAGTCTACGTATGACTCCTTTTAACGAAGAGAACTCTACATGGCTTAATAATTGGACATTCTTTTATTGGGCTTGGTGGATTGCATGGGCGCCATTTGTAGGAACTTTTATAGCAAGAGTCTCCCGAGGTAGAACTATAAGAGAGTTTGTCTTAGGCGTACTACTCGTACCTACAATATTTAGTGCTTTATGGTTCTCTGTATTCGGGGGCACCTCGATTCATTTAGAAACTTTCAAGGGAGCAAATATCATCCAAAGCATCAATGATTTTGGTGAGGAGACAGCATTATTTACTGTGTTGGAGCACTTCCCTATGAGTACTTTCATCTCCATTATTGCTATCTTATTAATTTGTACATTTTTCATTACTTCTGCCGACTCAGCTACTTTTGTTCTTGGCATGCAGACAACTGGGGGGAAATTAGATCCTGCCAATTCAGTAAAATTCATCTGGGGTATTATTCAATCAAGTGCTGCAGCTGTATTGTTATGGCAAGGTGGCTTGAATGCTTTACAAACAGCCTCGATAATCGCAGCGTTTCCTTTTGCCATTATAATGATTTTAGTGATCATTTCTCTTGTCAAGTCCTTCCGGCAAGAAGCCAAAGACCATAACTTAGCAACGAAAAGAAAAAGCTAGAGCTCATGCTCTAGCTTTTTTTCTACAATAATAGGACATAAAATAGTAGCTTTCGTCTTAATGAAAATATTTAGGCTCTGGCATCTCCAACTTAGACTTCACACATCTTCCCATTCTTGAAATAGAAGCCTTTCACACCTTATATGTTAGGTTAAAGGTTATAATTCATCTTATCTTTTAAAAACACCTGTACATCGCTTAAATAGTTTTTCTTCTAATTTTTCTTCTCTTTGCTAATTCTATCTCAGAATTGAATTACTTCAGCAAAAGTACCAAGTTTACTTCATTTTATTATCGGGAAATCGTAATGTAACAATTTTTACTTTTTAATATCTTATATTACTACCTCTAACAGCACATTATCAACTTTATAACAGTTGCATTACATAAAACTTCAGTATATCTAATTTTGATAAACTAAAGCTATCGACATTAAATGACAAGTAGGTGAACAACAATTAAAAAGCTAATTATTTTTTTAGTAATTGTTTGTGTACTAGTAAATGGCTGCAAAACGTTCAATGCTTCTACCATTAACGTAATTTCCTTTCAACCAAAAAAATATGATATCTTTTTTTATACACACCAAACGAATGATTCGGTAGAAAATCAATATTTTGATGCTATCATTGAGGTGAAAGCAAATTTTCCAACCGAATTTAGTAAAGTAAACACAAGAAATAAAGCGTTGAATGAGATTGATGAGAAGATAGATCCTAAGTATCCTACTTTAATTATTAGAAAAGACGGAATTACTATTGACCGAATTAGCGGTCAAACCCCTAAACATGTAATCGTTAGTAAGCTTGAAAAACTAATGTAAAAAAGTGAGATTAATAAGCGGAATGCTAAAAAGAGCTGTTCTGTACATAGAACAGCTCTTTTTGCTATACCTATAGCATATGAATTGGTGTACCTAGAGCTACTTCAGCAGCTTCCATGGTGATTTCACCTAATGTTGGATGAGCATGGATCGTTAATGCGATATCTTCTGCTGTCATACCAGCTTCAATTGCAAGACCTAATTCAGAAATCATATCACTCGCATTTGGTCCAGCAATTTGTGCACCGATCACTAAGCCATCGTCCTTACGAGTAATCAGTTTCATAAATCCATCACTATCGTTTAATGAAAGTGCACGACCATTAGCTGCAAATGGGAATTTAGCAGCTTTGACATCGAATCCAGCATCTTTCGCTTCTTGTTCCGTATAACCGACAGTAGCCAATTCTGGATCCGAGAACACAACTGCAGGCATACTTAAGTAATCAATTACAGCTTTTTCCCCACTGATAGCTTCTGCAGCAACTTTTCCTTCATAGGATGCTTTATGTGCTAATGGAGGCCCAGCAACAATATCACCTATAGCATAGATATTATCAACATTCGTGCGACATTGATTATCAATTTTAATTAGTCCACGGTCATCTTTTTCAATGCCAACCTGCTCTAAGCCAATATCTTCTGTATTTGGACGGCGGCCAACCGTAACTAATACATAGTCCGCTTCAACAGTTTCTTCTTTACCTTTTACTTCATATGTTACTTTGACACCGTCTTTAGATTCTTCTACACCTTTAGCCATTGCTTCTGTAATAATTGTAACGTCTTTTTTCTTCAAACGTTTTTTCACAACTTGACTCATTTGCTTCTCAAAACCGCCTAAGATTTCTTTCGCACCTTCAAGAACAACAATTTCTGTTCCGAAATTCGCATAAGCAGTGCCAAGCTCTGTACCAATATATCCTCCACCGATAACTACCATTTTCTTCGGAATTTCTTTCAGGTTTAAAGCACCAGTTGAGTCCAATACTCGATCTGAAAACTTAAAGTTAGGGATTTCAATTGGCGTTGATCCTGTAGCAATAATGCAATGCTTAAAGGTATATGTTTGAGAATTTTTCTCATCCATAATTTTTACAGTGTTTTTATCTACAAAATATACTTCACCTTTAACAATATCTACTTTGTTTCCTTTTAACAAGCCTTCCACACCAGAAGTTAGCTTGTTAACGACACTTGCTTTCCACTCTTGAACCTTAGAAAAGTCAACAGAAACATTTTCTGTTTTAATTCCCATCTCTTCATTTCCATGAGCTTGTTCAGCTAAATGTCCAGCTTGGATTAATGCTTTGGATGGAATACATCCAACGTTTAAACAAACCCCACCTAAAGCGCCTTTATCAGCAATTGTTACCTTTTGGCCTAACTGTGCAGCACGAATAGCAGCAACATAACCACCAGGACCTGCTCCAACAACGAGTGTGTCTACTTCAATTGGAAAATCTCCTACTACCATAAAACTCACGCCTCCATCATAATTAATTGTGGGTCGCTTAATAATCGTTTCATTTGATTTAGAGCATGTTGTGCAGTTGCTCCATCAATAATACGATGATCAAAGCTCAATGATAATGCTAGTACAGGTGCTACGACAACTTCCCCATCACGAACCACTGGTTTTTCTGCTATACGACCAATACCAAGAATAACCGCTTCTGGGTAATTCAATACTGGCGTAAACCATTGACCACCAGCAGAACCGATATTTGTAATTGTATTCGATGCACCACTCATCTCTTCAGGTGCTAGTTTACCACTTCTAGCCTTTTCTGCCAATTCATTAATCTCTTTAGAAATTTCAAAGATGGATTTACGATCCGCATTTTTCACAACTGGAACAAGAAGGCCTTTATCTGTATCTGCTGCAATACCTACATTGTAATAGTGCTTGTGAACAATTTCATTCGTTTCATCATCAACGGAAGCATTTATCATTGGGAATTTTTTAGAAGCAGATACTAGTGCTTTAACAACATACGGCAAGTATGTTAATTTAATTTCTTGCTCAGCAGCTACGGCTTTAAACTTCTTACGATGAGCTACTAATTCTGATACATCTACTTCATCCAATAAAGTTACATGAGGAGCTTTTGTTTTAGAATTAACCATCGCATTGGCAATTGCTTTGCGAATTCCGCTCATAGATTCACGAGTTTCAGGGAAGTCTCCCGCTGTTTCTGCAGCTGCTTCTTTCTTAGAAGATGCTGCTTCTTCTGTTGTTCCTTTTGCGTCTGCAGCAGGTTGGTCTCCACTTAGGTAAGCATCAATATCTTCTTTTAAAATACGTCCGTTTTTACCTGAAGGCGTAACTTTAGAAATCGTTACTCCGTTATCACGTGCATACTTCCTTACTGATGGCATTGCAATTACTCTTTCACCATCATCTTCATCTACTTCTTCATTTGTAGCTTCAGGAGCTTCAGATGCTTTTTCGTCAGCAGAAGCTTCTTGTTTTGAATCTGCCGCTTCTTCCTCGTCATCTGATTCATAGCCTTCTGCATCAAACGTAATAATCGTGTCACCTACAACTGCTACCGTTCCTTCTTCTACATGTAATTTTGTTACTGTTCCTTCCACTGGTGATGGAATTTCCACTACAGCTTTATCATTTTGCACTTCACACAAAACATCGTCTTCTTTAACTTCGTCGCCTTCATTAACGAACCATTTAACGATTTCACCTTCATGAATTCCTTCACCAATATCAGGTAATTTAAAATTGAAAGCCATAATATTTTTGCCTCCTGTCTTAATAATTAAAAGTTCATCACACTGTTTACTTTTTCTACAATATCTTTATGATTAGGTAACCAAACTTCTTCTGCTTCCGAGAATGCGTAAACGGTGTCTGGAGCCGCAACACGTAATACAGGAGCTTCTAAATGAAGAATGGCACGTTCTTGTATTTCAGCTACTACATTCGCAGCTATGCCTGCTTGGCGTTGCGCTTCTTGCACCACAACAGCACGATTTGTTTTCTTAACCGATTCAATGATCGTTTCGATATCAAGTGGTGATACAGTACGTAAGTCAATAACTTCAGCATTAACACCATTTTCAGCTAGTTCTTCAGCAGCTTTTAACGAAGCATGTACCATCGCACCGTAAGCAATTAATGTAACGTCTGTACCTTCACGCTTAACATCTGCTTTCCCTAGTTCAATCGTGTATTCTCCTTCAGGTACTTCACCACGGAATGAGCGATATAATTTCATGTGCTCTAAAAACACAACCGGATCATTATCTCGGATGGAAGAAATAAGTAAACCTTTAGCATCATGAGGAGTAGAAGGAATAACCACTTTAATACCTGGTTGTTGAGCAATTAACCCCTCTAATGAATCCGCATGAAGTTCTGGTGTATGAACACCTCCGCCAAATGGAGCACGTACTGTAATTGGCGAATGATGAACGCCACCTGAACGATATCGCATACGAGCCATTTGTCCGCTAATGGAATCCATCACTTCATATACGAAGCCGAAGAATTGAATTTCTGGAACAGGTCGGAAACCTTGTAAGCCTAAGCCAATTGCTAGTCCACCAATACCTGATTCGGCTAAAGGTGTGTCAAACACGCGTTCTTCACCAAACTCGGCTTGCAATCCATCAGTAGCACGGAACACGCCACCATTCTGACCGACATCTTCTCCGAAAACAAGCACATTTTCATCATTTTTAAGTTCCGTACGTAGTGCGTCTGTAATGGCTTGAATCATTGTCATTTGTGCCATGATTTACTTCGACTCCTTTTCTTTATATTCTTCCATTTGTTCTTGTAAATTATATGGAAGTTCTTCATACATGTTTGCCATTAAATCTGTTACTTTTTGTTTTGGATATTGGTCTGCTTGCTTAATGGCTTGCTTAATTTCCTCTTTTGCTTCTTCAATTACTTTATTTTCTTCTTCTTCAGACCATAGATTTTTTGCTTCTAGATACTTACGGAAACGGACTAATGGATCTTTCTTTTCCCATTCATTATCTAAATCCTCTGTACGATAACGAGTCGGATCGTCACCAGCCATTGTATGAGGACCATAGCGATACGTCATTGTTTCAATAAGCATCGGACCTTCGCCATTAACTGCACGCTCTCTAGCATGTTTTGTAACAGCGTAAACAGCAAGTACATCCATACCATCTACTTGAATGCCTTCAATTCCTGCAGCAACAGCTTTTTGAGCTAGTGTTTTTGCATTTGTTTGTTTTTCTACTGGTACAGAAATGGCAAAACGATTATTTTGTACAAAGAAAATCGCTGGAGCTTTATATGCACCTGCAAAGTTAATTCCTTCATAAAAATCACCTTGTGATGTACCACCATCACCAGTGTAAGTAACAGCTACATTTTTCTTACCACGCTTTTTCATTCCTAAAGCTACGCCAGCAGCCTGTACATATTGAGCGCCAATTATAATTTGTGGACTTACTGCATGAACACCTTCAGGCATCTGGTTACCATGGAAATGTCCTCTAGAGAATAAAAATGCTTGATATAGTGGAAGACCTTGCCAAATTAATTGTGGTACATCTCGATATCCAGGCAATAGAAAATCCTCTTGTTCAAGTGCAAACTGACTTCCTAACTGTGAGGCCTCTTGCCCTGCTGTTGGTGCATAAAATCCTAAACGCCCTTGGCGGTTCAAAGCAATTGAACGTTGATCTAAAACTCTTGTGTAAACCATTCTACGCATAAGTTCTTTTAACTGCTCATCGGAAAGATCAGGAACGTCTTTTTCATTGACAATCTTTCCATCTTCATTAAGAATTTGGAACATTTCGAACTGACTCTCAACACTCTCTAAAACGTGTTTCAAAATAGTTCACCTCTTCCTTTCTGTATCCATTTAATATTGTTATTTCTAGCCTACCCAAAATCAGAAAAAAACTGTACTTTTTATGGTATTCCCATTTTTGCTTACTATAAATCTATAAGTGAATGCCCAAATAGGCAAAGCACGCAAATAAAATATTCCACCCTTGCTCTATACTAGCAAGTAGAGGCTTTTATATTGAATGCCCCCCGTCTGTATGTACATACACATCAAAAACAGCTATTTAAAACTGTTACATAAAAAAGCAAAAAATCATTAGTACAATTTCTTTACATATAAATTCTAGCTCAATTCTACTTAGTGGTCAAACACTTTGTTTTCTTTAATTTATTTTCACATAATTTAAAAGAAAGCATTACTTAATAAAGCGCTTTCTGCTTTGTTCTGTTATAGTTCGATTTCTTATCTGTATTACCTATTATTAGGAATAATAGCGAGTGTTTAATATTTTTCATCTATTACAAACCATTTCTTTCTTATCTCCCTGTTTATTGCGCGAAGGATTTATACAATAAGCAAAACGACGACGTTTACACATCATAAAGACTTTAGGTTTTTAAAATCATTTACTTTGTAAAAATATGTACCGTTATCCTTGTACTAGCAAAAAACACTCTCTAGATTTGCCTAGAGAGTGTTTCAATATCTTACTTATCTTCTATTTTTCGTCAGAATCTCCTTCATAGGTAACATCCATACCCACTTGCTCGTAAAAATCTCTTTTCATTTCATTGTATTCTTTCGTATGCTTGTTAAAATTATCGTTTGATGCAATTACTTTTTCATATGCATTATTAATAGCATCTATTTTTTTCGTTAACGTTTCTTGCTTTAAATCTTCTTTTGATAACAATTCATACATTTCTTTTTCCAATTTCAATGCATCTTTGTAAGCTTTATTTAGATTATCGTATGCTTTATAACGATCTTGCATCGTCTCTACCATTTTTTCAGCAGTATCTTTAGCTTCTTTAGCTTCTAAATCCTCCACAACTTCTTTCGTTTTAGTAAATTCTTCTTTTGCTTGTTCTATGCTTTCTTCTTCTTTCTTTATCGCTTCTTTACGTTTATCCACCGTTTCAATAGCTTGTTTAGCTAACTTTTTAATTTTATCCATTTCGTCTTTACCAAGATCCATAATTTGGTTATATAACTCTTGTTCTTTTTTCTCCAAATCGGTTATTTTACTTTGCTGTTTTTCAAATCCTTCTTCTAGCGTAACTGCTTCTTCTAAATGATTCTGTATTTGTTCTTCTGGAGTCCCATTACTACACGATGCTAATATAAATAAAAGCATAAAACCTAATGCAACGATTGTGAACTTTTTTAATGACATTATTTACCTCCTACACCTATAAATCAAATATACGATTTATAGTATAACATAAAATGGGTTGTACAAAAGGAAAAAATCAATTCCGCCTTTGCTCCATATAAAACGCCTTTTGAACAAAGTCTCGGGGCGCCCGGTTAGCAACGTAGCGACTCGAACGAATTAAAGAAGGTTTTAGGAATCATGCTCCTGCAACAGGAGTATACTGGCGCCCTCCGGCACCCTGGCCTTCCTGTTTAGTACGAACGGCCTTTTGATGCCTTGAGAAACGAAAGTTAAAATTATTCAGCTTATATAAATAATGAACAGATACGTCGGCGCTTAATAGCAAATTATGATGAAATGCGTATAAATATGATAAAATGATCTTTGGACTATGCACATAGAATTAGGAGTGGTACGATGATAACTATGAAAGATATCGTTAGGGAAGGCCATCCTTCATTAACAACAATTGCTGATGAAGTAACTATTCCTTTAACGAAAGAAGATAAGCAATTACTTGGTGATATGCTTCAATTTATTCAAAATAGCCAGGATGAAGAAATTGCTCAAAAATATGGTCTTCGTGCTGGTGTTGGGTTGGCTGCTCCTCAGCTAGGATTGAATAAACGTTTAATAGCTGTTCACTTTGAGGATGGCAGAGGGAAAAAATACAGTTATGGACTTGCTAATCCAAAAATAATTAGCCATTCTGTAGAAAAAGCATATCTTCCGTCTGGAGAAGGATGTTTATCCGTCGATCGAAGTATAGAAGGATACGTTCCGAGATATGCTCGAGTTACCGTAAAAGCCATAAATACAGATGGAGAAGTCGTTAAATTAAGATTAAAAGATTATGCTGCTATTGTGTTTCAACACGAAATTGATCATTTAAACGGAATCATGTTTTATGATCATATTAATCAACAAAACCCATTCTTTATACCAGACAACGCAAAACCGGTAGAGTAGTTAGAGCTTGGGCGAACATTTTATTCATGATTTACCACATACCGTCGCTTTGGTAATGCCCTTTGCACCGCAGGTACTTAGTGAGTTTCTTCATGCATGAAGAAACTCACTAAGTCTTTTCCAAGCATGGTTACGCATGTCTTTGTAACTAACTTATAGATAGCTGCTTTCGTAGCAAACACCTGGCATTTTTGGAAACATAGTAAAGTTAAATTAAACCAAGATGCTTCAACCCATTTGCAAGCCCATCCTTATCAACGTCCTCCGTTATATAGTCTGCTACCGCTTTTAAATCAGAAACTGCATTCCCCATCGCTACCCCTGTGCCAATTTCCTGTAACATTTGCATATCATTTAACCCATCTCCGAAGGCAAATGTATCTTCAAACGCTAAACCGCTAGCTTCAATTAGTTTTTCCACTCCAATCGCTTTTGACCCGCCTAACGGAATAACATCGCAAGAGAACTCATGCCAGCGAATAAAGTCTAACGTAGGAAGCTGTTTAGCTAACTGTTTTTCTTCTTCTTGTTTACAAAACAATAAGGCTTGATAAATCGATGTAGACTGATAAAAGTTAGGATCCACTTCTGGATAACTGAAATCCATACTACTTAAACTTTCTTCTATGAATAAATGGTTAGGTTCCGAAGCTTTCATTTGCTCGGAGCTAGAAAAAACAATCGGATAATTATTTTTCATAATTTCATGGTTTAAACGCAAAAGATCATCTTTTTTTATCGGGTTTCGATAAACTTCTTTCCCTTCAAACACAACATACTGTCCATTAAAACTAACAAAAGAATGAATGTTTAACTCCTCACGTATAGACTTAAACATAAAAGGTGCCCTTCCAGTTGCTATCGCTACGTAAATATCATTATCCTGCAATTGTTTAATGGCTTGCTTTGTACTATATGGAATTTCATTTTTTTTGGTTAAAATCGTACCGTCAATATCTAAGAAAACCATTTTTTTATGCATGTTTATCCCCTTTTCTGGTGTATAAATTTAATCGTGTTGTAAAAAATAAGCGTAGTAATCATCGGATCTTATTTCAACAAACTGTGCTCCTACATTCACTAAACGAAGCACGGCTTCCAACTTTTATGCACTCTTTTCTATCACAGCCATGAGAAATATTTTTAAGAAATAGCGTGTTTTTATTTCAAATTTCCTCAACTCATACTATACTATAGATAAGAGGGATTGGATCGGTAGATGTTTTTCTTGTTTTTTAAAACAAAGAAAGGAGATGACACGTCATGCTGAAACGTCTAAGAAAAAAGCTCAAAAAACGCTGGAAGGACTTTTTAGGCCAAGGACGTGTGCCAACTACTTGTAAAAAGACTACCAATGATTAATTTGCCCAATCACATACTAAAGGTACCATAAAGTAAATGAAAAAGACAAAGCTACACTATTTGGAAAAAGACGATACCTTTATCTTCATTCTTGTGTCGGGTAAGATATAGCATTAACTCCGTGTTCAAAACTGTAATATTAATAAACCAACAATGAAATTAGTCAAGGAGAGATGAGATGATTTATAAAGTTTTATATCAAGAACTGGCTGACGAGATTCCAGTTCGAGAACGTACAAAAAGCGCTTATGTGGAGGGAAACTCTGTAAGAGAAGTTAGAGCAAAAATCAACGAACGCAAGTATAATATTGAATATATCCATGAATTGGATGAAGCGCATTTAGCATATGAAAAACAATCCGAAGATTTTCACGTGGAGAAAATCTAAACAATGAAATTCGTGAAAAATGATCAAGCTGCCGTTTTTGCTCTAGGTGGCTTAGGAGAGATCGGAAAAAATACGTATGGCGTTCAATTTCAAGATGAAATTGTGCTAATCGATGCTGGAATTAAATTTCCGGAAGATGAGTTGTTAGGTATTGATTATGTTATCCCTGACTATACGTATTTAGTACAAAACCAAGATAAGATTAAAGGATTATTTATTACCCACGGACACGAAGACCATATTGGGGGGATCCCATATCTTCTCCGTGAAATTAATGTGCCAATATATGCTGGTAAACTTGCGTTAGGATTAATTAAAAATAAATTAGAAGAACACGGTTTATTAAGAAATGCTAAATTACACACGATTCAAGAAGACGATATTATAAAATTCCGAAAAACATCGGTAAGCTTTTTCCGAACAACTCATAGTATTCCAGATTCCTATGGTATCGTAGTGAAAACTCCGCCAGGAAATATTGTTCATACTGGAGATTTTAAATTTGACTTTACTCCAGTTGGTGAACCAGCTAATTTATCGAAAATGGCTGAAATTGGAAATGAGGGTGTGCTTTGCCTTTTATCAGATAGTACGAACAGTGAAGTTCCCGGATTTACGATGTCCGAAAAAGTGGTTGGGGAAAATATAAAAGATATTTTTAGCAGAGTTGACGGACGTGTTATATTCGCAACTTTTGCGTCAAATATTTATCGATTACAACAAGTAGTGGAAGCATCTGTTAAAAACCACCGTAAAATAGCTGTATTCGGAAGAAGTATGGAATCTGCTATTAACTTAGGACAAGAATTAGGTTATATTCAAGCGCCGAAAAATACGTTTATTGATGCTAATCAAATAAACCGTCTTCCAGCACAAGAAGTGACCATTCTTTGTACCGGATCTCAAGGTGAACCGATGGCCGCTCTCTCAAGGATTGCCAATGGTACTCACCGGCAAATACAAATTATCCCTGGCGATACAGTGGTGTTTTCTTCATCTCCAATCCCTGGAAACACCATTAGTGTCAGCCGAACAATTAATAAATTATATCGTGCAGGTGCCGATGTCATCCACGGAAAATTAACCAATATTCACACATCAGGGCATGGTAGTCAAGAAGAGCAAAAGCTCATGCTACGCCTAATTAAACCAAAATACTTTATGCCTATACATGGTGAATACAGAATGTTAAAAGAGCACATTAAATTGGCCGTTGCTTGTGGTTCAGACGCTGATAGTTGCTTTGTCATGGACAACGGAGATGTTTTAGCACTTGGAAAAGATACAGCAACAATAGCTGGAAAAATTCCTTCAGGTTCCATTTATGTAGATGGAAACGGAATAGGCGACATAGGTAATATTGTCCTAAGAGATCGTCGAATACTTTCAGAAGAAGGACTCGTTATTGTAGTTGTAAGCATTAATATGAAAGAGTTTAAAGTTTCTGCAGGCCCTGACATCATTTCCCGTGGCTTTGTCTATATGAGGGAATCGGAAGACTTAATTAATGAAGCACAGAAATTGGTCGCGACGCATTTAACCAAAGTGATGGAACGCAAAACGTCACAATGGTCCGAGATTAAAAACGAGATCACAGATACTATCGCTCCATTTCTGTATGAAAAAACAAAGCGTCGCCCTATGGTACTACCTATTATTATGGAAGTTTAACATAAAAAAACAGCCAGAGTATACGTACACTGGCTGTTTTTTATTCTACTATAAAATCGGATAAAATGAATCTACAATTGGATCCCCGCTTTTTTAGTAGCCTAAAAGTATGACAAAGGCTTCGCTTCATCATAAAAACTCGGTTATTGCCAAATCTTTATGGCGATGGAAAGTCGTCGTTTTGCTTATCTATAAAGCCTAGAAATTTATTGCTTTCTTATAATACGAAAAAGGAGATTTGAATTTTGTATCCTACTTAGACTGTTTATTCTTCAATCACTAAATGCTTTTCAAAACGCGATATATCTTTATCTGCACCAATAACGATTAAAATGTCCCCTTCCGAAAAACGATGATCCGCACTAGGCGATACGTTAATATCTTTCCCATGTTTAATGGCTACTACGTTACATCCATAATTAGCACGAATATCTAATTCGACAAGCGTCTTGCCTAGCATTTTTTCACCAACTTTTACCTCAACAATGCTATGGTCATCGGATAGTTCTAAGTAATCCAATATGTTATTTGATATAATACTATGTGCAATTCTTTTTCCCATATCTCTTTCTGGATGTACCACCTGATCTGCGCCAATTTTATTAAGAATTTTCGCATGGTAATCATTTTGAGCTTTTACTGTAATTTTCTTAATACCTAAATCCGTTAAAATAACCGTTGTTAAAATACTTGCTTGAATATCATCTCCAATTGCAACAATAACATGGTCAATATTCTTTATTCCTAGTTCTTTTAAAGAAGCTTCATCTGTTGAGTCAACAATAACAGCATGAGAAGCTATATTTTTAAACTCATTAATTCTATCTTCATTGTTATCAATAGCAAGCACTTCCATCCCTTCCATGCTTAACTCTTTACAAATACTTCCACCAAATCTTCCTAATCCAATTACTGCGAATTCTCGTTTCATCCTTTGTTCCTCCATGTTTCGTCTTTGTTCATAGCTTATCACAGTTCTATTCGTTCTACCATATTTCAAGATGAAAACTTTATTAAAAAAAGATGTACAAAATACTCTTCTATTACAATAGAAAACCACGATTTATAGCATTTGAAAGACTTGGCTATCGCCAAGTCTTTACATTCAACCATCATGTACCATAAACTTTAAAAACAATGAACGCAAAAATGAACGTATCCACCTACATTTCCTATACGTCCACCTACAATCACGAGGAATGAAAGAACCCCATACTGATTGAAGATTTTATATTGCATCTAACATTTGAAATTGTGCTTTTACTAAATGATAGTACTCTCCACCTTGTTTCATTAAATTGTCATGATTTCCACTTTCTAAGATGTGTCCATTCTCAAGCACAAATATATTATCAGCCTTACGAATGGTAGATAAGCGGTGCGCAATCATAATAGCGGTACGTCCTTTCAATAATTTAGCTAAAGCAGCTTGAATCTTAACTTCTGTTTCTGTATCAATACTTGCAGTAGCTTCATCAAGTATTAAAATTTTTGGATTAGCTAATAATGCTCTTGCAAAAGATAACAATTGCCTTTCCCCTGCAGATAAAATATTGCCACGCTCTTCGACTTCCGTTTCATAACTATTCGCCATACGCTTTATAAATTCATCAGCGCCAACGACTTCTGCTGCACGAATGACTTCTTCATCAGACGCATCTGGCCGCCCAAAACGAATATTTTCCATAATAGTACCTGAAAAAATAAATGTATCCTGTAAAACAACGCTTATACTTTGTCGCAAGCTATCTAATTGGACTTCACGTAAATCATAGTTATCAATTGTAACCTTCCCTTTTGTTGGATCGTAAAATCTACTTATTAAATTAGCAATTGTTGTTTTACCACTTCCAGTATGGCCAACTAAAGCAACTGTTTGCCCCGCATGAATAGTCAAAGATATATCGTTCAAGGCAATGCGATCTTTATCGTAATAAAAATGCACTTTATCAAAGACAATTTCTCCTTTCATGTCCTTGAAAACATGAGCATCGCTCTTTTCTTGAACATTTGGTCGTTCATCTAAAAATTCAAAAATACGCTCAGATGCTGCCATTGCCATGAGCATTTGATTATACATCTGCCCTAAACGGGATATTGGTTCCCAAAACATACCAACAAAAAAGGCGAACGAAACAAACGTTCCAATAGCAATGCCACCATTATTTTCACCAAGTAAAATTAAATATGCCCCATAAGATATTAAAATGACTGTACCGATAGCATTGCTCATTTCAACAAACGGGCGAAACATAGCACTCTTCTTCGTAGCTTCTTTCCAACTATTAAAATTATCTTTATTTACTCCATGGAAGTACTCACTATTTTCTTGTTCTTGAGAAAATGACTGCGTAATTCGTATTCCTTGTAAACCTTCATTCAAATGAGAATTCATGCGTGATTGTTGAATTCTTACTTGTTGCCAAGAACGACGAATCGTTCGTCGTAACTTGGTTGTTAGGTAGAACATTAGCGGAAGTATAACCATGATCGCTAACGCAAGCTTAGGGCTAAGCACAAACAAAATAACAATGATCCCTACTAATGTTACAATGTCCATAAGTAAGTTGATAATTCCGTTTGTAAATAATTCCTGAAGTGAATTAATATCATTCATAATTCGAACTAAAATAGAACCTGCTGAACGGGAATCAAAAAAACGATGGGATAACCGTTGGACGTGCGAAAACAAATGTTGTCTAATATCATAGATAACATTTTGCCCTAAAATATTTACCCATTTTATCCGAAATACATTTCCCGCATAGCTTAATAAGTATAAAATGCCAATAACCACTACTAAATAAGTTAACAGCGTTACATTTTGTTCACTTATAGCTACATCAATAGCGACTTTTCCGATTAAAATTGGTACAATTAATCGCACAGCTGTCGATATAAACATAGCTATGATTGCAGCCGGTAAATAAGTTTTTGCATAAGGTTTCAAATAGGCCAGTAGACGCCACATTTGCTTCCAATTAAACGGCTTTTCAATTGCTTGTTCTTGCGTATAATGAAAGCGCTGTAAGTGCCTGCTTGGGGCCCCTTTGGACTTATCCTTCGCCATTCACATTTCCTCCTTCTAAGCGTGCTGACGCTTCATTACTTCTTCTCTATCTTGGTATTGAATATCATAAATTCGTTGATACGGTCCCTGATTCTTAATTAAGAAGTCATGATTACCACGCTCTACTACTTTTCCCCCTTCTAAAACTAATATTTCATCTGCATGTTTTAACGAAGCAATTCGATGAGCTATAATAAATGAAGTTCTCCCTTTCATTACTTCTTGTAAAGCTTTTTGAATCCTAAATTCTGTTTCCATATCTACTGCAGATGTAGCATCATCCAAAATAAGAATTTTAGGATTAATACAGATCGCTCTTGCAATGGCAATACGTTGTTTTTGTCCTCCAGACAGCCCCATCCCACGTTCACCTAACATCGTGTCATACCCTTGTGGCATTTTCATAATAAAATCGTGCGCTTGCGCTCGTTTAGCAGCATCTATAATCTGCTCATCCTCTACACCTGGGCTACCATAGGCAATATTTTCACGAATTGTCGTGGAAAACAAAAATGGTTCTTGCAGGACAAAGCCAATTTCTTTGCGCAAAGATTTAAGATAATAATCTGAAACTGACTTTTGATCAATAAGTACATCCCCAGAAATTGGTTCGTAAAAACGCGTAATGAGTTGTGTAATACTCGTTTTACCAGATCCGGTAGAGCCAATTAATCCAATAACCTTCCCGGGTGGAGCATCAAAACTAATTTTTTTCAAAGCGGCGTCGTCATCATCTGCATATGTTAACGTAACATTTCGAAATGTTACATGCCCGTGTATAGGTTCTCTAATAGGGTGTTCAGATTCTGTAATATCCTCTTCCGCTTCTAAGATTTCTAATAATCTCTCTGCAGAAGCTTTTGCTTGTGAAAACTGATTGACAACAAAACCAAGGTTCATAAGTGGTCCCATAATATACCAAACTAAGCTAAAAAAAGCGATTAATGCGCCAAGGGATAATTGCCCATCAATAACAAGAAAACCACCGTATGCCAACAATGCAGCTGCACAGAAATTTCCGATAAATTCCATTAAAGGGAAGTACTTTGACCAAATAAACGAAGTGTGTAAATAATTTTGCCTGTACGAATCATTACGATCCGCAAAACGCCCAATCTCAAACCCCTCACGCGAGAGTGACTTCACCGTATGCATACCGCTAATATTTTCTTGAACACGCGTATTTAAATTACCATAAGATTTTCGAATTAAGCGAAAAGCTGGATGCACACGTTTATCGAATTGATATACAACAATAGCCAGAAAAGGCATTGCGGCCATCGTAACTAAAGCAAGCGGAACAGAGTAATAGAACATAACTCCTAAGCTAATCATTATAAGTAGAACTATTCTCAATAGTTCTGAAAATCCAAAAGATAGAAAAAAACGAAATCCTTCTACATCAGCTGTTAAGCGAGACATAATATCTCCTGTTTTAGCGTTATCATAATACGTAAATGATAATCGCTGTAGTTTTTGATATAATCCATCACGTAATTTATATACAGCTGTAATACCAAATAAATCCCCTAAATATTGATGATAAAAAGTAGCAAATCCTTTAACAGCCATTAGCAACAAGAAAATAGCGGAAATGTACGGAATTAATTCATAGCGATCCATTAAAACAACGCGATCAATCGTTTGCTGTAATATAATCGGATAAACAACTGTGATTACCGTTACAAAAAACAAGAAGAATACAGAGAGTAAAAAATGTTTTCTGTAAGGCCAATAATATTGCTTTAATTTTTTAAACGTGTCCACACATGTGCCTCCCTCAAGTTTTTAATTACGTAACATATAATATAACGGGTTTCGAAATAAATTTCTACTATTTTGCTGAATTTTTATAAAAATTTCTATCTTATAATTTTAAAGGCACCATCAATTGTAACGTATTAGAAAAAATTGGCTTGTCGCCAAGTCTTACTGCAAAAGCATTTGTTTTTCTTAGACGATACACCCAAAAAATGTGTATACTTCCCGATATTGTTAGAAAAACTTAACCACGCAGTTTTCTAAAATTCACTTTATTATGAGCTATAATATAAAAAAGCGCCTCCTTTTATATGTAAAAAGGAGGCGCTCATCGTATTAAACTAGATCATACGCAAAATATTTTTCTCAAGCATACTTACATTTGTTTTACCACGCTGGATATGACGTAATTTTCCAAATTCATCAAATACATAGTAGGCTGGAACATATGTTACTTGAAATGCATCCGAAATCCTTTCATTATGATCCACAGCTATAGGGGCTTTCAACTCCTGTTCTTCCACCACTTTATTAATTTCAAACAAGTTGTTATCTGTATCAGATAATGGCGTATGAACTGAAATAAATTGTACTTTACTTTTATATTCATTACAAAGCTTAATAAAATGCGGCATCGCTTGTTTACATAGAACACAACTAATAGACCAAAAATGAAAACAAGTAGGTTTATCACCTATTAACAAAGGTTCACTATTCAACCATTCACAAGTGGTATCAAAATCGGGAATTTGTTGACCTAAACGCATAAAAGCTTCCTCCTATACCCTGAAAACAATTCTTTTATACTTTTATATGTGATATAACATAAAAAGGTTCTCAGGATATAGAAGGTGGATTAAACAACTTTTTGATTCACTACATTACACACCTCTTCTGTATTCATACCTTGTGCGTTAATAACAGCGCCTGCTATTTCCGCCTGCATAACTCCCATTACATCTTTGTCTTGACCAGAAATTACACAACAATCACAGTAAGCTGCATCCTCTGCTCCACGTAAATCCACTACATGATGTCCCATTTCTGTGAGTGCGTCTTTTACATCGCTAAGCGTCGTTTCAACACCAATTCTCGCCATTCCATTACCTCCTTAAAGTAGCCTTAAAAAAGTTTTAGAATAAGGACTCCAGATTGAATGTATATACGGTAAAAGTTACATTTCACTGTAAAGATCTATCTCTAACACTCTCTCTAGTCCTTTTCAACTAAACATACCTTATATTTTGCTACTTATAGGAAGCATATACATATTTTATTGAGAAAGTTTGCAAAAAGTTAAATGAACAGCCTCCACGCCAACGTTTAAAGCAGCTTCATCTGGATTTAATTGTGCATGATGCAAACCATAGGCAGAGTCTACCCCAAGCCAAAACATAAAACCTGGTATTTCTTTGAGCATATATCCAAAATCTTCACCAGTCATAGCGGCTTCTGCTTCTTGATAATGCACATTACTACCAGCTAATGCCTGACGGAATTCCTTTACTTGTTCAGCTTGATTATAAACTTGATAATAGTTCGCTCCATAATCCACTTCAATCTTACAATCGTAAGCAATCTCAAACCCTTTCATCAGTTTCTCTAATTGATTTTTAACTATATTTATACTATCAGGGTGTTGTGTGCGAATAGTCCCTTCTAAACGGGCAGTCTCAGCAATCGCATTTTGGACAAATCCGCTTTCCATTTTACCGATTGTAACAATAGATGCTTCAAGTGGATTTACATTTCTAGAAACAATTTGTTGCATCTGAACCACAAAACTACTGGCAGCCACTGTCATATCTTTCGTTAAATGAGGATAAGCAGCATGCCCGCCTTTCCCAGCAAAATCAATAAACAATTCACTTGTATTTGCAAACAGTAAACCAGGTTTACTAGCAACTGTTCCTACTGGCAATTCAGGAGCAATATGCAATGCAAATACGATGTCTGGACGCCATGGCTGAAATGCTTCCGATTGAAGTAATGGTAATGCTCCGCCAGGCCCTTCCTCTGCTGGCTGAAAGATGAATAAGCAATGATCGTTCATTGGTTTTAAGATAATCTTCTCTAATACCCCCAAAGCAATGGTCATGTGAAAATCGTGACCACACGCATGCATTTTTCCGTCATGCTCCGATGAAAAAGAGAGCCCTGTCTGCTCAGTTATTGGTAAGCCATCCATATCTGCTCGGTAACCAATTGTTTTTGTTGGGGCCTTACCTTCCACAAATACGAGAATACCCGTCTCCCATAACTTGATAGATACTTTATCCGTTTCTAGCGTTTTTATAATTTCCAACAAGTATTGCTGGGTCTTCTTTTCTTGAAAACCAAGCTCAGGTATTTGGTGTAATTTACGACGAATTTGTTGTAAATCTAACATGCCGTCATTCCCTTACTTAGTCATTTAGTTTACGAAGTTCTTGTTTAATTTCCGTTTTTGACTTCGTATTCTCATCAATTTCTTTTAATACCCGCGCAGGCGTTCCAGCTACAAGCGTATTTGGCGCTACATCTTTTGTTACAATTGAACCTGCAGCAACGATTGCGCCTTTGCCAATAGTAACACCTTCTAAAACAACAACGTTTGCACCAATAACTACATTATCTTCAACAATCACTGGTTTTGCTGATGGTGGCTCAATCACCCCTGCTAGCACTGTTCCAGCACCAATATGACAATGCTTACCTACTGTAGCTCGTCCACCAAGCACAACATTCATATCGATCATTGTACCTTCACCAATAACGGAGCCAATATTAATCATTGCTCCCATCATAATCACGCAACCGTCACCAATATCAACTTGGTCTCGAATGACTGCACCTGGTTCAATACGAGCATTAATTCCTTTTAAATCCAGTAATGGAATAGCCGAATTACGACGATCGTTTTCAATGACATAATCGTGAATCATATCTTTAGATTCTTCAAGTAACTTTTGAATGTCATCCCATTCACCAAACAAGACGCCACTCTTTGATTCTATAAAAGCTTGGATTGAGTTATCCGCAGATAAACGGTCTAAACCTTTTCCTTTTATATATACCTTTACAGGTGTGCTTTTCTTACTATTCGAAATAAAATTAATAATCTCGTTTCCATCCATCATTTTCATTACATGTTTCCCTCCTAGTTATGTACTACTTTATAATTTAGCAGATCGCTTTTTTTGTCGCAATCAATACCTACTCCTTTTTACTATTCGACTAAAGTGGGAGAACTTAACGTTGGTTAGCTTTTTCTCTTTACCACTTCGAAAATTAAAAAGGAGAAGGGTGAGAAAATACTACCTAGCAAAATATAGCAAAAGCCGAACAATCAAATGATAAAGGTTCGGCTAATTTACGCTACAAAAAATATAAAGTTTTCATATCTTCCGCTATAAAGACTCGGAACAAGCTAACTAACTTTTTCTAAAACCACTAACAACAGCGGTCATAAAATACCTCCCGCTTGTTAAAATAAACTTTATTGTTCATTTTTAAGCGGTTGTCTTTGTTATACCTCAAACCTTTTTTTATTTTGCAGCATACATATCTTTTTTAAGCTGCTTTAATATTGCTCTCCGTGTTAAAATTCCATCAAAATATCCATCCTTATCAGCAATACAAACAAATGGATGATTAATGACAGCGTTTAAACCTTTCATCAAAGAATCTTCTTTTGTTAAACAAGGGATATCTTCATTCAATACATCTTTTACCACTATCGTTGACAGACGTTCGAATTCAAATCGTTCCAAACCTAGTATTTGATCTAAAATCGTCGTTTTACCAATAATGCCAACTAACTTATATGATGGATCCAAAACAGGAACAGCTGAATACCCTGACTTTACTAATACGAGCAAAGCATGTTCTAGCGGATTGTTAACTTGAACATGTGCGACTTTTTCGGAAGGAATCATTATTTCGCCTAACGTAATGTCTGTTAAATAATGATTTTGCAACATGCTCATCACATCACCCCTTTTTTCATTCTTCATACAGAAGGTTTGCTTGTTAGAAAAAATCGACTTATTGCTAAGTATGAATCGCTAAAGCAATAGCTTTTTTATACGATATTTTTAAACTTTTATCCCCTTCTATAGCGTGAAATAAATATACGACGGAGAACAGACTATATTTATTTTACCATAGGAAAGCAAGAAGCAAAATAAATTGCATATAAAATATGCATGAATTACAATATGTGCATATGAGCATATTGTAATGGAAAGGAGCTTTTTAATGGACTATCAGCCAATTGATGAGCAATTACTTGACGTTGTATCGCAAACATTTAAAGCTTTATCTGACCCAACGAGAATAAAAATTCTACACTTGCTGTTTCATAAAGAATGTTCCGTTAATGAAATTGCAGAAAGACTGGAAATGCACCAGTCATCAATCTCCCATCAACTAAAGTATTTAAAACAATTACGTTTGGTTAAAAACAGACGCGAAAAGACAACCTATTATTACTCACCAGACGATTACCATGTGATGAATGTTTTGGAACAAACAATTGAACATACGAAACATATTAGCTAGGAGGTTATTATATGGCACAAGAGCATAATCATAGCCATGGCCATCATCATGGAACGAGCAACAAGAAAGCTCTTTTATTGAGCTTTATATTAATAACATTTTTCATGGTTGTTGAAGCAGTCGGAGGGTTTTTAACAAACAGTCTTGCGCTTCTTTCAGATGCTGGACATATGCTAAGCGATGCAGCAGCACTTGGCTTAAGCTTATTAGCATTTAAAATTGGCGAACGACAAGCTAATACTTCTAAAACTTATGGGTACAGACGATTTGAAATAATTGCTGCGTTTATAAACGGTGTAACGCTAATCGTTATTTCCATCTATATATTTTATGAGGGATTTCAACGTTTTATGGAGCCGCCAAATGTAAGTGCAAGTATGATGATTATTGCAATCATTGGGCTGATTGTAAACATTATTGCAGCTTGGGTACTGATGAGGGGAGATTCACAGGAAAATCTGAATATACGAAGTGCCTTACTTCATGTTTTTGGTGATTTATTAGGTTCTATCGGCGCTATTATTGCAGGTATTCTTATTTTGCTTTTTAACTGGAATATTGCAGACCCCATTGCCAGTGTTATTGTTGCATTTTTAATTGTTATATCTGGAATTCGAATAACAAAAAATTCCGTTCACATTTTAATGGAAGGTAAACCGTCACATGTTGATGTTACAGAAATTAAGAAACAACTACTGGAACTTCAAGGTGTTGAACACGTCCATGATTTACATGTATGGTCTATCACTTCCGAATTTCCTGCACTAAGCTGCCATCTTGTAGTACAAGATTCTATTGATCGTGACAACCTACTTATGAAGGCAAACGATTTATTAAAGAAAAATTTTTCCATTTCTCATTGTACTTTGCAACTTGAAGGAGAAAATGCAAGAATTCAAGAGGATTGCGAGGACTGTTCTCATTAAACCATGCAGCAGGTTCAAAATCCTGCTGCATGTTCCCTTATCTACTCTGCGCAAATTACTTCTTCATTTTAATTCTTCTTTTTTTCAATTTATAGCGTACAAATATAATTGAAATTGGATTCTATTTTCCTATTTTCATGTTATAATTTTAATCTAATGAAGGTTAGAAAACTTGTCTAATCGCCAAACTCTATAGGCGAAAAAACGCCGTCGTTTTATATATACTATAAATTTTTATACTTTCCTATAGCGCGAGAAAGGTTTGTCACATATGAATAGAAGATCTTTTCTAAAAAAATCCCTCGGTAGTTTATTTACTTTGTTAGGTTTAAGTGGAGGAACGTTTTACTACGCTAAAGATGTCGAACCCATTTTACTCCACGTAAATAAAAATACGGTTGAGTCTAGTAAAATTCCAAAAGCGTTTGACCAATTCAAAATCGTTCAATTTTCAGATACGCATATTGGTTTTCATTACACATTAGAACAATTAAAAGAACTAGTAACAAAAATCAATGGGTTACAAGCCGATTTAATTGTGTTTACTGGTGACCTAGTAGATGAGCCTCAAAATTTTCATTGGGATAATACCATTATTGATATATTGAAAGAGTTGCAAGCAACTAAAGGAAAGTTTTGGATTTACGGAAACCATGATCATGGTGGGTATGGAACCGAAGTTGTTTATAATGTAATGGAAAAAGCAGGGTTTCAACTATTGCAAAATAATAGTGTTTCCATTAAATTAAAGGATGCTGCATTTAATTTAGCTGGCATTGATGATTTGATGTTAGGTAAACCAAATATTAACCAAACTCTAGCGCAAGTGAATACGAACCTCTTTACCGTTTTACTGGCCCATGAACCGGACTTCGCAGATAAAGCTAAAAACCATCCAATAGACATGCAGCTATCAGGACACAGTCACGGTGGGCAAATTCGCTTTCCATTCATAGGTCATCTTTACAGCCCAGCATATGCAGAAAATTATGTACAAGGAAAATACACCTTGAATGAAGGCCGGTTTCAGTTGTTTGTCAGCAGCGGTATAGGTACAACTCGACTCCCCTTTCGATTTCTATGTAAACCAGAAATTAATATGTACACATTGAAATCAAAGGTTTAGATGAAGAGAAATCCACCAATGAAACTGTTATATACACTCTTTTACACTAATTTCCTTGCATCTATTTACTTGTTACGATAGGATATAGACAACTTAATTTCCTAAGGAGGAGCACATAGGATGAATGAATCAGAGCAACTTGACGATCTAGCAAAAGCAATTTATACAGTTAACCGACACGCGAAAACAGCTCCTGATCCAAAACACTTATATTATATAAAAAAAGCAACGATAAACGAGTTACTTAAAAAAAAGTTAGCCAAAAAGGTCGGTTTGCACTTCTCTAAACACCCTAAATATAGTAATCAGCATTCCACTCTACTCGTTCAAGTTGCTAATTACTATTTTCATATACCTCCAACGAAAGATGATTTCAAAGAATTACAGCATTTAGGAGAATTGGATGAAAGTTACCGTAACCCTCAAACAAAAATGTCTTTATCACAAGCAAAAAAAATAATTTACAGTTACTTGAATTGGAAATCTTCTCAAAAAACAAAAAAGGTTAGCAAACGAAGCTCAGCCTATTACACTCCATCATCTTTAGGTAAAATGAACTGGGCAAAAAAAACACATCATCATTGATGGATATACTTTATATACGATAGCTTCATGCCCTAATTTCACAAAATATATAACCCTCCACGAAGATGCTTACAATTATTGCATGTTTTAACTTCTTCTCAACAAGGTATACCATATACAAGAGCAATTGTAAGTTTGTTTTAAAAGGAGAGGATAATTATATGACAGAATATAGTGATTTCATGTATGAACTTCATAAGTATGCTACGCAAACCCATGCTTTAAAAGACAAATTTGAAAAACTATCAACAGAAGAAAAACAAGTTGTTATCCATGCAGCTCCAGAAGAAATTACCAATCCAGAGCGGATCCACCATCCTGTATTTCAATGGCTTGAAAATCTTCAAAATAAAAACAGCAGATAGACGGGCGTACGGCGTCTGCCCTATAGCAAAGTATAAAAATCATGGTTTTCATATGCAATGATCGCTTTTGCTGTAAAGGTTTGATTGGTCAATAAACAAGCTGAGTTTAAGAGAAACTGGCTATGTAAAACAACAAATGATTATTTACAACGATGACAGCTTAAAAAGCTAAACGTCTTACGAATGAACGTTAGAAAAACTTGGCTTGTCACCAAGTCTTATGGCGAAAGCCTTCTTTTTTTTATACTTTAATTTGTCAAATTAAACGAGACAACATGCTTACTTATAGTGGAATCATGAACAATTATTTTAACCAACCTCTGATCATAGCTTTAAGAATTAGTATTAAACCAAAAGTAGCTAATGATTGCATAATCAGCGGAAACGACAGAAAAAAGCTATTATTAATTCCACCATTTAGCAAGCTAATTGCAAAATAGGTAGAGAGAACGAATAAACTAACAATAATATAAGAAAGAAGTAACAAGGCTTTACGATGAATTATCCAACGAATAAATGACCGTGAAATAAAATAAATAAAGCTGAACAAACTAACTAAAAAAATGATATACCAATACTTCCTATCCAGTCTTGATGGGTCTACTATTTCTAAAATGGAATCCATGTAATTCAGCCTTTCCTTTGCATATTTTATACCGCTATTATCTTTGCCAACTTTATTGACTAGCATACATCGGAGTAACCCGGTTTTATAGCATCCTACTATTTTTTTATAAAGGCGAGAACATGAGAGATGGTGGCTTGCGCTCTTGAGCGAGCCATGATGGCTTCTTATCGTGTTAATAAGCTATTGGACTATGTTACATCTAAAACGGGGGTAGCGTTGAAGTAAGAAAGCATATATATTCATTATACTTGGGGATGCATTATGGGATTATGGGGTACGATTGGATGGTATGTGAAACAACTCTATGATTATGGATTCTCCCCTATAGAGATAGTTATTTTACGAGCGTGGACAGCAGCCAATAATGCTGGTTGTTGACTTACTTCTGTTTGCTAAAGAGCAATTAGAATTGCGAACTATAAAAAATTTCCAATATGGTCTTGGATTTTTACCAACTGCTTTTGCGTATATTATTTATACGTGTGGGTTAAAAGATATTGAAGCCTCCAAGGCATCTATTTTAACCACGGTTGAACCAGTAGTTGCTAGATAATCGGTATTTTTATTTTCAAAGAGACTTTTACCCTCCAACAAATCATTGGCATGGTTATTATTTTAGGGACCATTTTATTAATACAACATCAACCAAAAAAGAAAACAACCTCTGTAAAAAAACTGGTTGACAAGCTAGTATTTCTTTTCCAAAAGACTGTTTTTTCTATTTTTAAAAAACAAAACAGAAAAAACAGTCTGAATATTAAAACCGAAAAGTTTAATTTTCTAGTTCATTATTTATAAACTTACTTTTTTATCTCGCTTTTTTTCTACTAGTTCGATCTGTTTGCTTTCTAACTTCTTTTCAATCCGCGATATACTATGCTCATCTTCAAGCAATTCTTGCTTATTTCTCTTTACTAATTGCTCAAAATTTAACGTTTTAGGTCTCATATGATACACTCCTTTTATACTTGTACTATAAGTATACCCTATTTTTATATACACTAGATCACAAATTTTTAAATATTTTTTAACAATTAAACCAATTTTACTGTGGAGGTTATTTTATGCAGCACTTATTGAATAAACATGTACAAGAAATAGAAATATCAGGCATTCGTAAATTCTTTAATATGGTTTCAACGGAAGACGATATTATATCTTTAACTATAGGTCAACCAGATTTTCAAACTCCTGAACATATTAAACAAGCATCTATTCAAGCGTTAATGTCCAACCAAACATCTTATACACATAACGCTGGTATACTCCCATTACGTAAAGCTATTTCTCATTTCTACGAATCAAACTATGAACTGTCTTATTCGCCTGAAAATGAGGTCATCGTCACTGTAGGAGCTTCACAAGCTATCGATATCACCTTTCGTACCATTTTAAATCCTGGTGATGAAGTATTGCTACCTGCACCCATATATCCTGGCTATGAGCCTTTAATCCGTTTGGCTGGTGCTATTCCAATCTATATGGATACAACGAAAACAAATTTAAAATTGACAAAAGAAATTTTAAAGCAACATATTACGTCCAAAACCAAATGTGTTATTCTCCCGTACCCATCCAATCCAACTGGCATGTCTTATAACAAAAAGGAATTAGCAGGATTTGCAAATGTATTAAAAGACCAACAGTTGTTTGTGTTGGCTGACGAAATCTATAGTCAGCTTTCTTATGACTATCCACATACTTCCATTGCGAGCTTTTCCGGTATGAAGGAGAAAACGATTGTCATTAATGGGGTATCCAAATCGCATTCCATGACAGGTTTTCGAATTGGGTACACACTTGCCCCAGACTGGATTTCTAAACAGTTGATAAAAGTGCATCAATACAATGTGTCTTGTGCGACTTCTATCAGCCAATATGGAGCATTAGAAGCATTAACTGAAGGATTAGAGGATACAAAAATAATGAAAGCAGCTTACCATGAACGAAGAGACTACGTATACGATAGATTACAAAAAATGGGGTTACATTGCCCAAATCCAAATGGCGCTTTTTACATGTTTCCTTATTTTCCATTCACAAATAGTAGCTCATTCACGTTTGGACTAGATTTGGTTAAACAAGGACGAGTTGCTTTAGTTCCTGGTGACAGCTTCTCGAAATTAGGAGAAGGATATATGCGACTTTCTTACGCCTATGATAAGCATACACTAAATGTAGGACTCGATCGTTTAGAAGCATATTTACAACAACACCCATTAGACTAATATTTCATATGCCTTGATTGGATTTGTCTTTCTATATCATATTTGTTTAGTAACTCGTCTAATTCTTGGCTTAATTCAATAGCTTCTAAATTAGTAAAGCCTTTCTCTAGAGCAACTTTTGCCATTCGGTACCGTAAATATTCTATACGTTTTAATAATTCATCTGTCGTATTCATTGTAGATAAAGAGTTACCTCCTTTTTTGTAGTATATTCATAGCAAACCCACTCTGAAGTTGCAGTGGACCTTTGTTGGAATAGTTAAGTGCTAAAGCCCTTAACAAATTGAAAATTCATGGAACCAATTAACATCAGTCTACCTTTTTAGTGAGTGTTACAGCACATTATATCAAGATCAAAATCTGTCACATAGTGCAAATAGCCTAGCTAATAGTCGCGAGTATGGTAATATTGATTAGATAATTACCTAATAATCACTTTTATATAATACAGACTTACTTTAAATGTAGCATAGGTTGACAGAATATGACAAGCTTTTGGCTATTCTAAAAGCTTCGCCTGTTGCGATTCGAGTTTTACATCCCTAAAAAAGGAAAGGGCATATACATATTGAAACAGCAGTTATTTTTACAACTTATAATAGGACTAAAGGCCTTTTCTTGTTCGAAAACGCCAAACAATTATTTTAGTCCTTACTTGTTTTTCCAATTTCAAATGAATTAAAACATGGATAAATTAGTTAAATTGCTAATACGGAGAGTTTCTACCGGTAAATGAATACGAATTTAAGTTTTTACACTCGCTTAGTTACTATCTCTGTGCTAATATATTAGTGAAATGTTTTTTTGGGAAAGGATGTCTTCGGTGACAAAATCAAACAAGAAAAATGAATGGATAGAATGGGCAAAAGCCATTATTATTGCAATTTTAATTGCTTTCTTTATAAAAACATTTATTTTTGCAACATCTATTGTTGATGGAGAAAGCATGGATCCCACTCTCCAAAACGGAGAAAGAGTAATTTTTAATAAACTTATATATATTCTTGATGAGCCAGAACGCGGAGACATTGTTATTATTGAAAAACCTTATAAAAATTATGTGAAACGTGTTATTGGACTGCCTGGGGAAACAATTGAAATAAACGATGGTAGTCTCTATATAAACGGGGAAAGGTATGACCAAACTTTTCTAAGTGAAGAGGTGCAACGTCAATCTGGTAATTATGGGCCGGAAAAAATTCCTGAAGGCAGTTATTTCGTAATGGGTGATAATCGTGCCATCAGCAAGGATAGTCGTAATGGATTAGGTTACATCGAAGAAGATGAAATTATTGGACGGTCAGAGTTTGTAATTTTTCCATTTGATCAATGGACGCTAACAAGATAGAGTTGGAAATTAATTTCCAACTCTATCTTGTTTAATTCAGAAACGAAACACAGACACGATTTTCCTAAAATAATAATACCCCATACACTTCAAAGCTATGTTTCAGTTTCTTCCAATTATTACGTCCATTGTGAATTCACCATGAATTTACTTTTCACTGTCAAATACACAATAACCAAGATTCAGTATTAAAATGGCGAAACAAATAACCGCAAATGCAATTTCCATATTTCCCATATAACAGTTGCACCCCCTAAATCATGTACTATATTTAAGTACGAATGTTCAAAAGTTCACTGCCAACGTTTACATTTTAGTTAAACTTAAGAACAATCCCCCATTATTTAACTCCAGTATATCATACCAATTTTAAATAACGTTGAAAAGCTAAAATATGATAAAATATAGTTACATGGTTGTTATGACAAACAAAGCAAATTTTTCGTCAATGGAATGTTTCCTTCCGCCCTCAAGGCTTGTCTAGAGCCTTAAACTTATAGCTAGTCTTTATAGCGAAAAAACGCTGTCGTTTTGCTTATACGTAGACTTAAACTTTCATATCTAGTAGCCCCTTATACGTATTGGCATGAAGATGCTGTTAACTCCTATTTACACTTGTCAGACTTAGCTTTTCCAATTCGTGAAGTGTAATCTTACAGCACCGTATATCCATGACAAATCCTAGATTAGCAGGTGATTGCATGCTTCATTGTCCTTATTGTAGCACTCTAACAAAAGAAAATGAGACGTATTGTATGAAATGTGGAAGAATGCTTCCTGAAGATAGATATCATCGACTTAGTAGTAAACCAAACTTTTTTACACGGTGGAAATCGCCAATACTATCTACGGTTATTTTATTATTTTTTGTTATTTCTTTATATATCACTTTGGAAATGCGTACAGCGAAAGCTAAAGATTATTACACAAAAGGCGAAGAAAAGGTTCTGGATCAGGATTTTAAAACAGCACAGTCTTTATTTCAAGACGCCCTTGATATGAAGGATAATTTCCAACAAGCCGAAATTTCTTTAGCGTTTATGAATCAAGCCTTGTCCATGGAACAAACATTACAAAAAACGGAACAATTGCTTAAAGAGAAAAAATATACACAAGCCTTAGAAATTTTAAATGAATCAGAGAAAGGTTTGCAAGATTATAATGGTGAAGCTGTAAACCAAATGGTTGAACGGGTTACAAAACAAAGGAACAAGATTAATATAGAGAAATTAGAACATGCACTAAAACAAAAACCAGAAATAGATCAATTAAAAGTATTGCTTTGGGACGCTGTGTCTATTGAAACAGAGGAAGCTGAACAGTTAACTGCTACTATACGTGAGCAAATTGTTAATTATGTGTTTGCTAAAGCAAGTGAGCAATTAAAGAACAACCAATTTAGTGATGGCAATCTTATCGTCAAAGACGGATTAAAATATGCACCAGATTCAGAAAAGTTGTTAAGCTTACAAACAACGATTGATAAAGAAAAAGTAGCCTTTGAAACTGCACAGCAAAGTAGAATAGAACAAGCAATGAGTACAGCAAATAAGGAACAGCAAATGAATGAATCTGATGCTATTAAACTGAAACAAATGGAAACAACCAAGGATGATCAAGGAAACCTTGTCGTAAAAGGACAAGTACAAAGCGTTGCAACTATTCCTATTAACTCCATTAGAGTGCAATATAGCATTACTACGAATGAGGGGGAAACATTATTGACAAACGAAGTATACGTATACCCAGAAGAATTATACCCCGAAGAAACAGGTCACTTTGAATTTACCCATTATGATGTAAATATGAATCAAGCGTTAACAGCTGAAGTGGAGACGATAGCTTGGTATACGAAATAAATTGCTTTTTCAATTGAGGTGCTGCACATGATAAAAAATAAATATATCCCGGTTATTTTATCAAGTATTATACTTCTCATCGGCTTTATTCTACTTATTACTATGTATCAACAATGGAAACAGGAGCGTGTAGAAATTAGCAACCCTGTGCTTAACCAAATAACTACAAGTAATGAGAAGCTTAATTTAAAGTCCATCATTCATGAAGCAGAAAAAAATGTGATTCAAATTGAAAGTCAAACAGAAGACAGTAGTTTGACAGGTTCGGGATTTCTTTATAATAAACAAGGCGATATTATAACGAATGCACATGTTATTAAAGATGCAAATGTAATTTATGTAAAAACAGCAGATGCGCAAATCTATCCAGCCGCTGTTGTCGGGGTAGGAAAAGAGACAGATATTGCTGTCATTCGCGTCCCTCAGCTTGCTGGAGCGTTTATGAATGTAGAAAAAAATAAATCCCCGGAAACGGGAGATGAAGTCATTGCCTTAGGTAGTCCGCATGGCTTTCAAAATACAGTTACTCTAGGAATTATATCCGGACAAGAACGGGATTTTTCTGTAGACGGCTTTCATTATGAAAACGCCTATCAAATCTCTGCTCAAATTGCAGAAGGAAATAGCGGTGGCCCCTTAATTGACCGTAAGACTGGAAATGTTATTGGTATTAATTCTGTAGGGACAAAAGATGGATCGATTGGTTTTAGCATTCCAATAAAAGATGCCATTAAACAAATTGAGGCATGGTCAAACGAAGCAAAGACGGAAGCATTGAACTTTGCCAGCACTTCTAACCTTATAAATAAGAAAGACCCTAAGAAATTAAAAGAGGACGCAGAGTATTTAATTACCTACTTCCTTGATAGTATTGAACTGCGAGATTACGTAAATGCTTATGCATTATTAGCAAATGATATGCTTTCTAAGACTTCATATAAAGATTTTAGGAATGATTATGTCGATTTTATTAACGTAACTTTTGATGAGCCCAAAAGCAACATCACCGAAGATAATCAAGTGCAATCTACATTGAGTGTAACCATTGACAAGCGAGTAGAAGATAAAGATAAATCCGAAAAAGGGTTGTACGAGTATACATTTACTACAAAATACGAGAATGATCAACTAAAAATTTCTAGCATTAAAGTTAACAAACCAAAAAATAAAAGTTGATGTAGTGTTCAAAATTCAGATACGAGCTGGACAAGTCTACCTGAAAGACCAAAAGCACTTAAACACCTCTTTTTCATAAGAGGTCTTTAGGCCATACCTTGAGGCTCCTAAACGATTAGTTGGGATGAAAATACTACCACTGATGAAGATTTATTTACACTATAGATAAGAAAAACTAAGTCATTCTCCATAAGACTTTCATCAGACTTGGTGACAAGCCAAGTTCTTTCTAATAATGTTTAAAACGCACTAAGTTTTTCGCTGTGTCAACACTTATTTTTCCAGCAGCATATATTTAAGTAAAGTAAGTTTTAGCCTCCCTTATAATCAAAAGAAAAGTCTTTTAGAAAAACCATTCATGCTATACATTTCTTAGGGCGTCTTTCAATTATCTAGGATAAACGTCCAAACTTTTCTTACCCAATTGCATATGGTATAAGTGTAAGATTATTAGGAGGTGAAATGATGGGATTCGGATATGGCGGAGGCTGTGGAAACCCAGGCTACGGTGGTTATGGCTACGGTTACGGTTGCGGAACTGGTAGCAACTTTGCGTTAATTGTGGTGCTTTTTATTTTATTAATCATTGTAGGTGCTGCATTTTACTGTTAAATACGTTAAGGAGACAGCTTGTGCCTTCCTTAAGGCACAAGCTGTTCTTTTTTGTTTCATTTTTGTTTCATTTTATATCAATTTGCTTTATTGTTCTTTGCGAGTAACAGTTGTTCAACTTCTTCGGATGATAAAGCTTTACTGAAATAGTAACCTGCAATTGGTCACACTGTTCCGCTTTTAAAAAGGCAAATTATTCTTCTGTTTCTACTCCCTCTGCAATAACTTTCAAAATTAGTAAATGGCATAGTTGAACAATTGATTTTACAATCATGCGGTTTTCTTCATGACTTTGATCCATAAACATTTTACCTATTTTTAATTTGGCATAAAGAAGAATAGCCAGGCCCCAAAATCGTCAATGGATATGATACGGGTATTCCGAGATTTTGCAACTCTCGTAAAGTATGTAAAATTGTTTTTTTCATTCCTCATGTTCATCGTCTCTGTTCTTTCCAATTCCAAAGAAGTTGGTGCTAAATCAGTCCATTCTCCCATCACTTCATTTACCCGATAATTAATTTTTCTTTCGGATAATGATAATTACCACTCTGTTTGTTTGAACGAAACATAAATAAAAACGTAATAATACCTACTCGTCCAATAAACATTAAGAACATTAAGATCAGTTTACTAAATGATGTTAATTCACTGGTTATCCCTAATGAAAGCCCCACAGTTCCAAAAGCCGATGTCACTTCAAACAGAATTTCTGTTAGTGTAAACGGCTCAACTACCGATATGAAGATAATAGAAGTAAAAACAAGTATCAAAGCCATTAGAGTAACCGTAACGGCTTTTAATAAGTCTTCATCATACACCTCTCGCTTAAATAACCGAATACTTCTCCCCCCCTAGCATATGTTGCTATAAAAATAACAACTAAAATAAAGGTCGTTGTTCGAATACCTCCCCCAGCACTGCTCGGGGAAGCTCCAATAAACATTAAAAGCGACATAAACAAATGATTAGGTTCTGAAAGCAAACTAACATCCATGGTTGACAGACCGCCACTTCTAGTTGTTATAGATTGAAACAAAGAGTAAAATAAAATTTCATGCCAAGATTTATCTGCAAAAAAGTGGAGAAAATCAAGGACAAACATACCAATTGCCCCAATAACGATTAAAACTAAAAAGGTACTGGTCGTAACTTTTGTAAACAAGCTGAAACGAATAAATTTACGCTTATCCGAGTCAGCAAATAAATATTCCTTTACTTCAATTAGTACTGGGAAGCCAATAGCTCCAAAGATAATTAACAACATATTTATAAACTGTACAAAATAATCATCTTTAAAAGGGATTAAAGATGATCCAGTAATATCAAACCCCCCATTAGATATAGCACTAATCGTTCCAAACATACCATGTAAGTAAGCTTCTTTAGCTGAGTCAAAATATTGTAGGAAATACGTCCCTAAAACAAGAAAGCCGACTAACTCTATTGTTAGTAATACATACACGATTTGCTTAATTAACCGCACCATTCCTCCGAACGTGGATTGGTTTTGATCCGTCATGATTAAGCGTCTTTCTTTTAGCCCAATCTTTTTTCCTAGCAACAGCCATATAAATGTACTGATAGCCATTACTCCTACAGCCCCAAGCTGAAGAATGCTAGCAAGTAAAATAATTCCTGTAGTACTCAATGTATCTGCTACTGGTATGGAACTTAGACCAGTTACACTTAAAGCACTTACAGCTGTAAATAATACATCAATAAAAGGTATTTCCACCCCATCCTGATGCGCAATCGGTAAAGATAAAATCACAGTTGAAAATAGTACTGCAAAAAAATAGAACAATAACAAAATCTGGACCGGCGATAACTTCCTTGCCCAGCGAACAATTGGTTTTTGGTAATGCATAACCTTTTACTCCTTATTAACTATCAAAATTAGTATCTCTCTATATACCAAACAAAGCTTTAAGGTGCGTTAAGCTCTTTCATCCCAACTAAAAATTGGAAGCTTACAAAATTAAATATATCCATATTATAACAAGGAGATATTGAAAATGCTTGTAATATAGTATTTAAGTCGCAAGATCTACTGTATTGGATGAAAAAATTCTATTTTATGTTAATTCCTTAAATTTCTCTAGCAATTCTTTACCTTGGTATCCTTCCTCAATTAATGTAGTTAATAAGAATTCAATATTTTCTTTTCTTTTGTCGACAATATTTCCCACAAATAAAACATTAATATTAGATCCTATTTCATTTATCCCTATAATTGAAGTGATGAATGTAGCCAAGTCATTGCTTTCTTTAGAAATTTTTACTTGAACTAAGATTTCCGACTTTGTTTTTTGCAAAAATTCAAAATAAGGTTGAAATGAATTATCCGTATACACTTCGATCGTCCACTGATTGTTTTCATCCTCACGATCAATAATTAAACCGTCTAATAACGGTATCTGATTAGGAATGATCTCTCCGGTTTTTTCTTCCATGATATTTAATAATTTTAGTTTAAATGTCTTCATAAGCCTTCCTCCTAGTATTTTTATTCTATGTATAGATAGGGATGCTTTAAAAACATGCTTAAAATGATATCTTTTTTTGTATATCGTTAGTGTACCAAAAACTAAAGCTTATGGGTATGACTTTCTTTTCAAGTTAACTTCGTTGACAATTAAAATTATAACCGCTTATGATAAAGAGGATTATAGGGAAAAGGAGAATTGATTTGTCACATTCAGCAATTCAAACAATTATGAATCATCGGTCTATACGTAAATTCAAGGATAAAAAGCTTACAGAAGAACAAATTCAAACCATTGTTGAAGCTGCTCAAATGGCTTCAACTTCTAGTTATGTAATGGCATATACCATTATTGGTGTTACTGATGAACGTATAAAAGAGAAGCTTGCATCTATCTCCGGTCAAACTTATGTTCAAAATAATGGACATTTATTTGTGTTTTGTGGTGATTTACATCGTACTGAGCAATTAGGGTCACAAGAAGATAGAGAGCAAATGCAACAAAGTTTAGCGTCCCCTGAACAATTTATTGTTATGACGGTCGATGCGGCGTTAGCATCTCAAAATGCTGCGATTGCTGCAGAAGATTTAGGGCTAGGGATTTGTTATTTAGGAAGCTTGCGAAATGATGTCTATCAAGTAAGCGAATTATTACAGCTCCCAGAAAGAGTCGTTCCTTTGTTTGGAATGGCTGTGGGCTATCCTGATCATGAACCAGAACAAAAGCCTCGTCTACCAATTGATGTGATCTACCATGAAAATTATTACCAGCCTTTCGAACACCAGTTACCATTCATCAAAGACTTCGACAAACAATTGCATTCCTATTATGAAAAACGGAAACAAAACAATCGAAATGATAATTGGTCAAAGCAAATGATTCGAAAATTTTCTATCCCTACTAGAATGGATGTTGGATCGTTTTTACATGAGAAAAATATAAACAACCAAGCAGATTAAATATAATTACCGAATAGACACAACATATTGCCGCTTTTTATAAAGAAGGCCACGCAATAATAATTAGCCAGCTCCTGTCAGGGACGCTGGCTATAATGCTTGTAATATCTCCTTATGGTCGATTGTAATTTCTTCATTATTAACTTTAAATTTTGCTTTAAAATACAATTTGCAAGGAGAATCTTTTACCATTCGAAACACTTTATTACTATTCGGATGGTGATAGATATTGCCATTGCTAAGTTGCTTTATTGTTATATCATTTTCATATTGATGCTCCTCATCCCCCAACACGACAGATACCAATGGGTTCAGATGCTCCACCTCTACCGTCCCTTCACCTGTATATTGTAAGGAACTAAATACTTTAATCCCTTCGTCTACATTTGCAATATGAATATGTAATATAAAATCACCGACCTCTTTAGACCTCGTAGTTGTCTCCTTAATGGTAATACCGCGGTTTCCTACGCCAAGATAGAAGATAATCAAAAACACTACTCCACCAACAACAATAAATAAAAGTGATTTTTTTTTCATAAGCATCCTCCCGCTCCCACTTACTATATATGACGTTTTTCCCCCACAAAAAGTTTCATTATTTTAAAATATTTTCATACTAAGGATTTTTCTCCTAATTAATCTTTTCTTATCCACAAAAAAAGCGCAATTAATATAGGTTTTACATGAATTGGATATATAAGGTAATATTTTCCCGGTATAATTAAAGCTTGTTTACCGCATTCTAATTATTGATGAGTATGAAGAAGGAGGAATCTTTTATGACTGTCTCTAGTCAAGTGAAGCAAACTATTGCTGGTTTAAAAAGCGCACAAGCAAGTTTTGAACAATTTGCTCTACAAACAGAAAACAAACAAGCAAAACAACTATACGAAAATGCAGCGCAACAAACCATGTCCATATTAAAAAGTGTTGAACCACGTATTCAACAACTAGAACAAGAAGAACCACAATACAAAGGTTTTTAATTTGTATAAACGAAAGCTCCATCATATAAAGTGCGTCCTTCAATCTCTGGAGTTTTCTTTCATCTCCTACTTTAGGTTTGTACTCTAAAAAGCTTGGCATATCCCCATTTCTTTATAGCGGAAAAAGCTGTCGCTTATACTAAATAAGGATGGATAAAGCCTTTTACAAATTAAATATATTTAGGTGCTGTTATCTCCTATTTCGTCTTGATAGCGAACATCTTTTATCTTTTTGAAACAGGAGTCTTCCAGCACCTTTAAGAAAGGCTTGGCTTTAGTGTTTCCTTTTTACACACATTGATAATGTAAGCTTTGTTTACTTTACTTAGATAAAAAGCAGGTGGTATAATGCATGTTTTTAAGTTTCTAACTATAGTTGTTTTATCTTTGCTGATTGTTGGTTGTAACACAGCAAATACATTAGAGACATCCAAGGAAAATGAAAAAGATGAGGTTAATATAACAAAAATATCTAGAAACCAATCTATTGACCAAACTCCATCCAATCAAGCAAAAGATCTATTACGACAACATTCGGAAATAAATGCTATTCATGCAGTCAATACAGATAAGCAATTATTAGCAACCGTTGAAGTAAAACATATGCAACGCTTTAAATTACAAAATATCAAGAAAAAACTAACTAAAAAATTACAAAAGAATTTTCCTGATTTAAAAGTAGAATTATCAGCAGACAAAAAAATAATGATGGAATTAGGAAAACTAGAAAAAAACTTGAATAAAAAACAGTACAGTAAAAAAGAAGTACAAAAAGAAGTACAACGAATTATTGATTTTTCTAAAGAACAAACGTAGAGAGAGGGAACACAATATGGCGGATAAAAAAAAGAAAAATCTACCACCTGATGTTCAAGAGTATCAAACATTTCAACAGCAAAGAGAAGTGAAAAGGCCTGTATTAAAAAATTGCTTAAAAGCTTTTTTTGTCGGCGGTTTTATTTGTTTCATTGGGCAGCTTATTTCTACTTTTTATATGTATTTCTTTCATTTTACGGAGCAAACCGCCGGAAACCCAACAGTAGCTACATTAATTTTTATAACGATGCTCCTTACTGGGTTTGGTGTGTATGATCGAATTGGACAATTTGCCGGTGCAGGCTCAGCGGTTCCGGTTACTGGCTTCGGCAATGCGGTCATTTCTTCTGCCATTGAACACCGAACGGAAGGATTTATCCTCGGAGTTGGTACAAATATGTTAAAACTAGCAGGTCCTGTCATCGTTTACGGCGTATTTTCAGCATTTGTTGTCGCTTTGATCAAAACAATTTTAGTCCAATGGGGTGGGTTATAATGCTCCAAGGACATCAAACATGGGTATTCGCCAATCGCCCGGTTATTATATCGACCGGGACAGTAGGCGGTCCATTTGAAGCTAATGGAAATATCCCGAAAGACTTTGACATATTGCATGATGATATGTGGCTAGGTCAAGCCTCATTTGAAAAAGCACAACAAACATTAATGGAAGAAGCCTGTCAAATTGCCCTTAAAAAAACTTCCATTGAAAAAGAACAGGTGCAATTTTTTATGAGTGGTGATTTAATTTATCAAATTACACCAACAAATTTTGCTGCCAAAACATTGGGTCTTCCCTTTTTTGGTTTATTTAATGCGTGTGCCACTTCCATGGAAAGTTTAGCGCTAGCTGCTATGATCATCAATAATAAAGGAGCTAATTATATTTTAAGTGGAACAGCAAGCCATAACGCCTCTGCAGAACGACAATTTCGTTATCCTACAGAATACGGCGGGCAAAAGCCTCCTACCGCACAATGGACAGTTACTGGTGCAGGTTGTTCCTTAGTTGCTCAACAAGGTACAGGCCCTGTTATTACATCAGCTACAATTGGCAAGGTTATTGATATGGGTATAACAGACCCGTTTAACATGGGAGCGGCGATGGCGCCAGCTGCCGTAGATACGATCGAAAAACATCTACAAGATAGAAACATTTCTCCTGACTATTATGATTTAATTGCTACAGGCGATTTAGGGCACATCGGTAGAGAAATATCCTATGATCTACTTGTCGATCGCGGACTATCATTGGATGAGGAAAGATATGTAGATTGTGGTTTAATCATATATCGCGAGGGGCAACCGGTGTTAGCTGGCGCAAGCGGTTCTGCCTGCTCAGCCGTAGTCACATATGGACATTTGCTCAATCGGATGAAAGCTGGTGAATTGAAACGAATACTAATTGTAGCAACCGGTGCACTTCATTCTCCGATGAGCATACAACAAAATGATCCGATTCCGTGTATTGCCCATGCAGTATCTATCGAAATTTAAAACGGGGCGTGATATGTAATGATCTTTTTTTGGGCTTTCGTAATTGGTGGTTTTATCTGCGTTATTGGCCAATTACTGTTTGACATTTTCAAATTAAATCCTGGACAAACTTTATCCATTTTAGTTGTTACCGGCGCCGTTCTAGATGGGTTCGGCCTCTATGAACCATTAATTGATTTTGCCGGAGCAGGTGCAACTGTACCAATTACTAGCTTTGGTAATTCACTCGTTCATGGTGCTATGGCAGAAGCAGAAACACACGGTTTAGTTGGAGTTGTAACGGGAATGTTTGAAGTAACAAGTGCAGGAATTTCAGCCGCAATTATTTTCGGGGTTATTGGCGCACTAATTTTTAAACCAAAAGGATAAGGAGGTCGTTACACTATGACAATTGGTGCACAAGTAAAAGGCTGCTACTCTGCAATCAAAAGTGTGGAAGCCTCCTTACAACTGCTAACAGCCAAAACAAATGAACAAGAACAACAAATAAAATTGACGGAAGCAGAACGAATGATTACTGAAATTAAGAACGACTTACGACATCAAGTCATCCAATTATCGAAAGAAGAACCACAGTATCAATAAAACTTGGAAAGGAAGCTGCTTATGCCAGAATGGATTAACATTATCATTCGTTCATTGTCACTGCTGATTATTCTTTTTTTCATGACAAAATGGCTAGGAAAAAAGCAATTATCACAATTAAACGTTTTCGAATATATTACTGGAATTGTGCTAGGTGGAATTGTAGCAATACATACGATAGATCCAACAAGTAATATAATATATGCTCTTTTATCCATGTTTATTTGGTTTATTGTCCCTTTTGCTGTTGAATATATGTCTCTCAAGAGTAAGCGTTTTCGCGATCTTGCAGAGGGGAGAAGTACTGTTTTTATTCAAGACGGAAAAATTATGGAGGACAATCTAAAAAAAGAAGGATACTCAACGGATGATTTGTTAGGAAAGTTAAGAGATAACGGTGTGTTCCTCGCATCTGATGTGGAGTTTGCCGTACTTGAGCCATCTGGATCGTTAAATGTATTGCCTAAAAAAGAAAATCGCCCTTTAACAGCCAAGGACCTTGGGTTAAAATTAGCGCCTGAAAAAGAACCGCAAACCATTATTATGGATGGAGAAGTTTTATTAGAGCCACTTGCTAATTTAGCATTAAATATGAATTGGTTAGAAACAGAATTAGACAAACAAAATGTAAGCATTGAAAATGTGTTTCTCGCTCAAGCAGATAATAATGGACAATTGTACCTTGATTTATACGATGATAAAATCAGTGTTCCTCAACCAACTGAAAAAGCACTCCTACTAGCAAACATGAAAAAATGTCAGGCGGATTTAGAACTATTTGCTTTAGCTACAGAAAACAAACAAAGCAAAGCTTTATATGAACGAAATAGCCAAAAATTAAAGCACGCCATTGAACTGATTCAACCATACTTAAGATAGTTAGATGCCCTTTAAAATGGAATTGCAAAGAACCACAGATCTCTTTAAAACAGCGCTGCTTCCCTTTTGTTCTTTCCAATTTTCGTGTAAAATAGAGTAGCTATCCTATTTTACTAAACGAAAAGGAATGAACGAACATGAAAGATAAACTTAAAGCTTACCGCTTTCCAATTATCTTAATTATTTCAATAATCATCGGTTCTATAATTGGGCTTTACTATGGCGAAGATGCTACAATCATTAGGCCGTTGGGCGATTTATTTATTAATTTACTATTTATGATTGTTATGCCTCTCGTTTTCTTTACTATATCCTCTGCAATAGCAAGCATGGATAGCATGAAACGTCTTGGTAAAATTATGGGCTCGATGTTAACTGTATTTGTTGTTACAGGAGTCATTGCTGCTGTGTTTATGCTAATTGCCACAGTTATTTTCCAACCAGGTTCTGGCGTAGATATTCCACTTGTACAACCGGATGAAGTGACAGAAGAAACGAGTTTCGCAGAACAATTAGTTCAGACATTCACTGTTTCCGACTTTATCGATTTATTTTCACGTAATAATATGCTCGCACTTATTCTCTTTTCTGTATTAGTTGGTGTTGCGACAGGACTAACTGGTGAAAGAGGGAAAGCCTTCACTTCTTTCTTAACAAGTGGCGCCGAAGTGTTTATGAAAATTATTCAGCTTATCATGTACTATGCACCAATTGGACTAGGTGCTTATTTTGCTTCGTTAGTCGGGGAGTTTGGCGCTGATTTAATCGGTGACTATGCAAAAGCAGTAATTGTCTACTATCCTGTATCTGTTTTATATTTTGCTATCGGGTTTACCTTATATGCATTTATTGCTGGTGGCAAAACAGGTGTTAGCCGCTTTTGGAAAAACATTCTTGCTCCTGCTGCAACATCTCTTGGTACTGGAAGTAGTGTTGCTTCATTACCTGCTAATTTACAAGCAGCAAAACGAATTGGCGTACCAAAAGATATTCGAGAAACCATTATGCCTCTTGGCGCAACCATACATATGGACGGATCGTGTTTGTCTGCCATGTTAAAAATTGCTTTTGTTTTCGGTGTGTTTAACTTGGACTTCACAGGAATTGACACCTTTTTAACCGCAATCGGCATCTGTTTATTATCTGGTATTGTAATGAGTGGTATTCCAGGTGGTGGATTTATGGGTGAAATGATGATTATTACGCTTTACTCATTACCAATGGAAGCTTTACCAATCATTTCAGCTATAGGTGTTGTAGTTGATCCCCCTGCTACAATGGTAAACGTTACTGGAGATACCGTATCCAGCATGCTTGTAACCAGACATCTAGAAGGAAAAGATTGGATCGAAAAAACGGACGTTGCATAATTATGATTAGAGAAACTTGGCTTATCGCCAAGTTTTTCTAACATACATCAATAGCGATCTTTCCAAATTGTCCATTATCTTTTAAATAATGAAATGCCTGTTGCATATCATCTAATTTGTAAGTGGAATCCACTACAGGTTGCATTTGATACTGTTCGACATGCGCTAGCATTGCTTCTAACTCTTGCTTACATCCCATTGTCGAACCTAGTAACTGGTACTGTCCATAGAAAAAGGTGCGTAAATCTAACTCCACTGTATCCTCTGTTGTTGCACCGAACACGACCATCTTCCCACCCTTTTTCAAAACGTCCAACGAGCGTTGAAATGTTGCTCTACCAACACTATCAATCACCAAATCTATCTGTTCATCAGCTAATTTATGTTGCCAATCTTCATCATTGAGCACGCCCTTATCCGCTCCGATAGATTGAGCTTTTCTCAGCTTTTCCTCACTTCGCGAACTCACAATAACCCTTGCACCAATATTTTTTGCGAATTGAATTAAATAGGTTGCCACTCCACTTCCTGCACCAGGTATAAATATGGTATCGCCTGTAATTACTTGCCCTTTTGTAAACAATGCACGATATGCTGTTAACCCAGATAATCCAAGAACACTCGCTTCTTCCCATGTTAAATGAGCTGGCTTTTTCTCCACTTGATAAGAAGGAATAGCTATTTTTTCTGCAAATGTACCGTGATCTGGCATACCTAAAATTTCAAAACCTTGAGGAGGAGCATCCGCATTCTTAAACCAGCCTAAAGCAGGATTAATAATTACCTCATCACCGACAGCCACGTTTTTAACAGCTTGTCCTACCTCTTCAATTACGCCTGCTCCGTCTGATCCTAAAATTAATGGCTCTATCTGCCCTTTTCTACGATTTGGAATATATAAGTCACGTCGATTGAGACCAGCCATTTTCAAGCGAACAATGACATCATTTTCTCTTGGCTTCGGATCATTCATTTGCGTTACCTGTAATGTATCATTTTCATGAACAAAGGCTTTCATAATAATTCCACCTTTCCTGTTAAGTTTAAACCAAAAACACTGCGGTTTTATTAATCATGCATCTTTTTGTATAGTACAACATTAGATATCAAACGAACCCGTTCAGCCCCTTTATGCTAAAAATTTTCCATTTAGAAAAAAGCACTAAACGTTTCTAACTGCCTCTTATCCATAATATCATGATGAAACAATGGAACATACCATTTTTTTTGTTCCTTAAATGTGGCTTCTATTTTTTGTACGTAAGTCTGCTCCATTTGTTTTCGTTTTGCAAAAAAATTTCCGTCTACTTGTTCTGGTAATAGTTTATTAACAATGATGGTTTTTACATAAATTTCATGTTGATGCAGCAATCGAATAGCTTTATCCGTTTCAGTTATAGATAAACTTTCTGGATTAACCACAAAAATAAAGCCTGTTCGTTCATCATCTAGTAGCAATTCTCTTGCTTTTGCAAACCTTCCTTTCCTTTCCTCAAGTACATGATAAATAGGATCTTCTATTGGCTCCCCATCATTTAGTAATTGCGTATAGTTTTCATTCGTTTTCTTTCTACGTTGTAATAATCCGTCTATCCAAATACCCATCAATTCCGGCAAAGTTAGCAATCGAATTGTGTGTCCCGTTGGAGCTGTATCAATAATACATTGATCATAATGTTGATGTTCCTCGATAATGATAGAAATAAGCTTATTGAATAATGCAGCTTCATCAGCCCCAGGTGATGCTTTAGCCGTATCCAATTGGCGATTTACTTCATTCATCATAGATGGTTGAACAATCCCTTTCATATTTTCCTTTACACTATTAATATAAGCCGTCGTCTCTTGTTCAGGATCAATTTCAAGTACATCTAAATGTGAACTAACTTTTTTAATCCGCCCTCCAATATTCTCTTCAAAAATATCTCCCAAATTATGGGCGGGATCAGTAGAAACAAGCAAAGTTTTTCGACCTTCTTTTGCGTGTTTCCATGCTATAGCCGCAGCAGAAGTTGATTTTCCTACCCCTCCTTTACCACCTATGAAAACAATCCTTTTATGCAGGTTCTCCAATATAATCACTCCTTTATTAACAACAACGAATGCCAGATAACGGCGATTTTTCCATTCCCATGCGTAAATGCCAATCGTGAAATTTTTCTAGCATGTAAGGGTATAACTCTAGTGTATAATAATATACCGGATTTGGAATTCCAATCATCTCTGAGTAAAGTAGGAGCAAGAAAATATCGTCCTCATGCCTCAACTCACGAGCAATTTCCTGACGATGAGGTAGACTGATTACTTCTTCATAATATTGAATGAGCTTTTTTATTTGCTCGAGCATGATATCTCCCCTTCTAATAGCACGATTTATTTTTTAGAAAGACTTAGCTTGTCGCTAAGTCTTATGGCTGAAGAACGACATCGTTTTGCTGATATTATAAAACCTAGAAATCTTTATACTTTCCTAATACGCACAGATAATGAAAAGGGGCCTACCCTAGATCCCTTTTCCAAGGTTTACGAACTAGTTATCTAGATTTTGATCTGCACTTCCTCGTAATACAGAAAAAGCAGTTATAATAATCCAAATCGCAAACACAAAAATGATAGATCCTAATACAAATAATAAAGTGTTCGGTTCTGTTCCATTCCAGGACCACTCAAATAGTACTTGTTGAAACATAGCATATAGTGTCATCACCATAACAAAGATCATGGGAATAATTACCACGGCATAATTTCTCCCTAACCGCTTTAGCCATACGGCAATAAGCATTAAACTAATCGCCGCTAGCAATTGATTTGCTGTTCCAAACAATGGCCATAATTGATAGCCCCCTGAACCAAAACCTTTAGGGCCTTCTGGGAGTAAAACTAAAGCAGCACTCGATAAAACTGCAATTGACGTAGCAACATGCGTTTTTGTTAATGCTGGGAGTTTATATTCCGTACCTAACTCCGCAATAATATATCGCATAAGCCGAACAGATGTATCTAATGTTGTTGCTGCAAAACTAACAACAATGATAGAAACAATCGTGACCGCAACATCAGTCGGTATACCTAAACCTCCTGCTAATACAGCTGCTCCTTCTACGAAAACACCTAAGCCACTTGCATTTGCAGATGCAAAACTATGATAAACAGCCGTAAAATCCGCAGTACTTGTAAAAAATGTCGCTACAGCAATGATGGACACTAGTGCTAAAATCCCTTCGCCAACAGCTCCAGCATAACCAACAAAACGGGCATCTGTTTCTTTATCTAATTGTTTAGAAGATGTCCCTGAGGAAACAAGACCATGAAATCCTGATATAGCTCCACAAGCAATTGTAATAAATAAAAGCGGAAGCCACGATGTGTCTGCGTTAGCATTTGTGACAGGCGCGGTCATTTCTGGATTTGTAAAAATTAGTCCTACATATAAAATTCCTAACCCGACAACAAGCTGATGGGAGTTAATAAAGTCTCTCGGTTGCAACAATTTCCAAACAGGAAGTGTGGAAGCTATATATACATACACCATCAATATGATAATCCAAATAAAGAACGCTGAGGAGACTGCGCCTAATCCAAATATTCCCGTGCTGCCTTCTCCACCCATCCATTGCACAAGATCAATTTGCATCCATCCTATATTACTTGATAATACCGCTACAAGATACATGACCGCTAATGCAATAACAGATGGTAAAAGCATTTTGATATTTCGTTTGTATACAGCATAACCAATCCAAATAGCTAAAGGAATTTGGATAAATACAGGTACAACACTTGCTGGATAAGAGATAAATAAGTTAGAAATAACCCAAGCAAACACCGCATTCACCATAAGTACAAGAATTAAAATAATAAATAAAAACAATATTTTAGCTCGTTGACCGATAAGCCGATGAGCTAATGTACCAACAGATTGACCTTTATTTCGTATAGATAATACGAGTGTCCCAAAATCATGAACCCCTGCAGCAAATACCGTTCCTAGAATAACCCATAAAAATGCTGGTAACCATCCCCAATATACAGCTATAGCAGGTCCCAAAATAGGCGCTGCTCCAGCAACTGAAGTAAAGTGATGCCCCCATAATACGAACTTATTTGTCGGAACAAAGTCTACTCCATCTTTATATTGATGCGCGGGTGTAACATAGTTTGGGTCTAATCGGAAAATTTTCTCAGCTACAAATTTCGAATAATACCGATATCCTAATGCAAAAACAACGATACCAATAACAGCTACCAATATACCAGACATATATTCCCCCCTTTTTTTATGAAAACGATCTTGTTAACCTTTATGCGCAAACGCTTTAATTTAGTACATTTTATCTAAAAATATTTTAAATGTAAAATATTTAGAAAAAAAGAATTAAATTATTACTTATTTACTGGGAGAAAGAGTTGGAGCATCACTCCATGCATTGAAAAATAAACAAAGTCATTCCCCTATACCTTCGTTGTTACCCTAAAAGTAAGCTTGGCTTATCGACAAATATTTCATCTATTCGTTTTTCTTATTGGTAAACCCTTAAAGTTTTATCAATTTCTATTATGCAAATAAGCCGAACCATTATAATCTTAGTTGTTCGGCTTTGCTATATCGTATTTGCTTGTGCCCCAAACTCTTTACAAGTCACTACTTTTATAGAACATTAACCAAAAATTATTCATTGCTCCCTATCATTACCATTTGCTAAAACGTTCATAATACCCAAACTGCCATCGTTGTTGCTATCACAAGGCCAACGATAACAGGGATAAAGTTTTTTCTAACAAGCTCCATGACGGAAATACCACAAAATCCAGCAATCGCTACGAGTGATGACCAGGCAACAAGCGCTCCTCCACCTGTCCATATAGACCCCATCTGTCCAATTGCAGCCAGTGTTGCCACATCGACGCCATTTGATGGCAACGAAGTCGCTAAAGCACCTGTTAGTGGAAGTCCAGAAAAACCCGATCCATCTAAGCCAGTAATCATACCAATTATTAAAATACTAAATGCCACTAACCATTGGTTTTCAGGTAAATAGGACTGTGTGGACTGTACTAAATCAAACAAAAATGCTGGTGCATCTTCTCCTATGCCTAATATGGCATCTGCAAAATTTGAACTTCCTAAAAAAAAGAATCCAGCTATTGGTATCACTGGGCCCATAGCTTTGAAGGCAAATACAAATCCATCTGTAATATGCGTAGTAATATAGTCCAGCGCTTTCTCTTTTCGAAGCGCTAACGTTGATAACAAAAGCAGAATAACAGCTACACCACCGATAAAAGCTGCTCCATCACCGCCTTCAAAACCGCTCCTTCTTCCTAAATGAAACTTTTCATATATCATGTAAATAACCACTGCAACTAATGCTAAGGGTACGAAAACAGCAAACACCTTGCTCCATTTCGTTTGTATTTCCTTATTTGATTCAATAGGACCATCTTGAGAAGTCTGCATATTCGCTAAATCTTCTAAGTTTATTGGATCATTAGCGTTACGTATCTTATTACGAGCAAATAGATATGCTAAGCTGACTGCAACAGCTCCAGTAATTAAGGAAAGCATGAAAGCTTGTTCTGCTACTGCTGCAGTATGTACGCCAGCTGAAGCAGCAGATAAGCTTGGAGCAACTTGCACAATATAATCTGAGGACAAAGCCATTCCTTGCCCAGCTATAGCAATAGCCACCGCTGCAGTAATTGCTGGTAAGCCAGCGCGAATAGCTGCTGGTACTAGTAAAGCACAAATAAGCGGAACTGCTGGTGTTGGCCAAAAGAATAGAGAGATAATGTATGTTGCGATGACTAAAACAAAGAAAGAAATATGTCCATTTATCATGATTTTCTGCATTGGCTTTATCATGCGTTTATCTGCTCCCAAATCCCGTAATGAATTTAATAATGCAAGCATAAACGTAATAATTAAAAAAATGCTAAATAGTTCTCTAGCAGCAACTAAATTTGCTTGAAAAATAGCTGTAAACCCTTCAACAATGCTCCCTTTGTATAACCATGCAATTAAAAATGTTCCCAACAAAGATGGTAGAACGACTCCTTTTCGCATCATCATTGTAATGATAATGAGTAACGTAAACAGACCATACACATAGTGAGATATAGAAAGCTCCACCATTAACCTTCCTCTCCGAATAGTGTGTTACAGCCTATGCAAGCGTTACTTATTTGGTTCTGTTCAATAACTACCGAAGAGAGGTCTATCCTATATCTATGAAATACGCTTTCGCATTTGGTAAACAAAACTAGATAACCGTGATAAAATAAATACAATTTAAAAAGTAATGTCAATAGTACGAAACTTCACGAAGACGAGCCGCCTATTGACATTACTTTTCTTTATTTGCAAACAGAGTTTTTCAATTGAAATAACAAATGAAAAGGGGCAGAAAACGTCACTCTCTGCAAACTCCTAATGTATTCCATTTTTATAAGTTAAAAATGAGCCATAGAAGGGCAATCTATACTAATTTCATAAATTCATCTACATCCTTCATGCACTCAAGTACAGCTTCTTCCCAAAACGCAGTTTCGGTTAAATCTACATTTAAATGCTTCTTAGCTAACTCTTCCACCGTCATTCTACCAGTATCACGTAATAAAGAAATGTAGGCTTCTTCAAAGCTTCCTTCTCCATTTTTAGCTTTTGCATACACGCCATTACTAAATAAATAACCGAACGTATATGGGAAATTATAAAATGGTACACCAGTAATATGAAAGTGAAGTTTAGACGCCCAAAAATTAGGATCATATTCTGAAAGCGTCTCACAATATGCTTCTTTCTGAGCTTCCACCATTAACTGATTTAATCTATCTACAGAAACTATTCCTTGTTTTCTTTCCTCATAAAAACGCGTTTCAAATAAAAAGCGGGCATGTATATTCATAAAAAATGCAACACTTCGTTGAATCTTATCCTCTAGTAAAGCTTTTTTCTCTTCTTTTGAAGTTGCTGCTTGTAAAGAGGCATCGGCAACTATCATTTCCGCAAAGGTAGAAGCAGTTTCTGCCACATTCATTGCATATCTTTGATTTAAGGCATTCACATCATTCATCACATGCTGATGATAGGCATGCCCTAATTCATGTGCTAGGGTAGCAATATTACTAGCTGTTCCAGAATACGTCATAAAAATTCGCGTTTGCTCACTGTGCGGAAAGCTTGTACAAAAACCGCCAGGGCGTTTACCTGGTCGATCCTCTGCTTCAATCCAACGCTTTTCAAACGCCATTTCTGCAAAATCGGCCATTTTAGGGCTAAATTTTCGGAACTGATCTACAATAAAATTGGCTCCTTCTTCGTATGTATAGGTTTGAATTGTTTCACTGATTGGAGCAGTTACGTCATAAATACTTAATGTATCAATATCGAGAAGCTCTGCCTTCTTATTTAAATAATGGACAAAGTGTCCTTTATATTTTGTAATTGCTGTCCACATAGCATCTAATGTTTCTTGTTTCATCCGATTAATCATTAGCGGTTCTTTTAGCACATTTTCCCAGCCTCTATGCTTATACGTCTCTAAGCGAAAACCAGCCAAATGATTTATTGTTTGACCAAATAAGTCTGCTTGCTCCTCCCAAGCCGCTGATAGTTTGGTAAATACGTGTTGACGGAAACGACGATTCGGATCTGTTAATTTATTGGTTGCTTGTCCAATCGAATAATGTTGCAAACTTCCTTTTTCTTCTAACGTAATTTCCATATTCCCAACGATGACATCGTACATTTGCCCCCATGCATGATAGCCATCCTTTGCTAAATCATTAATTAAGGCCTCTTGTTCTAAAGGTAAAAGGTTTTGCGCCTGCTCTCGGTACTCTTCTAGCACAAATATAATCTCTTGTAACGATTCGTGCTGTGAAAATAAGCTCCAATCTTCCTCTGTTATTGCACCAAGTTTTTGTTTTAGCTTTGTTTGTATTCCACCAAATTTTGCATTCAATTGAGATCGCTCACCAAGCAAAGGTTGTACATGCTGATCATTTGTATCCTGTGCGTGTAAACAACTTATAAATGCAAAAGCCTCTCTCATCAATTTTGTCGTGCTTTCCATTTGCTCACATAAATCTACTAGTGCCTCGATATTTTCCTTTGTAGCCTTAGGTTGAAGCTGATCTATGTAAGCATCCAGCTTATCAAGTTCTTGATCTACGATTGTTAAATGTTCTCGAAACTTCGTAGATTTACTTCCTCCAGGGAAAATAATTTCTAAGTCCCACGTCAGATTCTTTAATGGTTTCAAAAAAACCCTCCTTATTTTTTCAGAAAATTCACTATGAATTAAATTATACCAGACTTTTCATGGTATATCATACATTTTATAACTGAAGAACGAATAAATCTAGATCAATATGCAATTTTAATGAAGATGAGAAACAACGAAAGCTTGCTTAAAAGAACTATTTTCTCTAGACTAGTTCGTTTTTTATCGTACTTCTAAGGGTACAGATAAAATAAGACACTCCTTTTCAAACGTTTTTGTGCAAGAAATCCAATCAATTACTTGACAATATAAAGTTTCTATTTTACACTAGGTTACATAAAGTAATAATAATAGTAATTCAACTAATTTGTGGAGGGATAGTTTTTATGACGAAATCGGTTTGGAATGTAGACTCCGTTCATAGCGAAATTGGCTTTTCAATTAAGCATATGATGATTTCAAAAGCAAAAGGAAATTTTATTTCATTTGATGGGGAGATCAAAGCTGACTTAGATCAATTTACAGATGCAGAAATTAAACTTACTATTGACGTAAGTAGTGTGGATACAAGAAATAAGGATCGGGACGACCATTTACGCTCTGCTGACTTTTTCGATGTAGAAAATTATCCAAAAGCTACATTTATTTCCAAAGAAATTAAAAAAACATCTGACAACCATTATGAGGTTATTGGAGATTTAACACTTAAAGGAACGACGAAAACAGTGACCCTTGAGGTTATTGTTGAAGGTCAAAGTAAAGATCCAATGAGTGGAAATACGGTTGCCGGTTTTAGTGGAGAAACTACCATAAGCCGAAAAGACTTTGACCTAACATGGAATACAACTTTAGAGACTGGTGGCGTTTTACTTAGTGACGATGTAAAAATTAGTTTCGAGATTGAGGCGCATAAACAAGATTAATGGTATATAAAGAACAAAGGCTCGGGGCGCCCGGTTAGCAATGTAGCGACTAGAACGAAGGCGACTAAAGTTTTAGGAATTATGGTGAGACGGTGTTGACGAACCAATGATGACTTATCGTAGGGCGATTTCGTGAAGTCGCCTAATTGCTGGGCGCTGAAACCGGACGTGGCTAAATAACATAGTATGTTTATCCATAGCTGCAAAATTGTATAAAATTGCCTAGACTAGGACATAGCCGAACAACTAATAATGCTATTTGTTCGGCTTGTTTGCTATTTAAAATTTTTCTGAAAATGTTCAACAATATCTGAGGAATAAACACGAACTACTAATTTCCCATCCAACGCATTCGCTCGCAGTAAAAGCGGTTGATTATACTTATTTTTAAAACTAAAGTCAGGTCCCCACCAACTTACGGTTGCATCCTTTCCTGGCGGTACATAGGGAACATTTTTACTATGAGCATACCTTTCTACAATTTCAATTCCCTTTAAATCAACAGCATTAAATAAAGTAGACGATACTTGACAAATGCCACCGCCAATATCTTCAGCTAATTCACCTTTAACAATAACTGGTGCACGCTTATATCCTTTTTCCTCTGTTCTCTCCCCTACTACTGTATTAAATGAAAATAACTCACCAGGAAACACCACATGGCTATCTATCGCTTTGGCAGCTAGTTCAATATTCGTGGTTCTCTCCTTATTGGATTGTCTAAAATGAGTAACATAACTACCTAATTGTTTTTGACTAATTTCGATTAATAGCGCTTTATCTACACGAGGGTATATCGGTTTTACAGGAACTTGAAATTCGTGGATATCTTTATTATAAAAAGCTTCTCTAAATCCAATGTGAAACTGATTTCTATCTATAGAAACCCCCGGTTTTCCAGATACAACCTCCCCATTACGGTCTAATTTTGCATTTATTGGAGGCTGGTAAACCTTTTCATTTAAGTACTTCATTAGACTTTCCAATTTTAATTCATTTATAAAAAGTTTTTCTACATTTTCTAGCGCATATTGATCCATTTCTACACGTTTCATCTTAATTTCTTCTGTTTGCACTTCATTAGCTATAACTTTCTCAACTGGTAATAAAAACAATACGAATATGAACGCACAAGCAATGAACCTCATTATAAGAACGACCTCCCATTTATAGTATAAGTAAAATAAGGGCAAGTCATTCAAAAAAAGGGTCATCATTAGAAAAACTTGTTTTATACAGTAGGTAGTATAGAATTATTTGCCTGTCCAACATGAACCTAAGCCCATGCACTCTTATCAAACCATATGTCTGCTATTAAAAAAGAGTAATATGCATTCCGTTTAACTATGTACTTCTTCTATTTGACAACCAATATTGAACGCACATCCTACACCAGCTCCTATTAGTAAACCAGTAATACACTATCAAAAAATATACCGATTATTAACCCTAATCCAGTTATATACAAATAAATATTTTCTGCAAGTCAAATTATATAACTCCCCTATTTCAAGTATTTTTTATACTATAAACCTTAAAATTTTTATGCTTTCTATAGTATAAAAAACTACCTCACCTAAAAATAGGTGAGGTAGTTTTTTTACCTAAAATCTCTCGTTTCTTCCATATAATCACTTAACAGTCGATACCCAATTAACGAAGCAATAACTAAGAAAATCCCACATAACGTTTTATTTTTCATATTCGTAAGCCTCCCCATAAGTTTTAAATCATATTAGGCTGTGAACATCTTAAAATGGACGAAATTTTCCTTTTTTAAGCACTAGCTTAGGTCCACCTATAAGGTATAGAGAACGATTATCTACTACTTTCTTCATCGCAGCTGCTGCTTTTCCTTTAAGTTTATTGTCATTAAACACATTTGCGATTCCATCTGAATGACCAAGTGATGCAACTGTTCCTTTACTCTTAAAGACAAAATCAGTTAATGGCTCATTGTTTAATAAAGCAACCAAGTTTGCAGCTACCACATCCGCTTCTTGCATAGCTAATTGTGCAGTTGGCGGATACGGACGATCTGCGTTATGATCCCAAACCCAAGAACAGTCACCTATAACAAAAATATTCTCCTCACCAGACATACGTAAGTCACTATCTACATTTACTTTTCCTTTCGTAAGTTCAAAGCCGGATTTTCCTAGCACAGAACTTCCTTTTACGCCGCCTGTCCAAATAATTGTACCAGCCTTAATCAGTTCATTGTCTTCCCCTACAATGAACCCTTCTTCTGTACATTCTGAAATTGGCGCGCCAATTTTAATTTCTACGCCACGATTTTCTAATGATTTCTTCGCATATTCAACCAACTCTTTATCAAACATTGGTAAAATAGATGGAGCTGCTTCTACATTAATAATTCTTACTTTATTACGATCAATATCGTATTTTTTACATAATTGTGGAACACGTTCTGCAAGTTCCCCAACTAATTCTATTCCTGTAAAGCCAGCACCACCAACTAAAATATTCAAGCTATGTTCATCAACAGTTTCACCTGAATTATATTTTGCAAATTGATATTCTATGTGTTCACTAATTACACGACTGGAATCAATATCTTCAATAGCAAACGCGTGTTCCGCCATGCCTTTAATTCCAAAATCATTTGATTCAAATCCAAGAGCAACAACAAGATAATCATAATCCAATTCACTGTTTTCTAAAATGACACGTTGGTTATCCTTATCGATTTTTGTTACAGCATCAACGACAAGCTTTACTTTATTTGGATTAATAACATCACTAATTATAACGCGAGCTTGATTTGGATTAATCGTTCCTGCAGCAACCTCATGTAACCAAGTAGATTCATAATGATAATTATGTTTGTTAACTAATACTATTTCTGCTTGTTCAGGAGACAATTTTTGCATAAGGCGTTTTGTTGTTGTTAGCCCTGCATAACCCGCCCCCAACACCACTATTTTGGGTTTATTTAGACTCATAAAAACTTCCACCTTCCTATAAACTTACTTCTATATTGTAGGAAAAAGCGCTCCTCTTATAAAATATAATAAAATGACATCAACACGCTTATCCTTCATTTACAATATAATTATCATAACAAATATTTCATATTTAAGCCATTCACAAGAAGATTCTTTTCTCCCTCCTTTTTACATATTGACCTTTTAAAAAATACTGACAAGCTTGATTCGTTGCTGTTATTTATTCACTCTATTCATCCATTTCCTACTCCATCTCCATTTAAACTTATTTTTTAAACGCTTTCAACATTTTGTGTTATAATTTCATAATAACGTATATTATGAAAAAACGGAACAAGGTGGGGATTTTTATGGAACAAACGGAAGTCCGTGTAATTAATCATAAAGGGGAAGATGTAGCACCGAACGGGAAAGAAATTGGAGATATTATCGTCAAAGGAAATGGTGCCTTACAGCATGCTGCACACCAGCAAACACTTGAAGATGGTTGGATTCTCACAGGTGATAGAGGGACAGTAGATGAAAATGGGCGTATTCATGTACAAGAAGCAAGAAAAGATATTCCTCATTCCACAGGTGCTATATCTACAGCCTACTTAGAGCAAACTTTACAGCAACATCCATCCATACAGGAAGTAGCGGTTGTTCCTATACCGCATAAAGAAAAAGGGGAAATTGCACACGCTTTTGTCGTTTTAAACGAAAATGAAAACACCATATCTGAAGATAGCCTCCTTTCTTTTTGCAAGCAACATTCTGAAGATTCCTATATTGTCCACATATCCATTGTTGAAGAATTGCCAAAAACAGCTAGTGGAAAAATTTTAAAAACAGAGTTAAGAAACAGACTTTAGATTATTAATAGCAGTATTTCATTGAAATAAAATAAGCAAATGACATAAAATCTAAAAACTATATTGACAAATGCTAGATAAATTGGGATAATACAAAGGATAAATTGATACGGTTACCTTTAATTCAGTCCCGTGAGGCTGCCAAGGTGAAACAGATAGAAATCTGTTGATAAAAGAAATAAGCTTGTTTTTCTTTTATAAAGCACCCTGCATGCACAAACACGGCAGGGTGCTTTTCTTATGCAGCACGGTAGCCGTTAAATTAATAGGAGGAATACAACGTGACACAACATAAAGAAATACAAGTAGATGAGCGCTTGCCTTTGTTAACGAGTTTACCACTTAGTATCCAGCATTTATTCGCCATGTTTGGCTCAACGGTACTTGTTCCCATTTTATTTGGGGTCAATCCAGCAACGATATTAATGATGAATGGTGTTGGTACATTAATTTACTTATTAATTACAAAAGGGAAAATTCCTGCCTATTTAGGCTCTAGCTTTGCATTTATTTCACCTGTTACAGCAGTTCTTACAGATTATGCTGGTGGAGAGGGTTACAGCTATGTATTAGGTGGTTTTTTAGCTGTCGGTGTTGTCCTATGCATCGTCGCCTTTATCGTTAAACTTGCTGGCACAAGCTGGATTGACATCATTTTCCCACCTGCTGCTATGGGAGCTATCGTTTCGGTTATTGGATTAGAACTTGTACCTACTGCTGCTGAAATGGCTGGGTGGATCGCACCAGTTGGAGCAGATGCATCATGGACCATTAACTCAGACACAGCTATCGTCGCTTTACTCACTTTATTAATCACAATTATTTGTTGGGTAACGTTAAGGGGTTTTTTGAAAATCATCCCTATTTTAATTGGAATTATTTCAGGGTATATCATCGCCTATTTTTTTGGATTAGTAGATCTTTCAGCAGTTCGTGAAGCAAGCTGGTTTTCCATGCCAGAATTTTATCAAATGAAATTTGATTGGGGAGCTGTTTTAACCATCTTACCAGCAGCCATTGTGCTTGTACCTGAACATATCGGTCATCTATTTGTAACAGGGAATATTGTTAAAAAAGATCTTGCCAAAAACCCTGGTCTTGACCGTTCACTAGCAGGTAATGGCATATCGACCATTATTTCTAGCTTTTTTGGCTCTACACCTAACACAACATACGGTGAAAATATCGGCGTATTAGCAATCACGAAAGTGTACTCTACATGGATCATTGGTATGGCAGCAGTTCTTGCTATTATATTGTCGTTTGTAGGAAAGCTTGCAGCACTGATTTCTTCTATTCCTACCGCTGTTATGGGAGGGATATCTTTATTACTGTTCGGTATTATTGCAGCAAGTGGACTACGCATGCTAGTAGAAGCAAACGTAGATTATAACCGTTCGCAAAATTTAATCCTATCAAGCGTTGTATTAGTAATTGGGGTAAGTGGTACGACTGTGCAGATTGGCTCCGTTGCCTTATCAGGTATGGGTTTAGCAACAATTGTCGCTATCCTCCTTAGCATCTTCTTTAAAATATTGGATATACTAAAATTGTCAAATGAAGGTTAAGACTTCCCCTATTGAATTGTAACATAAACAATCCGAACGAAATGGACCATATGGTGGACAAAACAAGTTCGGATTGTTTATTTAATGACTTACATCGTTAAAAAATGGAAATTGAAAATCAATGAGAAGGACAAAATAGCCAAAGATCAGCGATGTCAATTTTTTCCCTTACATGTTCATCTTTTACATGCTCATCTTTTTCCAAAGTATAACAAGCCTACCAGAGCACCAATTACACACATAATAATTGCAAAAATAAGGAATGGTATTGCTCCAAATTGGTAAATCAGCGGTACAGAAAGAGCTGTTACGAGACCTCCGCCAAGAAATGGTTCATATACAAGTTGCTTATAACCGAAACCTTCAAAAGCAGGTGTTTCACTTCTAGGGTCTACAATTCTCATCAATAATAGACCTGTTGCCGTAATTCCCATCGATTGCCCAAAATCACCAATTCCACGTTCGAACCAATAAGAGGGAATCATTCTTGGTGCTAAAATTAAAAATCCCAACACATTCCATACTATCCCTGTAATTGCTAGTAACAGAAACGGAACAATATAATCCCCTATTACATCAATGGATACTGTACCTATAGCCGTTAAAATTAGTAAATCTAACGCAAACCCTTGAATTCGATTAATCATATTTCTATCTACAATTTGTGCGTTATCTATTTTATTAAAAAATTTCTGGACAAATATCCCGCCAATCATGGCAAGTGGAAATAATGGGATATAAGTCATAAACGTAGAGTCTGTAAACGGTGTAATAATAACCGACTCTAGCCATATGAGAGCTTGTAAAAGGAGGTACCCGACTAATACGGCTAAGCCAACCAACGCAAAATGTAACGACAATGGTTCAATAGACTCTGGTCGTACAGTCATTTTAGCAGCCGGATCACGATTTTCAAATTCCATAATTCCTTGCTTTCGTAAATCTGAAAAACCTTGTACATTTTTTATTACATGTGTTTTTTCTTTTCGTACCGCCCAGTTAATTAAAATAATGCCGACAATTACACCTGATAATATCCCAATTGTAGCAAGACCTACTGCCAAATCATATCCTTGTGCAAAGCCAATTTCTTCAAATGTTCCAGCTAAACCAGCAGCTGTCCCATGTCCTCCTTCAAATGCTACCTCAATAAGGGCACCAGTTAGCGGCGGCAGACCGAATACGGGACTCAATACAAGTATAGCTAACAGAATTCCTATCACATACTGACCCCAGCCAATTGTCCAGCCAAAAGCTAATTGTGGTCCACCATAGTCCCATACCTTTCGTAATCCTGGAATAGAAGTTCCAAGAAACAGTGAAGCAAAAACGACGTTAATGAATAACCCCGGTAAATCACTCCAGACTGCTGTCACTTGCTCCGGAAAAATCCCATTCACCCAAAAAGAGTCTTCTGCTACAAAAAGATGTAGTATTTTCCCAAGCACTTGCGGTCCAAGCATTAAAGCTATAAAACCTCCAATTATGGATGCTGGTAAAAATAAATTCTGCAACCAAGCAACCCTTACTCGCACCCATTTTCCTAAGAGCAAAAAAGCGGCCACATATAAAAAAGCAAATCCAACTTGGCTTGCTGTCATTTTGAAAACCCCCTTCTTTATTATTGGTGCTATTGCTTTTCCCCAGATGATGGTTTTCAAAACTTTTACCTTATGAATCTGACTAAAACCCTAGACATTTCTCAAATTAGTTGTTGCCATAGCTTTTCCTCCATAGAAAGACGAAGGGTTTCTTCATAAGGATTTGACGAAAGCCTCCGTTTATAAAACTAAAGCGCAAACTAGTACTTTATCATACGCTTGCTATAATGTGTAAAATACGATCCTCTATCTCTTTACCTTCGTCTTCATCTACTAAATGATTTAATAACAGAGAGAAGATGATATTATCCTTTTTAGTGTGCATATATCCGGAAAGCGTACTTACACCATAAATGGTCCCTGTTTTAGCCTTGACATCAAGCTTTTCCATACGCCCTTGTAGTGTACCGAGCATACATGGTTCTTGTGCAACAGTATGTGGTAACGCATGTAAATATGTATTAAACCAGTCTATTTTTTGAATTTTGTATAGTAGCTTGGTTACTTCGTTCGCAGGTATCATGTTTATATGTGATATACCTGAACCGTCTCGAATAACCATTGTTTCCAAATTCATTCCTATGCCGTCCATTTCCCGTTCTAAAACTTGCAACCCTTTTTCCCAGCTGCCCTCTCCGTAAACTTGTCTACCCATTTCCTTTACAAGTATTTCCGCAATGGTATTATTGCTATTTTTCATAAATGGAAGCATTAGTTTCTTTAAAGCGGGAGAATGGTGCTTATATAATAATGTTGAACTATCCGGGGCTTGCCCACGACACATCCCCCCCTCTATGAACACTCCTTGCTTTTTTAACGCTGCTTGAAAAATATGTAGCGCGTAATCAGTTGGCTCCCAAACGGCTAGCCATTCTTCCACCCCCTCCCCACCTTCTGGAATTTCTCCTGATAAATAAATCGTATTTCCGTTCCTCTCTCTTATCATGGTAACATCTTCTTCTCCCCCTTTTTTCCCTGTCCTTATCGTATTGAACACATCTATATAGGCTGTTTTTGGTGATACAGATATCTTAGCATCATCTCTATATTTTTCAGGCAATATTTTCACATAAACACTTCCTGCATCGTACCGATGATCTGGTGAAACAGTTAATGCAGAGATGGAAGATGCATAATGAAAAGTCTCATCATTCCAAATTACATCCTGCGACAAGCGAACAGCATCATACCACGTATCATCACCAATTATACTTCCTGCAATAAAATGTATTCCTAATGCATGCAATTGTTGAGCAAATCGTTGATACGTTTCTGGCAGTAACGTTGGATCCCCTTTACCAACTACATATAAATTCCCCTTTAGTTTTCCTCCTTCTATCACTCCGTCTGTACGTAACTCCGTACTAAAACAGTACTTCTCCCCTAACACGTTCAAGCTAGCCGCAGCTGTTAGTAGTTTCATATTGGAGGCTGGAAGAAATCGCGTATCTCCCATATGCTCATAAATCATTTTCCCGGTATTTGCATCCCTTATACTTATACCTATCAGTGCCCCTTGTAATCTTGACTCATTCTTTATATATGCTTCTATACTTTCTTTCACCAGACATTTCCCCTCTTATCTTCATTTATTATCGCATGCTTGTAAATTTGTATATAACTATTTCCATATGGTGAAGGGCAATCCTTTTTTTCATGTTAAATTTATCACTGCTTACTGAAATAATTTTTAAAATATAGATTGCACTTCATTTTTAACAAAACGTTGATGATTGGAATTAAATACCACTAGTAACATGGGGCAAAACTGCTTATAATAAGAACAAATGTTCTTTTAAGGTGTAGAATCTTTTTCATTACATTGATAGGCTTTCACCATAAAGCTGTAGCAATAACCCCAAGTTTTTCTAATGAGGATGATGTTTGATGGATTATTCCGTTTATCCCCGTAACGATGTTTTATGCATCGATATGCGTTCTTTCTACGCCAGTGTAGAAGCGGTTAAATTAGGGCTTGATCCAATGGAAACTTTATTAGCTGTTGTAGGCGATCCCAACCGTTTAGGTAGTATTGTACTTGCTGCTTCTCCTGCACTCAAAAAGAAATATGGAATGAGTAATGTCAGCCGTTATTTTGAACTACCAAAGGATCCAGATCTACATATTGTTCCAGCACATATGGCAGACTATTTAGAAGTGTCCACAGAAATAACTAAATTACTTTATCAATATGTTCCAAAAGAGGCGATCCATCCCTATTCTGTTGATGAAGTATGGGTTACTGTTAACGGATTGCAAAGGCGATTTGGAAATCGTCTAATTATAGCGCAACGGATTAAACATGATATTCTAGAATGTTTTGGCATTACATGCTCCATTGGTATTGGAGATAATAAGTTTCTTGCTAAAGTCGTGATGGATATTCATGCAAAGAAACAAGGCATTGCCGAATGTACATATGAGGATGTACAACAAAAACTGTGGCCCGCTTCAGTGGAGGCGATTTGGGGAATTGGAAGCAGAATGAAGAAAAATCTCGAACGAATGGGCATTATAACATTAGGACAACTCGCGCGTTTTGACTTACAACGACTACGAAAACGTTTCGGGGTTATGGGAGAGCAATTATACTGGCATGCATGGGGGATTGATTTGAGTCCCGTCATCGGCAATTTTGTGAAAACAAAGCAAAAGGGGTTTGGCCATGGTATTGCATTACTACGCGATTACGCAAAAGAAGAAGTTCATGTCTGTATACTGGACCTTTGCGAAGAAGTATGCCGCAGAGCAAGAACCGTTCAGATGGCAGGAAAAACCATTCAACTTGGAATTAGTTATTCAAAAGAAACAGGGGGCGGCTTTTCTCGTTCTACTTCTATTTCTATACCAACTAACGCCACAATGGATATGTATCATGTTTGTATGGGGTTGTTTTTTCGTTTTTACGATGGTAGGAGTAGTATTCGTCGAGTATATGTGACTTTAACCAATTTATATACGAAACAAGATACACAACTGAGCCTATTTGAAAATCGTACGAAAAAAGAGGATATTGGCTATACAATGGATGCGATCCGAACAAAATATGGACCTACCTCCATTCTCCGTGCCATTAGCTATACAGATGCAGGCATTACAATCGAAAGGAGCAAAAAAATTGGTGGGCACTATGCTTAATGGAGAAATAAAAATGAGTGACAACATGAGCTAAGTGACCTCAATAGGAATTTGCATATACTTTTCAGTAATGCAAAACCACCAGTTCATTACGACACTGGTGGTTTTCTCTGCAACTAAGCCTTTTCTAATGATTTCATAAGATTTCAAACATCTGATGAGTTAGGTAAGAAAAAAGACGCCCCAAATTCTTCCTATCGCGTGAAAATATCGCTGATTAACTGCACATCTTCTGCGGTAAGTGCAATCGTAGCAGCACGTTTGTTACTAACTACTTGTTCTGGCCGCTTGGCACCTGGAATAAGGACATCTACAGAAGGACGGGTGAGATACCATGCTAAAACAATATGGGCAATTTCTTCGTTATATTTCTCGGCAATTGGTTTTAATTTCGCCACTTTCTCAAGGTTTTCATGAAATGTATCACCTTGGAAATTCGGATTTTCAGCTCGTAAATCTGTAAATGTTTGATCTTTAGTATATTTTCCAGCAAGCAAGCCAGATTCCAGTGGAAAATAAGGAATAAATGTAATGTTTTCTTTTTCAGTATAAGTGAAAAAACTACCTTCTGCCTCACGTTTTAGTAAATTGTATTCGCCTTGTACCACATCTACATAACCATCTTTATTCGCTTCTTTCAATTGTTCCAATGTGAAATTAGATACACCTATGGAACGAATTTTCCCTTCATCTTTTAATTCTTTCAACGCTCCCACTGCCTCATCTTTTGGTGTATCTTGATCTGGGAAATGAATATAATATAAATCAATATAATCTGTTTGCAAGCGGCGAAGACTATCTTCGACGGACTGCTTCAAAAAAGTTGGTGAATTATCCATGACCACTTCATTACCAACAAATTTATGCGCTCCTTTTGTTGCCAGCACGATATCTTCCCGGTTATATTCTTTCATCACTTCACCAGTTAACTCTTCAGAGCGTTCGGGTCCATAAATATATGCCGTATCCAACATATTAATCCCTTGATTTAAGGCTGTACGCACAACATTCTTTCCTTGTTCCTCATCAAGCATATTTGGATACAAATTATGCCCGCCGACAGCATTGGTACCTAACCCAATTGGATAAACAACGATATCTGATTTTCCTAATGTAACTGTAGTCATAAGTAAAAACATCTCCTTTTCATATGATTTGCTTTACTATCTTTAATTTACCATAAACAAATGCTCTAAACATCCCAACGCAAAATCACTCAAACGCTAGGTTTTTTCCTACATCATGCTCTGTTGCTTTAAAAAACTTCAATTAGAAGGCTGATTCTCCTACCAAATTTCTGAAAAAAAGAGTATGTAAACCCTTATCTCCAAATACAACAATATTACTCTTATCGTAAAAAACCTTTCATATAAAACGTTGTCCTATTATACAATAAATAAGTGAACCTGTTTCACTTATACTATGTATAGAATTTAGAGTTTCAAGTAATAGCATTCGCCACAAAAACCGGCGATCGGCCAAATACGAAAAGGAGATGATACGATGCTGCATATTCTCGTAGTCGGTGGGGATAAAAGATATATACATGTTATCGAAACATTAGCTAAATTAGAAAACAACTTATATTTAATTGGATTTGATACAGTTTCATTTGATAAATCTAATGTGAAGCATGCCAAATTAGAGCATATGGATCTTTCTATTATCGATGCGATTATTTTACCTATTGCAGGGACAGATGAAAGGGGCCAAGTTGAAATCATGTATGCAAATGGACACTTTTATCTTACAGAACAAATACTTTCCTCTACTCCTGATCATTGCACCATTTATACAGGAACTGCAAATGATTACTTACAGGAAATGTGTAAAGCAGCACAACGAAGCTTAATACGATTATTTGATCGAGACGACGTTGCGATTTATAATTCTATCCCAACAGCAGAGGGGGCATTAAAAATTGCGATAGAAGAAACGGAGGAAACGATTCATAACGCAAATGTATGTGTGCTTGGATTTGGCAGAGTGGGGAAAACAGTAGCACGACTTTTTCATGCAGTCGGTGCTAACGTATATGTAGTAGCTAGAAACCATGCAGATTTAGCTAGGGTTACAGAAATGGGGTTAACTCCTATAAAACCTAATCGACTACATAAGCTACTAGCTGATATGGCTATCTGTATCAATACAATCCCTTCCTTAACTATCGATGATGAACATTTAAGCAAGATGTCGATTTCTACCGTAATTATTGACCTGGCTTCAAAACCTGGTGGCGTAGACTTCGTAGCTGCACAAAAACGGGGGATAAAAACTGTGCACGCGCTCGGTTTACCAGGCAAAACAGCACCTAAGTCAGCTGGTAGAATAATAGCTAATATATTAATGGAAAGTTTAAAAAGCGAACAGAAACACCAGTAGAAAAACTTGGCTTTTCGTCCATTCTTATAGCAAAAAGCTGTCATTTTGCTTATGAACTATATACTTTCCTATAATGTAAAAAAAATCACAAATTGCTAAGTTATAGAAACGTACTTTCCTGCAACATAATGAACAACTATTCGGAATCATTCAAAAAGCGAAGCCCCAATGCTGCATTACTGTTTCTCGTAAAGTGTATGCTCGCTTTCATTTCCTAAACATCTAGAGAGTCTCTCTTTGCGTGATTTTCAAAAGCGATGATGGCTCGCTCAAAATGAGCCATCATCCATGCTATAACTTTGACTTATCCAGTATATACTGCAACTTCTTAAAGCGAGCGAACTTAAAGGAAAAAGCTCTATTTAATTAAAAATTTTGTTCTGCTAGAGCCGTCTTTGGACTTCGTTACTTCAAGCACAGCTGGAAAAATTGCTTTTAATTCTTGCACATGAGAAATAATGCCAATCATTCTTCCTGACTGCTGCAAATCGACTAACGTATCAATTGCTTTATTCAATGCCTCTTCATCAAGCGTACCAAAACCTTCATCAATAAACATCGTATCAATGGAAATAGCACCTTGAAAGCTTTGAATCACATCAGACATTCCGAGCGCTAAGCTAAGGGAAGCGTTAAACTTCTCTCCTCCTGATAAAGTTTTTACATCTCTCGTTTGGCCTGTGTAAGCATCATATACATCAAGAGCGAGACCACTTTGTCTCCCGTATGATTCTTGACGATCACTACGAATAAAGGCATATTGCCCATTTGACAGTTCTTTTAACCGCTCATTTCCTGCAGCAATAATTTGTTCTAAGTATTCAATCTGCAAATAACGTTCAAACGAGACTTTTCGATGATTTTGACCTCGAATCATATCATATAAATCAGCTACTCTTTGCAACTGACGTTCATAATTTGTTACTTTTTCCATTACTTTTTGTACCGATTGCTTTAACCCTTTTGCCTCTTGTTCATACTGCTTGGATTCATTCCATCTACTGAAAGCTAATTCGTACGTCTCTTTTAAACGATGTAAATCCTGTTGCATAACAGTTACATCAAACTTCTCCTTACCTACTAACATAGCATCTAATTCTTGAACCTGTTCACGTAAAGAAGATATAGACTGATAGTATTGTTCTAAATCTTGTTTCAATGCTACCCGTTCAGATTCAGGCAATTTTGCTTTTTGATAAGTGGCTTCAGAGGAAAAACCTTCCTTTTCTAAAGCTTGTAAAAATTGGTCGACAGAACTCTCTCTCTTTTTAACCGTTTCATCCAGCTGCTTCATGGCTTGCGTGAGCTCTGATTGAACTTTCGTTTGTTCCTGTTTCCATTTCTGTTGCTCTTTTTGTATAGCTTCCCATGCACTTTTTAGTTGCTCTAAATGAGTGGCTGTTTTAGCAATTTGCTCTTTCAAGTCTGCAAGTACACGCATGCTCTCTGGTACAGACTGTATCCTTTCCTGATAAGCTGCCTGCTTTTGTGCTAATGTTAACTTTAATTGTTGCTCCAATTGCTGTTCCTCTTTTTGCTTTGCTTCCAATGCTTTATATTCGGATTGAAGTTTTTCAAGCGCAAGCTTCTTTTCTCCACGTTGATGACGTGCTTGTCTTAGCCTTTCTACCTCAGCATTTAGCTTTTTACCAACTGTTGCAAGTTGCTCCTCTTTTTGTTTTACATTTGTGCTAGCTATATGCTGCTTTTCTAATTCAGTTGCTTTTACGCGAACATTTTCTTGATTCGCTTTTAACTTACCACGTACATCTCGATATGCTGTGTCGACTCTCTCAAATTCTCTTCTCGCTTTTTCTAATTGCTCTTTCGTCACTTTCTCCCATTGTTGTGTAGCTTTACTCGGGTGGTCTAGACTTCCACAAACCGGACATGCCTTCCCTTCATGCAAATGGGCAGCTAAATAAACGGCTTGGTTACCCATCCATGTTTGTTCAAGTTTGTTATAATGCCCTTTCATTTGAATAGCTATTTTTTCTTTTTGCTTCGCTTCGGTTTTCAACAAAATTTGCTGTTCCATTAGTTTACGATATTCATGTACTAACCTAAATTGCTCACGCATCGTATTTAATTCTTCCTGCTTATCAGGAAGCTTCTCTACAAACTGGTCAAGCTCATGCATATGCTTTTCCATTTGATCTATTTGGTCCTTTTTCTTCCCCAAAAGTTGTTCTGTAGCATAAAGGGTATCAGCTGCCTGCTTTGTTTGATTTTTTATCGCCATTAACTGCCGTTTCATTTCATCAATTTGTTCCACAATAGGTAAATAATTATTTAATCTATCTAGCTTTTTCCGAACCTCTTCTCGCTCAGGCTCCCGTTTTTCTTCAGCCTCTAATTGTTTGTTTACATTACTTAATTGTTCATCGACACGCTGCTTGTGATGCTTTCCATTTTCTAGTTGTCGTTTTTTTCTTTCTTCCTCTTTTAGCCAATCATTTCTCTGTTGCTCCAAGAGAACAATTCCTTGTGCAAATTCCGCTTGCGTAAGTTTTTGCTTTTTTTGTTGATATTCCGCTTCTCGTTGTTCAAGGTCTTTTAAACGAGCTTGCTTTTGCTGTAGTTCTGCAAACCGTTCATTTATAGCCTTTGCCTCATAAAATTCCTGTTGTTTTTTATCATGGGCAAGATATGCTTGCTCATATTTCTGTTTATCTGTTGCTATTTTCCATTGATAATAACGACATTCCTCTTCAAGACCGCGCAAAACTTGATGCATGTTATAGCTTTCTTGCTCTAACGTTTGGAAAAGTACGGCGTCCTCTCGTATTGGTAAGGAAGTATGAATTTGCATTATATATTGTTTTTGTTCCTGCTCTGCTTGCATAAATGCTTCTTCTGCTGCTGATTTTTTTCGCCTGAATCGCTCTGCAATGGCTTGGTAGGTCTCCGTTTTAAACAATCGTCGCAAAATTTCTTCCTTATTTTCCGTTTGCGACGTTAACAATTTACGAAATTCACCTTGTGGAAGCATAACAATTTGTTTAAACTGATCTTGCGTGAGGCCAATTAGCTGTTCTATTTTTTTATCAATTTCAGAAACAATCTGTCTATCTACACAAGGTATTTCACCGTCATTCGTGACTTCAAAAAACTCATATCGTTCTCCGGTTTTCGTTTTATTCCCTTTTTTCACATGTCCCAATTGACGTAAAACGCGATACTGATCTCCTTTTAATTCAAACAAAAGTTCAACAGCTGTATGAACATCATCTTCAGCAAAATCACTTCGAAGCATCGTATTATTTTCTCTATCTTGGCCACTGGCAGCGCCATATAACGCAAAACAAATCGCGTCAAAAATGGTAGTCTTTCCCGCTCCTGTATTACCACCAATTACAAACAAACGATGATTCCCGAGTTCATCAAAATGAATAACTTCCTTATCCTTGTATGGACCAAATGCAGTCATGGTTAATTTTATCGGTCTCAATTGTATTCACCCTTCCCAAACCGTTCAGCTTTTTATTTCTTCTATCTTATTGAAGTGTATGAGTGGCATCTTTTGTCTCATCTTGTTCTGTTAAAAGATCATGTAAGGTTTCTTGAAACAATTTTACGGTCTCCTCGTCTGGAGCCTCTCCTTTCACTTCTTTATAAAAAGCTTCAAACAGTTCCATATCTGACATTTTTGTTCGTTCTACCATTTTTTCCTTCTCAGAAGCATCAGGCGTTATGAAAAACGTTTTCCTCTCAACGTGCATTGCATTTGGATACACAGAGCGGAGTTTTTCCATCGGTGATAAGACAGGAGTTTCATCTGTCAGTTTAATAAATACATAGTCTTCATTCATTGGTTGCTGTAAAAGATCATCTAATGCGCCTTCCACTGTTCGCATTTCTCTTTTCGGTAGGAGTAGCTTTTTTTCAATTTCTACTTCACCTTTCCCATCTACATTCACAATAAAAAAACCTTTGCGATGATTTTCTTCAGAGATCGAATATTTTAAAGGAGAACCTGCATAACGAATCTCTTTTCTTTTGACATAATGCGCTTGATGAAGGTGACCTAAGGCAGTATAGTGAAAGCTATGAAACAAATCAGCTTCTACGTATTCAGATCCCCCTATAGACAACGGCCTTTCTGATTCACTAGTATTCGCCTCGCCTTCCCCATAAGGGGTCACAAAAGCATGTCCTACAAATACATGTCTGGCATTTGGATCCATGGATGCTTCTATATGTTGAATAATTATTTTCATGGCATCATTGTGCGTCCGAACGGTATCATTACCAAAAACATGACGTACAATGCTTGGATCACAGTAGGGAATGAGGTAGACATGGACTTCTCCATACGCATCATGTAAGACTACTGGCCTAATTGGTTTTGAAAGGTTCCCTGCAATATGCAAACCATTTTCACGTAATATTTTACTTCCAAAATCAAGCCTACTCGGACTATCATGGTTACCTGCAATTGCAAGAACCGGTATATTTAGCTCTAAGACGATTTTACCTAACGTTTCATCTAATAAATGCACAGCTTCTGTAGGCGGTACTGCTCGATCATATAAATCTCCTGCAATAATAACAGCATCAGGCTGTTCCTCTTCAACAGCTTGAATAAATTTTTCTAAAATATAGCTTTGATCATTGGTCATATATACGCCTTGCACAAGCTTACCAAGATGCCAATCTGCTGTATGAAAAAATTTCATCGTTAAAACTCCTCCCCGTATACAAGCGTATTTTTAACTGAAATACCATCTAGTAATACTTAAGCAATCCGATTTAGAAAATCGCTACGTCTTTTTGACGATAATGTCGCTTTGCTTATACTATAATAGAGGTTTTATATTTTCCTATAGTGCAAAAAATCTTATCCTAGCGTGGCGTTTAGTAACTCGCTCTCACCTAGTTTTCTATAATAAAATACATACCTTAAAACCATTTATGTATCAATGATTTACCTTCCATTTTAGTATAAAGCAAATTATAACATCAAACCAGTTTTCATTTTACAGGATGTTCCTATCTGGATGTAGAATGTCATTCTTATTCTAATAATCCTATTACTTACAAATCGAAGCACGATCTTGCTTTTATGGATGGATGCAAATAACACCCTGTAATAAAGAAAAAAGCCTACTGATTGAAGAGTTATATTCCAGTAAGGCTAGATCCTATTGAAATTTTAAACTTTTAAGTACCACACCATGCTCCTTTTCTAATAGTGCCATTTAAACGATATCATTACAGCGTAACAAGCAACATCTTGTGTGCAACATGGCTTTGATCGACAAATTTACTGATGCTTTATTTCGTGCAACGAAATACGGCATATGGAAGCTTCTCCTTATACCTCTTCGTCAACGCTTGGTGTTGATGCAGTATATCTAATGCCTCATCTATCTCTGAATTTGAAAAATGAAAATCTTGTGCTTCATCTATCGTTATAGGTAATGGATTTAGGCTTGGTTGTTCAATATTAATTTGCTTAAAACTAGACTGAGAGAGTTTTTCACGCCATTCTGTTTCTGTTAATAAATGACGGAACCCATAAAATGATGCGATTGCATGCTTATCACTCTCTCCCACACTTTCATCAACCATTATTTCAACAGCTAAGAAACATCCATTACATTTTAAAACATTTCTAATAGAAGTTAACGATTTTGAAATATTTGTAAATGCTAAAACAGATTCCGAAAGAACAATATCAAACTGCTCACTCCAACACATCTGCTCTATATTACCTTGAACGACGGAAATGGGAACTTCGCCATCTAGAAATCTCTGCTTAGCTTTTTCCACCATGATCGGATGGATATCCATTGCTGTAACAGAACATGCATATTGATTCGCGATAAAAGCCGCCGTCTGTCCTGTGCCACACCCAATATCGAGTAATTTAGTTGTATGATCAATAGATTGCTGTGCTACTATTTCTTTTGTTAACTTTAGCCCTCCTGGATGGGCGCCGCCTACTCCAAGCTTAGCCAAACTTTCCAAATATTTCACACCTTCACCTCCACGCATTTAATATATGCGCCCCTCATTACATTCGATACAAGTCCCTATTTCTTCCGACATGCATATGCTATCAAAGTGACTTTTTCCAAAGGAGGTGCAAAAAAAATGGCGGGGGTTATTCGTACGGATAAATGGCTGCTGCATGACGATAACCAACCACTCCAAATTGCCAAACGATTAAAAAAATATTTTCCTAATGCGGAAGCAGAAGACGTTCTCCATCATCTGACAATGTTCGGCATGAGTCGTTCAGCAGTAACCAAAAAACAAATACAGAAGATGCAGGGGGCAAATACATGGAAAATAGTTGCAAAAGATTATCAACAGTTGCAATATGATTGGGAAGGAGCTAACATTCCTATTTTTATTCTTCCATCTGATACTGCCAATCATAAGTTACGAAAAGAATTTAATGGAAAAGCCGGGCTGAGCTTTAACGATAAAATTTTCTTATTTCTATCCGAGTGGAATACTAAAATGGAGATTCGAGCGCTCTTAACACATGAGTACAACCATGTTTGCCGGTTGACAAAATATAATAAACCAGAAAGTAAGTATACGTTATTAGATACGATTATTTTAGAAGGAATGGCAGAATACGCTGTTTACAAACGGCTTGGTGCAGAGCATACAGCTAGTTATATTGGAAAATATAGCGATGATGTATTACATCGATTTTGGAACAAATACATTGCACCCAAAAAAGAACTAGAGCCAGAATCAAAAACATACTACCACTTACTGTATGGATCACATTTATACCCAAAAATGCTAGGATATTGTGTTGGAGAATGCCTTGTTCGTACCTATGCGAACAAACATGAATTGTCTTTAAAAGAGTTGTTTACGATTGAAAGTGAGCAAATTGCTGAAACAGATATACTTGACTAGCAGAAACTTACGTATGTTTTAGCAAACTACGAATCACTCTAGCCGTACAGTAGCATAAAAGAGAAATTCTTGGTCGCCTCTAAGGATGACCTTTCTTTTATCTCTATCGAATGTTTATTACAAGTGTATGGCTAGGCTCATTTTCTTATATGATAGACCGTTAAAGATTTTATACTCATCTATCGCATGAAAAATATCCGCGGAAAATAACTATTATTTCCGCGGATATTTTATCCTATTAGTCTACTAACATTCATGTCTTTTACTTTTTTTAATACGATCAATAACAAAAAGAATGGCGCAAACGACAAGCATCACCATTGCAGTAAAAACAAACGGTATCCCCCACCACTCGGCAATTGCTCCGGAAATAGAAGAGCCAGCGACAACTCCTAATGAAAAAAATGCATAAAATATGCCATATGCTTTTCCGCGGTCTGTTTGAGTAGAACTTTCTGCTACCATACGGTTCATGGAAGGAAAAACAAGTGCAAACCCGATCCCATACACAATCATAGTTAAAATTCCTAACCAAAATTCTGTAATATAGCTTAAAAACAGCATCGAACTTCCTATTAATAATATACCCGCCCCCACTAAAGTCAATGGTTGCGCTCGATCATAAATTCGATTAATAGGAGTTAAGAATACTATTATTGCCATAATTCCGAACGTGCTCAACAATGCTCCAGTTGCACTCGTATCCAATCCAATCGCTTCCACCTTTAAAGGTAATGCAAACGCTAATGTTCCATTACTAATCATTAACGCAAACGCTGCTAGGGAGGCTTGCAATAATAAAGGGTTTTTTAATAATGGAATGAAATGCTTGACATGGACTTTGGATCTATCTCTGGAAATAAATGATTCTTCTAAATAGCGAAGGACTAGAAAAGACGTCATGAAAAACAACCCTGCTACGAATAGAAACACATACTCTATCTGCCCGCGAGCAGCTAAAGCACCACCAACAGCTGGTCCTACAATGGCTGCAATTCCAATCGCTGCACCTGTAAAGGCCATGGCTTTTCCTCTAGAACCAACCCTCGTTTGGTCACCTACATACGCAAAAGCAGAAGGAATTAAAAAACCACCAGCAAGTCCATGTAATAATCGAATAATAAATAACTGCATCCCTGTAGCAGCAAGAGGGTATAACAATAAAATAACCGTCACGGAGATCATACCAATAAACAGCATGCGCTTTCGGCCATACTTGTCAATCCAGTGTCCACCTACTATGTTTCCGAACATATTTGTTAATGAATAGACAGCTACAATTGCACCTGTTAATATATTTGAAGCCCCTAGACTCTTGGCATATGGAGTTATGATGGGCAATTGAATAAACGTATCAATAAATGAAACAACAATAATAAAATATAAAAGCTTTTTCACATATCTCTCCTCACTTTCCAACCTATTATACCTAAATTCATAGGAAAAGCGATGGCAAACGTAGAAAAATGTTTATTCGTCACAGTTTTTTCAAAATATGTTTCAAATGATATGTTTATTGGTATTATATATATTGACTTATTCCTTTTTTACGCTATAGGGGAGTATAACTTTAAAATATCGTACAAGCAAAACAAGCGCGTTTTTTACCATAAAGCTTGATGGATAAGCCAAGTTTTTTTATTGCTTCTTACAAGCAAGAAGTGCTAAGCGAGCACATAAAAATCAATGGTGCATTGTAACTTTTCTTATATTTACTAAGATAAACAGCACAGCTAGATACGTCCATTGGGCATTTTTTAAAATATTTTCAGGGTTTAACTTAAGTTTTGAAGTTCTGTAAGGTGTCACCTCTGCTGTTTTTTGGTACGATAGAAAGTACAAACTTTTTAGTGGCGGGTTTCTTTCATTCCACAAGGATATGATCTATGATCATGCGGTGAGCCTTGCACATGTTTATTAGGAAAATCTAAAATAAAGAAGGCGATTATTAACTATGCATATCTGGAAAAAATATAAACAGACTTCATTTGTCATTAAAATGACTATAGCTTTCATTGCTGGAATCATTATCGGATTAATATTTCAAGATCAGACAGATATTCTCGAACCATTAGGTACGTTGCTCATTCACTTACTAAGTTTAGTCGCTATTCCTGTTATCTTCCTGACAGTGGTGCTTGCAGTAAATAAAATGAAAATTCATCAACTCGGTCGTATGGGTGGCAAATTAATGTTATACTACATGGCTACGACTGCAGCCGCTGTGTTAATAGGCCTCGCATTAGCTTTATGGATCAACCCAGGTACAAGCTTAACGCTTCCAGACACGCAAGTGGAAGAACCTGAAACACCAAGCTTTTCAGATATACTGTTACAAATTGTGCCTAAAAATATTTTCACTGCATTTACATCTGGAGATCTCATGGCTATCTTATTTATTGCTGTCATTATGGGCATTGCTATTTCTACCATGCGCTATGCGAATGACAAAAAAATGAAAGAATACGGTGACTTATTAAATACTTTTTTCACTGCGCTCAATGAAATGTTTTACAAGATTTTGCAAGGAGTCTTGTTATACGCCCCAATTGGAATTTTTGCTATTAGTGCAACTGCATTTGGAAGCCAAGGTTGGGACACTTTCCATTCGTTATTAAAATTTACGGCGGTTTTTTATTTAGGTATTTTACTATTATGGGTATTCGTATATACAGGCTTTTTAAAATTGGCCAAAGTTCCTGTCATTTCTTTCTTTAAGCAAACGAAAGAAGCCTATACCACTGCATTCTTTACATCTAGTAGTATTGCCTCCCTCCCTATTGCCATAAATTCAGCTAAAAAAGCAGGCATTTCGGAAACAACAGCGAATTTTGCACTTCCACTTGGTGCTGTTTTCAATTCCGATGGTGGGGCGTTAAGAATGGGTGTTTCATTGGTATTTGCAGCAAATATTACTAATTTAAGCCTCTCACCAACAGATTTTCTAGTCATTGTTATGATCGGCACTCTACTCTCCATAGGGACAGCAGGCGTACCTGCGGCAGGCTTAGTAACCTTATCAGCTGTACTAAGCATGTTCGGCTTACCACTTGAAATCGTCGCTTTAATTGCCGGAGTAGATGCGTTAATTGGAATGGCTGGTACTGCTTCAAATGTCATTGGAGATATCGTTGGGGCGACAGTTGTTGATAAATCAGAACGAAAACGAGCTGCATAAAGGATGCTACGTATATTTGAGCATTTTCTGTCTTTATGTATGAACAATCGAGAACAGTATGCTTATATAGCATGCTGTTTTTCTTTCACGCACAATCCTATAGGAATTGCTTGGTAACATATGAACAATTATTGAATGTAAGGGTTATTGTCTTGAAAAATTACCCCCCTATCTATATAATAATAATGTGAAATAATTCACATTTAAAAGAAAGGGGTTTTACTTATGGAAGCAGAAATAAAAAAACAGCAATCGATCCAAAGTAATCAGTTGCTAAAATTAGAGTACGTATTAGGAATTGTTGCTATTATATCCGTTTTTATTTTAGGCAGCGTACTTCTAAAGACAGATATGTTATTTTTTAGACTACTCATTGGGGTGGGGCTTGGGTATACGTTAACACGTGCTTATACCGGTTTTGCTGGAAGCATTAATCGCGCTTATGCCACTGGTTCAACAAAATTGCTTCGAGCGATGGCATTAATGTTTTTTGTTACTACGTTAGCAACGACTACATTTTTATTGTATTCTAACCCTACAAACTACGATTTATGGATTAACCCAATTAATGTTGGTTTAATTGCAGGTGGATTGTTGTTCGGATTTGGCATGGCCTTCTCTTCATGCTGTGCATCAGGTGTGTTAACCGATTTAGCGACAGGTTTTCCTAGAGCACTAATCACCCTTTTATTTTTTGGTATTGGCATTTTTATTGGATTTCCAATTCAGCATACGGCAAGTTGGGTTTCTGATTCATGGTTTTCTACCTCTATAGGGAGCCAACTACAAGGCGGCGTATTCTTACCGGATCTTTTTAAATGGGATGGTCTAAACGGATATGTTGGAGCTATTTTACTTACTGCACTCTTCTGTGGAATAACCGTCTATTTTGCCTATCGTTATGAAAGAAAAAGAAAGCAACAAAATCGATATATGGAACATGAAACAGAAAAATTACAAGAGCAACCGGATACATTTGATAGTAAAGATTATAAACTATTCAGCCAAGCAACTTACAACCGTGTTTTTATTAAACCATGGTCTCTGAAACAAGGAGCAATTGTAATTAGTGTATTATTCGTATTACTAATGGGCGTTACAAAAGCTGGCTGGGGAGCTTCTACTCCGTTTGGTATTTGGTTTGGAAAAATAGTAATGTTCTTAGGAGTTTCGCCAGAATCCGTTGCTTCCTTTACTAAAATGTCAGCTGACCCGTTTGTATTGCCTTTCTTCGAGCATCCAATATCTGTCCAAAACTTTGGTATCTTAGTAGGAACGGTGATCTATTTATTAACAGCTGGGAAAATGAAAACAATGTTTTTACAAGGTGCTCATATTCAAAAGAGAGAAGCAGCTCTATTTGCTTTAGGTGGGATTACTATGGGACTTGGCACAAGACTTGCCAATGGATGTAATGTCGGAGCATTATTTACTCCAATTGCAAACTTCTCCCTATCAGGTTGGATATTCTTTATCTTTTTAGCATTAGGCGGTATTATCGGTAATATGCTAGCTAAACGTTTATTTTAATCATCCATTCTTTGAAGGAGCCTATGTTTTTGCTTGGCTATCGCCCAAGCTTTTATATTAAAAGCTTAAAACAATAAATCTAAAGATCTATACTTCATGTAGTACTAAAAAATTAGTATTTGTGAGCAAAAATTTAAATTTTTTTAACGACAGAGAATTTACCGATACGGGTATATGTACAAAAAGTGATTTTTTTGGTATGATTGCTTTAAACTTAAATGTTATCTGATTCACAAATGAAAGTAGTATTTGAATGATGTGATGCATTGTACTATGTGTAAAAAGGAGAATGAAGATGAATAAAAAAATTGTTGTTATCGGCGGTGTTGCCGGTGGCGCTTCAGCTGCAGCAAGAGCTAGAAGATTAGACGAACACGCTGAAGTGATTATGTTTGAGCGAGGCCCTCATGTGTCCTTTTCAAACTGTGCATTGCCATTTCACTTAAGTGGCATTGTTGAAAATAGCGATGATCTAGTCCTAATGAACCCAGCCCAATTCAAAAAACAATACAATATCGAGGCACGTGTAAATAGTGACGTGATTTCTATTAATCGTAGGAATAAAACGATTACAGTGAAAAATGTGCTAACTGGGGAAAGTTACGATGAAAGTTATGATAAACTCGTCCTCTCTCCTGGAGCAAACCCTATTGTTCCGTCTATACCTGGAACAGAAATGGACCATGTGTTTACCGTACGAAACGTAGTTGATATTGCTAAATTAGATGCATATGTCAAACAAGATACCGTAAAGCAAGTAGCTGTCATTGGTGGTGGATTTATTGGTATTGAAGTTGCAGAAAATCTTCGCTTAGCTGGATTGGACGTATCGTTAATTGAATTTAGTAATCAAGTTATGGCTCCTTTCGATTACGATATGGCGCAAATCTTGCATAAAGAAATGATCGATCAAGGTGTGAACTTAGTTGTAGGTGATGGCTTAGCAAAAATAGAAACAAATGAAATTGAACTGCAATCTGGTAAAAAACTAGCAGCAGACGCTGTCGTGCTTGCTATTGGTGTAAAGCCAGAAACTACTTTAGCAGAGCAAGCTGGTCTTGAAATCGGACAAACTGGCGGCATTAAAGTGGATCATAATTACGTCACAAACGATTCTGATATATATGCAGTTGGAGATGCCATTGAGGTGTATCATAAACAGACCCACAAGCCTACTAGACTAGCTCTAGCAGGACCTGCGCAACGTCAAGCTCGAGCTGCTGCTGACCATATGAACCGAATTCCACATCGCAACACGGGAGTTATTGGTTCTTCTTGTATCCATGTGTTCGATTTAAATGCTGCGGCTACTGGATTAAATGAAAAAGAAGCTAAAAATGCGGGTATTTCTTATGATTTTGTTTATATTATTCCAAATGATAAAGTTGGCTTAATGCCGGAAAGTCATCCGATTCATTTTAAATTAATTTATGAATATCCAACAGGAAAAATACTTGGTGCTCAAGCCATTGGCAAAGGCAACGTTGATAAACGCGTCGACGTCATTGCGACGATGATTACGATGGGTGGAACATTAGAAGATTTAAAAGAGCTGGAGCTTTGTTATTCTCCAATGTTCGGAACAGCGAAAGATGTCGTTAACTTTGCAGCATTAGTTGCGCTCAATCGTTTAAACGGCGAATTCAAGCAAGTTCCGGTAACAAACGTACGTGAATTAGTAGAAAGTAACGCTTTTATTATGGACGCTAGAGAAAAACATGAATACGAACGCGGTCATTTGAAAAATGCAGTGAACATACCTTTAAGCGAATTTAGAGATCGACTAGATGAAATCCCACAAAACGAGCCTGTATACGTGCACTGTCGTTCTGCACAGCGTAGCTATAATGCAGTGATGGCATTACAGCACTTGGGCTATACCAATGTGTATAATATATCAGGATCTTTTCTAGGAATTTGTTTATATGAGTATTATAATGATCAAGTAACTGGAAGAGAAAAAATCGTCACTGCGTATAACTTTAAGTAACGATAAAACGTTATGAAAACGACATTAAATCGCTTTGATATATTAAGCTTAGTATTAGGTTCCATTATCGGCTGGGGAGCATTTACGCTTCCCGGCATTAAATTTCTTCCAGAGTCTGGCGTTATTAATACAACGATTGGTTTACTGTTAGGCGGATTTGCCATTATTTTCATTCAAAAGGGTTATCATATTATGATGCAGCAACACGCTGAAGATGGAGGCGGCTTTTCTTATACGTTTAAAAACCTAGGGAAAATGCATGGCTTTATTGTTGGCTGGTCTTTAATCCTTTGTTATTTAAGCATCGTTCCTTTGAATGCCACAGCTTTTGTTTTAATTGTTAAAATATTATTTGGAACGAACGTAGAATGGTTCTATCTTTACGATATTGCTGGGTACCCTGTATATTTATCGGAAGTACTCATAGCAAGCATGGTGCTTATATTATTTGCCATCCTAAATATCAGAGGTTTACGAAAAAGCTCCAATGTTCAAAACGTAATGGTATTATTTTTAATCATTAATATTGCCATTGTTTTTATTGCCATGCTATTTGATACTGGTTCAGCTACTATTTCCACGAATTATATAAAAAACTATACGTTGAACCTGTCAGAAATAGCCAAAGTCGTTGCCATCATTCCGTTTCTATTTGTGGGATTTGATATTATTCCTCAAGTAGCAACTCAGTTAAAATTCAAACCTGAAAAAGCGACATGGATAGCCATTATTTCCGTTTTTTCTGGAGTAGTTGCGTACAGTATATTAACAATTGTAACTGCCCTTGCTTTTTCTCCTGATCAAGCAAAACAATTAGATTGGGCCCTAGGCGAAGCAGTTTTAACCCATGTTGGAAGCATCGGATTTCTGTTATTGATTATTGCCCTAATGACTGCTGTATCTGGAGGAATTAATGGATTCATGATTAGTAGCAGTCGATTACTAGCTTCGTTATCTGTTTATAAGCTATGTCACCCTAAATATAAGAAACTGACCCGTAACGCCGTACCAGTAAATAGTGTTCTATTTATCACTGCAATCAGTCTGCTTGCTCCTTGGTTTGGCAGAGAAGTGATTATTTACATTGTCGATATGTCATCATTTTTAGCTGCTATTGCGTATTTCTACGTATGCTTGATTAGTTATAAGTATGCGACAACAAAATGGGATCAATGGCTAACGTTCATAGGAATTATGATAAGTATTAGTTTTATTCTACTTTTAATTCTCCCACAATCACCTGGGAAACTAAGTACACCTTCTCTCCTTTTTATGGGATTATGGGGGATCATTGGATTCTTTTATTATCGTAGCTATACAAAAAAACATGCATAAACAACACCAGATAAATAGCTGGTGTTGTTTATATTTATTAGCTATCCCGTTTTGGGGATTTCTTTCTGTATACTCATAAGGCGAAGTTGCTATGTTTAAGCAGTTGTTTAAAACTGCGCTAAAATATGATTTTAAAGTTTTCCTAAGGTTCGATCAATATTTTCACTTGCGCTTTTTCTTGAAGGAGTGATTCAAACCCTTCCTCCACGATGTTATCTAATGTAATTTTTTTCGTTATTAAATCGCTTACATCAAGCTTACCATCAGCTATTAACTCAATCACTGTCGGGAAAATATTGCGATAACCGATCGATCCGACTAAATGGAGTTCCTTAAAAACAAAGCTATTAGCATCCAATTTCGGTTTGGATTCCCATAAACTTTCAATAACAATTTCTCCGCCCATTTTCGTGCTGTTGACAGCTTGTTCTAATACTACCGGAACGCCTGTAGCCTCAAAGCTAACATCTGCGCCTTCTCCATTGGTTTGCTTCATAATGTCTTCGGCAACATTTGTCTCTGCTGGATGAATAGCCACTGCCCCTAGCTTAGTAGCAACTTTTCTTCGCTCTTCTGATAATTCAATCGCAAATACCTTTTTTGCTCCAGCTAGAAAGCTTGCTTGTATCGTTAATAACCCTATTGGACCTGCTCCAAAAACAGCCACTGTATCACCTACTTTTAAGTGACTAAGTTTTACTGCATGCATGGCAACTGCTGTAGGTTCAACCAAAGCAGCTAACTCATAGCTCATATGTTCAGGAATTTTATGGATCATGTTCTCCGAAACAACGGTATATTCAGAAAAACCTCCACCAACACCAGACATACCAAAAGCTGCAATAACTTCACAAAGGTTATAACGACCTTGGCGGCAAGCTTTACATTTCCCACAAGTAATCATTGGCTCCACCGTGACTCGATCACCTACCGATACTTGCGTAACATCTTTTCCAACTTCTACTACCTCTCCAGCAAATTCATGTCCCATAATAACTGGTGCCGTTCTTTTCGTTAATGGATGAGGAGTATCTGCTGGAATCGTAATGGGCCCAGCAACATATTCATGGAGATCACTTCCACAAATACCAGCCCAAGCTACCCTAATTTTCACATCCCCTGCATGAACTGTTGGTTCATCAACTTCTTCAACACGAATATCCTTCTTTGCATACCAAATTGCTGCTTTCATTGCCTTCACTCCCGTGGAATAGTTTTATAAAAGCATTATTCACTCTATATAAGCATAGCATTAGAGTCAAGCCATTTTTGTATATATTTAGCAATTTTCTATGACATTTTGTTTATTCGATCAATTTGTCAAGGACTTTAGGATTACTAAAATACCATCACATATCGAAATTGTTCTACATCTTTAAGCTTTTGATGTCAGCAGCTTGTTTAGCTGTGAACTTGATAACGCACCTTTTAACCTCCAAAAACTCCTTTCAAAATTACTTCTTGAACTTCATACTATGTTCCGTTATACTTTGGTTAATATTTTTGAATTTTTCATCATTTTTTCAGAAACTGCTTGTTTCACCATAACAATTAGATGAGGAGTTGGGTTTATGGAAACGTTATTCAAGGTTGATTTGAACAAGTCAATGGATAAACAAGACATACCTGGACATAATCGTTGGCACCCTGATATACCTGCTGCATTTGCAGTAGATCCAGGGGAATCGTTTCGTATGGAGTGTTTAGAATGGACAGATGGTCAAATTAAAAATAATGATGACCCCTCTGATATTCGTAAAGTTAATTTAGAGCGTGTACATGTACTAAGTGGACCAGTATATGTAAATGGTGTGGAGCCCGGTGACTTGCTGGTCGTTGACATTCTTGATATTGGCACTTTCGGAGAGCAGCCATGGGGCTTTAACGGCATATTTGCAAAAGACAATGGCGGGAGCTTCTTAACCGATTATTATCCAGAAGCCGCAAAATCTATTTGGGACTTTCACGGTATTTACACTACTTCAAGACATATACCTAATGTCAAATTTGCAGGATTAATTCATCCTGGGCTCATGGGTGTAGCTCCCTCTCAAGAACTTTTAAACGAATGGAATAGACGGGAAAAAGAATTAATTGCTTCTAATCCAGAACGAGTCCCTCCACTTGCTAATCCACCAACAGAAGAAAGCGTTGTTTTAGGTAATGTAACTGGTTCTAACTTCGACCGAATAGCCAAGGAAGGGGCTAGAACTGTTCCTCCTCGCGAGAATGGTGGCAATTGCGATATAAAAGACCTGTCTAAAGGTTCTCGTGTATATTTTCCAGTATTTGTTGAAGGGGCGAAATTATCTGTAGGAGACCTCCATTTCTCACAAGGTGATGGGGAAATCACCTTTTGTGGTGGAATAGAAATGTCTGGGTGGATTGAATTACGTGTGGATGTTATCAAAGGTGGTATGGCGAAATATCAAATAAAAACAAACCCTGTCTATCAACCAGGTCCAGTAAACCCACATTATAACGAATATATTGTCTTCCAAGGCGTATCCGTTGAGCCAAACGGAAAACAAACTTACTTAGATGCCAATGTCGCCTACCGCAACGCATGTTTAAATGCCATTGATTTTCTAAAGGCGCAAGGATACACTGGAGAACAAGCCTATATGCTTTTATCTGCTGCACCAGTACAAGGGCATTTAGCAGGAGTTGTTGACATACCTAATACTTGCGCAACAGTTGGCATACCAAAAGAAATATTTACGAAGAATATCTTACCATTGTAACGGAGGTGGACTCATGGCCACTTATACTTTTAACTGCCAATTATGTGGTGAATTTTCAGTGTGGCATCAAAGTATAAAAGGTAATAAACAAATAACGACCTGCCCAACTTGTCATGCTGCTTCCAAGCGGATATTTAAACCACCCATTATCTTTCAAATGGACCAAACCGTAAAGAAACAAATTGAACGCGGAATGAAACCACAATTGGTCAAAAAACAGCTTTTGCCCTCAACACCTATTGGATCAAAAACGAAAACAAAGCGACCTTGGCAGGTTTGAATCCATTTTGAATACGCGGGGGCTGGAATATGCAGCCCTTTTTCTTACTACCAATTTACGGTTTGTATTTCTGCCCATACCATTCTGCCTCAGCAACTCCAAATTTCTGCCTAAATTTATCCATGTACTTGTATAAATAGTAACTTCTTATTGCGACACTGTTAAAATATAAAAATAATAGGGATGCTAAACATACAGCTAAAGGTGCAAAATCAATTAATGAGCCCATAATTTTTGTTTCTAAATCATTTGCCTCAGAGAAAATAACTTTCGTTAAATAATATAAAACTCCAACTCCAAATAGTATACTTGTAACATTTTTTCTATTTTGGCTAAACCATTCCACAAATTCTGATCTTTTCTTTTTGGTACCATATACCATCTCTTTTGCGTTTTGATAGCTTCGAAAAAAAACATATAGATAGCTAATTACAAATAAGATGGTATAAGTCATTCTTAAGTAAAAATTATTCACAATTAATTGCGCTAACTTAAATGAAAAAGTAAAAAATAACAACATAGCTATAGTTAAAAATACATTATATATAAAAACACCTTTAATATTATTTTTTTCTCTATAAATGTATGCTGCTAAAGCAGCTACTAAAACTAACATAGCCTGTATGTGCATGTACCATATACTTGAAAAAACAGGAATGAATTCATTATTTACATCCAATGGAATTGTACCTCTATCCATATTATTAATCATAAAAACACTTAGACCATAGTAAGCATAGGAGCCTAAACCAATAAAAAACACAATAAAGGCAATTGCCTTTATAGTTTTAAATCGTTTAACCATATTAATCGAATTCTTTGCAAAGCTCTCACTTACTGCACCTTCCACTTGAGAAAATGATCCCTTAAATATGTTTTGCTTCATAATCCCACCCTTTTCATAATTACCTTATGAAAACTTGCAATTAAGGAAAAATAATATGTAAATAGGTTTATTAGAAAAATACATGTATTGCAAAAGTTTATTACCATATTCATTTTTAGTGTTCATGACATTTAACCCTTATATTTTTCCCCATACCAATCTGCCTCAATAATTCCAAATTTCTTCCTGAATTTCTCCGAGTACTTGTATAAATAATATGCTCTTATAACTACACTATTTAAATATAAAAACGTAGAAATTATTAAACATACGAATAAAGGGGCAAAATCAATTAATGAGCCCATTATTCTAGTTTCTAAATCGGCTACTTCTGGAGAGATAACTTTCGTTAATAAAAATAAAGCTCCAACTCCAAATAATACACTTGTAACATTTTTCCTATTTGTGCTTAGCCATTCAACAAATGCTAACCTTTTCTTTTTCGTACCATACACCATTTTCTTCGCATTTTGATAGCTTTGATAAAAAACAAAAATAAAACTACATATAAGTAATACCGTATATAATATACGTAATATATAACTATTTACCATTAATTGTGTAAGTTTAAAAGTGAAAAGTAAAAATAGTAACCAACCAAGCGATAAAAAAATGTTTAATAGAAAAAAACCTTTCACATGATTTCTTTTTTTATATATAAAAGCTGCCAACCCAGCTATAAAAAATAGAAAAGACTGTATATGTATATACCATATACTAGAAAAGACAGGAATAAATTCATTATTACTATCCAGCGGTATTGCAAAATCATCTATATTGTTAGTTAAGTAAAAACTTACTCCATAAAAAACATAAGAAGCACCCGAAAAAAATAGAATTAATATGAATAATTTATAAAATTTAAAATCATTTACAGTTTTAATTGAAGCTTTCATAAAATTATCGCTAATTGTCTCTTCCACTTGAGCAAAAGACCCAGTAAATATGCTCTTCATCCTACCTCTCCACCTACTTACACAAGACTAAAATTTCACATTTAAATTCTACTTTCAAGTTTATAAATCTCTGTTTTAGCATGTATAATGTGTGGTCCACTATACACATGCGCATGAATAATTAATACTTGATATGGAGAGCCCCATGATTCAGCCGTCAAAAGCCTGCAGTTATTTACGTGCTTTCTGACCGAATCATATTTTATGCTATTGCGCTCGTAGATGTAATAAAACTGGGGGCATTAGCTTTTTTTTCGTGCTTAAATTTGCATTTATACAATTACCTATGTAACCTTTTATCACATGTTCATAACAACTCGTATCCGTTTACCCCTGATATTTCTCCCCATACCACTCTTTCTTATCGACTCCAAACTTCTGCCTAAACTGTTCGGAATACTTATATAAATAATAACTTCTTATTGCAACACTGTTAAAATATAAGAATGAAAAAGATGCGAAACATACAATTAAAGGCAGAAAATCAATCAATGATCCAATAATTCTTGTTTCTAAGTCATTTGCCTCCATAAAAATAACTTTTGATAGGTAATACAAGCCCCCAACACCGATTAAAAAACTAGTAATATTTTTTCTATTTCTGCTAAACCACTCAATTAATGATGATCTTTTCTTCTTTGTACCATACACCATTTTTTTTGCTTTTTGGTAACTTTTCACAAAGATATATAGATAACTAATCATAAATAACCCTGTATAGATCAAACGTAATGATGAACTATATACTAGCAATTGCATTACTTTAAAAAAGAAAATCATAAATAAAAGTAGAAATATAGTCAAAAATGTATTGTATACAAAAAAACTTTTAATATTATCTTTCTTTCTATATACTAATGTACCAATCACTACTGTTAGTATTAAAATAGACTGAATGTGCATATACCAGATATTATCAAATATAGTGATAAATTCATTATTTTGATCTAATGGTATTGTAGCTTGATTCATAATATTACTTATATAGATACTTGCCCCATACAAAGCATATGAAGCTAAACCAATACAAAAAATCATGAATATGAATGCCTTTAATAAATTAAATCCCTTAATCGTATTAATTGAATTCTTTGCAAAACTCTCACTAACAGTTTCTTCTACTTGAGAAAATGATCCATTAAATACGCTTTTCATCCTTTCACCCTTTTCATAACCACCTAGGAAAACTTCCGATTAAAGAAAAATAAGGTGCAAACAGGTTTATTAGAAAAATACAAGTATTGCAAAAGTTTATTGCCATTCTCACTTTTAGTGTTCATGACATTTAACCCTTATATTTCCCCCCATACCAATCTGTCTCAGCAATTCCAAATTTCTTCCTGAACTCCTCGGAACACTTATATAAATAATACGATCTTATTAGTTTACTATTTAAATATATAAACGTGAAAAATAATAAACAGACGGCTAAAGGCGCAAATTCAATTAATGAGCCCATAATTCTAGTTTCTAAATCATCTACTTCTGGAGAGATTACTTTTGTTAAATAATATAAAGCTCCAACTCCAAATAGCATACTTAAAACATTTTTTCTGTTTTTCCTTAGCCATTCAACAAATGCTAATCTTTTCTTTTTTGTACCACACACCATTTCCTTTGCATTTTGATAGCTTTGATAAAAAACGAAAATAAAACTACATAAAAATAATACCGTATATAACATACGTAATGTATAGCTATTTACTATTAATTGGGTAAATTTAAAGGCAAAAAGCAAAAATAGTAACCCACCAAGAGATAAAAAAAAGATAAATAGAAAGTAACCTTTCGCATGATTTTTTTCTTTATATATAAAAGCTATCAATCCGGCAATAAAAAATATAAAAGCTATCAATCCGGCAATAAAAAATATAAAAGCCTGGAGATGTATATACCATATACTTGAAAATAAAGGGATAAATTCATTATTTTTATCAAATGATACTGCTAAATCATCTATATTGTTAGTAAAGAAAAAACTTACCCCGTAAACAACATAAGAACTACCTGAAAAAAATAATAAAAATATAATGAATTTATGCATTTTAAAATTTTTTATAGAGTTTATTGCCTCTTTCATAAAGTTCTCGCTAATTGCCTCTTCCACTTGAGAAAAAGACCCAGTAAATATGCTCTTCATCCTATCTCCACCTACTTACACAAAACTCACATTTTACATTTAAATTCATTTTAAATTTTTAATTATCTGTATCAGCATGTATAATGTGTGGTGCACTATACATGCCGCATGAATAATTAATACTTCATATGGAGAAGCCCCAGATCCAGCCGTCAAAAGCCTGCTATTTAGTGCTGGCTGACGTAACCAAACTATTACCTAAGAGTTATTCCTGTCTATTAATAATAGCTTAAAATGCTTACTTTTCTATATCCATTTCAAAATTAGCCATGTCTATATACACATTATCTTTTGTTAAACGATTAAACATTTGCTCCTGTTGTGGAGTTACATCCAGCATAAATGGTATTGCGGTATCAGCATGAAGAATGCCAAACTCTTCTTCAGTAAGCACTAACTCCTTATTTTCAAATATGTATTCTCCTTCTTGATTTCCAAATGTCATATCAAATTTGATATTCTTCATAGAATCTTTTAGTCGATTAATAGCCAGAAATAAAATGGATCGACTTCCATCAGGGTTAATTGAAATATCAAACGGATAGAGGCTAAAATCATTTGGAACTCCCATTTTGGGATCAGCTTTAATTGCTTCATCTAAAACCGTATAGATTTCATTATTTTGAATTGTCATCCCCGCATCTTTGTCCTGTTTCTGTAATTTCAATTGTAAGTCGTGCATTTGACCTCCAGCATGTTCACTTGTGTTTTGTTCATTTCCATTATCTGTTTTCGCCTGCGCTTCTGTATCTTCAGATTGCTTCTCACTGTCATCAATTTCCTTTGCATCATTACTACATGCAACCAATAAAAACAAAAGCGCAATCATAATTAGCATTAAAAACCTTTTCATTATTCATTCTCCCTCCCCAATGGCTATTGCGTTTAAACTCCTACACTCATCTCCACATATCTTCTTCCCATATGGCTAGTCTTATAGTCTACAAACACAGGGGTTTTCTGTTGCAATCCATTTTGTCTTATATAGTGCATTAGCTCCCAAAACTTCACTTGAGATGCTGCTTCAAAATCATCCATTAAGCGTGTCATTATCATTGGCTTGACAGAAAAGTAACTATGAAAATATACTTGCTGCTCTTCATCCGAAATTGTAAAATTACTTTCAAGAATTGGCAAAAAAATTTCTGCCTGCATAACCTCACTTGTTGGGTCGCTCAAAATAGTAAATAACATTCTACCATCTGGATGGTATCCTTCCTTTTCCAAAATAGATTGAAAATCTTTAATGGCTATATCAGTTTCTTCAGGTACAAACTGATAATATTTTGAAACTACATTTGTATAAGCAATATGATGTTGTTCTACAATCATGACCCCTCACCTCTATGATTTAAAGGTACGTATAGATCAATGATAAAATCATCATATACTTCCAACAGTACACAATAAAATGTAGCATCTATTGGTACATCATGAAGATGAGCATATTCTTGAATTCGCTGATAAGCAGCATGGAAATCAGTTGCTTGATCCGCCTGGCGTAAAACTAAAGCGTCTTTAATATATAGTTTCTCTTGGAAATGAAAGTCGGTTTCATCTGATAACTTAACAGGCTCGCTAATTGGCAAATAATATGTGAACTTACCAAATTTATCTTCGTTCTTTTCAGGAGAAACCGAAAAAAATATGGGACCATTTTGGTAAATACCTTCAGCAAGTATAAAATCTTCCATAATGAAAAAACCTTGTTGCCAATTTTTTCTTAACTGCCTTGTTTCATAGATTAATAAATTATTAAAAATAAGTGAGCGAGTTTCAAATTGCAAATCAATCATCCTCCCTTTCCGACCCCATTGGCTTTAAATTTCCATCCTTATCAAAATTAAAACTTTCAAAACGATATTTACAGTAGAGAATAACTAATTGTTCTGGTAGTACAAAAAGCATGGTGAAAAAAACTCCGAAACCCACTACAACTAAAATGATTAATTCAAGGTCGACAAAAATCATATTTCTAATTATGTGTTGAATCACAAATACCAAGCCTGTACTTCCTATAATTACAGCTGGTAGATATGTGGTAGTCTCAAATTTACTTCTTAATTGACCTTTTTTTGATCCACCTCGGTATTCTCCCTTTTTTAATAAAAAATAAAAGCGAATGGCTGTAATCATAACAATTAATACCCCAAGTATTAAAGTAATAATGGTTAAGAATAATAGAAGACTTTTGCTTAATTCTTTTCCTAAAAAAAATAAAGCACCTAAAAATGGAAAGACTCCAAATAAGTTTTGTGATACTAATATACTCACTAAGTACTGTAATTCCTCATGCTTTCTATAAACGGAGTTAATGGAATACACAATAGATAAAATAATTAGAATTATTGTTAATACTAAATGAACAATTTTTAATATCTCCTTAAAAGGGAATATGGAGCGGTCGGCAGCCACAATATATATTAAAACAAACATAAAAATTTGAAGAAAAATTGAAAAAATAAGCATACCTGCCATAGAGTTAGGACTTTGCCTTCCAGACTTCAGTGGTCCTCTTAATACTGAGAAATCTTCTTCATATAAATTATTTAGTAATTTCAACATTACCAACTCCTTAATTCTAACTAAACCAACCTGTTAATTTATGAAAGGCACCCTTCGCTCTATCTACTAAGGATTTTCTACTTTTACCAAAATCTTTATTTATAACTATGTTAGCAAATATACCAAGAGCAGCTCCAACTGCAGTTCCGACACCTGGAATTGGAATAAAGGCAGTCCCTGCAGCTGTAAAACCAGCTTGCACAGTTCCGCTTATTGCAGTTTCAACTGTTGTGTCTACAGCAGCTCTAGAATACGCTTCTTCTCTAGTTAAACCATCTGCTCTAGCATCGTTATAATTATTGTAATAGCTTAACCCTGCTCCAAGTGGTCCAAGCGCTTTTCCAGCAGTTCTTAAATGCCCATTCCCCAGTATATTTTTGGGATTTATACCACTTATATTGTCTTTTGCTCCATGAACTGTTGATTTTCCAACAGCTTTAAATTTATCCCAATTTGTTGCCTTGTCATTGTAAGCTCTCATTTCGGGATATTCTTTAATTATATTTCTCCCCTCAGGAGACCATACTTGCTTTCCTGTTTTCTTATCATAATAATTTAAAGGAGTTTTTGCTCTTCCTGATTTGCCACTTTGGTATAGTGAATATTTTGCATGTTTATTCGGTTTTATACCTAATTCTTTTAAAGCTGCTTCGCTTGCATTAATACGATAAGTTATCCTTCCGTTCTTTTCATATTTCGATACGCTTAACCCGTCATTTTCAGCTGCTCTAGCTATTGCTTTTGAAGAGGTATACCCAGATATTGAAGGGGCAAGATACGTACTGGTTAAACTACTTAGCTTTTTAAAGTTTTCGTCGTTTTTATAATCACTAAACCTTTCTACACCTGCAGATCCTTTAACGGAGTTCATTGTCTTTTCAATATGTTCTATTAATGCCCTTGTTTGGGAATTATGTGATTTTCCTTCATTGGTAAACGAATTAAAATTCTCTTCTAATTCAGTAATAGTCTCAACCACTTCTTTTTCATCCTGTACAATCGTATAAAAAGATGGAGTACCTGCACTTGTAATGTCAGAAACATTGTGAATTGCTTTTTGAATACGATCATCTAAATCCCTCAACTTTTGATAGTCTATATTTATTTTGATTTGTTGATCATTTAAGTAGTCACTTTGAATGATCGCATTCTCATGAGAATCTACATTTGAATGAAATGCTTCTAAATGATCTTTTAGATTGTGATTCAAGTCGGTAAACAATTCAGTAAGTGCTTCAATAATTCCATGCTTATGAAAGCTATCGAAATAACCTTTAGCGTTCTTTGCTGCCTTTCCAGAGAAAGTATCCATTCCAATAATTTGTTCGATATTAGTTGATATTTCTTTCAAACTTGATTTAATATGAGTAGATACCTTTTGAAAGTCACTAGAAAACTCGATAACCTCTGATATATCCACTTTATTCCCCATCTAAACCCTCCTTTCGTTATAAATGTTCCATCAGTCACTAGTTATCTTAGACGTTCCCTTACTTAACTCTTCATCTTTTTCTTTCATACTTTCTCCTATATTTTTCAATGTGTCTATATCATTACTTAAAAGAGTTACGTATCTTTCCAATATAGTCATTGCTTTAACCGCATTTTCCAAATCATTAGTAAACGGCGTAATATTCGTTTTATCAAAAGTCCAATTCTTATTAGTACTACTGTTTATATTGGAAACAGCAGCTCTTAACCTAGAAACATTCTCCCGAAAAACTTCTATGTTTATACCTACTTGCTCCCCCATTTAATCTACTCCCTTTCCTTTGCCCTTATTTGACTCTCCAGTGAATGGAGAGAGCTTTGCAGATTATTTAATCCTGCTGCATATGAAGCTTGATTGGCCTCATACCTTCTAATATCACTATCAATAGTCTCTTTTGCATCCATCGATTTAGATAAATATTGCTGAATACTATCTCTATATAAGCTATACTTATTATCATACGTATCTTTATTATTTCCTCTCCATCTTCTGCCATCTTCCTCTAACTGATCAATGGATTTTTTAGTTGTTCTTAAATGTGTAATATTAGTTTCCAATGTATTAGAAGCTTCCTGTAACCTGCTAACCTTATCTTGCAAAACTGATATTTCATTCCTTGCATTATTCATACCAAGTAACACAGTCCTTCTCTGCTCCCGCAAAAGACTTAATGATGTGCTCATCCCTCACTCCCCCTTATTCAGGTATTTTCAATTTTGTATGCTGATGATCCATTGCTAAATAACATTCAAATGGATTTGGATATTTTTCCTGTCTAATAAATGGTTGCTTGAATATATCCTGATCGCCAAGTCGCATACTCATCAATCCTACTATGGCTTGCGAACGTATATACTTAGCAACTTGTTCAAAGCTCAGTCCAATATAGCTGTAATCCCCTATGAATATGAAATGGATGCCGGCCTTTTTGCCCTGTTCTATTAGAAGGGTTATTTCATCCACTTCTAATTGAGTGCGATCACAAAAATCTTTTACATCGGCAATAAGAACAAGCCATCTAACATTCTCCCCCGTTGTCTGTTTAGTACGGATGTTAATTTCTGTCATAAGATCATTTTTCACAGAAATAACTCCTTCTTTTTCAGATATATATGCATGTAGGCTTTTTCCAATGTCGGACAGTTGTTGTTCTGCCGTATCAATTAACATCGTTTGATAAAAACCAGAAAGAAGAGACATATTTTTTGCTAATGATTGACGTAATCTATCTAAACCATCTTGCCGATCACTTACAACAGTTAAATGACCATGTTGGATTGGATCAAAAGCAAGTGGTTGTACTTCCTCAAATTCCAATCCTAGGGGGACTTGCATTTCTTTTACAAGTTGTTTTGTCTTTCTGTTGTTTTTAAACTTCTCAAAGTCAACCACTCCTTCAGGCATCATCGGAATTTCCTCTGGTAATTCACCATCCCAGAATGCTGCCATTTCTTTTGCAGTTGCTTGAATCGCATCAATAATTGCTAATGTCTCTTCTCCTTCTGCAGGAAGCATGGTTTGGAATAATGCTGGTTCGTCCAGCTTAATCATCCCTCTTCCTGGTATTTCTTCAATTTCAATCTCTGTCCTACCGACAATTCCACGAGCTTCGGTTTCTTCAATTAAATAAAGTGGAATTTGAGTTTTAATATTCGACAATAACGGCATGCGCATAGCACTTTGTCGTCCGGCACTGATGGCTAGATGAATGCCAATACTTGCACCCTCTCTAGCAATTTGTGTAATTAGCTTTTCGAACTCATCAGAGAATGCTGCATCACGGACAGAATCATAGTTATCAATAACAATTAATTGATTTTCCACTATATCTCCGCTCGCTTTTTCATACATATCCATACTTGCAACGCCATAATTGCTTAACTTCTGTTTCCGTTCCTTGATTTTACTGCTCATAAGACGGATGAATTTAGCTACTTTCTCTTCCTCATCCAGTAGCATCGTATCCGCAACATGTGGTAACGATTTTAACGGTAGTAAACCATTGGTACCAAAATCTAGTAAGTACACATGTAAATGTTCAGGATGGTGCTGATGCACAAGATTCATAGTAACTGTTTGCAAGAACGTTGATTTTCCGTAGCCCGGGCTGGAAAAAACAGCAATATGTCCATGCTTCGTTAAATTAAGCGTAAGTGGCGATTGCGATTGTAATTCTGGCTGGTCTAGTAAACCTAATGTAACGACTAGCGATTTCTTGCTTTCCTCTTGCCAAATTTCTTTAAAATGAACATCATGTATTTCCTTTGGCAATATTCGTTCTGGTAACGGCGGGAGCCATGGTCTTGGAAGAGGATCAATTTGGCATTTTTCTGTGTAAGTAGCAATGTAATCAATCACCGCTTCCAATTCAGTTGGTTTTTTCTCCACATCTTGTTTATTGGCCAATCCACTTAAATCCTCAGTAAGAATATCATATTGACCTAAGTCATTAATCGCATAAACCGTTGTATCTATAAATTCATGATCTTCTTTATCTGGCACGTAATCTGCGCCACTCCACGCACTTTGAAACAGTTCATAGATTTCATTGTTCCCAACTTGCAAGTACGCCCGTCCTGGTAACGTAATCTCCGCTGCATCAGGTGTTTTCAATATTTCATTCGAATCACTCGCATTTTGTACTTTGAGCGCCAATTTAAATTTTGAGTTCGACCAAATTTGGTCATCGACAACTCCACTTGGCTTTTGTGTTGCAAGGATAAGATGGATACCAAGAGAACGCCCAATTCTCGCAGTGGATACAAGCTCTTTCATAAAATCTGGCTGTTCGGATTTCAGTTCTGCAAATTCGTCCGAAATCAAAAACAAGTGTGGCATCGCTTCGCTTGCTTTACCTTGCTTGTAAAGCTTCTGATATTGATTAATATGATTGACATTATGCTCCCCAAATAGCCGTTGACGTTTTTGCAGCTCTGCTTTTATCGAAGCGAGCGCCCGCATTGATTGCGCTTTATCCAAATTCGTTATCGTTCCTAACAAATGTGGCATGTCATGAAATAAATTTGCCATTCCACCGCCCTTATAATCTATGAGTAAAAAGGCAACTTCATAAGGATGAAAATTGATCCCTAAAGACAAAATATAGGACTGAATAATTTCAGATTTCCCTGAACCAGTTGTACCAGCAACAAGACCATGTGGACCATGAGCCTTCTCATGTAAGTTTAATTGAACGATATCTTCTTTACCCCGAAGACCTAATGGAACGGCTAAACTTTTATACGTTTCATTCACCTTCCAACGATGTTCAATATTTAAATCCGTTACATTTTCCACATCATACATTTCTAGAAAAGTCACTTTTTCAGGTATAGAGTTTTTTAGATTTTGTAGATGATTGATCGGTGCCAAGGCACGGGTAATTTCTTCCTTATCAAACCCTTCCGGATAATGATCCAGATGGAATTTTTTATTCACTAATTCTCCTTCTTCTAATAAAATGTTTCCATGCTTTGCATCACGAATGTCGATAACCGTTTTCACATGTTCTGGAAGTGCCTGCATGACATCTTGCACAAATACTAAGGACACACCAATTTCACTTAGATCTTCATTGAAAAATTCCATAATAATATGATCTAATATCATCTTCTCATCTGTAATAAGTACGATATAATGGGGAGAAAAATAAAGCTTTTCATTTTTGTTCGTTTTCTCTTCTATGGTTTGTCTACGTTCTTTTAATAATTGGTACAAGGAATACAACACTTGATCACGAGAACGTTCGTGATATATAAAACCGCGCACGTTAACATCTCTTAAACTAGCATGTGGTAGCCAGCGCATCCAATCCCATTCTTGTTTTTCTTCTTCTGGAAAAATTGTAATAAATTGCACGTCGTGATAACTATGAAATAATGCAAGTTGTGTAACTAATAACTGCAACTGTTCTAACACAAGCGGACGATGACCGATATAGCCAACAGGTCCTTTGGTTAATGATGTAACAACGGGTACATTTTCAATTTCTTTATATTGAGATAAGAGCTCTCTTGCTTGATCTATAAGTTCATCCTTTTCTTGGGTAAATTCTTCATCATTAAAGTCAATTTTAAAACTAGATGAAACCGTTCCTAAACCCGCACGAAAATGCAGGAAATCATGCTGATACATGGTTTTTTCATAAATTCTTGCCTCCATATTTCTAACCATATCTCTAATCGTTACGATATCAGGATAATGATAAAATAAAGCGTGGCGTTGCTCCTCACTTACTAAGTGCAGTTCTTTCGTTTTCCGTTGCAAATACGCTTTATATGTCTCTTCACGATGTTTCATATCCGCTTTATATTTTTTAACACTTTTCACATAGGAAGTAATCGAAAATATTATCGTGACAATGGTAATCGATAGCATCACGATGATGTAAACCCCTCTAGGTTGAATTAGTGAAATAACAATCAGTGCTACAACCATTACTATTGGAGGTACGATCGTTCTTGCCAATTGTTCACTAGGCTTTGAAGGCTTATGTGCTGGTTTAGCAATCGTTCGATCTTCTTCAGGTTCCCGATAAATAATTCTAGGTGAACGATGATAATCTGGATACTCCCCGCTGTAAGGAGTAGTCACTTCTACCAATTCCACAAGCTTACTTGTAAAATCAAGATGTGATGTCATCACTTGTAATTCCTTTTCACCTACGCAAAACATCGTTCCAGCAACAAATAATTGGTCTCCAGGACATACGACTGCTTGCTTTTCAACAGCCTTAAAGTTATGAAAAATGGTTGCACCATTATTTTCTAGCTGAAAAGTAAACCCATTTTCCTGTCTGTGCAAGACAAAATCAACAGACGAATTAGGTAGCATAATATCATCATATGAATGCGTGCCAACCGTTATTGTTTCTACACCTGCAGCGTCATAGAATCTGGTTTCTTCCCTATGTAACAAATATAATTCCAACAGATGATCCGCTTCAGGGAGAGACAGTTGTTTTTCTAATTTCGCTTCCCCAATAAAAGCCTCGTTGCCATTCCACATTAGTTTATGTGTTTGCTCTAAGTTGGAAAAAGTTATATTATCTGACCAGCTATTACCAATTATCATTTCCTTTTTTTCTTGATCTGGTAAATGGCATTTATGCAATTGATTATCATAAGTGACCATGAGTATTTTGTTTGCCATTACGTTTCTCCCTCTCTAAAACGTTACAATATAAAATATGTGGACAGTTTCTGGACGCCAATGTTTATACTACGCAAGATATACGGCGCTTGATGTCATACCTGTAATGAACGTGTGTATCGATGAAGCAACACGAAAGATTAATTTAAGAGATGGCTAAAAAGCTATTTTTCCTTTTCTTTGTCACCACTATCTTCTTTCTTTTTATTGTCCTCATTTGATTGCGCTTCTTGTTCTGTTTGGTTAGTATCTTCCGCCTCTGACTCACTTGCCGGTACTGTTTCTTCATCCTCGTCTTGTAAATCAAACTCCTCACGGTACTGTTCTAGTTCATCTTGTAACTTTTTAACAGTCTTTTCTCTCTCTGATCCTGTTAAGTCTGGATTGTTTTTAGCTTCCTCTATCTTTTGAATAAGTCCGTGTATAATTAAGACAGGGTCATCAATGTACTTGGCCTTTTCAAGCGATGTATCAAATTCTCCCCTGCCATTATAAATCCAATAGGCTAAGTAATCAGGATCACTTTTCAAACTGACATTTTTTAAAATAACTTCCTTCTCTGCATCAGGTAAGTTTTCCACGTTAATATAGGAATGAGCTAAAATATACATCGTTTGAATCGGTAGCTTTTCTGGATCTTCCCCCTCTAAAGTGGAAATAACATCGCCATAGGAAGAAGCCAAATACTCACCGTGAGCTTCTAATAGATTATCTTGGTAAGGTGCTTTTATAATGCCGTAATAAATGACGGGAACGGTTAACAATACGGAAACGATAATCATAATAATCGAAAGTTGCTTAAATAAACGAAAGCGTTTCGTTGGTACAACTGTCATCGTTTGTTCTGTTTTGACTTGTTCTTCCTGATAACTTTTATACAATAAATCCTTGAGCTCTGCTAAGTCGGCTACTTCACTTACCTGTCGTTGGAATTCGGTTTCCGTTGCATTTTGTAATGACCCATGATAAAGCTGATCAAAATTAAATTTTTTAGAGAATAAAGCGATCGCATAGCATTTTAATTGTTTTAAAAAATCTGCTTCATCCCATTCATAAGGTGGTACAAGCTTGCGAATACCTCGATAGATAACAACAGGCATCAGATTATCATTAACCATCAGGTTATCAGGATGAAGAACAAAAGTTATCCTCGTGTTCAAAATAGGCTCTAATTGCAACATGTTGCAAAGTAATCGTAATTTTTCATTTCTATGTAATTGCAGTAGATGATCCCAGTTTTTCCATCTAGGCTCTAACTTAAATGTAAATTGAAATGCATCTTTTTCTTCCTCTATAGTAAGCGGGGCAAAAAAATCAGAAGGATGTAACATGATATCCATTTGGCGAACATCATGTACAGCGGTTTGTGATTTCGGTAAACGCATTTTCCAATTAGTTTGATCCATTTCAAATTGCAATGTGAGGTTTTCAAATTCGATTGTTTTTTCCTTCATTTCCCATTAACTCCTTTGTCCTCCAGTAAAAATGCATATTCCGCTTACAACACGACATATTGTGTCAAGCTCGATCATTTTAGCGATCATTCATATAAGCCATATGTTTCTTGTTATTGAACAACTAATATATCTCCATCTGTAACAGGGTAATCGATGATATAATCATCATCTGCAATGAACAGCTTCTTCGTGGTAACTTTGATGGCATAGTAAGAATGATCTGGTAGCGTAATATGTAGAGCATCTGTTACATAATAGAGTAATTGTTTTACCGTTAATTGTGTGGGGATACGGAGGTCGTAAACTCCGCATCCAATGTAGTTAAAATCCATTGTCACATTAATATGGGTATCTTGTGCCATTTGTTATTTCTCCTAATTTAACATTTTTTGCATCATTACATAGATTCCACCACATAAAAGTAAAGCAAAACCTGTTAACACATATAGCCATGTATTACTAGATTGGCTTGTCTCTGCTATCTCATCTTTATTCGGCTTCGAGGTAGATGCGGCAATCTCTTCATAATCTTTCGTGAACAGGTCGTCTTTAACAGAATCCAATGTCTTATTTGTTTGCACATCCTTTGCAAAGAGATCTGACTCCAGTTCTTCTAAAGACTGCTGCTGCTCCGCTTTCTTTTCAGCAATGATTTTAGATGTTTCTTCTGTAAATAGTGTAGGGAAAATCTTTTCTAACTCTGTTTCCTGGTTAACTGTATTTTTCTTATCATCTTCCACAATACGGTCAATTTTCATTTCTAAGTCTCCATCACTATCGGCACTAGCCGCTGGTGCTTGGTATCCCCAAACAACCAGCACGCTAATAACAAGTGTGAGGATCGCTTTAACTAGCCTCTGCTTCTTTTTCATTGTCCACATCCCCTTTTTGTGTTGAGCGATGTACAACAAACAAATTGGCTAAAGCACCTACTATTACAACACCAATCATAATAAAGATGGACGCGGAGTAATTAGCTTCTCCTTGTACAACACGAAACAAAAGGGTTTCAACATATTGCAGTGGCGAAAATTCTTTCCACGTCTCCATTCCTTTTATACCTGTTCCCAAAGCATTTGTTAAGAACAGATATAGACTGAGCACCACTAAAAGTATAAACATACCAATCATTTTAACTTGTCTTAATAAATAAGTGGAAAAAAGTAACATTCCAGTAATTAATAAGATAATAAGCGTTGTAAGCATTAACATATCACTATCAGCAATTTTCATTGTATAACTAGATACAACACCAATCACAATGCCTTCTAATACGCCAATACCAATCGTTATAAGTGTAATTGGTGTGTTCAGGCTCATTATTGTTTTTCCTTCCGAAAATGGATCCCTCTCCATACGCTTCTGGTTTATTGTTGAAATAACATAGGCTGTAAACAAGACAACAATGAAACAGATTAACACAAGATAGTATGGTGTAAATGAATCACTGGATGTAATCGTTCCTTCATTACTTGTTTGAACTGGATTGGATAAGAAATCATATAAGTCTTCATTTTGCCTGTCACCAATACGACTATTTGCTAATACACCAGTGAAGTTCTCGGCAAAATTTTCATCATCCATTAATTTATTTGTCATATTTTCTGACAACGTTTCTACTTGTTGAACAATATCATCGCCACTTTCTTGAATCGTCGTCGCTTGCTCATTAATACTATCGAAAGTATCATAAACTACATCACCTTCATTTACATTGCTCTGTGCTTGCTCCGACAAAGATTGACTAGCTGATAGTAGTGGCTGAAAGCTGTCATCCAAGGAAACGATGGCAGACTGCTCTTCATCTTCTTTTGTTTGAATTTGTTCTTGAGATTCAAGTAAGTTCAAGCTTTTCTCTCGCCAAGCTTCTACATTACTTAAAGTTGCTTCAAGACTTTTATTCAAGACCCTAGCTCTTTCAGCAGTTTCATCTATTTTATTCACTAAAGCATCCGCATTGCTGTTCATTAATGCAACTTTCTCTTCATGGATTTCTATTTGAGCTTGTAATTGTTCCCATGGAGTGCGGATTTCTTTAGCCACTTCATCACTAATTTGTAAGACAATATAGTCTTTGATTAAACCAGGGACATCTTTTTTATTAAAAAGATAATATAACGAATCTTTAGTAGCTAATTCTTTTAAAGGTTTACCTTTAATTTGTTCCGGTAAATTCGGCCCCCCCATATGCAAACCAAAATAACTTTCATAGGTTGAGAATAGTTTTTGGTAAGGGGTTACCGTGTTCGTTACAGCTTTAATTAATTGATTCGTCGCTTTATCCATTCCTTCCATTGGAGTCATAATTTCATGGTTAATGCGATTATTAATGACTTTAACTCTTTTGGTTGCTGGTTTTAGCTTCTCAAGCGGGACACTATCTTCTTCGTCCGATGGTTCATCCTCATCTGAGACATCCCCGCCCCCTGGCTCGTCCGGATTATTATTTCCAGGTGTTTCTCCATCCTCACCTAAACTTCCACCTTCTTCAGAATCGCTCTGTTCATTGCTTCCCTCAGACTTTTCTTCTGAAGTTGGTTTTTGCTTCGCTTTATTATCTGAAGTGTCAACATTTTTTCCTTGTTGCTCCACCTCTACCTTTGCATTGGCAACAAGTGGTGTTTCTGCTGTTTCAATTTGGGCTGTTTCAGGAACATCTACATTATTAATATCTTTTTGATGAAGATTCCATCCCCAAGGAATTGGTTGGAGTATGTCTATATTTGAATTTTTATCACGCAACCGTAGTGTAACCTGAACGGTAAATACACCTTCTTCATTCGCTGGAAGAATAATTTCACCATCATAATATTCTCTTGTATAATCTTCTTCGCCAATACCAGGAATGGTAAGTTGTAAGTTTTCCACATTATATTTTTCGAGAATACGCTTTGGTATTTTTAATTTGAATGTTTGTGCTGATTTTTCATTTTTTGGCAACTTGACGGAATCAGACATCGTCATCCCTGAAGTATGCAACTTTTCTTTTAGTTTGTTTATCTTATATGATAGGAGTTTGGTTGGGTCACCACCCGGGTTAAGATTTTCATCTTTGCCTAAGCCGTCTTCATTCATATATTTTTCTGTTACCGCAATAACATTTCTAATTTCTTTGATTGTCCGCTTTGGCAAACCGACTTCTTCAAAGTCCTCCATATCCATTGAAGGTAATCTTCTTATGTGCTTATGAATATTGTCTTTTGCATGAACAGCTGGCTTTTTTAAAAGCATATTTACCAGTTGATCATCTTTACCCAGCTTGCTGGTAAGTAGTCCATCTAAACGATCTGAAATTACCCCAGTAAAACCGCCCCAATATTCTGGGTTTATTCGTTTTTCAATATCATTATACGTTTTCTGGACTTGCGTTAATGAATCGTCTAAATGCTTCCTTAATACATTCGCTCTTGTTGCAATATTACCTCCGGGATTACTTTGATACATTACAGAATTCACAGGTGGTTTAATTTCTTCCATACCGCCGTTGTTCTGTAATTGTTCATTAATCAATTTATTTGCCAACTGTAAACGTTCCAACTCTTGTTCTACTTCCTGTTGCTTTAAGGAGCGATCAAATTCATTTAAAGTTTGATAGAATTCGAGAATTTGCGTATTATTTTGCTCTTTTAATTTTTTAACATCATGAACAGATGACAAATAATCTTCATCCAGTTCTGCATCATCTAACAGCTCTTTTTCAAAGTTATTCATTATTTCCTGAAAGCCTTGAAAGCTATCCTTCGATACCTCTGTGCTATCTTTTATCGTGCTAAATTGATTGGTATAATTATCTAAAGGATTATACACTTCACTGCTCATAGTGTTTGTAAATACGGCTTGTTTTTCAATAATGCCACCAATATTATCCTGTGCATTCTGCAGATTTCCGACAATACTTGCAAAATAAACGTCAATAATCCTACGATTAAATTGATTAAGAATATTACTGGCTGTTTTTTCTGCTTCCGCTTTTATTTGCTCATTATCCGTTGCGTTAATCTTATAATTTAAAACGACTTGGTCTGGCGATTCCGAATCAATAGATAGCGCTTTTTCGGAAAAATCATTAGGAATCACAATCATCATGTCATATGTACCACGTTTTAAGCCACTTTCTGCTACCCCGCGGCTAACTACAAACCACTCGTGATTGTCTTCATTGTTCACTCCTTGGACGAAAGCCTCTCCAAAAGCTAGTTCTTGTCCATTTAAGATAGACCCCTCATCTTCATTAACAAGCGCTACAGCCATTGCTTTATTTGATTCTGATTCATCCTTTTCTGTTTGTTCTTGTTGACTTAAAGCAAGATAGGATAAGCCTGATGCTAAGATAACGATTAATACTAAAAACAGGAACCAGCGTTTATCCCATTTTTTCATAACAAACAGCTCCTAGAAGTTTCACAATTTATTTTGTTACATGAATCACTAATCGCAAAATCTTGTTCGTTTTTTTATACTATCTTTCCAAAACAGAAGCTGCACAACTTAAGCCGTGCAGCTCTCATAATGAGTCACGAAACGTTGTTTACGACAATTTTTCGCTCATATATAAGCCTTATCTAAGTCCAAAATTTTGGGACAATGCTTCGTCTTGTTGTGCAACAGCCTCAGCAGTTTTTGTTAATTGCATCTCAATTTCTTTCATTAAATGAGCAAAATCTTGCACTTTAGGCTTCAATTCGCGGAATTGATCATCAAAGCGTTCGAAAGCACGACCTTCCCATTCACCGCGCAGCTCCTCTTGTAGGTTTGATAGATCTCTTAGAATTTGTTCAATTTGATCAGAACTCGCCCCATACCGTTTTGCTTTTGCCTGTAGCTGTTCAGGCGTCATACGAATTTGTCCTGCCATTACAATCTCATCTCCCTTTGTTCATTTACTTAGAGGCGAAATAAAGTAATTAGCCTCTTTCCTACAAGACTAATCAACCGAATTTTCTATGTCAATTGACTATATGCATTTTTTGGATAATTGATAATAAAGACCTAATTTATACCGAATGTACATTTTTCACATGGTAAAATTAGGAAATATTTACCCCGTCAAAATTTAGGACTATCGTATTAGTTTCATTTTTTTGCCAGTTAATATCTTTATCACTATACGGAAAGAGAGTTGATTCATCGACTAAAAGAATCAACTCTAAACTCTCCTATAGAAGCACTTCAAATAACAAGAAAAATCAACGAATTCTTACCAAAAGAAAAACGGTAATATGGCTAATGATGCAATTGCACCTAAAGCAACACCGTAGCCGAATCCATATCCAAATCCATAAAAACCAAAACCAAAGCCTCCCAGTCCACGTCCTCTATCTAACGGCCTCATGTAAACTCGGTTTGGGCTCACTTTTTCAATGATACCTCGATGAACTTTCCCACAATGTGTTTTAATCTCTACAGCCTTTCCCATATGACGTTGACATAATGAATAATAATGCGAACCTGACATATAAATTTCACCCCCAATGTATAAGTCAGATACAACATCATATGAGATAGTAATTAGCCCTGTAAAAGACAAATTACTCAGGTAATGAGCGGAAAATTAATGTTAAAAAATATCCTTTAGCAAAATTCAGCTTGTCATCCAGTCAGAAGGCATAAACTATTTTTCTTATACTACAAGTCCTAAAATTTTTGGCCTACCTAAAGTATTAAAAATCTTAGGGGTAATAGTATGTATAACGCTATTTCACAAAATTTCTTTCAAATAAATTCAAGCATACTAGGTGATCACCCATATCATTTTCATTGCTTAGGCATACATTATTATTGTAAAAGAACTGGAGGTGTTTAACATGGGTGAAGCTGTTGCAGGTTATGGCTACGGCGGTGGATTTGCCTTAATTGTCGTATTGTTTATTCTGTTAATTATCGTAGGGGTTGCCTACATCTGTTAACAATTCATAAAGATAGGAGGATAAACTATGGGATATGGATATAATTGCGGTTGTGGAGGATACGGTTACTCCGCACCTGCTGGATATGGCTGTGGTATCGGCGGATTTGCTTTAATTGTTGTTCTATTCATCTTACTCATTATCGTTGGAGCAGCATGCTTTTAAGATTTTACCACTACAGGAAAAAGCAGGTCCCTATTGCGACCTGCTTTTTTTAATTTGTATAGAATTGTAGATTATTTTTCCCCGTAAAAATAAAAAGCCTTCTTACTTTCTCATGAAAAACATGCTTTCCTAACTACTTAATCGTCTTATCGTCTAATAACTGTTGTGTATAATTGATAAAGTCAGTAAAATAGCCATCAACATTAAAAGATTTGACACGTTTTTGTTCTTGTTTTTGTGTTGCCAAATCGGTAAAATATACGTGTACTTCTTTTCCTTGCTTATGAAGCTCGTTTACAACTTGTAAACTCACATCCGTCGACTCTACTCCAATAGCAGAATATGGCACCTCTTTTGCTTTTTCAAGATTAAATGCCCCTTTTTTAAACAGTAATGTTAACGGAATGGACGGAGCAAGCAGCTGCAATTGTTCCAAGCTGGATTCTGAAAATGATTGAAAAGAGACATGTTGTCGATCAAGCAGATCATATTCCTTTAATAATTCAATTAATTTTGTTTCCATCTTCGCTTTACCATGAACGAGCCGTGTTTCAATATAATAATGCTCCTTTTTTTCAAAAACTTGCAATACTTCTTCTAAAGTTGGTATTGTTTCCCGTTTCTCCTCTTGCTGAAAGACTTCAACAGTCTCAAACTCCCTCAATTCCGCAAACGTATACGCAGATACTTTGCCGCTACCGTTCGTTGTTCTATCAATGGTGTCATCATGCATGACAACAAGCTCTCCATCTTCTGTCATTCGTAAATCTAATTCTAACGCATCCACACCATCTCTAGCCGCTATCTCATAAGCAGTAACGGTACTTTCATTAAAACGATCATTTGCCCCTCTATGCGCATAGATTTCTGCTTTTTCTGTAACCATAGGCGTTATTTGAATTTCTGCATGAGCATATAACGATAAGCTTGTAAGCAATAGTAGTATGAACAAAAACCCTCCTATTCTGTTAAACAAATGATTTTCTTTCACTTTTGTAGAACACTGCCTTTTCTGGATAATCCGTTATGATTGCAGCTACCCGAAGATCAAGCAACTGCTTCATATCATTCATATCGTTCACTGTCCATGCTCGTAACCTTGGAAAACTAGGACGCCAATAGTCTACCCCGTTTAAAATCCCTTTTCGAGAAACGTGAATAGCTTCTAAATGAAAACAATCCATATACTCATGCGGATGCGGTAAGTTTCCTTCTACGAGTAGCGCGATCTCATGATTTGGGTCTAATTGTTTTATTCGAAGCAATGTTGGTAAGTGAAAGGATGAGTAAATCACTTTTCTATTATTACCATAAACTTGCACAATTTGCTGCACTTTTTCTTCTATTCCTTTATACGTAAACTTCGTCGTTTTTAATTCAATATTTAGTTCAATCGAATACGGTTTTAACAATTCTAAAACTTCTTGTAAAGTAGGAACCTGTTCCAAGCGCCATTGATCCTCAAATAAGTCAAAGTGAGAAAACTTCACCCCAGCACTATGTCTTCTTATTTCTTCTAACGTTAAGTCCTTTATATATCCTGTTCCATCTGTTGTGCGATCTAAAAATTCATCATGAATAACGACAATTTCTCCATCCTTTGTCATATGCACATCTAATTCAATCCCGTCAACACCTTCTTTTATAGCTTGCATAAATCCTAACAACGTATTTTCTGGGTATGTTCCCATGCTGCCTCGATGACCATAAATTTTTGTTTCCATAAAGTCCCTCCTTAAATAGTAAAAGTGATCCATTTTATACTTACCACGTAAGATCCTTATTAGGGAAAATTTACTTTCTTTTCTCAAATAGAAATTTCGATTTACCCAGATCGCATCGCATTTTTGAAGTCCGAGTCTTACAGCATTTCACATCCGAGATAAATCACTTTATATAGAGAAGAGAATGAAACTACTAGCTTCATTCTCTTCTTATAATCTACTCTCCTCGAGCAGTGTTTGCTTGTTCAATCGCCGCATTCACTTGTTCTACAGCAGTCGAGAATGCTTCATCGACATCGCCGCCATTGTATACCGTCTCTAATGCTGTTTCAATAATTTTACGCTCTTCAGGTATCATATCCATGAGTCCTCCCTGTGTAGCTATGGAAGGTTTGGTAGCCTGTAATTGCTCTACCGTTACTTGTAATTGCGGCATTTTTTGATACGCTTCTTGCACAACTTGCTGTTCATATGCTTCAGGATTGATGGCAAAATACCCTGTCCCTACATGCCATTCAGCTTGTACTTCTGGTTTTTGCACATACTTTAAGAAATCCCAAGCGGCCTTTTGTTCCTCTTCTGCCTTTCCTTTAGACATCCAAAGGCTCGCACCACCAATTACAACTCCATGGCGCTCCTCTTTCTCAGGATATGGGATAAAAGCAACACCTACTTCAAATGGCGCATTATCAATCACATCTCTAGCACTAGCGGAAGACTGCATAAACATAGCTACATCGCCACTTAAAAATCCAGTTACCATATTGTCTGAATTCGTTCCATAATTTGCAAATGTATCTTCATCCATCATACGTTTGACCCATTCAAAAATCGATTTTCCTTTTTTATTATCAAAGGCTACTTCAGTCGCTGTATCCCCACGTCCATTATCATTATTTAATAACAGACCACCTTGATTTGCTAACAATTCTTCAAATAACCAGCCATAAGCTTGCAGCGCAAAGCCTTTCATGTCAGAATTGGATTCCTTAATTGCTTTGCCTGCTGCTTCTACTTCCTCATAGGTCTCTGGTGGTGCTTCTGGATCTAAACCAGCCTCTTTAAATGCATCTTTATTATAATACATGACTGGTGTAGAGGAGTTAAAAGGCATGGAATAAAACTTTCCATCAACCTTGTAATAATTCGTAATATTTTCCTCCAAATTACTCATATCATAACCTTCTTCATCAATAAACTTTTGAATTGGTTCCACGTTACCACTGTGAACCATCGACATCGTTCCAATTTCATTTACTTGCACAATGGTTGGTGCATCGTCAGTTCCACCTACACTATGGTATTTTGATAGCGTTTCTTCATATGTCCCTTGATATTCCGCATTGACTTGAACTTCATCTTGGGATTCGTTATATTTCTTTACGATTTCATCCAAGGCAACCTGTGCTTGACCGCCCATTGCATGCCAAAACGTTACCTCTGTTTTGCCACCTGATTCTCCATCTTCTTTCGCTTTTGCTGTACCTCCACTATCTTTTCCCTCGGAACTACAGGCAGCAAGTATGAACGTAAAAATAACTAAAGTAAATACGAGTATTCTTTTCAATTTTATTCGCTCCTTTTGACAATGTTATTTATTTTATTAAGATAGAATTGTGTTATTTTATTGCGCCTTCTGTTAAACCTTTTTGCAATTTCTTTTGCCCTAAAAACAATAAAATTAATGTTGGTAAAACCACAATTAGCCCGCCAGCCATAATAACTCCCCACTCATTAAGCTGTTCCTGTGATTGCAATTGCTTTAATCCTATTTGAACGGTTCGAACCGTATCATCTGTGGTAGAAAGTAAAGGCCAGAGATACATATTCCAAGAAGTTAAAAAGCCATATACTCCTAAAGTTACTAAACTCGTCTTGGCTACAGGTAGAACGACAGTTAGATAAAATTTGACATCGCCCATCCCCGTTATTTCACTTGCCTCTTTTAATTCTTTTGGGATTTGTTTGAAATGTTGCCGTAACAGAAACGTGCCAAACGCAACTGCAAAGAATGGCAAGGACAACCCAGTATACGTATTCAATAAATCAAGCCCTCTTATCGTTTGGAAATTAGGTATAATCGAAGCCTCAAAAGGGATCATCATTGTCGCAATAAAAATAAAAAACAACGTATCTCTCCCTTTAAACTCCAAAAACACAAAAGCATATGCAGCCATACTTGATAACAACAATTGTCCAAGCGTAATAAGCAACGAGACAATAAAACTATTCATCAAATAACCAAATAAAGGAAAACGTTCAAAGGCTTTTATATAATTGTCCAACGTCCATGTTTCTGGTAGAATCTTCCCTGTTAAAATATCTTGGCTCGACATAAAGCTCATTAAAAACGCCACAATCGCTGGGGCGAACAGCAACAATGCAGATACGGTAAGAAGAAGGTAAAAAACCAGCTTTTTACTAATAGACATCGTCATTGGTAATGCACCTTCCTCTCTCCCAACTTAAATTGTAACAATGTCATCAAAAGAATAATGACAAACAAAACAACTGCTTGTGCGCTCGCTGTCCCATATTGATAATTTTCAAATGCTTCTTGATATATAGAGTACACAAGTAAGTTCGTTTCATTTTGCGGTCCACCACGGGTTAACATGTCAATTTGACCAAAGGTTTGAAACGCATTAATGAACGAGACGGTAATGACAAAAAACAACGTAGGCGACAGCATTGGTATCGTTATTCTTCGTAATTTATATAAATAACTAGCGCCATCAATTTCTGCACTTTCATACAAATGCGAATCTATCGATTGTAAACCACCTAAAAGAATTAAAAAGGTAAAGCCAAGATTCATCCAAATTGTGGATATAGATACAGAAATAAGCGCCCATTTTGGATCTGTTAGCCAACCAATTGCCTCTAACCCTACCGCCTCTAACAGTTGATTAAACCACCCCATCGTCGGATGGAATAAAAACATCCAAAATACAGATGCCGCAGCTACAGAAATTCCCATGGTAGAGGAAAAAATCATTCGAAATAAACCGATTCCTTTTAATTTTTCATTGGCAATCACAGCGAGAAACAAACTAATTACAATCGTACCCGGCACGGTGTAAAGCACGAATAAAAAAGTGGATTGTAAACTTTTCAAAAAAATAGGTGATGTGAAGATGTTTTTAAAGTTATCCAAGCCTACAAAAACCGTTGTGGCTCCACTGTTATCAGTCAGAAAAAAACTTAAATATAATGTTCGCGCCATTGGGTAAAATAAAAATACACTAAACAATATCATAGAAGGTAATAGAAACAGCATCCCTTTAACAAAGCGGATACGCTTTTGCTTTTTCTTGATTTTAAGGAAGTTAATTTTCCTATATTGCTCTTGTAGTACGACTGCTTCTTTCATACGACCGCAACCTCTTTCTCCTTTGTTGAAGAAGCTGCTTTTAGTAATAAACCTGAATCTGTATCAAAAAAACACAGTTTATCTCTGGAAATATGTACGGGTACCTTTTCCCCAACTTTTATCGACCATTGCCCTAACCATTTAGCCGTCCATAATTCTGGACCTATTTCAAATGTAGCTAGTGTTTCATTTCCAAGCTGTTCTACATTAATTACATCTAGATGATGCGTAGCTTCCCGATCAACGGCAGGTAAAATATGCTCTGCACGAATACCAATAGTAAGATTTTTAGCTTGGACAATTTTTGTGGCAGGTTGTATAGAACCCATATCAATCTCAAGAAAATCTTCTACCTTTAACATTTGCTGATTGAACACAGCTTTTCCGAGATTCATTTTTGGTGATCCGATAAATGAGGCAACGAATAAGTTAGCGGGCTCATTATACAATGCAATCGGCTCTCCAACTTGTTGAATTTCCCCATCGTTTAAAACCATAATTCGGTCACCCATCGTCATGGCTTCCACTTGATCATGTGTTACATAAATCATGGTTAAACCCAACTTTTTTTGTAATCTTCTAACTTCTATACGCATATGCGCACGGAGTTTCGCATCTAAATTAGACAATGGCTCATCCATTAAACAAAGAGGTGCTTCACTGACAACAGATCTAGCAAGTGCTACCCTTTGTCGTTGTCCTCCAGAAAGTTCCCTAGGCTTTCTTTTTAACAACTCTGATAACCCCATCATTTCTGTGGTCTTTTTCAATCTATCCTGCTGCTCTTGTTTGCTTACTTTCTTCGCATGTAAGCCAAATAAAATGTTTTGCTCTACATTTAAATGCGGGTACAATGCATAATTTTGAAAAACCATGGATAAATTACGATCCTTTGGGCGTAAATGATTTACTATACGATCGGCAATCTTTAATGTGCCTCCTGTAATTTCTTCTAAACCAGCAATCATACGTAATAACGTACTTTTTCCTGAACCAGAAGGTCCTACTAGCACAAAAAACTCCCCTGCCTCTATGGACAGGTTAATACCATTTAATACATTAGCCTGTTTGTCATAAGATTTGGAGATATCCCATAACTCCACTTTGCTCATTCTTCACCCTCCCTCAATGTAATAACTTACTTCTAAGGCTCCTTTTCCACGTTTATTTAAACATAATAATTATTGTTTTTGGGTGTTTTTACATAATATTTGCTTTATTTTAATGTTTTTAACGTTTCCTTAATATTCCATGTAGAAGAGTTAAATTAGGTGTTTTTGCACTTTAAGCTATCGTCTAGCTTTGTTTGAATAATCCCCCTTCTGGCAAACAATGCTAGAATAAGGTAGCGGAGGAGAAGCACCGTTACTCCTTGAAAATGACAATCAGTTTCTTCGTTCATTGTTCGCATGCATAGCTTTCCTTGTCCAATAAGAAATAGCAATGGAAAGATCAGATAGGAAAAAATGCAATATGTTTGCCAAATGGATTCATGGATAAGCTGTCCACTGAAGTAGAATTTTTCCAAGTATTGTCTTCTCGGTAGAAAATGACATGTTTTCATATTTGTTCGTTCTATTAAAAAGTCTCTCTTGCATAGAATATGTTAAAGAAACAAAGAAAGGCTGACATAGAATGAAACGTGTATTATTAACCGGGTTAGTAGCTATGACAAGTATATTTTCACTCATTTTTTTCCTTACTTTACCCCAATTTCAAAGCAAATTCTTTCAGCTACCATTGCTTGATGGAATAACAGAATCAGTTGTTTTTTCTGATGCACTCTATATGGTTATGAGCACAGAAATACCACAAATGGAAACTACACTTGAAGAAAATGATATACAAATGGCAAATTTACCAAAACTATTATTAGAAACCACATCTGGTGTTTCGCCTAGAAATTTCTCAAGCTTACTAGATTTAGCACTTCCTGGAAGAAACCCTGACTTTCATTTTTCGTTTGTTTCAAACGGTGTAGATGAATTATCCATGCCTATTGAATCCCCGCCACCAGATTTTGAGGAATTATTAAAAGAAGAACCGGAAGAAGAGCAAACAGACGATAAAAATAAAACGGATCAGCAAGAAGCAGAAGTGTATGTTTACCATAGTCATAGTTGGGAGGGATTTTTACCCTTATTAGGAGAAGATAAACAAAAACCATCACAAGCATCTAGTACGGATAATGCAAAAAATATTGTTCTAGTAGGCTCCATGTTAACGGAGCAATTAGAAAAGCAAGGTATACCTACTTTTCATGATCGAACAAACGTTACTGCTGCTCTACACGAGCAAGGTTGGGATTATTACGACTCCTACCGATTATCTCGAAAAACGGTAGAAGCAGCGATGGCAAGCAACCAGAAAATACAATATTTTATTGATATTCATCGTGATGCCCAGCGTAAAGATATTACTACTACGACGATTCACGGAGAGCCATTTGCCAAATTGTATTTTATTGTTGGTGAGGAACATGAAAATTACAAAGAAAACCTTGCATTTGTAGAAAAGCTCAATGCCCAACTAGAAGAAAATTATCCTGGCATAAGTCGCGGTATCTTTTTAAAAGATCACACAGATGGTAATGGTATTTACAATCAAGATTTATCCAAACAGTCCATCCTAATCGAAGTTGGTGGCGTAGATAATAATAAAGAAGAACTATCCAATACAACGAAAGCTTTAGGGAAAGTAATTGGAGAATATTACAAAAATGCTGAGCAAGTAACGACAGAGAGGTAACTTATGTGGAATAAAAGAATATGAGATAAACATAACTTGTCGCCAAACCTTATGGAGAAATTCTTTGTTTTTCTTATACGATAAAGCCAAAAAAAAATACTTTCCTATGCTATAAATGAGAAGAGCTGAATTCAGTTGAATAAGAGTAATTACAAAGGCGTCTTTAGTTAGCTTCCAAAAAAAATGTATATACACTGGCTCCCTTGAAATAGACGAATATTTTCAAGGGAGCAGTGACAGAGAAGCACTACTAGTACTAAAAATAATGCATAACGGTATTTATAATGTCCATCTTTCATAAGCGACACATGGTTTTCTTCTCCATTTAAATTTGCCCATCCTCCTCTTTCAAATCTTGAAATGGGTATCTTATAGCGAAATAAGCGAGACGTCTAAAATTCGGTACATTTTCTAAAATTAATTTACTTTAATCTGAAACTATTTATTCACTCACTCGTATTATAAGTAAATGATTTCCATTACTTTTGTAGAAAAACGAACTTCATTGCCTAACATGTTGAAAATTGTCGTTTTTCATATTCTATAAAGCCTAAGGTTTTATACGCTACGGCTTAAAAAGGGGGAATACATATGACTGTTTTTGGGTTGCCAATCGAGACATTATATTTATACATGCTGATTATTGCTGCAGCCCTAACCATTATTTACATGCTTTTTGGCGATATATTAGAAGGGATTGGTGAAGTAATTCCTATAGCTAATCCTATCCTTATTCTTGCCTTTGTCACTTTCTTTTCAGCAACGGGTTACTTACTTGAAACGTTAACATCCTTGTCCAGCCTAATCATTATTTTCATTGCCATGCTTATTGCCTTTATTCTTGATACGCTTTTAAATGTATTTATTTTGGTTCCTTTGGCTTCTGCAGAAGAATCTCTTGGCTATACAGAGGAATCGTTAATTGGGCGTGTCGGCAAAATTATCATTCCCGTTCCAGCAGATGGATACGGAGAAGTTGTTATTGAAAGCAAAAGTGGTAGAATCTCTAAACCTGTAACAGCGTATCACAACCAGCCCATACCTGAAGGAACAGAAGTATTAATTTTAGATATAAAAGGTGGCGTGCTCTATGCTGAAGCTTATTCGAAGGATGTTTTAGATGCATAGAAACATGCACGAGTTCTAAGCATGTTACTTTAGTAATTTACACTTTTTCAGCCCATTCCGTGCATGCATTTTAATTATTTTCAAATGCACTCAGCAAGGGATTATCTGTTTAGCAAAACAAATCTAAGGAGGAATTCTATGTTTGAAGGATTTTGGATTATTATTGGTATTGTTTTATTTTTACTCGTAGCACTTATCGGTATTTTTGTTTCCAAATATCGCACAGCTGGTCCGGATGAAGCACTTATTGTCACTGGAAGTTATCTTGGTGGGAAAAATGTCCATATCGATGAATCTGGAAACAAAATTAAGATCATTCGCGGCGGTGGCTCATTTGTATTGCCAGTGTTCCAACAAGCAGAGCCTCTCAGTCTACTATCTAGCAAATTAGAAGTAACAACACCTGAAGTTTATACAGAACAAGGAGTTCCAGTCATGGCAGACGGAACAGCGATTATTAAAATAGGTGGGTCCATTAGTGAAATTGCTACTGCTGCTGAACAATTTCTTGGAAAAACGAAAGAAGATCGGGAAGTAGAAGCGAAAGAAGTACTAGAAGGGCATCTTCGTTCTATTTTAGGATCGATGACGGTAGAAGAAATTTATAAAAACAGGGATAAATTTTCACAGGAGGTACAGCGTGTCGCCTCACAAGATTTAGCAAAAATGGGACTTATTATTGTTTCTTTTACGATTAAAGATGTGAAAGATAAAAATGGTTACTTAGAATCTCTTGGTAAACCTAGAATCGCCCAAGTAAAACGAGATGCAGATATCGCTACAGCTGAGGCAGATAAAGAAACGCGGATTAAGCAAGCAGAAGCTGCCAAAGAGGCGAAAAAAGCAGAATTAGAACGCGCAACAGAAATCGCTGAAGCAGAAAAAGTCAACCAGTTAAAAACAGCCGACTATCGTCGTGAGCAGGATATTGCGAAAGCTCGCGCAGACCAAGCGTATGATTTTGAAACCGCAAGAGCTAAACAAGACGTTACTGAACAGGAAATGCAAATTAAAATCATTGAACGACAAAAACAAATCGAACTGGAAGAAAAAGAAATCTTACGGCGTGAGCGACAATACGATTCAGAAGTGAAAAAGAAAGCAGATGCTGATCGTTATGCTGTAGAGCAAGCAGCTACAGCAGATAAAATGAAACAAATGACAGAAGCAGAGGCAAATCAATATCGTATTGAAGCGGAAGCAAAAGCAGAAGCGGAACGTGTACGTGTGGACGGTCTTGCTAAAGCAGATTCACAACGAGCTCAAGGGGAATCAGAAGCAGAAGTCATCAGGCTTACTGGTTTAGCAGAAGCAGAAGCAAAACGAGAAATTGCGCAAGCATTTGAACAATACGGAGAAGCAGCTATTCTAGATATGATTATTAAAATGCTTCCAGAATATGCAAAAGAAGTCGCTAGTCCACTTTCCAATATTGATAAAATTACTGTAGTAGACACAGGTAGCAATAATGCAGAGGGTGGAGCAAATAAAGTTTCTGGATATGCAACAAACTTAATGGCAAATCTACAAGAGTCATTGAAGGCATCTTCCGGCATTGATGTCAAAGAGCTGTTGGAAAATATAAGTGGTAAAAAGCACACGACAGATGATTATGATTTAGGTAGCCCACGATATGAAACAGACGAATTAAATAGAGAACTAGCAGATGTAGACAACGAATAACTATAAGGGTCTTTAAACAGAGAGGCATTGTACAAAGTGCCTCTCTCTTCTATGTTTTTAACGTTTACTTTTACATGTGAAGCAGCTTCCTAGATTGAATAATTGCTTTGTTTTTCTTACAACTATTTTTCATTATGATATACTTTGTTCCCTAACGTTTAATAGTCGCCCCTCATTGAACCATTTATTACTTATTATACAAAATATAGAAACTATTACTAGGCTAATTCCAACCCAACGGTACAATGAAATAATACCTACTACTTCGGCCAATAAACCACCTATCAGAGGAGATAAAATCACTGTACTGCTTATAACAGTATTTGTTATGCCAGTAACTCTACTTATTTCTGAGGTGGATGTGTTCATTTGAATAATATAAGGGCTCTTCGCTAAATACGATGAAATAGCATAAAACACAGTTTAATAGCTTCTATAAAATCTATGAAAAAACCAAATCAAAACCGGACAAGGGAACGGATTTAATTGCTTCGCTCCACAATCACCACCTGATACAAGTCCAATTAAGCAACATCTTATTCGATGTATAATTTTCTTTCTAGGTGGTATCCTAAGTATTGGACAAGGGAACGGGTTTGGTTGCGAGCGACACATGACTCCATACTGATACCTGTTCTTTTTATTTGATGGAAAAGTCTAGTTTCCCAGCAAGAAGATACACCATAGCTACAATATTTTTATCAGACCGGTACCCTCTTGCCTTTCGTTTAGCCGTCTGGAACAAGCTGTTAATACCCTCTAAAATACCATTATTTAATTGCGATTGAAACCATTGAACTACACCATCAAAATGCTTTTTTAACGTCTTTGCCAGCTTTATCATTGGTTCTAGTCGAGATCGTAATCCCCATTGTATCCAGTCTTCCAATACCATAGGAGCGATGGGAGCAGGGTATTGATAAATTTCTTGCAAACAAAGTCGCATACGATAAGCTTTGGCAGTATCTAATTCTGTATCTTTCAGTTTATCCAGCATGGCTTTTTGTTTCTTCGTTAAATTTTCTTCATTTTTCAACCAAGCATAACGGGTATTTTTGAGCTCAGCACATGTCTTACGCTCGTTGCGACGAACTTCGTCTACAGCTTTGTTAGCCTCTTGAATCACATGAAATTTATCAAAAGTGATAGAGGCTTCCGGAAAATAGTCAGAGGCGCCTTTAATAAAAGCAGGTGACATATCCATGCAGACTTCTGTTATATTTTTCGCATGACCACCTTGTTCTTCTAGGCGTTCTTTACACGTTTTCCATGTAGCAGCATCTTTTCCTTTGGCAACATGAATGACATTCTTTTTATCTGAGTCCACAAATATAGTAATATATTGGTGCCCGCGCTTTGATGACGTTTCATCCGTATTAATCTTAGTAACATGAGAAAGGTCTTGATGAGCCATAGCTTGATCTACATAATGATGTAATATTCGCCATAAACGTGTATCGTGCTCCCCCACTAAGCGACTTACTGCATTCATTGGCATGTCTTTAACAAGCATCATAATCCACGCATCAAATAGCTTTGTAAAAGAAGCTCGTGGTTTTATAGCCCAAGGGATAGAAACACGACGCTTTTTTCCGCAGTTTTCACAATCTGTACGTGGGTGTTCTGCATGAATATAGCATGGGTATTCTAAAAAGTTTAAATGACGCCATGTCCGGTTGTAATCAGCAATATCAAAAAAACGTTGATTTTTAGCCCCGCACTCCGAACATGAAAATAAAGCATCTCTATCTACTTTTAAATAGACATCTAGCTGTTGCTTTATTTCATCAAATATACAGACATGGATATACCAAGGTTCTGGAATATGGAACACATTTTCAATATCCTTAATTTCTATTAACATATGAAAACCACCTAACATTTTATTTTGATAGTTTTCAGTATGTCCAACCTTATTTCATTTTAATCAGCGAAGGGGCAATATAAGAGAATATACTATTCAACAATCCAATCCCTATTCCAGCAATAAATCCAAGTAATAGAAGATATATTGTTAGAAAACCATGTGTTAACCATCCAACTCCACCAAATCCAATGCCAACAAGAAACAAACTTAGGCCTAACAACCTGCCATATTGTTTCAAAGCTGTATAACGATTTAATACAAGGATAGCCAAAACAGCTCCTAATCCAGAAGCACCCATTAACCAGCCAGCTAGCTCAGGTTTTGCAGGAGCAAACATACGTAATATAACACCAATTTGGATATCGACCATTTGTACTCCTGTAACCCCTATAACCATAATCAACATACTAAAAATTAAGATTTTCCTTCTTAAAATAACCATCCAACCTTCCATCCATAAACGAAAAAAGCTGCCTTCAGTCTGTCTTTCCACTTCACCATTCGTACTGATAATATGGTAACTAGCACTTCTAAGAATGCTAAATAAAATAAGTGCTGACATTAATAAGGAGATGGCATTGATTAAAATAATATATATTGGAGAAATGACACTAATCTTCAAAATCCATATACTCCCTTTCGGTTTAGAGTTGTATAACGAAAGGATAGCAATGGAATGTCAGAAGAATATCAGAGGATGAAAAAATGTCATAATAAAAACGTACGTTCCCTGAAGAAACAGCCGACATTAACTTTATAACCTTCATAAACTTTAAAAAACAGTTCCTAAATAAAAACGGTTACTGTAGTTATAAGCAAGATAAAAGTTCTTGTTTTATTTTTTCTTTATAGTGGTCTGTGTGATAGTTTGTTTCGTAGGTTTCACGTAAGTATTTAAGTAACTCTTTGAGTCGGAAGTTTGAATAAACTGACAGCAGTAGTTCCCCTATATTTATAGATAAAAGAATATGAAGGGGAAATCCTTCTCTCTCTAAAATAGTAAATGCTGTACACTATCTAAAGCTTGTTTTTCTTTGTTTAATTGAATATAGTAAAATCCTTTTAATAAAGAAAATAATCCTCTTTCTCTTTGGTAGCTCTTTGTATCAAGAAATTGATGGAGTTCTGCTATTTTTTCTTCTGTTAATAAATCATCTTTTATATACAAGGCGTACATAAGCCACCAAAGCTGTTGAAAACCATAAAAGCCATTTTCTTCATTTAAAATAAAAGCGTCTTTTTCTTTCAAAAGTAAACATGCTTGTTCCGAATGACTCAGCTGTAAATACATAAAAGAACTTAATAAATACACTTCGGGTAAATCTTTTTCATCAATGAAGCCTTTTTCTATGTATCTTTTCAGTAATCCATAATTATAATAGTGGTCTGTGTTTACTAATGCATAAAAAGAAAGATAACAAAAAGATTTTTCCTTTATAGGCAAGTCTTTATTCTTTAATAGAGAAGAAAAGTCGCCATTAAAAAAAGACAATCTAGCACGGATCGATTCTTCCATTTGTACAGTAAACACTTTCTCATCCAAAAGGTTTCTAACAGCTTGCCCATTTCCATATAGATGATATTTGGAAATTAATTGTTCATACAAAGATTGTATTTCAACATTATTCCTTAAATGTGTCTCTTCATTTGTTACATAAGTATTATTTATACGCAGACAATATCCATATCCTTTCATCGTTTCAATGGTCAAGAAGGATCGATAAGGTTTTAATTTTTTTCGCAACCGATAAATATGGTCATCTACTGTTCGATCAGACGGAGACTGTAGTGGCCAAACTCCTTCTAAAATATGATTTCGAGATAACGCTTTATTCGCATTCATATACAAATATTTCAATAGTAAGTATTCTTTTCTGAGAAGATCGATAGTTTGACCATGTATAGTTATGGAATAATTATCCACTTGAAATAAAATCATGTATCTCCTCCTCCCATTAGGATGTTTAACGTAATCTATGGTTCTCCTCCAATATAGCATATATTTTCATTTCTATTGAAGCAGGTAAATTCTGCTTACATGCATTTTGTAAAACATTTGTATGGGAAATGCCGTGTTTTCGGAAATATTTTTCCATATACCTGACTTTTTGCTCTCTTCTTGGCATTAATTGATAAAGCACGAACCAATCTTCTAGTAAGCAGAATGGAAGTACCTCCCCTAAATAGTTATGCCGCTTGACGGAATAATTGGAAAAATCATAGGTATACAAACCATTTATATGCTCTAACTGAAATTGAGCCATCATATCCACAGTTGCCGTTTCCACACGAAACTTATGAAAATATACGGTAGCAAATGGCTTGTGGCGCTCTACTTCTTTTTCTTTTCCCATCCTTTGTAAAACATGGACAGCCTTATCTATATGCTCTGGTTCTACAATAATGTCTATATCATTTACATGATCTACAATATCATAGTAAGCTAACAGCATAGAACCGCCAATTCCCCAGGTAATTTGAGCTTTGTCTAACTCTTTGGCTATATCTACGATTCGTTTGACATTCATGAATCCACCTCTTTTTATTTTAAGCAGCAACGTAAAGATATACAAATTAGAAAACATAGCTTAGCAAGCTTTCTTTAAGCGTAACCTAACTTTTTTATACAAGTCTACATCATTACACTTTTGTAGCAAAAAAAGTAATCCCTCCAAATTATAAAGCATAAGAGGGATTACTTTCTACATTACTTATAGTGGCATTACATAAAATAACGCTATAACGCTGCTACATTTTTTAGTATTACGTATTGAACCATTCCACATATAGAAATTTATTTTTATATTTTAAAGTAGTAGTGTAGACTCCAATTTTCTACCAATTATTTTTATAAGTGAGACGCGTCGTTATTTTTCTACTGTAATTTCATACTCTTCATGCTCATGCAAATCATCATCGTTTTCTACATGAACAATTAATTGATATTTCCCTTTGTCTGTGAATGTATAAGAACCTGTGTATTCTCCTGCTTTACCTTCTTCAGCGTCTACCCATTCTTTATCCGCTGTATTTTCCCGACCGATTTCATAACGAACAGAAGCTTCTTCTAAAGGTTTTTCATTCATTTGTAGATGTACCATTAACTCGGTTTCTTCTCCCGCTGCCACATTTTCTGGTTCCATAAAGTGTAACGTAAATCCGTCTGTTCCCTCGTGGTTGGCATGTTCTTCGTCATCCTTTGTTTCTACATTTTCCACATCACCAACTGTAATCGCTTTTTGCGGCATCGTATGCAGATCTCTAGCGGTTGTATGAGCAAACATCTCGTATACACCGTTATTATCAAAAGTAACTTCTGCGGTGTAAGTGCCATCTTCATGATTGGTAGATTCGTAATTAGTACTGTCATCTTTCTTACCTTTTTCCCAAACTTCAAACACCACTTCATCTGCATCTGTTACTTTTTCTTCCCCATAAGTTACCGTTGCTTTCAACTCAACAGTGTCTCCTATTTCAGCTGATTCAGGAACTTCAAAATCCACTTTTAACTCTTTCGGCTCCTCCTCTTTAGCATCCGTACTTTTCTCAGCCTTCTCTTCTTGTCCACATGCGGTCATTAAGATTAACGCAATAATTCCAATAAACATCCAAAATCTTCTTCTCATGATACAACAAATCCCCTTTTAAATTTAAAATTTTAGTGATGCTTGCATTGTGTCGATCCTTTCATTTGTTGATGTAAGACTTCTTGTACCTCATCAAATGAATACACTTTTCCTCCAAAACCCTTTACAAATTTATCAGCATGTTCTCGGTACTCAAAAGTTAATAATTGCGGATGACAGCAGCCCATATGTAAAGAAGTATCCGTCACATACCAAGCTAAAGAAGCACTAATGGTTGTACTCCTTAGAAAATCAGGGCAGATGGCTTGATTCACTTTATCACCAAGTTGTTGTTGGCGTAGTAAGCCACAGTGGGCACAACAAGTAACTTCGATGTTATGATTCGTCAATATTAAGCGATAAGCCATTTTTTCATTTATTGACCTTGCACAATAAACACACCTATCCTGCCTGTTTTCCTCTGTTTGCACTAAGGATATGCCACCAAAGGTTTTTGTAACAATTCCTTCTTCTTCCAAGGATTTAACATCACGATGTATGGTCATCTCTGATACACCAAACATGTCGCTTAAATCTGCAATTTTCAAATTTTTCTTCTGCAAGATCAGCTCTTTAATACGTTCCTTCCTTTCAAGTGGTAACATAGATACCTCCCCTCATTCCATAACAAATTCTAACAATCTAAAACAAAATATATCATTTGCAATCGGATACAACAAGCCTTTTTTCGTGACATGTTTGTGAACTTATTTGTGACAAAGTTCACATAAAATGAAATTTCACCCACTTATTCGCTTCTAGTTGGGAATAAAATAGGCTTGTGCAAATGTTCAATTATGCTACTGTAAATCAGTTAGCTTGCGATGGAACAATGGATAGTCCTACCTATCATATAAACCTTCAAAAACAAATAGCCACTACTAAAGCTATTAGAAATTACATAAAGTCTATTTTCTTTAGCATATATGTCGCAAAGTAGACCAAGTTCTCCTGGTTCCAATTTGGGGTCGTTAAGTTCCGCTGATAATGTTCTAAAATCTAACAGCTACCGTGCTATCGATTACTAGCTGGCTTCTTCTATCACGTTCTACAAACCAAGAACTCAATCTCCCTTTGTCCAGTTCTCATTTGTTCTAGAGTAAAAAACTGCCGCAAGAATCTCCGGCAGTTTCACTTAACAAAACGAATCTTTTGATTTTGGTACAGACAAGCCAAATAATGGGCGTACATATAAAGCGATAAATGTTCCTCCTAGCGCTAAAATCCCCCATATATAGCCATGTAAACTAAATGAGGCAATTCCTCCAAAATAAGCGCCAATATTGCACCCAAAAGCTAAACGGGCTCCATAACCCATTAACAATCCACCGATAACTGATGCAGCGACATTTTTCAAATTTAAACGTGTAAATTTAAATAAACCACCAGCAGCAGAAGCTATAAAAGCTCCTATAATAACGCCAAAGTTCAGTACAGTTGTGGAATCAGCAAAAATGGAAGCTTGTAATGCTTGAGCATTATCCCCTTGCCAATAACCCCAGCTTGCTACATCCACACCTATAAGTGCAGCAATTTTAGAGCCCCAAAGTGCAAAACCAGATGTTATTCCCCAAGGTGTGCCTCGCGTCATAAGTGTTAGCGCATTTAATACAGCTAATACCACCGCTGCCGCAAGTAAAGGCCATGACCCCCGCAATATACGCTTCCAGCCTTTTTCGGAAGGTACAGATGCCATTTTAGGTGATTGTTTTTTCTTCTCTACAACAATCGTGATCCATGTAATCATGCCAAACAAAATAATTGATATCAACCATGCGCCACCATACCCAAGGCCCGTAGATGTAGCTAATGAAATAGGTGCAAAGCTCGGTAAATCTTCTGTCCAAAAAGGAAGATGTTTTGCGCCAATGGTAGACCCAATAATAAAAAACAGGAGTGTTACAAACATAACCGTTCTCCCCCCACCAACAGCGTAAAGTGTCCCTGAAGCACATCCACCACCAAGTTGCATGCCTATCCCAAATACGAAAGCTCCAACTAGCAAGCTAATACCAACAGGCGAAACATAGCCGTTTACTTCTGCACCAAAAAAAGAATAACCGTAAGCAAGAATTGGGGCAAACAACGTAACTGCTACAGCAAGCATGAGCATATGAGAACGTAATGCTTCTCCATTACCTACAGACATAAAACGTCTAAAGGCAGAAGTAAAACCGAAACGTGCGTGAAACAATGTGTAACCTAATAACAAACCAAGTAGTAACAAAATTGGCTGGGTGATTTCCTGAGTAGTAACTAAATATATTCCAAGGAGAAAAGCAACAATGATTCCGCCTGTAATGAAAGTAGTTTGTGGTTTGTTTAATTGAAACTGATCCGTACGTACAGGGTTTTTCACTTCACTAACTGGTTGAACTTTCATTAAAAACATCCTTTCCTTATAAAATTAGTCGGATTTAATTTATAATAATACATTCTACACAAATACGTGTCAATACTTTTTAGAAAATTTGGCTTGTCGCTAATCTTTATAGCCGAAACTGTAGTTGTTGTTATACGATACACCGCTAGACCTTCTTATTGAGTAAAAAATATTAGAAAAAACTTCACTTCTCAAAATCGCTGTAACTAGCCTTCTCTACAGTTTTAAATTCTATCTCTTTCAAAACCGAAAACAGCACGATTAATAATCCATAGCCCCCAAGGTATATACATAATTTATTTGCTATATGGAAAATCTACGTATAGCAAAGGAGGAAGTTACATGTCTGAACAAAACAAAAACCGTAACAAAGACAAAAATAAGCAAAACAATCAAAATAAACACAATAAGTTACGTTCCGATGTTGAATTTTCCAGAGAAAATCCAATGAATCAGGAAATAAAAAAGCAAAATCGTTAAGCATTAACATTGTTGTACCTAAATTTAATGAAATAAAGCTCGTTGCAAAACGAAAATTCTTCATGAGACTTGGCTTATCGCTAAGTTTCATTTTTTATACATTGGTTTATTGTAAAACAAAAAATTGCACCAACATGCTCGGAGATAAGCAATTGTTTAGCATTTTCATAAGATAAAATTGGATCCCTTATAGTACAGTACAAGCGTAACGGCAGCCTTTTGCCACCAGTAAGTCTTTAAAAATACATATGTTAAAAAGCAGCACTACTTTCATAAAGCATTTTATTATGCTTTTTTTTACACATCGCGTAAACTCTATATAGCTTCAAACGATTCAAACGCACCACTTATATTTCCTTTTAGAAAAATTCTATGACGGAAAAATGAATTATATTCCTATATAATGTGAAATCTTGACTCATCAGGGAGTTTAAGTACATCCTCCACTGAATGTTCGTATATCATACTCAAAAGCCTCTAAATGAAAGGGAGGTTCTCCATGCAACAAGTTTATAGTGATATTAATCAATTTCGTGGAACTCATTACGACTTTGGTTATTACCAAGGAACGCTATTAAAAAATTTGCCTATTTTACCCAATCGAAAAAAGCAATGGGCCGCAAAAAAGCAACGCCATTTTATAATAGATGACAACAAAATAAAAGAACGATTATTTCAATTTGCACCTGGTATCTGGGATGAACTTCACGGTCTAAAAGATGCTCTACAAATGAATATTAATGAAGCAATTCAAGATTTTGGTGGATATTATTTGGAGTACGGTCGTAGTGGCTGCTCGATTTACACAAATACGGATTACATGGTGCGAAATTACGATAATGCACCCTCTACCTATGAAGGTCGTTATTTACTGTATCAACCTACAGATTATGGATACGCCGCTCTCGGCCCTACAATGCAAATAACAGGGCGAACAGATGGGATGAACGAGCATGGTTTAGCAATGGGTTATAACTTTATTAATCGTAAGCAGTCTGCTGACGGATTTTTATGTAATATGATTGGACGAATTATTTTGGAATCATGTAAAAATGTAGAAGAGGCTGTCGCACTTTTAAGGGAAATACCACATCGACACTCTTTTAGTTACGCCTTACTCGATAAAAATGGCATGAGAAAAGTCGTCGAAGCCTCTCCTCGAGATGTTGTGGTACACAATGCTTCTATTTGCACAAATCATTTTCAGCATTTATCTGAAGAAAACCGTTTTCGCATGGATGATTCCTTGCGACGTTACGATGCAATAGAAAGTCAGTCTACACATATCCATACCCGTTATCAAGCTTTCCAAATGCTCAATCAGTCAAATAATGGTATATTTTCGACGAAATATGGGGCTTGGGCTGGAACATTGCATACGGCGCTATATTTACCTAAAAGTAAACTTGCGTGGTTTGCGCTAGGAGGAGATAGAGAGCCTTTACTATTTGACTTTAACCGTTGGCTTCAAGGTAAAGACACGAATATGAAACGAATAAAAGGAGAATTGCATAGTTCGGAAGTTTTTGCAAACATGAAACTTTTTTAATGGTGCTAGAAGCACGAATCATTTTTTCTCAACATAACCAGTGGGGATGTTTCCCTTCTGGTTACTTGAAGCCTTTTCTACCTTCTATCTATGTTATACTTATATACGTTAGAAACACTTGGCTTGTCGCCAAGTTTTATGGCAAAAGCTAACGTTTTTCCGATAGTGGAACAAAGGGACAAATACATCTCAAAAAAACGGCTAAAAACTGGACCTGTCCAGTAATAGTAGGAGCACATAATCATTCGCTTGGAAGGAAAGGTGTCGACTCCTGCTGGAAAAGCATGAGCTTGGCGTTTTTTGCGAGTGAGGAGACTCAAGCAACCATGAGGAAAGCGTCCGCCTATAGTGAAAAACGACGGGTTCAAGTACGTATACAATTTGGATTAGGAAAACAAATAAAATCTTAGAAAAATAACGGATGAATATAACACCTAAATTAATATACGAGGAGTCATTTTATGATACTCATGATTGACAATTATGATTCATTTACCTTCAATTTAGTACAATATATGAGACAGCTTGATTTGGAAGTGCTTATTGAAAGAAATGATGCGATCACTGTAGAAGAAATTCAACAATTGCAGCCAGAAGCGATTGTCCTGTCTCCAGGTCCTGGAACTCCAAATTCATCTGGAATTTGTTTAGAAATTGTAACGAAACTATACCAGCAATTTCCTATACTTGGTATATGCCTTGGTCATCAAACGATTGCCCAAGCTTTTGGCGCCACGATTGAAAAAGCAAAGCAACCCATGCATGGTAAAGTATCTCTCATTACCCACGATAATCGAAGAATGTTTCAAAATCTAAATAATCCTCTAGCAGTTACTCGGTATCATTCCCTCATTGTAAATAAAGAATCCATGCCAGACTGCTTAGAAACAAGCGCTACGACAAAAGAGGGAGAAATCATGGCGCTTCGCCATAAACTTTATCCAATAGAAGGCATACAAGCGCATCCCGAGGCAATTTTATCAAAAAGTGGAATCGAATTACTTCATAATTTTTTTACTGTCAAAGGAAGTTATAAGAATGGAAAATATTTACCTGCAATTTGACTTTAACGAACAGCAACCTGTTGCATTTAAAGATCCCATTACCATTATTTCCACCTATGAGTTATCTGAAGTTGTCCCTTGTTTGCAGAAGGTGGAGCAATATATTCAAGCTGGATACTACGCAGGAGGGTTTCTAGCTTATGAAGCTGCACCAGCATTTGACCCAGCTTTTCAAGTACATACAAACGGGAGCTTTCCGCTAATATGGTTCGGTATTTTTTCAGAAGCGGAGGCACCTCACAAACGACGAGTGAGTCCATTTGCCATTCAAAAATGGCAAATGGATATCAAAGAACAAGAATATAAGCAGCAAATTGAACATATTAAACAGCAGATTGAAGAAGGTCATACATATCAAGTTAATTATACCATTCCCTTAAGGAGCTATTTTACAGGTGATAGCTTTGCATATTATGAGCAATTAGCCGCTTCACAAGCTGCAAACTACGCTGCTTATTTACAAACGGGCAATTATTCTATTTTATCGGCTTCCCCAGAGCTTTTTTTTCATTTGAAAAAGGGGGTAGTTACTACAAAACCGATGAAAGGAACTGCAAAAAGAGGTAGCACAATCGAAGAGGATAAAGCAAATGCGGATTGGCTCTATTATTCTGAAAAGAATCGTGCGGAAAATGTGATGATTGTTGATTTATTACGTAACGATCTTAGTAGAATTGCAAAACGCGGCACCGTACGTGTACCTGAACTGTTTACAATAGAACGCTACCCCACTGTTTTTCAAATGACATCAACTGTTACAGCAGAAGTGGAAACGAATTTAACGAGCATCTTTGGAGCATTGTTTCCTTGTGGTTCGATTACCGGGGCACCAAAAGTCAGCACCATGAATATCATTCGTAATATAGAAAAAACACCGCGCAATATTTATTGTGGTGCAATTGGCTACATAACTCCTGAACATGAAGCGATCTTTAATGTACCAATTCGAACAGTATCCATTGACAACACTAGTAATGAAGCTACTTACGGTGTAGGAGGAGGAATAACTTGGGATTCAACAGCGGAGGAAGAATATGAAGAAATGCTTGCCAAAACGCTCGTGTTAGAAAAAAAGAAAAATAGCTTTGACTTACTGGAAAGTATTCGGCTAGAAAACGGTTGCTATCCATTGCTTGCGTACCATTTAAACAGAATGGAAAAATCGGCTACCCATTTTTCTTACCCATTTGATCCATTATTTATAAAGCAGAAACTGGAACAAATTGCCCAGCAATCGAATACAAGAGTGCACAAATTGCGTTTATTGTTATCCAAAACTGGGCAAATTAATTTAGATCTGCAGCCGATAAGCATGTTAAAAAAACAACTGCATGTCCGTCTTGCTACACGGGCAATAAACAAAACAAACCCTTTCTTTTATCATAAAACGACAAACCGAGAAATATACGAAGCATTTTTAACAGAGCATCCCGATGCTGATGACGTTTTATTATGGAATGATGAGTTGCAAGTTACCGAATTTACCATTGGCAATGTGGTCGTAGAAATAGATAAAAAATATTATACTCCCCCAGTAGAATGCGGGTTGCTACCAGGAACCTTCCGTCAATATGTACTTGAAACAAAAGAAGTGCAAGAAAAAATCATTACTATTACAGATTTACAACAAATATCGAATATTTGGCTTATTAACAGCGTTAGAGGCTGGGTCCCTGTTACCATTGAAAGGGAACAAATGTAAAAATAGATTTTGTAGAAGTAAAAAGCTCCAGATAGATTTGTCTATTCTGGAGCTTTTCTTTAACCAAGCGCAACATCTAATATCATCATAACTGTAAAGCCAACCATTAAACTCATGGAGGCTAAATCACGATTGCCTTGTTCTTGCGACCCAGGAATAACCTCTTCTGCCACTACAAAAATCATTGCTCCGGCTGCAAAGCTAAGTGCATATGGTAGTAATGGCTGAATAAACGTTACAGCTAAAGCACCAACAACACCAGCTATTGGTTCAACCATTCCTGAAAATTGACCGTACATAAAGCTTTTCTTCCTAGACATCCCTTCCCTTCTCAATGGCATTGATACCGCAACACCTTCAGGGAAATTTTGAATGCCAATACCAATTGCTAAGGCTACTGCCCCTGTAATAGTCGCTGTTGGAAGGTCAGCAGCAATAGCTCCAAATGCGACACCAACGGCTAAGCCCTCAGGAATATTGTGTAACGTGATCGCCAAAACTAACAGCGTGCTACGTTTTTTACGTCCTGGATGTATCCCTTCTGCTTCTTGGATTGGAGAAGTAGGATGCAAATGTGGTAATACCTTGTCAACACCCCAAAGTGCTATTCCACCAAACATAAAACCGATAGCGGCAGGAACCCATGGCGTGTCACCATTAGCTTCCGCCATGTCTAACGCTGGAGATAATAACGACCAAAAACTAGCTGCAATCATTACGCCGCCTGCAAAACCGAGCATGCTATCTAAAAAACGTTGGTTAAAATTTTTGGTTGTAAAAACGAGAGCCGCGCCGAGTGCTGTCATCCCCCATGTAAATAAAGTTGCAATTAATGCTTGAATTATTGGATGTAATGTAAGAAAATAATCTACGAGCATGCGCATACCCTCCAAAATATCAATTATTTACCATACTGCCATTTTATCATACATTATCCTATTGGCACATTAACAAGCTATTTACGACACTATTTATTGAAAGGAGGGGACATAACATTATGCGACTTTGGCATGAAAAGCTAATCACAAAATTACCTAGACAACAACTTTTAGGGCAACATCGAGAATGTTGTGCTTTACGAGGAAACGGTTGGGGAAAAAGTCACGCAATTGTAAATTACGTGTTTCACTACTCTCCATATCGCCTGTTTTTATATCACCAATTCATTATGGAAGAAATGAAAGGAAGAGGATATCGAGTCGATCCTTTATGGGAAAACGCATTTTACCGAGGGAAACAATGTAAGCAACATACAAAAGAAAGCCTCTATGCAGGGGAAGAAAATATTAGTAATGAATGGCCTGTCTACCCCGAACATGACGACACATATTTACAAGAATGTGTTGTGAACTTAAAAGAAAAAGGCATTGATATTTTAGTTTAATTTATTTTATAGAAGGCTGGTCTTGCAAAAGTTGTTTCTGCTACTATAAACCAAAAATCTTTAGGAGAAGCTCCCGTTTTTCTAAGCGTAAGAACAAAGGCGCAAGCGCCCGTTTAGCAACGTAGCGAGTGGAACGAATCAACGAAAGTTTTAGGAACCATGCCACTAAAACAGGGGTATGCCGTGGGCGGCAAGCCCGTTTTTAGTCGGCCTTCCTTTTTAACACGAACCGATGATGACTTATCGTAGGGCGATGGAGTGAAGTCGCCTAGTTGCTGGGGGCTGGAGCCGGACGTGGCTAAATAACTTAGTAAGTTTATCCACAGCTGCTAAATTTTATAATTTCCTAGACCATAAGAAAAAGGGCTGCTTATACCACCTTAACGGTTTAGCAGCCCTCATTTATAAAAGGTTCTTATGGTGTTGCCACAAATTCTAAAGATAAACATTTTATCACGTGAAATATTCCACTTTAGCAGCTGGAAATAACTCTTGAATATACCCATGTAATGTCGTTTTTATATCAGCTTGTTCTTCATCTTTATATACATATTTTCCTATGCCGTAACGGCCCCATTTCCATTTTCGTTTTGATTCGTCTAGCTCTAACTTGGTCATTGGATAATTTTTCTCAATTACACGCTTAGCTGGCTTCGTAAAACGATGCTGAATCATTTCAAAAGTTAAATCTTTCTTCGCTTTTTCTGGCAACATTGCTTCTAATTTTTCAAACATCTCGTAATAACCCGTTTTCCAACCTTCATGTAAATAAATTGGTGCAACGATAAAACCTAATGGGTAACCTGCATTAGCCACCTTAGCAGCGGCTTCTATCCGCTCATGAAGTCTGGACGTACCCGGCTCAAAGTATTTAATAATGTAATCATCATTTATACTAAAGCGGAAGCGAGTTCTTCCATTGTGTTCAGCATCGAGCAAATGATCAACATGAGCAAATTTCGTAACAAATCGCAACTGTCCATGCTCTGTTTTCCCGAAGAATTCGATTGCCCGTTTTAATGTGTGGGTTAAATGATCGATACCTACAATATCCGACGTACAGGAAGCTTCAAAACGTGTAATTTCTGGGGCTCTTTCTTCCATATACGCCTCTGCAGCTTCAAATATCTCTTCTGTGTTAACATACGTACGGATATACGGCTTGCTCCCCATCGTCGTCTGTAAATAACAATAATGACAATGGCCCATGCACCCTGTAGCAAAAGGGATAGCGTATTCGGCAGAAGGTTTTGACGTATCAAATTTCAACGTTTTTCGTAATCCTACTACTAAAGTAGATTTTGCTACCCGATATTTTTGAAAATGGTTATCTCCAGGTAAATTACGAATCTGATTATGAGAAGTAGTTTGTCGAATCTCTATTCCCATATTTTCAAATTTTGTAACGAGCTCTTGCCCTAAAGGATAATCCAATGCTTTTGGTTCCACATAAACAAGCTGCGGCACAAACGGCTTAACCATAATATCCTTCCTGCTCCGCCACGCCAAATGCTGAGGCATATGCCGCTTCAGCTTCATCCGATGTTTTATACACAGCTACTTCCTCTGTTAAAGGATAGTACGTTTCATGGATAAATAGCGCCAACTCATTGGATTGCTCTGGGTGTTCGACTACAGCAGCTTGTTGAATGTGTGCAACATTTTGGGCATGTGGATTGCGAATAATGATGTAAACAACTTCACCTGGTTGAAAATGATGATGCACTTCCATTTTTTCACCTAGCTTTCTTAGCATTTACACTCATTATGCGCAATCTTTCCCCTTTTATTACAAAAATGTCAAATCAATAATTAAAATTAGGGAAGTTCTTTTACATAAACATGACTTCCGTACAAGTATTGTTAAAACTTACTTACCAATTTGTTTAAATGCTTCCGCTTGTTCTTTAATCCCTTTTTCTGCTGCAAATCGTTCTATACTGGAAGCTCCAAAAAAGCCAACAATCCCATCGACTCTTTTAATCACATAAGCAGCATCCTCGGGCTCTGCGATTGGTCCACCATGACAAATCGCCATGATTTCAGGATTTACGGATCTACCTGCAGCAATTATTTTTTGAATACGCTCCACAGCATCATCTAATGTTAATGCGGTTTGAGCGCCAATGGTTCCTTTTGTTGTTAAACCCATATGGGCTACTAATATATCAGCTCCAGCCGCTGCCATTCTTTTAGCCTGGTCTTCATCAAAGACATATGGGGTAGTTAACATATCAAGCTCATGTGCTTTACGAATCATGTCTACTTCTAAATCATAACCCATCCCTGTTTCTTCCAAGTTTTGACGAAAAACACCATCAATTAATCCGACAGTAGGGAAATTCTGTACTCCACTAAATCCTTGGTCTTTCAGTTGCTTTAAAAATACGTCCATGACACGAAATGGATCTGTTCCATTTACACCTGCTAAAACTGGCGTATCTTTAACAACTGGTAAAACTTCATTGCCCATCTCTACGACGATTTGATTAGCATCTCCATAGGAGAGAAGCCCAGCTAGAGAACCACGGCCTGCCATGCGATAACGTCCAGAATTATAAATGATCAACATGTCAGCACCACCAGCTTCACTGCTCTTTGCAGTAATCCCAGTACCAGCCCCTACTCCAAGTAAAACATTACCTTCATTTATTTGTTCATGAAATCGTTGTATAATTTCTTTTCTACTTAACATGCTATTTCTCTCCTTTTCTCTTTTCAATTAATTGAATAAGTTTTTCGGCTGCTGCTTCTGCAAAAGCACGGTCATTAATTGCTTTTTCCAATTCAATTACTTGAACCTTCGTTCTGTCAACGTTTTCTTTTAGCGTTTGAAAAAGCATTTGATCTTCTTTTGGCCCATAGAATGGCTGACCTTCTACATCTAAGCCTGATAATCCTTTTAATGGTAAAATTAAAGAAGTGTTCCCTTGTGCTAAATTTAACTTTTTAGCTATAACTTCTCCAATGCGTTTGTTTTCCTCTACATTTGTGCGCATCAACGTCACTGTTGGGTTATGTTTATAAAATTTGCGCCCAGTAAATTTTTCAGGAACCGACTCATAAGGTCCAAAGTTAACCATATCGACTGCCCCAACAGAAACCACTTGTGGAATGTGATGTTTAGCCGCTGCTTCTAAACGATTCGGTCCAGCTGCTAATACACCTCCAACTAACTCATCCGCCCATTCCGTAGTAGTAATATCTAGCACACCTGCAATAAACCCATCTTCAATCAAACTCTCCATTGTTTTACCGCCGATCCCAGTGGCATGAAAAACAAGCATTTCATAACCTTGCTTTTCCACATATGCCTTCGCATAATTAATACACGGCGTCGTTAAACCAAACATGGTAGCTGCTATAAGTGGTTTTTGTTCTATCTTTTGATTATTTTCAAATCGTAACATCCCTGCAATCGCAAACACAGCATTCGAAAATATTCTTGTAGAAATTTGATTCAAACCTGCTACATCAACGATAGAAGGGTACATCATTATATCGCTTGTCCCAACATAATGGGCTACATTACCAGAGGCAACTGTAGATACCATCACTTTTGGAACGCCAATCGGTAACGCTCGCATCCCAGGAGTTACAATGGAAGTTCCACCTGATCCTCCAAAAGAGAGTACCCCTGCAAATTTTCCTGCTTTATACAGTTGAGGTAATAAGATTTCCATACCTTTTGATAATACAAGCGTAGCTTTCGCTCGATCTTCTGCAGCTACAATGGATTGTATGTCTTCCCCAGCAGCTTGAAAAATGGCTTCATTTGAAATATCTGGTTGAAATTGTGGTCTGAATACACCAGTATGAATGGTTAAGGTTTTAAAACCTAATGACTCAATTAGATGTTTTACATACAAAAATTCTTCTCCTTTTGTATCAAACGTCCCTGCTAAAGCTATCGTTTTTGTCAATGTACTCTCTCCTTTTTCGTGAATAAATAAACGGCACCATTTGTGAAAGTAAAAGCAGTAGTAATTTAAAATTACTTTGCCCTCACTTATATGATACCGTTTTCGGAAGTGAAAATTAATGTCGTTATGTATGTTCATTTTGTCTTTATGTTCACTTACAAACGTTTAACACGATTTCACGTTTGTAATTTCCTTTAAAAAAACGTAAATGGGATTATAATTCAAGTATTAACCATCACCCATAATATATACTACTCCTTCAAAAATCGGCTTGGAGACACTCCTTTTCTTTTTTTAAAAATCTTACTGAATTGTACGTAATTCGCATATCCGACCATTTCAGCAATTCTTGCTAAGGGTAATCTTTCCGTATGCATCATTTCAATAGCCCGATTTAATCGAAAATTGATGAGGTAGTCAACAAAAGAAACGCCTACTTCTTCTTTAAAAAGCGTGCTTACGTACGTTCTGGATAAGTTTAAAATATTTGCTAAATCACTTAAGGTGATTTCTTCCATATAATGATTACTGATATAGTCTTTAATAAACTCTACATAGTCTTCTTTATTTGCAAATCCTTCCATTATTTTTTGAATAGAAGCTTCATATTGAATGTTAAACGTTTCTTTAAAGGATTTGGTTGTATTTTTAATTACTTGCTCAGCTGGAATGCGTTCAAACACGGACCCACCAATATACCCATTAATACCCGTACCATCATACATAAATTGCACATCAATTGGACTATTGACAGGTCCACCATAAACCATCTTAATTATATTCGGATTAAGCTCATCACATGCTCGAAAAATATCTACGGCTAACTTCTTAGCACTCTGTAAAGACTGAATTTGTTTTGCTCCTAACACACCGCCTGTTGTTAAACCTAAATGTACGCAAATAATATCAGCCCCAGCATGAAGCATGTCGATAGCTTGTGATTGATTAAACACAAATGCTACTGTAAATAAATCAAGTTGGTTTGCTATTCGAATAGCCTCTACTTCTCTAGAAAAAGTGATATCCTGTGATTCTAACGCCTCTCGAAATTGACCATCAATTAAGCCGACAGTCGGATAGTTATTAATTCCAATAAAACCATATTGCTTAATACGTGAAATATAGTCTTCCATATGAAGCATAGGATCGGTGGCAAACAATCCAAAAATAACTGGAATTTTTGTCATAACTGGCAACAACTCTTTTGAAGCAAAGTCCATAACTAATTCATTGCTATTCGCACAAGCTGTAAAACCAGCCAAAGAACTAACACCCATTTGGCGAAAACGCCCAGAACATAATGCTAAGATAAAATCAGCTCCGCCCTGCTCTGCATACTTAGCTGTAAGCCCAGATCCAGCTGCAACTCCAATCACATGCCTATTTGTTTTTATTTGTTGATTTAACTTTTCAAGCAAACGCCATTTATTATATACCATCCATTTACTCTCCATCTAGCTTGTTTTGAATATACTATACATTAATATTGTTATTTTTGCATAACCAATATGTATATAAAAATTGATTGATAGCCAAGTTTTGAAGACAAAATATGTAGTTTTCATCATACTAAAAATATAGAATTTTATACTTTTACTGAAAAACACTTCCCCGCAAAACCATGCCCATAATAAAAAGCGCACTAATTATTACGAGCTATGTAATAAACACCTATCGTTAAACGATAAACTTAGTAAACCAAGCAACATACTTTGCTCCAGGAATAAATAGTACTTGGGCTAATAATGTACCGAACAAACGCGAGGTTACCATCATAAGCGAAACGCCTTTTAAAGTTCGATAACTCCCTCGGTTATTCACCACGTCATCTGCTAAAACAGAAACTTTTGGATCTACAAAAACAACAAGTAAAATTGTTGCTATTCCATTAATTAATCCAGAAGCCATGACAGCTGTAGCTGCACGTTCTGGTACAAGCAATGAGGCGTATAAAGCAGCTAACACACCTATTGTGTAAATAGCTGTTATGATCATATTCATAAGAAATAATTTCATTGGTATATCACTGAAACGAATTTCTTTTATATCCGTACGTTTTGGTAAGCGAAAATGTTTCCACCCGCGCATAAAAAATTCCATTGAAAAGCCTTTTTTTATAAGCGCAGGTATAGATCCTTTTTCATTCGCCAAATGAATAATAGCTCTAGAAAACAAGGCGATAAACGTTGGAAATACAATAATACCTGCGATAGTACCTGCAGTAGAAGCTCCAATTAATATACGGTATTGATCTTCAACCACTTGTAGCGCATACACTGGCGGTGCTGTATCAATAAGGCTCCCTGTAAACGGTTGCTGCATCATATTGGCTAGTCTTGATACAATAACCATTACATTAAATAAAGCAAGTGCAGAGGCAATCATTTTCACTCTAGCCCCCGATAATCGCACTGCATAAGCTAAAGTTTCAATACTGTGTATGACAAAAATAAACAAGAAAATAAGGATTAATTTCCCAGTAAAAACTTCCATAAGGATGACATTCCTTCCCAAAAAGATAAAACAATAGCTTTACATTACCATAATCTTGTTTTAAATGTATAGATAATCTTCTTTCTATCAATTTTTACAACATAGTGATTTGCAAACTCTATTCATGTACACTTTTATTCATTTTTTAACTAGAAATTGTTTTGCTCTATAGCAAAGTATCAGAAAAACAAAAGCTTTCTTATCTTATAAAAATCCTCCACCTTAAATTTACTAGAAGGTGAAGGAAATGAGTTAAACTTTTCACATACAAATTTACAGTAACCTCTCTCATGTTACTGGTCTCTTATTTTAAAATCGCCTTTTCTACCTTACCATTTACAGCAAAATGATGAATAGTTATTTCCGGACGACTACCAATACGAATGTTAAAGCCGGTTTGACCAAGCCCTTCGCTAATATAGAAAGGACGCCCATTTATTTTGTGGAGCCCCTTTATCATATTCATTTTGACCAACTGTCCCATTTTTTTTAGATGATAAGGTTTTGGCCAGTGGATTTGCCCACCATGAAAATGTCCAGAAAGTAAATAATCAAATCGATATTCATTGATCGTTATGACAACGTTAGGATCATGGGTTAATACTAAATTGGTTCCTTGATTTATACCAGTGAAAGCTTTTTTTACATCACTATGCTTCGTGGAATAATTATCAATTCCAATGATATTTATTTTCTTCCCATCTAATTCTATTTGTCTATTTTCATTTTGTAATGTTTGAAAACCGTATTCATTTAATACTTTCTTAAGTTTTACAAAGTTTTTCTCTTTTAACACATAATCATGATTTCCAAAAACAGCAAATGAACCGTACACTGGTTGTAAATTCCTTAAAGCTTTTAGATAGGGAATTAACTTAGGTATACTCCGTTTCCGATCTAAAAAATCTCCAGTTAGAGCGATTATATCAATATTATAAGAACCGATGCTTTCTATTAAACGATCTGGAGTAACGGAAATATTTTCTAAATGCATATCAGAAATATGCAATATTTGAAGCACCTTTTCTTTATTATCGCTATCATCTGTATCTATCGTAATTTCATTAACGACGAATTTTTGTGTATTTTGATAGCCTTTAAAGAACAAGTAACTAAAAAGAATACATATTACTAAGCCAATATACAATATATCACCTCCACTACTATTATATAAACAAATTCGGTCATCTGGCTAAAGCAATATATGGAAAAAATACGAGTGGAAAATTCGTTGACAGTTATTTTATAATCAGTATTACCGCAAATAAAAACCGTATAGATGATCATTAATTGGCATTGTACTACGAGAGGAAGCCTAAAGCTATTTAACAGGAATTGGACGTATGGCAATCATTGGTAGTGCTATGCTATTAAATATAGCGCAAGAACAACAACGAGAGGCACCCGTTTAATAACGTAGCGAATGGAACAAATCAACGAAGATAAAAAGGTCATAGCAAGGTGAAGAACCGTCGTAGGGTGATTTCATGAAGTCGCTTAGTTACTGGGCGATGGATCAAGACATGCATAAATAGTTATTTATTTATTTCCTAAGTGCACCCTTTATCGTTTCCTACACAGCGAAAATTACATTTAATGGATTTTATAGACAAATTATGAAACATTTTTCTTTCTGCATCGTACTATTTCATAAAGGAGACAAAAAATATGAATATATGGAGCATTATTTTAGTACCTCTAGCTTTTATTGGGGGATTGTTTTTGTTTCATTTCCTATCTGGACACGGAAAAGGGAAAGTTGTTCTTGATTTAGATGAGCGCTATGTTAATTATGATGATTATATACAAGCTATTTTACAAGAATTAAAAAAACAAGGAAAGCAAGCTTTCTATGAAGGTAATGGGCGATTTATTATTGATGGGGCTCCTTACACGTTTATAGAATGGAACGTTAATTTAGGTGGCGTTCCGACCCAACGAACGGTGTTAAAACAAGATAAAACTTCATAAATACCCGTGCTAATAATTAGTGATTAGTTGACTGTGTTCTCTCTACTAACAATTCTTACATCATGATAAGTGAGAAAGGGACATAATTACATACTACCGCAAATGGTATGGCTAATGAGGGGTTCATAGTAGAGGAAAACAAAACGACGGCTTTCACCATAAAATTTGGTGATAAGCCGCGTTTATACTCCTTTTACTTATGTCCCTCGCTCTAAAGATTTGCTGTTTATTCGGTTAAAAGTGGGTAATATCCTTCTTTTGTATGTGTTTCAGTTCCTACTAGAGGAGGATTAAAAACACAGACCATACGCATTTGTGTTTTTGCACGAAGCTCATGTTTATCATTTTCGTTTAATAGATACATAGTGCCTGGCTTCAGGTTATATACTTCACCAGTTTCCAGCTTTTCTATCTCACCTTCCCCCTCAATGCAATAAACCGCTTCAATATGATTTTTATACCAGAAGAAATTTGTTGTTCCTGCTTTAATTATCGTATCATTTAAACTAAAACCTACATTATCTTTCTTCATGATAAAACGGCGACTCGTCCAATTGTTACCCGATGTTTCATCTCGAGTGCCAATGATATCGTCTAGTGATTTAACAATCATGTAAGTATCTCCTTTATTTATCCTTTATTGTTTAACACCTGTTCAATGCTTACTTCTAAAATATCAAACCCTTGGTTGATCCCCGCTTCATCAATAGTTAACGGTGGTAGAAACTTGACAACTTCATCATCTGGCCCAGATGTTTCTATAATTAACCCAATTTCAAAAGCTTCCTTACAAACGGCTGACGCAAGTTCACTTTTCTCCATGGCAATCCCTTGCATCAATCCTCTTCCACGAGCTTTCGCATTTAATGATGGGAATTTTTCGATAATATAATCTATACGTTTTTTCATGATTTTACTTTTCCGATGTATAGACTTTGAAAATTCTTCATCCTTCCAAAATTCCGTTAAAGCTTCTGTTGCTGCGATGAACGCTAAATTATTACCTCGGAATGTTCCGTTGTGCTCCCCTGGTGCCCATTGATCATATTCCGGTTTGATTAAAGTAATGGCCATTGGAAGTCCAATACCACCAATTGATTTTGACATACACACTATATCTGGTATGATACCAGCTAGCTCAAAGCTGAAAAAAGGTCCTGTTCTCCCACATCCAGCTTGAACATCGTCTACAATTAATAAAATATCCCAACGATTACAGATGAAAGCAACCTTTTGCAGCCATTCCGTGCTAGCCGCATTAATGCCTCCTTCGCCTTGGACAGTTTCAAGAATAATTGCTGCAGGCAAAGCGACACCGCTCCCGCTATCTTCTAAAAATCGTTCCAAGTAAGCAAGTGAATCTTGATCATCCATATATTCGTCAAACGGCATAGAAACACTGTGATGCAGTGGTATCCCGGCTCCATGACGTTTAAATGAATTTCCTGTCACCGACAGCGATCCAATTGTCATTCCATGAAAAGCATTCGTAAAGCTTATTACTGTATCACGTCCAGTTACTTTTCTAGCTATCTTCAATGCACTTTCAACTGTATTCGTTCCAGTTGGGCCTGGAAACATCACTTTATAATCCATATTTCGTGGTTTTAGAATGGTCTTATAAAAGGTCTGCAAAAATTCTTTACGAGGTGTCGTCCCCATATCCAAACTATGAATAATATTATCATTTTGTATATAAGTGATTAGTTTCTGTTGCATCTTTTCATGGTTATGACCATAATTTAACGCACCAGCACCTGCAAAAAAATCAATATACATATTTCCATCTATATCCCAAAGTTTATAGCCTTTTGCTTTTTCAAAAATCGTCGGCCATCCTCTGCTATAAGTTCTTACTGCTGATTCTAATTCTTCAAATGCTTGCATTGGACTATTTTTTACAACTGTTGTAGTCACCAAATCATCCTTTTATTTGTTATTTTCCCTTGGAATAGGGCCAATCTTATACAACTGTTCATCTTCATGTCCTGTTCGTGGAAAATCGACGGAAGTATAGTAATTACCAACAACACATTCTGTATTTAGTTTTTTAGCTAAGCCCATAAATAAATACTGTGAGGGCAAATTAGAAGGTGTTACCGTTGCCTCAACAAACTGAATTTCTGCTAACTGCTTTCGTTCTAGCAGTTCAAATAACATACGTGTCGCTAGGCCCTTCCCACGCTGTGAAGTATCAACAGCAACTTGCCAAACAAATAATGTATTCGGTTTATTCGGATGGATAAACCCGGATATAAACCCAACCACTTCTCCCTCTTCCTCAACGATGATAGATGTTTCAGAAAACATATCACACCATAGAAGATAACTATAAGAAGAGTTTAAATCCAGATTATCAATTTGATGAATTAAATCCCAGACTGCTGCCCCATCATCTTTTGTAGGCATACGAAATGTAAGTTCTTGTTCTACTTTACTTTTAACTGAATTCGTGCGAATTGCTGTTTGGATGGTTTCACTTCTCCCTTCGTTTAATATAAGCTTCTATATAAGCTTATAAATAAATCAACTACATCGTCAAAAGGCTTTAAGTAGCATTTAGGAAGATTAAATGTGTTCAGCAGTCCTCACGGTTGTAGAATATGCTCTCCTTTAAGAATAGCTACGAAAAATTCTAAATAATAGTATTGTTATCTAAATTCGATGATAAATAAAACAACATCTCTTACCATTCGACAATTATTGCGACTTTAGCTAGCGTTATTATACAATTAAATGGTAAATGTAACTAATTGTAGGTATCATTCCTTTTTTCGAATAAGTGACTCTCTATAATAGAAAAAAGGTGCAAGCGCCCGTTTTGCAACGTAGCAAGTGGAGCGAATCAACGAAAGTTTTAGGAAGCCTGCCACTAAAACAGGGGTATGCCGACGCACGAAGGCAAGCCCGTTTTTAGTCGGCCTTCCTATTTAGCACGAACCGATAGTGACTCAGCTTAGGGCAATGGAGTGAAGTCGCCTAGTTGCTGTCCGCTGGAGCCGGACGTCGCTATTCCATTAAATCGGTATCCAATAGTACTTTTCTTATCCTCTTAGAAAAACTTGGCTTTCCACCACGCCTTGATGGCGATGGGAATGCCGTCGTTTTTCTTATACTAATAAGCCTAGAGGTTCTATACTTTCCTATAGTGCAACAAATACCCGAGCATCAAATGATGATGATCGGGTATTTGTTCAATGCTTAAGTACGATTACAAATATATATGTTTGGTTACCGAATTGTAATAGTAAAGAGTATGTGAGGTGCATGTATCAAAGCCACGCTCTTGCAAAAATATCGGCAAATCGTTGTCTCCCATTAATTACTAAATGTTAGGTCTAAAAAGGTATCTCATTCTTTTTGAACGAACAACAGCTTATGAATAGTAAGATATAATTAAAACAATAAGTTTTTTTCTACTTTCCCATTCTTGATTACTACTTGTATGGTATCATTATTCGCTAGCATATCAACATCGTTTAGTGGATTGCCTTTTACAATGATAATATCCGCTAATTTCCCCACTTCAAGGGTGCCTAACTGCTCTTCCCATCCTAAACACTCTGCGGCTGTTTTAGTAGAAGCCACAATTGTTTCCATAGCAGTCATCCCAGCGTCTCTCATTAAACCAAGTTCTCGTAAATTTGTTCCATGCTTCATAACACCAGCATCCGTTCCCATTGCAATCTTTACGCCTGCCTCGTACGCTTTCGCAATGCTTGCTTGATGCTGTTCAATCACTTCTTTCGACTTTTCTACAGCTGTATCAGGCATTCCTGCATCTTTTGCTGTCTCTAAAACAGCAACCGGAGCAAGTAAGGTTGGCACGAGATAAGTTTCATTTTCTAACATTAATTCAATAGCTTCATCATCTATAAAAATCCCATGTTCAATGGAGTGAATACCAGCTTTAATCGCATTCTTTATCCCTTCAGCACCTTGGGCATGAGCCATTACCTTAACACCTTTGCGAAAGTTTGCCTCTTCTACAATAACTTTCAATTCTTCCAATGAAAATTGCGTAAATTCAGGATGGTCTGTGGCACTTAACACACCACCTGTAGCATGAACTTTAATCACTTCTGCACCAGCCCGTAGCATTTGTCGTGTTTTTTTACGAACTTCCTCTACGCCATCACATTTCCCATTTGGCATACCTGGGTAATTAGAAGCTAACAAATCCACGGTGTTTCCAGATATAGTATAACCATCGCCATGCCCTCCAGTAATTGTTAAAGCATTAATACTTAATTGCATCCTTGGTCCACATATTAATCCTTCGTTAACAGCCTTTTTCACTCCTAAATCAGCACCTAAAGCATCGCGAACAGAAGTTATTCCAGCATGTAAAGTTGCTTTTAAATAATTTGCTGCTTGATAGTACATAAATGAAAATGGAGTGGCTAGTCTTTGGGTAATTGGTGCGTATTCAAACATCATGTGTACGTGTGTATCAATAAACCCCGGCAAAACGGTGCCACCTTGAGCATCTATTACGGATTCTGATCCATCAAATGTATAATTTTCTTCTTTACCAACGTAAGTAATTTTTTCATTATCTAAGGCAATGATACTATCTTTTATTGGAGCTGCACCGTTTCCGTCAATAATAAGCGCATTCTTAATTAATTTTTTTCCCAATTTTTCTTCCTCCCGTTATAAAGTTTTTACTAAGATTCCAGCAAGAACTACAGATGCTACTGTTACAGTTGTAAATCCGCCAATTAGCATAGGCGCAAGTAGCTCATTGAAGATTATTTTCTCTTCCTGTTTATTTCTAGCTACACTACGACTCACTTCTTCACATAAAATGTAATCCGCAGGGAATCCAAATAATGCGGTTAAAGCAACAGGCATACCTTTTAATACATCCCATTTTACTAGCTTGGACATTACATACCCGCCCAGTGCGATTGCGAATGTTCCTAAAATTAAGATCAGCAAAATACTAGGTAAATTTGCGAGAACATCTTGAGGAGAAACCCCCGCCATTGTGCCGATAACTACAAATATTATTGCTACCATTGTTATAGAAAAAGAATTCGCCTGTTCTAGAGATTTACTCTCTAACAAACCTAATTTCAAACCAATAATACCGATTGCCAAACACCATAAGCTATAATGTATAGGTGTTAATTCACCAAGAGCAACACCTATTGCTGCTCCCACAAACACGTAAAACAGTTTTAACGTTAAACTTTGCTTTAATGGACTGATTTGTTCTGTCGCACTAGACGCTTCTTTATACATAATGCTTGCATCCATAGGGATAAATGTATTGGTATCCATTTGCTTTTGAAGCTTCAACGCATATCTCCGCATAAAATTTAGTGCTAATGGCATACCTAAAACCCCTTGAAAAGCAACAACTAAGGCTGGTATAACGACAAGGCTAGATTTACCTACAGCAGCAAGCTCTTCAGAAGTAACAATTAAAGCAATAATTCCTCCACTCAACGGTCCAACTCCAGCAACAGCCGTTGCATAGTCAAAAGCAAGCGAAACAACTATTAAAATAGTGGCACTTGCTACAAGTATACCACCTAATGAAATAAAAACGGCTTTTATTTGACTTTTTAATAAAGCTATAGGAATCAAAGTACCCATATGAACGATTGCAGGACCAATTAATATGGCGCCTAATGCAGCAAACTGTGATTTTTCCAATATATCTTCTGGAAATATCCCTGTCCAAACAAGAACAAGAAACCCTGTCATGGCAGTGAGTAGCATAGGTATTCTTGCTCTAGAAACAATGGAGAGCCATTCTCCCAGTGCAATTAATGCAAAAATAAGTACAGTAGCAATTAACGGGTTAGTTAACAAGAGAATCGCCTCCTAAAAATAATACTAACTAATATATCACTAGTAGTGTTTTTTGTCTATACTGCTTTTTTTGACAATTAACGTTTATTTACACAATTTTACGCTAATATATAATTAATATTTATTTTAAATTTGCGATGCTCCCTTTATAGGTAACGCTTTCGATATATTACTAAAAAGAGCGCAAATGTTTCTAAAATTTTTCTCAAAAGTTTTACATAGAAAAACTTAGCTTGTCGCAAGTCTTATAGCAAAAGCCTTTGTTTTTCTGTTACTATAAATTTCAAAAACTTTATACTTACCTATAATGATAAAAAATTCCAATGGATATATCGTTATTGTACAAAACTCCCACTCACGAGTTGGCAGGTATGTGTTGGACAGGTTCAAATGTGATATACATTTGAGAATCCTTAGGTAAAATCATTATTTTGGTGCACTCGCCCAAAACGATTGAATAGATAAAGCATATATTATGAGTAAATACGCATATACGAGGTGTTTGCTAATGGATAATAAACGTTGGAAACGCGGAGAACGAGGACCGTTTCAAGGTATTATGGAACAAATGGACGCTTTTTTTAATGAATCTGCGAAGAATTTCAATTCGCTTATTAAACGCCCATTGGCTGTTCGTACACGTGAAACAGAGGACAATGTGATTGTAGAAGCTGAACTTCCAGGGTACAGACGCGATCAAATCCAATTAGAGATATTTGGTAATCAATTACGAATTTTTGTTGAAGATCATTCGAACACGGATGAAGAAGGTTACAGCCACCAATCAGAAAGAACTGTAACACTTCCATTTGCAATTTCCGAAAAAGAAACCGAAGCAAAATTGAATAATGGCATTCTACAAGTAACTATTCCGAAAAACAATTCCAGCCGGAAATTTATCTCCATTCACGACACTACAGATTTGTAACGGTTTCGGTTAAGCGTTTACAATAGCAGAAACATAAGATGATGCATCACTCAATTAGTGGGGTTTTTTTCTACCCCACTAATTGTTATAAAGTTTGAATGTGAACGACCGTATTATATACGTGCCAAAATTTCAAGACACACTTTACAGACACTTTACACCAGTTTTATACTCCCTTCATAACAGATTGTTACACTTAATGTAGTAAAGACATATAATCGGAGGGGTTTCAGGTGAAATTTTTAGGGAAATTAGTAATTTCGCTTGTTGTGATGATCATTTATTATGTTTAAAAACTCCATAGTTTGAGAAATTCCCAAACTTTAACCCACTCATTTTCTTTCTGGCCTTTATATTCGTACACCTATATTTATATCAAGTTATCATCTAACCAATTACTAAATATAACCCTCCTAAAGCAGCTAACAGCAACACTATAATTGTAAACACGTTTTGCGGTATCCACGGTAGCACTTTAGCCCCGATGATGGCCCCAAATAAAATTACTGGAAGCATTAATAAATTCAGGCTAAAAGATGCACTGCTAATTAAATTTAGATGCAAATAAAGAGGAACCTTTATCGTATTTACAGTTATAAAAAACCACGCACTTGTACCCACAAATTCTTTTTTAGGAACTCTTTTTACTAACAAATAAATCGTCATGATTGCACCAGCAGCATTCCCTACCATCGTCGTAAAACCACTAAGGATTCCCATAGTTATTGTAAAACTAATGGAGGTTGGTAACAGCTGATTAAACCGCTCACCAAATTGATTACGAATGACGTTTAAACCGATTATAACGAGAACGATCGTTCCTATGATTGGCTTTAACTGTTCATCATTCACTTGTCTTAAAACAAAGAACCCACCAAGAATTCCAACTAAAATCCATGGAATAAGCGGTATAAGATTTTTCCAAACAACATGACGACGATAATAAATGACAGCAAATAAATCGCCAATCAAAAGCATAGGAAGCAGAACGCCCACTGATTCCTTTGCTGGAAAAACAAACATAATTATTGTGACCACTAAAATAACTAAATTTGGAATTCCAGATTTAGAAAAACCAATAAATAAAGCACAAGCAATTACGATGAACCAGTCCAAAATGGTTAAATCAAACAAGTGAATCCCCTCCTTTTTACTGTAATACTAAAATTTCTATCTATCTTTCGTCACAACGACTTGGCATTTCCCGACTCTAAATCCCGCTGTGAAACTAATCATTTGCTTCTTTTCTATTACAGTAAATGAGAGAGCCATAAAATTGAAAAGTGTACATAGAATAGTATTGCATAATACACGTTTTTGAAAGCAATATGCTCATTTTTTCGCAAACCAGCTTAATTTATGAAAATTTCTTTTTATGACGATACAATATCGCAAACAAACCTACCATCACGACTGCATAAAGGAATATCCATAAATAAATAAGGAGCAGTCTCGTACTGTCCAATGGATCGTTCATAAGTAAAGCTAATTCTGATACTGGCGGAAATACTATTAATATGTATTTCCAATATCCTGGCAATAATGGTTCTACTCCTAAGGAGACAATAGATATTACAAGCACAAGACTAAGCCCCAACCAGGAATTAATCTTTTTAACTAAAATTATTCTAGAAAATAACACACTGACAGTAACGGCAACCAGCCCCAACAAAAAATGAGTAAAAAAGCCAACAGTGACTTCTGATACTGTTGGGTTCTTGCTAAACATTCCAAAAACAATAGGGTAACTAGTCGAAATAAGAGCTAACAAAACGACAAAACTACTGGCTGTTACATATTTACTGCAAAAATATCGCATCTCATTTTTAGCGTGAAGCATCGTTATTTGCTGTTGAACCGGATCTTCTGTATGAAAAAAACGAACCGTAATCCAAGCTGCTATGATATACAAATATATCGAAGTCACGCCATAACTAGCTAACACAGGGTTTGGATAAATAGCATAGTTGACCACTAAAATGATAATAAAAAAACTCATAGGCGCTACATAATTGTATGATTTTATGTATGATATAAGATGATAAGTCATCAAAGATCTCATTTCGTTCCCTCCTTTGCTTAGAAAACTTGCCTTACACAATAAACTTTGAAATTCTATACTTCGTACATAGAAAACGCTTTTTATGGAATATGCCATACAGAATAAATGGACGCTCCACTTTGAATTAATAGAGCAATGATTTCATCACTTTGTCGTGAATTTACAGTAAATTGAATCTTCTTTTTGTGTATTGTTTCATGATTGATACCATAGATAGCGCTTATTTGTGTAAGAATAGATACATCTGCTGGAAGCGTCGACTTTATCGTAACAAGACTCTCCTCGACATAATCATAAGTGATTACACTTTCCATAAGCTTCCCATTTTGTAATGTAACGGTACGGTCTGCTAAACGATGCACTAGTGGCGAGTCATGGCATGTAAAAAAAATCGTTAAACCTTGCTGCTTTAATTGATATAACATAGATTCTACTTCTAACTGAACAGACTCATCTAACCCTGATAAGGGTTCATCTAATATGAGCAAAGAAGGTTGATGTAAGAGTGCTTGCATGATATTTATTTTTTGTCTCATTCCCTTCGAATAATGCTTAATTGCTTCAAACTGGGCAGTAAAGTTAAACTGATCAAAGAGCTGACCAACACGTTCTTTTGCGACTTCACGTGAGAGTCCTCCTATTCTTCCTAAATGATAAAGATAATTAAATCCTGTAAACGTCATATTCGAAGGAAATTGCTCTGGTACATACCCTATCCGGATATGCTCACGTCGAATGCTTCCACTTGACGGAAGTGTAATTCCTGCTAAAATTCGTAGTAAAGTGCTCTTACCTGATCCATTAGCGCCAATAATTGCTACTGTTTTCTGTTGATAAAAAGTAAAGTTTAGGTTCTGTAAAATATGTTTTTTATTTATGTTTTTTGACATATTTTTACCTTGCATCAATATGGACAACAAACCACCCCTCTTTAAAAATACCTATTCTAACGAAGTAATACATTACTGCGCTTACCAGCATGTGCTTTACTTTTAACCACACTTTTATTTGACACGCTATAAGGAATATTTTGGATTTATTTTGGATTATATATGTATTTATTATATCCATAGTTACTTTTACTTTCAAAATCTTTTTACCTATTTGTCTTTTTTGATGGTTAAATGGATCTTTATTGTGGTATAACATAACATATAAGTGTCATGAATTAGAGCAGTCTGTGTTCCAAAAAAATTATCTATACAGGGGAAAATTTCATTTTATTCTAAGGAGGATGCATGTATGCCTAGCGGAACAAAGGAAATGACTCTTCAAGCGCCAATTGAACAAGTATGGGATTTTGTTAGCGATATGAACCACTGGGCTCCGTTAGTACCTGGCTATATTGATCATGAGATTATAAACGATACCGAATCCACATGGAAATTCAAAGGGGATCTCGGTATTGTTCAAAAAAAAGTACAACTAAAAGTACTTATAACAAAGTGGGAAAAACCTGAAAAAGTAACTTTTAATTTAAAAGGAATAAGTGAGAAATTCACCGGTAGTGGTTACTTTCATGCTTTAGCAATAAATTCAGATACAACAAAAATGACAGGTCATCTAGACATGAAAGCTGAGGGGATGATGGGACCAGTTATTAACCCAGTTTTAAAATCCTTTCTACCTAAGATGACTACAGAATTAACGGAAGCAATTGCCCAAGAAATAACCAACAGCAAAAGTCATTCTTAATCTACATTGGAAGAACAAAGAAGGGGCGCACATTTAGCAACGTAGCGAATGAAATGAATGAACTGGGATAAAAGATTTACGGTAAGATGACGAACCGATCATGACTTATCTTTTTACGAAGCTTTTATGGGAAAAAGGGAGTTTTTCTTATATTATAAACCTTTCATTTTTATACCTTCTATAAGACATAAGCAAATACAATAAAGCCCAAATTTTCATATCCTTCATATAGCGAAAATAAAAGCTGAACAATTCTTATCATTGTTCAGCTTGCTTACATAAGGGAATCTTCAACCCTTGGAGGTTTTCTTTTACCCAAACACGAATTGTGTTTAGTAGCCCAAAGGTATGACATATGGCTCCAGTGGGCAATTTGAGTCACCTTACCGCTTTTATTACATTTTCACTGCAAGGCTATTTGCATAATGGCGTTTATGCTCACCAACCCCGGAAAGTTTAATCTTTGCAGGATCATTTTGATCATCCAGTTGATAAGCAGTTCCATCTTTTGGCAACGTCGCTGCAAATATTCGTTCGTACTCCTCTACACTTACTTCTGTTCTAGAAGAAAGTAATTTCTGATGTTGCTCTGCATGCAAATGTTCTTGATAACCAGGTTGTAAAATACCCGCAAAAAATTCTCCTACTGCTCCAGATCCATAACTAAACAACCCAATCCTGTCACCAGCACGTAGATTATTTTGATGCTCAATTAAAGACAGAAAGCTCAAATACAAAGAGCCAGTATAAATATTTCCGACATTTTTATTGTATATTTTACTATGTTCCAAGTTTTCTAACAGACGTTCTTTGTCCGCTTCCGTTCCTTGGTCATAAATCATTCTTAGAGCTTTTAAACCCATTTTCGTATATGGGAGATGGTAGCAAATGGCAGAAAAATCGCCAATTCCCAAGCCTGTCTTTTGTTGATAGGCTTCCCATATCTTTTCAAAAAAAGACAAATACATTTCATTTGATAATTTTCCATCTACTTGAGCATATTCAGAGTATACAGGTCGCCAAAAATCCATTACATCTTCTGTTAAATAGGCAGATGGCTCCTCTATTGCCATAATTTTAGGGTTCTTACTCATTACCATGGCTACTGCACCTGCACCTTGTGTTGCCTCTCCACCAGTTCGTAGTCCATATCTGGCAATATCTGAGGCCAATACTAGAACTTTGCTGTTTGGATGTAAAGCAATGTGAGCTTTAGCCATTTGAATCCCAGCTGTTGCTCCGAAACAAGCCTGCTTTACTTCCACGGTTCTTGTTTGCGGTTGGAGATCTAATAAATGGTGAACATATACTCCTGCTGCTTTAGAATGATCTACACCTGTTTCTGTACCAAATATTACAAAGTCAATACCTTGTCTATCTGATTCATCAATAATTTCCAAGGCAGCATTAGCAGCCAACGTAACAGCATCCTGGGTAAGTGGTGCGATAGCCATTTTTTCTTGACCAATACCAATGGTGAATTTGGCTGGATCTACGTCCCTAGCTTTTGCCAAATCATTCATATCTACATATAAATGTGGCGTGTAAAATCCTATTTTATCTATTCCTATTTTCATAATAAGCTCCTAGCTCCTTTACTACATACTAGATGAAATATCCATTAAGTGACTATTTTCACAATTAATCTAAAAAATTAACCATAGTATATCATAATATAATCTAGTCTTAAACACAAATAACGGCGCTTCCAATTTTTTTATTTAATTGAATTATCGCCCATAAGATTCCTCTATGAATTTGGAAAGGAAATAAAAAAGGGAAAGAGGAAAACATCTATCTAATGAGCAAATGTGCTCCATGAATTTTAGTGCCATAAAATTCTCTGCGCTACGCGTTATTTCCTCTTCTACTGTATACATTGGATCTAATCCGGATTACGCCCTGTAAGTTCGAAAATCTCTCGATACAACTCTAACATCATAACGATACTTGGCCCTAAATCGAATTGATAACCATCTTGTTCAATCCGATGCATTTTCCCAATTGAATAATTAATATTTACTTAATTTTATCTATGTAATTTAAAGCCATTTTAACATTTCTAAATGTGTTCATATCTTTAAACGTATCTTGAATAATCACCGTTTTCAGAGCCATATCTGGGCGAAAACCAACAAATAATAATTCTTTGCCCATTAATGAAATAAATTGATGAACTTTTAGAAGACGTGACACAGTATATGTATCCACTTCATATAGCCCAGATAAATCAATAATGATATATCCCTCATTTGCCTGCTCCATATACGTAGATATATTAGTCATGAGCGTTTCCATTCGCTGATCATTCATATTACCGATAAGAGGTAAGACTGCGACATCATCTCTAATGGGTACAATAGGCGTGGAAAGTTTATCGATCTCCTGCAAACTCATTTGTAATAGGCGTTCACTTTCTTTTAATTCTGTAACATCTTTTTGGACGCCAACGAAATAATATTTTTGCTCCTCTTCCACCCACATCGGATCAATCGAAAGCTCATTCCAAAAACCAGTCCCATCTTTTCTATAGTTATATAGCTGTAGCGAAATGGACTCCTTTGTCCAAATTGCAGACCGTATTCTATCCATACTATAAGATTCCGTAGCTTCACCTTGCAAGAATCGACAATTCTTACCTATAACTTCATTTTCTTCATATCCTGTTAATTCAGTAAAACCTTTATTTACAAAAATAATTGGATTATCTTCTATATTTGGATCAGTTATAATTAAGCCGACTCTCGTATAATTTAATGCCTTTTCAAATAAATGCAATTTATCATGTCGTTGCTTCTTCATTCAAATGATTCCTCTTTCCTGCAAAATTATCTTGTATAAGACATACTTTATCTATGGCTTGCTTGATACAAATAATGATATGGTTTTCCCTTAAGTACGCCTTGCTCTTGGTCAATTCCTTTTTGCGTATTTCTATTTTTATGCGCATGCTGGTACGCAGTAGATGCTTGCCAATTTCGGAAATCTTCCTCCGTTTGCCATTGTGTTAGAACAATATATATATCATCTTGTAAAGGCCGTAAAACGCGAATTGCAATAAAGCCTTGTTCGTTTTCTATCATTCTAGGGCGTTGTAAAAAACGTTCTTCAAAGCGCTCCCTTTTTTCACTATAAACACCAATATAATTTAACACAGTAACAGCCTCTTGACACAACTTATTGGATTGATCAATGATTTCATAGGTATTTACCTGTTCTGAAACAATTTGAACTTGGTTTCCTTCTTCAATAATAGCTAATGGTTCTCCCCCATGAATTCTTTGAATCTTCAATTTCACTTTTCAACATCCTCCCTTAAACTTTTTAACTTCAACAAAACATAATTCTGCAACGATTTATCAAAATAGACAGGCGGCAACAGCTTTGCTTTTGGATAGCCTAGCACCCTGTCTTTAAACTGCTCGTAAACTGCCCCTTTTCCAAATGTTAGTGGCAAAATATAAAACAACTCATAACGGAAAGAAAATTGTTCTAAAACGGCATGTTGCCCTTCGCCAAATAAGAACAGAGACGAGGATGGTCGGGAATATTGTTGTTCCAAAAGAGTAGTCAACTGTTCAAGTGCATCATTTGCACGAGTGTCATGAGCTGACCCATGTGCCGCAATAATAACTGGTTGATTATAAACCGAATATAAACGCTCAACCACATAGGTTAAAAATAAATCGTCTTCGCAAAGTGGTGGGAGCAATACTGTATTTTTATTTATTTCTTGTTCGTATGCTTCAATAACCCCTTTTACATCCTTGTTATAATGCTTCCCTCTTAAGAAAAGCAATGGAAAAATGTAAACACGTCCGTATAAGCTATCCCGTTGTTGCATAATTTGATTTATAGTAGGCTCTGCTTGCTCAATATAACATCCAATAAAGCGCGCATTTCCATCATCCCAAGCCTGTAAATGATCAACAAAGTTTAAAAACGCTTGATTCTTATCATCATCCTTAGATCCATGATAGACAATCACAACTACATCTCTATCCATGAAGAAGCCCCTTTACGTTTATGCATTTTTTAGAGAAAAAATCAGTTTCACAGCAAAGTTTTTATGAAGGAAAAAACGTTCTTAATAGGAAGAAAAGATGTTTATTTTCCTATAGCGGGAAAGATCCTTCCAGTGCTGCTAAAATCTACATTAACAATATCACATTCTTATGCATGATAACAGTTTACCAACCCGACTATCATTATTAAAAATTCTATTGCTTGAACAAATGTTCATGTACAAAATAGTAGATGAATAAATAACTAATAAAGCTTTTGTCATTCTCCTCCATGTATTTAAAAACACACAACATGGTAGTATTCTCATCCTTCAACGTCGGCTTCCCTTGTTTGTAAAAATGGAGCAACGTCATAAAACCAATGAGTGTGGTTTATTTTCAAAACAAAAAGAGCTCTTATTATAATAAAGCTCTTTAAAAACAGACTTATTACCAAATCTTTATGGCGAATTTCTTATACGATAAACCTTCTACAATTCTATAATACAAGCAAGGGTTTTATCTCATTAAACTGGGCAAAATTGTAACAAAAGAAGGAAATATAATGAGTATTAAAATGCAAATAATCATGCCGACTATCATTGGTATAGCTCCCTTAAATATAGTTTGAACAGGTATATTAGGAGCGACCCCTTTAATTACAAAAATACTAATTCCCAGTGGGGGGGTTAAAGAACCAATATTAATTGCCATTACCATTATAATTCCAAACCAAACACCATTAAATCCTAGTTCCAAGATTATTGGATAAACAATTGGGATGGTAAGTACAATCAGAGATAACCCTTCAATAAAACATCCAAGCAAAAACAATGCTAGTAATATACCAATAAGAATGATATAGTGATTTAAATCTAAACGACTGACAAGATAAGTTAATTCTACAGGAAGTCTACTTATCGTCAAAAACTGACTAAACAACGTAGCTCCAATTAGAATAAAGAAGATATAAGCTGTTAATTTTACAGATTCATGAAAAGCTAGTTTTAGCCGGTGCCAATTCATTTTTCTAGTAAGCAAGGAGAAAAACAAAGCACTGATAGCTCCTACTCCAGCAGCTTCTGTGGGGGTAAATATCCCTAAATATATTCCTCCAATACTAATTAAAAAAAGCGCTGCAAAGGGCCACATGCGTATTAGTGTGGTCATTTTTTCCGTTGTTAAAGCGCTCCCTTCTTCTCTAGCAGGGGCTAACGTAGGGTCTCTACGCACAAGAAACACTACAATCAATATAAATAGAAGCATTTGAATCATTCCTGGAATGATTCCTGCAATAAGCAGTTCTCCAATAGGTTCTCTCGTTTGAATGCCGTATAAAATCAAAATCACACTTGGCGGAATCAGAATGCCTAATGTTCCTCCCGCTGCCACACATGCTGTAGACAAGCTTGGCTTATAACGATATTTTTCCATTTCAGGTAAAGTGATTTTCGATACGGTAGCAGTTGTAGCATTTAAAGAGCCTGATATGGCTGAAAAAATAGCTGCAGAACCAATTGTTGCCATGGCTAAGCCACCTTTCCAATGACCAATCCAACTATCGACAGCTTTGTATAAATCTTTCCCCATACCTGTATAAGAAAGAATCATACCCATCAAGATAAATAATGGAATAACGCTTAAAGAGTATGAACTTGCTGTATCAAAAGGCGTTCTACCTAATTGAGAAAACGCCACGTCCCAACCACGAATAAGTGTTGTTCCGCTTAGAGCAATTATAATTAAAGCGATGCCTACAGGTATTTTTAATAACAACAGGCCAACTAATCCAATAATTCCTATCATCCCTATCATTTCAGGAGTCATTTATGAAGACCCCCTTATGCATATAACGTATAGCGTGTAGCAGGGCTGATAATGCGAATAAACTTAATCCAATAACAGCTACCCAAGCAATAGGATAAAGAGGAATAGTAAGATCTCCGGTAGTTGTATTAGCATTGTATAGACGAATTGCGTATTTGCTAGTACTCCACCCTATTAAAACCATTAAAATAAAGGTGAGGAAATGAATGATGGCATGTAAAACCAATTGCATTCGCTTTGGAAACCGTTCGAAAACAAAGTCTATGGAAATATGTTCTTCTTTTACATGTGTATAAGCAATGCTTAAAAAAATCACCATTGATAAACCAAGTTCCGTAAAATCAACAGCACCTAATATGGGTTTATTCCACATCCACCTTGATAAAACATCTATGGTAATATATATAGCCATCATAAACAAAATACATTGAGCTAGCCTATGAGAGAATCTTGCAAGTTGTTCTATCCACCTTTTCAATTATATATCACCTCTTTTAACGTAACTCTTCTTTAAGTTCTAAAGCTCGACGATAAATTTCCCTGCCTGGATAACCTTCTTTTTCCATTTCTTCTATCCATGTCTCAAAGACAGGTTTTAAGGCTGCGTTCCATTCACCTATTTGAATTTTATCTACCTCATACACTTTCGCACCGTTCTCTTCCGCTAGATTTCTTCCTTTTCTCCCATCTTGATCAAAAACTTCGCCGCTTTTTATCGCTGCTTCTAAACCAGTGGATTCGTGTATCATTGATTTTTCCGATTTTGAAAACTGATTATACTTGTGTTTGTTCATGACAGCAAAAAAAGGCGTTGTTGAAAAGTTTCCGATCGTAATATAGTTTATTACTTCATGGAGGTTGTAATTATATAAAGCTTCTAACGGAATCATTGCTCCATCAATGACGCCTCGCTCCATAGATTCATACACATCTCCCATTGGCATAGATACCGGAACGGCACCTAGCGCTTCTAATATTTCATTTGCTAATGGAGAAGGTGATCGAATGCGTAACCCTTTTACATCTTCTGGAGACTTTATTCGTTTTGTTTTCGTCACTAACTGAGCAGGATCTGCGGTGAATAAAAATAATGGAACGCTATCATCATGTTGCTTTTGAATACTAGGAAATTCATGAAATAAATGTTCTATTATTTTTGACCCGTGTACTGCTGACTCTGCAAAAAATGGTAATTCCAGTATAGAAACTAAAGAAAATCTTCCAGGTGAATAGCCATGAACGCTTAAGGCAATGTCTGCCTCTCCAGTGACGGCCATATCATACTGTGATCCTGCATTCCCTAATGCATTAGAAGGGTATAAATCATATGTAATCGAATGATTCGATTCCTCTGTCCATTCATCGCCAATTTCTTTCAGAATATCCGTTTGAATGGGGTGGCTCCCAGGTAAAAAATGGGAAATTACCAAATGGTGATCCGATTCGGTTAAAGCTATTCCTTGAGAACAAGCTGATAGAATAAATAACCATACAAAGCCTATAAGCAGGTAGTGATTTCGCAACATCCTATCACCTCAAATTAAAATTACTAAGCAAATAAGATCGTTCAAAACAAAGTTCGGTGCGCCGCGTTGCAAATGGAACAAATCAACGAAAGATTATGGACAAATTTCTGCTAAACCCGTCCACGTCTTGTGGTGGGTTTAGCAGTAAGCAAACACATTATTTTTCTTGTATATAGCGATGATGAATATTGTTTAATTTGTAGGTTGGAAGAGTAAATTCATATAATTCTAGGGAAATGGCTAAATACTTTTCGTTATATAAAGAAGCTAAATAGTTTGTCATCACCGTAAACAAGTCATTGCATAATAATTTTTTTTCCTCATCTGTCCTCCCTTTTCCAAGTTTTAAAGTTGCATGAACAAACGCATCATCCTCTGTACCATCTGCGACAAGATATTCTTCTAATGCAATTGCTCTAGAACGAAGTCCACCTATGGGGATTAGCTCACGATGGCATAATAACACCTGATGAACCTGTTTCAATAAATCATGGATATTTATTTCCTTTCGAATATTGGCAGTATATTCGATGATTAAATGAGGCATGCAACTCCCTCCCTACTCGTTTTTAAAGTTTGTTAACGCTTCTTCACTTATAATCGTATTCATTAAACGCCCAATCCCTTCAATTTCCGTGATAACCTCATCTCCCACTACTGTATCAATGGACCCTTTTGGTGTACCTGTTAAGATAATATCTCCTGGATATAACGTCATAAAACTACTCAAATATTCAATGAGTTCTTGTATGCTTAGAAGCATATCTCCTGTCCAACCTTGTTGTGTTTGTTTTCCATTAACAAACGTTCGTAAAGTTAAGTTCATCGGATCCTTTACGTCTTCTTTGTCAACAAGCCAAGGACCAATCGGTGTTGCAGCATCACGGTTTTTCACACGTAGGTTTGGGCGATAATAATTTTCTAAGTAATCTCGAAAGGCATAATCATTTGCTACAGTATAGCCTCTTACATAGTCATAAGCCTCTTCTTGCTTTATATTTTTTCCTTGTTTACCTATTACTACTACTAATTCACATTCATAATGCATAAACGTCACATCATTTGGGCGAACAGTCTTTCCATTATGACCAATTAAAGTGTTTGGGCCTTTAAAAAAGACTAACGGTTCCTTTTGAACTGCTGAAAATGATAGTTCTTTCGCATGATCCGCATAATTTAATCCTAATGTAAAAATTGTATTCGGCTGTACAGGAGGTAACCAAACTACTTCATTTTCCTTGACTAGCTGACCATCAAGTAGTTGAATATTATTCTCTGTCACAATGGCTTCTTGTATACTTCCTTCAAATGCTACCCGTGCATACTTCATATTCTTCCTCCTGCAGGTAGTGATTCCGTTACTATTGTATTTTCAAGTGTACCTACCTTTTCAATTTCTATTTGTACGCGTTCATTTGCTTTTACTCGTGGAGGATTCTCAGGTATACCTACTAATAATACATCTCCTTTTGCAAGTGTCATAAACTCAGTAACATCACAAAGCAATTTTTCTACGGATCGAATCAATTGATTTGTATTACTACGCTGTTTAACTACTCCATTAACGAGAACACGAACCTCTAAGTTATTAGGATTATCTACTGCGGTTTTATCCATAATCCATGGCCCAATTGGACAAAAGCCATCTCGTGCTTTTTCCTTTACCGCTGGACGATAAACACTATCATGCGGAATGCTAACATCATTGGCAATTGTATATCCTTTAATATAATCTAGCGCGTTAGCTTCCGATACTTTCTTTGCCGTTTTTGCAATCACAATCCCTAATGCTGCACCTATTTCCACCGCACTTTCAGGACAAGGAATAGAAGATGCTGTTGCAGCAAATGTATTCATCGGTTTTATATAGAGAATTGGTGCCTTAGGTGGCTTTTCATAGGGTGCTTCATTCATAGCTGGCTTTAATTGCTCATAGGCACCATGGTAGTTTAATAATGTCCCGTATACAGTTCCGTTTACAGGAATTTCCAATGGTATCTGATCTGCTTTATAGGTGGTGTTCCCTATCATAATCGTTTGCTTCCTTAAATCCAATCTACCTTCTTGTAAAGGTCCTACTCCTGACAACTTCAGATAAATTGTCTGCACTATTTTCACCCTTCCTCACTCGTTGCATTAAAATGACATCATAACGTAAGCAGGATTCGAAAAAAGTTGTTATTTTCAAATATATTTAAAATGAAGAAGCCTACGTTTGCTGCAACACCTTTCCATAATCCATTAAGGTTTCATATATTTCGTTCTGTAATTTCTCAGAGGGAACATCCATTGGCAAACGTAATACTGGTTCAATTTTCCCCATCATGCCAAGCGCTGCTTTAACGGGAGCAGGATTCGTATCTTTAAATAAAACATCATTTAACTTCATTAGTTCAAAGTGCAAATTCTGCGCCTGTTCAACATCACCTTCTGCCCAGGCATTATGCATATCAGCTACTTTTTTCGGCTCGACATTCGACGTTGCACTAATTGATCCTGCTCCACCAATTGCAAGCATAGGATAACAAAGCAGTTCAATACCTGAAAACAGCATAAAATCTCTTCCACAATGAAGCAATACACGATTTACATGCTCAAAATCTTTATTCGATTCCTTAACACCAATAATATTAGGACATTCTTCCCTTAATCTAGCTAATGTTTCCACTTCCATATTGACAGCTGTCCGACCTGGTATATTATAGACAATAATCGGTATGTCTACTACATCAGCTACGGTTTTAAAATGCTTGAATAAAGCGTGCTGATTTGGTTTATTATAGTACGGAACAATGACCATAGCAGCATCCGCACCAATCTCTTGAGCTTTTTTCGTTAGGTACATCGTTTCTTCATGATTTGTAGAACCTGTTCCAGGAGCAAATGGCACTCTTCCACGAATGGCTTTGTGGGCATTTTCCATTACGTAAACACGTTCTTCTAAAGTAAGCGAGCTTGGTTCTCCCGAAGTTCCCGTAACAGAAATAGCATGTGTTCCATTTTGAAGTTGATAGTCAATTAATTCTGTTTGTTTTTCAAAATCTACTTCATAATTTGCTTTAAAAGGCGTAATTAACGGAGTAACAGACCCTCTTAATCGTTGTTTTATATTCTCATAGTTTTTAACCAAATGAATCATCCCTTCCTATTATTTTCACATCTATTCCAAATGAATAACATACATCTTTTATAAATAATCACCACAGATGGCAAGCGTATGACCTAAACCATTTCATAATTAGGGGGACCATCTAGCATCTGATTACAATACGCTTGTATTAGGAGACTTACAGCTTCTCCCCTTACATGGAGAATAAACGAAAAGAATCAAGACGAAATATAATGAGATGAGATGCTAATGAAATTCTTGCACACTTTCTTCATGCTACATGATAAATTGTGGCTTACTTTTTTTCAGTTTAGGCTGCTGTAATGCTATTTTTTGACCGGTTTGTATATCTAAAACGTCTGAAGCTTCATCAAACCAACTGTCTGGAGCTTCATGTCCCCAAAAGGTTTGCCGCATTGGATCATCCAAATCCCATTTTATAGGTTTGAAATCAGGGTCACTCGTTAAATAATCACCATTATATAGTTCGATTCGGTGTCCATCTGGATCTCTCACGTATAGGAAAAAAGCGTTCGAAAGCCCATGGCGACCAGGTCCTCTTTCTATATTGGTGCTATATCCTGCCGCTGCTAGCACATCACATCCATCAATGAGGCTCATAGGATCTTTTAACCAAAATCCAATATGATGTAAACGGGGGCCTACTCCATTCATAAACGCAACGTCATGAACAGAAGGCTTACGATGAAGCCAAGCTGCCCATATTTTTTGATGTTCCCCTACTGTGTACTCTGAACAGGCAAAATCTAGTTTGTGCAAATAATAGTGGTAAGCTGTTTCCACATCGCGCACCATACAGTTAAAATGATCAATTCGTTGAACTTTTGCACCTGTGTGCAAATCATACCGTTGTAAGAGTCGCTCCACTGTCTCCATTTGTGCATAAAATTCTATTGGAATACCTGTTATATCCTGCACACGAATTGTTTGACCAACAGCAGGCTGTTCTCCTGCTTTGATCCGCTTTACTTCTCTTCCTTGACGCCTAAAAAAACTTTCAAGTTCATCTATATCTTTTTCTGAGGTCACTTTGTAACTAATTACTTCCACAGCTGGCTCTTGTTTCTGTTTTAACCATAAGCTATGATGATTATGCTCTTCTAAACCACGAAGAAACAAATTTTCATTATCAGTATCCGTGACGACAAATCCAAGTTTTTCGTAAAATAAACGCGATTTTTCTATATCGGTAACATGTAAGACAGCACGACCGGCACGTATAATATTAAAATTCACCTTCATCAAGCCTCCTTTATTTGCCAAATTGTGGAATATAGTGATCTTTCAATGCAATATGAATAATTTGCGTTTCTGTATAAAAATCAAATGCGTAATGCCCACCTTCACGACCTATACCACTATGCTTAGATCCTCCAAATGGCGTCCTTAAATCCCTTACATTTTGAGCATTAACCCATAACATTCCTGAATCAATGGCTTGAGCAACCCGATGCCCACGTTGTATATCTTTTGTCCACACATAACCTGCAAGCCCGTAGCGGACATCATTAGCTAAATGAATTACTTCCGCTTCATCCGTGAATGTCATTGCTGCTATGACAGGGCCAAAAATTTCTTCCTGAACGATACGCATATCATTTTTCGCATGGAGAATTAAAGTCGGCGGAACATAGTTTCCCTCACTATTCCTTGGTGCATGGCCACTTATTACTTCACAACCTTCTTCTTTTGCTAAATCCAAATAACTCCGCACATTTTCATAATGTTCTTTATGAATTAACGGTCCTACTTGTGTATTTTCATTAAGCGGATCTCCAACTTTTATATTGAAAATTCGTTCTTTTAACTGTTCAATAAAGGTGGAAGCGATACTTTCATGTACATAGAGACGTGAATTAGCTGTACAACGCTCCCCATTGAAAGAGAAAATTCCCCATGTACATGCATCTAACGCTCTTTCTACATCTGCATCTTCAAACACTATAATCGGTGACTTGCCACCAAGTTCCATCGAAAAACGCTTCAAGCTATCCGCTCCATTTTTCATAATTTCTGAACCTGTTGTTGTTTCTCCAGTGAATGAGATTAAAGACACATCAGGATGTGACACCAGTGCGGCTCCAGCTGTTTCTCCATAACCATGAACAACATTAAACACACCATCTGGCAACCCTACTTTATCTATAATTTCCGCTAAACGATTCGCTGTTAACGGTGACCATTCTGCTGGTTTTAACACGACAGTATTTCCAGTAGCAAGTGCAGGTGCAAGCTTCCAAGTTTCTAACATAAATGGTGCATTCCAAGGTGTAATTAAACCAGCTACTCCAACAGGCTTATGAATGGTGTAATTTAAAAATTCATCGTCTACTTGATATGCTTCTCCAACCATCCTTGTTGCAACCATTTCTGCATAAAAACGAAAATTATATGCTGCTCTACTTACCATTTTTTTTGTCTGACTTATTGGCAACCCCGTATCAAATGACTCGAGTGGCGCAATTTCGTCAATATGTTCATCGATGACTTCGGCAATTTTATAAATATAAGCCAGCCTTTCCTTTATTTTTAACTGCCCCCACTCACCGTAAAATGCTTTTTTAGCAGCATTTACAGCTAGATCTATATCCGCTTTATTCCCTGACGCTACTTGATTGATCGTTTGATTGGTAAATGGACTAATATTTTCAAAGACTTCCTCCTGAACTGCAGAAACAAATTTTCCATTAATATAATGTGGAACATCCTTCACTTGTTGCTTCATTTCAAAATGTTGTTCTGTTATTTGATTTGTCATGCTTATCCGCCCCTTTGTAAACATTCCGAATATAATATATCTGTACTATATAATTTTTAAAGACAGATTAATTTACGTATTCTGCAGGCTCATATTTGCCATACTGTCCCTTATAAAAAGTTAACGGACTGCCTTGATTAGACTCCATTGCTATTACTTTACCAATAAAAAGGGTATGATCCCCTACTTCAAAATCCTGCTCCACTTCACAAACAACGGAAACAAGCGCATCTTGAATAATTGGGACACAATGAAGGATTTTAAATGGTATTTCCTCGCATCTTTTAGCTTGATTGGCAAAATGCATGGATATATCTTGTTGCGTATCTGTTAGAACATTAACTGCAAACTTATTAGATTTATGCAGTTTTGTTAACATGTTCGCTCGATTATCTATCGATACTGTAATTAATTTCGGCTCTAAGGAAACGGACATAAATGCGTTTGCTGTCATACCATGGATCTCTTCTCCTATTTTAGTTGTAATGACAGTAACTCCAGTTGCGAAGCGCCCCATTGCATTTCGGAAAGCTCTACTATCCATAAGATTTAACCCCCTTTATGTTATTGAAGCTTTCTTTTTCCTTGCTTTAAATTTCTAATTTATTATTTTTTGACTACTTTAGAAAAACTTAGCTTGTCGCCAAGTCTTATGGCGAATGGCGTAGTTTTTCTTATACTATAAACCTATAGACTTTTATGCTTTCCTATAGTGTAAAAAATCGCTCACTTGCGCTTTATAAGTTTGTTTATCATACTTATCAAAATAAGCCATTCCCATCTTAATTGGGTCACCAAAGAAATAATATTCATAATGGGTCTGCCTGCTTCCAAACGCACTCATTGTTAAGTCCCACGCTAAGCGAAAGATCTGTACACGCTCATATCCTTGGACATTTTTCCCTTGCATCGCACGGTGAAGAATAGGTCCAATCTCCTCATTTTCAAAGTCAGCCTGTGTTGGAATCCCCATCATTCCAGATGCTCCCAAAATTCGAATGATTTCTGCCATCCGTGGATATACACGCGGGAACCAATTTCTAGCTGCATCAAGCGCCGCAAAGTCCGGTGTCATCATTCCCCATTTATCGAGCTTAGCATTATGTTCTGCACGGAATAAATGTGACTTCATCGTTTCTAATGTAAGCATAATTTCTGTCCCTTTATCTTTCACGTGCTGAAAGCCATCAATACCGATAGAATCCATTAATGTCAGCACAACACCAAGTAAAAATTCTGTTTTTGCAATATCTTTTATGACTACTTGATGCGTCATATGAACGACAGCATTCGTTTCACCAAATGCCCGGTTACAAATGGATGAATTCTCCAGCACAAAAATACGGTCCCATGGTACTAATACATGATCAAAAGCAACGATTGTATCCCCTTCCTCAAACTGTTGGCTTAACGGGTGATCGTATGAATTATCACTATAGACAAAAGCTTCACGGCTTAAATATTTTAGACCTGGCGTATTATTTGGGATTGCAAAGGCTAAGGAGTAAGGGTCATCCAACTCACCTGATTTTTTAACTGTTGAAGGAAAAACTAAAATTTCATCCGTGATTGCTCCTTGGGTTGCTAGCAAGCGAATTCCATCAACTACGACTCCATCATCGTTTTTCTCTACAACATGTAATGCTACATTTGCGTCTTTTTGCTTTGCTTGTATTTTTGCCCGGTTTACTTGAGGATGAATTAATGTATGCGTCAAGCTAATATCATTTTCCCGAGCAAACGCTGCATAATTTCTAGCGTTTTCAGCGAACATCGGATCTCCTTCAGCATAAAATTCACTTGCCTGCCCCATTGCCATGACATCCGCATTTAAATAGTCAGGTGACCTCCCCATTAACCCTTTTGTAAAACTTTGCCATTCCATAATGGCCTCTCTACGCTCCATTAATTCATCTATCGTTGTCGGCACCATAAATGTTTTACTTACTTGATCGCCTGTTGTTGGTGATGTATAGAGCATTTTCTCTGGCTTTTCATATTGGAGATCATATAGCTTTGCCATCGTTTGGGTGACATTTTTAAAGAGACGATGCTCTGTTACATCTTGAACCCTTTCTCCCTGGATATACACATTATTATTTGCTTCCTTTAAACGTTGAATATACTGTTGTCCTGTTTTAGCTGGCATATTTTCCCTCCTCTAATAATAAACGCTTACATTTTCTTCTGGTGCACATTTCTGAATAATTCTTTTAATTAGAATAATAGCATTATTTCTGCTATATTCATATTATCTATTTCATTAACAAACTATATAAAATTTATATACCAAAGCTTCATAAGACATACATGATCTTCTGTATTTAAATTAATCGCAGCACAATCTTGGCGCTTTTTTACGAGTGAGGAGGATCAAGCACGCAAACAATTTTGAGGAGCAAAACAAATAACATGGTAAAAATAATGGGCGAATAATAACGCCTAAATATAGTATACAAGGAGTGCTAAAATTGGATTTAAGACAATTAAGATATTTTCAAACGATTGCCAGAGAAGGACAAATCACACGTGCAGCAAAAAAATTGCATATAGCTCAGCCACCCTTAAGTCAAAGCTTAAAAGCTTTAGAAACCGACTTAGGCGTCAAATTAATGGAGCGTAATGGCAGGAAAATGGAATTAACAGAGGCAGGTAATATTTTATACCAAAAAACAATTCACCTGTTTGAGTATGTGGAAGAGACCTGCATAGAGGTGAAAGATACAGCAGCAGGTATAAAAGGAATACTATCCATTGGTTGTGTAAAAACATGCTTTCCGCAAATACCAAAAAAGCTTAAATATTTTCATAGGAAATATCCGAATGTTCATTTTCAGCTCAAAGAAGGTGATTCTTACTTGCTTGCAGAAGAACTGATCCAGCGATCCATTGATCTAGCAGTTGTTCGCTTACCTCTTGATATGAGCCTTTTTGCTAAACAATCTCTTCCTAGTGAAAACTACATAGCTGTCATACCGGAAAGTTGGTCTACTACTTCAACCGCCAAAGCCATTACCATGAAAAAATTAAGTGAGTTGCCATTACTACTCTTACACCGCATCCAAGGACAAGGGCAATATGAGTTAATTCTTGAGCAATTTGAAAACCACCGTTTATCACCAAAAATTATTTGTGAGTGTCCAGATGTGGACATGATCTTGCAATTAGTAAGTGAACAGGTAGGAGCAACTATCATTCCAGAATTGACGCTACAAAATCATACATTACGTGGTTTGAAACAACTACCTATTAAAGATCATTCCTTCTCTTCTCACTCAGCGATCATTTGGCTAAAAAATCGCTACTTACCAAAAAGCGCCAAACGTTTTATTGAACTATTTACAGGTGATAAATGAAATGAGGAAGAACTATGAACTGGCTTTACTCATTAATTTCCCTGGAAGTTTTAACGTCATAAAAAATACAAAAACGGAAAACACAAAACAAATAATCGCAAGCAAATGTAATGTTTCATGGTTCACCTGATCATTTAACGTTACACCTAGCAAACTAGAGGATAAGATTGCTCCCATATATCTGCTCGTTTGAAATAAACCAGAAGCTTGCCCTGTATTCTCAGGCCTTACATTTTCATATAGCGCTGTCTGCATTGATATATTGTTAAAGCCATTACTAGCGCCTAAAACACTCATAATGATAAGTAACCAACCAATGGGCGAGCTTTCATGATACGTTAACAATAAACCGGTTCCAATAACGAGTAAACCAATTCCAATTAAAGTAGGTAATTTCGAACCTACCTTATCAATTAAACTTCCTGCTAATGGTGCAATGATAACGCCAAAACCTGCAAGTGCAAGCATCAAAACGCCCGTTTTTGCTTCGTTATACGCTAGAGCTTGCTGCATAAAAATAGGAAAACCAAAAAAATAACAATAATATATCAGGTTAATGCCCGTAAATTGCACATACACAAATGTTTCTTTTGTATCTTTTCTTAACCTATTTACATCCATAAACGGGGCATGGTGCTTAGCTTCAAAACGGTAAAACAACACAGCAGTTGCAATACAAATGAACAGTGTCCACCAACGGATATTTCCTTCCTCCAACGAAAGCAAGAACAAAATAAAGCTTGTTATTGATAAAATAAACAAACAAATTCCTAACAAATCTATCTGTTTTATCTCTACTTTTTCATTTTTAGCAGGTAAAATAAACATAGCTAATACAAATGACACAATAATAAATGGAAAGTTGATAATAAAAATAGCTTGCCAATCCCAAGAATGAATAAAAAAACCACCAATAGAAGGACCAAAAGCTGCCGATGTAGAAGCGAAGATGGATAAAATCGCCAGCGCCCGCCCTTGTCCTTCTGTAATGTGCGTTCGTATCATGCTCATCCCACTCGGGAATAAAGTTGAGCTACCAATCGCCTGCAATGCACGACAAGCTAATAAAATTGGAAAATTAGGAGAAAACGGGGCCAGTAAAGATGCAAAAGCTACAAGCGTCAACCCTGTTAAAAATAATCGTTTAGCTCCAAACATATCACTTAATTTCCCCATTACTGGCTGTCCAGCTGCGCTTGCTAAATAAAAAATAGAAATTAACCATGATGCATGGATAAAAGTTAAAGCAAAATCTGCCTGCATACGTGTAACTGCAACAGATATCATCGATGAATTTAAAGGATTTAGTAATGTTCCTAATCCAATTGTAATAATAAACAGCCAACGCTTTTTGTTTAATTTCTTCATCAAACCACCATTCATATGTATAAAGCCTTTAACTATGAGAATTCAGAAGTAGTCTTTGGCTCTATTTTTTATGCTGGATAAAAGGTGCTGTATGCGCCCCGCTTCAAGAACTGGAAGATAACAGCACCTACATCCCCTTTTTCGTAAAGAAGCCTTTCGAGATCATACCTTGAGGATAACAATCAGTGTAGGGATAAAAGGCTCGCGGATAATAGGTTCACTTTATGCGTGAATTTAACCTTAAACGTAACTTATTCTATTTCTCTAAGTTGCGTTTGCAAATCATGTAAGGATTTTTCCAACTGTTCCATCATCACTTCCATGCCTTGTTTAAGCGGCAAATTTTCAGGCATATAGATAGGTTGTCCAAAAATAATTTTAGGCTTCACCCGTTTGAAAAGATCAGTGAAATTATTGGGACCTTGATAAGCTACTGGTAAAATCGGCGTTTTCGCATACCCAGCCATCGTAACCGCCCCTCGTTTTAATGGCACTTCTTCACTTGTTCTTGTACCACTTGGAAATACACCGACGATTTCACCGTTTTTCAATAGTTTTCTTGGGGTTTTTATTGCGCTTGGTCCTGGATTTTCCCGATCAACAGGAAAAGCATGCAACTGTTCCATTAGCCATTTCAAAAATGTCGACTGAAACAACTCTTTCTTAGCCATATAATGAATTTGTTTAGGTAACATACTAACGCCCAGCCATAAAATATCTACCCACCCTGAATGGGTACAAGCGATAACAAAACCACCAGATATTTCTGTATTTTCCTTTTGATAAATCTTTATTCTGCCAAACAAACTGAGAATTATTTTTAATGCATAAGTACAAAAATAGTACATAAAAGTCGTCTCCTTCTTGCTACCAATAGTATGCGTTTATTTTAACACATAGTTTTAATATCTGGTACTAATTTTTTTCTTTTTTCACTCTAACAGCATACAAATATTTAGATCATCCATTCGCATTAATCCCTTTCTTCTCTCCTAATTTATTATGCCAAACTATATAAAGAAATTTCACTTCTTTCGGTTATGGCAGCCGTCAAGCCTAAATACTTCATGCTTTTCTATAGCTTAAAAAAGGAGGCGTAATTTTCGTGCTTCCCTCACTACATATTACATACCCATCTTTTGTAGAACATATATACGTAAAAAATTGTATGCCAATAGATTTTTATAACAGTTATCAACTATTCTACTAAACAGAACATACATTTTGGTGTACAATGGTAAAAGTGCATTTTAGTAGCCGAATTATCATCAAGAAGCATTTCAGTACTTTCCGAAACAACTTAGAAGGAGGTTTATATTTATGAATGGTACAACTCACGCAGCAATCGGAACGGTAACTGGCTTTATAATTGCAAATAACTTACAAAGCCCTCCTACAGAAACAGCTTTACTTGTTAGTCTTGGGACCATTTCAGCATTAATTCCAGACTTAGATATTGATGGGAAATTACGAGGTAAGATTACCCTATCGCATAAACTGTTTCGAACAATTGCTCAGGTTATCGGTGTTTTACTTATTATTTACAGCTTTTATGAAGGAGTAGGTAGCAAGCAATGGATTGGAGCTGGGAGTGGATTTGCTTTGCTTTCCATCTCTATTCGCCTTAAACAAAAACATATGCTTACCATAACCGGATTAGGTGTTATTATTGGTGGAGTTGCATTGCAAGAACAGTGGCTGCTATTATTAGGAATTTATGTTATTATTGCTTCTTTCGTTGCACATAGAAGTTATACACATTCCATTGTCGGTCTTTTGTTTTTTGGATTTATTGCCTATTACTTAGATCAATCACTTCAAATCAAAGGAGTATATTATTCATGTCTCATTGGCTATATAACACATATCATTGCTGATAGTAAATTTTTACCCTTTAATAAACGTGGTGTGAAACTGTTCTTACCATTTTGGAATAAGGAGTTTTAACTCCTTCGCTTATACGTAAGACTAAAATAATGAAAGCTCCTAAAATCCAACTTATGGTATATTGAACTAATTTTTTGATAGAACGAAATGAAATTTGTTTAAAAAGAAGTAGGGGATACTCGTATCTTAAAAGTATCCCCATGGAACCATTTGTTTATAATAAGTTTTTAAAGTTGGCTACGACGTTTTCTACAGTAAATCCAAATTTATCAATCACTTGGTCTCCTGGTCCAGAAACGCCAAATGAATCAATGCTCATTACTGCACCATTACATCCTGTATATTCCTTCCAACCAACCTTAGAACCCATTTCAATGGATAAGCGTGTTTGTAAATGCGAAGGTAATACACTTTCTTTGTATTCTGGTGACTGTTTATCAAATAGATCCCAAGATGGCATACTGACAACATTCACATGGATATCTTCTTCAGCAAGCTTTGCCTGAGCCTTCAAAGCGAGGTGAACCTCTGATCCTGCAGCAATTAAAATTCCTTCTGCTGTTTTTTCAGCCTCCGATATAACATAAGCTCCTTTTGGAACACCTGTTACTGCCTTTTCCCCTGTCTGTCTTAAAGTTGGGACGGCTTGACGCCCCAGTACGAGAATGGTTGGACGATCCTTTTGTGTTACGGCAATTTTCCAAGCTTCTTTCGTTTCATTCGCATCTGAAGGTCTTAATACGGTAATATGAGGCATCGCTCGAAAAGAGGCTAAATGCTCAACCGGTTGGTGAGTTGGCCCATCTTGTCCAACCGCCACACTATCATGGGTAAACACAAAGGTTACCGGTTGCTCCATCAAAGCGGACAGTCGAATAGCTGGTCGTAAATAATCCGAAAATACAAAGAATGTACTGACAAATGGTCTTAAATAATGACGTGCCATTCCGTTTGCGATAGCACCCATAGCAAATTCTCGAACACCAAATGAAATATTTCTACCAGCATAATTTTGTGATGTTAAATCAGGAAATGATTGTAACCTTGTTTTCGTTGAAGCATTTAAATCTGCGGATCCCCCAACTAGTTCTGTAAAGTGCTCTGCTAAAGCTTGCTGCACTTGACTTGCGGAAGCACGTGTCGCAACTGCCTCTCCTTCTTTGTAAACAGGCAAATCATCTTCCCAGTTTTTTGGTAAATCACCAGCGATTAATCGCTTTAATTCAACAGCAAGCTCTGGATACGCTTCTTCATACTGCTTAAATAATTTATTCCATTGCTCCTCTTTTTTGCTTCCATTCTCTAAAATACTACGAAAATCTTCGTATACTTCTTCAGGTACATGGAAATCTTCTTCATAGTTCCATTTATAAAACGCTTTTGCACGTTTAATCTCTTCAACACCAATTGGATCACTGTGTGCATCACTTTTACCTTCAATAGTAGGAGCACCATAGCCGATTTTTGTTTTAATTTCGATAATTGTTGGGCGGTCTTCATCCGCTTTCGCTTCTTTAATTGCTTGTTCAATTGCTTCTATATCATTTCCATCTTCAATATAAAGGTATTGCCAATGGCAAGATTCAAACCGCTGTTTGATATCTTCTGAGAACGATAACGCTAGTTCACCATCTAAACTAATGTCATTAGAGTCATATAAAACAATTAAACGACCTAACTTTAAATGTCCTGCTAAAGATGCTGCTTCATAAGAAATACCTTCCATTAAGTCGCCATCACCACAAATGGTATATGTGTAATGGTCAACAATTGGATAGCCTTCCCGATTAAAAGTTTCAGCTAAATGCCTCTCAGCTAAAGCTAAACCAACAGTAGCTGGTATTCCTTGCCCAAGTGGTCCTGTAGTAATTTCCACTCCTGGCGTTACCCCAAATTCTGGATGTCCTGCTGTTTTACTACCTAATTGTCTGAAGTTTTTCAACTCATCTAAAGATAGATCGTAACCCGCTAGATGTAATAAGCAGTAATGTAGCATAGAACCGTGACCTGCCGATAAAACAAAGCGATCTCGATTGAACCATTCAGGGTTTTTAGGATTCATATTCATGATGCGTTTCCATAGGCTGTATGCCATTGGCGCTGCTCCCATTGGCATACCTGGATGACCATGTTGCGCACGTTCTACCGCATCAATCGTTAGGGTACGAATGGTATTGATAGATAAGTTTTCAATGTTGTTTCCTGATTTCGTCATAGATGACTCCTCCAGTTCATTTTTTCTTGTATTATTTTCCTATTTAAACGTTTTTTGTTGCTTCTTTTTTCTTACCAAAAGGAATAAGCATTAACCCTAGAATGACAATTAAGCTAATAACGATTGCAATTGGGCCTGCATAATTTGCTAATGTTCCAAAGAATATACCGGATACTCCAAAGTCAGCATCAGAGAAGGTTGTATTGGCAAAACCTAGCTCTCCTAGGACTGGAAGTAAAAATATTGGTAAAAACGAAATAATAATTCCGTTTACAAACGAACCGGCAACAGAACCTTTTATACCACCTGTTGCATTACCTAAAACACCAGCTGCTGCACCTGTGAAAAAGTGTGGCACAACACCAGGAAGAATAATGGTTGTACCTAAAACAAACATAATTCCCATACTGAATATCCCGCCAATAAAACTACTGAAAAAACCAATTAAAACAGCGTTCGGTGCATACGTATAAATAATCGGAACATCAAGAGCTGGTTTTGCATTTGGAACAATCTTCGTAGAAATCCCTTTAAATGCTGGAATAATCTCTGCTAGCACGAGACGAACACCTGATAGTATAATGAACACCCCAGCCGCAAAACTACCACCTTTCATCAAAGAAAACACGAGGTAGTTTGTACCATCACTAAGTTCCGCTTCAATAAATGTGGAGCCCGCAAAGAGCGCAACAATGATATACATAACAATCATGGTTAAAGCAATACTTACCGTACTATCGCGTAAAAATCCAAGTCCTTTTGGAAAATCAATATTCTCTGTGGAATGCTCTTTGCTTTTTTTGAATAATTTTCCAGTTAATCCGCTAATAGCATACCCTACCGCACTAAAATGTCCTAAAGCTACATTATCATTACCAGTAAGCTGTCGCATAAATGGTTGTAAAATAGCTGGAGATAGCGTCATAATAATACCTAACGCAACCGCACCTGCAGCGATTAATGGTATCGTATCAAACCCTGCTACAGCCATTATTACGGCAAGCATACAAGCCATATAGAGTGTGTGATGTCCAGTTAAGAAGATATATTTATATCTTGTAAATCTGGCAATGAGAACGTTAACAATCATTCCAAAAAACATAATGAGTGCTGTATTTGTCCCATATTCATTCAACGCCAATGCAACGATGGCCTCATTATTTGGTACTACTCCTGACACATTAAATGCTTCTTGGAACATAGCACCAAATGGAGAAAGGCCTTGTTCTAGTATTCCAGCTCCCGAAGCAATAACAATAAACCCAACGAATGTTTTAATAGCGCCTTTCATGATTTCTGACAAATTTTTTCTTTGCGCTAATAATCCAATTAGCGCAATGGCAGCAACTAAAATGGCTGGCTGACTTAAAATATCGACTAAGACACTTAAGAATTCATTCATGGTAGTCATCCTTTCCTCGTATTAAATTAGATTTTTTTCTTTTACTACTTTTGTTACCTTGTCCCTCAACTCATCCATATCTATAATATTATCTAACACGATTACTTCACCTAAATGGGCGCCTCCCTCAGCAATATCTTTTGCTAAAAAGAATACATCTGCGTCTCCAGGTGTTGCTGAACTTAAATCAGAATGCGACACTTCAACACCCGTGACACCTATCTCTTGTAAAATTTGTTGAATATTCATTTCCACCATAAAACTTGTTCCTAATCCTGACCCACATACTGCTAAAAATTTCATTTTTTCCATCTCCTTTTTATTTAATAATTTCCATGACCTCTTGCGCTGTTTGCGCTGCTTTTAAAGCTTGTAGTGTTCCGTTATCTGACAGCAACTTTGTTAAATGAGATAATGCTTTTAAGTGCGCCTCATTATCAACCGCTGCTAAACAAATAAAGACATCAATTTGATGGTCATCCTTTCCTAGCAATTTAACTGGTGTGTTTGTTCTTAAAAATGACATCCCTAAATGGACTACGCCTTCCTCTGGTCGTGCATGAGGAATAGCAATTCCTTTACCTATATGAATATAAGTTCCTACTTCTTCGACTTTTTTATTCATCGCCTCAATATATTCTGGTCTAATTTTATGAGCTGCAAGTAATGGTTGTGCAGCCATTTCTATCGCTTCTTTCCAGCTCAAAGGCTCATCTGTAAACTGAATCATTTCTTCGGTAAGTAATTCTGAAAGCATTGGTTTATACCCTCCTATATCGGTATGACTTAGATGTATGAGATCAACAAGGTCTGAAAATAACCGTTTCTCATCTTTAATTTCTGTATGTTTTGCTATAACTTCCATTATTTGATCCATCGAAAAATCGTAATTATTGAAAATAGGGAATTGATTCATTACGGATTCAATTAAATAATTTTTTTCTATTTTTGAAAGCAATGGTTTCACTGTAAATATCGGCTTGGGCGAATCCACATCTACTGTAGTAAAGATCAGATCATAACTAGACGTTGGAAGTAAGCTCACTTGTTCAGCTGTGTGCACTCTGGAAAAATGAATGTTTGGAAACATCTCCTTTAACTGTGCACGCAACATAATGGAAGAACTAACGCCGTTAGAACAAACAATTAATCCATGAATTTCTGTTTTATTCCTATTTCTATTTTTTTCAAGATAACCGCCAAAATGAAGCGTAAAATAACCTATTTCCTCATCACTAATTGGCTTTTTTGTCCAATCAGATAAAGGAGCGAGCGAGCGTTTGACAAATTGAAACAATTCCACATACTTTTGTTTAATTTGTGATGTTAAAGGGTTCACAAGCGGTATTTCAAATATAATTCGATAGAAAGCTGGAACGAGGTGGTTATACAAGCTTTTTTGTAAGAACGTTTTATTATCAATCGGAAGCAAGGTGTTTTTTTCAAATGCTTCAATGATTTGCATGGTCAGTCTGCTTAAATATGGATTTTCTTCTAATTTCACTTCCTGTAAGGCAATTAATAATTGCAAGGTCAAATAATATTGTTCTTCTAATTGATTATTTTTAAATAATCGTCGTGCCAACTCTTCTACCAGCCCAAACAAGCGTTGTGAACGCAATAACTGTTTCTCTTCTTGAGAAAACAATGGCTCGATGTTTGCAGTTCGGACTCTTATAAACGTCAAATGAAAAATAACTTCGGCTTTTCTATCCTTCACTAAATGAATTTGCTTTGCTTTTAACACATCATTTACCGTTAACTGCGTATTCACATAGTAGTCTTCCTGTTTCCACGATTTTAATACGAGTACTAACATCTCTTTTCCTAGTGACTTTGTGAGCAAGTAATTGATACAAAAGCTTGCTAACCTTCTTTTTTCCATTTCTGTACCAGTTAAGTGGTAGCCATCTTTCCTTGAATATTGAAGGATAACCCCTTTTTTTTGACACAACTTTTTTGCTTTTTTCACATCACTTAGCGCTGTATTCTTACTTACGTAAAGCAATTGCTGATAATGATAATTGGAAACAGGTTCTTTGCGAATAAACGTGTATAAATAGAGTAAATAAATACGTTCCTCTTCTGATAAAACAATGTGATGCATAGAAATATCCAAAGGAGCACCAGCTTGAAGTAAATCCTTCACTTTAGCATCAACGACAAATTGTTGATCATGCAGTTTAATTGGCTCTAACTTCATACTTTTTAAAGTGTTATTCACTTTTTCCAAATCATAGTTAAATTGCCGTTCTGAAACATCTAATTTTCGTATGAGTTGAGAAACAGTAATCTCATCATGCGTAATAATTTCTTCAAACAGTTTAAAAGACCTTTGATCAAACAACTTTGCCCCTCCTTTAACTTTATTGTAATGCGCTTACAATGTTGATTCAACAGTGTTTCAGCCCAAACTATGTAGCCTGTTGCTATGTTCTATTGTGCTCTTTTTATGAAATCTTATGAAAACTGTTGTCGCAGCAAGCTACACAGATTAATTATGTTCATTTTTGTATAAAGGCATCTTCACATAGAAGAGCGAAATCTATTCTTTTTTTCATAAAATCTTAAAAACGAAAACTGTAAACCTCCATCATATACTTTCCTCAAATGCAAATAGCCGAACAATTTTATTTTAACTGTTCGGCTATGACTATATGGAGTTACAGAGATCCGCTTTACTTAAAAATAAGTGATAGATCTATTTATTTTTGCTTACATTTATTTAAATGCTATACGTACGTTTTTTAATTGTAATCATTTCCTGAGCGAGCTTGTTTATCCTTTCTTGTACATCTTGGTCAATAATCTCATTATCATCATTAAAACAATCATTGTTAACAAAAACACTATAACGAGGTATGATTCCTTTCAAATAAGCAAGTATTGGCTTTAATTGATATTCGGATACGAGAAAGTGCTTATCCGATCCAGCAGTAGTTACAATTCCGGTAACTTTTGATTTGAAGGCGTCGATTGGAAAATGGTCGAGCAAATTTTTCAACGCGCCTGAAATAGATGCTTGATAGATAGGTGAACCAAAAACAATCATATCTGCTGCTAAAATCGTATTTACTACATACCATGTGTCTTTATTATAGTAGGCTAAAGGTGACCCCTTAACAAACTCTACATCATATTCTTTCAAGTCGATTAATTCGATTTCTATTTGTTTATCGACACGTTTGGCTACACGTAAAACGTCATGTACTACTTGCGACGTTTTTTCACCGACTAACGAGCCGGCTATTCCAACAAGTTTCACAGCTGTCCCCTCCTGCTTTATCTATGGATAGTTAATATAAGTTCAAGTTGAAAATAACATTATGAATAAACAGTTACAAGCTCAATCGAAATACGACTGGGACTATGCAACCGATGCTTACGTGCACACCTATCTAAAAATTCTAAACAATTATTTCAGTGATATAAGTGTAATAAGTATGCACAAAGAATAGCTTACCGTAGATATAATAGCAAATTTTTTGCTTCATTCTGCTTCATCAAAAGAGCCTCTCCTTCAAGGTTATTTTCCGATAAAGCGAAATAGATCACCAAGGATAATTTGATCCGAAGCATATAATTCATTTCTCGCCGTTTCTAAATAATCAGTACATGTATTTGATTTGACAACCTGTTGCTTGTGCTTATCATAACAACGACCATTTACATAAGCATATTTACCTGTGACGATGCTTCCATCACGAAACACAACAGGGGCTTCATTATCTCTCGTAAATAGATTGCGACTAAAATTTATTTGCTCCTTATCTCGTACACCCATTAATTCAGAAACAGTTGCATGAATATCAATCGTTCCTCCCACTGTTTCTATCTTTTTTCCTTCTTGTCCTGGTACATGGATAATTACTGGCACCTTTTGTAGCTCAAGGTGGCTCATTTCCGTATCCTCTTGCCCAAGTAATTCATAAACGCCAGCTTCATATTTTTGGGAAATACCATAATGATCTCCATAGATAACAAACACTGTATCTTCATACATGTCTTTTTCCTTTACTAATTCAAAAAAACGTTTTAATGCTTCATCCTCATACCGAACAGTTGTTACATATCGATTAACAACACCTACAGATGTATTCGCAGGTGAAATAGATTGATCCTCTTCTTCTAATAAAAATGGAAAATGATTCGTTAACGTAAGGAAACTTGCCATATAAGGTTCAGATAAATGAAGTAATTTTTCCATTGATTGTTCAAAAAAGGGAATATCTTTTAACCCATAATTAACCGAATTTTCTTCTGTCACATGATAATCTTTTTTCGAGAAAAATCTATCAAACCCTAACGATTGATACATATCGTCTCTATTCCAAAAAGAAGCATCATTTCCATGAAAAGCAGCAGCCGTATAGCCATTTGCTTCTCGCAAGATATGCGGTAAAGATTGAAATTCATTGTTCGGTCTGCGTACAAATACAGATCCACTTGGTAAAGGATATAAGCCAGTATTAATCATAAATTCAGCGTCGGATGTTTTTCCTTGCGCTGCTTGGTCGTATATATTGTTAAAATAAAAACTGTCTTGAATCAGCTCATTTAAAAATGGGGTTATTTCTTTGCCATTCACTTTTTGGTTAACCACAAAATTCTGTGTAGACTCTAAACTAATAAAAACAACATTCTTTCCTTCCGCTATTCCAAATTCCTGAAACGAATCCTTTTCTTCCTTACCTTGGATATACGATTGTACTTCTTTTACATCTGCCTCATCTGCAAAAGCTTTCATTACGGGAGATTTAACACCATTTGCTATATTTATCAGCTGATAATTATATAAACCTAATGACTTCACTAGTTCTTCACGATCGTAATCTGTTTGTAAAAGAAACGGATTTTGAATGAGCGCAATGGCCAAAGTAAAGACAAGCAACCCCACACCAGTAAAAGCATATCTTTTCTTATTAGGTACTACTGGATGGTTTTTCTTTCTGTTCATTTTAAAAATAACATACCCAATAACTGCAACATCCACAAATAACAACGTATCAAGCGGGGAAAAGAGTTCAACCGTGCTAGGTCCTAAACCTCCTACATTGTTCAATTGTAGTAAAACAGAAACGGTAACAAAATCAATATAAAACCGATAATATAGCACATTTGCATACAATAAGCCTAACAATAATAGATAAATGATAAATAGCATAAGTGGAGACAAACGTTTTCTCCACAAGAAACTAATCCCAAACATGATCATAATAATGCCAATCGGGTTGATAAAAACGACCATGATATCAAACCAAGAATAAAGCGGTAGTTGAAAAGTAGTAAAAGAAATAATGACTGATTTTAACCATAATAAGATAATCAGCGTCATCAATACATTTCTTTCGATCAACAGAGTTAATTTTCGCATGAATGAATCTCCTTCTCCCTAGCAAACTGTTGATATACCTCAACAATAATCTCTATGCCTTTCATGATATGCGAGGCTTGTTGTTGTCCCATAATAGCCACTTGAAACCAGTTATGGTTTAGTAAATAACTGCTTTCATAACTAACTTGAACCCCTTTTTGTTTTAACACATCACCAAACTGACGTGAACGAATTTCAGGAGGTAGACAAACCGTCACAATGCCCGGAGAATAATTTTCTCCAGTAAGCACTTGCATGCCGACGCTTTGAAAGGCATTGCTTATATCTCGAAATAGCTTTGTTTTATCTGGACAAAACTGCTGTAAAGCAGCTTGCATGGCAAACAAACTATTGGATGAATGCGTAAACGGAATACTACCGCTTGTTTGATACCTACCAAGGTCTAAATAACTAGGTATTGAATTTTGTGGAAAAAGCTTCTCGTGATGAAACACAATAGCTAATCCCGGGTATGAACCGATACCTTTTCCACTTACCGTGCTTGCTAAATAAACGGACTCTAAATGAAGCGGTAGAACACCAACCGTACTACAAGCATCTATACATAAACGGACACCATATTTGTTACATAGCTGCTTTAAATCTTCCAATGGATAAACATAGCCTGTTGATGTCTCGCAATGGACAGTCCATAGCCATTCTATTTCTGGATGCTCCACCAATGTTCGTTTTATTTCTTCTAAAGTAATCGGTGCACTCCACGACTTAGAAATGCTTTGGAAAGAAAGGCCAAATCTAACAGCTTGATCCATTAAACGTTCTCCAAATTCGCCATTTGACAGAATTAACCCTGCACCTGGAAGTGTTGTTAATTGAGCAGCGATCATATCATTTGCAAGTGTACCTGTCCCTACTGCAATTTCTACATAATTAGCATTGGTTACATCACATAATTGTTGCTGTACCTCTTCCATCACTTTATGTACATCCTTCGCACGATGAGATATTGCTTTATCGCTCCATGCTTTTTTTACAGCATCAGAAACCTCTACAGGACCTGGTAGAAAATTATAATTCTCTTGCCGTGCTTCTTTTCGCAACATTCGTTCAAATAATTTAGAGGCACGCTCAAAGTTTTTCTTCGTTAAATACATGGGTTGATACGGGGCTTCTTCTGTTCCAACTAATGGTCCAAACGCTTTAAACCCTAAATGCTTATAGAGCTTGGTTTGCCTTAATGTTCCAGAAATAACCGCCATATTAAACCCTTTTTCCAAACAATAGTCTACTAACGTTTCACAGAGACCATAAAAGATACGCCCTCCTCGATACTGCTTTTTTATAGCTAATAGACGTATTTCACAAGGGGTTGCAGATGCAGGTAAATAATCATCCACATTATCTAATTTCTGGTCAAGCGAAAAAGGTCTTTGATTATGAACCGAAATCATGCCAATTACTTCCTTGCCTCGTTTAGCAATAACATATGTATTCTTATCGTCAAAACGGTCTACTAATCTATGGTCGCTGTTCTTTTCATGCTGTGGAATCTCTTCAACAAACGTTTCATAGTTTAAACGATAGATTTGCTCTAACTCTTCTTCTAAGTCTGCTATCTTATAAATTACAAAGTATGATTCTTTCACCATTAGTCCCCATTTCTATGCATAATTACAACAACAGACAGCATTATAAAATAAACTACTGTCAACTCGATATTTCTAAAGAAAATGAACAAGTTTAACGGGATACTACTAAACCCAATCATCGCTATTAACGTAAGATTTTTATGAAGCTGATACCCTACCAAGATGATAAAACCACAAACAACTAAAGGGATAGGTGCTAACATAAGTGCTGTAGCTAAGTATACAACTACTCCCTTTCCTCCACGAAAACCTAGTTGTACTGGCCATAAATGACCTAGGAGAAGGGCAATAGCCATACACCCTAATATAATCGTATCCATTTCCCAAAAGCTGATAGCTATCCATAACGGAATAATTACCTTCCATGCATCTATGATTACTGTAACAATAAACGCAGAACGACTAAAGACCCTCCCCGCATTTCTAGCTCCAGCATTCGTACTACCTAATTCTCTAATATCTTGTTGATAAAATAGTTTACCAACATAATAAGCGCCATTTAAACAGCCAAATACATAGGCAACCAAAATCCAAATTACTTTTTCCAGTGGCTTCACCCCACATCGAACATATTCCGATTCTCTTTATATTCTAACATTATAATCCAAAAAATTTTAGCTTTCCAAAAATTATTCTCAAATAAAACCAGTATGAATTTACCATAAAGTGTTAGAAAAAATTGGCTTAGCCAAGTCATAATGGGGGAATGCTTCGTATTTTTTATGTGATAAACCAAAAAAACGTATGCTTTCCTTTAATGTAAAAAGAAAAGCACCCGTTAAGATGCGTTTCAATAACTATTCTTCTTGAAATGCTCCAATAAACGATATAACGGTGCCTACTGCTTGTATCCAACTTCCTACAACCCCAATTATACGCTGATCAGACTGATTGTTTTGAAGCGTTTGAATGCCGCTTATTGCTTGTAAAGAGTTACCAATACCTTGCAATAATGCTCCGATAGTATTTTCCCACACACCCTTTGTGTGATCAGCCCATTCATCACTAGCAACTAGAAAACTCCCCAATGCCTGCATCCACAGTCCTGTTATAAACCATTTTTCTTTTGTTATAGGATCAGAAGAACGATAAATCAACATTCCTACTATTACAGTTGAATTGCCCGTAGCTTGAATTTGGTACCCTAATTTTTCAAAAGAAGCCGTGGTTTCCCCATCAGCAGTGACGCCGCTTCCTAGAGCTTGTAATACATTACCTATTAATCGAAGTTGAAAACGTTGATCTTCACTTAAAGATAATTGGGGAGTGCTACCAATCGCCGCTTGTATCGTTCCAATTGCCGAAAGAAGAGATCCCGTTATTTCCTTTAGATTAGATGCCATTTGATACCCATTCCATCATTTTCTGAACTGAACTTTTACGTAATCAATAACTAGTGTATGACAGATATCGTATAAGTGATTCTGCTAAAAGTGATTTTCTGACTTTAAAGAGACAACGAAGATAGGGATAGCTGTCATTTTTAATACAGAATCTCTCTACAATTACGCTCCTGTAGCATGACAATGCTTATCCCCTCTCGTATATTATGTTTAGGCGTTATTTTTCCGCCTATTTTATTCTAACTAATTTATAAAAATTGTATCTGCTAGTGCTACCGTTACTTTCCACTGCAGGCGGACGCTTTCCTCAGGGCTGATTGAGCCTCTTCACTCGCAAAAAACGCTCGTTGCGGGGTCTCAAGTCTCATGCTTTTCCCGCTGGAGTCGCCGCCTTCCGTTCCAAGTAACTTGGTTTGGACAAACTCATGAATTAGTAAAGACCTAAGATAATATGTCAAATGTCTCGGACGTTCCGTGATGTTCCTAGATAATGGTCTTAGGATCATTTGGGACAATTCACGAAGCGAAGATCGCCAAATATGCAGGACTCTATTGGCGTAAACACCAATCTGGTCGCTTTACAGCTGACGACACATCGTTATCGCGTAATGGAAATCAGTATCTCCGTTATTACCTCGTTGAAGCCGCCAACTTGGTAAGAAGGCATGTTCCTGAACACAAAGAGTATTACGCGAAAAAGTTCGATGAAGTACCAAAGCATCAACACAAAAGAGCCCTCGTCTTAACTGCAAGAAAATTAGTGCGTTTGGTGGATGCGCTACTACGCAAAAACCAAATTTACACGCCACAAAGGAGCGTCAATACCTGAAGCATAATTAGCTTCTAATCCTTTGAGTAATTTCTAATATTTTACACATATTTACTGGAGTCGGTTTAGGGTTGCCTTTTTTAAGCAAATTGTATCTTGATAAAAACTATTTAATTTTTACTTGACATACTACCGCAGGTCTTTCTACTCACCTAATATATCTCTTGTTTTATCTAATATTTCTTCGTCCTTGAGTCGAAATTTGAATTCCACTCTACGAGAAGCTTCTGCACTATAATCCCCTTTCTCATCCATCCTAACGTCGGAGAATGATTTACTGTTTACTGTTAATTTATTTGCTAAATGCTGCTGGATATTCTTGTATGGAAAATCATCACTTAATAGATAGGCAGCAACACTATATGCCCTATTCTGTGCTAACTGTAAATTATATAAATATGACCCATCACGGTCCGTATGACCTTCAATAATGATCTCCGCAACATACTCTTCATATCCTTCTTGCAACAAAATATCCAAATATTTGGGAACAAATTCGTCTAAAAAAGTATAAGAGTTAGCCTTTAACTCGTGCTTATCATAGGCAAACAAAATCTCTGTATTAAAAATGATGGCGCCCGTCTTTTCGTCGACTTCAACACCTAATTCAGAACCACCGAACTCTTCTTTTAAGTCTTCCACTAACTTTGCTCGTACCCCCATAATTTGGTCTAACGTCTTTTTCATTTCTTCTATTTGTAAGGATTTAATAATCATCATAGCAACAAAAATTAGAATAAAGCAAAGCAAAATCGTTGTAAGTAAGTCTGTAAATGATGGCCAAAAATGTCCTTCGTCCCTATTCTGCCTAAATAAACGATCATATTTAGTATTCATTTTGGTTCAGCCTTATCGGATTGTTTGCATTGTAATTACGTTGAGCAAAAGCAGCCAATTGTTGGTTAAACATGTGAATTTCCCGCTGCAGATCCTGTACGCTTTGTTGGATTGCCCTTACTTGATTTTGCTGTGTCGTGTCATTTCTTCTTCTTAGTTCATTCCATTCATTGCGCAGCCCTTCATTTACTTCACGCATGGACGATTGGAGAGCTTGACCAATTTGATCTAATCGTTTTCCTACAGACCCTTCCAAATTATGAACATAATTGGCTAACGTATCCTTTAATATATGCACACTATTATCCAAATGGTTCTCGCGTTGCTGATGGGTTTGCGTCATTTGGGAAATGGTTCCATTTATTTCTTGTAACAATTGACTATTTTTCATAGCCATTTGTTCAAAAGAACTTATCGTTTGCTGTAAATGTTTTTCAAATGCCGTCGTATTTGTAGCCTGTGATTTTATATGATTGCTAAATGTACGGTTAAATTCTTTTAATTCTTGGAAACGATCCGATAATAAATGTTTATATTCTGCTTGCGTTTGGTTAATGACTTCAAGAGCATTTGGAAGCTGTGTTAAACCATCCCCCATTTTATCAAATTCTCTCGACAGTCCATGTAGCTGTTCAATCACACCTGATAGCTTTGTCGATAGATCCGCACCAAATATGGATCTAAATTCACTGTTCTGTGACTCCATTTGCACAACGAGTTGTTTGCTCTTTTCCTGTATCGCGGTGAAATTATGATGTAACGATGCTTGTTCATCTAATAAAGTAGATGTGAATTGTTTTATTTCCTCTGTGGAATCTAAAAAATTTTGCAACATGCCCATTTGCGAAATCGTTGCTTCTTTTATCTTCTCATATGTTTGTTCGAACGCTTTCTCCTGTCGTTCGTTATGACTATCCATACGTTTAAAATACGTAAATAATGTAGCAAAATTTTCGTTTAGATTGTCCGTTCCCGTAGCAAAACGATCGGTTACTTTTTGCATATGTGTAAATAATTGCTGAAATGATTCGAGATTATCTGAAAGCCCATGATTAAATGCAGCTAAGTCTTTAGCGGATTGTTCCAAACTTGAGGTGTAATTTTGAAATCCAGCGAAGGCGGCTTCTATTGTTTGAAAGGACTGTTGATTCGATTTTTGTAAATGCTGTATAGAGGTATGAATCGCCTCTGAAATGCTTACTAATCGTTGCAGTCCCTTTTCCTCTGTGCCTTCTAACCTTGTCTCCGTCATCAGCATAATATCTGTTAACATAAATTCTGTATTGAATACCTTTATTAATACCGTCATCACTAATGAAAATCCCATCCCAACAATACTTGTATAAAAAGCAACATCAATACCAGCTAATACACTTGCTACCCCTGTAACCACATCATTTCCTTGTAAATCAACACTACCTAAAGAAGAGGTTAAGCCAATAAATGTGCCAAGTACTCCTAATAATATAAACACTGACACGGTCATTTGGACCATTTTAATGAGACTAACGACAGACACCTGCCATATACGCCAGTTCGAAAATTGCTCTTGAACAAATGTCTCCACTTTAACCATTTCTCGTTTTTGCTTTTGTTCATATTGTTCTTTCAATGTTTTTAACGGATCTACATTCAAATTCCCCGTCGTTTTAAGATGATTTCGAATCATTTTTAATTTATTGTAAATGGTAAAATGAATCAGCAAAGCCAACAGAAACATGACAAACAGGACAACAAAAATAAACTCAATAATGGAGCTGCTTAAAATAGCTTCCACTCTTTGTTCTGATGTAAATAATTTAAGCATAAATTCAACCATGGATTCCCCTCCTACTACGTCCCAAATGTATTACTATATAGATATTCAAGGCATGTTCCAATCATGAATATAGATAGGAGAGAATCCGTTATTTATTGTCTGATTAAAAAATGAATAGGTTTGCGAAATAGTAGTTAAGGTAGCGAAGATCCTGTATTTACGAGTGTTTCAAACTTTTGTCGGAGAAAAAACAGGGGAAACAGTATCCGCTCAGCTCATACAAACGATATCGTATGTCATGATTTTCAAAACTAAAAAGAACGCCTTTCGCTACGTTGAATCGGATAAACCATAGCATTAACTAGTCCCCCAATAATAATGATCATAGCAGACATATAAAACCAAATCATTAATACAACAATACCGCCTAATTGTCCATAAAAAGCGGTATAATCGTTACGACTAACAAAAGTAGCAAATTGAAGGGAGATAATTTGCCAACCAATTGTAGCGACAAGCGCACCTGGAAGAACTTGCTTTACTTTGACACGTAGATTTGGAGTGAAATAATAAAGTAGAAGAAAAAAAGTCATGATTAAAAAACTACCAACTCCCCATTGGATAAAATCCCACAAACGATGAAAACTATCATTGGTAAATATATCGACCAAATATGCCCTCAGTGTTCTTTCCAAAACAGGAACAACAACAGAAAACAAGAAAACAATCATAAATCCTATCGTTAACATTAGCCCTTCGATTACTTGTCTTACGATACTTTCCTTCTCATGCACGTTATAAGCCGTGTTAAGTATACGTTTCATGGATTGAAATCCCATTGAAGCAAGCCATACAGAAATAACCAAGCTCAAAGAAAGCAAAGGTTGATTTTGATTTGCAAGCACAGCAGTTAACGTATTTCTAATGAGACGATACGTTGTATCTGGTGCATACGGTTCAATTAGCGTTAAAATATAATCTTCATTAAAGGGCAAATAAGGAATTAACGAATAAATGACGAACAGAAACGGAAAAACAGATAGCAGGAAATAATAAGCCATTTGTGCAGAAAGATCGTACACTTTATATATAAAAAATTTTCTCCCTAGTTCGTAAAAAAATAGTAAGATAGACATCATAAGTCCCCTTCCATCGTCTGTCTATCTTATTTCTGTCCGTTTATGTTTTTTTTATCCAACTTATACCATTGTTAGAAAAACTTCTAGAAATCCCCCTATCACTTTCCTAATGCTTCATTGGATTGTTTGTTGATTAAACGGGCCATGCTCATGGAATAGATGAGTATTACTATTCCAAAAAAGAATAAGAAATCGAAGTTCAAACCATGTAAAAGCCCATATAACAGTAGTAATAAGATTAAAATGAGATGCAAAATATGAATAGTGAAAAGTTGTTTTTCCAAGTAATCACTCCTCGTATATTATGTTTAGGCGTTATTTTTCCGCCTATTTTATTCTAACTAATTTTATAAGATTGTATCTGCCAGTGCCCCCGTTACTTTCCACTGCAGGTGGACGCTTTCCTCAGGGCAGCTTGAGCCTCCTCACTCGCAAAAAACGCTATACTCATGCTTTTCCCGCAGGAGCCACCACATTAAGTGCCAAATAACTGATTACCTTCTCCTACTATTACTGGATATGTCAATTTTCAGGGTACTGAAATGCTCTCTAGATAATGGCCTTAGGGGCATTTGGGACCATTATCTCACGCTTCCTATATATGAAATGGTTTCTTTTTTCTCACTATCAAGATTTGTTGAACAAGTCTTGATAGTGAGTGCTACAACTTATAAGTTAACTCTTTTATGCTGGAAGAAATCCGGCAACGATTCTTTTATCCGTGCAATTAGCCACGCTTTTCTCGTACTCTTCCAATTTTCTTCTTTACATAGTTGTTGAATACGCCAATATAACGGCGGATGCGGCATAAACTGAAACTCCATGAAGCGTGACAACCAGCTACCTCTTTCTATGCTGTTATGGTTATTCTCTTCAAGAGTGCTATATTGTAATGCCTTGTTTGTTGCTTGATCTTGGGCAACAGCTAATTCTTTCAATCCATCAGCCATATGTCTATTTCCCGCCTCTAGTAGTTTAGCTCCCAAATAATCAGCCCTTATTTCTGTCCATTGAGAAATCCCTGATAAACAGATAAAAAAAATAGCCGAAAATAAATTTATTAATATAATAAATAGTAATGGCTGTTCTATTAACTGTTTTAGTAAATCAAAAGAGACAAAGATACTAAATCCAAGAACAATCATTAACACCATTCGCCCAATTTGATTCACCATAACATCCCGTTTTTTTATGTGTATTGCCTCATGTGCTAAAATAGCCTTCACTGCAGACGAAGATAATTTCGTTGTTGCGCTAGTCAACATTATCGTACCTTTTCCAATGTGCATACCCGTTGCAAAACCGTTGTATACATCAGAATCAATCATATATAATCTAGTGCCTGTTATTCCAGCTTGCGAAAAAATTTCCTGGGAAATATGATATAACTCTCCCGCTGTAACTTCTTCTGCGTCTGAAGCATGAATAAGCAGTCGGTCTGCAATATACATATTAAACAGCCACCATAAAAATACAAAAACAGTAATCACATACCACGGGCAATGAAGAAAAATCAAAATACTTAGTAACGCTGTATATGCAGCAACACCTTTAACGCTAATTGCAAAATAGCCTTTCCATAACAAGCGCTTTATATTGCTCCTATGCCAGATTGGAAGAATATTTTTTTCCGTTTCTACTTGCGCTACTTGGATAAAACGATCCCAGTACATGGACCACGCCTCTACATTTACAGGTGTTAAATACATTGTTTCTCCAGAAAAAGTTAGACGCAATACGGTTGCAAATGAAGTTGTATAATCTTTACGTTCAGATAAAAAGGCAAAACTAGGATGAAGACGTAACATATCTGGATTAGATTGTTTTTGAATACTTTCTAGATGTTCCATTGGCAATTCTCTTGCTTCCAGTAAGGAAATAATGACCAGTACTTGTTCCTCAGGCAGCATATACACTTTGGCAAAGAGATAATCTAACAGGCGGTTCAAAAATGGTGGAAGCATCAAAATTAAATAGTAGCCAAGTACATACTTAAGCGTAATAATCATTTCTGGAAGAAAAAGAAGGCAAATAACAGAAACTCCTGCTATTCCACCAGCTAACCAAATATCCATCAAAATTCGCCTAACATCTCTTTTCAGTTCAACGATCTGAAAGTTTGTAACCGAAAGCTTTTGTTGTAATTGCTGTTTTTTTACCTTTTTGTCATGATCAAAAACAACAGTAAAACTGAAATAGGTGACGAACATCACACTAAGTGACAAAGCTGTATCGAAAAATTCATTCGTCATGAATAAATATACGATCATACTACAACTACTGATAAAAAGTAACCATACACTTATTTTCTTTGGAAGAATGAAAGAAATAAAGGTAAAGAAAATTGTAATAACACTTATGATAACGAGTTGCATATTCTTTTCCTCCAATTACGGGACATATTTCATTTTATTTACGAATTGTTTGACTTGGTTCACACTTAAATCTGCATCCATTATCATGAGAGAATAGCGCAGACCTTGTTCGTCCCATAACAACATTTGATACGTATCATCCTCCGTATACACCCCCTCCACGCCTCGAAATCTGATCCGCTTTTCATTTGACGCTGTAAACGATTCAATGCCATTATCATCTTCATTTGGTGTTGGAAAAACAGACAAGTTAAATATCGGTATGTTGTTATTTGTATAATCCATGCTTACTTCCGTACGCGAAAATTCACCTTTCAGTTCAATGAGTTCAACATTATTTAACACGATGTTTTCTGCTTCAGGCACATATAAGAATGTACTTCCCATCTGTTCGCGCGCTTCTTCTAAAGTAACTTTGCGATTTGGATTTAACTCATTCATATTTTTAACTTCTACATCTTTTGGTAATTTCAAGGAGTATTTTTCATCAGCTATATCTGCTTCAAAGTTAATTTGGTTATATTCTGTTTCTACTGTTTGGTTTCCTATCGTTGCCTTCATTTTTAAAACAATCCAGTTTTCCTTATCTATCCATAACTCTTGTCGACCATATAATTGATCTTTCGCTTTAGGCTTAGCGATGACGTGTTGCGTTTGACGACCAGCTACCTTCTGTTCTTTTCCCATGCTTATTTCATGTGTTTTTGAAATTTGTTCTAAAATAAAATTCACTTGATCCATAGGAGATGGTTGATTTAATGCAAGCATTTCTCGGTCATCCATGATGAGCGCTTGTTTTTGCTTTGGTTCGTAACTAATTAAAGATGAGCCATCATTAACGGAAATAGATATAGGTTCTTCTTTATTTCCTTCTATTTCCACACGAATTTTACCTGTACCATCACGCCATTCTTTCATTACAAACCGTTCTACTTCTGTTTCATTTTCTTTCGTTACCGTTGTCGACTCTCCATAATAAGCTACATTTGTTTCTTCTTCAGCGGCTAATACTTTATGAACCATTTCCTTTGGGGTAAATTGATTTGAACCTGGTGTACACGCTGATAATATGATTCCTCCCATGAGGCAGATTAAAATACTTATCTTATATTTTTCCATACGATCACCTTTCCAAAGTTTGAGGCAACATACAAACAACACATGTACCTACGTTTTTTTGGGAGAAGATATGTATCCACCCTCCATGCTCTTCAATTACTTGTTTTGCAATACTTAACCCTAAACCATTTCTTTGAAATTCTTGCTTACTCCTCGCTGGATTATGTTGGTAAAATGGTTCAAACACATACGGCAAAACCGCTTCATCAATCCCTTTCCCTTCATTTTGTATGAAAATGAAAGCTGCTTTCTCCTCTTGCCCCTTCCAATCTACGTTTTGCCGCACAAAGGAATAAGTCCAATCTGGCAAGTCTCCTGATACAACGCCTAACCAAATATTCCCATTAGTAGGCGTATGGGAAATTGCATTGCTCACAAGATTATCCATCACACGTATCATTTGGTTTGGGTCTACCTCGTATTTCCCTTTGACTTGCAAAGAAACATGCAAGTCAACCCCTTTTTGTTTACAAAGCGTTTCAAAGTCTGAGGTTAACATGTCAAAAAATTCTTCCCCATCTACTAAAGCCAATTCCAGCTGCTTTTCTGATGAGCGTAACATCGTGTAGGTTAATAAATCATCAAGCATTGCTTTTAGAAAATCTGTTTTTTCCATAATGATACGCAAATATTCCTTCTGTTCCTTTACATGGATATTTTTTTCAAATACTAATGACTCTGCGTATGCTTTGATGGAAGTCAACGGTGTTTTTAAGTCATGAGATACGCTAGCAACTAAGTATTCCTTTGCTTGCTGTTCTTGCTTAGCTATTTTTCTCGCCTTATTTATTTGTCTACTCATAACATAAAAATGTGCTGTTAATTCCCCCACTTCATCTTTTTCCGTCTTTCTTTCATGTATTAATTCCCCATCAGCAAATCGTTTTATATCATTAATAAGCATGTGCAATGGACGTACTATTTTTTTATTCACAAACAGGACAACTAACGTATAAATAACAATAAAAACAATAAATAAGCTCACACCTACTAAAAGTGCTCGATTCGTAACTCCCTCCACCCATTGTTCTCTAGGGATTTGTATTTCAAAAAATCCAATTAGTTCATCTTTCATAAATACAGGTTGACGATATGTATAAGAGCGATAACCTTGTTCTAAATCATATAGACCTTCATATAGCTGCTCTTTTCCATATTTTCGAAAAGCAGAAGTAACAGATGAATGAGATGCATACATAACCATGCCATCTTTATTTAGTAAAGTAACAGCTTGATTCTCATCTATGTTATGCTTGATTTTGCCCCAATCGCTATTAAACTCGTATAATTCTGGGTCAGCAAGTAATGCCTTTAATGTTGTTATTTCCTTTACCGTTTCAATATGTTCTTGTATTTTCAGTTCATCATGGTACCCTTGTATGAATAAAAATAATAAATAACCTGCCATTACAGGAAGAACCATAACAACAAAATAAGATACCAGAAGCCATGTTTTTATTTTCATTGCATGTCACCAATAAAGCGATAGCCTTTTCCCCATACCGTTTGTATGTACCTTGGCGTCTTCACAGAGTCTTGCAACTTTTCTCTTAATGATTTAATATGAACCGTTACCGTATGTACGCCATCTAATTCAACTTGCTGCCAAATATGCTGATATAGCTCTTCCTTGGAGAACGTTTGCTCAGGATGTTTAGCCAAAACAGTAAGTAACTCCCATTCTTTATCGGTTAGCGTAATTCTTTTGCCTTGAAGAGAAACGTGGCACTCTTTCCAATCTACCATTAACCCATGTACATAAGAGGTGTGCTTTGTCTGTTTAGGAACTCCTTGGAACCTACGCCAACGACGTAAATGCGATTCTACTCGGGCTTTTAATTCCAGCATACTAAATGGTTTTGCTATATAATCATCTGCCCCTAACCCTAAACCTTTTACTTTATACCCATCTGCTTTTCGAGCGCTTATGATAATCATTGGTACGTCACTTTTTAAGCGGATATTTTTACATAAAGAAAACCCATCCATTTCAGGAAGCATGACATCTACAATTACAAGGTCATAATTAGAAATTTTAAAATCTTCCCATCCTTCTAACCCTGTTGTAGCCCATGCTACCTGATAATGGTTACGCATGAGCATATCTCGAATGATACGTGCAATTTCCATATCGTCTTCCACAAGTAAAATATTTTCTTCCATCGGTCTTTCCTCCTACTAAAGCTAATGTAGCATATAAAAATCGAAATGATCGAAACTTTATAATTGGTTTATTTTTAAAGCATATCGCTTTTACGAACCAACCAAAACCTTTAAAATAAGTACTGATATCCAAAAAAACAAGTCAAATAAAATGAAATAAATCTATTGAATATTTTTCACGATAAATGCCTTCATCATTTAATACGAATTTCTTATTTTTCTTCTTTTTTAAAATGATAATGATGGAAGAATATTATTACATTTTAATGCAACCTAAAGTGTTTAATAAAGTAGCCATTATACTAACCCTTTCTATTGGTTAATTTGATGTGATTTAACTGTAGCAGAAATGGCTTCTTTTATCATTTGTTTCGTGCAAGGAGCAAATTGGTTTCCTTCTTCGTACATAAGCTTTTAGTAATGTTCTAGTTATATCTGAATAATTCTGGATAAAGAGGATTATTCTCTCTCATAAAGGCGTTATGTCTCTATAAAATACGCTTATTTCGTTATCCACTAACACCTCATTTACAATAAAAAAACTGCAGTTTATCTTTAAACTGCAGTAACAGAAAATCACATTTTTATTCTGTTTTCTCTATTTCTCCTTGTGATTTTGCTTTACCCATTTTCTTATAAAAATCCAACCAAGCCAACCTAATACACTAATTAGAATAAGAACCGGCATGTTACCTGCTATAAATACAAACACGTTTGAAATCACTTTCAAAAGAAAGTTTATACTCTTTATGAATTGCTGTTTCGTTGCCTCCCATGTATTTAAGTCTCCATCTTCTAACGATACATTATTTTCTTGTATTTCGATATGAACAGTTGCCAAATCGGCTTTATTTTGTAGATAATTCATTCGACCAGTAATTTGCTCTATTTCTTCCTGTACTTCTGCAAGGTCTTCTGAAATAGCCAATAAATCCTCTGTTTTTTCAGCTTGTTCCATAAAAGCTAATAACCTTTTCTCTACTACTTTTTTAGATTGAAGTCGAGACTCTAAATCCACATATTCTTCGGTGACATCCTGACCTGAAATATTACTACTTAATAATTTTCCTTCTCCCGATTCTACTTTATCCATAAAAGATTTAAAATTCGTTTGTGGTACTCTTGCAGTGATGAAACCGGTGCGATTATTTTCTTTTGTATCATTACTTCTAGATGATTCTACAATATAACCATCATAATCTATAATCAAACTTTCCAAAGTCGCTATTTTTTTCTGTAAATCTTTTACTTCTATACGTGTATCCGCAGTATAGATTACTTTTCGTTGATCCACATCGTAAGTATCTGCTTTTGGCACTTCCGTTTCTTCGGCTTTCTGTTCCGTTTGTTCCTGACCATTTCCTGAATTATCCATTTCTCTACTATCTTCTGTTTGAATTGTTGTTTTGTCATCTTGATTACTAGAGACTGAGTTTGATTGATCACTACTATCTGAACGTTCATCGCAACTCGTAAGTAGAATCAAAAAAAAGCACAGTAACAAAAATAATCGTGACCTCATTTTTTCCTTCCCCCAAACACGTTTAGATTTCAGGCAAACACCTCTTCTTAAATCAAATATAATGAAATGAAGCCTTATTCAGTTGAAAAACTGGATAAGGCTTATGCTTTTAATTATCGTTTGATGGTACAGACAGCATACGCATTCATTACCTCATTTCGTTATGCTTTCACCAAACCATGTGGATCAATAACAAATTTCTTGGACGCACCACCATCAAATGCTTCATATCCAGCTGGCGCTTCATGCAACGAAATTAATGTAGCATTCACTGCTTTTGCAATTTGCGCCTTTCCACTTAAAATTGCCATCATTAAATCACGATGATATTTCATCACTGGAGTTTGGCCAGTAACGAATGTATGTGCTTTCGCAAATCCTAATCCGAAACGAATTTTCAACGTTCCTTCTTTTGCATCTTTATCAACGCCCCCTGGGTCACCTGTAACATATAACCCTGGAATACCTAATTTTCCTCCAGCCCGAGTTATACCCATAATCGTGTTTAAAACAGTTGCCGGTGCTTCACTTGCTCCTTCTCCGTGACCACTAGCTTCAAACCCAACTGCATCAATCGCACAATCTACTTCTGGTGCACCTAGGATCTGTTCCATTTGCTCTCCTAAATTCGTATGTTCACGTAAATTAATTGTTTCACACCCGAAGCTGCGTGCTTGTGCCAGCCTTTCTTCAATTAAATCACCGACAATGACGACAGATGCACCGAGTAATTGGGCAGAATGTGCAGCAGCAAGACCTACTGGACCTGCTCCAGCAACGTAAACCGTTGATCCCGGTTTAACGCCGGCGCTTACCGCTCCATGATAACCTGTCGGAAAAATATCTGATAACATAGTTAAATCAAGTATTTTGTCCATAGCCTGGTCTTTATCAGGAAATTTAAGCAGTTGAAAATCAGCATATGGAACCATTACATATTCCGATTGACCGCCTACCCATCCGCCCATATCAACATAACCATAGGCTGATCCCGGTCTGTCTGGATTTACATTCTGGCAAATATGAGTGTCTTGTTGTTTACAATTCCTACAACGTCCGCAGGCAATGTTAAATGGAACAGATACTAAATCTCCTATTTGGATAAACTCAACATCTCGTCCTATTTCAACAACTTCTCCAGTAATTTCATGACCAAGCACTAACCCACTGGGAGCTGTAGTCCTCCCTCGAACCATGTGTTGATCACTTCCGCAAATATTCGTAGTTACTACTTTAACAATGACGCCATGATGACATTTACGCCCCACATTTAATGGATTTACACCTGGCCCATCTCGTAACACTAAATCCGGATAACGAATATCCTGCACCTCTACTTTACCAGCACCTACATATACGACACCCCTGTTCTCAGCCACTAAAACACTCCTTTTCAAAATATATTGGATGTATTGGGAGCATTGACAATCTAAAACCATTATACTACTCAAAGTTTAATTTTTCCACAATTCTATTAATTCTAATAAAAATGTTATTTCTCTTATACGTATTTACTTCTATAAAACCTATAAACAACAATGGCATATAGTACTGAATTTGCATAAATAAAACTATTAAAATATATGTAAAAAGCAAAGACACCCATTTTATTGAGTGTCTCTGCTTATTTCTTATTATTTAATTTCAAAATCTTGTCTACCAATCTCTTCTCCCATAACGCCTTGTGTAGCTACTAAGGTTACAGGAGTTTCTAAATCATCTAATTCATAAGCAATGGAGTTTTCTACTGTACCATCTTTCTTTATCGTTTCCGTTTGTGTATCTAAATGGTTTCCGTCTGGTAAGCTACCCATTTCTAATTCGTTTACTGCATTTGGATCGTTGTCTTGCAACGCTGTAAATACTGCTATCCAAGCTGTTGACGGATCTATGTCTTTATCAGTAAGGTTCGTTGTCTCATACCAGATAGCGAATACTGGTTTTTCTCCAGTTTCATTTCCTTCTTCTCCAGCAGGTATAACCTTTGTTTCTTTTATTTTGATTTTTAAATCTTCAATTTTAGCTTCATTATCTTTGAAATATACATCTTCGTTTTCGTTTGTTTCCGCGCTTTCTTTGCTATCTTCATTCGCTGCATCAGCGCTATCTTTGCTTTCTTCATTTTCTGTGTTTTTACTTTCGCTTGACCCACCACAGGCAGATAAAACTACTAACATTACAGCAAGTAAAACAAATAAGTACTTCTTCATATTTCTAGCCCCCATATATTTTTTTACAACCATCCTAATTATGGACTAGTTTACAATATTTATCAACATCATTTAATTAAACTAAAAATTCCTTAAACTATTGATAGATATGTCAATAGTTTTGTGTAGTCTCTCTTTTTATAGCTTAAAGCACGCTTTTCCTTTTAGATAGCCCATAATAATGCATGAAATGTCAGGGGGAGGGGAATTGGAGTACATAGAAGGATACCGCTCAGCTGAGACAGCTTCCTTCTATAATTTAGAACCTTTATATGTTCTAGTCTGGAATAGCTAAAAATATCAAATTGATAGGTCCTTCTCTGCACGCGATAAGATTTGCGAAACCTTTGTCCTCATAGCAGAGAAGGAGTTTAATTTTAGTGTTTCCTTTTCTATTTTCATACGCATAGCGAAGTTCTTTATAGGATAGATTCTATTCTGATTTCTTTACAGCAATAACAAATACGGTTTTGCTAAATAATGAGCAATCGTATTTAAGAATTCTGCTGCTGGAGCCCCATCTAATACTCTGTGATCAAAGGTTAAGCTTAGTGGTAGCGAAGTTATCTGTTTCACCTGCTCATTTTCATCTAACATAAGCTCTTTTACAAATGTACCTACACCCAAAATCCCACTTTCTGGTGGGTTCAAAATTGGTGTGAAATATTCTATTCCTTGCGCACCTAAATTAGAAATGGTGAATGTTGCTCCACTTAAATTGGCATTTTTTCCTTCACGAGCTGTTTCTGTGACATGTTTCATTTGCTTTGCTAAGCTACCAAGTGGCAATCTTTCCGCATGTTTTACAACAGGAACAACCAATCCTTCTTCTAGTGAGGTTGCAATACCTAAATGCACTTCTTCAAATTGGTGAAGCTGATCATGAATAAGATGTGTATTAACTTCAGGATGTGCTTGTAAGCTTAACGTTACAGCTCGAGCTAAAAATACCGTTAGTGTCAGCTTTAGATCTAAATTATTCTCCGCTGCTTCTGTGCGCATTTTCTTTTGAAAAGCAAGTAAGTTTGTTATATCAGCTTTCCGATGTAATGTTAATTGCGCGGTTGTTTCTAAGCTATGCTGCATATTAGCAGCAATTGATTTTCTCATTGCTGACATACCTTGAACCTGCATTGCTTCTTCTTCATGAACGGCTGGTTTTGTTGTAACCTGTTCTTCCGTTGTGGTCGCTGCTACTTGCTGCTCAGCTACTTGCTCAATATCTCTTCTAGTAATCCTTCCCTTAGGGCCAGTACCTGTTACTTTAGAAACATCTACGGATAATGCTTTTGCTTTTTTACGAGCAGCTGGAGAAATACGCCTTTTTCGTTGCGGACCTTTCATGTCTTGATGCCCTTCAGATTGCTTCTCTACTTGTTGAACCGCCTTCTCTTGTACCTCAGCGGTTGGTTCAGCTTTTTCTTTTTCAAAAGTCGATGTCGCTTCCCCTACTTCTTCTCCTGCTTGCCCAACAATACCAATCGATTCACCAACTTCTGCTTCTTCAGACACATTTTTTATAACCTTTAATAATATACCGTCAGCTGGAGCTTCTACTTCACTCGTTAATTTATCTGAACTAATTGTGACAATTCCTTCACCTTCTTTTACGGTGTCTCCAGGTTGTTTAAGCCATTCTTCCACCGTTCCTTCTGTCATCGTCATACCTAGTTTTGGCATTAATATCGATGTAGCCATATTATCCCCTCCTCATTATCTAGATAAGGTCAATTCCCCAATCATGTCTTTTACTGTTCGTACAACTGTTTCTGCTCGTGGTATATATAATTGCTCTAAGTTTGTGGCAAATGGTGTAGGTGCATGTGGAGCCGTCACCATCTTAATTGGCGCATCTAAAAAATCGAAACCTTTATCTACAACCATAGCAGAAATATCCGTTGCTACATTACAACGTGGATTTGCTTCATCAATAATCAATAGACGCCCTGTTTTCTCAACGGACTGTAAAATCGTATCCTCATCAAGTGGAGATAATGATCTAGGGTCAATAATTTCCACCTCGACATTTTGTTTAGCAAGCTGATTTGCAGCGCTTTCAGCTACTTGTACCATTTTACCTATCGCCACAATGGTTAGATCATCCCCCGCACGCTTAATCTCTGCCTTTCCTAACGGTATTGTGTAATATCCTTCGGGTACTTCACCTTTCATACTATATAGTGTTTTATCTTCAAAAAAGGCGACCATATCATTATCTTCAATTGCCGTTAATAACAAGCCTTTAGCATCGTAAGGGTTAGAAGGAACAACGACTTTTAATCCAGGGATAGCTGTTAACATGCCATATAATGATTGGGAATGTTGCGCTGCAGCACCTGCACCTGCACCATGGCTTGTACGAATCGTTAATGGAACTTCTGCTTTCCCACCAAACATATAACGAATTTTAGCACCTTGGTTCATAATTTCATCCATGGCACTGCCAATAAAATCGTTAAACATTAATTCTGATATTGGTCTTAAACCTGTAACCGCAGCGGCCACTGACGCTCCCATATAGCCAGCTTCAGCAATTGGCATATCGATGACACGTTTACGTCCAAACTTATTTCCTAATCCTTTCGTTACTCCAAAAACGCCACCCCAAGCTTCTTCATCTTGTAGATGATCGACGGTTGCTCCTCCAGCTACGTCCTCTCCAATTAAAATGACTTTATTATCTCTTTCCATTGCAATATCCATTGCTTCATTAATCGCCTTTGAAAACGTTATTTTTCTCGCCATTTATCTCACCTCATTCATATTATTTGTAAGAAACGTATACATTCTCCGTTAATGCTTCCTCATTTGGCACTTTACTGTGATGCGCAAATTCAACCGCTTCTTCCACGGCTTTTAAAGACGCCTTCTCCAACTCTTCCAGTTCCGTTTTGCATAACAGTTTATTCTCTAACGCATATGCTTTGAATTGTTCTATACAATCTACTTCTACTGGCCACTTTTCTTTATCAGATTCTGACTTGTACGCTTGATTATCTCCTTCAAAATGGCCACTCGTACGATAAGTAATAGCTTCAATTAAAGTTGGCCCTTCTCCGTTTCTAGCTCTTTCTATCGCTTCTTCGGCAACTTCATACACCTTGGTAACATCATTTCCGTCAACGCGTACGCCAGGTATATCATATGCGATTGCTCGATCAGCAATTGTTTTTGCTGAAGTAGCGTACTCAAATGGCGTTGCTTCTCCAAAGCCATTATTTTCTGCGACAAAAACAACTGGTAGATTCAATGCTGCTGCAATATTAATTCCTTCATGAAAAGTGCCATGATTATTTGCCCCATCGCCAAAGAAACATACTGCAACGCCACCGTTTTCTAAAATATCAGCAGATAAACCTGCACCAACAGCTAATGGAAACCCTCCACCAACAATACCGTTAGCTCCAAGCATGCCGACTTCCAAATCTGCTATATGCATGGAACCGCCTTTTCCATTACATAAACCAGTTTCTTTACCAAATATTTCAGCCATCATTCCATTTAAGTCACAGCCCTTGGCAATACAATGACCATGCCCACGATGTGTACTGGTTATATAATCTAAATTTTCTAAATGAGCACAAACTCCAACTGCAACAGCTTCTTCCCCTGCATATAAATGTACAAATCCCGGAATTTCCCCTGTAGCAAAAATTTTTTGGACTTGGTTTTCAAAATTACGAATGTCATTCATTTTTGTAAACATCCAACTTGCCATTTTCTTATCCATCTTGAAATCCTCCTTCATATTTTGTGCATTCACTGATATACAAGCAAAAAACATGCCAACTTTTTAAGTTGTATTAATAAAGCGTTTTCATTTAGGGGGGACAAAAAATGAGACAACTTTCACAAATTGTCTCATTTTGTCGCATTTTTTATTCTTAAGGTCTATTCCTAAAAAGGCCGCTTATTCATTTGTAATACTAGATTGAATATGTATGAGACTACATCATATAGGACTTTTAGGACATCGGCTTAAAAAACCTTTTTGAGTGCTATCCTTTTTATAAATGTATATCATCCAACAAGCGAGAAGAGAAAAAAGCATTTGAAATGCCCACTATAATTGGTACTTTTTAATTTTACGATATAATGTACTTCGTGACATATTTAAATCGGCTGCAGCACTTGGTACATGATTGTGATGTTTTTTTAAGGCTTGTTTAATCTTGTCTACTTCTAGCTGATTGCGAAAACTTTGCGCTTCCTTTTCATTGTTCTCTACTCTAATCTGCTCTGTGTTATCCCAAATTGAAATAATACGATAAAGTTCTTCTTCCTCAGGTGTTTGTTCTGGAAATAAAATGCGACAGCGATCTAAAGCATTAAATAATTCACGAATATTCCCTGTCCATTTCCCATGTTTAAAAGTAGCTGTTAATTTATTTATCCAGCTTGGATACCAATGATTTTCCTTGCAATAATAATCGATAAAATAAGGAATATCTTCTTTGCGTTGTCGTAAAGCAGGTACATAAATAGGAAAACCGTAAATACGATAAAAGAGATCAGCCCGCATTGTCTCGTCTGCAACTAATTGCCGTATATCTACATTTGTTGCTGAAATAATGCGTACATCTATAGGAATAGGTTTATAGCCTCCTATTCGAGTTACTTGCTTTTGTTGTAGTACCCGAAGCAAAGAAACCTGCATGGATGAAGGCATATCACCAATTTCATCTAGAAATAAAGTGCCTTTGTTTGCCGCTTCTAGCTTTCCCTTTCTGCCATTTTTATGAGCACCGGTGAATGCACCGGGTTCGTAACCAAACAACTCACTTTCCAATAACTGTTCAGGGATCGCCCCACAATTAATAGAAACAAAAGGTTGATGCGCACGTTCACTATTACGGTGAATTGCTTCAGCAACTAATTCTTTTCCTGTACCAGTCTCTCCATATATATGAACAGCAGCATCTGTTGCAGCCACTTTATGAATATTTTGCAATACCTTTTGAAATACATCACTTTTTCCTGTCACACCTGCAAAATAAACAGGATTTTCCTTTATTTCTTCCTGCACATAAACCTCATAACCTATGGAGCGGCCATTTATTAGCAACGGTTTTCTTACAGGATGTAAACTTAACTCTGATATTGTGTTATCTAAAGGTTCACCAAGCATATATCCATACTTATTTTCCAAATGCCTCGGTAATTTACATATAACATCATCATTGGAACAAATAATTGCATTTTTAGAACAAGATAATTTCTGTAATTGTTCCATATCCTCGTACATGGTTTTTCGCCAAGCAAGTGAAATAGAATCTGCAATCATTTTCACTGAAGCCAGTACATAATTAAAGTTTATTGGCTTATAGGGGCTTGATATATTAAGAATACCAATTAACTGATTATGATGATCAACGATTGGTGCAGCGGCGCAGTTCCACATTTGTGAGGCTACTGCAAAATGGCCATAACCTTTTACTGTAAATGGCTTCTTATATAGCTGGGCTAATCCAATTGCATTTGTTCCTACTTCTTTTTCGCCCCAGTTTGAGCCTTGAATAAATAAAATATCATAAGCTTTTGCTTCTACTGACTGCTCGCCTCTATTTTGTAATATGTAACCCTCTTTATCTGTCAAGGTCGTAACATATTGCCACCCCTTTAAAAAATAATGTAATTGATTGCGTTGCGTTTCTACTAACGAAAAAAGCAGTTCATTTTGTTCTACACGCCGCTGGAGTTCATCTGGTTGTAAAATCGATTTAGAAATCCCATCAAACGGATCGACACCTTCTTGCTTACATCTTTCCCAAGAGTCAACGAGCTCATAGGAGATATTTTCATCCGCCAAACTCCCCTCACGAATGAAACGCTTCCAATTTTCTTTGGTAACGACATCAGTAATCAATACCCTCAGCTCCAATCTAAAAAGCTATCATCAGAAATCTAAGTAAACATGACATCTTATTCTTTTACCATCATTATTTTCATAACAACATAGTAACTGCACGGTTGGAAATGGCCTTGTTTTTTCAAAACTTACCTAATACCTAATAAGTCTGGTTTGCCGTCCAGCTCTTAAAAATTTCATCTCAGTTGTATACGTGTATATGAGCGCTTCTCGTTTCGAAAATCCATATTAATGAGTCAGAAAGAAAAAACTTCGATTGAAGATTCACTTTATAATCTCTTTTCCAAACTATAATAGCGCTTTGCTTGGTAAACACGTTCATCATACTGCCTAAAACCCATATCACTCCAAAATAATAGTGCTTTCTCATTGTTAGCATGGACAGCAATTTGGATCTTAGGAGCTCCGTTTACTTGCATCCATGTTTCAAACTGTAAGTAAACATTTTTAGCTAGCCCCTTTCCTTGATATTTCTTATCTATAAGCAAAAGCGTTAGCCAAGGCATATTCGTTCGAGGACTATGCATTCCATATTCCAAAATTCCCATAGGGATGCCGTTATTTTGAATAACGTACCTTTCCGTTTGCAATCGCTTTGACTCCATGTGTTGTTGAACAATGTCAGCACAATGGAGCTCCTGTTTATCAAAAGCAATTTGGTTATATATTTTGTTCGTATTAAACACATTTTTTTCAACGAATATCGTACTATTATTGCTCCGTGTATACGTAAACATTCATAATTCCCCTTTAAAATCTACTCCACCATCGCTTGCCAGCGATCGATAGTTAGATTTAGGTTATATGTTCTATTAATGTATCCATGTATTTGTGCTTTATGATGTAGATCATGACTAACTAAACCGTCAAGATATGTACATATTGTGAGCTTGCTTCCCCCAATAGAAAAGCCCTTCTCAAAATGATGTATTTCCATTGCCTCTAACATAGAGAACATTCTCTCTCTACCATTTAAAAAATGTTTAATTGTTATTGATTGTTCATGATTACGGCCTTTAATCGCAGCTATTTTGTTTACCAATTCTCTATCAGGTGGAGGACATAAAACTGCGTTTGTTAAAACAGCAGGAACTCGATCGTTAATTACAAATTTATCCCATGGAATAAAATGACTTATTATTTCTGCAACGCTCCATTTTTCATCCTCTATTGGCTGAAACCAAATTCGATGAGGAATTTTCCTTAACGAATTCCCCCATTGTATCATGTTTTTTTGATGATTGATTATTTTATATTTACAAGTCAGCTTTCTCACCTTTTATTCTTATTTATAGTGTATATCTCCTAAAAAAAAACCAATACTATGTATGAGTGTCCGCTATTATGGCAAGCTTGGTTTATCGCCTAAGTTTTATGCCGGATGTAAAGCGCTCTGAGAGTCCAGATTCATAATGAGTAGATAAGCTTGGGCAAGTGATGAAAGAAAATCGTTCATTAAATAGAGATTAACTTTATGGTAAGATGTGCAAAAGAATTTATGATTATTTTTTTAAGCCACTTTAGAAACATCAGGAGATGGTGACTATGCTATGCACACAATGACTAATATAAATCCAAGTTAATTATATATCTGTCTAAATAAAGGAGAATGAAATATGGATAAAGTTATCCACAATCTTGATTTGCATTCAAAAGGAATTTGGTTTCCTATTACAATTAGCATCATTTTAGTGCTCACTATGCTTTTTACCCCTAAAAAACATATTACTTGGAAAGAGTTATACGCCACTTTTGGAATTGTTGCATTTATAACTTGGCTTAGTGATGCATTAGTTGCCAGAACATTGGATTTAATCGATCTTGCTGATCCAAAAACAGCTGGACTTGCGGAAATTTTAGTATATACGTTTGTCCCTTCCTCTTTGTCCATTCTATTTATTAACTTCTATACCTACAAAAACAAGTGGTTGCTAGTAATTATATTTACGAGCATTGCCGCAATGATGGAATATATTATGGTGCATTTGGACTATATAAAATATAATGGGTGGAATCCTTTTGTTTCCATAGCTGTTTACATTATTGCATTTGGGTTTCTTGTACCTTTTCATATTAAATTGCTCCGTAAATAAGTGTTACTATGCTCATTTATTATAATGTAGCTTGACAAGATTTAGTTTCCTTTTATATCAGTCGAACGTTTCTAATTTTACAGCAAACGAATAGATATCCTGAAATAAATAAAAATGTAATTGCTTAAATGTTTCCATTGTGAAAGGGATAAGCCAATCAAAACCATTAATCGCTACTTGTGAAGCACGTATAGAAAAAGCAACCGCTTCCAGTTGCTCTAGTTCATCGTATGAAGTAGCTCCAAAAAATTGCTTTTTAATAAATAATCCGCTTGATTTTCTATATTATATTTATCCATTTGCAATAATCCTCTTTACCGCCTCTTGAGTAATCATTTCATCATTATTCACTAGACTGACAACTTTCTTTTAAAGCTCAGGTGAAAGGAACATGTTTTCGAAACGGAGATTAGCAAGGACTTGTTAAAACTCCTTAGATTCAATTGTTAATCTTGCCATTTAGTCATGACTTCCTGAAACGGTAAACTGATTATATTTATTATAACATATATTTTTACCATTATATCCATAAAATTATTTGTAAAACACTATATCGATTAAAGCCTTCTATATACTCCAGTTTTAAAACACATCTATTTTTTGATTTCCTCCTTTCTTCTCACCATCTTCATTTCCAAAGTTAATTAAGTCTGTCGCATAAGTTGCTCCATTTATCTGTGCTACATATTAGTGGATAGTAAACAATTAATTATAGAAAACATCTTTTATCAAAATAATTTATAGCTAAGAATAATAAAAAATGATTTTCTCTATTTTTTCATTAATATTCCGATAAAATAAACATATTCTAATATTGGGTTAACTTAACTCAATTAAGAAAAAACGATGAGGAGGTTTATTTATATGAAAAAAGGACTTACCGCAGTAGTCATAGCCTTAACGTTCTTCTTAACGGCAGGGGCAGTTTCAGCGTCTTCTGTTGACGAATCTATTACTTTGCATAAAAAGTTGCTAAAGGATCAAGCTTTACAGTCTCTTCAAGAGGAATATCCAGATGCTCAATTTATTGAAGAAGATGTAGCGAAAGACGGATCCGTAGAAGGTATAACTCTTCAAGGACCCGCTCCTCCTTTAACTTCTTTACGTGTATATGCAGCTATTTCCACTCATTACCCACAGTATGAATATTTTGCACTAAATCAATTAACATCTATTGAAGATCATGGTGGAGAAGAAATGTACATTGTTACAAGGGAAATTGGCTATAGTAGAAATACATCAAGGATAGCCCAAATGAATGGTGGAAATATCCCAATGCTTATGGACGAAGCCATTGATTTGAATGGGGATCGAATCATTGATGGGTATTTTCGGTGGTGGGACGCCAGCGGATATGAGAATGGTAGATTTACTTATCAAGCTACCTCTATCAACGCACCTTGGAATACAATGAGCGCTAGAATGAATATAAGATAACAAAAAACAATAAGAGAAAATAATATGAATATTAGTCAAATGAATGCAATAACAGCCCATACTCTACCAGCAAATACAAATATAAAAAACACAGAAACGGAAGACCATTTTAGCAAAGACATGAAGCAAACTCAAGAAACATCAGCAGCAAAAAAAGATACACCGAATATTTGGAGAGAACTTTCTGAAAAATACGATATTACGAATGCTTCTTTTGAAGATCTCAACGCGATAAGTACCGCTTTGTATGAAGCAGGCCAAATATCCCTTAGAGAACATGCAGGCTTCACTTTTGATTTTAATAGAGCGACAGAATCTTTAAAACAATCGAAAATAAAGGGGTTTATATAATTACCTTGAATCCGAGGGCGCTTTTTTAAAGCAAATCGTTCAAAACACACCTGAGTCAGAAAAAAATATATTATAGAACAATTTTCTTCTTGGTGGAACTATCAATCTTCGGGAGGCTACAAACGTCTAATAGAACAGTCAATAGCATATTCAAAAAAACTAGATAGAGTAACAAAAGCTTTAAATATTGAACGATATAATTATTTGCTGTTAACTTTCGCCGATATTCCAAGTAACTTTAAGAATTCCACACAAAAATTTATAGTTATTTCTCAAACAGCTTTTTTTGATTACTAACGATCAAATTCATTTTACTCCCTATCAACTAAGGCTAAGAGCGGAAATTTTTTTACTCTAAATACTTACCAATATTTCGCCCCATCCAACGAGGGACGGGGCTTTTTAACATTAATACACGTCTTTCCTACGCCCCCACCGAGTAAAATACGATCTGACTTAACCTGGTTAACCGTATATGAGTTGCCTTTAACAAAGTCAGCATTGGACTCACCTGCCGCAAATTTTCTTACTAATTTTTTAACCGTTACTTTTTGTCCACGCTTAAATGATTTGGATTTTGGCTTGCTAGGCTTTGATGGATTATCAGCAACAGTTGTGCCATCCAAATCATTAAGTTCCACCCCGTACTTATCAATCCCTAAACAAAAATAGCATCAGAACAGTTAAATTAGATAAGATAAGACTGTAATTGATCTTTTAAAAAGACACATAAAATAGTCGGAAAGAAATGTATTTAAAATATCCTCCTTTTAAACCTTTAGAGGATGATCCTATGTTTTACCAGCACGACGGACGCTGGCTAAAAACAAATATGAATATTGCAAATATACACAATTCCTGTTCTTTCACCTCACGCTTTAAGGCATTCACACTTAGTTCATCTGCTTAAAGCCTGCGCGCCTCTCAAATATGTATCACAACGGTTAGGGCATTCTAGCATAAAAACAACTGCTGATACATATTTGCACATCACCGAAAAGATGGAAGATGACGCACTAAAAATGTATCAGCAGTATTTAGATTAAATATTTATCCAGTTAATTATGGAGGGTTTGTAGGTGACTGCTATATTAGTACACCTAAAACATTGCTATCAACCCTTATCCAATAGATCCTTCCATTTCAAACGAGATTAACCGATTCATTTCAACTGCATATTCCATTGGTAGTTCTTTTGTGAATGGTTCAATGAAGCCCATAACGATCATTTCTGTTGCTTCTTCCTCTGTTAAGCCACGGCTCATCAGATAGAACAGCTGCTCTTCAGAAACTTTGGACACTTTTGCTTCATGCTCCAATGAAATATTGTCATTGTTTATTTCATTGTATGGAATCGTATCGGATGTGGATTCATTATCCATAATAAGCGTATCGCATTCGATGTTCGAGCGAGCACCTGATGCTTTACGTCCAAAATGCACAAGTCCTCGGTAAGATACTTTTCCGCCATTTTTTGAAATAGACTTCGAAACAATTGAAGATGACGTATTAGGTGCTAGGTGATGCATTTTGGCACCAGCATCTTGCAACTGCCCTTTACCAGCAAAGGCAATAGAAAGTGTATAACCACGAGAACCTTCCCCTTTTAAAAGCACTGCAGGATACTTCATCGTAATTTTAGAGCCAATATTACCGTCAATCCATTCCATTGTCGCATTCTCATCACAGGTAGCACGCTTAGTTACTAGGTTATAAACGTTGTTTGCCCAGTTTTGGATCGTAGTGTAACGGCAATAAGCGTCTTTTTTAACAAAGATTTCTACGACTGCACTGTGTAATGAATTAGTCGTATAAATTGGTGCTGTACAACCTTCTACATAATGGACAGAAGCACCTTCATCAACGATAATCAACGTACGCTCAAACTGTCCCATGTTTTCTGAGTTAATACGGAAATAAGCTTGGAGTGGCGTTGTCGTCTTTACACCTTTTGGTACATATATAAATGAACCTCCAGACCAAACAGCTGAATTTAAAGCAGCAAATTTATTGTCTGTTGCTGGAATCACTTTACCAAAATACTCTTTGAATAGCTCTTCATTTTCTTTTAGTGCTGTATCGGTATCCTTAAATACGATACCCATTTCTTCTAAATCTTCTTTTAAACTATGGTAAACAACTTCAGATTCATATTGCGCAGAAACGCCTGCTAAATATTTTTGTTCCGCTTCAGGGATACCTAGCTTATCAAAAGTTCGTTTGATTTCTTCTGGTACTTCATCCCATGTTCTTCCTTGTTTTTCTGAAGGCTTCACATAGTAAACAATTTCATCAAAATTCAACTCTGAAAGGTCTCCACCCCATTGAGGCATTGGACGCTCATAGAAATGTTCCAACGCTTTAAGACGGTAATCAAGCATCCATTGCGGTTCTTCCTTCATTCTGGAAATCTCTTCAACAATTTCGCGAGTCAGACCTTTTCCTGAGCGAAAGACAGAAACGTCACGATCATGAAACCCATATTTATACTCTTCGATTTCTGGCATGTTTTTTGCCATTAATAAACCCCTCCTTTTAGGATAATTCAAATAGAGTCAATCGCGTCTTCATTGCATTTGACTTTTATTCGTCTTTAACACCCTTTTCCATTGCTTTCCAACAAAGGGTGGCACATTTAATTCTTGCAGGAAACTTGGATACACCTTGCAGCGCTTCAATATCTCCTACATCTAGGCCTGTCGTATCAACATCTTCTCCTAACATCATTTTGGAGAACATCTCGGACATTTTCAAAGCTTTTTCAACTTCTAACCCTTTAATTGCTTGGGTCATCATAGAAGCTGAGGCCATACTAATCGAACAGCCCTCACCTTCAAATTTGGCATCTTTAACAACCCCATCTTCTACTTGCATGTTAAGCTGAATTCGATCTCCGCAAGTAGGATTGTTCATGTCGACTGTCAAAGTATCTCCATCTAAATTGCCTTTATTCCGCGGGTTTTTATAATGATCCATAATTACTTGTCTGTAAAGTGTATCTAGGTTATTAAAAGCCATTCCCAAAATACTCCTTTGTCTTCTTGAGTCCGTCTACGAGACGGTCAACATCTTCTTCTGTATTATACAAATAGAGGCTTGCTCTCGCCGTTGCTGTCACATCAAGCCAACGCATCAATGGCTGTGCACAATGATGACCTGCTCGAACAGCAATGCCATCTGCATCTAAAACGGTTGCTGTATCATGAGGATGGACATCGTCAAGATTAAACGTAATAAGCGCAGCACGATGTTTTGGACCATAAATCGTAATTCCATCCATCGCATGCATCTTTTCATAGGCATATGTGGCAAGTTTTTCCTCATGCTTTGAAATAGCATCCATACCGATGGCTTCGATAAAATCAATAGCGGCGCCTAAACCTATAGCACCAGCAATAATTGGCGTACCACCTTCAAATTTCCATGGAAGCTCTTTCCATGTGGAGTCATAAAGATTTACGAAATCAATCATTTCTCCGCCAAATTCAACTGGCTCCATATTTTCGAGCAATTCTTTTTTTCCATAAAGTACACCAATACCAGTTGGAGCGCACATTTTATGACCTGAAAAAGCATAGAAATCACAATCAAGCTCTTGAACATCTACTTTCATATGCGGTGCGCCTTGTGCTCCATCTACTACCATAATAGCACCATGATCATGAGCTATAGTGGCTACTTCTTTTATTGGATTGATCGTACCTAACACATTAGATACATGCGTCATTGCAACTATTTTTGTTTGTTCGGAAACCATTTCCCTCACATCTTCTAACCGGATCGTCCCATCCTCTTGTAATGGTATATATTTTAATGTAGCACCGGTGGCTTTGGCAGCTTGTTGCCAAGGGATGATATTACTATGATGCTCCATTGGCGTAATTATAATTTCATCCCCAGCTTGTAAGTTAGTCCGTGCGTAGCTAGTTGCAATGGTATTAATTGCCGTTGTAGTTCCTCGCGTAAAAATAATTTCGGCACTACTGGATGCATGAATAAAACGACGCACTTTTTCTCTTGCTCCCTCATACGCAGTTGTTGCTTTTGTCCCTAGCGTATGCACGCCACGATGAACATTGGAATTATATGTCCGATAATAGGTATCTACAGCTTCAATCACTTGGATAGGCTTTTGTGAAGTCGCTGAAGAATCTAAATAAACAAAAGGATGGCCATTCACTTCCTGGTTGAGAATAGGAAATTGCTCCCGAATGGCTTTAACATCCATTAATATACCTTCCTTTCAATAACTTGCGTCAATTGATTTTTCACCGCTTCAATTGGAAGTTGATTTACTACTGGAGCTAAGAAACCGTGAATAATTAGACGTTCTGCTTCTTCTTGTGTAATTCCTCGACTCATTAAATAATAGAGCTGTAATGGGTCTACTCTCCCAACAGAAGCTGCGTGACCAGCAGTTACATCATCTTCATCAATTAATAAAATCGGGTTTGCATCTCCACGAGCTTTCTCACTTAACATGAGTACACGAGATTCTTGCTCCGCATTTGATTTAGAAGCGCCATGTTCTATTTTACCAATTCCGTTAAAAATAGAAGTAGCTCCTTCCTTCATTACACCGTGTTGTAAAATATATCCTTCTGAATTTTTACCAAAATGGACAATTTTTGCAGTAAAGTTTTGTGTTTGTTTCCCACGGCCAACAGATACTGTCTTCGCATTGGAAAGTGAATTCTCGCCAACTAAATGGGTAATATTCTCTGAGACGGTGTTACCATCATTCATTTGTCCTAGTGCCCACTCAATCGTTGCGTCCCGGTAAGCAACCCCACGACGGTTATTGTAAGCCGTAGTACCTGCGGCAAAATTATCCACCGCTCCAAAGGAAACTTTTGCATTATCCTGGGCAATAACTTCTGTTACAATATTTGCAACCGTTGATTCGTTTTCATTATGAGAAATATAGTTTTCTACATACGTTACTGAACTGCCCTGTTCTGCGACCACGAGCACATGGTTAAACATAGAAAGCTCTGGATCTTCCTGCCAGAATATAGCTTGTAAAGGTGCTTCAACAACAACATTTTTAGGAATGTAAACAAAAACACCACCGTTCATTAAAGCTGCATGCATGGCTGTTAAACGATGCTCATCAACCGATACGGCATCTTTCATATAATAGCGCTGTACAAGATCGCCATGTTGCTGCAAAGCAGTAAAAATATCTGTGAAAATAACACCTTTATCTTCTAGTTCTTTACTTAATGTACTGTGAGCAACAGAATGGTTACGCTGAATTAGGAGGTTCTCAGGCAAGTTATTTTCATCCAAATATTCCTGTAATTCAACGGGCAGATCTTGTAATGAAGTAATTTCCTCACCTTTTGCTGTATGTTTAAACTCCGTAAAATTCCATTTACCAATCTTCGTTTTATCCGGTTTTGGCAATTCTAGATCTTCAGCTTTGTTTAACGCTTGCAGTCGTAAATCTAACATCCATTGTGGTTCATTTCGTTCTTTTGAAAACTGTTCAATGTACTCTTTATTGTATGGTAACTTGGTTTCTACAGTCATAAATACCCCTCCTTACGTTACGCATTTTGCTCAACAGTATGGTCTTCGATACCTAATTCTTCTTTAATCCACTCATAACCTTCTGATTCAAGACGCTTAGCTAATTCTGGTCCACCAGATTTAACAACGCGGCCTTGCATCATGACATGCACGAAATCAGGAGTTATATAGTTTAATAAACGTTGATAGTGTGTAATAATTAAGCAGCCAAAGTTTTCGTCACGAAGCTTGTTAATGCCTTTAGACACTATTTTTAATGCATCAATATCTAAACCAGAGTCGATTTCATCCAAAATGGCGATCTCAGGCTTCAGTAGCATAAGTTGCAGAATTTCGTTACGCTTTTTCTCCCCGCCAGAAAAACCTTCATTCAAATATCTTTGCGCCATATTCTTATCAATTTCTAAATAATCAAGAACATTATCCATTTCTTTAATAAAGTTCATAAGTGAAATCTCATTTCCTTCGCCACGGCGAGCATTCATCGAAGAACGCAAGAAGTCTGAAGTAGTTACACCACTAATTTCACTTGGATATTGCATGGCAAGGAATAAACCAGCACGAGCACGCTCATCTACTTCCATTTCCAATACATCTTCTCCATCCAATAAGATGCTTCCTTCTGTAACTTCATACTTCGGGTGCCCCATAATCGCAGAAGCTAAAGTGGATTTTCCAGTACCATTTGGTCCCATAATTGCATGAAATTCTCCACCCTTTATTGTTAAGTCGACACCTTTTAGTATCTCCTTATCTTCAATTGATACGTGTAAATTCTTGATTTCTAGCGTAGATCCAGCCATATTTATACCTCCAAATTCATTATTATAGATATCACATCTCTATAAACGTGATATTCATTCTCAATTTATTCTCATTACAATCTTAAATCATTTCGAATTTATTATCAACTCTTTAGAACAGGAAATCCTATGTATAAATGGACATTCTTTATAATATCTTAATGATAATGGACAACTCAAATTCTTAGCCTCTACTTATTTTAACGATTTAAAATGCATGGTGGCAACGGTTATCAGGATATAAACCCGCAGTGCATCTTTCGTCCTTTTAGTTTGTTGCATCCCCCACTAAATATTTTTTTTAGTAGCTTAAGGGTATCACCTAAAGCCCTCTTACGACAAAATTTCGATGTTGCTATTTCTCACTTAGGCTTGTTTAAATTGTAGAAGCAGGCACCTTACAACAACAGCAAAAGGGCGTTTATTGCAAATCGCAAACGCCCTTCACTATTATTTATCTACATTTTTAAAATAATTAGCCGTGTTGTTGGTTCATATGTGCTAAGGTAAATAGCTTACACTTCTGATATTCTTGCTGCCGTTTTTTTTCAACTGCTAGCCGTTGTTTTAACTTGCGTTGATACTCCGCAAAACCAATATGATGCGATTGCTGCATTGCTTTTTCCATTTCAGAAGTGTACTTCATTTTTATTCCACTATGAATAGGGAATCATCCTTTCCTCGTTTTGACTCATCATAAGCTTAACATAAGACAAGTTCCCTTCTCAAAATGGATATAAACGCTTCATTCGGCATAATCGCGGTTAAATTTCACATATAGACGGATACGTTGGCGATACCTACACATACAGTAAATTCCGCTAAATCTTTGCCTATTGCTGCTATTTTATTTCTTTTCTTTTACTGGAACAATTGCTCCATTATATTTCTCCCTCATAAAAGCTTGAATTTCTTCTGATTGTAAGATCTCAGCTAATTTATTTAATGCTTCATCGTCTTTATCCTCTTTCTTCACTGCCAACACATTCACATAAGTAGATTCATCGCCTTCAATAAATAAACCGTCTTCTTCTGGCTTTAGACCAGCATCAATAGCATAGTTCGTATTAATAGCTACAAGGGCATCCTCTTCCCTTTCATAGTATTCTGGAAGGACAGCAGCCTCATATTCAGGTAAAAAAGTCAAGTTTTTTGGGTTTTCTACTATATCATCAACAGTAGCACGTGCTTTGTCTACATCTTCATCTATTTTAATAAGTCCTTGTTCTTCAAACAAAGTTAAAATTCGCCCGTGATCTGGCACGGAGTTACTCATAATAACTTCCGTTCCTTCTGGAATATCCTCCACACTAGATATGCCTTTGGAATATACACCCATCGGTTCAATATGAATACCAGCAATATAATCTAAATCGTAACCTGTATCATCAATTGTTTGCTCAAGAAAGGGGATGTGTTGATAATAGTTAGCATCAATTTCTCCATTCGCAAGATCATCATTCGGTAATACATAGTCTTGGTATTCACTAATTTCCAGTGTGATCCCTTCTTCTTCTAAAATCGGCTTTGCTTCTGCTAATATTTCTGCGTGTGGTACACTTGAAGCCCCGACGGTTATTTTATTATCATCTTTTTCTTCTCCCCCACCACAAGCAGTTAATAAACCACCTAAAGCAGTAAGGATTAAAATGGAGAGAATATATTTTTTCATGTTGACACACTCCTCTTTCAAAGTTTCTATTTGCATACACTTGTCAAAATTACACTTCATTATAATAATTATTAATTTCCTTTATCTTTTATCTAATTTGCGTGTAATATAATCACCAATAAATTGAAATAGAAATACAATGAGCACAATAATAACGGAACAAAGTAAAACAATATCAAAATCTCTACGTTGAAAGCCTGAGTAATATGCATAGCTCCCCAGGCCTCCTGACCCAATTGCTCCTGCCATTGCTGTATAACCTATTAGCGCAATGGCAGTAACGGTAAGTCCTGAAATTAAAGCTGGCATTGCTTCTGGTAACAATACTTTAAAAATAATTGTTCGGGTCTTGGCGCCCATTGCTTTAGCAGCCTCTATGACACCTTTATCTACTTCTCTTAAAGCAATTTCCACCAACCGTCCATAAAACGGCGCGGCTCCAATAATTAATGCCGGGAGCGCAGCGTTAGGGCCTCTTATCGTACCAACAAGAAAATCAGTAAATGGGAATAACAATAATATTAATATAATAAAAGGAATAGCACGGAATACATTTACAAATGTGGCCGTGATAAAGTTAACCCATTTATTTTCCCACAGTCCCCCTTTATTAGTGAGAAATAACAGTAACCCAAGTAAAATCCCCAAAATAAAGGTTCCAATTAAAGCAATAATCGTCATATAAAATGTTTCTTTCGTTGCTTCTACAATGTCTTCTACTTTAATAGTAGCAAATAAATCAGCGAACACCGCGGATCACCTCTAACTCTACGGAAGTCTTTTCTGTTACGTGTTGAATTGCTTTAGTAATTTCTAATTCTTCACCAGTCATTTGGATAAATAGCGTACCGTACGCACCGGCCTGCGTTCGCGTTATTTTCCCTTGTAAAATACTAATGTCAATGTTATACGCCTTTACAAGCTTACTAATTAAAGCGTCGTTCGTTGTTTCGCCTACAAAATGGAGACGAATTAACTTACCATTCTCAAATGCGCGAACTAAATGTTCAAACTCATTCTCGGCTTCTGCATCCCCCATTAGCTGTTGAACGAACTTTTTCGTAACATCTTTTTTGGGGTGTGCAAACACATCCAATACATTACCATGTTCTACCACTTTTCCATTTTCCATCACGGCTACCTGCTTACATATTTTTCGAATCACATGCATTTCATGTGTAATTAATATAATCGTTAAGCCTAGTTGCTGATTTATATCTACAAGCAAGTCCAAAATAGAATTCGTTGTTTCTGGATCTAATGCGGATGTTGCTTCATCACATAATAATACGGAAGGCTTGTTTGCTAATGCTCTCGCTATGCCAACCCGTTGTTTTTGCCCACCACTTAATTGCGAAGGGTAGGTCGCTTCCTTCCCGGATAAACCGACCAAATCAATGAGAGATTGAACACGTTGGTTCCGTTCTTCTTTTTCAACACCTGCTATTTCTAATGGGAAAGCTATATTTTCTTTTACAGTACGTGACCATAACAAATTAAAATGCTGGAATACCATGCCAATATCTTGTCTAGCTAACCGCAATTCATTCTTTTTTAATGCTGTTATTTCTTGATTACGAATAAAAATCTTACCACCTGTAGGTTCTTCTAAACGATTCAGTAATCGCACAAACGTACTTTTTCCTGCACCACTATAACCGATCACACCAAAGATATCTCCTTGTTTAATCGAAAGGGTTACATCGTCAACAGCCGTTGTTTCTGTCTTGTTTGCAGTAAAAACTTTACGCAAACCCTCTATCGATATCACACTTAGTCCTCCTTTTTGTCCCTTTACTATTATGCCCACATCAGCAATTAAAAACGCCTTTCTGCAAGAGAACAGAAAGACGTATACATGTCAAAATGTCCCCTCATCTACCAAGACATAAGCCTTGCAGGAATTAGCACCTTTCAAAATAAAACATTTATTTGAAGGTTGCCGCGGGTTCGTAGGGCCAGTCCCTCCACCGCTCAAGATAAGAGTTAATTATTATTTAATTGGAATAGAAATCATAATAACACGTTGCTTGCTATCTGTCAATGTAATTTTACTATCGAAATGAAAACAATTCTGGTCTATGCATGATCAAGTGTTGGTATATATTTGCTACATCACGAAATGCATACATTTTTTCAACGAGCTCTCCATCTTTCTTTATAAGCAAACAAGGAACACTTGCTATTTGATGCGTTTGCATAAATTCTGGATGTAGTGATGCATTCATTTCTAAAAATAGCTCTTGCTTTTGCATTTGTTCCATTTTAAGCAACATACTTTTAGCAAGATTACACGTTCCGCAAAGTGGTGTATAAATATAAAGAAAGTAATTGGATTGCTGTAGTTGCTCTTTTGTTACTTGTTGCAAACTATCACCTTTTTACTTTAAATTAAATCAGAAATATAGGATTAACCGCTATTCGTTTACTCACTAAAACTTGAGCTAGTACATTTTCAGGTGTCGTAGCTACTTCTCTGTATTCGCTACTTACATATACATGTTCTGCATGTGGCAATTCTCTTGCTAGTTGTTTACGAAGCTTGATGCCAGAAGGATCTTCGTCGACAAGAATAAAAACATCCTTATCATCTAAACCATATTCTTCCAACATGTGATCAAATCTCTCTACTCCAAGCGTTCCATTTGTGCAAACAATGGTGATCTCTTCGGCAATCACTTTATTCACTTGCTTCTTATCAGTCAATCCTTCTACAATCATAACCTTTTCTGATCCATTTGTAATCATCACACAGCACTCCTTGAAAAATCAAGCAACAAGCTTGCAATAAAATATATTTTATTTACTTTAGCTGTCTTTCAATAGTGCAAACCTAGCTGGGAATATATACTACTTACAAAAGGATAACTGCATAGCTAGGAGGCTTTTTGACTATTGAATGTATACATCATTTAGCAGGACGTCATCTCTGTACTATAATGCTTGTTTTCATATTACCTATAAGTTTACTCCTAGTTTATGTGGCAGACGGACAATTATTAACAATCTTATAAACAAAGTTGATTGCAAAGCATTGCAATCAGCTTTGTTCACACACTATAAGAAAGTATCAAGTTTTTCAGGTTTATAATATAAGAAGAACAAAGGCTCGGGGCGCCTGGTTAGCAACGTAGAGAGTGGAACGAATCAACGAAAGTTTTAGAAAGCATACTCCTGCAAGCCCGTCTTTAGTCGGCCTTCCTATTTCGCACGAATCAATGATGACTTAGCTTAGGGCAATGGTGTGAAGTTGCCTAGTTGCTGGCCACTGGAGCCGGACGTGGCTAAATAACTTAGTTAGTTTATCCACAGCTGCTAAAATTTATAATTTCCTAGACCAAAACAAAGGCTTTCGCCATAAGACTTTGGCGACAAGCCTAGTTTTTTTAATATTTATTCACTGATAATTTCTTCGTAAGCTTCCGCAGATAGTAAGTCATCCAATTCTGTTTCCTTCGTTGGTTCAACAACGACCATCCATGCCTTTTCGTATGGTGATTCATTCACTAATTCAGGGCTATCTTCCAATTCTTCATTCATTTCAACGACTTTCCCACTAATAGGAGCATATAATTCCGACACTGTTTTCACGGACTCCACACTACCGAAAGGCTCATTGATTTCTAATTCGTCACCGACTTCAGGTAGTTCAACGAACACAATGTCACCTAACTCATCTTGTGCAAATGCAGTAATTCCAATGCGCACAGTTCCATCTTCTTTTTTTACCCATTCGTGTTCTTTTGAATATAATAAATCCTTTGGTACGCTCATATTTATTCCCTCCAAATGATATATTCCAATTTCACTATACAAGGTTCAGTCCCAATTATCCAGTATTATTTTAAATAGATTATTCCAAAAGTTTTACCCTTCACTTGTAGTTACCATTGTAGAATCCTTCATCAACTTGATGTTTTATTCGACAGTTCGGTTGGAATAAGCTATTATAGCCAATTTTTTTCAAATTCTTCCTCTTCGAAGCCAACAGTTACGTTAGAGCCATCTGTTACAATTGGTCGCTTAATTAGCATTCCGTCAGAGGCTAATATCTCCGCCATTTCTTCTTCCGTGGCATCTGCTATTTTTTCCTTCATATTTAATTCACGGTATTTTTTACCACTTGTGTTAAAGAATTTCTTTGCAGGCATCCCACTCTTCTGCATAAGTTCAAGTATATCTTCTTTATTTGGTGGATTTTGAACTATATGTATCGGTTTGTAATTCACTTGATGATTATCTAACCATTTTTTCGCTTTTTTGCATGTCCCACAGTTCGGATACCAGTAAAAAGTCAGCATTAGACAGCCCCCAATCTATAATATGTATCATTATATCAAAATAAACAATTGAAATTCGAATAAAATGGGGTTTGTATGTGTCAAGTTTTCCTCAACGTAGTTATAACCTCTGTATTTTCAGCATTCTATTCATGCAAATTCTATTGATTTTTAATACAACATTTAGTGTGCACTATAGATAAGGATAAACCTTTTTAGTTTATAGCATAGTTAAAAGGTAATTGTAGTCGGTTTGACATGAAGCATCAGCGGGTATAATTTACGAGCCAAGACGCCAATATGAAAGGAATATTGTTCCCCCATAGAAATACTATCTTGCCACACACTCGACGTAAAACCTCCTAAATTACCTACTGACTGATTCCCATACTAAATAGCGGAGAGCTGTCGTGTTATAGTACAAAAAAGACGAGCTAGAATCTGTTATTTCCTTAGATTCAGCACGTCTTTTTTTATTATCTGAAATGATAAAATGAGATGCTTGTAGAGCACGAAATAACCGAAAAGTATCGTCCGGCTCCATCGCCCAGCAATTAGGCAACTTCAGTCCATTGCCCTACACTAAGTCATCATCTGTTCACCGCGATTTCTTTATCTCGTTGATTCGATCCAGTTGCTACGTTGCTAAACGAGCACCACGCCTTTGTTCTTACATAGCTTTTTTATAGCGTATATTTTTCTTCTTCAATAATGGCAGTAGCAATTTCGCGTTTTTTTGCAATTACATTTGTCGGTGTATGCCGTGTTAACTTACGTAAAGAAGAAAGCATCATTCGTAAAGTGTCTCCTTCTTCTACAGCAATTAATGTTTCTTTAGCATTTGCCTCCATGCGATTAAACGCTTCTTGTACATAAACTTGCGTATACAACAGCTTTTGCATACTCTTTTCCTCACCATCTCGGTGCATGGCCTTTTCTGTACGCAAAATGGCAGACTCCATATTGTAAACTTCTGCTATCATATCAGCTAAGTTCACAAGAATTTCTTGTTCGTTTTCGATGTTCTGCATAAATTTCTGTGCCGCTAAACCGGCTCCTAGCAATACCATTTTCTTCGCATTTTTAAGCAGATGTTTTTCTTGTTCTAATGCATCTGTGCCAACTTCTTCTGGCATCATCATCATTAGCTCTTCTTGAAGTGATTGTGCCTTTTGTAATAAAGGTAACTCACCTTTCATTGCTTTCTTCAATAATGTACCAGGAACTAATAAGCGATTAATTTCATTTGTCCCTTCAAAAATACGGTTAATACGTGAATCGCGATACATTCGCTCTACTTCATATTCCTGCATAAAACCGTAGCCACCATGTAGTTGAACAGCTTCATCTGCTACAAAATCCAATAGTTCCGTACACATATACTTATTCATCGAACATTCTATTTGGTATTCGGCAATTGCTCTAGCAATTTCTCTACCGTCATTTAATTGCTCCTCCGTAAGTGCACCCATTCGCTGCTCAAATAAGCCTACCGTACGATATACCGCACTTTCATTTGCATATGTTTCTGCAGCCATTGTTGCTAGTTTCTCTTTTGTCAGGGAAAAGCTAGAAATAGGCTTATTAAATTGCTTACGTTCATTTACATATTTCGCCGCTAACTCAATGCCACGCTTCGCTCCACCAACACCACCAATAGCAAGCTTATAACGGCCAACATTTAAAATATTAAATGCGATAATATGGCCGCGCCCTTTTTCACCTAATAAGTTTTCTACTGGTACTTCAGCATCTTCTAAAATCAACGTACGAGTTGAGGAACTCTTAATTCCCATTTTCTTTTCTTCAGGCCCTGTGGATACACCTGGAAATTCACGTTCTACAATAAATGCGGAGAAATGTTCTCCATCAATCTTAGCATAAACAACAAACACATCAGCAAAAGCTGAATTCGTTATCCATTGCTTTTCTCCATTTAAAATATAATGTGTTCCCGTCTCATTTAACGTAGCTGTAGCTTTTGCCCCTAAAGCGTCTGAACCTGAGCTTGGTTCTGTTAAAGCATATGCTGCTAACAATTCTCCAGTAGCTAATTTCGGTAAGTACTTTTCCTTTTGCGCCTCGTTGCCGAAAAACACGATTGGCAATGAGCCAATTCCTACATGTGCACCATGTGTAACCGAAAAACCACCCGCAAGAGCAAATTTTTCCGTAATTAAAGAAGAACTGATTTTGTCTAAAGCTAAACCGCCATATTCTTCAGGAACATCCGCTCCTAACAACCCTAGCTCACCAGCTTTTTTTAATAAATCTACAGAATGCTCAAATTCATGATTTTCCAAATGGTCAATTTTAGGAACTACTTCACCAACCACAAACTCTTCTGTCGTTTTCGCAATCATCTTATGCTCATCGGTGAAATCCTCTGGAGTAATGACGTCATCTGCCGTTAAATCATCAACTAAAAAACCGCCGCCTTTGAATACTTTTTCTTTTGTTTCGCTCATCTATGTGAACCCCTTTTCTATTAATTTTTACACCATGAAACGTATCCCTTTAAAATTTAAACTTTAGATTATTCATCTTTGTCAAACAAACATGCATTATATCAGTTCAAAAACACCTGCTGCTCCCATGCCTCCCCCAATACACATGGTTACAACACCAAATTGCACTTTCCTGCGTTTCATTTCATGCATAAGTGTTAGCGTTAATTTCGTTCCTGTCATACCTAGTGGATGTCCTAACGCTATTGCACCACCATTGACATTGACTTTATCCATATCTAAATTCAAAGCTTGAATAACACGAACGGATTGAGAAGCAAACGCCTCGTTCAATTCAAATAAATCAATGTCCGCCAATTCTAAACCAGCAATTTTTAAAGCCTTTGGGATAGCAGCTACCGGACCAACTCCCATAATTTCTGGCTCCACGCCAGCTACAGCGAATGATCGAAATTTAACCATTGGCATTAACCCATCTGCTTCTGCTTTTTCTCTATCCATTACTAACACGGATGCTGCTCCATCACTCATTTGTGATGAATTTCCTGCAGTAACCGATCCATTGATATGAAATGCAGGCCTTAATTTAGCTAAAATTTCAGTAGATGTTTCCGGACGTACTCCTTCATCCATCTTAAATGTCATCTTTTGCTCTTCTGGTTTATTTTGATCATTAATGAACCGATGCGTTACTTCAACAGGCACCATTTCATCCGTAAATTTACCTTCCTCGATTGCTTTAGCAGCGCGTTGATGACTTCTTACCGCAAAAGCGTCTTGATCTTCTCTAGAAATTTGAAAACGATTGGCAACCTCTTCTGCTGTATGCCCCATTCCCATATAATATCCTGGGGCATTTTCTACTAAGTGTGAATTCGGTTTAATCACATGGCCACCCATTGGTATTAAACTCATAGATTCTGCCCCACCTGCAATAATGGTATCACTAGCTCCAACCATAATGCGCTCTGCAGCGTAAGCAATGCTTTGCAAACCTGAGGAACAATAACGATTAACCGTTATTCCAGGTACATTATGATCTAAACCTGCAAGACCAGCTATATTTCTAGCCATATTCATACCTTGTTCTGCTTCTGGCATAGCAGTGCCAATAATCACGTCGTCAATATTTCCATTATAATTTCCTGCACGTTTTAATGTTTCTTTAATGGTTAGCGCTGCTAAATCATCAGGTCTTGACTGAGCAAGTGACCCTTTATTTGCTTTGCCTACAGGGGTTCTTGCACCCGCAACAATTACTGCTTCCTTCACACTAGTTCCCCCTTCATTAATTACGTAATGGTTTTCCTTTAACCAACATGTGTTGCATTCGTTGTTGTGTTTTTGGCTCTCCAATTAAGCTTAAAAAGGCTTCTCGTTCTAAATCTAGCATTACTTGTTCATCTATTTTCGTTCCTTCTTGAATTCTACCCCCTGACAAAACATAGGCTAATTTCTCTGCCATTTTCACATCATGTTCGGAAGCATAACCACTTAAATACAAATTTTTAGCTCCTAATACCATGGCAGCATAACCTGCATCACCGACTACTGGAATTTTTTCTCTTTTTGGCGCCCGATAGCCTGACTTCGCTAATGATAGGACATTTTCCTTTGCATCATATAGTAAATGGTCTGGGTTAAAGCTAATTCGATCACATTGGTCTAAAAAGCCAAATTCGCGTGCTTCAGCAGCTGAAGTAGATACTTTCGCTGTCGCTACCTTTTCAAAAACATCATTGGCTACCTTCGTCGTATCAAAGGACACGCCTTTTGGAAGTTGACGAAGCATCTTTACATACAATTCTTTCGTACCACCGCCCCCAGGAATAAGACCTACCCCAAATTCTACAAGGCCCATATAAGTTTCTGCTGAGGCTTGAATAGAAGCTGCTGGCAAGGACACTTCTGCACCACCACCAAGCGTCATATTAAACGGTGCTACAACGACTGGTTTATTAGCATATTTAATTGCCATCGTCATATTTTGAAATTGCCGAATAACCATATCTAGTTCAAAGAAATTATCATCTTGTGCCTCCATCAACATCATGGCTAAATTAGCTCCTACACAGAAGTTTTTACCTTGATTACCAATAACGAGACCCTCGTAATTCTTCTCTACTTCTTCTATGGCGAAATGAACCATTTGCATAATATCTAATCCGATGGCATTGCTTCGAGAATGAAATTCTAAACATGCTACCCCGTCGCCTAAATCTATTAAGCTAGCTCCTGTATTCTTTTTAATAACACCCTGTACTTCTTTTAAACTGCGCAAATGGATCTCTTTTTTATTGACATCCTTTTTCTTATATGTTCCTTGATCATAAAAGTAGACGTTGCCATTTTCTGTTTGATAGAAAGATTCCTTTCCTGCTTCTAATAATTGTAAAACCCATGTAGGAACCGTTTCTCCTTCGCTTTGCATGCGTTCAACTGATTTACGCAAACCAATTGCATCCCACGTTTCAAATGGACCTAGTTCCCAGCCAAAGCCCCATTTCATCGCATCATCGATAGCTGCTATATCATCAGCTATTTCGCCTGTTAGTTCGGCAGCATATATAAATACAGGTTTTAAAATGGACCAAATGAGCGCGCTTGCTCGATCATCTTTCTGCGCTAGAAGCGTTTTCATTTTTCGATGCAAGCCCTTTTCTTGTTTTGCCATTTCCGTTGCTTTCGTTTTAAGCTTTTTCCTATCTTCATATTCCAATGTCTTTGGATTTAATTCATAAATAACGCTCCCGTCTTTCCCTTTTTTCTTTAAGAAAAATCCTTGACCACTTTTGGCGCCTAACCACCCTTTTTCTTGCATCGTATGCATAAATTCAGGAACAGAGAATTTCTCTTTTTCTTCTCCTTCCACTTGATCATATACATTCTTCGCTACATGGATAAATGTATCTAATCCTACGACATCAAGGGTACGGAAGGTAGCACTTTTCGCCCTACCAATTAACGGCCCTGTTACAGAATCAACTTCGCCGACACTATAACCGCCACGTAACATTTCCTGTACAGTAATTAACAAGCCATAAGTACCAATTCGATTAGCAATAAAGTTAGGTGTGTCCTTAGCTTCAACGACACCTTTTCCTAGAGTATCTTCGCCAAATTGCTTCATAAAGGACAGCACTTCAGGATCAGTATCTTTCGTTGGAATGACTTCAAGTAATTTTAAGTATCTTGGTGGATTAAAGAAATGTGTGCCTAGGAAATGTTTGCGAAAATCTTCCGAACATTCGCTCGACATTGCCTCAATAGAAATACCAGATGTATTTGAACTTACAATGGTTCCTGGTTTACGATACTGTTCTACATTCGCAAAAACTTTTCGTTTAATCTCCAAATTTTCGACGACAACCTCAATAATCCAATCCACCTCAGCTAGCTTTTCCATATCATCTTCCATATTTCCTACTTCAATTAAATCAAGGCTCTCTTTCGTTGCAATAGGGGAAGGTTTTTGTTTTAATAACGCCTTTTTACTCTCTGTTGCAATTCGATTGCGAACAGATGGATTATTTAAAGTTAGCCCCTTGTTTTCTTCCTTTTTTGTTACCTGTTTCGGTACAATATCAAGCATAATTGTTGGTATACCAACATTAGCCAAGTGTGCCGCAATTCCTGACCCCATTACCCCAGATCCTAAAACAGCAGCACGCCTGATCAATTGCTTCATAGTTTATCCTCCCATCCACATTTTGAATGAATACTCATTCATTTTATGTCGAAAATAAAAAGATAGTCTCCTATCTACTTACCTATTACTATAAAGTATTTACTGATATTTCGCAACAATTATAAACATTTTTTTATTAATAAGCTTGCAAATACATACGTAAAACATTCTCATTCATAATCTTTAACCTTGTTTAGAAACGGATAGACCATTTTTCACAAACGCCGAACAAGTCTTTATAAAAAAATTTATTACAATGCGCCTTCAATCATTGGAGAGATATCTTCATGGATGAAAGCTAAATTTAGAGAAACTTGTCTATCACCAAACCTTTAAGGTACAAGTCACCGTTTCCCTAATAGGATAAACTCTATTGGACACTTTCCTAGAAACAAAATAAAATTGTCTTTTCCGATTACTATATTAATTAATCGTAACGGTTCCTATTTACTTTTCGGAATGATTACGATATTATATGTAAAGGAGAGTTAAGAAGAGGAGGAACAACTTTTGAGGAGAACATCGATTGCTATACTTATACTTGGCTTTATTACAATATTTATTGTCGGTTGTACAAAAACAGATGGTGCTAATCAAAAGAACACTGATATAACTATATATACATCTATATATCCAATTCAGTTTGCTGTAGAGCAAATTGCTGGAGACACAGCTGATGTGCATTCCGTTTATCCGCCAGGAGTAGATGCGCATACCTATGAGCCAACCTCTAAAGACATGACAAATATAGCTAAAAGCGATGCATTTATTTACTTAGGTGCAGGGTTAGAAGGATTTGCAGAGAATGCAGCAGACGCACTGCGTTCAGAAGACGTGGAGCTTGTCGAGCTAGGCAAAAATGAGCATCTTTTTGATAAAGAAACGAACCATACGGTAAGTGATCACTCCCATGAAGATGGAGAGCATGCTGATAAAGCGGGAGCTCATGAAAGTCATACTCACGGAGATCATGATCCACATGTATGGCTTGATCCTTTGCGAATGATTACATTATCTGACATGGTAAAAGAACGATTAATAAAACTTAACCCAGACGATAAACAGCTTTACGAAAATAATTTTGATCAATTAACAGAACAGCTACAATCGCTTGATGCCGACTTTACATCCGTTTTGGAAGCAGCAACAAACAAACATATTCTCGTATCCCATGCAGCTTATGGGTATTGGGAAGAGCGCTATGGTTTAGAGCAAATTTCCATTAATGGGTTGTCACCTAACCATGAGCCATCACAGAAAGAACTAACCGAAATTATCGACCAAGCTGAAAACGATGATCTTCATTATATCATCTTCGAACAAAATACGTCCAATCGTATATCAAAAGTTATACAAGACCATATTCAAGCACAAGCTGTTACTATTCATAACTTATCTGTCTTAACAAAGAAAGATCTCGAAAATGAGGAAGATTATTTTTCCATTATGAAAAAAAATCTAAAAACACTCGATCAAGTAACTTCTTAATTCTTGATTGAGTCATGAAAAAGATAGGAGGCTTAAAAGTGAGTGAAGCCATTATCTCCATGAAAAACATCAGTTTTTCTTATGAAAATAAGCAAATATTAGATCATATCAATTTTTCCGTATCTAAAGGCTCATTTATGGGCTTGGTTGGGCCAAACGGAGGTGGAAAGACCACACTTATTAAATTAATTCTCGGTTTACAAAAAGCGGATGCTGGAAGTATTCAATTATTTGGCCAACCGATTGAAAAATTTAACAACTGGCATAAAATTGGTTTTGTTTCGCAAAAGGCAAATGCGTTTAATAAAGGTTTTCCAGCAACCGTATACGAAGTAGTGTCAATGGGTCTAACTGCCAAAGTTGGCTATTTAAAATTCTTTCAAAAAAAACATAAAGAAAAAGTTAAGGAAGCAATTAACCAAGTTGGAATGAAGGCATATACACATGAAAATATCGGTAACTTATCTGGTGGACAACAACAACGCATCTTTATTGCTAGATCTTTAGTCAATGATCCCGAACTACTCATCTTAGATGAACCGACTGTAGGGGTGGATAATGAGAATGTACAGCGATTTTACGATTTACTTGATAACCTAAACCGCAATAAAGGCATTACGATGCTTATGATAACGCATGACACTGGAACAATCGCTGAACAAGCAACTGAAATTGCATGTTTAAATAAAACATTGCATTTCCACGGAAAACCAGAAGCTTATAAAAGAATATCGAACGAAGAGTGGTCTCATATTTATGGACATAATATCCATTTAATTACACACGACCATTGATTTGGAGGAAGACATATGCTAGCAGATTTTTTGGAATATGATTTTTTAAGAAATACGTTATTTACTGGAATAATAATTGGTCTTATCGCACCTTTACTAGGAACATTTATTGTGGTCAGAAGATTGTCTTTGCTAGCTGATGCGCTATCCCATGTCACTTTAGCTGGAATCGCATTCGGTTTATTATTAGAAAAAAAATTCGCACTCATGATCAGTCCACTGTATACCGGAATAGCTTTTTCTGTGTTCGGTTCAATATTAATTGAAAAGTTGCGTGGCGTTTATAAGGCATTTCAAGAGCTGGCTATTCCAATCATATTATCTGGTGGTGTAGGGCTTAGCGTTATATTTATTTCAATAGCAGATGGATTTAATACAGATTTATTTAGCTATTTGTTTGGCTCTGTATCTGCAGTAAGTAAAAGCGATTTTTATTCTATAGCTGGTATAGCAGGGTTTATTATTATTATCATCGTCCTGTTTTTCAAAGAATTATTTACACTTTCTTTTGATGAGGAGCATGCAACTATTTCTGGATTACACACGAAAGCAATCCATTTATTATTTATCGTTTTAACTGCACTAGTTATTGCAATCTCGATGAGGATCGTCGGAGTGTTACTTGTGTCTGCTCTTATGACACTACCTGTTGCAGCTAGCATGCGTTTTGCTAAAGGATTCAAGCAAATGGTGTATTTATCTATTGTATTTGGTGAAATAGCTGTTATTATAGGGTTAATAACAGGGTATTATTTAAGTATTCCACCAGGTGGAACGATTGTATTAGTATCCATTTCGCTGTTATTATTATCCATCATTATAAGCAAGCAGCGTTCAAAAGCAACATCCTAAGAATTGTAACCACATGTAAACAAGCAATACTTCTTTTTAGCTCTTTATGTTAAGAAACGTTTTATTACATGATTACTTCAGGGGTCTTATTAATAAAACATGTAAGTAGAAATATACCATGTGGAGCATATGAAGCACAATACGAAGTGAGGGAAGCTGTATGAATAGACAAGAGGCTGTCACACTTTTACGTAAAAAAGGCTATAAAATGACGGGGAAACGAGAAGACATCTTATCTTTTTTTGAAAAAGCAGATGGTTACCGTACCGCTAAAGATTTAATTACACATTTAGAAGCAAATTATCCTGGTATTAGTTTTGATACCATTTACCGCAATTTACATCTCTACCACGATTTAGGCATTTTGGAAACAACCGAATTAGGTGGTGAAAAGCATTTTCGAATGAATTGTGCACATCATCATCATCACCATTTTATATGTAAAGATTGTGGTAAAACAAAAGAAATTGATATTTGTCCTATGGAAGAAGTCGAACAACTATTAGCTGCATATTCGATTGAAGGACATAAATTTGAAATCTACGGAAGGTGTCCTGGATGCATGTTAGCACAAACATAAAATTAGTCACAGCAATTGGATTAGGCGGAGCAGTTGGAGCAATGGGAAGGTATAGTCTAACATTTATATTCTCAACAGATGGCTTCCCATTTGCTACGTTGTCCGCCAACTTGCTTGGCTGTTTTTTATTAAGTTATTTATTACATCATAAACAAATTAAAAAACACTTGCCACCAACGTTGTTCACAGCATTAACGACTGGATTAATTGGCTCATTTACTACTTTTTCCACTTTTACCGTTGAAACGATTGAGCTTTGGAATAGCCATTTTTTCTTAGCGATTACCTATGTTTTACTTAGCATTGCCGGAGGCCTCTTATCCTGCTATATTGGTTATTTATTTTCCATACATACTAGAAAGAAGGCAAGAATATGAGCTTTTTTTATGTTGCTTTAGGAGGCTTTTGTGGAAGTTTTGTCCGCTATCAACTGTCAATTATCGCAAATAAGCGATTAATTGGAACTTGGCTTGCCAACGTCACAGGATCTATCCTTTTAGCATCTCTTGTATTTATATACACAAAAGAAATCCTTCCACATACTTGGTGGCTTATTCTTGGAGTCGGTTTTTGTGGAGCCTATACCACATTTTCCACATTTGGTAATGAAACCATGCAATTACTATTACAACAACAATGGAATAAGGCTATCGGCTATATTAGCCTATCGTTTATCGTTTCTATTCTACCAGCAACATTGATTTTATCGTTATAATACCAGCGTCTAGAAAGACTGCCCATGTATATATCAAGTCTTTCTAGACATAGTTATAACCTCTATATTTTCATGTATCTTTTACTAATTTTAAAACACACACAAGTGAAGTGTATATTGTTGACGCTGAAAATACTGTTGTTTTACTATATCTATCCCGAATAACGAATTATGTTGTTACTGTTATTCAGGGATGTACTTCACAACTCCCTTTGGATTATGCGAAAACTTCCTCAATTATTCTCTCTGATGCATGATCTAGCATATTTTTATTGATCACTTCATCAGGTTGCTTATTCATTTGATCTTGCAATGCTTGCGCCTGTCCTGGTTCACCTATTACCACTATTTTTTCCCAGCCCTCATCTTTAGCTAGCTTATCCAATTTAGGAGCTACAGATTTATACCAACGATGTTTATTCGCTTCAAAGCGAGCGTTTAAATCGTCCTTTTGAGTCGTAGGATTCCCTGGTCCCATCGCCGTTTTTTCACGCCAATCATCTACATTAACATCTAATTCAAAATGCTTCTCCATATCCAATTCATTTAAATAGGATTCGATAACTCTCACTTCGTTTTGCTGCACCAATACGATCCCAGTTTTTGGGTATTCTTCTTTCAATTTCTTTAATTGTTCTAATTGTGGCGTTTCCTGCCAGAAAAATTCTGTTTCTAAACGCATTTGAACTCGTATTGCAAACCACACTTCTTCATCTGCTGTCGCAAACACAATAACACCTTTGCGAAATTGTTGTTCATTGCCTCTAATGAAATTTTCCACGTTTTGTTTTACATGTTGAAAATTACGAAGTTCTTCCTTATCATCAGATTCTTCTAGATATTGTTCGAAATTACGTATTCCGTTTTTCAAATGAATTTTCCATTCCCCGCCTTGTTGTTCAGGGTCAGATGGGTCTGTATTTAAATACATGCTAAATATTTTATCAGGACCTTCTCTTTTTATTGACTCTAATTGTTTTAGTTTTTTGTTTAAATCCATCTCTATCTTCACTCCTTCGTTGCTATTTGCTTCTTAGTAATGTATTACCGATTAAAGTAGATCATAAACATATGGGTAGAGATACTACTTTTAAAACTAGTTAAACTATCGCTGTTTCCTCACTTGGAGGTCGTCTTACAAGCTAGACCTCAAAATCTATATCACCCCATAGTAGAACGAAACTATGAAATGAGTTTCAAACCAACTGCTGCACTTAAAATCATGCCAATAAAAAGCAACCTCTTCCAATCGCTAGATTCTTTAAAAAACAACATACCAACAATGGCACTGCCTACTGTTCCCATCCCTGTCCAAACAGCATAAGCCGTACTCATTGCAATTGTTTCCATTGCAATACCAAGCAGTATGAAACTTAGTCCAAAACCTCCAAATAACCATAAAATGGACATGACACTTATCCGTTGATTCACTTTATTAATTCCCGTAACACCGAGAATTTCACTAAACCCTGCTAATACAAGTATAAGCCAATCCATTATGACACCTCTTTCCTATCTTTTTGTGGTGTGACTAATTTTAAGCCGATAACTCCTGATACTAACAATAGAATGAGCGCCATTTTCAAAAGTCGAATTGGCTCTCCAAAAATCACTATGTCTGCTATTACTGTCCCTGCCGTCCCTATACCGGTGAATACCGCATAACTGGTACCAACTGGCAAGCGGCGAGAAGCCATAATAAGCAAGTGCATACTAATATAAATAGCTATTAGCGTTAACCCCCAATCAACTAAACTGTTTGAGTGTTTTAGACCAATTACCCAGCAAATTTCAAATAAGCTAGCGATAAATACTGTATTCCAATCTTTATTCATGCTCATCACCTTTTCTGATCTATTTTTAACGTACTTTCGTAAGTAGTCTCCCTCTTTCAGAAATAAAGGGTGCCACCAAGCGGTAAGGGGGGATGCATTTAACCTAAGAACTTTTGTACAACGTAATAAACTACACAATTTGTTCTTTGACATTGGATTTAAGGTCGAATGGGACTTATCGCTACACCTTTATAGCATGAGTCATCATTTTACTTATGCTATACACCGTATACTTTTCTATAATAGAAAAAAGCAAACAAAAAACCCAGGAAGATATCCTATATTTAGATATCCTCCCGGGCTTTTATCCCTCCGTGTACACGTTGTGGACAACGCGCATTTTCTCTTGGTCCAGACCAGTTAATAACTTATCATCTGCGGAACCCTAGAAAATTAGGTTAAAAATTTAGTCATTATGGCTTATTATAACGATACATAAACAAGTCTGTCAAATATACTTTTTGTCTACTATGCGGCAAACATTCAGACTAGCTACTTTCTTATTTTCAATAGCACTAGTTGATTTTTTTCATAAGCCTATTATGAGATAGATTTACTAAAATTTTTCACAAATAACCTTGAGCTATTTTTTAATTAATGTAACCGTAACAACCTGTTGAAAAAGAACAGCTTACATCCTCAAAATGAGAGTTTTTCCATTAAGGATACTATGTAGTGTGCACACTTTCTTGCTTTCTAGTTCTCTTTATCTTGTTTTACTTGTTTATAATCACTTGACAACATCCGTGTAAATGAGATGATCATCAGCAGCAATATGACCGTAAATGGGAGTGCTGATATTAACGAAACGGTTTGCAAAGCTTCTAAACCTCCTGCTAATAAAAGTACAATAGCAATAGCAGTTATTAAAAGCCCCCAAACAATTTTTGTCACTAATGCTGGGTTTAAGCTTCCTTTTGAAGTCATTACACCAAGGATATATGTTGCAGAGTCTGCTGAAGTCACAAGGAATGTAAATATTAGAAATATAGATAAGATAGAAAGTATATTTGTCATCGGCAAATGCTGATACGTTTCAAACAAGGCTACTGCAATATCTACATTCACAGCTTGTGCTATAGAAGTTCCATTCATTAGATCATTATATACTGCTGTCCCTCCAAAAGTCGCAATCCAAATACAAGCAATTGCTGGTGAAACAACCAATACTCCTAAAACATATTGACGAATACTTCTTCCTCTAGATACGCGCGCTACAAATGCTCCAACAAATGGAGACCAAGCAGTAGCCCAAGCCCAATAGAAAATAGTCCATTCCCTTACCCAAGTATCTCCTGTATAAGGGGTTAAACGAAGACTGTAATGAATGTAACTTGATAAGTAATCACCTAATCCTAAAACGAATGTATTTAAAATAAAAACAGTGGGGCCTGCTAGAAATACAAACACTAGTAACAGTAGACAAAGCCCTAAATTAATATTGCTCAACCATTTTATCCCTCTATCTAATCCTGTGCTAGATGATATTAAGTAGGTTACAAGCATGACTCCAGCAATACCCATTTGTACCCATATGGAAGTCGGTACATCAAAAACAGACTTTAAGCCACCATTCATCTGAAGTATTCCTAACCCCAAAGACGTTGCTACTCCCATCACAGTCGCTACTACTGCTAGAGTATCCACTGTATTGGCAATCGATTTATTTTCACCTATGATTGGTTGAATGGAAGTTGAAATTAATCCTCGTTGCTTTTTTCTAAACTGTAAATAGGATATAACAAGTCCTACAATCGCAAATACTGACCATTGGCTAATTCCCCAATGAAAAAAGGCGTAACCCATAGCAACTCTCGCTGCTTCTTCTGTCATAGCTTCTACTTCAGGAAATGGGGTGTTAAAAAAATGACTCATTGGTTCTGCTACACCCCAAAAAACAAGACCTGCTCCAAAACCAGCTGAAAAAAAGGTAAAAAAAGAATATTCTGGTTTAGAATGCACTGCTCCTAATTTTATCTTCCCATACTTACTAACAGATAAAATAAGTAAAAATGCAACAAAGATAAACACAGCCAAGAGGTAAAACCAACCAAAATTAATAGTAGTAAAATTAAACATTTTTTCTGCTACATCGCCAAAATGATTTGGCATAATCGCTCCGACGATAACAAGTAATAGTACAACAAACGCTGACACATAAAAAACTGGGTTGTTAAAAGTATTTTTTTTCATAACAATTCCTTTCTATTTGATTTACCGGTTTTATTTCTAAAATAAGCGGGGAGTAACACGCGAACAAAATAAACAAGCGGGATACCTTAATGTATACCCAAATAAAAAAACAATAAACCTAATTTTCTAATATTTGCGTGTGAGCTTTCCTATAGTGGAACAAAAGCTCGGGGCGCGCTATCATTCCATCAAGGGTAAAGACTTTGTCCTTCGCTCCGCTTCGTCAATGATTCCAGTATTGCTTTTTTAAAAGGCGTCATAATATAGCTATTTTAACATTTTTTTCACTTAATATTTTTTTAGATGATTACCTTTAGTTATAATGAAACGCGAAATGAATATTAATATAGAGGATAGGTTAAAAAATGGTGGGGTTCTGTATAATACAATGGCTAGCTTGAAAATATACAGATCTTTTAATTTTTTGGTAGGAGCAGTTACGAGTGGAATACTTATTAGGTCATAGGAGGAACTAAATTGGAAATATTACGAATGGATCACCTGGTTTTAACAGTTGAGAGTGTCGAGCAATCAATACAATTTTATGGTGACGTTTTGGGGATGGAAATTGAAACGTTTAACCAAAATAGAAAAGCAGCTAGATTTGGTTTACAAAAAATTAATTTTCAAGAAGTTGATAAGGAAATTTCGCCTAAAGCTAGTCACCCAACTCCTGGATCAGGAGATTTTTGTCTTATTACAACAAATACACCGAAAGAAGTACTTCGACAACTTAAAGCAAAAAGAGTGTCTATTGTATTAGGCCCGGTTCAGCGTTCAGGTGCTCTTGGTTCTATTACTTCAATTTATGTAAGAGATCCTGATCAAAATTTAATTGAGATTTCTAGCTATCATCCACATGTTAAAGTGCACGGTAAATAGAGTATTTTGTTTTACATCAGAAGAGAATCTCGTCACTAATTACATGGCTGTTTTATTTTTGCATATAAAGTTGGTTTGTTTTCGTTTTTGAAGGGCGAGGCTTGGACAATACGCTAGAAATCAGTGGGAGTGAATTACCCCACTGATTGAAACACCTTCTTTTATAATTTCCTAGACCACAAAAAAAGGCCGTCCTCACTTGAGAACGGCCTTAGGCTTATTCGATTAAAGAACGCGACGTACATGCCCTTTAAATGCATTGCTCCAATATGAATTAGACATGCTTTCTATGGATACTCCTGGCGTACTTTGCGCACCAATGAAATTACCTCCACCCATGTAAATAGCGACATGTCCATTTTTCTTATACGTATCAAAGAAAACTAGATCTCCGGGTTGAATTTCACTGTATGAGATTTTTTGACCTACATTTACTAATGCGCTTGTGCTTGATGGAATAGAGTAGCCACCTTGTGCAAATGCCCAAGATACAAATCCAGAACAATCAAATCCACTTGGGCCCTTTCCTCCCCAAACATAAGGCACGCCTAAATGTTGACGTCCAGAATTAACAATTGTACTTACGCTGCCACTTCCAGCTGACATTTTTGGTGCAGCAGAAGAGCTTTTACTTTTTGTTTCGCTTTTACTACTTAGCGTTTGCAATTCTCCACCATTTGAAGCATTACTACTAGAAGCATTACTACGAGTTGTAGCTTCAGGTTGACGTTCAACTTGCATGCTTTGTCTTACTTCCGCTTGAAGATCAGCAAGATTACTATCTTTGATTTCTAAGTCTTCTTTTAAACCTTCAAGATCAGCTTTTTTATCTTTTAGTTTTGCTTCTTTTTTCTCGTTTTCTTCTTTTTGTTGTTTAATAGTTTCCTGTATACCTTTTAATTCAACTTGTAATGCTTCCATTTCCTCTAAACTATTAACAACTTTATCTTTCTTTTCATTTACTTCTTTTTTATCTTTTTCTTGTTCTTCTATTAGATTAGCATCTGAATTTGTAATTTTATTAACAGCTGATACACGGTTAATAAATTCACCAAAGTCCTTAGAACCAAAAATAACTTCTAAGTAGTTAACGTCGCCACCACTTTTTTGATAGGAAACGGCACGTTCTTTTAACTTATTAAAACGCTTTTCGATTGCATCTTCCAATGTTGCTATCTCTTTTTCAAGCTTGTCCACTTCTTGTTCTTTTTTAGCAATATCGGCTTGCACTTTTTCAATTTGTGCTTTATTTTCTTTCATTGCATCATCGAATTGCGTGATTTGTTGATTCAACTCTTCTAATTCAACGAGTACATCAGCAATTTTCGCTTCTGCTTTTGAAAGATCGGCTTTAATTGCTTCTCGATCACTTTTAATTTCTGTTTGCTTATCTTTTAAGTTCCCTAGTGTCTCCGCTTGCACCTGTGTATGAAAAAATGCACTGCTAAATCCAACGACTGTTACAGTCGCAACTGTTACAATTGACTTCTTCAAAATACTCCCCCGCTTTTTACATAGAATTTTTTATATGTATCTATCTTTTTGCTGTAGCTAATAATAGACGTTTAATTATGTATAACTATCTTTAGTAGGCAACTCGTATTATAACAGCTAAAAGTTGCAAGCGTGTTATAGTAATATTACAATTATATTTCAAATGCGACATAATGTTTAACTTTTCATGAAAAGAAGCGTTTATTCGCTAACGAACAACGCTTCTCCTGGGATATTTTCGAAACATAAATGAAGTTCTTAGATCATTTTACTTATAAAGAAAATTGTTCTTCTTCTGTGGAACCTTTTAATGCAGCCATTGAGGACGTGCCTCCAGAAACCACCTGTGCAACTTCATCAAAATACCCAGTTCCTACTTCTCGCTGATGTCTTGTAGCAGTATATCCAAATTTTTCGCTATCAAATTCATTTTGTTGTAACTCCGAATATGCCTTCATACCTTCTGTTTTATATTTTCTTGCCAATTCAAACATACTGTAATTAAGAGCGTGAAATCCTGCTAACGTAACAAACTGGAACTTATATCCAAGTTCTGCTATTCTATTCTGAAACTGAGCAATTTCTTCGTCTGTCAACTTTTTCTTCCAATTAAATGATGGTGAACAATTATAAGCTAACATTTTGTTTGGATATTTTTCGTGTATCGCCTCGGCAAATTGTTTAGCTTCTTCGTAATTTGGTTCTGAAGTTTCACACCAGATTAAATCAGCATACGGCGCATACGCAAGCCCCCTTGCGATCGCTTGATGAATGCCGGATTTTGTCTTATAAAATCCTTCCGTTGTTCTCTCTCCAGTAATAAATCGAGCATCATAAGGGTCGACGTCGCTCGTAATTAAATCGGCAGCATTTGCATCGGTTCTAGCAACAATAATAGTTGGTGTTCCCATTACATCCGCAGCCAATCGAGCAGCAATTAAATTTCGTACCGCTGTTTGTGTAGGAAGCAATACTTTTCCGCCTAAATGGCCACATTTTTTCTCCGAAGCTAGTTGATCCTCAAAATGTACTCCTGAAGCACCTGCCTCAATCATGGATTTCATTAATTCAAAAACATTTAATTGGCCACCAAAACCAGCTTCTGCATCAGCGACAATTGGCGCAAACCAATCGATATCCTCTTTCCCCTCTAAATAATGAATTTGATCCGCTCGTTGCAACGCTTGATTTATCCGCTTTACTACATTTGGTACACTATTCACAGGGTACAAGCTTTGGTCTGGATACATTTGCCCTGCTAAGTTCGCATCTGCAGCTACTTGCCAACCACTTAGATAAATTGCTTTTAATCCAGCTTTAACTTGTTGGACAGCTTGATTTCCTGTTAAAGCTCCAAGTGCATGAATGTAATCTTCCGTTTGTAATAATTCCCATAATTTCTCCGATCCTTTTTCTGCCAATGTATATGCTATATCCACGGAACCCCTTAAACGGATAACTTCTTCCGCACTATAAGGCCTTTCTACACCTATCCACCGTTCATCATTTTCCCAAGCTTTCTGTAATTTTTCTACACGTTCAGTTATCATTTTAAATTTCCCCCTTTGTTAGTAAATACAAACTCTTTTTGTTATAATACAAATTTTATTGTTATATAACATAGATACCAAAAAAATTAATCTTGTTTTTTAGAAAGACAATGATCACATTCCTGAATGATGCTTTCTCCATCTACAGCTTTCCCACATTCTGGACACATTGTAAATTCTTTTTGCACGTTCGCTCCTCCTTTTATATAACAGTTACAATATAAATGCTTTTGTTATAAAACAGTTTATGGGATATACTCGAAAAATGCAACCCTTTTTTTCAATTTGGTTGAAAATTTTTTTAAATTCATGGAAAATAGATGAGGATATTAAATTTTGTCTTATATATATAAAGTGCTATTACACCCACTTTTGAAGTGTTCTGTAAGGAAAAGCGAAAGGGAAGATAAAGCTGTACAATTTTTGATTTCGTCTTAGAACCCTTTCCTTTGTAACTTTAACTCTTATAGTACTAAATAATCCGATAGGACAAGCTTTTATGTAATACATCTAGGAGATGAACTATAGTGAAACCTTCCCATTTTATTGGCAGCAGAGTTGTAAAAACTGGTGTCGCAGTTTTCCTTACCGCTTGGATTTGCGAACTGTTTCATGCACCAGCCGTGTTCGCTGTCATAACAGCTATTGTAACAATCGAGCCAACTGTAGCTGATTCCATACGTAAAGGCTTTATACGCTTTCCCGCCTCCGCAATTGGCGCTGCCTACTCTGTATTTTTTATATATTTATTTGGAAATTCACCAATAACCTACGCGCTTGCAGCAACATTGACCATCGTCACTTGTTTCCGATTAAAGCTGCACGCAGGACTATTAGTTGCTACGCTTACAGCTGTGGCAATGATTGAAGTCATTCATAGTAATTATTTTATATCTTTTCTCATTCGTCTTGGCACCACTACTATCGGCTTAGTAGTTTCTACAACAGTCAATATGTTCGTTCTACCACCTGATTATACAGCGCATATTACGGAGAATATGATGGCCATTCGAAAACGTTTAGCAGCTAAAATTGAAAAAGTATTCTATGCAGTAACAGCAGAACAGCCAATAACAGCGGTCTATTCATTACAATCATCGGATGATGTATATAAAAAAATTCGCCAAACGGAAACACTTATCCAATTCCAAAAAGAAGAGGCTAAATATCATCCACTAACAAGTAACGAAAAGGAATTTTTCAAGCAAATAGAAAAACAGCTAGCAAGCTTAAAACTAATTCATTACCATATTGATAATGTGCTTACCACGAAGTTGAGAAATGACCTTTGGATGGACCATGAAAAAAAGATTATTAGAGAGGTTGTTGATGAATTGGTGGACACTTTCTACCATAAAACCAAGTTAAATCAAACGGACATTTGCAATCTAAGAGAACTTTATTGGCGAGAAAATGGAGTTGCCAGTCGAAAACCAGATGCAAATATTGCAAATCTTCCACCCGAATTAATTATTACGTATGAGTTACTTACTATTTGTCAGTTAACGAATCGTTTCTTAGAGTATGGAAATAAGGTTGAAGTGGTAAAGTCATCTGATTAAGGAGTACGATGTGCAGTTAATAAGTAATAAAGCTAAGCTTATCACCAAGTTTCATGCCAAACTCTATCGTTGACCTATGAATTATTTCACAGGAAATATTACCTTAGGACAAAGGTAAAGCGCCTGGTTAGCAATGTAACGAGTGGAACGAAGTAACTAAAGTTTTAGGAATTATAGTGAGACGGTGTTGTACGAACCAATGATGGCATATCATAGGGTGGATTCGTTAAGTCGCCTAGTTGCTGGGCGCCGGAACCGGACGTGGCTAAAAACTTAGTAAGTTTATCCTCACTGCAAAATTTTATAATTTTCTAGACTACAAAAAACGAGCTCTCCGGCACTCGTTTTTTTTACTTATTCAACTAAATGATTTTTAAAAGCATATATAACCGCTTGCGTGCGATCTTGCACCTCTAACTTAGATAAAATATTACTTACATGTACTTTTACCGTTTTTAACGAAATAAACAATTGATCGGCAATTTCTTGATTTGTTTTTCCTTGAGCGACTAACAACAAAATTTCCCATTCCCTTTCTGTTAAAGCTTCGTGCAAAGCTCGTTCTGGAGAACGCATACGATTCATAATTTTCCCTGTCACCTCTGGCTCCAACACAGTTTGTCCTTTAAAGGTTGCCCGAATTGCTTTAGCTATCTCTTCCGCTTTCGATGTTTTCAACATATAACTTGTTGCACCTGCTTCTAAAGCCGGATACACCTTCTCATCATCTAAAAAGCTAGTCACAATAATTATTTTAGCTTCTGGCCATTGTTCTATAATGAGCCGTGTTGCCTCAATTCCGTCCATTTCTTTCATAACAAGATCCATTAAAATAATATCCGGCTTTAGCGTTAACGCTAGTTCTACAGCTTCTCCTCCATCAGATGCCTCTGCAACAACTTCTATATCTGGCTGGGCCGTTAAATAAGAAGTTACTCCAATACGTACCATTTCATGGTCATCAGCAAATAGTACATGTATCATTCCATCTCTCCTCCTTCTTTAAAATAAGGAACTTTTACTTCTAGGCGCGTGCCTTGCTTAGGAAAACTGATTATTTTATAGCTGCCACCTATTTCATAAGCTCTTTCTCGCATATTTTGTAAACCATATGATCCAGTTTTTAATTTTTCCATATCAAACCCAACCCCATCATCCGTTGCTCGCAAAATAATATTTCCATCTCTTTCTACTAACATGACATGTAAAGAATTAGCTTTTGCATGGCGTAATGTATTTGATAAAGCTTCTTGGATAATCCGAAACAATTGATCCTCTACACCTTTATCAACGGTAAAATCCTCAATATTCCAATCAATTTGCATTGGCACTTTTTGTGTGAGTTCAATTAACAACTCCTTCGTCCCTTCTTGTAAAGATTTCCCTTTCAAAGCTACAGGACGTAAATGTAAAAGAAGTGCTCGCATTTCTAACTGCGATTGTTGAATCATATTCTCTACCATTCGAAGTTGTTTTTTCATTGTTTCATCCTGAGGTGGATTTGTTTCTGTAATTGTCGACATCATCATTGAAGCCGCAAATAATTGCTGACTGACGGAGTCATGTAATTCGCGAGCTAATCTATTTCTCTCTTGAACAACAATTTCCTGTAAGCTTTGTTCTCGTTCTACAGCTCGTTCCGTTGCTAAGCGTTGGGCATGCTCCGTTTGCATCCTAAATTTATGTTGAATTTGCTCAAGATGATGCTGCATTTGTTCCAAGCCTTTTGGTATTTCCAAATCAAAACTTAGTTTTTGTCCTTTAACAATTTCTTCCATTCTCTTTTCCACAAAGTGAACACGTTGTCTCCAATAGATACCTGCAACTATCCCAGTTATAATACCAACAGTGACAGGAATAACAAATAAAATAAATAAGAAGGAGATATCTTCTATTTTTTTATTAACTATCGTACTCCAATCATCTACGAACGCAAAAAGTGTTACTCCTGTTACTAATATTGTTAAAATAATACTATATAAAACTGCAGCAGAGATATGCCGTAATAACAGGTTCATATTCGTTTCACCTCGACATCTCCAGATAATATAGCTATAATTATTTTTACACGAGGGAACGACGTATCATAATTTTTCGTTTGATATAATAACGTTTGGTTCATCATACGATCATGGTAATTTCCAAAAATGTGCGCACGTCCAATAACCGAGCTATGATGAATACTAACTTCTACGTCATATGGCACATGAATCTCGATATTCCCTACAAGATGGCGAATAGAGATGACTGCCGTATCATTTGGTAACACAGTATTACTTAAATCTATAACTCGATCACCGAATGCTCCATGAATGTTAACATCTCTCCATTGATAAGCAACATCATCCGTTCTTTGGTCATCAAAAAAGCGGTGATCAAAAAACGGGTGTTTACGAACAAGGTCTTCTTGTTCCACCTGCGCCGTTTCCGTATTTAAATAAGGTTTTACCCATTTCGCTACCTTTTTTGATTTCGAATATTGAATAACAAATATGGCTATTGTAGCAATAACAAAAAATCGAATCGCAAGCATATTTAAAATGGAAAAAATAATTCCTATTAAACCTGCCCAAAAAAATAATTTCCCCCAAAAACGTTTTAGATTTTTTCTTCCCACATAAATAAGCAAGGCAAAAAAAAGCGCAGGAATAATCATGCCGCCTTCAAAAAAAGTAATCTCTAATACAAAGAGAATGACACCAACAATCAGTATCCAATTCAATGTATCGGTTGATAGTCGATGAAACATGCTGCACCCCTCCTACATTTGCCAAGCCTTCTAAAAATTTGTTTTCAAGGAATAAAAGAGAAGTAAGGTTGGCTAACTTCTTCGTTCGCCTCCAAAAAACAATGCTCCTTTACTCTATGCCTTGCCTGGTAACCAAAAGCGCCATTATAAAATATACTTTTCGTATACATTTTAGACAAGCTATTCCAGAAGAAAAACAGGCGCTCTATCTTGCGCCTGTATAGTATACCATGTTTTTCTATTACAAAGAAGAACTGACAGAACGCTAGGCAATACTTAAAACACTGTGAAAACTTCTGCTACATGTCCAATTATACTTCTTCTTTATCATTCATTTCTTTTTCTAGTTTAGTAATTTTTTGATCAAATGTGCTACAGTAATAAGCGCTATTTACTTTATATTCTAACCCTTCGATATAACGTTCCATTTCAGCAAATTTAGAAAATGGTTTGTCCGCAGTTTCACCAATGACCCGATTTATTTGAGAATTTGCGCGTGCTATATTTTCTCGCCCCATTAACTCCATGCGCCGTAAATGCATATCCTTTAACTTATGCTTCATACTTTCGTACTTTTGTTCTAATGTATCAAGTTCTGCAACGGCCTCATCCCGAGAAGCTTTCATACGCTCAGCTCTTGCTTGATATTCTTGATGTTCGCGGAATGCAAATTCGTACATTTCTGTTTCTCCGGCTTTTTCAGCAATATTAGCTTGCTTTAACCGTTTATCTGCTAAATCTTGCGCTAATTGATATTCCTTTAAAAACTCATCTTTTAGCTTGTACTGGCGTTCCAAAAGCTTCCGTACTTTTTCCTTCTCTTGCTCACTTTGCCTCAAGTAATGGTTTAAAGCTGCAATAGGGTTTTTTTGCTCCTTTTGATCCATCATGTGGTGTAAATCGCTAACGACAGACTCCTTCATTCTTGTGAAAATGTTAGTCATTCATTATCTCTCCTTTTTGTTCACTTATTTAATTCTGCCCATTCACGTTCAAAATTTGTAAATGGGTCGTCTTCTTTTATATGATGTACAACTGGATCATCGTCTTCTTTCTTCCAACTTTTATAAACCATGTAGAGTGCCGCTATCGCAGCAACGCCTATTAACGCAAACATATTTGAAATGGTCATACTCAAAACAATGAGCCCTACAATAACCCAGCCTACTTTTCCTGCAACTGAATCAGTTTTCATAAACTGCTTAAAAATAACATACAGTAACCAAATACCTAGCGCGAAGAATACCATTGGTCCTATGTTAGCAAGTAGGACCATGAAGGCTACTAACCCTGCTAGAAACAAAAGAAATTTTTTCACTGCAGCTCCTCCTTCCTTTAACTTACTTCTATCATACAAGCTAATACTTTGTTTCGTAATGAACTATAGCCATATTTTCGTCTAGTACTTAAGGCGTACTAGGAGTCAATGAATGAAGTAAAATGGTTGGTAACAGATAATGTTCTGGTTTGTTCTCGCCTAGGAAATTATAAAATTTTGTAGCTACAGTTAAACTTACTAAGTTATTTAGCCATGTCCGGACCCAGCGCCTTTGTTCACTGTCTGTTGCGGCACGACACAAAAAAGACAGCAAGATTATTGCTGCCTTCTCCGTTTGATATATAAGTAAACGATAATACCGATCCCTACACCGATACAAATATAAATAACTGTAGAATACAATTCCATAAATGATAATATGTTGGTCCATGATTCACCGAGCTGAACACCGATCAAAATTAATAAAGTATTCCAAAACAATGTACCAGCAACTGTTAGGAATAAAAACATGACAAAATTCATGTTTGACATCCCTGCTGGAATGGATATTAAACTTCTAACCAAAGGGACCATTCGACAAATAAATACCGTCCAATAGCCGTACTTATCAAACCAAGCATCTGCTCTTTGGATATCTTGTTTTTTTATTCTTAGCATAGAGCCATATCTGTGAATAATTTTTTCTAATTGTTTAACATCAAGCAAAAGACCAATGCCAAATAAAATAACTGCCCCAAGAACTGATCCAACTGTTGCTGCAACAATAACACCTACGACAGATAAATCAGTCGTTGTTGTTAGAAATCCTCCAAATGGTAAAACAATTTCTGAAGGTATAGGAGGAAATACGTTTTCTAAAGCCATCATAAAAAACACACCAATATAACCTAACTCTTCCATTACTGAAGTGACCCAATGTTGCATCTAAATCTCTCCTAGTTTTACTATTTTACTATCAACCGACAAAATAATGAACACAAACTAATTTATCACCCCATCACGATTGCTTCAAATCTGATAGGGTATTTAGATTTTATAATTGTCATGTTGACTTACAAAGAAAGTAGTTTAGCTAGGTTAAACAGGTTTGCGCAATTAATTGGTAAGAAGTCTTTCTACTGACATAATCAGGAGTGTTCGTTAAAATCATCATTTCATCTGCCTGGTATGCTAGTTGCAATGCTTGGAGTCGCCTATGAACTTGGGATTTATCTCCAAATATATATTCACTTTTTATTTTTTCTAATACCATTTCTTCCTTTGCATCATATTTACCCTATTTGTTTGGTCATTTTATAACAGATAAGGATGTCCGGAGCAGGGCAGGCAAATCGTTTCATGTCGTGATGTTCGGCTACCCAATAACGTGAGAAACCAAGCTTGTCCGCTAATCTGTTCATTCAAGCGTAGCTGTTATAGCCTCTTTTGGTGTAGCTCCATTTAATACAGGCAATTGATCTAAAATACTAAGTTTCAATCATCTCCCCCCTTATTTGCTCATGTTTCTTATAGTGAACGTAACTGAAACATTATGTATCCATTTTATTAGCAATGCGATCAACCATCTTTTCTGCTGCTCGACGATAATAATTACTCATATTAGCAAGAGAAGTAACTAATAGAAGCTCCTGTAAATAATCAGCATTCTGACTAGGTAAAGATTTACTATGCTCTTCCACATCATGAATTAATTGTTCGGTTTCTGATTTCATTTGTTGCATACTATCTTCAGCAAGCTGTACATAACTTTCATATAAATTTGCTAAGGCAAAATTTTCTTCTGTAATCATTTTGTTCAGTTGATACAACGTTGTTTTGACATCATTAATAGATAGAGCACCTTTTAGCTGGTAAATCATCGCTATTAGCATTAAATGATCCTTAGAGTATTTCTTATTTTCAATTGGATAGAACAGTTTCCCTTTCGCATAGTTATTAATCATCGTTTTCGTTAAAACTTTCTCTTGTTCATCTCGCTTTAACACGTCGAATTTATTTTCAAATAATTGAATAACTTGGTCCATATATAAATCTAAATTTGGTATATCATCCAATGATAATTGGCTATTTAATTGAATTTGTTTAAAGAAATCATGCAAATTTTCCATTCAATACCCTCTTTTGTACCTTCAATGTAAATTGATTTATTATCAATTTATTATACGAAATTAAAAATAAGAAGTAAACCTTGACTACATCTTAAAATACATATATTATTGTTATATAGTTTTTGAAACTACATACCAAGATAGAGGTGTTGATTAAAATGGGTGTATATATTCGAGAACCGATTAATGGGCTTACTCATTTATTCGGTGCAATATTGTCGTTTATCGGTCTTTTGGCATTAATTTTTAAAGCAAATGAAACAATTGGTTCCCCGCTTGCCATTACAGCAGTTGTAATTTTCGGTTTAAGTATGACATTGTTATATTCCGCATCAGCAACATACCATATGGTTATTGCAAAAAAACAGGTCATTGCTTTTCTTCGACGTATAGACCATTCCATGATTTATATATTAATAGCTGGAACGTATACACCATTATGTCTCATCAGTTTAAAAGGCACGTTAGGGTGGACACTTTTTATTATTATTACAACCTTAGCAGCCTTAGGTGTAGTATTTAAATTAGTATGGTTCCATTGCCCAAGGTGGCTATCTACTTTACTCTATATAGGAATGGGCTGGATTGTAGTATTTTTCAGTTCAAATTTAGCGCCTATCATAAATAAAGGTGGAATGGTATTTCTAGTCTTGGGAGGAGTCATCTATACTGTTGGCGGTATCATCTACGCATTAAAGCCAAAAGCACTTAATTTTAAGCATATGGGCTTTCATGAAATTTTCCACCTGTTTATTCTAGCAGGTAGTTTATTCCATTTCATTACTGTATATGTTTATGTCTTATAAAACGTAGCTTCAACCAGTTTAGATAAGAAAACTGGTATGATCGTTTTTCTTTATAAACCTTATACTTTCCTATAGCGCGAAAAAGTACGCCGCTGACCAGAATCAGCAGCGTACTTTTTTATTGCTGTGGACTTGAAGGGTTCGAAATACTGGACAAAGCTTCTCCTGCCTCATTCTGTAGCTGATGATCTACGGCTAAATCCCCTAAAGCAACCATGCCAATAATTTTGCCATTTTCCACAACGGGTAAACGTCTAATTTGTTGTTGTGCCATTAACTCAGCTGCTTCATGAATATCCATTTCAGGAGTACCATGAACAATTTTTTGTGCTGTCATCACTTGAGAAACTGGGGTTTGTGCTGCTTCCCCTTGCGCCGTAGACCGTAATGTAATATCGCGATCTGTCAACATACCTACCAAATTCCCTTGTGCATCTACAACAGGTATGGCGCCAATATTATGTTCACTCATTAATGCTGCAGCTTCTTGAATAGTTTGCGAATCATTTACTGTGTACACATTTTGTGTCATATAGTTACGAATTTGCTGATTCATTATATAACCTCCCTTTATGCTTAGGGTGGCTAAAATGCTTTTGCTTATTCGGCTTATTTTTTTAGAAAAACTTGGCTTTTCGCCAAGTCTTATGTGGGAAACTGTAGTTTTGCTTATACTTTTTTACTTTCCTTTAATAGAAAAAATCCCTCCATCTATTTTTAAAGAGGGAGAGATTATTTATAAAAACTACTTTTTAATAAAAGAAGATAAGAGTGGGCTCACTTGGCCATATAATTTGTTTACCTGTGACGCTACTTCTGTCACTTTGTTAAAATCAACTTGCCCTTCCTGATTACGAAAGTTAGTTAATAGTTGCATCACACCAGAAGATGTTTGGTCCTGTTTGTGTGGCTGAGCAGGCTTTCCAATCCAATTAGGTGCATGTCTAGGTCGATCTTGTCGTAGCTGTTTTCTTCGCCTTTCAGGAAACAATGTCATCACCTCTTTCAAGGATGTTTCTTTATAGTCTATGTGTGGCTTAATATGAATGAGAATGGACATTTGTATTATTTTTACACGAAAGCATAAGATTTTTTTGATTATCGTAAAAAAAACGAAGACTTTCGACCTAAAACTTGGCAACTAAAACCGTATTCTATGGAAGAAGTCATTCTAAGAACTTCGAAGTATGAAAGCGACTTTTTTATTTGTGCATTGCTGTGGTATGAATACATTTATTTAAAGTTATCCGAAGCTCCTGTTTTGCTAATATTCACATCTACTGTTACATGAATATCTGCTTTGGAGAAATAGTTTTCCCCTTGATCCCAATTGTCCTTTACTTTTTGCCATAGATCATAGTGTCGTTGAAAAAGTGTATCACCTATTTTGATAACATCTACTTGTAAATCATCCTGGACTACCTCTATCGTTTTTTCTGTAATTTCTTTCACCTTTTTTTCAGTATCTTTTTCCAACTTTTTAAAAAATGACGCTTTGAGCACTTTAGCTTCTCCAAGCATTTCTGTTATACTTCCCTCTATCTTCAAGGAAATCTCAAAAGCTAGATTATCTTTATCATCACGTAAAACATCATATGTGTGATTTATATCTACTAATTCAATCACAACGTCTTCGCCATCGACATTAACCATAACCGGGCTTGTTTGATCATGCTCTGTTAAAAATGCTATTCCCCTCGTCTCTTTTTCAGATAGGGAAGCAACCATTCTATTTTCAGGGGCTTGAAAAACAGCGGCATTTTTATATTTTAACGTTCGGTTATCCCCTAATTGAATTTCGGGAATGGTAAAACTCCGCTTATTTAACATCAGTTCTTGTAATTGTCCAACTTGAAGAGGCTCTAAAGAACTAGCGATTTTATAGCTATTTTCCAACAATGAATCAATATAAAGTGCAGGAACCTTTTCTCCAGGAGGGAGTACATCTAAAATATCTTTTGCTTCCGTTCCTTCTTTGGCAATTAATATCCTCATTCCTCTTCGCATTTCATGGTCACGTATATACACATCCATGACCTTGGAGAATAACCCAGGTTCTCTCGCAACTTTATCGGACACGACAACAACTTTCATATGCTGAAAAAAAAGCCGCTCATTCGCAGAAGTAGCCATCTCTCTTATAATTTCAAAAATACTACTTCCTGTTATTGTTATATTATGATAAGCCTCTTGTTCCCTGCCCCCCCCTTGCAATGGTGTTCCCAAACCGCCAGGAAGTACAATTTGATTTGTAAGCTTTATTTTATATGAATGATCATTATCATTTTCTTCCTCAAGATCAATTGCTGATCCCACCACGAACCCCTGATCTTCAATCTCCGTTCGGTCCCAACACCCCGTTAAAAGCAGGAATACAACCATACAAAGGACAAAAATGGGTACTTTTTTCACATTGCATCCATCCTTTAGTTTCTCTTTCCATTCTTTTTCCCTACTTTTTACGTTTTATACGGAGTAGCACCATTGATACACCACCAAGTTATACTTTTGAAGCTATAAAACCAGCATCTTTTTAGTAGTGCTAATATGTTTTACAAACACAAATTCTGCTTACCCGCTTTGTCACCAACACGTAGTTTAAAGGTTGAAGGTCGTACGTAGGTAGCCTATTATTTAGAGGTGAAATCATCCAAATTTATTTGAAACACATTTATCGGTCTTCCTTTTGTTACCAGCTGCAGAAGTATTTCTTTACCTTTTTATCAGTAATTCTAGGTTATCTGCTCATTAGCACAATAAGGAGTAAGACCGCAATTAGTATAGCGCCCGTTTATACCTAAGTACAGAAAAGAAGCCGCTCTCCAAATGGAAGACGACTTCAAACCCGCTAAGATATATCAATTTACTAAAAGTGTTACCAGTATCTTTAAAACACTATCACACCAATACTTGTATGTATTTGGTGGAGACGGTGGGAATCGAACCCACGTCCAGAGATATCGCCACTCAAGTTTCTACACGCTTAGTCAGTATATTATCATTCGCTTACTCTACAGCCTACTGACAGGCTTTCGAGCAGCTAGTCTGATTCATTTCAACTATCATCCTCAGACGGTGAATGATAGTATAGCCCGCTTCATTTGAGACCCTTCAAATCTGCCACACGGGCGATAGCAGGAAGGATCGCTTAGCAGTGCTTAGGCAGCTGCTAAAGCAGTGTTATTGTTTGTTTTGCCAGTTATTATTAGGCATAACGTTTTACGAGTCGTAACCTCGACGTGCAACCTGAGCTCAATCTATCCCTGTCGAATCCGTAACGTCCCCATAAAAAGGATGCGCTATGGAAGATTGAACAACTATTCTTTTTTGTCCACTAATTATTATAACATTTGTAGAAAAAAAGTCAACTACCACGAGTCTTATGATTAAGTCAAGTACTTGTGGGAGATTTTTTAAAGTCCCTTATTTTGCATGGTTTTAGATTCAGTTTTTGGTAGCGATTTCATTTCTTCCTTCCTTTATTCTTTAAAGCTTTTTTGCTTTTTTTAAATGCCTCGCAACCCTTTCAAAGCAGCCGTAACTGGTTTCCCAAGAGCCCCTTTTAAATAACCCAAGTTGTTCCGGGTTGCTTCTGCAGCGCTGTCCTTCAATTTCTCTACAAAGTGTTTAGGTGGCTTCTCTTTCTTGCTTTTTTCTGCTATTTCCATTGTCGGTTCAAGCATACCTTGTAGTGTCTTAATCTCAAGATTATCTTTTAGGGCAACCATAATGTCGATAAATTTATCAAGTCCGTTTTCACACCAGCTGCGCCCATTTTTAAGGCGTCTGGCGAACACGCTCATCGTTCCTTCTGCACTTCCCATGGGGCGAAATCCTGTGGTGTCTATACCTTTGCCTCTCAGCTTCTCACGGTAGTCTCCAAGTGCTTCCGGATATTGAGAAAGCTGGGCTATTAACTCTTCCAACCGTTCTTCCTTCTTTTCATTTTCAAGCGTACCAACTGCACTATTCAACTCCACCATAAAGCCTTCCCAGTCATAGTTTGCCAGTTTTTTTCGAATGGCTCGATATCTTGGATGTTTCCTAAATAACCGTTGTACATCACGGGCAACATGAAAGCGATCAATGACAAAGGTGGCATTGCTTCGGAAATAGTCGCGGCAGGACGTGATCCACTTTGCCCCGTCCCCGTTTATAACGAGATGGTGTTTGGTCGGATCATACTCGTATGTAGCCATTAAATATTGCTCAAACTCTTCCCAGAACGGCAGCTTTCCTTCATGAATAAAATGTCTTTTTTCTATCAGTTTTGCCCGCTTGCCATTCATTTCCCAGCCCTGATGTACACTGGCAATTTTAATTTCCCTGCCTTTTTTATTTTTTTCTTGACTTTTCGTATAAAGCCCGTCCACTTCCACAAACACGACATCCTGCTCAAGCGGGACAGACTTCTCTGGCACAACCTCCGTATTCAACAACTGCTGGCGTATGCCTTCATGACTAATCACAGGGTAGCCTAAAAGCTTTTCCATTGCTCGACTAGCCTGACGGTAAGAAACACCTGTAACAGCCAATTCAATCGCCAAATCCTGCACCACCGGACTCATCCCCTTGGTGCCGTCAAAAGCTAAATATTGATCCAATAAAAATACATAGTTCCCCGTTTCTCTATCTTGATAATAATTCCTTTTCAACTCGACCTGCCCGAAGACAGATTCAAATTTTAACGTTCTCTTATCCTTGAAATAAAACCTTTTCTTATCCCTTGTTGTTGCAATGGTTTCATCTAATTCCTGAAGCGTTTGTGACATCACCTGGGAAAAACTTTCCTGTAATGCACGGTATGTAATTTGTTCTAACTCTTTCATTGTGATTGTAGATATGATATCTTTCAATGGAGGGCCTCCTTCTATAGTTGATGTTGTCGTAAACTTAACTATACAAAAGAAGGTCCTTTTTTTCATCTAAAACGACAGTAGAACTACCGCGCTTCGCTTGCTGGCCCCGTCATAGGTGTTGAACTCTTCCGACTTCAACACCTATGACGGGGGTGTATGTTCTCCCATAAACATTTTACTCTAACGAGTCTTATCTATTTATTAACGCATATGATCTTTGATAGCTCGATCCACGTCTCGTTTCATTTGCTTTCTTTTCAAATCTTCACGCTTGTCGTATTTCTTTTTACCTTTTCCTAACCCTAACAGTACCTTTGCATAACCATTTTTAATGTAAATTTTCAATGGCACAAGCGCATACCCTTGCTGTTGGGTTAAACCAATTAATTTATCAATTTCTTTACGGTGTAAAAGCAGCTTTCTTGTACGAGTTGGATCGTGATTAAATCGATTCCCCTGTGCATATTCTGCAATATGCAAATTAATTAATTTTACTTCACCACGATCAATTCGCGCATGCGCATCCTTAATATTTACCCTTCCAGCACGAATCGACTTAATCTCTGTGCCTTGCAGAACAATCCCTGCTTCATACGTATCTTCTATAAAATAGTCATGAGATGCTCTTTTATTTGTTGCAATTACTTTTCCTTGTCCTTTTGGCATCGGTACTTCCTCCTACTTCTTACATGCACCTTATTCTACCAAAATACGAGCCATATTCCAATAAATACATGTATATTATTCTGATGAATTGTATATCTATATGAACCATACAAACAAAATCTAAAAGCTAAACGATGTAAAACTTGGCTTATAGTCAAATCTTTCTGACGTAAGCTATAATTTTTCTTATACTATAAGTCTTAAAACTCTAAACCATCCTATAGTTTTACAAAACCGCCATCCATATAGAACAGCGGCTGTAAATTATTTCTTTATTCGTTTCGCTTTGATTTTTTTCTTTGGTTTCGTTTCTTCATCGTATACAATGGAAAAATCAACCGTGCGTTCATCAATGTTAACACTTGCTACTTTTACTTGCACTTCTTCTCCAATACGGTACACTTTAGCTGTTCTTTCTCCAATCATTGCTTGACTCCGCTGATCATAATGATAATAATCATCCGTTAAATAACTAACATGTACCAAGCCTTCTACTGTATTCTCTAATTCCACAAATAAACCAAAATTCGTAATGGAACTAATTACCCCAGTATATTCTTCACCAATTTTATCCTGCATAAATTCTGCCTTCTTCAAGTCATCTGTTTCCCGTTCAGCGTCGACCGCTCGCCGTTCAGCAGCAGAAGTTTGTCTAGCGATTTCTGGAAGTTCGTCTTTCCACTTCTGCAATGTTCGCTGATCCATCTTTTTATCAATTAGATAAGTACGAATCAAGCGGTGTACCATTAGATCTGGATAACGACGAATTGGAGAAGTAAAATGTGTATAAAAAGATGTCGCTAAACCGAAATGCCCAATACTTTGTGGGTCATATTTTGCTTGTTGCATCGACCGAAGCATTAATTTCGAAACGATCATTTCTTCTGGCTTTCCTTTTACCTCTTCCAACACCTTTTGAAGCGCTTGTGGATGAATTTCATTATTCATACCTTTGACCACGTAACCAAGACCCGCTAAAAATTCAAAAAACGTTTGTAATTTATCAGGATCTGGGTCTTGGTGAATACGATGAATAAACGGCACGTCCATCCAATGGAAATGCTCTGCTACCGTTTCATTTGCCGCTAACATAAATTCTTCTATCAGTCGCTCTGCAACAGAACGCTCTCGTAACACAACATCCTGTGGCTTTCCATTTTCATCTACTACTACTTTTGCTTCTTTGAAGTCAAAATCAATCGCACCTCGATTCATTCGCTTTCTTCGCAAAATAGCAGCTAATGCTTCCATATTTTCAAACATAGGTATAAGATCTTGATATCGTTCTTGTAAAGAACTATCTTTTTCTACCAAGATTTGATTCACATCATGATAGGTCATCCGCTCGTTTGTTCGAATAACGCTTGGGAAAATTTCATGTTTTACAACGTTGCCAGAAGTATCTATTTCCATTTCGCAACCCAATGTCAATCTATCCACTTTAGGGTTCAGTGAGCAAATTCCGTTAGATAAACGGTGTGGAATCATCGGAATGACGCGATCAACTAAGTAAACACTAGTACCTCTTTCAAAGGCTTCTTCATCCATAGGACTCCCTTGATCAATATAATGGCTCACATCAGCAATATATACTCCGAGAAGATAGTTACCATTGTCTAATTGCTTTACAGATACAGCATCATCTAAATCTTTTGCATCTGCACCGTCAATGGTTACAATGGTTTCCTCACGAAGATCCTTACGTCCTTCCATTTCCTCTTTCGTAATCGTTTCAGGTATATTCGCTGCTTGCTCTAACACTTCTTCAGGAAAGTCTACTTTAATGCCATGCTTATGAATAATGGACATAATATCAATGCCAGGGTCATTTTTATGTCCTAAAATATGAATAATTTCCCCTTCCGCACTTTTCCTTCCTTCTGGATATTTCGTAATATGCGCAATTACTTTATGTCCGCTAACAGCACCATTCGTACTATCCTTAGGGATAAAAATATCATTAGGAATACGCTTATCATCTGCAATAACAAAGCCAAACGAACGATTATTTTCAAATGTACCGACAACTTGTAATGTCGCTCTTTCTAAAATCCGAATGACAGTTCCTTCCGAGCGATTTCCAGAATCACTTCTTTTCTCAATACGGACAAGCACTTTATCCCCGTTCATAGCAGAGCCAAGATCAGAATAATGGATATAAACATCATCGCGTGATTCATCATCTGGGATTAAAAAAGCAAACCCTTTGGCATGCATTTGAATTCTACCACGGACAAGGTTCATCTTTTCAGGTAATCCAAATCTGTTTTTTCTTGTTCGTACGAGCTCCCCAGATTCCTCTAACGCATTTAATGCTTTGACGAGCTCTTTAAATTCTGTTGCATCTTCAATCTCTAGCGCTTCTTCTATTTCATGGACTGTTAAAGGCTTTGTACCATTTTCTTTAAAATATTGTTGAATTTTTTCTTTCATTGTTTCTTCACCCTCTTTCTATTTATTATTCTCATTTGACTGTTATTATAATCATTGTTCCCAGTTTAAAGTTTCGAGAAACTGATAAATATCCTCAAAAACTTGCTCTTTTTCTTTTCCCATTGTAATAACGTGTCCTGACTCTTCATACCACTTGATCGTTTTATGCTCTGCTTCTACATTTTCATAAATATAGTTTGCACTGTCCGTATTAATCATTTGATCCTTTCTAGCTTGAACGACCATTGTTGGCGTATAAATCGTATCTACTTCATTTTTTACTTCAGTAATAAATGCACCTAATTGTTTAAATAGCGGTTTAGAATTTGTTAATAACGTATCTAATTCTTGTTCTATCACATGATCATCTTTACGTTCCAGCTGTTTATATTCTTTGGCAAATAGTCGAAACCCTTTTGTTAATTGCGTTTCATTATCAAAAAACATAGGTGAACACATTGGAATAACAGCCTTTGTTTGTTCTGTGTATGCTAATTTCAAGCCTAGTACCCCACCTAATGATAAGCCAGAAACAGCAATTTCTCTATACCCCAAATCTTTTAAATGCTGGTATGCTTCTAACACATCCTCCCACCACTCGTCTGGTGTCGATTGAATTAAGTCTTCTGGCGGTAATCCATGCCCTCTGTAGATAGGTGCATGACTAGTATACCCGCGTTTTTCTAAATATCGCCCTAACATACGGACGTCTGCAGAATGTCCAGTAAATCCATGTAATAATAATACGGCGCGTGGCCCTGCTTCAAAAGTAAAAGGTTGAGGTTGTTTTATTTTCATGATTGATAACTCCTTTTCCTGCTTTATTACAATTACCTATTTTCGTTTATTGTAAACTCCTTATTGAAACAAGTTACCCCTTTTTAGTAACCTTGCAGTTTCATATACTATTTCATCAACGAGAACTGCATATTTTATTTTAATCAAATTAGAACCCTTTTAACAAAACTTCTGCCTTTTATTAGAAAAAATTGGCTTGCCGCCAAGTCTCATAGCGGAAGCCTTATACTATAATTAATAATAATTTTTATGCTTCCCTATAGTGGAACAAAGGTGCAAGGTTAGCAACATAGCGAGTGGAACAAATCAACCGAGATAAAGGAATCACCTTGGGTAACAAACCGATGATAACTCAGCTTAGGGAGATTCGTGAAGTTGCCTAGTTGCTGAGCGCTTGAACTAGACGTGGTTACTCGGTTAATTCTTCATTCTATACTTTCTTACTTTTCAGTAAAACTCGACTATCGCCAGCGTCTTTATGACGATAGGAAGACTTCATTTTTCTGAAAAACACAAGAAACCAGCATGGTTCGCATTTCGAACCACCATCTATTATGAAAACAATAAATTTCGCAACATGAGCCATAAGACTTTCTAATAATAGAATAAAACCCTTACCTGCCAGGTTAGAAGCGGTAAGGGTCTAAAATATCATTTATTGTAATACATAGGCACTTAAAAATGCTAATACAAAGAAAATGACCGCTGTGACAATTGTTCCTCGATGTAATACAAGATCAATTCCCCTTGCCTTCTGTTTACCGAACAACTGCTCAGCACCTCCAGAAATAGCACCTGATAAACCTTCACTTTTTCCAGATTGTAGTAGAACTAATATAATCATTATAAGTCCGTCAATAACTAACAATACATTAACTATTCCAAGCATAACTCATTATACCTCCTGTAACAGATAAGCAACCACGTCGTACACTTTTCCCGAATTTACAAGTATGCTTTTAGAGCATACGTAGACTTACGTATAACTTTAGCACAGTTATAGGAACTATAGCAAGCCTTTTTAAGTAGACGAAAAAGAAATCTACAATTATGATAGGAAATAAGAAATGGAGGCTGATGTCTTATGAAACAGCAAACTTTTTGGTACCAAACTGATGATCATACAAACGTATTTATAAAAAAATGGGAGCCCGCTTTTTCTGCGAAAGGGGTTATTCAAATTGCTCATGGCATGATGGAGCATATAGAAAGATATCATGATTTTGCTACTTATTTAACGTCTCAAGGGTTTATCGTTTATGGAAATGATCATAGGGGACACGGAAAAACTGGTGAAAAACAAGGTATGCTTGGTTATTTCGCTGAAACAGATGGCTTTTACAAAGCGGTTCATGATCTGCGCCAAGTATCGGAACTTATTCAGACTGCTCACCCATCATTACCTTTATTCTTATTCGGACATAGCATGGGATCTTTTTTTGTCCGTTCTTATATCCAGTCTTATAGTAATTCCATTTCTGGAGCTATCCTTTCTGGAACTGGATATTATCCTACAACTCAATTAATAGCCGGTCAACGTCTAGCATCTCTCCTTCCGCCGAAAGAAAAAGCCGTTTGGATGAATAAGCTTGTCTTTGGTTCGTTTAATAAAAAAGTAGGTCACGCTCCTACTGGATTTGAATGGTTAACACGGTCAACAGAAGCAATTGAGGAGTATATCAAAGATCCGTACACTGGATTTATTCCAACCGGACAATTTTTTTACGATTTATTTACCGGTTTGCGAAGTATTCATAACCCGAACAGTTATCTACAAATACGACGCGATCTACCAGTACTATTGATTAGCGGCGATCATGATCCAGTTGGAAATTACGCAAAAGGTGTTTGGAAGACAGCTGAATTTTATACCAATTGCGGTTTAACTCAGATTGTAACAATGCTGTTTGCTAACGCGAGACATGAGCTAATTCATGAATGGAATAAACAGGAAGTATATGAAATGATTATGCAGTGGACGAAGAAAGCGATTGCTTAAAACGTTATTTATAAAAGTTTTGCTCATGAACACTTTTATAGCCTTTAAACTCACTTTGTTTACACTCCTGAACATTGTCATGTATCTTAATTAGACTGGATAAAAATACATGGTGTGGAAATAATACACATAATTCACTACTTTTTGCGCTTGTTTTCGACAAAGTTTTTAAAATCTCTTTTAATTGCTTGTACGTTCCTACACAAGCAGTTAAAATAGATATGATTGATACAAAGAAAGGTTGGAAAATGATTATGGCTAACATTCAAGGAATTGCTGCATCTTCAGGTATCGCTATTGCCAAAGCATACCTATTAGAAACTCCAGACTTATCATTTGAAAAAATCACGACAGCTACCCCACAAGTGGAAATAGAACGACTTGACAAAGCACTTGAGATTTCCAAGCAAGAATTAGAGCAAATTAAAGCTCATACGAAAGAAAATATTGGTGATGAACATGCGGAAATTTTTTCTGCTCATTTGTTAGTACTTAGTGACCCTGAATTGATTAATCCTATGAAGAATAAAATGAATGAAGAAAATGTAAACGCAGAAGCTGCGCTAGATGAAGTTGCTACCATGTTTATCGACATGTTCAAAAATATGGACAATGATTATATGCGAGAAAGAGCAGCAGATATATATGATGTAACGAAACGTGTTAAAGCCCATCTATTAGGGGTCACTTTCCCAGACCCTGCATTGATTGATGAAGAAGTAATTGTAATCGCAAAAGACTTAACACCATCCGATACTGCGCAATTAAACAGAGATTTCGTTAAAGGTTTTGCGACAGATATTGGTGGCCGTACATCGCACTCAGCTATTATGGCAAGATCGCTTGAGATCCCAGCAGTTGTTGGTACAAAAGAAGTGACAAACACCATCCAAAAAGATGATTTAATTATCGTTGATGGTAATGAAGGGGTTGTAATTGTTAACCCAACGGAAGAAATAGTCGCAACTTATGAGAAAAAGCAAGAAGAATTTGCCAAGCAAAAACAAGAATGGGCAAAACTAAAAAACGAACCTACATTAGCTGCTGATGGCGAACAAGTAGAACTAGCAGCAAATATTGGTACACCAGATGACGTACTAGGCGTTTTAGACAATGGCGGGGAAGGTGTCGGCTTATACCGTACAGAGTTTTTATATATGGGTAAGAGTCAGCTCCCAACAGAAGAAGAACAGTTCACGGCATATAAATCCGTGCTTGAGCAAATGGAAGGAAAACCTGTTGTTGTTCGTACTTTAGACATTGGTGGGGACAAAGAGTTAAATTACTTAGATCTTCCTAAAGAATTAAATCCATTTCTAGGTTTCCGTGCCATTCGTTTTTGCCTAGATAATGAGCATGTGTTCCGACCACAATTACGTGCATTACTACGGGCTAGTGTTTATGGAAATCTAAAAATTATGTTCCCAATGATCGCTACGTTGGAAGAGTTTCGCCAAGCAAAAGCCATTCTAATGGATGAAAAAGAGGCTCTTTTAAAAGAAGGAAAAGAAGTATCTGATCATATTGAAATAGGGATTATGGTAGAAATCCCTTCAACTGCGGTTATTGCAAAACAATTTGCAAAAGAGGTAGACTTCTTCAGTATCGGTACAAACGACCTGATCCAATATACGATGGCCGCAGACAGAATGAACGAACAAGTTTCCTACTTATACCAACCATACCACCCAGCCATTTTAAATTTGGTAAACAATGTTATTGAAGCTGCTCACAGTGAAGATAAATGGGTAGGCATGTGTGGAGAAATGGCAGGAGATGCTATTGCGATCCCTATTCTACTCGGTCTTGGCTTAGATGAATTCAGTATGAGCGCTACATCTATTTTACCTGCACGTACACAAATACGTGACCTAGATAAAGGAAAGTTAGCATCCTACAAGGACGAACTTCTTTCTATGAGCACTGCTGAAGAAGTGGTCCAATTTATTAAAGAAAAAACAGAATAAGTTAGATAAAACCGCAGGACGCTTTCGTTTTGCGGTTTTATTCTACTATTTTAATATGTCTTTTGTCATCGTACAATTGCATATGCGTTTTCGTTTTTCTTCATTCCCTCTCCCTGCAGGTCTACAGTAGTATAGGGTTAACTTAAGAAACACGATTCGCATCTTGTATTATTCATGCTAACAGCCTACGTAGCACTTTTCATCCGCTCTTCTCCCCTAAGTGAAGAAAAATTTTTAGTAGGACCGATGTTATTACATTTTCCCCGCCTCATTCTAGGTGCTTATAACTAACGACTATTCCTTTACGTTGGGAATTAGGAAGATATTTTATGTGATCTAAGATCTTATTAGTCTGTTTTTTCTCATTCAAAAAAATTGTTTTGTTTAAAACAGCGAGAAAAAATAACTTGCATTCGCGTATAATTGCTTATATACAACTTCTAATGGTGCTGCTTTCAGTTGTGACATTTTATGTACTGCTCGATGAATCATACTCGGTTCTGTCATTTCGCCTGCGAACGGCCCTTCAAAAGGCCACGGCCCATCTGTTTCCACCATCATATGCGTTAAGGGGTACCTTCGTACAAGCTGTTGGATCTCTTGTTCATAGCAAACATCTGGCGTAATCGATATTAAATATTCATTTTCTATCATCCGTTCTACGGTCCGTTTACTGCCTTTGAACCAATGAAAATGTGCTTTTTGAATAGAATGCTTCTCTAATAGATCACATACGACATCTGCATCTTCATAAACGGCATGCAAACTAATTGGTAGGTCAAGTCGCTTGGCTATCTTTATAAATGCCTCTAGGACTTTGATATAAGCTTCTAATTTTAATTCTGGATCTTCTCGCCGTTTATAATATGGTAAACCAACCTCACCAATAGCGACCGCTTCATGATGGTGCTTTTCGATATACAGCAATAAATCTGCCAGTTCTTCCTCTGTTGGAAGGGCTTGCTCAGGATGAAAACCAAACGCAGGCTTCACCACTTCATATTGTCTTTGTAAATCAAGATTTACTTTGCAAGATGGTAAGTCATAGGACACACTAACCATTGCTTCTAGTTCCGTTCGCTCTGTTTGCTGGAGGATTTGTTGTCGTTCCTTTTGTTTATACATGTCTAGATGGATATGTGCATCGATAATAGCTACATTCATGCTTACTCCCTCAATTCATAATAAAGCTGTTTTTTATAATCTAAAAAAGATTTGCTTAACACAAGTTCCTCTTCACGTGGTCTCTCAAAGGGGATAACAAGCTCCCTTTGAATCCTTGCTGGTTTATTTGACAATACAAGAATTCGATCGGATAAAAATAATGCTTCTTCAATATTATGGGTAACAAACAAAATGGATCTTCGATGTTTTTCCCATATAGATAGTAACCACTTTTGCATTTCCGCTCTCGTAAATTCATCCAAAGCAGAAAAAGGTTCATCTAAACAAATCATCGATTGTGGACTCTTCATACTACGAAGAAAAGAAACACGCTGTTTCATGCCTCCTGACAATTCATGCGGGTATGCTTGCTCGTAACCTTGTAACCCAGCTTTGGCAATCATTTCCCGTGCTTCTTCTTCATCTGTCTTGCCAAGAACAATTTCTTCCCCAAGCAAAACATTTTGTAAAACTGTTCGCCATGGAAAAAGCGAAGCGTTCTGTGGCATATAGCTAATATTTCCACGTAATCCCGAAATATCCTGTCCATTTAAATAAATAGCACCTGTATCTGGAGCGGTAATGCCACCAATTATATTAAATAATGTACTCTTCCCGCTCCCTGATGGACCTAATATAGACACAAACTCACCATCTTGAACCGAAAAAGAAAGTTGCTGTAACACTTGCTGATTACCAAACGATTTACTTACATTTTGTACGTCTAATTTCCCCATTTCATTCTCCTTCTTCCATATCGCAATGAAAAACTATAGCGTTATTATTCATCTTCTTGAGCAGGCGCTTTTACCACTTTTCGTTCTACAAAAGAAAGCAGTCCAAAAAACAGTAAACTTAACGTGACAATAAACAAAATCGCAACAAATACGCGATCCGTTCGAAACGATGAGGAAGCAAGTGTCATATAATAACCAATTCCCTTACTCGCACCAAGCCATTCGGAAATAACTGCCCCCATTACACTATAAGTAGCTGCGATTTTCAAGCCACTGAATAGGGATGGTAAAGCATGTGGCCATTCTAATTTGAAGAAGATTTGCCGTTTATTGGCACCAGCCATTAGCATATAATGATGTAATTCACGACTTGTTTGTCGAAACCCACCCAAAGTAGCTATGGTGATTGGAAAAAAACAGACGAGTGTAATCACAATTAATTTAGGTAATATGCCAAAGCCGAACCAAACAACGAGTAATGGAGCTAAAATAATGATTGGGATATTTTGTGAAATTATTAATAATGGATAGATCGCCTCTCGTAAAACTGGCACTAAATGTAAACAAATAGCAACTAGGATTCCAACACTACTGCCAATAACAAATCCTATCACAGATAGTTGAATGGTTGCCCAGAGATGATGATTGTAATCGCTCCAGCCAATGATGGTTTCTTGCCCAATAGATGTAGGAGGAGGCAAGATCCACTCCGGAACCTCAAATAGCTTACTTGCTGTCTCCCAAATGATAATCAAGAGGATGAGGACCAAAGCTGGCCGCCATCCTCTTCTCAATACATTCCTATCCATTACCGATATTTCTCCGTTAACGTATCCATCGAAGCCCCTGATGGCTGGAAAAATATCTTCACTTGCGAAATAACGCTTGGACAACCTAATTCTTCCATCCGCTGGTTCATTTTCTCCACAATCTCAAGCAAGTTGGATATTTCCCCTTCCATCGTCGTTTCCAAAGGGCTTACATGATAAGGAACCCCAGAAGCATCAATAATTGCAATCGCTTCATCTACATAAGGAATTACATCTTCCCCGTTTTTCGTTTTTGGTATAATTTGTACACTTACAAGTGCATTAGCCATGACGTCTCCTCCGTTACTTCTGTTTTGAATCTAAGTGTTCGCCACAAAATAATGTGACGTTTGCTCATTTATTGTTTAACGAATCCTTGCTCTTGCTTAATTGTTTGGTAAAAATTCATTCGTAAACGCTTTTTCGCTATCCAGAGGCTTATCCAGTAAATCATTGTCATACATCCAGGTCGAATAATTTTCCCATACTTCTAATTTTTGTTCGCCCCATCTAGCTGCATCATCTTGATACTTATCCGCTAACCATTTTTGACTTGCTTTTACTAAGTCTGCGTCCAAATCAGGCTCGGCTTGAATTAAAATCTCGGCCGCTTCATCAGGGTTTTCAATTGCTAGTTCATACCCTTTTGTTACAGCAGCTAAAAATTGCTTAATCGTATCTGGGTCTTCTTCTATCATCGTTTCATTGGTTGCCAATACTGGCGTATAGTAATCTAATTTTTCCGTATAATCAGTAAGATAAACCATATTGATCTCTTCATTTCGAAGTTCCGCTTCAATGCCTGTCCAACCATAAAATATCCAAGCAAAATCAATATCACGTTCTACCGCAGTAAAGAAATCGGTATCGCCCATATTAACAATGTCCACTTTCTCAACGTCAGCATCATCTTGCTTCATCAACGAGCTAATTACTGCTTTTTCAAGGGGGGCACCCCAGCCGCCATACGTTTTTCCTTCGAAGTCTTTAGGCTCTGTAATATCTTTTTCCTTTGGCGAGGCAAATCCAGACGTATTATGCTGAATAACTGCTGCAATTGATACAATAGGGATATCTTGTACTCTTGCTTCCGTAATCCCTTCTTGGTAACTTACACCAAAATCAGCCTTACCAGAAGCCACTAATTGATCAGCACCTGCTTCTCCTGGCATCTTAATATCAACATCCAATCCTTGCTCTTCAAAGTAGCCTTTTTCCTTCGCTACATAGAGTCCTGTATGATTCGTATTTGGCGTCCAATCAAGCACTACAGAAACTTCTTTTCGTGCTTTATCTGCTGATTTTTCTTCTTTACCTTGCTCACTGTCATTTGCATTGCATGCTGTTAGTAAAACAATGAGCAAACTAAGCATAATAAATTTTTTCAATCTGTCTCCTCCTCCAGTATAACTACAGCTATGTAAGGTGCAGAGAATAAGGAAAACTTTATTTCACGATCGACTTAGCTTTCCCCTTCATTGATGGATAAATAACCTGATTGGGAAGTCTAGCAACAATCCATTCTCTCTTAGGTTTTTTGTTGATATTGGATGTTTATCATTTTGAAAAGCACGCATGAGTTTAAAAAAAGCCTTAGGCGATTACGTACACCTAGGGCTTTTTGCACATGCAAATGATACTTTCTTATCGACATGTTCCCTACGCTGGTTTTACCCAGATCAGGTTCTAAGAGTCCGTATCTTAAGGATACAATCTCAACCAGCAACACTGGTCCCCCTACAACGCTTGTATGCTATTAAATAGTTGTCTTTCCATAAGTAACTATGCCATATTTGAAGGGATTTAGCAAGTTTTAATAGGTCTTTTTGTGCAAGGAAATAGCATTAACTATGTCTTGTTTCCAAATGTTTTTATTAAACATATCCAATAACTGTAACAAATAATAAATACATAAACTTCGGAAAATGAATGTTTATTGAATAAAAAACTTGACATAAAGAATATAATATTTTACATTATGAATATAATACTTTACTAAGTAATATTTTTAATATATCTTTAAGTTCCTTTAATAATTACGACTAAAGAAGGTGGTCATCATGCTTAGCAATAGAATAGCAGTATGTAGGGCAGAAAAGAAATGGACACAACAAAGACTAGCTGAAGAAGTAGGTATAAGCCGCCAAACAGTTACAGCTATGGAAAATAAAAAGTATAACCCTTCACTCATTTTAGCATTTAAAGTATCAAAAGCTTTAGGTAAACCAATTACAGAAGTTTTTAATTACAAGGAGGAAATTTAAATGTCTACAACCTTAGTGATGATTTTTTTAGTAATTATTATTGTTTCAGAACTTTACAAATCAAACTTTGAAAAATCAGTTGAATCGAGAGATGAAAGAGGTCGACTTATTTTATTAAGAGTTAAGTCACTATCATATAACTTTTTAACTGGTGGAATTTTTCTAGGTATGTTCTTGACAGCTATTTTTAACATCATGGAGTTAGAATTTTTCCCTTTTTATGTCTTAGCGATATTTTTGTTACAAGGTGTTATATCATCCGTGTATTTAGCTATTATTAGGAAGAAAGAAATTTGAAAAGTAGATAGCACAACAAAGAACATGCTCTAAGCTGATTTCATTCTCGAGAAAAAACTAGCAACGTGTTTATACTTAAGCTAGATTTAGACAATACAATTACATATTAATGATGATAATTAAAGCTGCTCGACTACCTTCTTGTAATCGCTATCAAGAAGCTGTTCACATAAATCTTTTAGCTATTTCTTCATTACTATTTTTTTATTTACATACCTTTCTCGGTACTTTTTGCAAGATTATAATATTTACTAGCATTCAGGACTACCATAAATATTCTTTATTTGTAATTAGCTTTCTCGGTTTCTAAACGTCACCCTATACAATTACTACCTCTTTTACACCAATTTTTCATTTACGCTATTTCTCTATTCCCTCCATTATTTTCAGATAGGCTCCAGATCCTAAACAATATGAAATAGATGACTGCACTAATTAAAGCACAAACCATAATAAAGCCAAAAACCTTTATAGATGTTTGGCTGGAAGAGCCATACCTGACCTTCATGTAGTAACGCAGCGGAAAGAAGGAAAAACTTGACTTACCAACAAGTCTCTATAACGAAAATCATTGTATTTTTTATACTATAGCCATAGAATCTTAAGCATTTTCTGAAAGCTAGTTTGGATAGCATGAAAAGCTTCCCAATCCTTCACTACAAAGTAATATATAACCTCGTTTATCTTAAAGTTGCGGGTGAAAAGCCAATTAAAAACCTCCCTATTCGCTATTACACGAACAGGGAGGCCGTTAACTATTTGTTATTTATTCAAGTTGTAAAATGCTGTTTTTCCAGCGTATTCGCCCATGCCAGCTAATTCATCTTCAATACGTAGTAATTGATTGTATTTAGCTACACGATCGGTACGTGATGGAGCACCTGTTTTAATTTGGCCAGCATTTGTTGCTACAGCAATGTCTGCAATGGTAGCATCTTCTGTTTCACCAGAACGGTGAGAGATAACAGCTGTGTAACCAGCGCGTTTTGCCATTTCGATAGCTTCAAATGTTTCCGTTAAAGTACCGATTTGGTTCACTTTAATAAGGATGGAGTTACCAATTCCTTGCTCAATACCTCTAGCTAATTTTTCTGTATTGGTTACGAACAAGTCATCTCCAACTAGTTGTACTTTTTTGCCTAGACGATCTGTTAGAAGTTTGAAACCATCCCAATCATTTTCATCTAGACCATCTTCAATAGAAACGATTGGATATTTACTAATCATATCTTCATACCAATCAACCATTTCTGCAGAAGTACGTACAACACCTTCGCCTTTTAAGTTGTATTTGCCATCTTCGTAAATTTCAGAAGCGGCTACGTCCATTGCTAATTTCACTTCTTCACCAGGCTTATAGCCAGCTGCTTCGATAGCTTCTACAATCGTTTGTAATGCTTCTTCGTTAGAGCCAAGGTTAGGTGCAAAACCACCTTCATCTCCTACAGAAGTGTTGTAACCTTTTGATTTCAATACATTTTTCAAGGAGTGGAAAATCTCTGCGCCCGTACGAAGTGCTTCTTGGAACGTTTCTGCTCCTACTGGCATAACCATAAATTCCTGAATATCTACGTTGTTGTCTGCATGTTCCCCACCATTTAAAATGTTCATCATTGGTGTCGGTAATGTTTTGGCATTGAATCCACCAAGATAGTTGTAAAGTGGTACTTCTAAATAGCTTGCTGCAGCGTGTGCAACAGCCATGGAAACACCTAGAATAGCATTTGCACCTAATTTTCCTTTATTATCAGTGCCATCTAAGTCAATCATTAGTGCATCGATAATATTTTGACGCGTTACATCAATTCCTAATAGTTCAGGTGCAATTACTTCATTCACATTTTGCACTGCTTTTAAGACACCTTTACCTAGATAGCGGCTTTTATCGCCATCACGTAATTCTACTGCTTCATATTCTCCTGTAGAAGCTCCGCTAGGAACTAATGCAGAACCAAAAGCACCTGATTCTGTAAATACTTCTACTTCAACGGTTGGATTACCGCGAGAATCTAAAACTTCGCGTGCGTAAACATCTGTAATATATGGCATTCAAATCGTCTCCTTTTTTTTCAAAACGTTTGTTAGTTTTAGTATTTTATTAATGATTCGCCAGTCATTTCTTTTGGCTTTTCAATATCTAATAAATCAAGTAAGGTTGGGGCTAAGTCTGCTAAAATTCCGCCTTCACGTAAGCTGATCCCCTCTTTTGTAACGATAACAGGAACCGGATTCGTTGTATGAGCAGTCATTGGCTTTCCGTCTGGTGTAATGACTTCATCCGAATTACCGTGGTCAGCTGTAATAATAGCGTGTCCGCCAAGTTCAATAATCTTATCAACAATTTTTCCGAGGCACTCGTCAACGGTTTCGATAGCTTTAACAGTTGGCTCTAATTTTCCAGAGTGTCCTACCATATCTGGATTGGCGAAATTTAAAATAATCGCATTACGGTCACCAGTTTCGAGTTCTTCTAATAACGCGTCCGTCACTTCGTAAGCACTCATTTCTGGTTTTAAATCGTATGTCGCTACTTTTGGTGAATTAATTAAAATTCTTTTTTCACCTGGAAATTCCGCTTCACGTCCCCCACTCATGAAATACGTAACATGTGGGTATTTCTCCGTTTCAGCGATTCGCAATTGCTTCATATCATGCTGTGCTAAAACTTCACCAACTGTATTATCTAAATTAACCGGTTCATAGGCAACATAGCCGTTTACTGTTTCGCTAAAGTTCGTTAACATCACAAAGTCTAAGTTTTTCGGCACTTTGTCTCCACGGTCAAAGTCATGAAAATCTTCATTGGCAAATGTACGTGAGATTTGAATAGCGCGATCTGGACGGAAGTTGTAAAAGATAATGGAGTCTCCATCTTCCACAGTTCCAACTGGGTCACCAGCTTCATTCGTAATAACGGATGGAATGACGAACTCATCATAGATTTCACTAGCATAAGACTCTTCCACAACAGCGAGTGGATCCGTGTATTTCGGACCTTCTCCGTACACCATGGCGTCATATGCTTTTTTCACACGATCCCAACGCTTGTCCCGATCCATGGAATAATAACGTCCAGAAATCGTCGCAATTTGCCCAACTCCATATTCTGCTATCTTATCTTGTGTTTGCTTAATATATGTTTTAGCAGTCTGTGGACCAACATCTCGTCCGTCTAAAAATGCATGGATATAAACTTTCTCTAGTTCTTGTTCTTTTGCAAGCTTCAAAAGCGCAAACAGGTGATTAATATGGCTGTGTACACCACCATCAGAAAGCAAACCAAAAATGTGTAGCGCCTTCCCATTTTTTTTCGCATGTTGCATCGATTTTATGAACGCTTCTTTTTCAAAGAATTCGCCTTCTTTAATCGATAGATTAACACGGGTTAAACTTTGATACACAATTCTCCCTGCACCAATATTTAAGTGACCGACTTCAGAGTTACCCATTTGCCCTTCTGGTAAACCGACAGCTTCACCACAAGCTGTTAGCTGATTATGGGCGTATTGATTCCAATAGCGGTCAAAATTAGGCTTGTTCGCATGTTTGACAGCATTCCCTTTTTCTTCGTCACGAATAGCGAAACCATCTAAGATGATTAATGCCGCTAGTTTGTTTTGTTTCATTTGGCACCTGCCTCCACTAATTGCAAGAATGATGCTGGTTCAAGGCTTGCTCCACCAACTAATGCACCATCAATATCGGATTGAGCCAGTAATTCATCAACATTTGCAGGTTTTACACTGCCACCATATTGAATAATGACTTTGCTCGCCGTTTCTTTAGAAGTAAGTTTTGCAACCACTTCACGAATATGCGTACAAACTTCATTTGCTTGTTCACTCGTTGCTGTTTTTCCTGTACCAATAGCCCAAATCGGCTCATAGGCAATAATTGTGTTAGCAACTTGTTCTTCGCTAAGCGCTTCTAGAGCTTTTGTAACTTGCATTTCGACATGATCCATTGTTTCGTTAGCTTCACGCTGTTCTAGTGTTTCACCAACACAAACAATTGGTGTTAGTCCGTGTTTAAATGCAGCATGCACTTTCTTATTCACTGTTTCATCTGTCTCGTTATAATATTCTCTACGCTCTGAATGCCCTAAAACAACATAAGTTACACCTAAGTCCGCAAGCATTTCAGGACTTACTTCGCCTGTAAATGCACCACTTTCTTCATAATGCATCGTTTGAGCAGCAACTGCTAACTTCGAACCTTTTGCTTTTTCCACAAGCTGAGCTAAGTATGGAAATGGGGAACAAACGATAGCCTCCACCTTGTCTGATTGAGGTAGTTTTACTTTCACCTCATCGACAAACTGACTCGCTTCACTTGCTAGCTTGTTCATTTTCCAGTTTCCAGCAATTACTTTTTTGCGCATCGTCTCACCTCATACCAATTTATTTGTCAGTTAAAGCAGCTACACCTGGAAGAACTTTACCTTCCATAAATTCCAAAGAAGCTCCTCCACCAGTTGATACATGATCCATTTTATCACTTAGACTAAATTTTTCTACTGCAGCAGCTGAATCGCCACCACCGATTACTGTATAGCCTTCTGTTTTTGCTAATGCATTAGCAACTGCCTTTGTACCATCCGCGAAAGCTTCCATTTCGAAAACTCCCATTGGACCATTCCAAATAATTAATTTAGATTTAGCAACAATTTCAGCATACTTTTCTGATGTTTTAGGACCAATATCCAATGCTTCCCAATCCGCTGGAATTTGATCAATGTCCACTTCTTTTTTATTTGCATCTTCAGCAAATTTGTCAGCTACAACAGCGTCAACTGGAAGAACAAAATCTACGCCTTTGTCTTTAGCTTTTTGCATAAATTGCTTGGCTAGATCAATTTTGTCTTCTTCCAATAGGGAATTACCAATTTCATAACCTTGCGCTTTAATAAACGTATAAGCTAAGCCACCACCAATAATTAAATGGTCAACTTTTTCAAGTAAATGATCGATAACATCGATTTTATCTTTTACTTTCGCACCACCAATGATAGCTGTGAAAGGACGTTCTGGATTTTCTAATGCTTTACCTAAAACGGATAATTCTTTTTCCATTAAAAATCCTGCAGCAGCTGGAAGCTTTTCAGCTACACCAGTTGTGGAAGCGTGGGCACGATGAGCTGCGCCAAATGCATCATTGACATACACATCTGCTAGATCAGCAAAGGCCTGAGACAATGCTTCGTCATTCTTTTCTTCGCCCGCTTCGAAACGAACGTTTTCAACTAAAATAATGTCGCCTTCGCTTACCTTAGAAATAGCCTCTTGCACTTCCTCACCATATACGGCATCTGTTTTAACTACTTCTTTCCCAATTAAATCACTTAGTCGTTTTGCTACAGGGTCGAGACGTAGTTCTTCTACGACCTTCCCTTTAGGACGACCAAGATGGCTTGCTAAAATGATAATTGCACCTTGATTGGATAAATATTCTATGGTAGGGAGAGCTGCTTTAATTCTTGTATCATCTGTTACCTCTCCATCCTTCATCGGTACATTAAAATCCACACGGCAAAAAACTTTTTTCCCTTTAACATCAAGGTCTTTTACTGACATTTTATTCATGTTCTTCTGCCTCCTAAATGTAGGATATGTAATTATCCCTTTATCGAATTGTTAGGTACAAAGAAATAGAACTATCCAAAAAATAAATTTCTACTTCATTCATTCTTCGTCTTAGCACACCAATCGCTTGTTTTCATTTAAGCTATCGCTAAAATGTCAAGCGTAGTTCTAACTTTGTCAGTTTCTTCATAAACTATACAAAGATCCCTTTCTCCGAAGACTACTTAAACATTTTATATCTTTTCTTACAAGGAAAAACGGAGGAGGAATAACCATGCTCCTCCCCCGCTATTTTTTCTTATAGTCCTTTGTTTTTCATTAATACTGCTAAATCAACACAGCGAGCAGAGTAGCCCATTTCGTTATCGTACCAAGAAACAACTTTCACTAAGTTATCTTCTAGAACAATAGTAGACAAACCATCCACAATGGAAGAATGCTGGTTACCTAAAATATCTGTAGATACAAGTGGTGCTTCACTGTATTCAAGAACACCTTTTAGTTCACCGTCTGCAGCTTCTTTTAGTGCTGCATTGATTTCTTCTGCTGTTACATTCTTATCTAATTCAGCTACAAGGTCAACTAGAGAACCGTCTGGTGTAGGTACACGCACAGCTCCACCATTTAGTTTACCATTTAATTCTGGAAGAACTTTCCCTACTGCTTTAGCAGCACCTGTTGTTGTTGGAATAATATTTTGTGCTGCTGCACGAGCACGACGATAATCTTTATGTGGCAAATCAAGGATTTGCTGATCATTTGTATAAGAGTGGATTGTAGTCATTAGTCCACGTTTAATACCAAAGTTGTCATGTAATACTTTAGCGTACGGTGCCAAGCAGTTTGTCGTACAAGATGCATTCGATACAACATGATGGTTAGCTGGGTCATATTCTTTATCGTTAACACCCATTACTACTGTTAAATCTTCGTTTTTACCAGGTGCAGAAATAATAACTTTTTTTGCACCTGCATCAAGATGCTTTTGTGCATCTTCTCTATTTGTAAAACGTCCTGTAGATTCCATAACAATTTCTACACCAAGTTTATCCCAGCCTAATTGAGCAGGATCTCTTTCAGACATTACTTTAATTTCTTTTCCACCAACAACAATATTTGAACCATTGACAGAAACTTCTTCCTTCAACATGCCATGGACAGAGTCATACTTTAATAGATGAGCTAGCATTTCAGCGTCAGTTAAGTCGTTGATTGCTACTACTTCTACATCTTCATTTTGTAGAGCTAGACGAAATACGAGACGTCCTATTCTACCGAAACCGTTAATTCCTACTTTTACTGCCATGATAATTCCTCCTAAAAATGAATTAAATTATATATATTAAAGGGTGGATATTCCCTTTAAAATCTCTTCCGCCGCTGCTTCATCTGTAATGAGCAGGTTTGTTGTTGCTCGTTTGAAATAGGAAGCAATTGCTTGCGCCTTGGAGCGACCGCCAGCAACGGTAACAACAAAAGGAACTTTCCCTAAATCTTCTAGTTGTATTCCGACTGTACGCACCTTATGTACAACATTTCCCTTTTTGTCGAAATAATAACCAAATGCTTCACTAACTGCTTGATGTTTGCGTAGTTTCTCCACAATGTCTGCATTTGTTTTCCTTCTGTATGCCATCGTTAACGCATCACCAATACCATGCATTACAACAGTTGCAGTTTTTATTTGCTGCAATGTTTCTTTGACGCTTGGCTCTTGGATAATCATTTGATAAGCCGATTCACTTAACGGATCAGGGACATAAAGTAGCCGATAGTCACCATGAGCTTTACGAGCCATTTCAGCTGCGATTGTGTTCGCTTGGTTCTCTACCTTTTCACCAATACCCCCTCGAGCTGGAAGAAAAAGGGCTTCATTGCTTTGTTCAAAAGGTGTCATTGCCGCTGCAATGGCAGCCATTGTCGTTCCACCAGTTACAGCAATGGTCGGATGTTCACCAACCATGTTTTTCAAACTGGCTACACAAGCTTTTCCCATTTCTTGCTTGACCCACTCATGATCATCACTATTTCCAGGAACAACGATAACGTCAGTAATGGACAGTGCATCTTTTAATTTGTTTTCTAGTGCACGCAAGTCCATGATTTCATTCATAAATGTACCTAACTGTTCCAAAATTAATTTACCCGCTTTTGTGATAAACATACCTTTAGCAGTAATTTGAATTAAATCTTGCTCCTGTAAAAGTTCTATTTCTCCTCGTACAGTTCTCTCGGTAACATTTGTGTTATCAGCTAATCCCCTGCGACCTATTGGCTCCAACAAATCTATCGTGCGTAACATTGCATAACGTCGTTGCATCACATCCAACAGATCAGGTAGCAGCCTTTTTTGTAGTTGAATCAAGTTTCTCATTACGAAGGACTCCTTCACCTGGTCTTTTGGAGTCCCGGGTGGAATTAATACGTCCCGGAAGCTGCAAAAAAAATTTTTCCTTGCTTTATGTTTTCTTGCTTACATGTATATTATACCAAATTTATTTATTTACACAACCGATTTAATGTTAAAATTATGTGAAGCAAATTTAATTAGACAAAATATGAAGTAAAACTTGGCTTATCGCCAAGTCTTTATATTAATAATACAATTTCTTAATTCGATAAACCTTAATACCAAAATAAGTAATTTGTTAAATCGTTGACAAAAATGAATAGATAGTCAGTTATTTTCTCTCATAAAAAGCTTTTAGTATTTTCGCTAATTCTCTCGAAGCTTGTTCATTTACTTCATGTCCTGCATTGTCAACCATGTGAAGTTCAGAATTCGAAATGTATTCTGCTAATTTTTTTGCTGCTTTTTTGTTTACATGGTCTTTCCTACCACAAACAACCATCGTATCGCACATAATATCACTTAATTTTCCACTGAAATTAAGCGTAGTCATTGTATTTGTTAGCTGAATAAAGTCTTTCTTTTCAAAGCCTATATTTTGAAAGGAAGACTTCGGAACAAACTTAAATACCATATTTTGCAATTTCAACAACATTTTCGGCATGTTATATTGCACCGCTATTAATACTAATGAATCTACCTTTTCAGGATAATCAATTGTATAATTTAAAGCTAATACTCCGCCTAATGAGAGCCCACAAAGATGTAACGGTTCGTCAAAATTTTCACAGTACGTATTGAAACTATCATACAAATTTTGATACGTGACCTCTTTATGCTGAAGCATCGCAGAAAGGTTTGGACTATATATATTACGATATTCGCTTAAATAAGCAATCGTATCCTGCCAACTGGATGCACTTTGCCCAAGCCCATGAATAAGAACAACATGCCCCATATACAACAACCTTTCGCTATTATTTTTAAAAAACTGTAGGATAGTAACTTATATCAGATATGATTAATGTTCTAATAAGCTCTTCGTACAGCATGTTTAAATATTTTATGCTTATATCAAATACTTGATGTATTTTTGAAAAAAAGCACATAAAGCACTAGCAAGAAAAATAATGTGCATATCTCATTTTTTATTACCTACATGTTGATCTAAAAGAATTTTCAGCGTCTGCCAATTTAGTTGGGATGCGTCCAATATTGCATTATTTACTTTTACACAAGGAATTAATAACTGGTATTCCTCTAACCAAAGATCATTCGTATAAATATCACATTCTCGAATTTCGAAATCGTATTCATCTTGAAAAAATTCTAACATAAACTTTGCTTCATTACATAAAAGGCAAGCTTTTTTTGTATAAAAATGGATCGTTACCAAACTAACATTCCTTTCTTTTCGTAGATGATGGTATTTGTAGTTGCTCTCTATATTTCATGACTGTACGTCTCGCAATTTGAATTGTATATTTCTCAGCGATCAATTTTCGTAACTTCTCATCAGACAGCGGCTTATACTTATCTTCCTGCGCTATAAGGTCAGCAATCATATTCTTAATTGCAAGCGCAGAAGCTTTGGTGCCGTTGCTTTGCTTAACGCCAGATTGCAAAAAGAAATTTAATGGTAAAATGCCATTTGGTGTTTGCACATATTTATGAGCAATGGCCCTACTTATAGTGGAAACGTGTAATGCCAATTCTTCTGCAATATCTTTTAATGTTAATGGCTGCATCATATGTGTGCCCTGTTCAAAATACAGAGATTGCTTTTCAACCATACATTGAATAACACGTTCTAATGTATCACCTCGATAAGTAATCGCTTTTTTCACCATTTCTATTTGCGTTTGTTTTTCTTTAATATATTTCTCCGTTTCTTTTCCAACCCCTTCCATATGAAAATATGCCTCATTTAAAGTGATTTTTGGCTTGCTCCACGAATAAAAAGATAATTGCCATTTCCCATTTTCTTTATAAATAGAAGCTTCTGGAATAATGTAATGATCTATCTTCGTATCAAGTAAGTGCCCTGGTTTCGGGTGACATGCTTTAATTTGTGCAAATAAACCCTTTACATATGTTTCACTTTTACCGTATTCATTGGCTACAGCTTCTACATCTTCTTCCGCTACCCATTGTAAATGATTTTCTAATAAATTATGTACTAATGGTTTATCCGCAGCAGAAATTTTTAATTGTAATATAATACATTCGCTTAAGGTTCTGGCGCCAATTCCAGCTGGTTCTAGTGATTGGATAAGTTTTACCGCTTGCTCTACCTGCTCTAATGTCGCATGACACTGCTTTGCCCAAAGTTGTAACTCAACATCCAAGTAACCGTTTTCATTTATGGAATCAATACCATATAATACAATAGGTCGCATTTTTTCAGGTATATGTAATATATATAACTGTTTTTTCAAATGGTCGTACATGCTTAACTCACTTGCATTGATTTCTCCAGGTGCTATAACATCGTCCGTTGATGAACCATATGGAAGAGTAGGGTCATCATAGTTTATTTCTTCAATGAGCGGGTTTTCTTTTTCCAATTCTTTTAAATAATCCACCAGTTCTGTATTGGAAAGTTGTAATATTTGAATCGATTGCATTAAGGATTGGTTCATCTTCCACTGTAAGACTTGTTCATTAACAAGTTGTAATTTCATGACCATTCCCCTTTCTTTACCCTTTCATTTATTGTGCCATAAAAACAAAAATCCTTCTAGAGAAGTTTAAAAAGAACTTATAACACATGTGGAATCTATTCTTTTACTATCATGAAGTCAACATTGTATCCTTTTCTATCGTATAGCAAAGCATATTTTATAGATTATTTCCCTTTTATTCTCCATCTAAAAGTGATTAACGTGTTTCTACACCATCTTATATGCTATAATCAGCTTACACATAAGGAGGATCATGCGCATGATAGAGGTATATACAGACGGTGCATCCTGTGGTAATCCAGGACCAAGTGGTGCGGGTGTTTATATCAAACATGGACAGAAACATTATAAATACAGCTATTTTTTAGGGGATTTTTCCAACCATGAAGCGGAATTTCATGCAGTTATTAAAGCTTTAATGATCTGCAAAGATACATTCCCTTCTGATATTTTATCTTTTCGATCTGATTCTAGAATCGTTGTAGATACAATCGAGAAAAATCACACCAAAAACACCCTGTTCATCCCATTATTACACCAAATATGTGAGCTCGCCTCTGATTTTCCGCACTTTTTTATTAAATGGATTCCGGAAAAACAAAATAAGCAAGCAGACAAATTAGCTAGAATAGCTATTCAGCACCAAACAAATAGGCAGAATAGTTGAGGTTTTTTAAGTTATTCTTGTTTAGACAAGGAGTGTTTACATTGGACCCTGGCGAAATATCTGTTTTAGTAGCAAGTATAAGCATAAGGGAAGAAAAGCATGGATTTACTATTATTAGTATGTCCCCTGCTTTAACGCTTATCGGAAGCGGAAGAAGTGCAGTTGTATGTAAAATCCGATCGACAAATAGAGTAATTAAAGTATTTCCATCAGGTTATGAGCATATAGCGCGCGAAGAAGCTACTGTTTATGAACAATTACAAGATTGTGCTTTATTTCCGGAGCTATACGCAAGTGGTGCTAATTATCTCGTACTCGATTATATTGACGGAGTTACCTTATACGATTGTTTAGTTCAAGGAATCCCTTTTACAAAGAAGCATATTGATGAAGCTGATCAAGCATTTGCATATGCAAAACGACAAGGTCTAAACCCAGCTGATATCCATCTACGAAATATTATTCTTACACCTGCGAATACGATTAAAGTAATCGATGTTGCTAGATTTAAACAGGAGGAGTATGACCAGCAGTGGGAAGATATTAAATTCTATCTTCATTCCATCTATTTCAAGAGGTATTGCCCAAATAGAATACCAATTTTGGTTTTGCGAAGCATTGCGACATTATATAAGAACAAACTAACGAGCAGGTTGCTTGGTAGGCGAAAGCATGTTAGAAAAACTGGTCTAATTGCCAATTCAATGTGGAAAAAGCCGTAATGTTGCTTATGCGATAAATCTTAAAACATTTATACTTTCCCTAGTGAAACCGTTCTATTCTGTTAATCAAAAATATGAGAAAAACTTAGCTTGTCGTCTAATCTTATGTTTTCCTAAAAGTTCAAGAAGTTCAACTCTCTCTATTCGTCGCCAACAACTCCACCATTTTCCACTCTTGTGGATTGCTTGAAGTACTTTAAAAATAACTTTCAACAAGCAAAGCTACATCGTTTTATAGCGAGGTAGCTTTTTATTATTATTTCGAATAACGATGGATCGTTTGTAGCATATATCTTAATTCAACAGCTGTTATTTGTCCGGGAGCAGAAGCTTGTATCGCCGAGCCAAAAGAAGCGGCAGAACCTACAACTTCTCCTCCAATCCTACTTAATATACCTAATGGCCCCATTGCTATAGTAATGAATGGCTTTTGGGCATAGGTTGATTTCATTTTTGCCGCAACTTGTAATAGACGCAAAACATCTTCTTCATTTTGCGGCATTACCGCTAATTTTACAATATCTGCTCCAGTCTCTTGCATGGCTATTAGACGTGCTAACATGTCTCCATTAGCGGGAGTGGTTTGAAAATCATGGTTAGACATTAGAACAATTACATTATTTTGTCGAGCGCATTGTATTAGTCTTTCTGTAATCGTTTGTTCCATGTATAGTTCAACATCAATGACATCAATGCATCCTGACTCTATAACTTGACTTAATAATTCTTCATAGTAGTTAAGCGTTACTTCTTTCCTCCCCCTTCTTTATAAGTACGGAAGGTGAAAAGCAATGGAATATCATCGATTAACTTTCTAATTTCTGCTAGTGAACGAAGTACTTTTTCTATATTATTGACATGTAAGAAAGCATCCGCACGCCATTCTATCATATCAGGTTTTTCCTGCTTAGCTTCACTTAATTCATGGCTCATTTCTTGCAATGTTTTTCCCATTATTGGAATGATAATCTTTGGCATTCCTTTTCCTAAATGTAAATTTTTAATTTTTACCGTCTCCACACCTAACGCCTCCTCGTATACTATTTTTACTATTTCACCCATTATTACGAACATTTTATGTTTTTCTGTTTGAAATTTTATACATACTTGACATTCGCAAAAAGCGCAAGCTCATGCTCTTTCCGCTGGGAGTCAGCACCTTGGTTCAAGCCTGATCATCATTCATAGACAATAGCAAATCATCTGTTTTACATATCGCCGCTTCTATTAAATATTTATTATAAGTCTATTAGACAGGATTGCCAACAAAAATATAATTTTCCTTGTACAAGTTACTAGCTTTTCGCTTATAATAAATAAAATATAACTTATTGTTTGCTTTTTGTTAAAAGTAATGACTAGCTAGAAGCCGATGCGCCATTATAAAATAAAATAATCTTATTACATGTATTTTTCTCTAATGAAAGATAGCAAAACTTCTTTGATGTAAGGGGCTGTTACACCTCCGCTCCCCAAATTAGAACATGTAAATCATATGAATAACCAAATGAGTGAAGAATAAGATCCTTATTAAATAGAAGACTCGCTTTATTTGCAAGTCAAAAAGAAAGAGGTAACCCAATGTATAATGAAACCCCTATACGTCAAAAAAGCATTGTTTTAATTGGATTTATGGGAGTTGGTAAAACTTCTATCGGTAAATCAGTAGCTGCAAAACTGTACAGAGATTTTATTGATGCTGATCAGGTCATTGAAAACATATTTAAAATGCCAACCACAGATATATTTAAAACATATGGCGAACCGTTTTTTAGAAAAAAAGAAAAAGAGATCATTCGTAGTTTATGTGAGCAAAAATTAAAAATCATCTCATTAGGTGGAGGTGCTTTCCTACAAGAGGAAATTAGAAGCATTTGCTTAGAAAAGTGTATTGTTTTCTACCTTGATTTATCTTGGGATTCATGGAAGGATAGAATTAATTTACTCATTGACAGTAGACCTGTGTTACAAGGAAAAAGCATAGCAGAAATCAAGCAATTATTTCATGAACGTAAAGTCATCTATCAAACGCATCATTCAACAGTACAGACCGATTCTCTCATGATAGAAGAAGTAGCAGATTATATTGTAAAAGCTTTAAAAACAGCTTGGGATATTTACGAACCGCAAACGAAATAGGTAGGATGTCAACAAGTGATATTTATAAACGAAGATACTTTCAAGAGCTAATAAATGTCCATCAGATTTAGAATAATTTGGCTATCGCCAAGCCTTTCTGGCGATAGCAAAAGCATTCCCTTATTTTGTCATACACATAAGGGCGGCCCACCAATTAGAAATGCAGACCAACCATCATACTACTACGTCCATATATCCAACACTTGCCTCCGCTTGATTGCTTTGCCTGATTGCAAATAAAGACACTCATTTGTGATCTGCTTTACCTTCCCTTTGCTAGTTAAAAAATCACGACCATTGAAGTACTTAATTTCAATAACGATACCCTGACGAACGGCAGCTTGTAATTGGACATCCAACTCCTCCAGCTTTTGTTCGTCCAAAATAGGCATTTTTTTGCGCTCAAGCTTTTCCCACATATCCTGAAGTACATCCACATGCTCTGGTAACATCATAGAGGTCCATTTTATCGTCCCTCGATCATATATCTTCATCTTATGCACTTCCCTTTCTTTTCACACGATCACAAGAAAGGATATAGCTAAATTTAAACCTGCGAACTTCTTTACGATAAAAACAAAATGCTATAAATGCGTCTTCGTATATCTCTATCACACGTATGAATCGTTGTGTTATTTGATTATTTTGATCCATATAAAACAGAACCAGTTTTTGCTTGTTCTCCTTTGACCACTGTAACATGGAGTTCATCGTATAGCCCCCTAAAGAACGTTTGTTCTCATTATACCACAAAAAACCGGACGTGTGTACGTTTTTTAGTCATTGCAAAAGAAACCTACGCTTGAGATTCTGTATCTTGCCGATCTTTCGTTAATGCTACCAAGGAAAGTGCTTCTCGAACAATGGAATTAATTTTTTCGTGAACAAGAGCTTCTCCATATACTTGTTTAGCTGCTTCAATTTGCTCGACAACATCATCAGTAAAAGAAATGAGGGGGGCGTCCGCTTCCATATTGTTATACAGCTCAATAAAAGTATCTAACGCTTTATCAAATTGTTTACTTTCTTCTTCTGAAGCCTTCATCATGCATCACCTTCCATAAGTTTGCCCCAAAAACAAAACGAACAAACTATAAAAAAAGGAAAAGCGCTTTTTCACCCCCTACCCCTCTCGCAGCACATATTCTCGCTCATCCTAAGGCTTTCCATTTAATACGAGCTGCTATTTGCTGTAATATACGCTTATGTTCTAACAATATCGCCTCCGCTTCCACTAAACGCACCTCTTGAAAACGAACAGAAGTATTTGGTCGTGTTTGAGCAAGCGTGGCTAAATCGGCCGAAATAACTTGAGCAATTTTTGGATAACCTCCTGTAGTTTGGCTGTCGGCCATTAAAATAATAGGTTGTCCATTTGGAGGAACTTGAATGGTTCCAAATGTAACTGCTTCGGAAAGCATATCAAATTTTTCAGTCAAGGATAGCAAGTGACCCGTTAAGCGGTACCCCATTCGGTCTGATTGCGTTGTAATGGTATAATTTTCATGAAAGAACGCGTATTTACTTCTTTTATCGAATTGCTCAAATTCATTACCTTTCATAATTCGAATGAATGAATGATTATGAAAGGTAATGAGTGGAGAAGGATTGACTGACCAAGATAAATGATCAGGGGCGCGTTCTAATTGATGCACGAGTGCTTCTGCTATAAGACTCCTATCACCACAAGCAAAAGTATCGCCTTTTTGTAAGGTCCTTCCACCATATCCACCTATGCCAGCTCTTACATACGTACTTTTACTATCCATTATTTTTGGTACATGAATACCTCCAGCAAAGGAAACATAGGCATAGCACCCTTTAATAGCAAATCGAAACTGGAGAACAGAACCTTTTTTCACTAAAATCGGACGCCACATAGGTACTGGTTTCCCATCTAATTTGGGCGTTAAATCGCCTCCAGTAATAGCAATAACATGCGATTCATTAAATTGTAAGGTTGCTCCAGCTAACGCCATTTCTATTACCGCTTCTTTTTCCTCATTTCCTACAAGCAAGTTAGCAATCCGTAAAGAATAAGCATCCATTGGTCCGCTTACAATTACTCCATATTTTTGATAGCCAAATCGACCCAAATCCTGAACTGTTGTATACAGACCTGCCTGGAGCACACGTACACTATTCATTCTCCTTCCCTCCCCGTCGATATTGCCTATACTCCTCCAGGGATATGGATACGAACTGTATCGTATCACCAGCTTTTAACAAGGATGGCGGTACTTGATCAGGTAAAAATAAATCAATGGGGGTACGGCCAATAATTTGCCAGCCTCCTGGCGTCGCTAAAGGATATACCCCTGTTTGTGCTCCAGCAATTCCCACTGATCCTGGTGCAATAGTTAAGCGGGGTGTATTTTTGCGAGGAGTAGCAATTTGTTTACTCATACCACCAATAAAAGGAAAACCAGGAGCGAAACCAAGCATATAGACCAAATATTCTTTTTCCGTATGAATACGAATGACATCCTCGATGGACAAATTGTGATAATTGGCGACATACTCTAAATCTGGACCATAATCACTACCATAGAGAACAGGGATGACAACCTTTTGGCCAATAAATATTTTCCTGTCATCGTTTAATTTATGTAGTAGCCCATTTATGTAAGTCTTTACGATCTCAAAAGGAGATACAGGTGTTATATGAAAAGGCTGCGATTCATACACCGTATAAGGGTCATAATAAACAGTCACATTAAGGTAAGCAGGCACACATTCTATAAATCCAACAAAAGGGGTATCTTCTAAAAGAGTTACGAAATGCAATATTTTTTGGTGTACGATTGGGTTTAAATCATCTCCTAATTGTACTATAAGAGCAGATTCATTAAACGGCCAAATCTTTACTTTATTTAGAACACAACTCATCCAATTACCTTCTTTAATCCATTTTTTGAAATAATGATAAAAACATATACTGATTATACGACTTATAAAAATAGTACGTCAATATGACATGTGACAAAATTCTAATTAAACAATAAATAACAATCTTTTCAACATAAAAACAATATGCTACTATTTCTTTATACTAAAAATTTAAAAACTAGTATTAAATCTATTGAAGAGGAAGAAGATAATGGTATATCAAGTAGACTTAAATTGTGATATGGGAGAAAGTTTCGGAAGGTATAAACTAAGTGAACAAAAGGAAATTTTAACGTATGTTTCCTCAGCTAACATCGCTTGTGGTTTTCATGCCGGAGACCCTACTGTAATGAGAGAAACAGTGCAACTGGCTCTAGAAAATGGAGTGAAGGTCGGAGCGCACCCTGGCTTGCCAGATTTAATTGGATTTGGAAGGCGAGAGATGGCGATCACAGCTCAACAGGCTTATGATATGGTTGTATATCAAATTGGCGCACTACATGCTTTCTTAACTACATACAATGCGCAAATGCAACACGTGAAGCCTCACGGCGCCTTATATAATATGGCCGCCAAAGACAAGGAATTGGCTGCTGCCATTGCGCAAGCTGTAAATGATTTTTCCACAAATCTAGTATTGTATGCTTTATCTGGCAGTGAACTTGCGAAAGCCGGAGAAAAAATCGGTTTGACGACTGCCCACGAAGTATTTGCCGATCGCACTTACCAATCAGATGGCTCATTAACTTCTCGTAATGAAAATAATGCATTAATTACCAACAGAGAACAAGCAGTATTGCAAGTAATTCGTATGGTGACAGAGAGTAAAGTCATTTCTACACAAAACAATGCTGTTCCACTAAAAGCAGATACCATTTGTATCCATGGAGATGGTAAACATGCTCTTGAATTTGCTGCTTATATAACCGATGCGTTCCAAAAACACAACATCCGAATTTCCCCAGTTTAATTGAGAAAGGAAAAACTACATGACTGCAAAGAAAATACATTCTCAACTTGAGACAAAAAAAGTGAAAAAGAAATCTAACAGAAGCATTCTTCTTGGAGCAGCCTTTTTAATGGCGACTTCGTCAGTAGGTCCAGGATTTTTAACACAAACGACTGTATTTACACAACAGTTAGCTGCAAGTTTTGCCTTTGTCATATTCGTTTCTTTATTATTAGATGTGTTTGCACAGCTAAATATTTGGAGGATTATTGCAGTAACAGAGCTACGAGGTCAAGAAATTGCTAATAAAGTCCTCCCTGGGCTTGGCATTATTTTAGCAATTCTCATCGTGTTAGGAGGTCTCGCTTTTAATATAGGAAACGTTGCTGGAGCTGGCCTAGGTTTAAATGCTATGCTCGGTTTAAGCCCCATTTATGGAGCAATAATAAGCGCCATTTTTGCTATCTTGATTTTCACCATAAAAGAGGCCAGTAAAGCAATGGATAAAGTGGTACAAGTTGCTGGCTTTATTATGATATTATTAATGCTCTATGTAGCTTTTAAAACCTCTCCACCTGTTGGAGAAGCGATGATAAACACGGTAAAGCCAGAAAAAATTAGCATGTATGCCATCATTACTTTAGTTGGAGGAACTGTTGGTGGTTACATCACCTTTGCAGGTGGACATCGTTTGTTAGATGCTGGAATAAAAGGAGAAAAAAATTTATCCTACGTAACAAAAAGTTCTATAACTGGCATCGTTGTTACAGGTGTAATGCGTGTGGCCTTATTCTTAGCAGTTCTCGGTGTTATCTCACAAGGACTAAGCATAGACCCTAGCAATCCCCCAGCTTCCGTTTTTCAACTAGCCGTTGGTGATATAGGGTATCGACTGTTTGGCGTAATTATGTGGGCAGCAGCTATAACTTCTATAGTTGGAGCAGCCTATACCTCTGTTTCATTTATTCGTTCTTTTAGTCCAACGATTGAAAAATATCATAATTGGATTACCATTTTATTTATTATCATTTCTACAGCTACATTTGCTTTCATTGGCAAACCTGTTCAGATGCTTATATTAGTAGGGGCTTTAAATGCCCTTATCTTGCCACTTGCTTTAGGAACCCTATTGGTGGCTGCAAATAAGAAAAAAATTGTTGGTTCGTATAAACATCCACTTTGGTTAACAATAACTGGAGGAATTGTAGTTGTGTTGATGGGTTACTTAGGCATTCTAACAATGGTAGAGCAAATTCCTTTGTTTTTTTAGAAAAACTTGGTTAGCGCCAATCTTTATAGATCGAGGAGAAAGGAACCTATCTTTTTGGATTGTGTTCCTTTCCCTCGCATATCTGTGTGGGAGTTATAAATGCACACGGATCCTATCCAATATCTTTCTCAAAATGCAGCTAATCCTTTCCCTTCATTCGTAAGTTTAAAACCCGGATTTCGGAAGTAGAAATTTACGCAAAAACAGCTGAATGCTTCCCATGTGAACGACTTATGCTGGCTTCTGCGGTTCGTCCACTTCATTTACTAGTTATTTCCATAATAGATGCTGGCTCGAAATGCGTGCCATGGTAGTTTACTATAGTACAAATTAAGCGTATCCTTGAACCGATAGAGAGAACCCCCACACCTCAAGCTAAGTTGTAATTAATTTGCCTGTTCTTTAGGGCGTATTACTCCAACATCAATATGAAACTTTCCAGCAAATATAAAACACACCCTCCATTGCTACGAAATGAGTAATAATGGAGGGTGCATACAAAACAAATTCCAAAATGCAAAGAAATACTTTTATTCAGGCTTAGCCGCCCATAGTTCAATTTCAATCTTTATTTCAGGTAAGCCTAATTCAGAAATATAGCCAATCGTCATTGCAGGGTAATTTTCACCAAATAGGCCATCCCACTCAGAATATAGATAGTCCCAATCGATCTTTTCTGTAGCCCAAATATTTACTTTAATGATGTTATTCTCATCTAATGCTTCCGATTCGAGAACATGTTTCATATTAATAAAGGTGTTTTTAACTTGAGCGTTAAAATCAATCGGGATATCTCCCTTCATGTCCACTCCAATTTGCCCTGAGGTTACAAAAAGATCTGCTTCTTTAGGTATTCTTGTAATATGCGTATAGTTACCCACTGGAGTGGGCATTGTTACAGGGTTTTTTCTAGTAATTTTTCCGTTCATTTTATTACCTCGCCATCAAATTATTCTACTATTATTCTTCAAAAGCTATTTTGGGCACACTTCACCAATTTATATAACTTTTAGAAAAAAACAGCAGTAGAGTATCCATATCCCATTGATAAATAAGCAAGTATTTTTTTCTTCATGAGCTAGATACTCCTTCCTTAAAGATGACAAAGTAAATTCTTTATTCAATATACCACATTCTTTTTAAATCCACAATTATAGCATTAAGAATTAACCTCATTAGATTTTTTAATTCCATTCATTTTTTGGCATGCTGCACTTGTACTGCACAACTATTCCTTTATAGAAAAAATAAAAACGCCCCTTTTATTACTTACATAGACAGTAATAAAAAGAGACGTTTTAGTCATCTAATATCATAAAAAATTACAGTATGAGATACCATAAAAACTTCCGATGGTTTTCTCGGATATAAAATCTTTTTTACGCGCCCGGAGGGATTTGAACCCCCGACTCACGGTACCGGAAACCGTTGCTCTATCCCCTGAGCTACGGGCGCATATTTTTATTTTGAATGAAGACACATAGGATATTATAACCTGTATTCTAATAATAGACAACCCCTTTTTTCTTTTGTATGTTTATTTTCATAGAAAACGGGAATAAATGGAAGTATATTTGTCAAACTTCAATGTTTATTGTTTGACCTTATTTGACCTATTAGTTATGATAAATATATCGATATCAAAGATATACGAATAGATAGAGGAGGATAATTGTTATGAATTTAATACCAACAGTAATTGAACAAACTAACCGCGGTGAACGCGCCTATGACATCTACTCACGCTTACTTAAAGATCGAATCATTATGTTAGGAAGTGCGATTGACGATAACGTTGCAAATTCCATTGTAGCCCAATTATTATTTCTAGACGCAGAGGATCCTGAAAAAGATATTTCACTATACATCAACTCACCAGGTGGATCAATCACTGCCGGCATGGCAATTTACGATACGATGCAACTCATTAAGCCAGACGTTTCTACAATCTGTACAGGAATGGCAGCATCTATGGGGGCATTCCTATTAACTGCGGGTGCCAAAGGCAAACGTTACGCATTACCTAATAGTGAGGTAATGATTCATCAACCACTAGGTGGAACACAAGGGCAAGCAACAGACATAGAGATTCATGCACGTCGAATCATTCAAATGCGTGAAAAAATTAATCAAATCCTTTCTGAACGAACAGGACAGCCAATTGAAGTCATTGAACGTGACACAGATCGCGATAACTTCATGACAGCTGAAAAGTCTGTAGAATATGGTTTAATTGATAAGGTACTAGAGCGTAAACCTGATTAAAGAACATAGAAAGCCACCCTTTTTGGGTGGCTTTCTATGTTTCAGAAACAAACTTTGTTAACCTTTCAATAGCCTGTTCTTCATCTGTTCCGTCAGCAATAAGTGTAATCTCTTCTCCAGCAACTATAGCTATGCTCATTAATCCCATAATGCTTTTTGCGTTCACTTTTTTCCCATTTTTTTCAATAAAAACATGAGCATGAAAACGATTTGCTTCTTGAACAAATTCCGCTGCTGGTCTAGCTTGTAGACCAGTAGAAAGATTTACTTTAATTATCCGTTCAACCAATTAGATCATCCTCTCTCCCTCTACAGTAAGCGTTATCATTACCCTCTGATATCGCTAGAATCAACCTAAAAGCCTTCCCATATTGCTTTTACTTTATGCAAACTATTACTACAACATGGAAGAGAGGAACCCCTCTCCATGTTATCTTATCTATGCAAAATATTTATAATTTACAACCATTATATCATGGTACATTTTGTAAGCAAAGATTAAGGTACAAACTCGCCATTTCTAATTTTTTCGGCGAAGTCATCGATTTTCTTCAAACGATGATTTACACCTGATTTAGATATCTTACCACTTTCTACTAATTCACCTAATTCTTTCAAGGAAACTTCTTGGTGTTTTACACGGAGAACAGCAATTTCCTTGAGCTTTTCTGGTAACTGCTCCAAACCAACTGTACGATCAATGAACTGTATGTTTTCAATTTGGCGAAAAGCTGCTCCAATTGTTTTATTTAAGTTTGCTGTTTCACAGTTAACAATACGGTTAACCGAATTGCGCATATCTCGAACAATACGCACATCTTCAAATTTAAATAGAGCATTATAAGCACCAATTATACTTAAGAATTCTGAAATTTTTTCTGCTTCTTTTATATAAACTATATACCCGTTTTTTCGTTGTAATTTACGAGCATGTAATTCAAATTGGTTAAGCAAATCACAAAATGAATTATTATGTTCCTCATAAATATTAAAAATTTCCAGATGGTAAGAAGACGTCTCTGGATTGTTCACTGACCCACCAGCAAGAAATGCTCCACGCAAATAAGCTCTCTTACAACAAGACTTATGAATAAGATGATCAGAAATAACCCGATTAAACGTCATTGGTTCTTGCAAAATATGGAGATCTACCAAAATTGGTCTTACACCTTCATTCAAACGAACAATATATACATTATTTTTTTTCAATTTCATTTTCTTTCTTACTAATAATTCCACTCTTGTATTATAAGTTGCTTTAATTAAAGAATAAATCCTTCTCGCTATAGCAGCATTTTCCGTCTGTATATCCAAAGTATATTTTTGCTTTGATATTGAAATTGTCCCATTCATTCGAACTAATGCAGCTAATTCCGCATATTTACAGCAATCATCTACTTCGATTGCTGTTAATTCTTTTTTTATTTCGGAAGCAAAGGACATACTTATCCCTCCCTTCTACAGATCAATAGTAGGTGCTATTAATGGCGGCCATCAAGGCTACAGATTACATTGTTTCGTTTTTAAAATAAATTTTTCTGTGAAAGCTATTTCCTTTCTTGCTCCTATTACACTAGTTCTTCAAATACAAAATTGACGTGACACCTTTTTTATCTACAATATTCATTTGTTCAAAAGCGAATGTAGCAATGATGCAATTTTATGATTATCATGCCTTAAAGTAGGCTGTGTCGGATCAATAATATCTCCCTCTATAATTTGCAGGCCCATACCTATTAAACGCTCTATATCATATACCACGGGAGAAGCGTTTTCTTCTGCATACATCTCTCGTATCGTTTTTTCAATGGGTTCATTATGTACGACAATCGCATCAACACTTGCTTCTCCAATATGATCACAAATAGCTTGCACGTGGTCAGCAGCTGTATAACCAGTAGTTTCGCCCTCTTGCGTCATGACATTACAAACATATACCACTTGGCATTTTGCATTTTTTATTGCTTCTGCTATTTGTGGCATAATGATGGTCGGCATGATACTTGTATACAAGCTACCAGGTGCAATAACGATTAAATCGGCATTATTTAGAGCACGTACTGCATTCGGTAATGGTTCAACAGGCTGTGGGCTTAAAAAAACACGTTTTATTCTTTTGTTAGATAAAGGAATTTTCGACTCCCCAGACACGATTGTCCCGTCCTCCATTTCAGCATGGAGCGACATGTTATCATTTGAGATCGGATATATTTTTCCTTTTACATTTAGGACGCGAGAGATTTCTCTAATCCCCATATTAAAATTCCCCGTAATCGAACTCATTGCTGCTAGGAGTAAATTTCCAAGTGAATGACCAGATAAGCCATTACAAACATCAAAACGATGCTGAAATAATTCAATTAACATCGGTTCAGCATCAGATAAAGCTGCAATCACGTTACGAATATCCCCTGGAGCAGGAATTGCCATTTCATTACGTAACCTTCCCGTACTTCCTCCATCATCGGCTACAGTAACTAATGCTGTTAAATGAATAGGTAAATCCTTCAGACCTCGGAGTAGGACAGGCATCCCCGTTCCCCCTCCAACAACTACTACATTCGGACGTTTCTCCTCAGTCATATTATTGTCCCTTTCTTTTATCAATATCACGATGCGTGACGTGTGTAATATAATCTTTATGCAATTCTTTAGCGAAATGTTCAGCCAGTGCGACGGAGCGATGCTGCCCACCAGTACAACCAATGGCAACAACCAATTGTGACTTTCCTTCTTTTTTATATTGTGGTAACATGAATTGCAATAAATCAAGTACTTTTACGATAAATTTTTGTGTATCTGTCCATCGAAATACATAAGAAGATACATCTTTATTTAAACCTGTTAATGGTTGTAAATTCGTTACATAATGAGGATTCGGCAAAAAACGAACATCGAATACAAGATCGGCGTCAATTGGTAGACCATATTTGAAACCAAATGAAACCATGTGCACAGAAAATACTTCTTGATCTTCTTCTGAATACTTTTGAACAATCTTTTCACGAAGCTCTCTCGGCTTTAAATTCGTCGTGTCAATAATTCTTTGTGCTCTTCCTCTTAGTTCATCCAATATTTCTCGTTCTTGCCGGATTCCATTAAGCGGTAAACCTCCAACCGCCAGCGGATGTGAGCGCCTCGTTTCTTTATACCTACTGACAAGCTTTTCATCTTTTGCATCTAAGAATAGAACATGTTCATCTAACCATTCTTCATCTGCTAAAGTATCCAAAGATTCAAACAAGGAATCAAAAAATTCTCTAGCACGTAAATCCATGACAATAGCTACCCGCTGTATATTGTTTGTAGAATCTCTCATGAGTTCAATAAATTTTGGCAATAATGTAGGAGGAAGATTGTCAACGCAATAGTACCCTAAATCTTCAAAACTTTGCACTGCAACCGTTTTACCGGCACCTGACATTCCTGTAATAATTACTAATTTTGTTTCAAGATTTTTACTCATATTCATTATCTCCCTCTTTCATTGGCTTCCTTGCAGAATGACATTAGAAAATTACTTCGTATCGGACGAACCATCTATTCGATAGGTAATCAAATCATCTTTAGGTGTATAAGTAAAAGTTCCTGATACAACATGTTTACTTTCCAGAATATGCTTATAAATTAACCGGTCACCTTCAGCCATCGGTAACTGTAACACTTGATTCACGGGAACCCATTGCAGCTCTCCTTCTCTACAAAAATCTGCCAGTTTACCGCTGTAGTCTTGACAAGTGAATGTATACATCATCCATTCTTTCATCTGTTGATCATCTTGTAAAACATTGAATGTAAATACCCCAGCTAAACGCGGATTTTGAATAGTCAAATTAGTTTCCTCTTTATATTCTCTAATAACGGCTTCTTTTATCGTTTCACCAGATTCCATCTTTCCACCAGGCATTGCATACCAGCCATGCTTCGGTTTTTTTAATAATAAAATGTGGTCTTGTTTTAATAATATGCAATTTGCTACTTGTTGCATTCCTATCACCTCTAAATGAACCGAAACTAAATAAACAAACTTTCTTTCCCTATCTAATTATACTAGTTTTATGTTGAAAATGAAACTTCCTAAAAGCAAGAGAATGACAAGCTATGATATGAAGATGGAAACATATGCTAATGAGGCGCTACTAAAGAGAGAGAAAAACAGACTTTTTCGCTTCATGACACAGCAAGAACAAATTTCGGGAGTGTCTTCGTTTCTTCTTTTCGCAAAAACTTGTCTATCACCCGGGTGTTTTTGGGAAAATCTTTGTTGTTTTTGTTATACTTTACGTCTAAAAACAGAAAAAAACACAGATACGTGATCTGTGTCCATTAACTAATCTATCTATTAAAAGGGGGTCAATTAGTTATTTTTATTATAACCCATGAATATTGCGCTTATATTACAGCGCGATTAAAAAGCAATGACTAATCGTAAATTTTTCTTAAAAGAAACCTCTAATTACGAATGTGTTGCTTTTAACTCTTCCATTAAATCTTCCACATATTTAATGGCCTGTTCAGCTGCAATACTTCCATCACCAGTCGCTGTAACAATTTGACGTAACGTTTTTTCGCGAATATCACCAGCAGCAAATATACCAGGAATTTTTGTTTCCATATTTTCATTGGTTGGAATGTACCCTTCCTCATTGGTAATACCCAACGATGTAAAAGGTTCACTTAAAGGTACCATGCCGATATAAACAAATACACCATCAATTTCATGATCGTAGGTTTCACCAGTGTTATTGTTCTTTAACGTAACGCTTCCTACTTTCCCGGCGCTTTCGTTAATTTTTTCTACGACAGTATCCCAAATAAAGTCGATTTTTTCATTGTCAAAAGCACGATCTTGCAAAATACGTTGGGCACGTAATTCATCACGTCGATGAATAATGGTTACTTTGTTAGCGAATCGCGTTAAATAAATGCCTTCTTCCACTGCAGAGTCTCCCCCACCAATAACAACAAGGTTTTTATCTTTAAAAAACGCTCCATCACAAACAGCACAATAAGAAACCCCTCGACCGCTAAGCTCTTCTTCCCCAGGAATGCCCAATTTTTTATATTGTGCACCAGTAGTTATAATAAGTGCTCGCGTATGGTATTCTTTTTGTCCAGCAACAATCGTTTTGTACGCTCCATGATCTATTACTTCTTTAATATCACCATACGCATACGTAGCACCGAACTTTTTCGCATGCTCAAACATTTTATTTGATAAATCTGGTCCTAAAATATGATCATAACCTGGATAGTTTTCAACATCCTCTGTATTCGCCATCTGGCCACCCGGTATACCACGTTCAATCATTAGTGTCTCTAGATTAGCTCGAGAGGCATAGACAGCCGCAGTCATTCCGGCTGGGCCTGCTCCTGCAATGATTACATCATACATTTTAATATCAGACATTGTATTCGCCTCTTTTCTCATAAATAATTCAGCCATACTTAGCTTAATAAACAAAACAACTTTCGTCTATTATTCTGCTCAAGGCGCTTCAACACTCATGCCAAGGTGTATTTTCGTTTTTTAGTTCAGGATGTTTTTTACACCCTTCCCTCCAAATAGACATGGCTTTTTCATGGTCTCCTATATGGTATGAAGCTAATGCATAAAAGCGAAAATAAGATAGATGCCCATTCAATTTGTCTTTTTTAAGCATTTTAAACCTATCTACAGCAGCTGCATACTGCCCTGTTCGGGCTAATGTTACTGCAATACGTAATTTTTGTTGCTCGTGAATTGGATATACTTTTAGTAATGGCTCGATATAGAAATTATATGCTTCCATTTGACCTAAATAATAATTAAATATAGCTAAATTACTGCACCCATATAGTGAAGTTGGATTTGATTCCATTTCTTCAAGCTCCATATGAACCGCTCGCTGTTCATAACCTAAAAAAAAGAGCGTTTCTGCGTATTCATGCTTTATATTTGGTTGATTTGGAAACAAGACAAGCATTTCCTCTAAAATATGCATCGCCTTTTCCCACTCATGATGCTCCATATGGTAAAAAACCGTTTCCTGGTAGATAAGAAGCTCATCCTCTTCTTCCAACTCTTCATCCTCTAGGTCTTCTTCAATTTCTAGTAGTTCCAATAAATGGAGTACTTCTTCTTTAAAGTCGCCATTCGGATCTTTTTCCATATAGAGATGAGCGTACTTTTTTGCATCATTTAATAAGCCTAAATGAGCGAAATTGTTTGCTATTAAATAGTAACAATCGACATTCTCAGAAACCTTTAGTATATTCATTAAAAGGTCATTTGCAGCATGATATGCACCAATTTCCGTATATATAATAGATAATTGACATTGATATAAAGTTTCATCAGGCTTGTGATCAATTGCCTTTTTTACCCACTTGACAGCACTATCAAATTTTCTTTTTTGGAAAGCTTCTATACCTTTTGTAAAATAAAAATCACCTTCAGGAATAAAAGGGAGAACGTTATTTTGTTTTCCTTTCGTTTTACTCGTAACTTGCTGCATAAATATCCCCCTAATTTGTAGACATACAAATTAAATTATACCATATTTAATAGCACGTTGGTATAGGTTCGAATAAGAGTAAAGCTTGAAGCTATCCTACAGGAACAAAGGCGCAAGCGCCCGGTTAGCAACGTAGCGAGTGGAACGAATCAACGAAAGTTTTAGGAATCATGCTCCTGCAACAGGAGTATGCCGGCGCACTCCGGCAAGCACGTCTTTAGTCTGTCTTCCTATTTAGGAACGAAACGATGATGACTTATCGTAAGGCGATTCGTGAAGTCGCCTAAGTGCTGGGCGATGGAGTCGGACGTGGCTCATTCGGTTATTTGGTTATCACATAACATCAAATTTTTATACTTTCTTATCTCTGTACAAAACTCCGTGAACTTTCAACAAAAACGAGCATCTCCTAATAGATGCCCGTTTCTGTTTTTAATTATTTACTACCGGATGAATAGCCTCTTCCATTGCTAAACTTAATTCATCTGTATACTTCTCTACTTCCTCCTTCGTCCATTGTAATACCTTAGCCATATATGAAATAACTTTGTCTTTATGAGCCTTCACCCATTCTATTTCAAAAAATAATGCCCCAGTTCGTCGAATAAAGAAGTCTACAGGCTTATACGCTGCCTCGTACTCTAACGCATATACAAGTTCTGCAAAAAGACAACGTTCAATTCCTTCAGCACTTGCTTCTTGCTGTCTATCACGGTAAAATTCTAAGATCTTATCAAAATTCGATCCATACCTGTAAATTAATCGTCTAGCTGTCGAATCATCCATCCCTTCTGAGACTGCTTCTTCTGTCTTACGAATAACAAATTTGGCAAACCCTTGCGAACCACCAACTTCTCCACCTGAGATTGGGAGATGTACTGTATCAGATTTAGAATATAAGATACCTTCTTCTTCTTTTAACTGCTGTGTAACTTTATCCACGACATCTTCAGCCATCTTACGGTAGCCGGTTAATTTCCCCCCAGCCATTGAAATCAGCCCAGAATCAGAGACAAATATTTCGTCTTTACGTGATATTTCTCCTGGATTGTCTTTCCCTTCTTCAGCAATCAATGGGCGTAAACCAGCCCAGCTCGATTCTACATGGTCGGCAGTAATTTTTAATGACGGGAACATATAATCAATAGCATTCAAAATATAGTCACGATCAGAAACTGTCGTTGTCGGATTCGCGATATCCCCTTTGTAACTCGTATCTGTTGTACCGACATAGGTTACATTTTCACGAGGTATTGCAAAAATCATGCGACCATCTGGGCTATCAAAGTAAATAGCTTGTTGTAATGGGAAAACTTTTTTTGAGAATACAAGATGAACCCCTTTTGTTAAATGTAGCGCTTTCCCTTGTTTCGATCCGTCTATTTCTCTTAACTCATCCACCCATGGTCCACCGGCATTAATCATTTTTTTTGCATGCACTTGATAACGTTTTCCTTTAATTTGATCTTCAATAATAGCACCTGTTATTTGTTTATTTTTATCATATATAAAGTCCACTACTTTAGCATAGTTAGCTGCATGTGCCCCTTTTTGTACAGCTTTTTTCAATACTTCGATCGTTAATCGGGCGTCATCCGTCTTATACTCTACGTAATAACCGGCTCCTTTCAAGCCATCTTGTTTAATCAACGGTTCCTTTGCCAAAGCCTCTTCCATATTTAACATTTTTCGCCGTTCTGATTTTTTTACACCAGCTAGCAAATCGTATACGCGCAAACCAATATTTGTCGTAACTGGTCCAAATGTGCCTCCTTTATAAAACGGCAACATCATCCATTCTGGCGTTGTTACATGTGGGCCATTTTCATACACAATGGCTCTTTCCCGTCCTACTTCTGCTACCATTTTAACTTCCATTTGCTTTAAGTAACGAAGCCCTCCATGGACAAGTTTTGTTGAACGACTAGAAGTTCCTGCTGCAAAATCTTGCATCTCCACTAGCCCTGTTTTCATCCCTCGCATTGTAGCGTCTAAAGCAATACCGGACCCAGTAATCCCTCCGCCAATGACCAATAAATCCAGCTGCTTACTTTCCATATGTTTTAAGTTATCCTCACGTTGAAAGCTTGAAAAAGTATGCATTCTCCATCACTCCCTAAATATTCGACTATTGTTTCTATATATCCATACCCCATTTACAGGATACGCATGTATAAAATGGAACGAAAATATATTTACACATAAAAGGATAAACGAATATTATTCATCAATGCTGCGTTTAGAAAAACTTGGCTAGATGTATACGATAAACCAAGTGTAAAAAAAGAAAGCCACAAAACAAACTAATATAACATATATTAGTTGCTTTGCGGCTTCTCCATATCTCCGTCCATCTATTAACTTACTTAAAGTATAACATATATGTAGACAATCAACAATGGTTTCCTTTTACCCTATTACCAAAGATCTGTATTAGAAGTTGAGACTCCCACAGCTCCAGCCTCTAGCGCTTGCCTTACTTGATCACTTGTTTTAATGAGTCCCCCAGCAATAACTGGCAGCTTTGTTTGTTCATTTATCGATTGAATCATAGTAGGGATTAGACCTGGTAATACTTCAATACAATCCGGCTTGGCATTTTCAATCTGCTTTAAATTTTGCTCCAGCGCTAAACTGTCCAATAGAAACACCCGTTGAATAGCCAGTAAGCCATGTTTTTTAGCCATGCGAATAACATTTGCTCTTGTTGATAAAATACCATCTGGTTTGATTTCCCTAAGTACATATTCCATTCCGTAATCATCCGACTTTAAACCTTGAATTAAATCGAAATGAATAAGAATATTTTTATTTGATTTTTTAGTGTGGGCAACGAGACTCTTAATTTGTGCTAAACGCGTTTCTAAAATAACAATAGTCGGGTATCCTGTTTCTAATGCTTTATCAAAGTCCTTCATCTTACGTATAGCCGGCAATATACCAGTCGGAACGTGCAAATCTCTCACCTGCTTTCATTTGAATTATGTTTTTCCTCCCTTTCTTTTTTTGTATGAATTATTTGCATTGGATTTCCCCCAACAAAAGCTCCTTCAGGCACATCTTTGTGCACTAATGTACCAGCTGAAACAATCGCCCTATCACCAATATGAACTCCCGGCAAAATAGTCGTGTTCGCTCCTATCATGACTTCATCACCGATCCTAACCTCTCCGAGACGATACTCTGTAATTAAATATTCATGAGCTAAGATCGTCGTATTATAACCAATGACACTATTTTTTCCTATCGAAATCTTTTCTGGAAACATTATATCTGGCATAACCATAAGCGCAAAAGCAGTTTGTTTACCGATTTTCATCGATAAGCATGTACGATAAAGCCAGTTTTTCACAGGTAAAAACGGCGTATATCTGGCTAGCTGAATGATGATAAAATTCCTCATGATTTTCCAAAAGGACACTGTCTTATATATTTGCCATAAGGAATTTGTATGTTGCACAGGGTAACGCTTTGTTCTTCGCATGTTTTACACTCCTGTAAGGCTTAAAAGATCACGCATATCCTCTAGCATAAATGTTGGTTCATATTGTAATAAACGTTCTTTTCCTTTAAAAGACCATGCTACTCCAGCTGTTTGCACACCCGCATTTTTCCCAGCCTCTATATCGTGTGCATTATCGCCGATCATCAATGTTGAATGTTGTTCTGCCATTAACTCTTCCATCGCTTTATATACTGGTTCTGCGTGTGGCTTTGGGTTCTTGACATCATCTAATGTAATCACCGTATCAAAATAAGCTGTTAGCTTTGTAGTAGCTAACCCTTTTTCCACGCCTGATCGCATCTTAGTAGTAACAACCCCTAATTTGAATCCGTTTCGTTTTAGCTGCTCCAATGTTTCTATAACATAAGGAAATACCTTGACATAATTATCATGTTCTTTCATATTATGGCTTCGATACGTTTGCACCATGCTGTCTGCCTTTTCTAAATCGATTGCCTTAAACGTATCTACTAAAGGAGGCCCATTAAACTCAATAATTTCTTCTCGCGTAAATTGTAGATTATATTGCTTAAATGTATGGAAAAACGAGGCGATAATTAACTCATTTGTATCTATTAATGTCCCATCTAAATCAAAAAGTATTGTACGAATGCTCATTTGTTGTCGGTTCCTTCCCTTTATTTTTATCTAGTTTATTCCAAAAATAAGCTATAGTCATCGTTAATGCAATTGCTGTTACTAAACGAATGATTAGTAGCGGCCAAACTGGTATGCCTAGCGGAATAAAAACGAGCGTGTCTTCTACAACAGCATGGCATGATACAAGGAAGATTAGCGCAAGCATCATATCCTTTTTCTCTACTCCATCTTCTTTCACAGCCTGTATCATAACTCCAGCGCCATAAGCTAAACCAATCGTTAGTCCTGCTACCATCGTCATCGAAGTATTTTCTTTCATTCCAAGCGCTTTTGTAAATGGAGCAAAGCCTTTGGAAAGTTTTGTTAGCCAACCCATTTCGCGCAAAAATTGCATGACGATCATAAGTGGAATAACGATAAGTGCTAATTGAATTATCGCAATAGCTGCTGTCTGTAAACCGTGTAAAACTATTTCTCCCCAGCCATTTAAATTAGTATCTGAACTGGAAATAAAACCGTAAACAGCTTGTTCAAAACCACCATCCCATACAAGGTTAACGACAATTGCAGCAAATATCGCTAAACCTATACGAATGCCAGAAATGAGCCACCAACTAACTCCCACCCTGGACGCTACTGCTGATTCAATAAATAAGTTATGAGAAAATGACAGCATTATAGCCATAATAAAAACTTCTTTTACCGTAAATTCAAAAGAGACAATAGCTGCTATACCTGCATATAAATTTAGCGCATTTCCTAGCACTAATGGAACAGCAGCTTCTCCGGAAAGACCAAATACCCCCATTAAAGGTGTTAGTTGTTTGATTACCCACGGAAGTACGGGTGTAAATTGTAAAATGGTTACAATTAACGTGATGGGGAAAATAACTTTCCCCAATGTCCATGTCGTTAAAAGCCCTTGCTTTAATCCTCTTTGCGCCGTCCCTTTCATGTTTTTCCTCCTCTTATATTTGGCTAATGTCCTTTATAAACTAAACGTATTTATGGATAGTACGTGCGTACTACTAATTAACTTTATTTCTTCTTTTTCTTTCCACCTGTTTTGGTTTTCTTTGCTTGCGATTGTCGTTTCATGATATCCAAATAACGAACGTGTGAAGTTTTACGACGGTAAATAATTAGTGCAAGTGCAACGACTATAATTACAATAGAAATTACTTGCGCTTGACGCAATTCGCCGAATACATACAAACTGTCAGTACGCATGTCTTCAATAAAGAAACGTCCTACAGAATACATAATGGCATAACTTAAAAATAACTCGCCACGATGCGGGTTAAACCTTCTAAACAAAAGCAACAATGCAAAAACCAGCAAATTCCATACAGATTCATAGAGGAATGTTGGATGATACATAACGCCATCAATACACATTTGATTCATAATAAAATCAGGCAAATATTGATGGAAACTTTCATATGTAGATGCTGAAATAGGCCCTCCATGAGCTTCTTGATTCATGAAATTACCCCAGCGCCCAATGGCTTGACCTAAAATAAGACTTGGCGCTGCAATATCAGCTAATTGCCAAAAAGATACACGCTTCACTCGAGCATATATAATAGCAGTCAGAACAGAACCAATAAGTGCACCATGAATAGCAATGCCGCCTTCCCAAATAGCAAAAACATCCGTCCAATTTCCACCAGCATATTGATCCCATTCAAATATAACATAGTACATTCTCGCTGAAATAATAGCTATAGGGATCGCAAAAACTACTAAATCTACCATGATATCTTTTTTCATCCCTAAACGACTGGCTTCACGATTTGCTAATAAAAGCGCTAAAAAGGCTCCAGCGGCAATAATGACGCCGTACCAATAAATTGGGAAAGAACCGATTTGTAAAAATACTCTATCTAATGGTTCTGCTGAACAGCTCATTCAATCATCCTCCTTATAAGTGATCCTCTGTCTCTTGATCAATCATACTCGTTAACCGCTCTGAAAACTCTTCAGCAGCATTAACACCCATGCGTTTCAAACGAAAATTCATCGCAGCCACTTCGATAATAACTGCGAGGTTCCTTCCTGGGCGAACAGGTATCGTTGCTTTTGGTAATTCCACATCCATAATCTTCATCTTGTCTTCATCCAAACCAAGGCGATCATATTGCTTATGTTGATCCCAGTTCTCCAAATTAATGATTAAAGAGATCTTTTTAAAGTTTCGAACTGATCCAGCTCCAAATAATGTCATGACATTAATAATTCCTAACCCTCGTATTTCCAATAAATGTTCAATTAAAGGAGGGGAGTTTCCAATGAGGGTGTCATAATCTTCCTGTCTTATCTCCACACTATCATCTGCAACTAACCGATGTCCTCTTTTAACAAGTTCCAAAGCAGTTTCACTTTTCCCAACGCCACTTTGCCCCATAATTAATACACCTACTCCATAGACATCAACTAAAACGCCATGAATAGCTGTAAAAGGGGCAAATTTGGCCTCTAAAAAGTTAGTTAGTCTACTAATAACTCGCGTTGTTTTTTGCTTGGAATGGAGAATTGGCACACCGGATTCATTAGCAGCATCCATCAAGACTTGAGGAATTTCCATGTTTCTTGTGACAACTATCCCAGGAGTAATATCTGTACATAACTTGTCAACACGATGGGCTTTTTCTTCATCATTTAATTCCAAGAAATATGCCATCTCTGTTCTACCTATTAACTGAAGTCTTTCCTTAGGATAGTATTTGAAGTAACCTGTCATTTCTATCCCAGGTCTAGAAATATCTCCAGTTGTTATCTCTCTAAACAAACCGTCTTTTCCAGCTTTTAATGTTAAATTAAAATTATCCAATAAATCCTTCGTACGAACTGTTGACATTGTTTCTATTTCCTCCTTGTAGTCAAACGGACACACGCTGTAAATTAACCATGTTTATAATTAAGTGCTTATTAGAAAAGCTTCTTGGCTATCATCAAGTATTTAAGGCGATAAAGCGCCGTCGTTTTGCTTATACCTTAACGTTTAAAGTTTTATACTTTGACATGCTGTTGCTTTATTAGCTTATCTTTGCTGCGATCCTTTTAACAAAAAACAAAATTATGTAAAAGCGCTACATTGTTAGAAACACATCGCAACACTAGGTTTTTCTTGTTATAACTTGAAATTTAAAGTGTGTACAAGTTATTTTTGATTTAGAAATCTATTTTCATTATAAATGGTTAGTCACTCCATACCAAATGGCTCCCCATAAAAGAAGCAAAAGTTTTCTTCATTGTAGCACATACCGTAAAAAAATCGTAGACAAATATGCCTACGATGATTTATTTGAATTGGTTGTGCGTATAGAAAATCTTTGCTAGCGTCAAGTCTTTATGCCGAAACGAAGCCTTATAGTGCAAACAAAAACTGCTTTAGCCTAAGGAATCTCGCACTAGACGATTTAATAATACATTGATAACTGAAATAATAATGGAAGCTAAAACAGCTGTACCAAACCCACTAATTGCAAAAGAACTCCCCATAACTGCTTGCGTGATCATAAGTGTAAATGCATTGATGATAAACAGAAATAATCCTAATGTAAGCATCGTAATGGGCAACGTTAAAATAACTAAAATTGGTTTTACAAGGATGTTTAATAGCGATAAAATAAAGCTTGCTAGCATTGCTGTACCAAACCCTTCTAAATGAAACGAATCAAATAGCTGAGCAACGACAATCAATGCAACTGCATTAAGAACAATTGATAAGAGCCATCTCTTCATGCTTAACGTATCTCCCCTTCAGCTGGAATAATCATTGCAGCAATAAGATAAATAACAGCTACCGTGAAAAAGCTCATAAATAACAAAACAACAAATAGTAGCCGTAAGATGGTTGCATCAATATTGAAATATTCTTCTAAGCCACCGAAAACACCTGCTAGCATCTGATTTGAATTTGAGCGATACAACTTTTTCATTATCATAGCCTCCATCCTTATTTAAGAAATAAGTGTCATTGACTTACGTTTAGAAGTTTCAAAAACAATGGTGTTGGCACCCTTTTAGCACGTCACGGCAGTTTCTTATAGTGTAAAAAATGCTTCTTTGCCAAATCGGTCTTTTGCTTCTTGTAAGACTTCTGCTCCTAAATCTTTATAGTTTTTTAATTGTCCAATCATCCCGCCTGCCTGTGATTGGTGACATAGAATAGCATTCATTTTTGTTTCAAACTGATCCTCTACATCATTAATTATATCAGGCTCTCCCAATTCTTTTTGAAATCCTCGAGCAAATGCTTGTGCCCAAATAACAGGACGACGCGATTTTTCCATTTGCTCTACAGCTTGAATTGCAGCTGCACCTAAAGCGTTATGATCTGGATGCACGGCATAGCCTGGATAATGCGTAATAACTAGACTAGGATTTATTTCCTCCAAAATGCCTTGCAAATGGTTAGCGACTGCATTTCGATCTTCAAATTCAATCGTTTTATCTCGATAGCCAAGCATCTTTACATCTATATCAAGCACTTCACATGCATTTTTTAATTCTTGCTTGCGAATTTCTGGTAAAGTCTCACGGTTGGCAAATGGCGGGTTCCCCATATTTCTCCCCATTTCACCAAGTGTGCCGCATAAATAAGTTACTGGTATTCCCTGACTTCGAAATTGCGCAATGGATCCAGCAGATCCAAATGACTCATCATCTGGATGTGGTAATATGATAACGACGTGTTTATCCAATTTCATCACCTGTTCTTTCTTCTTTCTTAGAATAACTTAACTTATTACCAGTCTATGTGGTAAAGCTTGTACTTAACCTTATAGATAAACTAGCAAATTACATGTTTCCCTATAGTGTAAATTAATAATCAAAAGGGGTTTCACTTAGTTGCAAAGCAACCATTAATCTTCCTTCGCGATCATGACCAGCAAGTAGCACTTTTGTGTCTTCATGTATCGTCCAATCCGTTAACCCTTCTGCATAAATCCACCCATTGCTTGTCTTTAAACCAACACGAAAAGCATTCCCTTCGCCAACAATTTTTGCTTGCGTGTAAGTAATCTGTACATTCCTGGCATAAGCACCTACATTATACGCTTTGTCATCAAAATGACTAGCATAAGCACCATTTGTTGTTTCTACATGAATATAAACTGACGTGTTTATGAATTTATCCAACCATCTTTGTACTTGGTTAATTTCAATTGGTTTCATTGTGGTTCCTCCCCATTTTCTGCTCCTTTTAGCTTAACGAAAGAAAGAGATATGGTCAAAACATAAACACAGGAGAGGTATTGTTTCTTTTAGCAAACAATTGACCTACTAAAAGAAGATAACAATGGCTACATTACATGGTATAGGAGATGAAAGCTTTTGGCGTGGAAAAGAAAGAAGTAAGAGTATGATGAACTGTGCAATTTTTCTAAGGGTACTCCCAATCAGTGGGGGAGAGAAAAAGCCCACTGATTAAAGTATACCTTTAACATCCAATGCTTTTTAAAAATATTTCGAGAGTCTGTAAAAATCACTTTACTTTGTCGCTAACTTTTCTGTCGTTTTAATGAAAGCGTCCATCCGTTTCTGGTCACGCTCTAAAACATTTTTTAAATATTTTCCTGTATAAGAATTGTCTTTTTTAGCAATTTGTTCGGGTGTACCAGTAGCAATAATGGTTCCCCCTCCAGCACCGCCCTCAGGGCCTAAATCAATAATGTGATCAGCTGTTTTAATAACGTCTAAATTATGCTCAATGATAAGAACGGTATCCCCATTTTCGACAAGCCGCTGTAACACATTTAGCAGCCGACTAATATCATCAGCATGTAAACCTGTGGTTGGTTCATCTAAAATATAAAAGGATTTACCATTGGAACGTCGATGCAGTTCACTTGCCAACTTGACGCGCTGTGCTTCCCCACCAGATAGAGTTGTAGCCGGTTGACCAAGCTTTATATAGCCGAGGCCAACATCATAAATCGTTTGTAATTTCCGCTTTATTTTCGGGATATTCGCAAAGAATTCCAATGCCTCCTCAATCGTTAAACCAAGCACATCAGAAATGTTTTTTCCTTTATACTTTACTTCTAATGTTTCCCTATTATATCTGCTCCCATGACACACTTCACAAGGAACGTACACATCTGGGAGAAAGTGCATTTCTATTTTGATAATGCCATCACCATGGCAAGCTTCACAACGGCCTCCTTTAACGTTAAAACTGAAGCGCCCCTTCTTGTATCCGCGCACTTTGGCTTCATTTGTTTGCGCAAATACGTCACGAATATCATCAAATACGCCCGTATATGTTGCAGGGTTAGAACGAGGAGTCCTGCCAATTGGTGATTGATCAATATCAATGACCTTTTCAATATGCTCTATTCCTTTTACTGCTTTATGCTTTCCTGGCTTATGTTTTCCTGTATATAACTCTTTCGCTAACGCTTTATATAAAATTTCATTTACTAATGTACTTTTCCCCGATCCAGATACACCAGTAACGACGGTCATTAAACCAATCGGAATCTTTACAGAAACCTTTTGCAGATTATTCTCTTCTGCCCCTACGATCTCAATAACACGCTTATCCTTTTTCCTTCTTTTTGCGGGTAAAGGGATGAATTTCTTACCAGCTAAATATTGCCCTGTTAGTGATTGTTCATGACGCATCACGTTTTCAGGTGTGTCGCTCGCTACAATTTCACCGCCATGCTCTCCCGCACCAGGCCCAATGTCAATTAGCCAGTCAGCAGCAAGCATCGTATCCTCATCATGTTCTACGACAATGAGTGTGTTATCCAAATCACGCATGCGCTTTAGCGTTCCAATTAAACGATCATTATCACGTTGATGTAATCCAATGGAAGGCTCATCTAGCACATACAAAACCCCTGTTAATGCAGAGCCGATTTGTGTAGCTAACCGTATCCGCTGCGCTTCTCCTCCAGAGAGTGTCCCTGCAGCTCGCGATAAGGTTAAATAGTCTAAACCTACATTATTTAAAAACTCCAACCGATTGGATATTTCTTTTAAAATCATCTTCGCAATTTGCTTTTCTTTTTCCGATAACTGTAATCCTTGAAAAAAGGTCTGTGCTTCTGTAATAGAAAAATCGGTCACTTCACTAATATGCCGTTCGTTGATTCGAACAGCTAGCGCTTCTTCTTTTAAACGATATCCTTTACAAGATGGACAGTTTTTCTGAGCCATGTATCTTTCTAAATTTTCACGAATAAAATCCGAAGATGTCTCTCGGTAACGTCGAGCGACATTATTAACGACACCTTCAAACATAATATGATTATCTCGAACATTGCCGAAATCATTTTCATAGTGAAAATGAATTTTTTCTTTACCACTGCCGTAAAGAATTTTATCCATCTTCTCTTTTGGAATATCTTTTACAGGTATATCCATGTCAATATCATAATGGTTACAAACACTGTTTAACAATTGTGGATAATATTGCGAACTAATCGGTTCCCAAGGCGCAAGGGCATGTTCATTTAACGATTTATCCCAATCAGGAATAACTAGGTCTAAATCGACTTCCAAATTTGTACCTAATCCATCACAAGTTGGACATGCACCGTAAGGGCTGTTAAAAGAGAAGAGACGTGGCTCTAATTCTTCAATCGAAAATCCACAAATAGGACATGCATGGTTTTCACTAAATGTAATTTCTTCTTGACCGATTACATCAACAATGATTTTTCCTTCGCCTAAAGCTAATGCTGTCTCTATCGAATCACTTAACCGCCCTTCAATATCTTCTTTAACAACAATTCGATCAATCACCACTTCGATAGAATGTTTCTTATTTTTTTCAAGCTTTATTTCCTCTGTAACTTCTCGCATTTCTTTATCTACCCGAATGCGAACATAACCTTCTTGCTTTAATTTTTCAAATACCTTTACATGCTCCCCTTTTCGGCCAGATACTACTGGTGCTAAAATTTGTATTTTAGTCCGTTCAGGGTATTCCATAATTCGATCTACCATTTGTTCTACGGTTTGCGACGTAATTTCTACCCCATGCTTCGGACAAGTAGGGTGACCAACTCGAGCAAACAATAAACGCAAATAATCATATATCTCTGTCACTGTTCCTACAGTAGAACGAGGATTTTTACTTGTCGTTTTTTGGTCAATCGAGATTGCTGGAGATAAGCCTTCAATAGCATCTACATCCGGCTTATCCATTTGACCTAAAAATTGTCTTGCGTAGGCAGATAAAGATTCAACATAACGCCTTTGACCCTCAGCATAAATCGTATCAAAAGCCAAAGAAGACTTTCCAGAACCAGACAGGCCTGTGAGGACGACCAGCTTATTCTTTGGTATATTAACATCAATGTTTTTTAAATTATGAGCTCTAGCACCTTGGATGGTTATATATTTACTAGGCATTTCATCACCTTCCTGCTTTCAGTTCAAGTATGACATCTCGAAGTTCAGCTGCTTTTTCAAAATCTAATGCTTTGGCAGCTTCCTTCATTTCTTTTTCCATATTCGCTATTACTTTTTCTTTATCCTGCTTTGCTAGCTTTGTAACACTTTTTGTTTTGCTTTCGTACGTTTCTTGGTCTTCAGCAGCAACAGTTGCTCGAATCACATCTCGTACGTCTTTCTTAATCGTCGTAGGAATAATACCATACTTTTCGTTATAAGCAATCTGCTTTTCCCGTCGACGATACGTCTCATCAATGGCTATTTGCATCGACTTCGTAATTTTATCAGCATACATAATAACCATGCCATTTTCATTACGTGCAGCCCGTCCCATCGTTTGAATAAGGGACCTTTCTGAACGTAAAAATCCCTCCTTATCCGCATCTAAAATTGTTACTAAAGATACTTCTGGAATGTCAAGACCTTCACGTAATAAGTTTATTCCAACGAGAACATCATATTTACCAACACGTAAATCACGAATTAATTCAATTCGCTCCAATGTTTTAATTTCTGAATGCAAGTAAGCAACTTTTATACCAAGTTCTTTTAAATAATCAGTTAGATCTTCCGACATTTTTTTCGTTAACGTGGTGACTAGCACACGTTCGTTTTTCTCGGAACGTTTATGAATTTCCCCGATTAAGTCATCAATTTGTCCTTTAATTGGTCTTACTTCTACCTCTGGATCTAAGAGACCTGTTGGTCGAATGATTTGTTCTGTCATGACTGGCGAATGCTCTTGTTCGTATGGCCCTGGTGTGGCAGAAACATAAACAAGTTGGTTCGTAGCTTTTTCGAATTCTTCAAAGCGTAACGGGCGGTTGTCTAGCGCTGACGGCAATCTGAATCCATGATCTACAAGTACTTGTTTTCGCGCTTGATCCCCGTTAAACATACCACGAATTTGTGGGAGTGTGACATGTGATTCATCAATCATAACTAGAAAGTCATCAGGAAAGAAATCAAGCAATGTATATGGTGTCGCACCTGCTTCGCGCAAAGTAAGATGGCGTGAATAGTTTTCAATGCCTGAACAGAAGCCCATCTCATGCATCATTTCCAGATCGTAATTCGTCCGTTGTTCTAAACGCTGTGCTTCTAGTAATTTCCCTTGATCTCGTAACTCTTTTAAACGCTCTGTTAATTCCTTTTCAATATTTTTAATAGCAAGCTTCAATTTTTCCTCTCGCGTTACGAAGTGAGAGGCTGGAAAAATAGCAATATGCTCTCTATCGCCAATAATTTCCCCTGTCAATGCATCCACTTCACGAATGCGGTCGACTTCATCACCAAAGAATTCGACGCGTATACAGTGTTCCTCTCTAGAAGCTGGAATTATCTCCACAGAGTCGCCACGCACTCGAAACGTCCCGCGTTGGAAGTTAATATCATTACGAGCGTATTGAATGTCTACAAGTTCACGTAATAGTTGATCTCGATCCTTTTCCATGCCTGTCCGAATGGAGAGTACTTGACTTTTATATTCTTCAGGAGAACCTAATCCATAAATACAGGAAACACTCGCAACAATTAAAACATCTCGTCGCTCGAACAATGCTGATGTAGCAGAGTGCCTTAGTTTATCAATTTCATCATTTATACTCGCATCTTTTTCAATAAATGTATCGGTGGATGGTACATAAGCTTCAGGTTGATAGTAATCGTAGTAGCTAACAAAATACTCCACCGCATTATTAGGAAAGAATTCTTTAAACTCACTATATAGTTGACCGGCTAAAGTTTTATTATGCGCAATCACTAAAGTTGGCCGATTAATCTCGTTAATTACATTCGACATAGTAAAAGTTTTACCAGTTCCTGTTGCGCCTAAAAGTGTTTGGTGCCTTTTTCCTGCCTTAATACGTTCAACAATTTCTTTAATTGCTTGTGGTTGATCACCTTTTGGTTCATATTTGGCAACTAGTTCAAATTGATTTTCCACTAGCTTCTCCTCCGATCCGTCCATAACTAGTACTTATTTTATCATAAACCTTACATATGTTAACAGAAAAACGAACAAATATTCGTTATTGTAATAAATTCCCTTCAGCTAAAGGCTAACATATGCTTTATGAATTGCTAATCAATAAGTATGTTTAAGCTTCATATTGTAATTAAACGCAGGCTCCTTTGATAATAAAATAAATGCATGATTTGTTCTTTTATAGCAACTTAAACCTTGGAAAATTATCATTTATTACTTACTCCCGCGAAGTAGTAATTGTTTCATATAATCTTGATTGCCTTCATTTTTCTTGTACGCTAAATCACGAAATTCGTATACTTTCCTCTAGTAAAAAAAGCATGCAGATAATATCCTCTCTACATGCTTCAAACATCTTTACTTTTCCCCTAAAAAGCTTACCTATTATCACAGCTATTATCTCTATACTTGACTCGCTATTATTTGCTTGGCTTCATCTATGTGGATTATTTTACGCCATCTTATATATAGGAGATACTATTTCCCCCTTTGTGGTTTGTTTGTTGTGTAATCCGTTTTATAATGGATGCTACAGAATCTTGCTCTCTATTTTCCAAGTAGTTATGCAACTGTTGATACAGTTGTTGTTGCTTGTAATCATTTGAAAAATAATCCATTATTTGCTTGCCAATTGGTTTGTTTTTATCAATTGCTTGTACTAAACCTAAACGTGTTAATTCCTGCAAATTAATTCTTTCCTGGCCTGGTAAAGCGTTGTATATAAACAGCGGTTTCCGCTTCACAAGACACTCGCTAACGGTTACACCACCAGGCTTCGTTATAACAGCATCTATACGGTCATACAATTGATTCATTGTTTGCTTAGAATGCAAATAGCGTAATGGTGTTATATGACAACATTTTTTAGAATGAAGCTTTTGATATAACTGCTCATTTTGTCCGCATAAAACATACAGATGTACCCGAGAAGATAAATTTAATTCATTTAGCAAACATTCTAAATCTCCCGTCCCTAAACTACCCCCAGCTATTAGCATTTGCAGTCCCTCTTTTTGATTTTGATTGCTAGCCGTATAATAAAAACATGGGTGAACAGGGATGCCAGTAACAAATATATTACTTTCCTTTACACCACACTGTATTAAATGTTTTTTCATGGAAAGTGTCGGAACGAAATGATAGTCAATTCCCTCTATCCCCCATAAAGCATTTATAAAAAAATCTGTATACACATTTACTGTAATAGCTTCTATTTTTCTTTGTTGCTTTAAAACACTTGCCATATTGGAAGGTAAAGCATGTGTAAAAAACAGTATCTTCGCTTCAGCTTGCTGTACTACCTTTTGTAGTATTGGACGAAATAAAGTTTCATAATGCCATTGTCTGGTTCTTTTTTTAGTCCCTTGTTTATAAACTAAAAACGAGTATAAACGGTCATATCCTTCCGGGAAATATTTGATCCAAGTTAAATACGTAGAAGAAACTAACTTTTCTATACTTTTATACCCATAACTAAGTATGTCCACCTTTTCATACGGATGATTTGGATAAATGCTTTTGTACTCAGCAATTAGTGCATCTGCTACGTGGTGATGCCCGCTTGGAATTTGTAAAAAAGGAAGAAATAATGCTTCTGATGGTTGGATTTGCCTCATTTGTTTCATCCTATCGTTCGTTTTTAAAGTGAGTTCAATCGCAAAGACTGTATTTCCTACTGTCTAGGCTTAAAAAAATCTATGCTTAAAGATTAAAAAGTAAAATTTTTCATTAACAACGATTCCCGTATTTCATTAATAACTTCCCTTTTGACATAAATAAATAAACAGGTTTTATTGATTTTTTTCCAGTTAAAAAGCTAATCGGGAATAATGTTATTTTCTTGAAAATACGATAAAATTTATTTTGCAAGGCTTTCTCTTCAAACCCTAATTTCTTTCCACCTTTTGATAAATTAGTAATTCCAATTATCCCTTTTACTCTTTCCTGTTCCGCGTGATTTTCAATATATGTTGCTAAACTCGGCATTGCTTGTTTTACACTATGATAGATAATAACCGCTCGTTTCATGTCATTCGACTGTTCCGAGAGTTTTTTAAGTAATTTAACATTATGCAAATGTATCTTTACTAATAAATCATCCTTCTCTATTACGGTCCCATCAGACAGAACCATTTTAGCACCTTTATATTTTGTTAATCGAGCTCGTAATAGCGTCCTTTTTTGGTTTGGCCCAACAATATATGTTAGCCTAGAGCAAGTAAAATAAATTGGGTCGATACTTCCCCAAAAATACAGAAAGCAGTTGCGCATAAACATGAGCCACTCAACTCCAACACTTTTTATATTAGCTTGCAACATTTTTTCAATATTATTACCCATCGGCATAAAAGCTCAATAATCGGGTTAACGCTATTCTTTAATAAGGAGAGGTTTACACCTCATGAGTGTTGACACTCTCACTAACACTGTTCAGGTAACATCTTGAAATAGGCGTTTTACAGCACTTATATTTGAAGTGAAAAGCAACCAGAAAAACCTGACTTATCCCAGCATTAACAAAGAGAATAAGACAGGTTCATGCGATAGCTATTTGGTTCATTCATTTCGATTACGCGTTAAACAAAAGGTTAACATTTAATAAATTATCTTTCCCCATTACTTACATTAAAATGCTCATGATCGTGTGGGGTAGAGGCAAATAATAGTCCTAAACCATGATGATCACTCTCATACCATGCCCCTTGTAGTAATTCTATTTCTCCTTCTCGATTAATAATTTCCAACTTAAAAAAAGCTCCACTCGTTTGCAAGGCGTGATAAAACGATCCAGGTTGATTCACTTTCTTCCCGTTTACTTTAGTGATCAACGTACCTACGTGAATACCTAACCGATCAGCTGGAGAATTCGGAAGTACAGCAAGCACTTTTAACGCTTTATCCGTTGATTGAAAATACCCTGGTTTATTTTGTTCGTTAATTCGAAAACGATAGTTTATCCATTCCCTTCCCAAAATAGCACATATTACCGCTATAAATGAAAACAAGGAATAATACATACTACCTACTGCAAGCGCAGCGACTAGGAAGCTTAATAACAATGTAGATCGCGCTAGCTTTTTAGCAGCAAATGAAGGGTGTTGCGCACGTACAATATGATCAAAACCGAGAATAAAAGGAATAACTACAAGACCGTATGTCTCCCCATTTAACGTAAAATAAGGCCAAAAATCGGCAAACGGAGTTAGTGAACCTGTTGGGACAAGTGTAAAAAACGGAAGTACTGTCAGCTTCTTTAAATGATGCTGTCCGACCCATATTCCCCGTTTACTAAGTGTCAGCTCTGGATAGGTTACATCGCTTCTGGAGCCAAATAATAAGATGCTCTCGGCAAGCAATAACAGGGCTAATAAACTAACTAAACCTGAAAGGTGAACATCTACCTGCATACGAAAAGGAAGAATCTTCTCTACGTCTATCCATTCGGGTACAAACATCAAGATTAAATATGTTCCGCCAATAATATAGCTTGCCGATAGTAAGTTAATTCTTCCCGTTATACTAATCAGTATAGTTATGAAACCGAATAACAATATAACAGGATATGTAAGTGTAACGCCCACACCTAGTGTAAACGCAGAAAGTAACAGTCCTAATACAAACGACATCCAAAACGTATTTTTCCACTCAGAATACAAATCATAAATTTTAATACCAAAGTCTTCTCTTTCCCGTTTTATCCGCTTCATTCCAGTAACAATAATTAGAATAAAGATCCAGTAAAATAACGGGTTTAAAAACATTTTACCTATCCCTTTAGCGATTTCCAATAAGCCTGATTCTAACAAGTTTATCACCCCAATAATCAAAGTCGCTTTCCTACAACTTACTATGATCTTCATCGAGTTAGGTGTCCTAATATATGTTTTGCGTTTATATAGAAGCTGCCAGGCTCTTCATTCAAAAATTTGAAATGCTTGAGGCTGCATAACAGCAGCTACACCAATTTTTGTAAGTGGCCTTAGTCATAGCCTTTGATACGAGGCATGAATATCACCCCAGTAATGGAAGCTTGACTTTAGGTATGCTCCGTATATTAGGCGCAACAGCGCTTCATAACTATAGTTTTTTATTGCTACATTCATATGAGACATTTCAGGAAAATCCGCGAGCAAATACTCGCGGACATAAATTTTTATTGCTTAGAAATTACTTATAAACTTCTTCTAATGCCTTATCTAATTGTTTATCATCTTTCCCATCACGAATGCTTTTAATAACTTGGGTTTCGATCAGCTTAGCTGTCTGCGCATCAATTTCACCAGATGTTGGCAAATCATTATCTTGTTGAAAAGAAATTACTGCTTGTTTTGTTTCTATACTAAAGTAGCCATCTGTACGTCCAGGATCGTAATCTAACCCTTGAAGCATAACTTGGATATTTTTAATTTTATCTCCCGTTTGGTCTTGCTTTAAAGGCTCTTTGATTTCAACAGGGCTTGTATAGTAATATTCAGGCTGTTTTTGGTTAATAGTAGGTTGGACACCTTTCTCATGTATCCATTTCCCCTTTGGTGACAACCATTTAAAAAAAGTGAGTTTAATGGTACTTTCATCCCCTAAAGGAACTGCTTGCTGAATCGTTCCTTTACCAAAACTTGGTTGCCCAACTACGTCATAACCCATTTCTTTCATAGCCACAGCTAATATTTCTGATGCTGAAGCACTTCCTTCATCTATAATGACACTGATCGGATACTTTTTCTTTTCCTTTAAATCGGAATGATATGGCGTTTTGTTACCTTTTTGGTCTTCCACTTGTAAGTAAGGCATATCTTCTGGAACAAATTGTTTTAAAATATCTTCAATGACATTTAACAACCCACCAGGATTCCCTCGAACGTCAATCACTAATCCTTCAATACCATCGTCTTCCATTTTTGTCAGCTGTTCATTGAACTCCTGAGCTGTGCGTTCGGAAAAATTCGTCACTTCTAAAATACCTGTTTTTTTACCGTCTACATTCTTCGTTTTACTGTATACCGTTTCTTGAGGAATAGTGTCTCTTACTATTGTCACTTTAAAAGGTTCCGCAACTCCAGCTCGGCGGATTGTTAACTCCACTTCGGTTCCTTTCTCTCCTCGTATCTTAGCGACAGATTCATTTTGACTTAAGCCTTCTAAGCTTTTCCCGTCAACTTTAAGCACTTGATCATTTGGTCGTAATCCTGCTTTTTCAGCTGGAGAGTCCTTCACCGGAGCTACTATACTTAATACATCGTCTACTTTATTTACCTCTGCTCCTATCCCTTCAAATGAAGACTCAATTTGCTCATTAAATTTCTTCATTGTTTCTGCATCCATATAAGAACTGTATGGATCTTCCAATGTAGAAAGCATGCCTTGAATCGCACCTTCTGTTAACTGCTTATCATCAATATCTTCTAAGTAGTTTTCTTTAATTAACCGAAATGCTTGATCCACTTTTTCCATATCTTGGGTTATTGCTTCATTGGCAGTCGTTTCACCACCTAATTTCATTGACTGTTCTGTAGGCGGAGTTGTTTTCTGAGCTAGCTTCACTCCCGTGTAACCTCCAGCCAGACCAATAGCTAAAGCTAATATAAAAAGTAGTACAATATGTAGCTTTCTTAATTTCATCCTTTCACCTCAACTCATTAAACATAAAAATCTCACTTGTGCAAACCTTCAAACCAACTGTCATTTAGTAACAAACAAGCGTTGTAGGAGCATGCTTCAATATGTTAAAATATTCTCTTGTTATCATAACATATGCAATTCAAAAATTAATTACCATCGCTATTCCGTTTTGGAGAGATTTTTTAACTTTCTTCTCAATACATTTATAAACATACCTATCCATGAAATAGGTAAATCCTAAGAGGCTGCCTAAACTCATCCAATCATTCAGCTTCTCTTTATGATGTCATTATACATGTTATCAGCAAAAAAGGCATCAATCGAATTAGAAATTGATTGATGCCTTTAGATTAAAACTAATTTAAAACTGTCATTGGATCAATGGAATTACTTTTAGAACCATTCCAACCACCGCGATGAACTTCAAAATGCAAATGTGGCCCTGTAGATTGCCCAGTATTTCCACTAGCACCAATAACTTGGCCAGCACTTACAGTTTGACCTTGACTTACCCCGATACTATTTAAATGAGCATATAAGGTTGTATAAGATTGTCCATTTATATTATGTGACACTAAAATAACATTTCCATAACCTGACATCCCAGCTTGAGAAGCCGAATTCGTCATAATAACAACTCCAGATGCTGCCGAACGAACCGGCGTACCTATTGGCGCACCGAAATCTGTACCATGGTGCATTGATCCCCAACGAGTGCCATAATGAGAAGTGATTGGCGCAGAGATAGGATACATCATATCCCCTCCCATATTTTGTTCAGGAGCTGGCGCTGGTGCCGGTGCTGAACCACCACTTGAACTTGAACTAGAGCTACTATTAGCAGAAGATGAATGATTATTGGACTTAGGTTTCGTCGTTTCTTGTTTTGCTTGTTGTGCTGCTTTTTCTTTAGCTAGCTGCTCTAATTCACTCTTTTGTGATTGAGCAAGCTGTTTTGCTTTTTCCGCTGCTTCAGCCTGTTGTGCCAAAATTTCTTGTTCTTCTTCTACACTTACTTTGTATGCTTCCAATTCTTTGTGTTCTTCTTCCAAGCTCGCCATTAGTGTTTCTTTTTTCGACAATTGTTTATCTAACTGTCCTTTTAAAGCAACTAAATCCTGTTTTTGAGCTTGCAAGGATTGTTTTCGTTCTTCCACTTCGGACTTTTTATTTTCTACGTCTACTTTATTTTTTTCCACAGTTATTTTATCCGCTTCATGCTGCTCCATAATCGATTTATCTTGATCCATAATCGTGTTTACAGCAGATGAACGACTAATAAAATCACCAAAACTTTTCGATCCTAAAATTACTTCTATGTATTTCATAGAGCCACCATTTTGCTGAATATTACGCAGGCGATCTTTTAATAATCCTTCTCGTTTAGCAATACGTTCTTTAAGAATAGTAATCTCTTTCTTGAGCTTTTGAATTTGTTTTCCTAATTCCTCTATTTGTTGATTGGTGTTACTGATCTCTGTTTCTTTCGTTGTTATTTGCTCTAACGTTTTTTGTAGATCTGTATCAATTGAATGAATTTCTTTTTCAACAGATCCTTGTTTATCTAGGTTTTTATTAATCTTTTTATCTGTTTTATCTGTGTCACGCTGTAACTTACCTTGTTTTTCTTCAAGTTGTTTTTGTTGTTGTTGCAATGCATCAATTTTTTCATTTAAATCTGTCGTTGATTCTGCGGATATGGAAGTCGTTGATAATGTGATGGTAGAAGCTGCAACAATGGTTGATAATAGGACTGGAAACTTTCTCATTGGTCTGTTCACCTTTCCCTCTGTTTTTGTTATGTTCTACATAGAGAGATGTCAAAGGACATCTCAGCCTATGCATGTTCATGGTGTCAATAAAATTATTTGGTTAGACTTTTAGGAATTTCCTAACACTCATCAAACTTCCCCAAACACCTATAGCTGCACCAATTGCTAAAATAATTCCCGATAGCTGAAAAGCGAAAGGAGCATAAGGTAAAAGTTCAATAAATTTGTACGTCGTTTGCTTACTTAGAATATCTTCCACGTAATAATACCCAGTAAGCACAATCATAATTGGTATAATTGAACCCATTACACCCAGTAATAATCCTTCCACGAAGAATGGCCACCTAATAAAACCATTGGTCGCACCAACTAGTTTCATAATGCCAATTTCTTTACTTCTAGCCATAATCGTGATTTTAATCGTGTTTGAAATTAAGAATATAGCCGTAAATACTAACCCAATTATTAACACTAAACCAATCGTTCTTGCATACTTGTTAAACTCAAATAATTTTTTCACAACGTCTTGTCCATAAACGACCTCTTCTACAGCTGACATTTGTTTAATTTCTTCAGCTATAGCTGATGTATCTTCAGGCTGTTTTGCCTTCACAATATAAACATGGTTCAATGGATTGTCCTGCTCAAACATTTCCCAAGCTTGTCCATCCTCTCCCATGCTTTCAATTAACTTTTTTAACTCATCATCTTTGGAAGAAAAAACAGCAGAATCAATGTTTTCTAATTTATTGATAGATTCTCCTAAAGCTTGGATATCTTCCTGAGTCGCCGTTTGTTCAATCATGACATCAAGTTGGACATCTCTTTCTATGTTGTCTGCCATTTCGTTTAAATTCAGCATTAAAGCTAAGAAAGCAGCAACTAAAATTAATGTCGTTGTCACAGCTGCAATCGAGGCCATTGTCATCCATCCATTACGCCGGATGTTTTTAAATCCTTCACGTATATGTCGCATAAGTATTCTAACCTTCATAGCCGTATTCACCTCGATGTTCATCTCTAACAATTAACCCGTCTTCAATTGCAACAACACGGTTTTTAAAAGTATTGACAATCTCTTTACTATGTGTAGCCATAATGACTGTTGTTCCGCGGTCATTGATTTCCTGTAAAACCTTCATAATTCCCCATGAAGTATCTGGGTCTAAGTTACCTGTTGGTTCATCAGCAATAACAATCTTAGGGTAGTTCACAATAGCTCGTGCAATCGATACACGTTGTTGCTCACCTCCTGATAATTCATGAGGGAGAAATCTGGCTTTATTTTTCAAGCCGACTAAATCTAGTACTTCCATGACGCGTGTTCGAATAAGTGATGGATGGGACTCGATTACTTCCATCGCAAAAGCTACGTTTTCATAGACTGTCAGTTTAGATAACAATTTAAAATCCTGATAAACGACCCCAACATTTCTCCGCAGCAAAGGCACTTGCTTTTCTTTTAATTCATTAACATTCATTTCATTTACATAAACCGTTCCTTTTGTTGGCTTTACTTCTCGAAATATTAGCCGAATAAATGTGGACTTACCTGCACCACTTGGACCAACTATGTATACAAATTCACCACGATCAATATTTATATTTATTCCATTTAGTGCCGAAACACCATTATTATACGTTTTATATACATCTTTCATATGTATCATTTTATTAATCACCTTTATTTTTTTAATGTAGCGTGCCACGTTAAGCATAATGCACATCGTCAAACAGAATAGGAACCTTTTATCATTATGAGGCAATAATATCATATAATTGGCATAACTGAAGGGTTCTAAACAATTTGGATATGTAGACGTAGGTCTTTCTCACTCCCCCTTTTTGCGCAAAATCCACTTTTGAGGATAGTGACTCTAGCACGTTTAAAAATCGAGTTAAGATAACCACTCATAAATGTTTCGAGGAGTGTGTCTACATAATTATAACATCTTTCCGCACCATTTTTAGACACAAAATTATTACATTTGTATTTCAAAGTGAGGGTTATGTGAAATAAATTGTCATATTATAGAAAATCAAGTGACTTTTGTACTATTTTCAGGAGTGGATATACTTACCAATCACGATTATGTCGTAAGTGAAAAGAAGCAATTGCCGAAGAAGGGCTCTACGCATATTTGGAAGATTTAGAGACTTGTTTAAGTAACTCCACTTGTATAAAAGCAAAAATTTAGCGTTTTTTTAACAAACAAAAAACAGCAGCAATTGTAAAAGGCTACTGTTTTTTCTTAATTTAAGGTGTAGCAACTCATCGTGAATAATTGTGAACTTCAGCGACTTCTACGTGAACTTCGAGTAACTATTTTGTAAACTTCAGCGATTTTTTATAAAACTCAAGCGAAAATATGATGAACTTCAGCGACTTTTCAAATCCATTTAGAAGTTTTCGTCCATGCAGAGCGCATATATAAAAAGCTTACTTGTTCATTTTTCCAAGTAAGCTTTGTTAATAAATTCATTATTTCTTTTCTGCTAACCAATCAGCAAGCAATTGAACATCATCGCCTTCAGCCATTCCTGCAGGCATACTTCCTTTTCCATTTTTAATAATGTCAGCAATTTCATCTGAGGAATACTTTGATCCAACATCTGTCAAAGCAGGGCCACTACCGCCAGATAAGTCTGCTCCGTGGCAACTTAAACAATTATCCTGGTAGACTCCTTCAGCAGCGGTAGCATCTACACTTCCACCATTTTCCTCTGTTTTTGTATCGTCCTTATCAGCTGGTTTTTCGGAAGCATTTTCATCATCGCCGCCCCCACATGCGCCCAACACTAATACAGTACCAAACAGCATTGCTAATAACCATTTTTTCATGATTCTAATCCCCCTAACTATGTTATTAATCATATATCAATTCTATTATAACCAAAGACTACTGTTTTAAAACTCTTTCTGTTTCCAAATATTACTACAAAAAAGGCGCTAAAGGTTGATAGGTCAACTCGCAAAGTCAATTATGACGAATTTATGAAAAATTAATACTGCTTTAATTCACCTGTTGTCTTAGATAAGCATCAATAAACGTATCAATTTCTCCATCCATAACCGCTTGCGTATTACCAACTTCTACATTTGTGCGATGATCTTTCACCATAGAATAGGGATGAAAAACGTAAGAACGAATTTGACTACCCCAACCAATTTCCATTTGGTCACCACGAATCTCAGCCAATTCCTGCTTCTGTTTTTCAATTTCACGTTGATATAATTTTGACTTTAGCATTTTCATAGCTGCTTCTCGGTTTTTAATTTGAGACCGTTCATTTTGACAAGTAACAATGATGTTTGTCGGTACATGCGTAATACGTACAGCAGAATCCGTTGTGTTTACGTGTTGGCCTCCTGCTCCGCTAGCACGGTACGTATCGATTTTTATATCTTCCGACTTTACTTCGATATCTACATCCTCCGTCATTTCTGGCGTCACTTCACACGAAACAAACGACGTATGTCTTCTACCCGATGAATCAAACGGTGATATTCGTACAAGGCGATGTACGCCTTTTTCTGCTTTTAAATAACCATAAGCATTATGTCCTTTAATGAGCAATGTTACACTTTTAATTCCTGCTTCATCACCTGGTAAATAATTTAACGTCTCAACTTGAAATTTCTTTCTCTCTGCCCAGCGCTGATACATTCGTAACAGCATGCTTCCCCAGTCTTGAGATTCCGTACCACCCGCACCAGGATGTAATTCCAAGATAGCGTTATTGGCATCATATGGATCGCTCAAAAGAATTTGTAATTCAAAGTCATTGAATTGTTGTCGTAAAGAAGTTAATTGCTGAATTAAATCTTCTAATAACTCTTGATCATTCTCTTCTTTTACAAGCTCATAAGAAACTTCTAAATTATCAAGCTGTTGCTCAAGCTGAGAAAAATTATTGACATATGTTTTTAAATGATTCATTTCATTGATGACGCCTTGAGCTTTTTCTTGCTCGTCCCAAAATTCAGGAGCAGTCATTTGTAGCTCTAATTCATGAATACGCTCTGTCTTTGCCTCTAAGTCAAAGAGACCCCCTAAAATCGTTGATGCGGCCATTCATCTTATCTAAATCGTTTCTAATATCTACTAGTTCCAATTCAATCACCTCTATGTAATTATTGTTGCCAAAGCGTCAGGAAAGCACTCCGTTTTTGGAGTGCTTCTTCCTTTTTACTTCCCGTGGCAATTTTTATATTTTTTTCCACTACCACATGGGCATGGATCATTTCGACCTACGTTGTTCTGTTTGACAAATGGTTTACGCGTTTTTTTCTTTTCTTCTTGATCGCCAGAAACAGCTTGCGTATTTTTCACAACTTCCTGACGTTGAAGGTTATCACGAATTTGGGCTTTCATGATATACTTCGCTACTTCCTCTTCAATACTTTGGATCATCGACTCAAACATAGCGAAGCCCTCTAGTTGATATTCCCGAAGTGGATCGTTTTGACCGTATGCACGTAAATGAATTCCCTGGCGTAACTGATCCATTTGATCAATATGGTCCATCCATTTAGTATCAACAGTACGAAGGAGAATCACTTTTTCAAACTCTCGCATTTGTTCTTCCGTTAATTCTTGTTCTTTTTCGTCATAACGAGCTTTTACTTTTTCCATAATCCATTCGGTTATTTCTTCTTGATCTTTTCCTTTGAGATCATCTTCTGATATGTCATTAGGTTCAAGCAAGTTACCTGTTACATAATCTACAATTGCTTTATAATCCCACTTATCTTCATCATCGTCTTGAGTATGTGTTGTAACAACACGTTCCAATGCAGACACAATCATATTTTCAATAATTTCGCGTAAATTGCCATCTGCATCAATCACTTCAAAACGCTGTTTATAAATAATTTCGCGTTGTTCACGTAAAACATCGTCGTAGGAAAGAACCGTCTTACGCGCATCAAAGTTATTCCCTTCCACTCGTTTTTGTGCTGATTCTACTGCACGGGAAACCATTTTACTTTCAATTGGTTGCGAATCTTCCATTCCTAAACGCTCCATCATGGCACGGAGGTTATCAGACCCAAATCGACGCATCAATTCATCTTCCATGGAAAGGTAAAATTGCGATACACCTGGATCTCCTTGACGTCCAGAACGTCCACGTAGCTGATTATCAATACGTCTAGATTCATGACGTTCCGTTCCTATTACAGCAAGTCCACCTAATTCCACAACGCCTTCGCCTAATTTAATATCTGTTCCTCGACCAGCCATGTTCGTTGCAATAGTAACGGCACCACGCTGCCCAGCATTTTCAATGATTTCCGCTTCACGAAAGTGATTCTTTGCATTCAACACTTCATGTTTAATGCCCGCTTTTTTTAGCATCTTGGAAATGAGTTCGGAAGTTTCGACGGCAACCGTACCGACGAGAACGGGTTGGCCTTTTTGGTGGCGTTCTTTAATATCTTCAACAACAGCACGAAATTTTCCTTCCATGGTCTTATAAATTAAATCAGGCTTATCATCTCGAATAATAGGCTTGTTTGTCGGGATGGCAATAACATCCATATTGTATATATTTCTAAACTCTTCTTCTTCCGTCTTAGCTGTACCTGTCATTCCGGCAAGTTTATTATACATACGGAAAAAGTTTTGAAACGTAATCGATGCCAATGTCATACTTTCATTTTGAATTTGTAACCCTTCTTTTGCTTCTATTGCTTGATGTAATCCGTCACTATAGCGGCGACCTTTCATGAGACGACCAGTAAATTGGTCGACAATAACGACTTCCCCATCTTCCACAACATAATCATCGTCACGGTGCATCGAGATATGTGCTTTTAAAGCTTGGTTAATATGATGCGTTAAAGAAACATGATTCAAGTCGAATAAATTATCGATAGAGAAATAACGTTCTGCTTTGTTAATCCCTTCTTCTGTCAACTGAACGCCTTTCGTTTTCTCATCGTAAGAATAGTCATCTTTTGTTAATGTCGATACAAATGCATTTGCCTGTTGATATAAACTTGCGGATTTTTTAGCAGAGCCTGATATAATTAATGGCGTTCTTGCTTCATCAATTAAAATAGAGTCCACCTCGTCAATAATTGCATAATTCAACGGGCGTTGTACCATCTGCTCTTTATACAAAACCATGTTATCACGTAAGTAATCGAAACCATACTCGTTGTTCGTACCGTACGTAATATCTTGGTTATAAGCCTCTCGTTTTTGTTCTTTTGTAAGTCCATTTCCGTTAAGTCCAACTGTTAAACCGAGAAATTCATAAAGTTCACCCATCTCTTTTGCGTCACGACTTGCTAAATAATCGTTTACTGTAATTATATGGACGCCTTTTCCAGCTATAGCATTTAAATATGCAGGCATTGTGGAAGCTAATGTTTTACCTTCCCCTGTTTTCATTTCTGCAATATTTCCTTCATGTAAGGCGATTGCTCCCATTAACTGGGTTTGAAATGGACGCATACCTAAAACGCGTTTTGCAGCCTCTCGCACAACTGCATATGCTTCTACTAGCAATTCGTCTAGCGTTTCTCCGTTTTGATATCTTGTTTTAAACTCTTCTGTTTTTTGTTGTAATTGCTCATCAGATAATTTTTCCATTTCCGGTTCTAACGCTTCAATTTGATCGACAGTTTTTTGAAGTTTTTTCAATTGTCGTTGCGTTCCATCACCAAAAATTTTCTGTAATATACTTGCCATTTACGCAGCACCTCAATATTTATCAAAAATAACAAATTTCTTGAATCCCCTATATCTTAACATGTAGCATTGGATAATTGGAGATGTGTATTGTTAAACTCGTTTTAATATTTTCATCCATCATTTATCATAACACTTTCTAAAGATAGATGACAACTTGTAGCATGAAATCACACCTAGCAATGTCTTTCTAAAGAAAGTGGTCACATCCTAAATCTTGTACACATATGCATGAAAAAAGAACAGGTGGACGGGCCCTATGTAGTTTTATCCCTCAACCATTTGAACATATACATCCATGTCAGAGGACGCAAATATGTATTTTCATTATTTTAGCACTTCATTTTTACCAGTTTCATTTATGCGTAATCGTTCAGAACTGTTTTGCACCCCTCTCTAAGAAAAACTTGACTTGTCTCCGAGTCTTATAGCGGAAGTTGTAGTTTTCCTATAGTGTTAAAAAGCCATGCTAAAGAACGTCACTGTCTTGAAAAAAGCAAGAAAATATGAGTAAACGTCATCATTCACTAAGAGCTTATTCTAAATGCTAGTAATATGCAGCTCAAACCATACAAAAGAGTGGTTCGGGGATGAACCACTCTTTTCAGAGAGGATAATTGGGGGTTTTGGGAGTTTACTTATTGCGAGGAAATTTTTACGGAGAAATTTATCGCTTTCGTTCCATTACTCCCTCCTTGTATGTAGCTAATTGTCGATTTAAAACTGCTACAATTTCCACAAGTTGGCTAATCGTTCTCTCATGTTGCTCTATTTTTTGAGTAATATGCTTTAGATAAAGACTTTTGTCACAATCCAATGGCTCACCTCCTACCCTTACATATTTTATATCACAAAAAGCCTTCATGAAGCGAACAGCCAAAATTAGTTTTTAGGCTTACAAACGACATAATTCTGCAATTTTAGGATAAAATACCCAGTGAATGAGTGGGTTCCTACCACATTTCACAACATTTTTACAAACATTATTTAAATTTAGTATAATGGACATCAATTTCCGACAAGATTTTTAGTCTGTTAGTAACACCTTCCTTATTAGCTACGCAGAAAACATACCAACTAAAATCATAGAAGTGTGATAACCAAAACAGCTGTAGGTACAATGTGGTTCTAGATTATTTTAAGAACAAAGGTGCAAGCGCCCGGTTAGCAACGTAAAGAGTGGAACGAATCAACGAAAGTTTTAGGAATCATGCTACTGCAACAGGAGTATGCCGGCGCCCTCCGGCAATACGTCTTTAGTCGGCCTTCCTATTTAGAACGAACCGATGATGACTTAGCTTAAGGCAATGTAGTGAAGTCGCCTAGTTGCTGGCGCTGGAGCCGGACGTGGCTATATAACTTAGTTAGTTTATCCACAGCTGCAAAATTTTATAATTTCTTAGACCACTAAAAAAAGTAAAAGCCAGCTGTCATAAAACAACTGGCTTTTACTTTTTATAAAATTTTTTATGCGTTTGGTTCAATTAACCCGTACTTTCCATCTTTTCTTCGGTACACAACGTTTGTTTCACCATTTACAGCGTTTTCAAAAACGTAAAAAGAATGACCGAGCATATCCATTTGTAACACCGCTTCTTCAGAGTCCATTGGTTTAAGGTCGAATCGTTTTGTTCGCACAATTTCTATATCGGAAGACTCTTCTTCTTGCTCTCCATTTAAAGCGTCTTTTTCTAATTCTGCAAAAACATGCTTAGGAGATCCTTTTTGTCTAAACTTTCTATTTACTTTTGTTTTATGTTTTCTAATTTGCCTTTCAAGTTTATCGACAACTAAATCAATAGCAGCGTAAAGGTCAACATGCTGTACCTCACCGCGCAATAACAAATTAGTCATCGGAATCGTCACTTCAATCCTTTGTTCATCATTATAGACACTTAAATTCACATGTACATCAGAAGCTAGTGGAGCATCAAAATACCTTTCTAACTTACCTATCTTCTTCTCCACGTAATCACGTATAGCCCCTGTTACCTCAAGATTTTCACCACGTATGTTAAAATTCATATCAGTGTCCTCCTTTCTCCTGCTACTTTCATTATACAACGTTTCCCATTAAATTTCCTGTAAAAACTATTAAAATGTAAAGAAATTGTTACATTAAATCGTTTAAACCTTGATACAACTAGGTTTAGTTAATTTACACTAAAAAACAAGTTAAGATAGTACGTATTTTTGGTAAATTTCTATCTTAACATCGGGGAAAATAATCGGGAGGAAAAAGCACTTTTTTCCTCCGATCTATTTAATAACTTGGTAATCCTTCATCGAGTAATAGAAAATGAACACAATCCCATTGCATAAAATTACACTGCATTTATTTTTTCCGATCTAAATAGATTCCATCTCGTGCTTGTATCGTTTCATATGGATGAATATACTTTCGGTTGGATTGTTTTTGTTTTTTCATTTGGCGCAATTCTACTTTCAAATCATCAAACAGTAACAGCATTCCGTGTTCAATTAACTTGTTTAATTGCATAATTTTTTTTGCTGTAGCTTTTTCTTCCTCTGAAAAAGGCGGTTTTAGTGCATTCATTTGTTCACCACGTTCTTCAATCAAGTCATTTACTTTCGAGATGATCGATTCGCGTTCTTTCGGTTCTATTTCTTGTTGAAGAAGATCATGTAAATGTTGGGTAGTATCATACAAGGAAGTTAACCGATTCATCACACTTGAGCACCTTTAGAGTATTGTTTTTTTCGAGTTTGTAAAATTACTTGCTTCCACGTATCCCGAAACTCGATAACAAAGCTAAGTACTTCTTCCAATGCCGCTTTATCATGTTGTGTGTTCGCCTCTGTTAAGCGGTGATGCATATATTCATAAAGTGACATAAACTGATTGGAAATATCAACTTCCATATTTAACGTAACCATTAACTCAAGAATGATATTTTGCGCCTTTTGGATATTTTTATTTTTAGCTTCAAACTGATCTCCATCTATATCCTTCATCGCTTGTTTAATAAATTTTATGCAACCGTTATAAAGCATTAACGTTAATTCGGAAGGTGACGCTGTATTTACTGCGTTATTTCGGTAAACTTGATGTTGCTTATTAAAAGACATATTGTTCACTCACTCCCATCCTTACATGCCACCACCGAATTGGGACATTAATTGCGCTGACTGTTGATTCATTCTTGAAATTGCTTTTTCCATTGCTGTGAATTGGTTCCAATAACGAGCTTCAGCCTGAGCAATTCGATCTTCAAGAGATTCCATCCGGTCATCCACATCTTTCATTCGTTTCCCCAATGTATAACTTTCTAATGAAGGTGTTAAAATACTACCAGCTTTTTCACTGATTTGCTCTTTTGTTGTTTCCAGAGAATCTTCTAAACGTTGGATTAGTCCACGTGAATTTCCTTCGTCACTGTTAGTAAATAAATTTTGTACATCAGCAGGGTTTTCCCGAAGTGCTGTTTTCAGCTCTTTTTCGTTAACTATGAGCTTTCCGCCATCTAAATAGTCTTTGGATGTTTCAATTCCAACCTGTGTCAATGTTGTATATTCTCCGCCAGTATCTACCTTTTCGTACCAGCTAGAGCGCAGATTAAATAAGCCATTAGAAATTGTCGTGTCTCCTCGTAAAAGCCCACTTTTAGCTCTTTTTTCCCAAAGTTCAATTTCGTTCTCCGACATATCCTTTTTTTGTTCAGCGGTTAATGGTGGGTAATCACGATGGCGCTCCTCTAACTGTGACTTGTGTAGCGCTTCTACGACTTCATTATACTTATCAACAAATTCCGTTATTCTCTCGTAGGAAGCGTCCACATCATTTGTTACAGTAAGGCTGACGTTTTCACCCTCTGTCTCTTGCTTAAATTCCAATGTCATTCCATTTATCTTATAGGAATTTGTTTTCGATTCCATGATTAACCCGCTATTATTGTATTCAAACCTCGCATTAGTACCGCCTGATTCCTTATCCATATCCATGTGAAGCACGTTAGCTAAAAATGAATTATTATCAAATTGAATTTCTGCACCATCACGGTAATTTCCTGTCCTTGTCGTTTCCATAATTACTTTTTCCGATTGTTCATCATAAAACATACGTACATTATTATCATCTCGAGATATTTTTTTTAATACGCCCGTTAATGTATCGCCTTTTTGAATCGTATACGTATATGGTACTTCTTCACCTTTTTCATTTATCGTATTAAATGCTATTTCATCACCTTCAACTAGCTGTACATCTGATTTTACAGTATTTGTGCTTACATTAATCGCTGTACTGGCTAATTGATTCACTCTAATTTGATATGTACCATTGGCAACATCCGCATTTGCAGTTGCTGTTACTGCACCTTCTTTGGTTGAACTAACATTTTTTGCGTTATAAGCTACACTCTTCCTCATTTCAAACATTAAATCATCTAGCTCTGTTAGCTTGCTGTTGATTTCTCGAAAAGCGTCTCGTTTCCATTCTAATTTCGTGCGGTCTTGCTCTAATTTATTTAATGGTATACGTTCCGCTTTCATTAATTTATCTACCATTGCTTCAATATCCATACCGCTTGCTAAGCCACCAACGCGCATGACCATTTGTCTCGCCCCTTTACATCGTATTATTCAAATGTTTTTTAAAATTCGCTTTTCGCAAAACCCTTTATGGCGGAAAACCGCCATTATTTTACTTATACTCTAAAATTTTATCCTCTCTAAAGCTTAAGAGAGTATAAAATTCCTCTCTCAATAGTACAGAAGCCACTTTAAACGTTTTATATTTTCTCATCGATTAATATCCCCATATATTCCGCCATATCTGCATACATATCTAGCATTTTTTTCGGCGGTATTTCTTTTATAACTTCATCTGTTAATGGATTGACTACTGTCACATAGTATTCATTCAGCTTTTCATGGAATTTAAAACGTAGATCTGTTCGGAGTGGCTCAATAAATTCGTTCAGCTTTTCTACGGCTGTTTTCAGTTTATCTTTTGTCACGACCATGGACGGACGAATAACATCGGTCCGACTTTGAACGTTATTAATTGCCTCCTTCATCACCGTTTGCCGATCGTTACTCTGTTCTTGTAACTTAGGATGTGACCCGGTCCCAATGCGCTCTAATCGCATATTCATTTGCTCCACAACCTTTTTATTTTTATATCGGATTAACTGTACAATTATTTAATCTGTTTAGTAAAAATGCTATTAATTAAGAACTTATAACAATGCGGCAAAATATTTTATCCTCTGGTTTGTTATGAAACTATCTATGTATTATCTTTTAAAAGATTCACTATTTCATTTGGAATATTTGCCGCTTTATTGTTTTCATGAGTGATATCTAAATAGAGTTCTTTACGATAGATATCTACAGATGAAGGAGCACTAATGCCGATTTTCACTTGATCGCCTTCCATACCAAGCACTTTTATTTCAATATCTTCACCGATTTGGATTGCCTCATTACGTTTACGAGTTAATACAAGCATATTTATTCTCCCTTCGCCATTAAAGGATCGTTTACAGTAATCGGCTCTCTCGTGTTGTATTGGTTCGTCTTAATTACAAACTGCTTTCCACACCAGTTGTTTGCATTAATAATTATCGGAGCTTGCAAATTAATCGTGCTATCCTTAAAAGGCTTCTTTAGAGTAACAATCGATAATACAACGATATCCGTTTCGTCTCTTAGTTTTAATGCTTGTACAATACTGTCGTCCAATTCAAATGTATAATCTGTATACATATGGTAGGGATTAATGACAATAAATGCTATCTCTTTTTCTTTCGTGGATTGTAATAATTGGAATACAGATGGCTTAGGAAAATCAATTAAAACAAATTCTGTTTCTTGAGGAAATCCTAATATACCAGTTGAAAAATGGATAACTCTAGCTGAATCAATGTCCATCTCTCCAAAATATTTTGTCATTATACGCATAATCGTACTCCTTCCATTTCTTTAACTGATCTAATAGGTTACAAAGCATGATGTTTTAATTAAGTTAGATGACCGTACTATTACACTTGTTGTAGTATGGAATATTACTATTCGTGCAGTACAAATTTACAATATTCTGTATGCAAAGACAAACCTCATTACATAGTGAATTTCCATTCGTCGGGGTTTCTTCCCCCCAATGACCTAAAGCCTTTTTACAAAAAAGGGCTTTAGGTGAAGTTATTTCCTAATTAGACTTGTTCAGCTTATATCTTTTCTTCATGAAGTACGAGTCTTATAATACCTTATCTTCAGGATAAACGACTTCAATTTGCAAATCTTGGTATTGCTTCATTTTGGTCAATACATCTCCTGGTACATAGTGGTGCTCAGGTGAATTTGTTTGCACCTTAATATTTGGCTTTTTTGCTTGTACATCTATATGAAGTTCTGCTGGTTTATAGTCTATTTTCACTGAAAACGGAGAAGGGATAAAAGCTATTCCTAACCGTTTCATTGGTGTATATGCATTCATTTTTGCTTGAGATATTAGAGGATTTCCTTTTTGCTCAATCTTCATTAGTTCTGTTCCTTGCTGCGCACGTCTCTCTATCCCCTCTAAAACGGCTTGTTTTCCTTCTCTTGCAAATTGATCATTTCTTTGGAAAATAGACATTAAATTCGCATCGGCAAATGCCTTCGTTTGATCAATAGTTAACTTACTAGGAGTTGTCCGCATACTCATTTCTGCCTTAGGCTGTTGAATTGATATGTCTGCTTTTGGTTGCCGGATTGTTTGTTTTGGTTTCGTTTGTTGCAGTTCAATTTGAGCCATTTGGGATGTCATTTTTAGTTGAGGAATATTCATGCGTCATCGTTCCTTTCGTATTCATAACGGAAACCCTGCCGCCTAACAAAGGGACAGGGTTATATTATTATCTCAAGAAATCAACAAGGGTTGGCTGGATAATTCTAGAACCCGTTGATAATGCGGCGCGATGTAAAAATTCCTGCGTAATTAAATTAGTAATGGCTTCACTATAATTAATATCCTCATTATCGGACATCATTTTTGTAGCCATTATTTTCTGATCACCCAGTCTATTTTCCACGAGTTCCAAACGATTCATGCGAGCTCCCAAGCCTGCTCTTGCATCAATAATTTGATTAATTCCTGTATCAAGTTCTGTAATACTTGCACCAATGTCCTCTTCAATACCTTCTTTGTCATAATCATCAAGCTTCTGAATAAAAGAATCGACTTTATTAAATAAACCATTACCGAACACAGCTTCTCCGTCCACGTTAGCTTGTAGTTCCAAACCAGCAGCAATAGGAATGTTAACAGATTCCGTATTAGGTAAAAAATCGCCATTTTGATCAAACGGGGAATTGGTCGTATCCGTCCCATTGAATATGTATTTACCATTTACTTTTGTATCTGCTATACTAACTAAATGCTCTTTCAATTGTTTAGCTTCTTCTTTTATACTCTTATATTCTTCATCATCATTCGTTCCATTACTTGCCTTAACTGCTAATTCCCGTAACTTTTGCATTGCTTTTGTAGCCTGATCAAGTGCTGCATCTGAGTTATCCATCCAATTATGTGCCTCGCCTGTATTCCGTAAGTACTGCTCCGCTTCATTTTCCTGCCTACGATAATTAATCCCCTTCATTGCTACAACTGGATTATCCGAAGGGCGATTTATTTTTTTCCCTGTTCTTACTTGTTCCATATACGTATCCAACTTCGTATAGCTATTGGACAAATTCCGTAACATGTTATTTGAAAGCATACTCTGCGTAATTCTCATACTACCATCTACCTCCCAACAAGACCCATATTATTAATGATACGGTCTAGCATCTCATCAATGGTTGTCATACTTCGTGCAGCAGCGTTATAAGCATGTTGAAATTTAATCATGTTAGACATTTCTTCATCTAAGGAAACACTGCTCACTGACATCCGTTGTTCTTCTACTTGCGATTTTAAGATCCCTGTATTTTCTGTCATCCGTTTAGCTTCTTCGGCTTCTACACCCATTTCTCCAATTAACGAATCATAAAAACTATTAATCGATGTATTTTCGCCTAACGGATTTCCAGCTAATGATTTATTCGTAAATACTTCAGAAAGCGCTAAGGCATTTGCTCCTTCTCCATCCGTTTCATTTGTACTTGCTGCAATGTTATCTGGCTCATCCATAATAAGTTGTTGGTTTACCGTAATTCCAGCAGCATCGCTCTTACCGCTTTTAAAGACGAAGAAATTACCACCGTCCGTTCCATCCAAAGCTTTTCCTTCTCTATGTACACGATTAAATTCCATAGCCATTTCTTTTGCCATTTTATCTAAATTCGTTAACATATCCGTGTAAGTGCCTTGAATTGCCCTATCACCGTCTATATCATGACCATAAGAATCAATGAGGCCTCCTAAGGTTCCATTTGATTCAAGAACATTAACTGTTTCTCCATTTACACTTATGCCGGTTACTGATGCATACGGATCAGAGCCATACTCCGGCTCATCAAACTCATTAATCTGCTGTTGCCCAGATGTTCCGTTTATTAAAAAAATATTATTAGGTTTAAAAGAATTACCAGTGTTATCTACAACTTCAATGGAGGCTATTCCATCAGCTATCTTTGGCGAACTTTCAGAGCTTTTAGAGTAGGTTACTTTTATATTCATTTTACTCGATAATTTATCAATGAGGTTATCTCTACGATCGTATAGATCATTAGGTAAATAACCATGCGGCTCAAGCTCACTAATTTGTTCGTTCAGACTGCCAATTTGCCGTAATAATGAATTTGTTTCTTCTACCGTTGTATCAATTTGATTTTTTAAGTCTGTTCTATGGGAAGATAACGATTTAGATAAATGCTGAAAAGTTTCTGCTACTGCCATGCCACGATTTGCAACAACAGATCTCGCTCCGGAGTTATCGGGATTAACTGCCAATTCTTGCAGGGAATTCCAAAATTTTTCCATTGTACTTGCTAATCCGTTGTCAGATGGCTCATTTAATACTGTTTCCATTCTGCTAAGAGCTTCTGATTTTGAAGTCCAGTAACCTGATTTACTATTTTCAGACCGAAATTGATAATCTAAAAATTTATCGCGTACGCGTTGAACAGAGCCAGCTTCAACACCTGTGCCTATTTGTCCAGGTATTTCAGGACGGTTTCTTGAAGCAGCAGGGTAAGGAGTCGTCGTTTCAAAATTAACCCGTTGCCTCGTATAGCCTTCTGTATTCGCATTGGAAATATTATGCCCCGTTGTATATAATGCTGATTGTTGCGCAAACAGCGCCCGTTTTGCCATTTCTAATCCATGAAAACTACTCATCTTACGGCCTCCTATTAAACCTTTGAGTCAAATAAAGACTGTTTAGATCTTACTTGCTTTTCCTTATTCGTTCCATAATTCATTGATTCAATTGTTGGATTCATGAGATCCAGAGAAAAGTGAACAAATTGTAAAGACTGTTGAATTAACATACGGTTCAATTGCTCTTGTTGTTTCAACTGCGCCATTGTCCTCGTTAGCTCCGTTGTTATTTCGATTAGCTGTTCTTTGTCATTTTCAGATTCTACTTGAGATAGAAGCGTCGTAACAGTTTTCTCTTGCTTCTGAGGCTGATTAGCCTCAAACCAAGTAGCCATATATTGTTGTCGTTCTTTCTCTACTTTCTCCATTTTTCTAGACAGTTTACGTTCTCTAGCTATAATAGATGATAATGTATCCACATCGCCGTTTTTTACAACGTTTGTTTTCGTCTTTGAGAGATCAACGAATTCTACATGTAAATGTAATAATTCTTCTAATATGTCTATAATCGGTTTTAAACTCAAGCAAATCCTCCTTTCCTTCATTACTTTCCAGTAAAGAAATCAATTAATTTCTGCGCTGTTTGATCATAGTTCATTTTATACTCACCAGATTCTATCATTTCTTTTAGTAGATCTATTTTGGCATTTCTTGTATTATTTTCCCTATTGTCCTCATGCAACTGTTTTGCTTCATTTGATATTTCTAATTGGTCTTTTTTCATTGTTTGTTTAACTTCCATTTGTTTAGGCAGTTGTTGTTTATGGTATGGGTTAAAGTCAGATTGATTAGGCCCATTTATTTTCATTTCCACTCCACCTCTTTTAGAGCAAATTCCAATGACTACTTCTATTATCGGATTACATCATTAATTATTGAAGCTATTATTTACAAGTGATTGATCTATGTTATTAAAACGTGAATCTTCAATCTTGGACGTTTTCTTTCATTGCTCTGGTTAGACTAGGGCAGCAATATTTCTTAATTGGAATTTTCCACACCTATATCTGGCATAAACATATAATACTTAGTACCACATTCCATTGTTATTAATTATCAAACGAGTAATACGTTTTTTGTCTATCTTTTTCTTCTATTCGCCTTTCTTTTTGCGCTTCATACTGTTGTAAGTCTTTTTTTAAATTCTCTCTACAGGAGATACATAAATTGCCTGCAGTAATGCGGTTACCACAATGACTACATGGATAACCAATGTTCGGGAATTCAGATGGCAATAAACGTTTTTCTTTAATAAATTTAATAATTAATTCCTCATCTACACCTGTGTTTTCAACAATTTCAGACATTGTCGCTTCTCTATTTTTCCGTTTGGACATAAATTGATAAACAGTTCGAAACGCTTCCTCCTCTTGTTGGTAGCAATTTTGACAAATTGTACGCGCTCCTTTTAAGAATAAACGATCACAACGAGAACAGTTTGCTAATTCTGCCATAATAGATCCCCACTTTCCATTGAAATCCGCTTCAAGCATTTTCTCTTATTATAACACGGTCATACACTAGCTTCGAATAAGTGTAAAGGAAATTACATTAGGGCAGCCTTGCTCTAACAATACTCTAGCTGCGTGCCTCAATGTCATTCCTGTCGTATATATATCATCGACTAAAACAACAGGTTTGTTAAGCGATTTTTTTAATCTAAAGGGATTTGCGGATTTCATCCTTTCTTCTTTTGATTTTTTTGCTTGTTTTTCACTCCCAATCCGTTCTAAATAATTCGCTTTTGGGATGGGGAGAAACTCAGCTAACATGGCTGCTTGATTAAATCCACGCTCCTCTTGTCTTTTTTCACTTAAAGGAATCGGCACTGCTACATACGCCTTTGAAGTAGTCTTTATCATGCGTTTAAAGTGGATACGAAATGTTTTTTTAAACACATTACCAAGTTCATAATCTCCTTGATACTTCCATTTCGTGATGATTTCTTGCATGAAATTACTATACGGGTAAACTGAATAGTTCCTAGCTAAACTATCCTTTGAAGGAGTTTTTTCCCAATGGATACAATCCAAACAGTTCCCTTTTGTACTCGAACGACTGCATCTTGTGCAACGTGGGCCATCTATTGCCACTAATAACTCATTGCAAGCATTACAAATAACTTTTGCTTCTGGATAAAGCACGGTTCTCCACGTTACTTCAGGGAGAATATTCTTTTCACAAAGTAGACATGTCATCATGTATATCCTCCTAGTTGATTCATTCTTTTAATGAAGCGGATGGCTCGCACCATGGCATTTGTTTTTCCATCATGAAAGAAAACGACTTCCCCGTCAGGATCTTCTGCGCTTCTTCCTGCCCGTCCTGCAATCTGAACGAGCGCTGCTTCATCAAATACAGAATGACCAGCGTCTATGATAGCCACATCAACAGAAGGAAAAGTGACGCCTCTTTCTAAAATGGTCGTGGTGACTAATACTAGGAGCCTTTTATTTCGAAATTGAGAAATTTTTCGTTCTCTTTCAGGATCAGATGCATGTACAGAGGTTATTTCTGATGCATCTTTAATTATTTTATGGTTAAAAAGAATAGTATATATTTGACTAGCTACTTTTTCTGTAAGAGAGATCGTTGGAAGGAAAATCAAGAGTTGACGTTGCTTGTTTTCTCGCTGACAAAGCCACCGGATAAATGCGCGAGGAACGGTTCCCTCTTGTAATTGCTTGTGTAGAGAAAAGCACATGCACATCTGAGGAACAGGGAGGGGATAACCGTGATAACGGGTTGGCACAAAAACATGTTTCAACTGATTCCACTGTAGTTTACGTCGTTCTTTACGTCTAGGAGTAGCAGTTAAATAAATCATTGTACCTGAAGGCTTTAAAGCTCTTTCTGTAGCAAAGGCTAAAGAAGTATCTGCATGATATGGAAAAGCATCTAACTCATCAATAATGACCACATCAAATGCATGTTCAAAGCGTAAAAGTTGATGGGTGGAAGCAATAATGATTTGCGAGGAGCCTCTCTTTTCCTCGCTGCCTCCGTATAACGCTTGAATCGGTATGGTTGAAAAAGCTTCTTGTATTCTCGGAAGTAGCTCCCTTACTACATCGACTCTCGGAGTAGCAAGACAAATGCGCATCCCTTGCCGTAAAGCTCCTTCAATACCAGCAAATAGCATCTCTGTTTTTCCAGATCCGCAAACAGCCCATACTAAAAGCGCAGATTCTTGCTGCAAAATAGCATCACGGATTGTTTCAGAAGCCTTGGTTTGCGCATCAGTGAGTTGACCTTCCCAAGTACAAGCCGACTCATGCTTTTGCCAACAAGCTGGCTCACCATTCCACCGATACAGTGGCTCTGTCTCTATTACTCGTCCCATTTGGATGCAATTACGGCAATATGCAATAAGGCGTTTCTTATTGAAGTCATACATGTTGGAGAATTGAGATTTTTTTCGATTCCCACAACGTCGACATATTTTGATAAATGGAGTTTTTATGATAGATGAAATCGGGGTAAATATGTTTTGACCGAGAAACGCGTGGAATAAATCTTCATCAAGAGGAATTTCTTTTCGGAGCAGTAATTTTCCTTCACAACGTTTGACAAGTTCTAAGTATAGCGAGGTAGTAAGTTTTTCGATCATCTTCATCTCCTTTACTTGTATTAATTATATAAAGTAGGACAGATAGCAATAGAGGTACACTTTTTAGAGAACTTGACTTACCGGAGAACAAAATATAATTACTTATCTGCTCATAGGTGGTGTTCAGAAGGGGGCGTATATAGTCCATCATAGCAAATGAAATAGGGTTTATAAAGTGACAATTGCAAGTTTTCTTTCGCGTAACTAAAAAAGCAAATTTGCTCTAGAAATTTCGTGAAAAACCCTACTTTTTTCGTGCTAGTACAAAATGATACGAACTTTTATAATTTAAACGTATTGAGCTTTTATAAGGAGGATGTAATTATATGTCACAAACCGCTAACCTGCTTAAGAAAATAACGGAAGCTTTAAAAGAAGATTCTTCCTTAATAGATGATATGGATGTCGTTTATCAGTTTAATTTAAAAGGCAATTATCCAACCACTTACCAACTACTATTACGCGGAAAAGACAGTTATGTGGTAGAAGGAGAAGCTATAGAAGCCGATTGTATTTTATTTATGAAAGAAGAGCATTTTCTTCAGCTAGCGACAGGTAAATTAAACGGGGCTAAGGCGCTCTTTACTGGTAAGTTGAAAATGGAAGGAAATGTGAAATTGGCATTAAAATTAGAACGTATTCTATCTGCTTATAATCAAAATAAGACCGTTTAAGTTTTAACGACTTCCGAAAGAGGTCTCCCTCTTCAAGCGTGTAAAGGGCTGAGCTCAATGGTAAGGGGGAGTGAATTTCGGTTGGACGATAGCTTTAAGGTTCTTTTCTCTGACATTTGGTATAATCAGTCTCATAATATAACATTGAAATGACTATGTTCATTTTTCTTCAAAGCACAACCCAACAGTAAATGATCGAATTCATTATGCCAGCTTCAAGTTAGGGTGGTATGTGGAGAGAGCAGTTCACATGATACCTTTTCTAATTGCATAAGCAACCGCCTCTGTCCTGTTTTTTACCCCCATTTTCCGCATAATTGCCGTCATATAATCACGGACTGTATACTCGCTTAGATGTAATTTATCAGCCGCACTACTCGTTGACTCTCCTTCTGCCATCAGTGCTAAAACTTCAACTTCTCTCACAGTTAAGCAGAATGAGCGTTTATCTATAAGCGGTTTTTTTTCGAACTTTCCAATCACTTCTCCTGCACTTTGTCCAAATTTAAGTAAAGCCGTATATGCGTCTTGAGAGATAGAAAATTGGCTATAAGGCCCTTGATCAAGAATAGCTGCACCTATAAGTCTATTATTTGAAGGTTGATACAGCGGAGCTACAACAATAGACTTCAATTGAAATTTATTAATGTATTCAATAGGAAAGCTTTCCTTTGCATCCGTAATGAAAAGAGGCTGCAGATATTTCATCCCTTCTCCAAACAGCTGCAATAACTTCATTCCTTTGTCAATCAAAGGAAGATTTCGTACATCCTCTATTATTTCTTGAATTGCTTTATTATCAAATTGATGACCTAACAAGCCACTTCCCACTCTATCATCTGATGAATAGGAAAAAACACCACATCTTTCAAAAGGTAAATAATTAACGAAGCCTTGTGTAACTAATTTCACAGATTCATCAAATGTTTTTGCTTGAATAATGGATTCATAAAACATAATAACAGAGTCCTTCCATTGCTGTTCTTGACAAGGCACCTTTAATCTCCTTGAACTGTTTTCAAATAATTGCAGTATATAGTTTATAAAAGGAATCGTATAGCCAGCTCCTTTTCTATCTATACATATTAAAAGTGTACTATACTTATAGGGTATGGTAATTGTATTTTTGTTATTGGAATATGGCATACTTTTTAATAATTCTTCTGTTAAATTAAAAAAGGTGCTAGCTTTAAAATCATGAGATGGACGGTTCGATTGTTTATTACTCTGAAACCATTTGCTGATGTAAAATACTTGTTCATTTTTTTCCACGACTGCTAACCAATCAATTGGAAATTGTTCCGAATTTACAAGTTGATCAAGAAAATCATCTATAGTAAATAGAAAATCATGTTTATCTTTAAGCATATGGTCCCGCATCTTCATAAACACATATTGAATGGCTTGCAGATCACTATAATCATATTTTGACTTCCGTTTAACTACCCTATGGACAGCAATTTCCATTAAAGTAATAACAAATTGGTTCATGGGTTGACTTACAGATTCTCTCTTCCCAACTTCGTTTATTTTAATTAATAAAGCTTCTTTATCATATTGAGAATCAAAGATTAAATTTGAAAGCATTTGTAATGAAATAGGGATTTTTGCTAACTTCGTTTCACCACTTTCAAAATACCCTGAAACTTGTTTCCAATGATACTCAATTTGTTTTTGGTTTTCTCTTAATAAACGTAAACCATACTGAAAAAAAGTATCCATATATTGGTCTAACCGCATTTCTTTCGCCCCTTTTCTTTTTTAGATAAAAGTTAATAACAATTACCTCACCAACCCCTTTTATGAATGATTATTCATTCATAACCAGACGACAATCCTACAATTATAGGGTGTAGTACTGCTCTGTTTTTTGAAATGCTACAATTTTCGGAATTGATTAAACAACAAAAAGAATCTACAGTTACATTAACAACTTTCAGTATAACAGATATGATTTTCCATTTCTGTACTATAACTGAATTTATATTAACAAAAAATGAAAAGGTTTACAACATGATGCAAACATCGTTGAAAGGAGCGTGATACCAAAAAACGCATTTAGGAAAGCATTATAAATGAAGAAGGAGGAGATTCTCATTCATAAATTCCCAAAAAAATTAATCATGGTATTGTTGAGTATTTTTATTGTGTTTTTCTATAGTGGTGGGTTGAAGACGGCTCATGCTCAAGAAACGACAAAATCATTTAATTATGTATGTACAGCCAATACTTCTTTTGGTGAGATCGCTATTAATATGAACGTTACACCAACTGCCACAGTACCAAACAAAGTACAAGCCAATCAGGAGTTTTCTGTTTCTAATATACAAACTACGATTGGTGTAGACTTAACCGGACAAATCGAACCATTAAAGGGATTTATTAACCCATTTAACGGTCATGTAAACCAATTGGACCTAACATCGTCAAATGAAACAGTGAATGTGTTTGGTTCGGAAGGAGCGGCTATTCCCGAGACCCCATTTGATCCCAACGATACCCAGATTTCCTTTCAAATTAGTGGCAATGATACAAGTTTCAATGCAGGTGAGAATGATGTAAACATTCATGTAGGTGAAATAGAAGCAGAAATTTATGCAAAATTAGGCACGACACCAATTGATCTACCTGTCACTTGTACGCCTCCAGAAGATACACTGTTTACAACAGTAAAAGTGGAAGAAAAGCTGGATAATCAAGCACCAGTTATTACGTTAAAGGGTGATAACCCAATGAGTATAAAAGTGGGTGAAACATACAACGATCCAGGAGTCATGGCTAAAGATGAAATAGATGGGGACCTAACTAAGCAAGTCATAGTTTCTGGTGATGTGAATACTGAAAAACCAGGGGAATACAACATTACATATACAGTAGAAGATAAGGCTGGAAATCAAGCGACAGCTACTCGGACTGTATATGTAGAAGCTGCAGAACCAGATGACGATGAAAAGCCGAGTGACGATGAAAATCCGGGCGATGATGAAAAACCTAGTGACGGTGCAAAGCCGGGCAATGATGAAAAGCCGAGTGATGGTGAAAAACCTAGTGACGGTAAAAAGCCAGGTGATAATGAACAACAGGATGATGGCGAAAAACCGGGTAATGGTGAAAAAACTGATGACGGTGAAAAGCCAGACGATGATGAAAACCCAGAAGAAAATAATTTAGGTGCAGGAAATAATGACAATAAACCTGGTAGTGGCGCAGTGCTTCCAAATACAGCAACGAACATACCGTTCACATTATTAATTGGTGCAATGCTTCTAGCTGCAGGCGCTTCCATACCTTTGTTTAGAAAGTATATTTTTAATTAAACATGGAAGTTGGCAGTGAAAATCTGTATTGATTTTCATTGCCTTTTTAGAAAGTGGTACTAAAGTCAATTTCCTAAACTTATAATCTATCGAGTAAATAGATAGAAAATCACAACGACACATCTTACATCAAAATCTATACTTAATTCATGTTTTTTAGAAAATTTGGCTTGCCGTCAACCCTTATTGGAGGAAACTTCTACATACTTTAAAATTCCACACTGCCCACTGTACAAAGGAAGTGCCGGCTTACAAGCATTTGAACAACACCTAGAAGCCAACAAGATAATTCAAAGGAGGATATGATATGGGAAAATCAGGTTATATTTCCGCAGAAATAAAACGTATTTTCCAAAATAAACATGTAATTCTTACCGTCTCTTTAGCTATATTCGTCCCACTTCTATATGCAATGATTATGTTGTCACCAAAATGGGGGCCTTATGACAATACGAATAACTTACCAGTAGCAGTAGTAAACAATGACCAAGGTGCGATGTCAGATGGTGAGCGTCTAAACATCGGCGATAGTTTAATGGCTAGCTTGAAGGAAAACGAATTGCTAGGCTGGGAGTTTGTATCGTCCAAAGAAGCGAAAAAAGGCATGGATAATATGAAATATTATATGATGATTGAAGTGCCAGAAGACTTCTCAACAAAAGCCTTGACCGTTCTGGATGAAGAGCCAATTAGACCTACATTACAATACACGCAAAATGAAGGGCTACACTTCATGGCAGCACAAGTTACTGATAAAGCTGCTGAATCAATAAAAACGCAGTTATCTACACAAATAACCACAACATATGTAGAAAATGTAGTCTCTCAATTAAAAGAAGTATCAGGTGGATTTACAGAGGCCTCAGATGGGGCGAAACAAATCAATCATGGGTCTAATGAACTAAAAAATGGGTCTGAGCAAATTCTCGATTCTTTAAATGAAAAATCCTCCGATATCAAACGATTAGCAGATGGAGCTCAACAATTAGAAGATGGGTCCCAAACGATGAAAGAATCGCTAGTTTATAAACAGAAAGATATAACAAGTCTTGCTAACGGTGCGCGAGAATTAAATATAGGAACAGGCACACTTTTAAGCAACTTACAAAATAAAACAAATGATGTCACAAAATTAGCTGATGGCTCTTCACAGGTACATGAAGGAACGATACAGTTAATGAACGCTTTACAAGAAAAATCAGCTGATATTACTCGTCTATCGAATGGGGCTTCCGAATTAGCAGATGGAGCGAACGAACTGCACACTGGTTCCACAAATTTATTGTCAGGCGCAAAACAAGCAAAAGTTGGAACAACACAACTAAAAAATGGTCTTAGTGAAAGGATTATCCCCGGAAGCGAACAATTAGCGACAGGTGTCCAACAAGCCCAAGCAGGTGTTCACGATACCATTCAATCCATGCAAAGCTTACAAACAGCGCTGCAAGAATTACCCAACAGTGTTGACGGGCTAGAAGATAATGCTTTATACAACATCATTATGGCTCAATTAAATGAAAATTTAAAAACAAGTCCACAAAAACAAAAAGATTTTCAGAAGCTTGTTACCGGAGCAAATCAATTACGAGACGGCATAAAAAATGAGTTGAGTGCGGGTGTGACCGATTTGAACAACGGTCTTGAGCAACTTGTAGAAGGTCAACAGCAATTTCAAAACGGTATAATCGAACTAGAAGAAGGAGCGAATGAAGTAGCAGCTGGGAATAAAACCGTAGAAACAGGATGGAAAGAGTTACAGACAAACGTAGCTACACTACAGGAAGGAACCAAGCAAATTAAAGACGGTAATCTAACTGTAAAAAGTGGGTGGAGTGAACTTACAGCTGGTACGAAACAATTGCATAATGGCTCCAGACAAGTACGCGATGGAAACAAAACAGTAGAGAGTGGGTGGCAAGAATTGTCTGCTGGTGCAATAGAACTGGAAGATGGTTCTAGTCAAGTACGCGCAGGAAATCAAACTGTAGAAGAAGGCTGGGAAACATTAACCGACGGGGTTACACAAGTAGACGGGGGCCTAGCAGAATTATCGGATGGAAGTGAAGAATTACAAGCAGGTTTAGAGGGAGGCGCTACGCAAACGAACAATTTAAACCTTGCCGAAGAAAATATTTCCATGTTTGCGGAACCTGTTGTTTTAGATGGAGAAGTAATGAATAGTTTTCCTTTTTACCGTGATTCAAACGCTCCATACATTTTAACATTAGCGCTTTATGTTGGTATTTTAATTATGTCCTTTGCAGTTAAATATCGCAATCCTGTTATTATTCCCCCATCAGCAACAGCTTGGTTTACTGGCAAAGCAATAAAGCTAATAATGCTTGCTATTCTACAAGCATTAATCCTATCTTTATACACACTCGTATTCCTAAATTTAGATGTACAAAGTGGTGTTTCTTTCGTCTTGTTGTCTATCATGGTAAGTTTAACTTTCTTAATGATTATTTTATTCTTAGTAAGTGCAGCTGGAAATGTTGGGAGATTTATAGCATTGGCATTCGTTATCCTGCAATTGCCCACCACCGGATCATCTTTACCAATTGATATGCTCCCAGAAGGATTACGTCAAATGAGTACCTTCTTACCGTTCACGTATTCGCTTGAAAGTTACCTAAGTATTATAACTTTAGGCATAACCTCCAATACATGGGAGAGTGTTGGCGTGCTATTCCTATATTTTAGTATTTTCACATTACTTTCTATGATTGTGTTCTATATTCGATTTAAATCTATGAGAAAACAAATGCATTATCAAAATAGTAATGCTAAGGAATCCGTTAGCTAACAATACTGAAAAGAGCCTCCTTTGTAAAGAGGCTTTTTTTACTTAAGAATTTTATACTATCATAGCGTGTAACAAATGCTATTTCTGCTTATACCATGTCACACCCAATGCACCTTCTCCAAGATGTGTGCCAATAACAGGTCCAAAATAACTGATCGTCGTTTCAGCGTCAGGGTATTTTTTTAAAAATCGTTGTTCCAAATCAAGAGCGTCAACTTCATTATTTGCATGAACAAAGGCTACCTTGATTGCCCCACCTTCAGAAGCATCTTTTTCCAGCATATCAAGTATCCGCTGTAGCGCTTTTTTCTTGGTACGAATTTTTTCGTATGGCACGATTATTTTATCTACAAAATGAAGAATTGGCTTTACTTGTAGCACACTACCTAAAATGGCCTGTGCCCCATTAAGACGTCCTCCACGATGTAGATTACTCAAATCGTCTACCATAAAATATCCACGCATCGTTTGCTTCATCTCATCGAATCGACGGATAATTTGCTTAGGCTGTTTTCCTTTTTGCACCATATCTACTGCTTCTAATACATAAAAACCTTGCGCCATACAACTAATTTCCGAATCATATGCATAAACTTCAATTCCGTCTACCATTTCACCAGCACTTACTACCGCCTGATATGTACCACTAATACCACTAGAAAGATGGACGGAAACAACCGCATCATATTCTTTAGCCAAATCCTCTAAAACATTTGTTATATAACCGATCGAAGGCTGTGAAGTTTTTGGCAGTTCGTTCGTTTCCTTTAATTTTTGATAAAACTCTTCCGTTGTAATATCAATTTCTTCCTGAAAAGAAGTATCCGTAAACTGGACACTTAATGGCACCATATGTATATTAAATTTATTCCGTATTTCTTTGGGTATATAGGCCGTGCTGTCTGTCATTACAGCAACTTTCATGCAAACCTTCTCCTCTTTATATAGTCTTTGCTTTTATATACTAGTACAACAATCCTACTATATTCTACATGAAATTAATAAAAAATGCATGTTTTAAATAAAGGAAGTATGCGTATGCCTCAAGTTTTCTAAACATAATTACAACCGCTACATTTCCAGCACTCTATTTATGCACAGTTTTATGCATTTTTAAACCAATAATTATTTCGACATACATGTAAACGGAATATGGCTAGTGGGCGCTACGGAAAAATCCTACACTTTTCGTGTTTTTCTGTACCTAGCTAACGGTATCGCTCTCACTATATACACTGCAGACTCCCTTCATGGGATGGAAAATCTCATAACTACTTCCTATAGTGCAAAAAAAAAGAGGGAGCTGTCAGCAAATGCATTTTATGCATTTTGCGACAGCTCCTTTTTATAGTTTGATTAGCTACAATTTGCCTTGTTGTAAATGGTAGTTTCATTTACGAATAAGTAGAAGCAGTCGAGTGCTTACTAAATCACTTCTACCCACCCTTTACGGATAGCAGCAACAACAGCCTGCGTTCTATCATTTACATTCATTTTTTGTAGAATATTGCTTACATGGTTTTTTACAGTCTTTTCACTAATATAAAGTGTTTCAGCTACAGCTCGATTGCTTTTACCATCTGCCAATAATTGTAATACCTGGCACTCTCTTTTTGTTAGTAAATGGAGTGGTTGCCTATACTCTATACCATTTTCCGCTAATGAAGATAGATTGTCTTTTGCTAGTCTACGATACTCCATCACTAAGTTATGTGTCACTTTTGGATGCAGATAAGAACCGCCATCACTGACAACCTTAATCGCTTCGATCAATGCCTCTGAATCCATTTCTTTCAATAAGTAACCTTGTGCCCCAGTTTTTAGAGCGTGGGTAACATAGCTCTCATCATCATGGATAGATAAAATAATGACGCTTGTATTTGGAAAATAACGGACAAGATCCTTGGTTGCCTGAACTCCATTCATATTTGGCATATTAATATCCATTAACACGACATCTGGATTATTTTCCTTTACAAGTTTGGCAGCCATTGAACCGTCATCACCTTCTGCCACTACTTCAAATGCCGATTCAAAATCCAATATTCTTTTTACGCCTTCACGAAATAATTTATGGTCGTCTATTAAAACAATACGTATTTTTCTTTCCTCAGTCATTATAATAGTTCCTCCTGCATCAAAAATAAATTTCTTTCCCCTGGAATTCCTTATGATAGAATCAAATATTATCTATATCTAGACGTACCTACGATGAATAAGCTTCTTCAAGTTCAGGTTTGTTAATATCTTCATTAGAAAAAAACTTCTGTTTCATATCGGAATTTTAGAGCCTTCTATTTTATTATACCGTTATACAGACGTATAAGGAACCTTTATGTAAATAGTTGTTCCTTTTCCTATACTTGAAGAGATATTCATTTCACCTTCAAGCATCTCCACTCTCTCCCTCATACCAATTAATCCAAATGATTTATCTTTTTTTAAAGAAGGGTCAAACCCTACCCCATTATCTTTAATTACCATCGTTAAATCACTTTTTCCTATGTCCAATTTCACTTGAATTAAAGAAGCTTCTGCGTGTTTTACAGCATTTTGTAAAGCTTCTTGTACTAATCGAAAAACAGCAATTTCATATTTTTGATGCAATCGCTTTTTTTCTCCAAATGCATGAAATTCAATTTTCAAATTATTATAGTCTGCGGTGGTAGAGATATATTTTTTCATGGTAGGAATTAAACCTAAATCATCCAAAGCCATCGGACGGAGGTCATAAATAATTCTTCTTACTTCGTATAAGGAGGTTCGTATCATCTCACGCACACTTTTGATTTCTACCAGCGCTTGATCTACGTCTTGGTTAAGAAAAGTACGCTCTACCAGTTCAGATCGCAATAAAATATTCGCGAGCATTTGTGCCGGTCCATCATGAATTTCCCTGGAAATTTTCCGTCGTTCTTCTTCCTGGGCTTCAATAATTTTTAAGCCAAACTCCTGCTTTTCTTTTGCTTCTTCAAGCATTTCATTTACTTGTTTAAAGTCATCATGTAAATAATTAAGAACCACAGATATTTTACCAGCTAACCCTTCAGCCCGTTCAATGGTTTGTGCAAGAGAAACTAATCTTCTCTCTAAATCATCTCTTTTTTCACGCAGTACACTTTCTTCCTGACGCAACATGGCTAGTTTAGTCTGCATAGCATGTGTCTTTTCATATACTTCTCTTATCTCGGCTTCCGTGTATCTATCGAAATGCTTACTCACTTCAGCTAGTCTCCTACGAGAAAAGCGAACTTTTTGTTCCAAATCGTCACCATCATTAATATGTTGTGCTACCCTTATTTTTGTATCTTGCAACTCTTTCACAAGATGTTCATGCTCTTTTCTTGCTTCTTCACTAATACTAAAAATTTCATCTTTACTATTTTGCACTACTTCAATCATCTCATGAATAATATAATCTAAAACTCGATCGCTAATTCTTTGCGCCATCATTTCCCACCAACCTATGTTATAATTATACGCAAACTGTCCAACTTTTTATAGGGTCTTTTAGCATACATAAGATAGACGTAAAATGCATCTTTGTACTCAATTTATAAATATAACCGAATCTCTATTCCTACTTTTAGTTACTATAAAGTGAAGCTTCAATCCGTGTGGTGTTTCTTTAACCCCCACTGATTTTTTAGATGAACAAAGGCTCGGGGCGCCCGTTTAGCAACGTAGCGACTGGAACGAATTAACTAAAGTTTTAGAAATCACGCTCCTGCAACAGGAGTATGCCGCGTCCTTCAGCAAGCCCGTCTTTAGTCGGCCTTCCTATTTAGAACGGACCGATGATGACGTACCGTAAGGCAATGGACTGAAGTCGCCTAGTTGTTGGATGATGGAGCCGGGCGGGGCCCACTCGTATATTTGGTTATACCATAGCATCAAATTTTACACTTTCTTATCATAGAACAAAGTGGCTGTTATCACCCACTTAGGCTTGGTCAGCTAGCATCTTTTAATGCTTGAAATGGGTGCCTTACAGCACTTTATACCCGGGATAAAAGGACATGTTTATACATTTTTTGTAAAGCCGTTTTTTTCCATAGCCTATAAAAGAAAATCTTGTGAATGAAAGATTCACTTTATGATGTATATCCCTTTTTCTACCTATAAAACCTTTGTTGTAGGTTATATAATTTTATCGTTAATCTGTTTGATTGCAAGTATTAATACTAGAAAACGCGAGAATATACACTGTTTGTTAGCACTATAATCCAACGGTTTACGAAACGAATCTATCTTATTTTAACACGCAAATACCAAGGAGGAAATGGAAATTGCTCGATCGTTATTATACTGTAAAACGAAAAGGACAAGACGAAATTGTAATACAAAAATCTCGGTTTATCGGATATGTTAAAAGAGTTGAAACGGAAGAAGATGCGCAAAAATTCATTCAAGAAATAAAGAAAAAACATCATGATGCAACACACAACTGCTCTGCTTATATAATAGGGGAGCACGACCAAATTCAAAAAGCGAATGATGACGGAGAACCTAGCGGAACAGCAGGAGTGCCTATTCTAGAAGTACTGAAGAAACAAAAATTGAAAGATACTGCAGTTGTTGTCACACGTTATTTTGGAGGTATTAAGCTTGGAGCAGGTGGTCTCATTCGAGCATATGGGAGCACAACTTCACAAGCAATTAAAACAACTGGAGTGGTTAAGCGCCAGCGCATGCAAGGGTATACGGTGACTGCGGATTATGGATTATCTGGTAAATTAGAACATGCTCTACGACAAGCGGAATACATTTTACACAAAACAGAATACACAGATCAAGTCACATACCATGTTTATGTCGAAGTAGGAGCAGAAGCAGATTTTGAAGCTTTTATAGTTGAATTAACCAATGATCAAGCAAGAATAAACAAAACAGATACGACTTACCTTGAAATAGACGTATAAAAGCTGATAATTATCCTTCTTACCATTTCAAGGGAGCTCTTCTTTCAAAAGAGTTCCCTTGAAAATTTTTCTAATTAAGACTCACTTCTTCGGAGATGAACATTACCTTGACTCTTGTTTTATTCCTCTCCAGCTTCAAACATTCGCTTACTACTGCTTCATAGTGAGCCCTTTATTAAAGTAACTTACACGCCGCTTCATCTGCTATAATAATAACATTATTATGCTTTTGCAATATGGAAGCCGGAAATTCTTCACTTACTTCACCATTTACTACTCGTTTCAATGCTCCCGCTTTGCCTTCCCCTGAGACAAGCAATACAATTTGCTCACTCTCCATAATGGTTTCAATTCCCATTGTTATTGCTTGCGTAGGTACTTCATCAAGCGATATAAAAAAACGTGCATTTGCTTGACGCGTAGACTCATCCAGTTGCACAATATGCGTTCTGCTTGTGAACGGAGTTCCTGGTTCATTAAAACCAATATGCCCATTTAAACCTAGACCAAGAATTTGCAAATCTATATTACCTGCCTGTTTAATACGTTTTTCATAATTTATAGCTTCTTCGTTAAGATCAAGTGCATTACCATTTGGCAAGTATGTTTGATGAGCTGGTATACCAATATGTTTAAATAGTTTTTCATTCATATAGTAGTTATAGCTATTAATATCTTCTTTTTCTAAGCCTACATATTCATCAAGATTAAAAGTAACAACATGTTCAAATGATACTTTTTCCGCTTTATATTGGTTAATTAAATACTCATATAAGCCTTCCGGAGTAGATCCTGTTGCCAAACCTAGTACTGGTTTTTCAAGCGCATTTACTTTTTCAATAACCATTTCTCCGACACGTTCACTTAACTCTTCATAATTACGAACCTTCATTAATTCCATTTTCTCTATCTCCTTTAAATGCTATTTTCCCTCTGCAAAATGTATACTTTATATCTAGCTGTTCATCCACAATGAGAACATCGGCATCTTTTCCTGGTGCGATACTACCTTTTCGATCATATATGTTTATTTGTTTGGCAGGATTTACAGCAGTCATTTCAATAATGTTATGCATGGAAGCTTCTGTTAAACGCAACATGTTTTGCGCACCTTCCTGCATCTTTAAAATGCTTCCCGCTAAAGTACCATTTTCTAATACTGCTCTATCTGTAGAAACATGTACGGGCTGTCCACCTAACTCATACTCACCAGCAGGTAAACATTTTGCCCGCATCGCATCTGTAATTAAAAGTAGTCGCTTACTACCAATGTTTTGATAAATAAGTTGCAGCATTTCTGGTACAACATGAATACCATCTGCAATGAGTTCCGCACGTATCTCTTTTAGTTGCATTGCTGCACCAACTGTGCCAATATCACGGTGATGAATACCGTTCATAGCATTACAAAGATGTGTAACTTGCTTAACCCCATGCTTTACAGCTTGTTGCATCATAGAAAAGGTAGCATTCGTATGACCTGCAGACACATTGACCCCATCAGCAGCTAATTTTTTTATAAACGCTCCATTCGAATCAAGCTCTGGAGCCATTGTAATCGTTTTTATTTTGTTTCCAGATAGTTCCTGCCAGCGGTTGAATACGTCTATGTCGGGATCTTTAATGTATTGTAATGGCTGAGCACCCGCTTTTTTCTTTTCAATAAATGGCCCCTCCAAATGCACCCCAACAACTTCTGCTTGACCAATTTTATTGACGTAATCACGTATATTTCTTAAAGCCGCTTCCGTTTGTTCAGGAGACTGTGTAATCGTTGTCGCTAAATAACTAGTCGTCCCCTCTTTGGGAAGCGTTTTACTCATCGTATCTATAGCTGCTTCCGTAGCATCCATCACATCTGAACCATTCGCACCATGAATATGTCCATCAATAAAGCCTGGGATTACAGATAAACCATTTGCATCTATCACTTGTGTTGCTTCAGGTAAACAAGATGGAAAATCACCATGTTGGTGAACAGAACTAATTTTCCCTCCATCTAAAAGCAAACTGCCATCTTTGATGATTGTCGTTTCTGTGAATATAGTAGCGTTTTTAATGAACATAGGCAAAGTTTTATCCATTTCAGGTCGCTTCCTTCCTTTGACGTAAAATATGTATTCTGCATTAAAGCAAAATCACCATTATCTATTAAAAACATCATTTCTTGCATGAAGCACCATAATAACACAACTTGTGTTATCCTTCACATTTTTTATAATCAGTTATCACTTTGCGATTTGCTGACAAATTTTTGCTATCAACATAATTTATACCATAAATTCCTCAAAAATATAATGCTAATAACATATGAAGAAGTAGCATCCCAGATATTGAAATACTACTTCTTAGTTTTAAGATTTAGGTGCCACTGAACTTGTTAACGTAATACTCCTTAATTCTTTAACAAGCATGTTCACCATTTCTTGTGAAGAGTTTATATTTTGATTCTCTGTTTCTTGAATAACCTTTTTTAATAAATTTTTATACTTTTCCTGCTCACCCATTCATTTCCCACCTCTAAACTTCCATTTTGTGTAAATGAATCATTGACATGAAGCTTCAATAATTTTATAATTTTTTACCAAATCACTATAAATTCTACTAAACTTTACACAGTTATACAATGATTTCGCTATTTTTTTCATAATTAGGAATATACATAAAGTTGAATCCTTATTACTTACTTACTTTTAGCGTTGGTTGAAGTAGCTCATTTTGTGTTAAAAATGCAATCCTCCGTCCCGCTCTTATTTTAAAATAAGAAAAACTTGGCCTATTGCTAAAACTGGCGGGGAAATTTTTACGTTTCTTAGTAAAGGTGCGCCAAATATTTTAGGCACTATATTATATGTCACTAAAATAAAATTGGGATTCCCTCTGAATAAAAACAGCGAAGTACAAGTAAAAACGAAGGAGAAGCATGCGCCATAATCTTTGGTGATAGTTCGATTTTCCCGAAAAATTTTTTTATATTATTTCCTTCTGGTACAAAACGAATACTTTATCTACAGGTATATGCACTTGCTTACAAAATTGAAAGGAGAGGAAAAATAGACGAATACGACTAATTTCGATATAATCAAACCGTAATTGGTTTTATAGTTTGCATCTAGACAAATGCAATAAGGTGTAAAATATGAACAAATAACACTAACAGCCTTCTATTATCTTAGAAAAACACTTTCAAATAAGCGCATGTTCAAACTGGCTGTAGTTAAGCCCAAGTTAGATTAAGGTGGCTTTATAATTATCTTTAGAAATACTTTAGTTATCTCTAAATCAATATAGTTTACTTTTTTATAAACGGCACATTTTTTATACTTTATACATTGTTAAAAATTCGTTTCCCCATAAGGAATATAGCTAACTTAACAAGAATAATGATATAGGAGTGAATTTATTGAGTACGAGAATGGAGAAAAGCAAAAAGAAACGGAAATGGCCGCTATGGCTAGGTGGCATCTTCATAGCCATTCTGTTAATTGTAGGAGCAACTATTTTTTACATTTGGAATCAAATTGATAACACAGTTGACACGATGCATAACCCACTTTCACGTGACAATGATCCAGAACGACAAAAAGAACTCGAAGCTATCTTTAAAGATACAAAAGCTGTGAACGTTTTACTGCTCGGAGTCGATGAACGAAGCGGGGATAAAGGAAGATCGGATACGATGATCCTTTTATCGCTTAATCCAAAAACGAATGCAATGAAAATGATAAGTATCCCCCGTGATACATATGTCAACATTCCTGGTAGAGGAAAAGATAAAATTAATCACGCATATGCGTTCGGAGATGTAGAACTATCCGTCCAAACCGTGGAGGAAAACTTTAATATTCCAGTACATTACTATGCCAGTGTCAACATGGAAGGTTTTAAACAAGGGATTGATGCATTAGGTGGAGTGACCGTCACGAATAAGACCGCTTTTTCTCAAGGGGGTTCTAAATTTCCAAAAGGTGACGTGCAATTAAACGGAGAACAAGCATTAGACTACATACGGATGCGAAAAAATGATCCCAGAGGTGACTTAGGTCGTAATGAACGACAGCGCGCAGTAATCATGGCTGCTATTAATAAAGGAGCTAGCTTTTCAAGCATTACTAAGTTTGGAGAAATACTTACCATACTCGGGGATAATGTCAAGACGAATTTGGACATGGATGATATGCAGACGTTATTCAGCAACTATCGAAACACGAGAAATAACATATCCACGATAGAAATGAAAGGGAACGGTCAAATGATTGGTGGGGTTTGGTTTTATGTTGTCCCTGACTCGGAGTTCAGTCGTGTACAGTCTGAGATTAAAACGCATATGGATGCGAAATAGTTTGTAATAAAATAACATGAAAGAACTGTACGTCCATGTTACTTTGCTAATTTAAAATAAAGGGAGGTTACTATGAGAAAATTAATTGTTATCGCAATCATATTGTTAGTAGGAGCTATAACTGCCTGTTCTGACGATAACGCAACACCAAGCGATCGCTTTTCCAATTATATCAATCATTGGAACGAGAAAGAATTCGATAAAATGTATGCCATGTTAAGCAAATCAGCTAAAGAAAATTATCCAACAGAACAATTCGTCGATCGTTATAAAAAAATTTATCAGGATTTAAATGTTTCTGATTTAAAAATTGAAGCAGAACCATTGAGTGATAAAGAAAGTGAAAAAGCGATGAAAGATGGAAAAGTATCCATTCCTTTTTCCGTAAGCATGAAAACAACAGCAGGTCCTATATCTTTTGATTACGAAGCAAATCTAATCAAGCAAGAGGATAAGGATAAAGAAAACTGGTATGTAGATTGGGACACTGGTTTTATTTTCCCAGAAATGAAAGATAGCGGTGAGCTCCGGATTGATTCTACAACACCTGCTCGAGGCGAGATTCGTGATCGCAATGATATGCCTCTTGCGATGAATGATACCATTTATGAAATAGGAATTGTACCTAAGAACCTTGGGGAAGATGCAGAACAAAACAAGAAAAAAATCGCCCAACTACTTGGACTATCTATTGAATCAATTGACGAAAAACTGAATGCCAGTTGGGTAGAGCCAAATTTATTTGTGCCAATAGCAAAAATTACGAAAGAGGATGAAGCGCTCTGGAATGAGCTTGTTGCTATCAATGGTATTACTAGGCAAGAAACGACAGGACGAATCTATCCAGGGGGAGCAGCTACCGGAGCACTCGTCGGTTATATCGGACAAGTAACTGCAGAAGAGTTAAAAAAACAGAAGGAAAATAATTACTCTGCACAAGATACTATTGGTAAAAGAGGATTAGAAAAATTATATGAAAAACAGCTACGCGGCATAAAAGGGAGTACTGTTAAAGTTATAAATGATGGAGAAGAGACGATTCTCACAGAAAAAGAGGCCAAAGATGGCGAGAATGTAAAGCTAACCATCGACATAAATGCGCAGGAGAAAATCTATAACACACTAGATGGCGATAAGTCTACAACCTCTGTCATAGATGCAAAAACAGGGGAAACGCTTGGCTTAGTATCCAGCCCTTCTTTTGATCCAAATGAGATATTATATGGATCAACAGCAAATATTTGGAAAAAACTAGAAGAGGACAAAGAAAATCCACTCTTAAATCGTTTTTCTTCCACCTATGCTCCTGGATCGGTAATTAAACCAATTACTGGGGCAATTGGAATGAAAAATGGAACGATTGATCCAAAAGAGGGGTTAAAAATAAGTGGTCTTACTTGGAGTAACGGAGAAGGCTGGGGAGATTATGAGGTAACACGTGTATCCGAATCAAACGGCCCTGTTGACCTACATGATGCTATCGTTCGATCTGATAATATCTATTTCGCCATGCAAGCTGTCGATATGGGTGCAAAAGCTTACGTTGAAGGACTGAAAGCATTCGGCTTAGGTACGGATTTCCCATTTGAATACCCGATTACAGCATCTTCTATATCCACTTCAGAAAAGCTAGATGATGAAGTGCTACTAGCAAATACAAGCTATGGTCAAGGCGAAGTAGAAATGAGCTCGTTACACCTAGCTACAGCTTATACAGCATTTTTAAATGACGGGAACATGCTAAAACCAACTTTATTAACAAGTGAAGAGAAGGCACAAGTGTGGAAAGATAAATTAATTACACCAAAGCAAGCGGACATAATCAAAGAAGCACTGCGAGATGTTGTTGTAGATGGAACAGCAAAGCGTTCTGCAAAAAATGCTAAATTCCCTGTTTCGGGTAAAACGGGGACGGCTGAGTTAAAATTAACTAGTGATAGTGACGGTCAGGAAAACGGTTGGTTTGTTGGTTATCCTACAGACGATGAAGACATTATTGTTTCTATTATGATTGAAGAAACAAAAGGCAATAGTGGTCTTTCTACAGAAAAGGCAGTAGAAATACTCCATAAAATGAAAGAATAACTGTTAACGTACTTTGACTACCATTCATGAGAAATAGCGCTTGGTATGAAGAAGGATACGCACATGGGAATATGCGTATCCTTTTCTTATTGTTCTAAAGTTAATTGTTCTTGTTCCGTAAAAACTCTAGATCTCGTTAAAAAACGCTTCCCTTCAGGCCCTTCTAGGGAGAACATGCCTCCCCTGCCATTAACTGCATCTATAATAAGCTGTGTATGCTTCCAATATTCATATTGATCCTTTGATATATAAAATGGCACCCCAGCAATACTCCCCAATAACACATCCGCATCACCGACACGAAACTCATGGAGAGGGTAGCACATTGGTGAGCTTCCATCACAGCAGCCTCCAGACTGATGAAACATTAATTCGCCATGTTCACGTTTCAACTTTTCTAACAATTGAAGTGCTTCTTTCGTCGCTGTTACCCGTTCTACCATATGATCCCCCTTTTAACAAAAAGTCTATAGAGCTCTAAAAGCACTCTCCATTTCCCCATCTCCTATTAAAACAATATAGTTTATTGTCGATTTCTTATCGTGAAATTGGTCTTTTTGGCGCATTTGAAGTACAGAACATTTCCACTTTTTATTGCATTAAAATAATCCTGCCGGCCTTTCGCTATAGCTTATTAGCAAGTTTTTCGTTTGCTGATAGTGGCTAAGCATCATTAAATGGTTCTCCCTACCAATACCAGACTTTTTGTATCCGCCAAATGCTGCATGTGCAGGGTATTGATGATAACAATTTGTCCATATGCGACCAGCCTCTATATTTCGACCAAAACGGTAAGCGGTATTCATATTTCTCGTCCAGACCCCTGCACCTAGTCCATACAATGTATCATTTGCAACCGTAAGTGCTTCTTCTTTATCTTTAAAAGTTGTTACTGACAGAACTGGTCCAAATATCTCTTCTTGAAAAATGCGCATTTTATTATTCCCTTTAAAAATAGTTGGCTCCACATAATAGCCATTTTTCAAATCAGGGTCATCAGCTTTTTGTACATTTCCACCAATTAAAACCTCTGCGCCCTCTTGCTTACCTATATTTAAATAAGATTGGATTTTCTCCATTTGTTCTTGAGATGCTTGTGCACCCATCATCGTAGTAGTATCCAATGGATGCCCTAACTTAATTTGTTTGACCCTATCTATAGCACGCTCCATAAATTCATCATATATCGTTTCTTCAATTAATGCTCTAGATGGACATGTACATACTTCTCCTTGATTTAACGCAAACATCGTAAACCCTTCGACTGCTTTTTCTAAAAAACCATCATCCCGATCCATTACATCTGCAAAGAATATGTTTGGAGATTTACCACCAAGCTCCAATGTTACAGGAATGATATTTTCCGACGCATATTGCATAATTAATCGTCCGGTAGTTGTTTCCCCTGTAAAGGCTACTTTTGAAATTCTACTATTTGAAGCTAGCGGTTTACCTGCTTCAACACCAAATCCATTAATCACGTTCACAACACCTGCAGGAATTAAGTCTTTCACTAGATCAAGCCATACATGAATAGAAGCTGGCGTTTGTTCAGCTGGTTTTAAAACAACACAGTTTCCAGCAGCTAGTGCAGGAGCTAATTTCCATGTAGCCATTAATAACGGGAAGTTCCAAGGAATAATTTGTCCTACTACTCCTAAAGGTTCATGGAAATGATAAGCGACCGTATCTTTATCAATTTGACTAACTCCGCCTTCCTGCGCTCGAATCACACCTGCAAAATAACGAAAATGATCGATAGCAAGTGGTATATCTGCAGCTAACGGTTCACGGACTGCCTTTCCATTATCCCAAGTTTCTGCAACAGCTAACTTTTCCATGTTCTCTTCCATTCGGTCAGCGATTTTATGAAGCAACAATGATCTTTCCGTTACTGAGGTTTGACTCCATATCTTTTTCGCCTCATGCGCGGCATCTAATGCAGCTTCTACATCATCCTTTGTCGACCTTGCTATCTGACAAAATACTTCTCCAGTTACCGGACTTGCATTTTCAAAATAATTTCCATTAGCTGGCGGAATGTATTCTCCTCCTATAAAATTATCATATTTTTCCCTAAAATGAACTACAGCATTTTCCGTATTTGGATTAGCATACCTCATCAAACTTTCTCCTCCCTTTTAAGAAAGCGTTTTCAATTAATTGTAATTTTAGTATAACAAATCATTTCGAATAATTGCAAGATTATATCTATTTGTATAGTATGTCTAAGCTTTATCATATCTTGAATGATACGATTCTTATAATATATGAGCGAAGGCCGAGCGCCAGTTTTAGCAACGTAGCGAATCGAACGAATCAATAAAGATAAATTATACATGCAAAAAACCCTTGATTTCTATCAAGGGCTAGTAGCAGTGGTTTATATCTTATAAAGAGATACTTATTGGTTCATGCTACTTAAGTTCAGGAAGAGTCCTTACTTCCTTTTGCATAGTGGACTTACATAACGGACATGTTGGTTCCTCCTCAAAACTATACGACTCCCGCATCCAACCTTGACAGTCGTCACTGGTGCATGACCAAATGTTCGTTTCCACTTCTGGAACCGGTTCTTTTGGTCCACGTGAAAAAGACATGTGAGCATCTCCTTTCTTATACTAACTTCTATTATACGCCTATTGTTGCCAGAAGGAAAGCTACTAAGCATACAACTATCGTTCGGTGCATCCCGTCTATAGGATTTAAAAGGCTATTCTACTTATATTATATGTTAATAAGAAAATATTTATGTATGGAATTACATGTGACAACCGTGCACAAGGCATCTTATTGTCACTTGTGTAATCTAGGTGAAAAATGAAACTTCCCATCACTTCTTGAAGCGATAAACTTACAACACCTTCCATTTGCTATTAGAAAAACGCTGTCATTTTATTATACTATAAATTTTCCTATACGTATAAAAAGGAGAGAAAGATATCTCCCCTTTTGTTTAACGTTCTATATATTTACAGCGCGTGCCGTCTAATAGCTTTGCCAACTCCATCTGCGTTGTTCACATCTGTAATATCATCCGCAGCTTTTTTTACCGCTTCTTGCGCGTTACCCATAGCAACACCTACTCCAGCTTGTTGAATCATTTTTATATCATTCAAACTATCTCCAACCGCCATCACTTCATCCATTGTTATTCCAACCAAGTTACAAACTTTTTCTAAACCTTTGGCCTTATTTACTCCTTCAGGGTTTACCTCTAGGTTTGTTGGTAAAGAATTCGTCATTTCCAGCCCATCTATAAACGATAACTCTTTAATCATTTTTTCTAAAGTGACTGGGTCATGAGACTCACAACCAAATTTCAACCATTTTAGCTCATGAACATTTTCTGGCAACTCATTACGATATACTTGTTCTGTAGTGATCATCCACGTCGTAAGTCCAAGCCCTGCAGCGATATGGTACATCTGTTCAATTTTCTTAGCGTCAAACAAATGTTGCTCGACAAGCTCTTTGTCTTTCGTCCAAATCTCTCCACCATTCACTGTTACGAGATAAGATTGTAATCCTAAAGATTCCGCAAATGGGTAACAAGATTGCAACCAACGTCCAGTACTTAATACAACATGAATTCCTTTATCCATTGCTTCTGAAATTGCTTGACGAGTAAGCGGTGTAATTTCATGATCCTTTGTTAATAGCGTGCCATCCATGTCTAAAGCGATAAGTTTAATATTCTTTGCTTGCTCCATTTTCTAGCCTCCATTTATCAAGTATTTCTAGTGAAAACGAAACCCCGATCATACATACTCGTTGTTATATAAGGAATAATGAGTAGTGCTAATAAAATAAAGAATAACAATTCAATGTTAAACATATCTACAATAACCCCACCTAATAATGGCCCGACCATCCTTCCTGCGGCACCAATACTATTTACTATTCCTTGATAAAAACCTGTCCTTCCTTGTGGGGCTAAATCATTTGCCAAAGTAGGAACGGCAGGCCAAACAAGCATTTCTCCCACTGTTAAGATTACCATAGCTATGGCAAACATGCTAAAGGTTTCTGACCATAAAGCAATCAGAAAAGATATAAGAAAAATGGTATTGCCAACATATATTTGCTTTTTTTGTGAAGTAACCCTTGTGGTAAGCAACTTTATGAGAGGTTGACCTAACACAATAAGAAAGCCATTAATTGCCCATAAAGTACTATATAATTCTAATGGTATTTGTAAATCTTGCGTATAGGAAGCAATAGTGGATTGCCATTGACTATAAGCAATCCAAGTTATTAAAAAGCCGCCACATAAAATAAGTAAGGAGATAAAGGCTGATTTATCTTTCATCTTTCCTTGCTGTTTTAAAACGGTCGTATGCATCTGGCGATCTACAAAAGCGTCCATTGGTTTAAACGTCATGAAAACAATAAGAAAAAAGCTAAAGAACAAAATCGCATTGCTTATAAAAATATAATTAAACGATATACTTGCTACATAGCCACCGACAGTAGCTCCTAATGCAACTCCAAAATTTTGTGCAACATATATGGCATTAAACGCACGTCTTCCTCCTTCTTTCCAAATCGAACCAGCCATCGCAAACATAACAGGCCACGTTATCCCAGAACCAAAACCTATTAGAATAAGCGCAATAGAATAATATACAATGTCATGATGCAATAATACCATAACGGTAGAAGCCATCATTGCTAACCCTGTTCCGTAAAGGATCGTTTTATAAGGGCTGAACTTATCAAACAATATACCGCCTAGTAAGTTACCTGCAATAGATGCACCTTGGTTAAGCATTAAAATAAACCCTGCAAAAGCAAGGCTTTTCCCCAATTCATTGTGCATATATATAGTGTTTAATGGCCATAAGAAAGAAGCACCAGTGACATTTACCGTTGTTGCAATTACGAGTAGCCAAATTTGTTTTGGCATACCTATCACCTTCTATCCTATGATCGTGTCTACGTTATTTTAAATCATTTCGGATAGCGAATCAATAAAGTAGCTCTACATATACTGTTAAAATTTATTAACATAGTTGCAATGCTTCTAGTAAATGTTCAAATTGGGGTTTTTAGCACCTTCTATTCAAGATAAAGTAGAAATGATTGTTTTTACAGCACGCGTTAAATCGGACTGCGACCAGCTAGGAAGTTGTTTTTTCAAAGCGAGCGCATGAGATGCTGGAAGATGGATAAAACCAATTGGAGTGGATAGAGCTTGCTTCTGCGCAAAATGTAATGCATGATACATAACGTTGTTGCATACGTATGTACCGGCAGTATTTGATATATGTGCAGGTAGCTGTTCGTCATGTAATGCATCAATTATTTTATTTAAAGGTAAGGTAGAAAAATAACCATCTGCACCACCAGTTACTATTTTCTCTCCGTGCGGTTGGTATCCTCGATTGTCTTTTAAACCGTCATTACAGTTTATCGCAATCCGCTCAGGTGTAATAGCACTTCTTCCTGTAGCCAATCCCAAAGCAATAACAGCTTGTGGCTCTACTTCTTCCATATGTGTAATCAATTGTTTTCCTGCCGTCATAAAATCAACCGGCAATTTTCTAGCAACAATTTTATAACTATCTATTACTCCTCCATCTAGTTCTTCCACTATTTTTTCTGTAGGGTTGATTGGATTATCTAAAAATGCTGCAAAACCAGTTAACAACAATTTTTTCATCATTTATAACTCCTTTTCCTATTTCTCCAACATTACAACAAAGAATGCCTTATCATGAACATCATAACATACATTGAAAGTTAAACTCACTCCTATCTATGCAATGAACGAGTTGCTTGCGGAAAAGTAAAATAATTACCAAATGAAGCGAAAAATTTCTATTGACAATGAAAACGAAATCATCTTATCTTGCTCAAACTATGATAGTTAAATATAATGTTATACATGGGAGAAAAAGGGGGAATATGTATGATTTCGTCAACTTGGAATTGGATGTGGGAGAAACATGACGAATTAAAATCTTTTTTTACATTTTTTGTTCAAGCTAATTCCTCTAGATTATCAACTGGTAGATCCATAGACCCTTCCGATAGTCTAGTAGGAAACAATAATGAGCCGGGAAAAAATCGTAACTATAAGCCTGGGCAGCTTTTTGGTTTAATTGCTGGACCATTATTATTTACCATCACTTTATTATTTTTTTCACCTGAAGGCTTATCTCAACAGGGATTAGCCATTTTAGCTAGTACGATTTGGGTTGCAATTTGGTGGATGACCGAAGCAATCCCCATTCCAGCAACTTCTTTATTACCAATCATTTTATTTCCTTTAACAGGTGGCTTAGATATTGGTACTACTACATCTTCCTATGGAAGCGATACCATATTTTTGTTTATGGGTGGTTTTATGATAGCGCTAGCAATGGAAAAATGGAATCTACATAGGAGAATTGCACTATCCATTATTTCTGTAATTGGTACGAACACGAACCGTATTATTCTAGGATTCATGGTTGCAACTGGTTTTTTATCCATGTGGATTTCTAACACCGCTACAGCAATGATGATGGTTCCCATTGGTCTAGCTATTATTTACCAAATTTCGGACGCCTTAAAGGACGATCCTTCCATCGACACTTCTAAAGAGAACTTTGCTTTTGGAAAGGCTCTCATGCTGAGTATTGCATATTCAGCATCTGTTGGAGGTATTGCTACACTAATAGGAACACCTCCTAACGCAGCATTAGCAGGCGTCATTAATAAAATGTATGGAATAGAACTATCCTTTGCAAAGTGGATGTTATTTGGCGTGCCAATCGCATGGGTATTTATTTTTATCATTTGGTTTTACCTAATTAAAATAGCTTACCCATTAAAACTAAAACAGCTTCCTGGTGGCAAAGCAGTGATTCATCAAGAAAAGCAAAAGCTTGGTAAACCTTCGGCTGAGGAAAAGGCTGTTTTCACTGTATTTATTCTAGCAGCTTTGGCTTGGATAACTCGTTCATTTTTACTTGTTCAAATTAATCCTAATATAAATGATGCGATTATCGCAATGAGCGCAGCTATCCTCTTGTTTTTGCTACCTTCCAAAAATTATAAAGACACATTTCTATTAGATTGGAATACAGCTGTGAAGCTACCATGGGGGATCTTGTTATTGTTTGGGGGAGGTTTAGCAGTAGCAGCAGGATTTACGCAGTCTGGCCTTTCTGAATGGATCGGAAATCAATTAACTGCATTGCAAGGTATTCATATTTTCATTGTATTGCTAGTTGTTGCAGGACTAGTTATATTCTTAACAGAGATTACTTCCAATACCGCAACAGCAAATATGATGTACCCTATCATGGCGGCGCTTGCTTTAGCTCTAGGAGTCCATCCATTTGCAGTTATGATTGCTGCTGGTGTAGCTTCATCTTGTGCTTTTATGTTACCGGTTGCTACCCCACCAAATGCGGTCGTTTTTGGTTCAGGTTACTTACGCATTCCAGATATGGTTAAAGCTGGCGTGGCGTTAAATATAATAGGCTCTATTTTAGTCACGGTAGCCATTTATTTCTTACTGCCGATGCTTTGGGGAATAAACATTACAGAAGTACCTGATTTTGTGAAATAAACAGAAACAGACAGTGACGTTTGTTGTTATTCATAAACATGTGGGAACGAATAGATTCCCACATGTTTATTTTCATACTATTGGAAAGCAATAAAAAAGATTGAACAATAAGCGTAGCTTTTTTACGTAGTAGTAAATGGCAGATTACTTATCATCTTTAACCTTTTTTTCCTTTATGTTTCTCATTCGCATGGTGGACTACCACGATATTTTTCCCATAACTACTGGTTTCTTTGCACCAGTTGCCGCAGGAAGATTATTCGTTCTTTGTTTATAGCATTGATATCCTAGTAAAGCGAAAGAGATCGCCTCTTTGGCATCTGCAGGCATGCCAATTTCATCCGTTCCGCAAACAATGACATCCTTAGACAAATATTTAGAAATTAACGTTAATAGCGTTTTATTATATCTGCCCCCACCACTAATAAACACTTCTTTTAAGCTAGCAGATGCGATATATTTATTAATCTCTAAAGCAATAGTTTTTGCAGTTAAAGCTGTTACCGTAGCTACTTTATCATCATTATCAATTTGAAGACGCTCAGCTTCAAGCCATAGCTGGTTAGAGTACGCTTCTCCGAATAATTCTCTTCCCGTACTTTTAGGTGCTGTTAGATGAAAGTAAGGGTGATCTAAAAGCTGCGATAACCAGGTTTCATTGACTGTTCCTTTAGCTGCTATAGCACCATTCTCATCATAATTTTGTACACCGTTTGTAGCTAAACTTGTAAAAGCGTCCATTATCATATTTCCAGGCCCGGTATCATAAGCTAGTACATCCGCTTCTTTACATCCTTTTGGAAGTATGGTTACATTGGAAATCCCTCCAATATTAACTAGGGCTCTTCCGTATTCTTCTTTCCGATACAACTTATAATCCGTGTATGGTACTAATGGAGCTCCTTGTCCACCAGCTGCCATATCTCTCGTTCTAAAATCTCCAATTGTTGTAATACCGGTAAGTTCTGCAATCATACCGATATCCCCAATTTGTAGCGTTGAAACAACTTTATTTCCTTCTACTTCCTTTGGTTCTGGCTGATGATATATCGTTTGACCATGTGAACTAATTAACAAAATTTGTTCCGATGACAACCTAGCATCTTCCATCACTTGTTTCGAAGCATCTGCAAATAACTTCCCAAGATACATATTCATGCTTGATATTTCTTCAATACGTACTGTTTCCGGGTTGCACATGTTTGAAATTCTTTCTTTCATTTCTTTTGAATAGGAAAAGCTAGCAAAATGAAGTAGTTCAAAATCTAATGCATGGTCTTCATTTATTTTGACGATCGCTGCATCAATACCATCTAAAGAAGTACCAGACATTAAACCAATAACAATATTGCTTGACGTCCCTGATTCTAACATTTCCATTATCCTTTCGTGTTCATAAAATGAATTTATATAAGCGTTTTCAGCTCGCTCCATGTTAACTATATCATAATTAGGCGTCTTTTAAAATTACATTTCGTTAATTTTAATTATTTTCGTAACTGTATTTCAAAATCGAACCTATATGCATTTGCGTAAATATAACTCACACTTATTTTTTTCGTCGTAAACTCTTCGGTAAATGAAAAATGATGAAAGCTAAACCTATCCCTAGGCTAATGTAAGGTAGAATAAGTGTTGGATCTTCATAAATGAAGTAAGCCCCTACACCGGTAAAAATCCAACCAATTAATTCATAAAGCAAATGTTTTAACATATAAACTATTTTTCCTCCTTCCATAATAAAGCAAAGTTCTTTATAACACATAAGAGTTACCTACGTAAGTTTATTTATTCATGTAAGCAGAATTAGAAGTGCTCTGACGACTGCCATGTGGAATAGAGCGAATGATAAGTAAATAAATCATTGGTAGTAGTCCAAGTAACACAGCTAGTCCTTTCCAATGGAAATTCTCCCATATCGGCGCTAAAGCGGAACTACCTAAGGTAACACCTATGTAATAGGAAACTAAATATAAGCTAGAAGCACTCCCTTTATGGTGTGTAACTGTTTCACTGACAGAAGAAGCTGTTAATGAATGTGCTGTAAAAAAGCCAAGACAAGTAATGCAAAGCCCAACCACAATAATAGGTAATGCGTTATGTAGTGTAAACAATATACCAATGCCTAAGGTAATCATACCACCTATGCGAACTTTTTCTAAACCTATGAAACTGGAAAGCCACCCGGCTAAAGGTGAACCAATGACTCCAAGCCCATAAGCCAGAAAAAAATAAGAAATAGTATGCAATGATAATAAAAACGGCTCTCCTTGTAGATAAAAAGGCAAGTAGGTCCAAACCCCTGTGAACGACATTTGCAAAACAATTCCTAATCCAAAAACGAGCAATAATTGGGGATCTTTGAGATGAAATAGAAATCCCTCTATATCCTTACTAAATGGTAGTCGGCTAGGTTGAAAATGTTTGGAATGTGGAAGCAAGAAATGAGTTAGTATTAAAATAAGCCCTCCAAATGCTGCTAGTCCATAAAAGGCAACCTGCCAAGACATAACATCTGACACTACCCCCGTTATTACTCTTCCAGCCATCCCTCCTAGTGCATTACTAGATATATATAATGCTGTTGCAAAAGCGGCACTTTTAGGTTCAATCTCCTCATGTAAATAAGCAAGTGCTGCAGCTGGTAAACCAGCAAGAGCAAAGCCTTGTATAAACCGAAGTATAATAAATATGATAAAGCTATCCGTTAGCGGCATAATGAAAAACGGAAAAATAGCTCCTAATAATGATATTTTAATAAACTGCGTTCTTCCCATTCGATCTGATAAAAAACCCAAGATGATTAAACCTGCAATTAAACCAATAATAGTAAATGACATAGATAAACTAGAGACGGAAACACTAATTTGAAATTCATCAACAAAGACTGGCAATAGGGGTTGAATTGCGTACATACTAGCAAAAATAAAAAAAGATGCTAACGCTAAACTAGCATTAATCCTCCAAAAATAACTATCTTTCACACTATATGGTTTTTTTTCAATCGTTTTATTTGAATTTTCTTCTTTTGTTACATTATTTTTCAAAAACATACTTGTCTCTCCCTGCACCAAAACCAAATGTTACAACAATTACAGAAACAATAATTAACACGACTAATGGTACGTCCCAGTTCTTGGTTTTATCAAAAATAAATCCTATTAAAAACGGTCCAAAAGCGGCAAGAATATAACCAAGGGTCTGTGCCATTCCTGATAAATAGGCAGCTTGTTTTGCAGTTTTCGCTCGCATACCTAGGAATGTCAATGCCAAGGCAAATGTACCGCTTAACGAAAAGCCAATTAAAATAACACTGATCACCATAATGGAAAATGTTCCTCCGAATAATAAACCAGCATATCCACTAACAGAAAATAATCCTAATGCTAGTACAAGCCCTTGTTGAGAACGAAATTTCTCAGCGATTACTGGCACAAGAAAACTTGCAGGCAATCCAATAAATTGCATAAAAGATAATAGCCAACCTGCTGTTGAAGCACTAACCTCATTTGCCTGCAAAATCTCTGGCATCCATGATATCGTGACATAAAATAAAAAAGATTGAAACCCCATAAACCCCGCAACTTGCCAAGCTAGTGATGAAAGCCATATTCGTTCATTCCCACTGCTATTCCCATGATAAGAAACATGACGCTTCATTTTTTCACGTTTTGTTAGGTAAAACCATACGACCGTCCCAATCAATGCCGGAATGGCCCAAATCCATAATGCCATCTGCCATCCAAGTCCAAGTCCTTCCGCTATAGGAACACTTACTCCAGAAGCTAATGCTGCAAAAATTCCCATAGCTGTAGAATAAAGGCTTGTCATCCATGCTACTTTCGTTGGGAATTTTTCTTTTATTATACTCGGTAAAAGAACATTACAAACCGCAATTCCTAAGCCAATGCATAATGTTCCTGCAAAAACAAATAAAACCACCGAAACGCTGCGTAAACTAATACCAAGAAATAAAGTAAGTAGCCCCATGAACATAACCATCTCATTGGAATATCGATAGCTGAACTTCGCTACAAGCGGTGACATAACCGCAAATGCTAATAATGGCAGACTCGTAAGTAACCCTGCACTCCAATTAGCTAATTCTAGTTGGTCACGTATCATACCGATAAGCGGCCCAACAGAAGTAATTGCTGGTCGTAAGTTAAAAGCAGCGACAATAATGCCTGCTATTAATACATATTGATACAAAACGGATTTCTTTTCTTTCATTTGTTCCACTGTCGCTACTCTCCTTTTTAAAAATCTCTTCTCTAATCATAGCACAAAAAATAAGGTTAGCCCCTGAAACAAAACAAACTCTTTAGCATTTTCCGTATAACTTTGCTATAATAACACATATACTAAAAAGACCACAGTGCTAGCTGTGGTCTATGGATAAGCGGTTCTCAAAAGAGGATCGGCTTTATAGGATAGGCCTCTGCGAACGACGTTTTTTAAGAGCATGAGGTCTATTTTTTATTCATGATGCGTACCACTAACGTCAACAGTGTCACCAGAAAGGTGCCAAATGCGAAAATCACTACAAAAACTTCATATACATTCACCTGGCTCACCCCCTTTCATTTAGGGTTTGCCGCCGACTCCATAAGAACGTTATCTGTATTTAGTATGCCATACATATAGAATTCCATACACAAAAATAGAACAAACGTTCCTTTAGACCTATATGCAACCACAAGCCACTTACTAAAGCTTGTATACTTCATTATATGTTCTTTCCGTGCCACGATGTAATGCATTTGGAATGTATATTAACTAAATAGTTATTTAATACGAAATGCATATTTTTCAACGGTTTAAAAAGCTTACTTGTTAAATTATAGCAACTGCTATCATTTTTTACACTTTCCTATAGGGCATGAGCATGATGAACAAAGGCTCGGGGCGCCCAGTTAGCAACGTAGCGACTGTCGGAACGAATTAACGAAAGTTTTAGGAATCATGCTCCTGCAACAGGAGTATGTCGGCGTCCTCCGGCATTTAGTTCCACGAAATTACAAGCAACGTACTCTATAATGAAATAACCAATCGGAGCACACTATAAGGCTGGCTACGATTGGTTATTTTCTTTATTCCTCTTATTCTTCTTTATTTTCACTTTCATCTACAATACTTTCTGGACCACCATAGAAATAATCACTTGTATCAACGGCTTCCCACTTTTCATTCGGTGTGTAAAAACGAAGCAGATCGCCATATAGCACTTCATCGGAGAGTTCAAGTTCTTTCATAACTTTCTCATGCATTTCTTTCATTTCATCTGTAGGCTCTTCAATGACTTCTTTTGTTTCACTATCATAATATTCTCCGTCTACATAGCTGTACTCTGGGGACATGAAGTTTCCATTACGGAAAGGAACAACCTCATGATGCTCTTCAGAGAACATATCCGTACCGAACTGAATATAGTCTTTCGCATCAATACCAAGAATATGAAGCATGGTCGGCATGACATCAATTTGACCAGCATATGTTTCTACTGTTCCTTCGCTCTCTACACCAGGAATTCTGATCATAAACGGAACACGTTGTAAGTCTGCGTTTTTCATTGGTGTAATTTCTTCATCCGTTATTTCTTTCATTGCACGATTATGGTTATCAGAAATACCATAGTGATCACCATAAATCATAATAATCGAATCTTCATAGAGTCCTTTTTCTTTCAAATCATTGAAGAATTGTTCCAATGATTCATCTAAATAGCGAGCTGTTTGGAAATATCGATCTACTGATCCATCGCCCGTTTCAGCAGGTTCAATCGTAGCATCTTCCTCATCAATTAAATATGGGTGATGGTGCGTCAACGTCATCATATGCGCGTAAAATGGTTGATCCATATCTTCTAAATACGGCATGGATTGTTCAAAGAAAGGTTTATCCTTCAATCCATAGTTGATTACATTTTCTTCACTCATATCATAAAAATCTTCATGGTAAAATTCATTAATTCCCAGGTGTTTATATACTTCATCCCGATTCCAAAACGACTTTCCATCACCATGAAAAATAGAACTTGTATAATTCTGCTCTTGTTCGAGAATTGCCGGTAATGCTTGATACGTATTATTACCTTTTGTAACAAAAGCTGAACCTTGTGGTAAACCATACAACGACGTATCCAGCATTAATTCAGCATCCGCTGTTTTCCCTTGCTCTGTTTGATGGAAGAAGTTATTAAAGTACGTAAAACCTTTCTCTTGATCATGAACTAAGGAGTTAAGAAATGGTGTTACTTCTTCTCCATGGAGTTCGTAATCAATTAAAAATGATTGAAATGATTCTAAGTGAATTTTAATAATATTTTTTCCTTTACCTTTACCGAAGTACTTTTCATTTGGAGCTGCATACTTGGATTTCGTGTAATTTTCTACTTTCGTAATGTCATTACTATCAGCTAAAACACGCCTTGTTGACGTCTTTGCACTTTGAATAGCATCATAAACTGTAAAATTGAATGCCCCCAAATATTTTACTAGATAGTTTCTATCAAATGTACGTTCTAGCAATTGTGGTCTGTCTGCTTCCGCTAGACCAAGATTAATACTAAAAGCTAATACCCCAGCTGCAATTACTAAAAATGGTTTACGGAATTGCATCCGTTGCACAGACCAATTCTTCCTCACAAAAACAAATAACCCGACTAATAAAATAATGTCAATCGTATACAGTAAATCACTCCACTGTGCTAGGTCAGCAATGCTTCCACCTATACTCCCGAAATTATCTGTTTGAAGCATCGTTGGTATTGTTATAAAATCACTATTGAAACGATAAAACACGACATTCGCATATAAAATAAATGTAAGTATCGCATCAATAATGATAATCCAAATTCCAGCTCTTCTACCTTTTGCAAATAACGCTAGTCCTAGAAAAATCAAGGCAGAACTTAGCGGGTTGAAGAATAATAGAAATTCTTGCATTACTCCACTTACCCCTAAGCTGAATTCAAATTTATATATCAAATACGTTTTCACCCAAAAAAGCACTAGTGCTACCGCGAAGAATCCTAATTTACTGGATATAAATTTCTTCACTCTCTTCACCTCAAATTGTTAAATTCATAATTTGTTCTTTTAAATCCATTTAAATTTAATATTAATTTTTCTTAATACGATTGTTAATTATAACGTATTAAATCCTCACGGTCAATTTTTTTATAAGAGTAATAGTTGACTAGTTTTACCAAATTTTGTCGAAAATAATAACTAGATAGAAAAACTCGGTTGACCGCCCTTAAGATGTAGCGATCAACCGAGTTTTTCTAACTGGATAACTTTAGCTGGTGCTTAAAAATCATTAGCACCCAAAAAACTGAATAACTATACGCAAATATCCGCTGTTTTCCATATTAAGCTTCATTATATAGTAAATCGTTGCATTAAAGTTTTTAGATTGTCAGCGAGTTTGGAAAGACGATCAGCGTTGGCAGATACTTCTTGCATGGAACTACTAGCTTGCTGAGCAGTCGCAGATGTCTGCTCAATACCAGCAGCAGCTTCTTCTGATATCGCGGCAATTTCTCCTACAGAACCATTCATCTCTTTACTATTTTCAGAAACCCGATCAAAATGTTGTTTAACTTGAGAGATGGCATTTGCCATTTCATTAACAGAATGATAAATAGATTCAAATGTATCCTTTGTTTCTTTCATTTGTTCCGAACCATTCGTTACCTCTTTATAACCATCTTGAAGCGATGTAGTTACTTGATTGGACTCCGTTTGAATATCTTTAACTACTTTTGTAATATCATTTAGTGACAAAGATACCTGTTCTGCCAGTTTCCGTACCTCATCGGCAACGACCGCAAATCCTTTCCCATGCTCTCCAGCCCTCGCTGCTTCAATAGCTGCATTTAGCGCTAATAAATTCGTTTGTTCAGCGACTTCACCTATCACAGTTACTAATTTTGAAATTTCCTTCGTTTTTATATCTAAACCGCGTACGCTCTCTACAGCATTCTTTACAATATGATCTATCTTCACCATTTGGTCGTTTGTCGTCCCCATAATATCATGTCCAGATTTTGTTTTTACTAAAACACCAGCAGAGGTTTGCTCTATTTCTGTACTGTTCTGACTTACTTCTTGAATGACATTATTTAAATCGTTCATCATACTTGCTAAATTAGCTGCATGATTTGCCTGATTTTCCGCCCCAGAAGCAAGCTCTTCCATCGTCGCAGCCACCTGCTCTGTTCCTTGTTGCATTTCATCAGAAGCTTGGTTCAGAGCTTTCGATTTATCATCAACCACACTAGACACGTTTTTAATGGAAATTAACAATTCTTTTAATTGCTCATTCATCTCATTCGTTGTTACCATTAGCTCAGCAATTTCATCTTTCCCTTTTATATCTAGCGGTTCATTAATCAGTTCTCCGTTAGCTATCTTCGTCATTCTTTCTTTTACACGCTTTAATGGTTTTGCTATGGAATGGGCAGTTAGAAAAGCAATAACTCCTCCTAATATTACGACGGATACTGTAACGATTACCCCAAAGCTTAGCGTGAATTCTCCAGCTTGAATAACGTTCTCACCTTTGTTTGTAATATTATTTTCACTCTTTTTTGCTAACTCTTTAAAACCATCAATTAATTGATTTCCAATTGGTTGAATTTCATTCGCCATAATCACCTTGGCTTTAGCACTATTCCCCTCATCCATTTCTTGGAAAAACTTATCGGTAAGTTCTCCCCATTCTATTTTCTTATCCATTAAAAACCGAACTTCTTCCGAATTATTGTGTTTTAAAACATAGTTCTCCAATTCCATCGTTTCATCAATTGTATTTTGGAAGCTTTGTTTATATCGTTCATCATTATATAATAAGTATCCTCGCAAATAGCCGGTTCGTTCAGCCATATTAATTGCCAATTGTTCTTCAGTAACTAATAATTGCATATCTTGTTTGATCATTTCTTCTGTATCCTGATTACTTCCGCTAATGCTTATTACATTTGTGACTCCTAATAAAATAACTAGAATGATGATAATCGAAAAAGCAAAAAAAAGTTTCATCCGGATGCTTTTAAATGTAAATAACTTACGCATGTTCATTTCCCCTTTGTATAAAATCTAGCTATTCCACAATCGGAAAATATAAAATTATAAGGTTGTTAGTATAGCAAAACGACAACATATCCTTGCTAAAGATTTGGCGATAATCCAAGCTTTTATCATAAATAAGTAAATTTTATATAAACATTTAGATCCATATATATTTTTCCCTTCTCCAACGCGGAGGTATAATTATTTAAAACATTGATATAGCTAAGAAGTGAATAACATTAAGTTCCAGCAATGGACTTATTTTTTTATCGGTATAAAGGTACAAACTATGAAGCTTTTTTATAAAATCTTCTTATTTAATGCGAGGCAAAAACTACCTTACTCCTTTTATATTTCTTTCGTTTATAATCAAGGAAAAAAATGGAGCTATTTATAATTATTGCTATACTTCCGATATAAATAATGAACGTCTTTCTCCTGTGAATGAAAATAACACATTCTTCGCTGTTACTTTATTTAACAAATCCTTATAATGACTTTCTCGTAGAAGAGGAGAAAGAGGTATTAAAAACATATTGAATTAAAAAACAAATCAATATACTTTACAACCTGATTAGGAGTGTGGATAAAATGAAGGAAACAACAGTTGAGCAAATAAATACGCATCCTTTGCTGCAGTCATTTGTTACTGTTGCTCCATTTTTACAAGATTTAATTAACGATGATATTACAATAGGTATTTATGACACAGAGAAGTTAATTATTAATTTTCCAGCTAACACCTTCTCTTTAAATGTACAACCTGGCGATCCGTTAGTAGAAGGGGATATAGTGACAAATGCCATTCGGCAAAATAAAAACCAATCAGCTATCGTTCCTGCTTCGTTATTTGGTGTGAACTTAATTGCTCGTGCTGTACCACTTCATGATGAGACTGGAAACCTTATTGGGGGTGTTGGGGTCGGGCTTAGCGTAGAAAGAGCAAATCAGCTATCTGAAATTTCTTCCAATTTGTCAACGGTTTTTGAAGATGTAACCAATACCATACAAGATATGGCAGAGTCCATTTCCGGTTTAGCAAATAACATGTCCGTCGTTTCAGAAAAAGCTACAGAAGTTACCAAACAAGTAGATACAATTGAAGACGTCTCCAATGTGGTGAAAGGAATAGCGGACCAAAGCAATTTATTAGGGTTAAATGCAGCCATTGAATCTGCCAGAGCTGGTGAACATGGGAAAGGATTTTCAGTTGTAGCAAACGAAATTAGAAAAATGGCGACAAACTCCAAAGAGCATGTGTCTGAAATCCAAACAATAACAAATACGATTAAAGAAGTCATTGCTAATTTGAATAAGCATATTCAAGATACGAATGTAGAATCAGATAGCCAATCAGCGGCTATTGAAGAATTATCTGCAACTGCGCAAGAAATAAATAGTAATATTCAAATGCTAGCCCAACTTGCCAAAGAAAATATGCAACTGAAAAATTAATTTATCGGAGGGGTAACTATGTCATTTAAAAAATTGCCAAGTCAATATATTAACGGCGTGTGGAAAGAGGGGGCTTCTCCCCTTATTATGGAAAACAAAAACCCTTATAATGGCGACCTTCTCGCCACATATCGTGCAGGCAGTAAAAAAGATTTGGATGATGCTTATCAAGCTGCAAATGCGGCACAGAAACAATGGGAAAAAACCAACCCTGTCGCTAAGCGCGAGGTGTTTGAAAACGCAGTTCAATATATAAACGATAACTATGAATCCATTGTTAAAATAATCATAGAAGAGATTGGTGGTACAAGGTTAAAAGCAGAATTTGAAATAGGTCTTGTAACCAACATTATAAAAGAAGCTACCACATTTCCTTTTCGAATGGATGGGAAAATTTTAACCTCCCCTATTGATGATAAGGAAAATAGAGTTTACCGTGTTCCTGTAGGTGTTGTTGGCGTAATCAGCCCTTTCAATTTTCCATTTTTCTTATCCATGAAATCGGTCGCAACAGCATTGGCAACTGGTAATGGAGTTGTGCTAAAACCCCATGAACATACACCAATTACTGGTGGAACAATGATTGCATCTATTTTTGAACATGCCGGATTACCAAAAGGTCTACTCAATGTAATCACAACAGAAATTTCGGAAATCGGGGATGACTTTGTTGCACACCCTATCCCTCGATCTATTTCTTTTACCGGTTCTACAAAGGTTGGGAAACATATCGGTGCCATTGCAGGAAAACATTTAAAGGATGCACACTTAGAATTAGGAGGAAATAGTGCACTTATAGTATTAGAAGACGCGGACATTGATTTAGCAGTAAGTGCTGCTGTATTTAGCCGTTTTACGCATCAAGGGCAAATTTGCATGTCTGCGAATCGCTTAATTATACATGAAGCAGTTTATAAAGAATTTATTGAAAAATATGTAGCGAAAGTAGCTACATTACCGTGCGGAGATCCCAAAGATCCAAACACCATTATTGGGCCGTTAATTAATCAACAGCAAGTAGAAACAACGAAAGCTTTCATTACGAAAGCAATAGAAGAAGGAGCCAAACCCATTCTTAAAGGAAAAATAGAAGGAAATGTAATAGAACCTGTGATCTTCACAGATGTGACTCCTACTATGTCTATAGCAAAAGAAGAAGTATTTGCCCCTGTCGTGTCGATTTTACAAGCATCGAACGACGAAGAAGCCATTTCTATTGCAAATGATACCTTATATGGTCTAAGTGGAGCTATTCATACAAGAGACGTTGAGCGTGGTGCAGAGCTTGCAAAGCAATTAGATACAGGGATGATCCACATTAATGACGGGACCATTAACGACGAGCCTCATGTCGCATTTGGGGGAATGAAAAATTCAGGTTTAGGACGTTTAAATGGGGAATGGAGCTTAGATGCCTTTACTACTTTTAAATGGATTAGCGTTCAGCACAAGGCTAGAAACTATCCATATAGTTAAAACTCGCACGTTGAACAATCTATAGTATAAAAAACTGCACCCAATTGGGTACAGTTTTTTTTATATTTTTAAGCCGCAATAGTCATGGACTAGTTGAAGAAGATATAATTCCCCTTATCACCCTCTTCCTGTGAACAACTCAGAAATATAGGAAAGCAATTGTTTTGCTAAAATTGTAGGATTGTATATATAAGATGGACCGCTAGGATTCACATCTAGGACATAAATTTTTCTCAAATCGTTCATCGATAAGCTAATAGCTACTTCAGACATACTTTCTTGATACGTGTTTTTTAAAGTAGAAGCAACATTTTTAGCAATAGCTATAAGCTCTGATTCCAATAACTTTACCTCTTGATCATCGTATTTCCCTGTTAAATACTCCAGGATATCTTGCCTGTGAACAGTCGGATGGCTTTCTGCTTCAAAATTTTTCGTTTTGACATATCCACTTATGAAATCCCAATCTTCCATTCCCTTGTTCATTAAATGAAGATGTATAGAAACCAAATTATCTCTATTGTCGAAATCTGTAATACGTGGATCAACTTGGACAACATAGCTTCTTTCCTCTAATAATTCCTTTAGTTTATTTGTCAAAGGAAGTTGACTATACACTGTTTTTCTTTTTCCATGAACAAGCAAATATTTACCATGTTCAAGTTCCTTTATAACATGTTCATCATTTAATGCCCCAACTTCAGGCTTTAGTGCAACCTGCTGATGGGTCTCTAACATTCTAAAAATATCTCTCGTTCTCTTTACTTGTTGGAAAGGTAACATATACTCCCTGTCTGCTAGAAGGTTATATAAATCAGATCGTTCGATAAGATCATTCCAATTATTAGTAAAGCTTGCTTTCTCAGATAATTCTTCATACAGCCATTGCATCTGTTTACTATTTCTCATCTTCAATCTATCAAACACGATGTCAGGATACTCGATTATTTTAGCAGTCCACTCCCCACCCTCTAATACATAACCGCGGATAACTCTTTCATATTCATCAACATCCTTGGGACTAAATACATAAAAATAAAATTCTTTTTGTTCTGCCAGCTTTGCAAATTCCTCGGTTAATTCATCTCGAACATGTTTTCCTACTAACATACCTATTGTAGTTTTTCCATTCGTTGACGCATTGGAGATATTGGTAACACTGGAATTAAACCGTTGCTGAAGTATCCGATCAGAACGAAATATACCGTTTTTAGCAAGGTATTTCGCATAGGCTATTGTATTAACTGCTCGTTTTTCTTCGTGATAGGCAGTTTGCGGTCCATTATTCGCTTCATGCATCCAGTATCTACCATTTTCATCAATGGCAAAATCCAATCCAAGCTCATCTAATGCAAAGTTGTATAATTTATCTAAGTGACTCGCTACTTCTAAGGAGAGTTGCAAAATATCATGTGCGTACTTTTCTCCAAGTTCCCCGTACTCATGAAGTAAAAATGTATGAAAGTCTTCTACTCTTCCTTCTGTAGCAACATTACTTAAATTACTTTTTCTATTTCCAACACGCGGGTATATGTGTGTAATTATCCAATCCCCTCGTCCATTCTTTTGGACGTGAGAGCGAATATGATACGGTTCATCATCTTTCGTACGTGTATGAATATACCGTTGAATAATAAAACTACCTTTTTTTCTTAAAATATGCTCTTGCAACCATTTTGAAAACACATCTTGATTTAAAATTTTTTCTTTTTTATGCTCCATTAAAATGTAACGGTTACCTTTTTTGGTAACAAAGAAAATATTTTCCCCGCGGTTACTTAATAGTGATTTAAACACTACTTTATTATTTTCTTGTAAAAAGTCAAAAACATCACTTTCCTTTTGACAAAGTCTAAACGGAACGAGTAAATCAGCATATTTACGGTACTTAACCATTCGTTTAGGCAAAGAAAATTTGTTACCTACATGATAGCTTGTAAAAGGGATTTTCCGTCTTAATTCCCTTTCGACATGGGAAGGTCTAATTGTTCCTATATTATTAATGACATCTGGAAAAGGAGCAGTTATTCTCTCCCAGTTTCCATTTACATATGTATCAGCTTCTACCTCATTATTCTTTAGGTCGACATCTGTTTCTGTAAAGAATAGTAAACGGGCATGTTGTTGTTGACTTTCTTTAACTAAAGCTTGAAGCCTTGGTTGAGGTAAGAACTTTACAGGATTCGCCTGTGGGGAGAAGACACCAATTGTATACACTTTTTCAGCTTTATTTTGCTCATCTATTTCTTCCATATAGGATAACATTCTCTTTAAAAGTGGCAAAAATGAAAATTGAAGTACTTCTGTAATCTTAATGAATTTATTTGCTTCCAATAATTGAGCGACTTGCAATAGATAGTTTTCTAATTTACGCTTGTCATCTCGTAAAAACTCGTCATTCTCAAACGTCTTACTTACGGATTGTACACCTTCCACAATAGAACTAAATATAAAGATTGCCTGATGGCTTTCTTCTTGCTTTACTAACTGATAAAAATATTCTGTTGCCTCAACAATGGTATGTAATATGTTGTTCGCTTGTGATAGCTGCTTTTGCGATATTGCCTCCATATGAACACTCCTAAGGGTTTAAAAACTCTTCTTTATTGTTATTATCGGATCAAAATAGAAGTAGTTTGAGAATATATTTGGATTTTTAATGCAGCGCACATCAAATTTGTTCCAACTTCCCCGCCTCTTCATTTATTTTTAATGTCCTGGATCATATCTTTTACTAGCGCTTCTTGATAGCCTGCTTTTTTCATTCGTTTCATTTCTTTTACAAGTGGCAATAGTGTAGTGTGTTCCATGCGCTCTAGTTTTTTTAATCGTTCTTTATCGATTGGTTTCATAGGATTACTTTTATGATATGCCGCTACATCCATTTGCCATAGACGCAACTGGGGTGCATAACGATGTAATAATCTTTCCGCCATTCCCACTCCTTCTGGATCAAAATCACTCGCATAATGAATGATACAATCTTCCTTTGCTAGTAAATCGAACACAATCCACGCTGCTAGCTTAAATTGTCCATTCGTACTAATTATTGGTGTGCTTGGTAACACATCCAATAAAGCAGAACATACACCAGAATTTTCTACTACCCATACATGCTTACCACTTGCAGGGAATATTCTATCTATAGATAACAGCTCTCGCAATGGTACATTTTGTACGCTATTCATTTCCACAGCTGCTTGCCATACTGGATGTAGCATTCCTTCTTTCGTTTGAGCTTGTAAGCCTGAACAAGTAACAAAATTCAAGAGATCATCACGATAAATGCCATACATTCTTAACAGCTCATTAATCGACTCTGTTGTTTGTGGTACTTCATTATTAGGCCAAGTAGGATGGTAAAAAGTTAGCACCTCCAGAAGCAACTTCCCTAAATCTGTATGAATGTCAAAGGCGTGAGGATCAGCAGTTATCCGTTGGCTAAACATAGGTAAACGTTCAGGTGTAGAAGGGAGCTGTTCTCTTGCTTTCGCTACTTGCTTTATTAAATAATGAAAGTACGTAAAATCCTTTTCCGCTATACGAGTTATCCACCTTTTTTCTTTTGTTACAGATTGTATATAACGAAACCAGTCCTTAAGTGACGGGTAAGACCTTTCTAACTCTTGTAAAAGAGATCTGAGTTGTTGTTGTTCTATTTCCTTACGTTGTTTCTTAGAAATTATTTCCTCATCAAAATAATTGTCTAATAGTTGCTTTAATCCTATTGCAGCAAATTTTGTTTCTTGTAATTGCTTTTCAAATTGCACAACATGAATCACCCCCTTCTTCACTAGCGCTTGTTTTGTCGTACCATAAAAACGTGCAATTACTTCTAATTCATGCGCAGAAAATAGTCGAACCGGTACTGTCCCCCCGATTCGGCCTAGTGATTCATATTTTTTTCGAAACTGTTGGAATAACTTATCATATGCCTGTTCACTTTTAAAAAATGAACAAGCTGCTTTTAAAATAGCTTCCGTTTTCATATGTTGTACACCACTTTCTTACATTTCTTGTAATTACCTTGGTTATTCCTATGTGTGGCAACAATCCACCGACTAGAAAGTCGATAATAATTTCCTTGATAAAAAAGAAAAAGGAGCGTTCGATTAAAAAGCTCCCTCTTCACTGCAAACAACGGGTTCTCCCCATCTTCATCCCTATGCATGTAACGTAGTTGTTTTTTCTTCTTCTGTATCATTTATAACTAATGAGCGCTTATTCCCGTCCCAATGGTAACGAATAACCGTTACAAAGTCTTGGTTTTTGGGACGAACGAGCTCATAGATGGCGAGATTGGATATTGTTTCATAATCTCCCCAAAGCACCTGAGAGTTCATCATATAGTTAAAACCTAATTCTTCAACTAAACGAAACATGACGCTAATATTAGCTTCGTCCACACCTGCAAAAGCTTCATCTAATGAGATAATATAAGGCGCTGTATTGGCAGCTTCTTTATATCTGGAATAACAAGCTGTAAATAATGGAATATACATCGCCATCGCCTTTTCTCCACCACTAAATTGATAAAACGCATGGTTAGAAAGCTCTCTTTTCGGTTCGCCTTTTCGTTTGTAAGATAATACAAACGAAAACCAGTTACGATAATCTAAGACATCTTTTAATACTTGTAAAAGCGTACTTCCTTCGCCTTTTATTTCAACTAGTTCTTTTGCTCTAGCAATTCTTGATCGAAAGTGATCCATTACTTTTAGCATATCTGTTTCTTTCAATAACCTAGAATCACGACGCAATAAATCGACTAACTCTTTTGTATCCAGTTCCGCTTCTGATTCTGCTGTACGAGGTTTCCATTTAATTGAAAAAGATAACCCTGAGGAAGAATCGCTTTCTGCCATCAGCTTGTCCATTTTTTCCGTCCATTGTTGTGCTCTACTAATACGGCTTCTCAGTTTTTTGCCAACAGAATCAAATAGGATTTCCTCATACAACTTGCGATCCTGATCGTCCAATAAGTGCTGTTGTTGCAACCGATCCTCTTCTAGTTTCTCACTTACAACATACGGGTCAACTCGTTTCCCTTGATAATCAAGTTGAATGAGTCGCCTTGCAGCTTTCTCCTTCCAATATTGAATTTTTAACAGTTGCTCATCGGTCCAATCATGATCCATCCAAGGGTAATTTTCGGCTTGAACTTGTAAATCCGACATACGATACTCCATTAAATTAGAATGCTGCTCGTAATATACACTTGTTAATTGACCTTCAATCGTCGTTAAATTTTTTTCTTTTAACCAATGCTTATAATTTTGGAGAATCCATTTTGCACAAGTCTCATTCGTTTCATAGGACGCAGGAAAAGCGATAAATTGATATTTCATCTCTTTAACAAAGGTATCTTCCCAAGCTTCCATCATCTTTTCTAAAAATGTGAGTTGCTGTTTTCCTACTTGAATTTGTTGCTGAAGCATATCACGTGTCGCTTCTTTCTTAGGAATACTCGCTTGATTATCAAGATATTCTTTACCTATCTGTTGCAACGATTGCTGCACTTCTTGAATTTGCTTCCGAACATCTGCTACACCGTGCATATCCAATTGTTGTTCAATCTGTTTTATGTTGCCAGCTACTTTTGCCTTTTTATCAGCTAATACATTGAGCTCTCCGTTTAATTCATCTACTTCAGCTATCATTTGACTTAAACGATCTTTAGCCTGAAAAATACTTTCTTGTTGTAGTAAAAAAGTTTTATGGGCCGTAACTAGTGAGCTTAGCGTCTTCTCGTATTGACGCATTTCTTGCTTCGCATCTATATAGCCTTCTAGGGAAAAGGTAATATTTAAGTCTCTCGTTTTTTGATCAAGGATACGTTTTTTCTCTTGGTAATTTCGATTCGTTCCTTGCATCTCCGCATCCATTCGTTCTAATTCTTTTTGCAGTTGCTTGCGTTCAAACTGCTTTTCTTTCCTTTTTGTATAACTTACTTGTAAATCTTTATCGTCAGGGAATCGATCCATAGCTACTTGTGCTTTAGCAACACTTTTTTCCGAATCGCTTACTTTTGTTTCCAGTTCTTGCATTTGTTGCTGTAAATCTTGTATCTCTTTTTCAATTTGCGCTATCATTTCCTCTCGGTAACGTTTACGGGCATTTTTCCCAATATAACGAACGACATCTACAGGTTCCGTATGTCCTTTCAGCAATCCTATTCGATACTTTCCGTCTTCATTGATACTAAAATTTCCCGTTTCTAGTTGTTCTTCAAATACGATACTGCGAAGCACATCATCTACTAGTTGTTCCGACACCGATTGCTCATGATCAATATCAGGCTTTAAATAGTCAGCAAGTGTATGAGCCATCATTTGTGGGTTAGGCTGAATAATACGGTCATGATGCAATGGTGTTCCGTGCTCTGCAATTAAACTATTTAGTATACCAGCATCTAGTAGAATAGCCTCCAATTGTTTACACATTTCTTCCGGTACATGATCTTGAAATTCAACCACTTCATAGAAAGGAGCAAATGCATATTGATTGTCTTTTAACTTTTCTCTTGCTTGTTTCGTTTTTTCTTTCTGATGAGGTGGTTCAGGATCACGTTTGTTTTGCCACGTTGCTCTTTCTATTTCTTTTTCTTGTAATGCATCCTGTATAAGCGACAAATTTCCTTTGTACGTTGCAATGCGTTCGTTTTTTTCCATCTGATAAGCGGTGCTTCTTTGTACAAACAATTGACGTATATCTTCAAACGTATTTTCTTCATAAAGCTGTTCCATCTCTCGAGCTGTCTTTTGTAATGTTTCCTCTTCTATCGCTAAAAAATCATTTGCTTCTGCCCACTGATAGATGTCGGAAAGTTTTTTCTGCTTATCCTCTTCAAATACATTTTGCCAATCTTTTTCTTCTTGGCGAACGGTATCCAACTGCAGCGACGAGTCAGCTAAGCGCTTTTGAAATTCTACCAGCTGTTTTTTTAATTGTTCGTACGTACGAACTTCTTCTGTAATCGTATCTAATAATTGATAATGTGTTTCTGCTTCTTGTCGCCACACAGTAAAATTAAATGCTCTCGTCTCGTACCGTTTAAAATCCTGTTCGTTCACTTCATGCTGTAAAAAAGAGGCTGCTTCTGCTGCAAGCTGTAAATCTTCTAGTGCATCTTTTATTTCTTCTTTCACAACTTCATTTTCTGCTTCTAATGCAGTAATTTTATCTCCTGTTTGCAATTCCAAACGTTTTTTTTCGGAGACATGATTCTGTTTACGCCCTACATCTGCATGGATCTCTTCTAAAACCTGTTGCTCATGTGTTAAATCCTTTTCTAGATTCCACACCTTATGATGACGCAACCGTTCTTCTTTCTTTTCGAGTATGTCTTTTTCTTGTTGTAACATTCTATTTCGTTCGTGCAGCTGGCTAATTTCTGTTTCTAACTGCCCTTCTACTTGCTCTTTTTCTTTCATTTCATTCATTTTCTTCGCAGATTGCTTCTTCGTATCCATATACTCATGAGCAGCAGCGGTAATCATATACGTATTGTAATCATCATAACGGTTAATTAATTTGTTTAAGGCTTGCTGCTCGCGCTCTAATTGTTCAATTTGTTGCTTTGTTTGATCCATATGCTCAATCGTATCCGATAAATGGCGTAAGTCTTCATCCGTTAACGGCGGTAATGCTGCTTCTAATATTTCATAAATAACGGTTGGCTTAAAATCCTTAGACAGCTTCGGACTTCGTAATTGAATTAATAGTTTAATTAAATCTTCAAATGCATCGATTTCTTCAAAACCGAATATATATTTATTAACAAGTTGCATATACTCCGTTTGCGTACGCACAACATGTCCACCCTCACCTACTCGATTCTCCAACTGCACACGAGAAAGCGGGATTTGTTGTGTTTCGCCAGCATGGCGTTCCGTTTCATATAAAAATATATCTTCATTTATACGTCGATTATCCGTGATTACAAAATACCATGTATTCATGGATTTATGCCTGCGAGCTTGCATACCTATGCCTGTAGTAATGTATTGACCTGTATTTTTTCGTTTATATTCAATAAATAAATAACCAGTACGTTCATCTCGGTCGACGATATCTTTTTCTCCAAGCAAATAATCTTCCATCTTGCGCGCTTTCGAACCAAATGGATCTAGTCGATCTGGAGACTTTTTTCCATCTAATAAAACGGGTAAAATACTTTGCATGGTCACTGATTTCCCTGAACCGTTACTACCGCGAAGCAAAAGCTTTCCATCTGCAAATTGAAAAATTTCATCATCATAATACCAGAAGTTCAATAAGCCTGCCCGATGTAATTCCCATTTATTTTTGCTCATACAAAGACATCCCTTCTTCCACATACTTTTTCGGGTACTTTCCAACGACACGTCCTAACAACGGTCGGATAATATAATCCTTTGTAAAGGTATCCTGCTGCAACATTTCCCAGCTCTTTAATGTTTCAGTTAATTCTTTTTGCATTTGCTTTATGCTACCTTCACGATACTGTTTACTCCAACCAGGTCCATATTGTTCATGAAGTGAAGACAGCAAACTTTCAAAGGCAACCGGGCTAATGCGAATATTGCCAAACGTATCAGGTTGAAAATCATCTTCATGGTCTCGAAGGTAAGCCGCTAAGTGCAGCGCTATATCCATAATCGCTTTTTGATCAGGGAATAATGTAAGCTCCTGTTTTTTCTCTTCCGCTACAAGCAGCGCCACATTTTTAAAAATCTCAAACCGGAATAACGTATGCTCCTCCAGGTCATCACGTAGGCGATTACGGTAATTACGTATATAAGCAAAATCAGGGTCATCCTCACTCTGTCTTTGAACAGCAGGTGATAAAAGTAATTTACGGTAGACACGTTTTCTCCTGCCATCTACTGCCTCGTGCCTATCCCATTCACCTTGCAAAATTTCTTCTTTAGATTGATAATGTATCAAATCTTTTGGATAAGAACGCATAAAGTATCTCGCATATACCGTTACTTCATACAATACTTCATGTTCTTCATTTAAGGCGAAATGATCCACTTCCCCTTCCACAACCGCGAGTATGGATAACTTCTCTAACTGCTTTATTACTCGAACGAGCGATCTACGATGATGATAATTCGTCCAATCAAGTGGTAGATCACCAGGGTAAAGATCTTTTATATCTTCGCATATTTCCGTTAATAAAAATTGTTCATCAACGGTACGATTTTCTGTAAAGGCTAATGCACAACAAAAAATGGCATAATCTCGTGGTTCTTGAAAATCTTGTATTCCCATCCAACTTTTTGTGTCTACAGGTATTTTTTCTAATTTAATAAAATGTTGATGCACAATTAAATCAAAGCCTAATTTATCGGATACATAACGCTGAATAACCTTTTCCCTTTCCCGAATAAGCTGATAAGCTTCTGGTTGTTTGGATCGCAATATCCAAAAGTGTTCGAGCAAAATACGCATCGCTGTTTGCGCTTTTTCATCAAACTGATTATGCTCCATGACGGTTCACCTCATTTAGAAATTCAAATATTACAGCAGGCATTTCCATCGTCCCATCTTCAGCTCGTAATGGCACACGACGTTCGGAATCCAAATGTACCTTCACAACCCTCCCATGCTCCGTTTTAAATGTACGATCCTGCTTCGCCATTGCTTTTCCAATCCAACTGAGCAACATTTTTCTAACATTTGCTTCAATAATCGGTAGCTTTTCTAACATGATTTTATTCCCATCCATATATTTTTCAATAGTCATTTGTTCGGCAATTTTTTCTTGTAAATATTGCTCTCTGACCTTTTCTTTTGCCTTTTTTTGATCTACAATTGCCCCTGCTTTCGTCTTCTCTCGATAGTTACGGATGCGTGGATTTGTTTCGTGCTCAATAGGTTTTTCTTCCCAAGTATCTGTATATATATCTTCTGAAGGTATATGATCACTATATAAATGCCGGGTATGAAACACACCAAAAGCGACAGCAGATAATTCATGTGCTTCGTTCACATCATCCATGGAAGCGAACCAACTTGCTAAATGTAGATAGTCTTTTTTGCGACTACGGAAATAATGGTGGCGTTCTCCCAATCGCTGGACGACACGAGTAATACGACGAATTTGTTCATTCGTTCGCGTTTGTAAGCTATCTAACTCACTTTCTCGATAAGCATCTCCTAAAAACCAGATTGTTAACGTCTGCCACTTGCCTTCCATATCTTCCATTAATGCTTCATCTTCTGTTACATCTTCAAAACGAGGCACATGTTGCTGATGAACGATGACTTGCTGCATAAAAGCATATAATTTTTCCTTATCGATCGTCCGAAGTAATTGCTGTGTTTTTTGCGCCGTATGCTGTAACCCAACGATAAAATCTCTTAAATAAGTCGTAAATTGATCTTTAAACACGAGAAAAGCTTCCGTATGCATACGTTCTTCTGCTTGTTCACTATTTATATGTGCAATATAATCTGAGGTGTTTTTAGTAATGGAGCGAAAATAGGTGAAAATGTCATTCCACAGTTGCGAACATTCATCAGCCGCTGGAAAGAATGACTGTTGAAGCATCTTTTCTAGTTCGACTAATGATTGGTACAACCGTTCGAATTCTTTTTTCTCCAAAGATCCACCAAATACGTCACCACCTTTTTCCATTTCAACGAGCATTCGTTCAAATTCGACTGTATAAGGTGTACATTGATAACGAAAACGTTTCTTTTTAAATTCCTCAATTGTATGTGCTCTTCCCATTTCTTGTCTAGCTAATAAATTATTCCATTTTACCAATTGATCTAAATCTTGATGGAGTTGTTCTTCTGTATAGTCTTTGAAATCCGTTGATTCTTTTAAATACGTCAATATTTCTTCTGGAAATAAAAATTCACGCATTCGTTCATGTTGGATATAGAAATAACGTAGAATAGCTCGATAACTCCAAGCTTTTTCAGCCGTTAAATAACTCGCTTCGACAACCTTTTTATACGTTTGCATATCTACATTCTCCTAGTTTAAACGTTTCTTCACTTAGAATGTACTTTTATCATAGCTAGTGAATCGCCTAAAGGTATTTTATATTACAAAAATCGACTTTTTTTATATTGTAAAGTCTTATAATCCACAAGTCCAATCGTAGGAGGGGGGCGTATCTGTCTCAAACAATTTCCAGCACTTCATTTATACACACTTTTACTGTTTGTTTCATGCGGTAGTGGCCACTGCGGAAAATCTTTTACAATTAGAGGGGGTATCACTTATGTAATGAAGGGAAATATCATCTATATAATTATAGAATAACTACATGCGTATTTATGCCTACATCCTCTTAATAAATCCTTCCAAATGCACTTGTTCATCTTACGATTGCTTGGTATTCTGATTACCGTCGCGTTTGTAGTGAAATGTAGAAGCTTTTTAGAGGTTGTTCAAAAAATGCATTGAAAAAACTTAGCTTATCACTAAGTCTTATGACGAAAGCCTTTGTTTTTCTTATACGATAAACCAAAAAAAATTATACTTTTCCTATAGTGCTAAAAAGTGACTCATGGAACTTCATCGTTGCTTATTTAACGGACTGCATACACTCCACTACTTCAAACTTCACCGTCCAGAACTTTTATCCTTTTTATCTATTTTTTGCGCATGCGCTTTTTTATATGGTTATCTTCATGCTAAAGGGGGAAACGAGGCTTGAATCAAAAGCAGATAAATGATTTATTATCCACCATGAATGATTTGCTGGAAGAATTGGAAGAAATACGAGAAAAAAGTAGGCAAGTGGATGATCAGTGTAACGATTTAGACATTCGAGCAAGTAATATGAAAGGAAATATAAACCAATTAGAACAAGGGTTACAATCCTTAGAAGGGCAATTTAACTTAGTCACAACAGGTCACGAAAATGTGATCTTTTCCAACACTTCTTGGCTTTAGCCCCATCATCAATAGGTAATAACCGAGCAAAAGTTTACGCTGCTAAATATTATTAATATTTTACAATAGGGGACTATTCCTGAAGAGGAATCCCCTATTTACATTTTAGAAATTTAATTCTACAATTAAAGAAATATTAGATTAATTTCAATAGGAGGAATTGCTGTGTTTCTAGGAGATTTGTTGTCACAACTTTTCGTCTATGGATCAATAGTTTTAATAATATTGATTGTCTTTTTAATATATCGTAATTCGAAAAATAATTAACACATAAAAATCTGTATCCCTTCATAATAATATATTTTATGGTAGTTGTAGCATAAATTATTAAAAACATACCCATTTGATAAAAATAATTTTGCCTATTTTAAAAACAAACCTTCTTAAAGGAGATAAATAAAATTAAGAAAAATCGGGCAAAAACTGAGGCCACTGAAAAAGCCCAAAAAGATATGATTTCCAACTTTATCATGGGAATCATGTCTTTATAGATGCAGGAATGTATGTTTGTAAAGCTGGACATATGGCGATTCGCAAAGCACGCCAAGGAAAGAAAAGTGTCGCGAAGAACCAAACAGATACCTATTATTTTGACGTGGAAAAATGTAAATTTTGTCCGTTCAGAGAAGGCTGTTACAAATCTGGAACTAAAAGCAAGAGTTATTTCGTAAGCACCAAATCGAATGAACATAATGAACAGGCGAAGTTCCAAGAAACGAATGATTTTAAAGAGAAATCCAAAGAACGCTATAAGATTGAAGCGAAAAATAGCGAGTTAAAACACAAACACGGATATGATGTTTCAACATCTTCGGGTCTAGTTGGCATGGAAATGCAAGGAGACATGGCAATATTCTCTGTAAACCTAAAACGAATATTGAAACTAATGGGTTAAAAATAAGCAAAATTGAGTGCATAAATCAGTAAAATGAGGACTTACACTAAGAAATCATAAGATTTTCAGTGACCTCTCTTAGGCTGCCTTTCTTCTAAATTTAAATGGGATTGGTACCCTAATTTTTCTTGAATACGTTCTTCATTATAAGGCTTCATAAGTATTATTCCTGCACAATTTCTGATCTCCTGAAATGATAACGAATTGTATTTAATTGGAATTCTTCCTATGTTAATTAGCAAACACCAATAGTTATTAATACACTATAAATAACGCACTGGAAATATAAAAGTTATAACTATGTCGAGAAAAACTTCCACTCCTTTAAAAGCAAATGACCATTCTATTCTAAAAAGTGGTAAAATAAGAAACAAATACTTTGTCACGGAAAGGAGTTTACTTCATGACAAACATTCCTATTTTGGATGGTCATAATGATACATTATTAAGATTACACAGGTCACATGAAAGTGAAATGATTTTCTTTAATGAAAATACTTTTGGGCATATTGATTTGCCACGTGCAAATACAGGCAAGTTTGCTGGAGGCTTTTTTGCTGCCTTTACTCCAAATGAGAACTACAAAGTCGAACCAGAAAAACATGTAACTAAAACAGGATACGATATGCCCTTACCACCACCTATTGATCAGCCATTTGCATTAAATTATACGAATGCCCTGGCAGCAACTCTTTTTAAGCTAGAAGCCGCTTCAAATGGAAAAATAAACGTCGTGAAAAGCAAGAAAGAATTGATCCGTTGTCTGAACAAGCAAAAATTGGCTGCTATTTTCCATATAGAGGGAGCTGAAGCGATTGATCTTGAGTTCCATGCGCTTCACGTCCTTTATCAAGCTGGATTGCGATCATTGGGCATTGTTTGGAGTAGACCTAATCGATATGGCGACGGTGTTCCTTTTCGCTATCCATCTTCTCCTAACATCGGTGATGGGTTAACAGATGATGGAAAACGCCTCGTAAAGGAATGTAATCAGCTCGGCATTATGGTTGATACAACGCATTTAAACGAGAAGGGATTTTGGGACGTTGTTCAGTTAAGTGATGCTCCTATTGTAGCAACTCATTCAAACGTTCATGCTATCTGTCCAATTTCAAGAAACCTTACCGATAATCAACTCAAAGCAATTAAAGATAGTAATGGTGTAGTAGGCATTAATTATGCAGTCAATATGTTACGTCCTGACGGTCAATTTGATACAAATATTCCATTAGATACCATTGTTGATCATATCTCCTATATAGCGGATAATTACGGAATTGATCATGTCGCTTTAGGATCCGATTTCGATGGCACAACTGTACCAGATAGTCTAAAAGATGTGACAGGTTTACCTAAATTACTAAAGAGGCTAGAAATAGCTGGGTTTGCAGAGCAAGAAATTGAAAAAATTGCTTATAAAAATTGGATACGCGTATTAGGAGAAACTTGGAAGGAGTAAGGTCTATAGTTAGCATTTCAGAAATTAGATATGTAGGGAGTTTATCCTAATAAAGTGATACTACAGGCAGTAACCGTTTACCGTTCTTCTACTTCATGTTTTCCAGCTTATTCAAGGAGATGACCTAAAGTAATAGGTGCTGTTCTCTTCCACTTAGACTTATCTAGCTTACATTTTCCAATTCTTAAGCTGGGAGTCCTACAGCACCTTACATCCGTATAAATTCTAATTCTTAGTTTGCACTTGCCTCTTGCATCCTTTTTATCATATCAGAAGTAACTTTTACATCAAGTTGTTTAAAACCGCCTATAATGGATCCATAAACAGGTAAGAGAGAAGGAGTTAAAACCCGAAAATGCTCATAATTTGCCAAGTTCCTATGGACAATTGGTAAAACTCCATCCACATCGTTAAAGATTCCGCCGCACAATACCACTTTCACTTCTTCCCTATCTGTAAACAATTTACGATAAAGCGTTACGATGTGGTGTACTATTTCAGTTGCAGCATTTTCAACTATCTGGCTAGCTACACAATCATTTCTTTTATAGGCACAAAACACAATTTCAGATAAACTTGCAATCGTTCTCTTCATATCTTGCGCAAAATAAATATGGTCAATGAGAGAGCGAGCATTATCTACACGGAAATGTTCATAAAGCATATCCAATAGTATTGTTTGATCTCCTCTTCCATCTTGGAATTTCAAAGCGGCAGATACACCTTGCCTTCCTATACTGTAACCACTACCTTCATCACCAAGTAGATGCCCCCACCCCCCTACTCTATCTTCATTTTTCTTCTTGTTTATTCCATAAGCTACAGATCCGGTTCCTGATATATGAACGATTCCCGGATCACCCAAAGTTCCGGAATATAACGCATTTAACGCATCAATCTCCAAATAAACTTTGCTGTTCTTAGGAACTAAAGATGACATAATATCTGTTATTTGCTGTTTTATTTCAGCGCTCCCTGCCCCAGCTATACCTGCATAAACACAGACTACACGTTCAAATTCAACTGGTGCCCGATCTTTTATACGTTGGAATATAAGTTTAAATATCTCATGTAATTCCTTGTTAGAAATGACATTTGCATTCGAAGGACCGACTGTAAAATTAATTACTGTATTTCCTTTCAGATCAACCATTACTACCTGTGTTTTTGTACCCCCACCATCAATACCAATGATATATTCCATTTCCCCCTTATTTCCCTTCTCTTTGTATATCCATAATGGCTTCACGTAAATTACTACTGTTTTCCTGTAAAATATAACAGGCCTCATCTGACTTCAATTGAAACATGCTAATAAGAATAGCTGCCTTTAAATTAAACTCAGATTCCTGCAAAGCTTTTTTTGCTTCATGTTCTGTAACATTGGCAATGTCACATACTATACTAACAGCTCTATCTCTTAATTTTTGATTCGTTGCTTGAACATCAACCATATAATGATCATATACTTTTCCATTTTTTATCATAGAAGTAGTCGATATCATATTTAAAACCAGCTTCTGAGCCGTGCCTGCTTTCAAACGAGTAGAACCTTGAATAACTTCTTCTCCTACAAGAAGTTCAATAGGATAATCGACTAATTGACTTATTTTTGTATTTTCCTTACAGACAATACAAGCCGTAGGTACATGTTGTTTTTTTGCTTGCTTAATTCCACCAATAACATAAGGTGTTTGACCGCTTGCTGCAATAGCGATTAGAAAATCTTTTGATGATAGATGCTGTTTCGCATCCTGTTCCCCCGACTCTACACTATCCTCGGCATTTTCAATTGCTTGTCTAATCGCATTTTCCCCACCAGCAATCAAAGCAGTGAACAAATCAGGTTGAACCCCAAAAGTTGGTGGACATTCCGATGCATCTAGTACACCCATTCTTCCACTTGTGCCTGCCCCCATATAGATAATTTTCCCGCCATTATTAATCGTTTCGGTTACTTTTTGAATAACGGGCTCAATCTGATGAAAAGCTTTTTCTACAGAAACAGGAACCGTCTTATCTTCTTTATTCATATAAACCATAATTTCTTTAATAGACATTTGATCTAAACCCATTTAAAAGAACCTCTCTTCAATTTTGAGCTACATTCGTTTAACATCCATGTAAAGCTAGTAAATAATTTTTTCAAAAGCTGCCACACCAAATGGATGTAACTCAAATTGTTTTCATTTTTCTTCGAAGCCAAACTTATCCCATGGTTGCAGATGGTCAAGAAGGAATACTTCTTCCTCACGTATTCTGCCAACAACATTGGACTTACCTGAATTCTCCATATCTTGCAATGCTATTTGTAACTCTCCTGCATATTGCTTATATAAATCACTTTCAATAATAATATCCCCCCGCTTTATATTCGGTGTGTGATGCACAGGGAAAGAATGCCCTCGATACTTGACTCGACTTTGAGTAGAACGAATTAAATAATCGGATACATCCCCACGATAGAAATGTGGTTCATCAAAAATAATTTTGCTCTCCAAGTCAGAGATCCCTTCTTCTACGTCCATTGCAAAAATAATTTTTTCACGTTGTAGCGTACCTAGCTTCTTTAGCTCTTCTTCGGATGCATAAGCATTGCCAATAATCACATCGTCAATTAAATTGGTAGCCCATAAATGTTTTGCCTGCACTTCAATAGGTAATGTACGGTGCATTTCCAAAGTAGGAAGGCCTTCCATAATCGGCCATGGTCCATAAGTCGCATCGGAAGAAGATACAAATGCTGCTGTTCTTAAACCGTAATCTTTAAATTTCTTACTACACTGTATAAAAAAGTCATAAGCAAGACCTGAATACCTATGTGGATAAAAATTATGACAGCCTATTAACTTTTCTTTGTTAGGACGATAACTCATGATATTATCTAAGTATTTCGTTGCATTACTCATATTTATTTCTACCTTTAAACCATACGAATTAAAAGTCATTTGCGCTTCTTCATTTCCAGTAAAGCCGAGATCTAACCGAATCCCATCAACACCTAATGCATTAAAAAAAGATAAATCATTATATGAAATATTTAATTCTGAAAAAACTCTTGGATTTATATCACAAATTACTTCCATACCTAGTTGTTTGGAGAACTGAATGGTTTGTTTAAAGTGTTCAATAATTTTCTCAGCATCACCCTCCATGGATAGAAGGCATGTAAAAATACGAGTAAAACCATATTTATGAGCTAATTCAATATACGCTAGATCATCTTCCACCTTTGAATGGTTCGGGTATATAGAAATCCCCAAGTTTCTCATCTAATCACCTCTATCATGATAATTTTGTTTCTAAGCAATGAATTCGTTGTAGCATTTTTATCATCTGTTCAATTAAAGATATTTCACTAATGGATGTCATGAGATGGTCTTGGGCATGCACCATTAATAATGACATCTTCACTGGTTCATCATTTATTTCTGCTTGAATTAATTTCGTTTGCGTATTATGCGCTTTCGTTAATTGCTCTTGTGCTTCCTTCAATTTTTCTTCTGCATCGGAAAATGCGCTCTCATAAGCTAACTCCAGAGCTTTGTAGGCAGTAGCTTTCGCGTCACCACCGTGGGAAATAATAGAAAAAATATCCATTTCTACATTCATGATATAGACCTCCTTAGCTATTTATCAACATCATATCATATTTAAAATAAAATTTTAAGTTTTATTTTTTTATATTGAATTTTTCTTTCACATACTATATAATCAATGTATGTGAAACCCTTTTCACATTTTCACGACTTATACAAATTGAGGAGGTAATAAAATGAAAGTGTTATTTGTATGTTCTGGGGGAATGTCTAGCGCAATTGTAGTTAAGGCGCTAAAGACGGAAGCGAAAAAACATGGGCATGAAATGGAAGTCCACGCTATTGGAACAAGTGAGGTTGAACAAGAAATGCAAAAAGGGTGGGATGTTTGTATGGTCGCACCACAAATTAAACACCGCTTTGACCAAGTCAAAGTGCATGCGGACGAAGCAGGAATTCCTTGTGGAGCAATTCCAGCACAAGCTTACACGCCATTAGGTGGTCCTTTACTATACAAAACTCTAAATGAACTCATCAAGTAAAGCGAAGGGAAGAGATTACCTTGAGTAAATTTGTAGATTTTATGGAAAATAAACTATCCGCTCCTATGGCACGTTTATCGGAACAACGTCATTTATTAGCTGTTCGAGATGGAGTTATTTCTGCATTACCTTTTATTATTGTTGGATCATTCTTTTTAATCTTTGCTTTTCCGCCATTACCACAGGATTGGTCAATTACACAATGGGCAACAGCGCATGCTGCAGAAATTTTAATTCCATACCGAATGACCATGTTTATTATGTCATTATACATAGCATTTGGTATTGGCTATAATCTAGCGAAGTCCTATAAAGTAGACCCTTTATCCGGAGCGCAAATCGCTGTTGCGGCTCTACTATTAACCCTAACGCCAACTGCTCTTGATGAATTAGGGTTTGTTCTACCAATGCAATATTTAGGTGGACATGGACTATTTGTTACCATTATTGTATCCATTCTTGCTGTAGAAATATTTAGAGTTTGTAAACAAAAACAGATTACCATTAAATTACCTGAGCAAGTACCATCTTCGGTTTCTCGCTCATTCGAAGCACTTATTCCCGTTGCCATAGTAATCATCTTAGTGTCAACCATTACCGTTGTAATGGGAGTAAATCTACATCATGTAGTCGATAAATTAGTTGCTCCATTAGTAACTGCAGGCGATAGCTTATTCGGTGTATTAGTACCAGTATTTCTCATCACTTTCTTCTGGTCATTCGGTATACATGGGGTTTCTGTCGTCGGTTCTATTGCAAGACCACTATGGGAAGTATATCTTGTTAACAACTCTCAAGCAGTGGCAGATGGAGCTTCCACCATTCCGCATATCGCACCAGAAACTTTTTACCAATGGTTTATTTGGATAGGTGGTTCTGGGGCTACATTAGGTCTCGTTATTGCGATGTTGCTTTTCGCAAGATCTAAATACATTAAAAATTTGGGTAGAGCTACGATCGTTCCTAGTTTGTTTAATATAAACGAACCAGTTATTTTCGGGGCACCAATTGTTCTTAATCCCTTATTGATTATTCCGTTTATTATTACGCCAATTGTTACAGCGATTATTGCTTATTTTGCAACATCTATAGGATTAGTAAGCCCGACATATATTATGCCACCATGGACATTACCAGCTCCAATTGGTGCATACTTATCCACTGGTGGTGATTGGCGAGCTGTTGTATTAGTACTAATAAATATTACCATATCTGTAACAATCTATATGCCGTTCTTAAAGCTATATGATAAAAAAATGATAGCTATGGAACAAGGAGAGGAATAAAAAAATAACATTACAATGGGACAGGCATCCAAAGCATTAGGCTCCCATTCATTATTATCGGAGTGTAATAATATGAAAGAATTTGGAGTGCAAGGTGAAACGCAGCTATATGGGATCAATTTCATCCTTGCGTAAGACGTTCATTTTTTCCTATGCAGCAATGAAGAAAAGAGAATAGAAGGTGTTCTCTTTTCTTTTTACTCTATAGATGAGGTGAAAATATGATTCAATCCAAAGGCATCATCCCTAGAATTAGTTTTAAAGGGGTATTTGTGTTTATGTCAATAACCATTTTAGGTTTATTGCTGTTTCCCACCCTTTTCATGACTTTAGGTATTACTAAAACAGCTAGTTTTTTTATCGCTTGTACCATTTCTTCATCCATTGGTAGTATGCTCGTTTTAACTAAAATTGATGGTAAACCTACTGAAAGAATCTATTTCAGAAAAAGAATGGCGCTTTCAATGATTGTTGGACTTTTATCAAGTGCACTCATTATTTTTGTTTTTGGAGGAGATATTTTTGGATACTAAAGGTATAAAACTTGTCACTATTGGCGGTGGATCAAGCTATACACCAGAATTTGTGGAAGGCATTATTAAACGGTATAACGAATTACCAGTCAAGGAGCTCTGGCTTGTCGATATCGAAGACGGCAAAGAAAAACTTGATATTGTAGGAAACCTAGCTCGAAGAATGGTTAAAAAAGCCAACATCCCGATGGAAGTACATTTAACTTTAGATAGAGAAACTGCTTTACAAAATGCGGACTTTGTAACTACACAAATTCGAGTCGGATTGTTAGATTCAAGAATTAAAGATGAAAGGATACCAATTAAACACGGAATGATTGGCCAAGAAACAAATGGTGCTGGCGGATTATTTAAGGCCCTTCGAACCATTCCAGTATTAATGGAGATTGCTGAAGACATGCAAAAATTATGTCCAAACGCTTGGTTAATTAATTTTACAAATCCAGCAGGTATCGTTACGGAAGCATTAGTAAAATATAGTAAACATAAAAAAGTGGTTGGTGTTTGTAATGTGCCAATTAATATGAAAATTACTATTGCAGACCTTTTAGGCGTGCCTGAAGAAAAAGTTCAAATTGAATTCGCAGGTTTAAACCATATGTCTTATGGTACGGATGTATTTGTAGACGGGGAATCAAAATTAGCGGAAGTAATTGAATTATTGGCTAAACCTGAAAATCAACTATCTATGAACAATATAGCACCTCTTCCATGGGAAGAGGAATTTATTAAAGCACTTCATATGATACCTTCTCCTTATCATCGTTATTATTATAAGACGAAGGAAATTTTAGCTAATGAACAAAAAGAATACCAAGAAGGAAAAACAAGAGCAGAAACAGTCAAAGAGCTGGAAAGTAAGTTATTTGAACTTTATAAAGATCCAGACCTAAATATTAAACCACCCCAACTTGCTGAAAGAGGTGGCGCATACTATAGTAATGTCGCTTGTAATCTTATTTCATCTATTTATAACAATACAGGAGACATCCAAACGCTTAATGTTGTGAACAACGGAGCAATTTCCAGTCTTCCTGACAACACTGTAGTCGAAGTGAACTGTACCGTAACAAATAAAGGACCAATCCCTTTAGCTGTCGGTGCTTTACCATCTCCTATTAATGGACTTATTCAACAAATCAAGTCTTTTGAGCTAGTTGCGATTGAAGCAGCTGTAACAGGTTCTTATGAAAAAGCATTGTTGGCATTATGTATTAACCCTTTAATTACAGATGATGGAAAAGCAAAAGTAATTCTTGATGAATTACTTGAAGCACATAAAGAATATTTACCACAATTTCAATAATACTTAATAGAAAAGCTTGGCTTGTCGCCATGTCCTATGGCGAATGCTGTAGTTTTTCTTAAACGATAAAAACCATACGTCAAAAATGAAAGCTACATTCTGGCGCATGGTTTTTATTTTTATCTTTCCCCTACAGAATCCCGATACACAATTTCATGTGGAATAATGATACGTTTTTCAGGGACAAAATCCGATTGCGTTTTTTCAATTAAAGCTTTCGCAGATTGTACACCCAGTTGATATATTTGAATGTCAACAGTTGTTAAAGCTGGACTTGTCAGTTCAGATAGGTATACATTGTTAAAGCTTACCAATGAAATATCAGTAGGGACATCATACCCTAATTTTTCCAAAGCACTTAGCACCCCTAGACTCATTAAATCATCACTTACAACAATTCCTGTTGGCGGATGCTCTAATTGCAGCAACTTCTCTATTGCTTCTCTCCCTCCTGATTGAAGGAATTCACTATGAATACAATAAGCTTCACAAACTGGTAGTTCCGCTTCATTTAAAGCCGCTTTATATCCGTTTTCTCGATCCATCGTTACAATAAGATCTCTGGAACCACCAATAAAAGCAATATGCTCATGGCCTTGGTCAATTAAATAATTTGTTATCTCTTTTCCTGCTTTATAGTTATCATTATCGACATGTGTAATTTCACTTACATAATCATACGGTTTTCCTACAATTACAAATGGGAAATCTTTTTCACGCAAAAAATTTGTTATTCGGTCATTCATACGTGAGTAAAGTAAAATGATTCCGTCTACATAACTGCCATAAACCATACGTTCTACTTCAGCAAACATCTCTTCTTCTGTTCCACCACTCGATAACATCATCGAATATTGCATATCATGGGTAACCGTTCCGATACCTCGCAACACTTCCGGGAAGAACGGATTTTGTAAAGACTTATCAGCAGATGAAGGCATCACAACGCCAATCGTTTTGGTAGATTTAGCAACTAAATTCCTAGCATTTACGTTAGGGTGATATCCTAATTCCTTCATTGCCTTTCGAACCTTCTTTTTCGTATCCAGACTGATTCTCGGATTATCTGCAATTACTCTAGACACAGTAGAAGGTGATACACCTGTCGCCTTTGCTACATCTTTTATTGTTACCATTTTTTACATCTCACCCTCTACTCCATCATTTGTATCATTAGTTAGTATATGTTATAGGTTTATCGTTGTTTGCTTTCCACTTTTCGCTCCATTTATTATAACATGCTGCCCTTCGCTAAGACCAATTACATTCACTTTTATGTCCTGATAACTTGGCTGATACGTACCCTCTTTGCGTTTCACTTCAACGGCTACTTGATCCTTTGTCGAGATGATCTCTAAGTCGAGTTTAAGATAAGTACCATTCTCAAAAGCAAATGTTTCTCCATCATCATCATAAAGCATACATGTATATGTTGCATCTTTCTGGCTTGCGAAAATATGCATGGTCATATCGGTTCCTTGTTTTTCCTTGTTAGAGATATAAGGATTTTGCAACACTGCTGTTCCTTTTTTAATAAAGATCGGTAATTGATCCAGTTCTGCATGAACAAGGTGTACTTTACCCCCTTCAAATTCTTTTCCCACAATGAAGTCTACCCAATCACCTGCTGGAAAGTATACAGCACGATCTGTAACTGCTGGGGCTAAAATTGGCGCGATCATCACATTATCCCCAACCATAAATTGATCGTTTAGATTATAGGTCTTCTCATCAGTAGGATACTCCATGAATAATGGACGCATAACAGGCAAACCTCGTTCACTTGCTTGACGAAACAACGTATACCATTGTGGCATCCATTCATAACGCATTTTAATATATTTTCTTATAATATCTTCATACTCTTCCCCAAACTGCCATGGCTCTTGATACAGCGTTCCGATAGCTGAATGATTACGGAAAAACGGTGTAAACGCGCCAACTTGCGTCCAACGAACCAATAGTTCTGGGTTTGTATCATGGGCAAATCCACCTACATCAGGGCCAGCAAAAGCAACACCAGATAACCCTAAGTTCATTACCATTGGCAGACTCATTTGTAAATGTTCCCAAAAGCTCCGATTATCGCCCGTCCATACTGTAGCATACCGTTGTACACCAGCGTAACCGGAACGAGTAAGCAAAAAAGGACGTTTACCATTTAATTGTTCTTTTAATCCTTCGTAGGTTGCTTCCCCCATTAATAAACCGTAGACATTATGCAATGCACGATGTGTTGTAGGATTGCCATCATTCCGATGCATGACAGCGGTATCCATTGTTTTTGTTTCATTAAATACAGCTGGCTCATTCATATCATTCCAGACACCTTCTACACCCATATCGCTGTAAAACACATGCTTATCGCCCCACCATTTCCTTACACGTTCCTCGGTAAAGTCTGGAAAGGCGCTTTTACCTGGCCAAACTTCTCCAATATAAATATCATCTTCAAGATACTTACAGAAGTTGTCATCTCTTACCCCTTCTTGGTAAATGGTATATTCAGGATCTTTTTTCACACCTGGATCAACGATTGGCACAACACGAATTCCCATATCTCGAAGATCCGCTATTAATTTTTTAGGATCAGGGAAACGATTTTTATCAAACGTAAATACACGATAACCATTCATATAATGAATATCTAAATGGATGACATCAACAGGAATATCTCGCTCCACAAATTTTTTCGCTAAAGCACGAACTTCTTCTTCCGATTCGTAGCTATACCTTGACTGATGATAGCCTAATGCCCACTTTGCTGGAAGAGGCATTCTTCCAGTTATGAAAGTATATTGTTCTAAAACTTCTTTTGGAGTGGGCCCTGCCATCACATAATAATCGACTTGTCCCCCTTCTGCACGAAAGGTATACATATTATTATAGCTTTTCATATCAAAGGTCGTTCTAAATGTATTATCAAAAAAGATACCATGTGCTTTTCCTTGGCGTAGTGTCATAAAGAAAGGAATAGATTGGTACAAGGGATCTGTTTCTGGATTATGCGGTGCATATACATCACTATTCCACATCTCATATTTTTCTCCGCGTTTATCTAAAAAACCACTTTTTTCTCCGAATCCATAGTAATGATCTGTAGTGAATTTCTCTTTACATACGATTACTTCTCCGTTTTCTCTAAAAGCCATGCCACGTTCTTTTTCTCGAACAATAACGCGTCCGTTGATTTCATGAATAGAGACACGGAATGGCTGTTTACGTATAGCAACTTCAAGCTCCTCTGTTTGTAACAAAATCGTATCCGACATTTCCTTTTCAGTAATTGGCATGTTTTTTGGCTCTACTACCACTGATTTCGAGTCATTTAAATCAACTTTCCCTGTAGGATTCATTACAACCCTAACAATGGAAGGATGATAAAAACAAACAACGACATGTCCCTTTTCACATCGAAAAGAGTAGCCTTCGAAATTTCTCTTAAACTCTATTACATTCCCAATATCGCAGAATCGAATTGCTTCTGTCTCTGTATTATTTCCTGGATGAATAGCAAAACTAGTATCCTCTAGCACGGTAATACCTCCTACTGTCGATTTTCGAACCGAAAAAAGATATGTTGCTACCCTTTCGTCGCTCCTGAGGTTAAACCAGAAATTAAGTAACGTTGCAATAATAAGAACACAAGCGCAATTGGCACAGCAATAAGGATGGAACCAGCAGCAAACCTAGTGAAATTCGTCGAAAACTGGTCATTGATAAAATTATATAATCCTAGTGCCAATGTGTATTTTTCAGGACTTGTTAGAACAATCCTTGGCAATAAAAAGTCCATAAATGGCGCCATAAAATTAAATAATGCGACAACGGCTAAAATAGGCTTGGCCAATGGTAACATAATCGTCCAAAATATTTTCAAATGACCTGCCCCATCTATTTTTGCCGCTTCGTCCAATTCTTTAGGTATCGTATCAAAGTACCCTTTCACCAACCATGCGTTAAAAGGAATTTGCCCACCTAAATAGATTAACATTAAACCATAGAGAGAATCGGTTAAGCCAATCGTATTTAATAGAATGTACAAAGCAACCATCCCCATTAAAGCAGGAAACATTTGTAACAATAAAAACATATACAAACCATATTTTCTACCAACAAATTTGTATCTAGAAAAAGCATAAGCAATCAAAGATGTAATTACAACGGACCCTATAGAATTAATAACTGCAACATAAAGGCTGTTCTTATACCAAATTACATAATCACTGTTTGGGTCAGTAAACAACCATTTATAATGTTCTAACGTTGGGTTCTTTGGAAATAAATCCGTTACGAGCATATTCGAACCTTCATTTAAACTCATCATTAAAGCCCAAAATAATGGATAGCCAATAATTACAAACATAATTAGGAAAAAGATATAGATAAACGTTACTTCTATCCTCGATTTTTTCTTACGTGACATAGCCATTAGTAACGTCCCTCCTCTTTAAATGAAGCTGTCTTTCTAAATTGGAAAAAGGCAAATACAGAGATAATTAATCCCATTATAATTGTAATAGCAGCAGCCATATTATAGTTATTAGACTCAAACGTTAGTTTATACACCCACGATATTAAGATATCTGTACCCCCAGCATTTTGGCCTCTCACAGCAGGGTTACCTTCATTAAATAAGTAAATAATATTAAAGTTATTAAAGTTTCCTGCATATTGCATAATTAACAATGGAGCTGTGGCAAATAAAATATGCGGTAATGTAATATAACGTAATTTTTGCCAACGCGTACCTCCATCTACATCTGCAGCTTCATACATATCTCGAGGAACGCTTTGCAATACACCTGTAAATAAAGCAAACACAAATGGAAATCCAAGCCACGTTTGAATCATAATTAAAGCGATTTTTGCCCAAAACGGATCGGATAACCAAGGAATTATTACATTAAATTGACTTAAAATGTCCCTATTGATCGCTCCAAAGGTAGGGTTAAATAGTGCGGAAAAAATTAAAATCGACACAAAAGCTGGAACTGCCCAAGGTAATATTAAAAATGTCCGTATTGTTCGTTTAAATTTAATTCTCGGATCGTTCACTAACAATGCTAAAAATAGTCCCAATACAATTTGGAATGTTGTAGCAACAACTGTCCAAACAACTGTCCATGTAAAAACACTTAAGAATGTGTCTTTCCATATATCTATTTTTGTTAAGTTAACAAAGTTCTCGAAACCGACCCAACTTAATAAATTACGCGGAGGCGCATTATATTGGTTATAATCTGTAAAGGCTAATGCGAGCATAAACAATAAAGGTACAACCACAATAAATAAAAGCATTAATAGACCAGGCAAAATCATAAAATATGGAAAACCATTATTGTAAAAGTTTTTCACACCTTGTAATAATGTGGGATTAGGACGATTATGCTCTCTAGCTATAGCATCAGCACGAGCGTCTTTTATATTATAAACATAGATCGCTATTCCAAATGAGAGAATAATTAACGAAATTAAACCCTGTATAAGCAGTTGGATCGAATGGTGCTCACGCGGAATCGTTCCAAGCGTGAATAGCCCCCATATCCCAATATCAATAAAATTCCATGTGGTTACTAAAAAAGAAATCGTTACAATTAAAAATATGCATCCTTTTAAAAACCTTCTATTATACATTTGCCCTAATCCAGGTATGATAATAGATAATATCATTGCTAATGTACGAGGCTGTATTCTTCGGGCGTTGGTATCATTTTTTTCAGTAGCCATCCCGTTTCTCCTCCAATCACAAACTACCAACTATAAAGCTGGTTCGTTTCTTTTTCACTCTTTTTTAACAAATTCTAAATTACGTTATATAGGGGACTATGCCCCTATATAACTTATTTCTCCTTGACTCTTGAAGCCTCTATTTGTTCTTTAATTATTTCAACTGCTTCATCCAACACTTCTTTCACAGGTTCACCTTTTGAAATGAAGTTTAGACCATCATTGAACGGCTCCCATACTTGCTGCATGGCAGGAACACTAGGCATCGGCTCACCGTATTGTGTTTGTTCTGCAAATGCAGAATAAATTGGGTCATCGGCAATAATTGGATCTTCCATTGCATCTTTACGAGCAGGTAGTTCTCCAGCAATATCGTAATATGTCATAGAACTTTCAAAGTTTGTCAAATAAGCCATTAAATCCTGAGCCCATTCTTTATTTTCTGAGTAGAAGGAAAGCATATACGATTTCACGCCTACAAATGATTTTGGATTTTCTCCATTTTCCAATTTAGGTAGCGGAACCGTAGCTAAATCATCTCCAAGCGCTTCCGAGTAATCACGTACCATCCAAGGTCCGTTAATAATCGTTGATACTTTTCCTTCTTGGAACAGTCCATTCATTATATCTGGAGTTAAATCCTGTGGGATGTATTCTTTATCAAACCATTCAGAAACTAATTCCCCACCTTTTAAAGCGCCTTCATTATTTAAACCAATATCTGTAATATCATAGTTTCCATCTTCATTCGCAAACACATACGCTCCGTTTCCCGAGAAGAAAGGGTATACAAAATATAAGTTAGCCGCTTCCATTAAAAAGCCAAATTCATCTTTATTAGAATCCGTGTCTCTTTCAGCTATTTCCATAATTTGCTCCATTGTTTCCGGTGTTTCTTCAACGCGAGATTTATTGTAATACATAGCATACGTCTCAGCTACAGCTGGATATCCCCAATATTCTCCATCGTATTGCATCGCTTCCAAAGCTGTATCTGTATATTCTTTTGCAACATCTCCCAAATCTACTGGGTCTACTAATCCCCTAAGTACTAAATCACCAATTCTATCGTGCGGCTGAAAAATGACGTCTGGACCATTTCCGGCTGGGCCTTCAACATCTAATTTTTCAATTTGCTCTAGCATATCTACAGGCACCATTTCTATTTCTATTCCTGTTTCTTTTGTGTAGCCTGCTGTCATTTCTTTTAATGCTTCTTCTTGTTTTTCTTCCGCATTTACCCAAAGTTTCAGTTTTTCAGGCTTCTCTGGCATCTCTCCTGATTTAGTAGCTTCCTTTTCTCCTTCAGATTTTTGAGCATCATCTGGACCACAGGCAGCTAAAACGCTAACAAATAAGATCATTGCAAGTAAATAAAGTAAACCTTTTTTCATATTTAACCCTCCTAAAGGATGTAATATAGTCTGCAATACTGTGCATTTTAGTGAAATCGTTTGCACCAGTACTGTGATTTCATTATACAACAAAGCTATTAAATTGCAACAAGTTTTTTCATCAAAAAAACTTTTATTTTAGTATAGATAACGCTTTCATAACTGTGCTTTATATGATGCTATTTATTTATAGTTATCTGTATTTTAGTCAAAAACTTATTTTTGATCATTTTTAGCGCAAACGTTTTAACCAAGGAGGAATTATATTGATCAAAGAAGCAATCTATCATAGGCCTAAAAATAACTTCGCTTATGCCTACGACAAAGAAACACTGCACATTGTTCTACAAACAAAGAAAGACGATATGAAAACAGTACAGCTTGTATTTGGCGACCCATACAACTGGAAAAATGACGAGTGGCAAAGGGAAACGAATTCAATGGTTAAAACGGGTTCTACAGATTTCCATGATTATTGGTTTATTGCCATTCGACCACTATTCAAACGTTTACGTTATGCTTTTATTTGCAGTGATGGATCAGAAACGTGCTTTTATGGGGAAAGTGGCATTTTTGACAACCCTCCAAAAGATATCGCTAACTATTTTTGCTTTCCATTTTTAAATGCAGCCGATGTATTTCAAGCACCAGAATGGGTGAAAGATACGGTTTGGTATCAAATTTTCCCTGAACGATTTGCAAACGGAGATGAAACTCTAAATCCTGAAGGCGCTTTACCTTGGGGATCTACCAATCCCTCAACAACAAACTTTTTTGGCGGGGACTTTCAAGGAGTTATTAACCATTTAGATCACCTTGAAAGTTTAGGAATAACAGGCATTTATTTCACACCAATATTTAAAGCCTATTCCAATCATAAATACGATACCATGGATTATATGGAGATCGATCCGCAGTTTGGTGATAAACAAACGTTTAAAAAGCTAGTGGAAGCTTGCCACGATCGAGGGATTAAAGTAATGCTTGATGCCGTATTTAATCATAGTGGCTATTACTTTCCACCGTTTCAAGATGTATTGGAAAACCAAGAGCATTCCAAGTACAAGGATTGGTTTCATATTTGGAATTTCCCTGTCGTTACAGAGCCACAACCAAACTACGACACATTTGGATTTGTCGCATCAATGCCTAAACTAAATACGGAAAATCAGGAAGTAAAAGACTATCTATTAAAAGTTGCGCGTTACTGGATAGAGGAATTTGATATTGATGGTTGGAGACTAGATGTAGCTAATGAAGTGGATCACAGTTTCTGGCGCGATTTTCGTCGTACCGTTAAAGAAGCAAAGCCAGATGCTTATATATTGGGTGAAATTTGGCATGATTCCATGCCTTGGCTGCAAGGCGACCAGTTTGATGCTGTTATGAATTATCCATTTACGAATGGGGTTATCGACTTCATTGCCAAAAATACAATGGCTGCAACTACATTTAAAAATGCGATTACAAAAGTATTGCATATGTACCCAAGGAATGTAAATGAAGTGGCATTTAATTTATTAGATAGTCATGATACACCAAGAATTTTAACGATAGCTAACGAAAATATCGACCGTATTAAATTGCTTTACCTGCTCCAGTTTTCCTTCTCAGGAACTCCATGCATCTATTACGGAGATGAAATTGGCATGAGCGGAGGGCATGATCCAGGTTGCCGTGCTTGTATGGAATGGGATGAAGAAAATCAAAATCGAGAGCTATTCACCTATGTACAAGGACTGATTCGTTTACGTAAAACGGAGCCTTTATTCGGAAATGACGCTTCATTTCGTTTTTTATATGCCGATGATAACACCAACACGATTGCCTATGAAAAATATGATGAACAAAAACGTCTTATCTTTCTGTTAAATACAGGCGAAAAAGAAGCTAACGTCTCAAATACTTGTATTTTTAAAGCAACAGAACAAGTGAATGAATGGAGCATTTCTTCCCTTTCAAATGGTGTAAAGAAAGAATGTATAAATATATCAGAACCACTAACTGTACCAGCTCTTGCCTATCGTGTTTTCGAATCTAAAAAATAGTATTGCAAAGCCTTTTGAGGTGGTTTCTCAAAAGGCTTTTTCGTACTATAGGATGGCTTCCATGTTTCGTATATGGCTGATAGTATCTTAAGATAACTCGATTTGTCCACCTGCTTTATGCAACAGAAATGAATGAATTTGTTGTTTGTGGTGATTATCATGCCAAATAAATACGGCAATATAATTAAATAATGTGTGTGGATAACCAGAATATTGATCCATTTTCTCGCCGTTTAATGTGAAGTTTGCAAAAAATTCAGCTTCTGTTTTCTGTTTTACAGCAAAAACTAATTTTTCACGCGTAATCATTTTTTGCTCAATGAGATGTTTTGCAGATACACCACTCCTTGCATATGCAGAGGCTGGCGTGTTGATTATTTCAAAGTCCACGCTCTGAATAGTAGCATCTTGCTTCATTTTTGGAAGCATTTCTTCAAGAATGTACCTATCCCAAAAAGTCATATGACTAATAATCTCTGCTGTCGACCATTTTCCTTTTGCAATTGCTTGAAACATGTCCTTTTCAGGCCCTTTGGTTCGTTCACTTACCCAATTATTGCATGCAGCAAATGCATGAACTAACGCTTTCGTACTTTCCATCGTTCTTCCTCCCCACTCCCGATATAATTCGATATAATTTTTTTATTTTGTATAGGTAAACCATTAGTACCCAAACGTCAATCATACATATTCTCCAAATTTACACAAAAGTCCTTCTTTTGGGATTATTATTTCTATGAGGAAAAGGGTTGATGAATAAAAATGATAGGAGTATTATATTTTATGTAATACCTTTGCTGGTGTAGCACAGTTGGTAGTGCACTTCACTCGTAATGAAGGGGTCGGAGGTTCGAATCCTCTCACCAGCATATTTGGCAAGTATTGATACAATGCTGTTCTTGATAAATTCAAGAGCAGCATTTTTATTTTCAATCATTTTTTTGCCGACCAATCTGCCGACTAAATCTATACTAATTTTGGTGATATTGGATTTATTAGATTACTGTAATAATTAAACATTTTAAGTTAAGACTGATTAAAAAAATGTGCATAAAGCATATTTTCCGCAAACAAGACATAGCATATTAGCCTTTGTAATTTGCTATGTCTCATTTTTTCCTAACTTAGCTGATATAGATAATACTTATAAAAATCCCACCACAGATGATTTCTCTATTCCCAATAAGCTACTGAGCGCTTGTGAAGCATCTCTCGAAACTGTTGCGTTGTTTTTTCCAAAACAGTGTTTGTTGAAAAATCAATAATTACGCCATATTGACGAATTAAGTCTAATTTCCCTATTATCCCATCTCTATACTTTATAATTACATTTTGTGGGTCTTCTGTTAGCCACACCTTTCTATTTTCTCTTATATAATTGCGCATACTGCTGGTTTCTTCTTGTAAAATTTCATAATGATCAACATCAGGATCAATTGCCTTGATAACCACGCCATAATCTTTTTCTGCACGAGCAATAGAAACGTAGCCATCTTTAACATCTTCTAATACCGATTGTGGATTACGTTTTAGTGGGTCGCCAAGTCCGCCTCCTCCAGCTGATGGTCTTGTAAATCTATCCCCTTCTTTTAATGAAACATTAGAAAAAAAAGCACCTAAAAATTCTTCTTTATCTGTTTGAGGATTTAACCAATTTCCGTGCGGGTTTGACGGCAAACCGCCAAAGATCCCCCATGTAACTGATCTTGAACGGTCACAACATACAGACATAACAGCATCTTGAATCGCCGTTAGTGTTCCCCCTTTCTCAACTCCACACCCTCCGCGATATTCACCGGGTCCTCCAGAATCAGTCATAATTTTATGATAAGATGTAATCACAGGGGTTAAACGCTCTTGACCTTCACAAGGTTGCACACTCAACCCCGCTCCAAAGACTGGTGACATAGCATTCGCCCCATCTTTACTTATACGACCACCGTGGCCACCGACCATCCAGTCATACCACATAAAAAATTGATTATATCCTTCTCTTTGATCCCATCCTCCAATTAATAAATACTCTAAATTAAAAGAACATGCTAGCGCTTTTTCCGGCATAATATGTGACCACAACTCAAAGCAAGCATTCATAATTTTCTCAAATGGTCCTGAACAAAAACCAGATACAGCCACTGGCCAATCTGCATGAACAACGGAACCTTTTGGTAAACTTGCTTCTATAACGCGATAGAAGCCAGAGTTTAATGGTATATCAGGAAAAAACGTTTTCGTCCCAGCATATAGACCCGAAAGTGAGGAACCAAAAGTTGCATTCAAAAAACAACCAATAGTGGAATGTGTCCCATCCAAATCATAAACAATTTGATCATCTTTAATAGATAATTTTACTTTAATAGGAATCATTCCGTCTCCAAAATCTGGATCCATATCAATATAATCTATTGTTTCCCATGTTCCGTTTGGAAGCTGCTTTAATTTCTCTCTGGTTAATCGTTCTACATAGTTTTGAACTTCAGCAAATGCTAATAATACTTTATCTATTGTATATTTATCTATTAATCTGAGAAGCTCTTTTTCCGCTACTTTTGTTGCTTCTACCTGAGAACGTAAATCTCCAAACCGTTCTTCTGGCACCCGCATATTGCTCACAATAAGATTAGCTACATCTTTCAAATAGTTACCCTTACTCCAAATTCGAGTTGGAGGTATGCGAACACCTTCTCCAAAATGAGCCTTAGAGCTAACATCAAAAGATCCAGGCATACCTCCACCAACATCAGCCCAGTGACCATTTGACTGGATAAATGCAATCAGTGTTTTCCGGTAGAAAACCGGTCTTATCACCCTAACATCACTAAAATGAGTCCCCCCACGATAAGGATCATTAATGAGAAATACGTCCCCGGGGTGAATATCCTCTTGAAAATCTTCAATAATTGCTTTTGCAGTTAAATGTAAAGTGCCTACATGAACAGCGATATCCTGCGTACCTTGCATTACAATATTCCCATTAGCGTCACATAATGCAGAACTAAAATCTCGATTATATATAACAAACGAATAACACGTTCGTATTATCTGTTCCGACATCTGATCAACTAAATTAATAAAACTATTCTTTAACACTTCAAATGTTACTGGATCTAAAGAATTGTTTTTCATCACTTCCATCACGCTCCCCCTATATTCACATGAATAATTATATTTTTATACTCATCAACGGTAGCGGTAAACTGTGGCGGAATAATAATTGTCGTATCTAGCTGTTCGACAATTGCAGGTCCATGTATAAAGCTATCTACTGGGAGAAGTGACCGTTTATATATTGGTGTACGAACTAAACCATCTTCTTCCTTAAAATAAACATGACGATATTCCTTTAAAGCATTTTCTAAATTCCCTGAAGGCTCCTCTTTTGCTAGTTCTGGTTTAGGTACCGTCCCAATAGCCTCAACACGTAATCCATAAATTTCTACCTTTTGATCTGGATTCGAGAAGGCGAATGCCCGCTCATGTTCTTGGTGAAACTTGTCTAAAGCACTACTTAAAGAAACGATTGGACGATTGACAGTGACAGCTAGCGACCTCCATTGACCGGAGTAACGCATTTCCAAATGCCGAATCAATTGCATGTTTTGTACGGAGACCTTTTCCTTTTTTAATAACTCTATTCCCTTTTGCTCTAATTTAGCAAATGCCTTATTTAAATCTTCTTGATCCACATCTTCCATATTGGCTACATAAGTTTGGGTTATATCGTGGCGGTAATCAACAAGTAAACAGCCGTATGCAGCTGCAACACCAGGATAGGTGGGTATAATAACATGAGGAATATGCAGTTCTTTTGCTAGATAAGCGCTATGCAATCCTCCTGCTCCACCAAAAGCAACTAATACGAAGTCTCTTGGGTCATAGCCCTTTCTAACCGAAATAAGACGAAGCGCATCACTCATGTTAGCATTAGCTACATTTAATATCGCGTCTGCGGCTTCCAGAGAAGTATAGCCAAACGTTTCACATATTGGTTGCAGCGATTGAACAGCTTGTTCTTTTTTTAACTGCATCTCGCCATTTAATAGGGAGTTGCTGAGCCGACCTAATACCAAATTCGCATCGGTGTTTGTAGGCTGTGTTCCACCTTTTCCATAACTCGCAGGGCCAGGAAATGAACCAGCACTCTCTGGACCATTTCTCAGAGAACCACCTGCATCAATCCAAGCTAAACTCCCTCCCCCTGCACCAATTGTCATCAGTTCAATACTTGGAAATCCTATTGGATACCCATATTCGATATACCATTCTTTTGTCATTTTCAAATTTCCATCATAAACTAAAGAAATATCCGTACTTGTTCCGCCCATATCTAATCCAATGGCATTCTTATACCCGCATAAACTTGCAATATGTTTACTTGCAATTGCTCCAGCAGCAATACCCGAACTTGCAAGTCGTCCCGCGTATTTTGGTACATTTTCCGAAGTAATCACACCACCTCCAGAATGCATAATTAAAATTTCACCTTTATACCCCTTTTCACCTAATTTACTTTCCAATGTCTTCATATAATTGGTTATTTTTGGACCAAGAACAGCATTAATTACTGTTGTACTCATCCGCTCATGTTCAAAAATTTCTGGAAGAATATCACTAGAAATAGTAATGAAAACATCTGGTAGTTGCTCTTGTAATATTTCCTTTGTTACACGTTCATTTCCCCCATTGATATAAGCATTTAAAAAACAAACAGCAATGGCTTCTACCCCCCTTTTTTTCAGCTTATGTGCTAATGCTTTTACTTCCTGCTCATTTACATTAACAAGGATATCACCAGCGTAATCCGTTCTTTCTGTAATTTCAAAACGATCTCTTCTTTTGATATATGGCTGGGCAACATCGTTATACGCATCCCATAAATCCAATTTTGTACCTCTACGTATTTCTATTGCATCACGAAATCCTTTCGTAGTAATTAGTGCCGTATTAGGAAGTTTCCGTTCTATTAAAGCATTAGTCCCTGCAGTCGTACCATGCGAAAAAACCTTGATCTCTTCAAAAGGTATATTAACCTTTTTCAGCCCTTGTATGACACCAATATCAGGATTTGCAGGAGTAGATGATGTTTTCTCTACAGAAATCTTCTTATTAACTTCATCGAATACAAACACATCTGTAAACGTCCCACCCACATCAACAGCAACTCTTAATTTTCTCATATTTCTCCTCCAATGCTTTAGAAAGCCTTTGTTTTTCCTATCCTATAAACCAAAAAACTCACATTTTCCTATAGTTAAAAATAATAAAAACCAGTTATACAGACAGAAAAAATCCATCAATATAACTGGTTTTAATCTAGGGTTTGCTCAACCGAAAAAAGAGAGTCAATTAGATTTGGCAGTTAATTAAATTTAATTATTAAAATACGAATTATTCTTTATTTAAAAAATATTTTAACAAATAATCTTGCAATTGTCACGTTTTTTTAATTGGCTTAGAATACACGCTTCCTAAAGATGTATATTCAGAATATAAACAGACGTGATGAATAAACCTATTACTATCGCAATAACGAATAGTAAACTACCTTTCCAACCTAAAGCACCTACTAAATCCGACAAAACACTTCCATGAATACTACTTGAAGAATTCTTTAATTCCTCTTGTCTCATTCTTTCCCTTTTTCTTTCAGGAGTTTCCTTACCCTCTCCGTCTTTTTTCATTACGCACTTCCTCCCTTCCTAATTCAATATGTACAAGGCAGAATCTTCTCTAAGCCAATGGAAAAAAGCATTTTTGGCTGTTCATATTAGCTAACAAATTTATACAACCGCTTCCTTTTTTATGATACTATTACGTGGAGGAGGAATTCATATGGCTATAATCAGTACAATATTAGGTACAATCGCATCATTGGGGATCATTGCTGGCATTATCCTACTAATCGTAGGTGCTATTAAAAAGAAAAAATACAGAGGCGGCTTGATAACACTCGTTTCCATCGTTTTATTTAGCATAGCATCCTTTATGATGCCTGACGAGTTGAAAGAAAAGTATGCAAACCAAGAACAAAGCAAAGCTGAAACCCCGGATAAAGATAAACGGGTAATTGATGATGATTACGATTACGATGACGAAGAAGATGACGACGAATACGACGATGATAAACGCAAAAAGAAAACGAACGCGCTTTCTTCTCAACAGAAAAAAACGATAAAAGCAGTACAAAATTTCCCTACTTTTACGAAAGAATACAAAAAATTAAGCCGTAGTACACAAAAGAAAACATGGGATAAGCATTTATCTGGAAAAAAGGTAACTTGGAAAGGTTACGTAATGGAAGCCAAAGGAAAAAAGGTATACGTCTGGGGAGGAGCCAAATACAACGGGCAAAAATGGTCTAAAATTAAATCAAGTAAAAAAAATGAGGCCTACCAAGTGTTTCTTGCCGATTTTGGAAGAAGTACTCCAAAGAAAGCATTGAAACCTGGGGATAAAGTAACAATAAAAGGCACACTGATGTCCAACGGTGACCCGAAACAAAATATGCATTGGAAACTACATAACGCCAAAATTGGGTATTAGAAAAACGTAGCTATCGTTAAAGTCTTATGACGGTAGCTACGTTTTTCTTATATTATTGTTTCCCTATAGGGAAAGGAGAAAAGTTCCCTTTCCCTAAAACACGATCGTTTTATTTTGATACACAATGATTCGATCCTCCAGATGCCATTTGACAGCTCGCGATAGTACAACCCTCTCGATTGCTTGGCCAATCTTCTTCATTTTCGCGATATTATCTCTATGATCTACTCTACCGATATCTTGCTCAATAATCGGACCTTCATCCAGATCATTGGTTACATAATGAGAGGTCGCTCCAATCATTTTTACACCACGTTCATACGCACGTTCATATGGCTTTGCACCAACAAAAGCTGGTAAAAAAGAATGATGGATATTAATGATTCTGTTCTCATAATTTTTAACAAAGTCACTTGTTAATATTTGCATATAGCGCGCAAGCACAATAACATCGACCTCGTAATCTTTTAGCAATTGAAGTTGCTTTTCCTCTACTTGCTTGCGAATATCTTTATTTGCTGGAATGTAATAAAAAGGAATTCCCAGCGACTCAACTGTTTCTCTAGCTGTTTCATGATTGCTAATAACAAGAGCGATATTCGCCATAAGACCACCGCTTTGATATTCCCACAACAATTCCATTAAACAATGCGGTTCATTAGAGACAAAAATCGCTACATTTTTCAATTGACTAACATAAACGAATTGCCAATTCATCGCAAATTGTTCGCCAATAGGTTGAAATGCCTGCTCAATTTGCTCTGCCTTTTCACCTAATTGCGGACAATAAAATTCAATCCGCATAAAAAACTGACCGCCGTCAGGATTCAATGTATATTGATCAGAAGTAATAATATTTGCTCCGTTTCGATATAAAAAATCAGAAACAGTGGCTACTATTCCAGGCTGATCTGGGCATTTAATTAACAGACGTGCCTTGTTTTCATTTTCCGTTTTAAAGTGGTCAATACTTTTCTTCATGAAGTGATTCATAGTTGATACCTCAATCATTTATTTTTACATAATACAATATGCTATTTTAACAAATGAGTCAATACTATTCGTTCTATCACTTATAGATTCCATGCAAATAAATTGTCACTATTGAAAATATCTTTTACAAAATTTATTGTTCATATACGCGGCTGAAGGGGGCGCACTCGAAATGCGCTAGGGTGTGTAAGCGCCTTATTGGTTCAAATCCCACCTTTTCCGTTTGATATTCACATGTTAAAAATACCAACAATTATCTGTTAAGCTGCATATATGCTACTTCGATCGAGATGAGCTTCCCTCCTTCTTTTAAGCCCCATTTCTACAATAGCCATTAAGCTTACTAAAATGCATGAATGATTTTAGCTTCTTTCCCTGCAAGCTTCTATAAACGCATGAAAAATATTTTTAGAGACAGCATCTTCTTCTATCGCTAAGTTTTCCGGATGCCACTGAACTCCTAATAAGAAAGACTCTTCTCTACTTTCTATTGCTTCAACGACGCCATCACTTGCCATACCACAAATTTGCATACCCTCTCCAAGCTTTCGGTTAGCCTGATGATGCCTACTATTCACTTTTATTTTTTCCATACCGGCAATTTCTCGTAATACAGATCCCTCTTCCACGTAAACATAATGGGAAGCATGACCATCGGGAGCATGTTGCTTATGCTGTAACAATTCCCCTTCCATTTGTGCATAAATGTCTTGGTACATATCGCCGCCTAAGGCAATATTTAAAATCTGACACCCTCTACAAACTCCTAATATGGGTTTTTGGTGCTTTTGTATTTCTTGTATTAATGCAACTTCGTATTGATCACGTATCGGATTAATTTCCCCTAACTTTGGATGCGGTTCTTCAACAAATAATGTAGGGTCGATACTATTGCCCCCTGTTAAATATAACCCGTCAATTAAACTGGCAATTTGTCTTATGTGCGTTTCTGAAGGTACAAAAGGAAGAATTATTGGGGTGCCTCCCGCTCCCTCAATTGCTGTAATATTAGCAATACTTACAAAATGCATATTCGATGCGTTTTCTACAGATGGCGTTACTCCAATAACTGGCTTCATTGAAAACACACTCCCTAGAGAGAATTTTCTGTCTGTAAACCTGACTTCTAATCAGTATACGGATAATTTGAGCAAGTTGCCACATATTAATAAAAATATTTCTTACTCCTTATAAAAAGAAATGCTTTTATGTATTTTTCGTTCAACTGCATAAAATGAAACTTCAATCAGTGAGGGGGCTTTCATCCTCCCCACGAATTGTTACATATGTTCTAAAGCCATTATCTCCCTCAAAGAACTCTCCTAGTACACATCTTGTTTAATGCTTACGTCACCTTATATCCAGAATAAAGACATAGCCACAAAGCAACCTTTTTTGAGAGATAGGGGAGTATAAAAATTTGCTCTATAGGACAAGGAAATAACGTAATAGTGACGTCCGGTTCCATTGCCAACAACTAGGCAACTTCACGAAATCGACCTACGATAAGTCACCATCGTTCGTCCCTCACCGTGGTTCCTTTATCTCAGTCGCTTCGTTCCAGTTGCTACATTGCTAAATGGGCGCTTGCGCCTTTGTTCACGACATTTAAATGAAACGTGCTCTTAATTTTCCTGAAATCATATCAATTACCGTTACCATCAAAATAATCCCTAACAAAATTATCCCTACTCTTTCCCAATCTCTAACACTTAAAGCGAAAATAAGCGGTGTTCCTATTCCTCCAGCGCCAATGACACCTAAAACTGCCGCGGCACGTACATTTACTTCAAAGCGATACAATATGAACGAGAAAAAGTTTGGTAATACTTGTGGTACAATGGCAAAAATAAATGTCTTTACTGGATTTGCTCCAGAGGATATTAATGCTTCTTTACTACTTAAATCTACATGATCCATACTTTCTGAAATTAGCTTTCCTAACATACCAACAGCACCAATACCTAAAGCTAGAACACCTGCAAAGGCTCCTGGTCCTACTGCTTTAATAAATAATAAGGCAAGTACAATATCAGGGAACACACGAATAAAACTTAACATAAACTTACTTGTTCCAACAGTAGCTTTAGACTTAATAACATTTTTTGAAGCTAAAAAAGCAAATGGAATACAAAGAATACCAGCAATAAATGTTCCTAGCAAAGCAATAGCTAGTGTATCTAACAACCCACGAAGTAAATCCTCTCCATCGGGGTCATACACATAACTCCAATCAGGTTGAAACAGACCAGAAACAATAGCAGAAACCACTTCAACAGATGTATCCTTCCATTCTAATTTCGGTAGACCAGCAAAAGCCCAGATGTATATAGCTGAAACGATGGCAACAATTGCAATCAAACGAATTCGCTTCATGTTAATTTCTCCCTTATTCTTGTTGACAAATAATCAATAATTAAAACAACTACTAATGTATAAATAATAATGGAAGCTGTTTTCCCATAGTCAAGAAATCCAAGTGTTTGTTCATAATATAGACCAATACCCCCAGCTCCCACCAAACCAAGCACTGCTGCCGCACGGATATTAATTTCGAATGTGTATAGAAAGAACGACATAAATGATGCCATTATTTGCGGAACGACACCATAAAAAATCCATTTTAATTTATTTGCACCAACTGCGGTCATTGCCTCCAGCGGTCCAGGGTCTATTGCTTCAATCGATTCATAAAAAAGCTTAGCAATAATACCAATAGAAAAAAACATGAGCGCAAAAATACCTGGTATAGGTCCAATACCAAACACGGCAACAAATAAAGCAGCTAATAACAACTCAGGTATCGTACGAATTAAATTTAAAACAAACCTGGCTGATGTTGTAATCCATGCAGAGCGGAAAACATTCCGCGCTGCCAAAATTGATAACGGGAATGCGATTAAACCACCAAGCGTTGTTCCAACTACCGCCATACGAATGGTTTCTAAAATCGGCTGTGTGATAACCGAAAAATAATCCCAATTCGGCGGCACCAATTGAACAATAAGATCCCACATATTCGGCAATCCACGAAGTAACTCTGTAAATGAAAATTCAATTTGCCAACCTCCCCAAAGCAGTAACACTGCTATGAAGACTGTTGTAAAAAAAGGCTTTAGCTTAGATGGAGGAACAGGTATTGCTAGCGACTGGTTAAACTGTGATTCTTTCATTTTGCAACTCCTATCTGTTCTGCCACTAATTCATGGTTTCCATAAATAGTTGCAAAAACTTCTTCTGTTGCTTCATTAGCTTTTCCATCAAATACTATTTTCCCTTTATTTAAACCAATAATTCGACTAGCATATTTTCTAGCCAGATCAACAGAATGCAAATTAACTACCATTGTAATATTTAATTCTTGATTAATTCGCAGCAAGTCATCCATTACTTGCTTCGTTGTAATTGGATCTAAAGAAGCTACTGGTTCATCCGCTAAAATAACTTTAGCCTCTTGCGCTAACGCACGAGCAATGGAAACCCTTTGCTGCTGTCCCCCAGATAGTTGATCCGCACGAATATAGGCTTTTTCTGCTATATTTACACGCTTTAATGCATTCATAGCAAGTTCTTTATCTTGCTTAGAGAATAAACCTAGTATCATTTTTAATGTCGAATGATAACCGACTCGCCCAGATAAAACATTTCTCATGACGCTGGATCGACGTACGAGGTTAAAGTTTTGAAAGATCATCCCAATGTCTCGTCGAATTCGATACAATTCGTTTCCTCTTGCTTCAGAAATCGAATTTCCGTTAACTGTTATTTCTCCTTCACTTATTTCATGCAGACGATTAATGGAACGGAGGAGCGTAGATTTCCCTGCACCAGATAACCCTACTATAACGACAAATTCCCCCTCCCTAATTTGTAAATCAATATCATCTAATCCTTTTGTACCATTGGAATATACTTTAGAAACATTTCTTAATTCTATCAAGGCTTCCCCTACTTTCTATTGAAGTAAAAGGAGGCTGTTCGCGATTGGCGAGCAGCCTTCTTTGTAATTTATTGTAGTCACAGAAACGCAGTCTGTAAGATTATTTTTCTACTTCTTTACTTACCTTTTCTTCATATTCTCTCACAATATCAAAATTGCTATCTTGTGATTCTACGTATCCTTCATGAGAATAAATATCACGAATGATTTGCTGACCTTCCTCGTCTTTTCCGATAGCAATAAAAGCATCCGTAATAGCTTTCTTCATTTCATCATTAATTTCAGGACGAATCGCTACGGTATCATTCGGAATTGGTTCCGTAAATTCAATAATTCGTGTTTCTTCAAAAACATCTTCATAGTCACTAGCAACGACATTACGAGCATCTTGAAACGTTACAGCTGCGTCTATGTCACCATTTAACAAAGAAATTACCGCTTGGTCATGCCCTTTTAATGTTACTGGCTCAACGTCGTTCAAAGGATGAATACCAGCCTCTAGTAATGTAGCTGCTGGCCAAACGAAGCCTGCTGAAGATGTTACATTTTGATAACCAATTTTCTTTCCTTTTAAATCTTCAACAGACTCAATATCAGAATCTTTATTGACAATAAAGATAGATTTATATGAATCCACTAATTCTTCTGTTGGGGAACCATCATCATTTACACCATAACGCTGCGCTTGCAACATGACATCGCCTGAACCTTTTTCTTGTGCAAGTACATAGGCGGTTGGTGGTAAAAATCCAACATCTACTTGTTCTGAATCCATAGCTTCTATGATCGTGTTATAATCCGTAGATACACTTACTTCAACAGGAATATCTAATTCTTCACTAAGTAATTCTTCCAAAGGCTTTGCTTTCGCCTCTAGTGTATCTGCATTTTGTGAAGGAACAAATTGCACAGAGAGCTCGTCTAATTTTTCTTCACCTTTTTTTGCTTGTGCATTATCCGCATCATCCCCACAAGCAGAGAGAAATCCAATTGAAAGTAATAAAGATAGTCCTACGTATTTTGCTTTTTTCAAGCCTGTTCCCTCCTAATAGATGTAATCTTCAAGTGCTTTTCACCGAAAAAACCACTTCTCTTTCCTTTGTAACGATTGTTATGTATAAAGTTTTGATTTCGCTGAGCACTCTCCCCCTATTCTACAAAACAATTATTTGGCTAGTATTAATTACATGTAAACTTTACGTAATTTCTTTAAAGCCATATAATAATTCGAAACCTTAACTATGCTAATTCGTATATTTATAAATAAGGGGGAACACAAATGAAAACCTACTATTTACAAGCTCCTATTTATTTTTCAGCAAAAAAATCATGCCTTTTACCATTGATCAAGAAGAGGTCGGATACATTCGCAAAACAGCTGCTAATACACTTGAAAAAGATCGTGTTTTTACCTATACAAGCTATGATGAGGAAAAATATTATGTTCTTGGAATAAAGAAAAATGGTTGGAAACGCCTCGTATTAACCGAGTATCAGCTACAAACTAATTCTAAAAAGTATCATTTCAAAGATAAATTAGGGAGTAACATACTTTATTTTTGTGTTATGGGGGAGGTAGAAAATCATCAAATTCTAATCGAGGAAAGTTGGGCTGGCGATTTAAAAATAAAGTTTAATCATAATAAAGTTGCCAAGATTAAAGTTGCATCCCTTAGCTTGAAAACAACCTTTCAGTATGAGGACACTGTGGAAGAAAATAGTCCTTTATTCGCACTCACCATTCTTATGTATTTCATGTTCAAAATATATAAAGATGAAAATAAATGGATAGAAGGACTACTTGAATGAATGTTAATATTTTTCATGAAATGATACTTTTAATCACTTCTTCGCGAACACTTCCAGCACATTTCTCTTCCTTATTACTCCCCACCCTGCATCACTGCTAATTTGCGCCTCATTTACTTTTTCCTTTTATATTCATGATATAATGGATATACATTTAAGGATAAAAAGGAGTTATAAATTAATGAAGGTGAAAATGAACGTTCAAACTGCCTACCACGGAGACTTACTACGTGCAGGAAAAGTATACGACGTAGATGACGAAACAGCGAAGCGTTGGATTGCCAGTAAATTAGCTAAAAAGGTAGAAGATCAGTCAATCAATTAAGCGATAGATTTAATATGATAAAGTGAAATTTTTATCCGTGGGGGCTTTCTTGCACCCCCACTAATAATTAGAAAACAAAATGGATTCATGACTTTGTTGCTGAATTCCTCCATAGCTTCTAACAATTATTTATTATTTTTACTTGTTACTCTCGACAATTCCTTCATAATGCTTTAGTGGGATAGGATCAGCACTTATTTCATTATGGTTCCACATTTTATGAAGATAAACTTCCGAAACAGCAACTTCTCTAGCATTACCTTTCACGGCTTCTTCCATTGCTACAATGCTTGTTAATATCTTTGTCATCCGATCAGCAAGATGTTTGCTATAAAACGTTTGTAACTCACCATCTAATTCTTTCCACTGTTCTAAATAGGTTTGGAGTTCCGCTATTCCATTTTCTACAAAATGAACAATTTCTTTTTCTATCTGACATATACCTTTTACCCTTTCTAAACGCTCTATCATCGTCATAATGAACAATTCATCTACTTGAAATTTGTCTATTAATCGAATTACTTCTAAACCAAGGGTGTTTGCCGTTCCTTCCCAAACTGTCAACACCTGGGCATCTCGTAGCAAACGAGGTGTAACAAAATCCTCTATATATCCATTTCCTCCATGCATTTCAATTGCTTCATGAGCAAAGTGAATCGCTTGCTCAGCCGTTTCCTTCTTCATAATGGCAACATAAAGACGGAATAAAATTTGTTCTGTAGACGTTGTTGGACCATCATCACCCATTACCTTATCCATTAATTGAATCATTGTAAACAGGGTGCTCAAATAAACTTCTTGCTTTGCTGCCATGGTACTGAGCGTGTCGCGTATCATAGGGTAATCTGTAAGTTGTTTACCAAAAGCACTTCTATGTTTTGCGTAATTTTTAGCTTCTATATATGCACGACGCATAATACCTACAGATGCAACAGCATTTGCGACACGCGACAAATTAAGCGCTTCCATCATATAAGTGAACCCTCGGTGTAACTCGCCTACTAAGTACGCTTTTGCTTGATAAAATTCAACCTCGGCGGATGGAACGGCACGAACACCTAATTTATTCTTTAACCTGCGTATCCTAAGCCCACCATTTTCTCTATTCTCTTCCCATGGAACAGCGAATAAACTTAACCCTTTCGTTCCAGGACCACCACCACCTACTCTCGCCAATACCATAGCTACCCCACAAGTGCCAGCATTACTAGCAAAATACTTCTCGCCTGATAATTGATAGTAGCTACCTGCGTTTTCGGCCTGTACTTCGTTCGCTCCGACATCAGATCCTCCCTGGCGTTCCGTCAAGAACGTTGCTCCCTCATATAATTTTTCTTCTCCCGTTGCAAGTACATGAGGAAGAAAACGCCGTTTAATTTCAGGTGATGCATAGCGATTAAGTAGATAAGCGGTTGCTTTTGTTAAAGTAACAGGACAGTAGAATCCTGCTTCGGCCTGCGATAACAAGTAACCTTGCGTAAAGGCATATAAATAATTCCCGCTATGCCCTAATTTAGGTATCTCTTTATGAATATAACCAACAATACCTGTACCATACGCTTCTTGAACAGTTTTTTGATAACCATCATTCACCCAGACCTTTGAAACCTCATTTCCAAACTTATCATAGGAGATTAGCTTAGGCTCACCTGCTTTATCGGTATAAGCTGCTCGTTCATCAATTTCTCCAGCACAACGTGCACCGAAATTCTCTAATTCTGTATTTGCCCAAGTGGCAAATGCTGGTGTTAAATAACGATTGACTAATAGCTGCAAATGATCATCTTCTAAATAAAAATTTTGCATGTCATGATCTCCTCCTTTTACTTCTATGAACGAAGTTGGTTTTTCATTAACTTTCCAGTCGCATTCCTTGGGAGCCATCCCAAAATCTCGTATATTTTTGGGGTTTTAAAGCTAGCTAGTTTACTTTTTTAGTACTCCTTACAAATACTAGTAACATCAACTGAAGTAGGGGTAATAATAGTTCATGGTCTGAGAGCTTCCGTGTTTAATGGGCGAGCAATTTAGAACTAAACAATGCCTTATTCCTCCAATTCTACTAACTTTTCTTGAAATGAAAGAATATATCTTTCCATTTCCTTCCTAACTTCCTCTAGTTCTTTTATTCTTACAGCCACTTCCCCCAATTTTAAGTACCCATATTCGATTGTCTTTTTTAACTGTTGTTTGCCAGTAGGATCTTGATCAAACAAACGGATCATTTCTTTAATTTCTACCAATGAAAAACCAAATTTTTTCCCACGAAAAATAAGCTGCAATTGGGTTAGTTCTTTTTTTGTATATACTCGCTGCCCACCATTCGTTCTTTTCGGCTTTAGAATGCCCATTTCCTCATAATAACGAATCGTTCTTGTAGAAACCTCAAAGCGTTTTGCTACTTCATGAATGGCATATCTATTATCCACTAACTTCACCTCACCTCTTTTTCCACTTATCAGATAAATATAGTTTACCATTAACGTTAACGTTAATTTCAAATATAATAACACTTTTTCCGCATTTGATTGTTTTTTTCATTAAATTTGTAGCTTAACGATACAAACTTCATATGGACATGCGTAAAAGCGCAAATAAGTGTATACACATTTGTTCGTCTTTCAACAATTAAGTTTGCCTTATCAAACAAATCAATTAATAAAATCAATCGTGAAACTTCACAATATGTGCTAAGCTATGGAAAAATATAATTTATACAGAAACGTTTGAGGGGGAAAAGGGATGAACAAAAAATCGCAATTTTATTGGAATAATTTTTGGAATGCTAGACGTGAAGAAAAACCAACAGCTGTAACCGCTTGGCAATTTGGCGCTGACCCAGACTATTTGGCTCAACTGGTTATTGATGGTCTAAAAACAGCCACTTGCTCTGGGCTACTATTTTATGAATTGGAAAATGAGCCAATTCCTACTGTCCAAGACTATAGCATTATTTTAAATAGCAATGAGGAGCCATTAGCAATTATTAAAACGATCGACGTACAAATAATGCCTATGAATGAAGTTCCAGAAGATTTCGCTATCGCAGAGGGAGAAGGGGATAGAACATATCAATATTGGAAAGATACGCATGAAAAGTTCTTCAAACAGGAACTTCAGAATGTAGGTCTTGCATATTCTGAAGATATGATGTTGGTATGTGAACGTTTTACATTAATTGATGTCAAGCAGCAGTAAAAGGCTCTAGAAAACTTGGCTATCACCAAGTCTTTATGGCGATGAGCCGTCGTTTTGCTTACGCTATTAAGATGAGAAATTTAATACTTTCTAATAATAGAAAAACAAAACGCACCTCCCATTGTCAACTGATGTTCAACGATGGGAGGTGCAATTTATAAACAAGTATTTTTACCATCTAAAAGATATTTTTTTTATTTAAAAGGTAAGTATACCAATGAATTTTTTGCTTTTTCTTCTCGTCATTTATTCGCAAAAAATTCTTCTGCTTTTTCTAGAAAGACTTCTTGATCAGCAGTTAGATCATATTCTTCTTCAATGGCATCTACAGGGCATACTGCTTTACAAGCGCCACAATCAATGCAAACATCTGGATCAATATAAAATTGATCAGGACCTTCTTCTATACAATCAACAGGACAAACGCTAACACATTCGCCTGACTTCTCGCCTCGGCAAGGATCTAAAATAACAAAAGCCATCTATATTAACCTCCCTTATATCATTAAACCAAGCTTACTTCTTATTTAATGATACATGAGATCATGATTGCAAGTAAACAGCTTTGAACAAAAACTTTAAATCTAGTACGTGAAACGGATCAATCCACTCCAATTGCACACACCATTATTGTTGCCATCTATTTTTATGTTTCTTTTTCAAAAGCATGCAACGTATCTATCGCTAACTGCGCTAAAAAGGATGTTCCGATAGGTAAAGCACGTTCATTTATTTGAAAGCGCGCATCATGGAGGGGAGCTTGTTTATTCGTTTCGTCTAATTGCGCCCCTAACCAAATAAATGCACCAGGGTAACTCTCTAAAAAGCGACTAAAATCTTCACCAGCTAAAGACGGATTTATTTCAGGTGTATCTAGTTTTAATCCATTAGCTGTTTCCCTTGCTAGACTGGCCCATTTTGGTGTATTAATCGTAGCAGGATAACCACCTTGATACATAATATCTGCTTTCACTTCAAAAGCTTCTGCAATCTGTTTCGTGATGGTGAAAAAACGTTCCTTCAGGCGAGCTCGTATAGATGGCTCATAGGTACGAATAGAACCTTCCGCTTTTACTTGGTTAGGGATAATATTCGCTGCCTCGCCTCCAGTAATTTTGCTTATCGTTACAACGGATGCCTCCAAAGGATCTAGACTTCTACTAACAATGGTTTGCAAACTAGTGATAACATGACCTAAAGTCACCATTACGTCCGTGGTTTGGTGAGGCATGCTGGCATGTCCACCAACCCCAGTAAGGGTGATTTCAAATCTATCCGAAGCCCCCATCATTTCTTTATTTCTCACACCAATTTGTCCAACAGGCAAATCCGGCCATACATGTTAACCGTAAATGACATCTGGAACATATTCAGAGAATATACCCTCATCCATTAATCGCTGGGCTCCTCCTTCTGGCGCATTTTCTTCAGCAGGCTGAAATACGAGCAATACCGTTCCATTAAATTCATGACGTAATTGTTGCAACACATAACCCACTCCTAACAGCATAGCCATATGCGCATCATGCCCGCAAGCATGCATTTTATTTTTGTATGTTGAACGGTAAGCGTGGTCGACTAATTCCTGAATAGGTAATGCATCCATATCAGCTCGAAGCGCCGCGGTTTTTCCTGATGATTTACCATGAATAATACCTAATACACCATGTGTTGCGTATCCGGTTTCAAAAGGGATTTCAAACTGCCGTAATTTTTCTTGAATAAAAGCTGAAGTTTTATTTTCTTCATTGCTTAACTCCGGATATTGATGGAAATATCTACGTATAAATTCCACTTCTTTCTCTATCTTTTGGACTTCATAAGCTATTTTCGATTTTTTCATTATTCCCTCCAATATAAACACTGTAATAATAATTTATTTTAGCATAGATTTTATTTTTTTGAAAATTCTATGAAAACCCCGGTTTTATCGTTCACTTATTTAAGTGTTTAGAGCAAGTTGAAATGGGGAATTTCTTTATATGCTAAAAAAATAAATGGCGATAATACATCAAAAAGGAGGTTTTATTTTGAAAACATATAGTGTAACACCGAATGTAGATGGAACAGGGTGGTTTGTAAAACTTGAGGATGTTGCGCCGGAAAAGTTATACGGAACAAAAGATGATGCCATTGAAGTTGCAAAACAAATGGCAGATGAAAATAGGCCTAGCAAGGTGGTAATACTCGATAAATTCCATCAAGTACTAGAAGAAAAGCAGTTTAACTAAGTGTTGAAGAGCCAAAAACCTTGTGATACAAGCCATCACAAGGTTTTATACTTCGTTTATTTCTTCAAGTTTAGTTTTGCCAGTTGTTCTGCTAAAGCGTTATTAGCAAATCCATCATCATCCTGCTTTTTCAAGTATTTATTAACTTCTTTTCTCGAAACATTATGCTTTTTCTCCCGTTCTTTTCTTGTCTGGAACGTAGATAATTTTTCTCTATGTCCACATTTACAAGTGAAGATTTGCCCTTCTCCTTCTCCACGAAGTTCCAGACGTTTATGGCAGTTAGGGCAACGAGCATTTGTCTGCTTGGCAATATTCTTTCTATGCCCACATGAGCGATCTTGACAGACTAACATTCTCCCTTTTTTATTGGATATTTCCAGCATGAGTTTTCCACAATCTGGACATTTTGTTCCTGTCATATTGTCATGTTTGAATTTTTCCTGACTGGATTTAATTTGCCGAACAACTTGTTTTGTGTAGCCTTTAATTTCAGAAATAAACTGCTCTTTCTTCGCTTTTCCTTCTGCAATTTGACTAAGTTTTTGCTCCCATTCGGCTGTCAATGCCGGGGAACGTAAATCTTCTGGTACGAATTCAAGCAGTTGTTTGCCAGTTGAAGTTAAATAGATATACTTTCCTTTCAACTCCATGTACATGTTATGAAATAATTTTTCAATAATATCTGCGCGTGTGGCGACCGTACCAATCCCACCCGTATCTTTTAACGTATGGGCTACCTTTGTATCATACGTATTCATGTAACGAACAGGGTTCTCCATTGCTTGTAATAATGTACCTTCTGTGAATCGTTCTGGTGGTTTCGTCTCTCCTTGTGTTAACGTATAACGAACAGGGTGAAGTTGCTGTCCCTTTTCTATAGTCGGTAATTGTTGTTCATCTTCTTCTATATCATCCGAGAAGTTGCGCTGATATAATTCCTTCCAGCCTTGTTTCTTAACCATTTTCCCTCGTGCAACAAACTTTTCACCCTTTGCTTCAGCGGTAATTGTCGTTTGTTCATATTCATGAGGATCTGATAAAACTGCCAAAAACCGCTTTACAACTAAATCATAAATTTTTCGTTCTTTATCATCAAGATCCGAAAGCATAACAGATTGTTCGGTAGGAATAATCGCATGGTGATCTGTTACCTTCGCATTATTTACAACTGATTTTGGTAATTTTAAATCTTTACGCAAAATCTTGTTAGCATGACGAGCGTAAGCATCTACGCCACACGCTTTTACGCGATCTTTTAATGTAGAAACGATATCTGTTGAAATTACACGTGAATCTGTTCTAGGATAGGTCAATACTTTATGCTGTTCGTATAGTTTTTGCATAATAGACAATGTTTGCTTACCAGAAAATTGGAACATTCGGTTAGCATCACGTTGTAATTCTGTTAAATCATACAATTGTGGTGCAGATTTTTTCTTATAATTTTTCTCAACATGCACAATTTGTAGCGCTTCATTGGTTATTTTCTGAATTATTTTTTCAGCTGTTTGTTTAGAGAAAAGTCGTTTATTATTTTTTTCATCTTGCCAAAGAAGCGAAAACCCTTTATTCGTTTTTGCTTCTATTCCATAGTATGTTTTCGGTTGAAACGTTTTTATTTCCTTTTCTCTTGAGGCTACCATCGCTAAGGTTGGTGTTTGCACACGACCAGTGGATAGTTGGGCATTAAATTTTGTCGTTAAAGCTCTTGTAGCGTTAAGACCAACATACCAATCCGCTTCAGATCTTGCGACGGCTGAAGCATATAGATTTTCGAATTGTTTCCCCGGTTTTAACTGTTTAAATCCATCTTTAATTGCCTTATCCGTTACAGAAGAAATCCATAGACGCTTAACAGGTTTTTTCACATTTGCTTTTTCCAACACCCAGCGAGCTACTAACTCTCCTTCTCTTCCAGCATCTGTAGCAATAACAATTTCATGAACATCTTTTCGATGAAGTTGTGTTTTTACAGTTTGAAATTGTTTCCCTGTTTTTTTAATTACCGTCAATTTTAATTCTTTCGGCAGCATCGGAAGGTCTTCTAATTTCCATGTTTTATATTTTGCTTCATAAGCCTCCGGATCTGCTAACGTCACAAGATGCCCTAGCGCCCATGTGACGATATATTTTGAACCTTCCATAAAACCATTCCCTTTTTTATTGCATTGCAATACACGGGCAATGTCCCGTCCTACAGAAGGCTTTTCTGCTAATACTACTATTTTACTCATATTTAAAATCCTCTCTAACGTTACCTATTTTTCATCATAACATAAAAGCTAGTTTCTTTGACACTCCGACCCTTAAAGGCATAGGCTTCGAAAAAATGTGTACTTGCACAGCTAGTGAGGAGAAAAGTTATTCGTCTTAGAAAAACTTGATTTATCTCCAAATTTTTATGAAGAAAGCCTAATTTTTGCTTAACCTATAAATCCTAAAATTTTTATACTCACTTGTAGCGTAAGCAAAATATGCAGTGAATATAAAGCATATGATTTATCACGAGGCATGCAGAAGTTGGATACGCACAACAAATAACATCGTACATACAATATTTTTAGAACAATGCAAAGGAATTGATGCTATGCTATTTTATACAGGGTTAATTCTATTAGTAATTGCGGTAAGTTTAGACAGCTTTAGTGCAGGAGTTGTTTATGGTATGCGTAACATTCGTGTTCCTTTTAATGCTCTTTTCATTATTATGGTATGTTCTGGAGTTATCGTATTTGTATCTATGACTATTGGTAGTATGTTTCTTACTGTCCTTACACCAGACATTGCCAGTATGCTCGGAGGAAGTATCTTAATTGTATTAGGTTGCTTTGCCTTTATTAACTGTTTACGTTCAAAATCGGGCACGTCGAATCAAAACCAGAAGCGGAAACAAAATATCTTAACAACTGTTTTATCTACACCTGATAAAGCTGACTTGGATCGTTCTGGTATCATTTCACCAAGTGAAGCGATATTGCTTGGCTTCGCTTTAGCTCTAGATGCATTCGGCGCGGGGATCGGTGCATCTATGCTAGGATATGCCCCTATTGTAACCGCTTTGTTAATTGCTTGCATGAGTGGCGCTTTCTTATACCTAGGTTTAACAGCAGGCAGAATACTAACGAAAAATAGGCATATGCAACGACTCACCTTTCTCCCCCCGCTATTACTCATTACACTTGGCATAACAAATTTAGTTCATTAACTTTAAGATGATTGTCAAAAGCAGATGATTTATTTAAACACTGTCGTTATGATAATTAATGGATTCATCCGTTACGGAAAATATATGTCACTTTTACACGAGTGGCGGGTGACCCAGTTCGTTCTAACGCATTGTTGGGTCTCACCGCCACCTATAGAAGTCTACCTATGTGTTCACATTGCCAATTACCTCTGAGGTTGATAAAACTAAGCCGTCACACTGTAGCTTGTCTTTGTAAATCCAAACTTAGGTGTACTTGTAAATGGGATCCATACATGTACTTTTTCACTTGGATAACAATGACCTGATTGACTTCGTAAATTTTAATTCAGCTTTCCTTTCGCAGTTCAAACAGTCTAGTTTGCGTGTAGAGACGTCATTTATTTTATCTACAATGCTTTTACAAGACCACCATCTACGATTAAAGCTTGACCTGTAATATACGTATTTGCTCCGGAAGCTAAAAATACAATTGCTTTAGCAAATTCCTCTGGCTTACCATAGCGCTTCATGGGAATATTTTGTTCAGCTTTAGCCATGATATCTTCTGGCGATATTTCCAACTTCTCTGCCTTTTTCTTATTTAAATCAAGCACCCGATCTGTTTTCACAGAACCTGGACCCACCGTATTAATTAATATATTGTCTTCACTTAGTTCTTGAGCTAACGTTTTGGAAAGACCAACTATACCTGGTCGCATTGTATTGGATAAAACTAGATTATCTAGTGCTTGCTTAATTGAAGAGGAAGCAATATTGACAATCTTCCCGCCTCCATGCTGTTTCATATGCGGAACTACTTCACGAATTGTTCTTACAAAACTAAGTAAATTTAATTCAAATGCATGATACCAGCTTTCATCATCCATGTCGAGAAAACTTCCTGCTGGCGGACCTCCAGCATTATTAATGAGAACATCTATCTTCCCTTCTCTTTCTACAATAGAGAGAATCATTTGCTTAATTGCATCCGCATCTTTCATATTGCATACGTAGTATTCCACGTTTGGATTAGCCGTAGCTTCTTTTATTTCTTTTACAGCCTTCTTTAAGTTTTCTTCATTTCGGCTACTAATAAACACAGTTGCTCCTTCTTTTGCAAACTCTGTAGCAATTGCATTTCCTAACCCTTTACTTCCAGCAGTAACTAACACGGTTTTGTGTTGTAATTGCATATCCATTAATCATGCTCCTTTTTATGATGGCTTTTAAGTATTAATCCTAATTTCCCCACAACAATGGGTTACTTATACAAGTTTTCCTCTTTCACTACACGAAGATGCTGTTTGTATAAAAACAAGCTACAAAATGTCTAAATTATAGTATACCTAATATGAAGCTACTTTTCCTCTTCTGGATCATATAAAAAATCATTTTTCTTAGAGTCATCATTGACAAAACAACATTACTATGATAATATTTTTTAATTGTAATGAAGTGGCATATAAGCATTGGCATTCTACTATGTTTTTGACCATGCTTATTCACACTGGCGCGACTTCGGGGTCGCAAGGACGTAAGAGCAGGTAGGGCTTACGTTGCTTAAGTTAGAGAACATCCAGTGGAAAGATTACCGCGGTTATAGATGAAATTAGCATGTATCATATTTTAAATGAGTGACGTAATAGTTGTTTAGAATTGGCTTCCATGAGCACATTGCTTCAACTATCGCATCTTTTAGTTGGATAGTTACCTTCGTACGTAACATCTGATGACTATTCAAACGTACTGAAACTAATGATGAATTTCTCACTCGATTCCTATCGAGTTATTATAAGACTTATGTGTTACTTTGTAATATAAGGGGTACTCTAAGATGGGTACCCCTTTTCCAATACATATCACAATAACTTGCCTTATGGCAAATCTTTACGGCGAAGCTAATACGATAAAACCCTACAAATTTATATTATAGTGGAAAAAAGGAGTTAAAATGATGCATCATTTAACTGGAACTATTCAGAACTTGCTAGTTGAAAGAATGATTGATACTGGTTATGTATTAAGCTACAAGCAGAATGAGGTTTTATTACATCATCAAGAAACAAACAAGGATTTAACGCCTGGGGAAGAAATAGAAGTATTTTTATATACAGATAAAAAAGGGAAGGTTGTAGCTTCAACACAACTTCCTCACATACAAATGGATAGCTATGGATGGACGACTGTCAAAGAAGTAATACCTAATCTTGGCGTATTCGTGGATATTGGAACAACAAAAGAAATACTTGTTTCTAAAGATGACCTCCCTCTATACGAAAACGTATGGCCACAAATTGATGATTGCTTATATGTAACGTTGGGACGAGATAAAAAAGGAAGGTTACTTGCTTTTCCTGCTACAGAATCCGTAATTTTACAAGACATAGAATCTGCTCCAGAAGAATTATGGAATACTCCTATCTCTGGTACAGTGTATTTCACTAGCAAAGAAGGTTCAGCAATAATTACACCTGAACATTACCGAGGTTTTATTCATTACACCGAACGCAAGCAAGAACCTCGATTAGGACAGCTTGTTACAGGAAGGGTAATTGAAGTAAAGACCGATGGAACGTTAAATATCTCCCTTCGTCCAAAGAAAAAAGAAAGCATGGAGGAAGATGCAAAACAAATTTTAGACCATCTTCAAGCAAATAATGGCTCTATTCCATTTGATGACAAAAGTGACCCAGAAGATATACGAGCTACTTTTCACATTAGTAAGGCAGCTTTTAAACGGGCACTCGGCAGGCTAATGAAGGAGCACAAAGTTGAACAACGTAATGGCTACACTTATTTGGCCCAAAAAGAAGTATAGATAACCTTGCTTTACGGTGAAAGCTACACACTAAACCCTAAGAACATACTTTTCTTTGTATAAACAAAAAAGAGCGAAAAAATATCGCTCTTTTTTGTTACGCTTTTACATTTGCATACGTGTCAGTTAACGCTGTAATAATGAGGCCAATCGCTGCAGCAAATAATGATGCAATGCCCCATCCCCCTAAACCAGCGCCCATGATTTCTACTTTTCCGATTACGGAAGCTAACATAAGAAAAACCAACCCAGCTAGCCCTATTAAGATACCTGGGAAGTAACCTGTATAGCTTTCCTTTGATGTCGCTTTTAGTAGTATCAGACTAACTGCAACTACTGCAACTACTAATATTGCACCAATTGTAAGCACCGATTGAAACATTTCTCTCACCTCATACATAAATAGCTTCTGAATATAGTCTACAATTGAACAGATATAAAGTCAATAAGTCTAACTCTTTGATTGAGTCAAGTACTTGTGGGAGATTTTTTAAAGTCCCTTATTTTGCATGGTTTTAGATTCAGTTTTTGGTAGCGATTTCAGTCCTTCCTTCCTTTATTCTTTAAAGCTTTTTTGCTTTTTTTAAATGCCTCGCAACCCTTTTAAAGCAGCCGTAACTGGTTTCCCAAGAGCCCCTTTTAAATAACCCAAGTTGTTCCGGGTTGCTTCTGCAGCGCTGTCCTTCAATTTCTCTACAAAGTGTTTAGGTGGCTTCTCTTTCTTGCTTTTTTCTGCTATTTCCATTGTCGGTTCAAGCATACCTTGTAGTGTCTTAATCTCAAGATTATCTTTTAGGGCAACCATAATGTCGATAAATTTATCAAGTCCGTTTTCACACCAGCTGCGCCCATTTTTAAGGCGTCTGGCGAACACGCTCATCGTTCCTTCTGCACTTCCCATGGGGCGAAATCCTGTGGTGTCTATACCTTTGCCTCTCAGCTTCTCACGGTAGTCTCCAAGTGCTTCCGGATATTGAGAAAGCTGGGCTATTAACTCTTCCAACCGTTCTTCCTTCTTTTCATTTTCAAGCGTACCAACTGCACTATTCAACTCCACCATAAAGCCTTCCCAGTCATAGTTTGCCAGTTTTTTTCGAATGGCTCGATATCTTGGATGTTTCCTAAATAACCGTTGTACATCACGGGCAACATGAAAGCGATCAATGACAAAGGTGGCATTGCTTCGGAAATAGTCGCGGCAGGACGTGATCCACTTTGCCCCGTCCCCGTTTATAACGAGATGGTGTTTGGTCGGATCATACTCGTATGTAGCCATTAAATATTGCTCAAACTCTTCCCAGAACGGCAGCTTTCCTTCATGAATAAAATGTCTTTTTTCTATCAGTTTTGCCCGCTTCCCATTCATTTCCCAGCCCTGATGTACACTGGCAATTTTAATTTCCCTGCCTTTTTTATTTTTTTCTTGACTTTTCGTATAAAGCCCGTCCACTTCCACGAACACGACATCCTGCTCAAGCGGGACAGACTTCTCTGGCACAACCTCCGTATTCAACAACTGCTGGCGTATGCCTTCATGACTAATCACAGGGTAACCTAAAAGCTTTTCCATTGCTCGACTAGCCTGACGGTAAGAAACACCTGTAACAGCCAATTCAATCGCCAAATCCTGCACCACCGGACTCATCCCCTTGGTGCCGTCAAAAGCTAAATATTGATCCAATAAAAATACATAGTTCCCCGTTTCTCTATCTTGATAATAATTCCTTTTCAACTCGACCTGCCCGAAGACAGATTCAAATTTCAACGTTCTCTTATCCTTTAAATAAAACCTTTTCTTATCCCTTGTTGTTGCAATGGTTTCATCTAATTCCTGAAGCGTTTGTGACATCACCCCTGAAAAACTTTCCTGTAATGCACGGTATGTAATTTGTTCTAACTCTTTCATTGTGATTGTAGATATGGTATCTTTCAATGGAGGGCCTCCTTCTATAGTTGGTGTTGTCGTAAACTTAACTATACAAAAGAAGGTCCTTTTTTTCATCTAAAACGACAGTAGAACTATCGCGCTTCGCTTGCTGGCCCCGTCATAGGTGTTGAACTCTTCCGACTTCAACACCTATGACGGGGGTGTATGTTCTCCCATAAACATTTTACTCTAACAACTCTTTTTTAGAATGCGTTTCCATATAATGGACGTCTTCAATTAGTCAAGTTTTTTCTAACACAATTAACGCAAGTTACATCTTTTATATTACAAGAGTAGTTTCGTTTTCATTCTAATAAGTAAAATTTATGAATGAAAATAAAAAGCTTATGGAACAATTATATTAACAGCATCTTAAAATATTTCCCAAAATACTGTGTACATACTATTTTCAGTACCAGGCTTATGTATCGTTGACAAATAATATAATCATTTCAATAATAGATAGGATGATACCTTTAAAAATTCATAAAGGAGAAATGAACCGATCATGACATACAAAACGCTATTCTTGGATATTGATGGAACTATTTTAACCCCAAATCATACTTACACTGCCTGTACAAAAGATGCAATTAAACAAGTACAGCAACAAGGTATACTCGTCTTTATTTGTACCGGAAGACCGTTACATGAAGTAAAAGAATTAGGTGAGGAATTGGGTGTAGAAGGATACATAGGCTACAATGGGGCTTATGCAATTTATGAAAACCACATACTTGTTAATACACCAATAGATAAACGGGTATTAGAACAGTTTTTAGCTTTAGCACAGCAAAATCACCATGAATTAGTTTGTTATACAAAAGATAAAAACTATTACACTTCTCTGTCACATCCTGCCATCAAGAATTTTGTAGACGTTTTTCAACTTAGAAACAACCAACTTTTAACTACAGATGTACACGATCAAATTCTAGGTTCCTCTATAATTAATGTCTTACCAAGTCAAGTACAAGCTTATGAAGAATTAGATGCAGACATCTACTTATCAGAAGTAACCGTAAATAATATATCAAATTGCTATGATATCATTCGTCAACAAGTTAATAAGGGAGAAGCAATAAAAAGCGTGCTGCAACATTTAGATGTAGAGCCACGTCAAGCAATCGCTTTTGGTGATGGAATGAATGATAAGGAAATGTTACAAGTTGTAGGAGAAGGATTCGCGATGGAAAACAGTAACCCTGGGCTATTTGCTTATGCTAAGCACAGAACTACTTCTGTAGAAGAATCAGGTATATACAATGGGCTTAAACAGCTGCAACTTGTCCGATAGAAGGAAGTTTTCTTATCTTATAACAAAACCCTTCGTTGTGCTTAAAGATAAAGTGAATCTTCCATAGAAAGTTTAGGTACTGTTAGCTCCCACTTTCGTTTCATCCTGCAAAACAGCAGCCACCAGTTCTTGAAGTGGGAGGCTTACAGCGCCTTATACTGACGCTAACGCTCTGTCCATCATACATAGCTTGCAACACAAACGCATGCTATGCTTTTATAACAAAAAGCCTCCATAAACCAATGCACCACCAATAACAAATGCGGGATGCAATTTAAATTTTTCCATTAATAGATAACTAATTACGCTCAACAGTGCTGTTTGGAGCAAACCTATGTTAACGTAAGATTCACTAAAAAATCGCCAAGCCATACCACCAAGCAAGATACCGATAACTGGTCTAACATATAAGGTCATCCGTTTTACTTTCGGAGAGTCTTTATATTTATATAGAATGCTTAATAAAATAATAACCAAAATCAAGGAAGGCGCTACAGTTGCAAACACTCCAACAAATGCACCCAGCGGTCCACCTACTTCATATCCTATATAACCTGCCATTTTTGTAGCAATAGGGCCGGGTAACGAATTGCCAAGTGCTAAAACTTCACTAAACTGTTGAACATCCATCCAACCGTAACGAGAGACGACCTCATTTTCGACAAGTGGTATAGAAGCAGGACCTCCACCGTAGCCTAAAATCCCTGGAATAAAGAAAGCCAGAAATATCTCCCAGTATATCATCATGAATCACCTTCTCTTTCCGACAGGTGCGTTTTCTCTTTTTTACGATCTTTTTTTACAATCGCTAAGAATAATAAAACTCCAATAAGAATACCAGGATGGATGTTGAAGAATTCTAATAGGACAAAAACGACAACGAGCATAGCTCCTGTTGGAACCCACCCCATACCTTTTCCTGCTTTCTGAATGAATTGCCAGGTTAATACTGCAAGCATTACTCCAACTACCGGAATTACAGCTGCTGTCATCCCTTGTACCCAATCATAACCTTTAATAGATGAAAGGGAAGATAGTAATAAAATCATGAAAAAAATCGTAGGCAAAATCGTTGCAAGTACAGCATTTATGGTTCCTAAAACACCAGAAACACGATATCCAATATATCCCGCTAGTTTCGTTGCGATTGGTCCAGGTAATGTATTGCCAAGTGCTAATAAATCACCAAATTCTTCATCACTCATCCACTTATATTTATCGACCACTTCTTTATGAACAAGCGGAATAGAGCTAGGGCCACCGCCATAACCTAATATACCTACTCTGAAAAAAGCTACAAAAATATTCCATTGTAATTTCATAAGTCACGTACCTTTTTGTAAAATTAACCTCCGACTCATACAACCAGCTAAACTATATGATGAAAAGGTTGAAATATCTTACGGAATCAATCATCGCTTACTAACCGCTAGGTAAACGAATAAGAACTTTGAGTGCTGTTAGTAGTTTGCTCCCCATTCTTGAAGCGAAGTCTTACAGCAATTTAAATTAGTATAAAATGAACCCATGTTTTTCTACCTCTGTTTTACCAAGCAGCTATCGTTCCATCCGTCCTCGATTCTGTACCACCAATTAACACACCAGTGTCTGGGTTCCTCCAAATAATTTGCCCTCTTCCAAAGTTATTTGGTTCTAGCTGTACTTGAATACGATGTCCTTTTTCTGCTAACTCCAAAGCAATATGATGTGGAAAACGATCTTCGACTTCAACTTGCTTATCTTTTATCCACTGCCACCGTGGTGCATCTAGTGCGACTTGTGGGTTCATTTGAAAATCAAGCGTATTCATAATCACTTGCACATGGCCTTGCGGTTGCATAAAACCTCCCATCACCCCAAATGGTCCTACAGGCTGATTATCTTTAGTCATAAAACCAGGTATAATAGTGTGATAGGTTCTTTTCCCACCTGCAAGAGCATTTACATGGGAAGGATCCATCGAAAAATTGTGACCTCTATTTTGCAAAGCAATCCCTGTGCCAGGAACTACAATACCAGAGCCAAATCCCATATAATTGCTTTGTATAAATGATACCATATTCCCTTCCTGATCGGCAGTAGCTAAATAAACAGTACCGCTTAGAGCAGGCTCTCCAGCTTCTGGTTGTAGTGCATGACCTCCTATTAACCCTCTCCGGATCGCCCCGTATTCTTCACTTAGCAACTCACTTACTGAATACCTCATATATGATGGTTCAGATACATGTTTCTGTCCATCTGCAAATGCTAGTTTTATAGCTTCGATTTGTTTATGATATGTTTCAACATGATCTTTCTCTTCAAAATGAAATCCTTTTAAAATGTTCAATGCTTGAAGAGCAATAATCCCTTGACCGTTCGGTGGTATTTCCCAAATAGAGTAACCTCGGTATTTCACATGGATCGGTTTCACCCATTCCGGATAATAGCTAGCTAAATCATCATTTGTTAGAAAACCACCAGTTTGCTTAGAGAATTGATGAATACGCTCTGCTAATTCTCCACGATAAAAAGACTCCCCGTAGCTATCTGCTATTTCCTGTAATGTCGTTCCATGGTTTGGTGCGTACCATATTTCACCTGCTGCAGGTGCTTTTCCTTTAGGTGCAAAAGTTGTAAACCATTCTTTAAATAAATCATCTGTCAGTTTCCGTGTATAAACTTGATAGGCGTTGTTCCAAAACCTACTTAATATTGGCGAAACCGGAAACCCTTCATATGCATAATGAATTGCAGGTTTTAAAACTTCTTGCAACGAAAGCTTACCAAACTTTTTAGATAACTCTGCCCAAGCACTTGGAGCTCCAGGAACAGTGACTGGAACCCATCCATATTCTGGGATATCCTTATAACCCAACTCCTTGACAGCATCCACGGAGATATGTTGAGGTGATTTTCCACTTGCATTTAAACCGTGTAACTTCCCTTTTGTCCATACTAATGCAAACGCATCTCCTCCAATACCATTCGATGTCGGTTCAACTACAGTTAGACATGCCGCAGTTGCAATAGCAGCATCAATCGCATTGCCTCCTTGTTTTAATATTTCAAGCCCTGCTTGTGCGGCTAACGGCTGCGAAGTTGCTACCATTCCTTTTTTTGCATATGCAGCTTGACGTGGGACAGCATAAGGATAAGTTTGCCTTTGAAAAAATTCCATAAGGTTTGACTCCTTTTTCATAAATGTTTTTAATCTTGCTAAATCGATAAGAAATGAAGTTTCATCCAGGGTATAAGGTACACTAAAACCCCACATCAAGAAATGAAAGAGGTGAGCTGGACAAATCTAAGAGAAGGATAGCAGTTTGAAACTTATTCCTAAGATCTTGAGGTAATATCATCAAGGTGCTGAACGATCAGCGAAAAGATTCACTTTATACGAATGGAGCAATTTTACTTTTTTTAAAATTATTTAAATAATAATAAACAATAATTCCGTTGTCAAGCCAATTACATTCATTAATAAACTTTTTAACTATAATTACAAACATAAAAGGTGTAAATCATAATAATAACTTTCATTTCGTTACATCTATCACTATATATAGGAACTCATTACACAACGTAATTTTCTTACGTTGCTATTTTTGTTAAAATAAATAGGAATACAAAAAATGAGTAGGAGCTATGATATGAAATTGGATCATATAGATAAAAAATTACTAGAAGCTTTAACCGAAGATGGTAGGTTATCGTACGTTGAATTAGCAGAAAAAGTCGGTCTATCACGAGTAGCCGTAAAAGACCGCATTCAAAACCTAAAAGATAAAGGAGTTATTGAAAAATTTTCGGTTGTTATTAACTCCGAAAAATTTGGCAAGCAAGTCTCAGCTTTTTTTGAAGTAGATGTAGAACCTATGCAATTACAAGAAGTTGCTCAAAATTTAGCTGATAATTCTCAAGTAGCAAGCATCTATCAAATGACTGGTCCTAGTACATTACATATGCATGTACTAGTTGAAGATTTCCAAAAATTAGAAACTTTTATCAATGAAGAATTATACTCTGTAAGCGGTATTACTCGTGTAGAAAGTTCGATTATTTTAAAGCGTTTTAAAAGCCGAACTGGATTGAAACTGTAGTTTTGCTTATTATATCCTATAGTATAAAAAGAAGTTCACCTTTCACATCCAAAACTTAGGGAAAATCAAAACCACCTAAAAAGCAGTAAAATCACATCACCACCATTGCTTAAGCTTACAGTTATTTGTGAAATTTCCAACATATCGTTACAAATGAAAAGAGGGACTGCATGTTTGACCTACTAGTTATGATGTTAGAGCGACTCGGTATTATTGTCATGATCGCTTTTTTACTTACACGTCTACAATTTTTTCGCAATATGATTTCACAACATACATTAAGTCAAAGCCAACAATATAAGGCTATGCTTTTCTTTGGCTTATTTGGCATTATTGGTACATACACAGGATTAATTTTTAATACAGGTACTTCTGAAATTGAACGTTGGCGAATTGGGATTGAGCCAGATGAAGCAATTGCGAACTTTAGAGTTATCGGCGTCGTTGTAGCAGGACTTCTAGGTGGTTATAGAATTGGCATAGGCGCAGGAATTATTGCTGGTGTTCATCGTTTTCTACTAGGAGGCTATACGGCGTTAAGCTGTGGAATTGCTACCATTATTGCAGGTTTTTTCTCCGGATATTTTCACAAAAAACAAAGCCACCATTCATTACCAAAAGTATTTACAATTACCGCAACGGCAGAAATCATCCAAATGTTGCTTATTCTGCTTTTGGCAGGGTCATTTGAACAGAACATTCCTTTAGTAGAAGTTATTGGCTTGCCTATGGTAATTGCAAACGGTTTGGGCGGCGCTTTATTCATGCTCATTATTCAAATGGTCATTCAGGAAGAAGATAAAGTTGGCGCAGTTCAAGCGCAATTAACTTTGCGTATTGCTGATAAAACGCTTGCCCATTTAAGAAAAGGACTAAATGAACAAACGGCGCAAGCAGCCTGTAACATCCTTTATCAAGAGATGAACGCTATTGCTGTTTCCATGACGAATGATAAGGAAATTCTCGCTCATGTAGGGTTGGCTGATGATCATCACAAACAAGGAAATCAAATCCAAACACAAATTACAAGGGATACCATTCATTCTGGAGAATTAATCGTTGCTTCCGGACAACAAATCCATTGTAGCCATGATAATTGCCCGTTAAAAGCCGTCGTTGTCGCTCCATTAAAACAACGAGGAAAAACCATTGGCACGTTAAAATTTTACTATCATTCCAAAGAAGATATTAACCGTCTAGTAAGAGAGATGGTAAGCGGATTGGCAAAATTGCTAAGTAATCAATTAGAGATTGCCCGTGCCGAAGAAGCGTTGCAATTAGCAAAGGCATCGGAAATTAATGCGTTACAAGCACAAATCAGACCCCACTTTTTATTTAACACATTAAATACGATAACGTCTCTTGTACGAATTGACCCGATGAAAGCAAGAAAATTACTTGTATCGCTTTCCCACTTTTTACGGCAAAATTTAACTGTAACGACAGATCAAGAAGTTACCATCGATCAAGAATTAAAGCATGTACAAGCCTATTTAGATATTGAGCAAACACGTTTTCACGATCGCCTACACGTGGGGTATCACATTGATGACGATTGCTTAAAGGAAACAGTGCCTCCATTAATTTTGCAACCAATTGTTGAAAATGCAATGAAACACGGCTTAAAAGATAAAAAAGAAAACGCAAATATTATTATACAGATATATAATAAGAATAATGCTACACATATATCTGTTACAGATAACGGAAAAGGAATACCGAATAAAGAAATGGACCGTATTGGTCAAAAAGTGGTTCCATCTAAATCCGGTACAGGAATGGCTTTATATAATATTAATCGCAGACTAACCATGAAATTTGGCCCATCAGCGAAGTTAGTCATCACTAGCAAAATACATGAAGGAACATGCGTGCAATTTTCAATTCCAAGTACAAAGGCGCAAGCGTCCGGTTAGAAACGTAGCGAGTGGAACGAATCAACGAAAGTTTTAGGAATCATGCTCCCTGCAACAGAAGTATGCCGGTGCCCTCCGGCAAGCCTGTCTTTAGTCGGCCTTCCTATTTAGAACGAACCAATGATGACTTAGCTTAGGGCAATGGAGTGAAGTCGTCTAGTTTCTGGGTGCTGGAGCCGGACGTGGCTACTCGATTGTTTTGCGGTAACAAAGCGCCTCATTTTATAATTTCTGGACAATAAGAAATAGACAGACGGAGGAATAATTATGAATCGCATCATTAGAACTTTAATTGTAGATGATGAAAAATTAAATCGAGAAGAGCTTATTTATTTACTAAATGACTTCCCAAATATTGAAATTGTGGGACAAGCAAATTCTGGGGAAGCATGCATCATGGAAACAATGAAAAAGAAACCTGATCTTGTTTTTCTTGATGTAGAGATGCCTGAAATGGATGGAATGGAAACAGCTGCTTCACTAAAAGAACTTAAACACCCTCCATTATTAGTATTTGCTACAGCGTACCCTCAATTTGCTGTCCAAGCTTTTCGATATGAAGCCATTGACTATTTATTAAAGCCGTATGATGAAAAACATTTAGAACAAACGATTTCTAGAATTGAAAAAACGTTATTTCATGTAGAAGAAAAGGAACAAGAGGTTGCTAATAAATTGGGGATTGAAAATGAAGATGGTGTTATATATGTAGACCCTACTGAAATACTCTACTTGCAGAGCGTAGACAAACAAGTCAAAATCGTGACCAAATCTAAAATATTTTTTTCTAAAAAAACGTTAAAGGATTTAGAAAAAAGATTAAGCGCCTTTCGTTTTTTTCGCATTCATAAAAGTTATGTTATTAATCTTCATTATGTAAGCAAACTCACTCCATGGTTTAATGGCGCTTATAATTTACAGGTCTTCGGCAGAAATGAATCTTTACCAGTGAGTAGAAATTACGTAAAATCCTTACGCGAACAATTAGAACTTTAAACAATTTTATTTTTGTCACCTTCTCATAGAAAGTGAATCTTCAATCAGCAGGGAGAATTGTTTATAAACGCACAAGCGAAGGTAGATAGTAGCCGTTGCGAAAAATACTACGCTCTCGATGGATTTGCTCAGCGCCCTTGTTGGAAGAGCTTGGCTTGTCGCAAGTCTTATGGCGACAGCCTTTGTTTTTCTTATACTATAAAACAAAAAACCTTATACTTTCCGATAGTGAGAAAAAGCAGTTCGCTTTTTTCCTGCGGGATCTTACATTGCCTTACACTAAGGCATGTCTGACTATTACCAAACGTCTATATCTTCTTTATTATTCTTAACATAGTTTACTTGATTATACTATTTCCTCATCCTCCTCTTACGTATTTCCTAAACTGTTCATCTTTTTCACGTTAATCTAAAATCAAAACATGTTAGATAAGAAAACTTGCATGTTATCCAGAATTCTCCCTTTAAAAACGGTTTCATATTACATTAGGAGTGTAAACGAATTCAACGAGAAAGGGATGACGTGATATGTTTACATTTTTAGGAGGAATTATATTATTAATTGTAGGTTATTTCACATATGGTAAATTTATCGAAAGAGTTTTTGGAGTTCAACCAGACAGACCAACACCAGCCATTACGAAACAAGATGGCGTGGATTATTTGCCACTAAAACGGAATAAAAATGCCATGATAGAGTTAATTAGTATTGCAGGCGTCGGCCCCATTTTCGGGCCCATCATGGGCGCTTTATATGGACCAGTAGCATTTCTTTGGATCGTTATTGGCTGTATTTTTGCAGGAGCAGTGCACGATTATTTAACAGGAATGATTTCCATTCGTAATGGCGGAGCACATCTACCACAACTGGCTGGAAAGTTCTTAGGAAAATATATGAAACATATTGTTAACATATTTTCCGTTCTGCTTCTACTACTAGTCGGTACCGTTTTTGTTAGTTCGTCCGCTGGCCTAATTTTTGATTTAGTAAATGGATCGATTGCACTTGTGGCACTTATTGTCATTATCTTTGGATACTATATCCTATCCACGATGTTACCAATCGATAAATTAATTGGGAAGCTATTTCCGATATTTGGAGCATTTTTACTTATTGGAACATTAGCGTTAGGTATTAGCCTTGTTATCAATCAAGCACCAATTCCAGAAGTATCTTTAACCAATTTACACCCTGAAAATACACCCGTATTTCCGTTATTGTTTCTAGTTATTTCATGTGGTGCTTTATCTGGATTTCATGCAACACAATCACCTATTATTGCTAGAACGACAAAAAATGAAAAAGAAGCAAGAAGTGTCTTCTATGGCATGATGATCGTAGAAGGAATTATTGCAATGGTATGGGCCGCCGCAGCTATGAGTTTATTCGGAGGGACCGTTACTTTAAATGAACTCATTAACACCATCGGAACGGGTGGTATTGTAAGTGAAGTTGGCACAATGATGCTCGGCTCCATTTTGGGATCTGTTCTTGTATTATCGATTATTTTTCTTCCGCTTTCATCTGGTGATACGGCATTTCGCAGTGCACGCATGATCATTGCTGACTACTTTCATGTATCACAAAAGAAAATTACGAAACGTTTAATCATCGCTCTACCGTTATTTTCAATCTCTGTTATTTTAACCAATATGGATTTCACCTTGCTTTGGAGGTATTTCTCTTGGGCCAATCAATCTTTAGCGGTTATTGCATTATGGGTAGCCTCCATGTATTTATTTATTGCCAAAAAGAATTATTTCGTAGCCATGATTCCAGGCATTTTCATGACGTATGTAACGACAGCTTATATTCTCAATGCTCCAATTGGACTTAGAATACCAATGAATATAACATATATACTAAGCGCAATAATCACAATTGGAGTAATCGGCTTATTTTATAAATATGCACGGCAAAATGCAAGAAATGGAATGAAAATTGAAGAAAGCGTTGCTGGTTCTCCATCAAAAGCAGCTTAATAGTTTCATAAATGATTTTAGAACCCGTATTTCCAAATAATACGGGTTCTTTGTTAAACACAATTCATTTTTAAAATCCAACATATAAATTTTGAAATCAAAATATGCCCTCTTTACTTTACTAAGCAAGAGGGCTAAAAGAATATTTTATTTATTTTTCAGGGAAAGAACTGCGTACAGCTTCATAGACATCATCCACGTTTTTGCCCATACCCGATTCTACTGCGGCAACATATGCTCCTTCTACAATTGGCGCTTCGACTAATTTAATGTCTTCTTGGTCAGCTATTTCCATAGCCATTTCAGCATTCATTTTTGCACTACCAAGATCATAAAATAATAGTACGCCGCTTCCGCTATTTGCTTTTTCTATGGCACTGTTAATTTTTTCAATACTCGTACCTATCTCATTGTCCTCCGTTCCTCCAGCCACTTCAATAGGAACTTCTTTCATCACTTGACGAATCAATTCTTTAGCTCCTTCAGCAATTTTATGGCTATGAGAAATCAACACAATACCTACATAACTCATGCTTTACTATCTCCTTTCCACACTTCTGCTAGAGCTTCAAAAATAAAATAAGTAGAAGCTGAACCTGGATCTTGGTGTCCGATCGTTTTTTCTTTAAAATAGGCTGCTCGTCCTTTGGTTGCAGTCATTGCTTTAATTTTTTCAAGTGCAGCATCCGCGCTGGCCATGAGCCCAGCAGGTGTTGAATGCTCATTATCAGTAAAATAATGTGCGATTGATGCCCACATATCAACCATAGTTTTCTCGCCTTCTTCTGCTTTACCACGTTGTTTTAACCCATTTACTGCTTCATTTAATGCAGCGCCGAAACTAGTTTGGTCTACAAGTTCTTCTCCTTTTAGTTTCGTTGATAGTTTAAGGAAAGCAGTTCCAAATAAAGGGCCTGAAGCGCCGCCTACTTTCGACATTAACGTCATCGCCACATCTTTAAGAACTTCAGATACATTCGTATACGTAGCTTCTTCCAATTTTGTAGCAACTTCTTGAAAACCTCTAGCCATATTTATTCCGTGGTCACCATCTCCAATAGGCTGATCCAGAGCCGTTAATTCATCTTTGTTTGCTTGCATTTTTTCATTTGCTCGTTGCATCCATTGAACGGTATTCTTTACATTTAGTTGCATTTTTGTTTCCTCCTAATTGCGAAATGCAGGTGCTTCAGACGGAGCTTGTAGCAAAGATTTTAGTTCGTCATCTACCTTTAGCAAAGTAACTGAGCAACCCGCCATCTCCAATGATGTCATATATTCTCCTACAAATGTTTGAAATACTTCAATACCTTTATCTTTTAACAGGTTTTGCACCTTTTTATTAAGAATAAATAGTTCCATTTCCGGAGTAGCACCTAAACCATTAATCATTACCACTACTTCTTGTCCTTTTGGTATGTCTATATCGGTGAAAATTCGTTCTACTAATTCTGTAGCAATCTCATCAGCCGAAGCGATTTGCTTTCGTTCAATTCCTGGTTCTCCGTGGATACCTATTCCTATCTCCATTTCATTATCTTCTAACTGAAAACTTGGCTTTCCAGCGGCTGGGACAGTACCAGAAGTTAACGCCATACCCATGGATCGCACATTGGCTACAACCTTATCAGCAACACGCTTTACCTCTTGCAATGAGGCGCCACTTTCAGCCATAGCCCCAGCTATTTTATGAACGAGTACGGTACCAGCTATACCCCTTCTCCCCGTTGTAAACGAGCTATCTTCTACAGCAACATCATCATTTACAATTACTTTTTCTACTTGAATACCTTCTGCTTCAGCTAACTCTGCAGCCATTTCAAAGTTAAGTACATCCCCTGTATAGTTTTTAATGACGAGAAAGACGCCTTTTCCTCCATCTGCTGCTTTAATTCCTTCAAATACTTGGTCAGGCGTTGGTGATGTAAAAACTTCACCTGCAACCGCGCAATCTAACATACCTTTCCCAATATATCCCGCATGAGCTGGTTCATGACCGCTCCCCCCACCACTCACTAAACCAACTTTACCTTCTACAGGCGCATCTTTACGAGCGATGACAAGCGTCTCAGGAATTACTTTTAATTTGGACGGATAAGCAGCAACTAGACCTTGCACCATATCTTGTACAACTTCATTTGGATTATTAATAATTTTTTTCATTGCTTCATTCCTCCTTAACTCTATTGTAGTAAAATTTTTTTACACTTGGAAGGCTTTGGAATTTTTGTTTTCAACAATCTTGTGTATAAGTACTTCCCTTAAAGGCTATTACTCTTCGCTTTAGAAAAATTGGTTTGTCGCCAAGTCTTATGGCAAAAGTCTTTGTTTTTCTTATACTATAAACCCGAACAAAGGCTCGGGGCGCCCGGTTAGCAACGTAGCGACTGGAACGAAAGTTTTAGGAATTATGTTCCTGCAACAGGAGTATGCCGGCTCCCTCCGACAAGCCCGTCTCTTTAATCGGCCTTCCATTTAAAACGAACCGTTGATGACTTAGCTTAAGGAAATGGAGTGAAGTCGCCTAGTTGCTGGGCGCTTGCGCCGGACGGGGCCCATTCGATTATTTGGTTACGCCATAGCATCAATTTTATACTTTATTAAAAATTTTATGCTTTCTGTAGTGTAAAAAGAGGTCATGCTTATCTTTAAGATAGTCTTGACCTCCTTTTTTATACATGTTATACGATTATTTAAAAACTCTTGTCGCTTCTACAGCCTTTTGCCAGCCAGCATATAATTTTTCACGTTCTTGTTTGCCCATGTTTCCATGAAACGTTTTTTCTACTTCCCATTGACTGGCTATTTCATCTTTGTCTTTCCAATAACCTAACGCTAAACCAGCTAAATATGCAGAACCTAATGCTGTCGTTTCTTGAATGATAGGACGTTCAACAGGTACTTCACCTAAAATATCACTTTGAAATTGCATTAACAAATCATTTTTAACGGCTCCTCCATCCACACGTAACGTTTTTAAATCTAATTGTGAATCGGCAACCATGGCATTAATGACGTCTTTGGATTGATACGCTAAAGACTCCAATGTTGCACGTATGAAATGACTTTTTGTTGTTCCACGAGTTAGCCCAAATACAGCTCCTCTAGCATCACTATCCCAATAAGGTGTGCCTAAACCTACAAAGGCTGGGACCATATATACGCCATCCGTGTTTGGAACATTTTTGGCAAATAGCTCACTTTCCGGAGAATCTTCAATGAGTTTTAACCCATCTCGAAGCCATTGAATAGCAGAGCCAGCCACAAAGATACTGCCTTCTAATGCATACTCTACTTTACCGTCTACTGCACAAGCCAACGTAGTTAATAAGCCATGATCAGAAGCTACACCCTCTTCACCTGTGTGCATAAGCATAAAGCAACCTGTACCGTACGTGTTTTTTACCATTCCTTTTTCAAAGCACGCTTGCCCGAATAATGCTGCCTGCTGGTCTCCAGCGATACCTGCAATTGGGACTTCTTCACCAAAGAAATGATAGGATACCGTATATGCGTATATTTCTGATGATTGTTTCACTTCAGGTAACATGCTTTTCGGGATGGTTAAAATTTCTAATAATTCATCATCCCACTGGAGATCATAGATATTAAACATCAATGTACGAGACGCATTCGTATAATCGGTTATATGTGTGGTTCCAGCAGAGAATTTATAAACGAGCCAGCTATCAATCGTACCAAATAGTAAGTCTCCATTTTCCGCCTTTTCTCTTGCACCTTCTACGTTATCCAAAATCCATTTTACTTTTGTACCAGAAAAATAAGGATCAAGAAGCAATCCTGTTTTCTTTCTAAACAATTCATTGTGTCCAGCTTCTCTAAGTTCCTTACATATATTTTCTGTTTGACGAGATTGCCAAACAATGGCTCGATAAATTGGTTTGCCCGTTTTTTTATCCCAAACCACAGCCGTTTCACGTTGATTTGTTATTCCAATACCGGCAATTTGATTCGCTGCTAAATCAGCTTTACGTAATACATCTGCTATACAAGCTAATACGGATGTCCAAATTTCATTTGCATCATGTTCCACCCAACCTGGGTGAGGAAAAAATTGCTCAAACTCCCTTTGCGCCGTCTCGACAATCTCTCCCTTTTGATTAAAAATAATTGCACGAGAAGTAGTCGTACCTTGATCAATTGACAAAATATATTTATTTTCCATTATTATCCCCCTAAGCGCTATGATTATTTATTTTAGCAGAACGTTCTCCCTTCGTCTCCATGCTAACTGCCCCTATGATAAGTAATGCAATAACAACACTTAATATCCAGAAAACAGCAGTGAATTCACCGATAAATAGGGCATCGTAAAAAAATGCTCCATATATTCCTCCTACAATTGGACCTACGATCGGAACCCAAGCATAGCCCCAATCGGAAGAACCTTTCCCCGGAATCGGAAGTAAAGCATGAGCAATACGTGGTCCTAAGTCACGAGCAGGGTTAATAGCGTAACCCGTTGCCCCACCTAATGACATCCCTATTGCTATAATCAATACCCCAACTATAATCGGATTTAAACCTTCTGTAAATTCATTTGCTCCAATAAACAAAAGCCCTAAAACGAGCACAAATGTACCAACGATTTCACTCAATAAGTTTGCAAGCGGACTGCGAATTGCTGGTCCAGTAGCAAAAACACCTAGCTTCGTAGCTTGATCCTTTGTTTTTCTCCAATGGGGTAAATAATTAATAAAAACGACCGCCGCACCAATAATTGCCCCTATGATTTGTGCCGTTACATACATCGGTACTTTAGACCATGGGAATTCTCCAATAGAAGCGAAACCTATCGTAACAGCAGGGTTAATGTGTGCAGGAGAGTAATTCCCAACTGCATACACCCCAAATGCAACTGCCAACCCCCAGGCAATCGTAATAACGACCCACCCCGATCCTTCTGCTTTGGATGACTTTAAAGTCACACCACCAACAACACCACCACCAAGAATAATGAGAATCATCGTACCAATTAATTCAGCTAAAAATTCTGATTCAGCCACCATAACACCCCTTTGATTTAGACTACATTAATTATGGGCTTTAAATATAAATTTCTTTTAGTGAGAGCTTCTCTCTAGTTGTATACTTCTAATGTTGCTACCTTACATTCACTCAGTCCATTCTCATGACGAAGTATACTGGTAAGCCTTTTTCCAAACAATTAATAGAAGCACTAGCCTTTTCTAGCTCACCAACCTTAAAAATCAGAATTATTTTAATTTTACGGCAAACGAAAAAAATCCACACCCTTATATGCATATCATTCCCTCAAGAATTATACTATCATAAAGTGTGGATCTCCTATTCTCCGCCACATAATTAACTTATAAGTTTATATTACTTCACAAAGAAAGCGTTGTCAATATTTTTTTACTACTTACCTTGATTATAAAAGAACCCACTTATCGTTCTTTTTTGACATAAACTCATGTTTTTTACAACATTACATAAATCTGTAAAAATAACCGGTTTCAGGCATTTGGTTATTAAAGTTTATTCCCCGGGAAATATTATTCATTTATGGGTACAGTGTCAATTGCTCTCCTGTCATACTATCCAAATAGGTTGTATGATAATTTCCCTCCACCCAATCTTGTAATTGATCCTCATACCACCGACTTTTCACGTGACCTGACTGTCCAGGTGCAACGATATGGTAGCCTTTCGATGGCGTTTCCATATCTATTACAAACCGCCAAGAAGCGCCATGATCTACAATCCCTGTCTCTTCTTCAAAACTTGCTGCCATTGGCGTTACATTGCTTCCATCTACTGGAATAGGAGCTTCTTGATTAAAAACATACTCGAAAACAGGATGAACGTTGGAGAGAGGGTGTTCAAAGTAGACGCGATGGTAATCGCCCCATTTCCACTCTGATATAGGCTCCCCATATTTCCTTTCTAACTCCGTAATAGATTGTTGTAACGAATCCAATAATATTTGTTGTAAACCTCCATAAGTTTCTAACCATACAGACGATTCTCCTTTTATTGCTTTTCTTAATAAAGCATCTGTCGTCTGTCCCTTCCCCTTAAATAGATCTAACATGGAATCTGGTATTTCTTGATAAATGATCTTTTCAATATTTTTATACCAATGATGAAATAGTAATGGCTGAGTAGCAGAAGCATCATCCTTATAATCCCATTTATCTAACAGATGGAGTGCTTCTGTAGCTTGTTTGGATAGTTCCCTCTCTTCTAATAATTGTAAAAATGCAGGTATGAGTTCTTTTGCTTGCCTGTTAAAGCTATCCATTTGTAAATCCTGCATGCCTTGAACTGTTATTTTCTCCACACTCTCTAATACTTCTGCAATGCGTTCATAGCGATACGGTTGCGCCCATACATTACTTATATGGTACGGATACTCTTCTGTCGTTATTTTGTTGTTAGCAGTCGCAATATAACCTTTTTCTGGATTAACCATTGTGGGAAGCTCATCAAACGGAATATAGCCACGCCATTCATTTTCCCTTTGCCAACCTGGAAGTGGGAGCAAGGCATCTTTTCCGTTTTCATAAACTGGAATATTCCCATTTGCCTTATAAGCTATTGTTCCGCTATTAGATGCAAAGACAAAATTTTGCGCGGGGGCTAAGAACTTTTCCAAGCCCTTTTCAAAAGATTCCCAGTTCTTCGCTTTATTTATTTGTAAAATAGCCTCCAATTCCGTCGTTGCTTCTAATGCAGTCCATTTGAGTGACAGAACATTTTCCTCCCCACTATCTTCAGCAAATTCGGAGATAACAGGACCATGCCTTGTTTCGACTACTTCATAATCAATCGTTGCTCCGTCTTTCACGGCAATCGGTTCCTGAATAATCCTTGCTTTTTCCCACTTCCCTTCAAATAAAAACGTCGCTTTAGAATGAGGCTTTCTTTTTTCAAGGTATAATTGCTGCACATCTGGTCCTGTGTTGGTTACTCCCCACGCAATTTGTTCATTATGACCTAATATAATTCCTGGAACTCCTGCAAAAATAACACCGCTTACTTGTTGCGTTTCGGTTTGCAACTGCATTTGAATCCAGATAGATGGAGTCGCTAAGCCCAAATGTGGATCATCTGCTAACATAGGGAACCCAGAAGCTGTTTTTTCACCAGAAACGACCCAATTATTGCTCCCATTAAATGCTGGCGGAATAATTGCTTGAGATAGTTTATCTTCTACAGAAACATATTTTTCTTCCATAATAACAGGCTTTTCTTGAGGATAAGATGGAAATAACTCGTATGCTTTTTCTTCTCCAAATTGTTGTAGCAAGTAATAATTGAACGCTTGCTGCTCCCAGTGACCACCCAAATCAAATGCCATGTATTTACCAATGGTTAATGAGTCTAGCGGTGTCCATTTTTCTGGTTCAAAGCCCATTAATTTAAATTCAATTGGTAGCGTATTATCTTCCTTCGCTTGTTGCATATAAGCATTGACTCCTTTGGCAAACGCCTCCAATACTTCTTTTGCTTCATCAGAGTAAAGGTCGTAAGATTTCTCAGCTGCTCTTCTTAGTCCTAATGTACGAAAATATTTATCTTGATCAACGGCTGCCTCACCTGCTACCTCACTAATCGTACCGGATGCCTGTCTGCGGGACATATCCATTTGAAATAACCGATATTGTGCTTGAACATACCCTTGTGCTACATATAAATCATGTTCATTTTGCGCCTGTATCTTTGGCACGCCATTGGCATCCGTGATGACGTCCACCTTCTGCTGTAAAACGGAAAGTTCGATACTTCCCTCTGTTTTTTCAACCAAACGATCCAAGTACACAGTAACAACAAAGAAAGCGATTACAAATAGGAGTGTTATCATCCCAAAAATAATGATGGTTATTTTCGTTTTCTTTCTTGTTTGCTTTATGGGCTTTTCCTCCATTCTTTCTTCCACTTTGCTCCCCTGCCTTCATTTAAGATATAATTTTTTATCTACTGAAAAATATAAAAATAGTATCATAAAAAAATCAATAGACCTTTCAAGAACATGTTTTCCTTCGTCTACTACACGACTACATGCACTTTTACGCTAACGTGCATCAACAAGTCATTCATTACGTACTTGATTTTATGAACATAATGTCTTGCTATCCATTGATAGGCAACTATTTCCCTCTATTTTCAACATGCACGAAGCTACAAACTCCATCGAAAAGCTGTTGTACATCAAACGCCGTGGTCTTCGTGCAACCACGGCATGTTTGTGCATACATGTTTATTTAAGAACAAAGGCGAGGGGGGCACCCGTTTGGCAACGTAGCGAGTGGAACAAATCAACGAAAGTTTTAGGAATCATACCACTAAATTAGGGGTATGCCGAAAAGCGTTAGATGAAGAATCAATCCTTACTCCACCACCTTGACATCATACCTTCTCAACCAGTAATCTATTTGGCAAAGATGAGCAATGAGTTGTGGTCCTTGCATTAATTGTCCATACCACGGTTCTTTAAATTCTTTCCCTTCACTTACTAAAATAGCCTCTACTTTTTCCTTATTTAAGAACTCAAATAATCGAGCATCCTTATCGTCTGCTATTTCCCGCATCCATTTTTTAACTGCATTTGTATATGCTGGTTGAAATGTTTTCGGAAAAGGACTTTTTTTACGATAAAGAATGGTCTCTGGTAGAATGCCTTCCATTGCTTTTCGTAAAATACCTTTTTCTTTCCCTTCCAGTATTTTCATTTCCCATGGTATATTCCACACGTACTCTACTAAACGATGATCCGCATAAGGCACACGAACTTCTAAACTCGCTCCCATACTCATCCGATCTTTTCGATCCAATAACTGAGCCATAAACCAATGCATATTTAAATAAAACAACTCTCTTCTACGTGCATCCTCCTCTTTTTCTCCATCAAGGCGTGGTGTTTCATCAATTGTTTCCTGATAACGGGCATGCACATATTCTGAGAGCTGTAACTTCTCCTGCCAGTGAGGATGAAGTAAATCAATACGTGAGGATAAAGATCGCATCCATGGAAAACCTGCTTCTTCATCCGTCGGTGGGGAATGAAACCATGGATAGCCGCCAAATATTTCGTCGGCACATTCTCCTGATAAGCTCACTGTCGTTTGCTTTTTAATCTGTTGACAGAACCATAATAGTGACGAATCTATATCCGCCATTCCAGGCTGATCTCGTAATTCTACAGCCTTTTTTAAATGGCTTGCTAATGCTTCCCCAGAGATCACTTCATTATGATGATTCGTTTGAAAAACGGTTGCCATCTCCTCAATAAATGGCTGATCCATGGACGGTTGAAATTTGCTTGCCTTAAAATAATTTGCATTACCTTCATAATCTACAGAAAAAGTAGTGAGAGACCCTTTTCCTCGTTCCTGAAAATATTGTGAGGCAATTGCTGTGATAGCACTCGAATCTAAACCACCAGATAAAAAAGTGGATATAGGAACATCAGAAACGAGCTGTCGTTGCACTGCATCGATACATAGCTCTCTTACTTTACTTATTGTCTCGGTCATAGAATCTGTATGCGGACGACTGTTTACATTCCAATAGCGCCATTTTTTAAGACCATTTTTTGAAAAAGTTAATGCGTGACCTGACCGAAGCTCATGCATATTTTTAAATAGGCCATGTCCTGGTGTCCTAGACGGACCAAGACCAAATATTTCTGCTAAACCAGAGCGATCAATTTCCGCTTTTACTTTTTCGTGAGCTAGGATAGCTTTTAGTTCGGAGCCAAAGATAAACTGCCCATTTTTTTCTTGAAAAAATAACGGTTTAACCCCCAAGCGATCTCGAGCTATAAACAGTTGTTCTTTGTCTTCATCCCAAATTGCAAATGCAAATATTCCATTTAAATAATCGACGCATTGTTCTTGCCATTCCAAGTAAGCAGTAAGCAACACTTCGGTATCAGATGTCGTTTCAAAATGATAGTTTTTCTGTCTTAAATCGCTACGTAGTTCATCCGTATTATATAGCTCACCATTGTATATAAGCGTATAAGTATGACGGTTTTTCGCTTTGTGCATTGGTTGCTTTCCACCTTCAATATCAATAACCGAAAGCCGCTGATGCCCAAAAGCAACATGTTGATTCATCCAAGTATTCGTTTCGTCCGGTCCACGATGTAGTAATGTGTCTGTCATCTGTTCAAGCATTTTTTCCTTTGCCCGCACATCTCTATTAAAATCCACATAACCTACTATTCCACACAAATTAAGTCACCCTCCCTAGATGCATAGAGCCTACAGAACAGTTTATGAAAAGATGTAGCAAAATATAACTTACATCTTACATAGTGAAGTGATTCTTCATTCCGTACGCATTTTTCAATCCTCACTAATGAAGTAGCACAAGACGAAAAGGAGCATACGCGACGGATACCTCTCACCTACACTTGTCCAGCACACAACTCTCCCATTCTTGAGATCAACTTCTATCCAGAACAAATCGAGTAGGAGGGGGCGACTAACCCCCGACCTCTCACACCACCGTACGTACGGTTCCGTATACGGCGGTTTCATTTAAGTCCAACGCATCGTTTGATATCGTTTATGTAGACTCTTTAAGCCTAGGTTTGACCAGTATCGATCACCTAATGCTCTATGTAAGATCGGACTTTTAGCTATACGCCAATAAGCCTTTCTCGTGTTTGCCCACTCCCATGCTTTTCCTTTACTAATTCCAAGTTTTATTAAATTCTTGTATTTTGTTTTGACTTTCTTCCATTCTTTCCAGCGTATCATTCGCATCCTTCTTCGAATCCAGCTATCCAAAACTTCAAATATAGAGGGCGTCTCTGCTAGCTGATAGTAGCCTAGCCAACCTACTAAGTATCGATTTAGCTTTGCGATTCTATCCTGCATATTCATAGACTTCTTTCTTGAGGTTAGTTCTCTGACACGCTGTTTAAAGCGTTTGATACTTTCTTTAGAAACCCGAATCTTTGGGTTCTCTTTATGGAATGTGAAAGAAAATCCTAGGAATTTACGCTTCCATGGGCGGTCTACTGCACTTTTCTGTTCATTTACTTTTAATTTGAGTTTTCCTTCGATAAATGTAGTGATACTTTTCATCACTCGCGATCCCGCTCTCCTCGATTGAACATATATGTTACAGTCGTCCGCATAACGGACGAAATGGAGCCCCCTTCGCTCTAATTCTTTATCTAGCTCATCTAAAACGATGTTGGATAGCAACGGACTTAATGGTCCGCCTTGAGGGGCTCCTTCTGTGTTTGGTTGAACGATTCCGTCCTCCATAATGCCAGCTTGGAGATACCTACGTATAAGTTTAAGTACTCTCGGATCTTTGACCTTTTGGCTCAGTTTCCTCATTAATCGGTCGTGATGTACTTTATCAAAGAATTTCTCTAAATCCATGTCTATAACCCAGCGATAGCCATCTTTCATATAGCTTCTCGCTTTCCTAACCGCGTCATGTCCTCGTCTGTTTGGGCGAAAACCATAACTATGTTCAGAAAATGTTGCGTCATAGATGGTTGTTAGAACTTGTGCGATTGCTTGTTGGATGAAACGGTCTAGCACGGTAGGAATTCCTAGCTTCCTCACTCCGCCGTTTGGTTTCGGGATTTCGACACGGCGAACGGGTTGAGGATAGTAGGTACCTGATTCGAGTTGTTCTCGAACGGAAGCCCAGTGTTCCATGAGATGCGCTCGTAGGTTTTGTACGGGCATTTCATCCACACCGTGGCTTCCTTTGTTACGTTCGACACGTTTCAGTGCACATATTAAGTTTTCTCGTGATAGAATGCTTTCCAACATGATATCTAACTCCTACGTGAATGGCTCTTTCTTCTTGTGTGGCAATTTCTCTCAGCCCTTCTAGTGTCCCCCACGGGATTCACCGCTTCCTTCACTAGGAAGGTTTTCTTGTTTCTGCTTCATCAAGTATTGCGTACTCCGAAGCGACCATTCTTCTTCAATGATTCAGCCCTTCCTAGAAATATCTAGTACTACGGCTTCGGCTGACTTCTGACAGTTCAGCGAACACTTACATGTTCGGTTACGGCGTGTGCACCGCTTTTCTGTCAGATCTCCCGGGGTAAGCACACATTCTTCCTCTCCACATCCCCACTTCATTTACTCTGTGTACCCTTTGGCAGTAAGGACTTTGACTTGTTGTGCAGTCTCATCCAAGTACACCTAGCCTTCTATGAAGTTCGTGTTCCTAAGGGCGGAGATTTGCCGCCGACTTCCTTCAGATTCTGGGTCACCCCAGACACCCTTGTCTTAGGCTAACCACTACTACTGCCTTCGTGGTTCGGGACTCGAACCCTAGAGAATGTGTGCATGCCTGGCACACACAAAAAGACAGCCTGTGAAATAGGTTCACAGACTGTCTATCTAAATGTTTTATTCAGCTTTTACTGGTTCTTTTTGCATTACCGCAATTTCATAGTAATTACCCCAGTTATGTGCTACAGAGTAATTCAATACGCGCTTATTCACAGGTACTAATTTTGCACGATAATTGGTAGGAATGACCGGAACTTCTTCGACCATTAATTCTTGCCATTCTTTATATACTTTCTGACGGTACTCTAAATCCATCGCATCTTTAGAGGCTCCTTGCTCTAGAAGCTTATCATTTTCTTCACTTGCATAGCGAGAGAAGTTAAACAGAGCGTCACGTCCATATAATCCTGCTGGGTTGACATCTGTTGCCACACCCCATGCTGCTGCATATACGTCGACTTTCGGATCATCGTCACCACTTTGTCCAATTCGATCATAGAATGAGTTAAACTCTTGTAAACGACCATCTAATAGTTGTACATTTAATCCAACATTTTTCCAAGATTGAATGTAGTAATTTGCAACTGGCTCAGCCGTTTCTCCACCAGACATAGAAGCAAAATTAATCACCAATTCTTCACCATCAGGATTTTCACGCATACCGTCTCCATCCGTATCCTTATAACCCGCTTCATCTAACAGTTTCTTGGCTTGTTCTGGGTCATATTTGATTCCAGGATTGTCTTCATCATGGAAATCTGGATGAGATGGCGGAATTAATGTTGTCGCATTCCAGCGTAAGCCATTGTAAAATTGCTTCCCTACAGCTTCATTATCAATGGCGTGTCCCATTGCTTTACGTAAGTTCACATCCGCCATTTTCTTATTTGGATCTGGTTTTACTTCTTTCTTCTCTTTGTCCCACGTTCCTAATTTGAAACCGATATAAGAATAAGCCATGTCCACATTTCCTAAAAATTCCACATTAGACATATCCGCATTATCTGGATATTGATCTGTAGGAAATTCATGAACCGTATCTACTTCTCCCGATTCTAAAGCTTGTACAACTGTTTTCGGATTCACGACTTTAACTGTAACTTTATCTAACTTTGGTTCGCCTTGCCAATAGTCTTCATTTTTTGTGTATACGACAGCTTCTCCTGGCGTAATACTTTTTACTTTATATGGTCCCATGCCGATTGGTTCTTTTCTGACAGCGTCAGATTTGTCCATTTCATCTACAGGGATATCTTGAAAGACATGCTTTGGTAAAGCGTAAGACCAAATTCCGCCACTTAATAAAGAAGGGGATGCTTCTTTGTACGTAATTTTCATCGTTTTCTCATCTACCACTTCAATACCAGAAATAGAATCGGCTTCTCCGTTATGGTATTCCTCCATCCCTTCAATAATTGTAAATTTATCGCCATAACGAACGCCAGGATAATCAGGGTGACCGATTACTTCATAAGCATACGCCCAGTCTTCAGCGGTTACAGGCTCCCCATCATGCCAATTTACATTATCGCGGATCGTAAACGTAAACACCTTCCCACTATCATCTACTTCAAATGTGGCAGCACCATCTTGGGTTAAATTATGCCTTTCATCCGCAGATAATAAAGATTCATCAAACCATTTAATAAACTCAACATCAAAATTCCCTGAGTAGAAGTTGAAATTTAACAGCCCTTCGAAAGCTGTATCTGTGACGACACCAAATTTCAAGTGCCCGCCATCCATCGCTTTGCCTTCATTTTTCGTTTCTACATTAAAATCTTCAATTGAATATATTTGATCTCCATCTTTTCCAGACTTCTTATTGCCCGATTTATCTGACTTACTCTCGTCATCTCCGCCACAGGCAGCCAGTGTAAGTACTAAACCTAGCAAGAGTGCATATAATAAAATACGCCAACGACTTCCTTTCATGTAAAAACCTCCCTAGTTTGTTTATACGTCATAGACGCGATCTATACTTAACATCATGTGATGTAAGCAACATAACCATTAACCTCTGCGCTGTCTTGCATCTGTAGCACGCTTCAATGCTTCGCCAACATTTCGGACAGCTAACATTAATAAGAAAACCATAATCGCTGCTGGTACCCAAATCCACCATCTTAACTCTAAAGTTTGTGGATTTCTTGCATAACCAAGTAATGTTCCAAGACTTGGGGTATCTTCTGGAAAACCAAATCCTAAAAAGGACAACCCAGACTCTAAACCAATATTCGCAGCCAAGTTTAACGTCATCGTCACAATAATTAATGAACTTAAATTCGGCAAAACTTGGAAAAACATAATCTTCCAGTTCGGAGTCCCTAACGTTTTGGAAGCCTGTGCATAATCAAGTTCTCGCTCTTGTAATGCCTTTGAACGAATTAACCGAGCAATCCCCATCCAGAGAAATGCTGTCATAATTAAAGAAAAAGACCATATGCTATATTTAGGCACAATCGCAACAAACACAATAACGATCATTAAAAATGGTAAAATTAAAAAGAAATCAACAATACGCATCATAATGTTATCAACTGTACCGCCAAAATAACCAGATACAAGCCCGTAAGTAATACCGATAATCCCTGTCATAAGCGTCACTAAGATACCTATCGATAAGGAATTACGCGTGCCAATAATAAGCTGACCAAAAATATCTCTGCCCCCATAATCCGTTCCTAGCAAAAACTCATTAGACGGTGGCTGATTAATCGCAAATAAATCTACTTTAACAATTTCATCTTGATTTAAAAATAAAGATACTCCGTAAACAAGGCTTGTAATAACAATAAGAAAAATAAAAGATATAAGCGCTACTTTATCTCGCACAATTTCTCGCCAAATTACTTTCGCCATAGAAGGAGCTTTTTCTTGTTCTACCTCTACTACTTCTACATTTGAATACTCCATTTATGTGTCACCTCCATGATAACCTATTGTTTATTTTATTCGAATACGCGGATCTACGAGACTTAAAATAATATCCGATAATAATGCGCCTAAAATAGATGCGATTCCGAATAACAAGACAACAGATGTTACGACACTATAATCCCGTTGTAGCACAGATTCCATAAATAACAATCCCATACCTGGATAGCTGAAAATGGTTTCAATAAAAACGGTCCCACCAATAAGTCCCGTAATTTCAAAACCGAAATAAGCAGCAATTGGTAATAAAGAATTGCGGAAAATATGGCGGCGATAAACGCGTGATTCAGAAGCACCTTTTGCTCTTGCCGTAATGACAAAGTCTTTCTGTTTTGTATCAATGATTTCACTACGCAAATACTGCACCGTATTTACAGTAGTAATTAATGCCATCGATATGGCTGGTAGTAATAAGTGATTAACTTTACTCATAATATACGCAAATGAGCCTGGTTCTAATCCTGGATCTACACTTCCGCCAGTTGGGAACCAACCTAAACCATAACCAAACGCCCATAACATTACTAAAGCAAAGATAAATAATGGCGTGGCAAAACCAATATACGTGTAACCATTAATTAATTGATCTCGCAATGTATCATTATAACGTCCACTCGTAATACCTAATGGGATGGCGATGAGATATGTAATGATTAACGTCGCTAAAGATAACCAGAATGTATTTACAAGGCGCTGGCCAATTAACTCAGAGACAGGCATCTTAAAGCGAAAAGATTGTCCTAAGTCGCCTTGAATGGCTGATGTCACCCAATCTTTATATTGTACGTACCATGGATCATTTAGCCCGAGTTTCTCTCGTTGCTCTTCAATCGCTGACGGATCAATATTTGGATCGATTAAACCAGACAACGCATCCCCTGGCATTAGTTGTGCCATAATGAATACTAATATACTTAGCAAAACAACTTGTGGCATCGTAATTAACAGTCGTCTAACAATAAATTTCCACATGCTATCAACCTTTCTGCGGTAAAGCTACTAAATGGGAGTCGGATATATGGCGTAATGTATACGCTAGACCTTCTTGATCAAAATAATCATTATAATTTTGCTGATACTCTTTCTCTACTTCTTCGCGGTATACTTTCTGCTGTTGACGGTTAACTGGATTAATATCTGGAATAGCTGCTACTAAGCGTTTCGTATAAATATGTTGTGGGTGATTAAAAATATCCGCTTTCGTACCCGATTCCACGTAACGTCCTTTATACATAATGCCAATCTCATCACACATATGCTTTACGATGCCTAAATCGTGGCTTATAAATAAATACGTCAAATTTAAATCCTTTTGAATATCTTGCATAAAGTTAAGGACTTGTGCCTGAACCGAAACATCTAATGCAGAAACAGGCTCATCAGCAATAATGAGTTTTGGCTTTAAAGCAATCGCTCTTGCAATGCCAATCCGTTGCCGTTGCCCACCAGAAAATTGATGCGGATATTTTATAATACTTTCAGGGCTTAATCCTACTTGTTCAAGCAATTCTTGTACACGTTTCTTTTCTTCTGTTTTCGTTAAGTTTTCAAAGTTTCGCAACGGCTCTGCAACAATATCAAGTACTCGTTTTCTGCCATTTAATGAAGAATAAGGATCTTGGAAAATCATTTGAATATCTTTTCGAATATCAGACTTTTTGGATGTAAAGCCTGCTAAATCTACACCATCAAACTTCACCGTTCCTGAAGTAATATGATTTAAACCGATAATCGCTTTTCCGGTTGTTGTTTTTCCCGAGCCAGACTCTCCTACAAGACCGTACGTTTTTCCTCTTTCAATGGAAAAAGATACGCCATCAACAGCTTTTATTGCACCTATTTTACGATTTAAGATTCCCCCTCTAATGGGAAAATGGACCTTTAAATCGTTTACTTCAAGAAGTGCCATGACTTGATTCCTCCTCTACCTTTTCTTCCGGAAAATAAAATTGCTGATAACAGGTACAACGGACGAAATGTCCTGGCGTTACCTCATGCAGCTCAGGATTTTCTTCATGTGCATCCTCACTAATCCACGGAATTCGTGCTTTAAATCGACACCCTTCTCGAGGAAGATTTTGCAAAGATGGAACAATTCCTTGTATGACATGGAGTTTGTCATGCACACTATCTTCAGCCGGAATGGAATTTAATAGCGATCTCGTGTATGGATGAAGCGGCTTTTGAAATAACGTATAAACATCCGCAATCTCTACAATTTGTCCTGCATACATAACGGCTACACGATCCGCCATTTCAGCGACAACACCTAAATCATGGGTAATTAAAATAACACCTGTATTCATTTGTTCTTTTAAATCATTCATTAACCCTAGTATTTGGGCTTGAATCGTTACATCAAGCGCTGTAGTAGGTTCATCAGCAATGAGTAGTTCAGGCTTATTGGCAATCGCGATGGCAATCATCACTCGCTGCCTCATACCACCAGATAATTGATGCGGGTACTGTTCACAAGTGTACTCCGGGCGAGGAATACCAACTTGATTTAACAAGTGAATCACTCGTTCTTTTCGTTTCGTTTTCGATAACTGTCGATTATGTAATAATAAAGCTTCCCCAATTTGATCTTCCACTGTCATCAACGGATTTAACGCTGTTAATGGATCTTGAAAAATCATCGCCATATCATTGCCTCGCAACTTGTTTAATTTTCCAGCTGCTATATGAACAATATCTTCACCTTTAAATTGAATGCTTCCATCTATTTTGGCTTTTGTATGTAATCCCATAATAGAAAATGCTAAGGCGCTTTTTCCAGAGCCTGATTCACCAACAATGGCTAACGTCTCATTCTTATTCACAGATAAAGAAACATCATCCACGGCGGCATAATAGTCATCATTAATACGAAACGATGTTTTAAGATTTTTAATCTCCAGTATGTTATTACTCATGTTGACCTCCTTCTAAATTCCAATCAAAAAAGAAAGAAAATTCTTTCTTTTCAACTTTCAAAATTTGATGGTTTCGTTGTTTTAATTTTTCTGACATTTAATCTAGAATTATGGTGCTTAGTAATTCACATTTAACGTCACGGATGAACTCTAAATTATTGTAAACTAAAATAAAATAATTATTTGTATTATACGGTAAAAGACCTGCCTAATCAAGTTTTTATTTAAAGGGAAAATTTTTTATTTTATAAAATTTTACGAACTTATTTTTATTAAACAAAATATTCCGTCTTTTTTCTTAAACACAGAACACATCATACTATTTTAACTTATTGCCTCTTTTGTGTCCGTGCTACTATTGACATAAAAACGCGGTTTATTAGCATATATTCACGACAAAAAGCACTGTTGTTTTACTTACACGATAAAATGGCATCTGTGGAGGTTTTCTTTTATGCCTTTCAAGTAGTGCTATACTTATGAAACGAAATCAAAAGAAAAAAGAGCGGTTAGCCCCTAATCTACAGGGTATAACAGCTCCTATTACGCAAGAGGAATTATTTTTATTCGTCATTCAGATAGATAAACAGAATCAACCACTGTCCGTTTGAAAGGCGATCCAGAAACTGTCTCGCCTTTTATATCCATCGTAATATTGTAACTTCGATTCTTTTTTAGATGTGAAAATTCTTTTGATAATAAAGGTAAACCTTTTGACGTTGCAGTCACTACAGGAATTTGCTTCCCTGACTCCACGATGGTATAGTGTGCTTCTATACTCTTTTCTTTTACTTGCTGTTTATTCGTTCTCCATTTGCTATCGTTTCTACGATCTTGTGTCTCTGATAGAATTTGCTTTTGCGTTGCTTTATCATATTGACCATGCAATAAATAGGCGTTTTTCTTATCACTACGCATTTTTAATGACCATTCTCCAGCTGAAGGTTGATGAATTTGTATGTGATACCCCGTCGCTCCAGCGAAAAAACCACCCTCCTGCTGCGTCACTTGCACATCGTCATAAACGTTTCCATTCGGATCAATAAGTTCTACACGTTGGAGTGGAGTAGCTGTGTACAACTGTATATTTACCTTGTCAATAGCGTCTTCAATAGGAAATAAATGCTTTTCAGCTTTGTTATTCCTTAATGCATCGCCGTGTACATATTGCTCTGGTTTTGTAAGCTTTGAAATTTGTTCCTTATAAATCAAATGATCGCGACTCGGGTTATTTTGCTGCAACACATTGTCTTGTATAATAGGAAAGATGCGATTACTTCGAATAGAAGTATGGTCCCAAGCCCCAATTGCCACTTCTTCTCCTTTAGGCAAGCGACTGCTCACAGTTGTTACCACGCCATCATTATCACCATAACTGGATAAATACATGCCTCCAAACCATGTTGATGAAAATGTCGACCCCCAATCCGTCCCACCTAAAGTGTAATAATCATTGACATAAGCATAGGTTTCTTCATCCGTCAAAGAACGAAAATGTTCCATATATCCGGTCTCAACCGCAGATGTTCCTTCACCTCGCATCCCGAGTAATTCAGCTAGCCAACCAGCCCAACTACTATTAGCCAAGTCCGCTAGTTCCGATCCATGATGCGGACTAGATAAAGTAATAATACGATCTATATATTGCCAAGCTCCGTAATAAGTTGCCGCAGCTTGCGCATCAACGCCACCTTTACTATACGCAATAATCGTAATTGGCTTCCCTTGAAATTGATCTGAAATTTCCGTAATTTTTTCAGCGAGCAATTTCCCATTATCCCACATATCGGCAGAAGCGCCACCTGCATCATGAAGCTGGATAAAAGCCGTTTCATATCCCGCTTCACAAGCTGCTTCATACAATCCACCATCCTCCCAAAATACTTGTGCCACATTGTTTAAACCAGGCACAAATAAAAGCAAAGGGGCGTCAGGTATTGGATTAGTCGGCGTCTCTCCTACAAACCACTCCCCTGGCGTTTCATCGTTTCCGTTATCTCCCTTTCCCATTACAGACCATTTTGTTCCTTCATGAAGCTGTTTGGCTTCCGACAAACTTTGCGATTGTGCAATAGCATAAGATGGAGTGGACAATAGCAATAAACCGAACAACAACGACAGAAATAAACGTTTCGCCATTTTTTCTCCTCCATTTTAAATTTGTCATCTATAGAAACATCATTAGACAATGATGGGATTTGCAAAATGTCTGAAAAGCTTTTCATTCTAAGAAAATAACATAATGGATAAAGTCGGGATGGTGGGTTTTCAACATGTATCGTCATAACTATCTTGAAACGCTATTATAGAAGAAGCAATAAGAAGTGTGATCCTCTTTCCTATAAGTACTGATTTCCAGTTTATAAATGGGGGTTATATGCTGGACAGCAGGAAATAAGTACTTATTTGCCTTTTTTCAAAGAGGTCTTTCCCGGCTTACGCAAGTTGTAGGAACAATTCGGAATGAAATCCATTCTTGAATTTGACTTTATAAGATCAATGTACATGATTTTCTATAATTTGAACATCGGTTATTCGTCCCGTGAAAATAATCCTAGAAAATTTATAGTAATGGGATGAAGCGTTGAACGTGCGTTTTGCTTGAGTAAGGTCGCCTACAAGCGCTTTATACTATACCATTATGTTAACTTGATTTAACATAATGGTAAATAAACTTGACATTCTATCCACTATCTCATACACTATTTGTAATATATGTATGAAGAAACAACTCGCGCATTGGAAGTTCTCTAGGAAGGAGATGGCTTTCGTGAAATTAAACAATCGTGTAAAAGAACTACGAGCGCGATTTGATTTAACGCAAGAGCAACTCGCCAAAAAAGTAGGCGTAACCAGACAGACCATTGCTGCCATTGAAAAAGGCGATTATGTACCTTCCTTACTTTTGGCATTAAACATATGCAAAGTGTTCCATCTTCCTATGGAAGAAACTTTTTGGTTATTGGAGGACGATTAAAAGATGAGATTAAAATGGGTGTTCTTTATTAACGTATTGTTATTGTTGCTAGCTGCTTGGGGATTTATCCCTATTTATTCATTTGCCATGCATGTAGCCAATGTGATTAAAGGTGAGAGCACAGGAGAATGGATTAATATTACACCGACAATCATTTTTTTATTCATCTGTATCGGGGTTGGCATCTTGATGTACAGACATAATGCAAAGAAACATAAGCGTATGCTGCTGAAATTATTCATGCCTGCAGAGTTTTCTGAACAAGATGAACGTGAAAAAATGATTAACGCTCACGCCTGTCGTAAAGTTTATCTTTTCATGCCATTGATTTTTGGGATAATCCTTTTTTTAATGGGCTTGTATCCATTCTTAGCTGACACGTTTCCTTCTTATCCGATGTTACTTTTATTCATCTTTCCGATTGCACAAATTACAATCTACTATTTATCCGTACGTAACAAATTTTAACTCCTAGTTATAAGAAACACATTTACATTGTACAACAAGAAGCCGCTCTGCCTGCTTAAAATGCACTTCCAGGCAAAGCGGTTAATGGGTGCGTTAATTGTTCGTTCTCTGAATAAACAAGAATCCAATTACCCCGAACAGCAATTGCTTATACTGTTGAGATAACTTATCAGAGACCTCGACAATATCATTATTTAAGTCGTGAAACAAAGTAGTATATTCATGTGGAAACCTTCCATTATAAAAATAGGCCCAGCGATGATGATGTTCATCGATCCATGTGAAATCACCAGTCATAGTAGACCCATCAATAAAAAGCATTTGCTTTCCTTTCTCATCAAAGAGCTTCCCTTTTAGTCGCAAGACACTTTTAAAATCTTCCTGAATATAAGACCCGATATAATTGTCACTTGCATCGTAATACGTAACTGCCGTTTTCTTCATGCCTTTTCGCTTCAACTTAAATATCAGTTCTCCAGTGTTAGAGATAAATGCAAGCTTTACTGGTAGCCAATTTATGAACGAACTATTATAAATGAGCAAAGGATAGCACCAGAACGAAACGTGCATAAGTTGAAAAGCGCCAACATACTTGCCCGTTTTTTCAAAACATAATAAACGGGGTAACAAACTAGCATCCTTTTTAAGTACGACATGATCAAGTTGCAAAATAGATACTTGTGAAAGGCCTATCTCTACGTCTTTTAATTTCTGGTAGCTTATTCTGCTTCGAATAATTATTATTATTAAAAATAAAACGGGTAAACCTATAATGGATACTTCTCCCCACTGTTTGGCTCCTGTTGGCGTCCAAATCAATATATACCCAAGAACTACAACGATAAATATAGCTAAAAATATATACCCCATTTTTTCTCTTCGTTTATACATTTCTTGTAACAAATTCCCACCCCTATCAGCGATGTTTCACAAATGTTTTCGCCCATAACCAACGTCCAATTGAAATAACGATGATAACTATCGCATATGCTACAATGGTACGTAAGAAGCTATTACTAATCTTATTCACAAGCCAACTACCAGGATAATAAAAAATAATAGCAGATAGAACTGAAATAATGATAAATGCCAAAACAATATATACCACATGCATAAGGGATATATCATCTATATCGTTTATTCGTTTATATAAAAGACATATGATGACAATGAAACTTGCTATTTCTACAACCCATTGCAACAATAATTCCTCCTTCTTAAATAAAGTACGAAGAGGTACTAAGCACAGTTTCATATTTTATCAAAATTTTAAGCATTCCCCCTTACCTCACTAATCGCCAAGCCTGGATCGGACAAATGCAAATATCGTTTTCTTCTATAAATGCTATATTTTCTGTTATGTAGAAAACATGTATTGCGACAAGTGTTATGCGATAAGTCAAGCTTTTCTAATACTATAAACCTTTAAACTTCTATGCTTTCTTATAACAAAAAAGCACCCCATGGAGTGCCTTTAAACTTATACTATTATTTATTTCTTTTATTCATTAATAAACCCTTGCAGAAATCGTTGAAAAGAATGATTGTCTTTAAACACTCCTGCATCTTGTAAAATACGTACGAACGTATTACCGACTTCTTTACGCACAATTTTTCTTGCTTCTTCTGTAGTTTGTACATCTGGATACTGCTTTTTTAAGTTGTCCGCCCAAACGCTATGATACTCCGCGACTTGCTGCTGTCCATGTAATAAGTAGCTCTCTATTTCAGCTAATTCTTGCTTCAAACGAGCTGGTAATACAGCTAAGCCCATCACTTCAATTAATCCTATATTTTCTTTTTTAATATGATGTACGTCTGCATGCGGATGAAAAATACCTTGAGGGTATTGCTCTGTCGTTCGGTTATTCCGCAAGACAAGATCTAATTCATATTTGTCATTACGTTTTCTAGCAATTGGCGTAATGGTATTATGCGGCGTTTGCTTCGTAAAAGCTTGAATATCCGCTATTTCATCCGAATAATTTTTCCAAGAGGCTAAAATGTCATCTGCTGCTTCTACTACATCAGCACGATTGCTTCCTACTAAACGAATAACGGATAATGGCCAATGTAGGACAGCACAATGCAATCTTGGATACTTTTTCCACGAAAAGGAAAACGCTTCTTTCGCATTCGTCATAGCAAATTCATACTTCCCTGCCTGATAATGATCATGACTTAAGATAGATCCACCAACGATTGGTAAATCTGCATTGGAGCCAATAAAATAATGCGGGAATATATCTATAAATGCTAAGAGCCGCTTGAATGTTTGCTGATCGATTTTCATATTCCGATGTTCACCAGCTAATAATATACTATGCTCATTATAATATACGTACGGAGAATATTGAAAAAACCACATCTCGTCTTGTAAAGGCACCCTTATCATGCGGTGATTTGCCCGAGCTGGATGATCTATTCGCCCAGCATAGCCTTCATTCTCGATACATAATAAACATTTCGGATACGTCACATTTTTAACGTTTTCCCGCTCTAGCTTTATTTGCTCTGGGTCTTTTTCCGGTTTGGATAAATTAATCGTAATATCCATTGTCCCATAAGCCGTGTCCACCTTATAGCTTATATTTTTCGCAATTCGATTCATTTGAATATAATTACTATTTTTTGATAAAGCATAAAAGTAATCCGTAGCTTCTATTGGTGATTGCTTATATTTTTCATAAAATGTCTGGTTAATTTCTGAAGGGCGCGCGATAAGACAATTCATGATATGAGCCGTCAGTATTTCTTTTTCACTTAAAACGTTGCGAATAATTTCATGCTCCAATGCATATTCAATCAAATGCTCTACTAAATTTGGGATGGAAGTATCTCTTGCTGGTACCACTCCATCTGGATATGCTTCTAATTGCAAGACATTCATAATTTGGTTCCTAGCATATACTTTGTCAGCTTGTGCAATCATTTCTGTGGTGACTGCTTTTTCAATAAGCCCTGCTAAATAGGGATACACCATCCTTCATCACTCCTTTAAGATCCATATTCTACAATTTCACATAACATCCACCTAGGTAAGCACACACGCTCTTAGCCCCGCACCAATAATGCCTTGGTGATTGTTCAGCTTACTAATCTCCATATTTTCTAGGATATGGATTTGTTCAGCAAGCAAATACGTTTGGAGTTTTACTTTGATTAGCTCTAATAACCAAGGATTATGGGTAACTACACTCCCTCCAAAAACAATTTTATGTGGATCTAATAAACTACTGACAATATAGACACCCTGTGTTAGAACAAATACCATTTCTTCTATCAACTGTTGCGCTTCTTCATCACCTGTCAAATAGTTAGCAAAAATATCTTTCGTTATGACCTGATCATCTGCATATATCTTTCTTGCCTGTAGTTGCATTGCTGGTCCTGAAGCAGCATTTTCCAGTCTTTGTAAGGCTTCGCTGTTTAATTTAGAATAAACTGGAATTAAACCTAATTCCCCAGCAAAACCAGCACCACGAATAAATTCACCATCTTGAATAATAGAACAGGAAATACCAGTACTAATTGTAATATAAACAAGCAATTCTTGATTAGCCATTTCCGCTTTTTTCCACTCTGCAAACGCAGCCATATACACATCATTATCAATGGCAATTTTGTCAATACCAATTGCTTTTTGGAGTCGTTCCATAAATGGAAAGTTATCCCAAGGTAAATTATTCTGATAAACAGCAATCCCTCGCTCACGATCTACCTTCCCAGGGACACCTGCACCAATGCCATATATTTCATGCTTTGGAATACTAGAATGATCCAGCAGTTGTTCTACACATTGCACAACTTTAGCAAACATCGTTTCCTTATTTGTAGGATCACTGCTCACTTTTACCTGTTGAATTAAATTGCCATATTCATTTACAATTCCTGCCGCCACTTTTGTTCCACCAATGTCAATTCCAATGCTGTATTTCATCCTTATCCTCACCTTTACAACACATGGCTTAAGTTATTTTTTTATAGATACATTTAGATATCGCCTATTCTTATGGCGAAAAACATAGTTATGCTTATACTGTAAAATTTAAAATTTTTATGTTTTCTACAATTCAAGAACGAAGCCTGCTTTTTTAATCTTCCGCACACAGAGTAAAGACTGCGCTACTCCTTTATACAAATTTCCGATTATAGTTCCATAGTAAGAATAAAAGACCTGTTAAGCCAATAAGTTGAAGAAATAATTCGAATTTACCAACGGTTTGTTGTCCATAAAATATGAGAAACAGACAAAATAGAAAGAAAACAACCTTGACAACTACGAAAATTTTATCCTTCATGTGAAGTCCTCCCATATTATTTCGCTTGCTTCTAACTCCATTCGACGTTTGTTCCCATCGCCATCATAGACATCGGTAACTTGCTTTTCGGTAGAGTTATTAATAATGGCATATTTTTTTCTTTCAGGGTATGCATGTACTTCACAATGCACATTTGAAGCAAACCATTTTCTCATTTCTTCTTCTTTATGGGCTGCATAATACATGCAACGTAATAATAATCTCGTATTCTCATGACTATACGGTAAACCTGCGATATATACGCCTCTTCCCTTTCCGAAACCGGAGCTAGCAAGATGAACGCCATCATTAGAATATTCGATAATCTCTGTTGCTTCATTTAATGCATAGATGTATTCCATGCTTTCACCAAAATCAAATGCAGCCATATCTTCAGTAATAAAATGATTCTCGGTTACTTCTGTAAAATATTTATTTGTTGATAAGCTAAAACCTAATTCTTTATCTACTCCGAAAACATTAGCAAGCTGAAAATAGCGCCCTTCATGATGATAAGCAGTTGGTTCTCCTATACCAACGAAGCCGCCCCCCTCATATATCCATTTACGAAGTATGGAAATTAATTGAGGGTTCTTCCATTTTTCGCCGCCAGAAAATGCAGTTCCTGCATCACCTGCATTAATAATCACATCTATATCTTCAGGTACTCCTTTTGCGATTACATCGTCAAAACTAATAAAAGATACATCCACTGCTGATCCACTTAATGCTTCTAATACACCATGATAAGAATACGCTTTTTTATACCATTTCCCGTGCGCAACAATATGGGTTTGCCATGTTCGCAATTTCCCCCATGCATTTAAAACGGCCACTTTAAGACCTGTATACGGTTGAATACCGTGAATATTGTCATAAATTTCTCGGAATTCATCTGTAACCTTCTCCACGTAATCAACAAATTTAGGAAACTTATATGCTAAACTTAAATAACCGCCATAACCTATTCGATCTAAAGGTTTGCGCATTAACGCTCTTCTTGCTGTTAACCAATTCTCGTTTGCTTCAATAACCGGATCATTGCCTTCATAAAATGTGTCAGGAAAAAAATAAGGTAAAAATCTTCCTTCCGTATATTGCACACCTGGAATGTCAGCAATAATTCGTAATGTCGTTCCGTCACCAACGCTACCAACTACAGCGTCCATGCCGACAGATGGAAAATAACTACCATAAGGTTCTGTTCCAATCCAGTTATCGCCTAAAAACATCATCGCTTCTTTATCATGCTCATGAACGATATCAACTAATTCTTTCACTTCCTTTGCAACGAACTGCTGAATAAAATCAATATAATCTAAATACGCTTGTGAAGGAATACGAAAAGTCGTGTTGTAATAGCCTTTATCCACAATATCTTCTGGCCTTAAACGGTAGCCTTTCTCTTTTTCAAACGCTTCAAGCGCTGCAACGGAAACACTCGCACCGTAGCCAAACCAATCCACAAACTTCTCCTTACCTAAATCATTAAAAATGAGTGTGAAATGATAGAAAAAGGTCGTAAAGCGAACAACGTCTGTATCTGGATTTTCCTTTAACCATTGTTGTAAATATGCTTTTACATACTGATTAGAATGAGGTTGACGGACATCAAACGGGATATCATGCGGTGTATCTCCCCAATCATTTGTTATATGATTATACATTTGCGTCGGATCCCATTTCATATATGCTAAAAAAGAGACCGTATATTCATGCCACTGTTCAACTTGTTTCATCGTTACACAATTCGTTGCCTCATCTACTTGCCAATAATCTGGTGAGACAACCTCACCCGTTGTTCTGTCGATTACTTCCCACCAACGCTTTGGATCATGAATATAATCTGGCGTTATTTGCTCCTCAAAATAACCCTTTAAAAACGGAATTTCCAACGTGGTTTCTGTTGCTGTATAATAGGGAGACATTAAATATAGTTGCTGCATTTCCTCTGGATGCTGTTTAGCAAAATCATTATGATTTCGCGCCACAAAATACGTCGTATAAATTTTCGCATCTAATTGCTTGATCTCATCATCCAACTTCGTTCCATCGCTATCTCGTAGTGCATCTGCACCCCAGCGCTCCATCAATTCCTTCGTCTCTTGTAAAAAATGTTGTTGACTTGGTAATGTAACTCTTCCTGTTGTTTTTTTCATCTCTCACACCTAACCTTTCACTCCACCAACTGTCATTCCTTGTGTTAAACGTTTTTGAACCAATATATATAGAATTAATGTAGGAAGCATGACAATGACCATACCTGCATACATCGGTCCGTAATTTACTGCTGAACGTTCCGCAGCCATTAAATTCAACAATCCAACTGGCAACGTTTGATGTTCTGCCGGCATTAGCGTTAGCGCTAATATATACTCATTCCAAAATAATAAGAAATTAAATAAGATAACGATCACAATACTCGGTGCAGCCATAGGAAACATGACAGAAAACATCGTCCGATAATAACCAGCACCATCTATACCCGCTGCTTCTTCAAAATCAGAAGGTAATGTTTTAAAATAACTTGATAATAAATAAATCGTAAATGGTAAAGCTGTTGAAGCATAAATGAGCGCCAACATAAATCGATTATTCAGTAAAAACTCACTGCCTACAATCGTTCTTAAACCTGTATCCCAATCTAAAAGCATTAGGAAAATTGGTACTGCAATATAACTAACATTAATGAACAAGCCCGCTTTTACCATGCCATTAATGAAACGATTTCCTCTAAATTCAAATCTAGACAATACATATGCCGCTGGTAGTGCTACGACTAATAAAATGATTAAGGCCATCGCTGTAACAAGTACAGAGTTTAATAGATATTCACCCATCTGCGCTTCTTGGAATGCCTCTGCAAAGTTAGCCAAATGAATACCTTCTGGAAGCGCCCAAGGACTTTCATAAAACTCTTTATTTTGCTTGATCGATGCTAAAAACACCCATGCGACAGGTACAATAATGGAAACCGCTAACGTGATTAACGCCACATAAATAAATAATCGCATTAAACCATCTAAACTCAATTTCTTAGAATTTTTCATTAGAGACTCAAACCTCCTTTAATACTCTAATACATCGCGCTTTGTTATCCTGCTAACAATCGCTGCTAATAAGAAGGAGAACAGAAACACAATAACCCCAATAGCCATTCCGTAGCCGAAGGTAGAGTTTCCATATGCTTGATCATACATATAAGAAAGAAATACTTCTGTTGACCCATCAGGTCCTCCGCCTGTCATCGCTTTTACTAATAAAAAGCTCAAATTAATCGTACTTATAATAAAGAAGGTTAGCGTTGTACGAATGTTATTCCATACTAGAGGTAATGTAATACTCGTAAACTGTTTTAGTTTACTTGCCCCTTCTAAAGAAGCTGCTTCATAAAAACTTGGTGGGATACCTGCCATACTTGACATATACATCACCATATAATAACCAATGGCTTGCCATATAAGAGCTGCAGCCAAACTATAAATAACGACCTTTTGATCCCCCAACCACATTTGTTGTAGATTCTCTAAGCTGAATATACCTAGAATGCTATTTAATAGACCACTTGAAGGGTCATAAACGGCTGAAAATATCCCCGCAATAACAACAATGGATAAAATATTTGGGATGTAGAAAATAATCCGAAAGAAATTTCCACCCTTTACGTTTTCTTTCGTTAAAATTGCCGCAAAAAAGACGGCAAACGAAAATGTAACAATCGCGACGACAACGATTAAGAAGATGGAATTTTGAAAAGAACGAATAAACGTCATATCATTCCAAAGTAGCTTAAAATTATCTAAGCCAACGAACTGTTGCGTGTTAGAAAAACCACCCCAACGGTAAAGCGACATCCGAAACACCTCGAATGTTGGCATAAACATAAAGACGATTAATAAAATCAAAGCTGGCGCAACGCATAACCCAATAAATAGATTACGTGACCTCGTTTTGCTCATTTTCTCACCTCTCTCCATTACAAAACCATCATGTAACATGAATGTCATTCAAACGCTTCTTAGAAATGTCAAAAGCTATTATAGGTATGTATTAACATTTCATTGTAATCATCTTGCCCTGACTTGTATATTCATGGAAGGCAGCCAATTGCTGAAATGCTGTTCTTCCTAAAACAACATGCATGCAGAGGAGGCTGCCCTGTAAATCCATTTATTGATTCATCCAATTATTTGTTAAAGACTGAGCGAATAGATTTGGAATGAACAATAATCTTTGGAACGTCCATTGGATATAATTAATTTAGAGCTGGTCTAAGCTTATCACTTACTTCTTCTATTTTCTCTTGCCATTCTTTAAACGTCATATCGCCACTAATGACACTATCAATACTTCCGTATAAAGTATCACCCATATTCGCCCCAGGAACTGGTTTTGTAGAAGCAAAAGTTCCCATAGCTGGCAGCACACCTTCCTCGTCATAAATACTATAGAAAGTTTGTTTTTGGCCATCTAATTGTTCAGTAATACCTTCAATTGGCTGTACTGCTCCTGCTTCTAAGAATGTATCTGCTGCTTCGTCTGAATACATATACGCAATAAAATCTTTCGCTACATCTTTATTCTTTGCATCTTTTGGAATCCAAATTTGCTCGAAGAAAGTAAATGCATAACGGTCACCATCATCTTCAAAGGCAGGGATAGAAGTCATACCCCAAGCAAAGTTTTCAGCACGTGGTGCTTCCTTCATTTCATCGACAACCCAGTTACCATTTGGCATAAATAAAGCTTTATTATCTAAGACTAATTGCTGGTTTTTTGTAAAATCATTTGGATTAGCATTTGCTACTGTATTCGGATGTACATAGTCTGCTAGTTTTTCGACGGTTTCTAATGCTTTAGTTGCTTCCTCGGATTCCCAAATGCCATCTTCATAGGTCATAGCAGAGCTGTAGAAATCTGCTCCACCTGCAGCATATAGCATAGATCCAAGTAACGTATCAAAGTAGTTGCTCGTTGGATACGTAAATAATGAAATACCTTCTTCTTTTGCTTTATCTCCTAATTCCCACATCTCATCCCAAGTTTTCGGCACTTCCCAACCTTTTTCTTCAAATAAACCTGCATTGTAGAATAAGCCAGTTGGACTGTAGAACATTGGCGCTAAATAAGTTTCTCCATCAGCGTATGGGTTAGTAGCTAGTGTATCGGTAAAACCTTCTAAAAGTTTTTCATTTACTTTTGTTTCTTCTCCAGGTACTTGCATATCAAAAACATCTGTAATGTTTTCTACACCATCTTCTTTAATTAAGGTTTCCGTTAAAGCTTCTTCTCTGTTTGTAGCTAGTAATAACACATCTGGGTAATCCCCGGCTTGCATATTTGGTCGTACAACTTCTTCTAAGTTCTTTTCCATTTGCAGATTAACCTCTACATCTGGATTTACTTCTTCGTAAGACTTCACAACATTTTCCCACATTTCCGTACCATATGCAGATTCTAATGCAGCTACTTTTAATGTTGTTTTCTCGCCGCTACCTTCTTTATCTGCTGATTTTTCTTCCTTCTCTTCTCCATTGGAACATGCTGCTAAAGTAAAAATAACGAGAATGATAGAAACAGTTAATAAAAACTTCATTTTTTTCATTATTGAAGCCCCCTGTTTTAATTGTTTTCTTGCTTACCCTTATACTACAATGGTTAAAACGCTTTCACAATAAACATCTTGTCTACTTTTTTAGGTTTATTGCTTTTTGCAAAAGCCCCCTATAAAATAGTACGTATAGATGCATCATATGAAAATATTCGTAATTAGAATTCTTTTGGCGAAAGCGGTCGTTATGCTTAAACTATAAAGCCTATCGTGTATACAATGAAACTACCTCCTTTGCATGCACCCATTCCTAGTTAGATATAAAAATGTAGTAGATTTTCTATATAAAAAACAAATAAAGTGTAGTTCAATAGTAACATATACTTGTTTACCACTTCACGAGCTTATAGATGATAGAAAAGGGGTTATAGTAAATGTCCTATGAGGTGTACCAAATAAAAGATGCAAAGCATGAAAAGCCACCGTTCAAGCTTCTATATATTACTCATTCCGAATATGATAAAGGCTGGCATAGCACGCAACACACCCATCATTTTTCCGAATTATTTTATATTGTCAAAGGTAAAGGCTCATTTATACTTGCTGACCGAGAAGTTCCCATTAAAGAAAATGATTTAGTTATTATTAATCCGAATGTCGAACATACAGAAAAGTCTAATTGGGATGATTCCCTTGAATATATTGCTTTAGGGATAGAGGGATTGTTTTTCAGCCAAGCGGATCATAAAGACCCACACTCTAGCTTATACCGTTTTCAAGTAGATCGAACTAACATTCTTTTCTACTTGAACCGAATATTAGAGGAAATACAGGAGCATAAAGAAGGGCATGAATTAATTTGTCAAAACATTATTGAGATAATGATTATCAAGTTGCAAAGAGACAAAAAACTTACCATCAATCAAACGGAGACACCAAATATTAATAAAGCTTCTGCGTTTGTCATGTACTATATAAATCAAAACTACCGTGATGACTTAAACTTAAATAAATTGGCTGAAGTCGGACATATTAATAAATATTATTTAGCACATACATTTAAAAAAGATATGGGTATATCACCAATTGAGTATTTAAACAGAGTCCGAATTAAAGAAGCAAAGCTCATGCTCGAAACAACCGATTACTCTATTGCGCACATCGCTGCTTTTACTGGTTTTTCATCCCAATCTTTTTTCACACAAGCATTCAAGCGCTTAGCAAAGCAAACGCCTTCTAAATACCGGAAGAAAATGAGAGCGAATTCATAACTAAGAGGGGTGCTTACACATCCCACTGATTGCTAGAAATCAAGGGGGATGACCTGAAGGCCTCTGATGAAAAAAGGCATTAAGATAATGCTACCTTCCACTTTGACTTGAATATAAATCCCATGCTAATTATACATATACCTGGAGATAAAGAGAAAAACCGCATGAAAACAAGTTTCTTCTTAAACTTTCATTTCATGCGGTTCATTATAGTGATATGATATAAGTACCTATATTTTCTTCGTCTTATACAATATTCTTAGTGTTAGTATGCGTATGCATAACTACTTCATTGGTCTCTAATCTTCTACGGTTTCAATACGTAAATTATCTAGCATAAATGTACCTTTTCCAGTATCGCCATTCAATGATGTACCGTCATTAAAAATACCAATATACGTTTGGTGATTTTTTGATCCTTTTACCGTAAAGGTTGCCGTTTTCGTGTCAACTGCTGACGAAAGTTTTTCATTAATTTGAATCCCTTCCGCTTTATGAATGTCTCGAATATCAATCGCCTTGTTACCAGAGATAAATCGGTAAGAGTCGGCTGTTGTTTGATAATCAAACGTTACTTTATACGTTTTACCCGCTTCAAAATGGAAATGTTGCGGTATAGTACGATAAACGAGACCTTTATTACCTGTATTTACTTTCAGCGACCAATTTCCAGCTAATACATCATCGACTACTTTTTTGCCTGCCCAGCCTTTTTGTGTGTACGGGGCATGATGCTGAGATAAATGAACGCGGTTATCTTCTACGCCTTCTGTATTACCGACCACGAATGGATAGATACCTTGCACAACAGATTCAAAATCTTGTTCAAATACTGCTTCAGAAACGTGGTTACTTAAGCTTTTTTGAACGATACGAATATCATCAAATTTCGTAATCCCTTCTCCAGATTCACGTTTTAAAATTAATTTAGCAGATGATTTTTTTGCTGTAAATGCTACTTGCATACGTTGCATCTTACTATTATATCCGTCATTAGTTGCATGAGAATCTGCTTTCACATAATTTTTTTGCAAGCTACGATACGTATAATTCTCTACATTTTTCTGCTTACTGCCTTCGATTTGAATACTCGCTTTTGCATCACTATTATTTTCTACGTAAACTTCTGCAACATAATCTTTTCCTGGCTCTAAATTACTCATTTTCTTCGTCACTTTAGAGTCTTTGGTTGGATTTGTAAATTGCAAATAGTAATCGCCACTGCTTAAATTCCGTTCACTACCTGTTTGATCTGTCCGTTTTACATGAACTGATTTTTTATCGCCAGAAACCTTTGTATGCTTCGTTTTCAAAGTTCCAGCATGGAAGCCTGTATCACTAACGTGGGCGTTTTCACTCCATTCTTTTACTTGCACGCCTTTCGTTTGCTTCGCTTCAATAACGTATGGTGTAGCTGGTTGAGCGTTTAAGGTAATCTGATTATTTTTAACGTTTATCTTTTGTTTTTTGGATCTACCTTGATCGGTTAATTTATACACGTATACCTTCGATGCATTTTTAAATTCATCTGGTAATTCCCAAGTCGTTTTACCACCCTCTAAATTCCAATGATATAATTTTTTTGCATCAGGTGTCGGTGTTTCAAAATCTTGTTCCACCCATGGCAATAAATAGGTGTCGCCATCTAAAACAACTTTGTCATTCAGCGTAATTATACGCTCTCTGGAATTGTCTTTTCTCGTAACTTTTACTACATCACCATTACTAGGATCCTTTAAAGTAATTTCTTTTTCTAGATTCGTTTTAGTAGGGTCACCGTCCATTGTTTCCCAATTCATGACATAATATTTTTGTAAAAATTTCGTTGGTACGTTCGTGTCAAAAGTCATGTTTATAAATTGGTCAAAGTTTTTATCGGATTGCCAGCCTTCAAATCCAGCTAACTCAAATCCACCGAGCAATGGATGATCTGCTGTGCCACCAGCTTCCGGCCAATTCAGCACCCATGAGTCTCTTTGGTGATTGCTAATAAAACGAAGCACTTCCGAATTAATCCCTTTATCAGTTGATCCACCATAATTTTTATCAGTAGCCCAATGCTGCCATGTGGAATAATTAGCAATAGCTGTGCCAAATTCCGTCGTCATTCTCCAGCCTCGATCAGCAAATTGCTCTGCTACACGGTTAGATTCCCATTGATCTTGATACCATACATCTAAATAAATAAAATCTAAATTTGGTACATTTGCCTTCAGTTCATCCAAGCGTTTCGCACGCGAGCCAGTATATAAATCTTTTAACTTATCGATGGTGTAAGACTGATCTAACCAGCCCCATCCTTTTGCTTCTGGTCCATTTATTAAATCTTCACTAAATGATTTTGCTTCCGGATAAGCTTCCTGAGCATTAATATGCACACCAAATTCTGCGTTATATTTGTTTCCTTCTGTAATTAATGCGTTTATATCTTTTATGCCACCAATACGTTCCCCAACATCGCCGTAATCTGGATGTCCACTATCATGTCCTTCATTGGCGTATCCTTTTAAGAGAACTGCTTGTCCTAGTCCATCCGTTGCTAAAGCAACCTTTTTCACATTATCAAGCGTTTTCAAAAAGGGCTGTTGCGCATGAGAGCCAAAGTTCATAGCAATTCGAGTTCCTACTGTATTGTTTACCGTTTCCGCACCTTCTACTTTTGGCAGTAAATCTCGGTATTCAATGGCTGCATCCTGCCAATTAACTTGTCCATCGTCATTTATATCTTCTGCAATAACAACTTTAACGGTAGGCGTATTAGAAGCAGGTTGATTCATAAAATCACGGTGATAGTATAAAGCATTTGAACCAATTCCCATTACTTTATTACCGTTTTCATTTTCATAACGGCTTGCTACAAGGTTTCGATAACCGTTTACTTCTGAGCTCGACCATACACCTGCACTAAGTTCATTAGTGGACAAAAACGCCGTATAATAGCCTTTTTTTGCGCCGATATCCTTCATTGTAGCATCCACTTTTACAGTAGTATCTCCCGGTTTCTTAACATCACTGCTCAAATTAGTAAGCTTGGCTTCGGCACCTTTTTGCGCATCATGCACCGAAATAAAATTTAAATCCGCAAATTCTATTGTTTCTATTTGAACATCTGTTTTCGAATCTACTTTCTGTATTTGGTAAACGACTTGGTTACCATCTACTTTTAATGAAAGCTCCATATGCACGTCTATATTTTCATATTCATCTTTTACATGTAATGAATAGATCGCTTCGTGATCACTTGCCTTTTCAAACGCCACTTCTGGATAGTAAAGCGTGTTATTTACCTTTAATCCATATACTGGCGTTTCTTGTCCATGCATCATTTTCCCGTCTACATCATATTCCACTACTCGAGGATAGACTTGATCAACAGTTACATCCATATAATCAGAGCTTAACGTTTCTAATATAGGATCTTTACTTGGTGGCGTTGGTGGAACATATTCTTTTATTTTCACATTCGAAATGTTTATATTTGCTTCACCTCGGCTCTTTTCTAAACCGAGTAACCCTGGTGAATCAACACCTTCTGTTTGTGTCCAAGCACCTATCTTGTCACCATTAATATATAGGCTTGCAGTATCATCCATAAATTTAACCCGAAGCTGATAAGTTTTATTTGCCTCTAACGCCACACTATTTGTCATGGAAGTCCACTTATTTGTCGGACCAAATACTTCCCCAAAATACTGATTATTACTATCTCCGGTTCCAACATACGTGTAAGCAGAAGTATCTTGAACTCGGTATATAAAGCCAAAACGCTTTAAATCCGTATCTGCTGTAATATCTGCCTCGAAAACTCCATTCTTTATTTTAGGCATGTTACGATAGACTATTTTGTTCTTTCCATGAGATGTTACACCATACGTAACGGAACCATCGTTGTTATACTTTAGCGTCCCATCTCCTTGTAAAACTTCAAAATCTCCTTCTTCCAGATTGGAATCTGTAATATGGACAGACTCTGATTTTTCTTCAGTTTTTGATTGCTTCTCCACTTGTACTTTTGAATCACTTACATCTGAGTTAGCATCAGATTCTTCAGCTGCAACACGAGATGGAGACATACTTGTGATTATTCCTGTCGATACGAGCATCAGTACAGTAAGAAAAATGGCTAGTCTTTTTTGCAAGCTTTTACTCAAAATAGCAACCTCCTCCAAATGTCTATGTTTTAGTACTAGTACTAAGTTAAGCCTATCCTTAATGAAGCGCTTTCACAATAAGGATGTTGTTACATTTTTTAGAGATATTGTTTTCTCTGCAGCGAAATAAGATAAAAGAACTAGCAAAACAGCTTATATAGAACAAAAGACTTACCAGTTTTTACTGTTTTATTTTCGTTGTCCATGGCGCGTCGTTGAACAGGAACAAAGGATCGGGGCGCCCGTTTAGCAACGTAGCGAGTGGAATGAATCAAGTCAACTAAAAGTTTTAGGAATCATGTTCCTGCAACAGGTATATGCCGGTGCCCTCCGGCAAGCTCGTCTTTAGTCGGCCTTCCTATTTAGAACGAATCGGTAATGACTTAGCGTAGGGCAATGGAGTGAAGCCGCCTAGTTGCTGAGCGCTTAAACCGGACGTGGCTTATTCTGTTATTTTCTTATTCCAAAGCATCTAATTTTTACATTTTCTTATCTTACAAAAAAATGTACTTGTCCAACAAAGACAAGTACACTACGCATTCAGAGTACATTCCTATATTTATTTACGATATCCATCAGGATTTCCAACGTGCCAATTCCAGGCATCCTCTATAATTTTTGTTATTAGGGTGCGCTTTGGATTCCATCCTAATATCTCTTTCGCTTTATGTGAACTTGCAATTAGTGTACTAGGATCGCCTGCACGCCGTTTGCCAATTTGGGCAGGTATTTTCTTACCAGTTACTTGTCTAGCCGTATTAATAATTTCTTTCACCGAGAACCCTTGGCTGCTTCCTAAATTGAATATATCGCTTTTTCCTCCGCGCTGTAAGTAATCTAATGCAAGTAAATGTGCATCAATCAAATCTTGCACGTGAATATAATCACGAATACATGTACCATCTTCCGTAGCATAATCATCTCCAAAAATGGTTATATGGTCTCGTTGTCCCAACGCTGTTTGTAGCACAATTGGTATTAAATGTGTCTCTGGATGATGGTCTTCCCCTATCTCGCCTGTTTCTCTTGCTCCAGCAACATTAAAATACCTTAACGATACATATGTTATTCCATGTGCTTGTTCAGTCCATTTCATCATTTTTTCCATTGTTAATTTTGTTTCGCCGTACGTATTAGTTGGATGAGTAGCCATTGTTTCTGTAATTGGAACGGCTTCTGGCTCTCCATATGTAGCAGCAGTAGATGAAAAAACGATATGTTTCACGTTATATTCAGTCATGACTTGTAGTAAAACTTGCGTGCCATACACATTATTATCAAAATATTTCAATGGATTTTCCATCGACTCACCAACCAAAGAATTGGCAGCAAAATGAATCACAGCCTCAATGGATTCTTTAGCAAAAACCATGCGTAAAAAATGAATATCACGAATATCTCCGTTATAAAATACAGCTTTCGGATGAATTGCCTCTTGATGACCTGTCTCTAAATTATCTATTACGATTACTTCTTTCCCTTGATCCATTAATTGGTATACCGCATGAGAACCTATATAACCAGCACCGCCTAATACTAATATACTCATTTTGTTGTCTCTCCTTTTTGTATGTATGGTTGTTGCAAATCACATCGTTAACAATTAGTATCATCATCTTTTGCCTTGCACACTTCATCTATTAGCATTCTTGAAGTACACGCTTTCAAGGTGAAATTAACTTTTTTCATTTCAACTATATCCTACATCGCTTATGACTTCTAAACAAGTAAATTCATCATTCACACAAAAATTAGTCACATTTTTTACATAAAACGGACCAAATAGTTACTTCTAATCCCTTATTTTTTGCATATATATCTTTTGGTGTACGTTTGAATTATAGTAAAACTACAACAAGGAGGAGTTATGCATTGCCAAACACCATTTGCGAAAGAAACATCAAGATAAATATTGATAACATGTGGTCATTTATTAGTGACCTTAATAACTGGGCACCACTGGTTCCTGGATATGAACAGCATAAAATGGTGAACCAAAAGACATCCATCTGGGTATGTGAAGGAAAAGTTGGATCGTTCCAAAAAACGGTTCAATTAACCGTAATTATTACTGAATGGAATGAACCAGAAAAAATCTCTTTCCAACTATCCAGCAGCAACCAAATGCTAACAGGGAATGGAACAGTTTGCGCCAATAAGCTTAGCGATAGAGAAACCAATTTCACTTTCTCTCTTACACTCCATGCAAAAGGATTGGCTGGAAAAATGGTAAATGGCTCATTAAGAGCATTTCTACCGAAACTAACTTCAAACTTCATAGATGCAATGATTCGTCATATGTACGGAATAAAGGCGCAAGCGCTCGTTTAGTACTAGAGCGACGGGAACGAATCAACGAAAGATTTAGGAATCCTGCCACTAAAAAAAGGTTATGTCGACGTCGGGTAGCAAGCCCATTCTTAAGTCGATCTTCCTCTTCGTGACGAATCCGACGATGACTTATTGTAGAACGATTTGGTGAAGTCGCCTAGCTGCAAGGCGATGGAGCTAGAAGTGGCTATTCGATTATTTCATTATTCACAAGCACCTCCGTTTATCATTTCCTATACTACAAAGCAGTTGCTATTGCTAATTCGTAACAAATCATTAGAAAAACTTGACACATCCCCTGTTCTAGAGAAAGTCGACAGCATATTTCCTACATGTTAGAATGATATGCGTGTTTACTTTGCTTTTTAAAGAGAGGGATTTATATACATGACGACTATCACGAAAAAAATGAATCCAACCGTACTAGCATACATACAAATTATCCTTGGTGCTACGCTAGTCGGCTTAGCTTATAATATTTTTCTATTACCTGCTAAATTGGCAGCAGGCGGCATTTCTGGTGTAAGTACCATTTTATTTGAGTTGTACGAAATCAGTCCTTCTTCCGTTCAATTTTTAATAAATATCCCCATCTTTATTATAGGATGGATAGCATTAGGTAAAGACTTCAGCTCGAAAACGCTGGTAGGTACATTTTGGGTTCCATTTATTATTTGGTTAAGTTCCGACATCCCCATTACGTTAACCAACCCTTTACTTAGTGCAATATACGGAGGGATTATCCTTGGAGTTGGATTAGGGATTGTTTATAAAGGAAATGGATCAACTGGTGGTACAGCAGCTATTGCGCAAATTGTAAAGAAATTCACCGGATTATCGAGCGGATACTCCCAATTAATGGTGGATGGAGTAGTTGTCGTTTCTTCCATTATTGTATTTAACTTGGAATTAACACTTTTTGCACTCATGTGTATTTATATCACAAGTAAAACGATCGATATTGTTCAACTACAAACCTCAGCGACAAAATTGGTGATGATTATTACGGATAATGAAGAGCGTATTCAATCCATTATTCGAACGGAATTGGATCGAGGTTTAACAAAAGTACGTTCTATTGGAGGTTATTCCGATAAAAAGAAAACAATGATTCTTTGTGTTGCAGAACAGCAAGAGGCGGTTCAATTAAAGAAGATATTGCAGCGAGAGGAAACCGATTCATTTGTCATCTTCTTGAATGCTTCCGAAATACTAGGTAGAGGTTTCTCACTTGATAAATATTATGGACAAAAACTCTAAATCATTTTTAACGTGATTCTTCGCATAGCAGCCCCCGTACCATTTTTGTTCATATGGTACGGGGGTAATTTTTGAAAACCGTTTTTATGGGGTTCCATAAACTAGCGTTATGAGTAAACAAGCTCACGGTGAGACAAACGTGCAGCTAGTTCCTGTATTTTAGGCATAGTGCTAATATCCATGTTTCCACCACTTACAATGACCCCACAATGTCGGGATTTTATTTGCTCATTATGGGTGAATAAGGCGGCAATTGCTGCAGCTCCCGCTCCTTCCATTAATGTTTTATTTCGTTCAAGCATGTAAACAATAGATGAAGCAATCGCTTCGTCAGAAACGGTTATCATATCATCCACGTATTGCCTGATTAACGGTAATGTTCGTTCACCTGGTTTTTTTACTGCAATTCCCTCAGCAATTGTTTGGACAGCATCCAGTTTTTCTGTTTCACCAGTATGGAAGCTTTTATAAATAGCAGCTGCTCCTTCTGCTTGCACCCCAATCACCTTTATATTTCGATTCACGTGCTTTGCTGCAACAGCAATACCGCTAATTAACCCTCCACCACCTACTGGAACTAATATCGTGTCAATCCGATCTTCTTGACGTAATAATTCCATTGCAACTGTTCCTTGACCAGCCATGACATCGTAATCGTCAAAGGGATGAATATATGTTGCCCCAGTACGAAGTTGATGGTCCAGAGAAGCCTCATATGCTTCTTGAAAAGTTTCTCCAGACAAAACGACTTCTGCTCCGTAATTGCGTGTCGCATTTACTTTTGCTTGTGGTGTTTTCTCTGCCATAAAAATGGTTGCTTTTGCTCCTAATTTACGAGCTGCATAGGCGACTCCTTGTGCATGATTTCCAGCAGAAGCAGTAACCACACCTTGATCTAGTTGCCGACGTTTTAATTGCATTAATTTATAGGTAGCACCTCTAAATTTAAAGGCACCTGTTTTCTGTTGGTTTTCCATTTTAAAATAAACATGTTTCCCTAAAGCTTGATTCGTTGTCTGTGATGTTAATAAAGGTGTTCGATGAACAAGCGGAGCAAGTCGCTGCAACGCATTATATACCTTTTCACCTGTTAAGCAATCCCCAATATCTCCACACTCCCTATCGAAATTAGAATTTTTCTTGATTTTTATTGCATACTTTTTTCGTATCGTGCAATTTTTTCCTCATATTGTAATGTTAAAGCTATATCGTCCCATCCGTTGATTAATTTTTGCTTATGGTATTCTGGAATTTGAAACGGATAAACCATCTCTCGGTCCATAATTTGTTGCTTTTCCAAATCTACGTCTAAAATAAGTTCCCCTCGTTCCGCTTTTTTTAACCATTGGTTTACAAGCTCTTCTTTTACTTGGATAACGATGATACCATTTTTTAAAGCATTATTATAGAAAATATCCGCAAAGCTTGGCGCTATAATAACTCGGAACCCAAAATCTAATAGTGCCCATGGAGCATGCTCTCTGGAACTACCACAACCAAAATTTTCACCTGCCACTACTATCGAGGCGTCTTCATACCGTTTATCGTTTAAGTTGAAATTTTTTCTAAGCTCTCCATCATCATCGAATCGCCAATGGTAGAAAAGATATTGCCCAAATCCAGTACGCTCAATTCGTTTTAAAAATTGCTTCGGTATAATTTGGTCCGTATCGACATTCGTTCGATTTAATGGGTATACTACACCTCTATGCCTTTGAATAGCTTCCACTGGCTACCCTCCTTCTTTTATGCATAAAAATAAGTTAAGAAGAAACTTTTGTGCTTGCATAGTCTCGAACGTCTACAAATCTCCCTTCAATCGCAGCAATAGCTGCCATTTCTGGACTAACTAGATGTGTTCTAGCACCATTTCCTTGCCTGCCTTCAAAATTACGATTGGAAGTAGAAGCACAACGTCCACCAGGAGGAACTACATCGTCATTCATAGCTAAGCACATGCTACAACCTGCATCACGCCATTCAAACCCCGCTTCTTGAAAAATTTTATCTATTCCGAGTTTCTCTGCTTGCAATTTAGTGCTAAATGAACCCGGAACAACAATGGCGCGTACTTCAGGATGGACTTTTCTCCCCTTTACAATTAATGCAGCCTTTTGTAAATCACTTAATCGTGAATTCGTGCACGAGCCAATAAATACATGATCTATATGAATAGATGAGATGGGCTGGTTCTCCGATAACCCCATATATTGAAGCGCACGCTCTACATCTTCAGGGTAATCTGTCTCCTCTAGACTTGGTGTTGATCCATTTACTGGTACACACATAGATGGATTTGTCCCCCATGTTACTTGTGGCTCTACTTCGTCACCTCGGATGTTGACATAAAGGTCATATACTGCACCTTCATCTGTAGCTAAAGCGAGCCATTGTTGCGCTTGTTCGTTAAATGCTTCTCCTTCCGGGACATGCGCCTTTCCACGTAAATAATCCACCGTTTTTTCGTCAGGGCTAATCAAACCTGCACGCGCACCAGCTTCAATGGACATATTACAAACGGTCATCCGACCTTCCATGGGAAGATTACGAATTGCTTCCCCCGTGTATTCAATAACATACCCCGTTCCAAAACGAACGCCAAATTTAGCGATGATTGCTAAAATTAAATCTTTAGCAGTTACACCTGGCCCTAAATCACCTTCCACATGGACATTTAAAGTTTTTGGCTTTTCTTGCCATATCGTTTGCGTCGCCAATACATGTTCCACTTCACTCGTACCAATTCCAAAAGCTAAGGCTCCAAACGCTCCGTGTGTGGACGTATGACTGTCCCCGCAAACAATCGTTTTTCCCGGTTGTGTTAAACCTAACTCCGGTCCAATCACATGAACAATCCCTTGATCAGGGTGGAACATATCTGCTAATGATATATGGTTTTCCTTACAATTACGCCGCAATGTTTCCATCTGCTTCCGCGAAATCGCATCTCTTATTTCCTCTCTATTTTTGGTTGGTACATTATGATCCATCGTCGCATAGGTCAAATCTGGTCGTCGTACTTTGCGATTATTCAAGCGTAAACCTTCAAACGCTTGTGGGGAAGTTACCTCATGAATTAAATGCAAATCAATATATAATAAATCTGGTTTCCCTGCTTCTTGATGCACTATATGTTGTTCCCAAATTTTTTCAATAATTGTTTTTGCTGTAGCCAATTTTTCACCCACCTTTGTTATGCATAAGAATTACAAATACATTGTGAAGCATCATTCGTAGCAAGGTTTCCTAATATGATCTCTGTCATTTGTTTTGTTCCAACGACCGTACCGTTTTTAATAGATAAATCAGGCGTATGGTAGCCTTGTTCAAGTGTTGTTTCTACAGCGTACTCTATTTCGTCAGCCTCCTGCTCCATACCAAAGGATTGACGGAGCATAGAGCTTGCAGAGAGAATCATCCCGAGTGGATTGGCAATTCCTTTGCCAGCAATATCCGGTGCTGATCCATGAACAGGTTCATAGAGACCTACGCCATCCGTTCGAACACTTGCAGAGGGAAGCATTCCTAAAGACCCCGTTAAAACAGACGCTTCATCACTTAAAATATCACCAAACATATTTTCCGTCACAATGACGTCAAATTGCTTTGGATTTGTAATGAGTTTCATTGCCGCAGCATCGACAAGCAAATGATCCACAGCAATGTCTGGGTATTGTTTGCTCTTTTCTTCCACAACCTCTCTCCACATCCTACTTGATTCTAAAACATTTGCTTTATCCACAGAAGTGACACGCTTCTTTCTCGTTCTAGCTGTTTGAAAAGCTTTATCAACGATTTGCTCTATTTCTGTTCGAGTATAATACAATGTATCAACTACTGCATTTTCCTCTGGAATACGTTTTTTCGGTTCGCCAAAATATAATCCACCTGTTAATTCACGAACAATTAAAATATTGCTTCCCGCTACTATCTCTTCCTTTAAAGGAGAGGCATGTAGTAAAGGAGTAAAAGCCTTAATTGGCCGCAAATTTGCAAATAAGCCTAACTCTTTGCGAATACCTAATAATCCTTTCTCCGGTCGCTTATCTCCAGGTAAGGCATCCCATTTCTCCCCTCCCACTGCTCCTAATAAAACGGCATCCGCTTTTTTGCATGCGTGAATCGTCGTTTCCGGTAAAGGCGATTGTTCTCCATCAATTGCAGCTCCGCCTATGAGATGTTCTGAGAAGGTAAATTGATGATTAAAATTTTCAGCAATTGCTTGTAAAACACGTACGGCGGCATCCATAATCTCTTTACCAATACCGTCACCAGGAAGAATAACAATTTGCTTATTCATACATTTCTTCTCCTTTTCACTGAGTTTTTACAACTTCTTTCTTCTCTGCATTCACCTGTTGAATAATATACCGATTGACTGCATTTAGATACGCTTGCACGGAAGCTTCCATGACGTCTTGTGCCGAACCCCGGCCATTTACAGTTTCTCCATTCACTGTAAGTTGGACGCGCGATTCCGCTAACGCATCTTTTCCACCTCCGACAGAGTTAATCTGATAATCAATTAATCTTGTCTCTTCTTCGGTTAATGACTCTAGTGTCTTATACAAAGCTTCGACACTCCCTTGTGCCGTACACGCCGTTTTCACCTTTTTACCAGACGGGGTCTTTAATTCAACAGCAGCAGTCGGAATGTTATTGGATCCATATTGTAGTTGAAACATTTCCAACGTATATTTATCCACTGTAGCAGTGTTGGTTTGAATCTCCGTTACAATGGTAAAAATATCGTCATCCGTTACCTCTTTTTTATGATCTGTTAATCGCTTAAACGCTTCAAACGCTTGCTTCATATTATCTTCTGTAACGCGCATTCCAAGTTCTTTTAATTTATCTTTAAAAGCGTGACGCCCCGAATGTTTCCCCAAAAACAGCGTATTTGCTTGAACGCCAACCAACTCAGGAGTAATGATTTCATACGTGGAAGCATGTTTTAACACACCATCCTGATGGATTCCAGATTCATGGGCAAATGCATTTCTACCAACAATTGCCTTGTTTGCTTGGATATGCATTCCTGTCAGTTTTGCCACCATATCACTCGTTCTTTTTATTTCATCAAGCTTTAAATTTGTTTGATAAGGATAAAAATCAGAACGAATCTTTAAAGCAACGGCAATCTCTTCTAAGGATGCATTTCCTGCTCGTTCACCAATACCGTTAATAGTTCCTTCAATTTGTGTCGCACCATTTTCGACAGCGGCAATAGAATTTGCAACTGCCATCCCGAGATCATTATGACAATGACATGATAGTACTGCTTTTTCAATATTAGGAACATTCATTCTAATATAATGGAACATTTCCCCATATTCCTTCGGTGTTGTGTAACCTACCGTATCTGGTAAGTTAATAACAGTCGCACCAGCATCAATGACCTTTTTAATAATTTGCGCTAAAAATTCCCAATCTGAGCGTGACGCATCTTCCGCTGACCATTGCACTTGTGAAAATGTTTGCTTTGCATATGCCACCATATCTGTTGCTGTTGTAATTACTTCTTCCGGCGTCTTTTTTAGCTTATACGTCATATGAATTGGCGACGTAGCTAGAAATATATGAATTCGCGGTTCATCTGCACCTTTTAATGCTTCCCAAGCAGTATCAATATCCGACTTGACTGTTCTTGCTAAAGCAGTAACGGACGTATTTTTTATCGTGTCGGCAATTTCCTTGACCGCTTGAAAATCGCCTTTGGACGAAGCAGGAAAACCTGCTTCAATCCGATCCATACCTAACCGTTCTAACTGTTTGGCGATTTCTAATTTTTCTAGTTTATTCAAATTGACGCCTGGTGATTGTTCTCCATCGCGCAATGTCGTATCGAATAGGTTAATTATTGACATGCACCTTCACATCCTTTTGTTTATTTTGTTTTTTCTGTAACGGCTCTGAAACAAAAGGCATTAATGCACGTAACTCCTTTCCTACTTGCTCAATTGGATGCTGGTTCTCTTTCGCATTAATTGCGTTAAATTGCGGTCGATTCGCTTGATTTTCTAAGATCCAACCTTTAGCAAAAGCTCCTGTTTGCACATCTTGCAAAATTTCTTTCATTCTAGCTTTCGTTTCTTCATTTACTACGCGTGGCCCTGATACGAAGTCCCCCCATTGGGCTGTATCAGAAATAGAATAACGCATATTTTCCAAGCCACCTTCATAGAGAAGATCAACAATTAACTTCATCTCATGCAAACATTCAAAATAGGCTACTTCTGGCTGATAACCAGCTTCCGTTAAGGTTTCAAATCCTGCTTTAATTAAACTTGTCACGCCTCCACATAATACAGCCTGCTCGCCAAAAAGATCCGTTTCTGTTTCTTCTTGAAAAGACGTTTCTAATACTCCAGCTCGAGCAGCGCCGATCCCTTGAGCATATGCTAATGCAAGTTCTTTTGCCTTTCCAGACACATCTTGATAAATGCCATAAAGCGCAGGAACTCCGGCTCCTTCTTCATACGTACGACGAACTAAATGACCAGGTCCTTTCGGTGCTACAAGAAAAACATCAACATTAGATGGCGGGACAATTTGACTAAAGTGAATATTAAATCCATGGGCAAAAGCGAGCGCATTTCCAGGTTGCAAGTTCGGTTCAATGCTCTCTGTATAAACGGTAGTTTGCATTTCATCTGGTAAAAGAATCATGACTACTTCTGCCTGTTTTACAGCATCTGCTACCGACAAGACTGTAAACCCATCCTCTTCTGCTTTTACTTGAGACTTTCCTGGTCTCAGTCCTACGACAACATCAAACCCGCTCTCTCTTAAATTCTGAGCATGTGCATGGCCTTGTGAACCATACCCAATAATAGCAATTCGTTTCTCTCTTAAAACCTCTGTGTTTACATCCTGTTCATAAAGTACTTTTGACATTTTTTATTCCTCCCTATTTTAAATCGTAAATGCATTAAGTTCTGTCACCTGTGTTGGCTGCTGTCCACGTAAGAAAGCTGTTACACCAGTTTTAGTTAGTTCTTTAATCCCATACGGCTTTAATAATGAAATAAGTGCTTCTACCTTATCTGGCCTCCCAGTTACTTGAATAGTTAAGCTGTCTCTACTCACATCAATCACAGAAGCCCGAAACGGGGCAATCATTCCTTGTATCTCTGCACGTAACTGACCACTTCCACCAACTTTAATTAATGCTAGTTCCCTCGCTACAATTGCCTTTTCTGTAATATCAGAAACTTTTAATACGTCGATTTGCTTATTTAACTGTTTTGTAAGCTGTTCTAACTTCTGATGGTCCTCAATTTCAACAACAAACGTCATTTTTGAAATACCCTCTGTTTCTGAGGCACCTACAGAAATACTCTCAATATTGAACTGTCGTCGATATAGCATTCCTGTAATTCGGTTGAGGACACCACTACGATTTTGTACGGTTGCCGTAATAATCCGCCTCATTTTCTCACCCCGATCATTTCATGAATTCCCTTACCAGGTGCGATCATTGGGTAAACAGAAGTTTGCTGTACAACACGACAGTCAACTACAACGGGACCATCGAAAGCTAACGCTTCTTGTAATACTTTTGGAACGTCTTTTTCTTTTTCAACACGCATGCCACGTACGCCATAACTATCAGCTAATTTTACAAAATCTGGATTTTCCATAAACAAGGATTCTGAATAACGTTTTTCATAAAAGCTTTCCTGCCACTGTCTTACCATGCCTAAAGCTTGATTATTGACAATAATAACTTTTACGGGCAATTTTTTCTCTTTTACGACGGATAATTCTTGAAACGTCATTTGGAATCCACCATCCCCTACAATCGAAATGACGATATCATCTGGCGCTCCCAATTGTGCGCCGATCGCTGCCGGAAATCCAAATCCCATTGTCCCTAAGCCTCCTGATGTAACCCAGCGGTTGGGCTTTTCAAACGCATAATACTGCGCTGCCCACATTTGATGCTGCCCAACGTCCGTAGTTACAATCGCTTCTCCTTTTGACAAATCATGAATTTGTTCCATCAACCATTGTGGTGAAATAAATGCTTCCGATCGATCGTACCAAAGCGGATATTGCTTTTTATACGAAGTTAATTGATCTCGCCAAGCTGATCGGTCTACAGGCTCATTAGAAGTTGCTAGTAACGCTATTAATGCTTCTTTTGCGTCTGCCACCACTGGTATTTCCGTCGAGACATTTTTACCAATTTCCGCTGGATCGATATCAATATGCGCTACTTTAGCTAAAGGAGCAAAATGCTGTAAGTTACCAGTTAAACGATCATCAAAACGAGCACCGATATTAATTAACAAATCGCATTCATAGATTGCCATGTTTGCTGTATAGCTCCCATGCATACCTGCCATACCAAGTGACAAGTCATGCGATCTTGGGAACCCTCCAAGCCCTAATAACGTATTCGCAACTGGAAGCTGAAACTTTTCTGCAAATGCGATTAATTTCTCACTTGCATTTGCAAAAATAACTCCTGCACCAGCTAAAATTAATGGACGGCTAGATTTGCTTAATGCATCCATTAGTTTCGTAATTTGCAATGGATTTGGGTTTTTATTTGGTTGATAGCCAGGAAGCGCAAAGTGATCATCGTAAACAGCATCCGATAACTCAGAAGAAATATTTTTCGGAATATCTACGACTACAGGACCTGGTCTTCCAGTAGAAGCAATATGAAAGGCTTCTTTTATAATTCTTGGTAACTCCAAAAGATTTGTTACTTGATAATTGTACTTCGTAATTGGGGTGGTAATCCCCATGACATCTGCTTCCTGAAAAGCATCGGTACCTATGACGCTGTTAGCTACTTGACCAGTAAAAACAACAATTGGCAATGAGTCCATCATGGCATCGGTAATTCCAGTAATTAAATTGGTAGCTCCTGGACCAGATGTAGCAATAACTACCCCCGGCTTCCCTGTAACTCGAGCATATCCTTCCGCCGCATGAATGGAACCCTGTTCATGACGAGAGAGAACATGCTCAAATGGTGCATTGCTGCGATAAATAGCATCATAAATCGGTAAGACCGCACCACCCGGGTAACCAAAAATTGTATCCACTTCTGCTTCTACTAAGGCATTAATTAACACATCAGCACCTGTAACTAATTCTTTTGTACTTTCCAATTCATGCTTTACCTGCACTTTCACTTCTCGTGCCTCCTTTTTAAAAAATAAATATTAGGAATATTTGGCTTGCCGCTAAAGTTTTATTTTGAAAGCTGTCATTTTTCTTATATAATCCCTAAAATTGTCTATTGTATTAAATTAAGCTCTACACATATCATTTCTAAATCACAATCACTCCTTATGCTTCAATATAGACCTAATCTTTTGAAAATAAATTGTTTGTTTTCAGCGAGATAGTTGCCACCAAAGTCTATTGGGCGAAAGCATTCGTGTTAGCTTAGATGGTTTCCTATTGTACAACAAATAAAAAACGCCCTCCTCCCCCATAAGACTGCAAGCTTAATTACAGTAATTGGGGAGAAAAGCGTCTGCTCTTCACGGTACCACCCAGCTTTTTAGTATCCTCACGAATACTAACTCGACGAGTATCATCGGTTACGATATTAGAAACATAACCTAAACTCTTTTGGATAACAGGTACATACAAATTGCACCTGGCTGGCCTATTAGGTTGCCTGTTCAGTCCAGCACTCAGAGATGATGTCAGAGTATATTGTATTTTCGGGCTTCCAGCGTCCCCGAATCTCTGTGAATACAGTAGTCATACTCTTTTTTCCCTTCATCGCATTAAATACATATTCTTTTGTAAATAATCATTGTTTCCATTTATTTGTTTTTTTGATATTGCCGTTAATAATATACTGTTTTCAATCAGACGTCAACAGCTTTTTTAAAGTTTTTTGATACTAATATTTTTTACGTTAAACTGTATACGCTTACAGCATTGCCGGACTTCATTTTGCCTTTTTTATTACATTTTCTTTACAAAGCGATATATCAGTTAAAACTTTATTATTATAGGTTTAAAATAAAAATAACAAAGCGCAATATATTTTTAGCATATATTGCGCTAGTTATGAATTTGAAAAAGTATTTCATGAACAAATATATCGGTATCTCACTAGACTATTTATTTAAATAATCCGTAATAGCTCCTAACGAAGAACAGGATACGTTATGAGCATATTTACCTAACACACCTTTTTTATATAACGGAGGCGCAGTCCAATGTTTCTGTCTTTCCGCTAATTCTTGATCTGATATTGCAAAGGATATCTCTTTTTGCGTAGAATCAATCGTCACCATATCCCCTTCTTGTAAGAAAGCAATTGCACCACCAACCTGCGCTTCTGGTGCGATATGCCCGACGACTAGCCCATGTGTCCCACCAGAAAATCTACCATCGGTTAATAGAGCTACTTTTTCACCTAGCCCTTTTCCAACTAAAATAGCTGAAATAGACAGCATTTCCGGCATACCCGGGCCTCCTTTTGGACCAACGTAGCGTATGACAAGTACATCTCCTTCTTTAATCTTATTATCCATTACCGCTTCAGTTGCTTCTTTTTCTGTATTAAAAACTCGCGCAGGTCCTACATGCCGACTTACCTTTACACCAGATACTTTTGCTACAGCGCCATTTGGTGCAAGGTTACCTTTTAACACAATAAGTGGTCCATCTTTACGTTTCGGATTATGAAAGGGCATTATCACTTCTTGCCCTTCTTGTAAGGACGGCGCTTCTTGCAAATTTTCAGCAATTGTTTTACCTGTTACCGTTAAGCAATCGCCATGAAGATACCCATTTTCATGAAGGAACTTCATTACAGCTTGTACACCGCCCACCCGATGTAAATCTTGCATAACATACTTACCACTTGGTTTTAAATCAGCTAAATGAGGCGTCTTTACTTGCATGCGATTAAAATCCTCGATGGTTACATTCACTTCTATAGCGTGTGCAATAGCTAACAAATGTAATATTGCATTGGTTGAGCCACCTAATGCCATTACAACCGTAATGGCATTTTCAAAAGCTTCTTTCGTCATAATATCTTTTGGATAAATGCCTTTTTCTAATAAGTGATAAACTGCTTTACCAGCTTTATTACAATCATTTGCTTTTTCTTTTGATTCGGCAGGATTAGAAGAACTTCCTGGAAGACTCATGCCTAGCGCTTCGATTGCTGAAGCCATCGTATTTGCCGTATACATACCACCACATGAACCTGCTCCAGGGCATGCGTGACATTCAATTTGGCGTAACTCTTCACCGTCAATGGAACCATTATTATGCTTTCCAACACCCTCGAAAACCGACACTAAATCTATATCTTTCCCCTTTAAAGAGCCAGGTGCAATCGTTCCACCATATACAAAAACAGCAGGTACTTCCGCATTAGCGATCGCAATCATACATCCGGGAATATTTTTGTCGCATCCACCAATAGCTACTAACCCATCTAAATTCTCCGCGCCTACTACTGTTTCAATGGAATCTGCAATTAGATCTCTACTAGGCAAGGAATAGCGCATTCCTTGCGTTCCCATTGATATTCCATCAGACACTGTAATCGTATTAAAAATTAATGGAACACCCCCAGCTTCTCGCGCCCCGTCTTTTGCTTGACGAGCTAGCTCATCAATATGTATATTACACGGGGTTACTTCACTCCACGTACTCGCCACGCCTATCATCGGCTTGTTAAAATCCTCATCTGACACACCAACTGCTCTAAGCATTGCTCGGTTCGGCGCCCGCATAACACCATCACTAAAAACATGACTTTTAATTCGCAAATCTTTATCCAATGAAACCCCACCTTTCTTTCGGAATATTATATGCCTAATTATTAAATAGTTCAATATGTTTTTACTTTATTTTAGAAAACTAAAACTATCACCACACTTTGTAACGGAAAAACCCAATCGTTGCTATGCTATATTCTTTATACGTTTTATGCTTAAGAACTCGGCTTTTAGCTAAGTTCACATGGCAAAATCTTTTACATTGTTTATACTAGACAAATAAGTGGCGCAATTCAGATTTATTCACGTAGAATATCGCTTTTAAACATTTTACTGTTTACTCACATACACCATTTTTTCAACATGCAAGCACTTACTTATCATTACGATATCTTTGTCCCATTTGCCACCACAACATCAGGTGCTATTAAAACAACGTCCTCTTTTTCTGGCACTCCACCTAATACGAGCACTTCAGACTTGAAGCCTGCGATTCGCATAGGCGGAAAATTAACAACTGCTGTTACTTGCCTCCCTACTAAATCTTCTGGTTCGTATCGTTTCGTAATCTGAGCAGATGCTTGTTTTATGCCTAGCTCCCCGAAATCAATATATAGTTTAATTGCTGGTATCTTTGCTTCTGGAAATGGTTCTGCGTTTCTCACTGTTCCAATACGCATATCTATTTTTTGGAAATCTTCTATATGAACCATGTTAACGCCTCCAATATTTTAATAAAGTGAGTTTTCAATTCGTAAAAGTTTTTCATCCTAGTCTATTTTAACACTAAAAATTTCGTTTTTTATCCTATTATCTCTTCCACCTTCTAGACATGACCATTCGATTTTCTTGTTATACACGAGCATTCATTTTATATTTTCCTAGCCCACGAAATAAAACATGTAGGGCTGTTTTTCTTCCTTATTGACTCCAACACACATCTTTTATTTTGGAAAAAGGCGTGCAACTTTTAAGCGCATACCACACCTTTTCCCACTCCTATTATTCCCTAATCTGACCGTCTCCATAGATATAAAACTTACTTGAAGTAAGTGCAGGTAATCCCATAGGTCCTCTAGCATGTAATTTTTGAGTACTAATGCCAATTTCCGCTCCATACCCAAATTCAAAACCATCTGTAAATCTTGTAGAAGCATTGTGGTAAACAGCGGCGGCATCGACGTGCTGCTGGAAATAAGCAGCATGTTCATTGTCCTGCGTAATAATCCCCTCTGAATGCCGTGTGCCATACTTATTAATATGTTTGACCGCTTCCTCACATGTAGAAACTAATTTAACACTAATTGCTAAATCAAGATATTCTGTATACCAATCTTCTTCTGTCGCTAATTTCGCTTTTGAAAAAGCTTTACAAACATATTCGTCCCCGTAAATTTTCACCTGTTTTTTATCCAGTTTTTCTAGTAAAGATTTTCCATGTTCCTTAAACCATTCCTGATGAACGAGCAATGATTCGATTGCATTACATACAGACGGACGCTGTAATTTTGCATTTAAAACCAACTTAAAAGCTAGCTCTTGCTCAGCAGAAGCATCAATAAACATATGACAGTTACCAGCTCCAGTTTCAATTACTGGTACTGTTGATGATTGTAAAACTTTTTGAATGAGGTTTTTCCCTCCTCGAGGGATCAATACATCTAAGTATTCATTTAACGTAAATAATTGTTGTGCGGTCTCTCTACTTGTATCCGTAATGAGTTGAACCGCATCGACTGGAAGCTTTGATTTAGCCAAAGCTTGGTGAATCGATGCAACGATAGCTCGATTGGAAAACGCAGCAGATGAGCTTCCCCTTAAAATAACCGCATTTCCTGTTTTTAAAGCTAATGTTGCCGCATCAATCGTTACATTTGGTCGCGCTTCATAAATCATTCCTATTACGCCGATGGGAACGCGTTTTCTTTCCATACGAAGACCATTATCTTTTTCAAGACGCTCCAAAACTTCTCCAATTGGATCATCTAATGTAATGAGTTGATATATAGCGTCATGCATGGCTTCAATTCTCGTCTCATCCAACATAATTCTATCTAAAATCGATGTTGAGATGCCATTTTTTTCTCCTATCTGTAAATCCTTCTCGTTCTCTTTTAATAGCTTCTCCTTGTCTTCTACCAACTGCTTTGCAATGTATTCCAACGCTTCGTTCTTTTCCTTTGTTGTGATACCATTCAACTGGTAGCTTGCAACTTTTGCCAACTTTCCTTTCTCTTGTACTTCTGTCATCGTCATTCCTCCCTGTTTCATTTAAAATTATGTTAATCTCACCCAACGGTCTCGATGAATAACCCTAGATGATAAGCAATCTTTGTCCGCGCTCCTTAGTTGCAATTCTTTCATAATTACATCTGCGGAACAACTTGCCTCTCCTTTGCCAATTAATCCATTTTCTCCATATACTTCTACAACATCACCCTCCTTAAACTGCCCTTGCACTCTTCGGACCCCTGCAGCTAATAAACTTGCTCCTTGATAAAGAATGGCTTCTTCTGCACCATTATCCACGTAAATTTGACCTACTGGCTCTGAATGAAGTGCAATCCATTGCTTATTGGTCGTAATCGAACCTTTAGCAGGATTAGAGATATAAGTGCCATCTCCACTTCCTTCCATGATATGCGATAATTTTTCAGCGCCGTTACCAGTTCCGATAAACACACTAACTCCCAATGATAAAGCCATCTTTGCAGCTTCCAACTTCGATTTCATTCCTCCAGTACCTACTGACGACCCATGTTGATCTGTCTGGTCAACCATTTCTTCTGTAATTTGGGCAAGATAGTCATATTTTCTAGCTGCTGGATTTTGACGCGGATTTCCATCATAGATGCCGTTAATATCGGTCAGCATAATGAGCTGGTCTGCATGAACAATACCGCTAACTAAAGCTGATAACATGTCATTATCTCCAAATGTAAGTTCTTTGATGGATACCGTATCATTTTCATTAATAATTGGAATAACTCGCCGTTCTAATAGTTCCATTAACGTATTAAACGCATTTTTATATCGTTCTCGATCTTTAAAATCGTCTCTCGTCAATAATAATTGTGCAGCTCGCAAATCATATTCTGAAAATTTTTCCATATATGATTGGATTAACAACCCTTGTCCTGCAGCTGCTGCAGCTTGCTTTCCTTTTAAGGTTACAGGCCTTGATGCATAGCCAATTTGCGGAAAACCTGCGGCCACTGCACCTGATGAAACTAAAATAACGTCATGGTTTGATTCGCGAAGCTTGGCAATCGCTGCCACATGTTCCGTTAACTTTGCCTCATCCATTTCACCATGTGCATTTGTTAACGAACTACTTCCTATTTTTACGACAACTCTCTGTTTCCTCACTTTACATGCTCCTATTCCCATATCTTTTATATTTTATATGTATCTATCACATGGATATATAACATGATCTTAACACCGTTGTTTTACTTATCATAAACCTTAGAAATTTTAACCTATAGTGAAAAAAGCCCTATTCATCCCTCTAAATCAAGGACGAAAGAGCTTCTTCCGCGGTACCACCTATGTTAGATGTTAGAATAACATCCCGCTTGCTTCGATAACGCCGAATATAGCGCCCATTTTTCATGGGACTCAAAAGGCAGGTTCTGTGGCTTCAAGCGTGGAAAGCTCCCAGCTTCTAACTCCCCATCTCTGGCACTGAATCACCCACATACTAATCCTTTTTTACCGTTCAACTTGTTTTTATAATATTATGGATACAAAAGCGAAGAATGTCAACTATTTTATTTATTTGATTGCTTCTAGACGAAAAAGTATCATCTAAAACTCTCTTTATCTACTAAGTTTAACCGACCCTTTGTTTGATTCCGTTTTGATAAATAGAGATAAGACAAGTGCTATAAACGCAAACACTCCAGCTACAATAAATGAAATATTTACTCCATGAATCATTCCTTGAATACCTTGATCTGGTAATGCAGCATTTGTCATCACTGTTACTAGCAAAGCTGTTCCAACAGCTCCCGCAACTTGGCGCATCGTGTTATTCATAGCCGTTCCATGCGGTATAAGATGGAATGGTAACTGGTTTAATCCTGCCGTTGTAACAGGCATCATGACCATGGCTATTCCAAGCATACGAACTGCATTTACTGTTGCAATATAGCCAAATGACGTATTAATAGATATATTTGTAAACATAAATGTCGTTATCGTGACAATAGACAGACCAATAATGGCTAACCAACGGGCACCGAATCGATCAAATAATCTTCCAGTAATTGGGTTCATTACTCCCATAACAATGGCACCAGGCAAAATCATTAAACCAGATTCCAAGGCGGTAAACCCAAGCATATTTTGTGCAAGAATAGGAATGATAACTGCTGCGCCAATCATTGCCATAAAAGTAACCATTCCTAACGCTGTTGTTAAAGAAAAAACAGCATTACGAAATACGCGAAATTCTAAGATAGGTTGTTCCAATTTCATCTGCCTTAAAATAAACATGGTTAATGTAATGGCACCAACAACTAACGATATAATTACCTGTACGCTTCCCCAACCGCTATTACCTGCCACACTAAATCCATATAATAAACCACCAAAGCCCAATGTAGACAAGATAATCGATATCACATCTACTTTTGGAAATGTTTGTTTCGTAATATTTTTTAAGATGAAATAGGCAACAACGATGTCGATCATAATAATTGGCAATACGACATAGAATACACTTCTCCACGGAAAGTGCTCTACTAGCCATCCAGACAATGTCGGCCCTATAGCTGGCGCAAAAGCAATCACCATACCGAACATCCCCATCGCTGTACCTCTTTTTTCAATTGGATAGATGAGGAATAGTATCGTTTGCATTAATGGCATCATAATGCCTGCTGCCGCTGCTTGACCGATTCTCCCAACCATTAACACAGAAAAGTTAGGCGCGATTGCACATATAAGCGTACCTACCGCAAATATACTTAGTGCTGTTAGGAAGAGTCCTCTTGTCGTAAATCGTTCAATTAAAAATGCCGTAATTGGAATCATAATGCCATTTACTAACATAAATATAGACTGTAACCACTGAACAGTATTGGCATCTAACTGTAAATCTTGCATAATCTTTGGCAAAGCAGTTGCTAATAAAGTTTGATTTAAAATGGCAACAAATGCACCTGAAATTAAAACAATAAGCAGTGGTACTTTATTTACTTCTCTTGGATTATTTGTTGTTGTATTTTCTAAAGTCACCATACCTCCCCTTTCTTCATGCATAAAAAATTATTTTTCATAGGCACGAGTTCTTTTGCTCGCTCCTGAATAATGGAGCACGTGAAATACTTGTGTGTCTATTCAGCAAGAAAAAATTCTTTATACAATAAAGTGAACCTTCAAGCAGTGAGGGGCTTTTCATCCAACCGCTTGTTAGTAGCTTAAAAAACTTAATTTATCCTCATTCTTTAAAAAACTTGGCTATTCTCAAGTATTTATGACGAAAAACATGGTCGTTTTCCCCGTTAAACCCTAACTTTCCTTTAGTGTAAGATAACCACGCTGTTGTTTGTCCTATGTTTTCCTATGGGTGCAAAGGTATGATCTAAAGGAAGCTTAAGAAATAAAGCATCCTAGAAGTTATTACCTCACACTTCGATTTACCCAACACATACCTTTCAATTCTTTGAAACAAGCGCACTTTTATTAGGGAAAACTTAACTACAATCAACATTTACTTACTATGTGACATAACTAACATCATACCATAGGATAAAAATGATACAAACCAATACGTTTTATGGTTTAAAAGTATAAAATCGAAAATTACAGGAGTGATACTAGTAGCGCAAAGTTATCTTTACAGTAGCATTCATTGACAAGACATCAGTAACCATAAATAGTTGGATGTGAATTACTTAGCCTATACAAAATCCATTAGAAAAACTTAGCTTGTCGCCAAGTCTTATAGAGAAAGTTGTAGTTTTTCTTATACTATAAACCTTAAAACGTTATACTTTTCTATAGCACAAAAAAAATATGGGAAACATACCTTTAAAGGGCAATGCATACGACATATACTTACTCAATCTCATCTCATTCACAAAAAATTTCTACTTGTTTGTAAATATTATAAAGCGATTCTCTAGTTCAAATTTAAAGTGAAGGTAGCTATGAAGTTCCCCATTTTGAAATGGGTATAACTGTAATTTTTTTGCTTCTGTTGCATGGTTAACAATAATTTCTTCCATTAAATCAACAGGAGTTTTATGCATTGTAAGTAACCCTAATTGTTCTGCAGTATGGTATAATTTAGCTTCATGTACTTCTTTAATTAGCTGATCTATGCCTTTTTCACGTTGCTTTATTCCTAATCGCTTTGCTTCTACCTCTACCTCAAATTGGATTAATGCTTGTTTTAATTGTTCTGTCGTTTTACCTTCACATACAACCCCCAATTGGTTGGCTTTCTTCCTTAATTGTTTATCAAATACTTCTGTCATTAATTGTTCTGTCGATTTTCCAGTTGTTTTTAAACCAAGCTGTTTTGCTTTTTGAACCACCTGCGTATAATGAATCGCTTCTAGTAGCTCTCTTTTACTTCTTCCTTCTGGCTGAATGGCATATTCTTTCCTAGCTTGTTCTATGATTGACTGCTCTACTTCTTTTTGTAATGTTGTCTTAGATTTCCCTTCTACTTGAATGCCCATTTCCTTCGCCGTATACATCAATAACATTTCATTATAACGCTGTCGTTCTTTATTATCGATTGAACTGGATTTTGTTAAAGGTTCATGAAGAGAAGCTGCTATTGCTTGTTCACTTGTTAAAAGCAAAAGCAAAATCACACATATCGATACACATTTTCTTTTTTGCATACGAACCATCCTTTGTTTTAGTGCTCTCAAATATGTAGTTTTGCCAAATTAGTCAGCTACAATTATACCAATTACTTGAAACCTTCTGGATGTATTATTCGTACCTAGTAATAGAGGGTAAGGAGCAGCAAATACTTCCACACTCGCTAAGGAAAGCGAAATTATTTTCAACGGTAATTAGAATAGAATATACAATAAATACTTTTAATTGTTTAAAATTCAACTTATTGTAAATGCCTCCCATTTACTTCAGAAATAATTCCCGGAATTGTGTGATACGGATTAGAAAAACTTGCTATTAATCCTAAAAATTTAATGCTTTCTTATAGCGAATTAAAGAAAGGTTGGAATAAATATGAAAAAAGTAACGCTCGGTTTGTTAAGTCTATCCTTGTTATGGTTGAGTGGTTGTGCCCTATTAGAGGAAACGACGAATTCTTTAAATTATGCAGAGGAAGCAACTGCCTACGTTAATGATTTAAACCTTTTTCTAGAAGAAGCTTCTACTTTAGAAGCAGATGAACTAAGAACAGAACTGGAAAATCTACAAACTACAATAACTGACTTTATTGATATCGACCCGCCTACCATTGCTGAAGACATACACGAAGAATTAAAAAGTAGAAGTGAACAATTATTAGATACAACGAACGATTTAATGGATCAAGGGGAGGTAACAGTTGAACAGATTAAAGATACAGAGCTTTATCGTACGATTGAAAATATCCAATCGTTGCAAAACCAAATTGAACAACTGGAACTGTAGTCGGGAAAACTGTTTCTACATGAAGGCTTCAAAACAAGTTTCAAATCATATTTTGGAAGCTTTATAACTACATGCGAATAGCCTATTTAAGGAGCATTCAATTAGTGATGTACAAAATAACTTGGCTTTTCACTAATTCCGTCTCGTTGTGAACTACTCACCACTTAGCTTCGCTTGAAGTGGGAGCTTCTCATTTCCACGACGAAAGCAACCTTTCGTCTCCATGAGCGTTACTTCGGGAAGTTCCTGCCCTAGATGTCCGACGAATCGGAGTTTCTTTCGTACCTTGGATATTTTACGCATGGAAGGATTCGCTTGGTTTTCGCATTACCAGTTTTCAAAGAACACTTCATGCTCTTATGGTAACATGCGTTCGGTCAATTAGCACGTCTAAAGACGTACTTGACCGAAAGCCAATTCATCTCCACCTTACCGCTGGGATTTCACCCTTCACACGCTTGAAGATGGAGACTTCTTGGCTAAAAACGTTAAAAAAATTATTCAAAAAAATTCATATACTGTTTATCCTTTTTATAATAAGCTAACCGATCTGCTAAAGTACCTGTGTGAAATTCGAACTTATGCCCATCAGGATCTGTAAAATAGATGGATTTTTTATCCCTCACATCTCTTTCTCTTCCTTGCAAAATATTCACATTTAACCTACACAATAAATCATATGCTCTGTCAAACTCTGCTTCATCAATGGAAAACGCAAGATGTGTATAAGATTGATGGATTTCTTGCCGCGGAATATCTTTTTCTTCGTTTAACGCAAGCCACAGCCCATCCAAATCAAAATATGCAGTGCTCCTCCCTTTAACTAACAGCTTTGCCCCGAAGACTTGTTCATAAAATACAACCGACCTTTCTAAGTCGGAAACAGAAAATAAAACGTGATTTATTCCCTTCATCATCTTCTCCCTCCGTTCCTATGTATATGGTGTGATTGTGGTCTATTTGACTTAAAGCACAATAATTTTAAAGAGCAAGTCACCATTTGACAGAATAACTTGTCTTATATTTAGCAGGAAGAAGTGCATAGTATTATTCACCATAATAGGTTTTATTCGATTTTCGTTTATGAAGGTATTTCTTCACTACTGGATATATGACTGGTCCATATTTAATTAATTTTCGGATTAATTTCTTCATCATAAACCCTCCCATTTATACTTTAGTTTATCGCAAATTACAATTAAATGAAATTTTGTTGTTATACATTAAAAATTCATTCCCTTTTTTAACTACAACCAAACAAATTCTCGCAAATATTCGCTGTTTAATTGGTCATACTAATAACATATAACTATTAGAAAAACTGTCGCCAAATCTCATAGCAAAAGCTGTAGTTTTTCTTATACGATATACCAAAATTTTATACATCTATAGCGAAAAAGGAGTAGTAATATATGGAACCTCATCGAAATTCGATTGAACAGACGTTATTAGCGTACAAAAAGGGTGTAGACATCTTTTCAAAACAAATGCCTGCATTTACGAAAAAGTATCATGATTTTACAGAAGCTTGCTTTCAAGAAGGAGAGCTTTCTGCTAAAGCAAAGCAGTTAATAGGTCTAGGTATCAGCTTACATGCACAAGATGAGTATTGTATTATTTATCACACAAAAGGATGCTTGGACCAAGGTTGTACAAAGCAGGAAATTTTAGAAGCGGCAGCTGTTACAGCAGCATTTGGTGGTGGAGCATCTATGAGCCAAGCAGTAACACTTGTTCTAGAGTGCATTAACGAACTTTCAAACTAAGCAAATACAGAGAGTTGCCACAATCGTTGTCGCTTGGCTTGCATGTGGTAACTTTCTCTTGGCTTTTGCTAAGAAGTAATCTTATTCTCCTCCTTCAATGGTTAGCTTCCTATTTACACGCTCTACTAGAATAGTCATTTACTTACTTTTACACAAAATCCTCCGTGCAGGTTGTTAGCAACATGCTCATCATGGTGAGTAGTATGCAGAAAACGATTGGCTTAACATTTTTCACGAAAAAGTTACTCTTGTCCTTCTCAAATTTCATATGGTTGGCTATGTAAAAGCAAATGAACAACACTTAAAAAGAGCTGACGTTGCGATGGCTTTTCCCAGTCTTCAGGAACTTCCGCCATCAGCCACATTACTTCGTCTAAAAACACATGCTCTAAAGCCATTTCCCACACTCTTTTTTCTACTTCTGTTACTTGTACAAACTGATAATAGCCAGATAAAAACGTCTTCCATTGTTCTACGGTAAATACGTAATCAGGTGCAGATGATAATTCATTATGAAATAATAATAATGCTAAAGCTAAATCAAAAACACGCGGAACTTTTGCAGCATTGTCGGGATCAATCAAATAAGGTTCAGGTGTAAAGACTAGATTATTCGCTTTATAATCATGCGGTGTTAAAACATGGGGCAAGAGAAGTTCCTTCAAACAAGATTGTTTGGTTACACAGGAAAGTAATTTTTCTTCTAACTGAGTAATAGGAAAAGTAACACGGTTCCGTTTAACATGAGTTGTAATCGCTCGTACACTTTCCTCTACTTCTTCATTCGTGAAATCATACACAGCATATTCTGGAAGTTGAAATAATTCTCCTTTTGGTGATAACGCATGAATATGCCCTAATAAACAACCCGATGCATATATTTGTGTGTGTGTCGCTGTATACGATTTCCCATGGATAAATGGGTACACAACGTAACACGCATCTTCCAGTTCTTGCGGGTTATTTGTGTCCATTTTTATCGGTGTAACAATAGGAACGCCGTTTGCTCGTAAAAATCGTGTGTATTTCGCTAATGCTTCAGCACGTTCGAGTGGTTTTTGCGTTTTCTTCACAATAACGTCTTTTCCTTTATATGGGACATGGTAAACGGGAGAAAAAGGGTAAATACTTTTGGGCTCTTTATCAACAGCTATTTGAAAGCGTTCTAATACTTTTGTACTTTGCAAATCAATTCCCCCTCTTTTAAATGTCGTTTATCCCAATTATAGGACTTATCTAGCTTTCTAATTTTGAAGAGCTTACAAGCAATTTGAAATAAATATCACCACACTATGAACGATGCACTTTTTTATCAGTGTCATACGTCAATAGCCAACAGTCATGATATTTCCCTTCATGAAACGCATAATGCAATAATTTTTTCACACGTTGAAATCCTGCTTTTTCATAACAGGCTACCGCCCTAACGTTCTCTACATGTGGGTCAAGGACAACCTTGGACGCACCGTACGCTTCAATGAGAAATACTGTCACTTTTTTTATAAGCTCCGTTCCAATTCCTCTATTTCGATAATTATCTTCACCAATGAACTGATCCATACCGTAAGCGCTTGAACCTACAATAGGCATCAGATTACTTGTACAGCTATTAATTGGATAATACTGCAAATAACCAATTGGAATTTCATTACAATATATAATGCAGCGGGATATTAATGCATTATTTTTATAGAATTTATCCTCTATCATTTCCATTGTATAGGATTTATCCCTCCCTCCATAAAATTGTAAAACAGAAGGGTCACACAACCAACTCCTTAGCAGTGCTTGATGCTCCTTGTTTAATGGCCGAATGGAAAGATTATTTTGCATTTCATACCTCCTCGCATAGTATGTTAAGGCATTACTTTTTCGCCTTCTTAATTTGATTCATTCATAAAACTTGTATCTGCTCTTGCACCCGTTACTTTCCACTGCAGCGTACGCTTTCCTCAGGGCTACTTGAGCCTCTTCGCTCACAAAAATTTTTCACTGTGGGGTCTCAAGACTCATGCTCCTAAAAGGTGTATTTTTTTAGAAAACGAGGCTTATGGTGTAAGTTGTAGCTTTACTTATTCTATAAAACTTTCAATTTTATACTCTTATTGTGTAAAAATACTTATATCTTTCCAACCATATACAAGCGTTGGTAATTCATGACCTCCAACATGCAACTTTGTGCGTTGGAGCAAGCTTCCACCCATAGCTTCATAGAAATGTTTCGCTGGATTATCCGCTAATACCTTGACAATCATTGTATTTACACCGTCCTTATAGAGCTGTTCCACAACCTTTTGAAACAACATGTTCCCTATTCCTTTTCTTTGGTAGTCTTCTAAAAGATAAATAGCATAAAGTTCACCATCATATCCAGCATATTTCCCTGTCCTTTCTTTGCCACCTGTAGCAAAACCAACCATATAGCCGTCCTTATCTTCAGCTATATGGATTGGTTGATTTACTATTTGCTCGCGCCATTTTTTTGGCTCATACGTTAAAGTTTGTAAAAATTCATCTGGCACGATTCCGCTGTACGTTGTTTTCCAGCTATCTATATGAACTTTAGCTATAGATGCGGCATCATCTATATTTGCTTGACGTGTCTGCAACTTCTTACCTCCTTTTAATAGTGTTCATTTCTTTCTATCATTTCAGCGCATATATCATGAGATAGATTCAGTATAGCCGCTTCAACGACAATAGCCGTTAACCCATGTTCTGATTGCGTTACATGCCGTTCATTCTGTTCCCAATATACAGCTTCTCCTTTTTGAACAGGTAGAAAGTATCCTTCAGCTCCTTTTACTTCCCCACTTCCTTCAACTACAAAAAGAAGCTAATCTGTTGAAGCAGCATGCTCACCAACAACACCGCCAGCTTCTAGATATAGACAACTCATTTGGATGGGCGCTTTATCAAGTTTTAATAACGGTGTAATGCTTAGATTTTTTGATTCATGTGCTGTAACTTGCTTTGCATACGCGGTTGAAAAACGATAAATTTTCATTTTAATCGTTTCCTTTCTACCATTTTTATACGTCGTCATAAAAAGGTGCAAAGGATCTCGGCTTTATTTTTATAAACCTGAAGGGACAAGTACAAACGATGGGGACTGAATGGTAATCATACTGTACAAGTATTTACAACTATCATTTGCTTCTTTATGAAAGCACCATGCGAACTGTTTGCAATTGTTGCCCAGCAAAATCTTCCGTGAATTCTTCTACTTTTTTAAAGCCTTTATGTTCATAAAAACGCGTGCCTTGCTTATTTTCTTTCTCAACCTGAATATAAATTGCTGCATTGCGATTTATTTGTTTTCCAGCTTCTAATAGTGCTGTACCTACTCCCAACCCTTGATATTCTGGCAATATATAAATAGCAGCTAATTCCATTGTTCCTTTATCTGTAACAGGAGAAAAATTTGCAAATCCAATCACCTTTGCGTCTACTACAGCAACGAAAAAATGCGATCTTTTTAACCGTCTAAGCAACATATCTTTACTATAAGCACCAGCTAAAAATGTATCTCGAGTACCTTTAGGTATAATTCCTTCATACGTGGCGTGCCAGCTTGTTACTGCTACTTGTTGAACAAATTCAATATCTGCTTCTTCCATCTTGCGTATGCTAAAATTCATGCTCAGTCTCCTCGTATGTATAAATTAGGCAAATCGTTTTTAGCCTATTGTTTTTATATGTGCGTGAACCATACTTCACAGTGAAGTCGAAGCTCTCTTCTCATACTGCTTAGACCCCTAAACGTTCGTTGCAGAACCCCGCTTACGCCTCTTCCGGGCCATTCAAAAAGCTGTTCCATCTTTTAGACTTGTGATCATTTCTTGCTTGATTTCAAAAATCGCTTTATTCATGTATTTTGTTTCGCTGTAAAGAAGGCGGGCACAAGCGATTGTATTGTTTAATTTTTTTATTCGTAAGTTTTATTTTGGCCTTCCTTTCTTCTACATGCAAAATAGCTAGTTCTTCTTTTAACACGTCAATTTCATTAGCTAATTCGATCCATTTTGGTAATACGTGATTATCCTTCATTGTTTTATATAACTGCTGTTCTTGACTAAAATTGTCACCCTTTAATTTTAGCGGCTTTCCTTTTCCTGGTAAATTTTCAAATTGTCCTTCCCTTTCTGCCCGTTTAACCATTTCACTAATGGGATCAGTATATTGAATTCGCTCATTCACTTCATACTCATTTTTCGATTCTTTATCCATCCACATCCCTCTTTTCACTTTTGATTTTATTATAGTATTCGACATATTCCATAAATAACCTGCTTCACAAAAGCGAAAAACAGGGAAAATATTTGAGAATAAAAGCTTTTTTTATTGGACAAATGCATACCGATATAACAATTCCACATTTGCTTCTACTTCTATTTGACCGGCTTGAATCGGGGTCGTAGTACTTTCAGCAGTAGCAGAAAAGGCTTTATAAGCTACTGGAGATGGTGAGGTTTGTTCTATAATTTTAAGCGGAATGGTATCTAGAACTACATGGAAATTTTGGGCAATGGTGCTGGCTTTGCGAGTTCCATCCTCTAAAGCACTTTGCAAAGCCTGATCATAAGCGGCTGCTTGCTGATCAGTTGAAAATTGAATATCAAATACGCGGTTTACTCCTTCTAGGACAGTCCTATCAATAATAGCTCCTATTGCTTCAAAATCTGTAAGCATAACTTGAAGCGTGTTCATAACCTGATACCGTTGATTTACAGGCTTTCCATCTTTATAGTCAAAAATAGGTCGGATAGTAAAGGAAGAGGTTTGTATTGCTTGTGGAGGTACACCTAATTCATTTAAAGATTGAATTACTTGATCCATGATGCGCGCATTTTCCTGTTGCGCTTTCGTCAGGGAAGGATCTTCAGTAACGACTCCTAATTGAACCGAAGCAATGTTTGGCTCCACCATTACTTTTCCTGTTCCATACACTTTCATTGTCCTATTTGAGACGGACTCAGTTCTTGTAGGCATTTGATAATAGTTGGGATACATGTGTACGGCCACTCCTTTCATGATACTTTATAACAATCATTAAAGGTTATGCGGACATTAACGTAAAGATGAAAAAGAGAGGAAGGAAGTTTAAACGGATTCGTTTTACTAATTGTGAACTTCAGCGAAAAAGTGGTGAACTTCAAACAATTTTCTTGTGAACTCCAGCGACTTTCATATAAATTCAAGCGATTTCCTTGTGAACTTCAGCGAATTTACAGAATTTGTATCCTGCTCTCTCTTAGAATCGTAAAACTTCTACCTTATATTTTCTGCCACTAGTATTTCCAACAGCGCTCATTTTTTCTTTCATAAGTAATCGTTTCATCATATGGGAAGATGGTACTTCTAAATACTCTCGAGCTTGGCGATTCGTTATATACGGTTCTATCAATAAAGCATAATCAGAAAGCGCATGTCGATGAGCTGTTTTTGATTGCTGATGACAGCTACTGCACCGCCACGTCCCATAATGAAAGTACATTTTGCTTTTCTTACAGTTAAAGCAAAATACACCTCGAAGAAGCTCATTCTTTGTCAGCGCATACTTCTGCATAACAGCAACCTCTTTTGTTGTATGGGAAGAAATTAGGAGAGAGGATAAACGAAGCAGTTCTTCTTCAGATAAGCAAGATTGCGTATATGTTTCTTGAAATAGCTCCACCTTTTCAAGTAGCTTTTCTTTTTGAATAATATGTTTTGAAATCGTCGGATCGTTTGTGAGATTTTTAAGAATGGTTTTGGGGTGAGTATAAATGACTAATTTTTCAAGTGGGACTGGCGGAAGGTTGTATTGTCGCAACCATCGAAGCAATCTCGTGTGTTGTAAATTTATTTGGTATATTGGATGAGTAAAAGCTTCTTCTTTTTCATTTACAAAGCGAATAGCTTGTCCCATGTCATCAAAAATTACATGATCTTTAATATTTTTCACTTCCAGAATGAAGAGAAACTTCGTAGAGGCAACGAGAATGTCTATTTGAAAATAGCCGTGTTCATCTTTCAAGCGAATATTATAGAAGATGAAGAAATTATGGTAGGGTAAAAATTGGAGATAATATTCAAGGGATGCTTCGCCTATATAACCTGCTCGCAATCGTTTCGCTTTACTTGTAATGCTCTCTTTTAATATGTGATGAGGTGAAATTCTTCGTGCTAATGCTTCCATTTGTAAAAGATAATGTGGAGCTTGCAATGGCTTTATTATCAATCGATCACTCCTTTTATTTAAGTTACTACTAAAATAACAGATTCGATAACATACTTCAAAAACCTGCAAGAAGTTTAAATTTATTACGCTTAGATTGTGAACTTCAGCGAAAAAGTGGTGAACTTCAAACAATTTTCTTGTGAACTCCAGCGACTTCCATATAAATTCAAGCGATTTCCTTGTGAACTTCAGCGAATTTACAGTTACATCCAGTAATCAGGATTAGCCATCCTAATTTCTTCAACAACATCGTCTAAATCCGCCGGTGTAATCGTATAAATGGAATGATCTGGTAAAGATTGTTTAGCTATTTCATAAAAGAAGCGTGTACTTCCTGGATACTCCTGATCCATAAGTAATAAGCAGGCATCGCTTTTATCCGCTAGCCATAAGTTTTTTGCTTTAAACTGGTAGGCTCCTCGATAATCGCCTCGATATACGGGCTTATAAAAATTAGCTGCTGCAACGATGGATTGGTACTTCTCTTGCAGTGGCTCCGGCCAGCGACTGTCCTGATTTTCAAACGGTGGAAATATTCCTAATTGAACATCATAATTATCTTGCAAATCCAATATCACCTCTGCAGTCCACATTTCCACACCCATTTGTCCAGATAGGATGACCCATTCCAAGCCCTCCTCGATCATCGGTATTAAACGCTTTTTTATTGCGGTCTTTACATATGTAATCCGTTCATCATCCTCTTTAAATATATTGATTTCCATTGGTTTATATCCTGTTACGGTTAAAATTTTCATTTTATACGCTCCTACTTATTGGATCTTTATTCCACTAAAGAATAGCTTTATACGATGACATCAAATTAGTGAAGGTACTAACAATACGATAACACACTTCTGCTTGGGATAATAAAGAGCTGACATATACTATGCCAGCTCTCATTTTAAGTTAACACCATTTATGTGGTGGTTGGCAATGTTTTGGCTTATGACAGCCGTAACCCATTCCAGGTGCCATTGCTCCTGCTACTTGACCATTTCCCATTCCTGGTGCCATTGCTCCTGCTACTTGACCATTTCCCATTCCTGGCGCCATTGCTCCTGCTACTTGACCATTTCCCATTCCTGGTGCCATTGCCCCTCCTACTTGAGATGGCACATTAAAAGACCCACCGTATACATCTACACTGCTATTTGTATTTTGTACAGAAGTAGAATGAGGAAATACATGCTTATTAATTGTCGTATGATGATTTTGCACCGTTGTATGCGAAGGGTGAATATGCTCTACAACATTTTCACTACATTGTTTTACACAATCATATTTTGTTGGATGAACGACCTGCTTTGGGGGACAACACTTCCCATGATGATTCCACATGAAAAATTCTCCTTTCCTGTTATAGGTTCACTAATAACCTATGGCAAGTATCACCCTTTTGTATAAGTCAATCACCTAAAAAGCTAAAATATGTTGTAAAAAAAGACTAGTCCTGTTTGTTTTCATTTACATCAACAACATAAATGTAGTAAAAACCAAAGCTAATTACTGTAAACCATAATATATATTTCCCTATAGCGTCATATAGAGAGTCAAGCAAAATATAAATAAAAATCCCCTGTTTTATGCTATAATATGATTTTGTTTCCCATATTGAATTAACGCTTCAAAGGGGTCCCCTTCTAGCCCTAGTAGTTTACAAAAAGCTGCCTCTGTATTCACCCCTGATTGTTTGAAGTGAATCACTTTCTGTTTCCATTCAGGATACTTTAACAATATTTTTTCTTCAATAATCATGTGCAAGTAGGCGTATTGCTCATTGACTGGCTGATTTTGCGCAAAAAGTTCAAAAGAGAATGATTGATAAATAAAATTCACTTTCAACACTTCCCGTTCGCGAATATTTTTATGTTTTGATGTAAATGATTCATGGTGCGAATATAACCGCTTGATCTTCTGTTCCAAACACCGCAAATCTTTAGAATGTAAAATGATATCTAAATCTGACTTAGAAGTGTGAATCCCTAACGGAAATGTACCGCATAAAATCGGATTATATGCTTTTAAATCATGCAGTACATTTAAATGCATGATTACTTCATACGCTTGCTTTTGCTGTTTATCGCCAGTTAGAAGCCTTTCATAAACGTTTAGCATCATCTAACCTCTTTTCCAAACCGGTGCATGTATGCACTCGCTCAAATGTTTGCCGAATAGATTCCTCGTTCTCCCCATTGTAATGAGCCCAAGTTTGAACAGGACGAAGCGCTTTAATCTCACTTTTTACATGTTGCATTTCACTTTTACCTTCCATAAAAACATGCAAATAAGCATAAACGGGGCGAAAATCATTTTTCTTATACCAGTCTACAACCCAGTTATCGTCTCTTGTCCATGCTTCCAAATAGGTCAAACCTTTTTCAATGGCAAGGTTTTCGACTCGGTGTAATAAATGCTGTCCAATTTGAAGCCGCTGATAATCAGGGTGTACAGCAAGATGCCAAATCATGCCTCCAAGCCCCCGTTCACCTGTACATACCTGATTCTTTTCCGTCTCATATTCTACATCGATCAGCCCAACTACTTTACTTTGATGGATAGCCACCAATTCAATAGACGGGTGCTTATAGTTTTCTTTTTCTTGTAAGACATTATCATAGTAAGCTGTTGATAGAAATGCCAATACCCTACATTGTAACCACCCTTTTTCATACTTAGGATGATAGACTTTAATCTCCAAATAATCTCCTCCAATATCTATTTCTGATTGTTTCTCTGCGCTTTCAATAAATCCCTTATTTCCTTTAATAATTCTTCTTGGGCGTTCACTTCTAGTACTTCCTCTACAGGATCTTCTTCTCTTTTACGCTTAAATTTCATTAATAACCGAATAAATAGAAATATAGAACCTGCAACAATAAAGAAATCAACAATGGATTGGATGAACAACCCATAATTAATAGTCGCACTTTTATAGGTGATTGATAAATTGCTAAAATCGATGCCATTCATCATAATGCCGATAATTGGTGTAATCATATTTTCTACTAAGGAGGTTACAATGGCGCTAAATGCTGCTCCAATTACAACGGCTACAGCTAAATCAACCACATTTCCTTTAAACGCAAATTCTTTAAAATCTTTCCACATAACGAAGCACCCTCTCTTGCCAATTTATACGTTTAATCATAGCAAAAAGTAATTAAAAAGTATAACTGTTAAGAAAGAACAACTGTCATGTAGACCCTAGCAAACAATTTCTTTTACTAGTGGGTTTTTGGTAATACTTTTGGTAGCTGCTAGCTCAATAAAATCATAGGACTGCTGGCAATGGAGGACATTACAAAAAGACTGATTATTGGTAATGACATATTTTTACATGGGGATAGCTTATTCCGCAAAACATGCCACATTACTGTATTATGTTTTACAGGCGTATCATAGATGCAAATACTATGACTCAAAATCTAAAGGGAATTTACTTTACATACCTTATACACTCAAAAGAGTCTATATCCAAAAAGAAATCAAACACTACAAATTTTTTTTACTATATAATAGATATTGCATAAAAAGATCTAGTTCATCTAGAGTAGGGGGAATCTTATAAAAACAATAGTTGTCTATTGTCATTATTCATCAAAAACTGCCCCCATATATATCATAAATGATAACTTAAATTGAATAGAACCATTATAAAAGTTGGAGGTACTATACGTCTATGGAGCAATTATTGAAACAGATTAAGCTACTAAGTGAAAAAGAACCAAAAACATTGGAGCAAATGGTACTAAAATTAACAGAAGAGGTTGGAGAAACATCACAAGCAATATTATCTTACTTAAAAGCAAATGGAAGTGAATATAAACAATTAGGTATTCATGAAGTAAAAGAAGAATGTGTAGATGTCATTCTTGTAACTTTAGCCTTATTCTATAAAGTAGCTGAAAATGAAAATGAGTTACAAGAATTAATAATAACAAAAATGGACAAATGGCAACGTAAAATGTAAAAGAGCAGAGCAATTTATTATTTACTAAGTGCTTTAGTAAAATAACTTCTATTTTTACTGCTTTTTGCATTTTCCAATATTCATTAAATAGGTTTTTAATCGAGTAAGGTGTTCCATAAAAACCTATATGGCTACCTTTTTCCCTTTATACCTCTACTCATTCATCGCTAAATAAAATTATATAATACTTTCATTTTTTGTTAAACTGTTAGTAGTAAAAATGGAGGTTAGAGGAGAATGAATGTTATTGAATTTCAACAATGGGTAAAGGAATATTATGAAAGTAGGGGCTGGTCCGAATTAGACATTTTTATTCGTATCGGTTTTTTAGCAGAAGAAACGGGTGAAGTTGCACGTGCTATAAGAGCCCTTGAGATAGGAAGGGATAGACCTGATGAAATGAAGGAAACTTATGAGAAAAATAAACAAGCGTTAACTGAAGAATTAGGGGATGTGTTGGGTAATTTAATCGTGATTGCAAATAAGTATAATATCCCGCTAGAAGATGTGTTTCAGTCACATAAGAAGAAACTCTCCGATCGTTATTTTAATGATGAGGCAAATAAAAGCTTTAACAATCAGTGGGATGAAAAAACCTCCCACTGATTCAGTTTTCACTTTATAACCCATGATGTGGATTATGCTTTTGACTTGAATGATTTGCCTTTTTCACCTTTTTAGAGCCAGCTAACGGTTCTCCATAAGGTTGCCTGGGGCTTTCAGGTAAGTCAGGGTGTGATTGCTGTTTTGGACCTTTTGGTTTACCTCCCATGGAAATCCCTCCTCTTTTCGTTACAGTTAGCATTTGTAGGAAGCGCCCAGTTTATTCCTGATAAATACGCATAAAAATTTATCTAGGATAATAAGAAGCTGAGCTACCTTTCCATTCTTCTCTCAGAATAGCATACGCATATTCATCCCACCATTCGTCTTCATGAGGAATGCATTTTTTAAAGTAGCCTTCTCTCCTCATACCAATCTTTTCCATGACACGATATGAAGGAACATTCTCTGGCTGGCAAGTGGCTACCACCCTATGTAACTGTAGCTCTTCAAATCCATATTTTAGCATTGCAAATGCAGCCTCTGATGCGTAACCTTTATTATGATATTTGGGATTAAATACCCACCCTATCTCATACGTGTGGTTGCCGAAATATTCGAAAAATTCAACGTGGCCGATTAAAGTGTTTGTATTAACTAATATTACTGGGAATTTTTTGGCTGATTTACCCATGTTCTGTTTCATACAATTCTGTGTTTCCTCTTTTGACAGCAATCCTTCCGGCATATATTTCATAACAGAGCTTTGGGACGTATAGTGGTACACTTCTTGCCAATCACCCCATTCAAAATTACGTATCAACAATCTTTCTGTTCTTATTTTCATACAGATTCTCCCTAAAATTATTTATTGACATGAACGCAAAAAATAGAATTTTTTTGCGTTCAGATGTTCCCCTTCATATGCATCATCCAAACTAACATACACTTTATAAGAAGCTTTTCTAAATAAAAAAGATATATGCCCATGTGGAGCATAATATCTTTTTTTATTTAGTCTATTTGCGTATATTCCTTTTCCCTTATGCATTCTTATTTATTTCTCATAGGCATTTGTTAATGCTGTTACGATTTGCTTTTTACGTGAGACAACTCCTTTTAACAACGCACGGCTACGCTGGTCAAGCTCAACCTTAAATGCATTTTCTACTTTCGCTTTCCCACTACCAACAGCAAGTACTTCTGAATCATTGTTCAAGATATCCGTAACAACGAATAAAAATAAATCAAGATTTTTTTCTTTAATGATATTGGAAATTTCCGCTTCAATTTCTGCTTGCATTGCATAGATTTGTTCTGTATCAACAGCATTTACTTGGGCAATTTCTACTTTTGCACCACCCATAGAAAATTCTTTTGCATCCATGGTTATTAATTCGGAAATAGACTTATCTCCTAAATCTGCACCTGCTTTTAGCATATCAAGACCATACGTATGCACATCTACTTCAGCAATTTTTGCTAATTCATGAGCCGCATCGATATCTTCTTGTGTACACGTTGGAGATTTCAAAAGTAAAGAATCAGAAATAATAGCTGATAATAATAAACCAGCAATTTGCTTTGGAACAGCAACCGCATTTTCTTTATACATCTTATTTAAAATAGTAGCTGTACATCCAACAGGCTCAGCACGGAAATATAACGGTTCACTTGTTTCGAAATTGGAAATTCGATGGTGGTCAACCACTTCCGTAATACGAGCATCTTTAATATTCGCTACACTTTGTTGAAATTCATTATGGTCAACGAGAATTACATTCGTTCCTGGCTCTACTTCCTCTATTAGCGCAGGTGCTTTTGCTGCAAAATAATCAAGTGCATATTGCGTTTCTTTACTAACTGCACCTAATCTAGCAGGCTCCACATCCATTCCTAATTGCTGTTTTAAATTCGCATATCCGATTGCAGAACAAATTGCATCTGTATCTGGGTTTTTATGTCCAAAAATTATCGTCTTTGCCATCAATCATTTCTCCTTCTAATTAGCTTTTACCACTATTAGCTTATCAAAATTCATTTAGCTTGAATAGCAATTTAATATAAATTCATTAGAATAGTCGTAAAGAATAGCCATGGATTTACTTTTTTCACACTTATTTTTATGATGGTATAGAATATTATTTTTAGATACAGTATGAAAACGAAAGGAATATCTTTAATGAAAAAAAAAGCAATTATCATTGGCAGTGGCATTGTTGGTGCTTCTGCTGCTTATTACCTTACCAAAAGCAATTGGGATGTCACCATTGTTGATAGTAAAGAAAAAGGACAAGCGACAGACGCAGCAGCAGGGATCGTTTGCCCGTGGCTGTCCCAACGAAGAAATAGGGCATGGTATGAATTGGTCAAAGCAGGTGCTAGAATGTACCCAAACTTAGTGAAATCGCTTGCTAAGGATGGTGAAAATGAAACTGGGTATCAACAAGTTGGGGCATTACATTTACATCGAGATGAGCAAAAATTAATCGCAATGAAAGAACGAGCAGACAAACGAAAAGCAGATGCACCCGAAATTGGCGATATAGAGCTATTATCTTCCGAACAAACGAAAGCACAGTTTCCTCTATTAGACGACAGCTACCGTTCTGTCTATGTTAGTGGAGCAGCACGTGTTGACGGAAGAAAACTCCGTGATGCACTTCTTCGAGGAGCACAAAAGCACGGCGCAAAGCTAATTAAAGGAGAAGCAAACTTACAAAACATTGGACAAAGTATTACAGGAGTTACTCTACAGAATGGAGAAGAGATAAAAGCAGATATCGTTATTGCTGCAACAGGTGCTTGGATGCGTGAATTACTTTCTCCTTTAGGAGTTTCTTTTCAAGTTGAAGCGCAACGAGCACAAATTTTACACGTACAACTTGCAAACCAAAATGTAGACTTGTCTACTGCACCCGTTGTAAAGCCACCCAATAACCAATATATGCTCACCTTTCCAAACAATCGAATTGTCCTCGGTGCAACATATGAAAATAATGTCGGTTACGATTGGCGGGTAACTGTCGGTGGAATGCATGAAATAATTACAAAAGCGATGGAATTCGCACCACACGTAAAGGATGCGTCAATTGTAGAAGCACGAGTTGGCTTTCGTCCTGTAACGCCAGGACATCTACCAGTTGTTGGGGCTCTCGCTGGTTTTCAAGGATTGCTATTAGCAAATGGACTTGGATCAACAGGTCTGACGATGGGACCATTTATTGGATCTCAACTAGCATGTTTAGCAATGAATATACAACCAGAGATTGACTTATCTCCTTATGATGTACGAAACGCTATGAGAAACCTGCCTTAATATACATTGGGAAAATCATGACAACATTTTTACACATTTTTTGTAAAATAGGTAATATCAATGCATGAGGTTTTCTTTCATCCCCACTCATTGTTTAGAATTCCAAAAGTAGGACCTTAATGCATTTGAACGAATCGAGTTTTTAGGAATAAAATAGGTCGGATGAAATCAAAGATAATCTATTGATCCCATCCGACCTTACTTAAAATTCTAGCAACTCGTTCATTTTACAATTAACACAGGGCATTCCACTCTTTTAGCAACTTTGTGACTGACACTACCTAACAAAAACGTTTGTAGGTTATTCCTACCACGACTTCCTAAAATGACACAATCGATATCATGTTCATTGGCATAAGTTACAATTTTCGGACCTGGTTCCCCATGTAAAACAGTAACCGTATAGTCTATTTCTCCTTCTTGTAGCACCTCTGTTACAGGTTGCATCCTTTCTTGCCTATTTTTTTCTACTTGCGTATGATCTGTAGCATGTAGCACATCTGCTTTTGCAGTCTCACCGTCAACCACATATACCACTTCTACTTTAGAAGCAAACTTTTTAGCTATTTCCACAGTATACTCAGCAGACCTCACCGAATGAGAAGATCCGTCTGCTGCTAATAAAATATTTTGAAACAAAGCTTTCACCTCACATATTATTTTTAGAAAAACTCGGATTATTACCAAATCTTTATAGCGGAAAAACGTTATCTTTCTTCTTATACTATAAACACTATTGTATAGAGAATAACGCACTTTGCTGAACTACAGATTTCGGTTACATACGCTATTTCTTTTAAAAAACTTGGCTCATCGTAAGTTTCACTTATACTTTAAATTGTTTTAATGTCCAGATGCGTTAGAAACACCGCCAATTCTCTGCTTTAAATTTCTGCTTGCTTCATTTAAACCTGTGATTTCCACACGAATATCCTGTTGAGCGAATTTGGCTTCTATTTTATCTAATGCGCCTACTGCTGAGTCGTCCCATAAATGGGTTTGTGACAAATCAATTTCTACACATTGAATATTCTCCGTATACGAAAACTTACTTGGCAAATCACTGACAGAAGCAAAGAAAAGCTGTCCTACCACATAATAGATGCGCTTGTTTTCTCCATTTACTCGTTTACTCTGTACAGTTACATGGGAAATTTTAGCCGCAAAGAAAATGGCGCTAAGAACAACACCTGCAAGTACGCCTTTAGATAAATCATGTGTATAAACCACTACAGCTACCGTTGTAAGCATAACAATGGCATCTGTGCGCGGTATTCGATGTATATGCTTGACAGAGCTCCAATCAAATGTGCCGACAGATACCATAATCATAACTCCTACTAAAGCAGCCATAGGAATCTGCACTACTAACCCGCCTAACGCAATGATAAGAAACATGAGAAACACACCTGCTACTAGAGCGGACAATCTCCCACGCCCACCAGACTTGACGTTAATAACTGATTGTCCAATCATCGCACAACCTGCCATGCCGCCAAAGAAACCCGCAACAATATTGGCAATACCTTGTCCGCGACTTTCTTTATTTTTATCACTCTCTGTGTCTGTCATATCATCTACAATACTTGATGTGAGTAGTGATTCTAATAACCCGACAATAGCTAACGCAAAGGAGTAAGGTAAAATAATCATGAATGTTTCCCACGTAAATGGAACAGATGGAATTAAAAATGCAGGTAACTCTTGCGTTAGTGCTCCCATATCGCCAACCGTACCAACTTGAATATCACCGAAAATAACAATAGCTGTTACGACCACAATTGCCACTAGAGCTGACGGAACTGCTTTCGTAATTCTTGGTAATAGGTAGATAATCGCTAAAGTTACGCCTACCAACGCGAACATCACCCAGCTTTCACCTTGAAAATGGGGGATTTGCGCTGTGAAAATTAAGATTGCCAACGCATTTACAAAACCAACCATTACTGACCTGGGAACAAATTTCATCACTTTAGCAAGCTTGCAAACCCCAAAAATAATTTGAATAATACCAGTTAAAATGGTTGCTGCTAATAAATAATCTAACCCATACGCAGCAACTAATCCTCCCATTAGAAGAGCCATTGCTCCAGTTGCAGCGGAAATCATACCTGGACGCCCTCCGACAAAAGCAATCACTACTGCGATACAAAAGGATGCATATAATCCAACCATCGGATCCACACCAGCTATAATAGAAAAAGCAATTGCTTCTGGAATTAATGCTAAGGCAACCACAATTCCAGCTAAAATATCCCCTTTAACGTTACCAAACCACTCCCGCTTCCAATCTTGTACTATCAAATAGTTCTACCTCTTTCTATGAGTATTCTTCAAGCCTCTCTAGCTTGATCCGTAAATAACCTTAGCATTATAGCATAAGATTATCTTTCACTAAACACGAAAGAAAGCGGGTACATTTTCATCTATATTTATTTTACTTTGATTTACTTTGTTATACTACCTCATTTGTTAAAAGTAATCTAATTAACATATTTACATGCACATAAAGGTTTGGTAAGCTAACTTTATATTTAATACCATTGAACATGAAGATACATTGGGGGAGAAATTGTTATGAAAGGAAAAATAGCTGTTTTTGCAGTAATTATTTTTACAATGATTGTACTTATATTATGTTGGTTTTGGTTGCAGGATGTAATTACTGATTATGATTTAGAACGTACTTCTCCTGTATATGGTGTAATACCGCAAACAACAGAATTGCTTCCAGCTGATATCGATTGCAAGCAGTTTTAGAAAAACTTAGCTTTTTGTCACATCTTTCTATCTATGGGCTACGAACAGGCAGCAGTAAGAAAAAACTGCATAGATCAGGTAGCCGTTTTCCTAATCGATGGTTACTCACCCCATCCGAGCTATCCTGATCCCCTACCGCGTACAAGATAATAGTAGCAAGCATAACACCTTTCCATTTCTTTTTTATTATTTATACCAACTTAATGCCCGCTGCTCTACATCTTTTACATAATCATTTTTTCCGCTCATATATTTTTCGATTTGATTTGGGTATTTTTTAGCCAAAGTCAGTTTTAAGTTTCCATATTCTATAGCAGTCGAGGGGTGGTGGATTAAATAATTCCTAAATGCGATATGCCGTTCAATATGACGGTCTCCTTGTTGAAACATATGTACATGATGCATCCGCTTGTATTCACCTTTAATAAAGAATCTTCTTCCTTCTATACCATATTCACCTAATGCATGATACCCTAGATTTTCCATACCTTCTATATACTCACCTACTTTCTCAATGGACTTTACTACTGGCATTATATCTATAATTGGTTTAGCAGCTAAACCCGGCACAGCTGTACTGCCAATATGATGTATCGTAACTAGTTCCATTTGAAATAACTCTTTTATATCTGTTGCTTCTTGTACAAAAAGTTGCTGCCACTGACTTTGATATGGAATAACTACTACTTCGCGCATCGATTTATCTCCTCTTCCCGTTATTATAATGAGGCTCCTGTGAATGAGAAGCCTCATTGCATATATCACTCTCTTAGGCAAGCTGTTAACACCTTCCCCTAATTCATTCGAAAAACATATATTGCGCGTATGCTACTGTTTAATAACCGAAAACTATTCCTCTTTATCAGCAAAATAAGCATCTATAATCCGTTGCCCGATTGTTTGGTTAATCTGATGTTTTCCATTAACAATCCCAGTGTGAGGTACAATAATAGCAAAAGCCATTTCAGGGTCATCATAAGGTGCATAACCAACAAGCGTGAGATTTTCTGTATCAGCCTTCTTTTCTCCATCGGCATAATAAGCGTTTTGAGCCGTTCCTGTTTTTCCAGCAACTTTATAACCTCGATACTTGGATGTTCCGAAAAAACGTACAGATGTTCCTTGTGATTCATTGAACACTTGCCTAAATCCTTCTTGAATACGTTCAATATTTGATTTACTCATATCAATACGATTTAATACTTCTGTACCCTTACTTTCATAAACAGAACCTAATTGATCTTCTGTTGGCGACGGATTACGAATTTCCCTTACTAAACGAGGGCGAACACGATTGCCATCATTTGCTATTGTGGAGACATATTGTGCTAGCTGTAATGCGGTGTAGTTGTCATACTGCCCAATGGCAAAGTCCATCAATAAACCTGGTTGAAATTGTTTATCGCCAATTACTCCTTTTGGATCTTCAGGATAATCGATACCGGTTCGGCTACCTAAACCAAATTGTTGAAAATAACTACGCATTTCATCCCATGCTGCTACATCAAATGCAGCGCTTTCTCCATTGGGAAATGGATAACGATGTTCCCCTCCCATTTTTAATGCAATATAAAACATATATACGTTTGATGAACGACGTAGTGCATCAAAATCATTTACTGAACCTAAATCATTATAAGATCCTTTCGGAGCACCAGATGCAATCTTTATTTTCCTGTCATGAAATACTTGCCCTGGAGAAATAACGCCAGACTCATAACCTGCTAAAACGGTTGCCCCTTTTATAGAAGATCCTGGCAAATGCGCATCATGAATTGCTTTATATGGAGCGTTATTATATTTATTTTTTTCCTTATCATACAATACACCGCTGACAGCGAGTAACTCTCCTGTTTTTGGATTCATAACTACCGCCATCGCATCTGACATGTACTGATGCTGATAAGGATGCTTTTGAATGGTTTTCTGTAACTCTGATTGTAATATTTCATCTACTTTTTTTTGTAAATCCATATCAATGGTTAATATAAGATCCTTCCCAGCCATTCCTTCCACAGCTACTTTTGAACCTATTGTGGTACCATCTTTCGTCGTAGTGTATTGTACTTGCTCCTTTCTACCTCGTAAAGCGTGCTCATAATATTCTTCAATCCCACTAATTCCAACGCGATCATTCCGACTATATCCTCTAGTTAAATAGTATTCCAGTTTTTCTTTTTGCAGTCCCCGTTCTTGAGATGTAATCTTACCAGCAAGGCTTTTAAAAGTTTCCTCATATGGGTATTTACGCTCCCAATCTGCAATCGCATTGACGCCAGGTAAATCACTTAAATTTTCTGACACTTCAGCGTACTCTTCCGCAGTTACACCTTCATTCTTAACAATCTGTGGCGTTAATGCGTATGCTTTATCTAATTCCTTTTTAATAGCAATAATTAACCTATCTTGCTCTGACAAGTCATTCATCTCGTGCTTCTTTATTCGTTCTAGGGCAAGATCATATTCTTCTGTATCATCTAATTTCTTTCTTTCTTCATCCGTAAGTCTTTCTATTACTTCTTTTTTATGATTCAAGTAATAATACTCTCTTTTCAATCTTTCATTAATGTCTGCAACATCTTTTACTTCAACGGAAATGAGCTTAGCTAACTTTTCAGCTACCTCTAATCTCTCTTTCGCCTGCGTTCTTTTAGCCGGAGTATAAGTAATGGCATATCGCGGTTCATTTCCAACAACTAGTTGATGGTTTCTATCATATATTTGCCCACGTGGCACTGGCACTTTCGTTGTATCATTTACCGTGCGATCGATCTCTTTCTGAAATTCTTCGCCCTTCAGAATTTGCACAATACCAAGCTGAAAAATTAAAGCTGCAAACATAATAAACATAATAAAAAATAACAAATTCAATCGAAATGGCAGCTTATCCTTCCGTTCTTTTTTCTTTATTCCCTTACGCATTGCTTTCCCCCTTAATTAAATTATTCCCCTGTAAAGAATGCCCTTTTCAATTATTTTAAAATTTCCACTTGTTATGCCTTTTGAATTGATCATATCACGTTACAAATACACCATCAACCAATAATTTCCTTTTAGAAGCATGTGTTAATTACACGTCGTTAAAATAGTGGCTGTTATTTTTTCATCACTTACACCTTTACTGAGTGACCCAAAAGCAACTCTTCTGTTAATACAGAATACAATCATTAACAATTTTGTCGAAAGTACGTTACAAAAAATTCAATATTTCCTTCGTTACAAACTAGGTTTTAATTGTATAGTATTAACAGGAGGTCCAAATGTCATAGTATAAAGGGGCTAATTCTGTTTATAAAGTTCCATTTTTGCTTTCATAGTAGGATACAATCATGCAGGCGAGAGATTAATGTCAAGACATCCTTATATTAGAGATATTCTCATTAACTAAATTTTGCTCGCATGATATTTTTGGAAACTATTTTTTGCGCTTGCAACCGAACATAGGTCTTATCGATCACATACATTTATTTTGCAAAGCTTTCCATACATCTGAAATGGTTATAAAATCAATCTTCATAAACAGAATGCTTGTCATTATTTAAATTGTTCAATAGCGAACATTACGAGACGTACGGAGCATAATACATTTGGCTCACTCCATACGGGGATGTTTAAACAAGAGACACATTCCACTACTAATCGGATTATGAGATCTACTGAAAAAAGCTTAACCCCACACAGAATGGGAGGAAGGAGAACCTTTATGGACGTTATTATGTTATCGCGAATCCAATTCGCATCTACAACCATTTTTCACTTTATTTTCGTGCCTTTATCCATTGGTTTAGTATTTTTAGTTGCACTCATGGAAACATTGTACGTTGTAAAAGGGCAAGAAAAGTACAAAAAAATGGCAAAGTTTTGGGGACACTTATTTCTTATTAACTTTGCCGTCGGAGTCGTTACCGGTATATTACAGGAATTTCAATTCGGGATGAACTGGTCTAACTATTCTCGCTTTGTCGGTGACGTATTCGGTGCACCACTCGCAGTTGAAGCACTATTAGCTTTCTTTATGGAATCTACTTTTATAGGATTATGGATTTTCGGTTGGAAAAGACTTTCTAAAAAAGTACACCTCCTATGTATTTGGCTTGTATCTATTGGAACGATTATTTCTGCGTTTTGGATATTAGTCGCTAACTCATTTATGCAATATCCAGTCGGTTATGAAATTAACAATGGTCGCGCCGAAATGAATGACTTCTTAGCATTAATTACGAGCGGTCAAGTATGGGTGGAGTTCCCACATACTGTATTTGGATCATTAGCCACAGGAGCATTTTTAATTACAGGTGTAAGTGCTTGGAAATTGCTTAAAAAACAAGATACAGATTTCTTTAAAAAATCATTTCATATCGCTTTAGTTGTTGCAATTATTTCCGGTTTAGGTATTGCCTTTACTGGTCACGCTCAATCGCAATTCTTGGTAGAAACACAACCAATGAAGATGGCAGCAGCAGAAGGTTTGTGGGAAGACAGCGCTGATCCTGCTCCATGGACAGTGTTTGCTAACATTGATACGGAAAATCAAGAAAACTCCTTTGAAGTCAATATCCCATATATATTAAGTTATCTTTCCTATAGCGAATTTAGCGGAAGCGTGGAAGGAATGAAATCCATCCAAGCCAAATATGAAGAGTTGTATGGAGAAGGAGACTATATCCCTCCAGTTAAAACAACATTCTGGAGCTTCCGTATTATGACGTTCACAGGCGGGTTAATGATCGTATTAGGACTATATGGTGCTTACTTAGTAAAACGTAAAAAGCTAGAACAAAGCAGAAAGTATTTAAAAACGATGCTTTGGGCAATTGCTTTACCGTTTATTGGAGGAACAGCCGGCTGGATCATGACAGAGATTGGTAGACAACCTTGGGTCGTATTTGGAGAAATGCAAACACAAGACGCAGTTTCACCAAACGTAACCGCTGGGCAAGTCCTGTTCTCACTCATCTCATTTAGTGCCATCTATTTGATCCTTGCACTTGTGATGGCTTACTTGTTCGTTCGAGTAATCAAAAAAGGCCCTGTTGAAGAAGAAAAAGATGTCAAACTAACAACAGATCCTTTTGGAGAGGAAGGGTATGGTTCCTATGCTAAGTGAGGTATGGTTTATTTTAATTGCTGTATTGTTTGTCGGATTCTTGTTTTTGGAAGGCTTTGACTTTGGTGTTGGCATGGCGATGCGTTTTGTTGCTAAAACGCCAGTTGAACGTCGGGTATTAATTAATACAATTGGTCCTGTCTGGGACGGAAATGAAGTTTGGCTAATTACAGCAGGTGGGGCGATGTTTGCTGCATTTCCAAATTGGTATGCCACTTTGTTCAGTGGCTTATACATGCCACTAGTAATCATGCTTCTCTTGCTCATAGGGCGCGGAGTAGCATTTGAGTTTAGAAGTAAACTAGATAATCCTAAATGGCGGGACACTTGGGATTGGACAATCTTTATTAGTAGCCTATTGAACCCATTATTATGGGGAGTTGTGTTCGCCGCATTGATGGCAGGCTTACCAATTGATAGTGAGATGAATATTTACGCTTCTGTCTTTGATTACATCACACCGTATACGTTAATTGGTGGAATTGCAATTACATTGCTCTGCTTTTTACACGGGCTATTCTTTATCACGTTGAAAACTACAGGTGACCTACAAAGTAGAGCTCGTGAAACTGCCAAAAAAATTGTTTACGCTGTTGGTATAGCTTTAGTTACCTTTGTGGTTGCATCTTATTTCTACACAGATATTTTCGAGGTGAGAGGTGCCATATTAATTCCAATTTTTGCGCTTATTGTATTGGCAGTTGTCTTAGCTGGAAGTTTTGCTAAGAAAAGTCGTGATGGTTGGGCATTTACGATGACCGGATTAACTATCGCGCTCACAGTAACGTCTGTATTCGTCGGTTTATTCCCACGTGTAATGGTAAGTAGCTTAAATCATACTTTTGACTTAACGATTCACAATGCAGCTTCAGGAGACTATTCGTTAAAAGTCATGACCATTGTAGCCGTCACTTTATTACCTTTTGTACTTGGTTATCAAATCTGGAGTTATTATGTATTCCGTAAACGTATTAAAGAAGAGGAGCATTTAGAATACTAATGAAGAAAATGATGCGTAATCATTTACTAACGTACAAAGGGGTAAAACCGACACTTGCCATTGTTATTTCCATTACAATCGTGGAAGCAATAGCCATCATTCTGCAAGCAAAATGGTTAGCAGAATGGTTATTTCGCTTATTTAACGGCGAATTATTTCAAGAAACATGGAAGTTAGGCGTTTTTTTTCTTATTGCCTTTGTTACAAGGTATCTTATGGGTACATTAAAGAAAAAAATAACCTTCCAGTTTGCTGAAAAAACAAGAGTGGAAAAAAGAAAACTATTATTGGCCAAGCTTTTTGCGCTTGGCCCTAGCTACACGAGTAAACACGGTACAGCCAAGTTAGTTAATTTAGCTATGGAAGGCGCAAACCAACAACGTACTTATTTAGAATTAATTATTCCCAAGATGATTGCTGCATGTATTATTCCACCAATGGTACTCATTTACGTTTTCTTTCAAGATAAACTGTCAAGTATCATTTTATTTTTAACCGTTCCTATCATTATTGCATTTATGATTTTATTAGGATTAGCTGCAAATAAGAAAATGGAGCGTCAATGGCATTCTTATCATTTATTATCCAATCATTTTATTGATTCTTTACGGGGATTAGAAACATTAAAGTTTTTAGGTAAAAGTAAATCACATGGAGATACAATTGAAAAAGTGAGTGATGAATACCGAAAATCCACTATATCAACATTACGAATTGCTTTCCTTTCATCTTTTGCACTTGACTTTTTTACGATGTTATCAGTTGCCTCTGTTGCTGTAGGGTTAGGATTACGTCTCATTGAAGGAAATCTATTATTAGATATTGCATTAGTCGTATTAATTTTAGCTCCAGAGTTTTTTCTTCCTATAAAAGAAGTTGGAGCAGACTACCATGCAACATTAAATGGACAAGAAGCAGCCAAAGCAATTGATCGGATATTAGCAGAGCCTGTTCCTGAGAATCATTCCGTTATTACCAACTCCATTGCTTGGACAGCTAACAGTACCTTAAAGCTTTCTTCTGTTAGTCATTCCCATGACGATAACGGCTTACAAGCTCTATCTACCATTTCCATGCAAGTAAAAGGTTTTGAAAATATTGGTATTGTTGGTGCAAGCGGTGCAGGAAAGTCGACTTTAATTGATATATTAGGTGGATTTTTAACACCTAATCAAGGGCGTTTTCGCGTCAATCAGCAAATTTTAGATAGCTTAAATACAGAAGCTTGGCAGCGTCAAATCACATACATTCCACAGCGTCCATATATTTTTAGTCAGTCGGTTGCAGATAATATTCGATTTTATGAACCAAATGCATCGGATGAAGATGTGTGGCAAGCTGTTCAAGATGCAGAATTGGATAAGTTAATCCATACCTTTCCAAATGGTATAGAACAAGAAATTGGTACTGGCGCACGTGCAATTAGCGGCGGTCAAGAACAACGTGTCGCATTGGCCCGAGCTTTTCTTGGTAATCGCCCTATCCTGTTATTAGATGAGCCGACTGCCCATTTGGATATAGAAACGGAATACGAATTGAAACAAACGATGACAACATTATTTAAAGATAAATTAGTCTTTTTTGCAACGCACCGGCTGCATTGGATGGAGCAAATGGATAAAATTATTGTGTTAAAAGATGGCGTCATTGTAGAAGTGGGGACACCACATGAATTATTGCTTCGTCGCGGAGAATACTATGACCTCGTGCTATCACAATTGGAGGGAGTACAATGAAAGCATGGATTATTCCATATGTAAAAATGCATTACAAAGGGCTAGCAGCCAGTATTATTATTAGTTTATTAGCTCTAGCCTGTGGTGCAGCGCTTATGTTTACATCTGGATACTTAATTTCCAAATCCGCCTTAAGACCTGAAAATATTTTAATGGTCTATATTCCTGTTGTTTCAGTGCGAGCCTTTGGTATTTTTCGAGCGGTATTTCACTATCTTTCTCGATTAACGAGCCATGATACGATTCTGCGCGTACTAGCAAATATGCGTAGCAGATTGTATCAAACGTTAGAGCCACAAGCAGCTTTTATTCGTTCTCGTTTCCAAACTGGTAGGATACTAGGCGTATTATCAGATGATATCGACCATTTGCAAGATTTATTTATTCGTACGATTTTACCGAGTATCACTGCGCTTGGTATGTACGGCATCGCTATTGCTTGTCTAGGCTGGTTTGATATGGTGTTTGCTTCACTTATGGCAATACATCTCTTTTTTATCGTTGTGTTCATTCCGTTGTTTTCTTTGTGGACTAGTCGAAAACGTACAGCTTTAATAAAACAGGGGCGCTATGATCAATATCATATATTAACAGATGGATTACTTGGCATTAAAGATTGGATGATTGCTGGAAAACCAGATGAATTTACGAAGCATGATACAAAAAAAGATCAAGCTGTTGCCATTGTTGAGCGACGCGTTAAAAGTGAGCAACGAATTCGCGACTTATTTCTTCAGCTCATCATTGGTGCGATGGTGATTTCCATGGTGTACTGGTCAAGTTCGATGGTAGCTGAAGGAAATATGCACGTGACATTAATTGCTGCTTTCGTTTTAGTTACATTGGCTATTGCAGAAGCTTTTTTGCCCGTATCTGAAGCCCTAGAACAAATTCCAGAATACACAGAATCGCTAACAAGATTAGAAACGCTCGAAGAAACAGATCAAGAAAAGGTTACTACTGAGTCAAACATATCTTTACCAGAAACATCTAACTCTGTTGATATTCAGCTTGATCATGTTGCCTTTCAATATCCGGGCTTTGCCAAACAAATTTTAAAAGATGTTTCCATTTCGATACCTCAAGGAAAGAAATTAGCTTTGTTGGGAAAAAGTGGTGCTGGAAAATCAAGTATCATCCAACTAATTTGTGGTTCTTATGCACCAACAAAAGGAAATGTTACACTTAACGGCATCGATGCAACAGCTTACGGCGATTCTCTATTTGAAATCGTATCGATTTTAAATCAACGACCTCATTTATTTAACACGACGATTGCTAATAACCTACGACTCGGCAACCAAAAAGCAACGGATCAAGAGATTGTAGAAGCGGCTAAAAAGGTGCAGCTCCATGATTATATTATGAGCCTGCCAAAAGGTTATAACACGATGATGGAAGAATCAGGACAAATTTTTAGTGGCGGTCAACAACAACGAGTAGCATTAGCAAGAATATTATTAAAAGGCTCTCCTGTCGTTATTCTCGATGAGCCGACAGTCGGCTTAGATTCAAAAACAGAAGCTGACTTGTTACAAACCATTTTTTTAACGCTTGATGATAAAACCGTTATTTGGATTACACATCATTTAGCTGGTATGCAGCGTATGGATGAAGTTGTCTTTTTAGAAAACGGCTATATTCAAATGCAAGGTTCGCACCAAAAACTACTAAGCACTTCACAGCGATATCAAAATTTATACTATTTAGACGTCCCACCATCAATTCGTAAAATGGTGCAAATTTAGTTTAGAAGGTTTCAGTTATAAATAATAACTGAAGCCTTTTTTAGTTTTAAAAAACGATAGCTTTTGCATGGATACTTAGCAATAGCTATCGTTTTGGCTTAATTTCGCATGAAATAACTCACCTACAAGTGCTGTTCATATTAGATGGTGGCTGCCCCAATACGAGCCATAAAGGTTTCTAATACAAGTAACTGCTTTTTATTTCAAAGTCGATAGCACTTTCTCCACTGCTTGCGCTGAAATCGCGTTTGCAAATGATTGTCTTTCACGAACTGCTTTACCAAAATGATATTGCTCTGCTTTTGTTGTCTGTTTGACTTCAGCAATATTATCCGGAGTGAGGCCTGCACCAGGCATAATGATAGGTCCTCCTGTTTCATAAGAATACTGAACTAAATGAGCGAGCTGTTCTTTTCCTGCTTCACAGCTTTGCTTTCCACCAGATGTTAGAATACGTTTTACATGATCTTTATACTTTACTAACGTTTTGTACGCTGCATACATATCCTTCACTTCATCAAAAGCACGATGAAACGTAATATCTACTCCCGGAAAGCGTTCAATGAGATCATGAAGCATTCGTTCGTTAATTGTAAGATCCTCATGTAGTGCACCAAATACAATCCGATTACATTGCAAGCTCTCCAGTGCCTTTATATCTTCACAAATAACTGCAAATTCCTCTTCTTGATAATAGAAATCATGACTATGTGGCCGTATCATGACTTGAACAGGTATTTGCACACTTCGTAAGACTGTTTTTATCATTCCAAAGCTTGGTGTCAAACCACCCTCTTGTATCGCCGAAACAAGCTCTAATCGATCTGCTCCTAGCTTTTCCGCTTGTAATGCATCGTGTTTATTCTGTACAATCAATTCCAACTGCATTTCGTCTCTCAAACTCCTTTTCTACCAATTTGGTTAATAATCGGACTCCAAAACCAGTAGCCCCTTCGACATGATAGCCATACACCTTCCAAGGTCGCACCGTATTTGCCATATCAATATGTACCCATTTCATATGTTGCTTTATAAATTGTTGCAAAAAAATAGCTGCCGTAATCGAACCGCCGTATTTAGAAGCACTCCTATTATTTAAGTCGGCATAATCACTGTGCAAATAGGCTTTATAATCTTCAATTAATGGCATAGGCCATACATGATCCCCAGTTTCTTCGCCAATTTCTTTATATGTCCACAAATCCTTCTCGTCATTAGTAAAAACACCCGCTGTTTTTAACCCTAAAGCTTGACCAATAGAGCCTGTGAGTGTAGCAATATCAATAATAGTTTCCGCCCCTACGTCTTGAGCGTATAAAATACCATCGGCTAAAATTAGTCTACCCTCTGCATCCGTGTTACCTACTTCCACATGCATTCCATTTGCATAAGAGATTACATCTGCCGGCAAGTATGCATTTTTCCCTACTACATTTTCTACTAATGGAATAACTGCGGTAACGTATACAGAGCTATTCAAATCAGATAAAAGCTTCATCGCACCTACGACAGCCGCTGAGCCCCCCATATCCATTTTCATTTCCCAAAGTCCAGTGCCTGTTTTCACATTAACACCTCCTGCATCAAAGGTCACTCCTTTACCGACAAGCGCTACATGCTTTCCTACTGTGTTGTTCAATGTAAGAACGACCATTTTAGGTGGATGAACACTTCCCTTTCCGACCGTTTTAATAGCTTCTAAACCATGTTTCGTAAGATCAACAGTATCCAAAATAGCCACGTCTACATCTGTATCTCTAAAAATCTCTACTATTTTGCTTGCATAAACTTCTGGCGTCAGTTTACTAGGAGGCTCATTACATAAGTCTCTAGCTAAACATACAGCATCACTTTTCGTTTTCGCCAATGCAACATATGCGCTATAAGATGAATAATTATATTCTAGCACATAGTCCATCTCTAAACGATTCCGCTTATAGTACTGAAAGCGATAACCAGCCAAATACCATCCTTCCATAAAAGCGGTAACATAACTTGCGATATCACTTTCCTCTGTTACATCTTCCAACGCTTTAAACAAGCCATTAAAATTGATGGTAACTGTTTGAGACAAAAATTCTTTATCTATCTTCTTTCGTATTTCTCCACCAAGATGTCGGATGTCTTCCATATTTTTATTTACCGGACAGATACAAACCAATAAATAGATCGTTGTTTCCGTATAAAATAATTTCATCTCCCCAAAAGACGCTTTTTCAACAAATGAATGTTTAAAAAGCTGACTAGGCTCTAGAGGACAAACATGAATTTCCATTTTCTAACCTCCCCGTACAAGTTTAAATGATTAGAGAAACTTGGCTCATTACTGAATATTTTATGACAATAGCCTTTAGGTTTGCTTATACTTAGAATATAGAATTTTATTCCCCAATAGTACAAAAAAAGACGACCCAGTAGCGTAACGCACATAAGCCGTCTTTTATTATCTTATATTTCTTAATAGCTTTCTTACTCTCTTATTTTTCACTGCAAGAGCAATCGTACCTTTAACTGCTTGTTCATCAACAAGTTTCAGTGGAACAATTCATTCCTCTACATTTTTCTAGCCTCTTCACTCACACAGCCTGAATTATTTAGCACGCGAGAAACCGTTGATCTTGACACATTTGCCATTGTTGCAATATCCTTCATCGTTACCAAATAGCTATACTACCTACAGTTTTACACTGTTTTTAATCTTTATAGCTTTAGAAAAACACTACTCTTCTTTCCTGTAGTGTAAAAAATATTCGTATCTTCTTTAACGATAGACGTTACCACTTTCAATAAAATACCATTTCCCCTGATTTCTTCCGACTACTCCACTTAGTTGCCAGCCTTCCTCACATAAATCTGTTATTTTCTTTGGTACAGACAATGGTCCAATTACCTTATCCCCACCAAACAATGGTTGTAGCCACAGCTTCCCGCTTTCAATGTGGTCAATATAAAAGTACCCTTCCTCTTCTTCTTCATACATTACTTGTGGTGATTTTTTTGTTTCTTCGTAAATAAGATCGGATACTTTTTCAACAGTAGGCAAATTACTCGCCTCTGAGAAATATTCTTTCAATTCTGCATAAACAGCTTGTTGAATATATTGATTATCATATAACCATTTGACTAACTTTTTCATAACACGAACTGCTTTTTTCATAAAATCTTCGCTACTCATCACTTTACGGATAATAAAGTAATCTAAAAACTCGCCAAAAACTTTACTAGACAATTGTTTTGCTCCAAATATACGCGTAAAGCTTTCCATATCCTCTTCTATCTCTTTCTCCCAACACTCCAAATTCGCATCATCTAAGTAGTTATGCGCGTAATCATTTAAGTAGATTCTAAATAACGACACCACACTTTCATAATCACGAAATGTTTTTGGTTTTAACCGTTGTTTCTGTTCGTTTAAGAATTCTTCCAAAATAACATTAATAGACATCATTTTTAGCCTCCTACCCTTATTCAATGAAAGACCTCACTAACAGTACTCATACAAAAGGTTCTAAAAAAATAGTTACTAGTCAAACATTAAACAAATGATCCCAACCCCCAGTTAGCAACGAAAGAGCTCTAGCAAATCAGCTAAAGTTAAAGGAGTCATGTTACTACAACAGGGCGATGGAAATGTTTGGCAACAAACTCGTTTTTAACCTCCTTCCTTTTAATAATAAACCGATGGTGACTTAGCGTGGGACATGCAGTGAAGTAACTAGTGCTACTGAGAGATGGAGCCAGACGCTGCTTTTACGTTCTTGTATTATCCGAAAGTACCTATTTTCTTATCTTATAACAAAATAAGTCTTTGTAAAAAGCTTTTCAATATAATTATCGATTACTTTTAACTTTTTCTTCTTAACGAGAAATAACTTCAATCCATCTTAAACGAATAAAATGATAAAAAATAATGCTGTTAATTCAAGGCTTTTCCACACTTCCCAAATACCATCATTAAAACTAGCGTTGCGTAAACAATCTTAAGAAAAATATTTTAAGAGAAGATTAGGAATATTAGGATATTTAACTAGGATAAAAAACCTTTTAATAAGGAAATGGTAGTCCTGTCCAACTCCCAAATTATAAAGAGCTATCATGGACAATCATACCATAAAAACAATATTCAATAACATGGCATAGATATGTATATAATAACATATTTTTACATTTGTAGATCAGAAGCGCAAACGTTTTGACCATTATGTAATAAATGTTTTACAATATATTGAAATTCACAATCTACTTCACACATACCCAGTTTTTAAATGTATAATTTTACCAAAAAGGAGGTGAGATTATGAATAGCGCGATCATCGTTTGTACTCACGGAAATGCAGCAATGGAAATGCTAAAAACAGCGGAGATGATTATGGGTAAACAAGAAAATATACTACCCACTAACTTTGTACCTGGAGAAAACACCGCAGATTTAATAAAAAAATATCATCTGCTATGCGAACAATTAGATTGTACTAACGGTGTTTTGATAATGGTTGATTTACTTGGCGGCTCTCCATTTAATGCAGCTTCTCAAATAGCTTTGCAAAATCGACACATTGAGGTTATTACAGGCGTTAATATTCCAATGTTATTAGAAACTTTGATAACTAGAAACTCAAAAACCTTGCAACAATTACTTGAAATATCAATAGCTGCTGGTAAAAATGGGATTTCAAAATTGAATAAAAATAACATCGAAAAAGATGACTTAGAAGGAGATGAATTATAAATGATTATAGGGCTAGCAAGAATAGATGATCGTTTAATTCACGGACAAGTAGCTACGGTCTGGGTGAAACATGCAAACGTTACCAGAATCATTGTAGTTAATGATGAAGTCGCTAATGACGAAGTAAGAAAAACATTATTAAAGCAAGTAGCTCCACCTTCAGTAAAGGCTAGCGTAGTAAGTATTGACAAATTGATACGGGTTTATAATAACCCTAAATACGAAAATGACCGTGTCATGTTGCTATTTACTAATCCCTTTGACGTTGAACGAGTTATTCAAAAAGGAATTCCATTAACATCTATTAACATCGGAGGAATTTCATATAAAGAAGGTAAAGTGAAAGTAAATAAATCTAACTTTCTAAACAAAGAAGAAGCGAACTGCTTTAGGAGACTTGCTGAAAAAAATGTTGAACTTGATGTAAGAGGCGTAGTTAATGATCCCAAAGAAGATATGATGAAGCTTTTAGACAAACAAAATCTATAATTCTGAAAGGAGGACTAGGCAATGGACTTATCAGTTATGCAAATTATCCTCGTATTTATTTTTGCTAGTATAGCTGGTATGGGAAGCGTTTTGGATGAATTTCAAACCCATCGCCCATTAATCGCTTGTACATTAATAGGTTTGGTACTAGGAGATATGACTACAGGTATCATCATCGGTGGTACATTAGAAATGATAGCACTAGGTTGGATGAATATTGGAGCTGCTCAAGCTCCAGATGCTGCTTTAGCTTCTATCATTGCAACGATATTCGTTATTGCAGGTAATCAAGATATTGGTGCGGGGATTGCACTAGCTATCCCTCTTGCTGCTGCAGGACAAGTGTTAACCATTTTAGTGCGGACTATTACTATATTTTTTCAACATGCTGGTGACCACGCTGCAGAACAGGGTGACTTTAGAAGGGTTGATTTCCTTCATATTTCAGCATTATTGGTTCAAGCCCTTCGCGTAGCTATACCTGCACTAATTGTTGCTTTAACTGTAGGAACAAATGCGGTGCAATCTTTCTTAAATGCTATTCCAGAAGTTATTACTGGTGGCTTAAATGTCGCTGGTGGAATGATTGTCGTAGTTGGTTACGCTATGGTTATTAATATGATGAGAACTGGGTCCCTTATGCCATTTTTATATTTAGGCTTCACCATTGCGGCGTTTACAGATTTTAACCTTGTTGGATTAGGTATTATTGGCTTAGTTCTAGCCATTTTATTTGTACAATTAAGTCCACAGTTTAATCAAAATAATATCCAAATAGCTGGTACCAACACAACTATTTCCGCTGACGACGACCTGGATGATGAACTAGATTAAAAGGATTGGAGGGGAAGTAATATGGGGAAAGACATATTAACCAATAAAGATAAACTAATCACAAAAAAGGAAATAAAGCGTTCATTTTGGCGTTCAAATTTGTGGCAAGGGTCTTGGAACTTTGAAAGGATGCATGCCCTTGGCTACCTATTTACGATGATCCCATTTTTCAAAAAACTGTATCCTGAAAATAATGATGAGAGAAAGCAAGCAATGAAACGACATTTAGAATTCTTTAATACACACCCTTATATGGCCGCACCAATTGTTGGAGTTACAGCAGCAATGGAAGAACAAAAGAAAAAAGGTGCTTCCATTGATGATGCTGGGATTAATGGATTAAAAGTTGGGATGATGGGGCCTCTTGCTGGTGTTGGCGATCCTGTTTGGTGGGGGACAGCTCGCCCCGTTATCGCTGCTTTAGGCGCGGGTATCGCTATGAATGGAAATTTGTTAGGTCCTATACTATTTTTTCTATTATGGAATGTCTTACGCATGGGTTTTAGATACTGGGGGATAGATTACGGTTTCAGAAAAGGAATGGACATTATAAAAGACATGGACGGTGGATTACTACAAAAATTAACCGTAGGATCTTCTGTTTTAGGATTATTTATCATGGGAGCGTTAGTTAATAAATGGACGACAATTAATATACCAGTCGTTGTGTCAAAAATAAAAAATCCAGAAACCAATAAAGTTGATGTACAAACCGTACAAGACATTTTAGACTCATTGATACCAGGTTTAGTACCACTGTTATTAACTTTTTTCGTCATGTGGCTACTAAGAAAAAAAGTAAGCCCTATAACCATTATTTTAGGTATGTTTGTCGTTGGTATTTTAGGGTATTGGGGAGGGATTTTAGCTTAATGTAAACGGAACAAAGAACCGGGGTATAGTTCACTAACGTAGCAGAACGAGTATAGGCCGACGTTAAGTAGCAAACCCATTTTTCGTCGGCCCTTCTCTTCGTGACGAACCTATATAGAAGTCGTAAAAGCTGCTCGGAAGTTCGATCCATAGTGGTTTTTGTTTCTCTCATTTAAAAAATTGCTACAAACCTTTATTTCATAAGTTATTGAAACTTGATGTAAGAAGCTTACAATACCTCGTTCAAAAATGTTCACATCTCCTGGAGCATGATGTATCCTCCAATCGGTTATTCACCCGTAATCAGTTTTTTACCTCTAGCAAAAAGCGAGGATCTCTATATGTTAGTTTAGATCTGCCTCTAGTTCTATTGTTACATTTCCTTGTATAGCTCTTGAGATCATACAGCTTTTCTCTGCTTGTTCAACAAGCTTTTGCAGCTGAATTCTTTGTTCTTCGGTCGCTTCTACCTTTAGGGTAACCTTTGGTCGGTGAACAATTTTTTGAAATGTAAATACACCTCGTGTAACATCAACAATTCCTTCTGAGTCTAAGCTCATTTCTTCTAAAGGAAGCGCAGCACGTTCAATCATGGCAGCAAGTGTAATAAGATAACAAGTTGCCGCTGCTCCTAACAACATCTCATCTGGATTCGTCCCAATACCTGGCCCATCCATTTCTGGCGGGATGGATACTTTAGTCCGTAAATTTCCTGATGTAATATAACCGCTTGAATTTCTTCCACCAGGCCACGTTGCCGTTAAATGAAAACGATGTTCTGCCATGTTTACACCTCCATAAAAAATAACAAACACCTAAACTTCGCTACCTCACAATCTTTTAAGCTATATCTAGAGTTTTAATTATACTATAAATCCAAATATTTACGTTGTCTATCGAAAAAAACAAGAGAAAAAGGATCGAATTAGTAGCATTCGATTTTTTTTATCATGCTTTATTATTCCCCCCTCGGAAAGATGGATGGGGTTATACTTTTCGTCTTTAAATATTCATTAGTCTCTTTTTAAGCTAGAGACATTTTAAAGCGATTTCCCCTTCCTATATCATTAATCCATTGCCACAAAAAATATGGAAAAACACGGAAAAACATTTAAAATAATAGCTCGTTTCATGTTATAATATATAAGCATTTATAAAGATCTTAAAGGGGAGAGAAATTTGGCATTAACAGATCACGAAAAACTACTCGTAAGCTCAGAATTGAACCGAAAAGGTAAAAACATGCTTTTAGCGTATGTATTACTTATCTTCTTAGGTACCTTAGGTATACATCGATTCTACCTTGACAAAAAAGGGACTGCTATTACGCAACTTATACTCAGTGTTGTAGGTGGGCTTACAGCAATCATTCTTATTGGGTTTATCCCTCTTATTATCGTGGGCATATGGCTTTTCATCGATCTATTCTTAGTTCCAGGTATGGTCGAAAAAGAAAATGAACGTATTGAGCAAGAAATCATTCGAAATTTACGTTAAATGATGTCATTCATTTACATTTCATAAAACTTGGCTATCGCCAAAATCTTTATGACAATAAAGCGTCAAAACTCTAAAAAATTCATGCTTTCCTATACTTAAATAAAGGTGAACGGCAATCCAAGCCGTCTCCTTTATTTTTCTTTTACAGCGACTTTCTTTGAAACTTTGAAAAAACATCTTTGTCTCCAAATCTTTTCAGCTCGAATAGAAACTCTCCTGTACGTGCAATGCCTATTCTAATAAATGAGTTCTCTGCAAGACAATTCATGACAACCTACAATACGGTAAACATTAGTACAACCTTCAACTTACTATAGAGTAAACAAAGCCACCCGCATTAAAACTACGGATGGCTATTTATCACCATTTATTAACGCTGTTCTTTCTTAGAAACTTAGTTTTGGGTTTGATAGCTTTTATTGGCTACCTTATGATTGGCAACAATTAAATAGGTTTCTTCAATTGGATTATTTTCCATAAAGCTTGTTAATATTTTAAAAACGCCTTTTTGTATTCTCTCCTGAGCCTCCACAGTCATACCTGAATAATGGACAGTAAGACCTGTTTGTTCAAGAGAACGCCAAGGATGGTTCTTTGGTGCCGGTTGTGGATACCAAACATCACCACCATATCGAATTTTACCACGATTAACTGCCTCTGCAATGGCATCTCGTTCTACAATTCCACCTCTAGCGCAATTTACAAGTACAGCACTATCTTTCATGTTACAAATGACGTCTTTATCAAATTTATTTTTCGTATCCTTTGTTAACGGTGATTGAATAATAATTACATCAGATGTTTTTACTAAAGTATCAAAATCAACGTATTTAATTCCTAGCTTCTCTTCTATATCTTCTTTACGATAAGGATCATTATATTGCAAATGAACCTCAAATGGCTTTAATCTCTCTGCCGTTAATTGGCCAATACGACCAAATCCAAAAATACCAATTGTTTTACCAATCATGTCATGTGCTTTAGCACCTACTTTAGGTAAATCCCACTCCCCTTCTTCAGCTTGTCTATGTCCTTCTTCATAATTTCTTAGTAGTAACAGTGCTTCCATAACGTTTTGCTCCGCTACACTTACATTATTACTCCCAGGTATTTCGGCTACTGTAATCCCTTTGTCTATGGCAGCATCAAGATCGACATGGTCTGATCCAATTCCAGCCGTAATAGCTAGCTTTAAGTTTTTCGCTTTATTTGTTCTTTCTTTCGTAATATAAGCTGGAAGAAATGGTGACGAAATGACTACATCCACCTCTTCAATGTAATCGTCCACTTCTTTATCACTTGTAACAATTGTTAATTCGTGCTCTGTATTCTTTAGGAATTCATCTAGCCCCAATGTCTTTTCTTTGGATAATAATTGTGTAGCACTTGTAGCTTCTGGAAAAAGTGCTAGGATCTTCATTTGTAACTCCTCCTCGTATAAATTATATAATTTGATTCATATGTTAGATTTACCACTTTTTTACTTTTATTAAACATTTTCATTCAAATATCCACTTTTATCCTACTCACTATTTTCTTTCTACATATTTTAAGCAATCCCAATAAAACACAGAAAAAAATCTTTACTTTGTATATGTTTTTTGTGATATTTTGTAATTATATGTAAAAACATAAGTAAATATAACTATTAAATATCAAAAAACAGTTCTATACACCTACAAAAAGTAGTTGACTATCCTTTTTATTCCATTGTATATTAATTTTGAACAATAAAAAGATAAAGAAAGAGGTGAAATGAAGTTATAATGTGAAGTGTTATACAACATGGTTTTAACTTTTGGAACTTGCTTACAAGAATTAGATTGTTTCGTCTCCCCAATTTTTTAAATAATCAACAATCTAGCTATTTTGTAATATTACGTGTACTTGCAAATCCAAAGGTTAATAGTAACTGGAGGTGAAATAAAACTCAAATATTTTTCTTATTCACTAACGTTAATTTTCGAAATATTTCCGTTTCAATTAATTAATTGAATTAATATTTCTGAATACCATTCTTCAACCAAAAAAAATTGTTAAGTGATTCACTACACAAATAGAAGTTTCGTAGTTAATAAGATTATAATACGATACTTTTGTGATTACTTATGATTACTGTATATTTAATATCTTTTTACGTTAATCCAGAAACCGCCAACTTGAAAGGAGCGTTTTTTATGAAGAAAAAAATACTATCATGTTTATTGATTCTTGTTGTTCTATTTACTGCCTTTATACCCCAAAGCGCATTTGCACAATCAAAAGAGAGTTTGCGGAGCGTGACTTTTTCCAATTGGATAAGAACATTAGGTTCTCAATACCCACTGCTTCAAGCTTATGGATTAGTAATTTTAAAGCAGCCAGATCTAAACGTCAAAAATATGAGTAGCTTATCCAATAACCAGTATATAGCAAGGAATAACGTTCGTGAATGGCTAGATGAATACAGTTCAAAACTCATTTACATTAATGAAAATATGAAAGGATTAACACAAAGAGTCAATTATTACTACGACCGCCTTTATGATTTATCGGAACAAATAGATAGTAACGAACAGGCTAAAAATTCCTTTTTAAGTCGATATAACCGACTACAGACAGTCATGGATGATGTACAATACGAAATGGAAAGAACTTCCATGAATTTACAAGCTTATTATGACCTATTGGTAGAAGATAGCAACAACTTCTCCAAAAAAGCAGATCAAGCAATTGCTTCATTGAACGGCGGAGATAGCCAAGCCGCAACAATAAGATCAGCTATCAAAGCAAATTTAGAAGATATTCAAAATGAACTAGTAAAAATACTTAATAACCCGGACGAAGTATATGATTTCTCTTTTAAACTAGGTACAGAGATTTACAACACGGTGAAAACGGGTGCGGAAACCAAAACGGTAGATGTAGCGTCTATTGAAGCTTTAGGAAAAACATTAATGAGTTCCGAAGATCTGAATACAAAAGAATCTTATTCTACTATTCGTCAAAAACATAAAACCGTTACTTCATTAATGAAACAGCTATCGGAAATTGAACATCAAGCAACAGAAGTTACTATTGCAGAAGATCAATTATTTGGGTTTACTTCTATGGTTAAACGCCAAATTACGATTTTTGATTATATGGTCAATGAATTTACTGAACTGAATCATATTATGGGCAATTTAAAAGAAGATATTATGGAAGGCAACATTACTCCAGCTGAAATAAAGCGACAACTTAAATATTACAAAGATATAATGGATGAAATAGACAAACAAACAGGACAATTTGAAGAATTTACTACTTCAGTTAAATACTAATCATTTTATAATGGGAGGGATTACAAATGGCAAAAAAATTTTTAAAACCTATTTTACAAGTAGCAGTCGCAACAACTTTAGTATTTAGTAGCGTTGCTCCTTCCTATGCTTCTGCTAATCTATCTGATAACAACCATCAAGTAGATAAAGTTAGTGACTTAGCCAATCAATATAAAAAATATGAGCTAGGTCCAGAAGGACTAAGACAAGCACTCCAGGCAACAGGATCTAATGCGTTGGTGATGGATTTATATGCTTTAACAGTTTTAAAACAGCCAGATATCAATTTTACTAATGTTGTTATCATCGACAATAACTTACAAAATAAAATCATATCGGATCAAAGCATTGCAAGAGAGAATGCAAAAGTATGGTTAGATCAATTAAAACCACAATTAATTAAAACGAATGAAAATATTATAAATTATGATAATCGTTTCGAAGGGTACTATGATAAGCTAATAGAAGCCGCAGATAACAAAGATAAAGATGCCTTAGAAGCTAGAATAAAAAGACTATCAAGGAGCGTTTCCAAAAACAAACAAGAAGTCGACCAATTAATTGTCGATTTAAAAGACTACAGACAAAAATTACAGTCTGATACACAAAATTTAAAAGTAGATACAAATAGGCTTTCCTCTATTTTATCAAGCCAAGATGCAGGTATACCGCTTTTAAAACAACAAATTGAATCTTACCATGATGCGATTAGTAAATATAACAAAGTATTAATAGCCTCTTCTGTCTCTACATCATTAGGACCTGTAGCTATTGTAGGGGGAATCGCTGTAATTGCTACAGGCGCTGGAACACCACTCGGTGTTGCTCTTATTGCAGGTGGAACTGGTCTAACTGGTGGAGGAATTGCGGGCATTGTATTAGCCAAACAAGGAATTGATGAAGCAGAGTCAGAAATTAAATCTATAACTAAAGAATTAACAGATACAGAAATTCAATTAGCGTTAGCATCAGGAATAAAACAGCAGACGAATAATTTAACCAAGACGATTGATCTAGCAATTGACTCTTTACAAAATATTTCAACGCAGTGGAGTACGATGGATGCAAAATATAGAAGTTTACTTAGCGATATTGATTTTATGAGTCCTGAAGACCTTGATCTTATTAAGGAAGATTTATCTATTGCTAAAATGAGTTGGAGTAATATTCGAGACTATGCGCAAAAATTATATGTAGAAGAAATTAAAGTTGTCGATCATCAATAAACTACCACCAAGAATATAAGTGAACCAACAATCAGTCCAGGGGTTAACCCTCCTCCACTGATTGTTGGTAGCTTAAATTTTTGCTTATATTTTAAAATCTAAAGAATGCTAACAACACGCAGTTCATGCTGTTATCTTCCACTTAAATTAGTAGTGTGTAACCTAAAAGCAGATTACAGCACCTTATAACCGAGAAAAATAGGTGATAAACATGCAAACGAAAGTAATAAAACAAATATGGATTTGCTCCATTCTAACTATTTTTTTAGTAACCTATTCGTTACCACAAACAATGATTTATGCAGCTGAACAAACAGAAACAATGAAACCCGATTCAGAAAAGATATTAAAGAATTTAGAAGAATTGGCTACTAGTATAGCAAGCATAGACTCTTATGCAACAACCATTCAAAACGAACCAAAGCCCAATTTGACAAACTTAAGTTCTGTAAGTAACGAATTAAAACGCAACATAAACAATCATTTTGCCGATGCTAAAAACAATGCTACGTATTGGTCAAAAAGTTTAAAGCCTTCCATGAGAACATTTCTAGAAAGTATTGGACATTTTAACGATGTATTTCAAGAGAGTCATTCTGCATTATTAGCTGCTTTGGCGAATAAAGACAAAGCAAAGATACGTGATGAGGTAGAACAGCTTAATGATAATATTGTAAGACAAAACGAAAACGCAGAAAGATTAGTTAAAAATTTAACCCAATTTCGAGATAATGTAACGAAGGATACACAACGTTTCAAAAATAATTCTAATCAATTAGAAGTCCAAGCCACATCATCTTCACAAGCTGATATACCTGTTTTAAAGAGAAAAATTAATTATTATAATGATGTCATTGATAATACTGATTATAGAATAGCTGCTGGTTCCTTAGCGTGCGCTTCCCTGATTGGCTGTATTTGGGGAGGAATTGAGATTGATAACGCTACAAGTGATAAGCGAGATGCAGAATATCAAATAGACAAACTTAAAGCAAAAATAGATGGAATTGAGAAAGAAATAGCTACGATAACAGACATACAAAGTAAACTAACAAATATGGTGCAAAAAATTGATACAGCTATCGATTCCATCCAAAATTTAACAAATTACTGGTACCTCATGAACTCTAAATACCAAAACCTGCTAGATGATGTCCGTATATTAAATCCAGCAGAATTAGATCTTTTAAGAGAGGATATGCAAATTGCAAGTAGAAGTTGGGAGCAAATTAAACAGTTTGCCAAAAACCTAGCTCAAGCATTAAAATAGAACAATAGCACGATACACACATTTATTTCTATTAAAATCTTTGATGTCACTTTATTACACGTAAGCAGTGAGGGTTTTTTCCCTCACTTCAAAGTGGCGATAACAGAATTAAAGGAGAAAAACACATATGACATTTGAAGAAGTATTACCTCAATTAAAATCTGGTAAGAAAGTAATTCGCAGTGGATGGCATGGTGCTGAATTATATGTGAAGCTCGTTGGAGAAAGTAAGCACGAGGGAAAAAAGCTTAACCCTTACTTTTTAATCAATGTCTCTGGAGAAGGCTATACTATGTTCACCCCTACTGTATGTGATATTCTTGCTGACGACTGGAACATCATTGAATAATATGATTGTTTTTGGAGGTTGTATATGAAGTTTGATGAATATACAGGACAAACTGTTTTTATCACTGGTGGCGCTTCGGGTATAGGAAAAGCGCAAGCTGTCTGTTTTCTAAAAAATGGCGCTAATGTATTTGTCTTCGATAAAGCGAAAAAAAACTTAGCAGAAATGGAAGAACAATATAGCGGACAATTCACCTATGCGATAGGAAATGTTACCGATAAAGCGTCTGTTCAAAGAGCTGTGCAATACGCATTACATAAATTTAAACGCATTGATATTTTACTAAATACTGCGGGGATACTGGATGGATATGTAACTACATTAGAAACAGAAGAATGGTTATGGGATAAGGTTATGGATACAAATGTAAAAGGAACCTACCTTGTAACCAACTTTGTACTTCCTTATATGCTTCAGCAAGAAAGCGGAGTTATTATCAATATGTCATCCATTGCAGGCTTTGTCGCTGGTGGAGGTGGTGCTGCGTATACAGCTTCTAAGCATGCCATTATAGGTTATACCAAACAATTAGATTATGACTATTGTAGAAAAGGAATTCGAGCTAACGCAATTGCACCAGGTGCGATTAAAACGCCAATGAACAAAGCCGATTTTTCTGGAGATGGAAAAATCGCCGAATGGGTAGCGAATCAGACACCTGCCGGGAGATGGGCAGACCCCATAGAAGTAGGCGAGCTCACGCTTTTTTTAGCAAGTAGGGCTGCTGATTATATGCATGGTGTCGTTATTCCTATTGACGGCGGATGGACCAATAAATAATTCTATCATTGCGCAAGCTGTTTCGTTCTAATATAATAGTGTAGCAAACAAAACAAAGATGTACTGCAACACTTCCTTCTTTGGTTGCAGTTATTACTAAAATAGCTAGATGCTATTTTACAAAGGAGACATATAAATGCATAAGTTAATATCCCAAACTTCTTCACCAACGATGATCTCCGAGCTAACTAAAATTGCCATTATTAGTTCCCTCTATGTGATTGTTACCATTTCTCTCGCTCCAATTAGTTTTGGTGCTATTCAGTTTCGTTTATCTGAAATGTTTAATTTTCTAGCATTGTATCATAAGCGTTACGTTATTGCCGTCACTTTCGGAGTTGTTATTGCCAATTTCATGTCCCCTACTTGGTTTCTGGATGTTCCAATTGGTAGCATTTCTACTTTTCTTGTGTTAATTTTTTGTAGACATGTAACCCAGCAGATGAAAAATGCCCTACTAAAAATAGCTACAACAACTATTATTTTTGCTGTCTCCATGTTCACAATTGCAGCACAATTAACGCTCCTATTTGACTTGCCTTTCTTTTATACATGGTTAACCGTCGGTATCGGGGAACTATTATCCATGACGATCGGTGGAATAGTGATATACTTGTTAGCAAAGAGAGTAGATTTTACAAAATAATAGACAGCTTAAGATTCCTTTTACGAAAACAAGCCTTCCTAAATGAAAGGCTTGTTTTTTAAATAGGCGCAGAATAAATTTAAAAGGATGATATCTACAATAATACAAAGATACGCTAGCTCCATAATTTATTCTATCTGTAAAGTTTTGATTCGTTGTAATTCCTTCCAAAAAAAGCTTAGGACGATAGTTTGAAATGCAAATTTTGTCCTGTTTTAACTAACCTACTAGCGACTTTAAACATTGATAATAACTTATCGTAGGACAAGGGAGTGAAGTCGCCTAGTTTCTGGCGCTGGAGCCGGACGTGGCTAAATAACTTAGTAAGTTTATTCACAGCTGCTAAATTTTATAATTTCCTAGACATGAACAAAGGCTAGCCTCGAATGCCGTTATTCTCACAGCATTGTGTTGACAACAAAAAGCCTAATGTGTACTATATGACTAAACAAACAATTTCAGTCACATAGTACGCAAGGAGGTATAAATTTTGGCTACCGCTTTCTCCAATAACGAAAAAGAAATAATTAGAGGAAAACTGCAACAGGCTGCAAAGGAATGCCTTGGGAAGTACGGTATTAGGAAAACGACCGTCGATCACCTTGTCCAAATAGCCGGCATATCAAAGGGCGCCTTTTATAAATTTTATCCCCAAAAAGAAATCCTGTTTTTTTACGTCTTAGAAGACTATCAAAAATCACTCATGAAAGAATTAGCAAACAGACTTGAGAAAGAAGCTAACATAGGAGTGGAACAGTTTACTGATTTCATTTTTCAGTTATATCAAAATGTAAGACAATCTTTTCTGATGAATCTTATTCAACAGCAAGAATTAGAGTACCTCATGAGAAAAGTACCGCCAGAATTCATTATGAATCACCACTCATTAGATGATATGTTTATGGAGCAAGTTTTTTCTTATATAAAGATAAAAGACCATGTAAATAAGCGTGTTGTCGCAGCTTCATTAAGATCCATTTTCATGAGCATGATGTACAGGGAAGAAATCGGCGAGCAAGAATTTGATGAAGTTCTAAAGCTTTTAATTAAAGGGATCGCTCTACAAATTATAGAGGAGGTTGAGACATGAATGACGTTATTTATACAGAAAATCTAACAAAAGCATATGGGCAAACCTTTGCAGTTAATAACGTTGATTTATCTGTTGCGAAAGGCGAAATCTATGGTTTTTTAGGTTTAAACGGTGCTGGAAAAACGACAACAATCCAAATGCTATTAGGTATGATCACACCTACTTCTGGAACATGCTACCTCCATGGAGAAAAAGTTCATTCTAAAAATAAGGACATTTGGCGTCATGTCGGTTATATGGTGGAAACACCCTATTCCTATCCAGAGTTAACGGTAAGAGAAAACCTTGACGTTATCTGCAAACTAAGAGGGATTAAAGACAGAAGTTGTGTCGATTGGATTATTAAAAACTTACAGTTAGAAGCCTACGCTGCTAAAAAAGCAAAACACCTATCTATGGGAAATAACCAAAGACTTGGAATAGCAAAAGCGCTACTTCACCATCCTCCTATTTTAATATTAGATGAGCCAACGAACGGATTAGACCCTGCTGGCATCGTTGAAGTTCGTCAACTTCTGAAGGAATTAGCCCAAAACAAAGGCGTAACCATTCTCATCTCTAGCCATAAGTTGGATGAAATTTCAAAAATAGCTACAAATATAGCCATCATACATCAAGGCATACTAATCAAAAAAATACCTGGTGAACAACTGGAAAAACAGTTGCACAAAACTTTACTACTTGATGGAAAAAATAGGTTAGCAATCAAACACACTCTATTGACAGCAGGTTATAAGGTTTCTACGGATAATGAAGAAAACTCACCACTTCAAATGAAGGAAGCAAATGCAGTACATGACCCTGGGAAAATTGCGACATTACTTGTAAATGCTGGGTACCCACCAACATTGCTACAAGTAGTAAAAGAGGATTTAGAAAGGTATTTTCTAAGAACCATTCGAGAATTTGGAGGCGATCAACATGAATAAACTTTTCGTCAGCATTTCCGTCGAATTTAAAAAATTATTCCACTCAAAAATCCCTTTAATAACTTTGCTTACATTTATGCTCATACCGTTTATTGGTGGTTTTTTCATGTTCGTGTTAAAGCATCCGGATTTTGCTGAAAGTCTTGGTTTTATTTCTACCAAAGCACAAATAATGGGGTCAGCGGATTGGCCCTCTTATCTTAGCTTACTTGCACAAGCAATTTCCATTGGCGGATTAATTATTTTCGGTTTTATTATAAGTTGGATCTTTGGCAGAGAATACTCCGATCGAACGATAAAAGATTTATTAGCTCTACCACTATCTAGAAGTACCATTGTATTGGCAAAGTTTTTAACATCCTTTATTTGGTGTCTTATGTTATCTTTATTTGTTTTATTGGTTGGACTACTTGTAGGAATGATGCTTGATTTACCGCAAGAATCAAAGGGAATAGTGACTGAAGGCATCATCGTCTTTGCAGTTTGTGCCACATTGACCGTACTTCTTTCTACACCCGTCGCTTTGGTTGCAAGTATTGGTCGCGGATACTTATCTCCCCTTGGATTTATGATTTTCACACTCATCTTAGCGCAAATTGTTGCAGTAGCAGGATACGGTGCGTATTTCCCATGGTCTATCCCCGCCCTTGCTAGTGGAGCAGCCGGCAACAAAGCATCGATCGTTGAAGGACTAAGCTTAATTATTTTACTCTTCACTAGTGCGTTTGGATTACTAAGTACGATGCTTTGGTGGCGATTAGCAGATCAATGCTAATAAAATTGACAACTGTGCTGATATAAATACGTAGGAAAAAATTCTTATCGTTAATACGTATATCATACATCACAAACATTGATTTTCTTTAAAGGATGAAGTAGCTACAATCGTAATATATTACGTTTGCAGCTACTTGCTTTTTGGAAAAACAAAAAATCATAGTATCCACTAGAGAGAAATAATAAATGTTTACAAAACTCGGCTTTTCGCAAAAAAACACCATATTTTTTGAAATCATTTTGTAACTTAAATGTAAAATTAGTTACAAAAATGTAACTGAATATTCGTATTCACACCACAAAATGTTAAAAAATATACACCACTACCTATTTTCAAGTGTTAAATTGGTAAAAACAACCACTTAAATAAGGTTGACGCTACAATTTAAGTCATTGTATAGTATGGACAAGCAATAAAGAAAGGGAGTGAAAGCAACACAGTTTCAATGAACTTTTACATCAAACCATGTACATGTGAAGTATTTGCAAACCAATATATTTCTATACCATTCTTTGATAAATAAAGAAAAAACAAATGAAAATATATTGCGATGAGCTATCTTCACCAATTGTTACTTGATAATAATATATCCTAACGGAAAAAAGGTTTGTATAAATAATCCACAATTAAATACTTTCATAAGGTGATTAATTATACACCTTTCATTTCCATATCTGATTCAATAAACTATTTCATATTAGCCATATGAAGAATTATATTAGTAGATTTCCATGATAAAAGGAGGTTTTCTTCATGAAGAAAAAAATACTTATAACTTTAATGATTTTAGCTATCATTTTTAGTGGTCTTGTACCGAAAAATGTTTTTGCTAAATCAAATGATGATTTAAGAAGTGTGACATTTTCTAATTGGATTCGAACTTTAGGTTCCCAATACCCTTTACTAGAATCTTACGGACTCGTCATATTAAAACAACCAAATCTTGCCGTGAACAACATGAGTAGCCTTACAAATGACCAAAAAATAGCAAGAAGAAACGTGCATGAATGGTTAGATGAATATAGTCCAAAACTCATCTACGTTAATGAAAATATGTATGGACTAACGCAAAGAGTAGATCAGTATTACAAAAGTCTATATGATTTAGCAGGGCAAATTAACGAAAGTGAACAAGCTAAATCCAACTTTTTAAATCGATTTAATCGACTTGAAAACAACTTTGAAAATACACAATTTATTCTGGAACGAACATCAAATGATTTAAACGCTTACAAAAATCTTATATTGGCTGATGCCCAATCATTCTCTGAAAAAGCAGAGAAGGCAATTGAATCGTTAAATGGTGAAAATGGCGAAGCAACAAAGTTAAGACAGCAAATAAAAGAATTACTTGCTGAAATTCAAGATGAGCTAATCAAAATATTGAACAACCCAAATGAAGTGTATGATTTTTCATTTAAATTTGGTCAACAACTTTATGATTTAGTAAAAACAAGCGGTGAAAATAAAACCATTGATGTTGCATCTGTGGAAGCAATCGGTAAAGAAATTATGAATGCTCGTGATTTTCAAACCAAAGAATCCGCTTCTACTATTCAACAAAAACAGCAAGAAGTTACTGCTTTATTTAAGAAATTAACGGATGCTGAGCGCCAAGCAACAGAAGTTACCGTTGTAGAAGATCAAATTTTAGGCTTTGCAGAAATGGTAAAAAGAGAGGTAGCTGTTTTTGACAACTTAGCCAATAACTTCGCAACCTTCAACAGCCTACTCACAAATCTAAAACAAGAAGTTATTTCTGGAAAAATAGACAATAAGGAATTACAGAATCAACTAAAATATTTGCAAACAATTGTCCATGATATGAATAAACAAACTAAGCAATTTGAGGCCTTTACAACAAGCATTAAATAAAACTTGCTCTATGTTAGGGGGTAACAATAGTGACAAAGAAAACAAAAAAAGTTAAACCAATTTTATTATCTGCAATGGCAGCAACAGTCATTTTTAGCAATATAGCTCCATCCTACGCTTATGCAGAAACAGCTGTAAAACAACAACCAGTTCAAGTCGATCAGCATAAAGAATTTGAGCTAGGTCCAGACGGACTTCGAGATGCATTAGAAACAACTGGGTCTAACGCACTAGTCATGGATTTATACGCGCTAACTGTTATTAAACAACCCGATATTAACTTTAACAATGTCAATATCGTGGATAATCCATTACAAAAAAAGATCTTACGTGATCAAAAGAATGCTCGAGGAAATGCCAAAACGTGGTTGGATGATTTAAAGCCGCAATTAATTACTACCAATCAAAATATTATTAATTATGACAATAAATTTGAAGGGTATTATGATAGATTAGTAGAAGCGGCTGAAAACAAAGATACCAAAGCTTTAGCTGCCAGATTAAGCCGGTTAGCCAACAGCGTTTCTGATAATAAAGCCGCTGTCGATAAACTAATCGTCGATTTAAAGGAGTTTAGGCAGAAATTACAGTCTGACACACAAAATTTAAAAGGGGATACCAATGAACTATCCACGCTGCTTGCAAGTCAAGATGCAGGTATTCCACTTTTACAGAAGCAAATTGAAACATATTATGAAGCAATTAGCAAGTATAATAATATTTTAATAGCTTCTTCTGTCGCTACTGCCGCAGGTCCTCTTATTATTGTTGGAGGCATAGCAGTTCTTGCTACTGGAGCTGGCACCCCGCTAGGAATAGGGCTTATTGCTGGTGGAGTAGGACTAGCTGGCGGAGGCATAACAGGCGTTGTTCTAGCGAAAAAAGGAATTGATGAAGCAGAAGCGGAAATTAAGAACTTAACAGGAAAAGTAACAGATGCACAAATTCAACTTGCAGGTGTAACAGGCATAAAACAGCAAATGGAATATTTAACAGAGACAATCGATATAGCGATTGATTCCTTACAAAGCATTTCAACACAGTGGAATACAATGGATGCAAAATATAAAAGTTTGCTAAGCAATATTGCTATTATGTCTCCAGACGATTTTGATTTACTAAAAGAAGATTTAACTATTGCTAAAAAGAGTTGGGGAAATATTAAAGAATTTGCTGAGAAGTTATATGTAGAAGATACCAAAGTTGTCGATAATCTGTAGATAACAGACGTAACGTTAGAGGGTTGTCGTAAAGGTCAGCTGTTTTTACTCTTGGCGGGGAGAAGAAAGCCTTCCCGCCAAAATAAGGTGGGTGATGTATATGAATAAAAAAAATATAAACAAATGGTTTGTCATCATTATACTCGCTGTATTTACCATAACTTATATTGTTCCAAAGCCAGTCGTTTTCGCTCAAGAACAAGCAAACAACGCAGCAGAAAATCTTGTTTCTGAAGAATTCCAAAAATCCATTGAGAACGTTGGCGCTAATATTGCAATTATTGATAGTTATGCACAATATATTAAAACCAAACAACTACCTAAGTTGGATGATCTACAGTCTATTGATAATTCATTAAAGAATCATATGCAAAACAATTTAAAAGAAGCCAAAGATAATGCGAATCAATGGTTTGATCAAGTAAAGCCAGATATGAGACTATCCATTCAGCAAACAATTGATTTTAATACTACTTTTCAACACCACCATGAAAATATATTAGCTGCTATCGATAAAAAAGACGCAAAGAAATTACAATCAGAAATTGAACAATTATACGAACACATCTCAGCAAGCAATAAACAAGTAGATTATTTAATAAAGAATTTAATTACATTTCGAAACAATATGAATAAGGATGTAACAAGTTTTAAAAATAACGCTAACCAGTTACAAATTAATCTCGCCACAACAAATGCAGACATCCCATTAATGCGAAAACAAATCGCTTATTATAATGATGTTATCAATGCAGCGAATGGAAAAATAGCGGCTGGTTCACTTCTTTGCGCAACAGGGATCTTATGTCTTGCAGGTGGTCCAATGATTAAAAATGCAGTTGATGAAAAAAATGAAGCTGAAGAACAAATTGCTAATTTAGAAGCAAAAATCTCAGGGATAGAAAAAGAGATAGCAGTATTAACAGATATCCAAAGTAAGTTTACAAATATGGCAAGTACCATTGATAAGGCAATTACTTCTTTACAAAGCATGTCTAATAATTGGCATATTATGGGTGCAAAGTATAACAATCTATTAGACAATGTGTCTGTCATGGAAGAGCAAGATTTTGAATTATTGAAAGAGGACTTGCAAATAGCAAAGCAAAGTTGGAATCAATTGAAGCAATTTGCTGATGCTATTAATCAAGGTTTAAATCAAAACGATGTTCTAGACAGTGCAAAATAACTGAAAAAGTGTATGAGCAGGAGAAGCCAAGCCTGCTCCTTTTTTATAGCTTTAAAACATAGCTAATGCCCGATTCTAGTTGGCAAAAAATCGTTATCTCTTTACACGATAAGCCTTACATTATTTACTTTCCTATACTTTAGTGGAACAAAGAATAAAAACACACGTTTAGCAACATAGTAAACGGAACATATCAATAGAGTGCAAAGCATACTATTTCATCTCCATTTTAAAATTGTTAAATAGCTGATTACGTTAACACTCGAATAGGAAGAATCACAGTACCAAATAATAACGTTAAGAAAATCTTATTCCTTATCTTCTGCTTGTTTCTCTTTTTCCTTGTCTTCCACTCTCTCGGCTTGTATTAACAACCTTTCCCGGTCCGTAGGATACGGGTGACAGGTGAATAAAGTAGCTAAATCCCGATTTTTTTGAATTTCAAGTGGGTCGGTTTCATCAGGAGCAACGACTTGTTGACTATACACACGATAAGTTAACGTATCGGTCATAGTATGGATATAGAAAATGTCGCCATTGTTTAATTCATCAACATTACGAAACATGGCTTTCGTTCCCATACCTCGGTGCCCCGCTAACACGGTATGATTGCTCTCACCACCAACTGGCAATGAAGAGCCTTCAATTTGCCCAATCCCTTTATCTAGGGTTTCTTCTGTAGCTCCTAAAAAAATGGGAATCATCTCTCCTAGTTTCGGAATTTCAATAGCTGCAAACACCTCATCATCGCCAATTCCTAGACAGTTTTTGAATTCAGCCAGCTTTTCTTCATTATCAAGAAATGGATCACGAAAACCAGAACTATCATAAAAGATTTCTTTATTACATGCAGAAGCTTTTTCCATAAGCTTGTTTATTTCCTCTTGGGGTTTTTCTTCTAAGCCAGCCTGAAATTGGTCGACTTGTTGTTTTTGTAAGTAACTGTTGACGAGTTTGGCTGCATGCGGATATAAAAAAATTAAAATACCTGCTAGAAATAATAAGATGATTGCTTTTTTTCCCTTCATGAGCTTTCCACCTTATTCTTATTTTTACGACGTTTCAACCACCAAACAAGGATTAAAATTACTATTAGGCCAACACCACCTGCAATATACCAATAGTTAAACGTATCCGTTACTGTTTCTGTTTCTTCTGCTTTTGTTTCATCATAAGGTACACGTTTGCCTTTTACTAGCATCCGGTGAGTATTCAACATATAAGGTTCACATGTTAATAATGTCATATATTCTTCATTATCTTCTGTTTGTAGCCACTGCGTTTCATGTGGCAGCACAATTTCTACATCATACACTTCATAGGCATATTTTTCGTTCAACACATTAACATAAAATTGATCTCCTTTGCCAAGCTCATCTAAATTACGAAATAATTTCGCACTAGGTAGACCTCGATGAGCAGTGAGTACGCTGTGAGTCCCTTTTTCGCCTGTAGGTAAGGAAGAATTCTCCATATGCCCAACACCACGAGATAATACGTCTTCCCCAGTGCCATGATAAATAGGCAGGTTTGAACCTATTTTAGGGATCTCGATACTTCCAATTGCTGGGTCAATATTTAGTGCATCGTAATAGCTTTTGTTTCCAGCTGCCTTGTTTCCATCCGCCCCTTCTTCGGAGAAAGGATCAACAAAATCGACTTCGGAATTCTCCAATTTTTTATTATGTTCAGCTGCTTTCTTTTTTTCTTGTTTAATTTCCTCTTCATCCATGTTTTCAACTGTCTCGGCATATTCTTTTACTACAGATTGGTGTACTTGTGTCGATAAAATGTTACTTATTATAGGATAGGAAAAGACACCCAATCCAACTAAAAATATGATAATAATTATTGCTCGCTTCATCATTTTCCCTTCCTATCGTAAATAATTTTATACTATTGAATCTATTTCATTACAAATGTAATTATGTATAGCTTATAGAACAAAAAATAAATTAATAAAAAAATTATTCTTTACAGAAATATGTAACATGGGAAATAGGAGAAAGAATATTTCTTCCTCCTATTCAACCATTCTTCTAACTATGCAATAGCTTCTAGCTTTCTACGACGGAAATATAGTGCAAGCGCCATTCCCATTAACGTTAAACCAATAAGTGTGAAAATAATTGTTCCAATACCACCTGTTGTTGGTAGTTCCCAAAGTGACTTCGAGTTTTCAACTTCATAACTCAAATCTTTATTGTTCTCTACTTTTACTTCTACAGGTTTAGATAGTAAACGATAAGGCTTTTCTTCGCCTTCTTCTGTAGTATATGTTGGTGCTTTTGTTTCATGAAGCTGATATGTTCCTGGTGTAAGACCAGTAATAGAGAATGTACCATCTTCTCCAGTAGCTAAATTTTCTAATTTGCCGTTGAATACATCTCCGTTTACTTCAACGACTGTACCAGCATTAGATGTGTCGATGACATTCCCATCCATATCTGTTAATTTAAATTCTGCACCTTTTAGTTTTACATTATTATCAGATGCATCCACTTTAATAACCTCTAAGCCACCTTCTGTAGGTACTACTACTGGCGGTTCTTCTGGACTTGGTGGTTCAATTGGTTCTCCAGGTTCAGTTGGTTTATCTGGATCTTCTGGCTCGTATGGCTCGTATGGATCAGGATTATCTGGATCAGCCGGTCTTGTGTACGATCCTTTATTGTTATTAAAATGAAGATCAGCCGTATTTTCAATGCCAATTTCGCCTTCTTTTAATTCAGCATCCGGTTTAATTTTTGCTGTAAATGTAATTGTAACGTTCTCACCAGCGGTTAATTGACTCGGATCTTTAACTTCCCAAATTAAAGTTTGCCCTTTTTGTTTAAACTCAACATTGGATTTATCTGTACCTTCAACCTTCCATCCACCATCAAGACTACCATTAGAAACAAACTGTAAACGATCATCTAAAGTGTCTGTCACACCAAGTGCTTTATATTTTTTAATATCTTTTGGTGTTTTAATTGTAAGGTTGTACTTATATTCTTTATTACGATCAAAATCTAGTTTCTTTTCGCCATTTGCGTCCTTGTCAATTTCAGGAGTATTATAGTTTGTTACTACTCCATTTTCATCGACAATTCCATCGACTGTCGACCACTCTACTACTATATCTTGTAAGTTTTCTCCGGCTTTCTTAACTTCAAATGGAATTCTTGTTGTATTTAATGCATATCCTTCTGGAGCTTTCGTTTCTTGGAAATAGTATTTTCCTTGTGCTAAACCCTCCACTTTAATTTTTCCGGCTTCATTGGTTGTTAGCTCCCCAATCTCATTTCCTTCTTTATCTACAGCAGGGGTACCATCTTCGTTATATAAGATAAAACTTACACCTGGTAGTGGATTTCCATCTTCATCCTTTTTCACTATTTCCACAGCAGAACGAACGGTTTCATTTTTTGGATATACATGGACATCGTAATTTAATGTCGTGCGATCTTTGTTCGTCATTGGAATATCAACATAAAATGGATCTGGATTTAAAATAACATTTGCAGGTCCATCTGTTTCAGTAACTTCATAACGACCGAGTTCTAAACCATCACCCTTTGTAAAAACGACTGTTCCATCTTCACCAGTCTGTTTTTCAATCGTTTTTCCGTCAGCAACCTCTGTCCACTTATCTGTTTCCGAATTATATTGATGTGTTTGTTTTAACGTAAATGTTACCCCTTCAACTGGATCCCCTTCTGCATTTTGGCCAGGTAAACCTGTTCCATCTTCACCAGGTGCTGTTCCAGGTTCTTGTTCGAACTTATGAATGGTTAATGACGGATTGTCCTCGTCCCCTTTTATTTCCTTGGCAAATGCTACTTGTGGAAGCAACAAGGATACAATTAAAGTAAAGATTAATGCGATGTTTATCGTCTTTTTTTTCGTTACGTTCATTTAACTTCTCCTCTCATTAATGACACATGAATAATCTTATTTTGATCTTTATAAGCATATATAGCTTTAAAATACATCATCATCTTAAAGCATATTTTCCGTTGATGTTATTTGTTCTTTGGATGTTTGATCCCTTCTTTTTTTTCGTATAAACAATAGAATGGCTACTAACATTAGCCCAGCACCGGATCCATAAAATAGTAACGTTCCAATCCCACCAGTGTCTGGCAAAATCCAACCGTTTTTACTATTTTCTACTTCAATCTCTTCATGAAGGTTTTCGGCAGATATTTCTACATGGATAGGATTATTTAGCAAACGGTAGCCTTCTGGAGCCTTTGTTTCTGTTAGTTCATACTCTCCCCACGGCAATTCTTTAAATTCTGCTATACCCGCTTCATTTGTTTCTTGAGATTCTACTATTTCTCCATTAGCATTTTTTAATTCAAAAGTCGCTCCTTGTAAAGTTTCACCGTTTTTATCCACTTTTTGAACCGTTAGTGTTCCGAGTTGTTGCTTGTATATATAACGGACAGTCTGCGGATCTTTTTGGAACTTTCCAGTTGCTGGAGCACCGTCCTCGTCTACTTTTACAAATGTATATCCTGAAATATCTTTCTGCTTCGTCGTGTATGTGTCACCAAGTTTACCAGTGAAAATTTCATTGGAAGCTATCTTATTGCCTTCTTCATCCACATATTCTGCAGTGACATCACCAGCAATCAGATCCGTTTCTTTCACATAACCAAACCAAACCGTTTCTATTGGATTATCTGCTTTTAAACTTACACGTTTTGGGTTTTCACCTACGTGCAATGTATAATCAGCCACATCATTTGCTGTTACTTGATACGTTTCATCAAACTTTAATTCTTGCTGATCATTTTCTTGATGCGCTTCTTCATAAAATTGCTCTGCTAAGGATGGATCAGAAACGACATTACCATTCTTGTCAATTGGCTCTCCGTCTACATTTACACGATAACCCTTTTTCATAATTTTCCCTTTATCAATTCCTGCTTCTGGAATTGGAAATGGTTTCGTTTGCGAGTCGCCATTTGGATCCGTATAATTTAGCGGTGTATCTTTGTTCGTTGGATATCGTTCTTTTCCTTTTGGATTCTTATCCCAATCAATAGTCACCTTGTACTTTAACGTATACGTTTCATTTTCCTTAATATCACCTATATCCCAAGTAAACGTTTCGTTTGCATCATTCCAATTTACTTCTCCATGACTTGCTGAAAAGTTTTCCCCACTGTAACTGCCATCTTTTACGAGATTGAACATGTCTCCCATTGGGTCAGTTACAACACTATTACTTGCTGCATACTGTGACAGATCCGCGCTAATCTCAGTGAAAATTTGTTGCAATTCATCTTCGGTTCCTTCATAATAACCTCTATTTTGGCTATTTTTTAAAACGTAAACTGCTTCTTCATATCCACCTACATCTATGCCGATGGAATAAATATCTTTACCGGAATTCATAATTTGAACTGCTTCAGAAAGAGTTGCAACTCCATTTGTTCTGACTGTGAACCCATCAACCCGATACGATCCACTCCATCCCAAATAGTAAGAATTCCCTCGACCAATTCGTTCACGATAATTAAAATCAGAGAGCATAAAGTTATATTGATTATCCGGCCATGTATACCCTTCTGCCTTATACCCTCTAAAACTAAAGGTCGGTTCTCCATCACTTAAAAGGACAATCGTTTTTCTGTCTGCATTACTTCCATTCAGTAATTGTTTTGCTCGATGAAGTCCTGCTTGAATATTCGTTGCTCCATCTGGTCCTCCAGTTACACGGATTCGTTCAATCGCCCTTTTCAATACTTGTTTTTCGTTATGATCTGTAAAATCCACATGTCTGTCTGCTTCTGTGCCAAACGGAACTAACGCTATTCTAGTCGTTGCATCTTCTGTTAATAAATTTTCAACAAACTGTTGTGCAGCTTGTTGAGCTTTATACAGGCGACTTCCCCTCATGGAGTTAGAACGATCAAAAACTAACACAACATCGGAATTTTGTTTTAAATTTTTCCCTTGAGCTGTTAGCTCTATCTCCCATTCTCCATATTCACCAGTTGACTCTGCTTCTTTTGTCAGTTTTAGTGATCCAGGATTTGGCCAGTTTTTATTTATGTTAGCTATATATTTTGCAGGTGTCGTATACGATGGATACTGCTGTTGCTTCTCCTGTTGTTTGATAGAATCTTTATTTTTAGCTTCTGGCTTTACTGCTTCTTTTTTGTTCTTATCCTTTTCCTCATTCTTATCTTTTTCTACTTTATTTTCCGAGGTGTCTTTGTTCTGTTTTTTCTTCTCAGGTTTCGAACTATCCGGTACTTCCTTTACTTGAAATGAATAATTCTCTTCAAATACCACACTTCCATCTAACTTTCCAGTAATAGCTAACGTGTTATGAGGTTGCTGCAGATTACTTAAGACAAATGCTATTTGTTGCTTGGGTACACCTTTTTCCCCTTTTAGCGTTAACACATGTTTTTTCGCATTGTAATCTAAAGTAGCTTCTTGTTGGATGGAACCCGTCTTTTCCTCATCATACGTAGCACCTTTTGGCAGTTTGATTTCAAGCATATGAAATGTGGAAAAATCGCTTTGAATGTTCACAATTGCATTCTCTGTTGTTGCTTCCTTATTTGTAAGAATATCTAAGTACGGATCTTTATTGTCTACCTCACCTCCAACTATTGTAGATGTAAACCCTTGTAACACGAGTACCATAACAATAAAAAACAAAACTGCTTTTTTGCGGAATGTTTTTAAAATCAACTTTTCTCCTCCCCTCCTTCCCATTCGTGAATATTTTAAAGACACATTCTGAACAAATATTAAACATTTCTAAATATTAAATCCTTAAACTTTCATCTCCAATTAAAAAAATAAGCGTTAAATAGCCCTACCTAATGATAGGTAAGGCTATTTAACGCTTATGATTAACCCTTAACTTGAAAAACCATGTTTCGTATTGTTAAAAAAACTTAACTTATCGCCAAATCTTTATGACAAAAGCCATAAATTTGCTTATCCCGAAATTATATGCTTTCTGGTGTAAAGAAAAAGAATGTTTTTCAGGTAAAAGTTAGTTAATGGATCTTTTAAGTCCATATGTTTCTGGGGTAATATCATTAACTTTTGGGATTTGACGTAATTCTGACAAGATCAACCACACAAATGAAATGGAAAGCATACCGAGACCTCCGATAGCAAATATAATTTGCCCACCGAAAACGGATCCTAGTGTACCTCCAATTAAAAAACCAAGAGGCATCGTTATAGAAGACAAGCTTGTAATAACAGAAAAAACTCTTGCTAGTAGTGAACTTGGAATAATACGTTGCCCCGTTGCTGATAGTAGTACTTGTGTAGCACCAAGTGGTATCAGTGATATTCCATACACAATGACAGCGAGGATATCCCATGGAAGAAATGCAGAACTTATCCAAAGGAAGGCACTAAACAAATAAGTTACAATCATCGTCTTGCCTAGTGGAAAAGCACTGGCAATGGAGCTTAATAGTGCTCCAATTAAGAATCCAGCAGAAAATGCACCCATAAGAAATCCATAGATAGTAGATCCTCCACGAAAATCTGCGTAGACAGGCATTACCGCCAAAGCGATACCAAAAGAAAAGTTAGCAATAATGGTAGCAATAAAAAACTTACTTATAATGGATTGAAAAACATACTGGAATCCTTCCTTTAGGTCTTTACCATACTTTTGAAACGCCTCTGTCAGTTTTTGTTTTTCTTGTTTCTCTTTTTCATACGTTTTTAAGATGGGCAATGTCCAAAATAATAGCAGTGCCACAATAAAAACAATAGCATCTAATAAATAAATGCTAACCGCACCAACTATGCTTATAAGTACTCCAGCAATGCCATGAAATGTCATATCAATACCCTGATTAGCAAAAGAAAAGAGAGAATTACCTTTTACCAACTCATTTTGCTTTAATAACTTTGGCAATGCAACCATTTGTGCTGGATACGAAAATTGTTGAATGCAAGATATAACTGGCATAATGATAAGTACCATCCAGACATTTAAATCTCCGGTGTAGTAAGCGATTGGTATAATAAGCACAAGTATAATTTGACATGCTTGAGTGATTAGTAAAGTTTTTCGCAAAGACCAGCGATCGATAAATGGTCCAGCCAAAAACTGAAACACATCCGGAATTCTTGTCAAAAACCCAGCTAATCCAGTATAAAACGCCGAATGACTTAACTCATACACCAACCACATTGCTGCAATAGCATACATACTATCACCAATATTTGAAAAGATCTTCCCTAAGAAAAGCTTGGTAAACGATTTGTTTTTTAAAAGTATCCACATCGTAAAAACCCATTTCTACTAATAAAATGACCCTTCAATCAATGGTATTTTTTCATCCACGAACTGAAGTACAACCATTACTAAAAATATAGTCGCCCTTAAAAAGAAATAATTTAATGACGATGGATTACTTCCCACTACTCATGTTTTATCGAAAGAATACATTCTGGTGAAAAATAGTGACATTCATATATTTTTCATAGAGAATATCTTTTGGTAAATCCAAGGCTGCTCTACTCTATTAAATGATCCCAAAGCCATTGCTCAGGATTTTTAGCAATCCATTCTTCTCCTTGTGCAAATAAGTGTTGTAGAAAGGTGGACTGAGATAATGAATTTGGATCAAGACTATCTCCAACCATGAAACGAACTTTGTTTTCCTCTTCATTCCAAAAAGAACCCAGAGGATATACTTTCGCTGACAGACGCTTGGCAAGCACATAAACACCAATTGGTGCTTTAAATGTCCCACCTAAGAAGGGCACTTCCTCTTCTTCTTGATTAATACCATATGAAAACTCTGGGAAAATAACCCCCGTTGCTCCCCTCATAATAGCTTTAGTAAATTTTAATGGGCTTGTATGTGAAGGTACAGGGACCATATCTATGGAATCACTGTATGCTGCTTCAAGATATGTAGACATCCATTGCTGAATGATATCTATTTCATCACTATTTACAAGTATTGTTGTTTTATCAAAATAACGTGTAACTAAAGGCATGGACATCGTATGCATACCCATATGAAAGGGTGCAATGATAATACGATTTTTAGAATGAGCGGGTTCTATCGATTTTAATAATCGATCACTCTCCGGTTCAATGATCTGATCATATTGTTTGTTGTATAGGGACAAGGACAAGTATGTCCAAGCAGATTTTCTTTTTTCTGCAAATAAACTATAAGCATGACTAATTTCCTCAGCACGTTGGTTCAAAGCGGGAAATGACTTGATCACAGGTACATATTTCAATGGATTTAGTGTATTTGAATTCATTTCTGTTTCAACAATGGTTTGCAAAAAAAGATCTGCTAACTGTTGCTCTTCTTTTTTTTGAAAGGGGATATTTTTTAAAATAGAGTGAAATTGCAACAAATTATTAAAGTTTAAGATTGACATGTTATGACCTCCTTCTTTTTTTAAGAGATTTAGTGGGATGATTTCTAGAATTTTAGTTAATCTCTCCACTCGCTACATTGCTAAACGGTCGCCCTGAGCCTTTGTTCACTAAAAGAAATTACATACACTTTATTCTACACAGCAAGCATATTTAAACTTATTTCATAAAACTAGGATAGGATTTTGATATACTCGCACACCAATCGCAATTTTCATTACGTGAACCTGGCCTCCATTTGAATTTTCCAGTTTCTAAATCAAAATCACCCATTCCATTCACAAGCAAAGGCCTTGTTAAATTAGTAATAACAGCTACTGTATCCGATATGATAAAACTTACAAGAATTTGTATCAGCGGGTTAAAAGAACCAGAGATACCACGGATATGTTGATAAACACGATGCATATCTTTTCTCTCCACAAGCGAATCGTAACATTTCCAACAACCAGTTACTCCTGGAATTACAGTTGTCCCTGTACTAGTAGAATGACCGTGATAGCCCCCCCCAACTATGTGCGCAATATTGTTCTTTGTAAGATATGGTGTGATCCAATCAGCTAATGTATCTACAGAAGGCTCATCCGCACATAATATAACAACCGAACATGTTTTAAGTTTTTCTAAAATGTTAGCAGAAATTTCTTGGGTGATAGGGTCGTGTACAGTTTCTATTAACGTTCCATATCTATGATGTAATATATTTTTTAAAACGTTTACTTTCAATTCACCAACAGCGTTTTTAGGATACAATGATTGATGCGTTAAATTGTGAGTGCTTACATTATCATGATCAATTAAAATTAGGGAGGGAATTCCCATTGCCGCTAACTCATGAGCAACTCTACTCCCAACGCCTCCTACACCAATGATTCCAACTCGGCTTGAACACCATGCTCGTTCACTGTCTGCTAGCTGATCAAGCGAGGATGTTTGTGCTGCAAGATAACTCCACAGTCTACTTTCTCCTGCTAAATTCCAAGGTTGATTACCAGTTAACAAGATTTTATCATTTACCAGAGTTTGTAATGTTTCTACTAGCACTTCTTTTGTAATTTTATTTTGTTCGCCCCAAACGAGAAGTTCTTCAAAGTTTCGCGGCTGTTGTAAATAGGTTAAAAAATTTATAAATACAGTTATACCTTCATATACAATGGTTTCTGAACGGTTTAACAATGTACAGATAATTTGTCCATGTTCCGTTTCTTCTACCTGAACATCAGGCTGTTTTAACCAATAAGTCGACACCAAAATCCCCCCGTAAAAAGAAGCCAATTCATTTGTAGAATTGGCTTCTTCATTTTAACTAGCATTTTTTTGTCCCAGAAGTATAGCGATCCACGCACTTAATCATTTCTACCACCACCTTGTTATTATTCATAGAAATTATAATATATTAGAAAAAAATAGTCAAATTAGATTTTTTTGTTAATTTATCTTTAATTTTTTAGATGTTTAACTTTACATTATTATGAAAAAGATATGATTTCAAATTGCTATACTTTAGTTACATAGTCAATTATTTACGCCCATTAAACAGATTTTCATAAAGTAAGACGGGCCACCATAAGATAGTTTTAACCACGAATAAATCGATCCTTCACAGATTACATTTCAAATTATTTTATGTTATACTCCTTTGCAATTTCTAAACATTTATCTAAATACCTTAGAAAAGCTTGACGATCGACAAGTTTTTATGGCAGTAATTATTAATTTGCATATACTATAAAACCTGAAAATAGTGTAAAAATAGAGCATTTGCGCTTCCTTTTTAAGCTATTCCCTCTAAATATTAATGAGAGAAGACTTTTTTGCCTGACTTCCACGAGTTGTACCAGCCAACAATATCATTGTTTGGGAGCACTCCTACTTCAGTTTTTAAGTAGCTTTTCAGAGATTCGTATTGTTGATGTACATAAGCAGGGTTATTTTCAAGCGCGTAAATTTTCATTAGAGCAAAATGAGCACTTTCTGTTTCTGGCATAATTTTACATATATAGTTATACCATAGTTTTGCTTCAGATATATTTTGATTCTTTTGATAAAATGCCGCAACCTCCAAAGCTTTCGTCAACCAAATCTGTTCCCAATAATATCGTTCTGATTCAGCCCACCAAAAATCATATCCTTGTAAATATGCACCTCTGTATAAAAACAACACTTGAGTATAGTTATTAACGGTTGTTTCATTCAAAGGTGGTAGCGTTTTAATTTGTTCTTTCCATTCTTCAAAATCTAAAATAATATTCTCTGTTTCTAAAACGTAGCCATCAGAAACATTTTGTAATCTCAAATGTCTATAATACATTCTCAGTGTTTTTCTCACGTAATAAATTGTTGTATACAACAATGAATTGGCTCGTTCTAGTGCTAGATCAGGCCAAAGTAGTTCAATTAAAAATGACTTTCTGACCATTTTCCCTCTATGATGTAATAAATATAAAAATAATTCCGCTGCCTTTTTCGTTCTCCAAGCAACAAATTCACGCTTCCCTTTAACCGATTCAACCGAAAATTGGCCTAGTACATTTACATAAAGTGGTGAAGTTTTTTCCATTGTAGATGACTGTAAATTATTATGGCTCTCTATTCGTTCAACTGTTTTTTTCAAACGGTCAGGTGGAATCGGCTTAACTAGATAATCGATTGCATTAAGTTCAAATGCCTTTACAGCATATTTATCATAGGCAGTCACAAATACAATAAGTAAGTTGGGCTTGTCTTTTAAAACTTTTTCAGCCAAACGAATACCATTCATTTCCGGCAACCCTATATCTAAAAATATTACATCCACGTCCTCTTTAAGAATAGTTTTATGTGCATGGATAGGATTAGTTAATTTACCAATAACATACATTTCACTAATCTTTTTGAGCTGTTGTTCCAAATAGTCTAAAGCAGATTGTTCATCATCTACAATAATAGCCTTCATAATAATTCCTCCATCCATTCAAATTATTTTCACCATTCCCATACTTTATCAACGATTTCTAAACAAAAACTAAAATGTAAGCGTTAATTCAGTAATATAGTCCTAGTTAAATAGCATTATTTACTAATTATATATACAAAAAATAGTGAATAAGGACCATATCAGTTTTTAAAAGCAAAACTTGTTCTAAAAGCATTGAACTTTTTAAAAACATGCATCAAACTAGTCAATGTTGAAGTAATAGATGCGTTTTAAAAACTTCAATTGATAAATTATCTGTTATGAAAATAATATGCGAGAATGGATAAAGAATATTATAATTTTTTAGATTTAATTTTGGTGAGATGAGATAGTTTTTTAAAAAGTGAAGAATTCTTGGGGTAGAAACATATAACAAAGTGTTGTACAGTTTTTAAATAATGATAGAGCTTTTCTAGCGACTTGTATAAAGCGAGTATACCGTATGAAACGGGACCTTTATTATGAATACAGTTTCTAAAAGCAACCTTTTGCTCATCTGTTTGAGCTTTCAACGTCGCTATTCTTCCTCCTAGGCAATATATTTTCCTATACCCTAATAGGTGTTTATGGAAACTCTTAGTAAACTAAAATAAACGAAACTACAGAAAGAGGGTTTCATCTAACTCCTACTGTATGTTTCGTTAAGCTAATTGAGCAACATTCATACTAGGTTCGCTTATGCATTCCTATAGTAAAAAAACATCCAAACTTCGCTTATTACAAAGTCTGGATGCTTTTCTACCATATTATTATTTATTATACGCAACTCGATTAATATTCATTAATTGACGAACACTTACGTTATCCGTAATACTGCTTCCACCAATTGCACCACAGCCCAATGTTAGGGAAGGAGCTAGATTTGTAGAAAAACCAATACCTCCAAATGTTCCCGGTGTATTAATTAAAATACGGGAAGCTTTGATGCGTAGTCCAAAATCTTCTACTAACTCATCATTTGTTGTGTGCAACATAGCTGTATGTCCTGCACCCTCATTTTCTAAAATGGTATTGCATGTTGTAACACCTTGATCCCAATCATTTACCGTGTACATTGCAAGAATTGGGGTTAATTTTTCACGTGAATACGGGTTGTTAGGTCCAATTGTCGTTTCCTCTGAAATAAGCACACTTGTATCTGCAGGAATGATAATTCCACATAGTTTAGCCACCTCTGTAACGGTTTTACCTACAATTTGTGGGTTCATCGTACCATTTTCTCGCATAATAAAGTGAGAAACTTTCTCTGATTCTTCTTGATTCATGAAATAAGCTTTACGCTTTTTCAATTCCTCGACAACTTCTTTTTTAATGCTTTTCTCAACAATAATGGATTGCTCTGAAGCACAAATCGTACCGTTATCAAATGTCTTACTCGTAATAATTCGATCGATTGCTTCTTCAATATGAGCTGATTTTTCAATAAAGGCCGGGCCGTTACCCGGGCCGACTCCAATTGCTGGATTGCCGGAAGAGTAAGCAGCTTTTACCATTGGTCCACCACCAGTTGCCAAAATTAATGCTGTATCATCGTGTTGCATTAATGCTTGCGTTCCTTCTAGGCTTGGAGATTCAATTACTTGTACTAGACCTTTTGGCGCTCCAGCATTTACTGCTGCTTCTTCCACTAACCGTGCCGCTTCAACAATACAGTTGACAGCTTTTGGATGTGGTGATAATACAATCGCATTTCTTGTTTTTAATGCGACTAGTGTTTTAAAAATAACCGTAGATGTTGGATTGGTAACCGGTACAAGGGCTGCAATTACTCCCATTGGCACGCCAATTTCAATTACTTTATTCATTTCATCTCGATCAATAATGCCTACAGTTGGTTCATCTTTTATGCTCTCGTATACTTGCTGACTAGCGAATAAGTTTTTCGTCGTTTTATCTTTCACATTACCGAATCCTGTTTCAGTATGCGCTTTATATGCTAAGTCCTCTGCAGCTTCTGTTAACCGGACAGATATGGCCTTTACGATTTCATCTACTTGTTCTTGGGTGAAACTGGCATATATATGTTGAGCATGTTTCGCTTTTTGAATTAGCGTCTCTACCTCATATGTTTGTACAGTTTCTTGCGCTAAATTTATAGCCATGTTTGACATCCCCTTTTCAATTAATTTCTATACTTTTATAATAAAGCGTTTACAAATTAATCGTTAGGACTATTTATATTTGTTTTTGGACAATTTTGACATTAGCTCATCATTTCACAAACTGATGCATATATAAACATAAAATTCCCTCCATTATCATGTTATACTTATAACAGAAGATACATTTCACATCGTTACACAATACGTGTACACCTTTATAAATTAGTATGGAAGCAGAGGATTTGGTTCTAAAGATCATCAGGAAAAACGTAAAGAGAGGGGATATCATGTGTCGTGTATTATTAGCTAGTCCAGAACAAGCAGACCGTGTTTTTTTAAAGCGAATTTTTGCAGAGCACTTTTTTAATGTCATATTTTTTGATGATGCCTTATCTGCTGAAGAAGCATATGCACGTTCATTAGAACAACGCCCTGATATGCTTATATTAGATGTCAGTGGATCGAGTGAAGAAATTTTTCAATATAAGATAAATATCGTTAAACGCCACCCAAACGTGAAAGTTATTTTAATAGACAATGAGGAAAACTTTAAACATATTCAAACAGCGATTCGTTGTGGAGCAGTTGACTACTTGGTGAAGCCGTTAAAAGTAGAGGAATGTAAATCTTCCATTCACCGGGCAATTTTGGCACTAAATCAAGTATCCTTATTAAACTATGAACGAAAATCTGTCACCGATACCTTAAAAGAAAGCGCCGCTCAGATGATGCAATACGTCCACGAACATTATTATGAAGAAATAAATTTGGATTCATTAGCAGCGTTCATGCATTTAAATAAAAGTTATGTAAGCCGCTTTTTCAAAGAAACCGTCGGCATGTCCTTCGTAAGTTATGTACGGCACTATCGAATAGAACAAGCAAAAAAGCTATTGCGTACATCCGATTTATCGGTCACAGAAGTCGCCGAACAAGTTGGATATCTAGATCTTACGTATTTTAGCAGAATTTTTAAAAAAGAAAGCCATTATACGCCCAATGAATATAAGCAGGTTTACCAAGGGGAACATGTGCCAGCTGATATTGCATTTGCAGAGGGACATCATTAAATGATAGATGAAGTTACACAGAAGAGCCACAGCTAAAGAGCGTGGCTCTTGCTTTGTTTAAATAACCAACCATACTAGTGTAATAGCATATATATATCAGCATTAAGAAATCATGATATAGCACTTTAAAAAAGCTAACTTTGAGGAGGATAAGTATGAAGAATTCTCTAAAGTCTATGAAAGGCTTAATAGAAGAAAACAGTATCAAATGCTATAATAATATTATAGTTGTATTAGCTAGGTGAGTAGCCAAAAACCTCCAAGGTAGGAGGAGACGAGGCTCGTGATTACTGCAAATATAGCAAATGTTATAATAAATTTTACATCATTAACCTTAACATTTCTAATGGGTTGTAATTATGATCATGGAAAAAGTCGCTCTTGTCAGACGGAGGTTCGCTCCCTACCATGCAGAAGTCGCTCTCGAAAAACGGAATTTCACTCCCTACCACGTTAAAATAGCTCTCGTTCATCGGAAATTGCCCGTTAACCGCAACGAAAACATTTTAAGCTCCCACTCTGAATTATTTTTCTTCCATCACATTTGGCTCATCTTCTTCGTCAGCAAATAAATCAATAATTTTCCCAAAAACGTATAGTAGAAAAACAAATACCAAGCTTATGATTGTAGCTCCAATAAAATTCGTGTCTAGTCGTTCAGAATAGAGGTTAAACGTATTTATGTACACACTAAAAACCGTTAAGAAAATAACCCATTCCTTCAAATTGGTAGGACCAATATCATCTAAAGAATGAAAAGTTTTATCTTTTCGATCAATAAATATCGCAATTTCAATGATTACTAGCATAAATAAGCTTAACAATGTGAAACCTGTAAAAAACCAGAAGTTCCCCCAAAAGTCTCCATAAAAATGAAAATCTATGAACGGTATTACTTGAGCAAGATAAATAACAGCAAAGGAAATGGCAAATGGTATAGCTATAAACAAAGTTACTAAAATGATTAACATGACTAGTAATAGCATATAAACCAAAATCAAGCCGATATCTACTTTCTTTTTTCCCATATTCATGCCCCTTTCAGGAGAAAATTTTGACTATCGTAAAGTCTTTATAGCGATAGCTTACGTAGTTTTGCTTCCACTATAGAAAAGTTAAGATATATCATAAAGCCGCTTGTTAGCTTAATAATAACGAAGAATTTTTTTTACATTTGAACTTATATATTGATACGTATTTGCTAACTACTTTGTTTCATGAAGTTTCATGTTTTCCCCTTATATTCTTCCTCCGTTTAACTGGTCCGGACGTACTGACTTTATTCTCATTAAAAAAACAGTTCTATACAATGAGAAGAAACTCCTTCAAGCTGTCTCTATATTAGCAAAACTTGGCTTGTTTTCAAGTTTTATAGTGAAAGCTGTAGTTTTTTTATACTATAAACCTTTAAACTTCTACATTTTCCCATAATAAGAAAGCTTCTCCTTTGCTTAGAAAAACAATTTTATAAAGGGTGGTGGGATAAACAAGTATATAGTTCCCTAGTGAAAAAATAGATTAATAAAATTTATAGCAGTTATTGGCTTGTTTTATTAACAAACCATTAATTTAAGTTATTTCTCTAATTATTCATAAATATTAATACTCTAAATAGAGCTCGTAGCGAGAGGGGTGCATTGATGAATTGGTATATTATTTGGATCATTCTTTTTATTATCGGTATCATGGCTGTAGGAATCTATTACTCTCGAAAAATTGAAACAGCAGACGACTATACAATGGCAAATTTCAGCCTCGGTTTTTTTCCGATAGCTGGGAGTATTATTGCAACCTCCATGGGATCTGCTGCTGTAATTGGGGCTTCAGGTAAAGGGTTTGAGATTGGTCTATCCTGGTTTCTTACTAAATTACCTACTTTATTTTTTTCGGTACTATTAGCTGTTTTACTAGGAGCAACCATTCGCAAATTAAAATTGTATACAATACCAGATCTGTTTGTACGTCGCTTTGGAAAAGCTGCGGGGCTCATACCTGCTCTCATTATTAGCATTCTTTACATGACACCGACATTTGGGATGCAAATTGTAGGAATGGGGTCCATCCTTACATCCATTATTGATCTGCCTTTATTTAGCTCTATGCTTATCGGATTTATAATTTGTGTTGTTTTCACTCTGTTGGGGGGTCTTCCTAGTGTTGCGTGGACAGATGCCATTCAATCTGTCCTCATACTACTGGGCCTAATTCTAATGTTTGTCATTGGTCTTAATTATGTTGGTGGATTAGATGTCGTCCTGCAAAATACCCCTGACAAAATAGTAAGCTTTGAAGGGCTAAGTACAAGTGAATTATTCAATTACTTAATCATATTCGGTCCATTTTACCTTGTATGGCAGACATCTTGGCAACGCATTTCTGCAGCAAAAACAGAAAAAATAGCAGTAGGAGCTGTTTCGGTTGGATTTATCTTAACAGCACTCATAGGCATTTTTGCAATTGGTATTGGCATTATTGCTCGCCAGTCTATTTCAGCAAACATACACCCGGATTTAGTTTATACAGAATTTCTAACAACCGTTTTCCCCCCTGCTATTGGTGGATTTTTTATGGTCTCTTTGTTTGCAGCAGTCTTAACAGGCGCTACCTCTTTTCTCCTAAGCGGAGCGATGAACATATCAAAAGATATTTATCAAAGCTGGGTCTCCCCTCATGCAAATAGTGAGCAAGTGTTGAAGGTATCTCGATATTCCGTAGCGGGCATGGCAATAGGAGGTCTTATTGTCGCACTACTCATTACTGACATCATCGCTATATACACGTATGCTTTAGCCTTATCCGCCATCACTATGGTTGTTCCAGTGATGGGGGCCATGTTTTGGAAACGAGCTACTAAAATGGGTATGCTTGCAAGTGTCATTGGATCATTGGCAGTAGCTGTTATTTGGGACCTATTCGAACAACCATATGGACTACATATGATTATCCCTGGTTTAATCACTTCATTTAGTATATTTATTGTCGTTAGCTTACTTACAAAACATGATCAAGATGAACAAGTAGAGGCTTACTTTTTCACACTAAAAAAGAAAAATAATGAAAATGTAGAACAAAGGCGAAAGCGCCCGGTTAGCAACGTAGAGAGTGGAACAAATCAACGAAAGTTTTAGGAATCATGCTCCTGCAACAGGAGTATGCCTTCGTCCCCCGGCAAGCCCGTCTTTAATCGGCCTTCCTTTTTAGAACGAACCAATAATGACTTATCGTAGGGCAATGGAGTGAAATCGCCTAGTTGCTGGGCGCTGGAGCCGGACGTGGCAAAATAACTTAGTAAGTTTATCCACAGCTGCAAAATTTTATAATTTCCCAGACGAGAACAAACATTTTTAGAAAGGGGAAATGCATGATGAGCGATCAAAAAATTTTCATAAACGGAAATATTTTAACGATGGATGAGACAAACACCATCGCAAGTTCTATCGCTATTAAAAATGGAACTATTATTGGAATTTGGGAGGAAAAACAGCCTCCACTTGAGGTAATAACTGCAACAGATACAGTAGAAACGATAGACCTAGCTGGCAAAACGATGCTTCCTGGCTTTATTGACACGCATAATCATATTTTAATGTATGGACTGTTTTATGATCAGGTGAACTGTAGTACGCCACCAAATGCTTCTATACCAGATATTTTAAAGCGGATTGAAAATAAAGTAGCCTCAACACCAGAAGGAGAGTGGATTATAGGTTTTGGATATGACGATACACTCCTTACCGAGAACCGTCATCCAACAAGAAATGATTTGGATACCGTCTCACCGAATCACCCAGTACTTATCCGTCATATATCTGGACATTTAGCAGTAGCTAATTCCCTTGCTTTATTTCATGCAAATGTGGATGATAATGTGGCACAACCAATTGGTGGTCACTTCGGCAAAGACGAAAATGGAAAATTAGATGGGGTCCTTTATGAACCAGCCGCCATTGAACCTATCCAACAAAAAATACCTGAAAATACAATTGACGAGATGGTAAAGGCACTTGAGAATGCTGCAAAAGAGTATATTGCTCAAGGGATTACCACAAATACAGATGCTAAAGTTGATAACCTACCTCAGTTGCAAGCTCATTTAAAAGCAGCCAAATTGCAACGAAATCCAATGCGGACTCAATTAATGATTATGCACCAATTATTAAGAGAAGATGGACCTTTCCATCATTACTCTCCAGAGGATCTCAATAAACTTATACAGAACGGCTCAAACGGCCTTGCACGCTTAGATAGTATTAAGATGTTTCAGGATGGCTCTATTCAAGGACTCACTGGTGCATTAAGAGAACCTTATTACAAGCATCCTAACATCTATGGTGACCTTATTCATGAGCAAGCAAGTTTTGAGGAAGATGTGCTCGCTTTACACCAACGTGGATATCGAATTACCACCCATGGTAATGGAGATAAAGCAATTGGTTCTATCTTAGATGCGTACGAAAATGCCCTCAATGTTCATCCAAAAGAGAGACATCAGCACCGTATTGAACATGTTCAAACAGCTACGCCAGATGACATTAAGAGAATGCAAAAACTGCAAGTAGCCGGGTCTTTTTTCATTAATCATGTTTTCTATTGGGGAGACAGACACGAAAAAATATTCCTTGGACCAGAGCGGGCACGACGTATAAATCCGTTAGCTGAAGCAAAAGAAAACGATTTGCTATATACATTACATTCCGATTGTCCCATCACACCTATATCTCCTCTTTTTTCGATTTGGGCTGCTGTCACTCGAAAAACGAGAGCAGGAAAAACTCTCGGTGCAGAACAACGTATAGATGTCATTACTGCAATCAAAGCAATGACCATTTATGGGGCAAAATTAATTTTTGATGAAGAAAACACTGGTAGTATTGAAATCGGGAAAAAAGCTGATTTTGCTATACTAAATGACGACCCTTTAACGATTGAACCAGAAAAAATCAAAGATATTGAGGTTGTAGCAACGATTATTAATGGTGAGAAAGTTTTTGATAAGACATCCGTCACTTTATCCTAGAAATGATTCTGCAATTAGTGGGATTTTCTACTTTTCCCACTGATTGTTAGTATGGCAAAGGTATGAGCTAAAAGACCTCTAAATGAATCAGGATTTCTGTGCTGTTTTCTTCCACTTGGACTTTGTTTAACTTACATCTTTCAATTTTTGAAACGGGAGTCTTACACCACCTTATACCCATATTTTCAAAAAATATCCAGACAAGGTGGATTTATAAATACTAAATTCCACCTTATCTGGACTCGTCTTCATTACGTCTCATGACTTTTCAGGTCTACCAAAAAGTTAAGTTCTTACTTCCATTGCATTTACACGTTAATTCCAGAAGAATTTCTTTATTTTGTCCTGTAAGTGCTAAGCAAACATGTACTTTTAAGTTTTGCTCTTACAATCTTGCATTAATGAACAGTTAATGTATACCGATTCTAGCATTCATTAATCGTACAATTTGTTCTGCAGTTTTACTAAGTTGCAAATGCGTTATTTCCTTTGCTAATGCTTCTTCTAAAGTACGGCATTCGGTTTGAATTGAAAAAAAAGCATCTAGATATTGATTCATTTCATTTAGATCCGTATCTACCCTTCCAGCGAGTCCAATAACCATTTTATTATGCTTTTTAGCCAGTTGGGCAACTCCTATAGGCACTTTCCCGTTTAGAGATTGTTTATCTAAACTGCCTTCCCCAGTAAAAATGATGTCAGACTGGATAATATATTTTTCCAAATTGGTTAGCTCTATCATAGTATCTATACCTGACTTCATTACTCCATTCAAAGCAGCAACTATACTCCCACCAAGTCCTCCAGCAGCACCTGAACCAGGTATATTTTGAACATCTACATCATACTTGCTTTTTAAAATGTTAGCTAATTTTTCAAGCCCACAATCTAAATGCAAAATTTGTTCTGATGTGGCACCTTTTTGCCCCGCATAAATAAATGCAGCTCCCTCTTTACCATAAAAAGGGCTTGAAACATCACTTAAAATAGTAATAGAGCAAGATTTTAACTCTGGCATTTTGTTTTGTTCAGAAAAAGAGTGCACATGAAGCAGTGGGTTAGTGCTTGTATCAATAAGTTGATCATTCGCATCGTAAAATTCCCAACCTAAAGCCTGAAGCATGCCAAGTCCCCCATCATTTGTTGCACTTCCCCCTAGCGAAATAATTAAATTTCGATAACCAGCTAAAATAGCATCTCTCATCTGCTCTCCTAAGCCAAAAGAGGTGACTTTCATTAAGTTGCGTTTTTCTTTAGGAATATTTGCCAACCCTATGCAACTAGCACTTTCGATAAACACAGTGTATTTATCAAGCAGAAGATATTTTGCCACAATAGGCCTCATCAACGCATCATGAACAGTAACACTTTTTTCCTCAGCATGGAAGTTAGAAAGCAATGCCTCCATACTTCCTTCTCCCCCATCCGATATCGGACAATTCCGAATACTCTCTTGAGGTGTAGCAATCTCTATTCCCGCTCTTACAGCCTCGCCCACCTCAAAACCCGATAAAGATTCTTTAAATGAATCAAAGGCAACTAAAAATTTCATTTCACACACTCCCATGCTACTGCTGACTGATTATTTATTCTGTTTAATCCACATAAATTGATAAGGATTTAATCTTATTTGTTCCTCTACTTCTTGCCTACTCCATAAATCAACACCAGTGGCAGGGATTGGTATAGTAATAGGCTGACTATCCACATTTACAACAAAAAGGATTTCTTCTTCTGATTTTTCACAAAATCGACGTAGCGAAAATACATTTCCCCCTAAATGAAGTACCTCTTGTTCAGCATAAGGTGAGAACGATTTTTCTTGTTTGCGAATAGTAATCATGTCAAGCAAGCCTTCAAAAATTCCTTTTCGTCTGCTGTCAAATCCCAATTCCTTTATAATAGCCTGTAACTCCAGCTTTTCTCTATTTATCCGTCGGTTTATATTCGATTGCTGCACACCACGCAAATCATTTCTTGAACCCAATATAGAATGATAGTAAATAGCGGGTACACCAATAAATGAAAGAAGAATAGCGTGAGCAGCCAATATTTTATTTACTTGCATCTGTTCAGAAATATCTTCCTCATTCATAAGTGCATCAGAATAATTAATATTTAATTCATAAACAGATTTTGTGCCGTCAGGATTATTTTTATAAGATATTCTTCCACCATTCTTTTTCACTTTTTCAACTAATAACTCTTTCTCATCTTCAGATAATATTCCTTCTACAGGACGCATCCCTATGCCATCGTGACTAGCAAGAAAATTAAAGAAAGTGGACGTATCAGAAACTTTACCAATTTTTTCAGCCCAGTTGCTTAATTTCTTACTATTATGTGTAGTTAATGCAAATAAAACTAAAGGTGGCAATGAAAATTGATATACCATATTTGCTTCATTTGTTCCATCTCCAAAGTAGCTAATATTTTCTTGATGAGGAACGTTTGTTTCGGTGATAATCTGCGTGTTTGGCTGCAAATAATCTAATATCATTCTCCATAGTTGAATAATCGCATGAGCTTGCGGCATATGAATTGAAGAAGTACCTGACTTCTTCCAAATAAACCCAATTGCATCCAAACGAATGCTCGTTCCTCCTTTACTAGCGTACAACAACAAAATATCTGTCATTTCTAATAGCAAAGGAAAGTAACTAAAGTTTAAATCAACTTGATCTTCACTAAATGTAGTCCAAGCAGTTTTAACCCCATTCTTCCCTTGATATTGGTGATATAAAGGAGATGTACGTGGACGAACAACCTTAGAAGTATCGAAAGAATCATCTTTAGGGATAAAATAATCCTGATACGTTTCCTCCCCATTTAAATATCCTTGAAACCATCTACTTTCCTTGGATATATGATTAGCAACAAAATCAAACATTAAGCGATAGTCTTTAGAAAGTAACTCAATATTTTCCCAATTACCTAGCTTTGGTTGAATTTCCCGATAATTTGTGACGGAAAAACCATCGTCTGATGTATAAGGAAACATAGGTAATACATGTACATCTGTGACTATTCCTGCTAACTTTTCATTTAAAAACTCGTGCAATGAAGCTAATGTAGGCTTATTTTCTCTGTATATACTGTCGCCATACGTAATTAAATAAATACTTTTTTCAGAAATTGGCTTTACCTCTTTCCATTGAAAAGAGCTCCATAATTCAATTAGTTCTTTAAACGAATCGATATATGAAGACCTGTATTTGTCTCCATATATTTCTTTTAGTTTTATTTCTAATCGATTTAAAAATTCCATTTCCATCTTTTCACCTTCTTATTTTAGACTTAATGTCAAATAGGCTTTTGGCGTTATTATCAAATTCTTATTTACCTCTAATTGCTGATCTTCAGCTAAATTTGTTACATTGAGCGACGGAAACACATGACTTAATTCAAGCTGCTGTTCTTTTTCCGTTGGGTTATAAAAACGAATAATAATAGACTCATTATTATAAGCTCGTTTACAGCTGCTCATCAAAATATTGGGATTTTCTTGTTTCAATATAGAGGCAGTCTTAGGAAGGTCTTTTATCTCCATCGGAAATTCAAAACGTTCCAGACGTTCTTCAAACGTATTTAAATCCTGTTTTTGATATGTCACATAGCGACCGACATATTGATCAGTGCGTACAAATAACTGCGAAGGTTCTACATTACTATCCTCAATTACAACGGCATATTCAAACGTCATTTTTCTTTTCATCTGCGCATCTGGTGTAAATACAACTTTATTATTAATTCCCGATGCACGTCCGGGTCGCCAAGCGAGATTATCCTTTCCTAGTAGTCCAACGCTTCTATACAATGTAAGTGCTAGATCTCCAAATTCTAACAACTCGTACTCTTTTATCCCTCTCGTTACAGCAGCAAAAATGTGCGTGTCACTTTTATTTCCAGTGAAATTCTCTAAAGGATAAATAGGTACAGGTGCTTCTGTAAATCCATCCTCCCGCCACGATTTCATGTAAGAATTGGTTATAGGTCTTTGAATGATACTGAAACCTTGATCTGCAAATGATTGGTTAGCATGCTCTGCACCAGTTTGTAGTAACACACGCACACGATGGTCTTCCACCTCATTTGCAATATCATGTTTTACCCGAACCATGTGTTCTTCTTTTCGCAACTCCAAAGTTGTAGTAATCATTAACAACTTAGAAGCAATATTTTCTGTACGCTCCTTCAAATTTTTGGGTACCAAAGCTTCATGCTTCACGACCATAAACTGTGAAAGTTCCCCTTTACTTACTGATATAAGTTCAGCCTGTTCCAAATAGATGGGCTTATCCCCATCCAAAGGTGAAAAATCATAGGAATCACCAGCGTCCGCCACATTTTCAAATCGTAAAAAATGATCCAACTCTATCTTTTTTTTCTTGTCCGTAACGATTAGCTGACCATCCTTCAATTTGATTTCAAATTGTTCATTAGCAATGGAAGTGGATTCCTCTTGTATAACAGTTGGAAGACGTTTATTCACTTTCTCTACTTTAAGAGTTTTATAACCTAATGATGGTACATTATCCATTGCTACCATAATAGAATTTCGATAATAGCCTGGTATTTCGACTTCCTGCTCTCCTTCAGCTGTGACAATAATCTGTTTGCCACCACTTACATATTTTTGACGTTTCACTTCAGCCATGACCTGAGTATCTTCAACCGTATCTCTTAGTATAAATTCCCTTGATTTAGTAAAAATAACAGCTTCCACTACCCCAGAAAATTCACTTGCATTTGTGTTAAAAAACACAAATATAGAAGACAAATCATGTTGCTTGCTACTTATTGCTTCAGTCATTCTTTTCTTCCAAATATTTAATAGACCATCAGCAATACGTTTTACCTTTTGCAACCGTTGTATGATATCTTTATTTGTATCATCGGAGTTACAACCACCAATGCTATCATGCGCATGAACATCAAACAGTAATTTCCATATTTTATCTAGCCATTCCTGCGGATAGCGTAAACCAAATGAATGACCAATTACAGCTAACGGCTCTAATTGATGCAATAATTTATGCTCTACTTCATAATTTGCTTTTTTTATATCATAACGTTGCGAACGAATTGTATGATGAATTCGTGCGTTTTGTGTAGCAATAAGCTCACCTTCTATTTCATTATCAAACCGATGGTAATCACCCCATGTATCTTTCATATATGTTTCGTAATCTGATAACAAAAACTCATAATCCTCTGTTTCCTTGTTCAACTTTTGGATGGTTTCTGGAAAGTGCTTTCTTATTAGAACTTGATCTCCGCCGGATGGTAATAATAGTTGATCCGTATGTCTATTCATACTCGATAGTTTTTCAAGGATTGGATACAAACGTGATTCTTTATATTCTTCTGTTGCTTGTAGAAACTTCCCTGGACCGTAACCAAAATACATATTATTTGCCTTAACTTTCTTCTTATCTGGAGAAATCCAAGTGAAATTCAAATCACCCTTCAGCTGATCTGTATAAACACCGCGTTGAAGAATACTATTATCAATTCCAAAACCAGTAAATATAGAAGGGAAGTATTGATTTTGACCAAAAATATCAGGTAAATAGCCACAATTCATGCTATGACCATATTTTTGAGAAATTTTTGTTCCATAAAGTAAATTACGAATGATTGACTCTTTATGAACAAGAAGAGAATCTGTCTGGGTATACCAAGGGCCGATAAACAATCTCTTATCAGCGACCAATTTTTTTAATCGTTCTTCTTGTTCGGGGCGTAAACTTAAGTATTCTTCCACAATACTTACTTGTGCATCAAAAACATACGCTGTATATGCAGTATCATTTTCTAAGACATCTATTAAATAGTCCATATTCTCTACTAATAAAACATTGGAGTCTTCAATCGTAAAATACCATTCTCTATCCCAATGAGAATGTGGTACGACATATACTCGTTTCTTCATGTTGTTCCCTCCATTTAAAATGAATCTACAATCAATGGTTTCAAGTCTATACCTCACTGATTGTTACTACCTTGGCGATGACCTAAAGGTTCTAAACAAGAAAGCTTTCAGGATCTTTATCCTCTATTTTAATTTGCTTATCTTGACTATTAGAGTGGATGTTTAACAAAGGGGCTCAGTTTGGAATAGCCTGTAACCCCCTTCAAAAATTAACTTTCTTTTCTTTTTAAGATTGCGTAACGTATAAATATATTTGCAAATGCAATAAATAGTACACCTACAACTAACCCAACGAGATACGTTCCAACATTTTCAACTAACGGCCACCCCCAAATAGCTGGTAAAGGATACCATTGAACTGCTCCTAAGATTACTGCTGTTATCGCCCCTATTATCGCACCAATAATATTTATTGGAATTGTAATAATTGGATTACGAAGCATAAAAGGTATGGCACCTTCGCTAATAGCAATAAAACCAAGTAAAAGCGAAGTATTACCTGCAACTCTAAGGTTTTCATCAAAGACACGACGCCCAACTACATACTTGTCAATTACGGTTGCTAGTCCTAAACCTATTGGAGGAATGACAATAGCTAATACACGTGGAGTCAAAGGAAAAATCTGATCTGCCGCTAATCCAATTGCTATCGCTCCCGCCGCTTTATTAATAGGTCCTCCGAGGTCAAAAGCAGTTGTACCTGCAATAATAGCAGAAAGCATTACAGCCCCAGAATTTTGAGCGCTTTCTATCCAATTTCTTAATAGTTCGTTTAAACCACCAAATACTGGGTCTATCACATAAAAGTTTAAAAAGAAAATAGATAACACTGAGATAGCTGGTATAATTAACATTGGCTTCATTGCTTGTAAGTTCTTACTTAATTTTATTTTGTCATTTAAAAATTTGGAGATATAACCTGCTGTCATACCAAGAATAAGTGCGCCGAAAAATCCAGAAGGAATTCCTCCTTCGATTCCCCAAAAAGTAAAATGTAACCCTGCCGCAAATACACCTCCGATAAATCCAGAAACGATTCCAGAACGGTCAGCAATAGCATATGCTACAAAAGCACCAAAAATAGGGTACATAAACTTAAAAATTAAAGCACCAAATTTATCAAGATAATGCAAAATAACAAATAATTCATTCGAATGTGTAGCGTATTTAATATCATGTATTTCATCTACTAATCCAAATGGCATAGCACCTAACTTAGCAATCCCCATCATAAGTCCAGCCGCAACAATAACTGGGATCATATAGGAGATACCCGTCATAACCGCTTGTGCCATATCCGCAAGCAAATTACCTTTTTTTTCCTGAATCATGTTATCTTCTTGATATTGCGAAGTAACCTTTCCATCTGGGTTATTTAATGAACGCTGAATAATATTTTTGGCGTTTTTTAGGGGCTCAGCTACCCTTGTTTGAACATATTGCTTCCCTTGAAATCGTTCTTTTCCTTTTGGGTTAATATCTGTAGCAAAAATAATTGCATCTGCTTCTTGAATCATTTTCGCTTGATGCTCATCTTCAATCCCATTAGCCCCCTGTTTCTCAGTTAAAACCCGAACCCCCATTTCACGCCCAGCTTTTTCCAACGCTTCAGCTGCCATATACGTATGCGCTATTCCTGTAGCACAGGCTGTAATTGCTAAAACTGTTTTGGTATACTCTTGTTCCCCGTCTTCCTTAGCAATTGGTTCATCTAATTGTTGGAGAAAATCTTCGGGAGAGGATGCCTCCATTATTTTTTCAATGTAGACTTGATCCATTAATCGAGTACTTAGTTCAGATAAGATATTCAAGTGTGTACTTCCTGCCTCATTCTCAGGTATAGCTAATAAAAATACCAGTTTCACTCTATTGGATGGATTAACGCTTTCCCAATCATCTATTTCATCACGTAACCGAGCTACAGCGAAAACCGCTTTCTTAACAGCCCTACTCTTTCCATGAGGAATTGCTAACCCAGATTCCAAGCCAGTAGGAGAAACCGATTCCCTCTCGATTACAGCTTGCAAAAATGTTTGTTTAGAAGTAAGATATCCTTTCCTATGAAGTGCTTCTACAAGTGACTCAATAACTTGCTGTTTTGATGTTGCTGTTACATCAAACAAGACTAACTCTTGTTCAGTCATTTTTTTTAATTCCAATTTGCTCACCTCTCTATAATGAATTTTTAAGTAGTTGAAACCTCTTACAAACAGATTGTAACACCAATCTAGGGATAATTTTTGTACACGAAGCGTATAATTGTACGGAATGAATATACGAGTATCTATGTCCAAATTTCGTTCATAAATACATTCATGCATGATATACTATTAAAAATGAAGCGAACTGATAGAGGAGATTGTATATGGGTAAAGTAATGGATCGATTCGCCAACTATTTAGGAGAGTTGACTTACGCAGAAAAGCATGTGCTATACTATATTGAAGAACATTTAGAACTTGCTAAAAACCAGTCCCTAACTGCTATGGCAGAGTCTAATAATGTTAGTAATACAACGATAATACGTATGTGTCGAAAACTCGGGCTATCAGGCTTCTCAGAGCTAAAATACAACTTAAAAAACATCTATGCTGATGTACTACCCGCAGATAATATGCTGGATAGATATCGGCAAGATGCAGAACAAACATTAAACTCCCTTAAAATAGAGGAATTAGAAACAATTTGCGAACAGCTTATTCAAGCAAATCGAGTGCTTATTGTTGCTGTTGGACTAACAAAAATAGCTGGTGAATACTTCAGTAAATTGTTCATGCAAGTGAATAAACCTACTTCTTATGTATATGAATCTCATATTATTGACTTGCTTCCAAATACGATTAATCAAGGAGACCTAATCGTATTTATATCCTCCAGTGGTGAAACAAAAACTATTATCCATGCAGCAGAGAAAATACATTATAAGTGGGTAGACTCTCTAGCCATTACAAATTCTGCGGATAGTACGCTTGTACGTCATACCAAAAATGCTATTAGTGCAGATGTTCAAAAGGTGCAATTTGCTGGCTATGATATCACCCCTCGCTCTACTATGGTTATTTTAATTGATTTAATTTTTGAATTCTATTTAAAAAAAATTATGAAATAAAGTAAACTACTTCATCTAGTCTTTTCTAGTGGGCTTATTATCTGAAGGGATTTTAAACGAATCGGGCATAAAGTTTGTTCTTTCCCTTCCAGAAGTTGTGAAAGAGAAATTAAATTTTTAGAAAAACTTGCCTTATCGCCAAATCATATGCGAATGCCTTCGTTTTTCTTATACTAAGTATCATGCCTTTCGCTATGCTCAAGGAACAAAAATGAATAAAAGTAATTTTTTCTTCCCCGAAAAAAAGATATAATATAATTGGATAGGCAGATACACTACAAAGTATGGGGAATTGAGTGGTGCAGTTCTTTACTTTGCTGCCCGCAGACTAAGATGTGCCGTTTGTCATTTTAAGTACTAATAAGTATGCCAATGAGCACGGAAACTATCCTCGTATAAACAATTCCAGTATAATTATCTTACAAAACAGTCAATTAGCTTTATTCACTCTAAAAATATGTGAGGATGTGTTTATTTTAAGGGTTTGTTTATCCTGACTGCTGAGGAATTAATAATTACACCATTATAATAAACACTGGTCACTCTTCAAAGCGGTCAACTATTCACGATTGACGTAGTTGTAATCGCACCTGCGTCTTTCTAGAACTAGGGTAGAGCAAGTAAAAACAAACCATTTCCTGAATGTGAAACGAAACCGATTTATCATTTTATTTTCTGTTTTTTTAACATTTAGCCTTTTAAAAAAAGGTCAGCAATGTTAAAATAAAAAACAAGTTTTGAAATTTTCGTTTGCTCCCTACTTCCACATAAAAATACTTCTTCTCAAACTTTCCTTAGACTTAGGATATATTATCACAACAGATGACGTTCACCATGTAAGAGTCAAACAGTATTTTATGTCTTTTATCATGTTATTTTTATTACTAAATCTTCCAAAGAGGTGATATCATGATGATTCCATACAACCAACACCATCCCTTTGTTCATGATAGCGTTTTCGTGGCGCCAGGTGCATACTTAATTGGCGATGTAACTATTGGGGAAGAATCTACTATTTGGTTTAATACCGTCTTAAGAGGGGATGAGGATGCCATTACAATAGGGGAAAAGTGCAGTATTCAAGACAATTCTACTATCCATCTGTTCGAAAATTGTCCTGTAGTGGTAGAAGATGAGGTTACAGTAGGACATAATGTTATTTTACATGGTTGTAAAATAGGTAAAAGAACCATTATTGGAATGGGGTCTACCATTCTAGATCATGTAGAGATCGGCGAAGAATGCATCATAGGAGCAAATACCCTTATACCACAAGGTAAAAAAATACCTTCACGTTCCCTGGTAGTAGGATCTCCGGGTAAAATCGTTCGCGAAATAGCAGCAAAAGATCTTGAGCTTATTCAATTATCCATTGATACATATGTACAAAAAGGGAAAGATTTCAAACAAATACTGAAAAAATAAACCATTGCTGTTGGGAGGTATCCCTTCCCTCCCAATTCATTCCGTATATACGTCAACTTAACACGATACCACCAGTTAACGCCTACATAAGTTTTTCCATACTAAACTTTAATATCTGTTTTGCATCTCTTACCATCGTTGCTATCAATTCCTCTACAGTTGGACAATCATCAATCAAGCCGGCTATTTGTCCACCATTAATAAAACCATTATCCAAATCGCCTACGATCGCCCCTAATTTATGGTGATCTTCGCTTGTTTCTTCTATAAATAAATCGGGCTTCTCATGTTTCATTTCGAGTTCTGCCAACTTATGAACATAGTTTGTTTTCATTAATCTACGAATACGATGATATCTTCTTCCAACAATAATCGTTGATTCATCCGTAGCATGAATAATTTTCTGTTTATAATTATCATGATAAGGCGATTCCTTCGTAGCAATAAAACGCGTTCCCATTTGTACACCTAGCGCCCCTAACGATAAAGCCGCCGCCAAACCTTTACCATTAGCAATTCCTCCCGCAGCGACAACGGGGACACTTACTTTTTCAACAACTTGGGGAATAAGTGTCATTGTAGTACTTTCATTTAGTGCATTAATCCCAGCAGCCTCATATCCTTCACAAACAATAATATCCACCCCAGCAGCTTCAGCTTTTTTGGCTTGGCTTACGGTGGAAGAGACACAGATAACCGTTATATCATGCTCTTTCAGCAATGGAACAAATGGTGCTGGGTTGCCTGCAGACAAAGAAACGACAGGAACCTTTAATTCAATTAATCCCTGAATTAATTGTTCTGTATGCGGATGAACAGATATAGGAACATTTACACAATAAGGCTTTGATGTTCTTTTCATCATTTCTTTTATTTTTGTTAAAACCTCTTCAACTGGCATATTCCCTGCCCCTATTGTCCCTAAGCCACCAACATTCGAAACTGCTGCTGCAAGCCCAGGGTCACTTATATTTCCCATCCCTCCCTGTAAAATAGGATAAGTAATATTTAGTCGTTCCGTTAACAAATTGCCCAATTTACTCCTCCTTCGCAATGATTTGTTTTTGCTTTGGACAGTTATCATATCCTGCTAAATAAATCGCTTTGAAAAAAGCATTCGCTTTTGTTGCAAGAATTTGATAATACTCATTAAATAACTTCGCCGCACGTTCACCTAACCATTTCTCTGGCAATAATTCTTTTGGAATACTTGGATCGACAAACAATGATTTCCGATAGTAATGAACAAGTAAAGTTCGTTCTACAAAACATTCTTGATCACTCATGTCCCCACGTTCTATCTTCATGGCATTGGCAATCATTTTTTCCTCATACGCATGAATAAACTTTTCGTATAGCATATTTATATGATCTATATCCCAACAGCTGCGTATGATTTGTTTATTTACTTGAAAACCTTCATTTTTAGCTTCAAAAAAATAAACATCTTCTTTAATATCATATTTATCAATAATGTCATAAATTTGCTCTTTTAACGGATTTGGTGTAATCCAAACGCCATTGGAAAGTAGGCCAAAACCGCTCCAAATTAGTTCTTTACGCAATTCATCGCGAATATGTCTTCTTTCTTCAGGTATGGTATACAGTAACGTCCGCCATTTTCCATCCCACTTCGCTGGCTCCATTCTATAAATACGGCCGGCTGCTTCTTTCATTCTTTTTTTTCCACGCTCGGTCAATGAATAATAACTTTTGTTTGCTTCCTTACGACTGACAACCCACCCCTGCTTACTCATTCTAGAAACAGCTGATCTTATAGACTGTTCATTATGGTCAAATGGCTCCAATAATTTAATTAAGCTACCAACCCATATTTCATTACCGTAGTACCGAATATAATCTCCAAATAACGTAAAAATCATTGAACGTGTGTTTGGTTTACTTTCCACGATTATCATCCTTTGCTAGTATGAAACTGTATTACCTTTTAAAGAGATTATGGGAGGAACACGTTCCATGCATCTATTCATTCACCAATAAATTTAGGGGGTCTTTTTTCATAAAATGCGGTTAGTGCTTCGACCCGATCTTTCGTTGGAATTGTTCTGTGATATGCACTTTCTTCTATTTTTATCCCAGTTTTTAAATCTGTGTTCATCCCATGTTGAATAGCAAACTTTGCTTGTCGAATGGCGATTTGCGGCATGCGGATGATAGACTCAACAAATAATTCACAGCTTTCAAAAAGTTTTTCTTGTTCCACTACTTGATGAACAAGACCATACTCCAAAGCTTTGTTAGCAGAAATCTGTTTAGCTAATAAAATTAATTCCATTGCTTTTGCTTGCCCTATTATTCTAGGAAGTCGTTGTGTACCACCAGCACCAGGTATAATTCCCATACTTGTTTCCGTTAACCCCATTGTCGCATAAGAAACAGCTATGCGAAAATCACATGCAAGCGCAAGCTCCAACCCACCTCCTAAAGCATACCCATTCATTAAGGCAATGGTTGGTTGAGGAAGATTGGCAACTTGTTCAAACACCGAGCTGATTTTTTTGACGTTACGAATAACTTCCTTGTTTCCTAATTGTCTACGCTCTTTTAAATCTGCTCCTGCACTAAACGCCTTCTCCCCCCGCCCTGTAATGGCTACCGCCCAGATTTCCTGATTGATGGATAGATCTTCTATAACACGCTCTAACTCTAGTAATGTAGAATAATTAAAACAATTTAACACTTCAGGTCGATTTATCGTGACATAGGCAATTCGTTCTTTTGTTTCTAATAAAACATTACTCATTTCTTCTCCCCCTAACTTACCATTTTTCAATAACTGTCGCAATTCCTTGCCCCACACCTATACACATTGTAGCAAGCGCATATTTACTATTACGACGGTTCATTTCATGTAATAAAGTCGTAAGAATTCTTGCTCCACTAGCTCCTAATGGGTGACCAAATGCAATTGAGCCTCCGTTAACATTAACTATTTCCGGATTTAATTCAAGTTGTTTCATACATGCAATCGACTGCGATGCGAATGCTTCATTCAATTCAACTAAATCCACGTCTTCTATTTGTAGATTAGCTCGTTGCAATGCTTTTTTGGATGCTTCAATAGGGCCAATACCCATGATAGAAGGCTCTACCCCCGATGTTCCACTCGCTATGTAGCGTGCCATAGGCTCCGTACCTAATTGCTCTGCTTTTTCTTTGCTCATTAATAACAATGCCGATGCCCCGTCATTTATTCCAGATGCATTACCTGCTGTAACCGTCCCTCCGCTAAATAATGGTTGTAAGCTAGCTAGTTTTTCTCGAGTTGTTGCGGGGCGTGGATGCTCATCTTTATCAACAACCTTCTCTTCCCCTTTAAACATATACTTTACTGGAGTAAGTTCATCATAAAACTTATTTGCTTCTATTGCTGCTTTAGCTTTCATTTGACTAGCATAAGCAAAATCATCTTGTTCTTCTCTTGTTATTTGAAATTGTTTTGCCACATTCTCTGCCGTTTGCGGCATGGAATCAGCACCATACATTGCTTCTAGCCTTGGATTAGTGAAACGCCAGCCAATCGTAGTATCTAGTAAAGTCTTATCCCCTCGTTGAAAAGCGAATTCTGATTTAGGTAAAACATACGGTGCTCTTGTCATGCTCTCCGTTCCACCAGCAATATAAATATCCCCATCTCCAACCATTATTGCGCGTGCCGCCATATGAACAGCATCCATTCCTGAACCACAAAGGCGATTTACGGTTGTACCAGTTACATGAACAGGGAGCCCAGCAAGTAGGAGAGACATACGAGCAACGTTTCTATTTTCTTCCCCAGCACCATTTGCATTACCTAAAATCACTTCGTTGATGGCATCTATGGGTAACTTTGGCTGTCTATCAATGATCGCTTGAATGACAACCGACGCTAAATCATCTGGACGTACATATTTTAATGAACCGTTGTATCTTCCTATTGGCGTCCTTACTGCATCAACGATAACAACTTCTTTCACTTCTCACTCCCTCCTTCATACACATAGACACCTTTTCCTGTTTTTCTTCCTAATCGCCCTGCTTTTACATACTGTTCTAAAAGGGGGGCAGGACGGTATTTATCCCCTAACTTTTGATGTAAATACCGAAGATTATGAAGCCTTGTATCTAAACCGACTAAATCACCTAATTCAAATGGTCCCATTGGATAATTCAATCCGAGCTTAATCGCTTTATCAATTTCTTCAGGGGTACCAAGTCCTTCCTGTAGCATATAAAATGCTTCATTACCTACTAAGCAACTAATACGACTTGTTACAAACCCAGGGAATTCTTGAATTGTCACCGTTTCTTTACCCAGTTTTTCAGCAACGTTTTCTGCTATTTTTACTGCTTCATCGCTTGTTTCCAAACCACGAACAATTTCAACTAATGGCATTTTATGAACTGGATTAAAAAAATGCATAGCAATAACGAAATCGGGTTTGGTTGTGTATGAAGCTATCTCCGTTGGACTCATGGTCGACGTATTTGTAGCAAATAAACAATTTCTTGGTGCATGGCGATCAAGTATGGAAAAGATATCTTTTTTAATCTCTATTCTTTCCGGAACAGCCTCAATGATAATGATGGCATCTTTCACCGCTATTTCTAAATCTGTTTCATAACGAATGCTATCCTTTCCTGCTATCGCCTTTGCCTCTGTTATCTTTCCATTAGCTATTCCCTTTTCATACAATACATCTATCTCTTGTTTCGCTTTGACAAGGACTTCTTCTTTTACATCCACAAGCTTAACAAAATAACCACTTAATGAAGCAACATAAGCAATTCCTCTTCCCATTACCCCTGCGCCTACAACTACAAAATATCCACGCATCGAAATCTTCTCCTTTTCTGCCATTTGAAATAAAAAGCGAACTTTTCCCTAAAGGACATTCGCTCGCTTTTTATTCCAAGATCATACGTATTTTTTTATAGATTTAATGGATTTAACGGTTTTCTTCCTGCATACGATAAAACACTTTTTGTTTCTGTATATAAATCTAGCGTCTCTATTCCTAGTTCACGACCAAATCCAGACTGTTTATATCCACCAAATGGAGTGCCAGGAAAAGCAGAAAACGGGCAGTTCACCATCACCACACCAGCCTGAATACGATCAGACACACGCTTTATAAGACCTTGGTCTTTCGCCCAAATAGCCGCAGCCAGACCGTATTTCGTATCATTAGCCAACTGAATCACTTCTTTTTCATCTGTAAATGTCATCACAACAACGACAGGACCAAAAACTTCCTCTTGCGCAATTTTCATATCATTTGTTACATTTGTTATTACGGTTGGTGCATACCAATATCCTTCTGCAAAACCTTCTACTTTTAAGGGATGTCCCCCTGTTACAACGGTTGCACCCTCTTCCTTTGCTCCTTCTACATAACGATGGATCTTATCCAATTGTTGTTTACTAATAATCGCACCAACGTGAGACTTTTCTGACATCGGGTCATCTACAACTAGTTTCCTTGTCTTATCGAGGAAACTTTCCATAAATTCAGCATACATATCTTCATGAATAAATAAGCGCGATCTCGCTTCACAAGATTGACCAGTGTTGTAAAAAATACCGAAAACGGACCCATTAACAGCCGCCTCTAAATCGGCATCTGGGAATACGATGTTCGGAGATTTTCCTCCCAACTCTAAGGTAACCCGCTTTAAGGTTTCCGAAGCTTTTGCCATAATATCCTTCCCTGTATTTGTTTCCCCTGTAAAGGCAACTTTGTCAATGCCTTTATGTTCCGTTAAATAAGTGCCAATCGTTGCACCTGGGCCTGTTACTACATTAACAACCCCTTCAGGTACACCTGCTTCTATACAAATTTCTGCTAACAAAATTGCCGTAATTGGTGTTAAACTGGCGGGTTTTAATACAATAGAACAGCCTGTTGCAATGGCAGGCGCCACCTTCCAAGCAGCCATCATCATTGGGTAATTCCAAGGTATAATTTGCGCTGCTACACCGATTGGTTCTTTTTGCGTATAATTAAAAAACTGCCCGGGAACATTATTTACCGTGCCACAATGTCCAACAATGGCTCCAGCATAAAACTCGAAATCTTCTATTGCCTGCATGACTTGACCTTGAGCTGCGGAGATGGTTTTACCACTATTCATAACTTCCATCTCAACTAATTGATGAAACCGCTCCCTCATAATCGAAGCAATGTTGTTTAATACGCGTGCACGCTTCCCTACTGGATAACGCTTCCATTTGCCATTATCAAAAGCTTCTCGAGCTGCTTCTACCGCTAAGTCTACATCTTCCAGATTTGCTCTTGGCACTTCAGCAATGACTTCACCTGTTGCAGGATTGTAAACTGTCGCCAGTTCACCTGACTTAGCCTGTGTCGGTTTTCCATTAATAACCATTTGGTATGTCTCACGCTTTAGCTCTTTCGCAAAAATTGGCTGTTCTGTTGTTTTTACCATTTCCAACGCTCCTTTTTTAATATCCTTTATATTTAGGGGATCGTTTATCCAAAAAGGACTGAACCCCTTCTGTATAATCTTCTGTCTTACCAGCAATCTCTTGTCCAAACGCCTCATAATCTAGCATATTATTTAAGTTCGTTTCAAAGCTTTGGTACATGTAACGCTTGATTAACCCAATTGCTTTTGTAGGCATATGAGCCAAGCGATCAACAAATGAAGTCGTTTCTGCCTCTAACTGATCTGGTGGGACTACTTTTGTTACTAGACCAACCTCCTTCGCTTCTTTTGCCGTTAGTTTCTCACCTAAAATAGCTAATTCAAGGGCTTTAGCTAAACCGACGATACGAGGCAAATAATATAAATTTCCAGAGTCAGGAATTAACCCAATATGGATAAACGCCTCCATAAATGAAGCTTGTTCCGAAGCAATTCGAAAATCACACGCCAAAGCCAAGCTTAACCCAGCACCTGCTGTTGCTCCATTAATAGAAGCAATAATTGGTTTTTCCACTCGAGCAAGCTCTTTCATCATCGGTTGGTAGCGGGATTTAATAATTTCCCCTAGTTGCATCTCAGGTTGTAGGCTGCTAATATCTTCTCCAGAACAGAATGCTTTTCCGGCACCAGTAATAACAAGGGCACGTATTTTATGATTCTTTCCCACGCTTTGAAATACTTCGATCATTTCTTGATTCATCATACTTGTAAATGCATTTAATTTCTCAGGTCGATTCAAGGTTAGCCAAGCAACCTGATCCTTTTCTTCATAATGAATGGTCTGAAACATTTGCCCAACTCCTATTTCCCCTGAAAATGTGGCGATCGCTTTTCCATAAATGCCTGCATCCCTTCTTGTTGATCCTCAGAAGCAAAAAGCAAAGAAAAGTTTTTTCGTTCATATTGCATCGCTTCATATTCAGTTACATTCTCTGCTCTTCTAACCGTATCTTTTATTAGCCGTAAAGCCAAAGCCGGTTGCTTCTTTAATTTTTCAGCAAAATGTATCGTCTCTTGCATAAGAAGTTCATTTGGTACTATCCGATTTACCATCCCCCAATGTTTCGCTTCTTCTGCTTCCAAATGATTTCCACTCCATAGAAATTCTAATGCCTTTCTTTTCCCTATTAATTTCGTTAATTTCACACAACCTCCAGCACTAGGCATAACACCAAGTTTCACTTCTGGAAATCCAAATTTACTATTTGCTGCTGCAAATATCATATCAGCACATAATGCAAGCTCAAATCCACCACCGAGGACAAATCCGTGCACTGCAGCTATTACTGGTTTTTTTATTAATGCAATACGATCCCAATCAGCAAACTGATTTTTCAATTCCATGGAAATCGCATTTTCTCCCATCATTTCTTTAATATCTGCTCCAGCAGCAAAAGATTTACCGGCGCCAAATAAAACAATGACTTTCACTTGCTCTGAATAATCAAATTCACATAATGCAGTTAAAATTTCTGCTACCATCGATTGATTAATAGCATTTAAAACTTTTGGGCGGTGCAACTCAATGTTTCCAATTTCGTTGTCCGTCCAAACTTTAATATATTGATAGTTATTCAACTTCCTCACCAATCATCATCGTCACTAAATCCCCAGCGAATGACATCAAATCTTTTCCAGAGGCTTTTGCTTCATCCGTTTTCATCGCCGCTTTTAATGCATCGTGATCATCATAATACATTTCACATAACAGATAGTACTTACTTTCCCCACTAGGTGATCCTACAATTTTAGTAACTTCCATTTTACGTAATCCAGGAATCTTTTTAGTAATGGGCGTATGAACATTCTGATAATGTTCATCAAAACTAACCTTATCCTCAGGGCGTTTATACAATGCTATTAATTTAACCATTTATTTTCCACTCCTTCAAATAAATTAGCAATCGGTTTCATTGCTTCAAATGGGTTTTTACATGCATTACAATAAAGAATACTTCGACATGCTGTTGGCCCAAATATGTTCTCCATCGTTGTATACATGGAATGACAATAAGGGCATGGAATCTTCCAAGGTTCACCCGCAGTAAAAGAAGCTGGTGGGGGTGAAACTCCATTTTGTCTTAATTTTTCTTTCCCCGTTTCCGTAATGCGATCCGTTGTCCACGGAGGATGAAAACGAAATGTAACTTCAACTTCTAAATCATCATTCCATTCTAATAAACGCTCTTTCACTTTTTCTTTTACATCTGCTTGAATCATATTTAAAGCTGGACATCCACTAAAAGTTGGCAATAGCTCCACTTGAACAAAACCGTCCCTTTTCATTGCTATATTTTCCAACATTCCTAGCTCAACAATACTAATATACGGCATTTCTGGATCAGTTACTTGTTGTAATACTTGCTGTACTTCCTTCTTGAGAAGTACGTTTTTCGTCATCCTTTATCCCTCACTTCATCTTTATTACCAAGAAACTGCTTGCTTATCACCTCCGTAAACTTCACTTAACACTTCCAGAGCTTCCGTTAAATCTTCCGTATGTTCTCCATTACGCCCATTTCCACTTTCCATGCCAGGAGATGTCTTAGGTGAAAATTGCATTTCGCCAAATGTAGTACAAACTCTTTTCAACCATTCATTTCGCAATTTTTCTTCTTCCACTATCAACTGATGATCACATATTTCTTCACCATATCTACCTAAAGAGATTACCCCGTCAAATTCTTGCCAACAATAGTTGATAGCATTCTTCATACGATGACGGGCCTCTTTCGTACTCGACATTAATTGTGTAAACCAAGTTTCCCAATGCATAGAATGGTAGTAATGCTCCGATGAGATTTTCTCTGCTGCTTGTTTCAAAGGCTCATAACTAGAATGATAAAGAGATTCTAAGCGAATTTGTTTCAACACACTGAACAAATAATGGCGAACTACCGTATAGGCCCAATCGTAATTGGGATTTTCTAAATAATGGCCTAATCCGTTCTTCCGCTCTAAAAGAATAGCATTTCGAAAGGATTCTGGCTCCCTACAATGCGATAATGCATCAACATCTCCTGCTCCTAATTCCTCCAGCAATTGATAATACATGACCCCATGCCCCATCATATCTTGATTGATGGATGAAAAAGCAACATCCTCCTCAATATGAGGCGCCAACCCAAGCCATTCCGAGCCACGATAGGCTAGGATGAAATTATCATCTGCTAATTGATAAAGTAATTCACACAAAACCATATCTTCTCGTTGCAACCTCTTTACCCCTCCTTCACTTTTGTATCATGATTAAATTCTTTCCATTTCTTAGGGAGATCTACATAGCCACGAGTTTCCCGATACGCTTTATTATCCATTAATTGAAAGGCTTCTCTTTCTTCTTGGCTCATCTTCCTGATATCTTTTCGACTTACAACCCACAATTCCTTCACGGCTTCACGCCGAAAAAAGTTTTCTTTCGCCATGATATAAGCCATTTCCTTGTTGGGTGCTGTTAAGCTAAATCGGTGTTCTAAAGGTAATCCATCTCTTTTCCTGCTAAAAACTTCAAATGCTTCATAAAATTGTTCACTTGCCATGATCGCACTCCTCTCCGTCATCCAACATGTTCGCTTGCTTGTTCTTTGAAATGCCTTAACGCATCTCGAACCCATTGACTATTTTCATAAGAATTCCTGCGCAAAGCTAGCCTTTCATCTGATTTTGGTCCATTCCCAGCTACTATTCTTTTGAATTTCTGCCAATCTGGCTCTGTATAACGCCATTCTTGTGTATCTTCATCAAAACGCAACTGTTCGTCTGGAATGCTTAATCCAAGTAATTGAATTTTTGGTACATATTTCGTTAAAAATTCTTGCCGTAATTGCTCATTTGTTTTTGTTCGGAGTTTATACTTTATACCAATATCAACATTGGTGTGACCTGTTTCTTGCTTTGACTTGGGGCCAAAAAAGGTTAATAACGATTCCCACCAACGATGAAGTGCTTCCTGTAACATGGCTTTTTGTTTTTCCGTTCCACTAGCCAAAGCTAGTGTCAAGCTTTCTCCATGTTTCGCATGGAAGGATTCCTCCTGACAAATTCTTTTCAATGCTCTTCCATATGGTCCATAAGAAGTATTTAACATCATCGTTTGTGATAAAATAGCCGCTCCATCCACTAACCAAGCAATAATAGCTGCATCTCCCCATGATGGTGCAGGCATATGAAAGACATTATGAAATTTAAGCCGTTTTGTAAATAAATCCTCCATAATATGGTCTCTTGTTTTCCCCAATGGTTGGATTAAATCTTCTACGACGCGTAACAGCAACTGACCATGTCCCATTTCATCCTGAACTTTAGCCATAATAGCTAATTTTCGATGTAAAGTTGGTGCCTTAGGTACCCATTCTTTTTCAGGGAGTGCCCCCATAATTTCACTAATCCCATGCATCGAAATTAAACGTATCAATGCCTTTCTATATTCGTCTGGTATCCAATCTTCCGCCTCTATTTTTTCACCCTTTTCAATCCTTTCCATAAAATGATCATATTTTTCATCAGCTGTTAATTGGTCAAAAGGAGTTAAAACCATGGTTTGCAACCTCCTTAAATTTTTATTCCGCTGTCTCTGACAACACGAATCGCTTTCCCCATCGATCGAGGGATCGTACCAGGATGTTCAATGCTAACATCTATACTAACGAGACATTTGCTTTTTAATTGTTGAAAAACTTGATTAGAAAGCGCTTTTATTTTTGCATGCTCTAAGTCCCCATCTAATTGTCGGTACATCGTTTCATTGATCTCTACTTTTAACAACACTTTATCTAATGAGCCTTGATTCACAACATAAAGCTGATAATGTGGTTCTAGCTCCTTCATCTCCAATAGAGCGCTCTCTATCTCTGTCGGGTAAACATTCACGCCACGAACAATAAGCATATCATCAATTCTTCCTTTTACACGCGACATTCTCGTTGTTGTTCTACCGCATATACAAGGTTCTTTCGTAATGGAAGCTATATCACCAGTACGATAACGAATAATTGGAAAAGCTTCTTTGGTTAAACTAGTAAAAACAAGCTCCCCTTCTTCTCCTTCTGGTACGGGGTCCAACGTATCTGGATGAATGACTTCCACATAAAAATGATCATCAGCGACATGCAGACCAGATTGTGCTTGTAAACATTCACAAGAAATTCCAGGTCCCATCACTTCACTTAATCCATAAATATCCATGGCTTTAATTCCTAATCTCTCTTCTAACTCTTTGCGCATCTTCTCTGACCAAGGTTCAGCACCAAATATTCCATATTGCAAGCTGGTTTTTCGGGGATCTTTTCCTAATTGTTCCATTTTGTCAGCAATATTTAAAATATAGGAAGGAGTACCAACAATGACGCTAGGTTTAAAATCTTCTATTAATAACACTTGCCTTTCTGTGTTTCCTCCTGAAACGGGGACCGTGGCCATTCCTAGTTTTTCTGATCCATAATGTAAACCAAGCCCACCAGTAAACAAACCATAACCAAATGCATTTTGTAGAATACGTTGCTTATTTCCTCCACAAGCAACAATTGCTCTTGCAACAATTTCCGCCCATACTTCCAAATCGTTTCTAGTGTATCCTACAACAGTCGGTTTGCCACTTGTACCACTAGAAGCATGGATTCTATCAATAACACTTATTGGTAGTGCAAATAATTGGAATGGATAATTATCACGCAGATCTTTCTTTTGCGTAAATGGTAATTTCTGAATATCTTCTAAGGATTGAATGTCGTTTGGGGTTAGATTTAATGCTGCAAATTTTTTATGATAATATGGGGTTTTATTGTAAACGGTTTGCACTGTTTTTTTAAGTCTTGATAATTGAAGTTTTTCCATACTTTCTCTAGGAAGCGTTTCCATTTCTTGATTATAAAACATGATTTCACCTACCTATTCATTGTATTTGCGCAAATACTCTAGATGAAATTTTCCATTAGGATACGGACTTTCTGCTAAAAAAATCCGTAGCTATATAAGTTTTTTTCATTTTTCGCCCTACCTTATTTATAATTGAAAAACATGACTTTTTACGAATTCCCTATAGTAAAAAGCGTTTTCATTTCACCTATACTATTAGAAGAACTTCACTATCGACAAATCATTATGGTTATAGACGCCTTTAATTTTGTTTATACGATAATCCATTAAATGAACTCCTTTCCTACAGTGCTAGAAAAAAATCTCTGTTTTTCTCAATATATTCCTTCTCTTTTTCAGGGACGTCTTCTTCTGCATATATAGCTTGAACTGGGCAAACTGGCTCACATGCTGCACAGTCTATACATATGTCAGGGTCTATGTAGTACATTTCATTTCCTGAATAAATCGCATCTACAGGACAAACTTCTACACACTCAGCAGACTTTTCAAAAGAGCAAGGAGATGTAATAACAAACGCCATGTTCCTCTCTCCAATCTCAGTTTTTCATTTTTTCCCATTTTTCAAATAAAGTTGTGCTATGTTGGGGTTGATGCCTAGCTTTAGGATCTATATACGTTTTAGCACTGCTAATTGCAGTGACGGCATCACCAAATCCTGAAGCAATTAACTTCACTTTTCCATAGAAGGTAACAACATCGCCAGCAGCGTAAATACCTTGGATATTCGTATTCATAGCTGAATCTACTTGAATAGCATTTTTCACAAATTCTAGCCCCCAATTTTTAATCGGACCTAAAGAAGATATAAAGCCATAACTAGCGATTAATTCGTCTAACGGAATTTTTATCGTTTCTGAGTCTTTTACGTTTTGAATAGTGATTTCTTCTATTTTTCCTTCTCCTACAATTTCATGTAATTGAAACGGAGTAAATACGTCAACCTTAGAGTCAAACAGTTTGGAAACAGTATGTTCGTGAGCCCTGAATTGTTCTCTTCGGTGAATTATTTTCACATTTTTTGCTATTGGCTCCATCATCATTGCCCAATCTACTGCTGAGTCTCCACCACCTAATATACAAACGTTTTTATCCTTATAACGATTTACATCTTGAACAAAATAGTGTAAGTTCTTTCCTTCGTATGTATAAGCGTTTGCTAATTTTATTCGTCGAGGTTCAAAGGCTCCTATACCAGCAGTAATAAGAATTGTTTTTGAATAATGCACTTCTTTGTCTGTAGCAAGTTGAAAATATTGGTTATTAACCTTTACTACATTTTCTACCGTTTGCTGTAATACAATATGGGGATTAAATTGCATTGCTTGTTCCGTTAACTGATTAATTAATACTTGTGCCTTCACTTTCGGATATGCCGCAACATCATGAATATACTTTTCAGGATATAATGCAGACAATTGCCCACCTAAATGAGGTAAGGTTTCGATGATTTTCACTTTCATCTGTCGTAATCCCCCATAAAAAGCAGCAAATAAACCTATTGGTCCACCACCTATAATCGTAACATCATACATACATTCTTCTTTCACTTTTTCACCTCCGCTTATAAGAGCTCTCTTCCTATTTTATCTAGGAGCTATTATTTCGTCCTGCATCCATGATGGTTTCCTATAGTGTATGAAGGGTAAATATTTCTTCTCATCTATCAAGCATTTAAATAGACGATTTATTTCATGATATATCTTTAGAAGAAATATTAGAACAATATTTTGTATGACGTTTTATAAACGGCATATAAATTAATGTTATATAGATAGTACCACCATAAATTAAATTTTGTCAATATTTTATTTAATTTAATTATTTTAATATTTTATAAGTATTATTGGAGACACAAATAAAACCCCTTCACTTCTAAAGGAGTTTTATCTAAAATGCTTATTCTTTTTTATCTTTGTTACACTGAGTTAAGAAGTAAGGGAGGAGGTTTATTTTATCCCAACTATAAAATGCTTTAAGACCGTTGTAAAATTCACTTTAGCGTATCTTTAGGTTGGCCATAATCTTTAAATCTTTCTACCATCATCGTCATTTCATCGTCGGCTAATATGATGGGATCACCAATTGCTTTGGACTGCCAGTACAAGCGAGCACAAAATTCCAGTTGCTCTGTAATAGCATAGGCTTCTGCAAGAGAACTGCCAACTACATTAATACCATGATTTGCTAATAAACAGCGTTAACAAGGCATCTTACTAAGCCTCGTTAACGCTGGTTCTCTTCAATATCCACTTTATCCTATCATCTGCTTCTTTCGTTTTGCACATCCCTATTTTTTCCAGCACGCTTATGGATGGCAAATTTGTAACCAAGCATTCTGCATGAATTTGCTCTACATGATACGTGTTACCTACATTTTCTTTAAAATAGTTTTGAATATGCGTAGAGAAGTGAAAATTCGGGATAATTGTTTTAAAAAAAGCCCGCACATGCTGACTACAACGATGATTTTCCGTAATTACAGTATCTAGGCTTAATTCGTCTTTTGTTTTTGCTTTTTTATTACCGCTTCTTTTCCGGGTTGGCTTTTTTATCTCACCTGTAAGCAAGAAAGTTTCAATGCGGTTCGTAAGTTCTAATTTTGATCCTGAAGTACCAATGTCATATTGCTTACAAAAAGATTGTAACTCTTCTTTTAACCAATAGTAATTTTTGAAAGCTTGCACATCCAAATCCTTAGTTAATACTGGTCTCAATTTACTACCCCCTAACAATTACATCTATTATAGAACATTTGTTGCTTTATTTCCACCTGCTATAACAAATACAAATAATATTAGAACAAAGGCTCAGGGCGCCCGTTTAGCAACGTAGGGACTGGAATGAATCGACTAAAGTTTTAGGAATCATGCTCCTGCAACAGGAGTATGCGCCGCCCCCCGGCAAGCCCGTCTTTATCCGGCCTTCCTATTTAGCACGAATCAATGATGACTTATCGTAGGACGATTCATGAAGTCGCCTAGTTGCTGGTCGCTGGAGCCAGACGTGGCTCATTCGGTTATTTGGTTATCCCATAGCATCAAATTTTTATGCTTTCTTATCTCTTGAAAAATACGGTTGACTTTGTATGACACTATGATATGCTTCAAGTATAGTGTTTCTACTAGGGGAGCCCAATGGCGGCTGAGACAATGACCCTTAGAACCTGATCTGGTTTGTACCAGCGGAGGGAAGTGGAAAACTACTTAACAGCGTTATCTGTTTCATGTTTATGTGTATGGACAAAAGTCCTTTTACACAGATAGATTGCGTGTATTAAGTATATCCCTTTCTTCCTCGAGCAATGAAATATGTATGAGGAGGAATTTTTTATGTCATTTACAGACACATTACGAGAGGTAACCGCAAAAAGTTGGGAGCAAAGTATAAAACATCCATTTGTAAAAGGGATCGCCAAAGGTGATTTATCCCTAGACATTTTCAAGTATTATATTTTACAAGACATTTATTACTTAAAGCACTATGGAAAAGTCCATGCCTTAGCAGCTACATTGGCTGAAGATTTTCAAGTAACGGCGATGCTAGCTGACAAAGCAAAAGGAACTGCACAAGCAGAGCTAACCGTGCATAAACAGCATGCAGAAATCTTAAACATCACAGATACAGATTGGGATCATTTCAAACCAGCCCCAACTGCTTACGCTTATACATCACACCTATATCGCGCTGCAGCATCTGGAAGTCTAGGTCAAGCGATTGCAGCCATGTTGCCTTGTTATTGGTTATACGCAGATATCGGAAAAACGTACCAAAATGCCAAACCAACCGAAGAAATCTATCAAAATTGGATCGCTACCTATGCAAGCGACTGGTTTCAAGATTCAACCAATGAACAGATTAAGTTACTTAATCAAATTGCAGCCGAATCTACCGAGAAGGAAAAAGAAAAGATGAAAGAGCAATTTATCATTGCTAAAGAATACGAGCTTGCCTTCTGGGAGATGTCCTATACAAAGGAAAATTGGTTCTCTGACAGACATTGGCATGAGCCTTCGATGGCTTAAATGACCACCTGCTGGATTAAACCCGCAATTTAAAGTTAAATAAATACAAATTCAGTGAAAGAAAACTATCTTTCACTGATTTTTCAATGGACAGAATCATCTATCTGTAAGCTTCAGGTTGATGATTATTTCTTATCATTGTTAACATATAGAAAAATGGAACTGCAATGGACATAGCGATTTTTTTCTTTATAGTAACGTTATATCCTAATCTCCAATTTATTTCAACATGATAAAGAACGAATAACAATTCTTTATAGCTAGGAATGAATTCGCTCTATATCCAGTCAAAACGATTTTGTAGTGAAAAAATTGTCTCATATTTATTGATTTTGAAGGAGCGTTAATATGAACACTCTCCCCCTTTTATTTAGAAAACTTATTACTTCTTACATACTTACTATTTTTACTGCTATCTACTTTGCAATTTCTTATCTATTCCCAATAGAATCAGCTTCCTATTATTTAGAAGTGGACTTTTTAGGGTGGACTTTCATTTATAGCATTTATATTTTTCCTGTACTGCTTTTATATGGAAGTCCTATTTCAATTATAGTAGAGCTCATTCATAAAAAAGGCATCTTTAAAAATAAATGGCTTTACATTTTATTACATAGTTTATTTGGAGGATTTTTCGGTATTATTGTGGTGACTCTTGACTCTTTTCTTTTTAATTGGTTATTCATTTTATTTGGCGCATTTCTGGCATTATTATATGCTGTGATTGATCGCATTCTCTATATAAAAATAAAAAGCAAAAAAGCAATTTGGATTAGTCTATCGTTTCCAGTTATTATATTGGCATTCATGTGGGGCGGTTTTCAATTTGCATCAGAGCCTCTCCCTCCATTTACTGCAGAAGATGCTATAAAATTTGCCTCAGAGGGAGATGAAATGCTAGCAAAATTCCCACAAAAAGAAGGTATTTCTAAAGTGGAAATTGACGGATACCATATAATCCAAGAAACAAAAGCTGAAATTATTGATGATGATACTTATATCATCTATTTTTTCGAAACATGGAGTAAAAATGGCGAAAGCGATTCATTTTCTATTTCCTATAAGATAGACCGCATTTCTTCAACTTTGCACAACTCAGATTGGAACTATAACCGTCCATTTGAATATTAAGTCTATCGATGAATTTGAGGTGTTGGAAAACAGATTTTTTTGAAAGAGGACAATAGTTAAAGCGAACCCAGTGTACATGAAGTGAACTCCAATGAGTGGTTCTTCCATCCCCCCACTGGTTGTTAGCACCTCAAGGGTATGACTTAAAGGCATCTGAACGAATCTGAATTTAGGGCTGTTATCTACCACTCAGACTTGATCAACGCACATCTTCAATTCGAAGCGGGAGTCTTATAACACCTTATACCCGGATAAAAACCCTGACTGCATCATTTTCTAAATTATTTGAGATAAACGAAAGGATTGCATAATTGCACCTTGTAATGAAATATTTTTTTATAAACTGTTAATTAGTTGCTCCGTTGTCCGTATCGTGGCAAATTCACCATGCAATGTAGCCATAGATACATTATGTATAGTTTCTGCATCATAATATCTATTATGTTGATCTTTCAATCCAAATGCTGCAGTAGCATCTGAAATCAGATATGTATCAAACCCTAAATTACCACTCATTCTTGCAGTCGTTGATACACAATGCGGTGTAGTCAATCCCATAATTACAACGGTTGATACTTCATTTGCTTTTAATTGTTCTTCTAAGTTAGTACCAATAAAACTACTGTTTACTTTTTTTGTAATGATAACTTCCCCCTCGATTGGTTCAACTATTTCTTTGATAGCAAAGCCTTTATTTGCCATATGAAATACGGAATGAGGATTATCAGACGTGTGTTGTATATGAAATACTATCCACTTCTTTTCCCTCCAAAATTGTAGTATTTTTCTCATATTCTCTTCTGCTTCTTGATTATTTCTCTCACCCCATTTTTTATCATCAAATGCCTTTTGGACATCGACCAAAATTAAAGCTTTTTTCGTTTCACTCATGAGTTTCTCCTCCTAATGTTTTATTTACCATTGATAATTATGCTCATATTGTAAATGCAAAATTTAATATTTTTTCCAGAAAGAAAGCTAATTTAAGCAACTAAATTGTGAGCCATTTCTTTAGCCAACTTTTGAATACCTTCTTGTACATCATTAAGACAATTGAACTGTCGGTTGGGTTTCTATTATTCATTGTACTTCCCCTTCCTCATCTACTTTTAGATTAATAGAAATATTTCAAGGTTTATATTTTTTGTCAAAAGCTAGGTAGAGTACCTTTATTGCCATACATGGATCCCTTTATGGTTTAATTTGCAATATCACCCACCGGCATTCTCCTAACTTATACTTATTGAATACCATCATAAAAAACACCCAACAGTTAGTTTAATATCGCGCTAACTTCAGGGTGTCCTATCTGTATTATTTACTCTATCATGTAAGAATGCAAGCAAAAGTAAAATGAAATGAACCTATGCACATTCCTTCAAAATACAAATTCCATATTGCTTTAGTTCCTTATGAATCACTGGACTATCAGCTATACCTTGACAATAACTGTATTCTAAGAAAACCGCATACATACTGTTCCATGCAGCCTCTAATTCGGTAAGTAAGTCCTTTTGTTCCGTAGTAGTTAACGCTGCTTGCAATTGCTTAAAGATTTCATCAGCATGATCTTCTTCTTTTTTTAAATTTGAGTTTATTAAAGCATTACGGTAAGCAACTTGATGAATGCGCTCAACAAAAACGATGTTATTAAATGCCTTTCGTAATATATGCTGCTTAGCATCTTCTGTTTCTTTTTCGTCCGTAAACATATATCCTACTTGTTCATCGCACAGTATTTCTTCTGTTTGCTTCGCGTGAAAGAAATTATACATGTGGTTCCATTCATTTACCGAATTAAAACAACCCGATGTTTCTTGAAAAACGGCCAAAGTGCTCGCTTTCATATTGGCATCCCTCCATCAAAGTTAAGTTATCTTATTCCTCGCACACGCCTTCTACTATCAAGGATTTTAATCATTCAAAAAATTGTTCATTTGAAAAGTAATTTAGATAATTATACAATATTTCACCTCACTAAAATTAAATTTTCAAAATTAATCTGTACAATTATACTAACATATGTTCGGTTTTTTTGCACAGTTAAACCTCTTAAGATAGGAAAGCTTTTTTACCTATACCCACATTCGTTCATAGGTGGATTTGTTCATTCTTTCATCAACAATTTCTTGATTAACGTCATAAAATAACCGCAGAAAGTCACAAAAGCAAATTCGACCCCCTACGGTTACTATGATGTTTCAAGTTTAGTTAACTATAAGTTAAACACAAAACAAAGCATCAACGATTACTTCTATTCTACTTTATTCATTGCTTTATTACTTGAACCAAATTCTTGGATTTTTTCATGTACTGTTTCCTTTATTGCCTGTTTACTTAACTCCAATAATTTCTTTGGCTCATATACTTCTGGATTTTCTACCAAACTTTGTTGTAGTGCTTCTCTCCAAGCTATATTCATTTCAGTATTAATATTAATCTTAGCATGCCCTAAGCGTATTGATCTTTGCAGTTGGTCTAACGGTATTCCACTCGCTCCATGTAAGACAAGTGGGATTTCAACTTCTTTAGATATTTCAGCCATCTGCTTAAATCCTAGCTTTGGTTCACCAACATACTTGCCATGTACAGAACCTAGTGCAGCAGCAAGCGCATCAACTCTTGTTTTCTCCACAAGCTCTACACATTCTCGTAAATTGGCATAACAAATATTGCCTATTAGACCATCTTCATAACCACCAACCGTACCAATTTCTGCTTCAACGGATACACCATTTACATGTGCATAGTCTACTACTTGTTTCGTATTTTTAATATTCTCATCAATTGGAAAGTGGCTACCATCGTACATCACAGAGCTATATCCAGCGTCAATCGCTTCAAAACATCTTTCTACACTTTGCCCATGATCCAAATGTAATACAACCGGAACAGTAATTTGCTGAACTTCCATTAGATTACGAACCATATTAGAAATTAGTTTGAAACCACCAAGATAATCCACCAATCTATCCGAAGAAGCAATAATAACAGGAGCCTTTGCCTCTTGAGCTGCCTCTAATATAGCTTGTGGCCAAATAAGACCATTGATGTTAAAATGTCCTACAGCATATCCTGCTTGCTTAGCTTGAGGAAGTATATCATTTAATGTAACTAATGCCATGTTCATTTCTCCTAATTCATTTTGCAAAGCTTTCTCATTTACGTTAGTTATTCCTTAATAACCTTTCGCCTGCTTCATTGCTTCTTGCTTATTTTGAAATGCCTTATTTATACTTTCCTGTTTAGAAACTTCAGATAAACCGACATTCCACCAACTTCCCTCATAGCCATCTGACATTGTTTTTGGAAGAACTTTAATTTCAATTAATGTGGAATTTGGTTGTTTTTTCGCATCTTCAATAGCTAGTCTCAATTCATCAAGATTACTTATTTTATAGGTCTTAGCGCCGTAACCCTCTGCTACTTTTGCATAGTCTATGTTTAAAATTGTACCAGCTGCTGTTCTAAATTCTGTTCCTTGGTTTGCGCACCCGTTACCCATTTGTAGATTATTAATACAACCAAATCCAGAGTTATCAAATAGAATAATATTAATTTTTTTATTGTATTGAATAGCTGTAACAAGTTCCGAATGTAGCATTAAGAAACTCCCATCACCAACAAAGGCATACACTTCTTTATCTGGTTCCGCTAGACGTGCTCCTAATGCACCAGCAATTTCATACCCCATACAAGAGTAACCATATTCCAAGTGATACGTATTAGGAACGACCGGATTCCATAATCTTTGCATATCTCCTGGTAATGAACCAGCCGCCGAAACAACAATAGCGTCTTCATTAAGCGATTCATTTAATGCAACAAATACTTCTGTTTGCGTTAGTTCTGTCTGTAAAACATTTGCGTATTCGTTTAACGTTTCTTGTGAAAATTGTCCGTCTATTTCAGGAACAAAATCTTTCCGTTTAAATTGAACATTTGCTAAACGAGTTCTTTCATCTAGCCATTCCCTTTTTAATTCTTCTAATTGCGTACCATAATTTGCCTTATATCCTTCTAATAGTGGCGCTAACTCTTTAAGTGTCGCTTTTGCATCACCAACAACTTGAAATGCGTCCAACTTATATGCTTGCATACGACTTATATTAATGTTAAGAAATTGACTTTTCTCCAAATTAAACAACGTTTTAGAAGAAGTGGTGAAATCGGTATATCTTGTACCAATACCAATTATTAGATCTGCCTCTTTAACTACCTTATTTGCAGCAGATGTACCTAAAATTCCTAGTCCACCTAAATTATTTTTGAATTGCCACTCTACAGTCGATTTCCCAGCATGTGTTTCTACTAATGGAATATCATGTCGTTCTGAGATGTGGATTAATTCCTCTCTTGCTTCTGAGTACTTACAACCACCGCCAACAACAATTACTGGTTGACGACTGTTTTTAATTCTTTCTACACTTCCTTCCATTTCGCGCTTTGTAGGTACTGTACGGTTGATATAATGTACGCGTTTTTGAAAAAATTCAACCGGATAATTGTACGCTTCTCCTTCTACATCTTGAGGTAAGCAAATCGTAGCTGGCCCCATCGTAGCTGGATTGGTCATTACTTCAAACGCTCTGATTAAAGCAGACATTAGCTGTTCTGGTCTTTGAACGCGATCCCAATAACGCGAAACAGCTTTGAATGCGTCATTAGTTGAAATAGCAATGCTTGACTCTTGTTCTATTTGTTGTAATACTGGATCTGGCTGTCTTGTAGCAAATGTATCTGCTGGTAAGAATAAAACAGGAATCTGATTCGCCAAAGCTGTGCCGGCAGCTGTGATCATATTCGCTGATCCTGGCCCAGCTGAACTAGATAAAGCATAGATCTTTTTACGTAAGGATTGTTTAGAAAAAGCAATTGCTGCATGAGCCATCCCCTGTTCGTTTTTTCCCATAAAGGTTTTTAAGTGGCCTGCGTCTTCTTCTAAAGCTTCCCCAATTCCAAGAACATTGCCATGGCCATATATATGAAAGATACCTTCAACAAAAGGATGTTCTTTGCCATCAACAGATAAATACTGCTGATTTAAAAACTTTATTAACGCTTGGGCAGTTGTTAAACGAATGGTTGCTACCATAAAATCTCGCCTCCATATCTATTGGGATTGATTGTTGATTAATTCCTCAATCTCTGAAACAGTTGGCATCGCTTCAGAAGAACTATGCTTACTAACAACAATCGCTGCTGCTGCACTAGCATATTTTAAAGCGGTTTCTACATCTTTCTCATTAAATAACGCATAAAGAAATGCAGAAGCATAAGCATCCCCAGCACCAAAGGTCTTTAAAACTTCGGTCTTGTAAGCGTTCGCTTTATATTCTTTTCCCTCTTTACTATATGCAAAAGATCCTTCGACACCGTGTTTAATGACAATTAATTCAGGCTCATATTTAAATAATTCCTTTACAGTATCTTGATTATCTCCGCCTTCTTTCCCTTCCAACATATCAAATTCATCACGAGTACCGATGACAATATCCGCTTTTTGTGCTACTAATGTGTAATAAGTGGATACTTCTTCCTCTGACTTCCATGTGTATGGACGGTAGTCGATTTCAAAGATAACTTTTACATCGTTTGCTTTTGCGTATGCAACAGCAGTTAATACAGCCTCTCGAGAAGGACTTTGTGCAAGAGCTGTTCCAGATACTAAAAGAACTTCAGCCTCACGGATATATTTTTCATCCACTTCCTGTGGTGTTAAATAAAGGTCTGCTACATTATCTCTATACATTAAAATAGAACATTCACTAGGACTCTTAATTTCCGTAAATGCTAACCCCGACTTCCTTCCTTCTTGATCCACCACCGTTTTCGAAGTATCTACACCTTTTCCAGCCATATAAGTCGCTATAAATCTTCCGTGCTGATCATCGGATACTTTTCCAATAAACCCAACATTTAGCCCTAAATTTGACGTTCCAATAGCAATATTTGCTGGAGAACCACCGACATACTTTTGAAAAGTCATGGTTTCTTCCATTGGCCGATTATATTCAACAGCATTTAAATCAATACATGCTCTACCAATAGCAATTATATCCATTTTTTTATTTCCTTTTTTTAACCTCATGGTTTTATCCTCCAATTTCCAACTTAGAAAGTTTGCTAACCTAGTAAAATAAAATGATTCTTCATGATTTACTGCTGCACTAGAGGCGCTGTGAACTACCACTTAGATTTGTCCAGCAAACAACTCCAATTATTGTGATAATGGTGTTACAGCGCCATACAATATATTCAGAATCTATCTACAACTATTTTTTAATCGTATGAAAGTAGGTATTACTTCCTCTTCAAAATCCACTCATGATCTGGATCGTTATGAAACTTCCAAATCTTTTTAGGACCAGCCATGACATTTAAATAATAGGAAGTGTAACCATCTGGCACTCCAACAGGGTGATAGCCTTTGGGAACGGAAACGACATCGCTATGCTCTACACTCATCGTTTCATCTAAAGAACGATCATCTGTATACACACGCTGGAACACAAAGCCTTGTTCTGGGTCTATTTCATGATAGTACGTTTCCTCTAAAAATGATTCTTCTGGCAAGTTATCCTGATCATGCTTGTGAGGAGGGTAACTTGAAAAGTTACCCCCATCTGTATATACCTCTACAACTAATAAACTACTAGATACAGCTGAACTATCTGGCAATATATTGTGTACCATTCTTTTATTCTGATATTTCCCTCGATGCTCTACAGAGTTATCAGCTGACCGTATCACTTGAGCTTGCCGTTTTTCTGTTGTAGGTGCATAGCATAATGCTATCTTACAAGCACTTTTTGCAACTATTTTAAATATAGAATCCTTTGAAATATAAACACTATCTGTCGGTTTCTTTTCAAATACAGAATCGCGCGTTCCTAATTCTTCAAACAGTTGATCTCCTGTTTTTACAGAAGCCTTTCCTGTTAAAACAACAATACATACTTCTTTATCAGTCAATTCTTCAGCATAAGTCGCTTGCTCATCCAACTGAATGAGTTTAAATGCGACGTATTTTAAATCTGAATTTCTTTCATGAACATCTTGCAAAATGGTAACTCCAGAAACCTTATGATCGTTCGGTTTATATTGCAACTTACTCATCACCATGCTCCTTTATTTAAAATCTTTTGTTGCATATCTAGCGGTAACTACTTTCTTATGTGTGTAGAATTCAACACCGTCTTTTCCATTGGCGTGCAATGTTCCATAAAAAGATGATTTCCATCCTGAGAATGGGAAGAATGCCATTGGTGCTGGAACACCTAAGTTAACTCCGAGCATACCCGCATCTATATTTTCACGGAAATAACGGATTGCATTTGCATTATTCGTGAACAAGCATGCGCCATTAGCGAAGACAGATTTATTGGCCAATTCTACTCCTGCTGCCAGATTCTTCACTTTCACAACACAAAGAACAGGCGTAAATAATTCCTCTTTCCAAATGGTCATTTCTGGAGTGACATCCGTAAATATAGTTGGACCGACAAAATATCCTTCACTTGGAATTCCTTCACGGCCATCCAATACTAATGTAGCACCTTCGTCTACACCTTTTTGAATATAATCAAATGTTTTTTGTTGATGTTCTTTGCGAATTACTGGCCCTAAAAACACATCTTCATCTAATCCATTACCCATTTTTAACTGTTTAGCCTCAGATACCAGCTGTTCCATAAATGCATCATAAATACCTTCTTCTACTGCCACAACGGATGCAGCCATACATCTTTCACCAGCAGAACCATAAGCAGCAGCGATTACATTACGAATCGTTTCATCTAAGTCAGCATCATTTAAAACAATGGTATGGTTTTTAGCACCAGTTAAAGCTTGCACGCGCTTAAGGTTTTCAGAACCTTTTTGGTAAACATACTTTCCAACAGGTTCTGACCCTACAAAAGATACTGCTTTTATTTCTGGATGTTCAAGTATTCCATTTACTACGTCATGTGCACCATTTACAATTTGAAACACGCCATTTGGAAGACCAGCTTCTTTAAATAACTCTGCTAATTTTTCTGTTAAAAGTGGCGTACGTTCGGATGGTTTCAAAATAAATGTGTTTCCACATGCAATGGCCATTGGGAACATCCAACAAGGCACCATCATCGGAAAATTGAAAGGTGAGATTCCGCCAACTACACCAATAGGGTAACGATAATTGGTCGCTTCTACATCGGTAGCAATGGATGACAATGAATCTCCCATTGTTAAAGAAGGTGCTCCAGCAGCAAATTCTACATTTTCAATTCCACGTTGCACTTCCCCTAGAGCTTCACTGTATGCCTTTCCATTTTCAATTGTTATTAAACGAGCAAGCTCTTCCTTGTTTTCCATGAGTAACTGTTGGAACTTAAATAAGATACGTGCTCTTTTTGGTACAGCAGTGTTACTCCATGATTGAAAAGCTTCACTGGCTATTTCTACGGCTTCATTTAATTCTTTTTTTGTGGAAATAGGAACTCTTGCAACGACTTCCTCTGTTGCTGGATTTAAAACATCTTCAAAAGTTTTCGTTTCACTTCCAACCCATTTTCCATTCACAAAGTTTTTCAAAGTTCTAATTTCACCCATTATGAACACCTCTTTTTGAGTTTTATTGTTATCTTTTGATTAACATTTAGTTATATGTTGATTACAATTCAATATTATATTAAACTTATATTAAAGTCAAGGTTTGATCATTTATTATCATCACTTTGTTATCAAAATATGGTTAACTGTTGATTAACTACGATGAAAATGGTATCTTGAAATACAATAATATGACTAAGGAAGTGCTTAAAATGAAATTAAAAAGAATACAGGAAATTGAAGCTTACGTTTACGAAAACGGTAGTGCAAGCATTGATGAACTTTGTGATAAGTTTAATGTGTCTAAAAACACGATTCGTCGCGATATAAACAAAATTGTTGAGAATGGAACAATAAAAAAAGTCTATGGTGGCGTTGCTTCTGTTTCTAATCAACTTAAACCCTACGAACATCGTCACTCCAGCCATTCAGAAGAGAAAATAGCCATTGGTAAAGCCGCAGCGGCGGAAATTGAGGATAACGATCTTGTTTTTATTGATTCCGGTACAACAACTAGTTGTATAGGCGATTTTTTTGATCCAGATAAAAGAGTAACCATCATTACCAATAACTTAAATATCATTAATAAAGCCGCTGAGTTAAGTAATTATCAGCTCATATTAATAGGTATGACATATAAGCGTGCTACCAGATCCTTTGTCAATGTAGAGTCTTGGGAATACTTTAAACGTATCAATATTACCAAAAGCTTTATGGCAGCAACAGGGCTTTCAATTGAACGAGGTGTTACGAATTCAGATTTACTAGAATATGATATTAAAAGTCGGATTGTCGAAAAGACGGATCGAAACATTCTGTTAGTCGATCATTCAAAATTCGATAAAGCTGCTTTAGTCACCTATTCAAATATAGAAAAGTTTCATCAAATCATTACTTCAGATTCTATTCCAAAAAACTATAAAGTCTATTGTAAGGAGAAAGGTATTAAAATTAATTATGTCAATTAAAATAAAAGTCATTAAACTTCTAAATCGCTTGCTCATTCCCTTCATTTGCTAGGGCTAATGTATACATTCTGCCCTTTTCTTTTCCCTCCCCCTCGTTTTTTAAAATACGGCATTATGCTGCTACTATTTTTAGTTTTTATATGCTATCAGCTATTTTTTGCTCTTCATCTTCATTCCCTTTTATAAAACTTGGCTATTACCAAGATCTTTATGAGGATAGAACGCCGACGTCCCCCCTAAAATATACCCTAAAAATTTTATATTTAATTACAGTGAAAAAGAAAAAACATAACAGAATAAAGTGATCTTCAATCAGTGGGGGTTTCCTCCTTCCCCCACCGATTATCAGTAACCGAAGATATGACCTCATCGCCTCTTAGGAAGGAGGTAACTTAGATGTGTTATCCCCGACTTAGACTTGTACAGATTTGCATCTGCAATTCTTTGAGCGAGAGTGTTATAGCACTTTATACCCCGGGACAAATAGCACTTTATCTATTCTGTTACGTTTTTTTGTATTAAATCTATAATTCACCATTTAAAAATTGTGCCTCACCAAATCCAAAGCTCCAATCGCTTGCACTGTTTGTCACAATTGAAACCATTACATCCTTTGAGTCCATACCGCAATTCTCACTCAATTCCTTGACAAGGATGTTGTAGAATGATTTCTTTTGCTTATCCGTTCGAGGAGTACTTCTTACAGAAACGGCCACCACTTTATCGCTTCTTTTAAATCCTAAGCCTGTATCTTCTATAATTAGTTCGTGTTTCGGATGCTGATGAACTATTTGATACCTATCACCCTCAGGAACTTCAAATGCTTTAACAACAGCACGGTGAGATGCATCTAATAATAACTTGATTTCTTCTTCCGTCCTACCTTCTATCAAATCAAATGTAAGTAACGGCATATACATTCCCCCTATTGTTCATACCTTATTTTTGTACGACATCTATAAGATTTAATTTTCTCCATTATCCACAGATAAAATCATTGATATTTTTCTACTTTTATTGGAAGCCCAGTTAATAACGATTCTTTTGCCGCAGAAGCAATTCGTTGCGCCATAATACCATCAACGAAGCCACAAGGAACTTCCTCATCGTTATTAATTGCTTCAAAAAACTGTTCTACCTCTTCTATAAAAGCATCATTATATCTTTCTAAAAAGAAGTGTAGCGGATTACTACTTTTTACGCCCTCTTTTAACAGAACCTCAACACTAGATTCTTTTTCATTATTTACTTTTGCTGATCCTTTTGACCCAAATGCCTCTAATTGCTGATCATATCCATATACTGCTTGTCGACTATTGTCAATAACACCTACTAAACCGTTTTCAAATTTCAAAGTAATTAATGCTGTGTCAATATCTTCATACTGCTTAAACTCTGGATTTATGAGCGCTCCACCTACTACATATACTTCTTCAACCTCAGAACCCGATATGAAACGCGCCATATCAAAATCATGAATACTCATATCCATAAATATACCACCAGAGTGAGATACATATTCCAAAGAAGGGGGTTCAGGATCTCGAGATTGAATCTTTAAAATATGCAAATCACCAATAGCTTTATTTTTTACCAATTCTTTCGTTTTTGCAAAGTTACGATCAAATCTTCTATTAAAACCCAATTGAAACTTCACACCAGCTTGTTTTACTACCTTATGAGCTTTACACGTATTTTCATCTGAGAAGCATATCGGCTTTTCGCAAAAGATATGCTTTCCTGCTTTTGCTGCTTCTGTGATAATTTGAACATGCAAACTGGTAGGAGCACATATAAACACCACATTAATTTCTGGGTCGTCTATAATATTTTTATAGTCTTTGGTTAAATTTTCCACTCCAGACTCAGAAAACCAATCTTTCATGTGATCAGCCTGGGGATCTGATACTGTTTTCAGGCGTACATTAGGCATATTTCTCATATTATTAATATGTAATCTCCCAATTCTTCCTGCTCCAATTACTCCTACTACATTCACTTTTTCTTTTTCCATGATTTGCTATCCTCTCTCTTTTAGATATTTCATCGTTGTTATTTTCCTTTAATTAGCTAACACAACAGGCGAAAAAACAGTATACATAATTACCACTAATAACAAAGCTATGGCACTCACCCATTTCACATGTTTCCAAGGAGTCATATCAACCTTATTAAGATTTGCTTGGAATTGAAAAGGTTCTTTTAATGGATTTATTCTTGTCGACAACCATAAAACGAAACAATCTAATATAAATAAAACACTAAATATATAAAGATAGTTTATCTCAGCGAGCAACCCTTGAGCTGCAATATAAACAACAAGGTGGAAGGAGAAAGTAATTTTGGCCCCTTGCGCAGTAACTCGCTTGTTCCAAAAACCAAATAGAATAATAACTAGTAACGGCAAACTATATAACCCGTTAAACTCCTGTATAACGTTATATAAGCCAGTTGGTGCAAAAGCAATTAATGGCGCAATGATTATTGATATAAACCCAACAATGACGGTTACAATTTTTCCCATCCTAGCGACTTGTCTATCTGTTGCATCTTTATTAAAGATTGGCTTGTAAAAATCCAAAGAAAACAAAGTGGCCGTTGAGTTTAATGAACCAACAAATGAGCTTAATATTGCACCAAATATAACAGCCGCAAATATGCCATATGCCCATTCAGGTAACACTGCCGAAACTAAACTCGGATAAGCATCATCTTGATTAGCAATGCCTCCATCAAACATATTAAAAGCAACAATACCTGGTAATACTAGAAATAAGGCTCCAAAAACTTTAAAGAAAGCTACATAAAGCGCACCTTTTTGTCCTTCTTTCAAATTTTTTCCACCTAACGCTTTTTGTACAATCATTTGATTACAGCACCAAAAATATAAATTATTGAACAACATCCCTAACATTAAGGTAGGCCACGGGACATAATCAGAATCTATAGCGCCCCAAGCATTTAACTTTTCCGCTGTATTTTCACGAATAAAATGAACCCCGTCCATAGCGCTCCCATTTCCAAGTGTCACTATTCCCAAGATTAATATCAGTATACCTCCTGTAAGTAAACCAAACCCATAAATAGTATCACTAAAAGCACTTAATGAAAGCCCTCCCATTAAGAGGTATAAAACTCCTACAGCGCCAATAAAAGCTGCACAAATAGCAACTGCTATTAGTGGATCTACACCTAGGATTTCATCTATGTTAAACAACTTATTAAAAACCAAAGCTCCAGAATAAAGTACTACAGGCAAAAATGAAGTCAAGTACGTAAACATAAACAGGATGGAGATAAGCCTTTTTGTAAACGTATCATAGCGGATTTCAATAAAGTCAGAAATCGTATTAACGCCATACTTCATGTACCTCGGTAGAAAAACTAAAGCTAGTAAAACAATCGCAATTGCAGAGGTGACCTCCCAAGCCATGACTTCCATTCCAGCTGCATAACTTTGACCATTCTGTCCAACTAGTTGTTCTGTTGATAAGTTCGTCATAATAATTGTCCCTGCTATAGACAACCCCGTTAAACTATGACCCCCCATAAAAAATCCTTCTGCAGTAGAAATATCAATATTTCTACTTTTCCGCCATGCATAAAGCCATACTAGAGCTATAATGACAACAAATGTCACTAGGGCAAACGCATTCAATGTATCCCCCTCGTTTCTAACTTCTTTTAATGAATTTATTTAGATATTTCGACCATTTTTCCAGTGTCAACCGATTCTTGACAAGCATTGGCAATTACAGTACTTTCCAAACCATCGTATACAGTTACACCTGGTTGTTTCCCATCCTGAATACATAGAATAAATTCTTTCATCTCTCGGAAAAAGGCCCCTTTAAAACGTTCAGAAAAATGTTGTGAAGTAGGCCTTACTACTCCTTGATTATTAAAAATGGAAACGTGATTCTTTTCAGGTTCCTGCGCAATGCGCAACATTCCTTTTGACCCTATTAGTTCCGTTTCCACATGATAACCGTGCGTCGCATTTCTACCGGCAACTAAAAGAGCCATTGTATCATCCTCTAATTGCATCATAGCGGCTCCAGTTTCTAAATCACCTAAATCATCTAATTCAGGATAAGTAGTATTCTTTCCAATTGCCCACACGCGTTTCACTTCTTTTCCAGAGAACCATCTGACTAAATCGATATCATGGATAGCCATGTCAGCGAATAGCCCACCACTTTTACTATTTGTTGCAAATTTCACAAAATTCTCTAATTCAGAAGCTGGATCAATGCCATAACAGCGAATTAAGGTTAAATCACCAATTTCACCATTGTCTACCTTTTGTTTTGCATATTGATAAGACTCATCATAACGTCTCATAAAACCTAAGTGGAATATTTGTTTCGGATAACCTTCTACTACTTCAATCGTTTTTTCTATATCTTCTACTTCTACACCAATTGGCTTTTCACAAAATACATGCAGCCCTTTTTTCATAGCTAAACGGATATGTTCACCATGAAGCCCCGATGGAGAAGCAATCACTACTGCATCAATTTCAGCGTCCAAGAGCATATTTTCAAAGCTTGTATACGTTTTCTTCACACCTAGCTTTGTTTTTGCCATTTGGAGTTCTTCATCCACAAAACTACAAACAGCTACCAATACAGCTTCTGGAATTCTTTCCACAATATTTTCAGCATGAGTAAGACCCATTCTTCCTAAACCAACAATTCCCACATTTATTTTTTTCAATTAGTTCCCAGCCCCTCCTGTGTCATAAATATTCGACTTATTCTAAATAGGTTGATGACGCCAGAGAAAATTACTGTATAGATGTCAATGATTTATTTAAAGGCAATAATGTCTCATCAATGTACTTTTTTCCTTTTAAGGCATATTCTAAAGGATGCGCTTTATTAGGATCTTGTTCTGCTTCTATAATAATCCACCCTTCATATCCAGATGCAAGCAATTTTTTATAAACTGGGATAAAATCAATATTTCCATCACCAGGAACCGTGAACATTCCAGCTAAAAATGATTGTAAAAATGATTTCCCCTCTTTCTTACATTCCTCTTTTTCATCTTTACGAACATCTTTAAAATGAACATGTTTTATTCTATCTATATGCTTATTTAGTAGATGCATATATTCATTATCAGACACATAGATATGCCCTGTGTCATAAAGCAAATTCACATAATTTTGGTCTGTATTGTACATTAAACGATCGACCTCTTCTAGGGTTTGAATACCCGTTCCCATATGATGATGATAGACAAGTATCAACTCATATTCATGCGCTACCTTACCAAGAAGATCTAATCCGCTACATAAACGGTCCCATTCTCCATCTGAAAAAAACGGTTTTTCGGCAAATACATTCTTATCAGTTCCCTGAATGCTATACGTTTGTTCAGATACTACAGCGACATCTGCATTTACCGCATTTAAATATTCACAATGCTTACGAAATGCTTTTTCCGCATCCTCGATACCATCTCGAATAATATAACTACTAAACCACTTACCAGCAATTCTTAATTTACGAAGTTCCAATTCCTTATTTAGTACTTCTGCTTCTGGAAAGAAGCCTCCCACTTCTGTTCCTGCATAATCAGCAACAGCAATGTCACTTAAAACGTGTGATAGCGTGTTTTCTGCTCCAATTTCAGGAATGTCATCATTTCTCCAACCAATCGGTGCGATTCCCCATGCAATATTCGTCATTAAATACACCCTTCCATATTTTATTAATAAAGTTAACCAATAACTTGTTAATTATATCCTCATAAAAATAAAAACAACAAATTAATATCATATTTTGGTTAAGTATTGGTTATGTTTGATTACATTATATATTTAAAAGCGTTTACAGTCAATAATTTCTTTGTGACATATTAATGTATAACAAGGTATATTAAAATTTCTGCATAATTTGGTTGTTTTTTGGTATTATTTTGATTAAGTACAACTATAGTGTAGACATAAAAAAGCTTGGCTTATCGCCAAGCTTTTTTACAATAGAGGCTAAAAATGAAAATATAACGTCTGCTAAATCTTAGCAGAAATTGTTGACAGTCCCTTCTCAGGCTTTTTTCACCTCAAATTTGATAATTTTGATCCCAAAGTTACCTTTCAAAAGAAATATTGGTGCCTACTAATAAGAAAAACTGAACATCATTCTCTTTTATTCCTAGCTTGAATTCACTCATTTTATTCATCTTTGCTTTCAAAAAAATTAGGTATTCGCCAAATCCTTTAGCGAAATCCGTATTTCTTCTTATACTATAAACCTTTAACTTTTGTACTTTCCTATCGTACAAGAAAGCCCCCTTTATAAAGAGGATTGCTTTCTTAACTGTTCTATTTCTTCGTCAATAACAGTGACATCAATTCTTTCAAATAACGGCTCAGAAATATTTATAGAAGATGAATTGTTTATATCAATCGCTTTCCATTGTATTTCCTCTATGTTAAATGCATGTTTCAATTTATCGCTGGAAAATGGTAAAAACGGGTGTAATAACTGAGCTAAATTGGCAATAATATAGACACAACTTCTCAACGTATTTTGACAATCTTTAGGAGAGTCTTTTACTTGAATCCATGGCTTTTGCTGATCAAAATATTTATTCGCACCTCTAATAAACTCAAAAATTAACTCTAGCGCTTGTTTAAAGTGAGTGTGCTCAATCATTTCACCCACTTGGTGATAAAGCTCATCTACCTGATACTTCATTTCTTTATTAATCTGTCCTTTAGGCACGACTCCATGAAAGAATTTTTCAATAAACTTCACACTCCTATTCACAAAGTTACCATAAGCCCCAAGCAGCTCGCTATTATGGCTATAGACAAATTCACGCCAGGAAAAATCAGCATCTCGATGTTCAGGGGCATTGATTGTTAAGAAATATCGTATGGAATCTGGGTCATATTTCTCCAACATGTGCGGGACCCAAACCGCCCAGTTTTTACTAGTAGATAGCTTCTTCTTCTCGATCGTTACATACTCATTAGAAACCATATAAGTTGGAAGGGCCGGCTTATTTATACCTAATAATATACCAGGCCAAATAATTGCATGAAACGGGACATTATCCTTTCCATGAACATAATAAGAGATCGCGTCCTCCCCCCAAAAAGAAGTATGATCCTTCTGATTATCCTCTGCCCATTTTTTACTAGCGGTATAATAACCAGCAACTGCTTCAAACCAAACGTAAATCTTTTTGTGCTCATAACCTTCAACAGGTACAGGTACACCGACTGGTAGGTCTCTTGAAATTGCTCTATCATGTAAGCCTTCCTGTAAATATCTTTCTGCTATTTTAAGTGCATTGTCTCGCCAAATCCCCTTTTCTTTCACATCTTTGAGGTAATGTTCCAATAATTGTTGAAAAGTACGCAACTTAAAATAAAAATGCTCTGTGTTTCTTGTTACAGGTGAATTGTCACATAGTTTACATTTTTTATTCACCAGTTCTAATGGTTCAAGTATCTTGGAGCAATGCTCACATTGATCTCCACGTGCTTCTTTTCCACAATGTGGACAAATACCTTCTACGAAACGATCAGGTAAAAACTGTTCACAAGTACTACAATAAGCTTGTTCCACCTCTTTGCGATAAATGTTCCCCTTTTCCATTAAGGTAGTGAATATTTCTCCAACCGTGGTATGGTGATGTTGTGCATCTGTACGTGTATAGCAATCGTAAGTGAAGCCAAGCTGATCAAAACATTGTTTAAACTCTTTATGATACGTATCGGCTATTTTTTTTGGTTCCACTCCCTCTTGTTTGGCCCGTATTGTAATAGGTGTTCCATTACAATCACTTCCAGACACATATAGCACATGATCACCCTTTGCTCTGTAATAACGCGCTAAAATATCTCCAGACAAAAGACTGGATATATGCCCTAAGTGCAATGATCCATTTGCATATGGCCAAGCCCCACCAATTAGTATATTCATCACTTTTTTCCTCTCTTCAAAAATTTATAAAAATCTTGTGTTTCCTTTCATGCAAAAAACCCCCGTCCAAGACAATAAATATTGTCAAAGGACGAGGGTATACTCGTGTTACCACCTTTGTTCACTAATCATTCACATGAATAGCCTCCATTAGTACGGAACAATAGACAACATGTTCTTATACTATGACATAGATAACGAGTGTCAAATCTCGTCATACCTTTACTTAAAAGCTCAGATATGCAGCTCAGAGACCATGTTCAATCAATTATTCCTTGCTTCTTTTCAGCTACCGAAGCTCTCTGTATAAGAATTCACTTGATCTACTCTTCTCTTCATCGCTTTTCTTCCAAATAATGATAGTCATTATTATTGCACAAGAATGTATAGAAGTCAACGATAACAAATAGAATATAATTCCCTCAACTAGCTTTTACATTAACTCATGATCTGTATTCACTTAGACTTTATTAAATAAAACAACGTCTACAGTTGAAAAAACGAAACATTCGCACTCTTCAATTTAATGCATTATATCAACAACTATCCGCGATGCAAAATCAGGCGTTTCATAGAACACTTTTCTTTCTTGCAAATGAAAATTAGCAATGAACATTGTATCTTTTTTCAAATATTCAATAGATGACAATACAGGACTATTGCTTATTTCAATGGTGCCTCCTTCTTGTAATAACTCACCACAAATCTTTGCATAAGGTATTTGGATAGTTAAAGTATTTTTCCCTTCAACTATTTTAAAGTCATTCATTCTCATATTTATATCTAACACAACTCTAGTATAGTTAGAATGAATACCATACCTTATATTGTTTACATAGCGTGCCGAAACAAGTATTTCTCGGTTAGCTGTATAGCTTCCATATTTTGCTGTTATTTGTCCCTCTCCTTCTTTTTCAGCATGGAATATCTCGTTTTCTATATACCCAATATTCCCTGACGTAGTCCAAGTAATTAAACTAGTATCAATCTCTAGTTTTCTGCCATTTTTATCATAACCTCTTAAAGCTAATGCCACATTTTGACCTAAAATCATTTCCACATCCAAGGGCATAATCCCTAACGCCCCTGATGGCTTGTAAGGTTTGGCTTTATCTGGATAAGGAGGATAAATTAAATACTTATTACGAACATTTTTTACCCACTTATTCAAATCTTCTTGCCACGAGTTAATTATTTCACTGACTGGATGATCGTTCATAATCTTAGTAGGTACTTTAGTATTTCCAATTAAATGAACATAACTCTCATTCATTTTAAATTTTTGTGGGTTTTGATCTCTCATTGCATCAAGCAAGTTTAACCCTAAAGAAACCAAGTCAACTTCTGAAATATTACTTATATGAACCTGTACCCCACCAATTAATTCTCCCTTATACTTTCCGAATCTTGGAGTAAAATAAGCTGGTCGAAACTTAACACCTGCAAGATTACGTTTGTTCATTTCTTCTGCCAATGCTTCACTTTCAATCCATGGAGCACCTACTAATTCAAAGGGTTTTGTAGTACCAATCCCTGTAGACAGTGACGTGTCATCCAATAGTTCCGTTCCAGTATACAAATAAGCTGTCTGTTCAGTAGGAATATTTGGCGATGTTAGAACCCAGGGGAGATGAGTGTCAGAAAAATACACGTTTCTTTTCCAACTTTTAGCTTTAGCTACTTTTACATCTATTCCCAAACTGTATTCTTGGTTCCACATTAAAGCTAATTCTCCAACCGTCATCCCATGCCTTACAGGGAGTAAAAATCTCCCCATAAAACTTACTGCATCTTTTGATCGCAACGGTCCCTCCACTTTCATACCACCAATTGGATTCGGTCTATCTAAAACAATTATTTGTTTATCGTACTCTGCAGCTGCTTCCATAACAAATCCAAGAGTATAAATATAGGTATAAACATTGGAACCTATATCCTGAATATCAAATAATAACACATCTACATCCTCAAGCATTTCTTCTTTTGGCTTCCAAGTCGGACCATATAAACTGTAAACAGGTAAGCCGGTTTTTTCATCTACATAAGATTCCACATACTCTCCAGCTTCCCGGTTACCTCGAATACCGTGTTCAGGACCATACAGTGCCGTTAAATATACTTCTGGATGTGCATATAATAAATGAATGCTACTCTTTAAATCACTTGTAACTCCTGTATGATTTGTAATTAATCCTACTCGCTTCTCTTCTACCCATGATAAATGTTCATTTAAAAAAACTTCAATACCTGGTATCAATTTTCAATCCCCTTCATTCCTTTTTTTAATATATATGAAGAGAGTAATATTTTTAACCGCTTCATGAAACTTTTTCCCCCTATTTTCATAAGTACACCTTATTCAATTGTTGATACTTAATTATCATACATCCTATTCATTAAATGATTAATTTTTTCACTTTGTTCATTTTGATTTCGATGAAGTATTATTAATTCTTCTATTAAGCTTTTTTCTGATATTACAGACATTAAATGATCCTGAGCATGAACTAATAAGACAGGGATATTTTCAAGCTCCCCCTTTGTATCTTCTTGAATTAGCTTCGTTTGTAATTTATGCGCTTGTAATAATTCAGTATGAACAAGCTTCATTGAAGATTCAATGGCATTAAATTCAGCCTCACGAGCATGATTTAATGCCTCATACAAATGTTGTTTTGCATTGCTTGCATGTAAAATAATATTCATTGATGCATTCTCAATGTCCATCCGCGACTCCTCCATAATGAATCAATTCAATAGATTGTTTTTGTATATGTTCTTTCAACTTGATGTTAGTTAAAACAGCCACTTCTATCATTCTCATACTGTTATAACTGCTAATTTTGTATAAACTAGAATCCATAAATCCTGGGTGGCACATCATTTCTGTAATTCCTGGCTTTAAACTTGTTATCATATCTTTAAGATTATTTATTGAAACGCTTTCTTCCCCATAAAAACCTCCACAAAAATAATCTGGACTCGCTATTTTCTACGATATCTTTGTGTCAGGAAGCAATCTAACCGGCATATTATAGTTTTTTGCAGTCTCTAAAACGACATCCAGTAACAATGGAAAATGATGGTGCAGGTGATGATGACTATCTATATGCGTTATATTCCCATACCATTTATGTGCTAAATCAAGCTGATCCTTGACCTCATTTTTTATATCCTCTCTTTTAGCAGATTGCATTAACCCTTCCTTTTTCAAAAAATATCCAGAATGACTCGTTAAACTACTTTGGGAAGCAAAGACGGGACGACCTGCATCAAAAACGAGATGCAAGCCTACTCCCAAATTAGGATGTTTTTTTGCTTCTTTTAAACTCTCTTTGGCAAATGGCATATTAACCATGACAGTTGTACTTGATACGATGCCATATTGATGAGCAAATAGAATTCCATATGTCACACCAGCCGTAAGCCCAAAATCATCCGCATTTATAATAAGTTTGACTGTATTGTTACCCATAATAAGACTCCTAACTTTCTGTAGTAGCAGCCACTGACTCACTAGCTTGCTCTTCTTCTAATAGTTTTTTATCGTACAAACGGAAAAACGGATAATAAATACAGATAGCTACAATAATATTGATCATCATTAATACACCACCACGCCAATCACCTGTTGTCAATATTCCAGAAAAAGGAGGCGGTGTCGTCCATGGAACAATTACATAAGGTTTTCCTACAAATCCAAGCGACATTGAAAAATACGTGATAATACCTACTGTTAATGGTGCTAGTATGAAAGGTAAAAATAACAACGGGTTCATTACAATTGGAGCTCCAAAAACGATTGGTTCACTTATATTAAAGAAACTTGCCCAAATAGAGCCTCGTCCCAATCCTTTTAAATGCCTCGAACGAGCTCGCCAAACAAAAAGTATGGTTAATGCTAAAGCCATGCCTGAACCACCAACTGCCCACCATATCGCCATAAATGGTTGCCCAATTATATATGGAAGTTCCTCACCAGCCTGTTGTGCAGCAACATTTTGTTCTGTTAAACTATACCAAATTGGAGCCATAACACTTGCTACAACGGATATGCCATGAATTCCAAACGACCACAGTAAATGGATAAGAATTATTGCAATAACTGCTCCCCACAAACTTGACCCCATAGCTTCTAAAGGCTGCCTTAAAATAGCGGCGACTACTCCATGCAATGATAAATCGAAGAAGTGACGCAACAATAAATCTACTCCCCATACTATAAAAATAATGACCGCTCCGGGAATAAGAGCTGTAAATGCTCGCCATACTGACGGGGGCACCCCTTCAGGCATACGAATAACAACGTTTTTGTTTTCAAAAAAACGGAAAACTTCTACTGTGAAAATGGCTAAAACAATGGCAATAAATAGTCCTTCACTTCCCATTAAGTTTAACGGTATATTTCCTTCTTCAGTCAAAGGGGTAGCGACGAAAAATGTAGCCACACTTAGTACACCAGCAGATAATTCATCCATTCCATAGCTTTTCGCAAGACTATACGCAATTGAAAAAACTGCGATTAATCCTAACAAACCAAAGGTAGCATTTACCGGAATACTTAACGTTTGTGCATAGGGTTTCATAAATTCAGCCCACGATTCAATTGGTGGAGATGAAATAATTAAGAAAACGCTTCCAATAATTAATAGTGGCATGCTTGCTATAATTCCATCTCTAACTGATTTTAAATGACGTTGTTCAGCTAATTTCCCTGCAACTGGCATAAAATAACGTTCCATAAATTCATTAAAACGATTCACCATACACCCTCCTCATCATTACTTTTTTAAGTGAAGCGCCTGATCCAGCACTTTTTCACCATCTGTTGCCCCATATGCTTGCATATCAATAATAGCTATTGGCACCTTTTCCTCTTCTGCTTTTTTATATAATTCCTTTTTTTTATAGCGAATTTGTGGACCTAAGAGTATGACATCCGAATCTTTAAGTTGTCTATCTATTTCCTCTACTGAATGTGCTTCTATTTTCACATCCAACTCTCTTCGATTAGCTGCTTTTTTCATTCTTTCTACCAAAAGACTTGTACTCATCCCTAATGCGCAAAGCAACGTTATTTTCATTGTACGTTTCCCTCCTTAAATCTTAAATTGCGGTAAAAATTCTTTATTAACAAAAAACATTTCTTTTAAAATAGTTTTCGCCTGTTCAGCGGATGGAATAAGAGGGTGTGATGTCAGTGCTAGATGGGCAACACCTTTATCCCCGTTCACCCCAGCTTCAACAGTGAGCTCTTCGTATGCTTTAACATGTTGTAACAGCCCTCTGATTTGCGGAGAAACTCGTCCTACTTGCAATGGAGTAACTTGATGCCGTTCCACCACACAATTTACTTCTATACAAGCATTGATGGGTAGACACGAAATTGTTCCATTATTACGAACGTTTAATGTATGCACTTCTTTTGTATTCAACTCAATCGATTTCATCAAATGAACAGCCGCCTCCGAATAGTACGCACCGCCTCTTTGTTCTAAGACTTTTGGTTTTTCACTTAAATTTGGGTTTTGATAAGTTGCAAATAGTTCTCGCTCAATCTTTTGAACCTGGTCAGCGCGGGTTTCATTTCGTTTAAATTCTTCCAATTGTTGTTGTAAAATTCGATCAGACTGATAATAGTATTTATGATAACCACATGGAATAGCACCTAAAGTTCTTAAGAACTGAAGATCCCAGCCAAAGTCAGGAATATTTTTTGCTTCATAAATATCTGAACACCCATGAAAAACATCTTTGATCCTTGACTCGCCTTTAATATATAACTCAGTCAGCCAAAGTAAATGATTTATACCTGTGAAGTTGATACTAACATCGTTCATAGAAACGTTATAAATAGCTGCAAATTTTTTATAATAGTTTATTGGATTATTGCATAAACCAATAACTTTTACATTGCTATGTTTTAATACTGCCTCTGTTACAATGCCTGCTGGATTGGTGAAATTCAATAGCCATGCTTCGGGAGCAAGTTGCTCTATATCATTACAAATATCTAAAATAACTGGTATGGTGCGTAATGCTTTCATAAAACCACCTGCTCCAGTGGTCTCCTGACCGATTACTCCATGTTTTATAGCAATATATTCATCATATCGACGCATTTTAAGTTGCCCAACTCTAAATTGGGTAATAATATAATCTGCACCTTTTATCGCCTCTTGTCTATTGAAAGTTGCAATAATTTTAACTGAATGTCCTGATGCTTGAATCATTCGCTTTGATAACCCTTCTATAATAGACAACTTTTGTTTTCCTTCTTCAATATCTACTAACCAGATTTCTTTTACTCGTAAAGTTTCTTGATGGTTAATAAGCCCCTCTAACAGCTCCGGTGTATAGGAAGACCCCCCTCCAATCACCGCTATTTTTAATCCAGTCATTGAAAATCAACATCCTTTCTATGAATATTAAATTAAAAATTTATTTCACCTTCATCATAATATGTTAATGCATACATATCGAGCTTCACTTTTACCGCTAGTAACGGTAAAAAGTCACTTCGACCTAAAAATTTTCCCCTTTTTCAATAGATATAAAGTTATGTTTTAGAGACATAAGAAAAACTACAGCTTTTGCCATAAGATTTGGCGAATCTGTAGTTTTTCTATTCTTATAAACCTTTAAGCTTTTATACCTATACACCTATAGTGTAATAAATAACTATACGTTCAACTAAAATACTTGCTTCTTTTGAGGCTATTCTTTTATTATTTCTATTACATTCCTATACGTCTTGCACCTTAGTAACTGGAAGACCTTTTGTTTATCATCAATTAAATGGACAAGAGATTGATACATAGGTTGCAAATCTTCTTTCCTATTTTTATTTATATTCAGCAATATGACTAATTGAACAGATTTGTCGCCCCAGTTTATGGGACGAGACAATGTTAATATAGAGAGAAAGGTAGCATTTGTTCCTGGTTTTAGTGGATGGGGAATTGCTACCATATTACCAAAACTCGTTGGTGAAAAACTCTCTCGTTCTAATACAGATTGTATATAATCTGTGTCTGCTTGCCCTTTCTGTACTACGTTATTTGTTAAAAATCTAATAATTGAATGTGGCGTTCGAAAATCACGTTGCAAAAAGGTAAACTCTGAAAAAATAAATTCTCGTAAGTTTATATCCGAATAATCTAACATACGCTCGATTTTAGAAATATCTATATTACCAAGAATACTACTTATATGAACAACTGGTATTGGTAGTTTATTTTTGATTGGAATTGTACTAATGATAAAATCATAATTTTTAAGATTTAAACGTGTTAAGTTATATTGTTCTACTGTTTCAGTAATATGAAGCTTCTTCCCAAAAATATTTGTCAACTTATGCATAAGCAATTGCGAACTCCCCAGACCCGTAGCGCAAACAATTAAACTACGCTTGCGCTCCTTATATGAGCGTTTTACCTTTTCTAATGCAGCCTCTATATGAAGCGCAACATAGCCGATTTCACTTTCATTAAACTGAACACTAAATCGTTTATTTATTACACTAACCCCTGTTAATGCCGCTTCAAATGAAAGAGGATATTTCATTTTTATTTCCTCCAACATTGGATTACGTAGATTCATTTGATAACGAAATCGACTAATTGCAGGTTTAAGATGTAGGCATAAATTTATTAGCAGTTCTTCGTCACCTGTTAACTTTAAATCGTACGCATCATCAATGACCTGTATAAACTGCTTTGCTACACAATAAATATTCTCATCAACTATATTTTGAAAATTTAAGTTATCAGGAGTGGAAGTCAGCTTGGCTCCTTTTAAATGAATAGTTAAATAAGCAACTTCTGTTTCAGGAAATTTAATTCCTAATCCGCTTTCCATTCTCTCTAATATCTTTTTTGCTACTTCATATTCTTTTTCATAAAATAACGAATATACTTTTTCTCTCATAAATTCAACAGACTTGTGTTCTAGCAAACGTTTGTATGCAATTGATACATGAATAATTAAATTATGTAAGCTAATATCAGAAATAGCAACATTATATTTTCTGATATTTTCGATAATGGAATTTCTTATGATCGTCAATTCTTTCAACGATAAAATATTTCTCATTTGCTCCTTTAAAAGTAACGGGTGCTGATTAAAAATGTATTCAGACAAACAAAAGCGAATTAACGTTTCATCACCAACTATTTTCATACCGAAGTTGGGTTTATGTTCAATAAATAGCCCATAAAGTTGTAGTAATTTTCGAACCTTTTTTAAATCACCTTGTAAAGTGGATCTACTAATGAATAACTCTGCATGTAAATCTTCCATTTTTATAAAACCATTACTAAATAATAGTTTCTCTAATAGATAATTTACTCTTTCACTTGAATCTACGGGGATTTGAGAGCGACGCTCATTTACATTACTTGATAACAATTCATTTATTTTCCTATTATCTTTCCCTTTTAAGATATACCCTTTTCCCCGTAATGACTTAATACACATATTGTAGTCACTAAGAATCATATTTAAATGTTTTATTTTCGTTCTTACTGTCTTCGGACTTACGTTAATCTCCATAGCCAGTTGAGCGCTCGTCAAAACCTTACTTTCCTCTTTATCAAGCAATTTTAAAATAGCAAAGTGGCATGATCTCATAAGCTCACCTCAGTTATATAAGATAGATTTTAAAATCAGCAGCTAATTACTCTATTGCAATATTATGATTTCATTTTTCATACAAAAAGCTAACCTAACACATTGTCATCTCACTAAACTCTCCCCATTATTTGATTTTATTATACACAAGTATTAATTGTTTGTAAAAACTTATAACAATATTTTATTAATTTGTAATTTCTACTCATTTTTACAAAGTAAGGGTATATAAAAAGCGCATGAAGTAATGCGCTATCGTTTTTGAAAATCTTTAAATCATCTAATGAATGGAAGCCCGTATTTTTCTATTCAATTGTTTAATTTCTACCTCTACCCCATATTTCCAAACACTTCTTTTTTACTTTTTCTGCTTCAGATTCTGTTTTGCATAGTAATAAACAATTGTCATCACCACTAATGACACCTGCTAGTTGCTTCCATTCTAACGAATCCATCATATATCCAATGGCTTTCGCATTGCCTGGATCTGTTCTAATAATGACAAAGACACCTGACACTTCAATGGATAAGATCGCTTCTGAAAAATACTGTTGTAACTTTTGAATCGTTGATTTTTCTGTTACATTATTGGGTAAATGATAACTCTCTACCCCATTTGAAGAATACTCTTTCCTCACTTTTAATTCCTGTATATCTCTTGAAATGGTTGCTAGTGTAATATCATACCCTTGATTCTTCAATAATTCACGCAATTCTTTTTGTGTACGCACTTCGTTGGTTCGTATAATTGCACAGATTTTTTCTTGCCGTTCTTTTTTATTGATAAAGCAAAACCCCTCCATTTCCTAGAGAATTTTCCTACCTGGGCAATCCTTAAAATGCTAGCTCCCGCTTCAAGTTTTAAAATGAAAAACCCAATTCCTAGAAGCGAGAGTTTTTATAAGCAAATAAAGCATCCTATCTATTCATTTTTAATAACTGTTCCAGCATTTTCTCCTACAGCTTCCGCAGCTTTACTTAGTGAAGTAATAATACATTTTCTACCAGGTTTCGATTCAACAAATGTAATGGCAGCTTCTATTTTTGGCAACATACTACCTGCAGCAAATTGACCATCTTCCGCGTATCTTCGTAATTCTGTTGTGGTAACTTGTTCGAGCACTTTTTGCTCCGGTTTTTGATAATTTACATATACATGTTCTACTTCAGTTAAAATTACTAACTTATCTGCTTGAATGAGCTCTCCTAATTTCTCAGAAGCAAAATCTTTATCTATCACAGCTTCTACACCAATCATCTGGTCATTCTTAGAATAAACTGGAATACCACCGCCACCCGTACTAATCACAATCATTTCCTTATCCATTAAAGCTTTAATGACTTCATGTTCTAAAATTTTCAATGGCTGAGGAGAAGGAACTACTCTTCTCCATCCTCTTCCAGCATCTTCCTTAAATGTAATGTCGTTCTTGTCCATCTGTTCCTTCGCTTCGTTTTCCGAGTAAAATGGACCAATTGGTTTGCTTGGTTGTTGAAAAGCTTTATCATCCGGATCAACTTCTACTCTAGTTACAACCGTAGCTACTTGGTTGTTAAGGCCAGTTTCATGTAACTGACCATAGAGTGCATTCTCCAACCAATAACCAATCATTCCTTGACTCATAGCCCCACACGTATCCAAAGGCATCGCAGGCGTCTGTTCACTATGAGATTGAACTTGTTGTAATAAGATATTCCCTACTTGAGGACCATTACCGTGTGTAATAGCTACTTGGTAGCCTTGTTTAATAATTTCTATTAACTGTTTTGCCGTATGGTTTAACGCTTCTTGCTGTGCTTCAGCCGTTGCACTACCAGACTGAATCGCATTACCACCTAGGGCAATCACAATACGTTCCTTTGCCATTCCATCCTTCCTTTCTGTTAGATGGTTATTCTGCCAGTAACTAACCCACCTATTCCAATTACTGCTAAGACAACAAATGCAATCATTAGCGATTTTTCTACCTTCGTGTCTTGCTTTTGAATACCATTTTCTTTTAACGCCCGTTTATAAAGAATGATCCCTGGAGCATATAACAACATGGTTAAAAGCAAATAGCTTATTCCAGCAGCATATACGAGCCACAATGCATAAATACTCGCAATAAATCCAATCACTCTCTCCTTAGCACGCTTTTCTTCTACTTCATATCCTTCACCTGTCATGGTCAATTTTACTTGGTAAAAAGCCGATAACATATAGGGAATAAGGATAGCTGAAGTTGCTAAAGAGAACATAAAATTATATGCCGCCTCAGAAAATAACAGTGTAATAAGAAATAACTGGATAAGCCCATTGGTTAACCATAATGAATTGACAGGGGCGTGATTTTTATTTTCTTTTGCTAGCCATTTAGGAAACACTTTGTCTTTTGCCGTGACGTAAGGTAACTCCGCTGCGAACAACGTCCAACCAAGCCAAGCCCCCATAACCGAGATAATCAGACCAAGGTTAATAACAATAGCTCCCCATTTTCCAACAATTTCTTCTAACACGTAAGCCATTGCAGGATTTGGTAAATTAGCTAATTCTTCTCTTGACATAATCCCTAACGATAACAAAGAGATTAAAATGTAAATTAAGAGCACACTAATTAACCCAATTACTGTAGCTTTGCCAACATCAGAACGATTTCTTGCTCTCCCTGACATTACAACAGCACCTTCAACACCGATAAATACCCATAAAGTAACTAACATCATGCTTCTAACTTGTTCACCAACAGAGGCCCAACTAAAACCTTCACTGCCCCAGAATTCAAATGAAAATGTATCCCATTTAAACGCAATGATCGCTATAATAATAAACAAAAGTATAGGAATTACTTTAGCAATCGTTGCTACCGTATTAATAAGCGCAGCTGAACTAACACCTCGTAAAACAAGAAAATGTACGGACCATAAAACGACGGAAGCACCGATAATACTAGCGACATTTTGACCGCCTTCGAACATAGGGATAAAGTAACCAATTGATGAAAAAACTAATGTAGCATAAGCGACGTTACCTAAAAACGCCGATAACCAATACCCCCATGCACTATTAAAACCTAAAAATGTTCCAAACCCAGCTTTTGCATAACTGTAAATACCGCTATCCAATTCTGGTTTCCTTTGGGTTAAATTTTGAAAGACAAAAGCAAGGGCTACGATTCCAATGCCTGTAATAATCCAGCCAATAATAGCTGCACCGGAATTAGATCCAAGTGCTATATCTCCGGCTAAGTTGAATGCTCCTCCTCCAACCATGGAACCGACAACTAGCGCAATAAGCGCCACTAACCCTAGCTTTTTTTCATCTTCACTCATTTTGTGCACCTCCCTTTATAAATAGGGGTTGATTAGCTAATTTCATTTCCATTCGTTGCAGCCATTACAGCCTTAATCGTATGCAATCTGTTTTCTGCCTCGTCAAAGACAAATGAATTTTTGCTTTGAAATACTTCGTCTGTTACTTCCATTTCCGATAGACCAAATTTTTCGTGTATATCTCGTCCTACTTCTGTCTCTAAATCGTGAAAGCTCGGTAAACAATGGAGGAACATGACATTATCTTGATTACCTGTTTTCTCAAGCATTGCTTTATTTACTTGATATGGGTAAAGTAAATCAATTCGCTCTTTAAACTTATCTTCTTCTCCCATAGATACCCACACGTCGGTATAAATCACTTCAGCTCCAGAAACAGCTTCATCAATATCAGAAGTAATCGTAATGTTTGCTCCCGAATCTTTCGCCACTTCTTCCGCGTAACGAACGACATCCTCATTCGGAAGTAATAACTCTGGAGAGCAAATGCGCACATCCATGCCAACCTTCGCACAGCCGATTAACAAGCTGTTTCCCATATTGTTTCTGCCATCACCAACATAAACGAACTTAACACCTTCTAAATGTCCAATATGTTCTTTTATCGTTAATAAGTCTGCAAGAATTTGTGTAGGGTGGAATTCATTTGTTAACCCATTCCATACAGGAACGCCAGAATTTTCCGCTAAACCATTTACCGTTTCCTGATCAAATCCGCGAAATTGAATACCGTCAAACATTCTTCCTAATACAATGGCTGTATCACGAACAGATTCTTTCTTCCCAAATTGAATGTCATTTTTCCCAAGATATTCTGGATGTGCTCCTAAATCAATACATGCTACTGTAAAAGCACAACGTGTTCTGGTTGAGGGTTTTTCAAATAATAAGGCAATATTCTGCCCTTTCATATAATGGTGTGGCGTGCCAGATTTTTTCTTTGCTTTTAAATCAGCTGCTAAATCAAGCAAATAATGAATCTCAGCCGCTGTAAAATCTTTTAATGTCAAAAAATGTTTACCTGTTAATTGATTCGTTAACTTTGTCGCCATTTTCATCCTCCTAAAATGATTAATCTAATTTAATGGTAATTACCTTTTGTTAATTTTTTCACTATGCAAGTAGTTTCCCGCTTGCATGCTTTTTAGCTTTATAAATCTTCTCTCGATAACGGCATACTCATACAGCGCGGACCACCACGACCTCGAGATAATTCAGAGCTAGTGACTTCAATAACTTCCATGCCATGTTCGCGTAGCAATTTGTTAGACACGTAGTTACGGTCATATGTGACAACAACACCAGGTGCAATTGCCAATGTGTTTGAACCGTCATTCCATTGCTCTCTCGGCGCAGCAATAACGTCTCCTCCTCCACATGGGATTAATGCAACATCTTTCAGCTTCAGTACTTCTTTCAGTGTTTCCAACAAATTCGTTTTATGCGTTATTTTTACGGTATCTTCTTCTTTCCCTTGTTCCAAAATATAAATATCCATTTGTCCATCTTTATTTTGAATTTCGGGGTGGATGGTAAATTTATCGAAATCAACCATTGTAAATACGGTATCTAAGTGCATAAATGCTCTTGACTTCGGAATTTCTACAGCAACAACGCGCTTTATTTCCTTTTGGCGTTTAAACATATTAATAGCCAATTGCTCAATGGATTTTGCTGCCGATCTTGCACTTATACCAATGGCGATCGTATCTTTGCTTAAAACAAGCTCATCGCCACCTTCTATCGGGCACGGATAATCGCGATCCAACCAAATAGGGATATCAAACTCCGCATACCTCGGATGATGATGAATAATATAACTCATAAATAGCGATTCTCGCCTTCTTGCAACTTCTCTCATGGTATTAATCGTTAACCCATTACCTATCGTTGCCGCTGGATCTCTCGTAAAATAAAGATTCGGCATCGGATCTAAATAAAATGGGTAATGATTATCTAACAATTCATATAGATGGTTCCTTTTCTCTACTGGAATTTCTGATTTCCTCACACCAGCCATGATTTTCTTTACCATCTCTTCGGTGTCAAACGACAGTAAATAATCAGCTATTTTTTGCGCACTACCACCATGGACATTTGATTCCGTTAATATTTGCTTCACAAATTGCTGTCTTAACTCTTCTGTATGAAGCGATTCTGTCATCAAATTGGTTAAATAAAGTACTTCAATACCTCTATTTCGTAGCGTTTGAGCAAAATAATCATGCTCTTTTTGGATCATTGGTAAATGAGGAATATCATCAAATAACAAATGCTCTAAATAATCAGGGGTTAAATTTTCAACTTCTTTACCAGGTCGATGCAACAACACTGTTTGTAATGCACCAATTTCAGACGTAACATGTAATGGTTGCTTCACTTTCATACCTCCTCATAGATTGGCCGTTACCGTTCAAAAAAATTATTGGACTTGTCATTCTTAACTCGTCAATAATTCATGAATGTTAACTTATTTTAGATAACCAAGATTGTATCTTCTTTACTTGTGGATAGTTTAAACAAATAAGAAATAGCTATACATATTCTGTTTAAAAAATAGAATACTTCGGATGAGCGGGAGCGAATTTTCGACAAGCGGGAGCGATTTTCTCGCGAGGGCGAGCGATTTTTGACGAACGGGAGCGAACTCTACGCGAGGGCGAGCGAGTTTTCGATGAACGGGAGCGAATTTCGCGCGGGGATGAGCGTTTACGACGAGCGGGAGCGAACTACACGCGAAGGCGAGCGAGTTTCGACGATCGGGAGCGAACTCTACGCGGGGATGAGCGAGTTTTCGACGAACAGGAGCGAACTCTACGCGAGGGCGAGCGAATTTCGCGCGAAGGCGAGCAAGTTTTCGACGATCGGGAGCGAATTTCGCGCGAGGGCGAGCGAGTTTTCGACGATCGGGAGCGATTTACTCGCGGGGATGAGCGAGTTTCGATGAGCGGGAGCGATTTACTCGCGAGGGCGAGCGAATTTCAGACGAACAGGAGCGAACTACACGCGAGGGCGAGCGAATTTCAGACGAACGGGAGCGAACTCTACGCGAGGATGAGCGAGTTTTCGATGAACAGGAGCGAACTCTACGCGGGGGCGAGCGAATTTCGCGCGAAGGCGAGCAAGTTTTCGACGATCGGGAGCGAATTTCGCGCGAGGGCGAGCGAATTTTCGACGATCGGGAGCGATTTACTCGCGGGGATGAGCGAGTTTCGATGAGCGGGAGCGAATTACTCGCGAGGATGAGCGTTTACGACGAGCGGGAGCGAATTTCAGACGAGCGGGAGCGAGTTACTCGCGGGGACGAGCGAGTTTTCGACGATCGGGAGCGAACTACACGCGAGGGCGAGCGAGTTTTCGACGAACAGGAGCGAACTCTACGCGAGGGCGAGCGATTTTGAACGAGCGGAGCGAACTACACGCGAGGATGAGCGAGTTTCGTTGAGCGGGAGCGAATTACTCGCGAGGATGAGCGAGTTTTCGACGAACAGGAGCGAACTACACGCGAGGGCGAGCGAATTTTCGATGAACTGGAGCGAATTACGCGCGAGGATGAGCGAGTTTCGATGAGCGGGAGCGAATTACTCGCGAGGATGAGCGTTTACGACGAGCGGGAGCGAATTACTCGCGGGGATGAGCGAGTTTTCGACGAACGGGAGCGAACTCTACGCGAGGGAGAGCAATTTTCGATGAACGGGAGCGAACTCTACGCGAGGATGAGCGATTTCCGACGAGCGGGAGCGAATTACTCGCGAGGATGAGCGAGTTTTCGACGAACGGGAGCGAACTCTACGCGAGGATGAGCGTTTACGACGAACGGGAGCGAACTCTACGCGGGGATGAGCGAGTTTTCGACGAACGGGAGCGAACTTCGCGCGAGGGCGAGCGCATTTCAGACGAACGGGATTTACCTTCTACATATTTTTACAATACAAATAGCCGAACAATTATCATTAGATTGTTCGGCTTCTCATGTAAAATATTTTACATTTTTTCTGGTGCATGTACACCAACCATACGAAGTGCATTACCAAGCGTTATTTTAACTGCTTGTAGCAACGCTAGCCTTGCTTTCGTTACTTCTAACTGACTTTCATCTAACACTTTCTCTGCATTATAGAAACTGTGCAATTGAGAAGCTACATCAAATGCGTACTGGGTTATTTTATGCGGAATTCGTTTCTCCGCGGCGTCCAACACCAGTTGCGGAAATGAAGCTAATAGCTTTAACAAGTTTATTTCACTCGTTTGTTTTAATAAAGAACTATCATACTTTTCATAAGCATACCCACTTGCTTCAGCTTTATCTAGTAACGTACAAATGCGTGCATGGGCATATTGTACATAATAAACCGGGTTGTCATTTGATTGGGAACGGGCAAGATTTATATCAAAATCCAAATGCGTATCACAAGAGCGCGTATTCATCATGTAACGCATGGCATCAACGCCTACGTCTTCCATTAGTTGCCTTAGTGTGAGCGCCTTTCCAGACCGCTTACTCATTTTCACTCGCTCGCCGTCTTCAAATAAATTCACCATTTGAATAATCTCCGTCTCCAACTTCTCTTTTGGATACCCTAATGCTTGGATTGCCGCTTCCATTCGCGGAACATAGCCATGATGATCTGCTCCCCATACGTTAATTAACTGATCAAAACCACGCTCCAGTTTATCATTATGGTAAGCAATATCAGACGCTAAATACGTGTAGCTGCCATCTGATTTAATAACGACGCGATCTTTATCGTCGCCATATTTTGTCGTGCGAAACCATGTAGCACCATCCTGTTCATAAATGTCACCAGATGTGCGCATTTTATCAAGTGCTTGATCTACTTTGCCCTTTTCATATAAAGACATTTCCGAAAACCATTGGTCAAATGGCACCCGAAATTGGTTTAAATCATGCTCGATCTTTTTCAATTCAAAGTCTAATCCGTAGCGCCGAAAATAGGCTAAACGCTCTTCTTTCGGTTTGTGCAACCATACATCGCCTTCATCTGCAGCTAATTTTTTCCCAATATCGATAATGTCTTGCCCGTAATAGCCATCTGCTGGCATTTCCGCTTCTCGTCCTAGCGCTTGCATATACCGCGCTTCCACTGATAAAGCAAGGTTATACATTTGATTCCCAGCGTCATTGATATAATATTCTCGCTCGACGTGATAACCAGCAGCTTCCAATACGTTACCAAGGGCATCTCCATAACTCGCACCACGAGCATGCCCTAAATGAAGATCCCCTGTAGGATTGGCAGAAACAAACTCAATTTGAATACGATAATCTTTCGCATCATGTTTGCCATAATTCGCTTGTTCTTCCAATATATACGGTACTAACGGTGTTAAATAATCATAGTCCATAAAAATATTAATAAAACCAGGTCCAGCAATGTCCACCTTCTGTATATATGTACCCGCTACATCGATGTGGTCGACAATAGCTTGGGCAATTTGTCTTGGCGGTTGCTTTGCTACTTTTGTTAGTTGCATCGCAATATTCGTTGCGTAATCCCCGTGCTGGTCGTTGTTTGGCTTTTCCAAGACAATTTGCGATATCTGGACTTTCTGACCTACTAGTTTTGCTCGTACCAAAGCTTCCAATATGGAAGTCTTCACCTTTGTTTCAATCTCTTGCACCATATTCATTCGTGTTGTCCTCCCTCTTAAATTTCAATTCCCTCTATAAACTATATTAATACCTTCAATTTCATTAACAAGAAGCAAAAAATGGAACTACTTCCTATTTCATAGCTATCTTTCCTCGTTTTCATCCTACAAATATTGATTTGGCACAAAGGCTCGGGGCGCCCGGTTAGCAACGTAGTAAGTGGAACGAATCAACGAAAGTAATAGGAATCATGCTTCTGCAACAGGAGTATGCCGACACCCTCCGGCAAACCCGCCTTTAGTCGGTCGGCCTTCCTCTTTAGAATGAACCGATGATGACTTATCGTAAGGAGATTCGTGAAGTCGCCTAGTTACTGGGCGATGGAGCCGGATGGGGCTCATTTGGTTACGCCGTAGCATCAAATTTTATACTTCTTATATCGGAAAAAAATATGGCATTTTTCGTACAGTTTGCAAACAGTGCCATGATATTTATTATGCATCTATACAAATTGTGCCCATAATCCTTTATGATAAATCATAACCCTTACGATAGTAAAAAGACATTATATAATGGAGGTTTTTTCCCATGTTAACAGAACAACTTGCTTCAGAAATTGTAAAACGTACAATGTCTATTTTGGAATTAAATGTCAATGTAATGGATAAAACAGGAACGATCCTTGCTTCAGGTGACACAAATCGTGTTGGGCAGCTTCACCATGGGGCCTGTAAGGCAATTGAACAAAAACGAACCATCGATATTCATTCAGTAGAAGAAAGTTGGCAAGGTAAAGCAAAACCTGGTATTAATTTACCAATTCGATTTCATGATGATATTGCTGGAGTTATTGGTATTACCGGTGAGCCTGAAAAAATTAGAGGCTTTTCTAAATTAGTGCAAATGGGAGCAGAACTAACGTTAGAGCAAGCTTTTTTGACTCGAGAGATCGATCGAAATGCTAGGATGCGTGATGATGTTATTTCTCATTTATTATTAGGTTCCGATAAAGAACAAGCATACATACTAGATAGAGCGCGGTCGCTTAAAATTAATATAGAAGAAACATTTGCCACTATTCTTCTTTCTATACCTTATCATACCGCCACTACCCAACCTGTAAACCAAATTGAAGCTTGGGCAAATACGTTGGTTACAGAAGAAGATGAAATCGTTCGTTTTTATACAAACCAATTTGTTATTTTAAAAAAACAACAGAAGCCATATCTAAATACAAATGATTCCTTAAACAAATGGTTAACAAACAAATTACCCTCTGCACCTATTTCGGATTTAACGGTTGCCTTAGGCCCATTTGCAAGTGGATTTATTGGCTGGAGACGTTCCTTTGAAACGGCACAAATTGTTAAAGATACAGCAGAAGCTTTATATCCAGAAGGCGGAGTTTGGGACCAACAAACACTAGGGCTATCTATCTTATGTTATCGTTTTTTACAGGCCGCAAATGAAGAAGCACAAGCGATTAGCTCTATTTATAAAAAAATACTTCATGCAAATGACGGTAAAACACTAGATGAAACATTTACAACCTACGTTAAAGCGAATGGAGAAATGACAAAAACAGCAAATATCCTCTTCATTCATCGTAATACATTAGCATACCGGTTGGACAAAATTCATGCAATAACTGGGAAAAACCCAAGACATCTACAGGATCTTATCGAGCTAAAAGTGGGAGAAATTCTTTATAAGTTAGCAACATAATGCATATGCACCAAACATCCTAATGAAAGCACTTACTTTTTATGCGTTTGCACAATGATTCATGACCTACTTCCCCTCTACAATAGACCTATAACATAAAACGTTGAAGGAGGAAAACCTAATGGAGATTGAAGTAAGTGCATGGGGCGCAATTATCGGTTTATTCTTAGCTATTTTTATGATTTTAAAGAAAATCCCAGCTGCTTACAGTTTAATTACTGGCGCCATTGTAGGTGGTCTTGTCGGTGGTGCGAGCCTAGTAGATACCGTGCAATTAATGGTTACGGGCGCGCAAAATATTATGCCCGCTATACTAAGAATTTTAGCTGCTGGTGTATTAGCAGGCGTACTAATCGAATCAGGCGCAGCCTCAAAACTCGCACAATCAATTGTTTTCAAATTCGGGCATACGAGAGCATTGCTTGCTTTAGCTATAGCCACTATGTTGTTAACGGCAGTAGGTGTATTTGTTGATGTTGCCGTTATTACGGTAGCACCAATTGCTTTAGTCATAGCTTCAGAAGCTAGGCTATCAAGATTTGCCATCCTCATTGCCATGGTAGGTGGAGGTAAAGCAGGGAACATCATGTCACCGAACCCGAATACGATTGCTGTATCGGAAGCTTTTGATGTGTCGTTAACATCGGTTATGGCAGCAGGAATGATTCCAGCGCTTTTTGGACTCATGGTAACTTATATGATCGCAAAACGAGTTTCGGCAAAAGGTACGGCTATTCAAGCAAGTGAAATTGAACAAACCAATATGGAATCGCTACCTTCTTTGTTCACAGCTGCATTAGCTCCTATTGTAGCCATTCTTTTACTTATAATGCGTCCACTATTTCAGATAAATATTGATCCAATGATTGCATTACCTGTTGGTGGATTAGTCGGCGTTATAGCAATGGGGAAATGGAAGAACACAAATACTTATATTAAAAGTGGATTAGCAAAAATGGCACCGGTTGCAATTTTACTCATTGGAACAGGAACAGTAGCTGGAATTATTACGAATTCTAAATTAGATACCGTCCTTATCCATGTATTAGAAGGATTCGGTTTACCTGCTTTTGCGCTAGCGCCAATATCAGGAATGTTTATGTCAGCAGCAACCGCATCGACTACAGCAGGATCTGTTGTAGCAAGCAGTGTGTTTAGCGGAGCTATTTTAGAATCCGGGGTTGCTGGTTTAGCAGGAGCTGCTATGATTCATGCAGGTGCTACCGTACTTGATCATATGCCACACGGTAGTTTCTTTCATGCCACAGCAGGCAGTGTTGGCATGCAAGTGCAAGAACGGTTGAAATTAATTCCATATGAATCGTTCGTAGGTATTACAATGGCTATCGTCTCTACCCTTATCTACGGTGTATTTCAATGGTTTTTATAAGTATTAACATAGAAAAATATGGAAAAAACCTTATTCCTATAGCGCAAGAAAGGAAGTGAGCAAAAATGAAGAAACCCAAAATTGTGATTGCTCCAGATTCATTTAAAGAAAGCATGACAGCAAAACAAGCTGCTAAGGCTATAGAGCGTGGATTTCGTTCTGTATATGCAGACGCTTTAGAGATAGATATTATTCCAATGGCTGATGGTGGTGAAGGAACAACCCAATCCTTAGCAGACGGATTACAAGGAACACTATATGAAAAAGAAGTTACAGGACCGTTAGGAGAGAGCGTAGTTGCAACCTATGCGATCTCGAGAGATAGATCAACTGCAATCATTGAAATGGCAGAGGCATCAGGTCTTCACCTCGTTCCAAAAGAAAAACGAAATCCATTGATAACTACTACTTTTGGTACAGGTGAATTAATCAAAGCAGCCTTAGATAAAGGCGTTACGAAAATTATCCTAGGGATTGGTGGTAGCGCTACAAATGACGGTGGTGCAGGGATGATTGAGGCACTTGGCGGTATTTTTTACGACAATCATGGCTATCAACTAGAGCGAGGTGGCGGGGCATTATCTCATCTAGCTCACATAGATTTGTCACATCTAGACGTCCGCTTAAAATCTATAGAAGTAGAAGTTGCTTGTGATGTGGCTAATTTGCTTCTTGGCCCTGATGGAGCAAGTGCCATTTACAGTCCACAAAAGGGAGCGACAGAAGAGATGGTTCAACAATTAGACGATGCATTATATACTTTTCATGAAGTCATGGTAAAAGCTACTGGTACCAGTGTTAAAAATGTACCTGGTTCAGGTGCTGCAGGTGGCTTAGGAGCTAGTCTATTAGCTGTACTTCAAGCCAAGTTGAGACCCGGAATTGAAATTGTGCTAAAAGAAAGCCAATTTTTTAACCGAGTAAAGCACGCTGATCTCGTCATTACAGGAGAAGGAAAGATAGATAGCCAAACGATTAACGGCAAAACTCCTATTGGTGTTGCAAGAGCTGCCAAAAAATGTGGTGTTCCTAAGGTCATCGCGTTTTGCGGCACGCTAGGAAAAGGATATGAAGCGATATATGCTTATGGGATTGATGCAGCATTTAGTATCACACCTGGTCCATGTCAACTAGAAGAAGCAATGATACATGCAGAAGCATATTTAGAAGGAGTGGCAAGGAATGTAGCAAAGATTTATTGTCATGATATGTAAAGAGTGGAGAAGTGGAATTTCTCGAGAAAAAGCCACTTCTCATTTTTTAGGTTCCTTCATTGTAAGTACAGGAAAAAACTTCAATTTTGCAAGCCTTTGAAGAACTTAGTAGAGACTACGTAAATCCTTTCATCCGCAACCACTAATACAGCACTTATTAAAAGCATTTCACAACGTCTAACACCACTTGTTATGTCAAATGTACTTTTTAACTATTCTGGATCTCCTTCTGTAGCTTCAATTCCAGTTACAAGATCATGCTTATCTAAATTAGCTTTAAAAAAATCCTTCGTATTGGGAAGTCTAAGGTGCATACTTGATTTTTGTGACATTTGAACCGTGCATTTTTCAATTTCATAATTAAATACATGTCCACCAGAACGACGATGTTCATCAATAAAATGAAGGTGAAAGCCAGATACTGCCACCCCATTAACATAATGTGGGGTCCAAAACCCTACGATCGTTCCCTTGATATCGTTAAACTCGAATATAGGCTGTGATTTCACAGCTTCTGTCATTGGCACATACGGTTTTTGCTGAATTTCAACCGTTCTTGTTTTTATTTTTTTAAATACACCTTCCATACGTATAGCATAAAAAAGATTTTTACTAGGAAAAATCAACTGCATCTTGTTTTCAAAGTCTTCACTAGACATCGGTTGATTAATTTCTTTATAAATATCTGAAGTAAAATACGTTAGCGAACAAAATGGCGAACAGTCACTTCCTTTAACTGGGTAAGCTTGTCCATCAGAACGGAGACGGTAAAATGCACCATCAAAACCAATTAATTCTCCGTCCAATTGATTAAATGTACCAATACCAAAATCGCCAACTTTTTTTGCTTCAGACATATAAAAGTTCCCATCATAGATGCCGTCCAACAATGATACCATTGTCGAAAACTGAAAAACTTGATCCCATTTTTCATTGGTGTTTGGAAAACAGTTTTGCTTCATAGGATTTCTCATTTTCTCTTTTCACTTCCTTAATGAATTAAAATTTGAATTAACATATTATGCCTCATCAGATACCCTAGGAAACTTCCCGTCAGCTAAATGAATATTATCACTGTAATCAACCGGAATATCAATTAACACAGGGCCATCTGTATGAATAGCTTTTCGAAGTACAATGGAAAGATCATTGGAGGAATTTACTCTAAACCCCTTCGCTCCAAAACTCTCCGCATATTTTACAACATCAATACTACCGAACTCTATTCCTGATGTACGATTATATTTCATTTGCTGTTGGAACGCCACCATATCATAAGAGCTATCATTCCAAACAAGATGAACAATTGGCGCTTTCAGTCTGACCGCCGTTTCTAATTCCATGGATGAGAACAAGAAACCTCCATCTCCAGACACAGAGATAACTTTCTTGCCCGGATGGACAAGCGTTGAAGCAATTGCCCAAGGGAGGGCAACACCAAGTGTCTGCATACCATTTGAGAATAGAAGCCCTAAAGGGCGATAGCATCGAAAATATCTTGCCATCCAAATGGCATGAGAACCCACATCACAAGTTATCGTTGTATCATCATCCACCAATTTGCGTAATTCATATATAATTTGTAGCGGATGTACGCGATCCGTTTTCCTTTCTCTTGGAAGCTTACTTTGAAATTCTAATGCTTTTTGTAATTGTCGAAGCGTAGGCTTAAATGACTCATCATGAAAGACTGGAAGGGAAACTTGTGCCATATGCTCCAACGTTTCAGTAATATCTCCCACAAGTTCAATTTCAGGCTGATAGTCAAAATCAACGTCTGCTTGAATGACATCAAGATGTAAAATGGTACGCTTACCCTGATTCCATAATACCGGGTCGTATTCAATTGGGTTGTAACCAATTGTCAATACGACATCGGATTTTTCTAACAACATATCCCCAGGTTGATTGTGAAATAACCCAATTCTACCAAAATATTGATCTTCTAAATCATGAGAAAGCGTCCCTGCTGCTTGATACGTTTCAACAAACGGTAACTTCCATTTCCTTAATAGTTGACGTACAGCTCCTACTGTTTCAGGCCTTCCACCTCTCATTCCCACTAAAACAACAGGGAAATGCGCTTTGCGAATAGTAGCTATTGCTCTACGAATATCTTTTTCCGGAGCACTTCCGAGTTTTGGAACGGATAAAGATTTTAGCGTGTTAACCTTTACCTGTTCTAATACCACATCCTGTGGGAAACTAAGAAAAGTTGCCCCTTTCACCCCAGATGTTGCCACTCTAAACGCATTGGTTATGGCTTCAGGGATATTATGAGAATCTTCCACCTCTGCACTGTATTTTGTAATCGATTGAAACAATGCTACGTTATCCATTGATTGATGTGTATTTTTTAGAAGGTCCGACCTTTTTACAGCTCCGGCTAGAGCAACTACTGGATCCCCTTCTTTATTGGCGGTTAATAGACCAGTAGCCAAATTAGATGCTCCAGGCCCTGAAGTCACTAAACATACCCCTGGCTTCCCCGTTAATCTACCAATTGCTGCTGCCATAAAAACTGCATTTTGTTCATGACGGCAAACGATTAATTCAGGCCCCCTATCTTTTAATGCATCAAATACTGCATCAATTTTTGCTCCTGGAATAGCAAAAACATGAGTGACACCTTGCTGAATAAGACTATCAACGACAAGTTCTGCCCCTCTTACTGTTAGTGTTTCGCTTTCAACGTCTACATTATCCAAAGTCTTCACTCCTTTAATTTAAAATATTTAAAATGAATTATATTTAGTGTATTATTAATTATATGTTTCACAGGGAATTATTTCCAATATAAATTTGTCGTACATTTAATATGTTAAACGACTGAATTCGCATTCAGAAAGGAAGAGTGGATGATAGAACTACACCATCTACGCTATTTTATAGTTGTAGCTGAAGAACTACATTTTGGAAAAGCAGCACTTCGATTGCAAATGACGCAGCCCCCCCTTAGTCAGCAAATAAAGCACCTAGAAAGGGAAATTGGTGTAACTTTGTTGAAGAGGTCAAAGAGGACAGTTACGCTAACAACAGCAGGAACAGTTTTTTTAAAACATATAAGGCAAGGGCTTGCACAAATTGATTACGCAGTGGAGATGGCCAAACAGACAGAAAGAGGGGAAAGCGGAGAATTAAAAATCGGGTTTGTGGGTTCTGCTACATTTGAAATTCTACCACCTTTAATTAGACGATATCAAAAGCGATTCCCTTCCGTTAAAATTGGGCTACAAGAGATCTCTACTGCAAATCAAGTAAAAGGACTGTTAAACGGAAGTATTGACATCGGCATCCTTCATCCACCAATAAAAAATAATGACCTTATACTACATACAGTAAAGAAAGACAATTGTGTACTTGTAGTTCCAAAGGGGCACTCGCTCGCTTTAAAAGAACCAGTCCATTTGAAAGATCTTCATAGCGAATCAATGATTTTTATTTCTAAAGAAACCTGGCCTTACTTATATAGTAAGTTTAATCTCTTGTGTAAAAAAGCAGGGTTCACTCCTAATATTCATCACGAGTCTACGGAATACCATATGATAATTAGTTTAGTGTCTGCTGAGTTGGGAGTTTCAATCGTTCCTTCTAAAAAATCATTGAATTTCGATGTGGTATATAAAGAAATTGAAAATTTTTCATTGGATGCTGAATGGGTTACTGCACATAAAAAAGATAACCAAAATCCTGCTTTGTTAAATTTCACAGAGGCTTTACATTCGTATTTATAGGCGAAATTTATATGATGAATACAGGAAAAAATACATCTTCAAGTAGAGCAAGCCCCTTTCATGCGTAGCAATTTAAGGCATACATTCTTATTTATTGCATACTGTTTATTGTATGGAAAAAATTAGAAAACTTGTCCTTTCTAAAATTTTTTATAAGGAGATGTTAACAACTGAAATGAAAGATTTTATATGAAACAATACCACGCTCAAAGACGAAATAAGTAAGAGTCGCTATTTTTTCCGGTTTTGTATCTTTTTTATAGGAATATTAGCTGTTTGTACTTTGGTGGAATCCATTGCTTTACTGTCAAAATTTCTACTTCATGGTAGGTAGTTTGTGTTTCCATCATTATCGTGCTGTCATGAAACGCCTCTGCTAAATTAGGAAACCAACTTCATGACCAATGAAATGAACCTTTTCCACCCCTGTCTATAATTCATTGGTTTCCTATAGTATAAAATAAAAACTAGTTAGAACTAGTTAGAAGGAAGGGAAGATAATGACTAATTTAAATTTTGTTGAAAACAGTGGGTTTGAATCTTCAACCATAGAACCATGGAGAGCAGCAAACACATCCGTAACGAATCAGCATTCACATTCTGGCTCATGCGCAGCCATTTTCGCGGGAAATAATACTTCCTCCTATTTAGCCCAATACGTCTCTGTTCATTCTAAAGAACAATTTGAATTTCAAATTCACTTAGGGAAAATAGGAAATGAGCCTTCCAATTCGATTCTTTTACAAATAACTTTCCATGATAACTCCTATAAATATCTAGGTAGCGGACTATTTGTTAATATTCCTGCTGACAAAATACCAAATATAGAAAAAGAAAATTGGTTGTCCATATGCCAAAAAACGACCACAGCTCCTCAAGGAACAGCAACAGCATTCATTTTAATTAACGAATTAGGAAATACAGGAGAGGCTCCAATACTACTGGATGATATCTCTTTATCATCCACACATGTACATGGTATTAATAAGCAACCGAATCATATGGAGACAGAAGAAGCTAAATCATCGAAAAATTTGCCAACTGCAAATGAATTATTAACTAGTAATTCGTTATTCTCCGACTTTGCTGATAATCCACCTAGCGATAATTTGGAAAATACGATGAATACAACATCATCTCGCTTTATAAATCTTTGTCTTTTAAATTCAGAAGCAGAAACAGTAGACCTTATTGAACTTTTTTCAGCTTTTGCTAGTTTTTGGACCGAAGAGAACAGGGGAGGGGATTACACTATTTTCACGTTACCTCACTCCAGCAATAGTATTGCACAAGGCATTAAAGTATCATCTACTTCACCCACTTTTTATGAAGATCCAGAAGTTATACTACTCAGTAACCCCCAAACATTGGATACATTGACCTTTGAAAATACATCCAATAAAGTGATTACAGATACGATTCAATTTAATCAACATACACAAACGTCAGAGTCTTGGCGCTTATTAGAGGCCGTTTCTATTGGTGGAGATAATTTTTATAATATGAATACTCCTTTTGACCTAAATAATTTTTCTGATACGCTAACAGAATCAACGTTACCAGGCAATATCCCTTTTACAACGATATTTTCTGATACAGCTCAATCCCTAGACATTGACCTCAACCAAACAAACTCCCAATTTGGAAGACAATTTTGGAATATAGAACAACCAATTCGTTTACTCCCTGACACCATTACTAGAATTAGTCTACAAACAAGACTCACTCAAGAAAGGAGTGTTTTTCAATTCAACTTCGACATTACAGGATTTTTAGGAGTTACAACGACTCGACCTGTCAATGGTGTAACAGAACATTACTTTCCTATAACAGAAATTATACAGGAGTCTGTATATCCACAAATTGAGGTTCGCCCTGAATTCAATGGACTCCGTTGCACAAATATTGGGGAGTACATCACCGAATATCGTATTGAGCCAACTCTTTTAATAGAAATACAAAGCATAACCGATCCATTTAGAAATAGGGAAATTATTATACCTGTTGAAAATCTTGGTAATACTGTTATTTCCTTTGATGAATTTGAATAAAGAGGAGTGTGATATTCATGGCAATTATAGATTTGCTTCGGTTAACAGGAGAAGCTGGTTTAAGATGGTTATCTGACGATGGATTAGAATATCCAAGAGATTATGATCGTGTGCAATTACTTTGGGGGAATGATACTCCCAGAATAGATCCTCCCGGGGGTAGAATTACATCTGATACACCACCTAGAACGATTGTGGCAAGAAAAGAAATAACAAATAATACAGATCGCCCCTCTGAGCCCCAAACGATTACATTTGAACGAACAACAGAAAATGTATTTCGTACGGAAACAACAGAAGGATATGAAGTTGGCACTTCTTTGCAGGCCAAAGCTAGTACGGATGTATTTTTTGGTAGTCTAGATATTACTGTATCTACAAACTTCAAATTTAATGTTTCTACAACCCAAGCGGAAGAAAGCAAAGAGTCCATAACATGGCGGGAGGAAATACCTATTGTCGTACCACCTAGAACGAAAACCCGTGTGGACTTCATTATTGAAATAGGAGAATTTGATCAACTCGTTCCCTTTATTCTTCCTTTTGCTGGTTTTTTTAGAGCTATAAAAGGTACAACTGTCGTTAAAGGTGGAAGGTTAACGGAACCAAATTCTCAAGGAAGAACCATTGCACAATATATGGAGCAATTAGGTGATATAAAAGTCACAAAAGGAGGGCTTGGTGTTTTTGTCTTTGGAGAGACTTCATTAAGCGGGGCTCTTGGTATTGAATCAAATACCGTAATTACCAATTTTCCTCTTCCTCCAAGTAATGCAGAAGTAACGATTGATACGATAGAAGGGCAATCTGGACCTCGCTCTGTATATTTTTAAGCAATTTCCACTTAAAATTATAAAATATCTCCTACCGATTGGCAGTAGGAGATATTTTACAGGTACAAAATGTTGTAAAACATCCACTTCCAACATTGGCATACGAACTTTTAGGTCAGACAATGGAACCTTTATACAATGGACAAAATGAAAGAAAACATTAAATGGAGCTATATCTAGTTTCATTTCGTTTGCTTGAATTATCTAGATATTTTTTAATTTAGAAAATACGATACACAACTAATCGAGATGAGGGCTGTACTCCTGATATTGTGCCACCTATACTAATGGGAAGTGGGCTAATATTAACAAGACTAATGGTATCTCCTACAGCTAGATTTTCAAGCCCAAAAGCTACAACTTCCTGTCCAGCAGAAGTTCCATAGTTGGCTCCATATAAACCAAAGGGACCGACAATGTTACCATTAAGTGATATTGCTACACCGAAAGGACCATTGGAGGTCGTAGAAGGCATTAGTGTACCAATTAAATAATAAGTTCCTGCTTCTTGAATAGTTAAAGTATCAGTACCATCAAAACTAAAATTATTAGAAAAAAACCTACCAGGTGTAAAAGTCACTGCTTCTCCATAAGTTAAAGCTTGTGTTTGGTATGATGCTAAATCAGCAAACGTCCCAAATGCCCCCCCAGTTGGACCTGTGGCTCCGGTCGCTCCCGTTGGGCCTGATGGACCTGTGGCTCCGGTCGCCCCCGTTGGACCTGATGGGCCTATGGCTCCGGTCGCTCCCGTTGGACCTATGGCTCCGGTCGCTCCCGTTGGACCTGCTGGACCTATGGCTCCGGTCGCTCCTGTTGGACCTGATGGACCTATAGCTCCGGTCGCTCCTGTTGGGCCTGCTGGGCCTATGGCTCCGGTCGCTCCTGTTGGACCTGATGGGCCTATGGCTCCGGTCGCTCCTGTTGGACCTGCTGGGCCTATGGCTCCGGTCGCTCCCGTTGGACCTGATGGGCCTATGGCTCCGGTCGCTCCCGTTGGACCTGATGGGCCTATGGCTCCGGTCGCTCCCGTTGGACCTGATGGGCCTATGGCTCCGGTCGCTCCCGTTGGACCTGATGGGCCTATGGCTCCGGTCGCTCCCGTTGGACCTGCTGGACCTATGGCTCCGGTCGCTCCCGTTGGACCTGATGGGCCTATGGCTCCGGTCGCTCCCGTTGGACCTGCTGGGCCTATGGCTCCGGTCGCTCCCGTTGGGCCTGATGGACCTATGGCTCCGGTCGCTCCCGTTGGACCTGATGGACCTATGGCTCCGGTCGCTCCCGTTGGACCTGATGGGCCTATGGCTCCGGTCGCTCCCGTTGGACCTATGGCTCCGGTCGCTCCTGTTGGACCTGCTGGGCCTATGGCTCCGGTCGCTCCCGTTGGACCTGATGGACCTATGGCTCCGGTCGCTCCCGTTGGACCTGATGGACCTATGGCTCCGGTCGCTCCCGTTGGACCTGTTGGACCTATGGGCCCGGTAGGTCCGGTAGGTCCTGTTAAACCAGAACTACTTCCACATGTTATATTATTTATAACTTTGCATCCACTACCTCCAGAGCAACCAAATTTAATACAATTTTTTTTGTTTCTATTAGGTCTTATACGCATTTATTTGTAATACTCCCTTCATAAAAAATTCACCTCATTAATAAGATATGAACAAATAAAAACTGCGTATAATTAACCTAACCTAATTTCGTACAAAAACTTGTTTTATTCCTAATTTTCGTTAATGAAAAAGACTATCTTTTTCATTAACCTAGATTGTAAAATTAAGCGAGACACACAAAGTATTGTCATCAGATTAGGGGCTTTAAGTGAAGGTCACCCTACCACCGCCCTTGACCTTGTTTGTGTCCGTGGTGAGTTGTAAGCGGCGGCTAGTTGAAAAAATGCCATAAGGAAACATCCGCATGAATAGCGTACCACGGACAATCCATTCTAAGCTCCGCTGGTGGGGCTTCGACCCCTTCCAGCGATCATTAAGAATGGGCACGGTGGTCAAGGGCAGGCAGCTAAAGCTGTGGTTAGTGTGATATCATAACTTCAAAGAGATATGACACCATGCAATACAAAAAAGACATGCCATGATATACTCAATCAAAACCAACCAAAGTTAAGGAGAGTGTATCTGACATGTCCTATACCCATCTTACCAAAACAGAGCTCATATTTATAGAGGAATAACTTGAATTTGGTCAGGCGGTAATTCGCGAACTAAAAAACGGTCTAACTGCGATAGACATTCATTTGAACTATCAAGCGAACAAAGCTAAATGCGGTCGAAAAAGAACGCAGTTAACAGATGAAGAAAGAGCCTACATTGAAGAAAAAGCCCGTGACGGTTGGACGCCTGATGTCATCATCGGTCGGAATGAAAGATCTATTTCCTGTAGCATGCGTACCCTTTATTGTAAGTTTGAAGCAAGCGAATTCGATGTGAATACTTTACCTATGCAAGGCAAACGCAAGCCAAATGGCTATAAGGAAAAAAGTGGGAAACAAAGCTTTAGACGCGGCATTCAAGACCGAGGCAATGATCATCCGAATTACAAGAAAGGATTCGGTCACCTAGAAGGAGACACGATTGTTGGTCGCCACCATAAAAGTGCTGTCATCACATTGATTGAGCAATTAACAAAATGTATTATTGCCATTAAGCCAGAAGGAAGAAGAGCTGCTAATGTTGAATCATCGCTGGCTCGCTCCACTGCCGAAACACTTGTTTCCTAGCATTGTGTCAGAAAGGAATACTTTGTTTGGAATAAGGAATTTGAAAATTACCACTTCTAGGTTCGCAATACTTTCCTTTCAAATAAACAGTTGCAGGACTTGTAGCAAACACACTAAGGCAAATGGAAATACGAATACTTAACTCAACACAGCAGCCACAGAATTCAACAAAATTAACCTTACATTTGAAATCGGATAGCTTACATTCGATTGAAGTACCTACAGGTGCACATAAATAAACGGTTTCTGCTTCCCAAAACGGAAGGGTGCATTCACCGCCTACGTCTCCCATTTCATCAATAAATTGAATGGTTATAAACCCTTTCAATACTATATCTACTTCTTGTAAAGTTATTTTCTTACCGCTTACCATTGTTTCTATATGAGTGCGATTTTCAGGATCGGATTGCTCAACACAGCATATAGCATTCTCAGAGCTTTCATCCAATTGATTTCCTTCCATGTCTGACAAAAAACAATTAATTTCATAGCTCGGCGAATCACTGTCTTGAACCGCAGTTTGAATATATAATGTTCCCGAACAGTATCCAGCACCAGCTGTTGCTTGACACTGCACCTCAACTGACTGAAGTTCAGTGAACTGCACGCTATAAGCCTGCCCCCCTGTTAAACTAGTTACATAATTTCCGTTTACAAACAAATCAATACTATTCATACATTGTTCATTAATTGATACAGTGAAATTTCCAGTGAAGTTCCCAACATTTGTACCGTCCCAAATTAACGTTCTAGTACCATCACACGGTATGTTAAAGTTAATACAAAAATCTCCCGCATTATCATCACTTATAGACACATGCTCCTTGGATTTAATATTTATGTTTTGGTTAATCCAATCATAAACCTTCAATACATTCATACAATGTGATTCAACATTCATTATGACGCCTCCTTTACCAACATTTATTGAAATTGGCTATTCGTTAGAGTAACACGAACTGCAATAGACCAATAATCATTGCCTTTTATTAATAAGCCGTTTTTAATTATATGACATTGACGATTATTCCTTTCAAACGGTGTCCATTTATTGTATGTTAGTAGTATATGTTTCGATTCCGTAAATGTATAGTTTTTTATCCAATTAAAACTTGAATCTTATTTTCAATCCGTTTCTTTTAGATTATGTTTTATTACATGAAAACGCTATCTTATTTTCCCCTTTTGGGCAATAGTCTTACAGTAGCTTTTAAATTTTTAAGCATAAAAATAATTCAAGAGAATCATGTGAAGTGTATAACAAAATTTATATACTTCACATATTTTCCCTGTTTCCTAAATGAGAAATTTTTAGAGGTGTCTTAAAAAACTACTTTTTTCGTTAACTAAGCACTGACCGTATAACGCTTTATATGTAAAACAAGCCACAACAGAAATAGTGTTTCTAATTATTTTAAGTTAAATGGATTTACCAACATGAGGCAGAACATAATACAGTCTTTCCTATTCAATAATTGATTTAACCCCGTCAAGAAAAAATTGTAGAAGCTTATCAACAAGCTAACTTGTTTTTTTATTTGCTTCTTGGTATCAAGGTTTTGGGCTATCACCTTTAGAATCCATGCCTTGCGGGACACCAGTTGTCATAACAAACAGTAGAGGTGTTCAAGAATACGCCGTTCATCATTATCATTGCTTGTTTTACTCCTCAGGTGGGTGGTGTCCATGGTTTATCTAAAAGCATAGCTACTATTTTAGCAAATGATTCCATGAGTAAACAATTGCAAAATAAATAGTATAGCTACTGCACAAAAGTTTAGCTATGATCAAGTTATACCTCAGTTAGAAAAGTACATTCAATCTCTACTTTAAAAATTGTAAACAAAATGAACTACTTCCATCTATTTTCTCGTTAAAAAAGAGCCTTCTAAGTAGTATATGGAGTGGGTGGCGGTACACCCACTCCTATTTAAGTTTTTAAATAATATCTTGCATGAAGTATCTACAGAATAATGCGCTTTGCAAGTCGATAATAGTTGAACCTCGCCACTTTGATGAATTCTGTTCATTTTCCATTTTATACAATTATTAGCCGTACTTGGATTGTCCTCATTGTGAATACCCTTGTTTTGTTACATGACAAATGCAAAACTGACATTCAAAGAAGGTATATCTTCCAAATTTATAATTCTACTTGCTTTCCACCCTTCCCCCCTTCTAACTTCCTTAATGCACGCCAAATGATAATAATAGATGTAATAAGCAAACAAAATCCTGACGCAATAAGCAACAATGCCACTCCTGTACTGCTATTAGCAAAATTCACCGCATATCCTACATATGGAATGGAAAAACCTGTGTACACTCCAACAATATTTTCTGCTAAAACAGGCTCAGAATCAGGAGCGTTATTCGCATCCCCCTTTGTAACATACTGCTTTCCACTATTTTTCACTTCATCAATACGGTGGGTAACAATTAAACCTTCTTTGGTTTGAAACGTAATGATATCCCCTTCTTGAAAATCTTCTTTATTCGTCGGCGATTCAATCGCAATAATGGAACCTGTTGGCATATCCGGCTCCATAGATCCTGAAAGAACCGTCTTCAGTTGATAACCAAATAGACTAGTTTCTCCACCAGAAGCCCGCATAAACACGACAACAAATAACGTGATAAGTAAGAGAATACATAGTAATCCCATAACACCATTGCCAAATAGTCTGCCAATCCGTTTTCCACGCACTATTCTCACTCCAATGAATTCTTATTTTGATTGCAATGCTTTCTGTTCCTTCGTAACTTGCTGCTTTTCTTTCATTGCTCGCTGTTTTTCCTTTTCTTCCTCATTAGCATTCAAATTATGATTATCTATCACACCTTGTTCATCGTCTTCTTCTTTTTCTTTGGAATTACCTTTCTCCTCCCCATTTTTTGATGGCAAAGGTTGCTCCACATCGTTTTCTTGCTCACTTCTAGTCTCTTTATCTACTTCTTTACTGAATTGTGTTGAAATAGTTATATTACCACTAACTTCCCTACTGTCTGTAAAATAAGCAGTTGTTGGTGTAATACATTGCGAAATAGTTACAAATAACAAGTAACCAATAACGATGAAAAGAAAGAAATATTTTTCCCTATACATACCAAACCACCTACCCTTTGCTAGAAACCTGCTTATCTACTTATTCTTTCTTCTATTATATATAAAAATCTAGACAAAAAATGAAAATAATTCAATATTTACATTTCTTTAACTGTAGATTAATATTTTCTACATATTTATATATTAATGTGATAGATAAGATAGAACGATTCAAAATGGAGGAGATAAAGTGAAACAGCGGGCGAAAAATTTAGCTGGTATTACAATAGGTACATTGTTAGCTGCTTCTGTCGTTACTTTTAGTATGGTTAGTTCTGCTAGCGACAACATGAGTGACGAAACACAACAAACGACAAACGCAGCCAAAAATGTCATTCTATTAATTGGTGATGGAATGGCAGAAAGTCAAATATCTGCAGCAGCGTATTTAAATGGCGCTGGATATGGTGCCGAGGACTTAACCATGGATCAATTTAAAAACGTAGGTTATGCAAGAACTTTTTCTCATGACAACACGGTTACAGATTCAGCCGCAGCAGCAACAGCTTTTTCTTCCACACATAAAACAGACAATGGAGTAATTGGAAAAGCCCCGAAAAACAAAGAACATCATGAAAATGAACAACATTTTGATGTTCAAACAGTACTTGAAGCTGCTGAAGAAAGCAATATGTCTACAGGACTTGTTTCCACCGCTAGAATTACTCATGCAACCCCAGCCGCTTTTGCCTCACATATTGATGACCGAAATAAAGAAAATAACATCGCTGAACAAATGCTTTTAGACCATGATGTTGACGTTCTACTCGGTGGTGGGAAGAGACAATTTATTCCTAAAGAAACAGGAGGAAAACGAAAAGACGGAAAAAACCTCTTGGAGCTTGCAGAAGATCATGGTTATCAATTAATAGAAAACAAAGCTGATATGAAAAAGACAGACGCGAGTAAACTCTTAGGCTTATTTAATGACAGCCATATGACCTATGAACTGGACCGCGACTTAACAGATGAGCCCAGTATTGATGAAATGACCAACAAAGCATTGGATGTATTACAACAGGATGACGACGGCTTCTTTTTAATGGTAGAAGGTGGACGTATTGACCATGCAGGGCATAGTAATTATCCTGCAACAAATATCCAAGAAACACTTGCATTTGATAAAGCAGTAAAAGAAGCATTAGATTTTGCGAAAAAAGATAAAAATACGCTCGTAATTGTGTCCTCTGACCACGAGACTGGCGGAATGTCTATAGGTGCAAATGGAGAGTATGGTTATAACAAAGAAGTTATTCGCAATGTTAAAAGATCACCAGAATATATTAGCAAGCAATTAGATAAAAATGACGCCAATCTGGAAGAAGTCATAAAAAAGTATACTGGAATTACCAATTTAACCAAAAAGGAAATGAAGTTCATTACGTCTTCCCAAAATAAAGCAAGTGCTATCGCCAATATCATAAATGAGCGTGCATTAATCGGCTGGACAACAACAGGGCACACGGCTGTTAACGTCCCAGTCTATGCATATGGGCCACAAGCTGAGAAACTAACTGGAACCATTGATAACACTGAAATTGCTGAAGTCATTAACTTTACTACATCCAAATCATTTTCTTCACAAAACTTGACTGACCAAGTAAAGCAATTCTCCAAAAATGGAGAATTGACAGATGAAAAAGCGACACGTCTACTTTTAACTCACTTAGAAACCGTGCGTCAATTTGAAGATCAAAATAAAGCTGATAAAGTTGTAAAGCAACTAGAGCATTTTCATATTCTTATAGATAAACAAAAAGAACGAAACTCTCTTTCTAACAAAGCCTATCAAACGCTGAAAGATGGTACAGACGCCCTAATAACAAAGTGGAAATAATTATATTTACCCTCTTAGACTGTTGTCTAGTTTGTAAAACAATCGTTTTCACTTGCATGATAGGCGAGCATAAAATGTAACGCGTGATCGTATAAGCAAAACGACACCTTTCATCTATATAGAAGTCTTGATGATTTCCTGTCGTTTAAAATCCCCACTTCATCTATGATCGTGGTAGAAGTAAACAAAGAAACATTCTACGCTTCTATGTTATTGGGAAAAATGGAGGAGAAATAACATTGAAAAAACATGCTAAAAAGGTTTTAGCTATTACATTGTTTGTTGCTAGCATCTCCCTTCTACTGCCAACGATGGCTGCAGCAGCAAAAGCAACAAACCCAGCCCCTTTTTCTATTGCCCATCGCGGTGCATCAGGACAAGCACCAGAGAATACGATGGCAGCATTTGAAAAATCACTTGAATATCAGGCTGATTACTTTGAAGTTGATGTACAAATGACCAAAGACGGCGAATTAATTCTTATGCATGATACAACTGTTGATCGTACAACAAACGGTACTGGACGCGTCAAGGACTTCACATTTGAGGAAATTAGAGCACTTGATGCTGGTAGCTGGTTTCATGAATCTTTTGCCGGTGAAAAAGTCCCAACACTTGGGGAAGTATTGGATCGTTACACTGGAAGTAATATAGGGATTCTTGTTGAATTAAAAAACCCAGAGCTTTATCCAGGAATTGAACAAAAAATAGCAGAGGAACTCATCCAACGTAACATCACGACCAAAGACAGTAATATTGTCGTTCAATCCTTTCATTGGAATGCGGTAAAGAAAATTCACCAGCTGCTTCCAGACATCGCCACTGGTGTATTAATTGGTTATGGACAAACAGTCGCTGGAAAAATAACGAACGAACAGTTAGCATCCTTTCAAACCTACGCCAGTTATGTAAACCCTAACAAAGGGCTATTAAATAATGATACGGTTCATCGGATTCACCAACATCGCTTAAAAACATGGCCTTACACCGTCAATGATCGAAAGACAATCACACAGTTATTACATTTCGGAGTAGATGGAATCATTACAGATTACCCTTTACTTGTCAACATGCCTGCTAATGCAACTACGATGAAAACGCTCGTTGAACGGTTTGAAGGAAAAGAATTATCTAGCAAAACCGCACATGCCCTAAAGGTTCACTTAACAGCAATCCATCAATATGAAAAACAAGGTTTACAAGACAAGGTAATAAAGCACTTGAATGGTCTTATCACGTTACTAAACCACCAGGAAGAAAATGGATTCATTTCTAATCGCGCGTATCAAATACTTCTAGGCGAAGCAAATTTTTTAGTAGAAGATAACACGAACTAATCGACGAGTACAGCTCACATGTAACTATTCTCCTAGGAATTTTAGCTTTTTTACAGCATGTGAAGAGCATCATCCATGGGAAAGTTCATGTTGAAATTGAAATATGTTTCACTATTAGCAACTACCTAACATGAACACATGCTTAAAACATCGGCTAGCTTAGTTTATCTCGTTTTTTATCAACACCGAGCCCTCCCTTCAATCAACCTATCTTAGAAAAATGTTGGGTAGTTTACTATAAAATCCCTTCTGAAAATGGAAAAAGCCTAAAGAAGTTTTATCGACTTAAATACGTTGGTAATCTATAGCGACTTCTTTCTTCTACCATTTACCAAAGGGGAAAAATACAAGGAGGAGAATTAATAATGGGAATTAAAAAACAAATTGGTATTGGAGTATTATCAGCAACTCTTGGTTTAACGTTGATTACAGGAGGGACTTATGCATATTTTAGTGATGAAGAAGTGAGCCAAAATACTTTTGCAGCAGGAACACTCGATCTAAACGCTGAGCCAACCGAAATCATTGATCTTCATAATTTAAAACCTGGTGATTCCATGGTTCGAACATTTGAATTACAAAACAATGGCACGTTAGATATTGAAAAAGTGTTGTTAGAAACTGATTATTCCGTTGTTGATGCCAAAGGAGATAATACAGATGATTTTGGTAAGCATATTGAAGTTGAATTCCTTTACAATGCCGATAAGTTGGATGAAGTAATTTACAAAACAACATTAACTGACTTGAAAAATATGGAACCAGAAGCAGTTAATGAGCATGTCTTTTACCCTAATTTTGGTGAGAAAGGACTTCCGGCAGGCACTCTAGATGATATTTCGGTAAAATTTAACTTCGTAGATAATGGACAGGACCAAAATGAATTCCAAGGTGACGCTTTAAATCTAGAATGGACATTTAAAGCTTTACAAGGAGAAGGGAAAACGAAGTAATAGGTTGATTATTGCTATTGGCTCATCCATGTTTCTTTTGCTAAGGCGGGGATGAAATATTGTAGTATAATACCTAGGATAAATAGGGAAAGTTAAACTTCCTGCCACTAGTAATCTTGCCAATCAAAACCACCAGTGTGAACTGGTGGTTTGCTCTGCGGCTCGAAGTCTCTGTTGCCAGCCTAAGTCTAAAAGGCCCACTGAATGGTTCCCCTTCTGCATCACACGCACTCGCTGATTCTAAAAGAATCTCTTATTTCTTTTTATTTTTCTTCCCGGTGAACGGATCAAATGCTTCAAATAATGTTAACTGATCACTCATATAATCGCCTTTAAGCTGATTTCGTATATATTCTTGGATTTGATTTTTATTTCTTCCCACCGTATCTACAAAGTAGCCTCGACACCAGAATTTTCAATTTCCATATTTAAGTTGGCGTGACGGTCAAAGATTATTAAACTACTTTTTTCCTTTTAAGTAACCGAAAAATTGAGATATACTCCGTTTTGGTGGTATACTCACCAACATATGGACGTGGTCCCTGCATGCATTTGCTTCGTGTATTTTAACATCTTTTCTTTCATAGCATTCTCTGATTATTTCTCCTATACTTTTTTTATATTTTCCATAGATAAGTTGTCTTCTATATTTTGGTGCAAAAACTAAATGATACTTACATCTCCACTACGTGTGTGCTAAACTATTCTTGTCCTGCATTGGACATGCCTCCTTTTGGGGTGAGATTTGGTGGTCGGGAGATCAACCCTTTACAAGTGACGTTCCTTTAAACACAAAAATAGGGAACATACAAAATAGGTACGTGTTGCCTTTAACCAACTCAGCAGTTGACTTAGCACCATAAATCCTTAATAATAAAAAAATCACGAGGTATTTTCAGACATTTTTTTGAATGAAGTGAAAGGAAGTTATGCGTATGCAAAGAAAATATAAACTATATCAAATTGACTCGTTTACACAGCAAAAGTTTACAGGAAACCCAGCCGGTGTTATAACAAATGCGAGTGGATTGACAACAGATCAAATGCAAAAGATAGCTAAAGAACTTAACAACTCAGAGACTGCGTTTATCTTTCCTGCAAATAATTCTAATTATGATGTACATGTTCGTTTTTTCACACCAACAAATGAAGTCCCCATCTGTGGCCATGCTACAATTGCAGCTCATTATGCGAGAGCTAATGAAAAACATTTAGGGAGTTCAACAGTGTATCATAAAACAGGTGCTGGAATACTTCCTGTCGATATAATAAAAGAAAAAGAAGACTATAAAATTGTTATGACCCAAGGTGAAATTGAATTTGGGGATATAATAGAAGGGGAAAATAAAAATAATTTATTAACAGCACTAAACTTACATTCCGATGATTTATTAGAGGGATGTGATATACAAATCGTATCAACAGGACACTCCAAAGTTATGATTGGCATAAAAGATATGATCACTTTAAATCGTATCAAACCAGACTATACTGTCCTTTCCAAACTAAGTAAAATTATTCATTGTAATGGATATTATGTTTTTACAACAGCTATAGATGACAGTGATGCTTTAATACATGGGCGCATGTTTGCTCCTGCAATAGGCATAAAAGAAGACCCTGTAACTGGTAATGCTAACGGGCCTTTAGGGGCATACCTTGTTCATCATAATTTAGTGCAGCATAATAATTCATTATTTACGTTTAAAGCTAAACAAGGAGAAGCTATGGGGAGACCCGGTATTATTGAAGTACAAGTTTATATTGAAGATAATAACCCCATTAAGGTAAAAATTGCTGGAAATGCCGTAGAAGTATTTAAAACCGAACTCTTGTTATAAATACGTGTGGATAAATAGTAAGTTAGATCGGGAAATTCAAGAGAAACAGTTTTTAGGTAATAAACTCCTATCGACTAGTGTTTACACTGCCCCCCAATATAGGGGACTTAGATAAGCCCCCTACATGGCACCATTAATAAGACTTTGAAGCCTTTCATCAACGTTAATGTAATTATATACAGTAAAATTTTTACTTTTTCTTCGTTCGTTTATGCCGTTTTTTAACTTTTCTACTCTTAGATACATTGGGCTTTTCCCAAGTTCGTTCTCTTTTGGGAATCCGATGTGCCATTTTCCCCATAAAAATTTCTGCAATTGGATAAAAAGATTGTAAATTTCCGGAAATTATTTCAACATCCAAATCTAGCTGCTGATCAATATAATTTAAAATTTCTTGATCTCTTATAGATGCTGTTTCCTTCTTAGTAGGAACAAAGGGTATTTCCTTATCTGAATGAAAATGAATATAAAATAATTTATCTAAACTGTCACTTAAAAAATCCCTTAAATCAACAGCGCTTAATTTGTCATATTTAGCTGCTGCGACAAGCGCTTTACGAAAATGAAGGGCAGCTTCCTCAAGTTCGCCTATCTGAAAGAGCAGAACTCCTAGGGAATAATAAGATTCTACTTGAAAAAAATCCAGAGCAAGAGAATGCTCAAATGCACTTGCAGCTAATTCTGGACGACCTCCCTTATCATACAAATTACCAAGGCGATTCCAAATGAAGGAATTTAATGGATTTTGTTCAAGTTGGCTTAGTAAATGCTCCTCACCATCGGAAATAAAGGTATGTGAGCTACCATCATACAATTGGTTTTTGCCAAATTCACAAATATTATCCGACGACGATCCCATATCAATACTTTATGCATATTAATCATATTGATCAGGAGATTCGCCTTTCATTTCTATAATAGATTCCTTTTCTTCATTTCCCTCTTGTATAGCTTCTATTGTAATATAAAACTCCCACTCATCTCCAAAATCAAATAAGTATAAAAACTTCTGGCCTTCAAATAAATCTAACTGATTCAAACTAGTCTGATGCGCATAAGGTCCGGTAAAATCCATTCGGGAATTATAAGCATGTTTACTAAATTTTTTGCCATCCATAAAAAAACTATAAAGATGATCGTCATCAAAATCAAAAGCATACTGAATAAAGTCATGCAAGTTTTCTAACGAAGCGGATAATGGCAAACGTAACTTTCTCCAGCAATTATTATGTAACATGACTTTAAAAATACAATTTCCAGTGATTCCCAGCTTATATTCATAGGACGGAAGCGTATTTTCTAATTCATCTTTCGGAAATAATGGCTTTACCGCCTCAATAAATGACGGTGTCCTTTCCTCTTGTTCTATTGCTTCCTTTTTCACGTTTATTTCGTTATGGTATTCAGGAATCAACATTTCCATAAAGAAAGAATCTAAACCTGTTAAACCCTCATCTTCACCAGGGCACCATGTATACAATAAAGGTAATCGTAGCTTTTTTAACAGTGGGTTAAATTTCACTCGTTGCAATTCATGTATAGTTGTACTTTCTTGAACTGTTACTTGCACTTCCCAAAGACCGAAATACTCGAAATAATATAAGAAATAACCATAGTCCAGCAACTGTTCAAAGGTTTCACCGTATGTAATTAATGAACACGAATGATTTTCCGCAGTATATAACCATGTTCCATAAGGAATATCTTTTTCTATAAGTTCTTCCAACCAAAAGTCCACCATGCTTACATATCTTCTGCTGTAGCCCTTAGTCAACTCGTTCCAATCTACTTTCGTCCAAAAAGCTTCCAATAATGTCACATATTTTTCCGCTTCTTTTAGTTCTTTAAAAGCAGTAACTCTTTCTTCATCTATCATTAACCGACTTATACTTTTACTTGCCACTTTCCTTATTAGGCGCAATTCCATAGCAATATAATATAACAGATGAACATATGGAACATCATCTTGGTTTGCTTTTTCCAAGATAGCTGGTTTATGTGGCGAGAGTTGTACATAAATAGCTTGTAAGTCTTTTCTAGTAATATATCCACGCGTTTTCGTTAATTTTACATCTTTACTAGCTATATAGTTCAAAAATGTCATAAAATCTTTACTTAATTTTATAGGATAATCAGCTGTTGTAATCATAGTTTGATTTTTTGTATTTTCGATTGAAAATCCCTCCATATATAATAAAGTATAAAATATCATTCATTCTCATTACCAGAGATCCATTGAAAAGCAATAAGAGCTCCAACGAAAGCTGCCAATGCGCTTACCATAATCCCAACAATCCCTTTATAAGAAAAATCCGGCACAAAAAAATAATAAATACATAGAATAAAACCAACAAAACCACCTGTGAACAAAGCTTGCGTAACATTCATTTTCCTATGCATCGTTATTCCAACTCCTTTACTTTCATGGCGCAAATTTACTTACCATAAGAAACCCTGATCATACTCATTTGGCTCTGATTTAAAAATCGTATTGGTGCAACGCTTGTTCCTAAACCACTATCGATATATAGAAACTGTTTTGGATGCATGGAATAAGTTCCTTTATCATACTTGGGAAACCATCCTTCATCAGGAGATACGAGTGCTCCAAGTAAAGGAAGTCTTACTTGCCCACCATGCGTATGACCGCTTAAAATTAAGTCAGCAGCAAGATTACGCTCTTTTTCTACAATAGTAGGTGAGTGAGAAAGCAATATCGTATAACGGTCATTATTTAAACCAGCAAAAGCTTGCGTGACGTTGTCATGATTTGTAGAACTATCATCAATCCCAACAAGATTTAACTTAACTTGGTTGATGGTCAGTTCACTATTTTCATTGTTTAACACTTTCACGCCACGCGCTTTAAGCCCTTGTAAAAATCCCTCCTTATTTGGATTTTCCCATTCATGATTACCAGTTACAAAAAAGACCTGTTCCTGCAAAGATGTTAGCTCTTCAACCAACGTAAACATAGGATGAAACTCCGTAGTCTTTCTATCTATTAAATCTCCTGTAAGAACAATCATATCAGGATTTAAATCTTTTACCGTTTGAATGAGGGCTTCGTTGTTTTCCCCAAACACTTTGTTATGCACATCCGTAATTTGCAAAATATGAACGGCTTTATCAACGGGGATTTTATTGCTATAAAATTGGAGCTTATTCACTTTAAACGTGTTTGTATCAAGGTATACTTTTACAACACTAAGGAGAACAGCCGTTACCATGGTAAACAGCAATATTTTCCTCTTCGTTACAAATTTTTTCCTAGGTCGCTTATTCATTTCGGCTTGTTGCTGCAACAAAATCTCCCCCCTCCTGTTCAGACTAATGGTTACTGTGATCTTTTTTTCTGTTATCTAAAAATTTTTGTGTAGCCATTCCAGCATTAAAAATGGAAGAAATCATAGCAATGTAAAATAATAGGTTCGTTACATCATTCCCAGTAAATTCCGTATAGGTTGAGACAACATAGATAAAAGCTATTGAAATTAATATCCAACATATAAATTGCCCTTTGACGGATCGAACCACTCTCTAACACCTCCCCCATATCTTTTCACATGTACAACTAGAATCAAATTATAAAAACGAGGCCACTGATTCCGCTACTTTTCTTTATTTTTATCGTTAGCTACAATGAAAATAGAAGCAAGCTAGAAAATCTAACTTTTTCTCATACTAAGAATGTTACCCATTATTTTACTATAATTTATAAGACATTAAAACAACGCTTTTTAGAAGGTAATCGACTAGCTATCAGCAAAGTGAAAGCGAGTAATAGCATGACAAAAACCCCAGCTATGACTGCTATGCGAATAGAAATCATTTGCGCAAGCGTACCTATTATCGTTGTTGTGAAAATAATTAACATCGCCTCAAATAAACGATATATACTACCAACCCTTCCCATAACATCTGTAGGTATATTGTTTTGATAAAAGGTAAGAAACCCAGCATTGGCATAAGAAATAAAGAAAGCGAGTATAAAAAATCCAATTCCAGCAAATAAAAATGTGGTAGAAATAGCATAAATAACATAGCCAAATGAAACAAGCACAGAGCCTAAACCAATGAGCAACGAAACAGCTATCTTCTTTATAAATAAAGTGTTGATGCAAGCTCCTAGTACGATTCCAGCACCTGCAATTGATACTAAAATGCCGTATTCGCTATTGGATAAAAGCAAGACTTCCTTCGCAAAAGCCGCTTCCAATGAATCAACCGCACTAGCCATGACAACCATCACACAACTAAATAATACATAGATCCACATCGTATACTTATGTTCACGGCTAAAATCCATTACTACGTTCCAATCTTTCCGTAATATTTTAAAAGATATTTTTTCTTGCATTGTTCCATAATTATTCTCTAAATTAGGCATAAAATAAGTAATTAACCCAGAGGAAAAGAGAGCGACTGCGTTTATATAGATTGCTAATGTTGGCGTGCCAATATAGAACAATAATCCTGCAACTGCTGGACCAATGAAAAAAGCTCCTGACGTTACTAAGCTATATAGTGCATTGAATCTTTTTCTATCTCCCTGTAGTATTAGTTTCGTTATATAGATGAGGGAAACTGGACTGAACATCGCACTTGCCATGTTTATGATAAACACAAACAAATAAATAGAAGGAACAGATGATAACAGTGGTAATAAAACAATAAAAAGTGCCCTTATTATATCAAGAAAAATCATTAGGCTTCGTTTGTTTAAGCGATCAATAAAACTCCCCGCCCAAAAACTGGTAAATAAAGTTGCTAAAGGCTTGATAATATACAATACAGATACCGCTAAAGGAGAATCTGTCATATCCAAAACAATTAAATTTAACGCAATAAAATAAACCCATTCGCCTATATTAGAAATACCAATGCCAAATAATAATATGCATGCATATTTCCAGCGTGTTATTTCTTTTTTTACATTCAAATATCCTTCCTCCCTTAGCTCGGTTCATTTAAGCTTTTTAACCATAAAAAATTTACGTAAGAAACCCCTGTCTCAAAAAATTAACAAATGCTAAAACTAGCCTTACCTGCAATTTGAAATCTCGAGATACGTATAAAGTGAATCTTCAATCAGTGGGGGCTTTTTTTCATTCCCTACTGATTGTTAGTACGGCAAGGGTATGACCTAAAGCCCCTTAAACGAATCAAGGATTTAGAGCTGTTACCTTCACTTAAATTAGTTCAGCTTACATCCCTAATTTTGGAAGTGGGAGTCGTACATCACCTTATATTGGGGATTAATTTAAATTTATCAGAAAAATAAAATTATAATAGCATCTCTATAGGGAAGCTATAAACCAAGCATGAGAAATTTGACTTATCGCCAATTCATATAAAAAACGCTGTCGTTTTTCTTATAAACCTTTAAATTTTTATACTTGACCAAAATAAAAAATCCCACCCCCAAGACGATTGTCTTGGGGACGAGATTAAGAATGATAACCGTGGTGCCACCCCAGTTTATTTATATGTCACCATATAAACCTTTTAAGTACGGCAAAAGGACCTTTGCTTATACTTTAGCTCAATAACAGGAGCTCCTGTCACGCTATCATTTGCAATCCAACGTGCTACTCCGAGGCTTGGTTCCATAAAAGACTGCATACCCCTTTTCAGCACCGGGGCTCTCTCTTATGCATTCCTTTTATATACTCTTCTCTTCATCGTATTTTATATTCAATTTCACATAGGTTATCATACTATTAAAGTAAACTCAACATCATTTTTACTATTGCTTGTTAATTACACCATAGTATACAAGATCTTTAAATCGATCTTCTTTCTTTACATGCTCCTTCAATACTCCTTCTTTTTCCATGCCGATTTTTTGCAAAACTTTACTGGATGCTGCATTTGACAAAAAACAGCGAGCAAACACTTTATGATAATGTTTTTCAGTAAACGCAAATTGTAAGATAGCTTTTGCTGCTTCTGTCGCAAAACCTTTTCCCCAAAATACTTCCCCAATGAAATAAGCTATTTCACCATGAAGAAATCTTTGATTGTTCGATAATGCTATGGAACCGTACAATCTACCGTTCGTCTTATCTGCAAATTCATATAATTTATCCTCACAAAAATTATCATGATGGTTCTTTATCCATGATACAGCATCGTCTATTTGATAAGGATACGGTAAATTCAATGTATGCTTATAAATATTGTAGTTATTACAAAGTTTAGCAACTTCGGCTGCATCTTCTTTTTGAAATAGTCTTAATAATAACCTATTCGTAGTAATCGTTTTTGTCTGTTCATCATAATACAAAAAAACCCCTCCCATTGTATATTGATGGACCTTTTCTTCCATTGTCCCAGTTAACATGATAATACAAACATGGCAATACGAATTATTCCTCTTCTCCTTCCACTTTTTCAAACAACACTTCTGGGATCAATTCAAAACCTTCAATCATCGTATTTTCTTCTACTTCAATCATAAGGCTTAATTTCCCTCCGAAATGAATTTGACGCACATATCTTAGGTCTTGTGGGCTAATGGAAATATCCGCTACTTTTGTCTTTATTTTGATCGACTTTGACGTTGGTTTCGGCACAATATTATTCGCTTTTAATTCGAACTTTTCATCATCAATGACTGTCTTGAATGCCTCTTCTACCTTTTCCGTATCCACATCTTTTACACCACTGCTCTTTAGAACTCTTTCTACGTCTTTATAGTCTAGTTTCGGTACTTCTTGCTCTTCCTCACTTTCTTCAATAACATGGTAGATTTCATCATACACATTGGAAAGAGTCGACGTATTTATACGCTCGCCCGCTACTTTCTTTACAATTTCTTCAAAGACTATTTTATCTTCTTCAGCCGTCATAATTTCTTCTGCATTCAATACTTCCTCGATAAAATGGTAATTTAATTCATTTGCTTTTCCTGCTGAGTAAAGAACATGATTCACATCTGCAGCATTGTCAGTAAAGCAAGGAAACAGAAATCCAGATATCGGTGCTTTCAAGTTAATAATTGGATCGACGACAATATTATATTTAAATTCCTTTTCCACATAATCAAATAATAGCTCTTTTTTAGGATCTTGTGTCTTATTCATACTGCATAAGATAAATGAGTGAGAATGTACCGTGTCCCGTTCACTTTCTTCGGCTTCTTCACGCTGGGGTTTCATTGGTTTCAAGTATTCCCCACGAATAAAACTAACAACAATGTCCATTTCATATTGCTTATCTTTTAGCATTTTTTCTACGAGTCGAAGCATATGCGCTTTCCATTCTTCGGTGTCACTACTCAGTAATCCTTGATGCAGGATAAGCTGACTATTATCTTCTGCTTCGCGTTTAAATTTTAACTCAAATAATTTCTGATCAAGCTGGCCAGTTAATACTTTTTTAAAATTGGCCATAAATAGCTCTTTCTGTTCGTCCTTTAATAACTCAAATGGTGTACTCTGATGATGATATACTTCACTTGATTCTTTCATGATGTATACATTGAAAATCTCATGGATTTTTAAAAGATCATTGTTTAGTTTGAATTGCTTACGAATATTTGCGATGTCTTTCTTGTTCAATCTCGCTCCACTCCTATGTTGGTAATCGGCATATGTATGACGTATGCACTTTTCATCATAACATAGATGCGCTTATTATATATTTATGAAATTGTTTGGTTATTTCATGGCGCTGGCTGACTAATCTTGTTCATCCAGCTAAACTACATTCAAAAACTCTCACATGCTTGCGCTTAGCAATATTTGTGAGAGTTTAGTCTAAATGTACGTCTTAATCCTTTATTTTCCACAACATTTTTTATGTTTTTTTCCGCTACCGCATGGACAAGGCTGATTTCTACCAATTTTGACAACCTTTTGACTAGGGTTAGAATGAGTCTTTCCACTTATCTTGGAATTAGATTTCGTTTCTGGCATCGGTTGAAGATGTTTTTTCTCCAATCCAAATGCTTCATCAGGAGTATGTCCTTTTAGTACCCATCCCCTTGTGTTATTCATTAAGTGGATTACTTTATCCATTACAGCTTTCACTAATTGTTCGCTATCGAACTCTAACATCTGGGATAAATAGGAAATAACCTGATTGGGACTGTCGCCAGATTTTATCGTATACGTACACTCTTCTACGATCATATCTGCATCTTCTATATCCATATCAAAGTTTTTCGTTAGAAAATGAACGAATTGCTGGTAACTAGCATTTCTTTCCACAAAACCTGGTGCTCCAGCTTCAAGGAGTTGTTTTTCTGTAAAATCATAGTAAGGAATGCTTTCTTTCAGTTGCTGTTCTCGCTTCACCTCTTTCGGTTCCAACACATCTATATGTGAAAATGAATCTGTGTCAACAGTTATTTCCGGACAATAATGTGTCGAATCTGCAATAACTTTGAAATACATTGTAACGTCAATAGGTTCTTTCATATATTTTTCTACCATCTGGATTAACCGCACCGGGTCTAATACGCCGTAATAATATAATAAGCCACGCGTTAGCTTTATCCATTTTGTATTTCGTTTTATCGTAGCTCGTACATGTAAATCATGTTTCAAAGCTAGAATAGGGTCGTACAGTTCATTTGGCAAGGCAAAAACCTTATTTCCTTCCCAAGTTCCAGTATAAATAAACCCGGTATGACGTAGATACTCCATTTCATCCATTTCTAGATCTGGAGCCATTATTTTCCCGTTATTTTCGGCGATTTTTAATAGCATATTAAAACGTTCCTTATCCCATAAAAGAACCGACGGATATAGATGATCAGGGATATTTTTCTCTAAGAGATGAACGATTTCAGCTTTCTTTAATTTGCTTGCATTTTTGATCTCTAAATATTTTCTAATACCGTCTAAATCAGCCTTTGTATATCTGTTTAAAGCGTCATGCAATGACAAAGGAAATGGGATTTTTCGCCATTGTTTCTGTGCTTGTTTTTGCATTCTCGCCATTTCTTCTTTCGTTAATTCTTCTATTATCTGCTCTACATTCTTATCATCTTTGTTCATAACATACACCTCTTCGTGTATCATTATAAATGATGTTTTGCTTGTATCCAACCAAAACAAGATAAACCCTTAGATTCTATGCTTTCTTATCTTTATACAAAAAGAAACTGTGTAACAAGAGCTTAGTACCAACCCCCCCCTCGAAAGGTTAGTGTTAAAAATCTAACTTTTGGGGGTAACTACCCTTCCAAGCTCTCTTTTTTTACACAGTTTCTCCTATTTTAACTTATGCCCACCACATATCGACAGGTGCTTCTTCTATCATGACGCTGTTTAGATTTTGAATCGCTTTTTGTAATCCTTCCTTCATCGACATCATTGGATCTTCATGTTCGATACTAACCACATAATCATATTGATAAGTCCTTAGTGCACTAATAATATTGGACCACTCCTGCACGCTATGACCAAACCCGACAGAGCGAAACGTCCATGCTCTCGTTTGTACGTTAGGATACGGTTGCATATCTGTTAAACCGTACATGTTCACATTGTCTTGGTCAATATACGTATCTTTGGCGTGGAAATGATGAATGGCATTTGCTTTTCCTAGAATTTTTATAGCAGCTACTGGGTCAATACCTTGCCACCACAAATGACTTGGGTCTAAATTAGCACCAATAGCATCATTCGTTGCTTCGCGCAATTTCAACATCGTATATGGCGTATGCACCAAAAAACCTGCATGAAGCTCCAAACCAATTTTCACACCGTGTTGTTTAGCAAACTCCCCTTGCGCTTTCCAATATGGAATCAACTTTTCTTTCCACTGCCATTGAAGTACGTCACTATATTCATTCGGCCATGGTGTAACGGGCCAATTCGGATATTTTGCTCCATCCGAATCCCCTGGCGTCCCAGAAAAGGTATTTACCACAGGTACACCCATTAAACTCGCTAATTTGACTGTTTTAACAAACGTGTCATGCGATTCTGTAGCAAAAGTCTCATCAGGTGATAGTGGATTACCATGGCAACTAAAAGCACTAATCGTAAGCCCATGTTCGTGTACTTTGTCCAAGTATTCTTTACGCTTTGTTTCACTTTCCAACAGCTTATCTAAATTACAATGCGCATTACCAGGATAACCACCTGTACCGATTTCCACAGCTTTCAACCCTGCCTCTTGCACATATCGTAACATTTCTTCAAACGATTTATTCGATAGTAGTACCGTAAATACGCCCAGTTTCACAAAATTCTCCTCCTTTAGATAATATGGCTAATTATTGTATTTGCGTCCATTGCTTCGTTTCACTCGATGCAAGCGCAGCGAGAATAATATGAAGTGATTTCATACCTTCTTCTCCATTAATGAGCGGTTCTTTATTTTCCACAATGGAAGTGATGAAATGATCAATAACATGTGTCGTTGTTTGTCCACCAGCATCATTTGACTGAATCTTACCAAGCTGATAGTTCACTGTATCCCCGTTCGAATACTGTACAATTAGTCCATAGCTCGGATCATCTTCTATTCGTAATACAGCTTTCTTTCCATAAATAACCGTAGAATTATCTTCCGTTGCGTTGTACGCCCAACTTGCGGTTAATGTTCCAATTACTCCACTAGCTGATTTCAAAATACAGACAGCATTGTCATCGACAGTTGCATTTTCTTTCGCATTCGTTTCGACCATCGCTGACACTTCGGTAAATTCCTCACCTAATAGATAGCGAAGCAAGTCTGCTTTATGCACGCCTAGATCTCCCATCGCACCGATAAATGCTTCCTCTTTTTTGAAAAACCAGCTTTCTGCTCCGTCTACGCTCCATCCTTCTGGTCCACCATGCCCAAATGTCGTACGAAAACTATAAATTTCACCTAGTTCTCCCCTTTCAATCAGCTCTTTCGCTTTTACATGCGAGGCAACAAAGCGCTGATTATGCGCGATCATTAATTTTTTTTGTTTCGTTTTAGCAGCTTGAATCATATTTTCTGCTTCTTGTTGGGATGTTGCCATTGGTTTCTCACAAAGGACATGACAATCAGCTTGTATTGCGTCAATACTCACTGGTGCATGTAAATAGTTTGGCAAGCAAACACTAACTGCATCTATTTGCTCATTTTTTAACAAATCAAGATAATCGGTATATGCCGTAGCACCATATTTTGCTGCCATTTCTTTTGCTCTCGTTTCAACAATATCGCAAACTGCAACAATATGAACCTGATTGTGCGCATCATATTCTACCAAATGTCTATGCTTAGCAATGCTCCCACATCCTATAACGGCTACACGTATTTTTTCCATAATTTCCACTCCTTGCTTTCGTTCTCAAGCGTTATTTTTTTGTAATCCTTTCAAGCGATGTCGCATTTCCATACGTCGGTGTTGGCGTGTTAGTAGGGCCAACCCACTTCACTCCATTTTTAATTACGGTTTGAATTTCTTTATTATAGTAGGTCGGGTATGTTTCATGGCCAGGTCGGAAATAAAAAATTTTCCCTTTTCCACGCTGATACGTTGCTCCACTTCTAAATACTTCGCCACCTTCGAACCAACTTAAAAAAATTAATTCATCAGGTGCAGGAATATCAAAATGCTCTCCGTACATTTCTTCCCTTTCTAATTCAATATACTCACCTAACCCTGCAGTAATTGGATGGCTTGGATCCACAATCCATAAGCGCTCTTTATCATCAGCTTCACGCCACTTCAAATCACATGTTGTCCCCATTAACTTTCTAAAGATTTTAGAAAAATGCGCAGAGTGTAAGACAACTAATCCCATTCCATCCAGCACTCGTTGATGAACGCTCTCAACAATACGATCTTCCACTTCATCATGTGCTTGATGCCCCCACCAGATAAGAACATCGGTTTGCTTTAAAACTTCTTCTGTCAGTCCATGCTCCGGCTCATCTAAGGTAGCTGTCTTTACTGCAAGCCCGTCTTCTTTTAAGAAGGTAGCAATTGCGCCGTGAATACCTTCTGGATAAATATTAGCTACAACTGAATTTGTCTTTTCGTGACGATTTTCGTTCCAAACTACAACTTGCATGTTATTTCCTCCCTCAATAAATTAGGTTTTCTTTAAAAATGCTTTATTGCCTGCTATTTTCTTCTCCTTGTATAGAAAAACTTAGGTTGTCGCCAAGTCTTATGGCGAATAGCGTAGTTTTTCTTATACTATAAACTTTTAACTTTTATATTTTCCTATAATAGAACAAAGGCGTAAGCGCCCGTTTAGCAACGTAGCGAGTGGAACGAATCAACGAAAGTTTTAGGAGTCACGGTGAGGAACGAACCGATGATGACTTATCGTAAAGTTGCCTAGTTGCTGGGCGCTGGAGCCGGACGTGACTACTTCGTTGAATCCGTATGCCAAAGCAACAAATTTTTATTCGAAAACTACGCGCTCTTTCTTTTTTCCTGACTCATAAATAGCAGCAATCATTTTTTGTGTTTTTAATGCTTCTTTGCCAGTAATATCTGGTGTTTGATCATCGCGAATAGAATCATAGAAATTATTAATTTGCTTTACATGACTAACGCCCCAATAGCCCTTCGCTCCAGAATCATAATGAAATGTCTCAAGTGGATTATGATCGGCAATAAATTCTCTACCATCATTGAGTTGAACATTTGCTTTATCAGCTATCATTTTCGCAAACCCATTTTCACAATGCAGTTCAATTTCAACCGGAGCATCGTAGGAGTAATAGTTTATAGCATGAAAAGCAGTAACTACTCCATTTTGATAAGCAATAACCCCTTCTGCAGCATCTTCCACTTCAATTATCTCATGTGCTCGATTACTAATATTGGCGTCTACGTACTTTATTTCACTATTTACAAACCAACGCATAAGATCCATCGTATGGATGGCTTGATCAATAATAACGCCTCCGCCTTCCATTTCCCACGTCCCTTTCCAATCACTATTCTGATAGTAAGCATCAGAGCGATCCCAAGTAACAGATAGTTTACCAGACTTAATAGCTCCTAATTCTCCATTCATTAACATTTCTTTAATTAAACGCGAACCTGGATTATAACGGTTTTGAAAAATTACACCTAGAGTTACATTGTTATCTTCTGCAGCCTCAACCATGGCAACAGCATCTGCATAGCTAATCGACATCGGTTTTTCTGTTAAAATATGAATTTTCCGCTTAGCAGCTTCTATTGCCACAGGGGCATGTAAATGATGAGGCAAACATATATGAATGACATCCAAATCTTCTAATTGGAACATTTCTAAGTAATTGGCATAAGCTGCACAATCGTGTTTTGCAGCTTTCGCTTCCACTTTGTCTTCTTTTATATCACAAACAGCAACTATTTTTGCATCGTCTCTACCCAATACGGATTGCGCATGCATGGGAAAAATATTTCCACAGCCGATGATGCCTACACGTAAATGTTTCAACTCAATCTCTCCTCGTATATTATGTTTAGGCGTTATTTTTCCGCCTATTTTATTCTAACTAATTTATAAAAATTGTATCTGCTAGTGCTACCGTTACTTTCCACTGCAGGCGGACGCTTTCCTCAGGGCATGGCTTGAGCCTCCTCACTCGCAAAAAACGCTCGTTGCGGGGTCTCAAGTCTCATGCTTTTCCCGCTGGAGTCGCCGCCTTCCGTTCCAAGTAACTTGGTTTGGACAAACTCATGAATTAGTAAAGACCTAAGATAATATGTCAAATGTCTTGGACGTTCCGTGATGTTCCTAGATAATGGTCTTAGGGTCATTTGGGACAATTCACGAAGCGAAGATCGCCAAATATGCAGGACTCTATTGGCGTAAACACCAATCTGGTCGCTTTACAGCTGACGACACATCGTTATCGAATAATGGAAATCAGTATCTCCGTTATTACCTCGTTGAAGCCGCCAACTTGGTAAGAAGGCATGTTCCTGAATACAAAGAGTATTACGCGAAAAAGTTCGATGAAGTACCAAAGCATCAACACAAAAGAGCCCTCGTCTTAACTGCAAGAAAACTAGTGCGTTTGGTGGATGCGCTACTACGCAAAAACCAAATTTACACGCCACAAAGGAGCGTCAATACATGAAGCATAATTAGCTTCTAATCCTTTGAGTAATTTGCAGTATTTTACACATATTTACTGGAGTCGGTTTAGTGTTGCCTTTTTTAAGCAAATTGTACCTCGATAACTAAAAAACTATTTATTTTTACTTGACATACTACCGCAGGTCTTTATAAATCCGTTTTCAAAATAACTAATATGCCTTTTTTGCTTTATAAATATATGATAGGTGGTTAACTCATATCTATATATATCTTAACGTAACTGTCATAATGAAGATATAAACGATATAATAGAAACATATACTATTTTGCTACGAAATGGGTGATATCATGATACAAATTGGATATTGTGGCTATGCCTATCATACAAACGGTTACTTTGCCACGCATAAAAATGGTTATGACTCGTATTTATTTCGCCTACAAACAGAAGGTGTCAGCCAGGCTGTCATTAAAGATAAAAAGATCCATTTAGAAAAAGGAGATATTATTTTTGTTGCTCCAGGTGAGTATTACCAATTACAGATTGAAGGTGGTCAAGCAAGTGGTGATTATCACATATTTTTTTCTGGGGAATGGGTAGATCAATGGTGGAATCGTTTTAATAAACCAACTACTATAAAAATTGACTTAACAGATAAAATTGTTTCTTTGTGGAGATATTTAATAGCAGAAAAACGCAGACCCCTTTCTGATAAAAATGATGAACTAATGGGGTACTTATTCCGCAGCCTATGTTTATTAATCGAAAGAGCTATTAAAGATCAGGCAGCTCACTGCAGACCGTTTGTCGTCACAAAAATGATGCGCTATATTGAAGAAAACGCTACAACTGGTTTTACTGTTGATGATGTCGCTAACCATGCTATGTTAAGCGTCTCTCGCTCTGTGCATTTATTTAAGCAGTACACTAATAAGACGATAATTGAATATGCACAAGAAATACGGCTAGCTGCTGCTATAGATCAAATGAAGTATACAAATATGACATTGGAACATATAGCTGAAAACTGTGGATTCGGAGCATATCCGTATTTCCACCGTGTTTTTAAAAAAGTGTATGGCGTATCTCCTGGTATTTATCGAAAAACGAGTTGAATTGCTAATTTAACATGAAACTGCTTGAGCAAACAACAAATGTAGACTTAAATGTCTAACAAGAGCAATTATGAAGTTGACTTACATACGAACAAATCAATTTAGGTAAAAAGAAAGGAGGAATATAGTGGTTTTTAAGTCGAAGATGGATGTATGGATGGCAATTCCCATATGGGCTTTAATTGTTATGTTTTGCCGAATGTTATACGTAGCAATCGTCCAAGTAAGTATAATTGGCATGATTTTAGCACTCATCGTTATTTGTTTTATTGGAGCAATTTGGTTTCACACGCGATATATCATAAAACACGAACTATTAATTATACGATGTGGATGGATGAAACAAACAATAAATATAAAAGATATTAGATCAATTAGAAAAACTACGAACCCTTTTGTAGCTCCATCACTTTCTATCCGTAGAATTGAAATTAGTTACAATCAATATAAAACAGCACAAATTTCACCTAAAGAGGAAAGTGCATTTATAAAGCAATTAAAAGAAATTCATTTGAATATTGAATACAGAAAATAAGGATAGAGCAAAATATAACTTAGTTTCGACTCGTTAAGAAAAAAATAAATACACATGTATTTAAACAGGGAGATACCTTGAGAGGAATCTCCCTGTTTGTCCGTCAAGCAACTGCGTGTTGCCTATAAATGCACAATCAAATATTAAGCATGGGCACTTGTTAAACTATATCACACTTTTCAACTAAATTTTAGAACATAATATAATATTATTAAAGAATACTATTTGAAAAAAATGAGTGAATATTGTACACTTTACATCGTATATATAGAAATAATCGTAATTATAGATATAATGGAGGAATAGGATGAATAAAGTATTAAAGTTAAATAAATATTGGACAGACATTTATTATCATTTACATTTTTCTCATAAAGATAAAATAACTCACCAGGCTATAAGGATACTACAGCATATTGAAAAAAATAAAGGAATCGGAATTGGGGAAGTAGCTACCTTTCTAAATGTTTCTCATAACACAGCCTCGGAAAATGTTAAAAGAATAATTCAAAAAGGTTATCTTAAAAAGCAAAGGGATTCATTAGATGAAAGGAAAGTAACACTTTGCTTGACAGAAACTGGGGAAGAAGTTCTTTATCGCAACACTAGTCTGGATGAATTGAAATTAATAAAGCCCCTTCGCTGATTAAAATGAAATAAGGTTGGACATACTGAAAACTATCAAAATAAAATGTTAGGTGGTTTTCATATGTTAATAGAAATTAAGGATATTGAAAATGTGTTCCATATTCCAGAACCTTGGTATATCCATGTCTGTATATTTGATGAAATAAAGCAACAGCTAGATGTCTATTTAAAAGTAGATAGAGATGCTTTATTTTCATGTTCGGAGTGCGGGGCTAAAAATCAACGTTTTTTTGATATTGCTGATTACAACCGGACATGGCGTCATTTAAACTTTTTAGAATACCCATGCTATATTCATGCAGAACACCCACGTACAGATTGTGAAAACTGCGGAAAAAAGCGTCGTGTTTCTATCCCTTGGGCTATAAAACCACGAGCTTCTTTTACAAAGCTATTTGATGCGTGGATTATGATGCTTGTTAAAGACATGCCAATGAATGCAGTAAGTCGCTTAGTGGGGGAGCACGATACACGTTTATGGCGAATATTACATCATTATGTAGATCAAGCTATGGCTCATCAAGACCTTTCTCATGTTACTAAGATTAATACGGATGAAACGTCATCAAAGCGCGGGCACCAATATATTACTATATTTGTGGACTCAGATAAAAAGAATGTCATTCATGTTGCCAAAGGAAAAGATGCTGCTACATGGAAAACGTGTAAAGAACGCCTAGAAGAACAAGGTGGTCATGCGAAAAATATAACAGAAGTCTGCATGGATATGTCACCTGCTTTTATTAAAGGCGCCTCTGACTATTTTCCGGAAGCCTCTATCACTTTTGATAAATTTCATGTGATTCAAGAGGCTAACAAAGCTGTAGACGAAGTTCGTCGCAACGAGCGTAAGACATGTGCTGAGCTCAAAAATACCCGTTATGCTTGGTTGAAAAATGAAGAAAATTTAACGAAGAAACAAAAAGCCATGCTGGATAAACTGAAAGATACAGAATTAGATACTGCCAAAGCTTATCGTATGCGACTTTGTTTGCAAGAAATTTATCAATACCCTGCTCCCATCGCTCCTATGGTATTGGAAGACTGGATACAATGGGGATTACGATCTCGACTAGAACCAATGATAAAGCTGGCAAAGACGTTAAAAAAGCATTTTGATGGTGTAGTTCAATGGTTTCAATCGCAATTAAATAATGGTATTTTAGAGGGTATTAACAGCTTGTTCCAGACGGCTAAACGAAAGGCAAGAGGGTACCGGTCTGATAAAAATATTGTAGCTATGGTGTATCTTCTTGCTGGGAAACTAGACTTTTCCATCAAATAAAAAGAACAGGTATCAGTATGGAGTCATGTGTCGCTCGCAACCAAACCCGTTCCCTTGTCCAATACTTAGGATACCACCTAGAAAGAAAATTATACATCGAATAAGATGTTGCTTAATTGGACTTGTATCAGGTGGTGATTGTGGAGCGAAGCAATTAAATCCGTTCCCTTGTCCGGTTTTGATTTGGTTTTTTCATAGATTTTATAGAAGCTATTAAACTGTGTTTTATGCTATTTCATCGTATTTAGCGAAGAGCCTTAAAAAAAGTGTTAAATTGTCTTAGTTCAAAAGAAAGAGAAATAATAGAGCTGGGGTTTAAAACATTAAGTGAGGGTGTTAAAAAGTGTACGTAATCATGAAGGTAATAATTTCTGCAATAGTTATAGGAATAGTAACTGAAGTAGCTAGAAGGTTTCCAACATACGGCGGTGTAGTAGCTGCGTTACCATTAGTAAGTTTGTTAAGTATAATCTGGCTATATCTTCAAGGAGAACAAAATCACACATTAAGTAAGTTTGCATTAGGCGTGTTGTGGGGATTCCCTGCAACAGCCATATTACTATTAATTGTATACTTTTTACTTAAGAACTCAACTCCACTGTTTATATCAATTGGGGTGGGCATGTTTGTTTGGTTAATATGTTTATTCTTGCAAGATTATTTATTAAAGACATTAAAATTATCGTTTTTCAGCTAAAGTCAGTACAATCTATTCATCTATAAAAAGAAATTGTATTATCTCTGTAAATAACTAGCTATCTTACGTCCTCAAAGAAGGAACAGAGTTTCACATTCTAGAAGATGGACGCAAAATCATGGATTACTGCCTTCAACCAACTTTAGAAGGGCAAGTAAAAAACACAGCAAAACCCATCCATTGTGACTGCATACCCTCTACATTTTCCGTACCAAAAATATCCCCTTGAAGAATTTTATCTTCAGAGGGGATAATTAACTAAAAAGGAACTAAACTTATGGTGAAATATTTCCATGTACTTATCAATTTCAGTTATTTATTTTCAATTTATTGTTCATAAAGAAATATTCCCATGTTTCTTTTCAGGTCTTTTTTCCTGCTTATTTTCTAGCATCTCTAAAGACTGTAATAACTTTATACGTGTTTCTCTCGGATCGATAACTGTATCAACCATTCCAAGACCAGCAGCAATATAAGGATTTGTAAACTTTTTACGAAACATGTCAATTTTCTCTCTTCTCGTTTGAGACGGGTGCTCGCTCATGCTAATTTCCTTTTGATAAATGATATTCGCTGCTCCTTCAGGTCCCATGACAGCAATTTCAGCATTAGGCCATGCATATACTAAATCTGCACCAATTGATTTGCTGTTTAAAGCTACATATGCACCTCCATATGCTTTTCTCATAATGACAGTAATTTTTGGAACCGTAGCTTCTGAATACGCGTATAGAATTTTAGCACCATGTCTAATGATACCGCCATATTCTTGTTTGATTCCAGGAAGGAAACCTGTAACATCTTCTAAAGTAATAACCGGGATATTAAAACAATCACAAAAGCGAATAAACCGACTGGCTTTGTCTGAAGAATCGATATCTAATCCACCTGCCATATATTTGGGCTGATTACATACAAGACCAATGCTTCTACCTCCTATACGAGCAAACCCTACTACTATATTTTTAGCAAATCCAGCATGAATTTCAAAAAAACTGCTTTCATCGACTACCTCTTTAATCACTTTTTTGACATCATAGGGTCTTATAGAATCAAATGGCACGATATCTGCTAAAGCAGGTCTCTCTTCATTAATCATCATTTCATAAGGATATGTCGTTGGAAATTCAGTATAATTTGAGGGTAAATAATTTAATAATTCTTTGACCATATCTAATGCTTCTTTTTCTGTCTTAGCCTGCATATGAGCACTGCCACTTTTCGAATTGTGGACATGTGCTCCTCCTAATTCTTCTACTGATATATTCTCTCCAGTTACAGCTTCTATCACCTTTGGACCGGTAATAAACATTTGAGAGCTTTTCTCCACCATGACGACAAAATCGGTGAGAGCTGGTGAATAGACAGCTCCACCAGCACTAGGGCCCATAATAACAGAAATTTGTGGAATGACACCAGAATATATAACGTTTCGGTAAAATACTTGTCCGTATCCATCCAATGAAGAAACACCTTCTTGGATACGTGCACCACCAGAATCATTTAAACCAATAAAAGGAACTTTATTCTTAGCTGCTAAATCCATTACTTTAGCAATTTTCAGACCATGCACTTCCCCCAACGTTCCACCATAAACAGTGAAATCCTGGGCGAATAAATATACTTTTTTCCCATTTATTTTTCCAAACCCAGTCACTACCCCTTCGCCATTGTACATATCCTCATCATAAGAAAAAGATCTGCTTTTCATGAAAGGATTCAATTCTACAAACGTCTCTTTATCTAGTAAATAGTCAATTCTCTCACGGGCCGTCATCTTCCCTTTAATATGTTGTTTGTCTATTCGTTCTTCACCACCACCAAGTTCCACTTGGTGGCGTTTATCGTATAATTCATTAATTTTATCGATAATACTCATCTTTATTCATCCTCCCTCAATCATCCAAAATATCTTCCATATGCTCTTGATTTCTTATAATTTCTCATTTAGGGGGGGAGCGGTTAGAAGTGAGGTACATTTTCCATACCACACTTCTACTGTTTACGATGATATAAATCAACAAAAACTCCCTTGTGCTTTGAGATGAATAAAGGATGTAAGACTATTCATTGTGGCCATTGTTTGCTATCTGTTAATTGGTTAATATCACCTTTCTATACCTTTTTCATCCTCTTATTACTGCTGTCATCCACTTAACCCAATATGGTAAACAACTTCCATTTTTTAATAAAGAGAATCTCCAATTAGCAAGGGTTCATACCTCACTAATTGTTGAGTTTCACACTAGTTTCACACTAAATAGCGAAGAGCCACTTTTTAGTGTTTTGTAGCTTCAAACGTAATAATTTGCGAGGCTTTCGTTGGATATTGATTATATATATAGTCTGAAGAAATCACTATCGATGTAAATCCTATTTTTTCTAATATTAAACGAAATTCTTCCACTCCGTACCACTTTAATGGAAATATTTCAAGTTCAGAATCCATTAGCTTTCCTTGTCTCCATTTTTCATAGCGATTATGATAGACAGCAAATTGATTGATTTGGTCAATTTTAACCAATGTTTCCTCTAACATAATTGTATCTCCTTGTGGATTGGTAAATCCTCGTTTTGATACAAAACCTTCTTTGGTGTTTTCCGGTAGAAAAATATCTAAAATTAATCTTCCATTTTTCTCTAAGTGTTCATAAAAACATTTTAAAGAGCTAATTGCCTCTTCTAATTGATGCAAAAGTAAAAATGAACCCGTTGGTACAATAATAGCCTCATACTTTTGATTAATAGTGAAATTGGACATATCTTGTTTATAACAGCTAGTATGAATACCTCTTTCATTGCAATTTTTGTTGAATAATTCCAACATATTATTTGAAGAATCTATCCCCTCTATATCTAAACCGTTTTCTAGTAAAGGAATTAATATACGTCCATTTCCGACTGCAGGCTCTAAAACCTTCCCTTCTATTCCTTTTAATCGATCTTGGTAGTACTCCAAATCACCGAAAGATTTACCAATGTACTTATCAATTTCATAAACCTCCGAGGATAATTTTCCGTATATACTATTCATTCTTATATCCACTCCTTCACCATACTCAAAAAATTTAATTAACTGTAAATTTACCACTAGTAATTTGATGTCATTCGTCCACAATTACTTCCTTTGAAACGCTACCAGCTTTACATTGGATGCGGCCAATTTATGATTTAACGAAGAGGAAAGTGCTGAATTTTTTATTGGCTTTAGAATTAAACTGGCAATAAAATCAAAATTGTTTTATTAACATCATAAAACATAACTCGAAAAGTTATTTCTATCTCTTGCTTGTTTTCACACCCCAAAAATTGGGAGTTATGCTGACTTATTATATTTATCTTTCTTACCCTTTCGAAGCTTTCCTTTCTACTGATCAAGGGATTCTATAAAAAAGTAAGTTTAATTTTTAGACGATATAGCTTGTTGTTTTTGATATTTCTTTTCTTTTAATTGATCTCTTTTTTCTCTTCTATCCTTTATAGTAGAATGTTTTTGATCTTGATTATATTCTAGACGACGATTGGTACGTTTTAAATCTTTTGGAACGAGATTAAATTCTGATTCATTAATCAATGATGATATTCCTATTTTCGACTGATATGCTTCCATATCAGGATAAATTGTTTTAAAATAATCATCTGCTTGCCCGGATACATAATTATTCGGCTCTGGATATGTGGTAATAACACCTTCAAAATTTCGAAGTACTACCTTATCAGCGCTTTGGGAAATAATATAATTAGGTTGGACAACAATTTTACCACCACCACCTGGAGCATCAACGACAAATTTAGGTACTGCATAACCTGACGTATGTCCTTGCAACCCTTCTATTATCTCTAATCCTTTTGAGATAGGCGCTCTAAAATGCCCAATTCCTTCGGATAAATCACATTGATAAATATAGTATGGACGTACTCGCATTTTAACCAGATCGTGATTCAACTTTTTCATAATCGGAACACTGTCATTAATACCTGCCAAAATTACCGCTTGGTTTCCTACTGGAACACCCGCGTTAACAAGCATTTCACATGCGCGCTTAGATTCCTCCGTTATTTCTATGGAGCTATTAAAATGAGTATTGAGCCAGATTGGATGGTACTTCTTTAAAATCTCACATAATTCATTCGTAATTCGTTGCGGGAATACTACTGGTGCTCTGGTACCAATACGTATAATTTCTACATGTTTGATAGCTCTGAGATTTTTTATTATATATTCCAATACAGTATCATTAATTAGTAACCCGTCTCCTCCTGATATGAGCACATCGCGAACTTCAGGTGTTTGTCTAATATATTCTATTGCATTATCAAGCAAGTTTTTGGCAATCCCCATTCCAATTTGACCTGAAAAACGCCGTCTTGTACAATACCTACAATACATAGAGCATTGATTAGTTACTAAGAATAATACTCGATCAGGATATCGGTGTGTTATACCGGGAACTGGAGAATCTTCGTCTTCATCTAAAGGATCTTCTAAATCATATTTTGTTTTATAAATCTCTTCAGAAATCGGAACAGATTGCATACGAATCGGACATCGTGGATTATCTGGATTCATTAAAGATGCAAAATATGGTGTAATATTAAGTGGTATAGTCTTAATTGAAATCTTAACCCCCGCTTCTTCTTCTGGGGTTAAATTAATTACTTTTTTGAGATCCTCCAAGGTTTTAATTGTATTTCTTAACTGCCACAGCCAATCATTCCATTGTTCCTCTGTAACATCTTTCCACAGTTCAATATCTTTCCAATTTCTAGCCGGCTTGTATAAATCTGCGTTATTAAACATTTTAAATCCCCTCCGTTTTTGTATTATGCATGCTATTTATAGCTAAACTCCTAAACTATTTTATTTTCAATATTTATCATAATAGTCAACAAAGTTTCCTTTAATAGATCAGCCGGCTCAGTACTTTCACTTATAAAAAAATGGCCTCCATTAAAATATCGATAACAAAAATCTCCTTGAATTTCCTCACGCCACTTATAAATCTCTCGTTCATGAACAGCCTTGTCATATTTCCCTAGCCATAATTCGAATGGAAAAGATGATTTTACTACGCCATCTAAAGTAAATGTATCCAATAAGTGAAAGTCATTTCCAGTAATATTAATAATGGAATGCAATAAAGAATCATCCACATCTACTGGTATTCCTCCTAAAGCTTCTATATCCATTTTCACACTATCTCTTGATCTTACAATGAATGGTTTTTCAGGATGTATCGCATATTCAAGAACTGTTTGAGGAGATTTAGCTGCTGAGATGATAACTCTTTCAATATAATTCTGTTTCTTACTTAAACTACCAGTTATAGCATATGAAAAAAGTCCTCCTAAACTATGTCCAAGAAATACGGTTGGCCTGTCCATACAATCTATTACTTTAGGAAGAAAATATGCCATAGCCTCTGAAAAATCAGCAACAAAATTTTGATTCGCCGATATTCCCCTCCCAGGCAGCTCAAAAAGATAGGTCTCAACATCCTTAGGTAAAGTTCTCACTAAAGGTATAAAGGATAAAGCGGAACCCCCAGCGTGATGAAAACACATTAATTTTACTTTTGCTTTTTTGTTTGGATTAAATATGATATAGCCTTCACGTTGTTCCATCTTCACGTGTTATTACCACCTAATATATACATAGCTTCATCTATTGATACATCACCCTGTTTAACTTTTTCCAATAAGTCTATCTTATTGACAGACTCTGTTTGACCATTGGTTGAAGAATTATTATCAATTCGATGCGATAATTGTTCAACAAATCTATCTATCGTTGGGTATCGAAACAAATCTCCAATTACAAATTCATAATCAGGTAATCTCTGCTGCAGCTGGTTAAATAGTTTTAATACAATGAGAGAATGACCTCCTTGATCAAAAAATGTTTTATTCGTAAATACTTTTCTACCTAATACCATTTCCCACTCATTCCTTACAATGTCTTCTATCTCATTAGATACAACCGAAACAACCTTTTGTGATTGATGAACTATTTTTTCTGATTCCTCCATGAGTAGTGGACGGTCAATTTTCCCATTGGAATTGCGTGGGAGACGATGAAGTAGCACAATAAAACGAGGAATCGCATAATAAGGGATTCTCTTACTAATCTTTTCTCGAATCACATCTTCAGAATCCTTTGTCCCACTTAGAAAAACTACTAATTCCTTCTCCCCCTCCATCGATGAATATGTGACAAAACATTCCATACCTGTCTCCAAACTTAGGAAAGCATTTTCTATTTCTCCTAATTCCACTCTAAATCCACGTATCTTAACTTGTTGATCTTCCCTTCCATAAAACTCGATCATTCCATTTGTATTTAAACGCACGTTATCTCCGGTCATAAAATACTTTATATGGTTATGTTCATAAATCTTTGACGTATCCATACTATTCATAGTTACATATCCATTCATAACTTGATCACCACCAATATGTAACTCCCCTATCATCCCTGGTGCTACTGAATTTCCTGTTTCATCTACAATTCGCAATAATGTCCCTGGCAAAGGCTGACCAATTGGACACATACCTGAAACGGACAATTGGTCCATATTATCATTGCAGTGGTAGACAACAGATTCAATTGTACATTCACTCAATCCATATCCATTATAAAAATCCACACCTTTCCAAAGCATGTTACAAATCTCATTTTTCTCTTCGAGACGAAAAACATCAGATCCTACTACTATCGTTTTCAAATGTTCTAGTATCTGATTTTTATCATACAAATACTTTATGAATTCCCTGATTAAGTGAGGTGTTGACTCAACAAAAGATATTTTATATTCTTTAGAAAGAACATATAAATAATCCATATCCACTCTTCTATTCTCATCACATACGATTAGTGAACCTCCAGTGGACCATGCCTTAAGTAAATCACCCAAATAAACATCGGAAGTCCAGCTTCCGAGTTGTAGAATATGTTGGTTCTCTTTAAAACAATAGAATTTTTTCCAACTTTCGATAATTTGAAAAACACCTTTTATTCCTAAGGAGACAAGTTTTGGTTTGCCTGTACTCCCAGAAGTGGAGATAAAATATGCTAAGTCCTCTTCCTTAAATGCATAGGAATTTAATTCCAATTGATTCTGACATACATTGTCTTTTAAAAGCCCTTTCATTTCCTCTAGGTTTAAAATAATTTTGGGATTTAATACTTTTATTATTTGATCATTTCTTGTTTTTGGCACGCGTCTATCTAAATTGCACCACCTAGCACCAATTCTCCAGCAAGCGAACATACCGATTGCAACTTCAATACCTTTTTCTCCATTCAGGGCAACTGTGTCCCCACTTTTAACATCTTGTTGTGATAAATAATTAGACACCTGTTCTATATAGGTTCTTACTTGCTTATAAGATAACTCCGTTTTTCCATCAGACAGTGCTAATTCATCACTCGACCAATCGACCATAGAATCAATGGAATAGTTAATTTGATTTATCGGTAATTCATTTTCTAAGCAGATTTTCAATTTTTCATTTTCCAAGGTAGTTAAATTCAATTCTTTTATCAATTTATCTCCATAAACTTCTATTTCTTCAAATATGTGTTCTAATGATTCCATAAGCTCTAGTAAATCTTGTTTCTGATATTTACTAGCATCCCAACCTAATCTCCATTCACCGTTATCACGGTTTAAGCTGATGGTTAAAGACAAAGGATCAGAACTCGTTCCTTTTTGATGAACTAGTTCAGCGTCTTCAAAGTGTAAGCCACCTTGATAATTTTGGAATATAACAGAAGACTTAAACAGTTCGGTATCTCCTGGTAAATTGCTTAGTTGCAAAAGCTTAGAATACGGAACCCCGCTATACTCCGATACATCTTGAATCGTATCCATAGTATTTAAGAAATACTCTTTGATAGAGATATCAGGTTTCAGATCTAGCTTTACTGGTAACGTATTAATTAGCATTCCGTTCATTTCATGCGACTCTCTTAATTGATACGGCCTTAAAGCAAATGTAGAACCAACAAAAAGTTGGTTCGTTAATTGATATCTATTAAGTAATAAGCCCCAAATAGACATCACAATACTCGATACAGTAACTTTATTTTGAACGCTGTACGAATGAATATTTCTGCAAGCCTTTTGACTTAATTTTCTATCAAAAATTTCGAATTTTTCTTCCTTACTTTCAGAAGAGGAACACTCAAAAGATAGCCGCTCTGCCGCTTTTGCTTCACGTAATACATTCAACCAATAGGCTTCACTCTGTTCTTTATAATCCGATTGCTCCATAAATTCGATGTATGCTTCAACATCAGGCCGTTCCTTTAACATGTAGTAGTCGTGATTTAAAACATTAAAAAAGTCATCTAAAATTTGCGACATAGACCATCCATCAACAAGAATATGATGATGTAGCCAAACTAATAAGTGCTTGCCATCCTTCCAATGTTCAACCATATACAATTTTTGTAATGTATCTAAGGATGATTGTTGAAAAGTTTGTAATTCATGATTCAACCAATTTTCAAAGCTTCCACATGCTCTAATTAACTGTTCATAATGAATTGTAGTAATAGATGCCACACAAGTGCTATCAATAACTTGCATAGGTTCAGAACCATTATTCCAATCTATCTTCGTTCTTAAAGCAGGATTTGCCTTTATTACTTTTGTCCATGAATTAGTTACATCATCTTCCGTATGATAACTTGGAATCTCATAGGAAACAACTTGCCAATAGGCCTCAGAAGAAGGATTCTTTAAGTTCTCCATTAACATAACAGTCTGTAAAGGAGTAAGTGGAAGCTTCTTTATGTTCTGATTCATTCTATCAACCTACCTTTATTTATTTTAGAATAGCAGTTAACTCTAATATAGTTGGATATTTAAGGAAATCCCTAGGAGTAAGGTTAACTCCTTCTGCACGTAATTTTGAAACAATTTGTAAAGATTTAATAGAATCTCCTCCTAGCTCAAAGAAGTTATCACCCAAACCAACTCTATTGATTTTTAAGACATCACTCCATACCTTTACAATGGATTTCTGAAGTTCTGTCTTGGCTTCAATAAAATTAGATTCCACTTTCTTATTTAGATATTCATACGCCATTTCACCTAATCGTTTTCTATCTCTTTTCCCGTTTTGTGTAATAGGTAGATCAGATAATTCAATAAATGCTGATGGAATGTACGATACAGGGAGATTATTCGATACCTGCTTTTTCACTTCAATATCGGTAGCTTCATGTTCATTTACAGAGGTGTAGAAGCAAACTAATTGTTTTCCCCTCATCCCTTCAGCTAAAACGACTGTGGCATCTTTCACGTTTTCCAAATTCATTACACATCTTTCAATTTCTTCCGTTTCGATACGAATTCCATTCACCTTCACTTGATCATCTTTTCTTCCAAGAAAGTCGATACTTCCATTACTCGTAATCCTTACTAAATCACCTGTTTTATAGAAGCGTTGTGAATCTTTTATAATGAAAGACTTCTGTGTTTCATTCTCATCTTTAAAATATCCTAACGCCAAAGATGGTCCACCAATTAATAATTCTCCAGGATAACCTATTGGTACTGGATTTTCATCCTCATCGATAACTTGTAAAGAAACATATGGAAGAGGTTTGCCAATATTGTAGTTTCCATTACTGACTTCCTGTACAGTAACTTCAATACCTGTTTCAGTAGGTCCGTATAAATTAAAAATGTTTGTATTGGGCAAGATTTCTTGTATCTTTTTGGCTAGTTGTTTCGACAATGCTTCACCGCTTAAATGCAAGTATTTTAATGAGAGTGTATCCGTACTTAATCCTTCAAAATAATCTAACACTCGTTGAAAAACAGTTGGGACAAAATGACAATAATTTATCGATTTATTTTTAATAAATGCATATATTTTCTCAGGATCCTTATGCAAATCATTTGCTCCGATAACTAAAGTAGCACCAACAGAGAGTGTATAAAATATTTCCCATATTGATACGTCAAATGTATAAGGCGTTTTAAATAAAATTCGATTACTCGGCTTCAAGTGTTGTTGATTTTTTTGCCATAACACTCGAAGACTGGCCCCTAGGTGAGGACATAACACCCCTTTTGGGTTTCCAGTCGAGCCTGATGTGAACATCAAATAAGCTGGATCTTTTGTTTTAATGTGTTCCATTTTGAATATAGGTAGTTGATGACATGTTTCCATATCAATTGTATAGATTAGTTCCCATCTTCCCGTGCTTATATAATCAACTTTTTTGTTAGATATTAAAACTCGAGGTTCTATTCTGTTTAATATATTTTTTATTCTTTCTTTTGGATGCTCCACATCTAAAGGAACATAGATTGCACCTATTTTTAAAATTCCTAAAATAACAGCAAGCAGTTCCTTATTTCGCGTCATGAAAACAGGAACATAATCCCCCTTTCTGATACCTTTGGAATGTAGTAATGAAGCAAATCGGTTTGCATGTTGATTTAATTCTCCATATGTAAATGCACTTGTATGATCTTCAACAGCAATATAGTCTTTATGCTTTGCGACAGAATCCTCGAATAATTGGTGTAGTGGTTTACTTTCTTTCATCAAATTGTAATACTCCTGTGCCTCTATGACAGATGTCTTCTTAAAAGCACTCTGCCACTGTTGGTCAGGGTAACGCACAAGAGAATCCATTAGGTTAAAATAGCTATCCGTTAATAATTTAATTTCTGATGTGTCAAAGTTGGCATATGAGAATTCAACATGCCCCGCTATTTCTTCATCTTGCACATGAAAAAAACCGCTAATTGGGAATCTAGCTCCACCTGTATCTTGCTCAATGAACTCTGCTCGTTTATTTCCTAACTCTACATCTAAATGGATTTTTTCACTAAATGTATTATTAACGATATCAAATTGCTTCCTATTTTCTGTTAGTGAAGCAATATCAACAATGGAAAAATCCCCATGTTCCATATGTTCCTGCATCAATTCATTTACTTCAGTTAATATATCGATGAATGTTTTTTCTTTTGAAATAGTAATTGTAACCGGTATTAAATTAACAAACATCCCTACCTTGGAAAAGTCAATATCTCCCCTACCATGATAAGGAATTCCAATTGTGATGGTTTCTTGTCTAAAGTATTTTGTTAGATTGATAGCCCAACCCGTTAATAAAATAATAAACTTACTTATTTTATGCTTTTTCGCCAATTGATCTATTGATTTGCCGACACTTAATCTACTTTTACATTCGTATATTTCCCCTTTAGCTAATAAAGATTCGGCATTTTCCTTCATTGATACTTGCGCTAAATGAAAATGGCCTGCCTTTTCTTTCCAATATGTTGACAGTTGTTCTTCACTTGAAGCTATATACTCGGTACTATATATGTTCTCTTTTGTACTAGTATTTAAGCTTCTATCGTTATATGCAGTAGAAATGTCACGTAATATTTTTTGTAAAGACAATCCATCGCATACAATATGATGCGTAGCTAGTACAAAAACAGTCTCATCATTATTTGTTTGAATTAATGCACCTCTAATGAGCAAATCTTTCTCCAAATCAAAGTTCGTATTGTAAATGGAATTAGCATGAATTAGTGCCTCTTCTTTGGAATCAACTTTCATTTGATAGAACCATTCCGTAGTATCAAATTTTCTTTGATATTTTCTCTCAATTTCGCCTCTTGCATTTTCCCGAAATATAGTAGAAAACGTTGGTTCACGTTCGATAATAGTAACAATTATTTCCGACAATAAAGGAATATCTATCGTATCTTTCAGATGAAAAGTGGCTCCAATATTATAAAAAGTGTTATTCTCATTTGTTTTCCATAAATACCATAATCCTTTTTTCATGCTTGTTACTCGAATCCATTCATCTCTATTTATGACTGGAGATTCCTTACGTTGCCCATCTAATGTATTTTGCAAAGGTTTCCTAATTTGATGATATACATTTATTGGTGTTCTAACCTTTTGAATAAAATGAGGGGTACATTTCACCCTAAACAAATTTGACAAGGTTGCAGCTATTCGAGCAGCGTCCATCGAATTTCCGCCCATCTCAAATATATCTGTATTAGGATAACATTGAATTTGTAGGACATCAGAGTAAACCTTTGTAATTTGAGTCATCACGCTATCATTAACATCTTCCAAATAAGTGTTGTTTTTCAATTTTTGCTTGTTTTGTAAATGTTCTTCATGTAAAACAGTTAAAATTCTTCTGTCTATTTTCCCGTTATCCGTTAACGGGACTTGATCATGATATAGTATTTGTATTGGGACTAAACTTTTTGTAAGCTTTCTCCTTATGTATGCTTTTATTTCTTCTTCTACAAATATCGAATTCTTCTCTAGTACAACAGAAGCTACAATCAATTTCTTTGAATGAAATTCTATTGGTAACACAATAGCATGTAAAACTTTTGCATGTGTTTGTAATACTTTTTCAATCTCACCTAACTCAATTCTAACCCCATTAATATTTACCTGAAAATCTTTCCTTCCATGAAAATAAAAATTTCCATCTTTACCTTTACTGACAATGTCGCCTGTATTATAGGCTCTGATTAATTCCCCTCTAACCTTTATTTTTCTGAACTTTTTATCAGTTTCTATTTTAGTGTTCAAGTATCCCCTTGCTAATGCAACGCCAGAAAGCCAAAGTGTTCCTTGTTCTCCAACTTCTGAAATTTCATTCCCGTGTTCATCTAGAATAAAACAATCCATATAAGGTAGTGGCTTTCCAATATGAGGAAATTCATTACCTCCGTCTCTCTTTGGTTGAATGGTACCAGATGTGCTGACAACAGTTGCTTCACTTGGCCCATAATTATTAACTAAATTAAACGGAACACTATCTAATGGAAATTTTGTTAATTTATCTCCCCCTACTAGCATGTATTTCAATGTAGTTTCGTGATTTTTCCAAGGCAAATCTAACAATCTTTCAGCAATAGGAGTAGAAACAAAAGAATGTGTTACCTTATGTATTTCCCATTCTTTTTGTAATTCATTTGGAAGTAATCTTTGTGCATCTGATGTAATATGAATGGAAGCTTTTGCACCAATAGCACTCCATATTTCCCATATAGACGCATCAAATCCCGGGGAAGCTGTTAATGACACAATTGAATCGGAGCCTACATGGAAGGTTTTAGTATGCCATTCAATTAGTTTCATTAAGGACTTCCATTCTACAATTACACCCTTAGGTTTACCCGTTGTCCCTGAAGTAAAGACAATATATGCAGCTGCATTTAATGAAAAATTTTCATTCCCACTTAATTGAAATGCAGCCGATCCATCTAACATTTCTAATTCATCGTCCAAATAAATAATTCTGCTCTTATCATTCAAGGATTGATTGGTATGGACCAAGATCACATTAGGATTCGTTTCTTCAATAATTGTATGTAGCCGATCCTCAGGTGTATCTGGATCGATGGATACAATTACTCCTCCTGCTAAAAATGTCGCATAGTGTGCAACAAACAGCGCAGGTGATCTCCTCAACATGATTAGCACCTTTTGCTCTTTTTTATGTTCTATTCCTTGCTCTCTAAAAAGTATTGCAAGCTGAAATGCTTTTTTCTCTAAATCTTTTAATAAATATTTCGTTTTATTAAACCATAAGCATTGTTTCTCATAATAATTTTGCTCCACTTTTACCATTTCTTCACAAAACATTTTCTACCCCCTTCTTAAATATATAGTTTATGAATTCTTGCAAGGATATTTTTATCCCTAATAGATGATTTTAATAGGTCCACTGTTTCTTCCCTATTAAAGCCCTTATTAAATAGAATAGAAAAGAACTGGTTAGATAATTTTTTCGAATAAATAGAATCAATTTGAGGTCGATTATTTTTCTTTAATTTCCCTAACTCCTGCCTCAATTCTATGAATGGGGCATGTATTTCTTTTTCAAATTTCGACTGCTCTATCTTTATTTTAATAGGGGTCCCAACTATGATTCTTAAACTAGCTTGTAAGAACGAAATAATATCGTTCATAGAGTAGGATTGCGCTTCTGAATGAAATAAGGTATGATACCCATTTATTTCGTTGTAAGGGGAAACAAACACATTTGGATATTCAGCTTCAATGATCTTGGTTAATACAGTTTTAGGGCCAATTTCTATAAAATGGCTAATACCTTCACGAATCAATTTATCCATAACTACAGGCCATTGCACACCTTCTGTTAGTTGCTCGCTTAATTGATTAACAATGTCGTTTGAATGTAAGTAAGGTTCGCCAGTAATACATGAGTATATGGGGTACTTACTATCTTTCTTCTGAATTTTTCTTAATGCTTCACGAAAACCATCCTTTGCAGGCTGCATTAATTGACTATGCGCAGGTACACTAACATCCAATTTCTTGGTAACAGCACCTTGCCCATTAAGTATTTCAGCCACTCTATGCAATGCATCTTGATGCCCACTTAGCACCAGCTGGTCTTTCATATTATAATTTGCGATAGTTACATGGTTGTTATTTGTACTTACTTCTTTACATATAGACTCCACTTCCGTGTAATTAAGACCAAAACAAACCATCATTCCTCCATCTGCTCCACATTGGCTCATTAATTTTGCTCTTAATTGAACTAATTGAACCGCTTCTGAGAATGAAATAGCCTCACCGCAAACAGCAGCAGTTAATTCTCCCAAACTATGGCCAGAAAAATAAATTTCCTCAACTTGATTTAACTCTTTAAATATCTCCCAACTTGCAATACTATAAACTAGTATTGCAGGTTGGGTAATATTAGTATCATTTAACTCCCCAGATTTATTTTCACATGCTACTAAAAGATTATAACCAAGTATCTCACTAGCTTCGTCATATAATCTTCTAGCGATCTTATGATTTTCATATAAAAACCTTCCCATGTTAGTGTATTGAGATCCTTGTCCAGGAAATACGATTGCTGTTTTCAATTTTTTTCACTCCTTCATTTCCTATTTAATAAATGAAGTGCTTCCTCTGAGGAAATGTCATCATTTGTTAGAGCTTCAAGTATATCGTCTAATTCATCTTTCTCAGCACCGTTGTAGAAACGGTCACAATAGGAAAGCTGATTTTCAAAAGTAGGGTTACTATACAAATCAGGCACCTCAAAATTTATTCCTTTGAAATGCTGATTCATCAGTTGCACAAATCTTAATGCACTCAGTGAACTCCCTCCGCTACTAAAGAAATTGTCACTTTCTCCAACATCAACTACTCCCAAAACTTTATCCCAAATATCATATAATATTAATTCGATCTCTTCCTTATTTAATTCTTTCTGTATACTTTCGTCCTCTATTTGAACATCCATATTCACCTTTTGCTTGGCGTAATGATAATCATCGACTTCTTTCCAAAACGTTTCTCCAAAAGGTATCTTTAACACTGGTTTCAAATAATGAACTTGCTCTAAATCAAATTTTGAAACCAAACTCCATTGGTAACCATTCTGAAAAAAACACTTTAGTGCATTCTGGAATTCAACAAAATCTATTGGAGGAATTGCTGTATCATTTCCAAAATCTTTCTTATCATCTAAAATCAATGTAAGATTAATTGTATTACCGTTAATCCCTTTATGGTTTAAATAACCTGCCATAGAGTCCAAATATTGATTTACAGCACAACATTCACTCGCCGATTTAGTACCCATTAAAGAAGAAATGGATGAGAATAAAATAAAGAAATCCAATGTATTCGTATCTAACTCTCTTTCAATAAAATGAGTGCTCAAAACTCTATTGTAAATCCCTTTTTTGAACTGATTAATATTTAGCTCCTTTATCCATAAATGGTACAGCTGCTTCGCTAACATAAAAGCTCCGTTAATATCTCCGTATTTATTTTTAATTATTGTAAATGTATTCTTAACGGCAAATTCGTCTGTAACATCACATTTCATTATATTTACTTTGGAACCATTTTGCTCAATCGATCGGATCATCTTTATTTTATAAATGAGCATTTCATCATCCGCATTATTTCTATTAATAATTTCATCCCATTCAGAACGGTTAGGCAGTAAATTTCTAGCTAACAAAATAATATTCACTTTATTTTTTTCACTCAAAAAGCTTCCTAGCTGTACTCCTAAATAACCAGTACCTCCTGCAATGACATAGTTCCCGTTTTCTCTCAATGTAATTGGATTAGCCTTTATATCCTCACGTTGTCTTTCAATTACTTTCGTATATCTTTGATTTGTTCGATAAGCTATTAACTCTGGTCTTACTTCTTTTGGTGTACGTAATTCCTCTACTAACTGTTTAGCGATTTCTATAGGATCTCCTATTAAATCATGATCAATTAAGAAGGAACTAATCGTTGGCTGTTCCTGTGAAATTACTTTCGCTAAACCAAATAATGTAACCCTTGCTGGAATAACTTCTTCATTTTCATTCACTTGTTCAGTTAGGGAAGAAAGTGTATTAATTTGAATTGGATGCGTAACATCAAACCTAAATAAAATCTTTGTTAGATTAAAAAGAGAAAATACTCCCTCCTCTTGCGTTAACTCTATATCTTCTTTATTAGTCATTGTTTTATCAAAGGGTTTTAAAGTAAAACCATGAACTATTCCCTTTAATTCTTTGAGTGCGTCTGCACCTATATCCTCAAATAGATGCTGAAAGTCGTCCTCTGATTGAATATTAATACCATATTGAGCAGATGATTTTTTCCTGAAATTATTATCTTTATTAATTTCGATAACTTCTGCCCCATTTTCTATAAGGATATTCTTTAATTCAAGAAGAATTGGATCATTTTCATTCATTAAAATTAACCATTTTCCATTTATGTTTACATTATCTTTTCCTGAATCAAGGTAATGGTGAATCCACTTCTTCTCATAAAATAATTCTTTCGTCTGTTCCTGCAAAACCTCTTTATCTGCTGGCCAAATCCGTTTTGTATTGAAAATACTTACTGGTAATGGAGCTATTTTTTGGTGCGTAAAAAGTTTTTTACATATATCATCCACACAATCTCCATCAAGGTATTTCTTCACTAATCCTGTATACGAATCTTCTTGCTGAAGAAAGTGATCCAGGTTCCTGATGCTTTCTAACTGGGTCTCTTCTTCGTCAGCTAAGAAGATTCCCTGTTGATAAAAGTTAAGAGGGACTTTCTCAAAGGTTCTAACATGTAGTACCCTTCCAATTTTCTCTATTAGATCTTCAATCCCTTTTGCAAAAATACATACCCTTGATTTCTCATGATTTCTACAATTATTGAGCGTATAAGCTAAACTTCCTATGGCGTAGTGCTTATTATGTTGAAGGTGTTTGGAAAGAACTCCTAATTGCTCCCAAAGTGCACGTCTTGTTTTACTAGAGATTAATAAAGGTAATTCTTGTTCAACTTGAATATCCTGACGAAGGTCGTCATCCCTATACTCTTCTATTACAACATGAACATTCGTTCCACTTATTCCAATCGAATTAACACCCGCTCTTAATATACCTGCCTCTGAAATAGCTTGATTATCAGCACTCACTTTAAAAGCTGTGTTATTTAAGTCAATCTTTGGATTCACTTCTTTAAAATGATTCACCCCTGGTATCATCCGTTTTTCAATAGAAAGTGTAGCTTTAATTAGTCCAGAAATTCCGGCTGCATCGCCCATATGACCGAAATTAGATTTTATAGAACCTAAGTAGCAATCTTTCTTCTTTTTCGCCCTCTTTGTATATGCTTTATTTAACCCCTCAACTTCTATTAAATCCCCAACTTGTGTACCAGCTCCATGTGCTTCCACAAAGTTAATTTGGTCAAATGTTAATCCTGCTTCATCCAAAGCAGCAACTATGGCTTTTGACTGCGCATCTGGATTAGGTACTTGCATACCGTTTGACATGCCATCACTACTAACACTAGAGCCTTTTATTACACTATGAATATGGTTTCCTTCACGAATCGCATCAGATAACCTCTTTACTACAACAACAGCAATGCCCTCGCCCCCAATAATTCCATCCGCGTCCTTATCGAAAGGTTTACAGCGATAGTTATTACTTCTGACCACATAATCAGGGGCGTTCTTTTCCCAATAAGGAAATAAGTCTAAATTAACGCCACTTACTACCGCTAAATCACAATCTCCTTGTCGCAAAGCATTTTTGGCCGTGTGAATTGCCGTTAAAGAAGACGAGCATGTTGTATTGACTGCCATCACTGGACCCCTTAAATCTAGGGAATATGACAGATGATAACCAAGATTTGCTGGAATATTGGATAAAAATGCACGTTCATCAACATCGTCGAACAGTCGTAAATAGTCAAAAGCAGGGTGCGGGGTATGTGCAACGTATACTCCTGTATTGGAACCTTTTAAATCCTCTTCTCCATAACCTGCTCTTTTAAGGGACTCTATTGCAGTTTGTAAAAATAACCGCTCGGATGGTCCCATAAATTTAGCCTCGTGCTCACTCAAATCAAAATAGTCAGGATCAAACTGCTCTATATCCGTTAACCAGGATCCATATGACCTGCTGTCTCCCTCTATATCACCAGCTATATGACTATACTTATTTCTAAGCTTTTTGTTTGAGTTCATAACAAGATCAAAGCGTTCTCGAGGAAATTTTGTTATATAATCTCGCTTTTCAGTAAGGCCGTCCCATAGTTCATCAACATTGTTAGTATTGGGAAATTTTAACGACATTCCAACTATTGCAATTGGTTCAGATTGGAATTGTTCGACTTCATTTAATAAGTCATGTGCTATTTGGGTATCCAGTTTTTCGTCACCCACTAGACTCAGTATTTTCCGTGATATATTGCTTTGTTTCAAGGTTATCACTCCCAAAGTTTTAATGATGTTTTTATTAAGGAAATATGAAAAGTAAAACCAACCATAAAAGTCGATTCCTTGCGATGTATTCAGTAATATTATTTCTTAAAAGAAAATGCAATCATATGATGCATTACTATTTAATCTGCCAAGCCCCTCCAATTTAATAAACTAACGTAAAGATACATATATAAAGTGAATCTTCAAATTCTATCACCCTCCACTAATTGTTAGTACTAAAAGGTATGACCTAAAGTCCTCTGCCCAAAAAGGGATTTAGGTGCTGTTATCTCCCGCTTAAACTTGTTAGCTAACATTCCCCATTCTTGAAGTGGGAGTCTCACAGCCCCTTATATCCTTGATAAAATCTGAAATTTATATTTGTATTAAACATTAACATGTACTGCTAGATTCAATGAGACAAATACTACTTTTTATCTCTACACTTCTAAGCTGAAAACGATCCATGGTCATACTCTCTGAACATTCTTTACTTCATCTACAAGTTCACCCATATATTCCCTGAAATTTGCAATTAGCAAATCAGCTTCACTTTTACTAATTTTCTCTTGGTCCGTCTCTAGACTTATAGTGAATTGTCCATTTAACACATAAATGTTTATCTCCAATAAGTAATTTAATTTATTATCTGGATGAATTGCAGGTGCTTGTGGAAGATCTTCCGCATATTTAAACAGTCTTTCTTTTTCGTTCGATATATTGGTATGTGTGCCAATATCATTATCAAACTCACCCAAGTAGTTCACCAAAATATTAGAATTTATTTTTTTCAAACTTTTCCTTTCTTGAAACCATCTAGCGACCATATAACTTATACCGCTTCCGGTATTCGCTATTGACTCATTAACAGATTTTAGTAACGATATAGACTCAGAATTAGATGATACAAGAAGTGGATACATCGTTGTAAACCATCCGATCGTGTTACTTAAATCTAAATCTATTTTTGTATCATTACGACCATGTCCTTCAAAATTAAATAATATATCTCTTTCCCCGAAGACTTTCATAAATGCTTTTGAGAATGCAGTTACTATCATGGCATCTGTACGGAAATCCTCATTTATATTTTTCGCTCCCAGAATTAATGTCGTTTTATCACGATCTATTTTACTAATAGTATGATATCTCTCACTAAAAATATAATCCTCTCTCACTGGAGTAACGCATAGAGGGTGCACATGATCAATGTTCAGGTTATCCCAATAGGCCGTATCTTCTTTGCTTACGTTTATATTCCTTAGGCGATTAACCCAACTAGAAAAAGGCTCTACGAATACACGATTGATATCTTTTCCAGCAAGCATATCGGAGTATGTTCTCTCTAATTCATCCATTAATACCCTCCAAGAAATACCATCTACAACTAAGTGATGTACGAATAAAGTTAATAATGGCTGAGAATTTGTTAATGAAACGAGCCCTTTTATAGGTAATTCCTTTCCAAATTTGAATTCATGTTGTAAAGTGAATTGCACCTTTTCCATCTCTTTCTTCAACTTCTCCTTGGATATTGTTCTAAAATCCTTCGAAACTAATTGAAAATTGTTAGCAAGATCAGGTTCTACAAATGCTCTAGGTTCATGATCAGTCAGATCGAACCACGTAACTAAACTTTCATTTTTAGAAATGATCCATCTAAAAGCGTTTTGTAAAGTTTCTAGATTAACATCCTTTGGTAATTCTACTGTCATTAGTAAGTTCCAATAATGTGGGTGTGTAAAGGATTGTTCAAAGAACCATTTCTGCATTGGCGCTAGATGAATCTCTTTAGCTTCTATATGTCTGTTCTCGGATTGAAGATACTGCTTGCTAGACTCCTTCGCAATTTTTCGAACAGTCCTTAAGTTAAAGATTTGGTTAATTCGAATAGGGATATTTCTTTCTTTAGCCCTTGATATTAGTCTTAGTGCTTTTATGGAGTCCCCACCAACTCTAAAGAAATCGGAATTAACACCAACCTCTTCATCTCCCAAAATACTTTTCATAATTTCTAACAATTCTTTTTCCAAATTCGTTAACTCTAAATCATGTTCAGTATCATCGGAAAACTTCTTTATTTTAGGTTTAGGTAACGAAGCTCTGTCAACTTTTCCGCTTGTAGTAACTGGAATCGAATCCAATTTTTCATAATGAGATGGCAACAAGGTCTCTGGTATATTTTGTAGAAGTAGTTTATCAATCTCTGTTTGATTGATCTCTCTATTCGTTACAAGATAAGCACATAACCTTTCGTCTTGATTGCTATTCGTATGAAGACGAACAGCAGCATCTTGAACCGTTGGTAAATCACGTAAGTACCTCTCTATTTCCTCTAATTCCACTCGATGTCCGCGTAGCTTGACCATATTATCTTTTCGCCCAAAACAAACCACTTCACCATTTGGCAGTATTTGGCCTATATCACCTGTTTTATAGATATAACCAGGTTGCAAGTACTCTATTGTATTTGGAACAAATTTTTCTCTAGTTAACTTTTTGTTACCTAAGTAACCTAACGCTACACTTTCCCCAGATAACACGATCTCTCCAATTGCATGAGGAGGAGCTAGATTACCCTGATTATCAACAATATAAATAGATGTATTTTGGATTGGAATCCCGATTGGAATGTAACTAGAGACGAAATCCTCTTTAGTTACTTCATGAATAATCGTACCCACCGTGGCTTCAGTGGGGCCATATTCATTAAATATTCTGGAATTGGGAAATCTAGAATATATCTCTCTGCATAAGGATACATCTAATGCTTCTCCTCCAAGAATAAAGTTCTGTATATCTGGTAATTCCTTTTTATTCTCTATTAGAAGTTTTATTTGCTTAGGCGTTCCTTTAATCGATATCTTTTCCCTAATATTCGTGAGCTTTTCAAACTTTTGGTCAATCTCACCTTCACAAGATAATATTTTTCCGCCAGTAAGTAACGGTAAAAACATCGATGTTATCGTTAAATCCACCGAAATAGATGTAAAGAGTGGCATATTTAATAGTCTTTCATTAGAATAATAATGTTTTGCCCAAGTGAGGTAGTTATTAAGATTTCCCCTTGAGATTACTACCCCTTTAGGTATCCCAGTGCTTCCGGATGTAAATAATACATACGCTGGTTTGTCACTTACTGTCTTATCCAAACTACCAGCTTTACTTTCTAGTACAGAGGTTTTTCCTAACATTCTATTTAAGGATTTTCCCTTTACGCCAGTATTTTTCTTTTTAATCTTTATGATCACATCAAATCTATACTGATTAAGTTCATTTGGGATTGTGTAAGTTTTATTTGAACTTATCAATTCCACATCTGCGTCAATATCTTTTACGATATTTTCTAATATAAAATCATTTACAAATAAATCTGTTTCCCAATCTAGTTTTGTGTTCCTATTTGGATGATTTTCTTTATATGTTCTTAATGAACTTAGGAAATCCTTATTTTTATCTAAATGTAGCAAATCTCCTAAAAAAACAAACCCACCTTCTTTTAAGGACTCTACTGCATTTTTTAATACTATTTTCAAGTAATCATAATTTGGAAAACAATGTACAACACTATTGATAATAACAGCGTCTACATCCTTGCCTTTATAATTAATTTCGTGTGCTTTAGCTACTCGAAAATCTATATGATTAATATCCTCTTCTTTTGCTTTATTCCTATTTCTATTAATAATAGAAGGGGATAAGTCTGTTGCTATATATGAATCTACATGTGCAGCTAACGAAAATGTTGTCAATCCTGAACCACAGCCAATTTCAAGTACCTTTGAATGATTTGGTAAGAGATCAAGTATCTTACTTACTGCGTTAGTCACGTATTCATCCATTTCTACATCACTAAATGGCTCCCCTGTATAACTACTATTCCAGCCACTCGCCCCTATATCGGTCTTTTGTTCTTCGGCAAAAAAGTTCCATAGTGATTCGTCCATCAATTCACTTTTTTCACCTATAGCGGATTCTTCTAGCTTATCCGAGTCAAGGATCTTCACTACTCTTATATCTTTACTTTCATATAAAATTTTGTTAGTTAGAGAGTAGAAATTTTCCACTGTTAAAATACATTCTGCATTTGTTTGCTTAACAATCGATTCAATTTTAGATTTAGGTGTATCAGGAGAAATAGGTACAAAGGTAACATTAGCTAACAAACTTGCTAAAATACTCATTATTGTGTAACGATTATTCTCAGTAATGATCAAAGTACTAGTAATAGGATAATCCATGTTTTGAAGTTCACTAGCTATTCCCCTACTTATATGTAAGAGTTCTTGATAAGATACGGTGCCATTCTCATCTTCAATTGCAACATGATTTGGATATTTGTTAGCACTCTCTTGAATCATTTCAATAAAGGAATATTTTGTGTGAACCGTTTCTCCCTTTATACTGTTTCCATGATCCACGATGTTATAGTCTATTATTTGTTCTCCATTTAGAATATCATCCAATATAGTATGATAATTGTTAATTAATGTATCGATAAATTCATCAGAATATATTTTATCGTAATATTCTATATTACAAATCAATTCACCATCTGGCATTTCAACAAATTCAAATTCTAAATCCCATTTCGTTGTTTTGTGTGCTGTCAGTATCGGTGTTAATTCATAACTATCAAGATGGGTTTCCGTATTCTTGAATTTAAAGTTCTGTAGTGCGACATTTATATTAAAAATTGGCGATCGACTTGCATCTCGTGGTAACTGTAGTTTTTCAACTAATAAATTAAATGGATAATCTTGATGCTGAAAATCCTCTAGTAAAACTTCTTTTACGCTTGATAAAAGCGTACAAAAATCATCTTTAGAATTATAGTTAACCCTTACCGGAATGGTATTTGTAAATAGACCAACTATTTTCTCCAAAGCTTCATTAAATCTACCAGAAATTGGAGAACCGATCACCATATCCTCTTGTCCTGTCATACTATTAATTAACTTAAATATACTAGAAACCAATAACATATAGAGTGTGCTTTCTTCTTTACTAGCATACTCGCGTAATCTTCTTGCCTGACTAGAACTAAAAGAAAACTTTTTTAGCTTTCCAGTAAATTCAAAAATATTTGGTCTAATTTTATCCCCTACAATCTCTGTAACAGGAAGGTCATCAGTAAATTTATTTAACCAATATTTTTCATGCTCTTCAAAGGTCTCACTTGCTATAAGTTGATGTTGCCATATCGTATAATCAATATATGTGTTTTCTATTTTTTGTAGTTCATCCATTACCTTATTATCACTATTATATAAAGTGAATAATTCATCTGATAGTATAGCTAGCGACCAGCCATCCATAATGATATGGTGCATCATAAGTGAGAAAATGCTTTCATTATCTGAAATTTTATAAACTAATACTCTAATCAGTGGACCCTTTTCCAAATCATAAGGAGTTTCTTTCCACTTATCAATTTGAGCAAAAGCATTTGCTTCCGCATTGTTATATAATGCAAAGTCTTTAAACTCATATAAATAATTAGGTTTGTCCAATACCTTCTGTTTTGTTTCCGATTCACTTCTTACAAAAATAGTTCTTAGCATTTCGTGCCGTATTGATAATAAATCGAAAGTTTTCTTGAACTTATTATTGTTAATAGGACCAGCTACTTTAAAGACAAATGGCGTATTATACACCATTTTCTGTTCTGTTATTTGATCAATAATACTTAACCTTTTTTGACCATAGGACACAGGGAATAATTTATCCTCATTCACCATCACTTTGGGAACATCTTTCATGGACGTAACATCTGTTTTAAAGATTTTCTGCTCTATTTCTGCAAAAGAAGTAAATAAATCTTCCATTTCTATTTCACTCTTAAATTTAGATTTTAATCGGGAAATAAATTGTAACCCTGATAGGGAGTTGCCTCCTACAGATATGAAACTATCTTCTTTTTTGATATCTTTCATTTCCAAAATATTTTCAGCTACATGAATAATTTCTTCCAGATTAGACCGTTGGTAAGTATCATGATCATGTTTATGATTTATTAAACTATTGGTCCAATAAGATTTTTCATAAAAAGAATAGGTCGGTAATGAAACCTTATTTATTGTTGTATTACCAAATTGTTTATGCCAACTACATTTACCTCCGTCTACATAGGACTTTGCTAGTTGAAGTAAATCATCTTCTACGTTTACCTCACATATAATTTTTGTCCAATTTTCAAAGTCGGTAGTTGATAAATCTTTACAAATTTCCACAAATTCTTTTGTATTGCTTGCAATAATAGCTAATCGATGAACATGGTGTTCTCTACCTGTACATAATGTAAAAGCAATGTTCTGTAAATGAAACTCAGATTCATCTATGAATGCGTAACGATTAATAATCTTTTCTAATGACTCGGTCGTTTTTGCGGAAATAGGTAATACATATTTTTTATGCCCGTCTGTTATTTGTTGGATGTTATAATCTATGTTAGGTGGCTCCTCTAAAACAATGTGAACATTTGTACCATTAAAACCAAAACAACTTATTCCGGTTCTAATCGGAGCTTCATCATATTTGTTTTCTCTCAAATAGTAGGGTGTCGTAGGAATAAAAACTGGGGAATCAACAAAATCAATATGTTCATTTGGTTCCAGCATATTAACTGTAGGAGGAACCACGCCTCTTTTCATAACGTGAATAGCTTTTATAATTCCGGATAGCCCAGCCGCACCATCTAATAAGTGCCCAATATTACCTTTAACTGATCCAATAGGAATAAATTGTTTACGATTTGTATACCGCTCAATTACTTCTTCGATACCTTTTATTTCAATTGGGTCTCCAAGATATGTACCAGTACCATGTGTTTCAATATAGTCAAGTTGTTCTGGAGTTATACCTGCTAATTTCCAAGCTCCTTGCAACAAATCAGCATGTGCTTTTGGGTTAGGTGCTGTAATCCCAGCTGAAGTCCCATCATTGTTTACTTTCGATGCAGAGATAACAGCATGAATATGATCCCGATCTTCTAACGCTTTATCTAAAGGCTTTAACAGAAGTGATATAACTCCTTCCCCTCTTCCGATTCCATTAGCTGAATTATCAAAAGGCTTGCTCTTTTGTTGTTCGGACATAATACCCGCTGCATTCATAAATAGTTTGTTACTATTAATTGGAAAAGGAAATATATTCACCCCTCCAACTAAAGCTGTGTCACAATCACTATTCATCAATCCAACGCATGCTTCGTGAATTGCCAACATAGAAGAAGCGCATGTAGAATTTACAACATAAGAAGGGCCTTTTAAATCAAAAATATAGGATAATCGAGATGCAATAAATGCAGGAACATTTCCAGGAACACTCAGTGGAGTATATTCTAGAAAGGATTCAGCGTAATTCGTCATTGCAGCAGACAAATACACTCCCGTATTAGACCCCTTCATTCTATCACCAGCATACCCTGCATCTTCAAAACAGTTGTAAGCAATTTGAAGAAACCTTCTTTGTTGAGGATCCATAACTTTTGCCTCAGCTTCCGTGATACCAAAAAATTCAGGTTCAAATTTTTCTATATCATCTAACCATGCTGCATCCCAAAAAGGTTTTTCCGAAGAGATTTCTAATCTTTCCTGATTATTCTTAATAAAATTATTACATAGCGACTTTCTCGAGTCGTTTAATTCCGTTATTTTATCGTCCTGATTCATTAAAACTTCCCAAAAATCATCAAATGTTTTCGCTCCTGGTAACTCAGACGAGATTCCAATAATTGCAACCTTCCTGTCTACATTTTGAACGGTTGTTTCCGATATTTCATTTACAGATTGAATAATTTCTTTAGCAGCATTCTTTGAAATTTCTTTCTCTTTCAGCAGATTTAAGATTAACGGTTTTAATTTGCTCATTCAATGACCTCCTATCATCAAACAAAAAAATTTTCTAACAAGTCCATATTAACTTCGTTTAGTTGGCACTCTTTTGGAAAAGAATCATCTCTATAACAAACCGATAATTTATAGTTAGCTACAGCATCATATTGTTTAAAATAGTACTCATTATCATCAAAGTCTTGTTTAATATATATTTCTTCCTTGTACTTCCATATCGAAAACCGATCTAAAGGCACATTTAATCCTAGTCCCATATTTTTCACAAAAGACTCCTTCAATGTCCATATTTCAAAAAAAGTTTCTTTCCTCTCTGCAGCAGGAGTTCGAAGATAATGTTGTATATCCATACTTGAAAAAAATGTTAGTACTATATCGTCAAAATCCCATCTATTCACTTTTTCTATATCAACTCCTATCCCGAATTCTCCAACTGCCATAACTATCCAATCACCGGAGTGTGAAATATTGTAATGAACATGATGAGAAGAACAAAAAGGTTTACCAAATTCCCCTAACCCAAACGTTAAATCATTGTAGCTGACATGTAATCTTTTTGACAATATATATCTAACTAACAAATCAGAAATCAACGTTCTATAAGAATCGGATATTCTAACAAAAGATCTAATTTTTTCTTTTTTTTCTAAATCAACAACATTTAATAAACGAGAAAAATTATGTATTTTTGTTGGCAACTTGATTAGATAAATATCTAACATATATCACACCCTACTTTTTCATAAGATAAGAAAGCATAAAATTTATTGCTATGGCGCAACCAAATGCGCCTTTGTTCTAACTATTAAAAAATAAATTCCTAATATAATATAACTATAAAAAATCTGAAATTTCTTTATTATAGTATAATCATGCTATGAAAGTAATTTTTTTCCTTTTCATTATCTATGTTTTATTGTATATTGGAAAATAATAAGAAAAAAGTGAAATATGAAATTTTATTTTTCATATTTTGAAGGGGTTTGTTTTCAAATGGAGGTTTTAGAGTACTATATTGATTTAAAATTTAAATATCAACAGGCGGACAAAATACTTATATCCAAACAAGAAATAGCAGCTATTCTTTTCTGTTCTTCTAGAAATGCTCACTATATATTGCAAAAATGGATTGAAAAAGGGTATGTTGCTTGGAAAGGTCAACGTGGTCGTGGCAAAAAATCAACCTTAACATTTTTAAAGCCTTTGGACGAAGCAGCACTTCTTCATGTTGGAAATTTGGTTAAAAAGGAGAAAGTGAAAGAAGCAGTAAACTTTGTAAAACAAAGTAATTTTTCCTCTAGCCTAAAAGAGAATCTTTTATCTACGATTAAAAATGCATTTGGTATTCAACATATAGAGAATCAAGAGGAAACGAATGATATTTTACATATGCCATGTCAACACAGTATGTATAATATGAACCCTTTTTTTGTAACAATTGCTACAGAGGCTCATATCCTAAATGAGGTCTTTGACACACTAGTTCGTTATAATCCTGTTAGCAAAACGATCGAACCCCATCTTGCACATGGATGGGAAGTTAACGAGGACTACTCCATTTGGACCTTTTATATTCGCAAAGGGGTTCGATTTCATGATGGAAAAACTTTAACTAGTAATGACGTTCAATGGACATTTCAATCACTTATAAATGGTGGAATAGATATTCCAAATAAATGGTTGTTGGAGGGGATAGAAGATATTACGATTCAAAACAAGTACATCATATCCTTTCACTTAAAAGATGGGAATCGTGTATTTTCCAATTTTTTAAGTGCTATTTTCACATCTATTATCCCTATAGGATATGATATTAATAGCTCCATTCTTATAGGAACGGGACCTTTCAAAATTGACTTTGTGAATGATAAAAAAATTGTTTTAAAGGCTTTTGAATATCATTTTCAAGGAAGACCTTTTTTAGACCAAATTCAAATGTGGAAACTACCTGAAACTAACCTTAATCCATTGAATTTTTTTACCCATGATAATCTAGGAAAAGATAAAACGAAAGGATTAACTTATACCATTTATGATAATGGAAGTAATTACTTAATATTTAACATGAAAAAGTCAGGTGCCCACCAAAGCTGTTTCTTTAAACAGGCAGTGAGTGAAATGATTGATTCGCGAAAAATGGTACAGGACTTGGGGGGAGCAAGAGAAGCACCTTCCACAAGTTTTATTCCAAGTAAGAGCGATTACAAGAACATGAAGCATTCGACTATGAAGGCAAAACAACTTCTTAATAAATCGAAATACAAAGGTGAAATTATCCATTTAGCTGCATTACGTTTTGAAGATTTTTTAGAGGATGCCAATTGGATGGCACACAAACTAAAGGAGATCGGCATTAAGGTTAAAGTTCACCCAATTGAGTTAGCGGATATTTACAATGAAGATTTCATGTTATCCTTTGATGCCGTTTACACAGGAGAAGGGTTTGAAGATAATATAGAGTTAGCAATTCTAATACTGCTTCGCAATGAATATGGAATTCGTAGATTTCTTAGTCCTTCTCAACTTGACGAATTAGACAAAGGGTTCAATGCTATAATAAAACAGCCTAATTTTGAGGGATTTCTTCAAGTATTTCAAGCAGTTGAAGAAAAGTTAAAAGAAGATGGCACCATTATTTTTACCGTTCATGCATCTGAACAGGACACCTTCCAATCAAATTTACAAGGAATTCATATAAGCGGATACGGTTGGCCAATATTCCAGAAGTTATGGATAAAAAAAGAATGAGCTTATAATTTATAAATAGCTAATATAATGATTATCACAAGCATTTTTTGAAAGATGTATTTTTAATATAGGATACCCCTTTAATAATAATTATAGCTAGTAGATTAGAGTATGGACTACATGCTTATTTACTGTTGGACTTTTCTCATTTAGAAAAACAAATTCTCTAAAAAATGTGAAATATAAAAACATACATTGCACTTTTTCCTTCTTAATTTCCAATATACAATATTAAGAGGGAAGGAGAAGAAAAGTAATGAATTTATCTGATTTTAAACAATTTCATTTGAATATTAAAATCCGCATGGTTGTTTCATTTGTTTCGGATATAGCGGAAATGAGTATATTTCCCTTTATGGCCATCTATTTTTCCAGTAATCTAGGAATAGCTTGGGCTGGAGCAATTTTAACATTGACAACCGTTGTATCGATCATATTTGGTATGTATGGGGGTTCTTTTGCAGATCGGTTTGGAAGAAAAAAAGTCATGGTAGCAGGAAGTATAATTCAAACAATTTCATTTGTCATTATTGCTATTGCTAATTCTCCATGGTTTGAATCTGTCTGGCTTACTTTTTTTATGTTTTTTCTATTAAGTATTACCAGCAGATTTATCGACCCTGCCTCAGAAGCACTCCTAATAGACGTTAGTTCAGAGGAAGAACAGCCCTTAATGTATCGATTTGTCTATTGGTCTAGCAATCTTGCATTCTCCATTGGGATCATCCTCGGTGGTTTATTCTTCCAAACTCATAAATTTGAGCTGTTTTTAGGATTTGCCATCCTCTCAATCTTTACATTCTTGTTAACAGTGGGATGGATTCAAGATGATTATGTGCCAAAAAATGATAAGAAAAATGGTGTTATTTTAGGCTTTATTTCCGATTATATAAAAGTATTAAAAGACGTTCGTTTTATGGTCCTTTGCGTATCAACACTACTCATTCTATCGTTAGAATTTCAGCTATATGGCTTTATCGCTGTTCGTCTAAATGAAGATATTCATACTTCGATTTTCGGACTCATCATTGATGGTCCCAAAATGTTAAGCATTCTAATTGTTACTAATACGATGATTGTAATTTTAGCATCGGGTATAGTTGGAAACATAGCTCAGAAAATAAATATGAATACTACTTTGTTCGTAGGCTTGTTTATGTACGTATTGGGTTATAGCTTCTTAGCATGGAATAACGTGATAGTCCTGTTAACAGTTGCAATCGCAGTAGCTACTGTAGGAGAAATTCTTTTCCAGCCTATTCGTTCAACCTATGTAGCTCAATTGGCAAATAAAGATGCAAGAGGCTCTTATATAGCAGTGAGCGGATTATCCATGGATGCAGGACAAATATTAGGTAGTTTAGGCCTAATGGTTAGTGCTTTATTATCGAATGCTATGATGACAGTTCTGTTTTTGTTAATAGGCGGCCTTGGGATACTGGGTTTCTTATGGACAGTTCAGGATTATAGATTAAAAACAAAAAAAGACATTGCGTAGAACTTTAAAAACTAGTACAGAGCGACATATACAAAAAGTGTTTTTATATTATTTTCTGCCTCTTAGCTAAGTGAAATGAAATAAGCTAATTCGTATTACTATCTTTCGTTATTTTCAAAACCAAAGTGGTCACCGCCTCCTAATAATAATTAATTTGCTATATCTATAGAGTTATCTTGCTCCTTGTCCTTTGTCAGGAATGAAACAATAAGCAACGTTAGAATAGAAATAGGCAATCCGAGAAATACCGGATGTACTCCAAAAGAATGACCTGAAATTTGCCATGTAACCGCAACAACGAGCCCTAACCACATGGATGAAATACCTGCTTGTTTAGTTGCACCTTTCCAAAATAGCCCAAAAACAACAGGTGCCAATAAGCCCGATACCAACATGGCTGTACCAGTTACCCATAGATTTACTAATTGTGGAATATACAAGGAAAGCAATAATGCAAAGACTGAAACTAAAATTACGGATAAGCGACTGTATTTCAATAACTTTGTATCATCCCTATTCTTCATTCTAGGTTTAATTAAATCATTGATAACGGAAGAAGAACTTGCCATAAAAAAGGAATCAGCAGTTGAAATAACGGTTGCCATTAACGCGGTAATCATGATTATAATTATTGGGAAATGAAAAACGTTTGTAATAACTTCATAATAAATTAACGCTGAATTTTCCATATTAAGTTGTAAACCATATTTTCCCAAGACTCCAATAGCAATTACAAATGCTCCAATTAAACAACCAAGGATGATGGAAGCCCAGTATCCACGAAGAGCTACTCTATCACTACTGGCTGCCCAATACCTTTGCCATAAATCTTGCCGAACAAACTGATAACCTCCAATTGTAACAGTATATATTAAAACTTCTGTTGTCGGTATTCCAAAAACATTTAAGTGGCTTCCTTCGTTTATTGCCTGAGCATTTTGTGAAATAGTACTAAAATCTCCTGCAACAATTAAAGTGGCAAAGAATAGTAAGAATACACCAACTGTCTGTATAGTCCCATGAACAGCATCCTGCCATATAACAGATTTTAATCCCCCGTAATATGTCTTGATGGTTAATAGAACCCAACTAATTAAAACCCCTGTGGTCATGCTAAGGCCAATCGTCAAATTTAATATAGTGGCAATAGCAGTAAATTGCATACCTGTAATTGCGCAATAGGCAATCAATATACTTATAACAGTAGGAATACGTGCGGATTCACCGTATCGAAGTGCTGTAAAGTCACCAATGGTAACCATTCTATGTTTACTTCCTATCTTTCTAATCTTTTTTACTAGAAAGAAGGCCATAAGTATTCCCACTACTAATAAGCTAATGTTCAACCATTGCTGTCCCATCCCTAAAACATATCCATTTTCCATAAAACCGAGTAATGTCGATCCCCCAACAGCAGTCCCAACAAAAGTTAGGATAATAGGAAATAATGATACATTTCTGCTTGCCAAATTGTAATCATCATATGTTTTAATCGAACTTTTATTAATGTAAACAGAAAGGGCGAATAAAAAGAAGAAATAAAGAATCACTATGGAACCTAATACCATTTTTTGTTCTTCCGGGAACATTCATGGTCCTACCCTTCTATAGTTTATTTTTTTATTGATTGTAGATTAATTTTCCATTTAAAAACGTATATTCCACATTGATATCTATTAGGTTCTCTACATCTATTTCGTACGGATTCTCAGAAACAACAATAATATCTGCTTTTGCGGAAGGTCTAATTACACCAATTAAATGTTCTTCCCCTGAACTATATGCTGCATCGGCTGTGTATGCTTTAATCGCATCGTGTATAGTAATGTTTTGCGTTTCATCAAGTACTTGACCAGATATTGTTTTTCTGTTTACCGCTGCATAAATCCCCGTCCATGGATTGCCACCAGTAACAGGCAAGTCTGAATTTCCTGGTGCAACAATGTTATACTCCTTAAAGTAACGATGAGGATAAACCCGTTTTACTCTTTCTTCTCCAAGGTTTTTCAAATAACTATCACCCAAATAATAAACAAAACCTATGGAGGAAGCAGCTATTAATTCAAGATTCTTCATCCTCCTTAAATGATCATGAGTTGGAAGACCACAATGTTCAATACGATTTCTCATTTTCTTGATATCAACAGATGTACTTGCTCGTTCAAACGCAGTAATAGCTACTTCTATTGCTCTTTCTCCAATTCCATGTATCGCCACTCTTAATCCAGCTTCTAAGGCTTGTTTCACAAAAGGGGAAAAGTGATCTGCATTATCATACAGGATACCGCGGTTCTCTTCATTTTCATAGGGCATTTCTACTGCTGCCGTTTTCCCCCCTACACTACCATCAAGCATGAACTTCATGCCTTGAACTTTTATCATATCGTCACCCAAACGACTTTGAATACCCAAGGCTAAAACTTCATCAAAATAACCTTGAAATCCATTTTGATCGATCGCCCAAAACCATGGCCTAATTCTTACTTGTAAGTCTTTATTCATATCCATTTCCTGATAAGCCCTAAAGTAGTTAGCCTGTGTACCCATTTCATGGGCGGTTGTTATTCCCCATTTAGCAAAATCTTTTTGCGCTAATTTCATTCCTTTTATGATATCTTTCACTTTGTATTGAGGGACAGCTATCATTCCTTGAGCTTTTTCTTGAACCAGGCCTGTTAATTTCCCAGTATCTTTTTCACGTTCTATATGCCCACCATCAGGACTTGAAGTATTTTCAGAAACACCACTAATTTCTAGCGCTTTTGAATTACATACAGCCATATGTTTACAGGTTCTCTCTAAAATAACCGGATGGTTTGGAGCAACTTTATCTAAATCCCATCGTGTTGGATTTCGCTTTTCTTTCATTCTACTGTCATCCCACCCCCATCCTCTAATCCATTCACCTTCTGGCAATCGATCCGCTTTTTCTTTAACTTTTTTTAGGATAGCTCCTATGGATGGAGTTTCGTTAGGGCGACAGTCTAATTTAAGTAAATTTAATCCGTATTCAACCGGATGTGTATGACTTTCAATAAATCCTGGTAATACCGTTTTTCCATTCACATCTACAATTTGAGTATTCTCACCTTTCCAAGAAAAAGCCTCTTCCTCAGATCCAACGTATGCAATGTTTCCATCTTTAATTGCTATTGCCTCAGCTCTCGGTTGCAGGTCATCCATGGTAAAAACTCTCGCATTCATAATAATTGTATCCGCTTCCAAATAATATCTCACTTTATTTCTTCCTTTCGTTTAATATATACTAAAACTATAGGCGTTACGTGCAATCATTTAGCGCCCGTGGATGGCACATTTGATCTGAAGAAAACGTTTGTTAATAATTTGAATAAGCTCAATAACATCTTAACTGCCAAGGACAAGTAAGTTTCCAATAAGTCTGTTGTATCGTTGTTAGATGGTGATGTACCACGATAATACATAGATTTTCGTAAATCATATTCTACGCGATTCTGCTTACTTTGTATGTATTTACCAACAAGGAGAAAAGCTGATTTACTGCTGATTAAGAAAATGAAATGTTTTATTTTGAAAAACTTTTACCTCTTATAATTAAAATCTTACTTATGGAATCGCTACCTTCTCTAATAAAAATTAAAACCAGTAATAAAAAGGAGTATAAAATAATATACCTCCATTTTTATTACTGGTTTTATCTAAGGAATGCTCTATTTCTGGAATAGAGTCTATTAGATTAAGCAGCTCTTAAATGTTTAATTATTTATAATTTAACAAATATTCTTTCTTTAGTCAACCTATTTCTGTATCATTTAAGTATTTACATTATCCCTACTTTTATCACTTAATGGGATACCACCAGCAGTACGCCTTTATTTTAGCCCACCAAAACGTAATATCTATGTTTAAAATTTTATCAACTTATAAAACAATTCCAATAGAATCTTTAAAGGTTGCGAAGTTCTTTCTCGAAAAGCATGCACATTTCGTTACGTTACATGTATTTCAACTCCCAATAGCACTCCCCCAAAACTATAACCTTAATGGTAAATCCACTACCATTAAAATCAAAATATAAGTTTATTTTCTGTGCCTGAAAGTAACCTTTGTATATTTTCTCTGTGTTTAATAATAATAATGGCAGCCATTAAACAAGCAAATATATTAAAATAAAAGGTATGTCCAAAAACAGAAATAAATGAGACAACTGGAATAAGTCCAGTAGCACTAATTGTTCCTAAAGATACATACCGTGTCATAGCTACAATTAATATAAAAAAAGCAATGCATAAAAGAGCCAGAATCCAATTAACCATAAACAGCACAGACACTGCTGTTAATGCTCCCTTCCCCCCTCTAAATTTAAAAAATAAAGGCCAGTTATGCCCAATAACTGCTCCTAAACCTGCGACTAAAAGGCTTAAACTATCTTGAGCATCTCCCGTATAGAAGTAAACTTCAAAGAAAATTAGACCTATAAAACAAGCAATTATCCCTTTTAATACATCTCCGACAAGAACAAATACCGCAGCGGTTTTACCTAATACCCTCAACGTATTGGTTAGCCCCGCGCTTCTACTTCCACAACTCCTTATATCTTTCCCATATAATTTTCCAACAATGACAGCAGAGTTAAGGCTACCTAAAAAATAACCAGAGGCTAAAGAAGAAAATAGCAGTATGATATTAGTCATTACTTCCTCCTTATTAATTTTAGAATTTCAAATATAAGTCATACAAAAATTGACCATTTTATATTGGAAAAATTCACTGTTTTATACAACTTATATACCATTAATGAAACAATAAACAATTTCCTCTTCTAACTGACTTAATTTACGATTTAATTGAGCAGATAGCTCATTGACCAAATTCAGGCGGTTTCTTTGATATTTTTCTGTTAAATCACAAATTAACTTTAAAAGACCTAGATTGTAAAATTAAGCGAGACACATAAAATATTCTCATCAGATTAGGGCTTTAAGTGAAGGTCACCCTACCACCACCCTTGACCTTGTTTGTGTCCGTGGTGAGATGTAAACGACGGATGGTTGAAAAAATGCCTTAAGGCAACATCCGCATGAATAGCGTACCACGGACAATCCATTCTAAGCTCCGCTGGTGGGGCCCCGACCCCTTCCAGCGATTACTAAGAATGGGCACGGCGGTCAAGGGCAGGCAGCTAAAGCTGTGGTTAGTGTGATATTGTGACTTCAAAGAGATGCAATACAAAAAAGACATGCCATGATATACTCAATCAAAACCTACCAAAGTTAAGGAGAGTGTATCTGACATGTCCTATACCCATCTTACCAAAACAGAGATCATATTCATAGAGGAATATCTTGAATTTGGTCTATCAGGTCGAAAAATTGCTGAAAAATTAAAGCGTGGTCATGAAACTATATATCGTGTGATTCGCGAATTGAAAAACGGTCTAACTGCGATAGACATTCATTTGAACTATCAAGCGAACAAAGCTAAATGTGGTCGAAAAAGAACGCAGTTAACAGATGAAGAAAGAGCCTACATTGAAGAAAAAGCCCGTGACGGTTGGACGCCTGATGTCATCATCGGTCGGAATGAAAGACCTATTTCCTGTAGCATGCGTACGCTTTACCGTAAGTTTAAAAAAGGCGAATTTGATGTAAATACTTTACCTATGCAAGGCAAACGCAATCCAAATGGCTATAAAGAAAAAAGAGGGAAACAAAGCTTTAGACGCGGCATTCAAGACCGAGACAATGACCATCCGAACTACAAGAAAGAATTTGGTCACCTAGAAGGAGACACGATTGTTGGTCGCCACCATAAAAGTGCTGTCATCACATTGGTTGAGCGATTAACAAAATGTATCATTGCCATTAAGCCAGAGGGAAGAAGAGCTGCTAATGTTGAATCATCGCTTAATGACTGGCTCGCTCCACTGCCGAAACACTTGTTTAAATCGATTATTTTCGACTGTGGTAAAGAGTTTTCTAATTGGAAATCTATCAGTAATAAGCAAGATATTGATATTTATTTTGCAGATCCTGGAACCCCTTCACAAAGAGGATTGAATGAACATTCCAACGGTCTGCTTCGAAGAAATGGGCTACCAAAGGATATGGATTTCAACCCCATAACCCAAACGTATATTTCTGAAGTAGCACTTAGAAGAAACAATATTCCAAGAAAATCATTAGGTTACAAAACACCGATGGAGTGTTTCATGTCCCATGTCGATAAAGAATTTGATCAAAACATGTTGTCTCGCTTAATTTGACAAATCAAAAGATTTATATACCCCATAAATTCATCTTTAGTTAATGGAGTTTGATGTGAAAGTACATAAATTTCTGCATCAAACATTTCAATTTTTTCTATCACATTTCTAACATTATCAACCTTATATTGTGGTTGTTTCGTATATACACTCGGATATAAACAATCCCCTAAGAAAAGAACCTTTTCTTCCTCAACAAAAATAATTGAAGAATCATCAGAGTGATCGCCACCTACATGTTTAACTATACACCGGGTATCACCTAAATGCACCTCAAACTTTTCTTTAAAAGTAATATTAGGTAAGGTAATATTGATATTTCGGTTATCATCAAATTCTTTTTTTATCATTTCTGAACAAAACTGACTCTCTAAGCCTTTTTCTACACGATTATTTAAAGCGTCATCTGACCATTCATAATCCATAATTTTTTCAAGATGCTTTTTTGTTTTTTCATGTGCGATAGTTAACATATTCATTTTATTTGCTCCAAAGCTATGATCCCAATGCCAATGTGTTAACATAACAGAATGAAAATTATTTACCTGCTGTTGTTCTATCTCATTAAGAAATAATTTAGCATGTTCATCAGAGTTTCCAGTATCTACAATTAAAGTCTGCTGAGTTCCACATATAGCAGATAATATTGGTCGATCTGTTTTAGGGTCGTGAGGTAAATAGTAAATACGATCGGTTAGTTGTTTTAGGTTATTTGTCATTACTTTATCTCTCTCCCTTTGTTTTTATTAGTTTCTATAATCTTATTTAATGTATCAAGAATATTTTTCAATTCTGTTAAGCTTACTTTCGAGTAATATTTTCCTACCAATAATTCATCGATTTTTTCTAGAAGGATATGAAAATCTTTTCCTCTATCTAGCAATGATTACTTTTTGCATTACGCTGTTAATCAAGCACAAATTAGGCTTTAAAGGCACTTTATTGGAAATGCTGGATTGGATTCGCGACTGTTACGACAATAAGATGTCTATGTTTGTTTTGGAAATCTTTAAGGAACCTGAACGTTCATCCAGCGGGCGAAGGCGGCAAAAACATAGACAAATTTTTGAAGAAACCTTAGCCCAATACGAATTAGGAGATGCTTTGCACTTAGATGACCTAACATACGATCCAATGATTTAATGTATATAATATTCTAAAAATGGATGTTCGAGATTTATTTTCATGCAGTGCTAGTGTATATATTTACATTAATTCCCTAGTTTACTTGATCTTCTTATTCCATTAACTGCCTATTGAAGCGCAGCTGTTACTCTACAACTACGCCCATTTATGGAGTAAATATCTAACCTAATAATTCAAGCCACTCATGCTTTGGTTCATGAATTTTTATAGCTTGTCTAAGCCAGTTCTGCTGCTCAAATTTAAGATTATCCTTAATCGAGTAGGAGGGGGCGACTAACCCCCGACCTCTCACACCACCGTACGTACGGTTCCGTATACGGCGGTTTCATTTAAGTCCAACGCATCGTTTGATATCGTTTATGTAGACTCTTTAAGCCTAGGTTTGACCAGTATCGATCACCTAATGCTCTATGTAAGATCGGACTTTTAGCTATACGCCAATAAGCCTTTCTCGTGTTTGCCCACTCCCATGCTTTTCCTTTACTAATTCCAAGTTTTATTAAATTCTTGTATTTTGTTTTGACTTTCTTCCATTCTTTCCAGCGTATCATTCGCATCCTTCTTCGAATCCAGCTATCCAAAACTTCAAATATAGAGGGCGTCTCTGCTAGCTGATAGTAGCCTAGCCAACCTACTAAGTATCGATTTAGCTTTGCGATTCTATCCTGCATATTCATAGACTTCTTTCTTGAGGTTAGTTCTCTGACACGCTGTTTAAAGCGTTTGATACTTTCTTTAGAAACCCGAATCTTTGGGTTCTCTTTATGGAATGTGAAAGAAAATCCTAGGAATTTACGCTTCCATGGGCGGTCTACTGCACTTTTCTGTTCATTTACTTTTAATTTGAGTTTTCCTTCGATAAATGTAGTGATACTTTTCATCACTCGCGATCCCGCTCTCCTCGATTGAACATATATGTTACAGTCGTCCGCATAACGGACGAAATGGAGCCCCCTTCGCTCTAATTCTTTATCTAGCTCATCTAAAACGATGTTGGATAGCAACGGACTTAATGGTCCGCCTTGAGGGGCTCCTTCTGTGTTTGGTTGAACGATTCCGTCCTCCATAATGCCAGCTTGGAGATACCTACGTATAAGTTTAAGTACTCTCGGATCTTTGACCTTTTGGCTCAGTTTCCTCATTAATCGGTCGTGATGTACTTTATCAAAGAATTTCTCTAAATCCATGTCTATAACCCAGCGATAGCCATCTTTCATATAGCTTCTCGCTTTCCTAACCGCGTCATGTCCTCGTCTGTTTGGGCGAAAACCATAACTATGTTCAGAAAATGTTGCGTCATAGATGGTTGTTAGAACTTGTGCGATTGCTTGTTGGATGAAACGGTCTAGCACGGTAGGAATTCCTAGCTTCCTCACTCCGCCGTTTGGTTTCGGGATTTCGACACGGCGAACGGGTTGAGGATAGTAGGTACCTGATTCGAGTTGTTCTCGAACGGAAGCCCAGTGTTCCATGAGATGCGCTCGTAGGTTTTGTACGGGCATTTCATCCACACCGTGGCTTCCTTTGTTACGTTCGACACGTTTCAGTGCACATATTAAGTTTTCTCGTGATAGAATGCTTTCCAACATGATATCTAACTCCTACGTGAATGGCTCTTTCTTCTTGTGTGGCAATTTCTCTCAGCCCTTCTAGTGTCCCCCACGGGATTCACCGCTTCCTTCACTAGGAAGGTTTTCTTGTTTCTGCTTCATCAAGTATTGCGTACTCCGAAGCGACCATTCTTCTTCAATGATTCAGCCCTTCCTAGAAATATCTAGTACTACGGCTTCGGCTGACTTCTGACAGTTCAGCGAACACTTACATGTTCGGTTACGGCGTGTGCACCGCTTTTCTGTCAGATCTCCCGGGGTAAGCACACATTCTTCCTCTCCATATCCCCACTTCATTTACTCTGTGTACCCTTTGGCAGTAAGGACTTTGACTTGTTGTGCAGTCTCATCCAAGTACACCTAGCCTTCTATGAAGTTCGTGTTCCTAAGGGCGGAGATTTGCCGCCGACTTCCTTCAGATTCTGGGTCACCCCAGACACCCTTGTCTTAGGCTAACCACTACTACTGCCTTCGTGGTTCGGGACTCGAACCCTAGAGAATGTGTGCATGCCTGGCACACACAGATAAAAAATCCTTATGGTCTTTTTCTCTTGTGTTTCTCACCTTATATAATAAAACTATCCCTGGTTCCAAATAAGGTAAGCCTCCTTTAGAATACTTTATAGCTGATTGTAGAGGATAGGAAATTCTTAAATCCCTTCTAAACCTCCAATTATCAGCGTCAGACTCGTTTAAGAGAATTTCTAATTTCTGCTTATTCATATTATTTATGGCATGTATTTCATGAACAGGTAATTCTAAAAACTCGTTATTCCAAGATATAAATTCTCCTTTTACAACTTTTTTTAATTCCCAGTTATCAAAAACTTGCTTTAATTCAGTTTGATCTTCTCTAAATATACCAATCTCAATATCATGGTGATCTCTAGTTTCTTTTCCAAGAAAAATATCTATTGCCCAACCACCTGCAAAGAACCAATCTTTGTTGAAGTTTGACATTACAGTTTTTATGTACTTACATTGTTCAAATGGCATATAAATACCCCCTGATTAGAAATTATATTCCTCAAGCTTAGAGACAAAAAATTTATGAAGACTAATCTATATTAATGTTATTCCTGAAATGTCTATTGCGGTAGATATACTGTGTAGAATGTACTAACAAAATTATTCAGCATCTGCTATTGAGGATGTGTGAAATTCTTGGATGGACCTTCTCTCTTTATCATATCGTTCAGTTACATCCCCGTTAGTCAACCTATAAACAAGTTTTCTCAAAATGCCTGAGCGGGATAATTTGCTTCAATTTGAGTGATAATCCAATTACCTCGAAACATAAGCATAAGTTCTGTTGCTACGTTTTTCCATAACCTTTCCCGCTATATGTTGCAATGATAAAGAACTCATGAAAAGTATTAGGAAAGGATTTTGATTCACTTTCTACAAGAGCAAAGCCAATGTATTCATTCTCTAACTTAATAAAAAAAAGCGTGGAAATTGGGGTTTTCCCAATACCTATTTAAATTAAATTGATTAAACGTGCCGTCTTGTTCTAATCTAATTTCAGGGACAAACTTACTAAATTCATATATATATAGAATTGCATGAGGTTATGTAAAATGCTTTCTTTATCTTTAGTCACTTTTTCTAAATTCAACAATTTCTATCACCCTTGATCTAAATTACACTCTTTTCAGATTGAGCTTTTACTCCACTATCTAACCCTATTCTACAGTACTGGACGTAGTTCCTTGTTCCATAAGCGCGCCCGTTCGTATTGTTTAACACCAATCATTCATTATCAGCTTTTGATATTTCCAATATATGACTAGCTTTATGAATTCCTTCTACTTTTGAGAATCCACATTCTATATATAAATTAACTGCAGCTGGATTATCAGTAGATAGTAACCTTATTGTCCGAAAACTATCCCTTGCTTTATCAATTATTGTATTTAGAAGTTTCTTTCCTACACCAATACCTCTGTTTTTACGCAAAACATAAAGATGCCTTACTCTTCCTACATCGGAAAGATTAAGATAGGGGTCAATATTAAGACCCCCAATTCCAATAACCTCGTCATTAATTATTGCAACATAAAGTGCCTCTCCATTATTATCAAATTTGTTGCTCCCTAATGTATATTCATCAACTAATCTCTTTATAAATTTATAACCTTCAGATAAACTATCTTCTATTAGTAAATCTAACTTAGACTGTTCGAGCGATGTAACTCTTTCAATTATCATCATATTTTCCTCCTCGTCATATAGATTTACCAACCTTTAGTACGACGTTCTCGCATTTCCGATTTTAAAGTGGCTTTTTATACAAGTAACTCGATATTTTTATACAATAATAATCCTGCTCGGTGCTGATAACCCTTATGCAAGAATATGGCCTTTATACGCTATTTGGCTACATACCTTGTTAGTGAATAGCGCCCGATGGCAGTAAACACCTATGTTCTCACAGCCCCTAATTATTTATTATTTGAGATGTTTTTCAAACCAGTCGCACGCCCCGAGCTTCATACTGTAAGTAAACTGATGATTAACAAAAGGCATACTAAGTTTAAGTTTATCGGGATGTTCAGAATACAGCGGTGATAACTTCTTGTATAGTTCTAACGATTAAAAGTACGGCGAATCAATATCTTGGTCGCCATTAATAAAAAAATGGTTTTGGAAAAAAACCACTCAACTTGTCAAAGGGGTCTATCATTTGAAAGTATTCAGTTCTTTTTTCGACTTCTTTCACCTCATCTTGAATCTGTGTACTCCATTATTCATAGGTGGCAGTTGAGGTAATGGTATCGAGCCATGCTTTTGTGAATGATGGCTTACCCGCTATGGGAATAGCAACCTTTATATCAGGATTATTTGCCGATATATAAAATGAGGCATAGCCTCCCATTGAAAAACCTGATATACCAATTTTACTTGTATCAATTCTATCTTTATCCTTAAAATATTCAATTAAGTTCTCTATATCAATTGCCGATTGTTCAATAACTTCATGCATATGGACATACGTATCTAATCCAGTATCTGGTGGGAAAACATTAAAGAATTTTTTGTATTCATTTTCCTGCTTTCTTGCACCGTGTCCTTTACAATCTATGCTTACGTAATAAAAGCCTTTTTTTGCAAGCAATACCCAAAATCAATAGCTTGTTCACGATCTGCCCCATAACCATGAACAAAAAATACTAACGGACAATTATATAAGTTCTCTTGAAAAACACTTAAATTTGGAACTTCATTTGCTACACTTGTTTCCAAAATTATTTTCGTCATAAGTAATCCCCCAAAATCCCCATTTTCACAGATGGTTATTCCATTAAATGGCCCGATTGTTGAATTGTTTCATAATACTCTTATCAACCTTATTATATCAGAATAATTCGTAATTATTGCAATAAACTTTATTCTAAATAACTAACTTATATTTAAAGCCATAACCTATTTTTGTTACATGATAAAAATAGATTATGGCTGATATAGAATTATTTACCCGGAAATGAATAACCATTGAGTTTTCAATGTAAAGATATTGCCTAAATATCGAGTATATTAATCTTTTCAATAAATAATCAATGATTCTTTAATGTATTATCAAAACCTCGTATGTGCGTATTTATAGAACCGTTACTCAATTGTCGAGTTTTTTTCTACTTATCTATCAATATCAGCGCGCAGGACTCCGCTAATAAAATCCGATTTTTCCTCTCCAAGCCATCGGCGAAATATCGCAGTTTTATCTTTATAATATCGAATAGTATCCGATCTTAATCCTCGCTGTTTTGCGTCTGCCATAAATCGTTCCAAGGCATCATCAAAAGACCATGTTTCAAATTCTACCAGTTCTGTCGCCATATCTATTTCATACGGCAACTCATTTCTTCGCCTAATATATCCCATTAAAAAAGCGCTCTCCTCTGGTTAGTTTAAAGGAAAGCGTCTGTTCGTCCGTACGCGCGGGACTGGATATCGCACGTACTATGTTATATACAACGCAAAAAAACGACATCCCTACGAATAAATTCCGTAAGAATGTCGTCATATCGATCTTAATGATACCGGTGGTCGGGGTCGAACCGACACTCCCAAAAAGGGAACGGGATTTTGAGTCCCGCGCGTCTGCCAATTCCGCCACACCGGCATAGTATATTGGAGGCGGTAACCGGATTTGAACCGGTGATAAAGGTTTTGCAGACCTCTGCCTTACCACTTGGCTATACCGCCATCCTAAAAACAAAATTGGAGCGGAAGACGGGATTCGAACCCGCGACCCCCACCTTGGCAAGGTGGTGTTCTACCACTGAACTACTTCCGCTTCATGGCTGGGCCACCAGGATTCGAACCTGGGGTACACGGGATCAAAACCCGATGCCTTACCGCTTGGCTATGGCCCAATATACAAAAAGGGCGACCGGTGGGGATCGAACCCACGTGTGCCGGAGCCACAATCCGGTGCGTTAACCACTTCGCCACGGCCGCCATATGATTGGCAGGGGTAGTAGGAATCGAACCCACATCAAAGGTTTTGGAGACCTTCGTTTTACCATTAAACTATACCCCTAAATATGAAAATGGTGGAGGGGGAGAGATTCGAACTCCCGAACCCTGAGGGAGCGGATTTACAGTCCGCCGCGTTTAGCCACTTCGCTACCCCTCCACGATATGGAAACAAAAATGGTGGCTCGAGACGGAATCGAACCGCCGACACAGGGATTTTCAGTCCCTTGCTCTACCGACTGAGCTATCGAGCCATTTGTTTTATGTATGAAAGCAAAACTAGTTTAAAGTGGCGGTCCGGACGGGACTCGAACCCGCGACCTCCTGCGTGACAGGCAGGCATTCTAACCAACTGAACTACCGGACCAAAAAACTAACAAATATTGGTTGCGGGGACAGGATTTGAACCTGTGACCTTTGGGTTATGAGCCCAACGAGCTACCAGACTGCTCCACCCCGCGATATGAATGATATTTTCAAGAGCCTATAAAACAGTTTACTAAAACTAAATTAAAGTTTCAAGCATTTTCGAACTGGTGGAGGATGCAGGGCTCGAACCTGCGACCCCTTGCTTGTAAGGCAAGTGCTCTCCCAGCTGAGCTAATCCTCCTCAAATGGTGACCCGTACGGGATTCGAACCCGTGTTACCGCCGTGAAAGGGCGGTGTCTTAACCACTTGACCAACGGGCCAATTATGTATGTGACAGTTTATAGTGGCGGAGAGCGAGGGATTCGAACCCTCGAGGCCGCGGTAACGGCCTACACGATTTCCAATCGTGCTCCTTCGGCCACTCGGACAGCTCTCCATTGGCTCCACAGGTAGGATTCGAACCTACGACCGATCGGTTAACAGCCGATTGCTCTACCACTGAGCTACTGTGGAATAATACCAATTAGAATGACTATGCCTGGCGGCGTCCTACTCTTGCAGGGACAAAGTCCCAACTACCATCGGCGCTGGAGAGCTTAACTACTGTGTTCGGCATGGGAACAGGTGTGACCTCTCCGCCATTACTACCAGGCAAAGTTGCTATCTGTTATGTTGTGCTTCAAAGAGGCACAAATCTTATTATAATCGTTTTTGTGAAAAAATCAAGATCTTTGTTGAAAAAAGTCATTTTTTCCTTGTTACCTTGAAAACTAAATAAGAGATCATTCAACGTACATCTACCAAAAAGGTTAGTTAAGTCCTCGATCGATTAGTATTCGTCAGCTCCACGTGTCACCACGCTTCCACCTCGAACCTATCAACCTCATCATCTCTGAGGGATCTTACTCACTTATAGTGATGGGAAGTCTCATCTTGAGGGGGGCTTCATGCTTAGATGCTTTCAGCACTTATCCCTGCCACACGTAGCTACCCAGCTATGCTCCTGGCGGAACAACTGGTACACCAGCGGTGTGTCCATCCCGGTCCTCTCGTACTAAGGACAGCTCCTCTCAAACCTCCTGCGCCCACGACGGATAGGGACCGAACTGTCTCACGACGTTCTGAACCCAGCTCGCGTACCGCTTTAATGGGCGAACAGCCCAACCCTTGGGACCGACTACAGCCCCAGGATGCGATGAGCCGACATCGAGGTGCCAAACCTCCCCGTCGATGTGAACTCTTGGGGGAGATAAGCCTGTTATCCCCGGGGTAGCTTTTATCCGTTGAGCGATGGCCCTTCCATGCGGAACCACCGGATCACTAAGCCCGACTTTCGTCCCTGCTCGACTTGTAGGTCTCGCAGTCAAGCTCCCTTCTGCCTTTACACTCTACGAATGATTTCCAACCATTCTGAGGGAACCTTTGGGCGCCTCCGTTACCTTTTGGGAGGCGACCGCCCCAGTCAAACTGCCCGCCTGACACTGTCTCCGGACCGGATTACGGCCCTGGGTTAGAAGGTTCGTACAGCCAGGGTGGTATCCCACGGTTGCCTCCACGTAAGCTAGCGCTCACGCTTCGATGGCTCCCACCTATCCTGTACAAGCTGTACCAACATTCAATATCAGGCTACAGTAAAGCTCCACGGGGTCTTTCCGTCCTGTCGCGGGTAATGCGCATCTTCACGCATAGTATAATTTCACCGGGTCTCTCGTTGAGACAGTGCCCAAGTCGTTGCACCTTTCGTGCGGGTCGGAACTTACCCGACAAGGAATTTCGCTACCTTAGGACCGTTATAGTTACGGCCGCCGTTTACTGGGGCTTCGGTTCTACGCTTCGCACCGAAGTGCTAACGCTTCCCCTTAACCTTCCAGCACCGGGCAGGTGTCAGCCCCTATACTTCGCCTTTCGGCTTCGCAGAGACCTGTGTTTTTGCTAAACAGTCGCTTGGGCCTATTCACTGCGGCTCCTCCTTAAAGGAGCACCCCTTCTCCCGAAGTTACGGGGTCATTTTGCCGAGTTCCTTAACGAGAGTTCTCCCGCTCACCTTAGGATTCTCTCCTCGCCTACCTGTGTCGGTTTGCGGTACGGGCACCTATGAACTCACTAGAGGCTTTTCTTGGCAGTGTGAAATCCGGAACTTCGGTACTCTATTTCCCTCCCCATCACAGCTTGAAATTGTCGAACGGATTTGCCTATCCGACTTTCTCACTGCTTGGGCGCACACGTCCATCGGTGCGCATTCCTTATCCTACTGCGTCCCCCCATCGTTCAAACGTTCATGAGGTGGTACAGGAATATCTACCTGTTGTCCATCGCCTACGCCTTTCGGCCTCGGCTTAGGTCCCGACTAACCCTGAGAGGACGAGCCTTCCTCAGGAAACCTTAGGCATTCGGTGAAAGAGATTCTCACTCTTTTTTCGCTACTCATACCGGCATTCTCACTTCTAAGCGCTCCACCAGTCCTCACGATCTGACTTCACAGCACTTAGAACGCTCTCCTACCATTGTTCGTAAGAACAATCCGCAGCTTCGGTGATACGTTTAGCCCCGGTACATTTTCGGCGCAGAGTCACTCGACCAGTGAGCTATTACGCACTCTTTAAATGGTGGCTGCTTCTAAGCCAACATCCTGGTTGTCTGGGCAACTCCACATCCTTTTCCACTTAACGTATACTTTGGGACCTTAGCTGGCGGTCTGGGCTGTTTCCCTTTCGACTATGAACCTTATCACCCATAGTCTGACTCCCAAGGATAAGTAGCTGGCATTCGGAGTTTGACTGAATTCGGTAACCCGATGAGGGCCCCTAGTTCAATCAGTGCTCTACCTCCAGTACTCTTTCCTTGAGGCTAGCCCTAAAGCTATTTCGGAGAGAACCAGCTATCTCCGTGTTCGATTGGCATTTCACCCCTACCCACACCTCATCCCCGCATTTTTCAACATACGTGGGTTCGGGCCTCCAGTCAGTGTTACCTGACCTTCACCCTGGACATGGGTAGATCACACGGTTTCGGGTCTACGACCGCATACTATATTCGCCCTATTCAGACTCGCTTTCGCTACGGCTCCGTGTCTTCCACTTAACCTTGCATACGATCGTAACTCGCCGGTCCATTCTACAAAAGGTACGCCGTCACCCATTAACGGGCTTCGACTACTTGTAGGCACACGGTTTCAGGTTCTATTTCACTCCCCTTCCGGGGTGCTTTTCACCTTTCCCTCACGGTACTGGTTCACTATCGGTCACTAGGGAGTATTTAGCCTTGGGAGATGGTCCTCCCGGATTCCGACGGAATTCCTCGTGTTCCGCCGTACTCAGGATCCACTCCGGAGGAGATTCTTTTTCGATTACAGGGCTGTTACCTTCTTTGGCCGACCTTTCCAGATCGCTTCATCTAAAGAATCTCTTGATAACTCCAATGGAGTGTCCTACAACCCCAGAAGGCAAGCCTTCTGGTTTGGGCTAATTCCGTTTCGCTCGCCGCTACTTGGGAAATCGCGTTTGCTTTCTCTTCCTCCGGGTACTGAGATGTTTCAGTTCCCCGGGTATGCCTCTTCTACCCTATGAATTCAGATAGAAGTACTGCTCCATTACGAGCAGCGGGTTCCCCCATTCGGAAATTCCTGGATCGATGTCTACTTACGACTCCCCAGGACATATCGGTGTTAGTCCCGTCCTTCTTCGGCTCCTAGTGCCAAGGCATCCACCGTGCGCCCTTATTCACTTAACTAATCTTACAAATTTATCTATGAATAAGCATATTGCTTTTCAGCTTTTGGTTTTCTAGCTTCAGCTCATAGCGATTAGCATGACTTCCTTCCTCTTCGTACGATAAGTCAACATCGATTCACTTACGTTCATCGTGTTTCCTTTATCTCCTACGAGTCAGTCCAGTCTGTACATCGCTAAACATTCGCTTCCGCTTTTGGTTTGATGTCGTTGTTACTCTTATTTAGTTTTCAAGGTACAAGCTTCCACAGGATGTGGTGACTTCTGTGTTCGTCACAGGACGTGACGGGTTTTAACAGAAGATCCTTCTATCTCATCCTTGAGAGACAAGCATTTACTCTCTCAAAACTGAACCAAACAACCGAGTATGTCTTCCGTATAATAGTCTAGCTCCAGCGTTCAGCGACTAGTGCAACTTCCTTCCCCTCCGTACGATAAGTCAACAATCGATTCACTTACGTTCATCGTGTTTCCTTTATCTCCTTTGGGTCAGTCCAGTTCATACGTCGCTAACCAAACGCTTCCGCCTTCTATATTTCCTTAGAAAGGAGGTGATCCAGCCGCACCTTCCGATACGGCTACCTTGTTACGACTTCACCCCAATCATTGGTCCCACCTTCGGCGGCTGGCTCCAAAAGGTTACCTCACCGACTTCGGGTGTTACCAACTCTCGTGGTGTGACGGGCGGTGTGTACAAGACCCGGGAACGTATTCACCGCGGCATGCTGATCCGCGATTACTAGCGATTCCGGCTTCATGCAGGCGAGTTGCAGCCTGCAATCCGAACTGAGAATGGTTTTATGGGATTTGCTTGGCCTCGCGGCTTCGCTACCCTTTGTTCCATCCATTGTAGCACGTGTGTAGCCCAGGTCATAAGGGGCATGATGATTTGACGTCATCCCCACCTTCCTCCGGTTTGTCACCGGCAGTCACCTTAGAGTGCCCAACTAAATGCTGGCAACTAAGATCAAGGGTTGCGCTCGTTGCGGGACTTAACCCAACATCTCACGACACGAGCTGACGACAACCATGCACCACCTGTCACTCTGTCCCCGAAGGGAATGCCCTATCTCTAGGGGTGTCAGAGGATGTCAAGACCTGGTAAGGTTCTTCGCGTTGCTTCGAATTAAACCACATGCTCCACCGCTTGTGCGGGTCCCCGTCAATTCTTTTGAGTTTCAGCCTTGCGGCCGTACTCCCCAGGCGGAGTGCTTAATGCGTTAACTTCAGCACTAAGGGGCGGAAACCCCCTAACACCTAGCACTCATCGTTTACGGCGTGGACTACCAGGGTATCTAATCCTGTTCGCTACCCACGCTTTCGCACCTCAGCGTCAGTTACAGACCAGAGAGTCGCCTTCGCCACTGGTGTTCCTCCACATCTCTACGCATTTCACCGCTACACGTGGAATTCCACTCTCCTCTTCTGTACTCAAGTCCTCCAGTTTCCAATGGCCCTCCACGGTTAAGCCGTGGGCTTTCACATCAGACTTAAAGGACCGCCTGCGCGCGCTTTACGCCCAATAATTCCGGACAACGCTTGCCCCCTACGTATTACCGCGGCTGCTGGCACGTAGTTAGCCGGGGCTTTCTGGTTAGGTACCGTCAAGGTGCCAGCCTATTTGAATGGCACTTGTTCTTCCCTAACAACAGAGTTTTACGATCCGAAAACCTTCATCACTCACGCGGCGTTGCTCCGTCAGACTTTCGTCCATTGCGGAAGATTCCCTACTGCTGCCTCCCGTAGGAGTCTGGGCCGTGTCTCAGTCCCAGTGTGGCCGATCACCCTCTCAGGTCGGCTACGCATCGTTGCCTTGGTGAGCCTTTACCTCACCAACTAGCTAATGCGCCGCGGGCCCATCTGTAAGTGACAGCATATGCCGCCTTTTAACATTGCGTCATGCGACGCTTTGTTTCATCCGGTATTAGCCCCGGTTTCCCGGAGTTATCCCAGTCTTACAGGTAGGTTGCCCACGTGTTACTCACCCGTCCGCCGCTCGTTCCACAAGCGTCACTCCCGAAGGAGATCTGCTTGCTTCCCGCGCTCGACTTGCATGTATTAGGCACGCCGCCAGCGTTCGTCCTGAGCCAAGATCAAACTCTCCATAAAAGTTTGTGATGATGAACACCGTTCTTCATCATTCTTAGCTGCTGAGATTTCTCTCAGTTTATTTCTTAAGAAAAAACAGGGTTTGTTTTTTCCTTGACATACTGGTTGTTTTGTTCAGTTTTCAAAGAGCAAATTTGTTAGTTCGTCTTTTTTGACGCAACTTCTTAAGTTTACCATTTTTCAAAAACCTTGTCAACAACTTTTTTAAAAAGTTTTTTGTGACTTATTTATTCAAAATGGCGACTTAATTAACTTAACACATTTCTATAAGATATGTCAATAAGTTTTTTCGAACATTTTTACCGCTAATTTCCAACGCAATTTTTGCGACGCTTATAACTGTACCATGTGTTAATTTTAAAGTCAATCCTTTTTTATATTTTTTTGCTAAAACAATCCTTTCTCTTATACTATGAAAATTTAAATATTGCGATGGGAATTTGAAGTTCTGATACAAATGAGCAGTTCTCTTTCTTTCTTTGAAATAGAGTAGTAATCTTTAACCTTTTCCTTTTCGAAATCTGAAGTGCCTTTTCATATGAAAACGTCTTAGAGTTTAATTATATTAAAAGTTCATTTCCTTACATCACTAGTGCAACAAATTTAATACGTATAAAAGATGTTCTTAATTTATACTTCATTTCATTGCAAATAAGCAAAATAGAAGGGGGCTTGTTGAACACAATTATGACGAACCTCTTGCTCATTACCCCAAAATAACCGTTTGAAAAACATTGGAAATAATTGGTTCATCTCCAACTCTTTATCGTGGAAGCCCGATTTTTTTATGCTATAAACCTTTAAGCTTTTATGATTTACTTACTATAGTATAAAAAATCGTTCCACTATTTACTTACCATATATTTTCTATGATACACTCCTTCGCCTTTTGTTTGCTCTGTAGCAGTTATTAGCATATTTTTATCAACAAGGTACGTTATAATCGCTGATAAGTCTAGAGAATAAGGCTGAAGCTTAGGCAAAGCTTTTAATTCACCATAGTACCATTCGTTTTTTGTGTGCATCATGTCTAACAAATGCTTTACAGCCATATTTGCTCTTGCTTTAATGACATAATCCATAGCGATTAACATTAACTGTACTCTCTTCTTCAGTTCTTCTTTACTTTCTATAAATTCTTCGTATAGTTTATAAACTTCAATATCAATTTGTTTTACCTGGCTCCAAACAGTTACTTCCGGATAATACCCTTTTTCAATAACAGCCAATCTAGCCAAATAATGAAGTGAATATAAAATTTTACTATTCGTATCCATATATTCACCCGCTTCAAATAACTCTTTAGCTTCATTGTAGCTTTTTATAAGCTTACCAAACTCCATGATTTTACGTAAATTTCGTTTATCATCTGGAAAGCTTTGCAACGTAGCTTTTAAATTATTAAAAAATTCATTTCGGTCAAAAATGATTCTACCATAAATTATCCACTCCACTGCATTCCGGTAACCGCTCGTATCTATCCATTCCATTAATAGTTCTTCCGTTACTATATGAAGCGCACACGTTTTATCCGCAAATTCATAGTGTTTCACATTCCAAGTTTTTTCAGCTTCTTGAACAATGATAAGTAAAACGACATCGAAATTATCCGTTATTGGGCTATCAGGCTTCGTTTTTTCCAATATTAAAATTCCTAATACATCAGAATTGCTAGCATGGTGTTGATAAATTGATCGCAAGTATTGTTCCATTACTTTTCCTCCATTTGTTTACAGATATGAACTTAAATCGACATAGAATGTCATTTATATGTACATTTACTTGCATAAATTGTCGTATTATATTACATTCGCTGTAAAAGGTTCGATTCCCTCTTTTATTAGTCAAATTCTTTCCTAGTCTTATTTGTTTTTAAGTAGTCTTCTTAGGAATGGATTATAAAAGGGTTCAGGGAAGTGCATGATTTTTTCAGCTCATTACTCGGTAATAGACAACGCAAAATGCGAATTGAATTATCAAATCTTTTTCATATAATATATGCTATACTACTTATGAAGGGGTTAAGGGGGGACATCATGGCTCAAATCGTATATTCAAGCAAAATAAACAAAATTAGATCCTTTGCATTGATTCTTATATTTGCTGGAATTCTTCTTATGTATGGTGGCATACTAACCAAAAAAATTCCGTGGCTTATGGTTACATTCTTCATACTAGGGGTTATAATGGTCGTCTTAAGTTGTGTAGTTTACCTTTGGATAGGGACTTTATCGCTAAAAGCAGTGCCGATTATTTGTCCAAGCTGCGAAAAACCAACAAAGATGCTTGGCCGCGTTGACGCCTGTATGCATTGTAAACAACCATTGACACTGGATAAAGAATTAGAAGGTAAAGAATTTGATGAAAAATACAATACAAGGCGCTATTGGAAAGCAATGAAAAAAGAGGAAAGTTCTATAAAAAAATAACCATTCCCGCGTCAGCCTATTTAGATGGTTATTGGGTATGAATATTGTTTCTTAAAGCACATTTTATATTCGGAATACAAACACACACGCATTGCATTCTAATTAAAGTTTAGAAGAACTTGGCTTAGTGCTATATTTATAGTGAAATACGCACTGTCATTTCCTGTAGTTGTAAAAAAGTCTCGATCGCTAAATGCAATCGAGACTTTTTTACATTCATTATCCACTTTTTTGTTTGTTTTTTTCTTCTTTTTGGCATTCTTCACATTCACCATACAATTCCATGCGATGATGACTGACTTTAAATCCAGTTACCTGCTCAGCTAATGCCTCGACTTCATCCAACGAAGGATAATGAAAGTCAACAATTTTTCCACATGAGTTACAAATAATATGGTAATGATCTGAAGTATTACAATCAAACCTGCTTGAAGAGTCGCCATATGTTAATTCTCTAACGAGGCCTACTTCACGCAATACACGTAAATTATTGTAAACCGTTGCGACACTCATATTAGGAAACTTACCCTCAAGAGCTTTATAAATATCATCAGCTGTAGGATGAACCATCGAATTGAGTAAGTACTCAAGAACCGCATGTCGTTGTGGAGTGATACGGACGCCTGATGCTTTTAATGTGCTTATAGCCTCTTGCAATCTGTTTTCAGACACCCTCATCCACCTCACTTTCAGTAGTTTATACAAAAATAATTCTATTCTTAAATTATAATCTTTATAAATAGTTTAAGCCCTACAACCGCGTTCTGTCAATCATAGCCCCTTAAAATAATTGTTTGCGTAGAATTTCTATTAACAAGTAATCATATTATAATTATTTTACCCCGCACAGATTAATTACATGCATACACACATTTACCTACATTCTCATATTAGAAAAACTTGGCTTATCAAATTTTTACGGAAGCAGCTGTAGTTTTTCTTGTTACTATAAAAATTAAAACTTCATACTTTCCTATAATACACATTTCTAGGTATTATCTTAAGAAGGCTGCTTACGCTATTATTCTGCTACAAAAATCATGTAGTGTGCAAAGTTCTTTCTTCTCCTTCAAGCAATTGGTTCATGTATCTCGCTGCAACAAATAAATAATCCGATAAGCGATTCAGAAAAGTAAGGCTTAATGGATTGACGTTTTCTATCCCTACAGCTAGACGTTCTGCTCTTCGCGATACTGTTCTAGCGACATGCAAGGCCGAAGAGGCTGGTACTCCAGATGGCAAAATAAAATTTTTTAACGGCTCTAACTGCTTATCCCAATTATCAATTTGCTTTTCCAATGTTTCAATATGCTTCTCGGTTAATTTCCAAGGGACTTCTTTATCTAATGGTGTAGCTAGCTCTGAACCAACATGAAACAACAATGTTTGCACACGGGAAAGTTCTTCGATAACAAACTCTTTTTCTTTAAACGTACTCTCTTGTTGCAAATAACTAATAGCTAAACCAATCATCGAATTTGCCTCGTCACAAGTTCCATAAGCTTCAACGCGAAGATCATTTTTATTCACGCGCTCACCATATATAAGCGATGTTTTTCCTTTATCTCCAGAACGTGTATATATTCGCATATGTATCCTACCCTCCTAATTTATCAGTTTTTATCATCCTTTATGCTTTTAAATTATAAAAGAATTTAACACTTTAACATAGAAATAAGAGTTCTTTTTCCCTAGTATGCTATTAAAAATTTATCGTCTTATAACCGTTTTTAAAAACTTGTTCCTAATACGAAAATTTAAATTTTTTCGTTATAAAGACTTAGCTTATTACCCATGATGACAATAAATTGAATGTATCGCTACCTTTCTTCATTGTTTGTTAAAATATCAGGCTTATTCCTAATTCTTTAAAAACACTTAAAGTTTCCCTATACCGTAAAGAACAAAGGCGCAAGCGCCCGGTTAGCAACGTAGCGACTGGAGCGAACCAATGATGACTTATCGTAGGGCGATTCGTGAAGTCGCCTAGTTGCTGGGCGGCGGAGCCGGGCGTGGCTAAATAACTTAGTAAGTTTATCCAGCTGCAAAATTTTTATAATTTCCTAGACTATAAAAAAGCAGATAGTCAAAATCGACTATCTGCCCTTAAAACGACGGATTAAAAGTAAGTGCATATGAGAGCTAAGAGCACTTCCGTTTGTTTGCCTTTAGTTATAAAGATAGTAAAGTTCTATGAGAGGCCACTTGTTACATATTTACTGCAATTGCTCGCGAATAAATGACAGCGCCTCTTCTACATGCCCCTTCACTTTTACTTTACGGAATTCCTTCTGTAACACGCCTTCTTTATCTATAATAAACGTGGAGCGTTCTATACCATAATATTCTCGGCCAAAGTTTTTCTTTAGTTTCCAAACACCAAATTGTTCTGCCACTTGTTTTTCTTCATCAGCCAATAACATAAATGGCAAGTCATGCTTATCAATAAACTTCTGATGCGATGCAACAGGATCAGGACTAACACCAATAATCACCGCATCAAGATCTTCAAAGCTCTCATGCGCATCTCTAAAATCACAAGCTTCTGTTGTACAGCCTGGTGTCATATCTTTTGGATAAAAATATAAAACGATATATTTTCCTTTATAATCAGATAAACGAACTAATTCTCCAGCTTGATTTGGTAGAGAAAAATCCGCTACTTTTTCTCCTACTTGTACAGTCATCGTTATCCCTCCATCCAATAGTTGCGTTTCTACTATATCATATATTCGCCTACTTATTCACTGATTCCTGCTCTGATCTTGGTATTGCACTAATCTTAACACAAAAGCAGTAGGTAATATATAACCAATTAAGGCCTGCATGAGGGCGATAATTTTCCCAATACCAACAGGCGTTATATCACCATATCCGATTGTTAGCATTGTTACTCCACTAAAATAAACAGCCTGTCCAAGAGCGTCAAGTATACTCACTTGTCTCAATGCTCCATTTTCTACAAGTACGATATCTTGCATGGACAGCACAAAATAAATGAGTCCAAATCCAACGATAACTACTGCATAAATGACCAATAGCATATAGAAAAGTTCCAAAGAAAAACCGCTTCTTCGTATATAAGTCTGCATTTTCCCTACATGGATAAAATCAATGAAGCTCCTACCCATAACAAAAGTGACAGCAATGATTAGTAACCACGCTAACATAGCACACCCTCTCCAATTGCATAGTATTATTAGTTTATGCAAAGGATTAGACATGGTTGTCAATACTTTTAGTAAAACGTGGCTTCCCAAGAACAATTGATGACGACTTCTATCGTTTATCGTTTTCCATAAGACAGACTATAGAAATTCCAAAACCGTTTTTTCAAATAAAGTGCCCCTATAAAAAGAGTACAGTTCAAATTGTAAAAGAGATAGAGTAAAATAGGATGTAAGCTTTTATATAGTAGTAGTGACTTAAAGATGGAATGTATTAGTTTTTATGAACTAATGAACTAATTGTTTTAACCTAAAATACATGAATTTGTTCGAGCATTAACCATTTACTTGTGGCACAGCGGAGGATTGTTGGTGGGTTAGCTATAAAGTAGAAAAGGAAGGTGAATCCAATGAAGAAAATTTATCTTATAGAAGATGACAAAAAAATTGCTGACTTATTAAAAGATTATCTAGAAAAATACGAATACGACATACAGCTTGTTCAAGAATTCGACCGTATTGTAGAAGAGTTTCAAGTCTTTGAACCACATTTAATATTACTTGATATTAATCTTCCTAGCTATGATGGGTTTTATTGGTGCCGAAAAATCCGCAGTATATCTAATTGTCCAATTATATTTATTTCCGCACGTGATTCAGGTATGGATCAGGTGATGGCAATAGAAAACGGTGGCGATGACTATATTACCAAGCCATTTAACTTTGATGTGGTTCAGGCAAAAATAAAAGGAATTATGCGTAGAATCTATGGAGAATACGCCTCAAGTACACCTATAGACTTGTTAGAGATTCGTGATTTATGCTTACATTTAACTGCAATGGAAGTTAGTCTTAACGGGCATAAAGCTATTTTAACAAAAAATGAATTTATTCTACTTAAAGCATTTATGGAGAATGTAAATCACGTATTATCACGAACCTTCTTATTGGAAATGCTATGGGATGACGAACATTTTGTGGATGACAACACGTTATCCGTTAATATTACGCGCGTACGTAAAAAGCTTGAAGATATTGGTGTACACCAAAGTATTCAAACCGTTCGTGGTGCCGGATACAAAATGATCGATACGTGGAGTGAACAATAATGAAAGATTTTCTCAAAGATAGTGTCCCAACCATACTTTTCTTTTACACACAGTTAATTGTTTTCATCCTCATCGTTCAGCTATTTTATGGTATTAAAGCTGTACCAATGGACTGGGATTTGATTATCTATTTATTTATTTTATTAACATTTGGATTACTCCTATTTCTGGCCTATCGTTATTACCGATTACGTGATTATTACGTGACAATCCATCATGATAAGGATAATGCAACGTGGCTACCAGATCCGCCAACACAATTACTTTTAAATATTAAGCAGCAACATGATGCACAAACAAACCGCTACGCCGAAGAAATCGAGCGGTTGAAAGAACAAAAACAAATGGAGTTTCATTTCATTCAACAATGGGTGCATCAAATGAAGACACCTGTTTCTGTCATGCATCTAACTTTGCAAAAAGAAAAATTACAGTTGTCCCAAAATTTCTTGCACAGTATGCACGAAGAATTAGAGCGTATGCAACAAGGTTTAGATTTAGCCTTATACCAATCTCGATTGCAAAAGTTTGATCGTGATTTTCAAGTACAACAAATTGTATTAAGAGATTTAGTTAAAGATATTATTCAAGAATTTAAATCTAGCTTTATTCGTAACCAAGTGTATCCTGAACTTACCATTGAAGAAAAATACGTGGTAACAACCGATTCTAAATGGCTCCGTTTTGTAATTAGTCAAGCTGTTTCCAATGCCATCAAATATTCGAAAGACGAAGTAGCCAAAATATATTTTTGTACAAGTTTATCCGACGATCATAAACTGGTATTGCAAATCACCGATACTGGCTACGGAATTCCGCGTGAAGACATCAACAGAGTTTTTGATCCCTTTTTCACCGGGAAAAATGGGAGGAAATTTAGAGAATCAACAGGAATGGGTCTATATTTATCTAAACAAATTTGTACAGAACTTGGACACGAGTTAACCATTGCATCTGAAGAAGGAAAAGGAACTACCGTGTCCATCCATTTTAGTCATCGTTAGGCTTACAACCTTGTAAGCTTAACCATTACTGTTTGAAAGAAAAATCAATAGGATATATGGCTCCTGTATCATAGAATTATGATGAATAGATTCGTTTGGTTATAAACACGTTTGAAGTAAAAACTATATAACCTAACTTTTTAAACATAGTATAAAATCGCTACCAAATAGGGATGTGCACATATGCCGTTACTACAAGCAGAAAATTTATCCAAAACGTACGGTAGCAAACGTGGAATTTCGTACGAAGCTTTGCACCAATTTACGCTTACTGTACAACAAGGAGAATTCATAGGTATTATGGGACCTTCAGGAAGTGGCAAGACGACCTTGCTAAACTTACTGTCGACCATTGATAAACCGAGTTCGGGAAAAATTATTATTCATGGAGAAGATGTCACTTCTTTCTCTCATCACAAATTGGCGAAATTTAGAAGAAAAGAAATGGGGTTTGTTTTTCAAGACTTTAATTTATTGGAAACATTAACTATTGGAGAAAATATTTTGCTCCCTTTAACATTAAATAAAGTAAAAGTGAAAGAGATGACACCAAAATTACATATCATTTCTAAACAATTAGGCATTGAAAATATTTTAGAAAAACGCATTATGGAAGTATCTGGTGGTCAAATGCAACGAGCGGCCATCGCTAGAGCGCTTATTCATAATCCTTCCATTATATTTGCTGATGAACCAACTGGTAATTTAGATTCTAAAGCGTCACTACAAGTAATGAATACGCTAAGTCACTTGCAAAAGCATTATGAAACAGCAACACTAATGGTAACGCATGACCCGTTTGCTGCAAGTTTTTGCCAAAAAGTCATTTTCATTAAAGATGGAAAATTGTATAACGAAATACATCAAGGTGACAATCGGCAAACTTTTTTTGAAGCAATCTTAAACATGCAGTCATTATTGGGAGGAAACATCCATGACCTTCAGACAGTTCACTTTTAATAATGTCAAACGTAATACACGTGCATATTTAAGTTATTTTCTAAGTTGTATGTTTGCTGTCATCGTCTTTTTTATGTATGCCGTAGTTATCTTCCACCCTGAAATAGCAACATACGACTTTATTGATGCCGTAAAAACGGGCATCGTTGCTTCTGAAGTCATTATTTATTTGTTTTCTTTTTTATTTGTACTATATTCAACGTCTGCCTTTATTAAATCACGCAAGAAAGAATATGGTATTTTAACAACGTTAGGAATTAGTAAATTCCAATTAAATCGAATGCTCATTTTGGAAAATACAATTATCGGTGTAGCCTCTATTGTTGCAGGAATATTAGTAGGAGCTTTATTCACGAAGCTTTTCTTAATGATATTTTCTGTCATTTTAGGAACAGGGGAAGTGTTTTCCTTTTATTTATCCTGGAAGGCAATTGCTATCACTGTGATACTGTTCTTTTTTATGTTTGAAATCAATTCGCTGCTTGTTGTACTTACATTGCGAACAAAATCGATTATGGAAGTATTTCGTGGCGCTCAAGCACCAAGGAAAAAACCGCGTTTTTCTTGGATTATAAGCGTACTAGCGTTAGCTGCTGTAACTTATTCCTATTATTTAGCATATACTGCTGACCTTATATCTATGATGTATCGAATGTTTATTATTTTAGCATTAATTATTCCAGGGACATATTTTTTATTTACGCAATTTAGTATCGCTTTAACTAGTTTTTTACAACGCAGAAAAAACATTTTTTACAAGCGACTAAACTTATTAATTATTTCCGACTTAACATATAAATTAAAAGATAACGCTAAGTTACTCTCTATGGTAACTATATTAAGCGCCGTTGCTTTTACATCTTCCGGAGTATTGTACGGGCTATTCCAAGCAGCGGAAGAAGAAAGCGAACGTTTCGTACCGCATGATTACTCTCTGCTTACAGAAGGGGAAGAAAATAAAGCGGAATTGGATGAAACTATAAAAGAAGTGGAATCTTTTTTTCATGAATCAGAAATACCCTTTCAATCCTTAGCCATCCCTGCTGTAAAAACGTCGTCTGTCTCGAATAAATCTGAGTGGGACAATGTGGAAGTAATTGTATTTGGTTTCTCCGATTACAATAAAATGATGGATGTAAATCAACAAAAAAAACTAGAAACTTTACAACATAATGAGGCCATATTACTTACGGAAGCTGTGTTTAGCCCATATATCCCACCTCCACCAAAAAAATTACGATTTATTCCTGAAAAAGGACAAATCGAACTGAAAATAAAGCTGGGTAAAAATACGACGAATGCTACCGCATTAGGTGGAAGTGCACTAGTTGTATCAGATGCTACATTTGACAAATTTCAAAAACACGGGGAAAAAGCTTTTTATTATACGGCAAATATACCTAATTGGGTACAGTACGTCGAGAAAATAGAACAAGCAGAAGTTGCTGCTTCCAATGATACTATCCGTGCAGGCTCTAGAGCAGACTTATATACAAGTTTCAATGAATCGATGTCGTATTTGTTCTTTTTTGGGATTTTTATTAGTGTGCTATTTTTTCTAGCCGCTGGATCGATTCTTTATTTCCGTATGTATCAAGGCATTGATAAGGACATTGCTCATTACTATTCCCTTTATCGTATTGGCTTAACAAATAAAGAAATGAAGAAAATTGCAACGAGGCAAATTGCCTTTCTATTTTTTCTACCATTTTTCGTAGCCGTTATTCATGCTGCTTTTGCCTATAAAGCATTACAAAATATGCTTGTATCATCTGTGCTCATACCTAGTATGTATATTATTTCATTTTATTTTATTGTGCACTTTATCAATTTTATTTTTATTCGTAATTTCTACCTTTCTAGACTTAAAAAAGCGGCACGCTCTTCTGCTTTATAACAGCACACTAATCTGATAAGCTATAAAATAGGTGATTAACTTACTTTTTACAACAGGAGCTAAAGGGCTCAGGTGAATACACCATGTTTTCAAAGTTTTACAAGCAAGGCATGATTCCAGTTTTCAACAAGTTTGCAAGGTACGTATTGCAAATTTAGGTAATTGGTATACAATTACATGGATTCATGTAACCTAGGAGGAAAATAATTATGAATTTTTTAACATCAGAAGCACTTCATCAGGAAGCATTGAAGCATATTGTGGGAGGTGTTAATTCACCATCACGTGCTTATAAAGCAGTTGGAGGCGGCGCACCCGTTTACATGGAAAAAGGGGAAGGCGCTTATTTTTGGGATGTCGACGGTAATAAATATATTGATTATTTAGGGGCTTACGGGCCAATTATTACAGGTCATGCGCACCCACATATTGCCAAAGCGATTACACACGCAGCTACGAATGGTGTGTTATATGGTACACCAACAAAATTAGAGAACCAGTTTGCTAAAATGCTGAAGCAAGCCATTCCTTCGTTGGAAAAAGTGCGTTTTGTCAACTCAGGTACAGAAGCCGTAATGACCACTGTTCGTGTTGCAAGAGCTTATACTAACCGAACAAAAATTATTAAGTTTGCTGGCTGTTACCATGGACATTTTGATTCTGTCCTCGTAGAAGCGGGCTCTGGTCCAGCAACGCTCGGTACACCTGATTCAGCAGGTATCCCGGAATCCGTAGCCCAAGATGTTATTACGGTTCCTTTTAATAACATAGAAGCGTTGAAACATGCTTTAGATATTTGGAAAGGCCAAATAGCAGCTGTGCTTGTTGAACCTATCGTTGGAAATTTTGGGATTGTAGAGCCTAAGGAAGGCTTTCTCCAAGCTGTCAACGACCTTACACACAATGCTGGAGCCCTCGTTATTTATGACGAAGTAATTACTGCATTTCGCTTTACATATGGAAGCTCTCAGCAAATATATGGTATTGAACCTGATATGACAGCTATGGGTAAAATCATTGGTGGTGGTCTACCAATTGGTGCATATGGCGGTAAAAAACAGATCATGGAACAAGTAGCTCCGCTTGGCCCTGCTTACCAAGCGGGAACGATGGCTGGAAATCCAGCTTCCATGGCAGCTGGAATAGCATGTCTAGAAGTACTACAAGAAGATGGCCTTTACGAAAAGCTTGATCAGCTTGGTGAAAAGTTGGAAACGGGAATTTTAGAGAAAGCTGACAAATACAATATTTCCATTTCCGTCAATCGACTTTGCGGAGCCCTTACCCTATATTTTGGTGATGGCGAGATTACCAATTATGAGCAAGCTGAGGCTAGCGATGGAGAAAGCTTTGCAACATTTTTCCGCCTCATGCTTCGCCAAGGAATTAACCTAGCCCCATCAAAATATGAAGCTTGGTTCTTAACCATTGCACATACGGAAAAAGATATTGAAGAAACCATCGCGGCTGTAGAGAAAACATTTCAACACATGCAAACGAAGTAAGCCACATAAGAGTAAGTTAGCTTATCGCTCGTAATACCGAAACGAATCTCATTTAAACAGCTTGATGGTTCCCTATATAGTAAGCAAGGACTGTTTGTAAAGTTACAAGCAGTCCTTTTACGTATGCATAAAACAACCTCTCTATTAGAATAATAGGAAAAAGAACAGAAGGAGGATCATAATGCAAGCGCCATATTGTTGTCCCAATTGCAAAACAAATAAGACGAGATTTAACAAAATTGATCAAGTAGCAAACCCGATAAAGATGGATGCACAAACGGGAGAAATAGTCGAGACATATGAAACAAATCAAGTGGAAACCTTTCATATCATGTATCAAGGGCCTAAATTTAAAATCCAGTGTGCAGCTTGTGGCGTCATTGAAGATGAAACAACTTTCATTCAATTCGCGCAATACAAGTCTTGATACTCTTTAGATTTTATATACTCGCATGTTCACTTTAAGAAGGAAGTGAACATGTAAAAATTGTTAGACATATGTTTTAATTCCTATGGTGGAATAAAAGCTACGGGGCGGTAATCTACTCGCCCCGATCATGTAAAAATTTCATACCGTTTTCTTATACTATGAACCTACTTTCCTATAGTGAATTAAAAACCTTCATAACACGCTTGTGCGAATCATCATCTAATTCCAATTTTATTTTTTGAAGCTATCACGTATACTTCTTTGCTTAACCTTGTTCAACAGTAGTGTCTAGGTGTTGCACTTGGTACAAATTATAATATATTCCTTGTTTATGCATCAGTTCATGATGCGTTCCAATTTCTTTAATTTTTCCATCTTCCATTACGACAATACGATCCGCATGCGTGATTGTGGCTAATCGATGCGCAACAATAAACGTTGTACGGTTAGATGCCAATTTTTCCATTGCCTCTTGAATCGTATGCTCACTTTCTAAATCAAGAGCGGATGTTGCTTCATCAAAAATAAGCATTGGTGGATTCTTTAAAAAAACACGTGCAATGGCAATTCGTTGTTTCTGTCCCCCTGATAATTTCACACCTCGTTCACCAACAAGCGTATCATAGCCATATGGTAACTGCTGAATAAATTCATGAGCATTTGCCGCTTTAGCTGCTTTCATCACTTCTTCATCCGTAGCATGAGGGTTGCCCATGCGAATATTCATTGCGATTGATTCGCTAAACAGGGTGTTGTCTTGTAGTACCATTCCAATTTGATCTCGTAGTGAACGCACCTTCACATCTCTAACATCAATTCCATCTACTTTTATTGCTCCACTCGTAGCATCATAAAAACGTGGTATGAGACTTACAAACGTTGACTTCCCTCCGCCACTCATACCGACAAGAGCAATGGTTTCTCCTTCTTTCACATGAAGGGAAACATCCCTTAACACAGCCTGTTCTTCATCCTCATATTGAAAATAAACATGCTCAAAAGTTACTTCACCACGTAGGTTATCTAATTCCGCCGCATGAGGTCGATCTGTAATATCATATTTCTCATTCATTAACTCAAAAACGCGGTCGATGGAAGCGATCGATTGCACAAGTGTTGTCGAAGAATTAATTAATCTTCTTAACGGGCTATACACCCGTTCCATATATCCGACAAAAGCGACCATTGTTCCCATTGTTAAATGACCATGAATAACTTGATAGCTCGCATAAGCGATTACTAACAGAGGTGCTACATCTGTAATTGTATTCGTTACTGCAAAAGTTTTAGCATTCCAATTTGTATGCTCCAGTGCTCTGTTCAAAAAATTATTATTCCTTTTAGCGAATTGTTCTTGTTCATAATCTTCCAATGCAAAGCTTCTCGTTACCGGCATGCCTTGCACGCGTTCATGTAGATGACCTTGAACTTCTGCAAGCGCTTGTGAGCGTTTACGAGTGAGTTGCCGCAGTCTTCCATAAAAATATTTAATGGAAAAACCAAACAAAGGAAATAGAATAATAGCTACAATGGTTAATTCAATATCCATCGACAACATAATTCCGATAGCAATCAGTATCGTTATCAGGTCCAACCAAATATTCATTAGTCCTGTAATGACAAACGTTTTTGTTTGTTCGACATCATGTATTACCCGGGAAATAATTTCGCCTGTTTTTGTTTTGGAATAGAATCTCAAACTTAAACGCTGTAAATGGTCAAATAAACGGTCCCGAATATCAAAAAGCACCTTATTTCCAACCCACTGAGCTAAATATTGTCGAATATATTCAATAGGTGGTCGTAAAACAAAGAAAATGATAAAAGCAGTTCCCATCAACCAAATAAGTTGGGTTGTCTTTTCCGTTTGACTCAGTGCTTCATTACCAATAATGTTATCAATTACAAATTTTAGGATCAAAGGCATTAATAACGGAATGCCAAATTTAACAATCCCGACTATAACTGTCCAAAATATCTTCCATTTATAAGGTTTTACAAAATACATATATTGCTTCATTGAATTCATTTCGAATACGTCCTTTACGAAAAAATAAAGTAAAAGCAGTTGTCCGTTTAAATACACGATACAATTGCAGCATCAAGCCAACACTAGAACCCCCTTGGCTTGTCGCCAGGTATGATAGCGAAAGCTGTAGTTTTTTCTTATACTTATAGACTTTTTACTTTCCTACAGTGCAAAGAAAAGCCTTGCTACTCATTTGTAACAAGGTGTAATCATTCTATTTTCGTTCTCCTTTTGCTTTATCGATATGTTAAGTATCGCTCATACCATTCATCGACAAACCCTGGTGAAAAAGGACCATACCTTTGTCTCACCCATCTTACAAGAATATTCAATTGGTGATGTAAGATATAATCAAGTTTACTTGGGTATTTCATTTGTTGTCGATGTAGCTCATACTCGTCTTCATCTAATAAAGTATATGTCATATCTGGATAAACTTTTACATCTAAGTCATAATCAATATATTTAATTGCACGATGCTCATATAGAAATGGAGAGCTGATATTACAATAGTAATAAATACCGTCTGTTCGAAGCATACCGATGACGTTAAACCAATGCGCTGCATGAAAATAACAAATAGCTGGTTCTCTCGTAAACCATGACCTACCATCGCTTTCTTTTACCTCTGTTCGGTCATTTGCTCCGATAACAACGGTCTCTGTCCCTTTTAAAACAAGACTGTTTGTCCACATACGATGCAACCGTCCATTATGTTTATAACTTTGTATTTGTATATTAGTTCCTGGGATCGGAGCAACCATTCAATCTCCCTTTCCTTTACAAAAAACCTCCATAACGAATCATGCATATTATTATAATGGTAATAGAGAGAAATATAAAGTAATTCATTTTCAATATGCAAACATCTTGCCTGTTTCTATTTACAAAATATACCTTCCCACTAAGAATGCAAGAGAAAACTATGCTTGTCGCAAGTCTTATAACGAAAGCTGTCGTTTTTATACTATAAACAGTAAAAATTTACTCCTATAGCAAAATAAAAATAGGACTATACCAAATGCTTTAACACAGCTTTTGGTATAGTCCTTGGCATAATTGAGGCTATAAATTGTTACTTTTTGTTTTGTTGAGATTTTTGGTTTTGCTTTCTTACTTCTTGAGCATTTGTTTGTTCAGCACCATATTCTGTACCGTACTGACCTTGCCCTTGAGCGGCTTGTTGATTCTGTTGCTTAACCTTTTGAATGTTTGTACCAGTAGAAGTTTGGTTTGGTTGTTGCTTTTTAGCCATCAATATCACCTCCGCAATAATTAATTTGTCCGATAACACATGAAGTTATCCATTATTTTTGTAGTAAAATAATGATTTTTTGGTTATTCATTCCATAAACGAATAAAACCTTGGTCAAATACGCATATTAAGAACGGGGTATTTATATAGCTTTATCTTATAACTGAAATTGTTATGGACTTACTGGAGGGTGAGTTATGGAAGAAAACAGACGTGATTTCACAGAACTTTCCATGATCAGTAAACAAGATTGGGATAAGAATGAATTAGATTATTTTCAACACGCTTTGTCACAGCTTTTGCCATATATAAACCCAGAAGGACTAAGCATCCTGCATGAAATTAATAAAGAGATGCAAGCAAGAAAAAAATAAAAAACGATGGCTGTCGCCAAAATATTTATAACGATAGAACGTCGTTTTGGTTATACTATAAGCCCTAAAAATTCACTTTCCTATAGTATAAAAAACACAAGGCATCAATTTGCCTTGTGTTCCTGTTACATATTTTGTTCCTTTTCATATAAACTATTTCTAATTTTTTGATGTGGTACAGGAAAAGGATAATTTGTTAATTCCTGTTTACTAACTACCTGTAACCTGTTACTTTTGCTTAACTTTTTAATTAGTTTTGCTTCATATACTTCTAAATGCCATATTAAATGGGAAAAAACATGCTTTAGCTTACCTTGTTTTTCTCCTAACGTTATTTCTAATCCATACTCATTATAAACCCAATTTTCTAAATGAACCCACTCTACTTCTTTTATAGGAACCATAGGAAATTGCCACAAATTAGCTAACAAACCATCTTCTTTTCGCTTTTCAATTACATAATTATCTTGGTCATCAACTGCTAACAACACAACATAAGCAATATTCTTTTGTTTTTTTGCTTTCTTTTTTACAGGCAACTGTTCTTCCGTACCTGCTACAAAAGCTTGGCAATGCGCTTGAACCGGACATAATAAACAAGCTGGAGATTTAGGTGTACATATTAAAGCCCCTAATTCCATGACAGCTTGATTAAACGATGAGGGGTCTTGTGGATCAATGAGCTTGCGTGCATAGACTTCAAATAGTTTTTTCGTCCGTTGTTGCGTAATATCACTTTCAATTTTTAATACTCGGGATAAAACACGCATGACATTTCCATCAACAGCTGGCTCTGGCTGATTGTAAGCAATGGATAAAATCGCTCCCTTTGTATACGGCCCTACCCCTTTTAATGCACCTAGTTGCTCTGCATCATCTGGCACCCTTCCATTGTACTTCGTTGCTACCTCTTTCACTGCATTTTGCAAATTTCTCGCTCTAGAGTAATAGCCAAGCCCTTCCCACTCCTTTAACACTACTTGCTCATCCGCTTGTGCTAATGCTTCTACAGTTGGGAACTTAGACATAAAACGATTAAAATATGGAATAACCGTATCTACTTTTGTTTGTTGTAGCATTACTTCAGAGACCCATACTCGGTAAGGATCCTGATCTTGGCGCCAAGGTAAATCGCGTTTATTTTCCTTATACCAGCTTAGTAAATCACGTCGAAATGTTAAAATGTCAATAGATTGTAGTTTTTCATCATTCATAAATTCACTTCCTATATGGTACAATAAAAACATCATAAAATATTTCCTGTCCTTTATAGTGCGTGTTCAGAGTTCGCAAAAACATACGTAGGCTTTTGAACATACCTATTACTGCAGTAGGAATATACAAACTATAAACGCAGCTTAAGGAGGAAAAAACATTATGGATACTGGTACCCATATTGTAATGGGAGTTGCGCTTGGGGGATTAGCTACCATTGATCCTGTTATAAGCAATGACCCCGCTTTATTCAATGCTGTCCTAGTAGGAACAATTGTAGGTTCCCATGCACCAGATTTTGATACCGTTTTAAAATTAAAAAATAATGCTACCTATATACGCCATCACCGTGGAATTACACATTCTATTCCAGCAGTTCTTATGTGGGGAATTTTAATTGCAAGTATAATCCACTTGTTTATACCAGAAAAGAGTTTCTTTCATATTTGGCTATGGACTGCTATAGCAGTAATCATCCATGTGTTAGTGGATATTTTTAATGCCTATGGAACACAAGCATATCGACCCTTCTCTAATCGATGGGTAGCTTATGGATTTATTAATACGTTCGATCCATATATATTTTTCTTGCATATTGCCGGCATTGCCGCTTGGGCGTTAGGGGCAAATCCTGCATTTATATGGGCTGTTATCTATAGCGTTATTGTACTTTATTACATTAAACGTTATATGGATAAACGATTCATCGTAAAGAAAATTAACAGCTATTTTTCCGACTTAGAGCAGATTGCTACATCACCAACGATTAAACAAAATTATTGGCGTGTCGCTATAACGACTAAAGATAGGTTCTATGTTGGTGTCGTCGATAACAATCACATTGAAATTATTGATGAGTTCACAAGAGTACCGCTCCCAGATACAGAGCTGATGAAAATGGCCAAGACGGATAAAAATATTGCTGCTTTCCTTTCATTTTCTCCCGTATACCGATGGGAAATTAACGAATATAAAGATTATACGGAAGTGCGATTCATCGACTTACGCTATCGCTCCAAAGGGCATTATCCTTTTGTTGCCGTTGTGCAAATAGATGATTCGATGCACATTACAAGTTCTTACACAGGATGGATCTTTTCAGAAAAGAAACTTCAGCATAAACTATATGTAGAAGAAAGTCCCATTTAAAGAACAAAGGATCAGAGCGCCCTAGCAACGTAGCGAGTGGAACGAATCAACTAAGTTTTAGGAATCATGTTAAAGCACGAACTTCAATGATGGCTTAGCTTAGGGCAATGGAGTGAAGTCGCCTAGTTGCTGGGCGCTGGAGCCGGATGTGGCTATTCCGTTAAATCAAATTCTACACTTTCTTCTCTTCCGATGTAAAACAGCAGGCTAACCCCTGCTGTTTTCTTTGGTTAGGCAATTTTAGACTTTATATTATATACTATTAGCATGCACATAAGTCAAACTCTGCACCACCTGTAGATTTAAAAAAACTATATAACAACTTGAAAACATCCATTTATTCTACGCGTTTCCCTAACAAAGATATCGGAATTGCTTCCTGTTTTTCTAGTATCTCTCCTAATAAATTAACTCTGTGCCCCCAAGCAAACACACCGTTTATATAGTCCACCTTGAAGTTCCATCCTGGATCTGTTGTAAATTCATACGTCTCATTTGCTGTAAAATCATCTGGATTTATTGTATAAGCTAAAGCAACCTGCATTTTACGCTCATTAACTGCCACCTCAGAAATATTTCCTAGCTGTTCTGCTTTTTGTGCTTTTTCTTTTAACCTGCCTATTTCCTGGCGCAATTGCTCAATAGAATAGTCACTATAGCGATAATTATTGTTCATTTTTGTTTCCCATCCTTCTCCCCATTTGCATTTTTATTACATGTTTAGCTTAGCGAAATTCTTATTTCCTACAGCGATAGAAACTAAATCCTCTTTATTTTACCAATCAACAAGCAGAAAAGAAACCTAACAGCCCTATCACGATTACTCTTTATCATCCACATGTCTTTCTAAATACTGCTGAATAAGTTCAAAAGAAAAACCTTTTCTATACAATCCTTCTGTTATTTTCTGCCTCAACTCAAACCCTGTTCTTTTCATTGCATGCTTTTTCTTTAATTTTTCTCCATGATGGGTAATAGCATCCCATTCGGCATTCCTATCAATGGCTGATGGAAGTTCCTGCACCACTGTTTGGACTACACTTTTATCATAACCTTTTTGTTGTAAAAAAGTTTGCATTTTTTGTAGTCGCTTTTTATATGACTCTGTTTTTTTCTGTTGTTGTTTTTTCTCCACCAATTTTTTCACTTTATCATATTGAATGGCATATGAGAATTGCTTTAACGCATCATCTGCAATATTTTCCTCTACTCCTTTTTTCAACAATTCCTGCTTAATGATTGCCGGGCCTTTTGTGGATGTATTTATTCGTGATCGTACAAACATGTCAGCAAACTGATGGTCATTAAGAAGTTGCTCTTCTACCAACTTGTCCATCACGCTTACTATATGAGCTTGATCTACTTCTTTTTTTGTTAAGTAGTCCTCTATTTCTTTTTTTGTTCGCATGCGGAAGCTTAAATATCGAATAGCAAGGGTATAAGATTGGTACATGCTATCACTTCTTTTGATGGCGTCCATCATGGAATCTGAAATTTCCATGCCTTTTCGTAACTGAAAATGAATTAATACAGATTCGTCTACACTAAAACCGTAGCGTTCCCCTTTATTATCATCAGTCAAAAAAATATTATATCGTTGATGCGTTTTTTTCTGTGTTGTAATACGAGTGATTTTTGACATTCCACTCTCTCTCCTTTTTTTCATCATACCAAAATGGGGCGGAATGAAAAAGTTATTCTATATTATTAAGGAAGGCTTTTTTAACATGCTAACAAGGTTTCGTTCTCCACTGCGTAGCATTGTTACATTTTCGAGTACAGATCATCTTTTCGCCGTACTTTGTGGATAGCACCTTTTGCTACTTTAGCTTTTTTGTATCGTTTATAATGAGATAGAAGTTGAAATGTAATGTAGCCCTTTCATGATTGCAAGTCTTTATAACGAAAACTTATACTAACTTAGACCCAAAACCCCTTGCCGCTACATCTTATGTGAGCAAATAAAATTTACGAAATGATAGCATCTTTGAATGCGCTCTGCTGATGAGAAACATGGAATAGCACATATTGGGGAAACTGACATTAACTTAAGATTAACATATTGAATATGAAGGAGGAGAAAACATGAATGTACTAATAACAGGAGGAACTGGATTTATTGGCCAAGCGTTAACGGACTATTTATGTGAGCGTGATTATCATGTATATGTGTTGACACGCTCCCCCCAAGAACATACAGATACAAATAAACAAACTTTCATTGGTTATGACTATCCTATTGAACAATTGCCGCCTATTAAAAGTGTAATTAACCTTGCTGGTGAATCTTTATTTGGTTATTGGACAAAAACAAAGAAACAATCCATTTTATCCAGCAGAATTCAAACAACCGAAAAAATACTAGCATTTATGGAAAAATTGCCAAATAAGCCAGATGTATTCATTAGTGGTTCTGCTGTAGGATATTTTGGAACTTCCAATGACCTGATGTTTTCGGAAAACACGACTACTCCTGGTGATGACTTTCTAGCAAAGGTTACAACGAAATGGGAAAACGTCGCTAAACAAGCTGAGAAATACAATATTCGCACAGTACTTACTCGTTTTGGTGTTGTTCTAGGAAACGGTGGCGCTTTACCAATGATGCGATTCCCTGTCCAACTAGGTGTAGGAGGAAAAATTGGGTCCGGGGAACAATGGATATCATGGATTCATATTGAAGATGCTGTGAAATTAATCGTTTTTTGTATGGAAAATAAAGCTATATCTGGACCTGTAAATATAACTGCACCACACCCAAAGCAAAACAAAGCATTTATGCAGACATTAGCAAAAGTGTTAAAACGACCCTATTGGTTTCCTGTTCCTTCCATATTTATGTACACGGCACTTGGCGAAATGGCGGGCTTAATAACTAAAGGTCAGTACGTCATTCCCCAAAAAGCACTAGATCATTCATTTACGTTCTCTTTCCCTTATCTACAGGAAGCACTCCACCATCTTCACCACAAATAAACCTGTGCGGGATAGCAAAGTGAAGAAAAAATGAACTGGCAGTTTTGCAATATAATACCTTAAGCTGCCAGTTTATTTATTGGGTGTATGGAAACCTTCATCCATTTTACAAAACAAGTGGATGCTTTTGTCTCCTGTTTCGCATGGATAACAACTTAATTACCATTGCTTCTGCTATCAGTCTTGCTTCCGCTTTTTCCTCACTAAATCCGTATCCAGTAATTACATTCGTACTTTCAAAGTTAATAAAAGCTTGCCAAACTTCCTTTTTTGGTACATTCCATACATATATAAGTACAGCATTTTTTGATATCACTTCAATTTGAAGTGGATAATCTTTAAACATAAATCGCAACATCTTACATTTGGTTAAAGTCGTAACTGTTGGGTGATAAATCTTTAGACAGCAGATCATGGATTTCCTCCTCTTTTATTCTTTATAGGAACATTTTACAATATGCTCAAAATAAGAACAATGATTTCCCATTTTCTTTTAAGAATCATGGTAGGATGGAAATTACTATAGAATATTTTCTAATTTTAACCAATTGAGTGTGATAGTCCATGAACATACAAATTGCATACAACATTAAACGTTTACGAGAGCAACAAGGTTGGACTCAGCAGCAATTAGCAGATAAGCTTCAGCTTTCACGCTCTGTCATAGCTAAATGGGAAAACAGCCATGTTACCCCTGATATTTCTTCGCTAATGAAACTTTCAGATCTTTTTCATGTGTCCATTGACTATTTAGCAGGCAATAACACATTTCATGAAAATGTGATTGCTGAACTAAAGCACGTCTTTCAAACTTCTGATCAATCATTTGACGATGAGGCTGTAGAAATAATGGAATATGTAATGACATTTCCAGAATTCAAAGAAAGATTATTTCAATTAAAACAACTCACTCCTAAAAAGCAACATTCTATACACGAATTGCTAGGAGCTATCATTCAACAATATAAGCAACTATAACTCGCACATGGAGTCGGAATAAAGATTACTTTATTCCGACTCTTTTTTTACGATAAAAAAGGGCGTTCACCATAACAATTTGGCAATATAATTTTTTAACACTGTAAGAGGCGTAAAGTGCTAACCATTCTAAACAGCTACTATTAAACAAATTGTCAAGAAAAATAAAACAAACATTGTTATTTTTATTTATCTGTTATATTATAAGTATAACAGATAGAACAAAAAAGGAGTTTATATAGTGTGTTTATTGAACTAGATTTTGAATCGGAAGACCCCATTTACTTACAATTGATGAGACAAATTATTGAAGGAATTGCAAAGAAAGAGCTACTTCCAGGTGATGCTTTACCATCTGTTCGATCACTAGCTGCTGATATCGGTATTAACTTACATACTGTTAATAAAGCCTACCAACAATTAAAACAGGAAGGGTTTTTACAAGTTCATCGCCAGAAAGGGGTAATGATTCATCCAGATGGCATTCCAAAGGCGACAGAAGCTTACAAAATGGCATTAGAAAAGAACTTACGCCCACTCATAGCCGAGAGCATTTGCCGTGATTTAAAGCAGGAAGATTTTTCGGAAATTTGCGAACGCGTTTTCGATAACCTTATGCATGGAGGCAACTAACTATGAACACTTTTAGTTTAGCTATCACATTTATTCCACTAGCACTTTTTTTCATTTTCATACCCTATTTGACTAGGAAAACAGAAAGCTTTGGTGTGTCCATCCCTGAAGAAATATATGCAACCTCAGAAATGAAACAATTACGAAAAAAATACGCTTTACTTACAGTAGTTGTAAGCATCGTTATGTTTGGAATTGTATTAGTTTCGCCCGAATCGATCATGGAAGATAAAAGAGGAGGCATATTTCTCACCTTTCTCATTTTTGGCTATATGATCATTGAATTCTTTATTTATCTTTATTTTCACAGGATAATGAAGCAACGGAAAAAAGCCGCTACATGGTGGGACGATAAAACAGAAAAAGTCATGGTTCACACAACGTTTCGTACGCAGCAACTAAGGTTTTCTAATAAATGGTTTATCATACCATTTCTAATTTTCCTAACCACCACCACACTGACATATGTATGGTATGCCCAATTTCCAGATCAATTGCCGACTAACTTTGATTTTCTCGGTGAAGCGACAAATTTTGTTTCCAAATCTTATTTATCCGTATTTGCTTTACCGTTAACCCAGCTATTTCTAATCACGTTATTCTTCGCAGTCAATATTCTCATTGGAAAGGTAAAGCAACAGATTAGTTCGGAAAATCCAGATAGATCTTTACAACAAAATGTCATTTTTCGAAGACGCTGGTCACTGTATATGATCGCTAGCAGTATATTGCTCACGATATGGCTCTTTGTAGCACAATTTATTTCTCTTCTTCCTAAAGGTAACCATGTATTTACTGTTGCATCTGTCATTATTCATGGGCTTATGTTAGTTGGCGTTATCTATTTAGCATTCTCTACTGGTCAAGGTGGTAGTAGAGTAAAAATAGCGGATGAGCGAAACGATAAAATTATTGATCGTGACAATGACCGCTATTGGAAACTAGGCGTATTTTATGTTAATAAACAGGATCCGTCAATTTTTTTAGAAAAACGTTTTGGAATTGGTTGGACGTTTAATTGGGGAAACCCTAAATCTTGGGGAATACTATTCGTATTTTCACTGTTTACGCTCAGTATTATTTTGCTAACTCGTTAAAGGAGAGATGGATAATGGAAGATATCTTACATTCTATTAACTGGGCTGTCGTTGCACCGCTTATCATTATTCAAGTTATATTAGTGATTGTTGCACTCATTGATTGGACAAAAGCCAAAAATACAAATGGTCCTAAGTGGTTATGGTTCATTATCATCATTTTTCTTAATATTATTGGCCCCATTTTATACTTTCTATTCGGAAGGAGACAGCAATAAATGACGATTTTATCTGTTTCTAATTTGGCAAAGCAGTTTAACAATACATATGCGGTAAAAGATCTGGCCTATCAATTCACTCCACATCAATGTATTGCATTAATTGGTCCAAATGGTGCGGGAAAAACGACGACACTACAAATGATTGCCGGTCTCTTACAACCTACATCAGGAGAAATTATTTTTGACAAACATAAAAGTATCGATAGGCGAACGCTTATTGGTTACTTACCACAGCATCCTGTATTCTATTCATGGATGACAGGAAGTGAATTTCTCGTCTATAGCGGACAGCTGGGTGGTCTAACCAAGACCGCATCACGTAAAAGAAGTGCGGAACTACTTGATATAACAGGGATTGCTGAAGCAAAAAACAAACGAATTGGCAATTATTCAGGTGGTATGAAGCAACGCCTCGGCATTGCCCAAGCAATTATCCATCAACCGAAGCTACTCATGCTCGACGAACCTGTATCATCCCTTGATCCGATCGGACGTAGAGAAGTGCTTACGTTACTGGAAGAGCTAAAAACAGAAATGACCGTATTATTCTCCACCCATATTTTAAGTGATGCAGATGAAATTAGTGATGAATTAATTTTATTACGTAAGGGAGAAATGATTGAATCAGGAAAAATGAAGGACTTACGTCAAAAATATCAAACGACAAAAATAACGTTACAATTCTTGGAAAACCAAGCATTTTATCAAAAGAAAGTGGCAGCTCTTCCTCATGTTACAAGAACATTACTAGAAAGAGACACCGTACAAGTGATTGCTACTAATATAGAAACAGCAAGACAAGAAATATTGCAACAAGCCGCGGATGAAAAATGGCCTTTATTAGCATTTAAACTTGAGCAAGCTACACTAGAAGAAATGTTTATGAAGGCGGTGAACGATGCATGATGAAAGTACTTTTTAAAAAAGAAGTGTTAGAAAATTGGCGTAATAAAAAGTGGATATGGGTTCCTCTCGTTTTTATTCTTTTAGCTATTATGGACCCGATCACAAATTACTACCTTCCAGATATCTTAGAATCGGTTGGTGGTTTAGAAGGTGGTGCAGTAATTGAGTTACCTACGTTTTCACCTGCTGATGCCATCATGATGAGTGTAAGCCAATATTCTACGTTAGGTGTTCTAGTTATTGTCCTCTTATCCATGGGTATCATTAGTGGGGAGCGAAAAAGCGGAGTTATAGAGCTTGTCCTTGTCAAACCTGTGTCATATACCAAATTTGTGCTTGCGAAGTGGCTTTCCCTCCTTTTACTCGTCTTCGCTGCTTTTATTATTGGTATGATGGCGAGCTGGTATTATACGAACATACTTTATGGGGAAATCACTTTCTCTATGTTGCTCGCTGTCATTTTTTACTACGGGCTATGGTTGCTGTTTGTTTGCACCGTTTCCATTTTCTTTAATACAGTAACACAATCACCTGGCATAGTCGCTTTTGCAACCATTGGGACAACAGCTGGTATCAGTCTTGTAACAAGCTTACTAGGAACCCGTTTAGCATGGAGTCCAACTAATTTATCCGTGTATATTCAAGAACTCCTTGTTACCGGCGACGTATCTTCTGAATTGATGTATACAACGATTATAAGTATCGTGCTCATTGCGCTTATACTACTAGCATCCATCTATCGTTTTAATCGGACTTTTATTCGTCGAACCCAATAAAATAAATTATTACCCTATCCATTTGCTTCAAACTAACAAAGCATGTGGATAGGGTAAGCTAAATATTATTGAACTTTTATCGTTGTCATTCGACGGATGAGTAAGAAAGAGCACAGGTAAAGCACGACGCTCACTGCAAACAATTGTATATAAAAAGTAAGGCTCATGTTCGCTATCATTTCTCGTACAAATTGGGCAAAGTCCCCTGTGGCAATTGTCATCAGTAAAGCAAGTAAAATAACCCCTAACAAACCTCCACCGCCAATGAGCCCGTACTTATAGAATACAAAGCCAATAACATAAGATATTACAAAGAGAAAGGAAAAAATAGCAACATCTATGACCATACGGCTATACCAGTTATCGGTAAGAAAATGAGCAGGGTGTAAAAACCTAAAAACATCAATGCCAACCCAATCGTTGATTAACCATATCGCTTCTCGTAAAAATTGAACAAATACGGCTTTGATCATTGCTAAACTAAGGAAAAATAGACCGATTGTACTCCATATTTGCTTCCGAGTAGCGCCAAGCTTAATCGAAAAAGGAATAATTTCTTTAATACAAATAAATCCCCAAACACTAAAGAACACATAGATAGGTCCTGTTAAACTAAAAGTAAAAGGGCCTTCTTCTATTTGTGATAGCCAATAAGAAAAAGCGAGTGAAACAAGTAAAATAGTAAATAAAATGGTCCAAAATATGATTAATGGCCTGCGAATTTCCACTAATAAAAAATAAATTAACCCTTTAACTGATTGCTTCATGGCGATCCTCTCTTTCTTTTTCTGTTAACTGTATCATTAAGTCTTGCGTTGGAATACTTTCAACTTCCAGCCCTTCTTCTATTGCTTCTTGCCTATCTGCAAATACATAAGCAGTCATCGTACCCATGAATTCTTTCTTACTAATTAATTGTTTATTTTTTATAAACTGCTGCACTTGTTCTTGTCGTCCGGTTACAGAAATCGTTTGTTGGCGTAATGCTTCTGCAGATTTTTGCAATACCAATTCCCCTTGTTGTAATATAAGCACTTCTTCAAACATAAGACTCACTTCATCAATTAAGTGCGTGGAAAAAATAATCATTCGTTTTTCACTTTCATACTCTTGCAACATGACATCATAAAATTGTTTTCGCGCTGCAGCGTCCAACCCAATATAAGGCTCATCAAAAATGGTAACTGGCGTCTTGCTAGCTAATCCAACTGTTATACCGAGTGCGGATTCCATTCCTTTGGAAAGTGTCTTTACTTTTGCATTTGGATTCAAGTTATACGTTTCTAATAACTGTTTCGCTAACTGTTGATCAAACTTTGGATAGAAAAATGAATAAAGTCGAATTACCTCTTTCACTTTCCACTCTTTTTTAAAGTTATTTCCTTCTTTAATCAAACAAACATTTTCCTGTACATGTCGATTATCAAATGGTTTCTCTCCGTTTACGAAAATATCGCCCTTTGTTGGTAAAATATTTCCTGCTAGCATATCCATGAACGTTGTTTTTCCAGCGCCATTCCTTCCTAACAATCCGTAAATTTTCGGTTCATCTAAGGTGAAGGAAACATGGTTTAAAGCAAACTTGTTCTTATACTGCTTTGTCAACTGGCGAACTTCAATTTTCATTCTTCATCCAACCTTTCTACCATTTTTTCCAACTCTGATTGACTAATATGCAGTTTCTTTGCTTCACTTTTTAACGGTAATACATAATTTTTGTAAAAGGATTGCTTTCGCTTATCAATTAATAATTGCTTTGCATCGTCCGTTACAAACATACCTACACCCCTTCGCTTATACAAAATGCACTCATCAACGAGTTCATTAATTCCTTTTGCAGCCGTTGCCGGATTTATCTTATAGTAACTGGCAAATTCATTTGTCGATGGTACTCGTTCGCCAGGATTTACAGCACCAGTTATAATCGAATCTTCCAACTGCTCTTTAATTTGCAAGAAGATCGGTTTGCTTTCATCTAATTTAGGCTTCATCTCATCACCTTCATTGGTTAATTACTTATGTAACTAACCATATAACATAACAACTCACTCGTCAACCTTTTTTTAGCAAATATGTAACAAGTTTTTCTCGACATATTTTCAATGCGCTATTTATCAACACTTTTGCTATTTTTTATACAATGATTGTTTTATAAACACACAAGCTATATGTTCGGGATAACTATGGAAAAGTTTATATGGAATGTGACTCATTACATAAAATAAGTACAAAAAAAGCTTGCAGAATGCCACCTTGGCTTTTTGCAAGCTTTACAATTAATCTTCTCCTATTTTTTTATCATCACTTTTTGGTAGTCTACCCGCTTTTTTAGTTGCTTCTCGTAACAGAAATTCTATATGACTATTTACACTGCGAAATTCATCTTTAGCCCAAACTTGCAATATTTCATACAACTTTGGATCCATCCGTAACGGAAAGCTTTTCTTTTTTGCCATAAAACCCCTCTTTTAATTACTGGTATAGGGATCCTGTGTTTATAACAGGTTGCGTGCCTTGATCAGCAACAATGGATACGAGTAAATTATTGGCCATGGCCACACGGCGCTCATCATCAAGTTCTACAGAGCCATCTTTCTCTAATTGCATAATGGCATCCTGCACCATCCCTACTGCTCCTTCCACAATTTGTTTTCTTGCTGCAATAATCGCACTTGCTTGTTGACGTTGGAGCATTGCTTGAGCAATTTCCGTAGAATAAGCCAGATGGGTTAACCGTGTTTCAATTACTTCTACACCTGCTACCTTCAAACGCTCTTGTAATTCAACTCTCAACTCATTCGATACCTCTTCTGCATTTCCACGAAGGGATAGTTCCGCGTCTGAAAAAGAATCATAAGGATATTTGGTAGCTACCGCACGAATTGCCGTCTCGCTTTGAATTTCTACAAATTGTTCATACCGATCCACATCAAATACGGCTTTTGCACTATCAATGACTTTGAAAACAATAACCGCAGCAATCTCAATTGGATTTCCGTTAACATCATTAACCTTTAAGCGATTACTATTAAAATTTCGCACACGAAGCGAAATCATTTTACGAACAGAGAAAGGGACGGTTATCACAATTCCTTCCTTCCGAATACTACCCATGTACTTCCCTAAAAACATGACAACTGCAGACTGGTTTGGCTGGATTAACGTAATTCCACTTCCTAAAGTAACAGCTACGATGACACAAAGAATTCCAATAATAAATTGTTGTTCTAAAAAGCTAAATACCGTACCCGCCAACAAACATGCAATAATTAAAACTCCCGCATACCCATTAAACGACCAAGCTGGTTTCTCCTTCATATGCCTACACCTACCTATCATTTTTATATTATAATGATATCACTTTTGTATATTTTTGTAAATAATTAACTAGCATATAAAGCGTCATAAGGTTCTTTTTCCGGCTCGACTATATAGGTTGTCCCATCTGTACGAATTACTAGGTGCCCTAACGCTCCCGTTGAATATATGGAAGCTCCTACTTTATATAAATGATGAATCACTCTTTCAACTGGGTGTCCATAACGGTTATTCTTGTGATACGTTAAAATAGCTATATTCGGCTGGATAGATTGCAAAAACGAGAGCGAAGAACTTGTTTTCGATCCATGATGTGCGACTTTTAATATTTCGACTGGCGCATCGACTTTTTTTCGAATATCTTTTTCTTGTTCCATTTCTACATCCCCCATAAATAAAAAATCAACTTGCTTATACGATACTTGTAAAACGATAGAAGATTGGTTGTTCGACCTTGACGGTTGATACGTGTTAAGTACTTGGATATTTAATAATGGATCAAGCTCTATTTCTTCATCCATTTTTGCAATTGATATAGGAATTTCCTGTTTTACAAGCTCCTGAATATATTTGGAATACCTTTTCGTTGTATGCAACTTACCGGAATCTAACATCTTTTTTATTTCCAATTGTTTCATTACGGTGACGAGCCCGCCAATATGATCTACGTCTGGATGTGTCGCTACTACTAAATCTAATTTTTTCACACCTTGCTGCTTTAAGTAATTGACTACCTTTTTTCCATATTTCGGGGGTCCGCCATCGATTAAAATATGTTTATTACTCGGGGTTCGAATATATATACTGTCACCTTGACCAACATTAATGAAATGAACTTGCATATCCTTGGTAACATTATCACTATGTACAGGTTGAAAAGGTATAAAAGTGATAACTATAGCAAGAATTATTATGGAAATATGCTGTCTTTTGTACATAAGAAACTGCACCCTTTGCATTTTGGAGTTTACTGTTTATTCTCTTGCAAACAAGGTGCATTTATGAACGATACAAACAGTCATTTTTTGGATGTACTTTAAAGTTATCCTTAGACTAGGTGTAAAGTGAAATTTGAACGGTTGTTTTCAGGTACAGACAAAAGCATGAAGTGGGTCTTCCGTTAGTGGCTCACCTTAGACGATTTTTCATTAGAAAAGCAAAGACTTCCACCAACTCTTAATGGTTTTTCTTATACGATAAAATCTGCTTTCCTATAGTTTAAAAAAAGCTACTGAACACTTATTCGTGCTCAGTAGCTTTTCATTGTAATTTTTAAGCTTGTTTCACTACGATATTGTCGTTTATGACGTCGACTTGAACATGATTTACATTTTCATTTTCAAGTATTAGATCCGTTAACTGGTCTTCTACTTTGTCTTGAATTACTCTTCGTAGTGGACGTGCACCAAATCGTGCATCATATCCTACATCAACAAGCTTTTCTTTTGCTTCGTCCGTAATGGTAATTGAAATATTGTTTTCTTCAATGGTATCTTGTAGCTCTTGAAGCATTAAATCTACAATTTCTAATAGGTGTTCTTTTTCTAACTCATTAAAGCGGATAATCGCATCAAAACGGTTAAGAAATTCTGGTTTGAAATAGTCACTTAGTCTTTCCAACGTGGAGACAGAATTGTGCTTATCTTTATTAAAACCGACACTTATTGTTTTATCTCCAGTTCCCGCATTACTTGTCATAATAATGACAGTATCTTTAAAGCTCACTGTTCTACCTTGAGAATCTGTTAAGTGACCATCCTCCATGATTTGCAAGAACATATTTTGTACATCTGGGTGCGCCTTTTCAATTTCATCTAATAAAACGATGGAGTACGGATTACGACGCACTTTTTCAGTTAATTGTCCGGCTTCTTCATGTCCTACATAACCAGGAGGTGACCCAATAATTTTAGATACAGCATGTTTCTCCATGTATTCACTCATGTCAAGTCGAATAAGCGCATCTCTTGTACCAAACAATTCTTCAGCTAGCACTTTTGTTAGTTCTGTTTTACCTACTCCAGTTGGTCCGACAAATAGGAACGAACCGATTGGGCGTTCTTTTGCTTTTAAACCAGCTCTACTACGGCGTATTGCTTTTGCTACTTTATTAACTGCTTCTTGTTGTCCAATAACTTTTTCGCCTAAATGTTTAGCAAGATTTTTCATCTTTTCTTGTTCATCTGCTTGTAGTTTCGTAACTGGAATACCCGTTTTTTCTTCGACGATTAACTCAATATCAGACACATCTACATCTATATCTTGCTCTTCCCCTTTTGCTTTTTCTAACTGTTTTTGCAACTGAATTTCTTGATAACGTAAGTGTGCTGCTCGTTCATAATCTTCACGCTCAGCCGCAGCTTCTTTTTCTTTTTTTATTTCTTCTAAACGATGATGAATAGACTCAGAATCTTTAGATGAATTATTTAAATTTAGTCTAGAACCAACTTCATCCATTAAATCAATTGCTTTATCTGGTAAGTAGCGATCTTGGATATAGCGTTTAGACAAGTTTACACAAGCTACTATTACTTCATCAGAATAGCGTACTTCATGGAATTTTTCGTAACGATCTTTAATACCCTTTAATATTTGCACCGCTTCTTCCGGAGTTGGTTCTTCAACGATAATTGGTTGTAAACGACGTTCTAATGCTGCATCTTTTTCAATTTGACGATATTCTTTTAGCGTGGTTGCTCCAACTAGTTGAATCTCCCCTCTAGCAAGCGCTGGTTTCAAGATGTTTCCAGCATCCATTTGTGAGCTTTCTGCTGTTCCTGCACCGACTAGTAAATGAATTTCATCAACAAATAGAATTACATCTTGGCGTTGTTGCAACTCCTGGATTAATTGTTTCATTCGCTCTTCAAATTGTCCTCGTACGCCCGTATTGGCAACGAGTGATGCTACATCAAGCAAATAAATTTCTTTATTCAATAATTTGGTTGGGACATCCCCTTCTACTATCTTTGAAGCTAAACCTTCTGCAATAGCTGTTTTACCAACACCTGGTTCACCAATTAAAACAGGGTTGTTTTTATTTCTACGATTCAATGTTTCAATAACCCGTTTCACTTCATTGTCTCGCCCGATTACTGGGTCAATCTTTCCACCCCTTGCCTCATCAGTTAGATTTTTACCTAACTGTTCAAGCAAACCATTTCCTTGATTTCCTGCTTGTTGTCTTGTGCGTGTTCCCATTTTCGGTGAACCATTTCCTGATGCTGCAAATGACCCATAAGCATTGCTAAATGGGGATTGAGAAAAAAAGTTACTACCATTCATCATTTGACCTTGCATTTTACGGAAGCATTCATTGCATAGATGCATTTGCATATGTTGATCGTTTAATTGCATTGCTACATTAACTGTTGCTTCATTTTGTTTACAATTTTGACATAACATATGGAACTCCTCCTTTAAAGTTTACCTATATATTCATCAATGTTTGACTTTGACTAACTTTGACCTTTCAATTAATATTATACTCTGACCTTCTTTGACTTTCAAGGGGTTTGTATTACTTTTTTATTTTTTTCTGTAATACGAGGTTTTAAGCTTGTTTTTAATGAATTACGCATTACTTTGACTTTGTTTGACCTTTCGACTATTATTATACTTTGACTTTATTTGACTTTCAAGGTCTTTGCTCACTTTCAAATGCATCATAACATCACAAGGTGAATGAATCTCTATTAGAAAACTTGACTATCATTCATTCTCCATGCAGATAAAATGACGTCCGTTTGGTCTATAATTTCTTTCTATAGTCCAAGAAAAAGAGGAGAACCATTTATTTGGTCTCCTCACAAGATAGGTCTATTTATTTACCACCTTTTCTTTATTTCGTAATTCTACTCTCCTCGTCTTACCAGATGTTGTTTTTGGTAAATCATCCATAAATTCAATCTTTCTTGGATACTTATAGGGCCCCGTTATCGTTTTCACATGATTTTGTAATTCTTCTATTAGCTGATCACTCGGTTGGAAGCCTTCCCGAAGAACAATAAATGCTTTTACTACATTTCCTCTTATTTCATCAGGGCTTGCAACGACTGCACAGTCTTGTACGGCTGTATGCCTTATAAGCGCATCTTCCACTTCAAAAGGACCAATCGTATAGCCAGAGCTAATAATAATATCATCACTTCTTCCTTCAAACCAGAAAAAGCCATCCTCGTCCTTATAAGCACGATCCCCTGTTATATAATACGAACCTCGTTTAGCCATACTGGTACGCTCTGTATCCTTATAATATTCAGAAAACAAAGCCGGGCTATCTAATCTCACTGCAATATCTCCGACTTCATTTGGGCCTAGCGGAACACCATTTTCATCAATTACCTCTACATTATTGCCTGGAGTTGGCTTTCCCATTGATCCCGGTCGCACCTGCATATCCTTTGTAAACCCTAGCAATAATGTGTTCTCCGTTTGTCCATACCCATCTCGTACAGTAATATTAAAATGATGCTTAAATATGTCTATTACTTCAACGTTTAGTGGCTCGCCTGCTGATACAGCGCTATGAAGGGACGTTAGCTTATAATGTGGAAGGCTATCAACTTTCGCCATCATACGATATTCTGTTGGCGTACTGCAGATTATGTTTATTTCATAATCATCTATTAATTGTAAATGTTTTTCAGCGTTAAATTTTCCGGTGTAAAAAAAGCCTGTTGCACCTGTTCCGAGAACGGATAAAAATGGGCTCCACACCCATTTTTGCCAACCAGGTCCTGCTGTCGCCCATACACGATCTCCATCTTGGATAGCAAGCCAATTATATGCAGCTGCCTTTAAATGAGCGTACCCCCAAGCATGGCTATGGACAACCCCTTTTGGATTCCCAGTTGTACCTGATGTGTATGGTAAAAAAGCGGTATCTTCTCTACTTGTGTCAACAACTTCTAATTGCTCACTGACTTGTTTCTTTTCTTCATCCAAAAATACCCATCCATCTACCGCTGCACCAATAACAAATTTATGTAACTGATCATATTCACGTATTCCTTCGAATTGGTTTGCGAAACGATGCAAACTAACGACACCACTTACTTCTCCGTGTGATACACGGTATTGCAAATCTTTCGTTTTTAACATTTCAGAGCTAGGAATAATAATGATTCCTGTTTTTAATGCAGCTAAATATACTTCATATGCTTCAAAAGAGCGATTGACCATAATTAAAATTTTGTCACCTTTTTTTAAGCCAGCTTTTAAGAAAACGTTACCAATTTGGTTAGCTTGCTTTACTAGCTCCTTATATGTAAGCTGGTCGGTTTCTCCAAATTCATTCTCCTTTATCAGTGCTAGTTTATTCTTACAGTTTGCGTGACGCTCTATCTCCATGGCAATATTATATGCTTTAGGCGGAATAAGTGCTTCTCTTTTCATATTATCAACTCCTCGTTTAAGTACTTTTTCTAATCATATCAAATATTAGGAAAATTTTAAATAAAAATGTACACGTGACTTTAGTTTCAAAATGATTGGCTTCATTCTTGAGCATAACTTTCATTTTGCTTGCCAAATTCTATATCTCCCGTCATTAAGCATGCTCCTTCCGTTTTTGCAAGCATGATGGTTTCAAACAATGGAAGAGGACCTTCAATTTTCCTTCTGTTGAAAGCCCTCCCCTAATGCGCTGTAAAGGGAAACTATAAGCCGTATATAGCTTCAGGGAGTTTATTTCTTAACACCAGATCATCAAGACTTTTAAATGAGTAGCCCTGTTTTTGTAACGCACGAATCATTTTTTCAAGCGCTTTTGCATTATCGGAGGAAACGGTGTGTAATAAAATAATCGCGCCTGGATGAATTTGCTCTTTTACTTGATCAAATGCATATTTCCACCCTTTTTGCTTATCTGTCTCCCAATCTTTAAAGGCAAGCGACCAAAAGATGTGAATATAACCCAATTCATTCGCCCATTTTAATGTATCTTCATTAAACATTCCTCTTGGCGGGCGTAAATATTTCATATCTTTTTGATCGGAAATTGCTGCAACTGCTTCCTCCAATGATTCTAATTCTTTTTTTATATTTTCTTTATTCATAACCGTAAAGTCAGGATGATGATACGAGTGGTTACCTACAATATGCCCTTCCCTTACCATACGTTTTACTAATTCAGGTTCTTCTTTAACGTAGTGCCCTGTAACAAAAAAAGTTGCTGGAACTTGGTGCTTTTTTAATACATCTAAAATATCAGCTGTATAACCTTGTTCATAGCCGTTATCAAATGTTACGTATACATTTTTTTCTCCAGATGAATCTGCATAATACGCATTGTATTTTTCAAGCAGGCTTGCATATTTTCCAATATCAGGGATTTTATGCGCTTCGTTTTTACTGTACCCCCATCCATAGCCAGACGCTAAAGATGAAAGTGGCGTACATAAGGAAGCCAATATAACTAAAACTGCACATATAGAAAATCTTTTTCTCATGGATGATCACCTTTTTTGATCTTACTATGCACATTTTCAGCCTATTTATTCTTATCTATTATCACAAACAATAAGGGAAGCAACACTAAAACGAACACCCCATAGGATAAAAAGCTTCCTACGGGGTGTCATGTCATAGTGATTTTAAATTCAAACAGTATTTTTATTTAGGCTTGTTTACAAAATAATTGCAGCTACCCAACCAAAGATAAATAGGGGTATATTATAGTGTATAAAAGTCGGTACCACCGTGTCCCAAATATGGTGATGTCTGCCGTCAGCATTTAATCCTGAAGTTGGACCTAATGTACTATCTGAAGCTGGCGACCCTGCATCGCCTAGTGCACCTGCCGTTCCAATTAATGCAGCTGTAGCTAATGGGGAAAAGCCTGCAGCTAAGCAAATAGGAACATACAATGCGGCTAAGATAGGAATGGTTCCAAAAGAAGAACCGATCCCAATCGTAACGATTAGACCTACTAGTAACAAAATGAAAGCAATAAGCGCCTTATTTTGATTTAAAAATCCAGAAGATACTTCTACAAGCGCTGCTACGGAACCTGTTTCTGTCAATACTTTTCCAAAACCTGAGGCCACAAGCATGACAAAAGCAATTGTTCCCATCATGCCGATACCTTCACTGACAACTTGATCTGCTTTATGAAACGGAATAACAAAAAATAAAAACATGAGCACAAGCCCCGTAAGAGCTCCTATAATGAGGTTGCTTGTTATAATTTGCGCTGTTAAAGCACCAGCAACTGCTATAAGTGTAAATACATGTTGTTTGTTGAATGTTACTGCCTTTGTTTCTTCCTTTGATGTCTCTTCTTTTAGTTCATCATTGACTACACGATCTTTACGGTACGTAATAAAAATAGCGATCAGCAAACCTACAATCATCCCTGAACCTGGAATAAGCATCGCCAACACTGTTTCGTTCACTGTGATGCTCGCACCATTTTGCTTCATACTTTCCACAATCGTTTCATGAAAAATGAGACCAAATCCTGCGGGAATTAGAATATAGGGAGCTTTTAGCCCAAACGTTAATGCCGTCGCCACTGCACGCCGATCTAAACGCATTTTATCAAATAGTGGCAATAAAGGTGGAATAAGTATTGGAATAAATGCAATGTGAACAGGAATGACGTTTTGTGATAGTGATGCTACAGCTGCTATTACGAGTAAAAGCATCGTCTTTTTACCTGATAATACTCGAATAAGATAAGTTACTAGTAATGATGTAATACCTGTATAGCTAATCGTTACAGCAAAAGCACCTAATAATATATAGCTTAACGCAGTATTGGCACCACCACCCATTCCACTAACTAACAATTCAACAGCTTCTTTTATATTTAATCCAGACATCAAACCAGCACTAATTGCAGCCGCAATAATAGCAATAATGACATTTACACGTAACAAACTTAATATGGTTAATATGAGAACAGATATAAGGACGACCCATTCCATTTTATTTTTTCCTCACTTTCGCATCTCTTTAATACTTCATTATGATAAAGTATTAAAGAGAAAAAATCAACCCCTTCTTACATTTTCAGTATTTTACAATTTATTATACGCTCATGGTAAAGAAAATATGATTTTCAAACGTTTACTTCCTTAGATCAAAAACTAGCTTATCAGCGTAAACTATATTTTATTTATGTATAAAAATAACAGAGGCTGTCGACATATTACTTGCTCACAGGCCAAGTTATTCTAACACTGTAGGAAAGGAAAACGACCCCTTTTAAAGCAAATGTAAACAAGCCATCGCAAGGGCAATAGCTTGTTTAGAAATACGTTAGTTTAATTTATAAGAGAAAGAGACATGATCTTGAATGGGAATCCAGGCTCCAATTCCTTGTTTCGTCACGTTTTTGACAGCTATGGATTTATCAGATCCCTTTAACTTCACATATACTTCCCCAAATGTAACTTGTCCTTTTTCATTTACTGCTGGCGCATACGATTGGAGAACGGCAAGTTTATCACTTGGCACTTTATACGTATTATCTTTTTTTGTGTTTTTTCCAATCACTGTCTGATACGAAAGTGGCAGTTCCGTTTTTTCTTTTGCTGTGAGCAACATCATTTTTTTCACATCGGACGGTTTGCTAATTTTATTCGTCAATGCTCCTTTGATTTCTTTTTGTTCTTGTTGTATATAGTTTATTTCTTGAGGCTCTGACCCACTCGTATTATTCAACTCATTTTTATTTACTTGCTGGTATTCCCAATTAATCGTTGTTTCCAGCGATTCATAATTTAACGGCCAACGTCCTAGATAAACCATTCCTCGATAACCAAAAGCAATTGGAGATGGGTTTAAAGTTGTTTCATTTAACATTTTAATTAACACTGGATTTTCAATTTGAATATCTAAACTATCTGTTAATTCTTTCGTTAATTCACTTGGCTCAATTACTTCCTCATCCTCTGTAGAATTAGGAAAAGTATTATCTTTTGAAATATTTAGTACATGGCTAGGGATTTTAAAAGACTCTTTCTTTTCTTCAGCTAGTATTTGACTTGGTTCGAGCGCCATAACTATGAAAGAAACAAAAAGAATCAAGAAAATGGAATGCTTCCGTCTGTTCATATGTCAAACCCTTTCTTTTTCCTTAGCTTTTTCTGACATATGAATTTTATACCTACGTGAACAAATCATCTGCTAAGTTCAATAATTTCTATTCTCTCTACAATTTCAATACTGTCCTCCACAGAACGCACCATAGAGCAGTTATTACGGGCTACATGTAAGCTTTTGTACAATTTTTCTGCATCTAAATGGCTACCTTTAATAATAAAAGTAAGCGCTATTTTCTCGATGCGGTTTGCTTCATCTTTATTTCTTTCGACAGTAGCATTAATTTGCATGTCATGAACGTCTGTGCGCTGCTTTTGAAGGATTTGACGAAAGACTGAACCACTGCAACTAGCGATCGAAGCAACCATTAGTTGATACGGGCGAAAACCAAATTCCTCATCTCCAGAAATATCTAACTGCCCAAAGTCTAATTCAGTTCTAAAACCATGTTCTTTTAAATGTAATTTCATAAACTTCCCTCCTATTTTTTATTATACTTCTCCTTTTTATCATAAACGATATGGCTAATTTATTCACAATAATTGACCTTTTCCTCTATTCCTAGTAAATTATTGCTAGGTTTATCCAATTATAAGGATCGAATCAACCGTTTGATTGGGCAAATAACTGTTTACCACCTTGTCGTTTTAGAAAGCTACAATCTTTATAAAAACATATACACATAATCAAATTTCACCCAAAAATACGTCATCAGGTGAAGATTTCTGTTTCATGCTCAAGCATCCTAAAGAGTTGCCAAGTCAACAAACAACAGAGAAACACTCAGAAGGGAAGAGTCCATCATGCAACTGACCAAATATCGTTTATGGATATTAATTGCACTTGTATTCATATCCGGTTTCTCACAAGGAATGTTATTACCATTAATTTCTATTATTCTTGAACAAAATGGCGTAGCCTCTTCCATTAACGGTTTACATGCAACAGGGTTATATATCGGCGTTTTAATCGCTTCTCCATTTATGGAAAAGCCCATGCGAAAATTTGGTTTTAAACCAATGATTTTTGTCGGCGGTTTGCTCGTCATTCTTTCTTTGGCTATATTTCCAGTATGGGAGTCTTTATGGTTTTGGTTTATATTGCGACTTATTATAGGAATTGGTGACCAGATGTTGCACTTTGGCACACAAACATGGATAACCGCAACAGCTACAGCGGAAACAAGAGGAAGAAGTATTGCTCTTTATGGTTTATCATTTGGAGCAGGTTTTGCTATAGGTCCATTAATGACAAGACTTTTATCCATTCACCAATCGGTGCCTTTTCTAGCTTCTGCAGCTTTGAGCTTCACCGTCTGGCTATTATTGTTTTTCCTTCGTAATCAATGGCCTGAACAATCTGTAGACCCAGTTTATCCGACAAGTTCAATACAACGCTTTAAACAAACCTTTAAAATAGCCTGGATTGCAATGTTACCTGGTTTTGGATATGGTTTCTTAGAGGCATCTTTACATAGCATTTTCCCTATCTATGGCCTCCGCATTGGCCATGAAGTTAACACACTTTCACTTATTATTCCTTGCTTTGCTGCAGGGAGCTTAATTACCCAATTTCCATTAGGTGCATTAAGCGATAAATTTGGTAGAAGATCGGTACTAATAACTGTATTATCACTCGGTTCGCTATGTTTCCTGTTTACTGCCGTTCTAGAGTCTTCTATCCTTGCTTTATTTATCTTGTTCACTTTAGCAGGAATGTGTGTAGGTTCTTTGTTTTCCTTAGGTATCTCTTATATGACAGATTTACTCCCCGGAAACTTACTACCAGCTGGAAATTTAATGGTTGGCATCATGTTTAGTATTGGTAGCATTAGCGGACCTTTTATTGGTGGCTATTTTATTGACGTTTTTGAACGCGTTTCATTCTTTTATTTTATAAGCTTTATCTTAATTGTGATTACTGTAGCTATGTTAGTACAGAAGAACACCCAACACGAAACAAATCGAGTGGGGACGTAAAAAGGAAATTATTAGAACTTATTGAGCGAGTTTAGCGCTACGACGAGCGAATTTTTGACGAGAGGGAGCGGATTTCTTTATTTCCTATAGCGCGCAAAAAGTCAGCCCAGATGTTACATTTGGACTGACTTTTTTAGGGACAAGAGAACCCTCTCCGCGTAACGCTGTTATTGCTGAAAAAACTTCTCAGCATCAACTGAAAAATCAGGAAGCACTGATGATGTCACAATACCCTTTTCACGGACAATGTCTTTCTGTTCGTATTTCGCTTTTTCATTTAAGGCATATACCATGATTGTGTTGAGCAGGGGGTTCACAATCCAATATTCTTTGACCCCATACTGCATATATAAATTCAATTTGGTAATAAGGTCATGCGCCTGATTGGATGGGCTAATTATTTCAATAATCATTGTAGGAGCACCTGTATATTGTTGATCATCCAAGCCACTTTTGTCACAGATGACAGACAAATCAGGGATAACCACTTTATCTCCAGGAATATTTTCATTACTTAGTTTCACATCAAACGGCGCCGAAAAAACCTCACAATCACCGCTTTCTAATAGGTTATATAATTGCGCGGCTAATCGCATAGATAGCCGTTGATGAACGGTGGAGGGTGGGGGCAACATGTAAACGACGCCATCAATATATTCCAGAAGCTGATCGGTCTGCTGCCGCATTTGGTAAAACTTTTTTAAGGAGACAAGTTCTCCATTTGGTAAACTCATTTTACTCACACCCCTTTTTTTTAATTGTATAGTATTATCTGTCATTTGAAAAGTTACACCAAACTTGAGGAAGGGTCGGTATCACGTTGTAATGTTCATACACATGTTAAGCAAACCTTAGGTACAGTTACTGTGATAGAATAAACTTTTACTCCTAGAGCAGAAAAACTACAGCTTTCCCCATAGTACTTGGCAAAAGCTGTAGTTTTTCTTTTCTTATACGGTAAACCTTTGTACGTTATAGTAGAACAAAAAAGGAATTAAACTGCTTCCTGCACGACATATTTACTGAAGCGTGCTTCTAAACGTTCTTGGATAAAAGCAATAACGATACATAGCGGCCAATAAATGAGCGCTACGAGAATATACATCGTCATGGCATCAAATTCTCTACCTGCAACAATTTGCGTTTTTTGGAACAGCTCTGGGACCGTAATTACCGCGGCTAACGAAGTAGCTTTGACTAAATCCATAAATACATTTGTTAATGGTGGAATAGCAATTCTAGTCGCTTGTGGCAAGATAACTTTTCGCAACGTCTGCCAATAAGTTAAATTTAATGCTTTTGCTGATTCCCATTGTCCTTTATCTACACTATTCAACGAGGCACGATCAATTTCAGCAATATACGCAGCACTATTTAAACCAAACCCTAAGCAAGCTGCCATGAATGCTGTCAATTTAATCCCAATAACCGGAAGTCCAAAATACAGAATGAACAAAAAAACAAGGATTGGCGTCCCCCGCATAAACGATATGTATAATCTAGCAGGTAAGCGCAAGAAAAAATAAGTAGAATTTCGCGCTAAAGCAAGCAATAGCCCTAAAACAAGACCCAATAGCATACCAATAACCGAGACAAGTAAAGTCATTGGCAGTCCGCTCAATACAAACGGAAGATTATCGATCGCTAACTGAACATCAAATATGTCACTAAATTGGAATGTTTGCACCATTCATCTCCCTTTCTCTCACATGTATGGGAAAAGCTATCACTCGTATGCAAGTATTTGTCTGCAAAAGCTCGCCTATTTTGCAACAAAGCCATCCAAATACTGAGGATGGCTTTCAAAATGGCTGCTAAACCGGTTATTCTGGGTGTAAAGCGCTGTAAGACTCCCATTAGTATAGGAAAAATAAGTTGAACCATTCTAAGCGGGAGTAACAACACCTCCATGCCCTTTTTTATAAAAGGCTGAAGTCATAACCCTGATCGATTAATAATTAGTGCTCATGGAAGAAAACCGACAACTGATTAAAAATTCACTTGTATGAATTATAAATCTAATCCTTCAATTTCTTGTATATCACCCTCAGGTTTTTGAGAAGCATCTTCTTGATAAAATTTCTTAGCTAACTCTGATAACGTCCCATCTTCTCTCATTGCAGCTAAAGCATCATTTATTTTTTCAGTAAGCATGTCTGCATCTTTGGCGATTACTACAGCTTGTTCTGTTGGGTGAAACTTTAAATCTGGATGAAGATGAATATCAAACTCTGGAAATCCTGCAACACCAAATTTTGATAAATAATAATCGTTTACGATGACATCTGATCTACCGTTGTGAACATCACGTAAATAAGCCTCATTCGGAGCATTTCCGTACGTTTTTACTTCTGCGCCAAAATGTTCGGCAATTTGACTATATATAGTAGTGGCTCCACCACCAGCTATTTTCCCCTTTAAATCTTCCAGCGATTCAATTCCAGAATTATCTTCTTTTCGCACTACCATGGTAGTATAAGAATATTTGTAAGGCTCACTAAAGTTAAAGGACTCTTTTCGCTTGTCCGTTGCTTCAATATCATTTGCTGCAACATCAATTCTACCACTTTTAATAGCTGGTAACATGCTATCAATTCCCATAATTTCAAACGAAATATCTACTTCTAAACGTTTAGCAACTTCGCGCATTACTTCTACATCATATCCCGTCAATTGATCCTCACTTTCTTCTTCCCCATCATAATAGGAGGCTGCTATTAGGGTGCCGGACGTTCCAACAACTAGCTCTCCTTTTTCTTTTACCTCTTGCCATCTCTTATCTGTTTCACTATTTTTATCCTCGCTGTTTGAATCACCTGTACTGTTAGAGCAAGCAGTAATAAACACTATTGAAGCAATTAAAATCAAGGATATCTTTATATATTTCATCATGACTCCTCCATCTGTTGTATTTATAAGTACATATCGGATTGTAACAGAATATACACATAAATTAAAGAAAAAAAACAACTTGTTACCCTTTCACTCTAATTGTTAGAGAAACCTAAGTTCACACACTCCAATTTATATATATGTTTAAATGAAAATCTTTTTTCGAAACCAATAGCTTACAGACACATCTTTTACAAAATTATTAATTGATAATATTTATCAATTAATAAATCAAGTACCATTTATTTTATTGTTTTTTCTGAAAAAGTGCTATTATTGTTACATTAGGCTAATTTTTAATGAAAAAAAGCAAATTCAAGCACAGTTTCATGGTAAAATAAACATATACAGCCTTGACATTCTCACCTACTATGATAATATAACAATAAATATTATATAATAATAATTATAGAAAAGATGCGTTGATTTTAGGTTGGGGGATTTTAGCCATGTATTCTGTATGTCTTCTCACCCGTCGCTAAAAAACCGTAAACTTTATTAACAATAAGTAACGATAGGAGAGGTCGGTCATGTTAACCGAAACAAAGATAACGAAAAAAATATCTGAACATAAAGAGCTGATTGCAGCTCTATTTAGTGGGTTACTTATTGCAATCGCCTGGACATTTGAAAATCATCTGTCTGACAGTTTGTGGGTAATTCTTCATCTCGTCGCATTTGTAATCGGAGGGTATGCCAAAGCGAAAGAAGGAATTACAGAAACCATACGTCATAAAGACTTAAATGTAGAAATGCTAATGATATTCGCTGCGATTGGTGCTGCTGCAATTGGTTATTGGACAGAAGGTGCCATTCTAATCTTTATTTTTGCTCTATCAGGTGCGCTTGAAACGTATACGATGAATAAAAGTAACAAAGAAATATCTTCGCTTATGAAATTACAACCTGAAGAAGCATTACGAATGAATGGCGATCAAAAAGAAATGGTTGCTGTTTCGTCTTTACAAATAGGTGACATGATCTATGTACGTGCCGGAGAGCGAATCCCCGCAGATGGTATCATTTCCCGTGGAGCAACATCCATAGATGAAAGTGCCATTACCGGAGAATCTATTCCGGTTCGTAAAACAGAAAATGAAGAAGTTTTTGCAGGAACAGTTGCTTTGGATGGTTCGATATATATCGAGATTACGAAAGCAGCAAATCAAACGCTATTTCAAAAAATCATCCAAATGATTCAATCAGCACAAGATGAGAAATCTCCTTCCCAGTTATTTATTGAAAAGTTTGAAGGAGCGTACGTGAAAATTGTATTAATTGTCGTGATCTTGATGATGTTCATTCCTCATCTTTTGTTTGACTGGACTCTCCAGGAAAGTATTTATCGAGCTATGATCTTACTCGTTGTTGCTTCCCCATGTGCCCTTGTAGCCTCCATTATGCCTGCTACCTTATCTGCCATATCTAAAAGCGCAAGAGCAGGGGTGCTGTTTAAAGGTGGTGTCCACATTGAAAACATGGGACATATTCAAGCCATTGCATTTGATAAGACAGGTACATTAACAAAAGGGAAACCGGAAGTGACTGATTTTCATGTACATCCCGATCATAAGCAAGAGGATATATTACCGATTGCAATGGCTATGGAGCAAGATACAACACACCCACTTGCCCACGCTATCGTTACATTTGGCAAGCAACAACAAATAGGTACTTCATTACAAAATATTCAAGTTTCTACGCTTACAGGAAACGGTATTTCAGCCGTAATTGAGGATGAAACTTGGGAGATTGGTAAGCCTGATTATATTGGTTATGAAACGACTTTTGAGGATATAACGAAGCAACTTGCTGCCGAGGGGAAAACAATCGTCTATGTAAAAAAAGGACAGCAGATTGTAGCTTTATTTGCACTGAAAGATACGGTAAGAGAAGACAGCATACAAGCTATTAAACTATTAAAACAACATAGAATTCACACCGTTATGCTTACGGGAGATCATGACCTTACTGCGAAAGCCATTGCAGAAGAAGCTGGTATTGATGAATATGTAGCAAATTGTTTACCACATGAGAAAGTGGAAGAAATAAAAAAACTGAAGGGAAAATATCAACATGTTTGCATGGTTGGTGACGGAATTAACGATGGCCCAGCATTAGCTACAGCAAATATTGGCATTGCAATGGGAGAAGGAACAGATGTAGCGTTAGAAACTGCAGATGTCGTGCTTATGAAAAACAACCTTAGCAAAATAACCAACGCGATTCACACGTCTCAAAAAATGAATCGCGTCGTAAAACAAAATATATTTTTCTCCCTTGCAGTTATCACTATACTCATTGCGTCTAATTTCTTACAAATTCTTGATATGCCATTAGGAGTAATAGGACATGAGGGTAGTACCATTTTAGTTATTTTAAATGGGTTACGGTTATTAAAATAATAGGTTTACTCCACCTATCAAGACCGATAAAGCCTTAGGGGATTACAAATTTCCCTAAGGCCTATTAAAATATAATTGCTCTTTCTATATGCAAAGATCATTGACAAAGTTTATGAAAATGGCTTGTCTAAGCCTAGATTATCTTACATGTTTGTTTTTTCGAATCACAGCATTTATTAGGCCGCCAGTTAGGATAATGATCCCTGATAAATAAAACCAAATCATGAGTGCAATGACAGTTCCAAGACTGCCATAAGTAGCTGAATAATTACCGATATTACTCACATAGTAAGAAAAACCTAATGAAACTAGTTGCCATGCTACTGTAGCAAACAAAGCTCCTGGCGCTGCATTCTTTAAATAGATTCGTTTGTTCGGCGCAAGCTTATATAATGAAAGAAAGACAATAAAGAAAACGACAGACGAAACAACCCAACGCAATGCTTCCCATACATGAATAAAACCTTCTGATAAACCGATAAATGAAAATAAATAAGAACCAACTAATTTACCAAATATAGGTAGTAATAATGCGATAATTATAATCCCTATCATCGCTATCGTCAGTATAATTGCAATGAGTCTTGAAACAATAAACGAACGGTTTTCATCTACTTCATACGCATAGTTAAAGCCTCGCATTAATGCGTTTACACCATTAGAAGATGCCCAAAGTGTGGCAATTATACCAAAAGAAAGCAATCCACCGTTTTGTTGATTAATTAAATTCGTAACATTTGTTGAAATCAACTCCTCAATCTGAGGTGGAGCATACGAAGAAATAATATCTAATACAGCTAATTCATCCATCGGTAAATAACCAACAAGCGTCACTAAAAATAATAGAAATGGAAACAGTGACAACAAAAAGAAATAAGCTAACTGTGCAGCCAATCCAAACAAGTCTATCTTTATCATTCGTTGATATAACTGCTTTCCAAAAGAAAGTACTTTATTTACCATTACTCAACTCCCAAACTTGTTCCCTCATGCTTAGATATGTGTTTTAAGCATAGGTTATTATACAAGGTCAGATCATTGGTTCATCATTATGAAGTATGACTTGTCCATCATACTCTATTCTATTCGATCCGATTTCCCTTTATTCGTTACTTTTTCAAGTGTTGTTTCCGCTTGGTTCAAAGCATTAATGGTATTCTCAGCACCTTTTGCAAATGCTTGATTTAATTTATCAAAATTAGTCCGCACGGAGTGGATCGTCTCAGACGGATTTTTTAACATGTAGCTTGCACCAGATTTTGCGGATGCAAGTTTTTCTTTTGCATAAACTCTTGTTTCTTTATCTAAAAGACTAATTAATCCACCTGCTGTTGCCCCTAGTACGACTCCTGTAACTAATTTTCTTTTTCCCATCATGTACACTCCTTATTGTATCGCATGTTTTTGTTTTAAATATTGTAAGAGTTGATAACACCCTTCAGTTACCAATTCATATGTATATGAAAAATTACCTGTAAAATAAGGGTCAGGCACATTCTCTTCTTGCTTACGCTTCACAAAATCCATTAATTTTGCAATTCGTATTTTATCGTTCTCTCCAAACATCCGTAATAAATCTTGTTTATTTTCCTCGTCCATAGCAATGAAATAATCCGCTTTACCTTTATCTTTAGGCGTTATTTGTTGGGCAACTAATCCATCCGTTGGAATCTCATACTTTTTTAAAATCGCTATCGTTTTTTTATGAGGTGGTTTGCCAATATGCCATGCGCCAGTTCCGGCAGATTCCACCTCAATTCGGTCTGTTAACCCTTCTTTTTGTATTAAATTAGCAAAAATAGCTTCAGCCATTGGCGAGCGGCAAATATTACCAAGGCAAACAAACATGACCCGTATCATTACATCCCCCACTTTCCGCTAATTGTTCCCTTCTATTATAAGCAACTTCTCTCCTAACAGCAAAAGTTTCCATCTCTATATAGTTGTAAGTTTCAGCATACTTTTTATCCTAGTCTCATCCAATATTACAAAGTGAAGCAAACAAAATTTTGCGGTGCATATTTTAAGTTTTTCACACGTATCCAATCTATTCATGATGCTATCTCGTAACCACTGTGAAAAAGCAATCGTTAAATAATATCGTCACCATCTCACTGGATGTTGACGTGCAATTGATTGTGTCAACGCTTACTTGAATATCTCTACTACTTCTAAAAAACACTTAAATCCCATTTGGTTGCAATATGCTTTAATAATTTTATGCCTGCAATACTATTTCCCTTGTCATCCAACGCAGGACCATATACACCGATGCCACACCCTTCAATAAAAGGCAATGTTTCTTTTCTAACTCTCGGGGGAGCTGTAGCAATAATCCCTCCTGAAACTCCACTTTTGGCTGGTATACCAACATAGGCAGCAAATTTCCCTGAAGCGTCATACATTCCACAAGTTAACATGAGCGCTTTTGCTAGACGAACAACATTTCTAGGAATGATTTCTTCGGCTGTCTGAGGATCTATCCCATCATTAGCTAAAACTAAACCAAGTTTGGCCAAATCTTCTGTTGTCACTTCTATAGAACATTGCTTAAAATACGTATCGAGCGTCAACTCTAACGCAGACTCCAAATAACCTAACTCGATGAGATAATAACCAATAGCTCGATTTCTTACAGAAGTTTCTCGTTCGGATACATAGACGTCTTCATTTATGCACGGTCTGTAACCGAGAATTTTCGTAAACAACTGAAATATCGGTTCTAATTTTTCTTCTGAACTTTTTCCATTTAATAATGATGTTACTGTAATTGCTCCCGCATTAATAAATGGATTAAATGGTTTCTTTAATTTACGCATCTCTAAATGCATGATAGAATTAAACGCTTCTCCTGTCGGTTCCACATCCACTCGATCGAGCACATAAGATACTCCTCTTTCCATACAAGCTACTATAAAACTAAATATTTTGGAAATGCTTTGAATGGTAAATGGAGTGTCAACATCTCCTGATTGAACATTCATTCCGTCTTTGCCAATGATAGTAATTCCTAAAAGATTTGGATCAGCTTTTTTTAATACTGGAATATAAGAAGCAACTTTCCCTTCTTTTGTCTCTTTCTTGTAAAATTGCACCCAGTCATTTACATAGGATTGCAACCACTCTTTCGTAATTTCTGTATTCCAATTTGCCGTACCTTGCACCATGTTATCACCTCTACTATAGTATGTTTCGAAAAATAAATTTGAAACGTGAAACCGTGAGCGTTATGTAACATAACTCCCACGGTTAGACTACAAGCACTACTTCTAACTTTATTCCGCTGATAACAGTTGATTTTCTTCTTTTTCTTTATCTTGCCCTAACGCATTTATTTCTAGTTGCTTTTTAATTATTTCTTCTATATGTGTCGCTAACTCGTTACTCTTCATCTCCATATATTTATCAGGAGTAATAGCATCTTTGATCGTAAGACGCACAGATGACGGAGAAACTTTTCCATCCTGTTCCTCTAACATATGATATGTTCCGTCTATCACAACAGGTACAATCGGTACGTTCGCTTTTATTGCTAAACGAAAGCTGCCAGGTTTAAAGGAATGAAGTTGTCTCCCCCTGCTTCTGGTCCCCTCAGGAAAAATAACGATAGAGTGCCCTTCTTTCAAATACTCAATCCCTTGACCGATAGCACGAACCGATTGTCGACGATCTTTACGATCTATAAACACACAATGAATTAGCTCCATCCAAGAGGAAATAATGGGTAGTTTTTTAATCTCTTTTTTTGCTATAAATCCAACTGGCTTCCCTAAATAACCGAGTAACACTAATATATCAAACAACCCTTGATGATTAGAAACAAATAGTGCTGGGCCTTCCGGAAGTTTTTCTTGCCCTTCTATTTTAATAGTGCTCCCAGTTCGTTGAAACACCTTCTTCGAGACAAGACTTGGTTGAATGAAAATTTCTTCTTTCGTTAGTTCATGTTGTAATCTCTTCGCTCTCTGCAATTTAAAAAATGTTCCGAGTACTAAAATGCTAGCATAGAGGTATATTCCTACCGTACGAATCATTTAAAGTAGCTCCTTTCACCACAAGCTATTATACCGCTGGATTGCTATAACAGCAAGATAAAGTCGACTTCATATGTGTCAGTTTTTATGAAAATCAATTTTACTTCTCCAATGCTCCACTTCCTTAAAGCTTTAAGACACGCCTTGGTTTTTCATGTAAATGAAATTATGACGATAAATCAATTCTCTTAATCAAAAATCACCATCTCCCTTTACTTATACCGGAGATGGCTACAATTTAGCGCACAGCGTTTATTTTTTATCTCTAAATATATACATGATTGTTAACATGCCACTTAGCATTATAGGAAAGCCAAAAATAATAAAATATATGTTTCTTGGTATTTCAAAGACAGACGTTAAATAATTAAATGTAAAAAAATAAAGTACTAAAACGATTATTTTTATTGACGATTTCATTATGTTCCCTCATTTAAACACATTAATGCTGTTATTTGTTTATTTTGGTAAACATGCAAGATGCTTAACCGCTTTATCTCAAACTATTAAAAAAGTTAAATGTAGCCTGCTGTTTTAGTATTTCGTAAATATATACGAAACGTCACCTCGTGTTAATATTCTTCTTTTATGTAAATCATTAACTTTAAAAGGATCGTTATTATTGCAACAACAATTATGATTAAATACATCCACGTCTGTAGTTCAAAAAATATCATGGTTATTAAAATACATAACATGATAGAGGAAAATATTGAGTTCAAAAAGAATTTCTTCACACGTAACACATTTATTTCCTCCTTATTCCTCATCTGGTTTGTGTTGCGTCATTAAGAAAATACAAGCAGCTACTAGACTTCCAACTATACTTTCGAACCAATTGAATTCCAACGAAACTTCATAATAGAAAACGTACCAATAACGAATACACTAACCGCTATCATCTTTCTCGTAAAAATCATATCACCTCGCCTTTTTCCTTATTATACCAATTTAATAGTAGGTTTAACATGATAAAATCACAACTATTCTTATTGGAAAAGTTTAACAAGGTATGGGTGCATACACACTTTGTATGTAATAAGCTTGTCTTATCTACTAAGGATGCCCTTTTCTTCCGGACATCAGCTTGGGCAACCTTTCTCATTATAGCAGTGGAGAGCTCTTTTATCACTCACTCTTAGCGCGAGCATTCGAGTGAAAACACGAAGATCTCTCGAAGTTGCTTGTCGTGTTTTGCTGTCGTAGATTTCCTCGTTCTATTGAAGAGGCACATCAGGAAAACCACGCAGAAAAAAGCTTGTAGGAAACGAGTTGTTTCTCTACAAGCTAAACATATAAAGAATGGTATATTATTTACCAATAAACTGTTGTGTCCAATGGTTGCCTTGCTCTACATAACCAACACCGATATGTGTAAACTTAGCATTCATAATATTTTCACGGTGTCCTTGGCTATTCATCCAAGCATTGACTACTTCTTGCGGGCTACGCTGCCCTTTTGCAATGTTTTCTCCTGCTGTTGAGTAGTTAACCCCAAATTGTTTCATCATATCAAATGGAGAGCCGTATGTTGGGCTATTATGAGCAAAATATCCATTTGCTGCCATGTCTTTAGACTTTGCACGTGCCACTTTGCTAAGCTCTGTATCTATTTTTAGTGCAGGTAAACCTTGTTTTGCTCTTTCTTGATTCGTTAAATCAACAACTTCCTGCTCAAATTGACTTAACTCGCTTTTATCTGCTTGAGAAGGCTCTTGCTGCTCTTTCTCTTGCGCTTGTTGATTACTTGGTTTTTCTTGTTGTACAGGTTTTTGTTGTGCGGGCTTCTCTGCAGGTTGTTCTGCAGGCGTTTGTTCTTTTGGTTTCTGTTCTACTTGCTTTGGTTGTTCTGGTGTTGATTGATTTGCTTCTTTTTTATCTTGCTTATCTGCTGCTTGATTAGCATTTTCCTTGTTAGCTTCTTGTTTTTCTATATGAACATTATTCCAATCTATCTTTTTTCCATAACGTTGCATATTACTCATATACTTCTGAAGCAATTGATTTATATTATTTTCAGAAATACTTTGCCAATTACCATTTATAGAATAGTAGACTTTGTACTGACATTGTGAGTTATCTTTAGACATCGTATCTGCTGAGGCTGATAAAGCTCCACCAAATAATAAAGCTGATGATATAGCTACGGTAACAGCTACTTTCTTAAACATGTTTGTATACACTCCCTCTGGTTTTGTTTTGTGCAAATTCATCATAGCATGGATTTTTTGTAATAATTATGCCATCGATTTCCAAAAACAGTTATTCATATTTGTCTATACAATCAAGTCTTGAGACATAAGGAACTATTATTTGCTTATAGGCAAAAAAAATGGCAAATTTTCAACCTCTAGGAAAACATTTCATTAAATTTAGTATTGACACACTTGAAATGTTCGAGCTTATATTACAAAACCTGACAATCTGTAATGAAATTGTTACGCTCCTATTCCCCCGATAGATAAAAAATATAGTATAATAGATTTTTAACATGAAGTGGCTGACTGGCATGTTAGTTCATGTTATCATGTCATGTTGGATAGAAGCACCAGCTTTTTGCCAAGTATTTTTGGGAGATGTTCGTTTTTCTTATACTATAAACTTTCCTATAATGTAAACTAACACTTGTCCAGCTACCCCCTAAAATGGTAAAAATTAAGAGAATGCTATAAAGTGCATCTTTAAACAAGTAGGGTTAGGTGCTGTTATCTAACCTAGTTAAGTATTTCCAATACTTGAAGCAAAAGTCATACAGCACCTTATATCCATGATATTCTTTATAGCGCAAATCGTAGTTTTGCTTATACTATAAACCTTTAAACTTTTATGCTTTCTTAATTAGTATAAAAAGAAAAATGTATTTATTGGAGGATTCAATTATGTTTTCTACTGCAGAAGTTGGAATTGATTTAGGAACCGCAAACATTTTAATATACACGAAATCAAAAGGAATTGTTTTAAATGAACCATCTGTTGTTGCTATTGATGTAAATACAAAACAAGTAGTGGCAGTAGGTACTGAGGCAAAAGAAATGGTCGGAAAAACACCACAGAACATCATTCCTATCCGACCATTAAAAGACGGCGTGATTGCGGATTATGATGTTACATCCCAAATGTTAAAAGCGTTTTTAAAAAAAGTAAGCAAGCAAATTGGCATGTCCATGCGTAAACCTGTTGTTGTCGTATGTACACCATCAGGAAGCACGACTGTAGAACGAAGAGCTATCCATAATGCAGTATCAAGCTACGGTGCAAAACAAGTTCACTTAATTGAAGAACCAATCGCCGCTGCTATTGGAGCGGATTTACCTGTGGATGAGCCTGTCGCCAATGTAGTTGTTGACATTGGTGGAGGTACTTCGGAAGTCGGTATTATATCTTTCGGCGGCGTCGTGTCCTGCAATTCCGTTCGAGTTGGCGGAGATAAAATGGATGAAGAAATTATTCATCATATCCGCAAAAACTATAACATTCTTATTGGTGAACGAACAGCAGAAAATATAAAAATGGAGATAGGTTATGCACATCCAAACCATAAAGAAGAGACAATGGAAATTCGCGGTCGTGATATGGTTACTGGCTTACCAAAGACGCTTACCATTACTTCCAAGGAAGTTTATCTTGCTTTAAAAGAATCATTGGAACAAGTATTAGGAGCTATTCGTACCACATTAGAGAACTGTCCTCCTGAGTTAAGTGGTGATATTGTAGATCACGGCATTGTACTTACAGGAGGTGGAGCTTTGCTACAAGGTATGCAGGAGTGGTTATCTCATGAGTTGATTGTGCCTGTTCACCTAGCACCTAATCCTTTGGAGTCTGTTGCAATAGGAACAGGACGCTCTTTAAAAATGATTCATAAATTACAAAAAGCTACTAAATAATGGGGACTCCTCGTTCGATATTTGTACACTGTTCTGCTTCCATTTCTAGGAAATGTTTGTATACCGTTTCTAAATGAAGCTACTATGTTGGTGCCGTTTCCTCTTTTCTTATTATGAATAAGGAGATTACGGCACCATATAAAACCTTACAAGCAATCGTTTACATTTCATTCTATTTATAGTATACTGAAAAATAAGAAATTATTTACTCCTACTAAATAATTCCTATCAACTTACTGCCTAGCCTGACTACAACTCCATTCCAGAGTTGTCTAAGCAGGCGAAAGCCAGTTCATATTTAAATTACAGTCGTTTGTAATTTAAATTGAACTGGCTTTTTTTATACGATCAGAAAGTATAGCGGTTATGAATATTCCATGCATGTAAGTGTTTCAGTCAAAATATGTATTAGAAGGAGGGAAAGCATGGCAGGAGCTTTGGAACATATTCGTGTTCTAGATTTATCTAGAGTATTGGCAGGGCCATATTGCACCATGATTATGGGCGATTTAGGTGCAGAAATTATTAAAGTGGAAGCGCCTGGTGGAAGTGATGAAACACGTAAATGGGGTCCTCCTTTTCAAGAAGAAGTGAGTGCATATTATTTATGTGCAAATCGTAATAAGAAAAGTATTACTCTTGACCTAAAATCGGCATCAGGTGCGGAAAAAATTAAACAACTGGTTAAAGAGAGCGACGTTATCATTCACAATTTTAAAACAGGTACAATGGAGCGTTTCGGACTAAGTTATCACACATTATCCTCCATTAACCCAAAATTAATTTATTGTTCGATTACTGGTTTTGGGGAAACAGGACCCTTTAAAGATTTGCCTGGTTACGATTTTATTATTCAAGCTATGAGTGGACTGATGAGCATTACTGGCGATGAACAAACAGGACCACAAAAAATGGGAGTTGCGATCACAGATGTTTTAACGGGTATGTATGCAACGATAGGCATACAAGCTGCTTTACTAGAAAGATCTAAATCCAAGCAAGGTCAAAAATTAGATATTGCCTTGTATGATGCAGCGGTTAGTGCACTCGTCAATATTGGAAGCAACTATTTCATGTCTGGAGAAATACCCTCACAGCTCGGTAATCAGCATGCGAACATCGTTCCTTATCAGACGTTTCATACAAAAGATGGAGAAATGGTCATAGCCGCTGGAAATGACCGACAGTTTCAGATGTTATGCGATATTCTTGGTGCTGCTTCTTTAAAAACAGATCCTAAATTTAAAACCAATCCTAATCGTGTAGCGAACAGAAACGAGTTAGTACCACTACTACAGCAGTTGTTTTTACAACAACCAACAGCTTATTGGCTAAAAGAATGCAGACAGCAATCTATTCCATGTGGTCCTATTCAAAATCTGGCTGAGGTAGCAAGAGATTCACAGTTATTAGCTAGAGACATGTTTGTTCAAATGAAGCATCCAACCGCTGGGGATATTCATTTAATTGGAAGTCCGTTAAAACTATCGCGTACACCTGTATCGTATCGATATCACCCGCCAAATGCGGGGGAACATAATCAAATGATTTTAAATGATTAACCACCTTTGAATCCTATGCAAATTTTTTAAAAAAACATCGTTATAAAAATACATTCACTATTTAAAAGGAGTTGTAATGAAAATGGATTTTCAATTTACGGAAGAACAAAATATGTTACGCAATACGGTACGTCAATTTACAGATAAAGAGATTATGCCTTATATCGCCGATTGGGATCGAAACGGAAAATTTGACCCAGCTATTTTAGAAAAACTAGCTGATTTAGGATTAATGGGTGTGTGCATACCAGAGAAATACGGTGGTAGTGGAATGGATTATAATGCACTTGCCATTGTTTGTGAAGAATTGGAACGTGGAGATACGGCATTTCGTACGGCTGTTTCTGTCCACACCGGTTTAAATAGCATGACGTTATTACAATGGGCAAATGAAGAACAAAAACAGAAATACTTAGTCCCTCAAGCAAAAGGAGTGAAAATTGGCGCATTTGGACTAACAGAGCCTGGCGCGGGGTCAGATGTTGCTGCAATGGATTCAACCGCTTATCGACAAGGCGACTACTATATACTAAATGGTCAAAAAACGTGGATTTCCTTATGCGATACAGCAGACAACTTCATTGTTTTCGCCTACACAAAAGATCGATCAGAAAAACATAAAGGGATTTCAGCATTTATTGTAGAAAGAGAATGGGAAGGGTTTTCTTCACAAGCTATTAAAGGCAAACTGGGCATTCGTTCAGGGAATACAGGGGAGATCTTTTTTGACCACGTGAAAGTTCCAAAAGAAAATCTCCTTGGAGAAGAAGGAGAAGGTTTTAAAATTGCAATGTCAGCTTTAGATAACGGTAGATTTACAGTAGCAGCAGGCGCAGTCGGACAAATTATGGCTTGTTTAGAAGCAAGTGTAGCTTATTGCCATGAACGATCCACCTTTGGTAAGGAAATAGGGAAACATCAACTCGTACAACAAATGCTTGCCAACATGGAAGCTGGGCTACAAATGAGTCGCCTACTCGTTTATCGTGCCGGAGAATTAAAAAATGCCGGGAAACGCAATACTCGTGAAACTTCTCTAGCTAAATGGCAAGCTTGCGATTTTGCAAATAAAGCTGCTGATGATGCTGTACAAATTCATGGTGCTTATGGGTTCTCTGATGAATACCCTGTTGAGCGTTATTTACGTAATTCAAAAGCACCAGTCATTTATGAAGGAACAAGAGAAATTCATACGATCATGCAAGCTGAATACGTACTTGGCTACCGTAATGATAAGCCACTTTATAAAATGTTGCCGGCTTGGAAAGAAAATGAAAGTATTCCCATTAAAAAGTGATGAACAAAGGCTCAGGGCGCCCGTGTAGCAACGTAGCGACTGGAACGAATTAACGAAAAATCTAGCAATAGCCATAAAACAGGGGGATCCCGATGTCGGGCGGCAAATCCGTTCTTAGTCGGCCTTCCTCTTAGGCGACAAACCGATGATGAATTAACATAGGGCAATGAAGTGAAGTTGTCTAGTTGCTGGGTGCTGGAGCCGGACGTGGTTATTCAGTTATTCCCTTTTTCACACAAGCCTCTTAGCTTTCCTACAGTGAATAAAACCTATATGAGGAGGTCTTTTATGTTCAATACCTATACAAAAAGTGTTTTTATTGATGGCGAGTGGCAGGATATTAACGAAAATTTGGCGGAAGTTATTTATAATCCAGCTACTGGAAAAGCAATCACATCGGTCGCTTATGCAGGTGCAGAGGAAACAAAGCAAGCAATCCACGCAGCATTACAAGCATTCCCTATATGGAGTGAAAAAACCGGTAGAGAACGTGCATCATTTCTTTATAAGGCTTCGCAACTAATGTTAGAAGATGCGGAGCGACTCGGAAACATATTGACAATGGAACAAGGTAAACCACTCCGTGAAGCAGTAGGAGAAGTAAAAGGAGCAGCACAATTTCTATTATGGTACGCCGAAGAAGCAAGTAGAAATTACGGGGAATGGCTTCCTTCATCGACAAATGCGAAAAGACTCGTTGTCATGTCGCAACCAGTTGGTGTCATTGGTGCTATAACCCCGTGGAACTTTCCATCTTCTATGATTACGCGAAAACTTGCACCCGCATTAGCGGCAGGATGTACAGCTGTACTTAAACCTGCACCGGAGACCCCATTATCTGCTATTGAAATTATGAAGATTTTTGAACGTGCCGGCTTACCTAAAGGCGTAGTAAACCTCGTAACAGGAGATGCAGAAGCAATTGGTAAACAATTACTTACACATAAAGAAGTTCGACTACTTACCTTTACAGGTTCAACAGCAGTCGGAAAGCATTTAATGCGGGAAAGTGCCGATCATGTAAAAAAGCTTTCTTTAGAATTAGGCGGGCATGCACCAAGTATCGTTTTTCCCGATGCCAATTTAGCAAAAGCCGCTTCGCTTGTTTTGGCAAGCAAGTTTCGTAATAACGGGCAAACTTGCATATGCACAAATCGGCTGTTTGTTCATGAATCAGTGGTTGCTGATTTCATCCAGTTATTAAAACAAAAGATTGCCAAATTCCAAATTGGCGATGGTTTAGAAGATGGCACAACTATTGGCCCGTTAATTAATGAACAAGCATGCGAAAAAGTAGAAGGACATGTGCAAGATGCCGTTGAAAAAGGGGCAGTTGTCGAATACGGAGGAGAGCGTTGGCACAAACAAGGATTTTCTCATTGTTATTTCAATCCAACGATCCTTTCTAACATAACAGAGGATATGAAGATTATGCATGAAGAAACGTTTGGACCTGTACTGCCAGTTCAACCGTTCTCTGATGAGACAGAAGTAATTACAAAGGCTAACGATACAGACTATGGTTTAGCCGCTTATGTTTTTACAGAAAATACAAGCACGGCTATTCGTGTATCTGAAAAGCTTGATTATGGTATCGTTGGTGTGAATGACGTATTCCCTGCAACACCTGAAGCACCGTTTGGAGGTGTGAAACAATCTGGCTTGGGGAAAGAAGGCGGTCATCACGGGATGGAAGAATTTATGGAAAAGAAATTGATTTCTTTTGGCATGAATTAATTCACGCTTTGCTGTAATTTAGCACGATATCACCAACCTACCAATTAAAAGTGGCTTGCTTGATAAGTCGCGACGTGAAATAAGCACCTAAAAACCCGCTAATATTCACCTCTTTGAAACTTTCACTACGTAATCATTGTACTTATTCATAGAGGTGATTTAAATGAAAAATAGCTGAATATTTAAGTAATAAATATTTCGCTAACAAATATAGAGGAATTACCATCGAAAGCATAGAGCAACAACTGGCTGAGGAAAGGTTTCCAGAAAAACTTATAGACCACTTACTTGCTGAATTTCAAGTGATCTTCGACGAATATGGTAAAAGCGTTTTTCAAACATGGATTGCCAATTTAAATTATCAAGTACCGGAACCATTTAGAAAAGAAGAGAAAGCGGAACAAATTTATGAAAGTTTTACAGAATGGATGGAAGATGAAGTCATAAAATTGGAAAACGAGACTGGTTTATCGTGGGAAGAGCAAGCAGAAGATTTAGCAAACCTCAGTATAAAAGCTCGAAAAGCGCAATTAGTATTAAGACATAGAATCTCAGATATAGTTTTAGAATTATTTTAGTAATTAAGTAAGCCCTCTCTACTCTGGTAAAGTAGGGAGGGTAAGACTATACTACCTCCAACAAGAAATAAGAATGTGATGTCACCCTTGTTTTCTAGTCTCATATTGTTTGTATAAATCTTTTAAAGCAGATGCAAGAGCGTTCCCAGCTTTTCCTAAATAATGCACCTTTATCATTTCTACTGGTTTGTCAATTCCATCTTGTAAACTATGGCCACGAAGCAAATGTTGCACAAATTCTTTTCCATGTTCCGTAGCAAGTGTACAGCTAGCTGTAACGATTACTGCATACTTTCTATCAATTTCAGCAGTAATTGTTAATGTCTCATACATACTTTGTGCCGCCATTCCTGAAGGTAGACGTGCATGTCCAGCAATAAAAACCGTATTCAATATCGTTTCCCTCCTACTAACTTTCTAACCTTACATGGATAACTGCTTAATAATCGTTATCCATACTTCACCTGATAGCCTAGTTTTTCCGATATACGGTTAGCTGCCTGTTTTGTATCTTTCTTTAATTTTTGTAAATTCTCTCCGCAAAATCGAGTTGATAATCCACTTATTGTCAATGAAGCCACCATGTCATGATGGTGATTAAAAACAGGGTAAGAGATACCTGTCGTATCTTCATCCTGCTCTCCGACACTGTAGGCAAAACCATTACTTCTAATATCCCGTAATTCTTGAATTACATTTTCTTTTTTTTCTAATGAAAGTTCCAATCGTTGCACAATTTCTTGTTGTTTTGCCTCAGGTAAATAAGCGAATAGTAATTTAGGGCCAGAACCAAGATACAAAGGCACACTCTTGCCAACTTTCGTATACAACCGTAACGCCCGTCTACTCTCTACTTTTTCAATATATGTAGCCTGATCATGATTCTTAATTACGAGATGCACCACTTCATTAATCTCTTTGGCTAACGCTTGCATAAAGGGCAGGGCTATCTGCCTAATTTCGATTCGGCTAGCAACTAAATTGCCTAATTCCATTAGTTTTAAACCTAAACAGTATGTTCCACTTTCTCGCCCCTTTCCTCTTGAGACATAACCCTTTTGTTCTAAAGCTGCAAGTAAACGGTATGTTGTTGACTTTGACATACCAGCTTGTTCGGCAATTTCTTTCAAGGATAACTTATTATTCTCATCTTGAAATAAATCGAGTAATGTCAATGCTTTCAAGACACTTTGATTCATAAATGAGGCTCCTTTTATTCTTTTAGATAGTGCGAACACCCATGGCATTATCGTTATTCTATGGCTCTTGTACATATGGTATATTGCTTTTTAAATATGTTGAATTCTCCTACTTCTCTGCCTTTTGGTGGACAATCTAGTAGCACTCTTTCCATCAGTGGGGGCTTTTATTTTTATCCCCCACTGTTACATACTGACAGATACTTGATTCACTTAAGCCCGTGTTTTATTTCTCCTTGACGTGCGAATAAACAGTCTGCTGTTCTTTCGTTACTTGCTGTTCAGAAATGGATACACCACGCTTTGCCATTTCTTTCATGTAAATATCTCCAGGAACGACTTGCTCAGGAGGATAAACTCCTTTTCTACCGATCTTTTGGATCGCAATCATTTGGGCAACAATCGAAATCGTATTCGCTGTTGCTCTAGCCATCGCAGTAACGTTTGTATCCACATCTTTATACGTTGTCATCTCATAAATATAGGTCGTTTCTACGTCAGCTTTTTTGCCAGCGACAAGTACTCTCAATAGGACAGCATCTTCTTTATCACCTAAGTCAACGATAGGGTCTAAAACTTTTAACAATACGTCACGCGGGCAGATTTTTTGACCATGTACATCAACAGAATAATTTTCCTTAGTTAAATTCAAATCAACAAGCAATTGAAACTTTTCTGCGTGCCCCGGATAACGTATCGTTTTATATTCCAACGTTTCTAGCTGTGGAAAAGAAATGGATAATGTTGAAGTTCCCCCTGACGTATGAAAAGCTTCCAGTGGACCGAATCTATCAAAATGAATGGTTTCCACTTCAGATAAAGAAGGGACCTCCTGCTTTACACCATTTCTAATAATAAGTGATGGGTCTGTATAATGATCAAATACACCTTCCATCGAAAATACATGGTTATATTCTAATGGTGGTTCCGGTTTTACTGGAATACCACCTACATACAGCTTAATCGTTTTTAATTGGTCTAGCTTGCTAGCTCCGAAACCAGAAAGAATATTAATCATACCGGGGGCCACGCCTAGATCAGGAATTAACGTAACACCTGCTTCCTTAGCTTGTTTGTGGAGTGCTAAGACTTTATCTGTCATATGTCCGATATGCCCGCCTAAGTCAACGGCATGCACGCCCACACGAATAGCAGTTTTAGCAACAATTTCATTAAACGAGTAAAATAAAGCATTTATAACCACATCAAATTTTCGAATGTAATTCGCTAATTCAACATCATCTGCTGCGTTTACTTGATAAGGGGTCAGTTTATTCGAGGACAGTTGATTGCAAATATTACTCGCCTTTGATAAATCAATATCTGCTAAGCCTACAGCTGTCACCCCTTCACTTGCAACTAAATCTCTAGCTGCTTCTTTCCCCATTAGTCCAGCTCCTAAAACACCTACTTTCACTAAATTCCCTCCTCGTATAATCATTTTTAGGCTTGATAATTCCGCCTATTATTTCTAATCGTTTATTTGTTTATTACTTGAACATATTTACGTACATTGAACACGTCGCTTCACACGACAGGCGGACGATTCCTCAAGTTGAATTGACATTTCTCACTCGCCAAAAGTGTTCAAATGCTCATTTCGCTAGGGTCACTACCTTGAACTCACCAAACAACTTATTCCCTTTTTTACAATTTTTCAATATAAAGTTTTTTAAGCATACTTTCCTTTATTCGGTATCAATTTGCGCACGCTGCAATTTCCCACTAAAATCTACATAGATCGCTTTCCATTCCGTAAATACATCCAGCGCCTGCACACCTGAATCACGATGGCCATTTCCAGTTCCTTTCGTCCCCCCAAATGGAAGGTGGATTTCTGCGCCTGTTGTTCCAGCATTAACATAAACAATGCCAGTATCTAAATCTCTTTGGGCGCGAAATACACGGTTCACGTCTTTAGTGAAAATAGAGCTAGACAAGCCATATGCTACTTGATTATTTACTTCAATTGCTTCATCAAAATCCGTTACAGAAATTAATGAAACGACAGGACCAAAGATTTCTTCTTGCGCAATACGCATTGAAGCAGTCACATCCGTGAAAATCGTTGGCGCAAAGAAATAACCTCCCAAATCGCCGTCCTTTGAGCTCCATTCTTCACCACCAGCAAGTAATGTTGCACCTTCTTCTTTACCTAGTTGAACATATTTTTTAATCTTCTCCAATCCTTGTCGGTTAATAATTGGACCTACCTGCACCGTTTTATCCAGACCATTTCCGATGGTTAACTCTTCCACTTTCATAAGCAATCGTTCTTCTAGCTGTTGCTTTACCTTTTCATGTACAATTACTCTGCTACACGCTGTACAACGCTGCCCACTCGTTCCAAACGCACTCCAAATGATCCCTTCTGCCGCCAAATCTAAGTCAGCATCATCCATTACGATTACCGCATTCTTCCCACCCATTTCTAACGACACCTTCTTCAGTTGTCGTCCACATGCAGCAGCAATGTCTCTACCAGTATCATTGGAACCCGTAAAAGAAATAACACGAATAGCTTCATGATGCACCATCGCATCACCTACTGAAGCCCCACTACCAAAGACAACATTTAGTACTCCTTTTGGCAATCCTGCTTCTGCAAAAATTTTGGCTAATTCATAAGCCATAATTGGCGTTTCTGTCGCAGGTTTCCAAACGACCGCATTACCAGCAACGATCGCCGGAAATGATTTCCACGTAGCGATTGCTATTGGAAAATTCCATGGGGTGATAATTCCCACTACACCAACAGGGCAACGCTGACTCATAGCAAACTTATCCTTTAATTCTGCAGGCGTCGTTTGCCCAAATAATCGGCGTCCTTCTCCTGCCATATAAAAGGCCATATCAATTCCCTCTTGCACTTCCCCTCGCGCTTCTTCTAACACCTTTCCGTTCTCCATCGTTAATAATTGGGAAAGCATTTCTTTTCGCTCTTTCATTAAAATTCCTACTTGATAAAGAACTTCTGCCCGTTGAGGAGCTGGAACCAGTGACCAATCTTTTTGCGCTTGCTTTGCTGCTTCCACTGCTTGGTCGACTTCTGTTTTACCTGACAAGGGCACATGCACAATTTCCTGGCCGGTTGCCGGATTATGAACAGCTACTGTCGGATTTGCTTCCTGCCACTCCCCTGCAATAAAATTTTTCAGCTTATCTGTTTGTAAAATGGTTGTCATATGAAAACTCCTCCTATTTTGTATTTATCATTTTCTCGCTTTACGTATGTCTGTAATTGTTGCTGTCACAGATATTTGCTCAGGGTCACTCATAATTTCAATTACTGTTGGCTTTTTTATTTGACAACTTTCTGCAAACGCAACCTTAAATTCTTGCATCGTTGTAACCCGATAGCCAACCGCTCCCAAACTGTTCGCTAATTCTTTAAAACGAACATCTCCTAAATCTGTAGCGACCACTCTTGTCGGATAATGCATTTCTTGGTGCATACGAATCGTCCCATACATCTTATTATTAAAAACGAGACATATGACTGGAATATCATAACGGACTGCTGTCTCTAATTCTTGACAAGTCATCATAAAACCGCCGTCTCCAGCAAAAGCAATAACTGTTCGCTCAGGGTAAGCAAGTTTTGCACCTATAGCCGCTGGCAGACCATATCCCATGGCACCTGAGGTCGGACCAACATACGTATGCGACTGATTAAACATATAAAATTGGTGGATCCAACTTGCAAAATTACCAGCATCATTCGTAATGATAGCGTCATAAGGTAATGTCGTTTTTATATGGTCAATAATATTTCTATTTATATTTGTAGATGAACTTTCTTCTTTGCAACTCGCTTGCATATAAGCAGCATTGCAGGAAAGAGCCCAATTTTCCCAATTGGTGGATGTTGATTTTAGCGTAATTAATTGCATGAGCGCTTCTTTTATATCCGCTACGATCGCCACATTTGGGGCATAGCTTTTGCCAATACTGTTGTAATCAATGTCAATATGGATGAGTTGTTGTTCTGGAGATAGAAGCGAATAATCTTGGGTGGTCACTTCTGATAGTCTCGTACCTAATGCTAAAACGACATCTGCCTGCTTTACTGTTTTTAATATGGACGTCGGTGTACCTAATCCAAGATGACCCGCATAAAGTACATGATCATTTGGAAATACATCATGCCTACGAAACGCAGTTACTACTGGTAAATGCAGCATTTCTGCAAAAATTTGTAAATCTCGTTCTGCCTTCGCACTCTTTACACCGCCGCCAGCGATGATGACAGGTCGTTTTGCATTTGTTAATAATTCCTCTACTTGTTTCACTTCCCATACAGAAGGAGCTGGTGACGATCTTTGTGGCATAGGTGGATAAAGCATAGTCACTTCTTGAGGTAATACATCTTCTGGTAAAGAGACGATAACAGGCCCAGGTCTTCCTGAAGTAGCGATGTGAAATGCACGTTGGACTATTTCTACCGTTCGCTCCGCATCTGTCAATTCGATACTCCATTTGGCAATAGATTGAAAGTATTGCTCCAAATCCACCTCTTGAAATCCTTCTCTCCCTCGAAATTTACTATGAACTTGCCCTAAAAATACGACCAATGGTGTAGAGTCTTGGTAGGCAGTATGCACGCCAATTGATAAATTAGCCGCCCCTACTGCTCTTGTCGCCATAACAATACCAGGCTTTAAAGTAGATTTTGCATAAGCTTCTGCCATAAAGCTAGCTCCACCTTCATGCCGAGCCGAAATCACTTCTATAGATGGTGTATCGTAGAGCGCGTCTAAAACAGCTAAATAACTTTCACCAGGTACACAAAAAACTTTTTCTACTTGTGCTTGCTGTAAACAATGAACAATTGCCTGTGCAGCAGTTTCTTTCCTCTCCTTCATTTCCTTCTAGTCATCTCCTTTTATTTAACGCCTTTAAACGGCGAATGACTTCATCTAAACGTTCTGCATGCACAGAAAGGGAAATTCGAATAAATCCTTCTCCATTATCTCCGAATGCCGTTCCTGGCGTTACAATGATCCCCGCTTCTTCCAAAAGTCGATTCGCAAATGACAGAGAACTTTCGCCTTTAGGTACTTCTACCCAAAGGTATAACGTCCCTCTTGGTTTTTCAGTATGGAATCCTAATTCTGTTAAGGCAAGATAAAGCTTTTCTATTCTCTGTTCATATACTGAGTTATTCTTTTCTACAGCGGTTAAATCACTCGTCAAAGCTTTTGCCGCAGCTTTTTGTATGGGCATAAACTGGCACGTATCTATATTACCTTTTAGCGTAGCAAGCGCATGAATAACTTCCTTATTTCCGACAACATAGCCAATTCTCCACCCGGTCATATTAAAACTCTTGGATAGGGAACCTAATTCAACAACGTTTTCTTTGGCGCCATGTACTTGCAAAGCACTTGGCGCTCGATACTTTCCAAAGGTTACAAGATCATAAGCCGCATCATGCGCGAGTAGAATGTTATATTTTCGACAAAAAGAAACCGCTTCCAAGAAAGTTCGCCATTCTGCATGCGCTGCTGTTGGATTGTTAGGGTAATTTAAAAACATCATTTTTGCTTCTTCCGCATCATCTTTAGATATATGCTGGAACATAGGTGCGTACCCTTTTTTAGCGTCAAGTGGCAACGTGACACTTACTCCCCCTGCTAAATGAACGCCTTTTCGATAAGCTGGATAGCCAGGATCTGGAACAAGCACTTTATCCATTGGATTAATAACCGCTTGAATTAAGTTAGCAATCCCTTCTTTAGAACCAATTAATGCGAGTACTTCGGTATTAGGGTCAAGTGTGACCCCGTAGCGTCTATCATAATAAGAAGCTACTGCCTGCTTAAATTCGTCACATCCACTATATGGAGAGTAACGATGATTTTCCGGACACTTTACTTGCTCCTGTAATTCCTCACAAATAAATGCTGGTGTTGGCAAATCAGGAGAGCCAATCCCTAAATCAATGACATCTACACCATTATTCTCCAATTGTTTTTTTCGCTGCTGAAATTGCGAAAATAAATATGGAGGAAGATTTTGTACTTTTTCCGAAATAAAAACCATTGCTTCTCTCCCTTACACAGTGACATTTAGTTACATAACATCTTTAACGGGCGTACCATATGAAACGTGTTGGCTGAGACAGTTTGCAAATAGTATACAAGCTCTATAGTAAGATAACAGTGGCAATCTTTCTATTTCATTAATTGAAATGGCATTTCATTTATTTATCATTAGTATAAATTATGTTCTATTAATTAGCAATATACTGAATTTATTTTTTAATATTAAATTTCTGTTACGTACCACAACATTTATATCACTTTATTTCTGCGTACAGTGATAAATAAGCTTAGAATGATTAGTATAACTAGGCCTAAACCTAACCAGACATTTCCTGTAAATCCAAAGGTAATATACCCAATGCCAGCTATGCCTGCAGCTACAAGCGCATAAGGGATTTGCGTTGTAACATGATCAATATGATGGCAACTAGAACCCGTTGCCGACAAAATCGTCGTATCAGAAATAGGGGAACAATGATCACCAAATACAGCCCCAGCTAAAACAGCCGCTAACATAGGTAAAAATAACGTTACATCTGTTGCTACTGCTATTTCAGCAGCAATTGGCAGTAAAATACCAAATGATCCCCAAGATGTACCTGTTGAAAATGCAATAAATCCCGCCATTAAAAATACAACAAATGGGAGTAAATCAAAACTTACATGTGTAGCTTCGACAACACTAGCTAAATAAACGCCCGTACCAAGCTGATCAATTAACGTTGCGATAGCCCAAGCAAAAATAAGAATACTGAACCCAGGCATCATCGATTTACCTCCTGTAGCAACTCCTATAATAAAGTTTTTAAGGGATAGTTTACCTGTGCGAATATGATGATAAAAAAGAATCATGGTCATTCCCATACCGATAACACCGCCAACGAATAACGCAAAAGATACATCAGCGCTCCCGAGTATATTCATCCATGTTTTTTCGCCTTCTACGTTACGTAAACCATTCACATAGATAGCAATTAATGTGGCCAAAAATAAAGTAATCATCGGAAGAACTAAATCGCGCTTTTGGCTAAGCTCACTTACAAAAAGTTTTGCATCGACATCTATTTGCTCTTTTCGCTCTGGACTTAATACCTCTCCTGTTTTTATTGCCCGCTGTTCATGCACTTTCATAGGCCCAAAATCAACTTGTTTCGTTGCTATCCATATAACGACGCCTAATGCAGCCCAAACATAATAGTTCATTGGAATCATTTGTAAAAATGCTTGGAAAGCACCGTACTCCGTTATATGATGGGTCGCTAATAATGTACCTATAATACCAATAATATAAGCTCCCCAACTTGATATAGGTGCTACTACACTAATTGGAGCAGAAGTAGAATCGACAAGGTAAGCAAGCTTCGCACGTGATATGCGTTGCTTATCTGTAACAGGCTTCGCAATCTGCCCAACTGTTAAGCTGTTAAAATAATCATCAACAAAAATAATAACGCCAAATAAAACCGTCATTAACTTTGCACCAGCTCTCGTTTTAACCTTACGAATCATCCATGTAGCAAAAGAACGTGTTCCTCCCATCATGGTAACTAAAGCTGTTAGCATACCTAGCATAAGGACAAATAACAATATAAAAATATTCCACGTATTTAGTGCCCCGTCTACAACAAACACCCCTTTAAACGCTTCCCATATGAACTGTAGTGTGCTTCCTAAACGAAACTCAGCTAAAAACAAACCTGCAGTAATAATACCCATACCTAGAGACAGTAATACTCTTTTCGTCAACAAAACCATGATAATTGCCATCACTGGCGGAATTAATGCCCATATTGTTTCTTCCATGTTACCGCTCCTCCCTATAAGCAAATTATTTCTTAGCAACTTTTTACACCTAGAAAACTTGCTTCTACTATCAACCTAAAAACGTCAAACTATCCTATAGTGCAAAACCAAAAACAATATTGATATGCTCTACCCTCTTATTTTATCTTATAATTAACAATATTCTTTTTAATTTAAAAATAGTCCTCAGCAAGCGTCATTTATCATTGAATCTATTACAGCTGCTTTGTTTTTCAACTGCACCTTAATCTTTAAAATCGCTCACCATCTCGGGTAATTCGCTCGCCTTCTTCCAAATGTCGCTCATCTACACGGGATTTCGCTCGCCTTCTCCCAAAAATCGCTCTTCTCCCCGGGATTTCGCTCGCCTTCTCCCAAAAATCGCTCACCTACACGGGATTTCGCTCGCCTTCTTCCAAATGTCGCTCATCTACACGGGATTTCGCTCGCCTTCTTCCAAATGTCGCTCATCTACACGGGATTTCGCTCGCCTTCTTCCAAATGTCGCTCACCTACACGGGATTTCGCTCGCCTTCTTCCAAATGTCGCTCATCTACACGGGATTTCGCTCGCTTTCTTCCAAATGTCGCTCACCTCTCCGGGATTTCGCTCGCCTTCTCCCAAAAATCGCTCACCTACACGGGATTTCGCTCGCCTTCTTCTAAAAATCGCTCACCTACCTGAGATTTCACTCGCCTTTTCCCAAAAATCGCTCACCTACACGGGATTTCGCTCGCCTTTTCCCAAAAATCGCTCACCTCTCCGGGATTTCGCTCGCCTTTTCCCAAAAATCGCTCACCTCCCCAGGATTTCACTCGCCTTCTTCCAAATGTCGCTCACCTACCTGGGATTTCGCTCGCCTTCTTCCTAAAATCGCTCATCTGCTCGTCTTCGTGGAGACCTCATCTTAGGGCGCAGGTTATTCCTCTAGAGATGCTTAAAATTTTCTGTCGCGCACAAGAAATGTGACCAAAACACCGTGTTATTTGTTAAAATAGTCAGTAAGGTCACTAAAATTCTTGTTGTGGGGGGAGAAAAGTTTGCAAACAAATATGCATAAAGCCAAGCAATTAGACAAACATGATACATTAGGTCACTATCGAGAAGAGTTTTACACTTCTTCTGAAAAAATTTATTTGGATGGTAATTCTTTAGGATTACTATCTACCCGAGCAGAGACAGCACTTCTCAAATTATTAAATTCCTGGAAAGAGTATGGTATCGACGGATGGACGGAAGGGGAATATCCTTGGTTTTATTTATCGGAAAAATTAGGAGCGATGACCGCACCGTTAATAGGAGCCCACGATGAAGAAGTTATCATTACTGGATCAACAACGACGAATTTACATCAGCTTACAGCAAGTTTTTTTCAACCATATGGAAAGCGAACGAAAATCCTTGCTGATACTCTAAATTTCCCATCCGATATTTATGCATTAAAAAGCCAATTACAATTAAAAGGGCTGAACCCAGATGATCATCTCGTTCAAGTAAAAAGTACAGATGGAAACACATTACAAACGACTGCAATTATTGAAGCAATGACAGAAGATATCGCCTTTATTATCTTACCTAGTGTTCTATACCGAAGTGGACAAATTCTTGATATGGAAACGATTACAAAAGAAGCACATGTAAGAGGCATCAAAGTAGGCTTTGACCTGTGCCATTCGATTGGAGCCATTCCACATCAATTGTCAGCATGGGACGTTGATTTTGCCTTTTGGTGTACGTATAAGCATTTAAACGGGGGACCAGGCAGTGTTGGTGGCTTATATGTTAATCGCAAGCATTTCGGAACCGCTCCTGGACTTGCAGGATGGTTTAGTTCCGACAAAGCGAAACAATTTGATATGGAACATAACTTAACACATGCTGCTCATGCCGGTGCATTTCAAATTGGGACACCACATGTGTTAAGTGCCGCCCCATTAATTGGTTCACTGGAAATGATTACAGAAGCAGGCATAGAAGCGATAAGGAAAAAATCACTACAGTTAACAGCCTATTTCATGAATTTAATCGACAAAGAGCTTGCTGGATATGGTTTTACAATAGCGAATCCACGATCTAATTCCCTTCGAGGTGGACATATATATTTAGAACATAAAGAAGCTGCCCGCATATGTAAAGCATTAAAAGCAAATGGCGTTATTCCAGACTTTCGCAACCCAAATGGGATTCGTTTAGCCCCTGTTGCTTTGTATAATACATTTTCAGAAGTATGGCAAACCGTACAAATACTTAAAAATATTATGGAAGAAAAAACCTATACAAACTATGAAAATAAACGGGGAGTGATTGCATAGATGGCACAATGGATAGATATTTCCCAACCGCTTTCAAATCAGATTGCCCATTGGCCTGGAGACACGCCTTTTCAATATCAGTTAACTGCTTCCATGGAGGAAACAAATTCTGTAAATATCGGCAATATACAAACGAGCTTGCATATTGGTACACATATTGATGCGCCGTATCACTTTAGCAAAAACGGAAAAACAGTCGACCAACTACCGCTCGAACCATATATTGGCAAGGCGGTCGTTCTCGATGTAAGCCGAACGGATATCATTAATGCTGCAGTTTTATCACAGATGAATTGGTCAAACGATATCAAGCGCGTTTTATTACACACATCTTTGCCAAATAATCCAACTCGATTTCCTGAAACGCTTCCATATTTAGATCCAGATATTGCCCCCTTCTTGCAAGCGCAAGGTGTTGTTTTATTAGGCGTCGATATGCCTTCTGTCGATGCACCAGATAGTAAAGACTTATCCACACATCACGCTTTAAGCAAACATGGAATACTTATTTTAGAAAATTTGCTGTTGGATACTGTATCAATTGGAGAATACGAACTTATAGCCCTTCCACTAGCTATACAAGGCGCTGATGGCAGCCCTGTCCGCGCAGTCATACGCCCCATTGAAAAGGAGGAGAAGCTACATGGTAAATAATAAAGAGGATCGCGTTTTTCATGCGGAAGATGGGATTCATACAGATTTCAAAGAAAAAATGACATATGGGGACTATTTACAGTTACATACATTGTTAGCTAGCCAAAAACGTTTATCTACCCATCATGATGAAATGCTCTTTATCATTATTCATCAAGTGAGTGAGCTTTGGCTAAAATTAATTATCCATGAAATCCAAGCAGCAATTACAGCAATTCAAGAGGGGAAATTGCAAGCGTCTTTTAAAATGTTAGCACGTGTTTCCAAAACGCAATCGCAAATTATTCAAGCTTGGGATGTATTATCTACTTTAACACCTGCAGAATACATGGAATTTAGAGACAGCCTTGGGAATGCATCAGGTTTTCAATCCTACCAATATCGGCTTGTCGAATTTGTACTTGGGTACAAGACACCCTATATTTTAAAAATATATGAAAAAGACCCAGAGGTTTACCAAGTATTAAGGAATGCGTACTATGCACCTGGTCTTTATGATGTGGCTATTATAGCTTTGGCAAAACAAGGATTAACAATTAATCCGGACATTTTACAACGAGATTATTCAAAAACATATGAAAAAGAGGCTTCCGTTGAGAAAGCTTGGCTAACCGTCTACCAAAATACCAACCATTATTGGGAATTATACCAGCTTGCGGAAAAACTGGTAGACATTGAAGATTGGTTCCAACAATGGCGATTCAGACATATGAAAACCGTAGAACGAATTATTGGCTTTAAAAGCGGAACAGGTGGTTCATCAGGTGTGCACTATTTAAAAAAAGTACTTGATCACTATTTTTTCCCTGAGTTATGGGAAATACGTAGCAAACTATAAAGTTGCATTTCTTTCACTCGTGTTAAATGTATAAATGGTTCATTTAGCAGCTATCTTTCTTGCCGATTGTGCAGCTCGGATCTTCCAATTTATGCAGGAAAATCATATAGATAAATGAAGTAGCAGTGTATACCTACCTCACATGAAAATTCTTCTGTCCTTTTATGAATATGAAATATAAATTAGTTGCGAAAATAACTTGACTTTTTTTAGCAATCAAAATAGAGTAAAATATAATCTACAAAACCAAAACAAAGAGAGGTTGAACTCCTCTCTATTTTCATTTCGGTACAAAGGCTCGGGGCAACCGTTTAGCAACGTAGCGAGTGGAACGAATCAACGAAAGTTTTAAGAATCATGCCCCTGTAACAGGAGTATGCCGGCGTCCTCCGGCAAGGCCGTCTTTAGTCGGCCTTTCTATTTAGAACGAACCGATGATGACTTAGCTTAGGACAATGGAGTGAAGTCGCCTAGTTGCTGGGCGCTTGCGCCGGACGTAGCTAAATAACTTAGTAAGGTTATCCACAGCTACAAAATTTAATAATTCCCTAGACCGTTAGAAAAACTTGGCTTATCGTCAAGCCTTTAAAACGGGAAAAAAGGTTTCACAGAAAGGAAGATAGACTTTTTATGCAAAATAAACCAGAGCAATGGGCAAGTAAAATTGGATTTATTCTTTCGTCAGCTGGTGCGGCGATTGGACTTGGAGCTATTTGGAAATTTCCATATATGACAGGGGAAAATGGTGGTGGTGCTTTTTTCCTTTTATTTATCGCTTTTACGATTATTATCGGCTTACCTATATTAATAGCTGAATTTATTATTGGTAGAGGTGCACAAAAAGAAGCCATATCAGCATACCAAACGTTAGCTCCCAAACGAGGCTTATGGAAATTTATTGGACATTGGGGCGTAGCTGGATCATTTCTACTCATGTCTTTTTATAGCGTTGTAGGCGGGTGGGTGCTCACGTACAGCTTTTTATCTATTCCAGGAATGATTATTGGGAATGAAACAAACTATGCCGATCTATTCGCCACGATTACTGGTAGTCCTTTTTATACAATTTTAGGCCATTTCCTATTTATTCTTATTAATATTATTGTTGTTTCCTTTGGTGTTAAGGATGGAATTGAAAAAACAAGTAAAATTTTAATGCCATTATTATTTATTTTTTTCATCATTCTCGTCATTCGATCCGTCACTTTCGAAGGAGCGATGGAAGGAATTCGTTTCTTTTTACAACCTGATTTCTCAAAATTAAACACAGAAAATGTTCTTTATGCACTGGGGCAATCCTTCTTCTCCCTTGCAGTAGGTGTTTCCGTCATGGTCACTTATAGTTCTTACTTGAAAAAGGATGTTAGTTTGCCAATGTCAGCAGCTTCTGTTTCTATTATGAATATTTTTGTCTCTTTGCTTGCAGGTTTAGCTATATTTCCTGTTGTGTTTGCTTTCGGCTTAGAACCTGCTGAGGGGCCAGGGTTATTATTTATTGTTTTACCTGAAGCTTTTGCTCAGATGCCATTTGGAGAGTTGTTTTTAAGTTTATTTCTATTATTATTCTTATTTGCCGTATTAACCTCTTCACTTAGCATGCTCGAAATTATTACTGCTGCCGTGACAGCAAAGAAACAACGTTCCCGACGGACCGTAGCTTTTCTGGCAGGTATGCTTATATTTATTACCGGAATCCCTGCAGCATTATCTTCTAGCAGTTTATCGGACGTAACTATTTTTGGAAAAACATTTTTCGATGCTTCCGATTTTTTAGTAAGTAATATTATGCTACCTGGTGGGTGTTTATTTATTTCCTTATTTGTCGGCTTTAAGCTTGAAAAACAGCTCATAAAGCAAGAGTTTGGTTATGGAAATGAACTAGGAGATACGGTATATAAGGCTTGGTACCAATTACTTCGCTGGCTAGCGCCAATAACTATTCTTATCGTATTTTTAGGTTCTCTTGGCTTCATATAAGAGAACATGGATGCGACTATAAGGGTTATCAAATAACTCACTTTCTGTGTCAAGAATCTATGCCTCGTTTGAACACTTATAGAGAGGGAAGAATAATTATAGCGATTTATTTTTTCCCTAAGAGAGTTTTACCTCGAATTGCAATTGCAGATTTTGGCATGTCTAGTCTTCTTCCTAACTAGACGACTTGCGCTAAGTTAATAAAAGAGACATAAGGAGAGTGGTTTCATGGCACAGAAAATACTCATTGTAGGTGGAGTTGGTGGAGGCGCTACAGTTGCAGCACAAATTCGTAGAAATAATCAAGATGCTGTCATTATGCTGTTTGAAAAAGGAGAATACGTCGCTTTTTCCAATTGTGGCATGCCCTATTATTTAGGAGGTACTGTGCAAGACCGAGATCAGATTTTATTTTCTACAGAGCAATTTGCCGAAAAGTATAGTGTAAACGTAAGAACCAAGGCTGAGGTAACAGCCATTCAGCGAAACGAGAAAACAGTTACTTACATGGCAGATGGACAAGAAAACACGGAGAACTACGACAAACTTATTTTATCTCCGGGCGCTACCGCAATCATGCCTTCTATCCCAGGATTAAATAAAGCACGCACTTTTTCTCTGCACACAATCCCTGATATGGATAAAATTGCGAAGTACATGCAAGAACAGCAACCAAAAACAGCCGCCATCGTTGGAGGAGGTTTTATTGGTTTAGAAATGCTGGAAAATCTTTATGAACAAGGGATAACATGCACATTAATTGATCGGTCTGAGCAAGTAATGAATCCCGTAGATAGTGATATGGCTGCACTTGTCCATTCGTATATAAAAGAAAAAAATATAAACTTAGTCCTTCATGATGGGTTAAAAAAGTTTACGAATGACGGAAGAACTTTACATTTAGAGAGTGGCAAAACAGTAGAAGCTGATCTGACCATTATGGCTGTAGGAATAAAACCACATACCCAATTAGCAAGCAATGCGAATTTATCAATTGGCGAAACAGGCGCTATTAAAGTAAATCATTTTATGCAAACGGAAGACCCTTCCATCTATGCACTTGGAGACGCTGTGGAGACAACCGATGAAATTACTGGAGCAGCAAAAATGATTGCTTTAGCCTGGCCAGCCCATCGCCAAGCATTTATCATCGCTAGCCATTTAAACAATGAACATATCCCCTATCAAGGGACTATTGGCTCAAGTATATTAAGGCTATTTGATATGACCATTGGAGCCACAGGAGCTAACCGTAACAGTTTAACAGCGAATGGTATGTCATTTAAAGAAACAACAATAGAAACCTTATCAAATGCTAGTTATTTTCCTTCTGCAGACAAGCTTTGGATCAAAGTTTTATTTGATGCTAAAAATGGGCAGATTTACGGTGGACAAGTGGTTGGCTATGCAGGTGCTGATAAACGGTTGGCCATTCTATCAACTGCTATTAAAGGGAAGCTTACTGTTTTTGATTTGCAAGAATTAGAGCTTGCCTATGCACCGCCTTATTCTAGTCCAAAAGATCCCGTGAATATCCTTGGATACAAAGCAGCATCTATGTTAAAAAAATAGAACAATCTTGTTAGTTTCCTATAGTACAAAAAAAGGACCGTCCTAAAGCTATTAGACGGTTCTTTTTTACGATTTCTTTTCTTATTTTAAGCTTACGCATTACTTAATTGGTCTACAGCAAGAATGGCATTGGCCACATCATCTGCAGTAACTTCATTGGATAAATTGCTCATCGTTTCGCCTTCCTGTGTAGCAGCCTTACCAACTCGGAGTAAATCTTCATAAGAAGTATTATCCAAATGCATCTCTTTTAAAGTCGTTGGCAAGCTTAATTTCTTATAAAAGTCGATGTATTTTTGTAACTCATCTTTTGGATGCAATTCTAAAACAAGCTGTACTAATGTACCATAAGCGACCTTTTCACCATGTGTTAAATGATGAATATCGCCTTCTAGAACTGTGAAACCATTATGGATAGCGTGCGCACCGGCTAGACCGCCACTTTCAAAACCTAAACCAGATAACAATGTATTTGCTTCAACTACAGCTTCTACATGTTTGGTTACAATACCTTTCTTCACTGCTTGAAATGCAGCCTCACCATATGCAAATAGTGTATGTTCACATTCTTTGGCAATAGCTTTCGCAGCAATACTTGGTTTTCCACCTGCCATAGCTTCTCCATTACTCTTCAATGTAGCTCTTACCTCAACCCATGTTGCCATTGCATCAGCGATTCCAGAAGCAAACAGCCTTGCAGGCGCTTTAGCGACAACGGCGGTATCAACTAATACAAGATCTGGGTTTTTATCATAAAATTTATACGACTCAAATACACCTTCATCGCTATAAATAACGGATAACGCACTTGTAGGAGCATCAGTAGACGCAGTTGTTGGAACAATAATAACGCTTACTTCCAGTCCGTCAGCAATTGCTTTTGCAGTATCTAGCGTCTTTCCACCACCTACACCTATTACCGTATCAACACTTGCTTCTTTACCTTCCTTTACAACTCTATCAATTTCAGCTATGGATGCCTCACCATTAAATGGTACATAATGATAAGCTACATTTTCTTCTTTCATACTTGCTTCAATGGTTTCTTTTGTAATCTCCCACACCACATCATCAGACAAAATTAATGGCTTTTTACCAATTGGCTTGACATGTTTTCCTAGACTCTTTAAAGCATCTTTTCCTTGAATATACTTGCTTGGTGAAATAAAAATGATTTCTGACATTGTCATCGCCCCTTCTACCGGTTATCTAGTAGTTGATATGCAGGCAACATAACAAAAGCTTGAGCTCATTTATAAAAAACTTCTTCTTTACATACCTGCATTTCCCATTGAATCACCGGAAAATTTTAGTACTCCGTACACCTTTTAGTATATCAGTGATCAAATAAATTATACAAGCTTTTCGTGACTAATTTCACATTTTTTTAATAAATCTAAGATTTTATACATTTCTATAGTGTGTCAGAAGCAACTTAAGTATTATTTTTTTACTCTAATTTATGCCTCCTACAGTCTTAATCGCTCAAATAGGCTCGTACAACACCTGAAAAATGAAATAGCCAACCCTACTAGAAAACGCGCTTTCTGTAGAGTCAGCTACTCCTTATAAATCCTCTTCAAACCGATAAACTAATTTATACTTCTCTTCATTTAACAAATCAGATACATGTATACGAACACCGTGACCAAATACGACTTCATCTTCGGTCATCGCAACAATCATTGCCTTTGTTTCTTGATGTACATCAATATAAATATCCCCAACAGCAGGTTTAAGATTCGTATCACTTTCTGCCAAGTAGCTGATCGATTCATCTTGAATTTGCTGTTCCTCAGGGACCAAACTTTTATCATAATATGCAATTTCTCGACTAGCTTCTGCTTTCCCTGGAACCATCACAACATATTCGCTATGCTTTACACCATTATCCCTAGTAGTAACCACATTCCCATCTTCTACACTATCAACTTTTTCAATCGCATTCAGTGAATAGTGGTCAAGAAAATCTGGCGCTGGCTTAATGATTAGAATATAATCACCTGGCTCTGGTCGTTTATATTTATCAATGGTATATCGTTTCCCATAAAAAATAAATGTATCATTATGTTGTGGGCGACATAATTCAATTTCACTTGCTTTCGTCAATATCTGTTGCATATCCTTTAAACGATATAAATGGACAGATTTCTTAAACATCGGTTTTACTGAATACACTTGGTGCAATTCATTTCGATAAAAAACAAACTGCCCTTTCCTCACTTGAAAAAGCTTCATTAGACTACCTCCTATAATGATGTTCCATTAGAGTATATTACAACTATGGTACAAAAGGAAAGACTTATATTGATATTCCTTTTTTTCTAGTTATTTAAACTTTTCCCCACGCTAAAGTAAGCTTTTCATGGTGGTTTTTTTCATGGTGCTATGACATATTCATGCAATGGTTTTCACCTAAGTTTTTACAAAAACGTATTTAGCAAAATGTATTCCCACTTTGTTTAACTCGTCGTCTTACAGCACATACTTTACGTTCATATTCTTTCCATATGAATAAACGGTAATGAAGTATCTACTTTACCAATCACCTGTTTAATAGTAAAGTTTTTTCCACTTAACCACTTTTTGAAATCAAAAATAACCGGGTCTCTATCGCCTCCCAAAGCGAACCATGCTTTTAACTGCTTAGGAAAATAACCTGATGTATGAATCGTACCAGCCCATTGCTTATATTTCGTCGAAAAAACCCCACGTTTAGAATCATTCATCAGCTTAAAAGCTTCATAAGCACTGGTTGTAGCGTTCGTTTCCTCCTGGATGGTTTGTTGCCTTCGTTTTGAGTCTTTTAAATGATGGCGATTCTCTTCAACCAGATTCTCAAAGTGATTGGTACAAACTTGATCTGTACGAATATATACAGACCGAGGTGACGCTTCTACAATATAGCTTTCCCCATTTTTATCCAATAAAACATAACTAAACGAATGTCGATGGGGGATTTCCTGTAATAAAGCTATTGCTTCTTGTGCATTTTTACAATTCTCTAGGATAATTCTTGCAATCATATTACAAATAAATCCGTCTTTCGGACGACGCCGGTGAATAAAATTATAGCCGATTGCTAATCCGTGTTCATTCATTCCATCCATTCTACCAGTGATGCGTTGAGATGGAGCAACCGTTGCATAGCCTTGATCGTTCGGCTGAAAAACCATATAGCGACACTCATAAGTCTTCGGATGGTAATCGTAGTTACGAATCATGTAATCAGAACTAGTAAAAATGGAACAGCCGCTTTTTTTATATTCCAGTCGGTAACCACCAAATTCTTTTAGTATATCAACCATCTGCCATTGAAGTGCATCCATTAACCCACATAATTCATCCCAGATTCCGGGTGCAATTGGTTGGACGATTCGCTTTACTTCAGTTTCATGAATGTCAAATCGTGGTTGTCGAATATTCCATTGTTTTTTCCTATTTTGTAATATGTATGTCTGCTTTAGATCCAATCCTTGTTGATAGCCAAAATCATAATGACTGCCCCGAAATTGTTTCACATCACTATAGATGGTTTGCATCATTTCCCTCCCTTTTCCTTCATTTATTTTCTCATTGTAATCCTTTTTCTTCCATTTGAAAATCGAAAAGTTTTGCTTAGGTCCTTGCCAACCGTATCATAAACACTATAGTTTATTTTACACTTTAAGAAAGTATGAGGTTTTTCTAATGTGATAACACCCTCCGTTTTAAACAGTTTATACTTTAATGAAACTTTTCTCTTTTTAAAAACGTAGAAACAGGTAGATTTTTTATTTATACTATAGGAAAGCATAAAAGTTTAAAGGTTTATAGTATAAGCAAAACTACAGCTTGTCACCAGAATACTTGGCGACAAGCCAAATTTTTTAAGGAGTGGAAAAATTGATAGGAATGCTAACAACAACAATACTTTCATTTATTTTGTATGCCCTTATCGCTATATTTTTTATTGCGCAAAATAAAAAATACCGCATGACAACACTAAAAGCAGTTGGACTTGTTTTTGTGACCTTATTCATACTCAGTGTGATTATCATATACATAGTCATGCCACCAATTACGATACCGAACATGACAATAGCAAATTTAATTGTCGGGACTGTAGGAATGGTTAGCTTATATGCACTAACAAAAAGTAAACCATTCACGAAATCAACCAAGCATTTTGATGCTATTACGGGCGCACTTATTCTGCTTGCCATTATTACTATTCCCGGTTTCATCATTCTAGGAATCTTTACGTTAGATGATGCACATCAATCTATAACCAAAGAAGAAGTAGATGAAGCAAAACCATTAGATCAAGACGCAACACCAATTGTTGTATCACCAGAATTCGCAAGAAATAAAGTGCAAAAGGCAATGAGTGTAGTACCAAATACACAGTTTTATGACCTAGGTAAATTACAAGTACAAAAGATTGGTGACGAGATCGTTTTTGTAGCCCCTGTAGAGTTTACTGGGTTTTGGAAATATTTTCGCGGTAAAGAAACAGAAGGATATTTCACCATCTCAGCTACAGATGTAAACGCGCAGCCAAAATTTATAAAGAGCAAGATGAAATATACCAATTCCAGTTACTTTAACCATCAAATATCACGAACGATTTACAATGCACATCCTGGTTATATTCAAAGTGGAGAAGCGCAAATTGAAGTCGATGAAGAAGGAAAACCTTGGTATGTACAGACACTGTATAAACCGATTGGCTTAACGAATAAACCTAATTTGCAAAATTTACATGTCGCTGTTGTTGATCCAGTCTCCAGTAATGTAAAACTGTATAAATCAGAAGAAGCACCTTCATTTATTGAAGGCCCTATTAGCTCTGAGATGGCTTCAGAGGAAAATGAATACTTCGGAAAATATGTGCATGGGTGGCTCAATTCTATCTTTGGCAAAAAAGATGTTAAAATACCGAACGAATCTGGAACGGAAGCAAGTGTTACACCAATTTTTGACGAAAATGGGGAAATGCATTATTTTACAGATATGTCCTCTCCAAAGGAAAATATTGACTCTGCCCTAGGTTATACACTAATAAATGCTAGAACAGGTAAATTAACATATTATAATGGTGAAAAAAATAACGGCATTATGGATAGCAAAGGTGCTAAAGAGATTGTCAACAAAGAATTTCCAGAGAAAAAATGGACTGGATCCATGCCGGTTCTTTATAATATCGATGGAAACCCTACATGGGTCGTGAATGTTCTCGACCCAAATGGACTCTTTAAACATTATGCTTATATTAAAGCAGCCGATTCCGATTTCGTCGTCTTTGGAGATACTGCTAGAGGCACACTAGAATCTTATCGACTTGCTTTGGCACAAGATCCAAGTAATGTGGAATCAACGGGAGACGCAAACTTAGAAAAGCGTGACGGAGAAGTAGAACGTGTACTAGTTACAACGCAAGATAAAAAGCAAGTTGTACAATTTCTACTTCAAGATGACCCTATTATCTACACGGTGAACTCCGGAAAAGCTCCAAGAGCCATATTCTTGCAGCAAGGAGATAAAGTAAAATTAGAAGCTAATATTAGAGACAACCAAACAGCTATCGTAGAAACGATCACAATTGAGGGGTTGACCAACACCGAACAGTAAAATAAAGTGTTTTTACAACTTTAAAAATACCCCTTCAACAAGCAGGCTATCCTTAGGTTAACCTGCTTGTTTTGATGATTTACCTCCATGCCGTTTTAATAACCAGAACCCCTTCGTTAACCAATAAGCCAAATAAGCAACGGTAATGTCAATTAAAAAAATGTAAGTATATTTCATACCTGCTCGTAACTCCAGCATTCCTATTGCTTCAAAAGTAGGTGCTAACACATACCCGAAAAAGGCTGACATAATAATTGCTGCGATATAGTAATTTCTTCCTTTGTTTTTGCAATATTGATATATAAACATAAAACCTATTGGCAATACAACCGTTGTAATTGTTAAGCTGGTTGGAAATAAATAAAAAATATTATGTGGAGTAATTAATACATTCTTCATAGATAATACTGTATCTATATTTGTCCACATCACATGAATAGCAAACCCAAAAAAGCCTAATTCAAAAACGCGTTTTCGATCTATAAAAATGTACAAGAGAATAAGTGGAATCAGAACACTTATCCAATTAAACCAAAATTGCCATGTATCGAAACTTGACGTTAGCTCCCAGAATTCTTGCCTGTAATAATCCAACTCATCTTTTAAATGTAATATTTTGTTATTCATTTCTTGCTCATTCATGACTCCCTCACCTCACATCGCTTTACGATTCATTTAATAAATCTCATCTCTCTACTTTGTTTGCATTTTAATCCATCTAAATAAATAGGTTAACCAATAAGCCAAAGACGCTACCAAAAAATTAAGCAATAGTAGATAAGTTAAATTCATTCCTTTATTTAACCTTAAATAATCACTCAGAACAAATACGTAATCAAGTCCATAGGCAATAAAAATAGTTAATAATAATGCATAGACATAAAAATTTTTATTTTTCTTCGTACAATATTGATACAATAGCATATAAGCTACTGGTAAAATGACCGCTGTTACTGTCATCCCACTAGGAAATAAAGATGTTAAATCATGAGGGTGAACAACCAAATTATTCGCCTCTAACGCACCATTCACTTTGGAACTAATCATATGAACAGAATATCCATAAAATGATATTTCAAATATTCTCTCTCGATCAATAAATTTGTATAAAATGAACAGCGGGATAAAGAAAAACGAAATATTAAACCAAAAATACCATGTTTCAACATTAGAGGTAAGTTGCCAGTACTCTGATTCTAACTTACCCTGTTTTTCTTTCAAGTTATATATTTGCAGATATAATGTTTCAGCACTCAATAAACTCACCTTTTTGAAATCAGTCATAGTACATATATATTTATAACAAAAGTACATCATCTACTCTTTGTAAGTTTAGACATAAAAGGTTTATTTTATGCAAAATATCAGATGAGCTACTATTTGTTAAATAACGAAAAAACACCGTGCTATAGATAACAAGCACCGTGTTTTTTTATATAGAGGGAACTATTCTTCTATAAGCAAAGATAGTTCTTCCCATCTGTCCATTTTTTTATTTAGAGCTTGTTCTACGCTCATCTGCTCTTCGTATAGTTTCTGCACTTTTTCTGAATCGCTTCCCGCCTCCACAATATCATTTTTAATCGTTTCTAGTTTTTCTTCCAACGAAGCTATAACATCCTCGATTTCGTCCCATTCTTTCTTATCCATATAGGACAGCTTTTTCTTTTGTGGTCTTGGTGATTGTTTTACGATCTTGGTCTTTTCTTCCGCTTTCGTTGCTGTTTCGGCTTTCTCTTGTTGCGCTAAAAAATCGCTATAATTACTATGATACGAAGTAATATTCCCTTTGCCATCAAAAATAATTAATCTGTCGACAACTCGATTTAAGAAATAACGATCATGAGAAACAGTGACGACAACTCCTGGGAAACGATCCAAGTACTCTTCTAGCACGCTTAACGTTTGCGTATCTAGGTCATTTGTTGGTTCATCCAGAAACAACACATTAGGTTCTTGCATTAACACTTTCAGTAAATATAGCCTGCGCTTTTCTCCGCCCGATAATTTTCGAATATACGTCCATTGCTGTTTCCGCGAGAATAAAAAATGTTCCAGCATTTGCTCAGCTGTAATCACAGAACCATCTTTTGTGTAAATGACGTCCGCTATCTCTTTAATATAATCAATAATACGCTGTTCTCCGTCTAACTCTTCTTCCCCTTGCGTATAATAACCAATTTTTACTGTATCTCCAACGATCACTTCACCAGCATCAGGTATTAGCCGTTGTGCCATAATATGAAGAAAAGTAGTCTTTCCAGATCCATTAGGGCCTACAATACCTACACGGTCACCAGGTATTAACAGTTGATTTACATTAGATAGAATTTTTTTATTTCCAAATGATTTATGCACTTGTTTTAATTCGATAACTTTGTTTCCGAGCCTTGACGAACCAACAGGAACTTCAAGTTGTTCCTGTTTTGTATTAAACGTCTTTCCCTTCATAGCTTGCACGCGATCAATTCTTGCTTTTTGTTTTGTAGAGCGTGCCTTTACACCGCTTCTCAACCAAGCTAATTCCCGTCGCAACGTATTTTGATGTTTTATTTCTTCACTTTTTTCCAATTCTTCACGTTCTGCTTTCTTGTCTAAGAACAGTTCATAATTCCCTTCATACGTATATAAATTACCACAATCCAATTCAAAAATTCGGTTGGTAACTCGATTTAAAAAGTAACGATCATGGGTTACTAGCAAAAGCGATCCGGGATACGTTTGTAAATATTTTTCCAACCATTCAATAGCCGCATGATCCAAATGGTTCGTCGGCTCATCTAAAATAAGTAGATCAGCAGGCTGAATTAATGCATTCGCAAGAGCTACTCGCTTTTTTTGCCCTCCTGAGAGTGTCGCTGTTGGCTTATCGAAATCTGTAATTCCCAGCTTTGTTAAAATCATCTTTGCTGTCGTATTAGCTTCCCAAGCTCCCAAGCGATCCATTTCTTGCTGTGCAGCTAATAAATTATTTTGCACCTTTTCACTTTCAGGGTTTTGCTGTAACTGAAGCAGCGTTTCCTCGTAATTACGCATCACCTTCATGATAGCCGCGTCCCCATAATAGATTTGCTCCATTACAGTTAAGTTTGGATCTAATGACGGGTCTTGAGATAAATATTGAATACGATAATCATTCGCATGATGAATTTCTCCTTGATCTGCTGGTTCGATGCGAGCAATAACTTTTAAAAAGGTAGACTTTCCTGTACCGTTGACGCCAATTAACCCAATTCGCTCACCACGAGTAATATGACAAGTAATGGCTTGAAACAGTGTTTTATCGCCAAACGATTTGGAAGTATTTTCTATTGATAGCATTTGTCATCATCCTTCATTCTTTCTGTTTTTCCACCATATTTTTGCAATAAGTACGATTAATAATAACATCCATGAAGTCACTAAATAAAAAATAATCTTAGCTGGCTCTGTCATTTCCGAAAAGAAAAAAGCCATACCAATCCAGACAACACCAATGAGTAGTAGTTGTGCTAATATAAGTTTCAAAACAATCTCCCCCATAATATGTATCATTAGAAATACTTGGTTTGTCGCCAAGTCTTATGGCGAAAGCTGAAGTTTTTCTTATACTATAAACCTTTAAACTTTTTTACCTTCCTATAGTATTAGAAAAGGTTGGCTTTCCGTCAAATCTTTAGCGCAATATGCTTTGTATAAAAACGACTGCAAGAATAGTAGATAGTGAGTGGTTCTCCCAATGCTTACCATGTTGTTTCTATACAATCCCCCTTAAACACTCTCCTTCGCTTACAAAGCCACTTTTATATGGATGCAGCGGCTCGTTCATTAGGAGTCTATGATAGCTTTTCTGTCAAAGAGTATACAAGCATGCCCTTCTTTATCCCAATTATTTATTATAATACCCTTAGCATACGCCTAAGATCAATGCATTACCTTTTTAACAAACCTTACTTACCGCCAGACTTCTATTAAGCAATGTTTCACTTTACCTTTCCTATTTTATCTCTGGTGCTTGCTTCCTATAGCAAGGAGATGACCGAAAACACGCTTACGAAAAAAAGGATGCAGATGCTGTTATCTCCCACTGAAAATCGTTTAAATCACAATTTTCCAACCCTTAAAATGAGGCGTCACAACACCTTCCATCAATATAATTTTTCTTCAGGTGTAATATGATTTTACAAGTATATAGTTAACTACCTAAGTGTACTGCCTTACAGGCTCTGAAGCAAATTTGCCATTTCAATCGCTGCAACAGCTGCCTCAGAACCTTTATTTCCAGCTTTTGTACCTGCTCTTTCAACCGCCTGCTCAATGGTTTCCGTTGTTAAAATTCCAAAAATAACTGGCTTATCCGCTAGTAACGATACTTGCGATACACCTTTTGCCGCTTCATTACAAACATAATCAAAATGTGGCGTAGCACCACGGATCACCGCCCCGAGCGTAATAATCGCATCATACGCTTCTTTCATTGCCATCTTCTTCGCAACTAATGGAATCTCATATGCTCCAGGTACCCAAGCAACTGTAATATGATCAGCGATTACACCGTGACGCAGTAATGTGTTTTGTGCCCCTTCTAATAGTTTTGCAGTAATAAAATCATTAAATCTACCAACCACAATGCCAATTTTTAAGTCCGTTCCAACTAAGTTCCCTTGTATTACGTTACTCAATGACGCCACACTCCTCATTTTGTGTTATTTTATATGTTACTAATTGCTGTACAGAAATGATCCGTATATTAAATTGCTCAGCCATTTTCTCCAAATCATTCAGTCTTGCCATTGATCCATCGCTATGGATGATTTCACATATGGTTCCTGAAGGCGTAGCTCCACATAATTTCGCTAAATCCACTGCAGCTTCTGTATGTCCTTGACGTACAAACACACCACCATCTTTAGCAATTAACGGAAACACATGCCCAGGCTGATGAAAATCGTCTTTTCCAGAGAAAGGGTTCGCAAGCGCACGAATGGTTGTCGCACGGTCAAATGCACTAATACCTGTTGTTGTTTTCTTATGATCGACACTAATGGTAAATGCAGTTGCAAATGGGTCTGTATGTGTTGTTGGCATTAATACTAACCCAAGCCGTTTGGCTATTTCACGGTCTACCGCTGTGCATACTAATCCTTTACCATGTGTTATCATAAAATTAATGGTATCTGCCTTAATGTATTCAGATATAGCAACGAAATCACCTTCATTTTCTCGATCTTCATCATCAACTACAATAACCAGCTTTCCTGCTTTTAAGTCCTCTACCGCTTCTACTATCGTGTCCATACTATTCTCCTTTCTGATTTAGCAAACTAGAACATCTTGACTTTACCAAGTTTTTATGAAAAATTAACCAAATGAAACATCAATGATTACTATCCTCTATTTGGGATAAAACCGTTCTTTTGTAAAAAAGCTGTACTCCAATTTTCTTCTTTTCTTGAAAACGCCAATAAATGTTCAACATGCTTTATGAGCATGTCACATTCTATATTTACAACTTCTCCTATGTTCTTTTTCCCTACTATCGTTACCGAAGCTGTATGTGGAATAAGCGATATCGTAAATGTATTGTTCTTTACCTTAAATACAGTTAGGCTAACACCATCTACAGCAACTGAGCCTTTACAAATAACATACTTTGCTAAATCTGCTGAGATTTTAATATCATAATAAATAGCGTTTTCTTCATATTGCTTTCGAATAATGGTTCCTAATCCATCCACATGCCCAGAAACAAAATGTCCTCCAAACCTACTGTCAGCTGCCATTGCACGTTCTAAGTTCACAGCAGAACCTACTTTTAGCGATTGTAAAGAAGTTGCTTTAAACGTTTCTGGCATAACGTCAACTGTAAAGCTGTGCTTATCGAAAGAAGTTACCGTTAGGCAGATACCGTTAATAGCTACACTGTCCCCTAGTTGGACATCACGTAACACTTTAAAACCTTTCACTGCTAATTCAATTGCGTGCTTAGAAGTATGTTTCATGGAAATGATTTCGCCTTTTTCTTCAATAATTCCAGTAAACAAACCACTCATCCTCCCTTTAATTATTAATCGACTTATAATCTATCGCTTCTGGGAGAAGGTCGCAAAAACATAGGTTCATTAGAAAAATTTGACTTGTAGATAAGTCTTATAGCAAAAACTGTAGTTTTTCTTATACTTTAAGTTTTTAAACTTTCTCATTATCCTCCAGCAAGCCCGTCTTTAGTCGGCCTTCCTATTTAGAACGAACCGATCTATGACTTATCGTAAGGCAATTCGTGAAATCGCCTAGTTTCTGGGCACTGAAGCCGACGGGGCTCATGCTGCAAAATTTTATAACTTCCTAGACCACAAAAAGCCCCTAAACGTAGATTTAGGGGCTTAGAAAAGTCAAATTATTCCTCTTGTTTCCGCTTTTGGACAGTCAATAATAGAAAGGCTAGTAAGCTATCAAAAAAGTAGCTATGATTCTATCCCACAAAAGTCAAACTTAAGCTATTCCATGTTTCGCCACCACAACTAGAGCCTGTTTCTTTATCTTATTTTTAGAAAAAATGGCTTGTGTCCAAGTCTTTATGGAATAAAACACTGGTTTTTCTTATCCGATAAACCACTATCTTATCGTGTAAAAGAACTTGCTTATTTCATGTAGTGTACGGACTTTTTTGGAATAAATATACAGTTCAGCACTCTCTTTTATATCTGTCATTCTTTTCGGATGGCTAAAAACCCAATTCATCTTCCTGACAAACAGGCACAATAAAGCCATCTAGTTTGGAACAACTATCCAAATATGGAATTACCTTTTTCCTTCTCCCATCCAGACTTTAACTGTCGGTTCTGGAATCGCACCAGATCCACCGTTTGCGCGAATATCAAACGGTTCACGGACTTAAAGTGGCGTACCACTTTTCACCGTCGGTCGGGAATTTCACCCTGCCCCGAAGGAATGCTATATTTAGTTTTGGTTTTCAGTAAGTTCTAACATGAATACGCATAAATATTTATGAGGAAACCTTTGCTTACCACATGTTTTTCTTTTCTGATAACTAGATAGTATCAATAACAAAAATAAAAAGCAAGTTTAGAAACTTACTTGCCTTGTTCATTACATATTAGAAAAGCTTGCCTTATCGTCACATTTTGCAGGTGTTTTGTCTGTCTATCCAGGGGGGTTAACATTAAGAGGGTGTCCCGCACCAATTAAGGCATGATGGCTTCTTTTATGATATAATCTTTTCCTATATTGTAAAATAGATTACAATTCGTATTCCTCAATTAAAGCAGATTTTCTTCGCAACGTTCTAATCGAAACGTCATGCTCACCTAATATTTCATGAATGGACTTTTGGTCTTCCATAATAGTTTTAACGCCCTCATTAGTTTCTAATACAGCACGTTTAATAAACTGATTCTCCACTTTTATTTCTTCTATATCTCTTCCCAGCTTTTCAAATCTAACATTCATTTCAACAAACTTCTCATCCACTTTATCAAATCGACTATCTATACCTGCGAATTTCTCATTTACTTTATCAAATTGACTGTCTATTCCTGCGAACTTCTCATTTACTTTATCAAATTGACTGTCTATACCTGCGAACTTCTCATCCACTTTATCAAATCGACTATCTATACCTGCGAACTTCTCATTTACTTTATCAAATTGACTGTCTATACCTGCAAACTTCTCATTTACTTTATCAAATTGACTGTCTATACCTGCAAACTTCTCATCCACTTTATCAAATTGACTGTCTATACCTGCGAACTTCTCATTTACTTTATCAAATTGACTGTCTATACCTGCGAACTTCTCATTTACTTTATCAAATTGACTGTCTATACCTGCGAACTTCTCATTTACTTTATCAAATTGACTGTCTATACCTGCGAACTTCTCATCCACTTTATCAAATCGACTATCTATACCTGTGAACTTCTCATCCATTTTATCAAGCCGACTGTTTATTTCACCTAATAGCTTCATTACATTCTCTTCAAATTTTGACATATTTATCACCTCTTTATCATTATAATTTCCATAAAAAAGTCATTTTCCGCAAAACCTGATGCTACCTTCATTATATCAGAATTAATGACAAATACATATAAGAAAAACACTGTCGTTTTTCGGCCATAAGACTTGGCTTGTCACCAAGTCCTATGGATGAAATCTTACAGCAATTTATATCGTTTATTTTTCGTTCATTTCATATGTAATGGTTGTTAAATGATCTGCAGAAGCTGCTACTTCGTCAACAGCTTTACTTAATTCCGTAATAATATCTATAAAAGATATAATTTCACGATCAATCTTATTGTTTTGGTCTTTTGTTTCATGCATAGATTCCATGATTTGCAAAAAATGCTGTTCTGTTTCTTGCAATCCTGCGTTTCCTTGTTTAATTTTTGTTCCTACAGCACTTAAGGAGCTTGTAATCTTATCCACTTGCGTATTCATATTCCCAATGAGCGAGGATACATTCGTTACCGATTCTTTCGTTTGTTCAGATAAATTGCGAACTTCTTCAGCCACTACTGCGAATCCTCGTCCGTATTCACCCGCTCTTGCTGCTTCTATAGAAGCATTTAAGGCAAGTAAATTCGTTTGTTCAGCAACTTCTTTCACAATATTTACAATGGACTGCATCTTTTTGGAAACATCTAATAAATGGTGCACATCATTTCCTAGATGCTCTACCGAATTATATAAAGCTTTCATGTTTTCATCCTGCTTATTTAATTGTTCTTTCCCTTTTTTTGCTCTACTGTAAGCATCCTCCGATAATGATGTACCATTATTAGCAATCTCTATTACTTCTTTTGATTGCGATTGCAGCTGCTGAAAGGAAGCATTCGTCTCTTCAGAAATAGCCGCTAAGCTTTCCGTAGATTCTGCTACTCGCTCCCGAATTTGTTGTTTTTGTAAATTTGCTTCCCGTTTCAATTGGTTCGTCTTTTCATCATACGCTTCTAGCACAAGCTGCTGTTCTAAATTTATTATTTTTGATACTGCACGTATAGCCAAAAGCGATTCATTTTTCATTTCTATATTTTTTTCAATGATATCCATTAGCGATAAAAACAAATCCTGAAAGGCACTCATATACCATTTTGTATCAAGTCCTATATTTACATGCATGTTAGCAATTCTTACTCGTTTTTCAAAATAAGTAGGATTGATGACACCATCAAACATTTCACATATATGTCGCTTTAATGTTTGTTTTAACTTTTCAATGGAACTGTGTGTATTAATAATTTGCATTAAAGATGGTTCCATAGCTAAATTATCATAAAAACGCTCAACAATCTCATGGATATTTTGTATAACATAAGGCTTTAATTGACGAATGATGGATAGGTCAGATATAGTTAGCCCAATCATTTGAATTTGCTTAGCAACATCATTACCATTCTCTACCTGTAAGCTTATCTCCGTATTATTCCCTGCACTTTTTTGAAAAAAAGATGCCTCTCTCTGTTTTTTGAAAATCATTACAAAACCCCCTATTTATGTATATATCTCTATGACAAGTAGTTATATTCTACTAGATTTTGCTACGATTTTCCTATAAAAAGCCCAAAAGAGCGATTATTCGGACTGCAGCATACATTTAATGTCTTACTTCTCTCTTATACAACCATTTCAGTTTTAGGGTACACCTTATATATGTCGACCAAAACGCTCACTACTTTAAATTATTGTCCATCTTTCATTTGCCATACGATCGTTTTTTCTTTCCATTGTGGTAGAAAAACTTGGCTCCCGTAGTTTTGCTTATACTATAATCCATAAATTTTTTTTATAGTGCAAAAGAAAACTGCCCCAAAACAAGCGTTTTAAGGCAGATTTCTCTTTCACTTATTATTATCGAACAGCGCAACGATTAGGTCCGATTTCCATTTCACGTTGTTTTTCCTCATCAGGAGTAATTTTACCCATATTCGTCTGACGAATTTCTTGATACGCATTTGGTTGCGGTGGTAAATTCTCCGTTACTAGCTTTCTAAATTCCGCTTCGTCTTCAATATTTAATCCGTGGTTCTTCGCAAATAGTGTGCCCAGCTTTTCAGCAACTGTACCATCTTCATTCAATTCTTCGATAATCATAAAGTGAGCTGGAAGAACGATGAGTTCATTTGATAATTCACGGTAACGATGATACAACGTTTCGCGGAGATCTCCTACCCAATCTTCTGCAAGGCCAGCTAAATCTGGTCTACCAATAGAATCAATGAATAAAATATCACCTGTCAATAAATATTTTTCGTCGACGACAAAAGATGTAGAACCAATGGTATGCCCTGGGCTATATAAAGCATGGATATTGATGGTTGTATTTCCTATCTTCACTTCTTCCCCGTCTTCTAGAGCTTGATAATCAAATACAACTTCTCCAGCGTCTTTCGGTGGAAGCCAATACGTCGCTCCTGTTTCTTTAGCGATACTTCTACCACCAGAAATATGATCTGCATGCAAGTGTGTGTCAAGCACATGCTTAATAGTAACGCCAAGCTCCTTTGCGAAATGAGTGAAAATTCCTGTCATGCGTGTAGCATCAATAATTGCCGCTTCACCATTAGACACTACCATATAAGAGAGACATCCTTTGCCTAAGCGAACAAATTGATACATTTCACCACCGTTAGTTAAATCACCAACTTTTATTGGCTCCATATGTTCGCTCCAAGCTTTCATACCGCCTTCTAAATAGAAAACGTGTAATCCCTGTTCCGACAGCATTTCAGCAACCATTACAGAAGATCCTTCCTTCGCACAAACGACTAACATATCTTTATCTTTTGGCAATTTATCTAAAATACTATCTACACCATCAATTAAATCAAAGTAAGGAATGTTTAAATAGGAAAAATTTTCTCCTTCTATCTTCCAATCTGCAAAATCACTTTCATTACGAACATCCAAAATAAATAATTCTTCCTTTTGAATGACCTTTCTTGCTACTTCTTGAGACTTCATTGCTGTAAAAGACATCTCCATACCTCCATTGGTTAAATTTTGGTTTATGAACTTTTGGACCCTCGCCCCTTTAATACCCTATACGGTATTATTAAAACCAAAAAAATACATTTTTTTCTTATTGTCCCCTACAAAATAATATTTCCACATTGTCAACCACTTAAACTTAGACGATTTTTTCTAACTGCCCACTGTCAAGATGGAACAATAATCCACTTACGCTTACTCCTTCTCCATATGCTTTGTAGATAGGATGATCTTTTATATGCTCTACCTGTTTCATAATATTGATTTTCGTTAACTCATCCATGGTGATTTCTTTGTTAGAACTTGAATCTGGTAAATTACTACGGATGTTAGCAATCCATGGTGCTAATTCTTCTTCATTGTTACCACTCCAAGCAGCGTGAATACCACCACATTCTGTATGCCCCTTTATAATAATATGCTTCACTTTAAGAGGGACCAAGGCATAATAAAGACTCGCTGAAAAACTTGCATCATTTTTTGCTACTTGGTTAGCAATATTTCTGTGGACAAACATATTGCCAAGCTTCATTTGTGAAATGACAGATGGGCTAACTCGAGAATCACTACATGCTAATACGAAGAAATCAGGGTGTTGCCCTTGTTGTAGCTGATGGAAAAGATACGGATCTTCCAATTGCATTTTGTTCACAAAATCTTGATTACTTTGCATAATATTTTTTTCATCCATCGTTTCTCACCTTATTTTTCAATTGATTTTACGGCTTCTTCAATAGTAATATAGTGAATCAACTGATGATATTTTTTATTCCAGTTTGCTTTTTCTAATACATCCATGACAGGCCCTTTAATACCTGCAAATAAAAATTGCGTATGCTGCTTACAAGTCTGCATCATTTCCTCCAATGAATGAATGGAAACAGCATCCATCGAATTCACTCCGGAAAAATCCATAATAATATACTTTGTATCTGGTTTTTCTGCTAACCGATTACACAATTTATCTTCAACAAATGACATATTAGCGAAAAACAGATCCGCATCTACACGAAAAATGATTACCTCTGGATCATCCATTGCATCAGGATAACGTTGCTTGTTTTTATACACACCACGAGTTTCCACAAAGCCTAATTCCGCAATATGTGGATAAGCATTTTTACCAACATAGACAAGCAGTGAAAATACAATACCGATTAAAATACCTGTTTGAATTCCGAGCACTAATGTTGCCAAAAATGTTAGTATCCAAGTCCAACCGTCTGCACGGTTAAGCTGAAATAGTTTTTTAACTTCATGAAAATCAATCAAACTATAGACAGCTACCATAATAATTGCCGCTAACACAGCCTTTGGAAGATAATAAAATAAATCTGTGAAGAAAAGTAATGTTAGCATAATGAGCACTGCCGTAATAATTGAAGCTAACGGCGTTCTTGCACCTGCTTGGTAATTGACCGCTGATCTAGAAAAACCACCTGTTACAGGATAAGCAGAGAAAAAGGAACCTCCAACATTTGCCAAACCTAAGCCAATTAATTCCTGATTTGCATTTACTTTATACTTTTCTTTAGCTGCGATAGCCTTTGCCATAGCAATAGATTCCATAAACCCAACAAAGGTAATGGTAAACGCTATTGGTAGCAAAGCAACGATAGAATCCATCGTAAATGTCGGGAAAGAAAATGCTGGCAGTCCTTTAGGAACTTGCCCTACAATCGATACACCATCTTCATATAAATTGAAAACGTACACTGCTAAGATGCTTATTGTAACCACCACAATAGGACCAGGTATCTTTTTCACATATTTTTTAAATAGAATTAACAAAACAATACTACCAATACCAATCGTTATTGTAATCGGGTTAATTTCGGATATTCGTTTTACAGCTTCTCCGATAAGCAAAAACACTTCACTTTTTCCAGATTCATACGTAACACCAGTTAGGTCCTTTAATTGACTCAAACCGATAATGATCGCTGCTGCTGAAGTAAAACCACTAATGACAGCATGCGACAGAAAGTTCACTAAGAATCCTAGTTTAAGAACCCCTAATAATAATTGAATCAATCCTACCATTAGCATGAGTAAAAGAACGAGCGAGACATACTCCGATGATCCGGGTTCGGCTAATGTTGAAACACCACTTAGAACAAGTAAAGACACCATTGCTACTGGGCCTACTGCTAACTGTCTTGATGTACCAAAAAGCGCATAGATAATTAATGGAATTGTTGAAGCATATAATCCGATAACTGGGTCTAAACCAGCTAACATGGCATAAGCCATACCTTGTGGGATTAACATAATGGCTACAATTAATCCAGCTGATAAATCGCCACTGAAATCACTACGATTATAATTTGGCAACCAATCAAACGCTGGAACTAGTTTTTTCCACAATTTAAAAACCCCTTCCTGCTAAATCGGGTACAGACGTTTTTATTAGGTTTTGCGCGTTGCATCCCAATGGAGCCACCTCCAATTCTCTTATTACATTATAGGAAACGTTCAGATCGTTTCTAGTCTCAGGGGAAAATGCCCCCCGAGAAATGTTTTTACGCCTTTTTAATCCAAAACTTAAATACATCGCCTTCTTCGGCTTCTTGTACTAATTCATGTCCACCAGACTTCGCCCACGCCGTTAAATCACTTTTTGAACCTTTATCTGTTGTATGCACCTCTAAAATCTCTCCTGCATTTATTTCTTCGATCGCCTTCTTTGTTCTTACTACTGGCATTGGGCATGCTAACCCTTTTGCGTCTAATACTTTTGCTGCTTCCATGAATAAAATCCTCCTCTAGTATATTTATGTCAAACAGGGATATCCCTGATTTAAAATACATTTATTTGATAGAATAGAGTACTTCCTCATTGCATCGTTTAGAATGTTAGCGTCATATTGGCATCTTTTGCATATTCAATAAAAGATGCGGCACCAGCAACTTCAATGCCTCCAACAAGTTGTTCCTTTTCTAGCTTCATTACATCCATGGTCATTTGACATGCTAACAGTTTTACACCCATTTCTTGCGCAATACTTAATAATTCTGCAATGGATGGCACATTTGCTTGTTTAAAGCCTTCCTCAAAATGCTCTTTTCCTTCTGGTAATGGAAGGTTTTTATGAGCTTCTTTGTGAATTAAATTTAATCCTTCAAATGTAAAGAAAATGCCTACTTCTGCATCCGATGCTGCAGCTGCTGTTGCTAGATTAAATACTTTATATGCATCAAACAATCCCCCATTTGCTGCAATAATTGCCACTTTTGTATTTGCCATGTTTTTATTCCTCCATATTTAGTTATTTTTTTCAAGTGGTCCTTCCCACTTGGTCATACCTGGAACAACATTGATCACATTATTAAATCCTTGGGAAGTAAGCTTTTGGGCAGCTAAATCACTGCGGCTTCCTGTGCGGCATATAACGTATAATTCTCTTTCTTTGTCTAATTCTTCTAGTCTTACATCCAGTTGATCTAAAGGAATATTTATTGCGCCTGGAATGTGACCAAAGGCAAACTCTGCCGGTTCACGCACATCAAGGATAGAAATAGCATCCTTTGCTTCTACTTTCTTTTGTATATCATTTAAATCAACAACGTTATCATGTTTGGCTTCTTCTTTCTTTTCCGCTTCACTAGCTACGCGGATATAATGTTTCAATACGTCCCCTTCTTCTACCGTACCAATGTATTGGTGCCCTGTGCTTTCAGACCAAGCTTTTATATCCGCTGTGGAACCTTTATCTGTAGCCTGCACTTCAATAACTTCTCCAGCCTTTAAATTGCTAATCGCTTGCTTCGTTTTAACAATTGGCATGGGGCATGACAGCCCTTTGGCATCTAATACTTCATTTGCAGTAATACTCATCTTCATTCCTCCTATATTTCTACTTCTTCATCCCAAGCAAGCATGCCACCAGCTATATTTGTACAATCTATATTGTTTTCCTCTAAAATTTGACATGCAGTGGCACTTCTACCGCCAGAACGACAAATAACATAATAATGTTCATCCTTGTTTAGTTCCTGAACACGATTTGCAACGTCTCCTAATGGGATATGACGTGCTCCAGGTACTTTTCCTAGCGCTACTTCATCATCTTCCCGAACATCAATAATCTTGATTTGTTGATCTTGTTGATACCTTTTTATCAAATCTTGTGTTGTAATTTCCTTCATTTTTCACCCTCCAAAAGCTGTTTGTTTTATATAAATAAGGTTATATTTGCATCTTCGGAATCTCCGACATATGCTCCTACGCCACCGTACTCAATATTGTCGAGCAACTCCTCTTTTTGCAAACCTAATAAATCCATTGTCATCGTACAAGCAAGTAGTTTTATGTCTTGCTCCTGCGCCATAGAGATTAAATCAGGAAGTGGCATAGCATTATGCTTTTTCATGACTTGTTTTATCATTTTTGGCCCTATTCCTAAATAATTCATCTTAGATAGTCCCATTTTATCTGCGCCACGCGGCATCATTTTTCCAAACATTTTCTCCATAAAGCCTTTTTTTAGCGGAGCTTGATTATCTTTTCGTAGTGCGTTTAACCCCCAAAATGTGTGGAAAATCGTTACTTCGTGATCATAGGCAGCAGCACCATTAGCAATAATATAAGCGGCCATCGCTTTATCGTATTCACCACTAAATAGAATAATTGTCGTCCTCTTTTTTTCAGCCATCCATAAACTCCTTTCTTTTTATACATATAGGTGTAGGGGTATTAATTACTATAAAAAAATGGTGACTTGTTTAATCACTATGATTAATAATATTTATTATCTAATGATTTGTCAACTATAAATTCATCTGGTAAAATGATACGGCGCTTCACCTTCGCTTTTGAAGCTACTCACTAAGCAGAGCAACTTTTTTCGTTTCTTACATAATAGCCTTTGACAGCATACCCCTTGTTGCACAAAAATCTAGCAGCAATATTTTTTTCTACGTTATTTGAAGCAACTAAAATAACAGAATTGCTTGGAATATCTTGATAATGCCGATTTAAATAAGCTAACGGTAAACATAAAGCTCGATCCAGCGCATCTTTATAAGATTTATTATAATCTCTTAAATCAACTAAAACGGTTTGATCATCTTTAACAAATAATTCTTCTTCATCTAAACTACTAACTCCCCGCACAGGGATATATCTTTGGTAGGAAAAATATAGAATTAGAACAACTATACTCATATACAACAATGCCATACTACGACTCCTTGTATAGTATATTTAGGCGTTCATATTCGCCTATATCTCTAACAGTACTCTCCCCCTACAACCAGGCACCCATGCCACCTTTTACGTTAGTTATTTTTCCAAATCCTTGTTTTTTTAATACTTTTGCTGCACGCATACTACGCATACCACTTTGACAAATAACGACGACTTCTTTTTGCTTATCTAATTCGTTACAACGATTCGGTAGCTCATGTAACGGTATGTTTTTAAATGGTTTTTGATGATTTGTCTTATATTCTTGTGGGGTACGGACATCAATAAATTGTACTTTTCTATCTTTTAACTTGTTTTTTACTTCTTGTACAGTCATTTGTGTCACGCCTTTTACCGGCATAAACCTGCTAACTATAAACACAACTGCTATCGCAATGATCCCCCATTGCACTATTTCCATATCACTCTCTCCTTATAGGGGTATAGGTATTATTTTCGAGAAATATATATAGGTTTTGTTTTCTAATAGCTCTTCATGTTATCCATCATAGTATCAAGAATGAGTATTAATATATTACGATACACATGGCTCAAACAAGAATGACTAGAGCAACTCGTTTTCTTTGATTTAGAAAAACTATCCTTTTACCATAAGCGTAGTTTTATTTATACAAACATTAAACCTATTGTCCAAAAAAGATGCTTTATCTACTCTTTACAAGCAAATTCACTGCTTCGTTAATGAAAGGTTCTGCCTCTTCATCATCTGCTTGGCGAATACAAGCTTCCAGATTTTTGCTAACTACAAGTGCTGAAGTTCTATCTAGGGCACTCTTTACAGCTGATAACTGCATGACGACATCTTTACAATCTTTTTCTTCTTCCATCATTTTAATAATACCTTTTACTTGTCCTTCTATACGTTTCATACGATTTTTTACTTTTGCATCGTATTTCATGATCGTTTCCTCCTCTCTTCATGGTTATATCTAAATCCACTTCATGTTCAAACTGCTGTTTACTAAAACAGAATTATACCAACGTGGGCGGCAACCCATTTTTAGTCTCCCTCTTAGCGACGAACCGATAATGACTTAGCTTAGGGCGATATCGTGAAGTCGCCTCGTTGCAGAGCGATGGTTTGATACTTTCCTATAATGATAGAAAACTTGACTTTTCTGCAAATATTTATAATGAAAGCCGTATTTTTGCTTCTACGATTTCATTCTTTGTATAATGTAAAATAAATTGGCCACGAGACCATCCTCATTGGTGCATCATTTTCATGCCACAAACTCATTTTATACCCCATTGGGTATTTTGTCAACGGTTTTTGTATCTTAGTAGAATAACTTGGCTTATCATCAAATTTTTATAGCAAAAATGCGGTCTTTTTGTTTATCTATAAATCCTAAACATTTAATTCTTTTCATGGTATTAGAAAAAAAGGTATATCGTCAAGTCTTTTAGGGAAGCTGTAGTTTTCTTATACTATAAACCTGTAAACTTTTATATCTTCCTAGTAGTATAAGGAAAGACCGCTACAAAACCGCGGTCTTCCAAATCTTTCATACTTGTAAAGCTGCAACTTGCTGATTTGTCACTTCTTTATTATTTGCTCTTTCATATGCTTCTAGTAAAAAATCGACAATATGCACAGCATTCATTTCCTTAGACAAACCTTCTCTTTCAATACCTAGCTTCATTTGCAGTAGACAACCTGGATTCGTTGTCACAATCGTTTTTGCATTCGTATTCCTTGCTTGTTCCATTTTATAATCAAGAATTTGCATCGACATTTCCGATTGAACAATATTATAAATGCCTGCTGAACCACAGCAACGACTCGCATCTTTCATCTCTACATACTGAACACCAGAAATAGCCTCTAGCAATTGCCTTGGTTCCATAAATGTTTTTTGACCGTTCTTCAAATGGCAAGAATCTTGATACGTAACGACTTGCTCCGGTAAAGACAGCGGCTGTTTATGAAATTCAAGTTCTACTAACACCCGAGTGATATCTTTGATTTTCGCACAAAAGCGCTCTGCACGTTCATGCCATTGCGGATCATCTTTTAATAAATGAGCGTATTCCACTAAAAAGGCACCGCATCCACCCGCATTTGTAATTATATAATCCACTTCAGCTTCTTCAAAAGCAGCAATGTTGCGTTTTGCCATTTCTCGAGCATGATCCATTTCTCCACTATGTCCGTGTAATGCTCCACAGCAAGCTTGTGTTTTAGGTACAACAATTTCGCACCCAGCATACTGCAATAGCTTCATGGTAGCATCATTTGTTTCCATAAAAATGGTATCCATTAAACAGCCAGAAAAAAACGCTACCTTCTTGGTACGATTTCTGTGGAGTGGCTGTAAGTGATGTGGGCGTCGTTTCATTGCAGAACGCTTTGGAACATCTGGAAGTACTTTTTCCATGGTACGCATCGTCTCAGGAAAAAGTTTCATGACGCCAGTTGCTTGTGCAAGTTTTTGAGCACCAGAACGTTGGTAAAAGCTCAGTAAACCAGTCAGCCCAATCATGCGATTTTGTTGAGGGAAAATATTTTTTAAAAAGATCCCCTTCATTACTTTTTCTGGTAATGTTGGCTTTTTGCTTTGATAAATCGCATCCCTTGCTTGCTCTAATAATCTGCCAAAGTTCACACCAGAAGGACACACGGGTTCACAAGCTCTACAGCCAAGACAAAGGTCAATAGATTCTTTCACTTCTTCACTAGGTTCAATCACCCCGTCGACCAAACCTTTCATTAAAGCGATTCGCCCACGTGGTGAATGGACTTCATTTCTTCCTGTTTCAACATATGTTGGACAACTTGGTAAACAAAACCCGCAACGCGTACAATTCATTAGTTCATCATAATCCATTTTTTCTTGAAAAGCGGTCTGAATGCGTGCTTTTTCTTGTGTATCCATTTATTTCTCCATCTCCTTACTTTGCTTTGTGAGCGGTTCAAACATTTTTCCTGGATTCATAATTCCATGAGGATCTAACGCTTGCTTTATACGGCGCATCGCCTCAACTCCATGCTCTCCCGCTTTCAAATGCAAATATGGAAGCTTCATCATTCCGACACCGTGTTCACCTGTAATCGTTCCTCCAAGCTCAACCGCCTTCTCAAAAATTTCTGCAAATGCTTTTTCTACTAATTCCATTTCTTGCTCATTACGAGCATCTGTAAGACATGTCGGATGGAGGTTTCCGTCACCAGCATGACCGAATGTACAAATAGTTAGCTCGTACTTTGCAGCAATTTCCCCAATTGCTTTTACCATTGCTGCAATTTTCGAGCGTGGCACCGTAGCATCTTCCAAAATCGTTGTCGGCTTTAACCGAGATAGAGCGGATAACGCTGTTCTCCGCGCTGCCGTCAATTGCTCTGCCTCTTCATCTGTTTGCGCCACCTGTACATCAAATGCTTGATTATCTTTACATAACGACGCAATCTTTTCCATATCACGAGCGACTACTTCAGGTGGCCCATCTTGTTCAATTAATAATACTGCTTTCGCTTCTGTCGGCAATCCAATTTTGGCATAGTCTTCAACAACTTGTACGGTCGCTTGGTCTAAAAATTCCAAGGTGGCAGGAATAATGCGGTTGGCAATAATCGCTGACACACTTTCCGCGGCAGCTCCTAAATCATGATAAAGGGCAAGCATCGTTTGTTTTGTTTCTGGTTGTGGAACAAGCTTTAAGATCGCTTCGGTAATAACCCCAAGCGTCCCCTCTGCTCCGACATACAATCTTGTCAAATCGTACCCCGCTACATCTTTGGCAAGCTTTCCACCAGTTTGAATGATCTCACCGTTTGGCAAAACGATCTCAAGTCCAAGCACGTAATCTCTCGTCACACCATATTTAAGTCCACGCAGTCCACCAGAGTTCTCACTAATATTCCCCCCGATTTGCGATATGTGCATTGAACCTGGATCTGGCGGATAGAAAAGACCTACTGCTTGCGCTCTATCTAAAATATCTTTTGTATATACCCCAGCCTGTACGGTCATAGTTAAGTTTTCTTCATCAATTTCTAAAATTTCTCGCATGTGCTTAAAAATAAGCACTATTCCTCCTTCTGAAGGCGTTGTGCCAGCACATAGATTTGTCCCAGACCCACGAGGTACAATTGGTATTTGATGTTCATTACAAACTTTTACCACGGCTGAAACCTCATGTTTATTTCTCGGTGCTACCATTGCATCAGGTAATGTCTGATACCTTGGCGTAGAATCATACGAATAAGCGAGTAAACTTGCATTGTTATCTTCTACATTATTTTCCCCGACGATTGCGATTAGCTTTTCTCTTACATCCCTATTTAACATACACATTCTCCTACATAGTAATAATTCTATTTTAAGAAAAATTAAAAGAAAAATAAATGTATATATGAACAAAAATCCAGTAGAGAAAACGCATTCTTTTGGTTCAATGTACAATTTTTAATTATAAAAACGCTTTATATGAAATCTGTTTACAAGCTGTAACATTTCGTGGTTCGTATATCAAATTCTAGACCCTGCGCTGGCTATAACTGTTGTCATTTTGAACTTCAGCAACTTTACATTTTATCCCTTATTATACTTACATGATGATAAGCGAAAGGCCATATACAATAACATAACATCATCCAACTTTTTAAGATTTAAATTAGTAATTTCTGCAATTCGATTTAGCCGGTAATGCAATGTATTTTTATGAATATGTAAAGTATTCGCCGTAACTTGCATTTGCATATCATGAGAAAACCAGCTCGCTAGCGTCTTCATTAGCTCTTCTTCTTTTACTAACTCTTTTAAAGTTCGACAAATAAACGTTTCTTTTGTTTGCGCACTAATTTCATGTTCGAGCATTTCAAAACGTAAATCCGCTTCAAACACAACAGGATTTGTCCCATCAGCATGTTCGCTTGCCTTTACTGCTTGCGAAAACGATGCCGATAAGTGCTCTGGCTCAACAATATTTCCAACCCCAGCATACAAGTGTTCATCTAATTCTTGGTATACAGCAGCGATCCATTTGCGTAGGCAATGATCTAATAACGATGCCTCTACTGCTTCAACTAACATGACAATTCGGTCCTGCCCCCACCTTACAAACAAAGCACCGACGAAATCATCCCAAGCAGATTTCAATTTTTCAAATCGATGGTACGAAAATCCAGTTAGTAATTCTTTTCTTTTAAATACAACTACTTGCTTATAAGCTTCCATGTTGATATGAAAAAATTTACTTCTTTCGACTAAACTCGTATAGCTGCTCGTCTGATTAAGCCAGTCAAAGATAAAAAATTCGACGTCACGTGCTTTGCTTTCCTGATTTATTCTAGTTAGCGAATCCTGTATAAATAGTTCTGTCACTTTTTGTACCAATCTAGCATATGGCTCTACGATAGACGGGTTACCAGTAATCCCAAGGACACCCAAAGGAATTTTATTAATCACAATTGGAAACACGACGCCTTCTCTTACGCCATGTAGTTTTTTGGTTAATTCTTTTGACATGATCATTTTTTCTTTATGTTGCATTGCTATACAAGCACCCTCATGGTAATTGCCAATTCGTTTAGCATCTGTACTCGCCACAATATAACCTTGCTGATCTGTTACAATTACTTCTTCTTTAATAAGCCGATTCATTTCCTGAACAATCGAGTTATAGAGCCGATCTGTTTGCAGCAGAATATTTTCCAATGCTTTTCACCTACTCGTTTGTATTTCTACATTATTTTATCACGCAAACAATAAAGCTGTCTTTCGATCAGCTACATGCGTATTTCGATATTGCTATTAAAAAACAGAGCGAGTTAGAAAAAAGGAAGGGAAATGCCGTTTTTGTTTTTCTTCTCATCTGTTTATTGCTCCGTCCCTTTTATTTGCAACTATTCTGTTCATCCTTTAGACTTGTCCTATTCAAATAATTCTATTAATTCTATTGATTTTTAGCATGTATAAAGTTTTTTATGGATAGGAGTTTACTCAGATGAATTTAAAAAAAGGGAACCATAATTGTATTACGGATATTGCAGGAGTCCAAGTTGGACATGTCACGTTATATGAAAAATTAGATGAGGAACAAACTATTTGCACTGGAGTAACGGCCATATTGCCGCATAAAGGCAACCTATTTCGTCATAAAGTCCATGCCGGGAGTGCTGTGTTAAATGGATTTGGCAAAACAACAGGATTAGTTCAAATAAATGAACTCGGACTTCTGGAATCACCAATTATGCTGACAAATACATTTAGCGTTGGTTCTGTTTGGCAAGGAACGCTCGACTATATGCTCGATACAACAGAAGAAATTGGCGACACGACAAGTTCTATTAATATTGTTGTCGGAGAATGTAATGACAGTTATTTAAATACAGCGCGCTACCCTGCAATCAAACCAGAACATGCTGTCAAAGCGATTAAATCAGCTAGCGCCTCGCCTGTAGCTGAAGGCGCAGTTGGTGCGGGAAAAGGAATGATATGCTTTGGTTATAAAGGGGGAATCGGAACAGCTTCACGTATCGTTTCACATAAATCCATAAACTATCAAATTGGCGGGATCGTATTAAGTAACTTCGGCAAAAGAGGTGATGCGCTCTTTGCTCGTTGGGAGCCAGTCCAACAAGATACCCCTGATGGTTCCATCATGATGATCTTAGCAACAGATGCACCACTACTCGAGAGACAATTACAAAGACTTGCTAAACGTTGTGCTGCGGGTCTTGGGCGCACTGGTAGTCAATTAGCGAACGGCAGTGGTGACATTGCCATTGCTTTTTCAACTGCGAATAAAGTCTCACACGCTACCGATTCCTACACACAAACCGTTGACTATTTACGGGATGATCATCCGTTAATGAACCAGCTGTTCCAAGCGGTCGTTGAAATTATTGAAGAATCGGTGATCCGCTCTTTACAAATGGCAGAGACGACAGAAGGAAGAAAGGGACGAATTGTAACAAAGGCTCCGTTATAGAAACAGAATGCATTCACAAGAGAATACTCATCTCATTATGCTAACAGGTAGGATCACACCACCTTAAAAATACACGAGCCTCATTGGCATAATGAGCGATGTTTTATCTAGCAAAGTTTAACGAGCTATTCCACAGGGAACACCACATCTACAACCACATTTATGAAGGAGTGAGGATCACTATGCGAACAAATCTAAACCATTTTATTAACGGTGAATGGATCGGCTCAACTGGTTCCGAAACGATACAAGTATGCAATCCTGCGACCGAAGAAGTGATTGGTGAGATTAGTTCTGGAACCGAAGAAGACCTCAATAAGGCAGTGGCTGCAGCGAAAGCAGCTTTCCCATCTTTTTCAAAAACGTCAAAAGAAGAACGAATCCAATTGTTAGAAGCCATCGCCAATGAGTATGAAAATAAAAAAGACGAACTGATTGACGTAATTACAGAAGAATTAGGATCTCCAGTATCTATTTCCCAAAATGTTCACTACACCATGGGATATAACCATTTCAAGCATGCAGCCGAAGCATTAAAAGATTTTTCTTTTGAGGAAAATCGAGGAAATCATAAAATTCGCAAAGAATCAATTGGTGTAAGTGGTTTAATTACACCTTGGAACTTCCCGACTAATCAGACCTCGACAAAAATAGCGGGAGCTATTGCAGCCGGTAGTCCAATGGTATTAAAACCAGCTTCGATGACACCTTTTGCAGCTATGATGCTAGCTGATATCTTGGCAACGGCTGGTGTTCCAAAAGGTGTGTTTAATTTAGTAAACGGTTCTGGTTCAACGATTGGTAATGGCATTAGCAAACATCCAGATATTGATTTTGTCTCCTTCACAGGTTCAGGAAAAGTAGGCGAAAAAATCATGAAAAATGGAGCAGAAACAATTAAAAAAGTAGCTCTTGAACTTGGAGGGAAATCACCACTTGTCGTATTAGAAGATGCAGACATGGAAAAAGCTGCGAAAACTGCGGCTTGGAATATTATGATGAACACAGGTCAAGTTTGCTCTGCAGCAACAAGAGCAATTATTCCAGCTTCGAAAAAAGAGGCATTTGAAAAAGCAGTCAAACAAGCTGTTTCCTCTTTTGAATATGGAGACCCAAAACAAACAGAAACAAAAACAGGGCCGCTTATATCTAAAGATCAATGGGATACGGTACAATCCTATATTGAAAAGGGGATTCATGAAGGAGCAACTTTACTCCTCGGTGGCACTGGAAAACCAGAAGGCCTAGAGACAGGCTATTATGTAAAACCAACCGTGTTTACAGATGTAACCAATGATATGGTCATTGCTCAAGAAGAAATTTTTGGTCCTGTACTCTCTGTCATCACCTATAATGATTTAGATGAAGCGCTAGAGATCGCTAATGATACGATTTATGGTCTGGCAGGTTACGTTGTCGGCAAAGATAAAGAGACACTTGCTCACGTAGCCAACAATATAAAAGCCGGACAAATTACGGTGAATGACGGAAAGACCGATTTCTTTGCTCCGTTTGGTGGCTATAAACAATCGGGTATTGGCAGAGAATGGGGCGATTACGGTATAGAGGAGTACCTCGAAGTAAAAGCGATTATGGGGTTATCTTCATGAACAATCGACACTTAGCATAGCTTCAAAGTAGCTGCCTTTATTGTTCTATGGCACAATTCCCAGAACGTTTCTTCAAAGCGTTTCCCATTGTTCAGTTAAGATTTATTAAATGACGAAGCCGCATAATAACTTACTATTATGCGGCTTCATTAGGTGTTATAACAACAGATAAACCAAACAGGCTTTCTCCATCAAAGATTAGCATATCAAATTGTGCTTTGCATCGAATAGACCAAGATTATTTAACACGAGTCTTTATTTAATCTTCATCTTTCACGTCCAAATCTTCAGGAATCGGTTCATTGAGGTAGTCTTGAATCATCGCCCGATATTTTTCTACCTGCTCAAAATGGGTTTGAAATTGTTCACTGTTAATGAGAAATTGTTCCCCATCATGCACAGCTCTAACTCTTCCTTGTAACACAAGTGCATGTAATTGCTTTTCATTCATAGACAAATATTCTGCTGTCTCAGGAATCGTCATGTACATACATCCTCATTCCTCCCTAAAAGTATCCTGTTGTTATGGAGAAAGCGATCATATATCTAATAGAAAGTCATACTTGTCTGCAACTGTTTTCTCCCCGACGATAGCCGATAATTCTTCGACAAAATTAAATAAAATATACCGTAACGAACACGAAGCTCCCATGAACTTCAGCTGAGCTTCCTTTTGTAGTATTTCAATCTAACTTCTAAAATATACGGCATGAAATAAAAGATCAACTAGTTGCAACAACTATATATGACAATAAGGGTAATTTAGTTGAACCCAACAACAATGATAATGATTTAATACCACCTCTAGCTGCAACTGCTCCAACAAAAGTTAAATATCTTAATAACTTAGCATCTTACCAATCAAATGGATTTTACAAATTTGGACGTAGGTACGGCGGGTATACATTTATTTACAACAAATAACTCCTCTAAAAAGTTTAGAATTACCTTGAAAAAAGGAGGATTTGGCGTCAATACGCATACTTGGGATCAAACACCATTAGATGTATTTGAATCTATTAATCTTCCATTGAGTGGGTCCCTATACACAATTAGAACATATCAGTATTTCTATTTTCTTGTAGACAATCCAAAAAAAAGGTCAAACAAATAAGGTACAGGCAATTAAATAGGTTAATTTCCTAGATCACAAAAAAACCATACCAGTGCGGTATAGGTGGTTATGGTTTTGAAGATGTTATTTTCGGCTCTTCGCTAAATACGATGAAATAGCATAAAACACAGTTTAATAGCTTCTATAAAATCTATGAAAAAACCAAATCAAAACCGGACAAGGGAACGGATTTAATTGCTTCGCTCCACAATCACCACCTGATACAAGTCCAATTAAGCAACATCTTATTCGATGTATAATTTTCTTTCTAGGTGGTATCCTAAGTATTGGACAAGGGAACGGGTTTGGTTGCGAGCGACACATGACTCCATACTGATACCTGTTCTTTTTATTTGATGGAAAAGTCTAGTTTCCCAGCAAGAAGATACACCATAGCTACAATATTTTTATCAGACCGGTACCCTCTTGCCTTTCGTTTAGCCGTCTGGAACAAGCTGTTAATACCCTCTAAAATACCATTATTTAATTGCGATTGAAACCATTGAACTACACCATCAAAATGCTTTTTTAACGTCTTTGCCAGCTTTATCATTGGTTCTAGTCGAGATCGTAATCCCCATTGTATCCAGTCTTCCAATACCATAGGAGCGATGGGAGCAGGGTATTGATAAATTTCTTGCAAACAAAGTCGCATACGATAAGCTTTGGCAGTATCTAATTCTGTATCTTTCAGTTTATCCAGCATGGCTTTTTGTTTCTTCGTTAAATTTTCTTCATTTTTCAACCAAGCATAACGGGTATTTTTGAGCTCAGCACATGTCTTACGCTCGTTGCGACGAACTTCGTCTACAGCTTTGTTAGCCTCTTGAATCACATGAAATTTATCAAAAGTGATAGAGGCTTCCGGAAAATAGTCAGAGGCGCCTTTAATAAAAGCAGGTGACATATCCATGCAGACTTCTGTTATATTTTTCGCATGACCACCTTGTTCTTCTAGGCGTTCTTTACACGTTTTCCATGTAGCAGCATCTTTTCCTTTGGCAACATGAATGACATTCTTTTTATCTGAGTCCACAAATATAGTAATATATTGGTGCCCGCGCTTTGATGACGTTTCATCCGTATTAATCTTAGTAACATGAGAAAGGTCTTGATGAGCCATAGCTTGATCTACATAATGATGTAATATTCGCCATAAACGTGTATCGTGCTCCCCCACTAAGCGACTTACTGCATTCATTGGCATGTCTTTAACAAGCATCATAATCCACGCATCAAATAGCTTTGTAAAAGAAGCTCGTGGTTTTATAGCCCAAGGGATAGAAACACGACGCTTTTTTCCGCAGTTTTCACAATCTGTACGTGGGTGTTCTGCATGAATATAGCATGGGTATTCTAAAAAGTTTAAATGACGCCATGTCCGGTTGTAATCAGCAATATCAAAAAAACGTTGATTTTTAGCCCCGCACTCCGAACATGAAAATAAAGCATCTCTATCTACTTTTAAATAGACATCTAGCTGTTGCTTTATTTCATCAAATATACAGACATGGATATACCAAGGTTCTGGAATATGGAACACATTTTCAATATCCTTAATTTCTATTAACATATGAAAACCACCTAACATTTTATTTTGATAGTTTTCAGTATGTCCAACCTTATTTCATTTTAATCAGCGAAGGGGCTTATTTTCTATACACTTGCCCTCTATTATCAACTTTCAATACATTTATCACAAGCTTCAGGTCAATAATATCAAAAATAATTCTAAAGTCTCCTACTCTTTTTCTATAAGCATTGTCACCTTTTAATTTCTTAACGTCCTTTGCTCTATAGGGGTTCTCAGACAATTCCAACATAGCATTTCTAATTCTTTTCTTGGTGACTTTATCTTGTTTTTCAACAAATTTCTTAGCTTGTTTGGAAAAAATAATATCGTACATTACTTTTCCAATTCCCCAAACACTTCATCGAATGAATAAAACTCTCCATTTGCAATTTCTTTTCGTGCGATATCCAAATCTTTTTTGTCCTCATCGCTCAAAGTTTCTTCGCCGATTATTTTTTCAAATAAATCTGCAGCTTTTGGTAATTTATCTGCGGGTAGGTCATCAATTAATTTGTGTAACATTTCGCGATTACGGTCAAATATGCGACTCATTGTTATCACCTCATTTGGTTATATTTTACCACACATTATTTTATTATTCCAAAATAGTTTTGGAAATCTATGCTAGAGGTTTTACTTGAAGTCACAGAAAAAATTGTGTTCCTGCTTTGTTCCTTTTTGGGGTCAAATTGCCCCTTTAATTTGGTGTAATGCTTAAGGATTTGCGTTCTGAATCTGTGCTGATAATACAACAAAGGGGCTGTTTCACAATCAGGAAACTGAGCGTGCAACTGTTTTCTCTCCCAAAGCGAATCATGGTGATAGCCGATAATTCTTCGACAAAATTAAATGAAATATACCGTAACGAACACGAAGCTCCCCATGAACTTCAGCTGAGCTTCCTTTTGTAGTATTTCAATCTCATTTCTAAAATATACGGCATGAAATAACACACAAACAAGACAAGGTTATTGCACACCGCTTTCTAGTATTGAAAATGTCTTTGCCTCACAATTCATTTCCGCCATTGCTCCGTAAGGCAAAATAAATTTCGGTTCTGTATGGCCAAAGTTCAAATTAAACAGGACTGGCAAATGTTCTAAATCATACTCTTGTAACACTGTCCCAATTATAGTTTTATATTCTTCATAATACTGCTCTTGCTGCGGTTTTGCAAAAATCATACCGTTTACTACGTGCAAAATGCCTTGGGCAGCATAATTTCTTAACCAACGTTTCACATGGTCTGGTGATGGTTTTTCTTCTGATGTTTCAAAAAATAACATGCCATCCTTCCAATGATCCATTTTCGGCCAAAGCTCTGTCCCTTTGGCAAATTCCAATACTTCCATACATCCACCGATTAAGTGCCCCGAAACAATGCCTTTTCCTTGTAGCAACTCATATCCGTTATTCGGTTGCATACTCCTTTTTATCTGGCTGTTTGCAGGGACGAACCAATCTAAAAACTCACTCGTCCATTCCTTTGCTGGTTCCACTTTGCCAATCGGTTTCCGAGAAAAAAGCGTTCGCTCGATAAAATCAATGGTATATTCATGCATCTCCACATTCTCAGCAAAATCGGTTAATATGGCTGGACCGTAGAAAGAGGATAGACCTGCTTTGTAACAGAACAAATGCACCATCGTTGCATCAGAATAACCCATGAAGATCTTCGGATGATTACGAATGACAGTAAAATCAATGTATGGTAAGAGTCGAATGCTATCTTCCCCGCCAATGTTGGCAATAATCGCTTTAATGGTTGGTTCTTGAAAGGCTTGCATCAAATCCTCCGCTCGAGCTTGTGGATTTTCATAGACATATGCGGCACCTTTTAAACTGTTAGGCATTGGCACAACTTCCAGCCCAAACACCTCTTCTAACCGCCTTACACCAATTTCATAACGATAGCGAAGTTCAGCCTCACCTGCCCCACCCCAACTTGGGCTCACTGTTGCCACACGATCCCCTTTTTGCAGCTTATTTGGTTTCATCAACATCCTATCATCCCCTTCTATAGACGTATCTTTTCCTTCACAACCTTCATTATATTTGCAACTGGTAAAGAGCCGCCATTGACAACTTCATCAGCGGAATCTTTTACACGCTCCATCGCTTCAAAGGCTTTTCTTCCGTATGACAAATAATCTTTCATATAGGAAACTACATCTAGTTCATGATAGTCCCTTATTACTCTCCTTGCCATGGCAATATCCAATGGAATATCAATAAAAATTGCCAAATCAAGTGTATACTTTAAACTCTCATTTAAGTGAGCAAACGGATAATCTAGAAAAATATAGTGAGGTTAGCAGTTTCATAATAGCGTTTCACATCATGTACGAAAGGATCCAGTTTCCATTCATTATAATTTGCACCACGTTTTACCCAACTAGCAAAATCAGTAGGAGCATTAGCAAAATGATAATCATCGAAATATAACGCTATTGCGTTATCGTACTCCGCTTCCAATTGTTTCGCTATAGTCGTTTTACCGCTACCAGAAACACCTGATATCGATACAACATAAGTTTTATCCATGATTTGTCAACTCCCTTATGCGCCTCATATACATCATGACATTCGTTACATCTTCTTGCTGGAACGCAAAATCAAGCGTATGCGCCACATGTTTGGATAACTTCGTAAATAAGTCACACATCGTAAATAATGCTTCCCAAATCCGCTCAAGATCCTTACCGCAGCTATATGTCTTCCTGTATTTCTCCCAGTCCTCTTCATCTAAATAGTTAGGATAGTACTTGCCAAGCTTTCCTGCACTAACTGAGAAATTCGTTTTCACGCCAATATACCAATCGATCATTTGCATAAGTGCATTGCGGTTAATTTGTTCGTACATAAACATCGTGTACGTTATCTCTTTCCGCCATAACCCTTTACTAATATTCAAACAAATCCACCAAAATTCATTACACACATCCGCAAATTCCTGCTCGCTTGGTCGTTGAATATAATAATCTCGTTCACTAGGTGGAGGTAATTCGCCAATTAACTGATCTTTATCCATCAATAACACGCTTAAACTATCAAATGGTTGAAACAAAGCAAGCTTTTCTTCCGGAATTAATGTTAAGTCGAGCCGATTTCCATCCTTAAATTGCATCAAATAAACAAAATGACCTTTATTCTCTGGCGGTGGTGTAACTTTTCCCTCAGGCATTTGCATCATGATCCGATCACCAAACACATCCACCCATGAATGATTTGAAGTAAAGGAAGCCATATTGTTCACCACATAAACAATATCAAAATCTTGAAACATATCCTTTTCCACATTTGGATTGGCTCGCGAACCATTTAAAACTACTGCTCGTATTCGTTCATCCTGTTGCGCTGTTTGCATAATAAGCTGCATCATTTCCTGTTCCGTTCGCATCGAAATACTCCTTTCACCAGCTTGATTTTTTCGACTTTTTTAATTATAAGGAATTATATCATAATCCAACGAACCATATGTGTACTTTTATTAAAAATTTGTAGTGCGACTCTGGAAGCTAACAAATTAGGAACTTCAAATAATTAATTGTACATCAAGGACTCCGCCTATAAACCCCATTAATTGTCTGTAAATTTCGAATGATTCATGTTATAATAGATGCCAAAGATATATATGTAGTATTAACACCTATTTTTGTTGTAATAATATCTCATAGTGAACCATCCATTTTACCGATTTTTTAGAATAAAGAATACAAACTCTTTTCCCCATACAAAATTCGCAAAACTCAATGCAGTTCCCTATAGGTAAGGAAGGAGGTAGAAATATTGACCAATCATGATAGATGGTTTATTCAAATTCGAAAAGGCCTCGCTGAACTCGCTGTTATGATTCTAATGAAAGACAGTGCTGTGTATGGATACCAACTTACGAAAGCATTAAAATCCAATCCCATGTTTGAGCTTTCGGATGGGTCTATTTATCCACTTTTAAAAAGATTAGAAGCTAACCAACTAGTAGATACGTATTGGGATAACCCAGATACGGGCTTACGCAGAAAGTACTATCAACTATCTAAAAAAGGCGCGCAAGTTTTATCGGAACGATTAAACTTGTTTCAAGAATCGATGGATTTGTTATGGAAATTACAGAAGGAGGTTACGAATGATGAAGATCAAAAGCACTGATACTTATTTAAGAAAATTAGAAGAAGAGCTGATAGAATTACCGAAAGAGGAACGAAAAGCTATCGTAGCTGAAATTGAGGATCATTTCTCCAATGCCATCATGGAAGAAACAATGCAAGGTAATAGCAAAGAAGATGCCGAGCGCCTTGTACTTCAAACTTTCCATTCTCCTGATGTTTTAGCTGAATCCTATGTAACGTCTTCTAACACGAGCAATTTCGATCAACTTACTATATCTGTTTTTATTATTGGCTTATGGAGTGCGGCAAGTGGGACTTTACTTGCACAATTACTAGATATTTATGATCTTGGCAGGTTAACTGCAGGTATGCTTGGGGTAGCTATTTCTATTATTCATCTATTCTGTAAAAAAGAGTGGCGAAAATTAGAAGTGCAAACATTACGTGCTTTCAAGTATGTCATCCCTTTCGTTTTGTTCCCTGCCTCCCTTTTCTTATTTTGGCTTCAAGGGGAGATTAACGTCTATACAATCACCTATTTAATTAGTTTTTGGATATTTATTGGACTATGTTATAGCTTATTTCAATGGTTTTATAAACGGGTGATGAGTTAATTGTTTCATGAACAGCTGGTTATAAGGTAGCATACTGTAATCATTGGAAGATAGCAAAATATGAATGGAGGGAAGAAAGAGCAAACGCATTACATTTAGTATTTTTTAGTATGCCTCATTTAACTACGATGTCATCCTATAGACCTAACGTGAATTCAAGTCAAAAAACTATCCCATAGACCTTTTGGATCTATGGGATAAAGTAGTAAACTTCTTTAATTCTTCTCTAGCTTTTCCAATCGTTTCTCTATACTTTCTGTTTTTCGCAACTGCGTAACCATACGCTTAATTAACTGAATTTCCGCTTGAGCTGTCATAATATGATCTTGTGCATGAATCATGAAAAAACTTGGTGTCACACTTTCAGTTTGCCCTTGAATCAATTCCGTTTGATATTTATGTCCTTGAACAAATTCTTCATGCGCTTCTTCCAGTTTCTTTTCTGCTTCCGTAAAATCATATTCTTCTGCCGCATCTAATGCTTCATAAGCTGCACCGCGGGCATTGCCGCCGTGCAGTATGAGCTGCATCATAATCTCTTCTCCGTTCATTTCTAACACTCCTCTTAGTTGCCTACTGCTGCTTGTTCTTCCTCTTTTTCCTGCATAGTTAATTGTTTTTCATATTTCTTAAAGAATGGATAATAAATCACCGTAGCAATAATGGCGTTCATAATTTGCACTAATCCCGCTAACCATGAACCACCTGTGGCAATAAATCCGCCAAGGAAAATAGGTACTGTAAATGGTGGTTGAATAATAACCGGTGGCAAGATGCCAGTTGCAAATAAAATGTAGTTCACAGTAACAATAATTGCTGGTCCTAAAACAAATGGGATGATTAAAATTGGGTTCAACACGATTGGCACTCCAAAAATAACTGGCTCGTTAATATTAAACAGCGATGGGATAATAGCTGTTTTCCCTACTTGTTTTAATTGCGCTGAAGTTGAGAACAGCATAAAAATAACCAGTCCGAGCGTAGCACCAGACCCCCCAATATGTGTAAACATATGGAAGAATGGCTCTGTAACGATACCAGATGCTTCTGTACCTGCTTTCACAGCATCCGCATTCTCCGCTAGCTGCGTCATCCAAAATGGATACGCAACAGAAGAAACAACGTTCATCCCATGAATACCAATGGACCATAAAATAAGCATTAAAAGTATCATACCAAGTGCTGCCCAATACGAATTCGATGCACTAACTAATGGACTGAATAAATCCAGTACTAATTGCGGTAGTGTTACTTCATAATTGGCCCAAACGATCCAAGCGATAATCCAAACGAGCGGTAAAATAATCATAAATGGAATTAGTGCTCGGAATGTTCGCATCACATATGGCGGTACTCCCGCTGGCATTTCAAACGTAAAGCCTTTCTTAATTAAAAAACGCATGAGTTCTGTCGTAACAATCCCTAAAATGATGGCAACGAATAATCCTTGTCCACCTAAATAATTTAAAATATCGCCAAAAGGAACTTTCGTAATGTCCGTTACAGGAAAAGCAGTCATGAAAAAGGCCAACATAGAAAGTATCCCTGCCATCACCGCATCCATATCATGTCTCGTTGCTAAACTATAGCCAATACCAAATGATACCGTTAAAGCCATTAAACCAAATGTTAAATTAAATGGAAATAACAGTTCGGCTTGAATCGGTGACACTGCTCTTTCCCATGCTTGAATAGGTCCCCAATCGATAGCTGATGGTGGATTGGCAATAATTAAGAAAATAGCTCCTGTTATAATAACCGGTAAAGCAAAAATAACAAAAGCATCACGAATTGCTTGTAAATATTTGTTTTGCGCGATTTTACCTAAAGGTTCCATTAAATGATTTTCTAACCATTCAATCATTGTTCACGCCTCCTATTTATTCATCAATTTTAAAACTTGATCCAATACTTTATCGCCATCCATTAATGCGAAGGCACGTTGATCCACTAGGTCAACTGGGATGTCATATTGCTCTGCTGTTTTGGTCACTTCTTTCCTCAAATGGCGAACTTGTGGTTCGAGTAAAGCTACATTATAATTACTCGCTTTTTGCTTAAATTCACCTGTCCCTCCTGCGTCAACCGTTACAGACAGACCTCGATTCTCTGCTGCCTCTTGCACTTTTTTCGCTAATTGACTGGAAGTTGCTCCCCAACTACATAAAATAATTAATTTGATTTCTTGATTGTTTTCCATTTTCCATTTCTCCCATCTATTATTTCGTTTTGTTTTTCGCATGACTTAAAATGTTCTTCGCCATGCTATCCACTCTTTTATAGTGGCGCATAAGCCAATAAGAAAACCATGAAGCTAAACAAATGACGATTGAAAAAGCGATACCAAATCCTAAAATGAGATTTGCAGATTCTTGATTCGTCCATAGTGCATATATGCCGTACCCAACCCATATTGCTGTAAATAAAACGGCATACATCGTTAAAAACTTCTTCACTATCCTCCCTCCCCTCTGATTTGTGTCCTCTCATTTTCTATATATGCAAAAATCATGCCAACACAAATAAACCCTTTCAAATCAAGGGTTTCAGCCAATTAAAAAAATGTGTGCAGAAATCTTGCACACATTAACGCGACAATTTTTGTAATGCATTGCGAATCGGTTCATAAATTGGGAGATGGTATTTTGCTTCTAACTTGGTAAACAGTGGCTCCCAAATTTCCTTTTCCCCTTCTGCTACTGTAAACTGCCGATCAATTGGTACAGAAGCAAGCAACTGCTCCATATTATTTTGCAATTTTGCACATACTAAACGATCCATTAAGCTACCAAGATGCATCCACATCCCTAACTTCCTATTTACATCCCAATGATAGTAGGTTGCAATAGGTTCCATATAATCATTTAAAATTGCTACTAATGATTGCGGATTAATAAAAGTGACAATTTCCGCAAGCCCTTTAGACACAAGTGGAAAGACTTCATTCTGCTTTATTTCTCCTTCTCGTAATTTCGGAGATTTTCGCGTCACTTCTAGTAATTTAGTCATTCTCGCAATGCCTTCTTCTTGTAAAAGCTCCCAAGCAGGAATATAAGGCACTCCTTCTATCGTAACAGGAACTGTTCCAATAATAGCGACAATATCATAATGTTGTTTTAACTCCTCCAACATGGAGGCATCTTTTGTAGTCGGATCAATGCGCACAGAACGAATGAGAACATCCTCATCTACTTCTGCTAATTGATCCTCAATCCACGATTCTAGTAATTGCGCAGCCCCTTCTCCTGTAAAACAAACGGTAGTAATCATACGCTTTTTTTCTACTGGGGAATAATTTGTTTTCTCTTTCACAAAAATAGTCATTGCTTTTTTCGTAGCTTGATACATTTCTTCTAAACGCACATTGGAAATAAGTGACTTTCTCCCCGCTTCTAATACCATTGGTAAATTAACACTCGATAAGGTTTTTACTTCCACATCCAAATCATGCTTTATCGCATCTCCCATCGTTATTAAAGAGCCAATATCTACAAGTAAGAGCGCACCTTTTATATGTGTCATCGTACTTATCTTTTGCTTTACCTGCTGATATATTTCTGTAGCTGAAACATGTAATGGCATATCAATCGCTTGAATGACTTCATTTCCTAATAACATATTTGTCACTTCTGCCATGGAAGAAGCAGTAGCTTCCCCGTGTGTAACTAAAATAACCGCTATCGATTGCTCAGCGTGAAGCACATTGCTTTCGTTAGCCGTTAAAAAGTGAGCCAATAAGGCAATTTCTTCTTCTGGTAATGCTAATCCTATCGTTGTATGTAAATGGGTAGCTAACTGTTGCGCCGCTTCTCGGTATGCTGGGTTAGGATGCACAACAATGGGGAGTTCTTCCCTTGCTTCATGTTGATGGTTGCGATAATTTTGTAAATGCAAACCAATCACGTACAATTGATTATTATTAAACTGGACAGGCAAATCAGATAGTCGATTTTTAGCATCTAATAAAGCATGAAACAAATCCTCATCAATTAATTGTTGCCACCCTTGCTGCACAAAGTCGGGCTGACGATATTTCTTTGATAAATCAGCAATATATTTTTGAATGGTTGTATGAATTGATTGATGATCCGCTTGTTTAGCTATTTTTTGATAAATATTAGGGAGATGCTCACTAATCGCTTTTTCCCTTTCAATGGTAGAAGTTACTTCTCGTTGTTCTAAAGAAGAAGAGCTACCGAAGCTGGCAATATTATCTGGTAAATCTGCTATTTGAATTGTTACTTTTTCCTTCTGTTTATTTAAGTAACGTAAATAAGCGTGTGCACAAGCAATTTGAATGTCACTTTTTAATTGACCTATATTTCCCGGACAAGGATATAAGAGCAGCGCTTCACGGCTTTGATCTGTTATAGCTAAACTCGTATCCATTTTGTTCGCTTCTTGGCGCAAGAAATAATTAACAAGCTCTTCTCTTTCCTCCCAAGTTCTCTCTTTTAACGACGGTAATGTCAATTTAATCGAAAACCGCCGAACTAAAGCAGGAAGTAATGCCTTATGCGGATCTTCGGTGGTCGCTCCGATAATCGTAATCGTAGCATACCGATCTTTCGTCGCTTCTCCTAGCACACGATAAACACCTTTATCCATTAAATAAAACAACATCTCTTGACCAGAAGGAGGCAAGCGGTGAATTTCATCTAAAAAAAGGATACCTCCATCAGCTTTCTCTACAAGACCAGTTCGATCTTCATTTGCACCCGTAAAAGCGCCTTCTTTCACCCCGAAAATTTGTCCTACTAATAACTCTGCGTTTTGTGCGTAATCTGCACAGTTAAATGTTACAAATGGGACATCCCCTTGATCGCCCATCCGTTTTCTAGCTAATTTGCATAAAGTTTCTGCAAGATACGTTTTCCCCGTACCTGTTTCCCCCGTAAGTAAAATCGGGATATTTCGCGAAGGATATAATAAAGCTGCCATCCCTTGTTCTAAAATAGGACGCAAACTTTTGCCAATACCATCTGCATCGTTTAAGCCTGTCTCTTCCGCGTGCATATTTGCGATATATTTCACTGGTTTTCCTGGTACTTTTACGGCATCCTTTTGCTTTACTAACTCATTTAAGTAGCGACTCGCCGTAGAACGATCAATATGCAAAAGCCCGCTGACATCTTTTGCTGTTACTCCTTCCCGTTTGCCTGATTCTGTACGTAGCACCGCTTTTACTTCGTTTATTTTACTCATTATCGAAACCTCATTTACATTTATCTTTACACTCTTTTATTGTAACAGCTTACACAAATAATTACATAGATACCCTTTGCCCTTAGAAGCTGTAAGGCATTTTACAGTAGCCAAGAAGCAAAATTCCAATGAATGCATGAAAACGTACTGCTATGAATTAAAATAAGTTACAAAATAGAAAGCATGTGAGTTTTTTCGCAATAGATGACTCCACTCCTTAGAAAACGTTGTCTATTTTTAGACAACGAACCCCTTGGTCTTTTAACATTAAAAATGTAGAAGGAGGCATGACTATTTATTAAAAATCAAATGTGACCGCTGCGGAAAAGGAGACAAGTATAAGAATCCTTTCTGTAGTTATCCTGTGGTGATTTAATCTATTGGAACGGAGCGTTTATCATGTACTAGATGCATGATAAACGAGGCTGCACGACTAGAAAATGAGCCTCATTAGCTTTTAAAAAATTACTACTAGGACATTTTAGGTAGTAATCCTACTATTGATATTGCTATAAAAATTGGGTGATAAGGAATCGTTTTTATAAATAATTTTGTCATATTTTCAGATGTTTTGACAACCTTTGTGGAAAGTATTGCAATTTAACAAATAAATGAGCATACTTATTTTTGTGTGTTTCCGACATAACACCTAAAAATTTTCAAATTAGAAAGGAAGATTTGTAACCATGAAAGTGATTGACCCAGATCCATCTAGATTGGCTGCAAGTATTCATGACAAAAAGCAAGAAATGATTACACTAGGTTTAAAGTACGGCTTAACTGATCGAAGAACTGTAAAATGCAGTCAACAGCTTGACAAGCTATTAAACTTACACAATAGTTTAAGACCTTTTTATGTAGCTAGCTTTACATTTCTTTATTTTCTAGCTTAATGCATACAATGAATGAATAATCACTCATTGTATTGGCGAAGTTATCTATGAATGGATGATTCCATTAATTGTGAAACAAAAAGATGTCACTATTGTTTCTTTACCCTATATAGATGAGGCAGATAAACATTACTTCTTCTTTAAAAATCACATGTATCATTTCCCATCGTTTATCTGCCTTAACCGTTTTTAGAATCTTCCCACACTAAAACAGACTCTACTGTTAACACAGTAAAGCCTGCTCTCAATTATTCTCCTAATACCGTTTTCGCAATATTTTTATCTAATGCTTCAAAGTCATCATATGAAATGGTTTCATACAGTTCTTTTCTCGTTTGCATATCTGTAACACCATTTTTTTGTGTACCTTCTTCTTTAATTAGCTTGAAGATTCGTTCATATGCTTTAGCTGCTACACGTAAAGAAGTTACTGGATAAATCACCATTTTAAAGCCCATACGTTGAAATTCTTCAGCAGTGATATAAGGTGTTTTTCCAAATTCAGTCATATTTGCTAAAAGTGGTGCATTGACCTTCTGCGCAAACGCTTGGAACTCTTCATCCGTTTGTAACGCTTCGGGAAAAATCGCTTCTGCTCCAGCGGCTACGTATGCATTCGCTCGTTCAATGGCAGCGTCTAACCCTTCATTAGCTCGGGCATCGGTCCGAGCGACGACTACTAGCGAAGGAGCTACTTTTTTAATTGCTTGTATCTTTTGTTCCATCTCTTCTTTTGTGACAAGCTGTTTCCCGTTCAAATGACCGCATTTCTTTGGTAGCTGCTGATCTTCTATCTGCACTGCAGCAACATTCGCTTCAAACATCTCCTGAGCTGTCCGAGCTACATTTAACACACCGCCAAAACCAGTGTCAATATCTACTAAAGCTGGTAAGTTCGTAGCCCGAACTAAGTCTCTAGCCCTTTCAGCTACTTCTGTTGATGTTACCATTCCTAAATCTGGTAAGCCTTTACTAGCCGTATACGCTCCCCCAGATAGATACAGCGCATGGAAACCTGTTTGTTTAGCAACGAGCGCTGCCATCGCGTCATGGGCTCCAGGAATTTGTAAAATCTCCTCTGCGTACATGAGTGCTTTGAATTGTTCTGCTAACTCTTTTTGTGTTTTCGGTTCATCGACAATCCATGCCATCTTTTGATGTCCTCCTCGTTACTTCGCAAATAATTCCATAAATTCGTTTACATCCATCTCCGCTAACTTACCATAATCATAACTAACGGATTCAATTTCCTGCAACTGTTTGCTAGCAAATTGTGTCGCCAAATTAGCTGCGTACTTGTCTAGTATCTTTGGAATTGCTTCTTCTCTGCGAAAACGATGTCCTAATGGATATTCACGTTCAATTGCTGCTGTTTGCGTGCCATCTTTGAAATGAACTTGAACGGCATTTGCAATAGAACGTTTATTTGGATCTAAATAATCCTCTGTGTATGCTTTATTTTCTGTAACAACCATTTTATCACGCAACATATCCACTCTTGGATCAGCAGCAACATCATCCTCATAATCTTCTGCCACAATATTTCCTTTTAATAAACCGATAGCTGTTATATATTGCAAACAGTGATCACGGTCAGCTGGATTATACAACGGTCCTTTTTTATCAATAATGCGAATTGCTGACTCATGGGTAGAAATCGTAATGTGATCAATTTCATCTAAGCGTTCCTTTATCTCAGGATGAAGCTCAATCGCCGCTTCTGCTGCTGTTTGGGCATGGAATTCAGCAGGATAAGATACTTTAAAAAGTACATTTTCCATGACATAACTATCTAAAGGCTGTTTTAATACAAGCTCTTGTTTATTAAATAACACATCTTGAAAGCCCCAACCTGGAGCACTTAACGCCGTTGCGTAACCCATTTCCCCTTTTAAAGCCATTAACGCTAATCGGACAGCTCGGCTCGTTGCATCACCAGCAGCCCAAGACTTACGAGAGCCCGTATTCGGTGCATGACGATACGTACGTAAACTAGAATTATCAATCCAAGCATTGGATAATGCATGTATAATCTCTTCTTTCGTACCACCAAGCATTTTCGTTACGACAGCGGTAGAGGCGATTTTCACAAATAAAACATGATCAAGTCCGACACGATTCAAGCTGTTCTCTAAAGCAAGAATTCCTTGAATTTCATGTGCCTTAATTGTCATTTCTAATACATCTTTCACCTTAAGCGGCTCTTTTCCGTTCGCTATATTCTGGCGGCTAATAAAATCAGCCACTGCTAAAATAGCTCCAAGATTATCAGATGGATGCCCCCACTCTGCAGCAAGCCATGTATCATTATAATCGAGCCAACGAATCATCGCACCAATATTAAACGCTCCTTGCACAGGGTCTAATGTATGGGAAGTGCCAGGAACGCGCACGCCATTTGGTACTACTGTCCCGGGTACAATCGGCCCAAGATGTTTCGTACATTCAGGGTAATTAAGAGCTAATATCCCACAACCTAATGTATCGATTAACACATAATGTGCGGTAGAAAAAGCTTCTTCACTAGTAACTTCTTTATTTAACACATAATCTGCTATGTCTTCTAATAGTTGATCTGTCTTTCTTTCATCTTTCACTTGTACCATGCATGATCGCTCCTTCAATCTAGATTAATAACTTTCTCCGATGTAATGAACACGCGGACGGAATATGCGATTGTTGTTATGCTGTTCTATGACGTGTGCAGCTAATCCCGCTGTACGTGCGCTAAAGAAAATCGGCGTATAAAGACCGATTGGAATGCCAAGCATCCAATATACAGGTGCTGCATAATAATCGAGATTAGGATATAAACCTTTTTCCTCTCGCATTACTTTTTCTCCAGCTTCACACATTTCTAATAATGTGTAGTCTCCTTTTTTCTCACATAGTTGCTTTAAAGCGTCTTTCAACACTAACGCTCTTGGATCCATCTTCTTCATGTACACTCTGTGCCCAAAACCCATTACTTTTTCTTTATTGGCAAGCTTTCTTTGAATTAATTCTTCAAAAGCAGCGGCAGTTTTCACTTCATTTAGCATATACATTACCGCTTCATTCGCACCACCATGTAAATTTCCTTTTAAGGAGGCAACTCCCCCTGTCAAGGCTCCATAAAGGTCGGAATTTGTCGAAGCGATAACTCTAGCAGTAAATGTTGAATTTGGCATTTCGTGCTCACTATAAAGTAGTAATGTACGATCAAATATTTCCGCTTCAAACGCTGCTGGTTTCTCCCCTGTAATCATGTATAAAAAATTTGCACTGTAAGAAAGTGTTGGATCCGGTTTGACAACCTCTTGCCCATGAATGAGACGAAAGCTATTTACCGTAATAGCTGGCAACTTGCCTAATAGCTCATACGCTCTACTTTTATTCGCTTCTAAAGAACGATTATCTATATCTCCATCATATCCAGAAAGCGCTGACAATCCTGTCCGCAATCCATCCATCGGGTGTGTTTGCTTTGGCAATAGAGATAAAATTTGCATCACTTGATCCGGTATATCGTAATTAGAGGTTAACTTCTTTTCAAGAGCCGTTTTTTCAGAAGCAGTTGGTAAGTTACCATCCAATAAAAGATGTACAACATCAATATAGTCGTTGTTTTGCGACAAATCGATTAATTCATGCCCGCGTATAATGATTTTTTCTTGTTCTGTGTCAAGAAATGATATAGCCGTCTCTGCTGCAATAACGCCATCTAAACCAGGGACAAACTGCTGATTCGTACTCATAAACATCCTCCTTGAAATTATTCGTTAATTTTCTTTATTTTCTCTATTTATATTATAGAATTGAATTGAAGATTAGGAAAATATATAATTTTAATTACTAGACATAATTTTTTTCAATATCAAAACAAAAGAAAACGGGGTGTTTTTTATGAGAACGGAAGATTGGGAAATGTTAGCGGAATTATATCGGACGGAAAATATTACACAAGCTGCACAACGGCTGTTTTTATCTCAACCAACCTTAACATCTCGTTTAAAAAAAATGGAAACATATTATGATGTCCAGCTTATCATACGTAAACAGAGAGGAATTACGTTTACACCAGAAGGAGAACAGTTGGCTCTTCATGCACAAAAAATGCTGTATGAACAAAGAAGGATTGAAGAACAGCTTCATAATATGAAAGATCAGTTTGCTGGCACGATTCGAGTCGGCGTATCAAATTTTTTTGCATTGAATAAAATGCCGAAATTATTACGTTTATTTAAGCAAAGTTACCCAGATGTAGAATTTCAGGTAGTCACAGGATGGAGTAGTGAAATGCACCGCCTTATTTTAAATCATGATGTACATATTGGTTTTATCAAAGGTGATTATATGTGGAATGAAAATAAACATTTACTATATGAAGAAGAGATTTGTATTGCTTCTCCGTGGGATTTCCAATGGGAGGATCTTCCTCATTTACCTCGGATTGATTACCATACAGATGAGAAAATGAGGAGTATTGTCGATCAATGGTGGTATAGCACCTATAAACAAAATCCAAATATAAATATTCAAGTCAATCAAGTGGAAACATGTAAAGAAATGGTCATTCATGGACTTGGTTATGCCGTTATAGCCAATCTTGTCGTTCGTCCACACACCGATTTATTCATTAAACCCATTCATTTACCGTCGGGTGAATCCGTGACCAGAAAAACTTGGATGTACTATCATGAAGAAACGTTAAAGCTCAACATTGTAAAAGCATTCGTCCAGTTTATTGAAACGCTTGATGTAAAAGCATTATAGAAACTAAAAACACAAAGAACATGATGTAAAATGATAACGTGTGAAAACTTTAAAAACGTCTTAGATACAAAGCGGATTTTGCGTGCAAAACCCAACACAGCGATGAGACACTATATAAGCCCTAAAAATTCTGTACTTTTTTATAGTGTGAAATAAAAAGTAATCTACTTCCTACTTGACCGGCAGGATGGATTACTTTTTTGTGTTGGAATTGGTTAATCGTTACAAATGATCGTGTCTCTTTCATAGAATACGATATTAAAGCCTTTACATATACAGAGCTCGTTTGATAGTATACTTGTATACAAGTATACTATCAAACGCGTATAAGGAGGATGAAAATGAATGCGCTTTATCCAGAGCAATGGTTACATAACTTGTCAACAGGAGAGAAAATAGCTGCCGAAGTTCGCATGCAAATTATTTCCAAAACAATTGGAAGCGATACCATAATATCCGAAAATAAGCTTGCTAAACAATTTGATACGAGCCGGTCCCCTGTACGAGAAGCTCTAAAAATTCTCGCTTCTGAAGGCTTCATTCAACTTGAAAAGATGGGGGCTGTCATCTTAGACTTTTCAGACAAAGATATTGAAGAACTTTATGATATAAGAAAAATAATGGAACAATTTGTGCTTGAACGCATCATTCAGTTAGATACGGATGCTCTCGAACAACAGTTAATTAAAATTATCGACATGATGTCTATTGCAGTTAAATTTAAAGATGCTGAGAGTTTAACTGCTCAAGATTTGGATTTCCATGAAACAATCATTCGATCTATCAATCATAAGAGAATATTACTCATGTGGTCAAAAATGCGTCCAACTATGGAAAGCTTTATTTTATTGTCAATGAGACGAAGGTTTAAAGACGCCCCAAAGGATGCTGATAGAATTGTGCAAAATCATAAACTCATGCTGAAATCGATTCAAGATAAGGATAAAGTTTCTATTTCCAAAGCAGTTGAAAACAATTTTAACACGCACCATATGCTTGAAAAAGAAAGAAAACATCATCATTAATCTCCTGCAAACTTGAAGATACCTATACTAAACTAGAAAGAAGGAGAAATCTATGCCATTATTTATTGTCGCTTTAGGAATTATCGTACTACTGATACTGATTATGAAATGGAATATACATACCTTTATCTCTTTAATTATCGTTGCTTTTTTGATTGCCTTATCTCTAGGAATGCCTCTTAAAAATATTGTTGCATCTATTGAAAGCGGGATGGGAGGAACGCTAGGAAGTATCGCATTTGTCTTTGGATTAGGCGCCATACTTGGTAAGTTAATAGCCAATGCAGGAGGTGCCCAACGAATTGCTATTACACTGATTGAAAAATTTGGCGAAAAACAAATTCAATGGGCAGTCGTCATTGCTTCTTTCATTCTTGGTATAGCATTATTTTTTGAAGTAGGATTAGTATTACTTATTCCGATTGTGTATCAAATTGCCAAGCAAACAAAGGTTTCTTTCTTATCCCTTGGTCTACCAATGGTGGCAGCATTGTCTGTTACACATGGTTTTTTACCACCACATCCGGGGCCAACCGTCATTGCACAAGAATATAATGCAAATATAGGCATGGTTTTACTTTATGGAATCATTGTTGCTATACCAACTACATTCATTTCCGGACCGTTTTTTGCTAGATTTGCAAAAAAATGGGCTCCTACTGCTTTTGATAAATTAGAAAGCGGTAGCCTAGCAGAAATTGGAGAAGCGAAGCAATTTAAATTAGAAGAAACACCAGGGTTTGGTATTAGCGCATTTACAGCTTTATTTCCAGTTTTATTAATGATGTTATCTACCATAATCTCTTTATTCCAAGGCGATAAATCAGGTTTTATATTTGATTTTTTCACAATGGTTGGTTCACCGACGACCGTGATGCTTTTGTCTGTCTTATTAGCCATCTATACGATGGGATTAGCACGTAATATTCCCATGAAAGAGCTAATGAGTGCTGCAGAAAGTTCTATACGCTCTATTGCGATGATGCTATTAATTATTGGCGCAGGTGGAGCTTTAAAACAAGTTTTAATTGATGGTGGCGTTGGGGATTATGTTGCTGTTTTATTTGACGGTAGTTCCATCTCGCCGATTATTTTAGCTTGGTTAATTGCAGCAGTCTTAAGAATTGCTCAGGGGTCAGCTACCGTCGCTGCATTAACGACAGCAGGGCTAGTTATTCCTTTAATGGCAGGGTCAGATGTTAATTTGGCACTAATGGTCTTAGCTACAGGAGCTGGTAGTCTTATCGCATCCCATGTCAATGATACTGGCTTTTGGATTATTAAAGAGTCCTTTGGTTTAACAATAAAAGAAACATTTTTAACGTGGACGATGTTAGAAACTGTTATCTCTATAAGTGGTCTTGTCTTCATCTTACTATTAAACATTTTCGTGTAATAGTTTATTGTTAACGATTTATAAATTGAAAAACTACGGTCATCGCGTCTTTATCGCGATAAAACGCTTTCATTTACTTATAATTACCCATCATGTAAATGAAGCGATCACTTAGGTGGACAATACCGTCTTTTTCAACCAGAATAAAAGTGGGAGTTCTCTAAATTAAAGGAGGGAGTTGGATTGCACATCTTAATTGGTGAAAATAGGTTGGAGCTAACCATTGGAGATATAACGAAAGAAAAAACAGAGGCAATCGTTAATGCAGCAAATGGCTCGCTGATGGGTGGCGGTGGTGTTGATGGAGCAATTCATCAAGCAGCAGGACCAGAATTATTGCAAGCTTGTCGTAAAATCCGTAAACAACAGCTAAAAGGCGAGCCTTTAGGAACTGGAGAAGCTGTCATAACTGCTGGGTATCATTTACCTGCAAGCTATGTAATCCATACGGTAGGACCCATTTGGGATGACCATCATCCAAATCAAGACAAGCAGTTAGCAAGCTGCTACCTGCATGCACTTAAACTTGCTCAAGAACATCATCTATCAAGCATTGCATTTCCATCTATTTCTACTGGTGTATATCGTTTTCCTATTAAATTAGCAGCAGAAATAGCTATAAGAACAGTTACGAACTATTTGCAGACAACAACATTTGGTCAAGTTAAAATCGTGCTCTTTTCCGAAGCTGACTTTCGTGTTTATCAATCTGCTTTGAAACATATAACCGATTCCCTTTAGCAATTCGAGCATAAGTTAAGGATGAACAAAGATGCAAGCACCTGTGTTTAGTAACGTAGCGAGTGGAACGAATTAACGGAGATAATGAAATCCTGCCATTAAAACAGAGGTATGCCGACATCGAGTTGAAGCCCGTTTTTAGTCGGCCTTCCTCTTTTCACGAACGAACCGATGATAACTTAGCTTAAGGCGATTTCGTGATTCCGCCTAGTTGCTGGGCGATGGAGCCGGACGTGACTTTTTTCTGATTTTTCTAAACTCCAAATAGTCTTTTCCCCCATTCTTTGAGTTTTGGGATAAAACCCTCTACAATTATTTACTCCCCTTCCTTTTCTATATGCCTCATCCATTATAGAAACAAAGTTTTATAACCTATATGCTCCAACGTATTTTCTGTATAAGAAAATTTGCTTTTGGCATGATAAGAGAAAAAGTGCAATGAATGGAGCATGTAATCATGACAAACCAACCTAAAACATGGAGTATTATTAGCATTGCCTCCATACCGCTTGTAATGACACTAGGAAATTCAATGCTTATCCCTGTACTACCAATTTTTGAAAAAGAAGTAGGGATTACCTCCTTTCAATCAAGTATGGTCATAACAAGCTACTCGATAGCTGCCATTTTTCTTATTCCAGTAGCAGGCTATTTATCGGATCGCTACAGTAGAAAAATCGTTATTTTAATCAGTTTAATTTTCGCTTTTATTGGTGGTTTAATTGCCGGTTTTGCCTCGTGGAAACTAATAGAACCTTTCACATGGATTATTATTGGTCGTATTCTCCAAGGCATAGGAGCAGCCGGGGCCTTCCCTATTGTACTGCCTTTAGTAGGAGATTTATTTAAAGGCGATGATGAGAAAACAAGCGCTTGCTTAGGTATTGTTGAAACATCGAACACGCTCGGAAAAGTACTAAGCCCTATACTCGGCGCACTATTTGCCGCTTTTTTATGGTATATACCTTTTTTCTCTATTTCTGTTTTTAGTATTATTTCTACTGTGCTCATTTATTTTTTTATTAAAGTACCAAAACAAGCAGACGAAGTAGAACCTCTGCGAAAATTTATCCAGAGAACAAAAAACACCTTTAAAACAGAAGGTAAATGGCTATATACCGTGTTTTTAATTGGAATTCATTTCATGCTTATCCTATTCGGTGTTTTGTTTTTTCTCTCTGATATCTTCGAAAAACAGCATCAACTATTTGGAGTGACAAAAGGGTTTGTATTAGCTATTCCGTTGTTTGGACTTTGCCTCGCATCGTTTATTACTGGGCGGAAAATAAAGGGTGACTTAGCAACGATGAAACGTGTGTTATTAGTTAGTTTACCTATTGTCGCAGTAACTGTCGTGTTCATTGGCTTTTCAAGTAATAACTTGTATCTATTGTTAAGCGTTTCTTCTATTTTAGGAATTGCTATTGGCGCTGTACTGCCTACATTAGACGCACTGATTACCCAAGGAATTGATAAAGAAGAACGTGGAACGATCACGGCCTTCTATAGTTCTTCACGTTTTATCGGTGTCGCTTTAGGTCCCCCAGTTATATCTTTAGCAATGCGCCACTATATTCATTTCAGTTATATAACCATGGGGATCGTTAGTTTTTTGTTGGTTTTTTTTGTATGGTTTTTTATACGTGGAGAAGAAGCTATTATTGCAGAAAGCGGATAAAAAGAATCTTTAATCAGTTGGAGATAATTGGGAGTCTTGATTAAAAGAGACGCTTCTCCCTCCCCCATACATATTTTTTTCCTATAAACAAATAATAAAAACAGCTTAAATGATAAGGAGTATTCTATGACAGTTAAAGAGGGTTTAGAACAATCAGATGCAGCAGCAGAAAAATTAATTGAAATTAATCGAATAATTACAGATGCCGTGTTCCAAGCTTTTCTATTCTCATGGCAGTGGTGGTTAGGCATTATTTTATTTGTCGTTCCCTGGATACTTTGGGTTATATTTAGAACGAAACATAGTACAGGACGTTTGTTAGGTTGCGCCTTTCTAACCATTGCGCTATCTTTACTAATTGATTTAGTCTCATTATCTTACGGATTATGGTCTTATCCTATGAAATTTTCACCTATCTCACCGATTCTTTTTCTCCCTTATCATTTAGCTTTAGCTCCTGTTGCTGTTATGTTTGTGTTGCAAATCAAACCAAAAGCGAATGCCCTTATAAAAGGGAGTATTTTTGCAGCTATTGCGGCTTTTGGTGGAATGAACCTTTTCAACGCATTAGAATTTTACAATCCAAAAAACTGGTCCACATTTTATGACTTTTTTATCTTTCTATTTTTATTCTTTGCCTCTTATTGGTTATTCCATATTCAAGGCTACGAAAAAATTGCTGCAAGAAAACATACGTAGACTCTTTTAATTTTTCTTGTTACGTAAAGGATAGTACACGCTCAAGGTATACATATGCTGTTCTTTCATTACCAGCGAATTTTCTATAGTTACAAAAGGGGATGCCACCGTTTTACTTATACGATAAACCGTGAAATAGGAACAAATGCTCGGGGCGCCCGTTTAGCAACGTAGCGAGTGGAACGAAGCAACGAAAGTTTTAGGGGTCATGCTCCTGCAACAGAAGTATGCCGGGTAGGGCGGCAAGCCCGTCTTTAGTCGGCCTTCCTATTTAGAACGAACTGATGATGACTTAGCTTAGGGCGATTTTCGTGAAGTCGCCTAGTTGCTGGGCGCTGGAGCCGGGCGTGGCTAAATAACTTAGTTCATTTATCTACAGCTGCAAATTTTAATATTTCCATAAATTTGCTAGACCATGAAAAAAGGAAAGGCAAAAAATCACCTTTCCTCTCTTTATGAAAACCATTTCTTTTTATTGTTTGGATAGTAATTCGCTTTGTTTCACTTCAAGACGTCTACGGTGCAAAATAGGCTCGGTGTATCCATTAGGCTGTTCTTTTCCTTTAAATATAAGGTCACAAGCTGCTTGAAAGGCAATCGAACGATCGAAATCTTGAGCCATCGGATGATAATTTTTATCGCCTTCGTTTTGCTTATCCACCATTTTTGCCATTCTTTTTAAGGAATCCATCATTTGTTCTTCTGTGCAAACACCATGATACAACCAATTAGTTAACATTTGGCTGGAAATTCGTAACGTTGCTCGATCCTCCATTAAACCAATATGATGAATATCAGGAACTTTCGAGCATCCTACGCCTTGGTCCACCCAACGAACGACATAGCCAAGCAATGTTTGACAGCTATTATCTAACTCATTTTGTATTTCCTCATGCGACCAATTTGGTTGCTTAGCAATTGGCACTTGCAACATATCAGTCTGATAACTTTGCTTCTCTTTGGCAAGCTGATCTTGAACTGCTTTTACGTCCACTTCATGATAATGCAATGCATGTAATGTCGCTGCTGTTGGCGACGGTACCCAAGCCGTGTTCCCACCTGCTGTAAGGTGACTAATTTTTTGTTTAAGCATATCAGCCATTAAATCTGGCATCGCCCACATTCCTTTACCAATTTGCGCCTTCCCTCGTAACCCTGCTTGCAGCCCTGTTTGCACATTATTTTTTTCGTATGCCTGTAACCAAGCCGATGTCTTCATTTCCCCTTTACGAATCATTGGACCCGCTTCCATAGATGTATGAATTTCATCACCTGTTCGATCTAAAAATCCCGTATTAATAAATACGACGCGTTCTTTTACTTGATAAATACAGTTTTTTAAATTTAATGATGTTCTTCGTTCTTCATCCATAACCCCGATTTTAATCATATATCGCTCTAAATCTAACATATCTTCAATTCGATGAAACAATTCATTCGCAAATGCAACTTCTTTTGAGCCATGCATTTTTGGTTTTACAATATAAATCGAACCTGCTGGTGAATTTCGATAACGCCCGCTTCCTAATAAATCGTGTTTTGCCATAAGTGAAGTGAACACGCCATCCATGATCCCCTCGGGGATTTCTTCTCCGTTTTTCGTGAGAATCACATTCGTTGTCATTAAGTGCCCTACATTTCGCACAAACATCAGCACTCGTCCAGGCAATGTAATCGCTTCTCCATTTGGACCTTTATACGTACGATCCGCATGCAACGTTCTGGTGATTTCTTTTTCATTTTTGGTGAATGTGGCAGATAAGTTACCTTTATTTAACCCTAACCAATTTCGGTAAACAAGCGTTTTATCTTCTGCATCCACAGCGGCTACAGAATCCTCACAGTCCATAATTGTCGTTGTCGCTGCTTCTAATACAATATCTTTCATCCCAGCAACATCTGTTTTACCTATTGGATGCGACGGATCTATTTGCACTTCAACGTGTAAGCCGTTATGAACGAAAAGAATAGCTGTTGGCGATGCTACATCACCTTGATAACCAACAAATTGCGCCGTATGTTTTAATGCCGTTGTTGCACCATTTTCTAAGCTAATATGCAAATTCGCTTCCCTTACAAAATACCGAGTCACTTCTGCATGAGACCCTGTTTGCAGTGGAAAATGATCGTTTAAGAACTTTTTCCCAAATTCGATTACCCGTTGACCGCGAATGGGATTATACGACGTCCCCTTTTCCGCGCCATCTTCTTCAGAGATCACATCTGAACCGTACAATGCGTCGTAAAGCGACCCCCATCTCGCATTGGCAGCATTTAGCGCATAACGTTCATTATCAATAGGGACAACTAATTGCGGCCCTGCTTGCTTTGTAATCGTATCATCGACATGTTCGGTCGTAATCGTAAAATCATCCACTTCTGGCTCTAGATAGCCAATCTCCTTTAAAAATGACGTATACGCTTCTTGATCTTCAAAATCATTTGTTTGAAGCCAATCATTTATTCTTTGTTGCATTTTCTCTCTTTCAACCAATAATGCTTTGTTCTTAGGTGCCAAATCGGTAACAAGTTCATCAAAATCTTGCCAAAACTTCTCTTGATTCAATCCCGTATCTGGTAATGCTTCCTTGTTAACAAATTCATAAAGTTCTGTAGCAATTTGCAGATTGCCTTTCGTTATATACGCTGTCAATGTTATCCCCCTCTGTAATCCTTTATTTACTCTATTGTAAAGTTAAAAATCATAAAATTGAAATATCCGTTTTGCATAAGTGTTATTCCTTTTAGCTATTGATTTTAGTATAATAATGAAAAACAGGAATTTAACAAACGGAAGGTCGGATTATATGGACATTCGTCAAGTTGAGTATTTCATTGCTGTAGCCAATAAACAAAATTTCACCAAAGCTGCCTCCACGCTTCACATCTCCCAGCCTTCCTTAAGTAAAGCAATTAAAAATTTAGAAAATCAGCTCGGTGTTACTTTATTTTATCGAGGTGGAAAAAAGATTGAACTGACAGATGCGGGCGCTGCGTTTTTAGGGAACGCCAAACAATTTATCGAAGCTTATGAAAATCTAACAACGGAAATGTATGACGTGGTGCAATTAAAAAAAGGACAAATAAAAATTGGCATCCCTCCCATTATTGGCGCTACTTTTTTTTCAAAATTAATTAGTCAATACAAAGCAGCGCACCCCTCCTTTCATATTGAACTAAACGAAGTGGGTAGTAATTTAATTCAACATGGGGTAAAAGAAGGAGAGTTAGATGTTGGCCTCATTTGTAATCTACCAGTAGAAAAACACCACTTTTCTACCATAAACCTGTTAAAAGACCCTTTAATGGTCGTTGTCCAAAACAATCACCCTCTTGCTTCTAAAAAATCTGTTGCATTGCCAGATTTACAGGATGAACCATTTATTTTATATCAGCAAGATTTCTCTTTACATGACCGGATTATAGAAGCCTGCCAACAATACGATTTTATGCCAAATGCCGTCTGTAAAAGTTCGCAGCGAGACTTCATGATCGAAATGGTGGAAGCAAACTTAGGCATCGCTCTTTTCCCTAGTAAAATTTGTAAACAACTGCTCCATCACGATGTTCAAGCTATTCCTTTCAAACAACCAAGGCTTCATCTGGAGTTGGCACTTATTTGGAAAAAAGATAAATATTTGCCGTATGCCGTGCGTGAGTTTGTCACTATGGCAAAAGATTTCACAAATTAAGTTCATTTAGAAAAACTTGGCTTACTGCCAATCCATTTAGAGGTAGACTTAGTTTTTCTTATACTATAATCAATAGTAATTCTATGCTTTCCTATAGTGGAACAAAGGCGCAAGTGCCCATTTAGCAACGTAGCGACCGGAAAGCATCAACGGTGATAAAGGTATCATACCACTAAAACAAGGGTATGCCGATGTCGAGCGGCAAGCCCTTGTTTAGTCTGCCTTCATTCTTTTTAGCCAAGAACCAATGATGACTTATCATAGGGTAATTCGTGCTGGATTTGCTTAAACTGTAGCAACTCGTGGATAATTGTGAACTCCAGCGACTTTATTGTGAACTTCAAGTAACCTCCCTGTGAACTTCAGCGACTTTTCATGAAATTCAAGCAATTTTTAATAAACTCCAGCAACTTTTCAACTTGTCCAACGAATAACCTACTTTTTGTCGTCATAGCCTAGTTGTAGTGAGTATCCATCATAAAGGGAGGCTGAAAAATGAACGCACAAACACCATCATTTACAAGTGCTTTTGACCCTTACGTATACCAAACTTTACAGTCAATAACAGGTGCCACGCTCATTGTACAAACAACACAAGGAACAGTGACAGGTAGCTTAAAAACAGTAATGCCTGACCATATCGTTTTAGAATCGGGCGGATCTTCATTCTATATTCGTATTCAACAGATTGTTTGGGTGATTCCGAAAAGCTAAAGAAGGAGGCTTATCATGTTTAAACGTGAAAACCGCATGTTAATTGAACTGCCTGTTCCTGAACACGGCGACCCTAATGCTGCAGCAGCGGTTCAAGAATTATTAGGTGGGAAATTTGGCGAAATGTCTACATTAAATAATTATATGTTTCAATCATTCAATTTCCGCCAAAAAGATAAGCTTAAACCATTTTACGATCTTGTAGCAAGTATAACAGCTGAAGAATTCGGCCATGTCGAACTTGTTACGAACACAATTAATCTCCTTTCAAAAGGAAACACCTTTTACACTGGAAACCCAGATGTCACCCCGTTACGCGAAGGAAAAGACAGCCGCAATACGTATCAATTTATCGCCACTGCTCAAACAGCACTTGTAGGTGACTCCATGGGTCGAGCATGGACAGGAGATAATGTCTTTAGTAGCGGCAATCTTGTCTTAGATTTACTACACAATTTCTTTCTTGAAGTCGGCGCTCGTACACATAAAATGCGCGTTTACGAAATGACAGAACATGAAACAGCACGAGAGATGATTGGTTACTTATTAGTTCGTGGAGGTACACATGTGCTAGCCTATGCGAAAGCCTTAGAAATCGCAACAGGGGTTGACGTTAAAAAGCTTATCCCAATCCCTGATTTATCGAACACGAAGTTTGATCATGCTCGAAAATTTGAAGAACAAGGGTTAGCAAATGTTTTATACACGTGGAATGATGTGGGAGATTATAACGATATCCGACAAATTTGGAAAGGAGACAATCCAGAGAATGGAGAGAAGCTAATCGTCAAGGAAGGAATACCAAAAGGAGGCCCTATCCCTAATTTAGAAGATCTTCCTGAACAATTTGCACCTGGCATTGATAAAGATGATTATCAAAAAATTGCTAAACGGTTAATGGAAAACATGTAAGTATGATGAACTCCGTAGTGTTTACGGAGTTCATCATACAATATTTATGTAGAACTTACATCTATTTCATGCGAGCAGGAGCGATTTCTACGGGGGGCGTGCGGATTTGCGACGAGCATGAGCGAGTTCAGCGCAGGGCGTGCGGAATTACGACGAACATGAGCGGTTTCTGCGCGGGGCGTGCGGATTTGCGACGAGCATGAGCGAGTTTAAGCGCGGGGCGTGCGGAATTACGACGAGCATGAGCGAGTTTAAGCGCGGGGCGTGCGAATTTGCGACGAGCATGAGCGAGTTTAAGCGCGGGGCGTGCGAATTTGCGACGAGCATGAGCGAGTTTAAGCGCGGAGCGTGCGGAATTACGACGAACATGAGCGATTTCAACGCGGGGCGTGCGGAATTACGACGAACATGAGCGGATTTCAGTGCGAGAGAGCGTAATTGTGACGAACATGAGCGATTTCTGCGCGGGAGAGAGCGGATTGTGACGAGCAGGAGCGATTTCAACGCGGAGCGAGCGAGATTACGACGAACATGAGCGATTTTAAGCGCGGGGCGTGCGGATTTGCAACGAACATGAGCGCATTACGGACAGGAGCGAGCGTATTTCATGCGAGTATGAGCGATTTCAGCGCAGAAGAGAGCGGAATTACGACGAACATGAGCGATTTCTGCGCGGGGCGTGCAGATTGCGACGAACATGAGCGATTTCAACGCGGGGCGTGCGGATTTGCGACGAGCATGAGCGCATTCCGGACAGGAGCGAGCGTATTTCATGCGAGCATGAGCGATTTCAAGCGCGGGGGCGTGCGGATTTGCGACGAGCATAACCTTTTTATTTTTATTCTACGAGCAAATACATTGGCTACGCAAGTTCATTCCTCCAATTATACATCTTTCATAATCTTTTGGTGAATGATTACCACGATGAGAACCTTCCGCAAAAACTATATTATTCTGGCTACGTTTCGAGCACAAAAAAGATTCACCACAGTTGGAAGAAGCCGAACCCTTAAATTGTGGAGACAAAATCCCCTTGACTTTTATGGAACTTCATTGTATTCTAAAATTCAATCTTTTAAAATTTAATAAAAATTTTCTTATCCAGAGAGGTGGAGGGACTGGCCCTTTGATACCTCGGCAACAGACCGCATGCGGTACTGTGCCAATTCCAGAAGCATAGCGCTTGAAGATAAGAAGAAGATCCTTTTCAACATATTAGGAAACCTCTTCTTATTTCAAGGAGAGGTTTTTTGCATCCTCTCCTTGTAACCATTTTTAAGGAGATGATAAAGTGTTACAACAAACACGTGAAACTAGCATGGTGCAACTAGGAAACCGAAGTGATCTTCGTACTGGAGCAGTTAATCCACCTATTTATTTATCAACTGCATTCAAACATGATGGCATTGGACAGTCAACCGGGTATGATTACAGTCGCACGAAAAATCCAACTCGATCCCTGTTAGAAGAAGGTGTTGCGAAGTTAGAATCTGGTAAGCAAGCTTTTGCTTGTAGTTCAGGCATGGCAGCTATACAGCTTGTTCTTTCCCTTTTTCAAGCTGGTGATGAAATCATTGCTTCAGAAGATATTTATGGTGGGACGTATCGTTTGTTGGAACAGTACACAAGAGCATACCATTTTAACATCTGTTATGATCCCTTTACCAATTTCAAAGAAACGGAAACAAATATAACGAATAAAACAAAAGCAATATTTATTGAAACACCGACAAATCCATTAATGCAGGAAATAGATATTACCTCTATTGCTCATCTAACTAAAAAACATGATCTATTGCTTATTGTTGACAACACATTCCTTACACCCTATTTGCAACGCCCTTTAGAACTTGGCGCTGATATTGTTATTCATAGTGCAACAAAGTATATTGGTGGGCACAATGACGTATTAGCTGGTTTAGTAGTTACCGACGATGAACCGATCTGTGAACAACTTGCTATAATGCATAATACATCTGGGGCAGTACTCTCTCCATTTGACAGTTGGTTGTTAATTAGAGGATTAAAAACGCTATCCTTGCGTATGGAAAAGCACGAAACAAATGCCCAAGAGTTAGCCCATTTTTTAAACAACCATCAAGCAGTAAAAGAGGTGCTTTATCCTGGCAAAGGTGGTATGTTATCTTTTCGTTTACATGATAACAAGTGTGTAGATCCTTTTTTACAGCAATTACAACTGATTACCTTCGCTGAAAGTCTAGGTGGTGTGGAAAGTTTTATCACGTATCCATCAACACAAACACATGCGGATATTCCCATTAATAAACGTACTAAGCGTGGCATTGATGACTGTTTATTACGCTTTTCTGTCGGAATAGAGCATGTGAATGATTTAAAACATGATTTGCAGAACGCATTACAGGCATTTTAAATTTGGGCTTGACGGGGCTTTATAACTAAGTTTTATTTAATTCATAATAAATAGGGTGCTAGCTCTCACCCAAAGCTAACCATAACTATTTTTTCGAAATAGGTTGACATTGAATTTTTTTCCGTTTATAGTATAACTTACATTCAGAATAATAATAATTTACAAACTTCAATTTAATGGTTTCTTTAACCGTCAACTGTAAATCTTTATTATTCCACAACTTTATAGGATTTATCTTATCCAGAGAGGTGGAGGGACTGGCCCTTTGATACCTCAGCAACAGGCATCTTTTGCACTGTGCTAATTCCAGAAGCGTAACGCTTGAAGATAAGAAGAGTCGCCATTTGGAATCTATCCTCTTCTTATTCATAAGAAGGGGGTTTTTATGTTCCAATAATTCGCGATGGAAGCTCACATAGGTGAAGCAACTAAAAAAACGATTTTTTAATGAAAGGGGGAGGTAATTTTACCATGAAGTAAATATCGAAGTGGTGGCTCTTGCTATATACTTTGTACCACATTTTTTACGAAGCAAAGCTTTCAAAATAAAAGGAGGAGTTTAACATGAAACGCAGCTTACAACAAAGATTACAGGAAGGTACGGTTATTGTTGGGGAAGGTTATTTATTTGAATTAGAGCGCAGAGGATATTTACAAGCAGGTTCTTTTGTACCAGAAGTCGCATTAGATAATCCGCAAGCTCTGAAACAAGCTTATCGCGATTTTATGAATGCAGGCTCAGACGTCGTACTCGCATTTACTTACAACGGAAACCGAGAGAAGATGCGAATCATTGGTAAGGAAGAATTGCTCGAGCCGTTAAACAGGAACGCCATTCAGCTAGCAAAAGAAGTCGCCAAAGAACATCCTGTAGAAGAAGCACTCGTTGCTGGAAATATTTCTAACACGAATATTTTCGATCCGAATGACCCAGCTTCCAAAGAGCAAGTAAGGAGTATTTTCGCCGAGATGGTGCAATGGTGTAAAGAAGAAGGTGTTGATTTCGTAAACGGAGAAACATTTTATTATTATGAAGAAGCTCTAATCGCTTTAGAAGAAATTACGAAACAAGAACTCCCAGCCGTCATCACTTTTGGTCTTATGGGCGAAAACATTCTAAGGGACGGGTATACCGTGGAGGAAGCTTGCCAATTACTATCTGAAAAAGGAGCGCTCGTCGTCGGAATGAATTGCTTCCGTGGCCCTGATACCATCCAGCCCTTTGTAGCTAAAATAAGAGAGGCAGTCAAAGGTTATATTGGGGCATTACCAATACCTTATCGAACAACAGAGGCACACCCAACCTTTTTCAATTTGCCGGATGGAGGTTGCAGTTGCCATTTACCTACAGAAACGACGTTCCCAACGGCACTTGATCCACTTTACCACAACCGCTACGAATTAGCAGCTTGGGCGAAAAAAGCAAAAGACATCGGTGTGAACTATATTGGTCTATGCTGTGGCGCATCGCCTGCAATGTTACGTGCTGTTGCAGAAGCTGTCGGTAAAGAAACGGTTAATTCCAAATACTCGCCAAATATGGAAAAGCACTTTTTATTTGGTACTGACAAAACGTTGAAAAAACATAATCTAGAATACCGCTCCAAGGCTTAGAGGGTTGTTGGATAAGCATTTTTAAAAATATCATCCGCTGACAAGTTTTAATTTAGAGAGGAACTCCCATCAGAGCAATGACGGGGAGTTCCTTTAAATATAATTTGAACATCTTTCTACATTTTACATTCTTTATATCGCTTTTCATTTAAAGAGATTTGGTTAAAGTTCACACTAATATCCCTCATACTACCTCCAATTTGAGGAAAAACGTTTACTAATTCCCAACCTTGTTTTTCGTATTCATTTAATTTATCTTCAAATTCCTCTCGATCAGCTGAATCGATCCCTAATGTCCAAGTTTCTACAGCGTATTCCCAGGCACCCACGTCGCATCTTCCATATGTACTATACCTTTTCTAACAGCAATTATTTTTTTCATTGCATACTAAAAAAGTACATGTCTATACTAACGAATTTATTTCCGGTTTACAACGCACAGGAAAACTACTTTTTACTAACAGGCAGGATAATGGAAATAAAAGTCGAAATCATGTGTAAAGGCAATCTAGTGAGGACACTTTACACTTTAATTGGAGGACTAGCGGGATGAAAATTTTAGAAGACATCCCTTGTTGCCAGGGCTTATGGCGACAGCCTTTTTTTCCTATCCTTTAAGCCAAAAAATTGTAGGGAGGATGTTATCATGAACATTTATAATACAGCGCCATATTTCATAAATAATTATCAACCAAATGTATCATTTTTACATACATATCATGCTACCTATCCGCTACAATTTAAGGAATATTTTTTATATCATTGTAAGAACCCGGAACAAAAAAGAAAAACAGCCCTGCAAAAGTACCCAAGTCATATGAATACAATGAAAATAGCCAATCAAAACATAGAAAAACATCTGTACACGATCACGTCTGCGTATGAACAAAAATATCCTATTATTTTTAACAATAACGTACATATTATTGTTGGATTATACGGTTCTAATGCATTTACCCATCGTCAACCTATACCAGATGTCACCTTTTGCTTAGAGAAATTATCACCAGTTGATGAACACTTAAAAGTTATTATTGCCCATGAATTCGGTCATGTACTACATCATATGTTATCAGAGCAAAGAGAGGTAGACTGGGGGACTATACCGTGGTTCCATCCATATACAACTTTATTTCAAGAAGGAAGTGCAACCTATTTATCGAAGCAACTAGAAATTCCCAAGAATCAAGGCGCTTATTTCACATATGATGATACTGGAGAAAGGTGGTTAGCTTTTTCAAAACAACATAAGCGAGAAATCATTCGCGCCTTTTTGTCAGATATGCAAACATGTCATGAAGACCGAATATATCGGGAATGGTTTTCGATATATGGCGGAACTCAATTTGGTTACTCTCGTTTAGGATATTTTATTGGCTATGAACTCCTTCACTTTTTAATGAGAAAATATCCTGAACTAAAAGCAATTACTATTTGGAGAAACACCAATTATATCGGGATAATCCATAGTATTCTCCTCGAAATGAGCAACTAGCTTATGCCAGTGAATGAAGAGACGAAAATAGGATAGAACATAACCATTTACCTATGCGATGATTATTAATGATTGTTCCATACAGCTTTCAGTCTAACACCTTTGAATGCATGCAGATTTTAAAAAGCTTTTATCTGTTTGTTCTCTTTTCATTTTTCCTTTTAACCAGAAGCAAGCTGAACAATGCGCTTGATGATAGCATCAACTTCTTCATTATTTTTCATTGTAAAGAGATAATCTGCTTCATCTGCTGTAGGGGCAGCTGTATCCTCATAAATAGAAAGAGCGTTTTGACGAGCAAGTACTTCTGCAAAATCTTTTGCACTTCTTAATATATTCGTACTTCGCTGAGTGCTTTTTATTCGCTTTTGCAGTACCTCATCTGGAATATGAAAATGAATTACTATACGAATAAATTGCCCCTTAGGAAACAGTTCTTCAAGCAAGTATTTCCTTCCTGCCTTACTTCGGTTTGAGTTACATATAATAAGATGAAAATTCGTATTCTCTTTTGTGTAGTCAACAATTAATTGCGATATTGCATATTTAAGCTTATTTGACCCTATTGTTGGTTGCAGTTTCGGATAATATGTATGAATAAATGCTGCGTGGTTATCCTGATCCATAATAAGCGAATTGCTCAACTGTTTTTCTAACTCCCTAGCAAATGTTGATTTTCCACTATGCGTTTTACCGACAGTTATGACTACTAATCTTCTCATCGCTAGCCCCCTCTTCTACATCTGGTAGACGATTCGTTTTTATATTACGTCCTGGCATTTCCATGTTCTTCATTCTGCCCATCTATCAAAAATATTTGCGATCTTAATCTTATTTAATAGGTGATATTTATGTTTCTACGATTGGAAATTAAATCTTTTATAAAGGCTCATGAATGAGACGAATAAAAATGCTTTCATTTTATCCTTCAACAAGAATTGCCTACTTTCCTCTTTGGTGTGCAGTATACTTCACTACACTTATTTAATTCCCCTTCCCATAAGCTTATGCTGTTGTCTATTCTGGATGACCACTTTACATATTAAAATAGGTAGATAGCCAATTACTCCTCCAAGTGTATTTAACAGCAAATCATCGACATCAAAGCTACCAAATTTGAACATCAGTTGTACGAACTCGAACGTAAAGCTTAAGCATAATGTTGCAAGGACAATGTTGGTTAACTTGTGAAATTTCCGCCAAATAAATGGTAGGAGGAAACCAAAAGGCGCAAAACCTATAATATTGCCAACCAAGTTTTCAACCCTTATAGAAAAATTAATATCTGTAGAAAATAGATAGAAAAATATCGTTTGAAAAGGAATTAAATTATGCTCATTCCAAGTAGGACCTTCATAACGAAATGCAAAGTGAGCTAAAATTTCATGCAAAGAAAGGTACTTAAACAAGACAAGTTTTGATAATATGACTACGTACACACATAATACTAGAAATAAACCTATTTTTATAATGGCTTTCATCATCTACAACTCACTATTCTTTATATTATAATTCTTTTTCTATACGTCGTATGGCAGTTATTTCATTCTTTATGCGCCGGAAAAATAGGAAACAAAAAAATCCTATGCTACTCCCAATCATTCCTAAGATAATGTCATCCACATCAAATTGACCAACGCATAACAATAATTGCAAGCTTTCAATCACCAAGATAATGATCGTTACAGTTATAGAAACTTTTAATAAGGAATGGCACTTCGAGAATAATAGCGGCAGAAAGATTCCTAACGGCAAAAAAACAAGGGCATTCCCAATCGTGTTTTCAATAATAATGGATACGTTATATGAATCTGCATTCATGATGTATTGTAACGTCGTTTTAAAGGGCAAAAAATTAGCATTTAAATGAATGTACTCGATATCGAATACGCCTGTAAAATTTTCCGGAATAGCCACATGTGGGTTGAAAAAGTCACCACTTTTAGCTATAGTCGCTGTCAAAATCATGCGCTCCAAAAAGAATTTAAAAAATAGAATAAGGACATATAATCCGAAAAATATGCCTGTCGTTATTTTGCATATTTTATGAAAAGGAGAAATAGATGTCTGTAAGCCTCTTGCTAATTGCTTTTGTTCGCCAAACGTTTCTAACGCTTTATTTATGGCTACTTCATTTGAATACCCATCTTCCTTATATTCTTGTATCAACAAATACAAATGATCTTTTATTTCATCTATCATGTCCTTTTTTTCTTCTTCTCCACAGTGTAACTCACTTACAATTTTGTGAATGTAGGCTTCGATTGTTGACTCCAACCTAATCCCTCCGAACATACTTTAATTAAATGGCTAATTTGATTCCATTCTTGCAATTTTTTACCTAGCTCGTTTTTTCCCTGCTGGGTAATTTGATAATACTTCCGTCTGCCTCCACTTTCCGAATCTCCCCAATAAGATTGAAGCCAGCCTTTTTTCTCAAGTCGCTTTAAAGCAGGGTACAAGGTTCCTTCACTCATGTTATACAATTCATTACTATTTTTTTTCAACGCCTTAACCATCTCATAGCCGTACATATCACGATTCTGGAGGAGAGACAATAGCAGGATATCAATACTTCCTTTCATAATTTCTTTATCCATTTCAGCACCTTCTTTTTTTATCTTATTATTCAAATATAATGTAACACACAATACATCGTAACACAAGGTATGTAGGTAAAGATTTACATTCTTAGGTGATGGGCATTAAAACAGCGAGGAATTCCCTACAAGCCTTTCATTACTTTATATTGATATTTTACTCATTTATTATTTTTCAAGGGGACATTTATATTCCAATATGGAAGGATAAATTAGTATTGTTGGTAGATAGTGCGGTATCATTTCACCCATGCCAACTCTTCTTCCACTAATTATGAAGTTAACAAATCGAGGTTTTAGGTGCTGTTATCTATCACTAAGGCCTTTCCACTTTTCACCTCCCAAAAGTGGCTAGTCTTACAGCACCTTATATCCAAAATAAACCGTAAAATTTTATGCCTTCTTCTTAGCGGAACAAAGGCTCGGGGCGCCCAGTTAGCAACGTAGCGAGTGGAACAAATCAACGAAAGTTTTAGGAAGCCTGCTCCTGCAACAGGAGTATGCCGGCGCCCTCCGGCAAGCCCGTCTTTAGTCGGCCTTCCTATTTAGAACGAACCGATGACGACTTAGCTTAGGACAATGGAGTGAAGTCGCCTAGTTGCTGGGCGCTGGAGCCGGACGTGGCTAAATAACTTAATTAGTTAGTTTATCCACAGCTGCAAAATTTTATAAATTCCTAGCCAACAAGAAAGATTGAAGGCAGCCGCTATCTTATGACATTACCTTCAAATAAAAGGATTTTCTTTTTCTGTTCTTAAGCCAGGGTGCCAGGTGAGCATGTTGGCAAAAGCAACATTTGCAATCCTATCGTCTGTACATAAATGAGCTATATCTAGGAAAAAATCTGAATCAGGAGGTAGTTGGTCTGCTTCCTTTTTTAATAATCTACTGTACCCAATTAACCTTCGTGTCTCAATAATTTTCTTGTCTTTTTTAGGCCTATTTGTTTCTTGTACATCCAAAAGTACTGCTAAACCTTGTTCCATTTTCTCTACCATTTGCTGACTATTATCCTCAGGTTGGATCACTTTTACCTTTACATATAGATCCGTATTAACTCCTAAAGCTTTCGCCCACATTTCTAACCATTTATCACGTTTAATATAGTATCTTCCTTGAAAATAACTTTTCATCGTTGGCAGCAACACATGAATTTTAGGATGGTACCTATCATTTTGTTTAACTATATCCAGCATACGAAAATAACCTAATGTAGCTTGCTTTACACTTTTATACTTAAACAATCGATTAAATCCAATGAGCAAATTATCTAAGGATTGATTAATATGCTCTTCTGTCACATTTTCTAAACCTACATCTAGTAGTAACCAATTAACTGGTTTCTGTTCATTCACTTTCGTAATAATGTAATGATTCGTATACGCTAGTTCTAATGACCTTTTCCATGAAGAAGGCATCCTGAAACATCCCTTTCATCCATCTGAATTCCTTTACTTAACAAAATATAATCATCGAAATCATCCAATGAAGCTTGTTATCATTCAAATTGTTCCATTTTATTGATTGATGATATAGAAACATCTTCCCTAGAACCTGTTTAGATTTTTGGGAAGATGTTTGTATGTTTGTTCTTTTATCTATATATGCAGTGATTGTATTAGCCGACAAACTTCCTTTATACAACAGAAGTAGGCTTGAAATGCATTAAGCTAATTTTACCAAGCTGTATTTTTTCTTCCCTTTACGAATAATGATAAACTTTCCATCGAATGCGTTTTCTGCAGTTACATCTGTATTAACATCCGTTATTCGTTCTCCATTCATGGAAATAGCTCCATTGTTAATATCTTCTCTCGCTTGGCGTTTAGATGGTTCGATACCTAACTCAACTAACCAGTCGACAATATTTTTTGTTTCTTTGGAAGCGTGAAAAGTAGGCATGTCTTTAAATCCTTGTTCAATTTCATCTGCTGTTAATGATTTAACATTTCCACTAAAAAGTGCTTCCGTAATTTTCATTGCTTGCGTTAATGCTTTTTCACCATGAACAAACTTTGTCATTTCTTTTGCTAACACTTTTTGCGCTTCACGTTTATGTGGTTCTGTTTTCACTTTATCCTCTAATTCATCAATTTCCTCTTTCCCTAAGAACGTAAAGAATTTCAAGTATTTTATGACGTCTTTATCATCTGCGTTAATCCAAAACTGGTAAAATTCGTATGGTGTCGTTTTTTCTGCGTCTAACCAAATTGCTCCACCAGCTGTTTTGCCAAACTTTGTTCCATCTGCTTTTAATAAAAGTGGAATGGTTAGACCAAAGACTTTCGCGTCCTGACCTTCTTTTTTACGTATAAGGTCTAATCCGCTTGTAATATTTCCCCATTGATCGCTACCACCAATTTGTAATTGTACATTTTCTTCTTTAAATAGGTGATGAAAGTCCATAGATTGTAAAATTTGGTAAGAGAACTCCGTGAACGATATCCCACTATCTAATCGGCTAGCGACAATATCTTTTGCCAACATATTATTCACACTAAAGTTTTTACCGTAATCTCGTAAGAAATCTAATATGCTTAAGTTATGTGTCCAATCGTAGTTGTTTACGATCCTAAGTTCACTATCACCATCAAAGAATAATTTCTTCATTTGCTTCGTTAGCTTATCAACATTGTCTTGTACCTTCTCTAACGTTTGTAATTGCCGTTCTGTTTGGCGTCCACTAGGATCACCAATGGTTCCTGTTGCTCCTCCAATTAAAATAACCGGTTGATGACCGTGTAATTGAAACCGTTTCATCATAATAAATGGAATTAAATGACCAATATGCATACTGTCACCAGTTGGATCAACACCGCAATATAAAGAAATCTTTTTCTCTTCAATTAAATCTTTTAATCCTTCCGCATCTGTTTGTTGATTTATAGCTCCACGCCATTCTAACTCATCAATAAGATTCATGCTTTTCCACTCCTTTAGTTGTAGTTTCTTAATATAAGCTTAAAAAATAAAAAACGCCCTATGCCTCATAAAGACATAGGGACGATTCTAACCGTGTTACCACCCAAATTGCATCAATAGTAATACACGTAACTATTGATACCTCTCTCAGCAATGATATCGTTTGCTAATCCGCTTAGTGTTAAGCTAAGATACTCCAAAGTGTAATTCACAAGATTGTTTGTACTAGGTCACATCACCCCTAGCTTTCTAAATAACAGTGACAAGCTTGCTACTAGGCTCCTTCATCGTATGCATCGTATAAGATTAAAAACATTATAGTGAATAAAAATTTATTTGTCAACGTTTTTGTTTTTTGTTTCATACGTACACGAGACCTCGCTATTGTCTACCTTTGATCAGAAGAATTGGACGTACCTCCAAACCTTGCCGATTATCGTTTTCCTCCTACTTTTACGTGTAAACGCTTATACTTCCCTAAAAAAATAGCAATGAATATAACCCGTTAAAATTAAAAGGCATCATTTGTTCATACGTTCACAAGTAAGTATATCATCATAACTCATTCTAAGCATAATATAAATAATTATCTTTGTCTATAAAATGGTACGGTAATTATTTATATTTTCGTTTCATGTGGCAACCATTTAACGCTAATTCTATTAAGTCTCTATACTTTTCTTCATCCGACTGAAAAGAATATCATACATATTATTCCCATGATATAATGAACGCTTTGTACGAGAGATAGTTGCTGTACTTGCCCCTGTTTCATCCTCAATTTGACAATATGTGTGATCATTATAAAGCATTTTTGCTACTCTAAATCGTTGAAGCATTGCCTTTATTTCATTGACTGTACATAAATCATCAAAAAAACAATAACATTCTTCTATTGTTTGAAGTTCTAAAAACGAACAAAAAAAATCATCTAATTCTTCTCCACGTATTTCATCTATAAGCATATTTTTTTACCTCCGTTTATATCTTTCCCAATATCATTAACACGTCAAAGGATTAAAGAAAAACTTTTAACAAAACTTAGCTATCGTCAAGCCTTTATGACGGTAGCCATCGTTTCGCTTATACTATAAACGATTAAAAACTTATTCTTTTCTATAGTGCAAAAAAACCGGCTTATCGTCACTCTTTATGGCGAAAAAAACGCCTTCGTTTCACTTATAAAGCTTAGAAATTTATTCTTTCCTATGGTGTAAACCATTTCACGCTTTCAACCTATTGATTAAAAGCAACAGTTTAGCAGCTTAGAAAAACTCGGCTTGCCGCCAAGTTTCATAGCGGATGAATTAATTTTTCTTATACTATAATCCTTAAAATTTTATGCTTTCCTATAGTGTTAGAAAAACATTTCAAAATGACTAATAGTTCACTACATATCATTCTTCATGGCTACCTATAATAACGCCAAAGAGATTTCCCAGTTTAAATAGGTATGATTAGAGTCAATTATGATGATATAATAAAAGAAAACGACATTTAATTATAACACCATTTAGGGTATTTGGATTTATTTTAAGCACTAAAATACACTGGTAATTTTTTCTATATTTTATTCCCATTCAACCCTTTACGAATTAATTTATTCTTCTTGCCCTCTCAAGGCACTCTTGGCTCGGCAAAAGCCTTTGTTTTGCTTCTACTATAAAACCTTTGCCATTCTATCATACAAGAAAAGCGTAAATGGGGCTTATGATATTATAGGTTAAGTATGGAGCAAAATATAAATCTTGTAACAATTCTGCTCCATAGCTTTTCAAGAGAGAGAAGGTAATCCTTTCTCTTTTTCAAAAAAACCAAATAATACATTTATAATTGGAGCAACTATGCAAAAGATAGCAAATGGTGCATATTCTAGTGTAGAAACCCCCAATGTTCCAGTAATAAACACACCACTTACTCCCCATGGAATTAGTGAGTTAACTACTGCCCCAGCATCTGCCAAAATAGCTGAGAGTTTTTTAGGATCAAGGTTTATTGCCTCCACTTGCGATTTAAATGCTTTACCTGGCAAAATAATGGATAAATACTGTTCTCCAAGAACGATATTTATACCTATAGCACTTAATCCAGCCATTAAAATTAATTTTCCTTTTGTACTAACAAGACCTTGAACTTTTGATATTAACGTTTCAACAATTTTTAATTCTACTAACAATCCTCCTAACGTCAAAGCAAGGATAATTAGCGAAACAGACCACATCATACTTTGCATACCACCCCTGGTAAGCAAAACATCTACCGTTTCTGTTCCTGTATTCGAAACAAATCCATCCTGCATAAGGCTAGCGATTTTAGAAAAACTGGTATGTGGATAATATATATATTGAATAACAACGGTAACCGCAATACTCATTAGAAGTGTTGGAATAGCAGGTATCTTTTTCCACGCACACAAAAATAAAATAAGCGCTGGTATTAGTGACACCATAGAAATATTGAAATTAGAATATAATGTATCTACTAATTCATTAATATTACTTTCCGTTGCTCCCGCTTTTGTTTGTCCAATTATAATAAAAAAGATAAGTGAAATAACAAAAGCAGGAACAATTTTTCGCAACATATTTTTAATATGATCAAATAAATCCACTTCGGCTATAGCAGAAGCCAAATTGGCTGTATCAGATAAAGGAGATATATTATTCCCGACATAAGCTCCTGACACTATAGCGCCAGCAGTCATTGCCATATTAAATTCCATCATTTGTCCCATACCTAAAAACGCAATACCTATAGTTGAAATGGTTGTAAACGAACTACCTACTAAAATACCAACAAGTGCACAAATAACAAACACAGAAGGTAAGAAAAATTTCGCTGATAAAATTCCTAACCCATAAACCATAATAGTTGGAATGGTTCCTGCTGAAATCCAAACACTTATTAAAACACCAATAAGCATAAAGATAATGATGGGTATCAGACCTGGTATAATTCCATTTTCAATTCCCTTATGAACAACTTCCCATGAAGCACCTTTCATCTTAGCAAAAAGGATAACAATTCCTACTGCGAATAAAATCGGAATTTGCGGAGGCAAATCCAAGCCTATTATACTAATACCTATAACCAATAATAATACTACTAATAGAAAGATACTTTCTTTTAATGTTATATCTCTTTTCATATGATAAACTCCTTACGACCTTAAGATCTGAGAATTACTCCTTTTAATCATTTAATTAGTACTAGCACAATCCTGTTTTCTTTTACATTTAAAGACATTGGCACGTTGATTGATTAAAGTAAAAAGCATTGAATTTACCCCATGAGTAATACCCTACACTATCGGAAGCTATCTAGTTCACATAAACAGGCTAGAACTTAGTTTCTAGTTAAGTCTTCCGAAATTTGCAGTTTTACTTATAATGTAAACTCTAAAATTGCACACTTTCCTATTGCGAACGATAGATGCCATGTTCATAGAACATGGCCTAACAAAAGAGGATGATAATGTAACGTATCAGTCCATAGACATTTGCCTCCAACGCCGAATCTACTTTAGCTGATGGAAGCACTGGTATCTCTTACTTAAACAGCGTTTTTTCAACTTAAGAGGCAACTGTTCTACAGCTTGATATATGCAGGAGATAGTTTAGTAAGCAAGACGAAATTCTTTCCCCTTCTAAATCCTCCAGTAAAATCATAGAACTACTCAGATAGACCTGCTCTATTATAGGCTCCATGCCAAACTGGTCCAATGAAAGTATTAAAGGCAAATCCAGCCTTAATTCCTTCGGTCGTAAATGTTTTTGCTTTTGCTACCGATTCTTTTACAGAGAAGCCTTTTGCCAATCCTGCTGTGATAGCAGCTGCAAATGTACATCCAGCACCGTGATTATAATTCGTATTCATTTTCTCTACTTCATAAAAAGTGAAAGCAGACCCATCATAAAGTAAATCAATTGCTTTATTGCCATCTAAACTTTTTCCGCCTTTAATAACAACATATTCTGGGCCAATGTTTATCAGCTTTTTCGCTGCTTCTTTCATATCAGCAACTGTACGGATTGTAGACATACTAGATAGTTGAGCAGCTTCAAATAAATTAGGCGTTATGATCGTTGCTTTCGGTAAAAGATAATCGCGAATAGCAACCCCATTTTCCGGGTGCAAAGGCTCATCTTCTCCTTTACAAACCATTACCGGATCAATGACAACATTCTTCATTTCATATTGATCAATCATTTCACTTACCAGCTTTATCATACTTGTAGAGCCTAACATCCCCGTTTTCATAGCATGTAGCGGACTACCAGAGAAGATTGTTTCCAATTGTTCCCGAACTGTGGTCTCATCAACGGGATACACCCGATGGTTCCAATTATTTTTCGGATCCATCGTGACGATATTCGTGATAGCAGTACAGCCAAAAGTTCCGTATTCTTGAAATGTTTTCAGGTCGGCTTGCAAACCTGCACCACCACTTGAATCAGAACCTGCAATCGTTAATACTTTTTTAATTGTCATTTTTTCACTTCCTTAACAGCTTTCTGCATATCGTATCTTGTAACTTTTCATAGAGATTTTCGATATGCCGAACGCGTTACATGTAATTGTTAAACAATTCACAAACAGACCCATATATTTGCAAATAGCAAGGTTTATTAACAATACTTAGAACAACCTATTTAGAAAAACTTGGCTTGTCACCAAACTTTTCTTATACTATAAACGTAAAGGTATTAAAATTATATATCATGGTTGTCAAAGATCGTAAGCACTATTATTATTTCCCATTATTGAGATTACCTTGTTTACAGAAGGTAGTCTAGTACTTGTCATTTACTTTAAAGGTAAACATTTACATTTTTAGCTATCATCAATAATCATTGAAGAAATTTACCACCAAATCTTTATGGCGGAAAACACTGTGGATGTAAACCTTACAACTTTATACTTGCTTATAGTGTAAGAAAAGAACATTTCCAAATCAATTGGAGCCGAGGGATGATTAATAGCATGATAAAATCATCCCCTCTAGCCTCCCACAACCTATTTACTATTTATAAACTGATTCTTTAATAGAAGTTCATTCATTTACAACAGCATAAATTTTTTCAAGTTTTTCTTGAATTGCTTGCTCTATCTTGCTAGCATATTCTTCAAACACATCTTTGTCATATGCATACGGTGATAAAGCACAAGCACGAAGTATCGTAACCTTCCCTTCACGATCCCACTCTTCTTCGCTGAATCCTAAACTTTTAACATATGACAATGGGCTGTTCCCATAGTCTGGAATCGCAAAATCTGTATGTGAAGTAATGAACTCGTTATTGTATAGTCCACCTTTAACATAAGAAGCCTGTTCATAAAAATCATGATTAAGTTGATTCATTTTTTCTAAGTCTGTATTTCCTTCTTCATTAAATACATAGTCAACCATGTTAAAGTCAGGTTTTGTTAATGGATAAACATGAATGGTTTTATCGCCAACTTTGAATTGTTTTCCTTGTAAGAAATGATAGAAACGATAAGCACCTTCAATACTTGCACCAATTAATTTACCATATCCCGTTACATTTAATGGTAACACCTGATGGGCTGTCCATACTGCAGCCGCAGTAGCACCTGCTTTCGATCCTTCTAGCATATAAGCACCAAGTAAAGCTGGAATATCGGCACCTTTTTCAAATACATAAGTGGCAAAGTAAGAAATTACGTCACGCATTCTCGTATCTTTAACAACAATACCACCAGCAGAATAAGGAATATACCCCATTTTATGTGGATCAATGGTAATGGTTTCCGCTTCACTCATCGCTTTGAAAGAATGATAAATATCTTCGGTAAGCCATTCGTTTTTCTCTGTGAAAACGTTATATTTCTCATGTACTTCTTCCATTTTCGCGTAATCTATAAAGTTATTATCTTCATCCAAGAATATCGCACGGGCATAACCACCATAAGCAGCGTCTACATGAATATAGAAATAAATGCCTTCTTTAGCTAATTTTTCTCGCAATGCTACCATTTTATCAATACGATCGACTTGTCCTTCTTCGGTTGTTCCAATTACCCCAACCACACCAAGAACTGGAATTTCTTCAGCTGCCAATTCACGGATTTTTGCTTCTAATTTATCAATATCCATTCGATAATGATCATCCACATCAATCGCTTCAACACAGTCAAGACCCACACCGATAATATCAGCAGCTTTCAACCAAGAATAATGTTTAGTTTGAGGAATTAACCATTTACCTAGTTTTTGCAAGTTTTTCCCACTGCGTGCAGAATGCTCTTTCACTTCGTCTATTTTTTCAGGAATTTGATCTAAAATATCTAGAATCTCTTCTGTAGACATGTTTAACAATTCCCATTCTGTTTTACCTGCTACAAATTCAGGAGCAACTTCTTTAATAGCTAAAGGAAGAGATTTCATATTTCTTGCGTACCAAAGCCCTTCAAGGTTGGCAATAGAACCATCAGCACAAATATGTCCCCAGCTTTCTCCTTTTTTATATCCCATAAGAGCAGCAAACTCATGACCAACCTCTTCTTCCATTTGTGAAGTACCTGGGGATGATTCATATGCTACGTTATTTCCATTCCATAACATCGCAGTTGTATAAGCAATAATAGATGGCATTAATGTTTCTGAATTCATATGTCCCCAAAAACGACCCGCTGTATGCCACGGAAGGGAGTTCGTACGAAGCTTAGAAGATAAAACATTCAGTACACTACGTACATGATCAGCAGTTTCTTGGAAGCTTTTTGAACTTTTATCTTGTGGCGTAATTACTGGTAAGTCTTGTGGCTGATAGTTTTGACGCCATCCCACATGTTCATCAATCATTTTTAATAATAGTTCTTTAAATAAGTCTACGTTTTCCCCTTTACTTCCTAAAAATAAAGCTTTTAAATTGTGGTCTTGTAATTCAGTTTTCATTTTCTAATCCTCCAATTATCGTCACGAAATCAACTATTTTCTCTTTAGCTACATTTTTTATGATTGGTTGTTGTTTCTTTCTTCCATTCTGGTTTTTTACATTTGTGAATAATAAGTGCTATACCAACCATTATTACTGTAGCCGCTACTTGATAAATAATGTAACCTGTGTACTGACTAGGTTGTAAAATAGATGGTGGTATAAGACTGACAGTAAGCGTAATTACTACACTAATTAAAGACAGCATGGAAACAAACCACATTAATCCATTACCTTTATTGCCTAATTTAAATGGTCGCACAACTTCTGGCATTTTATAGCGTAAGCGAATTGCTGAAATAGCAATTAATGCATACACGATACAATATAAAATAGTAGTAGTAATTGTAATAATTAAAAAGGCACTATTTACATCAGGAACAACTACATACAAGAAAGATACGAGAGAAATAACAATTGCTTGAATTAATACAAAGGTTATTGGAATGTCTTTTTCCGTTCTTTTTTGAAAGAATCTAGGCAAGTTACCTTCATCGGCAATTTTTATCATTGCTTTACTTGGGCCAAGTACCCATGCACTTAACTGTACTAACACCCCAATTAAAATCATCAATGAAATGATATTCACGAAAATAGATGGAATACCCAAGTTCTCAGAGAAAATCTTGTATGGTTGTGTAATATTAGCTAATTCCAATTCACCTACTGGTACTGCGTTGGAAACTGTTAACCCAGCGACAATATTAAAGAAAACCAACAAAACAACAGATGCTATAACCGCAATTGGATAATTACGTTTAGGGTTTTGGATATTATTTGCATGCACAGATGAGATTTCTACACCTGCAAAAATAAAGATAATTCCAGATAAATAAGTTAAGCTACCTAAGTCTTTAAAATTCGGAACAAGGTCACTCGGTTTAAAATCCCCTAAATAACTATTTGGCTGAATACCATTCTTAATCATATAGATAACACCTAGACCAACTAGGAGAACAAATGGGATATAAACACCGATAATGGCTCCCCAGTTACCAGCTATTTTTACCATGTCAAATTTCAGATTTAGTAACGTCACACTCCAGTAGGAGATTAAAATAACTGCAAAAATAAAGTAATTGTTTGAAGATAGCTCTGGTGTATTAACAACATATCCAAATAACACACCTACTGTAGACGCAACCATGACCATACCAAAAAACATTTGAACCCATAGTAACCATGAGGTAACAAATCCCCATTTCTCACCTAATGCGTTCTTCACCCAAACTGTAGGCCCGCCTTCCTCCGGCCAACCTGTAGAAAGTTCCGCCGACATCAAGGCGATAGGCAATGCGAATAGAACTGCCGCAATTAACATATAAAAAATTTGTGTCCACCCAGTTATAGAAAGTGTTGGCACACTACGTACCGTACCAAAAAAAGCCATCGTAATACCGATTAGCCCAAAAAGTGTTAGGCTTTTTGTTTTAGCCATAAATTTTCCTTCTTTCCTATTTCAACTTGTTACTTAAAGATGCATCTCATTTTCATATGACTGTATACCTAGGAAGTTCATATCAAAATGAAAGAATTTCTACTTAGAGAACGGATGAACAAAATCATTCCCCGTTATCTCTGACTAACAACTACACACGGAAACAGCAAATGTTTGATGTTTCACATATAATTCAAAACGTGAATTAAAGTTCAGTCATCATGCCTCTCCAATACGCATTTTTTATCGTACGTAAAAAAGATATCTCATCGATTGCTGTTTAGTGAAAGCACTCACAAGTTAACTTGCAATCCTAAGTTTACGCCTGTTTTTTTGTTTTGTCAATACATAATTTAACGTTGATTTAAAAGGGTTTATTTAATGTTTACAAAATCTTGTTATTTAACGAGGTGACGCATTGTTTAGTTTATTAATAAATCGATGAATGCTTTTATCGATAAAAGCATTAAATTGTCTTTGCTAAAATACATATGATGTAGTAGTCTTCATTTGAGGGTTTTTTTATCGTATAAATGGAATATTAGTAGATTAAAAACTTGGCTTATCGCCAAGTTTAAGGGAGAAAGTTTGTATTTTTTGTAGGTAAAAATCGCCTGCAAGTGCTTTTTTCAAATTAGATGGTGACTTCTCTATTGTAGCCATGGCTAAAATTGCATACTATCACTAGTTATTAGAAAAAGTTGGCTATCGCTGTAGCTTGCTTGTACTATAAATCTTCTATTGTTAGAAATACTTGGCTTATTAGGAAAATCTTGCTAGCTAAAAACACTGTCGTCTTTCTTATCCTATAATCTTTAAAACTCTATACTTTCCTATAATGTAAAAAAACTCCAATCAGCAAAGGGTACCCAGATTCCCTTACTGATTGGAGAGTTACTTATAACTGTTGTAACACCTGCTTGATTTCTGTTTCCCCTGTTACAACTTGAAATTCTTTACCAATGGTTGTTTCATCTTCTAAACAGCCAAAAATAACGCTTGCCACATCTTCACGAGGTATTTCTCCCCGATCCACTTTCGTTGCTGCCTGCACTTTGCCCGTTCCTGAATCATTCGTTAATAATCCAGGATGGACAATTGTATAATCTAAATCGGTGCTTCTTAGCCACTCATCTGCATAATGCTTAGCAACGACATATGGGGCAAAAGAAGCTGATGATTGTTGGATAGCTTCCCTGCTCGTGTCAAATGAGCTTACCATCACAAAACGCTTTACCCCAGCTGCTTTCGTTGCTTCCATCGTTTTGACTGCACCATCTAAATCCACCATTAATGTTTTGTCTTTTCCAGTTTTAGGCCCTGAACCAGCTGTAAACACGACAGCGTCAACACCGTCAGCCGCTTTCGTAATCGCTGCTACCTCATCTTCAAGATCCACAATGACTGTCTCTGCACCTAATTCGTTAAAATAGCTCGCTTGCTCTTGTTTACGAATCATCGCTCTTGCTGTGTGTTTCCCACTATCTTGAATTTGTTTCACCAGATGTTTACCAATTTGTCCGTTTGCTCCTACAACAAGAATTTTCAAAGTAACCATCCTTTCATCCTTATTGTTTCTTCTATTTCTATCGTAAATAGATTTTTCACCTCTGTCCACCATTCTGATTCGGAGTGACTTTATGACCATTTTGAAAAAATTGCAACGAATATTTATGACATAGTATAGTAAAGTTAATTGGCGTACGCTGGTAAACAAAAGCAGGAAAAGAGAAAAGAGGGGGAAGATGAAAAAAATCGTCCTATTTTTGGTTATTGTTTTATCTATTGGATTGCTGTTCAGTGTAAACATCCTAAAAGAAAAAGAGCCTGAAATCAGTAAAGAGGAGCGAATAGGGAAAGTGATGGACTATGCTCGAGATGATTATAATATTTTCACTACTTATATCGATAGTGCAGATGTTTTCTTTGATATTGATGATCAGATTAATCAACATGAATTTGTAACAACAATGGAAAACAAACTAGAAGCGTATGACCTTTCCGATACATTTTCCTTAGCATTAAACGGAGCAATAAGCAAGAACTAAGATTACAGCATGCGATGGAGCTGATAAATTTATATATATTTGACAAGAACGAGTATGACCGTGTGAATGTAGAAGTTGATTTAAAAAACAAAGGATCCCCTTTCATTTGCAGGGGATGCCAATACTTCTAAAGAAGCATTAGAAAAGGGAAGTGCACGGACTATTTCAATTTCATGGAGCCTCTCATGACTAAAACACGAATGAGATGGTTTGGCTTTCAAATATGTCGGTTCGTTAACTTTGCAAAATCCATGCTTTCATCGCAACTCATTTATTTACAATGAGATTGATAAAACGCTCGACTAATTGATAAAATATGCGGAGGCAGCGGCCTGTAACACGACCTCCGTACAACGTCATTTCTATTGCACTTGCCGATGATTCTCTTCTTTAATTTCTGTCTCCAAGTCAGCTTGATATTCTAAAATATCCCCTGGCTGACAATCTAACGCTTTACAGATGGCTTCTAACGTAGAAAAACGAACTGCTTTCGCCTTGCCATTTTTTAAAATAGATAAGTTCGCCATCGTGATACCTACTTTTTCCGAAAGCTCCGTTACACTCATTTTTCTTTTTGCTAACATTACATCAATGTGAACTATAATTGCCATGTACTCACCTCAAATCGTCAACTCATTTTCTGACTGAATCTTCATTGCATTTTTCAAAAGTTCTTGTAAAACCGCGGCGAACAACATGATAACGATGGCAGAAAAAAGAATCGCCAATCCTACAATTGCAATACTAGGATGAAGCGCGCTTTGCGTTAGAAGATAAATCATTCCACTTATATAACATAGACTGATAACAATCGCGCTGTACTTAATACGCGCTAATGACCGCACCGCAAACGTTGAAAAAGCAAGCTGCTTCTCCATATAATTCAATAAATTAAGCGCTTGATATAACGCATAGAAAAAAGGGATCGTTGTCGCATACAAGCCTATTAAAATAGGATATTGTAAATAAGAAAACTCCGGAAACATCTCTGCTGAACTGCTTGCTAACGGAGGCAAGGCGAAAATACATAAGCCTAATACCACGATGCCAATTACAAAAATAGCAATCTTCAAGATTTGTACTGCTACACGTCTCATAGGAACACCTCACTTTTTATCGTTATCTCTATTATAATTCTTTATTTATTGAATATCAATAAATAATTATTACATACCATATATAATGCATTACTTGAATGAAAGAAAAAATAAGTATACGTAATATATGTAAGCTTTTAGAAATACAAGTAGTAGCACCTCTTAGAAACGCTTGGCTTACCATCAAATCTTACTATATAGACGTTAATCCATTCCCACAACCTAAGTCTAATACTCGCATACCGCTTTTTAATGGAACATCTTGCATTAGTTCATCAAGTATTTTCATACTATTTGGATCCATCAAGTTTTCTTTAACAAGTGCTTTATCATATTTCGCAGATTTTATATATTTCATTTTCTTTCAACTCCTATAGGATGGCTTGGCATTGCTTTGTTAAGTTGTTCTGCGAGTGCACAAGTTGATTCTATTATAGACAAAGGCTTGTTGCCGAAGTGTCTAAGCTTTTCCCGAGAAATAACGCTCGTTTAGCTATATAACTTTACCGCATAAACGAAATAGGTAACAAACAACCAGATCCCCTAAATATTGGGGCATCTGGTTGTTAGCAATGCTCAAAGTTATCCAGCAATGTACGTACTTCATCTGTCGTTTCTGTACTCATTAATTGATTCCTTAACTCGCTCGCCCCGTGAAAGTCACGGACGTATATCTTAAAAAAGCGACGAAGCGGCTTAAATGGACGTGGCTCCAACTTTGTATACTTATCGAAAAGATCCAGATGCAATCTTAAAAGGTCAAGCAACTCTTCGCTGGTATGTTCTTTCGGCTCTTTTTCAAACGCAAATGGATTCTTAAATACACCTCGTCCAATCATAATCCCATCTACACCATATTGATGGGCAAGTTCCAAACCAGTCTGACGGTCAGGAATATCTCCATTAATGGTTAATAAAGTATTTGGTGCTACTTCATCACGAAGTTTCTTTATTTCTGGGATAAGCTCCCAATGGGCAGCTACTTTACTCATTTCTTTTTTCGTACGTAAGTGAATAGAAAGATTTGCAATATCTTGTTGTAAGATGTGACGTAACCAAATTCGCCACTCTTCCACTTGGGTGTAGCCAAGCCTTGTCTTCACACTTACGGGAAGTCCACCTGCTTTTGCTGCTTGAATCAGCTCTGCAGCAACTTCTGGACGTCGGATAAGCCCGCAGCCTTTCCCGTTCGCTGCAACATTAGGAGCAGGGCAGCCCATATTAATATCAAGCCCCTTAAATCCTTCTTCCGCCATACCAATACTCATTTGGCGAAAATGTTCTGGTTTATCCCCCCATATATGAGCTACAATAGGCTGTTCATCTTCTGTGAAAGTTAGGCGTCCACGTACACTAAATTTCCCCTCGGGATGGCAATAGCTCTCCGAGTTTGTAAATTCTGTAAAGAAAACGTCTGGTCTTCCAGCTTCGCTAACAACATGACGAAATACAACATCCGTCACATCTTCCATTGGTGCTAATACAAAAAACGGCTTCGGTAAATTGCGCCAAAAATTATCTGTCATATTCAAACAAATCCTTTCACTATAAAAAAACGGAGAAATCTCTCGTTTGCTATTTTAAAAAAATAAAGCTTTACCCTGTATTTTTTGAGGGAGCGGTTCTGCTAGCCTTGATAACTGACCAGATTTGTTGTACCTTACTTTATTGATCCAGAAATTTTGCCCGCAGAGGCTCTAGCTATATCATAGCCTAATTAAGGCCCAACATGTTATAGAGCATTTAGGTACTACCTCCCACCGCGTAGCTTTGGTAGACAAGGTGCATTTTCTGCATCATTCACTGATTGTTGGGAATCTAAGGGTTGACTTAAAGACCACTGACTCTGTTTCTCTCACTTAGACTTTCCCAGCGCTGGCAGTTTCTAATTATTGAAATGCTGTCTTACAGCATCTTATTAAGAGATTAGGTCTGCATTTTGTTGCTACAAGCGTTGTAAAACATCCGTATGCAGCAGGGAAATCACTCTTGCTTCTGTTACACTTATACCATGCTTTATTGGTTGTATCAAATGATAATAAACCTCGACTATTATACACTTTTATCGGGATAAATGGAAAGTGTAAGACGTTTTTTAAAAAATGTAACATGTGTATTCTTGAACCATTTCTTAGAATGGTGGATAGCTTGTAATTGACTAGATCAAAAAATTTTATAGTTTCCTATAGTTGATAGATTTATGAGTTGAAAAAGGTTCCACAAATTAGATTCTTACATTCCATTTGCGAGGCGTAGTATCGTGATTCTTGTGTAATTGCTTACAGTTTTTGTTTTTAAACATAGTCAGCATTTATATATCATTAAATACTTCCAAAAGGATAATTCAAACTAATATTTTTTTATTAAAAAATCATTTTTTCTCTTCACATTAAAAAACAATGGTCGATATAAATAATAGATCATCAAGAAAGATGATATAAATTGGCTCGAACTATTAGGGTATTTGGATAATAACTCCTATTAATAGGAGATTATTATATATTACATACTAGCAACTCAAAAGGATAAGGACCGCTAGTATAAAAATCAAACACACGGAGGTAGAAAAATTATGATTATTAATCACAACATTGCAGCGTTAAACACTCATCGTCAACTTTCTAACAACAACGGCGCTGTACAAAACTCATTGGAGAAACTTTCTTCAGGTCTTAAAATTAACAAAGCAGGAGATGACGCTGCAGGTCTAGCAATCTCTGAAAAAATGCGTGGCCAAATCCGCGGTTTGGAAATGGCACAAAAGAACGCTCAAGACGGTATTTCTTTAGCGCAAACTGCTGAAGGTGCAATGAATGAAACGCATGCTATCCTTCAACGTATGCGTGAATTAGCCGTACAATCTTCTAACGACACGAATACAGATAAAGACCGTGCGGAATTACAAAAAGAAGTAGATCAGTTAAAAAGTGCATTAGATGACATTTCTACAGACACAGAATTCAACACACAAAAGTTGCTTGATGGTTCATTTGAGGCAACATTCCACGTAGGTGCTAACGAAGGGCAAAACCTTTCTTTAGAAATTGGAAACATGAGTTCTGAAGAATTAAATGTTAATGAAATCGATATTACTGAGCAAGGTAAAGCAGATGCAGCAATTACTACTATTCAAACAGCAATTGACAACGTATCTTCTGAACGTTCTAAAATTGGTGCGGTACAAAACCGTTTGCAACATACCATCAATAATCTAGGTACGTCTGCAGAAAACTTAACCGCAGCTGAATCACGAATCCGTGATGTGGATATGGCGAAAGAAATGATGAACTTTACGAAGAACAACATTCTTACTCAAGCTGCTCAATCTATGCTTGCGCAAGCTAACCAACAACCACAAGGCGTACTTCAATTACTTCGTTAATTCGTACATGAAAAATATATAAATATAACCTCACTTTTTAAAAGTGGGGTTATATTTTTTCTTTGTCTATATTTTTGACTTCCTAATCATACTATAAAATTTAAATTTCTAGTTGCGTTATACAGTATTCCATGTATTCAAACGAAAATTATTAGATGATGTTCACTTACAGTTATTATTTTTCAGTTGCTGTATTTCCCATTGCAATAGCAATCCTATTCCAACTGTTGATTTGATTTATTATTAGAACAAGGTTAACATATTGTCTTTCATCAAAATATTCACGTACTCGGTGATAAAGCTCATCTGGCACCCGTTTTGATGAAATTAAAGTTACGTACTCTGTCAACTCAAGAGCTGCTTTTTCCGCATCTGTGTAAAATGTGCACTCTTTCCAAGCACTAATACAATATAAACGCTGTTCTGTTTCCCCCATTTTCCGTGCATCTGCTGTATGCATGTTCATACAATAGGCACAGCCATTGATTTGAGAAGCTCGAATTTTAATCAGTTCGCGAAGCTTACGATCTATACCTGTAGTTTTCGTATACTTCTCCATTTCCATCATGATATTAAGCGCTTCTGGTGCAACGTTATAATAATTAATTCTCTGTTCCATTTCATTACCTCCTCGTATTTTTATTACGCATTTGACATTTTATATCATTACGAAATTTCAGACTACTATCTATTGTTTTTGTTTTAGCTCTTATTCTTTGCTTTGTTTTTCCAACACACTTAGAACCATTTTATTTATTATTGGTACAGCTTCACTGTACAGGTGTAAATTCGCTATTTGTAATTAATCTTACATTGTAATATAATAGGCGCAAATTAGATAAGCATACACTAAAGAAATAATAAACAGAATCGAACCTAAAGCCCTTAGAGCATCCTTACTTTTTTTATTTGTGTATCCATAAAGTAGGAAGTACCAACTAAGAAGCAATATGACGGAGATGACGGATGCTACTGGGAGCATCCACGTTGTTAGAAATAAACTATACACTGTAAATATTCCTGAAAGCAATAAACTGATAAATGTCCAATTTTTAGTCGGATAAATTAATTGTATCTTATTTGGACTCATGCTAAAAATACGCCATATGTAGTCACAAAGCCACAACACACTAAAAACAAAAGGAATAAATAAAGCAAGTAAGTCAACCCCTCCTACAAATCCCGCACCAAATATTGTGAAAATAGATAAGAAAGAGAGGATAATAAGGGCAATGAAATAACCCATATGAATAAGTGCTACTTTCACAATAATCACCTGCCCCTTCAGGATTATAAATAGTCAAACCACACAAAAAAGGTAAACTCTATTTCATACAAATAGGTAAGGGTTTGAAGTTATCTCTCCTTTTTCCCCTGTTCACATCGTACGTGAAGCTTTCACTCCTATGGCGTTCCAAAAAAAATCCAATTTATTCCATTCTATGTATTGTTACATTTGACTTTGCTTACTTCTAAAATTAAATTGCTTGTTTATGACATTGTGTTCGAAAGCATAGTCTTTTCCTTTTAGATTTGTTTGCAAACGTACCATATTCATTCAACCCAAGGATCATAATCTACACCACCCCGTTGGGTAGGTTTTCGTCAGAGGTGAATTTCACTGTTACGGTAAATTCTTACGCCTCTTCACGAGCTTTTAGCACTGTCTTTCTTACTAACTAAGACTAAGAGAGAACCCTTCAAGCGTTACGTCTTTATTCGATTCTTCAATATAGCCCTTCAATTCCAGAGAATGATGTTGGTAAACTAGGAACATTTCGCACCATGAAACTGCCCCGTTAATTTAAGTACACTTTATCATATTCTTTTGGTACGTCAACACTTAATTAGACATTTTTTAAGGTGTTTTCTTTAAAATAGTTTAGGTTAAACCAATGCACATAATCAGCTAACTCCAGTTGTAATTGCTGCATACGGCTTAAAGGCTTCTACCATTCACAAGCTCTGTGTAAAATGATTTAAACGTAGATCCAGTGACAGCGTTATCGTAAGGGCAACCTTTTTGAGCTAAGAGAACGTTCGATTTGAAATGCAGCTAATGCTTCATCAACGACTTGATTATCGAACTCTTTACCACGATCGGTGTGAAAAATAGCGACCTCTTGTAGGTTGCTGGAATACTAGCTAAAACTTTCATCAACAATCGATGTTCTTTGTTTGCTCCTGCTCTATATCCAATGATTTCTCGATTAAAAAGGTCGAAAAAAGGCAGACGTAGTTCCATTTTCGAGCTACTTCTACATAGGCCCTCATTTTGCTTTTATAAATTATTTTATTTTACACTTCATCTTTTTGTCATTTTAAAACACTATCGTATAATACTTAAACCATTCCCCTCTGTTAAGTTTATCTAATAAAAGATATTTATAATGATTTAGTATAAAATGATAGCTATAAACCATTGTTTTAAATATATCATGCTTGGGGGAAATGCGATGGAACTAAAGCAATTGGAATACTTTATTGTATTATGTCAAGAGCTTCACTTTACACGAGCTGCTGAGAAATTAGGTATTGCTCAACCTTCTCTCAGTCAACAAATTCGCTTGTTAGAGCATGAGGTAGGGATGCCTTTGTTTGATCGTATTGGAAAAAAAAATATACTTACTGATGCAGGGAAAACATTACTAGATCACAGTTACAATGTATTTCATGAAATTTCTCAGGCACGTGCTGCAATTAGCGAACTTCAAGGATTAGGGAGAGGGACGCTCAACATAGGCGCCCTACTCACAGTTGTTAATTACTTACTTTCACCAACAGTTATCGACTTTCACAACGCTTACCCTAATATAGAACTTTCTGTACAAGGCTTACGAACTGGAGATATTTACGAAAAGCTATTAAAAAATGAATTGGATTTGGGGATTGTTTTTTTACCATTGGAACATGAAGACCTAGAAGCTATTCCGCTCTATAAAGAAGACCTTGCTTTTGCTGCACCTAGAGATCACATCATAGCCAAAGAAGCGTCTGTATCACTTCAAGTTTTAAAAGAGACCCCAACTATTTTATTACCTGAAACCTATTTTCTACGGCAAGTTGTTAACGAACAGTGCCGCTTAATGAATTTCTCCCCAAAGCCAGTACTTGAAATGACGACGATGGAATCTATTATTCAAATGGTCAGTAAGGGGGTCGGTGTTACGATACTGCCAAAAGCTTACTTACAATATATTGATAATGTACATATTAAAACGATCCCTATTCAAGATCCGGTAATTACCACACAGATTGGCATTGCCTATCGAAAGAACAAACATCTATGTGCTGCTAGTCGCGTTTTTATGGATCAGTTAATTACAACAGTTAAAGATGGACGATTTAACTAGAGCTTATTATCAGTAATGAGATAGATAGTTCATGTACAATTCTTGCTCTGCTGGATAAATTTATTCTCACCTTGGATTAATACCATCATAATTGCTACAGTTTCATCGATTAATGCTCATTTTAATGTGCGTATTTAAGCAGGTAAAGGAAGAAAACCTTCCTTTACTTTGTCTTGATCTATCGTCTATACGTTTCCTTTAAAAACGTACAATCCAGAAGTTCATCTTGTATTTAAAGCATTACGCCAAGAACTTATTTCGCAATAAATATTTTACTTGTTCTCTTCTTCCCGCCATTTGGTTGGAAATATTTTAAACCACTATATATACATTTCTTTTATCTAGTATTCTTCATTCTTATATTCTACAATCTTTTCTTTGACTGCTTCTCCACCAAACCTATGATATGCAGCAAAGTCTGGAGGGCCTACGCCTTGCTTAAATGCAATGGAATGTCGAATAGCTGCAGTAATAAACTTTTTCGCTTCTTTTACAGCTTCTTGGACAGGTTTACCTTTTGCTAGCTGGGCTGTAATTGCTGCAGAGTAGCTACATCCTGCTCCGTTTGTATGAATTGTATCAATCCGCTGCACTTCGAACATATGTAATTTATCACCATCATATAGCACATCAACAGCTGGACCTTTGAGGCGACCTCCTTTGACAAGGACATATTTTGCACCTAATTTTTTTAATTCTATTGCTGCTAGTTTTAAGTCATCAACCGTTGTAAGTGGTTGATTCGCTTTTAGTAATAATGCGGCTTCTGGCATATTTGGTGTAATAATTGTTGCTAAAGGTATTAGTTTTGTTTTAAGCGTATTAATAGCATCGACTTTTAACAGAGGTGTATCCATTTTACCAACCATGACCGGGTCCACAACAAGATGGGGCGTGTCAGCCTCTTCCATCCACTTGGCTACATGGCAAATATTCTCCTTTGTATAGAGCATGCCTGTTTTTATTGCATCTACCCCGACGTCACGAAGCGCTGTATATACCTGTGCTTCAATAGCACTTAAGTCTATAGGGAATACATTCTGATTCGTATCTGGATGGTACGCAACAATACCAGTAACAGAACTTAGACCAAACACACCTAACTCCTGAAAAGTTTTTATATCAGCTTGAATCCCAGCACCTCCCCTTGCAGCAGAGCCCGCAATTGATAAAGCTCTAGGTACCCACATATGCTCAAGTCCTCCCTTCTTTATAAATCTATATTTCCTTAATATTTTACTTTGTGGTTTATCGTATTGCAATAATTCAATGCCTTGAAGCTGTTTCTATGTTGATGTTGCTTCATCCAAGCTAACCGGTATTTTCCCACAACTTTCTTCATTCAATACCGAAAATTGTTTTCCTATTTTAATTGATTTTATTACAAACTCCTTCTACATTTTTGACATTACTAAGCGCCTGATAATGGGCCTTAATTGTCTCTTCAATATCTTCATCGGAGTGTGCTGCAGATAGAAACATCACTTCATAAGGCGTAGGGGCTGTCAAAATCCCCAAATCCAGCATACTCATATAATACTTTTTAAAAACTTGCATATCTGAACTCTTCGCTGTTTCATAATCAACAACGTCTTGTTCTGTAAAAAAAACAGAAAGCATGGAACCTACCCTATTTATTTTTAATGCTACATTTGTCATTTCAGCGTTTTGTTTGAAACCTTCTTCTAACCTTGCAGCTTTTCTTTCCAATTCATCATAGATCTCGATTTTCTCCAATAACTGAAGCGTTTTATATCCGGCTGACATGGCAAGTGGATTCCCCGATAATGTTCCCGCTTGATAAATTGGTCCGGCAGGGGCGATCTGTTCCATGATTTCATGTTTGCCTCCATAAGCTCCCACTGGCAATCCTCCTCCAATGATCTTTCCCAAACAAGTAATATCAGGATGGACTCCGTACATACTCTGTGCCCCATGATAGTTTACGCGAAAACCCGTCATTACTTCATCAAAGATAAGCAAGCTACCGTACTGTTCGGTAATTGCACGTAACCCTTGAAGAAAGCCAGTATTTGGCGGCACGACTCCCATATTTCCTGCAACTGGCTCAACAATAACGGCTGCAATTTGTTCACCAAATTGTTCAAAAGTATGACGAATACTTTCCATACAATTATAAGGTAATGTAATAGTGTCAGCAGCGATTGTTTTGGAGATGCCCGGGCTATCAGGTAATCCTAATGTGGCGACACCTGAACCTGCTTTGATTAACAAAGCATCAGCATGTCCATGATAACCCCCTTGAAATTTAATGATTTTTTGCCGCTTCGTATATCCCCTCGCTAAACGTAATGCGCTCATTACGGCTTCTGTTCCAGAGTTCACCATACGTACCATTTCAATAGAGGGAACAATTTCACATATTAATTTAGCCATTTTTACTTCTATCTCAGTAGACAACCCAAAGCTTGATCCATTGCATACTGCTTTCTCTATCTCTTTTTCCACTGCTGGATGCGCATGGCCAAGTATCAAAGGCCCCCATGAACATATATAATCAATATATTTCTTCCCATCAACATCAACTACGTGAGATCCTTGACCTTTTTTAATGAAAACAGGAGAAGATCCAACCAGCGAAAACGCACGTACTGGGCTATTCACTCCCCCAGGAATTACATTTTTTGCTTGTTGGAATAATGCTTCCGAGTACGAATCTACTCTTTTTGTATTCATCTATTTGCCCCTCTCAACGAATTTTTCGCTCATATAAGGTAAACCTCGAAGTTATTTTTTGGACCTCATCACGAAGCTGATTCATTAATCGTGAATCATGCTTATTTTTTAATGCTTGTGAAATAATACGTGCTATCTCTATCATCTCTTCTGGTTCCATTCCTCTTGTAGTTAAGGCGGGTGTACCAAGACGTATTCCACTTGTTATCTGTGGACTTGTCGAATCAAACGGGATGGCATTTTTGTTTACCGTAATTCCAATCCCATCAAGGAGCAACTGTGCATCCATTCCAGTGATAGCAATATTTCGCAAATCTAAAAGGATGAGATGATTATCAGTGCCTCCAGAAACAACATCTAACCCCTCTGCCATCAATGCTTTAGCTAAAACTTCTGCATTCTGTAGTACATGTTTCATATATTGTTTGAATTCAGAGGAGGAATTTTCTTTCAATGCTATCGCTTTGGCAGCAATCATATGCATATGCGGCCCACCCTGAATAGCTGGAAATACTGCTTTATCTATTGCTTGTGCCCAAGATTTCTTACATAAAATCACTCCTCCTCTTGGGCCTCGCAGTGTTTTATGGGTTGTCGTTGTTACAAAATCAGCATATGGCACAGGATTTGGATGTAAATTAGTTGCAACAATTCCAGCAATATGAGCCATATCTACAAGAAATAACGCACCTACTTCTTTTGCAATGTTAGAAATAGCTTCGAAATCAATCGTACGTGGATAAGCACTGGCTCCCACTACAATCATTCGAGGTTTATGTTCATGGGCAAGTTTCCTTACTTCATCATAATCTAGTAAATGGGTTTGTTCATCCACACCATAAGAAACAAAATGATACAGTCGACCAGAAAAATTAACAGGACTTCCATGTGTTAAATGACCACCATGTGATAAATTCATACCTAAAATCGTATCTCCCGGATTTACAGCTGCAAAATAAACTGCTGCATTAGCCTGCGAACCTGAGTGTGGCTGTACATTGGCATGTTCTGCATCAAATAGAGTTTTAACTCTTTCTCTAGCCAATGCTTCTACCATGTCAACATACGCACAGCCTCCATAATATCTATCACCTGGATAACCTTCCGCATATTTATTTGTTAATACGGTTCCCATTGCCTCCATAACAGCTTCACTAACAAAGTTTTCTGAAGCAATCAATTCAATTTTATCGCGCTGTCGAGATAGCTCCTGTTGAATTGCTTTTGCTATAACAGGATCTTCTTGAAGCAAATTCTCCATCACATTTCCTCCCTAATTATAACTTTCTGAGACAGTTTTTCTTTTTCAGAAAAATTCTATCAATTATGCTTGTAAGACAAAGGAACAGATGCCCTATTAACAGCGTAGCGAGTGGAACGAATGAACCGATATTAAGGAATCATGCCACTAAAACAGGGGGATGCCAACGTCGGGTAGCAATTCCGTTTTTACCCCCCCTCCCCCTTAGCTACGAACCGATGATGGCTTATACGTAGGGAGATTTCGTCAATTCACCTAGTTGCTTAGCGCATGCGACGTTGCTACTCCGTTATACACGAGCATCTCGTTTTATACTTGCTCATCTCCGAAAAAAATCTCATTGTTATTCTTAACAGCGGGCGTGACATCTTCAGAAATTTATTTGTTACATATTTCATAGCCTTACTTCACTACTTTATTCATTCATCTCTTATACTGAATTGTTCATTCCAATAATAACTGTCAGGATACTCTCTTTCTCCAAATATTGCAGTTCCTACTCGAACAAGAGTTGCTCCTTCTTCTATAGCTATAGAGAAATCACCTGACATACCCATGGATAATATATCCATTTCAACTCTCGGATCATTTTGCTCAATAACCTGTTGCTGAATTGACTTTAAGAGACGAAAACATTCTCTAGTCTCTTTATCATCCGTAGTCAATTTTCCAATAGTCATTAGACCTTTAATATTCAAGGTATCTAATTCAGCAAGTTGTTTTATCAGATTTAAAGTGTCCTCAGGTGCAACTCCAAATTTGCTTTCTTCATATGAAGTGTTTACCTGTACAAGGATATCTAACTTTCTATTTTCTTTTGTAAGTTCCCTATGTAATACTCTTCCCAACTTCAAACGGTCTACTGAATGAATGCAAGTTACAAATTTTAAAACTTGCTTCACTTTATTTGTTTGTAAATGACCTATGAAGTGCCATTCCACCGTTTCATTTTGTAATAAAGAATACTTCTCCTGTAATTCTTGAACTTTATTTTCTCCAATCAACGTTTCACCAGCTTCAAGAGCCTGCTTTATCTTGTATTCCGAAACCGTTTTCGTTGCCAACAGTAACTTTACGTTGTTCGGGTCTCTCCCTGCAGCTTGACATGTCGCATTTATTTTTTCTCTAACAAATTTCAAGTTGTCCTCAATCCAACCAGCATTCATTTTACTCCTCATTTCTTTAAAAGGAATTTGTTAGGAGGGAGTATCTGGACTCGAACCAGAATATAAGGTTTTGCAGACCTTCGCCTTTCCACTTTGGCTATACTCCCAAAGATACGTTTACTACGTTATATTCCATATTACCCACCTTGAATCATATGTTCAATCTCTATATTTTACTCATAATGATTGGTTTTACCTATCATTATTTTAGACCTGCTATTTTAAGTACAGATTTAGAATTAAAATATAAATAGTAGTACCACTAAAAGGTCATAGAATATTTTCATAGCTTCATCCTAAGATAATGTTTTTATAATAGCCATAAATTATATAGATGCCACGGTTACAACATTCACTTAATAAAATTCTCATTATTTCTATCCTTTTTCATCCTTTAGCATCTGTATGCTCAGGATACTCTTTAAGTGAAGTTTCATGGGGGAAGTATTTTTGTATTAACTGACCATTGATCATGCTGAGAAACAAACTTTTTTTCCCTATTAATTATAAATGGTAAAAATTTCAATTAAAGGCATGTTTTAAAAATCTTATTGAAAAAAAGGGGAAGGTGCATGCTGACGATAACAATCAGCGGGACCTAAAAAGATGACCCCTATTCAATATAGGAATCATCTTTTATCTGCATAAGCTTTTTTATAAGTGTCCTTGACATAGGTGCCAATTGGTATACAGCATCTTGTTTTAGAATTTACCCCTTAACATCTTCCAAACTTGCTCCATAATTGATATGATATACATCTTTGCCGATTACCAATGCTGGAACTGATTTTACTCCTACCTTTTCTGCTTCTTCAATTCGATTTCGATCCGTGCCAAGATGTACCGCTTCTGTCGTAGTCTTTGACTTGTCAAGGTAATCAAGAACCATTTGCTCCGCATCTACACAAATTGGACAACCAGCATGATAAAAAATTGTTTTTGACATTTTCTTCATCCCCTTCATTTTTCGTAGCATGGCTATGGCTACTTAACTTCTATTATAGGAACTACCAAAAAGTAAGCAATACCAAATTGCCTATAGCTATCATAGGTAAATACAATGCATTTATTACATGGATAAATAATTTAAACAGCCTGCATATAAACAGACTGTTTCATCATTTTAAACATATTTAGTTATCCAACATAGTTAAAGCCGCCATATGATGTTAATAAAAAAGTTACCGCTAATTTCTAGCTCGACGGGAAATATCGTTATTTTTTATTTGCCCAAACTTCAACAATCGACATCCAATTGTTGAATATAAATAGTATTCCATGTATTTAAAATGAAAAATATAAGATGTTCACTTACAGTTATTATTTTTCAGTTGCTGTATTTCCCATTGCAATAGCAATTCTATTCCAACTGTTGATTAGATTTATTATTAGAACAAGGTTAACATATTGTCTTTCATCAAAATATTCACGTACTCGGTGATAAAGCTCATCTGGCACCCGTTTTGATGAAATTAAAGTTACGTACTCTGTCAACTCAAGAGCTGCTTTTTCCGCATCTGTGTAAAATGTGCACTCTTTCCAAGCACTAATACAATATAAACGCTGTTCTGTTTCCCCCATTTTCCGTGCATCTGCTGTATGCGTGCTAATACAATAGGCACAGCCATTGATTTGAGAAGCTCGAATTTTAATCAGTTCACGAAGTTTACGGTCTATACCTGTAGTTTTCGTATACTTCTCCATTTCCATCATGATATTAAGCGCTTCTGGTGCAACGTTATAATAATTAATTCTCTGTTCCATTTCATTACCTCCTCGTATTTTTATACCGTATTCATTCAGTTGCTAATCTTGAAGCAGCTTCTTTACATAATCTTTAATACTTCAATTAGGTATAGAAAAGCAGTTCCTTGTACGCAAAAGCTTTAATAATCTTCGATGGCAAGAAAAGTGAACATAGTTTTCAGGTATTTTATTAGCGTAAGCAACTTCTGTATATCAGCCGTTATTGGTATACATTTTATTATTTGCTTGTATGCAAGCATTCTTCATACATCTTACTTCGCTGAAATATTAACATGATGTCGGAATCGGTAATGTTTATTTTGTTTCGGGATTATCTAAATTAGTTAGACAACTTCTCTTTGTAAAACCGCCACACACTCCACATGATTCGTCTGTGGAAACATGTCAACTGGTTGCACTTCTTTCGTTTCATAGCCGCCTGCATCTAATATGTTTAAATCCCGAGCTAATGTAGATGGGTTACAGGAAACGTACACAATCCGTTTTGGTTCCATCTCGATCATCGCTTTAAGAAACGCTTCGTCGCAGCCTTTGCGTGGCGGATCAACGATAATAACATCGGGGCGCAATCCTTGTGCTTTCCACCATGGCATTACTTTTTCCGCTTCACCTACAACGAATTCGACATTGGTAATTCCGTTTAGTTCCGCATTCCTCTTAGCATCGCTAATTGCTTCTGGAACAACTTCTATTCCATAAACTTTTTTCGCTTGTTGTGCCAAAAATAAGGAAATCGTACCAATACCACAATATGCATCAATCACCACATCGGATGAGCTCAGTTTGGCATATTCCAACGCTTTTTCGTAAAGGACTTTTGTTTGAGGCGGATTAACTTGGTAAAATGATTTGGCGGAAATAGCGAATCGAATGTCGCCGATTGTATCGTAAATATAAGCGTCTCCCCAAATAATTTTTGACTTCTTGCCAAAGATCACATTCGTTTTTTCTTTATTCACATTATGAATAATGGATTTGACGTGAGGATACGTTTCTGTCAAAGCTTGAATGAGTGCCTCTTGATGCGGCAGATTTTCCGTCCTCGTTATTAGGACGATCATTGTATCCTTCGTCTCTCTTCCTGTACGCACCATAATATGACGTAATACTCCGCGATGTGTCGATTCATCATAAGCAGAAATTCCTAACTGCGAGGCAATTCTGCGCACTGCTTCTACCATGCGATCATTCACTTCATCCTGTATGACACAAGTATCCATATCATCTATGATACGATGACTGCGTTTTTGATAAAAGCCGGTAATTATCGCGCCTTCTTTTTCCCCCACTGGAATTTGGACTTTATTACGATAACGCCATGGATCGGTCATACCTAATGTAGGATGAACAGGAACATGATCCATATGCGCTATTTTCCGCATTACATTTTTCACTTGGTTTCGCTTCATCTCTAATTGTAATGAATAGCTCATATGCTGTAATTGACAGCCACCACATTTATAATAGACGTTACAAGGCGCTTCAACTCGCTCCGCGCTCGCTTGCTTTACCTCTAAAATTTTTCCAAAGCCAAAATTTTTATTCGCTTTAACGACTTTCACAAGCGCTTTTTCGCCTGGCAATCCATACGGTACAAATAAAGGATAGCCATTCACTTTCGCCACGCCGTTTCCTTCGTGGGTCAAATCTTCAAATGTGAGCGTCAACGTTTCATTCTTTTTTACGGGTACTGCTTTTTTTGCCATGCTTCTCTTCCTTTATACACTAGTTTGTGTTCCTATCTTATCATAGAAGTAAAGCCAGCACACCATTTATTCGTCTTCTGGATACTTCTCAACGAGCAACAAACTTAGTGTTGCAATAGGTCCTATGAATAAAGACAGCACAAACCAATTGAACCCTGTACGATTCTTTCCTTGAGCTAATCCAGCATTAATCAATGCCAATGTTCCCCAACCAACATAAAATTCTTCCTCCACAAAAATCCCCCTAAAATTTTCTAATATTCACTATATTATCATTCCTTCTATTCTTTTTAAAGAAAGAGTTCACTAGAAATTCGCCTGAGTTTTCACGAAAGTCGCTGAAGTTTACATTTTTTACGCCGAAGTTCACAACTTTTTCGCTAATGTTCACAATTTCTCCGGCAGAAATTCACACACTTGTGGCTGAAAGTTATTGGTGTAAATATTAATTGTTACAACTTGCCACTTTCCATTCGCATTATCTTTATATTCGACTAAAACATATGGAGCGCTCCATTTTCCAGTAATCTCAACATCAGCTCATCAAGCAACATAAAAACAGACTCAATCGTTCCGAAGGCCTTTGTTTTCTATACTATAATTAAATTACAATAATTTTCTACACATAAAAAACTGCTTCCAAGAGGCACACTAAAAAGTTAGACGTTTTCATCTAAACTTTGTCGTGTAACTCAAAAAAGCAGTCGTTAATTTTTTTCTATAAATTCCGCTGGAACGAAAAATTCAATATGTTGTTGCAGATTTTCAAATTCTCCAGGAAGCAATCCGCCATATTCCCCGTCAATATTTAATTGCATTTTTTCATCCGTTGTCACCTTGATATGTTTCGCCTTCACATAAATAACATGACTATCCTCTAAATGTGCTCCGCGCAATGCTAAAGTGGCAATTCGAATAAACTCGGCCAAATTCGTTTTTCTTAATATGATTAAATCAAAATATCCGTCTTGCATATCTGCATCGGGCGCTAGTTTTTCAAAACCACCAACGGAATTTGTATTGGAAATAAGAAAAAGCATAATGTCATCATCAATGACATTGCCATCATATTCAATTTTTGCTTTGGATGGCTTTAAGGAAGGCAACATTTCAATACCTTTCATATAATAAGCTAACTGCCCAAGCATCGTCTTTAGTTTGCTTGGCACTTCATAAGTCAGTTCAGTAAGTTTACCTCCACCAGCAATGTTCATAAAATAATGATCGTTTACTTTGCCGATATCTAAATACATCGATTGTCCAGCCACAATTACATCAACAGCTTTTTGGATATCCCGTGGAATATGCAAAGCTCTAGCAAAATCATTCGTCGTCCCCACAGGTATAATTCCAAGTTTGGGACGATTCTCTCGCTCTGCTAAACCATTGATGACTTCATTGATCGTTCCATCTCCACCAGCAGCAATCACAAGGTCATGCCCTCGTTCAACAGCTAATTGCGCAGCTTGAATGGCATCTCCTTCACAAGTCGTTGCGTGAGCAGATGCTTCATAACCGGCTACTTCTAGCTTTTCTAATACTGCTGGTAGCTCCTTTTTAAAGGCTTCTCTACCGGACGTAGGATTATAGATAATACGTGCTTTATTCATTGCTTTCCCTCCGCTTGGCACCAGTATACAGGACCTTCATAACATTTATCCATGCCATTTCATTTTAAAAGACGCTTACAATAGCTTCGCTTATCGGTAAATTCGTATTGCTTAAGCCTTCGCTTTGTAATACGATAAACTCAACTTTCATATTTCCCTATCGTGCATTCAAATTCAATCATGACAAAAGCATGTGATTAGAAAAATTTTAAAATAGGAGCTCCACCATATGACTTGTACAAAGATGGCTAATTACCACTTTTATGGTGAAGTTTTCCTACCTTCGTATCATGCAAAGGCATCGTTTAAAGACCTAAGAAACGTTATTCCTACTTATCTCTCTCCAAATTAGGCGTGTTAACATGATTTATTTTAAAATGATCAAACGTAATTCATTAATAAGTCCAATCTTTATCATAGCCGTTTTCCAACATTTTGAAAAGAGCTGTTTAGGAAACTTTTTATGAACAATTGTATGACAAACCTCTCTTCACCAAAACTGTACATTGTAAATAGTTCTTTTCTCAAGTTAGTTTATTCTTTATAAAGAGAAACTAAATCCTTGAGTAGGTTTCTTTCACAAGGGCTTTGACTCTTCTCTTAACAAAGCCTGTTATTCCCTTCAGCTTACAGGATGTATTAACCTTACAGCACTTTATGTACATTAGAAGAAGGATTTTCTTTCTCTCTTATCTGCACTGCCATGTATGGAGCAAGCGTGCTTCCCATTTCGTGGACGACTTACAGCACGATCATCTTCCATATATAAGTCTGGGCTATTCATTAAAATCTGAATAGCCCAGGTGCTAGCTTATCGTTTGTTGATTTCTTCTAATAAAATTTTATTAACCATTGGCGGGTTGGCTTGCCCTTTCGTTGCTTTCATCACTTGACCAACTAAGAAGCCAACCGCTTTATTTTTCCCATTTTTGTAATCAATAATGGACTGTTCATTTTCATCAAGCACGTTGGAAATGATCTCTTTCAACTGACCTTCGTCAGAGATTTGCACGAGACCTTTCTCTTTAACAATCTTCTCTGGATCGCCGCCGTGTTCAACTAGCTCTGCGAATACCTTCTTCGCAATCTTTGAAGAAATTGTACCATCAGCAATGAGCTGAATCATTTTGGCAAGTGCTTCTGGCGTAATCGCTAATTCATCTAGCTCTTTTAGGTGTTTATTCATATAAGCAGAAATCTCACCCATCAACCAGTTAGAAACTTGCTTCATATCTGCACCGTGAGCGATCGCTTCTTCAAAGAAATCAGCCATCTGTTTGGAATTGGTCATTACCGTAGCATCATACTCTGATAAGTCTAATTCTTCCATATAACGTTTTTTACGCGCATCTGGAAGTTCAGGAATTTCCTTGCGAATGCGTTCCTTCCAAGCATCATCAATATAAAGCGGAACAAGATCCGGTTCTGGGAAATAACGATAATCATCCGAGCCTTCTTTCACACGCATAAGAATCGTTTCCTTCGTTTTTTCATCATAACGGCGTGTTTCTTGCAGAATTTGCCCTCCTGAAAGTAACACTTTTTCCTGACGTTTTTCTTCAAATTCTAACCCTTTTTGTACAAAGCTAAAGGAGTTTAAATTCTTTAGTTCCGTTTTTGTACCAAATTCTTCTTGTCCAATTGGTCGCAAAGAAATGTTCGCATCGCAACGTAAAGAACCTTCCTGCATTTTCACATCAGATACACCAGTATATTGAATAATATTTTTTAGTTTTTCTAAATAGGCATACGCTTCTTCTGGAGAGCGCATATCTGGTTCGGAAACAATTTCAATTAAAGGCGTTCCTTGACGATTAAAATCGACGAGAGAGTAACCATCATCACCATGGGTTAGCTTCCCAGCATCTTCTTCTAAGTGAAGGCGGGTAATACCAATCCGTTTTTTCTTTCCATGTACTTCAATTTCAATCCAACCATTCTCACCAATTGGTTGATCAAATTGGGAAATCTGATACGCTTTTGGATTGTCTGGATAGAAATAATTTTTTCGGTCAAATTTCGTATTTGTTGCAATGTCACAATTTAAAGCCATCGCTGCTTTCATCGCAAAGTTAACTGCTTCTTCGTTTAGTACCGGTAATACACCTGGATAACCGAGGTCAATTGGATTAACATTTGTATTCGGTGCTGTACCAAAAGCATTCACACTAGGACTGAATATTTTTGACTGTGTCTTTAACTCAACATGTACCTCTAAGCCAATAATTGTTTCAAAGTTCATTACTTGGCACCTCCTAGCTGAGGGCGTTGTTTATGATGATCGGTCGCTTGTTCATACGCATGTGCGGTGCGATAAACCGTTGCTTCGTCAAAGTGTTTTCCGATAATTTGCAAGCCAATTGGTAATCCTTCTTTTGCGAAACCACACGGAATGGAGATACCAGGGACGCCAGCTAAATTAACGGGAATCGTTAAAATATCATTTGCATACATCGTTAATGGATCGTCTACCTTTTCTCCAACTTTAAACGCTGGTGTAGGTGTTGTTGGCCCAATAACTACATCGTAATCTTGGAGAATTTGCTCGAAATCTTGTTTGATTAAGGTACGTACTTTTTGCGCTTTTTTATAATACGCATCATAATACCCCGAGCTAAGAGCAAATGTACCAAGCATGATTCTGCGTTTTACTTCCTCACCAAAACCTTCGCTGCGTGATTTTTTGAACATATCAATCATATTATCTGCATTCTCCGAACGAACACCGTAACGAACACCGTCAAAGCGAGCAAGGTTAGCCGACGCCTCCGATGAAGATAACAAGTAGTAAGTCGCAACAGCATATTTAGAATGTGGTAGGGAAACTTCTTCCCACGTAGCGCCTAAAGATTCATATACCTTTAATGCTTCCATGACCGACGCTTTTACCTCTGGAGCAACACCTTCACTTAAATATTCTTTCGGTACCGCAATTTTTAGTCCCTTTACATCATTTGTTAATGCTGCCGTATACGCAGGAACTTCTATATCTGCACTCGTTGAATCCATCGCATCGTGACCTGCAATTACTTCTAGCACGCGAGCATTATCTTCTACTGTTCGTGTTAATGGTCCAATTTGGTCTAAAGAAGACGCAAAAGCGACTAAACCAAATCGGGATACTCTACCGTATGTTGGCTTTAATCCTACTACACCACAAAATGCAGCTGGTTGACGAATCGATCCACCTGTATCTGAGCCTAATGCGAATAACACTTCACCGGCAGCCACAGCTGCTGCTGAACCACCACTAGAGCCCCCAGGAACATAATCCGTATTCCAAGGATTACGTGTCGGTTCATAGCTTGAATTTTCATTTGATGAACCCATCGCAAATTCATCCATGTTTAATTTACCAATTGTAACTGCTTTTTGTTCGCTCAATTTTTGAACGACTGTTGCATTATATAAAGGATCATGGAAGTTATCCAAAAACTGACTTGCGCATGTCGTACGCAGCGATTTTGTTACGATATTATCCTTAATACCACTCGGCATTCCAAATAATGCAGCTGTTTTATCCGCTTGTTTGTCCAGTTCTTTTGCTTGGGCTCTCGCATTTTCTTCATTTAACGTTAAAAATGCATGAACCTCATCATCCACTTCATGAATGCGTTCATACGAAGCATTTACTAACTCTTCTACCGTAATTTCACCATTATGTACCTTTTCTTCTAACTGCTTGATTGTGTAATCAAATAGCGCCATGTTGTTCCCTCCTTACTCCAATATGGATGGTACACGGAAATGACCATCTTTGTGATCTGGAGCATTTTTCAGTGCTTCTTCTTGTGTAATCCATTGCTTTGGCTCATCTTTACGCATCACATTTTTTATATCCAGTACATGTGTCGTCGGTTCTACATTCGTTGTGTCCAGTTCATTGAGCTGTTCTGCGTAAGTGATGATAGAGCTTAAATGCTCCGTAAACATGGCAGCTTCTTCTTCTGATACATGTAAACGCGCTAAATGGGCAACATGCTTCACTTGATCTTTTGATATTTTTTCCATTTATTTCCCTCCAAACTACATATATAGCTTGCACACTTCAAAGGTATGCATGATTTAAATTTACCATCGTACTTTCTTTCCAAGACGGCTTTTACCAACAACCGCTTTACAACTATAAAGTGACTTCGAGCATGGAAGATGTTGCTGGATCAGTCAAAACAAGAGCTAACAGCAACTAAATCCAGTTTTGTCCTATTAGAAAGCTTCGTTTTTCCTCCATAGGACTTGGTGACAAGCCAAGTTTTTCTAAAAGCTCCTAACTTACGAATGAAAGAAAATCCTCCCTGTAGAAACGCGTAAAGCGAAAGGGCAACCATATATAGGATAATACAACGGCTACGTTTTTATTAAATATAAATGTTGCTATTGCTTAGCTAAAATTCACAATCTTCGTACGCAAATGAAACGCTCGTAACACTATTGATAATAGCAGAATACCCTATGACTAAGCAACTAAAGTAGAGTAGTACAGTGAGAATGAGTGCAATGGATACATATAGACCTGTAAAAAAAGGTGCATAGCAAACTTTTTGGAGAATACAAGCTCGTTTTCCGATTTTTCATCTCCAACTTAAATAACAAGATAAGCCATATGCCATGTATGGTTTCATCCATATGACTTACCTCATTTATTTTTTTGCATGAACGTGATTACGTTTTCAATTGCTTCACCGTTTCATCATAATCAGCAATAAGATCCTCATTTGGCTTTTGTAATAAACTAACTACAATCGTCGTAACTAAATTGAATAGAAACCCGGGAACAATTTCATAAAGATCAAAAATCCCCCCAGATAAAAATTCTCCCCAAATAATGACCGTTGCAGCACCAACTACTATACCAGCAAGCGCACCATTCCGTGTAATTCGACTCCAAAATAATGATAATAGAATAATAGGACCAAAAGCTGCACCAAACCCAGCCCACGCATAGCTAACTAATTCCAACACAGAGCTTTCAGGATTCAGGGCAATCATAAGGGCAATGAATGCAATAACTACCGTAGCAAGTCTACCAACCCATACGAGTTCCTTGTCTGTCGCTTGCTTGCGGAAAATAGCTTTATAAAAATCCTCCGCGACTGCCGAAGAAGACACAAGTAATTGGGAATCTATCGTACTCATAATAGCTGATAAAATAGCTGCTAATAAAATTCCAGCAACAACTGGATGAAATAGAATTTGCGAAAACGCAATGAAAATTTTCTCCGAATCAGCTAGCATTTGTATTCCATTTTCATTTACAACTTGAATGCCAAATTCAGATAATATCGGCACTTCTTGGGTGCTTATAAATGCAAGTCCAACAAACCCTGTAAAAATAGCGCCATATAACCCGAGCACCATCCATGCAGTTCCAATAAATCTCGCTTTTGGGACATCTTTATGCGAGCGTAAAGCCATAAACCGAACTAATATATGCGGCTGACCAAAATAACCGAGACCCCATGCAAGGGAAGAAATAATCGCCATTATCCCAACACCTTCCACCATATTTAAGTGAGATGGATCAATCTCGCCGACCGCTTGCACAGCCGCATCCCATCCTCCCATTTGTGTTAGCGCGACAATGGGGACTACTAGCAATGCAAGAAACATGAGTAACCCTTGCACAAAATCAGTCCAAGCCACAGCTAAGAAACCTCCCAATAATGTATAAGAGATAACAATAATACCACCAATCCATAGTGCTGTTTCATACGAAAGCCCAAACGACGCTTCAAAGAGTTTTGCACCACCAACCATCCCAGATGAAGTGTAAAACGTAAAAAATAATAGAATGACTAACGCAGCAATCACACGTAAAATATGTGATTGATCTTTAAAACGATTGGCTAGAAAATCTGGAATTGTAATGGAATTATTACTAACTTCCGTATAAACACGTAACCTTTTTGCGACAAATTGCCAATTTAAATATGCACCAGTAGCAAGGCCAATCGCCATCCACGCTTCTGACATACCAGAAGCATAAATAGCCCCAGGCAGACCGAGTAGCAGCCAACCACTCATATCGGAAGCCCCTGCACTTAGAGCAGCAACCCCTGGGCCTAACCCTCTACCTCCTAATACATAATCCGATAAATTATTCGTGCGATAGTACATCATAATACCAATAAGTAGCATTCCTGCTAAATAAACAATAAATGTGATAAGCGTCGCTGTAGTCAACGGTTATTTTCTCCCTTCTGTAAATAAAGTAATAAAAGATAAAATAAGTATTACAGGCATAGGAACAAATAACCAAAACCAAGTCGCCCCTTGAATAGCGTATTCCATTTCTATCTCCCCCTTTGTACTTTTACCTTTATAATATGAAAAACAACTCCCCAATACATCAAATATTCTTTCATAAAAGAATATTGTAATAATATAGTACCATTTTTGACAAAACTGTAAACAAAAGGACACCTTATTTCGAAAATTTTCGACGGGGGGAGCGAGTTGGCGAGGAACATGAGCGAATTCGGGACGAGCACGAGCGAGGTTACAACGAACGGGAGCGAGTTCTGCGCGGGGATGAGCGAATTTACGACGAACATGAGCGGTTTCTGCTCGGGGATGAGCGAAGTTACGACAAACGGGAGCGGATTTACACGCAAGCAGGAGCGAGGTTACGACGAACGGGAGCGATTTCCAGCGGGTAGGAGCGAATTTACGACAAACGGGAGCGAGTTCGGACGAGCAGGCGAATTGGCGAGGAACAGGAGCGAGTTCGGGACGAGCACGAGCGAACTTACGAGGAACAGGAGCGAGTTCGGGACGAGCACGAGCGCATTTGCGATGAACGGGAGCGAATACCGGACGAGCACGAGCGGATTTGCGATGAACGGGAGCGAATCCCGAACGAGCACGAGCGATTTGCGATGAACGGGAGCGAGTTCGGGGCGAGCACGAGCGATTTGGCGAGGAACGAGAGCGAATACGGACGAGCACGAGCGCATTTCCGAGGAACGAGAGCGAGTTCGGGACGAGCACGAGCGATTTTCCGAGGAACGGGAGCGAATCTGGGACGAGCAGGAGCGATTTTCCGAGGAACGGGAGCGAATACCGGACGAGCACGAGCGATCTGACGAGGAACGAGAGCGAGTTCGGGGCGAGCACGAGCGCATTTGCGAGGAACGAGAGCAAACCCCGGACGAGCGGGAGCGAATTGGCGAGGAACGGGAGCGAATACGGACGAGCACGAGCGATTTACGAGAAACAGGAGCGAGTTCGGACGAGCAGGCGAATTGGCGAGGAACGAGAGCGAATACCGGACGAGCACGAGCGATCTGACGAGGAACGAGAGCGAGTTCGGGACGAGCACGAGCGATTTGCGAGGAACGAGAGCGAGTTCGGACGAGCACGAGCGATCTGACGAGGAACGAGAGCGAGTTCGGGGCGAGCACGAGCGATTTTCCGAGGAACGGGAGCGAATCTGGGACGAGCACGAGCGATTTGGCGAGGAACGAGAGCGAATACGGACGAGCACGAGCGATTTTCCGAGGAACGGGAGCGAATACGGACGAGCACGAGCGATCTGGCGAGGAACGAGAGCGAGTTCGGGACGAGCACGAGCGATTTTCCGAGGAACGGGAGCGAATACCGGACGAGCACGAGCGATCTGGCGAGGAACGAGAGCGAATACCGGACGAGCACGAGCGATCTGGCGAGGAACGAGAGCGAGTTCGGGACGAGCACGAGCGCATTTGCGATGAACGGGAGCGAATACGGACGAGCACGAGCGATTTGCGATGAACGGGAGCGAATACCGAACGAGCACGAGCGCATTTACGAGGAACGGGAGCAAATACGGACGAACAGGAGCGCATTTGCGATGAACGGGAGCGAGTTCGGGGCGAGCACGAGCGATCTGGCGAGGAACAGGAGCGAATACCGAACGAGCACGAGCGCATTTACGAGGAACGGGAGCAAATACGGACGAACAGGAGCGCATTTGCGATGAACGGGAGCGAGTTCGGGACGAGCACGAGCGATTTTCCGAGGAACGGGAGCGAATACCGGACGAGCACGAGCGATTTTCCGAGGAACGGGAGCGAATACCGGACGAGCACGAGCGATTTTCCGAGGAACGGGAGCGAATACCGGACGAGCACGAGCGATTTTCCGAGGAACGGGAGCGAATACGGACGAGCACGAGCGCATTGGCGAGAACAGGAGCGAGTTCGGGACGAGCACGAGCGCATTTACGATGAACGCGGGCGGTTGAAATAAACGCTCACACAAAAAAAGGCCCAGAACGGGTTCCACGCCACTCTGGGAAAGATTCTATCATAATAGGGTAAAAAAGTTAAAATAGATTGAAAAGAATATAAATCAATTAAAACTGCTCGTTATGGTTGGACACTCCAGGATGCGAGCCCTTCCCAGCACTTTCTGAAAATTGCTGCTCTGTAAAGAAAAGGCTGCCAACAAGTAAGGCACCACATAGTACGGATAGTAATCCTTTTTTCAATTTATCCCCCCTTATTTAAATTACATGTTGACAAATTCCTCATAGCTTAAGCTTGCTAACTTATAATATTGAACAGATTCTTTATACTTTCCCCATTCCTCTAAAAGGTTGGCTAGTAACTTAGAATAAAACACCAAGTAACTATGTTCGCCTGCTTGTTTAAGGTACGGTATAAAGTGATCTGTTAATACCACTTTAAACTTATCAAATTCTTCATTTATTAAGTGTGTATACACTTTAATAATATAATCATAAAGATTCCACAAATCAGAATACGTGACTTTTGATAATAATTCTTTAGCTTCTCGTAAGTTTTGCTCCACTTTCTCATATTGTTTAACATGATAATATTCTTCAATTAAACAAGTATAAGTGGATAGTAGGTTATCAGTATCTACATCTTTATCCTCAATAGCTAACAAATAATTTTTGATTGCTTCTTCCGAATTTCCAGTAGTCGAATACAGATAACCTAAATTTTGATGTGCTAAACTAATCACGTCTTTGTTATCACACAGTTCGCCTAGATGTTTTGCTAATTGAAAGTTTTTAATTGCTTTTTCATATTTCTTAAACCTTTGGTAAGAGATGCCAAATAAAATATGGCATTGACCACAGCGATCAAAATTATATTCGCGTTGAAATACTTCCATTGCTTCTTGTGTATAATCCAAACACTCCAACTGTTGCCATAGTTGACTATGAGTGACAGCTAATCCATATTTTAGGTCAGCTATTTCTACCTCATTTAAATTGGCAAGCGGGATTTTTTCTTGAGCCTGCTTAAACAATTTCATCGCTTTAGCATGCTTGTCTTGAAGCGAATAATAACCGCCCTTAAACTTGTACCAGTAATATTCATGTTTATGGTTAAAAGAATCTACTAACTCATGTAGCTCATTAATTTTTGCTAGCGCTTTATTAAAATCACGTAAAACACTATAATAACGGATTTGATGTATTTCAAACATAATAAAACTTTCATTAATACTCTGATTCATGATTACTTGCAATTCTTCATAACGGTCGGTCATTTCTTGTTTATCACAGTGGTCAAAGAGCATTTCATACCATTGTTGACATTTCTCTTCGATGTGGGAATTCGTTTCTTCTGCAAATTCAATTCCTAATCGATTACAAAGTAATTGAATGATTTCTGGGCTTGCCTTCGTCTTTTTATTTTCAATCTTGGATAAATAAGACAATGAAACGATTCCTTCCGACAATTCTTCTTGCGTCATTTGTCGCTTCGTTCGTTGTAATTTGATGAAAGGACCAACGTCTACCAAATTCCCACCCACCATCTCCTTAGATTTTCAACTTTGTATAGTTTCATTATAACATAAATTCAGATAATTCATATTGGGAAAATAGTTCGTTTTTGCGGGGGTTACTACTGTAAAATAGGCTGAAATCTTTCTTCTTTTTCTTCATTTAAGAAAGTCTGTATAGTTGTTGTATAAAGTTGTAAAAAACAACGTAATAGGAAGTAATACTTTATGCGTAGAAAAAATGATATTGTCCGTCCATTGTTTACCTTCAAATTAAATTTTTTAGGAAATAAGACCTTAAAAAAATGCACGTCATCAAAAAAAACTTTATGTAGCAAGCGTTTCCCCTAGTCTAAATTGAGAAGTAATCCACTTTCTTCTTTTTCCAATTCCCTTCAAATTACAGTTGGGCCGGGATGCACGTTGGCTTTTATCAATCGTTAGTTACGAATACCATTCTTATCTGGCAAACTGTTAAAAACCTGCATGGGAGAAACCTCTTCCATGCAGGTTTACCTTGGGTAATTTCATAAGAACCGTAATTGCTTGGGTTAGGAATTAATCGTACACGCGAAGGTCTATCATACAAAACGGCATGACTAAACGCTCGTCATCTATTATCAAGGAGTGCTTTTACCTAACAATTATAAAATATTTACTGTTGGCTTTTTCGAACCAGGATTTCGATAGATGATACTTTCTAGTTTATCACTGGATGTTATTTTGACTTCTAAGCCGTAATGGTCTGAAAACATTTCCTGGACTAAGCCGTAAGCATATTGAGTAAAGCCAACGACTTCTCCTTTCCCATAAAACTCAATTGGGATCTCAAGCGTCATCTTTTGCAATTCATCATTTACGTAGAATCCTTCACCGACAACACCGACATAATTCGGAAAATAACTAGCGATTTCCTTACCGAAATTCGTCACTAGTTCATGATCTTCAAAATAATCTTCTTTTCCTTCTTCTGACGGGAATAATACATACTTTTCTTTAATGGAATCCCACTCTCCAACAGAAGAACTGTCTGCTGGTATATTTGTTTTAGCGACAAAATTACCTGGAACAGGAGAAGATTGGTCCTCTTCACGATAAATTGCCATCATAATCGGAACATTTTCTAATCCTTCGATTTTACGTATATCTTCAAGAAGCTTATTAGCAATTTTATTTGCTTGTTTCATCATTTCTGATTTGCTAATATCCTCTTCGTACGTTGGACCGCCCGTTTCCGTTTGAAATTGGTAGGTGGATTTCATTGCAATCCCGATCGAAATACCTGCTAGTGATACCTTATTGTCCTTTTTGACTAAATAATTTTGCTCTAGAATATGAGATAGGTAGCGGGGGTTATCCCTATAATACTTCTCCGGCGCCCCTTCTTTCTTCTTTGGATTTAATCCATCAATCCATTTGTTAACTGTTTCTTCATCAATGTATTGCCCTTCTTGAAATAAATGCTTTTTTGGATCGAACACCGATTTAGAATGTCGCCGTAAGCCTTCCTCCACTTCATCTATATCAAGACGATTAGCCACTTGCGTTACGATCACACCTCTTGCTTTACCAGGTTTAAACGGGAGAATCATTTTATAGTTATCCTCTGAAAGCTGATAGCTAGGAACAATCGCCTGCTCTTCATTTGAATTTGATTCTTTTTCCTGTACCACTTCATCTTTGTTCATATTGGGGGCGCAGCTCGTGAGCAGCAATAGTGCACCTATGAACCAAATCATTGTCTTTTTCACGATTCCACTCCCTCGTTTTTCACGACGTGTTGAAATTGGGATTCATCCCAGACTTCAATTCCAAGATCCTCTGCTTTCGCTAACTTGGAACCTGCATCGACACCAGCAATGACTAAATCTGTCTTTTTACTGACGCTCCCGGTTACATTCCCACCTAAGTCTTCAATCAATTGCTTTGCTTCGGTTCGTGTATAAATTTCCATTTTTCCTGTTAACACAACTGTTTTCCCGCTAAATACACTTGTTTGAGCTGTTTCTGTAGGTTTCACTCCTAAATAAGACATGTTAACACCAAGGCTACGCAATTCTTCTAAAAGATCCATCACTTGTTGTTCTTGAAAATATTGTACGATAGAGTCAGCCATTTTTTCGCCAATTTCATTAATCGCAACTAAATCATCATATGTTGCTTGTTGTAGCTTTTCCATCGTTTCAAATTCCATTGCTAATGTTTTGGCAGCTTTTGCTCCAACAAAACGAATGCCAAGACCGAATAATAATTTTTCCAGTGAATTTGCTTTTGAAGCTTCAATTGCTTCTAATAAATTGGTAACTGATTTTTCTCCCATTCGTTCAAGTTTTAAGAGTTCTGTTCTTTCCAGACGGTAAATATCAGCAATTGTTTTCACCAAATCTGCTTGGAATAGTTGAACAATTACTTTCTCTCCAAGCCCATCAATATTCATAGCATTCCTAGATACAAAATGGATAAGCCCTTCTTTTAGTTGCGCAGGGCAATTTGGGTTAATACAACGTAAAGCAACCTCTTCCTCTAAGCGGACTAATTCACTGCCACATGCAGGGCACTCCTCTGGCATATGAAATTCTCGCTCTTCTCCTGTTCGTTCTTCTACCACAGCTCGGACTACTTTAGGAATAATATCTCCCGCTTTTTTAATCACGACCGTGTCGCCAATACGAATATCCTGTTCCCTTATTAAATCTTCATTATGAAGAGAAGCACGTTGAACAGTTGTGCCAGCAACTTTTACTGGATTTAAAATCGCTGTCGGTGTAACTACACCTGTCCTACCAACACTTAATTCAATATCAGTCAGTTTCGTTACCGCTTCTTCAGCCGGAAATTTATAAGCAATTGCCCAACGCGGGCTTTTTGCAGTATAACCTAATTTTTCTTGCTGGTTAATGTCATCTACTTTAATAACGATCCCATCAATTTCATAATTTAGGTGTGGTCGTTCTGTCGTCCAATATTGCACATACGCCATCACTTCTTCTACGGAGTCACATTTTCTCCATTCTGGGTTAACCTTTAAACCTAATTCTTTTAACCGTTCTAGCCGTTCACTATGTTTCGTTACATTGCTATTCTCCCATTCGCCAACCCCATACAAAAAAATGTCGAGGTTTCGTTTCGCGGCAATTTTCGGATCAAGCTGGCGTAAAGAACCAGCCGCTGCGTTCCGCGGGTTGGCAAACGGTTCTTCCCCCTTCGCTTCTCGTTCTTTATTTAAAGCTAAAAAGGATTTATGTGGCATAAACGCTTCTCCACGTATTTCCAATGTTTCATTTTCTCTAATCGTTAATGGAATGCTACGGATTGTTCGTAAATTACTTGTAATATCTTCCCCTATTGTTCCGTCACCACGTGTTGCTCCACGAACAAACTTGCCATCTTCGTATGTTAAAGAAACTGCTAATCCATCAATTTTTAACTCACAAACGAAGCTTATTGGCTCCTCCGTTCCTTGACTCACCCTTTTAACAAAATCGCGAATATCCTGTTCATTAAAAGCATTTGCCAAGCTAAGCATAGGGATGCGGTGCTCTACTTTATGAAATTCTTCCAGCGGCTCTCCACCAACACGCTGTGTAGGAGAATCTGGCTCTTGAAAATCTGGATATGCTTCTTCTAGTTCACGAAGCTCGCGCATTTTTTGGTCATAAACCGCATCTTCCACAGATGGCTTATCTAGCACATGATACTCATAGTTATACTGATTTAAAATCGCCGTAAGCTGTTTTATTTTCTCTTGTGCTTGTTGTTTGTCCATCCAAGCACCTCCCTTATTGTTTCGTAATTGGTGCAAATTTTGCTAATACACGTTTAATGCCGACTGGTGCAGGGAAAGCAATATCAAGCTCCATTGCTTCACCTTCTCCACTTACTTTTACAACCGTACCCACGCCCCATTTTTTATGGTTCGCTTTATCGCCAGGTGACCACGTCTCATTTTCAGCACCGGATGTTTTCTGCATTTGCTGTGCTTTACGCTTCATCGATTGTGCTCTGCTCGGCTTCGGTTCTGTGCTTCTGCCAAACATCGTATCGTTAGCTACTTCGATACCTGCTATTAATTCTTCCGGTATTTCATTAATAAACCGGCTAATAGGATTCATATTCGTTCGTCCAAACAAGGTTCGCATACGCGCATGGGTGAGATAAAGCTCTTTTTCAGCACGCGTAATACCGACATAAGCTAATCGGCGTTCTTCTTCCATTTCTTCCTCATCGAACATGGAACGGCTATGTGGAAAAACATTTTCTTCCATACCGATCAAAAATACAACTGGAAATTCTAATCCTTTTGCTGCATGTAACGTCATTAATGTAATTTTAGCTTCTGCTTCTGTTTCCTCTTCATCTACTTGATCAATATCAGCAATTAAGGCTAAATCTGTTAAAAAGGCAACAAGTGTTTTATCCTCACTACCTGCTTCAAAGTCTTGCGTAACCGTCATAAATTCTTCTAAGTTTTCCAAACGACTTTGCGCCTCGATGGATCGCTCGTTTTTTAACATCGTTTCATAGCCGGTTCGCGTTAATACAGCCTCTACCATATCTGTAGCTGTCAAAAACTCTTGTTGTTGCGACAGAGATTCAATGAGGCTTGAGAATGCAGCAAGCGCGTTAGCTGCTTTTTTAGATACGCCCGTAAAATCGACTTCCTTCACTGCTTCGTGGAAAGAAATATCGTGAAGAGCAGCATATTCGCGTAAACGTTCCACCGACGTTTTCCCGATTCCTCGTTTCGGCACATTGACAACACGCTCAAAGCTTAAATCATCATTAGGATTGGCAATTAAACGCAAGTACGCAATAATGTCCTTAATCTCTTTGCGCTCATAGAATTTCGTACCGCCTACCATTTGATACGCCATATTCGATTTCACCAAGGTATCCTCAATAGCACGAGATTGCGCATTCGTTCGATATAGTATCGCCACATCACTTGGGGAGTATTCCCCTTCTCGAGTTAATTGCTGGATTTTTTCCGTGACAAATAAAGCTTCCTCTTGTTCCGTTGCACCTTGAAAGTAATGAATTTGTTTGCCATCCTCATTTTCTGTCCATAGTTTTTTCGGCTTCCTGCTTGTGTTATTATCAATCACATGGTTCGCAGCCGCTAAAATAGACTTTGTAGAGCGATAATTCTGTTCCAACATAATGGTTCTTGAGGTCGGATAATCCTTTTCAAAGGTTAGGATATTTGCAATATCAGCACCTCGCCAGCGGTAAATGGACTGATCGGAATCACCTACAACACATAAGTTTTGATAACGACTCGCTAGCATTTTTACAAGTGCATATTGTGCGTGGTTCGTATCTTGATACTCATCAACATGAATATATTGAAAACGACGTTGGTAGTATTCCAACACTTCTGGCACACGTTTAAATAAATGAATGGTTTGCATAATCAAATCATCAAAATCAAGCGATTGGTTTTTTACAATCATCTTTTGATACGCTTCATATACTTGTCCTACTTGCCGTTCAAAAAAGTTACCTACACGTTTATTATATTCTTCTGGTGTAATGAGTTCGTTTTTGGCAGCACTAATTTGACCAAGCATAGCCCTTGGTTCCATTTTTTTCGGATCTATATTCAAATTTTTAAGCACTTGCTTGACGACCGATAGCTGATCACTGCTATCTAAAATGGTAAAATTACTGTTATAGCCAACGCGGTCAATGTCCCTACGTAAAATGCGTACACACATCGAGTGAAAAGTCGATACCCACATATACTCACTTTCAGGTCCAACTAACCTTTTCACACGTTCTCTCATTTCTCTAGCTGCTTTATTTGTAAATGTAATAGCTAACACATTACGAGCAGAAACGTCCTTCTCTGCTAATAAATAAGCAATTCGATGCGTCAATACACGTGTCTTTCCACTTCCAGCACCAGCCATAATGAGCAGTGGGCCGTCTGTATGCATCACAGCTTCTCGCTGTTGTTGATTCAATCCTTTTAATAATGTTTCCTTTGTTTGACTCATTCTATCACCGCCTAACTGATTACTCTTTTACCGCAGAAACGGTTTGTAAAGCTTGCTTCATATTCGTATATATACTGTTGCCAACAACGATGACATCAGCGTACTGTTTCATTTCCTTCGCTTGGGCAGCAGTTTCTATACCTCCACCGTAAAAAAGAGTGGCATGCTGTAATTGCGTTTTCACCTTAGCAACTAAGGCTGGATCGCCATATTTCCCGCTATACTCCATGTAAAATATAGGCAAGTGAAATACTTTATCCACCATGTACGCATAAGCGATGACATCTTCCTCATCTGGTAAATAACTATTCGTATACGCAAAGGCTTTTGCGTCCTCGTTCAAAATGCAATACCCTTCAAAGAAAATTTCGCTAAACTCCATCATATCTACATAATCTTTAATGGCCTGATGTTGCATATCCATCATCCATTTTTTCTCTTTTGAATTGAGCACCATGGGAATATAATAATAATCAAATCCTGGCGTAATGGCATCCATGGATGATATTTCTAAAATACAAGGCACTGTATATCGACGAATGCGGGATAGTAAATCTAATACGTTGTCTAAGGTAATATTATCCGTACCACCAACGATAATTGCATCTGTACCAGACTCGCATATTTTCTCTAAATCCTCATCCGTTATTTCTTTTGCTGGATCAAGCTTAAATATGTGTTTCCATTGCTTTAATAACGTAGTCACGATTCAAATCCTCCATATTGTTTATCCGTTAGTTCATTATACCAAAAAACCTTTATGGAATGAACAAAGGCGCAAGCGCCCGTTTAGCAACGTAGCGACTGAAACGAAGCAACGAAAGTTTTAGGATTCATGCTCCTGCAACAGGAGTATGCCGGCGCCCTCCGGCAAGCCCGTCTTTAGTCGGCCTTCCTATTTAGAACGAACCGATGATGACTTCGCTTAGGGCAATGGAGTGAAGTCGCCTAGTTGCTGGGCTTTGGAGCCGGACGGGGCTTATTCGGTTATTTGGTTATCCCATAGCATGAAATTTATTATACGTACTTATCCTATTTGGAAAGAGGGCTGTTTTTTCCTAAAGCGCAATAAAAGACGCCACCAAAAAATGGTGACGAATTTTTCTATAAAATGGTACCTATTTATCTTCCATGATCCGATCAAGCACGATTTTATAACCATCACTTCCGTAATTAATACATCTCCGTACGCGTGAAATAGTAGCCGTTGAAGCATTTGTCTTTTCTTCAATCGCATTATACGTAGCACCTTGTGTTAACATTTTAGCTACTTGCAGGCGCTGTGACAGCGATTGAATTTCAGACATTGTTGCTATATCATCAAAAAAGCGGTAGCATTCTTCTTTATCTTTTAATGATAGGATAGCTTCAAATAGTTCATCTAAATGTTGTCCACGTAATTTATCAATTTGCACATCTCGGCCTCCTCCCCATTAATCACTTGATATCGTTACAATGTCTTGCAATCCAGGTTGTTGAGGAATAACATTAATCCATGTTTTCCCCGGAACAAACGGTACTTCCTTACTATTCTTTACGGGGATGATTCTGCCCGCTCGATTTTCCCATTGTACCTCTTGCATCACACCATTTTGTAATAAATAAGCCTCACCGCCGGATTCTAAATCAATTGCGCGGCGTCCCTCTTGGTCAATTACTTGATGACTTGCTTCGATAATGAATACATTATTTATTTCAATTGGCTCTTCCGTATCCATTTCTACAGTTTGCTGCTCTCCATTATAGCGCTTATACGTTCCACTGTCCTCTTTAAATATATATTGTATCATTTCATTTGAATTATTTGCATAACTAACGGTAACCTTTGGTGCAGGAGAACCAGCAATTTCAGCATCCGTTTCTAGAAATGGCAATGATTCATATGTAGCAGTTACATCATACCCTTTATCTTCCGCTATTTCATATATCGCATCGGTTTGTAAATACGAGTTATGAGGCGCTTTACGAAAAGTCTCTCGTTTAAATAAGTTACCATCATTATCATAAAGCGAGCCATTCAGATGGTCAATTCCTTTATCTTTTATCTTTTGATTAATAAAATCAGCAGCGCCGTGATGCACGTAAATAGCATTATACCCTTGGGCTAAATCAAAATAATACTCCCGCGCACTGCGAACAGGGCCAATAACATCAGGTAGCTCACTTTGGTAAAGCGCTAGAAACCGCGTAATATTCCCTTCAGCTAGCATTTCGAAAACAATATCTGCTTGTGATAAACCCGTTTGCGGCCTTGCTTTCGGATGATTATTTACCATGACAGCAACCATTCTGTTATCTGTTGATCCATCGGCAGAAAGACCCGTCAAAGCATATGCAGCATTTTTATCATCATCTTTTTCGTTGTCCTTCCCCACATCCCCTTCATCTTTACAACCTGCAATAAAAACAATTGCTATGATAACTACTATGAATAAAACTTTTCGCATACTATTTCCTCCTTCGATTGCCTTTTTCATATTACATACTTGGAAGGGCCTTATCATATGCTCCCAATACGAGTAATGCCACTTCTTACCCTATAAAAAGTTTGGTCAGCACTGTATTACACTTATAAGAAAAACTTGGCTTATCGCCATGTCTTATGGCGGAAGCCGCAGTTTTTCTTATACTATAAACCTTTAAACTTTTTTGCTTTCCTACAGTAAAATGAAGTCCCGAGCTTACCGCAGTGCGTTTGTTTATGATTTTTTCTAATTTTTAATACGTAGACACTGCTTCTTTTACCTGACAAGCTGCCTCGTTGATTATACGCTAACACATCGTTGCAGGGAATAGGAGTTCCTTTTGCTTCACATCTATAATTCCCTGCGGCGTAATACGCACATAAGGTAAATGCGTAGAGGATAAGAAAAATATCGAATACACAGGGTCAGAAAATGGATACCCAAATGATTGTAAAATCTGTTTTAATTCTTTTTCCTGTTTAATCAGTTCGTCCATCGCTCCAGCATACATCATCCCACCAAGTTGGAGCGGAATTTCTAATAATATTTCTCCATGATGAGCAATAACAATCCCCCCGCCTAACTCTTTTATACGTTTACCAGCAAGTAACAAATCGCTTTTTCGTTTTCCAATAAATACAAAATCACCAGACACGGAATAAGAGCTTGCGATAGCACCTAGCTCATTCGTAAACCCCCGTAACGTCGTATTCACACGCCATTTGCCATGTCGATCAAGTAAAACTAAAAAAGAATCCGTTGTTTCGGCAGGAAGTTCTTCAACGGTTATATCCACTTCAATTGGATATGGCGTCATAATTACATCGTTGACCATTTCCAAACCGATTGGAACGGAAAATTGTAATTCTTTATAGCTTATTTCCCAATCTAAATCTAGTGGCTTGATGTGATATTTTGACCACGGGATTTGGGCTTGCATTTTTTGCTGTTCGCCATGTTTTACAATCCATTTTCCTTTTGACAGCACACTCTCTGGATGAGGATTATCTTTTTCTGTTAAAATATTAATATGGGCAAATCGACCCGGTGTAATACTTCCTAGCTGTTCTTCCATTCGTAAATGCTTGGCAGCGTAGAAACTGCCCATTAAATAAGCTTCTTCAATAGGTATTCCTTTTTTTATAGCAATGTCGATACACTGATTAATAAGCCCTGTTTCATAAAAAGCAGGTGTCGCTCCATCTGTTGTAAAGGTTAAATTTTCAAAGGTTGTCAACCCTGCTGCAAGCATTTCCTCTATTAAATTTGGTAAATCGGGGCGAATCGATGAATAACGCAACCCTACATGATAGCCTAGTCGTAGACGCCGTAAAATCTCTTCTCCAGAAATCGATTCATGATCCGCATTAACACCAAGTAGTTTCATTTTTGTTAAGGTCCGTTCAGAAGCCCCTGGGAAATGTCCTTCCACAGGCTTACGCTGATTTTTCGTTTCTTGAATCCAATATAATAAAATATCGTCACCTGCTAGAAGGTCTGGCCAGGAAGTGAGTTCGCCACCCTGAACGACGGCAGGATGTTTTACCCACGATAAAACATCTTCTGTCTGAAATAAACCATGCTCCCCCTGCAACTCCGTCTGCGGATCAAATCGAGCCCACCAATACATAGACACAGGGTGCTTGCTAAACTCCTCCAAAATCGAAAACGCTTTCTTTTTATTCAACATAAATAACCATAATAAATTGTCATTGATTAATGTTGTTGTGCCTGTCTTAGCTGCGTGCCATGCCAATTGTTCCGGATTATACAATTGAAAGGGGTGGGCATGTGGCTCAATATAACCTGAAACGACATACTTCCCTGTACAATCTACAATCTCTGTATCGTGTAAATTAGCTGGCATTTGCTCCCCAACATAAACAATCCGATCTTCATACATCCAAATATTGGATTCTACCCATTGTTTCGTATACGCATTCAAGTAAGTCGCGTTTTCTAGCACGATCGTTGGAGCTACTTCTCCATCGACGACTCTGACATGCTGCCTCATCTCACGGTTCCTCCAATAAAATCCATTTCGTAACATGAACATCTCCCCCATAAACGTAACATTTGCTTTTATTATCTGAAGTTTCAATGCGTGGTTATTTAAACACCAGGCAGTATCATTTCATCTGTTGTAAACCAATAAGTTATTTAAGTGTTTGTATTTTCAGCATGAAGCAAAGATTTTTTGTCGTTCATTCTCCATAACGAGTCTGCTTTTTGCTTATACGATTAGAACAACTTGGCGTATCGCTACGTGTCTTGGAGAAAGCCTTTGCTTTTCTATAGTATAAAAAAGTGACACACGCTTTCTTGTACATTAACATGTATCTAGTATAGGAACAAGTAAAAAGGAAAAAAATACCATGATTCATTGGTAACGCCTTACTTTCGGTTGATGTTAGCTTAGATAACTACTTCTAAATCCGTGACAGACACATACGCCTTTAACTGACGAACTTCTTACCTTACACAAAGATGGTTAACTGCACTTCATTTTACCATATTTTCACATGCTATATTGTTTCAATTTTGTAAACGTTCATTATTATTTAAGTGTTGTAATAAAATAGCCTTAGGCATAAAGCGCAAAGAATACCCAAAGTCTTTCTGATGAAAAGCACTCATCGTTTTGCTTATACTATAAAATATGAATCTTACCTTTCCTATAGTGAAAAGAAAAAAGAAAAGGCTCCACCATCATTTCTGATGTGTAGAACCATTCTTCAACATGACCAGCTATCTATTTCCCAATGTCCGTTCGATAAAAGAATTCATCTCTATCTTTGAACACTTGGAGAGGCTCATAAGCAAACGAAGCCGCTTCATCAAGGGTATCCGCTACAGCTGCCGATACTAAAATACGACCACCGTTTGTCACCATCCGTTCACCAATTTGTTTTGTGCCTGCATGGACAATCTCCGCAGGCGTAGCTGGCAATGCGGGAATGTCTATTCCTTTTTCATACTCATTTGGATAACCACTAGCAGCTACGACGACACCGACACAAGCTTTTTGCTCCCATTCAAGCTTCGGATCCATACCATCTATTACATCTACACATACTTGTGCCAAATCATTTTTTAACAATGGCAAAACAACTTGCGTTTCTGGATCACCAAATCGAGTGTTAAATTCAATCACTTTTGGGCCAGTTTCCGTTTTCATGAGTCCTGCATAAAGCACACCGATAAATGGCCTTCCTTCTTCTATAAGTCCGTTCACTGTAGGCTGTAAAACATGTTTATACGTATAGTCCAAGTCTGCTTGCGTTACGTCTGGTACCGGCGCAAAAGCACCCATTCCGCCAGTATTCGGTCCTTGATCAAAATCAAAGGCGCGTTTATGATCACGAGCAGGAACCATCGGATACACTTGATCGTGATAAACAAAAGCCATTAAGGAGAATTCTTTTCCTTGTAAAAATTCTTCTATAACAATGGTTGTCCCTGCGTCGGCAAACGTTTTTTCGACTAACATTTCTTCTACAGCGGCAAATGCAGCTTGTTTCGTTTCAGCTACAACAACTCCCTTACCGGCAGCAAGCCCATCCGCTTTAATGACAATAGGGGCTCCTTTTAATTCAATATATGCTTTTGCTTTATTTACATCTGTAAATGTTTCGTGAACAGCAGTTGGTATATGATATTTGTCCATAAATTGTTTCGCAAATTGCTTGCTTCCTTCAAGGAGAGCAGCTTCTTTTGTTGGAGCAAAGATACGTAATCCTTCTCTTTGAAAAGCGTTCGCAATGCCTTTATTTAATGGATTTTCGGGACCGACAATTGTTAAATCAATTGCCTTTTCCTTAGCAAAATCGATTAACCCTTGGGTATCCATTTCATCAATAGAGACACAAGTAGCTTGCTCTACCATTCCGCCATTTCCTGGAGCTACATATAATTGAGTAACCTGTCCACTTTCCCTTAATTTCATTACAATACTATGCTCTCTACCGCCACGACCAATGACTAGAATGTTCATGAAACGAAAAGCTCCTCTCCAAAATTAATGTTTGAAATGACGTATGCCCGTAAAAATCATTGCAATCCCATATTGGTTACATACATCAATAGAATCTTGATCGCGCTTGGAACCGCCTGGCTGAATAATAGCAGTAATTCCTGCTTTTGCAGCGGCTTCCACCGTGTCTGGCATAGGAAAAAATGCATCCGAAGCCATAACTGCTCCTACTGCATGCTCTTTCGCTTGCTCAATGGCAATGTTTGCAGCGCCAACTCGATTCATTTGTCCTGCACCAATACCGACCGTTCGATTCTCTTTTGCCAACACAATCGCATTGGATTTCACATGTTTGACTGCCTTCCACGCCAAGAGTAATTGCTCCTTCTCTTTTTCCGTGGGCTCTCGTTTCGTAGCAACAGTAACATCGGAGGCTGTAATTTGTTCCTCATCTTTCGTTTGAATTAACATACCACCAACAACCGATGTATATTTGTTTTCGATTACTTTATCTGCTTGTCGAGGTAATTTCATCAGACGAATATTTTTCTTCTCTGTTAATATTTGTAGTGCTTCTTCTGTAAAATCTGGTGCGATGACAATTTCTAAAAAGATGTCGCTTAACTGCAGCGCCGTTTCCTTATCTACTATTTGATTGCAAGCAACAATTCCTCCAAATATGGAAACAGGGTCTGCCGCATACGCATGTGCAAATGCTTTTGCAAGCGTATCTGCCGTTCCAATTCCACATGGGTTCATATGTTTTACCGCAACAGCTGTAGGTGCGTTGTATTCTGCCAAAATCTCTAAAGCCGCATTCGCATCTTGGATGTTGTTATAGGAAAGCTCCTTCCCATGCAATTGTTCACTTGTAGCCAATCCTTGCTGTTTCGTAACCGGTTGCTTATAAAAAGCAGCTGCTTGGTGTGGATTTTCTCCGTAACGTAGCGTCTGTACCTTTTCATATGTAATCGTATACTGTTCTGGAAATGCTTCTCCAGTGCTTTCTGTAAAGTATGAGGCAATAAGTGCATCATATGCTGCTGTATGTTGGAATACTTTCGCAGCTAACTGCTGACGTTGTTCTAACGTAACTTCACCAGTTTGCAATGCTTGGAGTACGCTTTCGTAATCGGTTGGATCAACAACCACGGTTACCGCCTGATAATTTTTAGCCGCTGATCGCAACATTGAAGGGCCACCAATATCAATATTTTCAATGATTTCCTCATGAGAAGCAGCTTCGTTCGTTACCGTCTCCTTAAAGGGGTAAAGGTTAACAACAACAAGATCAATTGGCGTAATAGCATTCACTTCAAGCTCTTGCAGATGTGCTTTGTTCCCCCGTTTTGCAAGTAATCCACCATGAATGTTTGGATGCAATGTTTTAACCCGACCATCTAATATTTCTGGAAAAGCAGTTATATTTTCCACAGCAGTTGCTGGAATATGAGCTGCTTGTAATGTATGGAGCGTTCCACCTGTTGAAATAATCTCATATCCTGCCTGGACTAATTCATTTGCAAACGATGTAATTCCTTCTTTGTCATATACACTTATTAATGCTCGTTTTTTCATAGTTCTCCCTCATTTTGTACTAATTGTCTAATTATTTTTGGATATAGCTTATGCTCGACTTGCTGGATGCGTTTTGTTAATGAACGAATCGTATCATCTGGATACATATTGACTGTTTGTTGAGCGATGATCGGTCCTGTATCAATACCTTCATCGATAAAATGAATGGTTACCCCTGTTTTGTCCACTTTCGCTGCAAAAGCTTGCGTAATCGCATCTTTCCCAGGGAAATCGGGCAACAACGAAGGGTGGATATTCACGATTTTACCTTGATACGCATGTAGTAAATAGGAACCTACAATACGCATATATCCTGCTAAAAAAATCCACTCTACACGCGCTTTTTTTAATACAGTCACCAATTCTCTTTCATACGCTTCTTTCGTGGCATATTGCTTCGGGTCGAACTGATAGACAGGAATTTGATGTTGCCTTGCTCTTTCTATGACGGCTGCCCCAGGTCTGTCACAGATTAATAAAACGATCTCACAAGCCAAGTCACTTTCGTCAAGCATGGCTTGAAAATTACTGCCTGCCCCGGAAGCAAATACGGCTGCCTTCACCCGACTCATAAACGTATGTGCACTCCTTTTTGTTCCGTCACCGAACCAATAATAGAGGCCTTCTCCCCTGCTGTTTCTAAGTGATCCATAACTTCTGACACATGCTGTTTTGCAACAACGATTGCCATCCCGATTCCCATATTAAACACACCGAACATTTCCTCTGTCGCAATCTTTCCTTGTTGTTGTAAAAACGGAAAAATTTCTGGTATGTCCCACGCCTTTGTATCAATATCCACTCCTAGATTTTCTGGTACCATGCGTGGGAAGTTTTCGTAAAAACCTCCACCTGTAATATGAGCTACACCTTTGATATACCCTGTTTTTAAAACGCTTTGTATCGACTTCGCATAAATACGTGTTGGCGTAAGTAATGCTTCTCCTAGAGGTTCACGTAAACTATAAGATTGATCAAAAGCTAAATCGGTCGTTAACTTACGCACGAGCGAATAGCCATTAGAATGTATACCACTTGATAGCAATCCGATAATAGCGTCTCCGGATTGGATGTTTTCTCCTGTAATGAGTTCTTTTTTCTCGGCAATGCCAACGGTAAAGCCAGCTAAATCATATTCACCAGCTTGATACATCCCTGGCATTTCAGCTGTCTCTCCACCGATTAAAGCTGCATCTGCCTGAACACAACCTTCTGCAATCCCAGCTACAATTTGTTCTATTTGCTTCGGATCATTTTTTCCACAAGCAATATAATCAAGGAAAAAGAGTGGTTTTGCCCCTTGAGCAACAATATCATTGACGCACATCGCCACAACATCAATTCCAATGGTACGATGCTGATCCATAGCAAACGCAAGCTTCAATTTTGTTCCTACCCCATCTGTTCCTGATACAAGTACTGGCTGTTCGTAGGAAAAGCCTGACAGATCAAACAGACCGGCAAATGCACCAATCCCACCTAGCACTTCCTTTTTATTCGTTCGCTCGATATGCTTTTTCATTCGTTCCACAGCTTCGTAGCCTTTCTCAACGTCTACGCCAGCTTGTTTATATACATTTGCCACTATGGTCACTTCTCCTTTTCTATCATCTAAAGTTAATGCTGCATAAGCCTTCACTCTAACCTTAATTATTTCATGACAGAGGCTATCTTTTTTCTTATCCTCTAAACCTTTAAACCTATACTTTCCTATAGGGAAATAAAAGGAGACACTTGTTTGTCCGATTCTATGGAGAGCGGATATTTACCAGTCATACACGCTGTACAAACGCCTTGATGGATCGTCTTATCTTTTAAGATTGCTTTTTCCATACCTGCCTCTGACAAATACGCTAGACTATCTCCGCCAATGATTTCTCTTATTTTATCTTGTTCATAATTTGCTGCAATTAACTCTTTTCTTGTCGACATGTCAATCCCGTAGTAGCAAGGATGTTGAATAGACGGTGAAGCAATTCGCACATGCACTTCTTTTGCACCAGCGTCTTTTAACATATGCACAATCCGCTTACTCGTTGTGCCACGGACGATGGAATCATCAATCATAACGACTCGTTTTCCTTCAATAATACTTCGAACTGGGGATAGCTTAAGCTTCACCCCTTGCTCTCGTAATTCTTGGGAAGGTTGAATAAAAGTTCTACCAACATAACGGTTTTTAATAATCCCCATCTCATATGGAAGCCCACTTTCCTCAGCGTAACCAATCGCAGCTGATGTACTAGAGTCAGGCACGCCAACAACGATATCTGCATCTGCCGGAGCTTCTTTGGCAAGCTCCATACCCATGTTTTTCCTTGACGCATGCACATTTACTAAATTTACATCGCTATCTGGTCGGGATAAATACACATATTCCATGGCACACATTTTTCGTTGTTCTCGCATAGCAAATCGTGTCGACGTAAGACCATGATCGTCAATCGTAATGAGCTCACCTGGTAATACTTCCCGTTCAAATGTGGCGCCAATCTGCCCGAATGCGCATGTTTCCGAAGCAACGACATAAGCATCTCCTAATCTACCAATCGATAATGGACGAATCCCGTGCGGGTCTAGCGCAACAAACAGCTGCTTTTCCGTCAAAATTAAATAGGCATAGGCACCTTGTACTTGATTTAATGCTTCTGTAATGGAAACCTTCGACACTTGGTTCCCATTACGTTTGATTAAATGTGCCAATACTTCTGTATCGGATGAAGTTTGCAATATGCTTCCTTCTTCTTCTAATTCTGCTCGCAAAGCATAGGCATTCATTAGATTGCCATTATGCGCAAGCGCCATACTCCCTTTTTGGGAATGGAACAATAAGGGTTGCACATTCTCTACCGTTTTAGCACCTTGTGTCGAATAACGGACATGTCCAATCGCTACATCACCTTGTAACATTGAAAAATCTGCATGCTTAAAAACATCATTCACTAATCCGACATCTTTATGCACTTTTAATTGCTGTCCATCACTGACAACGATACCAGCACCTTCTTGACCACGATGTTGCATGGAATGTAACCCGTAATACGTCAGTTCTGCCGCTTTTTCATGCCCCCAGATACCGAACACGCCACATTCTTCCCTTATGCCTTTGTCTTCAGCATGCATGGAATGGCTCCTTTCCATTGTGCTTGTAATAAAGCAACAGATTCAGACACATATTCCTGCTCATTGATAGAAATCGTAAGCTGCTCATCCGTTGTAACTTCCCCAATCTCAACGGCATCTTCCACGATATGCACAAAATTTTCTTGTTTATTTTCTGGAACAGTTACAAGGAATCGAGACTGTGTTTCACTAAATAACATCACTGTCGGGTCACCAGATAACTGTACAGTCGCCCCCAATGTATGCTCAGCAAACAGGCTTTCCGCTAAAGCGACCGCCAAACCACCTTCAGCAACGTCATGTGCTGATGATACGACCCCTTGTTGGATTGCTGTTAATAGCTGATCTTGCCGTTTTTTCTCGACGTCTAAGTTTATTTGCGGTGCTTTTCCTGCATACTTTCCTTGCATAAGTCGCTGTAGCTCACTACCCCCAAAATCGCACGCCGTTTCTCCAATAACATAAATACGATCTCCTGCTTGTTGAAAGAAACTCGACGTAATATGATCCAGTGATTCATGTAGCCCAACCATCCCTACCACAGGAGTCGGAAAAATCGCCTTTCCGCCTGACTGGTTATACAAGGATACATTTCCACTAATTACAGGCGTATCTAACGTTTCACAAGCAGCTACCATGCCTTCCACGCTTTTTTCCATTTGCCAAAACACTTCAGGATTCGTTGGGTTGCCAAAGTTCAATCCATCTGTTAACCCGAGTGGCTTAGCACCTGAACAAATAATGTTACGAGCCGCTTCTGCAACGGCAATTTTTCCACCTGTTTCAGGATCTAAATAAATGTATCGAGAATTACAATCCGTTGTTATTGCTAACGATTTATTCGTACCTTGAATACGCACTACCGCTGCATCAGAACCTGGTGAAACGACTGTATTTGTTTGCACCATAGAATCGTACTGATCATAAACCCATTCTTTAGAAGCGATCGTCGGTTGCTGTAACAGTTGCTTGAACATGTGTGCATGATCTTTAACAACTGGCACTTCTTGCTTCATTTGTTGAAAAGCTTGGAAATAAGCAGCTTCTTTAGCAGGTAAATGATACACTGGAGCTTCTTCCGCTAATGCGTCAACTGGAATATTAGCCATCAATTTGCCATGTTGGAAAATACGAAAGGTCTTTTCCTCAATGACTTCACCAACTGCTACTGCCTGCAAGCCATATTTTCGGAATACTTCGATAATTTCCTGTTCACGTCCTTTTTTAACCACGAGCAACATCCGTTCTTGTGATTCAGAAAGCATTAGTTCATACGCTGTCATATTTGCTTCTCTTTGTGGTACATGATCTAAATTCATCTCCAAACCTGTCCCAGCTTTACTAGCCATTTCACTAGCAGAAGAGGTTAAACCAGCAGCACCCATATCTTGCATGCCTACGAGCGCATCTGACTGGATTACTTCTAAACATGCTTCAATCAGTAATTTTTCCATAAATGGATCGCCAACTTGTACTGCAGGACGATCTTTTAATGAATCCTCTGCCAAATCATCGGAGGCAAATGTCGCACCATGAATACCATCCCGACCTGTTGGCGCTCCAGCATAAAGGACCGTATTCCCCACACCAGCGGCAACCCCTTTTTGAATATCGTCATGCTTTATTAAACCGACACACATGGCATTTACTAATGGATTCTCCTGATAACAGTCATCAAATTGCACTTCCCCACCAACTGTTGGAACACCGACACAATTCCCATATCCTGCGATACCGTCAACAACACCGGAAAATAAGTATTTCGTCCGTTCATTTGTTAATGGACCAAACCGCAGCGAATTCAAGAGAGCAATCGGACGTGCGCCCATAGAGAAGACATCACGAATAATGCCACCAACGCCTGTTGCGGCACCCTGATACGGTTCGACTGCAGACGGGTGATTATGACTTTCAACTTTAAAAACAACAGCCTGCTCATCGCCAATATCAATAATCCCTGCTCCCTCTCCAGGACCTTGCAACACATGCGGGGCTTTCGTTGGGAACTTTTTCAATAATGGTTTAGACGATTTATAGCTACAATGCTCGGACCACATGACGGAAAAAACCCCTGTTTCCGTATAATTCGGTCTGCGCTGTAAAATATGCTTCACCATCTTGTATTCTTCATCATTTAAACCCATTTCTTTATAAAGCGCTTCATTTTCAATTTGCTCTGGGCTTATTTCATGCGTTTGCAACATAAGTTTCCCTCCAATTATGAATCAATGACTGAAATAAACGTAAGCCATCCGCACTGCCTAACAATTGTTCCACAGCACGCTCTGGGTGCGGCATCATTCCAAGAACATTCCCTTCTCTATTGACAATTCCAGCAATATTCTCTATAGAGCCATTGGGATTATTTTGATAGGTAAACACAATTTGCTTATGTTCTATTAATTCTTGCAATGTCGTTTCATCACAGTAATAATTTCCTTCCCCGTGCGCAATGGGTAATTGAATTGTTTCTCCTTCATTATATGCCGTTGTAAACATCGTTTGATTGTTCTTTACCGTTAGCACTTCTTGATGACACATAAACGAAAGATTTTTATTGCGCAATAATGCCCCCGGAAGCAACTCAGATTCTGTTAAAATTTGGAAACCGTTACAAACACCTAGTACAGGCTTACCTTTTGCGGCGTGTTTTTTCACTTGTTGCATCACATTTGACGTTGCTGCAATTGCCCCTGTACGCAAGTAGTCTCCATAAGAAAAGCCGCCAGGAAGAAGAATGGCATCATAGTTATCTAGATTAGCAGTTTCATACCATAATAGATCAGCATCTGCTCCTAAAACGTTTGCTACTGCCCTGTACATATCTCGATCGCAGTTTGAACCAGGAAAGGCGATGACAGCAAATTTCACGACTGAACAGCCTCCTCCAACGTAACTTGATAATTTTCAATGACCGGATTCGCTAATAATTTATCGCACATTTCTTTAATACGAGCTTCTATATGAGGTCCTTCCTCTACTTGTAGCTCAATCATTTTCCCCACTCGCGCTTCCTCTACTTCTTCGTAACCTAACGCATGTAAAGATTGTTGAATAGCTTTTCCTTGTGGGTCCAGCACCCCTTCTTTAAGCGTAATATGCACCTTTATTTTTTTCATTTTTGCTCCTCCAGTCGGTTTAATATTTCTTCATAAACAGTGAGCAGGTCACCCGTTCCTTGACGAAAGACATCTTTATCCAATTTTTCAAATGTTGCGACATCCCAAAGTCTACACGTATCTGGGGAAACTTCATCTGCAAGCACGATGGAGCCACATGCGAGCCTGCCAAATTCTAACTTAAAATCCACTAATTGAATACGAATAGCTTGAAAAATATGCTGCAAATGGATGTTAATCGCTAGCGCTTTTGTTTTAATTTCCTGCAATTCAGCTTGTGTAATAGACCCAACGAGTAATGCATGCTCATCATTAATTAACGGATCACCTAGCGCATCATCTTTATAAAACAATTCCACAATTGGCGGTTCCAAGACCGTTTTTTCTTCAATCCCAAGGCGCTTCGTAATGCTGCCAGCGGCAACATTACGAACGACAATCTCAAGCGGAATAATTTCCGTTTGCCAAACGAGCTGTTCTGTTTCATTTAAACGCTCGATGAAATGTGTCTTTACTCCTTGATCCTGTAGCATAGAGAAAATATGTGCTGCTATTTCGTTGTTCAAGCGACCTTTACCTGGAAATACTGATTTTTTTTCACCATTAAATGCCGTTGCATCATTTTTATAGGAAAGGATGAGCTTTCCAGTTGCATCTTTTGCTTCATATACTTGCTTTGCCTTCCCTTCATAAAGTAAGGCACCCTTCATGTTATCCACCTCACGCTAAGCCAATTTTTTCAAAGATTTGATCCACATTCTTTAAATGGTACGTATAATCAAAGCAATTCTCTATCTCAGGTTGCGATAAATGCGCCGTAATTGTTTTATCTTCCTGCACAAGCTGCTTAAAATGTGTTCCTGTCTCCCATGCTTGCATCGCTTTTGGCTGTACTGTATCGTAAGCAGCTTCTCGACTCATTCCTTTGTCAATTAAAATAAGTAATACACGCTGTGAAAATATAACGCCATGCGTTTTGTCGATGTTACGCTTCATGTTTTCAGGGAAGACCGTTAAATTTTTTACGATCGTACTAAAGCGGTTGAGCATATAGTTAAGTGCAATGGTCGCGTCTGGTAAAATAACTCTTTCCGCAGAAGAGTGGGAAATATCTCGTTCATGCCACAATGCAACATTTTCATAAGCTGTTGTCACATATCCACGAAGCACTCTTGCCATACCAGTCATATTTTCGGAACCGATCGGGTTTCGCTTATGCGGCATTGCGGAAGAACCTTTTTGACCTTTTGCAAAACGCTCCTCTACTTCTCGTGTTTCCGTTTTTTGTAAACCACGAATTTCTGTTGCAAACTTTTCAATGGATGTAGCAATTAAAGCCAATGTAGCGATATAAGCAGCATGACGGTCTCGCTGCAATGTCTGTGTAGACACAGGTGCAGGCGCTAAACCTAATTTTTTACATACATACTGTTCCACATATGGATCAATATTTGCATATGTACCTACAGCTCCAGACAATTTACCAAATTCGATGGAAGTTGCTGCTGCTTCAAATCGGTCCAAATTTCGTTTCATTTCTTCGTACCAAAGTGCTAGTTTTAATCCAAAAGTTGTCGGCTCCGCATGAACACCGTGCGTTCTTCCCATCATAACCGTATGTTTATGTTCGATCGCTTTTTGTTGCAAAATTTCAATAAACGCATGTAAATCTTGACGAATAATCGTATTTGCTTGCTTCACTAAGTACGATAGTGCCGTATCAACAACGTCGGTAGAGGTTAAACCGTAGTGCACCCATTTCTTCTCGGTTCCTAATGTTTCGGATACTGCTCTTGTAAAAGCAACAACATCGTGGCGAGTTTCTTGTTCTATGTCATAAATGCGGTCCATATCAAACGATGCTTTCGCACGTAATTGTTGCACATCCTCTTTTGGGATTACACCTAATTCACTCCATGCTTCACACGCTAATAGTTCAACTTCTAACCATGCTTTAAATTTATTTTCTTCCGTCCAAATAGCTCCCATTTCTTCTCTTGTATAACGTTCTATCATCTATTTTGCCTCCCAAAATGTCTTCATTTGCTGGTGTACGTTCTGTAACGTATCGCTAGTAAAAGTAATATGCCCCATTTTCCGTTGGGCTTTCGCTGCTTCTTTTCCATACAAATGAACAAAGCCTGCTGTTGCTTTCGGTAAGCACTGCATAACATGCTCTAGATCTTGCCCTAAAACATTGACCATGATAGCAGATTGTAGAAGGTTTACTTCTAGTAACGGCATACCACAAATCGCACGAATATGTTGCATAAATTGAGAAACATTACATGCTTCTATCGTATAATGTCCCGAATTATGTGGTCGTGGTGCCAATTCGTTCATATAAATAGAATCACCTTGAACAAATAGTTCCACCGCAAAGGTTCCAACGATATGCATATGATGCGCTAGCTTTTCTACCGCCTGGATCGCAAGCTTCTCTACTTCTGTCGAAACCGTAGCTGGTACAGATGTCTGGTATAAAATATGCTGGCGATGTTCATTTTCTGCAATAGGGAAAAAAGTAATTTCCCCAGCCTGCGAACGAGTAAAAATGACGGATATCTCTTTATCAAAACGTACCCACTGCTCTATAATACAATGTCGGTACTTATCAGCAAACTGACAAGCTGTATCAATGTCTGATTCATCCTCTATTTTTAACTGACCTTTGCCATCATATCCCCCACTACACGTTTTAATCACTACAGGAAAGGAAATATCTTGTAACGCTCGTAAACATTCCTCTCCATTTCTCACAATAACAAAATCAGCTACTGGTAAATCAAGCTCGCGCATCACTGTTTTTTCTTTTTCGCGATTTTGCGTCACTTCTAAGGCATAAGCGCCTTGTGGGAGCTTACCTTGTTGTTCTAAAAAAGCCGCTGCTTGTAAATTCACATTTTCAAACTCGTACGTAACAACATCCGATACATTCGCTAATTCTTTAATTGCATCCATATCGTCATAGTGGGCAACAATCGAATGATCAGCAACCTGCGCTGTCGGACAGTCAGCAGTTGGGTCAAGCACTGCAATACGATATCCCATATATTTAGCTGCTATCGCCATCATGCGACCAAGTTGTCCGCCACCAATAATTCCAATCGTTTTTGGAGGTAAGATAAGGTTATTTGTTTGCAAGTTCATCCCTCATTTCTGCAACAGCCTGCTTCATATCATTGCGAAAATCTTCCAATCTACTAGCTACTTTATCATCAAACGCACCTATCATTTGCGCTGCAAGTATCCCTGCATTTTTCGCTCCAGCTTTTCCAATCGCAACCGTTGCTGTCGGAACACCACCTGGCATTTGTACAATCGATAAAAGCGAATCAAGCCCTTGTAACGCTTTGCTCTGAACCGGAACTCCAATGACAGGCAAATTCGTTTGTGATGCTACCATTCCTGGTAAATGAGCTGCACCCCCAGCACCAGCAATAATTACTTTGATCCCTCGCTCCCTAGCTGACTTGGCATAAGTAAACATATCGTCTGGTGTCCGATGAGCGGACATAATTTCCTTTTCATATGGAAGTTGCAGTTGATCTAATACATCACAAGCATGCTTCATCGTTTCCCAATCAGAAATACTGCCCATAATTACCCCTATCATGATTTCAACCACCTTGTTTCTAATTTCTTATGCGATAATTCCTTGAATAAATAACATAAACCAATTACATGTAATGATCTTTGCGTCAACTAATTTCCTAAAAACCGTTACCAAGTCTTTATCGACAGCGACCATTTTTGTTATCCTGCAAAACGTTAGAGAGCGTATACTCCCTATAATGTAAAACAAAAAACAGATTTATTTCTACTCTCATAGTTATAAGAGAAGAGAATAAATCTGTTTCAATATATATGGAAACAGACGTGCCTTCGTTAAGCATAGCACGATCCTACTTCCCTCATAGTCCAGTCATTTACGGTGCTGGGTAGAGACTTCTGAGCCATATTCTCAGTTTTATATGAGGTTCCGTTGTTTTATTGTCGATTTAAGAATAACAATATATTGTCTTACTGTCAATAAAATAACGAACATTACTTATTAAAACAAAAATAACGTTCGGTTTTTACCATTATTTTACGATTATACATTATTCTTTGCTTTATTTGTGTAATTCTCCTTGGTCATCTGCTTTTACCTGCTGGTGTTTTCTCTCTTCTTCCGTACGTTTTTTCGGATTCATTAACCGACCTTTTCGCACTTGTTTCACCCAAAATCCGCCATGTATTTGCTTCGGTTCATAAGCAATGATAAACGCTTTCGGATCAATTTGTTTAATGGTTTCATAGAGTTTCAACTCATACTTACGAGGGGTTAAGATTTGCATGGATAAACGATCACCTTCCATCCCGTAAGCAAACCAGCTTGTAACACCATAGCCTTTATCCCGTAATTGTTTCGTAAAAGCGATATCTGGATTTGATGAAATCACATTGACGGTAATATATCCTAGCGCTAGCTTTTCTTCAATCATGGAACCACAAATAACACCTATTCCAAAACCGATGGCATAAGCAATTAAATTTTGAATTTCATTTAAGTTATCTAGTACAAGCCCGAGACCAAGTACATAAATAACAATTTCAAACATACTAACGAAGGCAGCAATGTAACGCCTTCCTTTTAATGTTAAAATCATGCGTACAGTAGATAAGGATACGTATACGATATTAATAACTAAAATAATAACAACCATAACGATGGCATTACTTAACAACATCAAGCCCTCCCATACCTTGATTTAAGAGGATGTTTCAAAGTTCGATGATTTACATGTACTTATGGTCTCATCTGTTTGCTTGAAGCCAATGAGACTAATCCATTGACAACAGTATACATATCAACTCATCAACCCTTTTTCAACTCACTCTTTAAGCTTACCTCATTTCTCATATTTATGAAATATTTTTATTTTCATGCGTATTTTACAAACATGACATGCACATCGAACTAACGACAGCATAGGCTATCATGTAGTGACTTGAACCTAGGATTTTTCAGGCTGCAAACTGTCCCTTACTACTCATTTAGTAACAAATAAAGCGGACCTTCCATCCGTGAGGGTGTGGTTTCCTCCCCTATCCCCATAGGTTGTTAAGCAACTACGGGGACGTCCTAAAGGCGCCTCTAAATGAATGGAAGATGTAGGTGCTGTTTTCCCTATTTCCATTATACCTTCCTTTTCTTGAAGCAAAAGTCTTACAGCACCTTATATCCGCTAAAAAAATTTGGCTATCCATTACATACGTAGATGGCCAGGATAAAACGAGGTGATACGTGTATGGATCCTTTTCAGCAAATGTCCGATTGGAAAAAGAATATGGATCATTTTTTCGGTGATAGTTTTTGGAACGAGTTTGAAGGACTTATAAAACCTACAATACCACAAATAAACATTTATCAAACTGACCATGAATTATTTTGTATTGCAAGTGTTCCCGGACTAAGTGATTTGGAAAAGCTCGATGTTTACGTAGACTATACTACATTGGAATTAAAAGGTTCCATTGATATTGACCATTCTTATGGAACAGTAGTGAAAGAAGAAATTCTACACGGTGTATTTGAAAGAAAAATAACCCTTCCCTTTCCAGTTCGTTCCGATAAAATAAAAGCAACTTACAAAAATGGCCTTGTCTATATCCAATTGCATCGCCTTATTTCCGAAACAAGCAGAAAAAATCGCGTTCATGTTCATGTATTGGAAAATTCCTAAATGTACGAATTACGGAAAAAACCGCTTTTCAGTATGGAATGCATTACCCACTGATTAGCGGTTTTATAGATATATAGCCTCAAATGAACGTATCAATAGTAAAATTCAATTTGTTTACACGATACGATCGGATTAGAAAAGCGACGGCGCTTTTCCCGCCGAGAAGAGCTAAGCTTTCTAAGCTGTAAACGAAACACCGCCAAGCTTACTCTTATTCAGGGCCAAATAGACGCCTTTTAGTTCGTAACGGAATGCCCCGCAATCTTTTTTTTAGCATATTTTTCCACATACTCCCTAGCACGTCACACTGTAATAAATCGTCTGCTAAACGTAAATCTTCTTTAAACTTGTGCATTGCCTCATTGCATGCAGCAATCGACCATTGCGGGTAGGGACGATCAATTAATTCCATATCTTGTTCTGCTTGTATGTTCCCTGCTTGAAGAATGCGAAAATACCACCCTGTACGACCACTTTGTTGCATTTGTAATGCAAAATCATCTATTTGCAAATGCCTCGCTAACTTCCAAGATGGTAAATAAGGTTGGCTAACTTGAACGATCGCCTCCCCTAGTCGATAGGTATCTCCGATGGACACCGCGTACTCATCCATCTCTAAGACAGATAGATTTTCCCCAATATCTCCTATTTGCATCGTGTCTAATTCATAGACGTCAGCCCAATCATAATAATGTTTCCACGGGTAAACAAACAATGCTTTATCTCCGTCTTTCTCCAGCGTTAACCCTTGATCTGTTACATAAATAGAACCGTTCACCTCTTCATTTACATAAGCCATAGCCCCCTTTTCTTCTTGATTTTGCTGATCTAGTTTTTTCCTATGAAATAATTTATGAATATATGGTTCTGCCATTCTGTCACCTACTAGCAAAATATGTTATAGTATCTTTATTCTAATAAAAATAAACTAACTTGCAAACTTCCTTATGAAAAGCGAGGGATTCTTTCATGAAGAAAAAACAACGAGCAACCTTTGCTGGCGGATGCTTTTGGTGTATGGTAAAGCCGTTTGACCAATGGAATGGCGTAGACAGTGTTATTTCTGGATATACAGGTGGTCATACGGAAAACCCGACATATGAAGAAGTAAAACAAGGCAAAACGGGGCACTATGAAGCAGTTGAAATTATTTACGATCCAAATGTTTTATCCTATGAAACCATATTGAACATATACTGGCAGCAAATTGACCCTACCGATGACGGAGGACAATTCCATGATCGAGGTGACTCCTATCGAACTGCTATTTTTTATCATAATGAAAACCAAAAAATAGCAGCAGAATCCTCCAAATTACATCTTGAAGAGAGCGGAAAATTTTCTAACCCGATTGTTACGCAAATTTTGCCAGCTACGGCTTTTTATCCAGCTGAAGCATACCATCAAAACTTTTATCGAAAAAATACAGTTGCCTACGAAGAAGATCGCGCCAAATCTGGTAGGGATGCATTTATTAACCAAGTGTGGAGATCATAGGCAATGAACAAACAGATAAAATATGTCCTACTATTCACACGGTAACGGTAGCACATTTTAGTAGTTCTTCATTATTTTCACATGTGTGATCACCCACTCGATCTAACATACCGCTAAGCCAGTAATCGACGATAACTTCCCTGTTTTCTATTTCATTTTTGGAAGTTCTATTTGTATGGCATTACAATTTACACGATAGAGAAGTATATGATTTTTTGGGTTTATGTGGCCATAAGACTGGGCGATAAGCCAATTTTTTTTCTAAAGTTAGGAGAGAGATATTTGTCAAATCAACCATCGTTAACACCTTTAAAAATGTTGTTATTTGCTTTCCATGCTACGAATACGATTATTCTTAGTTATTTACCTTTGTATTTAAAATACAAAGGACTGGATGGTACAGAAATTGGATATGTACTAGCAGTTGGTCCTTTAGCTTCTATTGTAGCGCAACCGTTTTGGGGATATATGAGTGATAAATATAAAACGGTAAAACGTGTTATTCAAGTCTGTCTCATCGGCTTACTAGTCATGAGTGTGATCTTTTTTCAAATGAATACACTACTACCAATACTCATTGTTGGAGCTATATTTTATTTTTTCGTAACTCCTATTGGTGCACTAGGGGATAGTCTTGCACAACGAAGAGCCCATGATCTTGGCGTTTCATTCGGAACGATACGTTTATGGGGTTCAATTGGTTTTGCTACTTCTTCGCTTGTTATTGGAGAAATCCTTACAAGAGCCGGCATTCAGTATATGATTATTCCTTACTTATTTTTCGGGGTATTGGCATTTATTGTTAGTTTTAAGCTAGTGGACGTTAACGTAACGTCAGAGCCTGTAAAATTAAGGGATGTCAGTTTGCTCATTAAGAGTAAACCTTTTCTTATTTTTCTTTTCTTCATCATGTTTTTAAGTGTGACGCACCGAGCAAATGATAGTTTTATTGGTTTGTATATTGAGCAACTAGGTGGAAGTGAAGGTTTAGTTGGAGTGGCTTGGTTTGTCGGCGTACTTACCGAGGCGCTTGTCTTTGCTACCGCTGGCTACTGGTTCAGAAAATATCACCCACTCGTATTCGTTATTATTGCTGGGATTTTATATAGTATTCGCTGGTTTATTTATGGGGCAGCAGATAACCCTTGGCACATCATTAGTTTACAGTTTATGCACGGATTAACTTTTGGTACGTTCTATTTAGCTTCATTTAACTATATATCACGACTTGTTCCTAAAATATTACAATCAACGGGACATCTTGTTTTCTTTGCAACATTCTTTGGTGTATCAGGGATTATTGGTTCCTTAATTGGAGGTGCCATGATTGATACCTTTAGTGGAAATGCCTTATACAATTTCATGGGAATCATTGCTTTCATTGGTACCATTTTAATTACAATTTACCACTTGCTTCCATACGGAAAAGAAACGTATATACATGACAAAGCTTAGAAAAACTTAGCTTATCGCCAGGTTCCTATGAGGAAAGTTACGTTTTTCTTATACGATAAGCCTGTCCATTTTATGCATCCTAAAGCGCAAAACAGATTGCCATACTCGTTAAAAAAAGTATGGCAATCTGTTTTCATTATTAGACTCCACCCTATTTCGTATTAACTAGTTCTAAATGTCTATTTTTTGTTGACATTTAAGGTAATAAGAACTATTATTTTTGTTAAGACCTACATGTTACCAAAATATTACTCTACTCCACACAAGTTAGCTCCATTCTAAATGGAAGATAACAGCTACTTTGAACAGCCTTTAGAACATACTCAATTAGATACCAGGAACGAGGGAGGAAAAATACCCACGGGTTGAAAGCCCGATTTTATTGAATTTTTTACAGTTTGTTATCGCTTACCAGCTTCATAAATTAGCTATTTCCATTTGAAAAACTTGGCTTGTCGCCAAAGTCCTTATGGCGAAAGGCGCAGTTTTTCTTATACTATAAACCTTTAAGCTTCTATGCTTTCCTATGTGCAAAAAAATTTAATGAGGCTAACTAAACGTAAACATGTGGCAAAATTTCATTACCAATAGGAGGAACAGCTTTGCATACAAAAACGATACCGAATAAAACAAATCAGCTGGAAAACAGCTCTATACATAGAAAGCTAATGGGAATAACAGAAGAGACACTAGATTTAGTAAGACAAGCCGCACCCATCCTATCACCACATAAGCAAGAATGTATTTCTGTCGTTTACAATTATTTTGAATCTATTTCAGACCAAAATAAGCAATCCATTTCACAGCAACAATTAGAAACCATTGTTGAAACGTATGTAGAAGAACTGTTAAAAGCAACTGTGGATGATAATTACATACGCTCTCGTATGGAAATAGGTAAACAACTCAGTCAGTTACATATACCTGTGGAACAATACATCGCTGTCCACCATTTACTCACTCATCACATCATTTCTTTATTACTAGAACAACCACGCCGCAAACAAAAACAAACCATACCATTGTCGCTCGCTATACAAAAATTGACTGCCTTCGATCAGCAACTTATCGTACAAGCACATATCGAAGAAACATTTAAATCCTTTCTAGGTCAAATTTCAGAGTTACTTCATGGTGTGACGACGTTAGATTCGACAGAGCAATTAATTAACCAAATGGAAAGCATTGTCGAAGAAAGCCACAATGTAACATCTGCTACCGAAGAAGTCAGTGCTTCTGTTAATGAAGTAGCTGAACATGCTACCAAAGTAGCTGAAGAAACAGATGAAGCGGTTGTTTCTGTAAATAAAAGTAAACAAGTAATCCATGGAGCACTTGAAGATATGAACCAAATGGGCGAGGTTTATAAAGAGGTAGCCACGCAAATAAGAAGTTTAAATGAAGAAATAAAGCAAACTCATTCTTTTGTAAATGTCATTGAAGATATTACAGAGCAAACAAACTTACTCGCTTTAAATGCAAGTATCGAAGCTGCACGCGCAGGTGAACATGGGAAAGGTTTTTCCGTCGTCGCTCAAGAGGTTCGCAAACTGGCAGAACATACAAAAGAACAAACAATACAAATTAAGCAAAATATGGAGTCACTACAACAAGTAGCTAGCGATGTTACAACAGAAATGGATAACACGGAAACACGTATGCAACTTACAGTGTCAGAATCACAAGCTGGCGAGCAAGAACTGGAACATATTATAGCAGCTATACAGGCCATTAACGGTTCCACCTCACAAATTGCGGCGATGACAGAAGAACAAACATCAGCAGTAACCGAAATTGCTGATCGAAACGCGGCTATGTTTGACATGGGGAATGCAACCCAAGGTGTCGCCAAAGAAACAGCTAAAATCATTTTAGAGTTAAGCAAACAGATGGATGCATATCGCCTGACATTTTTTGATAGTATTCGTTTTCACGCAAAAGATATATTAAAAGCAGCAAAAACCGATCATTTGCTTTGGAAATGGCGTGTATATAACATGCTACTTGATTTAGAAGAAATTGATTCTAACCAAGTCGCTTCGCATCAAGCATGCCGGCTTGGTGAGTGGTATTATGGAAATTTACCGTCCTATCTTAAAGAAAATTCTATCTTCCACCAGTTGGAGGAACCACATCGCCAAGTACATCATTATGCAAAGTTAGCCGTGCAAAGCTATGAACAAGGAGAACGCACAGAAGCGAAAAGCTATTTCAAGCAACTTGCTACTGCTTCCGATGAAGTTTTACGTCTTTTAACACTACTAGAACAAGCAATTTGACACTTCTATTCTTTTAGGTGTAAGCTTGCTAGCTTGAAACAATTTAATGATTTGTTATCTACAAAACGCGCTTAGTTGAGGTAATGATTTTCATAATGGTAGCAGATCATTCCGTGTTTCCTATCGATGTAGAAAATGCCTTTCCCAAGTGGAAAGGCATTTTCTCTTTCTTCTCTAATTTTCTAACTTAAGAACATAAAATATAATACAAATATCACAAATAAGAAATACATGACAGGATGAACTTCTTTAGCTCGCCCTTTTAACAGCATCGTAATTGGGTAGAAGATAAATCCAATGGCAATTCCTGTCGCGATACTATATGTCAATGGCATCGCAATGACAATCAAAAATGCCGGAACAGCAATTTCAAATTGATCCCATTCAATATTCTTTAATGCAGAAGACATTAATACACCAACGATGATTAATGCAGGAGCCGTTACTTCTGCTGTTACGACACTTAATAATGGTGAAAAGAATAGTGCGAGTAAGAAAAACATAGCGGTAACTACGGCTGTAAACCCTGTTCGTCCACCAGCTCCAACACCAGCCGTTGATTCCACATAAGCTGTCGTTGTCGAGGTGCCTAATGTTGCACCCGCTACTGTAGCTGCCGAGTCAGCAAACAAGGCTTTCCCAGCCCGTGGTAGCTTATTATCCTTCATAAGCCCTGCTTGGTTCGCAACGGCAACTAATGTACCTGCCGTATCAAAGAAATCAACAAATAAGAACGTTAAAATAACGACCAGCATTTGCAATGTAAAAATATCACCAAAATTCACAAACGCTTGTCCAAAGGTAGGTGCCAAGCTAGGAACATTGCTTACAATCCCATCCACGCCTGATGGTGGGGTAATTAAACCAACAACCATTCCGACGATAGCAGTAATAATCATTCCGTAAAAAATACCACCACGAATGCCAATCGTCATTAAAATAATCGATATCACTAAGCCAAAAACAGCTAAAAGTACGGTTGGTGAAGTTAAATCACCTAACCCAAGTAATGTCGCTTCATTAGCTACAATGATACCCGAGTTTTGAAAACCGATAAAAGCGATGAAAAAGCCAATCCCTGCACCTACAGCCATTTTTAAATTCGCTGGAATAGCATTAATAATTTTTTCACGTAGCCCAGTTAGTGTTAACACAATAAAAATAAGTCCTGAGGCCAATACACCACTTAGGGCTGTTTCCCAAGGTATGCCATATCCTAATACTACTGTATAAGCAAAAAATGCATTTAATCCCATTCCCGGAGCTAGTGCAATCGGATATTTTGCAATCAGACCCATAAATAAAGAACCAATCGCTGCAGCAATTGCTGTTGCGGCAAATACAGCGTCCTGATCCATACGAGTCACTCCACTAGGCAAGTCTTCAATTCCGACTAATGCTAATGTGGACGGATTAACGAATAAAATATAAGCCATTGCTAGAAAGGTTGTTAACCCCGCCATAAACTCCGTACGGTAATTCGTACCCAGTTCGTCAAATCTAAAATACTTTTTCATGATGTTTCCCCTCTCATTTTGTCTGCTCGTACTGCAAGCATTTGTTGTAGTAATGCCAACTGCGCAATACGTTAAGTTGATTACCTTATTACTACTAGATGAACTTTCCATAAAGTGCGTCTTGAATTAGTAGAAGTTATTTTATCCTCCACTGAGTGCTAGTACTTCTTGGATACGACCTATAGATCTCTTAGAACAAAAGCTCGGGGCGCCCGTTTAGCAACGTAGCGACTGGAACGAAGCAACGAAAGTTTTAGGAAACATGCTCCTGCAACAGGAGTATGCCGGTGCCCTCCGGCAAGCCCGTCTTTAGTCGGCCTTCCTATTTAGAACGAACCAATGATGACTTATCATAAGGCAATGGAGTGAAGTCGCCTAGTTGCTGGGCGCTTGCGCCGGACGTGGCTAAATAACTTAGTAAGTTTATTTACAGCTGCAAAATTTTATAATTTCCTAGACGACGAAAATTGGGCTTAAACGACTTGTTCAGTTTCTAGCTTTCTATTTCTTAAAATGGTAGTCTGCCAGCAACTTATATCCATTTGATAAGTTTCCATTGACTTTAATCCAATAAAATATGCATAAAATAGACATAAAAACGAAAAAAGCCCTCAGGTCTGCACCCAAGAGCTTGTTTCATTCACAGAGATATTCAAATAGAACCATCCATTTGCTTATCCTGTGATCACATATATCTCTTGCGTAGTCAGACTATTTACGGCAGTCTGGTAGAAACTTTGAGCCATATCCTCAAATTATACGCCTCTATTTAATTAACACAGGATTATCATACGATTTTTTCCGACACATGTCAACCAAACACGAACATTATATTATTATTTTTGTTTTTTGTTCGATAAAACAAAATATGATGTACTCTTTTTCATTTAATTGCTGCAAGAGCAAATTGATTTTCTTCCTTCGTAGGTAAGCGTTTAGTAGTTATCAAGTTATATCTGCGAATAATTCTTCGTATCATTTTCTTCATTTTATTCGTTCGTTTACGTACATTGGAAACCGATCGTTACCCAACGTAATTATGAAACGACCAAACAACAACAATTATACTTACTACTCCCCAAACTGTCGTACTCACTATCCACCAAATGATGGATTGAGCTTTTGTTGAACTTTCCTCGTTTTCCTTATTTGCTGTTATAAAAGCGAGCTTACTTTCCATACCTTTTTTCATAGACATGAGAACAACAAAGCCGATTATTATAAAACCAATACCCGCCCAGCGTAATACATCCAACGCTTCCCCCTCCTCTTTTCTTAAATTCCTTTCATCTTCTTTATTCTATTCCCTGCCGTTACATGTTTCATCACAAATTTAGTTTATCTAATCGTATCATATTTTTCCGATTTTTCATTAAATACACTCTGATCATTAAGTCATTCATAATAACTTCATTTTGTGATGTTGAATGCTTTCTAATGCCTGAAACCAAGCAAGGTAATTACTAACGTATTTCGGTAGCAACACCGTTACAACCTAAAATTTTTCCTCATCTAATTGAAACTGATCCTGCCAAGCCAGACTATGGCACCAAGGATCTTTCAAAAAAACACAATTGACAATTTGTCAGTTAATCCGTATACTAACCATCAAAGAGGTGAAAAAATGCGAGATGTTAAAGATCCTGAAATTCGCAAAGCAGAGATCATGGAAGCTGCATTGCATCTTTTTGTGAAAAAAGGGTTTTTAAAAACGACAACACAAGACATTATAGACAAAGCTAACATATCTAGAGGGTTACTATACTATCACTTCAAAGACAAAGAAGCTATCCTTTATCACTTAGTAGAAAGATATTCAGAACCAATGGTAGGACAATTATATAAGGTCACTTATAGTGACACATCAGCAATTGAAAAGATTCGCTCCTTTATACAAGCTACTTTAATTACGCCAGACAAAGCAACAGTTGATATGATTGCATTACAAAGTATCATCGATTTGGAACAAAATCGCTATTTGATGGATCGTTTTGCTCATAAAATTTCTGAGATACTCACAACTTATTTAACTCATATTATGGAGCAAGGAATGTCAGAAGGGGTTTTTCATGTACCCCAACCAAAGGAAACAGCCTCTTTTCTTATCAATGGATATGTATTCGTTTCCATCGACACAAGTACGTTGCCTAACGATAAAAAATTGCTGTACTTGGAAGCATACAAAAATTTATTAGAGCAAACATTAGGGGCGAAAACAAAGATTTTTTAGTCTAAAACGCCCGTCTTTATGACAATTGCCGTAGTTATTCTTATAATAACCCTAAAAAAGATGTTACTTTACTATAGTGTTAGAAACCAATGGTTCCCTACCATTGGTTATTCTTTACAACCAAACTGACAAAGTGTCAGTATAAGGAGGAGCAAAATTTATGGCTATCTTAGAAATAAAAAATCTCACGAAAATCTATAAAAGTAAGAAGAAGGCCGTTAATCAATTAACACTTACAGTGGACAAAGGGGATATTTTTGGTTTTATCGGAGGCAACGGATCAGGGAAAACGACAACGATTAAAGCAGTAGTAGGCATTCACAATATTAACCAAGGAGAAATCTTCATCGATGGGCATTCTATTATAAAAGAACCGCTGACCTGCAAATCTAAAATTGCATATATTCCTGATCATCCAAATTTATATGAACATCTAACTGGGTATCAATACATTAACTTCATTGCCGATTTATACAACGTACCCACTTCTAAGCGAAAACAACGAGTTCAAAAATATAGTGATTTATTTGCAATGACACCAGCCCTTAACCATGTTATATCTTCCTATTCACACGGGATGAAGCAACGAACTGCCATTATTTCTGCTTTAGTTCATCAACCAAAACTTTTCATTTTAGATGAACCATTTATTGGACTGGACCCAAAAGCATCTTACTTATTAAAACAAGTTATGCAAGAATGTGTAGCAAACGGTGGAGCAATCTTCTTCTCAACGCATGTTCTTGATGTTGCAGAAAAACTATGTAACAAAATTGCCCTTATTCATCATGGTAAATTAATAGCAAGCGGTCCTACTGAAACTGTTAAAGGCAATCAATCATTAGAAGCTTTCTTTATGGAGGTACAAAACATATGAGTAAAACTTATTTGCTATTCCGAATTCAAATCATTAACTATTTAGCGCTTAATGAAATGAAACAATCCGGACAGAAAAAGAAGACAGCGATCACATTAGCATTTGGTGTTGTAACCCTCCTGTTTTTACTCTGTACGTACAATTGGTTTACTGCGCTCGCCTTAGTAGAATTAGGAAAGCAAGATTTCATACCTGCTTATATGGTTTCTGTATCAAGTTTTGCCATATTATTTTTAACCGCTCTTCGTTCGAATGGGATTTTATACGGAAGTCACGATTTAGATTTATTGTTAGCAGCACCTATCAAACACAGTGAAATTATTAGTAGTAAATTCCTTTTTATGTATGTACTCAACTTCTTAGTTGCTTTTGCATTTATGACTTCTGGCGGCGTTGTGTGGATGTTACACACACCTTTTGATATTTTTCCCTTTACGCTATATGTTATTTCCTTGTTCTTTGTTCCTTTCATTCCAATGTGCATTGCTTCATTGCTTGGATTATGCATGGTATACATCGGCTCTTTTTTTAAAAACCGTAACATTTTTGCCGTTCTATTCTCCTTTATAAGCCTTGGACTAATAGTATATGTGGCGAATGTTAATATGCATTCGGGAGAAGGAATTACAAATATAGGAGTTATGCTTGCAAATCAAATTACCAAACTGTATCCTCCAGCAGTTTTTTTTCTAGATCATTCAAGCATTTCCGCCCCCATTCGTTTGGCGAGCTTTATTGGAATATCAACTGTTGTATTCTACCTGTTTATAAAATTTGTTTCAGCACAGTTCAGGTCGCTCAACGACATTGCAAGCACATCTTCCAAATATAGGTCAAACGAGAAAAAAGTGCTAAAACATAGGTCGCCTTTCGTTGCGCTTTATCGAAAAGAAGTCTCACAATTTTTCCATTCTTACACAGCTGTACTAAACGCTGGGCTTGGTGTTATATTGCTGTCCGTTTTCAGCATTTTTCTAATCTTTGCATCCCCCGAGCAATTAGGAAAATATATCCGTATGGATAATATACATCACTTTCTTTCTATATATGGACCAATAATTATATCCGCTATGCTCTCACTAAGTTGTCCTGCTGCATTCGCTATTTCTTTGGAGGGGAGAAACATTTGGATCGTGCAAAGTTCACCCGTATCTATTAAAAAGATTTTAAATAGTAAGCTGGCTATGAATCTAACATTGCATGCTATTGCATATTGTCTTGCCATTCTAGCTTTTACAACCCGGGTCCAAATGGACACATTGCAAATCATTAGCACATTACTTATTCCTATAGCATTTTCTCTATTTTCAATTACACTGGGGCTCTTTGTGAATAAAAAATACCCGAACTTCACTTGGGACAATGAGATGATCATTGTAAAACAGAGCCTACCAGTAATTATAACTAGTTTAATTAGCATGTTAACAGTTGTCGGACCTATTATGCTTCACTGGATTTTACCCTTCCCTCTACAACCTCTGTTATGGGGAATTGCCGTTGTTATGATCGTCGCCTCAGCCATTATGTATCAAAAAGCTTGCAAAGCAACATATATTTAAATGAAAGGATGGGAAATAGGATGAAATTAAAAGATATTGTCGTTTTTCTAAGCATGTTTATCGTTATATTCGTTATTTGTTTGTTTTTACCTCAAGAAATTCCCATTCATTTTAACGCGCAAGGAGAAGCAGATATTATCGTTAATAAATATTTTTTGCTCATTGGAACGATGATTCCTTACTCAGCTTATTGGCAGTTTTTTCGAAAAGAAAACGGAAAAACGGATTAATATATATCTACAATGAAATAAGGTGCTGTATCCTTCCACTGCTAATAGAAGGTGTGGTTAAGAAATCCAACTAAATAATAACAGCACCTACATTCGCTACCTATTTACATCTAGTTACGAAAATTAACCAATGAATGTCTGTAAAGTTGTTGATCGAACAGTTTTTTCTTTCCTATAGTGGTTAAAAGAAGCAACGTTGCTGGCGTAATGCCAGCAACGTTGCTTCTAGTTAACATTTAACATTCTTCATAACATTCATTGCTTTTTATTGTTCTATCACGATTTAAGACAATTTCTTTCGTTCGCGGTATGATATGCTTTCTCTTGCATAAGGTATTTTACACTCTATTTCCATTTAGAGCAAAGACACAATCTAAATTATAAAACAACTTTTACATGCTTTTATCCTTTTTGTTTTATATAGTTAAGCATACTGAAATACATGGTGATTGAAAAAAGGTTATTTTTTTATCAACAAGTAATAATTCCCTTCAACATTTATTCATCATGAGCATGACTATGATCGTGATGCTCATGTTCGTTCTCTTCCACTTTGCCAGGTTCATCAGAAACTGCCGTAGAATCCGATAATGCTTTTGTTAAGGCCTCTAAATTAGATTGCATGAGTGTAAAGTAATCCTCATCATTTTGTAAATCTTCTTCTGTTAAAACAGATAAATTATGGATACGTAAAGCTTCCGCATTCACTTCCTCGCGAACAACATCTGCTACTTTAGGCGTTACATTCTGCTCAAAGAACACATATTTCAATCCATGGTTCTCCGCAGTTTCTACAATATGTTTCAACTCTTTTTGTGACGGCTCATTTGTTGGACTTAAGCCAGATATAGGAATTTGCTTAAGATGATAAGAATGCTCCCAGTATCCATAAGCAGCATGCGATACAATAATCTCATTTCCTGGTAAATCCTGAAGTTTGTCTCGAAACGCTTTATCTAGGTTTTCAAGTTTTTCTTTTAGCTCAGAAAAGTTTCTATTAAATGTCTCTTTAGAATCAGGTTGAAGTTCTACAAGGACATCCTTTATCTTCTCAGCTAACTGGATAGAGCGGATTGGATCTAACCAAACATGCGGATCTTTATCTCCGTGGTCATGTTCAACATGTCCGTCTCCATCCGTGTGGTCATCTTCCCCCTCATGTTCATGCGCATGATCACTTTCTACATCACCTTCATGATCATGAGCATGACTATCTTCTTCTCCATGTTCGTGAGCATGCTCTATAAAATCTATCCCTTTGGAAGCTTCCACTATTTTTATGTCTTCCGATTGTATCGTATCTGAGATTTGTTTGGCATAAGGTTCTAAGCCTGCTCCGTTATAGATAAAAGCATCTGCTTCAGCAATTTGTACTATTTCTTTTGAGCTTGGTTCATAATGATGAGGATTTGACCCCGGCGGTAAAATAGATTCAACGATAGCTTCATCCCCTGCAATTTGTTCAGCAAAATACTGAAGAGGGTACACAGTAGTAAACAAAGTTATATCTTTTTCTGAACTCTTGGAGTCATCACTTGCTTTACTTTTTTTGCCTTCCTCGCCTTGGGAACATGCAGTTATTACGAAAATTAGCAAAAATAGGATGAATAAACCTTTATACTTTTTAAACATTTCTTCTCCTCCTTTAAATTCATTAGCGATTATATCGTAACGATTTCGATTTGTAAATAGTAATTATTACGTTTTATTTTTTATACTGCTATTGAATCATATATTACTTCCCTCTTAAATTCTTATATACAACAATGCAACATTGGCTTTTCCATATTGTATATGATAAACTTTACTATTATTATGCTTCTTCCTGCCCCATGATAAGTGGGGTTTGATACGTTATTCTTCTAAATGAGAAGCTTTTTTTTATTCATTGTGTTACTACTCCCTACTCTATTCTTCCAGCATATCCCGGAAGATGATTAATATGAAGAAGAGGAAACAATGTGTAGTTCCATTATTTCTATTATTTTTTCAAACATGATAGTATAAAAAGTATAATCCATATTATGTATGATAAGAAGGGATATAACCATGGACGATAAAGAAATGATCCACAACTCCGCTCGTTTGTTTAAAATCTTAGGAGACGAAACAAGGCTCTCTATACTTCATTTACTTTCTAAAGCAGAAGCTAATGTTTCAACCATTGTAAACCATATTGGTATTGAACAATCAAATGCTTCTCATCAATTAAAAATATTAAAAGACCATCGATTAATCCAATCAAGAAGAGAAGGAAAATCAGTCGTTTATTTTCCAGACGATAATCACATTTATGAAATTTTAGATCAAGTATTCGCTCATATTAAAGAAGATACGGATACTGAATAATTGTAAGCTTGGTAAAAGCGCAAGTGCCCGGTTAGCAACATAGCGTGAGAAGATTTAGGAATCAAATCAAGCGACTAAAAATAGGGAAATGGTGACGTTGGCGGCACACCCCCTGTTTTAGTGGCACGAACCGATGATGACCTATCTTAAAGCGATTAGTGAAGTCGCCTAGTTACTGGGCGCTCGAGTCGGACGTGGCTTATTCTGTCACGTTGTTATATTAGGCCTATGCTTTCTTACGCTATAAAAAATCACCAAAAAACGATTCAAAAATAAAATTTAACCATGAAGAACCCTCCCTTATACGATATTTGATTATCGTATAAGGTTTTTTTATAAACTTGTATTGACATGATTCGTGCATGTGTTAATATGTAATTACATTCATATGAATGATTAATCATATGAATGCACCTTCAACAATCTAAAATTATTTATGCAAAAAGCGATTGATTTATTTTTAACGAGAGGCAGAAGGAGGAATTTTAAATGAAAAAAAATCACGCACATCATCATCATAACGATGAACACAGCCACACTCACGATCATGATCACGGGAAAGCACCAATTATTCTTTATTTTATTGGCTTGATCGTGGCAGTTATCCCTTTATTTCTAAACGATGATTATCTATTGCTGCAAAATATTCTTTTTTCGACTGCGACAATCATCGCAGGGTACCATGTCGTTATTATTGAAGGTATCGGTGAGACAATTGAAAATACGAAACGTAAAAGAAGATTTACACCGAATTCCCACATCCTCATGGGTTTAGCTGCTTTAGGTGCATCCTTATTGGGCGAATTTTGGGAAGGGACATTATTGATTCTTATTTTCTCTGGTGCGCATTTTCTAGAAGATTATGCTGAAGGACGGAGTAAAAGAGAAATCACCAAATTACTTGAAATGAACCCAACCACTGCGCGATTAATGGATGATAGTGGGAATACCACCTTCGTTGAAGTTAGCGACTTAAAAGTTGGAGACCGTTTACAAGTATTAAATGGGGATCAAGTACCTATTGATGGAAAAATATTATCTGGTAGCACTTCTATTGATGAATCATCCATAAACGGTGAAAGTATACCTAAAGAAAAGTCAAAAGGTGACGAAGTATTCGGCAGTACCATCAACGGTACAGGAACTTTTACTATGGAAGTAACAAAAGAAGAGAAAGACACGGTTTTCTCAAAAATTCTGCAACTCGTAAATCAAAACCAAAATAATCAAACAAAAGCTGCTAGCATTATTCAAAAATTCGAGCCAAAGTATGTTAATTTCGTTTTAATTGCCATACTGTTAGTTATAGTAATGGCACCATTCCTATTGGATTGGTCATGGTATGAAAGTACCTATCGAGGACTTGTCTTATTAGTAGCATCAGCACCGTGCGCACTTGCTGCTGCAACTGTGTCAGTCACACTGTCCGCTACGTCAAACCTCGCCAAACGTGGTGTACTTTCAAAAGGAGCGTCTTATCTCTCACAACTCGCAAATATTAATGCCATCGCTTTTGATAAAACAGGCACTTTAACAAGAGGAAAACCGCAAGTTACCAATTACTTCTTCTCAGACTCCATAGATAAAGCATATATCATTGATATTGTAGTTGCTCTAGAAAGAGGATCTAACCACCCTTTAGCTAACGCAATTTTAGATAAATTTACTGTTCAAAATAAACTAGACATTGACATCACAAATCAAATTGGTAAAGGGTTAACCGGAGATTATAATCAAAATAATTATCGCATTGGGAAACCAACTTCTTTTCATAATGTACCAAATGACATCGCAGATTTAAATGATGAATGGGCCTCTGAAGGTAAGACAGTGGTATATGTAGCTGAAAATGAAAAGGTAATTGGGATTATTGCTTTAATGGATATTCCTAATAAAGAAGCGAAAAAAACAATTGATTACTTCAAAAGCCTCCATATCCACACCACTCTTATTACGGGTGATTCTGAAATGACAGGTAAAGCCGTTGCGAAAAAGCTAGGTATAGATGAAGTCATTGCGAATGTTATGCCAGATGATAAAGCAAACATCATTAATTCGCAGAAAGAAAACTATGGAATTGTCGGTATGGTTGGTGACGGTGTGAATGATGCGCCTGCTTTAGTTAACGCCGATGTTGGTATTGCGATGGGCGATGGGACGGATGTTGCAGTAGAAGTATCTGATTTAGCTTTAATGAAAAACGATCTATCGAAACTCGTAAATGCTCACCGCATTTCTAGAAAAATGAACCGGGTGATTTGGCAAAACATTATATTTTCCATGTCCGTTGTTGCCTTTTTAGTTGTGGTGAGTTTTCTTGGATTAACGGATATCGCAATCAGTGTCATCATCCATGAAGGCAGTACTTTAGTCGTCATTTTAAATGGACTTCGCTTATTGCACTCCAAAAATAATATATCACTTACAGACTGACAAACAGCAGAATCATAGATATAAATCACATTGAACTGTCTTCAACTGCATATTATGCATTGGTTGACGGTTTTTTTTCTAAATATACTGTTGATGTTGTTCATTTTACGGTGTGCAATGAAAAATCAAAGAGAGCCAAAAACCCTTGATACGAAAAGGTTTCTAGCTCTCCTCCTACTACTCCTACTCAATAATAGACACAGTGATTTCTCTAATAATTGAAATGTCGTGCATAAAATGATTTCACACCTTTTCGGGTGAGAAACCTAAGCTTTGCATAAACTTCAATATATTTTTCCGTCTACTATATTTACTATTCCCTCACATTGTTTCGCAATCTTGTCGTCATGTGTTACGATTAAAACAGTTTTATTCTGTTCTTTATTTATCCTTTTAAAAATAGATAATACTTGCTCGCCCATTTCTTGATCTAATGCACCTGTCGGCTCATCTGCTAAAATAATATCTGGATTATTAATTAATGCGCGCGCAATTGCTACACGCTGCCGTTGTCCACCCGATAAATCATATGCATATTCAGACGCTTTTTCCTTCATACCAAGCGTATCAAGCAAAGTTAATATTCTTTCTTTTTTATTGGCTTTGTTTTTACTATAATGAAGCGGAATTTCCACGTTTTTTATAACTGTATATTCTTCTATTAGTGCAAAGTCCTGTACGACAAAACCGAAATGCCGATTTCGTTTAGCAGCTAATTTCCCTTGACTTAAAGATTGTATTTCTTGATCATTTAACTTATATGTGCCTGCGGTTGGAACGTCTAGGCAACCTAATATATTAAGTAGCGTAGATTTCCCCGAACCTGATGGGCCCATAATTGCTAGCATGCTTTCTGCCTCTATTTTTAAATTAATGTTTTGTAGAGCATTCACTTCGTTAGGTTTAGATTTGTTATATACCTTTGAAATACCTTTTAGCTCAATCATTTATTCTTTTCTCCTTAATATATCGCTTATTTGAAGTTTAAAAAGTGTAATAAAGCTAGGCAGACATGCTCCTAAGCAAAGTAATAAAATCACTCCTGAAACACCTAATACAATAAAAGTTTGATTGGATATTATTAGAGAAATAATAAAAGAAAGTAACCAAACAATAAATATTTGTAAAAAAATCCGTAGTGCAATATCTTTCTTGGTCGCCCCGCAAAAAATATGAATACTAAAATTTCTTATATTCCTTCTAATAAATCCCAAAGTATTAATAATTACTAATGATGAAGCAAAAATAATAATTAATATTGATAAAAATAAAAATATACTAACTGATTCTTGTGTGGATTTTTCCATATAGCCAGAAACGCCTTCCACAGTGTTAAAATTATAAATATATGTGTTTGAACGCTCCACAATATCTTGTAATTCTTTTATACGTAAGCGTAAAATAAAATACACATAACAATCACAGGGCATCTATGTGATAATCTTCTTAGAAAATAAATTAGGAGGTTATGCGATGACCCTAAAAGACAAGCGAATAGAATGGAAAGCGCGGTATGATGCCTGGAAAGAAAGCGGACAAAGTATATCTGAATGGTGCCGAGGGAAAGAAATTAAAACGCATCAGATGTATTATTGGGTGCAACAATTTCGTGAGCACGGCAAAACTTCCATCAAGAAAAGCGCATCCAGGGAAACACAATGGCTAACCGTTCAAATGGGTGATTCTCCACTTGTACCACCTCACGAGAAAGAACCGATCTTTATTCACGTTGGTTCTACCTCCATTGAAGTGCGATCAGGAACGGATATGAACTTACTCTCGGATATTATTCATGTTTTAGGGAAGTAATCACGTTCATGAATATGCCATTTGAAAAAGTGTATTTAGCTTGCGGTAGCACAGATATGCGTAAATCGATTGATGGACTTGCTGCCATTGTGATAGAATGCTTCGATTTAGACCCTTTTTCTCCTTGCCTGTTTGTATTTTGTAACCGAAAGCGTGATAAGTTAAAAATACTGCAATGGGAAGTCAACGGATTTTGGCTGTATTATCGTCGGCTTGAAAAAGGAACATTTCAATGGCCATCCGATAAAGACTTAACGCCTATATCTATTAGCCCATGTCAATTTCGCTGGTTGTTGGATGGTATGTCGATGAACCAGCACCAAGCACACAGAGAAGTACTAGCGCGCACGATTCTATAAAAAATTGAAATATAGAAATACGGGAATTCGACTAGGCAAGTCGGGTTCTTTTTCGTATACTAATTTTATGGATAAAACAGCGGAAACAAACAAGAAAACAATGGAATATTATCAAGAGCTCAACGAAAAGCTAGAGTTGGAAAAAGAAGAGTTAGAAGCAAAATTAAAATGGTATGAAGAACAATTTAGATTGCTTCAACAACAAAAATTCGGCTCTTCTAGCGAGAAGACCAATTCTGACCAACTGTCTCTTTTTAACGAGGTAGAGGACACTTCGGATTCCAACCATGAAGAGCCTACGGTGGAGACGATTACATATAAACGCAAGAAGCAAAAAGGGCAACGCAAGGAGCAATTAGACAACCTGCCTACGGAAACGGTAGAATACCGTTTACCTGCTGAGGAACAGGTGTGTTCGTGTTGCGCTGGTGAACTGCATGAAATGAGCACGCAAGTGCGTAAAGAATTAAAGGTTATTCCTGCGCAGGTGAAAGTGGTGGAACATGTCCAGTACGTCTATAGCTGTCGTCATTGTGAACAACATGAGATACAAACGCCTATTCAAACAGCTAAAATGCCAGCGCCTGTGTTTCCAGGGAGTTTAGCCTCTCCTTCCGCCATGGCCTATACGATGTCGCAAAAATACGTGGAAGGAATGCCGTTGTATCGCCAAGAGAAGCAATTCGAACGATTTGGCGTCTTTATTCCACGTCAAACACTAGCTAATTGGGTCATATATGGTGCGACCACTTGGCTTACACTCATTTACAAAGAGATGCATACCGCCCTATTAGAATTGGATACCATACATGCAGATGAAACAGTTGTACAAGTTTTATCTGAACCAGGTAGAAAAGCTACTTCCAATTCGTATATGTGGCTGTATCGCTCTGGACACACGGATGTGCCAATCATTTTGTATGAGTACCAGCAAACAAGAGCATCCAAACATCCACGACGATTCCTACAGGGATATCAGGGCTACTTAACAGTAGACGGTTACCCTGGTTATAATGGAATAAAGAATGTCGTACTGATTGGTTGCTGGGCGCATGCACGTCGTAAATTCACAGAAGCATTACAATCGCTTCCCGAATCTTCGACCACTACAGCGGTAAAAGCGAAAGAAGGCTTAGACTTTTGTAATCAATTATTCGATATCGAACGCGACCTAAAGAGCGTTAGCCCACAGGAACGTTATGAACAACGTTTGGAGCGCAGTCAGCCCGTGCTGGATGCTTTTTCAGCATGGCTAAAACAGCAAACGCCGCGTGTTCTTCCGAAGAGTAAACTAGGCAAAGCTGTTACCTATTGCCGTAAACAATGGGACCGCTTAGAAGGATTTTTAAAGGATGGAAGATTGGAGATAGACAACAACTGCGCAGAGCGGTCGATCAAGCCTTTTGTGATCGGAAGAAAAGCTTGGCTTTTTAGTAATACCGCCAAAGGAGCTACATCCAGTGCCATTGTTTATAGCATAGTGGAAACAGCGAAGGAAAACGGATTAAATCCATTCCATTATCTTAGCTACTTATTTGAACGACTTCCCAATATAGATACAACAGATAGGGAACAACTAACCCGACTCTTACCGTGGTCAACCACGCTGCCTCAAGAGTGTCGTGTTCCTACGAAATCTAAGTAAATCTTAACATAGGCCCACATCTACATAATAGGTGTGGGCTGTTTTACGCTTACTTTTATATCGTTTCTATTCTTAAGTATAATCGTTGAATTTTCAATATAGGTTTCATAATCATAATTTCCATTCATAAATAAATTGTCAACTGCTGTAACATCAATCGGTGTTAATATAACATCATTTAACCCGATAACACCTTCGCCAAATGATATATCCACAAAAGTTTGCCCATCTTGTAAAAAACCAACAACTTTATATTTTTGATTGTCAACGTCAGTAAATTCATCATCAATATCCATATACTTTTTATATGAATAACCAAGCACAACTGGTATACTTTTATTGCTTACATACTCCCAACTCGCATCAAAAAATTCTCCTTTTGATAAGGAAATATCAAATACATTTATAAAATCGGATGAAACTGATAGCGTTTTATTAGCCCAAATTTTGCTAGGGCCTTGCTCCACCTCGACAGCAAGTGAGTTTTTAGGAATATCTTTTATTTCTATATAATTTTCAATATTAGAAAAACTTATATAATTATCATTTTTATCTATATAAGTATATAAATCTTTCATTATATTTTCTTCATATTCCCCACCTACAAAATCTTCTTTCTCTATCAATGATATATAAAAAGCATTGGATGTATCAAATGTATTCGATAAATGATAAAAAGCCTCTTGCTTTTTATGTATCAAGGAAAAACATTCTGTAATCAATAATATGATAAGCAAAATTTGAATAAAAAATGAAATGAAATAAAGTTTTTTTCTCCATATATCTCCTAAAGCAAATTTTAGTTGAACTGGCATTTTTACTACCTCATCATTTTAATTAATTGTTTCTTCTGATTAATAAATAACATAGGCAAAGTGTATAATATATCCATTATAAAGAATAGCACAACACCTACAATGATCGATTCCCAACGAAATACCGTATCGTGAGGTAATACATGAAAAATATTAGTAACTAAAAAAATGATTAAACTTGCAATCATGATACCTATGAATCGAATAATTAACATATTGAAGTAAATCCTTAGTAACAAACGTATCAAGTATCATGTCAAATGGGTGACAAAGTATAGATATAAGGTTTTGGACGGGCACATAGCGGTGAGAGTGCGTGATTTGCTAAGATAAACTTGAGATTAAGACACTACAGGGTATGCTTGAACTGACAATGGAAATAGCAGAAAAAAGCAAGAAAGAGAAGCCACCTAAACACTTTGTAGAGAAGTTGAAGGACAGCGCTGTAGAAGCAACCCGGAACAACTTGGGTCGTTTAAAAGGGTTGCGGTTTTTGGAGGGACGTGCAGATGAATGGGATGATTAATACAAATACGGAAAACAACGAGCAACGAAATCTAAGTAAATCTTAACATAGGCCCACATCTACATAATAGGTGTGGGCTGTTTTACGCTTACGTTAGTCCAGCCATATTTCACCTCTACTCTTCGTTTTTAGGCACAAAAAAAGACGCTCATTTTAATTGAACGTCTATAAAACAGTATTTAGTATAGATTTTCCTCTTGTGTCCCCACACCCCAAAACAATTACCACCGAATGTAACTGCTAGAATAAAGTGAACAGACTCCGCTAGAAAAGTATGAAATAATTGGTTTTGGATGATTCAGAAGGTGATTAAATTGGAATTAATTGTACAGATTCATCAATCAAAAAAGTAAGGTTTTAAATTTGCAGTAATTGCAAGGAAGTACAACCTCCAAATTCCTTCTCACGAAGAACACCATTGCCTTCTTATTAACAACTTCCCCACCCAACTCTGTAGCGAACGAACCTTCACTTCCTAGCGATAACTCATGCCGGGCACACATATAGAAAAAGCGCCTACTTTTCAGCAAACGGTTTCGAATGCAGTATAAATTATTCTGTTTGATCATCTGCTATGGGTGGAAAGTAAAATGGATTAAACCCTGTTTTAGAATCAGTAACAAGATTTTCTGAATGCTCTGGATTTATAGCTAGTTTCACAGAATCTTCATTATCAAAGATAAATGTTTGTAAATTTTCTTTACCTATCGTTTCATATGCTGTCGATAAAATTTTGCCGATAGCACTACTATTTTTTGCATCAAACGGCTTTGAAATATGATCGATTACCAAAATGGGTATGATAGGATACCTATTGTTCTCTAGTAGTATTTTTAAAAATGCAAGATAACCACACAGCTGAATTAAAGTATGTCTAGCCATACTTCCGATATAGTAATTTACACGATTTTTAGAACCCGATGTTTCACCACCATCAGAAAGTATCACAGGCTGTAGGATATTTCCTTTTTTTAAATATTTAATTTCAAATCCTTTTTGCTGAATATCATCAGATACAACTGAAGATATATCTTTAGCAGAATAATATAATTCTGTTATGAAATTAGATAATTCATCAATTTTTTGCAAATCATCTGAGTTTCGTAAAGCTTTTAACTCTTCTCGTATCTCTTTGATTCTCTTTTTCTTTTCTTTGATGTTGTCATCATTAGAAACAATTTCAACAGATAAATATTCGTTAATAAGTGCAATAGCTTTAGATTTTTCCTCTAAATTATAAATTTTAAACCTTGAATCATTTCTACGTATTTCTGTCTTGATTTGTTCACGTTGTTTCTTCAACTCTTTTATAGTATTATCATTAATCAGGTAATCGCTAAAGAAAATTGTATTATCGACATCATCGAGTAGATTTTGCATAGGTTGGACTAAGTAATCAAAATCAGTATTCTCATCAACTAATTCCTGTAATTTCAAAAGGAGTTTTCTCCTGTTCTCATTATCCCTCCCGAATTGTTTCGCATCGGCTGTATTGTTTTCATAAACCTTTATTTGTTCGGATAGATTATTATACATAACTTCTAAATCTGCAATATTTCTTTTTTTAGAGCTTTTTTCTACATTTTGCATTTCAACTACAGAAGAAAGATATGCCTTAACATCATCTGAATTTCTACCTGTATACCAAATATCTCCACCAATTTTTTGTAAATTAGCATTTACTTGATCGATAACAAATTCATACTTTTGAGAGTTATTTTCCAAATTCTTAACTTCTTGTTGGAGAACATCTAATTCATTCTGTAATATATATATTTGTTCAAGATGTTTGTTGAAAATAAAGTTTAAAATCGGATTAAGTTTTACAGAATATTTTATATCACTGCATTTATCTAGGAAATCTTGAATCTTACCTTGCCCCTTTTCTCCTAAAAAGTTAAACATTGTAAAAGTTCTGTATGTTAATTCTTCATTAGTGAAATTTCTAATGTCCTTTAACAACTGAAAATCTTGAGCAAAAATGGAATTTAATTTATTTTTGTACTCTCGTAAATCAATCATTTCTAAATTTTCTTCATCAGCATAATGCAGATAATTTTGGTTTGGGTTCCTTGTACGCGTGATACTAAAAGTATTTTCATTATATTCAAAGACCATGGTCGCTTTACTTAATGAATCTTTGTACCAGGGCTTCTTTACAATATCTTCTGAAGAACCAAACATGAAATCAATGAACAAATAGAATTCTGTTTTACCCGAACTATTCTTACCCTTAAAGTAATTTATACCTTCACTAAACTTATAGATATAGCTTTTACTATTCATATCAAACATTATAAGTTTTGTTATTTTAAACATTGTAAATCACCTCTTTCATAAATTGCTTATCTGTCATAGTCTTACTTTCTTCAATGACTTTTTTCATGAAATTATTTTCTTCATATATCGAATCTAGTTTTAATTGTTTGGTAGTTAGATGCAATATACCATTTTCAGAATCAACTATTCCTTTACTTATTAACAAATGTAACGCTTTTAAAATATATGGTACGCTATTACAAAAACCATCAAAATCTCCAGCTAAAAGAGAGATACCCTTATAAATAATATCTTGTGTATTCCTTGCGGTATATATCGTTCCACCCAAGAAACGATTTTGCTTAATCAAATAAGAAAAGGTTACTATTTTACATATACTTAATTTTTCATGACGCTGTAATGTTTGGCAGATAATATTACAATAAATACTTAATTGAATAGACTCTGTTTGTACTCTAATATTGCGCATTCTCATCATCCTCCCATGAAATTTGATTTTCTCCGATGCCTTCTTTAGTCAGATGAATCGAGGACCCATATTTTATTTGGTCATTTTCCGCATAAGAATTGGGGTATTTTTGTGTTTTTTCCAGTCTATTATATGGTGTATCTGTTTCATTTTTCATCAAAGTAAACTTCACATTTTGAAAGCCTTCAAAGGTAGTTTCTTCGATCTCGTCAATCTTGTTTACTCTGTTATTTTCCATATATTTTAATGCGGTTTCATAATAATACATGCCATATAACAGATGTTGCTTTAATAAATAATCTGGTAATCCACACGATTTTAATTGCATAAACTCTCTTGAAGTTGAAAGTTTACTGTCCTTTAAATCAATTCTATTAACTTTTTTAAAATTAGAATAGGAGGGAGTCGTAACTTCTTGTGTAAATCGCTTGGAAATATCCTCCACCATATTTATGAATTCTTGATATGTTAAAATATATGGTTCTTTATTTTCAATAGCATTCAAAATTTTAAATGTTATATGCTGCAAAAACTCATTCATCCTTTGCCCAAATACGATTAGGTTTGCAGCTTTTCTAAAATGAAGTGAGGCCTTGTCATCTGTTTTAGCATCAATATCCTCCAAATCAATGAATTCAAACTTACTTTGAATTTGGTTATATACCTTTTCAAATCCATTATAATCTGCTTCATATAAACACTTAACTTTAGAAATAGTAGCATTTCTTTGCATATCGGACTCTACTACAATTTTATGTAATGTTTCTGCATCCTTATTGAAAATATCACCATCATTTTGATAAATTTTATCCGTAAATAGTATATATTCTTCCACATTATGTGAACTATGTTCTAATAATATCCAATTGAGAAGCATTTGTTGAGCAACTGCATTACCAATAGATGTATGCTTAACTTGAATAGCTTTATTAACTCCACTCTCAGTAACCCTACAAACAAATTTATGACTATGTTTGTCGATTTGTTCAGGCGCAATTGCTTTTAAGTTTACATCTTCTATGGTTTCAAATTCTACTTGCATATCCTCCTTTAAGTCGAAGGCATAATAAGCAAATACTTTAATTTGGTAAGCAAATCCTGCTAAACTATTAATACCACTTTGATCTGTTTGAAAAGTCATCTAAAACACCCCCTATTATAACTTTATTTTATACTTTTGCTGACCGGAAGAAGTTTTTTCAATAATATCCACATCTGTATCAACACTTCTAATAAAATTGAGAAATAATGTACCCAATAATAATCTATCACTACGAGAAATACGATTCCATTCATATCCCTTAAACAAATCACGTATTAAAAATATTTCGCCCGGCTTAACTTTAGCTAATTCATTTTTAGCAACTTCCAATAATTCATTTACAGTAGACACGATATACCTCCTAATTATAATAACGTTATAAACAAAGTTGTTATTATAATTGTATATCCTTTTACTAGTTTTTAACAACAAATCATCATCAACACTATGAATTCACATGTTTTTTTGAATAAAGCGGTAAATATGTCAATGAACAGGCATAGATAATATTATATTTCACCTTCTACCACTCTAGGGTTTAATCCTAATAAAGTACCCTTTTCGCGGAAATAGGCCTTGAAAGGACGCTTAGATATGTTAATAGTATTTCTAATACTTTATACCTCTTTCTGATAACTAATGTGGAAAACCCTTCAAAATGCAAGAAATATAAAAAAAAGAGATATTGCTTTTACACAATATCCCTCTTCTTTCTCCGTTTCCTCTGGCGGAATCTTGGCGGAGAACCTATTCATTTTTAGTTGTTTTATCCATTTTACATACCATTGAAATGCAGTCAAATCAACAGTTTCACTTCAAATGCTCTTAGTGAATTATTCCCACTCAATCGTAGCAGGTGGCTTGCTCGTTACATCATACACTACACGGTTAATATGAGCTACATCGTTCACGAGACGGGTTGAGATTTTCTCCAAGACGTCCCAAGGGATACGCGCCCAATCGGAAGTCATACCATCAATGGACGTTACCGCACGAATACCAATCGTATAATCATACGTGCGGGCATCTCCCATGACACCGACACTGCGAATATTCGGTAACACCGTAAAATATTGCCAAATATCTCTATCTAGTCCAGCTTTCGCTATTTCCTCACGTAGAATTGCATCGGATTCACGAACAATCTTTAATTTTTCTTCCGTTACTTCCCCTAGTACACGAATAGCAAGTCCCGGACCAGGGAAAGGCTGGCGCCAAACGATACGCTCAGGTATACCTAGCTGTGTTCCTAATTCACGAACTTCATCTTTAAACAATGTGTTTAATGGCTCGATTAATTCAAACTGCATATTTTCAGGAAGTCCACCAACATTATGATGTGATTTTATCGTCTGAGCTGTTTCTGTCCCACTTTCAATAATATCTGTGTAGAGCGTTCCTTGCGCTAGAAAGTCCATATTTTTAAGCTTCGCCGCTTCATCATCGAACACGTAAATAAATTCATTTCCGATAATCTTACGCTTCTTCTCTGGATCGTCGACACCTTTTAATTTCGTTAAGAAACGATCCTTAGCATCAATCTTAATAATATTCATATGAAAATCATCCGCAAATACTTTCATCACATCATCAGCTTCATTTTTACGAAGCAACCCGTGATCGACAAAAATACAAGTTAACTGATCGCCAATTGCTTTATGAATAAGTGCTGCAACAACAGAAGAATCAACGCCACCACTTAAAGCACATAATACGTTTCGGTCGCCGACTTTTTCTTGAATTTTCTTCACTTCCATATCAATGAAATTCTCAATCGTCCAGTCACCCTTACTGCCACACACCGCAAAAACAAACTGCTTTAACACATCATTTCCATATTTGGAATGACGTACCTCCGGATGGTACTGTACACCATACAGCCCTTGTTCCTGATTACTAATAGCTGCAATAGGTGTCGAAGGACTGGTTGCATCCACTTGGAATGATGCCGGTGCTTCTACCACTTTATCCCCATGGCTCATCCATACAGTTTGCTGCTTCGGTGTACCTGCAAAGAGCGTTGGTTCTCCTTGAACGTCCATTTCCGCTTTTCCGTATTCACGGTTTTTAGCCTTTTCTACTTTGCCGTCAAAATGTAAAGCCATTAATTGCATGCCGTAGCAAATTCCTAATACTGGGATACCTAAATCAAAAATTGCGGGATCACAGCGGAAACTATTTTCATCATATACGCTATGTGGCCCTCCAGAAAGAATAATACCTGTCGGGTTTATTTCCTTAATTTCTTGAGCTGTTAACTTATGAGTGTGCAACTCACTATACACGCCAAATTCTCTGATGCGTCGTGTAATTAATTGATTGTATTGGCTACCAAAATCCAATACTAAAATCATTTCATTTGTCTTCATGTACGTTACTCCTATCTATAAAATAATCCCACTTACTATAAGTTCCTTTAAAACAATTACTGCATAATCACTAGCCTGCTCCCCTACAAACTAGTAAGCAGACACACCTCTACCTGTCCTGTTCATCATTTGAAACAAACCTGCTCTTGTTGCAACCCCTCATTAGAAAAACTTGGCTATCGACAAAATTTCTGTCGATGAAATGCCGTCGTTTTGCTTAAACGATAAACTTAAACGTTTTATACTTTTCCGCGCAAGAAAAGCAAACCAGGAGCAAAAACAAAAAGCTGCATCCTTACTTTTTGCGACAACAACATGCAAAAAGGCAGAATCCAGCTGTATTGGAAGTTCTGCCTTCATAGTCAAAGCATTTACGGTGCTCTGGTAGATACTTTCGACCCATATTGTCGAGGATATACGAACGGCAAACAATTATTCTTGTTACGTTATGTTCTTATTCTACATAACAAAACGAATGCTGGTCAAGACAATATTCGTTTTATTAAATTTTTCCATAATTGCGCCACCTCTGTTTTAGAAGCAAGCTTATCGTCATCTCTGTAAATGAGCCGTTCATAATGCTCCGTAAGCTTCTGCATATCCGTCGTTTCATACTTTTTATCAATTTTCATTGCATACTCTCGTAACGTTTCCCCAGGGCGTTTTGCTTCCCCTTGTTTTTGTAACACTTTCATCAAAAAGTGATACGCTTCCTGTTGATTTTCAACATTATTATCCGCTGTAAATTTACGACGTACCCATTTAGATTGTATGCGAAGCCTACTTCTGTAAACAAGAATGAAGACAATGAGTAAAAGCGCGATACCGATAACAGTTGGCAACATCCATTCCATGGCAGTTGGCCTCGAGTTAGATGCAGCAGCTGATGCGACTTCAGACTCCTCTTCTTTTTCCTCCTCAGGCGTTGTTTCTTCCGACTGCTCCTCATCCTCTGTCTCCTGTTCCGACTGTTGCAAGGAATCTTGTTGCTGCGTTTCCCCACTTATAGGCTCATTCTGAAAGTCGGATAAATTCGAGAATCCCTTTGTTGGTTCAAATGGAACCCATCCTGAACCAGAAAAATAGACTTCTACCCATGAATGTGCATTGGAATTAGTTATTTCATAGGTGTTTTTTTCACTTCCCGCATCCACTAATTCACCACCAGTAAATCCTTTCGCCCATCTTGCAGGAATATCCAGCGAACGTAACATGACAACCATCGAGGTGGAAAAATTATCACAATATCCTACCTTAGAATCGAATAAAAATTGATCCACATAATCTTCATTTGCTTCGGGCACAGGAACATCTGTCGTCTGATACGTAAAATCGGTGCTGGAGAAGTAGCTTTCAATCGCCTTTGCTTTATCGTACTGCGTCTCTTCTTCAGCAGTAATGTCTTTCGCCAATTCAATTACTCGATCTGGAAGCGTCTCTGGAATTTGCGTATATGCTTCCATAGAGTTACCTGAACTGGAAGCTTGTCGCAAAGCTTCGATTTGAAACGTAGGATATCCATAATCAACCGTATAATTTTCTAATGTAATCGGATCATTGGCATCATCCATTAACTGAATTGCTTCCGATGACATATCAAAATATGGCTCCCCCTCTGGTGCCTCTACATGATCAAAACCGTACGGATAAACGAGCTTATCAAGTGCTTCATCACCTTGAAATTCGATCGTAGCTTGCTTTGTTTTTAAATTAACATTTTCTTGAAACATTGGAGGTATTTTACCTAATTCTGTATAGGAAGAATCACGGCTCTTTTCCCACCCTTTTCCTGTATACACATCTTTTGTCTCTACACGCCAGTAATGTTCTTCATCCGCCTTCGCTTCAAAAACTGGTGTATAATCTTGTACGAAAGAACCTCCTAATCTACTGTCATCTTCTCCGTAGCCTACCTTTTGAATTCCGCCATTTCCTTCTTCAGAGAAGCCTGCATTTTCTGCACTGCTTTGAATAAACGGTACGGGATCAGGCCATTGTGGGGAAAATTTTGGTGCAGCTAATCCAACAGCCGAAGAAAATAAAACAATCGCAACTAATGGCAGCAACCAAACCGCAGATTTCTTAGCTAATGTAAACCGAAGCGCTTCTCGGTCCATCTCTCTCATAAAATGGGCTAACCCTAGAGCAAGCAAAGATATGATGAAGGATCTAATGATCGCAGCAGTGCCATCATAAACGGTGAACGTGTCTAACACTGCCAAATAAGCAATCGTCAGAAATACGAACATAAGGACACGTTTTCTGATAACAAACCAATAATGGAGTAAATAGCTCATTAACCAGATTAAAATAAGAAACAACGTACTACGAAACAATGGCGTGAACTCATACCATGTTTTGTTAAACAATGCTTGCATGTTTACGATACTATCTTGCAGTAACTCTCCGATCCATAACGGGTTTAAAAAACTCGTCGTAAAAAAAAGACTATTTACCACGAATAGTAATGCTACCCCCTTCAAGATAAACGACAGCCACCATCTAACCTGCATAAAAGAAAGAAGAAAGCATAGAACGCCGTAAAGCATAAACATACTAATATTTGTCGTATCCGTCACTTCCTGTAAAGGGTAGAACCATTCTAGAAATAAAATGAACCCGCATATATAAAGAATCAACGTATAAAAAGTAGCAGGACTCGACTTTTGCGTACTCATATTCTTTTCACCTCTAACGGGGTTTTCATTAGTTCGCGCTCTGTCATTTCAAATACATCTACGCCAAAAGCTTGTAACTGACGAACAAACGGAGTCGAATAGGTATATTGTTGTGCAGGCCGAATAAACAAAATGCATATATGTTTCGCTCTTTGCCTCACCTTTTTTATCATCTCTACGAACGGTTTATCCATATTTCCTACAATGAATAAAAGGGTATCCCCGCTCACGAGCTTAGACCATTGGTGCTGAACGCCCATTGAAAACATATCATTTTTACTTGGCTGTAGTTTTGTTATATGTTCTTTTAATCGATCAAAGTCTCCTTGCGCATGAATAGATGCAAAAAAACTTGTGTCTTTTCCGACGGTAAGTAATCCAGATTCTAACGATTGTTTCTTAAAATGAGTAAGCAAAGCATACGTTACTTCCACCATTCCTTCAAAAACAATCGGATTTGATATATTACAAGCTTCTAGGACAATGATTCTGCTCGTTCCTCTTTCTTGCTCAAACTCCTTTGTCATCATCGTATTTTTTCTTGCTGTTTGCTTCCAGTCAATCCAAGACACACGATCGCCAGGTAAATACTCCCTTATCCCTGTCGCTAGATTGACATTGTTAAGTCGTAACGATGAGCTGAGCACATTTCCTTCTTGCTGATTACGAATTTGTTCTCCTAATAGGAATGGTCGAGCAATTGGAGACGCAACGAGCGAGTCATTTACAGCATATATATGATCTTTTTTCACAAGCCCAAAAAAATCGCCTGTCCGTATCCGTACCTTTGGAAAGGAATGTACACCTCTTGGAATTTGTTCTAGCTGATAAGAAAAAGAAAATGTACGCTTAAAACCTGGAAACAGAACCCGCTTCATTCTCCGTTCAATAAACAGTTGATCAGCTTGTCCCATATACTGATATTTTTCTTTACCGTTGTCCACCTTTTTCAATGAATCTGCTAACATATCTTCTATGATGCAGTAATATAAAGGAAATGGAAAACGACGCTTTATTTTAACCTTTACCGTAACCGCTCCACCAGCGTTGGTTATATAATGGGAAAGCTTTCTACTAACCTGCCATTTGCGAATTGGATATAGTAAAACAACTGCTTCGTATAACAATATAGGAAGAAAACTAAAAAATAAAAACCAACTGACAAAGCCACCTTGAAACATAGCATACGAAAATAACAGCAGGAGGATAGTAATCAGAAACAGACTGCTTACAATCATTCGAAAGCGGTATTTCATTAAAGCAATTCCTTTCGTATTGGTATTTCCGTTTGTTCGATAATCATTGCAATAACGTCACTAGCAGTTTCTCCACTATATTTTGCTTCCGAACGCAGGATGATTCGATGTGCTAAAACGTAAGGAGCCAAATATTTCACATCATCTGGTAAAACATAGTCACGCCCTAAAATATAAGCATATGCCTTTGCCGCTTTCATCAAAGCAATCGACCCTCTTGGGCTGACGCCTAAATAGATTTGCGGGTCTGTTCTCGTACTTGTTGCTAAATCAATAATATAATGTTGTACATTTTTATCGATATACACATGCTTTACTTCATCTTGGATATGTTCTAATTCTTGTTTTGTTAACACAGCTTCTATAGAATCAATAGGATGCGCCTGCGAAGTACGTGTAAGCATTTCCATTTCCTCCACAAACGTCGGATATCCCATGTTTAATTTTAAAATAAATCGATCTAATTGTGCTTCTGGCAATGGATACGTACCTTCATATTCAATTGGATTTTGAGTAGCCATGACAAAAAAAGGACGAGCTAGAGGCATCGTATTACCATCGACAGTAACGTGTTTTTCCTCCATTGCTTCTAGCAAGGCGGATTGTGTTTTGGGAGAAGTTCGATTGATCTCATCAGCTAATATGATATTACCGAGAATTGGCCCACCACGGAATTCGAACTTTAGTGTTTTTGGATTAAAAATCGATACACCTGTAACATCGGAAGGTAATAAATCAGGGGTAAATTGAATTCTTCTAAAGTCACAATCTAAAGACTTCGCCAACGTTTTTACAAGCATGGTTTTCCCAACACCTGGTACATCCTCTAATAGCACATGCCCTTGTGCTAATAAAGCAACAAGACTTAAAACAGCAGGTTCTTCTTTGCCGATCATTACTTTTCTTATATTTTGTAAAACATTTTCTACTTTTACATTATATGACATTGTACTCTCCATAAAATAAGCCCCTTTCTATATACATTATAACAACATTTCTTCCTACGATAATGATGTTCATGCCTCGTTTTTCACACTATAAGAGAGGATGGATTTATAGTATAAGTCAAACGACGGCGGCTATTGCCCTAAAATTGGCAAAGGCCAAATCTATTTCATCATCTTTTTCCCTAATCTAACTATACTAGAAAAGTAGTGCAAGCTAAAGAAGGAGGTGCTAATAGATTAAAAATTCTATACTTCCATTACATAGATTTTCCATTTCTAGTATATCCACATATTCATAGTTTATACGATAGCTTGCAAACGAACAGTATACTATTGATACACCTTTCAAACACTAAAAACTTTAATGTTTATTCCTATAAGCAAAGCGTAGACTTTTATCTTAGAAGTTTAGTGAAAAGTTAAGTGTTTATGTACTACACATAGTCAGGAAAGAAGTCCAAAATGTAAGTGGAATCTCGTGAAAAAGTGTGAACTTGAACGACTTTCGTATCTATTCAAGCGAATCTCTTATCACTTCAACAACTTCCCACTAGATTCCAGATAAATGAACCTCGCTACCCAATTAAATTGGATACGAGGTTCTATGCATTACATATTGACACATCAGTGATTATTCCTTATTAATAAGAAATTGGCGCACCAGGTCCTAGTTCAACTCCGATTAACATCCAAATAACAAGCATTAATGTCCATCCAATAAGGAAGAAAATAGAATAAGGAATCATCGTTGAAACAAGTGTACCAATCCCCATTTTCTTATCGTATTTTTGTGCAAAAGCGATAATAATCGCAAAATAGGTCATAAGTGGTGAAATAATATTTGTTGATGAATCGGCAATACGGTAGGCCATCTGCGTTAATTCTGGTGAATAACCTAATTGCATCATGATTGGCACAAAAATCGGTGCCATCATCGCCCATTTTGCAGAGGCACTTCCTATAAAGATATTAATAAACCCTGCTAATATAATAAACACGATTACTAAAGGTATCCCTGTTAAATCAATACTTTGCAAGAAGTCCGCACCATAAACTCCTAACACTAATCCCATATTAGACTCGTTAAAGTACGCGACAAATTGACCAGCAGTAAATGCTAGTACAATGAACATCCCCATAGAAGCCATTGTATCGGAAAGTTGATAAGCGACATCCTTATCATTTTTCACTGTCTTCGTTACAATACCGTAAACAAGACCTGGAATAAAGAATAAAATCGCAATAATTGGTACAAGAGAATCCATAAATGGCGACTCGATAATTGGTCGCTCTCCTGTTCCACGCATTGGAGCTCCTTCTGGAACAACGAGTAGCGCTGCTAATATAAGAGACACCACTACAGAAACCGTCGCCCATACAAGACCTTTCTTTTCTAGGCTGGTTAACTTTTCAACGGTTTCTTCATATTCTCCTTTGTATGTACCTAACCTCGGTTCAACAATTCGTTCTGTTACCCATGCGCCAATAAGTGTTAATACAAATACAGATGCACCAATAAACCACCAGTTCATCGCAATACTCATACCCTCAGCGTAAGCAGGATCAATGATGGCAGCTGCTGCAATGGTAAGTTCACCTAACAATGCATCTGTACCTGATAACGCTAGGTTCGCACTAAAGCCTCCAGAGACCCCTGCAAAAGCAGCAGCTAGCCCGGCTAATGGATGGCGACCAACAGCGGCAAACAATAATGCTCCAAGCGGTGGCAGTACGACGTAACCTGCATCAGAAGCGACACTTGACATGATTCCTGCAAATACTAAACCTAATGTAATAAATCGATTGGGAACCGCTAACACGAACCCACGCAAGATAGCGCTAATTAATCCCGCTCTTTCGGCAATTCCAATTCCAAGCATTGTCAATAGGACTACGCCAAGTGGGGCAAAGCCAATAAAGTTATCCGTCATACTGGAAAATATATATTTGACTCCTTCGCCATTTAATAAATTTTTTATCTCAACCATTTCTCCTTCTTCACCTGGGTGCTCAACACTAATACCCAGCGGAGACAAGGCTGCTGACAAAAGCAAAACCATTAAAGCCAATATTGCGAATAATGTGACAGGGTGAGGCAATTTATTACCTACTACTTCTACCCCATCCAACGAGCGTTGGAATATTCCCTTTTTCTTCCCCATACTTTTTCCCCTTTCCAAATATAGAAAAAATTGATTTATCGCCACGTCTTATGGCGAAAGGCTTTATTTTACGTATATTTTCCCAATAGTATACGTGAAAAATTTGAACCTCTCCTGACTAAAATCATAAGGTTCTTGGAATAGAGCATACTTGATAGTGAATGGCATACACCAAATGAATAAAGTCAAGCTTCCAATAGCAACATGGTATTTTCTATTTATTGCTACGTGAACAAACGAAGCGTCTGCATGTGATATAATATTTAGAAAAATATAATTACAATGCAAACGCATACTATTTATTATATATGTGATTGGTGCGCTTGAAAATAGGAAATCAATAAAACCTACTAATGTTATTTTTAACAAGATTAAAAAAATTAATTTGAAATCAAAGTAAATTAGGAAAGCATGCCTCCTCCTTATTTTCAATATTCTATCACATGAAGCTCTCCAAACTTCGCAAAAAGCACATCATCTTATACAAATTCAACCATGTAAGAGTCTAGTTTCCTCTTAAAAAGTAACACAAAATTTAAATTACCCGTTCTTTTTAAGAGGAATGAACTCTATTTGTATCATGCTCACGCCTATTGCATAGGATTGTAATATGGATTTCCTTTCATCCCTTGCCATAGGTCGGTTTCTTCCAATTGATAAGCTAATTGTAATAACCTGTGTTCTTCTCCCTTATTAGCCATTACTTGTACACCTAAAGGCATATTTTCACTTGTTACATGAAGTGGTATAGACATAGCAGGCTGTCCGGTTAAATTAGCCAATTGCGTAAATGGCGTATAGGTTAGACTCGGCAAAAACATATCATAAATAATCTCTTGTTGCTCATGTGCTTTGGCATTCTCCATTTTTGCTATCCACCGTTTTTTCTCTATAGTATCCCACGATAATTCTCCGATTTTAGGTGCTGTGAAAGCAGTAGCAGGGGTAATATAGAAATCATAACTTTTATGAAAATCAGCCATTGCAGCTGCTGCCACATCCCATGAAGCAATACTGGAGGAAAACGCAGCTGCTGATATAGACTGTCCAGCACAATGCAACAGCCATGTTTCCAATTCCACGTCATCACTAGTAATCTTTCTTCCAATCATGTTCTCTAACTGCATAACGACAGTAGCCATTTCTCCACTATTCATTAAATAATAGTTTCTCATAAGTTCCTTTCCATCAATGGAAGGATCATTTTCCTCCATTTGGTAGCCTAACCGCTCCAACCATTGAACCGTTTTCATAACCGCTTCTTTGGCTTCATTGGATACAGGGGTACCAACAGGCGATGTAACAGAATAAGCGATGCGAAGCTCTTCTTTTGGCGGCTGCTTCATCGTTTCCAAGTAGTTTTCCAAATAGAGCGGTGCTTGAAAGGCAGCTTCTGGCTGACTTGTCTGTAGTACATCTAACATTGCCGCGCTATCTCGCACACTTCTTGTTACGACAAAATCAATCGCAGCACCATGCCACTGGCGACCTGCTCCCGGACCTACTGGTGTTCTCCCTCTCGTTGGCTTTAAACCGAACAGCCCTGTAAAAGAAGCAGGAATGCGAATCGATCCCCCACCGTCGCTAGCTCCTGCCAACGGAACAATGCCAGCTGCAACCGCGGCTGCCGAACCGCCACTTGACCCACCTGGTGAATAGGCCACATTCCAAGGGTTTCGAGTTGGGCCATCTGTTTCAGGTTCGGTAATATTTTTCAAGCCAAACTCTGGTGTGTTCGTATGACCAATAAATTGAAAACCAGCATCACGAAAAGAACGCACAAAATGAGAATCTTGTTTTGCTACGGAAGCATACTGTTTCAATAACTTGGAGCCTGAGGTCGTCCGCTCCCCTTTTAATTGTTGCCCCGTATTCTTTAGCAAAACAGGCACACCGCGAAACGGCCTTTTTTGCGTCATATCTTTCCATTCTTGGAGCGCTTTTTCCTTACGTTCCGAAATAACTGCATTCAAAGTAGGATTTACTTGTGCAAGTTGTGCTAATGAAGCTAGCAAAAGTTCTTTTTCTGTCGTCTCGCCTTTCTTTACTAAATCAGCTAAATCCACTGCATCATAGTTTCTAAATTCGCTCGTTTTCACTACTGCACCTCAATACCCATTTTTCATTAGTCTAACATTAATAAATAGTTATTACCAAATTGCTACTCATCTTCTTGTGGCGTTTCATCTGCATTATCTTTTTTCCAAGATGGATCACCGTAGTGGTGTAATCTCTTATTTATTTGATACAGCAAAAATGGAATTACAAAGGCAATCGCTGTATAGTAAATTTGTCTCCAATCAGGTAAATAATCTGTCCAATAATTCATGATTTAGAGTCCCCCCTTTTAGAAGTGCTAGCTTCTTCGGAACTGACCTTTTTTTTCACAGATGCAATAATAAATAACACGATTGCTGTTAGTGTTGTAATTACTAGACCATACAAACTTACAAAATCACCGAATTCTCTAACATCTATTACATCCTTAGGAATCATCGCCACAAAAAACAACACCGGCGTTAAAAACAATATATAGTGGATTTTTTTCAAATTAAAAACAGACTTCAAAGCATACAAAGAAGAATCAAAAGCCATTGTAACCGTGTTAAAAACGGCCATTATCCAAATTACAAAGAAAATAGAATCGAACCTTTCAAAAACACCTCCGGGTATTTCAACTTCTTTGGCGATTTCAACAATGGGGTAATTGACATTAGCTGTTCCCGCATAGCCAAACACACCGATACACATAAAATAAATAAATATATAAAATATAGAAACCATTGTCATACCATAAGCCGCCTTTTTAGGCGCTTTATCTGGTTTACGTACTAGCGACGTGTAAAAAAATAAAACAAATAATCCAGTTAGGGAAAATAAGCTGTTTCTTGTAGACTTTAGATACCCTTGAAGATCCGTTTGAAAGGCTGGGAGAAAATTGCTAGCATCATACCAATTAATAGAAAATATGCCGACAAACACAATGATAAAAATAATAATGGGAAAAAACATCATATTTAACCGAAACAAACCTGCTCTTGACCCAGAAACTGCGTAGCTTACTACGAGGAGAAAGCTAAGGGAAATCACCTCTACTGGAGTACGATCAAATAAATATTCTTTCGCAAGATCAGCAATAATTCGTAAAACAAATGCTGTAATAAAAATGCCTTGTAAAGCAAGTAAAATGGTTATTATAGTAGCTATTGGCTTCGATACTAAAAGGGATGCAAAACTAATAAAGGGTTGGTTCGGATACATCGAAGCAACTTTAACAATTAACCAAGCTAATGCAACAAACAAGCTTCCAGCACCAAGAAGAGGAATCCATCCGTCAGACCCTATTGTATCCTCAGCAATTAAACTTGGTAAACTGAGTACACCTACACCAATGGTTACAGAAGGAATGGTAATCATTAACTCATTGTCGCTAATTTTATCATCGGCATATTTAAACTGATACATCATTTATCCCTCCGTGTTTTTTGCAGAAATTTTATCTTTCGTTTGTAAATACTCCGGTCTTTTTCCTAACATTGGTGCTGGCATACGTAAAATCAAGTCCTTCCAATCGTCAATAAACGTCGGTGCATAAGGAGTAGAATAAGGAACGCCAAAGCTTTTTAAATTGACAATGTGAATATTGACCATAATATAGGCGAGGATAATACCATACAAGCCTAAAAAAGCCGCTGCTACCATAAATCCGAAGCGAACCATTCGAAAGGAAATAGCGACACTATACATGGGGATTGTAAATGATGCCACTGCCGTTAAAGCGACTACAATAACCATAATTGGACTTACAACACCTGCTGAAACGGCTGCTTCTCCAATAACTAAACCTCCAACAATACCAATGGTTTGGCCAATTGTTTTTGGTAATCTCGCACCAGCTTCTCTTAACAGTTCCATGGTAACTCCCATTAATACAGCTTCAACAAAAGCAGGAAATGGCACGCCTTCCCTTGTAGATGCAATTGAAAAAGCTAACTGGGATGGAATCATACCTTGATGATACGAAACTAAAGCAATATACAAAGCAGGTAGGAACATGGTTATAAAAGCTGATAAATAGCGTAACACCCTTATCAATGAACTAATTAACCAACGCTCGTAATAATCTTCTGGTGATTTAAATGCTCCACCTATTTCTGTCGGTGCAATGAGAGCAAAAGGGGTTCCATCAAGCAAGATAATAAATTTACCTTTTATGAGGGCAGAAGCTGCTTTATCAGGTCGTTCACTATTAAATATTTGTGGAAAAGGAGACAAAAAACTATCTTCAATCCATTGCTCAATATATCCCGATTCCATCGCATCATCTGTGTCAATGGAGGATAGTCTCTTTTTAACTTCCTTTAATAGCTCTGGATGAATAATCCCAGATATATAAGCTAATACAAGCTTTTTCTTTGACCTTCTTCCTATATCGTATTCTTTGAAATGTAGATTAGGATCGCGTATTTGTCTTCTGATTAAAACGATATTGGTGTTTAAGTTTTCTACAAACCCTTCTCTTGGGCCACGAATAAGTGCTTCGGATACAGGTTCCTGTATCGCACGACTTTCCCATTCCTTGGTTTCTAATAACAAAACACGTTCCACACCGTCAAGCAAAAGTACAGAACTTCCTGACAATAGTCCAAATGATAATTTATCCATGGTATCTACATTTTTTATGCCAGAAATACTAATTAATTGTTCATGAATAATAGCTAATAAATTCGATGTATTTAATTCTGCTGTTTGATCACTTTGCTCCAATCTCTCCAATTCCCTTAGAACATTTTCTTCAATTTGCTGTTTGTTACTCAGTCCATCAATATAAATAATGGCACAGGCGTGCTTTGCCAAATAGAAGTTCCTTACGACTAAATCAACAGGGTTTCCGAGCATTTTTTGAATACTGTCGAGATTTTCCTTTAAAGAAGATGTCAAATATGTATTGAAATGATTATCATCTGTTTGTGCGTTTTGATTGTTTCTTTTTATTACACGTCTTCCCATGCCATCACATCCCTTTTATGAACTTCCTTTTTCTTATGCCCATCACATTCTCCTTTTATTCATCCGTATATAATTCTAGGATTTGACAAAACTAATCTTCACATAGATAAAGTGAACTATTCAGTAACTGTTTTTATGGTTATCCTGAATTCACAGGTAAACAACATAGTACAAATTCAACACGAAGGGAGTTATCTCAATGAATAATTTATACACGAACTATTTTACGGCTTCAGATATTTCGACGTTATGGGACACTTACGAAAGTGATACAATCATAAAATACGGCATGAAACATTTTCTTCAACATGTAGAGGATCCTGACATTCAAAGCATATTACAAGAAACCTTACAATTAATCGAAAGAAATATTCATCATATGGAAGAGCTATTTAAAAAAGCAAATTTTCATATACCTAAAGGATTTACAGACGAAGATATCCATTTAAATGCTCCTCGTCTATTTTCAGACACCCTTTATTTAGAATATATTTTTAATATGACATTTTTTATGTTAGACACATACAGTTTAGCTCTTTCCGTCGCAGATCATAAAGATGTCAACGATTACTACGCTAAAAATTTAAAAGCTGCTATTTCTTTAAATAAACAAGCAAAAGAACTGGAAAAAGAAAAAGCCATTTACATTCGTTCTCCCAGATTACCCCATCCAAAAACCATCACATTTGTTGAAAATAAAAACTACATGACTGGGTGGCTCGGTGAGCGCAGACCTTTATTAGGTATAGAAGTAACTAACTTAGTCTTTCATTCTAAGCGTAATGCTTTAGGCCATGCTATAATTACAGGGTTTAGTCAAGTAGCTCAATCCAATGAAGTGAAGAAATTCTTCCAAAAAGGAAGAGATATTTCTGGTAAACATTTAGAAGTGTTTACATCTATTCTTCATGAAGATTTCTTATCCGATGGGGCGCTTTTAAGAACTTCAGAGGTAACGGATTCTACAACTGCTCCATTTTCCGATCGACTCATGGTGACCTTCGTTGCGAACCTCATTGCTTCCAGTATTGGACAATATAGTGTCTCTATGTCTAGAAGCCCCAGACATGATTTAAGTGTGCAATATGCACGTTTAATGGCAGAAGTAGGAAAATACGCCAACGAAGGTATGAAAATCCTTATCCGTCATGGATGGCTGGAACAACCTCCCATGGCCGCTAATCGAAATGATTTAGTGGAATAGGTTGTCTATATGGATACAAACCTAAGCAAAAAAAATAAAAAACTAGCAGCTATACTATGGAGTATTGCCTTGCCGGGATTTGGCCAATTATTAAATCAAAAGTATGTAAAGGGGCTATTACTAATTGGCTTGGAATTTATCATTAATGTTATGGGTAATTTTAATAAAATCATCATTTATAGTTTTCAATTTAAAATTGAAGAAGCAATCGAAGCGACTAATTATTTATGGCTGATGTTTTATCCATGTTTATACTTTTTTGCCATCTGGGACGCCTACAAAGATGCTGGCGGAGGGGAAAGACCTTTTGCTTACCTGCCACTCGTTTTTTCTGCATACTTTGTCACGATTGGGCTAATTTTTTCATCCAAACTTCGTGTGTTTGGATATTTAATTGGTCCCATGTGGCTACCAATGCTATTCTTGCCTATCGGACTTAGCATAGGGGCTTTCATTCAATGGATTTTACTTAAAGTTTATACTAAAAAATAACGAACCCTCATTTACCAGAAAAAAATTTGGCTTGTCGCCAAGTCTTCAGGAAGAAATGAGGGTTTAAAAATGCTAAGATACACACCTCCATTGTACTTCATTTATATAATTGAAAAAGCAAATATTACAACCATAAGATGCTTTATACTATAAACAACCATATGAAATCTTAGACTAGTTAAACGAAAAATAATTTGATTTTTTTGTTTATAGAGAATATTAATTTTAAAATATTATTGAAAATTTTCTAACAATCAGTGTATAATCAAATTAAGATGTTACTGGTTTAGATTGATTTTACATAGAGGTGAAGCGAATGAAGGAAAATCCAGTATTGGAAGTAAACAATTTAAAAACGTATTTTTACTTAGAAAATAATTTTGTCGCTCGCGCAGTAGATGGTGTAGATTTCACAATACATCAAGGTGAAACGTTGGCTATTGTTGGCGAATCAGGAAGTGGAAAAAGTATCACTTCCCTCTCGATTATGCAATTGATAAATAAGCCTGGAAAAATTGTAGATGGAACCATTTGCCTAGAAGGAGATAATTTATTAACAAAATCCAGTAAACAGATGACTAAAATACGTGGCAATGATATTGCAATGATTTTTCAAGAACCGATGACAGCACTAAATCCAGTCTATACTATTGGTAGCCAAATTGTTGAAACGATTCGAAAACATAAAAACCTCTCCAAGCATGCTGCACGGGAAAGAGCTATTGAATTACTGAACTTAGTTGGATTTCCACGAGCAAAAGAAGTTATGAACGAGTATCCACATCAATTATCGGGTGGCATGAGACAACGGGCAATGATCGCTATGGCCATATCTTGTGATCCAAAACTCCTCATAGCTGATGAACCTTCTACAGCCTTAGATGTAACCATTCAAGCGCAGATTTTAGACCTGCTCATGGAAATGAAAGAACGTTTAAATATGTCCATCCTTTTAGTCACGCATGATCTTGGCGTAGTAGCCGAATACGCAGATCGCGTACTGGTAATGTACGGTGGTCAAATCGTTGAGGAAACAACTGTCGAAGCTATTTTTGAAGAAACGAAACACCCTTATACCATTGGGCTATTAGAAAGTTTACCAAGTTTAGAAAAAGAAGTAAAACGGCTCGGTGCCATTAAAGGTTCTGTCCCTCCAGCCTATCTATTTCCTAAAGGTTGTCGTTTTGCCGACCGCTGCCCGCATGTAATGGATCAATGCAGAGAATCAAATCCTGAACTATTATCCATAGCACCAACACATAAAGCACGCTGTTATCTTTATGAATTAGGAGGAGGCCATTCTCATGACAATCGAGCAAAAACAACTGCAGAACAAAAAATCTGAACAAGAACAAAATAACGAAACCATTATGCAAGCAAGTCATATAAAAAAATACTTCCCCATCAAAGGTGGTATTTTCAAACATACAATAGGTCATGTAAAAGCTGTAGACGATGTTTCTTTATCCATAAAAAAAGGAGAAACACTTGGTCTTGTTGGAGAATCTGGTTCTGGTAAATCAACACTTGGGCGTGTGTTACTTCGTCTTTTAGAGCCTACAGAAGGTGAAGTCATATTTGAGGGCAAAGACATTTCCCATTTAAACAATCGAAAATTACGTGCATATCGAAAACATATGCAAATTGTTTTTCAGGATCCATTTGCTTCACTTAATTCTAAAATGAGTGTCGGAGAGCTAATTGAAGAGCCTTTACTCGTGCAAACTTCCGTTTCTAAACCAGAACGTAAGCAAATGAGTGTTGAATTGCTAGAGAAAGTCGGTCTACGAGCGAATGATCGTGCAAAATATCCGCATGAATTTTCTGGAGGACAGCGGCAACGAATTAGTATTGCACGGGCGCTTGCACTTAACCCAAAATTCATTATCTGTGATGAACCAGTGTCAGCACTCGATGTTTCCATTCAAGCTCAAGTGCTAAATTTAATGGCGGACTTACAGGAAGAATATCATCTTACCTACTTATTTATAGCGCATGACCTCAGCGTTGTTAAACATATTAGTGATCGTGTAGCTGTCATGTATTTAGGACGTATTGCAGAACTTGCACCTAAAGAACAACTCTACCAAAACCCACTTCACCCATATACAAAAGCTTTACTATCATCTGTGCCATCGACAAATGTAAGAGAAAAGAGAGAGAAAATTAAACTTAGTGGTGATTTACCAAGTCCAGCGAATCCACCATCTGGTTGTGTTTTCCGTACACGTTGCCCTATGGCACACGACCGTTGCATAAGCGAAATACCAGCATTAAGCGAGATGGAGAAGGGGCATTTTGTTGCATGCCATTTGTACGAATAAAGAGATGCTCCTCTTGGCACATCATTAATCATGAGAACGGAGTTTCTAAGTTAAGGAGATGGTTTATACTTCTGTAAAGTTATCAATGAATAAAAGGACACTGGCACCAGAGATAAAAACACGCAGACTTCTCGAAAACATTCTCATGGTATAACTACTCGTTATCTCTCATTCTAAAATAACATGTTACATACGTTGTTATTATTCAGAATAATCCGTCCTTTATTCCGATTCTAAACATACACTTGAAGGGGGTGGTAACAATCACAGAAAAAGAAAATCTTGGCTTTTCGCCACGTCTTTATGGCGAAAGTTGATGTTTTTTTATCTTCCTGTAGTGCAAAAAAGGAAAGATCAATGCGTGTAAATCTGTGCAAATAATAAGGGGGAATGAAAGCGTGTTTAACAAAAAATGGGTATTACTTTTCGTACTTATGTTATTCTTTGGATTTGTATTAGTAGCTTGTAATGGGGATGACACCTCCGAAAAGGAAGGAAATGAAAGCCAAGCAAAAGATGATGATGAAGCAAGTGGCGAGCCTCAAAAAGGCGGCACCTTGACTGGAGCAATGGATACAGCCCCAGCAGGAGTCTTTAATCCGATCTTTTACGAGGAATCCTATGAGGCAAATATTCTTGACTTTACGCACGAATCGTTAGTTGGGCAAACAAAAGAATTAGAATTTGAAGCCGAATTAGCTAAAGAGTGGGAAATTAATGAAGACCAAACGGAAATTACCTTACAATTGGAGGAAGGCGTAAAATGGCATGATGGAGAAGAATTCACTGCCGATGATGTCGTTTATACGTACAAAGCGATAGCTAGTCCTGGCTATATAGAAGCTGGCGGAGTTCGTACAGAATACGTTGTAAGATTGCTTGGGTATGAAGCGTTCAACAGTGGAGAAACGGATGAGTTTGAAGGGGTAGTAGCTGAAGATGATTACACCGTAACTTTTAAATTCGCCGAGCCTAATGTAACGATTTTAAAAGACGTCTCTTTTTTCATTATTCCTGAGCATATTTTTGCAGATGTCCCAATAGCTGAAATACCTGAACACGCTGCAACTTTAAACGCAGGTGAGGTAATCGGTACTGGGCCGTTTAAATTTACAGAAATGCTAGAACGTGAGCAATACGTTCTGGAAAAGAATGCAGATTACTGGAAATCCGAGCCATATTTAGATCAGATTGTATGGCGTGTGGTTGACCAGTCTGTCATGCTAGGTCTGCTAGAAAGTGAGGAAATTGACTTCATTGCTGATCCTTCTGGCGTACCAGCACCTGACTTCGAAACAGTTGACGCACTAGAACATATTGAAATTATGGAACAACCCGACTTTGGGTATCAATTAATGGGCTTTAAAGTTAATCACCGTACGGATGCCGATGTAGAAGCCGGTGCCATTGAGCCGGACAACTGGGTACCAAATGAAGATATGGGTGAACTAAAGGTTCGCCAAGCAATGGCACATGCTATTGATCGCAACGCGCTTGTTGATAACTTACTTTATGGCCATGGTTCTGTAATTAATGCTCCAATAGCACAACAATTTTGGGCTTACGATGAAGAAGCAACAACAAATTTTGAATTTGATCCTGAAAAAGCAAAATCACTATTAGATGAAGCTGGCTATGAAGATACAAACGATGACGGCTTCAGAGAAACGCCAGATGGAGAAGAATGGGTGGTCAACTTAAACTATCCAACTGGAAATAAGCTCCGTGAAGACTCTGCGCCAATTATAGAACAGTTCTTAGAAGATGTAGGAATAAACATTGACCTACGTCAACCAAAGGAAATGACCGCATACGTCGAAGAACTAACTAATGATAATTCCGATTGGGATCTATTCCTTCTAGGCTGGAGTTTAGCCAGTGCTGATCCAGATCCTTCAGGGCTTTGGGGAGCAGACGCTGCTTATAATTATCAGCGTTGGAACAATGAACAGTCAGAAACATTATTGGAAGAAGCGATGCAAGCACCTGAAGCATTTGAACAAGATTACCGTGCTAAAAAGTATAGTGAATGGCAAGCAGTATTCTCAGAAGATTTGCCAGCTATTTTACTCTATGCTCAAAATAAAATTTATGCCTTTAACGAACGGTTAAATGGTGTAAATCCAATGCCATATTCCTTTATTAATGAACCAGAAAACTGGTGGTTAGCCGAGTAATTAGTAACGACCTAAGAAATTATAAAGAGGCTAGAACAATTTGTTAGAAATACTTGGCTTACCGTCCAATCTCAATGACGAAAGCTGTCGGTTTTCTTATATTACAAACCTTAAAACTTCCTACTTTCCGATATGTAACAAATGATGTAAGGCGTAGATGAGCCTTCGAAATGCATCACTTCGGAGGCTCCTTGACGCCCACGGAAAACAGCCTATTTTTCCGTAGCACAAATGAGGGATCGTCTCTGTCATTACTATACAAGGTTTAAAAGTTTGGTTCAGCCTCTTTATTTTTTAAACAAGCTCCGTGCTTTATCATCAAATGAGGGCGCTGATAGATAATTTACGAATTAAATTTGCGTAACCTAAATGACCAATGCAAAAAACATTTATATTACTTAACTTTTAGAAGAGATAAAGCAACAAACTCTACTATAGAAAACATAGCTTCATACCATTCTATATGCAAAAGCTATCGTTTTTCTTCTAATCCTTGTACTTTTCTATATTGAAATAACAGTTTCATTTTATTAACATGCAAAGAGGTGAGCACCATGTACAAATATATTATCCGTAGAATATTAATATTCATCCCGATGCTGTTTGCCCTTACAGTGATTGTATTTGGTATTTCACAGTTAGCTCCTGGAGACGCTTTGTCAAGTAAAATGCTTAATGATCCAAATGTTGACCCGGAAGTTTTTGAAGAGCGTCGTCAAGCACTAGGTTTAAATGATCCTATCTATGTACAGTACTGGAACTGGATAAGTGATGCAGCACAAGGCGACTTTGGAAATTCCCTCTTCTTTAATGGTCGTTCTGTTGCTGAATTAATTGAAGCTCGATTTGCTAACACATTGTATTTAGGTCTTTTCTCTTTAGCTATTACGGTAATTGTTGCTATTCCTATTGGCATTTATTCTGCAAGAAAGCCATACTCATTACTGGACTATGGGGCTACTGGTTTTGGTTTTTTAGGATTAGCTATTCCTAATTTCTTTTTTGGATTAATAGCAATTTACGTCCTATCGATTAACTTAGGTTGGTTCCCTTCGCAAGGGACATTATCCACTCCTGGACTTACTGGATTTGAAGCATTTATGAATCGTATTCATCACATGGTTCTCCCTGGTATTACACTTGGATTAGCAGGCACTGCAACTTATATGCGATATATGCGTTCCGAAGTGCTAGACGTATTAGGAAGCGATTATATACGTACAGCAAAGGCAAAAGGTATGTCGGAAAGTAATGTCCTCTATAAACATACGCTACGAAACGCACTAATTCCTATTATCACCTTAATGGGATTTGAAATTGGCGTGTTATTAAGTGGTGCTGTAATCACGGAACAAGTTTTTCAATACCCTGGATTAGGCACTTTATTTTTAAGCTCTGTTATGAACCGCGATTTTCCAGTTGTAATGGCGATTGCTCTCATACTAGGTATTCTCATTTTAATTGGTAATTTAATAGCTGATATTCTTTACAGCATTATTGATCCAAGAATACGTTACGATTGAGGTGAATAATAATGCAAACAAATACGGAAAGCACATTACCAACAGGACCGGAAAATGAGCCTATTGATCAACAACATCAACATAAGACACCATTTCAGTTAGCATTTAACCGTTTTAAAAAGAATAAGTTAGCTGTTATTAGCATTTTTGTACTTTTAGCTATTGTTATTATCTGTATTGCTGCCCCATTACTTACGAGTCAAGACCCAATTAAAACAGACGTAACAAATATTGAAAAAAGACCTACCGATGAACATATTTTAGGAACGAACGGGCAAGGGCAAGACAATTTCGCCCGCTTATTATACGGCGGAAGAATCTCTTTAATTGTCGGTTTTAGTGCCATGTTTTTTACGTTAGTCATTGGCGTTGTGCTTGGATCCGTCGCTGGTTACTATGGCGGCAAGGTAGATAGTATCATTATGCGTGGAGCAGATATTATGCTTATGCTACCATTTCTTGTACTTGTGCTAACGATTATCGCAGTTATTGATAAGATAACAATCGGAATATTTGTTACCATTATCGCTTTAACATCATGGCCTAATTTAACTCGTATTATCCGAGCTACATATTTATCACTCCGAGAGCAGGAGTTTGTACTAGGCGCCAAAGCCATCGGTGCAAGTGATATGCGAATTATCCGTAAACATTTTATTCCCAATGCGATTGGTCCGATTATTGTAAATGCTACGCTCATGATGGCAACATACATTATTGTAGAATCAGGGCTTAGCTTTATCGGTTTTGGCATCCCTCAGCCAACACCAACTTGGGGGAATATGATTTCTGAAGCACAAAACATTCGCATATTGCGAAATAACCCAGAAGCATGGATACCTCCAGGATTAGCTATTTTAGTAACCGTTCTAGCAATTAATTTTATCGGTGACGGATTGCGAGATGCCTTTGATCCGAAAAGTAAGCAACGATAACGATATATTCGAAGAACTTATCTTATCTATAAACCATGCAAAAAACTTACTGCTAACAATGAGCAGTAAGTTTTTTTAAGGTATTATCTTTGTCGAATGAGAAAAAGGTATGTAAAGTACGCAGATCTCTACGAACGCTTCATTTCTTTCTCAGTAAAATGATTAGATAAACTTGGCTTGTCGCCAAGTCTTATATTGAAAGTCTTTGTTTTTTTACGATAATCCTTTAAACTTTATGCTTTCCTATAGTACAAGTTAGGAAGTACATAATTTTCCTATTCCATTAAACCACTACTCTTCATGTATGTTACCTTTATTGAAAATGTGAACCATTTCATGTAATTCATGCCGGAGATTGTCCAAATCTTTGGACTGATCAACAACTTCTCCCATTGCTGCACTTGACTGTTGGGCCGAAGCTGCAGTTTGTTCAATTCCAGCTGATGACTCCTCTGTAACAGAAGCTATCTCATGAATAGCTGCATTCATTTTACTGCTATTATCTTTCATTTCTTCTAAATGCGAAGATATTGTTTTTATAATTTGAACCATTTCATTGACAAACATGGTTATGCCATCAAATGTTTGTTGTGTTGCGTGAATTTGTTTGGTACCCGTTTCCACTTCCTCATAACTATTTTCTAGCGTATTCGTAACTAAATTGGAGTTATGCTTAATATGGGTAACAATTCCAGTTATATTTGTTACAGAATCGCTTACTTGTTCAGCGAGTTTTCTTACCTCATCTGCTACAACCGCAAAGCCTTTTCCATGCTCTCCTGCTCTAGCAGCTTCAATCGCAGCATTTAATGCAAGTAAATTCGTTTGTTCAGCAATATCTTGAATGGTTTGGACTAAATGGTTAATTTCTTGCGATTGTTCATCTAATTGCCTCACTTTATCTACTGCTTCTTTCACTATTTTATCAATTTGTTCCATTTGCTCTGAGGAAGATTTCATCATCTGCTCTCCTTCCTCGGTCATCGTCAAAATTTCTTGAGAAGCTTGATCGATTAACTTTCCTTGGTCGTTTGTATCACTCACTTTCGTACTAAATGTTTCCATATTCATCGCTAAATCACTTGCTCGATTTGCTTGTGTCTCTGAACCAACGGCTAATTCTTGCATGGTTGTAGCTATCTGTTCTGCTCCCTCCATCACTTCTTGAGCCGAGCGAGTAAAAGATTGTCCATAATTACTTACGGTATTTGATACATGATTAACTTTTCCCAAAAAATTGTTAATGTTTTCACTTATTGTATGAGTCGCTTCCATCATTTGCCCAAACTCACCGCCTGCATTTATAGGCAGTGGCTCTGGTTGCACCTTCCCCTCCGCAATACCTTTTATTCTCGCCCACAATTGATTGATCGGTATTGTAATGGATCGGACAGTTAGTACGCTAATAGCAACTACGAATAAAATGAAACTAGCAGTAAGTATGATAAACCAAGTTTGTGAATCTTTTGCATTAGAAACAGCTTGCGCTTTTTTATTTTCCAGCTTTTTCGTTTGGTTATCTACCATTTCTTTTATGATGGAACTAACTTCAGAACCTAAAGTTTGAACGTTTGCTAAGTTACTTGTCGGTTCTCCATCACCTATTTTATTAAATCGCTTTTTGACTTCTTGCTGCCATTCTTTTTGTTTATTGCTTAGTTCGTGCCATTGTTTAGCTGATGCCATCGTCTGTACTTCTTCTATTAAATTCTTTCCTTCCGTTTGCATTTGTTCATAGTCTTTACGGAGCGGATCTTCTTTATTTAATAGAAACGCCATAGCTAATGCCTGTTGCTCTAATAGATTTGCATGAAGACGTTCAACTTTTTGAACAGCCGCTACTTCCGTACTTATAACTGATTTTACTTCCTCATTAACTTGCTTCGCTGTATAAAAATGATAAACAGCTGTTATTATAAGTGCAACTATAATAGCAACGTAACCAATAATTAATTTATTTTTAACATAGTTAAAGCGTAGGAATCTTTTCATTTGGTCATCCCTTTCCACTAAAATATTCTTTTCTTTATTTATATCGGCTACTATTTGTGTAAATGGACATTTTCCTTATATATCTTAAAATTCAGACATTTTATTCTTATGCGTTTTCCTAGAAGTTATCCATATTATGCACGCACAACAGGCAACCAACGATTTTAATTTTTATTTACATACTGAAAAAGCGGTTAACAAAGCGCTCAGGTTTCTATATACTTATACTATTAAGGAGGGATAAGAAAATGGATAAACTCGCTGTGTTTTGTGGTTCCAGACCAGGCATCTCACCGACATACTTAGAAGCAGCTACAAAGCTCGGGAAAGAACTAGCTAATCAACATATTACGCTCATCTACGGTGGTGCAAGTGTTGGTCTCATGGGGGCTGTCGCTGATGCCGTGCTAAATGAAGGAGGCAAAGCAATTGGGGTTATACCAGAATTTCTTAAAAACAAGGAAGTCTATCATAAAAATCTGACGGAACTAATCATCGTCGACTCCATGCATGAAAGAAAAATGACAATGGCAAATCTAGCGGACGGTTTTATTGCTTTACCAGGAGGCCCAGGCACCCTTGAGGAATATTTCGAAGTATTTACGTGGGCACAATTAGGTTTGCATCAAAAACCATGTGGACTCTTAAACATAAACAGCTATTACAACCAACTACTTCATTTTTTCCAGCATATGCAGGAACAACAATTTATGGAGCAAAAGCACCTCGATGTTGTATTATCTGATACCAATGCAATAGCGTTAATTGAAAAGTTTCGTCAATATGAGCCACCAGCTATTAAATCGTTTTTAAGAGCTCACCAAACCTAATCTATTCTTTTGCTTTCTATCCAGGAACAAAGGCTCGGGGCGCGCTGCTAGCAACGTAGCGAGTGGAACGAATCAACGAAAGTTTTAGGAATCATGCTCCTGCAACAGGAGTATGCCGGCGTAGGGCGGCAAGCCCGTCTTTAGTCGGCCTTCCTATTTAGAACGAACCGATGATGACTTAGCGTAAGGCAATGGAGTGAAGTCGCCTAGTTGCTGGGCGCTGGAGCCGGCGTAGCTAAATAATTTAGTAAGTTTATCCACAGCTGCAAAATTTTATAATTTCCTAGACAGTTAAAAAGCTATAGATTTTTTAGCAGCGAAATAAAGTAAACCCGCAACCAGAGAAATTTGATCTTATTAGAAAAACTTGGCTTGTCGCCATAGAATTTTGGCGCTAAGCTTCCGTTTTTCTCCTCATTTTCTCATCTTCTACTTATCTCATACATAGAAAGATAAATTATCATTCTTTTTTCTTCTAAGATTAAGAATATTTCTAATTGATTTTTTGAAGGGAAAATAATGCACTTCCATGCTATACTGTACTAAAGAAAAAAATGGAGTTGGTTAGTATGGACCCACTAGATATCATGATGAAGCTTGATCAGATCGTTCCATACTTCGATCCGATTATAAGTGCAGAGAATCAATTCATTATTGGGTATGAAACGATTCCCTATTTTCAAGACGAGGAAAAGGAATTACATAATCTCCTTTGGTTTTTCAAAGACAAAAGCATTCCGAGTGACTTTAGGCTAGAGCTTACGCATACAGTATTACAAAAAGTGTTAGATAAATATATGACAACAGATCACACACAACTGCTATTTATTCATTACGATGCAAAACTGTTACTAAAAGATAACGGGGACAGTATGCTATCTATTTTACAAGCCTATGAAGAGCAAGGTTTAGATTTAAGTAAACTTGTGCTACAATTTTCGGAAGCCTTTGTTAGTGATCATATTGCTTCCCTTAAGCACTTATTTGCATACATTCAAACATTTGGCATTCAAATCGCTATTGATGATGTAGGAGAAAAAAACGGGAACTTAGATAAATTAGCTTTAATTAAGCCTAACATTCTCAAAGTCGATGTCTCATTTTTACGAGAAGACGATTTGCCTCAATTGTATCAGGATGTCCATCACTTACTTTCTATGCTTTCGCGCAAAATTGGTGCTGCGCTATTATTTAAAGGGATTACTTCTTTTCACCAGCTAAACTACGCATGGAGAAACGGTAGTCGCTATTATCAAGGAGAGTATCTAGAAAAAACACAGTCAAGTTTTATTCCAATTGACAGTTGTAAAGAAAAGGTCAAAAAAGACTTTCATCATTTCATCAATTACGAACGAAAGAAAATGAAAGCACAACTAGCATTAACGGAAAAAATAAATACGCAAATAGCTAAAACATTAAAGACAATTGATCCTCATGCCCCTTATGATGAAACGATTCTTGCTGTTGCGAGCGATTGTAATGATTACAGTTTCCGCGTTTATATTTGTAATGAGGCTGGATTTCAGCTATCTGCAAATGCGGAAAAAGGCGCAGATGGTATATGGTGTCTACAACCAGAAGGAAGACAAAAAAATTGGAGTTGGCGACCTTATTTCTTTGAAAATATTGCCCGCATGAGTATGGAAAAGAAAGGAATATTATCTGATTTATATACAGATATTGAACGAGATGAACGTATTCGGACATACTCTTACCCTATTACTTCAGATCGTTTTATTTTCATTGACATCCCTTATGATTTTCTCTTTGAACAGGAAGGACTTTTATAAACCAATTTAGGAAATGCATTCTCCGTTGTTCAACTGCAACGGAATGGGGGCATATTCTTGGATAGTTTATACACTGTCCTTTGATCCGGTAGAAGTTTTTTTACTTCTACTGGATCAAAGGTAAAGTTAATCTTCAATTAGTAAGGTTTTTTCTCATTTTCTACTTCATTGTTTTTATAGTTTTAGAAACAACGACGATGCTAATAGCACGTATTTAAGATAGTCCAAGCTTTCCTCTTCCAATTTTCTTGAAGTAGCGGAATTCCAAACTTTATATTCGAAATAGTTTTACTCCGATTCCACCCACGTATTAACTAATTCCTGGTTATCTGCAACCCATTTTTTCGCTCCATCAATCGGCTCTTCCGCTTCATTCACATACGTCATTAGTTCTCCAATGGATGCATCGTCCATTTTCCAATTTTTGAACCAATCATCTACACTTGGAAAATCTTCTTTAAAGTCTTTCCTTGTTGCATGATGTATTTTTTCTACTTCCCCATATACCTTCTTCGGATCTTTAAGATACTTCAAATCATATTGGGAGAATACGCGATGTGGATTCCAAAGTGGAGCAACGATTGGCTCCTCATTTTTTATAGCTTGTGCGATTTCGGTAATCATAGCTGGTTCTGAGCTAGGAACTAATTCATAATCCAAATCATATTCTTTTATTAGTTTCTCCGTCACTTCCATTGTTCCTGCACCAGCATCAAAACCAGTTATTTCCCCCTCGAACATCTCTTTATGCGCATGTAAATCTTCCACACTATTAATTTCTTCTAAGTATTCAGGCACAACTAATCCAACTTTCGCGTTATCATACCACGGCTCTTCAGAAAAGAATACATCATCTTTATATTCTTGTAAGTAGGCTTGATCTTGCACTGGGAGCCATACTTCTAAATTAACATCCAGTTCGTTTTCAGCAAGTGCCTTCATAATCGTTCCCATGTCTAGTAAATTTAAATTTACTTTATAGCCTTGTTCTTCTAAAATAACTTTCCACATATTTGAAACAGCAATATTTTCTGCCCAGCTAATCTGCGCCATTTCAATTGTGCCCTTTTCTCCTGTAGCCTGGCTCGTTTCATTTTTCGAGTTAGATTCTTCTTCCCCACATGCTACCAATAAAACAGTACATAACATCATAAAACTAAAAATGACTAACTTGCTCTTTATAAAGTTCATAAAATGATTTACTCTCTCCCATCTATTTAAGTAAATATGTTATAAACAGCTTCTTACCAACAAGCGAAATTCGCTATCATCCAATCGTTTGCTTATATGATACTTCTATCCTAGTCCGAAAAAACAGCAAGTGAGACAAACTCACGAAATCACCTCCCCAATCTGCCATCCGGTCATTATGGCTTTTTTGGCAAGAACTCGTATATCTCTTCTGACCGTATACTAGCAACTAAACGCTCAAGCCAACGATAATATATTTTAGATTGCTCAAGCTGATCATAAATTTCTCGCGCTTCCTCCATCAATTCACTCGCCACATTCTCATCTTCAAAAATTTGATCTAAAGTAAATTCGGCCTGCTTAATCGCTTCCATATTCATCTTTGCTTCACGATCCCATAGTTGACAATAATAGGACATAAAAGAATGGAAAAAATCTTTTTCAGCTGCATACGTATGTTTACGTGAGCCTTTTTGAAACTTTTTCTTTACCATCTCGTTTTCTTGTAATTTCCTAACACTCGTACTCATACTAGGTTTGCTCATTCCCAATTCTTCTCGCATTTCATCAAGATTCATTTGCTCTTTAAAATACATCGTTGCATAAAGCTTACCCGCAGCCGGAGTTACACCGTATACGTCCATTGTTTCTGCGATGGTTTCAATAACGTAGCCTTTTGCTTCTTCAAGCTTTTCTTTCGCCATTTCATCATGTGAATTCGCCATCAAGTCTCCCCTCCTTTATCCGTAAACCTATTAAGTATGTTTAAAATGTTTTTTACAAACTTAATGTTAACGAAATAATCAAATATGTCAAATGCATCATTGTTCTTATTATTTTAATTTTATTTTGACAATTCTAATTGTATCATGTTAAGTTTAAATTGTTAAGAACGTTAAATAAGTATTTAACAAAATTAATTCATGTAGGAGGGAGTATGTTGAATTTGAAGCAAAACTTTATTAACGGAAAATGGGTACCTTCTCATACAGGCAACACGCGAGAGATTATAAACCCGTTTAACCAAGAGGTCATTGCTCAAGCGACAGAAAGTGATGAAACAGATACAATATCTGCGATTGCTGCTGCAAGAGAAGCATTTGATGAAGGTGAATGGTCAAGAACATCTGCAACAGAACGCGCTAAAAAATTACATACCATTACAGCGCTCATCGAACGGGATAAAGAAGAGTTAGCTAAACTAGAAACGCTTGATACAGGTAAGACCGTCGAAGAAAGCCGTGGAGATATGGAAGATATTGCTGGAGTATTCCGTTTTTATGCAGAATTAGCTGATAAACATGGTGGCGAATTGATTGACTCCCCCGTCCCAAACACCATTAGCAAAGTAGTCTATGAACCTGTAGGTGTGTGTGGTCAAATCACTCCATGGAATTATCCATTATTACAAGCATCTTGGAAGTTAGCGCCAGCATTAGCTGCTGGAAATACATTAATCATGAAACCAAGCGAAATTACACCATTAACAACCGTAAAACTTTTTACATTAATGGATGAAGCTAAGCTACCAAAAGGTGTGGTCAACCTCGTATTAGGAACAGGAGATACGGTTGGGGCAGAACTTTCTGCTAATCACGATATTGACTTGATTTCATTTACCGGAGGCTTAAACACCGGGAAAAAAATTATGCAATCAGCCAGCTCTAACGTAAAAAAACTAGCACTTGAGCTAGGCGGAAAAAACCCGAATATTATTTTTGCCGATGCTGATTTCGATATAGCGGTTGACCAAGCTCTACATGCCGTCTTCTTTCATGCTGGGCAAATTTGTTCAGCTGGTACACGACTGATTATTGAAGAAAAGATACATGATGCATTTGTTCAAGCTTTAGTTGAACGAGTGAAAAACATTACGTTGGGGAATGGCTTTGACGCCTCTACGCAAATGGGACCGATTATTTCTAAAACGCATTTGAATAAAGTCATTCAGTACGTTGAAGACGGAAAAAAAGAAGGAGCTACCGTAGCAGTAGGAGGACAACAACCTGACAATCCAAATTTACAAGATGGATTCTTTTACTTACCTACTGTGCTTACCAACTGCACATCAAATATGCGTGTTGTTCAAAATGAAGGTTTCGGCCCTGTCATTACAGTAGAAACATTTACCACGGAACAAGAAGCCATGCAATTAGCAAATGATTCTATTTATGGGCTATCTGGTGGTGTTTGGACAAAAGATATCGCCAAAGCAGAACGTTGTGTTTCTAGAATGCGCATGGGTACAGTTTGGATCAATGACTACAATGTTTATTTTCCACATGCCCCGTGGGGTGGTTTCAAACAATCTGGCATTGGCAGAGAACTTGGCAAACAAGGACTAGAAGAGTATCAAGAAGTGAAGCATGTCTATCATAATTTACAGCCTGATGCGTTGAACTGGTTTTAAAATGTCGCAATCATATTGTCACCCAAGCTTTTATCAAGTTAAATCAATCAAAAATACAAAGAAAGATAATAGGAGGATCTATCTATGAGCTTAAATATGAAGTTCGAGCATATGTATAAATTACATACATTTGAAATACCAACGACGATAAAGCATGGCATTGATTCCATTCAATCGATTGGAAATGAAGTAAAACAGCTCGGTGTATCAAAAGCCCTTTTAGTAACTGACCCAGGTATCTATGAAGCTGGTGTAACACAGCCTGTAGAAACACACTTACAAAAAGCGGGGATAGAAGTTGTTGTCTTTAATAAAGTTGAGCCAAACCCACCCGTTCGTTTGATTGCAGAAGGCTCTAAGTTATATAAAGAAAAAGGTTGTGATGGACTTGTTGCTGTTGGTGGAGGGAGTTCTATGGACACGGCAAAAGGCATTGGTGTGGAAGCAACACATCAAGGTAGTGTCTTAGAATATGAAGCTGCGGAAGGAAAAAAGCCCTTAGAAAATCGCATTCCGCCTTTAACAACTATTCCGACTACAGCAGGGACTGGTTCTGAAGTAACACAATGGGCCGTTATTACAGATGAAAAACGTGCATTTAAATTTAATACGGGTGGTCCATTAATTGCTGCTCATTTAACAATCATTGACCCAAAACTGCATGTATCCATGCCTCCACACGTTACGGCAATGACTGGTGTGGATGCTTTAGCCCATGCGATAGAATGCTTTACCATGCATTTTGCCCAGCCTATTACAGATGCGGTTGCATTATTGGCAATGGAATACGTTGGAAAATACATACGTCGCGCTTATGCTGACGGAGGTGACCTTGAGGCACGCTATGGTATGGCTCAAGCTGCTATGCTTGCTGGTTTATCTTACGGTAGTGAATCAGCTGGAGCCGCTCATGCCATGTCCCAGACATTAGGTGGTATCCTTCCAGTTGCCCATGGTCAATGTGTTGCCGCTATGCTCGGTCCAGTAATGGAATACAATTGGAAAGGTCATCCTCATAAATTTGCAAGAATAGCCCAAGCATTAGGTATTAACACATTTCATATGACGACAGAGGAGGCTGCCAAAGCAGCTGTAAACGAAATTTATCAGCTTGTAAAAGACTTGGATATCCCGTCATTGGAAGAACAGGGCGTTTCTTCCGATATGATTGAGCGGTTAGCAAAAGAAGCGATGAAAGATCCACAAACAATAGGTAACCCACGTGACCTAACAGAAAAAGACTACCAATGGATTTATAAACGTTGCTTCAATTTAGTAGCAAAAACAGTGTGATTTTCTTTCATTAACCCCCTTTGCATGATGCAAAGGGGTTTTTTGCTGTTTCTCATTTTTTAAGTAAAAATCGCTTCCATGTTTGCTGTAATTATAGTTTTTCTCACCAAGTCAATCATCTCTCCCCCTATTTTCGTCACTATCTAATCTATAAGTCCTCCTTACACGTTAATTTGTTTAGAAATTGTCTAGATCCTTCCTTTATCTTAAAACATACAAACCTATCTACATCCTTATAACAATAGCTACTTATATCTATATAGGAAATTACAATTAATTAAGCACGTAAAGTACTCACAGCTTAAAAACGTAAAGCTTAAACTTTATGTTGACATATGAATTGCATTCAGATTCTCCACTTCAATGTAAAAATGACTAGGGAAAATCAACGTGTCCCATATAACCATTTCATACAGCACGATAGAATAGCTTGCGCAAATAAGGAAAAGGTAATAAAAAACGGAGAGATAAGCGATGATAAAAGTATTACTCGTAGATCGAGAAGGAATATCTAGTGAAGGATTACGTTTAATTATTGAAAGAGAAAGGGAGATGAAGTGGGTAGGAACATATTTTCAAAAAGAAGAAGTTATTCATGCTGTCCAAGAAAAACAACCAGACATTGTTGTCTTCCATATCCATCAATCGCATCATACAGTGATAGAATTAACGAAAGAAATAAAAAGTATATCGAAGCAAATTAAAATTATTTACATTTTGTCATTTATTGAGCCCACCTTTATTACAAACAGTATAAAAGCCGGGGTAGAAGGCTATTTCTTAAGCCACTCTGATCATACCAACTTCGTATCTATGATAAAAAATATTTACCATAATCACTACGTTATTACGGAAGACATTGCAGTAACCATTTTACAACAATTTCAAAAAGGAGATGAAAAACAACGTCTACACGCCAAGCTTTTAGAAAAAGAAATTGATTTAACATGGAGGGAACTCGACATCGCCTTCCTTATCTATCAACGTAAAAAAAATAAAGAAATTGCCCAATCACTACATTTGAAAGAGAAAACAGTTCGCGATTACGTCAGCATCATTTATAAAAAATTAGGGGTAAATAAACGGTTACTCGTCATTAACCTTTTAGAAAAATTAATAGCAGAAGAATCAGGGGACAATTTCTAATACATAATAATTATATTAAATTTTCCGAATATATAAGAACAGGTTTTATTTTTAAATGAACGGATATATAAGTAGTGGAGGGGATTTATAGGGCTAGCCTTTCCAATGCAAGTCTGCGCTATTTTATAACTTTAACTCGTTTTCTTTGGAAGCATTATTTATTTCCTTTCTAAAAACAATATTTTATAAGAGAGTAAAGGGAGGAATTGAAATGAAACCAATAAAGCGATGGAACAGAGATGACCAACCATTACGCAAATTCAAAAGTGAACTTGATGGAATGTTTGAACGTTTCTTTGATGATCCATTTTTCTCCAACAACAGTTTATGGAATAGACAACAAGGTGGATCACTCGCTTGCAATATTCGTGAAAAGAAAGATAAATATATTGTAGAAGCTGAAATCCCTGGCATAGATCCATCCGAAATAGAGGTTGAGATTGAAGACAACATCGTTACGATTAAAGGGGAGAAAAAGCAACAAATAGAAACAGAAGACAATGATACAGAAATGCGAGTTGTGGAGCATAGTTATGGATCATTTCAACGTTCTTTCACACTTCCAGATAACGTGAATACGGATAAAATCAACGCCGATCATAAAAACGGCATGCTATACCTTCACATTCCAAAGACGAAAGAAAGCAAAAAACGTCGTATTAAAATTAATGGGCAATAAACGGTAGCAGCCTTTCACAATTTTGCGCAGACGACATTTAGAACCAAGCCACAAGATGAAAAGGTTAGCCCCTGCCATTTTCTTTTTACATATACGATTAGCTGCAATTCTAGATCATATCATTACGGAAACACAAAAAAACTGTATACCTTCCTATAATACAATTATAAAGACGTTAAAATTGCATATTTAACAGAGAAAGATAGGCTTAAGGGAGATCTGTTTATGAATATATTAGTTACCATTGACGCCAACTACATGCACCCATTAAAAGTAATGCTCCATTCCTTATTTTCACATCATCCTGAGGATTCCTTTTGCATTTATCTCATGCATTCTTCTTTAACAAATGACGAAACGAATACGCTATCTGATTATATAGAAAGTCACGGGCATGAACTACAGGTTATTACCTTAGAAAACCATCATTTTGCTGACGCTCCTGTTATTAAACATTTTTCAAAAGAAATGTATTATCGTTTATTGGCGTATAAATTTCTACCAAATTCACTGGATAGAGTGCTTTATCTCGATCCAGATATTTTAATTATTAATTCCGTCCATGATCTGTACCAGATGGACATGGCTAATTATTTGTACGCTGCTGCATATCACGATCGCACCCCCATTACAAATATTAATAAACTTAGGTTACGACCATATGATGTAGAAGCTTACTATAACTCTGGCGTCTTACTACTTAACTTAACAGAACAGCGAAAGCATATTTATGAACAAGCTATTTATGAATTTGTAGAAGTAAACAAGAAAAAATTAATTCTCCCAGACCAAGACATTTTAAACGGCTTATATGCAAAGCAAATTAAAGATATCGATGAAGTTCGTTATAATTTTGATGCACGGTTTTATTATTACTATAAAATTACGAGCAAAAATAAAATAGATATGGATTTTGTTATCAACAATACATCGATTATTCATTTCTGTGGTAAAAAGAAACCATGGTACAAAACATATTATGGGAGCTTTCATTCGTTATATAAACATTATGAACGCTTTGCCATGCATGAGGATGGATTTATTGAGTAAAAAAATTGTTTTCATTGATATCGATGGAACATTAACCACACCTGATGGTAGAGTACCTTCGTCAGCTAAACAAGCTATTCGTACTGCCCGACAAAATGGGCATCTTATGTATTTGTGTACAGGACGATCAAAGCCTGAAATTATTTCTAGCATTTTAGAAATCGGTTTTGACGGAGTTGCATTTACGATGTATCGAACCACCGTTGCACAATTTGGTCCCGAAAGTGGTGAAATTGCTGTTAAAGGTGTTGACAAATACAAAGCAGTGAAATACGTTTTAAACGTTTTACAAATTCCCAGAGAACAAAGCATGGCCTATGGAGACGGCAATAATGATATCAAAATGTTTGAAGCTGTCCATTACGGTGTTGCTATGGAAAATGCTATCGATGACTTGAAGAAAGGTGCCCGAGAAATAACAACCAAAGCAGAAGATGATGGGATAATGCATAGCTTTAAGCGACATCATTTACTTTAGTTCTCTTGGTATAGATAAATTACTCGTTTTGTGCCGCACTTTTTTAGCAGCACAAAACGAGATAGCTAACCTTTTAGATTCCTTATCTTCTCTTTAGTCAAGCATTTCTTTTTTATTTCCTCTTTTTAATAGATTCGTATAATCTACATAAGCAAATATATCTTGTTCTATCGAATCACTAAATTGCTGTAGTTCTTCCAACGTTAATTGTTCAATACTCTTCCCTACTTTTTCTCCATATAAAACAATCGCACCTACTACACCATGCGCATCACGGAAAGGCACACCTTTTTGGACAAGATAATCCGCTACCTCTGTCGCGTTTAAAAAGCCCGCTTTAATGGCTTGCTTCATTTGCTCCCCATTCACTTGCACGGTGGCAACCATCTTATCCATCATTTTTATAGAAAGCAATACTTCATCTACCGCCTGAAACATAGGGGATTTTACTTCTTGCATATCTTTATTATAAGCAAGTGGTAAACCTTTCATCGTTGTTAATACACTAACTAGCGCCCCATATACTTTTCCCGTTTTACCTCTAATTAATTCAGCTGCATCAGGATTCTTTTTCTGCGGCATAATGCTGCTTCCAGTTGCATAGGCATCATCGATTTTAATAAAAGAAAACTCTTGACTGCTCCATAAAATTAGTTCTTCACTTAATCGACTTACATGCATCATAATAATGGAAAGATCAGATAATAATTCAATAATAAAATCACGGTCACTAACACCATCCATAAAATTAGCTGTCGGTTTAGAAAAGCCTAGTTTTTCCGCAGTAATTTCGCGATCAATGTCGTGTGTCGTTCCTGCTAATGCCCCAGATCCAAGCGGACTCTCATTTAAATTAGCGACAGTTTGCTCCAAACGCTTGGTATCTCTCCTAAACATTTCGATATAAGCCCGCAAATGATACCCAAAGGTAACGACTTGAGCGCGTTGTAAATGCGTATAGCCTGGCATAATAACATGTTGATTTGCTACTGCTGTTTTTTCCAAGCTATGAATTAATAACTGTAGTTTATTTATTGTTTCTTTCGCTCGTTTCTTCGTATATAATTTTAAATCCGTCGCCACTTGATCATTTCTGCTTCGTGATGTATGAAGCTTCTTTCCTGCTTCGCCAATCATTTCTGTCAATGTTGCTTCTACAAAGCTATGAATATCTTCATGGTCTCCTTCCACGACTAGATTACCAGTTGCTATATCTTGTTTTATCTTGTGAAGCCCTTGAACTATTTTCTCCCCTTCTTCCTGCGAAATAATATGACAATACACGAGCATCTCTGCATGCGCAATGCTCCCATCTAGATCCTCTTCTACAAGAGCTAAGTCTTCCTCTAACGATGAATTGAACACTTTCATTAACGTGTCTTCTTCTTTTGTGAACCGTCCGCCCCAAAGCTTCATGCTAAATTTCCACTCCTTGTGGTTTATTTTTTCGTTTCGATAAAACGATAAACAGTACAACCATGAATACAATACTTCCTACAATTGTCAAATTACTCCCCGTAAAACCAGCTACGATAAACGATACGAGTGCAATGAATCCATTGGTTAGCGCATATGGCAATTGTGTTTTCACATGATCAATATGGTCACAACCTGCCCCCGTTGAAGCTAAAATGGTTGAATCAGATATTGGCGAACAATGATCACCAAATAGCCCCCCTGATAATACCGCACCAATGCTGACAAGCATCGGAGCTTCAAGACCAGATGCCATTGGAATAGCTAACGGAAGCATGATGGCAAAAGTTCCCCATGAGCTACCGGTTGCAAAAGACATGCTTGCTGCAGCTAAGAAAATAATGGCTGGTACAATATAGGCAGGTACATTCCCTTCTAGTTGTTCAACGATATAGGCTGCCGTTCCCATTTCACCTAACAAAGATCCTAACGCCCACGCTAAGACCAAAATCAGAATGACTTGCATCATTCGTTGCATTCCTTGTAGATATATAGTAAATATCTCATTCATTTTCTTCACTTTATATAGTAACATTAACGCCATTAATAGCACGGCAGCAAATAAGTAAGCTGTGCTTAATGCAACTCGGAAATCACTTCCCGGTACAGCTTTTGCTGGAAAACCATACGACACCAATAAACTGAATAAAGTAATAAATAAAACAGCAAGTGGGAGCCAAATTAACATCGGATGACTTTCCTGGACTGTTTCAGCATCTACATCCGTTTTACGTAGCGGATTAGATTGTTGCCAGTAAATTTTCCCCGTCTGCTCTATACGTTTTTCTGCTTTAGCCATTGCTCCAAAATCCATTTTCGTTATAGCTACAATTGGCACGATGAACACGGATAGAATGGCATAAAACTGAAAGGGAATTGCTTCTACAAACGTTGTAAATTCAGACACGGTCATATTTAACCGCGCAAACTCTTCTTTCATAATCCCCATCACATAAATTCCCCAACCAATAAAAGGAATAAGGATAGCAACAGGTGATGATGTTGAATCGAGAATCCAAGCTAATTTTTCTCTAGACACCTTCACTATATCAAACAATTTTTCAAATACGGGACCGATAATTAAAGGCGTGCCCATATCGGAAAAAAAGATAATAATCCCTCCAAGCCAGGCGGATAACTGCGTCTTTGTGTTCGTATTAATCCATTTAGCTGTTCTTTTCGCTAAAGCAGCTCCTCCTCCTGAACGTTCAACTAAGGCAACAAAGCCTCCTATAAAACATAATAAGACGATGACGGCTGCATTATAGCTATCTGTTAATTGCGGAAACAAATACTCTCTTATTGTGCTCGTTGTTGCAGTAATTGGATTTCCGTTAGCAAGAATAACAATTCCTACAAATAACCCTATGAATAAAGATACAATAACATTACGAAAGATAATGGCTAATACAATTGCTATTATTGGTGGAATTAAAGAAACAATCCCCATGTGTTCCATGCACTCGCCCCATTTCTAAGGTGTATAAATATACGTTTTATGTTATTAATATACTAATCTACCTATTAACTAATGTCAATGGTTATTTTTAGATGAATAATAGGAGAATGATGTTTATTAGAAGAGCCCCAAATGCATACAGCACTCAAGGCTCATCAGCCACACGTGGGAACCGTGTGCGTTATAATTTTATTAGTTAAGTGTTTATCGTATAAGTAAAACAATGGCATTTCATAGCCAGACTCAGTAGCTAAGTTGTTTCAAACATTCTTATTCTATCTTCCAATCAATTGTTTGTTTACCTAGCTGCTCTAATCGTTGATTTGTTTGCGAAAAAGGTTTACTGCCAAAAAACCCTCGGTACGCAGACAAGGGACTTGGGTGCGGAGATTTTATAATATAATGTTTATCTGTATCAATGAGAGACTGTTTTTTTTGTGCAGCCCCTCCCCATAAAATATACACAACAGGGTCTTCCTTATGATTAAGCAACTGAATAACACGATCAGTGAATTGCTCCCATCCCTTACCACGATGCGAATGTGCTTGACCTTTGCGGACAGTGAGCACATTATTTAATAATAATACGCCTTGTTTGGCCCATGATTCTAAACAACCATGAGCAGGAATAGCATGCCCCAAATCGTGCTTCATTTCAGTGAAGATATTTTTTAATGAAGGGGGCAGGGCAACTCCCTTTTTCACTGAAAAGCTTAGCCCATGCGCTTGGTTTGGACCATGATAAGGGTCTTGACCTAAAATAACTACTTTTACGTCGGCAAATGGCGTATAGTGTAAAGCATTAAATATAGCATTCATATCTGGATAGATCGTGTATGAAGTATACTCTTGCTTTAAAAACTCTCTCAACTGCAAATAATACGCTTTCTGGAATTCTTCTTTTAGCAATCCTTCCCAATCATTAGATAGAATTTGATGTGTCATAAGATCCTTCCTTACTTTCATGTAATATCTATTATTCTATCATGATGGAAACAGCTTAGAAAAAGAGTTTACACCCCGTGTTCTTTTTTTAAAATTTCATATACAGATTGGTATAAAATTTTAACAGCGGGAAGCAATGTTTCTTCATCAATATCAAACTTCTCGTTATGATGCCCTGCAGCTAATTCCGTTCCAAAAATACAATATGACGCTAATCCACCATTTTTCTGAACAGCCTCCATAAAGTACGTGGCATCCTCAGACCCTGCTCCAGCATCTTTTTGTAACTCTACATGCTCTATGTCCGATGATGCATTAGCACATCTATAAAGGATATGCGCTAATTCCTCAGAACACTTACAATGAATCGCCTCACCTACTGTTTCTATGTCATAATCGACTTGATACATCGTAGCAGCACCAGCTACAATCGATTCGACTTGCTCTTTGATATATTGATTTATTCCAGCATGCTCTCCCCTAGTTTCCACTTTCATTGTTGCGTGATGCGCAATAATATTCCTGCCACTTCCAGCATGGAGTTCCCCTACATTAATTCTTGAGGTTCCTTCTGAATGACGAGAAATGGCGTGCATATTCAAGGTCGCAGCCGCTGCAGCTAACAAAGCGTTTCTTCCTTGTTCAGGATTTCCGCCAGCATGTGCAGCAATTCCTTTAAACGTTACATCCAATTTTGACGTAGCTAAAAAACCGTTATTAGCTGCTAGAAAATGCCCGTATGGCACTCCTGTACCAATATGCGAAGCAATAAAATAGTCTACATCACGAACGACATTCGCTTCAACCATTGATTTTGCACCACGCGTTCCTTCTTCTGCTGGCTGAAAAATGAGTTTAATCGTTCCCGAGAGCTTTTCCTTTTCAGCAGCAAGATATGTTGCTAAGCCTAGACCAATTGCAGTATGCGCATCATGTCCACATGCATGCATTTTACCATCAACTTGTGAGCGGAAATCAAGTTTAGCGGGAACGTGATCAGAAGCTTCCGACTCATGAATATCAAGCGCATCCATATCAAAACGGTAAGCAATTGTCGGCCCAGGTCGATTTGTTTTCATGGTAGCAACAATCCCTGTGAACCCTTCTTTAAAAAATGCTACAAATGAGTCATTCGCTCCATGATCACAAGCCCAAGTATAGTGCAGAGCTGTCTCTTTTGCGTCAGGTTTTCCCATACAGTGTGCTTCTGACATTACTTCTTTTCCCATTTGTAAGGTAAATCCTAATTCAGACAAAACACCAGCAACGATGGACGCGGTTCTCATTTCTAAAAACCCTGTTTCAGGGTGTTGATGCAGGTCCCTTCGCCATTTTATTAATTTCTCCTTTAGCTCTATTACCATATTTGTACCTTCTTTCATTTATATTATTATGCCTAGAAGATGCGCTTTTTTGCAGGAGCACAAGTAGAACCGCTTTTTCTTTCCAGCTCGTTAAGTAGACGTTGTATACGTCCTTACGTCATAAAATCTAACTCATTTAATCACGCTCTATGATTTATTCTAAATTAGATTAGAATATGTAGAAAATGCATGCGAAGCTTTTGTTGCCTGCACATGCACAGCTTTATTTTTACACAATAGGAAGGAGAAGGACTACCTCCCCCTCTCATCATCTATAAGAAGAAGGAGAGAGCCTTACCATTCGAAAAACTTGCCTTATAACTATGGTGAATAAAGTTACTTTATAAAAACGGTGTTACACCTGGACCGAATGGAATACCTGCATAGAAGAATATTAAAATAAGAATAATCCATGTTAATAAGAATGCGGCTGAATAAGGAATCATCAATGAAATAAATGTACCGATACCAGCTTTTTTATCATATTTTTGCATAAATGCTAAGATAATAACCATATAAGGCATGAGTGGCGTAACAATATTTGTAGACGAGTCCGCAACACGGTAGGCAACCTGTGTAAATGCTGGACTGTAGCCTAGTTGCATAAACATTGGGATAAATACTGGCGCTTCTAGGGCCCATTTAGCCGACCCAGAAGTAATCAAAAAGTTTAAGGAAGCTGTGAACAAGATATATCCGATAATTAGCCAAATCCCAGTAAAGTTAATTTCTTTGAGTAAATCTGCCCCATTTACTGCCACCCAAGTGCCGATATTAGACCAGTTGAAATAACTAATAAACTGCGCAATGGCGAAAATTAATACGATATAACTAGCCATGTCCTTCATAGATTCAGCCATATAACCACTAACATCTCTGCTAGATTTAATCTTCCCTACTGTTATACCGTAAGTGACTCCGATAATCACAAAGAAGAAAAGAATGATCGGAATAATCCCATCTAGAAATGGAGAGGGTACTAATCCACCGTCTTCATTTCGAAGCGGGCTGTTGGAAATAAAAATTGCTGTCACAATAAGCGCAATATATGCTAAGCCAGCAACAATTGCATTTCGAAATGCTTTTCCAGCTTTCGGATGATCTTCTTCCAATCCTGCATCAATGGTTCCTCCTTTGTATTTACCTAAACGCGGTTCAATAAATTTATCCGTAATAAGTCCGCCCACAATCGTAATAACAAACACAGACACAATATTAAAATACCAATTATCTACAGGAGTAACTATGATAGAATCGTCAATGATAGCCGCTGCTTCTGTCGATATTCCTGCCAACAATGCATCTGTTCCAGCAATAAACAGATTAGCTGTAAAACCTGCACCTGTAGCCGCGTAACCTGCCACTAATCCAGCTAACGGGTGGCGTCCAATTTTATAAAATACCATTGCTGCTAGTGGTGGTATAAGTACCATTGCTGCATCAGAAGCCAAATTACCTAGAATACCTACAAATACAACCGTATACGTAATTAGTGCTGGAGGAGATTTTAAGATGGTTTTTCGAATGGCATAATCTAGTAAGCCTACTTTTTCTGCCAAGCCAATACCAAGCATCATTGCAAGCACTAATCCTAGAGGAGCAAATCCAGTAAAATTATCTAGCATGGAACTTAAAATAAATTGAATTCCTTCACCCGAGGCCAAGTTTTTAATTGGAAGCTCTTCTCCAGAACCAGGATGGGTTACTGAGGCATGAAACATACTAAAAATAGAAGAAGCAATAATAATGATAATAGCTAACGCTATAAATAAGATAAATGGGTCAGGAAGTTTATTACCAACCTTTTCAATACCATTTAAAAATTTCTGAAATAAACTTTTATTTGTTTTTTCTTTCATCGTATTCCCTCTTTCTTGGTGTATTTTTTATAATATCCGTCTAGGTTTTTAATACAGAAGGCTGTACTTCTTTAGGAATAGGGCATGTGTATGGGTTTTTTTCTGTGAATTGTTGAAATTCTTCTTTCACTTCTTTTAAAGCAACAGAATCTGTCATTAATTGAATTCCTGTCATTGCCATTGCTTGGGCCGCTCGTAGCATGCCTTTATGAGCAAAGCTTGAAATTCCTTGTGCTGTCATTTGCCATGAATGTAGTGGTGTTCCTAGTGTAGAAGTTGCAGCAGTTAATTGAGCTGTCGGTACTACCCAGCTAACATCTGCGACATCCGTAGATCCGGATAATATCTTGTCAGATGCTTCATATGGAGATATCGTCTCTGCAAGATATTTATTAGTAAACTCCTCTCCATTACCTACATAGCCAAACCCTTCAATAATTTCCAAGTACCCTTCTCGTTCCGAGTCGTTAAGCGAATGCCAGATGTCTTCTGCGAATAATTTCTCTTCTTCTGTCGGCTTTTCTACATCTGATTTAGACAATTGGTCGTGCAGCATGTTCTCCATGCTTCTGTTCGGAATATAATTCGAACAAGCTTTATCGAATCTGATCGTAAGCTCTGTTTCTGTCATTAATGCAGCACCTTGTGCAATTTTGCAAACACGCTGATACATATCCTCTACTTGTTTTACTTTTGGAGCCCTGATTAAATATAATACCTCCGCGTTTGCCTGCACTACATTAGGAGAAATCCCACCTGTATTGGTTGTTGCATAGTGCAACCTCGCTTCTGGTACAACATGCTCTCGTAAATAATTCACGCCTACATTCATCAGTTCAACAGCGTCCAATGCACTCCTTCCCAAATGAGGGGAATTGGCAGCATGGGAAGTTGTCCCTTTAAAAGCGAAAGATATCTGATAATTAGCCAGGCTCGAGGCACTCATAATTGCATTCACTGGAGATGGGTGCCAAGTTAATGCAGCATCAACATCTGTAAATACACCTTCCCTTACCATAAACGTTTTTCCAGATCCTCCTTCTTCTCCAGGACACCCAAAAAATTTCACCGTTCCTGGAAGGCTATGCTTGTCAAGATATTCCTTTACAGCACAAGCTGCAGCAAATGCTCCTGTACCGAGCAGATTATGACCACATCCATGACCGATATCTGTTTCCAACGGCTGGTAAGTCGTTTGGTTTGGGGTTTGACTTAGGCCAGACAATGCATCATACTCTCCTAAAAAACCAATAATAGGGGCGCCTTTTCCATATGTTGCTACAAATGCAGTAGCAATATTTCCCACTCCTTTTTCAACCTCAAACCCTTGCTTCTCACATGCTTCTGCCAAAAAAGAAGCTGATTCATACTCCTCAAATCTTGTTTCTGGATGAGAAAAAATAAACTGGCTTATCTGTTCAAAAAAAGCCTTTTTTTCACGCAAATAATCTCTGATGAAATCTTCCATTCGTCTACCTCTCCCACTCTTACTAATTTTCTTTATATTACATAAAGAATAGTAATAGTGTCAATAATTTTTTTATTATGTAAATTAATGGAAGGTTATTGTTGTATCATTTTTTCTAATCATTTACATTTTTTTGGATGTATCGTATAAGAAAAAATGCGGCTTTTACTATAAAGAATGCCCGTATTTCTATGCATTTAGTTCGCTATCATTGTCAGAAAACTGAATTGTTGGTTCGACCATGGCATTTTCTAACTTTTTTATGAACATACCTAATACAGAATAGGTACAGACAGAAAGGGAATAATGGAGAATATCGTTTCTTATTGATGGAGGCATTAAAATGGAATTCCCAGTTATTCATACTAATTTTTGGGATGGTATTATTGCTGTTCCGTTAATTGTAATTATTACGCAAATATTTAAACTTTTTCCTATTCCTAGACAGTACTTTCCTAGTATCGCAAGTGTCATCGGTTTTATGATGTCTATTTTTATTAGCCATCGTGGTGATTTATGGGCAGGTATTTTTATGGGGGGTTTTTACAGTGCAGCCGCTGTCGGAACGTATGCATCTTTAAAAACATCGTGGATTGCATTTAAAGCACGCCAGAAAAGAAAGCGGCTGGATGAGGTTGCTAGTGAGGATATGTAAATAGGCAGGTGTGCAACATGTCACACCTACCTACATGTCGTCTTACCCTCTTGCATTATTTTTGCTCTGTCACTAATTCAAGTTCTACAGGTATAAATTCCTCTAACGCTTCATCCTCAACTATCTTCCCCGCTGCATCAATGGCTTTCTCTCCAATCAACTTTGGTTGCTGAGCGACTGTTGCAAGCATTCTTCCCTCGTTGACAGCGGCTACGGCATCCTCCGTTGCATCAAAGCCAACGACAATGACATCTTCTAGCATATTTTGTGACTCTAATGCCTCAATAGCCCCCAATGCCATTTCATCATTATGCGCAAATAATGCATCAATATCTTTTGTACCTTGGATAATATTTTCCATTACCGATAAGCCTTTTGTACGGTCAAAATCCGCGGTTTGCTTAGCCACAATTTCCATTCCGTCTAATTCATCCATTATATTGTGAAATCCTTCTCCTCTTTCCCTAGCTGCAGACGATCCAGAAATCCCTTCTAATTCAACAATTTTCCCCTCTTCCCCAAGTTGTTCAGCAATAAATTCACCTGCTATTTCTCCGCCAGCTACATTATCAGAAGCAATATGGGTGACTACTTCGCCGCCTTCAGAACTTCGATCTACGGTAATAACTGGGATATCTGCTTGATTGGCAGATTCTACTGCAGTAACAACGGCCTCAGAATCAACTGGATTTACTAGTAAGACATCAATATCTTGCTGTATAAGATCTTCAATATCACTTAACTGTGTAGACGGGTCGTTTTGTGCATCAGATGTAACGATCTCAAAGCCTGCTTCTTCTGCAGCGCTTTCCGCCCCATCACGCAAGGTAACGAAAAAAGGATTGTTTAAAGTAGAAATAGATAAGCCGACCTTCACTTTATCATTGTTGGCTTCTTTGTCATTATCCTCTTCACTACCAGGAGCATTTGTAGAGCAAGCCCCTAAAATAAAAACTATAACTACTACAAACATAAGTACCTTTGACCATTTAGCCATACTATTCCTCCTAAAAAATTTTATTTGGAACGATGCATTGTAACATCGTAACTCCCTTCGTTATTTTGCTTTTCTATCTAAAAGCACTGCTAATAAAATAACGAGACCTTTGACTATTTGCTGATAAAAAGAAGATACATTTAATAGGTTTAACCCGTTATCAATAACCCCAATGATTAAAGCTCCTATTAACGTGCCAACTATTCTTCCTTTTCCTCCAGAAAGACTTGTCCCCCCAATGACAACAGCGGCTATGGCATCAAGTTCATACATTGTTCCTGCTGTTGGCTGAGCAGAATCTAAACGACTTGTAATGATAATGCCTGCAAGTACAGATAGCATACCTGTCAGTGAATAAACACCAATCTTAACTCGATCTGCTTTGATCCCAGATAATTTAGAAGCTTCTTCATTCCCACCAATTGCATACACTTGGCGTCCGAATACCGTATTATGCAAAATAAAAAATAAAATAAGAAAGACAATGACCATAATAATTGCAGGAAATGGAATTCCAAATACATAGCCTTTTCCAATCATTTCAAAAGAAAAGGAATCGGATAGCCCAGTAATTGGTTTTCCATCTGTATAAACTAATGTTGCACCACGAAAAATTGTCATGGTTGCCAAAGTTGCTATAAATGGAGCAACTTTTCCTTTAGCGATAATCAAACCGTTGACTGCACCAAGTAGAAAACCGATTAATAAACCAATGCAAATAGCTAAAATTGGATCCATCCCACTAGCTAATAACCCCGCTGTTAACGCGCTTCCTAAAGCCAGTGTAGAACCGACTGAAAGATCAATTCCCGCCGTTAAAATAACAAATGTCATTCCAAAAGCAATGAGGGCATTAACGGATACTTGCCGCAATAAATTTAAGATATTATTTAAAGTGAAAAAGCTCTCACTCATTACCCCTAATACAATGGTTATCAGGAGTAAACCAAGCAGCGGTCCTAATTGGGCTATGCTTACCTTATTCCACTTCACCATCTTTAAGCACCTCCTGTCGCTGCAGTCATAATCGATTCTTGATCCGCTTCTTCACGGTCGATAAACGCCGTTATTTCGCCTTCATGCATGACCATTACCCGATCACTTATCCCAAGCACTTCAGGTAATTCCGAAGAAATCATAATAATGGCTACCCCTTCTTTAGAAAGTTCATTCATCATCGTATAAATTTCTTTTTTTGCACCAATATCTACACCTCGAGTTGGTTCATCTAAAATAAGCACTCGCGGCTGAATTGCCAGCCATTTGGCGATGACTACTTTCTGCTGATTCCCACCACTTAAAGATTTTACTTCCTGAGCTTCGTTTGTAGCTCTAACCTGTAGCTTGAGCATTAACTCGCTAATGCGCTGTTTTTCTTTCCTTTTATGGATGATCCCACATCGTGATAACGCTCTCAAATTAGGTAAGGCGATATTTTCTTTAATAGAAGCATGAATAACTAGTCCTTTCGACTTACGATCCTCTGTGATAAACCCAATCCCTGCATTAACTGCATCACGCGGATGTTTAATAACAACTTGTCTTCCATTTAGTTCAATTGTCCCTCTATCTAATTTACGGTATCCAAATATAGCTTCCATCACCTCAGATCGACCTGCTCCCATCAAACCAGCCACACCGAGAATCTCTCCTTCTCTGACAGAAAAGCTGATATTACGAAAATAATTAGCCAATTGTAGGTTTTTAACTTGAAAGACGACTTCTCCGATAGCATGATTTCTCGCAGGGTATCGTTCGCCAATCTCTCTACCTACCATCATTTTCACAATCTCTTCAAATGATGTATTTGGTGTAGCTTTGGTGCCAATATATTGACCATCACGTAGAACCGTGATCCGATCACAAATTTCAAATATTTCTTCCATGCGATGAGATATATAAACAATGCTTACCCCATCTGCTTGCAACTTTTTAATAACGTGAAAGAAGTTTTCAATTTCATGTTCTGTCAATGCCGCTGTAGGCTCGTCCATAATGATTAATTCTGCATTGGTTGTCAAAGCTTTTGCTATTTCAATCATTTGTTGCTTTCCAATCGATAGTTCACCAGCCAATTGTTCGGCTTTTATATCATGTACACCTAAGTTAGTTAAGGCCTCAGCTGTTCTACGTCTTATTTCCCGCCTATTCAGAATACCCGTTTTTCCATATGTCAGCTCTTTCCCTAAAAACATATTCTCCGCTACTGTTAAATGTGGAATAATATTTAATTCTTGATGAATAACACTAATTCCATACGCTTCAGCATGTTTAGGACCCGAAAATGTCATCTGTTTACCTTGCACATATATATTACCTTGATCTTTTGTATAAATGCCTGTTAAAATCTTCACTAGAGTAGACTTTCCCGCTCCGTTTTCTCCCATTAATGCATGAATTTCCCCACGGTTTACAGTAAAATCAACCTGTTGTAATACTTTATTTCCCGAAAATGCTTTACTGATGTTGTTCATCTGTACAAAAGGGTCACTCGTCATTACTTGCTCTCCTTTCGTCTAAAAATCCATAGAAATGCCAAGTTCTAATACGAAAACTTGTAGCTTTTCTATGCTAAAATATAACTCCCGAACGTAACATGACATTAGCAAATGGCGTTGCTTCACCAGTTCGAATTACTGCCTTCGTATCGCTCATTGCTTTTTTAAAATCTTCATGGAAAACATAATCTAATGGAATGTTTCCATAAGTTGATGTTATTTCATGATGCAGACGCGTATTCCGCAACTTGATTTCACTAGCCATCGTTATCTTTTCAACTTCCATATGCTTCATGATTAAACGGACAACATCTACTAATGAAGGCGTTCCAAGGTCAATAGAGAGGTCAATACATTTTATATGCTGGGGTATTGGTAAACCACAATCTGCTACAACAATTGTATCGGTATGCCCTAGTTGAGAAAGAACAGTGGCGATGTCGCGATTCAAAATGCCTGTCTTTTTCACTGTTAACCCTCCCTTTCTGTCATAAATTGATGAACCATTTCTACTGTTGGCATGCCTGCTTGTGCCCCCACTTTCGTGATTGATAATGCAGCTGCTGCATTGGCAAAATGTATAGCTCGCGACAGTGTTTCGCCTTGTGCTAATTGTGTAACAAAAGCGCCATTAAATGTATCACCTGCACCTGTTGTATCTTTTACAGGAACGGAGTAACTGTGCACCTTTTTTTTCGTGTTGTTTTCATAAAAATGTACCCCCTCACTCCCTAGCGTTACTACCATTTTATCTTTTATAGAGCTAGAAGCAGCTAGTTTTTTCATTGCTTCTGCTTCCATTTCATTCGGAGTAAAATAAGTAGTATCTTGTATTATTTCTTTCGGTAAATGCTGATATGGAGCAGGGTTTACTACAACTGGAATATGGTATTGCTTCGCTTTTTTCACCGTGTAGGCTACCGTAGTAAGTGGTATTTCTAGTTGCAATAAAATGATGTCGCTTTGTTGAATAATGTTTTCATGTCGATCAATCACTTCTTCGGTTATAGCTGCGTTAGCCCCTGGGGCAACAATAATTCGATTGTCACCTTCAGACAAAATGATGTTTGCTACGCCTGTAGACTGTTCGCTATTTTTGATAACGCCATCTGTGTGAATGCCTTCAACTTGCAAATGTTTTCGTAATGTTACGCCAAATTCATCCTCACCGACAGCGCCAATCATCGTAACTTTTGCTCCTAGTCTAGTCGCTGCAACTGCTTGGTTCGCACCTTTTCCTCCTGGATATAAGGCAAAGGACTGACCTAGTACCGTTTCTCCTTGACGTGGCATTTGTCTTGTTTGAATCGTCATGTCCATATTAATGCTTCCGACTACACAGATTTTCGGAGCATGTATCATCATGCTTCCTCCCTTCGTTTTGTCGAACCACGCTCTATTAATGTAACTTCTAATTCTTCATGAATGACTTGTTGCTTTGGATGATCAATCAACTCTAATAAAATTTGTGCTGCTCTACTTCCGATTTCGTATATAGGCTGCTGTATGGTGGTTAATGAAGGTGTTGTTGTTAGTCCGAGAGGGATGCCATCAAAACCGATTACAGATAGCTGTTCGGGAATGTTCATATTCAATGATTCAGCTGCTTTTAATACACCAACAGCCATCAAATCATTTGCTACAAAGAGACCGTCAATATCTTTATGCTTCGTTAACAGCTCTTTGGTTACTTCATAGGAACTTTTAAATCGATAATCGCCTGCAACGATAAAATCAGAATGAAACCATGCTTCATATTTCACTACATCGAGATAGCCTCTTAAGCGATCTTTTGAATTGCTCGCTGTTTGTGGACCGCAAATATGGGCAATTTTTTTACAACCAATGGATTGTAAATATGCTGTTGCTTCTCTTGCACCTTTTCGGTTATTTACTGTAACAGACGAGATGTTCGAACTAAATCTCCTGTCTAAAGAAATAATCGGGCTTGTCACATGTTCAAGATGTCTCTCACATATTGTACTTGACACCATAATAAAACCATCCACGGATTTTTGTGTTAACGCATTTAAGTACGTAATTTCTTTTTCATGATTATCATCGGTATTACATAATACAAAGGTATAACCGTACTGATTCGTTACATCTTCTACGGCACGGGCAAGCTCTGGAAAAAAAGGGTTTTTAATGTCTGGAACAAAAAGCGCAATCATCTTAGAGCTGCCTTTAAATAAACTTCTAGCAACGTCATTCGGTCGGTAGCGTAGCTGTTCAATCGCTTCATTGACACGATTTTTCGTTTCACTATTAACATACCCATTGTCATTTAGCACCCTAGATACTGTTGCTGTTGATACGTTAGCAAGTTTCGCAACATCTCGAATGGTCGCCATAACAACCTCCACCCCTCATTACTAACTAATAAATCGTTATGTGTAACCTGTTACATAAATTTGATAATAAGTATGTAACCCGTTACAAACAGGGTAATTTATACATATTATTTTGTCAATATAATTTACTAAGAAAATTTCGACATATTTTGCAACCTTGATTGCGCTAGTTGACATGGACATAGATGATGAATAAACCCCTGTGAATTAGTGCATCTTAAAATAAGCACTTCACAAAGTAAACCTTCCATCCGTGTGGGTATTCTTCCGACAGTCTAGTAGCCCAAGGGGATAATCGAAAGCCGCCTTACGAAAAAGGGAATTTAGTTGCTGTTAATCTCCCACTTAAGCTTGTTCAACTTAATCTAATTCTTAAAGTGAGGCTCTTCCAGCACCTTATATCGGAAATAAACCTATTTTTTTAGAAAAACTTGGCTTGTCGTCAAGTTGTTGAGCGCCGGACCCGGACAGAGCTTTGGTTACGCCCATAGCGTCAACTTTTATACTTTCTTAGCTTTTTAAACTGTTCATCCAAAATTTATCAATGAAAGGAGTATTTATATATGTGGTACTTACTAGCTCTTGGAGGATTGTTCGTTGCAATCGCACTATTTTATACCATTAAGGTCGGTAAAGATGTAGAAACACAAAATGACGAATTTGATACGGAATTTAAAGCAACAAAAAAACACCCTGCGTTATTTAATCCCGTTTTCTTAGCATATATTATTGGTTTTGGCGGGATTATTCTACTTATATTGTATTTTGCTTTAACCTGGAAATAACTCGCTATAAATAAAACTTATATTCAGTTGTGAAATTACTGTCGTGTAGCACAAACAATCGAGTAGGAGGGGGCGACTAACCCCCGACCTCTCACACCACCGTACGTACGGTTCCGTATACGGCGGTTTCATTTAAGTCCAACGCATCGTTTGATATCGTTTATGTAGACTCTTTAAGCCTAGGTTTGACCAGTATCGATCACCTAATGCTCTATGTAAGATCGGACTTTTAGCTATACGCCAATAAGCCTTTCTCGTGTTTGCCCACTCCCATGCTTTTCCTTTACTAATTCCAAGTTTTATTAAATTCTTGTATTTTGTTTTGACTTTCTTCCATTCTTTCCAGCGTATCATTCGCATCCTTCTTCGAATCCAGCTATCCAAAACTTCAAATATAGAGGGCGTCTCTGCTAGCTGATAGTAGCCTAGCCAACCTACTAAGTATCGATTTAGCTTTGCGATTCTATCCTGCATATTCATAGACTTCTTTCTTGAGGTTAGTTCTCTGACACGCTGTTTAAAGCGTTTGATACTTTCTTTAGAAACCCGAATCTTTGGGTTCTCTTTATGGAATGTGAAAGAAAATCCTAGGAATTTACGCTTCCATGGGCGGTCTACTGCACTTTTCTGTTCATTTACTTTTAATTTGAGTTTTCCTTCGATAAATGTAGTGATACTTTTCATCACTCGCGATCCCGCTCTCCTCGATTGAACATATATGTTACAGTCGTCCGCATAACGGACGAAATGGAGCCCCCTTCGCTCTAATTCTTTATCTAGCTCATCTAAAACGATGTTGGATAGCAACGGACTTAATGGTCCGCCTTGAGGGGCTCCTTCTGTGTTTGGTTGAACGATTCCGTCCTCCATAATGCCAGCTTGGAGATACCTACGTATAAGTTTAAGTACTCTCGGATCTTTGACCTTTTGGCTCAGTTTCCTCATTAATCGGTCGTGATGTACTTTATCAAAGAATTTCTCTAAATCCATGTCTATAACCCAGCGATAGCCATCTTTCATATAGCTTCTCGCTTTCCTAACCGCGTCATGTCCTCGTCTGTTTGGGCGAAAACCATAACTATGTTCAGAAAATGTTGCGTCATAGATGGTTGTTAGAACTTGTGCGATTGCTTGTTGGATGAAACGGTCTAGCACGGTAGGAATTCCTAGCTTCCTCACTCCGCCGTTTGGTTTCGGGATTTCGACACGGCGAACGGGTTGAGGATAGTAGGTACCTGATTCGAGTTGTTCTCGAACGGAAGCCCAGTGTTCCATGAGATGCGCTCGTAGGTTTTGTACGGGCATTTCATCCACACCGTGGCTTCCTTTGTTACGTTCGACACGTTTCAGTGCACATATTAAGTTTTCTCGTGATAGAATGCTTTCCAACATGATATCTAACTCCTACGTGAATGGCTCTTTCTTCTTGTGTGGCAATTTCTCTCAGCCCTTCTAGTGTCCCCCACGGGATTCACCGCTTCCTTCACTAGGAAGGTTTTCTTGTTTCTGCTTCATCAAGTATTGCGTACTCCGAAGCGACCATTCTTCTTCAATGATTCAGCCCTTCCTAGAAATATCTAGTACTACGGCTTCGGCTGACTTCTGACAGTTCAGCGAACACTTACATGTTCGGTTACGGCGTGTGCACCGCTTTTCTGTCAGATCTCCCGGGGTAAGCACACATTCTTCCTCTCCATATCCCCACTTCATTTACTCTGTGTACCCTTTGGCAGTAAGGACTTTGACTTGTTGTGCAGTCTCATCCAAGTACACCTAGCCTTCTATGAAGTTCGTGTTCCTAAGGGCGGAGATTTGCCGCCGACTTCCTTCAGATTCTGGGTCACCCCAGACACCCTTGTCTTAGGCTAACCACTACTACTGCCTTCGTGGTTCGGGACTCGAACCCTAGAGAATGTGTGCATGCCTGGCACACACAAGAAACCAGATGCCAAAAGCATCTGGTTACGAATATATTACTCTTCAATATAGGCTTGCTTAATTTGGTAAATACCTTCAGCATTAATACCAAAGTCTTTTACCTTATCACTTACACCGAGTAAGTACTCTTGGTGATGTGTATAAATCATCGGCGCTAAATCAACAAGCATTTCTTGTGCTTCTGTATATAATTTTTGACGCTCTTCACGATCAGAAGAGCGACGAGCTTCGTCCAAAATCTTATCTAATTCTTCATTTTCTAAGAAGGTACGGTTTCCTGTTTCGCCAAGTGCAGATGAATGGAATAACGGGTACATACCATAATCTGCATCTCCGGTACTTGTTGACCAACCAAGAACAAACATATCATGTTCGCCGTTAGACGTTCTATCTAAAAATGCTCCCCACTCTAATTCTTCAATTTCAACCTCAACACCAATTTCTTTTAGTTGGTTTTGAATCGTAACAGCTGTATCTACACGCTGTTCGTTATCATTTGTCCAAATTGTTGTTTTAAAACCATCTTCATAGCCAGCTTCCGCTAATAGCTCTTTTGCTTTTTCCACATCAAACTCTAAACCAGCGACATTTTCATCATAGCCAAATACTGGTGGAGCTAATGGACCTTTGGCTGGAATACCTACATTGTTGTATACACCGCTTATAATTTCTTCTTTATTGATTGCCATCGAAACAGCTTGACGTACCTTCTTATCATCAAACGGTTCTTTTTTCAAGTTAAAACCTACATATGCTAACGAGGTGCTTGGCTCCTGTAACACGCTCGCTCCATCCATGCCTTCAACACGAGATATATTATTTGGTCCTATTTGATCGGCTACATGAGCTACAGATGTCTCAAGTTCAGCCACTCTAGCACTTTGTTCACTAACTACTTTAAATTTAGCAGTATCAAGTTTTGCCTTGTCACCCCAATAATCATCGTTACGTGAGATAACAACCTCTTCTCCTGCTTTCCACTCATCTAATTTAAATGGACCAGTACCCATAGGGTTTTTGTTGATATATGCATCGGCATCGCCTCCATCTTCCATTTGCGCATAATCTTCATCAATTATTTTCGGACTCATAATAGCGGTACCATTATGTGCTAAATTGGCTAACAGCGGTGCATATGGATATTTTAACTTAATCACTAATGTAAGATCATCTTTTGCTTCGACACTTTCCACTGCTTCAAATAAGAAAGCTCTCGGCGAAGCAATCTTTTCATCAACAAGACGATCAAAGTTCTTCTTTACAACTTCTGCCGTCAATGCTTCTCCATCATGGAATTTCACACCTTCTTGCAATTGAAATTCCCAAGTGGTTTCATCTACTTCTTTCCATTCTTTTGCTAAGCTTGGTTGTGGTTCCTGATTTTCATCTAGGACTGTCAATGTTTCATAAATATTATCTGCAACTTGGCCAGATGGAATATCATTTGCACCTTGAGGAGATAATGAAACAATATCAGATGGAAGAGCAATTACTAAATCGCCACCGCTACCTGACCCTTCTTCTCCTGAACCTTCACCTTCTGATTTACTTTCAGACTCCCCATCACCAGCACATGCTGCTAAGACAAATGTAAGCATGGCTAATAAGGAAACAAGCCATAATAATTTTTTGTTCTTCATAATTATGAAGATACCCCCTGTCTCTAATTTTAAGTAAAAAGTTGTTAACATTTTTTAATATAAACGATTTTTTACGAAATAGCAAGAATATTTAAACGCAAAAATTATAATTTAATACTATGAATTAAAAATATTTTTCGATCTGTATTGAAAAATGCCTCGTTTGATTGTACTATAAATAGTATGACAATTTTCCCTATATTCCGCGTAAATGTCCAACATACTTTTGCGCCAATGTTCAACTAAATATCAGATTTTTATTAATAATGTTATATTTTGACGATAAGGGGGTAACTACATGCGTGCAGAACAAGTAAACAATGTAATGACACAAAAAACAGATCATCCTTTCAAACGATCATTGAAGGACTTCTACAGTAAATTACGAAAAAATAAGAGTGCCTTAGTTGGAGGGTATTTAATTATTATTTTAGTCCTCATCGCTCTTATAGGACCGTATTTAACTTCCCAAACTCCAGAAGCAGTTGATTATGGTGTGAAGCTCCAAGGTCCTTCTGCTGAGCACTGGTTTGGAACCGATCATCATGGCAGAGATATTTTCACAAGAGTTATTCATGGATTAGGAATTACGATGGGGATAGGTATTTCAGCAACTATTTTAGGTGGAATTGTTGGTATTTTTCTTGGATTAATTTCAGGTTACTACGGCGGAAAATTAGATGCTATTATTATGCGAATGATGGACATTTTGCTAGCTTTCCCAGGAATTTTATTAGCTCTAGCGTTAATTAGTATTCTAGGAGCAAATCTGCGAAATGTGATTTTTGCTGTTGCCATTTTTGCGATTCCAACGTTTGCTCGAATTGTGAGAGGGTCAACATTGGCTACAAAAAAATTAGAGTATATCGATGCGATGAAGGCACTAGGCGCATCGGATACGAGAATTATATTCAAACATATCTTACCAAATATTTTGTCGCCAATTATTGTACAAGCAAGTCTATTTATTGCTACAGCAGTACTATCTGCAAGTGGTCTATCATTTTTAGGGATGGGGGCACAGCCACCGTCACCAGAATTAGGTGCACTTTTAAGTGACGGTCGTGACTTTATGTGGGATGCAGGACATATCGCATTGTTCCCAGGCTTAGTAATTATGTTAATCGTATTAGCCTTCAACATCTTTGGTGATGGCTTACGAGATGCGTTAGATCCAAAAATGAAAAAATAGGAAGTAGGTGCAACAATGTTTCAATTTATTGTACGGCGTTTATTACAGCTGATCCCTGTTTTAATAGGTGTAACTATTTTAGTATTTTCCCTTATGCACCTATCTCCAGGAAATCCAGCACATATTATTGCTGGGGAAAGCGCGCCTCCAGATACAGTTGAACAAATTGAAGAACGGTTAGGATTAAATGATCCGATACCTGTTCAATATTTTAATTTCGTCAAAGATGCTGCTATGTTAGATTTCGGAAATTCTTGGAGAACAAGCTTACCAGTTAGTGAGGAGCTATGGCCAAAATTTTGGGTTACTTTTGAATTAGCTGTTTACAGTACGCTGTTTAGTATCTTTTTAGGTTTAATTGCAGGTATTATTTCAGCCGTTAGAAAATATTCATTTGCGGATGTTTCCATTATGTTAATAGCATTATTCGGGTTATCGATGCCAAACTTCTGGTTCGGTCTTATGTTAATGCAATGGTTCTCTATTAAACTCGGTTGGTTGCCGCCAACAGGGTGGGGGACGCCAGAGCAAATCGTTATGCCAGTCATTACACTTGGAACGATGGGAGCTGCCGTTATTGCTAGGATGACGCGTTCCAGCATGTTGGATGTTATTTCTCAAGATTATATTCGAACAGCGCGTGCCAAAGGCTTAAGTGAAAGAATTGTTATCTATCGTCACGCTTTAAAAAATGCATTAATACCAGTAGTAACCGTTGTAGGATTACAATTTGGTAGTTTACTAGCGGGGGCTGTTTTGACTGAATCTGTATTTGCTATTAATGGGATGGGGAAATTAATCATTGATCGTATATTGGCCAGGGATTTCCCTGTAGTACAGGCCGCCGTTTTAGTAATCGCTATCGTATTCGTATTTGTAAATTTAATTGTCGATATTTCTTACAAGTTCTTAAATAAACGAATTGACTTAGAATAGTAAATGTAGAAAAGAGGTGAACAGAATGAGTGAAGATATTATTTTAGATATAAAAGATTTGCAAACATCTTTCTACCTAGATGATTTTGAAGTAAAAGCAGTGGATGGTGTTTCCTTTAAATTACCTAAAGGGAAAACAATAGGTATTGTCGGAGAATCAGGCTCTGGTAAAAGTATTACAGCACTATCGATATTAAGATTGCTTGATCATCCTGGTAAAGTAAAAGGTGGAGAGATTAACTTTAAAGGTAGAGATTTAACTACATTAACAGACAAGGAAATTCGTCAAATTCGGGGTAACGAAATTTCCATGATATTCCAAGAGCCGATGACTTCCTTAAATCCTGTTTATACCATTGGACAACAAATTCGTGAAACATTAAAGGTTCATCAAGGCTTAGGCAAAGAAAACGGAACAAAGAAAGCGATTGAATTATTAAAACTAGTTGGTATTCCTTCCCCAGATAAACGAGTGAAACAATATCCACACGAACTATCTGGTGGGATGCGACAACGAGTTATGATCGCCATGGCGCTGGCTTGTAATCCAGATTTACTTATTGCAGATGAACCAACTACAGCATTAGATGTAACGATACAAGCACAAATTTTGGATCTTATTAATGACTTACAGGATCGCCTTGGTATGTCTGTCATTATGATTACCCACGACTTAGGTGTAGTAGCAGAGACGTGTGATTATGTAGCCGTTATGTACGGTGGTAAAGTAGTCGAATACCAAGATGTGAAGTCTTTGTTTAGAAATCCTAAACATCCCTATACAGTAGGTTTATTGAAGTCCATCCCTCGTCATGATACAGATGTGGATGAATTGGAGCCGATTAGAGGTAGCGTACCAAGTCCAAAGGATATGCCAAAAGGCTGCCGTTTTGCACCAAGATGTCCGTTTGCCACTGAACTTTGTATGGAAGAACTCCCTTCCCTTGATCATGTAGAAGGAGAAAGTGAAGTTCGTTGTTGGATATATACTGATCATTGGGATGGAGATGCGGAGGTGAAGGCACATGACCCAAAAAGAGTTGCTCAAAGTAACTAATTTAAAACAATATTTCCCGATTAAAGGTGGTTTTCTAGGAAGAACTGTTAACCACGTTAAAGCAGTAGACGATGTTACATTTGAAATTTTCGAAGGGGAAACATTAAGTGTTGTCGGTGAATCAGGTTGTGGTAAATCTACAACTGGTCGTGCCATTCTACGCTTAGATGAACCTACAGCTGGAGAAATCGAATTTGATGGCGGAGACTTATTAGCGTTGAGCAAAAGCGACATGCGTAAAAAACGAAAAGACTTACAAGTAATTTTCCAGGATCCATACGCTTCATTAAACCCACGCCAAACCGTCGCGCAAATCTTAACAGAAGCAATGGCCATTCAAAATGTAATACCAAAAAAAGAGCGCAGAAAACGTGCGATTGAACTATTGGAAACAGTTGGGTTAAATGCGGGACAAATTGACCGATACCCACATGAGTTTTCTGGTGGGCAGCGTCAAAGAGTCGGGATTGCCCGTGCTCTATCAGTTAATCCGAAATTAATTATTTGTGATGAAGCTGTTTCTGCTTTAGATGTTTCCGTACAAGCACAAGTATTGAATCTATTAAAGAATTTACAACGTGAATTTAAATTAACCTTTTTATTTATTGCGCACGATCTCGGTGTAGTTCGACATATTTCGGATCGAATTATTGTCATGTATTTAGGGAAAATTGTAGAGATTGCTGACAAAAAGTCGTTATTTGATAATCCACAGCACCCTTATACGAAGTCATTATTATCAGCTATACCTACGCCTGATCCAGAAGCTAAAAAAGAACGCATCATTCTAAAAGGGGATGTTCCGTCTCCAATAGATCCGCCAACTGGATGTCGCTTCCATACAAGATGTCCATTTGCTACTGATTTATGTAAAACAGAAGTTCCTGATTTACGCAACTTGGATCATATGAAAGAAGGGCACCGAGCTGCATGTCATCACATTGAAAAAATTGTAACTGGTGACATGCAACCGACATAAAATGAGAATAGACTCATGTTAACTAAAAAATCGATGAAAAGACCGTAAACCAAAATATCTAAGCTCCCGTATGAGCTTAGATATTTTTTTATGGTCTAGGAAATTATAACATTTTGCAGCTGTAGATAAACTAACTAAGTTATTTAGCCACGTCCGGCTCCAGCGCCCAGCAACTAGGCCACTTCACTCCATTGCCTTACGCTAAGTCATCATCGGTTCGTTCTAAATAGGAAGGCCGGCTTGCCGCCCTACGCCGGCATACTCCTGTTGCAGGAGCATGATTCCTAAAACTTTCGTTGATTCGTTCCACTCGCTACGTTGCTAACCGGGCGCCCCGAGCCTTTGTTCCATGTATACCTTCTTTTTTCTAATCATCATCATTTCTACCATCGCATTATTCTACGTCATACATATAATATATAGTCCACTTCCAACTTAGTCTCCGAAATTTAGTACTGTTATTTCCCCCTTTTTATTTTCGCTGTATGGGTGAGTTTTGTAGGAAGCTTTTACGACATTTTATGATGAAAAACAGAAAAAGGGTGAGGAACTTGGAAAGTACATTCGATATTTTAAATGAAGAAATACCTATTTTGGATATTATTACTATCCTTTTCATTGAAGATGACCCAATCACAGGCATAGCACTTGTGTTACTTTTAAAAATGGTCACCGACGATAAAATAATTAAAATATCCCTTATCTTATTAATTATCGTTTTATCTCATGTGTAAATATCCTTAAAATAGTATTATCTAGTATTTATCGGAAAATCGATACTTTTTATTGTAAAAACAGCTATCACAAATATAATTATTTTTTTCCCTGTTTTGAGCTAATTTTTCGCTTCGTTATCCAAAATAGAAGTGCTGTACTTAAAAATATGCTGAAAATACCTTGATACCAAACTGTGTCATTTTGATATACAATACGTTCATTCGCTAATACATATTGAAATGGATGAAACCAAAGAAGAAAATTTGATGAAACCCAAGTGAGTGAATAGCCTATAAACAAAATTATCGTTAATACAATAACTGTCTTCAAAGTATGTTTTAGGATTAGCCCAAGAAACATACTTAAAATTATTACCATGACTACTGTTGCACTTGTAACTATGATGCCTTGAAATAGATAATCAGCAATAGATATAAATTCAATGTCTCCATTATTCTCTATTAAAACTGGATATTGGAAAGTACCTTTTTTACCGAAAAGTACATTTACTAGAATGGCAGTTGCAAAAAATATGAAAAGCATAGCGATGTAAACGAACAAAGAAACAAGATATTTGCTCGTAATAATATTTTTTTTATTTATAGGTTGAGTAAATAATAATTGTATTGAGCGTTGCTCATATTCTGATGATAAAATATCACCTGTTATCACTATAACGAACAGAATAGCCCCAAATTGAAATAATAAACTAGTCAATAGCTTTAAAAAATTCGGCATCGCTACACTGAAAGTTGGATGTTGTGGCTTTATATCATCTGTGATGAGTTTTTCGTTGGTTGCAATTCGTTGCTCAATATCAATAAGAGAAAGCGGGAAGTCACCTTCTGCTTTTTTATAATCCTTTACTGCAAATAAAAATTCATTTTCAAGTGTTAATTTTGTTCTCCAATCCTTTGAGTTTTGTATATTTCTTAGCTCCGTTAACGTAATCAATAGTTGTTCACTAATGGAAAGTAGATGTTGCAGTTTTTCATTATTAGGTTCAGCATACAATGTATTTTGAATACTTTCTTCATTGGATCGTACGGTTTCCGTATGTTTAGCAAGTATTTCTTGTTCTTCTTTTTCAATATAGGGCTGAAAAATGACATTTCGTATAAACATACCGATGACAAACAAGATGCATAACAACATAAACAGATGAAATTTTTTATCAAACATCATCTTTTTTAGCTCAAATGTTACATACGTCATGTTTATTCTACCCCTTCAAACAATTCCTGATACCTCTGTTCTGCTCCCGTTTTATAGCTATCTATATCTTCAATGCATACTTCATGTTCAGACATCTTTTGAATAAAATGAGGTAATTTGAGATCCATTTCTACGAAGGATAGTTGATTTGTTTGAATGAATCTATATGGTATAGCATGTTCTTTTAATATTCTCATTGCCTTCTCCCCATCATTTACAGTTACTATATATTGTTTTTGGTGAAGTTGTGCAAGCGATTCTTCCATTATTAAACCCGATTTCATAAAATAAATGGTATGCGTCAATCTGTCTATTTCATCCAAGTTATGCGAGGAAAGCATAATAGTCGTACCTTGATGATGCAATTCTAGCAGAACATTTCTTATGGTTATCGCACTCGATGGGTCTAAACCTGTTAATGGTTCATCCATTAATAGTAGCTTTGGTTTATTTATAATAGACATTGCTAAAAGTAGATGTTGCTTCATTCCGAGAGAATAGTTCCTTACACGTTTTTTTAGATAAGAGGTCATCCCAATTTTCTCTACCACCTGCTTTATTTGACTATGTGGAATATGTTGTACATCACAAATAAATTTCAAATGATCGTAGCCTGTTAAATTACCGTACAAAATTCGATTATCTTGTAAGTAAGAAACCTCTTTAAATATAGAGGGATTTGTATGTTTTTTCCCAAGTAATTGAATATCCCCTTCACTAAATCCCAATAAATTAGTCATACAATTTAGCAAAGTAGTTTTTCCTGACCCGTTTGGCCCTACTAGCGCAATGATGGTAGGTGTTTTCACTTCAATATGAATTCCTTTTAATACCCATTCTTTTTTATATTGCTTTTTTAAGTTCTGAATTGAAATAATCATGCATTCCCCCCCTTTTTGAGGTTGGATGATGTCCTTTTTCAGTAGTATCATTTTTTAGCATTACTACGTTTTAATAAAATAAAGTAGCTCGCCAAAAAAAATATTATACTATAGGAACCTAATATTATCAGTCCCGTGGGATAAGTAAAATACTCGTTATTTAGTGTTACCGCTAATTCATTGGTAACAACTTTTGTTACAGAAAAGTAAGAAAACGGAGTAAAAGAAAAGGTCAATGATTCTGCAAAACCTTCATTCCATTGATGGGTAATAAAAATGACGAGTATAGTTAACCCAACAGCAGATAACGTATTTCTCGTTATCACAGAAAAGAAAAAAAGTAAGGAGTAACAAAATAACAAAACCATCATGGAAATAATAAACACTTTGAGTAAAAATACCCCCATTGTTATAAAATGATAAGAACGTTCTGTTTCGTATATTAGAACTGGGTAATCCAAATTACCAAAACGATCAAAAATCGTGCCCATTAGAACAGAAAATATACTTACACAAAGTAAAATGAGGATAGTTATTGTCACCGTAGCTGCCAATTTACTGGTCAGCAGTTGATAAAGACGAATGGGTTGGGTTTGTAACAATTGAATGGGACCATTTTTCCCTATGCCTTCTTTTGTAAGCACATTACCAAATAATAAAACAAAAAATATTGGTGCAACATAATGGAATAACAGTTTAAACACGTGGGATAAGAAATTAATTCCTGTTGAGGAATACTTTGTGCTTTGATTTTTGACAAATGCTTCTGCCCGCTTATCTCCAAAATCAACATCATACATTGTTGTCCATGATGATGTACCAATTGGAAGCACTGGTGGGATTCCTCTATCTCGTAACCATTTATTTTTTTGGTAACGGGTTTCTGTTGTAAATGCTGTTGGAAATGTAGAATAGGATATTATTTTATTCGTAGAATGAATTCCTGCGTCCTCATCATCTTTTATTTCTTTAGCTAAAATGGTGGACCAGTCCTTTTGACGGTAAGCTTCTACCATATCTTTTTCTTTAGATAAATACTCTTTTTGAAAGTCTATTTCTTCTTTTAAGCCTGTATTATTTTGACCTTCTTCCTGATTATCTAATTGATTTAAATCTTCTAAATGCTGTTCTTGCAGGTGCACCCTGTCTTTGATCTCCATGATGATATCATCGGTTCGTACCGTATTAACATATACAAAAACAAAGTATCCCAGTATGATGAAGATAAGTAACACCAGCATTATAAATATGAACAGAGATTTCGTTATTTTTTTCATTTCGAATAACCAGATTTTTAACATATTAACGTTTCCCCATACTCTATTTTTCTAGTTAATCTTATGTCTATGAAAAGAAAAAACGCTTCTTCATAGAACCTATGTCAAACCTATAACCATAGTTCAACCCTTTTTACATTGGACATGGCGCTGTACATCGTACCTTGCCAGAGTAATAAGCAATTACCCCTGATCCAGTTGATTGCCAATGTTCCAGTCGCAAGGTGCCTGACCATCCACCAACATTGTAATAATATGTACTTGGCGGAACTTCTCTATTTGCATAAACGACCATATAATCATTAATCTGCTTCGTATAGGATTGAAAAGTTCCTTCAGCGCCTTTATTACTTGCGGCTGAAGATTGAATAGGAAATGCCAAAAAGGCTACTATACAACCTACTAGCAACAACATGTTAAGTACCTTTTTCATTAATAACCCTCCCATTCTAATGTAATCACCCTTTTACATCATTTCATTTATTGGTATTTCTGAGTTGCCTCCTCCATCATTACATACCTAAGGTAGTCGCTTTTATGAGATGACCACTTATAGGTAAAATCAATTACTGTATACAATCACCTTATAGGACGTGCATAATATATGTTATTCTTTGCTTTTTCTAAAATTCCTGCTTTTTTATTTTAATTATTTTTTTATTCTAATTATTTTAAAAATGATTTATAATTAGCAAAAAGAGCATTAAATTATTTTATAAATAGCATTTTATTACAAAACCACTATATACAGTGTATAAGTTTGATTTTTTTAAGTCGACCTTTTAAGGAGTTAACCGCAGAAAGGTTTAAATTACATTTTTTTATGAAATGGAAATGTGATTACAATTGTAGACTATATTTTATTGTGTAAATGTAGCAATGTACATCTCTGTATCATGATGCATAAGCTCATAAGATGTATTGGCTTATGGCAAAGTCATTTTGACGAAAGGCTATCGTTTATACAATAAAGTGAATCTTCATTTAGCAGGGTTATTTCACTCTCCAATGAATGTTAGTAACCGAACGAATTGGGGATTTAGGTGCTGTTATCTCCCACTTAGACTTGCTCAACGCACTTCTCCAATTCTTGAAGCAGGAGTCTTAAACCTTTCACTTTCCCATAATAAAACAAAGGAGGCTATTATGAAGAAAATTATTATTTTTATCTTAGCGGGCGTACTATTAATTGGGTGTACAGCAGAAGATGAGGAATCAACGGATAAGCAAACCACTACGACTAATAACTCAGAACAAGAAACGAATCGTATTCCATCTAAAAATAAGGAAGTGAAAGAAAAAACATCTACTAGACCACCTGATTTATCCTTGGATGCGGGAAATATTTTAATCCCATCTGAAAACTATTCTTATTGCTGGGACAAATCTGATTGCTCCATTAAACCTAAAGATCCGAAAGAAACAATGTCCCTACAAAAAATATTCCCCGTACAATCTGGGCAGAGAATGCAATTTGTAACAAGTGCTACAGAGAATTATGTTGGTGCATTAGTCCCTCCAGATACCATTGAAGTAACCCAAATATCCAACAAAGATGAGAAAAAGGTATCTATTTCTAACAATGAGTATATCGCTCCAGAAGAAAAGGGGAGATATTATTTAAATGTCTATGCTAAATGGAATAAAGAGATTCAAGGCGAAGCATACTACGCCTTCAGCATCAGCGTCCGATAAAAAAGTTCAATCCGTGGGGCTTTCACCCTCACGGATTGTTTATAGCCCAAGTTATGACTAAAGACCTCTTACGAAAAAGGGGCTCTGGTGCTATTACGTACGCATAGACTTATTAAGATTACAAGTGGAAGCTTACAGCACCTTATATTCGGACAAAAAATAATTTAACAATCGGATAAGACTACCATCTATACCTCTTTCGTTTATTATCATAAAGCTCCATTTCATTTAAAAGCATATTTTTATAGTGATTACTTCGTGTTTCACATTAGCATGATATGCGCCCTCATTGATAATCAATAATTCATTGCCACTACTCTTTTTCCACATCTCGTAAAAATGGAAAACTGCTTGGATATTGATAAAATCCCGCTACTTCTTCACGTAAACCAGCCAAGAGAACCGAATGGTATAAAGGAACAATTGTAGCTTCGTCCATGATTATTTGCTGCGCTTCTTTATAAAGTTGCAAGCGATCCTGTTCATTAGATGTTTGTCTTGCCTTTTCTAATAATTCATCTACTCGTTCGTTGTTAAAAAAAGACCTATTTCCAGCGGCACCTGCATTTTGAGAATGAAACATTGGATATAAACCATAATCTGCATCAAGAGTCACTGTACCCCAGCTGCCGATAAACATATCGAAGCTTCCATTTGCTGTTACTTCCAAATATGCTCCCACCTCAGCCATTTCAATATTCACATCAATACCTATTTTCTCTAGCTGCACTTGAATATATTCTGCTACATCAGAAGTCGTACGGTCATATGCTAAAATGGTTGCGCTAAACCCCTCTTCATAGCCGGCTTCCTTCAATAACTCTCTTGCCTTATTAAGATTATAATCGATTGCTTCCAAGCTATCACTATAGCCAACAACTGTTGGTGCCAAAGGGCCGTTTGCCACTAATGGTACGCCTGAAAACACACCGTCTATCAGCCCTTGTTTATCAATTGCCATCGCTATCGCTTGTCTAACGTTACTATCTTGAAAAGGTTCTTTATTATTATTCATACCTAGATAAGACATACTTGCACTTTCTGTCTCATGAACAACTGTTTCTTCATTATTATTAATTTGTTCCACATCATTCGGATTAACAGGATAAATAATATCAGCTTCCCCAGTTCTTAGCTCAGCAATTCGTGCTGCATCTTCTGGAACTGTCTTAAAGGTCACTTGATCAACTTTTGCTCTTTTTCCCCAGTAAGCATCATTTTTCACAAGGGATACATACTCCCCATTCACTCGCTCATCATACTTAAAGTACCCTGTACCCACTGGATGCTCATTAATATACGTAAATGGATCTCCTCCATCTTCCATTTGTTGATAATCTTTTTTTATTGCTTCTAAACTGATAATATGTCCACCTGGATGAGCTAAGTGTGATGGTAACGCAGCAAAAGGGAATTTCGTTTTAATTTGCACGGTATAATCATCCACTACACTCACAGAATCAATCATATCAAATAAAAACGCTAATGGTGAACCTACATCTGGGTCACGAACCCTATCCAAATTCGCCTTTACAACTTCTGCATTGAATTCACTACCATCATGAAATGTAACATCTTTTTTAAGCTTAGCTTCCCAAACTAGTTCATCTACCTGTTCCAAACTTTCAGCTAAGGCAGGTTCTATTTCCAACTCTTTATTCATAGCAACAAGTGTATCATACATAGCATTCATCACATATAGCGATGTACCATCATTAGCTGCATGCGGGTCAAGTGAAACAGGATCTGCGGACAGGTCGACGGTTAAACGCTTCTTGCTTTCATTTTGCTCGGATGTTCCTTCTTGTTCACCACTTTCTCCTCCTGCACATGCTACTAAAGAAAATAGAATAATTACAGCTAAAAAAGCAAATAATGTTCTTTTCATGATGTCTCCTCCTCAATCGTATTGTTATATTATTATCACAAAAAAATTAACATTTCAATAATTATGTTTGAAATCTCCTTTTGCATCATTCTGCTAGATAAAACATACATTTACCTCCATAAACCCAGTTAATTACTAACGAACAACTGTATGATCGTTTTCGGATAGATTGTCCTTGCATTGTTACTTTTATTATTTTAGCTAGTTTATAAAGGTATGTCATAAAACGACAGCGTTTTCAGCCATGGTGAATGGATGGTATGCCAGTTTTTCTAATGGCACTTACCATTCAGTTGGATAAAACCCCTACTAACCACTTTATTCACAGGAGAAAAGGTAGGAAAGCAAATAGATCAAAGAGAATATGGACTATCCAAGCCACAAGAATAGAATTTGTCTTTTTAAATAGATAGTTTAAAATTAAGCGGCTCGGAGTAATGAGAATTAAAATTTGTAAAAGATTGAAGTTATAAGCAGCAAGGTGCCAAACGGAAAATAGAAGCGCACTTAATAGCGAAGCTTGCCAAAACTTCCACCCCCATTTTTTCCATATACCATATAATAGTGGAATAGAAAGTAGTTCTTCCCCCATTAATAAGAATGGGACGTGGGTGATGAAGTAATTCCAAGATAAAACACTTGTGACAGTATTTTGTTCGATTGAATCGTTTACTAGAAATGTATATAAGTTACCGAGAACTACTCCAGTAATTATCATTAAAATAGAACCCAAAATCACCCATTTCAAACTAAAATGTTTAAACCAGTCTATAAATTCTCCTCTTAAAACAACATATGCTAATATACCACCTAGAAAAGCATTGAAAATAGTTGATACGACTTCAAGTGTTGGGTTCATTGTAAAAAACACAGGGATTAACTGATAACATACACCAATGAATATAGTTCCTACAACTAAAACTGTTCCTTGTTTAAATGGCTTTTCCAAAGTCACTAGATCAAGCTCCTTTTTTATTTTGCCTTTTAGCCTGTCGTAAATAGATACTTTTCAAATTATTAACCATTTCAACCTAAAATATGCACAGTAAAAAACGATTTGTGTATGGTTAGGTTTACTGAAATTTTTTGCTTCAACGGAGAACTAGCATATACGCAATTACACTTTAGTTGAGATTTCATTCCTATCAAGTGAAACACCTCAATCATTAGGAGTTTCTCTCATCAACCACGTATTGTTCGTACCTCAACGTCAATCTAAGAATATCTGAGCAAATTCGGCATTTAGCGCTTTTAGCTCCCACTTAGACTTAGCTCACATCATCCATTTCTCGAAGTATGGTCTTACAGCACCTTATATGGGGAATAAAGTTCCTACTTCTTTTCATAAGTTGTGGCCTTTTTTGAAAGATAAGAAAGACTTGGCTTGTCGCCATAAAAATGGGCGACAAGCCAAGTCTTTCAAACTATTTACTTGAGAACATTTCATTGTAAAAAACACGTTATATTATAGTCGAATATTGTCGCAAAATGCTTTCATCTTTCCTTATAAATAGGTATACTAGTATTTGGTAAACGCTTTCAACAAGATGATATCAAAGGGGGATATACATGATTACATTTATTGTATCTATTATTTTACTAATTGTAGCTTATTTTACGTATGGCAAATTTATTGATAAGTTATTTGGGCCGAATAATGAAAAGAGTACACCTGCCTACGCTAAGCAAGATGGGGTAGACTACGTTCCAATGAATAAGCATAAAAATGCAATGATTCAATTGCTTAATATTGCTGGTACTGGGCCCATCTTCGGGCCTATTATGGGTGCTTTATTCGGACCGGTTGCTTTTCTCTGGATTGTACTTGGATCGATTTTTGCTGGAGCCGTTCATGATTATTTAACAGGGATGATTTCTATACGAAACAAAGGGGCACATATTCCTGAATTAGCGGGCAGATTTTTAGGCAAAGCGTCCAGACATATTGTAAACGCCTTTTCTCTATTATTGTTAATTTTAGTTGGAACCGTTTTCGTTACGACACCAGCGTCACTTATTGATATATTACTAGATGAAAAGATTGCCTTTTCTATTATTTTAGGAGCCATCTTCCTTTATTTCTTTCTATCAACGATATTACCAATTGATAAAATAATTGGTCGGATTTATCCGGTACTAGGTGCTATTCTCTTATTTGGAACGATAGCGATTGGTATTTCGTTATTATTCTCAGATTACAAGATACCAGAGTTACACCTTACCAATATGCATCCGGATAACTTACCGGTAATTCCATTGTTATTCTTTACGATTACTTGTGGTGCACTATCCGGATTTCACGCGACACAATCACCGATTATCTCGAGAACAACACAAAAGGAATCGCAAGGACGTTATATTTTTTATGGCATGATGATTGCTGAAGCTATCATTGCCATGATCTGGGCAGCTGCTGCTATGAGCCTTTTTGATGGACAAACCTTAAGCGGTATTATTGCAGAAGGTACTGCATCTGCGGCAGTAAATGAAATCGCGATCACATTGTTAGGTGCGGTTGCGGGAACAATTGCTGTACTTGGAGCAATTGTTTTACCAATCACCTCTGGAGACACTGCATTTCGTGCCGCACGTTCCATTATTGCAGATTATTTAAATATTGGGCAGAAAAAAGTGTTTAACCGGTTGTCCATCGCTATTCCTTTATTCGTTATTTCATATATTTTAACGAAAATCGATTTTAATATTTTATGGCGTTATTTTTCATGGGCTAACCAAGCAACAGCAGTTATTGCTTTATGGATAGCTACGATGTATTTATTTATGAAAGGAAAAAATTACTTCGTATCGATGGTGCCAGCTATTTTCATGAGTTATATGGTATTTGTGTATATTTTAAATGCGCAAATCGGTTTCCGACTTGATTTGAATGTTTCCTTTATTGTCGGTGCTGTGTTAACCGTTATGCTTACGTTCCTATTCTTTAAAAAAGCACAAACAAACAAAGCAAACCAATTAAAAGTAGATATGTAAATGATGAAGCGTGCTGATACAAAGGAGTTTTCATATTGGCACGCTTCTGTTTTTCTCCTATTGGAAATAACTATAAGCCTTTCTCGTTTTTATTGCCCACTTTACATCTGACTAGTTCCTTCATACAAATGAATCCAATCCGCTACGGACATTTTCGAAACAAGCTCTCCAATTAACTGATAGGGAATTTTTTTAGGATTGGTAAATCGAATACAGCTTTTACCCATATTTAATTTCGTATCCATATGATTTGGATACTCGCCTTTAAACCAGGTTAACCATTCTTGATCTGCATAAATCCCCATATGGTATACGGCCAAATGATTTTTTTGTGCTGCAATACTAATAAATGGTAGTGGTGTGTCTTTTTTGCAATGATAGCCGTCAGGGTAAATAGATAGAGGTACTACATAGGATGGCATACCATACTGCATAACTAACTCAAATCCATCAGGGATCTTTTGGTCGATCGTTTTTTTCAATTCTACAAAGGCATCTTTCCATTTATCTTCTACATTATTTATATAATGGCTAACTTCATTTGTGTAATCCATTGATTTCCACCCTTCGTTATGACTATCCAATCCAGCGAACTAAAAAAGTACTTACTTCTTTGAAACATGAACTTAATATAGTATCAATAGATACGAAACCTGATATGCATGACAAACACGTTTCCTTTCAATCCATTTAGCCGTTAAAAACAATACGCTCACCAATCGTCTTCAGCAGGAGGAGAATACGTTGCATGAATGGTATGGTTTTTGCGAACATACTTGTTCATAAGACATGTCCCACCATGCAAAATGAAAGCTATTCCCCATACAACTGTAACATAATTCAATTCCTCTCTTTGATGTATATGGAATGTTTCAACTAGCCAATAAAATTCCGAAACAGCCCATTTTCCATAATCATTTAAATTGAAAATTACCCAAACGTTAGATTCAGCAAATAATTGGAATAATACTTGAAAAAGGAGAAAGATAAAAAATGAATGTACCAACCGAATCGTTTAAGAAATTGGATTATTTTTTCTTTTCCCCACTTTCTTCCATCCATCTTTATATAATCTCCTTTTTCTTATAAATCATGAGCGATAGAAGCCATGATAGTAAATATAAACATATGGCGAATAAACTTAACCCAAACAGCATTCCATCACTCCATAAAGGCATTTTCGTTGTGGAATCCATCATTTTGCTAGCTATATCACTTAGCACATATATCCCTATTACTACAGAGCCAACATATAAAATAAACCAAAGAAAAATTCTATTACTCTGGGCAAACCCATATAAACATGGGAAAAATAAAGCACTGCAAATAATTACTAGAGCAAAGCCTCCAACGATGTGCTGCCAGGCAAGCTGCTCCCAACCTCCTTTTATAATCACACTTATCACTATAAATACACCACTCGTTATCATCGTATTGATAAGAAGAACGATATAGCGGGCACTAACCAATTCGTTACGCGTAAACGGCAAAGCGTTCCATAATTTATGTGCGTTCGCATGTTCATCAAAATAAAAAACATATACCGTTACAATAGCACTTAATAATGCGATAATGAATTCTGGATCTTGTCTATCTACAACGACAAAAAAAGCAAGCATTGCAAAATAGATGAACCAACCAAATTTATGAACGATAAGGTCTTTTTTAATGAGTTGAACCACTTGATTTCCCCCCTCGCGAATAATACATAATTTCTTCTAAATTTGCCTTTTCAATTACCGCTTCCCTACCAAATAACTTCACCACTGTTTCGTAATCTGAGGTTAAAGCTTCAAACCCACTATTTGATCGTTTAATAGATAGAAAATATTGTTCTGTATCACGGTCCAACAGTTCTATCCCCCCGCGCACAATAGCAAATTTTTCTTCCAATTGATGTACATCTTTAGAAAAGATGATCTCCCCTTTGTCGATAAATGTGATGTAGTCTGCAAGCGAAGATAAATCACTCATTATATGTGTAGCCATAAAGATCGTCTTGTTCTCATCCAACATGACGTCATGTAAGTGCTCGATAAATTCGCGACGAAAAACAGGATCCAAATTCGTTGTCGGTTCATCCATGATGATGAGTTCAGCATGATGCGACAACGCGATGGCAAGTGATGCTTTCATCTTCATCCCATCTGAGAACGACTTTATCGGTTGCTTAAGGGGGAGGGCAAAGCGATCGCAATATTGCTGAAATGAACTGTCATCCCAATTTTGATAAGAAGGCGCTATCAGATTTTTCATGTCCCGTAAAGTCAAATCTTCATAAAAGAGGCTATCATTAAACACAAAGCCAATTTTTTCTTTAATCGCTTTTTCGTTCTGTTGATGTTCCAATCCAAACACCCGAACAACTCCAGCATCTGGTTGGATTAAATTTAAAATCATCTTCATAATCGTCGATTTTCCAGCACCATTTCCACCGACAAAACCTGTAACAAATCCTTTCTTCACCTGCATGGACAAATCTTTGAGTTGAAACGCACCTAAAGACTTATGTACATTCTGTAATTCAATTGCATGTTCCATGTTTATCTCTCCTCATATAAGATCGTCAACCATTCTTTAATATCTTTCAGCGACAAACCTAGCTCTTTACTATTGGCAATCACTTCTACCAATTTATCTTCAATCGTTGCTAATTTCTTTTCTTTGATAATGTCTGGGTTTTGCTCCGCAATAAAGGAACCTTTGCCTGTAATTGAATAAATAAACCCTTCTTTTTCTAATTCTTCATAGGCTCGCTTTGTAGTAATAACACTAATATGCAAATCCTTCGCAAGCTGGCGCATTGATGGAAGAGCATCACCCTCCCTTAATTCGCTTGATACTATTTTTTCTTTCACTTGATGTTTAATCTGCTGGTAAATAGGTTCTTTTGAACTGTTTGAAATTAAAATTTGCATTAATTTTTCACTCCTATGCCTTCTTCATCTTCCTACGAAGAACATATACACATTATATACAATATATACTTTATACACAACTAAATCTTAAAGCATGAAAGATAAAACTCCACTTGTGATTCTACTTTAGGAAAGTATATATGTTTAAAGGTTCATAATATAAGAAAATTTACAGGTTTATCCATAAGGCTTATCAACAAAACAAATTTCTCTAAAGAATAACAACGTCCATTCCCATAGTGCAAGCCATCGTTTGCTAAATGGGCTCTTAAACGCAAACCTTCTAAGTTCATTTGAGTGTTTATGAGTGAAATATATCTAACTAGTTTTTTATGACTGAACCCTATTTCTAAAGATACCATTCATTCACACAATATTTTTTGCAAAAAACACATATTTTAGATTAGAGAAACAAATAAATTCTAGTGTTACGTTAAGTAAATAACTGTAGCTATTCTATAGGGTACGTTTCTTTTTATTCTTTTATCTGCAAGAATAGTTAGTAAAGAAAGGAGTTTTTTGGTGGCTATTTATAGTTTAAATGATGCGATAACAGGAGCTGCGTCGAAGTGGGGATCGGTGGATCGGTATATCTTAGTAGAGAACAATGTCATATTAACAGAGGCACAGCTTGATTTACCAGATAATCGAATTATTTCAACTAAACCAGGAAGAACTATCATTGCCAAGAAAGAAATAACCAATACAACGGATCGCCCTACACAGCAACAAATTGTTGTATTTGAAGAGAAAACAGAAAATACTTTTAGTACGAAGACAACGGAAGGATTTGAGTTTGGTGTACAGATTGATGTCAAAGCAAATATAGACGTTGTATTTACGCAACTAGATACCACGATTTCTACAAGTTTTAAATATAATACTTCAACCGAAAAGACACAAGAAACGACAGAAACAATTACCTGGAGAGAGGAAATACCAGTAATTGTTCCACCACGAACAAGAACTATTATTGAATTTGATATCACTCTCGGCGATTTTGATCAAGTAGTTACTTTTGCACAATCTTTAGAAGGTACATTGAGATTTTTCTCCCTTTTTTCAGGCCAGAGAATAACAGCAACGTTAACTCAACAGAATAGCAACGGAGACACCATTGCTAACATCATGAAGCAAAAATATAGTATACCGCTTACAATCGCAGATGATAAGGTAGCACTTGACGGAAATGTGCGATTAAATGGTTCGTTAGGGATTTTATCCAACACTACCATTACCAACCAACCGTTACCTGGAAATCCACTACCAAAAACCGTTGAAACAATTCCTGGGCAGCAAGCATCACGAGCAGTGTTTTTTTAAACCTGAAACCATAATTATCCATCAGATTAATACATTCCTCTGATGGATAATATTGTACAGCATATGAGTTTTTTTAGCATACATTATCAATCTAACCAAAAAATAAAAAGCAAGTAATCGTGTTAGAATTCCAAACGACTAGAAAACTACAACAATCTGCCTTCGTATAATAGTGGTTTCTTCATTCAAAAACATTCGCCATCGGAATGGATATTGGTACTTAACTCGTCATCTTATCCTAGGACAAGGCGCAAGTATTCTTTTAGCAATGTAGCAAATGGAACGAATCAACGAATGTTTTAGGAATCACGCTCCTGCAACAGGAGTATGCCGGCGCCCTCCCGTAAGCCAGTCTTTAGGCGGCCTTCCTATTTAGAACGAACCGATGATGACTTAGCTTAAGGCAATGGAGTGAAGTCGCCAAGTTGCTGGGCGTTGGAGCCGGACGTGGCTATATAATTAGTTAGTTTATCGACAGCTGCAAAATGTTATAATTTCCTAGACCATAAAAAAACCATCGCAATAGCTAGCCGAAAAATGCGATGGTTTGGTTGCTTTCAATCATTAAATTTTTCCAATACGTCATTTCGTTCATAATTATTTTTTCACTTCTGTTCATCCACTTCCTTCTATCCCTCTGGTTCCATTATTAGCAATGTTATTAATAATTTCAGCAATCTGCTGGGGCGGCTTATCCATGTTATTCACTAACCAATGTTTTATTACATGAATACTACCACTAACGATGAAGGTGCTAATATATTCTGATTTGGATTTCCCCATTTTATTTTCGGTCAACCAATTTTTTATTAGGAAGTTTCTTGCCACATTCATTAATTTGCTTTCAAACGATGTATTCTCACTTTCATTCAGAAGTGTATGACAAATCTTATAATTTGTCGCGACATACTCTAACAACTTCTCCGTTGTTTGTAAGGCCTTCTGTCTTTCAGCAAAATTTTGCTCGTTCAAATACGTATTCAAACCCTTTATAATTTCTTCTTCTAGATTCATCAATAAATCATATGGATCTTTGTAATGCGCATAAAACGTAGAACGATTAACATCTGCATGCTTACAAAGTTCCTTTACTGTAATTGCTGAAAGATGCTTTGTTTTTAACAATGTAATTAAGCTATCCTTCAACACCATTCTTGTATACTTTATTCGACGGTCCACTTTTTCAATCATACAATGTCACACTTTCTTTTAGAATACTTGGCTTTTCGTTAAGTTTAATGCTGCATTTTTAATTATACTATAAACCGTAAAACCTTTTATATAGTACAAAAATTTACTGAAAACGAAGCGCGGGCATCCGTTTAGCAGTAGATAATGGAACGAATTAACGGAGATACAGATGGCACGAACGATCATAGGACAATGGAATGACGTCGCCTCGTTGGTAAGTGATGGAATCCTGTATGCCCAATTATTACTATGTATACCAAAAGACTTCATACTCACCTATACCATTAGACATACTTATCCTTTCGTCAATTTTGATTGGGATAAACGCAGCCATTTTGCTTATACACAAAAGCCTAAAAGTTTTCTGCTTTCCTATAATGAAAAATGATGGATTTCCCGTACAAGTTAGTAAACTGTTTGTTGTTTACCCAACAGTGTGTATAATATAATAATAGAGGCTTTCAATTATATACGCAAGGGATGGTGAACACCGATTGATTGGATAACAAAAATTATTAGACATAAAAAAGCCGTCGTTATCACGTTTATTACACTAGCTATCATGAGTGCACTTGCACAATTTACAGTTTCCATAAATTATAGCATGGTTGATTATCTGCCAAAAGACTCTCCTTCAACCATTGCCATGGAAACAATGGAAGAAGAATTTGATGGTGCTGTAGCTAATACACGCGTCATGATGAAGAATATAGAAATTCAAGAAGCCTTCGAATTCAAGCAAGATTTAAAAGCAATAGATGGTGTTTCCGAAGTTACGTGGCTAGATGATGCAATTGATACGAAAACACCGATTGAAATGGCGGATAAGGATACGGTTGATTCCTATTATACAGATGGAAATGCGTTATTTTCTTTCCATATTGAAGAAGGAAAAGAAGTGGAAACGACCGATGAAATTTATGAATTAATTGGGAAAGAGAATGCTATGGCTGGAGAAGCCTTGGATACAGCAACCTCACAAAAAATGACGGGGAAAGAAACAATGTATGCGGCCGCATTACTCATACCAATTATTATCATTATTCTTATTCTATCGACAAGCTCCTGGGCAGAACCCGTTTTTTTCCTAACCGCAATCGGCGTTTCTGTCATTATTAACTTAGGAACCAATATATTTATTGGGGAAATATCTTTTATCACCCAATCCGTTGCCCCTATATTGCAGTTAGCGGTTTCGCTTGATTATGCGATATTTTTACTGCATAGCTTTGGGGATTATCGTAAGCAAACAGACACACCGGCTCAAGCTATGAAACTGGCGATGAAACGCTCGTTCCCAGCAATTGCAGCGAGTGCTTCCACTACATTTTTTGGCTTTATCGCCTTAACCTTTATGGACTTCGAAATTGGAGCAGATCTAGGTCTTAATTTGGTGAAAGGAATTGCCCTTAGCTTTATTAGTGTTATGGTATTTCTCCCTGCTTTAACGTTGATGTTCTACCATTGGATTGATAAAACCGAGCACAAACAATTACTACCAAGTATACGAAATGTGGGAAAAACATTAACCAAATTTCGTGTACCAGCACTAATTGTTTTATTAATCTTCATTGTGCCAGCCTTCTTAGGTCAAAGCCAAACCAATTTTTTATATGGCATTGGCGAACAACCCGAAGCGTCAAGGACATATAACGACGAAGCAGCTATTGAAGAAGTGTTTGGAAAACATACACCGATGGTTTTACTACTTCCAAAAGGCGATATCGCAAAAGAAGAGCTTTTCGTGCAGGAACTGAAAAAGTTTCCAGAGGTAAAAAGCACTGTATCTTATGTGGATGCGATTGGTCCGGCAATACCTCCTGACTACTTAGATGAATCCGTAACAGAACCATTCTTTTCTGAGAATTACAGTCGAATCATCGTTAATACGACCGTAGATACAGAAGGGGAGGCAACGTTTAGTTTTATTGATGAAATTCAATCACTTACCTCAGATTACTATGAAGACAATTACCACATATTAGGGGAAAGCGTCACCTTATATGATATGAAGCACGTAGTTAAAAAGGATAATACAGTGGTTAACCTGTTAACTGTAATAGCCATTGCTATTGTGCTACTCATTACTTTCCGGTCACTCTCGTTTCCGGTTGTTTTATTAGTCACAATTCAATCAGCTGTCTGGATCAATTTATCAATTCCCTATTTTACAAATACGCCACTCGTTTATGTGGGATATTTGATTATCAGTACCGTACAACTCGCAGCAACAGTAGACTATGCTATTCTTTTAACAGAAGCGTATAAAGAAAATCGCAAAGAAATGCATACATTACCAGCTATGAAGAAAACAATAGATAAGAAAATATTTTCCATCGGTGTATCTGCTTCGATTTTATCTAGTGTAGGATTTATTCTATGGCTGACCTCGTCCAACCAAATTGTTGCTTCTATCGGACTTTTATTAGGAAGAGGTGCGCTGCTCGCATTTATCATGGTCGTGTTAGTATTACCTGCACTGCTAAGCTTACTAGACCGCGTTATTGAAAAAACAACATGGAAAGCAAACTTTTACAAAGGGGAGTGATACGATGCGCCTATTAAAAAAAGCTGGTTTATCGCCGAAGACTGATGGTAAAACCCATGGCTTGACTTCTACCTTTCCAATTATGAAGAAAATAAGTCTACTGCTGTTCATTTTTATGCTCGTAGTGGCGTTTCTTCCTTCTGCCGTTTTAGCAAATGATGATCCAGCAGAAAAAGAATCAAAAAGTTCTACAGACAAAGGCGAATACGAGACAAAAGATGAAGTCATTTACGGTAATATGCGAGCCAATGGGCAACTGGAAGAAATGTATGTTGTCAATACATTTCAAGTAACGAAGCCCGGCAAAATAATTGATTATGGAGCGTACAGTTCTGTCCGAAACTTGACAAACTTACTAGATATAGATAAAAACGGCAACAAAATCCAATTTCAAGCCGAGGAAGAGAAGGAATTTTATTACCAAGGAAATATGCCAAACAAACCATTCCCTTGGGATGTTTCGATCACCTATATCCTGGATGGTAAGGAAATACAAGCCGAGGAATTAGCTGGTAAAAGTGGTACGCTAGAATTACAAATTTCCACTTCCAGGAATGAGAACGTAGACCCAGAGTTTTTTAACAATTATTTATTACAAATCGCCGTAACGCTAGATCCAACAAAGTTTGATAATATTCAAGCTCCAGAAGGAACAAAAGCAAATGCAGGTGAAAATAAACAAGTCAATTTTACCGTCATGCCAGAACAGGAAGAAGATTTTATTATTTCAACCGACGTGTCTGAGTTTGAAATGGATCCCATCGAAATAAATGCAGCACCCTATTCCATGTCCATCGAGAGCCCTGATACAAGTGGTGTCACTGGGGAAATGCAGGAATTAGCACATGCAATACGTGACATACATGCAGGTGTTGGTGATTTAAAAACAGGCGTTTCGGAGCTAAATAAAGGTGCACAAGGAATTCGTGATGGTTCCACAGATTACAAAAACGGCATAAATGAATTAAACCAGTCATCTGATGAATTAGTAAGCGGTTCTGCATCTATTAAAGAGGCATTACACACCATGAACCAAACGGTACAACAAAGTACGAGTAATATAGATCTCAGCGCTATTCAAGCGTTACCAGCCCATTTACGAGAAATTGCAAATGGATTGGAAGAATCGACAAAAGCTACGGATAATCTGAAACAGAATTATCATCAAGCAAAAGGTCAATTAGATAAAGCAATGCATGCCATTCCGTCCGATGGAATTACTGAAGCGCAAATAAACGAATTAAAAAATAGTAACGCCAACCAAGAGGTTATTGACCAATTAGTAAATACGTATCGGGCAGCAAACGTCGCTAAAGAAACCTATAACCAAGTAACAAGTGCATTCGACGGCGTGACTGTAGCATTGAAACAATCCTCTAGCGCAACAACGGAGATGGCAAAAAACTTAAAGCAAATAGCTACGGAGATGGAGCAAACATTGAAGTCCATGAATCAACTGGACATGATGGAGCAAATTCAAGAAGGGGTTGCAACATTTAATGATGAATACGAAACATTTCATAATGGATTAGTGGACTACACAAATGGCGTAGAGGAATTAGCTACTTCCTATCAAGATTTGGATACCGGTATACAAGAGTTAGCAAAAGGAACGAGAAGCACAAGTAATGGCATCGGTGATTTATATGCCGGTACAAAAGAGCTACGAGAAGCTACGAGTAATTTACCAGGTCAAATCGAACAAGAAACCGAGGAAATGATGGAAGAATATGATAACTCCGACTACAAACCAAGCTCTTTCATTTCCGACAAAAATGAACAGGTAGAAGTCGTACAGTTTGTCCTGCAAACAGAAAGCATTGAAATCCCAGAGCAAGAAGCACCTGAAAAAACAGAAGAAGAAAAAGGCATCTGGGAACGCTTTTTAGATTTGTTCCGATAAAGGGAGGAATAGCCTGCTTGTTTTATGACTACAAGCAGGCTTATTCTACTATATTTAATAAATGAAACGTTGGAATTACCATGGTGATAGCGAAGTTTTTTTAATAAAATTTTTTCTACTGATTTCTTCCTTTGTCTTCCCTTAGTGCTTTATAAAAAGAAACAATCATCAATAGCATAATAAACGAAAATGGCAAGGCGGCGGAAATAAGTGCATTCTGCAATGCTTGTAAACCACCAGTATATAGCAACACAGCAGCTATAGAAGATTGCGCAATTCCCCAAGCAAACTTTACTGCTGTCGGTGGTGTCATCGATCCATTCGTTGTCTGCATCGCTAAAACAAAGGTTGCGGAATCAGCAGACGTAATAAAAAAGGTGCTAATAAGCAAAATGCCGAGTAATGACAAAATCATACTTAAAGGCATTTGGTCAAACAACCCAAATAAAGCTTGTTCATCCGGAAGTGCTGCTATACTAGCACCCTTATTCTGTGCATCCATCCCTGAGACACCGAATGCTGAAAACCAAAGAAAGCCGACTACTGAAGGTACAATTAACACACCTGAGACAAACTCTCTAATGGTTCGCCCTCTAGATACTCTAGCAATAAAGATTCCAACAAATGGTGCCCATGCAATCCACCATGCCCAAAAAAATACCGTCCAGTTCATAACCCATGCCCGCTCTTCTTCATTATGTGGAGATAGACGAAAACTTTCAGAAGGCAATTGCTGTATATATAAGCCAATCGTGTCTGTAAACGAATTAAAAATATATAATGTCGGTCCAAGAATTAAAGTTGCCAAAAACAGTACTGCTCCCAATCCCATATTCGCATTACTTAAGTAACGTATCCCTTTACTTAAGCCAGTATACGTGGATATCATAAATAAAACAGTCACAATCAAAATAATTATAAATTGCACCGAAAATGAAATTGGTATATCGAATAAATAAGCAATACCACCATTGATTTGCGTAGCACCAAACCCAAGTGTCGTAGCTACTCCCACAACCGTAGCAAAAACAGCAATTATATCCACCGCTTTTCCTAAAGGCCCTGTCATTTTATCACCAAACAACGATTCCAGCGACGAACTTACTAACCCTGGCTTTTCATGACGAAACATAAAGTAAGCGAGCACTAAACCAATTAATGCATAAATTGCCCATGCATGAATACCATAGTGAAAAAAAGTAACACGAAGCGCATCTTCAAAAGCCTCTCTAGTACCAGGCTCTGCCATCGGGGGAGTTTTCATATAATGAGAAACAGGTGAGGCAACACCATAAAACACAAGCCCAATCCCCATTCCCGCACTAAAAAGCATGGCGAACCAAGACAGATAACTGAATTCCGGTTTTTCACCAACTTTACCAAGCGTTATTTTTCCATATTTACTAAACACAAGGTAAACGCAAAACACCACAAACAGTGTTACAATTAATAAATAGTACCACCCAAAATGATTCGATATAAAGCGCATAACCATGCTTGAAATTTGTTCAAACTTATCTGGCAGGACTGCTCCCAATACAGACAACGCAGCAGTAATCGCTAACGTAACCCAAAAAACAAGCGTTACTTTTTTCATAAGCTGAGACCTCCTAAGGAAAATCATGCATGCAACTAGATGTTAGTTTTTCTTATCCCACGCCATTCTATACTTGGAGATCCTGTTCTTCACCTTCTATTTAGAAAATCTTCCTTTTTAGCTACTTTCATCAAATCTCCTCTCAAATTTCAAGCCAAACTCATAAATAGTAGAATTATAATACACTACTGCTTTTTTATTGATATAAGGTGTAGCCAGCCACTCGTGGATAATTGTGAACTTCAGCGACTTTATTGTGAACTTCGAATAACTATCTTGTAAACTTCAGCGAATTTCTATAAAACTCAAGCGAATTTATGCTGAACTTCAGCGATTTAACAAAATTATACATTCCTATATTGGAATAAAAGTGGCCGGAGTGGAGGACGAGCGCATTTTTGACGAACATGAGCGATTTCCGCGCAAGGGCGAGCGAGTTTCAGATGAACATGAGCGGATTTCCGCGCAAGGACGAGCGCATTTTTGACGAGCATGAGCGATTTCCGCGCAAGGACGAGCGAGTTTCCGATGAACATGAGCGATTTCCGCGCAAGGACGAGCGAGTTTCCGATGAACATGAGCGATTTCCGCGCGAGGACGAGCGAGTTTCCGATGAACATGAGCGATTTCCGCGCAAGGACGAGCGAGTTTCCGATGAACATGAGCGATTTCCGCGCAAGGACGAGCGAGTTACTGATGAGCATGAGCGAATTTCGCACGAGGGCGAGCAAGTTTTTGATGAACATGAGCGATTTCCGCGCAAGGACGAGCGAGTTTCCGATGAACATGAGCGATTTCCGCGCGAGGGCGAGCGAGTTACTGATGAACATGAGCGAATTTCTCACGAGGGCGAGCGAGTTTCAGATGAACATGAGCGATTTCCGCGCGAGGACGAGCGAATTTCCGATGAACATGAGCGGATTTCCGCGCAAGGACGAGCGAGTTACTGATGAGCATGAGCGAATTTCGCGCGAGGACGAGCGAGTTACTGACGAGCATGAGCGAATTTCGCTCGAGGGCGAGCAAGTTTTTGATGAACATGAGCGATTTCCGCGCAAGGACGAGCGCATTTTTGACGAGCATGAGCGATTTCCGCGCGAGGACGAGCGAATTTCCGATGAACATGAGCGGATTTCCGCGCAAGGGCGAGCGCATTTTTGACGAGCATGAGCGGATTTCGCACGAGGGCGAGCAAGTTTTTGATGAACATGAGCGATTTCCGCGCAAGGACGAGCGAGTTACTGATGAGCATGAGCGAATTTCGCGCGAGGACGAGCGAGTTACTGACGAGCATGAGCGGATTTCCGCGCAAGGACGAGCGAGTTTCCGATGAACATGAGCGGATTTCCGCGCAAGGGCGAGCGCATTTTTGACGAACATGAGCGATTTCCGCGCGAGGACGAGCGAATTTCCGATGAACTAGAGCGATTTTTGCGCAAGGACGAGCGAGTTTCCGATGAACTAGTGTAAAAAAAATTGCACCTTGTTGTTAGACCTCTATCTAACAACAAAATGCAATGTAACTTGTATGCAATAATTTTTTGGTAGATAAGCAACTACGAAGCTACTTTCTGCTTTTCTTCTTTGGCCTTTTTCTGGAAACGTTTGGTTTCGTAAATAATTACCCCTGATAAACCGAGTAAACCAATTAAGTTCGGTGCAGCCATTAAGCCATTCAACACATCGGCGAGCATCCAGACTACATCAAGGGTAGCGGTGGCACCAACAAAAATAAAAAGAACGAAAACTGTACGATAGGCTCTTACTGCCATAGGATTTTTGAATAAGTATTGGAAGCATTTTTCTCCATAATATCCCCATCCCAAAATTGTCGAGGTAGCAAAAAACAGTAACCCAATTGTAATAATATATGGACCTGCTCCACCAAGTAAAGTCTCAAAAGCTGTAGACGTCAACACACCTGCTTCGATGGAACCATTTCGCCAATCACCAGACATGACAATAGTGATTCCCGTAATGGAACAAACGATAAATGTATCAATCAGAACTTGCGTCATGGAAACGAGCGCTTGTCTGCCAGGTAAGTCCGTTTTAGCTGCTGCAGCAGCTATAGGAGCAGATCCTAAACCTGCTTCATTGGAAAATAAACCGCGGGCAATTCCAAATCGTATCGCTGCACCAATAGCTCCACCCGTTGCAGCCTCCCCTGTAAACGCAAATGTAAAAATCGTTCCAAGTGCTTCTGGTACAAGATTAATATTCATTATCATAACTATAATTCCAGCCAGAATATAAAATAATGCCATAATTGGCACAAAAAATGCAGTTACCCGTCCAATCCATTTAATTCCACCTAAAATAACCATACCAGCAAAGATAACTAGCACAATACCAGTGACCCAAAAAGGAACAGAAAATGTATCATGCATTAAATCTGCAATAGCTTTAGACTGTGTTCCATTACCAATCCCAAAAGCTGCAAGAGAACCAAATACTGCAAACAGAACACCGAGCCATTTCTGTTTTAATCCGTGCTCCAAATAATACATTGGACCACCAGCCATATTTCCATTCGCATCTTTCACGCGATACTTCACAGCTAAAATTGCCTCACCATACTTCGTCGCCATGCCAAAAAATCCAGCTAACCACATCCAAAAGATAGCACCAGGTCCACCCATCACAACCGCCGTGGCTACCCCAACAATATTTCCTGTACCAACCGTTGCAGCCGAAGCAGTCATTAATGCCTGAAAGTGGGAAATATCTCCCTCTGAATCTTTATCCTGACTTCTGGAAAATGCAAGCTTTAGCGCATAAGGTAACGAACGCACTTGCAAAGCACCAAGTCTAATTGTTAAATAAATTCCAGTACCTACTAGCAGTACAAGTAATGGTATTCCCCATATAATACTGCTCATTTGACTTAAAAATTCTTCAATTTGCGCCATAAGCATCCCCTTCTTTTTATTTGTACTACAACAAGTAAACGCATCTCTTCCTTATATCTTTTTAAAGAGTTGTACTTTTTACCTATTATTCTAAGTAAACCGAAAATTCAGCATGATGTCAAGATTGACTTTTTGTGAAATGTGATTATTTTAGACAAGCATCTTCTATAAACTACAAAATTCCACACGTACTACAGTGGAAAAAATGGTCTCCCTTATTCTTAAAAAGACACAATTATTACCATACATTTCCGCACTCGTTATAGTTGATCGTAATTATTTTGGCAAACGAGAGTAGCAAGTTAATTAAAATCTAGTAAAAAAATGCCCCCCTTATAGAAAAGCTCCACTTATTTTAATCTATTTTACTTTTAACCACCTATTTGTTTCCCATTGACTGCTTAAATACTTTTCAGATTCTCCAGTATTTGCATTTAAAAACAAGGGATTAGAGACACAGTCGCTATCTATATCAATCTTCCATAAAGGTAAATACACCAATGAATAATGAATAATTTTATGTTTAGGTTTTTTCAAAATATAAGAACGGTTAATTTGCGTCCTTTGTACATCCTTTATATATTTTTCCACTTCATATGCTGCTTTAATTTTTGGGCTTATTACTTTACTTTCATCTACAAAACGTCTCGATATGCACATATCGCTAGTTAATAACCCTCTATAGCCTGATACAGCATCAATAAAGCAGTTTACGGAAGATTGTTTAGGGGGAAACGGCTTTCTATCTGCAATGACTAACATTTTCGCTAGCCACATAGGGTGGAAAATTAAGCCTTTATTATTTGTATTCGCTTGCAAAAATGCGATGGTGACATCCTTCTTTAACTTAGTAGCTACATGGATTGATTTATAAATATAGGAATACAGCTGCTTATTATCAATGAATTCGTTATCACCAATAACATGTATTTCTTTTTTACTCAGATTCATAAAAACACCTCATCAAACAGTCTTTTTACTATCATTTTCTGCATGGTATTGATTCACTTGATTTTGAATTTCGGCGGATGGTGTTTGAGTAACGAAACTAACTACGATTAAAAGAATGAGTGATACAGGGGCTGCAATGATTGGTTCTGATACCAATGCGAAAGGTTTTGTTAGGACAAGTATAAGAAATGTGACTGCACCACCAAGCATACCAGCCAGTGCACCTGCTTTGTTTGCTCTGTTCCACCAAATACCTAAAACGAGCGGGAAACCAAATGCTGATAACAAGAAACCGCCAACCCAGCCCACCATGATCGCAATTAATTGGGGTGGATTTATCGCTATGACAATACCGATAATACTCGCAACAATCATAACGACGAACCCGATTTTAGTGACCGTTTTTTCAGACGCTTCTTTATTGATATACTCCTTATAAATATCGTGCGCAACACCAGCTGAAATGGCTAAAAGCATTGCATCCGCTGAAGACATAATAGCAGCAAGCAAACCTGCAAGCATCATACCAGCTAAAATAGGGGACATATAATTCTCAATGACAGAGACAAAGATCATATCTTGATTGTCCAGAGAATCCGCTATACCAAGACTAGCACCACCTGCAGCAACTATAAATCCAAATATAAAAATGAATAGATATAAAAGACAAGCCCACATAGCCGATCTTCGTGCTGTTTTTGCATCACGTGAAGAAAAATTGCGCATTACCGCTGATGGTGAAACAATGCCAAACCATAGGAAGGCTAAAAATAAACCAAAATAGGACATCCATGGTTGTGTAATATCCCCAAAATTTGGTGTAACGGCTAAGGCATCTTGTATTAACGTTGAAAAGCCATTATGTTGGAAAAGAATAATGCATGACAGTACAAGCATTCCGATCAGCATCACAGAACCTTGGATAAGATCGGTATATGTTATTGCCCACATGCCTCCTAATGCGGCATAAATGGTAAAGCCAATTCCTAGAAGAATGACAGCTGTTTTATAATCCACTCCTAATACGTAAGATCCAATTAAGCCTGATGCTGTAAGCTGTGGAACCATGTAAAACGTCATCCCAATCACAACGATAAACACTGCTACAATCTGCACTGCTCTTCCGTACCGTTGTTTAAAAAATTCCGGTAATGTATTCACTCCTGAACGTCTAATTTGTCCAGACACTAAAAAGAGCGTAAATGGTAAAATAGCAACGGCTCCAAATCCATAGGCAAACAGGAAAGGAACGCCAAGGGCAACACCTGAACCAACAGCGCCCATTAATGAACTGGAGCTAGCTAATGCTGCAAACAAGGCAAAAGCACCAACAAAAGTATTAATACTTTTGCCTGCTGTCCAGTAATCATTTTCGGACGAGTGAGCACGTTTAGCAAAATAGATGCCCATGAACGTCATTAAAATGAGATATACAGCCAATATAACAGCTTCAAGAATTTGCATTACTTCTTCCTCCTTTCATCGTCATTTTCCTTACGTTCTTTTTTCTCTATCCAGACCACATAAATGACCGCTAATATAAACCACATGATATAGCTTAAAAACATGAGCCAACCCGCTAAGGAAATTCCCATAAAGTACGTATCTGTCGGCCACCATATTAAAACGACCGCTACACAGCAAAGTAATATTGCTACTAAAATAATTCCTGGATCTAACCATCGCGATTTAGCCTGCATTCTTCCCCCCCTCTCATCCATTGTTTATTTTTCTTCCTTTACATATCCAGTTTTGTTCCAATATTGTTTTCTATTGACTTTTGATACATGAAATGAGCAACAACTACATCAAACAAAGCCATTCCGGTTGATTTAAATAAGACCGTTTTCGCTTTTTCTCGATTTAGCTGAACTCCGCTTGTAGTATGCTGCGACATGAAAGTAATGGACTCGTGTTTTATCAACCCCTGATCCATTGGCATAGCTAAATCACCAGATTCCGTTATGGCATGCTCTGTATCAACAAATACTTTATCCGCTAAACGATACAATGATGTGGGGAACTCTCTCATAGTTGGTTGGAACGAGCCAATACCAATAAATAATTTATTTTTCAACAAGTGTGGATCGTCTGGGAGAACTGGTTCTTTAGATGTCGTTGCCGTTATAACAATACCCGCTTTAGCAATAGCTTCCTCTGCTGAAGACACCGGGTGAATTTGCACTTCTTCTCCAATCCACTCTATGAGAGAATGGCGAAATGACGCTATTTTTTCGTGGGATCGATTATAGAGATATATGTGTTTTATCTCCCGTTCTGTACATGCAGCAACGGCTTGATAGAAACCTTGTGTTCCAGTACCGATAATTGCCAACGATGTGTCTCCTTTACGCGCAAGATGTCTAACCGCAGAACCTCCTATGGCGCCGGTACGCATGCCCGTTAGATAAGAACCATTTAAAACTGCTTTTATTTCTCCTGTCTCCTTACAATGCAGCACAACCAACCCGTGAATGGTTGGACATGTTTGGTTATTTGGGAATACCGTAACAAGTTTGGTAGCGATTACATCACTTGTGAAACATGGCATGAACAAAAGTGTATTAGCATTGTCTTCTATATGCATACGTTCTGGAGCTAAAAACTCACCAGATTCATAGATATGATACGCATGATCAATACCATCTATTACCTCTTTCATCGACACAGACTGTTTTATATCCTTTTCACTTAGAAACAACATGTATTCTTCCTCCTTTAAAGTTCAGATTTAGAAAAACTTGGCTTGTCGCCAAGTCCTTATGGCGAAAGGCGTAGTTTTTCTTATACTATAAACCTTTAAACTTTTATACTCCCTCTTTATTTAGAGGAAGACGTTAAAAAATATGAAGCCAAAAGAGAGTTGTTCAATAATTAAAGCCTACCCCAATAAAAGGAGTAGGCTTTTTAATATTAATATACGTCCGACTTACGAACCCAAGACATAATGCCACTAAGTAATACCCGATCTGATTTAACCTGCTTAACCGTATATGAGTTACCCTTAACAAAATCGGCAATCGACTCTCCTGTAGCGAATTTGCTTGCTGATTTTTTGACTGTTACTTTTTGGCCAACTGAAAATGATTTTGGTTTTGGCATGCTGGATGCGATAGATTTACCGGTCAATCGTCTGTTTACCTCTCGCTTAACTTTATTATAGACGGATGAACTAACACCTAACGACTTACGCCTATTAGCATGTCCATTACCATGCTTACCGTCAATGACTTCTTGCGCCATCTGGGCAACAGTTTTACCTTTAGATTTAGATGCTGTTTTAATGCCCGATCTACGGTTAACTTCTTTGCGTACCTTGTCATACTCAGCTTGAGTAATCCCTAATGATTTACGTCTGGCATCATGGCCGTTGCCATGTTTACCAGCAATCACTTCTTGTGCCATTTTAGAGATGGATTTACTTTCTGGCTTGCTTGGTTTTGATTGTCCTTTGACACCGAAATAATTAGCAATGGCATCAGCTAAAGCCTTGCCTGCACGCTCTAGCTTATCGTCATCACGCATGACTTTAATATCGATTGTAGAGTCCATAAAGCCAACTTCAATGAGAATAGCGGGCATCCTTGATTCCCGTACCATATGAAGGTTTGCTGTTTTTATGCCCCTATCACGCAAACCCATTACGCCAACAATGCTAGGGTGTATGGCTTTTGCTAAAGCTAACCCTGTAGATGCACCAGGATAGTAATAGGTTTCTGTGCCTGTCCAATTACCCCAGCGACCATTATTCGCATTGTGATGATAAGATACTAAAATATCTGCACCCCAATTATTTGCTTTATTTGTCCTAGTTGTTAATGGTACATCTGTCTTTCCAGTCGGATCATCAAGTCTTAGTACATCAATGCCATACCCTTCTAAATATCTTACAGCCGAAGTAACTACTTTATTATTAAAAGACCACTCTCTTTCCCCTGATATGCTCCCACTATGGTAGACAGAGAAATAATAAAAACTCTTTACTACGATATTGGGGGCATTTTCTATGTCTAAAAGAAGAAGTAAACATACGTTAGATGAAAGAATCGAGGCGGTATTACGTGTGATTGAGGGGATGGCGTCTGTCAGTACGATTGCTAAAGAATACGCTGTTGACCGTACTACGATTAACTCATGGGTGCGTAAATACGAAGCAGATGGGGTGGATGGTTTAAAGGAAGCGAGGACATGGAAGAAGTATTCCGGCGAACTGAAAAGGGAAGCTGTTGAATTTGATCTAAATGGAGAAGGCAGTCTGAGAATGACTTGTGAGAAGTTTAATATTTCATCTAATTCGGTTTTACGTCAATGGATAAACCAGTATACTAGTGGGAAAGAGTTAAAATCTACTAGTAAAGGAAGAGAAACCATGACAAAAGGGCGTAAAACCACACTTCAAGAACGCATTGAAATTGTGCAATATACGATTGCGAACGAGCACAATTATCATGAGGCGGCTAAAAAGTATAACGTTTCTTATCAACAAGTATATAGCTGGCTGCGTAAATATGAAAAAGATGGGAAACAGGGTCTTCAGGATCGTCGTGGAAAAACACTAGAAACAAAGGCTAGCTTTACCGAAGAGGAGAAATTACAACTTCGTATTAAAGAATTGGAACACCGTAATCAGTATTTAGAGGCGGAGAATGGCTTATTAAAAAAGTTGAAGGAAATCGAAAGGGGGATGGGACAGCGCGACTAGGTAAACATCTAGCTAAATTTCAAGCGATTCATGACTATCACAAGGAGACAACAATACCCATTCTATTACTCTGTAAAATTTTAGATTTATCCCGATCTGGATACTATAAATGGTTGAAACATGAACCTACAGAAGGACAAAGGGAAAATGAGTGGCTCATGAAAAAAGTGAAAGAGGAATTCAGAAAGTATAACGGTAACTTCGGCTATCGTCGAATAACCATGGTGATCAATCGCAAATATAAGAAACAATATGACGAGAAAAGAATTAGACGCTTAATGATCCAAATGGGCTTAAAATAGCATATTCGTCGCTCGAATGGCTATTCCACAAAGACAAGCTATATCAATATTAAGGCAAATCCCGATGCAGCCCCTTTAATTCACAGCGATCGTGGTTCACAATACACATCAAAGGAATATCGTTATCTTACGGCAGAAGCTGGGATGAAACGTAGTATGTCACGTGTAGGTAATTGTATTGATAACGCACCAATTGAAAGCTTCTTTGGTCATTTTAAATGTGAAAGCTATGACTTAAAGAATTACAAGAACTTTGAGGAGCTAGAAAAAGATATTGATAAGTATATTACATTTTATAATGAGGAACGATACCAAAAGAGATTAAACAGCCTAGTACCATTAGAATACCGGCGCCAGGCTGTGGCATAATTTTTTATTTTTTAACTGTCTACTTGACAGGGCGCAGATCAAATCCAGAAGTGCTATCTTTTATTTTTTGCCACTTATTTTTCTGTAAGTTTATAGAACTATATCTTGATATCCTACTTCTTCTACAACTTCATCTTCAATTTTTATACCCAATCCATCCTCAATATCCCAAGACACATCGCACAATAACCCCAATCTTCTCTTTCCATTCTTCCTTACTCTTCTTACAATTAATTCAGTAGGTTTCACTAATTCTGTTAAGCCAGTTAAATAATCTATTTTAGGAGCAACTTTATTTGCTTGTGATTCATCTTCTAACATTTCTCTATATTCATCGACATTCTCACTATAGTACTCAAAGACTTCCTTTTCCGCCTCGCTCATAATATCGTTCATATCTTGAATAAAATTACGGAATGCATCTCTTTGTATATTTGAAAAATCAGCGTCTTCATGCGCATCAACACTCAATAGTATTTTTCTCTCAACATTAAACATTTTAATAGTCATTTCGCCTCGCCAGAAATTATTTTTGTATTCAAGTTCTCCAAATAACTTATCATTAATCTTTGTCATTTTATTTACTCTCCCAACTTAACTTTTATATTATATTCGCCAACTCCACCCAAATGTTTAAAGACGCTATTAATCTTACTTGGTACTAATTGAATTGTTTCCAAATCGTTAAGTTCATGCCAAGTATATTTATTATCTTCTCTCCAATCAGCTATGTCGTCTGCTGTCCACTTTTGTTCTGAAGCACTCCATTTTTTGGCTAATTCTTCATCAGCAGTTGAAAAATTAGCTTTAAAATTTATAGCCACTAAAATATGGAAAGCCTTAATTTACAAATTAAAATAGATATCTTAATGTTCTATTTATTTTTTTATGAATCATTCTTCCAGTGCCAACCTTTCACACTCCAAACGTTCAAATGATTTAAAAATAGAATTTTTATACTATTTCACTCGATATTATCTCGTTAGCATCTATCCAACCACTAGTACCTAAAAGTTCCTCAATTCTCTCTCCATCAGATATTTTCTGTTGGGGAATTGCAATTACCATTAGGTGAGTAGGTCTACTAAGGGCTACATAAGCTAGCTTTAACGCCTTAATAGTTTCGTTTTGTTCATTTTCGTCAACGATGAATTTTGTTTCGATGTAATTACCACATAAATATTCATATAACAGGTCAAAAATATGGTAGTCCCCCAAATTAGTGTCAAGCACCAACATTGTTGATCTATGTGTTTCCCCTTTTGCTGAATGTACGGTACCTATATAAAAATCAGTATCCTCAACCTGTTCTTCCTCTTGCAATCCATTCTTTGAAAGAAATTTTTGTCTGAAGTATTCTACTTGAGTTTTAAGCTGAACAATTTCAAATAAAGTATCTTTTTTACCAGTCAGCATCATTAATGCTTGTTCAAATAATGTTAATGTTTTTGTATCTTCAAAATCTTCTTTGACAAACTCTTTAACAATTTGACTAAGAAGTACTTTGAAAGATAAATTGGAACCCATAACTCTCTTTAAATCAAATATAGAAGAACCGGTCTCTCTTGATAAAATATCCAAACAAAAATTCATGATATTTCCAAGAGGACTCTCTTGATTTCTATTTTTAGTTGATGCCTTGGTATAAACTGTGAATAAATTTGAAAGGTCATCATGAAAGGGAGATAGAATAGCATCTTTTTTGTGTGATTTAGCTGCAAAAACATCAGATTGTTGATTAAAATGTTCAATTATTTTTTTATATTTTGTAAGTAAATCGCTCTCATTATTATATGTTACAAATACAGGTTTAAATGATTTAACGATATCTAGCGATACAAAGCTGCTGTATTTTTCTACACAGACATTTTTTACAATACTTGCTATACTTGGGCCGAATCGTGAAGTTTCAGAGATTTCACGATAATTCACATCTGATTTATTAGGCTTCCAAGCGGGGTAGGGTAAGAACTGTCATAAATTAGTACATCAATCTGAGAAGAGCACCCCTGAGAAGTATAAACAATCCCCTCCCTACTTTTATATCCTCAGGTGCGTGACGTTTTATAATTGTTCTAAGTACAGATTCTTTCCACTCACCATCTGATAACCAGTGCGGATTTTCCATAATGTTCCGGATCCTATTTTTTAGAATCCACATTTCTTCCCCTATAGATTTATAATACTTAATTAAATCCATATTCTTACCCCTTCCCATCAATAAATTATCATCAGTTCTGTAATAATATTTCCACCTCTATTTCTAACCCAAATAAACTTTTATAACTTATGATATTACTTCCCCTGTTAATATCAGACTTATAAGCGTTATTAAAATCATTTTTGCTCTGGTACATGTCTATAAATAATTCTAGTAGATTATCTATACCGCTCAATTGCAATTTTTTAAATAACTTTAAATCGTAACCTACTGTCCATTTAATTCCAACGTCATTTTCTATATCTTGTTGTTCATAAGTGTTCTCCTTCTCATTAGTTAGCAATTCTACTATGTTACTTATTTTTATATCTTCTAATTTATCTTTGTTTGCAACCTCATTTCCAAATTTAGTTAAATTAAGCATATGTAATTCTTTAGAAAATTGCCCTTGTAATGCACGAATTATAAGGTCCTCTTTATCAACCTCATTAAAATCTAGAGTGAATTCAGGATCAATAATTTTAAATGCTGCATTAGTTGCTGAATTATATTGAGGAATAAATATTCCTGTTACAAGCTTTTCACTAATAATTCGTTTAGGATCCCTAAGATTATTCTTTTGTGGAAGGCCGCTCTCAATTTGTTTATCTAGATTTTTAATAGAACTTTGTGTACCTTTACACTCTAACAAATGCATTTCAAAAGAACTATCAAGCATAATGAAATCAGGAGTTTTACTTGGGCCTCGTTTACTTCTGTTACTTATAAGCAGCGAAGGAATGTGTTTCAGAAAGTATCCAGTATCTACAAAGGAAATTAGGTTCATATGTTTTGTTAAATAGTAGGAGGCAAAACCCATACCAAAATCGTCACTAAGAATAGTTTTTTGATGAGGATCTACATCTTGCCACTTTTCATTCAGTCTAAAATCACTACCTTCTAAAAAACAATTTACATATCTTAAAAATGCCCAAAAATCATTTACCGAGATTCCTAGCTGTTCTGGGTGCCTTGTAGCAAGGCCTATATGTATTAGTACTTCTAACATGTCAAATGATGAATACCCACTTTTACCTTTTAAATTTGTGGGGACAGAGCCGGTCCAAGTAGAATAATCAATTTCTATTAAAATGTCTTTACTATTATAAGTCATAGATTTACCTAACAACTAACTTGTTGCCCTTTCACTTTTATTTTAAGAAAGAATTAATATAACTAATCTTAATTGTTACAAACTCATTTCGTGCAAATTTTACAGTAGGAAGCTCAGAGCCGTTCCCTACAAATAAATCTAGCTATAGAGAAAACCTCTCAAAAGTCCAACAAACTAATGAGAGGCTTTAAAGATTCTGAACTGAATTTTAATAAATCCAGTCAAAATCCAGTCAATATTCATTTATAGGGTTTCAAATCCTTGCGCAGCAAAGGGTTTGAGGACAGCTTACATCATGCCGCCCATGCATGAACGGCTGATATTGGTTTATATATTCTTATATCAAATCTTGATATGTTAACCTTTCAGCTTTTTTAAACGAAGTTCATTTATATGCTTTTATACGTATTTATATTTAAATTGTGGTCAAATTACGTTCAATAAAAATACTTCTTTCGCTGTCTGTCCATCTTAGTATAGCACAAAAATCACCCAAAACCCTACATGTCTTATAATCTTTCATCCAACTTCTGTTTTAGATATTCAGCAATTTCTGTTTGGCCTCTCTCAACCGCAAACGCGTATGCATCCATATCTTTCATAGTATCACCTGTATATTTAACAGTAATATCAATACCATTCTGAACAAGATATTTTACAACATCTAAGTTCCCACCGTAAATTGCTGAAAATAAAGGATTTCTATTTGGTTCACTTACATCAAATACCGCTCCATTATTAAATAAATACTCTACAATGCTAAGGTCACCTTTACTAGATGCTTGTGCGATAGGTGCTGATTTTGGTACACCCTCGTTCTTGTTTAGATCCATACCAGATTCAACTAGAAACTTTACCATATCTAGTTCTCCAGCTCTAACAGCTACGTGTAACCATGTTCCAAAAGGTGTCACAAAATCAAGCAAACTTCTATTACTATTAAGAATTTCTTTCGCTTGTTGTATTTGCCCTTTATTAATCAAATCATAGATTTTTATTGCTTCTTCTTTATTCATTAAAATAGCCTCCTAAAAACACTTTTATTTCATTAATGCCGCTTCTTCACCTAGTAATTTAAGCATCTCAACTATTTTTTCCCGATTACCGCCAAAGCTATCCACTTCTTTCAATTTATTGACAATATGTTGAAGACGTTCTATACCGTGTTGTCCTGCTATTCTATTTGGAGCCCAAACAAGATTTTCTTTTCCTATTACTGGTTCTATCCCATATTTTTTTAATATTTCCTGACCTTCTTGAACAAGTTCTTGTTGCTTCTGACCAAGCCCTTTTTTAAATAGAATATGGTGCGCATGCGGATCTATCATAGCTGAAGGGGGTTCCCCTATTAGCTCTCTTAAATACTTTCCAAAATCAATCTTTATTAATGCTTCATCATATTCTTTACTAATACCTAATTCAGACATTCTTTTTCTGATCTCTGACAGCTCATCTACATTAAATGTATTATTTTGAATTTCATTCTTAAGCTTATTCATTTTAACAGCGTCTACATCACCATTAACAATTATATCATCTAGATAATCATTTACTGTATTCCCCGTTCCCTTAGCCTCTATCTTTCCCCCTCCGCCATTCTTCACAGCAAACATCTGCGGACGAATATCACCAAGGGGTTTCCATCTCATGCCAGCTGTCGGAATTGTAGAATCTCCAGTCGACAATTGCTCTCGATAGAAAACAGGCATTTTCACTTTAGCCATTCCAGCTTTAGCTGCATCTACCTTTTCCAGATAATAATTACCACTAAAAGGCTTACTATCCAATAACTTCGGAGCTCTTCTTGCTGCCCCTGCGCCTAGTTTGGCAACGCCTGATACTCCCTTGACAGCCATACTACTTGGTATTAAGGCTGGAATAGTCGCACCAGTGACGTACATAACTCCCTCTTGTTCCACATTATCTGTGAAGGATTGGGCAGTTGATTCCACTGCACGCATAGGATCTTGTAAGAATTGTATCGCAGCTTGTGTGTAGGCATCAACTGTTTCATCTGCACTTTCTTTTAACCAAGATGGCTCCACAGGATCAGGTACAACGCCAGATACGGCAACAACACCTGCATCTTTAACAACGGTTAGCAGTCCCGTAACCATGCCCGCAATACTGTTTACTATTCCTTTTTCAAAGTCATCGACAGCTTTGTTTACACTACTGACAACATCCATGACACCTTCAAAGAAATTCGTATATTTCCTTTTTACGTTTCCGGCCAAGTTATTGTATTCATCATCCGCATTTTCAAATTTTTTTACCTTAGAATTATATAAATCCCATAACTCGTCCATATTACGTTCCAGCTTTTTTCTCGTTGCTTCAATACTCGTTTGGATACGCTCCATATGGCGTCGGTTGATCTCACTTGCTTCTTTTTCCGCATCCGTCGGGTCATCAAACATACCGAAAAAAGAAGCAGGTTGCTGATAGCTTTTGTTTAATGCTTTAAACAGATTATTCGTTATACCGCCCTCTATTTGCTTTAAATTCGCCCAAATATCATTACGATCCACACGCATCATCGTATTTCTTGAAATCGGTGAGATATATCTCGTCGTGTCTGTTACATAATTTTCAAACAGGGATAAAAGGTCATTGATCTGTGTTTCATAATTAGCAATTTTTTCTTTCGAGGTGTTTATGTTCTGATCCCATGCTTCAACACTTTTCCCCTCATTTGTTTGCACAAAGGTACTCACTTTATCAAGTGAATCGTCCATTTTTCCTAAAGCACTTTTATATTTCCGAAGTTCGCCAATAATATCATCTAAAACCCCATAATTAATTTGTAAGTCACGCTTCACAAACTGTCCCCCTTCTCCCTCTCCTTTTAAATCCCCTTGTTATGAAGACATTTCAGTTTTCTTCCTCTATATAAATTTTAATGGTAAAATAATCCATACACCATGCGTCTTTTTTCCTTGTTTTTATATAGGTTGTTTTTACTACTTAAACATTTTTGGTCTATATTTGAGTAAATTTTTAAGTAGCACATTGCAAAACTCCTATAGCTCATGTAACACACACTCAATATCAAAGACTGTTAAATGATATTGCTCCTAATTATGCTAGGACAACCGTGCAAGGGGTAAATACGACAGCTGGAATGATATTCAGACAAGCAATCAAAGATAAACTAATAAAAGATAACCCTCAAAATGGGGTAGTTGTTCCTAAAAAAAGAAAAACAGTTGAAGAAATTGAAAAAGATCCAATTGAAACTAAATACTTGGAACGTAAAGAACTTGATGATTTTCTTAAAGCTGTACGTGAACATGGATTGGATTTAGATCTTGAAAGATTTTATCTATTGGCGTTTTCTGGAATGCGTTCAGGAGAATTACTTGCTTTAAAATGGACAGATATTAACTTTAAAAGTAATGAAATCAGAATTACAAAGACGCTTTATAACGAAAATAACAACATGAAAAAATACCAATTAACACCGCCTAAGACAGAAGGAAGCATTCGAACAATAAATGTAGAAGAAGAGATTATAAATTTATTAAAATCTCACTACAGAAGGCAAAGTAAAACCAAGATGAAATATAGGCATGAATTAGAAGAGTACCACGATGGAAATTTTGTGTTTAGCAGACCTAACGGTTATCCATTTATCCAGAAAAATATTATTACCAGGATGAACCGATTACTTGAATATACCAATATTACTAAAAAAGCTACCCCTCACATTTTTAGGCATACACATATTAGTATGATGACTGAGGCCGGAATCGATTTGGCAACTATTATGGAAAAAGTAGGTCATGAGGATATGAAAACAACTATGAAAATTTATACTCACGTAACAAATAAAATGAAAAAGGACGCCTCTGCAAAAGTAAGAACTTTATACAAAGACGCCCTTTCTAACTTAATTTCTTAAAAAATGTTATTTTTATGTTACTTTTTAGGGTTTTGACGGTAGAATATCCGCTTAAGATGTTGCTATATCAACATTCTTGAGTGGATTTTTACATCATGCCGCCCATGCATGAAAGGCTAATACTGGTTTATATATTCTTATATCAAAGCTTGATATGTTAACCTTTCAGCTTTTTTAAACGAAGTTCATTTATATGCTTTTATACGTATTTATATTTAAATTGTGGTCAAATTACGTTCAATAAAAATACTTCTTTCGCTGTCTGTCCATCTTAGTATAGCACAAAAATCACCCAAAACCCTACATTTATATGAACACTTATTTTATCCACACATCCATAATACACTCAAAAGCCAAACGTTGCCCAGCAATGCTTATGTATTTATTTTGTTTATTGATTTTAATTTATAATAAAGAACAAGTTTTATAAGCAAAAGAGAGCTACTTATGTTAATTTTGTGCCGCCTGATGTGGGGCAGTAAACTGTGCAATTATATAGAAAAAACTCTAAAATGTTAGTTCTAGAGTTTTTTCCAAATTTTTTAAGCAATTTTAATAAAATAAGTTCATGTCATATCTTGACACAATTACTATCACCAGGGAATTTCTTTTCCATTTTTTTACCGCAATCATAAAAGATAGCTGCAAATGTAACAACGACCCCCGCAATGTTAGAACGAACTCCCAAACTCACAATTTTTTTTGCTGCTAATTTAAATTCTTTATCAGCAATTAAATTTGCTATTGCAGACCCGATAGCTACATACCCGTAGTGCTTCTTTATCCCCTTCTTATAGCAAGCGTTTTCTGCTTTAATAAAGGATATTTTTTCGGTCTTACCTTTCCAACCACAGGCAGCAACAGTTGGAATAGGAGATTTAACATCATTTGTATTATAAGAATTTTCAGCAAATAATTCTAAGTTATCTAAACCTTTTATTATTTCGCTTTTCTCTTCACTATCCGGTAGTGAAGACTCAAAAACATCCCTATCATAACCTAAGACATTTCCTTGTAAATCTTCTACAACAGCATCCTCTTCAAAGATTATCTTTAAAGTTTCTTCAACAATTTCTTCCTCGGTTGGTGAAGAATTATTTGATTCAGTAGCTCCAACTTTATTTACAGGATAAATACTTAATATGCTAAGTAACAAACTCACTACAACAACCACTTTTAAGTATGCGCTATCAATCACACTTTTCACATTATTCACCTCCCTCTTTTTTATAAATGTTACCATTTAAACCATTTTTTGTCAATTACTTTTTTTGTCTTTTGGTAGAAATATATAAAAGATACCGCCAGCTATTAAAGACCCTATTATACTTTCAAAAATATTAAAATCACTAATGAATGAAAAAATTAAAAACGTTGCTATAATAAAAGTAACTACCCCTAAGATACGGCGATTCATGTTAACAACCTCCTTTTTTACCTAATTATACCAATTATAAGGTTTGTGTCTACACAAAAATACCACCTCCCCGTAACTTATTTCGATGATAGTTATAGGAGGTGGTTTTGTTGTGGAAAGAATAATACCTGGACAATTAGTCCGGTTTGATAAAAATCAATAATCCTCATATAATAGAACGTGTGTTCTAAAAACAAAAGGAGTGATTTAATAGTGTTGGATAAAGAAAACAAATCTACCGTCTTAAATGTAAAACTAGAAGGAGCAAAAGGGGATGGGATCACTGATGATACTTTAGTCTTCAAACAAATTTTAGAAACTGCTCAAAATTTAGCAGCCATACAAGTTTATATACCAACTGGTAATTATCGTATAACTGAAGAGTTGGTGATCTTTAGTAATACTACAATTTTAGCAGATACTAATGCTCAAATTATACGAGATCATCCAGGTTATTTGTTAATTAATGGTTATAAAAACTCTCAATCAGAATACCCTCCCTCTAAATTCACTAGGTATAATGGTAATGGGAATATTTCAATTTATGGAGGTATATGGAACGGAAATGGTGTTAAACAAAAAAGTAAAGCTTCCATATTTCATTTCGGTCATGGATCTAACTTAAGAATAGAAAAAGCCACCTTTTTAGACGTGGCTAATTCACATCACATTGAATTTAATGCAACAAAAGATATTTATATCACAGAATGCATGTTTCTAGGACATGTCGGAGAATCTACACTAAATGAATCTATACAACTTGATTTGAGTAAAAGAGGAGTAACGATACTAGGGGAAGATGATGAAACTCCCTGCAAAAATGTATGGATTAAAAATTGCTTGTTTGCTGATAGTAAAACAGAAGGTTCAAACCATATTCCTAGAGCAATTGGTTCCCACACTGCCACCATTGGAGTTTATCACGAAAATATTAACATAGAAAACAACATCATAGAGAACTCGTTAAGCTTTGCTTTCAGAGCATATGCTTGGAAAAATGTTTCTATCACAAACAATAAACTTATCAACTGTGGAGCGGGAATAAATTGGAGAACAAATATGGTGGGTAATCCACTGGATAGTCATACTCAAGATAAAAATGGCATCCAAACAGGGAAGTCCCAAATAGTAGAAAACGGAGTTATTTCTGGTAATATTTTAGAAGGGGGTATGAACAATGGACGTGCAATTGAAATATATGGAGAAAATACGGGAAAAGCTAAAGGTATCACAATAAATGGTAATGTTATTACTTTAGTACCTTCTCACTCTATTAATGATGCTATCCTTCTCAATTACACTCAAGAAAGTACAGTGATTGGAAATAGAGTGTATGGAGCTAAAAAATCAGGTATTGCTTGCAGAAATGTATGGAGTGTAACTGTTACTGGAAATGTTATTGACTATGTTGGAGGACAAGGTATTGAAGTTTCTGGAGTGTCAGCATATTCCACAATTAGCAATAACAATATCAAAAAGACCGGAAATAATGGTATCTATGTAACAAAAGTTGATACATGCACAATTACAGGAAATACCATTGGAGGGGTAAATGGTAGAAAAGACTCTTCTCTCTATGCTCACATTAGACTCACAAATAATGTTCAGAGAGTTAGTATAACAGGGAACACATGCAGGAACCTCGGTTCAGATTATGTTGCGAACTTTGCTTTATCAATTACAAGCGGTTCAGATGTTGTTCGTGCAGGAAATAACTTTTCAGGTTTATCAACAAGCGGTGTAAAAGGTTTAAATGATGGAAGTGATCTACAGTAAAATAGTTTACTCAAGCCTACCCCAATAAAAGGAGTAGGCTTTTTAATTAATAAACGTCCGATTTACGAACCCAAGACATAATGCCACCAAGTAGCACCCGATCTGATTTAACTTGAACAACCTCATAGCTATTACCCTTAACAAAACTTGCAATCGACTCACCAGTTGCAAATTTGCTAGCTGATTTTTTGACAGTTACTTTTTGACCTGGCTTAAATGATTTTGGTTTTGGCTTTCTGTATACGGCAGTCTTAACAGATCCACCCTGTAATTTATTTAACAACGCAACGTTTTGGCTTGCTGTACCACGGTAGTTTTTAATACCATATTTTTCTGCTAGTTTTTTACGATTACCGAAACTAGCATCCATCTTATGATCATTTAAATAATCAACCACACTTGTATATTTCTTAGATGGTTTTGGTTTAGACACAGGCTTACCTTTTTTAAGTTTATTTAACAACTCAAGGTTTTGATCTGCGGTACCTTTATACCCTTTAATACCATATTGTTTGGCTAATTTTGCGCGGTTACTAAAGCTAGAATCTATCTCTTTATGGTTAAGATACTCAACAACGGAATTGCCATTGTATGAGCCTTTATTTGGGTTTGCTGGCTTGCTAGGCTTAGATGGCTTATCAGCTACGGTTGTGCCATCCAAATCCTTAAATTTAACTCCATAATAACGACAAATAGCCTTAGCATGTACTCTAGCCATATCTTTTACATATTGTTTTTGTTTAGAACCAAACACTAAATCAAAGTCCCTGTTACCAGACATGAATCCATTTTCAACCAAAACAGCAGTCATATGTGTTTCACGGCATATGTGCAGATTTGTCCAGCTATTAGGTTTAGATGCATGTAAGCCGTTGCCATGCGTAGAATAACCAGCCTTTTTAATCTCGTCAACAATAATATTAGCTAACTCTTTAGCATCATTTGCAGTATGCCAATAAAACACACAACGCCCGTTAACATCGGGGTTACCGTTGTAATTAGCATGTAAAGAATAAACTAGATCAACGCCTTTTGCGTTATAGTAATTGGTACGTGTGGTTAAACTTACGTCAGGGCTAAAAGGCTTTTGTTTCATCAACGTCTTAAATCCGTTATGCTTTAGTAGTTTGTCTAACCCTACCCCAAGCTTAGAATTAAAATCATGCTCTGCATATTCTTTTCCGTTTTTATACACTCCCTTACTAGGCGGAAATGTATTAGAACCGTGTCCAATGTCTATTGCTACTACTTTTGCCATTTAAATCTCTCCTTTTAATTTTTTGTAATATAAAAAAGGCACCCAAATGAGCGCCTTAATCAACGTTTATTCACATTATTAAGCATTGTCTCTAGGTTTTTTGTAGTGCCTAGCTTGCTTACTATCGCTTAATCCTTTGGTAGTAGGATCATTAACAATACCTAAAATAACCAACACACCAAATACAGCATTAATAAACTTGGTTGCTTCTGCATTTATTAAGTCGGCAGCAAGGGTATAACCAAACCACTCACCCACAATTTGAGCCAGTAAAATAACAGCTGACACTAGCGCAATCCAAAACGATTTTTTCTTTGCTCTTACTTTCCAGTTGATTTTCATAAAATCACTCCTTAAAATTTATCAAAAAGTAATACTGCTAACGTAACCAAAGCAAAAAGCCATCCACCCCATAGGCGAATAGCTTCTGAAAATGATTTCTTTCCCTCTGTTTTGGCTTCTATGCGATCAACTTTATCCTCGACTGTTTCTATTTTTTCTCGTAGACCATTGTACTGCTTGATAATATTTCGTGTCTCACGCATTTCGTGCCGTAAGTCTTTAAAATCACCCTGCATTGCACTTATATGCTCAAATAATTCTTTATTGGTGTACCATTGTTCTCTATCACCCATGTTTACCTCCCTGCATCAGACATAAAAAAGCACCTCGTTTGAGATGCTTAATTTTTAATTGATCCTAGTAATTCTTTAAAATAACTAGCAGTTGCTTTTTTACCATTTCCTTCTCCAATGTTAATAACCACCTTAATAAGAACAACAACGTTTAAAACAAGCGAAAGTATAGATCCCCATATTTCCAAACCTTCTAATGTTAATGAATAACCAGCAATAATAGCTAATATCAATGGAATAGCTAAAGAATATGTTTTTGTATTATCGTATCGACTCTCCATCTCAACCATTCTAGAAATACTCGTGTTAATAGTATCTTCGTCCATTTTTTTCAATAAACCCAAATTACTCTTATAATGTTCTAATGATAAATTTTCACTTTTAAATTCTTCTTTGATGAATTCTATCAGTTCATCATTTGTAGCAAGAAGTAATTTGTTTTTTAAATCTTTTTCCTTCATAAGAAATCACCCTCCTCATCTACTAATTTCGACAAGAAGGAACAATTTTCCTGCATAAAAAATACGCCTATTCAGCGTTTTCCTCATCCTGTGGTGTATTTGCCTTTAACTCATTGATCTCCTCTTGCTGTGCAGTAATTATTGCCTCATGATAGGCTTTTTCTTGTGAGAGCTGTGCTACTTGATTACTTAATGCATTCACTACATATTGCAAATTAACTTCTTGTTCCATTTTAGGATTCTCCTTTTATAATTTTTTCTAGTTCATCAATGCGTTGCTGTTGATATTTTAGCGCACCAGCAATAACGTTTATATAGTTGTCTTGTACTAAAGCATCACCTTGCTCATCTAATATTTCTTTTGGGCTTTCTTCTGCTATAGGACCATAGCTTTTTCTACATCTAGAGCTTTGTTTATCATCATTTTTATAGTGATATGATTTAATTTTTATTTGATCGAAAATGTTTTGCGCCATTTCTGGTGCAAAATCATTAATATTTTCTTTCATATCTCTTGTGGATAGCTTTATTGTATCTTTGCAATGAAGGTAATTTGTATATACTCTCCATAGTCTCCTAGATTTTATACCTACATAGCCCCCTGCACTCCTGTTACTATAAATACGTGGGTGCCAATCTCCATCACTATCTTTATAATCGTTAAACTCCCAGTAGTTACTAGAAGGTCCTTGATTAAAAGCAAACCTATGATTATCCGCCCAAAAAAATAAAGTATCACCTGCATAAAAAGAAACAGGAACGTGATTTTGTTGAGAACCTATAATAAAATGATCATTTACATTCATACCTATACTAGCAACTTTTTTTCCACCAAAAAATCTTATAGTTGCAGGATCAGACTGGCCTTTTCCAGCTATATCACGTACACCAATGTGTATGCGTACATTACCTTTACTATCGACTGACTCAAATCCTTTATCGTCTATTTGGATAGCCTGTGTACCATTTTTAACACGTATTAGCACCTTGTTCGCATCTATGATACCCGATTTAATTTTATCGGCAGTAACACTAGAGATCATTGCATTGGTTACTTTTACGTTAGCTATCTTAGCAAAATCTATTTTGGCATTACTTGCAATAAGGTCATTGGTAATTACGCCATCCTTAATATAAACTTTCCCATTTCTAACAACTAAATCACCATCGATGGAAACGCGTTGCGCATTAATTTTAATCTGTTCGGGGGATTGATTAATACTGGATACAACGCCATTCTTGCTTACTTTTGACTCAATACGGTCAGCGTGTTGTTTAATAGTTGATTCAGCTGTACTAACACGCATGGTCATGTTATCCATGTCTGCGTTGTAAGTCTTTTCTGTCACCCTTGAAGCTATTTGGGTAGCTTGTTGATCGAATGTAGAGTTAGCTTCTTTTTTGAATGTAGAATAATCGGTTTCTAATGAGTTAACATCTTGTTTTATCCCTTTAGCCGTTTGTTCAATTTCCGATGCGTAGTGTTCAACGGATTCGATTTTTTTATCGGTGTCCTCGGGAGCGTAAGACCACCCAGTCACCTCATCGCTTTTTTCTAGCTTGGCATCATCACTCATACCAAGTGATATTCTTATATATCTCGCATTTTGGATATTGATGACCATAGGCTCATATTCATTTTGCGCATGACCTTTTATAAACTGTTTATTTTCATCATACAGACAATACTTAACCCAACTTGAGCCTCGTCTTGTAGATAAGGCATAACTGCTATTTGGTTGCACCTTTACAAAATCTGATGCTTTATGCGCTTTTGCTTCTCTTATCTCTCCAGTGTTTTCATTCAAATACTTATAATCGGTGAAAACCCTTTTAGGTACTATGTTTAAGCCTTTAAACTCTATACCATTTATCTTAGCTTCAATATCCTCAGGTGCTGGCGTCCAATCGGTGGCTTTATTGCCTTTTTGTAATTGAAAATCTGATAAATAATAAATATGGTCACTATTTAAACCGTAAATATGAAGTAATTCATAACTTGACTGATCCCTTGTTGTAAAGGTACCTGATACCCTTTTCGGAGTGCTATCTACAGTGAAATAAGTCCTTTCTCCGTAACCACTCCCATCCCAATGCCGCATATTGGTTTCGGTTGTACTTCCGTCAACATAAGCTGTAAAGCTCCACGTATAAGTAGTGTTCGGATCAACAGGTATTCTGTTCAATCTAAAAGTCGCATAATTGGAATACCTTATCCATTTTTTATTGTTTATATCTACAATGGACGTTCGACTTCTATCTTCACTATAAATTCTATTAAGACTATAATCATTACCTCCAAGCTCTCTTGCAAGATTCCTTCCACCAACTTCAATCTTACCCAGCTCGCCCTGCACATAAGTAGCATCGACCTTACTTCTAATACTTTCGGCATTCTGTTCAATACTCGACTTATTTGCCTTAATATCGTTAATAATGCCTTCTTTGTCCGTTCTATATTCGTCACTTGACACCTTGGAAGCAATCGATTCAGCGTTTTGTTCAATGCTGGATTTATTTTCGTTAATGGAAGTTTGTAAACTGTCTTTATCCTGTTCATACTGCTTATTAGAAACTTTGCTTTTAATATCTGTTTCCGTTTGGCTAATACGAGATTCATGACTTTCCAAGTCTCTAATAATGCCCGATTTATCCGTTTCGTAGGTAGTCTTGGAAACAACATTATCAAACTTATTATTTAGTTGCTCTATAGTATACACATCATTTTTATTTGCTTTATGGACAAGCCTACCATCAACCCATTCTGCATCTACTTTATCAGCCAAATCCGTAACCAATTGACCGACTTGTTCTTGATAATCTGCTATAGAAATGGCGCCAATATCTGCTGCATTTTTAGGTGCTAATGGCTTCCATGATTCGCTTTCTTTATCCCAATGATAGAGGATATTAGGGTTTTCACTTGTGTTTAACCAATACTTATATTTACTTGGACTAGGAGACGCTTCCCCTTTGTATATCCCGTATTCAATAAAATCGGGAACAATATCCTCTATATCTGGTAAGTCTAATTGTACCGTTGAAGCACTAACCTGCTCTGAATACTCACTTGCTGTGCCATGCGTGTTAATGGCTCTTACTCGGAAATACCATTTTTCATCTGTATCAGCATCAAAGTTATAGCCACCTACTTTCCCACGGAAAACAAGGTTTGTAGGATCGGGAGCAAATCCATTGGTTTGACTAGCAAACACCTCATATGCAGCTATGGCGTAAGTAGATTCAAATGTCCATGACAGCATAATCTTTTTAAACAAGCCCTCAGCTCTTACGTTTTTAGGAACATCAGGTTTTACATCTGGAAACTTGTCATCCGTAATAGGGCCACCGCCAGCATCCCAGTTGCCTTCTTTATCCTTAACTTTATCTATCACCCAATCAATATCACTATCATCCGGATCTAAGTCTAAGATGTTACCTAAAACAAGACTACCGTCCTCAGGATTGCCAATATCGTACTTCCAGGACATAATACGTGCTTCTATCAATATCATGGGATTAATATCTTTGTCTCTAGCAATGCCTGTATCACCAAGAAACACCTGTTCATGCTCGTAGCCAGCAATCCCATAAAATGTGATAATATCCATTTCATATTGCGCCTTGGGTTCCTTCTCAGATTGCACAGCCTGCCATGTTTTAGCGAGTAGCTTTTCTGGATCTTCTTCCTCGTTGTCCTCAAACAAACCGAAACGGTGCATCATTTTGCCTGTTTCGTGGTTAGGTATGCCATGACTTTCTAACGCTTCTGGATCTCCTACCCATTCCTGCCCTTTTGGCTTATCTACTGGATCACCTTTTTTCTTAGACCATACAACATCACGAAAAGTTATTTTTCTTGTATAGCCTTCATTTTCTGTTTGTAACGACTTGCCCTTTCCATAGAGAGCTGTTTTCGGATAGTAAAGCACCGTCCTTGTGATATTTTTAATATCCTTATCAATCTCAAACCTTTTCCCCGTATCTGATCCCTTACGATGGACAATATCAACATATCTACCAGCAATCTTATTGCCTTTAATCTCGACACGATCAACGACTTCTCCGCCCCAAATATCGGTAAGTTCTCCCAAACATTCATAGGCGTTTTTAAAGTAGAAACTAGTGGAGTTTATACCAAGATCAGCCACATTACCAACTTGCCAGCGTGCATTTTCCAAAATCAGACCTAAAACATATGCAGCATCTTTATCCTGTGGTCTACGTTCCTCTACCATGACATCAGCTAACTCCTGTATACCCGGCATACAATTAACAATCTTTTCAGTAGCTTCGCCGTCTCTGTCGTCTACTTCTCTAATCGTAAACAGGCGGTAATCTCCTTTTAAATCTCGAAAAGCCACTTGATTACCACCAACTAAATACTCAGCATCGCTATCAGATCCAGGGTAATTTATTAAAAAAGAGACAGGCATTTCTACCGTCTCCTCGAAATCAGCTTTTATATAGTTGTCAGTGATTGCTAGCAAGTTATCGTATTTGTCAAAGATATATAATTTTTCTTTCACTCCTACAACCACCTTTCCGTATATTCAACCTCTAATTGCATTGTTGGCACCGTCTTAATCTCGTTATATCCCGGCTCCAATTTAAAAAAATCTGCATAACGCAGATCGACTGTTTCCATTTGCAAACGTCCATTAATAAATACTTTACGCTTGTCAAAGTCTATTTTTACCACATCGTTTTTCTTAAAGTTATAATGTATTCGCAATATCTCATCTCTGCAACTAAGCTGCATATAAGGTATTTCATTTTTTATAACAGCCGTAATATAAGGTGCTGTATCAGCTGTACCTTTGACAATAACCTCATTCGTTTGAGCCATTTCAATCCAACGCATTAAGCTTCACCTTCTGGTGGGGTTTCGGGTTCTTTCAGTAGATTTTCTAACGCTGTAAGACGTTCACCGTATTGGTTTAATTGGGTTTGCATTGCTTCGATGGCGCTTTTGTTTTCCTGTGCTTTGTTTTTCACCTCGTCCAGACCACTCTGAATAACATCTAAAGTTTGGTTAATAGTTGCAATGTCCTTATTAATTTCACTAATGTTGCTTTCGATTGCGTTGATTCTGTTATTATTACTAGCAATCTCACTTTTGTTAGTAGCCACATTTTTATTTGTCGTATTTAAAGACCCTTGTAACGATGTAACATCTTTTTTAGTATTATCTAAGCTTGATCGCAAGTTAGAAACGTCCTGCTTAGTCTTATCCAAATTAGATTGCAAAGAAGCCGTTTTATCCTGTAACTGTTTTGTGGCTGCGTCTATCTTATCTGCATTTTGTGCAAAGTTAGCAATAGAAACGTCTATCTTGTCCGTTATTTCTGGCTTTACTAGTTTTAAGTTTGGTGTATTAAGTGCCAATTAAATCACCCCATGTTTGTCCTGCGTATTCTTCCCAGGTATATTTTTTTAAAGCGATTGTTTTATACGTTTGACCGTATTTGTAGGGGGCCGATCGAAAGAATGTAATCGTAACGATATGAGTTCCCTCTACTTCAATACCTTCGCTTACGTCCTCCATCTCTCCATAATATGTTTTATTCGGCTCATCAGAAAAAACAATTGGAGCTTCCTCGTCTGTATCTAAAATGCCGTTCAATTCATCTATAGCAATACGTAATTCGTCACTAGAGTTTAATCTGAGCATAGCCTTCACTTTTAAAGGTACACCGGGTTTTCGTTTACCCTGTCTATAAGAGCCGTTTCTTCCAGGAACTATTTTCGAACGTATCTCGTTAGGGGAAAGCGAGCGTCCTGTTACTTCTAGTACATAAAAATAATCCGGCAAATCGTTTCCGTTAAATCGCATACGGAATAAGTTTCCCATGTACTCTTGATAACTCATTTTAAACAATTAGACTCTTCCCCCTTTATAACTTCTATAGTTTGCTCTTTTTTGGCCATCTGAAACAAATTTTAGTACCCCTTTGGATTCGTAGCCATCGATATTGAGTACAGCATATTGTTCACGTTGATCAGGTAGCTCGAAATCATTCATTTCTGCACTAAATGCATGCTCAATTGCTTTTGATCCACCGCTAATTGACGTATCAATTGTTGCTGTCCCTCCTATATCAGCCATTGTAATATCAGGCTTAAAGGCGTTTCTTGCTACTCCAGCTAGGTTCGTCATAGAAGTTGTTAAAGGTCTTTTCGCTTTATCGATTGATTTACCGATAGGACCTGCAAAATCCATTTTGTGTATGTCGGATAGCGGACCTTCCTTTGCTGGACTGAATGGCCATAAATCACGAACAGCACCTACAATATCCTCTACCTTACCTACTATTTTATCCTTCATGTTCATAATTCCATCAATGGCGCTTTGAATAATCGCTTTACCACTTTGATAGAGATCTAACCCCTCGAAAAAGCCTTTAATTTTATCGCCTATTTCTTTTATTTTTCCCCAGACTTTATTCCATGTTTTAACCGTCCAGTTCTTTATTTTATCCCAGTTAGCTATAACGACTGCGGCTACTCCAACAATCGCTCCAATAACCCAACCGACCGGTCCCATGGCAATAAACCATGACGCTGCAACTTTTGCCGCATGAACCATTGACTTAGCTGCAAGCAATGCGTATTTAGCAATCATTTTAGCTACACTCTTTGCCATAGATGCCGCCGCTTTGGCTGCTGCTTTAACCATTGTTACCGTAAAAGACAAGGCTACTCTTGCAGCGTTTGCTGCCGCCCTTGCTGATAATACAGCCAAACGAGCAATAACTTTTGCGATTTGAGCTGCAGTTCGGGCTGCCCATGTTACGGCCGCCCTTACCATGGTAACGGTAAAAGATGCTGCTACTCTTGCAGCATTTGCGGCTGATCTAGCTGCTAATACAGCATATCGAGCAATAACTCTAGCAATGTAAACCGATTTTTGAGCAGCCCATCTAGCAGCACCTGCTATCATTCTTCCAAAAGAAGCAAGCACGCTTGCTGCTGTGGTCATAACACGTGTTCCAAATAAGTACATACGAGTACCGAGCATTTTCAATCCCGTCAGCATTGTTAATTTAAAAATGTTAAACAAAGGCAGTATCTTACCAACTGCAGTAGCTATTATGGTTGGAAATCCTGCGAATGCTGTGCGTACGGCAACCAACGGAGGGAGAATCATCATAAACGCTCCCATCAACATTGTTCCTAAAGCTATTATTTTTCCTAACAAAGGATGTGCTTCCATCATGCTACTTGTCCATGCAAAGAAACTATTGACCAGTTCTAAAACTTTCGCTCCAATAGGAGCTATGGCAATACCTAAATTAACAAGAAAAGAAGTGATATTTCCGATTAAGGAAATTACTGTTGGTGCATTCTCTCGAATATATCCAATAAACTTCTGAAACTGCTGATTTTCGGATAAAGTTTGCCCCCACTCTTTAAAGCGAGCTGTTAGACTTTGTAATCCTGTCATCATATCAGCTGCAAGTGGTCCAAATGCAGTAAACATTCCAACAAGTCCTAGGGTTATATTTTGAATAATAGCCCATACTTTTGGTCCGTTTGTCTGCAGATAAGAAATAAATGTTTGCAACCCTTTAGAATTCTTCACTCGGTCTGTAAATTCAGCAAAGGAATCACCCATATTTTTAAAACCCTGAGCCATAAAATCGGTTAATGGGCCAAAAGCTACCGTTAGATTCATGAATCCCTCAATGAGTCCACCAACACCAGACATGATTTTATCAAGAATGGGTCCTGCATTTTTATTCAAGTAACCGAAAAACTGTTTCGCTGTCTTGGTTTTCATGAACTTGTTAAAATCCTTTGCTAGATCAGCTACCGTTTTGGCAACACTTTTGAACATAGGGTTTAACGATTTTAAGGCTGATTGAATTCCAATCATCGCATCAGCAAAAGCGTTTGCCACTTCAGGAGCTATAGCTTTCTGCACACCTTCCCAAGTGCTTTTAAGAGATTGTAAAGCTTTTTTAGCTCTGTTATTTTCTGCAGTACTCTTTGCCGTACCGTCAATAATGGATTTTATGGTAGGCATTGCTGCAGCACCAAAAGCTACCGTTGCCCCTCCAGCAATTCCAAATGCGGCTGCCAAAGCTACGGTATTACTTCCTGCAACTGCGAGCAAAGGCCCTAGTGTGCCAAGTAATCCTACTGCAGATGCTAATATAGGAACGAGGGAAGGACTTGCAAATAATAGTCCGCCTTGCCCCATATTAGCCACAACCGTACCAAACGCTCTTATGGAATTAGCTAGCCTTGCTAAGCGATTCTGGAAAAGGTTAATTCTTTTTTCTGCTGTTTTGGTAACTACTTTAACCGTGGTAACAGTATTATTAGGAATGCTACGGATTGTCTTTTTAACACTTGCCATTTTCTTTTTAAATCTAGCTATTTTTGCTCCAACAATGGCATTTAAGCGCTCGTTCAAGGGTTAACCTCCTTTCGGTATGAAGTTGGGCTTAAACCCTTTAAATTTCTTATTCAAGTCAATCATTCTTTCAACATTTTTATCTGAACCATTAATACCTAATTCAAGATTACGTCTAGCCTGTTTTGCGTTGAATATTTTACGTTCGCTTGCACGTTTGGCATTTTGTGCATATCGATTAGCCATAGCTGTTTTTGCCATAAGCTCATACTCGTCAATTTTACGGTATAGTGCCCCTAATCGTAACGCTTCATATTCCCAAGGCTCCCAAGACATGATAAGGTCTACATCAAATACCCCCATTTCATGGGCAGCCTCTTGAATCACTGTACGATAATCTAAGCCGTTAACTGTTTCCGGTTGTTTTTCGCTTCTTCGATGATCTCGTCTATCGCTTTTTTCTCTTTCTCGTCCTCTGCAAAGCCTTTCATCATCTCTAAGTTCTTCCAGTATTTCTTGACTTTTTTTCTGAAAAAACCCGAGTTATCCAACTTTTGAAAGGCCTCTTTAAACAATTGCTCAGCGTCCCCGTGTTCTTCCATATGCGCTAGAATTGCGTTTTCGATTGATTCTAGCGATGGTTTTTCACTTTTTAAATGGGAAAGTGCACAATCCCAAAACGCAGCTAGATAAAGCGTATCGTATTCTAGTAGATTGCTATAGATATTAATAAGTCCCCCTTGTTTATTTCCTTGAGAATCAGGTTCGTTATATTTTTCGTTCGCAACTCTCTCAAATTTGAAATCTGTTCTTGCTTCAAGTTGTTTATTTCCGATAGTCAACGTTGCCATATAAGTTTCCTCCTTTGTTTTACTTAACCTTTAACGTTTTTCCTATTTCTGCATCCCCGATAGGCCGGGGATTATTAGGGAGTAGGTTCCTTTACCCCCGTTTCACCGGGTTGCTCAAATTCTGTCACATTTGATTTTTGAGTAGCCCCTTCTGGTAATTCCGACAGCACACCTTCTGCTGATTCCCCCTCTACTTGCAAGGTAGCACTTAATTCAATAAAGTTATCTCCTGGACTTGCTTTCTCAACAGATTCAACTAAACAGTAAGCAAATGTAGCATCATACGCCCCTTCTGTATTGGGAATTAAGTCTACTTCCCAAACTTTTAATCGTTTCTTTTTCTTAATGGCTTGCATTACAGCCATTTGCCCTGGATCGTTTTTCTCACCGTAACAAGTTAACTCAAAAGATTCGCTGTTCTGCCCGTAAGCTAAAATACGTCCCATTTTGGATTGTTCATCTACTAACTCATTTTCAATGGAATAGGTGCCTTCTGTTTGTTCGGCCACAACAAGCGCATCTGATCCGACGGTAGCATCTTCTGGTTGCACCAAAAGAATAGTATCCTTACCACTTTGTAGCATGTTATTACCTCCTATTTTCCAATATAAAAGCGAACGTTTAAGACTCCTTGATATGGAAATCCAACGTCCGCTGGTGGTATTACTTTCATATTTGGTTCAATGTTAAATTTAATAACCTGAAAACCTTCCACAATCCAAGATTCTTTTGTCATAGCCTTAATCATCAGGTTTAATATTTCCATTACTTCACGTTTCCCTGGATTCATACTATAGCAATGCAATGCCCAAGGAATATTCTCGCTATAAGATGTTTTCGTCTCAAAAGGAGACATATTTGGTTCTCCAATGGTCATATAAGGAAAAGGCGTTTCTTTGGTTACATAATCATAAACGCCTGTTACTTTTTTATTTAAAGCTATATCATTGGCCAATCGTTTATAGATTGCTTGCTGTAATGGCCAAAGGGCTGTTTGAATCAAACGATCACGCCCCTAACTTATTTAATTCACGTTCAAAGTGTTTACTGCCTAATTCTATGGCCGGAGTCCAATAAGGTTGAGCTTTCATCCCTTTTGTATATACATAGCGCCCTAACTTTTCTGACCAATATACCCAAGGTGTTTTACGGCCATTTCCTTCAAGTGCATAAATACCGGTGCCGTATTCCACATAAATGCCATATTCAGCACCGACAATAATTTCAGCAGATAAACCACGGTTAAAGTATCTTATTTCAATCGACTGTTTTAAATTACCGTCATCAACCGGCGCTAGTGCTTGTGCTTGACTTTGAATAAGTTCAGCAGTTTCAACAACCACCCTTTTAACAGCGTTAATAAATTTCTCTTCAAAGCGATCTACAGCTCGTTCAAACTGTTTTAATCCTCCCATTTCGATGCCAATAGCAATATCACGCTTGGCCATCTGTAACCAACCTTAAATCCACTCGCATAATTTCATGTTGTCCGCCTTGGTCTAGTGGCTTTCCTGCAATTTCGTATGTGTCTCCTTCGCACGAAACACGCATAGTCGTTTTAATGTCTGTACGATGGGCATAGTACAAATGGCGGTCAAATGGATGTTGCGCCTGCTGCGCTCGGTATAATTCTTCGGATTTTGGCGTGTCTAAAAAGCCATAATCCGTATCATACGTTTCCCAGCCACCTGGAATATATCCGCCACCTCCATCTGATTGCGGTTCTTTTTCTACCAGAAACGTAACCTCGTGCGGGAATTCTTCCATCAAAACACCAGCTTTCTATAAGGCTTTAAAGATTTAAGTAACTTTTCAGGGAGATCTGTATCATAGGAATAAGATACAGACCCCATAGAACGACCAGTTAACCCCTTCGTATTTAATTTGTGCTTAATGGACTCAGCTATAAATATTTTTACCCCTGCTGGCGGCTTGTCATAATCAAACGTGTTATTACAGTATTCCTCAGCACGTTCTATAAGCATCGGCACCATTGTTTCCATATACTTGCCGTGCTTTTCCTTATTAATCTCGCCCATCATTGCAATTTCGTCTACTAGATCCATTTCATACACCTACCCTTTAAGCGCTATGATTGAGTTGGCCAAGGGATTTCCTTCGTGCTGCCATCAGATAGGGTGAAAGTAATATTTGTTCCGTCTGATGTGATATCAGTGATGCTAACGCCATCGTCTCCTTTATCCCCGTCATTTCCTGGATCCCCTTTTGCCCCTTTTAGAGAAGCTAACCACTCTTGCTCCGTTCCTTTGAAACCATTGTCTACAGCAATTTGATAAGCTGATTTCCCTGCATCACCTTTTCCTCCAGGAGAACCAGCAACATCGATTAAATCGTGAAAGTTCTGTTCTGTTGGAATAGCACCAGTCACAAATACATTTTTTAATTCTTCTTTTGTAGCCACCTGTAAAACCTCCTTTGTTATTACCCAATTTCAAGGGTGTCTCCAATCTTGGCGCCCCCTATTCCAAGGGGTTCATTAGGGAGTTGAATTTTCTGCCGTCTCTGCTGGAATGGTTTTAAATTTGAACTTTACAATTCGAATAGCTTTCGGGTCATAAACACGTGTCCAGTTCGTTCCTGTAGCTAATTCTGAATTAGTAGGGAATTCCTCTGCAACGCTTTGTTCCGTCCATTTAACACCTCTAGGATGCAACAATTGAATACGGCGATTGATAAGGTAATCCTCTCCAGAAGATGACATTTTATTTCTGTCAATTTCTGTCGGGATGATATTCGGGTGTGAACCATTGCCTTGTGCAATCGCCCCACTGCCAAAAAGATACATAGAACTATCTTTATTGGAAGTATCGTAAGGCATTCCATCATCAACAATAACTCGCTTATTCATGAAATAAGGAATACGGTCAGATTGCTCAGATTCTTTCACGTACTCAATTAGGTCTCTTTTAGCCAAATAGGCTTCAACAGCCGAATGCATCATGACACCTGTTAAGAGGTCTTTTGCATCTCCCATTAATTGCCCTGCATCGATAAAGCTATCACCATCTAACAATGCATCTGTGCCTTTCTCTCCTGTTATGTCTAATACTTTGGTTTTCATGTTAGAAGCCTTAAAAATACCTTCTAAAGTCGCAAGTAGCATTGCTTGGTCTTGTCGGTTCCAATAATTTGATACCAAGTCAGCAATAGCACCCATTGGATCATCACCAGATAATAGGGCAGATAATCCGTTAGCACCCCAAGCACGAGCCCGTCCTTGTTTACGTGCAACATCTTTGCTTGATGTAATTTTACCCGGTGTTAGATCTCCCTCGTTTTTAATAATTTCAGAATCACCCGTTAGATCATTCCAAAATGGCATATTAATTATGGTGTTTGGACCACTTGCCAAATTATTAAATTCAGGGTCGTTTGCTACAATCCCACTTTGAATAAGTGCGGACTTTTCAGTACTTCTATGAATAACGTAATCTGTAAATACTTCTGGTTGAATTACGTCTGCAATACGTGTAGTCATCTATATCATTCTCCTTTTATTTTCCGGCTTGCGCCTTTAATTGTTTGTATAGTTCAGGATTTTCTCTGAACAATTTTCCTTGTTCTGTTAAATTAAAATGTTCTTTACTAAATGGGTTTTTCTGTGGTGCAGAATTATTTGGATTCCCTGGATGCGGTTGTCTACCCTGCAAACCAGCTGGCTCTTCTTCGCCAAATAAATAACCGTCACTTTCTTTAAGTGCGGTTAGTTGTTCTTCTAAACCTAAGAGTTTATCTCCATCCAGCTTGATAGCCTCTGTGTTTAATAGAGCTTTAACTGCTTTAGGATTACGTGCCTTTTGAGCTGCAAGAGTCTTTTCAAGAGCAAAATCAAAAGACTGCTGCTGAATTTTAGCTTCATAATCTTCTTTAATTTTTTTATTGTCTTCTTGAAGTTGTTGGATTTGGTTCTGTAAATCCTCATTACCAGTTGCTTTAGTTTTCAAGTCCTCTAGTTGCGTATCTCGATCTTTTAATTGGTTCTTTAAGTCCTTTAATGACGTGTTAACATCATCGAACTTCTGCTTCGGAATCCATTGACCATCCGAAACAATCGCAATCTTGTTATCACCTGCTTTTTCCATGACCTGGTTATACAGTTCTTCTCCTAGCAATTCTTTTAAATCCATCTACATCAGTCTCCTTATTCATGTTTTTCTACGTGTTCACCTCACGCCTAAGGTTGCGCTTAGTTTTACCCCAAGCCTTTAAAATGGGCATAATAAAAAGCCCTGTTTATATCGTCTGTTGGCTAAAGACGAGTGTTATTCATTACGTGCAATTGAAGCATTAGCCCACATAACTGATGTTTCCAGATTAGTTAATGCGACTGATTTTTCACGACTGTTGGGGCAAACTTCGTCAATCAAATAAGCTAATTCCTTCGCTTTTTCCCTAATAGCTGTGTATTTTTCAACTTGACTTTCTTTCGGTGCATGATACCTAAAGTTGTTTTCAATTTGTTCATTCATTTTCATTCCTCCTATGCAGCTAATTTTTTATACCACTCGTCGTAAGAAGTGAAAGGAATCGTCGTTGACGGTGGCTGTACCTCTTCCTGTGCACGTTTAAGAGCTTGTTTATAGGTCAAGCTTTCATCAGCCATAAACTGCTCCATTCGTTCTGCCAGTTTCTCTTGGTATTTCGGATCCATGTAATCTCTGCCTCTGCGATACTCAGGAAACATGCCATTCACCTTGCGTAACTTAATACATCTACAGTTAATATCCATATGCGGTACACCCCAATGATGGGGTCCTTTTGCCTTCATGCCTTTGTAGTGGAAATAACCTTCTGCATCGGTTTCTTTGCCGTCTAATTGCCTGTGAGACTTTCTTACTCGTAAATCCAATGCAGACAGCCATACACCAGTTATTTGGACGTATTTTGAAGCCCTTTCCTCGGACTTTTCAGCAGCAATACTTCTAGCTCTACCAGCTTCTGTTCTGACCACTGTACGGGCTTTATTTCGCCCAAAGTAAACGGATTTTTGAAGGCGTCTTGCTATTACCGCATACCCTTCACCTGCTTGTATTCCTTGAGCAATTTCAATATTAATTCTCCTAATGATCTGGTTTCGGTGTTCTTCAAAAATAGACGGCAAAGTTAGCTTGGAAATAGGGTTTTTCAATATTTCTCGTATTACTTCCATGGTTGGAAGCGTGACACGCATAGAATAGCCTGTACTCATTTCATACAGGTACATATGCCTTAAATAGCCTTCAAGATAAATATTCTCAGTGGACTGTTGCAGCATCTTAACGATTTCCTTATATCCGTCATTTAACACTTTGTTAATACGGTTCAACTCTTTAGTAAGCCTGCTGTATTTATTAACGTCTGTCCAGGATATTTCGCCATCGCCATTACCGTATTTCTCGTACATGGCAGATAGTTGATTAAGAATAACACGTAACCGCCTATTAAAAACTTCCTCAATGTCTGATTCAGTTTGCTGAGCCAGTTTGTCCAGATATTCCTCAATCTCCAGTTGGTTCATTGTCATCCTCACCACCCAAAGGCTCTAACTCATGCCCCTGCTTTTCTTCTTCAAGTTCTAACCTTTCCAACTCGGCCTGAACATCGGTAACAAACGGGTGATTGGCCAACGCTGTTTCCTTACTAACAATACCCATAGAACTATTTGCATTGTTGATTTCCTCTGTCCTATTGGTAATCATTGTTTTATTAAAAGTAAAAGAGTAATTTTTGTAATCCGTTTGGATGTTCTTTGCAATACTTAGATACTCACAAATAAACCACGTTAGCTTTTTGAGCGCCTTACTAAATTTACGCTCCATGACATTAGCTTTCATGTCCAGAAACGAGTACAGGAATTGCAGTGCAACCCCAGAAGGATTATTACCAAATTTGTCCGTTGAAACATTAACGCCTTGGCCAGCTTGATAAATCAAATCTGTAATTCTATCCAGCATACTGTCAGTTGCTGTTATTGGTACGTCTCCCTGCTTAATGTCTACACCTGATCCTGCTTCTCCGTCTGTTTTAACAGTTCTGTACCGTTTTAGATTAGTAATGAACTCATCTAATTCAGTGCCGTCATATCCCTTTAAAACATATAAAAACTTTTGAACATCCTCGATCGTATTCGATGTGCTAGAAAGTATCTTTTCAAAGACATCTATCAACCGTTTATAAAAAATCAAATCGCTTACGGCTTCCTCGTTATTCTTGAATTCAATAAACGGAACTGATCCCCATCCATAACCTTTAGCACCATAATAAAAATGAGATTGTGGATTCAGTTCATAATTAACATCCAGCACAATCCCTTCTTCTGATTCCTCGTAAAAAGTCACTTGCTGATCATCCCACAGCTCTATTTTTCTAGTGCCGTCATCTAAATCATAGTAACGAATGCCTGCAATTAAGTTCTTTCGCTTTGTGTTATCAAAAATGGGAATGAATTCTTGCGCTGGTACAATAATATAATCAAATTCACCATGTTCATCTACATATACGTGAAGCCACTCTCTGCCTTTATTAGAAGCATGCTTCACCAACTCTGGTAACGTGTCGTTAAAATCATCATCTAAGATTTCATTGATCAAATCTAAAACAGAATCATTATCCTCTCTGCTGTTAATCGTGATTGGTTTCCCGGCTAAATAAGATATTTTTTGATCAACTAACGTCTTATGCCAATTTGTCGGAAGCTTATTGTTTGTCGCATCAGGATCCACAACTTTTACATCATTTTCATACTTATAGATTTGACGGTTAATGATATCTGATTCGTTGAAGTAATAGCGCACCCCCTCAAGCATTTTGGAAGTATCATGGTTATCAATATAGTCTTTTATGATATCCGTTACTTTTGGCGAATTACTTTTAATAACTTGAATAAGCTCTTCTGTATGTGTTGGAGTAGTCGGGTACATTTTTTTCACCTGCCTTATTTTAGTATAGTTATAGCTTTTGGCTTTTTAACAATCGTATTAACGAAATATCGATCAGCATCTAAATGATGGTCATGCTGCTTTACTGGTTTGTCTTCTCCACGTTCTGCTGCTTTCTCATCCCAAATGTAGGAACCAAACTCTTTAAACGTCTCTTTACAGCAATCATTATATTTAATAGAAACGTCAATCAATGAAGTGGCTAGATTCCTTATTCCTTCCAAAACGTCATTTTTAGCTTTTTTGACTCTTTTACCATTCTTTTTTAACAAAGCTATAAAAGAAGCTGCAGACGGATCGATGATATAAGAAGTGATTTTTCTATGTCCGACAAACTCTACTAAATCCTCGTAATACTCTTGGTCTGTTTTTTGTTTCTCTTTTTCTCGTCCACTGTAGTGGTATTCCTTCACTTTGTACCAAACGCCATCACAAAAACCCCAAAGTCCGAATACAGTTGGGTTCTGCGTTCCATAGTCAATGGATACATAATATTTGCTGTAATCTCTTGTTACAGCCTCAACAACATGCTCTTTCTCGTTAAACATGTCGTAGATAATACCATCCGCAAGCACCCATAGACCTAATATATACCTTTGATAGAAAACACCACTATACATGCGCTTATAGCGTTCTTTGATCTTCTGCGATAATGATAAATTATCATCCATCGTGAAATGCAAGTGCAGCATGTTCTTTTCTTCTAATTGATCTAAATACTCCGTTTTAAACCAATGGTGCGGTCCTTCGGGGTTGCAGTTAAACCACAACTTAGATCCCTCTACGGAACAACGAGCTGTTGCTTGGTTAACAAACGACTGAGGCATCAAAGCCACCTCATCGAAGAACATTCCAGCTAACGTAATACCCTGGATTAAATCTTGACTTGATTCGTCTTTACCGCCAAAGATATAAAAGTAATTAGTTTTACCTTTTTTCGTAATAGCAAGCATGTTATCTGCACGGTGATCTTTTACTTTATATCCCCTTGAACGTAACATGCGTTTTAATGGTGTGACCACGTTACGACGAAATGAACCTATTGTCTTTCCTGCTAGTCCTAGATTTTCATCGTTAAAAGTATCCATTGCCCACATAACAAAAGATAAAGACATAACAACTGTTTTACCTGCTCGGACTGATCCGTCGCATATGATGCCATCTTTATCTTTGTAAGGTGATTTATTCGTCCACCAATTCAATACTTTCAGCTGTTTCTTAGAAAACGGTTTGAATTTAAATAGCGCTGGCTTCTTTTTACTCATCGTCATCATCCCAAATGTCCGTTGATGACTTTATAGCATCCATGAATCCGTCGTCTTCGTATTCTTCTCCGTCATCACCTTTTAATTTGAGAGTCTCGGCTTTTGTCTTATCAATAACAGCTCTCATTCTTTCAACTTCCAGCAGCCTATCATCGTCATAATTGGCCAACTCATAAAACTGCTTTAACATACTTCGCAACTCACCCATAGCTCGACTTTGGGAATTTAAGAAGTTCGCCTGTTTATCCCAAGCGAACTGTATTTCCCATTCATTCTTTTCTGTTGAAAAATTATCTCCGTCGGCTGTTTCTGTTTTCTTAACTTCTTTTGTTAAATCATATTTATCTTCAACAAACATAATCTGTTGCGCTCGCATAATGGATGCAAACTGCATTTTTATGTTCATCCATAATATATCAAGTGGAGCAATGCTATCTATTTCGTTTACTATCTCCAGCGTTTCTTCTGGTAGGTACTTTGCGAATAAGCCGTGTTTAACAGCATTAGTATTTCTTTTAGGAGCAGCACCGCCAGAATTCCCTATAGCATTTTTGTTTCCTGGTTGGCCGCCTCTTTTTGTGTGCACACTTTTTTCTTTGGGTGCACCCTTATTTCTTTCCCAACCGTGGCGCCTTTTCCATGACTTCACCGTATTAATCGATACTTCATATTTCTCAGCTATATCCTTATATTTCATGCCTTGGATATAATCTTTTTCAGCTTTCTTATGCTTGGCTTCCATTTACATCAACACCCACCTCCAGCTATAATCGAGTTTGTTTTGGGTAAAAGAAAAGACACCTCATACTTGAGATGTCTTAGAATATGTTGTTTAATTTGATTCAGGATATTATTAACATAGGCTTATATTTAAAACGATTCATACTTTATCATGCCATTAGGTAACATATAATAAGTTACTAACTTATCATTTTCTAAATAAGTGTTAGAAATATCATTAATTCTACCTTCTTTCCACCCTATTAATAACTGCATTTTAACAGTACCGTTTTTAATATTTTTCCTATCTACAGTATCAAGAATTCCTTCTTCCCTAAATTGCTCATCAGGTTCTTCATAGAAATATCCCTCTGGAACTCCGATGTCGTATCTCCAGGTAGGTAAATAGTCCATTGCACCTCTGCCAATTGCATCAGCTTCACCAAGTAGATCTATTACTTGGGATTCTGTCATTCCAATGTCTAAGTTTTTCTCAATGAATTCTTTGGTTATTTCATCAGATTCAAAGCTTGTAGCACTTTCTTGTTTATCCCAACCAACTAAAAAACCAAATGCAGCGATTAATAAAACTAACGTCCACTTTTTCATTTCTTTACCTCCTATAAATGTTTTAATGCCTTATTATATTAATTAAACAAGGAAGTAAGTTCTCCTGCAAAAAATAGTAATATTTTACAATTTAATTCAGTTTCAAATATTATTTTACTTTATTCAGCAAAAAGGTAAATAATGCATAAAATCACCTAAAACATTATTTTCAATCCCACTGCAAACGATAAAAGAAAGATTAATGGTGCAATAAACCTTATTAAACCTTTCGGAGCTTTTAGAATCTCCAGCATCAAACCTGCTGCTAATGATATTATAAGCGGGATCCCTAACAATTTTGCTAGATTAAAAGCTATATCATTCATTGTTAATTCCAACGGACTAAAATCTATATTCATGCTTATCAACCTCCCAATTATGTATATCGGTTGGTTGTACATTATTAAAAAGCACCCAAGCTATATACTTGAGTGCTTTTTTGTTTCCCTTGTATTGATTTATGCGTACAATCCGTACATGTCTTTATTATTAAAAATTCCTCTTTTATTCGCTTCTTTTTTAAAAAACTTAATCCTGAATTTAACGGTAACCCCAGCACCTTTTTGAGCTTCAATATTATTTAACATTTTAACATGTCTATCTAAATTTCTTCTAAAACGAGTTATTGAATTCCAAAAAATCCTCAAAGCAATTCTTTTGTTGGATGATAAACCCTTTTTTAATTTTATTTTTTGCTTTTCACTTAAAGTACTATCCTTATTAATTTTACTTATAAAGTCAGTTCTATGATTCGTAATCTCCTTAAAAGCTATAATAGGAAACGCTATTTGTAATACTATAATGTTTAAAATTCTTCTATAATATTTTTTTATTGGTACCCTTGAGTAATAAACAATTCTTAACAATACACCTAAAAATACAGAAATGACAAATGCAACTAACAGTAAAACAAAATCTGTATTTGTTAACATTTAATCACCACCTTTAAGCAACTTTTTGATTTTTAGCTTCGTTTACTAAATTGGGTACGTACCTAGCACCGTAATTGACAGTTTCAATTCCTAATAAACATACTATGCTTACCCAACTATAAAAAACATAAGAAGAAAGACTAAATGTACCAATCATGCTTGTTAATAAATTGTTTGAATTACCTTTTATTACATAACCGGCTTCTGAAGCCTCCAAAAGTATAAAATTAAAAAATCCTGCTCCATCTACACAAGCAAAAATCAATGAAATAACAAGCCCTATTAATCCAATTATTTTTTCTAGCCCTTTGTTATAATATGCAACGTTGGCATAATCAATGATTAACATTAGAAAAAAAACAAGTCTTGTTGCAAAAAACAATTTAATTTCAGTGTCGGTATTTGGTTGAAAATTTATAAGCACAAGATTAGTTCCAATTAATATAGCCCTAAATAATGTAAGAAAGAATTTCATTTTTATGTCACCTTTATATATGCTCTTTATAGTATAGTTCGACACAAAAATGTTTATTCCTTCTTTTTTTAATAACTTTTAGTTATTTTTTACTAGTTTATTAAACCTAAAGACTTACATATAAATAGAGAAAAGCACCCAAGCTATACACTTGAGTGATTATTACTATTTAATTTACCTTTTTTATTGTATTAACTGGACGACTTTCGCCTGCCCGTCCTGCCATCCATTTTATCATGCTGAATTTTTATCCAGCAAATCATGTAAGAAGTGGCACTTTTGGCATATTTGGCACAGCATATCCTCTTTCATTTCACGTATTTTATTACGATTAACCCCAAGATGATCAGCAATAGAACGATAACTCATGCCCTCCATCATGCAATCTAGTATAATTTGATGTTGTACATCTTCTAAGTAATCTACAATGCTTTCAATAGATTTCACAATATCTCCAAAATCTTTATATCTTTTGTAAAGACGTTGTTCTCGAGCATCCATTGCATCTATTTCAGCCGGGCTTTTTATTGTTGTATTGGGCTTAGGTAATGTTGCTTCAATGCCATATTGTGAAACCATGCCAAACGAAAGCATTGACGTTGAGCCACCAAATAGAATATTAAAAATCCTGTCTAATTCTCTTTTTCTCCAATGATACTGATAAATGAGATCTTCCACTTGTTTTTTGTAAGCGTAAAATAAAATACACATAACAATCACAGGGCATCTATGTGATAATCTTCTTAGAAAATAAATTAGGAGGTTATGCGATGACCCTAAAAGACAAGCGAATAGAATGGAAAGCGCGGTATGATGCCTGGAAAAAAAGCGGACAAAGTATATCTGAATGGTGCCGAGGGAAAGAAATTAAAACGCATCAGATGTATTATTGGGTGCAACAATTTCGTGAGCACGGCAAAACTTCCATCAAGAAAAGCGCATCCAGGGAAACACAATGGCTAACCGTTCAAATGGGTGATTTTCCACTTGTACCACCTCACGAGAAAGAACCAATCTTTATTCACGTTGGTTCTACCTCCATTGAAGTGCGATCAGGAACGGATATGAACTTACTCTCGGATATTATTCATGTTTTAGGGAAGTAATCACGTTCATGAATATGCCATTTGAAAAAGTGTATTTAGCTTGCGGTAGCACAGATATGCGTAAATCGATTGATGGACTTGCTGCCATTGTGATAGAATGCTTCGATTTAGACCCTTTTTCTCCTTGCCTGTTTGTATTTTGTAACCGAAAGCGTGATAAGTTAAAAATACTGCAATGGGAAGTCAACGGATTTTGGCTGTATTATCGTCGGCTTGAAAAAGGAACATTTCAATGGCCATCCGATAAAGACTTAACGCCTATATCTATTAGCCCACGTCAATTTCGCTGGTTGTTGGATGGTATGTCGATGAACCAGCACCAAGCACACAGAGAAGTACTAGCGCGCACGATTCTATAAAAAATTGAAATATAGAAATACGGGAATTCGACTAGGCAAGTCGGGTTCTTTTTCGTATACTAATTTTATGGATAAAACAGCGGAAACAAACAAGAAAACAATGGAATATTATCAAGAGCTCAACGAAAAGCTAGAGTTGGAAAAAGAAGAGTTAGAAGCAAAATTAAAATGGTATGAAGAACAATTTAGATTGCTTCAACAACAAAAATTCGGCTCTTCTAGCGAGAAGACCAATTCTGACCAACTGTCTCTTTTTAACGAGGTAGAGGACACTTCGGATTCCAACCATGAAGAGCCTACGGTGGAGACGATTACATATAAACGCAAGAAGCAAAAAGGGCAACGCAAGGAGCAATTAGACAACCTGCCTACGGAAACGGTAGAATACCGTTTACCTGCTGAGGAACAGGTGTGTTCGTGTTGCGCTGGTGAACTGCATGAAATGAGCACGCAAGTGCGTAAAGAATTAAAGGTTATTCCTGCGCAGGTGAAAGTGGTGGAACATGTCCAGTACGTCTATAGCTGTCGTCATTGTGAACAACATGAGATACAAACGCCTATTCAAACAGCTAAAATGCCAGCGCCTGTGTTTCCAGGGAGTTTAGCCTCTCCTTCCGCCATGGCCTATACGATGTCGCAAAAATACGTGGAAGGAATGCCGTTGTATCGCCAAGAGAAGCAATTCGAACGATTTGGCGTCTTTATTCCACGTCAAACACTAGCTAATTGGGTCATATATGGTGCGACCACTTGGCTTACACTCATTTACAAAGAGATGCATACCGCCCTATTAGAATTGGATACCATACATGCAGATGAAACAGTTGTACAAGTTTTATCTGAACCAGGTAGAAAAGCTACTTCCAATTCGTATATGTGGCTGTATCGCTCTGGACACACGGATGTGCCAATCATTTTGTATGAGTACCAGCAAACAAGAGCATCCAAACATCCACGACGATTCCTACAGGGATATCAGGGCTACTTAACAGTAGACGGTTACCCTGGTTATAATGGAATAAAGAATGTCGTACTGATTGGTTGCTGGGCGCATGCACGTCGTAAATTCACAGAAGCATTACAATCGCTTCCCGAATCTTCGACCACTACAGCGGTAAAAGCGAAAGAAGGCTTAGACTTTTGTAATCAATTATTCGATATCGAACGCGACCTAAAGAGCGTTAGCCCACAGGAACGTTATGAACAACGTTTGGAGCGCAGTCAGCCCGTGCTGGATGCTTTTTCAGCATGGCTAAAACAGCAAACGCCGCGTGTTCTTCCGAAGAGTAAACTAGGCAAAGCTGTTACCTATTGCCGTAAACAATGGGATCGCTTAGAAGGATTTTTAAAGGATGGAAGATTGGAGATAGACAACAACTGCGCAGAGCGGTCGATCAAGCCTTTTGTGATCGGAAGAAAAGCTTGGCTGTTTAGTAATACCGCCAAAGGAGCTACATCCAGTGCCATTGTTTATAGCATAGTGGAAACAGCGAAGGAAAACGGATTAAATCCATTCCATTATCTTAGCTACTTATTTGAACGACTTCCCAATATAGATACAACAGATAGGGAACAACTAACCCGACTCTTACCGTGGTCAACCACGCTGCCTCAAGAGTGTCGTGTTCCTACGAAATCTAAGTAAATCTTAACATAGGCCCACATCTACATAATAGGTGTGGGCTGTTTTACGCTTACTGTTTTTTATTCATATTCGAGCCCCCACTCGTCATATTTAAAATAAAAAAAGACACCAAACAACGCTTATTGCGTCATTCAGTGTCCTCCAGATGGCTGGTAGGATATGTAATAATCTATATGGCCAAAGTATAATGGAATTCTTTTATCAGATCATCAGTATCTTCTATTTCCCTCAAAGTATATTTGTTAACTGATACATCCAATAATTCCACTCCATTTTCCTCCAATCTCACCCTATTATTTTTCCAGTCATCGTAATCAGATTCTTTAATGATTTTTTTACCAGGAGAAATTTTCATAGGAGTATTTGGTAATCTTCGATAATCCTCTTCTTTATCGTAACCTTTGATCATAAAAACATTGTAATTATAATTTATATCTTTATCATTTAATTCTAGTGTAGTTAAAAACAATTTACAATGTAGATAACCACAAAACAACTGTAAAGATAAATTCTTTAAATTATTTGTGGGGTTACGTTTCAATTCACAAATGTGACAATCAATTGACCCATCTTTATTATGTACAATGAAAATACCGTCTGGAAACTTTTCATAGCTAAGAAACTTTACCCTACTTGTTTCTTTAGCACTTTTATCGCAAAATATATGAAAAGTTTCCAGATCATCTTTAACTTTGAACGTTACCTTCATTAACTCATCATTGTCTTTCAAATTCTCCTTTATGACTTTACATCTGTGTACTTTTTCATAAAAATCTTCTTTTACAAGAAAACCTCTCTCCCCAAGCAATATTATTCATCCTCTTTCTCTTTCTGTTGTATTAAAAATGTTTCGTCATATAATTCTTTCAACAAATCAGTGAATAAGTCTACTTGAAAACCATACTCACTTCGCTCTTTCTTTTCTAATATACTTGTTTCATCTTCACATATCTTCATCTCATAAACATTTGCTTCTAATTGGTTATCAATTATTTTATTATTTAAAAAAGCAAAAAACACATCACTATGTGTACTAAGAATAATTTCCTTCTGGAGATTTTTCTTCTTATCATTGAGCAATGAAGTAAGATAGTTAACTAATTCTTTCATGCTTTTTAAAGACAAATGAGCCTCAGGTTCTTCAATTATAATATAGTCATAACTAGGAGGTAATCTTGTCTCTATCATCAGAAAAGGAATCAATCGATTTTGCTTTGTTGAAAACAACTCCCTTTTTATTTTTGCGCCATCTTCCTTTTCAATTTTAGATACTTCACCATCATCTCCATAAACAATCTTTCCGCCAAATAAGGGATCTAAGGCAGTCGAATAACGTCTTTTATCTAAGATACCACTGATTTGCCCTGAGATGTGTTTATATCTTAAATATTCATAATTAAATAACTTTTCACTGTATCTTTGCTTATATTCAATGCTATTTAATTCTGTTGCTTCTGCTGCATTTTTAAATACGTTATCCATCAACAAGTTTCTTTCAGACGGTAGATACAAAATATTTTTTGGCCCAAAGTAAGATACTAATTTCAATTTTATAAATAGTTTTTTGATCTCGACTTGGATCATTTCTTGCAGTTCCTGTTCTGGCACGAAAAACGAATCTAACTCCTCTTCTTGAATTAAATATAAATCCCCTTCATCAAATAAATTAGATCGCTTATCAAACAAGGAGATGGTAGATCTTACTGTGTTTCCCGTTTCATCAAACAATATAATCATCAATTTTCCAGTAGCATTTATCAATATATTAAGCTTTACATTCGCATTTTCAAAGAACCGAGGAGTATCTTGCAATGAAAATGAAAAATCCCCCTTTTCTTGTTTGGTTTCTAAAAGAATATCATTATTTACTTTGTCAATCGCATTTTCTTTTTCGGAATCAAGTATCGTTTTCAATTCACTTGTTAAATTTTGAGGTTTACTAACAGAAACGCCAAAAGTCAAACCTTTAATTGGTCGAGTAAAGAATTTTCTATCTTCATTCATTACCTCCCCAATACTTTTTAAAATTTTATTTAGCTTCAAGTCTTCCCATTTAAAATTGAGGTTAATTGATTCTCCGAATTTTTCTTTCATTTCAGCAGCGTATTTGTCAAGGCGGTCACTATAATAATTTTTCAATAAAGAAATTGTTTCTAACATTAAAGTTTTTCCGGAACCATTATCACCTAAAATTATTACCAACTGCTCATCTTCAAATTCTGCGCTTTTAATATGCGCTAAATTTTTTAAGTTAACCTTCATAAACTACCCTGCTTTCATTTAGCCTTTTATATAAATTATTATTAATTATAAAGGAAAATATACATGAATTCAAAATTCTTCCCCCTCATCATACTTCACACGTTTCACCTTACCCTGGTGCGTGATTATTTTGGTTTCCCCATGATTGGGAAGACCTGTCAACTTCGCTTTACCATCACAAACCACTATAGCAAAGCTACCATTATGTTCCATTATATCAATTTCTAGCTTCATTGTACTAGGGTCAATATTTATATCTTTTAATCTCACAAGGATTCCTCCTATGTTCTGTGTTATAATGAATATGCGCTGGACAGGAGGAATCCTGTCTTTTTTATTTTTAAGTCTCTCTAGCTTTTAATTCTTCTTGAATGGCTTCGATTATCGTTTCTTGCTTCTTAATATAAACAGGATCTGGATCTCCACCTAAAGAATTAGAACCAATTCTATTAGTTGCATCTTGGTAGAGAATTAACAGATCTTCCTCAGGTAATTTTTTAATACTACCCTTTATTAAATCCATTATTCAGCCACTTCTTTCATTAGGTGTTGGTTTAAATTCCAATTTTCATCATGCAGCAATGCGTTTTCTTCCTGCAGCATTTCTATTTTCTTTTCTTGTTCCTCGACGGTCCTACTTAACTGCTGATATTTAACAACTGAAACAATCAGTAATGCTATTAGACATGCAAAAGCAAAACTTCCTGCAATATACCTTCCTTTTGTCAAAGGCTTCACTCCTATTTATTATCTAGTGTTTTCACATCTACTGAAGGCAGCCCTATTCGCTCTCTATTTGTATTTATTCTCTCTTTACCCTTATGACAATATTCACTTTCTATTTCGAATCCAATCCAGTTGCGGTTGGCATTATCTGCAGCAACAGCAGTTGTGCAAGCACCCATACAATTGTCTAGCACGGTTTCACCTTCGTTTGTATAAGTTTTAATCAAGTATTCAAATAAACTTTCTGGCTTTTGAGTAGGGTGAAACGTCATTTTATCACGCGGAAAAGAGACAACTGATTTAGGGTAATTCTTATATCTAACCACATGAAATTTATTTAACGTATCGTTTCTATCGCCTAAAGCTTGCATACTTGTTTTTCTTTTAACCTGCTTAGGTTTGATCTTTATAAGTCCTTGTGGGTTATACGTAGGTAATTTTCGATAAAACACACAAATGTTTTCATGGTTTTTTAATGGCATCCAATTAGCATTTGGAAACCCAGTAACATGATTTTCTTTCTTCCAAATCCACTCATATCTAAACCATTTAAAATTTGAGTTAATCAACTTTGTTGTAAACGGTTGGCTTGCAGTAAGAACAATAGCTCCATTATCTTTTATAATCCGCCTATATTGTTCCCAAAGTTGATCAAAGGGGATTACTTCATCCCATCTACATTGCGTGGTTCCATAAGGCAGATCACATAAAATCATGTCTATAGATTTGTTATCTATATGTTTCATCCCTTCAATGCAGTCCCCGTTGTAAAGTGTATTCTTTTGTAGTGCCATTTTATTTCCCCTCTCGATATGATAATATATTCAAAGGGGAACGCTTGTTCTTAATTGGTGTAAAAGAGGCTTTTTTAGGCCTCTTTTTCTTTTATTTGTTCTAAAGCCATCTCTAATTCTTTAATCCTTTTGCCCTGTTTTTCAATGCCTTGCTGAAACTCATTTTTTATCGTTCGCTCACTAAAGAGCTCATTGTTTAGATAGTGGCAACGTTTTTCCAACTCTTGCACACGTTCTTTTAAATCCTCTTTTTCTTGCAAAATACCTATAATTTCAGAGAGATTGTTTCTTATACTATCTGCGTATTCAGCTAACCATTCTTTACCCGCCATTATAAGTAACCTCCGCCGCTATAGTAGTTATCAGGCTCCTGAAAAGGCGCCTCCTTATTAAGCAATTATAGTTACACGACCATCTTCAACTTCTTCTTTAAGCGCACATCCAAGGTAATCTTTAATATTGTCTACAGCTTCGTTTTTCCAAGCTCCTCCATCTGCCTCATAGAGAGCACAACTTGGTCCCGATTGCATACGAAATATAAAATCACTCTCAGGTTGTAGTACTTCAACAAAGGTTCTGTATGGTATTAACGAAACTGGATTCGGTACTTCAACATTTCCAACTGAAGCTACTCCCACTTTCGCAACTACTGCCTGTGATATTCCATCATCACTAACGGTCTTCACTTGATCTTCTGTTATGTTACCAACCACTTTAAGCATTACATCACGATCTTCGTTTTGTATAAAGCAAGATTGTAAACTAATATTGAATTTCTCTGTGCTATACCAATCATTGAAAATAAAAGTCGGGAGAAGTGCTTCTGCTTTTAGAAAATAGTCTCTTTCTTGATCAGAGTTTAATGCTGACTTAACTGTTACAGACGTAGGACTAACCACATGTAAAATAACAGGCTCATCACCATCAAATTCAGATTTTATATAGCTTACTAAACCTGATAAAGTATGAACCGTAAACGGTCTTGCGGTCGGTTCCTCAATCAAGTGCAATTTCTTATCTGAATATGTCTGTCCATTCTCACCATGAATTTCTGCTTTTCCTAATCCAACAATGTATTGCAATGCTTCTTTAATCATTTTTCATTCCACCAAATTTAGTTTTTTATTTTGTTTGTTGATCTCTAAAGCTAACTACTTTTTCACCTGTATCTTGAGCTACATCTCCATCAGTATCGAAAAACATTTGCCCTTTTGCACCCGATCGCAACTCTTTTCCGATGATATTTCCGTTGTCATCAGCACCCATCATTAGTTTGGTCTCAACCTCTTTCATTGGCTGTAAGCTTACTTTTGTAGAAACAGTTGTATTAAGAACGTCACGTTTTTCATCGCCATGAATCTTAATTGATACTGTGATGGTTCTGTTTTTCTTTGGATCCGTATTTGGATCAGCAATGTTCTCCAATACTTTTTCTAATTCTGTGTTTACCTTTGCTGCCAAAGCTCCTTCTGCAAACTCGTTTAAATCGATCATGTACTCCATTTCTTTAACCTCCAAATACTAGATTTTTATTATTATTAAGCAATCTCATCCTCTATCAATCTATCGACAACACTCAGGTAATCCAACGGCACACCATTTTGTGATTTGACCAGTTGCGTATATACTTCCAAATCTCTCAACGGAATGGACTTTCTGCCGCCTTGCTTGGCTTCTTCTGTATACTTTCGAAGCATATTACTCGGAACAAGGAAAACCTCTCCTAGAAACCTCATATCGACGATAAGGAATGATATAGCCCCTAATTTTTCAGCGTCTGCTAGATATTTAACTTGATGATCCGATATGATGGACAAGGGCAACCGTTTCTCTTTAGTAGACTTGGCTTCAAAGACGATCGATTTCCCTTGGTAAATACCGTCATAATCGACCGTGCTCTTTTCTTCGTAGAAGCCTTTGAGTACCCTTGTACCCTTGGACTGAAGTACCTTTACTGGCGTAGGTCGTTTATTGATGATGGCTCGTCCTTGGTTAAGATAAATCTGATTCGTGTAATTTAGTGTGTTTTCAAACGCCATGCCTCGTTTTCCTGTGTAAACCACGTTTATTCTCCTTCCGTTGCTTGTCATTACTCCGCTATGTGAATCTCTATAGGTGTTTGGCTCTTCCTGTGTACCAGCAATAGTTTTCTCGCTTCGAACCAAGAACAATTATGAGTAGCCTGTACTGCCATACCCCATTCTCTCCAACGCATCTGTTGTTTCTTGAATTCCTTCGACTTTACGCTTTTAGAGGATTCTAACGGAGAAATGACATCTTCGGGAATAACTACTGCTTTGCTTTCGTTTTCTTGAAATAAGCTTAATTGCTCCATTTCTTCACCTACCCACTAGAATATTGTTTAAGCAATTGCTCGAGTTCCTTTTGCTCGTTTGCATCACCGATATTACTCGACTGGCTATCTTTCTGAGCTTTCTGCTGTTGCTTTTGTTGTCTAAACCATTCAGGCACTGGAGCTCCTGGTGCTTGCGTTTGTGGCTTAGAATATCTTTGATGCTTAGCCATCTTTTGGCTTTGGAATTCTATATCTTCCGCTTGTACTTGCTCCATCGTTTTAATGCCTTTATTTGACCAAGACTGCAAAATGCTTCTCGCATATCCCCAACTTGGCTTATTTCTGTCTAAAGATCTTTGCATAGCCTCAATGACCATTTCATCTCCAAAGTCATTAATCCAAACAAGCATTTCATCAGCCAAAGCTGGACGGATCATTCCGAAATTATTCTGGTAATAAACAATTGCATCTGTAACTTTTTTGTCTTGCTCATGTTCAGTTAAAGTATCTTCGCGACTGTTATCAGCAGTAGTATATATCTTTATGTCTTTAATCTTTAATGTCTTTAATAATGTCTTTAGGGAATCTGTATCCGTTGGCACTATTGACTTACGGTCAGGTGTCGGTAAGTATTTTACTAACCGCATAGTAAGTATTTTACTTACCTGTTTACTCTTAAAAGTAAGTGTTTTACTTACTCGGCTTTTTTTCTTGGTAAGTGTTTCACTTACTTCATTCTCTTTTTTAGTTCGTGTTTTACTTACTTTTTTTCGGCTTAAATTTTGGTGAATAAGTTCGTCAAACTTCTCACTATCCCAATTTTTGTTAGGAGTTATTTGCCACAAATGATAGTTTTTGTTGATGCTGAAAACCATTGTCTTTTCATCCCAATCTAATACAGCACATTCACGCAAAAATTTAAGCTCTTTTTTTACGTCTTGCTTGTACATTCCAGCAAGCTCTAGGTTGTTAAATTTGTCGATCACACAGTCTTTTTGACCCGTTCCGTATGATAACCTCCATATAAACAAAATTAAGTTCTGTTGCCTCTTACTGAAGTCTCTACGCAATAGTTCATTCCATAATTCATTAGCTATACGAACATGACCTTTTTCTGTTTGAGGGCTAGCCACCTTATTCACCTCCACCTAAGCCTTTCACCTTTCAATCTCACAAACTGCAAATTTTCCTTTTACTTTTAAAACTCTATAGCCTGGATAACGCCACATATACTTAATGACCAACCGTTTTAAATCTGATTCATTTTGTGCAGTCTCCCAGATCCATTCCGGGAGACGCACATTGGATATGTTATGCATGTTCACAATCACCGCAAAGCCGAGGGTATCCTGGGCTTTCGCCATCTACTAATTCAGCACAACCTTCACACAAAAGGCCATCAATTGTTGCATTCGCAATATCGTCCATAATTAACCCTCGCCATCCTGAAAGTTTATTTCTTGCTGTTCTAAGTCATTTTGATCGGTTGCTTCCGTTTCTCCAACATTTATAAAGTCATACTGTGGAGCTTCTAAGAAAATATCATCATTAGGTGTAATATCTTTTACGCTTCTAGCTGTTCCTTCGTCATGACTGACTTGTTGCTGTATTTCAATTGATATAGGTAGGTACTTCCACATGTGGCGAATAACTGTTTTCTTTGCCATTTCCTCATAGTAGTTATTCCAAGGGCTATATTTAGAACGCCCACCAGGACTAGAATTTTTACGTTTTTCAATCTCTGCTTTAGGCATAAATTCCATTTGATACCCGCCATCTTTAAAATGAGCTACTGCATAAGCACCGATAAATGCGCCTTTGTCAGACTCCATAGAAGGTGTGTGTTTAAGCTTTGGATTGAGTCCTAGCTCATATTCGAAATCATCATTTTCATACACTGCGTGGGCATAAATAGATTGAATATGGCCACTACGTCTAGCAAGGTCAATCATGCCTTTATAACCAATGATAAATTGGACCTCTGTAATCCTTTTTTTATTGTTTTTGAAGGGAAGTAAGTAGCACTGTCCTAATAAACCAGGTTCCAGTCCTAACTGTGCAGCTTGCATGACACCACCTAGCAAACTACCCATATCTGCATTTCTAAGCTCTGGTGTAGTCCTAATCGTTGTCATCGTCAATCTCATTAAACGGTCTACATCCATGTGCTTAGGAAGCGCTTGAGACATTGCTGGAGCCATCTGCTTTAGATAATCTTCAATTGTTTTTGGCTTATCCTTGGCGGGCGAGCCTGCCTTTCCGTTACTTTTTGTCATTTGATTTTTCATTTCGTCTACCGTAGCCATTTATTTTTCCTCCCTTAATGTCTTTACAACTCTTTTCCAATCTTTGTTATGAAATGGTCCATATATGTTTCCTTCTATTAAGAATACGAATTGCTTTTCTGTAGCTAAAAATCCAAATTCACCGTATACAACCATATTTTTAATCACGATACTTCCGCCTGTTCAACTTGTTTAATATTTAAACGCCTATACGACGATTGCTTTGTATATTTTTCCGCAATGTCTGGCAACTCTGTTTTCAATCGTTTACTATCAAAACGATTAGAAGTGATTGTATTAAGCGTTACTTCAAACCTCGGAGTAACTCCCATTTTCGCTTCACCGATCATCAACTTTAATTTGTTCTCATAATCTTTTTTGAGCTTTTCATTTTTCTTAATTTCAGCCTTAATACTTTCAATAGCTTTGATTAGTGTTTCTGCTTCATTCGACTGGAGCATTACTTTTTCCCCGTTATCTTCCGGATACATTTTATTTAGCAACTCGCTAGCTGATTCAGATCCATCAATTTCTGGTGGAACACCTTTAAGTACATGCTCTTCCCAAAACTCTTTTTCTTTACCTATCATGAGCTCGATAAACTCATCATCACGTTCTACTGCTTTCCAAACAAACTTTTGTCCGCCAATTAATACAGCTATATACGCTTTTTCATATCCCAAAACAGCCATATAGTGCTGCAGCTGACAGATGTATGCAGGTGGGATTTGTTCACCTTCCCAAGCATCTGAATTAAACGCATTCGTCGTCTTACATTCGAGTAGAGCACGCTCCCCAACTACATCACGATCAATGTTTGCGATCATAAATTTATACTCTGGATGTTTAAAAGTCTGATTACGACGTCGAACTTTCTTACCTGTTCGGCGTGTGAATTCTTCTGCCACAACATCTTCTAAAACGTTTCCCCAATGAATTGCTTCGTTGTCAATTTCCTCAATTGTGTTACTGGTTTTATCAATGTAAAGTTCGAACATTGATTTCCATGGATTAAATCCTAAAACAGCACTAGCGTCTGAACCGCCTAATCCTGATTTCCTATTCCATAACCACTCTTGACGAGACATTTCTACTGTGCTTTTAGCCATTCCTTACATCCTCCCCATCGAAATATTTAATTAGCTCCTGCAAATCCTCAATAGTTCCCAATTTAGCAATTGTGTTACACGTAGATTTAAAGATGGTCCAGCGATCTTTGGGATCTGGATTCTCTTTTCTGATTTCTTTGTATCCCTCAACAAAACGATTCATTTCGTCCTCCCTTGCCCTCATTACACAAAGTGCTGTATAATAAGGGCATAAATGTATAGATTTTTATTTAGAACTCATTGCCGTGAGTTCTTTTTTATTGCGCAAAATCATACCTGCCACCCAGTAACTCTAGTGCCTCTTTTGTCTGATCTTCCAGCTCTCCCACAAGAAAGAATGCCTCTTCAATAACTAAAATTTCATCACCGCTAAAGACTTCGTTTCCGAATGCATCAATACCGTATTGATTGGTATATACATTCATTTTTGGATAACCATATTGCCTAATTTGAGTAATCTCAGGATGTTCCATCTTTTAACCCTCCTAACTAGTAATCACTATCGAAATGTACAGAAACACCATCACGACTATAAAAGCGACCCATATCTTAATTACATGTGCTTTGTCACTCATTTATATTGCCTCTGTATCGCTTGAACATTAATGTTTCTGTTTGCCAAATCTTGTACAGTTGCATAAAACTTATCTTGGTTGTATTTATGGCTACTCATTTCATTGAGCACTCCAACTGACTTTAATAAATCCCTGGCTAGCATTTCTGCATCATCGTATTTTGCGTTACACATTGCATTTACAGTTCTTTCTGCAAGATCAATTGCACACATGTATTCTTTGCTTGCATGGCTGATGTCTTTAGGTAAGAAATGTTCTTCTAAGTTCATGTGATCCCTCCTATAACTTTTCAAATACAAGAAACAAACATAGTAAAATTCCGAATAGAGCAATATAATTATCGTTTGCTTTCATATGAGACCTCCGAATCTTAATACAGTGCCAGTTATTAATTGGGATAATTGCTGTACTGTACTTACTGCATCCGTGTTATAGATAAAAGCTATTAATAAATCATGAGCCTGCGTTTGTTTACACCAATTAATTAAATCTGCAGCTTTTAACTCAAGTTTGTTGCTTTCTAGCCTAGACACATTACTGCGAGACATGTGAAGTCTTTCAGCCATATCTTCTTGACTAAAACCAGCACCTTTCCGCATCTTTTTTAAAACAGCTCCAAATTGCAATTGTTTCACCCCCTTTTTGTGCAAGTAATGCACATGTGCGTGGGTTGCACAGTAATATGATTTTGTGTGTTTTATAATGAAATTACCGACCCCACTCGGTGTTTAACTTGTTTCTCAAGCGGTTAACTCTCTCAATGTTGGTTGGATCTTCCGCCCATTTAAGAACCATATCCCTCGGGTATCTAGCAGACACTACTTTCGACTTCGGAAATCCCTCCATTCGTATAATGTTTTCCACCGTCGCTAGTGATACCTGAAATATCTCTGCCACATCAGGTTTTCGTAGATGGTGTGGCAGGTTGTATTTTTGCTCAGCATCTTGAATTCCTTTTTCATAAGCTTGTTGAAACAAAATTTTAAGTTCCTCTTCTAGAAGTCTTGCTTCTAGATCTAATGGTGTAATTTGCAACTAAATCACCTCCTGCATTATTTGTTGTTTATTAGCATTTTCAATTTCCATCAGTAGGCCTGTACTTGGTTGCCATAAATCAATGAAACGAACGCCTTGGTCAAATTGCTTTTTTGGTAAATCTCCATAACGTGGAATAGTAAAATGATCTTTAAAGTCACGCCAGAAGTTCGAAAATACTTTTCTGTTTAGCTCCTTATACGCTGGTGAGTCTTTACCTCCTAAGACTTTCATAATTTTTCTATTAGCATTTTTTCGGATTCGAAATTCTTCCGAACCGTCGATGCGCATTGTTTCTTCTAAGCTTGTTATTCTTTCATTGTGTTGTTCTAGAGATTCTGAAGCTTCAAGTGTTAATTTCAACGAAGCCATTAATTGTTCTTTATCTGATAAAACTCTTGGTTGTTGCAACTTTTCTTTCATAGCTTTGAACTCTCTTAAAAACTTAACTTTCATTTTCATAGCTTCCGGTGTTATATAAGACATTGCTATAATTGCGAAAGCATCTTCAGTTAAATCAAATTTTGTGTACCACTGTTTATTTTGCGAGTGCTGATATTGGGTCTCGCCAAAGTTGGCGGTACTCCATTTTTGCTCACCAGCTTCATGCAACTTAGTGATTTGCACTTTGACATCCCTAACAACTTTGTCGTGAGGTTTAGCAAAAACTTCTGCTACCGTTAAAGTGTCAGTCAATACTTTATCGTTTTGAATAAAAACTAATTGTTTCATTTGATTTCCTCCTAAACAATTTGTTTATTATGTTTCGAATCGTTACATTTATCATCAAAAAAAATTGTCCATTCAAAGCCCAATGTAACAGCAATAGATTTAGCAACCGAAACGCTAGGATTCCTTTTCCCTTGCTCTATCATGGTGTAGTATGAACGTTCGATTCCCAATTCTATTGAAACTCTTTCTTGAGTATAGCCTCTTTGCATCCTCAGTCCCTTAAGCCAAGTTCTCACATGCTCACCTCCTAAGTAACGTTTCGTTACATCGATTATAGTTTCGTTTTGTTACATAAGGTTTTAAGTAACGCATTGTTACTGTAAAATACTTGGTGAGGAAGGAGCATTAGAATGCTTAAAAATAGATTAGTTAGCTTACGTAAAGAAAAAGGAAAGACACAAGAGGAAATTGCTAAAGTTATAGGAGTAACTAGGCCTGCCTATACAGCATATGAAAAGGGAAGTAGAACTCCTGATTACAAAATTCTCGCTACATTAGCTAATTATTATAATGTAACTATAGACTATTTATTAGGTCACAGCGATCAACCTCATCTTACAAAAGAAGAAGCTTTCGAATCTTTTATAAACGACCCTGAACTTGAACGTTGGTACAGGGAACTTCCTAAGAACAATGAAGAAGATATTCGCCGTTTAAAGAAGATATGGGAAACATTGAAAGAGTTTGATGATAGGTAACCTCTATGTACTACATAGATTACATAAATTCAAAATCTTATAAGGGGTGGAGTTTGAATGCGAACTACTGAATTTGTATTAGGTCTAATTGGGGGGATTTTTGGTTTTCTTGGAGCAATACTGGCATTGTTTATCGGTGGTGTTGATGCTGCATTTAATGAAACCGGTTCAAGCGATCTTACTGGCTTAGGATGGGCTGCATTTTTATTCTCAGCGCTAGCCATAGTAGGTGCAGTTGTAGTCAAATCTAAAGCAAAAGTTGGCGGAGTACTGCTGCTTATATCTGCAATAGGTGGGCTAATAAGTATTTCTTTGTTCTACGCAATTTCAACAATATTAATCGGTATTGCAGGTCTAATGGCTCTTATAAAGAAAGATAAAGAAGATAAAATGGCAGCATAACTCTAAGGGGGATTTTTCATGAAAAAATTTATATTACTTTCTTTTACATTGTTAATATCTATTATGTTAGTAGCATGCGAGGAAGCTGAAGTTAAAAAGGCAGATGCGGATGATAAAACGGAAGAATCTAGCAAGGAAAACTCAAAGGGTAAAAGTAAAGAAAAACCTGAAACGCAGGAGCTAGCTATTGGTGATGCAGTAGAATTTGATGGCATGAAAATCACTTTAAATGAAGCAAGAATTGAACCAGGTGGCGAATTTGATGAACCTCAGGAAGACCAGTTTATTGCAGTAAACCTGACAGCAGAAAATAACACTGAGGACGAACAAGTAATGTCATCAATAATGAATGTAGAATTAAAAGATGCAGATGGCTACTCTTACTCAACTACCATCTTAACAGAAGGTATCAAGGCACAGTTTGATGGTACTGTTGAAGCAGGTGGAAAACTTAGAGGAGAAATTCCATTCGATGTAGCTAAATCAGATAGCTATGAGCTACATTTTTCTGACCCATTTAAGTCTGGTAAAGCAATTTGGAAAATCCCAGCTGATAAATTAAGTAAATAATATTATTTAGGTGTACATGATCTGTGCACCTTCTTAATATTCAACATTTTTTTCTAAATTTTTATTATCAATATACAGCATCATCTATATATCGTGAAAAGGGGATAATAATGGCTAACTTCTTCGTGCTCATGGGGTTTTTCACATTTACTTTTGCAATACTTTATCTAATTATTCACTTTGTAAAAAAGAGAAAAGATAAAGAAAGAGTACTATCTAAAAAGATTTTCTACCCAACTTTATTTTGCGGGTTCTTATCACTATCAATCTCTGGCGCTTTCTTAGATACGACTTATCAAGGGAAACTAAATACCGCTTTAGAAGATAATAAGGAACTTACAAGTGAGAATAAAAAATATAAAAAAGAAAATAGCAAACTTCAAGAAGAGATAAAAGAGCTTGAAACTAAACTTGAAAAAACTTCAGATGAAATAACCGAATATGAAGATGAAATAACTACTCTTGAAGAAAAAGAATCAGACTTTAGCTCTGAAAAAGAAATACTAGAGGACAAAGTATCGGATTTAAAGGAAAATAACTCTAAATTAGAAAATAAAGTTGACGATTTAGAAGGAAAATTATCAGAAGCAAAGGCATCTGCCTCAAGTTCCAGTAGCTCTGCAAATCAAAGTAGCGGCTCAGGGACAAGCTCTACTAGTTCAGGCAATACAAGTTCATCAAATTCTAGCACTTACTATAAAAATTGTGATGCAGCTAGGCAAGCAGGAGCTGCTCCAGTAAGAGAAGGCGACCCTGGTTATGGCAGACATTTAGATAGAGATGGTGACGGCATAGGTTGTGAATAGAGTTTAGTTTTAAAACCGTTACTTAAAATTAGGTGCGTTTAAAACGCGCCTTCCCTTAAACCCAAAAACAGAACATACATTCGAAAAGAGGGTATTCATGTATTACTATTCAAGAACAGAGGATTTCATCAAAGATATGCTTTTAAGCATTAATATCAAGCATCCACACCAATTAAGTATTACAAATATCTCTAAAGCATTAAAAATTCCAGTCCGGTATTGGGAATTTAAAAGTGAGTCCATTAGACATAGTGATAGACAAATCATTTTTTTAGACTTTTATCAAACAGCTGAAGAACAGTGGCGAGACTTTGCTCATGAGTTAGCTCACGCTCTATGGCATGCTGGTAGACAAGAGTTTTTGCCACCACTGTTTACCGAACTACAAGAGTGGCAAGCAGAACATTTTTGTTACCACTGTTGTATTCCAACTTTTATGTTAGAGAAGTTATACAACTATACAATATATGATGTAACACAACTATTTAACGTTGATTACGACTTTGCTTATAAGAGATTAGAGATGTATTCAAATAAATTATATTACGGTCGTTCTTTCAGCATCTCAATGTAAATCACATTTATATTTAGAAAGGAGAAGAATACAGTGGCTAGCTTCCATAAATATAAAACTAACAGTGGTGAAAAATGGATGTTCAGAATGCGTACAGTCCACGATCCACGAACAGGTAAAAGGAGAGAAACAACCCGACGAGGATTTAATAGTAAAGGCGAAGCTGAAAAAGCAGCAAGACAATTAGCTAATGAATTGGATATGGGGATAGGGGTAAATGAAAATCCTATTACGTTTAACCAATTTGCTCTTAAATGGTTGGATTTGTATGAAAAAGAACGTGGCGTAAAACCTGGTACTATAAGGATAAGAAAACATGAGATTAACAACCTAAACAAGTACTTTCAAAATATCAGAATGGTAGATATAACTTGGTATATGTATCAACAAGCTTTGCATAATCTAGAAAAAAATTTTGCTCACAGAACCATTGATGGCATCCATCGAACCGGAAGAATGATACTTAAAAAAGCTGTTCAATTAGAAGTGATTAAAAAAGATCCAACAGAATATGCATATGTGGCCAAAAAGAAAAAGACTGTTGAGGATTTAGAGAACGAAACGGATTTACCTAAATACATGGAGAAAGAAGAACTAGCTATATTTTTAAAAACAGCATACAAACGGGGATTGCATTTAGACTATCCCATTTTCTTAACGTTAGCTTATACAGGAATACGTATTGGTGAATTATGCGCACTGAAAGAATCAGATTTACAGATAAAGAACGGCACTTACTTTCTTAATATCACTAAGACTTACTATAATCCTAAAAATAACATCAAGCAATATGAACTAGTGACACCCAAAACAAAGAACTCTGTGCGTAAAATTGATTTGGATGAAATGGTTATAAAAGTATTGCAAGAATTAATGGAGTTTAATGCGAAGGTCAAGGAAGAATTTGCAGATGAATACTATGATAAAGGGTATATGTTTGTAAATACAACAACTTATTTAGGCTATCCAATATATCCTAAAGTAATTGAGCAGCGTATGAAGAGGTTGCTTAAGTTAGCAAATCTAAAAAATAAAACACTTTCTCCCCACTCACTTAGACATACTCACACATCTTTATTAGCAGAAGCTGGGGTATCAATTGAACGAATTATGAAACGTTTAGGTCACTCTGATGACAAAACAACCGTAAATGTATACCTTCATACAACAGAAGAAATACGAAAAAGAGACTCCGAAAAATTCGGGAGTCTCATGAAAAATGTACTTAAGTTTGACTAAGTGTGGTCAAAATGTGGTCAAAAAAATCAGTGTTGCCGTTCAACCCTTGTTATATAAGGGGTGAGGGGCATGACTTACATCATGCCGCCCATGCCACCCATGCCGCCCATATCAGGCATTCCGCCGCCAGCGCCGCCGTCTTCTTCAGGCTTGTCAGCGACTACTGCTTCTGTCGTTAAGAACATTGCAGCTACAGATGCAGCGTTTTGAAGTGCAGAGCGAGTAACTTTTGTTGGGTCAACGATACCAGCTTCAACCATATTTACCCATTCGCCAGTAGCAGCGTTGTAACCAACACCTACTTTTTCACCTTTTAGACGCTCAACAATGATAGATCCTTCAAGACCGGCATTGTGTGCGATTTGACGTACTGGTTCTTCCATAGCACGGCGTACAATGTTAGCTCCAGTTGCTTCGTCTCCTTCAAGGTTCAATTCAGTTACTTTGTTGTAAATATTCATAAATGCTGTACCACCACCAGCAACAATACCTTCTTCTACAGCAGCACGTGTAGAGTTTAGCGCATCTTCAATACGTAGTTTACGCTCTTTTAGTTCAGTTTCTGTTGCAGCTCCAACTTTCACTACTGCTACTCCACCAGCTAGCTTAGCTAGACGCTCTTGTAGTTTTTCTTTATCAAATTCTGAAGTTGTTTCTTCAGCTTGCGCACGGATTTGTGCAACACGCGCAGAAATTGCTTCTGGATTTCCAGAACCTTCTACGATTGTAGTGTTTTCTTTTGTAACTACTACTTTCGCAGCACGACCTAGTTGATCCATTGTAGCGCTCTTAAGATCTAAACCAAGGTCTTCTGTAATCACTTCAGCGCCAGTTAGTGTAGCAATATCTTCAAGCATTGCTTTACGACGGTCACCGAATCCAGGGGCTTTAACAGCTACTGCGTTAAATGTACCACGTAATTTGTTAACAACAAGTGTCGCTAACGCTTCGCCTTCTACATCTTCAGCAATCATCAATAAAGGTTTACCTTGCTGAACAACTTGCTCTAGTACAGGCAATACTTCTTGAATGTTACCGATTTTCTTATCTGTAATTAAAATGTATGGATCTTCTAAAACAGCTTCCATTTTGTCTTGGTCTGTTACCATGTATGGAGAAGCATATCCACGGTCAAATTGCATACCTTCTACTACTTCTAACTCTGTGTTAAAACCTTTTGATTCTTCAATGGTAATAACACCATCGTTACCAACACGTTCCATTGCTTCAGAAATAAGGTTACCTACTTCTGCATCATCAGAAGAAACTGCTGCTACTTGAGCGATAGATTCTTTGCTTTCGATTGGCTTGGAAATCGTTTTTAGTTCTTTTACTGCTACTTCAACAGCCTTTTCGATTCCACGACGAACACCAACAGGGTTAGCTCCAGAAGCAACGTTTTTCAACCCTTCACGAATCATGGATTGAGCGAGTACAGTTGCTGTCGTTGTACCGTCACCAGCAACATCATTTGTTTTAGAAGCAACTTCAGATACGAGTTGTGCACCCATATTTTCAAACTTATCTTCAAGCTCAATTTCTTTGGCAATCGTAACACCATCATTCGTAATAAGCGGTGAACCGAATTTTTTATCTAATACAACGTTACGTCCTTTAGGTCCTAATGTAACTTTTACCGCATCTGCTAATGTATCTACACCACGTAGCATTGCGCGACGTGCTTCTTCACTAAACTTAATTTCTTTAGCCATCGATAAATCCTCCTTTTATTGTTCAAGTTACGTAATATTTATCTATTCTTATATCGAGATTAGCTTACTACAGCCAGGATGTCATTTTCACGAAGAATTAAGTATTCTTTGCCTTCGTATTTCACTTCCGTACCGGCAAATTTTGAAAAGATGATACGGTCTCCTTCAGCCACTTCTAAGGCAGCCTTTTGACCTTTTTCTGTTACACGTCCAGAACCAACTGCAACTACTGTGCCTTCCTGTGGTTTCTCCTGTGCAGAGTCAGGAAGTACGATACCGCTTGCAGTTTTTTCTTCTTGTTCAACAAGCTCGATAACAACGCGATCTCCTAGTGGTTTAATCATGTGTAGAAAGCCTCCTTAATTCTAATCTTATATTTTTATTAGCACTCGAATCAGGTGAGTGCTAATTCCAATTATTATAATAAATAATTCCGGAGAAAATTGCAAGTAGGAAAGCATAATTTTTTTAGAAAAACTTGGCTTTTCGCCTAATCTGTATGGCAAAAGCTATTGTTTTCTTACAATGTAAAAATAACATACACATAAGAGAGCAAGAGAATTCATACATCATCAATCTTTCTGTTATATAGAAATTACGAATATATGATAAAATAACATGTACATTCTATGTTATCGTTACTCATTGTGATAATTCAAATATAAATACTTCGAAATACGTATTATTTCTCATGCGTTAAAATACGGTTCTAACAATAAGGTGTTTTCCATCCCTCTTGTATCTCCAATAAATTTTTTTGCCCTAATAAAGATATGAAGACACTTTATGTAATGAATTTATATGAAGTATATCTATCCCCCAACACATGACATAAAAGCAATATATGATTAGGATAGATCATTTATTATTGAACATGAAGACATTTTTACGGAGAATATCATTTTTCTCATACGAAAAACTTAAAATAATATACGTAAAGATAAAAATAGAAATGTATAGAATCATTGAGGAAAAATAAGTCTTTATGGCGAAAAAGCACCATCATTGGTTTTATACTATAAACCAAAAATCCTCTACTATCCTAGTATTAGGAAAACTGGGCTTACCGCCAGTTCTTTTTAACGGAAGCTGTGGTTTTCCTTAAACTATAAACCTTTAAACTTTTAGTACAAAAAAAGGAGTCGTTGTACATTGCCAAAAAGATATTGGTGGGTTATTATTAGCTACATTATTACACAATTTTCGGTTATATTAACTGGGAGTATCGTTTATAGCGCATTTCCTGTTTCCAAATTAGAGGCATCCATATATGGAGGGGTAATTAGTTTTCTCTTAGGTCTTATTGTAGTACTACTATTAATGCGATCCGACATGAAACAAGGGTTACAACAGCGCGACGGTGCATCCATTTGGGGTATTATTACTTGGTCGATTTTAGGTACATTTATGGCTATATTTAGCCAAGGCATTGCAAATTTTATCCAAATAGCGCTTTTAGGTATTGCACCAGGTTCAGAAAATACACAAGGAATTATGACAATGGCACGGGCTATACCTCTATTTGTTATTATTCCAGTTTTGACAGCCCCCATTTTAGAAGAAATTATTTTCCGAAAAATTATATTTGGAACTCTATATAAGCGAACGAACTTCTTTATTGCAGCGCTTATATCTGCGGCTCTTTTCGCGATTATTCATGGCGAACCACAACATATTTTAGTTTATGGAACAATGGGGCTTGTATTTGCTTACTTATATGTGAAAACGAAACGAATTATCGTACCCATCTTTGCTCACATGGCAATGAATGGAATTGTTGTTATTGCACAATACAATCTTGATCCTGCGGAAATCGAAAAACAACTAAACGAGCTACAAACCGTCCTTTTATTATAAGTTACCTTGCATACGTACACGTCTATGCTACCATTAACTTATAGGATTTAATAAAAAACGTTACCACATCTTTGTAATAAACGTTCTGCTTACATGTAATATGAAAACTAGGCTAGTTGGAGGCTTTCAATATGAAGATTTCTCCCAAAACAATGGGAATCGTCTACCTTATTATGGGAGCATTTTTCACGTATGTTGCTATTTTAAGTGTAGATGAAACAATGTGGAATATAACAACAATGGTGTTAGCATTATTCGCCACACTGGAGACAGGTGTAGGCATCCGCTTACTCGCCATTCATATTCGACAAAAACGCAACAATAAAACATAAGATTCGCAAATCGATACGCTCTATTACCATTTCAAACGCTTAGAATGAAGCAGTATGATTTTTTATTTATTTGTTTATCCATGATGAACGAACGAGGAAGGAAGAAGGTAGATAGAGGATATATCGCGGATGACAGCTTATTTACAAGGGGAAGATGAAGTCCCGACATGTACAAAGGCTCATTATGCATTTCAGCACTCTCATATCTTGTAGAGCTTGTTAATTGATACTTCATCCTTTTTTATAATGTAGAAAAACTTGACTTGTCGCCTAGTCCTATGGTGAAAAAACGCTATCGTGTTTCTTATACTATAAAATGTTTATACTTTCTATAGTACAAAAAAATGATGGCTTCCTGAATGGGTGCCATCATTTTTTGTGTATTTTCCTCATTTACACTTGAACTACCTCAATCCATGGGCACTTCCTCTTCTTCATCCTCTGTGATTAAAGGATAATGTTTTAAGAAGTAAACTAATGCTTGTAACTCCACAGCTAGATCAATATGATGTACACGAATATGCTTTGGTACAGTTATTCTTGCTGGTGTGAAATTGAGTATCCCCTCCACTCCCCTATTAACCAAATGATCAGCCATAGGTTGTGCCTCACTTCCAGGAATAGTCAATATGGCCACTTTAATATCACCCAGTCTATCCTCTAATTCCTCTATATGATAAACAGGCACATCACTAACCATCGTGCCGACTTTTTCAGGGTTACTATCAAATGCCATTTTAATCGCAATATTATTATTCTTCATGAAATTATAATGTAAAAATGCAGTACCTAAATTCCCAACGCCTATGAGTGCAACCTCTGTCGTTTCATCTTGATCTAATGTCTTCCGAAAAAATTCAAGCAAATACTCCACATTATAACCGTACCCTTTTTTACCAAGAGCGCCAAAATAGGAAAAATCTCGGCGAATCGTAGCTGAATCTACTTTCACCGCATCACTTAATTCTTTTGAAGAAACACGCTTTTTCCCTTGATGATTTAAATTATTTATGAATCGGTAATATAAAGGTAATCTTTTAGCAGTCGCTTGAGGTATTTTATTTTGCTCCATCATTTTATCATCCTCCACTTCAACTATTATATTTTATTTTTTTACAGCATGCTGTTACCAATTTCTTGACTCTACAGTTAAAAATTTTTCGTGCCCTATTGTGTATCGCTTACATTATAAAGCGATCAAAAAGTTTCCTTTCCTTTTGATATATAGATTTCGAGTCAAAACTGTATCAATGCTTTTGATCAACTTTCCTAACCTAGATTCATTCGGGGGATTTGGTTTTATTTACTAACTCTCTTTTATTTTAGCAGAAAACTGGAAATAAGTCGTGACTTAGTTCACAATTATATTGATTGATTTTAGGAAAGTAAGATACACTAGAAGAGAGATGGGGGTATATTATGATACGAATGCAAATGAACGGTCTTTCAAAATCATTTGGTGCTGATGAAATTTTATCAAATATAAAGCTAGAAGTAAAAGATCATGATCGAATAGCTATCGTGGGAAGAAATGGCTCCGGGAAATCAACATTATTAAAAATAATGGCAGGGGAACTAAGCTATGACCAAGGTGAATTATTTATGCCTAAAGATCTTACTTTGGGTTACCTAGCTCAACATACTGCACTAGAGTCTGAAAAAACAATTTGGCAGGAGATGCTTACTGTTTTCCCTGAATTAACGAAACAAGAAAAACAACTGCGAATGATGGAAGAGAAGATGGAACAGGCAACAACTTATACTTCTGAAGCCTATGAAAAACTATTACGTGATTATGACCGCTTACGTCACGCTTATGAACAAAATGGCGGATATACGTATGAAGCCGATATAAAAGCGGTTTTAACGGGGTTGAATTTTCATTTATTTGACTATGGTACACCGATTCAAACGCTAAGCGGCGGTCAAAAAACACGACTTTCATTAGGAAAGCTACTATTAAAAAAGCCGCAATTACTCATTTTAGATGAACCGACCAACCATTTAGATATTGCAACGTTAAATTGGCTAGAAACCTACATAAATAGTTATCCTGGTGCAATAGTAGTCGTATCCCACGATCGTTACTTTCTAGATAAAACGGTATCTATTGTGTATGAAATAGCTCGCCATCAAACAAAGCGTTATGTCGGAACATATAGCAAGTATTTAGAGCAAAAAGCACTTGATTTTGAAAGAGAATGGAAAGAATACGAAAAGCAACAGACTGAAATCAGGAAAATGGAAGACTTTATTCAACGTAATATTGTGCGAGCTTCAACTACAAAACGAGCACAAAGCAGAAGGAAACAACTAGAAAAAATGGATAAAATAGATAAACCATTAGGGGACGAAGCGTCTGCTTCTTTCTCGTTTCAAGTGAACCGTCGGAGTGGCAACGATGTACTGAAATTAGATAAACTATCATTTCGATATCCGAATGAAGAAGAAAATTTATTCCAAAATGTACATTTGCAAATTAACCGCGGAGAAAGCGTGGCTCTTGTTGGACCGAACGGAGTCGGGAAAACGACGCTACTAAAAATTGTATTGGGAAAATTAAAAGCGATCCATGGGACAGTTCAGCTCGGAACGAACGTACAAATCGGCTACTATGACCAAGAACAAGCAAACTTAAACTCTTCTAAAACCGTGTTAATGGAATTATGGGATGACTATCCAACCACAAATGAAAAAGATATTCGGACAGTTCTCGGTAATTTCTTGTTTTCTGGTGAAGATGTCTTAAAGCCGGTAAATGCATTAAGTGGCGGCGAGAAAGCGCGGCTAGCTTTAGCAAAATTAATGATGCAACAAGCAAATTTTCTCATTCTTGATGAACCGACCAACCATTTAGATATTGATAGTAAAGAAGTACTCGAGGCCGCCTTAGTAAACTTTCCTGGTACGATTTTATTCGTTTCCCATGACCGTTACTTTATTAATAAAATTGCTGATCAAGTAGTGGAAATGCAAAAGATGAAAACGATGATTTACCTTGGCGATTACGATTATTATTTAGAAAAAAAAGCAGAAGAAGCTGAATTAAAACGATTAAACGAATCATCCAATCAAAGTGAACATGCTCCCGATTCAGTCAGAAAACGCCATTTTGAACGCGATAAGCAATTACAGCGCGAACAAAGAAAGAAAAAAAGACGAATCGAAGAACTTGAAACAAAAATTGAACAGTTAGAAAACGATATAGAGCAGCTAGAAAGCCAGATGGAGTTACCAGAAATCTTTCAAGATCATGAAAAAGCATTAGAATTATCAGAAGAAGTCAATCGTCGTAAACAAAAAGTGAACTTCTACATGGAAGAATGGGCAGAATTACTGGAAGATTAATTTACCCACATGACTTGGTCATGTGGGTAAGTTTTATTATTTTATACTACTATAGGAAAGCCTTAAAGAATTGGGGATAAGCCAAGTTTTCTATAGGAAATCTTGTTGAGTTTGAAGCGCCACCTAGGATATATCGTGTATTTCCCAGCTTTAAACGATTAAATAAAGCGGAAAAACTCCTACTATCATTTAAACTTCCCCATTATGCACATGTGGATAATCCGAATATTTAATTTATCCACAAGTTTTACTTAAATAAATAATCATTTTGAATAGAGTTTTCCACAGCTATCCGATAAATAACACCAAAACCAAGCATAGAAGCCATTACAGAACTACCTCCATAACTTATAAAAAGCAGCGGTATTCCTGTTACTGGCATTATCCCTAGCGCCATACCAATATTTTGAAAAACGTGAATGAGCAATAAACTCATAAATCCAAAACAAATATATGCGGAAAAAGGGGAATGACTATAAATGGACAACCCAATCATTACTAATTTATATAAGAAGATAAAATATAGAAAAATCACAAGTGCACCGCCAACGAAGCCAAAACTTTCCCCGATGATGGAGAAAATAAAATCTGTCTGTGCTTCCGGAAACGACACTTCCTGACTCCCCATTCCTTTACCAAACAATTGACCAGATCCGAGTGCCATAAAGGCCTGATTAAAATGCCAATTTGCATCACTTGCCTGTTGCGATGGATCAAACCAAGTGAGTATACGATCTATTTGATATTTTTGTCCCTCACCGACTAGCTGCTTAGCTAAATCAGGAAATTTAACTATAAAAGCTAGCGCAGCTCCAATAACAGAAGTGATACTCACGATTAATGTCGTTAGTATTTTCCAATGAATACCTGAAAGGATAATGATAACTCCAGCTATAAATAAATAAACCATTGACGTTCCAAAATCGGACTGCATCATAATTAATGCCACAGGTAAAGCTACCACGGTCAAAATTTTAATAAGCAGTTTAAAATCAGATTTAAGGGTTGGTTTAAGAAATTTTTCTTTATGCTTTTGTATAACTGTAGCCATATAAATGATGGTCGTTATTTTTGTAAACTCGGATGGTTGTATTGTAACAACTTTGAAATTAAACCAACTTTTTGCTCCATTTGTATGTGGTGCAATACTTTCTGGGCTAATAAGTAGTACAAAAAGTACAAATACACCAAAAGCATAAATGTATATGCTCACTTTATATATTTGCTCCATGTCCAAGTATTGTATAGCTGCAACGATACCAATTCCGACCGTAAACCAAACGGATTGCTGTAGCATAAAGTTTGCACTGTACTGCTCTAGCTGTTGCGCATTATAAATCGAAAGCAAACTGACACATACAAGTAATATAAATATAGAGATTAAATCTGTTTGTATATAATAGGATTGCTTTTTTGACATTGCTTATCACCAAATTTCTGCTTTTACTCTAACATTATCCACACGGAAACCCTATTTTCATACAATGGCTACCAACGATTCACATATGTTATTCACACTATCCACAGCACTAATTATATATATCCACAAACGTATGCACAATAAAGCTATTACTAGACCACTACTTTAAACAGTTATGCACAGACTTGTGGATGGGTGTGGATTATTTTAATAACATGGACGCTCGAGCATTTAAATCTAGACCAGACCTTCTCCCTTGTTCAAAAGCAATCGTCCCAGCAGCTGCAATCATTGCAGCATTGTCTGTGCATAAAGAAAGTGGCGGAATTTGTAAAGGGATTTGTAAGTTGGCAAATTCCTGCTGTAAAGAAGATCGAAGCCCTTTATTAGCCGCCACACCACCAGCTACGATGACTTGTTTTACATGATACTCTTTAGCCGCGTGCACCGTTTTCGTTGTTAATACATCTATGACACTTGCTTGGAAGCTTGCTGCAATATCTTCTGGCTTCAACGATTCACCACGCTGTTTTGCATTATGAATTGTATTTGTTACCGAAGATTTCAAACCACTAAAGCTAAAGTCATAACTATCTGGCTCCAGCCAAGCTCTCGGAAATGCAATCGTTTCTTCACCTTGTTTTGCTAACTTATCAATTTCTGGACCACCTGGATAAGGTAGATGTAATAGCCTTGCTACTTTATCATATGCTTCTCCAGCTGCATCATCTCTTGTTTCGCCAATGACTTCATACTCACCATGCGCTTTCATAATAACTAACTCTGTATGCCCGCCGGAGACGATCAGTGCTAATAAAGGAAATTTAAATTCTTCTTGCAAGCGATTTGCATAGATATGACCGGCAATATGATGTACACCAATTAACGGCTTATGTTTACTAAAGGCGAGAGCTTTAGCTGCATTCACTCCAACTAACAGCGCTCCCACTAGACCTGGTCCTTCTGTTACAGCGATTCCGTCAATTTCCCTCCAACTAATAGCTGCTTGTTCCATAGCTTCCTCTAAAACATATGTAATTTGCTCTACATGATGTCGGGAAGCAATTTCTGGGACAACACCACCAAACCGCTTATGGCTTTCAATCTGTGATGAAACGACGTTGGACAAGATTTTTTTACCATCCTTGACAATGGCAACTGCCGTCTCATCACAACTTGTTTCAATACCTAGTATTACTACTTCTTTACTCATTTATATTCACCCACATCACAATTGCGTCCTCCTGATTATCTGTATAATATTGCTTTCTAATGCCACCAGCTACAAGCCCAAATTTGCGATAGAGCTTTTGAGCAACAATATTAGACTTTCGCACCTCTAATGATAAACGACGCACTCCTTGGATAAGTGCATATTTGAATACATGTCGGAAAAGTTGTTCACCTAATTTTCTTCCACGCTGAGATGGCAAAATAGCAATATTGGTTATTTGTGCATCATCAAAGACAATCCATATACCTACATAACCGACAATCTCTCTATTACATTCAATAACAAAATAATGCGCATATGGATTTTCAACTAACTCCTGTTTAAAAATTTCCTCCGACCAAGCTGTAGAAAATGATTCTTTCTCCACATACATAACAGCATCTATATCTGCTACTCGCATTTTTCTTATGGTAACTTCCTGCTTCATCACGAAGTTAACAACCTTTATTACTTTCTAACCATTTAGCCTCTGCTTCTGCTAAACGAAGGTAATTAGGACGTAGTGTATGTGTAGACCCTGCTTGTTTTTCTTTAGCTGCTGCAATTACATGCGCAGGACGAATTACATGAACCGGCTCTTCTGGGATCACTGCTCTATTCCCTACTATTGATATAATTTGTTCTTGATGAATGGATATGTCTGGACTTAAGAATAAAATTGATCTTTCCAAGCTTTTAAGTTCCTCAAGTAAATCCTGCATAGCAACGTTTTCTTCTTTTCTCAAAATTTGTAACTGATTATTTTCAAAACGATAGCATCCTGCAAAGGCTAACCCTCTTCTAGCATCAAAAAAAGGACAAATAATGCCATTAAAAAAACGTCCTTGATAAGCAAGCACTTCTAAGCTTGATACGCCAATAACAGGGATATTTAATGCCCACGCCATCGTTTTTGCTGTAGCCAATCCTATACGAACACCTGTATAAGAACCTGGCCCTTTAGCTACTACTATTTTGTCCAACTGTTCCGGTTTCATATTTACTTCCTGCATTAGTTTATCGATAGCAGGCATTAATCGAACGGAATGGTTTTTAGGTAAATTTGTAACTATTTCACCTAATATTGTATCATCCTGTTGAATGGCAGCACCTAATACTTGATTCGATGTATCCATTGCAAGTATATTCATGTCCATGACTCCTCGTATGTCGAATTAACTTTTTAACTGTTCTATTACCCATTCATAGTGATAACCATGTGGGATAAAGGTAAACTTTCGTGACCTTTCGTCAATATTAGCAAGCTTTACTTCCAAATACTCTACTGGTAAAAATGGGGCTATAAATTGAGGCCATTCTACAACCGTTACTCCTTCTCCATGGAAGTACTCATCAAAACCTATATCCTCTTCACTATGTTCCAACCGATACACATCCATATGATAAAGAGGCAATTCACCTTCATATTCCTTAATAATTGTGAATGTTGGGCTAGATACATGTCGTTTTACCCCAAGCCCTGCAGCTAATCCTTTTGTGAATGTAGTTTTCCCTGTACCAAGATCGCCTTCTAACGTAACAACATCTCCAGGACTCAATAACAAAGCCAACTTTTCACCTAAATCTATGGTTGTTTCTTCTGTATTTGTTATTATTTCATACATTTAATTTGTACACCTACTTTAAGTGATTATACCCTTTTTGTAGCAATCTTTCTAATTGCTGATTTCCTTTGTTTATGTAAACATGATTATATTCGGGTTCATAGAATACCTTTCCTATTTGCGTCAGCTGTAAATCGACTCTTTTGGCAGTATCAACTAATATGTCCCAATTCGTTGCAGCAACTGTACCGATTAATTCAAAGTCCTCTCCGCCAAAATATTTCCATTGATACTGGTCAGACTTAGAAAACTGAAAAAAACTTTTATAGACCGGAATTGCTTCATCAAAAAGTTGCATACTTACATTTGATGCTGTTGCTATCTCTGCAGCTTCATTAGCTATACCATCACTCACATCGTTTAACGCAACGCGAACAGTTGTAGGTATCCCAAGAGCAAAATCAACTCGAGGAACTGGTCTTCGGTGGCGTTCCGTATAATAAGCAGCATCTTTATACTTCTTTTGATTTGTTATAATATGATAACCAGCTTGTGAATCACCTAAAGTTCCCGTAACAAAGACAATATCACCATCTTTAGCATGATGTCTATATCGAGCTTGTGATTTTTCAACATAGCCTATCACTGTAATGGTTAGAACGAGTTCGTTTCCAGACACTGTGTCTCCACCAATTAAATCCATATTATAACTGCTTCCTATTGCCTTCATCCCTTGGAAAATATGCTGCACTTCTTGAGGGCACCAATGGCTGGGAAAAACAATGGAAACCAAATAAAAAGCAGGTTGAGCACCCATAGCAGCTAAATCACTAATATTTGCTGCTAAAGCACGAAAGCCGATATCATAAGCAGACATCGTATCTTTTCGAAAATGAACACCTTCCACAAACGTATCAACAGCAGTCACGATATCTTTTGTATTTTGCCGAAAAACAGCTGCATCATCGCCTATACCTTTTACCACAGATGACTGTCTGTAGTAATTTTGTTTAATTGTGTTTATAAATTCAAACTCATCCACTTGTCGCTCACCAAATTTCATATATAACTATATTTATGATAGCAAAAAATGTGGGAAAAAGAAAAAGGAAATACTGGTATTGTGGAGAAAAGATTTGTATTGTGATTTTGTTTTACACTACAGGAAAGTATAAAGTGATCTACAATCTGTGGGGGGTTTTTAACATCCCCCAGTAATTGATAGTACTATAAGTTGTAATCTAAATGATTCTAGTCAAATCAGTGATTTAGATGCTATACTGAATTACAGCACCTTTATATCTGGTATATAAATTTGTAGCTTAACGTAGAAACAAAACGATAGCGTTACCCACCATAGAAATTTGGTGATAAGCCAACATTTTATAAGAAAATAAAAAACACACGATTTTATTAAAACCATGTGTGTTAAGTTCTATTTATCTGGCGGTCCGGACGGGACTCGAACCCGCGACCTCCTGCGTGACAGGCAGGCATTCTAACCAACTGAACTACCGGACCAAATTTATTATATTAATGTAGAATATTGTTCGATATATACAACCAAAATGTTCTTATTGAACTTTTTAGTTTATTTTTAGATGATAATTTGGTTGCGGGGGCAGGATTTGAACCTACGACCTTTGGGTTATGAGCCCAACGAGCTACCAGACTGCTCCACCCCGCGATATGAAATAATTCTTTCTACAAAATATAAATCAATTTTGCCTGGCGGCGTCCTACTCTTGCAGGGACAAAGTCCCAACTACCATCGGCGCTGGAGAGCTTAACTACTGTGTTCGGCATGGGAACAGGTGTGACCTCTCCGCCATTACTACCAGGCAAAGTTGCTATCTGTTATGTTGTGCTTCAAAGAGGCACAAATCTTATTATAATCGTTTTTGTGAAAAAATCAAGATTTTTGTTGAAAAAAGTCATTTTTTTCTTGTTACCTTGAAAACTAAATAAGAGATCATTCAACGTACATCTACCAAAAAGGTTAGTTAAGTCCTCGATCGATTAGTATTCGTCAGCTCCACGTGTCACCACGCTTCCACCTCGAACCTATCAACCTCATCATCTCTGAGGGATCTTACTCACTTATAGTGATGGGAAGTCTCATCTTGAGGGGGGCTTCATGCTTAGATGCTTTCAGCACTTATCCCTGCCACACGTAGCTACCCAGCTATGCTCCTGGCGGAACAACTGGTACACCAGCGGTGTGTCCATCCCGGTCCTCTCGTACTAAGGACAGCTCCTCTCAAACCTCCTGCGCCCACGACGGATAGGGACCGAACTGTCTCACGACGTTCTGAACCCAGCTCGCGTACCGCTTTAATGGGCGAACAGCCCAACCCTTGGGACCGACTACAGCCCCAGGATGCGATGAGCCGACATCGAGGTGCCAAACCTCCCCGTCGATGTGAACTCTTGGGGGAGATAAGCCTGTTATCCCCGGGGTAGCTTTTATCCGTTGAGCGATGGCCCTTCCATGCGGAACCACCGGATCACTAAGCCCGACTTTCGTCCCTGCTCGACTTGTAGGTCTCGCAGTCAAGCTCCCTTCTGCCTTTACACTCTGCGAATGATTTCCAACCATTCTGAGGGAACCTTTGGGCGCCTCCGTTACCTTTTGGGAGGCGACCGCCCCAGTCAAACTGCCCGCCTGACACTGTCTCCGGACCGGATTACGGCCCTGGGTTAGAAGGTTCGTACAGCCAGGGTGGTATCCCACGGTTGCCTCCACGTAAGCTAGCGCTCACGCTTCGATGGCTCCCACCTATCCTGTACAAGCTGTACCAACATTCAATATCAGGCTACAGTAAAGCTCCACGGGGTCTTTCCGTCCTGTCGCGGGTAATGCGCATCTTCACGCATAGTATAATTTCACCGGGTCTCTCGTTGAGACAGTGCCCAAGTCGTTGCACCTTTCGTGCGGGTCGGAACTTACCCGACAAGGAATTTCGCTACCTTAGGACCGTTATAGTTACGGCCGCCGTTTACTGGGGCTTCGGTTCTACGCTTCGCACCGAAGTGCTAACGCTTCCCCTTAACCTTCCAGCACCGGGCAGGTGTCAGCCCCTATACTTCGCCTTTCGGCTTCGCAGAGACCTGTGTTTTTGCTAAACAGTCGCTTGGGCCTATTCACTGCGGCTCCTCCTTAAAGGAGCACCCCTTCTCCCGAAGTTACGGGGTCATTTTGCCGAGTTCCTTAACGAGAGTTCTCCCGCTCACCTTAGGATTCTCTCCTCGCCTACCTGTGTCGGTTTGCGGTACGGGCACCTATGAACTCACTAGAGGCTTTTCTTGGCAGTGTGAAATCCGGAACTTCGGTACTCTATTTCCCTCCCCATCACAGCTTGAAATTGTCGAACGGATTTGCCTATCCGACTTTCTCACTGCTTGGGCGCACACGTCCATCGGTGCGCATTCCTTATCCTACTGCGTCCCCCCATCGTTCAAACGTTCATGAGGTGGTACAGGAATATCTACCTGTTGTCCATCGCCTACGCCTTTCGGCCTCGGCTTAGGTCCCGACTAACCCTGAGAGGACGAGCCTTCCTCAGGAAACCTTAGGCATTCGGTGAAAGAGATTCTCACTCTTTTTTCGCTACTCATACCGGCATTCTCACTTCTAAGCGCTCCACCAGTCCTCACGATCTGACTTCACAGCACTTAGAACGCTCTCCTACCATTGTTCGTAAGAACAATCCGCAGCTTCGGTGATACGTTTAGCCCCGGTACATTTTCGGCGCAGAGTCACTCGACCAGTGAGCTATTACGCACTCTTTAAATGGTGGCTGCTTCTAAGCCAACATCCTGGTTGTCTGGGCAACTCCACATCCTTTTCCACTTAACGTATACTTTGGGACCTTAGCTGGCGGTCTGGGCTGTTTCCCTTTCGACTATGAACCTTATCACCCATAGTCTGACTCCCAAGGATAAGTAGCTGGCATTCGGAGTTTGACTGAATTCGGTAACCCGATGAGGGCCCCTAGTTCAATCAGTGCTCTACCTCCAGTACTCTTTCCTTGAGGCTAGCCCTAAAGCTATTTCGGAGAGAACCAGCTATCTCCGTGTTCGATTGGCATTTCACCCCTACCCACACCTCATCCCCGCATTTTTCAACATACGTGGGTTCGGGCCTCCAGTCAGTGTTACCTGACCTTCACCCTGGACATGGGTAGATCACACGGTTTCGGGTCTACGACCGCATACTATATTCGCCCTATTCAGACTCGCTTTCGCTACGGCTCCGTGTCTTCCACTTAACCTTGCATACGATCGTAACTCGCCGGTCCATTCTACAAAAGGTACGCCGTCACCCATTAACGGGCTTCGACTACTTGTAGGCACACGGTTTCAGGTTCTATTTCACTCCCCTTCCGGGGTGCTTTTCACCTTTCCCTCACGGTACTGGTTCACTATCGGTCACTAGGGAGTATTTAGCCTTGGGAGATGGTCCTCCCGGATTCCGACGGAATTCCTCGTGTTCCGCCGTACTCAGGATCCACTCCGGAGGAGATTCTTTTTCGATTACAGGGCTGTTACCTTCTTTGGCCGACCTTTCCAGATCGCTTCATCTAAAGAATCTCTTGATAACTCCAATGGAGTGTCCTACAACCCCAGAAGGCAAGCCTTCTGGTTTGGGCTAATTCCGTTTCGCTCGCCGCTACTTGGGAAATCGCGTTTGCTTTCTCTTCCTCCGGGTACTGAGATGTTTCAGTTCCCCGGGTATGCCTCTTCTACCCTATGAATTCAGATAGAAGTACTGCTCCATTACGAGCAGCGGGTTCCCCCATTCGGAAATTCCTGGATCGATGTCTACTTACGACTCCCCAGGACATATCGGTGTTAGTCCCGTCCTTCTTCGGCTCCTAGTGCCAAGGCATCCACCGTGCGCCCTTATTCACTTAACTAATCTTACAAATTTATCTATGAATAAGCATATTGCTTTTCAGCTTTTGGTTTTCTAGCTTCAGCTCATAGCGATTAGCATGACTTCCTTCCTCTTCGTACGATAAGTCAACATCGATTCACTTACGTTCATCGTGTTTCCTTTATCTCCTACGAGTCAGTCCAGTCTGTACATCGCTAAACATTCGCTTCCGCTTTTGGTTTGATGTCGTTGTTACTCTTATTTAGTTTTCAAGGTACAAGCTTCCACAGGATGTGGTGACTTCTGTGTTCGTCACAGGACGTGACGGGTTTTAACAGAAGATCCTTCTATCTCATCCTTGAGAGACAAGCATTTACTCTCTCAAAACTGAACCAAACAACCGAGTATGTCTTCCGTATAATAGTCTAGCTCCAGCGTTCAGCGACTAGTGCAACTTCCTTCCCCTCCGTACGATGAGTCAACAATCGATTCACTTACGTTCATCGTGTTTCCTTTATCTCCTTTGGGTCAGTCCAGTTCATACGTCGCTAACCAAACGCTTCCGCCTTCTATAATTCCTTAGAAAGGAGGTGATCCAGCCGCACCTTCCGATACGGCTACCTTGTTACGACTTCACCCCAATCATTGGTCCCACCTTCGGCGGCTGGCTCCAAAAGGTTACCTCACCGACTTCGGGTGTTACCAACTCTCGTGGTGTGACGGGCGGTGTGTACAAGACCCGGGAACGTATTCACCGCGGCATGCTGATCCGCGATTACTAGCGATTCCGGCTTCATGCAGGCGAGTTGCAGCCTGCAATCCGAACTGAGAATGGTTTTATGGGATTTGCTTGGCCTCGCGGCTTCGCTGCCCTTTGTTCCATCCATTGTAGCACGTGTGTAGCCCAGGTCATAAGGGGCATGATGATTTGACGTCATCCCCACCTTCCTCCGGTTTGTCACCGGCAGTCACCTTAGAGTGCCCAACTAAATGCTGGCAACTAAGATCAAGGGTTGCGCTCGTTGCGGGACTTAACCCAACATCTCACGACACGAGCTGACGACAACCATGCACCACCTGTCACTCTGTCCCCGAAGGGAATGCCCTATCTCTAGGGGTGTCAGAGGATGTCAAGACCTGGTAAGGTTCTTCGCGTTGCTTCGAATTAAACCACATGCTCCACCGCTTGTGCGGGTCCCCGTCAATTCTTTTGAGTTTCAGCCTTGCGGCCGTACTCCCCAGGCGGAGTGCTTAATGCGTTAACTTCAGCACTAAGGGGCGGAAACCCCCTAACACCTAGCACTCATCGTTTACGGCGTGGACTACCAGGGTATCTAATCCTGTTCGCTACCCACGCTTTCGCACCTCAGCGTCAGTTACAGACCAGAGAGTCGCCTTCGCCACTGGTGTTCCTCCACATCTCTACGCATTTCACCGCTACACGTGGAATTCCACTCTCCTCTTCTGTACTCAAGTCCTCCAGTTTCCAATGGCCCTCCACGGTTAAGCCGTGGGCTTTCACATCAGACTTAAAGGACCGCCTGCGCGCGCTTTACGCCCAATAATTCCGGACAACGCTTGCCCCCTACGTATTACCGCGGCTGCTGGCACGTAGTTAGCCGGGGCTTTCTGGTTAGGTACCGTCAAGGTGCCAGCCTATTCGAATGGCACTTGTTCTTCCCTAACAACAGAGTTTTACGATCCGAAAACCTTCATCACTCACGCGGCGTTGCTCCGTCAGACTTTCGTCCATTGCGGAAGATTCCCTACTGCTGCCTCCCGTAGGAGTCTGGGCCGTGTCTCAGTCCCAGTGTGGCCGATCACCCTCTCAGGTCGGCTACGCATCGTTGCCTTGGTGAGCCTTTACCTCACCAACTAGCTAATGCGCCGCGGTCCCATCTGTAAGTGACAGCATATGCCGCCTTTTAACATTGCGTCATGCGACGCTTTGTTTCATCCGGTATTAGCCCCGGTTTCCCGGAGTTATCCCAGTCTTACAGGTAGGTTGCCCACGTGTTACTCACCCGTCCGCCGCTCGTTCCACAAGCGTCACTCCCGAAGGAGATCTGCTTGCTTCCCGCGCTCGACTTGCATGTATTAGGCACGCCGCCAGCGTTCGTCCTGAGCCAAGATCAAACTCTCCATAAAAGTTTGTGATGATGAACACCGTTCTTCATCATTCTTAGCTGCTGAGATTTCTCTCAGTTTATTTCTTAAGAAAAAACAGGGTTTGTTTTTTCCTTGACATACTGGTTGTTTTGTTCAGTTTTCAAAGAGCAAATTTTTTCGTTGCTTTCAACGAAGCAACTTTTATATCATATCACCTAGAGAGCAGAATGTCAACACTTTTTTAATAAAAATATAATTTATTTTCGTGGACAACATTTCTTTTAGGATAAGATCATCTTGCCTTGCTAGCTTTAGAGAAAATTAGCTTCATGCTAAAGTTTTCATTTCCTTGAATTAAAACGATAAACTTCATACTCCCTAGCATAGCAAGCAAATGGGCCTGAGTGGACTTGAACCACCGACCTCACGCTTATCAGGCGTGCGCTCTAACCAGCTGAGCTACAGGCCCATAAAATTAATTGGAGCGGGTGAAGGGAATCGAACCCTCGTCATCAGCTTGGAAGGCTGAGGTTTTACCATTAAACTACACCCGCACATCAAGTGTGCGATGGTCGGGAAGACAGGATTTGAACCTGCGACCCCATGGTCCCAAACCATGTGCTCTACCAAGCTGAGCTACTTCCCGTAATATGGCGCGCCCGAGAGGAGTCGAACCCCTAACCTCTTGATCCGTAGTCAAACGCTCTATCCAATTGAGCTACGGGCGCAAAAAAATATTTCATTTATTTTGATGCGGTCGAGAGGACTTGAACCTCCACGGGTTATACACCCACTAGGCCCTCAACCTAGCGCGTCTGCCATTCCGCCACGACCGCAATATATGAAGCGGAAAATAAAAGGCTGTATATCACAGCTTCTAAATGAACTTATTTCACTAAGACTAAGATAAACTTTTAATTAGTCTATACCCTATAGTAGCAACTTCTTAGGCAAAAGCAAACTATTCATAACCTTCTCTGTTAACAATTAATTTGGAGCTGAAAACGAAATTTACAGCAGCTTGTTTTGTAATAAGATAGTTGCGAGTTTCTTCTATAGTATAAAGAAAACAGTTATATCTTAATGCGGGTGAAGGGAGTTGAACCCCCACGTCCGAAGACACTAGATCCTAAGTCTAGCGCGTCTGCCAATTCCGCCACACCCGCAATATTTAAATGTGTAATGGTGAGCCATGGAGGATTCGAACCTCCGACCCTCTGATTAAAAGTCAGATGCTCTACCGACTGAGCTAATGGCTCCTATTTCTGATTAGAAATCCTCTGTTGTCTTATTACGAGAACAAAGAATAGCGAAATTGTAAAGTTCCATTAAAAATAAAAATGGCTGGGCTACTAGGATTCGAACCTAGGATACACGGGATCAAAACCCGATGCCTTACCGCTTGGCTATAGCCCAACAATGGCGGTCCGGACGGGACTCGAACCCGCGACCTCCTGCGTGACAGGCAGGCATTCTAACCAACTGAACTACCGGACCCGACCTCTTCATTTTTTTAGAATGACCCGTACGGGATTCGAACCCGTGTTACCGCCGTGAAAGGGCGGTGTCTTAACCGCTTGACCAACGGGCCATGAAATGGCGGAGAAGGAGGGATTTGAACCCTCGCGCCGCTTACGCGACCTACACCCTTAGCAGGGGCGCCTCTTCAGCCACTTGAGTACTTCTCCGTGATTGGCTCCACAGGTAGGATTCGAACCTACGACCGATCGGTTAACAGCCGATTGCTCTACCACTGAGCTACTGTGGAATAGTATAAGTTGAATAAATCGCAACGAAAAATATAATACATTAAATCAAACGAAATGTCAATAGATTAACTAAATTTTATAATGTCATTTTTCTATTGGAATTCATATGTAATTGACAGCCCATTTAATGTATCACGAATGACAAAAATCGTCAATAGTATTTTCCTGTTTTTTTCAGTTTATACTTACTTCACCAAAAGCTTTCATATACCTTTCTCCATTACTAAAGCTATTTCCCCCTTACATTTGCCGCATCTATACTTATTTGTATTCATTTTCCGCTGACGTTTAAACGTTTGATGACAAGTTTTACAAGCATATATATATTTATATTCTCTCTGCGAAGGTAATGGCTGACAAAACCTTGGAGAATTTGTCGCAGACATTAATTCTTTAAAATCACGATCGCTATGCTTATAACCTTTTCCTTCTATATGTAAGTGATAATGGCAAAGTTCATGTTTAATAATCCCTATAAACGCTTGTTCTCCTGCCTCTTCCAAGTATTTTGGGTTTAATTCAATCATTTTTTTAGCAGGAATATATCTCCCACCTGTCGTTCTTAAACGGTGATTGAATTTAACCTTATGAAGGAATGGTTTATTGAACCAGTTAAGGGATACATTATTTACGAAGCGATATAGTTCTTTATCATTTACTATTGTCATTTGAAAAAAACTCCTTATCATTTTTCAACATTATTATACAATAACTTACCACAATTTTGCTCCTAGATTAACCGAATTCTATGTTTACACTATTTATTTAAAATAATTATAAATAAATATTGATTTTTGTTTAATTTGTATTATAATATAATTGTAGTTCTGATTTATTACTTAGAAGGAGGAGTTATTATGGATACAAGAAACCGAATGACAACAGCAGCAGGTGCGCCAGTAGCTGATAACCAAAATTCTATTACAGCAGGACAACGTGGTCCTACTCTTATACAAGACTTTCATTTGCTAGAAAAGCTAGCTCATTTTAATAGAGAAAGAATACCTGAACGTATTGTCCATGCTAAAGGTGCAGGTGCTTATGGCTACTTCGAAGTAACGAACGATGAAATTTCCAAATACACCAAAGCTGATTTTTTAAGCGAAGCAGGTAAACGTACAGATTTATTTATTCGTTTTTCTACAGTAGCAGGTGAATTAGGGTCTGCCGACACAGTTCGTGACCCACGTGGTTTTTCTGTTAAATTTTATACAAATGAAGGAAATTATGATTTAGTTGGCAATAATACACCTATATTTTTCATTAGAGATGCAATTAAGTTCCCTGACTTTATTCATACACAAAAACGGAATCCACAAACACATTTAAAAGACAAAGATATGGTTTGGGATTTCTGGTCACTTTCTCCTGAGTCACTTCACCAAATCACTTACTTGCATGGCGATCGTGGAATCCCTGCAACATTCAGACATATGAATGGCTACGGTAGTCATACATTTAAATGGGTTAATAAAGACGGAGAAGCTTTTTGGATAAAATATCATTTCATTAGTGAACAAGGTGTAAAAGGGCTTGAGGCTTCTTTAGCAGAGAAGATTGCTGGAGAAAATCCAGATTATCATATAGAAGATTTACACAACGCTATTGCAAACGAAGATTTTCCAGCATGGAAGTTATATGTACAAATCATGCCTTATGAAGATGCGAAAACGTATAAATGGGATCCTTTCGACGTAACTAAAGTATGGTCGAAAAAAGATTATCCACGTATTGAGGTTGGTAGAATGGTTTTGAATCGCAATCCAGAAAACTATTTTGCCGAGGTGGAACAAGCAGCTTTCTCACCAGGGCAATTTGTACCAGGAATTGAAGCTTCTCCAGATAAAATGCTACAAGGACGTCTATTTGCATATTCTGATGCACACCGTTATCGCCTTGGTGTAAACCATCACCAAATTCCAGTTAACCGTCCAAAAGCAGAAGTCAATCATTACCAAAGAGATGGCTTCATGACGGTTAATGGTAATGGCGGATCTAAGCCAAACTATGAACCGAATAGTGTAAATGGTCCAGTAGAGGATCCAACAGCAAAAATAACACCATTTGACGTCTATGGTGAAGCTGATAGCGTACCGTATGACAGTGATGACCATTATACACAGGCTGGAGATTTATATCGTTTAATGTCTGCTGATGAAAAAGATCGTTTAATTCAAGCATTCGTTGATCATATGAAACCCGTAACGAGAGATGAAATAAAGCTTCGCCAAATTGAACATTTCTATAAAGCTGACGCTGAATGGGGCGAGCGTATTGCACAAGGGCTTGGACTTCAAGTTCCAGAAAGCGTAAAATCTTAATAAGCTTTCCATTTATTTTCACTAAATAAATGTACGTATAGAAAAATCCGAACGAATTGGAAATCCTCCTAGCAGGTTTCCAATTCAACGTTCGGATTTTTTAATGAAAGCATTTTTCCCTTGTAACCTTATCTAAAGGAGTATGAGAATATTTTCTTTCCAAAAGCGAGATATTTACTTCTCTTGAATCATAGATAATGCAATTCTTCCTTTATTCACATCAATGTCTTCTACCCACACTGTAACAACATCCCCTACGGAGGCGATGTCCATGGGATGTTTTACAAATGAATGTGACATTTTAGAAATATGAACAAGCCCATCCTGCTTTACGCCAATATCTACAAACACGCCGAAATCGACGACATTTCGTACCGTACCTTGTAATTCCATGCCACGTTCAATGTCTTCTAGCGATAAGACGTTTTTCTTTAAAATGGGTTGTGGAAAATCATCACGCGGATCTCGCCCCGGCTTTGTCAATGCTTGGACAATATCATGAAGCGTCGGTTCCCCTACTTCTAATTGTTTAGCAACTTCTTTCGTGTTAATGGAATGAATAGCTTCTTTCAATTTATTTGTACCAATATCTTCTAGGGAACAACCGAGTAAATGTAATAACCTTTCCGTTACTACATAACTCTCTGGGTGGATGGGCGTTCGATCTAAAGCATGTTCTCCATCCATGATTCGTAAAAAACCAATTCCTTGTTCATATGTTTTTGCTCCTAGCCGAGGGATTTTCTTTAATTGTTTTCGGTTCGTAAACTTCCCTTCTTCTTCTCTGCGCTTAACGATGTTATTAGCAACAGTCTTACTTAATCCAGATACATATTGTAATAAAGATGAAGAAGCTGTATTGACATTGACACCAACTTGGTTAACTGCTGTTTCCACAACAAAAGTCAACGATTCATTTAATGCTTTTTGACTAACATCATGCTGGTACTGTCCAACACCAATCGATTTAGGATCAATTTTTACTAATTCTGCTAATGGATCTTGCACACGACGCGCAATGGATACAGCACTTCTCTCTTCTACTTGTAATTCAGGAAATTCCTCTCTTGCAAGTTTCGATGCAGAATACACACTTGCTCCAGCTTCGTTCACGATAATATACGGAATGGCTAGGTTTTGCTTTTGAATGACATCGGCAATGAATTGTTCCGTCTCTCGAGAAGCTGTACCATTTCCAATCGCTATCAATTCAATTGAATACTGCTTCATTAAATCCAGAACAATCTTTTCTGCACCAGCCGTATCCTTTCTTGGTGCCGTCGGATACATGACACCAACATGGTGTACCTTGCCTGTTTCATCCACAACGGCTAGCTTACAACCTGTACGAAATGCAGGATCTACCCCCAGTATTGTTCGTCCTTTTAATGGTGGTTGGAGTAAAAGGCTTTTTAAGTTTTTGGAAAACACTTCAATTGCCTGCTGTTCTGCTTTTTCCGTTAAGTTACTTCGAATTTCACGCTCTAAAGAAGGCTGAATTAAACGTTTATAACTGTCTTCAATCGCATGTTGTAATAATTCCAGAACATCCGCATGAGCAGAGGTTGTTACTATTTTTTGTTGTAAAAAGTGAAGAATCCGTTCTGACGGGGGTTGAATGGTGACTTTAAGCACTTCTTCTTTTTCCCCGCGATTAAGAGCGAGGACGCGATGTGATACGAGAGAGCGAACTGCCTCATGGAAATCATAATACATTTCATATACTTGTTTCTCGTCTTTTTCCCGATCTTTTACTTCTGATGCGACCGTACCTCGTTTCATCGTCTCATCACGCATATATTCTCTATACCCAGGGTCATCAGCTATCCACTCGGCAATAATATCATTTACGCCAGCTAAGACATCTTCTACGGTATGTAATTCATGTTCCTCTGAAAGATAGTTCGTTGCTTCATCAGCTAGCGTTGTCATTTCTTGCTTCCAAACAAGCTCAGCTAATGGTTCCAATCCTTTTTCTTTAGCAATCGTGGCTCTTGTCCGGCGTTTTTGTTTGTAAGGACGATATAAATCTTCCACCCGTTGCAATTGCGTTGCTGCTATTATTTCCTGCTGCAACTCATCTGTTAACTTCCCTTGATCAGCAATGCTACGTAATACTTCCTGCTTTCTTTCCGCTAAGTGAACGGCGTAATTCCATTTATCTTGAACAGATTTAATTTGTACTTCATCTAATCCACCAGTAGCTTCTTTTCGGTAACGAGCAATAAATGGAACCGTGTTACCATCTTCTAGTAAAGCAATGACTTTATTTACAATGGGTACATTTATTTTCGTCTCATTCGCAACCCACGAACTTAATTCTTGATTCATTTCATTTGCCACAAGCTTTCCTCCTTTACTCATGTGGTCTATTTTATCAAAAAATGGTTTGCTTTCCTACTATCGCTATGACTACGTTAAAAGAACGAACAAAAAATGTTCGACGGACTCATCCTTAAGATTGATATCCTCATGACGAAAAGGACTGATTTTTCAATCAGCCCCTCTATAGTGCATCGCTATTAATGTTGTATCATCACTTCTATTTTCACTAGCTAAACATTTAAACGTCTCGGTAATTTCTTGGACATTTTTCGTCAGCAAATATTTTTGCGATAAATCGCGATCGGTCACCCCATCCGAAAACATAATAAACACCATATCCGGTTGGAGCCTTTCCCGAACAATCTTAAACGGACGATGGAAACCAGCTAAATAGCCAGCATTGGGTATATTACGTTTTTTATGCTGATGGTCCGTTATTGTTAGCACGCCAATGTTGCCAATAGAAGAAAAAGAATACATCTCTGCTTGAAAATCCAGTTTGAGAATGCCAATGACTACACCGCGCTTTCCCTGCAATTGTTGATTACATTCTTTAATAATGGATTCAATACTTGCATGAATGTTATTTTGAATAATATCAATAACAACTTGAGATGATTCCTTTGCTACTTCTCCACTGCCTAACCCATCCGCAATAGCGCAAACAAATTCACGATTTGTCTCTTCATAAAAAAAACTATCACCACAGTAGTAATTGCCTGTTTTCGCTTGTTGAAATACAGACACCTTTACTTGTCCCATTTTTAATCAAAGACCTCCGTATCCTCGGATTGAATAGCTTCTCGTAATTTGCGTAACGAACGTCTCTGCAACCTTGAAACATGCATTTGCGATATACCTAACAATTCACCAGTTTCTTTTTGACTCTTATTTTCGAAATACGTATATTGTAAGATTTTTTGCTCACGCTCTGACAAGATGGGAAGCATCTTCTCTAATAACATCCTCTGATCTGTCTGTTCGTAGCCAACTTCCTCGTTTCCAACCAAATCTAATATAGCAACTGTACTGCCGTCCGAATCAGCTTCTACCTTTCTGTCTACAGATAGAGCTTTATAGCTTTTTCCCATTTCCATTGTTTCCAAAATATCTTCCTCAGAGACTTGTAAAAAGTCAGCTATTTCCTTTACGGAAGGGGAAGATTGATTTTCCATTGTTAACGTATCAACCGCTTTTTTTATTTTAGGGCCTAATTCTTTAATCCGCCTAGGGACGTGTACACTCCATGTTTTGTCTCTTATAAATCGCTTAATTTCCCCAATAATGGTAGGTATCGCAAAAGATTCAAAAGATTTACCGAATGTTGAATCATATCGACGTACTGCAGCAAGCAAACCGATCATACCTACTTGAACAAGATCCTCATGAATGGCGCTATTTTTGGAATATTTACGTGCAACAGATTCCACGAGATCCTTATATTTAAGTACAAGCTGTTCCTGTAAATACTCATCCGTAGGCTCTTTTTGTAATGATTCAATTAACTGGTAAACCTCATCTCTTCCGCTATTGTGTGGTTGAGATTTGGTCGTCATCAAAGCCCACCTCAGCTTCATGTTCATGAATATACTTTGTCATTAAAACAATGACTCCATATTCATTTTTGATTTGAACTTTATCCATTAATGCATTAATTAAAAACAGACCAAAACCCCCTTCTCTCAATTCTTCAATTGATTCGTTCTCTTTACATGGCCCAATGTCGTCTTTTATTTCATTTAAGTCAAAACTGCCACCATGATCAGCAACCATCACTTCTAATCGATCTTCATATACACCGAAACCAATGGTTACCTCACCTTCATCTTCTTCGTTATAGGCATGTGTTACCGTATTTGTAATGGCTTCCGATATTGCTATTTTCAAATCTTCAATATCTTCATAACTAAAGCCCATTCGATTAGCAATTCCCGACATGCTTAACCTTACTACACCCACATACTCTGCTTTAGCCGGCACTTTCAATTCAATAAAATCGAAATTCTTCATTATTCACTTCCACCTCGAATCGAAGCACGTATATCCATGATTTCGTCTAATCCGGTAATTTGAAACAACCGTAGTACACGGTCTTGGATATTCACCAATGTAAGCTTGCTATTATGCTCTTTCGATGATTTTAACGCGCTAACAAAAGTTCCTAAACCAGTACTGTCCATATAGTTCACTTCCGCTAAATCCACTGCAACAACTTGGTCCTCTTGTCTCATAAGCGGTATTAAAGCTTCTTTTAAATCTGGAGCAGTATAAGCGTCAATCTCACCAGCTAAGTAAACAATAGATTTACTTGGTTGTTCGTTCACCACGTTAATTGTTAAGTTCATACTTTTCCTCCTAAATCATATGCTTCATAAAGGGATTCTTTTCACGATAGTAAAGTATCAAAGAGAAAGGTTTATAGCAAAAGAAAAGCGTCCATATTCCCCATCAGACTTGCGACAAGCCAAGCTTTTCTAAAAAACCAAAAAACCTCATTAACTAGCTCCTAAAAACAATGAAGGAGCTTATAGTTTTCACACTTTTTAGATAAACCATTACGTTTATCGTTACATGTCTACATTCCATTTACTAATACCCAGCATTTCATATGCCTAAACTTCCCTACGTAAAATAAGTAATGTAAAATCATCTCTAAGTTCAAAATCCTGTAATCGCTCAAAATATTTGAACGTTTGGTCAACGATTTTTTGTACTGGTAAATGGGCATATCGCTTAATAACGTCCAGTACTTCCTGACGCTCAATAAAGCGTTCGCCATCTCTGCATTCCGTTACACCGTCGGTTAAAAGAATAACCATATCATTAGACTCAATTTTTAATTCATATTGTGGATAAGTAGTGTCTGGTGTAACACCTAAAACCAGACCTTTCGTGGTTAATTCCTCAAAGGTGTCTTGGCTGGAATTGTAATAAAAACCTGGTTCATGACCTGCTGAAGCGTAGCGAAGTGTATGATCAGAAGGAAGGTATTGCGCATAAAACATAGTAATAAACATACTCGGATCTACATTTCTTTCTACCACTCGGTTCATATTCGCCAATATTGCTTTGGGGGTCATCGCGTCCTCAGGATAACTATCCATTGCATACTTAATCATCGACATACAAAGAGCTGCAGGAATTCCTTTACCAATTACATCTGCTATAGCAATCCCTAAAGATCCATCTCTACCCTTCACAAAATGATGATAATCTCCATTCATTTGATGCGCAGGGACGCTTATAACTCCTATATCCAAGCCATCAATCGTTGGTTTTTTTGTTTCTAAAAGGGTTTCTTGCATGCTCGCTGCAACCGATATTTCTGACTTCAATTCAGATTGCTTTTCCCTAAGCTGCTGGTATTCTTGATGAGCAATTCCGTATGCAATCATTGCCTCTAACAAAAAATTCATAGAATATTGAATGTCTTCACTTAAATTAGGATACAAATCTTTAAGCGACTGAATATGCATATTGACAATTTCATCAGGAAGAATACTATTTTTAATAAATAACTTACTCGCCTGTTCAATTTCATATAAAGATTGTTCATCTCTCGTTTCAATATATCGTTTCATTAACGCTTTATATCCTTCTGTGTCTAATTTCAATAAACTGCTCATCGTTCTCCCCCTCATTCACCTTTACCAAGACACTGGGTAACGGGAAAAAGAAATTCAGTATACTTTCTTCTGGTCATTTATCTTTGTGTAACGACGATCCCTAGGTCAGGATTTTAATAAAAGCATGTTGTCTCGCTTAATTTGACAAATTAATTTATCCTGTTTCCATTTCCCACAATGTCAATTCCACAGCTGGTACATACTTACCTTAGCCATTTAATCGTCTTTATTCGTGTTCCTTTGCCAACTTCTGAATGAATATCAAACTCATCCATCAGCCTCTTCACACCAGGCAAACCAGCTCCAAGCCCTCCAGATGTAGAATAGCCATCTTCTAATACTTGTCCAATATCTTCAATCCCTGGACCAACATCAATAGCAATAATGCATAACCCTTTATTATCAAATGTATCAATTACCTCAAAACAGATTTGTCCATGATCAGCATACAAATAAATATTTCTGGATAATTCCGATATCGTTGTCGCTATACGAGCTTGATCCACAGTGCCAAAGCCAATCTTCCTTGCAATATCTCTACCTAACTGTCTTGCTGCCACTATATCCCATTCTTTTTTTATATTCACGCAAGATTGAGGCTTCATCGGCTATTCCCCCAATTCCTGGTAGAGTTTAATAAGGCCTTGTTCTAAATTTAATGCTGTAGGTACATTCTTCAGGTGAATACCTAGATCAATTAATGTCACCGCTACAGCTGGTTGAATTCCTGTTAAAACTACCTTTGCCCCCATTAAATCTGACATTGTTACAACATCACCTAAAACTTTGGCTATAAATGAATCAATGATATCGACAGAAGTTAAATCAATGACGACTCCTGTCGAACCATTTTTATGAATTTTATCCAATAAATCCTCTTGAAATTGGATGGCTGTTTGGTCATCAATTTCTGTTTGTATGGAGATAAGTAAATAGTTGTGAAGTTTCAAAATAGGAATCCGCACGATCTTCACTCTCCTTTTAACGATTGAATCATATGTTCTATGCTATCCGCTCTATTTTCCAAATCAACAACTTGGCGGTCTGTAATTTCCAATGCTGTACGAAACCCTTTCTTCAAGGAACTCTTTGTCGGGAACTTACTTAAATCAATGCCTAAATTAACAATCGTTTGGGCAATTTCTGGTCTAATGCCAACAAGAATACATGTTGCGCCAATCAAACGGACGGCTTCTGCTGCTTGGATAATGTGATGAGCAACCATCGTATCGACAACAGGAACGCCTGTAATATCAATTAAAACTACTTCTGAGTTATGTTTAATCGCACCATCTAATAGATTCTCCATAATTAATTTCGCACGATCTGTATCAACCGTTCCAATTAATGGCATAATCGTAATTCCGTCCATAACAGGTATTAATGGAGCAGATAATTCTTGTAAAGCGACTCGTTGTAAGGAAACGGTATTTTCCCAGCTTCCTGAATATTCATTTACAAGTTGACGGATAATAGGCTCTACCCAAGCATCCACACTTTTTAGCACATTGGAAATAAATTCAGAGTTAAGTTGTTCATATTGGCTTAAAATGTAATCCACCGTAACTCTTCGAAACACCTGTAAACCATCGGTAATATATCCCAAAGGCCAGCCAAGGTTAATAATTCTTTCCGAAAAATCTTTAACCGCTTTTGATGAACCCCCGTCTTTTATACTTTGAAAGATAACATTCACGAATTGTCGATTCGTACTTTCAAAGAGTTCATCAGAAATACTTGCTGTATAATTGTCTAACTTTAAGAAATTGATTTCTTCCATCCAAAGTTGCACAATCGAATCGCTGTTTTCAATAGCCATATTTTTTAACTTCTCATCCATTTCATTACCCCCATCGACGTATTACTACATTGTTAAATAGTTATATTTTTAAGTGTAAGCCCTCTATTCTTTTTAGAAAAAATTGGCCTATCGCCAAAGCTTTATCACGGAAGCTGTAGTTTTTCTTATACTGTAAACCTTTAAACTTTTATACTTACCTATAGTGCAACAAAACAGGATCTACCCTGCAAATATGTCGAATAGAAGCCTTACAATTTTCTGCAGATATCAACATTTATTGTAACACAGATACAAATTAATCATGAAATAATATTCCACACAAAGCCTATTAAAAAAATCCTCTTGTTTCAATCACAAGAGGATTTATTGATCATACATATCCTTCAGCCCTAAACTGATTTCTAATGCTTGATTAATCATTTTCATCTTTTCTTTATCTAACTTTGTAATTTTATCTGTTAGCCTTTGTTTATCAAGTGTTCGTATCTGCTCTAGCAAAATAACGGAATCACGGTCAAACCCATATTGTTTTGCATCAATCTCCACATGTGTAGGGAGTTTGGCTTTTTGAATTTGTGCTGTAATTGCAGCCACAATAACGGTAGGACTGAAACGATTCCCGATATCATTTTGCAGGATCAATACCGGGCGGACGCCTCCCTGCTCTGATCCAACAACAGGGGAAAGGTCAGCGAAATACACTTCGCCTCTTTGTACGATCAAATGGTTACACCCCGATCACAGAGCGTTCCAAGGTGATTTTTGCTTCTTCTTCCGCTTGAAAAGCTTCGGAAGCAATTGTCAAATTAATGCGACCCATTTCTGCATAGCCCTTTTCCATGGTTTCGCGAAATTGTTGAAAATGCTCATCTCTTTTATGCTGAAGATAGTTTCTAGTTGCCTGACATATGAAATCACTTAGATCACTATTCTCATATTTCATCAGACCATCCACCTCATTTAACAGGTTTTTCGGTATTTTCACTAATACTTCTTGCAAACTTTCTGACAAAACCATCACACCTCCGCCAACTGTTGAACGAACTTTGTAAAAGTTAATTTTATAATATCATTGAATTCGCCTGTTTGCAAAGGGTTCTATAAAAATTCCCCAAAAAATCGCTTGTTTTGTCGTTTCATTTTACTTTTTTTGTGGTATACAAATAGAATAACATTTAGAAGAATTATGTCCATTATTTAGAAAAACTTGGCTTCTCGCCAATTCTTATGGTGGAAGAGCGCCATCGTTTTGCTTATACTATATACACTATGATAACTTTACACTCTCCTAGTAGTATAAGAAAAACGAGCTTTATCGCCAAAACTCTATAGCGAAAACTGTAATTTCTTTAGCCAATAAATTCTCCTACATCGTTAAAATAGATAATAACTTCAACAAATTTCGTTTCGTTTACTTTTTATGATTCTTGTATGTTGTATTAGCTCCGTATTCCATTACATATTCATTGTTTTTTATAAATACGAGGAATACGACCATTCAATATACAAGGAATCTCATAATTAATGGTCTCAGCATAATTAGACACTTCATCCATGGAAATACAAGCATTATTTTGACAACCAATCAGCGTCACCTTCGTCCCTATTGGATACGCTTGATCTAATTTGATCATCGTTTGGTCCATACAAATTCTCCCAACAATAGGCATTCGCTTTCCATCTACAAGAACGGAAAAACCTTGCATCTTTCTTAGCCAACCGTCTCCATATCCAATAGGAAGCGTACCAATCCACTCTTCTGCTTCTGCCTGATACGTACACCCATAGCTAACACAGTCGCCTGGGTTTATTTTTTTGACATGAACAAGCCTACTATGCAAAGAAAAAGCTTGTTTTAATTCTATCTCCCCCTTTGCTTTTATTTCTTGTGAAGGATATAACCCATACATGGAAATTCCAAAACGAACAAAATCATACATGGCTTCTGGAAGTCGTATAGCACTAGCACTGTTACCAATGTGAACGTTAAGTTTCTCCATTCGTAGCTCTTTCAGTTGCGAAAGGGTATTTTTGAAGCGCATTCGTTGCTCATCAAAATACGTTGACTCTCGTTCATCCGCTGTAGAAAAGTGTGTAAACACCCCAGTTAAATATATGCTGTTATTTTCATTTAATGCTTGTGAAATGTCTTTCAATTCTTGCTCTGTTCTTATTCCTATTCGCCCCATTCCCGTATCCACTTTTAAATGCAAATGCAAAGGTGGAGAGAAAGTATAGCCTTTTATTTGTTCTAACCACTCCTGTTGAAAAACGGTTAGTGTAACCCCATACCTTGCTGCAACGATTGCTGATTCAGGTGGAACCCAACCTAACACGAGAATCGGTGCTTTTATTGATGCTTCACGTAACTTGATCGCTTCTTCTAATAGTGCTACAGCTAAATAATCTGCCCCTGCTTGCAACGCTTGCCTAGCAATTTGTACGCTTCCATGTCCATACCCATTCGCTTTTACTACGGCCATTACTTTTGTTTCTTTTGGTAGCTTTTTCTGTATTTGCTTTATATTATATGCAATTGCATCCAATTCTATTTCTATCCATGTATTTCGATGTATGTCCAAAATAAATACTCCCTTTCTTGCAAATAGCTTGGTTAAGGATTCATATATCTATTATTTCTTGTTAACAAAGCACTGTCAATGCTAGTCACTCTGTTGTATGCATTAAGTTGTTCCATGCATAGTTATAACCTCTATATTTCCAGCACACTATTTATCATTTTATGTAGCAATTGTTTTGCACTATTAGGAACAGATAAGATTTTTATTGGTTTATAGTATCAAAAACGTACAAGTGAAATGTAGATAGTGACGCTGTGGAAAAACACTACGCTAGCTTCACAGTGCGCTATATTTGCACTTGAAAATAGAACGGCTACTACGCTACCGCTTGCTAATCTGCTTTATTCTAACACGTTTTTCAAACAAAAAACCTAACAGAAAAAAGCAGACCCCCAATGATAGAGTCTGCTTGTAATCTCTAGGTCACTTCACTTCTTTGCTTTGGACAGATTTCGCAACTTCAATGAGTTCCTCCTTTGTTAACTCTTCACTAGCCAACATAAAATCAACGCCATTATGCGTCCATTCCATCGTATTATCCGACATAGCTCCAACCGTAAAACCTAAATTTACAATCTCTCCGTCTGCTTCCTTCGGGTTAGCCATGGTTGTTTGCGCATTTGCTTTTTCTTGTACCAAGGTAAAATTCTTTTCCCCTTCAAAGGTTAAGATGACCCGTTCTCCTGTTTTAGTAGATACTTCTTTCTTTTCCGTTAGTTCCGCTCCTGCCATGTAAGATGGATAAAACACCGTTAATGCTTCTTCTTCATTTACAGCGGTTGTTTCTTTTGCTTCTTCTCCACCCATATTCTTCTTCATAGAAAAATCATCTTCTTGGAAGCTTGCCTTACTATCAAAGTTGGAAAAGCTCACTTCAACTAATGCATTTTTATCTTTATCCAACACCTTTACTTGTACAGGTTGCAACGATTTTTTATCTAAATAAATTTCTTGATACGGTAAATTGTTATTGCTCTGATAATTTGTTTTTGTCTTAAACACGTAATGGGCATCAGTGATTTCAAATTCCGCTTCCTTATCTTTTTCAATATCCTGAACCAAAGATTGATATAAATAAGGCTGGCTGCTATTTTGTGGCCATTCGGACTGAAATTTAAAACTCTTATTTAAAGCTGGGGTGAGTACAAAAACCCCATCTTCATTTTTTAAAATGATTTGATTGCCCTTTTCATCAGACTTGTTGGATAATCCGACACGATACATATCTTCTTTTTTGTGCCAAATATCAATTTGAAACGTTTGCTGTTCCTTACCTGTATTCATATTCATTTCCGCTTTTGCTTTATACCCGTCCATCTTCTCAGCCTTTTCTTGCAAATCGGCTACAACATCTTCTTGGGATTTTTCACCACAAGCAGCTAATACGATTATGAGGCCGGCAAACAAGAGCACCCCAATAATTTTCATCTTCATGTACATATCTCCCTTGTCTCAGTTAATTCAAGCAAACTTAGCTAGTGACAAGCCTTTAGACGTAGACGACTGCCTCGTTGTACTTATACGTAGGACAGGAAAAGAGTTCCGTTTTCTACCTTCCGACCATCTCTTTTGTCCTTTTCTAACGTAAAACAAAGGGAACCCTTATCAACCACTACTTAAAATCGCACGATATACACGTGTTATTCCATTGATTACATCACTAGCAAGCAAATCATGTTCAGAATGCTGATCTTGGACAAGTAAATCGGCTGACATACCATGGATGAAACAAGCATTGCATAAAGCATCTAACAAACTTTGCTTTTGCATCACCATTGCTAACATGATCCCTGTTAATACATCGCCACTACCACCTTTGCTAAGACCTGCATTACCTGTTGGGTTTAGCCTTTGCACACCATCTGGAGCGGTAATAATGGTATATCTTCCTTTTAAAACAACATACACACTATATGTTTGCGCAAAATCTTTGGCATATTGAAATGGCTTTTGTAATACTTCACGAATTGTGACCCCCAATAGCATAGCCATTTCTCCAGGGTGTGGGGTAATAACGGTTGAATAAGCTCTGGCATTTAGATCAGGCAATAAATGTGACAAATGGTAAAGTCCGTCCCCATCAATAATAATAGGGCAAGTCGCTGTTTTCATAACATGGGCGACAAAATCCTGTGTTATTTTTTTCCTCCCTATTCCCATACCGATTGCTGCGGCATCATATATGGCAAATGAGACTTCTGAATGATTATTAAGATAGCCATCTGTATCCATTAAAGGTATATACATAGCTTCCACACTGTTTCCAGCAATCATTTGAATCACAGGTGAAGAACTAGCACCCGTTATTAAACCGGCTCCTGATTTTAATGCGGCTTGTACTGACATCGATAAGGCACCTGGCATTTCCTTACACCCACCAATAATCAGACCTTTTCCATGATTGCCTTTGTGGTCAAATAATTCGCGCTTTGGTAACGTCTTTTCCACATTGTCTAGCTGCCACACTGTTTTGTTTGTAAGTCTATGGAACATAAACGTCGGCAGGCCGATAGAGACAACGTCCCATTCTCCGTAGAACGAAGCAGTATTTGGGAGAAAGGCGCTTTGCTTCGGAGCGCCAATGATAACCGTGTAATCAGCTTGTACAGCGTTAATAGAATCCTCGCCTTCATCCGCAGGGACGCCAGAAGGAATATCTACAGAAATGACATAGGCTTCCTGTTCATTAATAAGAGATATAAGGGTAGCAAACGGTTCACGCACCTCCCCATTCATCCCAATACCAATCATGGCATCAATAAGAACATCTGCCTCTTTCAACATTTGGATAGATTTCCCACTGTAGAGAGTAACTTTTCCTCCACACTTTTCATAAATCACCTTATGATCATACGCATCACCAGTTATTTTTTCATTTGCAACTACTTGTAATACTTCTACTTGATATCCATGATCAAGTAACGTACGTGCAATGACAAAACCGTCCCCACCATTATTACCTGCACCCGCCAAGATACCAATTTGTTCATTTCGTGAAGTTTGCTCCATTACTTTAAAAGCAACAGCTCGTCCGGCATTTTCCATCAGCAATTTTCCTTCTAAACCAAATTCCTGCATAGCTAAGCGATCCATATCGTACATTTCTTTCGCGGTGACAATAAACAATTTTGTTCCCTCCTACCCGCACTAAAATATATGAGACAAACCTTGTGATTATGCATGTGTTACATGTGACGTGCGATAAATTTTTAAGATAAACAACAACGTTTCAACTTTTACGTGATGCTTAGGGCTATTAAAATCGTGCTTCCAAAATAACTTGTGCTACGGCATAACGCTCTGCATGAGAGATCGATAGAAATATGTTTTCTTCTTCATATCCTGCTACATGTAATACAGGAGCTCCAGCTTCCGTTTGGCTTACTTCCATATCTTGAAAAGCGAGTTTACCAATACCAGTACCTGCCGCTTTAGCAAATGCCTCCTTTGCTGCAAATCTTCCAGCAACGTATTCTACCTTCCGTTTTTCATTCGTTAATTGTCTGTAATTTTCTCTTTCTTGAGATGTTAAAATCCGCTCCACAAAGCGAACGTTGTTCTCTAAGCTCTGTCGAATGCGCTCCAATTCAATAATATCTATTCCAATTCCTTTAATCATCGCCTTCTCCTCGTATCGTATATTTTTCGTCCATGATCGTTGATTTGTTTTCCTGCTTTAACATATGCTTAATATGATTATAGCGGCGTACCATCGTACAATAACTATTCATTTGTCATTTTTATTCGACTTTTTAAATAGCATTTAGTAGGATAAAATTAATTATAAGGACGTATGGTACAATTTAAAAGGAAGCACTACTTGTATCATACACCCTATCACACATTTTCAAAAACTATTCCACGGAGGAATCTAATGTTTATAAGACATGAAAGAAGCATAAAAGAATTTATACAATCGTACCCCATCGTTTCCACCATTGTAATCATTCACTTAGCTTTATGGCTCGTAATTAATTTCTTACAATTACCATTTGGGATTTGGCTGTATCAATTAGGTGAAGGGAGTAATTATGGTATTGAGCAAGGGGAATATTGGAGGCTTATCACGCCAATATTTCTTCATGCCGATTTAATGCATGCCTTGTTTAATTCCTTCTCCCTTGTGCTATTTGGACCTGCTTTAGAGCAAATGCTTGGGAGGACAAAATTTATTATTGGCTACCTTTTTGCAGGTATCTTTGGGAACCTTGGAACGTATTTAGTCGAAGATTTATTTTACTTCCATATAGGAGCTTCAGGGGCAATTTTTGGCTTGTTTGGGATATATATATTTATGGTTCTGTTTCGCAAACATCTCATCGATCAGATAAGCTCTCAAATCGTAACAACGATTTTCGTTATTGGTTTGATTATGACCTTCTTCAATCCAGGCATCAATGTTTCAGGGCATATTTTCGGATTCCTTGGTGGGGTTATCATTGCACCGATTGTTTTAGCGGGGGCAAATAGTTATAATCCATGGGCAGCCGTGGCAAGACGTAACCGTTACAAAAATGATGATGATATTCAGTTTGACCCTAATCGTTGGAATAAAAAGCGCCTTCCGCGGTCTTTTTCGAAAAATATTGGTTGGATTATTTTCGGCGTTCTCGTGTTACTTGGCTTATTAAGTCGTTTATTCTAATTGCATGGTCCCCCTTCAAACATAAGAAAATAAATTTTTAAATAATGTAGTTTTAGTTTATTATTGGTAATCCAATTCATTTTAAAGCAAGTAACGATACACATTCTTTTGCCCTAAAATTAGGCATGGAAACTTAAAAAATGGAAAGGTTTTGAGAAATGCTAAAGTACATGAAAATAATCAGCGTTTTACTAATTACTTTTTTGGCACTTGTTGGCTGTGAAGAAAAAGAAGAGCAATCCTCTAGTAATAAGTCGACTGGAGAAGCGGAAACAATGAATGACGAGAGTGAATTTCGCCTATTAGAAAAAGCATATAATGCAAAACTAGGGATATATGCGGTAGATACTAGTAATGGTAAAACTGTGTCGTATCAAGCTGAAGATCGATTCGCTTATGCTTCTACTCATAAAGCACTAGCTGTAGGCGTGCTATTGCAAAAATTAACTTTAAAACAATTAAAAGAAACGGTATTAATTAAAGAAGGAGATTTGGTGAATTATAATCCCATTACTGAAAACCATGTAAATAAACATATGTCATGGAAAGAACTTAGTGATGCTTCAATAAGATATAGTGATAATACTGCTGCTAATCACATCTTAAATCGAATAGGTGGTCCAAATGGGTTTAAAAAAGCGCTTCGAGACATTGGAGATGATGTGACAAACCCGGAAAGAATGGAACCAGAATTAAATCTGGTAAATCCAGGAGAAATAAAGGACACGAGTACACCAAAGGCGCTCGCCACAAGCCTGAAAGCTTTCACAATGGGAAATGTACTACCGAAAGAAAAACAAGATTTGTTAGTGGATTGGCTGAAACGCAATACAACTGGGGATCATTTAATCCGAGCAGGAACCCCTATAGGGTGGGAAGTTGGCGATAAATCAGGGGCCGCACCCTATGGAGTTCGTAATGACATAGCTATTATTTGGCCCCCAAATAAAGCACCTATCATACTAGCTATCCTGTCTAGCAAAGAGGGGAAAAATGCTGAAGCAGATGATAAGCTTATTGCCGAAGCAACTAAAAAAGTAATCAGCATGATGAAATAATTTTATAAACGTGAAGTTAGCTTAACAAAATGGCGCTTATTTGGTTATGAATTTAGTATTGTCTTGACATGCATTTCATTTTCTACACGTCATACAATTACGCGCCAGTATTTTTTCCTAAAACATTCACTTTTCCTTTTCATTCTTGCTATAATCCATGTCTTCTACTCGCTTTCTATGCGAATACCAATTTGCTAGTTTATCCGCATCAGCTTCTGCCAATTCTTTTAAAAAATAATGCGCCCCGACACTATTCATACCAAGTATTGAAACACATAGTGTAGCTAAACCCTGTTTTCGATGAAGGGCGTGTTGTTTTTTTTCTATAGATTGAATGCGTCGATGAAAAATAATCATCGTTGTTTTGCTTATTCGCCGATATTGAAGTAACATCCTCTTTTTTTCTAGTTGGAATCCAGTATCTCGAAAACTAAGATAACCTAACGTAAAGGCTAAAAGTAATACAATTGCTACAGCCCACATAAATCCAGGAAAGAATATATATACTGGAACACTAATTAAACAAACCGGAAGAAGGGTTCGGAGTAGATAGTAAGATAAGCCTCTTTTTGGAATCGCATGCCAAGCTCCATCTACGTGAGCATGCGTTGGCAAAATTGTTTTTAGAAATTCTTCTACTTCGGATTCTTTTAACATTGGGAATAAAACAGAAGAAAACTCATCACCTTCCTCTACACTACCAGCAGCTACTTCTGCAAAAACTTTTGCATAGCCAAGTGGTTGCCGAATAATACTTTCCTCTATACCGATAGCTTGTATACGATTTAACGGAATAGTTGTTTGCTTTTTTTCAAGTAGCCCCCTCGTGATAAATAACTCTTTTTCATGTCTTTCGATTCGAAAATTCCAGAACTTAATCATTGTACCTGCAATACCTAATAACCATAAAAATAGTAAAATAACAATAATAACAATGATTAACAATGCAAAACTCAATCCTACTACCCACTCTACCGTATTATCATAAAAATCATCCGGAATAAATTGTTCCATTTCTGAAGCGGCAAAAGCAAACAAACCTGCTAATACTCCGATACTTCCAGATGTACTACCTGCCAAGAACAATCGTTTATTAGATATTTGAAAAAAAGGTACAGTCGGTGTTTTCATTGTTTCTTCTGTCTTTTCTAAGTCGACATCGTTTGTTTGGTAACCTTTCAATTCTGTTCGTAGATCTTCTGCTTCCGATAACTTGATAGCTGTTAACGTACCTTCAGCACCAGAACCAGCTGTTTCAATTTGCACCTTTGCTAATTTAAAAACCCGATGCAAAACATTTGCGGATATATCAATTGACTGAATACGTCCTTTGGAAATGTACCTTTTTTTACGAATGAATATTCCTGATTCAATCCGTAGTTCGTCATTCGTAACTTCATAAGTAAAACGCCACCATGAGAGCGTACTAAAAATTGTAAACACTAACGCAAGCGCTATAAGGCCTATAATAACAAAAAAGAAATGCTCTTTAGGAATGGCAATGATAGCTGCAATAAATGGTAAAATCGTATCTCTTAGTGATCGAATAACATGAAATAAGATAAATGCTGGATGCATTCGTTTTGGCTTAGACATCTTCTTCATCCACCCTTGCAAGCTCAGAAATACGATCACGCAACAAAGAAGCATCCTCTTCATTCAATGCAGGGATTTCATGTGTCGTTGCTGCCGTAGAGATCGTTACAGTTGCCAGATCATATCGCTTTAGAATTGGACCCTGCTGTGTATCTACATGCTGTACACGCACCATTGGTACAAGCGTCCTTGACATAATTAAAATACCGTATTGAATATAGATTTCCTGTTCAAATAATTCATAGCGCCATCGTCTCCAGCGAAGCTTTGGTAATATAAAAATAAACACATACGCTAAAATGATTGTCACAACTATAGCTACCAAGCTATACCAAACTGGCCATTCAAAAATAATACTAACAACCAAAGCTGCCATCGCCAATAAACAAAGTATACCATTATAAATAGCTGCTGTTATCCGCCATACTTTTATTGCGTCTTTCTCTATTTGTTGTTTTGGGGGTTGTCGCATCTCATTTCTCCTTTCCTTTCTTTACATTTATTTTAAAAGAACTACTCTACTTAGTAGAAACTTTCATCCATTCATACGTTTGTTAAGAGGAAATAGTTTCTTAAGATACCACTTTTTCTTACTTAGGCATTTTATTTTAATAAATTGGTGTTTTCTTATACGATAACCTTAAAATTTATACCACTATAGCGCAAAAGCCGAACAATTAAATGACAATTGTTCGGCTGCTTTTGCTAGATAATATTCGCTTTGTTTATGTTCAAGCTTTTTTTATCCTTACTTATCACGGTTTCTACGTTTTTGAAAATTACCTTTTCGATTACGACTACCTTGTCCACCACGATTATTTTGTCCACGTTTACCCTGGAATCGTTTATTATTGGAACGGCGATTGTCATTCTGGTGATTTGCTTTCTTCACACTTATTGGCGCAACAGAAGAAATCTTCACCGGCGTATCCTTTCGCTCTTTTGTCATTAACTTAAGCGCTGCAGCAATGACAGAGACAGCGTCCTGATCTTCCAATAATTGATTGGCTGCTTGATGATAATCGTTTAGATCTTTTGTTTCAATCGTTTCAACAATTTTGCTTATCGTAACTTGCTGTTGTCCTTTTCGTGCATCATGGTTCGTTGGCGGTGTAAGACGCTTCATTTTACTCTTTGTTACTTTTTCAATTAATTTCAAATGTGCCATTTCCCTTGGCGTAATGAAAGAGATAGCTTCGCCTGTTCGACCAGCACGCCCTGTTCGACCAATACGATGCACATAGCTTTCTGGATCCTGAGGGATGTCAAAATTATAAACATGCGTAACACCTGAAATATCAAGTCCTCTTGCGGCTACATCGGTTGCAACAAGCACATCTACGCGACCATTTTTAAATTTATTTAATACGGACATCCTTTTTCCTTGTGTTAAATCACCATGGATACCTTCAGCACGGTAACCTCTAGCTTGCAAGCCTTCCGTTATTTCATCTACCCGCTTTTTCGTCCGGCTAAAGACAATGGCTAAATCGGGAGAATGAATGTCCAAATGGTTATTTAACGTATCGAATTTATATCTTTCAGGTACTTCAATGAAATACTGATCAATATTTTCGACCGTCATTTCTTTTGATTTTACTTTAATTTCTTTTGGACTTTTCATCAAATTCGTCGCAATATCGCGAATTTCTTTAGGCATTGTTGCGGAAAATAACAATGTCTGTCTTTCCTCTGGAATTGCTTTAAGAATCTCACGAATATCGTCGATAAAGCCCATATTTAACATTTCATCGGCTTCATCTAAAACCGTTGTGTGAATATGTTCCGTCCGAATTGTTTTTCGACGCATATGATCCAATAGTCTACCAGGGGTTGCAACTACAATTTGTGGGCCATCTTTAAGAGAACGAATTTGTCTCTCCATTTGTTGCCCACCATAAACGGCGAAAGCACGAACTTTTTTAACCTTGCCAAGACGATTTAATTCCTCGGCTACTTGAATCGCTAATTCTCTCGTTGGAGCAACAACGAGACCTTGTATTTTACGTGCTCTTGCATCTAATTTTTCAATCATAGGAATACCAAAAGCAGCTGTTTTTCCTGTACCTGTTTGCGCTTGTCCAATTACATCATTGCCTTCTAAAGCTAATGGGATAGTCTCTGCTTGAATCGGCGTTGCTTCTTCAAATCCCATTCTTTCTAATGCTTTCATAATCGGGCTAGACACACCCAGCTCTTTAAATGTTGTCACCTATTCCTCTACTCCTTTAATGTTAAGATTTTATTGTAAGAGGCCTTGGTCGCTTCTATATACTTTAGTCCTGTTCAGATCTTAATCACAGATTAAACAATGTTCATATAATGTAGAATGCACAAAGAGTTGCGTATACGTAAAACATTATTCTTCCGTTTCAAACGCCTGAACGCAAGGTAACATTTTGCCTACAATTATACTTCACTGTTCCATTCACATTTTTTATAGATTGCTTAAAAGCAACGAAAAACATAAATTGTTCCTCTGGTTATGAAACGCCATTCTTTTTATACAAAATGCGTTTTTATACTACCTAAAGTACAAAAAGGCTTCACCAGATTGGTAAGAGGCCTCACGTGAACTCATGCAAAGAATATCATAACATATTTTTATCAAGGATACTAATTTGATAAATGATTTTTTGTAAATACCATGATAGAATATATGAGATATACAGTATAACGTAAATAAACAAAATGAAGCAAGGAGGGTTAGAATGCGACTACCTCCATTTAACCCATATATCGCTGTAGGAATTGGTGTATTATCTGTTTCTACTTCAGCAGTATTCGTTAAATTAGCCGATCAAGCGCCTGCTGCTATGATAGCAAATTATCGTTTATTGATTGCAGTACTTCTTATGGCTCCGATCATATTGGCAAAATATCGCCATGAAATAAAGCATATTGAGCGTAAAGATTGGCTTTTATCCACTCTTGCCGGGGTGTTTTTAGCCTTTCATTTTATATTATGGTTCGAATCTTTGAACTACACATCTGTAGCTAGTTCTGTTGTTTTAGTAACGCTCCAACCTATTTTTGCTTTCTTGGGAACGTATATTTTTTTTAAAGAGCGTTTTTCTTACGGAGCAATTATCAGTATGCTAATCGCTCTAATTGGTAGTATTATTATTAGCTGGGGTGATTTCCAAATAAGTGGAATGGCGCTGTTTGGTGATATATTGGCATTATTAGGAGCGATCACTGTAACAGGATATTTTTTACTTGGACAGCGTGTACGCAGAAATCTTTCTTTAATGACCTATACATTTGTTGTGTATGGTGTAAGTTCTAGTACTTTGATTGTTTATAACTTATTAGTTGGAAACGCATTTACGGGTTACCCAATGGATCATTGGTGGATTTTTATCGCTCTAGCGATTATACCAACCTTTTTTGGACATACGTTATTTAATTGGGCATTAAAATGGCTAAGCACCTCTACGATCTCGATGGGCATTGTCTTTGAGCCAATAGGCGCTTCCATTTTAGCATATATTATTTTAGACGAAAAAGTTACCGCTTCCCAACTATTAGGGGGAACCATTGTCCTATTTGGATTATTTTTATTTATATTGAGCACGAACAGAAAAACAACTTTAACTATCTCTAAAAAGAAGCAACAAGATGATTAAAAAAACTTGACTTATCGTCTTTGAAACGGATGCTCTTGTTATTTAATCGTAAATATAGAATGCTATATTTTCTTATAGTGTAAGAACAACACAGAAAAGGGGAAGGATGAAACCTTATGAACATTCAATTAATGACTGATGGTGGAGCGGATATACCTGAGCGTTTATTAACCAAGACAAACATAATTCAAGTGCCACTCTATTTACATTTTAGTGATGGACAATATAAAAGCGGAGTAGATTTAGACATTCCATCCTTTTATCGAAAAATGGCTGAAACCAATGAGTTACCTAGATCTTCAGCACCAAGCCCACATGATTTTTACACAGCATACAAACAAATTGCACAAGATGTCCCTATTCTCATGCTTAGTTTGACGAAAGGGTTAAGCAGCACCTATGAGAACGCAGTAGCTGGCATGAAATTATTACTTGATGAAGAACCTGAACGCAAGATTGCCGTTATTAACACAAAAACTGCTTCTTGCGGAATCGCTTTGTTGCTTCATGAAGCAATCACCAAAATAGAAGCAGGTTATTCCTTTGAGCCTTTAGTAGAACATCTGGAAGAACGAGCAGAACAAACTGCTACTTTATTTGTATTAAAAACGTTGGAAAACCTTATTCAAGGCGGACGTCTTGATAAAGTAAAAGGGAAGATTGCAAAAACCTTAAATATTAAGCTGCTGATGCGTGCAAGTGAAGACGGAGCTATTGAAGTGACCGAGAAAGTGAGAGGGGACAAAAAGTCCATACGCCGATTTATCGATCAAATTGGGGAATATACTAAAAATGTGGAGGATAAAGTGATTTCCTTATCGCATTGTAATGCAGAAGGACGTGCGAAGAAAGTGCTAAATGAAATAAGAGAGGCTTATCCATTTAAAGATGCACTCATTATGGAAACAGGTCCGTTAATATCCACTTATGGTGGAGAAGGTGCTCTCGTTATTTCTTTTTTCAAGCATTAGGGAACAAAGCATAAGAACCCACTACTCTTTGGTCGGCTATCACCTTATCTTTATGGTGATAGCCCTGTTTATACTATAGGATCTGTTTGTCCCATTACACTGACTCCCTTTTATATTATAGGAATTTGTCATCCCTTACATGGAATAAAAATCCCCAATTCCTATTATAAGAAAATGGATACACACTTAATTACAAAGCCTTTATCTAGTAAGTAAATGTAGGTGATCTTGATGACTGCAGAAAGGCATGTACGATTTTGTTTAATGTATCTTTGTCATCTCCTAAACAGATTAAGTGCTTAGAACGCTCGAAAAACACCACTTCCTTTTGCTCCGATGTAATTTCTTTATTTAAGTAATAGGCTGTTTTATATGGTACCATTCCGTCTTGCTGCCCTTGAGCAATTAATACTGGCGATTTTATTTTATTTAAGTACCTTCTAGTAAACCGAACTAATCTTAAAAATTCGATATTAGCGCGAAATGGTACTGTCCCTAGTTTTCTTTTATAGTGCAGAAACAGTTTGTTTTCTCCTAATTTCCCTGTCACAGCATCTGTAAGAAAACCACCTATGTCTTTTCCAATCTGCTTTAATGACAAATATTTCCCAGAAGTAGCTAGAAGCACTAGCTTCTCAATTTGATACTTCGCTGCTAAGTAAGCTGCAATCATCCCTCCCATGGAAAAACCGATGAGATAAACGGTATCATATCTTTTTTGTAGTTGCAGCAGTGCTTGTTCTGCAGCTTCAAGCCATTCGTCATGAGATACATGCTGTAAGTTCAAGTTTCGACCATGTCCTGGTAACGTAGGGACAGCAATATGCCAATCGGTTTGTTTTGTTAAATAATCTGCAAGTGGTTCTACTTCATAAGGACCTCCAGTGTATCCGTGAATAATTAAACAGGCTACCATCTTTACGTTTTCTCCTTTCTGTTCTATTCTTTGTTTCCCCTTTTCTTACCGAAAACATGCTTGATGATTATTGGAAATTTTTAAAGGAACAAAGGCGCAAGCACCCGTTTAGCAACGTAGCGAGTGGAACGAATCAACTAAAGTTTTAGGAATCACGGTGAGGTACGAACCGATGATGACTTAGCTTAGGGCGATTCCGTGAAGTCGCCTAGTTGCTGGGCGCTTAAGCCGGACGTGGTTAAATAACTTAGTAAGTTTATCCACAGCTGCTAAATTTTATAATTTCCTAGACGAATAAAAAAGCTGATGAAGTTGACCACCAGCACTTTCATCTAAAGGTTTTGATAAGTGATCCAAATTGCTTAACGATAGGAGAGACTTGATGATACGTATTAGCCAACTGACCTACTGTTGATAACATTTTATCCAAATCAAAAGATTGCCCAGGAGCAGTTGGTTGTTGTGTTTGTAACATATTCGCCTCTTGCTCCATATTTTGTGAACTTTGCATATCCATTTGTTGCATACCTTGTGGCGAAGGTTGCCCGTTTAAACCTTGGTGCATACCTTGTGGCGAAGGTTGCCCATTTAAACTTTCGTGCATACCTTGTGGTGCAGGTTGCCCATTCCATCCTTGGTACATATGTTGTTGGGAAGTTTGAAAATTACTTTCTGGCCAGCTCATTGGCTGTTGAGGTTTAGCAAAGTATTCGTAGGGAGACTGGTATGGTGGAGACATATACGGTTGAGAATGGATGGACGCTCCCATATTCGCTGTATCAAAAGGAGCAGGACGTTCATCATACATTTGTCTATAATTAAAATAAGGCCGATAATACATAAGAATCCACACCCTCTACACCTTTTTTTACAGCGTATGCTATTTCACTAAAATCTGTGATCGTTGTTCTTTTCTTCTATATACCCATCAAACAAAGAACTATAATGCGTTATTTCTTTATTTATGATACCTAAAGAATACTTTAATTTATTTTTTTGAAATCCTAAAATTGGTTCTTCTTTACCGTCGATAAATATTGCGGGGGTACCAAATACTCCAAAACTCTGTAATTCTTTCATATTCGATGGGTTTTCATTTACATTTTTCGTTTGATACATGATCGTCCATTCTTGTAAGAATTCTATTACTTCTTCACATGCTTTACAGTTCGTACTAATATATACAATTACATTAGGTTTTTTCATTGTAAAAACCCCTTCTTAGAACCATTTATCTTATACACTCATCTATTCCCTACTACAAATAATTACAAACGAAAATATGCCAAACGCATGACATAAATATTACTGAACGTCATGCTTTTGACATATTTCATCTCTTTTATTTCACCTTATTTGCAGTACCGAGCTTACGTAACAAGTCAATGGCCAGTTGCTTCTCTGTCTCATCTAGTCCACTTGTAATTTCTTCAATTCTTGCCCAATGACCGGGAAAAATTTCCTCCATTAACCTTTCTCCTTTTTCCGTAATGGCAGCAAATGTGACACGTCGGTCATTTTCATTTGGTATTCGTACGATATAACGCCTATTTTCTAATTTATTGACAACATACGTAATACTTCCACTTGTTAATAATATTTTTTCCCCTATCGCTTTCAAAGTATGTGGTCCTTTATGATAAAGCAGCTCCATTACTGCAAAATCGGTCAAATTTAAACCTCTTTGGTGAATATCATCCTCTACTTGTTCCATTAAACTTCGATATGCTTTTGATAATACAACCAATAATTTAAGCGAGCTATTGTTCTGTTTTTCTTTTAAAGCATTACTGTTCGTCAAATTATCCTCCCCTTGTCATGAAAAGATGGGCTTGCTGCTTCTTTTATAAAGCAGAAACAAAAGCACAAGTGAACTTATCGTCAGAAAAGGATAAATTCCACTTAAACTTAAACATACCATAGCGACTGTTCCTATCGTTTCTTCTACTTGTAAAACAGATTTTTTCCTGGTCAGTGAATGTGCCATTTTCATTAGCTTTACTTCTTTCACACAACGATACGTCGTCCAAAACAGCAAAATATACAGAGGGGTCCACCAACTAAGGTGCATAAAATAAAAAAATAGTACGGGAATAAATAAGAGCATAGCGCCTAATCGCATCCATTGCGAAAAATAATTTGCATAATTTTTCGTGGACCATGGTAATACTTCAATGACATCATTGCTAAATCGATCTGCATAAAAACTAACTGCAATTGAAATATAAACATACAACATGGCTGCAATACCAATATAGAACAACCATATTGGCACGAAAAAGAGAACCGCAATAAGTACAAATAATGTTCCTAAGGCACGAAAAATGATCGCTTGTTGTTTTATGAAATATATTTTCCATAGCCGATTATAAATCTGTCCCTCCGTAGTAAATGGCAACTTGTTCTTGCTGCTATTTTGAAACAAAGTATATCGTTTCGGTCGTTTAAATTTCGTCTTGGAAGCAAAAGCTAATAACGGCATACGCCAAATAGTATAATCATTAATTTCCGTTACTTTCGACCAATTAATATGTGAAAATACATGCGGCAATAAGAATAAATTCACCAATACAATGCAACTAATGAGCAGGGAAGCAATTAATTTTGGCTCTAGCAATGGATTTAAAAGACTCGCTATACCTACCAATACAACAGCTAATAAAAACAGCATCATTTTTTTAGCAAAGTGCTGCTGGAATAATTTCCATTGTGGAATAGCCATGATAATATCAAATATGACGAAAGTTGCCACAAACGTAAGAATGAATGATAGGCTAAGTGGCGTTAATAGTAGAGCAACACCCGCTATTAAGCTATATATAAGTAGCCTCTTTAGCCATCTTTCTAGCAACGTTAAAAACCAAATATTCCCTCTTGGATATGGTAATAAAGCTAATTGATATTCTGCACTGGAATATAGAACTCCTGGTTCTCGGAATGCATGAAACATTGAACGAACTGGTAAAACAATAGTCAACACCCATATGACATCTTCCGCCTGCTGCTCTAAAAAAATAAAATAGTCCTTATACATAGCCGTAGTATCGCTAAAGATAAACATACTTGCAAACGTATAGGCAAGTAATAAAACAAGATATACCGTCGTTGTCTTATCAAAAAGTAATTGGGACGCTTGCTTGTTTAACTTTCGCTTTTTCTTAAAGCGGTGAACTCTTATGAAAAAGAAGCTTTTTAATAGGGATGGTTGACGTATCATTCATCCATTCTCCTATCAATCGTAACAAATTGATCAATTGGTCCTTGGCTATGTATTTTACCCTGTTGCAACATAATATAATTATCCGCCATTCCTTTCATGCGGTCTAATTGGTGTGTTGTAACAAGAATTGTCGTTCCTTTTGCCACCTTCTCTTTCATTAGCTGCTCAAAATAATCAATTGCATAAATATCTAAACCCATAAAAGGTTCATCAATAAGTAACAACGGTGTATCAGGAAGTAGCGCACAAATGGTTTGCACCTTCTGTCTCATTCCTTTAGACAATGACTCAGGATATTCGTTTAGTTTATCGGATAATTCAAATCCTTTTACCATTTCTTCTATTCGTTGGTTCATTTCATTTTTAGCCAGTTCATAACTCATGCCGTAAAGTTGAAAGTGTTGCATCACAGTTAATTCCGTCAACAACATCGGTTCCTCCGGCAAATAAGCAAGTAATAGCTTACATGTTAAAAAATCTTCATCTTGATGGTACGTTTCATTAAATATAATTTTCCCTTGGCTTTTAGAAAGCATCCCGACAATAGCTTTTAAAAGCGTTGATTTCCCTGCCCCATTATGACCTACAAGCGCTGTGATCGTCCCTTCCTCTAATGTAAATGACGCATGATCAATCAGCAAATTCTGATCTATTTCTACCGAAAGTTCAACAACCTCTAACGTTTTCAACGGAAATCCTCCCTTTACAGCATTGCCTTACATCATTGTACGAAATTGGGGCGAAAAAAGATTCAAAAAGCTTCATTTTTCATTACAAGCAACATCCCCTAGAAGTTAGTATTCACTTCTAACTCCTAGGGGAACGGGTTCAAAACGTTATACTTTTGTTCTTATAACGAGCAGTCATTTTGCTCGTATCATTTGTAAATGTTTTGGAATAATTTCCACTTCTGACGGTGTAGTAGCTATGATTTCCCCATCCATATCGATTTCTTTCTTGTTTTCAGTAGTTACTTGCAAATAAGTCGTTTGCACATACATCATTTCATTCAATTCCTTTAATTTTTTGCTCGGATCGTTCATAGCCAATAAATCACGAAAAAAAGCAAGATTGGAATTTTTCACAATGAGTACATCTAGTTTTCCATCGTCAGGTTGTAAACTTGAAATGGGGACTTCTTGCGTACCCAAAAACCTTCCGTTTAAAGCAACAATCATGACAGCTTCCCCTACGAAATTCTGCTCATCTGTAGTTATTTGATAGGAAAAACTTTCTGCTTGCGAAAGGCTTTTTAATGTGCTCATAAAATAACTAAGTACACCGAAGTTTTTCTTTTGATTAGGGTCAATATTTTGCGATGTTTCAGCAATTAAGCCAATCCCCCAAAAATTAAGAAAGTATCTGTCATCAGCCTTTCCTACATCGATCTCCACAACCTCTCCGCCCACAATGGCGGAGGCAGCATCCCCTAATCGTTGTGGCATACGAAGTACACGACTAAAATCATTACACGTCCCCCCAGGCAATATACCAATAATAGGGCGCTTCTTTAAAGGAGAGATAGCGTTAATACATGTATGTACTGTGCCATCTCCTCCTAAAACAAGCAATATCTCTACTTGATCAGCATACCGTACGCACGCCTGTCTCACATCTTCAATAGAATCTGTCTGTAACAAATGCAACTGTTTAATTGCTAAAGATAAATTTGCAACGATTTGTGTTAACTTTGTTCTCATGTCTTCTTCATCTGCATTTCCATTATATAAAAGTAACGCCGTTTCATATTTTCTCATGAAGCAACTTCCCTCCACGGATTCTTTATTAATCCATCTTGCTATGTTTTATAAAGTGACTCATTATGCTCGCTTTTCAAGATAGCAGATAGTTCTACTTAGTAAATTCACTAATCTAAAAACTACAACGCCCAACTTGTTTTTACTAGCTATTCCCCTAAGCTCGCATAAAAAAACATAAAGTGGATGTCTTTCATTCCCACTCATTGTGAGCATTCGAAGGTATCGCCTAAAAGTTGCCTACGAAAATGGGAGTTTAGATGCTACTATCTCTCACTTAAAATTATCCAGTTCCTATCTCACATTCTTAGCATTTTTGAATTGTAAGTCTTACAACCCTTATCTCTGGGATAAACCGTTGACAATAAGGAAGAAATTTACTCCCATTTCCTATGCGTAAATAAACTTAGCCATCTATATTAATTTCTTGTAAAGAAAATAAAATACATCTAGAAATTTTTTCATAAATAGTATTTAATAAAGGTGTAAGCATTTTTAATGCAGTAGATAAATTTTAGGAGGGTCAAAATGAAAAAGTGGTATAGTTTATTTATCGTCCTTGCCTTAGCGTTCGTACTTGCTGCCTGTGGCGGGTCAGATGATTCAGATGGAGAAGATAACGCAAGCGGAGAAAGCAACGATAATGCGAAAGAAGAAAAAGGAGAAACACCAGATAAACTAGTTATGGGATTTGTTCCTTCTCAAGATTCTGATACAATCGCAGATACAGTAAAGCCTCTAGCTGATCGTTTAGGGGAAGAATTAGGAATTGATGTTGAAGGGAAAGTAATGACCAACTATAACGCCCTTGTAGAAGCAATGGGGTCTAACCAAGTACAGATTGGCTTTATTCCTGCTTTCGGTTACGTACTTGCTAATGAGCAATACGATGTAAATGTTATTCTTAAATCTGTTCGTCATGGTTCTGGTACATACAAAGCACAATACGTCGTACGAGCAGATTCTGACATGGAGTCTTTAGCAGACTTAGAAGGTAAAGTATGGACATATGCAGATAAAGGCTCTACTTCTGGTTACCTTTTCCCAGCATACCAAATGATGCAAGAATTTGACTATGCGTCTGGAACAGAATTAGAAAGTGATTTCTTCGGTAACACGATTGCTGCTGGAGCACACGATAATGCAGCTATCTCTGTTTACGAAGGAGATGCTGATGTAGCTACTACATTTGACGATGTTCGCACGGAATTAGAAGAAGAATACCCTGATGTCATGGATAAATTAAAAGTCATTGAATATACGGACGAAATCCCAAATGACACCATCTCTGTAACGAAAGAATTAGACAAAGAATTAGTGACAAAAATTAAAGAAGCATTCCTATCTTTCAATGAAGATGAAGAAATGATCAAAATCATGGATGAAGTATACAATTGGGATGCGATTGACGAAGCTTCTGACGAAGAATACGAGATCGTTAAAGAAACATATCAAAAATTCAAAGATGATATCGAGCTATAAGTTTATTTGATCCTCTGAAGAATATAGCAGTATGCTCAAAATCATGCTAATTACATTATGTGGGAAAAAGGGAGATGGAAACTCTCCCTTTTTTTCCAGTTTTAAAACAATCTTTCTATGATAGGGGCAATACATAAATGATAGAATTTAAAGACGTTGGGCTTGTGTACCCAAATGGAACCGTGGGTTTAAAGAATATTAATGCAACCATTAAAGACGGAGAATTTGTCGTCATCGTAGGCCTATCTGGTGCTGGAAAGTCAACATTCATTCGGAGTATAAATCGTCTCGTCACACCTACTAGTGGCGTTTTATCGATAGACAATGAAAATATATTAGGTTATAAAGGTAGCGACCTAAGAAAGCTGCGCACTAAAATCGGCATGATTTTTCAAAATTATAACCTCGTAAAACGAACTAACGTTCTCAAGAATGTTCTAGCTGGGCGTTTAGGTCATACTGGAACGTTAAGATCCATTTTAAACTTATATCAAAAAGAGGATATAAGCTTAGCATATGAAAGTTTGCAACGTGTTAATATTGGCGAAAAAATTTATAATCGCGCAGACGAATTAAGTGGTGGACAACAACAACGAGTAAGTATTGCACGTGTACTTACACAACAGCCAAAGTATATTTTAGCGGACGAGCCTGTTGCTTCTTTAGACCCGCCCACTTCCCATCAAGTCATGACATATTTAAAGAAAATCAATAAAGAAGATAAGATTACAACGATTGTAAACCTCCACTTTATCGATATGGCCATGGAGTATGCCGATCGAATTATTGGTATGCGTGCTGGCGAAATCGTTTTTGACGGACCTGCATCGGAAGTTACGGAAAAAACATTTGAAGAGATTTATGGACGTTCGATACGTGAGGATGACTTACGTGGGGGGGCGAACAAATCGTGACCAAACAATCAAGACAAGAGATGACAGAGAAAACACCTTCCATTTATCCTGTGAAAACAAAACTACAAATTACGATCATCTTTTTTATCGTCATTGGTTTTTATTTGTTTAGTATGTTTTGGACGCAACGGGAAATGGTCGGTGGTTTCGGCAATGCCTTAGGCAATATGTACGTCGTTATTGAAAAGTTTTTTCCACCTAATCTAGAAGTTATTCCAAAGGTTTGGGGAGAAATGGCGCAAACCATCCAAATGGCAATTATAGCTACCACATTAGCAGCAATCCTGACTGTACCTTTAGCACTTTTGTCTGCCCAAAATATAACGACTTTTAAACCATTATATCTCATTACAAGAACATTTTTAAATATTCTGCGCACGATCCCAGACTTAGTGCTAGCCGTTATTTTTGTTGGTTTATTCGGTGTCGGCCTGTTACCAGGAATTTTAGCATTATTTATCTTTTCTTTAGGCATACTAGCTAAATTGATTAGTGAAACGATCGAATCTGTCGATATGAATCCACTAGAAGCCATGCGTGCTTCAGGCGGGAATGTTTTTCAAGTTATTTATTTTGGGCTTGTTCCACAAGTTTTACCACAATTCACTTCCTTCGTACTCTATGTATTCGAAATTAATATCCGCGCTTCTGTCGTTTTAGGATTAGTAGGTGCAGGAGGAATTGGCTTAGTACTGGATCAACAACTCGGTTTTTATAATTATCCTAATGCCATGGCGATTATTATTTTAATTTTTATTGTCGTTATTGTCATTGAATTTATTAGCAATAAACTAAGGGAGGCTTTGATCTAATGGCTTCGTATTCTTTACCTCCTAAACAACCAAAATCAACCTTTAAAATAGTAAGACGAATCGTTATTTTCTTAGCTATCGTAGCGCTATATGTTTGGACTTTTCTTGGCATCGATATCGATTGGGGAAGAGCTTTTGAGCGGATGGTAAATAACTTCTCACGGGTTATCCCAAAACTGTTTCAACCTGATTGGTCTGCAACAAGCGAAGTGGCTGCAAAAATATGGGAGACCATATTGATTGCTTTTGCTGGCTCCTTGATGGCCGCAGTGTTAGCTATTCCATTAGGATTTTTAGCAGCTCAAAATATGACCAGAAGTAAAATCTTAACTGCTATTGGCAAATGGATATTGTCAGCCGTGCGTGCATTTCCTGATATTATTCTGGCAATATTGTTCGTTGTTGCGGTCGGTCCTAACGCTTTTGCTGGTGTATTAGCTATTGCAATTGGTTCAACAGGTATGCTCGGTAAGCTTTACTCTGAAGTAATTGAATCCATTGATATGCAAGTCATTGAAGCAATGGAGGCAAATGGGGCAAATAAAATTCAAATTTTATTTTACGGAGTTATACCACAAATTGTTCCGGAATTTTTATCCTATGCCATTTATCGATTTGAAGTCGATATTAGAGCTTCATCCATTTTAGGTATTGTTGGCGCTGGAGGTATCGGAACAATGATCATATTTGCTTCTAGCAACAGAAATTGGAATGAAATGGGATTAATCTTACTAGCCATTATTATCGTTGTTACAGTGATTGACTTTCTTTCCGCGCGAATTCGTCGGAAAATAGTATAGTATAGTTATTTCTATGCAATCCCACAGATTCCTTGTGGGACTACTTCCATAGTTACATGAACAAAGGCTCAGGGCGCCCGGTTAGCAACGTAGAGAGTGAAACGAATCAACGAAAGTTGTAGGATTCATGCTCCTGCAACAGGAGTATGCCGGCGCCCTCCGGCAAGCCCGTCTTTAGTCGATCTTCCTATTTAGGACGAACCGATGATGACTTCGCTTAGGGCAATGGAGTGAAGTCGCCTAGTTGCTTGGCGTTGGAGCTAGACATGGCTTATTCGGTTATTTTGTATACATAAGCCCCTGATTTTATACTTGCTTATCTTGTTAGAAAAACTATTTTTTTCTTATACGATAAACCCAAAAATTTCATCCCTATAAGTTACATGGAAAGGATGCTTCCCTTTGAACAATACGTCTGTCAACGTAAGCCTTATTTATACAAGTGATATTCACGGCCACATTATGCCGATTAATTATGGCACAAATGAAGAATCTGCAAATGGACTAGCAAGATATGCAACTGCAGTTAAACAAATTCGTAGTACGCATGATAACGTCATCGTCCTTGATAATGGAGACCTTATTCAAGGCACTCCTTTAATGACGCATTATGTGAAAGAATACGCTCATGAAATAAACCCGATCATTCAAGCCATGAACAAAATTAACATTAACGCTTCTGTGATTGGTAATCATGAGTTTAATTTTGGTCAATCTATCTTACAAGCTGCAATGAAGCAATCCGATTTTCCTTGGCTCGCTGCAAATGTGTTAGATGAAGAAACAAACGAGCCAAAATACGGGCCTCCATATATAATAAAGACGCTAAAGGACGGAATTAAAGTTGCCATTTTAGGGGTTACAACGCATTACATACCAAATTGGGAATCTCCAGAACATATTGCTGGCATTCACTTTAGAGATGCATATGAGACAGTAAAAACATGGGTCCCTTATATCCATAAAAAGGAGCAGCCTGATTTACTCGTTGTTTCTTACCATGGCGGATTTGAACGTGATATCCATACAGGAGAGGCTACAGAAACGCTAACTGGAGAAAATCAGGGATATGCCATATGTCAATTAAAGGGGATTGATGTTCTGTTAACAGGCCATCAACATCGCCAGCTTACAGACACCGTTCATGATGTATTAGTTATTCAGCCTGGAAATAACGCCTCTCTCTATGCTAAAGTGGATATTCAATTTACAAAATCTGCTGCAGGGTGGCAAATTATTGATAAGAAAGCAAGCTTGCATCATTTAGCTCAAACTCCTCCCGATCAAGAGATTGTCCATTTAACGAAAGAAGTAGAAGCCTCCACCCAACAATGGCTTGATCAGCCTGTTGGCTATATTAAAGGGGATATGACCATTGATGATCCATTGCAAGCTCGGACTCGTAAACATCCGTTTATTGAATTTATTCAAAAAGTACAAATGGAAGTAAGTGGTGTAGATATTTCTGTAACCGCCTTGTTAAACAATAACTCAAAAGGTTTTAATCAAACCGTTACCATGCGTAATATTGTCGCCAATTATATGTATCCGAATACGTTAGTCGTTTTGGAATTACAGGGTGCGGATATTCGAGCCGCATTGGAAAAAAGTGCTGCTTATTTCACGCTGAATGAAAATGGTGCCATTGTGGTGAATCCTGCTTTTGAAAAACCAAAACCGCAGCATTATAACTATGATATGTGGGAGGGGATTACTTACACGATAAATGTAGCCAAACCTATTGGAAATAGAGTGGAGGAATTATGCTATCACGGTAAGCCCATTACCGAAAAAGAGAACTATCATGTCGTATTAAATAACTACAGAGCAAGTGGTGGCGGTGATTACTCCATGTTTAAAAATAAACCTGTAGTGAAAGAAATTCAAAAAGATACCGTTGAATTGATTCAAGCGTATTTTGAGAAACACCCCACGGTCAAGGCAACTGTAACAGATAATTTCAAGGTAATAGCCGAAGCTTAGACACTTTCAAGTAAATTTTTTCCTATGACGCTACTCATTGTGTGGCGTTCTGTTTAAAAAGTTTAGGTGCTGTTATCTACCTCTTAGCGTTGTCTAGAAACGCGGGTGTCATACAGCACCTTCTTTAGGGATATAAGCATTTTAAGCTAAATTCAAGCTTTGACGATAAACATAACGATAGCACACAAGTTTTGGTGGCTTTTTTGCTCCATTTATCCATTAGACATGTCTACTAAAAGTCATGATCATCTTCTATTTCAATTTCTTGCTTCAGAATTTCTCCATTTTCAGCATGAATCTCAAATTCCGCTTCTTTCTTTCCATTTCTAAGCTCTATTTCATAAATAAATTGATTATCATCTCCATCTAGTTCCATGCTCATTACTTTGCCATCAAATTGTTTCTTGGCAATGCTTTTCGCTTCTTCCATGGATATCAACTTTTCTTTAGCAGCATTTATTTGCGCTTGTTCGCTATTCCCATTTTTCGTTTGGTTGATTTCCTTTTTGTTTTCTTTTAACACTTCTCCGCTGTCCCCATCAAGCTTTAAATCATATTCCGTATTTTTATTTATTACTTCGACTTCGTATACTGCTTTATGGCGATCCGTCTCTAATTCAAATTCAGTGATTTGACCATCGTATTGCTCTTGCACCATACTCTTAATTTTATCTCCATCCAACTTTGGGGTTGCTTCATCTGCATTAGAATAATATACTCCAGTACCCAAAATCCCAGCACCAGCTATTGTTCCGATAATGATTCCTAATTTCTTTTTCATTCCTATCCACTCCTTGTTTGTTGTTAGTTCTATCATAACCATAAGGAATAAGAGAACCTTGTGAACAAGATTAGAATTTGCTAAGAAAAGAATTAGTTACTAGTGAATTTAATTGTCGTGCTAAAGACCACTAGATTACTTTTTTTAATTGCGTATCAAAGTTCGTCATGAATAAAGGGCTTTGCAAAGACAAGCTAGATATATGAAATCGTAGTCTGTTCGACTAAGGAATAGTAGAAAATCCGTGTTATTAGCAGTTGTTGTCTCTATTTCTAGAAAAACTTGGCCTGTCGCCAAATTTTATGGCGAATGGCATAGTTTCTCTTATACTATAACCTTTATACTTTTATACTTCCTATAGTGTAAACACAAAAAAATAGCCCCTGTTCTCTCTAATACGCTCACAAATGGGTAAGGGCTATTTTTCTTATTAAAATTTGATAACGTCAATTCCCTATCAGAAGAATGGGTATCTATAGAGCATAGCTGGAACTCCGAACGATTTCTTTCATAGATAATTTGTTAATACATTTTCACTTTGCGTTTTTTAGCATACCTACCTCGTTCACGCTAATGCACTACCTATATAAGTTAATCTTCTCTTTCTATTTCGGTAAACAAGATTTCGCCTGTAAATGCATCAATCGTGATTTCCGCTTCATCTTCCCCATGAACAATTTTTACTTCATAGACAAAGCGTCCATCTTCTTCATCTAGTTCTAGTTCATCAAACGTACCAGCAAATTCCTCCAAAGCTAATTCTTTCGCCTTTTCTTCACTTATGACAACATTTTGTCCAGCATTATTATCTTGCTTTTTGTCGGGTTCACTCGCCTGCTCACTATTTTCGGCTCCATTTGTATCGTTATTTTCTTTTTGCTCAGAGGCTTTTCGGTCGTCTTTGTTCCCCGTAGATACTTCGTTTAATTGGATAACTTCTCCAGTTTTTTCATGAATCTTTATTTCATACTGTTTTCCTTTATGCTCTATACTTGCAACATAGTAGTCGTTATTTTCTTCTTTTTGAATATCTCCTTCTAGCGATCCAGGGTATTGGCTTGAAATAATTTTCTCTGCTTCCACCTTCGTAATAGCCGCTTTGGAAGCAGTACCTCCAAAATAAACAACAGTAAAACCAATGCCAACTACTGCTATTGCACTGGCTATACTAACCCACATCTTTTTTCTTTTCATAGCCACCCTCCTCGTATATTATGTTTAGGCGTTATTTTTCCGCCTATTTTATTCTAACTAATTTATAAAAATTGTATCTGCTAGTGCTACCGTTACTTTCCACTGCAGGCGGACGCTTTCCTCAGGGCTGATTGAGCCTCCTCACTCGCAAAAAACGCTCGTTGCGGGGTCTCAAGTCTCATGCTTTTCCCGCTGGAGTCGCCGCCTTCCGTTCCAAGTAACTTGGTTTGGACAAACTCATGAATTAGTAAAGACCTAAGATAATATGTCAAATGTCTTGGACGTTCCGTGATGTTCCTAGATAATGGTCTTAGGATCATTTGGGACAATTCACGAAGCGAAGATCGCCAAATATGCAGGACTCTGTTGGCGTAAACACCAATCTGGTCGCTTTACAGCCGGCGACACATCGTTATCGAATAATGGAAATCAGTATCTCCGTTATTACCTCGTTGAAGCCGCCAACTTGGCAAGAAGGCATGTTCCTGAATACAAAGAGTATTACGCGAAAAAGTTCGATGAAGTACCAAAGCATCAATACAAAAGAGCCCTCGTCTTAACTGCAAGAAAATTAGTGCGTTTGGTGGATGCGCTACTACGCAAAAACCAAATTTACACGCCACAAAGGAGCGTCAATACATGAAGTATAATTAGCTTCTAATCCTTTGAGTAATTTCCAGTATTTCACACATGTTTACTGGAGTCGGTTTAGGGTTGCCTTTTTTAAGCAAATTGTACCTTGATAACTAAAAAACTATTTAATTTTCACTTGACATACTACCGCAGGTCTTCAGCCTTTTCTTTAGAATAATTCATTAAGCTGAGAAACTCCTGTTAGTAACATTAAAATTTGCTGAGATTGCATGTAGAGATGAAGTTTTAGACAATGGGAAAAATGACAACAAACGTAGCACCTTCCCCAACCTTACTTTGCACCGTAATTTCGCCTTGATGCTCTTTTACAATGGCAGCAGCTATAGATAAACCAAGCCCCGTCCCGCCAGTATCTCTGCTTCTCGCTTTATCCACACGATAAAACCGATCAAAAATGCGTGCTTGTTCTGCCTCTGAGATACCTGAACCATAGTCACGAACTTGAATAAGCACCTGTTTATGTTCCATTTCTATACCTATCTCAACCTTATCTTCACTATATTTCAACGCATTATCAATCAAGATATAAAATACTTGCTCCAATTGATCCCTGTTTCCTGTTAGCACCACTTCATCACTTACATCCTTCTTAAAAGTAATTTCCCTCTTATATGCTGTTTGGAAAGTAGTTACTGTCTCTTCTAATAACGCAACTATATGCACTTGTTCCTTAGCTGCATGATGTTTGTTTTTTGCTAATGCTAGCATTTGTTCAACTAGCTTTCCCATTCGATCAGCTTCAGAATCGATTGCCTCCATCGATTCTTGAACGAGCTGTTGATTGTCCGTTCCCCTTCTTTTCACTAACTGTGCATAGCTTTTCACAATGGAAATAGGTGTTTTTAGCTCATGAGAAGCATCCGATACAAATGTCTCCTGTTTCTCAAAGTTATCTTTTAAATGGTCAATCATTGCATTAAATGTTTTTCCCATTTCATACAATTCATCTTTGGAGCGATTTTGAACATCAATCTTCTTCCAAGTAGCTTCTTGCATGTTCTCCCGCATCGTTTGAATTAAAGATTTAATCGGATTTAATAAAAATCGACTGAGTACATTCCCACCGATAATGATAGGCACTAACATGAAGACCGTTGCAATTAAAAGAACCGTAAATAACGTCCGCATCGTACTATGCAAATGCGTTAACTGCGTGGAAACCTGAAGTGTTACTACTTCCCCTGCGCGTTCCCCTACTCCCCAAATAATTGGTTTGGAGATAACAGCAATATCAGGCTCACTCCCTTGCTTCACGATAGCCTGTGACTCATTGGAGCTAAAGTCAAGTGGAATATCATATTGTACTGATTGTTGAGCAGAAATAAATATAGTTCTATCTTGATCGACTACCCGAATCATTCCTTCAGCCGGTGCAAACGAGCGAAATAACTCGTTAGAAATGACATCTGGCTGTTCTTTCATGGCTATTACTAATTGCTCCGTCTGATCAGCTAAATTTTGTAAGTCAGCCTCTGCAGAAACTTTATAAAACAACATATAAATAGCAGTGTTTATAATCAGAGTAAGAATAAGCATAAAAATGCCTGTGAATAGTTGAATCTTTGTTTTTAATGTCATGTTTCCATATCCTTTATCGTATAGCCAACTCCGCGAACGGTTTGAATATAAGCTTGGTCAAAGCCTTTATCTATTTTTTGCCGTAAATAGCGAATATAAACATCGACGACATTCGTATCTCCATAGTAATCAAAGCCCCAAACTTGTTCGATCAGCTGCTCACGCGTTAGGACAATATTTTTATTCTTTAATAAGCAGACTAATAAATCAAACTCGCGTGGTGTTAATTCAATTTGTTTCTCTGCCCGAGTGACTTCTCTGCTCTTAACATGTACAAGTAAATCTCCAACTCCAACCTGTTCATCCTCCGTTTGTTTTTTTATCGGATTTCGTAAATGTACACGAATTCTTGCTAATAGTTCTTCAATTTGAAAAGGTTTCGTAATATAGTCATTTGCCCCCAAATCTAGACCACTCACTTTATCATGTACTTGATCGCGAGCCGTTAACAAAAGGATTGGTGTTGTTTGGTCAAATTTTCTCACTCTACGCAATACTTCTAGCCCACTCCATTCTGGAAGCATAATATCCAACAACACTAAATCCCACTTCTGCTGTTCCATCTTTGCTAACGCTTCTTTTCCATCAAATACCACTTCTGTTTTGTAATTTTCATATTCTAATTCCAATTGCAACACTCTACTTAATTTCTGTTCATCTTCTACAATTAATATACGTGGTTGTTCCATTTCTCCACCTGCTTTGTATGATTTCTATCTACATTTAAAAAGTGTACGCAATGCATCCCGCAGAATAATTTGAATGATTGATGTCTCTTTTAACATATTAAATCTTTACCAATCTGTCTGTTTCTATTCTAATTTAGCATACACACAAGTATTACGTAAGTTTATGCCATCCACACTTTTTGCATCATGATAATGAATTCCTTCTAATGAGAAACCTAGCTTTTCAGGAACTGCCCGACTACGCTCGTTTTTTTCATCACAACGTATTTCCACTCGATTTGCACCTAATTCTTCAAAAGCAAATGTCGTTAAAGCTTTCACCGCCTCTGAAATAATCCCCTTCCCTTGATGTCTAGTGTCAACCCAATAGCCAATTTCAAATTTAGGAATGCTCCAATCTATTCGATGTAACCCCGTACAACCTAAAAACACTTTCGAATGTTTATCGAAAATATGAAAACGTAAATCTTCTCGTTGTAAAAATTGAATTTGTGCTTCCCGTACATTTACCTCGGTTTCTTCTAATGTTTGCTCTTTTTGAGCAAAAGGAAGCCATTGCTTTAATTCTCGTCTACTATATTGAACGGCTTCATAAACAGCTTTTCCATCTCCTGGAAGAGGCAAGCGAAGAAGTAGTCTCTCTGTATGAATTTCATGCGTAAATTCCTTTAATAGTGGGTTACTCATTTTCCATCTTCCTTCCAAAGTTCATTTTTTTCTATTATACTTAGTTGTAGCAGAATATTCAAAAGACTGTTTTCTTGCACGAAATGTTTAGAAAAACTTGGCTATCACCAAAGATAATTACCGTAGCTTTTCATACTATAAACCTTTAAAAACTTTTACTTTCCTATCATGCAAATAAAACATGAACGAAAATACATAAAGAAAAGCGCGTGGACTAAGAATCCTTAAATCACGACAATTCTTCTTTTTGTGCATTGTAATCGACATGAAACACAAATCAAATGAAGACAATTACGAGGAGGTATCATGATGCTGGCATTAGATCATATTGTTATTGGTGCAAAGAATCCCGAACAAGCAGCAAAGGATTTTTCTAGCAAATATCATGTAGAAATCGTTCCAGGAGGAGAGCATAAAAATTGGGGGACACATAATTACTTAGCTTATTTTGCCAATGATTGCTACATAGAATGGCTTGGCGTTTTTGATAAAAAATTAGCTGAAAAAGCGAATAATCCGTTAATCGTACAACTTGTCCATGAGCTAGAACAAGATAAAGAAGGAGTGGTCCAAATCGCATTCAGAACGAATGACATGGAAGATTTCCACGCCTATTTTCAACAAGCATCTATTCCTGCAATTGGGCCTATACTAGGAAGGCGAGAGAAACCGGATGGCACACCTTTAGCTTGGAAAATGTTATTCCCTCAAGCAGATGATCCAATGCCCTTTCTTATTGAATGGGAAAAAGGATATGAGAAATCACATCCTACTTCTTTTATAAACGAACAAATTATTGAACAGGTAAACATACATTTAACGAATCAGCTTCTTTCTACGTACTATAAACTTCCCGCCAAATCGAAACTATCATTAGCCAATACAACATTATATATAGAAGAATCGCACAGTACGTGGTCTTTTACGTTACATTAACTCGTATTGCACGGGCTTGAGAGGGTATCATAAAACGGTTTGTATGAAAAAGCTTCTCTGCAACTACTTTCCCCTGCTAAGGTCGGATTCTTTCACATAGAAAAGAGGCTTATCGCCTGTAGCAATAGCCTCTTTTTCTATTGTATGGGAAATTATATAATTAGAATAGCCACGTCTAGCTTCAGCGCACAGAACTAGGACACCTCACCTCATTGCCCTAAGCGAAGTTATCATCGGTTCATGGCTAAGGAAGGCTGTCTAAGAACCGGCTTGCTTCTCATCGTCGGCATATCCATGTTTCGTAGCAGGGCTCTTTACCTTTCGTTGCTACTTTCCATTCGCTACGTTGCTAAATCGGTGCCTACGCCTTTGGTATTAACCTAATTGTTGCTCAAGAAATTCTCTAACTGATTCCGGCGTTTTCGTATAGGCGCTATGCTGATGAGCCTTTTTCTCGCCATTTTGAAAAATAAGGATGCTTGGAATGCCCATCACATCGTATTTTTGTGCAATACCTTCCACTTCATCACTGTTTATTTCATACCATGCATATTGATTAAATTCGTCCATAATATCACCAATAAACATGTCCAATCGTTTACAGTCTGGACACCAATCCGCGTAAAATTTAATAATGACCGGCTTGTCACTTTTAATTGTTTCTTGAAAAGCAGCTTCCGTTGTTAAACGTTTCATTCTTTCATCCCCCTTCCGTAACTAATGTTCATTGTAGCGACTCTTCGGTTATTTGTCTTATAATCTGCTTACACATACTCGACTCTTCCTAATACATAAGCGGCAGTAAGACCTGCTGCAAAAGCACCAATACTAAGCAAACCTAAATATATTGATGCAGGCCAACCTGGAAATACGACAAAAATGGAACCAATTACCATACCAATGATAATAGCATATGTAGCGATCGTATATCTTTTGAAAAAGTAATTGACAATTTTACTCATAAAAACTAGTCCTATTAAAATCCCAATACCAGTAACAGCCAACACGTCGAGTTTAATTTCCGTAACTGCATTTGTAACAGTGCGATAGACACCAAAAATTAATAATAAAAATGAGCCGCTAATTCCTGGCAAAATCATAGCACTGCTGGCAATAATTCCAGAAGCAAACAACAATAGATACGTTGAAGTAGTCATGTTTGTAATAATCGTTTGCTCTCCTGTATTTAAAAACATCATCGAGCCTACGAGCACTAAACCAATTATTAGCAACAAGATATGGTTTCCTTTAAATGTTTCTTTAGCATTTGCTTTATAAAACAAGTAAGGCAGTATACCAATAATTAGCCCTAAAAAGAAGAACTGTGTCGGTCCGGCGTAATGTTTAAACAACCAATTAATCGCATGGCTTAATGTCAATATTGAAATGGCAACACCCATTCCTAGTGGAACTAAAAACCCTAATTGTTGTTTCCAATTCTTACTTAAAAATCCATTAATTGCTGCAATGAGTCGATCATAAATACCTAATAAAACAGCAATGGTCCCCCCACTTACGCCTGGGATAACATCACTGGCTCCCATTATCATACCTCGGTAAATATTCTTCCATTCCATACTGTTAATCACCTTTCCATAGTTCAACAATTTTTTCTACTAAACTCGCAAGTGCAAGCAAAAAGTATATATAAACCTTTTCGTATTACAATCTACTTCCCATTTATCCAGTAAAAAATTATTCGTTTTGCCTATTGCATTACTAGTTTATTTTTTTAATTACTTATTCATGCAAACACGGATAAAATAATCATATCAAATAACGGTTGTATTTTATAGATAAAGTTTGTAAAATATTTGTATAAGCTACTTTGTATAACAAGGTAGCTTATTTATAAAACTGCTAGCATGTTATACAAGGTAGGTTGAAATTTATGTCTTTGCGTAGTCAAATGTTAAAAGGAATATTAGAAGGTTGTATTTTATCAATTATTCACCAACAGCCTACATATGGGTATGAAATTTCCGTTATATTACAAGAATATGGTCTGGAAAACATTAGTGAAGGTTCTATTTATCCTATTCTGTTGCGATTACAAAAGGAAAAATTAATTATCGGAGAAATGAGGAAATCAGAAGCTGGGCCAAAAAGAAAATATTACCAATTAACTGAAGACGGAAACGAAGCACTAAAGGAATTTTATTTACAATGGGAGGCAATCAAAAATCCCGTTGACAACATTGTCCACCAAGGAGGTTAAGACGTATGAATGCAAAAGAACTAATTGAATTAAATAACGAAAAACGTACGCATTTAAATGAAGCAAATTTGGCTTATTATGAAAACATGCTCATTTATATCCGTTCAGCTAGTAATAAATCAGAACAACAGACAGAAGAATTACTCCTGGAACTACTTGAACATTTACTACAAGCACAGTCAGAAGGAAAAAACGCAGCAGATATTTTCGGTTATAACCCAGAAGCTTACTGTAAAGAGCTAATTCAAGAGCTTCCTAGAGAAAATTATAAAGAGCAGATACCATTTGCTATCAGAATCATTTTTCAAACCCTAGGTATGTTCAGTCTTTTATATGGACTCATTAACTTAGCTATGTATTATTTGTTTGGTATAGGTTCAGTAGCAACTTCATTTTATCCACTATCCGTATTCACAATACTGGTATGCTATCTGGTTATCCTCTATCTATTTATTAAAACGGTATTCTGGTGGTTAAAACGTTCGACGTTTGGGGGAAAACAAACGAATAAGTGGATCGAATTGATTCAAGCTTGGCTAGGAGCAACAGCATTTATTACGTTATTTGTCATTGTTATGCGATTCGTGCCACATTTCGGACCATCAATGCAACTACCAACAGCCAGTTTTATCGTCTTGTCCCTTATTTTCTATTTTATTGCGTCTATGATAAAAAGAAAAGAGCAACAAGGGTAAAGGAATTGACTCCAACCGGCGAAATACGCATCTCTTGTCTCTGGTATTTAAGTAGAAGGTAGTTAGAAAGCTTTACGTGGAATGGCGGGCATGATAGCATATTTAGTTTAGCTTAAGCTCCCTTTTCATATTGGCGTAGTGGCTAGTGAATCATGCCAGCCGAAGCTCCTTGTTCTACTTTTTGGCTAAACAACCAACATATATAGCAAGGAGCAAAATGATTCATAGTTTCAATAAAGTCTATAAAAACTAAAACCGGACAAGGTAACGAGTTTGGTTGTGAAAACACATGACTCCATACTAATACAAGTACAGCTTTGTTATCTAATTGACTAAAATTGTTGAAATCAAATCTATACATTCTTCGACCGTTTCAGTGGGTGCTCTATCTACTATTTTTAAACCCCTGGCACGCCAATCCAAACTTCTGAGCTGATCCGTCAGAATCACGCCATTTATGTTCAACCCATCCGGAATTTTAACTTCAAATGGATACCCTTTTTCTTTGGATGTGATGGGGCAAGCCATTAAAAAAGATGCTCCATTAAATGTTTTTGGTGACAGAACCAAAGCTGGTCGATACCCTGCCTGTTCGTGACCTGATTGCGGACTGATATTTAGTAAAATCAAATCTCCTTTGTCTGGTATTTCCATTACCGAATCTCAGCTCCTTCGGCTTTCCCCCAATCAATCTCATCGTGGCGATTTTCAGACGTTATCTTCGCCATCAATTCTTCCAGTGTTTGTTTCTTCTTTGCTGGTACAATTTTAAGTTCTCTATTTTCAACCCTAAGCTCTACTTCGGTGCCTTGGACTATTTTTATTTCGTCTGCCATATTGGAAGGTATTCTAACGGCAAGACTATTTCCCCACTTTTGAACTTTTGTCGTCACACGAACCCCTCCTTTACTATTCTTTGTCATTATTATACCACCTTTCCAAACGATTGTATACACATAGTATATACAAATGGGCGCAATTTAATACCAACTAGTTTACCCGACACTACTGTTCTAAAAAGTACTGACCTGAGTTATTGGGAGACCGGTGAAAAGATTGACGTAAGTGAATGGAAACGTTTTAGAATTATATCGGTGCCCTATCGGGACGACCGTACATCTGAATGTGACGGTGGATGAGGAGAATGCCCATCCAACCAATTACTTGTTACTCATTATATGTGTGTTACGTAATAAGCGCACATAAAATCCCTCCCGATGTGCACCTAGTGCGACATGGCGCACAGATAAATTGAACAAACCTATTCGTACATATTGGAGAGATTTCTCATGGAAAATAAACAATCGCCCGTTCGTCTAAATGAAGGAGCTTACTATCCGTCGAAGAACTTACTCGCGGAAATGGCGAAACAATTCCAGGCTCCGGTCACCCGCCGAGCAATCCGTAAGGGCTCATTGCAAGAACATACGGCTACGATGTAGACCAACAGTCATAGACCTAGAAGGTGTTCCAGATCAGGAAAGCTAGAAAGCATACGACCGTTTTACTAGGAAACGAACAGTTTATACACCTGGTATCCAAAAGGCACTTGGAATGAGGAATTCCTAGCTGAAAAGCCCGAACACCAAAGTCATTCGCTTGCCAATCGAAATGACTCAGTTTATCCGTTTGGAGTATTCAGAAATGTCTCAAGCAGATAAAAACCTGTTCACCCAGTTCATCTTTGACCATTTTGGACGGGAAGATGACAAAACATATTTCATCAAGACCGGTACATTCTCGTCAAAATTTTATTTTACTAATGCCAAGTGCAGCGAGCCCCGCGAGATGGGCGAATACTTTCAAGTGATTAATAATTTCGCCATGCTAGTCGGTGGTGCGTAAATACATTGAAGACACAGAAGGAAATCCGACAATTTATAACCGCATGCCATTGCGGGCGAAATTCCGTACGTTTGTGGATAGCGATACAAATGAGCTTATCGGTGTTGTCCCCTACTGACTTCGATTGTGATGAAACGTGCGTGGAAATTCGAACTATGCGATTCGATTCGAACAATTAATATTCGTTATCTTCATTATCTCTTCGATAGACCACGTTTCTTGGTACGAAGCTAACATTATCGCTGCAGCCTTTAGATTAAAAATGATTCGACGTTGTTGACCATTAAATCTACAGTCATTTCAAGTTTTATTGAGTTAATTATTTTTTAAGGTTCTTGAAAGCCAAATAAACCAATTAGACTTAATAAACCAAAGTATATTAACAGTAAGGAATTCATTAAAATTAAAATTTTCCGTGTAGTTCCTTTGAAACTTAAACAAGCGCTTATTACTCCTAACAAGCTCATTAAAAGAGGTGTAAACATATTTATTTCATATAAGCGCTCAAAAAAAGCTAACTTCCAATCTAAAAAAAGATAGATTGTCATAAAGAATGAAAATGCAAAAAGGGTGATTGATAGACCAGTGAACATCTTTTTCAATTTGTCAACACCACTATTTCAGTTGAGTTTTTTTAAAAATCAATATACTAATTACAGTATATGTCACTAGCGTTGCATAAAAATAATTCTCGAAGTTAGGAAGGGAAATATCCCATAGGTTCTTTACAATGGACATAACCATTTTTCTTATAATAATTAATAGATTCATCATTTGGCCACACAATAACAAACTCATAGTTATTTTCTTTCGTCCAATTATTTATTGTTTTGAGCATTTTACTTCCAACACCCTTATTTCGATATTCTGGAATTGTAAATACATTCGTCATATAAGCAAACGGATGGGTTACTCGACCTGGACGTGGTACTTTTTGTATTAATTCTACGTAAATATGTGAAATAACTTTTTCATTCTCCTCAGCAACCCAAATAAACCATTGACTACTATTCATTGCATTTTCTAAAAAAATTTGACACTGCTTTTCAAAGCTATAATACGATGCGTTCCTCTTACTTTCATCGTATTCGATTGTAAAATCCCACCTCATTTTTATTAGTTGCTTTATATCTTTTTTTTAAATCTTATATCCACCCTTCCATCCTCTCCTTCATCCTCTTGTGTTTATAATTCTAATTATTATAACATCAGTTTATCATGCTATAGCACCATTCGATCAAACTTTCGAGTAATTATTTTCATTCGCGCAAGGGGTTTTTTTCCTAAATCGGAAGGTAATTAAAAAAGAGCTCTCACAACAACTGTGAGAACCCCTGACTTTAAAAGTTTTTCGCAGAAGAAATCAAACAATATCAAAAGAAAAGAACATGCAGTTCCTCATTACAATCAACCACTATCCAAAAGTACAACGACATGTTTGCAAAAACCACCAACTCTTCCTTCAGCACGTTTTACGGCTCAATAATCTCTAACTCTGGCAACCACTTCCGCATATGATCCGTTATCTCTTTATAATAGTGTTTCGCGCCTTCTAATTCTTTATCTGTCACCTGTTTCATTGGTACCACTTGATAGTTGGCTTCATCCTTGTAATGAACAAATGTCGGTAAAAATGCGGGTGTATGAAGCTCTATTTCTTCATCCTCACTTTTCGTTAACGTAAACTTCAAAATTCCGCCAAATCGACGATACAGCTCGTCCTGTCCAGATAGAAAATTACTTAATGAATATGCAACAAACGTCTTATTGCCGTTTTTACCTTCAACCCATTCAACAGGCTGCAACACATGCGGGTGGTGACCAATGACGGCATGCACTCCTTGGTCAGCAGCAAATTGTGCTAGATCCTTTTGGTTTTCATTTGGTAGCATTTGATATTCCGTTCCAAAGTGTAAATTTAATATGACGGCATCAGCTTGTTGCTTCGCTTTTTCTATTTCCTTTGCCATCTGCTCTTTATTTATTACATTTACTAGATAGTCTTTCCCTTCAGGAACAGGTATTCCATTCGTTCCATACGTGTAAGCAAGAAAAGCTACATCGATGCCTTCTGCAGTTTCGAGGATTCGCAGTTTAGATTGATCCACTTCATTTTTATAAGCACCTGTATACATCAAATCAATTTTTTCCCAATGCTCGATAGCTCGTTGAATAGCTTTTTCTCCTTTGTCAAGGGTATGGTTGTTCGCTAATGTTACAACATCAACGCCAGCATCTTTTAAAGCATCCCCTACCTCAAATGGACTATTAAATGTTGGATACGAGGATAAACCAATCGCTTCTCCGCCAATCATCGTTTCTTGGTTTGCAATGGTTATCGTAGCATCCTCAAGGTACGGTTTTACTTCTTTCAGCATTGGTGTAAAATCATATCCCGTCTCCGTTTTTGCATCTTCATACACTTGACTATGAATTAGCATATCTCCAATTGCAGCAATAGTAATTTCTTGTTTCGGGGGCTGTCTTTTATCTACTTTTACCGCCTTTTCTTCATGCTCTTTAGACTCACCTTTTGATTCACTAGCCGTAGTATCATTACATCCTGCAAGTAAACTAAACGCAATTAGAAAAATAGCTAAGACAATAACACCATTTCGTTTCATTTTATATGCTCCTTTGCTCTAGTTGTTTTATTTTTCTACCATTTCATCATTTTTGTATGAGCACATTATCCTATCACATTATAACGCAAATTTCTTTTCTATGTTTGATTTTTTGTAATTGGGGAATGGTTAATCTATGAGTGATAATAGCAAACCAACTATTTTACTCAAAAAAGTCATAAGATACATTTATAGAAAGGATTTTTACATGCGAAAAACGCAATATCAACCAACTAAAAATAAGCAGCTAACAGATGCGCAAGAAATTCATTACAGCAAAGATTTCAAACAAGCTGATATCGCTGGTGGGTATCGTCAGACGCGCGTAAAAGAAGCGAAGTACAATAATCCCGAACTAAAAGGTTAAGCTTTTTATCACGTTCCCCAGTTTGTTCAAAATATTATTTGAACAAACTGGGAATTTTTTTGAAACAAATTTGTCACTTCTAACGTACGTACTATTAACTAAATAAATTGGAGGTTACATAATGTCTTCAGCTGCAATGGAATTAGTCAATTTAAAAAAGACAATTGGCAAAAAAGAAATTATTAAAGGCTTATCCTTTTCCATTCCAAAAGGGGAAGTATTTGGCTTCATCGGACCAAATGGAGCTGGTAAAACGACCACAATCCGCATGATGGTTGGATTAATGAGTATTACAGAGGGCGACGTCCTGATCCAAGGAAACAGTATAAAATCCAATTTTAAAGATGCCGTACGAGAAGTCGGTGCCATCGTTGAAAATCCGGAAATGTACCCGTTTTTAACTGGTTGGCAAAACTTAAAACACTATGCTCGGATGATGCCAGGCGTAACAAAAGAACGGATACATGAAGTAGTCAAATTTATCGGTCTTGAAAAAGCAATTCACGAAAAGGTCGGTAGATATTCTTTAGGAATGCGCCAACGACTGGGAATAGCGCAAGCGCTTTTACATAATCCGTCTGTACTCATATTGGATGAGCCAACAAACGGATTAGATCCAGCCGGCATCAGAGAAATACGCGATCATATACGTAAACTTGCTCAAGAAGAGAACGTGGCAATTATTATCTCTAGTCACTTGCTTTCTGAGATTGAACAAATGTGTGATCGTATCGGTGTCATAAAAAACGGAGAGATCATTAAAATTCAAAACGTCGGTGAGGAAACAGATAATGAAGAAGTCATTCACCATATTGAGGTTACACCAATGGATAAGGCGATGAAAATTTTAAATGAAAATTTCCAACTGGAATCCATTGAGCTTGATGGTAATTTATCTTTCCGCTGTAAAAAAGAGCAAGTTCCAGAAGTTATTAAAAGCTTAGTAGAAAATGATTGTGACATTTATCAAGTCAATGTTGCAAAAGGCACGCTAGAAGATCAATTCTTTGAACTGATTGGAGAGAATACGATTGAGTAGAATGTTAAAACTAATTCAAAATGAACAAGGGAAAATTTTTATTCGTAAATCAACTTGGATCATGTATATTATTTTAGCCGTTCTTATATTAGGTTTAGCTCTATTAACCAATAGTTTAGATGGGCTAAAAAGCGAGTATGACGATGACAATTGGCGTGAAGAGTTAAAGCAAGAAAATGAACAATTACAGAAAGAGATGGAAGAATATGAAGATTTTGAGGAATACAATAATTCCATCATTGCTAAAAATAATTATTACTTGGAAAATGATATCCAGCCCGCCCCATATACAGTTTGGACTTTTGTTGATGAAAATATAGACTTTCTATCGATTGTTAGTTTATTTACAATTATCATTGCTGCCGGAATTGTTGCCAACGAATTTCGTTGGGGCACAATTAAATTATTATTAATTCGTCCAATTAGCAGAAGTGGCATCCTATTATCCAAATATATTACCGTCTTACTATTCGCCCTTTATACAGCCCTATTCGCACTCGTACTCATGTGGATTTTTGGAGCAATCTTCTTTGGAATTGGCGACTGGAACCCTTCTATTGTGGTAGAAGGAGAAGATGGTTTTAAAACCATATCACTAGTAGCTAATATATTTACTAGCTTTGGTTTCAAACTAGTGAACCTTGTAATGATGGCTACATTTGCGTTTATGATCTCTGCTGTTTTCCGTAATAGTTCATTGGCAATAGGTATTGCTATCTTCCTTATGATGGGGGCAAGCTCCATTGTTACTTTCTTTGCTGATAAAGAATGGGCAAAATATATTTTGTTCGCGCACACGGACTTAAGCCAATATATGGATGGAAACTTCCTCATGCTTGAAGATAATACAATGGGCTTCTCTATAGCAGTATTAGTCGTATACTATGCCATTTTCATGTTACTGTCATGGATTTTTTTCACAAAGCGCGACGTTGCTGGTCAATAACTCCTATTACACTGTATGTAGATGTTTGAATCAAGTGGATGATCCCATATCAACAAGATATGGGGTCATTTTTAGGAAATACTGCTTACTATCTCTACTTCCATAGTTAAGCGTTCGTCTTCAGCACCTTATATCTTACTAGGCTTTTCGTTTTGATGACGATGACACGCCGTCGTTTTGCTTATACGATAACCCTAAAAACGATATACTTCCCATAGTACGAAATAAACGCATCCACTTTAAATGGAAATTGGACACGCTTCTGCATGATATATTAGGTTCATTTTTCAATTTCACATGCTACAATGTACATATAAAGTGAATCTTCAATCAGGAATGATTTTCTTTCATTCCCCACTGATTGTTTATAAATTTGGTTTAGCGTCAAATGGTTATGGAAAAGCTGCCATCTTACCTATTCCATGAAGATTAGAAATTTATACTTTTCCATAGGATAAGGTAGGTTGAAGTTTGTAATTGAGGTGTTGTTCGTGAAACGTTACTTAACAGTTTTTTTTGTTGGTTTAAGTGCAGTTATCTTAGTAGTTGGATTAAGAATAAATACCCAATGGAGTGGTGTTGTTTCCTGGGGGCTTACTTTTGTCTTCCTTATTTGTGCTGCTTATTTTACTAAATACATTCCTGACGATGATGAAGAAAGCAACGAATAAATTCTATTGCTTACTGACAAACCTTTTTAGATAATCGAAAAGCAGACATTTCTAACCAAGATGTCTGCTTTTTTACAGGTTTATTGTTTAAAAACCATCAAGCATCGCCCTTCAAGTCACCGTCTTCTATGAAACATACAAAAGTATAAAGTAAGGTGCTTGTAGCTAACGAAATAGAATCACATTTGCTCATCGCCACACGATTACGTGACTTCACTTCATCGCTCTACGATAAGCCATCATTCGTTACCTCTCTATGATTTCTTTATCTCTCCGTTGATTCGCTCTATTTACTATACTATACTATACTACTATACGGATGCTCTGCGTCTTTCATCTAAAATAAGTAGCACAACTTTTTTTGCAGCCTTAAAAAGAATATTTTTCCTTTATTGCTTCTGGTGCCATTTTTACCATCCATTGCAATAAAAATATAGCAATGGACACATCATCAATAATTCCGAATGCTAGGATAAAGTCAGGGATAATATCAAAAGGGAAAATAAAATATCCTAAGATCAGCAATACAAAGAAAATTTTTTTAGTCAAACTTACCTCTTTCGACGCAAAAAAATCCTTAAAGAAAGGAATGGACCGGTGAAATGTAAATAAAAAACGAACGCGCTTCCATAATTTTTGCATGTTCTTAATCTCCTCTTCCCCTATTTAAGCATTACAACTTCAGCTGATTCGTCGTTGTTATGGAGAACAAAATAGGTAGCTGAAGTTACAAAAGAATAATGTAAATGCGATAAATATTTCATTACTTATGATAACATACACTTTTTTTAACATACCTTAAACGACCACCTGCTAAAGCAGGTGGATTTAGACATAAATGTCGACGACTAAAGTCGTTTCCCAGGCTAAAGTCCTGCTCAAAGGCCTTAGCTAAAGCATCCTCAAAGCTAGACTAAACTCATTCTTCTATCCTGAATATTTCGTCCTTACCTTCATTGAATTGATTTGCTATATAATTTCTTATTATTTCTTCCGTTACCGTTCCTACGGTGGCACAAAAATATCCTCTTGCCCACAAGTGCTGCCCCCAATATTTCTTTTTAAGTTCTGGAAACTCATCCTGCAATAATCTCGATGATCTTCCTTTTAGATACTGCAATATTTTACTTGGGGCAATACTTGGAGGACAAGATAATAATAAATGAATGTGGTCTTTCCCAACACTTCCTTGCAATATGGTAATTCCTCTGGCTTCACAACCTTGTCTTATCAAATCACGCACTCTCACCGCTATATGCCCGCCCAAAACCTTATATCTATACTTTGTCACCCATATGACATGATACTTAATATCATACACAGCATGACTATTTTTTCTATATCCTTCCATACTTTCACCTCTTCACTTAGTATGGACAAAAAAGATAAGGCTAAAAGCGGATACCGTCTAAAGACGGTGGAGTTAGACCACGCATTTGTAAATTAAAATATCAAATCTCCTACGACCAGCTTTACATGGTTCTATAGTGTAAAAAAACACCGAAAAATCCTTCCTTTTCGGTGTTTTTGCAGTATTACATATATCTGTTTCACAAAACAGTCGTGTTCAAACATTTATTTATTTTCTTCTTGCTGCTTTTTCACGTTCATTTTTATTAAGAATCTTTTTCCGTAGTCGAATGGATTCAGGCGTTACTTCACAATACTCATCTTCATTTAAATATTGCAAGGCTTCTTCCAATGACATATTACGTGATTTACGAATCGTCGCAGTTTGATCTTTCGTCGCAGAACGGACATTGGTTAAATGCTTTTCTTTTGTAATATTTACAGTTAAATCATTGTCACGATTGTGTTCCCCTACAATCATACCTGCATATACTTCTGTTCCAGGTGTGACGAAAATAACACCCCGATCTTCTAACTGCATAATCCCATAAGTGGAGGCTTTTCCATTTTCTAAAGCAACAAGTACACCTTCTCTTCTTCCACCTACTTGCCCTTTAATAACAGGCTCATAACCTTCAAACGTATGGTTCAAAATACCATAACCACGTGTTTGTGACATAAACTCCGTCGCATAGCCCAACAGTCCACGAGAAGGCACTTTAAATTCCAAGCGTACTTGTCCATTTCCTTGGTTTGCCATATCGAGCATTTCGCCTTTTCTGGAACCGAGTGATTCCATAATTGGGCCTGTATATTCTTCAGGCACATCCACTTGTACACGTTCAACGGGTTCACATTGCACGCCATCCACTTCTTTAATAATTACTTTTGGTTTAGATAGCTGCAGTTCAAAACCTTCACGGCGCATATTCTCGATTAAAATAGACAAATGCAGTTCCCCACGTCCCGATACAGTCCATGCATCTGGTGTATCCGTTGGATCGACACGCAGACTTACATCCGTTTCTAATTGTTTTAACAAGCGTTCTTCAATTTTTCTTGCAGTAACGTATTTCCCTTCTTTGCCAGCAAATGGACTATTGTTTACAAGAAACGTCATTTGCAAGGTTGGTTCGTCAATGCGCAACCATGGCAAACTTTCTGGATGATCTTGCGGGCAAACCGTTTCTCCTACATTAATATCTTCTAGCCCAGCAACTGCTACAACGTCTCCGGATAAGGCTTCTTGAATTTCAATCCGTTTCAAGCCAATAAATCCAAACAGTTTGGTAATTCGAAACGATTTTTGCGTGCCATCTTTTTTCAGAATTACAACTTGTTGACCAACTTTTATCGTTCCTCGTACAACTCTACCAATTCCTATTCTACCTACATAGTCATTGTAATCAAGCAATGTAATTTGGAATTGTAATGGCTCATCACGATTATCAATTGGTGCAGGAATATGGTCGAGTATCGTTTCAAAAACCGGATCCATTGTTTCTTCCTGCTCATCAGCTTCATACCCTGAGGTACCATTTAACGCGGAAGCATAGACAACCGGGAACTCAAGCTGCTCATCATCTGCTCCTAATTCAATAAATAAATCTAATACTTCGTCTACTACTTCCGTTGGTCTCGCATTTGGACGGTCAATTTTATTTAACACAACCATCGGGGTCAACTTCTGTTCCAGTGCTTTCTTTAGTACAAAGCGTGTTTGTGGCATCGTACCTTCATAAGCATCAACCACTAATGCTACCCCGTCCACCATTTTCATGATCCGTTCCACTTCACCACCAAAATCAGCGTGACCTGGCGTGTCTAAAATATTAATTGCCGTATCTTTATATTTAATGGCTGTATTTTTAGCCAGTATCGTTATTCCTCGTTCTCGTTCAATGTCTCCAGAATCCATCGCTCGTTCATCCACATGCTCATTATCTCGGAAAGTACCAGAATACTTTAATAACTGGTCTACTAACGTCGTTTTACCATGATCCACATGAGCTATGATCGCTATGTTACGAATATCTTCTCTTAATTGCATACGTACGCTCCTCTATTTTGTAGGAATAATTAATGCTTTTGTCATAGTGTAACACTCAAAAAGTAAGAAAAGAAGAATATGAGGATTCATATTGTATTAGAAAAGCTTGGCTATCGCCAAGTCTTTCTAGCGATAAACGCCATCGTTTTGCTTATACTAGAAAGCCGAACATGTTTTGTTTATGCTTTAAGCAGCAATAAAAACAACTTGCATTTGTAATATTTTCCCGAAACTTTTTGAGCTTTCACTTACCATATGACGGCGCCTTTCTTCATGCATATATATATTCTTGAATCATACTATATTTCGCACATATCAGAAAAACTATTCAATTATATCATAAATTCTTATGTAAAGTAAAATTCGAGGTATGTGTAGAGTTTGAAGAAAAATAATTTTACGCGTGGAATGACTCTATTAATACATTTTAAAATCATACATTTATGAGTAACGAAAATGAAAAAAAAATTGTATAAAAACCTTAAGTGCTTAGCAATTAGGAACAGAAATTCAGAAGCATTGCCTAATTACGGCGCCATGAATAATTATCCCACCCCCTGAACGTAAAATACAAATACACCTAGGATTTTTAAACTATCTAGGTGATTTGCATTTGATCTCTTAAGTTGACAAATCGAAATTCTCAAAAGGAAAGCTGAACATTTCCTCCTTGTATAGATACCGCCTGGGTTGCGGCAATATTTCCCCATATACAAGCGGTTTTAACATCGCTCCCATCCAACAAAGCTGCCAAAAAGGCTCCTGTATGGGCGTCACCTGCGCCAATTGTATCCACCATATTTGTTTTTATACCTGCAACTTTAATAATAGAGGAACCATTGTAATAAGCTGCTCCTTTAGCACCAAGAGTTACGATAATGTCATTTTGAGTTTGCTCATATAGCTTTTCTAAAGCATGCATTCTATTAGAAGATCCCATTAAAGCTGACAGTTCATGATTATTACAATGAATAATGGGTCCTAATTTGAAAAGCTCACTTAAATCATAGGATGAAATAGCAGTAATCCTTGGTGATGGATCAAACAAGATAGTAGTTGAATTACCGTGCATCTTTAAAAAATTAATAATCGCTTTTTCTTTATCCTGCTCCAATGAGTAGCCTGACAAGTAAATATAATCATATTGTTTACAAGACGTGTGTGTAAACCATTCTTCCTTCCAATTATCTTCGAGCCCACTAAAAGTAATAAACGTTCGCTCTCCGTTTTCTTCCACTAATGATAAGTTCCAGCCATTATCCATACTGTTATCTGAAATCAATATCTGGTGACCCTTTTGTATAAACTCTTTTTTTATGATATCAGCATTTTTTCCGTTTCCAACTGGGGCAAGTAGATCGTATTTTGCATTTAATTGGCTTAATACATTCGCAACATTATAAGCGCATCCGCCAACGGTACTTTCCATTATTTCTCCAGCAATGTCTTCTCCAGATATTGGTAATGTTTTAATTTTGGCAACTACATCTATAACGGCGCTACCAATAATCAATGCGCGCTTGTTGGAGTTGATTTTCTTCATTTTATAAGCTGCTTCCATTTCCTCCACCTCGTTGAACTGATTTTATTGTAGGATACATAAAAATTATATATATTACTCCACTAACAATAATTGTAATTGGAAGATAGTTACTAGCATCTAAATAATTCATTAATACTAACGCACTTGTTACACCAAGTATCCAACTTATTACGCCACCTTTATTTATCGGATTTCGTTTTGCATCTTCTAATAGATCTCTACTATAACCAATACGTCTTCGGATTAATGTATAATCAATTAATAGTATAGATATCCAAGCTGCCAATCCAATCCCTAAAAAACTTAAAAAAAGCTGAAAATTCCCCATGAAGTCCCTTGAGATTAATAAAACATATAAAGGAATAATAGTAATTAGGAAGGCATGAATCGTAATTGCAGTTGAATCTTTAACTTGTAAATTAAATGAAGCTAAGATTAATCTAGAAGACTTTAGTCCAATGAAGCACATCGGCGTCAAACCACCAAGTGCAGCCACTAAATAAATTAATGTCATCCATTCAGGTAAAACGCTTCCAATTAGCGTAATCGGATTTTCTGCAGCAGCAAGCCCTTCTACTTCTGTTGCTAGTAATATACCTGTACTAATGATTAAAAATAAGGGGATAAAAGCACCTGCTGTTACATGAAATATAATTGAAAGAGAGGAGTTTTCTTTACTTTGATAACGGCTATAATCAGAGGACGCTTTCGTCCAAGTTAAGCCTGTACCAATAATAACAAACATTAAAGCTGGTAAAAAACCAGTTAACCAAGATCCTGATTCCATTGCAAATAATTTGTCCCAATTCGTATTTGGTATAAGAAAAGCTAATACAAAAATTGTTAATCCTCCAAATACGTACGTAAAGAAAGCTTGAGCTTTTACTAATGTTTCCTGTGAGAAAGAAACAGAAAAAAGAACAAGCGTTGCAAATAAAAGCCAACTGATAAATATTAAAAAACGATTAGAAGAAAAGCCTAATTCATTAAAAATAGATAAAAGTACTAATGTACCCGTAGTTACATTAACAGATAACCAACCAATTTGACCAAACCAACCTACCAAGGCTGGAATGAAATTTCCTTTAAAACCAAAAGCTGTTCTTGATAAGACAAATGTTGGTGCACCACTATCTCGCCCAGCTAAACTTGCATATCCAACTAACGCAAATGAAAGAGGTCCAAGTATCGCCACTAACAGAGATTGCAGAAAGCTTAACTGGTAACCAACAATTATCGCTCCATACACAATACCTAATATTCCAATATTGGAAGCAAACCAAATAAAAAATAAATCTTTCGGTTTCGCAGTTTTCTCACTTTGAGATAGGATAATGGATTTTTCTTTTGATTGCTCCATGGGTTTACTCTCCTTTTGCATAGAATTTGTTTGCACGTAATAGTTTTGCATAATAAGTAAGGTTTATATCATTCTCACTGTTAATCATTTCAACCCAATGGCGGTTTATTTTTTCAAACCCTTCTTTGGCTCCACAAATAGCAGTAGCCATCGCCCCAATTGTATCTGTATCGCCACCTATATTTGCACATAGTAAAGCACAATCTTTAACATTTCTTGCATAATAAGCTATTGCTATAGCTGCCGGAACAGATTCACTTGTCGTTGTTCCACAGCCTATTACATCGTATATTCTTTGGCAAAATGCTTCTTGATTACCTTTATGCGAATCGGCAAAATGAACTGCTAATCTTAAACGTTCTGGCATAGAAGCAGTAAATGTTTCAGCTCCTCGCTGTTTCGCTACATGATAAATATCAATAGAACCGTTAATAATCTCATCCCATGGTTTATCAAATATTGCCGCACTCACTGCATAAGCAATCATAGCTGCACCACCTACAGCCACATCACTAGAATGTGTCACCTTACTTACATGATACACATACTCGGCTAAATCTTGTTTTTGTTTGGGGTGAAATAGCGCACCAATAGGAGCTATGCGCATAGATGCACCATTGGTTAATGCTTTATCTGTTATTAATTTTTTATTTTCACCTGATTTTATCGCAAATAATGCAGCTTTGGAACTTGGCCCTAAAATATTATTATCAAATGCTTTTGTTCGATTAGCCCACTCAAGCAATTTATTAGCAATAATTTCTTCTTTTGGGACAAATTTTGTTTCTTTTAAGGCATCTAAAATTAGTAATGCTTGAGAAGTATCATCTGTAAATTGCCCTTTCGTAAAATTACAAGCGACATCATTTTCTTTAGGTCCATCCAAAAATTCTGTTATTTCTCCAAAATAATCTTTCACCTTACGCCTGCTCCAGAGCTCTGAAGGCATTCCCAGCGCGTCTCCAATAGCCATACCATATAACATACCTAAAATTTTCAAATTATCTCCTCCATTCTAAAAACAACTCGTACGTTCGTACGTACAAGTTAATGTAATTTCATTTTATAATGCGCTTTCAATCTTGTCAAGTTACCTTTCAATCGAGTAGGAGGGGGCGACTAACCCCCGACCTCTCACACCACCGTACCCGTATACGGCGGTTTCATTTAAGTCCAACGCATAGTTTGATATCGTTTATGTAGACTCTTTAAGCCTAGGTTTGACCAGTATCGATCACCTAATGCTCTATGTAAGATCGGACTTTTAGCTATACGCCAATAAGCCTTTCTCGTGTTTGCCCACTCCCATGCTTTTCCTTTACTAATTCCAAGTTTTATTAAATTCTTGTATTTTGTTTTGACTTTCTTCCATTCTTTCCAGCGTATCATTCGCATCCTTCTTCGTATCCAGCTATCCAAAACTTCAAATATAGAGGGCGTCTCTGCTAGCTGATAGTAGCCTAGCCAACCTACTAAGTATCGATTTAGCTTTGCGATTCTATCCTGCATATTCATAGACTTCTTTCTTGAAGTTAGTTCTCTGACACGCTGTTTAAAGCGTTTGATACTTTCTTTAGAAACCCGAATCTTTGGGTTCTCTTTATGGAATGTGAAAGAAAATCCTAGGAATTTACGCTTCCATGGGCGGTCTACTGCACTTTTCTGTTCATTTACTTTTAATTTGAGTTTTCCTTCGATAAATGTAGTGATACTTTTCATCACTCGCGATCCCGCTCTCCTCGATTGAACATATATGTTACAGTCGTCCGCATAACGGACGAAATGGAGCCCCCTTCGCTCTAATTCTTTATCTAGCTCATCTAAAACGATGTTGGATAGCAACGGACTTAATGGTCCGCCTTGAGGGGCTCCTTCTGTGTTTGGTTGAACGATTCCGTCCTCCATAATGCCAGCTTGGAGATACCTACGTATAAGTTTAAGTACTCTCGGATCTTTGACCTTTTGGCTCAGTTTCCTCATTAATCGGTCGTGATGTACTTTGTCAAAGAATTTCTCTAAATCCATGTCTATAACCCAGCGATAGCCATCTTTCATATAGCTTCTCGCTTTCCTAACCGCGTCATGTCCTCGTCTGTTTGGGCGAAAACCATAACTATGTTCAGAAAATGTTGCGTCATAGATGGTTGTTAGAACTTGTGCGATTGCTTGTTGGATGAAACGGTCTAGCACGGTAGGAATTCCTAGCTTCCTCACTCCGCCGTTTGGTTTCGGGATTTCAACACGGCGAACGGGTTGAGGATAGTAGGTACCTGATTCGAGTTGTTCTCGAACGGAAGCCCAGTGTTCCATGAGATGCGCTCGTAGGTTTTGTACGGGCATTTCATCCACACCGTGGCTTCCTTTGTTACGTTCGACACGTTTCAGTGCACATATTAAGTTTTCTCGTGATAGAATGCTTTCCAACATGATATCTAACTCCTACGTGAATGGCTCTTTCTTCTTTAAGCACACATTCTTCCTCTCCATATCCCCACTTCATTTACTCTGTGTACCCTTTGGCAGTAAGGACTTTGACTTGTTATGCAGTCTCATCCAAGTACACCTAGCCTTCTATGAAGTTCGTGTTCCTAAGGGCGGAGATTTGCCGCCGACTTCCTTCAGATTCTGGGTCACCCCAGACACCCTTGTCTTAGGCTAACCACTACTACTGCCTTCGTGGTTCGGGACTTGAACCCTAGAGAATGTGTGCATGCCTGGCACACATCAAATAGACATGCCTCAAATACAACGAGGCATGTCTAGAAAACTTCATATACTTTTCATCTAGAAAGCTTATATGTTTGATTTTGAAACGCTAAAATTTGCTTATTATCCAATTCCACTTTCCGTTGTCGATAGTATTCCATCGAAGTTATGAAAAACAAATATAGTGAAGCCATACCGTAATTCATTATTTCTTCATCACTTAGAGGGGCATCTAATCCGTTATCTAACATTCTTGGTCTCACTATTTCAGTTATATAAGAAAGCGTATGTTTTGTATGAGGGTTACTCCTATCACGCATATATCTTCGTGCTAATCCTCGCAAGAGCCTATCAAAACCTGGCCACCTTACTACTGGTTGTCTTGCAAATAAACTTAAGGAATCAGTTATCAAATTTCTGATTTTATCAGTTTCATACTGGCCATTTCCAACAATTAAATTCTTCCCATTGCTACTATCCATAGAACTACCAAACATGTGAATGTCAAGAAAGGCAAAAGGTTTTTCAAAGTCCATCACTCTTTTAACATTTTGCGTTTCAGTTTGTGTAAAATCACTAAAATCTCTATTTAAATCAACACCGTTAACGTTATACCTTCCAACATTATTACTTTCATTATTAGATGTTCTATCAAAACCATATGGATTAACAACCGGAATATATACAATGTGGAAACTCTTTAATAAGTCAGATCTAAATGCCTTGTCTGCAAATGTATTATCTCTTATTTCTTCCATAAATCTCATACTATACAAAGCACCCATCCATTCTGTGCCATGCATACTTGCTATTACTAGAATAGTTGGTTTATCCGTGTTTCCCATCTCAATTTTGTACATATTGTAGCTTCCACTTTCATCTTTACCAATATTAGCAACATTACTAAAACCTTTAATTCTACTCTCCATTTGCCTATATGTTGGCAATGTTAACGAGGCTGAAAAATCATAAGGAATATTAATCATATTGATTCTCCTCCTACAATACTCTGTAAATAGCTTTAAAGGTAACGTTATCTTCTGGTTTGGGTGTACCATCATGTTTAAACGCTAGTTTGGAACCACCTGGTAGTATCATTGGGGTTCTAAGCTGAAATTTATACTCTTTTGAATCACTATCATAAGAAACAACTTCAAAATTGCAGTGACCATCGTTTGCAATGCGTGAAGGAATAGCTTTCCACCTACTTCCATTTGGGTTAACTGTTTGAAAAAGTTGACCATCAAAATTGTAGTTAGGTTTGGTACTATCTATATTCAAAACCGGAAAAATACTATTACTGGAAACAGAGTACTCCAAAAAGTCTAATATAATATCTTTGTCCCATTCTTCATAAACTTTAACTGTATCGCTTTCCATAAATTCTGCTCTTAATTCATTAACTAGTTGTATTGAATTGCCGATCATAAATTACATCTCCTTTTTAATTATTATTCGCCCCTAACTAGAACGTTTGTTCTTATTTTACACGATCTTTTGTTCGTTTTCAAGTCGAAAGGAATTTGGTACTTACTGTCAAAACAATATTATTAAAGGAGCATTCCTGTAATGAAGAAATTTGAGGTTTGAACAAAAAAGAGCCCTCTTGGTATAGTACAGGATGTCATGATCATGACTCCGAAATAAAAAGATACCAAGGAGGACTCACCAATGAATTATAATCAAAATCACAAAATTTCTCAAGTCACACCATCTACCCTTGTAGTAGGAATAGATATTGCCAAAGACAAACATGTAGCGCGAGCACAGGACGACAGAGGTTATGAATTTGGGAAAAGATTGATCTTTGAAAACCGAATAGAAGGCTTTGAACTACTCATCGATTGGATTTCCAAGCTCCAAAAAGAAAATGATAAAACGCATGTGATTATAGGAGCTGAGCCAACAGGACATTATTGGATGGGTTTAGGTTATTATTTTGCCAGTAAGGACTATGATTTTGTGTTGGTCAATCCAATGCATGTCAAGAAATCCAAAGAATTGGATGATAACTCGCCAACAAAAAATGACACCAAAGATGCGCGTGTGATTGCCCAGCTTGTGAAAGATGGGAGATACTCTATACCAAACCTTCTCGATGGCATCTATGCTGAATTAAGAGAAGCAATCAAATTACGAGATCAACTCATCAAGCAACAGGGTATTACAGAAGGACGCATTCAGAACAATATTCAGCGCTATTCTCCAGAGTTTAACGATGTGTTTAAAGACTGGGATGGAAAAACTGCGTTATATACGTTGCGGGCATTTCCATTTCCGTCTGACATTCGTGACAAAACGCCAGAAGATATACTGGCAGAATGGAAAACGGTTGTGAAGCGTGGTGTTGGCATCAAACGTGCTGCCAGCCTGGTAGAAAAAGCAAAGAAAAGTATTGGTATTGAAATTGGCTTGCGCTTTGCGAAGAGGGAACTGCACAGCTTATTAGACCAATATGAGCTTTATGCAGACCAATTGGAAGAGCTGAATCAGGAAATAAAGACGCTTCTAGAAGAGATACCAGGTGCCAAAGAGATGTTGGCTATCAAAGGGTTAGGTGTAACCACAGTGGCTGCTTTTTTCGCGGAAGTAGGAGATCTATCAAATTATCATCATCCACAACAACTGGTGAATATGGCTGGATTATCGTTGCGGGAGCACAGTTCCGGGAAATTCAAAGGGGAGACGAAAATCACGAAACGAGGGCGGAAAAAGCTGCGAAAGGCGATCTATTTAGCGATACGGCCGCTCGTAGCGAATAATCCGACGTTTCAAGCCTTGCATAAGTATTACACGACCCGTCCGGAAAACCCGTTAAAGAAACAACAATCGCTGATTGCGTTGTGTGGAAAGTTATTACGTGTCTTGTTTGTCATTGGCCAAAAACAGTGTGAATTTGATGGAAGCAAGTTATTAAAAGGTTTACCTCAGATAGAAACATTACAGGCAGCTTAAGCTGTATGAGAAAGAAATAGCAACAAAAAGCCCTTAGAAACTTAGAATATACAAACACCAATAATGCGGAGTCGGAGCTTATTTTTTCCATTCGGGCCAGACCCAGCAAAGGAGCTTATTCCGACCTCCACCTTGTGGATACGCAGGACGAGGGAATGTATGGATACCAATCCCGTGATATATGGGAGGGTGAGCGACCATAAGAAGTGTGGAGTTATCAAGCATGGTTATACCACTTTTTACCAAATACTACCTATTTGGTCGTTAGGATGGCTAGAATTACGTTAGAATATTCTGTATTCTAATAACCGCTCCACCCCCACTATCCAAACCCAAAGTGGATGTTTATGAAATTCTAAGAAAACAAGAGCATTTGGAAGATATTTTAACTATATAGAGGGAGCGATAATATGCACTGTGGAGTGTGTAATAAAAAATTCAATCAAAATGACCACGTTTATATGGATGACGCACATACGGTTACGCACTATTACTGTTTTAAAAATAAATCAGTAATTATTGCTGTGGGAAGCTTTAAGGAGATTGTTGATAGGTTTGATTTTTTCAAGCAGTTTCGTTAGTAAAATAAGCAACGACAAGTTTAAAGGAGTTATTATGAATTCATTACAAAAAGTCTTTATTATAGTTATACTTTGTTTCATAACAGCCATTATCGTAACTTTTACTATGCCTTTCTTGGGGGATGCGCTGAGTATGGTAAATGTGCGCCCCGTTTTTGATCTAACCATCTTTTTCATGTTAATCGTCTTGTTAAAAATTACAATTGATAAAAAGTAGTTAGTTTCCTACAATAAGAACAAATGTTCTTGAAGGTGATAACATGAATAAAGAACTCAAGCAACTCGCTGAAACTTTATAGCCATGCCTCTTGCGATAGCTGTATTTAAACACGACCAGCAATATTTTGATGGTTTTCACGATCTGGACTTTTATCTGGATTTTACGGATGAAGCCATTAGACTTATTGGAATAGATTTAACTGCCACTAAGAAGCAACTGTATAGCCAATACCATTTGGATATTAAACGGATTGGAAAAACTACATATAAGTGGCAGCATAAAAATAAATCTGGCGTGTGGGAATATACGCCAGATCAGCTGCGAGAAATGACTACTAAAGTGTGTACTAAGTATTTGCATAAGGCTGTGGGCTTTAAGCAAAAGAGAGCGACTTTTGTTAATTTTTCTACAAAAGATAATTTAAAAGGCTTCCTTTAAATTATACTAAAAGAAGCCTTTTCACATGATTATATTGTTTTTTCCATTACTCTTTCAGTTCTTAAAACAAATATTAATTCTTCCCTATATCACTAGCGTCGCATAAATGTTAAATGAATATTCGGATTATATTCTTAGATATAAAATGAAAAAAGTTAAAATACCAAAGTGAAGGTAGTAAACATCCATTTTTTTTACTATAGCTAGTGGCTAGTGCAACAGTTTCTTTAAAAGCTTTACGGAACGCTCTTTCCTTTGATTTTTCGAATCCAAATATAGGATGGTTTCCATAACGCTGCCTTTAAATAACGACTAAATTGTCCGCGGTCGTGCTCAATCGCATTTGTGATGACCGCTTGATCCGGATACCATAAATACGAGTCGTAAATGAAGTTTGACACCTGACTTTGTTTTGCGAAATTTAGCCCATTTTTGGTTCGTTAAATTAAGTGGTAATGTACTAGAATAAATGATTTTTAATGGTGTTGTTATTCTTCTACGATTTTGGAAATCTGTTTTCTTATGGATATCAGAGACTAAATCCAGAAAAATCGTTTGAAAAAAAGCAGTCGGAACGTGATTCAATCTTCTTCCTAATTGTGAGAAACTGATGGAATCTAACTCTGTAGCCTGTTGTAGTTCATCCGAGAAAACAGCATCGCTAAGCGCTCGTAAGCTTTCCGTTTCATGAAGTTGAGCATACAGAAGCAATGACATTAATGAATCCATATGTAGCTTTTTAGTATAGTGATTTAGTTGATACTTTTTCACCTGTTCATTAAATAATGTTTGATTTATAGGTGATAACCATTGTTTAAATGATGTTTTTCGTGTAGACTTATCCATGGTATTTGTCCTTTATATTGGATTTGGATAGGTTACGTAAGCGTAAAATAAAATACACATAACAATTACAGGGCATCCATGTGATAATCTTCTTAGAAAATAAATTAGGAGGTTATGCGATGACCCTAAAAGACAAGCGAATAGAATGGAAAGCGCGGTATGATGCCTGGAAGGAAAGCGGACAAAGTATATCTGAATGGTGCCGGGGGAAAGAAATTAAAACGCATCAGATGTATTATTGGGTGCAACAATTTCGTGAGCACGGAAAAACTTCCATCAAGAAAAGCGCATCTAGGGAAACACGATGGCTAACCGTTCAAATGGGTGATTCTCCACTTGTACCACCTCACGAGAAAGAACCGATCTTTATTCACGTTGGTTCCACCTCGATTGAAGTGCGATCAGGAACGGATATGAACTTACTCTCGGATATTATTCATGTTTTAGGGAAGTAATCACGTTCATGAATATGCCATTTGAAAAAGTGTATTTAGCTTGCGGTAGCACAGATATGCGTAAATCGATTGATGGACTTGCTGCCATTGTGATAGAATGCTTCGATTTAGACCCTTTTTCTCCTTGCCTGTTTGTATTTTGTAACCGAAAGCGTGATAAGTTAAAAATACTGCAATGGGAAGTCAACGGATTTTGGCTGTATTATCGTCGGCTTGAAAAAGGAACATTTCAATGGCCATCCGATAAAGACACAACGCCTATATCTATTAGCCCACGTCAATTTCGCTGGTTGTTGGATGGTATGTCGATGAACCAGCACCAAGCACACAGAGAAGTACTAGCGCGCACGATTCTATAAAAAATTGAAATATAGAAATACGGGAATTCGACTAGGCAAGTCGGGTTCTTTTTCGTATACTAATTTTATGGATAAAACAGCGGAAACAAACAAGAACACAATGGAATATTATCAAGAGCTCAACGAAAAGCTAGAGTTGGAAAAAGAAGAGCTAGAAGCAAAATTAAAATGGTATGAAGAACAATTTAGATTGCTTCAACAACAAAAATTCGGCTCTTCTAGCGAGAAGACCAATTCTGACCAACTGTCTCTTTTTAACGAGGTAGAGGACACTTCGGATTCCAACCATGAAGAGCCTACGGTGGAGACGATTACATATAAACGCAAGAAGCAAAAAGGTCAACGCAAGGAGCAATTAGACAACCTGCCTACGGAAACGGTAGAATACCGTTTACCTGCTGAGGAACAGGTGTGTTCGTGTTGCGCTGGTGAACTGCATGAAATGAGCACGCAAGTGCGTAAAGAATTAAAGGTTATTCCTGCGCAGGTGAAAGTGGTGGAACATGTCCAGTACGTCTATAGCTGTCGCCATTGTGAACAACATGAGATACAAACGCCTATTCAAACAGCTAAAATGCCAGCGCCTGTGTTTCCAGGGAGTTTAGCCTCTCCTTCCGCCATGGCCTATACGATGTCGCAAAAATACGTGGAAGGAATGCCGTTGTATCGCCAAGAGAAGCAATTCGAACGATTTGGCGTCTTTATTCCACGTCAAACACTAGCTAATTGGGTCATATATGGTGCGACCACTTGGCTTACACTCATTTACAAAGAGATGCATACCGCCCTATTAGAATTGGATACCATACATGCAGATGAAACAGTTGTACAAGTTTTATCTGAACCAGGTAGAAAAGCTACTTCCAATTCGTATATGTGGCTGTATCGCTCTGACCATACGGATGTGCCAATCATTTTGTATGAGTACCAGCAAACAAGAGCATCCAAACATCCACGACGATTCCTACAAGGATATCAGGGCTACTTAACAGTAGACGGTTACCCTGGTTATAATGGAATAAAGAATGTCGTACTGATTGGTTGCTGGGCGCATGCACGTCGTAAATTCACAGAAGCATTACAGTCGCTTCCCGAATCTTCGACCACTACAGCGGTAAAAGCGAAAGAAGGCTTAGACTTTTGTAATCAATTATTCGATATTGAACGCGACCTAAAGAGCGTTAGCCCAAAGGAACGTTATGAACAACGTTTGGAGCGCAGTCAGCCCGTGCTGGATGCTTTTTCAGCATGGCTAAAACAGCAAACGCCGCGTGTTCTTCCGAAGAGTAAACTAGGCAAAGCTGTTACCTATTGCCGTAAACAATGGGATCGCTTAGAAGGATTTTTAAAGGATGGAAGATTGGAGATAGACAACAACTGCGCAGAGCGGTCGATCAAGCCTTTTGTGATCGGAAGAAAAGCTTGGCTTTTTAGTAATACTGCCAAAGGAGCTACATCCAGTGCCATTGTTTATAGCATAGTGGAAACAGCCAAGGAAAACGGATTAAATCCATTCCATTATCTTAGCTACTTATTTGAACGACTTCCCAATATAGATACAACAGATAGGGAACAACTAGCCCAACTCTTACCGTGGTCAACCACGCTGCCTCAAGAGTGTCGCGTTCCTACGAAATCTAAGTAAATCTTAACATAGGCCCACATCTACATAATAGGTGTGGGCTGTTTTACGCTTACGACTTATCCATGGTATTTGTCCTTTATATTGGATTTGGATAGGTTACTACCGCCAACCATTATAAAGGATTTTTTTATGGAAACAAAGTGTTTAAGAAAATTCTGTATTTTATATCGCATATGAATATTTTAATGCGACACTAGTGTCCCTATATATCTCCTTTAAATAACATTCCTTTTCTATAAACAACTTTTGGGGTGACACCTCTATAAGCCCTAGACTGCAAAAAATTATACGGTGGCCAATGCGTAATTTTTCCTTCCCCCGCCGCTTCAATAGAGAATACAGTAGATGTAAATGCGTAAGCTTGAAACACTAATTTTGAACAGTACATATAACGGTTATCTAATAAATTATTAGTTATTTTATAGGGTATTTTAGACCCGTCATACATAGCGCCATACAAGGCTGCATCGCGCGCTTTCTTACTATCATTAATTCTTACTACTTTTGTAGTGTCTCTTTTGCTAAACCAAGATGATAATTTTTTAATTTCTGGATAATGGCCCTTTCCAGCAGTTTCAATAAAGTGATTACTATCAGTAACAAGTGCAGCATGTCCTACTATACCTTTATCCACAGTGTCACTAGTTACTAAAATATCACCCGGCTTTGCAGCTTTTCCGTTTGGGTAATTGTAAGCAAATACATTAGTACTAAACAAAGTTAGAACTAAAATTATCACTAATAAACCCACTAATTTTTTCATAATACTTTAACCTCCTATTTCTTTTTTTTGTCATTTCATGTATATTATACATAAAAAGGAAAGGAGATTCTATATAAATTGAAAAAAAAAACATTTTTTCAAAAATATTGTTAATTTTACTAGTGCTAATGTTTTCTTTTAGTCTTTACTGCATTTATTTAGGCTTTTTTTACGGTAATCCTAAAAAAATAGTAGAAACTGAAGATTTAGCAAGGCAATATTTAAGAGAGACAAAGGGCTATCAATACTCTGATATTGCTGTAATAAGAGGAAACTACAACTGGAAAGATACCCCTGAACAAAAATATGGTGGAGTAATAATATTAGAAGGTGACGAAAAACAATATTACTTTTATGTTGAGAATGACAAAATAATTGAGGATGATAAAATACCCAATAAAAAGTAAATAAATCACCACCTCCTCGTAGCTCATTTCGATTATAGTTACAGGAGGTGGTTTTTGGTTATTATGAAAAACAAAAGGTCTGTTTTCCTTTATTTTATCCACGCATTTGTCTTCAGTCAAAGGGAACTACTTTTTCAAAGAAAGGGCATTGAATTTTCACCACTTACATAAATCAGGTAAATCTTTTAACCCCGTCACCCAAGGCAAAAAGTAGTATGGAGCGTATTCTGAATTATCGAAGTCAATTTCGATTTCTTCTAAGTCATGTAAATTAGGAGTCACCTTCCAGATTTTTTGCTTTATTTTTCCATTTCTTATCCATAAGTCGTCATAATTTGAGAGTTTAGAGTCAAAAACAAAATAAGTTTTTTCTTTGTGAAATTTATTCTTTTCGAAGATACCATAATTAACTAATAAGACATATGGTAAATATTTTTCTTCCATTCCTTTATAAAACCAAATATTCCTTTTTGATGCCTTTTCTATCATCTCCTTATAGTCTTTTGTTGTTAAATCTTCAAACATTTCTTTGCATTTTTTGTATAATGGCCATAAATTGCTTAATAGAAAACTTTGTATTTTTTTTGCGTTTTCCCTATCTTTTCTATTGGTTGTAGATTGTCATATAATTTTCGCCTCCCCCCAACAGTAGGGCAATTTGTTCCTGTATAATGTGAAAAATGAGTCGTTACACCTGGAGACGAATTTCCTTTCGTATACATTTCTTCATTACAAACTAAACACAGTGGCGTCTTTTCCATATAATGCATTACCCAATCTCTAATAAGTACTTTCTGACCAGTTTCAGAATCTAATGCAACTCTAAGCAATGAGCGTACCCTCCATTTTTCTTAGTCTATATACAATATTCGACAAATTAACAAAAATACCTTCAAAACACAGAAAATGTTATGAGAGATGGCGTGGTTGTGGAAAGAATAAAAGAATAATACCAGGACATTTGGGTGGGTTTGGATCCGTTAAGGATATGGAAAGATTTGAGCAATACTGCGACGACGGTTTTACTGGAATGACTGAGATTAGGGATAGTAATATACCCAGTGTTGCTGAGTGTGGTGAGTTACGTGAGGAATTATCTGGAGAGGTTGCTGTGTGGGAAAAGAAAAAGCCCTCGGAGCGAGGGCCAAGATTAATCATTTAAATTGTCTATAACTACTGTGCCTTCTCTATACTTTTTAGCGAAATCCTCCGCATTAGGTAAGAAGTGGAATGAGGCTATAGGCTCTCCAGTCTTTTTATTTCTAACAGCATAATTGTACCATCCCAAATCCTTTCTAGCGTACATTTGTTTTTTAGTTACTTTATCTATTACTACCGTGTTCTGCCAATTATTCGAATAACGTTTAGCGGCTAAAAGCAAACTAAAAGTAGTTAATTTTCCATGCTTAGTATGATGCACTTCATATTGCAGTTCATTCGCTTCCGGATGTTTATAAATTTGTTTACCTGAAGACTTTTCAATAACTATTGTATACGGGTTAATCTGAGACATTGCACGTGCTAAATAATCAAAATTAAATTCGCCTATTACTCCCATAGTGTTTCTGCTTCATCAAGTATTGCGTACTCAGAAGCGACCTTTCTTCTTCAATGATTCAGCCCTTCCTAGAAATATCTAGTACTACGGCTTCGGCTTGACTTCTGACAGTTCAGCGAACACTTACATGTTCGGTTACGGCGTGTGCACCGCTTTTCTGTCAGATCTCCCAGGGTAAGCACACATTCTTCCTCTCCATATCCCCACTTCATTTACTCTGTGTACCCTTTGGCAGTAAGGACTTTGACTTGTTATGCAGTCTCATCCAAGTACACCTAGCCTTCTATGAAGTTCGTGTTCCTAAGGGCGGAGATTTGCCGCCGACTTCCTTCAGATTCTGGGTCACCCCAGACACCCTTGTCTTAGGCTAACCACTACTACTGCCTTCGTGGTTCGGGACTTGAACCCTAGAGAATGTGTGCATGCCTGGCACACATAATAGAAAAATTTGGCTGCCGCTAAGTTTTTCTATTACTATATATCTTTATACTTTCCTAGATCAGAACAAAAGCTCGGGGCACCCGGTTAGCAACGTAGCTAGTGAAACAAATCCACGAAAGTTTTAGGAATCATGCTTCTGCAACAGGAGTATGGCGGCGCCCTCCGACAAGACCGTCTTTAGTCGGCCTTCCTATTTAAGACGAACCGATGATGACTTATCGTAGGGCGATTCGTGAAGTTGCCTAGTTCTTAGGCCTGGAGCCGATCCGGACGTGGCTAAATAACTTAGTGAATTTACCCACATATATAAAATTTTATAATTTCCTAGATTACGAAAAATGACTTGGTATTAAACCAAGTCTTGGTGCTAGAATATAACTCTCTTTATATAAAATAAAACTAAAAGTTATTCTTTACTATACTTCTCCTTATTATATATATTGATTCAACTTAAATTGAAATTTTGGACCATAAATGATATTTATATCTTCTATTTTCGTTCCATTTTCTGTATAAACAGACCCTTTTGACTGAAGTAAAGGATCATAATTATTTAATTGTAATTGCTTATGTGTCCAATGATCACAAGTTATAGGCACTATTTCTATATCGACATGATGAGGATATAACTTGTATTGTTGCCGAAACAACTCATATAATGAGTTTTCTTCAAAGTCGTACTGCTCGAGACCAGGGAATGGAGAGAGAGGAATAATGGAAGTATCAATAGTTAACCAACTAATTGTCCTGTTCGTTTTCACCCCTCGTAAGCGCGTAAGGTGAAGCATTCTATTATTACTTTCTTTTATTACCTTTTGTTCCAACACTTTTGTAATCGGATATTGACTCTTCCCGAAAGCATATTCTGTGAAACTTTGAAAATTCCACACCGTGTGTCGTGTTTGACGCAATCGGACAAAAACACCTTTCCCATGAACTCTTTCTACAAGTCCTTCTTGAACTAATTCATCTATAGCACGCCTAATTGTCGTTCTAGTAATACTATAATTTTTCATAAGTTGACTTTCAGATGGTAATGCATCATTGTCTTTTAATTTACCACTCATAATTTCACCACGTAAAACATCCTTTAATTGAACATAAAGCGGTATAACATCATTTTTGTTTAACATATTAATCCATTCCTTTACTTTAAATAAAATTATAATTTTATTTAAAGTATATCTATAATTTACAAATTTTGTCCAGACGAAGATTAAATATGAAGAAAAAGTGTTTTATAACAACCCCCTCATGACACAAGCTCGCATTTTCCCCGAAAAAGAAAATACAGTGTAATAAGACCTTATTTTACAAAGCATATACTAGAAAAATCACACTTTTTTCCCAATACAAATTATTACAAATTACTAGTATAATAGGAATTAATATAATTCGTATCTAGGAGGTGACTATCTATTTGTTAGACATAGGTTCTATTATTAAATTGCAGCGAACGAAACGTAATATGACACAAGAAGAATTATCAGCAGGTATTGTTTCTTTATCCTATTTATCAAAAATAGAAAATCAAAAAGCAAAAGCCAATCCAGAAATCATTCAATCGCTATGTAATCGCCTAGACATTGAGCTTGTAGAAACGCCAGATATACAATTAGAAGAAAAATGTAAGCAATGGTATGACATCCTCTATGACCGTTTTGATAAAGAAGAAATGATAGCTAAATTTGAAGAGTTGCAAGAAGTAATGAATCGTAGTATCAACGACCAAACTATCATGTTTGAAATTCATCAAATTCGTTATTATGTAGTCTTACGCGACTTAAAACGTGCTTTACATAAGATGAATGAACTGCACGAAATGGCCGACGCATTTAATGCTACGCATAAATATTACTGGAATAAATTCAAAGGGAATTACTATTCTTTTAAAGAAAAATTTCAACAATCTTTACATTGCTATCAACAAGCAGAGAAAGCGATTCAATTAGCTGATATTAAAGAAAGTGAAGTTGCTGATTTGCATTATGCGATATCTATTGAATATTGCAAATTATCCAATGGATTAGAAACGATTAATTATGCTAACAAAGCTATGGTCGTGTTTCAACAAGAGTACAACTTTGTACGCTGTGCGCAATGTCATATCTTGCTAGGGATTTCATACCAACGAATTAAAATGAATGAACTTGCATTAACAAATTATAATCAGGCGTTGTATCTAGGTAAGTTAAGCAACAATAAAGAAGTGATCCAGTTAGCCTATCTTAATCTAGGTATGTTTTATTTTAGCATTGGAGATTCAAAACAATCTATTGAGTATTATTTGCTTACTTTAAATACTAAAGACTTAAAATATGAAATTAAACTAGATGTTTTTACCAACTTAATACAAAATTTTTATCAAAATAAGAAATACGGACAAACAAAAAAATATTTGCAACTTGGAAAAGAAGCTCTAAGTCTTGCTCAAGACGAGGAGTACTATAAGTTTTATCATTACACACTTCAAGTATATACATACTTGTTAAATGAAGATTTCAACAAACTTATCCCAGTATTAGAAGAAGCATTCTTACCGTATTTAAAGAAAAAAAAGGACTATCGACATTTAGTATTTTATGCAGAAATGATAGCATCACATTTTGAAAAAATCGGAAAGTATAAAAAGTCTACACAATATTATAAGTTAGCTAATAGTAGTTACGACCAATTAATAAAATTGTAAGGAGGAATAATATGAAAAAATTGATTGTCTCATTTACTTGTGGAGCACTTCTAATTGGTGGGATCTTGTTTACTAACTATGGTGGAAACGAGAACAAACTAGCAGTACATGCAAATGTTCCTAAAGCTACATCTATTGACAACTCAAGTGAGATCTAGAAACTTATTGTAATAATTAGAATATATGCTAATGACAAACCTTATTCGCTATTGAGTATTGGTTTAGTATGGGAGCGAAAGGTAGTTTAGAATGTTTTAAGTGGAGTGGCGGGCAGGGTAGCATTTTCCCCTTTTCATATTGGCGCCTTGGCTTGTCCATCATGCCCGCTGAGGCTCTATGTCAAAGCGACTACAATTCTACCTTTCCGTCTATACTACCAACATTAAATAGCGAGGAGAGCCTATTTAAAGGAAGTGAACTACTTTGAAGCATATTAGTTATCTGATAATATACTCCCTTCTCTGTTTCGGAGTTTTATTCTACTCAATTCATTCAGCACTTCCTTCTACCCCTATTTATTCAAACAAAGCTATTGAAAAAGCTATCACCAAGATTTTTCCTCAAGGATGGGGATTTTTTAGTAAAGACCCTAGGGAACCAACAATAGATGCAATACATATTGATGGAGATGAAACTTTAGCATGGCCTAACATGTCTATACAAAATATATTCGGATTAGATCGATTCGGGAGAGGGCAGGGCATTGAGGCTGGAAGAATTCATTCAAAAATACCTAAGGAAGAATCCACTAAATGTGAACCATTGTCTGAAGAATGTATAGAAAAAATCGAATTTACCGAGGTTACTAATGATGATAATAATCATACTATGTGTGGTAAGTGGGTTATCTTAGAGACCGAACCTTTACCGTGGGCTTGGGGGGAACAGTATGGAAAAATGAATATGAACTCGACAGTTACTGGGGTTGATATAGAATGCTAAATGAGATAGAAGCAAAGATAGACAAATTTAACCCGTTCACCAATGTATATGGTTTATCTAGATCAATATTGGCTTTATCAACACTTTTAACTTTATTATTGAACGACACTAGTATTTTTTTTAGGCCGTTCGCAGGTTCTAATGAATATCCTCTATGCTCTGAAAATTCTATTAGCTTATATTGTTTAGTTCCAAATAATACTATCTACTTAGAAGTCATAAGATGGGCTTCTATCGTTATATTAACTTTAGTTATATCTGGGTGGAGACCAAGAATAACTGGTGTTTTACATTGGTGGGTAACATACAGTCTTTGGGGAGCAGCGATAGGATTAGATGGCGGAGATCAAGTTACTGCAGTTTTCACATTACTTCTAATCCCAATTACTCTAGCTGATCCTCGAAAGAATCATTGGGAACAAATAACTATTCAAAAAGGTCATTACATAGGAAATAAAATTATAACATTAGTGACACATAAACTTATAAGAATTCAAGTTGCAATAATTTATTTTCATTCTACTATAGCTAAACTGTCATCTGAAGAATGGATAAATGGAACGGCTGTATGGTATTATCTTCAATCACCAATGCTAGGTGTACCACATTTAATTGAAGGACCGATAATGAAACTGTTATCAACATCTTTTGTTGTTTTCCCAACTTGGGGAACCTTAATAATGCAGTCTATACTTGTATTAGCTCTGTTTGCACCTAAGAAATACTGGAAAATTATTTTTGTATTTGCAGTATTAATGCATGAGATATTTGCTTTATTTTTAGGGTTAGTTTCTTTTTCTTTAGCTATGTTAGCTATATTAATACTCTACTTATTTCCATTAGAAAAAAATATAATTTTCAAAAACAATCCATTTTTAAAAATTAAGTTGTGTCAAAATATTTCGAAAGGAGGTGAGTACAGATGAAGTTCGTAAATAAACCTTTTTTATTTATTTCAATTGTTGCTATAATAATAGCGTCAATATCTATTCCTAAGTCGAACGCTCAAAATGTTGCACAATATAGTGGAAAAGAAATTTTTATGGGAATTAACTTCGGTTTAGGTCCTGTTGGTGAGTTGTTTGAAGATGAATGGACTGAAAATCAATTAGAGCAAAATAATAGTTCAGAAGTTGTAGAATTAGTGAAAAATGCAATGGATAAAATGGAATCTGATAATGAAAATTATTTCGATGATCTACAAACAGCTGTTTACGATAAGGATTATTTAAAAACTAGAGAGCTTCTAACAGACGGAGGTAAAAGAATAGTTGAAATATTAGAGATCGAAATAGAGGAGTCCGATCTAATAGCACCTAATGCTGGTTTAATCTGGGGACTTTACGTTGTAGCTATAGGAACTACTGTTGTAGGAGTTAGTCATGCGGTTGTATTGACATTTTATATAGAAACTGCAGGTGCAGGTCCTGGCATTAATAGTAATACCGGTTCAGCTCTTGAGGCAGACAAGGTTGTGGATAAAATAATCACAACACTTAACTAAAAAATTTTTTAATATATAAGGCATCTTCAAATTTATTATTTGAAGATGCTTTTTTATAAAGTTATGTGTATTTAATGTCACTAGCATTGCATTAATTGTGGCCCTATACAAAATGTTGGGAATTCCACACAATTTGCGCATAAATATTCACACGCAAACATCAATTATTTTATACTTGAATTGACTAGAAACAAGAAAAGTCTGGAATTGTGTGCAAGAATTTTACCATAAAGATGCCTGCTCTTGCGGAAAACGATTTGCGGAGGAGAATCCTTTTGTTCATCGATACCAACGACTTTCTATCGAATGGAATCGGCTAGTATCCGTTCGGATAGTGCAAGCGAAGACATTTAAGGAAACAGCCAAGCAGTTTGGCGTCTCCGTATTGACCGTCATACGCAGGTTTGACGGTTTGCCCGTAAAGGAAATGACAGAGGTTTAAGATCTGGCAAAGGTGATCGCCATCGATGAATACAAGGGAGCTACAAAGGCAGGAAAATATCAATTGATTATTGCTGATGGAGAGACCAAGGAACCGATTGATATCTTGCCAAACCAAAAAAAGAAGACCATAAAGGACTATCTTCAAAAACATGGAACCAATGTGGATGTGGTCATTTATGTACATGATCCCTTCTTTTAAGGCAGCTGCCCAAAAGGCGCTGGGGAAACCGGTTATTGTAGCCGATCGTTTTCATTTTTGTCGTTATATCTATTGGGCTCTTGACGGAGTCAAAAGAAGAATCCAATCTGAATGGAACGATTATGACCGTAAAAAATGTAAAAGGATGGCGCTATGTGTTTTACAAAGACAGTGCAAAGCTAACCGAAAAGGAACGCTGGTATTTGGACAGGTACCTTGGGATGGGCGAAGAACTTCGCAGGGATTACGAGTTGAAAGAGTCCTACTGCCTTTGGTGAATGTGTGCCTTAACTCGAACAAGTCCAAACCACGTATGACTCCAGTACGGCTTATAAATGCTACTCTAAGAATTTTTATCATTGACATTTATATAGTTCTTGTAAAAACATGACACGCACTGAATTAATTAATGCCGTAAATCATACTATAGTAAGAGAGATAAGGAACAAGAAAACGGATTTGGAACTTACCAAATCAACCCTATTTGGCATACCTTGAAAATGGTCACCTAAATAAAACTATTTATTAAACCAAAACAACAGAAGAAAAGTCCAAACTAGCACTTCTTATTTAACGAATACATTTGTCTTATATGCGTTGGTAAAAGATTGTATAGAGATGGAAAACTTCGGTATCTTTGAACAACTTACACGCCCGCTAAAAGATCAGGCTATTTCCAGGAAATGGTTTTAATATTTAGTAATTTTATAAAAACGGAAACAAATATGGGATTAATTCAAAAAAATTTGCAAAAAAATATGGCTGCCCAACTTTATTTGGCAATAAAAAATTACGTTTTTCGGTCAACTTTATAGGAGGTATTAGTATGCTAAAAATAACATCTGTTGTATTAGTTGTTATGATGGTAATTAGTTTTATTTCTCTACCCAGTCTCCCTAATCAAATTATATTGAATTGGGGAAAGGCAATCCCTAATGTATTTACTAACAAATATATTGGTATTTTTATAATTCCCTTGCTTTTTTTGTTAATTAGTTTAATCCATATAATTATTGTTAAGTCTACAAAAAGGTTTAACAATTTTAATAACAGGCTAATACTATTTGGCTTAGGCATTTTCTTTTTAGTTTTACAATTATTTATCATCCTAGCAAGCTTAGGCATAGAAATGAGTTTTGAGTTTCCCGTTTTCATATTGGGTATTGCTGCAGTAATTATGTCTATACCAATGAGAAAAGTAAAAATGAATGCATTGTTTGGTGTAAGAACAATTTGGTCTATGAAAAATGAAGAGACATGGCGTAAATCTAATAAGTTGGGGTCTATTTTATTATTTATTTGGGGAATTATGTGTGTATTGTTTTCTTTCGTTATGGATAGTCAATATATATATAATTTAGTAATTGTACTATTATTGTTGTTGCTTCTTATTGTTATTTATTTTAGTTATAGATTTTACAAATCGAATTAATTTGTATAAAGCACAGACGAACACTAACGATATGTATAAAAATTCAAAAATATAGTTTTAAATTCTGTGTCCCAATGATTTTAAAAATAGCAATTATGAAATGATTAAGTGAGCGAATCGTGGTGAAGGTGATGTTATCTCCCACTGAGACTTATTCAAGTCCCATCCCCAATTCACGAGAGTGGGAGTCATACAGCACCTTATATCCATGAAGAGTTTTTAGCAAAAAGAGCTATCCAACAACATCTGGATAGCTCTTCTTCTATTTTATACATAACCCCAAATCATTGCTAATAGCGTACCTAAAACAGTGAGGATAGCTATAACAATTCCATATATGACACTAATATAAATCGATCTTTTATCAGAAGATTCGCCAGCGTGCATAAAGACGACTAACTGCAACGTTGCTTGGGCAAATGCGGTAATGACAAGGATAGTCATACCTACAGCAAATGACATATCCATGAAATAAACAAGTAAGGCGACACCTGTAAGAATGAGCGAGAACACAAAACCCGATACGTGTTTAGCTGGAAATAATTCCTTCATTTTACATCATTCCTTTCAAGTAGATGAAGCTGAAGATGAAAATCCAAACGACATCTAAAAAGTGCCAATAAAGGGAGAAAATGAATGATTTATTCGCTGTTGCTGGTGTTAGCCCACGTTTCATCACTTGCATGACGATCATAGTACCCCAGAACAATCCAAAGGTTACGTGTAGTCCATGTGTTCCTAGTGTCGTTAATAAAATAGACGTAAACGCACTCGTTTGTAAACCTGCTCCAACATGTACGTAATGCACAAATTCATAAATCTCGACACCTAGAAAAGCAAGACCTAATACTAACGTGATGATAAAAAAGGTTAGCATTGCCTTTGTACGACCTAATCGCATTGCATGCACGCCAAGACCGATTGTAAAACTACTTGTCAATAAAAGTAACGTCTCGATTAAAACAGGGGTTAGTTCAAAAATTTCCGATCCTGAAGGACCACTTCCAGTTCGATCCACTAATGTAAAGTAAGAGGCAAACAGGGTAGCAAATAACATCACTTCAGCACCAATAAATATCCAAAATCCTAAAATATTTAAACGTCCTTGCTCTGTGCTATACTCTAGTGGTTTTGTTTTATCTATTTGCATTATTTAGCACCTCGCAATTCCGACTCTGCTTTCTTTAGTTCTTCAGCAGTAATATGATAACCATCATCCTTTTCAAAGGATCGGTATGTCATACAAGCTAAAATAGCAATTAATGAAACGATAACCGTAATCCACATACTAAAGATAAACGCAAAACCGAAGATGAAGAAAAACACACTCATAATAAATGGAATTCCACTATTGTTTGGCATATGAATATCTTTGTAACCAGCTTTAAATAGTTTATGTCCACGTTTTTTCGCATCCCAGAAAGCCTCACTAGAGTTCACTTGCGGTGTAATCGCAAAGTTATATTCAGGTACTGGATTATGTGTTGCCCATTCTAAAGAACGCGCATTCCACGGATCGTCTCCAATGTCTCTAGACGCATATCTCGTACTATAGTAGATATTGTATACAAGCAGCGCAAAACCGATCGCTAAACCGATGGCGCCGACAAAGGAAAGCATATTCCAAATTCCAAAGCCTGTTCCTTCTGAGTAGGTATACATACGACGTGCTTGCCCATCTAAACCAGAGATAAACATTGGGAAGAATGCTAGAACTGTACCTCCAGCAATAAACCAGAAGCCCCATTTACCAATTCGTTCATTTAGCATAAAGCCAAACATTTTCGGCCACCAGTACGTTAAACCAGCGATCATAGCAAATACGACACCTGGAATAATAACTAAGTGGAAGTGGGCTACTAAGAACATCGTATTATGATATTGATAATCCGCAGAAGCCATACCTAGCATAACTCCTGTCACGCCTCCAATCGTAAAGATTGGAATAAACCCTAACGAATACAGCATCGGAACAGTAAACTGGATCTTCCCTTTCCACATCGTAAACAGCCAGTTAAATATTTTTATTCCTGTCGGTACGGCAATCGCCATTGTTGTAATAGAGAAGATACTATTTACAAGCGCACCTTGCCCCATCGTAAAAAAGTGGTGTACCCAAACGACAAAGGACAATAAAGATATAACGACCATGGAAACAACCATCGTTGTGTAGCCATATAAATTCCTGCGAGCGAACGTTGGAATAATTTCACTGTATATACCAAATGCAGGAAGTATTAAGATGTATACTTCTGGATGGCCCCAAACCCAAAACAGGTTGGCCCAAAGCATATCCATACCACCGTCTGTCGTAGTGAAGAAATTAGTTGCAAATAAACGGTCCATCGTACCCATTGCTAAAGCAACCGTTAATACTGGGAACGCAAATACAATAATAACGTTTGTAATTAAACCAGCCCATGTAAACATTGGCATTTTCATTAATGTCATACCTGGAGCACGCATTTTTAAAATCGTTACGATAAAATTAATCCCCGTTATTAGCGTACCTAATCCCGATATTTGCAGTGCAAGCATGTAATAATTCGTTCCTACAGATGGACTGAGCTCATTTCCTGCAAGCGGAAAATACGATGTCCAACCAGAACTTGGTGACCCACCAATAACGAATGATATATTAAGGAGCATTGCCCCCATAAAATAAAGCCAAAAACTAAGTGCATTTAAGCGTGGAAATGCTACATCACGTGCACCAATTTGCAACGGAATGACAAAGTTCATTAATGCAATAATAAACGCCATCGCCATGAAAATAATCATCACGACACCATGTGTTGTAAAAATTTCATTATAGTGTTGTGCATCAAGTAATGTATTCTCAGGTACAGCCGTTTGTGCGCGCATCATTAACGCATCTGCTCCACCACGAAATAGCATTAATAATGCAGAAATCATATACATAATACCTATTTTCTTATGGTCCACCGTTGTCAACCACTCGCGCCATAAATAACCCCATTTTTTAAAATAGGTTAACCCTACAACGACCGCAATGGTCGTTAGAGCGATAGCAACCATAGATGCATATATGGCAGGACTGGGATGCGGTATGGCAAATCGTTCAAAAAACTCCATTCTCTCTTCTCCCTTCTGGAAAATCCTGTTGTAAACCGACGGAATGCTTACTCGTTGTGACTTGTCGCTTCATCTGATTCATGATTATGCTCATTGTTATTGTTATCATGTTCGGAATGCTCTGAGCTTTCACTTTCATGCGAAGAATGCTCACTATGGTCCTCTCCACCTGCCCCATGACCCTCATGGTGTCCTTTTGGTGGAGGCATAAAGCCCAAATGAGTTCCCGTAAAGGTTAATTGTCCTAAATGACCAGGTTCCAGTAACTCATCAAATTTTTCTTCTGTTAATGGTTTAGCCGTTTGCTTTACTTCTTTTACCCAATCATCAAACTCTTGCTGTGGCATTGCCGTTACATTAAACGTGTTCTCAGCAAACCCTTCCCCACTAAAATTGGAGTTACGTCCCATAAATTCACCTGGAACATCAGCTGCTAAATGTAATGTCGTAATCATATCTGACATCGCATATTTTTGCCCGCCTAGCTGTGGAATCCAAAAACTTGTTATTGGTCCATAAGAATATAACTTAAATTCTAGCGGTCTATCTGTTGGCACATAAAGATAGTTGACTGTTTCAATATCTTGTTCTGGGTAGCTGAAATGCCATTTCCAGTCAGAAGAAGACGCATAAACAACCAATGGTTCTTTATCTCCATATCCTTCTGGCTTAGCCTCTACCTCATACGTGCTTTGTACAGAAATAATAGAAAGCACAGCCACAATAATAATTGGTATTCCTACTACAATACTTTCTACTATTTTATTTCCTTCAATATGTGGAGGCTCATAGGAATCGGCTTGTTTCGAACCTCGATATTTGATAAGTATATATACTAGCATTACAAATACAGTAATAACGATAAATGCCATAATCGCAATAGAGATCCAAATCACATCTGCTTGCGTTTGTGCTTGTGGACCTTTTGGATCAAGCACCGTTAACGGTTCACAGCCAGTTAGTACTGCTGTTAATGTGAATAGAGCTCCTAATATGGCCCATTTCAATTTCATAAGGATACCCCTCCCCCTAGATTCATGTTGTTGTAATATATTTTAGAATTAGTATTTTGCTTTTAAACAAATTACCGTTTAATTATCATAATCCCACATATTTTTGAGCACAACCCCATACTTAAACTGTCAATAAATGTTCACGAAATGTGTTACAAATTAACGAAAATTTAATGTACAATTTTCGTATATTAATAGAAATTATCAATAACTGTGTCATTTAAGGAATATAATGGTTTATTTTGATCACAAATTCACAAATGTACACGGATTGTTGAAAGTCAATTTTAAACATAAAACGATTAACTAGTCACAAGATTAGATAATAACTATTAAAAATAAGCCTAGAATGATCTAGACTTAGAAAGTTTACATGAATGCTATCCTTCACTACTATTTAATTTTCCTTCGTTTCATGAAGCTTAAAATTAACGGGAAAAAAGTGAATGTAATAAGAAGTGGTAACATCCAAGCACCTAAACCTTCCCACCAGTTCATTGCTATAAAAATACTTTCCAATGTAATTATTGAAAAAATAATCAGACAAATGTTCTTTAATTGATTCATCATTTTTCTACTATGCAAATAAAAAGCTTTGGCATTTGTTTCATTAAAGCGCTTTGGATAATTATGTAATTCAGGGTACCTTTCCATCACCCCCATAAATGTCGCAGTAAAAATACCGGGTATAAGTATGATAAGCAATTCCCATTTTGAACCCCAACGCGTGATTTCACCGGCACTATTAAAATGAGCCGGCACTTCATTTGGTACATATTTCCATACCCACATAACAAAAAAGATTGTTCCTAAAAAAATCGTATAACCAATAGCGTTCCAAATTCGCTCTCCCCATGTCTTAGGAATCTTCATTTGTGGTCGCTTGGAAGATTTTTTCATCACTTCTCCCTCCTTTCCGCATTTCTTATAACAGTTTCACTTATATGTTAGAACAACTTACTCGACGCCAATTCTTATGGCAAAAGCCTTTATTTTTCTTCTACTATAAACCTTTATACTCTTAATAAGTACCTAATAGTAAAAAAATTTGCATACGCCCCATTAGTACAGGTTGGTTCACCATCAAAAATGACACATAAGGATTTTAAGAATCGTTGCATTATTTAATAACAGTGTGCTATATTAATAGTACAATTCTTAAATTTCAAATCAAAGGAGTGAAGGTTATCTATGTTATTATCTGCTGTGCTTCAAATTGCTTGTGCTTAACGACGGGAGAAGTATGCCCTTTTTTCAAAACAAGCCTTGCAAGGTACAAGCAGCGGATAATTACCTGAACTCATTATATAATATGATGAAAGATACGTATATACTCATTTCATCAGTTTTGAGCAGGGCCGTGCGCTCTGCTTTTTTATATGCTATAAATAGCATAAGCACGTGCTCTAATGGAGCTTCTTATCATCCATTTCGTTCGCGTAGTATCTCCTTGTACTTGCAAGCAATTTATTTGATAACTATTAGCAAAAAGGAGAATTGATGATCATGAGTTTATTAGACGTGCAAAACTTAACCCATAGTTATGGTGATAAAACCGTATTAAAAGATATATCTTTTCGATTACTAAAGGGAGAGCATATTGGGCTTGTTGGACCTAACGGAGCTGGGAAATCAACCCTGTTTCACATTCTTACTACACATATAATCCCAGATGAAGGAACTGTACAATGGCACCCTAAAGCCCATGTTGGAAGCTTAGAACAGCATTTTCACCTAAATAGCGGTCAATCAATCAGACAGTTTTTACAAACAGCTTTTCAAGATTTATTTTTAGCTGAAGAAGAAATGCTAGCTATTACAGGGAAGATGGCTTCTGCCAAACCAGAAAACCTAGATGAATTATTGCATCACTATAGCAAACTTCAAGCAAAATTAGATCAACATGACTTCTATCAAATTCCCGCTAAAATAGAAGAAGTAGCGGCAGGACTTGGAATTTCACAACTTGGGCTGGAAACAGACGTAAGTCAATTAAGTGGCGGACAACGAACAAAACTATTGCTGGGCAAGTTACTGCTAGAAGAGCCTGATATTTTATTATTAGATGAGCCGACAAACTACTTAGATACTGCTCATATTGCATGGCTCACATCCTATTTACAAACGTATCCGCATGCTTTTATTCTCATTACACATGACACAGGTTTTATGAACAAAGTCGTGCAATGTATTTACCACCTTGAGCACAAGCAATTGACAAGGTACCCGGGAAATTATGAGCACTTTCTTCAAGCATATGAACTACGAAGAAGACAAATTTACCTTGCATATCAAAAACAACAAGAAGAAATTAGCAAATTAGAAACCTATATTCAAAAAAATAAAGCACGTGCCTCTACCGCCAAACAAGCGAAAAGTAGAGAAAAGAAGCTAAACAAAATGGAACGTGTGGAAAAGCTAAGCCATAACCCAAAACCTGTTTTCAACTTTTCCGTTTCAGCACAACCGGCAAACGTCGTACTAGAAACAAAAGACTTAACTATCGGTTATGAAACAGCCTTGTTTTCTGGTGTAAATGTAAAATTACAGCGTGGTGAAAAAATCGCCTTAACAGGTCATAACGGAATAGGGAAAACGACCACTTTAAAGACATTACTAGGAAAGCTACCGCCCCTAAATGGAATTGTAAGCATTGGCGATCGCGTGCGACCCGCTTATTTTGAACAAGAGATGCCAGCGGTCGGAAAACATACGGCCTTAGAAGAAGTCTGGAACGCGTATCCTGATTTGACTCAAAAAGAAATAAGAAAAACGTTAGCGCGTTGCGGACTTCGCTCAGAACATATCTTTCAAAAGCTGCACTCTCTTAGCGGTGGAGAGCAATCAAAAGTAAGGTTATGCAAGCTAATGCTTGCTAAAAGCAATGTGCTAATTTTAGATGAACCGACCAATCACTTAGATGTTGCGACAAAAGACGCTCTTATGGAAGCCTTACAACAATATACCGGAACATTAATACTTGTTTCCCATGAACGGGCCTTTTATGAAAATTGGATCACTACCATTTGGAACATGGAAGATTGGAAATAATATCTAGAAGGTGTCAAATGGTGTAGCGAACATCCATGGGGTGCTTGCTACACCATACATAAAAACTTAATTAATTACCTCATTTTACACACGCTGTAGTTTTTACGATGGGGAAACTTCCAATTTTCACCTTCTCATAGTTCAAGTATTTAACCGTAGCACTTCAACAAAATAGTATCTAGGTGCTGTAGACGCGTAGTTAGTTGACGAATTCAATTTCCAATACTGGCTTCTCGCCAAATCTTAAGGTGAAGCTCCTTTATTTTTCATTCACTATAAACCTTTCACTTTTATACTATCCTAACAAAGGATCGGGGCGCCCGATTAACAACGTAGCGACTGGAACGAATCAACGAAAGTTTTAGTAATCATGCTCCTGCAACAGGAGTATGCTGATGCCCTCCGGCAAAGCCCGTCTTTAGTCGTCCTTCCTATTTAGAACGAACCGATGATAACTTAGCTTAGAGCAATGGAGTGAAGTCGCCTAGTTGCTGAGCGCTAGATCCGGACGGAGCCCATCGTTTATTTGGTTATTCCATAGTATCAAATTTTATACTCCCTCTATATACTAACGTTTTCTCTTGTTTTCTTTGTTTTTCTTAGAATTTCATTTTATTTTTTACTCATTAACGATATTTAAGACCGTGTAAGCATAATTTTTAATGTAGAAGGGTGCACTTAATAAGCCATCCTTCTCTTTTTGAAAAAAATGGGAATTTTCACTGCTATGATCGCACCTTCTCATCCCACAATACTCATGGTGACAAACCCTCCCACATCTCACAGCGTCTTCGCGCATACATTCCTTCGTTCGGTCTATCCATGAAGTGGGGCCGGCGTTGCTTTCCTACAGGGTCATTGCCCGATTGTATAAAAATTGCCGGCTGCTCCGTGCTTCCATTGTTATCTCGTATTTGTATAAAATGAACTTCTTAAAAAACGTCTAAACGGAGGTTTCGTTATTACTTAGTTAAGCTGCATTCTGTAAGCGAAAATGCGGAATATCACGTAACATTTTTTCTGGACTAAAGGCTACTTGTTGTTTACCTACTTTAAATAATATTCGAATTAATTTACAACACAGTGCTATTAATGATTGTTTCTTCTTCAGCGGGTTTTCTTTCCTTGTTGTAAAATACGCATGCATTGCTTTAAATGCAGGATTGTGATTTACCAATGGCAGGATCACTTTAAACAACAGAGCGCGTAGCTTTGGTCGGCCCCTCTTGGTAATGACCGTTTTTCCTTGCCACTTTCCTGATGTTGCTAGTTTGAGATTTAAACCTGCTAATTTAATAATTTGCTCCGGATGGCTATAATTATGGAGATCGCCGACTTCTGCCAGAAATGCAGCGATTGTGACGTCACCTACGCCTTTTATAGCTGCCATTTCCTGTACACCAGGAATCCTACTCGTAAGCCCCTCTATCATTTCCCACAATTCATTTATCTTTTCATGAAGGAGCGTATACTGATCCATTAATGTTTGAATCTTTAGTTTCGCCATGGTTTTTCCTTCTTGGATACCAATGGAATGGCGAGCAGCTTCTTTCAATTGTCTTACTTTTTTTAAGCCAACTCCTCTTTTTACCTCTTTTCGAATTTCTGACAGGATTTCCATTTCATCTTTTTGAGAGATTTCATCTGGAAACAAACCCATTTTTAAAACCTGTAAAGAAGATTGCCCTTCCCAGTTCGTAAAGACAGTCGTGTATTCTGGAAAATACCTGTCTATCCATTGGTGGACGCGTCCTTGTACTGCCTGCAGGTCTTTTCGTAATTGGTCATACATATTCATGCCTTCTCGGAGATCTGCATAGATCCCTTCTGGTAGATGCGGTTCAGAATAACGTCCATCTTGAATTAAGCGTGAAATGACTCTGGCATCTTTTACATCATTTTTTGTTGGGGAATTGTCATCCAGCTCTTTTGATTTTTTTACATGTGCTGGATTTACTACGACTACTTTCAGTTGCTTTTCCATTAGCCAATAGGCCAAAGGAAGCCAATAGTGCCCCGTTGGCTCCATACCAATAATAAAATCGGATTTCTCTTGTTGTATGGCTAATTCATCCATCCAATGAATGAACGTTTGGAAGCCTTCCAACGCGTTTTCAAAGTATAGCGGCTTTCCAAATTGAACCCCGCGGAAATCTTGTGCGCGAGCAACATGTTTATTCTTGGCGATGTCGACCCCAATAATTAAAGATTTGTCTGTCAGTTGTAATATCTTCTCATTTTGTTTATAATTCATGTTAGTCCTCCTTGGTTCATTTTAAGGGTCCAGTTTTGCTCAACAGCATTGGACACCTCGTATCATACCAAGGGGGCTTTTTTAGTTCAATCCTCATTTTGCTTTATTACAGGAATGCTTTCTTGTCTTTTAAAAAACTTATTATTCTACAAAATATTTCCCGGGAAATACGACATTATTTTTTTAGAACAACGAAGAATTATTGCCTTCTTTATGGAAAAAGCCTTCGTTGTTCATCTACTATAAAACCTAGTGTGAAAAATGAATTTACCCTCTACTCTCCTACTATAGCTTCATTGGTAAAACTTTCATTTTGCTTCGTATAGGTTAATGTCCAACCGGTAAATCCATATAAAATCGTTAATAGTGGAGAAAGTAAACAGAAAAATGCAAATGGTAAGTAAGTCAAAGTAGATACGCCCAACACGGACGTAATAAAAACGCCACACACGCTCCATGGTACGAGAGGGTTAATCACTGTTCCAGCATCTTCAGAAACTCTAGATAAATTTTTGTTTTCCAAGCCTACCTTAGCATAGCGAGGTTGGTATGTCTCACCCGTTAACAAAATAGATAAATACTGTTCACCAATTAAAACATTAATTCCAATTGCCGTAGAAGCAGAAGCCAAGACAACGGAAAACACTCTATTTAAAAGATGATCAATGGATACAAGTAAGCGAGGAATGATTCCGAGTGTAAACAGTAACCCACCCATACTTAGGGCAAGTAACACAAGGCTAATAGTAAATAACATGCCATTAATTCCACCGCGCGTTAACAAAGCATCAATAGCCTCACTCCCTGTATTGGAATGAAATCCATCCATAAGTGTACCAAAAAGATCAGCTATAGATAGAGATTGATGAAGATACATAATGCCTATAGCGGTTATGGACCCAGCTGCCAACGTTAAAATGGCTGGCACCTTTTTAATTGAAAAAATAAGTAACACGAGAAGTGGAATAACAGCGTTCTCCCAATGAATTAAACCAGTCTTTAATAACCCTGTTTGGAATGCAGCCATTTTATCGAAGTTGGCATCTGTTAGTTTAGGCGAGATAAAGAAAAAAATAAGTAACGTAATGATAAATGCGGGAATCGTTGTTCCCATCATATTCTTTATATGTTCAAATAAGTCTACTTGCAATGTGGATGATGCCATATTCGTTGTATCTGATAATGGCGACATTTTATCTCCAAAAAATGCCCCAGAAACAATGGCGCCCGCAGTAATAGCTAAAGAAGCATCAACTGCTCCGGAAATACCAATAAAGGCAACACCTACTGTAGCAATCGTTGTTAAAGAACTACCGACGACAAGCCCAATAAGAGCAGTGACAATAAAGACAATGACAAAGTAAAAATTTGGTGTCACCAACTGGAATCCTGCGTACATCATAGTCGGAATCGTCCCACCTGCCATCCAGGCAGCAATTAATATCCCGATAAAGAAAAAAATAAAAACTGCTCCCATTCCAGATTTGGCTCCTTCTGCAATCCCTCGCTCCAAAAGCCTGTATGGAATCCGCTTGAATATCCCATAAACGCAAAGAACTAGTAAAGAAATAATTAGCGGAACATGTGGTGCTGCTTCTACAAAAATGATACTCAAACTAATGATACATATAATAAGCACTGTTACAAATAGAGATTCTTGAAGCGAAGGCGATTGGACAGCTTTTATACGGTACATATCTTTGTCCCCTTCCCTTATAATATTTTAATGAAAGTAAAAATAAGAAGTAACGTATCCAATGTTCCATCAGCGTTTACCTCGTTAACTTACTCCATGCTTTATGAAATAAATCAAGTAAATCTCAATCAGTGAGGAATTTTGTTGATTATTTGTAGCCCAAGGGTATGACTTGAATGCCTTTGAATGCATTGGGATTTAGGCGTTATTTTATGCCCATGCCTTTTTACATACAAGCTTGAACGTAACTCCTTTTAAAGTTTGGAGATGTGTGCTAAACAAATTTAGGTGGAAAAACTGCGACTAAGTTCCCTTTTGCGTAAGGACTGTAATTTCTATTCAGGTAGTACGAAGAGATAATTGACAACTATCAACGAAATTGAAATGTCACTTTACATCCCATTTAGGTCTTCGGCTACGACTATAAAAATTATTTCGGTGCTGTTGTTCATCTAACTTTCTCTGGCATTCTCTACGTGCCGCTTCTACCGTGGTAATATTAGCATCTTGGGCATCCTTAAATAATTGAAGTATTATATCATATATAGAAGCTACCTTTTCTAGTACACGTTCTCTATTCACCCCATACAGCTCATCAGCAATTTGAATAAGACCCCCTGCATTAACAATATAATCTGGCGCATAAAGAATCTCTTTTTCAGTCAAAGACCCTGCATATTTATCACATGCTAACTGATTGTTAGCCGACCCAACCACAGCCTTTACGTTGAGCAATGGAATTGTTTTTTCATTAATAATTCCCCCTATTGCACACGGCATAAAAATATCAGCATGTACTCGATAAATTTCTTCTCCACTAACAACTTGAATACATTGTTGCTTATCTCTCACTTCATTTAAAAAACTTTTGATAACGCTTTCATTCGTATCCGTAACATAGACAAATGCACCCGCTTCTAACAAATGTACAGCAATTTTTCTTCCAACCTTTCCCAAACCTTGTATGGCATACACCCTACCATGAAGAGAATTGTTGTGAAACAAAAACTGGTTCGTCGCTTTTAAAGCATATAGGATGCCTTTGGCAGTTGGTATAGATGAATCACCACTTCCTCCAAATGATTCTGGAATGCCATTAATAAATTTCGTCTCCTTGGCTGCATGAATAAAATCGTTCATCGTTGTTCCCATATCCGTTCCGGTGATAAATCTGCCATTTAATGAATCTACAAACTGACCGAGCGCTCGAAACATAGCAGGGGATTTGTCTTTATTCGGATCACCAATGATGACCGCCTTACCTCCTCCGAAATCTACGTCACTTATTGCACATTTCGCTGTCATCCCTTCCGATAAACGAAGGGCATCTTCCAAAGCTTCTTGAACACTTGAATAAGGATACATACGTGTTCCGCCTAGAGCAGGTCCTAGCGTCGTATTATGTATAGCTATAATTGCTTTCAACCCGGACTGACGATCATTACAAAAAACAACTTGCTCGTGATTAGCTATCTTTTGAAACAGGTCTACCTCTTGCAATTGTTCTACTTGCTTCAATTCTAAATCCTCCTCTCACTTCGTTGCGATACGCACTTTTTCTTGAATAACTTCTTTCGGTAAGACTACTTGTTTTACCTTTCCTTTGCCAATTCTCCCATGCTCATTTGTTACGTAAATCTTTGTCAGTAGCTCGCTATTACTCACCTCTATAACAGTAGCCTCCAAATGAATGGTAGTACCTACACCCGAAGGAGCAATATGCTCAACGCTTACTGCGGCACCCATTCCTTCTTCATCCTGCTTTAAATAAGGAATTAGTAACTGCCTTGACACCCATTCCATGTGATAAACCATAGAGGCTGTTGAATACACAGGATGAATTACTTCTCCATTGAATTGGGCTACCATTTCCTCTGTTACTTCTACCGTCATCTGCTTCGATTGGCCAACATATAAACCTTCTTTCACTTCACTACACCTCACTTTTCCCAAATATAAAATACTGTTAAACTCCCGTTGCAAGATTTGGAAAAAAGAGAGCTGGATAAATTTAAGGCAACAGCATTTTTTTCCAAATCTTTTACAGTCTTTAGGCCTTCTCCTGAGGTACAAACAATTATTAAGGGGAAGAAAGGTACCCCCTACGGATGGCAGAATCAATTTATATACCTCAATCGTAAGCGAAAATGTTTCGTTTCCAAATTTTTCAGCATATTGTGTATTTTGATATATTTTAATATAATATAGTATCTTAGTCAACAGAGGACTGTAAACGATAGGTACCTCCACTATATTTTAATGATTCGTAAAGTCATCTAGTTGTTAGGCGCTGGAGCCAAATGCGACTATTTATTTCGCTGTCCATTAGCACCTCATTTTATGATTTCTTATGCTTTGAAGAACAAAGGTGCAAGCGTCCCGTTAGCAACGTAGCGAGTGGAACAAATCAACGAAGGTTTTAGGAATTCTGCTCCTGCAACAGGAGTATGCCGGCGCCCTTCGACAATCCCGTCTTTCGTCGGCCTTCCTATTTAGTACGAACTGATGATGACTTAGCGTAGGGCTTCCACAACACGCTCTTCTTGTCGATACGCTCCTTCTAATATTTCTATTTTCAAAATAGCATACGTTTGTAGATGAATTGATTCTTGTTTGACAATACGCATGTAAGTTCCCCCTTGTTCGTTTATCTAGTTTGTTTTTTCAATAATTTCTGAATATAACTATTGTACTAAAACTACACTATTTTGTTACCTCCATTTTTCTACAAAATGAACAATATGGGCAAAACGAAGGCTTTCACCACCATAGAGACTTAGAGACAGACTTCGTTTTCAGCTAAAGTCTATGCTTTTCTATAATATACAAAATCACTTATCTACGAAATTCTCGTAGGATGTTCATTATTCATGTTAGCTCGTTCCAAACGAGCTATAAGGTTTCTTACTCATGTAAATAAACTAAGCTATCCGATCTAACTCTTTCTTCATATATTCGTTAGCATAAGATTTCCCATACTTCTTTATTGAATAAGTATACAGAATACATCCTAAAATGGTCCATGCCCCAATAATAAACCACTCATACGGCCATGCTAAAGAAGATGGCATGCCAGGCATATAAAGTATAATCACTCCAATAGACATAAATACAGCAATCCAGCCAATGAAAGTTCCACCAGGTAGTTTAAAAGGCCGATTCATATGTGGCTCTCTTTTTCTTAGCAAAATAAATGAAATGGACACCATTAGCCATGCAACCACAAGCCCTAACCCACCTGAGTTAACTAACCAGACAAGGGAGGGTCTGCCAAGTAATGGTGCTGCTGTTGAAAGTAGTGCAATTAATATAATGGCTCGATAAGGTGTTTTGTATTTCGGGTGTAATTTCCCCAAAGCCTTTGGTAGCATTCCAGCATTTGCTAACGCATAAATGGCTCGACTCCCGCCAACATAAAAGCCAAGCCAGCTTGTCATAATACCTCCAATGCCACCGAGTACGAGAACATTGCCCATTAAATTACTATCTCCAAACGCTTTTGCCATAGCGTCAGCTGTTACTAAATTTGATGCAGCAAGTTCTGCTGGATTTAAAATACGTGATACTCCAAAAATAATGGCAATATACCAGATAACTGCTAAAATAACCGATACAATAAGAAGTTGACCAATTTTCCGGTGTGGCAAATTAATCTCTTCCGCTGCTTGAGGTATTACATCGAAGCCTACAAACATAAAAGGCGTCATAATAATTACAGTAAATATACCCGTTGTACCTGCTTTAATGAGTGGTTGCATATTGTCCATATTTCCACCAAATGTACTTCCGGTAATTAACATGATTCCTGCCGCAAGAATGAAAGCGGTTAAAATTACAGAAATAACAGTTGTTAACTTAATACCACGATAGTTAATCCAAGCTATTGTTAGAGAACCAATCATGCCGACCCCCGCCCAGGTCACTGTAACATCCCATCCTGCTATGGTATATAAATATCCTTGACTATAATTAGGCACCATGTATTCAAATACAGTTGGCAACGCAACAGCTTCAAAAGCTACCACAGATACATAGCCAAGAATAATTGACCATGTCGCTACAAAGGAAGCCCCTCTCCCCATTGCTTTAAATGTGTATACATGCTCCCCACCAACGAGTGGAAGAGCGGAAGCTAATTCAGCGTATGTTAAACCTACAAACACTACAAGTAAACCACCAATTGCAAATGCCAGAATAGCCCCTAAAGAGCCCGCTTCTGTAATCCATAGTCCCGAGGTAACAACCCATCCCCAGCCAATCATTGCTCCAAAAGCAAGTGCCAGCACATCTTTATTACTAAGTATCTTTAAAAGCTTATCCGAATCATTCAATACACTTCCTCCTTTTTCATTCAAGGTCTATAGCATTAGAAAAAGCTGACTTATCGCACTAAATCTTTTATAACGTAAGCCACCATTTTACTTCTACATACGCTTTAACCTATCGGATTCGAAAAATTACATATGGTTTTTGTACATCGGGATATTTCCGAATATTATCTAAAGATTTATGAATACTCTAAAAATTGTCACAAGAAGTTATTTATTGTATGAAACAGATGAACGACATAGAATGACAATAATAAAGGCAAAAAAGGGAATCTCCAATGAAAGGAATCTTTCTTTTATCCCACTCTGATTGTTTCGTACCCCAAAGGGATGGACTGAAGCTCTCTTATGAAGAAAGGGATTTTTAGGTGCTGTTATCTCCCATGGTTCAACTCACCTCTTCCACACTTGAAGCAGGAGTCTCACAGCACCTAGGAGGGAGGAACGCATTCCATCCTTGTCTTTAAAAATTTAAAGGAATTTTACTCCGCTTTTATTCCAAGCTGTTGCTGTACTTGCAAAATGGCTTCATAGATAGCTTCCACTAAAGTATCCACCTGCATCTGATTAATAATTAACGGAGGGGCAAAGCAAATAATATTCGTATGATCGTACGTAACACTGCGACAAACAACCCCAAGTTCATGTAGCACTTCTATTACTTTAGGAGCTACCTGTAAATTGGAGGAAAAGGGTTTATTCGTAGCCGGATTTTGCATCAGCTCGACTGCACCTAGCAATCCAACAAATCGGATATTCCCTACAATTTCCAGACGTTTTTTTACCTTTTTTAATCCATGTAAAAGCGCGTCTCCCATCTGTTTTGAATTCTCTACCAAACGTTCTTCTTCTATTATTGCTATATTTTTTAATGCGACCGCGGCAGCAGTTGGGTGTCCACTATAAGTAAAACCGTGAAATAGCGTACCGACAGATTTTTCCTTTAACACTTCATGTATGGGATCAGAGACAACAACCCCTCCAAGAGGAAAATAACCACTTGTCACTCCTTTAGCAAAAGTCATGACATCCGGAATAACATCCCAATTCTCGATTCCAAACATCTTCCCTGTTCTTCCAAAACCCGTAATCACTTCATCTGCCACAAATAGAATGCCATAAGCATCACAAACTTCTCTTATTCTAGTGAAGTAGTCCTCAGGCGGTATAATAACTCCTCCTGCTCCTTGAACAGGTTCGGCAAAAAAAGCTGCAACTGTTTCTGGACCTGCTTCCTCAATCGCTTGACAAAGTGACTGAACGGCTTGTTCTGTCGTATGATTATAATGGGTGTCGACATGAAGAAAGTCTGTCATCATATGACCAGCCATTCCCCAAAATTCTGGAATTCCCGTTATGCTTGTAGAAGCAGCAGCCACACCATGATAACCGCGTTTCAGAGAAATAATTTTTCGCTTGTTTGGTTTTCCTTGTATTTTCCAATAATGACGCACAAGCTTCACCGCTGAGTCATTTGATTCAGAGCCTCCTGATGTGAAAAACACCGCATTCAATCCTTCTGGAGTAATAGACGCAATTTTCTCAGCAAGTCTGATTGCTGGCTCATGACTAAACGTGGAGAAAGCAGAACTAAATGCCATTTTTTTCATTTGTTGAGCAGCAGCTTCTGCCAATTCTACTCTTCCATGTCCGATATTTACATTCCATAGAGAAGAAACAGCATCGATATATGTTTTACCAGTAATATCTGTTAAATAAATACCGTCCCCCTCTTCCATGATCACCTTCGCACCCTTCTGTTGTTGCTCTTGTATCGATGATGTTGGATGGATGAAATGCTTCTTATCCAACTCGGTCAAACTACGCATTGTTCATTCCCCCTCTAAAATATTTTAGTATATTCCATTTATATGGAATGCCCTATTTCTCCATACCTTTTCTAACTAATGCACAGAGAATAAAAATTAGAAAAACTCGGCTATTGCCAAGTCTGTATGGCAGTGGCCGTCGTTTTACTTATCATTTTCACTTCCCTATCGTGCAAAAAAACCAGCCATAAAGACAAATGGTACGAAATTGTACTTTGTCCCTATAACTGGTTTTTACCTAATGATCCGCTTTACTTCAACAGTAAAGTCGATTAGATTTAGCAGCTTATCCCTGTCAAAAGGTCTAGAGTCTTACTTTGCTTCGTCAACTTTTTTGACGTTCATTTTCATCTAGCCTTCTATATAGTATTCACTTTTAATAATTTAATTTTACCGAAAATTCAATCAAGATGCAATGATAATTTTTTATTTCTCGTAAGTCACTTAGCAATTTGTTGATATTTTATAAGCGCGCAAACTAGTAAGCGTGGTCAGTAACTGACCACGCCGCTCACAGAAATCAAACGTATACGTCGCATGTGTACAACCCAAGTGCTGACAAAAGTTTATGACGTTTAAAACAAACGTTTATATAACACTATAGGCTATTTTGTTAAATAGCTTTCTATACCAATGGCTTCAATTCTCTTCTCGTCCATAACTTTTTTCTTCTTGAAGATTACTGACCTGAAAGCCTACGAAACTTGAAGATCCAACCCCCAATAGGTGGTTTAAAAATTCCATTGTTTCAGAAGCGTTGCTTTCCTTTTGCTCTTGCGAACTAACATTTTGTTGCAATTGATCTTTACTTACTTCATCTGCAATTAAAATCCTCTTACCGTCAGCTAACACCAAATACGTTTTTGTGCGTCCGTTAACTGTTACAACTTCTACCTTTCCATCCCTTTTGTCTTTTTCGTTATTTCCATCGTTTGAATACAATGTCGCTTCTTTATTTTTTATTCCATTATCCCAAAGCATTAATGACCTATTTACAGTATTTATGTTCATGTTACACCTCCATGTTTTTGTAGAATTTGGCACAACTCTACCTATTATACAGTTAATAGAATAAGTAAAAATTACAAATCTATATTATATCCATTTTTCATATAAAGAGAACTCTTTTTCCCCTTCTTTTTCTTTTCCCACAAAGTTGAACCCATATTGTTGATAGAACCGATTTAACCCCGGATTCTCCGCAACGCAATCCAATCTAAGCACAGTCTCTTTGTCTAAATGGGACACTATCCAATCTATAACTTGTTTTCCGATCTGTTTTCCGCGATAATCTTGATGAACAGCCAACCGATGTAAATAACAGGCGGTATCCTTTCTTTCCCCCCATATCTTTATATCAAATTCGGTTTGAGTAAAACCAAGGTAAAATGTAGCAACAATTCTATGATTCATTTCTGCTACATACATTGTCCCTTCCTCTATATTTGTTTTTATTTCTTCATCTTGATTGTCTGTTAAAAGGAATTCCCACTGATTAATTCCTTGTCTTTTAATCCAACGTGCAGCTTCCATTAAGATTTGTTTTATATCGTCTATATCTGTTGTATTCGCCTTTCTTACTGATAATCCCAATAGACGTGCTCCTTCCTCAATAAAAAATTATTTTTCATAATAATAGCATACATTTAATTTATTGAAAATCTATATAAGTTTCATACGAAATACAATGTAGGCTTCTTAACCAATAGAGCAATATAAGAATTGATAGGCAAACTGAAACGCTATTCCAAAAGCGCACCATCATTTTTAAAAATTGTCTAATCCTACTCGTTACTCTTAGAGAAAATGTTTTGCAAATAAAAAATACTAGTTCGGGTTCGAGCGTAATGATGTTTATAAGCTCATTAAATTTGGCACGTAGCAACGTACATCATTGTGAACTTCAGCGACTTCATTGTGAACTTCGAGTAACTATCTTGTGAACTTCAACGACTTTTCATGAAACTCAAGCGAAAGAATGCTGAACTTAAGTAACTTTACAATTATTGGCATTTTAAAAGACCAAATCAAGAAGCGATTTGGTCTTTTAAAATGGTCTAGCAAATTATAAAATTTAGCAGCTGTGGATAAACTTACTAAGTTATTTAGCCACGTCTGGCTCCAGCGACCAGCAACTAGGCGATTTCACTCCATTGCCCTACGATCAATCATCATCGGTTCGTTCTAAAATAGGAAGGCCGACTAAAGAGGGCGCCGGTATACTCCTGTTGCAGGAGCATAATTCTCGTTCCACCGGCGCCCTGAGCCTTTGTTATATTAATCCAATGGAAGCCGCAAAATATTGTATGCTTCCCTATAATAAAACGAAAAAACAACAAACTACTTTAAAGCCATTAGCTATTTCAAGCAACCATCAATAATATAAACAATTTACTGTAAGCAATTACGATGATGTCGTTTCTAACTTCTCCATTGCATTGCCTTTATTGCTTAAATGTTCACGATAATATAGTTTTTTAGCAACTAAAGTTTGTATAACAAGAACCGTACCACTAACTGTCCAATACAAAGGCAATGCCGCTGCTGTACTAAAGGAAATAAAGCCAATCATAATCGGGGAAATCAAACCCATGATCGCCATTTGTTTCTTTTGTTTCTCATCCATACCAATTAATGAAAAACGGGATTGCAAGAAATATACAGCTGCTGCGATAAATGGCAAAATAATGTCCACTTCTCCCAAATTAAACCACAAAAAGGAGTGTGTCGCTATTTCTTGCGAGTTTCGAATAGCATGATAAAACGCAATGACGACAGGGAATTGGAGCATTATTGGCAAACATCCCATCGAACTAATTGGGTTAAATTCGTGCTTTTGGTACAACTGCATCATTTCTTTTTGCATAGCTGCTTTTGCGCTAGCATCCTTTTTATTTTTATATTTTTGTGAAAGAGCGTCCATTTCTGGTTTCATTTCTTTCATCTTCGTTTTCATTTTTGCCCCTTTTTTCATTTGACTAAATGCAAGTGGCATGAGCAACAAGCGAATGAGTATAGTTATTAACACAATGGATAAGCCATAATCATCCCTAAGCAAACTCGCAACATATTTTATCATGTGCGGAAATGGATTTTGAAAACCCATCATCCCACCGTCTGCCTGACACCCCGTCAGCAAAAATAGAAAACCTAAACTAATAACGCCGTACCTCTTGAAAAATGTGAATATAAAATGATTGTGCATTCTTTTCCTCCTCGTTGTATTACATTTTGACCTTTAAACGAGAAGAAAGAGTGATCTGCATCATCATCTGGGGCAGTAATTCGGTTTGCTTTTTTAACAACCCATTGGAAAATTTCATCACACATACCAAATAACTCTTGGATTGGTAATAAACGATAGCGTTCATTATGGTATTCTCTTATTTGTAGATAGCGAGACTCCATTATATGTCTAGGCTGAATAGCTGTAAACGAATAGGCTGATGACAACGTAAAAAGAATGCTCAAATAAAAATAAACGGGAGAGGCATCATTCATCAGTTCATTTAGCAAATCAATCATTTTATATTCACCTCCTTATCTGACTGCAACTGCTTTTATTATAACATACGATGCAAGCACCCGTTTAGCAACGTAGCGAGTGAAACAAATCGACTAAAATTTAGGAATGATACCACTAAAACAAGGGTATGTCGACGACCTAAGGCAAGTCTAAACTAAAGAATTTTATCCTTTCCTATAGGGTAGTGGAAGAAAATTACTCCCTATGGAAACATTTTTCAAGTATGACTTCATCTTTTAACTTTAGAAATCTAACCAGATCAATTCAAACCTGCTAACTCACATTTTCTGACGCCGGTTGTCCATTTTTTCTCTTTAAACTTGTTACTAGTACAAAAAGCAAAGCAACAAGCCCCGCCATATCTGTCCACACTCCTGGATATATTAATAATAAAGCTCCTATCGTAGCAATAATTCGGATATACCAAGCAAACGGGCGCTTCAAATAACCTTCTACGGCTACAGATAGTAAGAATACCCCCGTTAATGAGGTCGCCATTATAACGAGTATATTCCCAATAGTTGCATCCATCATTAACATTTGATTAGAAAAAACAAACATAAACGGTACGATAAAACCCGCTATAGCTAATTTCATTGCTTGAAATCCTGTTCTCATCGGCTCTCCACCACTTATACCTGCACCTGCAAATGCAGCCAATGCCACTGGAGGGGTGATATTTGCAAATATTCCAAAATAAAAAACAAACATGTGGGCAACAAAAACGGCTGATTCACCTGCGCCAGTCAATTCACGGAAATATGGTAATTGTAACAGAATAGGAGCGGCCATAGTACTCGTAATAATATACGTTGGTATACTTGGAAGACCCATTCCTAATATAATAGAAGCTATCATGGTTAAAAATAATGTAATAAGCAGTTGAAAAAATGGGTATTGGATCAAATCCCCAATGCTAACAATAGAACTTGCAATTTCCAAAGCCACACCTGTTAAAGAGCTTACACCTACAATTATACCAACAGCTCCACAAGCTACGGCTACTGGAATCGTTGTTCTTACACCATTTTCTAATGCATCTACAAAATCTTTCACATGAATTTCTTCCGCTTTTACTTGTGCCTGCTTACGTACGAAATTGATCACCAATGGAATGGTAATAATGCTTCCTAACTCGAACCAATTGTCGCGTAATTCTGGTATACTCGCACCTGCCAAAACTGCGCCAATTTGCGGTTCAAACAAGAGAAAAAGTGAAACAGCGCCGCTAATAAATAACATTTTCCCAGTCCCGGTAATGAGAACTGTAGCTATAATTGACCAAAAAGCTGCATAGAAAGGCGTCTTCCCACTAAATAATAAATACAAAAGAATGATCATTGGAATTAAAAGATGTCCGCGCTTCATTAAAACTGTCTTCACAGTGGGTAACTCATTTTTGTCTAGCCCTTTTAGCTTAAGCTTTGATGCTCTAATATGAACTTGTAATAAAATCCCAAAATAAAATAGCAATGCTGGAATAATTCCCGCGAGAATGACAGTAGTGTACGGAATTCCTAGTTTTTCGGCCATAATAAAAGCTGCAGCCCCCATAATTGGCGGCAAAATTTGTCCACCTACACTAGAAGCAGACTCTACAGCTCCAGCAAAATTTTTATGATAGCCAACTTTTTTCATCAGTGGGATGGTAAAGGCACCTGTTGTTACAACATTTGCAATAGCTGATCCATTAATCGAGCCTAGAAAACCACTAGCTAAAACAGCAACTTTAGCTGGCCCACCTTTGGTATGACCCGCTACAGCCATGGCTATATCATTAAATAATTGCCCCATGCCTGATTTGCTTAAAAAGGCGCCAAACAGAATAAATAATATAATATAGCTAGCGGATACACCTATCGCAGTGCCTAACACTCCTTCAGTAATGTAAACAAGATGAGCTATAATCCCACTTGAAGCATTTATAATAATGTCCCACGTCAATTGAGGGTAGATAGAGAGTTTGACATAGAATCCATAAACGAGAAAACCGAAAGCTAATAATGTTAGCCCCCATCCGGTTACTCTCCTCGTTATTTCAAATAATACAATAATAACGACCATTCCTACATACACGTCTATATGATTAATTTGCCCGCCTGACTCAATAATTCTAGTTGCTGACACTAACATATAGATTCCTAAAACGAGCGATGCACCTGCTAACATATAATCGTAAATTGGTATTTTGTTGCGTTTTTTCTTCTTTGTTATAGGATACAATAAAAATGCTAGCATCATTAGGGTGTATAGATGAATACTACGTTGTTTTATATCAACAAGCGCACCTCCATAGGATGTGTAAAGATGAAAAAGCCCTAAGGCTACAGCTATTCCAACAAATAGCATCCGAACACCTCTAGGCAAATGCGTACGTACATTACTTTCTCTCTCGTAATCCTGTAACTTATCTCCACTGCTCATTATTTCACCTCACTACTCTTTATTGGGAACAGAATACTAAATATTAGAAAAACTTGGCTTGTCGTTAATTCCTATCGCGAAAAACGCTGTCCATTATCTTATAATATAAACACCAAAGATACTTTCCTATAGTGCAAAAAAAGGAACACGTTCCGTTTTAATAACATAAGGAGCATCACTAGCTGCCATTGGATAATACTTCCCTTTAAAGATAAACTTATAATGGTTTATTTCTGTAGCGCGAACCACTAGCTCACTCCCAATTTCTCGATGTACATCTACAACTAACCAGCCGTTTTTCTGTTTGATTACTTGTTCTGTTGTTGCAGGCACCCCTGCTCCAAACGTTTTAAACTTTGTAGATTGTAAAAAAATTTGACGATCATTCACTTCGAATTTTTCTATCCATTTTTCTTTTTCAACAGAATGCACCCATTCCAACGCAAACGTACCCTCACTTTCAGGAAATGCATAAATAATAGTGTCATTTTGTAAAACAACAATGGCTCTCGTTGGAAAAAAGAGCATCCCAATAAAACTGACAATCAAGAAACATAAAACAAGCAAAACACGGCGTACATAACGTATCCTCACATTAGTCTACCAACCCCTGCTCTTGATAAAACTTTTTCGCTCCGGGGTGCAATGGTACGATTAAATCCGTTGCTATTTGATCTCTCTCCAAAGATTTCAAAGCGTTAATAGAGATCTCTTCACTCCCTAAATAATCGTAATAGCGTTTTGTTAAATCATATACAATATCTTCATTTAAGTCAGGGGATACCGCAATTAAGTTCTGAATACCAACCGTTGTTACTTCCTCCTCCAGATTGTACATCGTCTCATCATTTGCTGGGATCGTAAACGATTTGTAAAACGGATACTTTTCCATTAAAGTGTTTGCTATATCTGCTTTTATTTCTACAAACACCACATCATTTTGTTGCATTAGATCTGTAATATTACTATTCGGGACACCAGAAGTAAAAAACGCTGCATCTAGATTGCCATTTTTCATTTCCTGTACACTATCAGCGTAACCTGTATGTGTAACTTTAGAAAGATTATCATAGGATAACCCCATTACTTCTAGTACCTTCTGTGCGCTTTGTTCCACACCAGATCCTACTTTACCAACACCAACACGTTTCCCTTTCAAATCTTCCACATTCTCAATCCCGCTATCAGCAGTAGCAACAATTTGGACAACATTTTGATACATACCCGCCAGCGCTTCGACATCTATAGAGTTTCCATCAAATTGACCTGTTCCCTCTATTGCTTCAAATCCAATATCGCTCATGATAATGCTCATTTGATTCAATCCATTCTGCATATTTTGAACGTTAGCAACAGATGCACCTGTAGATTCAACAGTTACATTATTTACAAATTCACTTTCTTCAAAAACTGGCTTCAAAGCACCTCCTATCGGATAATAGGTTCCGGATGTGCCACCTGTTCCAAAAACAATTGCTTGTGCCTCTCCATTGCTAGCCGTTGAATAATTATTTGCTTTATCATCCCCACTACAAGCTGCTAAATAAAACAGCCCTATAACGACCATAATAAGGAATATATATTTCTGCATAACTCCTCTCCCCCTCCATTGTTATGGTTCAAATGATAACGTTTCCAATTAAAAATATAAATATTTTGAACATAATGTGCGTTTTGGTCATTTTGTTCAAAATATTTACTTCTAATTACACTGAACAAAGGCTCGGGGCGCCCGGTTAGCAACGTAGCTAGTGGAGCGAATCCGAAAGTTTTAAGAAGCCTGGCACTAAAACAGGGATATGCCGCCGCCCTCGGCCAGCCCGTTTTTAGTCGCCTTCCTAATTAGCACGAACCGCTGGTGACTTAGCTTAGGGCAATGGAGTGAAGTCGCCTAGTTGCTGGGTGCTGAAGCCGGGCGTCGCTATTCTGCTAAATCGGTATCCAACAAAAGCAACAAATTTTATGCTTTCTTATTCTTTGAGAAAAACTTGGATTGTTGCCAAGTCTTATGGCGAATGGCATCGTTTTTCTTATTCTGTAACCCTGTAAACTTTTATCCTCCCTTTAGTGAAGAGGGGGAAACATATAATGGATTAAGAGCTGTTTTTATTCACTTTACGCATGAGCTGATAACGATTTACAGGTCTGCCTACAGTTCCATACTGTAAGACAATTTCAACTGCACCCCTTTTTTCTAAATAATCTAAATACCTTCTTGCGGTAACTCGGGAAATTCCTATACAGGAAGCTGCTTCATCAGCTGAAATAGAACTATTTTTGCGTTCTAATAAGTTGGTAATTTGCTGTAATGTTTGCTTATTCAATCCTTTTGGAAGCGCATTCGCTTTATAGTTTGCTTCTGACCGCTTATTGATCCACATGTCAATCATTTCTTGGTCAACGCTATCGTTGCCATAGAAATGAAGATGATAATCTCGATACTTGTTTAATGCCTCTACTAAACGACTATACTTAAATGGCTTTATAAGATAATCAAACGCCCCATGCTGCATCATATTGCGAACCATTTCCCTATCTTCTGCAGCAGAGATGACAATTACTTCCACATTTATATTGTGATGTCGAAGCGCCTTTATCGTCTGAATTCCATCTTGTTCAGGCATATAAATATCGAGTAATACGAGATTGGGCTGATAGATTTGACAATGCTCGACACCTGTTTTTCCATCTCTTGCAGTAGCGACAACAATGAAACCGTTTACTTTTTCTACCATCTTTTTGTTTACTTCCTGCACCATGGGATCATCTTCAATGATAACAACTTTTACCTCTGTATTTTTACACATTCGTATCTCCCTCTCTTCGGACTTGATCCCGTATTCCCCCTTGTAATAAAATTGTAAAATGAAGCTTTCCTAGTGAAAAAACTTATGATAATGATGCCCGTTCAGCTATCATCCTACCAATCTCTAGCGAAGCTGTTGCAGCGGGCGAAGGTGCATTGCAAACGTGGAGCACATTTTTTCCGGGTATAATAAAAAAGTCATCAAGGAGTGTTCCATCTCGAAGCATAGCTTGTGCGCGTACACCAGATGGAGCTTTTATCATATCTCTGTTTGGATTTCTGGAATAAAACGCTGCAAACTTTTTACAAATAATGCTTTATACAAAGAACGCGACATTTCCATTGCGCCCACCTTTATATTTGCCTTTGCTAATTGCCAAAATCCTGGAAATAACAACGTAGCTAGTACTTCTTTCCTATCTATGTCCCACTTATTGTATCCTTCTTTTTTAAGACTCCATACTGCATTAGGGCCTGCATGCACTTCACCATGAATTCCTCTCGTCAAATGTACGCCTAAAAATGGATACTTTGGGTCTGGTACTGGATAGACCAAATTTTTTACTACATAATGTTTCGTTGCTTTTAATGTAAAATACTCCCCACGAAAAGGGATAATCTTTACATCCGTTAAAATACCCGACTGTTTAACCAATTGGTCGCTATGCAAGCCCGCACAATTGATAACCTTTCTAGCGATCAAAGATTGATGATTCGTATCTATCGTTACTTCAAATCCTTTCTCATTTATTTGATGCGCTTGTGTATTTAAAAACAAATCAACTCCTTGGTTTGCGAGTAACTCTACTAATTTATAAGCCACCTGTTGATAATCCACAATACCTGTTGTCGGTATATACAAGCCTCCTTCTGCTTGAACATATGGCTCATGATCAATAACTTCCTCTCTTTGTAATTTTGTTATTTGTAAACCATTTTTACAACCTCGGTGATACAGTTGATCCATAAACGGTAATTCTCGCTTTCTTGTAGCTACAATGATTTTGCCACAAACTTCATGTTTCACCTCATATTTTTGACAAAATGCAATCATAGAATTTCTACCCTTCACCGCTAATTGGGCCTTTAAGCTACCAGGTTTATAATAAATGCCACTATGAATGACCCCACTGTTCCTCCCTGTTTGATGAGCTGCCCAGGCTGCTTCTTTCTCCAATACGGCAATGGATGAATGCGGATGCTTTGTTTTCAGCTGCCATGCCGTTGCTAAACCTACAATACCTCCACCAATAATAATGTAATCATACATGCACGAATTCCCCCTTTCCTTACTTCAATTAGGTCTCCAATCTGTATATTCAACATATTATCTTAATTAAATAATTATTTCGAATTAAACCAGTCTTTAAACTAAATGTAACAACTTGAAACATAGCTAAAGCAAAAACAGCTGTGCAATTTCACAATCAACATGGTTTTTCGCATCACCATAACCTATTTAGTATGAAATGGACCACCTTTTGCAACCAAATTTAAACAAAAACAGATAGACTGCTATTTTCGATAAGGTAATGGTATTTACTATGCAAGTTACTTATAAGCTTCAAACAAATTGGTTGTGAACGTTGACGTTCTATACTATAATTCACTATAACAAACTATAAAACCGCATAACTATTTGCACTAGGGGAGCTATTTTAGATGGCTGAGAGGATAATTTCTGACCCTTAATACCCGATCTGGATAATACTAGCGTGGGGAAGTGCAGTCAAAACCAGAGAGTACAACATACATAGTCTATTTGGTAAAGACTGCCTTCTTCACGAATGCAGTCTTTTTTGTGGTCTAGGAAATTATAAAATTTTGCAGCTGTGGATAAACTAACTAAGTTATTTAGCCACGTCCGGCGCAAGCGCCCAGCAACTAGGCGACTTCACTCCATTGCCTTACGATAGTTCTAATTAGGAAGGCGACGAAAGACGGGCTTGCCGCAGGGCGACGGCATACTCCTGTTGCAGGAGCATGATTCCTAAAACTTTCGTTGATTCGTTCCACTCGCTACGTTGCTAACCGGGCACACCGAGCCTTTGTTCTATGTGAAAATTTGTTTATAAAAGTTCAAAACGAGTTCCTTTGCGCTTGTAGCACAATTTCATCGCGGTACATTATAAAACTATGATTTATAGAAGGAGGAAGAAAATTGAATAATCCATTTCATACTTGCCACAACAGTAGAATAGCTGGCTGTGATTTTGCCATTTATCCGATGACAGATCAATTTGTGGATGTTATTACAACAGCATTAAAAGAAGTAGACACATCTAAAGTTTGGGTGAAAACAACGGACGTCGGTACATGTGTGAGAGGAAAAATCACCCATGTATTTGATGTCACAAAAGCTTTATTTCTTCATGCCGCACAAACAGGTTACCATGTCGTATTTAGTGGTACCTATTCTATCGGTTGTCCAGGAGATTCTGATGGGGATGTATTTTTAGCTGAAGATGACCGACGATTAAACGAGGCAGAGAGCAAGAAGATCAAACAAGAGGTAGCTGGAAAGTTTTCTCTCTATCCATTAGGTGGCGGCGACTATATGAATCTCATTTACGACCAAATTGAAGCCATGAAAAAGCAAAACATCCGCGTATCCTCCATTCATTACGCCACACGATTAGATGGGGATGGGAAGGATGTATTTAATGGCTTGGAACAAGTCTTTGTCAACATGGAACATAGTGGATCTTCTCACACCGTTATGACGACGACAATATCAGCTAACAGTCCTTCTAAAAAGGATGTGAACAGTGATGACTAACTGGCGTTTAAAAGAAATTATTGTTATGGCTGTTTTATCGGTCGTATTTGGGATTGTCTATTTAGCTTTCCTCCCAGTAGGAAAGCTACTTGTATCATTTATGGGCCCCATTGGTTATGACTTTATTTTTGGAATTTGGTTTATCGTATCCATTATTGCGGCCTATATATTACGTAAACCAGGAGCGGCTTTTCTATCCGAAACAATTGCCGCTACGGTGGAAATGCTCTTAGGCAATGCGATGGGGCCAATCATTATTATTACTGGAATGATCCAAGGGCTTGGTGCAGAGACTGCTTTTGCTGCGACAAGATATAAACGCTATTCCTTATGGGTATTAATGCTTGCAGGAGTTGGAGCAGCGATTTTTAGTTTTGTTTGGGGCTATTTTCGTGGCGGATATGCTGCTTTAAGCACACCTTATGTGATTAGCATGCTCATCGTTAGAATGATCAGTGGCGCAATTATTTCCGGTGTACTTGGAAAAGCAATTAGTGACTCACTAGCTAAGACAGGTGTATTATCTAGTTTTGCCCTTGGAAAGCAAATAGATAAAGCGAGGTCTGTATCATGATTCAAGTGCGCGAACTCACACTTTGGTTTAACGAGCATGAACACCCTACTATCAACAAGCTATCCTTTGATTTGCGTTCTGGCGAAACGATGCTTCTACTCGGACCAAGTGGCAGTGGAAAAAGCACATTAACTTGTTGCTTAAACGGGATTTACCCTCGCGAACTTGATGGGGAAATAGCAGGAGATATCCATATCTTTGGGACTTCGATTCAAGATACGAAACCTGGAGAAATGAGTAAACATGTCGGTGTCGTCTTCCAAGATCCTGAAAGTCAATTTTGTATGTTGACGGTAGAAGATGAGATCGCTTTTGGATTGGAGAACATCGACACACCGAGAGATAAAATTGCCACAAAGATAGACGAAGTATTGCAGATGGTAGGCTTAACCGCTTATAAAGAAGCAAACATTCATTCTCTATCTGGAGGACAAAAGCAAAAGCTCGCGCTAGCATGCATCCTAGCACTTGAACCCGACTTTGTAATTTTAGACGAGCCAACTGCTAATTTAGATCCACTAGCAAAACAGGCATTCATTCAAACGATGAAACATATTCAGGAAGATAAAAAAATTGGGCTCATTGTTATTGAACATCAATTGGACGGGTGGATCTCTTTTATAGAGAGAGCCTTTATTTTATCCAAAGCAGGACATGGTGTATTTGATGGTTCTTTAACAGAAGCGATTACAAAACATGCGGACCTTTTTCAATTAGAAGGCATTGCACTTCCGTCTATTACGGAACTCGCGTTACAAGCTTGTGACAATAATCAAGCAGCTTTTTCAAAAATCCCTTTCACTTACGAAGATTTTACAACGCATATGTCCTATTTGGATCAAACGTTTTTAGAAACAACTGCCAAAAAAAGCTGCGCATTGGAACCTATCATAGAAGTTCACAACGTAAAGCTTTCGAAAAAGAAACAAAAAATTCTACGTGACATTACTTTCTCTTGGGCAGGCCCATCCTTTATTGCGGTTACAGGGGCAAATGGAAGCGGGAAAACATCACTCACTCGTTTGTTAGCAGGGATAGAGTTCCCTTCAGCAGGAAATATATATGTAAACAATCGCTCCATTGATCAATGGAAGCAAAAAGAATTACGGCAACAAATTGGCTACGTATTTCAAAATCCCGAACACCAATTTATCACTGACCGTGTTTTTGATGAAATTGCATATACGTTACGTTTAAGAGCATATCCTGAAGCAACAGTTCAAGAAAAAGTGCATCAAACATTAGCAAGTTGTCAGCTACAAGGGATGGAAAATAGACATCCCTATACACTAAGCCAAGGCCAAAAACGTCGTCTAAGTGTTGCTACCATGATCATAGATGAGCAAAACATTTTATTTTTAGATGAGCCAACATTTGGACAAGATGCTGCATCTACACGTGAACTGATGCATTTATTAGCAGCCCGCTATAAAAATGGGACGACCATTATCATGGTTACGCATGATATGGACCTTGTCGACAAATATGCCAATCGGGTTGTCGTATTAAAAAACGGGGAAATCGTAGCAGATGAAACGCCTACGCAACTGTGGGAGCGGCCACACTTAAGTAAATGGAATTTAGATTACCCTACACGAATCAAATTAAAACGGCATATGGAGGGTTCTCATGTCTGCATTACTAAATAATTTAAACCCTAGTATAAAAGCAATTGCCGTGGTAATCGCTGTTTGTCTTTTAACCTTTGTATTTGATCCATTCACGCCACTTATTTATGGTATCGTAGTTATTCTGTTCACCTTTTTGTTTGGAAAAGTGAATTGGAAGCTATATATCGGTTATTATCTTATCATTTGCCTTTTATCCATTGGGATGCTTTGGACATCGATCGCCTTTGCAGATGAGCCAACGAACCCTGAGGTGACGACACAGTTTCTCTTTTGGGAATTGCCAAAAGAAAATGTCACCGTCGCCTTATCTTTAACTTTACGTATGCTAACATTTGCCGCCTTATCATTTATGTTCATTTTCACTACAAATATGGTCCATTTTATTCTTAGCTTAATGCAACAATGTAAATTACCACCTAAACTTGCTTACGGCATACTAGCAGGATACCGATTCCTTCCTTTAATGCGTGAAGAGTTGCAGCAAATACGCGCAGCTCATCAAGTAAGAGGTGTCCGTCGAGCATCGGGGATAAAGGAGTCCATACAGCAATACAAACGGTATGCAATACCATTACTTGCCGGAGCCATTCGTAAAGCAGAACGAACCGCTGTTGCAATGGAATCAAAGGGATTCAGCGGAGAAAAGGCGCGTATTTTTTACCGCCAGTTCCGCGTTACTTTTATCGATTGGCTATTTTTAAGTAGTATGATTATGCTACTCATCATTATTGTAGCTATTTCAATAAAATTAGGGTATTTCAGTTGGTACAAAGGGCAATTTTGATATGTAGCAGGTTACTCTTTCACAAGGCTTGCAACCTTTCAAATGTCTTTACTTCTTATTCGTTTACACCAATCAAAAGCATTACACGTAAGAAAGGCTTGGCTTTGCCAAGTCTTTTATCAATCCGCCTACAAGTGCTTTTTAAACATAGTGGTTTAAAACAAATAGTTGAACCATTACTCCCGAAGTATTACACCAAAATCGCATCGTAGAAAGATTTTCTAAGCAAAATATAAATGGTGATGTAAGCTGCAACCTTCATTAAATAGCGAGCCACAGTTTTTGCATTGTTTCATCTGCAAATATTGCTCTATAGTAAATTCTGTTTTGCAAACGCCACATAAGATAGCTTTCTGATCAAATTGATGTTTGGGCCATACTTTTATTTCATGGTTTTCCGCTTCTAGATGGCATTTATAGCAAGAATAATATTTTTGACAGCACTTAAATTTAATCGCAATAATATCTTTGTTTGAATGATAATGCACACATCGCGTTTCTCCATCCACGAATTGTCCAAAAACAGGTAACATACGATCCTCCACTTTCTCCACCTTATTTTTGCTTAACAGACACGCCAAATAATTGAATGAAAGAGATCGCTTGCTCTGGAGATATAATTGCACCACGTAATTCCTTTTCCGATAGATGAATATTTGTATAAGAGCATTTACTAAGATCCACTCCTTTTAAAGAAGTAAAATTAAAAGACACATCATCCAACACGACATTGTCTAACTGTATATAGTCAAGTTTCGTATCGATAAACTGACTGCCTTTTAAAAGGCAGTCTACTAGTTCACCATCACGTAAAATAGCATTTTCAAACAACGTATAAGGTGCTTCACATGCTATAAATCGTACATCTTGCATATCTGTTTGACTAAAATTCACACCAGCTAATTTGCAATTGCGAAATTCAACACGACGAAAACGAGCCCCTTGAAAATCTATTTGCGACAAATCACATGTATCAAAAAGCACATTCGTCCAAGATGAAAAAGGGAATTTCGATTGAGGCATGTTTACATTTGTAAAAAATACATCCTCAAATCCCACATGTGATGCAGTAAATGAGCTAGAAGTATGATCATATTTAGCCATTTCAATAAAGCTATTGTCAGTAAGTTCGTTCAACCTCTTTATTAATAGTTCTTCTGGTAAGTCTGGCTTTTGAATAAGGCGTTGTTTGGGTTTCAACTGCAGTCACCTCCGATATGATGTTTTTCCTTCATTATTTTTTAAACTTTCATATTAATTTATTGGCACTCATCCTAGACCATATACCTCTTTACTATAGGTTTATTTTATTATAACTTTACTATATTCCTAATAGAATTCAACAGACAGCAACTACACTTTGTTCCCATATACTTATCGGTGCTGTTTTTAATTTAAAAAAATAAATTTTTTTAAACGTGAAACTTATACATTTTTTATTCGTACTAGTATAATGAAGATACGCTAAGAAAAGTTGAGGTGAGCACATGAGTATATTTGGGCGTTTATTCGGCAATAAAAAAGAAACAGATAAACCTGTTGAGCAAAGAACAATGTTTAATTTGCAAATAAATGATATTGTTACATTTGATCTGGAAGACTATACAGTTGTAGGAAAAATCAGCTACGACGACCATGGTTTCAAGTGGTATGCCTATCAATTACAAGGTACGGATAAAACATTGTGGTTAAGTGTAGAAATGGATGACGAATTGAATCTTGGTATATACGAAAAAATTAAACTCCCCGTTCAAGAACCAATCCCTAAAGAAATATCCTACGAAGGGACTACGTTTTACTTGGATGAATCAGGAAAAGCTCGCGTAGTAGGAACTGGTCGTAGTGAGAACTTAACTGGATTAACTTGTGAATATTACGATTTCTATGATGACTCCGACGAAAAGTCACTTTCTTTAGAAAAATGGGGCAATGAAATTGAGGCGAGCATTGGGTATGAAATTGAAGAGTATGAGTTAAAAATTATTGCTAGTAGTTAAAAAATATTATTAAATAAATGGAGGAATGAAGTATGTTTAAATTTTTTAAACGTATGAAAACTGTTGTAGAATCTGAATTGAATGCAGCTTTGGATAAAGCCGAAGATCCTGTTAAGATGCTAGATCAATTTATGCGCGATATGGAAGAAGACATTCGCGAGGCTGAATCAGCCGTTGCGAAACAAATTGCGAATGAAAAAATGATGCAGCGAAAATATGAAGATGCCAAGAAAATGGTAGAAAAACGTGAAGACCAAGCGATGAAAGCTGTTGAAGCAGGAAATGACGACCTTGCTAAACGCGCGCTAGAAGATAAAAAACTGCATCAACAAACAGCTGATTCCTTAAAAGAATCATACGAACGTGCGAAACAAGATTCTACTACATTACGCCAGAAGCTAGATGAAATGAAAGCTGAATATCAAGAAATGAAATTGAAAAAAGATTCCTTGAAAGCTCGTGCTGAATCGGCAAAAACAAGAACAAAAATGAATCGTACGTTATCAGGTATTGGTAGTGACGAATCCAAACAAGGCTTTGAGCGTATGGAAGAGAAAGTTCTAAAATTCGAAGCGGAAGCAGAAACAAGCGAAGATATGCAAAGCTCCAGTCGTAGTCTTGACGACGAGTTTGAAGAGTTAGAGAAAAGCGACGTTGATGATGAACTAGCTGCCCTTAAGAAAAAGCTTAACAAAGAATAATTGATGGAAAAATAGATGTTATTTACATTCACACACATTCTATATAACAGGAACGAATAAGATAAGGTAGGCGCTCAGAGACAGTGCTTTTTGAGCGCCTTTCCTTACTTAGATTCTCAAAAGAAGAAGGTGAGAATATGAAACGATCACTTTTCTTTATCTTGCTATCTTTACTGCTCTTCTTAGCTGCATGTGGCAGCCAAGCTAGTACTTCCGAGGGAACGTTATTTGAACATGATATTGCAGCATTTATTGATGAAAATTATACCTTTCAAGATGTCATAGCAAGCCAGGAGGACTCCTCTGACATTTCGGAAATATACATAGCTGAAAACAAAGACATTGATGATGTCGTTGACGAACTACGGGAGCATGAAGAACCTGAAAAGCTAAGTGAAAGAAGCGATAATAAACAAGCACTTATATACGATAACTTGTTTGTCATCGTCACAGAAGACGAAGAAGACCCAGATAATTCTACTGTTGAAATTGCAGAACAGCAATTTGTGCGGGATAATTACAACCCAAGCTTTTTTCATGGACTATTTGCCCTTTGGTTATTGGATGAAGTTTTGGACGTTGATGATTGGGGAAAGAAACGCCAAAGCAAATGTAAAAATTCTGGAGACTGTTATGGAGGCTACCATTCCTCTGGCGGCTCCTACAAGAAATCAAGTGATTCTAAATCCATCCGCTCTTCATCTGTTCGCGGCGGAGGTCCAGGTGCTGGTAAATAAACAATGCGCTATATGACAGCATCTAGCCTACCGCACATTAAAAAACTTGGCTTGTCGCCAAGTCTTATGGCGAATGACATCGTTTTTCTTATATTATAACCCTTAAACTTTCCTATAGTACAATGAAAGTACGATGACGGCTTTTTAAAGCCACTCATGTGTTAAACACTATTCATTTTAACGCTCTATTACTTTCCACTTTACTACCATTAGAATAAAGCCTAGAAAGAAACACGTTTTCTTATAAAACTATAAAACTTTATACTCTCAGGAGAGTATAAGTAAAGAAAGGATGAACATCATGGAGCCATTTGTATCTACGTTAATATACTTTTTCGTTTCCATTGCCATTGTTCTTGTTGGCTTAGTTATTTTTGAATTACTTACACAAAAATATAAAGACTGGGATGAGGTTCTAAAAGGAAATCATGCCGTTGCATTATCCATCGGTGGTAAGATTGTCGGGATTTGTATTGTGCTAGCATTCTCCATTTATAACAGCGCCGATGTTGTTGAAACATTGATTTGGGGCGGCGTTGGGATCGTTCTACAAATGATTGCGTACTTATTATTTCAATTATTTACACGTACATTCTCTGTGGAAGAACAGCTACAAAAGGGAAATATTGCGGTAGGAATTATTAGCATGTCTGTTTCCATCGGTCTTGGATTTGTAATTGGCGCATCGATTACATAAGATATGTAGCACGCTTTATAGAAGGCTGACTTGCTATTGATTTTTTAATATCAAGTTGCGTTTTTTCATTGCAATCGACTTCTTGTAGTCGATTGCCTTTTCTTTTAAACTAAGAAAAGACGATTTCATTTGATATGAGTAAAAAGTTGTTATTATGAGGAGACTTACCGTGAATCAGTTAAGCATAAAACAAAGCAAAGCAATCTATTGGGCATCTGGTATCGTATCCATATGCGGCATTATTTTTGAAGTTTTATTCGGGGCGGCAGGTTCCTATCTTTTAGGTGATGGCGTAAAACAATATACGCTAACCATTTCCTTGTTCTTAACTGGAATGGGTATTGGTGCCTCCCTTAGTGAACGTGTCACCAAAAACTTAGTCCTCTCGTTTGTATGGATTGAATATACCATTGGCATTATCGGTGGGTTCTCCACTTTTATCTTATTTGGCGTTACTGCATTCTTAAGCTCAGGAATGGACGCTTTCTTTCTCTACTTTATAACATTAGTCGTTGGTGCATTAACGGGAGTCGAACTTCCTATTTTAATTCGCAAAGCAAACGACATTGGCGTTACACTACAAAAGAGTACGGCACGTGTCCTTTTCTCTGACTATGCTGGTGGTTTAATCGGAGGCTTATTGTTTGTCTACTTATTTAGACCGCAATTTGGACTTGTGAAAACAGCCTTTATTGTAGCGCTCATTAATGTCATCGTTGCTTTATGGATTTTAGTCTATTTTAAAGCAGAAATAAAAACATTTAAGCGTCATTTTATTGCGGGAATATGCATTTTCCTCGTTTTAGTTATGGGCGTATTATTTGGCGAAAAAACAGCTTTCTTATTTGAACAAAAGCTATACAATGATCCTATTATATATAACGAGCAAAGTAGCTACCAGCAAGTTATTTTAACGAAAGAACAAGGAGATTTACGATTATTTCTTGATGGACAATTGCAATTCAGCTCAGAAGACGAATATCGTTACCATGAAGTACTTGTGCATCCAACGATGGCAACAGCTTCATCGAATGACAATGTCCTCGTTTTAGGCGGAGGAGATGGACTTGCTTTACGCGAGATTCAAAAATACGACGCTGTCAAATCGATGACACTTGTCGACCTCGATCCGAGTGTAACAAAGCTTGGCAAAGAGAACCATGAAATAACCGAACTGAACGATAACGCGTTTGCCGACGATCGTGTGCAAACCGTTAACGCTGATGCTTTTAAATACTTGCAAGAGCATAAGGATTTGTACGATGTCATTCTTGTCGATATGCCTGATCCAAACAATGAATCGCTCAATAAATTGTACACCCTTGAATTTTATCAGCTGCTTCGCAATCATTTACGGCCAGGTGGAGCAATCATGGTGCAAGCTACTAGCCCAACCTTTGCAACGGAAGTGTATTGGTCGATTGACAAAACGATCCAAGCAGCTGATCTATACACAGACAATCTCCATGTCGACGTTCCTAGCTTCGGTGATTGGGGGTTTGTCCTAGCAAAAAGAGAAAAATTCACAATTGATGAAGTAGAAATTCCTGTTGATACGAATTTTCTAACTCCTGATGTTCTCGCTGGTTTAACTACATTTGGGAAGGATATTGATGCACAGATCGTTGATGAAAAAGGAAATAACATTTCGTTAGACGTTAATACATTAATCCGACCTACCCTCATCGAAAAATATGAAAAAGCATGGCAAAATTATTAACAAACGAGCAGTTCTTTGTAAAAACTGCTCGTTTGTTTTGTGATTTTTTCGGTTACAGTTACGGTTTATTCTACTTATAGACCGTTGCTCGTTTTTCTTTTTTGCACTCTAGGCCAACGTATGCTGGGAACATGCGGAATCATGGATTCAAAAAGAACAAAGGCTCGGGGCGCCCGGTTAGCAACGTAGCGAGTGGAGCGAATCAAGGAAAGTTTTAGGAATCATGCTCCTGCAACAGGAGTATGCCAGCGCCCTCCGGCAAGCCCGTCTTTAGTCGGCCTTCCTATTTAGAACGAACCGATGATGACTTAGCTTAGGGCAATGGAGTGACGTCGCCTAGTTGCTGGGCACTGGAGCCGGGCGCGGCCCATTCGGTTGTTTGGTTACGTCATAGCATCAAATTTTATGCTTTCTGCTTTCTTATACTATAAACCTTTAAACTTTTATCTTTCCTATAGTGCAAACAGCGTAGCCTTTCAGCAGTATACTTCATTATAACGATCTCTTCTCTACCTGTTGTTTGACCCGAGCTAAAAAGCTATCTAACGGTTCACTTTCGGAAGCTTTACTGCCATACTTTCGAACGTTTACACTTCCTTTTTCTACTTCATCATCGCCTAACACAAGCGTATATGGCACCTTTTGCATTTGCGCTTCTCTTATTTTATATCCTAACTTTTCATCCCGATTATCTATCTCTACTCTAATACCCTGTTGCTTCAATTTGAAGGCTACGGACTTGCAATAGGCTTCATGCACTTTGGAAACAGGAATAATTTGCACTTGAACTGGCGCTAACCAGACTGGAAACGCTCCCGCGAAATGTTCCACTAAAATGCCAAAAAAGCGATCGAGGGAACCATAAATAGCACGATGAATCACGACAGGACGTACTTTTTCATTATGTGCATCAATATAGGATAGATCAAAGTTCTCTGGCATTTGAAAATCGAGTTGGATTGTCGCACATTGGTGACTGCGACCAAGTGCATCTTTAATATGAAAATCAATTTTAGGTCCGTAAAATGCGCCATCTCCTTCATTTAACTGATAAGGAGCCTCTAATTCTTGTAATACATTTTGCAATGCTTGTTCAGAGGACTGCCATAGATGATCCTCCCCCATTGACTTTTCTGGACGGGTAGAAAGCTCGACATCATATGTGAAACCAAATGTTTGATAAACCTGATCAATCAACTGAAACACTTGCGCAATTTCCGCTTCTATTTGGTCTTTTCTAACAAAAATATGCGCATCATCTTGACAGAAAGTACGAACCCGAAGCATCCCATTTAAAGCTCCACTGTATTCATGACGATGTACTTGACCAAATTCGGAAATCCGTATTGGTAAGTCTCGATAGGAATATAGATTATTCTTGTACAGTAACATATGGCCAGGACAATTCATTGGCTTCATCGCAAACTTCGTCTTATCCACTTCCGTAAAATACATATTTTCATGATAATGATCCCAGTGCCCAGACTGTTCCCACAAACGCTGGTTCATCATTAATGGTGTCCGTACCTCATCATAATTCGCTTGTGACTGCACCTCTCGAGAGAAATTTTCTAATTCATTGCGAATGATTTGCCCCTTAGGTAAATAAAATGGCATTCCAGGCGCTTCATCGGAAAACATAAACAACTGTAATTGTTTGCCTAATTTACGATGATCCCGTTTCCTAGCCTCCTCTAAAAAGGCAAGATGTGCTTTTAATTGACTTTGCTTCGGAAATGCATAACCATATATTCGCTGAAGCATCTTTTGATTATTATCGCCACGCCAGTATGCTCCAGAAACATGTGATAGTTGAAATGCCTTTATATATCCTGTACTTGGCAGATGAGGACCACGGCAAAGATCAACAAACTCTCCCTGACGGTAAATGGTGAGCGCTTCTTGTCCATGAATATCTTCTATAAGTTCCAACTTTAATGGTTCATTTCGCTTTGTAAATAGATCCACTGCCTCTTCATATGTTATGATTTCTTTTTCTATTGGTAAATTTTCATGTATAATTGAACGCATTTCCCCTTCAATTCGTTGTAAATCATTTTCGTTCCACGTCTCTTCTAACTTAAAATCATAATAAAAACCGTGCTCGATCGCTGGTCCAATGCCGAGCTTTACGTTTGGATACAATCTTTTCACCGCATGTGCTAGCACATGTGCCGTAGTGTGTCGTAATACTTCAACACCCTCTTTTGTTTCCAACGTATAAAATTCAACGATAGCATCGTTCATCAATTCATAGCTAACATCTACCATCATTCCATTTACTTTAGCTCCAATTGTCCTTTTACCTAAACTGGAACCAATCGATGTAGCAACCTCCTTCACAGTAATACCTTGTGTACATGCTTTTACTTTCCCATCTTTTAATTGTACTTGAATAGGTGATTTCATCATTATAAACCTCCTTGAATGGATAAACATTTTTAAATTAAACCCTTATGTGGGCTTTTATATACCAGCTTAATTAACTTCAAGATTAGCATTGTGATTAGATTTATCTTGCTTTTAGAAAAACTTGGCTTGTTATGGCAAATGGTATAGTTTTTCCTTATACTATAACCCTTAAAACTTTTATACTTTCCTATAGTGGGACAAAGATTGACTCTATTTTTTTCACCCCGTTACGGAGATATTTCTTGTGCAGTAAACCACAAAGCGCAAATAAAAAAACACACGCATCCTCTACATAAGGACGAATGTGTTTTATCCGTGGTTCCACCTAATTTCCCAAGCATCGACCGGTAATGCTTGACTCCATCTGCTGTAACGTAGCAATACGGCGTTGGTTACTCGTATTTCCCCAACACAGCTCATGAGGTGGTACACTATTTTCCATGTCTAGGAAGCTCTCACCTACTCTTCCCTCTCTGCTAGCTGTAAAAATAATGCGTATCCTCTTCATTGCTTTTATGATCTCTTAATTTTTAATAATGCTACACCAAAATGTAAAATAATGCAATAGGTGATGTTGGAAAATTACATTAATAAAGCTCGAAAAATAATAAGTTGAAAAGACGATATAGGTGACTTTCTTGGTCCGGTGGTCGGTTAAGTATGCACTTTTAAAAAAACGTCTTAACACAAATCGGCAACACTTTTAGGAAGTGTGCCGATTCAACGATAAAATTTATTTTATCGCCTACCTTAGTTACCCATTACCTGATGGCGGAAAAGTAAATGATGGTGGAGTACCTATTGCTTTACAACGATTCTGATTTACATCACAAAAATTCCCTTCAGCATCCTTAATCACTGGGCGGGTAACTGTAATAGTAGTGCGTAATATAATTTTCACTAAAATGCCAGCTACGAGTGCCTCACCAGTTGAAGCAACCAATGATATACCTTCTTGAATGAAAATTCCTTCAATTTCTAATGGCGTTTCCTGTACCATATCTTCCGGACAAGCGCCTGGAAAATCGGTATGCGCTTGAAATGGAATGTTTACTACGCCGCCAATAATACCAACTACATCCCCGTCTGTCGTTGTTATACTAATATCTGCAGGTACTATGCCTATATTAACGACTTTATCTTTGATTACTGTAACATTTTGTGTGATTGCATTTAAATTAGGTACAACATTTATAGAAAGAATATTTGTCGTACTTACTCCTTCAAACAAGGTGAGTGGTAGAGATGTTTCCGCTACTTTTTGAACCGTTTTCGTACCGACCAAAGAATTGACTAGAAAACAATCGCTATCTAGCTTTGTTGCTTTAAGTTCTTGCTTTTTAAAATTACAATTACAACTTGCTTGTTTGCAACAATCCTGTTTAAAATCATTTTTATAGCAATCATGCTTTTTATTAAGATTTTGTTTTTTGCATTGGTTACCAGTCATTACAACGCTACCGAAACGTTTTTTAGAGGACATTACATCCTTCCTCCTTTCTTAAGGCAAATATTTTATTCTTTACAAGATTATACTATTAACGAGACATACGGAGTGATTGGACATTAGGGTTAATCATCTAGTAGAGATTGGGTTATAAATAAGCTTTCGACGAACATTTTGCAAAGCTTTTTGAAGGATATTGTAAGCATGTATAGACTAAGCATGTGAAGTTGCGACTTTCTGTACGGGGATGAGCGATTTTCGGACGCGAGTGAGCGCTTTTCTTCGTTCATGAGCGATTACCGGACGCGAGCGAGCGCTTTTCTTTGATCATGAGCGATTCCTAGACGCGAGCGAGCTCTTTTCTTCGTTCATGAGCGATTACCGGACGCGGGCGAGCGCTTTTCTTCGTTCATGAGCGATTTTCAGACGCGAGCGAGCGCTTTTCTTCGTTCATGAGCGATTCCTAGACGCGAGCGAGCTCTTTTCTTCGTTCATGAGCGATTACCGGACGCGAGCGAGCGCTTTTCTTCGTTCATGAGCGATTACCGGACGCGAGCGAGCTCTTTTCTTCGTTCATGAGCGATTACCGGGCGCGAGCGAGCGCTTTTCCTCGATCATGAGCGATTTTCAGACGCGAGCGAGCGCTTTTCTTCGTTCATGAGCGATTACCGGACGGGCGTGAGCGCTTTTCTTCGTTCATGAGCGATTACCGGACGCGAACGAGCGCTTTTCTTTGATCATGAGCGATTCCTAGACGCGAGCGAGCTCTTTTCTTCGTTCATGAGCGATTTTCAGACGCGAACGAGCGCTTTTCTTTGATCATGAGCGATTCCTGAACGGGCGTGAGCGCTTTTCTTCGTTCATGAGCGATTCCTAGACGCGAGCGAGCGCTTTTCTTCGTTCATGAGCGATTCCTGGACGGGCGCGAGCGCTTTTCTTCGTTCATGAGCGATTACCGGACGCGGGCGAGTGTTTTTACAGTAATCATGAGCGACTTCCAAGCTGGAACTAGCAACTTTCTCCGTTGCACCTCATTCTTATTGACATCCTCCCTCGTATCCGCTAAAATAAAGTAAACGTTTACTCTATAAGGAAGATAACATGAAAAAATCAACGATAAAAGATGTTGCTAGAGAAGCAAATGTGTCTATTGCGACAGTATCTCGGATTTTAAATAATACGGGAAAGGGCTACTCTGACAAAACAAAGCAGCATGTAATGCAAACGATTGAACAGATGGGGTACTTCCCTAATGCTATTGCCCGTAGTTTAATTAATAATGAAAGCGGAACAATTGGAGTGCTGTTTCCTGCGGTGTCTGGAATGGTCAGTGCAGAAATGCTACATGGCATAGAAGCGGCTGCGCAAGTTTACGGAAAGAGTGTATTTGTTTGTAATACATTGTCCGACCCTGATAAAACAAAGCACTATTTACAATTACTTTATGAAAAACAGGTGGAGGGCGTTATATTTGCAAGTGGAAGGCTGACGAAAAATTTCCAAAAAATTGTTAAGCAAATGAATGTTCCTTTTGTCACTTTATCGGGAATATCTGATTTAAAGAACATACCGGAAATAAAAGTCGATGATCTAAAAGCTACCTATGATGCTACGAATTATTTAATCAAGCATGGGCACACAAAACTCGCTATGGTTAGTGGACCGCCTCATGACTTAATTGCAGGTACGCCTCGGATGGAGGGCTTTAAGCAAGCATTAAATGATGCAAACCTTCCTTGTAAATCATCACAGATTAGTTGGAGTAGCGCCTTCTATTTTGAAGATGGCAAACATGCATTTCGTTCCATTATGAAAAGCCACCCAGAGATTACTGCAATTGTTGCAGCAAGCGATGAAATGGCGGCTGGTGTTATTTCTGAAGCAAATGCACAAGGAATACGTGTCCCTGAAGATGTATCCGTTATTGGCTATGATAATACGAAGTTAGCTACAATGACTGTTCCTTCATTAACTACTGTATCTCAAGAGTTCGACGTGATGGGGTATCGTGCTGGCGAGTTGCTATGCCAGTGTATTACGGGGGAAGATATGGATTCGATTATCATGGAACACAAAATAATTGAAAGAGAATCGGTGAAAAAGACAAAGGCTCGGGGCATAGTTTAGCAACGTAGCGACTGGAACGAACCAATGAAAGATATCGGATTCATGCCACAAAACAAGTGGTATACCGACATCGTTCGGCAAACCCGTTTTTAGTCAGCCTTCCCCTTAGCCATGAACCGATGATAACTTAAAAGTCGCCTAGTTGCTGGGCGAATGCGCTGGATGTGGCTATTCAGTTATTATACCTACACAAGTTACTCTATCTTTAAATATAACAAGTTCATCTTTTCTTTTTAACGAAGGCTTTCGCCATAAGGTTTGGCGACAAGCCAAGTTTACTAGCAGTAGAGTAAACGTTTAACCTCAAACAGAAAAGGAAGGTTTTCATGACACAAAATAATTGGTGGAAAGAAAGCGTCGTTTATCAAATCTATCCACGTAGCTTTCATGATAGCAACGGTGATGGAATTGGAGATATACAAGGAATTATTCAAAAACTAGACTACTTGAGAAAGCTTGGAATCGATGTCATTTGGCTATCCCCTGTGTACGATTCCCCAAATGATGATAATGGTTATGATATTCGTGATTACCAAAAAATCATGGATGAATTCGGAACGATGGAAGACTTTGATACATTGCTTGAAGAAGCACATCAACGCGGTCTTAAAATCGTAATGGATCTTGTAGTGAATCACACATCCGATGAACATGCTTGGTTTGTCGAGTCAAGATCAAGTAAAAACCATTCAAAAAGAGATTATTATATTTGGAAAAAAGGAAAAGAAAATGGGCAACCACCGACGAATTGGGAATCCGCATTTAGCGGCTCTGCATGGAAATATGATGAGACAACGGATGAATATTTTCTGCATATGTTTAGCGAAAAGCAACCTGATTTAAATTGGGAAAACCCAGATGTCCGTAATGACGTGTACCAAATGATGCGCTGGTGGTTAGATAAAGGAATAGATGGTTTTCGTATGGATGTGATCAACTTAATATCGAAAGATCAAACCATGCCTGAACGCGAACCAGATCCAGGTAAAGAACTTGTTTCCGCATTTGAATTTCATATGAATGGACCGCGTATTCATGAATTTTTACATGAAATGAATCAAAAAGTGCTCGCTGATTATGATATTTTAACAGTTGGAGAAATGCCAGGTGTAACCGTCGAGGATGCGAAGCTTTACACTGGGGAAGAACGTGAAGAACTGAATATGGTATTTCATTTTGAACATATGGGACTTTGGAATGGACCAGATGGGAAATGGTCCAACATGCCTTGGAAGCTTACCGATTTAAAAAAAATTCTAAGTAAATGGCAGTACGGTCTAGAACATGAAGGCTGGAATAGTTTGTACTGGAATAACCATGACCAACCGAGAGTCGTTTCTCGTTTTGGCAATGATAAAGAATACCGTGAGAAATCAGCTAAAATGCTCGCCACTCTCCTCCACGGCATGAAAGGAACACCTTATATCTATCAGGGAGAAGAAATTGGTATGACGAACGTCCAATTCCCTTCCATTGATGATTATGAAGATATCGAACTGATTAATTGGTATCATGAACGCTTGGCACAAGGGCATCATAAAGAGGACTTAATGCAAGCTATTTATGCTATTGGTCGTGATAACGCTAGAACACCAATGCAATGGAGTGACAAGCCACATGCAGGATTTACAACAGGACAACCTTGGTTAAACGTAAATCCAAATTACACGACAATAAATACAGAAGCAGCTCTTGCTGATCCTAACTCTATATTCTATTATTATCAGCAATTAATTGCCTTGCGGAAACAAGAACCGACCATCATCCACGGAAAATTTGATTTATTACTTGAAGATAACGAAGAAATATTTGCTTACACGAGAACACATCAAGAAGACACTTTGCTCGTCGTATGTAACTTTACAGATCAGCAACAGACATGTGAACTACCAAACGTGCCAGAAGGCCAAGAAATCTTAATTACGAACGAGCCAACAAAAACGATGCATTCCGTTCGCCAATTTACTCTTAAACCATATGAAGCCTTTATATACAGGCTTGCTTAGAAAGAAGGAGATTTTTAATGAGAATGATCACTTCTCTAGCCATCTCACTCGCTGCAGCCCTCTTACTCGTCGGCTGTAGCGACACTTCTTCCCCAAAAGAAGATGTTGTAGAACTAGAATTATTTTCAAATAAAGCAGAAAACATATCCACATATGAATCTATGATTAAACGTTTTGAAGAACAGCATCCGAATATTCGAATTAAATTATATGCTCCGCCAGATGCGGAAACGTTATTACGAACAAGACTTGTTAAAGATGATATGCCAGATATGCTAGCTATCGGCGGAAATGCTTTATACAGGGAATTAGTAAATGTTGATATGTTAGTCAACTATGAAGGAGAACCGATGCTCGATCAGATTCAACCCGCTTATTTACAAACTATTTCTGATTTAGAAGGCTCTGAAAAAGAAGGCGTTCATGGCGTTCCCTTTGCCGCTAACGCCAATACGATGATTTACAATAAGACTAAGTTAAAAGAGCTGGGGGAAGATGTTCCAAAAACATGGGATGCCTTTATTCAAGTGCTTGAAAAAGCAAAAACAACAGGCGAAATTCCCATCTACTTTACTTTCCAAGATTCATGGACAACGTTGCCAGCATGGAATTCATTAGCAGGAAACTTACAACCAAAACAATTTGCCGAAAAAAAATCAAATAAAGAAGTCACATTTCAAAATACACATCAAGAAGTAGCGAAAAAATTGTTACAATTAAAAGAATATGGACATGATCGTATGTTTGGAATTGGTTATAACGATGGAAACCGTGAATTTTCACAAGGAAAAGGTATCTTCTATTCACAAGGAAACTGGGCAATTCCGGAGTTGCTCAAGTTAAATCCTGAACTTGATCTCGGTGTATTTGCGTTGCCAGTTACAAATGATCCGGCAGAAAATAATTTAGTTTCCGGAATTGATGTTCTTTTTGCAACGTTAAAAGAATCCAAGCATCCAGAAGAAGCGAAAAAATTCATTTCTTTTATGACAGAGGAACAACAACAGCAACAGTATATGGATGAACAATCTGCGTTTTCGGTTCGTACAGACGTCATATCGAATGATCCCATTATGAAAGGCATTCAAGAAAACTTTACAGAAGGAAAAATTAGTAGCTTTCCTGACCATTTCTATCCGGCTGGAATGGGCGCTCAAAATATGATACAGGAATTTCTCTACCAAGGTAACACTTCCAAATTGTTGAAAGACTTGGATCGTGAGTGGGACCAAATCCAATTAAGATATTAAGGAAGTGAATGAATTGAAAAGTCGACAACGAGCATTTTTATTTATGACCATCCCTGCCGTTATTTTGTTTTTTATCTTTCACACCTTTCCTCTTCTACAAGGAATATTTTACAGTTTTACTAATTGGCGAGGTTATGGTGACTGGGATTTTATTGGTTTTTCTAATTATATTAACGTATTTCAAGATATGCGTGCATTAAATGCATATGGTTTTACCTTTCAATTCGCTATTGTATCAACCATATTAGTAAATATGTTCAGTTTACTCATTGCCCTTGGTTTAAATGCGAATATTAAATTTCAAAAAACATTACGTGCCATTTATTTTTTACCCAATATATTAAGTATTCTTATCGTTGGGTTTATATTTCAATTTATTTTCACGATTTTCTTACCGCAATTTTCCGAGGCACTTGGTATTCAAGCGCTAGCAACAAATATTTTAGGTAGTCCAGATTATGCGTGGGTCGGCGTTGTTATTATGGCGGTATGGCAAGCGACAGCATTTAATACGATTCTCTATTTAGCTGGCTTACAGACAGTACCGGGAGATGTCTATGAAGCCGCATCGATTGACGGAGCTTCTCCATGGAAAAGATTTTGGAAAATTACCTTCCCATTAATCGCACCATTTTTTACCATTAATATGGTACTTGCATTAAAAACGTTCTTAATGGTATTTGACCACATTATTGCTTTAACTGGTGGCGGACCAGGTTATGCAACGGAATCTATTTCCGTACTCATTTATCGAGGTGGATTTGAAGGCGGACAATTTGGCTACCAATCTGCTAACGCAGTCATTTACTTTATTGTCATTGTTGTCCTTTCCATTATTCAACTTAGATTCTTACAAAAACGGGAGGTGCAACAATGAAAAAGAGAAAAAATTGGCTTGTTACTAGCCTTTTGATTATAGGAACGTTACTCATCTTTTTCCCGTTATATTTAACGATCAATATTGCTTTGAAAACACCAGAAGAGATGGTAGAACCACTCCTTTCCTTACCAAATGAGTGGCGTTTTCAAAACTTCCTTGATGCCATAGAAATGACCAATTTCTTTCATGCATTATCCAATAGCTTCCTCGTTACATTTTGCGTCGTTATCTTAACGGTGTTAACTAATTCCCTTGTGTCCTATGCGATCGCTAGGAATATGCATAAGAAATTTTATAAAGGTTTATTCTATTACTTTGTAAGTGCTATGTTTGTACCGTTTCCAATCATTATGTTGCCATTAGTGCGGCAAACAGCTATTGCTGGCATGGATAACCTAATCGGACTGATCTTTCTGTATATCGTATTTCAGCTCTCCTTTAACGTATTTATCTATGTAGGCTATATCAAATCAATTCCAGTTGCTTTGGAAGAAGCAGCTGTCATGGATGGCGCAAGTTCTTGGAAAATTTTCTGGAAAGTGATTTTCCCACTGCTTTCACCAATGAATGCAACTGTAGCCATTCTTACTGCATTATATGCATGGAACGACTTCATGCTTCCATTGGTCATCCTGACAGACCCAGAAGATGCTACGTTGCCGCTAGTGCAATATATTTTCCAATCGGAATTTAGTACAAACTATAACTTAGCATTTGCTTCTTATTTACTTGCCTTATTGCCAATGATCATCGTTTATCTCATCGCTCAAAAATGGATCATTGGTAACGTAACACGTGGTGCGGTAAAATAGTCAGTGGGGTTTTCCCCACTGTTTTTTTATACTATAAGGAAAACAATAACGTTTTTCTGTCATAAAGATTTGACGTAAGCCAAGTTTTTCTAATCCTTTATAAAAAATATCAGGAGAGTCAATTATACTTCATTTCGAGACAAGACAACGCACTATTTTTTAAATTTGTTTACAGCGATAGCATAAAAGGAAATACATTGGTATATGATGACCTTAAGGAGGAGGTTATACCATGAAAACTTCGAAATATATTATAATGATGTATCTTATTTTCTTTGCTATGATGGTTGGGATTAATTATTTCGCTGGGAGCAATGTAGGACAAATAGCCAATCAGTATGAAACGCTTATTCAGCCAGCTGGATATGCCTTTGCTATTTGGGGTGTTATCTACTTATTTTTGTTTATTTGGATTATTCGAGGATTCTTTATTCAAGGGGACAAAGCTACTTTATACAAAGAGTTTCAATTTGTTCTTCCCATTAATTTTGTTTTAAATAGTTTGTGGATTTTAACATTCACTCGTGACAACATACTACTATCAACGATTATTATCCTCTTATTATTAGGTACGCTTATTTGGATGTACCGTGTCGTATGGACAATTTCTTTCAGTCGCTTACTTGACCGCATTCCATTTTCGATTTATTTTGGATGGGTATCCTTAGCTAGTGTAGTTAACCTATTCACTTATGCAAAAAGTGAAGGAATAACTTCATTTTTAGGGTTAAGTGAGTTCATTTGGACGGTCATTGTCATCTTGTTAGTGGCAGGAATAGCGGCTCGAATTACCCTTCGTAATCAAGACCTTTTCTTACCACTTGTTTATATATGGACATTTATCGCCATTTACGTAAAAGATCAACAACAACTATTACAGTTTACTTTACTTCTATGTTGCCTTGTGCTTGTTGTTTGCTTCGTGTTCATTGCTATTAGGAAGATGAAAAAATTCGTTAAATGAACTGTACTACTTTTTTTCAGAAGGACTCCCTCTCCTTATCCACCTAACGACAAACTGCCCAAATAAATAAGTAATTGCTGTTATTATAATTGCTACATCTCTACCAAAAGGCTTAAACCATGCGCCATCATCTGGTATAAAAAAGGAACCTAACACAGAAGAAAAAATGGTCATTACGATTCCTAATAACCTTTAGGTAACACTATCACTCAAAAATTAGAAAATTTTATTGATTTTAACATTAATTTTGATATACTAATCCACAATTAAGTTATAATATATAGTGGTAATCTTTGGTAATAGTTAGCACTTTTATATCAATAGTACTTTACATTGTTCTATTTAAATATATATGAGAAATCCAGAAAAAGTTATGAATCACCTAAATGTCTGGGAAATTATGAAGGAGAAGATTAATATTGTCTTTAAATACCGACTTAAAAACCGCAATAATAATTTCTATTTTCATTGGGGTCTACTTTATTATAAGTGGATTATTAATTTGGAGAAAGCAAAAAAGAAATTTAATAGCTGGATACAAAGAAACTGAATTTAGTGGTAACAAAAAAAAACTATCAAAAGACGTAGGGATATTTTCTATAGTGATAGGCCTAATTATTTTGATATTACCAATAACTATTAAGTATTTATTCGAATGGACTGTATGGGTGTTAGTAAGTTTAATTGTTATACTTACAACATTCATTTTAATAAAGATTAATTTTCAAAATACAGATTGAAGTTTTTTGGTAATTGGTAGGATAAATTATTTTATTTTTGCAACCGTAAATGCAAAGGCTACTGAGTCACAGGAACAAAATTACACTGGTCAAGAACTTTTTGAAGGAGTGTTTTTCGGAATTGGCGAAGTAGGTAATGCACTTTCAGATTTTTGGGAACCAGCACTAGATGGTTATACTTATTCTGAAGAAGAGAGCAAAAAAATTCAATACATTGAAAAACAATTAGAAGATTACGACTCTCAATTTTTTATTGAATTTAAAGAAGGAATTGAAAGTGGGGATCAGATTGTAATTGAGGAAACAATTATTGAAACTGAAAAAGCTTTAGCAGATATATTTCATAAAGAAATTGAACAAGCCATTTCCAGACAGCCTATATCAGATGAAGAAGCTCAGTCCTTTTCACTTAAACCCGGATTTGCACTTTCTATAGCGTATTCCTATGCGGGTGTAACGCATATTGCAGGTGCGTTTGTTTTAACTTATGTTGCGGTTGGACATAAATTTATTGGTCCTAGTTCTGTAGAAAAGAAAAACCTTTTAACTAGAGAAATGTATGTAGACAGTATTGCAAAAGATTTGAACTAAAGTAAAAACTTGGGTGGCTCTGTTTCTCAGAGTCACCCAAGTTCCAAAATATACATACAACTGGTGTATATGGCTAAAAAAATAACTTCAAAGGATTTGGATTTGGCAACAGTTCGCGCATATCGTATTAAATTGTCCTTACAAAAAGGACCAGATACCATCCTTTCTGAGATATATTTTGATGAATGGTATAACTGAGTCGTTCGTTTCCAACTAAATCCTATGGTAAAAGTTAAAAAAGCATAAAAGCGGTATTTTTAGGTGGTTTGAAACCAAAATGACAAATAGGCTACTAGAAGAATCGAACAGTTTAATACAAACTGCCAAAAGAAAAGCTAGAGGATATCGTACGGCAATCACTTTATTGCAACGATCTATGTAACAGTAAATAAGGAATAATAGATTGGAATATGAAAAATAATCTTGTTTTTCAATACTAATACCGAAGAGCCGAAATTAGCTCAAAACAATCCCAACTGCTTCGGAGCGAGTCCTTCATATTCAATGCCTAAAAGTTCTTGAAATTGCTTGGCGTTTTCGGCAGCATCACCACCTGAGTTGTTGTTAAATAACACAACAATGTCCTTCGTTTCTTTTTCTAATCTCTGTATCACTTTTTTCCATTCTATAAGCTCTTCTTGATTATACTTATATAAATAACGTACATCACGCCAATTTGTATCAATGCTCGTCGGTTTATTCCAACCAACAGCATTTCTACCATGAAAACGGATAAGCGTCTGCGCTTCATTGGTTACTACTGGAACCGTCGGGATAGAACCTTCTCCTGCCTGTGGTTCATCTACAATCGAATGAACCCAGCCTTCTTGTTTCATGAATGACAATGTGCTTTGGCGAAAACGATCGCTGAACCAAGTTTGATTTCTAAATTCTAAAGCAACGGGAATATCTCCCATCATTTGCTTGCAGTAGCGTAAGTAGGTCACATTTTGTTTCGTACAATCAAACCAAGGTGGAAATTGAAATAAAACCATTGCTAACTTATCCGCCTCTTGATACGGCTGTAACGATGCTATAAATGAGTTAAACATCTCTTTTTTCGTCTCAAAAGGCGGATCCTCTTCTTTCCGTTTATGTCCCGTCATCCCTTGGTACGCTTTTACGACAAATTGGAAATTAGCAGGTGTTTCTCTTACCCATTTTTCTGCATTCTTCACTGGCTGAATTGCGTAAAATGATGCATCCACTTCCACAACAAGAAAATGGCTACTATATTCTGCTAATTTATCTTTTGCTTTAATTTGCTCAGCATATAAGGAGTAATGATCTCCCCACCCTGTCAATCCAATATAGATCAAGAAAAACCCTCCTATTTAAAAATATCATAGCATAGGAAGGTTTTTACATAAAGAAAAAAATATGACTAACTTCTATTGAAGAATATTGTACTTAAGACTTGGAATCATTTTTAATTGCATCTGCATAGCTCGGGAGAATCAGTAAAGCATGCAAGAATGCTACCGCCATGGCTTACAATGGGGGCGGGGCACCATGAATAAGAAAAGTACTTACATCCAAACGTATACATGTTATTGAAGTGAGTGCTTTTATTGACCGGAAGACAATTCCGTTTTCACTTGTTGTACTTCTTGTTGCGATGCGGGCATGGCTGGCTTATAAAATCCCTTTTGCGAGGCATAACTATAAAGCGATCGTTGGCGAGATTCATCCCCATTACGCAAATTTATGAGCGTTTGTCTTAGCTGTGCATTATTGGCTTGAGCTATATAATCGGCATAGTTCTTTAAACTCGAATTTAATCCATTTAGATAATCATTCACAATGTCTTTATCTTGTAACATGAGAACCCTCCTATTGTAAAAATGGTAATAACTGTTGCTGCGCTTGTCTAGCAGCTTGTGCATCTTGAAGCAAAATAGATTTCAGCTCTTGATCTGTGGCGGATTGTGCGTAAGTTTCCAATTTATTAGCGATCATCCCATGACCTCCAATAATCTTACGCAAGTTCTCTAATTCGGTTTGCGTTAACTGATTCATGGCACAAACTCCTTTCAGAAAAGTTCAAGCATATTTTATGCGTTTTTAGAAAGGATATACATAGTAAAAATGTTGTTTGCCTGTTAATTTGAATTTCAGCTTCAACCTTATCTTTCACAGATTGTTAGGTGCAGGCTCTGTTATTTCCTGCTTAGACGTTTTCCAGCTAGCATCTTTCATTTATAAAAATGAAATCCTTATAAGCACCTACAAACCTCAACATTTTATATAAATCTAATTCAAAGCGCTGGGACTAAAACTTAACTTTTAATTGGATAAATTAAACCACGAAACTAGGCTAGTGCTGATTCGCACTAGCCTGGTTTTTTCATCCAATTTAGAGCAACTCGGCTTACCGCCAAATCTTTATGGCGCAAGCGTAGTTTTCTTAGAATACATCTTGAAGCTGGGTAATTCCCAAAAAGGTAGGTTTTTAAAAATCACACTTGCAAAAAACACTTTATATCGTGGTTTGTTGAATAACTGTATATGTCGTGCGTCAAATGATCCCATGACCTTTTTGGGCGAGAACTTTAAGCGTTATATTTTTCTATAGTGTAAAAATGCACTATATTCTTGGTTTGTATATTAGTCATCCATAATGGAATGATTCTGCATTGTTTTCATATCAATGATACGTTGATTTTTACTTCCACGAAACGTTAACGTTAAATCACGTTCTGCTAGAATAAATGGACCATCTACAAGTACGTCCACATATTGCAGTAACTCTAACTGGTGCGGATCTTTATTCTCTAATAATTGTTCTAATGTCCATCCCGTATAAGCCCATATGTTTTTACCATGCTCTTTAAGTTGTTTAGCTACTTTAGCTACAGCCTCTGCTTGGTAAAACGGATCGCCACCACTTAATGTAATATCATTTAATGGGTTCAGCGCTTCTTCTACAATTTGATTTACATGCATTGCTTTGCCATTTCGCAAATTCCATGACTTCGGGTTATGGCATCCTTTGCAGAAATGAGGGCAACCTGCAAAAAAGATAACAGCACGTAATCCTTCTCCATCGACAACCGAATCATGATAAATAGATAACACGCTTGCTGTATCCATTACACATGCCGCACCCGATCATGTTCTTCCGAGGCTTTTGCCGTATTCCATTTATCCATCGTTCCTACAAGATAACCTGTAATCCGGCGAATGCGGTCGATTTGTTTTTCATCCGTTATTTGGCATTTAGGGCATTCATTATCTATCATCCCTGTATAACCACAGTTTTTACATCGATCTACTGGATGATTCACACTTCCATAACCAATACCACTTTCTGCCATTGTTTTCACAAGTGTATCCATCGCCTTTAAATTTTTACTTACATCGCCGTCTACTTCAATGTACGTAATATGGCCAGCATTCGTATATGGATGATATATTGCTTCTCGTTTTATTTTTTCCATAGCACAAATTGGATAGTATACTGGGATATGAAACGAATTTGTATAATAATCTCTGTCAGTAACGCCTGGTATTCTGCCAAATTCCTTTTGATCTTGCTTGGTAAACCGACCGCTTAAACCTTCAGCAGGAGTTGCTATTAAGGAATAATTTAAATCATATTGGTCACAAGCCTGATCACATTTGCTACGTAAAAACGCAACAATTTCTTCCCCAGTACTCTGTGCTTCATCAGATTCGCCGTGGTGCTTGCCTGTTAAGGCTACTAAGCATTCTGCTAAGCCGATAAAACCAACGCTTAAGCTTCCTTGTTTTAACACTTTTTCTAATCTATCCTCAGGGCCTAATTGTGAACTTCCTTCCCATACTCCTTGCCCATGCAAAAAGGTGAAATCTTTCACAAGTTTACGCGCCTGAAATAAATAACGATCATACAATTGACGTATAACAATATCTGCGTATTCATCTAATTTTTGTATAAAAGCTTCAAAAGATTGTGTAGTAAGTGCTAATTTCACTAAGTTGATACTTGTAAATGACAAGTTGCCTCTGCCAAGACTATTTTCTTTTCCGTGACGATTAGCCATTATTCGTGTGCGACATCCCATATAAGCTACTTCTGAGTATGGGTTATCAGGTTCATAATAGTGTAAATTAAAAGGTGCATCAATAAAGCTAAAATTAGGGAACAGTCGTTTTGCTGTCGTTTTAAGCGCTAGTTGATACAAATCATGGTTTGGATCTTCTTTATAGAAATTAATGCCTTTTTTCATTTTAAAAATTTGAATAGGAAAGATTGGCGTTTCTCCCTTACCTAAACCTGCTTGCGTAGCTAACAATAAATTTTTTACAATCATTCTACCTTCTCTGCTTGTATCTGTACCATAATTAATGGACGTAAACGGAACTTGACCACCACTTCGAGAATGAAGGCTGTTTAAATTATGAATAAACGCCTCGCATGCTTGGTAGCATTCATGATCTGTCTCCGACCACGCTAATTCCTCCAATTCCTGTTTAGAAAGCGCAAGCGGGTACTGTTTTAATTTCCGTAAACGTTTTTCATAGGAACGTTTAACAAACGGTGCTAAATCATAATCAAATGCTGGAAAACTTTGGCCTCCGTGTTGTTGGTTTTGATTGCTTTGAAAAATAATCGCCGCTAACGCCATCGCACTTAAAATCGTTTGTGGGGAGCGCATATGACCATGTCCCGTGTTGAATCCTTTTTCCAATAATTTTCCTAAAGGAACTTGGCAACAAGTAGCCGTTCCTGTCGGCATATAGTCTAAATCATGAATATGAATATAGTTTTCTGCTACAGCTTGGTTAGCTTCTTCGCTTAACATTTGTTGCTTTGCATAGAACTTCGCACTTTCATTGGCAAATTTATTCATCTGTCCACATGGCGATCTGCCATCAACATTGGCATTTTCTTGAATTAAATCTTGATTAGAGCTTGACACAATGTCTTGAAAAGCCAGCATCAAGTCTTCACCTATGTTTTTGGGAGTGTTTTTTGTTTCAATCATTTTTCTTCTTCCTCCATTCTTTCCATTGTAGGAATTACTCTTTCCTACTACCTATAAGGCACGACCTGAACCCTCTAAATAAGAGTGTAGGTGTTATTTTCCCGTGAAATTATTTTGCGGTTGGTAAAACCTTCTCGAAAATAAAAAGGACACCTTGCGAACGAAATATGTTTTTTTCTATTTATGTAATAAGATCATGTTTAGAGTTTTAATTGAATGAAAAACATAAAGCATTTACATACACAAATAACTATATATAGTGTCGGGAAAATAAAACAAACACTATATATAGTTATATAATAGACCACTTCGTATTAAATTTCAAATGGATATTTTATGACTTTTTGATGTAAAAAAAGCAACGTTCGGGTTTTGCCTTAAAATCAACTTGACATTTTCTAAAAGGATATTGTTTACTTTTTCATTAGAAAAGTTTGGCTTGCCGCCACGTCTTATGGCGAATGACATAGTTTTTCTTATACTATAAACCAAAGTCTCGGGGAGCCTGGTTAGTAGCGTAGCGAGTAGAGCAAATCAGCTAAAGTTTTAGGAATCATGCTCCTGCAACAGGATTATGCCGCCGCACTAAAGCAAGCCCGTTTTTAGTCTCCCATTTAGCACGAACTGATGATGACTTAGCTTAGGACGATTCGTGAAGTCGCCTAGTTGCTGGGCGATGGAGCCGAACGTAGCTTATTCGGTTATTTTGTATACATAAGCCCCTAATTTTATACATTCCTATCTTTTTAGAAAAACTTGGCTTGTTGGCAAGTCTATAGCTCTAGTTTTGTTTATTACGATAAACCAAAAAACCTTATACTTTTTTATAGTATAAAAAGGCTTTAAATGCTGTAGTGCTTGCTCAGCGCACATCTTCTAAGTAGGAGTCTTACAAGCACTTTATCTTAAAATATAACTCGTTACTAATACGCATTTCACAAACCTTCCTAAATAGATGCCTTTATTGCTTTTGTTGCGATAAAGCATTTTAAATGTTGATCTATCGGTCTTTTGCCCCCAAAATCGTCTTCAAAAAAACCTGCAATCACAAAGCCTGCATCCACCTGCCCTTGAATTTGGTCTTCTAAAGTATGACCAAATTCAATCGTGTGATTTGCTTTTAAATACGTCTCTACTTCTTCTTCACAAAGGTCTTGTAAAGAATGAAAAGGAATTGTATGCTTTACAACTAAATTTCCTTTTCGATCTTCTTCATCATCAAAAATAAATAACACAGGATTCGTAAAACCAGAAATAAGTGTACCGTTCGTTTTTAACACCCGAGCCGCTTCATGCCAAACATGGGAAATATCTTTCACAAACAAATTTGCAACAGGATGAACAATGATATCAAACGTTTCATCCTGAAAACAAGATAAATCCGTCATGTCACCTTGTACAGTTTTTAGATTTAATCCTTCACGTTCAGCGACGAGCGAATCTTTTTCCAGTTGCCGATTAGATATATCAAATACTGTAACGTCAGCTCCAGTTGTAGCTAAAATAGGCCCTTGCTGTCCCCCACCAGAAGCTAAGCACAAGATTTTCTTCCCTGTAAGAGATGCAGGAAACCAGCTTCTCGGAACAGGTCTATTCGTCGTGACGGTTATTTCCCAATTTCCCGCTTTACTTTTTTTAATTACATCGCTAGATGCTTCCTGCGTATAAACTGCCCTGTCTTCCACTTTCTTGTCCCACGCAAAACGATTTTGCTCCCCAATATCCACCTTTTCCTCTCCCCATTCTAAACATTTATCTATAGAGCACTTGAAACGATCGATCAACGGTGCCAACACTCAACTAACTAAGCCTTCTGACCCTTTAGTTATAAAACCATTGTATGATATAATGCGACTAAGTGCATAAGGCTTTCATGGGTGGTGGCTCATCCCTTTATGAAAGGGGGTGAGGCCTATATGACAGTTTTCGAAGGATTGGTCTTAATGATCTCGTTCGGAACGCTCATAGCAGCAATTCTGTCACAAAAAAAGTAACCACCCTAGCCTGACGAGCATTTCATGGTTACTTTTCTCAAAATGTGAGTCGCCCCCTTTAAGGGCTATGCACAAACCGTTTGGTGTTCCAGCACCAAGCGGTTTTATTCGTTTGACTATCTATATATAGTATACCTGATAATACATCAAATGAAAACCGCATATTCGTTCCAAAACTTGTGCGCAACTCTTGTTATGAAGTAGGCAATTGTTTTTTTTGCGGCGAGGCTTTTGAGACCGGGCGGATTAGTTGCGTTGATGAGCTATCTTCCGATGAGTGCGAGCGATTTCTTCGCGTTGATGAGCGATCTTCCGACAAGTGCGAGCGATTTCTTGCGTTGATGAGCGATCTTCCGACGAGTGCGAGCGATTTCTTCGCGTTGATGAGCGATCTTCCGACAAGTGCGAGCGATTTCTTGCGTTGATGAGCGATTTTCCGACGAGTGCGAGCGATTTCTTCGCGTTGATGAGCTATCTTCCGACGAGTGCGAGCGATTTCTTTGCGTTGACGAGCTATTTTGCGACGAGTGCGAGCGATTTCTTGCGTTGATGAGCGATCTTCCGACGAGTGCGAGCGATTTCTTGCGTTGATGAGCGATCTTTCGACGAGTGCGAGCGACTTCTTCGCGTTGATGAGCGATCTTCCGACAAGTGCGAGCGATTTCTTCGCGTTGATGAGCGATCTTCCGATGTGAGCGAGCGATTTCTTGCGTTGGTGAGCGATCTTCCGACGAGTGCGAGCGATTTCTTGCGTTGACGAGCGATTTTCCGACGAGTGCGAGCGATTTCTTCGCGTTGATGAGCGATCTTCCGACGAGTGCGAGCGATTTCTTCGCGTTGATGAGCGATCTTTCGATGTGAGCGAGCGATTTCTTCGCGTTGATGAGCAATCTTTCGATGTGAGCGAGCGATTTCTTGCGTTGATGAGCGATCTTCCGACGAGTGCGAGCGATTTCTTGCGTTGACGAGCGATCTTTCGATGTGAGCGAGTGATTTCTTACGTTGATGAGCTATCTTCCGACGAGTGCGAGCGATTTCTTGCGTTGATGAGCGATCTTCCGACGAGTGCGAGCGATTTCTTCGCGTTGATGAGCGATCTTCCGACGAGTGCGAACGATTTCCTCTGTTGATGAGCGATCTTATTAAAATTGATGCGGAAACCGTTGAACTCATGTACACCAGTTCCAAACTTTGCAAGGCTGTTCTCTCGCAAATACGTAACTGCTTGCTTCACTTCTTGTAAAATTGATGCGTCTAGCCCGAGTGTATTATGTGAGCCAAAGACTTTCTTTACTCCATCTATGTTCGATATTTTTTCTAAAGACATAACTAAATCAACTGGGTTAGTGGATGGATAAAAAGCGTAGATTGGTGTTTGATCATAAAGTAAATCTCCCGTAAATAAATACCCCTGTGTTGTATCATATAAGACGATATGACCAGGCGAATGGCCAGGCGTATGATAGATAATTAATTGTCTATTCCCCAATTCTATCCTGTCTCCGTCCTTCAGAACATTGGTAGGATAGCCTTGAAATGGTGTATACGTATCTGGATGAAACGTTGCCGGGGTTGGAAGGCTTATATCCCTTGCTATATCTATTCTTATTTGTGCTAATGTCAACCCCTCAATTCCATGTATGAGCCAGTCTTGATCTGCTTCATGAACGTGAATGGTATCATATTCTCCATGGCTCCCAATATGATCTGCATGAACATGCGTTGTAACTACTTCAATCGGTTTACTTGTTAATTGATCAGTCATTCTTTTTATATTATCAATTCCTAAACCCGTGTCGATTAAAGCAGCCTTATGCTCACCTATGACTAAAAAAGAGTGAACTTTTTCCCAATGGCCGTATTCACTAATGGCAAATGTATTGTCAGCTATTTTTTGTACGGTAAACCAAGCATCCTGTATCAATGGGTAACCCCCTTTTTCTTGTTTATTCAATAATATTCTCAGCTAGTTTATAAACCCAAATGCTACATTCTTATTTGTTGCACGCAAGCTTTAAAAACTATGGATCCATTATACTATGAGCATCATAAAAAAACAGCTGACATATTTTTTCATACCCCAGCTGTTTTTATCTATCTTTACAGTGATCAGACTAGCAAGCATAGCTGTATTCATCGAAATCTTAAGCTCTTCTAAACATTTTTTTCGCTATTTCCATACAAATTACTGCAGCGGCTGCTAACCCTGTAGCGATGGCCCAATCACTAAAGCCAAATGCATCAGGGATGTTAAATACATCTCTTGCAAAAGGAAGCACTGTTATTCCATACAAAACAAAACCTAACAATACAGCGCCAATTACATATTTATTGGAGAAAAAGCCCATTTTTATTGACGTCTCCGTATTGGAACGAGCTGGAAAAGTTTGCAACGTACGAGAAATGATTAATGTAGTAAACGCCATAGCAACGCCCATTTCATTCGAATGATCTAATCCTATATAGAAGGAAATAACAACTGCGACAGCAATCAATATTCCTCTCGTTATTACAGTTTGCAATGTTCCTCCAGCAAATATACCTTCATCTGTCGGTCGTGGCTTACGTTTCATTACATTTGGTTCTGATTTTTCCACACCTAAAGCGATTGCTGGCAAGGAGTCGTTTACTAAATTGATAAATAACAATTGTAAAGCTGTAAATGGGTTTGGTAAGTTAAAAATGACGGCATACAAAATGGCAATAATCGCTCCTAAATTACCAGCAAACAAATAACCAATTGCCTTTTTAATGTTATCAAACACCGTTCTTCCCACCTGTACAGCATTAACAATAGATACGAAATTATCATCCGTTAAAATCATTGCCGCAGCATCTTTTGAAACATCCGTACCACTTCCCATAGCTACGCCAATATCGGCTTGTTTTAAAGCTGGCGCATCATTGACACCGTCACCTGTCATTGCAGTAACAGCACCTTTCCGCTGCCATGCACGTACAATTCTAATCTTATTCTCTGGCGACACGCGAGCATATACAGAAATGTGTTCAATTTTTCCTTCTAGCTCGTCATCCGACATGTTGTCGAGCTCTTTGCCAGTAATGGCTATATCATCGTCACCCATTAAACCGATATCTCGTCCAATTGCTTGTGCTGTAGTTTTATGGTCACCAGTAATCATTATTGTTCGAATACCTGCAGCTTTGGATTCTTCAATGGAACTATATACAGCTTCTCGAGGTGGATCCATCATTGCCGTTAAACCGACAAGCACAAAATCATACTCATCATCATGAGTGACTTCGGTTTTTGTATCAGGTAAACGTTTATACCCATAGGCTAGCACACGTAACGCCTGATTAGAAAACTCTTCATTTGCCCCTTCAAATCGTTCGCGTAAATCATCTGTTATCGGCTGTTCTTCGCCATTTACGAACACATAGCCAGCCCGCTGAAACATGACATCAGGGCCGCCCTTTGCCAACAGCAGCTTTGTCCCATCAATCGTGTTTACGGTTGACATTAATTTCCGGTCTGAATCAAATGGCAACTCGGCTTCTCGTGGAAATCTTTCTCGTAGCGCTTCGTAATTGTGTGCATGTTTGTTCGCAAAGTTAATTAAAGCTATTTCAGTTGGATCACCAACCTCCTGCTTGTCCTGATTGATGTACGAATCATTACAAAGCGCCGCAATATAAACTAGTAAACGCTCTGCCTCATGCCAATTACTTGGATCTTCAGGCAAACGTTCATGCTTATTAAAAGGTAAATAATGATCGGTAACCGTCATTTTATTTTGCGTCAATGTCCCTGTTTTGTCCGTACAAATAATACTGGTGGAGCCTAATGTTTCAACAGCAGGAAGTTTACGAATAATCGCATGCTGTTTTGCCATTTTATTTGTTCCAACTGACAAGACAATGGTAACAATCGATTGGAGTGCTTCTGGAATCGCAGCCACAGCAATTGCTACAGAAAACATTAAAGCATTTAATAATGCAGTTGTTGTATCTACATTACTATCACCAAACCAAATACGCGCAGCTTGAACCACAAAAATAACAATACAAAGAATTAAAATACCGATACCTAACTTTTTGCTAAAACTATTTAATTTCTGTTGTAGTGGGGTTTCTTTTTGCTCTGCTGTCGAAAGCATATCGGCAATTTTTCCAACCTCGGTTTTCGTTCCCGTACCAGTTACGACAAACGTACCCCGACCATATACAACTAAAGAACTACTAAACACCATGTTTCGACGATCACCAAGCGCAGCTTCTTCTTCAATTGCTTCGATCGATTTATCAACAGCCTCTGATTCGCCGGTGAGCATTCCTTCATTTACTTTCAAAGAGCCACTTTCCAATACCCGACCATCAGCAGGAACGTAATCCCCCGCTTCTAAATAAACAATATCTCCCTGGACGAGTTCTTTAGCAGCAATCGTCTGCTTCGTACCATCTCGTATGACTTTTGCTTCAGGCGCAGACATATCTCGAAGCGCTTCTAAGGAGCTTTCCGCCTTACGTGTTTGCACAACACTAATGACAGAATTGATTAATAATACAAGGAAAATAATGAGTGACTCCACCCATTCTCCCAGTAACATTTGCACACCAGCTGCCGCTAATAATACAATAACCATTGGATCCTTAAAGGTTTCTAAAAATAATTTCCACGTAGGAACTTTTTCTTTATCTTCTATTTCATTATATCCGTCCCGTTTCAGGCGTGCATTCGCTTCTTGTTGAGATAAACCTTGTTCCGTGGACGCTACTGCTTTTAGAACATCTTCTGCTTGCCTTTGGTAAAATTCCATCTCCAAATTCTCCTTGCTTGTTCAGTTTTGCAGTTATATTGTCAAAAATGTATTATACGTTATCTTCTTCTTTTACTTCTATTTCTTCTAGTCGAGTAATTAAGAGTTTATCGACAAGTACACTATCCATATCGACTACTTCTAATTTCAAATTAGCGATAAAAACACTATCCCCTTCTATTGGAGTATTACCTATTTCGCTCGTGATAAAACCACCTAGTGTTTGGAAGGATGTATCTTTCATAACATCATCATCAATTTCATCTTCTAAATCGAAATAACGCAAAAATGTATCAAATGGCACTTGACCGTCTGCAAGCCATGAATCATTATCACGCTGCATAATTGTAGCCCTTTCCCTACTGCCTTCTGTCTGTATTTCACCAACAATAACTTGCATAATATCATTTAACGTTACAAAACCTTCGACACCTCCATACTCATCTACAACGACAGCCTGATGGTATCCTGATTCTTTTAATGTTTCCAAAGCCTTAAAGACTTTTACATGTTCCGGTAGAATCAACGCTTTTTCAATACAGTCATCAATCGAGAATGCTTCTCCGGATTGTAATTTTGAAAACACTTTTTTTGTATGTATAATACCTAAAAAGTGATCTAAGCTCCCTTTCCCAACAGGAAAGCGTGAAAACTCACTTTGACTAATGATTTCCATATTTTCTTCAAAACTACTTTCTATATCTATCCACGTTAATTGCGTTCGCGGTGTTAATATATCACTCAGACGCTGATCGCCCATATAAAAAATTTGATCGACCATCTCGTGCTCAATTTCCTCAATACTCCCACTATGAACACCTTGCTCAATCATTTGTTGAATTTCTTCTTCTGTTACATCTGGTTCATTGGTTGTTTTAATTCCAAGTGTCTTGAGGGCGAGTTTTGTGGACTGGTCTAGTATCCAGATTAACGGTTTGGCAACTTTTGAAAAGAAATACATCGGTTTTGCCACTGCAAGTGCTACTTTCTCCGGGTTTGTTAAGCCAATTTGCTTTGGTGTTAGTTCACCGATAACGAGCGTTAAAAAAGTTGTCAATGTAACGACAAGTACCATACTAATCTCCGTGCTCCAAGGTGCTAAAAAAGAAATTTCGCTCAAATAAACACTCACATCATCCGCAATGGCGGCACCACCAAAGGCACCAGATATAATTCCAATCAATGTAATCCCTATCTGAATGGTAGATAGAAGCTCACTAGAGTTTTCCGCTAAATAAAGGGCTGTTTTAGCTTTGCTATTCCCCTCCTTCACTTTTTGTTCTAATCTTATTTTCCTTGATGTAACAACTCCAATTTCCGTCATTGCAAAGATACCATTTGCAATAATTAAAACGAGAAGAATAATGATCGATACAGCCAAATTATCCATTTCTACACCTTTCCTTTTTCATCTGCCTTCATTTGGGGAAGGCAGCTATCTATACTAAAAGTGTCTGCAATGTCTTTATATATATTTTGCCACAGTATAGTACATATTCCCATTATTACCTGTAATTAAGCTTTTATTTCCAATGCTTCGATAAAATTTCATATGACATCGTGGAATTTATCATTCAATAGTTTCCGATCGTACAAAAAATCCAAGCTGAAGATTATAATCGCTTGGAAATAGTGATACAGTGACTTGTCGTCTGTTTACTAACACGTGACTGTACAACAGAGGTATAAACAACTGACCTTTTATAATCAGTCGATTTTTAATTATGCCTTTATACATCAATGCTTTTATACTAGAAACCACATCATTTATAATAGATATAAACCGCCCTTTTTCCTTCATCGGATCTCAAACATTTAATAAAGTTCAAACACAATCCCCATTAACGAATAAATAATAATGGTAGAAAAAAGCACTGTCATATGGATTAAGGAATACAGGAACATGGAAGTTGCCCACTTCTCTGAATCCACTTTGTTATAGCGATACACACTAAGCGCTAACCAGCCTACACTTAATAAAAGTGCTACTAACATTAACCCAATACTCAATGTACCAAATAGAAAACTAATTACAATCATAATAATTAAATAAACGTTCGTTTGAATGTAGGTGCGTTGCACACCCTTAACAACAGGAAGCATTGGAATTTTTGCAGCTTTATATTGTTTATGATTCCGAATGGCAATTGCATAAAAATGCGGCATTTGCCAAATAATCATTACAATAAATAAACCGATGATGGCGGGGTGTGTAATATCTGGATAGACAGCGGCCCATCCAATGAGTGGAGGCATCCCACCGGAAATACTGCCTATTTCTGTATTATATACCGTTTTTCGTTTGCTCCATATCGTATATGGAACGACATAAAAAAACAGCCCCAAGAAAGCTAATAGTGCAGCTAACCACGTTGTTAACGCCAATAATGCAATTCCGCTGATCGCCATAACCACACTCAGCAACAGTACAATGGCTGGTTTTATTTCCCCTGTTACAGTAGGTCTTCGCTTGGTTCTTTCCATAATTGCATCAATATCTCGATCATATAAATTGTTAAAAGCACCCGCAGCTCCAATAACTAAGGCTGCACCAAGTAAAGCAAAAATAACTTCCGGCAACTTTTCCATAAAACTAATTTGATACGTATATAAAGCCAAAGTAAAACCAGCAAACATCGGGATCAGATTGGAACGAATAATCCCAGTTTTTATCGTTTTTGACAAAATGCTTGCCCAATTTTGCCTTGATCTTTCCTGCTTATTTTCCAAAATCATGATAACTCTCTTCCCCTTTAGAAAAACTTGGCTATCGCCAAACCATTATGACAATGGCTGTCTTTTTGTTTCTACTATAAAACCTAAAAAATTCAAATTCTCCTATAATACAAATAATATATGTTACCTGTTTCTTAATTTCAAACTGATGGTTCTCTTAAACATAGAACATTGCATATCCCTTACAAGTCTTTGTATAGGCTATTCATACATCCTTACAGATTGTAATGCACGTTCACGCACCTAGATTAAGGTTTCCTTCAATATACAAACGCATGAATTAAATCCAATGCCCCAATACTATTATACGATAACAATTACTATTAAGCATGTGAAAGATATGTGAACCCCTTCATTGATTCTTATTGTTCATCATAAAATCTTCTCTTTCCATATATATAACAAGAAAACGTTAACAAATCTTTAAGAATTAAGCCAAGTACCCTTCCTAATATTTGCTATACTGAAGGTATTGACGCAATCATCCTAATGGGGAGGTAATTATTTTGAATAAAATGGAAGATAAAATAGCAATTATTACAGGTGCAGCAATGGGGAATGGAAAAGGTATTGCTGAAGTTCTAGCCAAACATGGTGCTACTACTATTTTGTTAGATGTCTCCAAGCAAGTGCATGATACTGCGAAAGAATTAACAGAACGTGGCTTTGAAACGATGGCTTTAGAAGTGGATGTTACAAATAACGAAGATGTAAAAGCTGGAATTGATAAAGTTATAGAAAAATATGAGCGTATAGATGCTCTCATTAACAATGCAGGTGTTGTTCGATTAGCAAACTTTGAAGATATGGACGATGAAACAAGAGATTTTCATTTTAATATTAATATTAACGGCGTTTGGAATGTAACGAAAGCTACTTTGCCGCATATGAAAAAAGCAAAGCAAGGTAGAATTGTCAATCTATCCTCTGTAACAGGAACGATGGTAGCTGATCCTGGTGAAACCGCATATGCAACAACAAAGGCAGCCATTCTTGGTTTTACAAAATCGCTAGCTCGAGAGGTAGCTCCTGATAATATTACTGTGAATGCTATTTTACCAGGCTATGTGTTAACTCCTATGGCAGAACAAATGGCAAAAGAAACGAATCCAGATAATCCGCAAGAAGTCATTGACGGCATAGCAAGCGGAGTGCCTTTAGGACGTCTTGGTAAAATTGAAGAAGTCGGTGAACTTGCAGCATTCTTAGCTTCTGACGAATCCAGCTATATTACAGGTACACAAATTGTTATTGATGGTGGTAGCACATTACCAGAAACCGTTTCGGTTGGGAGCTAAATTTTTCAATATAGGCCATGTAAGGAAAAACAATTTCCTACATGGCCTTTTTTTGCATAGAATATTAAGTAGCTTCATTCTTATCCTGTTCGCGTAAAAAAACATAAATTTCAATTAAGAAAATAAACAGAGCGACTACAGTAGCAATAAGGAAACTACTCGTTTGATGAATGCCAATAAAAAGACCAATTATATGGAAAGCGAAAATACGAATGAGTAGAAGAAGTACAGGATTAGCTAAATTTTTCCCAACGATCGCTTTAACTACTAACTCGATTACATTATCAATTGTAAATAGAAAGATAAGGTATCCGATAAATATAAAACCTATTTGCTTTATAGTTAAATCCAAATCCAAAAATGTATTTGTCATTTTAATGGAGCCAAGTAATAAAAATATACCAGCTCCAAAGACGAGCGTTACTATGAGAGCTAAAAAAAATGACACGAAAAACATGATAATAACATTCTTTTTTTCAGAACTTTCGTCTTTTCTCTCAGCAATAAATATCCAAACAGAAAAAAGCAGAAAAGACAGTATAAATATAGCTCCAACTATGGAGATAGCTATGTTCATACAATTCCTCCAAGTCTTGATCGATGCATCATAGGTAATCTAGTTTATAGCATTATACATCGTAGATATACCCTTACATACCTTGCTGAAAATGAAAGATATAAGCAGCGGATCACTTTATTTTAAATTCACTTTCAGATGTATGTATCTCATCTTCTACTGTAACGTGCTCTTGGCAAATTTTTAATAATTGTTTCAATGTTTTTTCCGATGTAACGACAAAGGAAGTAAAACCAAATTTGTATTTTATTTTCACCACAAAACCTATATTAACATCTGAAGAATAGCCATAAAACTTGTGATTTTTATATATTGCTACGGCTTTTATAAAATGAATATGCTTCCATGAAAGAAAACGTGTACCAATTAATATGCCATCCTGTTTCACCGCAACTAGATTTAATGGCAACATGAAATAAGCATATATTAAAAAAAATAACATAAACAAATATTGATGCCAGGAGAATACATCTGTAATATAAACAATGCTAAACATGGAAGCGATAAAAAACAAGAACGCCACATTAGCTAATAAACCTAATTTCTGTCCTTCAACAGTTGGTGGAGCAGTTATTTTTTGCGGATGCTTCCGAATCGTTCTTCTTTCTTCATTCGTTAATGGAAAAACATGCGCTTGTTTTAATTTCACAATCACTTGGATGATCCGAAAAATATAATAGACAAGCGCTAATAATACGAAAATCATGAATAATGTTTCCATGAAAACACCCCCCTTTGTAAACTTTTATAGGGTTTCATATTCTTCTACCGTCGAAGGGATAAATTGAATGGAATAATGAGAAGGTAGCTCAGATTGTAGTTTACACAATAAGCGATATCCTGTTTCATTATACATCATTACTTGTTTTTTAGCATTTGATAGTAATGTATCTTTTTCCCAATTTATCCACGTTCCATAATTGGAAGCCCATGTTTCTAATTCGTTTTGTAGCTCCTTAGAAAGAGATAAATCCTCCATATCTAAATTACAGCGACAACCCTTACACCAGATAGGGTCTGCCATATCCGCTTCTAATACTAACTCTCTTGCCTCTCCAGCTTTACAACAACATTCCAACATGTTAACCTCCTACAAAACTTGTTCTCCTAAATTATAACGGATTAGTCACTACGAAGGAAATGAATTATTAGTAAAAATTGTAATGATAAACTGCCTAACATGCTATTTCATTATAGCGTTTCATATCAAACATGCATACGAACATATGCATCATGAAAACCGCATTTTCCCCTTCTGTAAACTTTAAGTTAACAGCTTTCAACCATAGGTTTCTTCCTTATTATCCATTCATCATTTATACTAGAAGTAAGAGAGGTGAATGGACATGGAAGAACAAGCAAACACTTTTGGAGAGCAGCTAAAACAATGTAGGATGGAACGAGATTGGTCACAAGAAAAGTTGGCTACAGAGTTACATGTTTCTCGCCAAGCCGTCTATAAATGGGAAACAAATAAAAGCTACCCCGACATCCAGAATTTAATACGTATTAGTGATCTGTTTAACATAACAATTGATGAGTTGATTCGTGGAGATAAACAAATGCAAAAAACGATTAGCATTGACGATGATGAACTATTTGATGAATTGTCTGACCCTGGTTTTTATATAGGAATAATTCTAATACTAGTAGGCGTGTTAATTTTTGATGGTCCTTTAACAAATACCTTCTTGTTCATTGGTCTTATTACGATAGTTTTTTTTACTGATACTATACAATCGTTGAAAAATCTGTTTAAAAGCTAGATAGTAAGGATCTTTAGTTACTTTGAAAACAGAGCTTATCGTCAATTCTTCTGGTGGGAGAGTAGTTTTCTTATACGATAAACCTTAAAATTTATTTAGTGTAACAATTATGAGAGCATATGCAACAGCGCTTTTTTATATTTTTTTCGCATACAAAATTTATTTAGTGAAATACACCTACTATTATGTCTCTATCATCCTGTCGTGAATACGGTAAAGATTGAGACTGTCTCCCGCGTCTAAAGTCGCAAGCACTCCATCTTATGGTATAAGGGTGGATTCTAGCATGACGAAAATTTACTTTAGCAGAATCATCAGAGGCTTCATATCCCCTCTCCGTAAGCATACAGCTTTTGTAACTTCTTCCTCGCCTCTTTCCCCCAACTTTTTACTGCATCTACAGATACGCCCTCTCTTTCAGCGATGGTCTTTGTCGTCATATCTTCTATAACGAAAAGTTTCAACCATGTCCATTGATTCTTACTTAAAATCGCCTTTGCAACCTGTAGAAGTTCTTCGGCTTCCAGATTAGGGCCTTCTGCATATTTTATCGGATAGGCATTCCCGCCAGATTTGTAATAATTACCAGTCTTTTCTTTTACCCCTTGATATTGTTTATACGCAATTATTTTTTCCTTTTCCCTTGCTTCCTTTCGTACGACGTCAATTAACCGATTACGAATCGTATAATTAAAATACGTAGCAAGCGGACCTTTATCTGGCTGATATTTTTCATACGCATTCCACATCGCCACCAACCCCTCTTGGTAAAATTCATGATGCGGATCACGGATGTTTAATTTATGCAAATGGTAATATATTCTGCGCTCGTTTTGTTTTACAATTTCATCAAATGTCATTGACACAGCTTTTTTCTGCTTCTCCATGAAATCCCCCTCAAAACTGTATTTATCCCGTATATAAGGTACTGTAAGACGATCATTCAAGAATTGGAAGATGCAAGTTGGACAAGTCTAAGTCAAAGATAACAGCACCTAAATTCCCAATTCATTCACCTAACAATTAGTAGAAGATGAGAGCATCACCCACACGGATAAGGTTCACTTTATACTTATATTCGAACCCAGTCTGCTAAAAGTAGTATTGGTTCCAATTTTTTCAACTTGATACCATAATAGAACAAACGTTCTTATTTGTAAAGAGGGTTCTTTGTAGTAATTAGTCAGCTAATTACTACAAAGAGAAAAGGAGAAGAAAAAAGCCTCCTCCTAAATCAATAATTCTTTCAAAAAATAGAATTTCTCTTAACAAAGGCGCAAGTATCCGTTTAGCAACGTAACGACTGGAACGAAGCAACGAAAGTTTTAGGAATCATGCTCCTGCAACAGGAGTATGCCGATGCCCTCCGGCAAGCTCGTCTTTAAGTCAGCCTTCCTATTTAGAACGAACCGATGATGACTTAGCTTAGGGCAATGGAGGGAAGTCGCCTAGTTGCTGGACGCTGGAGCCGGACGTGGCTCATTCGATTATTTGGTTTTCCCATACATCAAATTTTTATACTTCTTATCTCTTTAAAAAAACACGGCTTGCGCTGCTGTTTGCCCAGGAATGGTCTGTACATTTTCTGGCAAAGGATTCCCTGGTAAAGGTTGATTTGTAATATCTATTCGAGATTGTAGACCAATTCCACCTTGTAACCTCATTGTTCCTTCTAAATCAAGTAGGTTTACATCTGATGGATTATCCTGTGCGTTAACCTTATATAAATTCGCCATAATGTCGCCGATCGATTGCCCAGTTGCTCCATCATACGTTAATGGAAGATACGTTATTCGCTCAGGGTTTGTGTTATAACTAAAAACAACCCTTCCAGAAAGGCTAGCGATATAAGAAACAAGCTCATTAAAATTACCAATAGTAATAATAAAATCAATGATTGTCTTTGTTTTTGGCGGGACGACAACTCTAACTTGATTTAACCAACTAACTGTATCTGTTGCTTGGTAACTTGTTTGCGTAGAAATATTATACTTAAAGCTTGTAATTAAATTAATATTCGGCACCTCAAAAAAGAAATGAACATCAGTAACCATATCTGGTTGAATACCATATCTAAACCCATCTATCGTTCTAGCAGTAAGATTATTTACAGTTTTCCTTTCAAAGCTAACAGTCTGTGGCTCTGTCGGTGTATCTGTTTCATTAATTAAAATTCTTCGTACTACAATGCTATTTCCTGGTGATTTAATTGTTAATATATCACTTGGCAAAGCAAGATGGGAACTAACAAATTGCAAATCTGGAGCAATACTTTCAAAAGTAAGATTATTTTGCTGGGCAAATACTTTTGACGCTTCGGTGATAGCTTCCCGTAAATTTAAAATAGCCACTACACTCTCTCCTTTCCTAGCAACCTAATAATGTTTCCATTTCTCTCGTGGCAAGATAAATGACTACAGTAGAAATAGGCGTACCATCCGTCATACTTACTGTTTCAATTAGCAAGGACGGATCCATATGATAACTCGCTGTATATTCAACGAGATTCGTACAACGAAGTAAATTAAATGTTTCATCTACTTCGATTTGCAGATAATCATACCAATTGATATCCGTAACTGGGATATAGTGTTCTGCCTTTCCAAAAATTGGTTAGGATGTCGTAATCCCTAACGTTTCCGTAACAAGAAACTTAAATTCAAATGTCCGATTTACATCCATTGGTTTTGTGCGTAAGCTTACCGTTGTTCTCGATTGTGGTGGTAAACGTAACTCCTGTGCTATATTCCAATTTTGAACATCTGATAACGTTACTGTTTACTTAAAAAAACACTGCTTGATTCCTCGTCTCTCCTGGTAATGTTTGTACACTACCGGATGAAGGATTACCTGGTAACGGTTCATTCCTAATTTCCGTACTAGATTGTATGCCTAACGCTCCCTGCAGAGTCAATTCCCCTTCTAAATCCAGCAAATACGCATCATTTGGGTTCGTTTGCGCCGTTATATTGTAAAGCCGCGCCATAATGCTTGCAATAGACTCTCCAGTTACCCCTCTGTACGTTAATGGAACCAACGTATAATAAGGAGTATTTTTATAGTCAACCATAACTACCCCCCGAACAGTAGCAAAAAAAGACACTGGAGCATTAAATTCGCCAATAGTAATAATATAGTCAACAATCGTTTTCGTTTTTGGTGGAACAATAACAGGTATATCCTCTGACCAACTAATTGTCTCTTTAGATTCATACGTCCTCTCTGTAGACGAGCTATACTTAAAGCTAGTTGAAACAGAGACATCAACACTCCCAAAAAACACATCAATATTCGTAGACACTTCCGTTTCGACACCAAACTCAAAACCTTCTGTTGTTTTGGTGCTAACCGTATCTTCTGTTTTTCTTTCAAAGTGAATGGTTTGTGGTTGAGTAGGTTTAGATGTTCGATTAATAATTTCCTTCCTAGCTACAATGGACCTTCCAGGTGTGTCGACAATTAAGACATCGTCTGGTAATTCGAGGCGACTATCTTCAAAATCAAGTTGGTTTATTTTCCGAAATACAAGACCATTTGCTTCTGCAAAAACCTTTGATGCTTCCGTGATAGCTTGCCGTAAATCTAAAATAGCCACTACACTCTCTCCTTTCTTAGCAACCTAGTAATGTTTCCATTTCTCCCGTGGCAAGATAAATGACTACAGTCGAAATAGGCGTACCATCCGTCATACTTACTGTTTCAATTAGCAAGGACGGATCCATATGATAACTCGCTGTATATTCACCGAGATTCGTACAACGAAGTAAATTAAATGTTTTATCTACTTCGATTTGCGGATAATCATACCAATCGATATCCGTAACCGGGATATAGTGTTCTGTCTTTCCAAAAATTGGTTGTGATGTCGTAATCCCTAACGTCCCCGTAACAAGAAACTTAAATTCAAATGTCCGCTTTACATCCATTGGCTTTGTGCGTAAGCTTACCGTTGTTCTCGATTGTGGTGGTAAACGTAACTCCTGTGCTATATTCCAATTTTGAACATCTGATAACGTTACTGTTTCACTAAGGTTTATTTGCAATTGTGGATTAACTTGTTCCGGTTCAACACTAGGTGCTATATTTCGAATAATTGGCTGCGGTTCAGGTAAAGTAGTTGATTGGGCCCCTAAGTCAAGTGGCTTATTTATCAAATAAAAATTATTCCCTCCTGGAGCTACTGCTTCTGTTAATCGCCACGACTCTTCTACGGGTGTTGCCACATTAAACTGTACCGGTTTCATTACAGGTGCATCCGAATTGTTTTCTAGCTGTGTTGTTCCTGCAGTTTCTAACGCCCCTTCTGTCAACTCAGGGTCTGAATAACTTGTTCTAAAAGTAGAAGAAATACGCACTCCTTGTTGATCATCAACGTTTGGGAGTGAAAAAATCGTATAGTCTCCTCCTTGATAGCGTTTTGTCCAACAATTAGCATAGTTTGAGTACACTTCAATAAGATCTACTGCATCTGCCATTGGATAAAAATTACACTCATTATTAACCATCATCATTCTCCTTTCTCGTATATTAATTAGCTTATAATGTTTAAAAGAAAAGGAGTGGGGGATTAAAAGGACTTTTTGCAAATTGATTTATTTGTGCGATAAATTGTTCTTTTAAATTATGTCGCTGTAGACATATCGTTTTTTACTTGTCATTATTACCTCTTTCAAATTATGCTTCTACATGTGCATGCACAAGCACACTGCAAAAAGACTTGGCTAATTAGCCAAGTCTTTTTGCAATATGCTTTTAATTATATAAAACAGTCTACATAGCGAATCCGTTGTGGTAATTTCTCACAAATCGCAATGCATGTTCATTGGACGAAATGGATTAGACGTTGTCCTTCTCCTTACATTTATCTAACTTCTACCACCATTTATGTTCAACATAAAATTATCTCTCATTATTTTCTTGATTACCGAACTCCTCGTGTTCGTCATGTAAGACAGAGGCATCTTCCATCTTCCCTTTTGCTTCTTTTACAATTGCTTCGAACTCTTTCTTTATTGCTGCCTGATTTTCCTCTGTTTGTTTCTTATTCAGTGATTTTATTAGTTCATCAGCATAATGCTCTAGCTCCTCCGTTCGGGCTGTGATCTCTTCATCTGCTGTGTGATTTAGTTTTTGTTCTGCTTCCTGCTTTTTCACTCGTAACGCTTTTCGCAAACGTTCTGTTTGTTCCTTCTCTTCTTCTAAAATAGCCTCATCCACTTTTTGTATCGCTTCATCTGTTTTCTGCTGTAACCAATCTGTTACCATACCACCTATATCTTCATCAGCAAAAACAGGATAGAAACTTCCAACTACTATTAACATACATAGCAAAGAAACAATAATTATTTTTTTTAGATTGGAGCACCTTCTTCGCCTGTAGGTTTCTTTTCTGATGCCCAAAAGCTATTTCTCCTTCCTACACAGAAGTGCCTACTATTCATTGATACCGGAAACAACATCATCAAGCGCTTCTTTTGCTTCATCCTCTAATATTTGCGCTGTTTGGGTAATGATTGTCTGCTGCTCTTCCATTAAGTCTGCAAGCAATGCCGTTACTACCTGCCTTACATCTTCTACTGCCCAATCAATTTGATTTTTTAAGTTACGTGTCGTTATTTCTTCCTGATTACGAAGCTCTACCTCTATTTGGTCTTGAGCATTTTGAATCGCCGTTTCCAACTCTGTTACCGCTTCCTGTTTGGCAGCAGTCAAATCACTCGTTATTTGATTTCTCGCCTCTTGCCCTAATTCACCAGTATAATGCGTTAAGTCTTCGGAAGCATAATTTAACCCTTCGTCACTTAAACGTTGAATTTCTCCATAGCCATCTAAAAACACATGATAAAATTCCAAACCCATTTGATCTAAAATTTCCCTCGATTCACCATCAAGAGACTCCAGATGCTCTATTTTCGCTGCAACAATTTCTTCTAATGATTCGCTTGTTAGCCTGTCTCTCATTAAATCAATATCCAGCGACGCATCGTTTTTTAACTGTTCATATTCCGCCTCTAACTCTGGCAGTTTACTTTCCCCATATGCCGTAACGTCATCTTCTATGGTAGCAACAGAATTTCCAAACATACCTTCATACCATTCACGTAAATGATCACCTGCCCCTGAACCGGCTAAGACAACACCGGCTCCCGTCAAAATACCTACTCCTACCATTCCAGCAACCACTTTCCCTTTCATTGTTTTTAATCCCCACTTCATAAGCACTTACTCCCCTTTGTTCTATTATTTGAAAGGACTAATAAGTGAAGTCCTATTCATCTACCCAAGATGCAATTTCTGCTGTTACCCCTTCATTTAGTTGCTCGTGAATGTCTGCTTTCTTCTCATTAGAATAATGGTGAAATTTATCTGCTACGCGAAACGTTTCCTTCGCCTTTACGATGCGCTCCGAATAACTATTCTGATAGTCTTCTATTTTCGCTTTTCCTTTTCTACGAGCTCGCTCTCCTGCCTGTTTTAATTTCTTTTGCTGTTCGATCCGTAGCAGTTCTTGATGCTCTAATGCATCTTTTCCTATTTGATTCAAATACGTGTTCATCCAGTTGGAAACTATTTCTATTTTGGGGATTTGCTGTAAGTTCCAGCTTTGTATATCTGCTGCAATCCTATTCACTTGCAAGCTTGTACCAATGACTACTAGTAACAAACTAACGCTCAAAATCAACCGTTTTTTCAATTTAAATCACCTTCGTAGTACGACGTATTATCTATGACATCACCTTCATTTCTCCCTTTGGGACTATCATAGCAGAGTGATTCGATTTTAAAATCAGAATATTATATCATTTTTCATATAGGTTAATAGTTTTGCAATCATACACAAATCTACAAGAAATTTAGGATTGTAGGCAGTTTCTCATACATAAATCAGAATTTTCATCATAATTCATGATAAATTCACTTATTATTTGTCTATTATCTATCAAACTTTTAGCCTATTTCACAACAAATATCGGCTCGTTGCATAAGAGCAAAATCGGTTTACACGCCCCTCCGCCAAACTTGCTTTTAATAATTATCTGAATTAAAATAATTAAAAGAATATTATTAGCAAATCTAAAGGAGTGTGTTCATGAGCGTAGAAGCAAATTGTGATGTCATTAAAGCGTTGCAACGCGCCAGAAGAAATACATTAGGAGATATACTCTCCCGAACAAGCGAACGAAAGCCTAACCAAATCGCAATCGCTTACAAAAATATCGAAGTAACGTATAAGGAATTAGATCAGCTCGTAAATCAAACCGCACATGCTTTCTTAGCAGACGGAATGAAAAAAGGAGATCGGATTTCTGTTATGTCCAAAAACAGCTTAGAGTTTGTCATTGTAAACTTTGCTCTAGCTCGAATAGGGGCTGTCATGATTCCAATCAATTATATGTTGCATGTAGAAGATATCACCTATATTGTGGATCATGCTGCAGTTACAGGGCTCATCGTTGCTGAAGAATATATACATTTACTAGATGAAGCAGAATTAAACATGGATATTCCATATCGCTACGTCATGGAGACAAATAGCAAAGCGACCAATGAGAAATGGAAACGATTAGATGATGTGAGACAAGATCAACCTACATCTCTCGTTGATGTTGATGTGGAAGAAGATGATCTATGTCATGTTTTATATACGAGTGGGACAGAATCACGACCCAAAGGCGTTATGCTCACTCACAAAAGCATTATTAGTGAATACGTAAGTTGTATTGTAGATGGCAATATGCAGCCTGAAGATATTATCATTCATGCGCTGCCACTATATCACAGCGCTCAACTTCATGTGTTTTTAGGCCCGAGTATGTATGTTGGTGCTAGTGGAATCATTCTTGATGGAGCTAATCCAGAAACGATGTTAAAAACAGTCGAAGAGAAAAAAGTTACCCAACTTTTCTGTCCGCCAACCATATGGATTGCTTTATTGCGTCACCCCGATTTTGCAAAGAGAGATTTATCCAGTTTACAGAAATGCTATTATGGCGCAGCAATTATGCCTAGAGAAATACTTAAAGAGTTAACAGAACGCCTACCCAATGCAGGTTTTTGGAACTTTTACGGGCAAACAGAAGTTGCTCCACTTGCTACCGTTCTAAAACCACAGGATCAGCTTCGAAAACTCGGCTCTGCAGGAGTCCCTTCGTTAAATGTACAAACAAAAATTGTGGATGAAAATGATGTTGAGGTAGCTCGTGGGAAAGTAGGTGAAATCGTACATCGCACTCCACATGCCATGAAAGGTTACCTTCATGATCCAGACAAAACAGCAGAGGTGTTTCGCAATGGTTGGTTTCATAGCGGGGATTTAGGTGTAATGGATGAAGAGGGCTATATAACGGTGGTTGATCGTAAAAAGGATATGATTAATACTGGAGGAGTAAACGTATCTAGTCGTGAAGTAGAGGAAGTCATTTATCAGCTAGCAGGCGTGTCGGAAGTTGCTGTCATTAGTATACCAGACCCTTATTGGATTGAAGCTGTTACAGCTATTATTGTCCCTAAACAAGACACACCATTAATAGCGGAAGAAGTGAAAGCATTTTGTAAAGATAGACTATCCAAATTCAAAGTTCCTAAATATATTATTTTTTCAAATACGTTGCCGAAAAATCCTAGCGGTAAAGTACTCAAGCGAGCTTTACGTGAGCAATATGAGGATAAGATAGGGGGAATGTGAATTTTTCATGATGGAGGGGGTCCTTTTATACCCCACTCCATGTTTTTTTAAGTGCTGTTATTTCTCGCTTAGCCTTTGTTCAGATAGCATCTTATAACGACTGAACGTCGACTGTTTCATAGTTATAGGGCATACAATGGTATACATTGCCCTAATAACCCGCTTCTTATTTTTCACTTTCCATATAAATCTATTAAAGTTTCTCCGTGGCACCTCCTCTATTACAAAATGTTTATTTTCTAATTCTTTTTATATTCTTTTTGTCTGTGTATTATCCTTCATTCGCTAACATTACTCCCTCTCTATAAATTTAAAAACACTTTTTCTAAATGGTGAAATTAATCAAATACTTTTCGTAAATGGACTGTAGATATAGGTAAATATATATGAAAATTTGGCAATGGAACTAAGTGAAATGTCCGTTACAATGGACACTTAAAAGAAAAAATCGCGCACCTCTATGTGATAGAATAAACATAAAGAAGGGAGGGTAGATCATTTAAGATGCATTTCAATGAGAGAGAACAAAGTATTATTGATATATTAATGCAATATAAGTTCTATGTCCCTGCTTCAAAAATTGCCAAGCAATTAGACGTTTCTAAAAAGACCGTTTATCGAACGATCAATAAACTAAATGAAAATCCTGCTACTAAACCATTAATTGAATCCAAGCTTGGCGAAGGGTTTAGACTTAACTATGAGGAATATATAAGGAAAAAATCCGCTAAGGAAAGTTTTCTGAAGAATTATACTCCTGTAGAGCGAAGGAATCAAATTCTCATCGATTTACTGTTTAAAGCACCAAACCCTATTAGAACAACAGATATTTATGATAAATATTTCATCAGTGAAACCGTTATATATACGGATATAACAATACTCAATAAGAGGTTAAAAAAACACAACTTAAACATTGACAGAAATAGAAAATTTATTTCTATAATTGGAAATGAAGTAGATATTAGGAAAGTATTAATTAACACGATTAATATTTTTAACTTAGATAATCTATTATCTAAAGAAGAGCTTAATCATAATGACACGGAATTTATTATTGATCATATGAATAGATTGGAAAGTCAACTAAATATCACCATTCCTTATCCATATAATATTAATATCTTTTCTCATCTATACATATTAATCAATAGATTTAGAAGTGGGAAAGTAGACGTGAGCAAAGTAGTTGATAAACTTAAACAGCCATACACCAATTTGATTCAAGAAAACAAGGACATTTTTCAGCAAGCCAAAAATATCATTAATCACTTTTCCAATTACTTAAATAAAAACTTACCAGATACGGAAGTGTGGTACCTGTTCCAGTATTTATTATCATCACGATTAGTAAACAATAGCAAAAAAGAAGTTGAACAGGTTAAACACGGCATAGAGAAAGAAATAACCGAATTTTATATAAAAGAAAGCGGTAAAGTGTTAGGCAAGAACTTTAATAAAGAAATGGTCTGGGAAGAATTAATCAATCACATACGACCAATGATTAATCGCATAAACAATAATATTCATATAAAGAACAACTTGTTAGAAGAAATTAAGGTAGAGTACGAAGAACTATTTCATATCATTACAATGATATCAAAAAATGCAGAACATACTTTTAATTTGGGGAAAATTACCGAACATGAGAACGGCTATTTAACGATATACTTTGCAAAATATTTGGAGCAAATGTTTGATACAAAGAGGATAATAATTATTTGCTCTAGCGGCATCGGCACTTCTGAATTACTTAAAGTAAAGGTCAAAAAAGCATTTCCAAATATAGAAATAGTGGATGTTCTTTCAACTACAGATTTTATGAATCAATTTCATAAATATAATGCTATTGATTTTGTTCTTACCACCGTAATCTTGGAATCGTTCACAAAAGAAGTGCCTATATTATTAGTAAGCCCTGTTTTCGGTGATAGAGATAAAGAGATAGTAAATACGTTCATAAAAAAAGAAAGGCAAACGTGATTTACATGCTTACATTAAACAAGGATTTAATCATTTTTTGTGAAAATATGAACAATAAGGAACGGATAATAACAAAAATAGCTTCATTATTATATAAAAAAAATTATATCCATCATAAAAAGGATTTTATTAAAAAAGTTATGGAAAGAGAAAAGGCAGGTTCAACATATATAGGAAATAATGTAGCAATCCCACACGGGGAATCAAAAAGTGTGAAGACAAATTGCTTGGTTATCTTAAAAAGTAGACTACCAATCCATTGGGATGGATATGCCGTACATGTTATAGCATTATTTGCCATCCATCCAAACATAAATCAAATAGAAAAAGTAAATTACAAAAGATATATACAAGCAATTGGAGATGAAAACTTCGTAAACAAGTTAAAAAATACTAACGATAAGGAGAAGATCGTTATGCTATTTGAGAACGATTAACTTTAGGAAAGAAGGATTTTTAATGATGTTTTTTAATAAAGAGATAATTACGTTTAATTTTGAAGGACATTCCAAAGAACAAGTTCTAAGCCATTTGTCAGCAGAATTTATTGAAAACGATCTCGTTACGCAAGACTTTTATGCATCCATTATCTCTAGAGAATTAAGCTTTCCAACAGGTTTATGGATGAATGATACAGGGATTGCAATACCGCATACTGATTCTGAAAAAGTAAAACAAGCACAAATCGGATTTATGTCTTTAAAACAACCTGTAACATTCAAAGAAATGGCAAACAAAGATAATGAAATAGAAGTATCACTCATTTTTATGCTAGCGTTAAAACAATCTGATCAGCAATTGTCTATGCTACAAAAGCTTGTGAACCTTTTCCAAAATGAAAGTATGGTAAAACAATTAAAAGAATGCACATCACTTATTGAATTTAAAAGCATAATGAAAAACGCCGGCATTGAATAAGGCAATTTAAAAAAGGAGGATTTCCCATGCAAGTCTTTCAAGAGGTCATGCAATGGTTTGTTGATTTAGGAGCCAGTGTCATGCTCCCCGTTATTTTCTTCGTATTTGGTTTGATTTTAGGAATAAAGCCAGGGAAGGCTTTTAAATCTGCTTTAACCATTGGAATTGGCTTTATCGGATTGAACTTAGTAATTGGTCTTTTAACGAATAATTTAGGTCCAGCTGCTGAAGCAATGGTTGATAATTACAATCTATCCCTCCAAACAATTGATGTAGGATGGCCCGCAGCATCGGCAATTGCATACGGCACCCTTTTGGGTAGTATGGCAATCGTTGTAGGGATCTTAGTAAATGTTATTTTACTCGTATTTGGATTAACAAGAACATTAAATGTAGATATTTGGAACTTTTGGCACATCGCATTTTCAGGATCTATCGTGTATGCAGCAACAGCAAACTTTGCTTTAGGTGTTTTTACGATGATTACACATTCCATGCTTCTCTACTTCTTGGCAGATAAAAGCGCAAAGTATGTTGAAGAATACTATCAGCTACCAAATATGTCATTCCCACATGGGGCTTCTACACCAGGTTTTCTTTTAGCTCTACCATTAAACTGGGTTTTTGATCGAATACCTGGTTTAAATAAGATAAATATTAGCGCTGAATCCGTACAGAAAAGATTTGGAGTTTTCGGAGATACAACAGTTTTAGGATTTATCATTGGAGTAATTATCGGATTATTAGCTAGTTATGATTTGAATAACACTTTAAACCTAGGTGTTGCAACAGGTGCTGTGATGTTGTTGATGCCAAGAATGGTTTCCTTATTAATGGAAGGGCTTACCCCTATCTCTGAAGCCGCAAGTAGTTGGGTTCAGAAAAGGTTTCCTGGTAAAGAATTATTTATCGGAATGGATAGTGCATTAGCTGTGGGACAATCATCTGTTTTATCTGCTTCTCTATTACTAGTGCCAATCGCACTTCTACTAGCAGTTATTTTACCAGGAAATACGGTACTACCTTTAGGAGATTTAGCTACCGTTCCTTTTATGATTTGTTTAATGGCTGCTGTATTTCGAGGAGACATACTTCGTACCGTAATAGGAGGAGCAATATACATCGCCACAGCACTTTATGTTGCATCTTGGGCAGCTCCTTTAATAACCAAGTCTGCAATAGCATCCAATTTCGACTTAGGAGGAAATTCCTCTATTAGCGTATTAAGTGATGGTGGTGCATGGACAACTATTTTATTTGGTGGTCTAGCAGAAAATTTAGCTTGGTTAGGAATAGGCTTCGTTTTTATTGTTGTATTGTGCGCATTGATTTACCAAGGTAAGAGGCAAGCCAGAAAGAAATAAAAAAAATATCAGCTATTGCACAACGTGTAATTATGTAATTAGAAAAAATATCTTTAACTACTGGAGGAATTGAAATGAAAAAGAAACTACTAATTATATGTGGAACTGGTGTTGCTACATCAACTGTTGTTACAGGGAAAATAAAAGAATGGCTTCAGGATAACCAATTAGATAATCAAGTAACTTTATTCCAAAGTAAAATCTCAGACGAAGTAAATAACCTAGATAATTATGATGTAGTAATAAGCACAACCATTGTTCCTGATAATCTAAAAGAGAAGGTAATTAATGGAGTACCTTTATTGACTGGTGTAAGGAAAGAGGAAGTGTTTCTTCAATTAAAAGAAAAACTGACCAAATAACCTGTTTTACACCAATTTTTGAAAAGTAGAAAGGAATTGTTTACATGTTTACCTATCAATATAAAAAACCCGTTTTTATTGTAAATCCTAAATCCTATCTTTACGGAAGTGATTTGTTAAAACTGGCAAAAATTACAGATAGCTTAGCAGAAAAATATGCTGTCGACGTTTTTTTTACAGGTCAATTAATAGATTTGCAACAGGTAATCGAAGAAACCAAACATGTAATCGTTACCGCTCAACACATGGATTATTTAGTTCCAGGAAGAGGCATGGGACATGTTCTACCTGATGCTTTAAAAAACAAGGGAGTAAAAGCGGTTGTCTTAAATCATGCAGAGAATCCTCTCACGTTATCCGAACTGGATAAAACGATTCGAAGAGCTAACGAATTAGGCATAATAACAATTGCTTGTGCTGACACCGTAAAACAATGTAAAGCAGTTGCAGAATTAGAACCTCATATGATTATTTGTGAGCCAACGGAATTAATTGGAAGTGGGGCAACGAGTGCATCATCTTATCGAAAGGAAACTACAACTGCAATTAAAGAGATTCATTCAGAGATATTAGTTTTACAAGCAGCAGGTGTAAGTACGGGAGAAGACGTAAGAAAGGTTCTGCAAGAAGGAGCAGACGGCACTGGTGGAACAAGCGGCATTATTAATGCACCCAACTGGGAAACTAAATTAGAAGAAATGATAAGTTGCTTTATTTGAAACGGAGGAACAAAAAATGATTATTTATAACCAAACGTTAACCATTACTTCAGCAGGAAATCGGGTATCTTATCATGATATTACGGAAAGAATCAGAGAAATTGTTGAACAAAGTGCAGTGAAAGATGGTTTATGCGTAGTGGCTTCACCGCATACAACTTGTTCTGTTTTCTTTGAAGAATATTCGCATGATAAAAACTACGCAGGTGATGAATACCTTCAAGTTGATTTAAATAATGTTTTAGAAAAAGTGGTACCTAGATGCCTATCTGAGGGACAGTATTACCACCCTGGACCTGAACATACCAAATTCGGCGTAGAACTGCCAAAAGAAAAAATGCGTACAGAAGGAACAGATTTAGTACCAGATAAAAGATCTCTATTAAATACGGAGGCACATATTAAAGGGACCTTCATCGGCTCCAGTGAGACCTTTATCATCGAAAACAAGGAGCTGCAAATTGGTAAAGTAGGTTACATTTATTTTGTAGACTGGGACCAAAATAGAGTGAGAAATAGGCAATGTAAGGTTCAAATTATTGGTCAATGAATATTGCTACACAATTGAACCGTATTTGAGCAACTGCCTAGTAATAAAGCTGTATTCATTCACCCCATATTAAAGGAGATTAGATTTCATGTTAGTTACGTTAAATGAAGTCATGGAGATAGCAGAAAAAAGAAACTGTGGTGTTGCCGCAATAAACACACCAACATTTGAAAGTTTAGTTGCTGCAATAAACGCAGCAGAGAAAAATACTACTCCTATTATCATACAGCATGCCCAAAGCCATGAGTACATTAATCAGATAGAAACAATTGGACCTGCTATGATCACACTAGCCAAACATGCAACCATACCAATTTGTGCGCATATTGACCATGGGGAATCTATAGATTATTTAGAAAAAGGTTTGCAGCTCGGCTTTTCATCCATCATGTATGATGGCTCAAGATTACCTTATGAAGAAAATGTACAAAAAACGAGAGAGGCAGTAAGGTTAGCAAATGCATTTGGAGCAAGTGTAGAAGGTGAATTAGGAATTATGATAGGAAATGAAATAGGCGAACACACACAAGAAGTTAACGAAGAAGATAATTATACAGACCCACAGTTAGCATATAAATTTGTGAAAGAAACAAACATAGACGCACTTGCAGCTTCATTTGGCACAGTTCATGGATTCTATAGACATAAACCAAATTTAGATTATAAAAGAATCAAAGAAATTGCAAAGTTAACTAACTTACCGTTAGTAATGCATGGTGGATCTGGTCTAAGTTCAAAAGAATATAAACTATCTATTAAAAATGGCGTAAAAAAGATTAATTATTATACTTATGGAGCTAAAGTAGGCGCCGATGCAACTAAAAATTGTATGAATAATCATGATGCCGTTTTATTTTCCGAGATATCACGCTATGCTCAAGATGCTATGGAAAAGGACTTTCAACAAATAATAGATGTTTTTAAAAGTATAACAGAGTGAGATTAAGATAAGAAATATTTGCAACTTACAGTTTTTATAGTTGCAAATATTTCTTTGGTAACGCCATTCTTGTAGATACAGAGAACCTTTAATGAGCGGCTATACATAGGACGAAATATATGTTCACACACACGCAAAATGTATGTATATGAAAAACATGCTTTAAATGGTAGCACTCTAATAGAACGATGTTATCTGTTCCCCGCTTCCCAAAGCTTCATCGGATCCTCTTGCCCTTCACGTAGCGGCATTTGAACGGTAGGTAATGAACGTTCTGCCTTCGGTTTTTGCAAGTCTTCATATATTTTTTCCGAAGTTGTTAAGCCTACTTCCGCCGCATCTTCAACCGATGCACAGTAATACACCTTGTCAATGGATGCAAAATACATTGCTGTTAAACACATGGGGCAAGGCTCACCACTTGCATACATCGTGTAACCGGACAAGTCATTCGTTTGTAATTTTTGCTGCGCTTGTCGAATCGCTACGAGTTCCGCATGAGCACTAATATCATAGGTGTGGTGAAGCTCATTTACCCCCTCAGCAACCACTTCCCCATCTTTGACCAATACCGCACCAAACGGCTGTCCACCATGCTTCACATTTGACAGTGCTAACTCTACCGCGCGTTCCATAAACATATCCATTTCCTGCACCTCCATTGTCATCCTAATACATGTTTAGAGCCTACTTCTTCATAATAGTTACACAAATATGGCATCAAGTTCTATGGCTATGTTCCTTTATACAAGATCCATAGATAAACGTACCATATCAACACACGGAATGCCATTTTCAAAAATAGGTTCAGAATAATGACGTACAAAAAAATCTTTGTCTACGCCAGTTATTCGAAAACCACATTTTTGGTACAGAGCTAACTGATTGATACTCGAATTACCTGTACCAATTTCCAATGTTTTATATCGCTTTTCTTTCGCTTTTTGAATAGCATCCGCAACAAGTTTCTTACCATATCCTTTTCCCTGCTCAGATTTCGCTACAGATATATTCACCAACTCAGCGGTACTCGGTCTAGTTGGAAGTAAAACATATACACCGATTCTTTTTTCTTGAACTTCTGCAATATAACAATCCCCCCTAGGAAGATATGCTTTTACCAGATCTATTTCCGGATCTGCTTCTAATAATAAATCGAACGGTGGCGCTTCATTCACTCGTAATGGTCGAACCTTCATCTTTCTATTCTCCTTTAACTTTATTTGGAATTACTCATCTTTGCACTCACTATAACACAAGCGAAAGTAGAAAAAAATTCATTTTCTGATAATTGATTTCATGATAAACTTTTAGCAAGGTTAAATAGAAAACAATACCCTTTTCAATTTTCCTTATACTTCACTTCCACATTCTATGACATACAGAGCGACATCAACATGAGATAAACTTGATGTATTAGGAGGTCGGTTGAACGGTATGCCATTACGGTTCTTTTTAGTACTACTATCGGTTATCTTGCTTTCCATGGTTGGATGCGAGAACAATCATGCACCAAATGCAGATAACAAACAAATGAATAGTAAGGAGGAGAGCGCTTTGAATCAAGAGCTAATTCAAGCTGCGGAACGAGGAGAAAAAGCAAAAGTAAAGCAATTGCTTCATGAAGGCGCAAGTATAAATGCAACCGACGATCAAGGAACAACAGCTGTACTTGCTGCCACATATAGCAATGAAGTAGAAACAGTCAGATTGCTCATTGAGAAAGGGGCAGACATAAACAAGCAGGACAATCGGTTGGATAATGTACTACTTTATGCAGGTGCAGAAGGCTTATTAGATATTGTAAAATTAGCGTTAGAAGCAAACGCGGACACATCACTTACAAACCGCTTTGGTGGAACAGCGCTGATTCCTGCAGCAGAACGGGGGCATGTGGATGTAGTAAAAGAATTGCTCACCAACTCAGATACGGATGTTAACCATATTAACAATCTACATTGGACGGCATTAATGGAAGCAGTTGTACTTAGTGACGGCGGTAAAGCCCACCAAGAAATTATTCAATTACTTATTAAATACGGTGCAGATGTAACCATTGCAGACAAAGATGGCGTAACTCCGTTAGAGCACGCGAAAAATAAGGGATTCCATAACATTGTAAAGCTATTAGAAGCAGCGGAGGCGTAAACACACATGTGTGAACTACTCACCACTTAGCTTCGCTTGAAGTGGGAGCTTCTCATTTCCACGACGAAAGCAACCTTTCGTCTCCATGAGCGTTACTTCGGGAAGTTCCTGCCCTAGATGTCCGACGAATCGGAGTTTCTTTCGTACCTTGGATATTTTACGCATGGAAGGATTCGCTTGGTTTTCGCATTATTAGTTTCTCCATGCAACCTCATATATCCAGTTTTCAAAGAACACTTCATGCTCTTATGGTAACATGCGTTCGGTCAATTAGCACGTCTAAAGACGTACTTGACCGAAAGCCAATTCATCTCCACCTTACCGCTGGGATTTCACCCTTCACACGCTTGAAGATGGAGACTTCTTGGCTAAAAACGTTAAAGTTAAGAATGAATGCCTTCCTTAAAATGACGTTTTTGCAGATCCTATCGTGAAAAAATCATACGATTTCCTAATAATTTTTATAGAGGCTTGGCTTCATCGCCAAGCCCGTTTCTATCTTATTAGTCTGCAAACCCTTCAACGACTAATTTCCCAATCATTTTTCCTGATTCTACTTTCGCATGTGCTTTTCGCAACGTCTCTGCACAAATTGGGGATAATTTTTCTTGCAACGTTGTTTTAATCACATTTTGGTCCATCATTTCACTCGCTTTATTTAATAAAACATGTTGGTTCATTATATCTGGCGTTGTGTATAACGATTTGGTGAACATAAACTCCCATACAAAAGTAGCACTTTTACTTTTAAGCACATTTAAATCAAGCGGCTGTTCATTTTCCACAATGGAACATATCTTGCCTTGAGGTTTAATCACTTCGCCCATCGCTTCCCAATGTTGATCTGTATTATTTAGACATAGGATATAATCTACTTCAAGTAACTGCTTCGTGGCTAATTGTTCTTTTAACGGTTCATAATGGTTTATGATATGATCTGCACCGAGCTGCTTTACCCAATTTTCTGTTTCTGATCTGGAAGCAGTAGCAATGACTTCTAACCCCGCCCATTTTGCAAGTTGAATTGCTATTGATCCTACGCCACCAGCTCCGCCAATGATTAAAATGCTCATAGCATTATTTTCCTGTTTATTTTCTGGATGAATAGCTAGTCGTTCGAATAATGCTTCCCAAGCAGTTATCGTCGTTAACGGCATTGCAGCAGCTTCAGCAAAAGATAATGATGTCGGCTTCTTCCCAACAATTCGCTCGTCCACAAGATGATACTCGCTATACGTACCGGGTCTATTAATTGCACCAGCATAAAACACTTCATCGCCAGGTTGGAATAGTTCACAATCTTCCCCAACTTCGACAACGACGCCACTCGCATCCCAGCCTAATACTTTCGGTGTCTCTTCTTTCTTTTCTTTGGGCGCACGCACCTTCACGTCTACTGGATTAATGGAAATAGCGTTTATTTTAACTAACAAATCTTTTCCTGTTGCTGTCGGTTTCGTTGCTTTAAAATCAAATAAACTATCTTCTCGCTCAATTGGTAAATACTCTAGCAAGCCCACTGCTTTCATATCAATCATCTCCTTGGGTTTTTATTTTAGAATAAGAAATACTTGTCGTATAACCTTAAACTTTATGGTTTACTATAGTATAAGAGTAAACGCAAAATAATGTAAGAAGGCACATAAATGTTGTATAGTAACATTAATGTAACCTATGCATGTTTTTATAAGGTGCTTTCCTTCAAAGGCTGTTAGTCTTATCCAAATATATGTGCTAATTTTATACCTTATCACTAGCCGACATATATGATGCTTTAAAAGCGGATATTATAGAAAAAAGTTGTTGCTTTTTTATACTATAACCTTTTCGTGTGAAAAACATGCTTTTAGAAACTAAATAACGAGAGTATACGCACGGGGTTTTTCCCCTTGAAATTAAAATCCGAATTAGGTGGTGGGTAAAGATGAGAAACAGAAAAAGTGGATACGGGTGTCCTGAAGGCTGTCCAGTAGAAGCCACGTTAGATGTTATTGGCGGAAAATGGAAAGGTGTCATCTTATATCATTTGCTAGATGGTAAAAAGCGTTTCAACGAATTACGTCGCTTCATTCCAGGTATAACCCAACGGATGCTATCCTTGCAATTAAGTGAGTTAGAACAAGACGGTGTCATCAGTCGTACAGTGTTTCCAGAAGTGCCTCCACGTGTTGAATACGCTATGACAGAATTTGGTACAACATTAGAACCCATTATTACGCAAATGAAAAAATGGGGAGATCAATATAAAGCAAACATGTTAGAAAATAAGCAAAAAAGGCAGTGACTATAGAGAGCAAACTGGACATAATTTAGCATTCCTATAGTATTTGAGACATTCGGCTGATTGCCACGTTTTATAGAAAAATATGTAATTTCCCTCAAGCTATAATCCTTTACATTTTATTTTACAGTGCAAAAAGAGAAAGAGAGCATACAAGGGTGGTGACCCCACAAAGTTAGAGTTTTTATTATGCAGCTGTTTGGCTGGTTTGAGTTCGGTATTGTACTGGACTTAAACCAGCCAATTTTAACTTTATACGTTCATTATTGTAGTAATCAATGTAATCCTCAATTTTTCGCTTTAGCTCTTCATAAGACACTATTTTTTCCCCATAATACATTTCTTGCTTTAGAACGCCAAAAAAATTTTCCTTTGCCGCATTATCCGCACATGTTGCTTTTCTAGACATACTTTGAAAGATTTTGTTTTTCTTTAATGTTTTCATCCTTGTTATGTTGATAGTGCCAACCTTGATCAGAATGAATCGTTGTTCGATATTCAGCTTCATTTTTAATAATTTTTAGTGCTTGATTTAACGGTGCTATAACGAAATCTAATGTTGGACTGTTAGAAATACCATAGGATATAATTTCACCATTATATAAATCCATTATTGGACTTAAATACAGTTTTTGATCTTCGGTACATTTAAACTCAGTCACGTCTGTCACTAGTTTTTGAAGGCGAATGGATGTATTAAATCTACGGTTCAAGCGATTTTTAGCCACTTTTCCAACCTTACCTTTATACGATTTATAGCGAGATTTACGTGTGAATTTCACGCACCTTAAACCCATTTCATTCATAATTCGCTGGACTTTTTTATGATTTATTACATAACCTTGGCTTTTTAACTCTAAATAAATACGACGATATCCGTATTTACCCTCGTGCTTTTGAAAAAGCTCAAGGATGATTTCTTTCCACTCTTTATCTGGATCTTCTTTCTGTAATTGCTTCATATGGTAATGATAAGTCGCCTCTGGAATACCCACAATTTCTAACACATCTTTTAATTTGAATCCTTCTTCTTTGAGTTCGAACGCCAACGCTGCTTGTGCTTTTCGAGGAAGGCGTTCGGATTCTCCTGAAAAGCTTTTAACTTTTTTAAATAGGCATTCTCTAAGCGCAGAAGTTCATTTTCGCGTTCTAACAGTTCTTCACGAGATAACTCTTTTTCTTGTTTCGCTGGTTTCGCTTTATGATTTTTAGACATAGGAGGCCGTCCTTTCGATTTATCTTGCAGGCCCTCTATACCTTCATTCCAGAAAATTCTGTACCAGTTCGCAATTAATGTGGGATTGTTCATCTTAAAAACAATCGCGGTATCTTGATAAGAAGCGCCTGTCCTTTTCATAAAGTTTAATACATCTAACTTAAATTGAACAGGATAAACTTGTTTAGAATGCTTCCTGCGTAGCCCGTCCTCACCAAATTCTTTATAAGCACGAACCCACCTCTCAATTGGTGATTGGCTTGGAATACCATGTTTTTTCGCTAGCAATCCATAGCCCAAGGAATTTTCAAGATATTCTTTTACAATCATCAATTTAAATTCATAACTATATTTAGCCATATAAAAACACCCCAAAAGTCAGATTTTCACTCTAACTTTTGGGGTGCGGCACCAAGATCTGCCCTCTTTCTTGTTATAGCTTTGGTATGGATTTTGACTGTTGAACCATCTCAATTTCTATTCCTCGCTCCATCCTACGAGCGCTAAGAGATGTAAAAATTGCTCCAACTCCTCCAGAAACAACGACCATTACTACAATACCTGCCATCGTGACTAGAATCGGACTCGCCTCTTTCCATATTAACACCGTATGAACAAAGTTTGCTACCACGTTTACGACACCGGTATTGTCGCTTGCTATTTCCTGAATAAATGCTTTTGCTTCTATAGGAAGTAATAATAGAACGTATGGTATAAGCGCTAAAAATAGATACATATAGGAAGCGACAAATAAAATGAGCGCAGTGCCAAACTTTAAACGATTCTGTGGATTTTCTGGATTATATTTTGCTCCAATTGCACCAAACCATAAGCCGATGCCGCTAATACCAATGGATAATACAGCTTTTAAAGCAATACCTCCAACAAATGGCAACAAAGACCATCCTAGTAACACACCGAGTATAATCTCCACCACGGTCAATACAACAAATGGTATAAGCCAACTAATCCATAATTTCCCTATTGCTATTTCTCGACCTGACAAAGGAAGGATTTGCAAGATCCAAAGATTTTTCCCTTCTCTAGCTATAGAAGAACTGGCTATTTGACCATTCAACATCGCATAAAGAAGCAAAAGTAAAACTTGCGCAATTGGCCATGTTATTTCCGCAGATCCGCGAAATTCGCTTAAACTTCCACCCCCAGCTATAACAGCAAATAGATAACCAACAAAGAAGAAAAGTAGCGGCATAAACACGAGCCATTCCCTCAAATCACGCTTCATTACATACCATTCTTTTTTACCGACGGCAATGATTGGATGGTGGGGTTCAGCCGCAGATGTTTTAAACGTCTCTTTCTTCTTCCTTTTTCCTCCACCTTCACTTAATTTAATCCAACCTGTACGAAATCCTTTTTCAACAAAAACAGAAGCGATTAAAACCGAAATGATAGCCAATGCTAGAGTCAAACCTAAAGGTAATACAAAAGAAAACGACCCTATGCTTGCTTCCGATACAGCTCTGCTTGCCCATGTAAGCGGAACCCAATCCGGAAATAATGGCAGCCCAGCTAACATTAATTCCGACAGCGAACGCTCTGACAACATGTCTGGCAACATAATAAGCAAATAGACAAATAAACCAGAAAACATACTCATCACAGTCATAAACTCATTCGCTCGACTACCCGGGATAATTTGAATTAATAGCAAATTGATTAAATAAGCAACGGATAACCCGATCATCATCACTGCGAGCAAGACAAGAAGCGTAACTGGATAAAATAATAGACTTACCCCAACTGTTGCTCCATAAGTAAACAACGGAACGATAACGCAGATACATAACATAAGTGGTGTACCTGCAAGGCTTTGCAAATATTTGGTCCAAAAAATATAGGTTGTTGGAATCGGCATCGTGAACAATAAATTTAAGTCTGTTGCTGCATATAATTGCTTAAATACTTGCGGTAAGCCAAACAGTATAAGAAAACCAATCATTGCTAACATGCCATATGCAAGTACTCCTTCAAAAACAGCCCCCGTTAATGAACCACTAATTTGAATAACACCCTTCGTTATCCAAGCGATGAAAAAACCAATTACTAAGAAGCTAATAACATAAACAGCGTATGTTTTAGTCGGTTGTGATTTCATCGTATTCATAAATATTTTCCATTGATTAGCTAGTAAGACGCTCATCATTGGCTGTCACCTTGATTTGTTAATCCTTGAATAACTTTCTGATGATCCTCCCCACCTGTTAACTCTAGGAAAATATCCTCTAAACTCTTATTGGCATATTCGCCTCTGCTTCTCAATTCTTCCATCGTTCCTAAAGCTATTATATTACCTTCAAATATTATACCGATACGATCACACATTTGCTCAGCGATCTCCAATATATGTGTGGATAAAAATGCCGTCATGCCTTGATCGCATCGTTGGCGTAATAGATTTTTCAACGCTCTAGCACTTTTCGGGTCTAAACCAACTGTCGGCTCATCTAAAAACAACACGTCAGGGCGGTGTACGAAGGCACCACACATAGCAATCTTTTGCTTCATTCCGTGAGAGTAGCTTTCAATTAAATCATTTGCACGTTCCGTTAGACCAAACATCTCTAATAGCTTCTTCGCTTCAACTTGGAAATCGCTTTTTGGCATGCGGTATACCGAGGCAATAAATTCAAGATAATCCCACCCCGTCAACTTCGGATAAATATTAGGCTGGTCAGGCACATAAGCGATATGTTTCTTTGCTTCAAGCGGATTTTTCCAAATATCAATTCCAACAATTCGCGCTATACCGCTGGAGGGCTCTAACAATCCAGTTAACATCTTAATCGTTGTCGTTTTCCCAGCTCCATTTGGACCAAGGAATCCAAATAGCTCTCCCTTTCTCACTTCTAATGAAATATCCTGAACAGCCTTATGCTTGCGGTAAGTCTTTGCTACGTTCGTTAACTTTATCGCTTCCATTATCGTCTCTCCTTTCATTTTTGAAGTTATTTTTCTATTGAAAAGCTTGACTTATCGCTTCACTTTTAGCGGGCGATAAAGTTTAAGCTTGTTTTAGAAAAACTTAGCTATCGCCAAATCTTTATACCAAGATACATCGCTTTTCTTTTACGACACATTTTCTTTCCTATATTTTAAAATACGAACTTATTTACATATTAAAAAGGTTGCTCAGCAAATATGAGCCATAATAATTTCCTATAGTATAACAAATCCATATTCATCTGGACATGATATTTTTTAAAGATAGCATGATTTCACCTGCAATATTCGCCCCCTCTAGAATTAGTGCCGAAAAAATGAAAAAGGATGGAAAGAAGGAAAATAAGCTAAAAATACTAGTATAAGCATCCGACACTTTTTATTTTCCTCTATTGGAGGTAGAAAGGCTACTTACTTTGAAAGTATTTTCATGAAAACGCATAAAAAAGATACTTTATACAGAATTACTTGTAGATATATACATTACATAAAGACACACATATAATGAAACCATAGCTAATTAGCCAAGATCTATTCGCATTCTTATTGTATCTAGATACATGAAAAACAATGAAAGGGAGCATGACTAATTGTATTCCTTTCCCAATCTTTATTTAAAGAAAACAACTACAGAAAGGTGAGCTACCATGTCTAAAAAGAAAATTGTTGGTGTTACAGCTTGTTCAGCCGGAATAGCCCATACGTATATGGCCGCCGAATCTTTAGAAAAGGCTGGCGTTGCTAAAGGTTACGACATTAAAGTGGAAACACAAGGTTCCATCGGTGTCGAAAACAAACTAACTGCTCAGGAAATTGAAGCAGCTGACGTAGTAATACTAGCTGTAGAAATTAATATCGATATGACACGTTTTGCAGGTAAGCGTGTATTAAGAGTACGAGCAGCAGAAGCAATTAAAAATCCTGAGGCTTTAATTGAAAAGGCTTTAAATGAGGCTCCTATTTACGGAGAAAAGGGAACAAAAGCGGGAGTAGCAAAGATGGGCAAAACAGAAGAAGGCGGTTTCTTCCAGCATATTATGGCAGGTATTTCCTACATGATCCCAATGGTTATTGCTTCCGGACTTATTTTAGCTATTGCCAATGTATACGCATTCCAAAAAGATGATGCAGGAAGAATTGTCAACTGGGGTTTTGATACTTCTACATTTATGGGCGATTTAATGTCCAACTTGTTCAGTGTTGGGCAAGTCGGTTTCCTATTAATGATCCCTTTGTTTGCTGGATTTGTTGCGAACTCTATTGCCGGAAAGCCAGCGATTGCAGCTGCCATGATTGGAACCTATATTGCCAATGATGCAGAAATGCTTGGCGCTGAAGCCGGAGGAGGATTTTTAGCAGCTATTCTAGTTGCCTTTGCAGCTGGTTATCTCGTCAAAGGGCTTAAAAAAATTCCGTATCCAAAAATTATTCAGCCTATCGTACCAATTATGCTACTACCATTAGTAAGTACATTACTTATTTCTATTTTTGTCCTATACGTAATTGGAAATCCAATGGCCTCGATGATGGACTTCTTATATGAAGGGTTAACGACTTTAAATGAAAATTATGCAGCAGCACCAGTAATTGTAGGTATTATTATTGGCGCAATGGTCGGCTTTGACCTTGGTGGACCAATTAATAAAACAGCCCTTGTTTTTGGTACAGCAGTCTTTACGGACACCGTTGCTAAATATGGCATTGAAGGTGCTAACTTTGTACCACAGACAGCAACTCAAGCAGCAATTTCCGTTGCTCCACTTGGAATATGGCTTGCCTCTATACTCTTTAAAAAGAAATTTTCACCAACCGAAAAAGTATCTGCACATAGTGCATTTGGTATGGGGATGGTTGGTGTAACAGAAGGTGCTATACCTTTTGCGGCACAAGACCCCATTCGAATGATCCCTGCCTTTGTTGCTGGTTCAGCAGTTGCTGGAGGACTTGCAGCAGGATTAGGCGCCAAATTTTACGGCGGTATTGGCTCTCCGCTTGGTACATTTGTCGGTTATATTGAACAGCCTATTCCTTTTGTTACATGGATTTTCAGTGTCCTGACAGGGGTACTCGTTACAGCCGTTATTATTGGATTCACAAAGAAAAAGGTGGAATAAATCATGGAGACATCGATTTTAGATATACAACATATTACTTTTGATTCTTCCGTAACGACAAAAGATGAAGCTTTACAATTTATTGCTGATTTTGCCAAAGAAAAAGAGATTGTTAAATCGGCTAAAGCATATTATAAAGGTCTAAAAAAACGTGAGCAAGAGGTTACGACAGGTTTTAAGAGCTCCATTGCTATTCCTCACTGTAAGCATAAAACAGTGAAGAAACCTGCACTAATGTTAGTGAAATTTACGAACCCAATTGAGTGGGAATCGATGGATCATCAACCTGTTCATATGACGTTCGCCCTTGCGATTCCTGAAGGGAAAAATCAAGAGCATCTCACATTACTCAGTACAATTTCTCGGGCATTAATTGATGAGACATTTACAAAATCGATTATAGAAGCTGCAACAGCTGAGGAATTACATGCGACTATTCAAAATAAATTACTTGCTCAAAGTGACTAACAGATTAGGGTGTTGTTGAAATGAAAACGAAAATTCATGTGATCGCTCATACACATTGGGACTATGAGTGGTATTTTACAAGTAGCGAATCATTTATCCAGCTTTGCTACCATGTAGATGAGGTAATCAAAGCGTTAGAAGATGGTGTCCTCGACTACTATATGCTGGACGGACAAATGAGTATTGTGGAAGATTACCTGGAGGTACACCCAGATAAACAACAAACATTACAATCACTCATCGCGGCTGGAAAATTAAAAGTTGGTCCTTGGTACACACAATCCGATCAAATGATTATTCGTGGTGAATCGATCGTCCGCAATTTGCAGCTTGGTATTGAATCTGGAGATGCATTAGGTGGAGTAGATCGATTAGGGTATATCCCAGATGCGTTCGGACAATCCATTGATATGCCAAAGATTTTCTCACAATTTGCGATTGATAAAGCTGTCTTTTGGCGTGGGTTGTCCTCTGACCAATTAAACACTAGAGAATTCTACTGGCAATCAGAGGATGGGTCTAATCTATTAACCTACAATATAAAAGATGGTTACTTTGTCGGTGTACAACTCATTGAAGTAGACTATGCAAAGCCTTTATTAGAGCAAATAAAACAGAATACCACCTCATCTCATATTGCTCTACCGGTGGGTGGGGATCAACGATATGTCGATTTTAATTTAAAAGAACGGATTGCTCACTATAACGAACAACTTACAGATGATCACTTCATCGAAAGTAACTACGATCATCTATTTGCAGCCATGGAGAACGAAGCTAGGACTTTACCAACTGTCCAAGGAGAATTATTGAATGCTGAGGTTTCTAAAATTCATCGTTCTATTTACTCATCTCGCTATGATCACAAATATTTGAACGATAAAATAGAACGTCGATTAATTTTTCAAATTGAGCCATTAATGAGCCTAGCAGACCAGCTAGGAATTCCATATAAACAAGCGCTTATAGATAAAATTTGGAAATTAACATTACGTAATCACGCTCATGATAGTGCTGGTGGCTGTAATAGCGATAAAACAAACCAAGCCATTTTACAACGCTTTATTGAAGCTGACCAACTTTCCTACTCTGTCGTTGATTACTTAACACGAAAAATCAGTGAATCAAGGAATAATGTAAAAAATAATCAAGTGACTATTTTTAACACGTTACCAATAATCAGAGAGCAAGTTATTACCATTGCTTTATCATTACCAGTGACGAGCTTTTCTATATACCATGGAGAGCAAAAATTGGATTATGACATCCGAAATATAACGAAGCATTCCAATGCACCAATTCGTAAAACAATTGATCCTGCTCCTGCATCGTATTATTACGAAATCGAAATTGCCTTGCCTGTAAAATTACAACCGCTTGGCTATGAAGTGCTTGATATTGTATTGGAAGAAGATCGTATGGAAACAGTTCCTGCTTCCGAGAAGCAAGAGGTCACTGCAAATACGATTGAAAATGAATATTATCAAGTTCAAGTTAAGAATGGCAGTGTTCACGTTCTCGACAAAGAAAGTAACACCTTATATCCTGATTTCTTACTTGTTGAAGATGCTGGTGATGACGGGGATAACTACGACTACTCGCAACCAGAAAATGACTGGAAATTACAATTTAAATTTGACACAGCTAGTGTTTCTAGCAATCCAGGAACTTGGAAAAGCACACTGAAACTGAACGGAAATTTTGTTGTTCCTAAAAACCAGCACGAACGCGAACAAGGAACTGCTACAGCATTGATTCCTTACACCTGCACTATTGGGTTAGAAGCGCATAAGCAGGCTGTAGATATTCATTTGAAAATAAATAATCAAGCAATGGATCATCGCATGCGCTTACTAATAAATGGTGGAGTAAATACAGAGGAAAGTATTGCTGATACACCTTTTGGGACTATATCTCGTCCTGTAACTGACCCTAACTTCAAACATTGGCAGGAAAAGGGCTGGAAAGAAGAGCCAACAGGTATTTATCCGATGCTTAGCTTTGTTCAATTGCATGACCAACAAAAAAGCGTGACCGCCTTTACAAAAGGGATTAAAGAATACGAAATTATCGGTTCTAAAGAAAAAGATATAGCACTCACGCTATTTCGTGCAGTAGGCTATCTTGGTAAACCTGATTTGAAACGGCGACCAGGAGTGGCTTCTGGTAATCAGTTCAAATATATCGAAACACCTGATAGCCAATTGCTTAAATCATTAACATTTAAGGTCTCTATTCGCATTGGGCGTACGTGTCATGAAGCTTGTGCATTTGCAGATTACCAAAAATATGCCATATCGATTCCTTACTATCAACAGCAAAGCTTAAACCAATTTACGAATACGCTAAAATACTTTGTGATGCAACCACTCCCTTTTCAAGTACCAGAAACCTATTCGTTGGTGGATGCGACAAATGTGAAACAAGTTGTATTTAGTTCATGTAAGAAAGCACGTCAAAGTAAAGGAATAATCTTACGCTTTTTCAACCCGACAAACCAAGCTATGGAAGATGGTGGCGAGCTAACCTGCAAAGAAAACGTCCGCTTTTGGCAGTTTACAACGATGGAAGAGAAACTGGATAAAGCTAACCAAAGAAGTAGCCAAACCATTCATTTAGGAAGCTTTAAGCCAAAAGAAGTTAAAACAATATATATCGAATTTAAATAATCATATAGAACTATCTAGCTTGTGCGGACCTTTTTATCATCTATTTAGAGAGGGATATTTTCTCCTCTCTTTAAATGTACAAACGAATGAACAATGGCTCGGGGCGCCCGTTTAGCAACGTAGCGAGTGGAGCGAATCAACTGAAGTTTTAGGAATTATGCTCCTGCAACAGGAGTATGCCGGCGCCCTCCGGCAAGCCCGTCTTTAGTCGACCTTCCTATTTAGAACGAACCGATGATGACTTATCGTAAGGCAATTCGTGAAGTCGCCTAGTTGCTGGGCGATGGAGCCGGACGTGGCTCATTCGGTTATTTGGTTATTCCATAGCATCCAATTTTTATACTTTCTTATCCCTTAAAAAAAGCGTGAGACGAATTACTGTATAGACGCTAGGTCGTAAGAATATATTATAATGGAATCAATCAATACATGATAATAAGGTCTAAATAAAGCGGGTGATACGGTTGATTAACAGTGATCTATTTTTATTAATTGAAAGTTCTAGATTAAAATTCACAGTAGTAGATGAGCAAATTGCTGCTTATTTCTTAGAAGGAAATCCTCCTCTCAAGCAGTCGGCAATTGCAAAAAAAATAAATGTATCTACTGCTTCTATTACAAGGTTTTGTCAGAAAATAGGCTTTGAAAACTATAAGGAATTTATCTATGCCTATCGAAATGCGTTAGAAGAACACACCATTGATAAAAACAATGTGACACATAATCTTAAATTTCGTTATAAAGAATTGATTAATACGATTGATAACAATATAGATATACAAGATATTCAAACGGTATGCGAATATATTTACAATCATAAGATCATTCATGTGTACGGCTTAGGATTAAGCGCAATTGCTGGAGCTGATTTCAAATTTCGTTTTACTAGGATTGGTAAATTTATTGAAGTAGTGCAAGATCATAATTCCATCGAGATGGTTTCTTCCCTTTTAAATGAAGATAATTTAGTTATTTGTTTGTCGTTACGAGCAGAAAACCAATATGTTCTTGACTCCCTACAACAGCTTAAACAACAAGGGACATCGATTGTTATGATCACTTCAAATCATTCAGAAGAAATAAAAGAACTGGCAAATGTTACTTTACTAACTTCAAGTTTACAAAATACAAATGAAGTTGGACAAATCTCGGTACAGATCCCGCTGCTCATTATTATTGATATGATTTATTCGCAGTACATTAGCATGTACAGAGAAAATATAAGCAAGTGGATTCATACGGAACACGCTTATAGACAGGGTCACAACATGAAGAATAAGCGATTCTAAACATAAATTACTCAGGGCTTAAAGTTCGCCACTAAATAAGCCTACTACTGTGTTTCAACAAAGGTTTTTGAAAAGAAACTTTTGCGGTTAGAAAAACTTGACTTGTCGCCAAGTCTTATGGCGAAAGGCGTAGTTTTTCTTATACTATAAACCAAAAAATCTGATGCTTTCCTATAGTGCTATAACAGCTAAGCATTTTCTACTTTACGATCGTGTAAATAAACACAAGATCTAATGAGCTACAAGGTAAAAGAAAAGAGGCTATACTAATGAAACAATACCTTGCATTTGACTTTGGCGGAACGTATGTCAAATACGCGGTAATCGATGAAGAAGCAAACATTTCTTTAGAAGACAAAACCCCAACTCCCGATCATTTACAAGATTTACTGGATTTTATCCAACAAACGGTGCAGCAAGTAAAACAAAAGACAAACATTCACGGGCTGGCTGTTAGTTGTCCAGGAACGATTACAGCTGATGGTGAAGTACAAGGAACAAGTGCCATCCCTTATTTACAGGACATCGCTTTAAAAAAAGTACTGCATGAGGCGACAGGTATGCCAGTCGCAGTGGAAAATGACGCAAACTGTGCAGCTCTTGCGGAGTTATGGAAAGGCGGCGCTGTTGGACTGCAAGATGTATTGGTCATTGTCATTGGCACAGGTATTGGTGGTGCTATCATTTCTAATGGTGCATTATACCGTGGGGCACATCTTTATGGCGGAGAGTTCGGCTACGCTATTTTGTTTGCCGACCCAAAAAGCAAACGAATCGATTATTGGAGTCAGATGGGCTCTACTTCTGCCATCGTAAGAAAAGTCGCCGAACAAAAAGGGATGTCAGCAAAGTCGCTCTCTGGAGAAAACATTTTTGCCATGGCTAAAAATGGAGATGAGATTTGTCAGCAAGCTATCGAAGAATTTTATTTTGTTTTAGCAACAGGCATATACAACTTACAGCATATATATGATCCTGAACTTATTTTGATCGGTGGGGGCATTAGTGCAAGACAAGATTTTATGTCTTCCCTTTCTACTAGCATACAGGATGTTCAACAGTCAATGGGAATAGGAAACCCGCACGGAAAAGTAACTACTTGTACCTTTTTACAACAGGCGAATCTTATCGGGGCAACCTATCATTTCCTTCAATCTAAATCATAAGAAAAGGTGGTAACTATGTCACAATACACATTTCCTAACGACTTTTGGTGGGGAAGCGCTGCTTCAGCTACGCAAACGGAAGGTGCTGCAGCAATGGACGGTAAAGGAAAAAACATTTGGGATTATTGGTATGAACAAGAACCGAATCGTTTTTTCCAACAAGTCGGCCCCAGTGAAGCGTCCCGTTTTTATGAAGCCTATCAAGCAGATATTGCCTTAATGAAAAAATTAGGTCATAATTCCTTTCGTATGTCTATCTCCTGGTCACGCCTTATGCCAAATGGTACAGGAGAGGTGAATCCAGCTGCGGTGGATTTTTACCATCACGTACTGGATGAGCTAATCAATGCAGGGATTGAGCCTTTTGTAAACCTCTATCATTTTGATATGCCGCTAGCTATGCAACAGATAGGTGGCTGGGAAAACCGCGATGTTGTCGAAGCCTTTCAAGCATATGCTCGTACTTGTTTCCAATTATTTGGTTCTAAAGTGAGCAAATGGTTTACACAGAATGAACCCATTGTTCCCGTAGAGGCTGGCTATTTATATGATATGCACTATCCAAATGTCGTTGATTTCAAACGAGCTGTTCAAGTAGGGTATCATTCTGCTTTAGCTAGTGCGAAAGCAATCCAAGCCTATAAAGAAGAAGGGCAACAAGGAAAGATAGGTATCATTTTAAATGTAACCCCATCTTATCCAAGAAGCAGTCATCCAGCTGACGTAAAAGCTGCGAAAATTGCAGATTTATTTTTTAACCGCTCTTTTTTAGATGTCTCTGTAAAAGGCGATTTTCCAGAAGAACTTATCCAATTACTAGAAAAACATGATCTGTTACCAGTCACTCAAACGGAGGATCGCGTCATTTTCTCAACATATACGATTGACCTTTTAGGGGTAAACTATTACCAGCCCCGTCGAGTAAAAGCAAAAGAATATGCCACTCATCCAGATGCACCATTAATGCCTGAGCATTTTTTTGACGCTTATGACATGCCAGGCAGAAAAATGAACCCCTATCGTGGTTGGGAAATATATGAAAAAGGCATTTATGATATTCTAATTAATTTAAAAGATAACTATAATAATGTAGAATGTTTCATTTCTGAAAATGGTATGGGTGTAGAAAATGAACAGCGATTTAAAGATGACTCCGGAATCATTCAAGATGATTATCGAATTGATTTTTACAAAGACCATTTAAAATGGGTTCACAAGGCATTAGAAGAAGGGGCTAACGTAAAAGGGTATCACGTATGGACATTTATGGATAATTGGTCTTGGATGAATGCCTATAAAAATCGCTACGGCTTAGTTTCCGTTGATTTAAATAATAACGCGAAACGTTCTATTAAGAAGAGTGGTTATTGGTTTAAAGATGTCGCTACGAACAATGGCTTTTTTACAGAAGCATAAGATGTTAAGGTATTAAGCCGTGGGCATTGTCTCATGGCTTATTTGTTTCATCCTATTTTTCTAAGCTTGGTATTCCTCTATGAATGGTTTTAAAAGATATTCGTTAATATCTCTATATGTTGCTAACTTGTTTCTATTGCTAATTACCCCCGTGCAAAACTTCATTGTTTCCTACAATAAAGACCGTTGCCTAAAGCCAACTTTCCCCTTTCAGATAAAAATGATTCTTGTTTGTGAAATAAGTAACAACATTTTGTGAAATCACGAGCATTAAAGCGTATAAGCGTGTTTTTACCTTCATATGTTCACACATAAAAAGATTTTGCGGATATTTGTCGTTTTTTGACCTTTTTTGTTGAATATTACTGCCATTATGCTATATTGAAGGAGAAGTGGAAATATATAGCAGATTACAGGACTTTTCTGCTAATTACAAAAATAGTTTTAATAAGGAGATGAAAAACATGACAGCGCAAAGTCAATTTTCAATGCCTTCCATTAATTTATTTGGTTCCGGAAGCATTCAAGAAACGGGTTCCCGTTTAAAAGATGTAAATGCGAAGAAAGCATTATTAGTAACAGATGAGGGACTATTTAAATTAGGTATCGCAGACAAAATTGCGAACATTATTAAAGAAGCTGGGCTAGAAGTAGAAGTTTATCCAAAAGCTGAGCCAAACCCTACAGACAAAAACGTAGCAGATGGTGTAGAAGCTTATAAAGCTGCTAATTGTGACTCTCTTGTATCATTAGGAGGAGGATCTTCACATGACGCCGCTAAAGGTATTGGACTTGTTGTTTCTAACGGTGGAACGATCCACGACTATGAGGGTGTAGATAAATCAGAGAACCCATTAGTTCCATTAATCGCCATTAACACAACAGCTGGAACAGCAAGTGAAATGACGAAGTTTACGATCATAACTGATGTAAAGCGTCACGTAAAAATGGCTATTATTGATAAGCATGTAACGCCTTTAGTATCCATTAACGATCCAGATTTAATGGTTGGTCTACCACCAGCACTAACTGCTGCTACAGGATTAGACGCTTTAACTCATGCTGTAGAAGCTTACGTATCAACAGCGGCAACTCCAATGACAGATTCAGCTGCTGAAAAAGTATTTGAACTTATTCCTGAATATTTACCACGAGCATTTGCCAATGGACAAGATATCGAAGCGCGTGAAAAAATGGTTTACGCACAATTCTTAGCCGGCATGGCATTTAACAACGCTTCGTTAGGGTATGTGCATGCAATTGCTCACCAAATGGGCGGGTTCTATAACTTGCCACACGGTGTATGTAACGCCATCCTTTTACCACATGTGTGCCATTACAACCTTGTAGGCCGTGAAGATCGTTTTGCTAAGATGGCAGCCTATTTAGGAGAAAATGTAGACGGATTAAGCAAACGTGAAGCAGCTGAAAAAGCAATCGCTGCCATTGAGCGTTTATCGAGAGACTTAAACATTCCATCTGGCTTTAAAGAGCTTGGTGCAAAAGAAGAAGACATCCCTACCCTAGCAGAAAACGCTATGAAGGATGCTACGGCTGCAACCAACCCTAGGAAGCCAAAATTAGAAGAAGTTCAAGCAATCATTCGTAAAGCGATGTAAGTAGCATTTAAAAAAAATTTCTAAAAGTAACGTTTTAATAGCTATTATTTTTTAAAAATATGAAAACAAATACAAACTAACTCCCACTACCTGCTTCTCAGCAGGTAGTTTTTCTACGTCACATTCCCAGTAATTCAATCACACGCTTTGTTAAGTTTGGCACGATTTCAAAAGAGTATGTCATCTCTACTCGTTCCAAACGCTTATGCGCATCCATACCGTACGGGCCGATGTTGATGACAGGTATATTTAAATCCCGTATATCCTCATAAGGAACAACATGTTTGCTCCCCCAACTTGGGCTGTTCTGGGTAACAGCTTGAATATCTGCTTGTGAATCTCTAATCGCCACAAAGCTCATATCTGAAATATGTGGAAAGAAATTTCTTGTTACTAAAGGATGCGAATAGTTTGGTTGTATTTCGGTGACCGCCTTCTCCAAAGCTTTAATGAGTGTCGCTTCTTTTTCATTGTCCTCCGATAAGTCCACTCTTGGTGAGTAAAGAGAAGCATAAAATAAAATAATTGCTGGTGTTTTATCTGTCATCCATTTCCAAGCCTCCTCCACAACATAAACAGAAAATAATCGGGTATCCAAATTTTCTTGTTGCAAAAGAAACTCTTTAAACGCTTGCATATGCTGTATAAAAGGTTCACCATGCTCCTCTTTTAGCCTATTTTCCATTTCCTCATATGTTAGCACTCTTGGCTTCCATCCAAGCGGTGCAGGCGATTTTCCTCGAAGTTGACCAAATTGCTGATAGCGCTGTTGTAATTTCTCAATCGCCCGCTCAAAAGCAATGTAAGCCTCCCCTTTTAATGTTTCCAAAACCTCTGCCGGCGACCAGGAATGGGTAAAAAAATTATAGTATACATAAGCAGCCAGAGCAGTTTGCGTGGTATAAGCTGGCTTTAAATCGGTTTGCTTTAAAGAAACAGGTGGATGCGTCATTTCTCCATGTGCTTCATCACAAAGATGTGGGTTATAATTGATGTGATTTGTTAACTCGGCAACTATAAAATTCGGATCAAGCCCTTCGAAGCACGAGCCAACATGCGTTTCTGCTCCTAGAACAAGAAATGTCGGAAGCAATTTCCCCACGGTACCTTTATATATGTAGCGGTTCTCATCTCCAGCAAATGCTGGTGCAACAAAGTCAGAATTAATAGCTGCTACATATTCAAAGCCTTTTTCCCTTTTCCATGATTTTAATAGCGGTATCGCGGATAAAATACCATGCGAACTATCTTCTTCATCGCAAGCTGCTAAAAATAACAAATTCCCTTCCAGCTCCTCGGGGTGGTTGGCATAATATTTCAACAAATATAAATGACTAGCAAGGCCGCTTTTCATATCTAAAGCTCCCCGACCAAACAACCAATCCCCTGATTCTAAGTCTGCTTTTACCGTAGATGGCAATTGCTCCTCTTTTAGGTGTTCCATCAACTCCTCGGGAGAACAAGCTACATGCTGTAAATGTTGAAAATCAAATGTATCAACTGTATCCAAATGTCCCATAAGAATGACCGTTCGATTACTGTTTCCTTTTGTCCCTTTTACAAACGCAAGCACATTATATCTTTCCATAGAATCATTTGCTGTCGGTTGTAAAAGTACATGATCAGCATGCCCTCTGAAATAGGGGTAATTGGAAATAATGGAATACAATGAAGATGCTATCGTTTTTTCCCCATCTGTATTTACCACGCTTTCCATGTGTACTAATTGTTTGGTTATATGCACTATTTCCTCTCTAGAATGTAACATCATATCAACCTCCTTAACACTATTGTACAAAAAGTAATACTATTATGATAACAAATTTTTAACATCTTTTTGGCAGCAATTTTAAGATCGCTGTCACGAGAAATTTAGCCTCTCTTCTAAATGAGATGATGGAGTCATTCTTGATACTAAATAGTTAATGCTACTGCACCATATTAATGTTTTGGGAACAGCACCCCCCCCTTTATGTGGTGCTACACCAATTTGAATATCGAGATAATTTTTGTTATTATTAAAAAATTAACAACTTTAAATTTCCTCTCTATTTAAGCAAAAAATGAAAAGGAGCAAACGTATGCAAGTTATTCTGCAATCTATTTCAGAGTTTCTATGGGGACTGCCTCTTCTTATTGCTATTCTCTTTACCGGCGTGTATTTTTCCGTACGGAGTAAATTTTTTCAATTTCTTTATTTGCCACATATTCTGAATAAAACATTGCTAAGTATCTTTAAAAAGAAGGCCACTAATGATGATCCGTCCTCCAAAGGGATTATTTCCTCCTTTGAAGCTGTTAGTACAGCTATTGGCGGTTCTGTTGGTGTTGCCAACATTGGCGGAGCCTCCACTGCAATTGCCGTCGGCGGGCCAGGTGCTGTATTTTGGCTTTGGATTTGCGCCCTCTTTGGTATGATTATAAAAACCGTGGAAGTAACCTTGTCTGTTCATTATCGCAGCACAGATGAAAATGGCGAACCATATGGCGGTCCAACCTATTATATGGAAAAAGGACTTGGAGAAGAGAATAAATTCCGCTACTGGATGATTCCTGCTATTCTATTTGGTTGCGGTATTTTTGGCACCTTCTTTTTTACATTGCAAAACTACACGATCTCCGAAGCAGTTAGCTCTACATTTAATATTGGCATGATCCCTGTCTCTTTAACACTTATGGTAGTTACATATTACGTCATCTATGGTGGTTTAAAGCATATTGGGAAGTTTGCAGCGAGACTCGTTCCCATTATGGTACTATTTTACATTCTGTCTGGTTTGTATATTATTTTGACCCACATCACCCAAATTGGCGACGTGTTTTCCATTATCTTTCAAGGTGCGTTTGGCGGGACAGCTGCTGTAGGCGGGTTTACTGGCGCAGCAGTAACACAAGCAATTAGTATGGGGATGGCAAGATCCGTCTATAGTAATGAAGCTGGTTGGGGGACTTCCCCGATGGTTCATTCAACTGCTAAAGTAAATCACCCCGTTAAACAAGGGCTTTGGGGCGCGTTTGAAGTATTTGTTGATACGATTGTGGTTTGTTCCCTCACTGCTTTTGTCATCATTATTACAGGTAAATGGTCTTCCGGCATGTCAGGTGCTGCATTAACATTATCGGCTTTTGAAATGGGCATAGGCGACACTGGAAGAGTTGTCATCACGATTTCGATTTTCTTATTTGGATTAACAACATTAACAGGTTGGTTTGTCTATTATGAAGTGCTACTGCGTCACCTATTACGAAATCAAAAGCGCGCTTTTAAAAAAGGCGTTTTGACGTTTTACAATTGGTTTTACCCTATACCAGGAACGGTTTTAGTCATCTATGCCGTAAGCTATGGTTTAACAGGTCAAACGGTCTGGTATTTTGCCGATATCGCTTCTGCTATTCCTACGTTTATTAATGTTATGGTGATTTTACTCTTAAGCAAAAAATTTTTCACCTTACTTCACGACTATAAAGCAAGATATTTAGGAATTGGGAAAATCGATCCAACGGTACATCTGTTTTATGAAGACGAGCATCCTCCATCATCTACTTTAAAAAACGTTCCTTAGGTAAACAATGCTCGGATCGCCAGCTTAACAACACAGCGAGTAGAAAGCATCAACGAAAGATTGAGGAATCATGCCACTAAAATCAGGAGGGATGCCGACGTCGTGCGGCAAGAATAACCAAAAAACAGTAGCAATTATAAAACGCTACTGTTTTTATATGGCTTTCAAGTGTAACGACTTGCGGATAGTTGTGAACTTCAGCGACTTTATTGTGAACTTCGAGTAACTATCTTGTGAACTTCAGCGACTTTCCATAAAACTCAAGCGAAATGATGATGAACTTCAGCTACTTTACAAATTTCCTCATTATCATTGAATATCATTTTCAATTACTTTGTTCAAATAACTATTTTTTATATGTGTAACCATAGCTTACCTAACAAACACTGTCATTTTCAGTAAAAAGGTAAATGCTTGACAAAAAACAACTACTAATTAATAATAGATGTGTGATTAGAATTATTATAGCTAAAGCTTTTGCTTTTTAGCTCATACATCAAAATACTTCTAGGAGGAAGATAATTATGTCTTTAATAGGAACCGAAGTACAACCATTCTCTGCAAAAGCCTTTAAGCAAGGTGAATTTATCGATGTTACAGAGGAAAATTTTAAAGGGCAATGGACAGTGCTTTGCTTTTACCCAGCAGACTTCTCATTCGTATGCCCAACAGAATTAGAAGATTTACAAAACGAATATGAAAATTTGAAAAAACTAGGTGCTGAAGTGTATTCTTGTTCTACAGACACACACTTCGTACACAAAGGTTGGCACGATGCGTCTGATAAAATTAATAAAATTGAATACGGAATGATTGGCGATCCTGCACAAACACTTACGCGTATGTTTGATGTGTTAAATGAAGAATCTGGTCTTGCTGATCGTGGAACGTTCATTATTGATCCAGATGGCGTTGTCCAAACTGTAGAAATCAATGCGGATGGTATCGGCCGTGATGCTAGCTCATTAGCTGATAAAATCAAAGCTGCACAGTATGTACGTAACAACCCAGGTGAAGTATGTCCTGCAAAATGGAAAGAAGGCGAAGAAACACTTAAACCAAGCCTTGACCTAGTAGGTAAAATCTAAGGAGTGCTATAAATGGTACTAGACCCAGAGATCAAGTCACAATTACAACAATATCTTGAACTATTAGAAAACGATCTAGTGCTCAAAGTAAGCACTGGAGACGATAAAATATCAAAGGACATGCTAGCTCTTACAGATGAGCTAGCTAATATGTCCAATAAAATAACAGTTGAACATACAAAGCTAGCGAAAACACCAAGCTTTAGTATTAATCGTGTCGGGGAGGACTCAGGCATTGCGTTTGCTGGTCTTCCACTTGGGCATGAATTTAATTCACTCGTCTTAGCTCTCTTACAGGTGAGTGGCAGACCGCCAAAATTAGATCAAAAAATGATTGACCAAATTAAAAGCATTACAGAAGAATATCACTTTGAAACATATGTTAGTCTAAGCTGTAACAACTGTCCTGACGTGGTTCAAGCGTTAAATATGATGAGCGTACTCAATCCAAATATTTCGCATACGATGATTGACGGTGCAGCGTTTAAAGACGAAGTAGAAAGCAAGAACATTATGGCAGTTCCGGCTGTCTATTTAAATGGAGAATTCTTTAATGGTGGGCGAATCACCCTTGAAGAGTTACTAGAAAAAATCGGACATGGTGTAGATGCCTCTGAGCTTTCTGAAAAAGAGCCCTTTGACGTTCTTGTCGTGGGCGGTGGTCCAGCAGGTGCTAGCTCCGCTATATATGCTGCTCGTAAAGGAATCCGTACTGGTATCGTTGCTGAACGCTTTGGCGGTCAAGTTCAAGATACACTTAGTATCGAAAACTTTATTAGCGTCAAGCGTACGGAAGGACCAAAGCTAGTTGCTAACCTAGAAGAACATGTCAATGATTACAACATTGATGTCATGAACTCTCAACGCGCCAAAAACCTCGAAAAGAAAGATATGTTTGAGCTTGAACTTGAAAATGGCGCTGTACTAAAAAGTAAAAGTGTCATTATTTCTACAGGCGCTCGTTGGCGAAACATTGGCGTTCCTGGCGAACAAGAATTTAAAAACAACGGTGTAGCATATTGCCCACACTGTGACGGTCCATTGTTCGAAGGAAAAGACGTCGCTGTTATCGGCGGAGGTAATTCTGGAATTGAAGCAGCTATCGACCTCGCTGGAATTGTGAAGCATGTCACGGTACTTGAGTTCGCGTCAGAACTAAAAGCTGACGAAGTGCTACAAAAACGCTTGTACAGCTTACCAAACGTAACAGTCATTAAAAATGCACAAACAAAAGAAATTACTGGTACAGACAGTGTAAATGGCATTACCTATGTCGATCGCGAAACAAAAGAAGAAAAACACATTGAACTTCAAGGCGTATTCGTACAAATTGGACTCGTTCCAAATACAGAATGGCTTGATGGCACTGTGGAACGCAACCGCATGGGCGAAATCCTTGTAGACAAACAAGGACAAACAAACGTCCCTGGCTTGTTTGCCGCAGGAGATTGTACCGATAGCGCTTATAACCAAATTATCATTTCTATGGGATCAGGCGCAACTGCTGCTCTAGGCGCATTTGACTACTTGATTCGTAATTAAATAATACCTTTGTGTACAAATCCGCTATACTACCTATCAGGGGTAGTATAGCGGCTTTTTTATACAGCAAGAGATTCCGACGCGCAAGATTAGCTTGCTTCACGGGTTCTCCTCCGTTGCGTGGATGCAATACTTGTGATTGATGACTTATCGTAGGACGATTTCGTGACGTCGTCTAGCTATTGGACGCTGGAGCCGAACGTGTCTCTTCCGTTAAATCGATATCCCAAAGCAACAATATCATACTTTCTTATCCTTTTAGAAAAATTTAGCTATCCCCAGTCCTTTTGGCGATAAACCGTCGTTGTTTCGCTTATACCTTCAGGCTTAAAAAATTTTCACTTTCCTGTAGTGTCAAATATGTACATTCGCCCATCCTTCTGCATAGGATATGGTAATTATGATTAGAAAGGATGGAACAATATGTATTATTATCCGTATGTAAATCCTTATCCTTACTATATGAACAATCCAAATTACTATAGTAGGTATGCACCTATGCATGCAAATATGGATGGTGCACCTCTAGCTTATCAAAATTTTGCTTATGCCTATCCGGCTTATCCAAATCCCTTTTACCAAGTAGACGATCGTTCACACTTGAAAGACTACGGCGGAAAACCATATGTGGTAAATATTGAGGAAGCTACAGAGGAAAATGAAACATTTCGCACAGCCATTTGGACGGGAGATCATTTACAAGTAACCGTCATGAGTATTCCCGTAGGTGGAGATGTTGGATTAGAGGTTCACCCAAACGTAGACCAGTTTTTACGCATTGAAGAAGGGGAAGGAATAACACAAATGGGCAATACAAAAGATAATCTCACTTTTCAGCGTAACGTCTATGATGACTATGCCATTATGGTTCCTGCTGGCACATGGCATAACATAACAAATACAGGCGATAAACCATTGAAGCTTTATTCTATTTACGGACCGCCAAACCACCCATTTGGAACGGTACATCGAACACAGGAAGAGGCCATGGAGATGGAAGAGCATTATCATTAATATCGTATGAGCTTAATACTATTCCATGGAATTTAACTTTACGGACAGAATATACACAAATGCAGTAGGTGCGCTTTATACCACTGGAACATGTTCTTAGAAGATATTTTTATTCTTTCAAGGTCTAAGTCGCATATTATTATAAAACTTAGACCTTTTTATACTATTTTTCCTATTGAAGGTTCCCTATGTTTTTAATTGTTGGATGTAGCTGTGAACTACTCCCCACTTAGCTTCGCTTGAAGTGGGAGCTTCTCATTTCCACGACGAAAGCAACCTTTCGTCTCCATGAGCGTTACTTCGGGAAGTTCCTGCCCTAGATGTCCGACGAATCGGAGTTTCTTTCGTACCTTGGATATTTTACGCATGGAAGGATTCGCTTGGTTTTCGCATTATTAGTTTCTCCATGCAACCTCATATATCCAGTTTTCAAAGAACACTTCATGCTCTTATGGTAACATGCGTTCGGTCAATTAGCACGTCTAAAGACGTACTTGACCGAAAGCCAATTCATCTCCACCTTACCGCTGGAATTTCACCCTTCACACGCTTGAAGATGGAGACTTCTTGGCTAAAAACGTTAAAATTTTTCATTAGTTATTCTCATTCGTTTTAAAAACCGAAACATCTGTTCATGACCTATCTCCACCATTTTCTATGTAGGTTAAAATCCTTTCCTAGAAAACAGCTTCCTTTACCCGTTTATGATCGCTTCAGCAGAAAGAAAAACTCATCTTTTACTTGGAAAAAGCGTGTACGACCATGAATATATGAGATCGACTACAAATACAATCCCCCATAGCATTCCAATAGAAAAAAGTGTCTTATTCGGGTATGGTGACTGTGTAAAGTCTCCTTGCTCTACCCATGATAAATCAGTCAGATATGCTTTCATTTCCTCCCAACTGTCTGTTCCTAATGACCAGAAAATGGTTTGCGCTAGAATAAACAATACAATATGAATTATAGAAGAGATACGATACTTCTTGGCAATGTATTTAGGATTTTTATTTCTGTCCATAATGATATAATCTTTATCCGTTAGCAATTCTACGCCACGCCAATTTCCAATCTTATTCCGCATCCAACGGTCTAACCTTATGAAATCAAAGATACCAAATGTACAAGCATAGATGACAAAAATCGTAATTACGATAAGAAAATTTGAAATCTCTCCCGTATGCTGATATACATACATACCCAATAAGGCTTCTGCAACTAATAGTATGAAAAACAAGCAGATAAATAATGCGCTCGTTTTCGTCTTATTGAAAAAGTATCGGAACAGGCCGAATAGTAGTAATGAAAGGAGGGATAACACTTCGGCGACGATAAATATTTCCCAGCTATACGTTACAAAAAAACTCAGATGATCAACCCCTTATGAAAAGATGTAATCAAGCTTCCTTTCTATTGTTTTGAAAAATAACAAACGCTTTTTCTACAAACTCTAATAGCTCTTGATCCACTGGATAAAAACCAGCTTCCTGTGATTTTTCAGGTGATTTTCTTATTTCCCATAACTTATCTATAAATTCTGGACAATCACCGTAAACCTCCACCGTTTTTTCATCCATCCGTCTAATAATTCGTTGCACTTCTGGTGCAGAGACTCCTTTTAGCATATGCTGTTTTAATTGGGCCATTAGCGCGATCCATTCCATTGTATCTGGATCACCGTGATTAATATTTGGAAGCATATCCAACAGTTTTCTTTCTTCTTGATCAAACATTTGTTTTAAATACGCTTCCCTTTTATGAAAATCTTTCTGGTAAATTTGAATGAGTTTTTGTAATTGAAGCAAATCAACTTGCTCTTCCAGTACCATTTCATGTAACAACCCACGTAGGATGCTTTCCATTTCCCCTAGCTTTTCTTTTTCTTTTAAAATGTAATTCAATTGATTTTGCAAACCACTAAACCAATCATGGTTTTCATTCTCCAGCATATCCTTAATAGCTTGCAGACTAAATCCTAACGTTTTCAAAAACTGAATTTCTTGTAATTTTATTAGCTCTTTCTCTCCATACAGTCTATGCCCGCCTTCCGTCTTGTCGGCTGGTGAAAGTAAATTGATTTGGTCATAGTATCGCATCGTTCGTACCGTTATTCCCGTCTGTTTGGTTATTTCTTTTATAGAAATCACTACAAACTCTCCCCCCACTTTTCCTACGTTATAGTAAGTATACAAAATGACGTAACGTCACTTTCAAGCATTTCACCATTTATAGGGAAATTTATTATTTCATTTTAGAAAAACTTGTCTTGTCGCCAAGTCTTATGGCGAATGGCGTTGTTTTTCTTATACTATAAATCTATAGACTTTATACTCCCTCTATATACTAACGTTTTCTCTTGTTTTCTTTGTTTTTCTTAGAATTTCATTTTATTTTTTACTCATTAACGATATTTAAGACCGTGTAAGCATAATTTTTAATGTAGAAGGGTGCACTTAATAAGCCATCCTTCTCTTTTTGAAAAAAATGGGAATTTTCACTGCTATGATCGCACCTTCTCATCCCACAATACTCATGGTGACAAACCCTCCCACATCTCACAGCGTCTTCGCGCATACATTCCTTCGTTCGGTCTATCCATGAAGTGGGGCCGGCGTTGCTTTCCTACAGGGTCATTGCCCGATTGTATAAAAATTGCCGGCTGCTCCGTGCTTCCATTGTTATCTCGTATTTGTATAAAATGAACTTCTTAAAAAACGTCTAAACGGAGGTTTCGTTATTACTTAGTTAAGCTGCATTCTGTAAGCGAAAATGCGGAATATCACGTAACATTTTTTCTGGACTAAAGGCTACTTGTTGTTTACCTACTTTAAATAATATTCGAATTAATTTACAACACAGTGCTATTAATGATTGTTTCTTCTTCAGCGGGTTTTCTTTCCTTGTTGTAAAATACGCATGCATTGCTTTAAATGCAGGATTGTGATTTACCAATGGCAGGATCACTTTAAACAACAGAGCGCGTAGCTTTGGTCGGCCCCTCTTGGTAATGACCGTTTTTCCTTGCCACTTTCCTGATGTTGCTAGTTTGAGATTTAAACCTGCTAATTTAATAATTTGCTCCGGATGGCTATAATTATGGAGATCGCCGACTTCTGCCAGAAATGCAGCGATTGTGACGTCACCTACGCCTTTTATAGCTGCCATTTCCTGTACACCAGGAATCCTACTCGTAAGCCCCTCTATCATTTCCCACAATTCATTTATCTTTTCATGAAGGAGCGTATACTGATCCATTAATGTTTGAATCTTTAGTTTCGCCATGGTTTTTCCTTCTTGGATACCAATGGAATGGCGAGCAGCTTCTTTCAATTGTCTTACTTTTTTTAAGCCAACTCCTCTTTTTACCTCTTTTCGAATTTCTGACAGGATTTCCATTTCATCTTTTTGAGAGATTTCATCTGGAAACAAACCCATTTTTAAAACCTGTAAAGAAGATTGCCCTTCCCAGTTCGTAAAGACAGTCGTGTATTCTGGAAAATACCTGTCTATCCATTGGTGGACGCGTCCTTGTACTGCCTGCAGGTCTTTTCGTAATTGGTCATACATATTCATGCCTTCTCGGAGATCTGCATAGATCCCTTCTGGTAGATGCGGTTCAGAATAACGTCCATCTTGAATTAAGCGTGAAATGACTCTGGCATCTTTTACATCATTTTTTGTTGGGGAATTGTCATCCAGCTCTTTTGATTTTTTTACATGTGCTGGATTTACTACGACTACTTTCAGTTGCTTTTCCATTAGCCAATAGGCCAAAGGAAGCCAATAGTGCCCCGTTGGCTCCATACCAATAATAAAATCGGATTTCTCTTGTTGTATGGCTAATTCATCCATCCAATGAATGAACGTTTGGAAGCCTTCCAACGCGTTTTCAAAGTATAGCGGCTTTCCAAATTGAACCCCGCGGAAATCTTGTGCGCGAGCAACATGTTTATTCTTGGCGATGTCGACCCCAATAATTAAAGATTTGTCTGTCAGTTGTAATATCTTCTCATTTTGTTTATAATTCATGTTAGTCCTCCTTGGTTCATTTTAAGGGTCCAGTTTTGCTCAACAGCATTGGACACCTCGTATCATACCAAGGGGGCTTTTTTAGTTCAATCCTCATTTTGCTTTATTACAGGAATGCTTTCCTATAGTGTAAAAAAAAGGATACCTCATGGTACCCTTTCTTTCCTTCCACTTATAGATGAAACTGACGCAGAAACGCTTCACATCCATATCCATTTATGTTACACATTCTGAAAAATAGTCAACGAAGAAAAAATTCCTTTAAAGTTGTTAACTTCTTCACGCTTTAAACCGCTTCCTTCGAACAAAGAAATGCAAGCAATTATTTTTTCCATTCCAGCAAATATTCCTTTTCCCCTGTAGGTTCATCTACCAATTCTTCACAAATTGCAAAAGCCTGCTTGAGGTAAAAACCGACCGCCTGCTTGTTTTTCTGATAGACTTTTAATTGTATGTGATTGCGGTTTGCTTTAACAAATTGCAATAGTTCTTTACCGTAGCCTTTTCCTTGACAAGCAACTTTCACAAATACAGCTGCTAAATAATTGTCAACCATTGCAATAAAACCTACTATCTCGCTGTCCGCCAAAATAACATGCGTTTCCGCCATTGGCAAATACGTTTCCTTCATCGCTTTTCGTTGTGACTCCCAGTACGCTTGCTCGATAAAATTGTGCGCATACAGGGAGCCTTGATACCAAATATCCACTAATTGATCCAGTTCATCTGGATGATACTTCCTTATGTTCATGTTTTTTCACCTTTTCATCTTCCTTGAGCAACTGCTCGTCTATATTATATGGGAAATCTTTTATTCTAGCAATCATCCCTTCCATATCATCAGCTCTTAACACAACAGATGTGATAGATCTTGTTTTGCCAAAGATCTTTTTCAATGGCACAGCTTGTTTAAGTATGAACGTATAATGTGGATCATCCCACTGCATGTGCGAAACATAAGTATGCTTTGGTATTTTCGTTTCAAAGGAAATGGGTTGTGCAGCTACAATCTCGCTTATATTACGAATATCTAATTCTAGATTACTTTGAAAGCCAAATTGTATGTTAACCTTATTCCCTTCTATTACATGAGGCTTATGTTTTGCTGATTGAAACAGCGCCATGCAATAAACGAGCGCATGTACATGTATGATGGTGGTAATCCAAGCAATGGTTTCATTCCAAAAATGCAGAAGGAAATGCAACAGACCTCCTTCTAAAATCGTTAGCATACTGAAAACTATTGTAATTACCTTCATTTGTGACGTTTGATGATACGTATACACATTTTCATCCCTAGCAGGTGCTGGATGTTTTTTCAACCAAACGACTACGCCATAATACCACAAACGCATATACATCAAACCTATCTGCTTTAACATTCCTCCTCGAACTCCATCTGTTCCATATAGACGTCAATAGCTTGACTAATAAACGATTCTACTTCTTTTGGTAGGAAAGTAAAGTGATATAGAGCATCACCTTCTATTTCTAACGCATTTATTTGTTCAAAAATATCCTCTCCCCATAAATTCCCAATGTATTCTAGCAATTGTGCTACTTCCATTTGCACGTCAGCATGCTCTGGAGAGAGACCTTGATGATATAGTTGTTGTAAATGATGTACATATACCATCGTCTTGCGTTCTATTTCCAGCCTTTCTTCTTCAGACAAATGGCGCATGAAAATTTTCTCCATGGCAGATGGAGACAAATGATTGGCTAGCCATTGCTCCACATTTTCTTCTGCCTGCGTTGCATGAATAATTGCTAATAACAAATCTTTATTTATTTCGCTCATGTCTGCCATCTTCTCTACTCTTGAAATAGTGCGAATGACATGAATAAGGTGATCTCGTTTTTCTTCAAGTAATTTTTTTTGCTCTTTTAACGTTTCCTGCATGTTTTTCGCAGCGTTCTCATAAAGGTGTGCTTTAATCTCTTTTAACGAAAACCCTAAATATTTGAATGTAATGATTTTTTGTGCGGTAAATATATCCTCATACGTATACAAGCGATGACCGTGATCCGTGTAACTGGTTGGCTTTAATATTCCTTTTCGATCATAGTATTGTAACGTACGCTCCGTTATACCAATCATGTTTGCAAACTGCTTCACTGTAAAATTCGTTTCAGTCATGCCCAATCTCCTCCCCTTGCTCTTCTCTCCCTCCTTAGTTTAACTTATGACGTAACGTCATAGGCAAGGAAAACTTATTTTGTTTAACCGCTATCCAATGGTAAAATAGAGTTATAGAATCTCTCTTCTGAATAAAGAAAGCAGGTGACAGCATGGCAGATTTCTCCCATTTTAATGAACATGGCAGGGCTAAAATGGTTGATATATCCGACAAACATGAAAGTGAGCGAAAAGCCATTGCCCGATCAAGTGTCAACATGAATAAATTAGTTTATGAAAATATTGTTGAACAAAAAAACAAAAAGGGCGATGTGCTAGGTGTTGCTCAAATAGCTGGTATTATGGGCGCGAAGCAAACATCATCCATTATTCCGATGTGCCATCCGATTCCCATTAGCAGTGTAGATCTTTCCTTTACTTGGGTGGAACTAGAGGCGTACGATATGTATCAGTTAGTGATTGAAGCTGAAGTGAAAACAGTCGGGTCTACTGGAGTAGAAATGGAAGCATTGACTGCAGCTGCCACAGCAGCTTTGACGGTATATGACATGTGTAAGGCAATCGACAAAGGAATGACGATTGGACCAACTTTTTTACAAGAGAAAAGCGGAGGAAAAAACGGTGATTACCATCGGGAGACAAACTAGCTTTTAGCTGTTTTCTAATAAACTCGCCCCTTAAATCTTTCATTATGGCAACATGACAGCGTGATTTTCTTTAAATAGCAGGGGGTATACCCTGCTATTTTTATACCATTCATTTCGCTCCAATAGTATCGCAAAAACAAAGGTTTACTATTTAAGTAGTCTTAAAATCATGTTGAAATTTAATACTATACTTTTTATAAAAACTACTTTACCTATTCATATACAATTCAATACCACAAATTAAAAAAATCCTGTGCACACAAGAAAGTATTCACAGGATAAGCCTACGTTTTAAGCGCATTATTCTATCTTAAACTATAGAAAAACGACGGGACTTTTGCGCCATAAGACTTGGCGACAAGCAAGCTTTTCTAAAAATATGATTAATAAAATCTGGCGGATATTACTCTTCTATAATCTCTTGAAGAAAGCTTACACCTTCTGCTGTAGCAGGTAAATGAAAAAATTCACAGAAGGTTGCACCAACATCAGACATAGTTTCCCTCATACCAATATTCACTTTTTTCACCTTTTTGCCTACCACCATAATTGGAACATACTCTCGTGTATGATTAGAATGTCCGATGGTTGGATCATTCCCATGGTCAGCCATAATAATTAAAATGTCATCTTCAGCCAATTTAGGAATGAACTTTTGTAACCATTGATCCGTTTCATTTAACAATTCACAATACCAATCTACATTTTCGGCATGCCCTGCTAAATCCGTTTCTTGCACATTTACCAAAAATGCTGCATCGTTTTTTTCTTTTTGGTACGCTTCATCAACTTTTTTTAATAATTGGGTCGTGTTCACAATAGGCTCAGCGGGGCCTTCACCATGCAAGACATCCGCCGTTTTTCCTAAGCGATAAACTTTTAGCCCATGTTTTGCAGCAATCATAGGGAATTGTTTGTTAATTTCTACACCATACCCCATATGATAAACATCGTACCCTTCTCCATAAACTTTCGCCTTGGGTGTGTCCACACCCCACTGCCCTTTATTTTTTTCCTTCACACAAGACAATATATGGTCAATGGAAGTGTATGGACCACCGAATGCAATAACTCTCGTTGTATCTACATTGGCACGAATGACTTCTCCTAGTTTTTTAACTTTGTTGAACGGCATTTTTTTAAAATCTGCTGTCACATTAATAATGTTACCAACCTCAGACTCTAAGTTATCCCCAACAACTACGGCGTTGTCAACTAGAAGAATAGGACAAGAATCAATTGGATATGTGACCTTATATCCTTTTTCTTCCAGAGCTTGCTTTAGTTGAGCATGAATATCTTTCATTAATCTTTTATAAGACTTTTTCGGACAGCTTCCAGCAATTTCTTGATGCCCTAGATAGGTATCTGCTCCATGGTGCGCCAATTTGGAGTAGCCATACGCATTTTCTGGCACAGGTCTACCATCTACAAGTGTTCCTAAGCCCATCTCGTACATCTTCGGTATATCCAGCTCGTATTGTTTTTCCTCTCGAATATGTTTATAAGTGTTTGCATTACAATCAGAAGGTATATATGCAGCACAATCATCCATCGCCCCTATACCAAAACTATCAATGACAAGTAACATCATTTTAGGCATGATGTCACCACTTCCTTTCTAAATGAATAAGTCTCGGATTACCAGTTTGTATTCCTTCTATTAGTGCTACATGCGCTCGTGTTACAAATATTTGGGTGCGAAAGGCAAAAATAGCTGTATCTCCAATTTCTATTTGAAAGTTATCCGATTTATCTATAGAACCATAGTAGTCGATAGATTCTGGGCTGTTGTTATAAGCACGAACGTATCGTTTCAATATACTTTGTTCCTCATGTCCTACAAAACAGCCTTCCATATTAGAACGTCCATAATACCCTCCCGCTATTACTTGATATTGCTCTTTGAACCTGTGCGATACCTCAGAAACATAAATAATAGCTGGCTTTTCAGGTAAATCACAATATGCATGTAATGGGGTTGTACCTGTTAACCCATGCCCCGGCTCACCGTGTGTAACACCTTGTAAGGCTAGATGAGGTATTGTTTGACAGCTAGTTCCCCCTGGGCCATTGACTTGCTTTATTTCAATTCCTTCATTCTCTAAAATGGCTCTCGCCTGCATTAACGTATGCATATTAGTTGTAGGAACCATTTTCGTCTCTGTTTGGTTTATTTCCAAGTTGGGAAACGTAGTAACGCCAACAATATTTACACCTGATAATTTTCGAATTTCGGCAACTGTCTTAGAAAGATGCTCTAAGGGGATTCCGCCTTCCTGGGAACTATACATTTTATCATTTGAACCATAGACCTTGAGTAAGATATTTTGCTTCATTCCAAGCTTCACTGCACTTTCTGATAATTGCTTGGCTCTTTCATAGGAAAATATCGTAACTACCTCTGGCTCCCAGCTTAATACTTCATTCCACTGCATTTTCCCTGGTTGAACTAGATGACCAATATTTCCAATAGCTACTCCATTTTCAGCCAAAACTTTACCTTCATCAAAATCTACGGCAACAGCTTTTTCAATACCATTGTCTGTAAAAATTTTCGCCAACTCGGGAATTCGCCCAAGTTGTTTTGTCATAAAATAAAGATTAAAATGATGATCATTAGCCGTTTTTGCCATCATTCGTGTATTCTCTTTTAGTATGTCCACATCTATTATATATGTGTTCGGCGGGATTTCCCCAGATTGATGAAAAGTAACACCAGTCTTTATTAGTTGTGGATTTCTACGTTTGGTTACGTCCAAAAACATGGGCATCCTCCTGCTTTCTGTTGAAAACTGTATTTATTGTACTGATTTTATTGCTTTATCTAAAATGCTTAAAACCGTTGAAGATCCAGATTTCATTGGGTTAATTCGTAAGCCATACTCTTTTAACTTTGGCTCGGCGGCAATAAAACTGCCTGAAACACGATAGATCATTGGTATAATTTCATACTTAGACTCTGCCCCCACCGGGTGTGTTGCTGCCCCCAATTGATTGCTCACTTTAATAACTGCTTGAGCAATTGGCTGTCGCAGTTCTACAATAATCACTTTTGATTGTGCATTTACCATATATGCATGATCAATTCCTTCAATTATACCTTCATTTAAGTGCTTACAAACTTCTTCCACCTGTTCATTTTGCGTAGCAAGAGCTACAGGCGCAAAGGTCATCATGCGCAACAGTTCCATTGCTTCATATCCTTGAATCTGGCCACCGCCTGAATAATTTCTTTCTTGAAGTAAGTTGATCGCTTCACTCTTACCAACAATTATCCCAATTCCTTCTGGTCCAAGTACTTTAAATCCAGAAAAAGTGGAATAATCCGCCCCAAACTCAACACCAATCCCATACGCCTTCATAGCGCAATAATTATCATCAACAACAATGGCGATATCTGGTCGTTCCTGTTTAACCATTTGAATAACTGTCTTTAAATCATAGATATCAGTAGGTGTTTGGCGTGCATGTTGAACATAAAAAACTTTACAAGTATCCTCTGCTGTTACTGCTCTTTTAACAGCTTCCACATCATTATAATTTACTTTCTTTGTTTTAATTCCCAGCATTTGAATGGTATCCTGAGTCGTTGTATATACTGGGGCATCGTGAATGAACATTTGATCTCCTGCTGACATCAATGTACTTAGTATAGTACGAATTGCGCCAGTGCCAGCCCCTCGCACTAGTGAAGCATCCTCTACACCAAAAAATGTAGCAAGTGTTCGTTCAACCCTTTTTGTTTGTTCTGGCTTTTTATATTGTGGAGCAACTCCTAAATCTCCCATTGATAAAAACTGATCGCCAGAAAAATGCTCACTCATACAATCAACTAATTTAAACTGTAATTGTTGCGCTTCTTTAACGGTTAAAGTTGGAATAACAGAATCGGCGTACTTTAATGTTGATTTATCATAAGCCACTATAAACGCTCCTTTATCGATAAGGCGTTCGCAGGATTATGAATCAGCAAATCATCTATAACATGATTAGAGACGCCCTGCTCCCGTAGAATTGGTACAAACTTATTAAGTACTAAATCATATCCAGGACCACCATGCTTTTTCCAATGAGATTTCCTAGTTAAATCAGCGGAAAGTAAAATTTGTTTTTGAAAACCTCGTTCAATAAAATCGATCAAGTACGATAAACGTTCTTCATCTGGCCTATAGTTATTTTTTCCAATTGTATCGAATCCAATATAAACTCCAGAACGAAGCACCTCTAGCACTTCATTTTTATTCGGATTGAGGTCTTGGTGACCAATAATAATTTGATCTTTATCCAAGCCAACGTTAAAAAGCATTTCTACTTGCTCACGCCCCATTGTTCCTAACGTCGTATGTGTACTAACCGTTAATCCCGTTGCTAAAGCTGCTTTTCCAGCACCGATAATTAGTTCTTTTTCTACTGGCTTCATCTCATTTAAGCTTGTTCCAACTTCACCTATTATCCCCGGAAATATTCCGCTATCTCCTATTCCCTCTTCTATTTCACGAATAAAATGCGTTGCAAACTGATGACGGTCCCAGCTGTTAGCAAAATCAGGAATAAAGGGATTTTTATAAAATCCTGTACAAGTTACAATGTGAACATTTGATTTCTCACTTAACGTTTTTAAACGTGAAACATTTCTACCCATTCCATCATTTGTTAATTCTATTAGCGATCTGCCACCCGCACGATAAAAATGATTCAACTCAGAAATCATACTTTCTTCATCATCTAATATAGTGTCTGGATCATTTTTCACTTTTGATAGATCAATGGATAAATGTTCATGCGCTGCGCATACCCCAAAGTCATCTGTAGTAATCCTACCTCTTACAGTTTGTATCATATCATCACTCCTGTGGTTTCATTCATTTTATTGTGGAATACTCATTAGGCCTAAAGCGACTAAGATGTTAGCGATAATACCGACTGCAATTGCGCCAACAGGACCTACTGCCATACGGACAATCGGACGACCAGCTACTTCATTTAATAGATAAAAACCAGCAATAAAGAAGAAGCCGAACCCAGGTGCAATCATATTAGATGCATTCGCACCGCCAATTAATAAAGCGACTTCTAATAGTTTTGTCATAGCACTACGAATATTTTCACCAGAGTTTCTCACACCAGGATATTTGTCTAAAAATCTTGCAATTGAACTTAGTAACATAACTTCTAGAAAACTGATTATTCCACCAACAATTACAGCAACCCAAACATTTGGCGAAAATAAGCCGACAACAAAAATTAATGTAAACCCAACCGGACTATAAACACCTGTCGCAATCGCAGTACTAGCTACTAGTGGAATAAATCCAATTGCTCTAGCTGCAGCTGCAATCCCAGCATCTGTAATTTTTCCTTCTGCAATTAGATTGAGAGAAATTGGATCACCAGCCATGATTAATAAATTTGTCGCTCCTGCAATGAGAGCCCCTATAATGACAAAATATATGACATTATTTTTAATAGATTTAACCTTTTCACTAAACATGGCAGCCAAATCAACAGAAGATCCTTCATCCCCTTTTTCTTTCATTGCATAGAAAAATAGAAAGATCATTCCAACAATGAGTGCCATACCTTCTTGATTTAATTGAATAACATTTTCACCAATGGAAAGGAATCCGCTTTCATTAACAAATACGGTAAGCTGCCGTACCAAAGCTGCTAAAACAAATGTTAGAATACCTTTTTTAATACTAAATTGCATAGCAACTGCTAAAGCTGGAAAAGCCATGAACGTTACTACAACAGGAGTTCCCACTTCTCCTAATGGTTCTAAAAAATTAACAGGTAAATAATCAAAGAGCTTCACAAAGCTTTCTAAACCTGCTAATAATGCCCATCCGTATAATCCTCCAACGGCAGCTGCTAGAGGGGTTCCCCATTTATTCTTTGGTGTGATTAAACCGATAATATCTGTACCTAGTAAAATGCTATGAATCAAAATAATACTAGCTGATAATGTAAAAGGGATACCAAACCCAATGACTAATCCAAAGCTCATTGCAAAAGCCGTTACTCCTAATTCTCTACGCTTTAGCCTTCCTTCAATATGTTCTCCGACGACTGGTCTTAAACCATCGTTAAACACTGCAATATTTTGGTTTGCTAAAATGGCCGCCATCGCTCCAATTAACACAATAAATAAAGTCTCCATAGCTTACAAAGCACCTCCTTTACTATTTATTTCTTAATGCATTAATAATCATTGGTACCGCAGCATCGACATGATCTGCAGTAAAACCAAATGCTTTTCTACCGCTGTTAACCGCTTCGATAATATTATCATTATTTGGCTTCCTACCAGGCATGGAAACTGTTTCACATTGATCTCTTCCAAGTAAGGCGATAGCCATAGCCAATGCACCGCCACCACCAGTATGACAAGCACCCACATAATAATCTGCTTGGTTTGACTTTATAGCCATTGCAGCATCTAAATCTGATTTAATTACCGTTTCAATGGATGAATCCATTTCCTTTATTAGTGACTCTATTGTCTTTTTTTCTACTTGACCACCGATAACAATTTTCATTTTATTGTCCTCCTTGTGAATTTAAATTGATTACATTTGTGTAATGCATATATAAAAACTCCTTCTCTCCTTCTGGCAAAGGCGCCCCCCATCTGTTTTCAATAAAGAAAACGTGCTCCTTTGCCAACGGAAAGTAATTGGAATTTTTTACTTCTTTCATTAACTCAACTGCAGGTTTTTCTACTTCTTCTCCTTTTTCAATACGACTTAAAGCCATCGGTAAATGAGTAAAAAGCATCTCTGCTTGCTCGATATCATGCTTGTTAAGCATTTTTAATAACCTTTCAAATGCAATAGTAGCAATATCATATTCCTTTTGTTTTATTAAGCATTTTTCCAACAACAAGTTTAATCTGTCTTTGAGATCTTGTACGTTCATATCACGCTATCCCCTTACCTTAATAAATTTAGTAATGTGGTAGTTTTTTCTTATTAACTACTAGCTCTTGTATTTCAATAATTTTTCTTGTTTCCAATCCTAAGAGAAAATCATGTACGTCAGTTCGATCTTTTTCAATTAAAATAACGGATGTGGAAGCTTTTTCCGAAAGCATATTTGCTTCTTTTGTTCGAAAGCCTACTTTTTTGAAAGTTTTGTTTGTTCTCCTTTCATCTGCATTCCATACTGCCGCATCCAAACTCCCATTTTGCAGATTCTCAAATAGTTGCATGTAATTGATTGGTACTAATTCCACATTAATCTTGTCACATTCCAATAGAGTAATCTTGGATTGATCAATAGATGAAAAGTCTATTCCAACCCGCATGCCATCTTTGATTTGATTGTTGGAAGGGTCTGCTAAAAAAATTTCATGTGCCGTTACGTATGTTTTGGGGCCAAAATTAATAGCTACTTGTAGGTTATCATTATGCTTCATTTCTTCTTCAGCAGCTAACTTAGACATGACAACGAAGTCATATCTACGTGACTTTAACCCTTCCAAACGCTGCTTAGATCCTCTCATGTATGCCAAATCCAAACGTTTATGCATCACATCTGATACCTCAATTAATCCTGTTGCTAAGCCTTCATAACGTGTGGAATAAGGTAATGGCATTGCGCCCATTAAAGAACCTATTCCTGCAATTTCTTTTAATATGTGAATATCTTTATTCATTAAAAAGGTTCCTAAATGCCCTCTAGATTCCAACGTAATTGCATGCAATCTCTCCAATACATTTAATCCACCTTGAATAGTTCCCCGTCCAAAAGATAATTTCTGAACAAAATCTTCTACTCTAGGAATTCTGTCTCCCTCATTGACATCAATGAGCTCTTTAGCAATGCCTTTTGCTGCCAAACCATTTTTCGAAAATAAACTTTCCCATATTCTACTCATTCTTTACTCCTTTCCAATCAATCTACCTTTTTATAACTGAAAACCATTAAATTCTTGTTCATTATCAAGAAAGTAACGTTTCCAAACATCTGGAAGATTGATTCCCTTTTCTAACTTCTTGGCTAAATTAAATGCATTTTTGCAGTTTCCAACCCCCTCTTTAGCAACAATGACTAATCCAGTTGCAAGGTTTTCAGTTGGAACCGTAATAGCTGTTGTGTTGCACATGTTTGCTGAACGTAGAAGATATTTCCCATGATGCTTCGTTAATTCTTGACCAACTTGCCCAAACTGTTGCGGAATTGTTTCACCATAACCATACACATCAATCGGTCCTTCACAGGTTAAAATTAAATCGGCTTCGTTTTCACCTAAAATTTCTTGAATAATGTTTATACCTCTAGCTCGATTATCAATCCCTGCCATGTCTACTTCTAAGAAGGAAATATGCGAACAATCCATTTTTGATAAGTAATATATAACTTTTTCATGCATATCCATTTGATCTGGGCATGTAATCGTTCCTTTTTTTGGAATGGCGATTTTCAACTTCGGTTCTTCCACTAGCTCAAGTTCCTCGTTAATTAAAGTTTCTATAATTGAAGCTAATGTCCACATGTCTTTGGCAATTACGCCAACACTTCCAGTAAAATCTATTCCATCAGTTGATGTCTTTTTTTGCTGTACATGTAACCCGATCCCTGAACCTATCACAGAAGGAAGTTGACAACTCATTGCGGGACCAAGGGTGGAACCTCCACCATCTGTTCCAATTGCGAAATCATTTATTCCTTTTAAAATGTTAATTGGTCCGCCGCTAGAAGAACCTGTCATTAATCGGTAAGTTATTGGGTTATGCAAATCCGTATCTATCGCTCTTCCCTTGCTTGCCGCTTTATCCACTGTTAGCCAAATCATATTTTGATCACTATCTAGCTTGTCTAATACATGATTCGGTATCTGATTCGTGTCTTTCACTCCAAAAAACAAAGCACCTTGACCTTTACTTATTCTCTCTGTGTTCCAGTCATAATTAATAGCTACCACAGATCTTCCTAACTCTCTTTCTGCTAAAGCGAGCTTATTTTTTGCTATCAATTTTAAAACTTCCAATCTTTATTGTATGATCACTTAATTACAACATACAATATACAAAATATTGTATGTTGTAATTATAGCGCTTTCACATTCTAATTTCAACATACTTTTTAAATTATGTTAAAATTTGCAGGTAATTTATACAAAAAAACTATCATAAATACATTAAAAGCCACCTTTTCACAATAAAGTGGCTATCTAGTCTGCTAATGTAATTTTTCCTTTCATCACTGTGGGATACTGTCTTAATGATTTCTCCCAACCCTCCTATTTTTTAACGTCCACCCTCGTCAATCTGTTCATCATAAACAACAACACAAACGAAAAACCAATGCTAATGAGCGCATAATAGGTAGCAATTTTTGTTTGCCCAGATTCAATAGCAAGATAAATGGCTGTTGGAATGGTTTGCGTCTTTCCTGGAATATTCCCGGCAAACATTAAGGTTGCTCCAAATTCACCAAACGCCCGTGTAAAACTTAAAATAAATCCCGTGGCAATTGACCGATAGGATAACGGAATGGTAATTAGAAATAGCAGCTTCCAATTAGATGCTCCATCTACTTTGGCCGCACCACGAATAGTATCATCAACCATTTGAAAACCGGTTTTCAGTGATTGATACATAAGCGGGAAAGCAACTACACTTGCAGCTATAACCGCTGCAGTGACGGTAAACAACAGGGGTTGTCCGGTTAGCCAGGAGATAGCTTGCCCAACAAAGCTGTTATTACCAAAAATAATAATTAATAAAAAACCAATGACGGTTGGCGGCAAAACAAGAGGAAGGAAGACAACCGTCTCTAAAATGGCGCGTCCTTTCACATTTTTTTCGGTCATCCAATACGCAACGATTATAGCAAATACAAATACTATCCCTGTTGCGATACTGGCTACGACTAACGAAAGTTGAACAGGGTGCCAAGACCACATCATGTATCCTCCACCAGCTTATCACGAATGACAAATCCGTAAGCTTCAAATAGCGCTTTACTCGTTTCATTTTGCGCATAGTTATAAAACTGTTCTGCCGCTGCTTGCTTTTCTTGAGAACGTTCATTACCATTTTCAATGACCGCTACATAATAGGATATTGGGGTATGTAATGCGCCATCTATTTTCTCTATAATATCTACTTCGTTTACACGATGGAGATCACTGCTATAGACTATACCAGCAGACACCGCTTTATCTTTTACTAATTGCAAGACATGAGATACGTCTTTAGCAAATACCATTCGTCCTTGCAACTCATCCCAAAAACCCATTTTTTGTAATGCTTCTTGTGCATAGAAGCCTGCTGGTACGGATTCCGGTGTACCAAGAGCAAATTTTTGATTCGTGTTAACAACATTTTGTAGCGTTGAAACAGGACCACCTTGTGGCTGGATAGCAACTAATTGATTATGTAACAATTCCTCGCCCTGTTCAATATACCCTCCCTCTAATAACAGATCGTAATCTTTTTTAGAAGCAGAAAAAAAGACATCAATAGGTGCCCCTTGTTCTACTTGCTTCCGTAGCGCCCCTGTCCCTCCAAAATTAAATGTTACTTCCATATTTGGGTTTTCCTTCTCGAAGTTTTCTTTTATTTCTGTTAATACGTCCATCATGCTGGAAGCCGCAGAAATCGTAAGTTCTATGGAGCCTTTGGCATTTGAGTTAGAGTTAGATGCATTTCCACAAGCAGTTATAATGATGAGCACAGCTACAAGTATGAGTATGGTTTGTTTTTTCACATTGCTCCATCCTTTTATACGTATCTTATTGTTGCCACTTTATTTCATTCAATAAAAGTGATTGACTCGCTTCAAACTTACGTCTTATAATACGAGCCTCTTTCATCATTTTCCTGTTTAACCTTGCTCTAAATCTTTGCTAACTTCCATGACAAGATGTCCCAATTCAGGCAAGATTAACTTTTCCATCGCTAGTTTTACCGCCCCACTAGAACCTGGTATGGCAAAAATAACACGATTTTGCGAAACGCCGGCGACTGCTCTTGATAACATGCTTGCTGAACCGATGTCCAATTGGTAACTAAGCATACGAAATAACTCACCAAAGCCAGGTAATTCTTTATCTAATAATGGCTTGACAGCTTCAATGGTGACATCGCGTTTGGAAATGCCTGTACCTCCATTTATAATCACAGCTTCTATGTCTGTTCCATAGCTGTTTATATGCATTTCAATCATGCCTTTTTCATCTGGGATTACATCGTAAGCAGAAACAGCATGACCTTCCTCTCCCAAAAAGGATTGAATGAATCTTCCACTTTTATCGGTTTCCTTATTTCTTGTATCACTGATGGTTAAAATAGCACATGTAACAGCGTTTGGTGATGCCTTTCGATGGTCTTGTAACAATCGTGTAGCCCCCTTAATGTTCTATATTAGCCACATATTTGTGATATTCGGACTGTCGATTTATATTAAAAAATGCTTTGGTATCATCTATTTTCACATAACGTGTAGCTATTTTTTCCAATAAGTGATCAACCTTCCGTTCTTCTTGATCAAGCTGCGTTTTAATCTTGTCTTTTATAGTACAACGAAATAACCCCACAAGGACTTGCATTTTTTCATCTACTATGGGAATAACGGCTTCTATCTCATCTCCCATCTCCCGCAACAAAGCCTCTAGTACGTCTGACTTCATAAACGGCACATCGACAGGCAAGGTGAGCAACCACTCTGTTTCACAAGACGTCATTGCGGAGTAAATTCCTGCAAGCGGACCATCCCCTTGATAATGCGGGACATCCTCTATGATTTTCACATCCGTATCATCATGCCTAAAGCAAGCCGCTAAAGCGGGACTAGTTACCAAAAAAATCTTTTTAACAAACGGACGCAATACAGCGATGGAAATTTGATAAAAAGCTTTTCCGTCTTTTTTAGCAAATGCTTTTGGGGAGCCAAATCTTCTTGACGCCCCTCCCGCAATGACGGCTCCAGTTATATCCTGCTCCATGGAAGCCCTCCTTTGTAGAGCTATTTAAAGTTATGAGAAATCACCCATTACACTGTAAAGTGAAAGACCGACGACTTTAGTGGTGGAAATTTCAAGAGGTCACCAATAGAGATACAGTGAGGATTTTATCCCACATGAATTGTTTAGTATCCCATTGATATAACATAAATCTTTCAAAGATTATTTAGGTGTTGTTATCTCCGCTTAGACTTGCATTTTCCGATTATTAAAGTGGTATTCAAGATAAAATTACCCTCCGCTTACAGGAGGAATAAAAGCAATTGTATCCCCAGCTTTTATAACTTCTGAATCCATTACATATTCCTCATTAATTGCTGTCATTATTGTTTCCATTTGCGATAACGAATAGCTTTCCTGAAGTTGCTTTTTCAATTCATGAATAGTCATTTCTTCAGCCTCTACTTGTAAACGGTCTGTTCCTATGTCTTCTCGAAGCTGTGCAAATAATAAAACCTCTACCATGCATACCCCTCCTTCTATTAAATGACACTTGAAATATAATATTTATCGTTTGATTAGTCCTTAGCAAAGTGAATTTGCATCGATTCACTCTATTTATCTACGCATCTATTGCTTGAAACTTAGCCACCTATATAAGACATTTCAATTTTTGTCTTATTCTTTGCCGACTCTTCTGTTCGTTCATCCGAGTACCGATCCGTTCTGTTCTGCCACGTCGATACAATCGCTGCACGCACAGCTTCATCACCAGAATTAGAACGTAGTATACTTTTTAAATCTAACCCATTAGATGCAAAGAGGCATGTATATAGCTTCCCATCAGCCGCAACTCTTGCTCTTGTGCAAGTAGAACAAAAAGACTCGGAAACAGAGGTAATAAAGCCAACTTCTGTATTCGTTCCGACATAACGATACCTTTTCGCAACTTCACCAACATAAGCAGGATTTACGGCTTCTAAAGCAAAATGCTTGAATAATTCATCATAAAGTTCTTTTTTTGTCATCACTTGACGAAAGTTCCAACCGTTCGCTGTACCAACGTCCATAAATTCAATAAATCTCAACGTAATTCCACGTTTCTTAAAATAAGTAGCCATTGGAATTACTTGATGATCATTCATTCCTTTTTTTACTACCATATTGACCTTAACGCCTAACCCGACTTCTTTAGCCTTATCAATCCCCCTTAAAATCATTTCTGTTTTGTAAGCGGCATCATTAATTGTCATAAAAACATCGTCGTTTATGGCATCTAAGCTCACATTCACCCTATGCAAACCTGCCTCCTTCAAACGAGGAGCCATACGCTCCAATAATGAGGCGTTCGTTGTCAATGCAACATCTTCTAATCCATGAATAGACACTAGCTTATCAATTAACACTGGTAAACCTTTACGCAACAAAGGCTCTCCACCCGTTAAGCGAATTTTCCTTATTCCTAATGGAACAAAAATCTTCACCACTCGCTCTATCTCTTCAAATGAAAGCAACTGCTCTCTTTTCATAAACGAAAAATCGTTTCCAAACATTTCCTTTGGCATACAATATCTACAACGAAAATTACAACGATCTGTCACAGAAATCCGCAAGTCATGTAAAGGACGTCCAAATTTATCTTTCATTTCAGACAAGTAACCCCCTCCTTTTCCCTTTCTTCTTACGTCCATTCTAACAGAATTAATCTTTAAAAACCTTACAAAATCGTGAATTGTTAGAATAAAGAAGCTGTATAGCACAAAAGCAATTTAGAGGGGTAAAGTAAGCACAAGGAGTGGAGGTTTATTCACCCTCCACTCCTTGCTATTACTCCAAGAATAGTCTACAAACCATTGAACAAATTATACATTCATGTATTCTGTATAATCCATACCTCATTTTAGAAAGACAAAGAAAGCTCAAAGCATTTTTCTTTAAGGCAAGTTTATACTTCGTTCATGCACTTACAACGCTATTTTTGTAGCATCTTTCGGATATCATCACTGAACAAATGCCCATCTAATACGCCTGCCATATGCCCTTTTAAGCTCTCAATTTCTACTAATTCTGCTTCTTTGCCTAATTTCAACAACATATCAACCATACGACGATTATAAATGGTCGGCTGGAGTAAATCACGCGTGCAAGAAATCATTAACACGTTAGCCTGTATTCTGTCTAACGCTTCTTCTAATGAACCTATACCGTGGGCGATATCATGCATCATCGTTGCTCGACAAGTATAATACCAATGACTAGCATCCATAACTGGCATTCCCGCTTTCACAGCATCATACAACTGTTGCTCGTAACCTGTTTTCATATGAAGATATTCGTAAGGAGCTTGTTCATCACTATTTCGCTGATATGTATCTTCATACAGCTCTGGTGTAAACGCACCTGCATTCATCATTTGAATAGCTAAGTGCAAGCCTTCTTCAGGTCCTTGATCGTCCACATAATTACCATTGTTCCAGTTCGAATCTAGTTCAATTGCTCGCATGGCATGTTGTAGCACATTAAACGATGTTATGACTGGATTTTGTGGATTGGTTATTACTCCAATTATACGTTCTACCATGTCTGGATAGTGGACTGCCCAATTTAATGAAATAAACCCACCAGCTGAAGCCCCCATGACAGCATGTAGTTTCTTAATACCTAGCTGTTTCGTAATAAAATCATGCTGTATACCCGCCATATCACGAAATGTAAATGGCGGAAAATCCATCCCCCATATTTGCCCTGTCTCTGGGTTAATTGTTCTTGGGCCTGTTGTAATTACCTTCGGATGATAAGCTTGTACATTCGCCAAATTATCTGTACTAATAACAAAGAATTTATTCGTATCAACTGCTTTACCTGGGCCGATCAAAGAGTCCCAATAGCCGCTTGTCTCATCCTCAGGAGAATACTTTCCTGCCGCATGGCTAGAAGCGCTAAAATAATGTGCCACTACCACTACATTTGATTTGTCTTTGTTTAATTCCCCGTATGTCTCATACCCTAAAGTTACAGGGATCGCTTTCCCGCATTCCAATGTATAACTGTCTAACGAAAATTGCTTTTTTTCAACATGATTCATATCCATCGTAAAGCCTCCCTTTCATCATTTCTTTAGCTGATTGCTTGCTTTTGATCTTCTGTCTTCCCTCCTGTTTCTGGTAGTAAGAAGGAACCAATAAAAAATGATAAGCTTAATAGAATCGCACAATATAATCCAGCCTGGAAGCCAGATACATCAATTAACACTCCAACCAAATAATAGGCAACCGTTTCAAACATATAAGCAAACGACCAGAAAAATCCCATGATTAACGTTAATTTGCTTGGTGTCATATCAGGAAGCTCTTGTGGAATCGTAACCAATGCTGTCATTGGCAAGAACATGAAGAATCCGACCAGTGCTGCCATAGCTAACGCCAATGCACCCGATGTTGTCATGACCATGATTACAGCTGATACCGTCATCGCTAGCCCTGACCAACGAAGTACTGGCAAACGGCGAGCAAATCGCTTCGTTACCATAATTCCAAATATCGTTCCGACTACTCCGGCGATCGCTACTACTGTACTCAGCGTTTTTGGATTGATTGCAGCACTATCTGAAACTGGGAAAATTGTAAGAATAACGATATATAACAATAACAAGCCAGCATAAGTAAACGGAAAGACATAATTAAACTTATCCTTTAAACCATCTTTAAATGTGTATGCTTTCACCGTTTTTTGATCGTTAGAGGTTTGATTTAGTTCAAAATCTTCCCCAAATATGAGCCATAATACGAATAACACAAGGCTACAGGCTGTAAAAAACAGGATACTATTTTGCCAAGTTACTAGCCACGTAAAAACAGGTGTTACAACAACCATAGCAATAATACTTCCCACATTATAAGCTGCTGCATTAATCCCATTAATAGTAGAGCGTCGTTTTGGATCAAAATAACGAATAACAATTGGTGCAAAATATACAATATATAGGGCTCCCCCAAAACCAGTAATAAACCTTGTTACAACAAACATCCAATATTCCGTTACGAACACACCTAAACCACTTCCGAGTACAATTAACAACGAAGCAAAAGCAATTGCTTTTTTCGGTTGTAGTTTAACCAAAAACCATGCTGCTAGTAGATTACCTATAATTTTAGCAACCGTAATTGCATTTGAAATAAATGTCGCGGAAGCAAAATCTGTCAACTTAAAATGCTCCATAATTTGCGGGGTCAGTGTCGTCCCCGCAATCCAGCTAACCGCAAAAAATGCATACGTAAAAAACATAATCGTTTCCATGATATATGCCCTAACGCCATTTTTCTGAATCGCTTCATTCATCGTGCTATCCCCAATCTTTATTTTGTGAGAAAATCACTACCCATATCTTGCTTACTCTGATGAAATATGAGCCCCATAGGACCTTCTTTAAAAATTGCTTTATCCATTAATGTTAAGTCCTTGCTAATCAGTGGTGTAAATTCCATTTGTGCCAAAACATCTCTTTCTAAATCGATTCCTGGAGCTATTTCTATTAATGTCAATCCATTTTTACGTAGTTCAAACACAGCTCTCTCCGTTACATACAAAACAGGTTTTTCATTTTGTTTCGCTACTTTTCCACTGAAGGTAATTTGCTCTACATCGCTGGTGAATTTTTTCACTTTTCCTTCCTGTACGATTACTAACCTTCCATCACATACTTCCATTTTTAACCCGCCAGCTGTAAATGTCCCACAAAAGACAAGCTTTTTGGCATTTTGTGTAATGTTAATAAATCCACCACAGCCCGCAATTTTAGGTCCGAATTTTGAAACGTTTACATTACCTTTATCATCACATTGAGCTAATCCTAAAAAGGCTATATCTAGTCCTCCTCCATCGTAGTAATCAAACATATACGATTCATCAATAATCGCGTCCGGGTTTACGGAGCATCCAAAATCAAGTCCGCCAACTGGAGTTCCCCCAAATATGCCTGGTTCAATCGTGGGGATAAAATGGTCTTCCTGTCCTTCTTCACTTAATACATTAGCTACCACTTCTGGAACACCAATCCCATAATTAATTACTTTCATTGATTGGGTTAAGGTCTTCGCACTGCGTCTTGCGATTACTTTGCGTATATTTAATGGATAGATAGATTTTTTATCATCAACAATCAAATCACTACGTATAAAAGCTTCATTGTATTGTGTGCCGAATGTTTGCATATGGTTTTCTTTATTTTCTACAACGACGATAGCATCAACTAAGACATGAGGAATGTGAACATTTTTAGGATTTAGTGAAGATTCCCGTACAACCTTTTCAACTTGAACAATTACTTTTCCGCCATTGTTTCTGGCATTCATAGCAAAGGATAGAACATTTAAAGTTAGTGGTTCATCTTCTAAACTTATATTTCCTTTTTCATCAGCAGTTGTACCTTTTAAAATAGCAACATCTATCGGCAGTGTTTTATACGCTAAATAATCTTGACCATCAAATTGAATTTTTTCAACAATATCCTCCGAGGTAACTGCATTTAACTTACCGCCGTCCAAATCAGGATCAACAAAAGTCCCTAAACCGACATGGGAGATTAAACGCGGATGACCTGCTGCACTTTCACGAATGAGCTGTGTAATAACCCCTTGCGGCAAATTATATGCTTCTAACTTATTCTCTGCGACGAGTGGAGCGAGACGAGGAGCCATTCCCCAATGCCCTCCTATTACTCGTTTAATTAATCCTTCATGAGCGTAGTGATTAAGCCCCTTGGATGCACCATTTCCATCCCCTATACCAGCGGCATAGATTAACGTTAGGTTCTGTGGTGTATTCGTTTCGATGTATTTATTTTCAATTGCCATATGAATTTCCTCAGCAACTCCGGTACCAATAAATCCCCCTATTCCAACTCTATCACCTGTGTTAATCAAATGTACTGCTTCTTGAGCAGACATAAATTGTAAGTTATCTTTCATCTCTTTCACACCTTTATGTTTCATGATCTTTACATAACTTGAAACTATTTCAAGTCCGGAAACTATTCGCCAGAGCAAAACAGAATGCGCTTTCATAACTGTTCTCAGTGATTTACGAAAAACTGTTCCTTCTTCGCGCTTACGTGTTGCTTTTTTCTCCCACTAATTGTTCATACTACTTAGACAGCACCTAAAGGCCTCTAAGTCAAATTGGGTATTTAGGTGCTGTTATCTGTACTAAAAAACGTGTATGTGACCCCTTCATTTAAACCAGGAAACTTACAGCACTTTAATGCAGGACAATCTCACACAATCTCAACGCCCAATTTCAGATACGGACTACTCTATCGATTTTAATAGTGTAGCTGTACCCATTCCTCCACCAATACAAAGAGATGCGAGCCCATATGTTATCGTTCGCTTTTGCATTTCATGTACAAGTGTAGTAATAATCCGCGCACCGGAAGCCCCTAAAGGATGACCTAGCGCGATAGCTCCACCATTAACATTTACAGTTGATTCGATCCATTCTTTCGTCCAGCCATACATTTCCTGAAGCTCCTTGATTACTCCGATAGATTGAGAAGCAAATGCTTCATTTAACTCTATTAGCTCCACCTGTTCTGGATTCACATCTGTTTTACTAAATAGATGTTGAATTGCTTTTACAGGACCTAACCCCATAACAGCTGGGTCTATTCCACCTTGTCCAACCGCAACAATCTCAGCAATTGGCTCAAGCTGATATTTCATTACTGCAGCTTCAGAAGCTACTAAGAGGATAGCTGCTCCATCATTAATGCCAGAAGCATTTCCAGCAGTAACCGTCCCATCCTTCTTAAACGCTGGTCTTAAACGGGCGAGCTTATCAAAAGTAGTAGAGTAATTGAGATATTCATCTTCTTTAAATGTCATAAGATGCTTTTTACGATCCATAAACTCCACAGGTACAATTTCAGCTTCAAAACGACCACTATCCTTTGCTTTGATAGCTCGTTGCTGCGATGTTAGAGCAAATCTGTCCTGCTCTTCTCTGGTTATATGATATCTTACAGCAATATTCTCAGCAGTTATCCCCATATGATAATGATGAAATGCATCGGTTAAACCATCTTGAACCATACTGTCATGCAATTGAAGGTTCCCAAGCTTCTTACCAGTTCTAACTTCTGCCGTTGTTACGAAAGGAGCCTGTGACATCACTTCAACGCCACCAACTAACATAAGATCAGCCATATTAGCTAAAATGCTACTATAAGCAGTCATTAAAGATTTCATGCCACTGCCACAAACCATATTCATTGTATAAGCCGGAACGGATACAGGTATTCCAGCTTTTATACTTGCTTGTCTAGCAATGTTTTGCCCCTGCCCCGCAGATAACACATTTCCAATAACTACCTCGTCTATTTCACTACCATTTAGTTGATGGTGCTGAATGATACTTTTCATTACTTGAGCAGCTAAATCACTGGGCGGTACAGAAGCAATTGTACCTAAAAAAGATCCAATCGCACTTCGTCTAGCATCTATTACATATACTTTTGTCATAACGTAAACCTCCTATTTTACAGCCTTAATCCACCATCTACGGAAAGCACATGACCATTTACATAACTCGACTCATCACTCGCTAAGAATAACGCCGCATTTGCCACTTCCTCAGGACGTCCTAATCTTTTTAATGGTGTTTGATCACGAAGCGGCTGCAACACCTTTTCCGGAACCGTTTTCATCATATCCGTTTCAATAAAACCGGGAGCAATCACATTCGTACGTACAGCAGCACCTTTACGCGTAAATTCTTTTGCCCATGTATAGCTCATTCCTATGACTCCTGCCTTCGTAGCAGCATAGTTTGCTTGGCCAATATTTCCATAAAGACCTACAATGGACGAAATATTAATAATAGAACCAGACCCGTTCTCCATCATAATGGGAGCAATCGCCTTCGTCATATGAAAAACACCCTTTAAGTTGATATCCATTACTGATTCCCATTTATTATCATCCATTTTCTGTGTCAATGCATCACGAGTGACCCCTGCATTATTGACTAAAACATCGATGCGACCGTACGCTTCTTTGACCGATTGAATAAAAGAGTCAATCTCCGCTATGTTTGTAACATCTAACTCCTGATGTTTTACATTATCTGCTGTGAGATTCCCTTTTTGTAAATCTAACGAATAAACAACTTCAGCTCCTTCATAAGCAAATCGCTCACACATCGCCTTACCTAATCCTTGTGCTCCCCCAGTTACCACGACGACTTTGTCTTTTAATTGTTTCATCATCTAACACCTCTTCCTTTCTACTTTCACTTTTCATACCCAACTATAATTATTGGTTATAAAAAACAACAAGATTTCCATTTTGAATGCGTTTACAAATAATTAATATGAACTATTTATAATCATAATCCTAAATAAACCCGTTGTATAATACATAAAAGTTCTTGGGGTAATAACTAATAGTTATAGACAGTGATGATTTTCCTATACAGGTAGAAATAACCGCACTATCCATCTTTAGAAAAACTAGGCTTATGGCGAAAGCTGTAGTTCCTATAGTATAACAAAGGCTCAGGGCGCCGGTTAGCAACGTAGCGAGTGGAACGAATCAACGAAAGTTTTAGGAATCATGCTCCTGTAACAGGAGTATGCCGGCGCCCTCCGGCAAGCCCGTCTTTAGTCGGCCTTCCTATTTAGATCGAACCGATGATGACTTAGCTTAGGCAATGGAGTGAAGTCGCCTAGTTGCTGGCGCCGGAGCCGGACGTGGCTAAATAACTTAGTAAGTTTATCCACAGCTGCTAAATTTTATAAAAAAGCTTAGATTATTGAGCTAAGCCTTGAGAAGAAGGCTATCTTTTTTTGCTTATACCATAACCACTATAATAATGTAGCGCTGTATTTATCCAAAGGTTCTCTCCTTAACTTAAGGATATATTTTCATATAAAACAATGGGGAACTTGAATAAGAATGATCATATTTCTTAGGACGTAAAAAACCACAGTATGACAGCACTGTGGTAGGAAGCAAATCTTAGACTTTTTAAACTGCTCTTTTATACGCAATTACTATACTTTTTCATTCACATGTTGCAACTGTACGAACAGTATGATTAATAAAAACTTTCATTACATGTGTAACATATTGCTCTCTATTTAAGAGGAATCCCACTTTCCACTTTAAACAATTAGGACGGATAGGTATAATGTGTATTTGTCTGTTTTCCACCCGCGACAAAATTGGTCGAGGGAGGATAGTAACCCCTTGATTTTGCGCAACAAGTTCCACAAGAAAATCCCACTGAGAGCTTTCAAATAAAATATTAGGCTTAAACCCTGCGTCCTGACAATACTGAACAACATGGTGATGGAGCATAAACGTTTTATCCAAAAGAAGGAATTCTTCTTCTTTTAAGTCTGCAATGGAAACAGCTTCTCTCTGCGCAAAAGGATGATGATGATGGACAACTAAAACACTTTCATCCTCCATAATTGGTATATATTCAAACTGGTTTTCGTCCACAGGGGCTATCACTACCCCTAGATCAATTTTGCCGTTATATAAATTATGCTCGACCATCTTCGCGCCATTTTCTATAATATGCAATTTGATATCAGGAAAACTTTCTTTAAATGTTGTTAACACTTTGACAAATATACTAGACCCTATTACGGGTGGTAGCCCGACAATCACTTCTCCTTTATTCAACTTGCTTTGGTCATAAAGAGATGCCTTCAATGAATCAAAAGCATTTAAAACAGCTTCCGCCTGGACAAAAAATAGTTGGCCAATTTCAGTTAGTTTTATTTCTTTATCTGATCGATCTAACAACTGTACTTCTAATTCAGACTCCAAGTTTTTCATTGTTTTGCTCAAGGCTGGTTGGGATATATGAAGATTTTTTGCAGCTAACGTAAAGTTCTTCTTTTTTACAATTTCTATAAAATATTTCAACTCACGAATATCCATTAATATTATCTTCTCCTCTGTTTAACCAAAATTTAAAGCAGACGGCACTAAATGAGAATACTTGATAATATTTTAACTTATTCTAGCATGTATCTGTCTTTAAAATTTAGCAATAAAAGCACAATGAAATATATCCGGAATAAAATTCACCTTTACTTATTTATCAAGAAGACAAGCCCGAAGCCTTACCTGCATTTTTCCAAAACGCAACAATAAGCCACACAATGTTTATGATAACACCTAGGATACTCACAATAAGAACACTACTTAGTTGCAACATGTTATGATTGACTAATCCAATTATAAGTACGATAACAATTGTTGATAACAATATAACAATGCCGATGACACAAAATATAGCCATTATTATCTTGATCCAATTTAATCCGATTGCATATAGTATTACTGGAATAAGGTAGAAAAAAAGTATCATAGCAATAGAAAGCCACATGCCTACTGAGTTAAATTGATTTGCATTGTCCCCCATTTCCGATAAAGGCGACAACGAACCTGCGATAATTAACGCACTAAATAAAAATGCCGATAAAACCGTTAAAGCAATGATATATTTTTTGTTCTTCATAAAAACGCTTCCTATCTATTTATATTAGCAAAGCCAGTTACTGAACCTTTTCATTAACCATTATCCTTTCCAGTGCATTGAACGTTTACTTATGTCAACTATGTTTTTAAGCCACTAAAAGAAGATTACTCATCGCACATTAGAAAGACTTTCTTTTTAGAAAAACTAGCTTGTCGCCAAGTCTTATGGCGAATGGCATCATTTTTCTTATACTATAGACCTTTAAATTTTTGTACTTTCCTAGAACACAAAAATAGTAGAATCAGAAAACGTAAAGACCGTTAAAAAAGATTAATTTTTCAACAACTATATATAAACTATTATAACGAAAATGGTAGTTTCTCACTTCCAATAGACTGCCAGCATATCTGAGGAGTTAACCATCGTTGCTTGTTTATACATCTTTCGGTACTATATTTACAGGTCACTTTTGCAACAGTTTTACACCTTGTATTGCACTTTGGTTATAAGCAACTTCACCGTTCCTGCAGGGGTTTCTACAGACACTTCCTCATTTATTTTCCTTCCAAGTAATGCCCTCCCTATTGGGGAATTATCAGAGATCTGTAATTTTTTCGCATCTACTTCTGCAGCACTAACAACCTGAAAAGTTTCTTCTTCGCCATCTGGGTATTCTTTAAACGTCACCAACGCCCCATGTTGAACCACGTCGCTATTTGCTTCTCCAATTATTTCTGCACGAGCAAGAATAGATTCTAATTCTGAGATTTGCTCCTGTATTTTGTTTAACTCATCTAAAGATCTATCGAATTCAGGATCTTCATGAAAATCGCAAAATGCCCGGCCTGCCTTCACTTGTTTATTTGCCTCAACCAATTTTTCTTCCTTTAACGTATTCCATTTCTCTTGTAGTTCTTCATAACCTGCTTTTGTTACAGGTATTGTTTTTTTCATATCATTTTCCTCCACGATCGTAGCAATTCAATTCCCTTAAACCCAAGCATACTATAATTTTAGGAAAACGAGCGAACAACTGAACTCCGTGTATTAGAAGTATACAGTCGCTTACAATTTTCTTTTCATTATCTTTAAAAAGAGATACATTAGACCCACACCAACTCCAAAACCGATTAAACTGCCCCATAATAACTTATCAACGATTATAGAAATAATGACCATTGTGAGTATAAGCCCTCCCATCATCGCTACGAATTGCTTAGCCATCCATACCCCCCTATAAAAAATAAATGTTAAAGCGTGCCCTCTTATCATTATTCTAACATTTCCCATATATTCCTAACATAGAACTATAGGATTAACTTTTGATCACGGGGTGTGCGGATTCTTGATCGGGGCGAGCGAAGTTCTGCTCAGGGTGTGCGGATTCTTGATCGGAGTGAGCGAATTTCTGCTCGAGACGAGCGAAAACTTGCTTGGAATGAGCGAATTACTACTTGGTCCGAGCGGATTCTTGATCGGACGAGCGAAGTTCTGCTCAGGGTGAGCGGATTCTTGATCGGAGTGAGCGAATCTTGCTCAGGATGAGCGGATTCTTGATCGGGGTGAGCGAATCTTACTCAGGGTGTGCGGATTCTTGATCGGGGTGAGCGAATCTTGCTCAGGATGAGCGGATTCTTGATCGGGGCGAGCGAATCTTACTCAGGATGAGCGGATTCTTGATCGGAGTGAGCGAATCTTACTCAGGACGAGCGGATTCTTGATCGGGGCGAGCGAATCTTGCTCAGGATGAGCGGATTCTTGATCGGGATGAGCCAATTCTTGATCGGGGCGAGCGAATCTTACTCAGGATGAGCGGATTCTTGATCGGGATGAGCCAATTCTTGATCGGGGCGAGCGAATCTTACTCAGGATGAGCGGATTCTTGATCGGGATGAGCCAATTCTTGATCGGGGCGAGCGAATCTTACTCAGGATGAGCGGATTCTTGATCGGAGTGAGCGAAGTTCTGCTCGGGGTGAGCGGATTCTTGATCGGGGCGAGCGAATCTTGCTCAGGGTGTGCGGATTCTTGATCGGAGTGAGCGAATCTTGATCAGGATGAGCGGATTCTTGATCGGGGTGAGCGGATTCTTGATCGGAGTGAGCGAATCTTGCTCAGGATGAGCGGATTTTTAATCGGGGTGAGCGAAGTTCTGCTCAGGGTGTGCGGATTCTTGATCGGGGTGAGCGGATTCTTGATCGGGATGAGCGAATCTTACTCAGGATGAGCGGATTCTTGATCGGGATGAGCGAATCTTACTCAGGATGAGCGGATTCTTGATCGGGGCGAGCGAATCTTGCTCAGGATGAGCGGATTCTTAATCGGGGTGAGCGAAGTTCTGCTCAGGGTGTGCGGATTCTTGATCGGAGTGAGCGAATCTTACTCAGGATGAGCGGATTCTTGATCGGGATGAGCGAATCTTACTCAGGATGAGCGGATTCTTGATCGGGATGAGCGAATCTTACTCAGGATGAGCGGATTCTTGATCGAGATGAGCGAATCTTGATCAGGACGAGCGGATTCTTACTCAGGATGAGCGAATCTTACTCAGGATGAGCGGATTCTTGATCGGGATGAGCGAAGTTCTGCTCGAGACGAGCGAAAACTTGCTTGGAATGAGCGAATTACTACTTGGGGCGAGCGTATTCTTGCTCCGGATGAGCGAATCTTACTCGGTTAGGTCGACTTTCCAGCAGTGATGAGCAACTTTACTTACAGCTAGAGCGAGTGCAGGCGGCTTGTCCAAGCCGCCTGCGTACCTCGTCATTATGTGCCTGTTTTCTTCTTCTTTATCTTTTTTTCCTTTTCTTTGGTTAGCGACGGTTGTTTTGGTTTTGGCTTTTCTTGTTTTGCACGCTCTAACGAAGCTTGTAAAGCATCCATTAAGTTTGTAGCTGCATCAGGGGAAGGCTTATCTTGTGCTGTTGCTGTTTGCTCATCATTTTTCTTTTGTTCAATTAAATCTAACAATGCATGACGATACTCGTCTTTGTATTTTGTCGGTTCAAACGTCGTTGATAACTGATCAATGAGCATCTTTGCTGTATCTAATGCTTGAGGATCTGTTTCCACTTCCTTTGGTATGTTAGGTACATCTTCAACACGACGCACTTCATCTGGATAATGTATGGTTTCCACAACTAGTGTGTCCTCATAGACACGAATAATGGCCAACTGTTCTTTAGAACGAATCATCATTTTCGCAATGCCAATTTTTCCAGTTTCTTTCAAAGCCTTTCGTAAAAGCCCGTAAGCTTTCGCTCCACCTTCATTCGGCGATAAAAAATAACTTTTCTCATAATAAATTGGATCCACTTCAGCCAACTGCACAAAGTCCATGATTTCGACTGCTTTATCTGCCTGTTCTTGCTTTAATGCTTCTAACTCTTCCTCATCTAACACAACGAACTTATTCTTTGCATATTCATATGCTTTCACAATTTCTTCATTCTCTACTGGCCGGTCACATACCGGACATGACCGTTCATATTTAATCGGTGATTGACACTCCTTATGCAATTGCCTTAATTTAATATCTTTATTTTCAGTTGCCGCATGCATTTTCACAGGAATATTTACAAGCCCAAAGCTAATCGTTCCTTTCCACATCGTATGCATTCTCATTCCTCCTTAGGCTTAGTTTTCCAAAGCAATTCATTTTTATCCATCTGAGTAATATATACACTTTGGCAAAAACTAAGTGAGGGAAGACGAACGATAATAGAAGATATAGACTTATTAACTCTTATTAACATTGCCTTTTAGTGTAAGCAATCGTTTGGATTTAAAAGCACTAGGCTTATCGCCAACTCTATATAGGAAAAACGCCTTTCCTATGTTACAAAAGCTTTCCTTTTTAATTACGCAAAGATAAAATTCACCGTTAATAAACGAAATTCATATACGAGGAGAATAAGCATGGAAGTCATGAAACCTATACCTACAAGAGATATACCTCGAGGTAAAGGATGGTTATATGAGGTAAAGTATGACGGTTACCGTTGTACACTACAATGGCAGAAAGAAAGTATTCAATTGCGAAGTAAAAATCATAACGATTTAAGCAAGCAGTTTCCAGAAATTATAACAGCTTGTTTACAAGTCCAAGATCAAATGGAGTCTTATTTACCACTGATGTTAGATGGTGAACTTGTCATCTTAAACCAACCTTATCAAGCTAATTTTGATTGGATGCAAAAACGCGCACGAATGCAAACAGAAGCTAGTATTCGAAGCGCTTCCAAAGAACGCTCTGCTTGTTTAATGGCTTTTGATATTTTACAGGAACAGGGAAATGCTTTGTTATCCACTCCATTAGAGGAACGCAAAAATATTTTAAAAACGCGGCTATCACACCAACTATTCAAAGACAAAATAATGTATGTGCCTAGCTATAGTGATCCGGATCCGCTTTGGGAAAAAATTTTCACACACTTAGGAGAAGGAATGATTGCCAAACGCAAACATAGCACATATAAGCAAGGAAAGCAGCACCAGGACTGGTATAAAATTAAAAATTGGCGCTCAATAAGTGGGTTTTTAACTGCGTATGATGGGGATAATGATTATTTCCAAGTTGGCGTGTATAAAAATAATCACATTATTTCGATTGGTAAATGTAAGCATGGTTTATCGCAAAAAGATTTTTCGACCGTCAAACAACTGTTTCAAACAAAAGGAAAACTCGAAAACAAAACGTATACACTCCCACCTGCCATTTGTGCTACGATTCATAGCCTTGATTTATACAAACAAGAACTACGTGAACCAGCATTTCAGAAAATACTTGCCCATGCACGTCCAGAAGAAATGACGTGGAAGAAGCTTGAGTTTGCTCAAGCTATGTTTCCAAAGGAAATTGACATAACAAATGAGGACAAACTATTTTGGAAAGGGCTAGACTATACAAAAGCAGACTTATTACTTCATATACGCCAAATAGCACCATATATGTTGCCATTTTTACAGCAACGAGCGCTCACCATTATTCGTGCACCTGATGGGGTAGAAGGAGAACATTTCTTCCAAAAGCACTTACCAAGTTACGCGCCTCCATTCATGGCAAGACAAACACATCAAGGAAAAGAAATCATTACTTGCGAGACCTTAAAAGATCTTATTTGGTTAACCAATCACGGAACAATCGAATTCCATACACCATTTCAAAGCCTTACAGCACGTACACCAGAAGAAATCGTCTTTGATTTAGACCCGCCAAATAGAGACCGTTTTGATTTAGCTATCCATGCAGCTTTAAACATGAAGCATGTCTTTGATGAGTTACAGCTAACATCCTTTGTTAAAACGTCTGGTAATAAAGGGTTGCAAATCTACATCCCTATCCCCTCTGGTAGCATGACTTATAAACAGACTGCTTTGTTTACAGAAGCGATAGCACGTACGTTAGAAAATGCGTTTCCAGCACTGTTCACAACCGAGCGTCTTAAGGAAAAACGAAAAGGTAGGCTATATATTGACTATGTACAGCATGGCAAAGGGAAAACGATCATAGCACCGTATTCACCGAGAAAAACCGCAGAAGCTACCATCGCAATGCCTTTATACTGGGAGGAACTAACGAACGACCTTTCTCCAAAAAGCTTTACGATAAAAAATGCTGTGGAGCTTGTCAAACAACGCGGATGTCCATGGCGAAATTATAAGGCAGTTAAAAAAAGCCAAAATCTAACAGAAATTTTGACTTTTTTAGGAACTTAGAACGTACCAATCACAGAAATAGACTTCTTCATAAGGAGTCATTTTCGGTTTTTCTTAACTAGGATACAACAAGCGGCACTTGGCGATACGTCAAGTGCCGCTTAAACAAATTTCTCCAGAAATGAAAAAAACATTAACTAGCTGGAACACCTTGATGAAGCAAATTAGCATATGCATCTTCATCACAAATAATAAACAATTTCGCGCCTTGGGGGATCGAATCTTTTAATTGGTTAATAATTGATAAATCATTACGGTTAGAAAGTAAAATAGCCCCTTGTGATGCTAATTCTGTCCGAGCATGCTCATATGTATCCCATTCTGCCTTTTTACCTATGGAATAAAGATCATAACCTCGATGACTCGTTAGTTGACGAATAATCTCGCTTGATCCATTAAATAAAATAGAACGGGCCGCCAAGTGGGCTGCTGTATCATTCGCCGTAATAAATTCTTCAACAGCTGCGTGCTTAAAGGCTGGAATATGTGTCGATTCCAACACTTCACAAATCGTATAAATATTCTGTGAATATTCCTCTCCAATACTTTCTAAGGTTGTCGCAATGAGTAATGTTTGACCATCAGCTTGAGAAGTTGCTACCCCATCTTCAGAAGCAAAAACCATCACAGATTTACTTTTAAGCAAATTTGCCTTTAGTAGTACATCTCGATTCGCTGGATTACCGTGAACAAACTCTACCTGTTCATGAATCAATGGTGTTTTTTCAATTTTCTCATCAATGATTACTATACGAACATCATCAAATGTATGTAAAATTTCATCTAATGTAATGCTTGCTTTCTTCGTCCAATTAATGAGAATGATATGCTCCTCTGTAGTAATTGTCAATTTACCTTCCTCCTTCAACCGCTTTCGAATGCTCAAAAAATCAATCGCTTTGCCAATAAAAATAGTCATTAAACCAATCCCCACAATATATAGGAACATGGCAAAAAGCTTCCCGCCTACAGTCGTTGGTGAGATATCTCCATATCCAACTGTAGTAACGGTCGTCATCGTCCACCAGAGCCCTTCAAACGGACTTGCAAATGTATCAGGTTCTAAGTAATAGATAAAATAACTGCTGGCAAATACTAAAGTAAGTGTGGCAAAAAGCAAAAACCAATTATTTAATTTGATAACTTTAACAAATAATTGTCTAAAAAATATCATATGCTCCTCCTCTTTCACTTCTTCCAATCCTAAAGCTATTAAAATAGTAACATATTTTAACTGCATCCGGCATACATACGGTATTAAATCTATAACGCTTCTTTTTAAAATTATAGGTTCAAATTATCGCGAAATGGATAGAAAAACGACGCTTTTGCATGCTGAAATTTGCTAAGTGCGTTTCTTAAAAACAGTAACTATCTCCATGCGGACCACAACAGGTTTATAATAGGATAAAATGTACAAACATGAGATTTTGTCTGAAAAAACTTCTATACAGGTTATAGAGACGTGTATCCAATTTCAAAAAATGAAAAATGCAAGCTAGTAATAACAGATACATATCGATTTGTTCCATGGCTAGTCGATAAGGAAGCAAAACACAACAGAATGAAAGATTCACTATATATATCACGGTGAGGAACGAACCGATGATCACTTAGCTTAGGGCAATGAAGTGAAGTTGTCTAGTTGCTAGGAGCTGAAGCTGGACGGGATCCATTCGGTTATTTGGTTACGCCATAGCATCAAATTTTATGATTTCTTATCTTTTTAGAAAAAACTTGGCTTGACGTCAAGTGTTATGGTGAAAACTGTAGTTTTTCTTATACTATAAACCTTTAAACTTCTATGCTTTCCTATAATTTAAAGCAAAAAAATGGCACTTACTTCCAAACTAAAGAAGTAAGCACCATTTCCATTCTAAATACATGCGTTGTTTAACCTCTACTTTACCGGTTATCTCAAAGGATTGCTGAAGCGCAGTTTTCATCCTGATCTACCTAAAGTTTATCACTATATTAGCATACCATGGATGACTACCATCATCTGTTATTCCTTCTAGATGTCCGTTGCTTCTTGTATTGCCGTTTTATCTTGAAACGTTTTTACGTTGAGCTTATTTAAAATTCTTGCTGTAATTGTTCCAGTTACCATAGAACCATTGACATTCAATGCCGTTCTACCCATATCAATAAATGCTTCGATGGAAATTAATAACCCAGCTAAAGCAACCGGCATGTTCATAGAAGATAAAACGATTAACGCTGCAAAAGTGGCTCCACCGCCTACTCCTGCTATTCCAAATGAGCTGACGCCGATAATTAACACAAGCTGTAAAATAAAGCCTGGTGATAGTGGATCAATTCCCATTGTTGGAGCGATCATTACCGCAAGCATCGCTGGATAAATACCCGCACACCCATTTTGCCCCATTGTTGCACCAAAGGATGCTGACATATTCGCTACTCCTTGATCAACACCTAAAGCATGCTGTTGAGCTTGGATGTTCAACGGAATTGTTCCAGCGCTAGAACGGGACGTAAATGCAAAGCCAAGCACTGGAATAGCTTTACGTAAATACATGAACGGATTTAGACCAAATAAACCGACAAGAATTAAATGAATTACAAACATCGTTATTATCGCAACATAAGAAGCAGCTACAAACTTCCCTAATTCTAATATACCTGCAAAATCAGTACTCGCCACTGTGTTTGCCATTAAAGCTAAAATTCCATACGGTGTTAATCGAAGGATAAGTGTCACTATCCGCATAACGACTGCATACAGCGCATTAATCATTTTGGTGAACATTTCCGCCTGTTCAGGGTTTTTTCTTCGGACTCCCAAAACAGCGATACCTACAATAACCGAGAAAATAACGACAGCGATAACAGACGTAGACCGATCTCCTGTCATATCCAAGAAGATATTTGATGGAATAAAACTAACAATTTTTTGTGCAGCTGTTTGCTCTTCCACCTCTTCTAAAGTTGACTCTAGTATCGTTCCTCGTTCATTCTCTGCTTGCCCTGCTTCAATTTGTTCTGCATTTAAATCAAACACCGTAGCCGTAACGATGCCAACTAAAGCAGCAATCATCGTAGTTGAGATTAAAATTCCAATGATCCAACTAGCCATTTTCCCTAATTCGGCCGATTTTTCTAAGTTAATAATGGATTGAATGATGGAAACTAACACAAGCGGAATAACAATCATCATTAGAAAGCGAATATACCCACTTCCAACAATACTGTACCAATCCGTTGTCTCTATTAATACATCAGACCCAGCCCCATAAGCCCATTGGAGAATGGCTCCTAAAATGATTCCAGCACCTAAGCCTGTAAAAACACGCTTTGTAAACGAAAAGTGTTTCTTTTGCATCCAAATAAGAATTCCTATAAGTACAGCTAATATTGCCACATTCAGTATCGTATACATGCCCATTAGCTTACCTCCTTTTATTGTTTGCATCTAGTTGAACTTATTTTATGCGCTTTTAACCCAACATGATACATGCATATTGTATTAATCCGATAAAAATACTAAGACTTTACTTAGATTACATTTTTTCCGCATGTCTGTCAAGAAAATAATTTCATTCTTTGCTCGTTTAAATAACGCTATTTCTTTACAATGAAAACCGCCATTTTGCTTAAATGATGTACACTTAAACTCTATGACATATGACCTTCATCATCTCACTGTGAGAGGCTATTTTAAGCATGGCATGACGTCTCGAAAATTATACAAATTCAAAATTATTTTAGAAAGTTGGCCTATTGCCAAATCGCTATGAAAAAAATTGCCACCATTTTATTTATACTATAAACTACTTTCCTATAATGTAAAAAATTTTGCTTAACGCCTAAAAAGGATTTCTATAGTATTTACATTTTCCTATCATATTAGATAAGCTTGGCTTATTCAAATTTCTAGTTTGGTCTATACACCTGTAACATTCTAAAGTGTTTGAAAAACAAGGCTAGTCGCAAATTCTTATTAGGAAAGCCTTTGTTTTTCTTAAACTATAATCCTTAAAGTTTTATACTCTCCTATAGTGCAAAAAAAGACAATTTCCAATTTTTATATTGAAAATTGTCTGCTTACTCGTTTTTAAATTAGATGTCACCCGATTAAATGGACAATCTCTCCACCAATAACTCCGATAATAACAATGAGCCAAGCTGGAACCTTCCAAAAATGCAATAACGCAAATAAAATAACCGCTAAGCCAAAATCTGCTCCATTTAAAATAGAGCTTGTAAAAACAGGGTCATAGAAAGCCGCAATTAATAAGCCAACAACGCTTGCATTTACTCCCGTTAAAACACCTTGAAAGCTAGAACGTTTACGCAGTTCACTTAAAAATGGCAATGTACCTACAATAAGTAAAAAGGAAGGTAAAAAAATAGCCATTGTAGCAATGACAGCACCAACTATTCCACTCATCATTGTTCCTACATAAGAACTAAAGGTAAATAATGGCCCAGGAACTGCTTGTGCCATCCCATAACCAGCTAAAAACTCATCGTTCGTTAAGAAGCCTGTCGGAACAATTTCCTGCTCTAGCATCGGTAGCACAACATGTCCACCTCCAAACACGAACGAACCGACACGAAAGAACGTATCTGCAATTTGTATGTACATATGAGAAAACGCACTTGCCAAAATGGGAAGTCCAATTAACATTGCCACTAATATGGATAGTGCAAGCATTCCTTGTTTTTTCGAAATCGAGACAGTAAAAGAAGAAAGCTTCGGTTGTGCTTTATTCTTATACAAAAAGTAACCAATACCTGCCCCAATGAAAATAATGATAATTTGCACGAATGCAGATGGAAAAAGAAGCATCATCAATGCTGCTCCCAAAGCAATTGCAATCCGCGGTTTATCTGGTGTCAGCTTTTTACCCAAACCAAGTACGGCATGAGCTACTACGGCAACAGCGACAATCTTTAAACTAGCAATCCAATTCGCATCACCAAGTGTGAAAGATTGATAGAATAGAGCAAACAACACGAGCACAAACACAGAAGGTAATGTGAACCCAAACCAGGAGACAACACCACCTAAAAATCCACCTCGTAACATACCAATAGCTATTCCTACTTGTGAACTAGCAGGCCCCGGTAAAAATTGGCACAAAGCAATAATATCGGCATATGTTTTATCATCTAACCATTTACGCTTATCAACATACTCCGTTTTAAAATACCCTAAATGAGCCACTGGGCCACCAAACGATGTTAACCCCAACTTTAATGAAGTTCGTAATATGTCTAATAAGGATTGATTCTTAGTCATAATCGCCTCCTAATAAGTAAATCTATATCTATCAAGGGGGCTTCCCTCCCTACGGTCTTGTTCGGTGAACAAATCAAGCAAAGTCGCTCACAATCTAGAAATAAGAGCTTCTACGCAAGATTACTGATAATGTATCATAATTTGCATCGTATGTTAATGTTTTTTACATAACTGTAATAGAGATGTTTCTTGTCACTGTTTATGGGGTAATGATATACTAAAAAAAGGGAATGCAATACTAGGTGTGTTCCTTCAAAAAAGGATGAATGAAAACGTGAAAGCGAAAGCCAAATCAACCGAAGCTTCCATTGCTAGTGCAACTGGTAAACTATTAAGAAGCTATTTTGGTAAAGGGCCTGGAGCATTATATGTATCTTTAGCCCATTCTTATTTAATCATCTATTTGAAAGACTTTATTACACCGATGGAAAGTGTCTTACTTAAGCAAAAACAAGCTTTGAAAATAGAAGAAACACGAGACATCGTCATGGAAAAATGTATGCCTGAACTAAAAGCAATGTGGCATAACGAGTTTGGAATACAGGCACAACATATTTATTATGATTGGAACTTAGCAAATAAGACAGGTGTTATATTTGCTGACTTAAAGGGAGCACAATTAACAAAGCATTTCAGCGCTCTTTCTAGCGAACAGGAAGCAAAGATTCATCAAGAAATAAAACGATTTACTGAAAAAGCACAAAAAGCTCCTCGTAATATAGCGTCTGTTCGATTAAATGAACGAACCATTATATCAAAGCGAGAGGACATTCTCGTTAGCATTGAAAAAGAACTTATTTCTTCTGGCTTTGAAGAGCAATTAAGGCTTTCTAAAAGAAAATTAGAGAAAAACATTATCAACAGGTCGTATTTAGAATCCATTTTAAAGCAAGGGATTGAAGATCTGTTCGTGGATTGGGATTTTCAACAAGACATCGGTTATGTCGTATTCATACTGCAAGCCGAAAAATAAATTGGTAGGAATGTCTGGACAATAGCGCTAAGACATAAGCCGAAAAGGATGAACCCTTTTCGGCTTTTTTATTAACAGTTTCATTCACGAGCCCTATATATGTAAGATTTGAACAAAGGCTCGGGGCGCCCGTTTAGTAACGTAGCAACTGGAACGAATCAACGAAAGTTTTAGGAATCATGCTCCTGCAACAGGAGTATACCGGCGTCCTCCAGCAAGCCGTTTTTAGTCGGCCTTCCTATTTAGAACGGAACCGATGATGACTTAGCTTAGGGCAATGAAGTGAAGTCGCCTAGTTGCTGGGCGCTGAAGCCGGACGGAGCCCGTTCAGTTGTTTGGTTACGTCATAGCAATAAGCTTTATACTTTCCTATAGTGTTAGAAAAACTTGACTTGTCGCCAAGTCTTATGGCGATATAACATATCATTCTGCACTTTCCTAAAGTGTATAAAAATCGATTACTGTCTATATATGTCAGAGAAGCTAAAGTGAATTGAAGCTGTGTCAACAAGAAAAAGGAGAGATCAGATGTACCGAATCGTTGCAATTAGCAATAATGTACGGGCAATTATAGCCATGAATGAACAGGAGATGATTTTTGATACTTACCAAGAAGCAGAAAAATATCTTCTAGAAGCAAAAGATATATTGATTTTGCCTGACAACTACAATTTAAAGATTGAGAAACAATAACTGTTTAGAAATTATCTTTTGAAAATCCCTCTAATTGAAGTTTACTTTGCATGATAACCATATACATAAAATGCTTCCATTCCATTCATTTTGAATGGAATGGAAGCATAGGGCAAAAGCAAAATAGCTTTACTTTTATATTTAGGTTAACCTTCTAATTTGTTTACTTTTACATCCTCTATTTCATTCTTACTGGATGAGAACCAACCAGTGACAGCAATTCCCACAAGCACTACATAGAAGATAATCTTCCATAACGTAGAATGTGGAAAATCATGTGGTATGAATGCGATATCCTCATGGGCAAGTACAATTAAACTTAGCTTCACGCCAACCCAACCAACAATAACGAAAGCCGCGACTTCAAGCCCAGGTCGTTTATTTAACAATTCTACAAATATATTTGCAGCAAATCGCATAACAATGAGACCGATCATTCCACCAGCAAACACGACGAAAAACTGTCCCGTATCGAGGCTTCCTATATGGCCTAACCCTGTTGCTGGCAATGCAACTGCTAATGCTACAGCAGCTAAAATAGAGTCAACCGCAAATGCAAGGTCAGCAAACTCTACTTTTAACACAGTCATCCAAAAGCCGCTTCCCTTTTTTTCTGTTACGTTCGCTCCTTCTTCTACTTCTTTTCTCGGTTTAAATCGATCATATAAATGTTTCCCACATATAAATAGTAAGTACAGCGCACCAAGGGCTTGTACCTGCCAAACATCTACTAAAAACGAGATAACAAATAAGGACCCAAACCGCAGAACAAAAGCACCAGCTAATCCATAAAACAACGCTCTTTTACGTTGTTTTTCTGGCAAATGTCGGACCATAATTGCTAGCACAAGTGCATTATCTGCCGCTAACAATCCCTCTAAACCAATAAGCACAACTAAAACCCATAAATATTCGATGAGTAAATCAACGCCCATTCCTTATCTTCTCCTTCCGCTTATGGCGATCGAAATTTTTTTGTTCAGAAAACAGTTTCCAATGTTTTACAAAACAATGTAGCAGGTCTTCTTAACAATGAAAAAAGATTCCTACCAATTGGTAAGAATCAAAAAAGAAATAGACCCTTACCAAGTTTGGTAAAGGTCTCGCTAACAACGATCGTTGCCAATTCAGCCGGAGAATGATCTCGTAATGACGACTAAAATTGTACAGCTACTCCCCTTTATAAAAGCATGTCCATAAAAACGATTTCCTCTAGTATAGAAGCTATTGTTTTTATGACATTTGATTATAGGAACAAAATTACTATTTAATTAAACATGTTTCAGAGAAAAATGTCAACCACTTTATATGCTATACTTCTATCGTTCCTTGTAAAATTTGATTCATTGATTCCTGTAGAGTGGCTAATTTATTTTTACTATCCTCTTCACTCGTACCGCGAACACCAAAATAACATTTAATTTTTGGTTCCGTTCCAGAAGGGCGTAAACAAATCCAACAATCCTGTTCCAACTTATATTTCACCATATTCTCTTTTGGTAGCTCGATTGTTTCAACATTCCCGTCTCTACATGTTCTTTTACCAGCTAGATAATCCTCCATTTGCACTACTTTCAACCCACCGATTTGCTCTACAGGCTCTCTGCGAACATCATCCATAATAAAACCAATTTTTTCTGAGCCTTCTTTTCCTTTTAGAGTAATCGATTGCATGTGTTCAAAGTAGTAACCATGACGAGCAAATAGGTCGTATAAAGCATCTAATAATGTTTTACCTTGTTGTTGCCAATAATACGCCATTTCACAAGCCATTACTGAAGCTTGCACTGCGTCTTTGTCCCTAGCAAAACTGCTAATTAAATACCCATAGCTCTCTTCATAACCAAACACAAACGTTTCACCTGTACGATCAAACTGTCTAATTTTCTCACCGATAAACTTGAATCCTGTTAATGTATTCAATGTCTGAATACCGTAATAATCGGCAACAGCCCTGCCTAACTCTGATGTGACAACGGTTTTAATCATTCGCCCGCTTCTTAATAACGCTGCATCACTATGGGCTAGAATATAATCTAACATTAATGCACCTAGCTGGTTTCCGGTCAAAACCTGATAATTTCCCGCACTATTTTTTACCGCCACACCTAAACGATCTGCATCAGGATCCGTAGCAAGTAGTAGAGTAGCATCGGTTTGCTTCCCTTGTTCTATGGCCATCGTAAATGCTTGATGTTCCTCTGGGTTTGGTGATGCAACCGTAGAAAATTCAGGATCAGCAACAGCCTGTTCCTTTACCATATGAACATGCGTGAAATTCAACTGTTTCAACCCTTTAGGTACAAGCTCAGCGGCTGTTCCGTGCAAAGGAGTGAAAACAATTGGCATTTCCTTTTCTATCTCTATTTTATCTGCAGGCATTTTCGATATTCCTTGCAATTTATCTAAATAAGCATTATCGATTTCATCTTTTATCCAGTTTAAGAGTTCTTTTTCTTCTAGTTCCTTTTTTTCCAAATAAGGAACAGATAATTCATCCTCTACCTTATTAATATAAGTAACAATTTCTGAAGCTTGGTTTGGAGTAATCTGCCCACCATCTTCATTATAAACTTTAAAACCATTATATTCAGGCGGATTGTGACTAGCCGTAATCATAACACCTGAAACTGTACCTAAATAGCGTACAGCAAATGAAAGTAAAGGCGTAGGTCTTAAAGACGAAAACACATAGGATGTTATCCCAAACGACCCTAATACTTTAGCAGTTTCTAAAGCAAATTCTTTCGACATATGTCTCGAATCATAAGCGATGACAACGCCACGATCTTTCACATTTACTGTATGGTCGAGCAAATACTTCGCTAAGCCATTCACAGCTTTTCGGATAGTATAGACGTTCATTCGATTTATTCCTGCTCCAATAACTCCACGCATGCCACCAGTACCAAAGGTCAGTTCTTTATAAAAAGCATCCTCCAATGCAACAGGGTCTGATTTTAATTCCTTCAATTCCTGTATTAAATTAGGTTCTAAGTCTTCAAACGAATCCCACTTTTCAAAGATATGCTTCCAGCTCATCATTTGCTTATCCTCCAAGTTTTTTCTATACGAGGGCGCTCCCTTACCATTTTGCGAACATTGGACTTCCTCGTTTACTATCATAATAATCGGATATTAAAACATTAGCACTATTTATTTGCTACTTTCATACTACACGAATTTTAGCATATTTTCTCTAATTATACTATGCCTACCCTTTTTTGTTTACATCGGTTGTAAAATGGATAAACTTAGTAATAGGTTTTAGTAGAATATAAGATATCGTTGATATATATTCTTTCTATTTTTAACATAAACCAGTAAAATAAAAAATAAGATCTATGAACACTCGAAAGTAGGGATGTATGTGGTAAACAAACGCTGGTTTCAATTTTTTATGTTTTTTATTTTAGCTTTTACACTCATTCTATTAATCTCAGTAACAAAATTTATCTTCTTTCCCTTTGTAAAAATAGTTGGCGCTGTGGCAGTGCCTATTATCGGTGCGGGTATCCTTTACTATTTAACAAAACCGTTAATGTATTTTTTTGAGCGTTTGAAGATGAATCGGATTATTTCTATCGTTCTTGTCTTTGTTGTAATCATCCTTCTCGGTGTATTTGTATATATGTATATTGCGCCAATCGCCCAGCAGCAATTCCGTAATTTAATTGATAATGTTCCGAAGATGGTAAACTGGGCACAAGATATGATTTCCTTATGGCAAGCCAACCAAACGGCTATTCCAGAGCAAATAGATAAAGCCATTAATGATTTCACCAATAATTTACAATCACATATTGATAGTGTTATCAATTATTTATTTGGCTTTATTGGGCAAATTATCGGCTTTGTTACATCAATTGTGCTTGTTCCATTTTTTCTCTTCTTTATGCTTAAGGATGGGGAGAAATTAATACCATTCATAACGCAAATTTTTTCCAAGAAAAAAGCTGCCAACATTCGCGCACTGCTATCTAAACTTGATGCTACGTTAACTTCTTTCATTCAGGGTCAATTAATTGTTAGTTTCTCTGTAGGAGTATTATTGTTTATTGGTTACTTAATTATTGGATTAAATTACTCATTAACGCTCGCCTTATTTGCCATGGTCATGAACGTTATCCCATTTGCTGGTCCGTTTATTGCTGTTATTCCAGCATTGATTGTCGGCGCTTTTCAAGAACCATTTATGGTCGTTTGGGTATCACTCGTGATGATTGCCGCTCAGCAAATTGAAAGTAATTTAATATCGCCAAATGTGATGGGGCGGGCATTAGACTTACATCCGTTAACCGTTATTACTGTTATCCTAGCTGCTGGGAGCATAGCTGGCTTCTTAGGTATCCTGTTCGCTGTTCCTTTCTATGCGCTCATTAAAACAATTTTTGTCCATTTTTATCAAACGTATGTGGACTCCAAAAAGAACAAAGACGACGCGCTCATTTAAACCGACTATCGCGCAGTTTTTTGGCAAAATCTCATCTGGAGTAAAAATAAACAAATGTATAAAAAACAGTAGCAACTTTCAAGCGCTACTGTTTTTTATTGGTTTAAGGTGTAGCAACTCGGCTAACATTGTGAACTTCAGTGACTTTATTGTGAACTTTGAGTAACTATCTTGAGAACTTCAGCGACTTTTCATGAAACTCAAGCGAAATGGGAAGAAGTTCAGCGACTTTACAAATTTATCCCATTTCAAAAACTATAAACGATTGCGGAGCCAACTTTATAATAACCAATTTTTTGATATACATGATTGGAGATAGGGTTGGATGTATCGGTGTATAAGCTACAAAACTGATAGCCACTATCAAGTAATTGTTGACTCAATGCGGCAACTAAACTGGTAGCATACCCTTTTTCTTTATGTTGATCTGGAGTAAACACAGCATTAATTGTGGCTCCGTTCTTTGTTGTTCTTGATCGGTTTGCCATGGATACGTAATGTTTTCCGACTTGCCATAAGAAAGCGGAATGTTGATTTATATTACGTCGTGCAATTGCTTCTGCCTGTTTTTCTGTAATTTTCTCACCAGCTTCCTCTCCAAATTGTTGTAACCAATGAATTAGTAATGACAAATCTTTCTCTTGAGCGATTACCAATTCACCATCCTGCTGCACTTGATTAACCGCATCTAACTGGTAAATCCACTCTTGCATATGAACTACGGGTTGATTACCTGTAATATCTTCCCATTCTTTTGCAAAAATAGTAGCGTACTGTTCTGGTCCTATCACCCCTGGCACTTCCATACCTTGATCCCAAATCTGCTTTACAGCAACACGGATCACCTCTTCTCCAACAAATTGCCCCAAATCTGGGAGCACCCAATTATTTGGGGCTGTTTGCATAAAAGGAAAAAGAAGCTCTTTATCCTTTTCTACCCACCCTAAATAATAGGCACCTTCATTATTCTGTTTTAGACGCTCTAATATACCAAGGATTAAATTATTGCATGCTTCTTTTTTTAAAAGTTTCTTCTCCACTAATTCTACATAAGCCTCTACTGATTTTGCGAACTGGACTTTCACCTTGCCTCCCCCTTTGCTTTTTTTAAACGATACATAGTTTATACTGTTTTGTAAAGGCTTTTTTCGTTACACTCATAGTAAGGAGGGATAGGGAAATGAATGAAAAACAATTACAAGATAAGCTGGATGAATTAAAATCGGACTATGTGCGAATTCAAGGGGATTTAGATAAACTAGAGTATGTGCGTGGCAGAGTATCTTCTGCCGAGGAACAATTAATTCGTTTAGAAGGAGAAATTGCCGAAGTACATCGACAGTTGGACGCATTTAATAGATAACGGCAAACTTTGTATACGGTTTATGCAATAGATGTAATTTTTTAAAAACGCAGCTATCATCAAAGTCTTTGTGACGATAGCTGTGTTTTTTATACTATAAACTCTTAAGAATCTATACTCTCCTATTGTGCAAATAAGAAAAACGATAACACTCGCCGTTCATAGGCGACAAGCTATCGTTTTCTTTAGAATATGTTTTCAGATATCATTACTTGCTTGGCACATGAGTAGTTCGTTCTCACTTTTTAAAGCCTTCGAGTATTTGATTACCTGTTTTCTTTGGGTTGACCATTGCGCTGTGTTTCCAGCTTTGCTTGTATTTTTGCTTTTTCTTTATTTGGTGGGGTTAAGCTAACAATCCGGTCTCCTACAGCAGGCACCGTCCTCATTTCTTCAGAATAGAACTTTAGTTGCCCAGAAGGTTTGATTAGATATAGGAACACTGTTGCATCATCTTTATCGGCTAAATATTGCTTGTAATTATATTGACTAGTTAACGTTGTCTGTCTAAATACATAATGATGATCTAATTTATCAAGCAGGTCTTCCATTGTAAATTTCTTATCAAACAATATTCTTCCGCCCACTCTTGACACAACATTAACAGAATCACCACTAAATTGGTCGAATGGACTAATTTTAAACACATTTGTCCTTCCATACTCTGGCATAAATGTCGTACATACTAATGAATTAAAAGCATGATCATCTGTTGCTGCTAGTAAATATTCATATGGAATCGTATCTAAATTATATTCTGTTTGTTCAGATAGGATATTACCATGATAAAAGTTAATTCCTGCTTCTCTTACAGGTCTTAACTTCTCCCATGAAGAGTCTACAATAATAACTGGAAAATCTGCTTTTGAAAGAGATTTAGCTAGTTCCACCGTAAATCGATTTGCCCCAACAATCATTGCTCCTGGTCTTCCTTCCATGGACAAATGTAGTTTTTTCGACAACCAGCCAATAGAAAATCCGTGCGCCACAACGGTAAAGAACACAAGACCAAAGGTTAACGTCGTTAAGATTTGCGCATCTTCATATCCTTGTTCTGATAAAACACCAGCAAAATAACCAGACACTGTTAATGCTACTATCCCTCTTGGAGCAATCCAACCAACGAGCGCTTTTTCATTAAACGTTAAGCTCGTTCCTATTGTGGAAAGAAAAATCGATAATGGTCGGACAAGAAACATCATAAGCAGAACATAGCCGATGATATTTGGGCTAAATATGTGCAACAGCGTTTCTAATTGCAAAGAAGCTGTTAACATAATGAAGATCGTTGAAATAAGCAGAATCGATATATTCTCCTTGAAGTGACGCATATCAGAAATCGAGCTAATCCCCATATTCGCCAGTGTTATCCCCATCGCGGTAACAGATAATAACCCTGTTTCATGGACAATTTCATCAGCTACTGTAAAACACATAATAACGACAATGACGACAGCGGGTGACTTTAAAAATTCTGGTATATGACCGGTTTCAAACATCCAGCCAATACCCCTTCCACAAGCCCAACCAAAAATCGCAGCAAAGATAGAGGCGGCAAAGAATAGAAGGAGTTGAGCTACATCAGGCTCTGATGCAGTTAGGAAGGTAATAATTTCAAAAGCGAATACGGCAAGCAAAGCGCCGATTGGATCGACAATAATCCCTTCCCATTTTAAAATTTTTGCAGGTCGTGCTTTTAACTTCGATTGGCGTAAAAGCGGCATAATAACCGTTGGACCAGTAACGATAAACAAACCACCAATTACAAAAGCTACTGCCCATGAGAGTCCTGCAATATAGTGTGCTGTTAACGAGCCCAGAATCCAGGCGATAAATGCACCGACCGTTGAAATACGAAAGACTGGTTTACCTAGCCCTCGTAATTCTTTAAAACTTAAATTTAAGCTTCCTTCAAATAAAATAATGGCTACAGCTACAGAAATAATCGGACTATATAAACTGCCAAAGTCTTCTTCAGGATTCAAAAAACCAAATATAGGGCCTGCCAACAACCCTGTTATGGACATAACGACAATCGCAGGCATTCGATAACGCCAAGCGACCCATTGTGATCCGATCCCTAAAAGACCGATTAGCATGATTTCAAATAGTAAAGATGGTACCATGTTATACCTCCTCGGTTAAAATAAAATTGGTATGACTCCTTTTCTTGGAGGTATAGAACTGCCCCTCCAATTGTAATGACTATAATAAATACTGTTCAAATTGAAGGAGCAGAAGAATAAACTGCTTTAAAATTGATTTGTAAATTCATTTCCTTTAAAGAAACGGTTAGAACTAAACTCATTCTAGATAAACCATCATAGCATCAGAAAAACTTGGCTTGTGAAGCTAGCGTTTTGCTTCTACTATAAACCTGTAAACTATTATATTTTCCTAATAGTATAAAGAAGATACCTATCTTTCGTGGAACCTACGTTATAAGTTAAACACAAGATAAAAACATTTTAAAGGTGAAAAGCAATAATGTAAACAATTTTTATCAAATAAGATTTAAAATAAATTATTGCAAACTTTTTTTCTTTTACATTTTTTGTATGAAAGAAGTATGTATAAATTTACTACTTCCATAGTTACTCCTTCATTTTCATGGGGTTGAGCATTAAAAGTTTCAAGTTAAAATAAGCATAAAACGAAGGCTTTCATCATAGGGGTGTGAGGATAAGACAAGGTTTTATACTGTTTTATTGACATAGAAAACAATTACCTGTTACTATAATGACTGCTTTGTACTATTTTCAAAAAAACGACATTAAAAGGCAAAATTTTCAGATTATAAGGCCAATTTACTTAGAAAACATGAATGAGCTTTTCTATTTATTATTATCTGTTAATTCTAATTCTCTAAAAAAATCGGCTTATTAACTAGTTGTAAAAGTTATTATTTTTTATTGTTAACTTTAAAAATTCACACTTTTTAAATAGTTGAAATACAACACTTGTTAATCATCTTGGAAAAGCATTGCCTTTTCATACGGAGGGAACAATCATGAAACGTGATACATTTATTATTGGTTTTATGCTATTTGCTTTGTTTTTCGGCGCTGGTAACTTAATCTATCCTCCTATTTTAGGAGTTTCTTCAGGCTCGTCTTTTTTTCCAGCTATTATCGGATTTATCATTACTGGCATTGGCATACCAATTTTAGCAGTTACAGCAATTTCTTATGTAAAAAATGATGCTAGAGAACTTGGAAATCATGTTCATCCTTTGTTTGGACTTATTTTCACCTGTCTTGTTTATTTAGCAATCGGACCATTTTTTGGCATACCAAGAGCGGCGACTGTTGGTTATGAAATGAGCGTTGAACCGCTATTACAAAATACTTCTTCCGCAGCTTTATTGCTATTTACGAGCATATTCTTCTTAGCTGTTCTTTTCGTCAGCTTAAACCCGTCCAAAATGGTGGATCGCATCGGCCAGCTACTAACGCCAATCCTATTGCTTTCCATTGCAGCGCTAGTCATTGGAGGACTTATTTTATTTGATCAACCACTACCAACAGCTTCTGGTGATTATGCCCAAAATCCATTTTTTACAGGTTTTGTTGAAGGATATTTAACAATGGATGCAATCGCTGCATTAGCCTTTGGTATTATTGTTGTGCAAACTTTTAAAGAGCGTGGATTATCCACAAAAGCAGATATTATAAAAGCAACGTTAAAATCCGGAACAATAGCAGGAATTGGACTAGCTATTGTTTACACTTCTCTCGGTTGGATTAGTGCGAGAATGCCGAATGGTAGCTCGTTTGTAAATGGCGGCGAGATATTGTCAGAAGCAGCTACGCAAATATTTAACACGTCAGGTACCTTGTTACTAGGAATTATCGTAACATTAGCCTGTTTTACAACATCTGTAGGACTCGTTGTAGCCGCTTCGCAATTTTTCGCAAAAATCAGTCCAGTACCTTATAAGTGGCTTGCGGTCATTATTACATTCGCAAGTTATCTCATAGCCAACCAAGGACTAAATACAATCATTCGTTTTTCTGTACCAGTACTTGTTTTCTTATATCCAATTGCTATTGTGCTTATTCTACTTACCTTTTTGCAGCCACTGTTTAAAAATAAGCAAGCTGTTTATCGAGGAGCCATCCTCTTTACTGCTATCGTCAGCTTGTATGACGGAATACTAGAATTAGGAGTAAAAATGTCATTTTTCTCGGAATATATGGCTATGCTTCCGTTTTCTAATATCGGATTAGGTTGGTTGCTTCCTGCAATCATCGGCGGGTTCATTGGTTGGGTTCTATCCAAAATACAAAAGCGTGAAGCGTCTGTTTGAATGAAAAATTTTTATATTAGTCTATGAGGGAAATAAAAAAGTGGTTTTAATTATTTAGCTTTTATGATTAGAACCACTTTTATTTTTTCTTCAGCCTTGGTAACGTAAACTGTAAAATATGTTAAGATGGATGGGGTAAAGGAGGAACATGACATTGGGTTTACGTGAAGAGAAACTATTACAAACCTATTTTGGTTACCAACAATTTCGACCAGGTCAAAAGGAAACTATTGACTTTATCATAAATGGAAACAACATTCTTGCTGTTATGCCTACAGGAGGCGGAAAGTCGTTATGTTATCAAATACCTGGACTAGCCTTAGAGGGAACAGCAATTATTATCTCCCCTCTTATTTCTTTAATGAAGGATCAAGTGGATGCTTTACAAGCTTTAGGGGTTGCGGCTACATATATCAATAGTTCCTTATCTCCAGAACAGCAGCAAACGCGTCTACAGGACATGTCGTTAGGAAGATACAAGTTTGTCTATGTAGCTCCAGAACGATTTGAATCTAGCTTTTTTATGCGTGTATTGCACCGCATACGCATATCCTTAATTGCTTTTGACGAAGCACACTGTATATCTCAATGGGGGCATGATTTTCGACCTAGCTATCGCTCCATTATTCCCCAATTACAACAGTTACCAAAAAGACCTGTGATGATGGCTCTAACAGCAACAGCCACTACAGAAGTAATTGAAGATATTCAGCAGCAACTACATATTAAAAATGTTGTTAACACAGGTTTTGAAAGAGAAAATCTAGCTTTTCATGTCATTAAAGGAAGAGATAAGCGCACTTACATTCAATCTTTCTTACAAGAACGGAAAGAAGAATCTGGGATTATTTATGCAGCTACAAGAAAACAAACGGATTCTCTCTGTGATCAGCTTGAAGCTCAAGGGTATTCTGTGGCAAAGTATCATGCAGGATTATCAGAAATGGATAGAAAAAGAGCCCAAGCTGCCTTTATTCATGATGAAAAACAACTTATGGTAGCAACGAATGCGTTCGGTATGGGAATTGATAAATCTAACGTTCGCTTTGTGATTCATTACGCCATGCCAATGAATATTGAATCGTATTACCAAGAAGCTGGTAGAGCTGGCAGAGATGGGGAGAAAAGTGATTGTATCCTGTTATTTTCTCCGCAGGATATTCAACTACAAAAATTTTTAATTGAACAATCTAATATGGAAGACACTGTGAAGCAAGCAGAATACCGTAAGTTACAAGCAATGATTAATTACTGTCATACACATAGTTGCTTAACTGAATATATTTTAGGTTATTTTCACGCTTCATTGAAAAAAAGATGCGGGCGCTGTAGCAATTGTGTAAAACGACAAGAAAAAGTGGATATGACAGAAGAGGCACAAAAAATCCTCTCCTGCGTAAAACGAATGGGCGAAAAATTTGGCGTAGGTATGACAGCTAAAGTGTTAAAAGGGTCTAAAGATAGGAAAATCAGGCAATTCCGCCTACATACTTTATCTACATACGGTATCCTGTCCGCCTATACCGAAAAAGAACTGACTGAATGGATCCAGTTTTTAATTGCTGAACAATTGCTAGCAACCGAAGAAGGGAAATTTCCAACACTAAAGTTGAACCAACAATCCGTTGATATATTAAAAGGGAAAAAAACCGTTTGGATGTTTACTGCTCCTATGCCAACAAATGACGTAGCAGATTATCATGAAGATTTATTCACTTCACTACGACAATTAAGAAAGCAGCTAGCGGAAGAACAAAACGTGCCACCTTACATTCTGTTTTCCGATGCAACACTAAAAGATTTAAGTAGGTATTTTCCAACTACTAAAGAAGAAATGTTACTGATTAAAGGAGTTGGCGAAAGAAAGTTTGACCAGTATGGAGAAGCGTTTCTAACCGTTATTCAAAAATGGCGCGAAGAACACCCTTATGTTCAAAAAGTAATTCCTATTCAAGAATCAAGACCTATAAAAAAATCAAATCCTAAACAGGAAGACAAGCCAAGTCACATCATAAGTTATCAGCTATTTCGGTCGGGAAAAGCAATTCAAGACATCGCTACTATGCGCGAGCTATCTGTACAAACCATCGAAAACCATTTATTTAAAGCCTTTAAAGACGGATATCCCATCGCTTGGGAAATATTTTTCACCTCACAGGAAGAAGAAGCCGTTTTAGCTGCTCGCGAACAATTGGACGAACCAAAACTAAAACCATTAAAAGATTCTTTACCAGACACATTTGGGTATACAAAAATCAAGGCTGTTTTAACGAAGCACGGTCATTTATAAAGCGCATCTTAATCAGCGAGCAGTCCCCCATCTCCTCCCAAATGGTTAGTAATCCATAGGCATGGCCTAAAGCTACCGCCAATATGGTAAAGTGATGCTGGGGAGCATAGACGCAAGAGCCCGTTTAGCAACGTAGCGAATGGAACGATTCAACGGAAAGAGATTACGATGAGGAAACGAACCGATGATGACTTATCGTAGGGCAATAAGACATATGGCGGAAAAACGCTGTCGCTTTGCTTATACGATAAATCTTTAAACTTTTATACTTTCCTATAGTGTAAACCAAAACATCCATCTCGAGTTACGCACTCGAGATGGATGTTTTGCTTTATTGCTTATTCCCCAACAAGCAATCCGTTTATTACTTCTTTTTCCACGCCCATGTCCCGTTCCGAAACACCGGCTCAGTTGTGCCATCGGCAAATACGCCATCAATATCAAGTTGATCCGAACCAATCATAAAGTCAACGTGACTTAAGCTATCGTTAACGCCATGTTGATCTAATTCCTCCTCATTCATTTGCGCTCCGCCTTCCAAGTTCGTTGGATAAGCTTTTCCTAATGCAATATGACAAGAAGCATTTTCATCAAATAACGTATTGTAAAAAATGAGCCCAGACTGTGATACTGGTGATTCATGAGGAACAAGAGCCACTTCACCAAGACGTTTAGAGCCTTCGTCAACATTTAGTAAATGCTCTAATGTATCTTGACCTTGTTCAGCGGTAAAATCAACAACTTCTCCATCTTTAAATGTTAATTTGAATCGATCAATTAAGCTTCCGCCATAATTCAACGGCTTCGTACTTGAAACAGTACCGTTCACGCGATATTTATGCGGCAAGCTAAACACTTCTTCTGTTGGCATATTCGGATTAAACGTTATACCACCCTCCGTTTGGGCAGAGCCGCCTTTCCAGATATGCCCTTCTGGTAGCTCCATTTCCAAATTTGTACCTGGTGCTTTAAAAATAAGCTTCTTATAGTTTTTATCGTTTAAAACCTCTCTTGCCACACGTAAAGAAGCATTATGCTCCTCCCAAGCAGCTATAGGATCATCCATATCTACACGAACAATTTTCACAATCGCCTCCCAAAGGCTCTCTATAGCAGCTGCTCTTGATTTATTAGGAAAAATCTTTTGCGCCCAGTCCCCTGTAGGGATCGAAATAATGGACCACGCAATCTTATCATTCATTGTATATTTGCGAAAATTTTTCATAGCTTCTGCGCCTGCTTTATTTGCTTTTGCCACTTTAGCTGAGTCAATTCCTTGTAATAAGTCTGGATTCGTTGAACGAATGTTTAAAACTGCTGCTCCATCCTCAGCAAAACTTTCATGAAGCATGACTCTCCATTCTGGGAAATGGGCAATGACTTCGTCGGGAGCATATTCGAACTTAAGCCGCGTCAGTTCGTCGTCTACCCAATTAATATGTACGTTTTTCGCTCCCATTTCATAAGCTTTGCGGACTACAATTTTTGTGAAGTCCGCTCCTTCTATTGGTGCATTAATCATTAAAGCTTGCCCTTTTTGTAAATTAACACCTGTACGAAGTGCTAATGTAGCATATTTTTTTTGTACTTGTTCAGTAACCATTGTTAACCTCCAAAAAATAATTAGTGTATATCCTTTATTATTCCACAAATACAATGAAAATACCAAAGTCGAACATTTACAAAGAGAAAGTGCTTCTTGTATGTGTAAAATATTTCACGAGGAGGGATATGAGAGCCTATTGCTATTCAAAAAAAATAACATGTTAGCGTAGGAAAAACACGAAGACTTCGATGGGAAAGCCCAATGGGATGACCCGCAGCAGCGATCACTAGCTATGTATTTATCTTTTAAAACAGTAAAAGTGGACGTAAATGGGTTAGGTAGATATTTGGGCTATGCTTATGTAGAGAAAAACTTAACACAAACGTGCTTCTTAGCAAACTTTACGCAACATCTAAAATATGATACCCTAGAAACAAGTTACTTTTCGTAATAACTGTTTATCTATTGGAATGGATACCAATTGAGGTGATGAATCTATGGATACGAATCTATGCCCGCGCTTTGAAAAAGCAATGGGCTTAATAAGCACAAGATGGGTAGGACTCATTCTGTTTGATTTACTTAAAGGTACGAAGCGATTTTCGGAAATGGAAGCTGATTTACCAATAAGTGGGCGTTTACTTTCAGATCGACTAAAAATGTTAGAAAAAGAAGGTATTGTTACAAGAGATGTCTACTCAGAATTCCCTGTTCGCATTGAATATTCTTTATCCGAGAAAGGAAAAGCACTCGCACCAGTCATTAAAGAAATTCAAAAGTGGGCAGAAGAACATGTTTCCGATGATCAGACAAGTACGGAATGTTAAGCAAAGATCTATTTTTCGAATAATGACGCATGAACAAGAGCGCCTCTATTCATAGAACGCGCTCTTGTTTTTTGTATTTATTTAGAATGCTCGGCTTCCTCTCGATCCCAATATTCAATACCTTCTTGATTATCTAACACATCGCGGTAAAAGACAGGATCTTTTCCTGCTTTCCGTTGTCTACGATAATCTTGAAGCACTTGGTTAGCAATTTTAAACAATCGGGCGATCGCATACAAGTTAATTAAAGCCATAATTGCCATTGTTAAATCAGCTAATGACCAAACAAAGTCAAACGAAGCAATTGCACCAAAAGCCACCATTAATAGCGCTCCGATTCGGTATAAAAATAAACCTACCTTACTATCCCGGATGTACGTTATATTTGTTTCACCATAGTAATAATTCCCTAAAATGGAACTATAAGCGAACAATAGAATAGCTATGGCAATAAAACCGCCAGCCCAATCTCCTATATGGAAGGTGAACGCATTTTGCGTCAACTGTATACCGTCAGCCTTACTTCCTTCAAAACCACCTGCTGTAATAATAACAAACGCAGTGGCACTACAAATTAAAATCGTATCAAAAAATACACCTAATGCTTGAATAAGCCCTTGCTTAGCAGGGTGAGTAACTTCAGCAGTCGCTGCAGCATTTGGGGCGCTACCCATACCTGCCTCATTAGAGAACAAACCACGTTTAATCCCCATCATAATAGCTGCACCAAAACCACCACCAGCTACTTCACGAATTCCAAAAGCATTGGAAACGATATACGTAATCATATCTGGGATTGCAGTAATATTTGTAATTAAAATAATAATAGCTAATAAAATATATAAAATAGCCATTACGGGTACAATAATTTGCGTTACATTGGCAATGCTCTTTAATCCACCAAAAATAACTACTGCAGTAAAAACAAATAAAATAATGGCAATAACTTTACTATCGATGGCAAATTGATTTTCAAACGCCAAACTAATTGTATTGGATTGAACAGAGTTAAACACCAATCCGTACGTAAACGTTATTGTAATCGCAAATAATACTGCAAGCCAGCGACTTTTTAATCCTTTTTCCATATAGTATGCAGGTCCACCGCGATATTGATTTTCATGAGGAACTTTATATACTTGCGCTAATGTACTTTCGACAAAACCAGAAGCTGAACCAAGTAAGGCGATAATCCACATCCATAAAACTGCTCCCGGACCTCCAGCTGCTATAGCTGCTGCTACACCAGCCATGTTCCCAGTTCCCACTCTAGATGCCGCGCTAATGGCAAAAGCCTGAAATGAAGAAGTCCCTTTTTTACCTGCAGCACTAATGGTTCGTTTATCTGCAATCACCCGGAACATCTCAGGTAAGTATCTAAATTGCACAAAGCCTGTTTTTATTGTAAACCATAAGCCTAATCCAAGTAATACAACAATTAAAACCCACCATAAAACGTCGTTTACATCACTAATCAAGTTTTCCAAAAATAACACGATTAATATTCCTCCTCTTGTTTATGATGTCATTTCAACACATCATAAAACAACAAACTTTTTAAATAAATTGAAATATTCCCCTATGCATCTCCCCTTTAGAAAAATGGCGCTTATCGCCAACTCTTTTTGACAATATAGCTAATCTCTCCTTATTATTGGTTACTGCGCAAATTAAAACAGCCTGACTTAGCAGGCGGACGTCTTTGAAAAAGATTCCATTTTACATATAAGGTTGTACATCGCATTACAGTCACCAAAAACAAATCTTTCATGAAATACTTCCGCCTAACCAAGCCAAAGAGTTGTAAAAAACCTTTTCCACCCAAAGGGTCTTCCATTTGCGTTATTGTATTATTTTACATTAATTTCTCGTTCGATTCCATGGGTAATCTGTGCCAAAAATTTCAGCAAACTCCTTTGCCTGCTTTCTCCGCTCTTTTCTATGTTTGGCCCGATCTGCTGCTGATGCATGCAATTTCTGTTCATGTTCCGACTCTGGAACAACACTTGGCACAGGTTTAGGTTTTCCTGCTTCGTCTATTGCTACAAATGTTAAAAAAGCAGTTGAACAAACCTGCCGCTGTCCCGTTCGTAAATCTTCCGTTACTGCTTTCACAAACACTTCCATCGACGTGTTGTGCGTCCAGGTAACGAAAGCTTCCACACAGATAGAATGTCCTTCTTTTACTGGCGCTAAAAAGTCAACCGAATCGGTAGAAGCTGTAACAACGGGCATACGGGCATGTCGTGATGCAGCTATAGCAGCAACATCATCCATATAAGCCATGAGCTTACCGCCAAATAACGTACCATACGTATTCGTATCTGGTGGCAACACATACGATGTTTTGACTGCCAAAGAATGTGTACAAGTTCTTTTTTCCACTTTACCCCTCCTTCTTATCATTTATCCGATACTTAGGGTGCTGACTCGCTTCAAAAATTGAAATATGGAGCTGGACAAGACTTCGTACAAGATAACAGCACGAAATCCTTTTTTCGTAAAAGACCTTTGGGTTCCGTATCATTGGGCTACAAACAATTAGCGATTCTACAGATGAAAGGCCTGCTTTATAATACTGGCGAAAGAAGTCGTGAAACAGACTCTTTAAATCGAATTCCTAACGACCGTTGACGGTATAAACCTTCTGTCATTTGTGTCGATAGCAACATGTCTTCTTCAAATTTCGATACTAATTGTTGCGTCAAATCATGATCATATAAAAAAGCGTTCACTTCAAAATTTAAGCGGAAGCTACGAACATCAATGTTCGCTGTGCCAACTGAAGCGATTTTACCATCTACTACGATGGTTTTCGCATGTAGAAAGCCATTTTGATAAATAAATATTTCTGCACCTGCTTCTAAAAGGTCTCCTATATGTGATAATGTTGCCCAATATACGAAAGGATGATCTGGTTTATTAGGAATCATAATTCGAACATTGACCCCAGACAATGAAGCAATTCGCAGTGCATCACGTAAGCTTTCATCAGGAATAAAATACGGCGTTTGAATATAAACATAGTCTTTTGCAGTCATGATCATTTTAATGTAGCCATTTTTTATTTGCTCCCAATCCGAATCAGGCCCACTGGAGACAATTTGTACACCAACATTACCGACTGGGTTAGCACTATAATAACGGTCTTCATATAAAATGTCGTTACGAGAAGCTTGGTTCCAATCTAATATAAAACGTGTTTGCATTTGGCGTACAGCATCTCCGAAAATACACAAATGCGTGTCACGCCAGTACCCAAATTTTTTATTCATTCCTAAATATTCATCACCAATATTAAAGCCACCAATATATCCTATTTTCCCGTCAATAATGGCCAATTTACGATGATTTCGATAATTTATTTTAAAATTAATTTTAGGTATCTTAGGAGGAAAAAATGCTTCTACTTCTACACCGGCATTAAGAAGTTTCTTTATATACTTTCGGCTTAAAGATCGTGACCCCATATCATCAAACAACATACGTACTTCTAGACCTTCTTTTGCTTTTTTTATTAACACATCAGCGATTCTTTGACCGAGCTGGTCACTACGAACAATATAATACAACAAATGAATATGATCTCTAGCCTGTTCTAAATCATTGATTAAGGCTTCAAATTTCTCCTTACCATCTGTAAAAATCTTCACTTCATTATTATGGGTAAAAATTGCATCGTCGTTGCGTAAGTGTAAATAATAGAGGTCTTCATATTGAGCAATGTCTTTGTTTTTAAATTCAAAAGTTCCTTCTTCAAGCGCACGCAACTGCGATTGCACCGCCGCTTTTACGCCTAATCTACTTTTTGTATCCCAAGTAAAAATACGCCTTCTGCTAATTGGTTTTCCAAAAATCAAATACAGGATGAACCCTACAATTGGGATAAACAATAACACCATTAGCCAAGCCCAAGTTGAGGTTGGATCTTTTCGTTCAAGAAAGATAATAGAAATTCCTAAGGCAATATTTAATATTAAAATAAAGCTTAGCAGATAAGAAAATAGATCTATTTGCATAGCTTTCCCCCTTTCTCGAACCTTACTTCATTTTTTTGTACTCTCCCATAATACTATAGCATACCATGTTATTCATTTTTTATCTATTGTATTTAAAAATCCCCTTTTCATGTATAAGCAAAACATAGATTTACAAAAATTTTACGACCAAAGCCCTTGTTTTACTTATAACCTTCATTTTAATGTTTTTCTACGGAAGACTTGGCTTGTCGCTAATTCCTATGGCGAAAAGACACTATCGTTTTTTTATAAAGTAAAACAAAGGCTTGGGGCGCCCGGTTAGCAACGTCGCGAGTGGAACGAAGCAACGAAAGTTTTAGGAATCATGCTCTGCAACTGGAGTATACCGGCGCCATCTGGCAAGCCCGTCTTCAGTCGGCCTTCCTAATAAATACAACCCCCCTGCTTCATAACCTGCATGAATGACTTCTGTTTCCAGTTTATGATTTCGTTTATTCATCTAATTACCTCCTTGTTTTATAGTACAAGTTTATCTAATGAAACTTTTTGCCCATCTTATATTCTAGTGGAATACGAACTATAATGAAATCGTTCTCTTTTGTTTTCACTTACTATTCTTGCTTTTCTTACAAAAGAGATTTAGAATAACTATATTATATTGACATCCATCTGGGGAGCAGCATGCATTCTTTGTAATAAAGAAGCTTAACTTCACAGTGATCTCATCAGTATGTAAACGTGAATTTTCTTTTTTTATCTCTTACCTCCATATTATTTCACATGAAAGAAGGGAGAACATGTCCGTTACACAAGAGAAAACGGGTATCATACATACTTTAGGAGCTTATGCTTTATGGGGAGTTCTACCCATTTATTGGAAGTTACTAGAGACCGTTTCACCTGGCGAAACGCTGGCACATCGAATTATATGGTCGGCTATTTTTATGATTATTATTGTACTCAGTGTTGGGAAGTGGCATGAATTGCTTCGCGAATGGAAGGCATTAATGCAAAACAGACGAAAATTCATAGGCGTTTTTATGGCAACTACTGTTATTAGTCTCAATTGGCTGACATTTATTTGGGCGGTGCACAATGATCATGTTATTCAAGCAAGTCTAGGATATTATATTAACCCTTTAATCAGTATTTTGCTCGGTATCCTTGTGCTGAAGGAATCTTTCACCTTTAGACAGACCATTTCCTTTATCATGGCAGCTATTGGCGTCCTTTATTTGACAATAAGTTATGGCGTATTTCCTTGGATATCTTTATTGCTAGCAACGAGCTTTGGATTGTACGGTTTGTTAAAGAAAAAGATAGATATTGGACCTATGATTGGACTGACAATCGAAACAATGTTAATCTCTCCAATTGCTCTTCTATTCTTATGCTTTCTTCCCCAAAGCACTTTTCAATGGGGCACCATTCTGTCAACGACGAACATGCTACTAATAGGTGCTGGCGTAGTTACAGCAATACCCTTATTACTATTTGCAAGCGGAGCAAAACGAATTTCTTTATCCTTAGTCGGCTTTTTGCAATACCTTGCACCAACACTTATGTTGTTAATAGGAGTGTTTTTATATAATGAACCATTCACTTCTGCTCACTTCATCGCATTTTTATTCATATGGTTAGCACTGATTAACTATCTGTTAGCTAGTTACCAAAAGCCTACAAAAAAGCAATTTCAAAAAGCGAACTAACGCTTGATTAAAAACAATCAGTTAATCCGTTTAATAAAATGACCGTTGACAAATTCGTTTGAACCTTATATAATTTTCAGTAATTTAAATAACATCTCTTATTATGAGTGGCGGAGGGAATAGGCCCTGTGAAGCCCGGCAACCTAAAAGCAAACATTTTTGCTTTTTACGGTGCTAAATCCTACAAACCTATTATAAGGTTTGGAAGATAAGAGGAGGACGGAATGCATATTTGAACCCTCTTCTTAGGAAGAGGGTTCTTTATTTTTGTTTTCATTTCTTCCTTGCCATCTACCTTACTTCTAAATTTTTACCAAACAAAATACACACTATTTATTCTTGTAAGCTTGTTTCTTTTAACGGAACAGAAGGCCCATTTCCACATTTAATTAAAGGAGGAAAAACAATGAGTCATTTTTTTACGCAAGATCCAGAAACTGCATTACTTCACGGTGGGCAAATACCCGATTCAGCAACAGGAGCTAGAGCAGTACCTATTTACCAAACGACTTCTTATGTATTTAACGATACAGAACACGCACAGAACTTATTCGGATTAAAAGAACCTGGAAATATATACTCCCGAATTGGTAATCCAACTGTAGATACGTTTGAACAACGTATTGCCCAACTAGAAGATGGTGTCGCTGCAGTAGCTACATCTTCTGGAATGGCCGCAATCACTTTCGCTATTTTAAATGTAGCAAGTGCTGGGGACGAAATTATTACCGATAGCAATCTTTACGGTGGAACATACAATTTATTTGCTAATATACTTCCTCGTTATGGAATTCATGTAAAATTCGTAGATGGATCAAACCCAATTGAAGTAGAGGCTGCAATTACTGAGAAAACCAAAGCTATTTTTGGGGAAACAATCACAAATCCGAGCCTGCAAATTTTTGATATTGAAACGATTGCAGCAATTGCACATGCACACCATATCCCTTTAATTATAGATAATACATTTGCCCCTTACCTCGTTAAACCATTCGCATGGGGAGCGGATATTATTGTCCATTCTGCAACGAAATGGATTGGTGGTCACGGAACAACGATTGGCGGGGTAGTTGTAGACGGAGGAAGGTTTGATTGGAATCACGATAAATTCCCAGGTTTCACCCAACCTGATGCAAGTTACAACGACTTGCGCTTTACTGATGTTGGGCCTGCCGCTTTTGCTACAAAACTACGTGTACAATTAATTCGTGATATTGGAGCTTGTTTAAGCCCTCATAGCGCATTTTTGTTGCTTCAAGGGTTAGAAACGTTACATTTACGCATGCAACAACATACGAACAATGCACAAAAAATTGCTGCTTTTTTAACAGATCATCCAGCAATTGAATGGGTTAATTATCCTGGTTTGTCCAATCATCCTTCCTATTCATTAACAAAAAAATACTTTCGTGACGGTACTGCTGGTTCCATTATTACGTTCGGTATTCAAGGTGGAAGGGAAGTTGGAAGACAATTAATTGATCAAATTGAATTATGGTCGCATGTAGCTAATGTAGGTGATGCTAAATCGCTCATTATTCACCCAGCATCTACCACACATCAACAGCTGACAACGGAAGAATTAGCCGCAAGTGGGACAACAGAAGAAACCATTCGCTTATCGGTTGGCTTAGAGTCTGTTCATGACCTGCTCATTACTTTGGAAAACGCAATAGCAAAGGCTACAGGGGAACAAGCAACCATCCCTATAGATGAAAAACAGGCTATCCATTGGCTACTTCATTCTCCTTTTTTAAGAGACAGTGGAAACGCGCGTAAAAAATGCCTTGCCGTTTACGGTTTAGAAACAGCAAATGAAACAGACCGAAATAAAGTCTTCCAATTACAAGCGTTCGGATTCGATATAGCTGTTGTGGGAAGTACGAACCTAACCTTCCCCTTACCACAGTATAAAGAATTATCGGACATTCCAGTAGTGGACGCTACTTGGTCTCTACAAGCTACACTACCAGCTACCCTGTTAGAACAGCTCGTAAATAAAGACTGTAAGCTCTTATGGGTGGCAAAAACAAAGGAAACAGCTGCTACAATAGACCATGCCAATGCAGCTGGCATTACTGTTATTACACAAAAGAACCCTTATGAAGAAGCGTTATTGCTTCGAAACAACGCTACGGAGGCACCTGTATTTGCATAACATACCATTATCTTTTTTATGGTCTAGGAAATTATAAAATTTTGCAGCTGTGGATAGACTTACTAAGTTATTTAGCCACGTCCAGCTCCAGCGCTCAGCAACTAGGCGACTTCACGCAATCGCCCTAAGCTAAAGTCATCATCGGTTCGTTCTAAATAGGAAGGCCGACTAAAGACGGGCTTGCCGGAGGGCACCGGTATACTCCAGTTGCAGGAGCATGATTCCTAAAACTTTCGTTGCTTCGTTCCACTCGCGACGTTGCTAACCGGGCGCCCCGATCCTTTGTTCTAATAGGTTTATTTATTTGTAAACTTGGAAAAATTATAACTAACCTTCCCTTTCAGATCGCCTTGCAATTGAAGGCGATCTTTTTTACTATTAGATTTTTTTGGTTTATAGTATAAGAAAAACAAAGGCTTTCGCCATATGGCAAGCCAAGTTTTTCTAATGATAAAATGAATGGACGGTGTCCAAAATCGGCAAGCTAAGAAAGTAGGCAGTAGAAATAGATCCTTTAATGGGTGCTGTTAGCTAACAACAGCGCGTGTTTTACAGCATTTTAAAATCTGGATAAACTTCAAAATATTATCTTCCCTATCGTGTAAGCAAATGCTTATAGTATACATATGCTGTATACTACAAACAACCAATATTTCATACACGTAATCATACAAACAAAGTCTTCATTAAGTTAGTATGGTTAACATAAAACTTTTAACAAGCCCAATGTTTAAAACTAATCCACTTAGGTGTTGATAACGATGCAAATAAAGAAATTAATAACCGGAGTAACCCTTCTATTACTCATCGTAGGAGTCCCACTCTATATTTTTAACCATGAAACAGATCAAACAAATCTTGCTGAAAAAGAAACAAAGCAACAGGATGCAGTAATAACAGAAAAAACGCCCAGCATCAAAAAGCATGAGCAAAAACCATCGCCAAAGCTTTTTATTCATAAAGAGCAACAGGTTACGAAGCATTTTTATCAATCAAGACATATTACGGCAATTGGTGATTCGTTGACACAAGGTGTTGGCGATGAAACAAAACAAGGAGGCTATGTCGGAGCCCTTGAACAAATAATGACCCAAGCTAACACAGAAGCTTCTTTTGATAATTTTGGTGTACGAGGCAATCGCTCAGACCAACTACTTAAAAGACTGCAGCAAGACGATATGATTGCTTCCATAAAGCAAGCGGACATTGTATTTATAACCATTGGCGCGAATGATGTGATGCGCGTGTTAAAAGAAAATATTACGAATCTCCAAATGGAGGCATTTGAAAAAGCCCGAGTAGACTATGAAAAACGACTTCATAAAATCTTAACCAACATCCGAACGGTAAATGCAGATACGAAAATTTACTTGCTCGGTTTTTACAACCCCTTTGGGCAGTATTTTAAGGACATCAAAGAACTGAAGCTCATTGCGGACAATTGGAATAAAACTGGTAAAGAGATAGTAACTACGTATGAAAACAGCTCCTTTATACCAATTAGTGATTTATTTTCAAACACAGATGAAAACTTGTTTGCAGAAGATAATTTTCATCCAAATCAGGTAGGCTATGAGCGGATTGCTGAACGTATATTTGAGGTGTTAAAGAATGAACAAGAAAGAGGATGAACTGCATGGGGAATAGAACGGAACATACCAAAAGTAAAAAGTGGAAAAGACTATTTATCGGGTTACTTTCCTTTAATATGATCTTGCTTTTTGTATTGCTCACACTTATTTTTTGGCCGGTTCCACAAGCCGAATACCCAGAAAAAGCTACGGAACAAATAGATGCAAATTCAGAATTTATTGTTCGTACGACTAAAAAGAATTTAAACGATTTGGCCAATACGTATATTGACCAATTACTTGCAGGCACCGATCATGAATATCATATTGAACTAGGAGATGACGTACACTTAATTGGTGAGTTACCTGTTTTTTCCTCAACCGTTCCATTATCTGTTCATTTAGAGCCTTTTGTACAAGAAAATGGAGATATTATTTTGAAACAGAAGTCCATTTCTATTGGCTTATTAAAACTACCGAACCAAAAAATTATGGAATACATGGATAAATATCTCCCGATGCCAGAATGGGTTACTGTTAATCCCAAAGAAGAAGAAATATACGTCGCCGTGACGGATATTGAGTTAAAAAGTAATTTTCAAATTGCCGTCGAACATATTGACTTGCAAGCAAATAATTTATCGTTTAAATTTCGTATACCATATCAAACATTAGGTATTAATTAAGCGAAGCTAGAATGGTCTAGCTTCGCTTATATCAGCTTGTGAAAATAGTATTAAAAAACTCGTAGGATGGGGAATAACCTCAATAAGAGTTCCCTCCTCGCTACGAGTTATTGTTCGTTCATATGAGAATAAATAATATATGATGACATAGCCTGCGCTTCTTCTTTTGAATCACACATTGCTGTTTTATTACGGTATGGATAGTCGCCGAGCCTTCCTTTGTAGATTAACTGCATCCCCTCATGACTTCTTATATCTTCAGGTGTCACAAAGCAAGTAGGCTTTTTAAGTTGAAAATGGTCGACATCTTTTAATACAGTTGCTACGAATTGCGAGCAGAAGAATGCACACTTTCGATTAATTTCTATTTGTAACAAGATGCCAATTAAACCGATAAAATTGTAACGGTAGCGATCTTTGTCACATTCGATTCGCTTAATATGCTGCAAGATTTGCTCACACTCTTCTTCAGATACGGTAAAACGATAGACTGCACAAGCTGCATTCTTTAAAAAATCACTATGAATATCTTCTTGAACAAACCCCCCAATAAAAGGATTTTTCGGTCGCTTTCGCCCAAAGCTATACAGTCTCTGCAAATCCTCATCAAACCCAATGGAAACGTGATTCAAGGACTGTTTTGTAAAGAAATGAATAGCTTTCGCTAAATTCGTTCCCGTATCTGTGAAGAGAAGATAAATGAATTTTCCCCCCAATACACATATCCCCTTCCATCTATGCTGTAAAAAGAGCTAAATTAAATAGGTTAGCATGTCTGTTTGTTAAGCACCCTATGTATTGACAAATTACTCCTGTCCGATAGATAATGTAACTTTCTTACATAGGGATTGCACTACTAATTACTCATTAAGGTTTTGGTATGATGCTCTAAAGGAAACAGCATGTAAGATTGTTAGTAAACCTTTTCAAATAGAATACAAACACCGTAAAAACGTATCCTTTTTAAAAGGCCCTTTTAAAGAACAATTCATCCCCCACCTTTCTTATACTATTACAAAAAAAACGTATTTGCACAAGTATGTTTTTAGGCAATAGAACACATAAGCTTGCCAATCTCATTAGAAAAGACGCAATTATGTATTCAGAAGAAGTTGATACATAAGTGTCAGGATGAAACAAAGATCGCTCAACTTTATTTCATTTTTCAATTAAATACCCTGTTAAATTCTACCTTATATGTTATAAATTAATGTTATTCGTGAAACCAAACATTGACGAATTGCTTGAAATAACGTAAGCTAACGTTGATTACTTTTATTTTATTGGAGGAAATTAAACCGAATGATTAATGTATCGAATGTGAGTTTACGATATGGCGATAAAAAATTATTTGAAGATGTAAACTTAAAGTTTACTCCAGGTAATTGTTATGGATTAATTGGTGCAAATGGAGCTGGTAAGTCCACTTTCCTTAAAATATTGTCTGGTGAAATAGAGCCACAAACGGGCCATGTCTCCTTATCTCCAGGCGAACGCCTTGCTGTACTAAAGCAGGATCATTTCGCTTACGAGGACTATAACGTTATCGACACGGTGCTTATGGGGCATGAAAAGCTGTACGCTGTGAAGCAGGAAAAAGACGCTATTTATATGAAAGGCGATTTTACGGAAGAAGACGGCATGCGTGCTGCTGAACTAGAAGGCGAATTCGCTGAAATGAATGGCTGGGAAGCTGAATCGGATGCAGCTGTTCTATTAAAAGGACTTGGCATCGATGAGTCACACCATGATAAACAAATGGCTGAGCTACATGCAGACGAAAAAGTGAAAGTGTTACTTGCCCAAGCGCTATTTGGCAATCCGGATATTTTATTATTAGACGAGCCTACAAACGGGTTAGACATTCATGCCATTCAATGGCTAGAAGAATTTCTCATTCATTTTGAGAATACCGTCATTGTCGTTTCCCATGATCGCCACTTCTTAAATAAAGTATGTACACATATTGCAGATGTTGATTATGGAAAAATTGAAATTTATATCGGTAACTATGACTTTTGGTATGAATCTAGTCAGCTAGCAACGAAAATGGCACAGGAAGCAAACAAAAAGAAAGAAGAAAAGATTAAAGAGTTACAATCATTTATTGCACGCTTTAGCGCTAACGCTTCCAAATCCAAACAAGCAACATCAAGAAAGAAATTGTTAGACAGCATTACGCTGGATGATATAAAACCATCTTCAAGAAAATACCCATATATTGCTTTTACCCCAGAACGGGAAATTGGAAATGATTTACTAACTGTTCAAGGATTAACAAAAACCATTAATGGTGAAAAAGTATTAAATAATGTTAGTTTTACGATGAATAAAGATGACAAAATCGCGCTTGTTGGTGGCGATGATGTAGCAAAAACAACACTATTTAAGATTTTGGTAGGAGAAATGGAACCAGATGCAGGAACGTATAAATGGGGTGTCACTACTTCCCAATCTTACTTCCCAAAAGATAATAGTGCTTACTTCGAAAATAGTGACTTACCTTTAGTAGACTGGTTAAGACAATATTCACCAGAAGATGAAACAGAAACTTTCTTACGTGGCTTTTTAGGGAGAATGCTATTTTCCGGGGAACAAGCGTTGAAAAAAGCAAATGTTTTATCTGGAGGAGAAAAAGTACGCTGTATGCTATCCAAAATGATGTTGAGCAACGCCAACGTACTCCTTTTAGATGAGCCGACAAACCATCTTGATTTAGAATCCATCACTGCTTTAAATAATGGACTTATCAAATTTAAAGGTTCCATTTTATTTACATCTCATGACCATCAATTCATTCAAAGTATTGCCAATCGCCTCATTGAAATTACACCGAATGGTTTGATTGATAAAGAGATGAGCTATGATGAGTACGTACAAGATAAAGAATTGCAAGCGAAAATTGCTACTATGTACAACAAGTAGCCAAAGGAAAGAAATATTGTAGATAGAATGTAGTACGATAAGACGGTTAGAAAAACTTGGCTTGTCGCATAGCGATAAGCCAAGTTTTTTCTAATGTGCTTGTTTCTGTTTAATTTTACTTAACATATCCGTTGTCAGCTTGTCTAAATCATATTCTACTTTAAAGCCCCATTCGTCAATCGCACAGGTGGAATCTAAATTATTTGGCCAACTGTCTGCAATTGCTTGTCGAAACGGATCCACATCGTATTTTAATGAGAAAGAAGGAATATGCTTTTGGATCGATGTAGCAAAGTCCTCCGGTGCCGCGGAGAAAGCTGAAATATTAAAGGCATTACGATGTTGTAGTTTATTTGTATCACATTCCATCAATTGGATAATGGCATGGATCGCATCTGGCATATACATCATATCCATATACGTACCCTTGCCTATATAGGACGTATAACTCCCCTTCTCTACAGCTTCATAATACATTTCAACAGCATAATCCGTCGTTCCACCGCCTGGTAATGTAACATGAGAAATTAAACCAGGGAAACGTACACCACGAGTATCCACTCCAAAACGAGTGTGGTAATAATCAGCTAACAGCTCGCCAGATACTTTATTCACTCCATACATCGTCGTCGGGCGTTGTAATGTATCCTGTGGTGTGTTATCTTTCGGTGTTGTTGGACCAAAAGCTCCAATGGAACTTGGGGTGAAAAATTGCAAATCTAATTCCCGAGCTATTTCAAGCGCATTAACTAAACCGCCCATATTAATATCCCAAGCTAGCTTCGGATTTTCTTCCGCTTTAGCTGATAATAAAGCTGCCAAATGCATCATCGTATCTACTTGGTACTTCTTTGTAACGTCAGAAAGCTGCTTTGCATTTGTTACATCAACGACTTCAAACGGGCCTTCTGCAACACGTCCTTCCGCCTTGCGAATATCAGTCGCTATTACTTGATCCGTACCGTAAATGTCTCTTAACTTGATAACAAGCTCTGACCCTATTTGACCCAAAGCTCCGGTTACTAATATTTTTTTCATCCGTGAAATCCTCTCTAGTGCTATTCTTTCTTCTTAGAAAAACTTGGACTTACCGCCAAAATTTCATGGCGGTAGCCTTCGTTTTCTTATCTTTCCTATATTGTTAAATAACGCCAAGTTCCTTACCTACTTTTTCATATATCGCAATAGCCTTATCTAGCATTTCTTTCGTATGTGCGGCTGTTGGCATATTGCGTACACGACCTGTTCCGCGTGGTACAGTTGGGAAAACAATAGACTTCGCGTAGACGCCTTCTTCATTTAAGCGTCTGCTAAATGTTTGTGTCGCATTCTCATCACCAATAATACAAGGGGTAATTGGAGTTTCGCTATTACCAATATCAAAGCCTAGTTGCTTTAAGCCAGCTTTTAAATAATTTCCATTTTCCCATAACTTTTCATTTAGCTCCGTGCTTTCCATAAGGATTTCAACAGCTTTCGTACTTGCTGCCGCATCCGCAGGTGAAACAGCTGTGGAGAACAAGAACGGACGAGAACGAACTTTTAACCAATCAATAAGATTTGCTTTGCCTGCTACATACCCACCAATCACGCCGATTGCTTTCGACAATGTACCCATTTGGAAGTCTACTTTATCCTGCAATCCAAAATGTTTAACTGTGCCTGCTCCTTTACCAAGAACACCAGAACCGTGAGCATCATCCACATACGTAATCAGGTCGAATTCCTCGGCAATGTCAACAATTTCTGGAAGTTTTGCAATATCCCCATCCATCGAAAACACACCATCGGTAATGACCATGATTTTATTGTATTGACCAGATTCGACAGCTTCTTTCGCCTTTTTTCGCAAATCATTCATATCGGAATGATTAAAACGAATAATTTTTGCTCTAGACAAACGACATCCATCAATGATGGAAGCATGATTTAATTCATCCGATAAAATGGCATCATGTTTATCCATTACCGCAGATATAGCTGCCATATTACAGTTAAACCCAGATTGATAGGAAATAACCGCTTCCGTGCCTTTAAATGCTGCAAGCTTTTTCTCTAATTCAAGATGAAGATCGAGTGTTCCATTGATCGTACGTACCGCACCTGCACCAACACCATGTGAATCAACCGCTTGCTTGGCAACTTGCTTCAATCTATCATCTGTCGCTAATCCTAAATAGTTGTTTGACGAAAGGTTAATTAACGTCCTGCCACCAATTTTTATCTCTGGGCCATTAGGACCTTGAACAGGATCAATTTCATTATACAAGCCCCGTTCTTTCAAATCAGCAATATTGTCATTTAAAAAAGAATTTAACGCTTTACTCGTCATCTTTTTGTCCTCCTTTTATGTAAGTTTGTGTTCGTTTATACTTCCTTAAACCCATCATCCACACTTTACCATTTCATACGCATATGAATGCTTATTCCGCTACAGCAACATCGTCTAAACCTTGTTTTAAAAAAACTAGGCTATCGCCAAATCTGTATGGCGATAAAATTTTACTTATACGATAAACCAATAGTTGAACGAATGGAGTAAAATGTTGCTACTATCGTTCCTATAAAGCAGAATCTTAGGGCAATTTATGCGCACGATAATCTTACTATTCCCTTTTCAGTTTAACATAAGTACAACAAAATGTTTAATCGTAAAAGGACTGTAAAAACTGGTCTTAGGATACAAAAAAGGAGGATAAAACTTGCAACTTTGTAAGATTCACCTGTTAAAATGTCACCAAAAACAATGGCTACACAGTAGTAGGTTATTTATACTGAGTGTAGAAGTCATAGAAAACATACGAGGAGGGATGGATTATGAAGAAGTTATTGGTTGTTCTATGTGCCGTTCTTATTATTACTTTTGGAATAGTTGGATATATAGAAATAAACAGTAATTCGAATGAGATCATGAACGAAAACCCTAACAGCATAACAGTTCAAGAGAGCTGATCCAATTTCTTTCCGCGAGAAATGAATAATTAAAGTAAATGGTTCAGCTTACAACCCTTTAAAAATATCTTTTTTAAAAAGAAAAACGTCGTTTATTATGTTTAAGCTGGAAATACGCCGCTCAAATCCACCCCTTATTTCGAGCGATATCAACCGCTTCTAAACGATTTTTCGCTTCTAATTTTTGCATGATTTCAGACAAATAGTTACGAATCGTACCATAAGACAAATATAAAATATGTGTTAACTCTTTGGTCGTTTTTCCTTCCGCTACTAGTCGCAAAATTTCTTGTTCTCGATCACTTAAAGGGTTAGGATCGCACATGTAGTCGACCATGAGTTCTTGACTATACACTTTTTCACCATGCACTACTTTACGAATAGCTGCTGTTAGTTCTTCAATAGAACGATCCTTTAATAAATAACCATCTACGCCAGCTTTGACCGCTTTTTCAAAATAACCTGGTTTTGCAAATGTTGTTAAGACAATGATCCGTGGGCGTTGCTTTAGTTTATTTAACAACCTCGCTACCTCTAAACCACTTTTCCCTGGCATTTCAATATCCAACAAACAAACATCTGGTTGCTTTTCTTGGATAAGTGTCCATACCTCATCGCCATTCACTGCTTGGCCGATTACCTCCATATCCGCTTCTAAATTCAATAAAGAACCGATTGCACCTAACAACATTTTTTGATCTTCTGCTATTACAATTTTAAGCATGGATTTCCCCTTCTTTCTCTGGTTTTTCCACCTTGGGAACTTTCATTTCTACCGTTGTTCCGCTATTCTTACTTACAGATAGCGAGCCATCTACTAAGGCTAGTCTTTCTTTCATCCCTACAAGCCCATTCCCTTCCACGCTCTGATTATCTATACCAATGCCGTTATCTTTCACTTGTATAATGATCGCTTGCTCTTCTTCTCGACAGAGCAACCAACATTTACTCGCTCGACTATGCTTAACAACGTTTGTTACTGCTTCTTTCAAACAAAGACTAAGCATATGCTCTGTGAGGGATGAATCAACATGCATTTGAAATGGAAAATTTATCTTTACGTTCATATTTGCTGCTTTTAATAGCTGCTCCGCTTGCACTACTTCTTCGGCTAACGTTTTCGTTTTCATATCCGTTACCAATTCTCGAACTTGATCGAGCGCTGATCTAGATGTGGTTTCAATTTCGCTCACTTCCTCTATGGCACGTTTAGCATCCTTCGTAATTAATCGTTCCACTAATTGGCTTTTTAATGTGATCAGTGACAGCGTATGGCCAAGCGTATCATGAAGGTCTTGCGCAATTCGTGTTCTTTCTTCTCGTTTAACCAACTCCTTGATTTTTGCATTTGCTTCATCTAACTCTTTTTCCAATTCCATATTTTTATTCATAGACCGAATTCCAAAAGGAGAAACTAAAATAACAATTAAAAATGGAATCATATAAAACTGCTCCTTCGAAAAGTCACCTGTAAATATCACGTGATACAAAATAGGAAGTGACAACGTTCCCATTAAAGCAAACCAAGCTGCTTGAAATTGTTTTTTATCCGCATACCAACCAATAAAATTAGCCGTGAAAAACCCAAGATATAGGAAATTATAATCGTAAACCATGCTCTGGTAACCAATGATGATCATTTGCAGACCAAGCCAAAAAGCAAATCGGCCCGTCCCTTCTTCATGATAAAGTTGACGGTAACTAATTAAAAACAGCAGTAAAAGCAAGTAACCAACTACTTGCTTTATTCCGTCTTCTTTCATAAGTAACGTTGCAGGTATGAATAAATAAATGAGAAATATATAAGGGAAAAATCCATACCTTTTTGGAAATAGTTCCCATTTGGTTTGTGCCGTCATATATATTACAGCCCTTCTTGCTTCCGTCTTATATAAACTGATAATACCATAAACAAACATAAAAACACGATAAGCATAAATATATTATTCCACGCTGGACTATTTCCACGAATAATTTCCCATGGTCCATTCGCATAATGATAAGAAGGTAACCATGTAGCAATATCTTGGAGAAGCGTAGGCATTGCATTTAGGGGCATCCACATGCCACCCAGTAATGCCAGTCCTAAAAATAAAATATTGCTTACGCCACTTGCTGTTTCCACTTTATTCATTGTCCCAACAAGAGTACCTAAAGCTAAAAAAACGAGAGAACCGAATAAAATCCATACACCACTAAGCACCCATTGCATAGCCGTTAGCGACACATCGTTAAGGAGGGCACCTGCAAAAAATATAACCACGATGGATAAAATATGAATAACACTTTGCCCTATCATTTGGCTAATGATATAGACATATTCGGGTAATGGGGTTACTCTTAGAAACGTGATAAACCCTTGCTGTTTATCTTGCACAAGACGAATGCCTACGGTCATCACACTAGAGCCCATCACACTAAAAGCAGCCATCGACATTAAATAATGCGCTTCCCATAATGCTTGATCTGCAGCATTGTCATTAAATGTAAACACCTTCGTAAAAATAATATAAAAACAAACTGGTATAAGGAGCGACCAAAGTACATAATATGGGTTGCGAATGGCACGTTTTACTTCCGCAATACATGAATATAGTATTTTATTCATTTTATCTGCTCCCTTGTACTAAAGTTTCAAATACATCATCCATACTGCCTTTATCTATTCGCAGATCATAGGCATTTGAAAAATGCTGCATAATATAGGAAATTAACGCATCGGTATTTTTTGTTTCTAAATAAATTCGTTCTTCTCGTTCTTCTATTGCTAACACATCTGGCATATCAAGCTTTGCTCGATTTAATTTTCCATTTAAACGAAAAGAGACATATTGCCTCGATAATTGATGCTTTATCTCTTCGGTAGCTCCATCAGCAATTTTCTGTCCTTCATGTAGCAAAATAATTCGCTTTGCCGTATCATCTGCTTCCTGAAGATAATGTGTAGAGAATAGGATTGTTTTTCCTCGTTCCGCCAATTGATGAATCGTTTTCCAAAATTTCGCTCTCGAAGTCGTATCCATCCCTGCTGTCGGTTCATCTAAAACGATGAAGTCTGGATCTCCTGCTAAACAAACAGCAAAGTTCACTCTTCTTCGTTGCCCTCCAGAAAGCTTTTCTACTTTTGCCGTCAAATCTGCATCAGCTAACCCAGTTAGCGCAATCATCTCAGAAAGTGCTAAAGGGTTTGGATAATAGGAGCGAAATAATTGCAACATTTCTTTCGTTTTTAAGCCATCCATCATTCTTACTTCTTGTAACATCACACCAATTCGCTCCCGAACGTGCATACTTTGTGGAGGTTGCTGAAAAACTTGCACCTTTCCTTTTGTCGGCTTTAATAAACCTAAAACAAGCGAAAGTGTTGTCGTCTTCCCCGCGCCGTTTGGGCCTAGCATAGCAACGACTTCCCCTTTAGCGATAGAAAACGATACATTGCGTACCGCTTCTTTCTGCTTAAATGTTTTACTTAACTTGTGTGCATAAACAATCGTGTCTTCCATGAAATACCTCCTCGTATAGTATGTTTAGGCATTACTTTTTCGCCTTCTCAATCTGACTAATTCATCAGAATTGTATCTGCTAGCGCATCCGTTACTTTCCACTGGAGGCGGACGCCTTCCTCAGGGCTGCTTGAGCCTCTTTGCTCCCAAAAAACGAGCGTTGCGGTATCAAAAGACTCCATGCTATTCCCGCTGGAGTCACCGCCCTCCGTTCCAAGTAACTTGTTTGAAAATCATGAATGAGTAAAGACCTTCAATAAAAGGTCAAATATCTTGGACGTTCCGTGATGTTCTTAAATGTTTTTTAGATTAATGTCCATACTTTGAATGCTTGTTCCTAAACAGACGAACTAATTCGAATAACGATAATTTCTCTCTAACGTAAAAAGCATAACGATATATATTTACAACTCCTTTAAACAAAACCAGGAAATAACCAATCGAAACAAGTATTGCTATATAGGCAAATGGTGAAAATCCGTTTAACAGTACATAAAGTAAAATAAATATAGGCGATGCAATAGGTATAAAACTCATCCATGAAGCGATCGTTTGCCAAAGTTCCATGTTGTCTTTAGGGAGAAAAACAAACAAACCAAACAACAAAAAGTAAGGCGTCAATACCATTAAGGAAACCGGAAATGCATCGACCGCCTGTTTTGCTTTAATGGAAATGCCAAGCGCTAATAAACTGGAAGTAAATAGCATAACTAAAACAACGAAGATACAACCTACAATAAAACCGACTACTTCCCAATCAAGTATCGCTATGATAGGTTGAATCAAAGCTTCATAAACACTTACTGCGTACGGATTAAAAACAGAAAAAATACCACTGGCGATACATATAGCAGTGAAAGCACTTAACATCGTAACAAACATTAATGTAAAAGAAGTGAGCAACTTACCTACTAGATAATGGGATTCACTAACACTTGTGTTAATAATTTCTGTTACTTTACTATCGCGGTCATCAATGACGCTTTGCATCATAATGGACACGGTAGAAAACAAGAAGAAGATGACGACGAGAATAATAACGTGAACCGCACCTAATGCCTTCGTGGCGTTCGCTATGCTTGTGACATCGATAGTAGGGAAATCGGGCTTAAAAATGACAATATACAATGCAGCAATACAAGCTATAATAAGATAAAACAAAAATCCAAATACGAGCGACTTATTAATAATTAGGGTCTTTATTGACAAATACGTGTAAGCTACATACTTATTGTTCAACCTTTTGCACCTCTCTGTTCACCCGTTTAAAAATAGCTTCCAGGCTCATCGGTTCTATAGTAAACCATTCGTTTTGTTCTAGCGGTATTTGATTAACAATCGCATTTACATCGCTTTTCTGCTTCAATTCAATAACATAGGTTCCGTTATCTGCTGTAAATGGATAACCGAGTTCTATAAGCATGTCTTTTTGCAAGCATGGGTTTTTAATCGTGCACAGATATCCGTAGCGACCGCGAATCGCTTCTATACATTCTTGGAAAACTACCTCCCCTTGCTTTAACAATAAAATGCGATCTGTCAATTGCTCCATACCTTTTATTAAATGGCTTGAGTACAAAATCGTACTCCCTTGCTGTTTCATATACGTCATTGCATCGGTGAAGCGCTCTACATGCAGGGGATCTAATCCACTAAACGGTTCATCCAAAATAAGTAACTTCGGTTGATGAAGCACTGCAGTAATAAATTGCACTTTTTGCTGGTTGCCTTTTGATAAATTCGCTACAAGTTGGTGCTTATCATGTTGTAATTCAAAGTAATCGAGCCAAAAATGAATTTGAGGAACGAGCACTTGCTTCTTTTTCCCTTTTAGATACCCAAAAGCGAGTAACTGGGAATATACATCTGTTTTAGCATAGAGACCCCTTTCTTCTGGCAAATAGCCAACATCATTTTTTAAATGGAAGGGCGATTCGTGAACGACGATTTCTCCTTCATTTGGTTGATACATAGATAGTAATAATTTAAACAAGGTTGTTTTACCAGCTCCGTTATGACCAATTACGCCAAGCACTTCATTTTCCTTGATATTCATCGTGACGTCTTGCAATGCTCGTTTGTCTCCAAATGATTTAGAGATCGATTTTGCTTCTAGAAACATATTCCTCTCCCCTTGCATACACTTATTTTTAGAAAAACGTAACTTATCGCTAAGCTTTTATGGAAAAATGTGACCATCTTTTGTTTAAAGAACCATAGATATGGGAATAGGTTTACAAACGACTTGTTCTTTTTTTAGTCTACGGTATCCATAGAAAAATAAGTAGTATGCGTTGTCATTAATGCAACATGACAATTGTCACAACGATCGTTTACCGTTAAAAATCTGCATCATGCATTGTCTCTTTAAATCAAAAATAAAACTACCACAGTCACAAACACTGCTGTAGAACAAAAATAAAAAGCATTGAAATTAAGCTAAGTACGAAGACTATAACGGTGGAAATATATCAACGCTAAATAAAGCCAGCGCCTTTAGACGCTGACCGATAATTTACAATTATAAAAGTTGTTTAAATCACCCGTTGGACGGGAGTCATCCTTTATTTTTTTGCTATAATTATAACAATTATTATCAATAGCAACCCCATTAATGGATATATAAAGTATGATATAGACTGACCTTGATTAAAAAAAATTGTGTTGATACTCAATATAATAACTGATAAGGAGATAACTACTAATAACATCTTTAAAAACTTCATCATTTTTCATCCCATTCTAATGAAATCATTGTGATTTTATCCAATAAGGATACATTTTTTTGGAAAATGGATTTCTTAAAACTTTAATTTTCACTCCTTTTCCTTTTGCATTATTATAACTTAAAACGGAGGTTACTTTACATCCGTACACTCGACATAATATGTCAAAGTTACTTTATCATATACAAATAACTAATAAAGGTCTAGTAAGACTATTTAATATTACCATTATTTATGAATATCTAACAATTACAACTTTTCTTTTACAACCTCTTTATTAAATAATCTTAAACCCATACAGTAATAAGTTAAACAGTATACACAGCATTCTTTATGTTTAATTGGAAAACAACAGGTAAAATAGGAGTTTGCGTTATTTGTTGATGAAGTGTTTCAAAAAATTCAACTTATCACTTATAGCCGATTTTTACGCAGATATGAACAAAGGCTCGGGGCGCCCAGTTAGCAACGTAGCGAGTGGAGCGAATTAACTGAGAAAAAGAAATCACGGTGAGGAACGAACCGATGATGACTTAGCTTAGGACAATGGAGTGAAGTGGCCTAGTTGCTGGGCGCTAGAGCCGGACATGGTTAAATAACTTAGTAAGTTTATCCAGCTGAAAAATTTTGTAATTCCTTAGACCACAAAAAAATCGAGCAAGATGAACATCTCACTCGATTTAGCATTGGAATATTTATGTGTTAGAAATCTATTATTCTACAACTGTTACATTAACTGTTCTGACGCCCCAATTCATAGCATCGCCTTTATTTGGGACATGTACGTCAATTTTATTTCCTTTAATAGCACCACCAGTATCAGCAGCAGTTGCATAGCCATAGCCTTCTACATACACTTTGGAGCCTAATGGAATGACATTAGGATCAACCGCAATGACTTTTGCATTCGGATTATTATTTAAATTAACACCTGTTGCTGTTACACCAGAGCATCCATCACAACTTGCTGTATAAGCAGTTGCTGTTACAGAAAATGATTGACCTTGAGGCCTTTCCTGCTTTGTTTGCTCAGGCGCCTTTTGGCTCGTTGCTGGTTTAGAAGAAGCTGGTGTTGCTTGCTCCTCTTTTGCAGGTGCTTTCGTTTTTGTAACTGGTTGCTGTTCTTTTTGTGTTTGTTTTGGTTGTGCTTGAGGTTCTTCTTTTGCTGGCTTGTCATTGGAAACTGTTACGCCTTCTAACGTTAAATTCTGACCAACGACAATTAAATCGGAATCAAGATTATTCCATTCCTTAATATCTTCTACAGATACACCGTACTTATGACCGATCCCGCTTAGTGTATCTCCTTGTTGAATTTTATATTTCATTTTTGCTTGTTTATTTATAATAAGTGTTTGTTTTGGTTGAATGGTAGTCGTTTTTAATTCATTTACATCAACTAACTGTTCTACAGTTGTGTTGTATTCATTTGCAATATTCCAAAGGTTATCTCCTTGTTTCACGTCGTACTCTTCTGCTGATACTGTAGTAGCAGCAGTGCCAGCAATAATCATACCAGTAGCGAATGAAGCCACAATCTTTTTCATTCGTTTTCCCTCCTTAAATATCTGACATAGCCTATCCTAACACATGGGCTATAGCCGTGCAGTTACAGTACGTTTAAAAGTCCATTACAAGGATTACCGAAATAGGGTTGTTTTATTACAGTTGTAATGAATTTGATATAAAAGTACTATCAATCTACTATATTGTATTACGATAGTCATAGAAGCACACCTATGTAATATAACTTTTACAGCGTGAAGATAGTCAAAATCTATGAATGCCATAAACAATATGTCATTTTTTTGTACTTAAAACCACAAGCAAAACACACGCAGATAGGCAAATATCAGGGTCCGGGCTATACTTTAATGAATGAGAAAAAACCAGTTCCTCACCAGTCCATATGGGTGAAAACCATGTCGTTTCCCATATACTATAAGCTTAAAATTTTATCGTATTAGAAATACTTGGCTTAGCGCATATTCTTCGCAAATGCCTTTATTTTTCTTATACTATAAACCAAAAAAATCTTATACTTTCTTATAGCACAAAAAAGCATACCCTTATGCATAAAGGTATGCTTGCCAATCTAATATATTCCTACTAACTAAATAACCCTTTAAAGAAGTTACTAATTGCTTCGAAAAGTTCACGGAAGAAGTTCCCGACCTTTTCCCAAAAACCTTCATCTAACCCAAGTTCATCTGCTTTATCTTTAATGGCAGATGTAATATCGTCTAATTGGTTTTTTACTTGGTCAAAATTAATGTTTAGGTCACGCATCTTATCAATTAAATCAATTAATAATTGACGGTCTTTATCACTTAACGTTATTTCCAATTTATCCATTTGCTCTTGAACAATTTGCTCCACTTCTTCTTTCGTTGCCGGGTTTTGTTCAGCAATTGTTTTTTTAATATCTGTAAGTAATTGACTAACTTTTTCCTGATTCATGCCTTCCTTATTCGCTAACTGTGTGGCTACGTCAAGCTCATCATTCGCTAACTCCATACGTTCTTTATCAAGCTGTTCTCCTTCAACGTCATACGCTTTGTAAATTCCTGTCAAAGCAGAGTGCCCACTCACCTTTACAGGAGAAGCAACGTCCACTGTCGCATTCTCGACGCCTGCAGTTAACAATGCATTTGCATACATTTCTTTGGTTACTTCTGTAATATTATCAGGAGTGACAATATTAATGGTTAGACCGTTTCCAGCTTCCTGACGCGTAATTTTTGCACTAGAATACATATTTGAATTCGGACTGCCATTAATATATTTTACTGCGTCTTGTCCAGACACATCATATTCATCCACTTGATCTTGGTCTTTAACATTTAATAAATTCTTCACTTCTGCTCGCTGGTTGTCAGAGAGTTGCGCTCCATATACGACGATAGGTGGACCTAATTTTTCATTAATACTACTCGTATCACTTGCTCCACTGTCAGCAGAAACAGATAGGTTCGTCCCAAGCATGAACACTGCGATTAGTGTAATGATGAGAAGTTTACTTATTTTTTTGGTCATCATTTCATTTCTCCCTTTATTTGTTCTTGCTATAGTTTATGTCTTCTATGAACTAAATATTATTATACCTGTTTTGCAAAAGAATGAATATCTTTTTACTACATTTACTACCACAGACCTATATACCTTCAACATCTACAATGGAACATATCACCATTCTATAGTGAGCAGATTCCTTTTCATTTCTCTGTATTTGCGATAATATTTAGGGTGACGAAATATTTAACGGAAAGAAGGGTATTGCCATCATTGACAATCATCCTATAATAAAACGGAACTTAGCAATCATGTGGTTTGCTAATTTTTTTGTGGCTGGAAGTATGACAATGGTAATCCCATTTATTTCTTTGTACATTGACTCCATGGGAAACTTCTCTGACGCTTATGTCCAGAATTGGTCAGGCTGGACCTTTGCGATCACCTTTGTCACCGCGTTTATCTTTTCGCCAATTTGGGGAAGGATTGGTGATAAATACGGACGGAAAAAGTTGCTTATCTTCTCTGCAACAGGAATGGGGCTATCTATATTTTTAATGGGTTTCGCTACTTCTGTATGGCAACTATTCTTACTCCGCCTATTGATGGGCGTCGCTACAGGTTTTATTCCTATGTCCCAAGCATTTATTTCCACGCAGACGCCAAAGCACATCGCTGGAAAAGTACTTGGAACACTACAAACTGGTAGCATTACAGGAACATTAATGGGTCCCCTTTTAGGAGGATCACTTGCTGATGCATTTGGCTATGCTAATACATTTAAATGGGTATCCATCACTATTTTCTTTTCGGCCGTCATTGTGTTCTTTGGCGTGAAAGAAATAAAAGCAAATTTCGCTGATGGGGAAAGAGACGAAAAATCATATACAAGAAAGCAAGTCCTTCAGCATATCGTTTCTCGCCCAGTCTTACTCATTGTCATGCTAATCTCAGCTTTAATTCAAATCGCTCACTTTAGCGTACAACCAATCCTTTCCTTGTTTGTTCAAGAAATTCACGGGCCAGCAAGTATTGCTTTTTTCTCTGGAGTAGCATTCTCTGCGGCTGGACTTGGTAATCTACTCATGTCAAGAAGGCTTGGCAGACTAGGGGACAAAATTGGTTATATTAAAGTGCTCATCGCATTATTATTTATGGCCGGAATTGTTTATCTACCTGGAGCTTGGGTAACCAATATATGGCAACTCGTAATTTTACGCTTTTTACTTGGTATTGCCATAGGTGGAATTATCCCTGTACGTATCGCCTATATTAGACAAACTGCCCCGCTATCCATGCAAGGAGAAGTGCTCGGCTACAATACGAGCCTACGCTTTTTAGGCAATATTATCGGTCCAGCGTTAGGCGGCGTAATTGCTGGATTTTTCGGGTTTTCTGCAGTATTTCTGTTCACGAGCATACTGCTATTAGTTAGCGGAGGTATCATGCTCTATTTTTGGTATAAACACGAATACGCTTCTAAACATCCACAAGCTCACTCCTTATTTGCGAAAAGAGGGTAACCGAGAACAATGAGTTCTCGGTTTTTTACTCTATAAAAAAGGATAAAATCTTAGGGCTTATCGTAAAAGACATCGTTTTTCGCCATAAAGATTGGACGATTAAGCTAAAATTTTCTACTATTTGAAAATGAATTTTTTCCATTTAAAAGTCTTACCATTCTTTTTAAGCAGGAGTTTTTGACAATCACGCAAACAAGGCTTCTTCTTGCTTCCATTTCCTCCTAAAAGGAGATAAACTAACTCTATGATTGATTAGAAAGTTGGGATCCCATGGCTTCAGAAAAAGTGAAAAGGCTCACATTGTTTGGGTTAACATGGCCGATATTTATTGAAATTTTTCTACATATGTTAATGGGAAATGCAGATACATTAATGTTAAGTCAGTATTCCGACAAGGCCGTTGCAGCTGTTGGTGTCTCTAACCAAGTGCTGTCGGTAGTCATTGTCATGTTTGGCTTTGTAGCCCAAGGAGCAGCCATTCTAATTGCGCAAAATCTAGGGGCTAGTAATAACCAACAAGCTGGAGAGATTTCTGTTTTATCTATTAATCTAAACCTGTTATTCTCTCTATTTTTAAGCGTCGTGTTATTTTTCGGTGCACAATATATTCTTCACTTCATGGATCTCCCTCAAGAAATCATGAGCGAGGCATCCGGATACATGCAAATTGTGGGCGGGCTTATCTTTATACAAGCATTAATTATGACGCTAGGTGCTATTTTACGTAGCTACGGATATACGAAAGATACGATGAATGTCACCATCGGCATGAATATATTGAATGTCGTTGGAAATTATTTTGTCATTTTTGGACCATTCGGATTTCCTGTTTTAGGAGTAGAAGGGGTTGCCTACTCTACTGCGATTAGCCGTTTTTTAGGTGTTATTGTTCTATTTTACTTATTTTTAAAAAGAAACCAAGGGGAAATTCAAGTAGCATACTTTTTCCGTTTTCCGAAAAGCTATGTAAAACGATTATTACAAATTGGCATTCCATCTGCAGGTGAACAAATCTCTTATAACGCCAGCCAAATGGTAATTACTTATTTTGTAGCCCAGCTTGGCACAATTGCAATAACGACGAAGGTTTATGCGCAAAATATTATGATGTTTATTTTCTTATTTTCCATCGCTATTGGTCAAGGCACACAAATTTTAGTTGGACATTTAGTTGGCGCAGGAGACATAGAAGCAGCATATAAGCGTGTCATGAAAAGCCTAAAAATATCCATTGTTATTTCCTTATCAATGGCTACGGTTGTATATTTTTACTCCAGTCCGTTACTAGGGATTTTTACAGATGATACGACGATATTGGAAACAGGGGCAGGATTATTGCTAATGACAGTTGTACTGGAACCTGGAAGAGCATTTAATTTAATCATGATCAGCTCTTTACGAGCAGCTGGCGATGTAAAGTTTCCAGTTTATATTGGCGTTGCTGTGATGTGGGGCATTGGTGTTACTTTTGCATGGTTCTTCGCTATTTATTTAAATTTGGGTCTTATTGGTATTTGGATTTCCTTTATTGCTGATGAATGGATGCGAGGACTATTTATGTTAAGACGTTGGCGAAACCGTAATTGGGTATCCATGAGTTTTGTAAAATCAGAAACGAAATCACATCATTGATTTCTTCGTGAATCTATGCTACAACTAACAAAGCACCTCCTTATGAGGAAATTAAAATAAGAAAGAAAGTGATAGCAATGGGTATTGTCGTAGTCGAAGTCTGTGACGGAAATGCAATCACTTCTATCCATATAGAGGAAATCTTAGAAAAAGAATTTCCTGAAGTAGCTGTACTCATGAATGATTGTCTATCTTTTTGCGGATTATGCAGAGTAAAACCATATGCACTCGTTAACAATCGACGCATTTTCGGAAACACACCAGAAGAGTGCTTAGAGAAAATAAGAACGGCCATTAAAGAAGAGCTAGCTGTATATGAATAACAGCTAGCTCTTCTTTATTCTGCAAAGCTAAACTCCATAAAAACTTGGCTTATCGCCAAAACTTCATGGCAAGGTCCATCGTCTTGCTAACACTCTCCGTCCTAATAGTTACTCTTTCCCATAGTTAAAAAGAAGTCAAATTGTTATATGTATGTTTTCAGCGTTCACTTTTACGCTTTTAGATGGATAATAACATCCATTTCAACGAGCGCGTCTTTTGGTAATTTGCCCACTTCCATTGTTGATCTTGCCGGATATGGCTCTTGTAAATAGTCTCCATATATTTCATTGACGGTAGCAAAATTTTGCATTGATTGTAAATAAATGCAAAATTTAACTGCTTTAGCTAAATCTGTTCCCGCCTCTTGTAAAATAGCTTGAATATTTTCTAAAACTTGTTTTGTCTGCTCATGAATCCCTTCTGCCATCTCCCCTGTTTCTGGATTTATACCAATTTGCCCAGATACATAAAGGAAATCACCTGCTACAATAGCCTGTGAGTATGGACCTAACGCAGCGGGTGCCTTTTCTGTATGAATTGCTTTATTCATTTGAATCTCCTCCTTCATTTCATCATACCATAGAAAAATTTACTCTTGCTTTATTTTATCTTTATATGCCATCACAGATTTAACATAATAAATATCGCCATAGCAAGCATCAAGTTCTTGCGCCCCGTCACGTAAACAGCGGTATTTCTCTTTGTCAGGATCTGCTGCATACATTTTTTGCGAAAATTGAATGGCTGCTTCTTGCGAAAAGTCATCCCCTTGCTCGCGAATATAATCGACGAATCCTTTTCCAAAATTGTACGATTGGATAGCCGTTAATACATCGCCACCTGCTGCTTTCAATGTTTGTGAAAAATAATAGACTCCTTGCTTAATAGATACTTCCGGATCTTGAATACATCCACGTTCTCCGCAATAACTTTCTGATGATTGCATTGGATCATCCCCTTGCCCGCTAGACTCTTGCATCATCATAGCGAGAAGCGTATCAACATGCTCTTCCACTTCATACTTTTTAGCATACTTTACTACTAAAGGGCGGTAATCTAAAACTTGTTCACTAATTATCGGACCTACCTGTGAATCAGGTTGTGTTAACATAAAACGTTGAAAGAACAATGATATACCGATAAATAAAAGGAATAAGCCGACTCCTACAAACACCGTTCGTTTAACTGCTTTTGACAATCTCCTGTTGTTCATCATCATCTAGTCCTTTACTATCTTTGTTATTAGGAAGCCTGTCACCCATCCAAATACTACGTGCCCGATAACCCAAAGCAAAAACGAGGTTCCGTCAAGTAAGTCTGGTGTACGTTCAGAAAAGCTTGTCGTTACATAAATCACAGCACCTATGAAACTACTAAGCAACATATAGGTGAACAGGTTTTGTTGGTGCCCAATCTGTGTTAAGGCTACATAGATCACTGGTACTAGAATTACCGAAACAATCATATGCAGCATAAATTCACCAAATTCATTTAACGGCAAGTCTTTTAGTATTGGGATATAATCGACGTTGAGCAATAAAGTGTACACACGTTTGGATGTCATCTGCTCCGTTAGCTTTAAAAAAACACCTAGAACGACACCAGAGATACACCCAATCCATATTAATTTTATTTGTCTCATTGCTTAAACCCCTTGGAAATTATGTTCCACCCTTATTTCTCATTTGTTTTGCTGGCCAATTTTAATTGCGCTAGATAAATATTCTATCTATTATTCTAAAACAAAATTCTATGATGTGAAAGTCACACTGTTTTGCAGCCTCTCCACATTACCTTTATTACTTATTGCGAACAACGTTTCAAAGTAGGCATTTAAAAACAGCCCTGTCGGATCTAGTTGCTTGCGTAGCCGTGAAAACGCCTCCAGTTTAGGATATAGTCTCTGTAATTGATCCATATTCATATTGTGCATTTTTCCCCAATGTGGTCTTGCCTCGTACACCTGTAAAACAGAATCCATATCTTGAAAATACTTTTCATACGGCATTCCACGATACATATGGATAGCAATATAAGCGGAATCCCTCTCGTATGCCGTACTTAGCCATAAATCTTCTTTAACATCTCCTTATTTTGTGTCAAAATTTAATGGTTCATCATGCACGCCAAGTTGAGGCAAGGAACCTGACCAACTCCTTTGTCCGCTTTCTTTCCAGGCATCATAACGCGCTTTCCATGCTATTCGCTTGTCTTTTAGGGTCATCGCATAACCTCCTAATTTATTTTCTAAGAAGATTATCACATAGATGCCCTGTGATTGTTATGTGTATTTTATTTTACGCTTACAAAAGATTAACTTCCATTGTTTCTACCGTATTTATTTTTTGTATAATAATATCTAAGTCTCTTTCACTTTTGGTACACGAATAATTTAGTAAGTGTAATCTTAGCGTAAAATAATTATCTTTAAGACCCTCATATTCTTGATTGAATTCTTCATTTAAATAAACCACGCTTCTTGCATTCTCAACAAATAAAATTCTTGTAGCCAATACCCCTCCTGTTAACAGCCCTACAGCCATTTCAAATATAATTTTACTGCTTAAACGACCACCTGCTAAAGCAGGTGGATTTAGACATAAATGTCGACGACTAAAGTCGTTTCCCAGGCTAAAGTCCTGCTCAAAGGCCTTAGCTAAAGCATCCTCAAAGCTAGACTAAACTCATTCTTCTATCCTGAATATTTCGTCCTTACCTTCATTGAATTGATTTGCTATATAATTTCTTATTATTTCTTCCGTTACCGTTCCTACGGTGGCACAAAAATATCCTCTTGCCCACAAGTGCTGCCCCCAATATTTCTTTTTAAGTTCTGGAAACTCATCCTGCAATAATCTCGATGATCTTCCTTTTAGATACTGCAATATTTTACTTGGAGCAATACTTGGAGGACAAGATAATAATAAATGAATGTGGTCTTTCCCAACACTTCCTTGCAATATGGTAATTCCTCTGGCTTCACAACCTTGTCTTATCAAATCACGCACTCTCACCGCTATATGCCCGCCCAAAACCTTATATCTATACTTTGTCACCCATATGACATGATACTTGATATCATACACAGTATGACTATTTTTTCTATATCCTTCCATACTTTCACCTCTTCACTTAGTATGGACAAAAAAGATAAGGCTAAAAGCGGATACCGTCTAAAGACGGTGGAGTTAGACCACGCATTTGTAAGTTAAATCCCCTGAATTTAACTTTGTCTTTAGTTGTTGAAACGGATTTTCTTCATTTTTATCATTTTTATAATTTTTCAAAGAGCAAGCTATACTATGTAGCTTATAGTCATTTTCATGTAAAATTAAATGATCACATTGTAAAGTGTAAATTTCGCATTCGTTCAGTATTGTTTCAGTTAAAAGAAAATCCCCTTCATAACTAGATATAGGAATGGTAGGGATATACGCATCGCATATATAATATTCTCCCTTAATACCAGTGTATATATTTATAAAATGGTTGGTTAGAGTTGTAGGAGTTTTTTTATACGTATCTGAATAGGTTAGATGTCTACTACTTATATTCAGTATTATCATGTGCTCATCTTTTATTAAAGTATCTAGTTTATTAATATCCATTTCTTTAACTCTTTTTAATTTCATTCCCATTTTTTTAATATCCTCTACGAGTAGCTCTTCTATTGGCGTAGCTAAACTATCAGTAGTATTGCAAAAATATGTTGTCAACATGCTTTCATTGCAATATAAGTCCGCTTCTGAGATTTGATGCCCTGCTTTATTTAAATGATCAATAATACAGCTTCCTAAACAATTAGCCTTTATGTTTCTTTTCTCCTCAGTTCTCAAAATTTAATTCACACCTTCTTAAAAATGATACTAATACGTGTCAAAAGTTCCATTAATTCTTTCATTCCTTAACATGACATTAAAAATGATAACTCCTACAATTAACCACCCTATATTAACTAATAAATACCCGCTAATATAACCCAAAGAAATTGGTTCATCTAAATATATCAAGCGTGAAATATCAGTTCCAATTGGGAATGGTAATAAGTTAATGATCTTATTATCTAAAGGAATGACAGAATTCGAAGCAAATAGTAAGACACCTTGAATAATCATGAGAAATTGACCAATGCTTTTTTCCTTTAGCGTAAGTCCTCCAAACATTAATCCAATGCCAAACATTCCTAACATACTTGGTAATACTACTATAAATGAAGACATTATATTCAATATGTCATTGAACGACAAATCTAAATAAAAATAAGAAACCACTAATACAATCCCCAGGATAGCTACACCAGTTAATAAGTTTATTATCACATTCACAAACATTAAGATTATAGGCGAAATTTTACTTTGGAGTCTTAGTTCTAATGTTCCTATGGCATAAGAGTTACTGACCAATGAAGAACTAAACCCTAAGGCACTTATACTTAACTGCCAAAATATTACCCCAATTAGCACTAACACCCTCCCGTCAACGCCGGTAGCATCATAAGATGAAACAAATCCTCCCCCTGAACCAAAAAACACAGCTATTACATATATGGAGAAAAAAATTAGAAAGTCACTAATTATCCCCACTTTATATCTAAATGCTGATTTTATCCCTAAGAGCGCTTCTACTTTTAATGCATTATAAACCTCCTTCATATAATGACTCCTCCTTCAACCTGTAGTATTCTTCTTCCAATTGTTTCGTATTATAAGTAGTAGAGAAGGAGCTTTTTATTGTTCCATCAAAAATAAAATAATAATTATTAACAATTCCACTTAAAAAATTTACATCATGAGAAGATATAAAAATGGATGTATTCAACGTTTCAAACACTTCAGTTAATATGGCTTGTAGCTCAATAGAAGAATCCATATCTAACCCTAATGATGGTTCATCTAACAACAAAAGTCTTTTTCCTGTTGAAATAGCACAAAGTAACTGAGCCTTTTTCTTTTGTCCAGTTGATAATTGTTCCACTCTTTTATTTAATAGATTTGTTATTTTTAGCCTTTTTGAAAACAAAGATACATTTTTTTTGATCTCTGTCGGAGAAGCACCTTTAATAATCCCATAATACATAGAGTTATCGTATACAGAGTTCTTATAAAATAATCCTCTCTCTCCCGCAGGTATATAAGCTACATTAGCTTTCGCCCATTTGTCGTATTCTAGAGAAGTATTTTCACATTCTAATCTCCCTTGATTTGGGAAGTATAAGCCACTTATCAACTTCATGGTAGTCGTTTTACCAGATCCATTTGGGCCAATAAAGCCATACATTTTAGAAGGGCTAATAGATATCTCCATATTCAAACCATGAATTATTTGTGTTTTACCAATTCTTTTTCCAGCGTTTATTAATGAAATATTAGACATTATTTATAAAACTCCCTGCCTTATGGTTTAAAAGCGATCTAACCTATTAAATAAAAAGTATAAATCCTATCCCTATTGTAATGAAAAAAAATCAATACAACTTTCGACTAAATTATTATTATCTTTCCCATTAATATAGATAGGTAGATCAAAATATTGGTGCATATTTTTCTTAATTTCATTTAAAGTATCCATATCTAATTGTTCATAATTATTAGGGCTTATATTCCATTCCATATTGTAACGAAGAGGATATACACTTAAAGCAATGACAGTAGTTTGCATATAATTTTCCAAATACCCAATTGTCCTAGCAATGTATTCAAATTCATCCTCCGGATTAACACATAGAACAGCTGCATCTGGTTCAGAAGCTAAAAGAACTGGAATTGGAGCGATCGGATAAAAACCTAAATTCCCAAAACTGTATGGAACAGTTTGGGACTGCGTTCCTATCAGTATTATTTCCTTTTCCCTTAAGTTTGAAAGAATTTTATTTACGTGAAAAATCTGTTCATTTAGAGATAAGTTTATATAAGAATCGTACCCATTCGGAAAAGCGACTTCCATTCCAAATAAGTGGGAACTAGGTTCAGTCCCTAGTTGCCCTACTTTATACCCTTTGTTAAGCAGTTCTCTTCTTAATGATAATTGTAGATTAAATTTACCCTGGTGTGGTGAAGTTCCAACTATTGCCAAAACGGGATTTGGCATTTTATACAAACTCCCAAATGTGTTCATGTTAACATCAGATTTACAAGGATAAGGTGAAAATACAAAATTATCTATACAGTTTATATCCACATCTTCTCTTTGAATAATATTATCAAATGAATATAGATTCTTTTTGTGCTTTTTGGCTTCATTTATAAAAAAATCTATGTAACTATGATTTAACATTTTATTAAGCGTATTTGTGTGACCGAGTATTATAGTATCAAAATCATCGTCCCAATTAATTTTAGAAATAGATTTAACTTGCTTCTCTAATACACTAAACCCATAAATGAAATCATCCACATCTCGACCAACATTTCTACTTAATGGGTGATCAAAAACATCTCTTATTTCAAAATTCAATAAATCAATATTCGCTAATAATGAATGCATTTCCTTGCTTATAGGGAATAAGATTGCTTTTTTTATGTTCTTAATCTTTTGTGAGATTAATTCATTAGTTTCAACAGATTTATCCGTATAACTGATTATTTCAGTTGCCTCTTCTTTTAAATAATCCCAAACACTAGTGTGTTTTGAAGTTTCAACATTTAAGTACTTTGCTATAAAACTTGTTATATATGGTGCAGTAAAACTTGAGCCTGACACAACTTTTTTCTCATCATTTATCCATGGCAGGAAGTGATTACCTGCATAGCCTAGGATATTTATAGGTGAGTTTTCTACATAAATAAAGTCATTCACATTCGATCTATATGTGTCCCAGTACACTCCTATCACGTTAGGGAGTGCAGCAGGATAGGATACAACACCTTGATTATCAAAAGCAGAAACTATAAATATACCTTTTAAGTATAATTTATTGCAAATACGTTCTAATTTTTTTAAATGGACAACCATGTTAATACCATTACTGATATGAACAATATCTACATCTAAATGATTATCTATAAAAAGCAATGCCTCTATTAAATCATTTTCAGTAGGATGTCCCCCCTCATCGAATAGCTTCATTGAATATATTATTGTTGATTGAGGTGAATTCGTAAGTAATATATGCGCTATTGATGTACCATGTCCGATATTATCTTTGCTAGATTTAATAGACGGCATACGATATGCGTCCACAATTCTTCCTTTGTTTTTTTTCGATAAAGATTTACTAATACCACTATCTATTAAAGCTATTTTAATTTTCATCAATCCTTACTTATTTTAAGTATTTATTCAACTCACAGTACCCGCCATTTAGTATAATGTAAGTACTGTGAGTTAAAATTTTAGTTACTTATTACCACGACTTTGATTTCCTTCACCATATAGAACCAAGTTCTTCTCATTTTTCTTTACTGGTTTTACAAGTTTCTTTTTCATGTTATCACCCCCTTTAAACAATATCTCAAACCTTATTATTCTTTACCTTCTAAATAATTAACGACACAGTAATAAAAATCCGTAAAAGTCTTCATATTATTAAAACCTAAAAAATCATCTGTTATACGTATTAAAAACATTTCCTCCATCTCTATTACAATATTAATTAGTTGTAGTGAATCTAATAGAATTTCATCATTATAATCTTCTTCATTTATATATGTCCCTTGATTTTCGAAGATTTCTTTCAGTTTACTTTCAATTAACCCTTTATCTATCATTTTATCCCCTTCTGTCGTTTTTTGATTTTATTGTATAATAAAATTTTTCTTAAAAAAGGCAATAATTTAAAAATTTTTACTTATAAATTTGTGAAAAATTGCCGCACATGCTTACCCCAATAGAACATTGAGACAATATGCTTAAAGATGGAGAAATGCCATATGTAAATATAGCCTTCTTTTACTCTCTAATTCCAGATTTCGATTAATTTACTTATCCCATTTCAAATGCTCAAAGTATAATATTGTCTTTTCTCACAGAGAGATTTAAAGCTATTAGTGTTGTAGCCAAATCCCATATGGCAAACTCCAGTGTAATCTGAACTGCCAAGAAGAGAACAATCACGTATTTTAGGAAATACAGGAATTAATTATGAATCTTCAAAAAGAAAATCTCGAAAATTGGCTAAAAACTGGGAACAAGTATGCGAAATACGAATTTGATTCTTCGTACTCCTACATCATATGGTCTCGTTTCTTATTGTCTCTCTCCACTATTTGTGGAATGTCATTAAGAACAACTTTCCTTACCCACTTGCCGTTTTTTCCATCTTCTCTCCCAATCCTTTGGAACGATTCATATACAACTGGATAGCTAACATAACGATAAAGGCAGCCAATCCATATACATCCGTATTTCCTTCTGGATAAATTAATAACAGCCCGATTGCTATTGTTAAAATACGTACAGACCAGTGAAGCTTTACATACCAAAAACCAATCAAACCGGCGCCAATTGCGATCATACCCGTAATGGCTGTAAATAATATCCAACCGACCTCACCAATCGATGTATCAATCATTAAGAGTTCTGGCTGTAATACAAACATATAGGGAATAATAAAAGCAGCAATAGCCAGTTTAGCAGCATTTATCCCCGTGCGAATTGGTTCACCACCTGAGATACCCGTAGCTGCAAAAGCAGCGAGCGCAACTGGTGGGGTAATATCAGCTACAATACCGAAATAAAACACAAACATATGCCCCGCAAGTAGTGGAATAGCTACATCTAAATGATCATTTAAGGCTAAAATAGCTGGTAGAGCTATTGTGGATGTAATAATATAATTCGCTGTCGTAGGCGAACCCATCCCTAGAATGATCGACGTAATCATGGTGAAAAATAACGTTAACAATAATTGCATATCCGCCGATGTAGCTATTGCACCAGCAATATCTACCAAACTATTTCCTAACTTTAATCCTAGGCCTGTCTTTGTCACAACACCTACAATAATCCCGGCGCACGCTGTAGCTGCAGCTACACCTAAAGCGGTACGAGCACCTGACGTTAGAGCGGTAATGAATTTACGTGGTGTTATACGCGTTTCCTTCATAAATAAACTAACAGCAATCGTAATCCCAATGCCATAGAGCGCTGTTCGCTCAATGCTAACTCCTTCAAATAGTAGCCAAACAATTGCTATGATCGGTAGAAGTAAGTGAATTTTTTTAAGCACTTCTTTCTTAGGTGGGATTTGATCTTTTGGTAACCCGTACAAACCCATTCGTTTTGCTTCTAAATGAGTCATAATCCAAATTCCCGAAAAATATAAAATAGCAGGAATTAACGCTGCTTGGGCAATTTGCCAATAGCCTACCCCAGCAAATTCAATCATTAAAAACGCTGCGGCCCCCATAATTGGAGGCATAATTTGTCCACCTGTGGACGAAGCAGCTTCAACAGCACCAGCAAAATTTGGTTTATACCCTAATCTTTTCATCATTGGTATAGTATATGAACCCGTCGTAACCGTATTTGCTACAGAACTTCCCGATATCGTTCCATTTAAGGCACTGGAAAAAATGGCTACCTTCGCTGGCCCTCCAGTCCGTTTTCCGGCAAGCGAGATAGCTAAATCGTTAAAATAATTACCAACCCCTGTTTGGACTAAAAAAGCACCAAACAATAAAAAGAGGAAAATATAAGTAGAGGAAACTTGCAATGGTGTACCTAAAATCCCTTCTGTTGTAAAAAACATAGTGTCGATAAGCTGTTCCAAACTTAACCCCTGATGCGCCAACATACCAGGCATTTGCCTACCAAATAGCGCATAAATTAAAAACAGACTAGCTATAACAGTAATGGGTAGCCCTACTGCCCTTCTTGTTGCTTCCATTACGAGTAAAATCGCAGCTCCCCCAACAATCATTTGTACTTCTGTAATACCGCCAATTTGCTGTACAAGTGTTTCATAATATACAGGCCAGTATCCACAAACAATAATAGATAATACGACCAAAATATAATCATACCAAGCAACCCGAGACTTGATTCCTGTTCTTCTAGCTGGAAATAATAGAAATATTAAGGAGAGTGCAAACCCTAAGTGAACAGTTCGTTGAATGTAGGCTGTTTTTTGCCCAAATGCCCCTGTGTATAATTGAAAAATGGAAAACGCCAGCAAGCCAAAAAAAACAATTCCTGCAGCTACACCTGCAAGCTTACGCGTATTCGCCTCTGTATCGTATTTTTTCAGTAATGCTTCTTGTTCTTGTTTCGTTAGCTGATCTTTTTTATCACTCATGTACTCTCACTCCTTTCAAGTATTGCCATAGCGTGACTTTATCCATTTTCACTGTAAACCAGGCTCCTGGTTGCACATAATCATTTAAATAAACTTGATATTGTGCGTTGTTTCCCCAAACGAGTCTATTTTCAGACACAACCTTTCCATTCCGAAGTTTAATTTGATCAAACGTTTGATTTATGTTTTTTATATGATATTTGCCATCTTCATACGTAAATGCTTCCCCTTCCTGCGCATTAGCTGGCATACCAATAGCGAATTCTTCATAGATTATTTCCGTTTGCTGTATGGTGTTCTTATGTGTAACTTCATATTTTTCTACGACATCCGTTAAATGAATAGAATGCGTAAAAATATGTTGAAAGGTATCTCCCTCATCCAAAGGAAGAAACATGGCTATTTGCTCTGTATTTTCTTTATAAAAAATAAGTGCCGTTTTAAAAGGGGCAAAAAAGGCAATTAAGCAGGACAAACTAAGAATTATAATGGTTATAAAACACCATTGTTTTCGGTTTAAAGCACTCATATGATATTCACCTATTTTTTATTTAAATTGCTACGAGGCTTTATTGTTACATTTTCCTATAGCAATAGAAAAATCAATTGACTATTCTCAACGCATTCACAGCGAAAAAGTGCTGTCTTGTTCCTTTTCTATCATCTAGAAACCAGAAGAACCGGCAGCAAAATTCGGCAAACGCATTTTACTGCCGGTGCTATCTCACACAAGCCTATTCAGAAGCAGATATTCCTGCTTCATCAAAGTATTTTTTAGCTCCTGGATGTAAATCAATTCCAATACCATCAAGCGCTGATTCTTTAGTTATAAACTCACCCTTGTCATGAGCGATTTTGTCTGTATTTTCATAAATGGCTTTTGTAACATCGTAAACCACATCTTCAGAAAGACTATCTGTTACAGCAAGCATTGCTAAAACGGCTACCGTCTGAACATCTTCTTCTAAGCCATATGTTCCTGCTTTGACCGTGTCACTTGCATAGTATGGATATTTTTCTACTAAGGCATCTATTTTATCTTGAGCTACTGGAACAATGTTCACATCTACTTGAGCTTTTAACCCTTCAACAGCCCCAGTCGGCGTTCCTGCTGTTATAAAAGCTGCATCAATATTTCCATCTTGAATGCCACCTGTAGACTCTCCAAAATCAAGATTTTGTTCTTCAATATCATCCATTGACATACCATGAACTTCTAAAATCTGCTCCGCATTGACAAATGTTCCGGATCCAGGTGCACCAACAGATACTGCTTTTCCGGCTAAGTCCTCGACAGAATTAATCCCTGAATCCTTGGTCGTTACAATTTGAATGGTTTCTGGATAAAGAGAGCCGATTGCTTGTACGTTATCAACAGGCTCGCCTTCAAATGAATTAATCCCTTCAATAGCATTCGAAATTACATCTGTCTGAACAAATGCTAGTTGAGCATCGCCGTCTCTTAAAGCAGCTACATTATCCGCAGAAGCATTGGATGATTGAGGATCTGTTTGAATTCCCGTCTCATCCTTTATCATTGTTGCCATTTCTCCACCTAAAGGATAATATGTGCCACTTGTTCCTCCAGTAAGCAAGCTTAAAAATTCTGGTTTTTCTCCACCTCCGTTATCCCCTTCATTTGCATCATTTTTGTCACTTTCCCCTCCACATGCAGTTAGTAATAATGCAAAGATAAATAAGGTAACCGTTAACAAAATCCACTTTGTACGTTTCACACATACTCCCCCTTATAAACTTTTGTATAAAATATATTTTAACTTTTTATACAATTTATTGTCAAACTATTAGCAATAGAACTAATAAAAGTAAAATTAACTTTTAAGTTTCGTTATAAGAAATAGATGGGAACGATAAAAACTCCCGACATTTAAAAATGCGGGAGCAAGACAATCTATTCTGTTCTATTTCACTAGTTCGTTTGAATAAACAACACGGATTTTCCAAACTTTTAGGACAAAAGCCGGAGTTTCTCTTATACAATGAACCGTAGTGTGTTTTACTTTAGAGCAAAGAAACTAAAATATCTTTTACGGTTTCTTCTTGGTTCAATTGTCCAACGCCTTGCCCAGCCCATAATGACTGATAAGCGGCATTATTTTGTTCTTTAGCCGCTTTTCGTATATCCTTTGTACACGCATTTTGAATCGGAAACGGCAATGCTTTCATTTGTTTTTTCTTTAACTCTCTAGTAAATGTGTTGGCAACTCCTCTTGCTGGTCTACCAGAGAAAAAGGTAGTAATCACCGTGTCCTCTCCACTAGCAGCAAGAAGAGCTGCTTTATAGGAAGGCGCTGTCCCAGCTTCTTTCGCTAGAAGAAAACGGGTGCCAATCTGCACTGCTTCCGCTCCCATTTTAAATAGTCCCTCTACTTGTTCTTTACTAACAATTCCACCAGTAGCAACAACCGGGAGTTTTACGTGTTGTTTTATAGAGCTTAGCAAAGCAACTAAGCCAATATTACACCCCTCTGGATAGTCGGTAATTTGAAATGTGCCTCGATGTCCACCAGCTTCACTTCCTTGGGCAACAATAATATCGTATCCAGCTTCTTCTAACTGTTTTGCTTCTTCCACATTCGTTGCCATTCCCAATAACGTAACTGGATTCGTTTTCAATTTCATAATATGCTCGTCTGAAAGCATACCAAAAGCAGTACTTATCATGGGAATTTTTTCTTCAAGCAAAACCTCCATATGTTCCTCTAAGTAATCATCTACTTGAACTTGACTGCTTCCAGATTCTATTCCTAAACGTTTTCGAAACACATCTAAAGCTGATTGCATTGGCTCTAAGTCATTTGATGTAGCTTGTAAATTCGTTGCAAATAAATTGACAGCAAACGGTTGCTTCGTTAATTGTTTAACTTGCTGAATCGCCCTTTGCAATGCCACTGGAGTCATATAGCCTGCCCCTATCGTCCCCAGTCCACCTTCGTTAGCCACGGTTGCAACAAGCTCAGGGATGGTAATTCCGCCAGCCATTCCTGCTTGTATGATCGGCAACTTTACTTTCGTCTTTTCTAAAAAACGATTCACACCTATCTCTCTCCCTTAGAATACCTTTTTATTCGAAAACTTGGCTTGCACTATATCAAGCATACTATAGTGCTCCAATTCTTGCACCATAGTTATGGACAACAAAGTCTCGGGGCGCCCGGTTAGCAACGTAGCGAGTGAAACGAATCAACGAAAGGTTTAGGAACCATGCTCCTGCAACAGGAGTATGCCGGTTCCCTCCGGCAAGCCCGTCTTTAGTCCTTCCTATTTAGAACGAACCGATGATGACTTAGCTTAGGGCAATGGAGTGAAGTCGCCTAGTTGCTGAACGCTGGAGTCGGACGTGACTTTTATAATTTCCTAGACAATTAGAAAAACTTTGCTTGTAGCCAAGTCTTATGGCGAAAAAACGCTGTCGTTTTTCTTATACTATAAACCATTACATTTTTATACTTTTCTACCTTGTAAGAAAAACTGATCTCCACCAAGCATCCATGGCAATAGCCTTTGCTTTGCTTAGCTTTTACGCTAAACATAGATATATCAGCTAATCCCCTACACGAAATATGGTAATTCCAAAAATATTCCATTTTATTTATGGAATTTTCTTGACAATTATTAGAAAATTCAATACCATATGACTATTACCTATTATTTTTACAACACACATCCATCTTTGACTAGCTCATAAGAACTCCTCACCCATTCACTTTAATACACTAGCGTAAATTAGTTCCACACCTATGATTAGGATGATTATAACGGAAACAGGAGCGATAAGAATGAAGATGAAAATAGCGGTATTTAGCCCAAGAGCAATGCTAGACCGAGTTAAAAAAGTAGTACCTGTCGATAAAGAACTTGATTTTATGTTCTTTCCTTATGTCAGTTTGAAAGAAATGATCCACTTAGTTGAAAAGGCGTATGTTTGTGATATTTTCTTTTTCACGGAACAAGTTTCCTATTTGTATGTAAAAAGTAAAGTTGAAAAGAAGGAACCTCCTTGTATCCATCTTCCTCTAGATGAATACATGCTCTTAACAACATTATGTTTGTTGAAAAAGAATAACAAACAAGTTTGGAAGCGCATTTCTATAGATGTTTGCAATGATAAACCCGTCTATAAAGTGTTTTCAGAATTACATTTGCAAGACAATGATATCTATTTATTACAAACGAAGGAATCCATGTTACATCATTTGCAACCCATTATTGATTATCACGAGAAGCTATGGGAAGAGGGAAAAATAGATTATGTCGTGACATCATTTGAAGAAGTAAAAGATACGTTAAAACAAAAAAATATCCCTGTTCAAAAGATGCACACACCTACATTAAATATGGAAATGGCTATGGAGGAAGTAAAACAAGTAGTAAAACTTCAAGATTATCAAGCGAATACGACCCAAGTTGTCATAGGGTATATCCAGTTAAAGTCAAAAGAAGCCAAAGTACAATCCTTTGACAGTAACGAACAATTAAAAAAAATTATTCATGAATTTGCCCAAGAAAATCATGCATGTGTCATTACAAATAAACATAATCATATGATGTTATTCGGAACAAATGCTTTGCTAGCGTACATAAGACAGCATTACCGTGACTTTCCTTTACTCCATGTCATTGAACGACGGTCACAACTCCCTGTCGCTATTGCGTTTGGTATCGGGCTGACAGCAAACACCGCAAAGGAGAATGCAAAAGCAGCTTTAAAAGCTTGTTTGGATACACAGGAGAGTAAATGTTTTTTAGTAAATGAAAACAAAGTGATGATTGGCCCTATAGGTGAGACGAAAACATTTGATACATCAAAACTATATCAAGCACTGATTCATAAAGCGCGATTAAACAATGAAATTTCTTATAATTTCATCCAATTCATAACATTACGCAATAACGAACCGTTCTCTTCCAATGATTTCGCTTCGCATTATCAAGTTACGAAACGAAGTGCTGAGCGTACAATTAATAAACTTTTATCAGGCAAAGTGATCAAAGTAGCTGGAGAGGAAAAACCGTATGTAAGAGGGAGACCAAGAAAACTTTTCAATTTGAACATATAAACGAATAAGGAATGCACCCAAAAATTGATGCGTCTAGCGCTTCCTTTTGGGTGCGTGATAATGGGAAAGTTTAAACAAACGACATCCACCGATAGTAAAAATGCTCATATGTGATGTGCCATTTTTGACATGATGATCTATCCTAAAACAAACGCTCGGGGCGCCCATTTAGCAACGTAGCGAGTGGAACGAATCAACGAAAACTTTAGGGAGCATACTCCTGCAACAGGAGTATGCCGGCGCCCTCCGGCAAACCCGTCTTTAGTCGGCCTTTCTATTTCGTACGAACCGATGATGACTTAGCTTAGGGCAATGGAGTCAAGTCGCCTAGTTGCTGGGCGCTGGAGCCGGACGGATCCCAAGCATCAAGTTTTATGCTTTCTTATTCATTTAAGAAAAACTTGGCTCTGCAAACAAGCCAAGTTTTTCTAACCTTTCTTTCTAGAGAGATTATCTTCTCTACCAGATTATATATTTAAAAGATCACGAACATCATCTTCATTTAAGCTAGAGAACATGGCATCACCTGGCTGAATGACTTGATCAATTAATTCGCGTTTTTTCTGCTGTAACTCATATATTTTCTCTTCAATGGTTCCTTCCGTAATTAAACGAATCACCTGCACGACATTTTTTTGCCCAAAACGATGCGCCCGACCAGTAGCCTGATCCTCTACTGCCGGATTCCACCATAAATCATACAAAATAACCGTATCTGCACCGGTTAAATTCAAACCAGTACCGCCAGCTTTTAAGGAAATTAAAAACACATCGTTTTCCCCATTATTAAACCGTTCACTCATTTCTACTCTTTCCTGTGACGGTGTTTGTCCATGTAAATAAAAATAGCCAATTTGCTCTTTCTCTAACTCATCCTTAATAATCTCATGCATGGATGTAAACTGAGAGAAGATCAACATCCGTTTGCCGCTTTCCTTTGCATTCCGGACCGTTTCCATTAACTGCTCTAGCTTGCCTGAGTCTCCTTCATAATTTTCAATAAACAACGATGGATGACAGCAAATCTGTCGTAAGCGCGTAAGACCAGCTAAAATTTTCATCCGACTTTTTTGAAAGCCATTTTCACTCATGGATTGCACCGCTTCTTGTTGCAACTGACGATGGTAGCCAATATATAAATCCTTTTGCTGCTTTGTCAATTCCGAGCTATGTACTGTTTCAATTTTTTCCGGGAGTTCATGCAGAACATCCCCCTTCAACCGTCGTAAAATAAACGGTCTTGTCATTAGCGCGATTTTCTCATAAGGGAGCTGTTTAAACGTTTTATGATTTGGCATTAAGCCCGGTAGAATCACTTGAAATATAGCCCATAATTCATCAATAGAATTTTCAATTGGTGTACCACTTAAAGCAAAACGACGTCCTGCTTGCAGGCTGCGAATTGCCTTGGATGTTTTTGTTGCGTAGTTTTTAATATATTGTGCTTCATCAAGAATGAGTGTTTGAAAACGGATTTCTTTATACAGCTCTACATCCTGCCGAGCTGTAGCATAAGACGTAATCCAAACGTCCATCTGCTTTGAATCAGCAAACTTCTGTTTCCGTTCTTGTGGTGTACCTGTTAAAATAGCCACCTGCAAGTCGGGAGCAAATTTAGCAAATTCATTTTTCCAGTTATATACGACAGAAGATGGAGCAATAATTAGATGCGGCTGTTTGCTTGGCTCTGATGCAATGTATGCAATACTTTGTAGCGTCTTTCCCAGTCCCATATCATCTGCTAAGATTCCCCCTAGATGATATTCACTTAACGACTTAAACCATTGGTAACCAGCCTCTTGATAATTTCTCAGCTCTGCTTGAAGCTTATCGGGAAGTGGATACACTTGCTCTTCCGGTGATTTTAAATGATGCAACAGCTTGCGGAATGAGCGATCATAATTTTTATCGGTTTGTAAAAGCTCATCAATTTGTACGCCACGATAGACGGGTACTTGCATATTTCCATCTTTGATAGCAGCTTTATCGATATCCATATCCTCAAAAAACTGTTGCACAGATAAAAATGTATCATTCTCCAAAGAGACCAATGCTCCACTATCTAGACGGTAATACCGTTTCTTTTCGACAACAGCGGATAGAATCTGCTTAATTTCCGACTCTTCAACACCTTCAATATCAAACCCAATATCTAATAAGTTGGAAGCATGATCTACTTCTACATTCGCATAGGCTGTAGGCTCCTGTTCTACGATCAAGTTACGAATATCCGATGTTAAAAACAATTCTACATACTCATCTAACTTTGGAATGGTATAATAAATGAAATCATACATCGCTTCTTCATCATTTATAGGAATATAAAGTTCTTTACCGTTATAGTGAAAATCTGCATATTCAATGAGTTGCATAATTTGCTGTTCTTTTTCCACATCACGAATAATAATAACTTCATTCGCTTCCCGTTTGCCAAAAGGATCTATTTGTTCAGACCCATAATGGTATTCCAATTTCCCGGCTATAAAAGCTTCCTTCACTTCTAAATAAAGTTTTGCTTCCAGTGGATATTGCACAATGTCTTTAGCAACATTCTCCGCTATCGAAACGTTACCTACCTTTTGCAACGATGGAATAACCGTAGACACAAATTCATCCGCTTGATTTTTGGCAACAGGTAACCGCCAATGATGATTTTGAAAGCGCTGAAGCTGATTCATGATAGGGGCTTGATATTCACTAGGGATATAAAATACGCCATCGGCAAACAACAGATCATAGTAAGGAAGAAAGAATACATCATGTAGTGGGTCCATTTTCAATAATAATTCATCTCGATTATGCGCTGACAAAGAAAAGTCAAACGGCATGACCTCTTTTTCCACAGTTACAGTGGAGTACGTTTCCTTCATCGTCTCTACAAAGAAAGATCGTGATACGAGTTTCTCCAGCAACATTTTCGCCTCTAGTGGAGGGATAATGATATACCGTTTGCTATCTTTATAGAAAAAACGATCATCCGTACGGTAAATACGCTCATTCTGCAAAATAGCATGTAACTGAACAAGAATATCCATATCTGCTTGGGCAAAACAATGCAGTTCCGGAACATAAGAAAAACGCTTCGTTAGTGGGTATTCCCTTTTTTCCATAATATGTTCTAACATAGAAGCAGCATCTTTGATGATATAACACCGTTTTTCACCAATTTTCAATTCCAATTGCAATTGGTCCTGATTATCTAATTTGCAAATATACTCCACTTTGAGTTCAACTTGACTCGGTGCGGGTGCTTTCATTTGCTCTGTTGGCGGAAGACTATTTAATGCAGCCATAAAGTTTTGCGTTAAACGATAGTTATAGGCTGAAAATTGATCTGCAGGATCATGCTTTTGATTAACAATTTTAATTAATACCGCAGCGATATGCTTACACGTACCATACGTATCAAATGCGGGACAATTACAATACGTACCTATTGAGCCGTTGGCAAAATTTTTCGCGTGAATTTCAACGGCATATTTCTCCGTGCCTTCTACGATCGCTGACCATTCTTGATGATTCCTATCAAATAATGGATCACTGACACGGCCTAGCTTGTAATATTTCAAACCTCGTTTATATATGGTGGATGGAAATAAGCTTTCCACATTAATATCACGAATTGTTTTCAAAATAAAGATACCTTCCTTTGCCAATTCTTATGTTTCTATTGTTAGAAAAACTTGGCTTGCTGCCAAGTCTCCTAACGGAAGCCTTCGTTTTTCTTATCCTATAATCCACAAAACCTTATACTTTCCTATAGTATAAACAAATTCACCCTGTTTTTAAAATAATCTTTCTTGTTTATGAAGCTTTACTTACAAAAATGTAAGCTGGTTGAAAGGAAGTTCGATACCTATATTTTCCATTCAACGGTAAGCTAATGATAGAAAATATATTGTTGGAGGTAGAACGATGGCACAATCTGTCTTACAAGTAAACCATTTAAATAAAGTATATGGAAAAAGGAAAGAAACACAATATCACGCCTTAAAGAATATTTCATTTGCCATGAAACAGGGTGAATTTGTTGGTATTATGGGGGCTTCTGGCGCCGGAAAAACGACACTGTTAAACGTAATCTCTACTTTGGATCAAGCATCTAGTGGCTCTGTAAAAATTGCCGGAACAGATATTACGAATATGAAACAGAATCAATTAGCCGATTTTCGTTCGCAACAGCTCGGCTTTATTTTTCAGGATTTTAATCTATTAGAAAATCTGACTGTTTATGAAAATATTGCTTTACCTTTATCTTTACAAGGAGTTGCGGTGAAAAACATTAAACCAAGCGTACTAAAAGTGGCCAAAAATCTCGGGATTGAGGAAATTCTCCCGAAATATCCTGTAACCATATCCGGAGGGCAAAAGCAAAGGGTCGCGGCAGCTCGCGCGCTTGTACATGAACCTGCCCTCATTCTTGCAGATGAGCCTACGGGCGCATTGGATTCGAAAAACGCAAAAAGCTTAATGGAAACATTCGTTCATATGAATGAAAATCTCGGTACATCCATTATGCTCGTAACGCATGATCCTTTAAGCGCAAGTTATTGTCAGCGTATCTTGTTCATTCAAGATGGTCAGCTATATAAAGAAATACATCGTACTCATAAACGGAATGAATTCCATCAAGCTATTCTTGATGTCCTTTCTGAAATTAACAAACCAAATGAATGGTAATAGAAAGAAGATGATCTCATGTTAGTTAAATTATCTCTATCCAGTATGCGAAAAATGTTTAAAGACTATTTAGTATTATTATTTGGATTAACGATTTCCATTGCGATTTTTTATATGTTTCAAACATTAGCTCAAAATGAAGCTTTTGTGGAAGCAAATAAAATGATTGGTGCAACCATGTTTGTATTCCATGTTGGAACATTTATTCTTGGGTTTATTACGATTTTTTATATTTTTTATGCCACCTCGTTTATTCAAACATTGCGACAAAAGGAAATGGCGATGTATCTAACATTAGGGGCAAAGAAAAGTAAAATTACGCAACTCATGTTTATGGAGACGCTGTTTATCGGAATCGTTTCGTTAGTCATTGGTATCATCATCGGCATGGGGTTAACAGCGGTTATTGCTGATGTACTTATGGATATGCTTGATTTCTCAGCAGAAGCCACGGGTTTTAAAGCGATTTATACTTCTTCGATCATTACAACTGTTATCTTTTATATCATTTTGTTTTTATTAACATCCATTGTCAATGCTTGGCAAATTGGCAAGAAAAAGGTGCTTGATTTATTACAAGCGAACAAACAAGAAGACGTTATTAAAACAAGCGGTTTGAAAACTTTTTTTGGTGTGTTAGTTTCGATTATTTTAATGGTGATTGGCTACTACACCATGATTCATATTGCTAAATTTCAACATTTCGGAGTTATTCTAGCTACCATCACGATCGTGCCAGGGACATACTTCATCTTTATTTCGTTTTTGCCATACTTTGTGAAAAAATTAAAACAAAACCGCATGTTAAATGAAACAGGCATTAACTCATTTACACTAGGGCAATTACGATTTCGAATGCTTAACTTAACCAAAGTGTTAGGAACAGTAGCCATGTTAATTGCACTTGGTTTAGGTGCGATGACAGCTGGACTTTCGTTCTATCATAATATAGAACTTCAAGCCTCTAGCTTTCAAGCAAATGATGCAGCAATCTATGAACCAACCAAGGAAGATATAGACACCATCGAGGCCATGGACGTCAGTGAAAAAAATACGTACGAGTATAAATTGACGAATGACGGGGTGTTCTTTCTTAAAGACAGTCTGTTAGAGAAACCACCTCTAGTTCCTCATTTCGATAGATCAATGGAAGCTATATCTGATATTCAAATAAAACGCGTAGAAGAAAAACTACCTGCTTCTCTGTATACAATGGATGGCACAGAAGGGGAAGAACTTCCAGATAAATGGTTGAACGCTATCTCTCTAGAATTAAATGCAAGCTATACGATGTTTGGCGAGAGAACGGTTTATGTCGTTGATCAAAGTCATTATGAGAACGTAGATGCAAAAGAAAAACAGGTCATAGTAACGAAAACAGACGACTTTTCCAAGCATGTGTCTTCATTCAAGCAACTGGAAGAAAGACAACAAGAAGTAGCAGAAAGTTACGTAGGTAAACCTGTGGATAATGTGGGTGGAAAATATAATAATTACGTTAGTTTAAAAAGTTTTTCCAGCGGCACCGTCTTTATGGGAATTTTCCTCGGAATTGCCTTTTTAATGATGATGGCGAGTGTGCTTATGTTTAAACTGCTATCAAGTGCCGGAGCAGATATCGAGCGCTATCACATGTTACGTAAAATTGGTGTACGTCAGTCATTATTACAACGATCCATTTATCGAGAATTATTTCTACTATTTTTGTTCCCAGCCATTATTGGGCTTGTTCATGTCTTAATCGGTATGCAAATGTTCTCTTTTATCTTAGTAGAGCCATATACAAAAGTATGGCTACCAATTAGTATTTTCTTAGTTATCTATGGTTTATATTACGTGATTACAGTCCAATTATATAAACGGATTGTTTTACCAAAACATCATTAAATGAAGAACAAAGGCTCGAGGCGCCCGGGTAGCAACGTAGCGAGTGGAACGAATCTACTGAAGTTTTAGGAATCATGCTCCTGCAATAGGAGTATGCCGGCGCCCTTCGGCAAGCCCGTCTGTAGTCGGCCTTCCTGTTTAGCACGAACCGATGATGACTTAGCGTAGGGCAATGGAATGAAGTCGCCTAGTTGCTGGCGCTTGGGCCGGACGTGGTTAAATAACTTAGTAAGTTTATGCACAGCTGCTAAATTTTATAATTTCCTAGACCAATTTAATAAGGAACCTAGCCTCAAACCAGCTGGGTTCCTTTTTGAGATAGGAAGATAAAAAAATCTTCCATCTGTGGGAATTTAACCCACACGAATCGTTTCATACACGAAAGGTAAAGCTTAAGGCTATTAATCTTATGGGGATTAGTTTTGTCTAACGCACGTCTTGCTTACGGCGTACAGCAATGAATACGAGATACAAATACAATAACATGGATAGTAATACCGATCCTGCAGCTACAACATAAATAACACCATAGTTAAATAAGAAGGCGATTTGTCCGAAGATAATGGCTCCCATACCAACACCTAAATCAAAAAAGGAGAAAAACGTGGCATTCGCCATTCCTTTTCGATTTCCGGGAGCTTTTTCAACCGCCCATGCTTGTAAGGCAGGTTGAATCATTCCGAAGCCAAGCCCATATAAACTAGCTGCAATAAGCATCATCGTTGTATTAGGAAGCCAAGCCAATAAAAGCATAGCACCAAAAATAAGCACTGTCCCAGGGAGAAAAACAAATAAATGCCCTTTCTGATCATAAATTTTCCCGGCAAATGTACGGGAAATCATGAGGAAAACAGCATACATTAAAAAATAGCCTTCAATCCCAGCAACTTCCTGTTCTGCAGCATGTAAAGGAAGGAAGGTTGCAATTCCTCCAAACGTAAATGTTACAAAAAACAGTAATAACGACGGATGAATAGCCGTTTTCTCAAAAATATCAAACTTCAAAGCTACTGTTTTATGGTGGGATTGCTCTACTTTTTTATATTTAATTTTACTAGATAGAACTAATGCAACAAGTCCAGCGGAAGCACATATGAGAAAAAAGCTAGAAAAGCTCATTTGACCAACAAGCGCTAGACCTAAAGATGGGCCAAAAGCTAATGCTAAATTACCAGCTAATCCGAAATAGCCCATCCCTTCTCCACGACGCGAGGGAGGTATTAGATCTGTTGCAATGGTTCCAGTAGCTGTCGTTGAAAAGCCCCATCCTACCCCTTGTACGATGCGGAGTAATAGTAGTAGGGCAATACTGGAAACGAGCGCAAACGAACCAACAGATACAACAAAGATAAGTAATCCGAACATATATACAAATTGTCTACCTTTTGACTCCAATGCATGCCCTGCATAGGGTCGCATTACCAATGCTGAAAATGTAAATATTCCAACAATAATACCGATCAATTGATCACTACCACCAAGTTCTTTTACAAATAAAGGTAACGTAGGTAGCGTCATCTGAAATCCTAAAAATATACAAAAATTAGCGAGACAAATAAGGATAAAGTCACGTGTCCATATTTTTTCCTGTTTTGTCTCTGCCATAGGTTGTGCTGGCATACATCGCTCTCCTTTCTAAGCTGTCCGACCTTTTTCTTCGATACTCGAAATATATTATACAGAAGTAAAGAAAGAAAGCAATCTATTCCGCTTAGAAAGTTTTTATCCAGTTACTTTTCACCTAGAACTGATCGCTTTTGTATCATTGCATCTCGCTTATATACGCCATAAAATCAGCAATAGAGTGACATTGTGTATCTGGTTGTCTAGTGAATGTATTCGTCTGGTACGCTGGAAACCATTTAACTCCGACTGTATACACATTCGCTTCTAAACCAGCTTGAATATCTGCTTCACTATCTACGACAAACATTGCTACATTAGGTTGGATTTGCATCTTTTCTAATGCCTTATGAATTCCTTCTGGATGTGGCTTTGGTTGGCTTACACCATCTCCAGCAATTTTCACATTAAAAAACGCAATCATTAAACACCCCTTGCTTCATAGACAGCTCAAAAATGGCTGCTATCAAGCAAGGGGTGCTCACTTCCGCTTCTGTTTTTATGGTGTATATATTCAATGATATGACAGTACCCTCTAACTAAAATTCATGAAAACTTATTTTAACTCTGGCCAAAATTCTTGATTAGCTTCGATAAGATCGTCTAAAATTTCTTTGGCTACTTTTGCACTTGGTACTGTTTTAGAAAGTGTTAGTGCTTGCCATAGTTTTTGATAACTACCTTCTATATATGCTTGGACAACTAATTTTTCTACTGTTACCTGTTGATACATTAACGCTCGTTCAAATTCTGGAATCTCTCCTTGATTTAAGGGTTCCACCCCATCTGACCCAATGAGACATGGGACTTCAACCATTGCATCGTTATCGAAGTTGGCAATTGCTCCATTGTTTTCTACAATCATTACCATTCTTTCATACGTATTAAATGCGATAGCCCGTGCAAGATCGACAATAAATGAAGCATGACTACCTATGGAAAATTCACTTCCTGAGGATGTACCTTTTGCAATAATTTCTCTTGCCGTAGAAAAGACTTCTTTTTCCCTGCCATCCATAACTTCATTTGCTCTCGTATATGCTGGGTTAGAATGGTTCACAACATAGTCAGGGTAGAAATAATATTTTAAATACGTATTTGGTAGAAATCTCGGATCAACTGCGAGTAAATCTTTTGCCTTCTTATGCGTCTCCTGCCAGCTTGGGTCCATATGCTGTGTATCAACTTCGACTTGGGTCAAGTACCCATGTTCTTTTACATAATCTCTAATTTGTGGTAAATACTCATTTCCTTCTTTATCTTTGATACTCGTCCACCAACCAAAATGATTTAAGCCAAAATAACGAACGTCAAGGTCTTTTGGTGTTTTACCAATAATTTGTGACATTCTTCGTACTGTTCCTACTGGCATATCACAAATATTTAATACGCGGGAATTTGGACGTAAAACACGGCAAGCTTCTGCAACAATTGCTGCTGGGTTAGAGTAATTTAACATCCAGCAGTGTGGCGAATACTGCTCCATGAGATCAATAAGTTCTATCATGTCTTTAATACTTCTCATCCCATAGGCAATTCCGCCTGGTCCACACGTTTCTTGCCCAACCACACCGTGCTTTAACGGGATTTTCTCATCTAATTCACGCATTTTATATTTGCCAGTTCGTATATGCGCAAAACAAAAATCGACGTCTGTAAATGCTTCTTCTGGATCGGTAGTATAAATATACTCCATATCTGGTGCCTTTTCCTTTAACGTAATTTCCAATGCTTCTCCTAATACCGCCTGTCTCTCTGCATCATTATCATATAGTTTTAATGTACGAATAGGAAAGCGATCTAAATTATCCAAAAGCATCATTACAATTCCTGGCGTGTAGGTGCTTCCGCCACCTGCTATTACAATCGAAAATTCTTTCATTGTTATCTTCCTCTCTTTTATCTATTCTGTTTGTTCTCTACCTAAATAATTATCCACAGATTTACGCACAGTCGTTACTTGTAAACCGTACACCACCTGAACGTTTTTATCTTTAACAATGACACCACTTGCTCCTGTTTTTGTTTTTAATGTTTCTTCATCCACTAAGTTTGGTTGGCGCAATGTGAGTCGCAATCTCGTATAACAATTTGTTATGGTATCAATATTTTCTGCCCCGCCAAGAGCCTCTACAATCAAGCTTGCCATATCGGCGTTCGCCGTATTTGTATCGTCTTTTGCTTTACCTTTACGCTTCTTTTCTTTGTAATCTTGTTTCGAGTACAATTTCGCTTCTTTGCCTGTATCTTCACGTCCTACTGTTTTGAAATTAAATTTTGTAATTAAGAAACGAAATACTACATAATAGATAACAAAGAATAGGATTCCGACGAAGATATACATCGGCCAACTTGTTTTCTCAAAGCCAAGTGGGACATTAAACAATAGAAAATCAATCATGCCATTTGGTCCAATTGCACGAACATCTAATAAGTTTAAAGCCACCATGCTTAAACCACTTAAAGCAGCATGGACAACAAATAGAATTGGTGCCACAAACATAAAGGAGAACTCTATTGGCTCTGTAACTCCGGCAATAAAAGAAGTAAATGCAGCTGGAATTAAAATTGCTTTTACTTTTATTTTATTTTCTGGTTTGGCTGTATGATACATCGCTAAACATGCTCCAATTAAACCAAACATTTTCGCAATGCCACGTGCATCCCAGATAACACTTTCTGATAAACGAGCGACCGCTGGATCAGCAATTTCCGCGTAGTAAATATTACGAGCCCCTTCTAAAACCTGGCCGCCAACTTCCGCTACGCCACCAAGTGAGGTGTACAGAAATGGCGTATATACTAAGTGATGTAAACCAGTTGGAATAAGTAACCTTTCCAACATGCCGTATAAAAACAAACCAAAATTCCCACTGTGTTGAATCAACGTGCCAAGATTGTTGATTCCACTTTGAAAAATAGGCCAAATATAAGTGAGAAGCACTGCCATTAATACGGTAACCGGAATTAAAACGATAAACACAAACCGGGAACCACCATATATTTGAAAAGCACCGTTAAATTCTGTATCAATAAATTTATTATGAATAAATGCGGTTACAATACCGAGCATGATTCCTAAGAAAACTCCCATATCCAATATCTGGACTCCTAACACTAATGTTTGTCCAGTTCCTTGCAAGGAATCAGCTTCGACAAGCAAACCACTTAGCTCCATAAATTTATTCATTGCATTCACAAATACTAAATATCCTAATAATGCGGTAAATCCTGCTACGGACTTTTCTTTCTTTGCTAAGCCTACAGTTATACCAACAGCAAAAATTAAACCTAAATTACTTAAAATCGAAACTAATGAACCCGATAAAATGGAACCAAACCCAGTTGTGACAGGATTATCTAAAAACGGAATTATTTCAAGTAATCGTGGGTTTGTAAATACATTACCAAGAGCTATGAGAATACCTGCAATGGGTAAAATAAGTACTGGAATAAACATTGCTTTGGAAAAACGTTGCATTGCTTCCATCATCTTCTGCTTCAATTTAAAACACCCCCAGCAAATTTGTCGTATATTGTCGATGACATAAATTAGTTTATCCCGTAAACGGTTTCTTGTATATAATTTTTGTAGCTGAAAAAACGTGTTTCATCGATTGAAACACGTTTCACAAAGTATGTATTACCTATCTAGCATTTGTTTTTAAGTATTCCTTTAAAATAAGCTCAAAAGCCATTAATAATCTAGGGAAAAAAATATTAGGCAACATATTTCGATCATCTAGCTTATTATTATCGATGATTTTAAAGTTCAAATCCGATATGTTGGCGATGCGGTTGTCTATTTCTTTGGTGAAGGAAACAGTAAATATGTTATGCTCTTTAGCAGCAACTAGTTTATCAATGACTTGCTGTGTTTCACCCGATTTAGAAATCACAACAAGTGCACCAATATGATCCAAATTATTTTCAAATACACCTATTGAATCCATACCACTAGCTAATATCGTTTTCTTACCTAGCACTAATAACTTTTTGTATAAATATTCAGCAGCTATAGCCGAAAAACCAGTTGCGTATAAAAAGATATAGGTTTGTTCCATCTGCATGACTTTATCGATAAATTGATGGATTGTTTCCACCCCGTTGCAATCGATAAATTCCTTTGTAGTAATCTCTGGAAAATCATCTTCTACATTTCCCTTCTTTTCATCCACCTCTTTAACTAGCGGTAAAAGGTGGTAATACATATCTACAAATCCTGTATATCCAAGCTTCTTGGACAAACGAATAATGGTTGCTGGAGAAGTATAATTCACTTTGGCGATGTGACGAACTCCTTGCTTCAAGACATGATCCATATTTTCAACAATATAGCTCAACAATTGAATATCTAAATCTGTTACATTTTTCCCTTGAATTAACTTACTAATATCAATCAATGTACATCCCTCCTTACTAACCTTTATATCATATCTGTAAGGAACAAAGGCTCGGGGCGCCCGATTAGCAACGTAGCGAGTGGAAAGAAGCAACTGAAGTTTTAAGAATCATGCAGGAGTATGCCAGCGCCCTCCGGCAAGCCCGTCTTTAGTCGGCCTTCCTATTTAAAACGAGCCGATGATGGCTTATCTTAGGGCAATGGGGTGAAGTTGCCTAGTTGCTGGGAGCTGGAGCAGGACGTGGCTAATAAATAACTCCACAGCTGCTAAATTTGATAATTTCCTAGACCACGAAAAATTGCTCGCCCTTGCTCGTATTTCGCCCGCTTTCTTCCGGAAATCGCTCATTCTACTCGAAAAGTCGCTCACTCTCCTCCGAAATTCGCTCGCCTCTACCTGAATTTCGCTCCATCTTGTCAAATTCCCGCTCATACCTGCTAAAAATTTGCCTGCTACCTTCCTAAAGTCACTCACATCAGGAAATACAAGTCACCTTATAAACGTTTTAAAGCAATTGCCTTTCGCATATCTTGTAGTGCCTGTTGAGCGGATTCTCCTTTGGCAAGCATTACATTTGTATATAATGCGTCAATTATTGTCAGCTCTGCGATTCGTGACGATAATGCTTCAGGTCGAAATTCTGTCTCATCTGAGACGGTATAAAGTAAAATATCTGCTTGTTTGCTCAGTGTGGATTTAGCAAAGTTTGTTATTGCAATAATCGTGACATTTTTATCCCTTAAAACATGTAGTATATCCATAATATCTTTGGTAGAACCAGAGTGGGAAATAATAACAGCCACATCTTTAGCACTTAATTGTGATGCTGCCATTAGCTGCATATGCGCATCCAAATTTGCGTGCACTTGCATGCCGCTACGAAGAAATTTATGATAAGCGTCGATGGATACAATGGCTGACCCACCTATCCCAAAAAATTCTACTTTTTCAGCTACAATTAATGCTGCAACAGCATCATATAAGGCTTTTTGATCCATTACTTTTAACGTATCCTCTAGTGTATTCATATTTGAACGAAAAACTTTTTCACTAACCGTTCCTACGTCATCGCCAGCTCGGATTTTTTCGTGAATATCTGTGACGGGTGTCGCCATTTCAGCAGCAAGTGCAATTTTTAAAGCTTGGTACCCTTTAAAACCCACGCGCTGACAAAAACGAAACACCGTTGAATCCGCAACCTCCAATTCATCTGCAATTTGATTAATAGTATGATGAATAATTGCTTTCGGATGTTGCAAAATATAATCAGCTATTTTCTTCTCTTTCTCACTTAACCGGCTATAATTGCTACGAATACGCGCTAAACCGTGTTGGTTGACTTGATCCATATTTTGTTCTCCTTTTATTATTTTACAGCAAGATTTTTATACTATTTCGTTTTCTTAAACTATTATACACGAAAAAAATTTCCGTGATAATTGTTGTAAACGAAAAAAAATTTGATATAATGAATGCAAGTCGATGAATTATTTACTGCTAAAAAACTTGGTTTATCGGCAAATCTTATGAGAGAACGTTGTCTTCATAGCAAAAACGTGCTTGCAAATTTGTATATGGACTCCCTCATGCAAGCCGTGATGGCCTTTTATACTATAAAGACGAACGTGCATATTTTATCGTGTGATTTTTATACTTTCCCATCAAGCAATAATTATTATGTTCAAAATTTAACAAAATGATATTAATTCAACTCGAGGTGACGGAAATGAATATTGGTATGATTGGCTTAGGAAAAATGGGATATAATTTAACACTTAATTTACTCGACCATCAACATAATGTACTTGGCTTTGACACGAACGAAGCACAAAGAACTTCCATCACACACGCAAATTACGAAGCTACATCCTCCATCGAACATCTTGTAGAACAATTACCTAGTCCGCGTATTATATGGTTAATGGTTCCAGCTGGAGAAGTGACAGAAAATGTCGTACAAAAAATGACAACATTACTTGATAAGGGTGATATTTTAATTGATGGCGGTAACTCCAACTATAAAGATACATGTAAACGCAAAGAAATGTTAGACGATAAAGATATCTTCTTCTTTGATTGCGGTACGAGTGGAGGAACAGATGGCGCTAGAAACGGCGCTTGTACGATGATAGGTGGAGATGCTGAAGCATTTAAACAAATTGAACCACTATTTAAAGATATTTCCACAGAAAACGGCTACTTATACACTGGGGAAGCAGGCAGTGGTCATTTCTTAAAAATGGTTCACAATGGAATGGAATATGGTATGATGCAAGCCATCGCAGAAGGATTTGATATTCTTCATAAAAGTGAATTTGACTATGACTACGAAAAAGTGGCTAAAGTATTTAACCATGGTTCGGTCATTCGTTCTTGGTTAATGGAACTAACACAACAAGCATTCTCCAAAGATGCTCAATTGGATCAAATACGTGGTATTATGCAATCTTCCGGTGAAGGAAAATGGACGGTGGAAACAGCTCTAGATTACCAAGTAGCGGCACCAGTTATTGCGCTTTCCTTAATGATGCGTTATCGATCTCTTGAAGATGATACGTTTACAGGCAAAGTGGTAGCAGCACTACGGAATGAATTTGGCGGTCACGATGTGATTAAAAACGACTAGTTTACGTAGGGAAGCATAAACCGTAAAACCAAGCTTCCCTTTTTTGCATATACAATAAACGAGTAAGATCTTACAAATACATGATTTCCACCAAACATCTGGTAAAATAAAGGTATACGTAGTGCAAGGAGGAATAAGGATGACTGCATCAGCTTATTATTTAGGCGTCGATATTGGAACTACAAGTACAAAAGCGGTTTTGTTTACAAAGAATGGAAAAGCAATTAGCAAAAGTGCCGTACATTACCCGTTACATACACCAAATCCTTTAGTAGCCGAACAAGACCCTAACGAGATTTTCCAAGCTGTGGTAACAACAATTAAAGAAGCCATGCAAACGAGTAAGATTCACCCAAAAGCTTTAAAATTTGTCGCTTTTAGTTCTGCCATGCATAGTTTGATAGCTGTAGATGAGGTAGGAAATTTATTAACAAATAGCATTACTTGGGCGGACACAAGAAGTGCTCCATATGCTAAAGAGATAAACGATAAGAAAAATGGGCATGAAATCTATTTAAGAACAGGAACGCCGGTACATCCCATGTCGCCGTTAGCCAAACTATTATGGTTACGAACAGAAGAACCAGCACTGTTCCAACGAGCGCATAAATTCATCTCGATTAAAGAATATATATTTTCTCGTTTATTCCATTCCTATGTAATTGACTACTCCATTGCTTCGGCAACCGGTTTATTGAACCTAGAAGCATTAGATTGGGATGAGGAAGCATTACAAGTAGCAGGGATAACCTCAGAAAACCTGTCCACCCTCGTGCCTACTACCAAGACATTTACTGGTGTAGACGAAGTTATTTGTAAAGAAATGGGAATAGACGTAAACACGCCGTTTCTCATCGGAGCAAGTGATGGTGTGCTTTCCAATCTCGGTGTCAACGCAATCGAATCTGGCATTACTGCGGTTACGATTGGAACAAGCGGTGCGATACGTACAGTCACCGACAAACCAAAAACAGATCCATTGGGTAGAACTTTTTGCTATGCATTAACAGAAAAGCATTGGGTTATTGGCGGACCTGTTAATAATGGCGGAATGATTCTACGTTGGGTACGGGATGAACTTGCAGCTTCTGAAGTAGAAACAGCCAAACGATTAGGTATGGACCCCTATGATGTACTAACGAAAATGGCGGAAGGTGTAGCACCAGGTTCTGACGGGCTTTTATTTCACCCATTTATGACGGGAGAACGTGCACCACTTTGGGATGCTAATGCACGTGCTTCTTTCTTCGGGTTAAGCATTCATCATCAAAAGCAACATATGGTACGCGCCGTACTAGAGGGTGTTATGTTTAACTTACGTACCGTTTTACTTGCAGTCACTGCATTGACAGGAGAGCCAAAACAAATCCAAGCGACGGGTGGCTTTGCTCGATCAGCCATGTGGCGTCAACTAATGGCCGATGTCTTCCATAAACCTGTTGTCGTACCAGAAAGCTATGAAAGTTCTTGCCTCGGCGCAATCGTATTAGGCATGTACGCTACAGGTGAGATTGATGACTTTTCAGTTGTTTCCGAAATGATTGGCGCTACACATACCCATCAACCAAATGAAGCTGCAAGTGCTGTTTACGAAGAGCTACTTCCGCTTTTCACCCGTCTACCTCAAGTTTTGAAAGCAGAGTATGAAAATATTGCGAATTTCCAACGCAAGCATGTAAACAATGCAGAATAAAGACTTGTATTGTCCACGGTTAGCAACGTGACGACTGGAACGAAGCAACGAAAGTTTTAGGAACCATGCCCCTTGCCGGCGCCCTCCGGCAAGCCCGTCTTTAGTCGGCCTTCCTATATTTAGAGCGAACCGATGGTGACTAATCGTAGGGCAATGGAGTGAAGTCGCCTAGTTGCTGGGCGCTTGCGCCGGACGTGGCTAAATAACTTAGTTAGTTTATCCACAGCTGCAAAATCTTTTTATAATTTCCTAGACCATAAAATAAGCGAGCTATAATCGCTCGCCTGTCCTTTTCATTCCCCTTCTTGAATCACACCACAAGCAATGCGTTCTCCTGCATTCCCTGCAGGCTGTGACTTGTAATCATCTTCATCCGAATGAATGACAAGGGCTGTTCCATCCTCTTTTAGTAATGAATTTGGCTTTCCTTTTTCAAGCGTAACCATTTCAGCTAATGTGTCAGCTTGCACAGTACCATCTTCCTTCACTTCAATGTTAGGCAAATCACCTGCATGCGGACCATCCTCAACATTTCCATGACTCACGTTTGTGGGATTGAAATGCCCACCAGCAGAACTAAAATCAGGTCCTTCGCATGCACCTGTCTCATGGATATGAAAACCGTGCTTTCCAGGTGTGAAATTTTGTCCTGATAATTGAATACGTACGCCATCTTCTTCCTGCGTTAATGTTGCTGTAGCTACTTCCCGTTGTTTGCGATCCTTTAATGTAACAAAAATTTGCTTTGAAGTATCTTCCTCCATATCGCCAGCTGTTTCTACTGATTCGTTGGACTGTTGTTTTTCTTTTGTTTGGTCTTCATCGGTTGTATTACAAGCTGATAAACTGATAATACATATCATGGTAAACAAAATCAAAATGGTCTTTTTATTCATCTTTCTACCCCTTTCCATTTTTTATCAGCTTGCTCGATTCTGGAAATCTTTAAACGTGTGTTTCCTTCCATTATAGGAAATACTCATGTACAATGTAGATATATGTTCAATTTGAATGCACACCTTTTGAATAATGCATATATTTTGTTGTCATTGGATTAAACATACGCTTTAATATCTGATTTTTTAATTTATTCACAAGGAGGAATATTAAATGGGATTGTTTGATGGTATGATGGGTAATGCATCGGAAATGGACACAAAAAAAGCAGAGGAAGAAATAAGTGATCTATTATCTACAGGAGAGAATGTGGAGCACGCATACAAACTGATCCGCGACATGATGTTATTTACCAATAAACGACTAATTCTTCTTGATAAGCAAGGCGTTACTGGAAAGAAAATGGAATACCATTCTATTCCTTACAAAAACATTACGCACTTCTCCATTGAAACAGCTGGAACATTTGATTTAGATGCAGAACTTAAGCTATGGGTTTCTGGTAGCTCTGAACCGATTCAAAAAACATTCAATAAGCAACTCAACATTTATAACGTACAGTCCGTTTTAGCTAATTATGTATGTAACTAAAGCAAATCTAGTAAAATTCTAAAACTCCCATCTGTATAAATGTTTCCTACAGATAAATAAATTTATGCTGAGATTGTCGGCTAAATGTATACGAGTTGACGAATCACACAATGCATTCTTTAAGTCGGGAAGTTCCTATCACGCAAACATTTCCAGCGTGGGGGACTCTCCCCCCACTTACTATTGTGAAATAAAAAATGCTTTGAGAAACTTAGCCTGCCGCCACATTCCTGATCGGTTCGTTATGATTTTTCTTAAACTAAAAATTCTAAATGTCATCTTTTCTACAATGTAAAAACACGCGCCTATCAAAACCTCCTCTCTCTTCACACTTCTTCTTACGCAAAGTTTCGACTGTTTGCAGCGAAGCTCCATGCATTTTTGCTAATGCGTGAATGACTTCTAACAGATCCGCTAATTCTTCTAGCGCTGAAGCATCATCGGCAGCCTGTAAATATTCATCCCATTCTTCTAGCATTTTTTTCTTTAATTCAACCAGGTATTCTTCCGTATGAAGTGTTGTTGTAATTGCCTTTTGCCCCTTGCTTTCAATTATTTCTGGAATTTTATCACGAACAAGTTTATGAAATTTTGGCATACTTACCCCTCCGTACTTTATGTAGAAAAGCTTTATATATAGAATAGCACGGTAAAATATTTCCTTCTACGATTTTGGCGACCCCTTTAACAATAACTTTTGAAAACTTGCTGATTTATGGCTAAGCCATTCGTTTAACTCTTACTATCAACCGTGTTTTATCGTGCAAAAAACACCATCTTACAGCTATCGTCAAGCTGTAAGATGGTGCTATAGTTTGTTGTGCCATTAAGCAACCTTTAGACTTTCTCTTTCTTTTTTTGTAAAAAAGCCTTTTACATATGGAATAACCCATCTATCTAAACCAAATCTGCCAGCATTGTAACCAGCAACTAACAAGAATACCGTAAGTAATACCATTTGCGCATTCGTACTAACTGTGCCGCTAAACAAGAAAGCAAAGTTCATTGTAATACCCATCAATGCGGAAAAGTTGGTGAATATGCCTAATATAAGTGCGATACCTACTAACAATTCCCCCCACATAACGAGGAAAGTAAATATGTCTGCATATGGCAAGGCTACTTTTTCTAAAAATACTGCCCACCAGCCTTGTACTGCCGGATGCTCTCCTCCAGCACTTGCAATTGCCCCTTGCAAATATCCTGAAGCGTCAAATTGACCCCCCGTAATTTTACCATAGCCAGCAACAAGCCATTCATAACCAATATAAATACGAATAAGTGCTAAAATACCTGCGGCTATACTACTTCTTCGGATAAAATTCATGATCATGAGTACCATCTCCCTTTTTGTTCATCATTTCACAATTTGTTGTAGTATTTCTTTACTACATTTAGAGTATACCATACATGCTTTTATTTATGGGTTTATTGTTCAACATTTCACAATATAGTCATATTTTAGTTTATACGAAACATTATTACTTGACTTTTTTTCGTCACATTCTATCAAACGATGTGTACCAAGTTTTTGATACCTTCGCCAATCGTAGTTGTATATTACCTGCACACCTTCTATGTTCTGACCGCTTTGCTATTAACAGTATTATCTTCATGGGTTTTATTCGCTCCATGAATGTATACTTCCATTTATAATTAATGCATATTGACAATATTTGCTCGTTTTTTCATTTCCTAAACTTCCCTCTCTACAGTTTCCGTTCAAGCTAAAGTTTCTATCTTACCTATTTATCCGACATCCACAATCACGTATATTTTGCACCTTCCTTTCACGCAGTCCCTTGACATCCTCTTATGACCTGTAGTACTGTTTATATAAATATACACAGTATAACAGGTCAGTTTCTAGGAGGTCGTTTCTATGCAAAAATGGAAGCAAGCTTGGCACATTGCTAAGTTGGAATTAAGTGTTTCTACGAAGAAGATTGCATTTGGTTGTTTAATCATACTTGGTTTCTTTCCTTATGCCATATCCTATTTTCAGCATTATCTCGAAAATAGCGTTATAATTTATGACTTATTTTTTATTCTTTTCTTTATTTTAGGTATTAATGTTGGAAATCCAAATTATTGGCATTCAAAACAAGCCAATGTCCATCCTCTTTTGATGATGCAATTACCATTCCCAATTAAACAGGAAATCTTCATTAAAAGTCGCTTCATTATTCATTTTTGTTTCTCTTTTCCAGTACAAATTGCGTTTCTAATTATCTTTTATGTTGCATCACCTATTGCTCAATTATTATCCATTCCTGCTTACATCGCGTTTGCAATCATTTGGTTATCTGTCAATCTTTATATAGGGACACTTACACCAATCAATGAAGTATATCCAGCAAATTGGTTGTTCACAGCAGCTATGACTTTTATTTTGCTTTTCATTTTCCTATTTATATTATCTGTATCTCACCTCATCTTTGACTATGGTGTTGTGGAATTATCCATCATTATTGCTGAAAACTGGCCGGTACTCAGTTCCGCGGTGTCACTCATTATTGGCTTTACAGCTGTTAAAGCGCATCAGCTATATATGAAACAAATTATGAATAAGCGGGATTATTTCTAATAGAGGTCTTCACACGATCTATACGATGTATCCCTAATGCTAGCAGAAAGGAGCTGGTTTTGTGGAATTACCTATTTATCTTTCCAAAACATCTCGAGAACCAATTTATCATCAAATCGAAAACCAAATGAAAACGCTCATTGCTAGCGGACACCTTACAAAAGGAATGCCACTTCCATCCATTCGCGCGCTGGCAAAGGACTTAGAAACGAGCGTTATTACAATTCGTCGTGCGTATCAAAATTTAGAATATCAAGGCTTTATTCAAACAACGCAAGGGAAAGGGACGTTTGTTGCTGACATAGACCATGATATGAAGCAGCAAATGAAAATTGCTGAAGTATACCAAGCAATGGAAGCAGCTGTTGAAATTGCCTTTAAATATGATTATACAGCCGAACAACTAAAAAAAATGTGCTTAGAAGTCATTCATAAAAAAGGAGGAAACCAAACATGACATCGCTTCTCAAAATAATGGATGTAGAAAAAAACGTAGACACCTTACACCTAGGACCGATTCACTTAACGATAGAACCTGGAACGATAACAACAATGGTCGGAGGGAACGGGGCTGGAAAAAGCACACTGTTTAAACTCATTATGAATTTAGTGAAACGCGATACAGGTAGCATTCAACTATTGGATATAGAAACAAACAGTTCGGATGAAAGCTGGAAACAACATATTACGTACCAAGCACAAACTGTCATTGGATGGGAACCTTTTACTGGAACCAAATTAAAAGACTTTATTTCCTCTCTATATCCGCATTGGAATGAAGCGCTATTTCAGAAGATGGTAGACTTATTGCAAATTCCATTAGATAAACGATTTGCAAAACTATCCCAAGGAAACCAACAAAAACTCCAGTTAGCACTTGCTTTACCAAGAAATACACCATTGTTACTTCTCGATGAACCCACTTCTTTCTTGGATATTCCGGCAAAGCAGAAGCTAATGAATTTACTAGTAGAATGGATGGAGCAAGGAGACCGCGCTATCTTCATGACAAGTCATCAATCCGCTGACATTATGAAACTTTCTGATTATATAGTCGTATTAAGGAATGGAAAGCTGATGAACAAATTTGAAAAAGAATCATTGATTCATAGACACCGCCGATATTGGATTAGCGAACAGCTTCCAGAGGAAGGTATTCCAGGGGAGATCGGTCGCTCAACACGCTATCTTGTCTCAAACGCTCCAGAACAAACGGAATCTTTCTTACAACAAGAGCAAATTACTTGGACACAACAGGAATCTCTAGATTTGGAAGAAATTCTTACACAGCTTATAGAAAGGAGATAAAACACCTACGAAGACTTTCTATTTTTTGTACTTGGCTATAACTTTACGTCATAAGTTAAACTATAATTGCGTTGCCTAGATGATTAGGAATGAAACAGCTTGTAAATTGGATTTACCTTAGAGCACAAACTGACATAAAAAATTCCGTCACACCATTACCCAAGCGCTCTTTATAAAACAGGCATTCGATGCTGTTATCTCCATCGTAAAATCTGCAATGGTTGCAACAGGAGCTTTACAGAATAAAACAAACAATGAGGAAAAGGGAAGGAGACAACTATTTTGAGCACAATCTTAACCGTTGAAAATTTAAACAAAGCTTTTAAAGACAAACAAGTCATTGACAATATTTCTTTTGACGTACACCAAGGTGAAATTATGGCAATTCTCGGCCCGAATGGTGCTGGGAAATCAACTACAATTCGTAACATTATGGGTATTTTATATCCTGATGCAGGAAAGATTACCTTTTCCAATTATACAGATAACTCGATACCACGACATAAAATCGGTTACTTACCAGAGGAGCGTGGGTTATATAAAAATGTCAAGGTAATGGATATTCTACTCTATTTAGCTGAATTAAAAGACTACCCGCTAGATCAAGCAAAACAACGAGCTTTAGATTATTTAAAGAAGTTTGACTTAGAAGGGAAGGAAAAAGTGAATGTCGATGAGCTATCGAAAGGGATGGGACAAAAGGTGCAATTTATTGCATCCATTCTTCACGAGCCCGAATTACTCATTCTTGATGAACCATTTTCTGGGTTAGATCCTGTAAGTCAAGAATTATTTAAACAGGAAATTCGTCAGCTTGCCGATAACGGCACAGCTATCCTACTATCCTCTCATCAAATGAATCTTGTCGAAGAAATGGCAGATCGCCTATTTTTGATACATCGGGGGAAAAAAGTAATTTACGGACATATGGATGAAGTAAAAAAAGAGTTTGCCAACTTTAAATGCACGATTCATGGTACAAATAAAAAAGAAGAACTTGAACAGTTACCACGTGTACAACGTGTAGAACAAGAAAATGCGCATAGTATTGTCTACTTATATAAAGATATTGATCCAGTGCAATGGCTCAAGCAGCTTCCTGATACATTAGATGTGCAAGAGCTACGGTTAGATCGCATTTCACTACATGAAATTTTTATCGATATTGCAACAGGTAAACAACTCATGCAGGAAGTTGGTGAAGCATATGCGTAATTCATTGAAAGTGGCTAAATGGGAGGTCAAACGAAACCTCCGCAACAAGACCTTTATTATTGGAATGTTTTTAACGCCCCTCTTCATTATTGGATTTATGTTCTTAGGTGAACTGATTGGCGGTGACGATGAAGAAACAGAGATGACGTCCGTATTTATTCATGATGAGCTAGGAGTTTTTTCTGAAATAGAGCAGACGGTTGCAGCAAGTAATTTATCGTGGCAAGTCATGCAAACGGATGTAACGGAAGAAGAAGCCAATAAGGAAGTTAAAAATACAGAACAGACAGCCTACTTATTTATCGACGAGGAAAGTTTAACAAAAGGAACTATCCCTGCTTACACTTCGGAGGAAATGGATGCTTCTTTTATGAATCAAGCCCAAATATTATCCTCCCCTATTCAAGCGTGGCAACTAAAGGAACTTGGCTTGTCCAATGATCAATTAGCGGTTGTCTCCCGTGGTATTCAGATAGCAGACGTTTCAGCTAATGATGAAACCGATACAAAAGATGCCAAGGAAACAGCTGAAGAATCTGAAATAGCTTCATTAGAGCGCATTGTACCTGGGGCATTTGCTGGTTTTATTATGCTATCCATCGTATTTACTGGCATGGCAATTTTTCAAAGCGCTTCACAAGAGAAAAAAGATAAGATTGCGGAAATTATTCTATCTTCACTTACACCGAATGATCTCATGCAAGGAAAAATTATTGGCTATTTTGTTTTAGGCATTGTGCAGTCTATTGTCTCTTTAGTCATCGTCCTTCCTGTTTTATCATGGCGATTGGACATTGCGTTTTTAGATTATTTGTTCGTTCCAGAATTAGCTTTATACCTCATGATTGCCATTTCCGGCTATCTATTGTTTGCTTCTATTTTTGTCGGCGTCGGCGCAACGATGACCGATATGACGACAGCAGGGAATTTCCAAGGTATGGTGATGATGCTTCCGTTTTTGCCGTTTATCTTTATCGGACCTGTTCTTAGTGACCCAAGTGGCTTTATGGCTCAACTTGGTACGTACATTCCTTTCACGGCGCCAGGTGTTCTCTTACTTCGCTTAAGCAACTTAGAAGAATGGCCTTGGCTCGAAATTATCATTTCACTCGCTATTTTAATCATTAGTATTTGGATTTTCGTAAAACTTGCTGGAAAAATATTCAAAGTAGGCATATTAATGTACGGTAAAAATGCTACTCCAGGAGAAATTTGGAAATGGATCAGAATGTAACAGAGAAGTAGTTCGACAAGAAAGAATGAAAGTAACTTGACCCTATCGATCATTGTAAAACATGTACACTTTTGCGGGGAAATCGTATGAGTGAAAGTCCCGCAGAAGAGCATTTCTTCTTCGTAGGAAGTGCAAAACTATACGAGCGACAAAAATCGTATTTTAGCATAGTGATGTTGTGGGGGCTTGCACAGTTGGAAAAACGTAACTTTTAAATGTTTATATACGACAGTTGGCTATACATCCTTACTAGTAAGCTTAATCTTATAAACACACCCGTTTTCGCCAAATATATATGACGAAAACGGGTGTGTTTTTTCAAAAAAATCTCTGCAAGTACTCCTTCATAATATATAGCTATTTTCCCATGAGGGCTTAGTAAGTTTCTTATACATAACCGGTATTTCCCTATCATACTCATACAAATTACTACTTTAATACCACCAAGATTTAAATAATCCCGCCATTAATTTACCTAACCATTTAAGTGGTAAAATAATTAATAAATCAACAAAACTTAGTAGAAAGTCAATAATCCAGAGCCACCACCCACCTTCGTTCTCTTGGCGTTTAGATGTACGACGTTTTTTCTTCAATTACATCCCCCCTCCATATCCTTTAAAATAACGTATTTCCATTTTTACGCTTACGTATCATTTTGCGAACGAAATACGTACAAAAACCAATTACACCAGATGCAGACAACAAAAATGTAATACTTCTAACTGGATACATTTTAAACGCATATATCCATTTATCAATAACATAAATATCACGTGAGTCTTGTACAGATTCTGGGGTTAAAACAGTTTGTTCCTGCCAATTTGGATCTAGAACTACATAAGACCCAGACCAATATGTTAGGAAACAAGTATATACAGATATAAAAAGTACTATTAAAAAAAGAATGACCGTCTTTTTCATGATGGCTCCACCTATGCCTTCTATATGTTACACAACCTCGCCTAGGGTTTATTATGAACAATTCATTGTATTCACCTAAGCCAAACCAGATTTTCTTGCTTATTTCCATGCACGACTTTCTTTCCATGACACAAAACAGAGTGGCAATTTATCTATTGTTTAATACGAACAACCTCACAAAAAGGTTCCTCTTATTTTATTATAGTAAGACATACAAATATTCATGCAAAATCATCTTAGCAAGTTACTTCTAAACACTCATCTTTAGAATACAATTTTACAAGGTACTATTTACTAAATTGGCATTTTCATTCAAGGAGGAAGAACAACATGAGTATAGTAGTCTATCATGGTTCAACAAGGACAAATGGGAATACAGAATTTTTAACCCATCACGCTATCCCTCAAGACACAGCAACACATATTTATTTGCGCGACTACAACATGGAACCGATTGTAGATAAGCGACACGCAACAGAAGGATTTCCCCACATACAGGATGACCATTTATTTTTAATTGACCAACTATTAAAACACGAGACCGTCGTTTTCGCTACCCCTATTTATTGGTATGGCATGTCCGGACCACTAAAAACATTCATTGATCGTTGGTCGCAAATTTTACGAGACCCCAATTACCCGCATTTTCGCCAAACATTAAAAGATAAAAAAGTATACCTTATTCTTGTTGGTGGCGATCAACCACATATAAAAGGATTGCCCCTCGTTCAACAATTTCAGTATATTTGCCAGTTTTTTGGCATGACTTTAGAAAACTATGTAATCGGTCAATCACGCAAACCAGGAGAAATGGTTAATAATAAGCAAGCCCTTCAAGCAGCCTCTCAATTATTCTATTAATCCTATTTTACAGCTCCACTTATATTACAACTGTAGTCTTTGTATACACTTACTTATAAGAATTTTGATAGAAAAGGACGCTCTCTAAGTAAAAAGGTGATGCACGTATATGCTGAGACTCTTTTATACGTATCTCTTATAATTTCTCAAATGGTAACAGCTGCACAAATTGCAGCTGTTTTCTTTTACACTACAGAAAAAAAGATTTCGCTATAAAGACTTATCGATATGCCAAGTCTTTCTAACGAAATAAGCCGTATGTACTATTTTCCTCTCCTACCCTATTAAATCTGCTAAAAGCTTATCTCTTTCTAGTAAAAAGGAATCATTTTTTAATCCATCGTTTTAAATCTATTATTCTGGTTATACTATTAAAAAGCTCGTAAATTTACTTTAAACCTAAGATAACCGTGCCGATAAAAAAGTATAACCGAATACTTATTATAGAGTGTATCCGAAACAATAAAATGGGTATTTACTACCATCCTTCTATGGTACAATGGATGAGGCGTTGCTATAACATTAAAAAACTTGATTTATAACCCTGAAAATTATCCTTACCGACCATACACAAAGTAACGTAAAAAAAGTATCTTTCTAAATGTTTAATGCTTGTTTAATCTATTATTCTACTATCTATATTTGTTACCTTTATTATTACGTTGTTCCTTATCAATGAACATAGCACCAATCGTTTCAGTATTATTTTTTAAATATAGCTTTTATCTCGTATTCTATCAGCTGCCCCCAAAAGCAACTGTTTCAATACGAATTTATATAAAGCAAAATTATATCTTATTGAAGGAGGCCGTGCTTAATTTGAAAAACATCTATTATGCACTAACATCTTTAGCAATTGTGCTAACTTCTCTATTTTTGCTGCCTAATACTAGCCATGCAGCTAATGGGGATGTGTATGACGTTGGACAAGCTATATTAAATGTGCGAAGCAGCCCATCTATAGACTCGGAAATTGTTGGGCAATTACAAGCTGGTGACCAATTAGTCGAATTCGGTGAACAACACGGCTGGGTACAGACTTACTTTGGTGGAAAAGAAGCATGGGTTGCTAAACATTACTTGATTCCTGTTAAACACGATAAACCTGTACAGGTACAAGTACAAGCAACGCCCAATGAAGGAAGCAGTTCTTCTCAAGTGCAGCCACAAGCTCAAACCAGCAATGCAAGTCACTCTTTAAATGGATACAATATCATGTTAGACCCTGGACACGGTGGTTACGATCCTGGTTCTATTGGAATAAACGGTGTACGAGAGAAATTTTTAACACTTGAAACTTCCAAGCAAATTGCAGAACAATTACGAGCAGCTGGTGCAAATGTGTTATTAACTCGGTCAAGTGACTCGTATGTTTCTTTAGGTGATCGTATTCGAATTAGTGATGCTTATACCACCCATGCATTTATTAGTGTTCATTATAATGCATTTCCGAACTCTAGTGCAGACGGCATAAATACATTCTATTATTCTTCCAAAGATCAAAAACTAGCAGAGCATGTTCACCAAGGTCTTGCTTCTGCTGTCACATTGCGTGATAGAGGAATGGTGCCAAATAACTATTATGTATTAAGGAATAATCATGCTCCTTCTATATTATTAGAGCTAGGATTTCTTACTAATTATAACGATTTTGCTACCATTCGTTCTAACAGTTTTCAACATCAAGTTGCCAACGGGATTACGAATGGGTTAAAAAATTATTTTGCCAACTAAAAGTAATAAGCTGCCTCTGATGTAGGCAGCTTATTACTGTATTTTTATTTCTTTAATACCAACGCCAAATTCACGTAATGCTAATATCGTGCTAATCCTTACTACTTCCTCATCTGTAAACGTTCGGTATTGATTCGCTTGCTTACTAGGCGATAGGAGACCCTTTTCCTCATAAAATCGAATGGTTCTTGCAGTTGTGTTTAGCCGCTTGGCAACTTCTTGAATATACATTGCTTATCCCTCCTACTTTTATCATAAACGTTTCCGTTACGTGAATGTAAAGGGTTTTTTATACTATAGAAAACGTCAAAATAGAGGTAGGAATAGTATAATAATATTTTCCAAAGGCAAACGTGAGCCGATAGAGTTCATGCAACTTTCTAATCAGTTATATACAAAAAACAAAAACACAGGCAGTTAAAAAGGGAAGGTCCACCTCTTATAGCTGCCTGTGCTTGTATTCCTATCTATTTAGTTACCAAGCTTATAAATCATCAAAACCATTCAAATCGCTTGTTTTCGTATATTGTCTAGATTTCTGTTCAAAGAAATCTGTTTTCGTGCCATCAAAGTTATCTACGTAGGCGCGAATCCACTTCATCGGATTTTCGGTATAATCTGGATATACATCATGTAATCCCATCATACGAAGCATCTTGTTCGCACGATATTTAATGTATCCAGCCATTTCGTCAAGGTCAATTCCTTCTACACTGCCAAGCACGTAATTGGACCATTCAATTTCCAATTCAACGGATTCTTGAAAATGATCGTATACCCATTGGATAAAAGTTTCATTATTGTATGCTGGATTTTCCGCAAGCGTAGCACGAAATAGTTCAGATATGAAGCGACCGTGCTCTAGCTCATCGCGATTAATATAACTAATCATGGTTGACGTGCCGACCATTTTATTATGGCGTGCCAAATTATAGAAAAACGCAAACCCAGAATAGAAGAACATACCTTCTAAAAGAGCTGTATATACTAATGTCTTTAAAATATTTTCGATTGTCGGCTCTTCCACAAAAGCGTTATACTGCTTCGTTAGATTCTCGTTTCGCTTCAACAAAACTGCATCCGTTCTTCCGAGTTGAAAGGACTTATTCTGCTCATCTAACGAGACAACGGAAGACAACACGTAAGAATAGCTTTCATTATGCACTGCTTCCTGCTGTGCAATGACCGCCATAATGGATTGCACAGATGGATCTGTTGCGTACAAAGAAATGAGTAAAGCCGTTCGTGTTTGCGGTGCATCTAACGTAGATAACAAACCAATAATTTTTAAATACGCGTCCTGTTCTTCTGCTGTCAATGAAGGGAATTGCTTAATATCACTTTGCATATTTACTTCATCCGCTTGCCAATAATTTCCTACTAACCGTTTATACATTTTATACCAGTGTGGATAAGCAATATCATTCCAATTTAAGATACCACTGGATTGCCCTCCAAATACACCTGTGGACTTATTTGGATTTAATGGTTCTAACGTCTTTGCTTTTTCCAGCATGATTTTTGCCATGGTCTAATACTCCTTCCACCCAGTCCTTTACAAATTGTTCTTGCTTCCCTCTTGGCGACTGTTCTATTTTCAGTCCACGCCAAGGGCTATGATAAAAATTGACCAACTTATCAACAGCGCGACAAAATAAATCATCGCCCCCAAATTGTGTATCACCTGTACCAAATATAGCAACATTGTCCGGCTTATATCCAACTTCTAGAATAAAGTCCTTTACTTCATCCGGTGTGCTTCCCCGATCCCAAGTAAATGTACCTAAGAACATAATATCGTACGAAGCCGGGTCGACGGGCGGATCAATCCCAATACGATGAACCGCCGTCTCCACTCCTTTGATTTGTAAGTTTTCTTGGATAAGTGTTGCAACTTCTTGAGTATTACCGCTGTAGGTCAAGTAAGCAATCAACGTTCTCAACTTTGACACCATTCACATTCTTCGACTTCATTGGACGTAGAGCGTACATAATACGTTGTTTTTAACCCTTCCTGCCATGCTTGCAAATGTAAATCAAGCAAAATAGATGCTCGAATCGTATTTGGTACATAGAAGTTGAAGGAGAGACTTTGATCAATATGCTTCTGTCTAGCAGCGTTTTGTTTCACAGACCAGCGTTGATCTACAATGTATGCAGAGCGACGATATACATCATATGTCTTGTGCGTTAAGTCTGGTGCTGTAACTGGAATTTTAAAGTCTTTCTTTTCTTCGTAATAAAATGTTTTAAAAATCGGATCAATACTAGCTGTAGACCCAGCGATCATTGCTGTTGTTGAGTTCGGTGCCACTGCCATTAAATAACCGTTTCGAATACCGTGCTGTTTAACGTCTTCTTTTAAAGCAAGCCAATCTGTTTTGTCATAGCCTTTTTGCTCAAAGTATTCACCTGAACTCCATTTACTACCTGCAAATGCCGGGTAACTGCCTTTTTCTTTACTTAATTCCATACTTGCCTGAATGGTAAGAAAAGCAATGCGTTCATACAATTCGTCTGCATAGTCCACCGCTTCTTCCGTTTCCCACTTCATATTGTTACGAGCTAGCAGATGATGCCAGCCAAACGTTCCTAAACCAATAGCACGGTACTTTTTATTCGTTAGTTGAGCTTGCATAATCGGCAATGTGTTAATATCAATAACGTTATCTAACATGCGTACTTGAATTTTAATTAACCGATCTAGAATTTCATCTGGTACAGCTTTTCCAAGGTTGATCGAACTTAAATTACAGACGACATAATCCCCAGATTTATATTTCTTTACAATGGTATTTTCGTTTTCCAAAAATTCTTCTACAAATTCAGAAGGCGATTGATTTTGCGTAATTTCCGTACAAAGGTTGGAGCAATAAATCAATCCTTGGTGACTATTACTATTTTGTCGATTCACTTCATCACGATAAAACATAAATGGTGTACCTGATTCTAATTGTGATTTCATAACGCGCTTCATAATATCAATGGCTGGAATTTCACGTTTTGACAATTGTTCGGAGTTTACGCACTCCATATATTTTTGTCGAAAAGTTCCATTCCCTTTTTCTTCGTCATAGAAATCTTCTAATGAATACCCCATCACTTGTCGCACTTCATGGGGGTCAAATAGATACCAATTACCACGTTTTTCTACTTGTTCCATAAATAAATCAGGTAAGGTAACACCTGTGAAAATATCGTGTGCCCGCATACGTTCATCACCATTATTTAATTTCAAGTCAAGAAACGCTTCTATATCCCGGTGCCAAACATCTAAATAAACAGCAATTGCACCTTTTCTCGTTCCTAATTGATCGACATTTACCGCTGTATTATTCAATTGTTTAATCCATGGTACAACACCACTTGACATCCCTTTAAATCCTTTAATAGAACTTCCACGGCTACGGATTTTCCCCATATACACACCGATTCCACCACCATTTTTAGACAACTTAGCAATATCGGTATTGCTATCATAAATGGATTGAAGGCTATCATCGACGGTATCAATAAAACAACTAGAGAGCTGACCATGCGTTTTTCCAGCATTAGCAAGGGTCGGTGTTGCGACTGTCATATATAAGTTACTTAGTGCCCAATAAGCTTCTAACACATGCTCTGTCCGCTTTGCTTTATCTTCATATTGCATAAGCGTCATGGCAATAACCATCCAACGTTCCTGCGGTAGCTCAAACACCTTTTTATCGTGATCTGTTGCTAAATAACGTGTCGCTAATGTATGAAGCCCTAAGTAGGTGAAGTACAAGTCTCTTGCAGGATCGATTTGTTCAGCAAAGTAATCAATTTCCGCTTTTGAATACTTTTCTAACAAATTATTTTCATAAATATTTTCATCCGTCAGCATGGTAATTAATTCATAAAAATCCCCATATTTACCATCATCGTAATGGCGATTGCGGCGGGCTTGATGGTAAAGCTGCTGTAAATAAATTCGGCTCGCTACATAGGTCCAATCAGGAGCAGATTCATCAATATTCTCCAATGCGATTTGAACAAGAATATCTAAAGCTTTGTCGATCGGAGTATCTTCCTGAATCGTTTTAAACGCCTTCTCCTTATAAGCTTTCGTTTCAACAGCTAGCCCCTGTTGCGCAAGATCAATGATTTCTACAAGTCTATCTCTTGTAGTAGCGATGTCGATGATCATTTATAATCCTCCCTCAATATAATTAAACCCTTTGAAGGGTTATAATATATGGCTATCACTATTTACGAACAGTAAATAGGCATTAGAAAACTCGGCAATTATGCCAAGCTTGTCTTTTATATGTTCATTTAAAACTCGTTATGTACTTTACAATACTAGCGAATGCTTCATCGTGCTATCGTACATTCAAGCGTCTTAATTTTCTAATAATAACAGCCTTAACTCAAAACAAAACACAATATATAGTATGTATAAAGGTTGTTTATTACGATATATTGTGTTTACAAGCTTAGCATATTAATTAGCATATTGCAATCTATTATTGCTAAATAAAATCTTGCACATGTTCTTAAAGGCTGGATAATCAGCGTAAAAAACAAATAGAAAAACACCAAATTTTATTTTACAAATTTGCAAGGAAATAATGCGTTAATAGATGAATAGTAGAAAGTACATCTTCTATCAGTAGAATTTTTCTATCATTGCCACTGATGATGAATAGCCCAAAGATATACGCTTACGAAAAGGAGTGTCTTGGTGCCATATATCATCATATAAGAACTTTTTCCATGACCTATTTTCATTTCCCCAAAAACACACAAATTATATTATATACTTTTTTAACACGAAATAAAACGGTTTGTTATTAAAGTTATTAAAACTTAACGTATCGCCAACATACTGCTGAAAAAAAGCTGTTTTTTCACTCTATAAAGTAAACTTCCATCACTAACGGTATCCCTGAGCGAAATACTCCTAACCGAGGTGACAACGTATTTTAAGAGCTGGAGAAGCTATTTCCCTCCATTCAGGGATGAAAGATTAGCATCATTATAACCTCCCTATTATGGAAGAAATTACTTGTGGCTTATATTTTTGTCCAAATCCAATGTCCATTATTGAACTAAACTTATAAAGACTATTCCCTATGAAGTGTTATTTTAACCACTATCTCTTTTAATCAAATTGATGAGGAGGAGTTGCATTACTATCATGCCGCTTATCAGCTACTTCTTGAAATAAATTGGACGGGGATTGAAACTTTTCACCAGCCCCACCCCCCAGCGTTCTGCGTTGCGCTAACTGCTGTTGGACGTTTTTGATCTCTGTATAAAGTTGTTGTACATCTCCTTTTGTCGCTGGTTGTGCTTCCTGCTTTAGTTCAAATCCAATTTGCCCGTTTGCTTCTAACGTTGCCCATTCCACATCATCTATTCGCGATATATTTTTCTGTCGTAAATTCATTTCTAGCTGATCTGTTGTTAGACGTAATTTTTTTAGTTGGTCATATTGAATGACACCATTGTGAATGAGGACTTTTGATTTCCCTGTTATAATTCCTTCAAAGGAATCTGATTTAATTTGTGCGAACTCTATTACAATTAATGTCAATACAAGAACGGTACCTACACCAAGTGTTGTCCATATATTTTTGCCAGCTAATGGCTGAATCAATAAAGAACCTATACCAATCATAATAACCGTTTGCGCCAATGTCATTTGGGATATTGATTTTCTACCAGCAAGCCTTAGCAGCAAGGTTCCCCCAATGATAATCAGCACAGCTTTCCAAACCCATGACCATTCCATCTACTTTACCTCCATTTTAGTTTCTATGATTAGTGTTTAGAAAAAGAGAAATTTTATGCGCAATACTACGACCTTCAATGAATAAATAGATAGCTAAATTGAATTGTATCCGCTTTCATGATAGGATGAAACCAAGTAAAATCAACTGTAGATTATTGGAGGGGGAAATCATGGGGAAAACAAAGCATACTGGCCCAATGAAGTTGTCCAAAAAGCCTGACCCATCGCTTTGGGTAAGCAAGGTTCCATTTGGTTTAGGAAAAGTAAAACCGCATCATATTCGCGACACAATGAAGGTTGCTTGGGAAAATAAAGACAGACTTCCTTATGCCACTCGCATTCTTACACAAGGAGTATGCGACGGTTGCGCACTTGGCGTACAAGGCCTCAAAGATCAAACGTTAACCGGACCACATCTTTGCACGACACGTTTAAACGTGCTTCGTTTAAATACGATGCCAGCTATAAACAAAGCTATCTTGCATGCTGATATAGATGAATTGCGAAAAATGAACAGCACAGAACTACGTCAGCTCGGCCGTGTCCCTTACCCACTTATTCGCAAGCCAGATGATCAAAAGTTTCAACGTATTTCCTGGAGCGAAGCACTAGACTATATTGCTGAAAAAATGCGCGCCCTTCATCCAAAACAGTTTTCCTTTTACTCCACCTCACGTGGCATTACGAATGAAACCTATTATGTACTCGGAAAAGTCGCTCGGTTTCTTGGAACGAATAATATTGATAATGCATCTAGGATATGCCACTCGCCATCTAAAACAGCATTGACTCGTTCTGTAGGGGTTGGCGCCTCAACATGCAACTATAAAGATTGGATTGGTACAGATGTTTTACTGTTTTGGGGTTCTGTGGCAGCAAATAACCAACCCGTTTCTACCAAATATATGTATGCCGCTAAAAAGCACGGAACAAAGATCATTGTTATCAACCCTTATCACGAACCATCCATGGACGAATATTGGATCCCTTCTATTGGAGAGTCCGCTTTATTTGGAACGAAAATAGCCGATGATGTTTATCAAGTAAATATTGGTGGTGATATTGCCTTTATGCATGGCATGATGAAGCATTGGTTTGCAATGGAGAAGGAAAAGCCCGGATCGGCGTTGGACCACGCTTTTATTCAGGCACATGTCAATGGTTTGGACGCTTTACAAAGAAAGGTAGAAGCTCATACGTGGGAACAATTAGAGCAATCGTCCGGCATCTCTAAACAAAGAATGATAGAATTAGCAACGCTTCTAGCAAATTCAAAATCAGCTGTGTTTGTCTGGTCTATGGGGCTGACCCAACATCGTTTTGGGACCGATAACATCTCACAAGTTGCCAATTTAGCTTTGTTACGCGGGTTTCTTGGACGTGAACATTGCGGCTTAATGCCTATAAGAGGACATTCTGGTGTGCAAGGCTCTGGTGAAATGGGAGCAGACCCCTTCTCTTTACCAGGAGGAAGCATGAATGATGAGCAACGGGAACGTGTAGAAAAAGTATGGAATTTTGATATTCCCACTTGGCAAGGAGACATTGTCGGCGAATCTCTAGAGCACGCTCACTTACCAAAGGAACATGAACGAAAATTAAAGCTCTACTATATGTCGGGAGGAAATTTTCTTGAAACAATGCCAAATCCTGATTATATTCAATCATGCTTAGAACAAATTGAACTTCGAGTACATCAAGATATTATCTTCAATACGTCTACACTTGTAGATGCAAAGGAAGCAGTCATCGTTTTGCCAGCGATGACACGCTATGAACAACCTGGAGGCGGGACATCTACCTCTACAGAAAGAATGGTCTATTTCTCCCCAGAAATTAAAGGTCCACGTATAGAAGAGGCTCGTTCTGAATGGGAGGTTTATATGGATGTAGCAAAGCGAGTAAGACCTGAAGCAAAAGACATTATTCATTTTAAAGATGCACGTGCGATTCGTGAAGAAATTGCCAAAGCCGCCCCAAACTATGATGGCATCCAGCATTTAAATGACAAAGGCGACCTTTTCCAATGGGGAGGAGCTTGGCTCTGTGAAGATGGCGTTTGCCCAACTCCAGATGGCAAGGGAAACCTTATCGCCATGGATATTCCGGAATTAAGAAAACCAGAGGGACATTTTTACGTGACGACGCGTCGAGGAAAACAGTTCAACTCGATGATTTATAGTGAAACCGATCCATTTAACAATGCACACCGAGATGATATTTTAGTGAATAAACACGATGCAGATACACTTGATATTCAAGATGGAGAAAACGTAGTTGTTTATAACCAGTACGGCTTATATGCTGGCCGCGCTAAATTCGCCCCTGTCAAAACGGGCAATCTAGAAGTGCATTGGCCAGAAGGGAATGTTCTTATTCCCAAAGGAGTCTATGAACAATATGCAGGTATCCCCGAATATAATACGGCAGTCATTTTAGAAAAAGCAGTTACGTATTATGCGCAAAAAGATGTAAAGTATGCAGAAAAGCGTGTAGAGGAGCTGGAAATAGATAGTCATTAGAAAGGATATGGTTTGTCGCCAAGTCTCCACAACAAAACCCTTTCTCTTGTTTATACAATACAGCATCGTGCTTGAAGACTTGATTGTAATACGACAAGTTCCATCCCCATACGGACTTGGAGATAGCCTTTTTTCCATGAGCCAGATCATATCGTACTTCATATTTCGGATAAAGGGGAAATTATATGTCTGATAATTTAGCAGATTGGGAGATTATTCGTGTTCATGACGGAGCCGCTACAAAAGAGTTAACATCCGTGGCGGAGGAATATCCGATCACGATTATGATTAACGGTGAAGAATTCGCTACCATGGTTTGCTCTCCAGAACACGTCGAGGAACTGATCGTCGGCTTTCTTGCTTCAGAAGGAGTGATTTTGCAATATCATGCCATCCAACGTATGAATGTAGATGTAAAAGCAGGATTTGCTTACTTGGAAATCGACAAACTTCCTGATATGTATCAATTCGATCATTCCAAACGTGTTATTGGCTCTTGTTGCGGGAAAAGTCGGCAATTTTATTTTAAAAATGATGTTAAAACAGCTAAAACGATAATGTCCAACCTACGCATCTCTTGTAAGCAATGTTTACAACTTATGGAACAATTACAACAAGCTTCCATGCAGTTTCACCAGACAGGTGGCGTGCATAATGCAGCTTTAGCTTCTGTTAACGGTGTCGAACTCGTTCGTACAGACATTGGTCGCCATAATGCGCTTGATAAGTTGTACGGTCATATTTTAATGAACCACCTGAAAATAACGGATAAAGTTATTATATTCAGTGGGCGCATCTCTTCTGAGGTGTTATTAAAAATTTCCAAAATGCGTATTTGTATCCTTATATCTAAGTCCGCCCCTACTAAACTTGCTTTACAGCTAGCCGAAGACTTAGGGATTACAGTCATTGGCTTTGCTAGAAAAGGATCTATGAATGTGTATACACACAACAGCCGGGTAGAGGAACTCATCTACACGCAGAAATAATAAGTGTAGATGACGCCCCGTTATTGAATAGATGAATGACGTCATCACCAAAGGCAAAAAGCTCGGAGCGCCCGTTTAGCAACATAGCGAGTGGAAAGCTTTATTAAAATATAAAGGAATTACACCACTAAAACAGGGGGTGCCAACGTCGGGCGGAAAGCCGTTTCTAATCGGCCTTCCTCATAGTGACGAACCGATGATGACTTAGCTTAGGGCAATAAAGGAAGTCGCCTCGTTGCTGGGCGCTGGAGCCGGACGTGGCTTTCTTATCTTTTAAAAAAACAGTAGCAATGATAAAACGCTACTGTTTTTTATTGGTTGAAGATGTAGCAACTTATGGTCATTGTGAATTTCAGCAAATTTTCATGAAACTCAAGCGAAATTATAATGAACTTTATACTTGAACCTCTCTATCCCAGAACCGATGTTGTGCCACTGCATTGCTAAATGTATCCACAAAGTTGTCCACATCAGACGCCGTAATCACTCCTTTTGCCTGATGTATACGACAATCTTCTATTAAAGAAACCCCGTCACTACCTGCACCTATTGGCTTAAAGTGGTGGAATGCTTCTTGAATAAAATGCGTCGCTTGTTGGTAGAAGCGGTCACTCATTTGTTTACTTCCAGCTACATAAACCGCATCAAAAAGGACAGAATCTACAGTTAAAAAGCTAGCATTTGCTTCAACGGTGTTGCCATCTTCCCCAACAACCGCCCCACGCTTATTCGCAACTACGAAAGGACGAATTCCTTGTTTTTTCAATCCATGTATAACAGAAATTACACTGTCGGTATGAAAGCCATTATCTAAAAGAACAGCTACATTTCTTGTTACTGCTGTTTTCGTTGTGTTTTCTTGACTGAGAGCAGGCGAAACTTTACTTACCGGCGAACCACCTTCTTTTGGAGCGGTAACACCAATGTTTGCAGCAATTTCTTGTACCATCTCTAAACTAACATGGGCAAACATATTTATTACTTGTTGTTGCACTTCTTTCCTTTCTACCTTTCCTAATTCAAAGCTGAAAGCGTCTATAATATGTTGTTTTTCTATCTCACTCATACTATTCCAAAACAGAGCAGCTTGAGAAAAATGATCCTTGAAGCTTTCACTTCTTGCACGAATCTTTCTACCTTCCACTTTTTCTTGGTAGTGCTCATATCCGCCTTCTTCTGGGGAAACAGGGTATGGCGTGTTTTCCGCTAACGCGTTTTTATGATAACTCACTTGCCCTACATTAATCGTATGCCTACCGTAGCCATCCCGTTGATTATTGTGGAACGGGCAAACGGGGCGATTAATTGGTAGCTCATGAAAATTAGGTCCTCCGAGTCGAATTAATTGTGTATCGGTATAGGAGAATAATCGCCCTTGTAATAAAGGATCATTCGTAAAATCAATACCAGGTACTACATGACCGGGGTGAAACGCTACTTGCTCCGTCTCTGCAAAAACATTATCTACATTTCGATTTAAGGTCATTTTGCCAATGATTTTAACTGGAACTTCCTCTTCTGGCCAAATTTTAGTTGGGTCTAATATATCGTAATCAAATGCATTGGCGTCTTCTTCTGAAATTAGTTGCACACCTAACTCAAATTCAGGATAAGCTCCGCTTTCAATCGCCTCATACAAATCTTGACGATGAAAATCTGGATTTTTCCCATTTATTTTTTGTGCTTCATCCCAAACCGTTGAATGAACGCCTAGCTTTGGCTTCCAATGAAATTTCACAAACGTAGCTTCTCCCATCTCATTTACAAACCGAAATGTGTGCACACCAAACCCTTCCATCATGCGAAAACTACGTGGAATGGCTCGATCTGACATTTGCCACATCACCATATGTGCTGTTTCTTGATTATTGGCTACAAAATCCCAGAAGGTATCATGGGCGGATGCAGCTTGGGGGATGCCGTTATGCGGTTCGGGTTTAACAGCATGAATTAAATCAGGGAATTTAATAGCATCTTGAATAAAAAAAACCGGCATATTATTTCCCACTAAATCATAATTTCCTTCTTCCGTATAAAATTTCGTAGCAAATCCTCTTACATCGCGAGCTAGTTCTCCAGACCCTTTTGATCCAGCAACGGTTGAAAATCTTACAAATACGGGTGTCTGTTTCCCTTTTTCTTTTAAGAAATCGGCTTTTGTGTATTGTTCCATTGATTCATACACTTCAAAAACGCCATGTGCTGCATATCCTCTTGCATGTACCACCCGTTCAGGTATACGCTCATGATCAAAATGGGTCATTTTTTCCCGAAAATGAAAGTCTTCCATAATGGTCGGTCCACGTACTCCGGCTTTTAATGAGAACTCATCCTCGGATACGTTTAATCCTTGGTTCGTGGTCATCTTTTTCCCTTTATCATCAACACGGTAAGCATCTAATTGTTCTTGCTTTGTTTGACCTTGTTTATGGTCTGACATACTTATGCCCTCCTCCATTCGTTTGGTATACTTTTCAATATGCTTGTAGAGAGACTGTTCCCGTATAAAAATCAAATAAAACGAAAAATGTTACTTCTTCATGTTATATTAGACATAACTAGTCGCATACAGTCAGTGAATGTTAGAATGAAACAACAATCTTTAAACGGAGTCTTTATACAATAAACTTGATTTTGGGTTTATCGTATAAGAAACTACGGCTTCCGCCTAAAGATTTGGTAACCTTAAATAGAGCAAGGTGTGAAACAAATTGTTTACAACCGAACCAAAGGAGGTCGAGGTACGATGAGCAAAAAAATCATTCTCTTTGACGGTGTCTGTCATTTCTGTGATCAAAGCGTGCAATTTATTTTACAACGCGATAAACAAGAACAATTTTTATTCGCTTCCTTACAAGGTGATGCCGGTCAGAAATTGGTACAAAAATATAACATTCCTAATGATTTAAGCAGTTTAATATTGATTGATAACAATAAGTACTACAATAAATCAACAGCTGCACTACGTATTTGCAAAGAGTTATCAGGCGGTTGGAAATTCCTATATGCATTTATTGTTCTACCTAAGCCCATTCGCGACTTCTTTTACGACCGCATTGCTAATAACCGCTATCGTTGGTTTGGAAAAAAAGATAGCTGCGAACTTCCACCACCACATGTTAGAAAACGATTTCTGTAGTAAATCAGGGGATCATTGCACAAGATGTAACTACCATGTGTGGATGACGTGCAAAGTATTTAGTTTGAAAATTTATAATTGCATTGCTTGCCTGTGAATATTCCATTACAATATACGTAACGTTCCAATATAGGGGAGGCGGGTCTTTTGCATTATATTATGGTGTGAGCATCCTAAACTGAATTCTTTTTAAATAGCAAAGCTTAAAAAACGAAAAAGAATTCAGGAGGATTTATAATGAATAAACAAAACAAAGGGTATCACTTAGAAAAAGTGCAAAAGGAACTGCAATTTTCAGGGTCCTTTTATGCTCGAAAAGGCAACGAAATCTTACAAGGAAGCAATGGCTTTCGAAATTATGCAGAAAAAATAAATAACCAATTAAACACTAGGTTTTCGATTGCTTCAGGCAGTAAACTATTCACATCTATTGCCATTTGCAAATTAGTGGAGACTGGTGAAATTTCCTTTACGTCTAGATTAAAGGACTGTCTTGATATTGATTTCCCACATGTAAATGACCAAGTGACGATTCATCATTTGCTAACGCATACATCAGGAGTTCCTGACTATTTTGATGAAGATACTATGGATGATTATGAAGCACTTTGGCATTCTCGACCGATGTACCGCATTCGTTCACCTAAAGATTTTTTACCTTTGTTTCAGCATGAACCAATGCAAGCAACTGTTAATAGTTCATTTCAATATAACAATTCTGGTTATATATTACTCGGTCTCATTGTTGAACAGATTGCTACATGTAGTTTTTCTACTTATATTGAGGAACAGATTTTTCATAAAGCTGGTATGAAAAAATCTGGATACTTTGAATTAAACCGCTTACCGGAAAACACGGCTCTTGGCTACATAGAGGAGCCAGTAGGAACTTGGAAAACAAATATTTATTCCTTACCAGCAAAAGGCGGCCCAGATGGGGGAGCTTATGTAACAGCAGAAGATATGGTTTTATGTTGGCAAGCTTTGACAGACTATCAACTTTTGTCGAAAGAGATGACGCAATTATTTTTAAAACCACGTGAGGTCGTTAGTGCGGAACAAAATATATACTATGGTTACTGTGGCTATATGGAATTAGATGATCAAAATGAAATAGTTAAGTATATTCAGATGGGATATGACCCAGGAGTAAATTTCCGTGCTGTTCATTATCCCACCACAAAAGCTTCTGTTGTAGTTTGCTCCAACACATCAGAAGGAGCCTATGAACTTCTGAAAGAAATAGAAAACATGTTAACGTAAATATTTAAGAAGGTGGGCAGGCACGGAACCCACCTTCTAGACCAAAACAAAGGAGCTAAGCTTTTTGCTTAGCTCCTTTGTTTATTTTGCTGTTTCTTTTTTGATTTGTTTACTTCTTAATTGACCACAAGCCGCATCAATATCCGCTCCATTTTCCCAACGTACGCCACAATGAATACCTTGATCCTTTAATGTTTCAAAAAACGCTTGAATGGTTTCCGAATCACTACGTTGATAATGACTGTGCTCGTCTACTGGATTGTATGGAATCAAATTCACATAGGCTAATTTACGGTGATTCTTCAATAAATTAGCCAACTGTATCGCTTCTTCCTTATGATCATTAACATCTTTCAGCATAATATATTCATACGTAATACGACGATTCGTCTTTTCCAAATAGTAATCAACAGACTTCATCAGCTTTTCAATAGGAAACGCCTTATTAATCTTCATAATACTGCGGCGCAATTCATTGTTTGGTGCATGAAGGGAAATCGCTAAATTTACTTGCACACCTGTATCGGCAAATTGATAAATTTTATGAGCGAGCCCGCTTGTCGATACGGTAATATGTCTAGCTCCAATGTTTAAACCTTTATCATCATTGACAACATATATGAAATCCATCAAATGCGTAAAATTATCCAACGGTTCACCGATACCCATAACAACAATATGGCTTACTCTTTCATCTTTTCCCCGCGTATCTAAATGCTTTTGCACCATCATAATCTGTTCGACGATTTCTCCACTTGTTAAGTCGCGGCTTTTGCTTAATAACCCACTTGCACAGAAGCTACAGCCAATATTACAGCCTACCTGCGTAGTTACACAAACAGATAAACCATAATTAAACCGCATTAACACCGTTTCAATTAAGTTACCATCTGCTAAACGAAACAAAAATTTAATCGTGCCGTCTTTTGATTCCTGCTTTATTTCTTCTTCTAACGTTCCTAGTACAAAATGCTCTTCCAACAGCGCGATCGTCTGTTTGTTCACATTTTTCATGTCCGAAAATTGATGAATACGTTTCTTATACAGCCAGTTCCACACCTGATCGACACGAAATCGTTGCTGCCCATGTTCCATTAGCCAATCCTTCAGCTGTTCATATGTTAATCCATAAATGGATGATTTACTCATGCATTTACCCTCATTTCTAGATAATCTCATTTCCAGAGTATCCGATCTTCCGTCTTTCATCATAATAATGATTCACCATATTATCTTACTTCATGATAGAATTTGTTGCAAATCTCTACGTTTGTACTTTTAGCGTTTATAACATCTTTTCCTGAAAACGAGGGTAAATAGCACATTTAATGAAGAAGGAGATTCCCCTTTATAGATAACCAAACGGAAGAACTCCTCTACATTTTATTAAGGCAACATCGTTTCTCCCATTAAGTAACGATCACATTCTCTTGCTACACCACGTCCTTCGTTAATGGCCCAAACAATGAGACTCTGCCCGCGGCGCATATCTCCTGCGGCAAACACACCTTCTATATTCGTCCGATAATCATCATGCGCTGCGGCTACAGTGGTTTTTTCTGTTGTTTGTACACCTATTTGCTCAAGTAAGCTTTGCTCTGGACCTTTAAAACCAATGGCGATAAGAACTAAATCTGCCGGCCAAACTTTTTCTGTTCCTGGGATTTCTTCACGAATTTTATTTCCTTCTGCATCATAGCGAAGTTTCACACCAACCGTATGAATCTCTTTCACATGACCTTTGTCATCGCCGACAAACCTTTTCGTCATAACCGCATAGGCTCTCGGATCATCACCAAACATATTAGCGGCTTCTTTATGTCCATATTCTACACGATGTATTTTAGGATATTGTGGCCATGGATTTGTGGCACTATCACGTGTAAGTCCTTTTTTATCATAAATATCAAATTGTGTAAGACTTTTACAATGATGACGCACTGCTGTTGCCAAGCAATCGGTTCCTGTATCACCACCCCCAATAACGATGACATCTTTGTCACGTGCAGAGATGTAATTTTCATCCTGTAAATTGGAATCTAATAAACTTTTTGTGTTCGCATGAAGAAAGTCCATCGCCCGATAAATACCTTTCAGCTTACTTCCCTCTACTTGAATATTCCTGTGCACTGTGGCGCCCCCACAAAGGATGATGGCATCGAATGCACTGTTTAATTCCTCATATGTCAAGTCTTTACCTATCTCCGTATTGGTAACAAAGGTGATCCCCTCTTGTTTTAAAATATTTACACGTCGCATGACAATATCATACGAGAGCTTCATTTCTGGAATTCCATATGTGAGCAGGCCGCCAATTCGATCATCACGTTCAAACACCGTCACGAGATGCCCTGCTTTATTTAACTGTGCAGCAGCAGCTAAACCTGCTGGGCCTGAACCTACAACAGCAACTTTTTTCCCTGTTCGCTTCGTTGGTATATTTGGCACTACCCATCCTTCTGCAAAACCTTTTTCAATAATGGAACGCTCTATTGTTCGAATTGCCACAGGTGGCTCATTAATTCCTAGCACACAAGCTCCTTCACAAGGGGCGGGGCAAGCAATACCAGTGAATTCAGGAAAATTATTTTGCTCATGTTCACGCGCTAACGCTTCCTGCCATCGTCCTTCATAAACCAATTCGTTCCATTCGGGAATGAAATGATATACAGGGCAACCGGAAGTAACGCCCTCTATTTCCATACCTACATGGCATGTTGGCACGCCACAGTCCATACAGCGCGCACCTTGCTTTTGCACTTCTGTTTCACTTAAAGGAATAGTGTAATCGAACCAGTCTTTCGTCCGTTCTTTTGCATCTCGCCCATGTCTCGTTTGTCTTGCATATTCCATAAATCCAGTCTGTTTCCCCATCAAAACCCTCCTTCTATAGTATGTTTAGACATTACTTTTCCGTCCTAAAAATGGTCTGTGCTAGTGGCACCTGTTACTTTCCAATGCAGGTGGAGTGGATACTTAAGCCTTTCCCACTGGAGTATCTAATTGGTTTGGCGTTCATGCATTCGTAAGGATCTTCAATAATATGTCACATGCAATTAGACATATAGATCTATAAACAGTAGAGAGAGTTATTCCAGTTATCCCCACTGGTTTTTATACGTATTATCTCCCGCTTGACTTGTACAACGCAATACGCCAATTTTTTAACTGGGGTTTATATTTCGGATAAAAAATTTAATGCAGCACACCTATTGGTTTTTTCACTTTCTCTCCTTGCTTACTTGCTTGAAACGCAGCCATTTCTGCATCCAATTTGCTATATCCTTGATCTTTTAAAGCTTGAATTTTTTCTTGCATTTGCACATAAGCAATGGGAACAACTTTCACAAATTGATGTACATATTTATCCCAATAGTTTAAAATACGCTCCGCATGACTACTATTCGTTGCTGTGACATGCTGTTTTATTAATTGCGCGAGCTGACCAATCTCTCGCTCGTCCGTTAACGATTGTATGGCAACTAACTCACCATTTATATGAGAACGAAATGTTCCTTCTTCATCTAGTACATAAGCCGTTCCACCAGACATACCAGCTGCAAAATTTCGTCCTGTCTTACCAAGAACGACTACGGTTCCACCAGTCATATATTCACAACCATGATCACCGACACCTTCAACAACTAAAGTAGCACCGCTATTTCTAACAGCAAACCGTTCACCAGCAATACCACGAATAAAAGCTTCTCCACGAGATGCGCCGTAAAACGCTACGTTTCCAATAATCGTGTTCTTTTCGGGAGCAAAGGTAACAATTGGGTCAGGATGCACAACTAGTTTACCGCCAGATAACCCTTTTCCAACAAAATCATTGGCATCTCCAATTAACCGCAAAGTCATACCTGGTGGAATAAAAGCACCAAAGCTTTGTCCAGCAGATCCACAAAAATTCAGTTTAATGGTATCCTCGGGTAAACCTTCTTCTCCGTAACGCCGCGTCACTTCGCTTCCTAATAAAGTACCCGTCACTCGGTTTATATTCCGAATAGCTGTTGTGAATTCGACGGGCTGCTTGTGTTCCAAAGCCTCGCGACAATTTGGAATTAACTCCTGGAAATCCAATGTTTTTTCAATGCCATGCTGTTGGTCCATTGTTGCATAGCGCCCTACGGAGTCTGGTACATCTGGCTGATAAAGAAGCGCTGATAAATCAATCCCTTTTGCCTTCCAATGCGCAATACTTTCGTTGACTTCTAAAACATCCGTTCTACCGATCATTTCATTAATGGTTCGAAAGCCTAAAGATGCCATCATTTCACGTGTTTCCTGGGCAATAAACGTCATGAAATTGACGACGTGGTCAGGATCTCCCGTAAATTTCTTCCGTAACTCTGGATTTTGGGTTGCTATACCGACTGGACAAGTATCTAAGTGACAAACCCGCATCATCACACAACCAAGCGCCACTAAGGGTGCTGTGGAAAACCCAAATTCTTCTGCTCCTAACAGACTAGCGATGACAACGTCTCGTCCTGTCATCATCTTTCCATCTGTTTCGACAACAATTCGGTCTCTTAGTCCGTTTAATAATAATGTTTGATGCGTCTCTGCTAGACCAATTTCCCATGGTAGTCCAGTGTGCTTCATACTCGTTCTTGGAGCAGCACCTGTACCACCATCATAACCACTAATTAATACAAGGTCAGCACGCCCTTTAGCAACACCAGCAGCAATTGTTCCAACCCCCACCGCGGAAACAAGTTTCACGCTAATACGGGCGTTTGGGTTTGCATTTTTTAAATTGTAAATAAGTTCCGCCAAATCTTCAATGGAATAAATGTCGTGATGTGGAGGCGGGGAAATAAGTTCAACCCCTGGAGTAGATCCGCGAACTTCAGCCACCCATGGATATACCTTATTTGCTGGCAGTTGTCCTCCTTCTCCAGGCTTTGCCCCTTGTGCAACCTTAATTTGAATTTCATCTGCATGGACAAGATAATGGCTGTTAACACCAAACCTTCCTGAAGCAACTTGTTTAATTGCACTGCGTCGTAAGTCACCGTTGGCATCACGGGTAAAGCGATCAGGGGATTCGCCACCTTCTCCACTATTACTCCGCCCTCCTATCCGGTTCATAGCAATTGCTAACGTTTCATGCGCTTCTTTACTAATCGAACCAAATGACATAGCGCCTGTCTTAAATCTCGCACATATGGAGGCAACAGATTCTACTTCTTCTACTGGGATTGACTTGCGTTTTTTAAAGGTTAACAACCCACGTAACGACTGCAAATTCTTTCTTTCGTCGGTCAATAGCTTTGAATACTCCTGAAACAATTCATAATTTCCAGTACGACAAGCATGCTGCAAAGTATGAATCGTTTGAGGATTATATTGATGGTCCTCCCCATCTTTGCGGTATTGATATTCATCCCCTGATTCCAGAGTGCTATTTCCCCCACGCGTCGGATTAAATGCTCGCTCATGTCGCATACACGTTTCTTGTTCAATTATATCCAACCCAATTCCACCCAATCTGGACGCTGTGTGTGTAAAATAGTTGTCAATAACGGATTTATTTATGCCAATTGCTTCAAAAATTTGCGCCCCACGATAACTTTGAATCGTTGAAATTCCCATTTTCGATAGCACTTTAATAATTCCATTTGTCACGGATTGGTTATATGTTTGAATTGCCTTCTCCGCTGAAAATGCAGTAATTTCCTCCGCTGTAACCATTGCTTCTATCGTTTGGTGGGCCAAATAAGGGGTAATCGCTTCAGCACCATAGCCAAGCAATGTAGCAAAATGATGCACTTCTCGTGCTTCCCCTGTTTCAACTAATAAGCTAATCTTTGTTCGCATCCCTTTGCGAATAAAATGATGATGCAATCCTGACACAGCTAATAGAGCAGGAATGGCTGCCTTATGCTGGTTAATGCCACGATCTGACAAAATTATCAGTACCGCCCCGTTTTCTACTGCTTGGTCAGCTACTGCAAACAGCTGCTGTAGTGCTGTTTCTAGCTTATTTTCTGTTGCATGTACACGAAAATGAATAGACAATGTGGTCGCCTTTAGCCCTTCTAACTGTTGATAACGTATTTTATCTAATTCCTTACACGTTAGAATAGGGGTTTGTAATCGTATTTGCCGACAGCTATCTGCTGTTGGTCGCACTAGATTCCCTTCAGCTCCAATACTCGTTTCTGTCATAGTAATTAATTTCTCTCGAATAGCGTCGATTGGTGGATTGGTCACTTGGGCAAAAAGTTGTTTAAAATAGTTGTATAATAATTGAGGTTTTTTCGATAATACGGCTAGTGGCGAATCATATCCCATCGAGCCAATCGGGTCTTTCCCGTCCTTCACCAAAGGTTTTATTATTTTTTGTAAATCCTCTCTTGTGTAACCAAAAGCTTGCTGTTGCATGAACAAATCCGCTTCTTCTCTTCCTGATTGTTCTGGAACATCTGGGATATCTTCAAGTGCTACTTTATTTTGTAACCATGCTTTATAAGGCTGTTCCGTAGCAGCTTGTAACTTAATATCATCATCTGGAACAATAATCCCTTTCTCCAAATCCACTAATAACATGCGACCTGGCTCGAGTCGCCGTTTATAAAGAATATCATCGGCAAAAATATCTAATGCGCCTACCTCAGACCCAAGCACAATCATGCCGTCTTTCGTAACATAATACCGAGCAGGGCGCAAACCATTACGATCTAAACAAGCTCCTATTTGTCTACCATCGGAAAAGACAAGCGCTGCTGGCCCATCCCAAGGCTCCATGAATGAACTGTGGTAATCATAAAAATCGCGCCGTTCCGCACGCATCGTCGTATCATTTGCCCATGATTCAGGTATCATCATCATGGCAGTATGTGCTAAAGACCTTCCTGATAAATGCAAAAATTCAAATGTATTATCGAATATTGATGAATCACTGCCATCGTAATCAATAACGGGAAGTATCTTTTGCATATCTACTTCGGAAAAATAAGGAGAAGAACATAATTTTTCTCGTGCTCGCATCCAATTGACATTGCCGCGTAATGTATTAAATTCGCCATTATGAATCGTGTATCGATTTGGGTGGGATCTTTTCCAGCTTGGGAAAGTATTCGTGCTAAATCTGGAATGTACTAAAGCAAGTGCTGATTTAAAATCTGGGTGGTTTAAATCAATATAAAATGCATCTAACTGTTCAGGGATAAGCATCCCCTTATAAACAATGGTCGTTGTTGAGAGACTACAAATATACACATCGTCAAGCTCAGCATAAATCGTTACGGCTTGTTCCATTCGTTTACGAATCACATATAATTTGCGTTCAAAAGCTTGTTGATCTTGTATATCTGTTGCTTTTTGAATGAAGATTTGCCGTATGGTCGGCTTTTTCTGCATTGCCAATTCACCTATAAATGATTCATTCGTCGGTACAGGTCTCCAACCAAGAAAATGCTGACCTTCTTCACGTATAATCTGTTCAAACATGGCTTTTGTTTGCAAACGAATTTCATGATCCTGAGGAAGAAAGAGCATTCCTACACCGTACTCCCCTTGAGCAGGGAGTTCTATCCCTTCTTTGGCACATTGTTTTTGAAAGAAGCGATCTGGTATTTGTGTTAAAATTCCCGCCCCATCACCAGTACTCGTATCGGCAGATTGACCGCCTCTGTGTTCCATATTACACAATAGATTGATGGCATTTTGCACAATATTATGTGTTTTCTTTCCGTTAATATTGGCAATCATTCCAATGCCACAGGCTTCATGTTCAAAGTCAGGATGATACAATCCTTGCGCTTTCGGGAAATCCTTTTTTGTCATCCAACTATCCCCTTCCTTGACATCTGTTATGTCTGTTTATTTTTTGATGATTTTGAAAAATCACCCTGCAATCGTTGCCTACTTTTTAAAAGACTCGCTTAAAATGAAAGCTATCATTTTTGTATAAATAACACACCTGCAAGTGCTTTTCATTGCAGGTGGTGGTTCTCCCAATGCGACGAACCACAGTGGTTTCTTATACGGTAGGCGATATGCCTTTTTCCTAAGGCGAAAAAAGTGTAGTATTACTATATCACAAACGAACGTTTAACTCAAAATTCTGATAAATTATTTTCATGCAAATTGATTTAATTTTACTTATTGAAAACGCTGTCATATCAATCTTTATAAATTTACCATGCATGATGAATGCATGAGGTTAAGCGATTTTTCCACCATACCATGATAGATTTCTATCATATAAAAAATTTTTTACGAAAGCTATTCTTTAATTCTGCTAGCAAGTAGTAAGCAGCATCAATAATCGTCGTGCTATAAGCTGATCATTGGACGGTAAGCAGAAAAAAACTTATCATTGCTTATTAAGAAGAATGAAGGGAATGGTATCATTGTCTAAACAAAAAACCTTTCACCGCATTCCACTATCGGTGTTAGATTTAGCTCCGGTAAATGAAGGTAGTAATCCAAGGGAATCTTTTCAACATAGTGTGGAATTAGCAAGGCACGTAGAAGCGCTCGGATTTAACCGCTATTGGTTAGCGGAGCATCATAATATGCCTGGTATCGCGAGTTCAGCAACCTCTGTCCTAATCGGACATATTGCCGAAAAAACGAACCATATTCGGGTGGGTGCAGGCGGGGTTATGTTGCCGAATCATGCGACACTCGTCATTGCTGAACAGTTTGGCACGTTAGAGTCGCTTTACCCAGGTAGAATCGATCTAGGTCTAGGGCGCGCCCCTGGAACAGACCAAGCAACGTCATATGCTTTGCGCAGAACGTTAAACATGCGGGTGGAAGATTTTCCGATGCAAGTAAATGAATTACAGGACTATTTTGCTAAAGAACCAATATCTAAAGTGAAAGCTGTGCCTGGTCAAGGTTTGAATATTCCTATTTGGCTATTAGGCTCCAGTGACTTTAGCGCCAGATTAGCTGCACAAAAGGGGTTGCCTTTCTCGTTTGCTAGTCACTTTGCTCCTGCATATACCATACCAGCTTTACGACTATACAGGGAGCAATTCCAAGCATCGGAACAACTTCAAAAGCCTCATGCCATGGTAGGTGTAAACGTTATTGCGGCAGATACAGATGAAAAAGCAAATTATATTGCTACCTCGTTGCAACAACAGTTCTTGCATTTACGTCGTGGGCAACCGACGAAACTTAAAGCACCAATAGAAAACGTAGAAGCACATTTCTCTGCATTCGAATTGCAAGCTATTAAGCAAACGCTTGATCCAACAACAACCATTATTGGTAGCAAAGAAACCGTGAAGCAAGGATTAGAGCATTTCTTGGAAAAAACAGCAGCGGATGAAATGATTATTAGTTCACAAATCTATCATTTAGAGGATCGCTTGCGTTCCTTTGAAATAATTAGCGAATTAATGGACGAAGCAAATAACTAACGACACGGAAAGAGCGATCCAGCAACATGCTTGGATCGCTCTTTCCATAAGATAAAAAAGTATAAACATGGTTGCTATGTGGGTACCGATTTAACCGAATAGCCACGTCCGACTCCATCGCCCAGCAACTAGGAGACTTCACGAATCGCCCTAAGCTAAGTCATCAGCAGTTCGTGCTAAATAGGGAAGCCGACTAATAAAAGGACTTGAGCTTGTCATAAGGCGTCTGCAAACCCATGATTTCGTGTTGTTTCGTTCCACTCGCTACGTTGTTGACGGTGCAAAAAAGAATAGCTAGGCATTTTGTAATTGCTTTAAAAAGATTAGCTCATATTTGTTTATTGACAATTATATCTTTTCCTTTAGCTTGGAACTATTTTTTCTTTTTCATCATCAGCAATTATATCAATAATTTTACCTACAACAAAAAAGAAAAAAACAAAAGAAAAAGCAACTAATGTAGAACCTAATATAGTAGCGTCTAATCTATCAGAAACGAGGGTAAACACGTTCATATAAATAACAAATATAATAATAAATTTTATCCATTCTATAAAATTTGAAGGACTTATATCCTCTAAAGAATTTATTTTTTTATTTTTTCTATCTATGAAAACAACAATTTCACTAAAAGCTAAAACCAATGTATTTAGAAGTAAAAAGCCAAAGAAGTACCATACATTATGCCAAAAACTAGAAAAATAATGAAACTCAATAAAAGGTAAATATGAAAGCAAATATATAATACCAAAAGAAATAAAAATAAAAAAAACAATAAACGAAAGAATGACAAGCAACATAATAACGGCAACAGTCATACCAATAAAGTTTTCCGTCTTAGTAAACATGGTAACCCCCTTAATTTTTTAAATAATTAGAATTAAGTATTTACTGAGCTACAACCATAAGATGGTTCTCTCCCAAAAAGATTAAGAGATCATTTAATGCACTACATATAGTATTTAAATTTTTATAAAAACAACCACATACAGGTTTTTGAAATTGTTATTTTTTAAATCAAAGAAGTGGAACAATTGCCCCCACTTCTTCCCAAGCCTATGTTTAGTTTAATCCTTTTGCTTACGTAATAGTTGTTTAATTTCTGCCAGCTCTTTTTGTAATTCTGCGAGCTTTATATCCGTTGGGGAAGGTGATTCTTCCCTATTTGCTTCTTCCACATTGTTTACCACAACACCGACAAATAAGTTTACAATAACGAAAGCACCAATTAAAATGAACGTCACAAAATACCACCAAGAAGATGGGTCTTCTGCTAAAATAGGTCGCATCACCCCACTTGCCCAAGATTCTAAAGTAATAACTTGAAACAAAGTTAACAGTGATTGATGCAAGGTGCCAAAATATTCTGGCGCGATAGAATGGTAGAGTAATGTTCCGATTACGCCATACACATAGAAAAATAATCCTAATAACAGTAAAATTGTTCCCATTGATGGAATGGTTAATAACAAGGCGTTAACCATTTTGCGCAATGAAGGAATAATGGAAATCGCACGTAACACGCGAAGAACCCGCAAAATCCTTAGTACTGTTACATAGGAGCCTACTAGTAGATGCCCACTTAGTACAATGACAAAATCAAAAACACTCCAAGGATCTTTAAAAAAAGCTTTGATAGAAGTGCTTCCAATTAAACGTATAACAATTTCCACGGTAAATATCCACAGCAAGATTGCATCAATGACCATAAGCCAATGCCCGTATGTATTCGCAATCTGCGGATACGTTTCTAGCCCTATTAATATAGCATTTATAATAATTAAGCTAATGATGATATTCATAAATACTGGGCTGTTTGAAAGAGCCGAGCATCTTTGTTGTATCGCTGTCATATGCTACCACGTTCCCCCCATTATGTTCTGTTGTCATTTTACCTATTTTATGTGGATTTGTCACTTATCAACAGCGAATTGTAAATTTCAATCGTTTTTAAGAGCTAAACTTATGAAATTGATACTATATATATAGAAGGGAAACAACATTAATAGTCCAATAGCAAAAAAACCTGATACCGGGTTAGGAGAGTCGCCTTCATTTACTATTGGAAATAGAGAAGCAGTGATATAAGTGAATAATATAAAATACGGAACCCAAAGGATCATTGTCCAAAAATTTGCTTTTCGATTCTTCAACCATTTCTTTGTTAGAATGAGTATCAAAATTGTACCAACTATAAATTCAATGATGATTACGACAGCAGTAATTGTATTTATTGTCGCTATCTTGCAACCTGTAAGCCGATTTATTCGATAGACGTTACCAATAAGTTGAATGGGAATAAGTGCTATAAACGCATATATAATACTGACTAGATTCAACTTTATAAAATGTATCATATACCTCCCCTTTCAAAGAAAATGAAACACCATAAATCCAATTATAATTGATTACAAAAACATATCCTAGATTATTCATAGTTGAATCCAAAACCCTTAAGAAACACCGTCAATTCAATATATAATTAGTAAGTTGTAATTCACTAAATAAGTGAAAAGGAGCCCAACCTTTGATATTGTATAAGTGACCAAACAAACACTAATCAAGGAGGACTCCATAATGAAAAGTGTAACGGAAAAGTCACTTAACTTCAACAAAATGATCAAGGTTAATTTTGATGGTGGAAATCTAACTTCAGACGCAGGATTATTATTGTATAAGGAATTTGATGAAAAGATTGGGCTAAGTCAGTCTATTCAAGCAACCTTTCAGGCAAATGATTCGGTTCACCACCGGAAGCATTCCAATGATGAGGTCGTTATTCAAAAGATTTACCAACACATTACGGGTTATCATACGGATGATCATGCCGACGAATTAAAGCATGAACCGATGTTTACCACTATACTTAAAAAAGACCAATTAGCTTCCCAGCCTACGCTGTCACGCTTGAACCAGAAATTTGATAAGGAGACAATGAAACAGCTTCAACAGGTTAACCAAACATTGAATGAACGTATTCAAGCCATTAAACCAAGTGATCATTTTGTTTTTGATTTAGATTCAAACTATGTCCAATATGGGATTCGCCAGCTTTATGTCGAAAAGTTGCATCTGGGTCGGATGGGTTTTGAAGAATCTGGGAAATGAGTTTGCCACCTTCTACAGGCTTAACGTTACCATCTTTTGTGGCAACCGCCTGTTCTTTCAACAGACGTGTAAGATGTTCAAAACTACGGAAATTTTCCACACTAGCACAATCTTTCACCAACATATATAAATCATGTGCTTGTTGAATGAGATGTTCTAGCTTGGATTTTTCTTCTGTTGTTTTCGTTTGATAGATCGTTTTATTTTGGTGCCCCTTTTCAAGGTATGCCAAATAGGATTCGGGGATTTCCCAATCCGTTTTATTTGTTATCTCTCTTACCATATTGCGAATGACAGTATAAATGAGTTCTATACGTGTCATGTTTTTACAAGAACTATTTATCAGACTGGAGTCCATTCGTGCTTTGGACTTGTTTAAACCGAGATACACGGCCATATTCTCAGCTAAATCTTCCATTTCTTGTTGGAAAAGACTTTCACCTGTTTGAAGCTCGTATTCCACGAGGCGTGCTCTGAAATTAGATAATGTATTAACACAAAGACGGTCATCGTTATCGTTTGCATCCAACCCCAATGCATACTGGTAGCGGTAATCAAAATACAGCGAACCAATCAGTTCTTCATCAGAAAGAGCATGTTCCATTTTAAGAATAAGTAGTCCTACCAATACGTTTACAGGCTTATTCGGGCGACTCGCTTTGTCGCTATAAAGAACAGAAAAGCGCTCTTCATTAATTTGCGAGAAGATAAAACGATAGAAGTCATCTGCCCAGCTTTTTTGTAACATGTCCATTACATAGCCTGGAAAGGATTGATCCTGATCAAATAGTGTTTTTTGTACGTCCTTCTTACCGTGCTTAAACATAATCCAAAACCTCCAACATCATTGTTCTATTTCAAATATAACGGATTTTTTCATCTGTTTGGGCGTTTTTTGACCTTTTTGGGTGAGAACCATTTTCTTTTAAAATAACAAGTGTTTTAAAAATTTTAATTACTTTTTTATCAATCTTTGATATTATGATATAAAAATATATGGGGTGAATTTTAATGTCTTCTTCTGGTACAGATCATTTGGGTATTTGTAATATATATGCTCAAGATTCTTGGCACATGGAGTCATTTATTATTGGGAATAAAGAAGGTTTACTCGAGTTAAAAAACGCAATTGATGAAGCTTTAAATAATAAAATTGGAGAAGCAGATCTTTTTCCATCAGATTTTGAAGGATATACAACTTATGTTGCTTTAGTAGAAGATGAAGAAAAGTTTGCTAAACTATGTATGCCTTATACAAATGAACAAGGTGTAGGTAAAGAGGAATATTCCATACATCCTATCGATGTAATAAAGGAATTAAAAAAATAACAACATTTGATAAATAAATATGAAGGTCAAAACGCACACTGGGAAACAGTCTTAGTAATGCGGTTATTATGCCCGCAGGAGGAAAAAGAATTGCCTCAAATGATCCTAAAACCATTATCTAGGAACATCAAGGAACGTCTAAGGTATTTGACATATTATTTAAGTTCTTTACACATTCATGAACTCCAAACCAAGTTACTTGGAACGGAAGGCGGCGACTCCAGCGGGGAAAGCATGAGTCTTGAGACCCCACGGCGAACGGTTTTTGTGAGCGTGGAGGGCTCAAGCCATGCCCGCGGAAAGCGTACGCCTGTAGCGAAAAGTAACGGGTGCATTAGCAGAACAATTTTTATGAATGACTCAAGATTGAGAAGGCGAAAGTTATGCCTAAACATACTATACAAGGAGGGTATATGATGAAAAAAACATATATAGGTGGAATTTTAATTTTAGTTAGTGCTATTATTTATGGTTCAATGCTAATTTCGGCTTCTATTTATTCAGAAACCTTAACTACAGAGGGTGTTGGTTGGGATTCGGAATATGGTATATTTGGAACTGCTTTAAAAGAAATTGGAAATACACCTATTATAATATCTATTTTATCGGGAATTTTAGGTGTTATATTTATTGTTCTATCGTTAAGAATAAAAGGGGAAAATTAGTAGTAGTTTTTGCGTTTTGAGCAAAGCGAAAAAATATGTGAATCAAAACCAATGGAATTGAATTCTGGCGAGGCGATGAAATTGGATTATGACCTTAACGTGAAAACACAGATTATAAAGCAAAAAAATGAACAAAAGTCGGACATACAGTCTGGGATTAATGAAACTGCAAAGTATCCAGTAAAAGATACGGATTTCATGACTGATGATGAAGGAAAGAATTTAATAAGTTTATCTGATTTGGAAGAAGGTGATTTATACCGATAACGATGAAAAAGCTGGTGAGTATCAAAATTGTACCAACTATAAATTCAATGATGATTACGACAGCAGTAATTGTATTTATTGTCGCTATCTTCCAACCTGTAAGCCGATTTATTCGATAGACGTTTCCAATAAGTTGAATGGGAATAAGTGCTATAAACGCATATATAATACTGACTAGATTCAACTTTATAAAATGTATCATATACTTTCCTATAGTGTAAAAAAACGACTGACCCAATAAAGAATGGATCAGTCGTAAAAACAGGAGTATAGCATCTGTTTAAACAGCGGCTTTTTTTACCTTATGCTTTCATTTTTTTAGCTACATCGATTGTACGTCTTGCTTGATGCTTCACAGCTTCTTCAACATCTTCTACCATTTTTCCGTCTTGTCCTTGTGTTACGCTAACACCATACGGATTTCCGCCTGATGTAAAAGCAACTTCATTTGTATATCCGGGTGGTACAATGATTGCTCCCCAGTGCATCATCGATGTATATAAAGATAAAACGGTCGCTTCGTGCCCACCATGCGGGTTAGAAGCAGAAGCCATTGCACTTACGACTTTATTAGCTGTTTTACCAGCTGCCCAAAGGCCACCTTGCATATCTACAAATTGCTTCATCTGTGAAGCGACATTACCAAACCGCGTTGGTGTAGAGAAAATAATGGCGTCTGCCCATTCAATGTCGTCTGAAGTAGCTTCAGGTATATTTTTTGTTTCCTCAACATGAGATTGCCATGCCGGATTAGCTGCAATTGCCTCTTTTGGTGCAAGCTCTGGAACCTTTACAAGTCTTACTTCTGCACCTGCTTCACTTGCTGCTTCTTTTGCCCAGTTTGCTAGTTGATAATTAATTCCTGTAGAACTGTAATAAATGACTGCTAATTTTACTTTTTCCATAATATTGTCTCCTTTATTTTTCTTGCTAGATTGGATAGAAGTTTTATCAAAATAGAGAAATATGATCCTTATCTAGTTCTAAACTTTCCATTCTTGCTGCAATTTATTACAAAGCAACGTAGTTATTGTATCCCTATTTTTTATGGTAAGCGTACATACGGAACGTCTACTAAATACTTCCTATTAAACAAGGAACAGATAGAAGATGAAAACACTCGCCTATATTAAAGGTTCACTTTATAACTAGGTTACTTTATGTAACTAAAATACCCTATTCAAATACGTTTGTCAAATAAACGATCTTTATGACAAAAGTCGTCGTTCTCTGAAAGCATTTAATACTTATGTAAAAACTTACATAGGGACTAGTAGCTTTATCATAACGGAGGGCGATTCACACTCCGCACGATAGCTGGTGGCTTTCCTATAACACAAAAGTTTTACTTACTATTTGTTGTTACCTTTAAAAAAACAATTTATAATAGCATTGTGACAAGTGTCAAAAACATTAATCTCATAAAAAAAAGGGAGCATCATCGATGGGAAAAAGAATTTTCTATTTTTTATTAACGAACGTTTTAGTGCTGTTAACGATTAGTATTATTTTTATGCTAATACCTGGAACATGGAATTATATTGGTGAGAATGGGCAATTACAACTCGGTACATTACTCATTTTCAGTGCCATTATTGGTTTCACAGGATCTTTTATCTCATTAGGGTTGTCTCGTTGGATGGCCAAAAAAATGATGGGTGTACAGGTACTAGATCCTAATGGCAATTTGAACACGCAAGAGGGACAAATTGTGGATAAAGTACATCGTCTATCGCGTGCTGCCGGATTAATGCACATGCCTGAAGTAGGGATTTATCAAGCAAAAGAAGTAAATGCGTTTGCTACAGGGCCTACTAAGAAACGGTCACTTGTTGCTGTATCGAGTGGTTTATTACAGGAAATGGATGAAGACGCTATTGAAGGGGTTATTGCCCATGAAGTTGCACACATTGCCAATGGCGATATGGTAACAATGACATTACTGCAAGGGGTTGTAAATACTTTTGTCGTCTTCCTTGCGCGCATCGCAGCTTTCATTGTGACTCGTTTTGTAAAAGAAGAAATAGCGCCTATTGTACATTTTCTAGCGATTATCTTCTTCCAGATCATCTTTTCTGCACTGGGTAGTCTCCTTGTATTTGCTTATTCCAGACACAGAGAATTTCATGCTGATAAAGGCGGAGCTGATTTAGCAGGAAAAGATAAAATGCGCCATTCATTAGAAGCATTAAAGCTATATTCCAACCGTGTACGTCAGGAAGAACAAGCAATTGCTACATTAAAAATTAACGGTAATAAGAAAGCGTCTATATTTTCCACACACCCAAGCTTAGATGAACGAATTTCTCGTTTATCTTAAACTAAGTGCGTCTGAGAACTCGCACCAATCATGCGATTCTTGTATTGAAATGTGTTAAACGAAAACGCAAGGCAACCTCGATCCCTGATAAATGAGGTTGCCTCTTTTTATACATGCTTAAAAAGGTTTGATGTGTTTTACTTTTTCAATTCATTCCGTGCAGAACTTGCCTTTTTTCCTTTATATCTGACCTGAAATCCAGTTAAATAAGTAGCAACATAGGATAAATCGGGAAAAACCATATCCGCATCTCGCATATCCTCTTCTCTTCCCCCGACAAGTATGGAAGTTACACCAGCTTTTTTACCTGTTTCCATATCAACATGGCGGTCGCCAATCATATAACTCGTAGGTAAATCAATCTGATACTTCTTAGCTAATCGTTCAATCATCGTCGGATGTGGCTTTCTGCAAGCACATCCCGCATGTGGCTTATGCGGACAATACGCAACAGCGTCAATTACAGCACCGTGAATTGCCAATTCTTCTGTCATTCTTTGATGAACGTTCGTTAAGTCCTCCTCCGTCATATAACCTAAGCCAATACCACCCTGATTGGTTACAACAAATACAGCATAATCGAGCATGTTAAACTGTTTTATTGCTTCTCCAACACCAGGCAACAGGAAAAAATCTTTTGGCTGATTAACAAACGTAACACGATCTGACAACACGTCATTAATAACACCGTCACGGTCAAGAAACACTGCTGATGATTGCATATTTTCACCTCCATGTAGTAAAGCTTCCATCATAGACGACTTATATTTCCTATGACAACGATAGGACCTAAATTTTAAGAACTACTTCCATCACTTAACTGTGCTTTACAAAACGCAAATGGCTGCACTTCACCCGCTTAGTCAAATCTATATGCAAAAGTTTAAAAATTAATATTCCATACCTTCTTAATTAAACGCAAATAAAAAGCTTCATCTCTCTCATAAAGAAATGAAGCTTGTAATTATATTATTTCAAACCCCTTTGTTTTCATGCGCTTATTGAAAAATTATTTTTGTTCAATGAGTTCACGCATCGTCCCATTTTTCGCAAAATTAATATGCCAACTAAACGCTTTTTCCAAATTATGCGGTGTCTGCCCCCCACCTTGTAAAGCATCCCTGTAGTATTCCCATAATTGTTCTTTATACATTGGATGTGCGCAATGTTCAATAATTAATGGAACCCTCTCTCGCGGAGCTAAACCTCTTAAATCTGCATAACCTTGCTCCGTAACAAGTACATCCACATCATGCTCTGTATGATCTACATGCGATACAAAAGGCACAACACTAGAAATATCGCCTGCTTTTGCAATGGATTTCGTTACAAAAATGGCTAACCTTGCATTTCTAGCAAAATCACCAGAGCCACCAATTCCGTTCATCATCTTCGTTCCACATACATGTGTTGAATTTACATTTCCGTATATATCAGCTTCCAAAGCCGTATTAATTGCAATAATACCTAGACGACGAATAATTTCCGGATGATTGGAAATTTCTTGCGGACGCATAATGATTTTATCACGGTAGGCATCAAACCTGCTAAAAACATCCTGCATTTTTTGCTCTGATAATGTTATGGAGCAACAAGAAGCAACGCTTACTTTTCCAGCATCTATTAAATCAAATACAGCATCCTGCAACACTTCTGAATACACTTCTAAATCTTCAAATTCCGACTGGAGCATACCGTGAAGCACCGCATTTGCAACGGAACCAATTCCTGATTGTAAAGGTGCCAATTGTTCTGTTAAACGCCCCTCGGCAATTTCTTTTCGTAAAAAATCCAGTAAATGACTAGCCATTATTTCTGTTTCATGATCTGGCTGTACAATCGTTGATGGAGAATCTGGCTGGTTTGTAAATACAATTCCTCGAACCTTCTCTATATCAATCGGAATACCAATTGTTCCAATCCGATCTGCAACTTTTTGGAGCGGTATAGGCTCTCGTTCCCCCTGTTGATTCGGACTATATAAATCATGCACGCCTTCCAATAATGGTGATTGTGACGTATTGATTTCTATGATTATTGACTTTGCATGTTCCGCAAAGACAAGCGAATTTCCAATCGAAGTAGTTGGTATGACCTGCCCGTCATCCGTTATAGAAATCGCTTCCAAAATGGCGTAATCCACCTTTTCTAACACATTTGCCCTTACCATTTCCGCTGTATGTGAAAGATGATGGTCAACGAACAAATGTTCCCCGGCATTTATTTTTTTTCGCATCGTCGGATCAGCCTGAAATGGCAAGCGTTTATGAATAATACCTGCATCTGCCATCATTTTGTCAATATCAGAGCCTAAAGAGGCGCCTGTAAACACATTGACTTTCAGTTTTTCACCCGCTTCCACTCGTTGAATAAGCGCTGTCGGCACAGCTTTTACATCCCCTGCCCGGGTAAAGCCGCTTAAGCCTAGCGTCATACCATCTTGAATCCAAGATGCTGCTTCTTCCGCAGTCACTACTCGATCATGTAAACGAGCATCGCCGATTCTATCCAATTTTCTCCCCATCCCTAGACCCCTTTCCATTTTATTAAGAATATACAATCTATTTTATATGAAGCGCTTTCTTATTTGTGGATCTATGACAGAAATAGATAGATTCGGATTAAAGCAGCATATATATGGTTTAAAACACAGACCTAAAAGCCTAATAATTTTCGGAAATAACTGGAATACGATTGACTAACAGGAAGTTGATCCCCGTTATCCATAGCTAACAAAAAAGTAGAATGTGTATCAGGATAGATATGTGTAATATGGTTTACGTTCACAATAAATGACCGATGACACCGGATAAAATATTCCCTCGGTAACATATATTCAAATTCCTGAAGTGCTTTTCGATGTATACCTGTAAATTGTTTCGTAACCACCCATGTCTTCCTTTCCTTTACTTCCAAATAAAGGACATCATGAAACGAAAGCGGCTTCCAACCATCTGATGTCTTCACTGTAATAACGGACTTACCTTCTGTTAGGGCTGGGTAAATCGCCATTACACAACCTTCTAGTTCATTATTATAGTGAAATGGCACAGCCATTCCATGGTAAGGAACACCGTATATTTGCCGATCAATAAACTCGGATACCTTTTGTTCGGAGACAATTGCTTTATCTGCTAGCGTTCCTTCCTTAATTGGATCACCGGGACGAATTTTCAAATCAACTCGTAAGCTTGGACGATAGTAGATGTACTCTGTCGTCGAAGTAACAGCGATAGAAACTTCATCAGAAAACAACTCCCCAATTACATCCAATAAAGAACTCGTTGTAAGTCGTTGCATTTTTCTAGATACCCCTTTGCGAAGTCATTCATTGTTTCAATTCGTTACAGCTGGTTTATGGCAAAAGTTATTTTATATTATGAAAGCTTTTGTCTATCAAACGCTGCGTAGAAATAAAGAAATGGTTCCCACCTATGCTTCGTGACGGTTTTTATCATGTAAATGTTTCTGGCATAACTACTGTGACTACTTCCGCCTTGGCACAACAAATTTTATCCGCATAAACTTCTGTCATAACTTTAAACTTTTTCGGATGGATTTCCTCTACTATACCAATTGCTTTCAGTGGCGTACCATGTGGCGTTGGTTTCAAAAAATCTACATGCAACGAAGCAGTAACAAAACGAGGTGGCTCTGCCCCATCCCCAATGACATGCCCATTTTTTTTATGCAACGCCATGGAAGCAGATCCAGTACCGTGACAGTCAATTAATGAAGCAAGTAAGCCCCCATATACAAACCCCGGAATCGCCGTATGTTCTTTACGGGGAGTATATGTAGTTACCGTTTGTTCGCCATCCCAAACTGTTTTTAATTGTAGCCCATATTCATTAAGTCTTCCGCACCCATAGCACCAAGCATAATCTTCGGGATAAATATCTTGAATTGCCTGTTCCTCCATTTCATCCCCTCCTTTCTGCCTAGTATATCACAGCTTCATATAGTAACTAGAAATTTAGATTATTTTTTGAAAAATTACTAATTTTAAAACATAAACTTATAAGTTTTCTAGTGATGACATTGGTTATAATGTTCGCTAGAATAAGCATAGAAGGGGTTGTTGAAATAAATTTCCTTCGTTAAAATAATAAGTTGGAGCTATGTTTCATAATCATTCAAAAGAAAATGTAGAGATGGGGTTTTGTGGCATGAAAAAACTAGTCATATTAGGCGGGGGATATGGCGGTCTGAAAGCGCTATTAGGTTTACTTGACCATCAGCTGCCAGAAGATGTAGAAATTACCCTTGTCGACAGGAATCCTTATCATTCTGTGAAAACAGAATTTTATACAATTGCAGCTGGGACGTCTGCAGATAAAGACGTGCGCCTCCATTTTCCTGACGATGAACGTGTTCGTTATGTGTATGGAGAAATAGAAAAAGTGGATACATCCAATGCAACAATTACTTTCTCCAATAAAAGTGAGGTTATCGATTATAATTACCTTATCATCGGATTAGGTTGCGAAGATAATTATCATGGTATTGAAGGCGCCAAACAGTTCACGCATAGTGTACAGACATTTTCTAATGCAAGAAAAACAGGGGTTGCTGTTTGTGATTTAAAAGCATATGGGAAGGTGTCTATTGTAGGTGCTGGATTAAGTGGTATCGAAGTAGCCTCAGAAATTAGAGAGAGCAGACCGGACTTAAATATTCGTTTACTTGATCGTGGTGCAACGGTGTTAAAAGCATTCGATCCTAAAATTCAACAATATGTAGCGGAATGGTTTGTTGCAAATGATGTTGACGTACTACATCATGCAAATGTAGAGTATGTCGAAAAAGATGGCGTTTGCAATAATGGTGTTTGCTATGTAAATGACGTTACTATTTGGACAGCCGGCGTGAGACCAAATTATTTAGTACGCGAGCTTCCATTTGCTAAAGATGAGCAAGAAAAAATTATTGTCAATGAGTATTTCCAAGTTCCAGAGAATACAAATATTTACGTAGTAGGTGACTGCGCTTCTTCCGACTTTTCACCGAGCGGTCAGCTTGCTGGTCAACAAGGCGAACGCGTAGCGGAAGTGTTATTAGCTGTATTGCAAGGAAAACAACCGAAGAAACCAAAAGAAATTAGATTAAAAGGAACCTTAGGATCACTTGGAAAATCAGATGGCTTTGGCAATATGATGCAGAAACCATTGACTGGTCTATTACCGCGTATTGCAAAATCAGGTGTACTTTGGTTAAGTAAGCGGCACTAATTTACTAGATGATAGAACTACAATGAGTTTTTTAGTTTATAGATGTGGCAACTAAGGAGTATTAGAAGAACTTAACTTTTAGCCAAGTCTATGGTGAGAGCTGTAGTTTTTCTATACGATAAACCTTTTAAGCTTTTTACTTTCCGATAGTAGAACAAAGGAGCAAGCGCCCGGTTTAGCAACGTAGCGAGTGGAATGCAACTACAGTTTTAGGAATCTTGCCACTGCAACAGGAGTATGCCGGCGCCTTCCAGCAAGCCCGTCTTTAGTCGACCTTCCTATTTAGTACAAACCGATGATATCTTATCGTAGGGCAATTCGTGAAGTCGCCTACTTGCTGGGCACTTGCGCCGGGCGTGGCTAAATAACTTAGTAAGTTTATCCACAGCTACAATTTTTTTAATTTCCAATAATTTCCCATACCATAAAAAAACGGGGAGAGAGCCCTCCCCGTTGATCAATTAACCTTACACAAAGTCCAATTTCATTGTTACATCATGAGCTGTACGAGACTTGGTGTGATAATAGACACTACTACAGCACTAATCACCATAGAGATGGTACTGACTGCTCCTTCTAATTGGCTTACTTCCATAGAAGTAGCTGTACCAATGGCATGAGAAGCACTCCCCATGCCTACACCTCTTCCTAAATAATGGTTGACTTGAAATAAGCGAAATACATAATGGTGCATAAGTACACCTCCAATACCAGCAATCATAACAAATATAGCAGCAAGTGGCATTACTCCACCAATCGTATCCGTTACAGCCATAGCCACAGGTGTTGTTACTGATTTTGGCGTTAACGAATATACGATCGCGGACTCAAAACCTGCCCACTGGGCAAGCAATAGACCTGTAGTTATTCCAACAACTCCGCCTAGTAGCGTACCTGCTAATATAGGAGCAGCTACCTGCTTTAATGTATCTTTATATTTATATAATGGATAAGCAAGCGCAACTACTGCAGGTCCGAGTAATTCATTAATCCATTTTCCTCCAACCATATACGTCTCATAAGGGATACGAAAAATGATTAGAACACTGATGATGAGAATAGTGGCTACCAAAACAGGGGCAGTTAAAGAATACCTCCAAGTTCTGTGTATCCTTAGAGCAAGATGATAAATGAAAAACGTTCCAATAATAGCTGAGATAGCAATTACAAACTCACTCATGTTCCCATCCCTTTCTACGCATTAGCCACTGACTAAAAAAGCCTGAACCGCCCATTACTAACATGGTGCTCACTAAGACAATCAAGATTAATAAAGCACCTTTTCCTAAAAACAAATCATAGTAATCTATAATTCCTACTGTAACAGGAATAAAAAAAAAGGCTAAATTAGCAACAATGTAATTGGCACCTTCTTCAATCCACGAGACTCGAATCAGTTTCGTACTTAATAATATAAACAATACCATCATCCCAATCACACTTCCTGGGATAAATAAATGTAACGTGCGTTGTATCCAGTTACCAAATTGAAAAATGATATACAGTAAAACAATATGCACGATCATTTTTCCTACTTTTTCCACGTTTCCTTCCTCCTTGCGATTTTAAAACGAATACCCTATATTATAGCAGTATTTTTTTATCGTTGGTAAGTGAATAGCCTTCTATAACGCAAAAAATTTACGGTAAGCGCTGTAAAAAGTAAAATTTAATGAAATCTTTGCAGTTCATCTTCAAACAGTAGCGTTTTTCTTTTTCTCCTGCTTAAACTTGTTAGCTCACATCTCCAACTTTTGAAATGGAAGACTTACAACACCTCTGAAACAAAGGCGCAAGCACCCGGTTAGCAACGTAGCGAGTGGAGCGTGTTAACTGAGATAAAGGAGTGACGGTGAGGAACGAACCGATGATGACTTAGCTTAGGGCAATGGAGTGAAGTCGCCTAGTTGCTGGGCACTGGAGCCGACGTGGTTAAATAACTTAATAAGTTTATCCACAGCTGCAAAATTTTGTAATTTCCTAGACCGGAAACAAAATTGCCAAGGCAACATTTTCTGCCTTGGCAATGCATCCTATTTCATTTTTAGTTAGAGATTAGAATTTTTGTTGAACGTCTTTTATAGCAGTAAATTTTCTTTTTCTTTCACGTCTAAAATTGCTTCTTTAACGGATTCTTCTACAGAACGATGCGTTTGATTAACGGTTGCATGAACTTTTGTCGGAAGCCCCCATAATTTAATAAACCCTAGTGCTGCTTCATGATCAAACGAATCTTCGGCATTATATGTTGCCAAATCAAAATCGTATAATGATTGTTTCGATTTTCTACCTACTACTTGTGCCTGCCCCTTATACAGCTTCACCTTTACGATGCCTGAAACATCCTTCTGTGTTTCTGTAATAAATGCTATTAAAGCTTTCGTCAAAGGTGAATACCAAAGACCATCATATACCACTTGTGCTAGTTTTTGCTCCATGAGCGGTTTAAATTGAGCTACCTCTCTCGTTAGCGTCAACGCCTCCAACTCTTGATGTGCAGCAATTAACGTAACTGCTGCTGGCGCTTCGTATATCTCGCGTGATTTAATACCAACAAGGCGGTTCTCTACATGATCAATTCTACCAACTCCATGCTTTCCTGCAACTTGATTTAATTGTAAAATAAGTGCTTCTAATGATAATTTTTCTCCGTCAATAGCGACAGGTTTTCCTTGTTCAAAAGCAATTTCCACAATCTGCGGCTTATCAGGTGCTTCTTCTGGATCTGTTGTTAAATCATACGCTTCTTTCGGCGCTTCCGCCCATGGGTCTTCTAAAATACCGCATTCATTACTTCGCCCCCAAAGATTTTGGTCAATACTAAACGGATTATCTAAATCAATGGGTACGGGGATTTGATGTTCTTTCGCATAAGCAATTTCTTCTTCTCTTGACATTGCCCATTCCCTTACAGGTGCGACAATGTCTAAACTAGGATCTAACGCCGTAAAGGCAACGTCAAACCGTACTTGATCATTTCCTTTTCCTGTACATCCATGCGCAACTGCAACAGCGCCTTCTTCTTTTGCAATATGAACTAAGATCTTAGCAATAAGCGGGCGTGACAAAGCAGAAATTAACGGATATTTTCCTTCATATAATAAATTCGACTGCAGTGCTGGAAGGACAAATTCATTTGCAAACAAAGCTTTAGCATCAATGACATATGATTTCACAGCGCCTACTTGTAACGCTTTATTTTTAATAAACTCAAGGTCTTTCCCTTCCCCGACATCAAGGGCAACAGCTATTACATCATAATTGTATTTATCCTGTAGCCAGCGGACAGCTACAGATGTATCTAACCCTCCAGAATAAGCTAAAACAATCTTCTCTTTCCCCAAAACGGTCACTCCTTTTATAATCTATTATTGTAATATTATGCACTATAACGAATAAATATTCAATAGCGATTTGCGTTTATTATGAAATACTTTTACAATTACGATGCATTCTTATTTTTCCTAGTTCATGATGATGGTATAATTTATATATAATAGAAAAATCTTAATAGACGAAAGCTATAAACCTTACATTTTTCACTTCCTATTAATGTAAAATAAACGCTTTTATTCCCACGAATAACCTTAGCAAAGATTGGCTTACTGCTAAGTCTTTATGGTAAAATCTATTTTTTTCGCATACGATAAATTCTATTCATTCCCATAGTGGAACAAAGGGATGTTGGACGGTTATCTACCGATTTCAACTAGTATTTAAGCGAAGTCTTACAGCACCATCAATCGGGCTTTCATATAAAAACCCTCCGGACAACATTTCTTTCCTTAAGGATTAGACATTCAATACGAATCACGTACATAGTTAGTATACTTTTGTATTCAAATCACCTGTATCACCTAGATCACTAGTCGTTAAAAAGCATACATGTAAACGTCCACACCAATACAGATCCACTCATGAAGGAGGAAGTTAATGGACAATATAAAAGAGACGATTGTTGAGGTTGTTCAGTCCATTCTACCGATTACAATCGTAATTACCATTCTACAGTTCACACTCATATGGTTGCCTCTAGAGACATTCATACAATTTTTAATTGGGGCTTTCATGGTAGGAATAGGATTGATTCTTTTTCTATTAGGCGTTAATATTGGCATGCTTCCTGTTGGTGAAATGATCGGCTCTGCCTTATCAAAAACAAAAATGGTATGGCTCATTCTCTTTTTTGGAGTTTTATTAGGCAGTGTCGTTACGATTGCTGAGCCTGATGTGCGTGTTTTATCTACACAGGTGGACCAAGTTTCGAACGGAGAAATTTCTAAAACAGTTCTTATCCTAGCAGTAGCGTTAGGTGTAGGTATATTTGTCGGTTTATCACTTATGCGGATTATTTTTTCCATACCTATTACATATATCCTTGCTGGCGGTTACGGACTTATATTTATTTTAGCGGCTTTTACCCCTTCTAGCTTTGTACCAATTTCCTTCGACGCTGGTGGCGTTACAACTGGCCCATTAACGGTACCGTTTATTATGGCGCTCGGAGTGGGGGTCGCATCTGTTTTACGAGGAAGGTCAGCATCTCAGGACGGCTTTGGTCTCATTGCTTTAGCTTCTCTTGGCCCTATTCTTTCGGTGTTAATTTTAGGAGTGATTTACGGATGAATATAAAAATCTTTCAAGGGTTTGGACAAACAATGAGTGAAGTCGCCGTCGCGCTTTTGCCGTTAATTGTATTATTTGCTATCTTTCAATTGTTTTTCTTAAAACTCGGCGTGCGTAAATTACTAGATATTACGTTAGGGATTATACTAACATTTCTCGGACTTTCTTTTTTCCTTCAAGGCGTTCATATTGGATTTTTACCGATTGGGGAAGAATTCGGAAAGAGTCTCGGCTCCATTGATCATACATGGATTTTGATCCCGATTGGCTTTGTGCTCGGCTTTTTTGCCACGTATGCCGAGCCAGCAGTACGTGTACTCATTCAACAAGTAGAAAAAGCTTCTAGTGGATACATACCTGAGAAGGTCCTACTCTATACGGTTTCTATTGGGGTTGGCTTATCTGTTGCTTTGTCCATGGTTCGTATTCTTGCTGGTTTCTCGATTTGGTTTTTTATCTTGCCTGGTTATATTCTGGCGCTAGTTATGGTAAAATACGCATCGAAAACATTTACATCGATTGCATTTGATTCCGGAGGGGTTGCTACAGGCCCAATGACTGCAACATTTATTCTAGCTATGTTTGTTGGGATTGCTTCCGTTACTGAGGGGCGAGATCCATTGCTTGATGGGTTTGGTATGGTTGCACTTGTAGCTTTAGCTCCTATTTTATCTGTTCTCACATTAGGTATCTTATATAGCAGAAAGGAGAAGGAGCAGTATGTCCATGAAGAAGCCGAAACAAAAACTCATCGTTACGATCGTTAAAAAAGAACAAGCGAAGAAGGTCATACGTGCTTCCAAGGAAGCTGGGGCCCGCGGCGGAACGACTCTATTCGGAAGAGGTTATCGAACAAATGAGAAAGAACGGTTTCTCGGCATTCCCATTGAACGAGAAAGGGAAATCATTCTAACTCTCGTTGAAGAAGAAATTTATCCCGAGGTTATGCAGGAAATTATTGATTCCGTCCATTTAAACAAACCAAGACAAGGGATTGGATTTGTCATTGACACAAAGAAAATTACTGGTACACAGCATCTATTGGGATTAGAAGACAATGATAATGAACCGCACGAAGGAGATGTGGAGCTAAAAATGGAAGAAAAAATCATGTATGATCTAATTATTACCATTGTCAATAAAGGAAATAGTGAAAAAGTAGTCGACGCCTCTAAAAAAGCTGGCGCTGAAGGTGGAACCATTCTAAACGGACGAGGAACTGGCATTCATGAAAAAGCAAAGCTGTTTAATATTCTCATTGAACCAGAGAAAGAGGTCGTCCTTACTTTAATTAGTAAAGATAAGACAAACGCTGTTTTAAAAGCGATAGAAGAAGAAGCAGAATTAAATACAGCCGGCAAAGGGATTGCTTTTGTCATTGATGTTGACCAAACAATTGGTATTAATCATGTGTTGAATCAAATGGTTAACGAAAAATTGTATGGTAAATAAAAAATGAGCGGGGGATCTATGTCTCCCCCACTCATTGTTAGTACCGCTAAAGCATTATCTAAAAGCCTCTGTAGATAAACTTGGCTTATCGCCAAATCTTTAAGACGAAAAACGCCGTCGTTTTGCTTATACTATAAACAAGTGGGTGAAAAGGCTTTCTAACTACACACCTCTTCGCTCACATTCGTCAACCAACGGACAGCCTGAACAAATCGGCTTCATTTTACAATGCTCTTTCGCATGCTGCACGATTAGAGCATGAAATTCCTTAAAGCCTTCTGTATCTAATACGCATTCCGTCTCCACCTGAAGCCGAAACACTTGCTCCTTTTCCGGCATGTCCAAACCAAATCGAGCAAAAATCCTACGAGCATAAGCATCAACAACAAAAACAGGACGTTGAAATGCGTAAAGTAATAAGACATTAGCTGTTTCAGCGCCAATACCATGTATACTTAATAACTCCGCTCGCAACGTTTCTGTTTCTACATGTCGCAAATGAGCAAGTTGATAATCATATTTTTTGTACCAATGAAGAAAAGCTTTTATTCGCTTTGCCTTTTGTCTATAAAAACCACTTGAACGAATTGCTACCTCTAATTCTTCCATGGGTAACGCTTCTAATTGCTCTGGTGATAAATAAGGGGTGAGCTGACACAACGCCTTCTCTACATTACTCCAATTTGTTCGCTGAACAAGAATTGCTCCTATCATCATTTCAAACACCGTATCCGCAGGCCACCATCCTTGCGAGCCGTAACAATGATACAATTTATTATATATTTGCTGGGTCGCCCCCATAACTAAGCCCTCCACTTTTTTTTACATTTCGTTAATAAATCTTTCATATAGAGGAAAATAGTTTTTTTACAATGGCGCATTCCTTACCTTCTTTCCTACTTAAAGCTTGATATATCAAGCTACGTTAACCTTTCTCTGTTTTTATACAGATTCCTCTATATCTCTTTTTACGTTCAAAAAAACAGGAATTCCACAAAAATTTACAAAACCTTTACATTCATAACATACTCTTTTAACACTTGCCTACTATACTAGCAAATGAGAGGGATAAACCTCAACTTTATATTTACTCAAAATAGGGGAGGCAATTTTGATGAAGTTCAAGAAGTATCTTATGTTCCTTCTAATCGCTGCTCTTGCAGTAGTAATTGCAGCATGTGGATCGGATTCTGAAGGAGATAACAAAGACAATAACGAAGAGGAATCATCTGAAAATACTGGCTCAGAAGGTGATAGTGAATCTGAAAAAGTAGAAGGCAGCGTCGTAATTGATGGATCTGGAACGGTTTTTCCTTTAATGGCTAAACTTGCTGAAGAATACATGGGAGAAAAACCAGATGTATCTGTTGAAGTTAGCCGTGCTGGTACAAGTGCAGGATTCGAAAAATTCCTAGCTGAAGATGGAACAGACTTTAACGATGCTTCTCGTGTAATTAAAGACGAAGAGAAAGCGAAAGCTGAAGAACTTGGAATGGAAATCAAAGAATTAAAAGTAGCTTTAGACGGTTTGACAATTGTTACTCACCCTGACAACGATTGGGCGACAGAATTAACGGAAGATCAAGTCAAAGGGATTTTCCTTGGAGAATATACAAACTGGTCAGATGTAAACCCTGATTGGCCAGAAGAAAAGATTCAAACTTATGGACCAAACGAAAACCACGGAACATACGAGTTTTTCTATGAAAATATTTTAGAAGAACAAGATCTAGTAAGTGATATTAACTTACAACAAGATTACTCAACACTTGTAACACTTGTAGCTGAAGATAAAAACGCCATTGGTTTCTTCGGTTTTGGATACTATGACAACAACAAAGATAAAGTACAAGCTGTAAGCATTGACTTTGGTGATGGTGCTGTAGAGCCATCTCTAGACACGATTGCTGAAGATGGTGACTATGCTGGCTATACTCGCCCAGTATTTACTTACTTGAACGTTGATAATGCAAAAGAAAAGCCGCAAGTACTTGATTATGCTTTATATATTATGAACAACGTAAATGAATTTGCTGGAGAAACTGGCTTTGCGCCAATTCCTGAAGAAGAAGCAAAAACTTTAGTAAGTGAATTAGAAGCACTAAAATAATGCACGACAACCATAAGGAGAGATAACATTTCTCCTTATGGTTTCGCTCTTAATCTCACAAGACTGTCATAATAAAAACACCTATCCAATTAAACCATTATTTGACTACCTGAAGATGAGGGCAATGTACGCTCTCATCTTCTTGTGAGTTTTTGCTCTAGAAAGGGGGCCCCCTAATGGCACTGGACAACAAGATAGACAATCAAGACAAACCAAGTATTCAAGACATGATTGCGAAGAAGAAAAACGGGAAAAACCTAACAAGCATAACAGAAAAGGTCATTCCTATCCTCCTATTCTTGATTGCAGCAGTTTCTATCTTCACGACCATTGGAATTGTTTATACATTATTAATAGAAACGATTGAATTTTTTAAACGTGTTCCCGTTATGGATTTCTTTACAGGAACCGCCTTAAAACCTTTAAGTCAAAACCCAGAATTTGGTGTACTACCACTTATTAACGGCACCATCATTTCTTCTATTATTGCCATGCTCGTTGCTGGACCAATTGGTATTATGACAGCTGTTTTCTTAAGTGAATATGCCTCAGAACGAGTAAGAAGAACATTAAAACCAATGTTAGAAATTCTTGCTGGAATTCCTACCATCGTTTATGGTTTCTTTGCCTTTACATTTGTTACACCGCTTATTCGTGAGGTTTTTCCAAGTGTAGAAGCGACAAATATTTTAAGCCCTGGACTCGTCATGGGTGTCATGATTATTCCTATGATTGCATCACTCTCAGAAGATGCGATGACATCTGTTCCCAGCGCTATGCGTGAAGGTGCGCTCGCATTAGGAGCAACAAAGTTAGAAGTTACTTTTCGCGTCGTCATTCCTGCTGCGCTTTCTGGAATTATTGCATCCTTTGTCCTTGGTATTTCACGTGCGATTGGCGAAACAATGATTGTAACCATAGCTAGCGGAAGTTCGAAAAACTTCACCTTCGATATTACACAATCTATGCAAACAATGACTGCATATATTGTCGAAGTTTCTGGCGGTGAAGCGCCAGCTGGATCAACGATTTATTTCAGCTTATACGCAGTTGCTATGACGTTATTTGTATTCACACTGCTTATGAACCTACTTGCAAGATATGTCTCTCGTAAGTTCAGGGAGGAATATTAAATGAAATATGTCGATACGAATCAAGTCCAAAAAAACATGAACAGTCGTCTGATTAAAAACAATATCCTTAAATCTGTATTTTTTCTCGCAACAATTTTTGGCTTAATTGTTTTAGCTGTATTAATTTTTCGTGTCATCATGCAAGGTGCCAGCTGGATTAATATGGATTTTTTAACGAATAAGTTATCTACTTCCCCTGATCGCGCTGGTATTATGGGGGCTATCTTAGGAACATTTTGGCTCATGCTCGTCGTCATTCCAGTTACGCTAATACTTGGCGTTGGGACAGCTATCTATTTGGAATTGTATGCAAAAAAAGGACGCTTTCAAGGTTTTATTCAAACAAACATCGCTAATTTAGCCGGTGTTCCATCTATTGTTTATGGAATTCTCGGAATGACTATCTTTGTCCGTGCCCTTGATTTCGGAAACGTCGTATTGGCTGGTGGACTAACCATGTCATTACTTGTCCTTCCGATTATCATCGTCGCTTCACAAGAATCCATTCGATCCGTACCGCAACACTTAAGTGAAGCATCTTATGGCATGGGAGCTACGAAATGGCAAACGGTTAAAAATATCATTCTCCCTGCAGCATTACCCGGTATTTTAACAGGGTCGATATTGTCTTTATCTCGAGCAATTGGCGAAACAGCACCGCTTGTTGTTATCGGTATACCTGCTTTACTTATCCCTTTCCCGGGTGGAATTATGGATAAATTCACGGTACTCCCAATGCAAATTTATTATTGGACGATTGACTCTTCTTTAGTTGAAGAATATGCCAACTTAGCTGCGGCAACGATTATTATTTTGCTCGTATTACTGTTTCTGTTAAATGCAACAGCAATTTTTATTCGCAATAAGTTCCAAAAGCGTTTTTAGAAAAACTTGGCTTGTCTCCAAGTCTTATGGCAAAAGCCTTTCTTTTTCTTATACTTTCCTATCTTGTTAAAAAACTCGGTTTTCATGATGCTTACGAATTCTAAAATTTTATACTTTTTAGTAGTAAAAAGGAGTGAATGAAATGGCTACGTTAACGAAGCCCAATATCAAAGTGAAGCGACAGGTAATTTCAGAGGAAGAAGCCACTTCAGAAGTAGCAGCGACAACGAAACAGAACGTGCATAAAAAAGTTGTGTACGATACGAAAGATTTAAACTTATGGTATGGCGATACACATGCACTAAAAGACATTAATTTGTCTATCTACGAGAAAGAAGTAACGGCAATTATTGGTCCATCTGGGTGTGGAAAGTCTACGTATTTAAAAACGTTAAACCGTATGGTAGAACTTGTACCAAGCGTTAAAACTTCTGGTGTCATTACGTATAAAGATAAGAGCATTTTAGATAAATCATTTAAAGTAGAGGATTTACGTACAAAAGTTGGCATGGTATTTCAAAAACCAAATCCTTTTCCTAAATCCATCTATGAAAATATTGCCTATGGGCCAAAAATCCATGGTATTCGCAACAAAAAAATTCTTGATGAAATTGTAGAAAAAAGCTTACGTGGTGCTTCCATTTGGGAAGAAGTAAAAGACCGTTTAAAAGAAAATGCCTATGGTCTTTCTGGCGGGCAGCAACAACGGATTTGTATTGCCCGTTGTTTAGCGATTGAACCTGATGTTATCTTAATGGATGAGCCGACTTCAGCACTTGACCCAAAATCTACGCTACGTGTAGAAGAGCTCATTCAAGAGTTGAAAAGAGATTATTCTATTGTTATTGTTACTCATAACATGCAGCAGGCTGCACGTATTTCCGACCGTACAGCATTTTTCCTAAATGGTGAAGTGGTGGAATATGATGAAACAGATAAAATCTTTACGAACCCATCAGACAACAGAACGGAAGACTATATTTCCGGTCGCTTTGGTTAAAATGAAGGAAAAATGGCTTCTTCCATCATTGGGGGGCTTTCATCTTCACCGATTATAATAGTTTTTCTTATACTATAAACCTTTAAACATTTTATACTTCCCTATAGTGCAAAAAGAAAAAATCCTGTTCCGAAATGGATCAGGATTTTTACGTTTTATTCAATATGAAATTGCTTTGTATGTTGTGAGAGGTCTTCGGCTATAGCTGTTAAACGCTCCCCTACTTCTTGGTTTGTTTTCAATTGTGTTATTTGCGCATCACTCGTAGTAAGCATTTGCTCTGCACTTGCCAGATTTTCTTGGGCTACAGAAGCATAGTTGAGCGTTGCCTGCTCTAGTTGCGGTAATACAGACCCTACTGCTTGTACTTCTTCTTTCATCCTATGAAATTGGTTTCCAACCTGTTCAATTTCATACAGTAAGTTATCAAATGATGTTTTTGCCGCTTTTGACATGGATAATGTTGCATTCGTTTTCGTAAGCATATGATCAAATTCCTTCACAGCAGATGTAGTATTCTCTTCCATACGATTGATGGTAGTCGTTATCTCCACAGCCGCCTCAGAAGACTGCTCTGCTAGCTTACGAACTTCTTTAGCAACAACAGTGAACCCTTTTCCAGATTCTCCTGCACGAGCTGCTTCAATACCTGCATTTAATGCCAATAATTTCGTCTGCTCAGCAATCTTTTGAATGATATCTACTAATTTTGTAATTGCTTTAGAATTATTACGAACATGATGTATCGTGTTTGTCAATTGGGTAAAATCGACCTCGTAGGAAATAATGGTATCCATTAACTTCTTAATCTGCTGTTCGCCCGTTTCTGCTGATTTGTTCATCGCTTGTGAGCTTTGATACGATTGTTCCATTTGTGCTATTGTCCGTTCCACATTTTCCTTCATATCATGGAAACGCGTCATACTTTCTTCTGAGCTTGCCGCCGTCTGATCAGCACCATCCTTAACGACGTGAATGGCTTGCTTTAATTGCTCACCAGAATCTAAACTTTCTGCAGCTGACGCTTGTAATTCTAATCCAGCCTCATTTAAATCATTCGTTGTTTCTTTCATATTTTTAAGCAAATTGCGCATAAAATGAATCATTGTCGTATAACTCTTATGTAGCGAAATGAACTCTGGCAACGTCGTTTGCAACTGCTTCGGTTCTTTCATTTCCCCCGAACGTACCTCTCGCATCGTTTCTCGTAATACACTAAGTGGTTTTGTTAAGCTACGGACAAACAAGGCAATGACAATACTGGCAATAACGGCACTAATCAGACTTATAATCATTGTATCCATAGCCATTCCTTTTACTGGCCCCATATACGAAGAAGTAGGGACAACCAACACATATAATCCTTTTACCTCTTTCATTTCTTGAAACGTTAACGTATATTGTTTTCCGTCAATGGTCTTATGTAATAGACCATCCTTTTGTTCTACTAATTCATTTACCAATGCATTCGATATTGGCGGAAGCTCTCCCTCACTTTCCTGAAGGGGAACAACTTCTCCAGACTGTACGTAAAAATATTCTGACGGTATCCCTTCTTTAGCTAGCTTATTTTTTTGCTCTCTAACATTTGCATTCAATTGCTGATGAAAATACGTATCATCACTGACATACAAAAATTTTAGATTCTCTGCAATGTAACCCATTAATTCGGTTTCACGTTCTAGCCGATTTTCAATTGCTGATGTGGTCATTTTCTTTGCTTGTATGTATGAACTAACACCTACAGCCATGACAGAAAGAAGTAATAACACAATAAACAGGATGAGTAATCTACTCCACAAGCTAAATTTTGTTTGCATACTTTTTGTAAATGAAAAAAAACGCGTGAACCAAATTGGTTTCTGTATACGCAACGAAAATCCCCCTACTTTATACCTATTTTACTTCATTATAGCAACCAAATGTTAATTGAATGTAAAAAATTGGTGACATTTGGGGGAAAATGTCGCCTTATTGTCTTCCCTAAAAGATAACTCCATTCATAAAGAAATAGACATTATACAGAAAATTAGCTAATTCTCTGTAGATACGTTTATTTATTGTACACAACCTTTTAACACCACTTGGCTTTTTAATCATGTAAACGAATGGTATATAGTCCTATAAAGATGCCACTCTTGTAAGTATGATTTGAAGAACAAAGGCTCGGGACGCCCGCTTACCAACGTAGCGAGTGGAACGAATCAACGAAAGTTGTAGGAAATGTTCCTGCAACAGGAGTATGCCGGCGCCGTCCGGAAGCCCGTTTTTAGTCGGCCTTCCTATTTAGAACGAACCGATGATGAAGCTTAGAGCAATGGAGTGCAATCGCCTAGTTGTTGGCGCTGGGTCCGGATTGGGCTCATTTGGTTATTTGGTTACGCCATAGCACCATCAAATTTTATACTTTATTATCTATTGAAAAAGGCCAAGCAAGTCGCTTGACCCTTTTCTATCCATTTATTCATTGGAAATAATTAATTTTAATGCTTCTGTTTTCGCTGAATTCTCAAATACTTCATATGCTTTTAACATCTCGTCAAACGTAAAACGATGTGTTATCAGTTTTGCTGGCTGTAATTTATTTGATTGCACCGTTTTTAACAGCATTGGCGTAGTGCTCGTGCTTACTAAACCTGTCGTTAAACGAATGTTTTTAATCCACAATTTTTCAAGATGGAAATCAACAGCTTTACCGTGCACTCCTAATACTGGGATGGCACCTCCAGGTTTAATAATTTGTTGGCAGATTTCAAACGTAGCGGGTATACCTACAACTTCCATTGCCACATCTACACCTTTTCCATCTGTTAAATCCATAATTTTTTCTACTGCTTTTCCATCTGAGCTATTAACCGTTTTTGTAGCGCCAAATTTCTTAGCAACTTCCAGACGATGATCGTCTAAATCCACCATAATAATTTCTGCTGGCGAATAAAATTGCGCAGTAAGCAAAGCTGCCATACCGACTGGGCCAGCTCCGATAATTACTACAGTTTGTCCAGGCTGTACCTGCCCGTAAAGTACACCAATTTCAAATCCAGTCGGAAGGATATCACTTAACATGACTAACGCTTCTTCATCTGCACCATCAGGAATATGATATAAGCTATTATCTGCATGCGGAATACGTACATATTCAGCTTGCGTTCCATCAATGAGGTGACCTAAAATCCAGCCTCCATCTTCACAATGCGCATAAAGCGCGCGCTTACAATTTTCACATTTCCCACAAGAAGTGACACAAGAGATAATAACTTTATCCCCTTTTTTAAAGTTTTTCACACCTTCGCCAACTTCTTCAACAACACCTACACCTTCATGTCCCAAAATTCTACCTTCTGTTACCGCTGGAACATCACCTTTTAAGATATGCAAATCTGTACCACAAATCGTTGTTTTCGACACTCTAATTAATGCGTCTGTTGCTTTGTCTACCTTTGGCTTTGGTTTGTCGATAAAATCTTTCTTTCCTGGCCCAAAATAAGTAAGTGCTTTCATTTTATGCCTTCCTCCTTTTTGGTGAAGTTGTTCACAATTAAATTGTAAGCCATTATGTCGTTATTTGCAATAATATTTCGATACTTCATATAATAAGAGAACTTCATCTCTCTCTTCAATTTTGTGTTGGTGAAAGTCAGGGCTTTTAGTACCATATTAAATACGGACGAAAGAAGTTTCTTTCTGTGCATATTTTAAGCACAAAAGGAGCTCATTTCGCTCTAAAGAAACACGCTCGTTTCTGTTAGATTTCTTTTTACAGCATCTTATATGCTTTTAGCTAACATCATAGATAGCTACACACGTGTATTTGTCTTGCATAAACTATATTATTTTTTTCTATCTGTAACATATTCATCTGGCTGCCCACTACCATGTGTACGACTATTTTTATAAGGACTTTTTCGCCCATTGCGATGCTCACCATGATTTTTCGTTTCTTTAAATTGTCGTTGCTTATCTGCCAATTGAGAACCCTCCTCTTAATAGCTAAACGTTGTAGTTCCGTCTTAATTTTAGTCTATTCCTTAAAATTATACATACGGCTTTTATATACGAAATGCGTCTTTACTCGTAACTTTTTCTTTTATCCTCCCCTCTACCCTATAACTTTTATTTCTATTTCAAGCGCTCATTTTTGTTCAAACTAGGGTAAAAACGATATAATAGACGTAGATTGTTCTTTTTGGAAGGATTGTTCAACATGGACTTATCATTGCAAATGCTTATTTTTTTATTTTCTGCTATGCTCATTGTCGGCGTTTTGGCAACGAAATTCTCCTCTAAACTTGGACTTCCCGCTCTCGTTCTTTTCCTCGTAATCGGGATGGGACTAAATGAATTTATCTTCTTTGAAAATGCGCAACTTATGCAACTTATCGGGATTATGGCGTTAATTATCATTTTATTCGAAGGTGGTACGCAAACAAAATGGGAGCAGATTCGACCTGTTCTCGGTGCAGCCGGATCACTTGCAACGTTAGGTGTTTTATTAACAACCGTTGTAACCGGATTTGCTGCCATGTACATCCTCGACCTTACTGTACTAGAAGGCATGCTGTTTGGGGCTATCGTTGGCTCAACAGATGCAGCTGCTGTTTTTTCCGTACTTGGCAATAAAAACATAAAAGCAAAGCTGACTTCCACACTAGAAGCTGAATCAGGGTCAAATGATCCGATGGCTGTATTTCTAACGGTTGCGTTTATTGAATTAATTCAGGTTCCTGACGCATCTATTTGGACTACGATCGGCAGTTTCTTTTTACAAATGGGTTTAGGACTCCTGCTTGGGCTGTTACTCGGAAAACTTACTGTCCTTATCATTAATAACATTAATCTGGATACCTCTGGACTATATCCGGCACTTGCAATTGGGATGGCTACCGCGACTTATTTTTTCGCGGATTTCTTTGGGGGAAGTGGGTTACTTGCAGTATATGTCATGGCTGTATTTGTCGGAAATAGTGACCTGATGTATCGTTTTTCCATTTTACGATTCAGTGAAGGTTTTGCTTGGATGATGCAAATTCTTATGTTTATTTTGCTCGGTTTGCTCGTTTTCCCACAGGCATTACCTGCCATATTTTGGCAAGGCGTGCTGTTAACCCTTATTCTTATGTTTATCGCTCGACCTATTGCTGTTTTTATTTCAATGTTTTTTATGAAATATAATATGAAAGAGCGATTGTTTATTTCTTGGGCTGGTCTTAAAGGTGCCGTACCTATCGTATTAGCAACGTATCCAGTTATTGCCAGGGTGGAGAATAGCGATCTCATTTTTAATGCTGTCTTTTTCGTTGTCCTTATATCCGCACTCGTACAAGGTAGCACATTGTCTTGGCTCGCTTCAAAGCTTGGATTTACAGGTGAAAAAAATGATCCAACTAAACCAACCATGGAATTAATCCATTTGGGTAATACGGAAGCAGAGATTATGGAAGTGCATATTTTCTCTAAGTCACCTGCTATCCATCAAACATTAAATGAGATTGAACTACCTGATGACACATTGATTATTGGCATTATTCGTGATAAGCAAATTATAACGCCTACCGGTGACACCGTCATTTTAGAAGATGATACCTTATATGTATTAAGCAACCGTAAAAATAGAATTAAAGCCAAAAATGTACTGCTTGGTAACCACGATAAAAAAACGATGTCGAAAAAAGCAGTAAAAAAAGAGGCAGAAGGTTAATCAGGTAACGATTTTACGTTGCCTGATTTTCTCTAGTATAAAGGAGTAAAATAGGTATTACCTTTAAATACAATGATTTCTGAACCCCATAAACTTGATAGATTGACCAGCACCACTACCCGTATTTTTCTTTATTATTGGGCTTTAATTCCATAAGATGTTTTTCTCTACCCAAAAGCATTTGCATACACATTGTTTTTACTTTATTGGGGAGTTTACTAGCATTGATAAAATTTTCGGCAACCGGCAATTTCATCTGTGAAATTGTAATGGAAACACTAATGTCTGTACCTCCATTCTTCTAATCATCATGTTGCATTTGCGTTTCCTCCCGCGAACTTTTTTCTTCTCCATACTTTTCCCTCCATGCATATGCAGCTCGGCATGCTCATAAGCTAAACTGATGCTGGTCTATTATGCAAAGCACTAAAAATTATAATTATAACAAATAAATCGTTACATTATCCCTATGGAGGACAGGTTGAATTTAGCAGGTATACATGCTAATGATTTCCAGTGTATATTACAACTTTACTTGGAGCGGGAAGCAAGATATCCTTGTTCTGTCAGCCATCCCTTGTACGCTGGCTTTTTGTTTTTGCTATCAGATCTGCAAGCAGAGATCCCCATGTCAACTTGTAATCATGCATGCACATGTATAAATAGCACCATTTAAACAAATGTATACATGCTTCGGCAAGCAGAAATATACATGCTGAGTATAGGAGGAATGCAGCTATGTACAGGAATATACTGGAAGCTTGGTGGCCTATTATCCTCGCTGGTATTATAACGGCAACGATCATTATTGTTTTAGCTCGTTATATACGTCGCACTGTCCTCTTTTTACTAACAACCTTAATATGTTTCGTTAGTTTTCTTATGCTTTTGTTCAATATATTTACTGTTGGTAGATGGGAAGGTCTAGGGATAGGCATGTTCTCTATTTCTATATTAGTTGGTGCCAATGTTGGTGCTATATGCAGTTTCTTCGTGAAACAAAAACAATGACAAAACAGAACGCCTGTATGGACTCGTCGCCAGCTTCTGATTTTGCCTTGTAAGTTGACGAACGGTTCTTCCGGCGCAGTGAGCGATTTCCATATATGAGAGAGCGTTTTTTCCCGTGCAGTGAGCGATTTCCATATATGAGAGAGCGAATTTTTCGATTTTCATACTTGAGCGAGCGTTTTTCCCGTGCAGTGAGCGATTTCCGTACTTGAGCGAGCGAATTTTCTCGTGCGGTGAGCGATTTCCGTACATGAGCGAGCTTTTTTCCCGTGCGGTGAGCGATTTCCGTACTTGAGCGAGCGTTTTTCTCGTGCGGTGAGCGATTTCCATACTTGAGCGAGCGTTTTTTCTCGTGCGGTGGGCGATTTCCATACTTGAGCGAGCTTTTTTCCCGTGCAGTGGGCGATTTCCATACTTGAGTGAGCGAATTTTTCCGTGCAGTGAGCGATTTCCATACTTGAGCGAGCGTTTTTCCCGTGCAGTGAGCGATTTCCATACTTGAGCGAGCGTTTTTTCTCGTGCAGTGAGCGATTTCCATGCATGAGTGAGCGAATTTTTCCGTGCAGTGAGCGATTTCCATGCATGAGTGAGCGTTTTTTTCCGTGCGGTGAGCGATTTCCGTACTTGAGCGAGCGTTTTTCCCGTGCGGTGAGCGATTTCCGTACTTGAGAGAGCTTTTTTTCCCGTACAGTGAGCGATTTCCATACTTGAGCGAGCTTTTTTCCCGTGCAATGAGCGATTTCCGTACATGAACGAGCTTTTTTTCCCGTGCGGTGAGCGATTTCCGTACATGAGCGAGCTTTTTTTCTCGTGCGGTGAGCGATTTCCATACTTGAGCGAGCTTTTTTTCTCGTGCGGTGAGCGATTTCCATACTTGAGCGAGCTTTTTTTCCCGTGCAATGAGCGATTTCCATACTTGAGCGAGCGTTTTTTCTCGTGCGGTGAGCGATTTCCGTACATTAGTGAGCGTTTTTTCCCGTGCGGTGAGCGATTTCCGTACTTGAGAGAGCGTTTTTTCCCGTGCGATGAGCGATTTCCGTACATGAACGAGCTTTTTTTCCCGTGCGGTGAGCGATTTCCGTACATGAGCGAGCTTTTTTTCTCGTGCGGTGAGCGATTTCCATACTTGAGCGAGCTTTTTTTCTCGTGCGGTGAGCGATTTCCATACTTGAGCGAGCTTTTTTTCCCGTGCAATGAGCGATTTCCATACTTGAGCGAGCGTTTTTTCTCGTTCGGTGAGCGATTTCCGTACATTAGTGAGCGTTTTTTCCCGTGCGGTGAGCGATTTCGTGGAGTTGCCTAGTTGCTGGGTGCTGGATCCGGACGTGGCTAAATAACTTAGTAATTTTATCCTTAGCTGCTAAATTCTTTAATTTCCATATTTTAAACCATATTAAAAACCGCTTGACGTGATGGGCCAAACGGTTAGTACAACTATCTTTCAAGGGTGCAGCTCGCATAAGGATATAAAAGTAATCACCTACTGCTTTAAGAACTTCGAGCAGTTACTTTTTTCCAACAAAAGAGGGATGATCAGAAAAACGAAATAACTTTTATAGACTAAGTACATAGCGTTGAATAGCTTTGGCTACGCCTTCCTCATTATAATTGGACGTTGTATAGGTTGATACTTGCTTCACTTCTTCTTCTGCGTTTCCCATGCTAATGCTTATCCCTGCTTTTTCAAACATGGATATATCATTAAAATTATCTCCAATAGCCACTGTGTTTTCCATCGGTATACCGAAACGATTTGCCATTCGTTCTAATGCATAACCTTTACTTGCTCGATGATGAGCAATTTCAAGTTTTTCCCTCCCTGACGAGGTTATCGATACATCCCCTTCTAATTCCAACATCTTTTTTAACTGGTCACGCTTCTCTTTAAGAAAAGATAAGACAAAGATTTTGTAAATCCCGACATAGTCTGGTGCTACGGTTTCATATTTATCAATGAATTGTAGCCCATGCTGGCTATGCTGAATAGCTATCGTACGTTGCAATGATTCGGAAGTAGGTGACTCATTGCTAAGGCCTGCTTGTTCCATCTCTAACCATAATACTTCTTCCATTCCTGTCTCAACTAAAACTCCTTCATCTACATATACTTCATAGTAGACATGTAAATCTCTTAAAGTCGGCATGATGCGTTTAGCTACTTCCTTATCCAAATATAACTTATGCACATGTTCTCCACAATGAAATGATGTCGCACCGTTACCTGCAATAATTGGACAGTCTAATTTAGCAAGACGCAAAATTTCCTTTGTATCTGGAAGTGAACGACCAGAAGCGATACATACAATATGGCCTTTTTGTTGGGCGTCTAAAATAGCGGAACGATTCGCCGTACTAATGGTTCCCTCGTCAGACAGTAACGTCCCGTCCAAATCAATGGCAATTAATTTCATGGAGTTCCCCCCTCTATATAATTAATAGTAGATTCATTTTCGAACCTTACTACTATTATTATTGTACCAAAAGGCCTTTCTCCATGCTTGAGAAAGACCATTTAAATTTTAGTTTCGTTCAAAAAATAGCTATTATTTAGTAAACACTTACTTGATTGTGAGTGGAGAAATCCTTCCTTCACTACCTACTATTTTAATTTTAGAGATGACCATTTCCTTTGCAGCTTCTTTTGCTGTTTGTAAATAAGCACGTGGATCTAAGCTATTAGGCTGGGCAGCAAAATGCTCTCGAATAGCTACAGAATAAGCATTTTTTAACTCTGTAGAAACATTTACCTTAGACATGCCTAAAGCGACACACTTACGAACATCCTCCTCTGGTACAGCTGATCCTCCGTGTAGTACAAGTGGGATATCTACAAGCTTACTTATTTCTTCAATGCGATCAAAGTCAATATTTGGTTCCCCTTTATAAATTCCATGAGCTGTTCCAATAGCTGGGGCAAGCGTTGGTACACCAGTCACAGCAACAAATTCTTCACATTCCTCAGGAACTGCTTTTTGAGCGTCTTTCTCTGAAACAACGATCTCTTCTTCCACCCCTCCTACTTTTCCTAACTCCGCTTCTACATTGACACCTAAGCTAGCTGCTAAATCCATCACTTGCTTCGTTTGTTGTACATTTTCTGCGAAGGGGTGTTTGGAAGCATCGATCATAACAGATGTGTACCCCGCCCGAATTGCCTTTTTAATCACTTCATAATCCGTACAATGATCTAAATGCAAACCTGTTGGTACTTGATAAAAATCGGCAGCTGCTGTTGCGACTTTCACAATATTTTCTGCTCCTAATGATTTCACCGTTCCTACCGTTGTTTGTAAAATCACGGGGGATTTCATTTCTGCAGCCGCTTCTAGAACCCAATAAATACTATCTAGTGAATGAACATTAAAAGCGACAATTCCATATTTTTCACGTTTTGCTTGTTCTAACATCGGTGTCGTTGATATAAGTGGCATATTAATCGTCCTCTCCTGAAATAGCTTGACTAATAATCGTAGCGAGTTCTGTTGACGTTGTCGCACGCAGCATAGCTTGTCTAATATCTTCATTTATTAATGCTCTAGATAAGGCGGATAATGCTTGTAAATGTGTTGTACCTGCTTCCGACTTAGGAATAAGCAGTGAAAGAAAGAAGAAGGCAGGCTTGCCATCAAAGGATTCCCAATTAACCCCTGTCTCTGTCCGCACAATAATAATTGCAGGTTGACTGACTTCCTCAGCTTGCGTATGCGGAATCGCAAACCCTTCTTGAAAACCAGTTGTACTTTCCTTTTCACGCGCCTTCAAGCCTTCTACAATCGCTTCCTGCGAACTTGCAATACCATTGGCAACTGCTATATCAGCAATCGTTTGAAATACACCTTGCTGTGAAGTCGCTGTTGCTTGTAGCTGAATATATGCTGGTTGAATCATTTTTTTCATCTAGCTTCTTCCTCCTTCTTTTATTTCTGGGCTGCTTTTTTACGTGAAAAACCGTAAATAAATGCACCAACTAAAGAGCCGATAAGAATGGCTAAAACCCACTGAAAGGCTCCTGTTACAACAGGTAAAACGAGAAATCCGCCATGTGGCGCAGGAACTTGCACTTTAAATAAATACGTTAGAATGGCAGCAATACTAGAACCTAGCATAATAATTGGTAGAACAACAATCGGGTTCTTAGCTGCAAACGGGATCGCTCCTTCTGTAATATGGGTAGATCCTAAAATAAAGTTAACCGCCCCAGCATTTCGTTCTTCTTTCGTAAAGTATTTTGGAAAGATAACCGTAGCAAACGCGATAATTAATGGTGGTGCAATACAAGCTGCTGAAACACCAGCCATGAAATATAAGTTACCTTCTGCAAGTAGCATCGTTCCTGTTACATATGCGGCCTTGTTAAATGGCCCGCCCATATCAAATCCACACATAGCCCCTACAATTAAACCTAGTAATAATGGATTTGTTGATTGAACAGATGCTAGAAAGTCCATTAATCCTTCATTTAAACCTGTAACTGGAATAATAATTGGTTTCATAATAATACCGATTAAAAAGATCCCAAGTACTGGATACAAAAAGATTGATTTTAGTCCATCTAAAGAGCGCGGTAGACCTTTTAATAGTTTTTGTAAAAGGATAATAATATAACCTGCAATAAATCCTGCTAAAATTCCTCCTAAAAACCCAGCTCCACCTTGATTTGCTAATAAACCACCGATAAACCCAACTACCATACCAGGACGCTTGGCAATCGATTCTGCAATAAAAGCTGCCAAAATTGGCACCATTAGACTAAAACCTAAGCCACCAACTTCTTTCAGCAGTGCTGCAAATTCGTTATATTGTTCATGATCTGGATCGGCAGAATAGATGCCAAATAAAAACGATATTGCAATCAGCACCCCGCCCCCAACAACAAATGGAAGCATGTGAGAAACACCATTCATTAAATGTTTATAAACCGTGTGGACCCATTTACTATTATTTCCTTTCGCTGTGCTTTCTTGATCTGTTTCTTGTTTTGCTCCATCATAATCGGCAGCATAATAAACAGACGCTTTTCCTTGCAAAATTTGTTCAATTAGATGCTCAGGCTCTTTAATACCTTTGGCAACAGAGACATCGATCAACGGCTTGCCATGAAATCGGTCTGCTTGTACATCCTTATCCGCAGCGATAATGACACCATCAGCTTCTTTAATTTCTTGTGCTGTCAATGCGTTTTGAATTCCTACTTGGCCATGTGTTTCCACTTTTATTTCTACACCTAGTTTTTCAGCAGCTTTTTGCAAAGCTTCTGCAGCCATAAACGTATGGGCAATTCCAGTTGGACAACCTGTGGCAGCAACAATTTTCTTTTTCATGCTGTTTTTACCTCCTTAAATTTGTAATATGGACGTGATGCTTTAATTCAAAAATATCTGATAAATCACTTAACCCCTTGGAAAATGCGGTCGATGCTCCTGTTGCTATTGCATATATCAGTGCTTCTGCAATCGGTTCTTTTTCAATCGTTTTGGCAATATACGAAGCAAGTAAAGCATCCCCAGCACATGCTGTATTAACAACCTTTCCTTTTGGAGAGCTTGCCTTAAGAACTTGTTGCCCATCTACATAGACTGCACCTTTTTCTCCCCTTGAAATAATGACATGCCTTGCACCTCGTTCAATTAATTCCTTACCATATGCAATGATCTGTTCTTCTGACAAAGATGGTTCGCCAAACAGATGGGCTAACTCGTCTTCATTAGGCTTCAATAAATAGGGCTCATAGGCAAGTGTCTCTAACACAACCGTGGAGCTAGAATCAAGAACTAATTTCACATGATTTCGATCGCATATTTGCGCAATTGTAATTAATACTTGGTCATCAACACCTTTTGGAAGACTACCCGATACAATGAGCGTACTTCCAGTTGGGATGTTCGCTATTTTATCCAATAGTTGGTGCATTGCTTCTTGCGGAATAATTGGACCTTGATTAACAATTTTGTACTCCTCATCCGCATTAATAAAAACGTTAATGCGCGTATTACCTGCGACTTCAATAAAATCTGTTGCAATACCAAGTTTTTCGAGCTCTTCTTTAATAAAATGTCCCGTAAAACCACCAATAAACCCTAATGCGGTATTAGGTATCCCCATTTTATTCAACATCACAGAAACATTAACGCCTTTGCCATTCGGCTGGTAATCTTCATCGTATGTTCGATTAACAGCATTTGGATTTAGCGCTTCCATTGCAACGTATAAATCAATTGCTGTATTCATTGTGCATGTATAGATCACAGCCTCACCTTCTTTCTTTGTTGTTAATTTAAGTATTACACAGTTTTCTATGTAAATGTTTTCAGTTTATGTAAACACCCACATTGCGGCTTCTAGTAGTCTCATCTCTTTTAGAAAAAGCGAACCTTTATGGCAGGGAACACCGTCGTTTTACTGATACAATGAACGCCTATCGTGCAAACAAAAAAAGCTTCCTTTTTTGGTAAGGAGCTTTTCTTAATGGCTATTTACTTTTTATTTTCTTGTTCGAATAACATAGGAATCGAGTAATATGCGGGCAATTACATTGAGGGACAGGCGAGAACGGACTTCATATTCAGGAAACAGCGAATGTTCCGTCTTGTAACCTAATAATGTCATATCTGATAAATGACTTAACGAGGAATCGATTTTTGTCGTTAGAGTAATTGTTGTTACTTGTCGAATATTTAAGTTTTGACAAGCTTCAACAAGTTCAACGGTTTCTCCATTTAACGACACAAAAATGGCAATATCATCCTTCGTCACTTTACGTGATTTTACGCGAATAATATTCGGATCTTCATGGGTTTCACAAATTTTGTCTAAAGCCTGTAGTTTAATCATCATTTCTTTAGCAATCATTTCAGAAAATCCACGACTAAAAATATAAATGCGCTTCGCATTGTATATTTTTTGGACGACGTCTTCCATTTGACCAATGCTTTGTAATTGTATGGTTCGCAACACTTCTTCTTCATTTTTCTTAATGACCTGCTTAATATCATCGTCAATATCACCGAGAGAATCATTGGTATCTAACATTTGCTTATCTTGCTTTAAACGATATTTAAATGAAGTATAGCCATTATAGCCCATTTTTTTCATTAATCTTACAATCGTAGCGGTGGAAACATTAGCTTGTTCACTAAGCGTAACAATGGACATGTCAGCTATTTCATCCATATGCTCATGAATAAACTCCAATAAATAGCGTTCACTTTGACTAAGCATGGAATACGTCTGATGGGGAATATTAAATAAAGGTTTATCCATAATAACCTCCACACCTTAACTTAAATAGTAGTTTATCTATTTTTCAGTTAAAAAAACTTGCATTTCCTCCGTATCTGCATAACGAAAAGCTTTATATAGTTTACACCATAAACTAACCCTTCATAACATAAAAGAATCTATAGTGAAAACGTCGAGCTTTGTTTATATGCTATACAAAAATGAAGTAACTAGCTATATCGTATTCCCTTAGGAGGCGATCGTCAAGGTGGGCTAGTTAAGGGGGCATTCTATACATGCATTTCTAATTAGCGGGGGTTCTTTCCCCCCACTAATTTTTAGGGAGGGAGCACATCGATAATGTAAACCTGGTCAAATTCTTTGTTATAGGTTTAAAATAGGCTTTCACCATAAGACTAAAATTGAATCGTACTTCTCACCGTATCTATTGGTCGAACCATTTTTTCAATTTGTTCCCGCTTCTCCTCTAGAAACGGTGGTAAAGCTAATTTTTCACCTAACGTTTCATAAGGTTCATCAACCATAAATCCTGGTTCCTCCGTTGCTAGTTCAAATAAGATTTGATTCGTAATTCTAAAATATAACGATTCGAAGTAATACCTATTTACATTACCTGACGTAGCAAACCCAAAGCTTTCCATTCGGTTTGTCCATGCATCTAATACCGATCGGTCCTCTACTCGGAATGCAACATGATGAATCGTTCCGTAGCCTTGACGCGCATTTGGCATCGTTTTATTATGCTCTACAATAACCTGCGCCCCACTTCCTCCTTGACCTACTTCAAACAAATGAAGCTCATTTTCTTCTTGTATATATGTGAATTGCAATACCTTCTCCAACATTTCTTTAAAATACGTAAAGTCAGCAACTCGAATATGAATCGGGCCCAAGCCAGTAATTGCATACTCTAACGGAATTGGGCCTTTTTGCCAAGGTATACCAGCTTCAACTCCTACATTATTTTCATCAGAAATTAATTGGTATTGCTGATCATCAAAGTCTACGAAAGGTACTATCTTTTTGCTAAATTGCTCTTGAATTCCAGCGTGCTTCACGCCCAAACGATCGAATCGATCAACCCAATACGTAAGTGCTTCATCGGAAGGAACGCGAAAAGATGTCTGATAAATTTCGTTTGTACCATGTGAACCTTTTGGAATACCAGGAAAATCAAAAAAGGTCATATCTGTCCCTGGACTTCCCTTATCATCAGCAAAAAACAAATGGTATGTTTGAATATCATCTTGATTTACAGTCTTTTTAACTAACCGCATGCCGAGGACATACGTAAAAAATTCATAGTTTTTCTCAGCACTGCTCGTAATCGCCGTAACATGATGAATTCCCTTTAGACCTTCCATGTAACAACCCCTCCATTTATTTTTAATTAAAGTATTTTTAATTCATAATAAATGTACCATATGTTCTATCCTCTGTCTATTCATGTGCGTACCGCTACCATACAAACCCTATCTCTCCTTCCCTTCCATCATGGATATTCATTTTTCACAATGGAAATCCCTTCTCATCAATAAAGGTTGCTCTATTTTAAAAAAACGTTGCATAGCCCCTAAAACAGGAACAAAGGCTCTGGGCGCTCGGTTAGCAACGTAGCGACTGGAACAGGAGTATGCCGCGCCCTCCGGCAAACATTAGTCGGCCTTCCTATTTAGACTTATCGTAGGGCAATGGAGTGAAGTCGCCTAGTTGCTGGGCACTGGAGCCGGACGTGGCTAAATAACTTAGTAAGTTTATTCACATCTGCTAAATTTTATAATTTCCCTAGACAGCAAAAAGGAACAGCCTATGACTGCCCCCCATAAAATTATATCTTCGTATGATGTCCCTCGTGCTACATAAGTTTCATCTGCTCAAACATGTCGTAACAAATAGTCTTTCAACTCCTCCGTAGAATGCACAGTCTTTTCGGCTAGGTTTGGGTTGCATTGTGGTTTCTGATGATTTGGCTTAAGCCAGATTGCTTTCCAGCCTACTTGGCTAGCGCCGATAATATCAATTAAAAAATTATCGCCAATATACCACGTTTCATTTTTAGTCAAACTGAATCTTTCTTCTGCAATTTGAAAGATTTTTGGGTCCGGTTTTGCGACCGCTTCTTCTTCAGAAACAATAATGTCCCCCGCAGAAAAGTAAGCTTCCAACCCTAATTGGCGTACTTTTTTACGTTGATTCGTCGATGGTCCATTGGTAATAATAATTGTTTGTATTTCCTTGTTTTGCAAATACTGTATAATCTCTTCTATATGAGGTCTTAACTGAATACGGTCTTGATTTTTTGTATACATTGCTTGAAAAGCGAGTGCATCTTGCTTACTAATGCCGATATTTTGTTCTTGAAGCGTCTTGCGTATACGATAAACATAGGACTCTTCCAATGTCCATTGCTGGTTCGTGACCTTTTCAAAAGCGATATCACTATATTTATGATAGATAGGTAAAATTTCGTTGAAGCGCAGCTCCTTTGTAGGCCTAAAGCTGGCAAAGGTCTGCTTTAATGGCTCGGTTCGATCGTATAATGTATCGTCTAAATCAAAAGCAATTGTTCTCAATGTTTTCTCTCCCTAACCATTTATTGTGTTATATTTCACTAATTGAGTTTGATCTAAGGCTTCCGAATAACAACCATGATGTTCTATGAAATATAGCATGTTATTATTTTACGCTTTATTTCACCAATCATGATAATGAATTGGCTCTCTTAGCAAATTAAGCCTAAGCTAACTGTTTTGTTTTGTCAAAACATTCCTATACAATAATGGAGTATACAATTTTTTAGCATGTGATTGGGAGGGAGAGCCATGTTTTTAGCCTGGAATGAGATGAAGAACAACAAATTACGCTTCACTTTAATTGTTGGTGTATTATTGCTCGTTTCCTACCTTGTTTTCTTATTATCAGGGCTGGCAAACGGGTTGGAAGACATGAACAAAGCAGCGGTTGATAAATGGGAAGCACAAGGCGTCATTTTGACAGAAGAATCCGATGTTAACCTGCCTCAATCTAGCTTATCACTGGAGGATTATGATGGGGAAGGTGCAGATGAATTTGCTAGTTTAGCCCAAATTAGCTCCATCGCTACTTCAGGGGATAATAAATCGAATGTAGCTCTCTTCGGCATTCATGCAGATGAGTTCATTATGCCTGACATAACAGAGGGCGAGACGTTTCAAAATGATAATGAAGTGGTTGCTGATGCGTCTTTAAAAGAAGAAGGATTTGAACTCGGTGATGAGTTGCAATTGGCTTCCACTGAGGAAAAGTTAACCATTGTCGGTTTTACTGATAATGCAAAATTCATTGCTGCACCGGTACTTTACACTGACTTACAAACCGTACACAAAGTGCGCTACGGAGAAGCAGCAGAAATGTACAAAGAACAAATAAATGCCTTTGTCATTCGAACAGATAATTTATCCAATATAGATGTTAAAGAAGCATTAGAAGTTGTAGATACGACAACATTTATCGAAAATCTCCCTGGTTATTCAGAACAAAAATTAACCTTAAACTTTATGATTTACTTCTTATTTGTTATCTCTGCAGTCGTATTAGCTATTTTCCTCTATGTACTTACCATTCAGAAGATAAGTATATTCGGAGTTATGAAAGCACAAGGAATATCGAGTAAATACTTAGCAAACTCGGTTATTGCCCAAACTTTTTTATTGGCAGCTGCAGGTGTGGTTCTCGGATTTCTGTTAACGATGGTTACAGGGTTCTTTTTACCAGATATCGTTCCTATCGCCTTTAATTATTTGGATTTACTCCTCTATGGTATTGTACTTGTTTTTGTATCTGTATTAGGAGCGCTATTCTCTATTCAAACGATTGTAAAGATCGATCCACTAAAAGCGATTGGAGGTTAAAGCATGGCAGTTCTTGAAATGAAACAAGTGCGTAAAATTTTCGGTTCGGGACATACAGAAGTAGAAGCTCTAAAGCCAACTGATTTCTCCTCTCAACAGGGGGAATTAATTGCTGTCATTGGACCATCTGGATCGGGAAAAAGTACCTTTTTGACAATAGCCGGTGGTCTACAAACCCCTACCAGTGGTCAAGTATTTATGAATGGTACAGATATTACTAAATTAAAAGAGAAACAGCGATCAGCCATTCGCTTGAAAGAAATTGGGTTCGTCCTGCAATCATCTAATTTAGTTCCATTTTTGAATGTGAAGCAACAAATGCGTTTATTAGATAAAGTAAAGAAGCATAACTTGCCTTCTGAAAAATTGCAGGAACTATATCAAACATTAGGTATTCATAAGTTATTAAATAGCTTTCCGTCCGACTTGTCAGGAGGAGAAAAACAACGTGTCGCTATTGCCAAGGCACTCTACACAGACCCTAGTATCATTTTAGCCGATGAGCCAACCGCCTCCCTCGACTCCGATCGAGCGTTTGAAGTGATGGAAATGCTACAAGAAATAACGACGAAGAGCAACAAAACTACTATCGTTGTTACGCATGATACACGATTAATTGATTATTGTGATAAAGTGTATCAAATTACAGATGGAAGGCTTTCTTTACAAACCGAGCAAGCACAATCATAGGACTTCATTATTAGAAAAACGTGGCTTGTCGCCAAGTCTTATGGCGAATGGCATCGTTTTTCTTATACTATAAACCTTTAAACTTTTATAAATTCCTATAGTAGAACAAAGGCTCGGGTCGCCCGGTTAGCAACGTAGCGAGTGGAACGAAGCAACGAAAGTTTTAGGAATCCATGCTCCTGCAACAGGAGTATGCCGTCGCCCTCCAGCAAGGCTGTCTTTAGTTGGCCTTCCTATTTAGAACGAACCGATGATGACTTAGCTTAGGGCGATTACGTGAAGTCGCCTAGTTGCTGGGCGCTGGAGCCGGACGTGGCTAAATAACTTAGTAAGTTTATCTACAGCTGCAAAATTTTATAATATCCTAGACCATAGAAAAGCTACAGCCTATGCCAAAAAAACGTGGCCTAAACTGTAGCTTTTCCTTGTACTATCTCTGATTGATAAAAAGCCAGCTGCTTATTCCCATACAGCTGGCTTGATTACTCCTATATCTCTAATTCCTGTGGCGTTTCTTGCCCTTTTTTATTCATGAGACGGATATGCAATGGCTTTATTTCCAGCACCGTTAAATTTGGGTCATCTGGTCCATCAAAATATATATTTGCATGGTCACTCCATAATTTCTTCTTTAGTTCAGGAGAATCGTTGACATTTACCTTGCCTTCATACTCCACATAAGCGTCACCAAACCCTTCTCCTTCATAACCAAGAATAATATGGGTATACGGGTTTTGTTCAATATCATCTACTTTGTCCGTTTGCTTGCTAGTTAGTGTATACAATGTTAAGTTATCATGATAAAACGTCATATACCTAGAGTGCGGCATTTTCCCTTTTACTGTAGCCATCGGACCAACAAGATCACTTTCCAAAATTTGTTCAACTTGTGCTCGTACATGTTCTTGCTTCACGTAAACATGCTCCTTTCTTATAACATGATTTATACGTATTATTCCTTTATATTGCCTTCTTAAACATCGCAAATCATTGCTTATCGCCTTTTAAGTGACGTTCGATGTAGTTATAGTTAGACGCATGGCCCGTAATACGTGCAAGCTCTTGAAGATTGCGTAGCAATAATTTACGATCAAGATCAAAAATAAACTCTGTATAAATATGATCAATCGTATTCGTAGCAAAATTCCAAATCACCTTATGATATTTTTGATCCACCGCGCCAGCCAATCTCGTTAACGCTTCAATGATGTTTGTAATAATCGGATAGTTCTTTTGTGCATAATGTCTAATTAATCCCAACCCCTGATAGAGGTGGTATTCGAAATCATCCACACCTAATATGAAGCGCACTTGACCTTCTTCATCGACTAAATAGGGGGAAAAGGTAGCTTTATTCTCCAAAGCTAACAGCAAGTCGGCCACTTGATAAATCGTATTCGCAGCTGTTTTAGGATCATCATTTCCCATTGCTTTAATCGCAATTTCTGCTAGCTTATTTAGACCGTATTTTAAGTCTTGAATTTCTGTTTCCTTATGGCCTAAACGAATAAAATCTAAGTATTCTTGCTCGTTCACTTGATGAGCGCCTGGCCCCCAATAAGTAAAAAGCTGATTTCCTTGTAAAGCATAGTTTCCAATACCTACTTCCATTTTCACAATAATATTGTCTTGTTTCGCTTTTTGTAGTAAGTCTTTAAAGAGAATCAGCTGTATATAGCCAGATATAGGCGCTAATACACTACATTTTTCTTTTTGCCACCCTTGCAATAAGTCACCAGGATTTTCCGTTCGCATTTGCTGTAAGTCTTTCGTAAAATCTCCTTCTAACATTTCTACTGTAACTTGCTTCATCGTGTCGGTAATATTATGCACTTGCATCCATGTAGTAGCATGATTTATAAAATATATAAATGTTACTGCTGCAAAAAAAGCAATTGCTACAGTAGCAAACGGTACAGCTACATAATAGTCAACGGGATTACTACTAATTGCTAGAAACATGATTAACACGTAAACAAAACTGCCATTAAAGATTCCTAGAATATGCTGCGTCTGCTTATCTTTGACAAAATTTTGCAACATCCTTGGAGAAAACTGACCACTAAATGTGGTGAGTACAACGAGTAACGAGTTTAGCGTAAACGCACTAAGTGTTAGAACGCCACCAATTAATGCGCTTATTAATGCCCTCGTCGTTTCAAAAGTAGCTTGAAAACCGTCAAAAGTATATTTAGCTATGCCTATCCCTACATCCATATAAACAGTGATAGCAACTAGAAAAAACGTCCATAAAATATACAACAACGGTGTTCGCCATAAAGTTAGGCGAAGTTCATATTTTCTTTCTTGTTTCGACATTTTTAAATACTTACTTAATGATGGTGGTAGCCATTTCACTAACATACAACTTCTCCCCTATGAATTAAATTTCAAAGTGTATATTCGTTTTACTACCCCATTTTTTTACCAATTACACTTATATCTGTTTCCTATCATTAGAATAAAGTTGGCTATCGCAAGTTGTGATGGCGTTAAAACGCCATCACTTTACTCAAATAAACTTCAAAAATTCTAACTTTTCATTATGTAAAAAAGACACCCATGAGTTAGTTTTATGGGTATCTCCTTGGAAGGGCTTATGAAGCGCCTTATCTTTATGTTGTTATTATTCACATTTTTTCCTCTACATCAAGCAATAAAACAACAGAGAGAAAAAACCTTTATTCTTTTACGCTAAAAGTACCACAAGTCTCCCTTCCTTTTACCTTTCAATTCGTTCTATTTCACCAAGACATTGCTGCACTTGTTCATAATATGGCAGCCCTTCATTGTCACCTACAACACGAACTACCATGGAGCCGACCGTATTCGCCACTTGCATCATTTTGTTTAAATCCCAATTCTGCGAAAGTCCGTAAAGTACACCGGCATTAAAACCATCACCGGCGCCAACTGTATCTACAACTTTCGAAGCTTTTACAGGTGCTGCTTCGACGGTTTTACCTTGATAATAACCAACAGATCCTTTTTCGCCTAGCTTTACCGCGACAAATGAAATTCCTAACTCTCTTGCTTGATGTATAATTTTTTGTGGGTTTTTTTCTCCCATAATGATTTCCATTTCATCATCACCAGTTAGTAAAATATCTACTTTTGGCAAGATTTTCTCAAGAACAACGCGTGCCTTTTCCTTTGTCCACATACGAAGCCGAATGTTGGGATCAAACGATACTTTTACATCATGCTTTTTTGCCAGTTCAATTGCTTTTTCCATTACTGGAATATTACTGTCCTCAATAGCTGGGTAAATACCTGTTAAGTGAAGCACTTTCGCATGTTTAAAATAGTTCTCATCTAAATCAGCCACCGTTAATGTTTTCATTGGTGATTGATTACGATAGTAAAATGTACGTACATTGCCGTCTTCCATTCTCTCGTTAAAATTTAAGGACGTAGGGTAACCATCAACAAGCTTCAATTGGGATGTATCTATCCCCTCTCCACGAATAAAGTGATGTATGTAACGCCCGAATTCATCGTTACCTAGCCTGCTTATATACCCAGTCTTCATCCCCAATCGCGAGCAGCCAATAGCAAGGTTCAACTCTGCACCGCCAACTCTCTTTTCAAATGTATGAACAAATTGTAATGGCCCTGTACTTCCCGGGTTAAAAACAATCATTGCTTCTCCTAATGTAATAATATCGAGCACATCTTTTCCCTCCATGTCTAGTTGTCCTATTTTTTCAACATGTTTCCCACATCTTTCGTTCGTTTTAGAAGTTGTACAAAAAGTGCGTTACATGGAAATGACATTAGAAAAACAAGATGGCGGAAGCTGTAGTTTTTCTTATACTAGTGTAAAAAAAAGTTTGTACAACAGCTATCACTTTATCTGTCTTTCAACGACGCCGTTATTAGCCGTTAAAACTATATCGGTCATATCAATAAATAAACCCGTCTCCACCACCCCAACCAACTGTTTTAATTGTCCATGTAATGTCTTAGGGTGCTCTATGGAGCCGAAAGCACAATCTAGAATATAATTTCCATTATCAGATACAAATGGCTGTTGGTTCACTTTTCGTAATACAGGCGTACAACCAAAACGCTCTAAATAAGACGCTGTTTTTTGCCAACCAAATGGCACCACTTCAACAGGTAGAGGGAATCTGCCTAATTTGTCCACACTTTTTGTATTGTCAACAATGATTATTCGTTTATCCGCTGCTTCAGCGACAATTTTTTCTCGAACTAAAGAACCTCCGCCACCTTTCATTAATTGAAAGTCAGGATCGACTTCATCCGCACCATCAATAGCTACATCTATTTTTGTCACCTTTGAAAAATCAGTTAATGGAATTCCATATGCTTCGGCTAGCTTTTCTGTCTGTTTGGATGTCGGAATACCCTGAATATGCAACCCTTCACGCACACATCTTTTTAGTTCTTCTAAAAAGTAATGAATCGTTGAACCCGTTCCAAGCCCTAACGCCATACCAGATTGCACATATGAAAGAGCTGCATGTGCCACTACCTGTTTATCTCTATTATGATGAGTCATGTGCAGACACTCCTTTAAAGTATTGTTTTTATTGCATACCTTTATCTATTTAAACAAAACTTTAAACTATGGCTCGAATATACGATCTCGCTTCTTCCTCTAATTTCTCATAATCAGCATCTGTTTTTAACTTGGTAACATTCACTAAGTTACTGCCAATACCTACAGCTTTCGCACCTTGCTGTATATAATCATTCATATTCTCTAACGTTATCCCTCCTGTAACCATTGCCTCCACATATGGAAGTGGCCCTAACATATTTTTCAAATAGGAAGGCCCAACTGTTGATGCAGGGAAAATTTTCACCATACTTGCTCCATACTCATAAGCAGTTACGATTTCGGTAGGCGTTAACACTCCTGGAATATATAGCATACCGTAACGGTTGGTGAGCTTAAGCGTTTCTATACTCAACGATGGAGAGACGATAAAATCTGCTCCTGCTAGCATAACTGCTCTAGCTGTTTCTGAATCTAGAACCGTACCAGCACCAATACAACTTTCCTCACCCATTGCTTCCTTTGCTACCGCAATAATGTTTGCAACATTTGGTGTTTCCGCTGTAATTTCAACAGCCTTCACACCCCCTGCTGATAGCGCTTTTAATATAGGAACCATATTTTCTTCATCCGCTTTTCTGATTACGGCTACTACTTTTGTCGCTTTAATAATATCTATCGGCTTCATGAAAGAACACTCCTATTCTCATTCTAAATTTGCGTGTTTCTGGGATAACACTTGGTTTGACTTATTCCATTGCTCTTGTTGAAGCACATGAGCAATAACAGCATCTAACACTACATGTGCTGATTGATCAAATTGGCTTCCTAATGGTTGGATTGTAGCAGGCTCATTCTGTAATCGCTTTTTGGTGGCAGCAGGAATTTCTACGACACAATTACTGTATTGGGCAATGACAGATTGCTTATTTGTTGTTACTAATGCTATAGTAGCGCCAATGGCAGTAGCTTTTTCTGCAAAGTATGCTAATGTTCCTGTGTTTCCTGAGCCAGAAATGATTAACAACACATCATCCGCTTCCATGTTTGGTGTAATTGTTTCTCCAACGACATAAACAGAATATCCACTGTGCATCATACGAATGGCAAAGGCTTTGCCAATCAACCCTGATCGACCCGTACCGGCTACAAAAATGGAATTTGCTCGTTTCAATTGTTCTGCTAACGCAACTACCTCATCTGAATCAACTGCTTGTATTACTTTACTTACCTCCATGACAATCGTATCTAGTGTTTTTCTCATTGCTATATTTCATTCCCCTTCCTCTCACAAGATTCTCTGATTATGATTTCAGGAGCAAAGCGATACACCTGTTTTTTGCTTGCTCCATGATCAAATTGTTTAAATAGTAACTCCGCAGCCTTCTTTCCCATATCAAATGCTGGCTGTGCAACCGTAGTTAATGAGGGCGTGTAGAGCGAAGCAAATGTGACATCATCAATGCCAATAATGGCTAATTGCTGGGGCACTTGAATTTGCTGATCTTTTACATATTGCAACAATTGATACAGCAGGCGATCGTTTAAAGCAAGTATTGCTTCAGGCGGATCGGACAACAAGAGCAGTTTTTTCATTTGTTCTTCCACTTTTTCCAATGCACTGTTAATTGTATATAAAGGATTTGGACGAATATGGTTCTTTTCAAGGCTATGTTGATACCCTTCTATTCGCTCTAATCGAGGCGTTATCGGATCAAACAGTGGTGGTGCCAGAACAGCTATTTTTTGATAACCATTAGCAACAAATTGATCCACAGCTAATTGAGCAGCCTGATGATTGTTTAGTAAAACCGCATCTGCTTCAACACCTGGAACGAGACGATCTATAAATACGAACGGGTACTCATCTTTCATTAAATCTTGGTAGAACGTCTTATTTTTACTAGTCGGAAATAAAATAATGCCGTCCACTTGTTTAGCTCGAAGCATGTCAATATACCGCTTTTCTTTTTCTGAGTTATCATCCGCATTACAAACAATGACGTGGTAATCTTCTGTATGACAGTAATCTTCAATCGCTCTAATAACACGCGTAGAAAAATCATGTAATATATTTGCAACAATTACACCAATTGTTTTCGTAGATCTCTGCTTTAAACTCCGAGCAATAATATTAGGTTGATATCCTAATTCTTTAATGGCAGCGTCTACACGCTCTTTCGTTTCTACACTCATATAATCAAAACGTTGATTCAAGAATTGCGACACAGTGCTTTTTGAAACACCTGCATAAGTAGCTACATCGGTAATAGTTACTTTTTTCATAAAGCACCTCTCCTTTTAAACTAAATCGATTTACTAAACCGATTTAGTTGCATTATATATGAATTTTAAATCGTTTACAAGTGGCGTTATGATGAACCTGCAAAAATACATATTTGCACGAGCAAGCTCATAGATATAAGTAATAAACTCCTACTGCGAGGGAACAGGCTCAACTTATTCGTTTTAGCATAAACCGTATGTCCATTTTAAATTACTCTTTAATAAGGGAGCTGTTGGTATGCAAGATTCAATGGGAATTACAGAAGAGGAAATCAGACGTTATTATGTGCTTCAACAGGAAAAAAAGGAAATAGAGTATGAGATGAAAGAGTTGAAAAAGTATTTCCATCAAGCTCTTGATGCTTCTGTTGGAGAAAATCAAAAGGGAGAAATGAAGCGAGGGGACTATTTAGCGCAACGGCAAATTCGTACTTCAACACAATACGAACGAGTTTGTACCGTAAGTAAATTAGAGGATATGCAGTTAGCTGATTTTATTATTATAGAAAAACGACCAGATACCGATAAGCTAGAAGCTGCTATCAAACTAGGATTAGTAGATGGCGAAGCATTTGCAGATTGTAAACATACAAAGGTAAACCAAGCTATCACTGTTAAAAAGCTTCGTTAAAAGAGAGCTTCAATAACATGAACAGTGAAACCAAACGGAAAAATGCCCGTGGTTTCACTGTTTTATCATTAGAAAAGCTTGGTTTATACGTTAACTCTTTAGGTGGTTATTTCCCTCTTTTATTCCTACGCTCAAAAGGAAAGCTTTTTAATAAATTTTGATCGCATCGCAACCTTACACCAGTCTATACGCAATATATATGACATATCCTTTCATTTCATTTGCTCCACTAAAATTCTGTTGTATGATAGAATCATAAGCAAGTTTAGATGCTTCCCATACAACTTATACTGCATAGACAATAAGCTAATCAGCCTGCATATGAAACGAATCATACTCGATCTACATTGAAAGCTATCTTAATTTGAAAGAAGGTGATTTTGATGCAAATAAATCGTTTACCTATCCTTATTCTAGTAATGGGTGTTTTATATATTTTTATCATCCCGGAGGAACCTCTTGTTTTCAAACTGTTTTTCAAGTTAATCCCAATGGCACTCATTATTTTTTATGCTTTTTACTCCCTGCCTAAGCAGAAAACCAAATCACATTGGCTCATTCTTATTGGTCTATTTTTTTGCTCTATTGGGGACGGAACCATACACTGGTTCATCGTTGGTCTCACATCCTTTTTGATTGGACACTTATTCTATCTATCTGGCTTTATCTATCAATGGAAATTTTCCATTTGGCGCGCTGCCTCTATTATTCCTATAGGGGTTTATGCTTGGATTATTGGAAGTGACTTCGTTCAGGCCGTGGCTCGCTCAGAAGACACCTACCTCGTAATACCTGTAATCATTTACATGACGGCGATCGCTAGCATGGCATGGTTTGCCATTATGTCAGGAAATGTTTTTGCTAGTATTGGCAGTATTCTATTCGTTATTTCTGACTCTATTTTGGCATGGAACATGTTTGTTTCGCCAATTAACAATGAACATATATTCGTTATGATTACGTATTACACCGCCCAATTTTTCATTGCTCACAGTCTGAGGAACTTTGGTAAAAAGCATTCACGAACTGTCTGGTAAACAAAGGGTTGCCTTATACATCACAATCATTTAACCCCCCCTTTGAAGCTGCCCCTTAGATATGTACTACCTATTAGTGGGAAATGAAAAAAATCCACTGATTGACGATTCGCTTTATAAACAAGCGTAATTTGTTCAAGCTTGCAGAAAACACGATTTGTTTTCCTGCAAGCTTTTTCAATAGTAGAAGAAAAACAAAGGCTTTCGCCATAAAACTTGGCTTGTCGCCAAGTTTTTTAATTCCTTATTTTAGACAAACAACAAATTGTTTAGGCATAAATACGCCTGAAGTCGTACTCCATATTATTTCTTTAGCCTGTTACTTCCTATGTGTAACAAGTATACAATCATAACTATAGCTCCTAGTCGTGAATGATGAAGGAACAAAGGCTCGGGGCCCCCGTTCAGCAACGTAACGACTGGAACGAACCAACGAAAGTTTTAGGATCATGCTCCTGCAACAGGAGTATGCTGGCGCCCTCCGGCAAGCCCGTCTTTAGTCGGCCTTCCTATTTAGTACGAACCAATGATGACTTCGCGTAGGTCAATGAAGTGAAGTCGCCTAGTTGCTGGGCGCTGGAGCCGAACGTGGCTAAATAACTTAGTAAATTTTTCCACCGCTGTAGACAGTCAAAAAGTCTTACGCTAGAAATATGTAAGCCAAGGAGGTGAAACTATGAAAAAAGCGCTTATTACATCTGGTATCGTTGCAGCATGCTTATCGGCGATAGTACTCACTATTTCCAAAACAAAAACGGCAACATAAGAATCTTATTTGCACAACCTAACAACTATGGAGGTAACATAATGACAAGCGCAGCATTAGAATTAGTTCATTTGAAAAAAACAATCGGCAAAAAGGAAATTATTAAAGATCTTTCCTTATCGATTGAACCTGGAGAAGTGTTTGGTTTCATTGGACCAAATGGCGCTGGGAAAACGACAACAATACGTATGATTGTCGGTTTAATTAGCATCACAGAAGGTGACGTACTCATTCAAGAGAAAAGCTCCAAAACAAGTTTCAAAGAAGCGATTCAAGAAGTTGGAGCTATTGTGGAAAATCCAGAAATGTACCCATTCATGAGTGGATGGCAAAACGTAAAGCATTATGCCCGTATGATGTCAGGAGTAACAAAAGAACGTATGCAAGAAGTCGTCGCATTAATGGGGCTTGAAAAAGCGATTCACGAAAAAGTAGGGAAGTATTCATTAGGAATGCGCCAACGTTTAGGGATCGCTCAAGCTCTCTTACATAAACCATCCGTTTTAATACTGGATGAACCTACGAACGGTTTAGACCCTGCTGGAATCCGCGAAATGCGTGACCATATTCGCCATTTAGCTAAAGAACAAAACGTCGCAATTATTATTTCCAGTCATTTACTTTCCGAAATTGAACAAATGTGTGATCGCATTGGAATTATTAAAAATGGAGAGCTTATAACGCTTCAACAAGTTGGAGAAACAGAAAATGATAATCCGCTCCATCATTTGCAAGTAACTCCTATGAACCGAGCAAAACAAATATTACATGAACATCTTCAATTAGAGGCGACAGCATTGGATGGGCGTCTATCATTTCATTGCCAAAAAGAATTCGTTCCAAACATCATTAGCAAGCTGGTTGAAAACCATTGCGCTATCTATGAACTTACAACAGCACATGATTCATTAGAGGATCAATTCTTTGAACTGATTGGAGAGAATACCATTGAGTAGCATGTTAAAACTTATTCATAATGAACAACTAAAAATATTTACAAAAAAATCAACCTGGCTTATGTATCTTATCTTAGCGGGGTTAATTTTCACTTTCGCATTTAGTATAAATTATTATGGTGTTCCAAACAAAGAATACCAAGTTGACAACTGGCAACAAGTCTTGCAAGAAGAAAATCAAAACTTAGAACAGGAAATGAAAAAAGATAAGTTTAAAACAGAGTATCATTCTTACATCATTGAAAAAAACAATTATTATTTAGAACATGATATTCAGCCAGCTGCTTACGATGCTTGGAACTTTACAGGAGAAACATCAGAGATAATCATAGTTGTCGGATTATTATCCATCATTGTCGCTGGAGGCATCGTTGCCAACGAATTCCGCTGGGGAACGATTAAACTACTACTTATTCGCCCCATTGAAAGAAGTAAGATTTTGTTTTCTAAATATGTAGCCGTCCTGTTATTTGCAATATATACACTTCTATTTCTCTTTATTACGGCCTGGATCACTGGAGCAATCTTTTTTGGAATTAGTGAAGTGGACGCTACTATCGTTAAAGATGCGACAGATGGGTTTAGATCAGTCCCACTGTTCAAGGATATTTTGACGAATTATAGCTTTCCACTAGTTGATTTGCTTATGATGACTACGTTAGCATTTATGATTTCAACTGTATTTCGTAATAGTTCATTAGCTATTGGGGTTTCATTGTTTTTATTGATGGGCGGTTCTTCATTTGTACAGATGTTTGCAGATAAAGATTGGGTAAAATACATTTTATTTGCCAACACAAATCTAAGACAATACACTGCTGGAAACACCCCTTTTGCAGAAGGTATGACACTGGGCTTTTCCCTTATCGTTTTAATCGTCTATTATGTTATTTTCATAGTAACTTCATGGATCGTATTTAAGAAACGCGATGTTGCAGGTCAATAATTTTTTATTGGCTTGTCGCCAATCTTATAGCGAAGGTTGTAGTTTTTTTATCTTATAAACCTGACAACTTTATGCTTTCCTATAGTACATGTAAAACGACGGGGATGCCCCATGGGCTTCCCCTTCCTTATTTTTTAAAAGTAGATATTGTGTACACTATCCGTTCTATCCCTCTTTTTTTGGATAAATCTACGGGTCACAAACAAATGAACCGTTTACATGACAATAATGAAAGGTAGATGTAAGAAAAAACATGTAAAAATTCCCTGGTACTTATGGTACTATTAGCTTACTCACTAGTTGATACGACATTCTTCTGAAAGGATGATAAGCAGATGAAGAAATTGATGATGACCCCTTTTGTATTTTTCGCAGGTTTAGCAATTATGATGATTGTTTTTATCGCTAAAAAATGGACAAACGTAACAAGTAAAAAGCAATAACTTGTTTGAAAATATAGGAAAAACAATTCCTTTCGCCATAAAGACTTGGTAACACAGGCTAAGTTTTTCTATTATACATGAATTAACGGAGGTTAAAAAGAAATGACTGTAGCAGCAATGGAGTTAGTCAATCTGAAAAAATCAATTGGCAACAAAGACATCATTAAGGGCCTATCTTTTTCAATAAATCGAGGTGAAGTATTTGGATTTATTGGACCAAACGGAGCTGGAAAAACAACGACCATTCGTATGATGGTTGGGTTGATTAATATATCTGAAGGCGATGTACTCATTCAAGGACATAGTATAAAAAAAGATTTTAAACAAGCTGTACGTGAAGTCGGTGCTATCGTTGAAAACCCAGAAATGTATCCATTTATGACAGGGTGGCAAAATTTAAAACACTATGCACGTATGATGCCAGGTGTAACGGAAGAACGTATGCTTGAAGTAGTTAAGTTAATGGGCATGGAAAAAGCAATCAAAGAAAAGGTTGGTAAGTATTCTTTGGGAATGCGCCAACGTCTTGGAATTGCGCAAGCTCTCTTACACAAGCCGTCTATTTTAATTTTAGATGAACCGACAAATGGCTTAGACCCTGCTGGAATTAGAGAAATGCGTGCGCATATTCGCCATCTTGCCCAAGAAGAAAATGTAGCTGTTATTGTATCTAGTCACTTACTTTCCGAAATTGAACAAATGTGTGACCGCATTGGCGTAATTAAAAATGGCGAAATGGTTACTTTACAACAAGTAGGCGCTCAAGATAATGATAATCTCGTTCACCAATTAACGGTTACACCAATTACGAAAGCAAAACAATTCATTCAAGAAGAATTCGCTTTGCAAGTAGTAGAACAAGATGGAATACTATCTTTTCATTGTAAAAAAGAGCAAATGCCAGCAGTTATTAAAAGCTTAGTAGAAAACAACTGCTCCATTTATGAGGCGAATGTTGTAAATGGAACCTTAGAGGACCAATTCTTTGAACTGATTGGAGAGAACACCATTGAGTAGACTATTTAAATTAATCCAAAATGAACAAGCAAAAATATATATTCGAAAATCAACTTGGATTATGTATATTATATTATTTGCAATTATCATTGCTGGTGCTTTTTTAACCGATAAATTCTCTGATTTAAATGAGGATTACCAAGGTGACGACTGGCGTGAAGTGCTTCAAGAAGAAAACAAAGATCTGCAAAAAGAAATGGAAAAAGATGAATATGCAGCATCTATAAACCCAGAAACAATTGCCAAAAACAATTATTATTTAGAAAACGATATACAGCCCGCTCCTTATGGTGCATGGAATTTTGTAACGGAAAATGCAGGATTAATGATGTTAGTTAGTTTATTAACTATTATTGTAGCAGGTGGCATTATCGCCAATGAATTCCGCTGGGGTTCAATTAAATTACTACTCATTCGCCCTATTAGTAGAAGCGGAATATTATTATCCAAGTATTTAGCAACACTCTTATTTGGCTTATATACAACCATCTTTTTATTTATTACATCTTGGATTGTTGGGGCTATCTTCTTTGGTGTTGGAGATATGAACCCTGAAATTGTTAAACAAACAGCAAATGGATTTACTTCTGTGTCACTATTAGAAGAGACTTTCACGCAATATGGGTATCAATTAGTGCCACTTATCATGATGACAACTCTAGCGTTTATGATTTCAGCTGTATTTCGTAACAGCTCTCTAGCAATCGGTATTTCCATTTTCTTAATGATGGGTGGAAACACATTTATTGGTTTCCTAGCAGAGAAAGAATGGGCCAAATACATTCTGTTTGCTAATCTCGATTTAAGTCAATTTGCGGACGGTAGGACACCTATGGTGAAAGGACTGACCTTAGAATTTTCCATTACGATGTTAGCTATTTATTACGTCGTCTTCTTAGCAATGTCCTGGATTATATTTACAAAACGCGATGTAGCTGGACAATAATAGCTCACAATAACCTAACCTTACATTCGTAGGAAGATTTGTTCTTTCGAATGTAAGGTTTTATAAGAAGTTGAAAGTATATCTAAAGAAAGTTGATATTTATCGCATTTAGTGATATGATTGCGTTATCAAATAAACATTCGGATCACATGTTACTAACACGATTAGGCATGGTGGTATGATAGAGTAACCTACCATTCAGGGCTCTTTATACTGCCATGTCTTTTTTACGAATAATATAACGTATCGTGCATTCGAAAATGACTTGCTTTGTGATTCAGTTAACATAATACGTGAACCCTGTTTCCAATTTTTTGCGAAACGTTTTATACTTTTTACTATAGATGCAACCTTGCACCATAACAACTTATAGAAGAGGAGTTAAGCTTATGTTAAAAAAACTGTTTAAAAAATCTAAAGAACAAATTATTTATGCCCCATTAAATGGTGATATTCTTCCACTCGAAGAAGTTCCCGATCCTGTCTTTAGTCAAAAAATGATGGGGGAAGGTATCGCTATCATGCCAAGCGATGGCAAACTTGTCTCTCCAATAAATGGAAAAGTGGTACAAATTCCAGATACAAAGCACGCCATTGGCCTTGTTGCCGACGATGGTACTGAAATTTTAATCCATGTCGGTTTAGAAACTGTAGCACTGAAAGGAAAAGGATTTGATGTTAAAGTTCAAGCAGATGATACAGTAAAACTAGGCGATCTGCTAATGGATATTGATTTAGCTTATATTAAAGAACATGCATCCAGCACAGTGACACCTATTATCATTACAAATAATACGGATGGAAGTAAACAGCTTAGCTATACAGATGAAACGAAAAGTATAGCACAAGAAACCGCTCTAATAACGGTTACTTCCTAACATACAAAACATAGCGCTTAGATTCTACAGTTTATTTTCGCTCTCTATGTTCCTGTATGGGGAAAATTAGTGTAAGAAAAATGACTTGTTTTTTAAAGGAGATGTCTTCCGGTGAAAATCATGAAAATACTTAATAATAATGCTGTAATAGTAACAGATGGCAATCAAGAGAAAATAGCAATTGGCGCTGGGGTCGCTTTTAATAAACAAAAGAAAGATATTGTTAATCCAGCCAAGATTGAAAAACTGTTTGTTCTTAAAGAAAATGAAAAATTACAAGAATTAATTATGCGTATACCGGAAGAACATCTACTTATCTCTGAAGAAATTATCGCTTATGCTGAACAACAATTAGGAACAAGTCTAAATGAGCATATTTTGTTAGCTTTAACAGATCATCTTTCTTTTGCCATTGAACGTACGAGAGAGGGAATATACTTACAAAATAAACTATTGCAAGAAATCAAGATGATGTATCGGGAAGAATTTAATATTGGAATTTGGGCCATTAACCATGTAAAAGAGAAGTTGCAAATGGAGCTACCAATGGATGAAGCCGCATTTATAGCACTCCATGTCCACACAATGAAGATTCAAGGAGGTGATTTACATGAAACAGTAAAACAAACGGCAATTGTCAAAGATATGGTTGATAGCATTCAACACAACTTAAATATTACCTTTAACGAAAACAGCCTCGCATTTGAACGGTTAATGACGCATTTACGTTTTGCTTTAAATCGAGTCCATCATTATGAAGCCCACTCATTAGATGAAGAGATGCTCGCGATGATTAAAAAGAAATTCAAACGCTCTTATCGTAGTGCGATGAACGTAGCGAAAAAAGTAGCCGCAAACTATGGAATTGAATTACCCGAGGAAGAACTTGGCTACATTACATTACACATCGAGCGGTTGAAAAAATTCCAATAAGAAAACTTTGCTTTTAGGGAACCTTCTATGGTTTTGCGTTCTGACCTATGTGAATTTTCCATCAAACTTTTATACTTTATTTATTAATTGATCAGTTCTTGCTTCGTAGTAAATCTTTGTTCAATTAATTGGAATGAACTTAGCAGTGATTCCACAAAATTTTCATTTGAAAATATCTTTTTCAGATAATCAGCTTGTAAATGACGGACATATCGTTTTTCCTTATAGATTCTTCTTAAAATACTTTCTAATTGGCTTGGCGTGTAATCAAATTTATCCTCATCAGAAAAATACATCGAGGCTTCTACTAAGCTAGAATTAGGAGTAATTGTATAAACACCCATCATAGCAGCTTCTAATGGCGTTATTCCTAGAGTTTCATATCTAGAAGTACACAAAAAAGTTGCTTTATTACGGACTAATTTAAACAAACTGTACAATTCATTTTGTGGCAAAGTTTGAATGATAAGAAAATGTTGTTTTAAGTGTTCAGGTATTAAATTTATTAATGCTACTCTTCTCTCTCCCTTATCTTTTGGATCACCAGCTATCAAAACCTTAAGAGGTATACCACTATCTAGAGATTTTACCAAAGACGTAATTAAAAACTCCAAATTCTTAAAGTAATCAATTCTTGCAACAGTCGATATGATTAGCATCTCATTTTTCTTGACGGAAATAAATTTAAAACGCAAATTTGTAAACTTTCCTATAAATATACCGTTTTTTCATTTATACTGTAGGAAAGGATAAAAAATCCAGTGTTTTTAATATAATATCGACTTATCGCCAAGTCTTGATGGCGACAAGCCATATGTCTTATTCTACAAAAGAACAGAGAGGAGCATACATATGTTTAAAAAATTGTTTCATTCTATTGGCATCGGCTCTGCACAAGTTGACGCTAAAGTAGACACAGAAGACTTCAAACCCGGGGGGACGGTGGAAGGTGTTTTAGACATAGAAGGAGGCAATTCGGAACAGCGAATTGACCAAGTTTATGTAACCGTTGCAACAAATTATACGTCAGAAATAGGGGATCATGAAGATGATAATGTGCGGCATGTATTAGGACGCTTTAAGCTTACAGACGAATTTGTTATTCAAGAAGGCGAAAAGAAGTCGATCCCTTTTAGCTTCCAACTACCTGTACGTACACCAGCAACTTTAGGAAAAACAAGGGTTTGGTTGGAAACAGGCATGGATATTAAAAAAGCGCTTGATCCAAGAGATAAAGACCACATCCACGTTGATCCGCATCCATTAGTTGACGCTTTTCTTGATGCCGCAGACAGCTTAGGTTTGGAATTAAAAGAAGTAGAATGTGAGTTCACCCCCCTTTTCTTTGGATTAAGAAAGGAGTTTCCGATAGTTCAAGAATTTGAATTTAAGCCAGAGGAAGGGAAATATAAACGGAAACTTGATGAACTAGAAGCTTTATTTTTTGTCTACGAATCAGAGGTTGTAGCTGTTATCGAAGTTGATCGGAAAATGAGAAACGATGATTATCCGCTCGCAGAAAATTTTGATTTAGATGAAAGCAACGTTGTACTACGCTATGGATTTGATGATGTGGATGATTTGCCAGAGAAACTAGAGACTCTCATTGAGGAAAACCTCTAGTAATGCTAATTCTACAGCAACTTATATCGAAATAAACAATGGACACCTTAAATAAAGGTATTAGAGAGCTTTAAATCCTCTTGGACAAAGGATTTAAAGCTCTTTTTTAAATTAGCTTTGTTTCTCCGCTGCTATAACCACCTGTAACTTCTAGGTTAGACCCATAATTTTACAATCAATGGCAATTCTTACAGTACAGCATGTGCGGGATAAACACAATACTGCTTTCTTAAAGCTAGACACGGTGATATTAAGAAAATCACATATTAACTTGACATGTATTAACAACATGTTATAACATGTACACATAATATTAAAGGAGGAATAGGCATGCAAACAAAAGAAGAAATCGTTCGCTATCTAAATTATTTAACAGACACTTGGAAAACTGTAGTGGAAAATGAGGTTGAGCCTATCGAGAAAGCAGCCGACCTGATCTTTCAAAGCTGTCAACAAGGTGGTCGATTTTATGTATTTGGTTCAGGTCATTCCCATATGGTAGCTGAAGAAATATATATTCGAGCTGGTGGATTAGCATATGTAAAGGGTATGTTACCCCCAGAACTTATGTTACATGAGATGCCAAATAAAAGTACGTATTTAGAAAGACTAGATGGATATGCAAAAAGTATGTTGAACTTATACAAGGTGGATGACAAAGATACGTTAATGGTCGTCTCAAATTCTGGCAGAAATAATGTTCCTGTAGAAATGTGTTTGGAAGCAAAAAAACTAGGCGCCAGTGTAGTTGCGCTAACATCCATGGATCATTCCACCAATGTATCCTCCAGACATGCTTCCAATAAAAAAATGTACGACATTGCAGATGTAACCATCGATAATCACGCTCCTAAAGGGGATGCAGCGTACATGATGGAAGGTGTTGATACGGGATTAGGACCAACATCTGATTTTACAAGTATCGGGATAGCCCAAGCAATCATTATAGGCGTTATCCACAAGTTAAAAGAAGCTGGTTTAGAAGTACCTGTCTTTAAAAGCTCCAACGTAGATGGCGCCGATAAATACAATGACAAAATCTTTGATACCTACTACGGATATTGGAAATAGTACATTTTATAATCCATTTCTTACGCATGATACAATGAAGCTATTAGATTATAGAAAAGGAATGCAATGCTATGAAATCGAATGTAGCGAAATACCAAATCGTGAAACAGTATATTTTAGATCAAATTGAAAAAAGAATTTATCAGCCACATCAATTAATTGAATCGGAATTAGAATTAACAGAAAAGCTAGGCGTTTCTAGAATAACGGTAAGAAAAGCATTGGAAGAATTAGTGAGTGAAAAAGTGTTGTCGAAGAAAAAAGGAGTTGGAACATTTGTAAACCCTCTTCCTAAATATTTAGGTTTTAAGCCAGGAATAGGCTTTACTTCTGAAGCAAAAAACAGAGGGCTAACTCCTTCAACTAACTTGTTGCGGCTTGCTAAAGTAGCGGCGGAGGAAAATCAAGCTACAGATATGCAAATCCATGTAGGTGATCCATTGTGGCTTGTCGAACGGATTCGCTATGCGAATAATGTAGCAGTGTCTTACGAGTTAGAGTATTTTGATTACCACTTAGTCGGAGAATTGACCGAAGGCATTTGTAAACAATCCATTTATGAACATTTAAAAGAAAAAGGGATCGAATACGAATATGTCGACCAAAGGATTTCAGCTCTATTACCTGATGAAGCCTCTGCGCACCATTTAAACGTTCCGATTGGCTCACCGCTTATTAACATAAAAAACATTGCGTATTTAAAAAATGGAAAGCCTTTTAATCTTGGCTTCGCATTGTACCAAACAAATTCATTCCATCTCATGCATACCGTGTATCGCTAGTAAAAGCAAAAGCTTGGAGCGCGCGCTTAGTAACATAGCGAGTGGAAGTATCAACGAAAGATTTAGGAATTATGCCACTAAGGCAGGGGTACGCGTACGTCAGGCGGCAAGCCCGTTTTTAGTCAGCCTTCCTCTTAGTCATGAACCTTATGATAACTTCGCTTAGAGTTATTCATGAAATCGCCTAGTTGCTGAGCGCTAGAAGCCGGACGTGGCTATTCCGTTATGTTGTTATACACAAGCATCTTATTTTATATTTTCCTAGTGAGTGAAAGCGAATCACGCATTTTGAGTATCAAGCCTAATTCCAAAGGAGAGTTCCATATGAAAGTGATACTGTTATGTAGCGATTATGAGGAAAAACTATTCCCTTACGATAAAGAATGGCAACCCGCTTGTTTAGAGGTTTTAAATGTTTCTAATATTATTCATCAGGTTGATTTTTTTATAAAAAATGGCATAAACCCTAAGGATATACATGTTTTTTTAGGGCATCAACCAAAGCAAGTCACCCATCTATTGTGGAAATATTCGAGTATTCAACTGCATGGTAATTTTAACGATTTCCGAAGCTTTTTAGCTGAAATTTATCCAAGCTTAGATGAAAAAACGGTCATCGTAAAATCAGACTATGTCTTTGTTAACGAAGATCTCAAGAAAATATTACATCATCATGCCGAAGATTCCGTATTATTAACAGAGAAGAAAGAAAGCACAGAAGCCATCTGCGCCAACGTAGAAAATGATGCCATTCAATATTTTTTAGGACATCCTAGGGATCATTATGTTACCCATCAAGTAGCAGGAGTGTATTGTTTAAGTAAAGCGGCATTACAATATATCATTCATAGTTCAGATGGCTTCGAAAAAAGAATTTCAGGTTCCATGATTCCAGATTCGTTTTTCATTGAAAACGGATTGAATCAGTATTTGGATGATGGATCACAAATAAAATGTAAGCTTGCCGATAATAAAGTTTTTCAACTGAGGTTTCCTTGGGACATTTTAAATGCTAATGTGTATCATTTGGATTTACTGGTTAAGCAATTGACAGAAAATGATATTAGCCCAAGTGCAAAAATAGATAAAACAGCTTCTATTCATGGCGTTATAAAAATTGGCGATCACTCGTATGTAGGAAAAAATGTGGTCGTAAATGGAAACCTCATCGTAGGCGATCATGTGGTCATTGATAATGGAGCCATTTTAAATGGAAACATACTCATTGGCGACCATTCCTATGTGAAGGACTACGCAAAAGTGGAAGGGTCAACTGTCATCGGCAAAGAAAATAAATTTGGACACAATGCAGAGTTTAAAGGGGTTTCTATGAAAGGCGTTTCTGCTGTTCATTATAGCGAGATGTTTGGTGTCATCGGACGGTATGTCGACATTGCAGCAGCGTGCGTAGCTGGGATTTTAAGATTTAATGATACAAAACAGCCGCACAACATGACAGGTCGGACTTACACGCCGGAGCATTCAAATGCTATTTTTATAGGAGATTATACGCGGACAGGCATTAATAACGTTTTCTTTCCAGGTGTTAAAATTGGCAGTAATTCCGCTTTATATCCTGGGCTTAATGTAGAAAACGATGTCGCCCATGAAACCTTAGTCATAAAGAAACAAGAAACCATTGAAAGTAGATGGGGTGCAAAGAGATACGGCTGGTAGAATCCACCATTAACAAGTGCATTTTCAAGAAGCCGTTAAGGGCACTTTCCCCTAAACGGCTTGTAAAATTCTCTCGATTATTTTATGGAAGTCCGCACCTTATCTCCAGGATTCATGTACCGACAGGAAAGTGCTCCTTATACAGCATTTTACAAAAACCGATGCTTTTATCAAATTTCCCCTATTATTAACAACATTACATCATTTATCGAAAAGGCCCATAACATGTCATTTTGTGATATAATGAGTTGCCTGCACGCTTGAAAACCTCGCATTATAAGTAAGTCATCATTAATTTTGTACACATTTCGCAACAAACTCTAATTGTTATTTTACAAAAATTTTGATAAGGGGGAATTTTATTGGAAAATTTCACAATTTGGTCTTTAATGATTGATCTTAGCATTATTTCTGGATTACTTTTGGTCGGAACGATTTTACGAGCAAAAGTAAAATGGATTCAAGCTTTATTTCTACCTGCTAGTATGATTGCAGGATTTCTCGGACTTGCATTTGGCCCGAGTGGCTTTGGTATATTACCTTTCTCCAATCAATTTAGCGCTTATCCTGGGTTACTTATTGCTGTCATTTTTGCGGCTATTCCTATTGGCGCAGCAAAAGTACACTTATCTGAAGTGTTTCACCGCGTTCGCAATATGTTCTCTTATTCTATGATTCTTACCCTATCCATGTGGGGGATTGGTGTTCTTTTTGCATTGCTTATTTTAAATCCCATCTTCTCAGACTTACCTAGCGGGTTCGGTCTCGTCTTAGGTGCAGGGTTTTTAGGTGGACACGGTACAGCAGCAGCAATTGGCGAAGGGTTAGCTCATGCTGGTTGGAAAGAAGCAATGGATTTAGCGATGACCTCTGCAACCGTAGGCATTCTCATTGCAGTATTAGGTGGACTATTTCTTATTAAGCATAGTACTGAAAAAGGAAAAACGAAATTTATTACGAATTTTAAGGACCTTCCTACTGAGTTAAAATCTGGGCTTATGCCTAAATCCAAACGTTTCTACATGGGACAAGAGACTGTATCATCCAGTTCTATTGATCCCCTTGTACTACACTTGGCGATTATCGCCTTTGTCATTGGTGTATCCTATTGGATTACAAATAGTCTGTCAGACTTAATACCATCTGTTTCCGTGCCACTATTCAGTGTTGCTTTTGTTCTTGGTTTATTGTTTCAAGCGATTAGCCGGAGAATAAAATCAGATGAGTATATTGATCAACGTGTAATGGAACGAATTGGCGGAACAGCTACAGATTTTCTCGTCGCTTTCGGTATTGCATCGATTAACATCACTGTCGTTATCGATTACGCTTTACCGCTACTTTTCTTATTCGCCTTCGGAACAATTTGGGCATATGTATTATTCCATTTTGTTGGACCCAATATATTTAAAGATTTTTGGTTAGAAAAATCTATTTTTGGTTGGGGATGGAGTACTGGCACTGTTGCTATGGGATTAGCGCTATTACGTATTGTCGACCCTGAACTGAAGAGTCGTACTCCAGAAGATTATGCTCTTGCTTATATTGGTGTCGCCCCTGTCGATATTATCATCGTAACCTTTGCTCCAATCTTATTTGGACTCGGATTTACTTGGGTTATCCCTCTTGTACTCCTACTTGGAGCTGCAGTAATTATCGCCATTTACAAATCTGCAGGTTGGTGGGGACAAGGTAAACATGAAAACACGCCTAGCTAAGCTGGCGTGTCTTTCATCTATACAACGGCTGGACCGACTAAAGATATAGGTTGTTTACCCAGAATCAATTCACATATCTTTCCATAACCGATTTGTTTATAAGCGCCTAAGAGGGCCTTAATATCTTGTGATTTCGGGTCTTCTTTTAATTTGTTAATCTCCCGTTTATACACATTTAAGATATAATCATCGTTAACTTGTGGTCGATACTTAGTTGGATCTTCGTCCATGATGAGACAACCCATATATTGAAAATTAAACTGTAGCTGTCTCGTCAATTGAATGATTCGCTTGAATTGCTTATACTCTTCTGGTTTAGTTGCTCTAAATGACGCGATTGCACGTTTCGCATCTAATAATTCCTCATAGCTAGAAGTAATAATCATTGAAAACCTCTCCTTTTCGTCCCTTTATTCATCCCAAGGTTTTTTAATAGAAAGTTTAGCAACTAAATCCTTATTTTGTTGTCGTTTTAATCGACGAATTTTGGCTCTTTCTTCACCAGTCTCATAAAGAAACCTCTCCTCTTCTGTTTCCGGGATTACTTTTGGAACTTCGATCGGCTTTTTATTTTCATCTAAAGCAACAAACGTTAAAAACGCTGTAGCCGCTATTCGCCGTTCAGCAGTAATCATATCTTCAGCAATGACTTTACAGAAGATTTCCATGGAGCTTTTTCCTGTATAGGCTACAAAGGATTCTATACAGACAGAATCACTTTGACGAATCGGCGAGTTAAAATTAACGGAGTCCGTAGATGCTGTCACACATTCTTTGACTCTTGCATGTCTCCTTGCTGACAAGGTGGCACATGCATCTAATTTCTTCATTAACACTCCGCCAAACAACGTGTGATAATTGTTTAAGTCATTAATTAACACTTGGTCATTTTGAATGATCCGTGTATCCTTGCTTCTTTTCGCATGCATTGTATCACCTTATCTATTCAATTTCAGCTTCTCATCTATTATAATTCCCGTTGACCGCAAGCGTAAAATGCCAATATCCCATACATCACATAACAAACTGTTATGTAAACGCTTAACACAAAGACCACAACCGTTATTAGAAAGTGAATCCTCTCTAAATAAGGTCTTTATCACATAAATCTAGTAGCTTTAGTAAAACTTGGTTAATGTCAAATTTCTATTTAGAAGTTCGTCACTTTTCACACTAACCTTTATCATTATATACTCTTCTATAGTGCCAAGGAATGACCTATAGATTCGTTTAGAAGATGTTATGTTCCCGCGTTTTGATCTGTTCAAATCACAGCTACACCTTTCTTGTAATGAGTGCCATCTTCAACTCTCAAAATTAAAAGTTCAATCAATCACAAAACTATTGTGTATTTTACCATAAATTGCTACTATATAAAAGAATAGCTTCAGAAAAGCTTAGCCTATCTCCAAATGCCAGTGGCGTAAAGCGCAATAGTCTTCTTACTTCTATACATCCTAATTTAAAGGTGGTAAAAATCAATGTACCAAACTAGAAAAAAGCATAAGTTCATCTTACTATTTCTGCTGGGTTTACTGTTATTATTTATGCCAAATGAATCGCTAGCAGACACTAAATCAACTGCACCAGTTATACCAGATAAAAAAGACCAATATGCGGATTTCTTTCATAGATTAACTCTGTATATTAATCAAACAGTTGGTAATAGCATTACTTCTAATTCATTAAACAATCATCTTGATAATCAAAAATTTATAAAGGCTATAGCGCAAAGAGAGTTACTTCGTAAGGTAGATGTATCAACAATAGAAGAGTTCACAACTACATCAGAAAAAAAAGCATTTATGGACTGGTTACTTGACAATACAGAAGCTATGAACCTTTTTCTAGAAGGCGGAGAGCCGGAAAGCGATTATGTAAAAGCATTTAACATGTGGTTTGAAATCTGGAGCAAAGATGCTGATTCGCATACTGGTTATGAGTTAAAGTTGGCAATTGCTTCAGCAATGAAATTTGGAAATGGCGTGCCTAAATGGTATACATCAAGAACTTTAGTAACACCATATGAAAGATATGAGTATTATAAGGTTCGTGAAGCAGAAGGTAAGTTTCCAATAAGTATGAAAACAAGAACGGTATGGGAATTAAGAAATACGATTGCTGCTCCAGCTAGTAACTGGGATTTAGACTATGTAAGAGAAGTCATACATAAAGATAGATATAAAGAGGACAAAAAAAGAGTCTCTGTACGTTACCCACCGTATACTTCTATTAGTATACATAAAGATGAAAATGGAAACCCATACAGCGTATTTCGTTCTAGTGGAGACCAGTTTTTTGGTCCTGATGCAACAATTAAAGAAGTACATGAAATAGGCGGCGTTTGTGGTACTGCATCTAAGTTCGGCACCATTACAAATAATGCTTTTGGTATTCCAGGGTTTAACGTTGGACAGCCTGGCCACGCTGCCCACGTTTACCACTCACCTAATTCTGCAGGTAAATGGGACATTGGATACGATGTATCTGGCTGGGGAAATTCAAACATTGGTTCACGTACTAATATTCCTTATACGAACTATGATAATGCAATAAATAGAGTAGCATATTGGTTTGTTTATGAAGCAGCAAGAGCGGATGAAGAAAAACTTCACAAATCCTATCAGCTTAAGTGGATAGCAGATGCACTAAAAGAATATGATAACGCTCAAGCAGTTCGTAAAATTGCTATGGATGTTAATAAGTGGAATATAGATATATGGAGAGACTATATAAAAGCTGTTAGAAACGTTTGGAATGATGCTATAGAGGATACAAAAATACCCCTAAACAAAATAACAGCAACAGCTACAAGTTCCCATTCCAATGAAGGTCCTGAAAATGCAATTGATGGAAAAAGTGAAACGATATGGCATACAAAGTATGGAAGGAAAAGAAGTACCCTCCCACAATCCATTACGCTTTCCTTCGATAAAGCATATGAAGTGAACCGATTTTCATATTCTCCGAGAAAAAGTGGAAAAAATGGAAATATAACGGAATATAAACTTTACACAAGTTTGGATGGAAAAAATTATGAGTTAGTTGCTCATGGTAATTGGGCAAATAATACTTCAACGAAAACGGTAGAATTTACAACAACAAAAGCAAAACATATCAAACTGGAAGCCTTAAAGGGTCATAACAATTTTGCAACTGCTTCAGAGCTTAAAGTATATCAACCATTGAAGAACAAACCAATTACACAAGAGCAATGGGATGAAATAGCTTATTCTATCATTAAGGATTTAAAAGAGCAACCAGTAGTTGTATACGATTTGTTTAGATCCATACAGGATTTAATATTAAATTCAGAAATTTCAAGAGAGAAGTATCAGAAATATATTGTTGATTTACATTCCATTTTAGAAGTAGCTGACAACTCCAATTGGAAAGAAAAACAGATTGCAAAGTCCCTTCGAAAAAAAATGCCTTCATATGGATTAGTCATGGCTGATTTTAGTTTTGATGGCACGAATGCTGGAAAATTAATGGGTAGTAAGACAGATACGGAATACAGCCTCGATGGAGGTGAAACATGGAAACCTGTAAGGGAAGAAAACATGAAGCTAAGTGATAAAGAAATAGCTTCTATTACATCAGAAAATGGTATTAGAATAAGAATTAAAGGTACAAAGGATTACACGACTATTCCTATTAATAAAGCACCATCCCTGCCAAATATCTATGAAAATGATGATATAAACAGAGTCTTTGGATTGAATGACACGATTTATTACAGCATAGATAAGGGAGAAACATGGACAAAATTTGAAGGTGTAGATAAGCTCCCCGATTTATCAGGAGATTTAACATTTATGACTAAAATTCCTGCTCAAGGAAAGACTTTAGGAAGCGAAATACGGAGCTTTGACTTTAGTAGTAAAGAAGTTGATTCTTCCCTAATTCTTCCTTCAGACATTGCTAACATTAAAGCTAATGCGGATAAGGGTAATCCGGTTAAATATGCATATGACGGTAATATTTATTCTTTATGGCATACGGACTTTAAAGAAAATATCAAGCCACTACCACAGGGAATTACATTTGAGCTTAAAGATATGAGTAACCTTTATAAGCTTGAGTATGTGCCAAGACAAGACGGTGGTTCTAATGGTCGTATTACGGAATATAACATTTATACAAGTACAGACGGTGAAAATTTTAACCTTGTTTCAAAAGGTAAGTGGGCAAACGATGATAAAACAAAAACAGCTATGTTCAATGGACGAAAAACAAAGTATATAAAGCTAGAAGCTGTAAAAGCCGAGAGAAACTTTGCATCAGCTGCTGAAATAAAGCTTTTTAAAAGTAAGGACTTAATACCTCATATAAGCTTTCATTTTGATGGTGTAAATTCAGGAAAGCTTCTAGGTGCCAACACCGATATGGAATACAGCATGGATGGTGGAAATAAGTGGAAAGACGTAACTGAAGTTAATATGCCACTACCATCCGATGACTTAAAAAGGATTGATTCGGATACAACGATAAAGGTACGATTCAAAAACACAAAAGAAACTGCTACAATTCGTTTTACAGCTTGCTCAAAGACTCCGCATGTTGAAGGGGATAATACTAAAAATACCATCACTGGTTTAGATAATACGATGGAATATAGTACGGATAATGGTGCAACTTGGACGCGATATGATGGAACATTTCATGTGGATTTAAGAGGAAATTTAGAATTAATAGTTAGAACTGCAGCAACAGGGACAACACTTCCAGGTTGTGAAGTAAAGCTAAACTATACTGCGGATTATAAACCTAAATTTGAAGATAGAGTCTTGTACAAAATGATAAATAAAGCTACAGATAAGAGTATAGATCTTACAGGAGGTAGACATGCAAAAAATGCTTCTGCTATTCAATATAGGTATCATGGGGGCAGTAACCAAACCCCATACTTCGTTTCTGTAGGAGAAAATGAATACAAAATTGTGATGAAACATAGCGGAAAAGTATTATCTCCAAAAGAACTGAATGATAAAGTTGGGGCTACATTATCCCAGTCCACATATAGTGGCCATGATATTCAAAAATGGAAGCTCGTGAATTTAGGTAATGATGAATATCAGATAATAAATGTAGCCACTGGATATGCCATAACAGCAAATAATGACCGCAGAAACATTACGCTTGAAAAACTAGTTCATAGTAAAAAACAGGCTTGGGAATTATCCTATGTTAAAAATGTCGTTGTTCCAGATGTAAGCTTCCGTTTTGATGGTGAAAATGCAGGGAAGATTATGGGAACAGACAAGTCTATGGAATATACTATAGACGGAGGCGAAAATTGGAATAAGATTACTGAAAATAATATGTTGCTCCCTAAGGATGAGGTAGATGCCATAACAGCTGCACACGGAATTAAAGTTAGAGTTAAAGATAATGCAGGTATAGCTAGCATTGATATTAAACATTCTCCTAAAGTTCCAAATGTGCAAGCTAATGATAGTAAAGATAAAATAGAGGGAATAAATGCTTCTATGGAATACAGTGTAGATGATGGAGAAACGTGGGCGAGATATTCAGAACAAAACCCACCTACATTTATAAGTGATATGCATGTTTTAGTAAGAATTGCAGGTAAAGGTGTAATTCCTCCAAGTAAGCATAAAGCACTAAGTTTTACATCTAAAATTACGATTCCTCTTCATAAACAGTTTGATCCAATGAATTATATTAGAGAAGAGGATAGTAACAAAGTTGAAGTGGTGAAAAATACAGTAGATGTCAATAAAAAAGGCATATACTCACTGAGTTATAAAATATTACAAGGCGATGATGAAACAACCATTACTAAAGAGGTAGAAGTAGTGAGTACAATTGATTACTTAAGTGATATTGACTATAAGAGCGGAAAATCTGGTTGGAAAAACATTAAGAAAGATACGAATATGTATGGTGGTTCCATTGCTTTGCATTCGAGGTATGGAAAAGAAATTTTCAAAAAAGGTATAACCGCTCATGCAGATTCAGAAATCGTATATGATGTAAAGAATACTGGATATACTCATTTTCAAAGTTATGTTGGTATAGATGATACGGCATACAATGCACAGTCAAGTGTAATATTTAAAGTATACGTAGACGGAAAGTTAAAATATGATTCCGACGTTGTTACTTCAAAAACGCCTTATAAATATGTAAATATTGATATTCAAGATGCAAAGGAAGTTAAGCTTATAGTAGATGCAAACGGAAGCAAGACTTCTGATCACTCCGTATGGGCAGATGCTAAGTTTGTATCAAAAGATTCGGCTCCTGTCATTAATGCTACTAATGTGGCTTATGAAGAAGAGGATATCATTAATTTTGATGATATATTAAAAAAAGTTAAAGCAACAGATATAGAAGATGGAGATTTAACTTCAAAGGTCACTTATACTACAAACTATAAGCAGGGCAAAACAGGCACCTTTGATATTGTATACAGTGTAACCGATAGTGAAGGTTACAAAACAGAAAAAACTGTAAAACTCATCGTAGTAAATAGTAGCATATACGTATCAGACACTAATTGGGTTTCCGCAAAAGCTGGATGGAGCAGCACGAAAAAAGACGTAACAATTAATGGAGACCCGCTTCGTTTATGGAATGGTGAAAAAGACGTCACTTATAAAAAAGGCATAGGAACGCATGCTTATTCAGAAACGATTTATGATTTAACTGGCAAAGATTATGGCTATTTTACAAGTTATGTAGGTGCCTCTAGAGATACTAATCACAGAGGGTCTGTAGCCTTTAAAGTTTATGTAGATGGGGAACTTGTAGAAGAAACAGATGTTATGAAAAAAGATACAGCACAAGAATTTATGAAGGTTAATATTGCGGGAGCAAAACAATTAAAATTAGTTGTTACAGATGGTGGAAATGGACAAGGGAATGATTCCGCCGTATGGGGTGATGCTAAATTCCTTATTGGAGATAAAAATGTTATTTCTATAGATACTTCTAAACTTGATGAAGCTATAGAAAAAGCAGAGCATTTAAAAGAAGGCGATTATGAAAAAGATTCATGGAAAATCCTTCAAGAAAAATTGAAAGTAGGAAAATCTGTATTAAGCAATGACATGGCTAAACAAAATGAAATAGATAATGCTGCTCGTGACATACACGCTGCTATTACACAGCTACAAAAATTCAAAGGTAAAAGTCCTGTAATTCAAGCTACAGATGTAACTTTCACAGAAGGAAAGCAAGTTAATTTTGATAATATTTTAGCTCAAGTTACAGCATCAGATGTTGAAGACGGTGATTTAACTTCCAAAATTACCTATACTACAAATTATGAAGAGAATAAAGTAGGAGATTTTAAAATTGAATATAAAGTAGTAGATAGTCATAAAAATGTGTCAACAAAAATAGTTAAACTAACCGTAACTCCTGCACAAAAACAGAACCATGTCTATTTAAGTGATATCGACTGGGTATCAGCAAAATCCGGATGGGGTAAAACTAAAAAGGATGTAACAATTGATGGTTCGCCACTTCGACTATGGGATGGTAAAAAAGACGTCACTTATAAAAAAGGCATAGGAACGCATGCTTATTCAGAAACAATTTATGATTTAACTGGCAAAGATTATGGCTATTTTACAAGTTATGTAGGTGTATCTAGAAAAGCTAATCATAGAGGATCTGTAACCTTTAAAGTTTATGTAGATGGAGAACTTGTAGAAGAAACAGATGTTATGAAAAAAGATACCCCGCAAAAATTAATTAAAGTAAATATTGCTGGAGCAAAACAGTTAAAATTAGTTGTTACAGATAGTGGAAATGGACAAGGAAATGACTGGGCTATATGGGGTGATGCTAAATTTGTTTATGGAAAATAAAGATGCAGTACTTTCTAAGTACAACTGAATACTATACATGTAAAAAAAGAGGATGTTCGTAAAAGCACCTCAACAGTTATAAAGCCTGTAGACAAATCGCCTAAGAAGTGGCTTGTCTACAGGCTTTCTCCTTATAACCTACCCAAACACTGTAAAGCTTTTAATAAATAATATACCAAATCTGGCAAATTTACGTTCATGGACCAGCAACATAAGTTGAAGGAATTACCCGTTATGGTGGTCGCCTATTATAAAAGCCTCTTTAGTAAAAATTAAATTAATGTTTTCTCAGCAAAATGGATAAATTCCTTTATAACATAAGACAAATTAGAATCTCGCCTCCAAATTAAAGCTAGCTTCCATTCCATTGCAGGGTTCGTTACTGGTATAGAAGTGACTTCTCTCGTCAGCTCCTGACATGTGCTATCAGGTAGTATAGCAACGCCGATATTCGAAGCTACCATTTCCTCGATAAAATCCAGCTGCGATGTTTCTAAAATAATTTTCGGCTTAAATCCTGCCTCTTGACACGCCTTAACGATACTATCACGTAGGGCAAAATCTTTATTAAACATAATAAACGCTTCTTCTTCTAGTTCATGTAACGTCATACTTTTTCGTCGAGCGAACCTATGACTCGTTGGAACAACTAACTTTAGCCCTTCATGTATAAAAGTATGGCACGCAAAATCACCGTATGTTGCCGGCAAAACAACAACTCCCAAGTCCAGTTCACCTTGATGCACTTTTTCTTCAATTCGTTTTGAACCATCTTCCTCTAACTGAAACGTTATATCTGGGTATTGGCGATGAAATGGTGCAATTAATTGCGAAAAGAAAAACCCATTTGTAATCGAAGGAAGGCCAATTCGCATATGTCCTTTTTTCAGTTGCTGAAATTGACCTAAATTCGATAATAACGTTTGATATTCTGCTTCTATACTTTTGGCATGCTGATACACGACCTGCCCTTCTTCCGTTAGTACAAGCTTCTTTCTAGAACGAATGAACAACGTCGTTCCAAGCTCTTCTTCGAGCGATTTAATAATTCGACTGATCGCAGGTTGCGTTATATATAGTTGGTTTGCAGCCTGGGTGAAGCTTCCGGTCTTCGTTACCTCCATAAAATACTGTAGATGTTTGATCTCCACTTTTCTGCCCCGCTCCCTTAAAGAATAATTGCTAGTTAAAGGAAGTTCTTAAACCTACTCACCTCGGCATCTAAACTGCTGTCATCCTAAACAAGGAAACGCCAAATCTAAGAGTATATAGGCTAGATAACAGCACTTCATGCCTGGTTCGTTTAGATCCTTTTGTGCTACGAACAATCCATCGATAATACAATTAAAAAACTTGGCTTGTCACCAATTCCTATGGCTAAAACTGTAGTATTTTTTTCCTTTTATGTTTTCCTAGAGTCTATTAACAGACGGTATACGGATCGTTCGCCCACTTATATGTTATCTCCCATTTTTATAACAGCCTAGCATATAACCAAATTAATATGGAGAAAGCTGTGATTTCTTTATACGAAACGCCCCTGTTCTATTGTAGAAAAGCAATGCTTCGAGCTACTCGACCTCCCTCGCTGTATTTGCATCACGTAAACATGTAAAGTAAACCTTCCCCCTACCTAAGGCATTACCCTATCTTATTTAAAATAATCCTGAAAGATTTGGATAAATTCTTCTGGAGATGAATCCACTGTATATGTGTATACGCCTTGTAATGAGTGTAAATATAAAATTCCCCCTTGATTAGACACAGGGCGATAGGAAAAATCTAACACATTATCGATAGGAAACTCGCGTCTCTGTGTAACGACCTTATTCGTATACAAATATAACATCCGTTCCTGCTTGATATCCTCTTGCTGTAAACTCGATACTACTCTTTCCATTTTAAAGTAAGCTTGCTTTGCAATAAGGGTCATCAAATCAGGCTCCTTTTAATAAGCTGTGTAAAGCATTATGTTATATCATAACTAATATAATAGTAACATAATTCATTCTTTTTCAGCTTTCTAACGATTTATTTCTTCTTCTGTTTCGAATTCCAATAACATATAAAGCGATATCTTTTGAACGAAACATCCATTTTTTCTCTTTCATCAAACTTTCACATTTCTTATGTATACTATCATCAGATTCGTTTAAAATTTGGAGGAAAACATATGCCATCAACTACGGTGTTAATGAGCCTTGCAGCAAATATCATCAGCTTTTCTGTTGGATTACTAGCGTACTACCTAAGTAGCAACCTGTCGAGTAAGGATAAACGAAAAAATGTAGAACAAATCATTTCTTATTTAATAAATCTCATTTTATTTATTTGGGTGGCTAAAATTATTTTACAATTGCCATTATTTCTCTCTGACCCAATTGCCGTTTTAGCATATCCAAGTAATGCCCAAGCTTTTTATCTTGCATTACTTTTATTAACCATACAAATGACATACCAAGTTAAAAAAAGTGGCTTGCAGTTGCAAAACTTACTAATAAACGCCATTCCTGTCATATTGGTAGCTTCTTTTACTTACCAATTTATTGATATCGTTTGGCAAAATAATTCCTTAGCGTGGGGTAATTTTATCCTTATGTTGCTTCTTTTACTCATCTATCTATTGGTTAAAGATAGAATACAAAGCGCTATACTTTTCCTATGCTTAACCGTCATTTGGGCGATTGGGAAACTAATTCTTAGCTATGCACTACCATTTACTACCATTTTCAGTTATATGATCCACCCACTTTTCTTTGTCATGATTGGGTTGATTCATATCTGTATATTTTTATTTAAACGAAAGAAGGTGTCTTCATGACAGCAGCAACAGATTTAACCATATGGTTAGCGTTAGGAGCAGGAATGCTTTCTTTTCTTTCTCCTTGCACATTACCTATCTTTCCAGCCTATCTATCCTACATAACTGGAATGAGTGTGAAAGAATTAGAAACGAATAACAATGTAAAGATTAGAAGTAAGCTACTTATTCATGCGATTTTCTTTTTATTTGGCGTATCTCTCATATTTATTAGTCTCGGTATTGGTGTTTCTTTCTTGGGGCAATGGATTCAAGGGCTTTTAGCTGGAGAGTCTGGAGATTTCATTCAGCGAATTGCCGGCATTTTCATTATTGTCATGGGCTTATTTGTTGGTGGCTGGTTAAAAATCACATCCTTTATGAAAGAGAAACGATTTCGCTTTGCAAGTAAACCGGTAGGATATTTAGGTACAGTTTTTGTAGGGATGGGGTTTGCAGCAGGTTGGACGCCATGTATTGGTCCTATTTTTGCGTCCATTTTAGTTGTCGCAGCAGCTAATCCGACACAGGGAGCTTGGTACACGATATTTTATGTCATCGGATTTGCACTTCCTTTTCTTATCCTTACTTTCTTTCTCGGTTCTACAAGATGGATCGTTAAATATAGTGGAATTATTATGAAAATCGGTGGAGTTATCATGATTCTCATGGGTATTCTACTATTTACAGGCTTCATGCCACGAATTTCTGCGTTTTTATTAAACCTTGTTCAAGATACTTGGTTAACCAACCTAGGATAGGAGGAAAGTTTTATGAAAAAAGCAATTTTGATCATCATTATAGTGGGCATGTTCTCTTGGGCGCTATACGATTTTGTATTTTCATCCAATGATACAGCAGAACAAGCAGATGCGCCGCCTGCTGGAAGTGGCAACCAAATTACTACACAAGAAAAGCAAACAAGCGAAACAGAAAAAACAGGAGATTCCAGTGAAGTTGGCTTAGAAGTTGGCAATCTGGCTCCGGATTTCAATTTATCTACAATGGACGGAGATGCGATTCAATTATCGGAATTACGCGGTGAACGTGTAATGGTGAATTTTTGGGCTACATGGTGCCCGCCTTGCCGTGCTGAGATGCCAGATATGCAAAAATTCTATGATGATAAGGATATAAACATTTTGGCAATTAACTTAACAGAAACAGAAAGTGATTTAATGACGATCCAGAACTTTGTCTCTGATTTTGAGCTTACATTTCCCATTTTAAAAGACGAAAATACAGAAGTTGCAAATGCGTACCAGATTCAGCCTATCCCGACTACTTTTATGGTCGACAGTAATGGCATTATTCAATACAAAGCATTTGGAGCTATGAATTATGATTTAATGGTACAAGAGTTTGAAAAAATGGAGTAAAGAAAACTGTACGAAACAAATACAACAAAGGCTCTTGGCGCCCGGTTTGCAACGTAGCGACTGGAACGAATCAAATCAAGATCACTTCAAAGTAATTTCTTTCTCTAACGGCACAGCTTTCTAGTATCACTTTTTCCATCAACTGCGTTACACTAAGGTTGAGGTGAGATCATGAAGCAAACCATTATGGTCGTTGAAGATGATAAAATGATACGTAATTTAATACGCATTTATTTAGAGAAAAATGGATACGTTGTTGTAGAAGCAGCAGATGGAGAGGAAGCGAAAGCTATATTTATAAAACACCTCCCGTGCCTCATCATCCTCGATTTAATGCTTCCGAAAGTAAGTGGTGAGGAGTTTTGTGAATGGGTAAAACAACAAGAAAACGGCGAAGTATCTATTATTATGCTTTCTGCTAAGACAAGTATTGAAGATAGAATAGCAGGACTAAAAATTGGGGCAGACGACTATATGACAAAGCCATTTGATGCAAATGAACTGATAGCACACGTGGAAGCAGTATTGCGACGTACAGGGAGTTACTGCCAAAAAATAGTCTATGATGGACTTTGCATTAAGCCGCGAAAAGGAGAGGTATGGCTTCATAATAAGTCCATACAGCTAACTAATTTTGAGTTTAATCTTCTCTATCTGTTTATGCAACATCCAAATAACGTTTTATCGCGAGAGCAACTTGTTACAGAACTCTACCCTAACGCAGAGAGTACGGTATTAGACCGAACCATTGATGCACATATTAAGAAACTGCGGGAAAAAATTGAAGAAGAACCAGCGAAGCCAAAACGGATTCAAACCGTTCGTGGAATGGGGTATAAATTTGTCCAAAATTCATCGTAAACTCATAAACTTGGCGCCCGTCAGCTTTCTATGGCGATTAACTTTTTTACATTTCTTTGTCATTGGTGTTGCTTTATGGATTAGCGGTTGGGCTTTATATAATACAGCTTGTTTTTTAGCTGCTGGGGTTGGAAACCTCGATGAACTACGACAACAGCAATTTAACCAAACATTGTTAAATTATGTTTGGATATTTGTTATCATCGCCATCGTTGTCGCTTCTATTTTATATTATTATCTATCTAAAAAATTATTACAGCCTATTCATACATTGATGGAAGCAACCCAATTACTACAAACTGGAAAATACCCAGACCCTATTCCCGTTTCCCGAAATGATGAAATTGGGCAACTTGTACAGCAATACAATCAACTCATGGAGCAACTAAATCGTAATGAAACAGATCGAAAAAAGCTTGTTTCCGACATCTCCCATGAATTTCGTACACCGTTATCTAATCTTAATGGGTATCTGTCTGCATTAAAGTCAGGTGACATAGAGGGGAATCAAGCGTTATTTGTAGCGCTTTATCAAGAATCACAGCGTCTTACTTCCATGCTAGACCAATTTGATCTGTTAAAGCAATGGGACTATACGAACGCAAGCACTTACAACCGCAAAGAAATGCAGGCAGTAAAACCACTTCTGGAGCAATGCGTTTCTATGTTCCATTGGACACTAAAACAAACGGGGATCAAATTGGAACTACAAGCGGAAGTAGCAGATGTATATGTCCACGCAGAAGGAATGCAGCAAGTCATAAGTAATCTCTTAGACAATGCGATTCAATACTATAAAGGGAAAGGGTCTATTCGTATTACCGGACAAAAACAAAATAACGGCTATTATATTGCTGTTTCCGGACCTAGTGAACCAATTCCAAGCCAAGAAAGAGAATTGATTTTCCAACGATTTTATCGTCTTGAATCCTCCCGCAGTAGAGACACAGGCGGAGCTGGACTAGGACTTGCCATTACGAAAGAAATTATCGACCAGCACGATGGAAGTATTCAAATAGATACGGTGCAGGATCGAAATATTTTTACGGTTAAGCTTCCAATCCATGCTTAAATAGAGGAGTTTTTCTTATACTATAAACTTTAAACTTTTATACTCACCTATAGTGCAAAACGAAGGCTTTTACTACTTCTTCATGCCTAAGCCTTCGTTTTGTTAGGTAATGCGCTAAAACAAATAAACTGTACAACACCTTACTCCTTACGCCCTCACCATTGCCGTTCCTCATTCCATCCCGCATTCCTTATTTCTAATGTTTCGTTCTAGAATTTATCAATGAATGTAACTTAATCGTTTGCTTCTATTTTCGCAAATTGTTTGATACGAGCGCCTATTTCATCTCGCACTCGTTGGAAAACGAAGCCTTTCTCTGTTTCGCTTCCTTCTGCCTTTGCTGGGTCATCAAATCCCCAATGCGCATGTGTCACATGTGGCGGTATTGTTGGGCAATTATCTTTGGCATCGCCACAAAGAGTGACAACCAAATAGGCGCGATGAATGAGATCTAAATCGATGATATCTGAAGTTTGGGAAGAAATATCAACCCCCACTTCTTGCATTGCTTTTACAGCTTTCGGATTTAGCCCATGTGCCTCCATTCCAGCACTTTTTACTTCCCATTCTTTCTCATCAAGATAATATTTCGCCCATCCTTCCGCCATTTGGCTTCTGCAACTGTTTCCTGTACATAAAAAATATACCAATTTTTTCTTCATTATATCGAACTCCTTACCATAGTAATAGACTTATATAAAGCCCTGTTAATGTTATGAGTAGGATAGGAATGGTTAATACGATTCCCGTCTTTAAATACGTACCCCATGAAATTTTTATCCCTTTTTGTGCCAACACATGAAGCCATAACAATGTTGCTAAAGAACCAATTGGGGTAATCTTTGGACCCAGATCAGAACCAATAACATTAGCGTAGACTAAAGCTTCACGAATCACACCAGATGTATTCGTCTCCGCTATGGCAAGCGCATTAATCATGACTGTCGGCATATTATTCATGATGGACGATAAGATAGCCGCTATTCCCCCCATCGTCATTGTTGCTACAAATAACCCTTGATCTGCACTTACTTGTATCGCTGTTGCTAGTAGATCGGTGAGCCCGGCATTTCGCAAGCCATATACAACAACGTACATCCCAATAGAAAAAAATACGATATTCCACGGTGCACTCTTTACGATGGCTGCTGTATGAATCGCTTTACTTTTTCGAGCCAATATAAGAAAAACGATAGCAATCGCTCCAGCTACAATAGAAACAGGAATGCCAATAAACTCGCTTGCGAAATAACCAATTAATAGTACTGTCAGCACATACCAAGATAGGCGAAACAATCTCTTGTCTTGAATTGCCTCTTTTGGTTGCTTCAGTTGATCAAGCGAATAAGTACGAGGAATACTTTTTCGAAAATAAACAAATAGTATGCTGATGGTTGCAATAAGTGAAACGAGATTGGGTAACCACATCCTAAATGCATACGCTGCAAAACCAATATCAAAAAAGTCAGCAGATACAATGTTGACTAGATTACTTACGACAAATGGCAAGGATGTCGTATCTGCAATAAATCCACTCGCTATAACAAATGGAAAAATCATTTTTTCTTGAAAATGCAAGTGACGTACCATCGCTAATACAATTGGAGTTAGTATTAAAGCAGCACCATCATTAGCAAATAATGCCGCAACGATAGATCCTAAAATGCTAACGTAGACAAACATTTTTACGCCATTCCCTTTAGCCATTTTAGCCATATGTAAGGAGGCCCATTCAAATAGCCCAATTTCATCTAGAACAAGAGAAATTAGAATAATTGCAATAAAGGCAAACGTTGCATTCCAGACAATGTTCGTTACTTCAAGTACATCTTGTAGATCTACTACTCCTAAGATGAAGGCTAATACCGCTCCGCCACATGCAGACCAACCTATAGACAGCCCTTTAGGCTGCCAAATGACAAATACTAAAGTAACGATAAATAGACTCAATGCTAGTAAAATCGATGATGACAAAATAAATTACCTCCTAAGACGAACAGTGCAAATCCCCTTTTTGTTGCACTGCTTTCAGTTTCGTTCCTTGATCAGGGAGCTGTTGCAAAATTGTCTGTACCATAGGAAAATCGTTACTTTCTTCATTCAAAGCATAATACGTCCACTGCCCTCTTTTTTCTTCTTGTACTAAACCAGCATCTCTTAACTTGCGTAAATGTTGACTAATAGAAGGCTGACTTACTTGAAATATTTCCACCAGTTCACACACACAACACTCTCGGTACTCTAAAATTTTCATTATCGTCAACCTTGTGCGATCTGCTAACAATTTAAACACCACCGTGGCACGCTCTAGATCCCAAATTGATTTACCCAACTTCATTTCACCACCTTTAATAAGTATATAATAATATACTTATATGAAGAATGCAATTAAAGGAGGAAGTGTTTACATCCCCCTTTGAAATTAGCTCTTACTGCCTATTTGCGTTATCTACTTTTCACAAGTAACTGCACTGCTTCCTGAATTAATTCGTCGGTGTTGCCACCTTTTTCTTGTTCTTCACGGATACAACGCTCTAAATTTTGGCTAACAATTAATGCCGCTGTGCGATCGATAGCATTTCTAGCTGCTGACATTTGTGCAACAACCTCACGACAATCTTTGTTTTGCTCCATCATTCGTTGTAATCCTCTGATTTGTCCCTCTATTCGTTTCATTCGATTAATAACTTTTGTATCGTATTCCACTTTTGCTCCTCCTCCACGATAGTTTGCAGTGTAATTACTAGCAAGCAAGATTTTCTACTAAAGAACGAATAAAAGCTTTCTAGTTATACTTTACTTCCTTCATCTGTTTTCACGTTTTTCAATATTTGTACCCGTTTAATCATACGTTCGTCGACTTCTAAGATGCGATACGTTAATTGGTCATCTTGAAATTCTTCTCCTTCATGAGGAAAACGATGCATTTTTTTTAACAGGTAACCAGCCAAAATATCCTCGTCATCTATAATGTTGATGTGAAAAATTGTATTTAGTCGATGCAAGGAAATTTTGCCATTACAAATAATTTCCTTATCTGTCACTTTTTCCACAAGCGGTTCATTACCTCGGTCGGTTTCATCCTCGATTTCTAATCCAATTAAAAGTTCAATAATATCTTCATGTGTAATAATACCTTCTGTACCACCATATTCATCTAACACAATTGCCATATGCTTTTTTTCTTGGATCATTTTGCGAAAAACCCAATCTACAGCGTGGAATTCAAACACAATCAATGGATTCATATCACTAAAAGATTCGAGTGATTTATCTGGTTCCATCGACCATGACAGCAAATATTTTGAATGAAAGACACCTATTATCATATCAATATCCGCTTCATAAATAGGGTATCGTGTGAAGGGGTTTTGAATGGCTATGTTACGTACTTCCTCAAAATCCGAATCACTAGGTAGTGCTACAATATCAACTCTTGGCGTTTTTAAGGCGTCCTTTACATTTAAATTACTAAACTCAAGCACACCTTTAATCCGATATGATTCATCCTGCTTGAATATCCCTTCTGTACGCGCAATATCAACCATTGCTCTGATTTCATCTCGAGACACCGATGCATCCGATTCTTGACCTTTTGATAAATATTTAATAATAAACCCTGTGATGGCATTTAGTAACATCGTTAACGGTCGAAAAATGAAAACAACAGCTCGAATTACGGGGTAAACAATGTAGGCGATCCGATCAGGAAACGCAGCTGCCACAGATTTTGGTATTACCTCTGCAAAAATGATAATCGTAATGGTCAATATAGCAGATGCAATCCCGACATTCACTCCGTATTCCATTGCGACTATGGTTACCAATGTAGGCAAAAGAATATTTGCGATATTATTCCCAATTAATATTGACGTAATAAATTGCTCGGGTTTTGAAACTAATTGAAGCAATTTATCCGCCCGTTTATCATCATGACTTGCTTTTGTTTGTAATTTCATTTTATTTGCGGCAGTTAAAGCTGTCTCACTACCAGAGAAGAAAAATGATACGAATAATAAAGCAATGATCGCAATGATCACCTTTATATGCCCCCTTATGTATGCAAAATAACTAATTTTTACTAGCGTTTGTATATCTTCTTTCTATCATACATGGATTTTAACGGAATATAAAGTCATACTATACATGATGGAGTAATTGTTTTTCCTTTTTATGGAATCACCGATAACAAACCTATTATTCTTAATAAACAATGGGCTAATACAATTTCTATTTGCAGTAAAAAATATGATATGATAATTAGGCGCCATTTTTTGACTTTGGAAAAAATAAGGGTAATTCAGTTCTCCACTGCTAAAAAAAGCAAGCATCATTCAGTAAAAGAGCAGGCTTCCTCACAAGGATGGCTTATTACTTCAAATTTATACAGTGAAATTTCAATGCGTGGACTTTTTCTTTTATTCCACAAGGATTGTTTAATAGCCAAGGGTATAACCTGGAGGCCTCTTAGAACAAAGGCTCGGGGCGCCCGTTTAGCAACATAGCGAGTGGAACGAATCAACGAAAATTTTTGGAATCATGCTCCTGCAACAGGAGTATGCCGACACCCTCCGGCAAGCCCGTCTTTAGTCGGCCTTCCTATTTAGAACGAACCGATGATGACTTAGCTTAGGGCGATTCGTGAAGTCGCCTAGTTGCTGGACGCTGGAGCCGGACGTGGCTAAATAACTTAGTAAGTTTGTCTATAGCTGCTAAATTTTATAATTTCCTAGACCACGAAAAAAGTGATTGAGATGCTGTTACCTCCCACTTCGGCTTGTTCAACGCACATCTTCATTTTGGAAGTACGGGATTCTTACAGCAACTTATATTCGCAATAAATCAGCACATACTTTACAGTCCCTAACGAAATGTAAAACATCATTATAAAAAGGAGCATATAGGGGTGCTTATACGGAGGCGTTTCCATGAAGAAAATATTACAAATAGCGAGTGCATTTATTGGTATCATTGTGGGGGCTGGATTTGCCTCCGGGCAAGAGATATTACAATATTTTACTAGCTTCGGTTATATTGGAACAATTGGTGTTATTGTTTCAACGGCTTTATTTACTTATTTAGGTATGATTTTAACTCGATTAGGGAGCCAAACACAAACCACCTCTCATCGGGATGTTATCTATTTTATTAGCGGTCGACATTTAGGTATAATCGTCGATTATATTATTGTATTTACGTTATTCGGCGTCGGTGTTGTTATGATTGCTGGTGCTGGCTCTATTTTCAACCAGCAATTTGGACTACCTGCTTTTGTTGGAATTACAACGATGACTATAATCGTTATGCTTACTGTCATGCTTGATATTCATCGCGTTGTGCAAATTATTGCTAGTATTGCTCCATTTCTCATCTTCATGGTAATGCTTATTTCGATTTATAGCTTATTAACCATGGACCATTCCTTCGCAAAAATGGAGCCTATTGCTTTAGAACAAACTTCAGCTGTATCAAATTGGTTGCTTTCTGCTGTCAATTACGTTTCCTATAACATCGCTTTAGGTGCATCTATGGCGCTAGTGATGGGAGGAGCTGAACCTAATAGACGCAAAGCCACTATTGGCGGTTTGTTAGGTGGTTTAGGTATTGGGATATTAATACTGTTTAACCACTTAGCTATCTTTTCCAATATGGAGCTTGTAGCTAATTATGAAATGCCCATTTTAAAGATTGCGGACGAGATGTCTCCTATTTTAGGAATGGTGTACTCTGTCATTCTGTTTGGGATGATTTTTAACACGGCAGTTAGTATGTTCTTTTCTTTTAGTGCGCGATTTAAACCAAGTGGAACATCAGCCTTTCGCCGCTTTAGTATCATTACTATTTTGCTTGCATTTGCACTTAGCTTTGTAGGCTTCACCAAATTAGTATCGTTTTTTTATCCTTTTATTGGATATATGGGGTTGTTTTTAATTGTTGTACTGATTATTGCACCTTTTCGATTACGATCGCATGCTAAGAAGTAGACATGCGTAACCATAGCATGTGAATTTGCATCGTTATTTGTCAAGAATGTTGGGTATTAAGCCGTTATTCTAGTATAATAGTTCGTGTAGAAGAATAAACCTGGAGGGAAGCATGTTGCTTAAAGAATGGTTACAAGAAGCGAAATATACGGTTGTATTCACAGGAGCTGGCATGTCAACAGAAAGTGGGTTACCTGATTTCCGCTCTGCTAACAAAGGTCTATGGAGACAAAAAGACCCTAGTAAGATTGCCTCCACAGATGCACTAAACTCTAATGTCGAAGCATTTATTGCGTTTTACCGGGAACGAGTAGTAGGTGTTAAAACATATCAGCCGCATGAAGGGCACTATATTTTAGCCGATTGGGAAAAACAAGGACGTATTCAATCGATCATTACCCAAAACGTAGATGGCTTTCATCAACAAGCTGGGAATATGCGGGTCGCTGAACTACATGGAACGCTGCAAAAGCTACACTGTCAATCTTGTGGAAAAGAATATAGTAGTGAGGAATATGTAAATAAAGATTACTACTGTTCTTGCCAAGGGGTTCTTCGCCCTTCCATTGTTCTGTTCGGGGAAACCTTACCGATGGACGCCTTTCAATTTGCGTTAGAAGAAACAGAAAAAGCGGATTTATTTATTGTACTTGGTTCTTCTTTAAGCGTAACCCCCGCCAATCAATTTCCGCTGATTGCGAAAGAAAATGGTTCTAAGTTAGTTATTGTCAATCAGGAGCCGACAGAATTAGACCGCTATGCCGATCAACTCATTCATAATCGTTCCATTGGTGAAGTATTAAAAGAAATAAACCAATAAGCCCCACGATAAAGTGTTTATTCCTATAAGGGTAATCAGCGCCTTACTAATACGTAATTTATTGTATTAAAAACACCTTATATACGAGATAAACCTTAAAAGCATTTTTCTATAGTGTAAATTATACCTCATCAACATAAACGCTGTTAGGTTCCTATAGTGAAAATGGAAGAGTCGATGCAATCGCTTGTTTAACAAGTGACGGCATCGACTCTATATGTGTTACGTCATCCATTTTGGTGGCGTATTTTTATCCCAAAAAATCTCTCCAATTTCATAATGTGTCTCAAATTGATCTGTATTTAAATGATAATGAAAGTTAAACCAATGCCCTTCTAATGGTCGATGAACTCTCCTCACATGGAACTTCACTACATTTTCCTGTTTATGATAATCATAAACATGGAAAATTCGCTCGCCATATCCGCTAGAAGGGTCTTCCGTAATCCCATAATGAGATATGGGCTCTCCATTTTCATCTAGCATTACCGTTTCCATAACTTGCTCTATTTTAGGGAGAATAACAGTAGTAAACTCATCCGCGACACGTTCTGATATTCTCGGCCCCATTTTACGCAACACTTGTTCCTTCGCTTTTTCTGATAATGCTACCCTTGGATCGACGAAAGGAGGAGTTTCTTCTAAGACAACAGTGCTTGACTGCTCACTAACATCGGAATCCGAATTCATTCGAGGTTTTGCCTCCACTGATTCTTGTGTTAGCGAAGTAGGTACATACATGCCTAGTGTTACAAAGGCAATTGCCATAACCGCTATTTTCTTCATCCACTGCTTCATCTTAGGAGCCCTCCTCTCTCTACCTGTTACTTAAATTTTACCATTTTCTAATCATTTGTCTATACTATTTTTGTAACCGCAACCGTTTGTAAAGAATAATTAATCTTTTTGCAATAATGATATGGGATCATACACATTTCTGCCTATCTATCTGAGACGCCCCCTCCTATTTGAGGCCTCTCTTCTGAATTGCATAGCTTATTTTTTAGAACGTTCGCCTAAGGATAAACGTCCAATTATAACATGCGTGCAACAACACAGTTATTGGCTTATCTACAATGATCGATGGACGGTTTTCCTTCCATCATAGGAGTAGACAATTCCCTTTTCATCAATCATCGTTTCTAAGCATACCGTACGTCCCCATAGCTGATAAATATATGGCAATACATGTTCTAAATAGGTAATATCTAACTCTGTCCCTTCATAATGATGCTTCAAATATAACTCACCATTGCGTAAATAATCACCGTCTTCTACAGTAATATACGGAAATCCACCATTCACCCGCATTGCTACAAGCTGGTCACGAATGTTTTCATAATCTTTATTCGTAATTTGATAATTCCTTCCCTTTCTTTCAAACAAATATAAGTCCTCTCGCTGTACGAGATCCTTCGTCAAATAATTACGTAAAAAAGAAATATCTGATTCTAGCTCTCTAACTTCAAATATTTTTTCTCTTCCAGAATGGGGTTTTACTCCTCGTAGCTTCATTTCCTCTGTAGGTTGATTGTAGCGTTCTTCTATATCTTCTAATACTTTTAATCCTAAATAATAAGGATTTAATTGACGAGTAGAAGGCTGTACCACCCCTGCATGCAACGAAGCAAACTCAATCGTCTCCTCGCTACTTAAATCCATTTCTCTTAAAATTCGTTGGTGCCAATACGAAGCCCAGCCTTCATTCATGATTTTCGTTTCCATCTGCGGCCAAAAATAAAGCATTTCTTCCCGCATCATGGTTAGAATATCGCGCTGCCAATCCGCTAACTCTTTACTATAGGATTCTAAAAATAATAACAGATCTTTTTCTGGCTGTGGCGGGAATTTCTTTTTGTGTTTTTCAATCGCTGGTTTCTTCATTGCTTCAGCATCTAAATCCCACAAATCATCATAAGGCGTTTTCTGTTTGGGAGAATCTTTTTCCAAGGCTTCCATCTCTTCATAGCTTAGCCTTGACCGAAAGAGTGTTGGATCAACATGCTCTTGGATAGCTAAAACCGCATCTAAAAACTGCTCCACTTCCTTCTTTCCATACACCATTTCATAATGAGCAATTCGCTCAGCTGTTGCTGTCATGCTCTCTACCATATCACGCCGTGTATTTGAAAACCGAATATTGTTTTTAAAAAAATCACTATGCGCCAAAACGTGAGCAATAATTAATTTATTTTGAATGAGGCTATTCGTATCTAATAAAAAGGCATAGCATGGATCCGAGTTAATTACTAATTCATAAATTTGGCTTAATCCTAAGTCATATTGCAACTTCATTCGATGAAACTGTTTTCCAAAACTCCAATGACTGTATCGTGTCGGCATTCCATATGCTCCAAACGTATAAATAATATCAGCAGGACAGATTTCATAACGCATCGGATAAAAATCGAGACCGAACCCAGAGGCTATCTCGGTAATTTCTGCAATTGCATGATTCAGTTCTTTCGTATCTGTCACGCAAATCCCTCCAATTCACTTTTTAGCCCGGTAGAAAATACTGTAGACTTCCACAAACGTAATGGAGAAATAACAGTACCTTCATCCCGCTTTTCTTATGTGACTTTAGGCTACATCCTTGCGAGTACGTACAATCATGCCAAGAAAAAGAAACCTCTATAGATTACACGTTTACTTTATAGTTTATGAATGAAAAAGAAATTGATGACTTCGCTCGTTTCATCTAAAAAGCACCATATTGGTTCACCTCGTTTTCATCCCAGTTGGTGATCCAATCGTTTTCTATAGTAAGAAGTAAGCTTATTCGACCGTTGATTTCATTTTAAAAATAAAACTATTGCATTTTTTCAACCTTTGCCATATAATTTGCACTAAGGAAACAATTTAACTAAATGTAAATAATTTTTAAAGGAGCTAACATCTACTTGTTAGTCAATTTTTAAAATTATTTTGCGTTAGGTAAACATAATTAGAGAGGGGAACAAATGAATGAAGAAAATAGGCTTTATCAGTTTTACGATCCTACTTATCGCATTTCTTGCAGGTTGCGGATCAAGTGCCAAGGACGCCGGTGGCTCAAGTGAAAAACCTGTTAAAGTAGTTGCTACTATCGCACAAATTGGAGATGTTGTTGAGAATATTGGCGGTGATCATGTAGATGTTTATAGCATTATGGGACCCGGAACGGATCCGCATCTTTATAATGCGGTACAGGGAGATATTCAACAAATGACCGAAGCAGAAATTATTTTTTACAATGGGCTTCATTTAGAAGGGCAAATGGGTGAAATATTTGAAGAAATGCGCCAAGATAAACCAACCATTCCTGTGGCAGAAAGTATACCAGAGGACAAGCTGCTTGCAGATCCCGAAAGCCCTGAAGTAAGTGATCCCCATGTTTGGTTTGATATTGAATTGTGGAAATATGCAGCTGAGTCCATTCGCGATGGACTCAGCGAATTAGATCCAGACAACAAAGAGACTTACGAAAAAAACACAGAAGCATATATGAAAGAATTAGATGAACTACATGCTTATGCAAAGGAACGCTTCAATGAAATTCCAGAAGAAAGCCGTGTACTTGTAACTGCCCACGATGCGTTTAATTATTTCGGCAAGGCGTTCGAGTTTGAAGTAATGGGATTACAAGGACTAAGTACGGAATCCGATTATGGTGTGAACGATATTCAACGAATCATTGATGTGTTAGTAGAACGAAACATTAAAGGTGTATTTGTGGAAAGCAGTGTGTCCGAGCGGTCGATTAACGCCGTTGTAGAAGGAGCAAAAGAAAAAGGACATGACGTTTCTATTGGTGGTGAACTTTATTCTGATGCAATGGGTGAAGCAAGCACAGAAGAAGGAACTTATATTGGCATGTTTAGGCACAATATTGACACCATTGTAGAAGCCTTAAAATAAAACGCACTTCCGTATAGGATAAAAAGCATGTTGGGGCTGTTTTTTCACAGTGAACCGCTAGCTTTCTGTGCAACAAAATTACCAGCCCCTTCGATGCAAAATAAAAGGAGGAACGACAAGATGAATGCCTTGACGGTGAACAATATGTCTGTATCATATGATAAACAACTCGCATTAGAAAATGTTTCTTTTTCTGTCCCTGAAGGGTCGATGACTGGCATCATTGGCCCTAATGGAGCTGGTAAATCAACATTAATCAAGTCTATTTTACAACTATTACCTACTGTATCAGGGACGGTAGAAGTGTTTAAAAAGCCCTTACGTAGCCAAAGAAAAATAATTGGTTATGTACCTCAACGTAGTGAAGTAGATTGGGATTTTCCAACCAATGCCCTAGATGTCGTGTTAATGGGAAGGTACAATCATATTGGTATGTTCAAGCGAGCGAGCAAAAAGGAAGTAACATGGGCAAAACATTGTCTGCAACGGGTAGGCATGCAAGATTATGCCTCTCGCCAAATCAGCCAACTTTCTGGTGGTCAGCAACAACGTGTATTTTTAGCCCGCGCAATGGCGCAAGATGCAAAAATCTATTTCATGGATGAACCTTTTGCAGGTGTCGATGCGTCCACCGAAAAAGCAATTATTCAATTAATGAAAGAGTGGAAAAATGAAGGAAAAACCGTTCTCGTTGTGCACCATGATTTACAAACAGTAAATGATTATTTTGACCATGTCCTGTTATTAAATAAAACACCAATCGCATACGGAGAAACAAATCGAGTGTTCACACTTGCTAACTTAGAAGAGGCATATGGGGGTAAAATTGCTTTTTTACAACAAGGCCCTAAGGCAGCAAAGGGGAGTACATAAACAATGGAACAATTTAGTGCTCTTTTATCAAGTGCCAACTTACAATGGGTATTAATTGGAAGTTTATTGCTCGGTTTTGCAAGTGGGGTTATCGGCAGTTTCGTTTTATTAAAAAAACAAAGTTTAATTAGTGATGCGATGGCTCATGCTGCATTGCCTGGTGTTTGTATCGTTTATATTCTGTTTCAGACAAAAACCATCCCTTATTTACTAACAGGTGCTGCTGTTACGAGCTTAATAGCAACACAGTCTATTCAAACCATTGTGAAATGGTCACGGATTAAAACAGATGCGGCTATCGGTATCACATTATCTGTATTCTTTGGGCTTGGCATTGTTCTATTAACCTATATACAACAAAATGCAACGGGTAATCAAGCTGGACTTGATTCCTTTATTTTCGGGCAAGCCGCTTCTCTCGTTAAAGGAGATGTGCAATTAATTGCAGCTGGCGCATTATGCTTAATCATTCTGACAGCACTATTTTTCAAAGAATTTAAGATTAGTATCTTTGACCCACAATTTGCTAAGGGATTAGGTTTACCAGTTACCTTTTTCAATGCCGTCCTGTTATTCCTCGTTGTCGCAGTCGTTGTAATTGGGATTCAAATGGTCGGCGTTGTCCTTATAGCAGCATTATTAATTACGCCACCTATTTCTGCACGTTACTGGACAGACCAGCTCGGTTGGATGACCATGTTAGCGGGCATATTCGGGGCTATCTCTGGTGTAAGTGGGGCTGTCTTAAGTACAGCAATACAAAATTTACCTACCGGGCCAATTATCGTATTAAGTGCTTCCGTTATTTTCCTCTTTTCCTTATTGTTTGGGACAAAGAAGGGTTTATTGCTGAAAGGAGGAAGAAATGCATGAGCTATACTTTTTGGATTCTCTTAACCGGCTGTCTTGTCGGGCTTACTTGTGGTATTACAGGAGCGCTTCTTGTTTTACGGAAAATGGCAATGATCGCTGATGCCATTAGTCATACCGTTTTACTAGGTATTGTTGGGGCTTTCTTTGTTACCCAATCTTTAAGCGGGATTCCCATGCTTATCGGTGCAGGCATTGTTGGTATTCTAACGGCTGTTTTTGTGGAAATGCTTCATTCATCTGGGGTTCAATCGGATGCAGCAATAGGAATTGTTTTCACTTCCTTGTTTGCATTAGGGGTTGTCCTTATTTCTTTTATTGGCGACCAAGTCCATTTAGATGTACAGCATGCTTTAATGGGTGAAATTGCTTTTGTTCCATGGAACACGTTAACCATCAACGGAGTGAGTTATGGGCCTACTGCCGTGTGGATGCTCGGTGCTGTATTAGCGGTTAATCTCATTTTAATTACACTATTTTATAAAGAGATTAAAATGTCTACCTTCGACCCGCAATTTGCAACTTTAATTGGGGTGCCAGTAATGATCATTCATTATCTACTAATGACCATGGTATCCTTATCCACCGTCGCTTCATTTGATAGTGTAGGTGCGATATTAGTTGTCGCCATGCTCATTGTCCCTGGAGCAACGGCTTATCTTTTAACGGATCGATTTTTTGTATTATTAATTTTAAGTGGTGTTATTGGCATTTTATCTGCTGCCCTAGGCTATGGCTTTGCCATCCAATGGAATGTTTCCATCGCTGGTTCAATGGCCGTAGCAACAGGGGTATTCTTTATCGCCGCTTTCCTCTTCGGTCCAAAACAAGGCGTTATAATTAAAAAGATCCGAGGTACAACTGGTAAAAAAACGGTCCAATCATCCACATAAAAGCATTTTTATTCTGTGTGAGGGGGGCTTATCTCCCTCACACAGATTACTACGATTTCAAAGGGGATGACGTAAACGCCTTTGGATAGAAAAAAGTTTGCTACATCTTTTTGGCGAAAAACGTTGTCGCTTTGTATGAATACCCTCGCAAAGCGTGCTTTAGGGTAGCTACTGACTAATGCAATGCGAACCATGAGGTTTCTCATAGGCTTTAGAACGTTTTTTTGTCACGCGATTTCTAGAGTATAATCATAAATTCAGCATGCACTGCCATCGGGGCTTTGATCAGGGCATAACCTCAATTAGTTGCCATGTTTGAAACTCTGGAGAATTGACTTAGAACCCACCATCCTTCACCTTGTTTACGATCGTGGTGTATATCTGCGGCGGCTACAGAAAATCTAGCCACATAAGGGTTCCTCCCGCTTTTTTATGGTACCACGACCGTACTCTTCTATGCTCTCGCTGGCAGGGTCCCCTATACCCAACACAGCGAATCACAAAGAAGAGGCACAAGATCAAGGACAAGCAGCTAACGCTGTGACTATAGAGATTTCCTGATTATGTATTCAGAGCAAACATCTACAAAAGGGGATTTACACAAAATTATTGACACACCCGACGAAGGATAAAGTAAAAAAATTATAAGTAATAGTAAAAAATATGGTATACCGTTGAAGAGTAAAAATACAAAGCGCAATAACTGATAGTGTAGAAAAAAGAAATGGCATTGTTCTCAGTCTAAGGAAAAACTAATGCCATTAACTACATAAATAACACTTTAATTATTTATTTTTTAACTTTATTTACTTGTTTTTTTGTTTATAAAAAATAAACTTAATAAGAATACTACCCCTGAAATGATTGAAAGGATAAAATTCATTGAACCCGGAGACTTATTAAACTCATCAACTATAATTCCCTCTTGAAATAATAGCACCGTGGCTATTACTAAAAAAAATAATGAGTTTAGCACCACATGATAGTTACTTTTAATTTTATTTCGAAAGAAACTTAAATATAGAAAATTAACTAACGTGAAAAATAATATAAGATAAAATATAGGTGCTAGCAAAGTAAATTCTTCTCCTAACATTTAACATCCTCCTTCATTGTTTGTCACAATATTATAACATAAAAAATTGAAATTTTTACAATCATTTATAATCATTGCAATAAATAGAATATATGGATGAAAGACCTGCGGTAGTATGTCAAGTAAAAATTAAATAGTTTTTTAGTTATCAAGGTACAATTTGCTTAAAAAAGGCAACACTAAACCGACTCCAGTAAATATGTGTAAAATACTGCAAATTACTCAAAGGATTAGAAGCTAATTATGCTTCATGTATTGACGCTCCTTTGTGGCGTGTAAATTTGGTTTTTGCGCAGTAGCGCATCCACCAAACGCACTAATTTTCTTGCAGTTAAGACGAGGGCTTTTTTTGTGTTGATGCTTTGGTACTTCATCGAACTTTTTCGCGTAATACTCTTTGTATTCAGGAACATGCCTTCTTACCAAGTTGGCGGCTTCAACGAAGTTATAATGGAGATACTGATTTCCATTACGCGATAACGATGTGTCGTCAGCTGTAAAGCGACCAGATTGGTGTTTACGCCAATAGAGTCCTGCATATTTGGCTATCTTCGCTTCGTGAATTGTCCCAAATGATCCTAAGACCATTATCTAGGAACATCACGGAACGTCCAAGACATTTGACATATTATCTTAGGTCTTTACTAATTCATGAGATTGTCCAAACCAAGTTACTTGGAACGGAAGGCGGCGACTCCAGCGGGAAAAGCATGAGACTTGAGACCCCGCAACGAGCGTTTTTTGCGAGTGAGGAGGCTCAATCAGCCCTGAGGAAAGCGTCCGCCTGCAGTGGAAAGTAACGGTAGCACTAGCTGCAATCCCAAATAAAAAAGGAAAGCGATCTAATTTCGATATCAAATCCATATTTTTAAAAGCTGTGGTCAATTGATTCTCATTGGCGCTACAGCTTTTTCCTTTTTTAGGAAAGAAAAGCGTCCTCCATATACTTGCGACAAGCCTAGTTTTTCTAATGACCTTCAGCGAAAATACAGATGTTAACGTATGATTTTCCATGGAAGGGGGAAATATCATAATAGGAGGAATGGAATATGACAAAGCAATTTTTAGATATAGAAGCGTTTAATAAACTTTTACAAAAATGGAATGGAAAACAGATAAAAGTTTCCAAACAAGAGTTAAATGATTATGATGAGGCAATTATTGACTTATCTGCAATCACGTATGAGACACATACACGTCGACTAGATGACTATGAACCTCTACATACATTACAACTAAATGGCGCCGGCAAAGTTAAAACCGATTATAACTCCTATCAAACACTCCCTACATTCGTATATGAAATCCCTTTAGAGAACTCATCACTATACCAATTTGACGGCGAGCGCTTTGCTTTGGTGACGGATCGGGCTATCTATACAATTGAAATTTTCCAGTAAGTCTTGAGAGTTAAGAAGAAAAATAAGAGTTTAGAGACTTTTTTTCATTTATCTTGCTCCATATACAGATACAATGCGCTTCATAGCAAGTTTCCTAACAACAGAAAGATCCGAAATAAAAAGCCAGTGCACAAACAGCAATTACCGTTTTATGCACTGGAAATGTTACACAACATCTATATTGTTTTTCCTTACGTTTGTGCTGTTACAACTTGTTGGGTGAAAAACGCCTTTAGCGCCTCATAAATATCTTTTTTCTCTTTTACGATATAATAGCGAAATTTTGGATTATCCAATTGGTCAAACGTACGCATTAACGTCGATCTCCTGTGAAAAGTGTTCACCTCTCCGTAACCAAACATACTTGAAAAACGCATTAACTCTTCTACCAGCTCTATACATAACGGATTATCAGAGGTCATATTCTCTCCATCTGAAAAATGAACGGGATAAATATTATAGCGTGAAGGAGAATACGTTTTTTTGATAAGTTCCAATGCTTTTAAATAAGCAGAAGAACATATGGTGCCACCGCTCTCTCCTTTGGAAAAAAAATCTCCCTCTGACACAACTTTTGCTTCTGTATAGTGGGCAATAAATTCAATATCCACTGTTTCATATTTTGTACGTAAAAACCTCGTCATCCAAAAGAAGAAACTTCTGGCTACATACTTTTCAAAAATCCCCATCGAAGCACTTGTATCCATCATAGCTAAAACGACCGCTTTAGACTCTGGTTTTGTTATATCATTCCATGTTTTAAATCGCAAATCATCCTCATATATTGGCGTAATTCCTGGTCTTCCTTCTGTAGCATTACGCTTGATCGCTGTTAAAATAGTGCGCTTCTTATCTATATTTCCCATTAACCCTTTCTTACGTACATCATTAAATTCTGTTTTTTCCGTTATGATCTCAGCTTGTTCCTTTTCTTGTAGATTGGGGAGCTCCAACTGTTGAAATAGGGCGTGCTCAATTTCTTCTAAGGATACTTCTGCTTCATAGTAATCTGCCCCTGGCTGATCGCCCGCTTTTTTTCCTTTCCCAGCCGCCTGACCATCGCCGCCAGGTGCTCTTGCTATAATATCACCAACTTTACTATCCCCTTTTCCCTGTCCTACTTGTTTCGTTTTATCGTAGTTATAACGAATTTTATACTCATCTAATGATCGAATGGGGATTTTCATCACTTGTTTCCCATCAGACATAATAATATTTTCTTCACTTACTAAATCAGGCAAGTTATTTTTTATTGCTTCCTTCACCTTATCCATATGACGCGTTTGGTCTTGGTAACCTTTGCGATGGAGGGACCAATTTTCCTTTGAAACGACAAAATTTCCTTTTTCCTCATGCATCACATCCCCTCCTTCGTATTATTCAAACTAGTAATACGTTTCTATATCCTATGCATGAAGGGTAATATTATTGCATTATTTAGACTGTTTGGACATAATTTATTTTATAAAGCTTATTAGAAAAACTTGGCTTGTCATCAAGTTTTATGAGTAATTTTTCTTATACTATAAACCTTTACACTTTTATACGTTCCTATATTAGAAAAAGTAGCTTATCGAAAAATCATTGTGTATCGAATAAGATAAAGCTCTAGATAACAAAAGCACCCTCTTCGTTTTGGTAAAAGAGGATGCCTTTATTCATTGATCCATTACCTATTCAACAAACTGCCTACATAACGAAGCAACTCATTCGCTGATACGGAATTATAGCCGTATTCATCAATTAGGCGAGCAATGACTTCATTAATCTTCTTTAGCTGCGATTCGTCTGGCGTTTTAGAAGACGTCGTTATTTTAACAACATCTTTTAAATCAGCAAACAATTTTTTCTGAATCGCTTCACGCAATCGCTCATGAGAGTTGTAATCAAATCGCTTCCCTTTACGAGCAAACGCCGATATTCGAATGAGGATCTCTTCACGAAACGTTTTTTTAGCATTCTCCGAAATACCAATCTGTTCCTCAATAGAACGCATTAACTTTTCATCCGGATTCATCTCTTCCCCAGTCAGGGGATCTTTTAACTTATTTTTATTGCAGTACGCTTCTACATTATCTAAATAGTTATCCATTAATGTTTTCGCTGACTCTTCATAGGAATATACAAACGCTTTTTGCACTTCCTTCTTAGCTATTTCATCGTATTCCTTTCTAGCCACCGAAATATAATTCATATACGTTTCCTTATCATCATCCGAAATAGACGGATGCTGACTAAGTCCTTCTTTTAAGGAACGGAGCACATCTAAAGCATTAATTGCTGGGACTTCTTTACGAATAATTGCAGAGGAAATACGATTGATAACATAACGGGGATCAATCCCATTCATCCCTTCGACCGGAAATTCATCCTTTAGCTCATCCACATCTGCTTGTTTATATCCTTCTACACTTTCACCGTCATACAGACGCATTTTTTTAATTAAATCCACACCCGGTTTCTTTGAATCTTCCAATCTCGTTAAAATAGAAAAAATAGCAGCTACTCTTAATGCATGTGGCGCAATATGGACATGAGCCATATCGCTTTCACGAATCATTTTTTGATAAATCCTTTCTTCTTCGCTAACTTTTAAATTGTACGGTATCGGCATCACGATAATTCGTGAATGCAAGGCTTCATTTTTTTGGTTCGCAATAAAAGAGCGATATTCCGCCTCATTTGTATGGGCGACAATTAATTCATCTGCACTGATCAGCGCAAACCTACCCGCTTTAAAATTCCCTTCCTGCGTCAAGGATAATAAATGCCATAAAAATTTCTCATCACACTTAAGCATTTCTTGAAATTCCATCATCCCTCGATTCGCTTTGTTCAATTCCCCATCAAATCGATAAGCTCGTGGATCTGATTCTGAACCGTATTCTGCAATGGTAGAAAAATCAATGCTTCCAGTTAAATCTGCAATGTCTTGTGACTTTGGATCAGACGGGCTAAACGTACCAATCCCTACCCGTTTATCCTCAGAGAAAAAAATACGTTCTACGCGTACATCCTCTATTTTTCCATTATATTCCTTTTCCAATCGCATCGTATTTAGCGGTGATAAACTTCCTTCAATGCGTATGCCATATTCCTCCAAAAATTCTTGACGTAAATGCGGTGGAATTAGATGGAGAGGATCTTCCTGCATGGGGCAACCTTTTATCGCATAAACCGCTCCCTCATCTGTACGTGAATATTTTTCTAATCCCCGCTTTAGCATCGTAACAATCGTTGATTTCCCACCACTTACGGGTCCCATTAATAATAAAATACGTTTACGTACATCGAGCCGTTTCGCTGCAGGGTGAAAATATTCTTCTACAAGCCGCTCAATTGCTTCTTCCAAACCAAATATTTCTTCACCAAAAAATTCATACATTCTTTTGCTATCTCGTTCCGTAATACCTGCACTTTTAATCATATTATAAATTCGTGAATGAGCCGTTTGCGCTACTTCTGGACGTTGTTTAATGATGTCTAAATACTCCCCAAATGTCCCTTCCCACTTTAACTGCTGTTCTTCTTCTCGATACTGCTTTACTTTGTTAAGAATATCCATGTCATTCCTCCATCCAGTGCTCAATTACTATAGCCTATGCAGGCACATACTTTATGATTCCTTGCCTATTAAATTGCATCGGATGTAAGGAAGCGTAAGTTAGCTCATGCTGTGTAGTAGAACACACTTTCTTTAACTGTTCGAGAAGAACAACTCAGCTTGTGTTTCATTGATTTCCAAAATGGTTCCATGATCTCCTAAAGTTTACAATCTATTTGAACGCATTTTTTAGCAAGATGGCTAACCTCCACCTATTTGTTAACAGATCGTTTACTCATCGGAAGGCAGTTGCCATTCTACATGCAATGAATTTATAGCTTGTAGTAGTTGATTTTCACCTTGTATCTTATATTCCTTTTCATTCAGCATGATATCTTCCCCCCAAAAAATATGGCATGTGTTTCTGGCTTCGGCGTACAATCGTCTTGTTCTAGTGAAGCAACACGAATGTTAATAACGGAATATTCAGAACTATATAGTTAGAAAATGGCATCTAAACACGGATATGAAATAAGCTCCCCATTCATTTTAGTTTCCCTATATATATATAGCATAAAATATGTAGCAGATGCATTTCAATAGATATCTTTTCTGGGTTATAATAGGTTAAATTCCAAATTCCTGTTACTACATATTATAGATACAGAGATTATGATATAGGGGGGTAAATAATGGAAGGAGTCGATGAGTTTATAGTTCTAACGCTAATACATGGCTGTATTATATATGTATTAAGTATGTTGCTTAAAGATAAAAAAATAGTTCTTCCTATTATTTGTAGCTTACTTAGTATGATTTTACTATTTGTTAGCTTTAAGGAAGGTGGTTTTAGCGGAATGAATCTTGCCTTCATAGGTACATCTGCTCTAATTGCCTCCATTATAAATATGTTTATTATTTCAATAATAATGTTCAAAAAAGACAAGTAAAAACCGACGCAAGAGCTCCGTCGGTTAAGACGTCTAATTCCGTACGCTAGATGGAAAATAGCGATTTTTTAATTGGGTGGAAAACACTTCTAAAATAATCGCAATGATCAGGATAGCGTACGTAATGAATCCCACTTCGCTAAGATCAAAATAGAATCCTGAAGCCATAAATAATTCAAAGCCAATACCGCCAGCTCCGGCAGCAGCTCCCATAGCAACTGCGACAGCAAAATTGATTTCAAAACGGAGGAAAGTCCAAGATAATATATATGTAAACGTGGAAGGCATAATACCGTGTATTACAACATGCCACCAGCTTGAACCTGTCGCTCTTAATGCTTCTAGAATACCTTTATCCACTTCTTCAAACGCCTCTGAAAAAGCTTTTACAAGATACGCAATGGAATGAAACAACATTCCTAAAACGGCAGCTTCACTTCCGAGTCCAGCAGCAATGGCAAAAATAAGTACCCATAATACAGTTGGAACCGCTCGAATAAAAGCGACAATAACACGAACAACCTTCGTCACCCATTCCTTTGATAAATTAGTTGCAGCCATAAGCGCTAAAAAGAACGCAATAAAAGCACCAATAATCGTAGACAAAACAGCAAGACCAAGGGTAACCCCAACTTGATAAAACGCTTCTGCCCAGGTAAAATGATTTAGCGCTGGTTCAAAAAACATCACTTTTAAGTTTTGTCCCGTTTCTACAATGGCGGTCCATAACTCCAACCCTGTGTAATCAAAAAACAGAAATGCAGTAACGGTTAAAACAAAAAGCAACATCATTGTCAGACGGATAACGCGTTCCGATTTACTTCCAGCTTTAATAGAAATACGTCCATTTCTCTTTCGCTTTATATACGTAGGGTTCGCTACTGTTTCCATTACATAATCACCTTCCGTATATAGTTTGACATCAACTCAATGATAATTACGGCGATTACAATGCTAAAGGTAACGAGAGCAACGACATTGTAATTCATCGATTTATAATACATATCAAATGTATAGCCAATACCTGTCCCTGTTAAAATACCTACTAAGGTGGCGCTACGAATATTCGTTTCAATCATAAATAATATCCAACTAATCATTTGCGGTAAGCTTTGTGGGATGACGGCTTTATTTACAATATGAAAATAAGTGGCACCTGTAGCTGTTAAAGCCTCCACCGCACTATGGCTTGCTTCATCAATGGACTCAATAAAAGCTCTCGTTAAAAAGCCAACTGTTCCTACAAATAACGCTAAATACCCCGTTAATGAATTTTGACCAAAGGAAAGTAATAAAATAAGCGCCCAAGCAACAACAGGTATATTACGAGATACGGAAGCAATAAACCGGGCAAATGTACTTAAAAAGCCATTGATGCTCGTTGTTTTTGATCCCATAATACCAAGGAAAATGGAAACAACTGCAGCCGTTGTCGTTGCTGCAATTGACATGAAAATGGTCTCCACAAGCTTATCTAAAATAGTCGGTAGCTTCTCTAACGATTCTTGCGTTATAAGTAGATTCGAAAACATCCAACCAATTGCTTCTGGAAAAGCTACTAATCCATCTATGAAATTAAATTTCGTTATTGCTGCAGATAAATACGTAATGGCAATAATAAGGGTTAATGCTATCGTCATTTGCCATTTTCGTTTTTGCATTACCTTTTCACTCACGACCATTTCCCCTCACACTGTTATTAATTCTCGCATTTCCGTTCCATAAATACGATTCGTTTTCTCCTCGGTCAGCTGATAATTGGTTCCATCAAATACAACTTCTCCCTGATTTAAACCGATAATGCGATCTGAATATTGTTGTGCGACTTCCACTTGATGCAAATTGACAAGACAAGTAATGCCTAGCTCGGAAGTAATTGACTTTAAATGTTCCATAATAATTTTCGAAGAGTTTGGATCAAGTGACGCAATCGGCTCATCACAAAGAACAAGTTTCGGACCTTGAATCAATGCACGGGCAATGCCAACTCGTTGCTGCTGTCCTCCACTTAACTGATCACAACGCTTATAAGCATGTTCTTCAATGCCAAGCTTGCGAAGTAGATAAAAAGCTTGCTCTTTTTCTTTTTCTGTAAAACGGCTCATGATGCCTTGCAAAGTCGTCTTATAGCCTAAGCGTCCATGCAGCACATTTTCAATTACTGTTAAACGTGGAACTAAATTATAATGTTGAAACACCATGCCAATGTTTGTACGCAATTGGCGTAGTGCACGTTTTTTCAATTGTGTCACAGGGGCGTTATCAAAGATCACTTCCCCGCTACTAATAGGTACCATCTGATTCACACAGCGTAATAAAGTAGATTTCCCTGCACCAGATGGACCGATAATAGAAACAAATTCTCCAGCCTTTACGGAAAAAGAAATATCTTTTAATACCTTCGTCTCGTTATCGTACGACTTACTTAGCCTTGCAATTTGTAAAAGTGCCATGAATAGGCTCCCCCCTATAATGTGAGCAGAGAATCCCTCCGCTTCTTTTGGCTAAACATATTTAGAAAAACTAAATTTATCATCACGTCTTACACCTATATTGCGCTCTTATACGAAAACCAAAAATTTTCCTATTGTGCAAAAATGCGTACAAGTAAGGTAACAGCATCACAACTTCTTTTTTTATAATAGTTTGTTAAGTTATGCCCTTGGTACTAACAATCAGCGGGGGATAATTTCCCCCCCACTTAATTGAAAACTTGTTTATTGAAGTTCACGAATAGGGTCAAACCAATCATCTTCTGCTGGTGCAAAGCGTTCTTTATCTGTTTTAAAGAATAATGCCGATTGCTCAGCGTCTTCTGGAACAAAAATACCTTCATTACTCGCAACTTCATCGGAGGTCAATGCTTCTTGAAGCTTTTTAAAATCTTCTTCACCTAATGTATCCATATTTGCGGCAAATGGCGCATTAAGCACTGGTGTTACACTCATTAACGTAAATTCTTTTCCTGCTACTTTATTAAAAGGTTGTTCTGCGTCGTCTTTCACTTTATAAATAGAGCCAACTTCATTTTCTTCTCCTTCAGCTACTTCTACATAGTTTTCTACACATGTATCACAAAACGCTGCTACATCGGCATTTCCATCTAATAAATTTACCGCTGAACCTTGGTGGGAGTTACCAAACAGTACTTGTGAGAATAGAGGGCCACCTTCCATTAAATCTTCTTCGGTTAAATCTTTGTACTCCTCTTGCTCTGTGAAGTGGGAAAGAATACCAGCTGACGGTACTTTAAAACCAGAAGTGGAGCTGTTAGAAACGAAAGAAAATTTCTTATCTGCTATCGTATCTAGAGAATATTCACCATCTTGTTTATAATTTTCTTGATCATCCACATTGACAGCTAACCAGCTATGATAAACAGCATCGTCTAACGTACCAGAAGGACCAGTTGGAACGACGATAGGCTGCACTGCATCGTTATTTTCATTCGCTTCAATATAACCTTGTGCACCCATGAATGCTACATCTGCGTTATTATTCACTAACGTCTCAATTGCAATCGCATAATCTGTTGTTAAGTGGTGCTCTACTTCTTTTCCAGTAGCATCAGCAATTACTTTGCCAATTTCATCACGAGAGGATTTCAAATCTTCTCCCGACTCATTTGGATACCATACAACATCAATCACATCATCTACTTCTGCTTTTTCCTCTTCCGAACTAGCGTTTCCTTCCGAACAACCTACAGCAAATACAGCTAATAAAAGCAAAACACCAAATCTAGTTAACGTCTTTTTCATGTTAACGCTCCTTCATATTCATAGATTAGTTGATAAAGCAATTTTTCGTTTTCGTTTGCACGTCTCCCTATGGGTAGCTTGCCATCTTTTCCTTACTATTAAAACATAAAATAATTGAATAGAGTTTATATTTACAATATATTTACATGAAATTTAATAAATTAACATTGTTTACATTATAAGATAAAGTACATTATTAATCAGCGAGACTTCCTTCCCCACTGTTGTTTAGCACGAGCTAAAAGCCTCTGAATGAATGGATAATTTAGATTCTGTTACTTCCACTTACACTTGTTCAGCGCTCACATCTCCAATTCTTGAAGTGGAAGGCTTACAGCACCTTATATCCGGGATAAACGGCTGCCTCGTCATAAAGACTCATAAGTCAGCCTTTCTTTTTCGTTTAAAACAAACCGCCAAACATATGGGTCATTGCTAGCTCTTTTTGAGGAAGGTCAATCTATTAACGTACGACTCAGAAAAGAAGGACTTGTAATTTCCCCTACTTCTATTGGCATGCCAAAACTACCATGGTAGTCCGTCCCACCAGTCATAATCAAATCATAGGTGTGAGCTAAATCCTCAACCCGTTGATGGTCTTCTGCTGTGTGATCAGGGTGATTGCGTTCAATACCGCCCAAGCCAACTTCGACAAGTTCGGGAATAAGCTCATAAGAATCGAGTTGTCCAGGGTGGGCAACAACAGCGATACCACCATCAGCTACAACTGCTTCTACAGCAAGAAATGCGTCTACATATTCGATATCACCAGATGCTGGACCTTCCCCTTTAAAAAGTTTGCGGTATAGTGCTTGATAAAGATCCGATTCGTATGCGGCTGATGTAATTTGCTGCATCACATGCTGCTTGTAAATCGTTCTACTTGGTCGTGCCATTTCGATGATGGTTTGTGAATCAATTGGATAAGCTTGTTGATTTATTTGCTCGATTTGCCAAAGCGTATGCGCCTGCCTTCTATTGCGCACCGTTTTACAGAGTGCCTCTATGTTCTTGGCATCTCGGTAATAATTATAGCCAAGGATATGCACTTTACGATCTCGTTTAAAATCATAGGCTGAGATTTCAATTCCGGGAATGACTTCAATGCCATATGCTTTCCCTAAAGCTTGTTTTTCGTTTAAACCATCAATGCTATCGTGATCCACAAAGCTCATTTGCGAAACGCCATTTTTCGCTGCCCGCTCCAACACCCTTTCTACGTGATCCGAGCCATCGGAATACGTGCTATGCACATGCAGGTCAGCTTTCATTAATAACGCCTTCTTTCACAAATTTATCTTGGCTGAATTGCATATCAAACACATGATCACATAAGCCATCCATAAATTCGATGTCGTGAAAAATACCAACTAATGTCGTGCCACTTGCTTTCAACTTTTCAATGATTTCACGTACTTTTATTTTCGATTGCTGATCCAAACTCGCTGTCGGCTCATCAAGTAATAACAGGCGAGGCTTCTTCACCGTTGCCATGGCAATATTTAACCGTAGCTTTTCTCCCCCAGAAAATGTATTTGGATAATGGTCCCAAAGTTTTGGATCTAGCTCAAAATGCGTTAACGCCTTTTCTGCTTCTATTTTAGCTGCCTGTTCTGTTGCTCCCATTTCCAACAATGCTTTCTCCACAAGCTCCCGCGATGTTGTCCGTGGCATTACATTTAAAAATTGCGACACATAGCCGATTTCATGCTTACGTAAGTAAAGAATTTCTCGCTCTGTTGCATCCGTTAAATCAATGAACCCATAGCGCGCAGAATGATAAATCATACTTCCCTCATCGGGACGGTAAGTACGATAGATGCTTTTTAAGATCGTTGATTTACCACTACCACTTTTACCAACAATCCCAAGAAACTCTCCCTGCTCCAATGAAAACTGAATATGCTCCACTGCTTGCCTCATTTTTCCCAAGTGATGAATTGTAAATCGTTTGCCAAAATCTTTTACTTGCAGCAATGTCATTACCAAGAGCCTCCTTTACATTAATTCATTCGATAATTTGTCGTCGTGATTAAGGCGCCGTTTACCATCGTCGCTGTTAACATAGGATAGCCATCATCCATTCGTTCAATCACTAGCATATCTGCTTTTTTACCCGGTTTAATGGAACCAATTTCATCATCCATTCGTACAGCTTTAGCAGGATTCAACGTGACTTTCATAAACATGTCATGCAAATCATTTCCGTCGTTTTCACTTAAAGAAAAGATAGCGTGCAGTAAGGCCGCCGGGTAATAATCGCTGCATAAAATATCAATACAATCTTCTTTAATTGCTTCAGCAGCTGACAAATTGCCGGAATGTGAACCGCCAAGTAATACGTTAGGAGCACCAGCTATTGTCTTCAGTCCCAGTTCCTTCGCCTTTTTCGCAATTTCCATCGTAATTGGAAATTCGCTAATCGTTGTGCCAAATGATTGCACAAGGTGCAGCTTATCCACATTATCATCATCATGTGAAGCCACGGCTATCCCTTTGGATATAGCTAACTCAGCAACCTCCTGCATACGTTCAATGGTCATACACTCGACGTTTTGTCGTTCTTGAATAATAGTTTGTACAGCCTCGTTAGATAAATTACGATAGCCTTGTAATGTTTCCCTATACACTTCTAAATCACGGTATTGCCCTTGCCCAGGTGTATGATCCATAAACGATAGCAAGTGGACCTTATCTGCTTCCATATTGCGGATTAACCGATCGACTTCCAAAATATTGTCAATTTCAAACCGCGCATGTAGGCGATGACGAATTAAATGTAGCTCATGATGCGTGTTTGCAATGGCATCTACCATACGTTGGACATTTTCAGGCTGACGGATAGGTTTATGGTCAAACGCATCTTCTCGATAAAACGATAGCGAGTGGAACATCGTTGTAATACCATGCCCAACCAAAATCTTCTCTGCTTCTCTTAAACTAATATTAAAATCCATCACACTTGTCGGCCTTGGCGAAGCAAGAGTTTCAATATAATCCGAATGAATATCAATAAATCCTGGAGAAATAAAACCCCCATTGGCATTTATTTTTTCAGCATGGGCGTAGTTATCAATTTCTGCTTCAGGAACGATCGCTTGAATTGTATCCCCTTCTACCACGACGGCATAATTTTCCAAGATTGTTTCTTCGGTAATGACGTTTCCATTATGAATGACATACACAATAGGTGACCTCCTATAATAACGAGTAAACTAAACGTTGCGTATAAGCATGTTGTGGATCTTCTAAGATTTGATCCGTTAACCCTTCTTCGATGACGGAACCATTCAGCATCACCATCGTTCGATCTGCTAGCATCCGAATAACAGCCAGATCATGGGAAACGACAATCATACTAATTCCCCACTCTCTCTGAATCTGTTTAATCAAATCAAGCACATTTGCCTGTACAGACAAATCAAGCCCTGTCGTTACTTCATCTAAAAATAGAATCGGCGGATTATTCGATAATGCTTTTGCTATTTGCACCCGCTGTTGCATTCCTCCAGAAAAGTTTTGCGGCTCTTCCTTCGAGCGAAACAACGGAATTTGCACATGTTCAAGCAGTTTATTTCCTGTACTTTCCATAGATGAGACATGACGATTTCCCGCTGCAATCAGTTTTTCGGCAATATTTCCAATCGAAGAAAAGTTCATCTTCAACCCATTGACTGGATTTTGATAAACCATTCCGTATTTATGATTACGGATATATCGTTGCTTCTGTGGAGATAATTGAAAGACATTTTGCCCATTTAATTCGCCGTTATAGATAAAAGCTTCCCCAGAAGTAACGGGCGCATCAAAGTAAAGGCATTGCATCATGGTTGATTTTCCACTACCGCTTTCGCCAACAATGCCAAGTATTTCTCCTGGAAACAAGTCCAAAGATACATCCTGACATGCATAAACTGTTCCACAAATAGGACAATAATTTTTCTCCAACTGTCGATCTACTTTATTACGACAATGGGTACACCCGTTACCAAACTGTTTATTTAAGTTCCGAACTTGCAATATTGGTTCTTCATGCATGATGATGTTCCACCTCCACTTGCTCTTGGCTGTTCAATCTATCTATACAGTAGCTCGTATCATTACACTGATAATAAGCTTTTCTTGTTGTTTCATCGACCAATTCATCAAGGAACACATCATTTGCACCGCATAAATGACATGCCTGATCTGAAAATGTTTCCACGGTAAACGGATAATCTTCAAAAGCAAGCGACGCTACATCGGTATATGGTGGCACGGCATAAATTTTCTTTTCCCGCCCTGCACCGAGCAAGGTCAATGCTTTCGATGTATGCATTTTCGGATTATCGAACCTTGGGATGGGACTTGGCGCCATCACGTAGCGTCCATTTACATAGACAGGATGATCGGCACCTGTTGCTGTTTTACCGTATTTCATAATTTGCTCAAATAATAAGAGCCACGCGCCGCTATATTCTTCTTCTGCATGCAATCGTTTGGTTACATATTCACTAGCTTCGACATCACGTAATGGTTCTGGCGTTGGAACTTGTAATACTAAAATTTGGTCTTCGGTTAATGGAACTTCTGGAATCCGATGTCTAGATTGGATTAAGGAAGCGTCCTCTGTCTGGTCGGTTAATTCCACACCTGTTGTTTGCTGGACTAACTTTTTTATACTAACGGCATTCACTGACTCATCTGCACCTTGGTCAATTACTTTTAAACAATCTTCTTTACCAATCAACGATAACGTCAGCTGTAATCCACCTGTTCCCCAACCTCTTGCAATTGGCATTTCTCTTGACGCAAATGGAACTTGATAGCCAGGAATTGCGACTGCTTTTAACGTCGTGCGGCGAATTTCCTTCTTTGATCCTTCATCAAAAAACGCAAAATGTGTTTTATTCTTCATTACTCTCTCCCTTTCTTTTAACCTCACGTACACTATCCAGCTTCGATTGGAAAGTGACATAATGTGGGAGTTTCAAATGCGATATGAACCCTGTTGCTTCTACCGAATCGATATGTAATAGAACGAACTCTTCATCATGTGTCGGGAAACTCGCTTCAGGGTGCTCTAAACATTGGTCAAGAATACTCATCGCAATTGCTTTTGTTTCATTTTGTCCGTAACAAACCCCATAACCAATTTCAAAATCAAGTTCCGCTTCATTTTGTTCGTTTTTGACAGAGACAGGGACAAACGATTCGACTTCGGAAACTTTGATTTCACCAATATAATAGCTATCTTCCTCTGTCTGTTCAGGCTCATTCGGGTGCCCGACATAGATCGGAAGCATGCCAACACGAACTTCACCGACCGTTGGATGCACCTGACCGTACCCACGTAAGGAAGCATAACCAAGAGCTGTCACGGCACCTGTTTGCCCACGCGTTAATGTTTGTAATCGAGCACTACGTGAAGCTGGAAAAGATAAGTTTTCTTTTGTAATATCTGTCGGAGGTGTATCATCTAATTCATGCCCGCCAAATAACCCCTCTTGGCGTAAATAATCAACTACTTTTGGAAAAAACAATACTTCGTCCTGCGGAGATACTGCTTGCTCCAGTTTATCGACATAGTTTTTCATCCATTGATCATTCTCTAGCTTTGTTTCTGAAGCTAAGGAAAAGTCCAGTAAACGGTGCGTGTAGTCTGTCGTAGAGCCTAAAATTTGCCCGCCAGGAATATCTTTGAAACTGGCAGAAATACGGCGTTCTACCAACATAGATTCAGATTCTACAATATTACTATAATGCAACCTCGGTAATGTTGAACGATGTGCGCGCATAATGAATACAGCCTCTTCCATACTACCTTCTGCTTGCTTAATAGCTAGCGCTGCAAGAAACGGAGAATACAAGCTACTTTCCGACATTACCTGATCGACAAGGGCACGCATGGTTGCCATGATCGTTTTCACTTCAATAACTTCGCTTTCTTGTAAACGATCGTACGTTAACCTTTCAATAGAAGCTTCAATTGCCTTTGTTCCACCTTTGATCGCTACATAACCCATCTACTCCACCTCCTGTACAGAAACCGTTGTTGTCCTAGGAACACAAGCAATCTGCATGATGTCATCCGTGAATATAAGATCGATTCCTAAAGGATACTCTTGCACCGCTTCACTCCTAGCTTGCCAAATGCTTGGGACGAAACTTGTATGTAAATCCGTTTGCCTCTCAATTCCAGGACCTGTTAATAGTAGTTGCGGCTGATTAGACAATGGCGCTTGACTTTCCATCACCCATGTAGCAGAATACTGTGGATCAACTAAATTCCCTGTTTTACAAGTAGCCATTCCTTCAATAATGGAAGCCTCGGTAGCGTCCTGTAACACAATAATAAAATCAGCTTCTTCCATAGATGCATGTCTGGCTAAAGTATAGGCAGCAATTTTTTCTTCCACGGGCTGCTTATTCTCAGAAATCACATGAAATGACACTTCTCCATCCAATAACGTCATCGCAATGAGTAACGTTGCATCGTGACACGCTACCTCATAGTCCACTTTCTCTTGAAAAGCTTGTAAATTAGCTAGCTTTCCTGGACGAGCCATACGATCTAATAGTTTGCGATACACCTTTTGTAAGTCATGAACTTGATCTATCGGCATATAGTCTCTCTCCTGCTCTTATATTTTTAACCAACGATTCCTTGCCATAGGTTACATTCTTTATTGCTCCTGTATTTTTCATCTTGTCTACAACTCTTTTGGCAGAAACCACCGTTTTTCAAATTAAAAATTATATACTTGCCTATCGTGTTAAAAAAATCTTCTCCCAGTGCTTTTCATTGTATAAAGAGGCTCTTCCAATACGAACCATGGGAAAGTCCATACTATAAATTTCTTGAGTTAAACATCCATCGTTTCAAAGTTAACTTTAGTTTCCATTAATTCTGCTTGTTGTCTTATTCTTTTACGGTTTATTTCTGCTTCAGCTGCTTTTAAAGTGTCTGTCCAAGACAGCGTTTCAGGTAACTGTGCATTGTAAGCTGCATCAATAATAGCTAATTGAGTTGCTACCTCATCGTGCATACCTTGTATTATGCCGATGCCGATCTCCCCTTGAATTTCTACTTTTGCTTCCGTAACGAGTACCTCACCTATATAAAATAAGGATTTCTGTGCGCTCTCCCGCATTTTCACCATGGTTAATCCATGTCTTGGGGAAACGATTTCCTTGTAGGTATACGTCTGCTTAATTTCGTTCGCCAGACTTGCTGTCAGATTAGGATTTGCTTGCACAAGAATCTCTGTTCTTCTTCGCCTTCTCATTCAGACAACCTCCTTTACAAGTTCATATTAACTTGTTGCCAAGTTGCTGTGTTTTAAGATATCGTAAAGTATTTGTAAAGGATGGTTTATAATTGCAAAACAATACCATTTAATAAACGACCTGTTGACGATTTAACTGCTGTTATCGTCGTCCACTTAAACTTGTTCAGTTGTTAGAGTGGGAACAAATTGAAATAAAAGCATACTATTTCGCACATGTGCTTACATCGAGCTAGGTATAATGGTGAACTCAAGCGAAAAAACGGTGAACTTCAGCGACTTTTTTGTAAACTTCAGCGACTTTTCTACAAATTCAAACGAATTCCTTGTAAACTTCCTATAATTAAAGAACAAAGGCTCGGGGCGCCCTAGCGAGTGGAACGAAGCAACGAAAGTTTTAGGAATCATGCTCCTGCAACAGGAGTGTGCCGGCGATCTCCGGCAAGCCCGTCTTTAGTCGGCCTTCCTATTTAGGGCGAACCGATGATGACTTAGCGTAGGGCAATGGAGTGAAGTCGCCTAGTTGCTGGGCGCTGGAACTGGACGTAGCTAGATAACTTAGTAAGTTTATCTACAGCTGCAAAATTTAATAATTTCCTAGACAACTAAAAAGTCGGTAAGACCTCTAACATGTCTCACCGACTTTCATTCATTGTAATATCATATTTAAATTTATCACTACGATACAGTATTTTCGTATATTCCAATACTTTTTGTGTTTGTACATCAATGCAATCCGTTTCTAGTATAATAAGAGGTACCATACTACCGCATGAAAACAATTTTTGTTCATAGGAAGTTGGAAACGTAATACTTAATAAAGACTGCTTACTTGTAAATGCTTCATATCCCAATTTGCGATAGTACGCAAACATAGATAATATTAGCGGACCTTCTTGAGCAATGTTTGGAAATTGCTGCTGATTAACGTATGATTGATGAATAGCTATTGGTTCGTCATCAATGAATCGCACGCGCCCAATTTTATAAATCTCTGCTTCACTGCTAGCCCGTAACGCGTCGTACACTTTACTATCGTAGCTGATTTTTGTGCAATACATATTTTTCGTTGTCAATCGATAACCAGCACGCTGCATCTTTTCGGTAAAACTGCTGTTTCCTGTCAAATGTAATTGAATTGGTTTGGCTGTTTCTTTTAAAAAACGCCCCTTACCTTGTATAGAGTAAATATATCCACGAGCCTCTAATGTTGTTAATGCATTTCTAGCAGTAATGCGCGGCACGTTATACTGATCTGCAAGTTTATTTTCTGATAAGAGCTTTTCCCCAGGCTTCATCGCCTTCGTAATAATTTTCTCCATTATATCGTCAATAATTTGCGTTTCTTTATCTATCGGCATGTAAATACCTCCCTACCAACTATGTCAACATATTTGTAATCCTCTCATATTGTCTCTTTCATTATGCTTTGAATCGACTCTTTCCATTAACGGAGCCTTCTTCTTCCACATTCATTGTTAGGCAACGAACAAAGGCATTAGCTACTGTTATCTTTCTTCAACATACTGAAGCCGACTTTAGAGGATAAAATCAATTCATGTGCCACTGCATATAAAGTCCTATATAATAATGAAAAGAGCCATTTTACTGCGAGGGAAAACGAATGAAAAAACGATCTCCCATCAAACAAGGCAGAGCCATGAAGCTGCAAACCTCGATTACATTGTTAATTATTTTCATTGTTTCATTGTCTGTCATTATCATGAACGGGTTTTTTAGTAAGTATATCACAGAAAATACAAAAGATACGATTTCCCAAAGGTTATACACTATATCTCGCCTCGTTGCACAGTCTGACCTTGTGATAGAGGGTTTGCAAAACGAAAAGCAACGAGCTAATATTCAGGAATATGCGAATGAATTAAAAGCGTTATCAAATATCGGTTTTCTGGTCGTTCTAGATATGAATCTAATTCGCTTATCCCACCCTATCCCATCTGAAGTTGGAAAATCTTTTTACAACCGAGAAGACGCTAAACCTTCACTTGGAGGACAAGAATATACTTCCATTGAAAAAGGACCACTCGGGCTAGGTATGCGTGTGTTTACGCCAATTAAGAATGAACAAAACAAACAAATCGGCGTCGTTGTAGCCGGATTATCAATGGATAAAGTGGAAGATCAAATTGAAGAAGGGCAGCGCATGATTCTATTAGGAGCTATTTTCCAACTTCTGCTCGGTGTAATTGGCGCCTACTTCATTAGTAAATACGTAAAAAAAATATTGTTCGGAATGGAGCCTGTAGAAATTGCTCAGTTAACGAAGGAACGTGACACGATGTTAGAGTCTGTCAAAGAAGGGATTTTAGTAGTCAATCAGTCTGGTGAAATTACACGCGTTAACCAACAAGCATTAAAACTTATGGCGTTAACAGAAGAATTGGAATTAATCGGTCGACCTGTAAGAAATTATATGCCTACATTACAACAGACCATTCAGACAGGAATAGCTTCCGAGAATGGAGAAGCCCTCTTTTACGGAAAAAAAATATTATTAAACTGTTCTCCCATTTATATTGACGACAAAATTGTAGGCGGCATCGCTACTTTTCGGGATAAAACAGAGGTGCAGAAACTATTGGATGAGATGGTAGGAATTAAAAACTATACAGAGGCTTTACGAGCGCAATCCCATGAATTCAAGAACAAGTTACATGTTATTTTAGGCATGCTTCATTTAAAAGAATATAAAGAATTAGAAACGATGATTCCGAGTATGGTAGATCAATTTGAGGAAGAAGTTGGCTATATTTTGCAACGATTGAAACATCCAGCATTAGCAGGGTTTTTAATCGGAAAAATGAGCAAAGCAAGAGAAAGTAATATCACCTTTGAATTAGAAGAAAGCAGCTTTCTAAAAGAGGAATTTACTGCACCAATCGTCCATGAATTAATTACTATTTTAGGAAGTTTAATCGAAAATGGTTTTGAAGCAGTTTTAACAGCCAACAGCAAACATAAAACCGTTAAACTTTTCCTTTATTCCAAAGATCAAACCATTCATATTAAAATAGAAGATAATGGACCAGGAATAGCAAAGAATCATCTCAACAATCTTTTTGATAAACAATTTTCCACGAAAGGAGGGGATCGAGGCTATGGACTGTTTCTTACATATCAAACTGTGCAAAAACTTCAAGGCAAGATAAACGTTTCAACTAGGGCAGGAAACGGAACTGTATTTAACATTACACTAGCAATACCAATGGTGAGGGATGACAATGATCAACGTACTAATCGTAGAAGATGATGCTATGGTATCTCATATTAACGCTATATACTTAAACCAAATAGAAGGTTTTCACCTTGAAGGGCAGGTCGCATCTGTAGCTGAAGCGAGGGACGTTATTAAACAGCAACCGATAGATCTCATTTTGCTCGATATTTATATGCCGCAACAAACAGGGCTTGAATTATTGAGCTATATTCGTAAATATGAAAAAGGCATTGATGTGATTATCATTTCAGCAGCATCGGATACGGATAGCATACAGTATGCTTTACAAAATGGGGTGTCTGATTACATTATTAAACCTTTTCAATTTGAGCGATTTCAGCATGCGCTCTTAAGCTATCAAGAAAAACAACGAATCGTAAAAGAAAAAAAGCAACTGAGCCAATCGGAATTAGATCAATTACTTGGAGGGGATTTGCCTGAAAGAGATAATGAACAGCCTGCGTTACCAAAAGGGTTAGCTCCAGAAACGCTGTCGCAAATATGGGATTGTACGCAAAATTTTGGCGATAATGGATTTTCAACCGAACAATTAGCTAATGAAGTTGGCATGTCACGAATTTCTATTCGTAAATATCTATCTTTTTTGAAACAGCAACATGTTATTACATCATATATTGCCTATGGCAATGTCGGACGACCATTAACCATGTATAAGTGCTTGCCACATCGACAAGCTTTGATTGCAACATACTTAGAATAAGCTTACATCATAGGAGAACAACCCTGTAATAAAGCAACATAAGATGAGGAGAAACATATTACGCACGCATCGAATTTCCGTTGGAGGTTTATTTTAGCAGGAAAACAAAGTCTTATGGCGAAAGACTTTGTTTTCTTATACTACAGACCTTTCAACTATTATACTTTCCCACGAACAAGGTGAAATTTACCGATTCGTTACACCTTCAGAAACACTTCCCATTGTTTACAATAATCCGACCCATTGCCAATACGTTGCACTAAATAAGATAATGAAAAGATAACCGATTACCGTTATTGGTATACCAGATTTTAATAATTGTTTTGTTGTAAAGGTTTCTGTTCCATATGCAAGCATATTTTGTGGTGCGTTCACAGGAAGTAAGAAACCGAAACTAATTACGAATTGCATGATGAGCACAAGTCCAGGTCCATTGAATGATGTCGATTCCATGCCTGTTACTAGTGCAATAACAATCGGGATTAACGCAGATGCCAAACTGGTTGCACTCGCAAATCCTAAATGAATGAGAATATTAAATAATGCTAAGATAGCTACAATAGCTACAATTGACATGCCAGCTAACCCCATTGCTTCAAATGTGTTAGAAGATAACCATGTAGCTGCTTCTGTGCTTAATAACACCATTCCGAGTGATATTCCGGTTGCGAATACGACCAACGTTCCCCAAGGAATCTTTGCTTGCACTTCTTTCCACGTAAAGATACCTACTTTAGGAAGTAGCATGATCGCAACAGCAATAATGGTAACTGTAGTTGAATCTAGCGGATGAAAGATGCCTTCCGTAGACCATAAGAACAACAATGCAACGGAAATAGATATTAATCGCCACTCATTTGGCTTCATTTTCCCTAACGCTTGAAGCTGAGATTGAATGCTATCGCCACCAGCAAGGTTCGTTTCTTCTGGTTTGATCAGCTTTGTCATGACGAAAAACAACATGACAGACATTAATATTGACCATGGAGCAGCATACATGAACCATTTCCCCCAAGCTACATCCATACCAAATTCCGATTGCATAAATCCTAACGCTACCATATTTTGCGCAGCAGCTGTTTTAATTCCAACATTCCAGATGGAAATGGACTGAACAGCAGTAATAACTAATAATGCCGCAAGCTTACTCTGCTTTGTTAAACCAAATGCGGCGACGATTCCTAATAATATTGGAATAATAGTACCTGCTCGCGCTGTCGCACTTGGAACAAATAGTGCAAGTACAAAGCTTACAGTAATCGTTCCTATTACTAAACGGCTTGGTTTGGTACCTATTTTAGACATAATAAACAACGCAATTCGCTTGTGTAGTCCTGTAATCTCCATAGCAGCCGCCAAAAATAGCGCTCCTGCAACTAGCCCCACAGCTGTTGAGCTAAAACCTCCAATTGCCATTCCTAAGGCTTCTTTTGTCCCGTACATGATGGTGGGATCTTCTATGGTAGGAGATAACCCAACTAAGACAGCTAACCAACTAATAATCATTACTGCACTTACCGGATAAGGCACTGCTTCTGTCACCCACAAAACGACCGCAAACGCCAAAACTGCAAGCACCCTTTGCCCGACAAGCGGAAGTGAATCAGGGTTTGGTAATAATAAAATAATGAATAAGACAAGAAAAGCTAAACCAATACCAATCCAATTTTTCCGGTTCATAATACCCTCTCCCTTCTTCTTTCTCACCTTTATTGTAAGACATTTCACCCACATGTAAGCGATGACATTTGTTGCGAAACACTTTAATTAGTTACATAATTCACATTCTATTCAAACTTTTATATAGCGCAAATAACCTAACAGCACCATGAATCACTGTTAGGTTATTATGAACACTATTATAAACCTAGCTATATTGACTGAATTAGTTAATGAAAACGCAGCTAATCGTACTTTTAGGTAAGGGCTATCGTTATAAATTTTCCAAAAACACACGAATGACGTCAACGCCGCCAATAAATGTACCTAAAGAGCTACCGAGATTAGCTAGTACTACAATCAGTAACACCCTCGTCACTTTATTACGCCAAAACCCTTTAATCGTAAATACATCTTCAGACAAATTCTCAAAATCACGAACATGCGGTCTTTTTACATATGCTTGCACGAAGCCAGCAAACCAGCCCGCTGCAAGTAAAGGATTTAAAGAAGTGATCGGAGCAACGAGTAATGCCGTTAAAATAGTAAGCGGATGCCCTAACGCAATCAATGCACCGAATGCTGATAATCCGCCATTCCAGATGACCCAGCTTACTGTTTGTTCCCAACCAGCTTGTGGATTAGCATAAAACGTATACGCAATAATTGCCAAAATAAGGATCGGAATCGACCAACCGATAATTTTAGGCAGTTTTGATTTAGGAGGCAACTCTCGTAGTTTATTTAAATTATGATCCTTTTGTATTTGTTCCTTTATCCCCGGTACATGAGCGGCACCAAGCACAGCAACGACCTTTTCCCCGGGTGCATCTTTAATTTTTTGCGCTAAATATTGATCTCTTTCATCGATAAGCGGTTTCTTTAGCTTTGGGAACGTGTCTGTAAACTCTTGCAACACCGTATGAATCGTGTCTTGTTGCTTCATTTTTTCTAATTCTTCCTCAGAAATTGTCTCTTTACTAAAAATGCTCGCAATCACTTGCGTTAACAACATCGCTTTTCCTTTTAATCCAATATTATTCCATATTCTTGCAAAGGTGATTTGTATATTACGATCTGCTAACACAAGTTCTGCATTTGCTTCTTGTGCAGAATCAATCCCTTGAATCATTTCTTGGCCAGGGTTAATACCAAACTGCTTTGCCATTCGTTTTTGAAAAGATGAGATGGCTAAATTCATTAACAATAAAGAAGCTTTCTTCTCTTTTATCACTTTAAATATATCCATGTTTTTCCACTTGTTATCATCTTTGATGGATTGATACCGTTGTTCATCAAGCTCTACACATACTGTATCTGGTTTTTCGACTTCAATTACTTCTTTTACTTGTTCCGCACTATGTTTAGAAACATGAGCCGTTCCAATTAGAATATATTCCTTATCGTTCAAATATATCCGTGTAACATTGTCCTCTGTCATATATTCCCTTCCTTTACTCCCAACATGTAAACTAATTTTATTATACGTGAATTATACCTCTATTGGAAGTTCAAGGGAAATCGATTTATTCCATAAAAATTTGGTGAAATTACATCATAATGCTTAAAACTCACAGTTTATTAGAAAAAGGACACTTTTTTGATCATATGTAACAGAATATAAAATCAAAACAGAAATACAACTTAGGTAGCTACGTATATGCAATAAAACAGTGGATATACACTTAACTTCCATGATGGTTTTTATAGTACAAAGTAAGCAACTTACTATTGCCGAAGAAGTTAAGATTTCCGTCTTTAGCAACGAAGTGTATATCCACTGAGAGCTAAAGGCAACAATTTTTTTAATCTTTTTCCAAATAAGAGACTGTATAAAAGGTAAAAAATGGCGTGCAGTCCTCACCAATAACAGACAGACTAATTCATCTTTTTCATGGTACATCGCTACATTATAAAGTGACATAAGGAACTAGTTGTAGCCAACTATTTCACATAAAGAAATTCGAATCCCCATTTAAAACCCGAAGACCTAAAACACATTCAATAACACACCAGCAATGGATACTACGATTAAAAATAACAGTACTTTAGTTGCACTCCATTTTCTCTTAGAGATCAAATACCAGCAAACCAAAACGGCAATAAGAGGTAACAACTTAGGGAAAAATCCATCGAGCGTTTTTTGGAATTCTAATACTTCCTCACCATTTGGGATTTGTAAAATGGTATTTAATTTTACAAAAGAGGCAGCTAAACCACCTACCACCATGACACCCAGTAAAGTGAATGCGCTTCTTAATCTTTCTGAGTTGGCTCCTAACAATTCATCAACAGCTTGAACTCCCATTTTATAACCACGCATATATAATAAATACGATACGGTTAAAATGATAGATAGATACCCTAGAATGTAAACAAAAACCCCTACCGGATTTCCATTAGCCGAAATTCCCATTCCTATAGATAGTAATATTGGAATGATAATACCCTGAATAATCGAATCACCCATTCCAGCAATTGGCCCCATTAATCCAGTTTTGACACTATGAATCATCTCATCGTTAACTTCTTTGCCGTTAGCCCTTTCTTCTTCAATTGATGCTACAACACCATTCACTAAACTTCCTACTTGTGGTTCGGTATTGTAAAAAGCCGTATGTCGTTCCAAAGCTTGCTTATAAGCTTCTGGATCATCTTTATATAATTTCTTTAAAATCGGTATCATGGAATGTGCAAAACCATTTGCTTCTAATTTTTCAAAACTCATAGAAGATAAATGGAACATAGCCCAGCTTCTCCAACCTCTTTTTAAATCTTTTTTATCTAATTTCGGCATTTTATATCACCCCATCATCATCTGTTTCAATTTGTGATTGACCTAAGCTAAGAAAAACGATATAAGCTATTAATACACCAAACACTGTTAGCGCAATCATACTATCCGTAAAGAAAACGATAATGACAAATCCTGTGAGAAAGAAAATTAATTGTTTGTTTTCTTTTATAAGCAGATTCATTAATAAAGCTATTCCTAAAGCAGGAAGTAGTCCACCCAACACGGTCATAATTTGAGTTACATCTTTTGGGATAATATCTAAAACTCTTGTTATAAATCCTTGTCCAAAATAAACAGCAAGTGTTATAGGCACTACCCTAAGGACAAAGTTCAACAATTGTGGATATACGGCGTTGTTATATATAATCTTGGTTGCATTGCCTTCAGCGGCCGCTTTTTCCGTTCTTTTATTCCACACTGAATTTACAATCATCATTAAATTGTGCAGGATTAACCCTAGCGTTCCAATACCGACAGACAACGTAACAGCAACGCCAGTATCTGCGTTTGATAAAAGACCAAGGGCTATCCCACCATATGCCGCATAAGTTATTTCTGAATTTTGTGTACCTCCTGTACTAATGGTTGCTATAAAAGCAGCCTGAACAGCTACACCTAGAATTATTCCGGTGGTAACATCTCCTAAAATCAGACCAATGATCAAACCTGCTACTAATGGTCTTCCTACAACGTAATAACCACCGGTAACACCCATTAACCAAGGAGATGATACAGATCCCAAATAACAAAATATACCTATCAACAATCCTTGTATTAATAATAGTAGATCCATATTCATCTTTCCTTCCGTTTAAAATTAGAAGTTCTGTTTAACTTTCGACCATTTAACAGCTTTTTCATCTGGAATTAACTGAAATTGGATGGTCTTTCCATGATTCTCTAAAAAATCAAAAGCCGATTTATCTTCTTCTGATATAGTTACATTTTTGGCTACTGTTTTTCCACCAGATAATGCACTAATTGGGCCAACATTAATATCAGTCCCAAAATCACCACCTGATTCTACGATTTCTCGCAATGTTACAGGTGTTTTAACAATTAAAAAATAATTCTTTTTTGATTCTCTAGCTTTTTTAATTTTCTCTATACTTTCATTCACGGTAAATACGCCAACTTTAATTTCTGCTGGGGCCGCATTTGTAAATATCTTTTTTTGGATCGGGTCTTGAGCAATGCTATCATTAACTATTAAAATTCCATTACAAGGCTTAAATCTAGACCATCTAGCTACTATTTGCCCATGTATAACTCGATCATCAATCCTAACTAATGTAATTGCCATTTTCATCTACTCCATTCTATATTTCAATAATTTCAATTGTTTGGAAGCAAGTTTGTTTCACAAAATCTGTTAATTCAGAGATGCTTTTCATAAAGCCTGTACCATTTATAATTTCTAAATAGGTTGGTAAATTTACTCCTGCTATAATAGCAAGATTATTTTTATAAGTTAACGCATATTTTATGCTTTCATTACAAGGAGTTCCGCCTTTTATATCACATAAAATAACGACCTCATCATATTCTTCAGTCATCACATTTAATTTCTCTTCCAGCCTCGCAGCGAAATCACTAACACCTTTATCGTCTAGCGAGATGTGACTGACATTATCCTGTTGTCCTGTAATCATTTCACCTGTTTTAATTAAAGCCTCGCAAAAAGGCCCATGAGAAGTTACTAATATTCCTATCACTTAATCACTTCCTTTTTTACTATTAAGAACGTTACAAATTATGGTCTAGAGTTAAGACATAATCCAAGTTTTTACGATAATTATTACTTTTGTCACAGGAAGCAATGATATTTATATTCCATTCGCCGTGTAACAAAGTGTAGCGCTTTATTCGAATACCAACGACCTTTTCACCTCAACCCCCCTTTCATCATATTGTTATAACTTTATAAAGTTATAATAACATTATTTTAAAACGCTTTCTATTGTTTTTTGTTACAGTATTGTTACAACTATTTTCTGATACTTCTTTATATAGCTTGTCTTTTGTGTCACAAAGATATGCAACAACTTATACAGTGTGACTATTTTTTCTCTATCCGACCTTACGTTCACTTTGCCCATTTAGTTTGCACAACATAGATAAGACGAAACGCAACGTACCATCGAAATCACGACCCAAAACCCACCTCATTCAGTAAGAGGTTTTTTCACCTCCTACTGAATATGTCGTATTGGTATAATCTAGGCCATGTAAATGAATAGGCATATAGATGCTGTCACTAAAAAAACTTACAAAAAGCGATAAGATTCATACCATTATCATCTAATAAACGCTTTTATTGTTCCTACTGTTCTTCCCACACTTGGACCATGAGGAGCAATTTTATACTGCTTCACACATTCAGGGACAATAAATGTCTCACCGTAATGAATAACAAAAGGTTCAAATGATGCATTAACACTTGTAACAATAATTTCCTCACCCTCAACAAGCGTTAAGACATTGACACTGTCTTGTGTTTCATGCATCACTTCTGATGAAAACCAATGACGTCTTGTCTCAATAGGTTCTCTTATATGAAGCCCTGTTTTTTCTTCTGTCCAACCGTCGCCCTCTGCGACTTTAACTACTTGGTTACTGACTTCCTTCTCAACCCAGTCTTCATCTCTAGAGATATCAATATTTTTCTCCCCATGCTCTAAATGAATTGGTCTCGGCTTGCCATCTAAATCCACTCTCTCCCAATCCCACAATTTAAAAGTAAAACGATTAGGGGTAGAGCTAATTTCTAAAACAACACTATTCTTACCACTACAATGAATTGTTCCAGCTGGTATAGAGTAATGGTCATGTTTCTTTATTTTTTTACGATAAATAAAATCTTCATCCGGAAATCGCTTACCTTCTTCCTGAGATGATTTTAAGGCATCTACTAGAGACTGCTTTTCAACTCCGTTTTTTACACCTAAATAAATAACAGCATCATCTTCAGCCTCTAAAATGTAATAGCTTTCATCTTGAGTATAGTGCAGCCCAAATGTTTCTTGAGCATATTCCACCTTTGGATGCACTTGCAAACTTAAATTGTCGCCACCCATTGTGTCCAAATAATCAAATCGAATTGGAAAGCTTGTTCCATACCTTCCATATACTTTTTCCCCTAGTAACGAAACTGGTCGTTGGTAAACGATATCATTAGCGGGTATTTCAAACTTTTCTCCGTTTATGCCAAGATATATACTGTTCTCTTCAGGAACACAATCGAAGCACCAAGCTAAATTTATTTTATCTTTTGCTACATTAAATTTTTCTTGCATCCATTTGCCGCCCCAAACCCCAGAATCAAAATAAGGAACTAAGCGAAATGGTCTTTGAACCACCTGTGACAAAGCCATCTGATAGTCATGTCCTGCTATCATTTTAGGCTGGTTCTCTTCGTTAACATCTAACATAAAATCAACTTTATCAAATAGACTCTTCTTTAACTTGTCCGCAATTCTCCAGTCAAAATAGTAAGCACGTTTTACCTTACGAAGCGTTTCCTCCTCCCAGTTATTCGCCCTCCAATTACAAACTTTCTTAGCTCTATATCTTAATTGAATTTCCCATCTTGCTAAGTTTGTATAAAGCAATAAATCAGAAGGAGCTACTAAAGATGCGCCCACTCCATAAATAACAATTCTTTTATCTTTAGCTTTATTAATTTTATCCAATGTTTTATTAAATTTTTCTCCGTCTATAAAATCAGCTAAAGCATGATTGCTCATAACCCCAAATACACGATCGTCTGTTAAATGATCTTGTATTTTAACAGTAATTTCCTCACTGGATAAAAAGATTTCATCAGCATGAATGATTAGGTCTGGTTTGAGCTGATTTATTAACTGCTCCAATTCTTCTTCCAAGGTTCCTGGGTAACATTCTATTGTAATAACATTAGCTTTTCTTTGTTTTATGGCATCATCTACTTTTTTCCATATTTCATCATATCCAGTGTATAGATCAATGCCTCCCTTCATATCAATCTGAGGATATAAATCATAAGCCATACTAACTGCTCCCTTCTTTACTCCATTGTATTAATGTTATAACCATATAACATTAAGGTAAATAATATCAGACTTAACTATAGGTTGCAATAGATATTATATTTTTTTGTAAACCCACCTAAATTATTCATATCTTTAATTTGGGAGTAAAAAATATATTAACAGCAGAAATTTAAAGGAAATGACTTCTAAAAGCAAAGGAAGTGCAAACAATATTTGACGTAGTGGTGTTCTTCCGTTTTTAGAAAAACTTGGCTTGTCACCAAGTCGTTCTCGCGTTAGCCGTAGTTTTACCTTTCTTATAGTGTAAAGAACGCCACTCGTCACCCGCTATCCTCTATGTTGAAGCTGTAGGTTTTCTTATACTATCAGGCCCGATCTCGAGGCACTATAAAAATGGATGTGTGGGTGGGATGGAACAAAACCTTACCATAAAGGGCGTTGAAAGCTACTCTTTCTTATGGCGACAGCATATATATTCGAGTAAGAATAATCCCTAATAATGGTATTTTTCTTGCAAAGTCTCTGTTTTGGTTTGGCGTATTTGCCCCTATATTTCCTTATTTGATAAAACATTTAGTTACATATATGTTTTTGGTAAATATTTCTGGCCTTTTCATGTATTTTGTATGAACTATACCACTCAATATGATATAATGTTATAACAATACACCATATTGATAGGAGGAAAAATTTTGGCTAGTAATGCAATCCCCTTATACGTTCAAATTGCAGATCGTTTGCGAGATAATATTAAAATGGGGAAATGGAAAGAAGGGAACAAAATCCCCACCGAAGTGGAATTGTGTAAAATATATGATGTGAGTAGAATTACAATAAGAAAGGCAATCGATGAATTGGTGAAAGAAGATTTGCTCCGTCGTCAAAGGGCTAAGGGAACCTTTGTAACCGATTTCGTTGAACCTTCAGATAATTTCACCGTTGTAAAAAGCTTCACAGAAGAGATGAGAGAATTAGGGGAAAAAGCACGGACAATGGATGTCAAATTAGAGATAACCGATGCTGATAAAAAACTTGCGATGTACTTAAACATGAATATCGGTGATAAGGTAATGATTTTAAAAAGAATCCGAGGAGATTCGAAACAAGCCTTTGTTTATTCGGTATCATACTTTAAAAAGCATGAAAATTTCTCTTTAGATCCCAATGATTATTACGATTCTTTTTACTCATACCTTCACCAACACGGCATTCAAGTGAAAGATAATAGTGAAGTTGTAGAAGCTGTACTACCTAATTATGAAGTACGAACAGCATTAAGTATCAACAAACATGAACCTGTTTTAAAACGAACACGCTTCACTTCATGTAAACCCCAAAATTTTTATGAATACACAATAAACTACTATATCGGGAAGTCCTATAAATATTACTTAGACTTCAATTAAAAGTTATCGAAGAGGTTCAACCAACCCTCAAGTGAAGCTTTATAGGATTATAATTCATGACTAAGAACATTTTCCTTCTATCTTAAGGGAATATGACTCAAGCAAGATAACATTTATTTCAGACGAGATAGCGGCAGGTTGATACAACCTTAAAACTGGTGATAGAAACAGTTATATAGTATTCCGAAAGAGTGACTGATCTTAAGATAAAAATGGATGTTTTCAGCTAGTTAAATAACAAAATTAGCCTTTTTTAAAAAAACATCCTATGCGATCAAACTTCTCCTAGAACAGTCTACTCTTTTATAGGGGCTTTGAACATTCCATGGTTATTAACTGGGACCATATTACATTTTTCTAAACCCACACGTAAATAAGCTTTGGTATCTCATGTAATGATACATGGTACGTGCATGCCTCCCCTTTACAGTTGTAGGATCTATTTTCAACTGCATCTGCTCGAGAAATGCTTGATCACATTTACAACGATCTCCAGTACGTCTATAACACAAATCATGTTCCTTGCAAATTGCATCTACATCATTTATAGGTTCACCCGGACCACTGCATCCAGGACCACACCAACGGTATCCGCCCGGGAAACAGAAGGCTGCCTTACGCTGTCTCCGCATTGTAAAAAACCCCCTCCCAAAAAGCTTTTACAATACTATATTCCAGTGTGCATCCATTAGCCGCTGCGAATGCCCTGTACTTTTCATTAAAAGAGTATCATCAACACTTTTTTTATTAAAATTGTTCCTCTTTATACTTAAACAATCGTTTCTTTTATACGATAAGGCGCCATAATGTACTCATTATAGCGCCTGGAACATTTTATAAATGATTATCAATTTGCTTTAACACTCTAGCTGGATTTCCACCAACGACCGTATTTGCGGGAACATCTTTTACTACGATCGAACCTGAGGCAATGACAGCATTATCGCCAATATGTATGCCTGGATTAATAATCGCACGCCCACCAATCCAAACATTGTCGCCAATTGTTACAGGCTTTCCATACTCCCTCCCGGCATTTCTTTCATCCGCTTTTAAGGGATGTGTCGCTGTATAAATATGTACTCCTGGAGCCAGCATACAGTTATCGCCGATTTTAATTTCACAAACATCTAACATGACACAATCAAAATTAGCGTAAAAATGATTGCCTACATGAATGTTATATCCGTAATCACAACACAATGTTGGCTCGATGTACAGTTCATTTCCCGTAGAACCAAATAAATCTTGTAACAACTCCTTACGTTTTGCTAGCTCCGTTTCTATGGTTTGATTAAACAGCCGCGTTTTCATTCGGCAAGTTTCTCGATCATGAACAAGTATTGGATCAGCTGGATTGTATAATTCACCTTTAATCATTTTTTGTTTTTCTGATGTCATTTACGGTAGCTCCTCGCTGTCTTTTGCTTTTATTATACTATAGGAAAGTCTAAAGGTTTATCATATAAAAAAACGACAGTGTTTTTTCGCTATAAAACTTGGCAACAAGCCTATTTTTTCTACTCATCCATGATTCACATTCGATATAATCGATACCAACTTCATGAAACGTTAAAAAGCTATATTTTTACGACTGAATTCATGTTTTAATTTAGCTGAAATAGCATGACGAGTGAGTACCCTAATACTACAAGCAAAACAGATCCAACAACCCCCGCTGCAAAAGACTTCATTCCAAGTCTTCTAAACGTCTTTAAATCAACATTCAAGCCAAGACCTGCCATCGCCATGGCAATAAGCAAATAGGCAGTAGCAACAATCAAATCCGCAACAGATTGTGATACAATGCCAAGTGTATTAAATCCACTCATTGCAAGAAAACCTAAGATAAACCAAGGAATAATGGACATCGATACTTTTTTACCCGTTTCTTCCCCACCTCGCTGAAACAAGTAACCGACGACAATCACAACCGGAACTAATAATGCCACTCTCGTTAATTTAACAATAACAGCTAAATCGACAGCTTCACTTCCGGCAACATCAGCCGCTGCTATTACATGTGCTATTTCATGCAGTGTAGCACCTGTAAAAATGCCATATCCAGTCGGTGATAAATGTAACATCGTATAAATGACACTGTAAATTAACGTAAACAGTGTTCCTAACACTGCAACTGTAGCTGCACCAACAGCTGTCTCATCATCTTTTGCTTTTACTTGTGGTGCAACCGCAACCACTGCTGCAGCACCACAAATCGCTGTCCCACATGCTGTTAAAATCCCTAGTCGTTTGCCTACTCCAAACCACCTTGTTAAACCGTAGACAACAAATAAAGTAAATACTAAACAAATAGTAGCAATCATAAATACACTTATTCCCGCTTCATAGATATCTACTAGGTTGAGTCGCATACCTAATAAAATAATTCCGAAACGAAGTAGCTTTTTATTAGAAAATGTAACTCCTTTTTGGAGATGACTTGGAACACCAACTACCTGCTTCCACAGCATACCTATAATAATAGCAATAACAAGCTGACCCATAATCGATAAAAAAGGCAGTTTCGCAACATAATTAGCTATAATAGCAATGATTAATGTAATGCCTATTCCTTGAATAAATGCAAGACGTCCCGTTCTCTTTTTTTTATTCTCCATCACATTCACTTCCTTTTCTCTCTCCCTTTTACTTTACCGAACGATATATTATTAGTAAAATACATATAAATAATCGTTATTATTATTTTTATTAATAAAAAAAAGGGGATGGCGACATGTATTATGATGCATTACGTACTTTCATTACTTTGGCAGAAGTAAAGAATTTCACCAAAACAGCGCAAGTCTTGCACATATCGCAGCCAAGTGTCAGCTTACATATAAAGAATCTGGAACGTGAACTAGCAACAGAACTAGTAGTTCGTTCCCGAAAATCATTGCAACTATCACCAACAGGGGAAATCTTGTATGAACGCGCCAAGCAAATATTGAAGATTTATGAACAAACCAAACGTGATATATTAGAACAACAAGAAGTCGTAAAAGGTAGGTTAAAGATAGGTGCCAGCTTTACGATTGGGGAGTATATGTTGCCAGCTTTACTTGCAGATGTACATATAGCTTATCCCGGCCTTGAATTGGAAATAGTTATTGGCAATACAGAAGAAATTGTCCAGCAAACAAAACATTTTCAAGTGGATATTGGACTTATTGAAGGGCAAACGAGCGATAAAGAATTAGCCGTATGCCCGTTTATGGAAGATGAATTATGGATTGTTGCACCTCATCAGCATAAATTAGCAAATAAGGCGAAAGTAACTACTTCAGATTTACAAAGCCAAGCATGGATTTCTCGCGAGGAAGGGTCGGGGACACGGGAGTATTTAGAACATGTCATTCGCTCCAACGGGTTAAAAGTGGAATCCATTATCACCATTGGTAGTAATCAAGGGGTAAAGGAAAGTGTTATTAATGGGATGGGACTTTCTTTACTTTCTTACAGTGTGATTGAGAGAGATGTTCAATTAAAACAACTCGCCATTTTGCAGATGGAAGACATGCATTTCAAACGGACATTTTCCTATGTTTATTCACCTATTATGAAAAACAAGCGAAACGTAGCCACTTTTATCAAGATGTTGCAGCAGAAGTGGCCTTATGATAATTAACACGCATAACAGCATGCAGTAGGATGGTCTTGCTACCTCCTACTGCAATACTAACATCCACAAAGGCATCTATAACTCTATACTAGATAAGTACGTCTCTCCTAAAATTTCTTTCATCTGATATTGGTTTGTAGGTAGCTCTTTTTTTACAAAATCAGGGAAATCAGTCGGAGATAAATCATACATTTCCTCAACTTCCTTCGCGAATAAGAGCTTTTCCTCCTGTAACAAAGTGGGCAGGGAAGGTCGTCTCTCTGCTTTTAAATCCTCCACACCTATCACTTTCTGTAATCCAGCAATATAATTATTCAGCTCTCTAGCACCTACTATTTTAACTCCTTTATTTTCTTCATTCATCATAATGATTGTAGGGAAACCTCTGACACCTAAACTTGCCGCAAGCTGAAAATCTTCATTCAATAACTGTTGCGCACGAGCAGACCCAGCTTCATCAACGATTGTTTCTCCATCCAATCCCATTCTATTTACAATGTCAACAAGCACGGAGCGTTCAGAAACCGTTTGATTCAACGCAAATACAGCTTCTCGAACTCGACGCAGATATACTTCCGCTAATGCTTCACTCTGTTTTTGAATGACTTTATACACACGGGAAGGAGGGTAGGACGATTGAACAGGGTTATCGTACCAAAGTGTACCGTCAATTGGCATTCGACTATGCTCACCAACTTCTTTCCAATGTAAAGCTACATCTTCTGGCTTAGAAATGCCATTCTTATGGTCGCCAAACCCTTCCCATTTCTCCAATAACCCTCCCATTACAACTCGAACATTAACATACGAACCATATTGCTTCACAAATCTGCGAAGAACAGGTTCTAATGCCCAACAGTGTGAACAGATAGGATCCGTTACATAGTACAAATCAATTGAATTATCCGGTTGGCCGAAATCCATTATTTCCATTTCTTTGTCTTCAACCTCACCGCACACGCCCGTCTCTAAATCACAGATCATTTGATCCTTGTTTGACATATTTGAAAACCTCCTCGTTTAAAAAACTATCTATGAACATTTTCCTCAACTCATGAAGGTACGTGAGTTGCTTTCTATTCGTATTGTAGTACATAATTTAATTCATTAGTATCGATATTTCGTTGGATATGTTGCTTATCCAACACTATTAATAATTTGTTGAAAAAGAGGTGGAAAAATATATGAGTAACCCAAACACAGATCCTCGAATGCGTCGGACACGAAAATTAATTATGGATTCTTTCATCACGCTTTCTAATAAAAAAGAATTTAAAAATATCACAGTTACGGATATTACGAATGAAGCAACTATTAATCGAGCTACTTTTTATTATCATTTTGAAGATAAATTTGATCTGTTGGAGCAGGCTTTAGAAGAGGGATTAATAACAAATATCACTTTTGATTTAAGTGATTATGAAGCAATCAATGAAGATATGATTATTAGTACTTTTATTGCTATTACTAACTTTTGGAATTCATTGGCTCACCGCTGCCAATCAGGCTATGAGGATACCATATCTCGTATCATTATAGATAAATTAACGAACATATTTTTTCCCATATTATTAAAGCAGCACTCCATTTCTGAAAGTTCCGCCTTAAAAAACACGGCCATCATGCTAAGCTGGGGGATGTATGGCGTTTCTGTTGAATGGCGAACAAACCGTCAACAATCGAGAAAAGCATTTATTCAACCAATCATTCCTTACATTCTCCTTGGGGTTAACAAAAAGCAATAAGATGGAAAATAAATGGTTCATCTCCTAAAATAACGGGACGTGTTTAATGCATGCTGGGAAGATATATATCGCACCTATGAAAGATGCGACACCTATTAGCAAGTCAAAAACGAAGATCGGGTCAATTTCAATCCACGCACCTATGAAAGGTGCGACTGTTTTTAGCGGAAAATGACAAGCCAACACGTAAAATTTCAATCCACGCACCTATGAAAGGTGCGACTTATTAATTTGAGTGGTGGAACTATTGTAGTTTCAATTTCAATCCACGCACCTATGAAAGGTGCGACGATGAAAAAGCTGATGAAGATGGATATTCCATTATATTTCAATCCACGCACCTATGAAAGGTGCGACCGAAAAATTAGAATACGACACTATCCAATAAGAGGTATTTCAATCCACGCACCTATGAAAGGTGCGACTGGGAAAGGGCGAAAAAGTTCGGCGCTAATCGCAATTTCAATCCACGCACCTATGAAAGGTGCGACAGTAACGCTTAATTTTTATTGCTTCTGTTAATGAATTTCAATCCACGCACCTATGAAAGGTGCGACTGCGATTTCTTCCTATAAAATTACTTTTTATGGAATTAAATGGGTTTTTATAATAGAGAATCCAGGTAATTTACATTTAAAACAGCTAAATTTTGTTAAAAACAAACTATATTTTCCACTTTTATTGGTGCGAATCCCCCGGGGATTTCATGTGCACTTAGGGTTCGCACTAAAAAATTAATGGATCTTCTAATTGAATGGTTTCCTTTGCCCCAACATGTTCTACCTTCGTTTTATAATTGTTCCCTAACCGATAAAAACGCAAACTATCTCTTTCCTCATCGATTAATTCTCTAAGTTCAATTTTTAATGTCGCAAATTGCATATCGTCAACAATACATTCAAAAACAGAATGCTGAACACGCTGACCATAATTTTGACATACTTTAGCTACTTTCCGCAATCGCTTTTGTCCACCATCACTTGACGTGTTTACATCGTATGTAACTAATACTAACATTTTATCCCTACTTCCACAAAAATGGTGGATACTCGTCTAAGTCTCCCCGTAGATAGCGTGCTAACAATAGTGATTGCGCATAAGGAACCAACCCCCACGTTATTTTTTCACCTAGATAAGGATGCGTCATCTTCTCTTGCTTTTTCGTTTGCCAAGCTGATAGAAACTTTTTCCTTCCATCATCCGTCATAATAACCGCACCATTTTCCTTATGTAGAAAATCTTCCTGTTTTATTGCTTTCTTATTCACCAATGAAATAACAAACCGATCGGCATAAATTCCCCTTAACTCTTCCATAACATCCAAGGCTAATGAAGCTCTTCCTGGACGATCACGATGTAAAAATCCAACATATGCATCAAGACCAACGGATTCTAGTGCTGCTGCCATATCATTCGCAAGTAGTGTATATGCAAATGACAGCATGGCATTCACCTTATCTAAAGGCGGTCTTCGTGAACGAGAATGAAAGAAAAAAACTTCTTTCTGCTGCAGTATCATTTGATCAAAAACCTTATTATAACTATACGCAGCCTGCCCTTCCCACCCTCTTAAGCTTTCTAAATCACGGCAAGCTCTTACTTCTTGCATCACATTTGATAATTGGGCTGACACTTCTTTAAACGCAGCTACATCGATTCGCAAAGGGTAATCCCGAGTCATCCGTTCAATCATCCACTTATGATTGAAAATTTTTCCTACAATAAAGTTGCGAGCTATTATAGCTGATTGGTCTTCGTCTTCAGAAAGCTGATATTGACGTTTTCTTAAAACAACATTTCCTTTACTCTCCCCAATTACTCTAGCAAGAAAACTTCCATTCATGGTCATGAAAACGATCGAGATGTTACGTTTTGCACAGTAACCCATTAATGCAGGACTTGCACCTGTATACCCAAACGATACAATGGATTCTAAATTATGAAGTGGCAATCTCGCTAATTTTTCTTGTTCCTTTAATAAGACAATATTGTCTCCATCCAGAGATAAATAAACATCGGCTTGCGTAATAAAAAGCGTGTTAAGAAGCTTCCTCATTCATTTATTTTCCCTTCAATATAACTTTTTACCAATCGTGTATTCATGAGCTTTGGCAAACATATATGCTGCAGTGAACAGCTTTTGCAAAAGGAACCTGTCTTCACTTTTGGCGTATGCCTTCTCTGATAATATTCATGCATCTCAGCCGTAATGTCTTTTACTCTTTGTCTAAGATAATCGGTAAAAGGAACTTCCACCCTGTGCTTGATCTCATGATAATACATAAACCCTTTTTCTATTTGACAGAGTAGCATCTCTTCTAAACATATCGCTTGAGCAGTTAATTGTAAGATGTCCGCATCATCTCTTTTCGGTCGCCCTCGTTTGTATTCCACAGGGAAAGGAAGATAACTTCCTTCTTCCCCGTGAATGTCAATACCCCTTTCATCTTGTATAAATTCAACGACATCGCAAATCCCGCTTATTTTTAACGTTTTCGACTTTACTGGCAAAGCTCTAATAATTAATTTATTGCCCCTCTTTTCACGTATCATCGGCTCGTCCGCTTTGCGATGTAAGTAATGTCCTTCAATTGTTTTCACGTTTTCTTCCCATTGTTGCTCAATATGGATTAGCGCCCATTGACGACGACAAAACTCGAAATGTTGAATCCCAGAAAGCATTAAAAAGTCTTCTTCTTTATTTGCCATCCAATACCTCTACAGGTAGCCCGTCCAATTCTTCAACAGTGATGGAATAGTCATCATAGCTCTTAGGAGATTCCACTTTCGGTTCAATTTTTACTGTTCTGTGTACTTTAGCTGATGAGTATTGCCCTAATTTAGAGTTATGTTCCCACCAATACACGTGGTGAACTTCCATACTTCCATCTGGCCTTGCTGATGATGCATCATTTTCGAACAAATTAATTAAAGCTTGTTTCAACTTCTCAGCATCTTTTGTGGAAAAACCTGTTTTTTCTGCTAATTGCGTATTAATACTCCCATAAAAAACATATAATCCAAAATCCACGCGATGCTTCATCCCCATCGTATCTGACCCTTTTTTATCCCCAGTAACGGAATTTACACTTTTTGTAATTTGCATACTTGTTATATCAACCGGATCGATACTTGTCGCAGTATGAACAGATACTGGACCTCGAACACCAACAGATACATCAGAACCTTTAAAAGCAAATACTTGCCCAAAACTACGTACATCAATCCATTCTTCACACGCTAATCTAGCAAACGTTTCATTATCTTTTGCTTTGGAAGCTTTATTAAGTTCTTCATGAGCATCTGCTCGCTCTTTTAAACTTTTATATTGGTCTACTTTATAATCATTCGATTGCACAAATACTTTCTCACCCATATCTAAAAAGCGATTTCTAATTTTACGCTTTAAGGCAACGTCAGAAATTTCTCCATGCCCATCGTAGTTTTGCCTAGGTCTATTTCCATTTAATGGATCTCCATTTGGGTTCGCATTGTTCACAGATACAACTACCGCAAAATCTATTTTATGATCTAATGTCGTCATTTCCCATTCTCCTCGCTATTATTTTCTACTGTCTTTTTTTGGTATAAATCCCTACGCTGACTATAAAACCCAAGTAAATATTTCCCTGACAACGGTTTGTCGTTGAAATCTTCTATCGTTAATTTCGAACCAACCTCATCAATTAAACTAGCTAGATAATTACCTCGTTTTCCAAGTCTCGCTTGATATGGCTGTATACTTTCCTGAAGCGTCTTCCAAGTACGAGCAGGATGTTTTGAAAAAGCATTCATATAACGAATCGCATTCGTAGCACGTGTCTCATCTTGATCCAGTGCCCTTCTTTCTAATACATCCGCTAACGCTAATAATCGGCCAAATAAATAATCACGATCATCCAATTCACGATCTAAAGCCACATCCATTCCCTCCCTTTTATTAATTAATGCACATGCGATACTTAACGTTTTTTCCCACTCCCATTTTTCCATCGCGACTGGGTTAGACGCCCGGTAAAATGTACTATTTACTATATCTGTCGGTATTTTCCTGTTATCAACAATACACGGTAGCATTCTTGACATTAAATCCTTCACGAATTTATCACTTGCTCGTGAACCATAAGCGGCGAATGCAATGTCTTTCGTTGCTGGCGCTCCAAAAAATTTCACAAACTTGCCATCCTCATTTTTGCGATAGCGATGTTCCCAAACACACGTAGCATGCCAATGTTCTAGTCTCTGTAAATACAATTCTTTATTCATATTTCGATAGTATAAGACTCCTAGTCTCCCAGTAGTAGCAGAGTCAAGAATTAAGATCGTTACATTAGATGTAATCGATACATCATGTTTGTAGCCTGCAAATGCTTTCGCCACTTCATTGGCAAAGTGATCTAATGTGTTTGTTTTGCTTTCCTCTACAACCGCTGCAGTTGGATGAATCGAAAACGTATCATCAATTGGCGTGACGGTTTGCAATTGGTCGTTTCCCCATACAAGAAAAACCCGTTCATCGATCATATAGCCTTGGCGTAAAATTAACCACTTCAAAGCATTATGCGCTTTTTGCGACACGTCATAACTAATACTTGCTGCTTCATAACTTTTATTAAATCGACCTCTAAACGTAAATCCAGCATCATCGTTTGCAGATATTAGTTTCGCTTTATCTGCAGCATGCCTTATTTTATTTGCGTGTCTTTCCGTACTTGCTTGCCATGTTCCGGTTAAAAAACAAATATCCTTTTCAACAACTAAATTATTATAATAATGAATAAACGATTCATAGATTTCTTTATCATCCCACACATTGGTTAAGTGTTTGCTTGGCGAGTATACATTAAACCGAACAAAAGCGCTCTCTTGTCCGCCAGTAATAGCAGAGAAAATAGTTGGTTTTTCACCATGTAAGCCTTCATATTTTTTATTCCACTTTCCGATTAACTGATCTTGTTCATCTAAAAAAAGGATGTTTGCTCCCACTAAATCTTTAATGAGTTGTTTCTTTTGTAAGTATGTAAAAATACTTTTTACCTTTGGATGCCCGTACGGTGATGTCACCCAATCTTCTAGTTGTTCTATGTAACTAGCAAATGGCTCTTCTTTTTTTATTTTTCCACCGTACTTTACAAAATCACCAGCAACATAGCTTAATTTATCGTGAAGTGGATAGGGTGCTACTTTAGATCCTGACCTACTTGCAGAGCTTTCCGTAGTAGGAATTAATGTATTCACTTTATCTAAAACAGTGGCTGAATGAAACTCTCCATCTTCCGTTACAGTGACTTCAATATGCGCATTTTGTGTCGTATGAGAAATCGGTAGTAATGTATAACTTTTATTGCCTCTTGTTTTTTCAATTTCACCGACACGATCCAAATTCGCTTCATACGTTTCATATAATTGGTGTAGCCAACTCATTTACTCACCTCCTATCTCATCAAGTAATGCATTAGCCGACTGTACATTGGTTTCATTGAATTGCTTTGCTTTCATCTTTTTTATTGGACGAGTGAGACTACATTCCTCAGGTCGTGGAAATGTGATGACGCCATGCTTCATCACAGCATTCCAAAGGCGAACTTCCATTTGGTTATCCCCTGTCTCATCTGGGTAATTCATTCCATGCACCATGGTCCCAAAATGAATTTCCTCATAATTGTCGTAAAATCCTTCTCCTTCACCAAACACGCACGGTTCAACATACGCTTGGCATTCTCTAGCACCAAGGAATACATCTCTTCTTCCGCCAGCTTTTAAAGCACGTTTCATAATGCTATAATGCTTGTTCTCATTTCGATCAAAAGCCATATCAGGACGATGAAGGTTAAACTCAAAATGCGCCCTTACTTGATATCTTGGCTGTTTTAAGTACGTATAGTTAGCTAACGTATTCCCACCTTTATATTCAATCGGGCGAATGCCTTTTGATTCCATTTGAATTGGGTTCATAATTCGTACAGCATCTACGACCATAACGATGGTCGGCTTCCAGTAGACGGACTCCACAATGCCTTTTAACGCTTGGTATGTAGGCACTTGATACGTCAATTTTTCCCCACCTATCTTCGTAAGCGGGTCGGTAAACAGGGCATAGTCTCCCCACACTTCAAATTCCATTGCATTTCGCATTCGTTCACCCCCTTTCAAAGCGTGTTTTTAATATTTAATCCTTTATATCATATACACCTCATCCGTGCTATCCCCTTCTACATCGAATCCAAATTCATTACTATAGGCACCATCTGCTAATGCATAGATTTTCCCATCAAAGAATGATACCAAGCCATTATTTTTCATGACTAAATCAAGCTCATATTTGTAAAGGTTAATTGTATAATGCTGGGCATATCGCATAATGCGTCCTAAATCTTCCATTGATATATTGCCACTCAATTCTGTTATCAATTCTTTCCCCCCATGCTCATAAGGAACAATAACAGAAGTTGTCACGTTATCGATAACATGGAAATGTTCGGCAGCTGTTCGGTAGCTATTTGTAATAAATAACGGCACCTCAGCACTATACTTACTTCGGTATGCCTGTACATAGCTAAATTCATTTTTTGGAGCAGTTAATAATTCCATCATGTCTTTCTTTAAAGCGGGGATGAAATAATTCAAATCATTAGCAAAAGCTAAGTAAAGCTCTTGAAAATAGCGTTCCATCGCTTGCGGCGAAAGTATATTGCCCCCATGCTCATTTTGGTTTCGCTTCATATCAATTAAAATGCGCCTCGTAATTTGTTTCCCAATTTCAATCTCTTTTAAATGCTTTAGCTGCTCTTCTTGATGATCTATCACGTATACTTCCTGCATATCCTTTTCCCCATGTCGATTACAACGTCCTGCAGCTTGAGCAATCGAATCTAAACCAGCTAAAGATCGGATAACACAATCAAAACTAATATCTACGCCAGCCTCAATTAGCTGGGTGCTAATACAAATAACCGGAATATTATTATCCAAGTCCTGTCTTAATTTGCTTAAAATATCATTTCGATGTGCCGCACACATGGACGTACTTAAATGATAAATCTTGGTGTCATCACCTCTATTTTGTTGCAATTCTTCATAAAGCGTTTTCACAACTTTTTTCGTGTTTAACACAACGAGTACACTTTGCACACGTTCTAACTGTTGATCAATAAATGAGACTAAATCACTCGTTAATACCGCTCTATCGGTTGCTTTGTCTATAATTTCCACTCGTTTAAAAGCGTCAACCACATCCGTTAAATTTTCAACGATTTCCGCATCTGTCTTCATTTCTAGTTTGTTTTGTACAAAATCTAACGCTGGTTGCGTTGCTGTGCAAAGCAAGATACTTGATTTACAATTATTTTTCAAGAAATTAAGCGCTTCATTAAATAACGAAATACATTTGACAGGCACTTTTTGCACTTCATCAAAGACGATAATTGCTTCACTCAAATGATGTAAGCGACGGATATTACGACTGCCTTTTGCGTAAAATACATTTAAAAACTGTACCATCGTTGTAAAAATAATTGGCGCATCCCAATTATCTTTAGCTAGTTTCAACTTCTGTTTTTCTGTCATCGTACCGTCTAGATGCTCATCATTATCATCATCATCTAAGATAACATTAGAATGATGCTCTAAAATGTTTTCTGTATCTTTTAATATACTTCGCACTTCTTCCGCATTTTGTTCAATAATGGTGGTATATGGTACGACATAGATAATTCGCTTTTTATGGTGTAATAAAGCATGCTTTAATGCATATCGCAAACTAGCTAATGTTTTCCCTCCACCCGTAGGAATAGACAGCGTATAAATACCAGACTCTTTTACTGCAGCCGCTTCACATTGCTCTGACATTTTCGAACGCAAGCGATTAATGGGTGTATTTGCATTTGGGTGGTTTTGAAATGCCATTATTTTTTCATGTAATCGTTCGTAATACGTTTCAAACAATGCCTTATGATCAGGATTCAATGGTGTTTCATCTTCTTCAAATAACCTCGTATTCGTACGATCTGCATCAATAAGCGCACTAAATACAAACTTCGTAACAAACATTAACTGCTTTTCAGTGTCTTCCTTAGGAACGTTTTGAATGAACGGAAGTAATTCTTGGGTAGCTTTTTCTATGTATTGGTCAAGTTCGTTCTTCTTCATAACATTTACGAAAAAGTTCTCTTTCATTTGATCAAACTCATGCAAAGGCTTATCACGAACACGAGTTAAATATTTTGACTCTAGTTCAGGGGTTAAAAAATCATGTAGATAAGAGTGATGGGATATAATAGCATTACCGACAACCTCAGCCACTAGCGCCTTACTAGGTGTCATATCTTTTGTGTGTAATAATGTATATAGTAGTTTTGCACCAGCCGTGGAATGGTCAACACTGCCTCGTTTAGGGGCATCTTCCGAATGATATACAGCAGCATGAATATAATGAAGAAATTCCTGGCTATACTTGCCAAAGTCATGAAGCAACCCTGCAAGCCCACACAAATGTTTCATCCCTATCGGCTCACCATACTTTTCTGCCAATGCTTGGACTTCTAACAAGTGATCCTTTACAGTTTGAACTTCGTTGTCACTTTGTCGAATATGCGCAATAAAACTCATGTAATCACAGCCTATCGTTTATTTTATTAGGGTGGATAGGAAAATAATGCCATGTTGTTCTTAGGTAAATTGTACCACAAACCTCCTCTATTGACTACGGATGAATAAGTATATATTTTTATTTTTTTGCTACATTAGAGAAGCTTGACTTGTCGTTAAGTCTTATGGAGAAAGCATTGGTCTCCTTATACTATAAAACTAAAAATTTCATACATAGTAAAACGATAAAATTATTGAAATCTAGCCACAATATACTACAATAATTAATAGAAGGGCTTTTATACTTTTAGTGCGAACCCCAAGTGCACATGAAATCCCCGGGGGATTCGCACCAATCAAATGGGGAAATATGGATTTTATATAACAAAAAATTGCAATACAAGCCTTTACTTACTTGATTTATACTTATAAAAACCCAATTAATTCCATAAAATTGAATTTTATAGGAAGAAATCGCAGTCGCACCTTGTATAGGTGCGTGGATTGAAATTGTTCTCGTCCTTGCCCATCGGGGTGAATTGTTAAGTCGCACCTTGTATAGGTGCGTGGATTGAAATGATGGTTTGTTTAAAGCTATTGCAAAAAATGAGCTGTCGCACCTTGTATAGGTGCGTGGATTGAAATACCTAGAACGTATAGAAACACCACAACTAATTCCGCGTCGCACCTTGTATAGGTGCGTGGATTGAAATAACCTTCACTGCAAGTTTTTTCCCACAACAAACCGTCGCACCTTGTATAGGTGCGTGGATTGAAATAACAACCCGGAAGTAATGTTTCTACTAAAAGATCGTCGCACCTTGTATAGGTGCGTGGATTGAAATTTTTAGTTTTTCTAATCCCATATTAACGATTTTAGCGTCGCACCTTGTATAGGTGCGTGGATTGAAATACTTGGAAGCTCGTAATGAACCATTAGAAAGGTTGTCGCACCTTGTATAGGTGCGTGGATTGAAATCCGTTGCAAGACTTTCAAAAGTTTTTGATTGCATTGTCGCACCTTGTATAGGTGCGTGGATTGAAATTGTAACTGTTAATGTACTAGGATTAGCTGATTCTATGTCGCACCTTGTATAGGTGCGTGGATTGAAATTAGCAACTTTTTGACAAAGTCTAGTTGTTTATCGCGTCGCACCTTGTATAGGTGCGTGGATTGAAATTAGCAACTTTTTGACAAAGTCTAGTTGTTTATCGCGTCGCACCTTGTATAGGTGCGTGGATTGAAATTAGAACAACGTGGTTTTCAGCATGTAGGAAAGTGGTCGCACCTTGTATAGGTGCGTGGATTGAAATCTTGCGTTTCGCCGGTATCTGTTGCGTATTCGGGTCGCACCTTGTATAGGTGCGTGGATTGAAATTGTTGCTTTAACTAATATATTTAAATATGATACTGTCGCACCTTGTATAGGTGCGTGGATTGAAATCTTTTGTTACAGTTACCCCACTTTTTCTTTTGTGTCGCACCTTGTATAGGTGCGTGGATTGAAATTTTGCCGATTTTTCGATGCTGTCGTATCCCTTTAGTCGCACCTTGTATAGGTGCGTGGATTGAAATCATTTTACCCACGCTAACTCTACGTCGCAGCATTGTCGCACCTTGTATAGGTGCGTGGATTGAAATAATGGATTAGATTACTGTCCACAATGTAATCACGGGTCGCACCTTGTATAGGTGCGTGGATTGAAATCTCATGGTTGAAAATCACCTTTGCAGGCACAGCTTGTCGCACCTTGTATAGGTGCGTGGATTGAAATAACGAAATTGACTTAGATGTTGCGCTAGTGTATGGTCGCACCTTGTATAGGTGCGTGGATTGAAATATGATTACCCGGAAAATGTAACAATTAGTGGCAAGTCGCACCTTGTATAGGTGCGTGGATTGAAATCAATGCTTGACTGCATTGTGTACATCTATCCAAGTCGCACCTTGTATAGGTGCGTGGATTGAAATCATGAGTAATAATATCTGATTTTGACGGTTCTTCCTGGTCGCACCTTGTATAGGTGCGTGGATTGAAATTTCTACATATTTATTTAATTCTTTTTCTGTACCTTGTCGCACCTTGTATAGGTGCGTGGATTGAAATATGAAAAGGAACTTAGGTAAGGATTTTACCGATTTGTCGCACCTTGTATAGGTGCGTGGATTGAAATCGCGGCTCGCTTGTATAACCTCTGCATGTACCCTGTCGCACCTTGTATAGGCTGCATTCATACATCACATGTTGTATTATAAAGATATCATTTATTAAACAATTGTTGTCTAAAATGTTGGTGTAAGAATGGAAATCTATGATGTCGATCAAGCTTTTGCATTACTGAAGTAATACAAGATTACAATTAACAAAGAAAGTGTGCGCAAATGGCTCCGTACCGGTGTCATCAAAGGAATACCGCCAAAATCACGCAAAGAAGGCTGGCGAATTACAGAAGAGGATTTACAAGCGTTTATCAAAAAGCGTTTGCCAGAAGAAATACTGTTTTCTAACAAAACATATGTTACAAACGAAAAACTAAAAGAAACTTTAATAGAACAACAAGCACGGGAATTAATGTGGTGGGAACTTGTTCGACAAAATATTTTTGAAGGATTTATTGATATCAAGAAAACAAGAATGTATGAATGCGTAGAACATGCAGATCACTCGAAAAAGTTTGCCCATGAAGTATGGGATGAAGTAAAGGAACATAAAAGAGGAGCGTCTAAACCTCGTATACCGTATTTACTAGATGCCTTTCTTTATGATGGAGAACGCGTTTTGATGGAAAAAACTATGAAATACGCGAAGAAAAAATTCTTTTTGCGTTAATTGAACATATACAACAAAAATGCGTTAACATTTAAAACAACATATATTGTATATCCGTGTTTTTTTATAATAGATATGTAAGTCGCCCCTTCAGATACTCCACCTAAAAAAGCCTTACCAAATCGTCCCAACATAAATTTTACCCCCTTTTCTTTTTCAGATTTAATTGAAAAATTATTCTCCAACTTCCTATCCAGCCCAGCTAGCCACACCTGGTCAATTGCTTTAGGAGCTCCTCTTGCAAGTTTACCCATATTTATAATCATTCCTTTCGCTTTGCACAAGGCACAACAACCCATGAAAATGGAGCGTTATGCCTTTCATCTTTCGTTTTAAAGTAGTAATCTATTTTTGAAGGAGCCTATATACACTACAAATCACGGGGAGGTAAGTGCATGTTATCACTACAAGACCTTAGCATTTTTATATGTGTAGCTTGGCTTTTCAAGAACAACTAACTGTGACATAGAGCACGTAAACTTATCTTTGCATGATTTTAAAACTTACCCCCCTCTTGACAATTTTGATAATATTTACATATATGGTTAATATTAACTAATAGAGTAGTGATTGAGTTCACATAATTAGTCAAATTTAATTTTTTAAATGAAAGGGGGTGAAAAAATGGTTAACACGAAAGAAGATGAAAAGAAAGATTTCATGGATACAACTTGGTTTTTAGTAATAGTTGTTGCTGTAGGTGGAGTTCTATCAAAAGTTTTCTAGTAGAAAACCTCTCCTCCAAGAAAGGAGGGGGGATGACTTCTAACAAGTGGTCCTTTACAGTTGAACTTCGTTGTCACTTTGTCGAATATGTGCAATATAACTCATGTAATCACAGCCTATCGTTTATTTTATTAGGGTAGATAGGAAAATAATGCCATGTTGTTCTTGGGTAAATTGTACCACAAACCTCCTCTATTGACTACGGATGAATAAGTATATATTTTTATTTTTTTGCTACATTAGAGAAGCTTGACTTGTCGTTAAGTTTTATGGAGAAAGCATTGGTCTCCTTATACTATAAAACTAAAAATTTCATACATAGTAAAACGATAAAATTATTGAAATCTAGCCACAATATACTACAATAATTAATAGAAGGGCTTTTATACTTTTAGTGCGAACCCCAAGTGCACATGAAATCCCCGGGGGATTCGCACCAATCAAATGGGGAAATATGGATTTTATATAACAAAAAATTGCAATACAAACCTTTACTTACTTGATTTACACTTATAAAAACCCAATTAAATCCATAAAATTGAATTTTATAGGAAGAAATCGCTGTCGCACCTTGTATAGGTGCGTGGATTGAAATCACTAATTCCAAATCAAGTGGCACACCAGCCTCGTCGCACCTTGTATAGGTGCGTGGATTGAAATATTATGCCACTACGTATTAGCGTTGTGCCGTCAAGCGTCGCACCTTGTATAGGTGCGTGGATTGAAATGACAAGGTATTCGTTAACTCTCGCCCACCGAACCGATGTCGCACCTTGTATAGGTGCGTGGATTGAAATCAGGACTTTTATCCATCGACATTAGTGATATTTCAGTCGCACCTTGTATAGGTGCGTGGATTGAAATAAAGCCGATAAGGATTACGCACTCGTAACGTATGCGTCGCACCTTGTATAGGTGCGTGGATTGAAATCGACAACCTTAGCCGTAAATGCGATAGCTGCGCCGTCGCACCTTGTATAGGTGCGTGGATTGAAATTATAGAGTCTGATGTATCTGGTTACAATTTATATGTCGCACCTTGTATAGGTGCGTGGATTGAAATCGTACCGTTTTTGGTTGGTTAGGTTTTGCCCCATCGTCGCACCTTGTATAGGTGCGTGGATTGAAATAAGATTAAGAGATTACGAAAGAAAATCGAACAAGAAAGTCGCACCTTGTATAGGTGCGTGGATTGAAATGTCTGTTTCGTCTGTCTTGCACCACAATTCTTTAGTCGCACCTTGTATAGGTGCGTGGATTGAAATACTTGTGCCTTCTGCAAGCATTTCCGAGTATTTCAAGTCGCACCTTGTATAGGTGCGTGGATTGAAATCACAAACACAGAAGTTTTAGAAATTGAGCAACCTTGTATAGGTGCGTGGATTGAAATGTGTGGTCCCATTTCGTGATTTCATCGGGCCACGGTCGCACCTTGTATAGGTGCGTGGATTGAAATTAAAATCGCTTTTACATCATCACCTTGACTAAATGTCGCACCTTGTTTAGGTGCGTGGATTGAAATCTCTTTTATCATCACTTGCTAAATTTAAGTGTGACAAAGTCGCACCTTGTTTAGGTGCGTGGATTGAAATTAAACTCCATTTGCAGTTTGAACATCATCTGATCAGTCGCACCTTGTATAGGTGCGTGAAATGAAATAAATCAAGCCACTTTCCAAAATACAGCCAAGCCGAACAATATAAATGTTCGGCTTGGTTAGTTCTATCAGCAATTAAAAGCGGTTAAGCCTCACCTGCTGCCACATTTAAATTCCATTAAAAACCTTTTCAGGTATAATTTCATAAAAACATATTGAAACCCACACCCTATCTAAATCGTAATAAACATAAATAGAAAAGAAGATATTTCTACTGCATTTATAATCTTATTTAGAAAACTATCTTATAAAAGACTGCAAAGGAAGGGTTTATTTTGTACAAAAACATAGAAGAACCGAAACGAAAAATTTCACCATACGCTATTAATGTATGGCGGATTACAAACACAATCGGACATACTATATTTCTCCTTATTTTAGTCGTTTTACTTATCATGGACTCCCACTTTGCTTGGTATAGCTGGATTAGTTATGTATTATGGGGCTTATTAGGTTTTACGATTATCTCTGCTGTTTGGAGTATAGTTTTTGAACCGACATTACTACAAAAATATTGGCGGTATGGTTTGAATAAGGAATTTGTCCAATTAAAGCACGGAAGATGGAATTTGGCACACCAAGTTATCCCTATGACAAAAATTCAATATGTTAGTCTACAACAAGGACCCATTTTACGAAAATACGGACTATCAAGTATCTCCATTGGTACCATGGCTTCCACTCATGAAATACCTGCTATACAAGAGGACGAAGCAAAGGCTATTCGAAATGAAATTGCTGAACTCGCCAAAGTGAAGGAAGTGGAGAACTAATGGATCAAAAAAAGCGCATGCACCCCATGATGATGCCTGTATCATTTTTTGCATCATTAAAGGATATCTTTTTCGTATTTATTATTTTATTTGTAATTAACTACTCCTCGGAAGCAACGTGGGTAGAAATTGGTAGAATCTTATTTTTTGTCTACCTAATTTATAAATTTGTTTCCGTTATTATAACGTGGTGGCGTACTACATATACCATCAACGAAAGTTTCATTGAAATCGAGCAAGGCCTTTTCACACGTAAACATCATCAAATTCCGTATGATCGAATTCAAAATGTCCAAACAAATACCCCGTTTTATTTACGACCATTTCATGTAACAACGCTGACGTTAGAAACGGGGGCGGAAGATGAGGATTCATCCTTCACTTTTACAGCCATTACGAAGGACGAAGCTAAACAAATTGAATATGTTTTAGACCATTACACAAAACAGAAAAATTCAGATGCGATAGACACAAATATAACACAAACAGACGAAGCCCAAACCATGACAAGAGAAGAAAAAATTGTCCACTTTAATCCAACAAAAAAAGACATTTTAAAAGCTTCTGTCTTATCATTTAGCTATTTATTGCTTATCCCTGTATTAGCATCATTGTTTAGTAATATTGACGAAGTATATGATCTATCTGCAACGGGAAATAAGATTATTCAATTTGTAAAGGACTCCTGGTTTTGGATTGGTACTCTAATCACCCTATTTATTATCGTTGCAATTGGTTTTGGAATAATTCGTACTTACTTAAAATATGGTCGTTATGAAATCTCATCTGATCATGAGCGGGTTTATATTCGTAAAGGTGTATTAAACGAGCAACACTTTTCCATTCGAAAGCAAAATGTGCAAGCCGTTCATATTGAACAATCATTGTTAAAACGCATGCTTAAAATAGCTGAAGTAAAGCTAATTAGTGCCGGTGGGGTTGACCTTTCAGGGGAAGAAGTAAATTCCCTTTATCCATTTTTACCAATTCATCGCGCATATACGATCATTGAAGAAATACTACCTGAATTCCAAGTAAAAACAAATATGGAATCACTCCCGAAGAAATCGTTAGTAGCAAGAATGTGTCAAATACCTGTACTTTGGATCATTGGCACCATTATTATTGTTATTTTCTTTCCAAAATGGTGGCCTATATCAATCATTTTGTTCCTATTCACGATCATGTCACGCTTACTAGATTATTATTTCACTCGCTTTTTAATTCATGGAGAAACACTGCAAGTCCGTACAGGAGGAATCTTCATGACAACAAGCATTACAACCCGAGAGAAAATCATTGAATTGAAGCTCGAACAAAATTTTATTCAAAAACGTTTTGACCTAGCAAATATAGAAACAGCAAATCGAAGTAAACCTGTTCATACCACTCCCTTATATAACATTCCTATGCATATGACACAACGTGCATTTATCTGGTATACAGGTCGAAACCCAAGAATAGAAGGAGGATTGGATGGAGAATAAAATTTATATTGAAGATAATTTTTTTTCGTCTGGAAAAACGAGCATTAAAAACAGTCGTAACGAAAGGATTGGCGATCTAGATTTAAAAACCGCTTTTTCAACTAGTATTACGGTGTATGATATCCACAACCGAGAGCTTGCAGCAGGGAAGTTTAAACATTTCTTTTCGAGTAACTGGTTAGTAAGTAGCTCTGGAGAAATACAAGGAACATTAAAAGCAAACTGGTTTTCATTTGCAAAAAAGTATACGTATACGACACATAATAGGGGACATCAATACACCATTACTTCCCCTGTTCTGTCGAAATCATTTACGATTATGGATGAAAGATATCAAGATGTGGCAACCTTCACACGTGTTAACAGTTTTTTCTCTTCTCCCGCTTATGAACTGACCAACTTAACGGATCAATTATCAACAGAAGAATTCATTGTCGTCGTCATGGGTATTAATGCAATGGAGAAAAATCGAACGGCGGCTACTAGTAGTTAGCAACCATAGACAATAACCAAACCTGCATGAAAGATACCATGCAGGTTATATTCCTTTTGCTATATACGAAGCTAATACCTTTATCCGAGCTTCTTTTCCTGTGCTATCTCTACGGTTTGTTTATACTGCTTACTAGGCGATGCTAAATAAGCGTAGATGCCTCCTAAAAAGAAACCACCTCCGACAATATTACCAATCGTAACAGGAATTAGATTATAAATCGCTCCTAATAAGGTAATAGATTCTGGGTGAGGTGCTGTTAACGCTAATGAAAAAGTAACCATATTGGCAACACTATGCTCAAATCCTGACGCAACAAAACCGAACACTAACAACAGCATAACAAATATTTTAGCGCCATCGCCTTTAATATGCATAGGAATCCATACAGCTAAACAGACAATCAAATTACATAATATGCCTCGAAAAAATAGTTCCCATATGCCTAAATCCATTTTAGCGGCAGCTGTTTTCATTAAATAATGACTACTTTCTGTGGAAGCATACAATCCTGTTCCAACAATTAACAAGGCAAACAATACTCCGCCAATCAAATTTCCACTATAACAGGCAAGCCAATTTTGCACCGTATCCTTGACTGTCGTTTGCTTCCTCAACGTACTCATCGTAAAGTACATCGTGTTACCAGTAAATAATTCGGCACCACCATAAATAATTAACACGAGGGCAACACCAAAAAAGATCGATGCCATAATCGTTGCAGTCGGAGATTGAATATCAAAATATCCTTCTGCTAGCTTAAACGATAATATTAATCCTATACCCACATAAATTCCTGACAAACCCGCTCGCAGCATATATCTTATGAATGATGTATTTAATAATTCCTTCTTTTTTATAGCAAGATTCACCGCTTGCTCGATTGGCTGTCGCTCCATATAAAGTCACTCCTTTTACACGTATATAAACATTAAGTGAATAATTTCACATTAATATTGTCGGAAACACAATGTTTGTTTAACCCTAATGTTCACCATGAAGCTATTTGTTTAAACAAACATAATTAGATATTACCGTAAAATTCACGTAAAGAAAAGATGTTTCACATAATTGCAATAAAAAAGAGGGTGAACAGCATGGCTTCGAAAAGCAAATGACCTCTCTCCCTTTTACATTGCCACCTAAAAGAAGCATACGACGAAGTCTCTATAACAACTTATACTTATACGCTAAAACGTTAAATAATCTACTTCCCTATCGTGTAAAAAAAATCATGATAGTAAGAAAGATGAAAATCTGCTTCTGCATGCTCATTTTGAAAACTGCACGTCTTAATCCCTAGTTCTTTTGCAGGTAACAAATCAAGTTCTCTGTCTCCTATCGCCATATCAATACGGTGCTTATGATGTAAATAAGCATAGGAAGCGCTATCCGGCTTACGTGGAAATCCATCATCACTTGTAACGATATCATTAAAATAAGAAGTCAAACCATGGTAGTCCAAGATGCGTTTCACGTTTTTATAATCCTTATGTGTCATAATGACATTGATATCTGCTGCCTGTAATACGCGCTCCAAACCGTCAAAAGGTTTCACTTCCTCTGGTTGAATTTGATTAATAAGACGGCGCACCTCTAATTCCTGCTCTTTCGTCATATGAAAATGTGCAACGGCATGAGAAAAAGATCTTTTCAGTTCCCCATATATTTCCTCCTCTGTTACTCCTTTTCCTAAAACTTGCTGAAAACATTTCGTATACATCGGGTACGTATTTATCAGTGTCCCGTCAAAGTCCCATAATAAGTGCATCTATTTCCCCTCATTTCTTCCTATAATGAAGCTATCTCCTATAAAGAAGATAGCTACCAATATTTTAATAGCCTTTATCAAAATGAACGGCATTTACTTTAGGTGTTTTTCCTTGAAGATATTGCTGTAAGTTAGGGAGAAAAATATCGTCTATAACTCGTTCATCATAATACTCCGTTGATCCAGAAGTATGAGGAGTTATAATCACATTTTCCATTTCCCAAAGTGGGCTATCTTCTGGCAAAGGCTCTTTAGCAAAAACATCTAAACCAGCTCCAGCTATTTCATTTGCTTGCAATGCTTTAATCAAATCCTCCTCCTGCACAATAGCACCACGCCCAATATTTATCAGTAGAGCTGAATCTTTCATCTGTTCAAACTGTTTTTTTGCAAACATATGTCTCGTTTCTTCTGTTAATGGCAGTGTAATAACAATAATATCGCTCTCTGCAAGTACGTGATCTAGTTGTTCAGGCTTGTACATATTATCCACATACGCAGTAGGCCTTCCAGAATGACGCACTCCCAGCACTTTCATGCCAAATGCTTTAGCAATTTTAGCTGTTTCCTGACCAATTGCTCCAACACCGATAATACCGATCGTCTTGTGGTGTATTTCCTGATTCAAACGCGCATGATACCAAACTTTATCTTGTTGCTGCTTCACATACGTATGAATCTTTCGAGTAAGTCCCAATATAAGCGCAAAAATGGTTTCCGAAATTGGATAAGCATGCACACCATTCGCACTCGTAACGTGAACCCCTCTTTGCTCAAGCTCTGATAATGGCAGGTTATCAATCCCCGCACTCCATGTTTGCACCCACTGCAAATTCTTGTTTTCTTCAAATACAATGGATTCCATATCTTTTTTCCAATGCAACATAATTTCAGCTTCTTTTATATCGTCCTGCACATCATCCAACGCTTTATTTGCCACAATTTTCCAATCTGGCAATGCCTGCTGAATGCTTTGCACATGTGCTTCTTTTATATCTACATTCATTACTAATGTCCGCTTAGTCATCCCATCCTCCCTTTCTAAATACACGACGGTTATTGCTTGTATAGAAGAATTTAGCTTGTCGCCAAAGGCTTTATGGAAAAAGCTCGTCCAATTTATTTATGACCATTTCCTATACTTTTAGTCCTGGCGTTTCAATGCTTTCCTACAGTGGAAAAAACCTTGTCCTAGGATCTTGTTCCGGATTAACTTTCACCCTCCTCTTGAAAGAGAGGACTTTATCGTTCAGAAAACATCTGTAATGCCCCTTTTTTAAAATTCGGTTCCTGTTGTACGGAGCTTTCAGAAAAAATCAATGTCCACGGCATGCTACACTTGGCAGGAACGATTAATCGCTTATCAGAAAAAACTTCCGTGGCAATAAGCTTATTTGCTTCGTAATACGACATTTGCTCCCCACAAAGAACCCAGTCCGTTTCCAAACCATTTTGAATGAGCACCGTTACAAGCAAATCGTTACGATGATTACGCGCTTGGCTTAATATAAAAAACGATTGCGATTCTTTCATTTCCTTTACTTGTTCAAAAATTTTTTCTATTTCTTCCCGATCTCTAGCATCGATTGTCTTTTCCCATGCAGCCTCAAAAAGTAAACGTTGCATCTTTTCACCTCATCTATGCTTAGTATACCATCTGTCATCTTTCTTGTGTGCATATTCATCTGTATCTCTACTACTCCTAAATAAAAAACTTTTCAGAAAAGATTAGCTTATTTTGTAACGATTGAGATTTTTATACATTTCTGTCGTGTAAAAATAAAATAGTGGTACAAGCTATATACTATGAATACAATAGTATGGAAATATACATAGCTGTTTTCTCCATGATGCGCCATCCAATCATTTTAAAAGAAGGTGAACGAATGAATTTCTTTAGCTATATCTTATTAGGAATTTCTCTCTCTGCCCCCGTTGGACCGATAAACGCGGCACAATTAAATAAAGGGATGAATCACGGTTTTATCCATGCTTGGTTAGTTGGGCTCGGTGGAATGATTGGCGATCTGGTTTTTATGTTGCTCATTTACTTTGGCGTGGCGCAATTTTTAACGACGCCACTTATGAAAACTTTCCTCTGGCTATTTGGTTTTTTCATTCTTGTTTATACCGGAATAGAAAGTATCGTCAGCGCAAAAAAATCATTACACATTCATCGTTCTTCTCGACAAACATCAAAATTCAAATCATTTCGCGCAGGTTTTCTACTTGCTATTTCAAATCCGTTAAACATTATTTTCTGGCTAGGTATTTACGGCGCTGTATTGGCAAAAACAAGTGATTTATATAGTAATTTCCAGCTAATTATATATAGTAGTGGTATTTTTCTTGGTATTCTTATTTGGGATTTGGTGATGGCGAGTGTAGCTACTTCTTTTCGCAAATTTTTTCATGCAAAAGTGCAGTATATCATTACCGTTGGAGCTGGGATCATGCTTATCGGCTTTGGCGTCTATTTCGGATACGAGGCTTTCCTGCTGTTAACAAAGTGAAATTTTACTTAACTCCTCACTTCATCATGCGTATAGGCAAGCACCTAAGATGCCCTTTTTTCATAAGTTACCACTAGAAAGGGGAAGTGAAAAATGGGTGCATTATATGAGAAACACTCACTTCATGAGGAAATAACCAATTTGCCACAATGGAAACAGCAAGCCTATCAGACCTTCACTAGTATGCTTATAGATACGAATACGTACCCTTGCGTTCCTGCAAGACAAGGTTTTTTAGACAATCAGCTTCGTTTCTGCTTCGTATCCGATCCACGTGAAACGAAAGCTTCAGAAGAGCTAGCAACTGCATTAAAAACATATGGCAATCATGCTAGAAGCTTTGGCAATTACACATCATTGGCCGTGTTCTTTGAGACACCAGAGGATATGATTCGCAATTATTCCGTAGAAGATTATCGCAATTTGTTTTGGAATGCTTTGAATCAAGTTACTGCTTATGATGAACAACCGTGGCCAGAAGCAATTCCACAAGAACCTGAACACCATGAGTGGGAGTTTTGTTTTGCAGGTGAGCCTTACTTTGCTTTTTGTGCTACTCCTGCACATCGAAAAAGGAAAAGCCGCTATTTTCCTTATTTTATGATAGCATTTCAGCCACGCTGGGTATTCGAAGACCTGAATGGAAACACCACATTTGGGCGCAAAATGAAAAATATTATTCGCAAGCGGCTATTGCAGTATGATGGGGTACCTGGCCACCCCGATTTAAAATGGTATGGCGAAGAGGATAATCATGAATGGAAACAATACTTCTTAAGTGACGATGATGAGAGTCCTAGCAAGTGTCCGTTTATGCGTATGAAAGAAAAAATGAGCTCGTTCTTACAATAGAAGAAGGTAAAGAGAACACATGGATAGGAAGCTCGTCGCCTATCCATGTTGTCTTGTGGAACGAGACAAGAAAGTAGCTAAAGCAATGAAACAAATAAAAATAAAACTGACGAAAAAGCCAATTCTACTCGTTTTCTCCACCCATGTACCAGATACAGCTATGGCAATAAGTAGCATTCCGATGAGCGGCTTTATTTTTTGCCACCCTGTTTGTTGCTTTTGTTTTAAGAACGTAGCTAATATAAACATCCAATTGTAGAGTAGCATTAACCCAGCAGCAGTCGTCACATATTCAAATAAGCGCTCTGGTAACACAAGCGCAATAATAACGGATACCGCCAACCCACCTGTCGTGCATAAAAATGCTGGCCAAGGCACATTCCATTTCCCATGATGCTGAAAAATAGAAGGAGCATGGTGGTCTTCTGCTAACGAAACTAAAATCGTGAGGACTGCAAATAGTGCTGCAACCATCGTAGAAAAGCCTGCAATAATGAAGACCCCGGTAAAAATATCTGTGACATAAGGAATGGAGAACGGGTTAAGCGCTGTAATAAACGGACTTTCATCAGCATGGATCGTTTGCCATGATATAAGAACGAGAATGAGACTAATAGATATAATATAAATAGCAGTAAGGACAATCATCATTACCCTTCCAGCTTTAGGAGCCTCTTTCGTGTTTTTTAAATCAATAACTAGTAACCCCATTACCTCCACACCACCGAACGCATAAAAAGCATAAATCAATGCATGCCAAACACCGATTGGTCCTTCTGAAAATAGGTTTGTTTTGTTGAAGGAAGGTGATAAACTTTCTCCTCCTGCAAAGTTCACTAATAGAAATACCGCTACGAAAATAAACATAAGGATGGCAGCTGTTTTCATTACGCCAAATAAGCCTTCTATTTTTTCAAACCCTTTCATACCAGTTAAAATGACCAGTAACCCTAGCGCGCCATATATGGCACAAAGCAGCCATAAAGAAACATTTGGAAACCAGAATTGCGTAAATATCCCTAAGGCGATAAGTTGGCTACCCATAATTAGAATTTCTGAAAAAGCATACACCCATCCATTGCTAAAACCTGCCCAACTGCCAAATGCTTTTTGAGAATAGTAGCGAAATGACCCTTTATTTGGGTCATCCACTGACATACTCGCCAAAGAATCGTAGACGATAAACGTTCCTGCTGCCGCTAAAACAAATGCCACTATAACCAGAGGACCACTGTTTTTAATCGCCATACTACTTCCAAGGAAAAAGCCTGTTCCAATGGTACATCCCACACCTAATAAAGACAGCTGCCACCAGTTCATTTGCCCTTTTTTCATGTTGCCTATTTACGAACCAGAGGCAACGTCATACAACGGATACCTCCGCCAGCTTTTTCTAATTCGGAAACGTCTATTTCTATAAAGCGTTTGTTCTTTAATTTGGGATGGGATTTTAACATTTGCTTATGTGCTTGTTTACTAATTAATAATGTATCTGGGTTTATATTAAGAAAGTTAATATCAGGTATTGTCTCATATTTGTCCAACCAATATATGTCAAACCCATGACGATGCAAAAACTTCTCTGTCATGTCATAGCCCTTTATTCCTTCTTTATTGACAACTTGCACTGGCAAATAATACATATAGCTTTTAGCAATGACGACATCCTCTGCGGCCACATTACAATTCATATCTAAATGAAGCGTGTCTGCCCGCCTTGGCAAACTAATCAGTCCAATTTCTGTAAATCCTGCTTGAAAAATATGTCCCATCATTTGTTCCACACTCTCCAAGCTTGTACGCATACCAATATTAATAAAAACAGCATTTGCATTTAGAATGAGGACATCTCCATATTCTAATGCCTTTACACCTTCCGTGACGTCTTTAGTAAAAGTTTCTGGAAACCAGTTTTCCAAAAGTTTATGAACGTGATCATATTCTGCTCGCCGCATAAACGTCCCTGCGATGCCCGGGAGTATCGTGTTGCCAAATACACAAGCCAAATCACGTACAAAAAAACGGTTAATTAATTGTTCATTTAATTGTCTCGTGACCAGATCCAAGTACAAAGCATAATCAATCACTTGAACACCTTCCTGTTTCAAAACAGATATAAGTGAATGATGATTTTCCATTGCTACATCCTGTTGAACTGGAGCATTCCATTGTACATTCTCTGCCACTTGTAGACTTGGAATACTTTGTACGGAGGGAGAACAAACGAGCACTGTTTGTAATGCACCATGCTCTGACCAGCAGTTTGGTTGCTCTAATCGCACTATGAATACCACCCTTTTTGCGTTATGGTTATATGTTTGCCAATAAAATAAAAGGTTATGTGTACGATAAAAAAAATTTAAATACATGAAATTAAATAAACAGGAAAATCTATGAAGGAAAATACACCATCAAGGAGGAATTCATTATGCACAACATGAATCAGCAAGGTAACCAGCAACAACCTGGATCGATGCCAAATCAGCAAAACACCAATCATGGAGGTCATGAATTATTTGATGCACATGAAATCATTGCGGGGATAATTAGTATGCTTGACCAATACCAAATGTATGATCAGCATATACAAGACCCCGAGTTAAAGGATATTTTACAACGACAAACCGCTTTCGTCACGCAAGCTTACAACACAATTGTGCAAACATTTCAAACCGGACAAGACCCAGCTGTGCCAACACAACAATATGAGATGCAGCAAGATAACAATGTCGTTTATGGCATAACCCCGGGTCAGCCCAAAAAACCAAACGCATCCATTAACGACTTATCTGATCAAGGGCTGTCTGCTTACATGCTCGGAAACACAAAATCTTTAAGTTCACTACTAGCGATGACAGCTACGGAAATGACAAACCCTGTACTGCGTCGCGTCATTGCAGATACCGTTCCAAACTTTATCGAAATGAGCTATGAAATCTTTCTATATCAAAACAAACATGGCTACTATCAAGTCCCACAGCTAGCACCACAAGACATGCAACATATGTTAAACAGCTATACAATCGTGCAGCAAGGTAATCAATTACATTAGATGGCGGACGGAAACCGGCATGAGCGCTTTTCCCGCGAGGTTGAGCGAATACGCGCGGGAGCGGGCGAATTGACGACTTGCTTGAGCGAATACGCGCGGGAGCGGGCGAATTGCTCGCTTGCTTGAGCGAAATACGCGCGGGGACGGGCGAATTGACGGCTTGCAGGAGCGAAATACGTGCGGGGGCGTGCGCATTGCCGGCTTGCAGGAGCGAAATACGTGCGGGGGTGAGCGAATTGCAGACTTGCATGAGCGAATACGCGTGGGGACGTGCGAATTACCGACTTGCTTGAGCGAATACGCGTGGGGGCGAGCGAATTGACGGCTTGCTTGAGCGAAATACGCGCGGGGGCGTGCGCATTGCCGGCTTGCAGGAGCTAAATACGCGCGGGGAGCGAATTGCCGGCTTGCTTGAGCGAAATACGTGCGGGGGCGTGCGCATTGCCGGCTTGCAGGAGCGAAATACGTGCGGGGGCGTGCGCATTGCAAACTTGCAGGAGCGAAATACGTGCGGGGACGGGCGAATTGCAAACTTGCAGGAGCGAAATACGCGCGAGGACGGGCGAATTGCAAACTTGCAGGAGCGAAATACGCGCGGGAGCGGGCGAATTACCGACTTGCTTGAGCGAATACGCGCGGGGGCGGGCGAATTGCTCGCTTGCTTGAGCGAAATACGCGCGGGAGCGGGCGAATTGCAAACTTGCTTGAGCGAAATACGCGCGGGAGCGGGCGAATTGCAAACTTGTTTGAGCGAAATACGCGCGGGGGCGTGCGAATTGACGACGAACTCGAGCGACTTAAAAAAGCGGGGCTGTTGCACAATCAAGTAATTGATTGTGTAACAGCTTTTTTGTGTATACACAAAAAAACAGACCACAAAGGGCCTGTTCTCATGTATTATTAATTTATGACCAATAAACAAATAACACAAACCCAGTATACGCAAACTGCAGCAAATTATCAATTATATTTACCGATGGATGTAGAAGAAATGATTCCTATGGATGATTCGGTCCGGCTCCACTGCCTCTTATGTGAAAGGATGGATTATAGAGAACTACTACAGGCATACGCTTCCAAAGGGAGAAAACCAGCAGTCGATCCAGTCATTCTATTTAAGGTCATTACCTACGCAGCCTCGCAAAAAATCTACTCTTCCCGAGGGATAGAAAAAGCATGTCGTCGGGATATCAATTTCCGTTGGCTTCTTCAAGGGTATGCAGCTCCTGATCATTCTACTATCAGTCGTTTCAAGCAAAAATATCTGACCGATACGGTGATGGAACAGCTCTTCTTTCAACAAGTCGTGTGGCTTTATCAACAAGAAGCGATTACCGGTGAAACCATCTATATCGATGGCACCAAAATCGAAGCGTATGCCAACCGATATTCTTTCGTATGGAAAAAGGCAATCACCAAACATGAAGCCAAGATGTATACCAAATGGCAAGCCCTGCTGGAACAGATTAATACAACATACTGTCAGATTTTCACCAGTCCTTACGAGACTTTTTTAGAAGATTTGAAAAAAGTGCTTGTTTTCCTGGAGAAAGTAAAAGCGAAAGAAAACATCACGTTCGTTTATGGAAAAGGGAAAAGAAAAACGGTCCTTCAACGTTATCATGAACAAGTAAAGGAAATGCTTCAACGTAAAGAACACTACGATACTTCCAATCAGATTATGGGAGAGAAACGAAACAGTTATTCTAAAACAGACCATAATGCCACGTTTATGCGAATGAAAGATGATCATATGAGGAATGGTCAACTCAAACCAGCTTATAATGTCCAAGCTGCCGTGGATGCGGAATTTATCGTTGGGATCAATGCGTTTTCCGATCGAAACGACACAACAACATTGATTCCAATGCTTCAATACGTAAAGGAACATCTTCCCTTTACCTATCGCAACATCGTCGCAGATTCTGGATATGAAAGCGAAGAAAATTACGTATATTTAAAGAAGCAAAAACAGACGGCCTATATCAAGCCGCAAAATCATGAACGCAAGAAAAAAGCTTCTTTCAAAAAGGACATCAGACACCGAGAAAACATGGCTTATGATAAAAGCACAGATACCTATACCTGTGCCAATAACCAGCAGCTGCATGCCATTAGAAACTACACGCGAACCTCGCAGACTGGCTATCAATCTAAGGTAACCGTCTACGAATGTGAAGATTGTACAGGTTGTCCGCTCAAAGAAAAATGTACAAAAGCGAAAGGGAATCGCCAACTGCATGTAGCCAAGGAATTTCTGGCATACCGGGAAACAGCGCAAGAAAATATTCTAACAGAAACAGGCACACTGTACCGTATGAATCGTTCCATTCAAGTGGAAGGAACGTTCGGCGTACTGAAGGAAGATTATCATTTGAAGAAATTTCGTACGCGAGGAATAGGTAATGTACGAAACGAACTTTTAATCCTGGCATTTGGTTATAACCTCAATAAAATACATACGAAAATTCAAGCTAATCGCCTAAACCTCTATTATCATCCATTAAAGACAGCTTAAAAAAATAAAAATAGGCGAGGCTTATTTAAGTGCGTCAAAAACCGATTAAATTTCCCTTTATCACCATAAATAAAATAATGCATCTTAAAACGAGCAATCTCATATATAAAAAGGAGCTGTCAGCAAATGCATAATATGCATTTTGCGACAGCTCCGCTTTTTACTGCTCTTATTTATATATTGCTTTATGTTTTCTTGTGACTGCAGTCTTGGACATTGAAATTAATATTGTAATGATAGAAAAGCTAATTAGCACTCCGCCTGCAAAGGCATTTTGTTCCACGTGAGCTTGTTCAATGACAATACTGCCGATAAAAGAACCAAACGCAATTCCAAAATGTAAGGCAGAATTATTTAAGCTCTGCTGAATATCTGCTGTTGCAGGAGCCGATTCAATTAAATAACTTTGCAATGCTGGGGTGATCGCCCAACTCATCATCCCCCATATAATCATCACAATAATGAATATCGGCCATATAGACGTTGTAAGTGGAAGGATAAATATAGATGCAGCAAAAAGAATTAATGTTGTAAGCATGGTTCGCTTTGTACCAAAACGGTCAGATATCGTTCCACCTATGCCTCCACCACTAACAGCTGCAATGCCAAACACAAAATAAATTACGCTAAGCCAACTACCACTAATCCCCATTGTTTCTTTTACAAATGGAGTGAAATAAGCATAGAGTATTGTATGTCCAGCCATAAATAAGAAAGTAGTTGAGTGCGCTAAAAATATTTTACTTTCTTTTAATGAGTTAATTTGTTCTTTTATCGGTACTTGCGGTTTAGGCTGTACTTTGTCCATGAAGAAATAAACACCGACCATGGACAGCAACGTTAATAAGACAATGAATAAAAATGGAGCACGCCAACCAAATGTATTGCCCAGTACCAACCCGATTGGTACACCTAGAACGATTGAACCGCTAATTCCCATTGATACAAAACCAATGGCACGTCCACGGTGCTTCTCACTACCAATGTTAGCAGCGATCGTTAAACAGAGAATAATTAATAGCGATCCACTTGCTGCTGAAAGCATTCGACCAACAAATAACATGCTATATACAGAGCTAAACGCAACAACTAAGTTACTTAAAGAAAAAAGCAGTAAGAAAAATAGCATAAGTCGCTTTCGCTCAAATTTTGCGGTGACAATCATTAGAATTGGTGCTGTAATGGCAAATACAAGTGAAAATATCGTAATTAACAACCCCGCTTTACCAAGACTGACATTCAAATCTGCTGCCACTAAATCTAATATGCCCCCGATGATTAATTCTACCATTCCAACTACAAATGATACGATAGTGAGTAAATATACACGTTTATCCATAAGATGACGCCTTTCTAAGAAATTGAAAAGAAAATATTTTGTTAGCAAAACTTAGCTTATCGCCACATCTTTATGGGGGAAGCTGTATTTTTTCTTATACTATAAACCATAGAAAATCAAGTTTTCCTATAGTACAAGTATAAACGCGCTGTCATCCCCAATTTTAAGCAAAAACTGGAAGGACGAAGCGCGACCTATGTTTCACAAAAACAAAATTATTTTCTTGTTGTAAATGAAAGTTCTCTTTCATCTATCCTATAATATTATAACAGATAGCTAGCTAAATTCTACCATAATAGCATTCATTTTTAATGAAGTTCAGGCCAATATTGCTTATTTGCTTCCATTAAATCATCAAGCAATTGCTTTGCTACTGTTGCACTTGGAACGGTTTGTGACAAAGTTAAAGCTTGCCATAGCTTTTGGTATGACTGATCGATCCATGCTTCTACTACTAACTTTTCAACAGCTACCTGCTGCTCCATAAGTCCTTTTTGGAAGGTAGGTATTTCTCCCATTGCTAACGGCTCATAACCATCTTTGCCGACAATACAAGGTATTTCCACCATAGCATCATCAGGGAAATTTTTAATAGCGCCTTTATTTTCAACAATAATTAACATACGTTCTTGTGTATTAAATGCTAACGCCGTTGCTAAATCAACAATAAACTCAGCATGTATGCCAATTTCAAGACTCGTGCCTTTGGAATGACCATTTTTTTCAATTTCCGCACAAGCTGTGAACACTTCCGTCTCTCTGCCGTCGATTACTTCATTGGCTCGTGTATAGCTTGGATCTGTATGTTCTACCACATAATCCGGGTAGAGGTAATATTTTAAATACGTATTTGGAATGGTCGTAGGTTCGACAGCAACTAAATGCTTCGCAAATAGATTTGTCTCAAACCAACTATCTTTATTTTCCGTTGCCATTCCTTCTTCCCCATTAATAAAACCATATTGCTTCATATGTTCAATTAACGCTGGAAGTAATTCTTTTCCGGTTTTATCTTTTATAGAAGTATACCACCCGAAATGATTAAGACCGTAATAGCGAATATCTAAATCTTTACGAGAAGGAACACCAACAATATCAGCAATGCCATGTTCCATTCCGATTGGCATATCACAAATATTAATGACCCTTGAATTTGGTCGTAGTCTCCGAGTCGCTTCTGCCACAATAGAAGCCGGATTCGAATAGTTTAACATCCAACAATGCGGAGAATATTTTTCCATATAATCAATGTTTTCAATTACCCCGCCAATAGAACGCATGCCATATGCTATTCCACCTGGTCCGCATGTTTCCTGTCCTACACAACCGTATTTTAATGGTATTTTCTCATCCAATTCACGCATAGGTAATTGACCTACACGTATGTGCGCTAAACAAAAATCCACATCGGTATACGCTTCTTCAGGATCTGTTGTCGCCACATATTCAATCGTTGGGTCTTTTTCTTTAATTAAAATCTCGCATGCTTTAGCAACCTTATTTTGCCTTGCTTCATCATTATCATATAGCTTAATTTTGCGTAAAGGAAGGCGATCTAGGTTGTCCAACAGCATTAGAATAATTTCTGGCGTATACGTACTCCCTCCACCTGCAATAACGACAGATAATTTGTTTTTCATGCAACGTCCCCACTTTCATAAAGTATATCGCATAAGCTTATGTACTTTAGATGAAAAGGAAGTTCCGTTCACTCATGAATTGTCCTAGACTTAAAGTACCGGTGCTTGGTTGCATCTTTAGCATATCAATAACGTATCACCCACTCAATTAAACTTTTTCCGCTTACTTAGGAAACAAACTAGCTGTACTAATCTTCCACAAGTGTCAATTAAACAAGAGCCAAAACCTCAATAAATGAATACCATTGTCCTTTTTCTCTATTTTAATGGAGAAAACACCATCCAAAGAGCATCGTACTTTGAAAAAGTGATTTATAATGATGAAGAGTAACTTCATCCAATGCAACTGCACATAACTTAATTATCACTTTCTCAACCTTAGGCAATTTTTATCACTACTTCCATTAAAAGAGGTGAGAACATAAAAATTGTAAAACTATTATTAAGTGATAAATCTAGTCGAGCGACAGTAAAAAAACCTTATTCAATTAAGAATAAGGTCAAGACGTTTGGACTTATTTTTTTCAAACCGTTTGGGACAGATAAACTCCCCCTCCTGACTATCTAATAAAAAGTCTCGTAGATTAAAAGAATGCTTTAATACTTGATAGAACTACTAGTATACCCACAATAATGACAAATGCGTTGGTAATATAATGTTTTCTGTATTTAGCTAGTGCAGGCACTTTATAAATTGCATACATTGGTAATAAGAATAATATCAACGCAATTAGTGGTGCATTAATCATATCGATAAGATCAAGAATACTTGGGTTCGCATAAGCAACTAGCCAGCATGTCACAATCATAAAACCAACAATGATATTCTTTACTCTTTTACTATTTATATCTTTTCCACGGGATTTAAAGGCTTGCACAATAATGTCCTCTAGCCCTTCATATGCACCTACGTAATGGCCAAGAAACGATTTTGTAATAGCAATAAAAGCAATGATAGGAGCTGCATAGGCAAATAACGGCATACTGTATTTATTAGCAAGAAACGAAAGTATTGGTAAGTTTTGTTCTTTGGCAATTTCCAATTCACTAGTAGTGACACTTAAAACAGAACTGAATACAAAGAACAACACAACTGAAATCGTTATGATATAACAAACTTTTTGTATTTTAGCACACTTCTGGTCTACATTTTCTATTCCATAACTTTCCCGTTGCTTAATAACAAAAGTAGATATCATAGGAGAATGGTTAAACGAAAATACGATAATTGGTAGGATAAACCAAGTCATTCCTAAAACATCTGTAAAACCTACACCTCCATTTGCAGATGCAAAATTACCAGCTAAACTTAAATTTGATAAATCCCATTGGGGAATTAAGTATAAAGATAAAAACACCAAGGCTGCTATAAATGGATATACAATCCAGCTCATTACTTTTACAGTGACATCATGACCAAAGTTCACCATAAAAATTAGACCAAGAACCAAAATAAGCGATAGGATAATTCTTGATGGCGCCTGCATATTCAATTGGTGCTCCATGAAACTTCCTGCAGTATTCGTTAACGAAACTGCATACATAAGTAAGATGGCATAGATCGAAAAGAAATAGATGATATCAAAAACCGTACTAGCTTTTTTTCCGAAATATTCCCTCACTGTAGCAGTAATCCCGCCAGCAGCAGATTCGGAAGAGTAGATCATTTTAGCCATTGCCCGATGTGAAAAGTACATGACAGGAAATGCCAGTACCGTAATTAAAAGTAAAGATAATATCCCCCCTGCCCCAGCATTAATTGGTAAGAAGAGTACCCCTGCCCCAATTGCTGTTCCAAAAAGACTCATTGCCCAAGTGGTATCTTGCATATGCCATTTATTAGGATTTTTATATTGTTTAACATCTTCTGTAGTTTTTTCAACTTCCTGTACTTTAGCCACAGTTTGACCCATTTTAATTTCCTCCTTGTGAGGTATAAATTTTAATTATTGTTCATAATTTCACAATTTGTTAGAAATAAATGTTTTATTTATAATGTAGTTCTCGCCCAAAAAGGTCACTTCATCATTTTAATATATTGATTTATCAATTGTGGTTTTACTTCACTTGCTTTTTGGATAATCTTTTTGGGCGCTAACCTACTCAAATGAAGGATAAAACTTATTCTTCTTTTCCAAGAACTTTATTTCTAATAGCAATTCCTGTCGGCGTGTCTGCAACCCCACCTAATCCAGTTTCCCTTAATTCCCGTGGCATCTGTCTACCCACTTTATACATTGCCTCAACTGCTTCATCAGCATTTATTAAATTTTCTACACCAGCCAATGCTAAATCTGCTGCCACTAATGCATTAGCCGTTCCAACGGCATTCCTTTTTACACAAGGAACCTCTACTAAACCTGCGACTGGATCACAAACTAAACCAAGTAAATTTTGTAGAGCGGTCGAGAAAGCGTGCGCTGATTGCTCTGGTGTCCCTCCTGCAGCTTCTACTGCCGCTGCAGCCGCCATTGCGGAGGCACTACCTACTTCTGCTTGACACCCTCCTAAAGCTCCTGCAATGCACGCATTATTTGCTACAATCATGCCAAATAATGATGAAGTAAACAGAAAATGAATCTGTTCTTCACGACTTAACTGTAATGTTTCTTTAATAGTAAATAGCACACCTGGTGTGGTACCACTTGCCCCAGCGGTTGGCGTAGCGCAAATAACCCCCATAGCTGCGTTCACTTCATTTGTACCTATAGCATTCTGGACACCGTTCATCATTATATCACCAGAAAGCGTTTTCCCGTTAGCACGATATTTTTTTATTTTTACCGCTTCTCCTCCAGTTAACCCTGTCAGGGAAAATACGCCATCGCCTTCAGTGCTTTTATTCACAGCATTTTCCATCGTTTTTAAATTCTTTTCCATCTTACTCCAAGTTTCATCAAAAGTAGATCTCATTACTTCCATTTCCTGCTCTATTGCTAATGTATAAATGGGTACTTGTCTTTCATTTGCAGCATCTACTATTTCTTTAATGGACATATACATACCTGTTTCACCCCCTAGTAATAATTAAAGTATAATGACATTAGCTGTCTCACTGAGTTTTTCTAATTCTTTCCGAGCATCACTACTTAATTGTGAATCCAAATCGAATTGGTATAAGTATTTTCCGTCTTTCTCCAAACTGGTAGAGTTATTAATGTCCACGTCGTGTTTTTTAAATATTCTGTGCAATTCAAGTTCCAGATTGTCGCTTCCCGAAATTGCTATCATGATCGGTAATGAACCTTCGAGTTGTAAGGTAAATCCATCGATTTCAATATGTTTCACTTTAATCAATCCGCCACCAACTGAAATGCCCATTGTTCGAATATATCGGCTATCATCCTCGAGGTAAATATCAGCAGTATTGGGATGTCCAGCAGGGCTATCTCCTGACTTTTCTAAAAAAGTAATATCAATACCTTTAGATTCTGCTATTTTAATAGCCTCTAGCACCCTGCTATCATCAGCCTCAAAACCTAATATACCAGAAATAATCGCTAAATCTGTTCCGTGTCCTTTATGCGTTTCTGCAAAAGATTCGTAATACTTTACTACCACTTTTTTTGGAAGTTTTTTAAATAATTTATTTGCAATCAATCCCATTGCTAAAGCGCCTGCCGTATGTGAACTTGAGGGTCCTATCATAACTGGTCCAATCACATCAAAACAACTTTTGTAACTGACATTCTTTTTTTCTCTCATCGTTACTACGCTCATGACCAATCCTCCCTTGAATTTAATTAATTTCACAGAATAATCTTGAGATAACATTTATTAAAATGAAAACGCATTTAAATCCGGTTAAATTTTATTTGAAAATGCTTCTAATGTGGTCAAAGCGAATAGTTTACTAAATATTTTAAATTTTATAACAATATGAAGTTAAACCACTTGTTAGACTAGAAAAATAATAAAAGCAATAATTCTAAAACTGTAGTAATTACTTTCTTTATTACGGATAGCAAGAACTACATATAACAAAACCGCTTTCAAAATACGTCAAATAATCGATAAGAATACCGTTTCTAGTTTGTTATTTCTATTTTAGATTTCACCTCCTAATATTATTTTGAAATGATGCAAGAACAAGTTACCTAGTCTTTTTTTAAATAGCGCACGACTGTTCTGATAAAAAATTTCTAGCATAATAATTTATTATTACAAATTAAGAATATCACATGCAATATAAAGCGTCAACATATAATAATAAAATATTTTTATAACAAAAATTTATTATTATTATATTGGATTGTCTTTAAAATCTGTTATAATTATCTGTATAAAAAAGCGTTCCATTCCACCAATTTTTTAAATGAAGAATGTTTATTATCTTCTTGTTTAGCAGTTGAAATCCGAGATGTTCCATTGCAAAACTTGTTCGTCTAGCATAATTTGTTTAATAAGTTTAGAAAGATGTTTTAGCCGATTGTGAATTAAATAACAATGAATAACAAGGAAAAATGAATGGGATAAATGAAGAATGGGCATTTATTAAAGAACGAACAACCCTTTTTGAACTCTTTTTATCATCAGTAGTTGTGATACATTCATGATGATAAACATAAACAATTCGCGCTTAAATTTATCTTAAAAATGCATAACCAATCATTCAAAAAAAGAGTTATAAAAAGGAGGAGTACCGATTTGGATGATCAACTTTTTCGACACTATAAAAATATAATGAATTATTTTGGTGAAATTTGTGGTTCTAATTATGAATTCGTATTACATGTTTTAGATTCTGATGGAGGTTCTCACATTGGTCACATCATCCATGGCGAATTAAGTGGAAGATCATTAAATAGCCCCTTAACGAACTATGCAAAAAAATTAATTGAGGACAAAGTATATTTAAAGAAAGATTTTGTTGTAAATTATGTTGGAGAAGGGCCAAAGGGTAAGAAATTTCGTTCGTCTACCATGTTTATCAAAGACCATAACGGTCAATTACAAGGTCTTTTATGTATAAACTTTGATGCAGATGCCTATCGGAAAGTCGCAAAGGATTTATTACATTTAGCTAACCTAAGCTGGGATATAGAGTATATAGACAAACAAACCGAACAGGAACAATCCGTTGAAAAACTGACCGAAAATATTCACAACATTATTTATACACAAGTAGACAAAGATATATTAGAATCGGGTGCCCAATTATCAACTGAACAAAAAAAACTCGTTATTTCCAAATTAAAGGAACATGGTGTATTTGATATTAAAGGTACGGTAATGGACGTTGCTAAAGTCATGGGAATGTCTGAATCAAGTGTTTACCGTTATCTACGAATCGTATCGCTTAACGAAAATAACAATAATTGAAATATTGGGTTGCTAAACGCAGATATGTACAGTGGTAATATCCAGAAAACAAATGGAATAGATAAGATTGTCTAAAAGTTGCCTTCTGTGGTACGATGGGAGGCCAGGTTTAAAAGTTACTATGTTAAGTGCAGACAAAGCTCCTGACTATCATTTTTAGGTAGCGATAAAGAATCCTTCACATATAGACGCCCAATAAATGCACCTTGCTTACTCTTTTTTGTGGCAGGATTCCATGCATGATGGAGTTTTTTTGGCTCAGAGCCCATTTAAGAAACTTTAAAATGAAACGTATACGCGAATTAGTTGACATTAATGGGTAACGATAAGATCAACTAGATTTTCTGGAATCATGTTCGTTACTAACATACTTGACGCGAATAAAACCGCCATTTATGAAGCACGAAGCACGAAGCCATGAACAAAGGTGCAAACATCTGTATACAGCGTTGCGAATGGAACGAATTAACGGGAAAAGGAATCATGCCATGAAAACAGGGAAATGATGCCGTTAGCCGTCAAGCTCATTTTTAGTCGGCGTGCCTCTTAGGGGCAATGATGACGTATCGTAAAGCGTTTTCGTGAAGTCACCTAGTTGGTAGGCAATGACGCAAGACGTGTTAGTAGTTTTTTTCCGAACCACTAGCACCTGATTTTATACTTCTTATCTTTCTAAAAACGTAATTTATCTTATCGGGGAAAGCTTCTTATTTCTCCGATAATCCTGTCAAGATATATTTATCTACAACGTCAGTAAAATCCATAACCCATTTCTAGGAATACTTCAAACAATTTTTTAAGGTGGTGACCACATATGAAATACAATTCTGTGTTCGATATTATTGGTCCTGTTATGATAGGACCATCCAGTTCCCATACTGCTGGTGCAGCGCGAATTGGTAAAGCAGCTAGAAATTTATTAGGGTCTGAACCGAACTGGGCCAAAATACATTTATATGAATCATTTGCTAAAACGCATAAAGGGCATGGCACAGATTTCGCTTTAGTGGGAGGGTTGCTTGGCTTTGAAACAGATGACCCACGTATGAATCAATCATTAGAAATAGTAAAAGAACGCAATTTTTCCATTGATTTTATTGAAGATACAGCAGCTGTAGACCACCCTAATACAGCCCGATTAATTGTTGGTAATGATCAAAACCAAGTCGAGTTAGTCGGCATATCCATTGGTGGTGGCAAAGTCGAAATTACGGAATTAAATGGTTTTAAGCTACGTTTATCTGGCAACCATCCTGCGCTGTTAATCATGCATAATGACCGCTTTGGCGCGATCGCTTCCGTAACAACCATTTTAGCCAAACATGAAATAAACATTGGTCACATGGAAGTAAATCGAAAGGATGTTGGTGATGCTGCGTTAATGGTTATTGAAGTCGATCAAAATATCAAAGATACGCTTTTGAATGAATTACGCCAAGCACCACATATTACTAATGTTTGTACAATTATTAGTTAATTTAAGACGAAATATTTAAAAATCAGGCGATATAATGCTTATTTTATATTATAGCCTGTAAAACAGAAAGGAGTTTGTCTATGTTTCGAACAGTAGCCGAACTGGTGGAAATCGCCGAAAAAGAAAATATATTACTATCAGAAGTAATGATCCAACAAGAAATGGATGTTAAAGAACAAACGCGTGAAGAAGTAATCGCAAGTATGGAAAAAAATCTTGAAGTCATGGAAAATGCCATTGAAGAAAGTTTACAAGGCGTGAAATCTGTTACTGGCTTAACAGGGGGAGACGCCGTCCTAATTCAAAATTATATGAAAGAGAAAACACCACTATCCGGTCATCTGCTTTTAGATGGGGTAAGTAAGGCCATGGGAACAAACGAAGTAAATGCTGCCATGGGAACGATTTGTGCAACCCCAACTGCAGGGAGCGCCGGGTGTGTTCCAGGAACGTTATTTGCAGTTAAAAACCAATTACACCCTACTCGCGAGCAAATGATTCGCTATTTATTTACTGCCGGTGCATTTGGCTTTGTCGTAGCAAATAATGCATTTATCTCAGGAGCAGCTGGTGGTTGCCAAGCAGAAGTAGGATCAGCTGGCGCTATGGCTTCAGCAGCTATTGTGGAAATGGCTGGAGGAACACCTCAGCAATCTGCAGAAGCATTTGCCATGACTTTAAAAAACATGCTGGGGCTCGTCTGTGATCCTGTAGCAGGCCTTGTTGAAGTTCCTTGTGTAAAACGAAATGCTGGCGGCTCCGCACTTGCAATTGTATCTGCAGACATGGCATTAGCAGGTGTTACAAGTAGAATTCCTTGTGATGAAGTGATTGGAGCTATGTATCGAATTGGAAAAACAATGCCTTCTGCGTTACGAGAAACAGGAGAAGGCGGACTTGCCGATACTCCAACAGGACGCTGGTTGAAGGAAAGAATATTTGGCGCTACTAATGCAGGGCTGTAACAACGAGCTAGATTTTTAAAACACTTGACTTATGGTGACTCCCAACTCGCATACCTTATAAACCAGCAGACTTTCGCAAACTTGCCGACGAAAATTTTTGTCATATTATACATTTAACTCATTTCAAGCTAGATAAACTTGGCTTACTATAGTGAAAAATCTTGCAATGGTATACACAAATCTCTTTTTCTGTCTTCGAACAGGAAAAGAGATTTTTTATACGTACAAATCATTCACTTCCATATTACAATCTTTTTTTCATTTTCATTATTCTAAAGTTTCTTTGCTAAGCCCTTTACGTATTCCATCATTTCACGTATTATATATGTAAGTAATTACTAACAAACATTTTGGGAGGTGCTTTTAATGAGGGCATTAATTGTTTTTTCGCCAGTTATACTATTTATTTTATTTGGCTGCTCTTCAACGGACAATGACAGTACCACTTATTCAGGAACTGTAGAAGGTCATAAACAATTCATACAAGCGGAAACTACTGCACTAGTCGATAGCATTGATATTGACGAAGGGGAACATGTCAGTAAAAATGATTCTTTGCTCACGCTGGATATGGAGAAACTAAATCTGAAAATCGCAGAAGCAAAGTACGCTATTGAAATTGCCGAAGCAGAAAAAACAGAGGCTGAAGCTTCCGGACGTGAAGAATTAATACAACAAGCGAACGAGGCTGTAAAACAGGCTAAAATAAAAGAAGAATTATTATCCTTAGAAAAAGAAAGATCCAACATCAAATCTCCCATTAGAGGAAGAATTCAAGATGTCTATATTTCAGAAGGCGAGTTGGCAAACGCTGGAGAAAACCTTTTATCTATCATTGATCCCTCTATAAAAGAAGTAATTGTCTACATTGCTGAGAAAGACCTTAATAAATTGGAACACAACCAAAGTGTAGAGTTGACAACCAATGCTTATTTAGATAAAACCTTTACAGGAAAAGTGAAAAATATTGCAACAGAAGCTCAATTTACACCTAATAACATTCAAACTAAAGAAGAAACAGCTAAGCGTGTATTTGCAATTACGATAGACATATCCGCAGAAAACGAGCTAAAACCAGGTATGACAGTTTACGTGGAACTTTAACTAAAGGAGGTATGACATTGTTAGCCATTGAAACAAAACAATTAACGAAACAGTTTGGTAACATACTCGCAGTAAACAAAGTTAATTTGCAAATTAACAAAGGGCATATATACGGGTTTTTAGGTCCAAACGGTTCGGGCAAGTCGACGATGATTCGAATGCTATGTGGTGTTTTAAAACCGACATCAGGAAAGGGTACTGTAGTAAGCCATGATATAAAAACAGAATCAGAACGTATTAAGCAAAAGATTGGCTATATGTCGCAAAAATTCAGTTTATACGAAGAATTAACAATGAAAGAGAATTTAGACTTTTATGCCGGGGTTTATGGGCTTACCGGCAAGGAAAGTAAAGCGAGACAAGAAGAAGTAATTACGGTAACAGGGCTATCTGGACGCTTAAATCAACGCGCTAGCAATTTGTCAGGTGGTTGGAAACAGCGATTAGCTCTTAGTTGCGCCCTCCTACACAAACCAGAATTATTAGTTTTAGATGAACCAACAGCAGGTGTTGATCCAGGGGTCGCGGAAAATTTTTTGGGACATTATAACCGACTTATCTAAAGATGGGATTACAGTCTTGGTAACCACACATTATATGGATGAAGCAGAATTGTGTACAGAAATTGGTTTTATCTTTTATGGCACCATTCTCGTCTCCGGGACACCTCAAGAATTAAAAACAGAGCATAACGTCCACCATTTAGATGACTTATTTATAAAATTAGTGAAAGAACAACAAGAAAAAACACTTCTTAACGGAGGCTTAACCTATGCCTAAACGTTTTTCCTCCATCTCGCTAGGCCGCTATATTTCTATTGTCAAAAAAGAAATCATTCAAATCAAAAAAGATCCAGCAAGCCTAGCAATCGCTTTAGTCTTGCCTGTCATGCTCTTATTCTTATTAGGATATGCGGTAAGTTCAGAAGTCGAAAATATGGACATCGCGATTTGGGATCAAAATAAAACGCAAGAAAGTAGAAATCTGATTCAACAGTATGGGAATAGTCATTATTTTACGACATCATACCATGTAACATCATACGAGGAAGTTGATCATTTACTGGACAATGGTAAAATTGGTATGGCAATTGTTATTCCACCGAATTTTTCCAAGCAAATCCCCATTCAGGAAGCATCTATCCAACTATTAATTGATGGTTCCGATCCAAATATCGCTAACACAGCGTTAAAGAATGCTCGTTTAATCTCACAACACACATCTTTAGTCATTCAAAAAAAACAACTTAACAACCAAGGAGTTCAAGAAATAAGCCAACCAATAAAAGAGGAAAGCCGTGTTTTTTACAATCCTGACATGGATATGATGAAGTTTAATATCCCTGGGTTAATCGGCTTAATTATGCAAGAGGTCATTTTAATTCTTACCGCCTTTTCTTTAGTTAGGGAGAAAGAAAGAGGGACGATGGAACAACTTATTGTCACTCCTATTAAACCTCGTGAATTAATTTTAGGAAAACTAACGCCCTATACGGTTATTGGGTTTATCTCTTTTTTATTTGTGTTAATATCCGGCGTTTTATGGTTCGGAGCCCCTATTCAAGGAAGTATCCCTTTATTAATTTTACTAAGCATCTTGTTTCTCATTACGACGTTAGCCATGGGTATCCTCGTTTCAACCATAGCAAAAAATCAATTACAAGCAATGCAAATAGCGTTTGCTATTATTTTACCTAGCGTTATTATTTCAGGATTTGTCTTTCCAAGAGAACCTATGCCCTTTATTATTCAAGCTATGGGTGGCTTCATTCCACTTACTTATTTTCTAGAAATATTACGCGGGATATTTTTAAAAGGTATTGGCATAGAAGAACTATGGAAACAAACTTTGATTCTGCTAACTTTTACTGTCATACTATGTATAGCAACTACACTGAGTTTTAAAAAACGGCTAAAATAAAGCAAAGTTCTCATTTTATCATGATGGTGAGCAACCCAAGGGTATGACTCTAAACAAATTGGAAAATGAGGTGCTGTATCTTCCCTTAGACTTTTATCCATTTCCCAGCTTTCAATTCTTGATGGGATAGGTCTTACAGCACCTTTATCCGGAAGAAATGGAGGTGAAAATATGGATAAGCAAAATGATACAGACGAATTGCAGCAAGTAATCGAAAACTTTACAAATACCATGAGAGAAGAGAAGCAATTATCACAAAGCCAATTAAAAATTCTTAACGCCGCAAAAAATTTATTTTCCGAAAAAGGCTATGAAAACAGCTCTACTTCTGAAATAGCTAAATTAGCTGGTGTAGCTGAAATCACATTATTTCGCAACTTTAAATCCAAAAAGAATTTATTACATCAATTATTAGCTCCTTTAATTATACAGGTTAGTTCGCCCTCCATTCTTAAAGAAGTTATAACGCAATTTAATACTACAAATGTTAATACAGAAGAAATATTAGAAGCTTTAATGAAAGATAGACTTGATTTATTAGAAAAAAATGATGGTGTACTTAAAGTTTTGATTAGAGAATGTTTAAATAATGAGCAAGTTCGCCAATCTGTAATCCATAACATCACAAAGCCAGCTCAACATGAAGCACTCCATTTTGTCAATCATCGAATTAGGAAGGAAGAATTTAGAGATGTAAATAGCCAAGCAGTCGTTGACCTACTATTCTACATCATGTTTGGCTATATTATCAGTCATCATGTGCTCCAACTAGATGGATTTACAAATGACAAAGAAATTATGATCCAAACAATTATCGATTTATTTCTGCACGGTATTAAAAAATAGGCTGCACCCCTACTTAGAGATGCAGCCTTTTTCACGCTCTAGCATAATATGGTTTGCAGCTGTGGATAAACTTACTAAGCTAATTAGCCACGTCCAGCTTCATCGCCCATCGTCCACATACCCCTGTTTTAGTGGCATGATTCCTAAAACTTTAGTTCCTTCGTTCCACTCGCTGCGTTACTAAACGGGCGACTCGAGCCTTTGCTCTTAAAACTGGTCTGGGCTATAAACAAATGCATTTGGCACTGCATTTTTTGGATCATACGTCTCCAAAATTTTACCGTAACGCTCACGATAATCATTGTCTACTTTCATTTGTGGGATAACCTTGGTTCCTTCTTCAAAGAAATGTTTGGAACCGCGTCCCATTTCTTTTCCTCGTTTTGTATGCTTATCCAATGCTACGTCCATAATTTCTGGTTTTTGCCCCATTGCAAAACCTTTAATTATAATATTTTTTAAAAAGTCACTCGATCTATCTTTCGTGCTTTCACATAAAATACGGATGGCATGAATAAAGTACATCGGCTGGTCACCATCACTGTATGGGAAATTTTTACGCATTTCATTTAAGTTTTGCACATGAATAGCAGCATCCAAGTTACCAAATCCAATATCTTCTACAGAAATAGTTAATAATCTTCTCCACATTCTATCAAGTAATTGCGGGGAGCTAATATATAATTCATAAGCATATGCACAAGCTTCTTCCACCATCGCTCTGCGGATAGATTTTTGTAAAGATGAAACAACTTCATCCACCTGTAAATTATTTCTTGTTTTCGTTTCCGCCCAGATATTATACGTTTCATTCATGTCTATTTATCTCCTTCATTATATAATCTACTATTCTTATCCTTTTAATAGGATTTTAGCTTATTTTGCCTGATGAATTTCCATTAATTCTTGCACTAATATTTTTATCGTTTCTGCATTCATAAGCTGGTCTTCTGCATGCACAAGTAGTAATGTTACTTGTGGCTCCAACTCTTTCATTTCATCAGATAATGCAGAGGCATGTACATGATGCGCCTCAGCAAATACATCGGAACCTTCTTGTAACTTTTTTTGCGCTTCTTCTACATTACCTTTTTTCGCATCTTCTAAAGCCATTAAATAATTCGATTTAGCAAGCCCTGCACAGGTAATAATTTTCATTGCTATTTCTGATAATCGCTCTACCTTGGACATAAATTATGCTTTCCCTTCCTCATGCATTTTGAAAGCTTGTTTCAAAGCCTCTTCACCATTCGCCATGGCATAAGTTCGTGGCTCCACAGCAGCAACCGGAATGCCTAAAGTTGCTTTAATAGAGTCAACCGCATAGATAATTTGTGGGCCTACTAAACAAATATCCCATTTTCCTTTTTCTTCGTTAATGGCATTATTTGATCTCGCTTCTACGACTACATCCAAATTTTGTGCAGCTGCAGCCTTTTTCATTTTATCTACTAAAATCGAGCTGGACATTCCAGCATTACATACTAATAATATATTCATTTCGTTCTCTCCTCTTTTAGAAAAACGTAAAGCTTATGGCAACAGCTTTCGTTTTTCCTCTACAGTAATTTAGTACAAAATTATTACAAAGCTACTCTATATAATGTTTGTTAAAAAACGATGTCGATAAGGCGATAATCTTCTCTAAAAATGCTTCTTTTCCATCTGCATCTAATAAACTGGCAATGGAATCCTGATCTAAAGCTAATTGCTGCATAAAGTGAAACAACGTGCTTACGTCATCATCCATTTTATTTTCAATGGCTAGCAAAAACACCAATCTAATTTTTTCTCCTTTATGCAAAAGAGGTTTTTTCAGCACCGCTACATGAACGGTTGTTTTATTGGCGAATGAAGACAATGGGTGTGGGATCATAAAATGTTTTCCAATTGTTGTTGGATAATTTTCCTCACGTTGGATAACATCCTTTACATACCCTTCCATATCCGTGATGCGGTGATGTCGTTTTAATTTCTGCGCCATAGTTTTAATTAATTCCTCAAACGTGAGCTGATCTTCCTCATAGATGTCAACAAATTCTTCGCTGAACATGCGCAATATCAGCTTTTCATATCGATTACTATTTTTAATTTTGTGTATTTTATTCGTAAGTGAATAATAATCACTGCGCTCAGGAATGCGCTCAATAACATGACAAGGGATAGCTTGATTAAGGTTTAAAATATTCGTCGTAATGATTAAATCCACTTGATGATTTTCCACATAGCTGTCTAATGCAATTAATGGCATGCATGCAACTACCTCCACGTGGTTCCTGAAATTGCTAGTGAGCCAATTTTGAATAATATCATTAATTCCCATGCTCGTATCGCTAATCACAATCGTCTTCAAACGGTTATTATTTTTTCGTAAAAATATTTCAATATAGATCGCAATATAAGAGATTTCATCATCTGCTAAATACTTCTCTTGATAACGATATACAATATGAACAATTAACATCGCTACTTCATACGAAAACGGATACCGTTTTTTTATATCATTTATGATTGGATTGGATAGTTCATAATTCGTATCTAAACGGCGGAGCATATATTCCATATGCACTTTCAGATTTTCCATCGTTTCTACGCTTTCCTTTAGATCGATACTATATTTATCCAATACTTCTCTACGAAATTCATTTAAAATGGTTAGTGCTGTTATACTAATATTTTCTTCTAGCGAACTTGAACTTGTTGGAATTTTAAGCGACCAGAAAAACCGATTAAGACTCGTTTTATCTTTTTCCTTGATATCGATGCCTGATTCCAATAATTCCTGTAATAAGGAACTAACATTACCGTTAAAATAGGACTGTACATCAGACTTTATTGTAAATCCAAATCGATTCCTTAACACCGTAAGATAAATAGCGCCAACCATCATTTCAAACGACTTATCATCTATAACGAGCTTCTGAGAGGCTAAATAATTTTTCATTTTAATTGTTAATAAATCAAACTCTTTTTGATCAAGGTGACCATCTACTAACAGGTTGACATCGGATAAATAATCGGGCTTGTCCGATAAAATAAGCTCCTTTAAAATTTTAAACAACAAATATCTAATTTCTTCTTCTGAGACAGAAAAATGAATTTGATTATGCTGGATTTCCATTGGCTGTATTTTATACTTCGTTTCCAAGAGTTGTCTTATTTTGCTTAAGTCCTTAAAAATCGTTTGTTCGGACACGTAGAGCTCATCCGCTAATTGAAAGCAATCCTGCTCTTTTAAAAACAGCACCTTCCCTAAAATAACATATAAACGTTGTTCCTGATTTTGAAATCCTTGACGTTGTATGTTGGTGGTAGGATTCATAAAAGCTGTTAAAGTCTGTATATATGCCGGCAAAAGATAATAGCCTTTTTTATTCGAAGACAAAATGCGCAACGATTCATGAATTAGTGTTTTATTGATGGAGGCAATATCGTTTCTTACGGTTCTTGTGGACACATTTAATTTATCAGCTAATTTCGCGCCAAAAATACCATTTGGATTTTTTAAAATTAACTCAATAATTTCCTTTTGTCGTTCCGTAAACATCGATATCACCTACTTATTATCTTTATTTTACTAAGGTTTCCTAATGACACGCATTTATAAAGCGGCACTTAAACTGTTTTTTCGCTCTCTTTTTTTATTTCGTTTGCTTCCATTGCTTTAAAGAATGGCAAATAGATAAGCGTCATTAAAATTAAACTAAGGAAAACAAATACAACTGCTCGCCAATCCAATGTCATGAGGAAGGCTCCTACCCCAGGTGGTAAAAATCCTGGTGGGTTAGCAATTGGCATACCCATTAGACCAGATGTCATGCCAAAATAAGTTAATGTCGTAACAATAAGTGGACCAAAGACAAAAGGAATAAACATAAATGGATTTAGTATGATTGGAGCGCCAAAGATAAGTGGTTCGTTAATTCCAAATAACGAAGGAATAATGGACACTTTTCCAATCGCATTTAAATTTTTCGCTCTTGAACGCATCATAAGTAATACGAGCCCTAATGTAAGTCCAGAACCGGACACTTGTAATATGTTATAGTATAACCCAAATGTAAAGATATGGGTTACATCAGCACCCGCTGCGTAGTTGGCAATATTTTCCGCTTGGTAGGTGATCGCAAATGGCGCCCATACAGCAGAAGTAATTGCTGGACCGTGTAAACCAAAAAACCAAAGAAATTGCGTTAGAAATATAACAATTAATAAGGATGGCAAGCTATCCATCGAACTGATTGCTGGTGCTAGCACATTCATAATTACTTGCGGAAAGGCAACCTCTCCTAAACTCGTCGATAAAATAGCTATAGTAGAACCGAGTAGAATATTAACAATCATTGGGAATAAATTACTAAAGCTGTCTCCTACCATTTGTGGTACGCTGTCTGGCAATCGGACAACCATTTTTTTCTTAATCATAAAGCGAGTCACTTCAACGCTTAAAATAGCAGATATAATACTAACGAATAACCCTTGTGCTCCTAAATAAGTCATATCAAGTCCATTTTCCGTAACAACACCGCTCAGAATCACATGGGTAATTACAGCTGTAATCCCATATTGCGCAGAATGCATCGCATACTTTTTCGCCAAGGAATCAGCAATAAAGAATGCAGCATAAACGGATAACAAACCATTTGTAAACTTATCTGGATACGTTAATTTATCAATATGGTTAGCAAAAAACTCATGAATAGGGCCGCTTTGGAATACGTTCATAAATGCAATTGGCAATATAAAAAACGAACCTATAATGATAATTGGAACAATTGCAATCATTCCGTCTTTTATTGCTTGTAAGTGCTTCTGTTGCTCCACTTTATTCGCAATCGGCATCAGCCATTTCATTAAAGTGGACTGAAGTTTTGAGCTGTTCATGGTGACCTCCTGTTTGTGAAGTATTTTTCTTGCTTGTTATAGCTTAACTATAATTGAAAACGGTTTTTACCAGCAAATAAACATTTTCCGCCATGCTAGGAAACGGCATGACATGTAGGGGAAAATCCTAGGTCAAAAAGAATGAAAGCCGTGCGTATTGTGCTATGTTGTTACACACAATCCCCTCTTTCCTATATGCAAGAACAAAGGCTCAGGGCGCCCGGTTAGCAACGTAGCGAGTGGAACGCGAATCAACGAAAATTTTAGGAATCATGCTCCTGCAACAGGAGTATGCGGGCTTCCTATTTAGAACGAACCGACGACTTAGCGTAGGGGAATAGAGTGAAGTCGCCTAGTTGCTGGGCGCTGGAGTCGGACGTGGTAAATAACTTAGTTAGTTTATCTACAGCTGCAAAATTTTATAATTTCCTAGATCATAAAAAAAAAGACCCGTTCTAATATACGAACAGGTCTGCTTTACATAAATCCACAGATTTTACTTATAACACCTATTTATTCATGCTATCCTTCATAATAATTTTAGCTATGCTTCGTTTTACGAATACATAACAAACAGACGTCTCATTTATCCTCGGCTTTTGGCACATGCTTAAAAATCTCACCAGACTCAAAAAATTCAATAAGCCGACTTATCCAATCCAAGTAATCGAGCGAACCTTTAATTTCTACTAATAAATTATCCAATTGTGCTTCTAATTCTGCGTTAAGCATACCTTCCTCACGCACATGCAACAATTTTTTATATAAGCTATGTTCATGCAATTTACTTTTACTAATGGTTTTCCGCCAATTGGCTGTAAACAAAGCAATAAACGTCTGATAATAATCGTTTTCTACTATTACTAAATCCTTGCGAACACCTTTCATAAAAACTTTTTCTGCGAGGTTTAATTCAATCATTTCCCGAACAACCTGGCTCATCCGCATTTTACTCATTCCCATAGCTTCAGACAATTGCTCAAGCGTCATCGGATCCCTATTTAACGAAATAATACCAAATACACGTCCAACTGTCTTGGAAACTCCAAATGTATACACATTATCTGCTATCTTTTCAACAACTTGATTCTCTAATTTTTCAATTTGATTTTCCAAGTTTTCCATGCCATTTTTCTCCTTGAACAATTTCTATGTACAAGTAAATATACCACAGTTTATTTTAAAAACAAAAAGACAAAGGAGTAGCTATTGTAAGAAAAATGAAGCATTTATAAGAATACACTATTATAAAAAGTATAAAATATATTTTTTATATATGTTATACTATATATGATAATATTCGCTATATTCGGAAAAGTCCGTGTCTTTCGTTTCATAAATCAGATTACCATCTTTTAGTTTCGCCCCGCCCCCAGCTCCGGCTAGACGGGCATCTTGAGAGGGGGAACCAACATACTTTTGTTCCACTTGTTTTGTCGTTGTCTTTGGGCGTTCTGTTCCTCGAAAACTGATAACAACTTCCTCTGTGTCGGGGTTCTGTAAAACATAGCCATGAAGGCCGGTGTCTTTATCTTTGATGGTTTCGATCTTTTCCCATGCTATAAACACATTTTTGTTTTTTATGTATATTTTATTTTGAATGTCTTCATACGATTCATCTGATATAAAACTAGCTTCAAAGTCTGTAATTTTTGAGGTAGAACTCATGACAGGCATTCCTTTCTGTAATTGATAGAAGAGGTGATTTTATTGAAAAACATTAAAATATTACTATGTTTTATTACTGCTATTATTATACTATTAGGAGGTTGCAATGTGAACCAAGAAGAGCATATTTACGATGATCAAACAATCGCTAAAGCTAAGGAAGCGACTCAAAATTTTATTAAGAATAATTTTGAAGGCGTTGAGACTATCGAAGTAGAAGAGCCATATCGTAGTCCAATGGGGGCTATGAAGTCAAAAGGAAAAGTAAATCAAGAGTTTAAATTTACAATAACCATAAATGAAAATTATTCAGTAGATGGCATTAGTGTAGAAAAAGGGTTCCCAAAAATAAAAGAAGAATGTCAAGAGAAAGCGTGCGACTAAACAGGACGGTATTCGCCATGTGGAAACATCTTATTTCCTTTATAGTTATCACCATAATGCTTGTTGGATGTAATGTGAATTCTTCCAACAATATTAGTGATGGCCTAACCATCCAAAAAGCTGAGAAATCTGTAGAAAGCTATATCAGAAATAACTACGAAAACGTGAAAACAGTCAAAGTTGGTCGAAACCAGCGAGCAATACAGAAGATACTAAATGTGAAAATGCTGTTCGAATGATAAAAAGTACCATTAATGATTCTAGCAACCTTTCACAATTTAAAATTGATTTTATTCCGAAGGGTTCTTATCATAACAATACAAAAGTTCGCCTGAATAAATTTCCCTAAAGGGTTCTACCTAAGAAGAATTAACGATGTATTATGGCTTCGAGGTTACCTTGCTGATCATTTGCACGTATGGAACCCAGGCGACCACTTTATTTTTTGTCAAACAAATTTCAGAAAAACTTAGCTATCATGACGATAGCTATCATTTTTCTTATGCTATAAACCATTTAAAAAGTTATACTTTCCTATAGTGAAAAAAAGCAATGCATTCCCTCTGTAAACTAGGAATAAAATTGCTTTTTTTCAAAACATTAAACAGGGGATAAATGTTTAGTCAACCTATCCTATTTGATGTTTCTTATCCGCTATACACAAATATTCTCACCTAATCCATATAGGTTCTCATTGCTAACAAGTATGGCTCTAACTGCGACATCAAATAAATGACTACCATCGATATGGCGATTTCTTCACGTTATTAATGATCTCTCTAAAATGTAAACTTCGTCATCATCTGATGAAGCTCGTCTGCTAACTTCTCCATTTTTTCTGAATTACGCACAATCTCTTCCATAGAACTACTTGTTTCTTCTGTAGTCGCAGATATTTCTTCTATTCCAGCAGCAGCCTGTTCTGCACTAGAAGCAACCTCCTCAATCGAACGATTCATAACTTGGCTTGACGCTGTCATATCACGGAGATGATTGGACATGTTTGTAATATGCTCTCCCATTTGAGCGATAGATGTGTTGATTTGTACAAATGTTTCTAACGTCGTTTGAATTTGGCTTGCCCCCACTTCCACCTCTTGGTATCCTGTTTGCAAAGATGTCGTTACGTTCATTGATTCTTGTTGAATATTGTCGACAATTTCCGTAATATCCGTTACAGATGTTGCCACTTCTTCTGCAAGCTTTCTTATCTCCGTGGCTACTACGGCAAAGCCTTGTCCATGTTCGCCTGCACGAGCAGCTTCTATAGAAGCATTCAAAGCTAATAAATTTGTTTGATCTGCAATATCATGAACGATCGTAATTAATTCACTAATCTGTTTTGACTGCTGATCAAGACCCCTTACTTTTTCAACCGCCTCATGAACAATATGATAAATGGTATCCATTTGTTCCTTCGATACTTGCATTCGCCTGTTTCCCTCATCTGTTAAGTTTTGAACTTTTTTAGAGTTCGTCTCCGTCAGCTCCCCTTTTTCATTCACACCTTTCATTTTCGTGTCAAATTCACCCATCCCATGAGCTAACTGATTCGCACTATGAGCTTGCGTCTCTGAACCTGCAGCAAGTTCCTCCATCGTTGCAGCAATTTGGTCTGTACCAGCATGTACTTCATTCGCAAATTGCGTTAAGTCTTCACTATGATGACGAACCGCCTCGGAAGCTGTCTGCATTTCATCCAGTAAATGGCGCATATTTTCCCCCATCTTATTAGAAGCACGAACGAGTTGCCCTGTTTCATCTGCTGAATGTGCGATTAATGGTGGGTCGCTCAAGTCACCAGCAGCAATCTTATTCATGCGATACATAACAGATTTAATCGGTTTTGTTATTCGATTCGTAATGAGCAAGGAAAGAATGACACCGATAATAATAACGATAATCAAAGCAACAACAATAGGTATAATGACACTTTTGGCTTTACTGGCAAATTCCGCTTGATCTACTGTTCCACCAATAATCCAGCCAGTAGTTGGATTTGTAACAAAGCTGATCACTTTCTCTTCGTCATTTACTTCGTATTCCAAAGATCCTTGCTTTTGCGTATTTGTTAACTTTTCAAACAAAGTCTCATCCATCTGCTGTCCTACTTTTTCTTCCTCTGGATGAACAATATAATGCCCTGCTTGGTCAAGTACCATTGCATATCCCGTTTCTCCTATACTTACCTGATTTACCATATCCATTAATGTATTGATCGTTACATCAACAGCAAATACACCCTGCAACTTCTGTTTATCATAATAAGCCCTTGCTGCTGTCAACACCGTTTTTCCTGTACCCTCATCCACATAAGGGCGCGTCCAAATCGTCTCTCCATCTGCTTTTACAGCCTGTTGATACCAAGGTCTTTCTTTCGGGTTGTAGTTTTCATCTAAATCACCTGTAGGATCAATCATATCCCCTGTCTTTTCATCACCTGCATATATAAACGCAATCGAAGCATGAGCATCTTTAGTCTCTTGTAAACGTGATATTAATTCCGCATGATTTTCTTGTTTATACTCCAACAGCAAGCTATTAACAGTATACTCTTGAATAATATTGTCTGTATTACTAAAAAACATGTCAAAAGTTTCACTCATGCTTTTCATTTGGCTTTCTGAACTATTTGTCAGTTCATTCACCATCATTTTAATGGTAAAATTATAACTAATAAGTGCAACTGTTCCACCTGCAAATAGAATGAGCAGTGTAAAAGGAATAAGTAATTTTGTTTTTATTGATTTTTGTTTAAAAATATGTCGGTTATTCTTGTTAGTGACCATATCTTCTCCCCTAACAATGTAGTTATAAATGATAATACTTGCATGAAGCAACCGGATTTTCAATATTATAAAAACTTAGCTAATCATTTTACTTACACTATATTCCTTAAAACTTACACTTTCCTAGTACTAAAAATTCGTTTTTAATAACAAAACCAAGAAAGTTCGAAGGTAAATCCAGTCACAAGGAAGTTCAAGATAGAGTGCTCTTTCATTGGCAGCTGTTCGTAACCTTTGGAAACGTAGCTTATCATCGTTGAAAGCCGTTGTGTTACATCTTCTATAAAGACTATAATTTATACTTCCTAAAACCCCCTTAGGAAACAGCGTATTTAGATGATAGACTTATCCAATACATAGCATCCATTCTGTGAAAACTAGAATTCTTTTAAATTTGTCGTTGTAAGGAAATTTATGGAATTAAATCGATATTCTATGTTATTCGCCTCCATTTTCGTTCGGCAAAGCAATAAACAGTTGTCGTCTCCGCTAATAATACCAGCAATCTCTTTCCAATGAAGGCACTCGATGAAATAACCAATCGCTTTAGCATTGCCTGGTTCTGACTTTACAATTACAAAATTACCTGAAACATGAACAGATAATATCGTATCAGAAAATAATTCTTGCATTTTTTTTATCGGGTGATTCATATATTTATTAAACTTCTCAAAAAAGCCATATACGTTATCCCCATTTGGGAAACGCTTTTTACCTATCTCCATTTCTTTTAAATCTTTAGAGAGTGTGGACTTTGCTACATGATAGCCAGCGTCAGACAATCGTTTGCGTAATTCCGCTTGCGTTCCAATTTCATTTGTCATAATAAGTTCTCTTATTTTGCGTTGGCGCTTTTGCTTATTCATACTAGTTTCCCCCTGGAATATGTGAGAGAATCTGTAAACATGTAAATGCATGTTTATACTCTTTTCAATACGATCCACAAAACGTAAAGCTAACCCGCTTCGACATATTATGATGGAAAGATACACCCACATCATTTACATTTACGATTCTCTCCTATTTTTCCTATGCTTTAACGATCGTTCCAGCACGACCCTCTATCGCTTCTAATGCTTTATTCAGTGACGTAATAATGCATTTCCTTCCTAGTTTTGATTCAGCAAACGCGATGGCAGCCCTTATTTTGGGAAGCATACTACCCGCAGCAAACTGTCCTTCTTCAGCAAATCTTTTTAGATCTTCTACCCCTACTTCATGAAGCGCTTGTTGCTGTGGAGAATTATAATTCGTATATACATGCTCGACTTCAGTTAAAATCATTAAAGTGTCTGCTTGAATGAGTTCAGCTAATGTCTCGGAGGCAAAATCTTTATCAATGACTGCTTCCAAGCCAAATATTTTATTGTCTTGTCGATATACTGGAACACCTCCGCCTCCTGTGCTAATGACAACAGTATCGTTATTAACCATTGTTTTAATGACCGCATGCTCTAAGATGCTAACAGGCTGTGGGGAAGGGACAACTTTCCGAAAGCCTCGTCCAGCATCCTCACGAAATTGTACATCATCTGTTTGCATTTGTTTTTTAGCTTCCTCTTCGGAGTAAAAAGGACCAATAGGCTTTGTTGGATGACGAAAAGCTTCATCAGTAGGATCTACTTCTACACGTGTAACAATAGAAGCAACTTCTTTATTCAATCCTTCTTTCTGCAATTGTTCGTCTAACGCATTTTCCAACCAATAACCAATCATTCCCTGACTCATTGCCCCACATGTATCTAAAGGCATGGCAGGTGTTTGTTCACTATCTGACTGTATTTGCTGTAATAATATATTGCCAACTTGAGGACCATTTCCATGGGTAATAGCTACTTGATAACCTTGTTTTATAATCTCAATTAATTGTTCTGCTGTTTGATTTAATGCTTTCTGTTGCGCTATAGCAGTGGCGCTTCCAGATTGAATCGCATTTCCACCAAGCGCAATAACGATGCGTTTACCTCTCATATTCCCACTCCTTTTACAGAATATTTAGTTTTTTAAATATTTATTTTTCCTGTCAATAATCCAGCTAGTGCGATAACACCTAGGATAACAATGATAAACATGAACATTCTTTCTATTTTTGTATCTTGTTTTTGAATATTATTTTCTTTTAATGCCCATTTATAAAGAATAATGCCTGGTGCATACAGCAACATTGTTAACAATAAATAATCGATTCCAGCTGCATATACAAGCCATATTGCATAAATACTTGCAATGACACCGACGATTTTTTCCTTTTTACGTTTTTTCACTGATTGATACGTTTCGCCCGTTAAAGTCAGTTTTACTTGATAAAATGCAGACAGCATATACGGAATTAAAATCGCTGAAGATGCTAGTGAAAAAGTAAAGTTATAGGCCGTTTCTGAAAATAAAAGAGTAATTAGAAATAGCTGTACGAGTCCATTTGTTAGCCATAAAGAGTTAACAGGTGCTTTATTTTTATTTTCTTTGGCTAACCATTTAGGGAACACATTATCTTTTGCAGTGACATAAGGCAATTCAGCCGCAAACATCGTCCATCCTAGCCATGCTCCCATAACAGAAATAATTAGCCCGAGGTTAATAACAATGGCTCCCCATTTTCCGACAATTTCTTCCATCACATAAGCCATAGCTGGGTTAGGCAATGCGGCTAACTCCTCTCTAGGCATAATCCCTAAGGAGAGTAAAGAAATTAAAATATAAATAAGCAAGACACTGATCAAACCAATGACAGTTGCTTTTCCAACATCAGAGCGATTTTTCGCCCTACCCGACATAACAACTGCGCCTTCAATACCAATAAACACCCATAATGTTACAAGCATCGTACTTTTCACTTGGTCTGCAACAGATCCCCACGAAAACCCTTCACTTCCCCAAAACTCAAATGTAAAAGTATCCCATTTGAATCCAATAATTGCAATGATAAGAAACAGGAATATGGGGATTACTTTTGCAATCGTAGCAATTGTGTTAATAAATGCAGCAGAGTTTATCCCTCGCAGTACAAGGTAGTGCACGAGCCATAAAGCAACAGATGCTCCTAGTATACTGGCTATATTTTGCCCCCCTTCAAATACTGGGATAAAATAACCAATGGAGGAGAATACCAAGGTCGCGTAGGCTACGTTTCCTAACCAAGCGGATAACCAATAGCCCCAGGCACTATTAAAGCCTAAAAACGTGCCAAACCCATCTTTCGCATAGCTGTATATACCACTGTCAAGTTCGGGTTTTCTCATTGTTAAATTTTGAAAGACAAAAGCAAGTGCTATGATCCCAATTCCAGTTATAATCCAGCCGATAATGACGGCACCAGCATTGGCTCCAAGCGCAATATCTCCCGCTAAGTTAAATGCGCCTCCACCGACCATGGAACCAACTACAAGCGCAATCAACGCAACGAGACTTAGCCTTTTATCGTCTTCGCCCATTTTATTCACCTTCTTTTAAAGAGTAGGGAGAAAAACGTTTCTCCCTCTTAGCTTTTTACATTTCCGTTTGTCGCAGCCATCACAGCTTTAATTGTGTGCAACCTATTTTCTGCTTCTTCAAATACAAAGGAATTTTCACTTTGAAAGACCTCATCTGTTACTTCCATTTCTTTAAGACCAAACTTTTCATAAATTTCTCTACCTACTTCCGTCTCTAAATCATGAAAGCTTGGTAAGCAGTGCAAAAACATCACTTGCTCATTCCCTGTTTTTTCGAGCATTTTTTTATTTACTTGATAAGGAGACAGTAATTCTATTCGCTCTTTAAATTGATCCTCTTCTCCCATAGACACCCAGACATCTGTATAAATCACGTCAGCCCCCGAAACTGCTTCATCAATGTTTGATGTAACTGTTATTTTTCCGCCAGTCTCTTTAGACACTTCCTTGGCATAAGCAATGACGTCTTGTTCAGGAAACAAACTCTCAGGTGAACAAATGCGTACATCCATACCGACTTTTGCACCACCAATTAGCAAGCTATTTCCCATATTGTTTCTGCCATCACCTACATAGACGAGTTTCACGCCTTTAAGATGGCCAATATTTTCTTTAATTGTTAATAAATCAGCAAGAATTTGCGTTGGATGAAATTGGTTCGTTAATCCATTCCAAACTGGTACGCCGGAATGTTCGGCTAGACCATTAACTGTGCTTTGTTCAAATCCTCGAAATTGAATACCATCAAACATTCTTCCTAGCACAATAGCTGTATCACGAACAGACTCTTTCTTACCAAATTGAATATCATTCTTTCCAAGGTACTCTGGGTGAGCTCCTAGGTCGATACAAGCAACCGTAAAAGCACATCGCGTTCTCGTTGACGGTTTTTCAAATAATAAAGCAATATTTTGCCCCTCCATGTAGCGATGCGTGATGCCGGCTTTTTTCTTTTCTTTAAGATCGCTAGCAAGATCAAGCAAATAGTGAATATCTTCTGTTGTAAAATCTTTTAATGTTAAAAAATGTCTACCGGCTAATTGATTTGTTAAAGTTGTCCCCATATTTCTTCCTCCTCGTAGTTGGGTAGAAGAAGGTAAATGGATAAGATGTTCCTTCTTCTATCCACATTCATTTGATCAAAATCTCACAATAACTGTTTCATCCCTATTCTTTTTTCTCCTAGAATTGATTTAGATATCTTTACGAACAAGTGGCATACTCATACAACGCGGACCGCCACGCCCTCTAGATAATTCAGAACTGATAACCTCTATAACTTCGATTCCATGTTCGCGAAGTAGTTTATTGGAAACATAGTTTCGGTCATATGTGACAACGACGCCTGGTGCAATCGCCAATGTGTTCGATCCATCGTTCCATTGTTCTCTTGGTGCCGCAATAACATCCCCACCACCACATGGAATTAACGTTACTTCCTTCAAACCTAGCGCCTCTTTCAACGCCTCCATTAAATTCGTTTTGTGGGTAATCTTGACTGTATCTTCATCTCTTCCTTTTTCAAGAACATAAATATTCATTTCGCCTTTTTTATTTTGAATTTCTGGATGAATGGTGAATTTATCGTAATCCACCATTGTGAAAACAGTGTCTAAATGCATGAACGCTCTGGATTTTGGTATTTCAACAGCAACGACTCGTTTCATATCTGCTTGTCGTTTAAACAGGTTGACAGCTAACCGTTCAATAGATTTCGCCGCTGTTCTAGCACTAATTCCAATAGCAACGGTATCCTTGCTTAACACAAGCTCATCGCCACCTTCGATTGGATGCGGGTAGTCTCTGTCTAACCAGATTGGAATATCATATTGCGCATATCTTGGATGATGATGAATAATGTAGCTCATAAATAAGGATTCTCTCCTCCTAGCTACTTCTCGCATCGTATTAATCGTTAAACCATTGCCAATTGTTGCTGCTGGATCCCTCGTAAAATATAAATTCGGCATTGGGTCTAAATAAAATGGATAATGGTCATCTAATAACTCATACAAATGCGTCTTTTTATTTACTGGAATCTCTGATTTCCTAATACCAGCCATTATTTTTTTAACCATTGCTTCTGTTTCAAACGATAGTAAATAATCAACAATTTGTTGCGAAGAACCATTCATGCTTAAATTGGATTCCTTAAGCACATCTGCCACAAATTTCTTTTTTAAGTCATCTGTATGAAGTGCTTCTGTCAATAAAGTTGTAAGGTACAACACTTCTATTCCTCGATTGCGTAATGTTTGAGCAAAGTAATCATGTTCTTTTTGAATAAGAGGTAAATATGGAATGTCATCAAATAGCAAATGTTGTAAGTACTCAGGAGTTAAATTTTCAACTTCCTCACCTGGCCGATGTAATAAAACAGTTTGTAATTCACCAATTTCTGACGTAACATGTAATGGATGTTTCATTTTAATGACCTCCTAAAATAAATGTTTTATCTTTCACTATCTATCTTAGTTTTCTTTCGTTTCCCCTGGTGTGTAAGCGATTACGGTGAAGTCGTGAAATTTTTCTTTATCTCACTGGCAAATATCGACAACTTTTGTATAAGAATCCCACACGCTAAATGTGAGTTTATTCACATTTAGCGTGTGGTTATTTTATTCTTACACCCTCTCGTTCTATTTTATAGATGAGGCGGCGAACATTTTTAGACGAACAGGAGCGAATTACGTGCGAGGATGAGCGAGTTTCGATGAGCGGGAGCGAATTACTCGCGAGGATGAGCGTTTACGACGAGCGGGAGCGAACTCTACGCCAGGATGAGCGATTTCCTACGAACGGGAGCGAACTCTACGCGAGGGCGAGCGAGTTTTCGACGAACGAGAGCGAACTCTACGCGAGGGCGAGCGAATTTCAGACGATCGGGAGCGCATTTCGCGCGAGGATGAGCGAGTTTCGATGAGCGGGAACGAATTACTCGCGAGGATGAGCGTTTACGACGAGCGGGAGCGCATTTCGCGCGAGGATGAGCGTTTACGACGAGCGGGAGCGAACTCTACGCCAGGATGAGCGATTTCCGACGAACGGGAGCGAACTCTACGCGAGGGCGAGCGAGTTTTCGACGAGCGGGAGCGAATTACTCGCGAGGATGAGCGAGTTTCGATGAGCGGGAGCGAATTACTCGCGAGGATGAGCGAGTTTCGATGAGCGGGAGCGAATTACTCGCGAGGATGAGCGATTTCCGACGAACGGGAGCGAACTCTACGCGGGGATGAGCGAATTTACGACGAGCGGGAGCGAACTCTACGCGAGGATGAGCGATTTTTCGACGAACGGGAGCGCATTTCGCGCGGGGATGAGCGAGTTTTCGATGAGCGGGAGCGAACTACACGCGAGGATGAGCGATTTTTCGACGAACGGGAGCGAACTCTACGCGAGGATGAGCGATTTCCGACGAACGGGAGCGAACTCTACGCGAGGGCGAGCGAGTTTCGACGAACGGGAGCGAACTTCGCGCGAGGGCGAGCGCATTTCAGACGAACGGGATTTACCTTCTACATATTTTGCAATACAAATAGCCGAACAATTATCATTAGATTGTTCGGCTTCTCATGTAAAATATTTTACATTTTTTCTGGTGCATGTACACCAACCATACGAAGTGCGTTGTCAAGCGTTATTTTAACTGCTTGTAGCAACGCTAGCCTTGCTTTCGTTACTTCTAACTGACTTTCATCTAACACTTTCTCTGCATTATAGAAACTGTGCAATTGAGAAGCTACATCAAATGCGTACTGCGTTATTTTATGCGGAATTCGTTTCTCCGCGGCGTCCAACACCAGTTGCGGAAATGAAGCTAATAGCTTTAACAAGTTTATTTCACTCGTTTGTTTTAATAAAGAACTATCATACTTTTCATAAGCATACCCACTTGCTTCAGCTTTATCTAGTAACGTACAAATGCGTGCATGGGCATATTGTACATAATAAACCGGGTTGTCATTCGATTGGGAACGGGCAAGATTTATATCAAAATCCAAATGCGTATCACAAGAGCGCGTATTCATCATGTAACGCATGGCATCAACGCCTACGTCTTCCATTAGTTGCCTTAGTGTGAGCGCCTTTCCAGACCGCTTACTCATTTTCACTCGCTCGCCGTCTTCAAATAAATTCACCATTTGAATAATCTCCGTCTCCAACTTCTCTTTTGGATACCCTAATGCTTGGATTGCCGCTTCCATTCGCGGAACATAGCCATGATGATCTGCTCCCCATATGTTAATTAACTGATCAAAACCACGCTCCAGTTTATCATTATGATAAGCAATATCAGACGCTAAATACGTGTAGCTGCCATCTGATTTAATAACGACGCGATCTTTATCGTCGCCATATTTTGTCGTGCGAAACCATGTAGCACCATCCTGTTCATAAATGTCACCAGATGTGCGCATTTTATCAAGTGCTTGATCTACTTTGCCCTTTTCATATAAAGACATTTCCGAAAACCATTGGTCAAATGGCACCCGAAATTGGTTTAAATCATGCTCGATCTTTTTCAATTCAAAGGCTAATCCGTAGCGCCGAAAATAGGCTAAACGCTCTTCTTTCGGTTTGTGCAACCATACATCGCCTTCATCTGCAGCTAATTTTTTCCCAATATCGATAATGTCTTGCCCGTAATAGCCATCTGCTGGCATTTCCGCTTCTCGTCCTAGCGCTTGCATATACCGCGCTTCCACTGATAAAGCAAGGTTATGCATTTGATTCCCAGCGTCATTGATATAATATTCTCGCTCGACGTGATAACCAGCAGCTTCCAATACGTTACCAAGCGCATCTCCATAACTCGCACCACGAGCATGCCCTAAATGAAGATCCCCTGTAGGATTGGCAGAAACAAACTCAATTTGAATACGATAATCTTTCGTATCATGCTTGCCATAATTCGCTTGTTCTTCCAATATATATGGTACTAACGGTGTTAAATAATCATAGTCCATAAAAATATTAATAAAACCAGGTCCAGCAATGTCCACCTTCTGTATATATGTACCCGCTACATCGATGTGGTCGACAATAGCTTGGGCAATTTGTCTTGGCGGTTGCTTTGCCACTTTTGTTAGTTGCATCGCAATATTCGTTGCGTAATCCCCGTGCTGGTCGTTGTTTGGCTTTTCCAAGACAATTGGAGGAACATCCGATATTTTCTCTATCCACTCCGTTTTTAAAACCGCTTGCTGTATTACATTTCTTATTAGATCTTCCGCCTCCCGTAGAATATTCATTTTCTTTCCCTCCTTATTTGTTCAATAAATCACAATTATACATGATCGCTTGTTGCTTTTATTGGAAAAACTTAGACTGTCTCCAAGTCCTTATGGTGAAAGGCGTAGGTTTTGCTTATACTATGAACCTTTAAACTTTCATACTTTCCTACAGTGCAATGATATGACCTAAAGGCATCTAAACGAAAAAAATAAAGCGCTACTGCTTTCTAGCCTTCACCAGATAACAACTTCTCATTATCGTGAAACTTACAACACCACATTATAAGAGATAAATAGGTGTTCGCTCATGAACAGCCATACTGGTTTTATGGTTTCCTACACGGTAAAATAATCCCTATCATATATAATAAAACGCCTGTCCTTTAATATAAGAATACCGGATTTCTTTAAATCATTATAAATATGCGAAACAGTTTCACGAGACGCTCCTGTTAATTTCGACAGCTCCGTTAACGTCATTGGTAAATCGATAATCCACCTCCCGTTATCCTTATAACCAAAATCTTTGATCAAACATGCTAGAGACTGCTCTACCCTATCTCTTACGTTTGAAGTGGTTAAAGTTTGGAGGCGATTTTCATGATATTCCAAAATTTTCGATAAATGATGAATGATAGCGAAAATTTGCTTCGTATTATACATTGCCTTTTCTTCTAAAATTCTTGTGGGGATATAATAAACAACGATATCCGTTAGCGCAGATGCTGAGAAATGATAAAAATTATCTTTAAAGAAACCACCGTACGGAAACATATTATATGCTCTTACATAGTCAACATAAAGCATGGTTCCTTCCGAACTAACTTTTTCTAATTTTACAAACCCTTCCTTTAAAAAATAAATCCTCTCTCTAGGATCACCTTCCATAAATAATAATTGGTTCTTTTTATATGTTCTTAAAAACAAAAAGTTCTCTAAATCAAATAATTCCGCTCTCGTAAAATACGATAAAAATTCAAATTGACTATAGTCTATTGTTTCTTTCACTTTCATACTAGTATGCCACCCCCATAACTATGTAGAAGTGTAAAGCGAATTTTCAATCATATAAAACTTTTTCATCTTCTTCCCCGCTGTTTGTCGTCCCATATAAAAACTTGACATATTGCCAATTCTTTATAAAGAAAGACGTTGTATTATTCTTTATTCGATAGACCCTTACTTTTATACTTTTTATGGTGTAAAAGCTCATTTAGTATGTTTCATTTCAACTCGTCCGGTACACTTAAAAACTTTATTTTTGAAAAGCTTGCGATGCCATTATGGCGATGAAATGTCAATGTTTTGTGCTTATACGATAAATCCTAAAAGTGTTACACATTCCCAACGCGCAAGTGAAAGTAAGGAATAACGCATCGTTTTCCTTATCGTTCACCCTATAAGATAGCGCTTTCAATAATTGTTCGTTTTTGTTGTCTTTACAAACAATACATGATGAAGAACGCAAAATCGGAAATAGTCATTGTGACATAATAAATAGTGTTATTATTGTTTCAAGTCGACATAAGAAAAAGAACATCTATAAGGTAAATCGAATGAGCATATTTAATGAATTAAAACGTACTTAAAGCCTCGTTCATACCACAAGATCTAAGTTCTATTGCTGTTCTTATAGTTGTATGAGCAAATGTTTTACATAGTTTAAGGTAGACTTGATTTAGCGTCAAAATTGTAAGTAAAAGTCAAAATTCGCATTCTTTATAAGGTTGAAATCCTATTCAATCTCGCAATATGCGACGACATTTTTTCAAAATATCAGAAAAACTTGACTTACCGTCAAAAGCTTCATTGGAAAAGCCACCATTTTGTATATACGATAAAACCGAAAATTTTAACTTTCTAAATTAGAAGCATATTGGGCATACCTAAGTGATATAAAACATGCTTATTTCTAGGCACAATAAGCAAGGAACCGTCCACATTCCTAAAGGCAAATTACCAATTTGGTAATTAATTTTATAATAGCTTTTTTTCTTGATCATGTCAAGCAGTAAATTACCAAACTGGTAAAAGAGGTGAGCATTTTGAATGATATTGGAAAAAGACTCGTTCAATTAAGAAAATTAGAAAATCTAGATCAAAAGGAGGCAGCAAAACTGATAGGAATTTCTAGTGTTAATTTATCCCGTTACGAAAAGGGAAATCGAACTCCTAACCCCGACATGATAAAAAAACTAGCAAAATTTTATTGTGTGAAACCATCCTACCTAGCCTTTGGCGAAGAAGAGCATTTAAATTTTCTATCTGACATAACGAAAGAAGAAGCAAAAATGTTAAAAGATTATTTGATTAGAATTCGTGAAGAAAGACAAAAGCACGGAGAAGAAAATTTATAAGAAGAGATGAATGAATGATGTTCCAAAAAAATTAGGCTTGTAGTTTATAAGGAGCAAGGACCTGTAACATTAAATGTAACTGCTTAACTGTTTATAAATACATTTAATGTTACTACCTTGTTCTCTCTAATGATAAAGAGATCTATTCCTAACCCAAAGGCAATAAAATACGAATTACCGTCCCCTCTCCTGGCTTACTTTGCACCCGGATTGATCCATTGTGTAGTGCAATCAATTGTTTGGAAATCGCCATACCAAGACCTGTTCCGCTATCTGTTTCGGTGGTATTCGTACCTCGATAATAACGGGTAAATAAGCGGTTGACGGTTTCGTTATCCATGCCCACACCATTATCTACAATCTTAATCACCATTACATGCTGCTCGATCAACTCGGTGGATATGGTAATCATTGTCCCTGCAGGGTTATATTTAATTGCATTTGCTATGACATTATCCATAATTCGCTGAAACCATTTACGGTCAATGAAACCGATAATTTCGTTGTGAGATGGTTGAAAGCGAAGTTCCTTATCCGCATACAACTTATTGTTCATAAACTGAAGAATGGTTCTACGAATACATTCGTTCATGTCTGTCCGCTCTTTTGAAATAGGCAATTCTCGGTTTTTTAATTGATATGTTAAGTTTAAATCTTCAATCAGATCTTTCATATACGTTGATTTTTTGCTTATTACAGAGGCAAATTCTCTTATTTCAGCTTCATTCCAAGAATACGCATCAGACTCCATCATGTTCGCATATCCTTGGATAGAAGCCAACGGTGTTTTTAAATCGTGAGAGATACCACTCACCCATTCTTCCCTTGACCGTGATATACGTCTTCGTTCTACATCTCTTTCCCGTAGAATATCCGTTAATTGTGTTAACGTAAAGAATAGATCTTTATAAAGTCGATACTTTCTTTTTATGTCACCATATTTATTGAACAACATAGGTTGTCCAGTTCTTGGATGTACTGGTTGCTCATAGATGCCATGTCCAAGATTTTGAAGCCACCTTATAAACATAAGTAATGGGGAGCTAAATTTGTGTGCATACCAGTAAGTGGCCAATAAGAAAAACAAGATAACGAAAACAGCCACTACAATGACACTATTACTAATCTTCCCCTCCATGTTTCCTGCAAGGCTAGAAGAAGAAGTTGGCTCTTTTCCAACAATTAAAGTAAGTCGAGAAGGCTCATGAAAATAACTTTCCACATGACTCCATTTTTGATCCGCTTTGATAGCAATTAAATCTTCTGTCAGATAAGATGTTGGAGCATCTTTCCCATAGCTGTCTAATGTCTTTCCAGTATAATCCACAAGTAACGCCCAACCACCTATCTTATCCAGCTTCGTTTTTACCGCCCCTAAAAGCTCCAGCTTTTGATTCTTCCAGCTTATATTTTCTTTGATTGCTTGCATGATATTTTTTTGCCAGTTATGTTTGCCAAATACGACATAGTACTGCTTTTCTGCAAATTCTCCCCATACCCAGTATGTACTTATATTATTGTCTTCGGAATACAATAACGTTTCCATACGTTTGCCTTTCAAGCTTGGAGGGGTGTTATGAGAACCAATGACTTTGCCTTCTTCTGTTAAAACAGCAAGCCAACCATCTTGTTCTTCCACTCGTATTTTTAACCCCTGTTCGATCTCGGCCGTTCCTGCTTTTACTTCTACACGATTTTCAATAAATAGATCACTAGCCTTTGTCAGATCTTCCACTGTCTCTGTTTGTTCTGCGAAATAGGAGATTAAGATAAATATCGTTATGTTGAGTACAAACGCAAATACAAACAGCATCAGTAATTGCAAGAGCAATTGCACGATTAATCTTCTATGTATTTGCATGTGATGTACCATTTGGTATAAATTTATAACCAAGCCCTCTCACGGTAATTACATAGTAAGGCATACTTGGATTTTTTTCTATTTGTTCCCTTAATTTACGTATATGTACCATGACGGTATTATCTTCTCCTAAATACTCCTCGCCCCAAACTTGCTCATAAAGCTGGCTTTTACTAAACACTTGATTCGGGTGCTGACAAAAAAATAATAACAATTGATACACTTGTGCTGGCAATGTAACTTTTTTCCCTTTCAGCATCACTTCAGCAGACAGCGTGTTGATCCGTATATTCCCATCATCATAATATGTTTTTTGACGGTGAGCCGTTCGACCTTGCTTTCTCCGCAAGTACGCCTTTATCCGAGCGACGACTTCAAGTGGATTGAACGGTTTCGTAATATAATCATCCGCTCCCACCGCAAAGCCAGATAGCTTATCCAAATCGGACGTCCGAGCTGTTAAAAAGAAAATAGTTGCATCGGAAATAGCTCTAATTTTAGGGCAGACATCAAAACCATCCTCCCCAGGCAGCATGACATCTAATAGAATGACGTCGTATTGCTTACTTTTACACAGTTGGATAGCCCCTTCAGCCGTCTTTGTAACATCAATATGGGTGAATCCTTCTTTGCTTAATATAGTTTGTAGCATTTGTAATATGGCTTGTTCATCGTCCACAATTAATAATGGAGAATGTTGCATAAAAACACTCCTAACAGCAGTTTTATGATAGATATATTGAACCAGTTTAGAACTTGGCCTTTTATCAAAGTTTTTAGACGAATGCCTTCGTTTTTCTTACACTATAAACAAAATAGTGCAAGATGTGGCAGTTACAGCTGGACACGTCTCCATAGAAGATAACAGCATTTAACCACGATTGGATAAAAGCCCCTCTAAATATTGATTCACTTTATCTATTCTTTATCATACCATCGCCTTAAACAAAACATCGATCAATTAAGGAAAAATTAAGGTGCTAGTTGCTTCACGTTAAGGTTGGCTATTTATAATAGATTTACAGAGGTTGTTCAAAAAGTTCACTAAAGTGATATGCTCATGTTTCGAGCTAGCGCGTTTTGAACAGACCCTTACATAGGAATGAGGAGGAGAAGTCATGCTTGCCATTAGCAAAAGAGAATTTATCGAATCTTTTAAAGGAATTAAACCAATTATTATTATTGCTATATTTTTAATTACCGCCTATTATTCAGGCAAATTTTCCGATTTGCTGTTATCTGCAAATATTAATTTTACAGCTGAAGAACTAGAGGTCATTCACACAATTGCCATTTCCGGACTCTTAATTATATTTGGTATGCTATTTGTTATGGGACTATCACATGATACGATGAATCGTGAAATGCATGAGCGTACCATTCGTTTTTTAGTGACACGTACTTCACGCTCTGCCATCATTATTGGAAAGTTTTTAGGTATTTGGTTTTTTTGGATCGTTTGCTTAGTTACTTCCTTCATGGTCATTAGCATATTTGTACATAAATTTGACATGATTACTTTATTCCAGGCTACAAGCTTGGTTGCGTATTATCTTGCTCTCACTATTTTATTATCCGTACTCATCCCGAAATCAGGCTTTACCATGTTTCTTAGTATTGTACTTGGAATAGCATTTCCTATTTTTAATTCATGGACTGTACTCACTTCCAATGCTTGGATAAGCTGGATGAAATATCTACTTCCCTTTTATTATATAAATGAACGTAATTTTCATTTTATTGGGGTTTTATTATTAGTCGGAGTCATCTTATTTATTGCGATAGCAATATTTAACAGGAGGGGATGCTAAATGTTGGCTATTGAAACAAAGAAGTTAATGAAAACCTTTGGAAAAAACCACGTCGTTAACCAGATTGACTTGCAAGTGAAATCAGGAGAAATATTAGGTTTTTTAGGTCGCAATGGTGCGGGAAAATCGACTTTTATTAATATGCTAACAGGGATCATCCAACCTAGTTCGGGATCGTACTCTCTTTTAGACGTACAAGGCTCGAATGATGACATAAAAAAGCAGATTGGCGTCATGCCCGATTACTCTGCTTTATATGCTTCTATGACTGCGATGAAACATTTGAAGTTTTTAGCAGCTGTTTCTGAAAAGCCTGTATCTGATGAACGTTGTATGGACATATTAAAACTTGTTGGGCTTGAAGAACATGCGCATAAAAAAGCGGGCAAATTTTCATTTGGGATGAAAAAGAAGCTTGCTATTGCTCAAGCAATCATTCATGACCCGCAACTAATCTTCCTTGACGAACCGACGTCAGGCCTTGATGCTGAATCGGTTATTCACATTCATCATTTAATTCAGCAATTACATCAACAAGGAAAAACTATTTTTATGACATCCCACAATTTAGATGAAGTAGAAAAGATATGTTCCCGTATCGCTATTATGAAAGACGGAAAAATAGGCAAGATCGGCTCCATGGATGAATTACGTGCATACTATCAATCTACCATTACTGTAACTATTAAGCATTCACCAATCCGCTCTACTCATTTACCAACACTCGAACAATGGCTCACATTAACAGGCACACAGCTAGAAATGAAAACTTCCCAGTTTACGATTCATGTTACGAGTGAAAAAAAGATTGCGGAAATAATTCGCGCTCTTGGTAAATACAACATAGATATTTACCGCGTAGACGTAAATGAGCCTTCTCTGGAAGAAATATTTTTAGATGAGTAAAGCGGAGAAAATCGTTACTAAGAAAACAGGCTTTATAGTGAAAGCCGTACATTTTGTTTATACGATAGTACCTAAAAAAATAAGAATGGAAAGCAACCTTGCTAGTTCTAAATAATGAGCTGGCAAGATCTGCTTATGGTTTCCTATCGCACTTGAAAGCTTCCTTTTACTTCTTCGCCCCATTTCAATGCATACGTTTCACCATGATGAATTGGCCCGACGCCTTCAGGTGTGCCTGTATAAATAATATCTCCTGCTTTTAAACTAAAATTTGCTTGCAAGTAATCAATTATTGCTTGAAATGAGAAAATCATGGAAGCAATATTTCCTGTCTGCACTATCTCTTGATCACGTAATAAGGTGAAGTTGTTTTCTAAACAAGCTGTTTGTCCAGGAAAATCCCAGAAATTCGTATACACCGCCGCATTTTTAAACCCCTTTGCCAGAAGCCATGGATGCCCTTTCTTTTTCAGTTTTGTTTGCACATCGCGCAACGTTAAATCAATTCCTAAAGCCATTCTTGTCACTACATCATCCACTTTATCTCCTGCTGAAACATCTCTGCCAACATATAAAATAATCTCTAATTCATGATGGATTTCTCCTTGGTTAGCTGGAAAATCAATAGGAGTGCCATCAGCAATTACCAGCGAGTTGGTAGGTTTTGAAAAAATCAAGGGTTTTTCTGGTATATCGTTCCCTAACTCAACGGCATGATCTGCATAATTACGGCCAACGCAAAATATATTGTTTATTTTCATATGTATCCCCTCCGTTTAGATACTGATTTAAATCATTATTTTACTCGCATAACTTCTATATTAAACTTAAAATTATTTGTTGCGCATTGTTCTTATTTTTCTATTATTGTATCATACATGCTACAAGTCGGGGATCACAAACTACTTACAAAGCGTTTATGCAACATACAAGACACAATTACTAAGAGTTTTAATGTAAAATGAATTCAATTTCATGCGTTAAACTATATCCTTTTTGTTGTAAGTGCTACAATAATAGTAGATGAGCTGTTCATTTAAATGAAGCTGGCTTTTTGCGTTGTAGAACATATCTATCGGAACAAAAGGCGTAAGCGCCCGGTTAGCAACGTAGCGACTGGAACGAATCAACGAAAGTTTTAGGAAGCATGCTCCTGCAACAGGAGTATGCCGGCGCCCTCTGGCAAGCCCGTCTTTAGTCGGCCTTCCTATTTAGAACGAACCGATGATGACTTAGCTTAGGGCAATGGAGTGAAGTCGCCTAGTTGCTGAGCGCTGGAGCCGGACGTGGCTAAATAACTTAGTTAGTTTATCCACAGCTGCTACATTTTATAAATTCCTAGATCGTAAAAAAGCTGCTTGTGGCAGACATTTATTTCATACGGAACTTTTGAAATCAAAGGTTATATTCTCCTGATTGAACAGTCACTAAAATCTGTTGCTTCTGTCACCTTCTTATGTATAATTCGTTCTGAGCTGAAGAAGCTAGCACTATTACTAAAAAGGAGTGGAAATCATGCAACAACAATTTGAAAAAATGAAAAACGGCAAAGGTTTTATTGCCGCACTGGATCAAAGTGGGGGCAGTACACCAAAAGCATTAGCTGCTTACGGAATTTCTGAAGACGCTTATTCCAACAAAGATGAAATGTTTGATTTAGTACACGAAATGCGTACACGAATCATTACATCGCCTGCATTTGATTCAAATTACATTTTAGGGGCTATTTTATTTGAACAAACAATGGATCGTAAAATTGAAGGAATGTATACAGGCGATTACTTAGCTGAGAAAAAAGGGATTGTACCCTTTCTAAAAGTAGACAAGGGGCTTGCCGAGGAAGCCAATGGCGTCCAACTCATGAAGCCTATTACAGACCTTGATGAAACATTAAAACGGGCAAACGAACGCCACATATTCGGTACAAAAATGCGCTCTGTAATCAAAGAAGCAAATGCGGAAGGAATTAAAGCTGTAGTAGATCAACAATTTGACGTTGGTAAACAAATTATCGCTGCTGGTTTAGTTCCAATTATTGAGCCAGAGGTAGACATTAACAGCCCAGAAAAAGAAAAATGCGAACAGATGTTAAAAGTAGAAATTCTCAAACATTTAAATAACTTAACGAAAGATGAATTCGTGATGCTAAAATTAACCATCCCTACTGTACCAAACTTGTATAAAGAGCTTATCGATCATCCAAATGTTGTGCGTGTTGTTGCGTTATCAGGTGGTTATTCAAGAGATGAAGCAAATACCAAACTAAAAGAAAATGATGGATTAATTGCCAGCTTCTCTCGAGCACTTAGCCAAGATTTAAATGTTAACCAGACAGATGAAGAATTTAACCAAGCATTGCAACAAGCGGTTAAATCGATTTATGAAGCTTCCATTTAATGCATTTTCATGCTTTTTATAAAAAGAGTTTTCAATCCTTGGGGGGAGTTTTTATCCCCCCAAGGATTTTGTTTAGATGAGCGAATTGCATATTTAGTTGCTGTTATCCAAATCGAAGCCTTACTAACGTTATTTGACCGTTATCAAGTTGCCATACCAGAAGACGCTTCCGCAAAGTTCATAACAATCCCAGATAATATAAAAGCTGCCTATGATCAAGGTGTAGAAGGGAAAATAAATAATATTTCTATGTATGAAAGATGTTTAACGTATACTATTCCAGCCGATTTGCAAGCTGTTTTCTCTCCGTTACGAAATGCCTCCTTCAATCATTTACAAGCATGTGAAAATGGGCTCGTCAGACATTCATGAGAAATAATGTTGGAAAGGACTTATTAAGACAAAGGGACAAGTACCCGTTTAGCAACGAGCAAATGGAACAAACCAACGAAAGTTTTAGGGATCGCAGTGAGGTATGAACCGATGGTGACTTATTTTAGGATAATGAAGTGAAGTCACCTCGTTGCTGGGCGACGGGGCTGAACAGGGCTAATCATTATTCGTTATCTCAAGCACCTAATTTTAAGCTTTCTTATCCTGTTAAGAAAGCTTCATTGGTAAAACTTTATGGCGAAGTCCTCCATCTTTTTGCTTACACTATAAACCTTGAAATTCTACACTTTCTTATAATGCAATGAAAAAGAGAGACAATGTCCCTCTTTTTCTGCTAATTTTTCCTTATTTCCGAAACAGTTACCAATTCATAACCTTCTCCAACTAAGTAATCCAATACGGATTGCAGCCCATTTACAGTAGATGTATGTATATCATGCATCAACAAAATAGAACCATCTGTTGTATGACTTTTAACTTCATTTAGAATTGCCACTGGATCAAGCGACTCCCAATCTCGTGTATCAACAGTCCAAAGAATGGATGGTAAACCTACAATTTGCTCTATATTTCCATTTGTCGCTCCATACGGTGGACGAAATAAAGTAGGATTTTTCCCCGCAGCATTACGGATAGCTTCATTGGCCTTATCTATTTCTTGTCTTATTCCTGCTACCCCTAATTTTGTTAAATCTTTATGGCTCCAAGTATGGTTACCTAATTCATGCCCTTCATCCTTCATTCTTTTAACGACGGTTGCATTTGCAGCTACTTTATTTCCCAGCATAAAAAATGTTGCTTTCGCGTTATACTGTTTTAGTAGATCAAGCACCTTTGGAGTATTTTGCGGATGTGGACCATCATCAAATGTAAGAGCAACTCGCTTCTGATTCGAAGAGTGACGCTTTTCTTCATTGACTGAGGAAGAATTTGAATTTTTTTCTTCCTGCTTTACAGCCGAATTCGCTTGCTTATCCTCTGTGTCTTCTTTATCCTCCGTGCTTTTATTATTCTCTGTACTATCATTATCCCCGGTATTTACTTTGTTCTCAGTACGTTTATTATTCTCTGTATTATTACTATCCTCAGTGCTTTCATCTCTAATCATATCTTTCCACTCATCTGTTAGTACATCTTGCATTTTCGATAAAGGGATAGCGATTTCCGCTTCTTTATCTATCACTTTATTATTATCAAACTGAAAAACGATCGATTCATCTGCAAGATACATATTGGAAAAATTGTTGTCCTTATCATAGACCCACTCGGATAATTTTTTTCTAGAAAAGTGTTCTCTATATGTATCAGATTGTTCAAATGCATGCTTCAACAATTGAAAAAGAGTATCTCGGTTCTGTTCTGTATCTTGTAGGATATCAGTTTGATTTATGTAATTACTATTCTTGCTATCTACTATAATGATGTCAGATAAGTCTTGACATTGCTTTTCATGTAAGCAACTCTTTTCATGCATTGCAACAGAATAAATGTGATCTGAAAACTTTTGCATGTCTGAACGGATAGCGAGTGTCGCCTCTTGACTCTTTAATTGTTGTTTATTTTTTTCTACATCGTGTAAAAAGTCTTCTTTAGCTATTTTTACAAATTCTTTCATTTTTTGGTTTAATTTCTTACTCTGAAACTGCGGATAATCAATCTCCATGCTATATACTTTGTCATGTGCTTTTTCAGTAACAACCTGAACTTCTGGATAATTAGGATGCGCTTTTTTTTCACTACTCGCCGTAGTATGGGTAGCAGCAACATCCTTATCTATAGATTTAAACAATGAGCTAACTGTTAATCCAATGGCAATCAATCCGATAACTATCAGTATTCCGTATGTCAATTTAGTGGGCTTCATCACTAATACTCCTTTTGCTTACTGTGTATCCGTTGAGCTATTTCTCCTGGGTAGGACATTTATATGAAAACAAACTTTCATTCCCTTATAAACCAAGGTTGAGATGAATGCACATCTACCAATCGTTTATAAGCATCGCTCTTCCATAAAAGATAACCTCTTATTATTTCTACAATAAGATATAAACCTCTTTTTTTATAAATATTCATTTCTACTAAAATATATGGAATTATATAGTTATTTTACACGATAAGCGGGGCATAGGTCATCTTATATCATTACATTTCACTGTAAAGCGAATTTTCAATCAAATGGGGGCGATAGAATATTATTAGCCAAGGGGAACGATCTTTTACTACCTATTAAACTCGCAAAAACCATTCTCCTATTTGATTTGCAAAATTTAAAATTACATTTCTTCAAGGTAACGGAATTTGATATAGTGAAGTATAATACTTATACTTCACTATATTATAGAACCAAACGATGTCTACTATGGTCTATATAAATAATTATAAAGGAAGGGACAACATGAATGATATAGGAAAATTAATCCAAAAATTGAACACCTTTCGCGATGAGCGAGATTGGAGACAATTTCACAACCCGAAAGATTTGGCTATCTCTCTGTCGTTAGAAGCAGCTGAATTACTGGAAGATTTTCAATGGAAAACAAGTGAACAAGCAATTGAGGAGAACCTAGAAAACATAAAAGAAGAACTCGCTGATGTCATGATTTATGCACTGATGCTTAGCCATGATCTTGATTTAGACGTTAAAGAAATGATATTGGAAAAAATGCAGAAAAATGCGCAGAAATACCCTGTAGAAAAGAGCAGAGGCAGGAAATTAAAGTACGATAATTTGTAGGTAACATGAGCGGTGAATAGCTTTTCATTTAAGTACAACGAACTCTCCCTCTCCGCATATAAGGCGGGAAGGGAGAGTTCGTTGCACTTCTATAACCGTAATGGCCAAGATAAAACGACAACGTTTGGCTTATAACTTGCTATCGTACAGGTATCTCAGCTATGCACCCTCGTTCATTATATGAAAGATTTCGATACTTCAGCTGTCGCATGTAGCAAATCAGGAACAACCTCCGCTATTTTTTCATCATTGAATCGAAAAGCTGGTCCTGAAATTGAAATGGCTCCAACTACTCGCTTCTGCTGATCAAACACAGGAGCAGATATGGCCGAAACATTCGCACTAATTTCTTCTAAACTAACAGAATACCCATATTGCTGGGTAACTACTATTTTCTGTTGTACAACCGCTCGCTCCTCTTTGGATAAGCCGTTTAATATTTGTTTTTGTCTTTGTTCCGATTGGAAGGAAATAATAGCCCGACCTGTTGCCCCTGCATAGATTGGTAATTGTGTCCCCACTCCAACAGAGCGCCTTATTTCCTGTCGGCTTTCATATTCCATTAAACAAAGTCGTGTATGCCCATTTGGAATATAAAAGCCGACCGTTTCTTCACTTGTATTCCGCAATTGTAGTAACCAAGGCTCAACAATGGGGGCGAAGGGAAGCTCATTTACAATTTTATTCGCATAATCAAGAAAAACTGCTCCAAGCGAATACAGCTTCGATTGCGCATCCTGAAACACAAATCCCTCCATTTTTAACGTCGTTAATAAACGATGTACAATGGTAGGAGACAGATCTAAATCCTTGCTAATATAACTAACACTTTGTGGACCAGGCGCTTCTTTTAAATACTTCAACACCTTCATTGCTCTTAATACCGTTGCAGATACATCTGCTTTTGTTTTCATAAAAACCTCCATCTCTGACAAATCCATTTGCTTCATTATAGCACTTCCTGATGTAGGAAGTTAAGCAGCGTGAGGAACCATATATCCGTCCTCCACACTGCTTAAGAAAAACAAAGGCTTTCACTATAAAATTGGCGACAAGCCAAGTTTTATGGCAAATAATTATTTACTTGCTTTTAATATACCGCGTTTTGAATTGGCAATAGAAACCCATCGCTTCACTACCTAGTTCTTTATACGTCCCTGTACTAGACTGCTTATATCCACCAAACGGCGCTTGGAAGAATGTTCCTGTAGTTGTCATATTCACTTTCACAATTCCTGCTTCAATACCACTAAGCGCTTTATTCATGTATTCCAGATTTTTTGTACATATTGCGGATGAAAGACCATACTCTACATCATTTGCTACGGCAATAGCTTCATCGACATCTTTTACTTCAATAATACTAATCACAGGACCAAATACTTCTTCTTGAGCAATTCTCATTGCTGATGTGACTCCTGAAATAACAGTAGGTTCTACAAAATACCCGTGTTGCAAGTTCGGGTCATCCGGAACTCCGCCTCCTGTTAACACGGTTGCTCCTTCTTCTTTAGCGTTTTGAATGAAATCAAGTGTGGAATTGCGCTCAGAACTACTTACGTGAGGGCCCATATCGACTCCTTCATCCATTCCATTTCCTACTTTGAGCGCTTTCGTTTTCGCAACTAATTTCTCTGTAAAAGCTTTTGCAACTTGCTCATGAACAATCACCCTACCTGTTGCTGTACACGCTTGTCCTGTTTGGCCGAAAGCCCCTGCAGCAGCTAATTGTACCGCTTCATCGAGATCAGCATCCTCCATAACGATAAGTGGGTTCTTACCACCCATTTCTAAAAGACAACGCTTCATATCTTTTGCTGCTTCTGCATAAATTTTCTTACCAACAGGATTTGAACCAGTAAATGTGACTGCTTTTACCGCTGGATGATGAATCATTTCTGGAACAAGCTTTCCAGGCGCAATAACATGATTGACAACTCCATTCGGTATACCAGATTCTTCAACAATTTCCATGAATTTCATTGAGGTTAATGGCGTTTCCGATGACGTTTTTAAGACAACTGTGTTCCCGCTCGCAATAGCTGGAGCCGTTTTCCATGCTGGAATAGAAAGTGGGAAGTTCCAAGGTGTTACAACTAATACAACACCAAGCGATTCTGGTTTCATTTCAATTTGCACATTTGGCATATCGCCTTCTAAAATGGTCCCTTTCATTCGGCGACATTCGCCAGCATAAAAGCGAACAATTCCGGCAGCATAACCGACTTCTTTCACCGCATCGTTGTACGTTTTCCCTTCTTCCATCACAATTGTTTTAGCAAGTTCATCTTTATTTTCTTCCATTAAATCGGCAATTTTATATAAATATGCTCCACGCTGAGGTGCAGGTATCTTTCCCCACGTTTTAAATGCTTCTTCGGCTGCTTCTATTGCTTGCTTTGCATCATCTGAAGTCGATTGATAAAACGAAGAAACAACCTCCCTTGTATCTGCAGGATTATACCTTTCTTTTAACGTGTCACTTGAAGGTGTTACCCATTCTCCGTTTACAAAGTTTTTCAATGTTGTAGCTGTTGTCGTTGTCATCGTAATTCCTCCTCATTGTTTTTTATCCATTTATCTTGAAGGTACTAAAAGACCTTTCTTTTTTCCTAAAATAACGTCTAGCAGGGTTCATCTACTTATGCTAGTAAATCTTTAATCAGAAGTTTCTTCTTTTATCTCTCTTAACCTGAGGCAATGATCTAAAGTCCTCTTACGAAACAGAGGATTTAAGTGCTGTTCGCCATTTAGACTTGTTCATTCCACATCCACCCTTGAATTGACAGTCTTACAGCGCCTTCTTTTCGAATAAAGAACCATTCCTACTTAATTATTGAGCCATTTCTCCCGCTCCACGCAACCTAGAAAGCTCGGTTGCTTCGACAAGCGTTTTTTTTCCTACTTTTCCTAATTGATCCCATAAATATTGATCCACTTTGGCACCACTGTAAAACGCTTTCTCCCAATTTGCTTTTAACTGAGATGATTCTGTCATACGAACAGTGCCTTTTCTCGCTTCTTGTCTAAGCTTTCGTACACACGATGTAATTAAATCTGTTTCCGTTGTACAAACGAGCCAGAAATCATCCGTTCCAAGATTGGCAGTTTCATATTTACCTAATTCGTTCGTTAAACGATTTTGCATAATGTGCTCTACGATATTGCCTTCAGCAAAAACAGGAAAAGCAATTTCTGGCGTAGCTAATATCCACATGTTGACGCCATGAGTTGTTTTATAATTTACGAGACACCCTTTCCCTCGCGAAGCAACATAGCTTGCTGGTTGCGCAAGAAGACGGGAACGCGATGTGTTTTGCATGTGAATTCTAACTGTCTTACGCAATTCTGCCATAGCTAATGCGTAATCAGCCATCAACTTCCCAAGAACAATAGCACTTTGCCCGTTACCATTAAACCGAAACAACCCATTTTCTTCCTTACAAAGCTGTATACTCTCCATCCCAGCTTGTCGCATTTCAGTAATTTCTGCTTGCAATACTTTCATCCCTTCTAAACCAACAAACTCGCTCCAAGTAACTACTTCTGCCCCATCATCAGCACAACCATAAGGGACGCCACAAGCACGAAACACCTTGTTACAATGCATAAACAGTTCTACAAAGGAGACGCGCATGCAACCGCCTCCTTTTCTGGTCGAAAACTCTCGGTAAAGAAGCGTAACCAATTGCCCCCCATCACCTTGGACACTTCTTCCATCGTCAAACCTTTTTCCGTTAAACCTTGCACGATATTCGGAAAGTCTGCAGGCGTCTTAAACCAAGCAGGCCACTCCGGCCAAGATGGATTCTCCTTCGAGCCAGCGCCATAATCCATGTCATGTGTCCATCTACCCATCCGCATCCAATGCAAGAAATCAACGGACATATTCAACGTCAAATCTGTCCCAATACCTACTTGATCTATTCCCATAAAGTCTACGGTTTGAAGGATTAACTCACAAAATTCATTCAACGTCGTATCTTTTCCATTCATTAAATGAGGATATGCACAAACACCTAGTACGCCGCCATTGTCTCGTAAAGCACTGAGTACACGAACGGATTTATTTCGTTTCGTTGGATAGATCCAATCCGGGTTCGCATGGGTAATAGCAACGGGTCGACTAGACGTTTTAATGGCATCCAATGACGTCTTTTCACCCACATGGGAAAGGTCAATTACCATACCAACACGGTTCATTTCTTCCACAACTATCTTGCCATATCGTGATAATCCCGTATCTTTTTCTTCATAACAGCTACTCCCAACTAAATTCTGATTATTATAAGTTAGTTGCATAATTTTCACACCTAATTGATCAAACACAGATACGAGTGACAATTCATCTTCAAGTGCGGATGTATTTTGTGTACCTAGGATAACGCCAATCTTCCCTAATCGTTTAGCCTCTAAAATATCAGCACCGGTAAAAATTTGCATCACCACATCGTTATTTTCTTTAAAAAAACGATGCCATTTTCCCACTTGACTTAAAGTCTCACGAGCATTCTCCCATAGCCCACAGCAAGCGTGGACACATGTAACCCCGCCTCGATTTAATAAATGAAGAAACTCCCGATCCCAATTACTTAATTCCAATGCATCAATGACAATCATATCTTTTTGCTCTCGCATGTCTTTTTCTCCTTTCTAAGATGGTAAACTCGGAAATACCCAATTATCTGGAAAAGGGTCCCCTATTTCTTCTACGAGTGGCGCACCTTGAAACAAGGTTATTCGAAGCCAACGATTAGACTTAGGATTATATCGTTCTGCACCAAAAAAGGATAATTTGCAACGAAGCAAGTGAATGGGGAGAAAATCTTTTGCTAATAAATTTGCTTGAATCTCCCCGTATTCATAACCATCTAAAGACTGAATACGTTGAATAATCCCTTTGTAACAAGGATGCTGTAAAATAAACGATGCAACCATTTTACCGGGGTAAACATCTTTGATTACCTCATAAAGTTCTTGCACTTGTTCTGCCACATTCATTGGTAACTCCCACTCTTCCCCTGGCTCTTCTCCACGTACTCCCATTCGTGGTTCTTCTTTTTCCTCAGAACGATACCAAAAATAATATTTCTCCTTTGAATCGGTAAAATCATACTGAAATGCCCACTCATACTGACGTTCTATAATCCGTTTTAATTGCTCCATCGTCATTCTTGGTTCAATTTGATACGTTTCTTTTGCATTCATATCTTTTTCTAAATCAACGACGTGATCGGCATAAATTTCTAGAAAGATCGTATGCAATAACTCCTGCATTTCTATGGATACTTTGTCAGCTGCTGTTTGCGATAATTGATGCCACAAATCATTGGTCGGCTGCCCCGTTAACGTTCCTACTTCCATGTATTCCAAAACAATATCCTTTAAAAAACGACTTTGTTCTGCTATTTGTTCTGGATGAATTAAAATCTCCCGATCAATGAGACGTGATTCATCAAAATAATCCGCCACTTTATCCAACCACGTAATCATTAACTCAAGGTCATCCTCTGTAGGATGGATATCTTTTACTCTAGCAATGGCTTTTTCCCGAATATAAATCCATTGATGAAGCAATCTTGGATGGGAAATAAGAAATGGTGCCATTCCCAATCCGGTTGCATTACCAGTACCAATAAACCGTTTCGTCTCCTGAGATAGTTTGATAGCTTCTGGACTTTTTTGCGATGCAATATGCTCTACAAGATCAAAGCTGAAGTGACGTAACATATAAACAGCAAACATTTGCGCTTGAAAAGGCCCACTAAAAGGGTGATCATGCTTTATCTTTTCGTATGGTGCTAAGCCAAATTTCCCATTCCCGTACACCGCTGTTGTTCGTAGCAAATATCCTACTTCATTTAAAATCTTTGGGTCTGGTTGTTCTTTCGCTACTAAACAATCAATGACATAATCAAATACGCGATTACTTTTATTCGCACGAGACCAAACAAGGTCAAACGCATCTGCTCTTCCTGCTTCTTGTTTTGGTAATTCCTTTAGCAAGCGCTTTAATTTTCCCTCAGATAGTTTCCCTTCACATAAGGCAAAGGTGACATCCCACTTTTTAGAAATAACACGATCGCTTCGTTCTTCGTCGCTAATTTTAGTAGAAATTACCACAAAAGAGAACGCATGCTTTGGCGTTTGAATGCTATATATAGCATAGCCATATCCATGTTTATCTAATTGAAATTCTTTACACGTAATCTCCCAGTTCTCCCGCATCATATTTCTTAGTAAGATGCGCAAAAAGCTTAAACTAGTAAGCCGAAATGCACCAAGACGTTCTAACTTCATTACTTCAGAAGCAGGACGTAACTGATGTTTTTTCTGTTCAACTACCATCAAGCCACCCACCCCCATCATGTATTATTTTTTACCCCATTAATTTAGATTTTCCATATTAATGCTAAACGGTATCTTTTTGCTCACTCCAAGCAGGTGAAAAGTCTTGAGCTTCCTCTATGATTCCTTGCTCTTTCGCTAATTGCTTACATACTTGTGGTGCAGACCAAAAAGTTGTTAATAACAATAAAGCAACTGGTACAGCCGTTACGACAATAAAAGATTGCAAAGAACCTACGCTATCCTCACCAATAGTAATTAATACCGTAGCCACTGTTCCCATTAAAATAGCCCAAAATACACGCATAGATCTTGGCGGATCGCCACTTCCTGTGATTGCCATAGAAATCGTTAATGACATCGAATCGGTAGTAGTCAACACAAAAACAATGGTTGCAATTAAGAATAAAAACCCTATGACTGTCCCAAGTGGTAACTGTTCTGTAATCGCTATCATTGCAGCCGGAGCTCCATTACTATGTAAGGCTTCCGATACAGAGCCTTGATTAGTCATTTCTTGAAAAATTCCTGTTCCTCCTACAACCGTGAACCAAAATGTCGTAACAACAGGTGCAATCACAGCCACCGCAGTAACAATTTCTCGAATCGTGCGTCCACGCGATATACGACTAACAAAGATGGCCATCATTGGCGCATATCCTAAAAACCAAGCAAAGAAAAATACGGTCCAAGCACTTAACCAAGCTTCATCACTTCGAAATGTGTTCATACTAAAAAAATTTTGAATATACATACCGAATGATTCCAAATAGCTATTAAAGATGAATAACCCTGGCCCCACAATTAGTACTGTAACAACGAGTAAAAGAGCTAGTATAACATTATAGGTGCTTAATATTTGAATTCCTTTATGAATCCCTGTAACAGCTGATATTGCAGCAACGATAACGATAAAAATAATAATAACAGCATGTACTAGAAATGTATCTGGCAAACCAAACAAAGCGTTAAACCCATAACCAGCCTGCAACCCGAGAAAGCCAATTGGTCCAATTGTACCTGCTGCGACTGCAATAATGGAAAATGCATCGACAAATGTCCCTAGTACGCTTTTCTTCATAATTCGATTTCCAAAGATCGGATATAATAATGCTCTAGGTTTAAGCGGTGCGCCTTTATGATAATGAGCATACATGAAAACAATGGTCCCAAGCGTTCCTAATATGGCCCAAGCTAAAAACCCCCAATCCACAAAACTAGTTGCTAACGCTGGAGATACAGCAGCTTCCGTACTTGGTGTAATACCATCAAAGTGCGGTGGAACACTTATAAAATGACTCAAAGGTTCCGCTGCCGCCCAAAACACACCTCCACCTGCCAATAAAGTACACATAATAATAGAAATCCATTTAAAGTTACTAATCTCTGGACGTTCCATTTTACCTAAGCGAATTTTTCCATACTTAGAAAATCCTAAAAATAAAGCAACAATGAATGTCGCTAGCAATATAAATTGATATACGCCGCCAAAATAAGTTACAGAAAAATCAAATGATACATTGACGATATTCGTAACAAAGTCCTGATTAATAAAACCAGCAATTACAAATACAAGCAATAACCCACCACTAATAACAAATACAGGTATATCAATAACCGGCATCTTGCCATTGGTATTCTTCAAATAATACCTCCTTCTATGCAAGGGATTACAAAATACATTATATATAGTATTTTTAAAATCAGTTATTCATTTCAATTTAATCGAATATAGCATTCTACTTACTGTCCATATGGGCGTTCATTATCCACGACACAGATTGACTGTTCGTCCATTAATAACAGAAATAAAACATTATCCTATGTATGACTTAAGAATAAAGTCACCCAGAATTCAGCCAAAACATCCGCCCTTTGTATGCGTTTCCATTTATTGCATAATACTTAACTATTTATTTATTTTCATGACTCTGTCAATTCTACCACCACTTCAAGCTCAACAGCAGCCCCACGAGGATTAATCGCTCCAATAGATGTGCGTGCATGTTCTCCTACTTCTGGTCCGAAAATCGAAACGAGTAAATCGGAAGCACCATTCATCACTTTCGCTTGCTGTTTAAAATCTGGTGAACAATTAATAAACGCCAACACTTTGACTATCTTTTTTACTTTCGACAAATCACCTGTAGCCTCTTTTATTTTACTTAACGCTTCTAGCCCTGCCTGCTCTGCAGCTTTATATCCTTCTTCTACACTTAAATCCTCGCCTAATTTTCCTACCGTTTCATAAGAAAGGCTACCTGAAAGAAATAACAGATTCCCCGTTTGTACGGAAGGAACATAATTTCCTGCTGAGTCTCGCATTTCAGGTAACACCAATCCCAAATTTTTTATACGTTGTTCCGAATTCATTTCTTCACCTCACCTATTTATTCCGATTATAGGTATTAAAAACCTATAAAAGGGATAATTCTATAGTACTACAACTTTAAATTTTTCGTCAATAGAGAAAATTATATTTTAGTTGATTTTAGTTAATTCGTGTGAGTGCGAGCGCTTTTGCGACGAACCCGAACTTTTTAATGTGGTAGCGAGTGTTTTTGCTTGTTACGATATTATTAAAAAATCAAAAAAGAGCTGGATGGATTCCTAAAACTTCATCACAGCTCTTTTTCGTAAGTTAAAAATTATCAAATTTTATATTGTAATATCTACATAAGATGGGTTTTCTTCTAATAAATATGTCCGCATAGAATCTCTTGGCAAAATATGTTCAACAAAGCGGTTCCAACCCGCAATATAGTTACTTTTATTCCAGGAGTTATGATATTCATGATATCGCGACAACTTACTCGTTTCCGTATTTTTTGTGTGATTTATATACCCCTGCAAAATGGCAGACATGTCCTTCTGAAAAGATCCGTTCACATCTACAGCATCTAAGTTGCCAACGAGGGAAGCCATGATGTCTTGAACAAGTTGGTCATTCCAATCCATACGATATGCTTCCTCATTCCTTACAAACGGATCATTTCGCATACGCTTGATATAATCTGCCGCTTTTTCATTTTGCTTGTCTACAAATTCCTGAAATACCATATCGAGTTTCGATTGGAGCCCGTCCCGCATTTCATAGTTGTCTTTGATGAGGGCATATTTCATAGCTTGAAACCCAAGCTCAACACCAAATTCCTCTTCCGATTTATGCTTGTTTCCACCTAATGGACGAGACCTATAATCAACATACTGCATTTCTTTCACCAATGTCCCAATAGCCATTAACTCATCCATATTATATCCGCTTTCCTTTGTTGATGTATTATTCGAAATTTTCTTTTTATAAGAAGACTGCAATTGCTGAGCCATATACGTATTATCTGCTACCAACCACTCATCCGTAGTCCCTTTTATACCAGTCGAATAACACAGAGTTTTACTGGGTCTGAACGGGAAGAATATTTAAAAAAACTGGATTCTATTATAAATAATCATGTGGATAGTTATGCGAAACAATTTTCACGTATGACGGGTAGCTTTTTGAGTGAGCATGGTGTGAATGAGGAAGCTGAAATGATCAGTGCTAGTATTAAAGATTTATGAGACAAATCCACACGGAGGATGCGGATTTTCCTGCGAGTGAGCGAATTTCTTACGAAGGTGAGCAATTTTCATTTTTAAATTTGAGGGATTGTAGCGTTGACGGAACTCTTTTATAATATTTTCTACCTAATTATATATGTTATATCCAGTTTTAGGTGTTATAATTTCTTAAAATATTCCTATATAACCAAATATAGTGTATTATTTTTACTATCAAACTGTACGCTTTGAATAATCGAAACGGAAAGGTGTGTGAAATGAAATATGAAAAAGAGAAAAATATTTATGTTACTATTTGCAATAAGTATCAGCTTAAATGTATATCTAGTAGGAAAATCATTCGTAATGAAAAAATTAATTGAACCTACTGATGAGGAAGAAATTATGCTAAGTGAAATGGTTCAAAAAACAGTAGAAAGTGAAGATTATAAACATTTGGCAAAGAAAGAAGATATTATAGCTATTCAAGCAGGTGTAGATAAATTTAAAGGCGGTTCATTTCCCTATACTCTAGAAGTAAGCGTCAAAACAGACAAACAGGCATATCTATTCTATTGTACGGATGATAAATGTACCAAGGTCGATAACGGCGGATGGACTTATTCTATCTATCAAGATGAAAATCCGAGACTACCTTAAACAAAAAATAATATAGAAAAGCGTTTCTCACATGGGAGGGATCACATGTTTTCGCAATATAGTACATTTTTCCTGCAAAAAACAACGCTATATAAACTACAACGAAAAATCTATACAATAAGCGCAAACAACCAATTAATTGGCAAAATAGAAGAAACTCCGGCTTCCCATAAGAAAATAACGAATCAACTAGTAAAACTGTTCGCTTACCAATTCATAAGTTTTGATTTACAGGTTTTAGATAGTAACGGTCATATTTTAGGCTGGATTGTAAAAAAAGACAAAGGAATAACGACCGATTTTCACCTTCTTTCCAATGAAGGAGAGCTTTTAGCAACGGTTCAACCAAAGTTAAAACTATCTACCGCAACGATGACGGTCATTGACAAAGAAAATAAACAGCTCATACAAGCAAAAGGTGACTTTGGTGCCATTCATTACACTGTAGAAGCATGTAAAAATAACACTACGATCGCTTCTATTCAGAAACGGTCGCTTGTATACGATTCCATTCAAGATAGTATCCATCAACATGACGGTTATTATATAACAATGGAAAAGACGGATGCCCTCATCAAGCTTGCCTTGTTAGCAATTGGCATCATGATAGATGTGTATATCTATGATGTATAATACTTCTTTTTAAATCTCTTTCGATGAGGGTAAAAATACGTAGAAAGTCAATCTAAACGGAGGGGGCTGGGGGAAAACGTCAATTTTTACCTGAGCATCTAAGTGGAGACAGAGAAGATGGTCAAAACCTCTTAGAAATAGCAGAAGAAAAAGGGTATACACTCGTGGAAAGTAAAAACGAATTACAAGCAGCCAACGCTACTAAGCTATTAGGGTTGTTTCACAACAACCACATGTTGTATGATTTAGACTGGGATAAAACAGAAGAAGCTAGTGTTGCAGAAATGACAAGCAAAGCATTAGATATTTTGCAAAAAAATGACGATGGTTTCTTTTTAATGGTAGAAGGTGGGCGTATCGACCACGCAACACACGATAATTCCCCGCTACTACCATTCAGGAAACAATTGCATTTGATAAAGCAATAAAAGAAGCCTTAGATTTTGCTGAAAAAGTAAATCCCTCTAAGTTAACGGCCGATTCCTTTTTCGTTTCATCAATACGTGTTGTTATCGATTTCTGAACAACTTGCCAATTGTTCTTATACATTTCTTGTAATCGTTCTTCTGCATTATTTTTATGTATCTTACAAACAGTCATGAACCCCCCTGACTAGTATAGAATATCCTGCTCAAACCTATCTCTCGGAACATCTAAAGCAAACCAGCGGACATCGCTGTAATGATAGTAAGGAATTTCTGCATTTGGATTAAAGCAATAATCGCCTTTAATTTCTCCAAAATGAATGGTCCGATTTAACTTGCTTGGTAACACAACCAAATAGCCAACTTTCATTCGATTTGCAATCGGATATATTTACGACGCCCAATTGGCCACTTACCACTCTTGAGAATTGCTTAAAGTGGTGACGTCTTTCGGAAGTCTGTTGAAGTCTTAAGGAGGGATTTCTTCTTGCAGAAATTCCTTTAATTAAGAATTTCCTATCATGCGTTTTGCTTTAACGTGTTCATTACCATGTTTTATGCTTCATCTTAGCGTTATAATACTTATCTGTGCATCTCCACTATGTCCATAGCGATATATCCATCTCACCTTTTTGTTGAAAATTGACAAGCCAGCTTCATTCATAATCCCTTTTTCTTTCAGCAATTAATGCATTTCCAAAGTTACTATCTTGGTATTGAATTTGTCTTTGTAACCTAGCTTTAATATATTCCTCTAAATACTTATCTGTACAGTATACATAACACCCTTTTTGTCCTCTAGTCATAAGAGTGCGATATGTGTTTCGAATAATTTGGTCTGCCAACTTAGAGGCTCTTTCGGGATTTTCTTTCATCATCTTTTTAATTCCTCTAAGAGATTGATCAGATTTAGCACGTTTCGTATAATCTGTGATTACTTCCCTATTCTCATATCGTAAATCATCACCTATAATGACACCAACATAATCAAATTCCAAACCTTGGCAAGTATGTATGCAGCCAGCTTCATTAAGTGATTTGTCGTCTATTGCCCAAGTTAAAGTGTTATCCAAATTCCAACTAATACCAAAGTCATGTTCTTCTATTCTTATATCATGATAATCAGATTGCGTACGCTTATCTTTTGGCCATTCCCAACAATAACCAGCAACAATTCTAGATTTGTTATTGCTTCTATTTTTTCGCTCAATGGCTTTTCTCATATCTTGTGGATTTGAAAATACTTGAAAGTCATAGTCCATCCCCATATCATATGCATTTGCTGTCTCTCTAATTTGTAATAAGTCTTCAAGCCAAGCAATATACCCGTCTGAACCATCACACCTAAACTGAGATGTTAACTCATCTATAGCAACTTCAGCATTGTACATACTCGCATAATGCTCAATCATATGTACGCTTCCAATATCTTTTAAAGTAACACGCTGATTTTCATCAATAAAGAATACAGACAGCTTTGAAGAGTGGATTATTTCCTTCACTTGATTCTCACCTAAATGTTGAAACATCCCTGATTTCCTATTTAAACGATGTGCTTCATCTACTATTATTACATCCAGTTCATTTAATTCTGATTCCGTATAACTTCCTGACCCTTTAAATAAGTTATCTATTCTAGTTTTTTTAAAATCCCCTTTTAACTTAGTAGAGTAAACATGTCTAGGGGCTGAATTTTTGGTAACATACTGACAAGTCAACGCCTTATTTGTTAAAGCAACTAGCAAATTTATTGCTAGCACAGATTTCCCAGTTCCTGGCCCACCTTCAACCACCAATACTTGCTTCGTATCCGTCTTAACGGCTTTCTCAGCTAATTGAAGAGCGGTTTCATAAACTACTTTTTGTTCATCAATCATTACAAATTCGTTATTTCCTTTGAGCATATTTGATAAAGCATCTTGTAAGGACTTAGAAGGTCTTATTTTCCCTTTGTCTATTTGATAAAGTATCTCTTTATTATCACCATATTTTATATGTTTTTTAATAAAATCCCTTAGTTTCTCTACATCGCCTTTCACATAAACTGGCGCCAAATCTACGTAATAACTATAACAGTTATCTGTTAGGGGATCATTTTCTGTTTTTCTATAATTATGTAAATATGCACAAGGTTTTAATTGAATGAATTGCTCCTGTACATTTTGATTGAAATCTTCAATTAATGTTGCGTAAGACCAAGCTTGGTAAGAAGGATGAGCTATTTCACGTAAGCCTCGATTTATAGCTGTTTTAACAATTGCTTCTTTACCTTCTACTTTATCAACCTTATCCCATTGCTTTAGCTCAACAATGACTACAGAATCTTTATCTCCATCGTGACCCGAAAGAAGAAAATCAACTCTTTTAGATGTATTTGGAACTTGATATTCAATAGCTACCCCCGCATCATCAGGAATAGCCGTGTCATTTAACACTCGATACATATGCAACATGGAATTATCCCATGAACGAATTTCTGATTCTGAAGTATGCCCAATTTTCTTTTCAAATCTATCAAGAATGTGGGTTACAAGTACGTCCTTATCCACATGATTTAAAAATTCTTGTTTACTCGCTTCGTAAACAATCATAGCGTTTAACCTCCTGATGTTAATTCAAGCAGCAATTAATATGCATATTTTACCACAACTAATAAGCCAGGTGTTTTATAATAAACTTATATTTAAGATAACTAAAGTATTTAAAAACAATGACCTAAAACTGATATTGATTTAATAGATATGCTCTACCTAAAATTAGCGACCGTTTTCATCTTTTGAATTGCTTATCGTTTATTTTTTAAGGTAGTAAAGGAATAGTGGAAATAGAGGAAGACATATTTGAAAGATGATGTTCTGAACAGCAGCCAACTTGCGTCATTTTTTTATAGTTAAATTCTTGTTGAAGTTTCCCCATTTTGTTTTATTACTGGACGGGTTTCCATTACCTGTGTTTCTTTACGTTAAATAAACTGAAAAAGAAGAAATTTATTATTAGAACAAGAGCCCAGGGGGCCGCTTAGCAACGTAGTGACTGGAGCGAAGCATCTGAAATAATCAAGCGGCAAACCCGTTTTTAGTTGGCTTTCCTTTTAACAACGAACCAAAGATGACTTGTCGTAGGGGTTTACTAAAGTCACCTAGTTGCTGGCTGGAGCCGGAGTGGCTTATTCGGTTATGTTGTAATACACAAACTCCGAATTTTATGCTTTCTTATATTTTTAAAAAAGCTGAGGTAGCTCTGTAAGCCTAACCCCAGCTCGTATTTTTAAATTGAATGTTTATAAGCATCGATTGCTTTTTGTCTTAACAACATATTATTTTTATCAACCATTCCTAGTGTATAAGACTTTTTTAAGATCTCCAAAACTTTGTGTCCAAGCGCAGGATCCGTTTTTTCAAATGACCTTTCCACCCTAGAATCCCAATTAGATCTGTTGTAATTATTTAATACATTATTAGAATCGACGACCTCCCCATTTTCGATCTTTTCGCAAAACTCCTCAAATCCTATGGAGTATTTATTGCTATCTGTTATATTCCCACTACCATAGTTTTCCGTCGCCAATCTATTAAAAGCTAAAAATCTTGGGTCTTTTGTTATATCATAACGAGTAGACATCGTATTCATTATTATTCATCTCCTTCTCTATCAAAACGAATCGGGTTAGCTAAAACTTGAGTACCTAAAAGATGATCTATCCCTGTAATACGAACAGAATTGGTTGGAAGTTTTGACATTGGAACTTTTAAATAATAATAGTATCCATAAATAAGTCTATCACGTCCTTCAATGTAATCCGTATCGTATCTCTTCATATGAGGATAGATATTCACCCCCCCACTTCTTGCAAGATATGTCTTAGGATATCCCATGAAGAGGACTTTAAGATGCAGCATTTCACCTTTCAAAGGTTTTTCTGCTTTTAATTGATTAGGAGCTATATTTTCCCATACATAATCATTTCCATCTGAAGTGACTGCAACAATTCTTACTTTTGTTAATCTAGGAGCAGGGGCAGCATCGGCCGAACCATCCATGAATATCGGCATAATTACAAATGAAAGAACCAATACCAAAGCTGATATTTTTTTCATAAAATCTCCCTTTCTAACCAAAAATAGTGTATTCTGTCTTATTATCGGTATTTCTCTAAGCTTATTTAAGAGAAATTATTCTAAAAGGCGTGTGAACGATGAAAAAGAGAAAAATATTTATGTTACTATTTGCAATAAGTATCAGCTTCAATGTATACCTAGTAGGAAAATCGTTTATAGTGAAAAAATTAATTGAACCTACTGATGAGGAAGAAATTATGCTAAATGAAATGGTTCAAAAAACAGTAGAAAGTGAAGATTATAAACATTTGGCAAAGAAAGAAGATATTATAGCTATTCAAGCAGGTGTAGATAAATTTAAAGGCGGTTCATTTCCCTATACTCTAGAAGTAAGTGTCAAAACAGACAAACAGGCATATCTATTCTATTGTACGAATGATAAATGTTCCAAGGTCGATAACGGCGGATGGACATATTCTATCTATCAAGATGAAAACCCGAGACTACCCTAAACAAAAAACATAGAAGAATGGCAAGCTCATAATGAAGGGCTTATATATTTGTGCAATACAATACCCTTTCTGCAAAGTCAACTAGTATAAGTGATCTTGCTAAATTTCCTTACACTGTGCAAACACATGGTTTTAACTTCTAATCCCAAACGGTCCTTTATTTCAGTTGATTCATTCCAGTCTTGACGATGCTAAACGGGCGCTGCTCCTCTGTTCTTTTCTATTATGTAAAACTACAACAGTTACAATTATGATATAGTGGAAAGTAATGGACATATTTACTTAGATATAAAAGGAAGATGAAGATGTTTTCACATATTAAATGGGTAACATTACGTGCTACGTTCATGGCGCAACGCGATGGACAACTCCCTCCTTATTTAGGATCAACAGTCCGAGGGTTGCTTGGTCATAGTTTACGAAAAATGGTTTGCCCTACCCCTAAAGTCAAATGCTTCACATGTGAACTGGCAGCTACGTGTGATTACGCAAATTATTTCGTCTCACCTAAAAACGCCGCAGGTTCAGTAAACCCGTTTGTATTACATGTACTAACGAAAGGTAAAACAACATGGCAAAAGGGAGATATTTGTGAATTTGATATTACTTTGTTAGGTGATACAGCACGTAGCGGTGTAACGTTAATTACACAAGCTATTCAACAAATTGATCACTTAGGTTGGGGTGCAGCACGTATTCCGTTTCAATTAATTAAAATTGCGGATACAACAACAAATCGAATTATATGGTGTGAAAATCACCTATGGTTGAAAAATGTCCAACTGCATGACTTACATTGCGAGGAAAAATCCACTTCATTTGTATTTTTACATTTTCCTGCTCCGCTTCGCTTACAAAAGAGTAAGAAATTACTTACTGCGCCGTCTTTTGAAGATATCATTCGAGCGATAACACGAAGAGTGAGCTTGATTTCACACGCCTATGCTGGTTACAAATTAGATTGGGATAACGAAGCAATGTTAAGCAAAGCTAGAAAAGTAAGCGTTATAAATAGTGATTGGGAACAAACAACGTTTAAACGCTATTCCATGAATCAAAAAAATAATACGCTAGAAATCGATACGATAACCGGTTGGGCCTGTTATGAAGGGGATATCACACCATTTACTCCTATTTTAGAAGCAGGAAGGTTGCTTCATATCGGCAGAAATCCAACACATGGATTTGGATACTATACCATTAATTATTTATGAGGTGAGTGAAAATGAATGAAGAAGTTATTACAAAGCTAGCGAAAAATTATTGTAACCTAGAGCAAACCTTAATAGAGGAATTAAACATTGACAGGCAAAGTAATGTGTCAAGCGCGGAAGAAATTTGGCAACCCGTATTCAGGCGCATTGTACCGACAAAGTTTAACGTAGAGAAAAATGTCTATATTATTGATTCTCATCAAAATGTTTCTCAAAAAGTGAGTCTCGCAATCTATGACGAGCAATATACCCCGTATATCTTTAATTACGGTACGATTAAATACATACCGATTGAAGCTGTTTTTGCGGTGGTGTTATGTAAGAATGAAGAAGATAAGAAAGGGGAGACAGAAGGACAGGGAGCGGAAGAAACTTGGTTGCAATCCATTCAAAAGCTAAAGACAGAAATGAATGCTTATGTGCGAATTCAACCAGGTGTGTTGGATACAAATCTAGAAAGTCTGTATAAAAAGTTTGAAGAAGAAAAAAGAACATATGAAAAACAAAAATGCTCTGAAAAAAGTTGTACTGTTCGAAAGCCACAAAAACAAAGTCAAACATCAACGAGACCAATCACAATTTTATGTACTGCGATAGATAATAATTTTGAATACAGTGAATTTGATCTCGTTCTAAAAAATGATAAATCTAAATTAAAAAAAATGATTCCTAACGAAAATAGATCATTAGATAAGTGGAGTGATTGCTTAAATCATTATTGTCATGACCGTTATGAGAACAAAGATAAATTAAAAGCCTTAGCAGATACTTCAGAAGAAAATAAGTCTAATCGAACATTAGAAAGCTTAAATGTTGGAGATCAAAATGTACTCCTTTCCTTAATGTTTCAATTAAATCAATTATTAATGCTCATTAATAATCCCATTTTCTTTCCTCACGAATCCTATGTAAAAGCATTCAAGGAGGTAATTAGCGATGCAGGAACTAAAAAATCTAAATGAGTATTATCAAAGAATAGCAAAAACGATTTCATCTCAATTGCAACTTGAAACACCTAATCATGATGTAACAACAGGTACCAGCAGAGAATTCGTTTGGCTTCATCTCTTTGAGAAGATCATCCCGAAAAAATTCAAAATAGCACGAAGCGTTTTCATCATTGATTCTTATGGGGAAATATCAGCAGAAGTAGATATTGCTATCTTTGATGAGGAGTATACGCCATATGTATTTAATTATGTTGAAATGCAATTTATTCCAATAGAAGCCGTTGCTGCAGTCGTGCAAAGTAAAAGTCGTTCCATGAAGAAAGATATATTGGATAATGTGACAGCTTGGGCGCAGACAATTTATAAGTTAAAACCCGTTCTTAATGCCTGCGCACGTACGCATCATGGTTTTTTAGATACAGCTAAAATTACTCGTTCACAATCACAAACGTCCACACGACCTATTTTCATTTTATGTACTCTACATTCTTTAAAAACAGAAGAAAGGAATGATGATATATCATCAGTACCAGAATTGAAGAGGAATTTCGATTTCATTTTACATTTGGATAAAGAACAGCAATTTCAATTCATTGCGGATGAAAAAAAATCATTTGCCAAATGGTATGAAGAGCTTAATCATTATGATTTAAAACGTTACAACTCAGAGTATAAGAAGCTTGCAAATTTAAGTCCAATTAATTTTGCAAATACAAATGAAAAATTTAAACAATGTGCCGAAAAAGATAATATAGAAGAACGTAAATTGAAGGATTTAAAAATATATAACAACAAATCGAATAAAGAAGCAGAATCAAACGATGAAAACCCTTTATTAACGTTTATGTTCCAATTTAATCAATTATTAATGATTATTAACAATCCGATGTTCTTTCCACATCAAGCGTATGTCAATATGTTCAATGACGCAATTAAAAAAAAAGAAAAAGGAGTGTGTGAAACGAATGGAAGCATCAAAAGATGATTTTTTGTTAGCTGTCTATGATATTACTGGTATTCAAGACTATATTTTCGCCTCTAATTATTTAAAAGAGAATATTGGGGCTTCTTATATTGTCGGGAAAATGGTAGAAAAGCATTTTGTAGATGTTTTGAAGGGTAGCGTTGAAAAAGATAAAGAAGTAAAAACTTGTTGGGTTAAAGAAAAAAACAAAATATTTATTTTTGACGTTAATAAAATACAGGCTGAAGTTGTTTACATTGGTGGTGGCAATGCCCTTGTCATCTATCGAGATTGGATATTGTACAACGAAGTGAATCGCAAGTTTGCAGAAACAGTACTAGAACAAAGTGCTTCACTTACGATGGTAACAGAAGCCATTCCATTTAAATTAGATTGCGGAAAAAGCTATGTTGAACTGTACAGAGAACTGATGCAAAAGTTAAGTAATACGAAAGCTAAAATGGTACGGACGAAATTAAATCAAACACTGCCTATTTTTGCCCAAGAATCTTTTAAAGGAGATCCGATAACAGATTTTATAGACAACAAACATGTATCAACAGAACAACGGTTAAAACGACAAGCGAACTATAAGAATACCGTGTTCCAGCAATACGAGAAAAATTGTGTGAAAGAAACGGAAGATTTAAAACGCAAAAAGGGCGAAGATAGTTATATTGGTGTTGTACATATTGACGGAAATGGAATGGGGCAATGGATTGATGGTAAGCTAGCAGAAACAGGGAAAGATTTTACTTCCGCTATTCAAAAACACCGTGAACTCTCATTACAAATTACAAACTATTTTAGAGAAATCTTTAAAAAGACAGTAGACAAATTCGTAAAAGGGACAGACGGAAACACGAGTGAAAAGGAAGAAAAATTGCCTCTGCGCCCACTTATATTAGATGGGGATGACGTTACATTTATTTGCCAAGGTGACTTAGCGATTCCTTTTACGTTGGAGTTTTTAAATCAACTGAAGAACGGGGATTTCAATACCCAAATTTCCGCTTGTGCAGGGGTCGCCTTTGTCCATAGCCACTTTCCTTTTAACCTTGCCTATGACATTGCAGAACAGTGCTGCCAAAATGCAAAACATGTGTATTACAAAGAGAAGCATAAACATGATGAAGATGAAATACAAGAATGTTATTTTGATTTTTATTTAGTGCGTGGTAGTTATGTGCAAACGATGGAGGAACAACGTGACAATCAAACTTACTTAGATCCGAAGATTTACAATGTAGAAGAATTAGAAGAATTGTATAACATGATGCAGCGTTTAAATAACGATGATGAAAAAACATGGCCCCATTCCCGTTTAATCGCCCTTTATGAAGCGTATTTGCAAGGCAAGGAAGTAGTGGAATTGGTTCATTTAGAAGCAGAATCACGAGGGTACGATAAAATAGAGGTCTCCGAAGAACGCCTGTTGTTTGATGCACTACAATTACTAGATTTCGGTAAGAACAGAGGTGAAGAATATGCCAAAGTATGAACTAACGATTACGCTAGATAGCGATGTAAGCCCTGGAAGTGGCGACAGTATTGCAGGGGTTGTTGATCATGATATTACACATGAATACGGGATTCCAATTATTCCCGCAAAACGGTTAAAAGGTGCATTACGAGGAGTAGCAAAAGAGTTTGTAGATTGGGGCTTCACATCTTCATCCAAAGTAGATGAGCTATTTGGAAAACCAGGAGAGCAATATCGGTCCGGAATTAAAATATATGACGCAAAACTTGCTTCTATACCAAAGGAATACTTTGCAAACGAAGAAGATAAAGAAATAGATGTTAACGATACCTTCCTAGCACAAATCAAACAACTTGATACAGCAAAAGTTTTACCTCTTTTTACAATGCTTTATACAAAAACTGCAACAGAAAATGGACAAGCTCAAACAGGCTCGTTACGTACGATTCGTGCAATAAATCGGGGGTTAGTTTTTAAAAGTATCATTGAACTAGAAAATGATGAACAAAAGAAATTATTATGCGACTGTGTAAAAGGTTTGCGTCATCTAGGATATGGACGTACACGTGGTTTAGGTGAAGTAAGTTGCAAGTTGAAAATGATAAAAGGTGAACCAAAGAAAAAACGTAATTTTATAATGAAGGAAAATTATTCTAACCAAGAAGAACAGTTCGTAAACCAAGCGATCCGTATTACGTTGCAACAACCAACTTTATTAGCAGGTAGTAAAGGACTCTATTACAGTTGTACCGATTTCGTACCAGGTAGTGCTTTATTAGGTGTTTTTGCAAGTCTATATATTAAAAAACATAACTTAGGCAAGAAAGCCCATAAAGACCCAGAGTTTGTGCGCCTATTTTTACGTGGTGATGTCTCCTTTGGTTATGCATACCCAGAAGTGGATGAAAAAGTTTTTATGCCTTGCCCCGCTCATATACAACGCGTAAAAAATGAAAATAGAGCAATGTTGGAAGAGAAAAAGACACCGACTATCATGTTACGTAAAATAAATTCACTTGCTTACATGCAAGAAAATGAACTCTTGTTACATGAGCCAGCAAAAGAATTTCGCATGCATCATGCAAGACCTGAAAATCGTCACATTGGTCGAGCAGTAAACGATACAAAAGGCACCAAGGATTTAGACGGAAAAAAAGGCCAATTTTATTATTATACAGCCCTTCAACAAGGGCAGCGTTTCATTGGGGAGTTAAAAGGTAAGCAAGAAGATGTCCAAATGCTCGCTTCGTTATTAAATGATGTAAAAGGCATCATTCACCTCGGCCGTTCACGTACCGCTGAATATGGCGCTGCGAAAGTAGATGTAGTGAATAAAGAACCTCATATGGGAGGCTTTTTAAAAGCAAAAAAAGGGGATAGCAAAGTTGCGATTTATTTAGCAACACCTTTAACATTACAAAATGAAATAGGGCGATACGTCGCTGATGTCGATCTCTTCATTACTCAATTGGAAAGAGAAATAGAAGCAACGTTAAAAGTTGAAAAAATGTATATTAAAGAGACGGTGTTAACTGGGTACAACGCGAAATGGCGCTTACCAAAGCAAGAGAAGCAAGCATTAGATGCAGGTACAGTGCTTATTGTCTCAACAGAAAATAAGGAAGTTGATTGGTCTTTAGTAGAAAAACAACAATGGGGAGCAGCAAAGGGAGAAGGTTGTGGGGAAATACGAGTTCTGCAGTATGAAGGTACACCGAATGAAGTAGAATGTATTTCCATAAGCAAAAAGTTACAAGAAAAACAATTAACTCAAATAGACCATTCTCTCGATTGTGTCCGCTATATTGAGCAAGCCATAGAAAAACATAACAAAGATATTCGTGATAATAAAAAAGCCATCCATTTGGCAAAAGAAATGTTAGACGAGTTAAAACAGTACAGTAAATCAAAAATATATCAATTAGAGCACTATGTGAGGTGCGATGAAAATAACTTTGCTTTGCCAAAGTCATTTCCGAATCCTTTAAAAGTTTTAGGTGATAAAAAACTGAAAAACCAATCTAAAGTTTTTATTGATGCTTTCTTCCACACGATAAAACTGGAGGTGAGAAAAGATGGAAAAGAAATCAACCAAAAATAAAATCACGAAACGTACGTATATTCAAGTCGAAGGAGAATTAGCTTCTCCACTCTTGGCAGGATCAGGTGAAGATGATTTTTCTGACATGGATATTTTACGTGATTATAAGGGTACTCCTTTTCTAGCAGGTACTGCAGTGGCTGGTGCGTGTCGGCAATGGTTAGACACTAATGATATGGATAAAACAGCGGTCGACTCCTTGTTTGGTGCCAGAAAAAACGAAGAAATAAAACAAGATAGTGACTTGTTTCAAAGCCGTATTTTTATATCTGACTTACAATTTACAGACCCCAAGACTACAATACGTGATCATGTAAAACTAACGAAGAATAAAACAACGGATAACATGGGGAAATTTGACATAGAAGTCATTGAAACAGGTACGCCCTTTATTATGCGATTCGAATATATAGAGCGTGATGGCACAGGTGAACATCATGATAACAAGTTAATTCAAGCGATCATTAGTGGAATCAACCATGGTGAATTAACATTTGGCGGAAAAACGAATCGTGGTTACGGAAGATTAAAGGTTAAAGAAGTGAAACAAAAAGAGTTTCATTATACTAATACAAAAACAGTGGAAGATTGGCTAGAATGGTCATGGGAGAATATCTCCAAAGAAAAATCTTCTCTTGATGAATACATTGAAAATGAAAAGCAGTTTCACGAAGTTGAAGTGCCTCTTAAACTTAAACAAACATTACTCATTCGTGATTACAAGACAAATGAAGATGATTACACATACTTACGTGCTAATGATAAACCTGTCATCCCTGGTACGACATGGGCTGGGGCATTTCGTCACCGTTTACAACAAATTGCTTGTGAAATACTAGGTGAAAACAAAGAAATAGAAAAAAAGTTAGAAGATATATTTGGCAGTAAACATGATAAAAATCAAACAAATACCTCTCGATTAACTTTTGAAGAATCCGTCATTGAGGAGGCAACACCGTTCAAGATCACAAGAAATGCGATTGACCGCTTCTCTGGTGCTACCATAGACGGTGCTTTATTTACAGGTGAAGTTGTTTGTAAAGGAAAGACGAACTTAGTCATTCGATGGCGAAAGGATAGTTCTTATGACCCTATCATAATGGGAATATTACATTGGTTAATTCAAGACTTAATGCATGGATTTCTAGCAATCGGTGGTGAAACTGCAGTAGGGCGAGGTGTTTTTGAATTAGACGGCGAAAATGATCTTGTTAAGGACTGGCATATCTATCAAAAGAGTGCTTTGACATGGGTAAAGGATGGTGCAAAACATGAAACTGGCACGGTGTGATTCTACAATAATGAGGAAAGGAAAGCTAAAAGCTGACGAATTAATAGATTTTATCACATCAAACAAAGGACAGCTTTATATAGTAACGGATTATGGCGTTTTTTTAGGTATTGTAGAGTCAAAAAATATTAAGCTTTACGACGACGAGAAGCTTAACCCTGATTTTATCCAGGAGGTACGTATTTTTAACAAAGATAAGGAAATCAAAATCACACGGATAAATGATGAATTTGTATGGCGTGAACGAAAAGACACAGAGAATAATAAGGGAAACACCACTCACATTGATGAAACATACCTACTATGGGGGAAAGTAAAACATTTAGATAGAGGCTGGTCGATTTTAACAGAACAACGCGGATCTCGTATCGCTCTTCCCCATTTATATGAACAGGAACAAAAGGTAGGACTTGTTTTTCGTAAATATATTGCGTTTCAAGATTGGGACTTAGCAAATGAAAAACCTTTTGCTTATCACGTAGTCGACGATCGCTTAGTCGAGTATCAAATATGGAAGGAGGAAAAACCAGATGAGCAACAAACAACAAAATGAACGTTTTGTAAATCCATATAATTTTGTCCCATTAGAAAATAAATGTGACAAAGAAGGTAATCGTATAGTTGGCCCACTAACAGGAAAAATAGAGTGTACGTTAGAAACATTGTCACCTGTATTTATACCAGATGGCCAAGATAAAGAAACATTTTTCCACTATCCAGAAGATGAAAAACCTGTCATCCCAGGTTCAGAAATACGTGGTACCATTCGTAGCGTCTTTGAAGCAGCGTTTAATGGCTGTTTGTCACAAGTGAATGAAGCACCTTTCCATAGACGATCCATGGATGCAAAACATCCAGGTTTGCTTTATAGAACGGATGAAGGTTGGAAGTTGCAAAAAAGTGAACGTGTGATGTTAAACACCTCATACAAGACAAATACAGATAAACATGGAAAACATATAAATTCAAAAAATATTAGAACGGGACAAGTTATTTATATAAAAAAATCCAAAGATAAATATCTTACCAGAAATCCTAAGGCGAGAAAATATGCCCCACATGTTGTAGAAGATTATTCTTTTGAGCATAAACAAGGTTATATGAAAGGGGTTATCTATCTAGGCGAATCATTTATTAAAAAACATCATGAGTCGGTATTCATAGAAGTTAACGGTAATGAAAAGGTAATAAAAAGCTTGAATGAACAAGACATAAACAACTTAAAAGATGTTATCATGCTCTATCACAAGAATAGTGAGAAAGAACATAAAATGTCCTATGAAAGCGAACCATACAATAGTTATTTAAATTTGCTGGATCATGCAACAAGGGACAATAAGTTACCCGTATATTATTCAACAGATTCAAAAGGAAACATTAGCCATTTAGCGCCCGCCGCCCTTTCTCAAGAAGTATTTAAAAATACACTTATAGACATTTTAAAGGCTCAAGGAGAATATCAGCCTTGCGAGTGCAAAAAAGCCATTTGCCCTGCTTGCCATTTGTTTGGTTTCGTAAACCAACAAGAAATGCAAGCTTCTAGAATTCGCTTTAGTGATGCAACAATACAAACAGAACCTACATTTTTAAATAAAATGACCTTACCTGCCTTAGGACAACCGAAGCCAGGAGCAGTTGAATTTTATACTGAAAAAAATAATTCCTACTGGACATATGACTATACGCAAAGAGGAAAAACACGCACGCCTTTAGAACCAAGTGAAATAAAAATACGTGGACGGAAATTTTATTGGCATCATGAACCTAAAAATTATCCTTTAAAAAACAATAAGGATGAAATGGAGACGACAATAACCCCTCTTGATATAGGGAATGCATTTACTTTCACTATTTACTTTGAACGTCTAACAGAAAAAGAGTTGAACCAATTATGTAACGTTTTAGATATTAACCAATCTAAAGAGCATGCTCATAAAATTGGTCGAGGGAAGCCTTTAGGATTTGGCAGTATACAAATTACAATTGATCGCATCCAAACTCGGCAAATTAATGAAAATACGGGTGCTTACGATCTCGAGCCTAACCAAAAAAGAAAAAACATGACTGAAGATCAAATCAACCAATCATCCGATTTATTAAAAATCTTACGTTATCAACCAGATTTCGCTGAAAACATTACCTATCCAAAAGTAGAAAAATCATCACAGAAAGGAAAAGGAAAGTCGAATGATTTAGCTTCCCACCAATGGTTTAATAAAAACAAGGCAAGAAACAAGTTTGAGGAAGTCTTACCTACGATTGAAGAGGAAGTTTCAACAAATTCACATAAATGGTTAAAGGCAAATAAAGTTTAATTTATCCAGCGCGAATCTTGAAGTCCATAAAGGCGCTTGAAGATTCGCGCACCACAGTTTTTTCAAACATTGTCTCATATTCTCTCTGGGTAAAACGTCAAAATTAATACTTGACGAATCAGTTTATAGTTCGTGATAGATGGCTTGAATTATGGCAGGAATCTACCAATAATACTGAAATTACACAAGTAGATGTTCGAAAGGTGCGGGAAAACAGCAAAAAAGAAATTTCTGAGCTTGCTAAGTACTCCGCAAAAGACAGTGAATATCTTGTAGATAAGCATGTATTTCAAGTTTTTTATAAATCGGAAAAAGGCTTATTGTTTATTCGAGTTTATTTAAAGATACGTTAAAAAAATTAAAAATGGGGAGCTCGATAAATATAAGGAGCTTAATTAAACTGAATATGTATATGCATTGATGTATAACTGGGGAAAGAGAAATTGTGTCTTGAAGGAACAAAGAGAATTAACAGAAGAAGAAAGAAAGTAATTGAATAATGAATTAATGATGAGATAGAAGTGGAATAATAATGTGATTATTCCAGGGTGTGCTCCAAATTTCAAAATAATAAAAAGGAGTTTTTTAATGTCTAGAGTTTTTATATTTATTGTAGCCTTGTTTTTGCTTATTACCTCTTTAATGCAATTTTTTGATTATAATCTTTCTAACTGGGTAGATTATATAAACTTAATAATTATTTTTATACTTTTAATTGATGCACTGAAAGGTTTTTATAAAAGAAAATCAGAGTAACTTAAACTACTCGGATTTTCTTTTATTTATATCTACTTATTTTAATTTTAGGTACACCCCAACCTTTGTAGTTTACCCAAACAGCTCCATCAAAAACTCTTCTTTTTCCATAGGTGTATGTAAGTGTAAGTTTATACCCTTTATACCCTTTTAAACTACCATATGATCCAGCTAAAAACATAGTACCCCCAAATGCTAAAACATAAGGATGTTTTTTATATTTTTTCTTAAAAGCTTTCACAATTGTACTTCCAGCTGAAATGCTACCTCCAACATTTTTTAAATTAGCAGCTGAAATATAAAAAACTTCTTTTTTAGTATCTCCTGTTTTAGCAGCATGGGCAGTTTGTGATAGAAATGGAGTTAAAAATAAAATTAATGTAATAGCCATAAAACTAATTAATATTTTTTTTGCTACTTTTTTCATTTTTCACCTCCTCTTACATTATTTTCACCTTAAACTAAACAACTATTAAAAACAACAGAATTTTTAAAAATGGTAATTTTTTAAAATAAAACAACAAATGTTGGTGAAAGGATGGAAATCTATGATGTCGATCAAGCTTTCGCATTACTAAAACAAAAGAAAATGTACGCAGATGGCTCCGTACTGGGGTCATCAAAGGAATACCGCCAAAATCTCGTAAAGAAGGCTGGCGAATTACAGAAGATGATTTACAAGCGTTTATCAAAAAGCGTTTGCCAGAAGAAATGCTGTTTTCTAACACAACAGATGTTGTAAAAGAACAATCAAAAGAGACCGTAATAGAACAACAAGCACGGGAAAAAATGTGGTGGGAACTCGTTCGACAAAATATATTTGAAGGATTTATTGATATCAAGAAAACAAGGGTTTATGAATGCGTAGAACATGCAGGTCACTCGAAAAAGTTTGCCCATGAAGTGTGGGATGAAGTAAAGGAACATAAAAGAGGAGCTGCCAAACCACGTATACCGTATTTACTAGATGCCTTTCTTTATGTAAGATTTCCTATAACTACAAAAAAACCGCCAGATTACCTCCCACTACTCTAACGGTTTCTTGAATACCTATTCCACATGTACACGTTCCGTATGCTGTGATTTTTTCAGTTGTAAAAAGTCATTAAATCTTAACATCCGCTTGTTAAAGTAATAAATCAAAGGTAAGGAGACGAGCACGATAGCGACAGCATAAGCATAAAATTCCCATTCATACACAACAGCCAATCCTCCAAAATAAAGGTTTCCAATGACGTAAATCACTATAATTAGCATCGACGAAATCAAATATTTCGTAACAAAAGAATAGCGGTTGCTTGTTAGCACTTTGACATGAACGGCAAATGAAAGCGTGCAGGAAATGATGGCAATGAGCACACTAAAAAAATAACCTTCTATATAAGTTACAAGTGATTGTCCAGTAAACAACAGCGCGAATGCTCGTATGAAGATCCCAATAAATACGGACACAACAAGGGCTTCGATATAAAATTTTTTCATACTAATTCTACCTCATTCCTAAAAACGCTTTGAAATGTCCGACATAATTTTTCGATACTTCCACTTCTTTTTTTGAACGCTCAAATTTAAGTAATAAGCGTCGGTTAAACCACGGAATAATTCGTGTAACGGCATCAATATGAACAATGAATGATCGGCTTACCTTAATAAATCGATCACTCGGCAACCGTTCCTCTAATTGATATAGCTTTTCCTTTAACCGATATACATCGGTGGCTGTATGACAAAGCACCCCTGCATCCAACGCTTCAAAATAAAGAATACTTACATGATTAATAACATGGTACGCTCCATCTTTAAAACCGACAATCTTAGAAGTGGCGCTCGTTATTGCAAACGCTTGGAGCATTTCCCATAACTCATCTAGCTGCTCGGGGTGAAAGACGATACAAGGCAGGAAACCTGTATGAAGCCCTTCTTCGACGACATACAGGTCTGCCTTACGATATACTTCAATACCTAAAGACTGGAACTTTTCCAATACGTTGTCACGTATATTATTGTTGCATACTAGTCCTAATTTCATGTGGGCTCCTTTTTATGATTCCATCTTTTTTCTACCAATAAAACGGATATACACCGTGGAAATAATTAAGATTATTATAATATAACCCGCAAAATATTTCCCCCACTTTGCGTACATGGTTTCCTTACCTTCTATTGGCACTTGTCCTCGCATGACCCATTGATCGGAGGTGAAATGATCCATCTGCGCTAATGTTTGTCCCTTATAATCCGAAATCATGGACATACCATTTACCGTTTGTGTCACCACATTGGCACCATTTTCAACCCCTCTAAAATTACCAACAATCGTATGGTACGGAGAAATCTCTTTCCAATCTGCAGATGGGATGAACAACATATCAACGTCCTTTTCACCTGCTTGATTAAGGATAGATGGGAAATCTTTATCCCAACAGATTATCCCTGACAAACGCCCGTAATCTGTATCGACATATTTAATTTCCTTGTCTCCTTCTACCGTCTTCTCAATAATATTGCCGCCATATTTAAAGTGTTCAAACGCAATCTCCCCAGACGGTTCGATCATATATAAGACATTTTCATTGGGCGAACCTTCCTCTGTAAAAACATAAGGCACCGTAACAATATAGACGCCCCATTCCTTAGCAACCTCTCGGAGACTGTCCAAGTAATCTGCTTTTTGCGTCTCATCCAGCACAGCAACCCCTTCCGAATGGTGAATAATCTTCGCTCCCGCTTTTGCCTCCGTAATTGTCATGGCAATTAATTGTTCCAGGTTTTTTTCCGTTTTCTGTAAAAAATCACTGTTTTCTTGTTCATGTAGGTTAAAAATCTCTAACACATCCGAATCCGTCCGATCCAGCGTATGAATACCAGATACGGTCACTGTTTCCGTATTTGCATTGGTTACGACACGTAAACCACCTAACGTAACGATGAGTAAAAGCACTGTAGTAGTTAGTATTGCCACATTTCGCTTCTTTGCTTTCATATTATCTAAACGAAGCCAATACACAATAGATGCTGTCCATATAATCAAAAAGGTGATTCCGGTAACACCAACTACAGAGGCCACTTGCATAACTGGCAAAAACCCGTGCTGCGAGTAACCAAGAATACCAAATGTTCCAAAAGGGTTAAAATATACATTGCTAAAATCCAATAACGCATACGTACATGGTAAGATCAATGTCGCAACAAAGGAGTTCGTTTTGCGAAAGCTAAGTTGTTGTAGTACAAATGGGAAAGCATAAAGTGAACCCGCCATTGCTGGAATGTAGCTAAACATCGGGATGTCCAAGCTCGGTAGCATATTATGAAAGCTCAACTGATTACTTACTGCCGTTACCACCAACAAGACAGGCAAAGCTTTTTTCCAAGACATCTTCTCAATGGCAAACAAAAATAATACCGGAAATATCCAAGCAGCTGGCGCCATTAAAAATTTCCCATTGCTCAGCACCATAAATAATCCACCTAATGACAATAGTAAAATACGCATATATATTTTCATCTTCTTCGCTCCCCTCACATGTTACTGTAAGTATAAGAGCAAATCCGAAGCTAAGCATCGCAATTTCCGTAACAGGGACAAATAATACAGCGAAGCGGACAAATTGGACGGTTACAGGATGAGAAGGAACAAGAAGCTAATCGTATGTTGATAAAACCGAAAACAAGACCTTTACTCCGTTACTATACATAACCTTGGCCCATAATTATTCGTCTGTCGGTAACTTTCAATAACCGAGAACATCCTGTATCCCACTGATTAGCAGCTAAGAACTGATTAGCAGCTAAGATATGACCTAAGAACCTCTAAAAAGAAGGATACACTCCCCAACCTTTGATTTGTTAAATTAAGAGAGACAAAAAGTCACCTTATAGCCTATTATTTGGAGGGCATACCGTTGTGCCTTTTCAGCTATTTTTTGTATATTCATTTTGGTATGATTTAAACAAAGATAATTAGTAAAATATAATGCTGGAGGTGAATGGATGGACTCTAATAACAGTAAAAGCTTACAGAAGTCATGTGTTTCTGAACCTAAATCAAAGACGAGCACCTTCTCAATCGGTGAAGTAGCCAAAATGGTTGGGACGAAGGTTAGAACCATTCGTTACTATGACGAAATTGGCTTCATAAAACCATCTACACATACAGAAGGTGGACATCGATTATATACATCAGAAGATATATGGCGTTTACATCTAACTTTAACCTTGCGCTACTTGGATTTTAGCATTGATGAAATAAGTCAGCTCTTTTCCGGCGAGTTGCTTGTTGATAAAGCCATCGACTGGCAGATTGAATCGCTTGCGACACAAGTTAGCGCACTAACGAATAGTATTACCATTTTGCGGAAGGCAAAACAACAGCCAGAGGAGCATTTACGTCATCTGCACGACCTTGTGCATGAAACAGCATTAAACGTCGAACAAAGAAAACATTTCATCGCTAAAAAAATAAAGAATAGTAACATGTTTAACAAAATTCCTTCAATATGGATGAATTCGGTTTTATATTTTTTTAATAAATATATTGTTCATCAAGCCAAGCTAACAGCTCAACAAACAGCTGCTTGGCATGAGCTACAAGAACTTATAAATGACCCACAATTTATGAAGGAACTGAATAATATTGACTTTTTCTTCTTTCATACAGACTATGAACTCCGCTACGATCCAACCACATGGATTAAAAAGCTGGAATATATTCATAACCGGTTGAATGAAGCTTTAGATCAGAAAAGGTCTGCCGACAGCCCATATGTACAAGCCATTGTAGAGGAAATGATGATGCTTTATGCAAATACAGAACAAACTATTGATAAAGAGGGCTTTCTCCGTTCTTTTGCTGCATATGCTCAAAAAATAAGAACGCCTCTACTCGAACGTTGCAATACGCTATGCTGCATCATTAGCCCGCAATTCAACCTCCTTGCAAAGGGTAACTTCGTGCTTTTTCAAAGTTTACAGCATAAACTAAAAAAATTATCAGACGGATAAAGTGAATCCATGAAAAGGAGAGCTTCTCCCATAGATGATTAACACCACATGACTATGATTTGAGATACTTATTACTTCATAGAGGTTCGGTACGGCACCATTGATACGCGAGTCTTACAGTTTCTTATATGCACAATAAAAGGAACAGCCCAAAGAAATATACTGGGCTGCTGTTCACTCGGACTTATTTTTCTTGTAATAGGATAAAATCTAACTGTTTACCAATATTTTGTTCTAGTCGTTTAGATGGTAGTTGCTTTAAATAATGATCGAAGAAATCCTGCGTGTATTCATTAATAAGACGATGCGCCTTCCGAACATCGACTCCTGTCATCTTTTCAAACATTGGCGACAATAGGTATAAGTCAGAAAACCCCATATGATCCATATGTTTAATTTTCATCCAGTAGCTCCCCCCTGTCGCTACATGTTGGTACCGAGGGAAAGTGGCTTCCATAAATTTGGCATATTCTTCACTATCCGTACTTTTCACTTCCCTTATGGAGTCATCCGCGCTCATCATCATAAATGGCTTGTCCATCCCCTCTTTCGGAATACGATCTTTGCCATACAAGACACCATCCATATTAATTGCTGCCTTTATTCTAGCATCCGTCATAAGCATTTGCGCGCTTGTTGCCCCGCCAAAGGAGTGACCGAACATTCCAATATTGTTCATATCCATACGATTTGTAAAACGGTTGTCTGGGTCATTCTCTGCCAGTTTCTCCACTTGATCCAACACAAACTTGGCATCTGCTACCCAGCCCTCATTCGCTTTATCCAAGTAGGCAATGGAATTTGTATCTTGTGGTACATAGTTGGCAACATAACCATCTGAAAAAACAGAAGCTGTGCTACTATACGTGTGATCTATGGCAACGACAATATATCCTTGACTAACTAGATGCTCCACTTGAAATGTATTCTGATTCTTATGCCCACTAAATCCATGTGAGAAAATAAGCACTGGATACGTCTTCTCTTGTTCAGAAAGCGCTACATGCTTCATGGCATGTGTTTTGACATAAGCGAAATTAGTAAATAACAGTTTTGGCATATGCAAAAGTTTACTGTAGCCATCAGCCAATACATCCGGGTAAGCTAAATAGGGGACTGCATCTCCTTTTACTTCTGCATCTGTTGGATACCAGATTTGCACCATCAACCGTCGCTTGTCGTTTGGATCGGACGTAAGTACCTCTTCTCGTTGATTATCTTTCCAGTCGTAGGTGACGGTACCAATCTTATACGGACCTGTTGGCTCCTCGAAGATAAATACAGGCAATACAAGTGGTAGCGTCACAGCAATGACGGAATAAATAATCCCTAACGCTGTCACCATTATAAAATGCAACCGCGATGTTTTTTTCGTCTCCCACTTAACATCCTGTCTTTTAGACATGCGTTTTACAGCTACTAATACTAACGGAATAACTGTTATTACATACGTCGGGAGCATCTGCCAACGCAAGCCTTCCATAATTCCGTGCAACAACATAATAATGGCAGAAACGCCAAATCCAATAACCAATCTGCGTACCGGCTTTCTTTTGGCAAATAAAATCCAGCTAAACATGAAAATATTAACGATAATGAATAGTATCTCAAACAAACGCATTTACGCGAAACCTCCTCCTATACATTAGCTTCTAACTAAGCTGTTTGCTAACTTAAACGATATAATATCCAGTAGGTGAAGGTTCAAGCGTTATGTATGCTAAATTATGAAGCAGCCCTTTCCTCAGCATGATAGTGATTAATAAACTTGAAATACGGAAGCAGGATTCCTAATAACGAAACAACGGAAATAATCGAACCTATCCATAAATATAAAGGGCGAATTCCCCACGCATCGCTCAGAAAGCCACCAGCGATAACACCTAAAGGCATCACCCCTCTAATAATGAATAACCTTACAGAAAAAACCTTCCCCATTACATCGTGTGGTATCACTTTTTGGCATATTGTCGTATTATGAATACTAAAAATAGCCATAACCATCCCTCCTACTATTTCCGTTGCTATACCTAAGGCAATGCTCGTATTAAAAAACAAGGCGATAAATGTCAGTCCACCAATAAATAAGCTACCAAGCATGACGAGGCGACGGTTTTTCGATGTTATCTTGCCAACAAACATTGCACCTAATATGTAGCCAATGGGAAACCCAGCCATAAAATATCCGTACTCTGCATAACTTCCATTTAATTCCGCTGTGATATAAGGAAGTGTGGTAACCATCGTTACACCCACTCCAAACTGTACAACTGCCAAAAACACGCCCAACCATACTATGATTGGATTTGTAAAGAAATAAGCGATCCCTTCTAAAAACTCTTTTACCCAAGTCTTTCTCATTCCTTGATTCTTTCTAGCTTCTTGGATAAACAACAAGGTGAAGCCGCTTCCAATCAATAAAACTGTTACGAAAGAAAGCGTTCGTGTTACTCCAATATACTCAATGACGAGTCCCCCTACTATTGGTGCCATGAAAGTCATAAGTCTAACTGTTCCATCTATGTAGGCATTCGCTTTCTCTAACTGCTCTTTCGTCACAATGGTAGGTAAAATTGCTTGATTTGCAGGAACATATAATGGAGTGATTAAACCAACCACCACCTGCACCATGTATACATGCCAAGGCAAAAGCGTCTCTGTAAGTAACGCTAAGAGTGGAACTAAAAAAATCATCCCTCTAATCCATTGCGAAAAGATCATCACCCATTTGCGACTCCAACGATCAATAAAAGGACCAATAAATAATTGAAGAAGCAGCGAAGGAATAAAGTATACTACCCACATACTACTTAATGCTAATGTCGAACCCGTTAATTGGTAGATTAAAACCGAATTACAAAAGGTGCCAAAAGCTCCCCCTAATTCAGATATACCATTTCCAAGCCATACAGAAACAAAAGACCGATTCCTTAAAACAGATGACTGCATGTCACTCCTCCCCTTATTTCTCTAAATATACTTCTAACTCCTTACATAGCAGCTGTATGGCGTCTTTTTTTAAACCATATTTTGCATGCAATATCTCTACTAATTTTGCTGCTCTAAGAATTTTTAGATGGTGGTGAATGGTAGATTTACCAATATTTAATTGGTCTGTTAAGTCCTGTAATGTACGATTTTCTTCTGATAACAGCTTAACAATTCGAAGTCGCACCTCATCACCTAACGCTTTATGCTTCAGCACTAAGAAATTATTTGGCGTATATTTGTCATAAGGAGTAATACTTTCATTGGAAACCGGATAATAAAAAACTTTCGTTCCTTCTATATCTGCTTCAATATTCCATGGACGATAAATATATTGTGGAATTAATAAAACTTGATGCACACTTGGTTCAGGCGTGTATGTCACTCCACCAGTCGCCCACTGAACAAGTTCTTCTGGTGCTAATTTTTCTCTCATCTGCTTTTTAGCTTCATAATCATTTTTTAAAATGGTGCTTATCTCTGTCGCGTCTCGTTTTAAAACCTCTTTATACCAGCCACGCATTACGTGAATAAGATGCTCCTTTAAAAAGCTAATGTCGCACTTTGTCATGAATTCGATATAAGTCGGAAAGAAGGGGTTATCAGCCGTTGCTTGAACTAGCTTTTCTACGGAGCTCTTTTCTCCTTGAGCTGCTTTCTCTCTGTAGATTTGATAATCAATTCCGATAAACGGCAGGCATATGAACCGTAGTTCCGTTTCATCAATTGCATTAACATACGTGGTGAATTCGGATAAATCGGCAAACTTCCGTTGATGAAGTATTTGTAACAACGACTTCCATGTGTTATTTTGCTCAACGAAATTGAGGTGGGCCAATAGTTCATCCGTTATAGAGTTTTTTATTTCATCCCAATATTTTTCTGGTCTTTCTAATGTCTGTAATAGTTTACTGTTTGTAATTGCGGCAATACCTAAAGCGCTTTCCCAAAGAAGAGAATACGTTAATTGAACATGGTATGTCTCCCTTTTTCGACTAGTCAGTTGTAAAATATCCACTTCTCTACCTCCCTCTATTATTTGGGATAGTATAACACATATTCTATATTTATAGAATATAATATTTTATAAATATAGAATATATATCTTTGTTAGTACTAGGAATGCATTAGAATATGTATAGTATGAAAAGCATTTATGCTTCTTGGAAAGCTCTAGATCATGCTAGATGAAGGGAATAAAGATGCTCTTATACAATCATTAAAAGAAAGAGAAAGAAATTAACAGGAGAAAAAGCAACGAAAAAGAACTAGTGAAATTGGCTTGAGAAAGAGTGAAGATATAAGAATTGAAAAACGTCGTATCCTATTCTTTCAACAAAAGGATATTTAAATGAGTAAAGAAATAAGGTTCGATAAATATGAGTTATTACTTTGTATTAAAAAATAGCATTTTTAATTCTATTTAATTCTAGATATAATTATTTTAGACAGAAAGCTGGGAAGGTTTCGAGAGGATGACTGCTTAATGGGGATTAACTTTCATAACCAAAGAAATCGTATTACTTATACAACACGGAGAGCTGACAATTCATGGATTAGAACAATAAACAAACTTATATCCAGCAGAGAGATTTCAAATGCTGCAGATATTGGATGCGGTGGAGGAATTTATTCTATGGCAATGGCGGACATTGGTATAAGCTCTGTCACTGGTATAGATTTTTCCAAGGCCATGCTTGAAGGGGCTAGAAAAAATTGTAAGGAATACAATAATATTTCATTTCAGTATGGCAATGCTTTAGAAACAGGTTTAGATAATAACAGCTTTGACTTCGTTCTTGAAAGAGCACTCATACATCATATTAAAGACTTGCAAAGTTGTTTTAAAGAAGCTTACAGGGTTCTGAAAGATAACGGTTTTTATATTATTCAAGATCGCACCCCTGAAGATTGTTTGCTTGAAGGTAATGATAACCATATTAAGGATATTTCTTTGACTGCTTTCCAAAACTAACCAAAAAGGAAATTAATCGTAGACACAACAGCCAAGTTGTAATTAGTATGTTAAAGGCAACAGGTTTTAAGGATATCGAGCAAGTGAAGTTCTGGGAAATAAGAAAAATGCATGAAAATAAAAAGCAATTGCTTAAAGACTTAAGCGATAGAACAGGAAGAAGCATTTTACATGAGTTAAGCAATAAAGAATTGAAGTATTTAACGAAATATATTGATACATTAATAACAACAGATAACAGCATCGTTGAAAAAGATAGATGGACAGTTTGGAAGGCAGTGAAATAGCAGTTAGATTAATTTGAGGAAAGGGTATGACCGTATTTGACGAAATAAACGCACAACATTGCATCGGCCCTTTTGACGAGTCAGGGTCAATGCTGTTTGTGTAAAAAAGCTTATACCATACTTTTCAGCGTTGATGCTGATCTCTAATGCAAGCCATGGCGATTTATTAAGGGACACTTTTGCTGTTTCGAATTTCCTAGATGCTTTTAATGTCAACATCTATTTCTCGATAAAAATTGACTGTTGCAATATCATAAATATCCATTTGGTTATATTTTCTATACCCATTTTCGCTGTCGTGTTTCGGATTTACCAACCCTTTTTGTTCATAAAATTTCAACGTATCTCTCGTAACGCCCAAAAACTTTGCTACTTGCCCAATCGTATACATCGCCCTTCACCTCCGTTTTTACAGATGTTTTCTCATTATAATGTGAATCATCAGGAAAACCTGCTTAACGCCGAAGTCACAATGGCGCAAGTTTATTTCACTTATACTTTAAAGCCGCCTAAAACTTTTCTATAGTAAAACGAAGGAATCCAGCAACAAACTGAATTCCTTTCGCTCATACTGTAAACGCTAGCTGAATCATTCTCCTATCCATTTATTCCGCTTCTAAGATAAACTTCACGGACTCTTTTAGACAATCGTCTGCTTGGACATAGTCACCGACCTTATCCATAAATCCGTGAATCATTCCGTTATAGCGTAAGCAGTACACATCTGCGCCTGCTTGTTTCGCTTTTTCATAAAACGCGTCTCCTTGAAGGCGTAGTGCGTCATATTCCCCAGCAATATATAAAGTTCGTGGCATGTTTTTTAATAAATCTTCCTTCACATTATACGGCGAAATCATCCAGCTTTCGGCATCCGTACCTTGAATATACCATTTATCAATAAAATAAAAGAAATGCATAAATCCTTTTATATGCTCATGCACCAAGTCTTCATGTTCATGTGCATGAATTGCAGATAAGTCATAAAAACGATTTAATAACGCTTCATTCTCCCCTTGGTATACAACGGGGTAAATGGAGACGGCATGGTTAATATAATTCGTCCCGTATAACCGGTCTAATAAGGAAACGACATACGTTAAATTACCCCCAGCTGAATCGCCCATGACATTGATATGATTTGCATTTACTTTTAATTCCTTGTGGTGATGATGAATATAAACGACTGATTGATGTGCGTTTATAACCGCTTCTGGGTAAGGGTGTTCTGGTGCTAAGCCATATTCTACGGAGAAAACACGTACCTCCGCCAAATCTGCCAACCGTCTACATGGTAAATCAACATGATCTAAAGAACCACCAAAAAAACCTCCCCCATGATAGAATATGATGGCTGGTAATACGTCATTTGCTATAGCTTTTTTTACATATGTTCGAACAGGGATACCCGCAAATTCCGTGTCTTCCACCATTAATTCATTTGTAGTAATATCTTTGGCGTTGGACCATCCGATTCCAGCACGCATCATCTCGACTGTAGGTTCACTCGTCTTTTCTTCTGAAGATGATTCCTCTGCAGCCATACTTAGCTCTTCAAGCGTACGTGGGTCGATATGACCTGACTCGCCTTTTCCCGGTACAGGCTTTACTCTCATTCGCGTATCATTTGTGTTCACAGTCTTCATTAGTTGATCTGTTTTTACATTCATGATAATCTTCCTTTCAAATAAATAGATTTGTTACTAAGAAATCGCTTTAATGAATGGAGTAATTGTTTTAATTAAGTACTTATGTTTAGGGATTAGAATTTGCTTAAATTTGCATTGCTCCTCATTATTTACGCAATATTTTCTCCATCGCTTTTCCCTTGGCTAATTCATCAATCAGTTTATCCAAATAGCGAATTTCCTGGATCGTCGGTTCTTCAATGTCCTCCACTCGAACGCCACAAATAACTCCTTTAATGAAAATCCGTGAAGGATTTAATTGCGGAGCTTGCGCAAAAAAGGTCTCAAAATCAGTCTGTTTTTCTAGTTGCTCCTCTACCTCCTCTTGGCTATATCCTGTTAACCACCGAATGATTTCATCAACTTCTGCTTTACTACGTCCTTTTCTCTCTGCCTTCGTTACATAATGTGGATAAACACTGGCGAAACGCATCGTATAAATCTTATGTTTCGTCATCATACACGCCCTTATTTTTATATTTGCCTCATTTTAACACGAAAAATAGTCAAAAATCATCTAACACAGTATTAGGTGCCCTCATCTTTGAACAATTCAAAGAGCAGACTTATTTGGCACTTTGATAGTAGTCCATAACAGACTTAGCAAGCGCTACGATTTTATCTGGAAGGTCATTTGGCGAAAGCACCTTCACTTTATTTCCAAACCCTAATAAAAATTCAATCGCCTCTTGCTCATCATGAAAACGTACAGTCGCTAATAGCCATTGACTATCACGTTGATGCTCAGTTTCTATAACTTGAACAAACTTACCTGTAAACCGAAGCCGCTGCATTATTTCTGGGTCTACTTCTACTTGCACATCATACTTAGGTAGATTTTGAATAAAATCCGCTTTTGACTGTTCCCAATATGCCGCTAAGTTAAAATCCTGCGGTCTGTCAAAAACTCTCTCTTCAACCTTTGCGTAGTGTATGCGTGAAACTCTATAATTACGTAACTCTCCATTTCTTAATGCGACTAGATACCAGTTACTCCCTTTCGCCACCAACCCTAATGGATCAACTAATCTTTCTTTTCGTTCAGCATTAGCTTGTTCATAATGCATGCGTAACTTTTTACTCTCCCAAACAGCTTGTTGAACAATTTTAAGAGCGCGCACTTTTCCCTCGGATTGTCGCCAAGTGCTCGCATCGATGTGAATTCTTTCCCACATGGTTTGCGCTTCATTCCGATACGTATTTGGTATAGCTGCAAATAATTTTTCCCTCGTATCTAACGCTTGGCTATTTAACCCTAAATCCTCAAGTAATTTTCCTGAAGGGAAGAGAAATAGGGATTTCATGTCATCTATATGTAAGCCACTTAAGGTACTGCGAAAGTTATCTAACAGACGCCAGCCCCCCTCCTTCCCCTTTTCCGATACAACAGGAATCCCCGCAGTACTTAATGCGTCCATATCTCTTAGAATCGTTCTAACGGAAACTTCTAATTCACTAGCTAAATCCCTCGCCGTCATTTTCCCTCTATTTTGCAACAAAATCATAATCGTCATTAATCGATCTGCTCGCATAACACCAGCCCCTTTGGTTAAAAAACAATTTATAAATATGACAAAAGATGTCATATTTAAAGTATATACTTAATCTATAGCTACGGAAAGGAGAATGATTGTGAAGCAGCATCGAAATGTCGTATTATTTATCGCCGCAAGCTTAGATGGATACATTGCCACGAAAGACGATTCTTTAGAGTGGTTATTTCAAGTAGACGGTGAAGGAGATAACGGTTTTGCGGCGTTTTATGAAACCGTTGATACCGTTTTAATGGGGAAAAGAACCTATGATTGGATTATGGAACAGGACATGCAAGAATTTCCCTATAAGAATAAACAAAGCTATGTATTTACGAGGTCTTCTGTTACGGAGACGGAGAACGTGAAGTTTATATCTGACGATGTGTCTGATTTTATTCAGCATTTAAAACATCAAGAAGGAAAAGACGTTTGGATCGTGGGCGGAGGCGAATTATTGCATACTTTTCTACAAGAAAAACTGCTAGACGAACTTATCCTGACCGTTGCCCCAACTATTTTAGGTGATGGAATTCCATTATTTAAAAAAGGCGATTACCAATTAGATCTTTTCTTGAAAAATACGAAGCGATTTAATCAATTTGTTGAATTGCATTATAAAGTGAAAAGGTGAATAGAATTAGAAAAAGGGATGATGTAAGGCAACAGCTCTTCTATTAGAGCTGTTTTTCTTTGGTTTTAAAACCAACACGCTTTCATCAAGTAATATAGAAAGTGTTCTGGAAAAATTAGCGTTTCTGCGCATACAGTTTTTAAATGTAAGAAAACCAGAGAGAAGTATCCTAGCTACACTAACAATAACAAACATTCAAATATTCCTACGCAACACTATAAAACTACATCAAATTATCACCAAAACTTTAAAAATATGAATATAAATCATATCATTTCTTTACTAATTAAGGTAGAATTGTTCCTAGAATGATAGAAGGAGTGGTAGGTATGGAGCAATATAAGTTTAACCCCAGTGATGGCAAAGAAATTGTTACTGCCATTGTTGAAGGCTACCGAGATTATATTGAACACCGTAAAGATCGTCATGATAAAATGGTGATTAGCTCTGCATTCGCATGGACGAAAGGCAATTTTATAGAGAGCAAATTGGCAGAAATTAGTTCTGATCTCAAGTTCAAGTATAAACGAGCAAAAGCTGGACTCACTTGGGATTATTTGCAATTTATTAACGGTGAAAAAAAGCAGCTTTTCCTAATTAAAAACGCTGCTTACTTTAATCCAAATTGTTTTTCTCAAGCTGTTTCACCGAATAGAAAGAGCATAGACAGCAGAAGAACCTACCTCTACGAACTTTCTAAAATAAACCAAAATCTACAATTTCCGTCTGACATCCATACAGAGAATGAATTTTTCAATGAAGAAAGCGTGCAACTTTCCCTTTTCATTTCGGAACAACATATAAAAGAGGATATAGAAAACTTTCACGCTTCTTTTAATGAATTCCATATTCTCACGTACAACATTGACGAAGCATATCAAATTTCAGAGATTATGCATTATTTACCTAACCCAGCGAATAATATAGCATATGAAATAGAAAATTTATCAGAATATATTTCTGGTGCCGAGTTAACAAATGAAGAAAGAGAAATTATTGCACCAGATCAAGATAGTGATATCATGGACCCTGCAGTTTTTGACATTGGCATCTTTAAAGAAGAGGACAAAAAGAATTAGCATTTTCTATCACTATACAATTTAAAAAGGGGGCCATATGAAGAATGGTTTTAAATTTTATGGCTCCCATTATCTTATGAAAATCAAGTAAAGGGGGAGCGCTATGTTTATTGGTGAAAATTTAACAAACCTTCGTATCATGCATGGATATTCACGCAAACAGCTCTCTGACATGTTACATATAACCGAACAGGCAGTCTGGCAATATGAAAATAACTATACATCACCGAAGTTGCAAATTGTCAATCAATTAAAATCCATTTTTCATGTGAAAAGTAAATATTTTTATCATCAAGATGTTCTAAAACGTTACTTTTCAACGGGAAATATACCTGTTATGAATATTGCCTATCGTTCAAAATTGAGAAATGTCATTTCAAAAACAGAAGCAGAAGCAAAGCATATGGAATATCTGGATAGTTTTATTAATTATATAACGGCCCATTTAAGTATACCAACACAAAAAATTATTCAGTTAAGAGATGAAGTCATTCATTACTTAAATAGCACATTAGATGAGCGTACCCAGCAAATAAGTAACGTAGCTAAACTCGCACGAAAGCGATTAGGATTGCGTAATGATACAAACGATGATGTTATGTTTTTCATTGAAAAAAGTGGTGCCTTTATATTTGAAAAGTCGATTGGCGAGGAAATTGACGCTTATAGTTTATGGACAGAAAAGCAACGCCCTTTCATTGTATTAGGGAATAGGAAGCATTCCGCTGTACGCAGAAATTTTGATCTTGCTCATGAACTTGGCCATTTATTACTCCATTATAAGGTGGAATTTACTCATCTGGATGGTAAGGAACATAAGAACATGGAAGATGAAGCGAATTTATTTGCAGGTGCTTTTCTATTACCAAAAGAAGATTTTCTAGAAGACCTAAACACCATCTCTTTTATTACCAATCCGGATGCATACCTTGATTTAAAAAAGAAATGGAAAGTATCGTTGCAGGTTCTAGGTTATAGAGCCGCACATTTAGGTATAATGGATGCGAAGAAACATCGTAACTTTTACGCATCCCTACATCGTAAAGGGTATTTAAAACGGGAACCATTAGATGATTTGCTACCAATACAAAAACCACAAAAAATAAAGTCCATTATTGATTTAATTGCCAAAAAAGGGATTATCGATATTCATAAAATGCTGGAAAAAGACTGGATGGTAGAGATTGATTTTTTGTATAGACTCACTGGAATTGATAAGGGATTTTTTACTAACTATTTAGTTATGGATCAAGATTTTGAGCTCGTTCATGTCAATAATATTACATCTGTTGTGCAAAAGAAAAATGGGTAACATATACCGTTAAAAAGCAAAGGAAGCAGCAACAAAAGTGTTTCAAGGCTATGGATGGATGCGTGTTGCTGAGGTTTAGTTGATGTATGTAAGTTAATTAAAAAGCTGTTTAAATCGTTAGCTCTCCATTGAACGGAGAGCTTTGCCTTCCATTATCTATACTTTTTGAGTTTCTTGATACTATCCCTTTTGGCCCCCTAATTGTATGATCTACTTTTGGTACTAATATAGCAGGAGCTCTTTTCCAATCATAGCTATTTATAAATTTTTTCATAACCACTTTTTGTCCAACGTGATGCGCTTCTAAACCTGGTAGTCCTCTAATTTCACTATAAGTACCTATATTATATTTTTTTAAATGCTTTCTGTTGGTTGTACATAATCAGCCAACTCCAGTTGTAATTGCTATAAATGCAAAGACTCTCCCATTCACAAACTCTGTTTTAAATGATTTAATCGTTGATTCAGCTACAGCGTTATCATAAGGGAATCCTTTTGAGCTAAGAGAACGTTCGATTTGAAATACAGTTAATGCTTCATCAACGACTTGATTATCAAATTCTTTGCCACAATCCGTGTTAGAAATAGCAACCTCTTGTAGATTTGCTGGAATACTAGCTAAAGCTTTCATAACCAATTAATGGTTTTTGTTTGCTCCTGCGCTATATACAATGATTTCTCAATTAAAAAGGTCGACAAATAGGCAGACGTAATTACATTTTCCAGCCACATCTACATACGTCAAGTCGCTTGCAACTAAATATTAAGTACTTATTTAGACTTCGAGCGAACGTTGCTACAGAAAAGTCTACCCGTTAGAGTAGGTTATACTAGCTATATATTTGCTTAGGAGATTCTCTATCCAACGAACAATCATCTAGGAATATCTAATTGATTTAAAAATTCTTCAAAACTATTGGCTATTTTATACGTATTTGCATTTTCATTTGATTTATCAAAGTAAAATGAATGATCCCAATAGTAGATGCCATCGTGTTCGTTATCTGCAATTAATACAATTAATCCCGACCCAGGATCATCACCTATCACTAAACTATTAAATAATAAATCATCAGCAAATTCATCATACCAAGTTTCTAAATCGAATGTTTCATCATCAACTCCTATTCCATATAAAACATCTAATTGTATAATTTGATTCAGCTCTTTAACAAAGAAAGTACTATATCTTTTTTTAGATGTACCACCATTATATCGTAATAAAAACTGTTTATAGTCAGTAGGTAAAGAAAAGCCTATCCTTATTTCAAAATTGCTGATTAATTCTTCTGTTGCTCCTTTAAAAGGGTTGATGTTCATAGTAACACTCCTATTCTTTTGATAACGCCATACCACCGCGATGCGTAAACCTTCTATGCAATATTTTATTTACTTCTTGCATCGTTTTTAAATCTTCGTGGTGATGCCAAGTATTTTTTGAAGATTTAGGTCCGTTTGGCGCCAGTTTATCTGCTACTTCAAAGTCTGCAGAATAACTTTTAAATTTTCTTAGTTGAACTTCTTGTATTACTAATCCAGCTGATTTAAAATCGGGAAAGCCATTAGGGTAGGAAACTTTATTTGGAGGCACTTCCCAATCAATATATGTCCATATGCCATGTTCGTTAATTTCGATTCCCCCACCTTTCTTTTGCCATTTAATCGGATCACGGGAATAAGGTGGTTTTGAAGCTAATTGTTCTTTTGTGAAACTTACAACTTGTTTTTCCTTCTTCACTGTATATTTACTGTTCTGTTGATAATCTTTAAGCGCGCCTTTAACCTCATGTTGATTAACCTTATTGAAATTTTTATTTGTTTTTTGATTACTGCTCTCCTTTTTTAAGGCATTACTTCCCTTACTCACTGTATAATGATAACCGTCTGTTGTATCCTTAACTACATTGACTTTAGGTATTTGTGTTCTCATCCATTCCTTTATATTCAACATCGTAGGAATTTTTAGAGAGGACCTTGTATACGTATTATCTCTAGAAATTACTTCTCCAACATCATTTCGGTTCACCAATTTACTACCAGATTTTGGATTATAAAGGAACGTCTTTGCACCAACAACAGTAGAAAATAGCCCAAAACTAGATAACCAATGTTCTTTGGAATAAGTTTCTTCAGGACTTATTGTCCCATGCATCATGTCAACTCCACCAATAGTAAGCCAGTTAACAAAGTCTTTTGGTGTATGCAACATGCTTTCTTCCCTGACCTGCAGACCTTTTGAAAAGTCCTGTCCCTTATTTAATGCACCAAAAGTAATATAATTTCCGAAATCATAAAAAGTGTCGAATTTAGCTTCATTTCTATCCTCTGCTGCTTTTAATACATCCGAACCTATCTCTCGAAACGCTTGAGCAGATTTTTGAAATAGATTTTGCCTACGATCATCAGGAATTGATGATACCAATTCGTACGTCACGGAACCATCTGATTCTTTAAATTTTCTGACTTTTCTGTCGTTGATTAGTGTATAGTACTCCCCATGCCATTCTTTTTTATAGTCGGAGACGTTTATTGTGGAAACCACTTGGTGCTCAATAGTAGAAAACTCTCTTGCAGTTAAGCGATCCCCTGATGCTGCCACAGCTGCCTGCATTGCCCGATAGCTATATTCCATTGTTTGTAGCCCAAATTTTTTCTGTAGATAATGCACGAACAAGTTTGCTGGTGGCAAATGCTGAGATAATAGATACTTTCCAACCTCACCAAGCACCGTCTCTAGCCCAACGGCATTTCGAACAGCCTTACTCCTAATGCCGCTTATTAGCTCTTTATGAAACCTTTGATCTGCTAATTGCCGTGCTTGGTAACTGCCAATATGTATTTGGCCATTATTTCCTAACTCGCGGATTTGGCTAATGTAGTTTTTCATCATGTGAATATCTTGTTCAATCGGCTCCAGCTTAGCTGTATTATGACGATCCAATTCATACAACTTTTCCAGAGTCTTATGGATCTTTTTCTTTCCATGTTGTACAATATCCAAGAACTCGCTATCATCTATCTTGCGTAAGTCCACAATATCACTTACCGATTGGATAATAGCATTCGCTTCATCTGTTAAATCCATCGTAATTTGTTCCATTCGTTCTAATCCCCGTCGTACATCTTGAGAAATAAAATCTTCTCGAATAACACCGTCTTTATCTGGCTCCATGTACTGAATAGACTTTTTCATTTCTTGTAAAGTATCGGTGTAATTCGTAATAAATCCCTCTAGAAACAACAAAAACGGCATGTGCACCTCTTGATAAAAGGCACGAATAGAATTAGCCAGTTTCCCTTTAAATTCATCCTCCAAAGCTATCATAGCTTCTATACTCTTCTGGATGTTTTTCACTTGTGTATGTATTTGTTCTAGGCGTGATATCGTTTTGTCAATATAGCTATGGAGGTCGCTCACATAAAGCGCCTTAATGAACATCCCCTCCCATTGGCTATAATTTAAATGTAACCCCTTTTAGTTGCATTATACTAAAAATATAAGATATATGGAATTGTTTGTAGAAAGCAATATGAAACACGTAATACTCATAAATAAAACTAATTGGTGCATCTCACACATGATTTGCGTGGCACCCCTCTATGCAATCATCTTACTAGGATTTGGATGGTTGTTTTTTGGCTTCAAAATAGCAACAATCAAACAGGCAAAAGAGATCATTCATATCCAGCTCTAGAAAACTAAAATAGGGCTCGTCAAAAAGGAACTGACCTGCTAACCACGATAATTTCTAGCTTATCTCATGAAATCTTCCGCATTTCCCCAAAGCATGGCATCTGTCTCATAATGAGCAAGCACATCTTTAATTTCCTCAATGGCTTCACGTTCATATTTTTTTCTTACATGTTCCGGAATCCTAGGATTTCCATACCCTTTTAACGCTTCCTCGTATTGGTCAACAAGTGCCATTAAGGTTCCAGATAAAAGCAAATCAGAGTTCATCAGGGAAGCTAATTGGTTTACCTCATTTATGATAGATTTCGCATTCGCATCATTCCAATTATGATAAACGAGACCTAATAATATTTGAATAGATAGAGCCCCCTTATATCCATGTGAAATTTGACTTAATAACTCAATCGCTCTCCCTCTATCTTTGGTTAACGATAGGTCAAAAAAGGCAAAAGGGATATCCTTAACATCATTTTTTTCAATGTAATGATCCACCCAATGAATAACCTCCTCCACAGTAAAAAAGTGAATGAGTAATCCAAGTCTATAAACATCAGCAATTATTTTTTGTTCCATTGCAACACCTACTTATATATAATTTTGGACACATACAGTTATAAGTTACCATACATCCATTGCGTCTTTTCTAGTTCATTCCCTACGTTTCATGATTAGAAGTAAGGAAATAATTAGTGTGACTATAGGAAAAGTAATATTCCAGCTAGATAAATTAGCTCCATATAGTATCAACTCCAATAAAATGTTTGCTAATAATGTAGCAATAACTCCTAGCATAATTTTTTTAGTTATCCATACCACTAATAGCCCCAGGGATATAACAATAAAAGGTATGATGACTAGTTTTGTAATAAAAACGGGTCCATTCCTTCATATACCATCAAATAGAATCCTCTCTTTCTTCCATGACAATTAGGTGCTACTGCCTTTTTAAATATACAACATTTTCCAACAGAAAACATTCCTTAGAACAACTTGGCTGTCAGATTTTGTTTTTTCCCATACTATAATTCATAAAACTTTTATGCTTTCTTATAGTGGAACAAAGATGCAAGCGCCCGTTTAGCAATGTAGCGAATGGAACGAATGAGCGAAGATAAAGGAATTACAGTGAGGGACGAATAGATGATAACATATCCTAAGGGGAAGTAGCGGTTTAAGTTAATAAACATAAGTAAAAAGCCACTCTTAAATAAAGTGACTTTTTACTTATCTTACTTTAAATACACTTAAATTATGGCTTTATAACTATTCATAATTAAGTGAGCTAACTATTTCTAAAAGTTTGTTTTCCCCTATTATTTCATACGATGTACCATCAATCCATAGAATATCCTCTAAGCCAAGTATCAAATCATAATTAGAGTGATTTGTTTTAATGGAAATGAAATAACCAACATCGGGGTTTTCATCTTTCCTATTTAATTTCATATCAGTAACGTCCTTTATGAGCTTATCTATTTTTTCTTCATCATCAATTTGTATGTATTCATATTCTTGTGAATTTCCATTATTCGGTGTATGTATTCGTCTTATGTCAATGTATCGTATTACTTCTCCACCTTCTAAGTTATTAATATCTTCCATCGTGTCAGAAAGAATCTCTCCAAACGTAAAAGTTGTAGGTCTTATAAAAGTAAAATAAGAGGCTACCGCTATTATAATCACCATTAGCACTACAATGATTTTTTTCATTTTAAATGCTCCTTTACATAAAAAGGTACTGTATAACCATATACAATATTTTTTATTGGAATTTTAACACAATTCAATCGAACCTGAGGGTGTTAACGCTCGAATTGGTGTATAGTTGTTATAAACAACAAATCTCACCCTTGAACTATCTGACATTTCATACACAAGAAAGGTCACCCTTACTTCAAGTTGTGAGAAGCTATCGTTATTAACAAATTGCTCAACAATATTATTAGTAGCATTAGTACCGTCCAAAATAATCTGAGCCTGCCCCTCTAGCTCCGAATTAGAACTACTTGTGATAATTCCTGCAATTGAAGCTACAGCACTTGAGACTGTCCATCCCGCAGCTCCAAAAAGTAACGAATTTGCAGTTCCTGGTATACCACTTATTGCATCCAAAATAGATGGTTCTGATAGTTGATTATTAATAGCAGTATACCCGTCTAGATTAAAGTATCCACGTTCTGAAAATCGGCTTCTGTACCAGTTAATGCCCCTGATTATAAACCGACGCCATAAATAACACCCCTTCTTATTTTTTTGCCATATTACTATGTATAAAAAATGTTTTAATAAAACTAAGATCCCTACTAGAATGAATTTGCTTGTTTTTAAGTATTTTCCTTCATGTTTGTCCGTCAAACTTATCTTTGTGTCACTCCATTTTTGAACAAGTTGCGCCTTTGGATAATCAAATATGAGAAGGACATACCAAATTGCCCCTTTTTTTCATTCTTTTCTTGGCAATTGTTCTCTTACCACTGCGCCCTATATTTTATACGAATTTAAAACTCTATTCCTCATAAAGAGGGTATTACCCCATATTATATCTATTTCATTCTTTCTCGTAAGCTGTTTCTTTGTAAACCGTTTCAATCCCAAGTACAATAGCTAATATAAGTAAATATTTTACAAGAGAAGGGGAGTAAAAAGTCATGAACAGCAAAGTGAACACAAAACAACTTATTGAGCCATCGTATAAATTATATATTGATGGCAAGTGGACAGAAGGCACCGAGGGAAGAAAACTAGCAAGCTATAGTCCTAGTACAGGCGAAAAACTCTCTGAAATTATTGATGCAACACACGCCGATGTCGATGCAGCAGTAGAAGCAGCGACAAAAGCATTTCAATCTTGGAAAACCGTTGGCATTGAAGAAAGAAGCAAATTACTTCTACAAATTGCTGATTTGATAGACAAAAACACAGATCATCTAGCCATGGTGGAAACGTTAGATAATGGTAAACCAATTAGAGAATCACGCGGTGCTGATGTTCCTTTATGCGCTGACCATTTCCGCTATTTCGCTGGCGTTATTCGTTCTGAAGAAGGAACTGCCAAAGAGCTAGATAATGATACATTAACGTTAACGCTAAAAGAACCAATTGGAGTAGTTGGGCAAATTATTCCATGGAACTTCCCATTACTAATGGCGGCGTGGAAAATCGCTCCAGCCATTGCAGCAGGGAATACGGTTATTATTCATCCATCTTCCTCTACGTCCCTTAGTTTATTAGAATTGGCTAAGTTACTAGACCAAGTGTTACCAGCAGGCGTCGTCAATGTGATTACCGGTAGAGGTGCTGATTCGGGTGATTATATGCTTCACCACGAGGGGATTAGCAAATTAGCCTTTACAGGATCAACAGAAGTCGGTTATACCGTAGCCAAAGCAGCCGCTGACCGTTTAGTGCCATCGACATTAGAACTAGGTGGAAAGTCGGCCAATATTTTCTTTAATGATGCGCCATGGGAACGAGCGATTGAAGGTGCACAATCAGGCATTTTATTTAACCAAGGACAAGTATGTAGCGCTGGATCACGTATTTTCGTTCAAGAAGGCATTTATGATAAATTTGTCAGCGAACTAAAAGAAGCGTTTGAAAATATTAAAGTTGGACTACCGTGGGAAGATGGCGTGCAAATGGGGGCACAAATCAACCAAAAACAGCTAGATAAAATTTTACAATATGTAGAAATTGGCCAGCAAGAAGGTGCTAAACTCATTACAGGTGGTTACCAAATAAAAGAGAATGGTATGGAAAATGGCGTTTTCATGGCACCAACTATTCTTGCTGATGCAGATAACAATATGCGTATCTCTCAAGAGGAAATCTTCGGACCTGTAGCTACGGTGATTAAATTTAAAACCGAAGAAGAAGTAATCCGTTTAGCCAATGACTCCGAATACGGTCTTGGTGGTGGCGTATGGACAAGAGATTTAAATACTGCCTTGCGGGTAGCTCGTAAAGTAGAGACAGGTCGCATGTGGGTGAACCAATATACGAACTTCTCCGCTGGCGCTCCATTTGGCGGTTATAAAAAATCAGGTATTGGTCGTGAAACGTATAAAAGCGTACTCGACGCATATACCCAAACAAAAAACATTTTCATTAGCATGAAAGAAGAAAAAGACGGACTCTATTAATCTTTTGAAATCTGTGGCAATAAGCAAGCTGCTTATTAGCCGCAGCTTTTTTGCATTAAAACAAATACTATCCATAAGAATGGACTTTCTAACACGATAGAAAATGACAATATATAGGGTCTAACATAAAAGCAAAATAAAGGCTGCACCATAACCCGTCTTCTTTATGTAAAAAGCCACAATAACTCAAACGTCAAAACAAACACCTAGCCTAAGATTTTTACATGACGGCTTTATATAATACAAAAAGAACTTTCGCCATAAAAAATGGCGGAAAATCTACCTTTTCTAATATGAACTGTTCTTACAGATCCCCCCAAAACACCCTTTCCTTCCGAAAGCAGATTGGCAATAAACACGATCATTCTAGCAATTTTTCTGTTTAACATTCGCTTTTAACGAACATTTGTATACATTTGTTTTACTTCTTACCCTTTATTCATGTATATTACTAATAGAATGTTTTATTTTAGTTATTCTTTAAGGAGCGATTAAATTGGAAAGAGTAGTCGGAACAGTTGTTAGAGGACTTCGTTGCCCCATTATAAATGAAGGAGACAATATTGAAGAAATTGTTGTCGATAGCGTATTGAACGCCTCCAAGGTGGAAGGTTTTCCAATAAATGATAAGGATATTATTACAGTTACGGAATCCGTCGTAGCACGTGCGCAAGGGAATTATGCATCAATCGACCATATTGCTACAGATGTTCAAGCCAAATTTGGCGACGAGGCAATTGGCGTTATATTTCCTATTTTAAGCAGAAATCGTTTTGCTATTTGTCTACGTGGTATTGCCAAAGGCGCTAAAAAAATTGTCTTAATGCTGAACTACCCTTCTGATGAAGTAGGAAACCATTTAGTAGATATTGATATGCTGGATGAAAAAGGGGTAAATCCTTGGACAGATGTGTTAACAGAAGAACAATTCCGCGACCTTTTTGGTCATCAAAAGCATACATTTACTGGTATTGACTATATCGATTATTATAAATCCATTGTGGAAGAGTATGGCATTGAATGCGACGTTATTTTCGCCAATGACCCTAAAACCATTTTAAATTACACGAAAAGTGTACTCAGCTGTGATATTCATTCACGTTTTAGAACGAAAAGAATTTTAACAGCTCAAGGCGCTGACAAAGTTTACAGTCTGGATGACATCTTAAAAGATTCTATTGACGGCATTGGTTATAATGAAGCATATGGACTATTAGGGTCTAATAAATCTACTGAAAATACCGTTAAGCTTTTCCCTAGAAATTGTCAACCTGTAGTCGATAAGATTCAACAGATGCTTAAGGAGAAAACTGGGAAAGATGTAGAAGTGATGGTATACGGAGATGGTGCATTTAAAGATCCTGTAGGAAAGATTTGGGAACTTGCTGATCCTGTTGTCTCACCTGCTTATACATCTGGACTTGAAGGTACGCCAAACGAGGTGAAATTAAAATATCTTGCGGATAATAATTTTGCCGACTTAAAAGGAGAAGCACTTCAAGAAGCGATTAACAACTATATTGAAAATAAAGGCGAAGATCTTGTTGGTTCCATGGAAACACAAGGAACAACGCCGAGAAAGCTGACAGACTTAATAGGTTCCTTATCTGACTTAACATCAGGTAGCGGTGACAAAGGAACACCGATTATTTACATCCAAGGCTATTTTGATAATTATACGAAATAAGGAAGGTGCCAGGTGCCAATGGTTTTTGTTGGTACCTGGATTTATTTGTTTAGAGGTTATAGCTGAAAGGGTGATCTTTCTGAACAAAATTCTAATAATTACATCTGTTCTCTTTTTTTATGATTATACTATTAGGGGATGCTTTATGAATGGATCATCCAGTTCTATAGATTGAATGTTTTTAAAGTTCGAGTTTCACCTCTTTAATGCTAGGTACCATCTAGTTTTTCGTTCTACAAATGTGGAGAAGCATCCCTTGCTTTTGCAGCGGCTAGAGACAACACTATCAAGCTATTCGAACAGTGCATGACGATTACCCGATGGTGCATTTCAAACCGTCACAGTAGATAGAAGTAAAGAATTCGCTTGTTATAGCTCCATTGAACAAGAAACGGACATTCATGTATATTTTGCGCAACTCATGGCAGCGTGGTAGCAATGAGAATACAAATAGTTTATAAGAGAGCTTTTCCCTAAGAAAACCGATTTGTCTAAGTCTTAGATGCAGAACTACAAAAAGCATTAGTACGAATAAACAATAGACCTAGAAAATGTTTAAATTGGAAAACTACACACGAAACGTTTCAAGAAGAACTGTTGCACTTAATTTAACAAACTGTCCTACATTAAAAATGAAAATAAATAAATATTGAAAATAAACTGTTTTTGATAAAAACAAATAAATGGTTGATGTATTTATAAAATATTATGAATTATTTATGCAACATTGTTAAAATTTACTTTTTATTGTTATAATGTAAATTATTAACTATTAAAAGGAGTGAGTTTAATGATCAAAAAAATGATATGTTCGGTTGTTGCCACAATAACTCTACTAATTTCTATTGGGGGGACTCCCATTTCTGCTACTGAACAAAGTAATGAGATGAAAAATGTAGAATATGTAAAAGTTGATCAAGAATTAGTTGATAAAGCTAAAGAATTAGAGTACAAAATTGATAAATATGTTACTGTTACAGATGAAGGTTTATTGCAATTAGACCCAGTAGTCGAGGATAAATACGGAAAAGAACTTTATAAATTCTTTTTATATGGAGTTTATATGAATAACGATCGAATTATAAAAGGAGAACTCGTTGCTTCAAATAATGGTGTTCTCTCCAACCAAAACGGCTTACAAAATGATATAGATGCACCAATAATGGCTGCAAGTGGTTGTTCATGGTCTAATTATGGAAAAAGTCTCATTGGAGGTGCTACTACTGGAGCTATTACAGGTGGTGTTAGTGGCGCTGTAGCTGGCGGTGTTGGAGCTGGACCTGGCGCAGCAGTCGGTGCTATTGGCGGGTTTGCAGCCGGTGGGGTGAAATACTTCGGTACTTGTTGGTGGTAAGAAAGGGGAGGCTATATGTTGACCAAAAAAAATCAAAATGATAAAGATAATGAGATTACTTTTACTAAACGTAAATTCTACATTTTCATAGGACTAATTATAGGATTAACTATAGTAGTTTATGGGGTAGTTGAACAAGCAATGGAAAGATTTTTTTAAATAATTAAATGGCAAGCTTATTAGATCAGTATAATGCAAGTCTATTTTACAGTATTTTTTTATAGTGTTTTGCATAAATAATCTATTAACTCTAAATAAGCTTTCTTCATTTATTGTTATAATTCATGTACACCTATCTATATTTCATGTCTATTTAATCACAAAGATACAATACTTGGGATATACTACACCCCTAAAGTTCAAGTGACTTTAGGGGTGTTTTGTATGTTGTCATAACCAATCATGGATACGGTGTAAAAAATGTTTATTATGTTCCTATTTCACTTTTACGAACCATACTTATTCATGAATTGATTTTCCGCTGTTGCTTGCCTTGTTTCCAAAATATGATCAAAGTAGGTCGTGTATGCGGATTCACCACTATAAGAAATCATCAAATGCTCAATTGCACGCGTCATCCCTATATACATCAAAGCTGCTTCTCTATTTTTATCTTCCTCTAAAGCAAACGGTGTATTATCTGCATTTACAATAAACACCGCTTGAAAATCCAGTCCTTTGCTACTATCAAACGTTGATATTTTTACAGAACCGTCGTTTTTCCTGTAGGTACGTTTAGATTCCTGGCTCTCTGTTACCCATGTATAAGGAATTTGATACTGTTTCAACGTGTTTTTCAACGTGTTCACAATATCTATTTTATGTGTTCGTTTTACCCGATATAAAATAAGCATTTCTTCATATGGAACGTTCTTTTCTTGATGGAGTGCCATCATTTTCTTGGCTACCATTCGTGTTTCTTCTTGCCAGCTATTGGCTCGTACAATTATGGGCTCAGGACCTTTACGTCGAGTACTTTGTGGAGGAATAATTTCTTGTCCTTCCACGGTACCCGTAACAACTTTGTTTGAAGCTGCATGTGTTTGATAAAAATCCCAGGCGAACTGAATAATTTGCGATGTATTACGGTAATTGATTTGCAAAATTTTAGAACGACCTCTAAAATCAAGCCCTGTATTTTGCAAGTAATTTCTCCCCCGCTGATAGATCGTTTGTGCACGATCTTCCACTAACAACATGGAATACGTATCTTCATTCAATAAGAGGCTAACCAGTTTCAACCAATCAGCTTCAAAATCTTGCCCCTCATCAATGAGTACTGCCTCATACTTAGGAAGAATCGTCTCCTTATTTTTTAACTTCTCTATAATGGTAGGAAGTTGCGCTTCAGATATATGTAAATCTTTTTTCAACCACTCATGGAAGTTCCTTACCGTGATACCTTGCATCCGATCCTCAGGTTCTAAAGTTGCTTCAAATAAATCCGTCGGTTCTTCCATTTTTGCACGCACCATCGATTCAATTGAACGTGAAAGAGAAATATTATAACAAAGAATCAAAATATTCCAGTCTGGATGTTGTTGCTTTATTAGTCTTGCCCGACTTGCTAAAATCAATGTTTTACCACTACCAGCTACGCCTCTAATTAAACGATTTTTATCCCCTAATTGCTTGGCTAACTTTTCTTGATGTAAATCCATTGTTTCTAAATTATGTAAAGAAAGCAATAACTGGTCTCGATACGGAGCTGCTTGTTTGAACTCACGGCTAATTCGCACTTCTGGAAACAGATGATAACGAATTGCATTGATTTCTTCACTAGATAAAGGGTCCCTTAAACGAAAAGATATAATAAACATGTTCATCAATTTTTCTATTAATAAATCTTCTGAAAATTCATCTTGGTCTGGATCTATTTCTTCACGAGTTAATAGAAAGTTCGGATCTATCACTTCGTAAAGGTCTGTTTTGATACATTGCTTCTGACTTAACCGTGTAAAAACAGTCCCAAACCCACAAGGAAACTTCAAATTTCCTTGATATTTCCCCTCTTGTTGTGTTAAATTTTTGTCTTTTCTTAATAAGTTCTGCACAGCAAACATGTAATCTTTCGCTTGTTTTAAGGGCGACTTGACAGTTACTACCCCGTCATTTTTGCTATTAATAATCCATTCTTCTTGCGTAAGACGATGTAGCGTATTAACGGTATAATCTTTCACTTCTAAAACAAGCAAGCCCAAATAAGGCCCAATAATAAGGAAATCTGGTCTTTTTCCGTTAATTTCAGGTTCATAATAAACAATGTAATCATCATCGAGGTATTCTTTTAACGTATGAAAAAGAATACGCTCTCCTGCAGTAGCTGAGCTTCGAATTGATTCCGGTATGGTAATGGCCACATGCTTCTCCCCCTTATCTTTTCCACATAGGTAATATGTACTATACTATCATTAATTGGATAATTTAGGAATACCAAGGAAAGGGATATTGAATTTATTATAAAAATCCTTATCTCGTGTAGTCTATCTCGAAATAAGGACTTTTTATCACTATATTCTTTTGACAGCAGCAAACATTTCTAAACTGTTCATTACCACTTTTTACCATATACATGTAAAAACGTTACAATTGCCGAAAGAACATCTATTTCATCTCCGTCATAGAAGTGGATTCCGTTTCAGAGCAAGAACCGCTACATGACTTATGGAGCGGACAAGCTGCACACTTTCCTTGTTTGCTTTTTTTAATATGGCGAACCATCATCCAACCCGCATAACCAAATATAATTAAACCAAGGGAGATATTTACGATCATGAATTGCGCCTCCTTTTTTAAAAGAATAGTCCTCCAATTTGATAGATGACAAGGGAAATGAGGCTCTTCGCTAAATACGATGAAATAGCATAAAACACAGTTTAATAGCTTCTATAAAATCTATGAAAAAACCAAATCAAAACCGGACAAGGGAACGGATTTAATTGCTTCGCTCCACAATCACCACCTGATACAAGTCCAATTAAGCAACATCTTATTCGATGTATAATTTTCTTTCTAGGTGGTATCCTAAGTATTGGACAAGGGAACGGGTTTGGTTGCGAGCGACACATGACTCCATACTGATACCTGTTCTTTTTATTTGATGGAAAAGTCTAGTTTCCCAGCAAGAAGATACACCATAGCTACAATATTTTTATCAGACCGGTACCCTCTTGCCTTTCGTTTAGCCGTCTGGAACAAGCTGTTAATACCCTCTAAAATACCATTATTTAATTGCGATTGAAACCATTGAACTACACCATCAAAATGCTTTTTTAACGTCTTTGCCAGCTTTATCATTGGTTCTAGTCGAGATCGTAATCCCCATTGTATCCAGTCTTCCAATACCATAGGAGCGATGGGAGCAGGGTATTGATAAATTTCTTGCAAACAAAGTCGCATACGATAAGCTTTGGCAGTATCTAATTCTGTATCTTTCAGTTTATCCAGCATGGCTTTTTGTTTCTTCGTTAAATTTTCTTCATTTTTCAACCAAGCATAACGGGTATTTTTGAGCTCAGCACATGTCTTACGCTCGTTGCGACGAACTTCGTCTACAGCTTTGTTAGCCTCTTGAATCACATGAAATTTATCAAAAGTGATAGAGGCTTCCGGAAAATAGTCAGAGGCGCCTTTAATAAAAGCAGGTGACATATCCATGCAGACTTCTGTTATATTTTTCGCATGACCACCTTGTTCTTCTAGGCGTTCTTTACACGTTTTCCATGTAGCAGCATCTTTTCCTTTGGCAACATGAATGACATTCTTTTTATCTGAGTCCACAAATATAGTAATATATTGGTGCCCGCGCTTTGATGACGTTTCATCCGTATTAATCTTAGTAACATGAGAAAGGTCTTGATGAGCCATAGCTTGATCTACATAATGATGTAATATTCGCCATAAACGTGTATCGTGCTCCCCCACTAAGCGACTTACTGCATTCATTGGCATGTCTTTAACAAGCATCATAATCCACGCATCAAATAGCTTTGTAAAAGAAGCTCGTGGTTTTATAGCCCAAGGGATAGAAACACGACGCTTTTTTCCGCAGTTTTCACAATCTGTACGTGGGTGTTCTGCATGAATATAGCATGGGTATTCTAAAAAGTTTAAATGACGCCATGTCCGGTTGTAATCAGCAATATCAAAAAAACGTTGATTTTTAGCCCCGCACTCCGAACATGAAAATAAAGCATCTCTATCTACTTTTAAATAGACATCTAGCTGTTGCTTTATTTCATCAAATATACAGACATGGATATACCAAGGTTCTGGAATATGGAACACATTTTCAATATCCTTAATTTCTATTAACATATGAAAACCACCTAACATTTTATTTTGATAGTTTTCAGTATGTCCAACCTTATTTCATTTTAATCAGCGAAGGGGCGGAAATGATATATGCAATAACCAAGGAATAGATCACGGAAACATAGGTCCACTTTTTAGAAGCCGTTTCTTTTCTAATCGTAGCTACCGTCGCTAAGCACGGGATATACAGCAATATAAATGACATGAAGCTCAATGCAGATAACGCAGAATATTGCGTGCTTAATACGCCCGTTAGTGACGCTGTATCCGGCGCGTGATATATAATATTCATCGTGGACACAACGACTTCTTTGGCTAGAAATCCTGTCAGTAGAGAAGCCGCGGCTTGCCATGTTCCAAATCCTAATGGTTCAAAAATAGGTGCTAACACGCCACCAATGAATGCCAGAAAACTATCATCCATTTCCACATTCCATCCGTGCGGCCCTGCGTAAGTTAGTAACCATATTAAAACCGATCCAGCAAAAATAAACGTCCCTGCTTTACGGATAAATCCTTTCCCTTTTTCCCATGTACTTCTCCATAACGTTAAAGCCTGTGGTACACGGTACGGAGGCAACTCAATAACGAACACACTCTTCTCCTTTTTTAAAAATAGAAAGGAAAATATTCTTGCCATTACCATAGCTACGACAATGCCAAGCACATATAAAGAAAGAACTACTAACGCTCGATGATTCACAAAAAAGGCACCAACGAATAAAGCATATACAGGGAGCCGGGCTGAGCAAGACATTAAAGGAGTTAGCAAAATGGTTAACAGCCTTTCTTTTGGTTGTTCGATGGTACGTGCTGCCATAATTCCCGGAACATTACATCCAAAGCCGATGATCATTGGAATAAAAGCTTTTCCGTTCAGTCCAATCGATTCCATGATGCGATCCATTACCATAGCGACCCGAGCCATGTAACCAGAATCCTCTAAAAAAGAAATCAGGAAAAACATGATAAAAATTTGCGGAACAAACACGAGCACTCCGCCGACACCAGCAATAATTCCATTTAGTACTAAATCCTTTATAAAGTTAGAAGCACCAATAGCATGCAAGCCATTCTCTGTCCAAGTGGTTAATGGACCAGACATAAAGCCATCTAATACATCCGAAAGCGGTGTCCCTAGCCAATCAAACGTCAACATGAACACGACATACATAAAGAATAAGAAAATAGGCAAACCAAGAAATTTGTTTGTTACAATTCGATCAATCATATCCGTCGTAGTCGTTTTCGTTGACGAGGTGACTATTGTAGTTTGTTCCAATAAATGCGTAATGTTTTGGTCTCGCATATGATAGATGAATTGTCTTAAAGAGTGAGCATATCCGCGCTTTACCAGTTCTTCTTCCACTTCTTGCTTTATCTGTTCCAGCAAAGCTGTATTGGGCATATGCTGCGATACATAGGATATGACACGTTTATTGCCCTCTAAATATTGCACAGCCATCCATCTTTTGTTCAAGTTCATATCGTCTGGAAGAAGCTCGCTCATTTGCTCAATGATTTCTTCTAAAAACCCATAGTCTACTTTAAAAGTAGGAGTACCCGGCGATTTTTTCCTTGTATCGCTCGTTAGTTCCTTTGTTAAAAGATCACAGCCCTTACCAGTTCGAGCAATTATTGGAACTACACGAACACCCAATATATCATTTAGCTTCTTTTCATTGATTTGAATACCTCTCGATTGTGCGACATCTACCATATTCAGTCCTACGATAAGTGGCTTGCCAAATTCGATTAATTGTATCGTTAGCTGTAGATTCCGTTTTAGTTGCGAGGCATCAACAATATTTAATATTTTTTCAAATTCATCTGTTAATAAAAATTCGGTCACCACTTCTTCATCTTTAGAAAGCGGATTTAAAGAGTATATGCCAGGCAAGTCAACAAGCAAATCTGTTTGGTGGCGAAGCTTTCCTACCTTTTTTTCAATCGTTACTCCGCTCCAGTTCCCTACATATGCATAAGAACCTGTTAAATGATTAAACAGGGACGTTTTACCTGTATTCGGGTTTCCTAGTAAAGCAAACTGTGACATTTGTTAGCTCACCCCTATACGTGATGCCTCTTTACGACGTAAGCTGAGACATTGTCCACATACTTCAACCATGACAGGTCCTCCGAACGGCATGGTGCATTTCAAACAAATCTCTTGTCCTTCCACGAGCCCCATATCAATTAAGCGTTGTTTTACTATATCATTTAATTTTGTAACATCTGATACGACAGCTGTTTTACCTTGCTGTAAATCTGTGAGATTCATGATGTCGTCCTCCTATTACGCACACTATTAATAATGATAATTATTCTCAATTAATTGTATCATATAATTGAAGGGGAAAGCGAGATAATTTTAACAATTTTGTTGCTTTGTATAGAGAATGTCTAGAATTAGTGAGGGGGAGTGAGATATTTGGCCAATTAAGTGATTATTGCGGATGAATGGAGCCACTTGTGAAAAGTTTTGAACCAATCATAGCGGGGAAAAAACCACCTTTGCGGAACAGTGAGTCACTGTTTGAACTAACTCATTTGCAATAATTATTTTTAAATAATTCCACTTAGTTAAGTAAATACATTTATATGTTCAGTTTCGCTTAAATCCATTAAATTGATGGTTGTTAATTTGAGTAGAAAGTGTTCATATTGACCCAAAACGGTTCAATAGAGTTTAGCAGTTATAATCATTCACTTAAGACGCCTTACCTTCTTCAATCACATACGAACCTAGTATTATATGATTTATCAACTGTTATATCATAGCTGTTTAAAATATACTTCACACTAAGTCCTACTGATTTATATAAATTTATAGCAGCATCATTTTCGCCACTAACACATATCGTTATATCTTCAATTTCTGGATGCGAAAAAATATTATTGATTGCTCCGATTAATAAGGATTTGCCCACTCCTTCTTTTCGATATTCTTTGGCAACCGCAATATATTCAATATTAGACTCATGATGTTTCGAATTAGATTCAACATAAACATATCCTTTTATCTCATTATCATTTTTCTTTGCTAGTAACAAATTATTTGATTCATTTAATCTATTTAAAATCATGTCCCTATTAAAATATGTTTCTGGAAATACCTCTTTGTGAAGCGTTTTAAACGAAGACCTAAATTTTTTTGTATAAGATTCTATTCCTCTATCCATTTGGTTTAAGTTTTTTTTTGGTGAGCTCTAAAATTAATTCGTCTCCTCGATATTTCCCTTGATTTCTTAGCTTTTTACTTCTTTTTAGTGCAGTTCTACCAGATTTTGTAATCGCTTCATCTAGCAATAATGGGAAGAACAATTCCGAATACATACAAGACGAATATACATATTTTATTGAAGATAGTGAGTTAATAGACGAGGAATTACCAGATGAAATAATTGAACTTGAAAAAGAGATTGATAGTTATCTCAGTGGTTTTAATTATTCCGAACAAGATTTTGAGAATATGAGTGACGAAGAATTTGCAAGAGTATATGAAGATATCTATAACAGTTCTGAATTTCTAAGACTTGAAGAGAAATATAATAAAGAATACGCTAATTATGAGAAAGAACAAGAAGCTGGAATCATTATGCCTACAATAGCTCCAATCCTCGCTCCAATTGCTGCAGCAGCTGGTAGATTTGCTATACAAGCAGCCGCTAAACACGGAACTAAAGTAGCTTCTAAATATTTTGTAATGTCATCTGATACGCGTTATTTACATGTTTACGCTCAACACTCCTACCATCAGGAATCTTTAATAGTTGGTAATAGAGAAGGATTATTGGAGCTTAGAAGATTAATTGATAAGGCTCTTGTTCAAGGTACCTCTGCTAGCGGAATGTTTTTCCCTTCGGATGATGAGGGGTATGAAGTGTATGTTGGAATGGTAAATGATGAAAAGTTGTTTCGATCTTTTGAAATGCCCTATACAGAACAATTTGGCAAAAAAAATGATCATAGTATGTTCCTTAATTTGAACAATGATCCTAATGCACCTTACGATGTGTTTAAAATTTTCCAAAACACAGAAAAAGAGGAAGAGTGATTTTAATTCATCCTTCCCTGTCTTATTATAGTGTTGTATTGGATTTTGGTTTATGTTTAGAAGGAACTAAAGATCTTAAAGAATAATGTTACCCCATGCCATTTTTACCACTAGCAATGTGATAATGCCAATACCATTTTGAAGAGCCCGTTTAAATGGGATTACTCCATTATTAACTCTAAATGCGATTTGTTTGGATCGTTTATGCTGGATTTTTAGTAGTGATGTGATTTTTCCGTATCTGTTTTTTGAATTCCAATGTAACTTATAATGTTTTCCGACCCTTTTAAGTTTATTTTTAAGGTATAACCTTTCTTCTATTTACTTATTTACTTTCTAAATACCACTTTAAAAATGTCCTTTCTCTATTACATTCAAAACACACGGCTCATTTACTTGTGATTCTAACTTTTTATGTTCATCTGGAAATTGTGCTCGTACCCCGATTCTGACATAGGGGAGCTTTTCTTGGGATTTTTGAGAACGGATATTTGATAACTTTGCTCCTGCAAATACATATTTAAGATGTAATTCGGCAAATGCAGTATATAGAATTTTCGATTTTACTAATGCATTGTAACCTTTTCCCCAATATTGATGCCCAATCCAAGTCCCAATATGGCAAGTTTTATTAATGTTATTTATGTCTTTTATTGTTATTACTCCAATTAAATCTTTGTTCTCATTTAGAATAACTCTTGAATACTGCTGTCCTAAATTTTCTTGTTCTAAAATAAACTCAATGAAATCAATGGTTCCATTCAAGGAACTTTGATAATTAATAAGTCCTAATGCATCTTTTACTTGAGGTGCTGAGGTTAACGCTGACATTGATTTTGCATATGTTTTCTGGTAAAAATTCTACCATTCAAATCCCCTCAAACGTTAAGTTGGCTAGTTTTTTTACAATCTGAAACTTGTTTTGCATTGTCAATTTAGTTATAAATGCAATAGTATGAACTTTGTTATAATATATACAGAATATTATACTGTTGCGTCTTTCTACCACTTCCCCATCGAAGCAACTATTATATTTTTCTAAAACGCAAAACGATTACAGGAGGAATCTCATACCAATCGAATGTATTATTTTCTTTTACATGGCTGAAGCTAGGCTCTTCCATCCCATCTAGTACGAAGCCTGTTTGAAAAAATAACCCAAAGTAATAAGATAACGATCTGTGAAACATAAAATGTGGGACAGGTTGTCCTTTTATCCCCACAGCTTTATACGGTTCTGGGGTTAAATACTTTGAAATTTGTATGCTATTCCTATGTATAATTTCTCCATCTATATCCTCAGTTTCATGGACTTTTCTCATCCCTGGTGTTTGAAAGCAAGGATGTGTAATGGAAAAGACAAAAGCTCCATTTGGTTTTAAGATTTCATGAACCGCTTTGATTAAAGGAGTGACATCAGCAATATCCATGAAAGCCATATTAGCAACAGCACTATCAAACTTTGCATACCCTAGCTGAATGAGAGGATCATAGTCTGTTGCATCCATTACTTTGTATTCGATTTGATTTATATATTCTTTAGACCTTAATTTTGCCCTTTCAATCATCTTCGGACTATAATCAAAGGCTACGACTTGCGCACCTAATTCGGCTAATCTTCTAGAGAAATTTCCATTACCGCAAGCTACGTCTAATATAGTTTCATTTCCTGCAACCTGTAATAATTTTTCCGTACTTGGCCTAATCAACTCACGGTGAAATTGATTACTTTCCCAACCCATATAATCATCCCAATATTCAGCATTTTCATCCCACCTAAATTGCGAATCTCTTAGCAGTTTCTTCCATTCACTCATCTTATTCCCCCTCCAATTTGTTTTTTCATAGATTTTATAGAAACTATTATACTGTATTTTATGCTATTTCATCGTATTTAGCGAAGAGCCAATTATTAAACTGAAATGTATAATTTACCTAACATCTAACACAATACGCACTATTGCCCGTATTTGCCTGTGGTTATTAAATTGTAAACTCTATTTAACATAAATTCTGGTCAAATAACCATTACAACTGAATACTTTCATAAGCAATATTACGTTTAACGTTCATGCTTGATATCCTTAAAGCATTCATTTCAAGGCGTTCTACTAGACCTCTGTTTGCCTTACCGTCAAATTGTTGAGCTAAGACATCTTTCACTTGGGAATGCTTTTCATAAAGTGACTCATCATAAAAAAAATCATCAAAGGATGTTCTAAATTCCTTTGCTTTTTTTTGCAATACATCTCTTATGTATTTTCTCAATGCTTCCTTTTGCTTTCGTCTAATTAAGTAATTTTCCCACCACTCTTCCCATTCTTTCAAGCTGCTCACTCCTTTAGTTTTTAATTCCAAACCATTGGGCAAGAATTTGATCTATACGTTCAAAATTTCGAGCCATCTTTTCCATATGATGGGCTATTTCCCCTGTGTCCTTTTGCAGGTCTTTTAAACGACCACCTGCTAAAGCAGGTGGATTTAGACATAAATGTCGACGACTAAAGTCGTTTCCCAGGCTAAAGTCCTGCTCAAAGGCCTTAGCTAAAGCATCCTCAAAGCTAGACTAAACTCATTCTTCTATCCTAAATATTTCGTCCTTACCTTCATTGAATTGATTTGCTATATAATTTCTTATTATTTCTTCCGTTACCGTTCCTACGGTGGCACAAAAATATCCTCTTGCCCACAAGTGCTGCCCCCAATATTTCTTTTTAAGTTTTGGAAACTCATCCTGCAATAATCTCGATGATCTTCCTTTTAGATACTGCAATATTTTACTTGGAGCAATACTTGGAGGACAAGATAATAATAAATGAACGTGGTCTTTCCCAACACTTCCTTGCAATATGGTAATTCCTCTGGCTTCACAACCTTGTCTTATCAAATCACGCACTCTCACCGCTTTATGCCTGCCCAAAACCTTATATCTATACTTTGTCACCCATATGACATGATACTTAATATCATACACAGCATGACTATTTTTTCTATATCCTTCCATACTTTCACCTCTTCACTTAGTATTGACAAAAAAGATAAGGCTAAAAGCGGATACCGTCTAAAGACGGTGGAGTTAGACCACGCATTTGTAAGTTAAAGTAGCCAATAAATCTTCAAATTCATCCAAATCAAGCAACATGGGAATGCCGTCTTCCATCTTTACTACTTCGTGAAACGCATCCTCTACATCTGCAATGATCAATTTATCATAAGCCCCTATTCCTGCTGTTCCTATAAATGTATTTTTTATTTCGCTCATATCTGCAAAATAATAATCTAAAAATTTTATGAGTGCTTTTCTTGTTATAGCTAGATGTTCTTCACTATTTTTCAGATCCGTAGCTAGTGCATTCATTAGTGCAGATTGTATGACAATCGAAAAATTTCCGACACCGTTATTTTTTAATTCAAGTGGAGATTTGGATATACCACCCATAGAAAGCGATCCCTGTATGATTTCATCGAATAAATAAATACCCGTCTTCATTGTATAAATCTTTTTCCAAAAAATTCTTTATCCCATGAGTAGCAAGTCCAACACCCTTTGTTTCGACAGGGTCCTTCATATAATATACAGAACCAACGGAATGCTTATAAAAAGTGCCAACGACGTCGTTAGGATACGTATAGGAGATAATATTATCTTTAAACTCGCCATTTAAAGCACGTTCCTGGTCTTCTTTGGATAATAAACGAAACACATCTGCTGCGGCAAAAGTAACCGCATTGGCATCATGTTGAACAGCATAATATTGAGCCAGACCTCCGCCAAGAGAATGGCCTGTAAAAACGATGTTGTCCGATCCGTGCTTCTTCACGTATTTTTCTACCACTTGTTCAGCTGCTGTAAATTGATTTTTGGTGTCATATGTGAGGGTTTTATCTTTGGAGTCAAACTTCGCTTTACCAGTTAATAAAGCAGCATCTTGAGAAGGTGTTCCTAAATAAGGTGTTTTTCTATAATCTTTTTTGGTATAATCGGAATCACCAAGAACAATTCCCTGGATGTCTTCTTCCACATCTTTTTGGTTATAAACAATATACCCATTTTTCAATTCTGCTCCACCCCCGGCACCAGCCAACCTAGCATCTTGAGAGGGTGTCCCTAAGTATTTTTCTTTCACTTTGGTTGTGGTTGTTTTAGGAAGTTCCGTCCCCCTAAAACTGATAACGATTTCATCTGTATCATCGTTTTGGAGCACATATCCATGTAAACCTGTATCGGAGTCTTTAATAGTTTCGATGTTTTCCCAAACTTGTATATAGGAGGAGGTTTCAACTTGAATGTCTTTCTTATCATCCCGGTAAGTGTCATGAAATAATACTAGCCTCATAATCAGTAATATTCATTTACAAATTCCTTTCAGTTTAATTATAAGGAGGGATCTTTTTGTTCAAAAGTCTAATAATTAAATCTGTTGTCATTTTTTTTATTATTATACTATTAGGGGGATGCTTTGTGAAGTCAGGAGGAAATTATGATGAGAAAACCACTGCAAAAGCAAAACAGATAACAGAAAGCTGCATAAAAAACAACTTTAAAAACATTCAATCCATTGATCTCGAAGAACCATTTCAAAGTGAAATGGGAGCTTTGACTATTGAAGGCACTGTAAATAACAAAGCAGGATTCCATGTAACTCTCAATGATAAATTAAAAATTCTCTCAATTGGTACAAATGAAGGTTTCCCTGAGAGAAAAGAGGAGTGCAAAGAAGATTAAATTTATGTGATATAAATTGTTATGCAATTTTTTGCTTCAAAGGTGTTATCTTAAAAACACTGGAAACAATACTACTCTTTTAATGTTGCCGCCCAAATTAGATTGAAAAAAAGAGAGATCAAAATTACTGCTAATAAAAATAGAGATAAGAAAATAAATACACCATTTTCCATTCCTGCTGCATATCTCAAAAGAGACTCATTAGCCAATATGGAGATTATAAAAAATAAATTCTGCATTAGAATCATTATTTTCTTCGCCATAGTGTATTGTTTCTCTCGGTTTTTCTCCGTTAAATTAATATAATTTAATTTTTCAGGACGCTTCGTTAGTAAACCGATTAACCACCATAAAAATAATCCTATTAAAGGAATGACTAGTAGAAAGTATTTCAAACCCCAATTATCTGGTTCCCCTTTTGTGAAATGAATTGCTATACGTTCTGGAATTTCTGGCCAAAATTGAAACATATTTAACAAATGATAAACCAAAATGAGCACAGAGATGGAAGTAAGTAGGTACTTAAATGACTTTACTTTCATTCTTAATCTAATCCTCCTTCCTATTTATATTTTATAATAAGCAAAAAACAAACATTAATTTTAGAGTTACAAGCATTATAGCAAAAATAATGGTGGAGAAGCACTAAGACAATCATAGATTTTACACCAAAAAGCCCTCATCTTAGATAAGGACTTTTTATCACTATATTCTTTTGACAGCAGCAAACATTTCTAAACTGTTTACTACCACTTTTTACTGAGTGTGTCAATAATTTTGTGTAAATCCCCTTTTGTAGATGTTAGCTCTCCAGCCAATCTAGCATCTTGAGAGGGTGTCGCTAAGTATTTTTCTTTCACTTTGGTGACAGCTGTTTTAGGAAGTTCCGTCCCCCTAAAACTGATAACGATTTCATCTGTATCATCGTTTTGGAGCACATATCCATGTAAACCTGTATCGGAGTCTTTAATAGTTTCGATGTTTTCCCAAACTTGTATATGATAATCTGTTTCAATGAAAATCTTTCTTGGAATCTGTTTATAAGATTGCCTAGAAATTGTAGAAGCGGTGAGGTCTGTTATATTTTTATAATTTACCAAAATTGCGCCCTCCATATTTTGATACTAGTTAGGAAGTGAAACGAATGAAAAAACTCTTAATTCTAATATTTTTAACTGTTACAATTATACTATTGGGAGGTTGTTTTGTGAAATCAAATGAGGGAGATTTTAATAATAATACAATTCTCAAGGCGGAAAAAACTATAGAAAGTTATTTGAGTAACAATTTTAAAAATATCCATACAATAACTTTTAAAAAGAATGATCATAGTACTCCTATGGGTGGGATGGTAATTAGTGGTACAGTGAATAATAATGAAAAAGCAACTTTCTTCATTGATGTTGATTATGAAAATGATTTTAAAATTATTTCTAGCGCTGTAGGAAAAGAATTCCCTGAGAGAAAAGAGGAGTGCAAAGAAAAAACATGCGATTATTAAATTTGTAAAATTTATTGTTACTAATGTTTATTGCACCTATAGTTTATAGTTTTTATAACATGATTTTCTCTTACCTTACAAAAATAACCCCGGCTTCCTCAAAAGGAAAAGGGGCTATTTCTATTTGTTTCACTAAAAAAGAACTCCTTATATGAGCTCTCGCACAATGCTCATCTTTTCCAAATGTGAACGGCATCCTTTGCCAAACACCTAGCCGATATACACACTATCGCATGTATTTGCCTGTGGTTCGTAATAACAATGTAACTTGTATTGCCCTGCAAATGGTTGACCGTACCATGTAGGCGGGCATGGTGCATATGGATTAAAATACCATAGTGCATACTTGGAAGGATGCTCTCTCCAATGCTCCAATACTCTTCTAGCTAATTTCTTTTCTACACCTCTCGCTCTGTTGTAGAAAACATTACCTTTTTGCACAGCTTCAAAAGAGTAATTGCCTCCCTGTATTTGAAAAATTACGTCGTATATGGATCTTAAATCTTTAAAGTCTAAGCAATTAGCAACTAAACGATTTACAATGACGTTACCGACCATCAGCATCCCTAGCTGGCCTTCACCTTCCGCCTCTGCCCGCATCATCCTTGCCACTAAAGCCACATCACTATCTGTATATGCTACCCTTCCCATTTTTATCACCTCTAAAAATTATATGAGGGAATTTGGTAAAAATGATTGCTAATATCATTTTTTACATGGGCTTTGCTTGGGCTACTACATCAAAGTGATTGTATTTATTAGCTCCTTATTGGCATAGTCTTCATTCGGACAATATCAATTTTTCGCGGTAGGTTCAGGTTTTTAGACATCTTTTGTAAAGCATACGTGTGCATTTCGATACCGCTACAACCATCAGCTTCTTGGTATAATACTGGGGTATTACCCCACATAAATGGTGGCTCGCTTTTTTGTTGTTTATAGAAGCACTTCACCCAACTAACTTAATCATGCAGCTTATTGCTCTTTAATAAAATAAAACCCTAGTCCATTTTCTTGTGATACATACCTTGATAAAGCTGATGAATTCTCTACACTACGTTGTTCTTCTGCTGTGATAACTGTCTCAAGGTCTTTCCCTTCCATACTCTTATTTTCACGTAAATCTTGTCCCTCTACGGTTACAACTCTGGTTTTATCTTCACCACTCACGTCCGTTTGTTCTTTTGCTAATACATTTGTAAATCCAATTGATAATACAAGGGCCCCTACTAAAACAAAAACTAAGCCTAATTTTCGTCCTCTAATCAAAAGGATAAAAAAGAAGGACAATCTCAGAAGAATTTAGACGCACCTTTCCGTAAACCTAGAAGTGAAATTATCAAATATATCGCACAAAACAAACCTATTTTTCATAGGCTTTATACCAATGATACGGTTGAATTTCTCCTAACGTTTTATATTCAATTCTTCCATGTGAATTTGTTACTGCCGCTTTTACATCTCTACCCCAATAAAAAAGACGTTCTTGACATACGCCACAAGGAGTTAATATTGTAAATTCAGCATTTTCATCTTCCCTTACCACACAAATTGTATGGGTAACCTTTGTATTACGTTTATGTGCTTCGAGGATAGCTCCCGTTTCTATACATAATTCCGTTGAAGCGTTAATAACATCTGGGGAAACACTGGTTAGTATATTCCCATCCTCCGTTAACATCGCAGCAGCACCTCCCCATCCAGAAGGATATCTATCCTTTATTAACGCAATTGCTGACTGATACAGTTTTTGCTCTATGTTCATATTTACCTCCTTCTATCCATTGAACAAAACATATATACGCATTAAATTACTTAACAAAGATGTGCCCATGAAATTATTCTAGCATCACTTTATAATACGAAATATTCTGTGTATTAAAATAAATAATGTCTTTAACAGTGATATTACATCTATTATTATTACTGCTTGTAGTATTTCCAAAAGTTAATACTTGTTTTACATCAATTATGATAAGATTCAAGTTCGTCACTAAGCAACTCTCCCGGATACATGTAGAACAAAACTGAGGTCTTATCTCTTTAAGTCCTTATTCTCAATAAACTGCTCAAAATCATCGTGAGTATTTTTATTTAAACGATGCTGGTTAAATGTTTCATACTCTTGAATGGCTAACTTATCAGCTACAGCCTTTGAGATCCTTCCTGCATTTTCAAGAATTTCACGCTCATTAAATTGAAGAAAGGCATTAAGTTTATCAATCCAATCGTTCATATGCATTGGCTGTTGTCTTTCCGCTTGATCTTCAGCATAATCTAAGTACATTGTAACAATACGATTGAGTGATTTAAGTTCCTTTTCCGTTAAGTAATTTTTAGCAACTGTTACATCTGTTTTTCTTACCTTATCGCCTTTCCATGCAGTAAGACCCATATTCTCCTTCTCGGCCTTCGCTCTATCTACTATAAGTTCAGCCGCTGTTTGACCATGAATTGCAAAATGTAGTTTATTTTGAACAGTTGCGAAAAATTCTTGTGTGACTTCTGCTTTTGGATTGTAGTCAATAGACGTCGCATAAATGTCTGTAATTTTTTGATAGAACCTTTTCTCGGAAGCACGGATATCACGAATTCGTTCTAGTAACTCATCGAAATAATCTTGCCCAAAATTACGCATTTCTTTCAAACGATCATCATCCATTGTAAACCCTTTAACAAGATACTCATTTAACCGCTCTGTTGCCCATTGGCGGAACTGTGTACCTCGGTGAGAACGAACTCTATATCCAATTGCAATAATCATTTCAAGGTTATAGTGTTTTGCTTTTCTTTTCACCTCCCTTCGCCCTTCACTTTGAACTTGTAAGTAATACTTACAAGTTACTTCTTGCTGTAATTCCCCTTCTTCATAAATATTTTTTATGTGAAGTGTAATATTTTGAGGTGATGTTTGAAACAACTCCGCTATTCCCTTTTGGGTCATCCAAACTGTCTCATTCTCCAATCTAACATCTATTTTTGTGTTACCATCCTCTGTTTGATAGATTAGGATACTAGTTTCCTTTTGCAATGTCATCACTCCTTTTTAAAAGAATCGCCGTTTATTATTTTTTTCTAAACATCTAGTTTGTGTCCTATTATACCATTTTAAGTTGGATAACCAAACGAAAACCGAACACATGTTTTCTTTGTTGTGATTTTATTTTCTGAATCCAAAAATACAACGCGTTAGTGAGAAATCCATCACTTACACGGAGGCTTTCAAGAACAGGTTTATGGATAAGTATCTAAACTCCCACGACAAATTTTTATGGAGAGTGGATTTGATGAAGAAGTAATTGGGATAAAACGATCCGGTGGAAGAAAACTTATGAAACGAAAGGGTTAATAGGGCTTACTGATACAAGGAAAACAGAAGCTGGCAGAACCCTGAAACGGGAGCTTAATCCTTCTGAAGTGATCGTGAGGCAAAATGCACGAGGATGAAGTAGATTATAAATCAGCCAAAACATGAAGGAATTAAAATGAAAAATCAATCATTACATGACTTACTGTAACAATTATTGTTATCAATCGAACTTAAAAAAAGATGGCCCCTATTCGATATAGGAATCATCTTTTATTTGCATAACTCTTTTTTTATAAGTGCCCTTGACACAGATGCCAGTTTAATAGTTGCCCACTTAATCTTTCTCAGTAATATTTATTAATTGTTTAAAGAGCTTTACACTCTAATAATTTATGCTCTAGTTCATATTTTATAATTGGCGGGTATGATAGCCTAGGTGGTTGAGCCAGATTTCTTGAACATCTGGCTTCCCGGCTCAGGATCTTGCCCGCAGAAACTCTGAGTCAAGTGACAAAATGCATCTACTAACTTTAAATAGAGAACATACATTTTGTACACTATAACTAAGTTTATGTTCCTTTGAAAATTTGTACAGTTTAGCGTTAACATACCAGATTGCTTGGAATCCTCCAAATACCTTTCCAATTATCAAATTTCAGTTATTCCAATGGTTTACCTCTAATTTATTATTTACTTTAATCTAACGCTGTATATTTTAAGTATTCTTCTACTAGCTCACGTTCAGCTCCTACAATAAAAATATCTTTCATTATAATGTTGTCAAATCTATTTTTGGTGACATTATTGGCAAGTTTATTAGTATCTTCCGACTCTAACTGTGCGTAAATTGAAGTTAAGTGATCTTTAAATAACTTCAAAAAAGCTAGTTCTGATTGATTGATCTCTTGGTCCTCAAAAAATGGCGGAATTTCATGTCCCTCATAGCTTATTCCACGATTCATAACAACTGCAGCGTAACCAATGTAATTTGTTCCTCCTCCCATACCATCGAAATAATAAGGAACTCTTCTCACCATGTAGTCCAGATAGTTTAGTCTTTCTACAAGGTAAGAAATCTCACGATAATCAGTCTCTTCGTCTGCGATGATTGATTTTAACGATAATATGGATTCTTGGAGTTCGTTGAAAAAATCTTCAATATAATATACGGTATAATAACTATTTTTTTCTTGGTTCTCGCTATATAGATGATAATTTAAAAAAAGACTAATAAGGAGTAAGCATATTAACGATATATTTAATGCATTTAAATTATTTTTTATCATATTAAAGACTCCCGAGTATGAGGTTTCAATATATCACGCCTAGGTCTGTCTAAATAGACCTAGGCGTATAAATACTAATATAAGTTTGATCCTAAATCAGTTTTATAGGCCCAGGTTACTCTTATACTACCATCACCTGAATGAATGTCTCCTTTTAGATTTACGTAAGCTTCTTCATTTCTGATATCGTAATCTTTTAAATTCCCTGAAACTACACGGTATACTTTCCCATGATGGACCTTTTTTTGAGCTTCAAAATCTTTTCCTACAAATTCTTCAGCAGTACCTAAGCCTACGTTTTTAGGAGACATCTTACTTAGCGTATCCCAGACGTTATATACGTTATCCCCATATGGAATTAAACCTGCAACATACTTTATTAAAGGTGAATTACTTCTTTTTGTAAGTCTTTGCCCTTGTAAATCTTGACGAGTATAAACACTAACTTCGCCTTCACCATCAGCTAAATTTTGCGCTATATGCAAATTTCTTTGAGTTAAACCAAAGTTATAAAAAAAAGCTTTAATATCTTTGGTATAGTGGTCATACTCCAAAACCATCCCATGTTTTATTTTCCAAATATTTGTATAATTGTTGGTGATATTTACCCACTCACCAAATCTTCCTTCAATAAGGTACTGCTTGAAGAATTCCACATTTGATTCTAAATCATTTCTTATTTGTTTCTTTAACTCCTCTTCTTGCCTATTCGTTTCTAAATAATTTTGCCACCAGTCAGTACTATTCTTATCGTCTTTCATTCAACCCACCTCTTCTGCTTCAAAAATTGCATTATTTAAGTTGTAACCATTGAGCAAGTAATTGATCCATATGGATAAAGTCCTTGCTCATTTTATCCATATTATAAGCAATGTCTCCTGTATCCAATTGGAATTTTTGAAGTTTGGCCAATAATTCTTCAAATTCACCGATATCCAGTAACATGGGCAATCCTTCTGGGCCAACACCTGTTAGGTCACGGAAGATTTCCTCTACATGAGAAGCATTTAACTTATCATACTTGCCCACATCGACAGCATTCATGTATTTACGCTTCAACTCTGTCATCGTTGTTATATAGTCATCGAGAAAATGTGTCAATGCCTTTCTTGTGGCTGCAATTTGTTCCTCACTTTCCTTCATCTCAATAACATAACCATCCATTAAACTGGACTGGATACGAATATGAAAGTCAAAAACGCCACTATTTTTCAAAGCTAGAGGAGACATCGTTAATTGATCTTGTATCTTTTCATCGTATAATAGCCGAGGCAAGAAATAACCTTTCTTATCATACATACTATTATCCATATAATTCTTAATGCCGTGGCTACTTAATCCCCAGCCTCCTTCTGCTGGATTACCCATATAGTAAACAGAACCTATCGAATCTTTATAGAAAGTTCCTACGGCATCATCCGGGTAGGTGTAAGAAATGACATTATCCTTAAATTCACCACTTAATGCTCGCTTTTGATTTTCTTCAGATAATAAATCAAAGACATCCGCCGCAGCGAAGGTAATAGCATTCGAATCATATTCCACAGCATAATATTGAGCAAGTCCACCGCCTAATGAGTGTCCAACAAAGGTAATATTATTAGCTCCATATCTTTTCACATATTTATTTACAACATGATTTGCTTCGGTGAATTGATTTTTATTATTATACGTGATGGTTTGATCGTTGGGGTTTAACTTAGCCTTACCAGTAGCGAGAGCTGCATCTTGAGAGGGTCTTGCTGTGTAGGGTGTTTTTCCATATTCCTTTTTGCTATAATTGGAATCACCAAGGACGATTCCTTCTACATCTTCTTGAACATCCTTTGCGAATTCGGAAAAGTCCGTGTCTTTCGTTTCATAACTCAGATTACCATCTTTTAGTTTCGCCCCTCCTCCAGCTCCGGCAAGACGGGCATCTTGAGAGGGGGAACCAACATACTTTTGTTCCACTTGTTTTGTCGTTGTCTTAGGGCGTTCTGTTCCTCGAAAACTGATAACAACTTCCTCTGTGTCGGGGTTCTGTAAAACATAGCCATGAAGGCCGGTGTCTTTATCTTTGATGGTTTCGATATTTTTCCAAATAGATGTTTTTCCATTTCCTAACTCTACGTAAATTTCTGAACGATTATCTTTATAAGTTCTTTCCGAAAGTCTACTTGCTATTTTATCATTAATGTTATTAGTCAATTTTATCACTCCTGCTATAAGTAATAATCAAAGGAGGTTATCTTATCAAAAAAATATTTTTTTTATCAATTGTTTTTATTATACTATTAGGAGGCTGCAATGTGAACTCTAATAATGAAACCTATGATGATACAACAAAAGAAAAAGCTACAGAAGCCGTTAAGCAGTATTTAAAAAATAATTTTGAGGGAATCGAATCCGTTAAGATCGATAAAATCTACCAAAGCCCAATGGGAGGATTGACCGTTGATGGCAATGTTAATGAAGGAGTTGCTGACTTTTCGGCAGGGGTTGAAAATGATTATACTGTAGGAAGTATAGGGTTGAGTGAAGGGTTCCCCGAAAGGAAGGAAGAATGTAAAGAACGATCGTGTAAATAATAAACAGGACGGTATTCAGCATGTGGAAATATCTTATGTTTTTTATAGTTACCACTATAGTGCTTACTGGATGTAATGTGAACATATCCAATAATAATCATGATGACAAGACGATCAGCAAAGTTTAAGGAAAAAGTAGAAAGCTATCTACGTCATAACTATGAGGATATAAAATCAGTGGAGTTTAAAGATGACATGATTGTCCCTATGGGTGGTTTGATGATTCGTGGCACAGTCAATGGAAAAGCTGAATTTTCTGCTAGTGTTGACCCAAAAGAATTTAAAGTAAATAGCATGGGGGAAAAAGAAGGATTTCCTAAAGTAAAAGAAGAGTGCAAAGAAGAGGTTTGTGATTATTAAATAGGGTGGCATTCAGCATAGTAAAATCAAACCTCACCCCTCTCGACTATAAACATAAGCAGGATAACTATGGCTTTCTTACATTTCCAAAATACTTTATCATGAGATCCTTTTGTCACATCGGCAAGTGTTATGTCTCCATTCTGATTGTAGTCCCATTCACTTGCAAGATACGGATGTGTAGTAGAAAGACAGTTAGTAAAATTGACCCTTTTACCTGCACAATAAGGTATGATTCCATCAATTACTACATATACACGTAAAGTTGGAACAAATCGAAAGCACCGATATTATGTTTGTGGTAATTTCCACAATAAAGGATCCTCTGCATGTAAAGCAAATTCAATAAAAGCCTATGAAGCAGAAGAGTGGAATGTCAACAATAAACTGGACAAAAAATTAAAGGGCTTGTATTCTAATTTCTACAGGTGTTACATACCCAAGTGTTCCGTGAATCCAAAAGTTCATTGATATACTTATAAGATATCTGTCTAACCTTCTTTGCTTTTGGTAACTTAAAGCATAACAGGTAGGCAGATATTTTTCATTTATTTAGAACCTCTACCATATTTTTTTAGATATCAACTATTTATTTTGGTGTTGACCCATTTTTTACATAGTAAAAAATGATGATTCTCATGTATACCTATTAAATCTATACTCTGAATTAGATTTGGATTATTAGCAATCGGATCTGGAAAACGTATTTTCCCAGCTGCATCATCACTAATATTAGAAACCATGAGTTCTAAACTCTTTGTTTCTTTATCTATTTTATCCAATAAATCCCTAAAAGATATCTTGTCTTTTGCTCTTTTTGGCGGCACTAAAATAAATGGAGCTTTCATTGATTTATGATGTTTTTCTTTATATCGATTGTATACGTTATCACTTTGAGTTTTATAATTTTTATCTTTTATTACTGTGGCAATTGGTTTAGATAATGGCAAATAAATTTTGTTCAACCTCCTAAACCACTTAATCATTAAAAATAAATGATAATATGTTTCTCCAATGGACCATTTATCTTTATAAGGTCTCTTCCATTCTTCCCCGTAAAAACTCCTAAGTTCATTCTTCATCACCTCTCTTTGTTCATATAATTTATGAAAATGTTCTTTCATATATTTACTCTTCATTATCCACAACTCCTTAAAATTTAAATTAGCTTTTTTATGATTTATTTATACAGAGTTACTTCACATTTTGCTTTACCACTACTTATGGTACGGTTCCCCCCGATTAATCCGAAATGCCCTATACACCTGCTCCAACAGAATCAACCGCATCACCTGATGTGGGAAGGTCATTTTCGAAAAGGATAGATCAAAATTACTTCTATGTTGTACCTCTGCACTGATTCCAAGTGATCCGCCAATGACAAATGCTATTTTGCTTCTTCCATAGGTGGCGAGTTCATCCAATTTGCTGGCAAATTGTTCTGAAGTAAGCATGTTGCCGTTAATTTCTAACGTGACAACAAATGTGTCTGGATGAATATGGCTTAAAATGCGCTCCCCTTCTTTTTGTTTCACATGTAACATTTGCGCTTCACTTAAGTTTTCCGGGGCTTTTTCATCAGCTACTTCCACGATATCTACTTTTGCGTACGTGCTTAAACGTTTTAAATATTCTTGTATGCCTTGCTTTAAATATTTTTCTTTTAATTTCCCTACTGATACAATGGTAATTTTCATAATGCGTAACGTCCTCATAGATTTTTTCTTTAGTTTACCATAACTGACCGTGCTTTTTACTAAAATTTCTTCTCTTCACCCCTACAAACTAAAACCCACTGCAATATACAGAGCTATAATAGCAATTACGCTAATGACTACAAGCACTCGGGTTGTTGTTTGAGACAGCGACTTTACTCGCTTTCCTTTGAACCATCCAGTAAATTGGAACTTATTTCGGTACAGGACAAAAATAAGGATGGCAATGCCTATGGCTTGTAGCGCTAAAAAGTACATCAAATATGGATATACTTCCGTCAACTGAGCGATCGGTCTGTTCGTGAATATTTCTAAAAAGTAATTGCTTATCGCTCCAAATACGAAATAAAGTACTACAAAGATGAACAGCGCACGAAACGATTCAAGCAATCTTGTAGAAAATAAACGCATGCTACCCCTCCGTTCCACACTTTTCTTCCATTATAACAAAGATGCATTCAAACAAATTTTTTTTCTGAAAACACTTTCCATTTTTAAGTAATTCGTGTATTATATATCTAAATGATATATATCAAATAGATAGGAAGATTCCTTTGAAAACGTATAACAATAGTACCTATGCGCTACTTGGAATTTTGACTTTAAATTGTCGCACGGGTTATGAAATTAAACAACGGATGGATCAAAGCTTAAATCATTTTTGGAAAATTAGTTATGGGCAAATTTACCCGAATTTAAAAACGTTAGTTACCGATGGCTTAGCAACCGTTAAGGTCATGTCACAGGATGGGAAACCAGATCGAAAGGAATATTTCCTTACTACCAAGGGGAAAGAGGTGTTAAAGAACTGGTTGAAAGAGCCATTGCAGCATATTGCTAATGAGCGTAACGAAGTACTTTTGAAATTGTTTTTTAGTCGACATCAGCCTGCAGATGAGACACAATCGTTGATACGCCATTATAAAGAAGAATTACAGAAAAAATTAGACACCTACGAAGCGATTGAAGAAATGATAGGCACTAATTATTCTCAAAACCCTGATGCTACTTATTGGCTGTATACACTAGACTATGGAAAGCGGACAACCAAGGCTGCTATAGAATGGTGTGAAGCTACCATAGAAAAAATAAAGTAAACTGACTGGCTCCCGTTATAATATCTTTTCTGGGCTCTTTCGAAAAGCTTAATTTCTTATTCTGTACAAAGATGACTTGAAAAGCAAGAGGCGATTGCTTTGAGAAAAGCTTGATCACTGGGGGGGCGAGCAACGGACATTTTTGCGAGTGAAGAGGCTTCATTTAACCTATAGAAAACGAGAGGTTAAAGTCACCTACCGAAAAGTTAGAAGCAATAGGCAATATCATAACGCCTCCATATACTGTAGAGGGAGAGAGGATATCATGAAAAAACAAGTCTACCCTGGTCGTTATACCACAGAAAATGAAGAAGATATTGTTGTGTTTTTAATAGGGATGCGGGTTAACCGTAGATTAGCTGTACATAAATGGCTTCCCGTCTTTTTAGCAATGCCGCGGATGATTAAAGAACTTTACACATATAAAGATACGTTAGGCTTTTTATCTATGGAAAGTTATTTTGGCCTGCGCACGACGTTGATGGTGCAATATTGGCGGTCTACCGAAGATTTGCTTGCCTATGCAAAGGGGAAACAACATCTAGCTGCATGGAAACGGTTTAACCAAAAAGCAAGCCATACAAATGCGGTTGGTATCTATCATGAGACGTACATCGTACCAAAAGGTAATTATGAAGCGATTTATGCGAATATGCCGTTATACGGTTTAGCAAAGGCAAACGAACATATTCCTGTCTCATCTAAACGTACAACGGCTAAGCAGCGTTTGACACAGGGTACAGTTAACCAAATAAATGATTGGAAGTAATGTGGAACAGCTTGCTGATGTACTAAATCAAAGCATGCGAGTTGTTCCTACAGGAATATCACATCTTTTCCTCCGGTAGGTTGTGGGTATGCTTACCTCAATCTGTTTACGGGACTTTTATTTGCTCATATGGTTAAGCGCCATAAAGGTTTGGCTTGAAAACCTCTTTATGACATACGAGAGTGAGGTTCTATTTTCTCCCCCTAGATTTTATTCCACACATAATACTGTGTCATATTAACTGGCAAAATTGCTATTGTAACTGGAGTTCGTAATTCGAAAGGTATTGGAGCTGCAACATGTTTGTCTCTTGCAAAAGCAGGAGCTGACATCTTTTTCACGTACTGGTCTCCATTTGACGAAGCGGAAGGGAGATTGGAAAGAGATTTTCCTAGTAAGCTTTGTGAAAAAATAAATAGCTATGGAGTGCGTTCTGATCACATGGAGTTAGACTTAAGCCTAAAAGAATCCCCAATCAAGTTGCTAAATACAGCCCATAGTAAATTAGGTACGGCTTCCATTTTAGACAATAACGCGACCTATTAAGCTCCAACGAATTTCCGTACGTTAACTTTAGAGAATCTAGATAACCATTATCAAGTGAATAACCGCGGAACCCTTTTATTAGCGATTGAATTTGCTAAAAGATATGAACAGCAATTTTACAACAAGAAAGAAGGCCGGATTAGCAATTTCGTCTCTAGAGGGCCAGACCCAAATAATATAGCTTATATTGCTACAAAAGGGATGACTATTCCTACTACAGAGCCATTATCCGTTGCTCTAGCTCCCATTGGCATAACTGTTAATTCTATTGATCCAGGTCCAACGGATACAGGTGGGATAAATAAAGAAATAAAAAACAGTGTATTACCTTTATTCCCAACTGGTCGTCACGGCCGCCCAGAAGATCCCGCCAAACTGATTACCTTTCTAGCAAGTGAAGATTCCTATTGGATAACAGGGCAAACCATTCGTTCTGAAGGCGGATTTTTAGGGAAATAACAATACATTAAAGGACTGTTGCACCATGCATTTCTAAGCGTGCAACAGTCCTTTTTCTATGATTTTACAACACTTCCAGCATATAACATCAGCGATCTTTTATCGCTACAGCGATATATTGGATACGTAATATCTCCTATCCTATGGCTTGTTTCGCTGAGCGTTGTATTTATCCTATGCTATCCCCTATAGGTATGTAAAAATGATATGGGAAAGTTTCTTAGAGGTTAGAGTAGTTTAAGTAGTATTAGTAAATGAGATAGGTTTTTTGTTTAGCTTGTTTCATAGGTCGTTGTTGGTTTAGGAATATTCGCGTTCATGGTTAATTTGTCCTCATTTTGCGCACCATTTGTAAACAAAAATCCACCTATCAGAAGTGCCGCAAATATAAAAGATACTACAAATTTCTTCATCTACTATTCCCCCTTCTATAGTTTGATTATTTTGTCATAACTCTCGTTGGCTACTTTATAATATTTCATCGCCTCCTTATACTTACCCATTTTTTCTAGATGGGTAGCCAACAATCTTGAATAAAAAACTAAATAGTTATATGCTTTTTTTTGTTTTAGATATGGAATAAATTCATCTGCTAATACGATTTTAAAATTCTTTAAATCGCCATTTAATAAATGTGTATAAGTTTTAATTACATAGCTATAAAATTTATGATATCCTTTGTCTTGGGTGAAGTTAAGAGCTTCCTCACCCGAGCGCAAATATACTTTAGTTTTCTGCCAATTATCGCTTTTGTAAAAACTATGTATTAAGTGCGTAATAGCATCTAATCTAAGTTCATAATCTAAGTCTGTAGTTTTTAAGCCAAGCTCATAATTTTCAATGGATTTTTTTGAATTCCCTGTTGTAAAATAAAACAGCCCTAAATTAAGATAGGCTAACTGAATAACTTGTTCTTCGTTGTTTAACTTACCTAGATACATTGCCTGATTATAATTTTCTAACGCAACATCATTCATTCTTATTCGTTGATACGAAATTCCCAGCAAGATATGACATTGAGCGCAACGTGTAAAGTTATACTTTCGCTGAAACTCAGCCATTGCTTTTTCTGCATAATTTATAGTCTCTAATCCATTTAGTAAATGACTATGTTGAATGGAAATGGCATAATACAAATCAGCAATCTCTTCTTCTTCAATTTCAGCTGATCGATGCACTTTCTCGGCTTTTTTATAGCATTGTAAAGATTGTTGATGTTCTTCTTTCAAGGAGTAATAATTCCCTTGAAATTTATTCCAAAAATATTTATGTAGAGAATTAAAAGAGTCTGCCATCTCGTGGAGTTCATTAATTTTATGTAAGGCTTTTTGGAAATCACGTAAGATAATATAGTAACGAACTTTATGAATCTCAAACATAATTGTTTGATTGTTAATACTTTTATCCATTACGTTTTGTAATTCTTCATATCTTGTTATAATTTCCTGTTTATCAAAACGGTCATATAACATGTCGTACCATTTCTTACATTTGTCTTCAAAATTTGAATCAGGTATATTTGTAAGCTCAATTCCTAAACGATTACATAATGCTTGAATAATCTCAGAATTGGCTTTTGCTTTCTGATTTTCTATTTTTGATAAATAGGACAAAGAAACAATACCTTCTGATAATGCTTCTTGTGTCATATTTTGCTTGGTTCTATGTAATTTTATAATATAGCCTATATCTATCAAATCCTAGTCCCCCCTTTAATACGTTATATTATGTAATATTATACCACAAGTCTAAATATTTAGTGTTTGAGAAAAAATATGATTAATCTAAAATTTTACACCTAAATTAGGGTTACTAATCAACAAATTTTCTTTTAACAGGCAAATGTACATGGTGTAGTAGAATTACTCATTATTAACTGTCAATTTTTGTGATCTACTCTTTTTTGTTTAAAACAATACAAATTTGCTACGAAGATAAAAAATTATTTTTTTAGTATTATCATAAATGAAATAAGCAACCTTAAATGAACAACCTTTATAAAAACCCCTCCACAACTTAAATTTTCCCCTTCCATTATCATATTACTAGATATCCCTCTTAGATAAGCTGCTTGTCACCGAGTCTTTATGCACATTTATCGTTTTTCTTACCCTATAAAGTAAGGCTTAAAATATATATAGAACAAAAAAGATTGCTGCCGCACGTTTTTTCTAACATCTTTATATCCCTTTTCCCAAACGTATAAAAACCTCTCTCAGAAAAATTTAGCTTGCTGCAAATCTTTATGACGTTAAAACGTGATCGTCTTGCATAAACTATAAACTCTAATTTGTCATGCTTCCCTGTCACAGAAATAAAATTTTGACTTCTCATTCAAAATCATGTACATTACTAATAGACGAACATTAAATATAAACGAATAATTTTTATTCGGATTTTAGAGGTGTTAGGTATGGATAATGTGTTTGATTACGAAGATATTCAATTAATTCCCGCAAAATGTATTGTACGCAGCCGTTCAGAATGTGATACGAGCGTCACATTAGGCAAGCATACATTTAAATTACCTGTTGTACCTGCAAATATGCAGACAATTATTGATGAAAAAATTGCGTTGATGTTAGCTGAAAATGGCTATTTTTATATTATGCACCGCTTTGAGCCAGAAAAACGTACCGATTTTATTAAAGATATGCATGAACGTGGACTCATTGCTTCCATTAGCGTTGGTGTGAAGAACGAAGAATATGATTTTGTAGAGCAACTAGCAGCAGATAAACTGATCCCAGATTATATTACAATCGATATTGCGCATGGACATTCGGAGTCTGTGATAAAAATGATTCAACATATTAAAAAACATTTACGTGAGAGCTTCTTGATTGCTGGAAACGTTGGTACTCCAGAAGCTGTTCGTGAATTGGAAAATGCGGGCGCGGATGCTACGAAGGTTGGAATTGGTCCAGGGAAAGTATGTATTACTAAAATTAAAACGGGCTTTGGCACTGGCGGCTGGCAATTAGCAGCGCTTCGCTGGTGTTCAAGAGCTGCAAGTAAGCCGATTATTGCTGACGGTGGTATTCGTACGCATGGAGATATTGCTAAATCGATCCGCTTTGGTGCAACGATGGTGATGATTGGATCGCTTTTTGCTGGTCATGAAGAGTCTCCAGGAGAAACCATTGAAAAAGATGGCAAGGTTTTAAAAGAATATTTCGGTTCTGCTTCCGAGTTCCAAAAAGGCGAGAAGAAGAACGTCGAAGGAAAGAAAATGCTTGTAGAGCATAAAGGTTCCTTAAAAGATACACTGCAAGAGATGGAGCAAGACTTACAATCCTCCATTTCATATGCAGGTGGCAAAAAGCTAGAAGCCATCCGTACCGTCGATTATGTAGTTGTGAAAAACTCCATCTTTAATGGTGATAAGATTATATACTAAATGAAACTTTACCTTATAAAAACGAAGGCTTCCCCCATCAAGAATGGTATGAAGCCTTCGTTTTTATATTTCTAAATTGCAAAATTATATATTCCCTCTATATTTCTCCTATAGCGTAAGAACAAATTAATCGTTGCGGTTTTCTTCCAAAATACTTTCTTTTAATTCAAAAAGCAATAATTCTCTAGAACCCTTCATACAGCATACAGCTTTGTTAACATATTTTTCTACAACGAAGTTCTATAGCAGTTCCCCATTAATAATGGTATACTATTCTTACATTTAAAGGAATTGATACTACTAGGTACTTGAAGGAATGGAACAACATGACAGATTTAGAAAGCTTTATAGTTCATTATGGATACATTGGAATGTATATTGTTCTTATATTAGGGATTGTAGGGATGCCTTTTCCAGACGAAGTATTACTTACATATGTTGGCTATCACGTATCTTTAGGAAATATGTCACTCAATCTAGCTATATTCATTGCTATCTTGGGATCAATAAGCGGGATCTCAATAAGCTATTTTTTGGGGCAGTGGTTAGGTGTCCCATTTATAAAACGTTTTGGCCCTAAATTACGCATAAAAGAAAAACAGATAGACTGGGTTAGGAACCATTTTAATAAGCATGGAGCGACATTTCTCATTTTTGGTTATTTCATCCCCGGAATTAGACATGTCACTGCTTATGTAGCAGGATTTAGCAAATATCATTATTTTCGTTTTGCTGTTTTCGCTTATATAGGCGCTATTTTTTGGGCATCCACATTTATTATTTTGGGGAATATTTTAGGTGATCAATGGGAATATATTACAACCTTTTTCTCGCAAGCATCAAAAATAATGTGGTTAATCATTCTTACTGGCGTCTTATTTATCATTCTGAGAAAAATTAAACGAAATTAAAATCAAGCATTGGAAAAAACACCGACGCTCTTTCCAAACAAAATATCATTGTTTCCTGCTATATCTGGTGAAAATTGAAAAGTTGCTCTTTCGATAAATAATACAACTGTAGAACCAAATGAAAAATAAGCCAGTTCTTCACCACGCCCTAATTTATCCGAACGAGCAGTAAGATGGACACTATTGACATTTAAGGCGCCTACTTTCACAACAGCAATATTTCCTAATTCACTTTGGATTTCTGTTATTCTACGATAATTAGTTGATAGAGGGCTATTCCCATATTTTAAACCAAGAGAATTAACAGGATAAGATTTTTCGCCAAGCACCCAGCTTTCTTTGATTATCCCATCTACAGGACTATGTATTCTATGATAATGACGCGGTGATAAGTACAAAATAATATATTTTCCATTTCGATATACATTCGCCTTTTCTTTACTACCTAGCATCTCTTCTAACCTAATTTGTTTGTTTTTTATTGGGTATTTTTCAACATCCTGAACAAATCCAAAATCGCTTATCACGCCATCTACTGGGCTAACCAAACAATTAGGCTGTGATTCTATAGACCTGCAACCGAATTTTAATTTTCTAGTAAAGAGTTGGTGTAAGCTTTGATATTCTGACAACGATTTTTCCATTTCTTCTTGGTTAATACGGTATACTTTCGCAAAGATTGGGACAAGCATGCGACTCCAAGTAGAACTTGTAAAACGAACGAGCAATTGAGATACATAATTATTTCCGGTTAATTCAACAAATAATTTCAACCAAGCTTTTAACAAATTATCACTCCTATATATGAACTTACAGAATGAAACTATAATCGAGGGTTTGCTTTCGATCACTCTATAAACGAACTATTATATCGTTGCTTCCTTGCTATTAATTTTATAATTATTCTTGTATAAAATAAAGATTTATACGTTTTCCAACAATTGCTGTTTACCATTTAGTCTATTTTAGCAGTAAAATAAGTAAGAATGATGAAATAGATTAATAATATGTAAAGTGCTTTTTTAATTTAGCAAGACTTGTTCAGCTTGCATCTCAAATTCTTGAAATAATTCATACAGCACCTTATATCGGAGTAAACCTAAAAATTTTATCTCGATAGCAGAAAAGATTTAACATCTCTTGAGGAAGTTCATTAATTCACATAATGTGATATTACTACATTCACATTATATAAAGTCATCTAAACTTATATGTAGATAAATGTAACATTACAAGTAATAAAATCAGGAGGAAATAATGAATTTTAAAAAACAAATACCTAACCTTTTTACATTGGGAAACTTATACTGTGGCTACTTATCCATCGGTTATACGGCATCTAATCATTATAAAAACGCAGCTATTTTTATTCTTATCGGAATGTTACTTGATAGTATAGATGGAAGAATAGCCAGATTATTACATGTTGAAAGCCCTTTGGGAAAGGAGTTAGATTCTTTAGCTGACATCATTACTTTTGGTGTCGCACCAAGCTTTTTAATGTACTATACAATGTTGTTTGATCTTGGGTGGATTGGTCTAGCAATATCAGGACTATTTCCTTTGTTTGGGGCTTATCGATTAGCTAGATATAATATTACGGCAAAAGAAGAATCATTATATCATTTTACTGGAATACCCATTACTATAGCGGGGGGAATTCTAGCTACCCTCATTTTATTTAGAGAAGACATTCCGAGTACATTTACTATGGTTATTTTTATTTTGCTTTGTTTTTTAATGGTTAGTACCATACAAATACCGAGCCTAAAAAAAGTACGCTTGCCAAGAAACGAAACCATTGTCACTATTCTTATAGGAATGATGTTATTTATGAATCATGCTAGATCTTGGAGAGTATTTACTTCTCTTCTTTATATAGTTATCCCGCTATACCTTATTTATATGACGTATCGTTTTATCAAAATAAAAGCAAGTAGATAAATAGCTTGTTAGTAAAACATAGAGCGGAACATCTATCAGTGAGAATCCTTTCTCCACGGAATAGAGTATCCCTTGAAAAATTACTCCAAAAAAGCCAATTTTATAGCTCTGACAGTACGGAGGAACGATCTAAAACCTCCTTAATTTGTAATCAGGACTGTGCCTAGTACGTTTTCCAGCTCGTCGTTACGCCAAGGGTTACAAAATCTTAGATACGAGATATATTTTAAACCATCTTCTTTTTCAAAACAGAACGATAGAACTTTCTGTCAATTACCTATATAATAGGGAAAATACGAAAAAGGAGGGTTCCTAGTTGCCGATTACAATTCCTAAGCAACTGCCAGCACACGCTACTTTGGAAAAAGAAAATATTTTCATTATGGATACGGTACGAGCAACGACCCAAGACATTCGACCATTAAACATTGTGATCGTTAATTTAATGCCGGAAAAAGAGCGCACGGAAACACAGCTTCTCCGGCTATTAGGGAATTCGCCCTTGCAAGTGCTAGTGACATTTCTGCATACAGCAACACACGATTCAAAAACCGTCAGTAAATCACATCTGAACCAGTTTTATCAAACGTTTCATTCCATCAAGCATAAACGGTTTGACGGAATGATTATTACCGGTGCACCTGTGGAAATGCTCGCTTTTGAAGAGGTGAATTATTGGCAAGAGCTGAAAATGATTATGGAATGGTCGAAAACCCATGTAACTTCTGTATTACATATTTGCTGGGCAGCTCAAGCAGCACTATATTACCACTATGGAATAGAAAAATATGCGCTCCCAGCCAAATGCACAGGAGTGTTTTCTCATACGATTTCACATTCTACCGTCGAGCTTATTCGTGGGTTCGATGATGAATTTCTAGCGCCACATTCCCGTTATACGGGAACATCACTAGCAGACGTTCAAGCTGATAGTCGTTTAATGGTGCTCGCTGCAACGACGGACGACGATCCGTTTATTATGATTTCCAAAGACGAGAAGCACATTATGCTTACAGGGCATTTTGAATATGAGTTTGATACCCTTGCAGAAGAGTATGATCGAGATAGAAAAAAGGGACTTAACCCAGCAATACCGAAAAATTATTTTCCTGATAATAACCCTAAAAAGACGCCACTCCATCGTTGGCGCTCCCATGCACACCTGCTATTCTCTAACTGGTTAAATTATTATGTCTATCAAGAAACACCATACGAATGGAAATAGTTGATTTGCTAAGCATTCATTTTAGCTTCTGTTAGGTGAAATTGAAATGTCATTAAATTTGAATGTCTGTTAGCATTAAGCTTTATCGCTTATGAAATAAATGCGCAAGCCCTTTATCATGTAGTCTGTGGGCTTGCGTTTTTATTATAAATGGGAGGGGATTACATTTGCAGAAGCTAATAGCCATAATAAGGAGGATAAGCTCCATAGCCTTGATAATATGGAGGGGCGAAAGCATTTACTAATGATCCAGCTAATAAACCACCCGCTAATCCTCCAACAAAGGGAGCTACTCCAAAACCAAATCCAGGAAAGAATCCAGGGCCGCCAAATCCGAAGCCTGGTCCAAAGAATGGCCTAGGCCCAAAAAATGGTCTCGGACCGAAAAATGGTCTAGGTCCAAAGAACGGTCTCCCAAAACCAATTGGACGACGCATCCAGTCTTGTTCTTCGTAATATGCAGGAGCAACTTCATATGTTGTTGGATATGTGAATTCAAGCTCTTGATGATTACTTGTTTGAGCAGGATCATTCCATTCATAACTCATTTCTACTTCCCTCATTTCAATTTTTTCTCTACGATAAGATATGAAAAAGATTGGGTGTTTGTGCGAGAAACTATTGTGTTTCAACAATCATAAAGTGAGGTTGTTTTTATAGATTGAGGGACTTAGCTAGCAAAATCGGCTTTATCTGATATCTTTAACCACTTGTTTTCATCTATATGATGACAATATAAACCTTCACAAGCATTTCAAATGTTAAAGATACAGTTCATTAAATGGTTGAATAAGGTTTAAACCTCTCGTGGAGGTTCTTTGCAATAGAGCATACTTGGGATTTGATGGCATACACCAAATGCAACGGTTTTTCTTATTTACTAAGCTATTCCCCGTAATGTTGCGTTTATTTCAGCGAAACGCGTTACGCTGGTTCGTTTCCACATTAGGATTTTTTGAATAGTGTGATATAATTAAATTTAGGTAGTTGTATATGCAGGGTGGTATGTGGCACTCACCTTCCGAAGTTATTTCTTTGGGAAAAGGGGTGATCACATGATTATTACTACAGACCATTTGCTCGTAATTTGTGCATTCGGTACTTTAATTGTAGCGATAATCAACTCCAACACAAAAAAGTAATCCACCCTGCTCAGCCAAGTAGGAAGTAGATTACTTTTTTACTTTATTGCGCCACCGCTGTCTTGCGGTATAGCTACCTTCTAGACGTTCGTTTTAGTAACACTAGAACTAGCGTCTTTTATTATTATATGTTTTATATATTCATTATATACAACATGCATTTTGTATGCAATCAAAAACGTTTTGAAGCTTTTTTACACGTTATAATTCTAATTATGGTTCTTAGTGTTTTTTGGTTCTCTTACCCTCGTTTCATTCCTATTCATGAAACGTTCTATACGTTTTAACGCTTCATGTATTCTTTAAGTAGCAAACTAAGTAAGTTTAGTTATTTCATTATTAAATAGTATATTTAGCCTCGCCCTCTGCTCTTATGCTATATTAATTATGTAGTAATAAACTTCTGTTTGCGGTTATTTAGTTCGAGAGGGAAATGCCGCCCATTGTTGGTACTGCAAAGTAATAAAAACGCTCACCAACAAAAAATTAGTTCTAATATACAGCACACAACAATCATTGAAGTGGTAGTCTTATTAGTACTTCAAACTCGAAATAAGGTAGAAACGAAAACGAGGGGATATCATGCTTAAAAGGAAGAAATGCATTTGCTGGAATTGCAATAAAAGTACACCATACAAAAGATTATGGTATCGTGGACTTGCAACTAGAACAGTAACATGTCCATACTGCCACGCAGAAAACGACTTAAGTCTCAAGCAACTTTCACTCCAATTTGTCGTATTTTTCATTGGACTGATCTTTTTTCTCGTTGGTGGATTATTTTTCAATTTTAAGAGCTTTTATTTCGCTATCGGAATTTTGTTATATGCAATAACCATGGCGCTTGAATTATATATTACCTATGAGCATCAAGCGAAAAGCTAAGGGGGGCGATTGATTTATCAGCTCCCCATAGCATCTCCTTTTACCCTTTACATTAATCAAACAAGTGGTGGAGCATGCGCTGTTTATTTTCAAAAAACTGTGCCATCACCTTGTAATGACTCGTTTGCTCCAACTCTGTTTCCTGCATACCATCTTCCGTTAGCTCCAAAATACTCGCACTCGGATAAGCCATCAATATCGGTGAATGCGTAGAAATAACAAATTGCGAGCCTTCCGCCACAAGATCATGAATTCGTCGTAACATCGACAACTGCCGTAACGGCGACAACGCCGATTCAGGCTCATCTAAAATATACAACCCATTCCCTTGAAAACGGTGCATAAACGTCGCAAAAAAAGCCTCCCCATGAGATTGCTCATGCAAAGACGTTCCACCAAAGGAATCAATAATTTTTGGTAAAGAATCATTCGCTGCATCCAATTCTTCTATGTTGGTAGCTACATTATAAAAGGACTCCGCCCGAAAGAAAAAGTGATCTTGCGGCTGGTACGCTCCCCGCGCAATTCGAATATATTGATCCAATGACGAATGAGAATTGTAGCTAGAAAAATTAAAATTTTTCGTCCCACCTTCAGGATTAAACCCTAGCGCAATCGCAATCGCTTCCAATAAAGTCGATTTTCCCATCCCATTTTCTCCAATAATATATGTCACATTCGGATGAAAAGAAATCCCAGGAAAATCCTTTATAACTGGCAAATGAAATGGAAACTCATCAGCATTTGCAGGTAACCTATCTTTTTTTAAATGAACGGTTTTTAAAAATGCTGTATCTGACGTTAATTTCGACACACCTATCACCTCAATCATACCATTGCCCCTATTTTAGCATGAAGCTATTGTTTAGGGATAGATGTACAATAAGCAGGATAATTTTCGGGATAGGATAAGGACGTTTCAGTCCGTTACGGGTGACTTTTACACGTACATGAGCGGATTTATCGCCGGGACGAGCGCTTTTTACACGTACATGAGCGAATTTCTCGCCGGGACGAGCGCGGGTTTCACGTGCATGAGCGGATTTCTACCCGGGACGAGCGCTTTTTTCACGTACATGAGCGAGTTTCTCACCGGGACGAGCGCGGGTTTCGCGTGCATGAGCGGATTTCTACCCGGGACGAGCGCTTTTTTCGCGTACATGAGCGAGTTTCTCACCGGGACGAGCGCGGGTTTCGCGTGCATGAGCGGATTTCTACCCGGGACGAGCGCTTTTTTCGCGTACATGAGCGGATTTCTCATCGAGACGAGCGCTTTTTTCGCGTGCATGAGCGGATTTCTCGCCGGGACGAGCGAGTTGCTCGCAATGGCGGGCAACTTTTATAATTTATACCTTTTACTCTAATTCATGAGCTGCTAAAGTGGAAGCGATTTGATCTTCAATTGCCGTTATTTCCTCGCTTGATCCAATATAGTTATTAATCATGATTGAAAAAATGAGTGGTTGTTGATCCTTTGTAGTGACGTATCCAGATAGTGTTGACATTCCTTTAAGAGATCCTGTTTTTGCGATGACATTTCCTTTTGTGGGTGCTTCCTGCATTCGATGCCGTAATGTTCCACCGACTAGTCTATCTTCCACGCCAGCTACTGGCAAGGATTTTTTAAACAGTGGAAACCATTCCTTCTCTTGTACATGGTACAATACTTGCAAAAGTTCGCTAGCAGGAATCATATTTTTGTGCGACATACCAGATCCATCGCGTAGTAGCATCGTGTCGGTGTTTGCACCAAATTGCTCCATTACTTGTTCCATTGCTGCAAGTCCTTTTTCCCAACTTCCATCTCCATGAACAACTTTTCCCATTTCTTTGGTTAACACTTCGCCATGCCCATTATTGCTCAGTTTCATAAAAGGGATGAGCAAATCTTTAAGAGGCATTGACTTTGTCTCTGTTAATATAGTGCTGCTATCTGGAGCTGCTTTCACAAGTGCTTCGGTTTTACCAATAAAGTCAATACCTTCCTCCTGTAGTGTTTTCTGGAATACGTCTAGCGCATACATTGTCGGCTCCCAAACGGCAACCCATGACCTCACTTGTGTAGATTCTTTAGGCATATTTCCTTCTACAATGATTCTGTTCGTCCCGTGTTCTCTCTCTATAGCAATATCTTTCGGCTTATCTGTATCTACAATCTGTGTGCGATTTACAATTTTAATGTAATCTGTTTTAGGCGTTACTTCGATGATTGCTTTTCCACTTTCGGTGGCCTGTGGTAAAACATGGACGATTACTGTGCCTGCATCATAATCTTGATTCGGAGAAAGCGTTAAAGCAGACACTTGCGCACCTGTATAAAATGACTCGTCAGACCAATTTAAATCTTGGGAAAGCCGTTCATCATCAAACCAAGTATCATCTGCAATAATATTTCCTTTCACTTTACGTATTCCTTGTTCCTTCATATCTACCGCCATCTGCTTCAAATCACTTTTTAATAACGTGGGATCACCTTTTCCTTGTAAAAATAAATCACCGTGCAATACTTTTCCTTTCACTTTCCCGTTCGTTCGCACTTGTGTGGTGAATTGGTAATTTTCTCCCAATATTTCTAATGCGGCAATCGATGTTATTAGTTTCATGTTTGATGCAGGGTGCAAACGTCTGTCGCTGTTTTCGGAAAATAGAATATCTCCTGTATTAGCATGCATGACGCTTACAGATGTTGTTGTACCATCTAACCGTTTATTTGTTAATATTTTGGAGAGTTTCTCTTCCAAGGAGTTTGCTTGTACTTCTGCATTCTCTGTTGCGTTAGAAACTTTTACAAAAGTAAAATCTTGTTGAATAGCAATTGGAATAATAGCTAGTACGATAATAGCTAGGATCAGTAGCGTGCTTTTTTTACAAAATTTCCATTCCATAAAAGACCATCTCCTTTTTAGAAAAATATCACTTTAGGCGATAAGACGACGCCGTTTTAATTTTATTCTTGTGCACCGATTCATTTCGTATTTACAACTAGCCGATTACATATTACTAGTAAAGATTTGAGGTAAAAGCTTGGACATACAGCATATGTTATTTAAACCTTTTTAATACATTTTAATCAAACCAAATCAAGTCATCGATGTGTCATGCTTGGTCGGCTTTGCAAAATCGAGTTAATGCTATACCTTAAAAAGTGCTATTATGTTGTGTACCATCATATGAAGATATGCATCAACGACAATTAGTATGAGGGTAATGTTTAAGACGCGTTTACACTGGGAACGGTTGAATAAAAGAATATTACATGATGCGGAAATAATTTAATCAAAAAGGAGTTTTATCATGAATCAAATTCTATTTATTCAAACTGGCATGGGGATTGATGTGCATGGGCAAAATATTACAAAAGCTGCTGTAAGAGCCGTAGAAAATGCTATCTGGTTCAATTCTATGCCTGGCATTGAACAAAGCCTTCCTGAACAAAAGCTTGAAAATATGAAAGTAAACGTAAGATTAGCTGTTCCATTAGATCGTAACTTGCTTGATACAGAAAAAGTAAAAGCTGTCGTTCCTTATGGATCCGTTACGGTGGATGTAACTGATGGCGGTATGGCCACCTCAAGTGGGGTTATTTTGAAAGATAAAAATGACGAAAATGACTTAATGTATATGGTAAATGCTGCTGTTGAGGTAGGGTATTAAAAAGAATATGTGAAACAATTTGCTGATTCACCTTCTACAATGAGATGCACTTGCAAGTAACCTCAGCATATCCAATCCGGCTAACACTAAGTTTTTACCACCATAATTAACATTTTATTCTAGCTTGTATTTATGCGGCAAATTGGTACAAAAAATCCGAACTTACTTTCAAGTTCTATAGGAAGAATTTGAATAAGTTCGGATTTTCTAATTTAGTAGATACATAGAATGACGTTCATCCTTATTCTAATACATCATCGGGAGCATCTATATATTTATGCATTTCGACGTCTTGAAATGATTAGAAACCCACCAACGATAAATAGCGAAACCCCTAAAATCATCATGTAACGTAGCCATTCTTCTCCAGTTTGAGGAAGTGTTCCTCCTATTTCCTCTCCTGCTTTACTCGGATCATCCTTACTACTATCAGGATTTTTCTGTGTTGGCTCATTATCATTATTTTCTGGATCCGTTACTGGTCCTTCTGAAATGATTGTATTTTCTACTTTCAGTTGTACAGAATTTTCTTGGCTAAATGTAATGGTAAACGGAATTGGCATCGCATCTAGCTCATAATGCTCTGGCGCTTTGGTTTCCACAAACTGATAGTTACCTGGCTTCAAGTTCTCTACAACAATTTTTCCTGCTTTATCTGTTGTCAGATCTTCTTGTAGCGTCTCGCCGGCTTCATTTTGTAGCTCGAATACTGCTCCTGCCAAGGTTTTATCCTCATCATCTTCATCTACTTTGACAAGTTCAACAGATCCTCGGATAAGCTCATTTGTTGCTTTTACCGCAGCTACTTTGACATCGGCTTCCGTTTTACTTTTTTCAATGGTAAACGGAATTGGTGTCGTATCTAGCTTGTAGTGCTCTGGAGCTTTTATTTCCACAAACTGATACTTACCTGGCTTCAAGTTTTCTACAACAATATTTCCTGCTTTATCTGTTGTCAGATCTTCTTGTAGCGTCTCGCCGGCTTCATTTTGTAGCTCGAATACTGCTCCTGCTAACGGTGCATAATTGTTATCTTGATTGGCCTTCGTAAGCTCTACCTTACCAGTAATTAGCTTATTCTTTGCGGTAATGCGTAGTTGTTCTTTCTGACTCTTTTCAATCTCAAAAGCAATTGGATCAGCATCTAACTCGTAATAAGCTGGAGCTTTTGTTTCTACAAATTGATACTTGCCTGGCTTCAAGTTCTCTACAACAATTTTTCCTGCTTTATCTGTTGTCAGATCTTCTTGTAGCATCTCGCCAGCTTCATTTTGTAGCTCGAATACCGCTCCTGCCAAGGTTTTATCCTCGTCATCTTCATCTACTTTGACAAGTTCAACAGATCCTCGGATAAGCTCATTCTCTGCTTTTACCACAACTACTTCGACATTCTCTTTCGTTTTACTCTTTTCAATGGTAAACGGAATTGGTGTCGTATCTAGCTTGTAGTGCTCTGGAGCTTTTGTTTCTACAAATTGATACTTGCCCGGCTTCAAATTCTCTACAACAATTTTTCCTGCTTTATCTGTTGTCAGATCTTCTTGTAGCGTCTCGCCGGCTTCATTTTGTAGTTCAAATACTGCTCCTGCTAACGGTGCATAATTGTTATCTTGATCCGCCTTCGTAAGCTCAACCTTACCAGTAATTAGCTTATTCTTTGCGATAATGTCTAGTTGTTCCTTCTGACTCTTTTCAATCTCAAATGCAATTGGATCAGCATCTAACTCGTAATAAGCTGGAGCTTTTGTTTCTACAAATTGATACTTACCTGGACGCAAATTTTCTACAACGATTTTTCCATTTTCATCCGTTGTTATGTCTTTTTTAACCGTTTCTCCTGCTTCATTTTGTAGTTCGAATACCGCTCCTGCCAAGGTTTTATCCTCATCATCTTCATCTACTTTGACAAGTTCAACAGATCCTCGGATAAGCTCATTTGTTGCTTTTACCGCAACTACCCTGACATCAGCTTCCGTTTTACTTTTTTCAATGGTAAACGGAATTGGTGTCGTATCTAGCTTGTAGTGCTCTGGCGCTTTGGTTTCTACAAATTGATACTTACCTGGCTTCAAATTCTCTACAACAATTTTTCCTGCTTTATCCGTTGTGAGATCTTCTTGTAACGCCTTGCCTGCTTCATTTTGTAGTTCAAATACAGCACCATCCAGTTTCGTTGCTTCGTCATCCTTATCAACCTTTGTCAGCTCCGCTTTACCACGAATAAGCTCATTATTCGCCGTGACTGTTACTGTACTCGAATCGCCAGCTTTTATAGTAAATGATATTGGTTCTTCATTAAGCTGATAATATGTTGGCGCTTTGGTTTCCACAAATTGGTACGTACCTGGTTGTAAATTCGTAACAAAAATTCTCCCGTCTTCGTCTGTTCGTAACAACGGCTCGACAACAGAACCACCTTCGCGCTCTAATTTAAACGCAGCACCTGCTAAACGATTTCCATCTTCTTTTGCAAGCTTCGTTAATTCCACAGAAGCAAGTTTTTTATTCTTCGCTGTTAACGTAATAATTTCCGTTTGTTTTTCACCAATAGTAAAGGGAATTGGTTCCGTATTTAGCTCATACCCATTCGGTGCTTTCGTTTCGACAAATTGATATTCACCAGGTTCTAAATCACCTTTGTAAATTATTCCCGCTGGATTTGTTGTTAGACGATCAATGACTTTATAAGCGTCACCTACTTTTTGCTGTAGAGCAAACGTCGCTCCTGATAAACTCGCTCCTGTTTCTTTATCAATTTTGTTTAACTGTACATCGCGAATGATTTTAGCATTCGTTACCGTGAGCTGATTTCCTACTTCTACTTCACTACCCTCTACATAGGATTCATCAATCACAATTCCACGTTGCTTCTGCTCAATGAGATAACCATCTGGGGCGCTTTCTTCAATCAATGTGTACGTTCCATAAAGCAATCGATCAAAAACAACTTTACCATCTTCATCGGTCGTTTTCGTACCAACCGTAATGCCACTTTCTTGATCTTTCAGCGTAAACGTCGCTCCAGGGAGTGAGTCGTCAGTATCACGATTGGTTTTATGAACAGTTAGTCTGCCGATTTCTCCAGTACCTTCGCCCATACCATTCGTTCGCTCCACTTTTACTGTATCTTGAGACTCATTGATAACCTCATCAATGTTTTCTCCATTAAAAGATATATTGTTACTTACCGTCTTTCCTGGTTTCTCTAAAATCATGGATTGATATTCTAATATATACGGCTCATTAATTTCTTCTGTGAACTTTAATGTAAACGTTTCAGGATTTTGCTCTAAATCCAAGGTGTAATCCTTATTAAGCTCTAATAACTCTCCCTTGGTAACTTTACCTGCTTCATCTACAGATGTGGCGTATAGACGAAAAGAATCTTCCAGTAACGCTTGATTATTACTTGGTTTATCGTCAATGGTAGCATTGCTTACTTGAGACTGGCCAAAGTTTATATTAATTTTCCAATCAATCATTTTTCCGTTCTGATTTCCTGATTTTTCCGTATACTTTCCGCCATACGGAATGGATACAGAAGCATCTAGTTCCGTTTCTTGTTGATTTCCATTGTAAAGGTTCGCTGTATTATGGTAGTTTTTTGCAACTAAATCTAAATCTTTTAGACTTGTTTTGTACTCTATCAAATACGGTTGGTTGATCTCTTTTACAAAATGAATCTGAAATCCTGGCTCACCTTGTTCATTTTCCATAAATTCTATGGAGTAATCCTCACCTGGTACGGCTTCTTTTTTCTTTGTTCCATTTTTCCCACCAGTAAGCTCCATTAAATGTACGGTTATGGAGTCTTGCAATAGTTGCTGATTACCTTGAATAAAGTCTTTAACAACCGCATTATCTAGCGTTTTTAAATTATAATTGACACCTATGTTCCAAGTGATTTCCTTTGTTACTGCATTATAGGAACCATTTTTAAAGCCGTTCTGCTTTGTGTACTCATCCGGTGTAAATTTATTCTTAGCACTTTTATCTTTAGATTCTCCATTCGCATCATCCCAAGACAGATGAGCTTGGTTAATAAAGTCCTCACTCTTATTTGCAAGTTGGTCATAATCAAATGTTGTCGTATAGTTGATCCAATGTGGTTCCGTTATTGGATGCTTAAATTGAATTACAAATTGATCCGCTTCATTTTTAGAAATAATATAATCTGTTCCTTCTTCTAATGCCCCGCCTTCTTTTTGAATCCTGAAAAAGTTACCAGATTCTTCATCCTTTAATAAAGTTAGACCTTTATTGGTAAAGACATCTTCTAGAACAACGTTGCTCATCTTTTGCCTATCATGATTAAAGGAAATTTGCCACTCCACCGTTTTATCCTTATAATTTGGATCTTTATAGTTTTTGAATAAGATCATCTGACCAATTTGTTGCTTCCCTTCATCCGTATGCTCTCCACTATTTACCGTATTAATAATTTCCTCGCCATCAAACACGCGCTCAGAAGCTTTCGTTTTGTAAACAATTTTATAGGCAGAAGAAATATCTTCGTTAAACTGTAAATGGAAACCATTTTTTCCATTTTGTTGCCTCGGGATTACTGTATAGTTAGTAACAACTTCCCCTTTACCTACTTCTTTTCCATTCTCGTTCAGCGTGATCTCTCTCACTTCAAACGAGTCTTTCACCAACTCTTGACTGCCATTAAAAAAGTCTTTTAACAGTGCAGCTTTTTGGGCAATGTTTTTCTGATTGTAGTTATAGCGAATTTCCCAAGTGATTTCTTGGTTCTCACGATCATAATGTGCAGCTTTTTTTTCTAAAGCTTTACCTCTGCCAACCTTTACAGTTGCATCGGCACTTACATCATCAAAACTTTCCCCTGTTAACGTGGCTTTGTTTTTGAAGGTATCATCATCTTCATTTGTAATGTCTGTTACATATACGAGGCGATAAGCGGAACGAATATCATCCTTAAAGTAAATCGCAAAGTCTTTCCCACCAGCTGTTTTTCCTATTGTATAAGAGTTAGGATCAACTTCTTCGCCTTGAGTCACTTCGCCATTAAGCTTCGTCTCTAAATGATATAGTTTGATCAATCCTTCTTTAAGCGCTTGCCCATCCTGAATTGGATCGATTAACTTCGCATTTTGAATCGTCTCTAGCGTTTTGTTGAAATCAACCGTCCATTCAATTTCTTCCGCATTATAGGAACGATTCGGATTCCCTTTTTTCTCCACAGCTGAACCGCCCGGGTTAAAATCGATTGGAATGGTCATGGATTCTTTGCCTTCAATTGGTGTAATAACAAGTTCTTTGTCTTCGTTCATAACGGTTTCTTCGCTTAACTCTGTCCAAATCTCAAAGTTTCCACTAATTTTGGAATACTCTTCAATGAACTTGGTAAACTCTATCGTCGCTGTTCCATCTTTTGTAACAGATAGATAGCCAATTGTTTGTCCATCGAATTTCATTTCTGCATGATCAATCTCACTATAAACGTCTAACTCTGGGGGTACTTGAAAACTGTACGTATCGCCCTCTTTATATCCATGTCGATTCGGTAGTTCCCACCAATATTTTATAGCAATAACCGATCCTAGACCTGGTTTTTCTATGGGCTCACCTGTTTCAGCAGTTTCATAGGTTACCTCATAGCGAGTTAATATATTTTCTTCAATCGCCTTTAACGGAGCAACTTTTTCTGAAGCTTGTTCTGCTGTTTTCTGCTGTTCTTCTTTAACAGGCTCCTCTGCTTCTGCTTCCGAATTTACCTTTTCATCACTGTTTTCTTTTTCCTTGGCATCTACAGCATTTTTCTCTGTTTGTTCTTCGTCAGAACCTGTTTCATCTTGATTCACTGCCGAATCGCCTGCCTGCTGTTGTTCATCAGCTTCTGTATCTTCTGCCGTCTTCGCTACTTTAACAGTAAACGTCCCGCTCGCTTCAGGGAGTTGATGAATTTCCTTATTAAAACGAATGGTTAACGTATTATCTTTATCTACAACATAACTACCCACTTCCGTTTCTGCTACCAATAGCTTCTCTTCCTGCTTTTCATCAATTTTTATAGCAGTAGGGAGTTGCTCGGTATAATCCTTATTTGATTCGGCAGCTATACCTTGAACGGACCAATCTACCTTTACATGTGTTGCTTGTTGTATATCATTTAATGGAACAATTTCCCCTGATGTATCGATTAATTCCATATTATTAATTATTCCGTCATTGCTTATGCCTTGCGCGTTAATTCGCATGGGAAAGGCTAAGCTACTGGAAATTGTTTGTAATAAAAGAAATACAATAAAAAGCACACTTAACTGTTTCTTCAAAATGCTACCCCTTTCCGTATCTTCGTTCGTCGTTTTCCACAAGTGTTAAAACGAGCGATCATTCCTTTAACATCTTACTTTCGCTAAACTCACTCCCATACCTATATACCCATATAGGTATGAAAATCCTTGTCATACTTAAATAGAACCTACTCTTTACATTAAATAGGTTCAGACAAGACTACTTTTTTACGGCGTCTATATTTCATCGATGATTGCTTTCTTGTTTGTTGAAAGAACCTTTGTAAAACTGATACACAAATATAGAACGCGAGATTTGTTTTTTGTTCTCAATCCCTCCTTATTTTTCTTCCTTGTTCTGTGCATTTACTGAAGTAATACTAGTTCATGAGGTTTTGTATCTTTTCATTTGCTTCCGTATTACCAAATTAGACACAAATCTTCATTTCACCCGTACCCCCATATGATTTATGCCTTTTACATGTCACACATATAGTCTGTGTCACACAAGTTATTCTCTCTATGTCTATAACTTTTCCGCTAAATTATACTAAATCAAACTATACAAAAACTATACAAAATAAGTCGTTAACAACAAGTGAAAGACGAATATAAAAAATTATAGCGCTTTCGTTTAAATACACTTGAAATATAGAATCAAATCAGCTTCGTTCTTAATATACAACATATGGGCAATTCTCTTAGTGGATATATCTCTTTTGAATTATGTATAAAAACATGCGGTAAGCGATTCTTAATAGATGGTAGAACTTCATACAAGCCATATCCGTTTCATATGGAGAAAGATTCTTTTCAAAGAACGAACAAAGAGGATATTTTGCAGAATAGGGCGGAATGATAATACTACACGCTTCATTTACAACGAGGGATTTGGAGAAAAGCTGCATGTTTGATTCGTTAGAAAAACTTGGCTTGTCGCCAAGTCCTTATGGCGAAAGGCGTAGTTTTTCTTATACTATCAACCTTTAAACTCTTATACTTTTCCTATAGTGGAACAAAGGCTCGGGGCGTCCGTTTAGCGACGTAGCGACTGGAACGAATCAACGAAAGCTTTAGGAATCATGCTCCTGCAACAGGTATGCCGGCCCCCTCCGGCAAGCCCGTCTTTGGTTGGAATTCCTATTTAGAACAAACCGATGATGACTTAGCTTAGGGCAATGGAGTGAAGTCGCCTAGTTGCTGGGCGCTTGCGCCGAACGGGGCTATTTCGTTGGATTCATATGCCAAAGCAACAAATTTTATACTAAAATAAGCACATATTTTAACAGAAAGCAGATAAAAACGATGGCAGCTATTCAAAAATGAACGTAACACGTGTGCTTGTTAGAAAAACTTGACTTCTATCATACCCAAAGATGGCTTTTCTTAAATTAAAACTTCACTTTGATACTTTTTTTGTAAAGAAAGATAGGTGACCTTCTAGCGTGACGTATCAGGACCTTATGCAAAAAGCCGAACAATCAAATAATAATTGCTCGGCTTTTATCGCTACCTCAACATCGTTCACTTTCCACTAATACAACTTCTACTTCCGGAAAACATTTTTTTATGACATCTGCAACTCGTGCTACCCCCGCAATCTTAACTTCACTAAACGTATACCAAAGAACCATTTATTATTTGTTTTTAATGGACTGTTTTTGTTTTGTCCATATACTAGCCTCATTAAGAGGACGTCCACGTTCCACCATTAATATGAATAGCTTGTCCTGTCATATAGGATGCCTCATCTGAAGCTAACATCACATATGGCCATGCATGTTCGGATGGCTGGCCAGGTCGATTCATTAGGGTATCTTGACCAAAATTTTCTACACCATCTTCATCAAAAGAGGATGGTATAAGTGGTGTCCAAACTGGACCAGGGGCAACGGAATTAGCACGAATTCCTTTTTTAGCTAAGCTTTGTGCAATACTACGTGTGAAAGCAGTAATAGCTCCCTTCGTTGCCGAATAATCCATTAAAATTGGATTTCCTCTATAAGCATTTATGGACGACGTATTAATAATAGAGTCTCCAGCACGCATATGGCGAACTGCTGCTTTTGTTAAATAAAATTGAGAGAAGAAGTTAACTCGAAATACATCCTCCATCTGTTCATCGGATATATCTAATACGTCCTCGTGTATAAATTGAATCGCAGCATTGTTAACTAAAATATTAATTTTCCCAAACGCTTCTACCGTCTTTTCCACAAGATTCAGGCAATGGACAGCGCTCTTAATATCACCAGGAAGTAATATACACTTACCTCCCTCAGCTTCAACGAGTTCTTTTGTTTTTTCTGCATCCTCGTGTTCATCCAAATAAGAGATAGCTACATGAGCACCTTCTTTTGCATATAGAATGGCAACTGCACGCCCAATGCCACTATCTCCTCCAGTTATTAACGCGACTTTGCCTGCTAATTTCTCGGAACCTTTATACTCTAGCGGCTGATGCGGTAATGGATGCATCTCTGATTCTAACCCTGGCTGCCGATTTTGATGTTGACGTGGTGTGCTACCTTTTTGCATGTTTTCTGGTTTCATATTCTGTCTACCTCCTTCAAATCTTTTTACCATCACGGATAGTGTTCCATTCCACGTGAAATCATCACCCAAACATCATTTATACCATTTTTAGCATGCAACAAAGGAAATATACGAAATTATTCAACCTTAGAAAGCAAATACTCCATGCAGGGATGTTTCTTTTTGTATGATAGCCTTCAGAAACCATTGGCTTATTGCGAAATCTTTTTTACAGCAAAACTTGTACTTTTGCTTTGTATGTGGAAAATATCTCTCGCGGAAGGTATTAGAGCTAATTTCTAGTCCATAAAGAGAAAGGAGATCCATTATAGAATAACCAGTTAGCATAGTGTTTTTCCCAGCGGTCACTATCTTAACTTGTTTGTTTATAAAACGCAGTAAAGTGTACATAAATAGAGTGCTGGAAATTTAAAGGTTATAACTATGTAGAGAAAAACTTGACGCCTACCAATCACATATGCCTTTGTTCGTATCAAGCTTTATTTGCTATAATAAGCGTAAGTGCTATAGATAAGGGAGAGAAGAACCATTACAACGATTTGTTTTATTCGTCACGGACAAACGAATTGGAATAAACAAGGCAAGCTGCAAGGGAAAACAGATATTACACTAAATGACACTGGGCGAGAGCAAGCACAGGCATGTGGGAAATATTTACATGCTCATGATTATGATATTCTAATCTGTAGTCCTTTACTTCGCGCAAAAGAGACTGCTGACATTATAAATCAGCACTTACATTTGCCAATCATAAAAATGGATGATTTTAAGGAACGCTCTTTCGGTGATGCAGAAGGACTAACGATGGAAGAAAGAAAACATAGATATCCAAGTGGGCATTTCGCTAACCAGGAAGAACGGGTAGATTTTAATCAACGCGTAATGGCTGGAGTTGAGAAGGTAAACGAACAATATCCGCAGCAGCGTGTGTTATTAGTTGCTCATGGCGCTGTTATCAACGCTATTTTAGCTGAAGTTTCTAATGGGGAAATTGGCTCAGGGAAAACATCGCTGATGAATGGTTGTATAAGCAATATCCATTTGAAAGAACAAACTTGGCATATAAAAGATTATAACCAAGTTGGTCATTTGCAATAGTGCTATTTTTACTGAGCATGAGAAAATCTGGGGCCTATCGCAATCTATTTGGCGACAAGCCATTGCTTTTCCTTATACGATAAACGGTAAAAATCAAATACTTTCCTATCGTGTGAAAAAGAGGCAAACTATTCTATTTCGTAGGGGGTTTTTTATGCTATTTCAGCGAATCGACACGGTTTTTGTGCTCGTTCCTCATTTAGAAACAGCTAAAGATTGGTATACCAAAGTACTGGATCTACCAGTTCTATTCGAAGACGTTACAAACCATCTTATCGTCCTAAAGCTAGGAGAGACACCGCTTACTTTATGGAAAGCAGATACAACCTATGAAAGCAATCGTCCACCGCATTTTAACTTTTTCTCAGAAGATATAGAAACAGCGCACAGCCATTTGCGAAATAAGGGCGTTACGGTAGAAGCAATCGAAACATATGATAGTATGAGCTCTTTTGTTTTCTACGATCCTTTCGGCAACAAACTGGAAGTCTGTTCGTTTTAGTAACAAAAAACTATTCTTGGGGGTATGATAAATTCACTGTAAGACCAAAGTACAATTACCCTCCAAGTATCGAATTCCGCTGAAATGCCATGTTTTACAAATAGGAAGCCCTATACATGAAGCGTTGGAGCCAGACCGAGAATCAATCTCCAACGCTTTTTCAAGTAGTTTTCGTGTATACGTCGTACTCGCGTCTTCTCATCACACGGTCATTATTTTCACAATAGACTTATACTGTTAAATATTCCTTTTCCAACAAGTAGTGAATAACCCGTTGCGCTGCTTCTTCCACAGATAATTTCTCTGTATCAATGGTTAACTCAGGAGAAATCGGCGCCTCGTAAGGTGCATCAATACCAGTAAAGCCTGCAATTTCACCAGCTCGTGCTTTTTTATACAACCCCTTTGGATCGCGTTCTTCACATACTTCTAAACGGCATTTCACGTATATTTCAATAAATTCATTACTTGGTAACAGCGCTCTTACCAAATTTCGATCATCTCGATACGGAGAAATAAAAGCAGTTAATGCAAGCACCCCTGCATCAATAAACAGTTTTGATACTTCGCCAATTCTTCGTATATTTTCTGATCGTTCCTCTGCAGTAAACCCAAGATTCTTATTTAACCCATGGCGAATATTATCGCCATCTAACCGATACGTGTAAATACCTAGTTGATAAAGTTTTCTTTCTAGCTCTACGGTGATCGTTGATTTTCCAGATCCAGATAACCCTGTAAACCAAAGTACAGCACTTTTATGCTTGTTTCGCTTTTGTCTCATTTCCTTTGTTACTAGAGAACCATGCCAAGAAATATGCTTTGATTTACTCATTTTCTCCCTCCTAAAACCACCAAAAGTATACAATAATTACCGTAATGAACATAACGAGGATACTTAGTGGTGTCCCTATTTTCATATAGTCTTTAAATGTGTAACCACCAGGACCATATACAATGAGATTTGTTTGATAACCAATTGGGGTAATAAAACTAGCAGATGCGGCAATCGTCACCGTTACCGCAAAACCCATTGGATCTAAACCCAGTGTTTCTGCCATCTCAAAGGCAATTGGGATCATCAAAATAGCCGCCGCACTGTTCGTAATGATTTCTGTAAATATATTCGTTACGATATAAATAAGTAACAGTAAGGTAAATAAACCTAGCGGCTTTCCTACAGTTACTATCCCATCAGCAATCCAAGGGGCAAGACCTGACTTCATCGTCGCTATCCCAATACCAAAGGAACAGGCAATAAGCACCAGGACATCAAAATGAATATATTTTTTTATTTCTTCCATCGTAACTACCTTCATTGCTAGCATAACAGCAACGACGATGGCCATTGCTTTAAACATACTTAGCACGCCAATGGTAATGAGTATAATCATGATTAAAAATATAAGGATGGTTAGCCAGCCTTTAAAGGAAGGTCGATAAACCATATGCATCCAATGAAATGGCATCATGACATAAAAATCTTCCGACTGCTGATACTTGTCAATGAAATCAGCTCCCGCCAGCAATAATAAATGATCCCCTGGCTTTAACAAGATATCGCCTATCTTGGATTGGAGCTGTTCATTATTTCGATGAATTGCGATAACTCCAGCATCATATAAAGAGCGAAACTTCACTTGCTTAATGGATTGATAAACTAAAGAAGATTGATGCGACACTACAGCTTCTACAATGGTTGAGTTAGCCTTTTTTAATTCAGCAAGATTCATAGGATGCCCCATGTTTAATGTTAGCCCTTTCGTTACTTGCACCCCGGTTAATGCCGTAATCAAACCGGTAAAAATAAGACGATCTCCTGCTTGAATTCTAGTTGTCGAGCGAACCGGAAATATGCGTTCTTTATCACGGATAATCCCTAATAAATAAATCCCTTTTACCTCTTTTAATCGAGCCTCTTTGACCGTCTGATTTATCCCAGGAAATGAATGGTCTACAATTAATTCTGCCATATACTCCTTAGCACCTATTCTTACCTGCTGTTGAAACCCTTTCTGATCAGGCAACAAATGTCTTCCTATGACAATCAAATAAATAAGCCCGACAACGGTAATGGGAATACCAATAACTGCTAACTGAAAGAGAGAAAAACCGTCATAGCCGTAATCTATTAGCATGCCATGCACAACGAGATTCGTCGATGTTCCCATCAATGTAATCGTTCCGCCTAAAATAGTTGCATAGGAAAGGGGAATTAAGAATTTAGATGGTGCAATTTGATGCTCCTCACACCAATTTTTAAGCATCGGTGTGAAGGTAACAACAATCGGTGTGTTATTAAAAAAGGCAGAAAGGGCAGATGTCGGTATAAGCACACGAATCATAGCACCTATGAAACGGTTACTTTTATTGAGCCAACCTTTCATGATAACCTCAATCATACCGCTTTTCTGCATCGCACCCGCTATTACAAATAAAAGAGCAATGGTAAGCATTCCTTCATTTGAAAAACCAGCCAATGCATCCTCTGGCTTCAAAATACCTGTTACTAACAAGATGGTTAACGCAGTAAACACAATAATGACTGGACGAGCAATATCCATAATAAGCGTACCAATCATGCCACATACTACAACAGCAACAACGATCATTTCATACGACATACGTAATCTTTCCTTTATTTAACGTTGTCTTAAGCCTTCTATTAAAACTTTTGCTACTTCTGGTCGCGAGAACTCCTTTGGCAAATGCTCACCATTACGTAGCTTTTCACGTACTTTCGTTCCACTTAAATGCACGTGGTAAGTTTTATCATGCGGACATGTTTTTTCTGTTGCCATATTTTCGCATGTCGTGCAGTAAAAGGCATGTTCAAAAGCGAGTATTTGTATTCCCAGCTCTGCTTCGTATTGACGAATCAACTCCTGTGCTTCATAAGTGCCATAAAAATCGCCAACACCTGCATGGTCTCGCCCAACTATAAAATGTGTGCAACCATAATTTTTTCGGACAATCGCATGTAATATTGCTTCCCTTGGACCAGCATAACGCATCGCTGCGGGATAGATAACTAGTCTTGTTCGATCTGGGGGAAAATATTTATCTAAAATCACCTCATAGCTTTTCATTCGAATCGCAGGTGAAATATCATCCGATTTTGTTTCTCCTACTAAGGGATTAAGTAATAGACCGTCAACCGATTCTAATGCGCATTTTTGAATATATTCATGGGCACGATGGACTGGATTTCTCGTTTGGAAGCCAACAATCGTTTTCCAGCCTAAATCTTTAAATAATTGCCTTGTTTCCACAGGATCGAGCTGATAATTAGCAAATGGATTATTTGATTTCTTTTGTAGGAGCCGAATAGGTCCAGCTACATATACTTCCCCTTTTTCATAAACTTTTCTTACGCCTGGATGTTTAGAATCGGTGGTTCCATACACTAATTTTGCTTCCTTTTCCTTTTCGTAGTGAAATTTTTCAGTAAGATCTAAGACAGCATAAACCTCATTGTCTTCCCCTACAAGAGCAATTTGCTCACCTATCTCTAATGTTTCTGCTTGCGTTTGTTCTACATCTAGCGTGATAGGGATGCTCCAAATCGTTCCATCCTCCAGACGCATTTCTTCTACCACCCTCGTATAATCAGACTTGCCCATGAAACCAGTCAAAGGACTAAATCCTCCATTTGCTATTAATTCCAAATCAGATACATGCCAACGATTTAATGTGATTGTTTTTAAGTTCCCTATGATTTGTAAAAACATATCCCGTTCTTCACAATTCACTTGCCTTTGAATTAATTTTCCCCCATGTGGCATGTTACTTCCACCTTCTATTGTTGATCGCAATAAAACTCCCTCCTATTCCTATTTATTAGATTAAGATCTGTAAGCGAGCTAGACCATTCATGACAACAAAGAACCAATACCTAAAAGCCCAATCACCCAAATACTTCGCTCAACCCCTTGTTTAATGGGAAAGACAGAAAACCCTATGAAAAAAGACGGTTTTTACGAAACAACGTGCTGTTCGTAATAACGGTTCATTTCTACAACCATTCGACCCATTTTTGGTTTTGTTGGATAAAAAACGTTTTGAATATGATAATTTTTTAATTCCTGTGCGGTTACCTTCCCAACTGCGGCAGCTAAGACAGACTTATGAAATGCAGCTACCACCTGCTTTTGTTCTTCATTAGAAAGAGATTGGAACAAATTCTGCACCTGTTTTTTACTCGTAAAAATGACTGCATCAAGTGATTGATCTATAATTGCAGCTTGTAAAGCAGTTAAGATCTCTGCTTCTGGTTGCCGATAATAATAAGGTTTTGCCAAATAAACGCTGTAGCCTAAATGCTCTAATGCGGCTTGTAACCACGCATCGTCTTGATTATACGCTTGGATATATACACGTTTCCCCTGCTCGTCAGCATGAGCAAGTGTCGATATTAAGTCTTCCATGGTACCATCTTGTGATATAAACGTAGGGGAAATCGCATGCTTTTTTAACCAATGAAGTGTTTTACTACCGCGAACGGCTAGTGTTGTGCGCCCTAGCTTCTGAATAAAATCGGCATCGCAATTTTGACTTTGGGCAACCCTTTCTAAGCTTTCTACGCCTATCCCAGTTGTCAAAATAATCAGATCAAACGGCTCTGATAATAAACAGGAAATATTTTCCGCGCATATAGCCTCATCCAATACTTGTTCGCCTTGGATAGAAAAAATCGCAGGGATAGCGTTATTTTTTTGTACTAATGTAGCTATCTGTTCTGCTCTTCGTGTAGCAGCTATACCTATTTTTTTATTACATAACCCTTTCACTAGTATCCACTCCCTCTACGATCTGCTTCAGCGACTGGAGTGCTTGAAGCTGTTTATCTTTACAAAGAAATTCATCAGAAACAAGCTTTTGTAATTGTTTTTTCTGTTGTTGCTTCTCCAATGTGGATTGTTTCAGTAGCTGTCTACTTTGGTATAAAAATTCTACATAGTCTTCATAGTCTTTGTTATAGATAGATTCAAGCTCTTGCTTCATTTTGGCTGCTAGCATTGGACTCGCTTCATTCGTTGAAATGCTAATAGATAATCTGCCTTGCCTGAAATGAGCAGGGAAATGAACAGGGCTTCCTACTGCATCCGAAGCATTATTTACGAGACAACCCGTCGGTGCCGACTCACATACGAGTTGGTTCACAGATGGATCATTTGTAGCTGCAATAACGAGCATAGCCTGCGAAATATCCGTAGCCTCGAATGTCTTTTGTCGCCATATAAGAAGGCCTGCTTCCCAATCCGTTCGAATTGCTTGATGAATCGTAGGACTAATAACTGTAATTGGAGCATTACTTTCCTTAATTGTATTTATTCGTCTTGCCGCTATGGTGCCTCCACCAACAATGACTACTTGCTTCTCTTTTAAATCCACCATTAAGGGAATACGCGCGATTTGTATCACATCCTTTTTGTGCTATTCGTTTTACGATATTGCCTCTATAACACGATCCTTCAATGCTTCTTGCATCACAGGATGCTGGCCTAGCTGCTGACAAACAACGATTTCATTGTCATTAAGCTCCATATCTGCAACCTTTTGATGAATATGTCGCATTAGAAATCCGGTAAACCAGATATATGGGATAATGACGATTTGCGAATTTTTCTCTGTAACAACAGCGTGCAGTTTTTTATCAAAAGACGGTTCACATGCCGCTAAATAACAGGCTTCGACGTGGTTTAGTTTTGTTATTCTTTTCAGTTTTCGTGCAATCGTTTCGATATCTATGACCGTTTGTGGATTGCTACTACCTCTGCCTACTAGCAGTACCTTCATATCTGGTCTCTGTTCTGCAATTGCTTGCTCCATGCGCTCAGCTAATAGGTGAATGATTCGATCCTGTACACCGAGAGGCTGACCATAAGAAAATGCAATAGCTGGATATAATCTCCTTTGTTGTGCAATCGCCTGTGGAATATCCTGATAATAATGACCTGCCTGTAATAATAGGACAGGTATAATAGCGATGCTGGTCGCCCCTTGAGCTACCAAATTAGCTATTCCTTGCTTCATATTAGGAGAAGCCAATTCGAGAAAACAGACTTCTTGTAAAGGGACATTTATTTGTTCTTTTACTACTTCTAGAAATGTCACTGCCTCTTCCAAAGCATCAGCATAACGACTTCCATGACTTACATAAAGTACGCCTTGCATAAGATATCCCCCCTTTTTTCACGAACTGATTACAGCACCGAGCGGCTCGCTTTCTTCACTTGCCATTTCTTCAAACCACTGTATGTGCTCACGCAACCGAACAACCTCGCCAATAATAAGCATCGCAGGGTTTTTGATCTGCTTTGCTTTCAATGCAATTGTTTCTAACGTACCCGTGACCGTTTGTTGTACTTGTGTTGTTCCATAATAAATAGCGGCAATTGGTGTCATCGCATCTCTACCATAGCGAATTAAATACTTACAAATGTCGGAGAGGTTTTTTACCCCCATATAGATACATAAAGTATCTGGGCCCTTTGCAAGATGTTCCCAATATGCTTCACTATCCTCTTCCGCCCTAGTTACTCCCGATACAAAAGCCACAGAGGAACTAATTTGACGGTGGGTTAAAGGAATTCCCGCATAAGCTGGCGCAGCTGATCCAGACGTGATTCCTGGTACAATTTCAAACGGAATTCGATATTTTCTTAACGCTAGAACTTCCTCTCCTCCTCTGCCAAATATAAAAGGATCTCCACCTTTTAATCTCGTAACTACCTTTCCTTGACTTGCATAATAACAAAGTAGTTGGTTAATTTGTTCCTGTTTTAATGCATGATGATCTGGACGTTTCCCACAATAAATACGTATTGTCTGTTCTGGTGCGTAAGCTAATAATTGTTCATTTACCAAACGATCATATAAAATAACATCTGATTGACTGATGATTTTGACACCCTTGATCGTAATTAAATCAGGATCCCCTGGCCCTGCCCCTACCAAATATACCTTTCCGATAACTCCCTCCACCTCTTTCATCATCACCTACAACCTCCATTATTTATGAAAATCCAATCCAGAATATACGGCTTCTACATAATTTGTTCGAATAACAAAGTCGCCAAAATGCTCCCCGTCTAACCTTTCCTTTGCATACTGCATTATAATTGGTTTTAGTGTATCTAACATCTCTTTTTCTCCTATATTTTCCTTGTAGAGCTTGCTTAATCGTTCCCCGGTAAAACTTCCGCCCAGATATAGATTGTACTTGCCAGGTCCCTTACCTATAAACGCTATCTCAGCTAAAACTGGCCGTGAACAACCGTTTGGGCAGCCTGACATACGGATCACAATTTCTTCTTGATGGAGACCTGCTTCTTGAAGAATTGCTTCTACTTTGTCAATGAAGGAAGGTAGATATCTTTCTGACTCTGCCATTGCCAAAGCACATGTCGGTAAAGCTACACAAGCCATCGAATTACGCCGCAAACCACTAAGTTGACCACCATTTGTTAGTTGATACGTTTGAATAAGTTGCTCCATCTGACCCTTCTTCTGTTTCGTAACATTAGCAATAATTAAATTTTGATTAGGCGTTAAACGCAAGTCTCCCGTATGAATCTTAGCAATTTCTCTTAGCCCTGTTCGGAGTTGATAATCCCTTGTATCTTTGACACGCCCATTTTCAATGAATAATGTAAAATGCCACATATCATTTGCTTCCTTCCACCCATAGCTATCGCCATTACTTTTAAACTGATAATCTTTTGGCTCTTCCAATTCCCAACCTAAGCGTTCGTGTAGCGTCTGTTGTAGCCAATCTATTCCCCTTGCATCAATGGTGTATTTAAATCTAGCATTCTTTCGGTCAGAGCGGTTTCCATAATCCCGCTGAATCGTAACAATTTGTTCTGCTACAGCAATCACTTGATCAGGAGAACAGAAGCCTATCACCCGCCCTAATTGGGGATACGTATTGGTATTTCCGTGTGTCATGCCCATACCACCACCAACGGAAACATTAAAACCAATGAGCTTATTGGCTTCTTGAAGGGCAATAAAGCCAAGATCTTGCGAGAATACATCAATATCATTTGATGGGGGGATTGCAATGCCAATTTTGAATTTCCTCGGTAAATAAGTTGATCCATAAATGGGTTCTATTTCCATTTCGTCTCGTGAGTCAACCACTTTTTCTTTATCTAGCCAAATCTCATGATATGCTCCCGTTCTTGGTGAGAGATGGTCACTGATTGCTTGCGCCCATTTCTGCACTTCCTGATGGATTGCTGATGGATACGAATTGGTACTGCACATCACATTTCGATTGACATCGCCACAAGCGGCTAATGTATCCATAAGTGTCTGATTAATCTCTTTTATTGTGTTTTTTAAATCCCATTTCAAAATGCCATGCAATTGAAATGCTTGCCTTGTCGTTAAACGAATGGACCCGTTTGCATATTTATCAGCAAGTTCATCCATCACCAGCCATTGTTCCGGTGTAGCAATCCCTCCCGGCACACGTACCCGAATCATAAATTGATAGGCAGGCTCTAATTTTTGGCGTCTTCGTTCATCTCGTAAATCACGGTCATCTTGCTGGTAACTGCCGTGAAACTTCAATAATTTATTATCATCATCCGAAATTGCCCCCGTAATTGGATCTACAAGTCCTTCCGTTATCGTTCCCCGTAGAAAATTACTGCGCTGCTTTATTTGCTCCATATCATCTAAAGATCTCTCATGCAGATCATCTTTTTCTTTTGACATTGCGTTGAACTCCCTCCATTCACTCATACCTTTTTTAACCAACACATCACTCTGAAGCGCAACGAATCAATTAATACACATCTCGCTGATAACGTTTTTCTAGACGCATTTGCTGCAAGTAGGATTCGGCTTTTTCTTCGCTCATGTCACCCTCTTGCTTTAATATAGTCACCAGCGTTTGATGCACATCCTTCGCCATATGCTTCTCATCGCCACATACATAAACAGCTGCACCAGCTTTTAACCAATTATAAAATTCGTTGCTTTTTTCAAGCATCTTGTGTTGGACATATACTTTTTGGTCAGTATCTCTTGAGAATGCGACATCCATCCTCGAAAGTACGCCTGTTTTTAGCCACTTTTGCCAATCTACTTGATAGAGAAAATCATATAAAAAATGCTGTTCACCAAAGAAAAGCCATGTTCTTTGCTTCTCTTTCGTTTCCTCCAGCTCTTCCAAATAAGAACGAAAGGGCGCTACTCCCGTACCAGGCCCAATCATAATGACTGGCGTTTGCGGATCATTAGGAAATTGAAAATTAGGATTTTTTTGTATATATATGGGCAACTTATCGCCTATTTCCAATCTTGTGGAAACTTGCCCCGAACAAACTCCAAACCGCTCACGTCCATGGGTAACATAATGGACCTTTCCAATCGTTAAATGAACTTCATCTGGATTTGCTTTGTAACTACTGGCGATAGAATAAAGCCGGGCTGGAAGCTTCCGCAACATGCTCACAAACTCCTCTGGCTCCAGCTTCTCCGGTGGAAAATCAGTCACTAAATCTAGAACATCTCTTCCCTTTATATAAGCAAGTAATGTTTCTTTATTGCCTGCTTTTATAAAATCGCTTAAAGCGCTGTTTGCAAACAGTCTCTCTGCCTTTTCTAACATTGGTATTGTTAAAACGGTTATTTCAAAAAGAGATAGCAATGCTTCACGTAATGATCTTATTTCTCCTTGCTTATTCACAGCAGCTAGGCTTTGGTCCGCGTCCCATCTGAGCTCCGTTAAAAGTTGCTCTACTAATTCCGGGTCATTTTTTGGATAAATTCCTATACTATCTCCTGGTTTGAAGGTGAAATCTGAGCCGTCAAGAGATAGTTCTAAATGGTGCGTTTGTTTTTGAGAGCCACGCCCACTTAACGTTATATTCTCTATAACCTCTGCCATAAATGGATTTGTTCTTGAAAAAACAGCTTGCTCGGAAGCGACCATGCCGTCCTGTTTCTGATCTAAACGCGCGTGATGGTCAACAGCATCCGATGAATGCGTTAAAACATCTAGAACACCATCCATCCACAAGTTTGCTTGTTCATCAAAGTCTAAATCACAATCTACTCGCTCATATAATCTCTCTCCACCTAATTCCTCTAGACGTTTATCCAAATCCTTTCCAGTTTGACAGAAGAATTCATACGACGTATCACCAAGTGACAGCACCGAAAAACGCAATTGTTCCAATGTAGGTGCTTTTCTACTATGAAGAAATTCATAAAAAGATATCGCATTATTTGGCGGATCACCTTCCCCATGGGTTGCCGTTATAATTAATAAATCCCCCGTCTTTTTTAATTTACTTGTTTTGAAGTCATCAAGAGCTAACAAGGTCACCATAAAATTAGCTGCATCTAGCTTTTCAGCCATCATTTCACTTAATAAGCGAGCTGTTCCTGTTTCTGAACCGTATAGTACCGTTACTTTTCTTGTGGATGTACTAGCAGGCATTGGCTTACTATCTACTTGCGGGGGTGAACTACTAGTATGCTGTACTTCTTTAGACATCACTCCTGAAAGGTAGCCGCTTAGCCAAACCTTTTGGCTAACCGTTAATGTTGGTAATAAACGACTTAATTGCTCAACTTGTTCTTGATTAAATGGACTATTTATCACATTCAACGACAACATGCTCACCTCACTACTACTCATTTTATCTAGAATATAAGGAGCTATCAGACTCTCACTTCAAGAACTGGAAGACGTAAGCTGCATAAGACAATAGCACCTAAATCCCTGATTTGCTTATCTAAACAATCTGTACGGGATAAAAGAAAACCTTTATATGTCATCCAAATACAAAGTATACCAATTAAAATACTAGGAATTAAGTGAAATAAAAAAGATGTTTTATCAAATCATCTCAAATTCCTGTCGTCATTATTTGTATGCAGACCACATTCTGTTTTCGTTTGCCCCGTCCATCTTCCTGCACGTAAATCATCGGATTCTGTTACTTGTGATGTACAAGGGATACACCCAATACTTGGAAAATAATTATCATGCAGTTCATTATACGGCAATTCTCGTTGTAAAATGTAATTCCAGACATCATCCCAAGTCCAATGTATCAATGGACATACTTTAATACTTTTAAATCTTTCATCTTTATTCACAAAGTCTGTTTTACTCCGACTTAATGACTGCTCTCTGCGAAGTCCAGAAATCCAAGCAGGCACATTGTCAAGCACCTCTTTAAGCGGTTTGATCTTACGAATAAAACAACATTGATCTGGCTTCCGCTTCCATAACGCTGAGCCATACTTTGCGGCCTGTTCGTCAACGGTCAAATCAGGTTGCTTTAGATGCATTCGCAAATCAGGGTATCTGTTCTTTACTTCATCAATAAGATCGTACGTTTCTTGAAAATGTAACCCTGTATCTAGAAAGACAATCTTCGCATTTGACTTCACCTTAGATAGTAAATCAATGAGTACCATACTTTCTGCACCAAAGCTGCATGCATATACAATGGAATCTCCATACAGATCATACGCCCAACGTAAAATCGTGAAAGCACCCTTTGTATCATCAGTAGGGCTGAAATCTTGAAAAGGGTCGACAGTAAAATTTTGATACGAAAGTATTTGTCGTGTCAAAAACTATCCCTCCTACATGTATTCTTAACGATACTGAAGGTTAAATCACCTTCATGTTGCACTGAAATGAAAAAGAATTACGCTCTTTTTTCAAATGGTAAGAAGAGCAATGTTCCATTTTTATCTTATGCCCCTCTTACCTATCAGATGACTAGTTAGACAAAGCATTCTAAAAATCTGTTTCTAAGATAATGCATAATTACCAATTAATGCTGAAAATAATCTTTGCATATATTGCTTGATATATTATATCTTTTTCCAATAAAAGTCAACGCTTTTTTTTACATATGAATAATTTGATATTATTTTTATATTCTAGAATAAATTAAGTGTGACTATAATTTGGAAGAATCGTAGAAAAAGCGTATATCGCATTGTGATGTTTCACTTTACGATATTGCTTTTAACCCAACGACGCCAATGATGATTAAGCCTAAGCTAAACACACGTAGCTTGTTTGTTGATTCCCCAAAGAAAATCATATTCATCAATACAGCTCCAGCTGTCCCAACTCCCATAAATACGGAATAAGCAACACTGACAAGCAAATAAGAGAAAGAGGCATAGAGAAAAGCAAACGATGCGCCTAATCCGCCAAGATACAACAACCCATTTGCGACGGTCTTATTTTGACTATATAACCGCAAGCCTAAAACGCCGATGATTTCAAACACAGAAGCACATGCTACTAGAAGCCAACCCATTATGAACGCACCTCCTGCTTCGTTGTTTGCTCTGGTGCATCAAATAACTTCAAACCAATGACACCTAAAACTAACAAGAACATAAAGAAAATTTTCCCCATATTTAAGCTTCCTTCAAATATATAAACATCCATTAACGCCGTTCCTACTGTTCCAACTGCCGCAAAAATAGCGTATACCGTTCCAGTTGGAATCCCTTCACACGCTTTGGATAAGAAATGTAAGTCTAGTAATATAGCACCTATAATTAATACCCAATGCCACCACGTAGATGCCGTGTTAAAGCCATAAATCCAAATTAATTCGAACACACTTGTTAATACAACATAGATCCATGATTTATTCATTTCCATACTCCTTCTCCCTCGTGACTGACTATCAGTCATTATAGTGTAAGAAAAACTTGGCTAACACCAAGCTGTATATTCAAAACTGGGATTTACCACCAATTTTATATGACGAAAAGCCTGTTTTGCTTATACGTCATTCTAAAGTACAGAAAGTTCTTTCTATACCTATTTTGCCAACCTATTTACATAATGCATGTTTAGCAAAGTCCAATACTTCTTTCTTTTTCTGATTTGCTTTTTTTTCATCATGTTTATCAAACAAGTAAGATTGTTCAGCTGCTGCTTCAATTAATCCAATTAATAATTTTGCTGTTGCCTCTACATCGATGGGATCACGCAACATAGCGGTAGCTTTAGGTTGATTTAAAAACTCCTGCATCCAAGCATAATATGGTTCATAAATTTTCTCCCACTCACTTAAATATTGACTGGAAGCCAAACCAGCAAACATAAGCGCATAAATTTCCCGATAATCGTTCGTTATTTTAAAGGCAACATGAACGACCTGTTCCAATTGTGTAATAAATGCTTGCTCCACGTTTACCTCTTCCTTCATCGCCTCTACAATCTTTTGCACCATCACTTCAGCGATGGAAGGCATGACTGCTAATTTGGATGGGAAATATAAATAAAAGGTTCCTTGAGCCACACCTGCACCTTTCACAATATCGGATATCTTTGTTTTTTCAATGCCCTTCTCTTGAAAAACATGAATGGCAGACTGAACAATCTTCTGTTTTTTATTATCCATCCCCTCACCTCCACACACCGAAATTCATGACTGATTATCAGTCATTTTACAAGTTGCTCACTTACTTTGTCAAGCTATACTCTTTTTTGCGCCATGTAATATATATATTGAATAATGTAATGTATATGTTACAATAAGGGCAAGGGGGCATTAAACACGTGAAAAATAAAGTAAAATTTGCTCGCGTGCAAGCAGAACTAACCCAACAGCAATTAGCTGAAAAAACGTTGAAAAAGGAAAGTACAATCCGACTTTAAATTTATGCTTAGAAATCTGCTATGCGACAGGTCGCTCATTAGACGAAATATTCTGGATTCCAAGAGAGGGAGAAGAGTGATTAAAAAAATGCAAGATGAACGGTTGAAACACAGAAACTTGAAGCATATTTCAATGGTATTTTTTATACAAACAGTAGGTATATTAGCGATTATTATTTATGATGGAGTTACAAAAGGAATTGACGCGGCATTATCAAGCCCCGTTTGGTTTGTATTTAGCATTTCAATGGTTGTGCTAAGCCTTCTTAACCTAAGCATTACCATTGATACGTACGAGAATATCATGAGAAGACCAGGGCCTTATTACCGCATTGTGTTGCTCGCTGTTTGTATTGGGTTACTATTTGGATTAGCAGGAAAGTTTCTACCTGGTGGCAGTATTAGGGGTGGGTTGATTGTAGGAAGTGTTGGGTTTATTTGTTTTCTTGCTGTATTTTCTTACGGTTATTATTTAAAAAAGAAGCGATACGATGAACATAAGGAATAAATGACAAAACCTAGAATTTTTATGTTTTTCTATAGAACAAAGGCGCAAGCGCCCGGTTAGCAACGTAGCGAGTGGAACAAATCAACGAAAGTTTTAGGAATCATGTTGAGGCGGTGTCGCACGAACCAATGATGACTTATCGTAGGGCGATTCGTGAAGTCGCCTAGTTGCTGGGCGCTTGCACCAGACGTGGCTAAATAATTTAGTAAGTTTATTCACAGCTGCAAAATTTTATAATTTCCTAGACTAGTCAAAAGAGGGAGCTTAACCCTCTTTTATTTTATCTTTCGTTGTCTCCAGATTTTGTTGCTCCCAGTTTATAAATCCGCCTTCCACGTTAATAACGTCAAATCCTTGATTTATTAACATGCTTGACGCAATCGCTGAACGCTTTCCTGAGCGACAATGGACAGCAACAGGCTTCTTTGGATTTAATTCATCCGCACGTTCTGCTAATTTTGGAAGCGGAATATGCTTGGCGTTTGGAATATGTGCTTCATCCCATTCATCTATATACCTGACATCCAACACTTGAACATCATCACGCTCTCTTTTCTTGTCAACTACAGATGGGGATTGCGTATCATAGGTTAGCTTCTCAGATGCACTATCTATGACAGACGTAGCAAAAAATCCTTTTAAGTTATCCATCCCCATACCAAGCATTATTTTACGTAAAGGGGTAAATTGATGTGGCTCTGCAATAAGGTAGATCGTTTTTTCATAATCGGCTAAACGACCGAGCCATTCGGTAAACATATCAGGATAAGGAAGATTAATTGTTCCTGGGATACTTCCAGTAGCAAATGTTTGGATACTCCGTGTATCAATAACCATCGTCTGGTTATCTTGTGCTAATTCGGCTATTTCGTCACCAGTAAGTTGCATTTCTACCGGCGATGGTACTTTTTGAAGTGGTGTCATACCTGTTTTGTTTACTTCCTTCATCTTTGCAAAGTAAGCAGGTGGTTCTGGCTGTCCATCCAATAAGAAGTTGATAAAAGCTGTTTCTTCGGTTGGTTGAAAAGCTGGATTAAACAATCGTTCATAACCCACTGTGCTTGTAGGTACTGCCCCAAGAGCCTTGCCACAAGCACTTCCTGATCCGTGCCCAGGCCATATTTGTACATAATCCGCATACTTTTTAAACCGCTGAATAGAGCTAAACATCTGTCTTGCCCCCTCTTCGGCAGATCCTACTACGCCTACTGCCTTCTCTAACAGGTCAGGACGGCCAACATCACCTACAAATACAAAATCACCTGTAAATATACCCATTGGCCGATCAGCAACAGCACCATCGATTAATTCATAAGCCATATGCTCCGGTGTATGTCCAGGGGTGTGGACTGCTCGCAGCTGTACTTTCCCTAATTGGATGGTATCTTGATCACGTAAACCTTTTACAGGTAAGTCGCTACTCCATTCATAGCCCCCATTATCTACACCTTCTATAGAATGGTAAATTGTTGCCCCCGTTCTTCGTGCAAGTTCTGTAACTCCCGATACGAAATCAGCATGAATATGTGTTTCCACTGCTGCAACAATTTGAAAACCTTGCTCTCTAGCTGTTTTTAAATACCCCTCTATATTTCTAGCCGGATCAATAACAGCTGCTTCACCAGTAGCTTGGCAAGCTACCATGTAAGAGGCTTGAGCTAAAGAAGTTTCATAAAAATAGGTTAGATACATACATAAACCCCTTTCTAATTAAATATATTCAGAATATTCAAATATATATTCCTGAAAAGTGTCCCTAGCTATGCAGCTAGGGAGCTATCCACTGCCTAATTAATTAATTTCTTTCTTACAATAGTACCAATCTACGCAATCATACTCCTGATTATTCATGCGCTCATTGGCTTCTTCTTTTGTTTGCGGTGGTTTAACAATTCCTTTATCGCCAGGTTGCCAATTTGCAGGAGTGGAAACTCCATGCTCATCCGTTGTCCGCAATGCTTTCACAAGTCGGACAATTTCTTCCATGTTTCGCCCTGTTGATAATGGATAATAAATTAAGGCACGAATCGTTTGATGATCATCAATGACAAATACCGCTCGTGACGTTTCTGTGCCATCGGATTCGGGCATAATCATGCCATATTTCGTAGCAACTTTTTGATTCAAATCCGCAATAATCGGAAATTCAATGGTTGTATTAAAGTTTTCTTCAATATTTCTCGCCCAAGCAATGTGCGAACTCACACTATCAATACTTAAGCCAATTAATTCTGTATTCATCTCACGTAGTTGGTCATAGACTTCTTGAAAAGCTACAAACTCAGAGGTACATACGGGTGTGAAATCAGCTGGATGCGAAAACAATACGACCCATCTTCCCTTATAATCTGTTAAAGAAATGTCACCATGGGTCGTTTTTGCAGTAAAGTCAGGTGCTTTTTCACCAATTCTTGGCAAACTGTATGCCTGTGTCGCTTGATCCATTTGCTCCATCGTAAATCCCCTCTCTACTTTTATTCTTACATAATGCCTATACCTCTAGCCTACTAGAATAAAACTGTATATAGCATAAAAATAGAAATTGTCATCGATTATTAACAATTGAAACAAGCAAACTTATGTTGAACAGCAATTATAACGTGTGCATGTATCTTTTTAGAAAACTCCAATTCTTTACGACCAAAGCCAAATTTTGCTTATACAAACCCCTTACAGCCTATCGTCTAAAGAAGAACAGGGAGTAGCAATGCTCTTATCCAAAAGGCAATTTATTAACGCATTTGTACCCGATGTAAGTGTGCAAAAATACCATCACGCTCCAACAATTGCTCATGACTTCCCTCTTCTTCTATTCCTTCCTTCGTAACTACCATAATACGATCAGCATTTTTTATCGTAGCTAATCGGTGCGCAATTACGAGTGTTGTACGATCTTTGGCCAGCTCTGTTAACGCCTTTTGAATGATCATCTCTGTTTCCGTGTCTAGTGCAGACGTAGCTTCATCTAAAATTAAAATAGGTGGGTTTTTTAAAAACATCCTTGCGATTGCAATACGTTGTTTTTGCCCGCCTGATAGCTTCAATCCCCTTTCACCAACTTGCGTTTCAAACCCTTGTGGCAACTCTTGAATAAACGCTTCCATATGGGCGCGACGTGCAGCTAATTCAATGTCCTCATTGGACGCATCAAGCTTTCCATAAGCAATATTTTCTCTTAGTGTCCCTGTGAATAAAAAGACGTCTTGCTGTACAATTCCAATCTGCTGCCGCAAACTCTCCTTCGTCATATCACGTATATCCATACCGTCAATCGTAATTTTTCCCGCATTCACATCATAAAACCTTGGAATTAAAGAACAGATCGTTGTTTTCCCTGCTCCAGACGGACCAACGAAAGCCACTGTCTCGCCTGCTTGAATGTGAAAACTCAAATCATTTAAAACCGGTTTTTGCGTTTTTTCATATGTAAAAGTAACATGGTGAAACGAAATATTCCCATGTAAATAAGCTACAGATTGTGCATCGTGTTTATTTTGCACATCTGGATCTATATCCAACAGCTCGATAAAACGTTTAAAGCCTGCCATCCCTTTTGGATACAACTCCAATAATGCGGTAATTTTTTGAATAGGTGTAAAGAGTACATTGACGAATAAAACAAAGCTAACGAGTTCACCAATCAACAATTCATTTTGAAAGGTTAGCCAAGCGCCAACGACTAACACCAAAAGCGTAATAAGACGCATGAGCATGTATATATTAGAATGTACAATTGCCATCACTTGATATGCTTTTACCTTTGCTTTGCGGAAGCTATGATTATCTTTCGTAAATCGCTCCATTTCATGTGCTTCATTCGTAAATGATTGAACAACACGAGCACCTGAAACTGCGTCCTCTACGCGTGCGTTGACACCTGCAATGTCTTCGTACATCTTTGTCCATGCTTTATTCATTTGGATATTGCTAAATGCAATGAGAAAAATCAATATTGGTACGGCAAATAAAATAATGAAAGCAAGTTTTACATTAATGGTAAACATGATGATAAACGCACCGATAAAGGTCATGAACGAAATAAAGAAATCTTCCGGACCGTGATGTGCCAGTTCTCCAATATCAAATAGATCGTTTGTGATGCGACTCATAATATGGCCGGTTTTCGTATTATCAAAAAAACGAAATGATTGCCGTTGAACATGATGAAACAATTCCTGACGCATATCCGTTTCTATATTAATTCCTAGCTTATGCCCATAGTAAGTAACTACATATTGCAATACAGTACTCAGCAAGTAGACGAGTAGAAGTAGCACACTAACTACGATAATGACATCCCAATCATTACCTGGTAGTAAGTCATCAATGAAATACTGCACAGCAACAGGAAATGCTAACTCTAATAACGCTACAATAACTGCAGAGGTGAAATCTACTGCAAATAAACGTTTATGTGGCTTGTAATAAGAGAAAAATCGTCGTAACATATCCTTTTTGCCCATCCCTTTCTTTATAGTAGAAAAACGGTGCTTATTGAAAAGTCTGCTGACGTAAGCAATCGTTTCTCTTATACTATCATTTTGTGCTTTCCTAATAAGTATAAAGGAATTATACGTTGAAGCATAATGCTTGGCAAGTTTGTCCTTCTTCTTGCATATAATGAATTGATCTACATATAAGCGTCTCTACCTTTAATAAGAAGGGGGGAATATCGATGGAAAAACAGTTAAGCCAACCGCTATTTACGTGGGTATGCTATTGCCTAGCGTTTGTTTTTTTAACATCTGGGATCATGAAACTCGTCGCTAGCGATTTTAAAGTACGTTTTGCTGAATTAGGGCTTCCTTTTCCGGAGTTAGCCTTGTTTATCGTTGCCATTGTAGAAGTTGCATGCGGAATGTTGATTGCTAAAAGGTTCTATCTCCATTTAGCCGTACCACCGCTAATTTTAATTATGCTTGTCGCTTTATATTTAACCAAACTACCCACTTTACTCCATCAAGGGGTGCTCTCCTTTCTATTCGAAGCAAGACTAGATATTGTTATATTCGTTTTATTACTGGTTATTTGGAAGAACAAAGGCTAGGGCGCCCGTATAATAATGTAGCGACTGGAACGAATCAACGAAAGTTTTACGAATCATGCTCCTGCATCAGGAGTATGCCGGCGCCCCCGGCAAGCCCTTCTTTAGTCAGCCTTCCTATTTCGGACGAACCGATGATGACTTATCGTAGGTTGATTCCTAGTTGCTGGGGCCGAAGCCACGTGGCTATTTCGTTGAATCCGTATGCCAAAGCAACAAATTTTATGCTTCCTTATCTTTTAAAAAAAATGTAGTGCTCTTTCTTCTCAACTGTTGATAACTAGTGTATAAATGCGGCATACGCTGTTGAAAAGCTGTGTTCATCCACAAAATTATCCACATATGCACAAATGTTCGCAGCTATTTTGATTTGTTGTTTTTTTCACATACTATATATTGATTTTTCTCTTAAAAGTTATTCACAAATTGTGCATAATAAGGACATATCTGTGGATAAGTTCTGTTCCTTGGTCTTTAGTTGAATCATAAAGCATTTGAAAAAACCCTGAACCTGGGAAGGAACAAAGGCTCGGGGCGCCGCCCGGTTAGCAACGTAACAACTGGAACGAATCAACGAAAGTTTTACGAATCATGCTCCTGCAACAGGAGTATGCCGGCGCCCTCCGGCAAGCCCGTCTTTAGCCGGACTTCCTATTTGGAACGAACCGATGATGACTTAGCTTAGGGCAATGAAGTGAAGTCGCCTAGTTGCTGGGCGCTGGATCCAGACGTGGCTAAATAACTTAGTTAGTTTATCCATAGCTGCTGAACATCGTCAACCCTGTTCACCTGCCTTTTTACGGATCACTATATTAGAAAAGCTTAGTTATACGATATACCGTAGATTGTTCTTCAATATAAAAATGCAGTAAGACTCTCCCTTTAATACTTTCTTATCGTGTAAAAAAGAGCACGAATGGTGGGTGCTCCTTTTTTCAGTTATCCACCTTGTGGATAACTGTTTTTCGCTCATAAAACACCAAAAGCAAGGTTGTCCACAATGTGGGCAAACCTTGCTTTTGGTTAATTTTGCTCTCCTAGTTGAATCGTTGTCTCTCGTTTTTTTCCATCTCGATAATAAGTGACAGCTATTTCGTCTCCTACTTCTTTTTCTTGATAAAGAACCTTTCGAAGATCAATCATATTCATCACGTTCTTGCCATCTAGTTCTGTAATTACATCTAACCGTTTTAGCCCAGCTCGATCAGCAGGTGATAGCGGCTCTACACTCCATACATATACGCCACCCTTAATATTATCTGGGAGACCTAAAGTACTATCCCATTCTGTTTGTGGTACTTCCTCTAAGGAGTAAATTTCTACGCCTAAATAAGGTCTCGTAACCTTTCCTTCTGTTTCCAGTTCTTCTATAATTGGCAGTGCGTAATCAATTGGTATGGCAAAGCCTAACCCTTCTACTGCTGTTTGGTTAATCTTCATCGAGTTTATCCCGATGAGTTGCCCACGAATATTAATAAGCGCCCCACCACTATTACCTGGGTTAATGGCTGCATCGGTTTGAATTACTTCTGCTTGCCAGTCCGCTCGTCCATCCTGGTTAAAATCTTGTGGAATGGTTCGTTCGGTGCCGCTAATAACTCCTTGGGTAACCGACCCTGAAAACATAAGCCCAAGTGGATTGCCAATTGCAATAGCAGGTTCACCCGTTTTTACATTTGCCGAAGAGCCCATTTCAATAACTTGTTCTACTTGGTCTCCATCCATTTTTAAAACGGCTAAATCAGAAAAAAGATCTGTTCCCACTAAATCTGCTTCTACATGTGTATCATCAGATAGGACAACCTCAACTGTATCCGCACCCTCTACAACATGATGATTCGTGACTACAAATGCATTTCCATCTGCCTTTTTATAAATGACACCAGAACCTTCACCAGCTTGACTATTTTCCTCCTGTTGTTGCCAAAAATCCATTTGACTTTGAATATTAATGACCCCAACAACTGCTGGTGCTACCTGGTTGATGACTTCCGTAATTTGTGATGACACATCTACATTCACCACTTCTTTTGGACCGCTACGCTCATTCCCAGAATCATTTGCATGACTCTGCTCATTCTTTTGTTGCTCGGCATTATTTAAGATACCTGTATCTACAAGTACAGGAAGTGCGACTGTTACAAGCAAAACACCTAGGATTGCACCAAGTAGCAATGGCACAAGCCAGCCGCTCTTTTTCTTTCTTCGTTTCGGTGGATAATGCTCATCATAATACCCCATATACCTACCCCTTTTTGGGAAAGAGGTTTACTCCTTCCTGAATGATAAATAATTGCTCTTATTATTCCCCGAAAAAGTATGAAAATAACCACATTTACTAGCTAACATTTAAAAATCTCCAGCTTATCATCATAGTTAAATTCGCCAAATTTATACTTCGTCATACTGCAAAAAGAGGTGTAGACTTATCATGGTACGTATCTAGCAAATCTATCGCGATCCCTCTCTCTTGTAGAACTTGATCTACAGACATTCTAGCTAAATCACGCATATTATTATCTAAGCTTAAATGTGCTAAGTAAATGCGTTTCGTATTATTATCAATAATATCTGCTAGAGCTAGACCACAATCTTCATTGGAAATATGTCCAGAATCGCCCAATATTCTCCGTTTAACATTCCAAGGATACTTCCCCATCCGAAGCATGCCTACATCATGGTTTGCTTCAAATATATACGCATCTGCACCTTCCACGGTTTTCTTAATGCGGTCGGAAACATACCCTAAATCCGTTACTAATGCTACCTTCTTATCTTCATGATGAAATGTATAAAACATAGGTTCTGCTGCGTCATGGGATACACCAAATGAAGCAACATCCATATCACCAAACGTTTTTACTTCATCCCGATGAAAATAAAATTTTTGATCCACCGATATGTTTCCAATCGATTTTTCCATCGCTTTCCAAGTCTTTTCATTCGCATAGATAGGCAACTGGTACTTGCGAGCAATAATACCTAATCCTTTTATATGATCACTATGCTCATGCGTTACTAATATTCCCGATAACTTTCGGGGATCCGCATCTATTTCTGCAAATAAACGATCCATCTGCTTTCCACTTAACCCGGCATCAACGAGTAATTTCTCTTGTTCCGTTTCAATGTAAAAAGCATTTCCAGTACTACCTGAAGCTAGTACGCTAAAACGTAAAGTCATTCAAAGTCACTCCGATTATTCTCTATACTATCTTCCGCAATAATTTGATTCACCATAATTAGAAATTCCTTCTTCCACTCTATTTCATTACTCATTTGTTGCATTACACTTTCATAATTCTGTAACGTATCTGAAATGAACTTTGTATTATCGCCCATGCTTACATATGGTTCTACCGCACCTACAAAGTAATTCCGTTCTTCATTTACCGTTATTTTATACGTTGGTGCAAAAACCTGAGACGCTCCTGTCTCAGAAGCAATCCGAGTATAATACCCGTACTCTACATTTGTAATTGTGTCTTTCGAATATAATTCACTTTGGTCGAATAAAGTACCGATTGCACTCATTGGCTCATACAGCGTACTTGGCTCTCCTTGCTTTTGTGCATCTCCTAACATCGTTTGCGTATAATAAATCATTTCATTATCTTTATTCAGAAAAACGAGTATTAAACCGTAGCGATTATAATAAATCGTTCGATCCTTTTCTTTCTGAAACAATAACAATACATTAGCATCTTTATCCCAACCATAATACTTGTACTCATCTGAAGAAGCAATATACTTTTTTAGCAATTGACTAACACTGGCGTTATTTGGTTGCTTTGGCAATGGGATTGGCTCATCAAATTTAGAGACAAGTAAAGACCCATTAATCAATTCCGTTTCTTGGTTTTTCAATGCTTTTATTTTGCTGTAATCTGTTTCTGTATAGGTTTTTGGTGCTATATTCATATACGTATCTTTCTTTACATCTATATGATAATCACGAATCTTAATATCTTCCTGCTTCAACTCTTCTTCCAAGGTTGGTTCGTTTGGATTTGTACGATCATAAGAATCGATGCTACTTTGTTTATCCATAAACTCTACAAACAAATAAATATTAAGGATTAAAAAACATAATATAAATAAGGTTTTAATCTGACTCCACTGCATATCTTAAACTCCTCCCTGTTGTGAAGTGGGAGTTTCTAAGTCTGGAAACAGTTTTTTCCATGTTCCATTGATTTGCATAAACCAAACCGGATTTAAAATAACCGAGTTATCCGTTTGGTACTGAAAATCATACATTAATTGAATATCTTGGATTTGATCACCCTTATCGGTTAACTCATCGTTTACATAACGAATTACTTCTGCTCCAGAAGGGACATCGATATCTTCTGTCCGCACTTCATTGCTAAGCTTTAATAATGAACGATTATAGCGATAAATATCAAGCCCTTGGTACTGGACTTCCATCAAGGATAAGCCGTATTCATTATAAACAGGATAACCATTATAACTCATTCGGTAAATCACTCGATTCGATGAAGTATCTAAATCATACAATTGATAATTGCCAAACCAACCATCGTGTGAATCTATCGTTGAAATACTCCGATCGATTAATTCTACTGGATCATTTTGACCTGCATCATTATCCGTAGCATATGGATAATAGTACTCTAATTTTGTCTCATGATATTGTATTCGCATCTCGCGCTCACTATCAGCAAAATAGAATTCTCCAATGCCTCTTTCCCCTTCATCAGATCGATTCACTCTAGTCGTATTTGGAAATAAAGCTCTCACAAATCGGTCTGACGGTATCTTATTTACAATAAGCGAACGCTTTTTTAAATCTTTTGTTTTGCTAGGAATGAAAATGTCTCTTTCCCCTTCGTTAAATAGTAAAAACTCGGTTAAGTCTTCTCGAGAAGCAAATAATTGCTTAAACTGATTATAATTGGCGGAATTACTTACCGAAGCAGTCGCTTGTCTTCTACCATCAACGGAAGGAAACAGCACGGTTATTGTTGATGTATCTTCTTTCAGGCGTAAATATATATGATCAAAGGACCAATTTGCGTCCACTTTATCTGTGTTTGTAAACTGAAATAGACTCGTTACAACCTGAATTGGCAACGCATCTGGAAATCTGATTTCTATATCAAAGTCATCTGCGTTCCAATTCGCATCTTTAATACTAAAGTTTGAATACACCCATGTTTGCATGTCTTCAAATAGCTGTTGCTGCTTTTGTGGATCTTTATATCCTAAATGCTGCTGCCCTGCATGAAAAATAATGGAACTAGGTAGGATGACATTACTCTCCGCTTCCATTTTGTTACCACCAACACTAGTGTCACTTACGTTTTCCTTATCATCCAGTTCTTCAAATTCAGATTGATAATTCCATAATCCAAACGTTAATAATAAACTAAGTCCAATTAACAATACTAATAAAATGGATTTAAACGTCTCTAGTTTCATTATGCACCTCTCCGCTTCTGATTCATAAGCGGAAGCGTAAAGTAAACGGTTGTTCCTTTACCTTCTTTGCTTGTCGCCCAAATTTGACCATGATGAGCCTCTACAAGTTCCTTAGCAATGGCTAAACCAAGCCCTGTGCCACCAAGCTTTCTTGTTCGTGCTTTATCTGCACGATAAAAGCGTTCAAAGATCTTTTCTAATTTATCATATGCAATCCCCATACCTTCGTCTTGGATACTAATTAATAATTGATGTCGTTTATACTCCGTTTTTAGCTTAATCGTGCCACCTTCAGGGGAATATTTAATAGCATTTGTAATAATGTTATCAAGCACCTGTGTCATCTTATCCTTATCCATCCAAACATAGTAGCTTCCGTTAGGTAACTCCCGTTGTAAATGAATACCTTTTGGCGTCTGCATCTCAAAACGGTCAATAATTTGATGATAATAACTTACAAATTCAACGCGTTCCTTATGCAATGGATATTCTTTTGCATCCATTTTCGAGAGTTGCAGTAAATCATTGACCATACGAATCATCCGCTCCGTCTCATTATGCACGACACCGAGAAACTTAGGGGCAATTTCTTTATCTTCCCATGCGCCATCATTTAAAGCTTCTACATAGCTTCTCATCGTAGTAAGCGGTGTTCTAAGTTCATGAGAAACGTTGGATACAAACTCTCTTCGTTCTGCTTCTACTTTTTCCTGCTCTGTTACATCACTAATCACCGTAATAAATCCAGTAATTTCCCCTTCTTCATCTAGAACCGTAGAAAAATTAGACCGAATAATAAAATCCTCATCATTTTCTCCAAAATCAATAATCATCGAGCCACTATTGTGCAATTCGGTAATATCCACCATTTTATCTTCCAGATGTAATATATCGAGTAAGTAGGATCCCATCACATCATCTGGATTATGGCCAATTAATCTTCCAGCAGGCTCATTCATTAAAGTTATTGCTCCCGAATTATCTGTTGCAATAACACCATCCGACATATTCGATAAAACGGAGCTTAACTTTCTTCGTTCTTCTTCAATTGTTGCATAAGAATGTTTTAGCTGATTATTTAAATCGTTAAATGTTTCAGCCAAATGACCAATTTCATCCCAACCGTATACATTTACTTTTTGGGTGAAATCACCCCTGGCCATTTTTTGAGCCTGACGACGCATTTCAATAATCGGTTTCGTAATCGTTCGTGCAACTAAAATACCGATAAAGGCAGATACAGTAATAGCTAAGACAGAACCTTGAAAGAATATTTCATTAATACTCATTAATTGATCGTACACGGGTTCTAAAGACGCCTCTAAATAAATAACACCTAAGACAATATCTCTATTTTTTTCATCTACAATAGGATGAGCTAGTACATAAAAACGGTCATTATCTCTTACATTATTACTATGTTCTGTTGAATTCGTCGTTAGTGTACGCTGAATAATCCCTCTCGTCGTTTTTTTATTAATTTCATCACGCGAATTGTAATCATTTGTTGCCATGACTCGGCTCTGATTATCAACAACTTGTAGACTTGAAATATCTTGCGTGTCTACTTCGGAAACAATACTTTGAACTTCTTCTTTTAATGAGGGTTGATCTGGGTTTTCCTCATCACGTTCACGGTTAAATGCCTGCTCCAAATTGTAACTTAACAGCTCTACTCGTGAAGCAATGGAATCTTCAAAGGTAGTTACTAAATTATTTTCTAATTCCGTAGTAAAAAAGGAGCCGATAACTTGAATAGCTACCAGCAATAAAAGAATATATATAATGATAAACTTTAATTGAATAGAACGAAAAAAACCCACTTTTTTCATGTAATAAACCTACTCCTGATCAGGATTTCGTAAATAATAGCCTACTCCTCTACGTGTCACGATCCACATAGGGTTACTAGGAGTCTCTTCAATTTTCTCTCGCAACCTACGCACGGTCACATCTACCGTACGAACATCACCAAAATAATCATAACCCCATACGGTTTCTAATAAATGTTCTCGTGTCATTACTTGTCCCATGTGTCGAGCGAGGTAGTGCAATAATTCAAATTCACGATGTGTTAATTCAATTTGCTCGCCATCTCGTGAGACAACATAAGCATCAGGGTGAATAACGAGCGAACCAATTTGAATATCTTTAGAGGCTTTTGTTGTATCCTCAGGCACCACTTGTTGCCTACGTAAGTTCGCCTTTACACGAGCAATTAATTCCCGATTGCTGAACGGTTTCGTCACGTAATCATCTGCTCCCAATTCCAATCCGAGTACTTTGTCAATTTCCGAATCTTTTGCCGTCAACATAATAATTGGCATTGTTTGTGTTTTTCGTATTTCCCGACAGACTTCATTCCCATCTTTATTCGGTAACATAATATCCAATAGAACTAAATCCGGGGTTTCCTCTGTTGCTAACTTAATCGCTTCATCCCCATCATACGCTACAACGACTTCATAGCCTTCTTTTTCTAAATTAAACTTCAATATATCTGCAATTGGCTGTTCATCATCAACAACTAATATTTTTTGACTCATTTTCGCCACATCCTTCTACTCTAATATTTATTTTATCGTACTTTTGTATGCAGTGAAACTTTCAAAACTTCATTGGCTATTTATCAACAGCTTGTGTTTTTTCATTCGAAGGGATAACGTTTAAATAATCTATACTTTCCTATAGTTAAAACTATATTTTTGGTCTAGTTTCCTAAGAAAATGAATAAAAACCGGTTAATAAAAATAACATCCCTATTACTACATCAAGCATTTTTATCCCATCAAATCGATCTATATATGTGTAAAATCATGTCTTCCACCGTGCTTACAGTGGAAGGCATTATCTTATCTGTGGATCAAATGCCTTTTCTATAAATAAATGAAATGGAACTTTTCGTATTTCGTGGAGAATCATTACTGCAGTGATAGGAGGTATGATTAATTCGTATTTAAAGTGATGTGCTGCCTAACACTTCAATTCTATACTAGAAAAAGGACTGATTCAAGAGACTTCCTCTTTTATCAGTCCTTTTTCTTCTCTACCATGTGTTGTGACATGGGACAATTAAATCTTAAACCGCACAGTTTCTATGAAAAAGTTTAGCCGCTGTAGTAACGAGATATCAGATCCTCTAAAAGCAATTCCCATACACTACAGATTACAAATTGCTTAGCTGTAAACACTTCGAACTACATTTGTTTGCGAGCGATCTGGTCCTACAGAGAATATAGAAAGTGGAATACCTGTTAGTTGAGACACACGCTCTAAGTAGTGCCTTGCATTTGCAGGCAAATCGCCCAAACTTGTTACCCCTGTAATATCTTCTGTCCATCCTGGCATTTCCTCATACACGGGTTCACATGCAGCAAGTTCTGCTAGTGTTGCAGGGAACTCATGTATGATTTCACCTTGATATCGGTATGCCACACAAATTTTCAACGTTTTAATGCCTGTTAATACATCAATCGAATTCAAAGATAAATCGGTAATCCCACTCACTCGACGAGCATGACGAACAACAACACTATCAAACCAGCCGACACGGCGAGGACGACCTGTTGTGGTGCCATATTCCCGGCCTACTTCTCGAATTTGCTCACCTATCTCATCATGTAGTTCTGTAGGAAAAGGTCCATCACCAACACGAGTTGTATATGCTTTAGAAACACCGACAACATGGTCAATTTTGGTTGGCCCAACTCCTGATCCAATAGTAACACCACCAGCAGTCGGATTGGAAGAGGTCACAAATGGATAGGTACCTTGGTCGATATCGAGCATAACCCCTTGCGCCCCTTCAAATAACACACGACGACCTTGATCCAATGCATCATTCAATACGACAGATGTATCGCACACATATGGAGCCATTTGCTGACCATAATCATAATAGACATCAACAATGTCTTCCAGCTTCATCGGCTCTACGCCATAAAGTTTTTCAAACAAACGATTTTTTTCTAGTAAATTTTGTTCTAACTTTTTACGAAATATATCTTTATTCATCAAATCGGCAATCCGAATACCGCAACGAGCAGCTTTGTCCATATAAGCTGGCCCAATTCCCTTTTTAGTTGTGCCAATCTTGTTAGCGCCTTTTTCTTCTTCTTGTAAAATATCCAGCTTTAAATGATAGGGAAGAATGACATGTGCACGATTGCTAATACGTAGATTATCAGTCGAAACATGACGCTCATGTAAATAAGCTATTTCCTCCACGAAAGCTTTTGGGTCAATTACCATTCCATTTCCTAATACACACGTTTTCTCATTAAAAAATATGCCTGATGGAATTAAATGTAATTTATACGTAATGTTGTCAAATTTTATTGTGTGTCCCGCATTGTTACCACCTTGATAACGTGCAACAACTTCAGCGTTTTGCGATAAGAAATCGGTAATTTTTCCTTTTCCTTCATCGCCCCACTGCGTTCCAACTACGACTACTGAGGACATAATGCACCTCCACTTAAGTTATAAGCTCTATTCATTTGCTTTTTCATAATTACTTGCTTATTTTATCAATTATTTTTTACTTAGTCAACGCTAAATGCGAACGTTCATTTTATTTTTTTATTGTTTGTTCGTTTAAACTACGATCTTACTATTACATATGGCTATTTAAAAATTGCTCCATAAGGTAACATTTTATACCTTGTTCGTTGCAGAAATACTTTCCTATAGTAGAACAAAGGCTCGAGCCTCCCGTTTAGCAACGTAGAGAGTGGAACCTGAAGTTTTAGGAACCACGGTGAGGAACGAACCGATGATGACTTATCGTAAAGTGATTCCGTAAAGACGCCTATTTGCAGGACGATGAAGCCGGACGTGGCTAAATAACTTAGTAAGTTGTTCCACAGCTAATTTTATAATTTCCTAGACCATCGAGTAGGAGGGGGCGACTAACCCCCGACCTCTCACACCACCGTACGTACGGTTCCGTATACGGCGGTTTCATTTAAGTCCAACGCATCGTTTGATATCGTTTATGTAGACTCTTTAAGCCTAGGTTTGACCAGTATCGATCACCTAATGCTCTATGTAAGATCGGACTTTTAGCTATACGCCAATAAGCCTTTCTCGTGTTTGCCCACTCCCATGCTTTTCCTTTACTAATTCCAAGTTTTATTAAATTCTTGTATTTTGTTTTGACTTTCTTCCATTCTTTCCAGCGTATCATTCGCATCCTTCTTCGAATCCAGCTATCCAAAACTTCAAATATAGAGGGCGTCTCTGCTAGCTGATAGTAGCCTAGCCAACCTACTAAGTATCGATTTAGCTTTGCGATTCTATCCTGCATATTCATAGACTTCTTTCTTGAGGTTAGTTCTCTGACACGCTGTTTAAAGCGTTTGATACTTTCTTTAGAAACCCGAATCTTTGGGTTCTCTTTATGGAATGTGAAAGAAAATCCTAGGAATTTACGCTTCCATGGGCGGTCTACTGCACTTTTCTGTTCATTTACTTTTAATTTGAGTTTTCCTTCGATAAATGTAGTGATACTTTTCATCACTCGCGATCCCGCTCTCCTCGATTGAACATATATGTTACAGTCGTCCGCATAACGGACGAAATGGAGCCCCCTTCGCTCTAATTCTTTATCTAGCTCATCTAAAACGATGTTGGATAGCAACGGACTTAATGGTCCGCCTTGAGGGGCTCCTTCTGTGTTTGGTTGAACGATTCCGTCCTCCATAATGCCAGCTTGGAGATACCTACGTATAAGTTTAAGTACTCTCGGATCTTTGACCTTTTGGCTCAGTTTCCTCATTAATCGGTCGTGATGTACTTTATCAAAGAATTTCTCTAAATCCATGTCTATAACCCAGCGATAGCCATCTTTCATATAGCTTCTCGCTTTCCTAACCGCGTCATGTCCTCGTCTGTTTGGGCGAAAACCATAACTATGTTCAGAAAATGTTGCGTCATAGATGGTTGTTAGAACTTGTGCGATTGCTTGTTGGATGAAACGGTCTAGCACGGTAGGAATTCCTAGCTTCCTCACTCCGCCGTTTGGTTTCGGGATTTCGACACGGCGAACGGGTTGAGGATAGTAGGTACCTGATTCGAGTTGTTCTCGAACGGAAGCCCAGTGTTCCATGAGATGCGCTCGTAGGTTTTGTACGGGCATTTCATCCACACCGTGGCTTCCTTTGTTACGTTCGACACGTTTCAGTGCACATATTAAGTTTTCTCGTGATAGAATGCTTTCCAACATGATATCTAACTCCTACGTGAATGGCTCTTTCTTCTTGTGTGGCAATTTCTCTCAGCCCTTCTAGTGTCCCCCACGGGATTCACCGCTTCCTTCACTAGGAAGGTTTTCTTGTTTCTGCTTCATCAAGTATTGCGTACTCCGAAGCGACCATTCTTCTTCAATGATTCAGCCCTTCCTAGAAATATCTAGTACTACGGCTTCGGCTGACTTCTGACAGTTCAGCGAACACTTACATGTTCGGTTACGGCGTGCGCACCGCTTTTCTGTCAGATCTCCCGGGGTAAGCACACATTCTTCCTCTCCATATCCCCACTTCATTTACTCTGTGTACCCTTTGGCAGTAAGGACTTTGACTTGTTGTGCAGTCTCATCCAAGTACACCTAGCCTTCTATGAAGTTCGTGTTCCTAAGGGCGGAGATTTGCCGCCGACTTCCTTCAGATTCTGGGTCACCCCAGACACCCTTGTCTTAGGCTAACCACTACTACTGCCTTCGTGGTTCGGGACTCGAACCCTAGAGAATGTGTGCATGCCTGGCACACACAAAAAAAAACAGCCTTCATACGCTAAAGGCTGCTTGACTTATGCTGGAGGAATATCGCTATCCGAATAACGATGATCCAAATCAACGAATTTATTATATTCTTTTACAAACGCTAAATCGACCGTCCCTACCGGGCCATTACGTTGCTTCGAAATGATAATTTCAATAATGTTTTGTTTTTCCGATTCCGAATCATAATAATCATCTCGATATAAAAACCCTACAATATCCGCATCTTGTTCAATACTCCCCGATTCCCGCAAATCAGACATCATTGGGCGTTTGTCCTGTCTCGATTCTACGCCACGAGATAGCTGAGAAAGGGAAATCAATGGTACATTCAATTCTCGTGCTAAACCTTTTAAAGAACGGGATATTTCCGATACCTCTTGTTGCCTATTTTCTTTCGAATTGGCACTTCCTTGAATAAGTTGCAAATAATCGATTAGAATCATTCCTAAACCATGTTCTTGCTTTAATCTTCGACATTTGGATCTTATGTCTGCAACCCGTATGCCTGGCGTATCATCAATATAAATACCTGCATTGGATAAACTACCCATTGCCATCGTTAATTTACTCCAGTCCTCAGCTTGCAATTGTCCATTACGTAAACGCTGAGCATCTATATTTCCTTCTGCACAGAGCATACGCTGTACTAACTGGTCTGCTCCCATTTCTAAACTGAAAATAGCTACATTCTCATCCGTATTTACAGCCACATTTTGCGCTACGTTCAATGCAAAAGCTGTTTTACCTACGGAAGGACGTGCAGCAATAATAATTAAATCATTCCGTTGAAAGCCAGAAGTGATTCGATCTAAATCACGAAAACCAGTAGGAATTCCTGTTACATCACCATTTTGATGATGCAGTTGCTCAATATTATCGTAGACGTCGATTAACACATCTTTAATATTTTTAAACGCTCCAGAGTTCTTTTTCCCAGATACATCAAGAATGGTTTTCTCGGCTTCGTTTATAACATCCTCTACTTCATCTTGCCTCTCAAAGCTTGATGTTACTATATCTGTGGCTGATCGAATCAATCTTCGTAATAACGCTTTTTCTTCAACAATCCGACAATAATAGCCTATATTGGCAGATGTAGGTACACTATCTGCTACTTGTGATAAATATTGCACGCCACCTACTTCATTTAACTGGTTCGCATTGTGTAAATAAGCAGTTACAGTTACGACATCAATAGGTTCCCCGCGATCGGATAAAGTCATCATACTGGAAAAAATACGTTGGTGTGCTGCTTTATAAAAATCTTCTGCAACTAATATCTCAGAAGCCGTAATAAAGGCTTCTGGGTCGATAAATATTGCTCCAATAATCGACTGTTCAGCTTCCATATTATGCGGTGGGGTGCGATCTATTTGGGTATTCATGTGTAGTCCCCCTTTAAAACAGATACTATAGATGAAGAAATTGGAACTATGGGATGAAAAAAATTTATGCTTTCATATTGCAAGAAATATTGCTACTTCTAAGCCCCATAATTTGCTCCGGAAATATACTTCACTTTTTCAGCAAACGACAACCCTCTTTTTTAGAATTAATGACACCTTACAGACGTGAATGTGAAGGTAAGCCAAATTTTTCTAACTGAACAGAGAAGTTGCAACATGCTTTCAAGCTTAAAAGATTCTACGTATTTTCCGGAGCTCATTATAGTCACTATTCATCTTTAAAGTTGCTGCTAATTTATAAAAATATTGCTAAACCGCCTCATTTACTTTTCACTTACACGCACTTTAATGGAACCATCTACTTCAGGATGCAATTTTACAGGTACATTTGTATACCCTAAAGATCGAATCGGTGCATCTAACTCTATTTTTCGCTTATCAATTTTATAGCCATAATTCTTTTCTAACGCTTCAGAGATTTGTTTGCTCGTAATGGAACCAAACAAACGTCCACTGTCTCCTGATTTAGCCGTTAATTCTACAGTTATGTCTGCAAGTTTATTTTTCAATTGAATAGCTTCATCTTTTTCTTTTTGTTCTAACTGGTCTTGTTTTTTCTTCTTCGCTTCTAATGCTTTTAAATTACCTGGTGTTGCTTCTTGGGCTAAGTTATTTTTTAATAGATAGTTACGTGCATAACCATCAGAGACATTTTTTACTTCACCTTGTTTTCCTTTACCTTTTACGTCTTTAAGAAATATTACTTTCATTCTGATTCGCTCCCCTCATAATATTCATCTAAGATATCTTTTAACAACTGTTCGGCTTCATCAATTGTAGTATCTTCGATCTGCGTGGCGGCATTTGTTAAATGTCCACCACCATTCATTTTTTCCATAATCACTTGCACATTAATAGCCCCCAACGATCGAGCGCTAATGCCAACCTTTCCGTCCTTGCGTTCCGAAATAACAAAAGAAGCAGCTATCCCGCTCATCGTTAATAAAATATCGGCCGTTTGAGCGATTAATACAGGACCATGAATTTGTCCTTCTTTCGCTTTTGCGATAGCAATTTTATTACGGTATATTTGTGCTCGTTCAATTAGTTTACTTCGCTCGACATATACATCGATGTCCTCTTTTAACAGTTCCTGAACAAGTACTGTGTCGGCGCCTTTGGATCGTAAGTATGAAGCAGCATCAAATGTTCTTGACCCTGTTCGTAAAGTGAAACTTTTCGTATCGACAATAATCCCTGCTAATAAAGCAGTTGCCTCCAACATACGTAATTTTAATTTTTTCGGTTGGTACTCTAAGAGTTCTGTTACCAATTCTGCCGTAGAAGATGCATATGGTTCCATATATACTAAAGTTGGGTTGTCAATAAAATCTTCCCCTCGACGATGATGATCAATGACTACTTTGTAATCGGACTTTTGTAAGAGTGCTTCACTTGCTACCATTGCTGGTCGATGTGTATCTACGACGACGACTAGACTACGGTTGTTGATAAGTGAATTTGCTTCATCAGGATCTACAAAGTATTGCCAAAGCACCTCATCTTCCTTAATTTTATCTACTAACCGATAAACACCTGTATCAATATCATTTGGATCAAACACGACATATCCTTCTACGTCATTGGCAAGCGCAATATTTAAGATGCCGATAGCAGCACCGATTGAATCCATGTCAGGTGATTTATGCCCCATAATGATCACATTATCACTAGCTCGAATTAACTCTTTTAACGCATGGGAGATTACCCTTGCTCTTACGCGCGTTCGCTTTTCCATTGGGTTTGTTTTCCCACCGTAAAAACGAACTTTTCCCGTCTCGTCCTTAATCGCTACTTGATCGCCACCTCGACCTAATGCAAGGTCTAAGCTCGATTGGGCTAATTCCCCAAGTGTAGGCAAGTCAACATCCCCCATGCCGATACCAATACTTAATGTAACCGGTGTATTGCGCTCTCCACTTAATGCACGTACTTCATCTAAGATTTCAAATTTCGATTTTTCTAGATTTGTGAGGATTTCTTTTGTTCCAACGGCTAAAAAACGTTCCTGAGAAGTTCGTTTTAAATATAGACCGTGATGTTTGGACCATTTATTTAATACCGATGTCACTTGTGAGTTTAATCGACTTTTATTTGTATCGTCCATGTTCTGCGTAATTTCTTCATAGTTGTCTAGAAAAATAAAACCAAGAACCGTCTGCTCATTTCGATACTGTATTTGTAATTCCGATTGTTCTGTACGATCAAATAAATAAAGGAGTCGTTCTTCTTTCTTTACAACCGTTTCGAACACATAATCTTGCAACTCAAACCAGATCTTCTCTTTATTTTCTTTAATCATCGGTATTAAATCCTCTGATAATTTATGAAGCGAATCGCCGACCAAACTTCCATCATCAAAACGATTCATATATGGATTTGCCCATTCTATTTTAAAATCATCATTATATAAGATAATTCCAAACGGCATTTCTAATAACGCTTCTTCTCCGACCTTTTTTACACGGTACGACAATGTCGTTATATATTTTTCAGCTTCATCTTGCAGAGCTTGCTCCGAACGCATACTGTAATAGAATGAAACGACTAACAATACTGTCATAATCATTCCCAGCACCCATTGAAAATACCAAATAAATCCTAATAAAATGATGGAAATTGCGTAAATAAACCATACATGGTTTCTCAGTGTCGGCTTTTTTTGCTTATCGGGCATCACATTCAGCTCCTACTATGCAACACTTATTTTATTCCTTAATCGGTAACCTTCTCTGGCACCATTGTATGAACAAAGGCTCGGGGCGCCCCGTTAGCAACGTAGCAAACCGATGGTGACTTAGCTGAGGGTGATTGCCTGGTTGCTGGGCGCTGGGGCCAGACGTGGCTTATTCAATTATGTTGTTATGCACACAAGCCACTAAATTTATACTTTCTTACCTTTTTAGAAAAACTTGGCTTGTCGCCAAATCTTATGGCGAATGGCATAGTTTTCTTATACTATAAACCTTTAAACTTTATACTTCCCTATAGTATACCATTCTTCTATCGTCTTATTTCTTCCCCATCCGCTCTCTTAAGTTCATTCCGATATCTAGGATTCCTAAAAATCGAATAATAAACATAAACGTTGGCATGAGCAATACTAAAATGATGCTAATAATTGGAAATGCCTTGGACATCTTTTTATCATGTGCAAAGAAAAATAAAAACGAAAATCCTTGAATCGTTAAAATAAGTTGTGCAATTACTAATAAATTTTGAATAGCCATCGACATTGTGCCACTATCAGCGTCCGCTACCATAAAAGCTGCAAGTAGAACAAAGAGATAAATAAACAGAACGCTTGAAGGAAAGCGTAATGAACGGAATGGCGGAAAACGTAATTGTCGTTTTTCAATCCGATTCATCAGCTTATAAGCGAGCCATTGACTAATCAGTGCTTGAATAATTGCTATGAACAGAAAATAGAATGGAAGTAGGTTCATTAACCCTTCCGTTACTTGCTCCATTGTTTCCTTAACGACATCAGCTTGCTCTTGGCTTGCAAACTGCTCCATCATACGTGTTGAACTTGCTAATGATTCGTCCATTAGGGATTGGAACTCTGCAACCATATTTACTTGCAAAACAAGCTGTACAAATAAAAATATAAATAGCATTCCAACGATATATCCAAAGGTTCCTCTTGCTAACGTTTCATAAGCAGTTATTTTTTTATGAATTGCCTCACCAATCATTATACCACCAATAATTGTAGGTACAGCAAGCGGTAATGCAAGAACTGTTCCTAGCAATATAGATAAAATAATCGCTGCAACAGCCATTACTAAAGCCGGTTTCCAGCTATGTCTTGCTGTATACATTACAAAAGGAATTGGCAATACAAAGATAGCAATTGGTGTTATTACTGGAATAAATAAACCAGCTAACAATATGATAATGAATAGACCGGTAAACAAAGCACCGTCTACTTGTTTTTTAGTTTGATTCATTTTGCACCTCATCTACCTTAAGTTGTTACTATTCCATTCTAATATGATAACATGTTTTTTACTCTAATAGTTGTCGAAAAGCATAGAAATATTATTTCCCGGGTAATATTATTTAGAAAGACCTTTTGATAATATAGTATTTCGCAATTCGATTAGAAAAATTTGGCATGTCGCCAAGTCTTATGGCGAATGGCATCGTTTTTCTTATACTATAAACCTTTAAACTTGTATACTTTCCTATAGTAGAACAATGGCTCAGGGCGCCCGTTTAGCAACGTAGCCGAGTGGAACGAATTAACGAAAGTTTTAACTAAAACAGGGTTATTCCGACGCACTAAGGCAAGTCCGTTTTAGTCAGCCTTGCTATTTATCACTAACCGATGATGACTTAGCTTAGGGCAATGGAGTGAAGTCGCCTAGTTACTGGGCGCTGGAGCCAGACGGGGTTATTTCGTTGAATTCATATCCCAAAGCGACTAATTTTATACTTTCTTATCTTATTAGAAAAACTTGGCTATCACCAAGTCTTGATCGCAGAAACTGTCGTTTTCTTTTGTCGAAGTTGGAAGTGATATCGATATTGTTGCCAATCATCCATTAAATTCGGTTCATCAATTGTTTTTCAATTCGTTTACAAGGAATTTATTCTTTATTTCTACTATAATAGAAGTAGTTAGAAAAACGTAACACTAAGTTTTAAAAGAATGTTGCAGTTTTTCTTATACTATAGTACATTTTATACTTTCTTAGAGTGAAATAAAGACAAGGGTGACAATAATGATATTCTTCCATGCGTTCATACATAGTATCAAACTCCCCAAAAAGAACGCAATATTCCAGCTTAATCGTATTGGGATGGATATTGCAGTTATTTATATGTTAATTCTTATCTTACTTGTATCTATTCCTTCATTTCTCCAATATACTTTAACCACAGGGGATGGAGTAGCAGCACAGTTAAATGGTTTTTTCAAAATCATTTACTTTTTTATTTTTCATTATTTGCCTTTATCAATCATAATATTTATTCTTTTATCTATTATAGCTGGTATTGGAACACTTATAGCCAAATTTATGGATCGAAAATTAAAGTTTTCTATACTATGGAAAATGTCTGTTTTTACCACAAGCATCCCTTTTTTGTTCTACACAATTGTAGGAATCTTTTTTCCTCTGCAAGATAGTTTCTTATTCCTATTCTGTGCTTATTCATTACTATTTCTCGTTTTGATTATTACCGTATATCCAAAACGGCGGAAAAAGTAGAAAAAAACTATTTAAAGCCCCGTTCATTTGATTATTAGAACAGTGATAGAATATTATGAGCACTAGGAGGACTTACATGAAGCATATTTTTATCCTTTGCATCAGCATCGTTTTTCTAACAGGGTGCTCTCTGTTTGAGGAAGAACAACTATTCGAGCAACCTGCTGAACAAAATAAAATACTTGTAGCTGCTGATTCCAGTTTGAAAGATGTACTTCCAGAACTAATCACGAAATTTGAAAAAGAACATCCGACAATAGCAGTAGAAGTTAATTTTGCAAGTTCTGGCCAATTAGCTGGTAATATTCAACAAGGGGCTCCCATCGACCTGCTCTTATCTGCAAATAAAGAGTGGACGGATACGTTAAAAAAAGAAGGATTAATTCTAAATGGTTCGCAAAAAAGATTTGCTCACAATCAACTCGTATTAATATCACATACAGATAAAGAGCTATCAATAGAAAATTTAAGTGATTTAAAACGGGCTCCTTTTAAAGAACTCGTTCTAGGTGATACCGTGAATGTAACAGCTGGTGATTATGCACAAAAAGCTTTCCAATCAAATGAAGTAAATATATGGGACACCATTAAAAATAAAACTGTCTATGTTAAAGATGTAGCAGACATTATGGAAAAGGTGAAAGAGGATGCGCAAACACTTGGCGTTGTATATGCTTCCAACGCGTTGCAAAACGAGGACATAAACGTGATCTATGAAATTGACGAGCACCTCCATCCACCCATCGTTTATGAAACGGGAATTACTTCCTATAGTACAAATCATCATGATGCGAAGGTGTTAACCGATTTTATCAGTTCAAAAAAGGCAACGGAAACTTTTGCAGCATATGGGTTTGGAGAATAGTTCAAACTCATACACGAACAAGACTTCATTTACTTCCATTTTTTTATGTAAGTCAAATAAAACTGTGGTCTGTATTGTTTTCTTGCATACGCTACTCACTATTAAAGCCTAGAAATAAATCAGTTATCAGCAAATAAATAGAGCGATAATTTACGGTTTAAAAACATTTTATAATGTGTAGAAAAACGAAGGCTTGCCGCCAAGTCTCCTAGCGATAGCCTTCGTTTTTCTTATACTATAATCAATAATAATTTTACAATTTAGGCTGTTAAAAAAACCATCTTCTGCAAGTAGCAAAAGATGGTTTTTTATGATTACTCAGCCACATATGGCAATAAAGCCATTGTACGAGCACGTTTGATTGCTTTCGTTAGTTTACGTTGATATTTTGCAGAAGTTCCAGTTACACGACGAGGAAGAATTTTTCCACGTTCAGAAATAAAACGTCTTAGCAAGTCAACATCTTTATAGTCAATGTGTGTAATTCCGTTCGCTGTAAAATAACACACTTTACGACGTTTTGCACGACCGCGACGAGCTGCCATCAATATGACCTCCTTTTAATTAAAATGGTAAATCATCATCTGATATTTCAATAGGTTCTCCATTATTTTGAAATGGATTTTCCTTGTTATTTTGATTTTGACTTTGACTTTGTTCATATGGGTTGGATTGCGGTTCGAATTGACCTTGGTTTCTGTTTGGTTGAAATCCTGATGCACCTTGTCCCCCGCCCTGAGAAGAACCTTTTGTTTCCAAAAATTGAACACTTTCTGCCACTATTTCAGTAACAAATACTGTTTTTCCATCTTGGCCTTCAAATCGGCGTGTTTGCACTCGTCCATCCACACCAACCATGCTACCTTTATTCATATAATTCGCCAGGTTTTCCGCTGCTCTACGCCAAACGACACAGTTAATAAAATCTGCTTCACGGTTCCCCTGTTGATTGGAAAATGGACGGTTTACCGCAAGTGTGAAATTGGCAACTGCTACGCCACTTGGGGTGTAACGTAAATCAGGATCCTTCGTTAACCTGCCGACAAGTACGACACGATTTAACATCCGAACCACTCCTTATTATTGATCATCTTCTCGAACGACAATATGACGAATAATATCATCAGAAAACTTTGCTAGACGGTCAAACTCGTTAATAGCTTGATCATCACTGCTGAAGTTAATGATTACATAATACCCATCACGATAGTCATTGATTTCATAAGCTAGGCGTTTTTTGCCTTTTTCATCAACTTTTTCAATCTCCGCACCATTATCAGTAAGAATACCATTGAAACGCTCTATTAAAGATGTCTGCGCTTCTTCTTCCATGTCTGGGCGGATGATGTACATGATTTCGTATTTTCTCATCCGTAGCACCTCCTTTTGGACTTAGCGGCTCCCAATATTCGACGGTAAATAATGTCGTCATGAGAGCAAGGAGTAATTCATAAAATTTAATTACTCACGATAGTGTATTATACCAAATCATCTTACAAATGACAAGTTTTTCGAGAGATCCTGTTTTACGTTTACACATTAAATCGGAAGTGGATAACATCGCCATCTTGAACGATGTAATCTTTCCCTTCTAACCGTACCTTTCCATTTTCCCGCGCTTTTGTCATAGATCCAGCTGCTACTAAATCATCGTAGGACACCGTTTCAGCACGGATAAAACCACGTTCAAAATCAGTATGAATGATTCCAGCAGCTTGCGGTGCTTTCATCCCTTTACGGAACGTCCAAGCACGAACTTCTTGTTCTCCCGCTGTAAAATATGTCGCCAATCCTAATAAATGATAAGAGGCTTTAATCAGCTTGTCCAGACCCGATTCTGTAATACCTAAATCGTCCAAGAACATGGCTTTTTCTTCTTCATCTAATTCGGAAATCTCTTCTTCTATTTTTGCACAAACGACAATCACTTCTGCATTTTCTTTTTCTGCATATGCTTTTACTTTTTGAACATGCTCATTGGCATCTGTATCTGCTACTTCTTCTTCACTTACATTAGCTACATAAAGCGTTGGCTTACTTGTAAGCAAATGTAGCCCTTTAACAATTTTCCATTGTTCTTCATTAAACTCCATTGCTCTAACTGGTTGTTCTTCTTCTAATCCTGTCTTCAATTTACTTAATACGTCAAATTCTGCAACAGCAGATTTTTCCTTTTGCCTAGCTAATTTCTCCACACGTTGGAATCGTTTGTTCACCGTTTCCAAATCTGCAAGAATTAATTCCAAATTAATAATATCCATATCTTCAACTGGGTCGACTTTTCCAGATACATGCGTAATATTCTCATCATCAAAGCAACGGACGACTTGGCAAATAGCATCTACTTGACGAATATGAGATAAAAACTGGTTACCTAATCCCTCCCCTTTACTTGCGCCTTTTACAATACCTGCAATATCTGTAAACTCAAATGTTGTCGGTACTGTCTTTTTTGGTTTTACTAATTCTGTTAATTTATTTAAGCGTTTGTCTGGTACTTCTACAATTCCTACGTTTGGATCTATGGTCGCAAACGGATAGTTTGCTGCTTCTGCTCCAGCTTGGGTAATTGCATTAAATAACGTGGACTTACCGACGTTTGGAAGACCGACAATTCCTGCTGTTAAAGACATGCCTATTTCACTCCTTAAGGATTCCATTCATATGACGCGTTTGTCCTTTTCATTATAGATACAAGCCAATCAAATGACAAGCTAACTAAAAGTAAAAGTAGACAGAAATAGCTGCCTACTTTTACACTTTACCCTATTAAATTTCATTTTCTCTTTATCTTTAATCTTAATTATACCATTTTAACACGGTCATCGCTATTTCTTTACACATGAAAAAATTTCTTTTTCCTTTTATATCCGTACTTATTCCTCTGCTTTTTTCAGTATTTTTTTCATTTTTTTCTCAAATTGTTTACGCGGGATCATAACACTATGATTACAGCCCAAACATTTAATACGGATATCCATTCCCATCCGTATAATTCGCCAACGGTTGTCGCCACATGGATGTGGCTTTTTCATTTGTACGACATCATGTAGTGCAAATTCTTTTCCTTCCATTACCCTGTTCTCCTTCATTATTTATCATTGTAAGATGAACTATCTAAACCTTAACATGTATAATAAGCAAATGCTACGCTAGGATTAGCGATTCAAAATTTTACTCTTTTTAATCGGTAAATTAGTGTTTATGAAGATAATAAGAATACACGACAGTAACAGATCAATATTTCTTATTGGCTCGTTCCTTAATAGAAAATCTGTGCCTCCCCATCGGTTTTTCTATTTATAATTATTTTGCTTATTCATCGCCTTCCCTTTGTGGGGACTGTTCGCCATGCGATTCAAGATCCGGATATCCTGTTCGATTACTCGAGCTATCATGAAACTGTTTCCTTTGGCTATAATCCAATAATTCTTGCTTCTGGTCCCGAGAATACATCACGATTCTTGGAGAAGGTATTTCAATTCCTGATCGATAAAGGTAATGTTGCATATCACGGCGAATATTTCTTTCTGCAGCCCATTGAAAACCAGGTAATGTTTCTGCAATGACACGAATTACAAAATGAGACGCTTCTAAATTTTGCACACCAATAATTTCTGGGGTTCCTACAACAAAATCATATTTATCTGGTAGTGTAACAGCAACTTCATTTATTAAGCGCTCTGCGTCATCGACACTACTCTCATAAGGTACATTAATATCTACGATTGCTAACCCATTATGAACGGAATAATTGATAACTTGGGTGACATTACCATTTGGTAAAATATGCATTTCACCTGTCCAGCTTAATACTTTCGTTGTTCTTAAACCGATTTCTTCCACCGTTCCTTCAATACCTGCGACACCAACATAATCGCCTACAGAAAATTGGTCTTCAAAAATAATGAAAAATCCTGAGATAATGTCTCTGACTAAATTTTGCGCACCAAAACCAATTGCTAAACCAGCGACACCTGCACCAGCAATTAATGCCCCTACTTGCAGACCAAACACACCATCTAAAATCATAAGGAGTGCGATAAAATAAACCACATATGCAATTACATTTTTAATTAATTTTTTTAATGTGTTTTCCCGACGTTCCGTAATGCGAAGGGGGCCTTTATCCCGCTTCTTAAATAACCGGTCCACTACTTTCCGAGAAATACGAATGACCATTAGAGATAATACGAGAATAAGTATAATTTGCAGCATACCTTTTCCAACTGAAAACCATAAATCAGCACCTGTTAAATAATCCCATGCATCATTCATCAGTTTATGAAAATTATCTACTTCTTTTTCTACATTTTCTTCTACTGTACTTTGCGTTAAATTCATCCTAAGCCTCCCATGCCTTATCAAAATCTATATTTTTAGTTTTTCCAATTTATCCCAAAAAGGGAGAAATAATAATCGCGTTAATACGTATAAATTTAATATACCGTAAATGGGGTATAAATATTGAATTAAAGTTGAAAAACCGAGAGCTGTTAATGGAATCATTGTAACCAAGGTCAAGCAAACAATCAACCATAATGGCTGCTTGACATAGTCTTGTATACGGCTCACAATGCCAAGTATTCCTGAAGCAGCTGTGGTAAAAATAGCAAACCATAATAATATACTCATAAAAACGAGCATTTGTAATGGATAGTTCTTCATAATAGCAAATAATGGAATCTCATATACTAGTACTTCATCAGCAATTTGAATTAAACTATTATTGTAAATAAACGAAATAACTCCAAGTGTAAGCCCACTGCCAATAGAAGCAATCCATATTTCTTGTTTTGATTGTACTTTATGTCCGATGGCTCCCAAGACAGCAATTAGCGGAAGAATATTTAATGCCGTAAAAGGGAATGCGGCCATCCAATTTCGTTGTTCATGCCAATGTGAAAAAAGATCCAATTTTTGATCGACTGTAAACCATAATAGAACAAACACAAGCCCTGTTAATAATATTGGTAATATAAATTGGTTGATAGATAGGAGGCCGTTCACTCCTTTTAAAAATAGTAGTATAAGCGCAACAATTATTATACTTATTCCCCACCAGTAAGGGTAATTAAACGCTTGCGATGTTGCACCACTACCAGCAATCATAATAACAGTAGTTGTAAACAAATAAATAAAAATCATCACGTCATACACTTTGGTTAATTTCACACCTACAATATCTCGCAGAACTGGTAAGTAGTGGGTAGACTTTCGTGTGTAGCTTACATTCATAATGCCTATACAGCAAATAGTAAAAAAACAGGCAAATAACACAATAGCTAGTCCACTTTCATGCCCAAAAAATTGCCATAATTCTCTTCCTGAAGCATACCCTGCTCCAATCGTTGTGCCAATAATTAAAAACATCCATTGCATCCCTGCTCGTATCATCTCTTTTCCTCCATTTATTTTAATCATCTACGTATAGATTCAGGAAAATATCCGTATACTATACCAATATGTCTTTGGAGGATAAGCTATGATTTTTAAAAACAAATTATTGGATAATCAAGATCAATTCCGTATGCACTATACAGATCCGGAATTCCATTTGAATATGCTAAACCGTTTTTTAGCACTTCTCCCTCCGACACCACGGGAATATGTAGTTGTATCTATTGGGACAGACCGTTCTACAGGAGATGCTTTAGGACCACTTGTTGGGAGTTTGTTTTCTGAGAAGAAACCGAGGCATATTTCTGTCTATGGCACGTTGGATAACCCCGTTCATGCTGTCAATTTACAAGATTATCTACATCAAATTGAGACATCATACCGACATCCTTTTATAATAGCCATTGATGCTTGTTTAGGAAAGCAACATTCTGTAGGAAAAATCATTGCAGGAAAAGGACCTATTAAACCTGGTGCAGCATTAAATAAACCGCTTCCTGCTATAGGAGATGCTCATCTTACTGGTGTTGTTAATGTGAGTGGATTTATGGAGTACGCTGTTTTACAAAATACGAGACTGCAAATTGTTATGGCAATGGCCAAATTAATTGCCGACCTTTTAGATGAAGTAGATCAACGTTTAACATATAGAAAAAGAATGCCAGCTGTGGTTTCAACGACCATATCAAAATCGTTTTCTTTATGAAGCCATGACGAGCGCTGATGCAGGAGTCAGAGATTCATTGATTGGGCAATTTTTCTCGTAATCGATGGTACTCGTCTCCCATACATATGGACTATAGATGGAACAAAAGGGATAGGCTATGCACACCTAATCCTTTTGTTCACTATAGGAATGTATAAGATTTTTTAGTTTATAGTATTTAGAAAACAAGACTTTTTCAGCTATAGGAATCTAACTATGTTACAAAAATAGTAGATATACAGAGTAAACGAAGCCTACCATTATAACAGCTGGTAATAGATTTCCTATTCTTATAGATGTAATATTTAATAGATTTAGTCCAATTGCTACAATTAATAAGCCACCTACTGCTGTTACTTCCGTGATGAAACCATCCAAATATGCTTTAGGAATGATTCCCTCGATTTGTGTCGCTAATAGAGCAATAGAACCTTGATATAATAGTACAGGAATAACTGATAATATAACCCCAAATCCTAACGTTGTCGTCAATACTAAGGAGACAAAGCCATCTAATATACCTTTTGTTATTAAAACTTCATGATCTCCTCGCAATCCACTATCTAACGCTCCAATAATGGCCATTGCACCAATGACAAATATTAAAGAGGCTGTAACAAAACCTTGCGAAACTCGTGTATCATCTTCTTTAGAACCTAATTGATTGCCAACCCATTTTCCTAATTGATTTAAACGGTCTTCTAAGCGAAGCCATTCTCCTAGAACAGCTCCCATCAGTAAGCTTAGTAAAACCACAATAATTTGTTCCGTGACAAAAGCCATTTGCAAACCAATTAATATGACAGCTAAACCGATTCCTTGCATGACAGTCTCTTTATACCGATCTGGGATTTTAGTGAATACTAAACCTAGTAAGCTGCCAATGATAATTAGAATTCCATTTATAATGGTACCATATAAAGCTATTTTGTCCGCCTCCCCTATTTTAATATGTCACTGTTTCACGTGAAACATTTGTATGTAACTTACATTTATATGAAATCACGATTGTAGGAAAATATAATTATAGCTCACGTATATTGATTTACGAAAAAAATGTCTTCTCTTATCTAGTGCCTTTCAACAAAGTGATTACATTTTAGAAAAATTTGGCTTGTCGCCAAGTCTTATGGCGAATGGCATCGTTTTTCTTATATTATAACCCCTGAAATTTTATACTTTCGTATAATGTAAAACGAAAGACTGACAATATTGTCAGTCTCTACTTATTTCTAATGTTATCCTAGTCAGAAACAACTCTAAAAACAGGAACTATTCATTTTCAAGCGTATCAATAATACGCTGTAAATCGTTATCGTTATAAAATTCTATCTCAATTTTACCTTTCCGTTTGCCACGTTGAATGGTTACAGCAGTTCCAAACCTTTCTCTAAGAAACGTTTCTCTCTCTTGAATAAATACATCTTTCTTTGGTTTTTCTTTTTGTTTTACAGGCTTTTCGTTCAATTGAACGATCAATTTTTCTACCTGTCTTACATTTAATTTTTCTTTTCGTATTTTTTGTACTAAGGCTTGAACTTTTGTTTTATCCTTCAGACCCAGTATAGCACGCCCATGCCCCATGGAAAGCTCTCCATTATTTATGTAGGCAATAACGGACTCAGGTAAAGAAAGCAATCGTACCATATTAGCGATGTGTGATCTACTTTTTCCTAACCGTTTCGATAATTCTTCCTGTGTAATGTTTAATTCGTTCATTAAGTTAGCATACGCATGGGCCTCTTCGATAGGAGTTAAATCCTCTCGCTGCAAGTTTTCCAATAAAGCCAGTTCCATCATTTTATCATCGGTTAAGTCTTTAATAATGACTGGTATCTTATCTAGTCCTGCCTCTTTAGCTGCACGATATCTTCTTTCTCCTACGACAATTTCATAGCCTTTAATGCTCGCTCGAACAATCAAAGGCTGAATAATACCGTACTCAAGAATAGATTCTTTTAACTCTTCAATAGCGTCTGCGTGAAAAGTTTTTCGAGGCTGATATGGATTTGGACGGCACTCAGAAATAGCAATTTCCTCAATAACATCATCTTGTTTTTCCTCAACCTCTGGAAAGAAAGCATTAATTCCTTTACCTAACCCTTTCGCCATTGGCTATCACTTCCTTCGCTAACTCAAGATATACTTCTGCACCTTTTGACTTTGCATCATAAGTAATAATTGGCAAACCATGACTTGGAGCTTCTCCTAATCTTACATTTCTTGGAATTATTGTTTGATAGACTTTGTCTTGAAAATATTTTTTCACTTCTTCAATAACTTGTAAGCCTAAATTGGTTCTAGCATCAAGCATAGTTAATAACACTCCTTCAATCATAAGTGTTTTATTAAGATGCTTTTGTACTAGTCTAATGGTGTTTAGCAACTGACTTAGCCCTTCCAATGCGTAATACTCACATTGTACTGGAATAATGACAGAGTCAGAAGCAGTTAGTGCATTTAAAGTCAATAACCCAAGTGATGGAGGGCAATCAATGATAATGTAATCATAGTCTAGCTTCAGATTCTCTAATGATTTTTTAAGCCGTATTTCTCTAGATATTGTTGGCACCAACTCTATCTCTGCCCCAGCTAATTGGATAGTAGCAGGTATAATATCTAAATTGTCAATCGTTGTAGAAATACATACTTCTTCCGCAGGTAAATCTTCTACAAGGACATTATAAATACAATGTTTTACATCTGCTTTATTTACACCTGTTCCACTCGTAGCGTTACCTTGCGGGTCTACATCTACAAGAAGAACCTTATTTCCTAAATGTGCTAAACAAGCACTTAAATTAACAGATGATGTTGTTTTTCCTACGCCACCTTTCTGGTTAGCGATGGACATTATTTTTCCCATGTTGACACCTACCTAAAACGATATACTATCTATTTTATCATTTTTTCTTCTAAATAGCTGACTAATTTTAATTTTGTTAGCGATTCGTAATTTTAGTAGATACATAATTCTTAAGAAATACATGGTTTGCCATAAAAACACCGTCATTTTTCTTTTACAATAAACGTAAATAGTGAAAAACACCCACCTTTGTAGAGATGGGTTACCTGTAGAAAAACTGGCTTACCATCAAATTTCTATGGAGGAGCCAGTTTTCTTATATTATAAATCAAAGGATCTTATATTTTCCTATAGTATAAGTATGATCCTTCTCTGAAACGATACGGTGACCATTAAACTTAAATATATAAATGAATTATTTCTTCTTTGGAATTTTAATCGTGATTTGGTAATAATCTTCTAAATCTTGTTCATCAGACTCAACTTCAACACCTGTATCAGAAACCATGTTAAGGGATTGACGTATCGTATTCATTGCAATACGAATATCCTTATTAAAACCTTTTCGTTTAGCTGTATTCCTTTTTGCGGGTTTTTCTTTCCGCTCATTTATTTTTGCTATTTTATCTTCGGTTTGCTTTACATTTAAATGATTTTCAATGATTTCTTGTAATAATTTAATTTGTTCCTCTTCATCACTTAATTTAATGAGGGCTCGAGCATGCCTCTCTGTGATATATTTTCCTAGCAATGCTTCTTGAACTGCTTGCGGCAATTTAAGTAATCGTAACTTATTTGCAATGGTTGATTGGTTTTTTCCTAATCGTTGAGCAAGCGCTTCTTGGGTTAAATCATGAATTTCTAATAGTTGCGCATACGCTGTTGCCTCTTCGATAACAGTTAGTTCCTCACGTTGTAAATTCTCTATAAGGGCAACGGAAGCAGTCTCTGTGTCCGTCATTTCTTTGACAATAGCAGAAATATGTTCCCATCCTAAGGACTCCACCGCTCGCCATCTTCTTTCCCCAGCAATAATTTCATAATGTTGTTCTGCCTGGTCATTTTCATCCAAATGCCTAACGATAATTGGTTGGATCATACCATGTGTTTGTATCGTTTGAGCAAGTTCTTTTATCTTTTCTTCACTAAAAATAGACCTAGGCTGATAACGATTAGGTTTTATATTTTTAACAGGGATCTGTATCACTTCATTGGAGTGAATATCTATACCTGAATCGGAAGCATTTTCCTGTTCAGGTTTATCACCGATTCCAAAAAAACGGTTAAAGGGCTTCACCATAATCCCACACCACCTCTATTTTACTATTATAATATGATCTATGTATAAAATATAAAATGTTTCACGTGGAACATTCTATATGGAATAACTATAAATATTATAGCACAGGAAAAGCGCTTATAAAGCGAAACTTGTTTCTCTCTATCTCCTTTTCTTGTTTAAATAGAAGATAGATAGAGTAAGCGAAAAAATATATATCTTACTGAACGAATAAATTGAATATTTAATCTATATAATCTTTTCTTATCATTCGATCATTTACGAAGCAGAATTATAATTTAAAATAGCGCTTCGGCTCTATATATAAAAGTAGCCGTATAAGAAAAAACGCAGCAGCAAACTGCTAGCGCTATACGAAATTATTACTTGGTCACAAACACGTATATGGCTTTATTTTACCATATATATATTAGGAAAAATACTCATTCATCAGCCGGATTTTTTCATCCCTTCATTGCTAGAGCAATGAAGATGCTGCTATCCCCCATTTTGACTTTCCTTCCATTCATACAGCGGGAGCCTTACAACACCTTCTATCCAGGATAGATCCTAACCATTAGAAGCGTGAATCACACTCATTCAATTGGCTCTTTATTTGGAAGTCCAGCTTTTCGTGGATATTTTTTAGGTGTTTTCCTTGCTTTATATATTTCAATAATAGAGCGTTCACTATCTTCCTCAGGCAACGTAAACGTGTACATTTGTTTTAATTCCCCACCCAAAACCTCAATCGCAGGCTTAGCTAATTCTATCTCCTCCCCTGCTTTTGCGCCTTTCATTGCCAAAAAAGTTCCTTGTTTTTTTGTAAGAGGTAAACAAAGTTCACTTAATACAGACATACGAGCAACCGCCCTTGCAGTTACTACGTCAAAAGTTTCCCGAAAAGATGCATTTTTACCCATGTTTTCCGCTCGGTCATGATAAAAGGCGACTTTTTCTAACGACAAAGCAGTGGATAATTCATTTAAAAATCCAATTCGCTTCTTCAATGAATCAACAATAGTAATTTGTAAATGTGGAAAGCAAATTTTTAACGGAATACTAGGAAAACCTGCCCCTGCACCAACATCACAAATTGATTGTACTTGTTTGAAATCAAAATAAAATGCTGCACTGATGGAATCATAAAAATGTTTTAAATAAACATCGGCTTCCTCCGTTAAACCAGTTAAGTTGATTTTTTCGTTCCATTCAATTAATGTTGAAAAATAAATGGAAAATTGTTCCTTTTGATATGTGGTTAACTTTATTCCTTTTTCCTCTAATACTTGAAAGAATTGTTCTCGGTTCATGCTTCTACTCCTTATGTAGATAAAAGCAGACTTAGCTACTTATAAGCTAAATCTGCTTACTATCATTAATTAGCCAGACGCGCTATATTTCCTTGCTCCATATAAACAACTAAAATAGATATATCAGCTGGGTTTACTCCAGAAATACGCGATGCTTGCCCGACAGAGAGTGGACGGACTTTTTTTAGCTTCTCTTTCGCTTCTGTAGCTATACCACTAATTGCATCATAATCAATATCTTCTGGTATTTTCTTTTCTTCCATTTTCAGCATGCGTGCCACTTGATCATTCGCCTTTTTAATATATCCCTCATATTTAATTTGAATACCGACTTGTTCCGTAACATCATGTGGAAGTGACGGATCAGCATGAATAATTGGTGCTAATAAGTCATACGACAGCTCTGGTCGCTTTAAAAGATCATATGCTTTTACAGCTTCTTTCATCTTTGATGCCCCAGCTGTTTCTAAAAATGCATTTACTTCCTCTGTAGGCTTAATGATTAATTTTTGCAATCGTTTCTTTTCTTCTTCTACGAGGCGATATTTTTCCTTAAATGCAGCATAACGCTCTTCCGTAATTAAGCCTAGCTCATAGCCTAGCTCTGTCATACGAAAGTCAGCATTGTCATGTCTTAATAGTAAGCGATACTCTGCACGAGATGTTAATAGTCGATACGGTTCATTTGTTCCTTTTGTCACTAAATCATCTATAAGCACACCAATATAAGCTTGTGATCGATCTAAAATGACTGGATCTTTCCCCAATACTTTTGCAGCGGCATTAATACCAGCCATAATCCCTTGAGCTGCTGCCTCTTCATAACCAGAAGTACCATTAATTTGCCCCGCCGTAAATAAACCGGGGATTTTCTTTGTTTCCAGTGTCGGCCATAGCTGTGTTGGTACAATTGCATCATATTCAATCGCATAGCCCGCTCGCATAATTTCAGCATGCTCTAACCCTTCTACACTTCTTACCATGCCATGCTGTACAGATTCAGGTAAAGAAGTCGATAGCCCTTGTACATACACTTCTTCTGTATCTCTTCCTTCTGGCTCTAAGAAAATTTGATGGCGAGGCTTGTCGTTAAAGCGGACAATTTTATCCTCAATAGACGGACAATATCTCGGACCTGTTCCCCGTTTCATTCCAGAATACATAGCAGAAAGGGAGAGGTTCTCATTGATAATTTCATGCGTGAATTCATTCGTATACGTTAACCAGCATGGAATTTGATCTGTAATATATTCTGTTGTTTCATATGAAAAACTGCGGGGTGTCTCATCTCCCGGCTGGATTTCTGTTTTTGAATAATCAATCGTATGGCTATTTACACGTGGAGGTGTACCTGTTTTAAAACGCGTAATTTCAAGACCTAGTTCTTCTAGGTTTTCGGACAATTTAATCGTTGGTCGTTGATTATTTGGACCACTTTCATATTCCAAATCTCCCATAAGCACTTTCCCTCGCATAAACGTTCCTGTCGTAATAATGACGGTTTCTGCACGATAGAAAGCATTGGTTTCGGTAACAACTCCCTTACAGACACCATCTTCAACTACTAAACGATCTACCATTCCTTGGCGCAATGTAAGGTTTTTCTCATTCTCTACAATATTTTTCATTTCCTTAATATACATAGGTTTATCTGCTTGCGCCCGAAGCGCTTGAACGGCAGGCCCTTTTCCTGTATTTAGCAAACGCATTTGAATATGCGTTTTATCAATCACTTTACCCATGACACCACCTAGTGCGTCAATTTCCCTTACAACAATCCCTTTTGCTGGTCCTCCAATAGATGGATTACATGGCATAAATGCGATCATATCTAAATTAAGTGTGAGCATTAATGTTTTTGCTCCCATTTTAGCAGCCGCAAGCCCAGCCTCTACACCTGCGTGACCTGCACCGACCACGACTACATCATAATGTCCTGCATCATAAGTCATTGGTCTCATCCTTTCTAAATTAAAGTAACTTTATTTTCCGAGACAAAATTGTGAGAAAAGCTGATCAATAAGGCTGTCACTTGCAGTATCCCCGATGATTTCACCTAGTAATTCCCACGTTCTTGTTACATCTATTTGTACAACATCTAACGGTAGTCCAAGTTCTAAGCCTTCCATCGCATCTTCTAATGCTTGTTTGGCTTGTTTCAGCAGTTGAATATGGCGGACGTTCGAAACATATGTGAGGTCGCCCGTATCAATATCACCAGCGAAAAAAGTTTTTGCGATGGCTTCTTCTAATTCATTTACCCCTTCTTCTTTCACCAAGGAAGTAATAACAATTGGTTTTTCTGCAGCCAATTCATAAACACGGTCTAAATCTAATTTTTGCTCTAAATCCGTTTTATTAATAATAACGATGTAATCTAAGCCTTCTATTGCTTTAAATAACTTTTCATCTTCTTCTGATAGCACATCATTATAGTTTAGTACAAATAAAATTAAATCCGATTCTTTTAGAACTTGACGAGATCGTTCTACGCCAATTTTTTCCACAATGTCTTCTGTTTCACGAATCCCAGCGGTATCTACTAACCGTAAAGGAACCCCTCTTACACTAACATATTCTTCAATAATATCGCGAGTCGTTCCTGGAACTTCTGTAACAATTGCTTTATTCTCTTGAACAAGTGTATTCATTAGGGACGACTTGCCAACATTTGGCCGTCCTATAATCGCTGTTGCTAAACCTTCTCGTAAAATCTTCCCTTGTTTCGCCACTTGTAGAAGCTCAACGACTTCTTTATACACTTCTTTTGATTTCGTGCGCATCATATCATGGGACATTTCTTCGACGTCATCGTATTCTGGATAATCAATGTTAACCTCTACATGTGCCACTGTTTCCAACAAATCTTGACGTAAACGACGAATAAGCGCAGATAAGCGACCGTCCATCTGCTTTAATGCAACGGACATGGCTTTGTCTGTTTTCGCTCGGATAAGATCCATCACTGCTTCGGCTTGCGATAAATCAATTCTCCCATGTAAAAAAGCACGTTTCGTAAATTCACCAGGCTCAGCTAGTCTAGCTCCTTGGCTTAAAATAATTTCCAATACACGGTTAACCGCAACCATACCCCCGTGACAATTAATTTCTACAACATCTTCGCGGGTAAACGTTTTTGGTGCTCGCATAACGGAAACCATAACTTCCTCAGCAACCTCTTTTGTCTCAGGATCGATTATTTTCCCGTAATGTATTGTATGTGAAGCCACATCACCTAAATTTTTTCCTTTAAAAACATTAGCTGTGATGGAAATAGCCTCAGGACCGCTTAAACGAACAATTGCAATTGCTCCTTCACCAATTGGTGTTGAAATAGCTGTAATTGTATCTGTTTCCATTGCTAATCACCTCCAACCTATACATGGAATATCTATATGAAGTGCATTTTTTTATCGTCACTAACTTAACAGAATAGCACAAAACACAGTTATCCACAACCTTTTTTTCATTTCTTTTTCCCATAAGATTATGCACATGTGGATATCTAATTAAAACTCAACTTTCTTTTTTCACAATCTTGACAAGCATTGGGTACGTGTAAAGAACAAAGGATCGGGGCGCCCGGGTTAGCAACGTAGCGAGTGGAGCGAATCAACGAAAGTTTTAGGAATCATGCTCCTGCAACAGGAGTATGCCGGCGCCCTCCAGCTACCCCGTCTTTAGTCGGGCTTCCTATTTAGAACGAACCGATGATGACTTATTTTAGGTCAATGGAGTGAAGTCGCCTAGTTGCTGGACGTTGTGCCGGATGTGGCTAAATAAATTAGTAATTTTATCCATATCTTAAAAATTTTATCATTTTCTAGACCAATAAAAAATCCTATCTAGTTTTTCAGCTAGATAGGATGTATAGCGTTACTTTTACGGTTGAATAACAATATGTCGATGTGGTTCATTACCGTCAGAATAAGTAGTAATGGCTTTATTTTCCTGTAGTACGTTATGAATAATTTTTCTTTCAAAAGCAGGCATTGGCTCTAAAGCTACCTTTTTATTTAAGCGAACTGCTTTATCTGCCATTCTGTTCGCCAACGCTTCTAATGTTTCTTTACGACGTTCTCGGTATCCTTCTGCATCCAATGTGACTGTGTAAAATTCAGAAGCATTTTTGTTCATTGCCAGATGCAACAAATATTGTAGCGCATTTAACGTCTGACCTCTTTTACCAATCAATAAAGCAATATCATCGCCTGTTACTTCATACGTAACATGATGATCTGTTACAGTCGTCTGCACCGTTGCAGAAACATTCATTTGTTCTAATATTTGCTGCAAATATTTTTCCGTTTTTTCAATTGGATTTTCAACGATTTTGACTTTAACGTAAGCACGTTTCGTACCAAATACGCCGAACAATCCCTTTTTACCTTCATCAATGACATCAACTTCAACGTGGTCCCTGGTTGTTTTTAACTGCTCTAAAGCTGCCTGGACCGCTTCTTCAACTGTTTGTCCACTAGCAGTTATTTCTCTCACTTTTTGTCTCCTCCATTATTTGCAGCCATCATTGGCTTACGAATAAATAACGTTTGAGCAACCATAAAGATATTCCCTACTACCCAGTATAACGCTAAAGCAGACGGGAAGAAAATAGCAAAGACACCGATCATGATAGGCATAACATAAAGCATAACCATCATTTGCGGATTTTGCGCAGCAGGACTTCCTGCCATCATCAACTTTTGCTGTAGGAATGTCGCCCCACCAGCAATTAATGGTAAAATAAAAAATGGATCTGGTTCCCCTAATTGGAACCATAAAAAGCTATGTGTTTTAATCGTTTCTGTTCGCATAATCGCATGATACATCCCAATTAAAATTGGCATTTGAACGAAAATCGGTAAGCAACCAGCAAGGGGATTTACACCATGCTTTTGGAATAAAGCCATGGTCTCCTGTTGCAACTTTTGCTGCGTATTCGCATCTTTAGAACTATATTTTTGCTGCAGCTCTTTCATCTTTGGCTGAATATCTTGCATCGCCTTCGAGCTTTTTAATTGTTTCACATTTAGTGGCAACAGTAATAAACGAACAATAATTGTTACGAGAACGATTGCCAGTCCATAATTTTCATTAAATAATTCTGCAAAATAAGTGATAAGCCATGAAATTGGATATACGAAGTACTGGTTCCAAATTCCTTCACTTTCACTCGTAATCGGCTCGTTTACTTCTGTACAACCAGATAAAATTGCCAGTAAACCAATAAGTGCCACTAGCAACCAAAACTTTTTACGCAACACATTTCCTCCTAACTCTATATTAAAAAACTAGACTTATCGCCAATTCTTTATAGCGAAAGCTGTCATTTTTCTTATACGATAAACCAAAAAATTTTTATACATTCCTAAAAGACAAGTTTTCTGTCACCTATCGTTATTTTAACTTAAATAAGGGGAAGATTCTATATTAAATTTAGTGATTTTTTAACAAATGTTCTTTATATAACAAATGGGTTAAACTTTTTTTGATCTCCGAAAAGGTCATTTGCTTAGCTGGCTGTCTCGCAATGATAACAATATCATATGGATAAGCAATGTCGTCCTTTAGCTCAAAAAAAGCCTGTCGCAAATATCGCTTAATACGATTTCTTGTTACTGCATTCCCAATTTTTTTACCAACTGATAGACCCATTCGGAAATGCGACTGTCCCTCTTTCTTCACATAATAAATAACGAGCTGACGGTTTGCAAAGGATTTCCCTGCTTTAAAGGCATATTGAAAATCACTATTTTTCTTAATTCGATATTCTTTCTTCAAATTGATCACCTTTACTACATTAAAAACTGCTACGCGGATGGAAGATTCATTCATTCTATGTAAAGAAAATCTTCACCAATGTTACGATTTTATTTAGAAGAACTTAGCTAGTCACCAGCCCGTGGCAGAAAACGCTATCGTTTTTCTGATACGATAAAACACTTTCCTACTAGTGAAAAAAAGACCACTGATGGTTCAGTGGTCTATGCTGACAAGACTTTTCTACCCTTACGACGACGACGAGCAATTACTTTACGACCATTTTTCGTGCTCATCCGTGTACGGAAGCCGTGTACTTTTTTACGTTTACGATTATTAGGTTGAAACGTTCTTTTCATTTATCTTGCACCTCCCTAAGGGATGAATTATACCATTTCTTAATCCGTCATCAGACAGTCTTTGTAATTATACGTAAAAATAAGGGTATCTGTCAACTTGTTCTTATTAGAAAAACTTGTCTTCTTACAAAATCTTTATAGAGAAAGCCTTCAATTCCACTTTCATTTAATAAACTTCCTTACATATCCACATATGTACCAAGTTTTTCTCGCCATAATTATAACCGCTAAAATTCCAGCACTCTATTTATATACACTTTACTGAGTTTTATAAACAAACAAATTAAATATAGAAATAACCGATACGGAAAAACAGTACGCTAGCTTTTATGAGAAATACCTCTTTCAAATGTATTTGTCCGTCTAGGCGTCCATTTTACGATAGAGTGCTTCTCTGTTTTTCTAAAAATTAGTCTTCATGATCTTCCCAGAATTTTTTTTACATATCCACAGCCTCTGTTGGCAAATATATCCCCCCTCTTCCCTATCCACAACAATTATCGACAAATCATTCACAAAATATAGTGGTGTGGATAAATTTTGTCTACAAGCTATAGACTTTGTGGATAACCATCGAAAGACCATTGCACTTCTTGCTTTTTTCTGATATTATATTTGTGTTTAACCTGTGAAAATAAAAAAAAGCAAATACACTTATACACAGATTGTGGATAAGGTGTGGATACTTATAAACATACTTGTTTTTAAGGTTATCAACAACAATGTGGATATCGTTTATAAGTCTATCTTTCCCTTTTATTGATCATTTATATTTATCCACAGACAAGAAATTACGATATGGAGATTACCATATGCCTTTCCATCTATAAAATTGTTCATGGAACATGGACTATAAGATTGAGAGAGGCTTTTTCTGTCATGTATATGCTACTAACATAGCAAGATGACAAATATTTCATTCTCTGTCGTCAACTCGATTGGTTAACAGCTATATACGGATCAATCAATGAATCATTTATCTACTATTAGAAAGGAGTGAACTCCTGATTGGAAAATATACAAGAAGTATGGACTGCAGCGCTTGAAAAGATAGAAGAAAAAATTAGTAAGCCAAGCTTCGATACGTGGTTAAAAAATACCAAAGCAGAATCTTTGGACAATAATACGCTCATCGTCTCTGCACCCAATGAATTTGCTAGGGATTGGTTAGAAAATCAATATACGAGGCTTATTTCGGAAATCTTAACAGAAATAACTGGAGCTGAAATAGAAGCTAAGTTTATTATTCCTAGTACGACAAAAGATGCAGAATCTGCTCCTACATCAAATCAAGGGAAAGCTAACGAACTTAATGATCACTCTAAATCTTTGTTAAATGCAAAATACACATTTGATACATTTGTTATCGGAGCTGGTAATCGTTTTGCACATGCTGCTTCTTTAGCTGTAGCCGAAGCGCCAGCAAAAGCATATAACCCCTTATTCATCTACGGTGGAGTTGGCTTAGGGAAAACCCATTTGATGCATGCCATCGGTCATTACGTGCAAGATCATAATCCGGAAGCTAAAGTCGTTTATTTGTCTTCAGAAAAATTTACCAATGAATTTATTAACGCCATTATGGATAATAAGACCGTCAATTTTCGCAATAAGTATCGCAATGTAGATATTTTATTAATTGATGATATACAATTTATTGCTGGGAAGGAATCAACACAGGAAGAATTTTTCCATACATTTAATGCACTGCATGATGACAACAAACAAATTATTATCTCTAGTGACAGACCTCCAAAAGAAATTCCTACACTGGAGGATCGACTTCGATCAAGGTTTGAATGGGGATTGATTACGGATATTACTCCACCTGATTTGGAGACTCGAATTGCTATTCTAACTAAAAAAGCTAAAGCAGAAGGTCTTGATATCCCCAATGAAGTAATGCTCTATATTGCAAACCAAATTGATACAAATATCCGTGAATTAGAAGGAGCACTCATTCGTATCGTTGCCTACTCATCGCTGGTTAATCAAGACATCGATGCTTCCCTTGCAGCAGATGCTTTAAAGGATATTATTCCTAGTAATAAACCAAAAGTAGTCACCATTGCTAGTATTCAAGAAATAGTTGGCGAGAGATACAATGTTCGGTTGGAAGATTTTTTAGCTAAAAAACGTACAAAATCCATCGCTTTTCCTCGTCAAATAGCTATGTATTTATCAAGAGAAATGACCGACTCTTCTCTGCCTAAAATTGGAGAGGAATTTGGAGGAAGAGACCATACAACCGTCATTCATGCGCATGAAAAAATATCCAAACTGATCGATAAAGATACACAGCTAGCTAAAGAATTAGAAGAGCTTAAAGAACAAATAAAATCAATGTAGAGTAGCTACTAAATGTCCATGATAGATGCAAATCTATTTCTCTTAACATGTGTTGATGCTTACAGATGACTTAGCTTATTGCCAAGCCTTATGGTGGAACTCGTAGCCCTCCGGCGAGCCCGTCTTTAGTCGACCTTCCTATTTAGAACGAACCGATGATGACTTAGCTTAGAGCAATGGAGTGAAATCGCCTAGTTGCTAGGCGTTGGAGCTGGCCGGAGCCCATTCAGTTATTTGGTTACGCCATAGCATCAAATTTTATACTTTCTTATCTTGAGAAAAAACTTTAGGGTAAGCATCTTCTTAAACACCTTTTTCAACACTAGAATGGATTGCTACTTTATTTTGGCTTGTTAACAATGTGCATAAGGGGTACTTACTTATATACAAGTTATCCACATGTGAATAACTTGTACGAGTTGAATGTTTCCTAGTTTTCCACATACTAACAGGCCTTATTATTATTACTATTATTTTTTATTAATAAATATATATATGTATGCAGGAAATAAACGTACAAAAATGTAAACATAAATATATAGGAAACTTCCATTAGGAGGAAAAATATATGAAATTTGTTATACAGCGAGATCAACTAATGACGGCCGTACAAAACGTCATGAAGGCTATTTCATCTCGTCCAGTTGTCGCTATTTTATCGGGAATAAAGTTGGAAGCAAGAAAAGATGGGATAACATTAACAGGAAGCGACTCTGATATATCTATCGAATCTTATATTCCAGCTGAAGAAGAGGGAATTATTCACGTTGATCATATCGAAGAAGGTAGTATTGTGCTTCAATCCAAATATTTTCCTGATATTGTTCGCAAACTTCCAGAACAAATTGTGGAAATAGAAGTGGATGAAAGTTTAAAAGTAACGATTCGCTCAGGTAAAGCAGAATTTAATCTAAATGGACAAGATGCAGCAGAATATCCACAACTACCTAAATTACAAACAGATGACAGTTTTGAACTCCCAATAGACCTTTTAAAAAGCTTAATTAAACAAACTGTTTTTGCTGTATCAACCATGGAAACAAGACCTATTTTAACTGGAGTGAATATGAGATTAGCTGATCAAACACTCACTTTCTCAGCGACAGATAGTCATCGCTTAGCTTCACGAACCGTTCCCGTAACAGAAACGACGAATGAATTTTCAAATGTGGTTGTGCCAGGAAAAAGTTTGAATGAATTAAATAAAATTATGGATGATAGCGAAGAAAAAATTCAAATCAGTGTAACGAATAACCAGATTTTATTCCGTACGAAGCATTTGCAATTTTTGTCTAGACTACTTGATGGCAATTACCCTGAAACATCACGTTTAATTCCTGATGCGAGTAAAACGATCTTATATGTAAGTACAAAAGATTTATTACATACGATCGATCGAGCATCTTTATTAGCTAAAGAAGAGCGAAACAATGTCGTTCGTTTAACAACGAAAAACAATAACATGGTGGAAATTGCAAGTAACCATCCAGAAATAGGAAATGTCACGGAAGAAGTTTCCATTTCCTCTATAGAAGGTGAAGATTTAAAAATATCGTTTAGTTCAAAATATATGATTGATGCGTTAAAAGTAATTGATTATGAAGAAGTAAAAATTGCTTTTACAGGTGCTATGCGCCCATTTATTATTCAACCAGTTGAAGATGATTCGATTCTCCAATTGATTTTACCCGTACGCACATACTAAACAATAGATAATCAGATGAAATAAGAAGCCGAACAATTATAAACAGATTGTTTGGCTTCTTTGCATTAGAGGATATTGAACAAAGGTTCAGGCGCCCGGTTAGCAACGTAGCGACTGGAACGAATGAACTAAAGTTTTAAGAATCATGGTGAGGCACGAACCGATGGTGACTTATCGTAGGGCAATGGAGTGAAATCTCCTAGTTGCTTGGCGCTGGAGCAGTACGTGTCTATTTCGTTGAATCCGTATGCCAAAGCAACAAATTTTATGCTTTCCTATAGTTAAAAAAGGTTTACAAGTTATTTCACACCTGAATAAAGCTACAAACAGCTTTTACAAACAGATTTAAAGCCTTACAGAGACTTTATTTCAGAAAAGAAGTAGGATACCTTTCCTTAAAGGCAAATCTTTAGTAAAATAGGAATATGAGAGATTGAGCGTCATTCTTTTACATCGTTATATATTGAAAAGACTGTTAACGTGCAATAGAAATTACAAAAAACATTATTAAGAAAAGAAAATGAGTGATAAACAATGTGTGAGAAAATAATGATTCAAACGGAATATATCCAATTGGGGCAATTTATAAAATTAATAAATGTCTTAGACTCTGGCGGTATGGTCAAAACATATTTACAAGATGTAGGTGTACTTGTAAATGGCGAGCGTGAACATCGTCGTGGGAGAAAGTTATATGCTGGTGATAAGGTAGAAATAGATGAAGTTGGATGTTTCCAAGTGGACCGAGAATAGATATTTTCAAACCGTTCATAGTTAGTTGCCACCAACAATAATGTTTTAGCTTCCACCATAATGAACCTGCATTATTTTACAAGCTAAGAGGCTGTAAAACCTAGCGAACTATTTCCTGAATAAAGAGGATGAAACATGCATATACAACAACTCCAATTAAAAAATTATCGCAATTATGAAAGCCTAGATATGACTTTTGACCATGCAATTAATGTGATTATAGGCGAAAATGCACAAGGGAAGACAAACTTAATGGAGGCTATTTACCTATTAGCGTTTACGAAATCCCATCGTACTCCCAGGGAAAAGGAACTAGTTAAATGGGAAGAAGAGTATGCTAAAATAGAAGGTAGAGTGACCAAACGAAATCAGTCTTTTCCGCTTGAAATTGTCATTTCCGCAAAAGGGAAAAAGGCAAAATTAAATCGCATGGAGCAAAAGAAATTAAGTGACTACATTGGAGCCTTTAATGTCGTAATGTTTGCTCCAGAGGATTTAACGCTTGTCAAAGGTGCACCTCAAATTCGCAGACGGTTTATGGACATGGAACTAGGTCAAATCCAACCGCGCTATATTTATCATCTAGGCCAGTTTCAAAAGATTCTTAAACAGCGGAATCACGTATTAAAGCAATTACAACGACAATCTACCCAAGATCGAACGATGTTGTACGTTTTAACCGATCAGCTTATTGAACATGCCGCAACTTTATTAGAAAGGCGGTTTGTTTTTTTGACTTTGCTAAGAAAATGGGCTAGTCCAATTCATTATGGTATAAGCCGTCAGTTAGAAACGTTGCATATTGCTTACGATCCGACAATAGACGTATCAGAAGAAGCGAATAAGGGAAAAATAGCAGATATATATAATCGTAAATTTAGCGAAATTGAAGATAAAGAGATCGATCGAGGAACAACGTTAATTGGTCCCCATCGAGATGATTTATTATTTTATGTGAATGATAAAAATGTCCAAATTTACGGTTCACAAGGTCAACAACGTACGACAGCTTTAGCGGTTAAATTAGCGGAAATTGAATTAATTTATAACGAAGTCGGGGAATATCCGATCTTACTGCTAGATGATGTCTTAAGCGAACTAGATGATTACCGACAGTCCCATTTATTAGAAACTATTCAAGGAAAGGTACAAACCTTTGTCTCCACCACAAGTGTAGATGGTATTCAGCATGAAACATTAAACCAAGCAGCCATTTTTCGGGTGAAGGATGGGAAAGTAGAATCTTAAATACGGGGGAATCGTCATGTTTATCCATATTGGAAATGACCATGTGATACGTTCCAATGATGTTATTGCAATTATTGATTACCATCTAATTTCATCATCAACGATAATGGAAGAATTTATGGCAGCGGCTTCTACAGAAAAAAAATTAGAAGGTACACAGGAAGAAGCGAAATCCGTCATGATAACAAAAGATTGCATTTATTATAGCTCCTTATCTGTATCTACACTGAAAAAAAGAGCAAGTATGATTTCAACGATTAGTAAGCTTGATGATTTTTCAGATGATATAAAAGAATTGGAATCGGAAGAAGTATAGAAATGGAAGTGAGAACATGTCAATGGAAGATAAAGTCATGAAGGAACAGGCGTATGATGCAGACCAGATTCAAGTTTTGGAAGGTTTAGAAGCTGTACGAAAACGACCTGGAATGTACATTGGATCAACAAGTGAAAAGGGATTACATCATCTCGTATGGGAAATTGTAGACAACAGTATTGATGAAGCTTTAGCCGGTTATTGTGATCACATTGAAGTATTTATTGAAAAAGATAATAGCATTACGGTTAAAGATAATGGGCGTGGAATACCTGTTGATATTCAGAAAAAAACAGGTAGACCAGCGTTAGAAGTTATTATGACCGTACTACACGCCGGCGGTAAATTTGGCGGTGGCGGTTATAAGGTTTCTGGAGGCCTCCATGGTGTTGGTGCTTCCGTCGTAAACGCCCTTTCTTCAAGTTTAGAAGTTTATGTTCACCGAGACAACAACATTCATTTCTTACGGTTTGAAAAAGGTGTCCCTCAAGGGGAAATAAAGGTTATTGGCGAGACAGATATTACTGGTACCATTGTTCATTTTACGCCAGACCCCACTATTTTTGATGAAACGACAGAATATGATTTTGATACATTAGTACAGCGACTTCGTGAATTGGCATTTTTAAATAAAGGTTTGACAATAACCATTGAAGATAAACGTACGGATAAGGAGCCTGTTAGCTACTGTTATGAAGGTGGTATTTGTTCTTATGTAGAGTTTATTAATCAAACAAAAGAAGCCCTGCATGAGCCTTTCTACGCAGAAGGAGAAGACCAAGGAATTGCTGTAGAAATAGCACTTCAATATAATGATGGGTTTGCAAGTAATTTATATTCCTTTGCGAATAATATTCATACGTACGAAGGTGGTACACATGAAGCTGGCTTTAAGACGGGGCTAACCCGCGTTATTAATGACTATGCCAGAAAGAATAATCTATTTAAAGAAAACGATCCAAATCTATCTGGGGAAGATGTCCGTGAAGGTTTGACAGCAATTGTTTCTGTTAAACATCCAAATCCACAATTTGAGGGACAAACGAAAACGAAATTAGGAAATAGTGAAGTTCGAACAGTGACAGATTCTGTTTTTAGTGAACTATTTTCTAAGTTTTTATTTGAAAACCCTACTGTAGCTAAAATTATTGTAGAAAAAGGATTAATGGCTTCTAGAGCACGTGACGCAGCTAAAAAAGCACGAGAATTAACACGTAGAAAAGGCGCTTTAGAAGTATCTAATTTACCTGGGAAATTAGCAGACTGTGCTTCTAAGGATGCGTCCATTAGTGAATTGTACATTGTAGAGGGAGACTCAGCTGGAGGTTCCGCAAAGCAAGGTCGAGATCGGCATTTTCAAGCTATTTTACCTTTAAGAGGAAAAATTTTAAACGTGGAGAAAGCACGTTTAGATAAAATCTTGTCGAACAATGAAGTACGTTCCATTATTACAGCATTAGGAACAGGCATTGGCGAAGATTTCGATATTTCTAAAGCTCGTTATCATAAAATAGTTCTAATGACAGACGCGGATGTAGATGGAGCTCATATTCGTACGCTCTTACTTACTTTCTTTTATCGATATATGCGACCGTTAATCGAGCATGGATATATATATATTGCTCAGCCACCGCTTTATAAAGTTCAGCAAGGAAAAGCTGTTCACTATGCATACAATGATAAAGAAATGGAGCAAATCTTAGCAGAATTGCCAAAAGCGCCTAAGCCTGGATTACAGAGATATAAAGGTCTAGGAGAAATGAATGCGACGCAGCTTTGGGAGACGACGATGAGTCCTGATACGCGTACATTACTACAGGTAGAATTATCTGATGCAATCGATGCGGATCAAATTTTTGATGTACTCATGGGTGATAAAGTAGAACCAAGACGTAACTTTATCCAAGAAAATGCACAATATGTAAAAAATCTTGATATATAAACTGGCAATGGAAAACGAGAAATACTTGGCGATTAGCTAAGTTTTTCTAACACAATTACAAAATGAATCGGATAAAGACATAATACATTTAATTATTGCTTGGTTAGATGAGTAAATGGAGGTAGTCGGATAATGGCGGATCAACAACGTCCAAAAGTACAGGAAATCAATCTCGGAAAAGAGATGCGTACATCATTCCTAGATTATGCTATGAGTGTAATTGTTTCTCGTGCATTGCCTGATGTTCGTGACGGATTAAAACCTGTACATCGTAGAATATTATATGCAATGAATGATTTAGGTATGCATGCAGATAAAGCGTATAAAAAATCAGCACGTATTGTCGGAGAAGTAATTGGTAAGTATCACCCACATGGTGACTCAGCTGTATACGAAGCCATGGTGCGTATGGCACAAGATTTTAGCTATCGTAATATGCTTGTTGATGGGCATGGAAACTTTGGTTCGGTTGATGGCGATTCAGCAGCAGCTATGCGTTACACCGAAGCAAGAATGTCGAAAATTTCCATGGAATTACTAAGAGATATTAATAAAGATACCATTGATTATGTCGATAACTATGATGGTTCGGAAAGAGAACCTGTCGTTTTTCCAGCACGTTTTCCGAATTTGTTAGTGAATGGTGCATCTGGTATTGCGGTAGGTATGGCGACAAACATTCCACCACATAATTTAGGAGAAACGATCGATGCGGTACTCGCATTGAGCAAGCAACCAGATATTACGATTGATGAGTTAATGGGAGAGTATATTCATGGACCTGATTTTCCAACTGCTGGGCAAATTCTTGGTCGTAGTGGGATTCGAAAAGCATATGAAACAGGAAAAGGTTCCATTACCGTTCGCGCAAAAGTAACAATTGAAGAGACAGCGAACGGGAAGCCGAGAATTATCGCTACTGAATTACCTTACCAAGTAAACAAAGCAAAATTGATTGAAAAAATTGCGGAGCTTGTTCGAGACAAGCGCATTGATGGTATAACGGATTTGCGTGATGAATCTGATCGTGACGGGTTAAGAGTCGTTATAGAACTTAGACGTGATGCTAATGCGAATGTTGTTTTAAATAATTTGTACAAGCATACCGCATTGCAAACGACATTTGGCATTAACATGTTAGCACTTGTTGATGGACGTCCAAAAGTGTTAACGATTAAACAATGTTTGGAGCATTATTTAGAGCATCAAAAAGTAATTATAAAACGACGAACAGCATTTGAATTACGCAAAGCAGAAGCAAGGGCACATATTTTAGAAGGATTGCGCATTGCACTTGACCATTTAGATGAAGTGATTACACTCATTCGTAACTCCAAAACGACAGATATTGCCCGTAACGGTTTAATGGAACGTTTTGATTTATCAGAAAAGCAAGCACAAGCCATTCTAGATATGCGTCTGCAACGCTTAACAGGCTTAGAACGCGAAAAAATTGAAGATGAATATAAAGAATTAAAGCAGCTCATTGAAGAATTGAAAGCCATTCTTGCAGATGAAGAAAAGGTTTTAGAAATTATTCGTGAGGAGCTTGCTGAAATCAAAGAACGTTTTAATGATGATCGGCGTACAGAAATCGTAATTGGTGGTAGTGATTTCTTTGAGGATGAAGATTTAATTCCTGAAGAAAATATTGTGATTACGTTAACGCACCAAGGTTATATTAAACGTCTTCCTTCTTCCACTTATCGCACGCAAAATCGCGGTGGCCGTGGTATACAAGGTATGGGAACAAACGAGGATGATTTTGTTGAGCATCTTGTCTCTACTTCAACACATGATACGATTTTATTCTTTACGAATAAAGGAAAAGTATACAAAGCGAAAGGGTATGAGATCCCTGAATTTAGTCGAACGGCAAAAGGAATACCAATTATTAATTTGTTACAAGTAGAAAAAGGCGAGTGGGTCAATGCAGTAATAACTGTTAATGACTATATGGAAAATCAATTTTTATTCTTTACGACGAAGCATGGTATTTCCAAGCGAACTTCGCTAGCGCAATTTGCTAATATCCGAAAAGGTGGTCTAATTGCAGTAGGTCTTAGAGAAGACGATGAACTTATATCTGTACGTCTGACAGATGGAATGAAAGATATCATGATCGCGACGAAAAATGGATATCTCATTCGTTTTCCTGAAGACCAAGTTCGTCCAATGGGAAGAAGTGCGGCAGGTGTAAAAGGTATTTCTTTACGAGAAGATGACGAAGTTGTATCGATGGAGATCCTACAAGAAGATGCGAATATTCTCCACGTAACGAATAAAGGTTTTGGAAAACAAACGCCAGAGTCGGAATACCGCACGACGAACCGCGGTGGGAAAGGTATTTTCACTTGTAATCTAACAGAAAAAACTGGTCACGTTGTTGCAGTTAAGGCGGTTTCTGGAGAAGAAGATTTGATGTTGATTACCGTAGCTGGTGTGCTTATTCGTATTCCAGTTGAAAGTATTTCGGTCACAGGAAGAAATACAATGGGAGTTCGTTTAATTCGTTTGCATGAAGATGAAGAAGTAGCAACAGTTGCTCGAATTGAACCAGATGAAGAAGAAAATACAGAACAAGAGCAAGAACAAGACGAAGCGGAATCGAGCGATGAATAAATCTCAATGAAGCTAATCTACTAGTAGACATGAATGGATTAGATGGTAACGGAGGGAGTCCTCCCTCCAGCCGCTAACCATTGGATAGCAGTTTTAAATTTTTGAAACCGATTACACAAAGGTAGAGGGGGAATTTACTTGTGGGTTGAAACGAATGCACTTTCACCAGGTTGTGTGTTGCTTCGCGATGTGAAAGGCAAATCACACCGTGCTATTATTCCTAAGCATACAGTACTTACAGAGGAACATATTACTGTTTTACATAAGTTTCTCATTGAAAAAGTAGATGTTTCCGAAAAACAGGCTGAAGGTGACAAACAGAAAGAAATACAAACCGAAACGATAAAAGTGGCTACACATCCTACCACATCTTTTTCTAAGCACTATCAACGTACAGTTCAACAATACAAAAAACTATTTGCTAAATGGCAGAGCAGTGCGCGCATTGATATTACAGAAGTTCGTGCTTTCATCATACCATTATTAGATAACATGGAAGAGATAAGTAAGTATGTATTTAAATTGCATCATTATGCTAAAAAAGAAGATTATATTTATCATCATCATATAGCGGTGGCGATATTAGCAGCGTACATTGGTTATAAATCTGAATTTTCTAAAGGAGAATGGTTGCAATTAGGGTTAGGAGGATTGCTGAGTGACTGCGGAATGGCAAGGATAAATCCTACCATTATTGAAAAAGAGACTATGCTAACGGAAGCCGAAATGAATGAAATTAAAAACCATCCAACATATTCCTATCAATTCATTAAAAACGTGCCTATTCTAAAGTCAGACATAAAACAAGCCATTTCACAGCATCATGAACGACTTGATGGTAGCGGGTATCCTTTCGGGTTAACAGAAAGGAAAATCAATCGGTATGCTCGAATCATAGCTATTTGTGATACCTACCATGCAATGACGTGTGAACGTTACTATAAACAAAAGCAGTCTCCTTTCAAAGTTATCGAAGTATTGCAGGCCGAAAAGTTTACAAAGTTAGATCCAGAAATTATTCAGTTATTTATACAAATGATGACACAGTTTTCGATCGGTACGAAGGTGAAGCTATCCAACCAAAAAACAGCGGAAATTGTATTTACGGATGAAAAGAAACCAACTCGTCCTATGGTACGGTTAGAAGATAATCAAATTATTGCTTTAGAAAATTATCCAGACTTATTTATTGAAGTATTATTGTAATGGGAGGACAAAAAGCAGTATAGTTTTAATAGAAACTTTCCTATAGTAGAAAGATAAGGAGCCTCCTTTCTACACGTTTTTCAAAGAAGTCTCCCAGATTTTATGGGTTTTATCCGGTAATTACACATTTTGTTTCTAAATTTTGCGTTGCTTGTATAATTCATTCATAAGTAAAGCTGGTGTTTTCCAAGCTGCCAATTCTAAAAAATGTGATATATAAGGGAAATCAACATCAGCTTTATGGACAAAAAGGTCGCCCCACCATTCCGTTTCATAGCGACCGAGCATACTTAAATTGTAAAGGACTAAGTAGTGAACCATTACCTCATGGATGGGGAAAAAATCTTCCCGATAGACCGGGAAATATAATTCCTTTGAATGTTGTTGCATAAAAAATGGTCCACAAGGCTCTAAAATAGGTTCCTCTACCTCCATTCGAATCTTCTGCTTATCCGTATCTGTATATTTAATAGGAGGAACGTATGCTTGAATTCGCTTTATAAAAGCCGCTTCAGTTAAGTGATAGCTATCTAACAAATGAACTGGAAATTCTAACAGTGGTGATGATATTCTTCCTACAGCTGCTAAATGCGGATTCTGATCTAACTGGAAAACAGGTTGCATTTCGGGAATGAGCGCGAGTAATTTTTGCATACTCCGTTTTTCAAACGGGGTTTCTAGCGCAAATAAATGCTCTGAAAAGTATGGAAAAAGTCCATTATGCTGTATCTTTACTTCATCGTTTAAAAAATGATAATTTTTCTTTTTCTTTTTTCTTGCAGTTACACCATGTGCTAATAAATTTGTTGATTCTGGATAATGAGGACGCTTTGTTAATAAACAAGCTTTAATAAGGTGAACCATGCCGTAAAAATAAAGGATCGGCTGCATAAATAGTTCTGTCTTTCTCCCTTGTTCAAAGAAACGCTTTCCATGGTCCATATAATAGAGAAAAGCGTTGCAATTATGATAACTATTTACTTCTGCATCGACTACATTATTTTTTACATAGCAATGGTGTAAGTAGGATTGAGCTGTTTGCTGCGATTGTAAATAAGTTAAAAAAATATCTTCACGAAGCATATACACACCTTCTAACTATGCAAAAATTTTGAATCCATTTACTTTTTATTTCCTTTAAAATCGGGTTGAAAAAGCTATTTCATTGGCGTATTGTATATAAAAATAGATCTTATTTTAGTTTATCTCAGTACGGATTAACCATACATGTAAGTTTGCATATAGCCACAGAATGATTACAACAGGAATTGCTTCCTATTGCTAAATTAAAAAAGGAGGATAATGAATGCGTGAAGATAAGTTTGTAAAAGAAGGTTTAACTTTTGATGATGTCTTGCTAGTGCCAGCGAAGTCCGAGGTGTTACCGAAGGATGTAGATGTAAGTACAACGTTAACGGATAAAATTACATTAAATACACCGTTGATGAGTGCAGGGATGGACACGGTAACAGAAGCAAGTTTAGCTATTGCGATGGCGCGTCAAGGTGGTATTGGAATTATTCATAAAAATATGTCTATCGAAGAACAGGCAGAGCAGGTAGATCGTGTAAAACGTTCAGAAAGTGGCGTAATTACCAATCCATTCTTTTTGACACCAGAGCATCAAGTATATGATGCAGAACATCTTATGGGGAAATTTCGCATTTCTGGCGTACCTATTGTAAATAATGTTGAGGAACAAAAGCTAGTCGGTATTTTAACCAATCGTGATTTGCGCTTTATTCAAGACTATTCCATAGCTATTTCTGATGTAATGACGAAGGAACAGCTCGTAACTGCCCCTGTTGGTACAACACTAGAAGAAGCAGAGAAAATATTGCAGCAATATAAAATTGAAAAGCTTCCACTAGTAGATGATAAACAAACTTTAAAAGGGCTTATTACCATTAAAGATATTGAAAAAGTGATTGAATTTCCTAAAGCAGCCAAAGATACTCAAGGAAGGTTACTCGTAGGAGCAGCTGTTGGTGTGACTGGTGATGCGATGAAACGAATTGAAAAGCTTGTAGAAGCCGGTGTAGATGTTATTGTCATTGATACTGCTCATGGCCATTCGAATGGCGTCATTGACCAAGTAAAAGCAGTACGAAAAATTTATCCTGATTTAGATATTGTAGCTGGAAACGTTGCGACGGCGGAAGCAACAAAAGCATTAATAGAAGCCGGTGCTTCCATTGTTAAGGTTGGAATTGGGCCAGGATCGATTTGTACGACTAGAGTAGTTGCAGGGGTTGGCGTTCCACAAATTACAGCTGTATATGATTGTGCAAAAGCTGCTGCACCATATGGCGTACCTGTTATTGCAGATGGTGGTATTAAATTTTCTGGGGATATTGTCAAAGCACTAGCAGCAGGCGCGCATGCTGTTATGCTCGGAAGTATGTTTGCGGGTGTTACGGAAAGCCCAGGAGAAACAGAAATCTACCAAGGTAGGCAGTATAAAGTGTATCGAGGCATGGGTTCAGTTGGGGCGATGAAAGCAGGCTCTAAAGATCGTTACTTCCAAGAGGAATCTGAGGCGAAGAAACTTGTGCCAGAAGGAATTGAAGGCCGTGTAGCATATAAAGGTCCTTTAGCAGATACGATTCATCAATTAGTAGGAGGGCTGCGTGCTGGCATGGGATATTGCGGTACGGCATCCATTGAAGCATTGCGCCAGGACGGAAAATTTGTTCGAATTACGAATGCTGGCTTAAGGGAAAGTCATCCACATGATGTACAAATTACGAAAGAGGCTCCAAATTATATCGTCTAAGAAGTAATAGCTTAGCAAAATTTGGCTATCGTTAAGTCTCGCTTATATTCAATCATTTCCTATAGTACAAAAAGTAGATGTGGGATACATCCCCATCTATTTTTTTATCTTTTTATATGGTAAAATAACTAAGTGCACGAAAAAGATGTACGTTATTTTTCTATGTATGTTTAAAAAAAGAGAAAACGACCGATAAACTAAATTAAACGACTAGCAATCTTTTTGGACATACATAGGAAGGGAAAGGTTAAACTACAGTTGGGGGTACAAGAAAGTGAAACATGTTATGAGAAAAAGTTTCTTTATTTTTCTGGCAGCCGTTATAATGGCATTTTCTATCGCAATACAGCCATTATCTGCGCAAGCTTCAGAAGTAGATCTTGAAGCAGAATCTGCTATCTTGGTAGATGCAAATACAGGGAAAATTTTATTTGCTAAAAATGCGGATAAATTGTTTCCTCCAGCTAGTATGACCAAAATGATGACAGAGTACTTAGTATGGGAAGCTGTTGAAAAAGGTCAAATCAGCTGGGACACAACAACACAGATTAGCGACTATCCATACAGTATTTCCGCAGATTCAACTTTCTCCGGAATTGGATTAAAGCAAGCGAAGGATTATAAGGTAAAAGATCTTTATCATGCAATGGCGATTAATTCGGATAATGCAGCTACCATTGCCCTTGCTGAACTTATTGCCGGTTCAGAAGGAGAATTCGTCAAATTAATGAATAAAAAAGGCGAAGAGATGGGTCTGCCAGATTTTGAATTTGTCAATTCAACTGGAATTGAAAATGAATCATTAGGGGACAACCATCCAAAAGGAACAGATCCCAATGGAGTGAACTATCTCTCTGCGAAGTCTGCAGCTTTATTAGCTTACCATCTTGTTCATGATTTTCCAAAGGCTTTAGAAATATCAAGTAAGCCGACCGTGAAGTTTGATGGCAAGGAGCTTCGTAATTTAAATTGGATGCTTCAGCATGATAAAACCAATTTTGAAGAATTTTATTATGAAGGTGTTGACGGTTTAAAAACTGGTTTCACTGATTTAGCAGGCTATACCTTTACTGGAACTGCCAAAAAGGGAGATCGCCGTTTAATTTCTGTTGTCATGAAAACGAAAAGCGAAGCAAAGCGTTTTGAGCAAACTGCTAAATTGCTAGATTACGGCTTCCAAAAATTTGAGAATACAGAAATTTTCCCTGCTGGATATCAATTGGAAGATAAATCCAGCATTCCGGTTAATAAAGGAAAGAAAGATGATGTAAGCATATCACTTGCTGAATCTGTATCTTTGCCAATTAAACCCGATGAAAAAGATTTATATGAAATAACATATACATTGGATAAGGAAAAATTAAACAAAGATGGACAACTAACAGCACCTATTAAAAAAGGTGAAAAAATAGGGACAGCTCAAATTACTTATAAAGCTGATAATGATTATGGGTATATAACGAAGGACAGTAATAGTACTGTTGATGTTGTAACGGACACTAGTGTGGAGAAATCAAATTGGTTTATGTTAACAATAGGAGCAATAGGTGATTTCTTTGTTGATTTATTTCATACAGTGGTAGACTGGATTAAAGGCTTGTTCTAAGCATAGTAGTCAGCATTGTGTATAGTATACTTTTATAAAGAATACGAAATAAGAATGTGATTAGGGGGCGGTTGCTTTGTCAAATATAGGTACAGAACGTGTAAAACGAGGTATGGCAGAAATGCAAAAAGGCGGCGTCATTATGGATGTTGTCAATGCAGAACAAGCTAAAATCGCTGAAGAAGCAGGTGCAGTAGCTGTTATGGCACTTGAACGTGTTCCTTCAGATATTCGAGCAGCTGGTGGCGTAGCTCGGATGGCAGATCCGACAATTACGGAAGAAGTACTTGGAGCTGTATCCATTCCAGTAATGGCAAAAGCTCGAATTGGACATATTACAGAAGCACGTGTTTTAGAAGCGATGGGTGTAGACTATATTGACGAAAGTGAAGTCTTAACTCCTGCTGATGATATTTATCATATTAATAAATCTGATTATACGGTACCGTTTGTTTGTGGTTGCCGTAATCTTGGGGAAGCAGCTCGTCGTATAGGCGAAGGCGCTTCGATGTTACGGACAAAAGGAGAGCCTGGTACAGGGAATATCGTTGAAGCTGTGCGTCATATGCGCCAAGTACAATCGGAAATTCGTATGGTGTCTTCTATGTCCCGTGATGAAGTTATGACTTATGCGAAGGAAATTGGTGCGCCATTTGAATTATTATTGCAAATTCGTGAAGAAGGTCGCTTGCCTGTAGTTAATTTTGCAGCAGGTGGTATTGCTACGCCAAGTGATGCAGCACTAATGATGGAATTAGGAGCTGATGGTGTATTTGTTGGTTCTGGTATATTTAAATCAGCAAATCCAGCTAAATTCGCCAAAGCTATCGTGGAAGCAACGACACATTATCAAGACTATAAACTGATTGCAGAACTTTCTAAAGATCTTGGCGATGCGATGAAAGGGCTAGATATGGCTACAATTGAAGCTCATGACCGAATGCAGGATCGTAGCGAGTAAGAAAGAAGGCATGTCTTATGACAACAATTGGAGTCCTCGCACTGCAGGGGGCGGTACGCGAACACATCCGCTCCATTCATGCATGTGGGGCTAACGCTGTAGAAATAAAAAGAAAAGAACAGCTAGAAGAAATCGATGGGTTAATTTTGCCTGGTGGTGAAAGTACGACTATTAGACGATTAATGGATAGTTATGGAATATTCACAGCAATTCAAGATTTTGCCGACAAAGGTAAACCTATTTTTGGTACTTGTGCTGGCTTAATTATCATGGCAAAATCAATTGTAGGACAAGCAGAAGGACATTTAGGTCTGATTGATATGACTGTTGCTAGAAATGCATTTGGTCGTCAAGTGGCCAGTTTTGAGGCAGAATTAGATGTAGCTGGAATCGCAGAAGATTTTCGTGCAGTGTTTATCCGCGCCCCATACGTAGTGGAAGTCGGAAAGAATGTTGAAGTTCTAGCCACGTATGATGAGCATATTGTTGCTGTTCGTCAAGGTCCTTTTATGGCTACAGCCTTTCATCCTGAATTGACGGATGACCATAGATTCATTTCTTACTTTATTGATTTGACAGCTACCACTAAATCATAAATTAGTATGTTGGTTGTAGTTGATTATATATGAAAAATCGGTTATCATAGTAGATAATAAATAGGACAATAACAGTTATGATAGGAAATAGTAGTAGTTTGTTTTTCAGTAGAGAGTCGATGGCTGGTGCAAATCGATGTAAAACGACTATGAATCCATCCTTGAGCTGGTTTATCGAATGATAGAGTAAATAAACCCGGACACGTGCCGTTATCACGTTTGAGCTGGAAGAGTGCTTTGAGGCGTTCTTCAATCAGGGTGGCAACGCGGGTAAAACTCCCGTCCCTATTCATAGGGACGGGAGTTTTTTGTATATACACTATAGGAAAGTATAAAAGTTTAAAGGTTTATAGTATAAGATAAACTACGCCTTTCGCCATAAGGACTTGGCGACAAGCCAAGTTTTTCTAAAAGTTATAGGTTAAAAATGGCTCGCATTGTTAAAACGTGTTTTAAACCTATAGAAGAAAGAGTTATAGTATAAAACGTTTAGCACTCTTTTGCCTAAGAAATTAGCGACAAGCTAATTTCTACTTAAATAAGGGATCCATTTTAATATTAATCATATAAGGAGGAACTCAAATGTTAGATATGAAATTTCTACGTCACCATTTCCAAGAAGTAAAACAAAAATTAGCGCATCGTGGTGAGGATTTGTCAGAATTAGATCATTTTGGCGAGTTAGATGAAAAGCGTCGTCAACTGATTTCCGAAACAGAGCAGTTAAAAGCGAAGCGAAATGAAGTATCGAAACAAATCTCTGTACTAAAACGAGAAAAGCAAGATGCTGAGCTTGCGATTAAAGAAATGCGAGAAGTAGGCGACCAAATTGCTGAGTTGGATAGTGAATTAAAGCAAATTAATGAACATTTAGAACAAATCATGTTGTCTATTCCTAATATTCCTCATGAAAGTGTACCAATTGGTGAAGATGAAGACGATAATGTCGAGGTGCGGAGTTGGGGAGAGAAGACGCCATTTTCCTATGAGCCAAAGCCTCACTGGGATGTAGCAACAGACTTAGACATCGTTGACTTTGAACGAGCTGGCAAAGTGACTGGGAGCAGGTTTGTCTTTTATAAAGGACTTGGTGCAAGATTAGAGCGTGCATTATGGAACCTTATGTTAGATTTCCATGTGGATGAACATGGCTATGAAGAAATGTTGCCACCGCAAATTGTGAATCGAACTAGTATGACTGGGACTGGGCAATTACCTAAATTTGCTGAAGACGCCTTTAAACTAGAAGAATGGGATTATTATTTAGCTCCGACTGCAGAAGTGCCAGTAACAAATTATTATCGTGATGATATTTTAAAGATAGATGATTTACCGAAAAAATTCGCTGCATTTAGTAGCTGTTTTCGTTCTGAAGCAGGGTCTGCTGGCAGAGATACAAGAGGTCTGATTCGTCAGCATCAATTTAATAAAGTCGAGCTTGTCCATTTTGTTAAACCGGAAGAGTCCTATGAGACATTGGAAGTGTTAACAAACCATGCAGAGAAAATATTACAGTTACTAGAGCTTCCTTATCGTGTGATGAGTATGTGTACCGGAGATTTAGGCTTTACAGCTGCTAAGAAGTACGATATAGAAGTATGGATTCCTAGTCAGCATACGTATCGGGAAATTTCTTCTTGCTCTAATTTTGAAGACTTCCAGGCTAGACGGGCTAATATTCGTTTTCGTAGAGAAGCAAAAGCAAAACCAGAATTTGTGCATACTTTAAACGGTTCTGGATTGGCTATTGGTCGAACTGTTGCAGCTATATTGGAAAATTATCAGCAAGAGGATGGGACGGTTGTAATTCCAAAAGCATTGCGTCCATATATGGGAGGAAAAGAGGTCATCAAATAAGTGAATGCAACCATTTACGTGTGAGCCAAATGGTAAAAAGAAGAGCAAAGTCGTATTCTTAGTTTATTGACGACGACTGGAGGAACGGTTCATGTCGACGAGTTTTATTGCAATAACGGCATGGCGATAGCCAATCTTTTCTAAAAAAACTGTTTGACATGTAAAGGAAACCATAGTATGATTTAACACAATATCTTGTTTAAAAATAAATATAATAATTCTTCTTATTCAGAGAGGTGGAGGGAATTGGCCCTTAGAAGCCTCGGCAGCGGACTCGTAAGTAGTACTGTGCTAAATCCAACAAGCAAACATGCTTGAAAAATAAGAAGTGGAAACCAATAGATTGGAATTCCCTTCTTATTTCGTATAAGGAGGGATTTCTTTTTACCCAATAGGAAAGGATAGAATTTTCAGTTTACAATTTAAGCAAAACGATGGTGTTACTGCAAAAAAAATAACATACTTCTTATCAAGAGAGGTGGAGGGACTGGCCCTTAGAAGCCTCGGCAGCGGACTCATATGAGTACTGTGCCAAATCCAGCAAACAAGTAGTTTGCAAGATAAGAAGAGGAAATGTATGAATAATACCTCTTCTTATGGAAGGGGTATTTTTTATACTAAAAATGAAGAGTTTTAAAGTATAAGAAAAACTACGCCTTTCGCCATGAAATTAGGAGACAAGCCAAGTTTTAATACAAAATGATTAGAACATCTTTATTAATTGTGGCAAAGCTAGATGTATGGCAATTGTTTCACATGGAACAATTGCCATACAAAGCGATTTTAAGTGAAAAAGAATGGGGGATTGGTTCGATGATTATATTTGATCAGGTAACGAAAATTTATGAAGGAAAAGGTCATTCTGTAAAAGCATTACAAAACGTGGATTTACAGGTGAAAAAAGGAGAAATATATGGCGTGATTGGATTTAGTGGTGCAGGAAAAAGCTCGCTCATTCGCTGTGTAAATGCTTTAGAACGCCCGTCATCTGGAAGAGTAATCGTGGATGGGAAAAATCTCTTACAATTAACTGCAAAAGAAGTACGTGAAGCAAAACGAAATATCGGTATGATTTTTCAACATTTTAATCTTTTACATTCAAAAACAGTGTTTACGAATGTAGCGATGCCCCTACTAGTGGCAAAACGCCCTAAAGAGGAAGTGAGAAAAAGAGTATTAGAGTTACTCGCTTTTGTCGGTTTAGAAGATAAAGCAAACAGTTACCCCGATCAGCTATCTGGAGGGCAAAAGCAACGTGTAGGGATAGCCCGTGCTTTAGTGACGAATCCGAAAGTGCTTTTATGTGATGAGGCAACATCTGCACTTGATCCAGAAACAACAAAAGCTATTCTTCAACTGTTAAAACAGGTAAATCAAGCATATGGAGTGACGATTTTAATGATTACGCATGAGATGAGTGCCATTCGAGAGATTTGTGATCAGGTTGCTGTTTTAGATCAAGGAAAAATAGTGGAGTCGGGCAGTGTATTTCAAGTATTTTCAAAACCAAAAACAGCGATTGCTGCTAAGTTTGTACGTTCTGTGATGAATGACCATATACCAGAGTCGATTTATGCTTTACTTCGTGAACAGCGAGAAGACCGGCATATATATCGCATTGTGTTTGTCGGTAATAGTGCAGGCGAGCCTTTATTATCACAAGTTGCTAAAACGTATACCGTAGATGTCAATATACTGTATGGCAGCATTACAGAATTACAGGGGATTCCTTTTGGCAATTTAATCGTTCAATTTTCAGGTGCGGAGAAGGAGATGAAACGTGCTTTGCTACATATTCATCAACAAAAGGTTACTGTAAAGGAAGTGTTAGCAGATGTTAGTTGATCAGGAACAACTCTTACAAGCTATATGGGAAACGGTCGTCATGGTTGGCGTATCATTGATTTTCTCCTTTTTTATCGGATTGGTATTAGGTGTGTTACTAGTTGTAACGAGAAAGGGGCACCTTTTGGAAAATCAAATTATTTTCACTATATTAAACGCAGGAATAAATATATTTCGTTCTATCCCCTTCATTATTTTAATGGTAGCCGTTATCCCATTCACAAGACTGATTGTTGGTACTTCGATTGGAACTGCCGCTGCCATTGTGCCAATGATATTATTTGCTGGTCCTTATATTGCTAGATTAATTGAAAACTCGTTACTAGAAGTTGATCAAGGGGTTATAGAAGCAGCACAAGCCATGGGAGCAACGCCATGGCAGATTATGACTCGTTTTCTTTTACCAGAAGCATTAAGTTCTTTATTATTAGGCATTACGATTGCAACGATTGGTTTAGTAGGAGCTTCTGCAATGGCTGGGGCAGTTGGTGGTGGAGGCCTTGGTGATTTAGCTATAACATATGGCTACCAGCGTTTTGATACGGTTGTGATGCTCCTTACTGTAGGGATCCTTATTATTATGGTACAAGGATTACAGTCCCTCGGAAATTACTTAGCCAGACGAGTGCGACGAAGATAATAAAATTGACTGGGAACGTGGTAGGATATGCTCAGAGGAATACGTAGTAAGCATGAAAACAGGTGGATGAGTAAAAAACACTTGAAAATATATACGAGGAGAGTTTTTATGAAAAGATTAGCCATTTTATTCTCTTTATTGATTACACTGATTAGTATTAGCGCTTGTTCTAGCAGTGAAGCTACTTCTACAGTAAAAGTTGGTATTAGCGGTTCTGATACGACGATTTGGGATTATGTAGCGGAAAAAGCTAAGGAGGAAGGGATAAACGTAGAAATTGTTCGTTTCTCCGATTATGTGCAACCTAATTTGGCTTTGGCAGAAGGAGAGATTGATGCAAATGCATTCCAAACGGTTTCTTATTTTGATGCGTTTATAAAAGAACATGATTTAGATTTAACACCAATTGCCACGACGGTCATTGCTCCAATGGGGTTATATTCGGAGAAACATGGTACACCGGAGGATATACCTAAAGGAGGGACGATTGCTTTAGCAAAAGAAGCTACCAATATGGGAAGAGGGTTATCATTATTACAGGATGCAGGTTTGATTAAATTAGCGGAAGACTTCGATGGCAATGGTGCTTTAGATAAAATCATTGACAACCCAAAAAATTTGCAATTTGAATTACTTGTTGCTGGGCAAACGCCAAGAGTCCTTCCTGATGTGGATGGTTCAATTATAAACAATGGAATAGCCGTAGACGCAGGATTAAGTCCATTGAAAGATGCTATATATCATGAGGATGAAACAGCGACAGCCTATATTAACATTATTGCTGTTCAGGAAAAGAATAAGGATGACCAAGTATTGACGAAGCTGGCAGAGATCTATCAAACCGAAGATGTAGCTAAATTTATTGAAAAAGAACGTGACGGAAATTCTATTCCAACTTTTGTTCCATTAAGTGAAATTGGCTACTAAATTTAAAATGAGGTGATCATAATGACGTTTACTACAGAAACGACAACGATTTGGAAACAGGAAATAGCAAAAAATATAGAAGCTAATAAGGAAAGATATATTCGAATTAGTCATGATATCCATGCTCATCCTGAAATCGGGAATCAGGAAACATATGCTGCTAAAATATTAACAGATATTTTAGTGGAATATGGCTTTGATGTTCAATTGGATGTGGCAGGGCATGCTACTGCGTTTATCGCTAGAAAGAAAAGTGCTTTGGACGGAAGGAGAATTGCCTTTTTAGCGGAATATGATGCTTTACCAGAGATCGGTCATGCATGTGGTCATAATATCATTGGTACACTAAGTGTTAGTGCTGCTATTGCTTTAAGTCAAGTAATCGATGAAGTAGGTGGTGAAGTAGTAGTCTTTGGGACGCCTGCTGAAGAAGGTGGACCGAATGGCAGTGCAAAAGGGAGCTTTGTTAAAGCTAAAATTACAGAAAGCGTTGATGCAGCCCTTATGCTTCACCCTGGTGCAGATACACGACTGACAGCTCCTACATTGGCAGTAGATCCGCTCGACTTTGAATTTTTCGGTAAAACTGCTCATGCATCTGCGCATCCAGATCAAGGAATTAATGCGTTAGATGGAGTTATTCAATTGTTTAATGGCATCAATGCTTTACGTCAACATGTTTCAAACGATGTACGGATACATGGCATTATTACAGATGGTGGTGACGCTCCTAACGTTGTACCTGGTTATGCGAGAGCTCGATTTTTCATTCGTGCGGCAACAAGGGAAGGTTTGAATCAAGTTACAGAGCGAGTAAAAGCAATTGCAGAGGGGGCTGCTTTAACAACAGGAGCCAAAGTAAAAGTATCTTCATTTCAAAATGGGGTAGATAATTTTATTATCAATGAGAGTCTTGACGACATTTTTAAAACGGAAATAGAGCATTTAGGAGAGACAGTACTTGAACGTCCTTCGCAAGCTTTAGGTTCGACAGATGCAGGGAATATAAGCCAAGTAGTTCCAACAATTCATCCGCATATTAAAATTGGCTCTAGTAGTTTAATTGGTCATACTGTTTCGTTTCGAGAAGCTGCCAAATCAAAGCAAGCAGATGAAGCATTAATTGTTGGAGCGAAAGCAGCGGCATTTACAGCGCTAAAATTGTTAACGGATGAAACAGCTTTTGACAGAGTAAGGAAGGAATTTCTTCATAAAACGGAGCAATAATTTTGGTTGATGTTGCGGTAATTAGTGGGTGGTTTTTTTATCCCCCACTTTCTTAGTATGTAAGATATTACCTAAAAGTTTCTAGAAGAAATGGGGATGTAGTAGCTGTTATTTTCACTTAGACACCTACCAATTTCTTGAGGTGAGAGTTTTACAGCGCCTTCTATCCCTGCTAAATATTCGATTTAAAGCAGGATATTAATTTTTTTCACATTTTCAGGAAACTTTCATGCCCGATGTCCGTATAACAGCTAGACGAACATAGGAGGGGATGAAATGAAGCCGTTAACCAAAAAAAGGATGAAGGCTCTTTTTATTGATGTAGCAATTTCTACCGCAGTAACTGTTGGGGTTGAATACGTTTTACGGAAAAAAGTAAAGAATGAGTTTATTCATACTGTAGTAACCCCAACCGTTGTCATGTGGTCGCTCGAGTACATACAACTAAAGCAGTGTAAACAAACGGTGGGTTATAAATTAATGGGACTAGAATTACGAAGCAAAACAGATTTTGAGTTGACGCCGACAAAGCTTTTTAAACGAATGGCTTATCGTGATACGTTAAGTAACTTACAATACATTATTAACCGACATTCCTTTGAAGGAGAAGCGGGATCTGTACTTCCGCATGACAAGTATGCAGGTACGGTTGTAAAAGAGGTATAGCATGGTTTTGGCACAACTTTGCATAAAGCTGTGCCAATCTTTGAGAAATATGATCTATGTTAGTAAATAAAAATAGTAATTAGGAATTGACAAGTATGTTCAGAACATGGTATATTATATCTTGTCGCCACGGAGGTATACCCAAGTCTGGCTGAAGGGATCGGTCTTGAAAACCGACAGGGGTGTAACAGCCCGCGGGGGTTCGAATCCCTCTACCTCCTCCATTTTTAAAATTAGCGCATAAAATTTTGGAGATAAAAAAAATCGTTACATTGTAGCGATTTTTTTGATGTAAGTCCGTTTTTAATTGTTTGAACTTGACAATGATTTGTTTTATGCATATAGTACATATAATTAATAAAACAAAAATAAAAAAGCGATGACGAGGCCAATTGTATCATGTACGGACGACAGAGAATGGGGTTCACCGGCTGAAAGACCCCACACGTAGACGGCTGATATGAACCTACCTAATGAGCTGTTAGAATAAACCTGACCGCAGTTAAAAACTGTGTTAACAAGAAAAGCTGGGCATGGGATTCATGCCAATATAGGTGGTACCGCGGAAAACTCTTTTCGTCCTTATTTAGGATGGAGAGAGTTTTTTATTTTAAAATTTAAAAGGTTTACAGTATAAAAACTTAGCGACAAGCCAAGTTTTCCTGAAAAATTACTTTAACAAGGAGGTTGTTATTACGATGGATAAAAACCTTGCATTTATTGGTGCTGGTTCTATGGCCGAAGCAATTATTTCTGGCTTAATTGAATCAACCATTATCGATAAACAGCACATTATGATAACAAATCGAACGAATCATCAAAGAATAACTGATTTAAAGCAGAAGTATCGCATAGACAGTATGCGTGATAAACAACAACTCATAGAATGGTCAGATGTCATTGTATTGGCTACAAAGCCGTGTGATATGAAAGAAGCACTTGCTTCTATTCAACCATATATAGAAGAGAGGCATTTGATTGTTTCGGTTACAGCTGGAATATCAACGGAAAAGATAGAGCAGTGGATTGGCATATCTACCCCTGTTGTTAGAGCGATGCCTAATACTTCTGCTTCCATTGGTTTTTCAGCTACAGCTTTATGTACTGGAACGCACGCTTTAGAAGAACATATGCGCATAGCGAAGGAATTATTCGATACGATTGGAACAACCGTTCAAGTGGAAGAAAAAGAAATGCATCTGGTGACAGGAATTTCTGGAAGTGGACCGGCGTATATTTATTATCTTGTCGAAGCAATGGAGCAAACAGCTATTGAATCTGGCATGAGTCCAGAGACAGCTAAACAGTTAATTCATCAGACAGTGCTAGGTGCTGGAAACATGTTGCGTGAAACAAATGAAACGGCAGCAGAATTACGCAAGAAAATAACAAGTCCAGCAGGTACTACAGAAGCAGGAATCCAAACTTTAGCACAACAAAATTTTCAACAAGTAATAAGCAAATGTATTTATGCAGCAAGAGATCGTTCTATTGAATTAGGAGAATGAACAAGAAATATTAGTTTAGCTTTTTATTGGGATAGGCAAAGTATTTTATCAGTGCTGTCAGACTCCCACTTCAAGAATAAGTCTAAGTGGGAGATAACAGTACCTAAATCTCCAGTTGGTTCACTTAACGATCAGTGGGGCCCCTATACTGATTAAAGATTCATTTTAAAAAAACGGACCTGTAGACGCTTTTCATAGGAGATGGAAGTTTTTAATAGTATTTTAAGCCTAATAGCGCAAACAATCCGTGGGGAAACCACCCACGGATAGAAAAATTATTTTATACACGGTCAGATTTCCAACGACGAGATTGCTGGATAAAATGCCCGACCCGCTCTAGAACGGGTTCAATTGAGTTTTCTTTTTTCATCAAGTCATAATCAGCTATATCGATTCGCAGGATAGGGCAAGCGTTGAAGTTATTAATCCATTCTTGATAACGATAATACAATTCTTTCCAATAGGATACATCCGTGTTCTTTTCCATTTCCCGTCCACGTTCATGAATTCGATCAATAATCGCTTCAAATGAACCTTCTAAATAAATAAGGAGGTCAGGATGTGGGAAATACGGTGTCATGACCATTGCTTCAAATAAGTTCGTGTACGTTTCATAGTCAGTTTTAGACATTGTTCCATTATCGTAATGCATTTTTGCAAAAATGCCTGTATCTTCATAGATAGAGCGGTCTTGAATAAAGCCACCCCCATATTCAAAAATTTTTTTCTGTTCTTTAAATCGTTCTGCTAAAAAATATATTTGGAGATGAAAACTCCATCTTTCAAAATCAGCATAAAACTTTTCTAAATATGGATTTGTATCTACTTTTTCGTACGATGTTTTAAAGTTTAATGCTTTTGCTAGAGCGTTTGTCATCGTTGACTTTCCGACCCCGACCGTACCTGCGATTGTAATAATGCTATTATGAGGGATGTGATATTTTTCTCTTGCGTTCATTGGTGTAATTCTCCTTCTATTTCCATTTCTTCTTTATGTGCAGTTCAGTTGCTTCAAATTCATGGACACTTGTTCCATAATCTGATTTAAATGTTGTTGATAACAAATAAAATCTACCTTGTCCCCATCAATACGAATAACTGGAATATTTGGGTGCTGTTTTTCAAATTGGTTCATAAAGTCTTCATAATCCGCTGCAAGCTGTTCCAAGTAGGATGCTTGTATGTGTTGTTCCATTTCCCTGCCACGTTTTCGAATGCGTTCTAAAATGGTATCTAAACTTGCGTGCAAATAAATCATCATATTCGGTACAGGCATATCTGCTGTTAAAATATGATAAATTTTTTCGTATTTCTCGAATTTATCTTCGGGTAAAGTACGTTTGGCAAAAATCATGTTTTTTGATATATGATAATCAGCAACGACAGATTTTCCGTTACGTAAGTATTGTTTGTCAATGTCTTCTAGTTGCTTGAATCGATTGCATAAAAAGAACATTTCTGTTTGAAAACTCCACTCCTCAATATTTTCGTAAAATTTTCCTAGAAATGGATTTTCTTCAACGATTTCTTTTAGCAACTGAAATTGAAAATGAGCAGACAATTTTTCAGCAAGGGATGTTTTCCCTATACCAATTGGTCCTTCAATAGCAATAAATGGTACATGTGCCATTGTTTTATCCTCCAATCTAGTAAAAAACAGATGTAAACTATTTTATCATACTCATTATGTAGAAACCATGTACACTCTGTGAAGTGAGGTAGTACTTTTCAAGTGTGGAGGAATTTTGTATAATAGATAGTGTTGGATTAAAAAATGAGATTCGGCACTATGAAGTTTAATTGTTTATATTTTTTACTTGCCCCCGTAGCTCAGGGGATAGAGCATCGGTTTCCTAAACCGTGTGTCGCAGGTTCGAATCCTGCCGGGGGCGTATGTTTATCGTCTGTCATCTTTAAAATTGGTCACATCACTTGTAAAACCAGATTCGAGCGTTCTCGTTTTCTTGGATTCTAAACTTTCTGCGACTGCTTCCTGCATATTAGGGAGCATATGAGAATAAGTATCTAGCGTAACTTGTATAGAGAAATATTCAAGACGCGCTTGTACGATTTTAGGATGGTCACCTAATGCAAAGAGCATAGGAGTAAAACCATGAACCTTATTTTATTTACCTTTGATTGTTTTATGGCTCTTCGAAACGCTCTACCAAGATTAGAAGGTAATACATGAGTTCCTATGCCAGTGGCTACAACTAAATTACTTCCATATATGAGCTAGCTGCATTCATCTTAATCGGTTTCTCTCCATTAAGATGTTTTTTTAATTCAGATACATCCGAAGCAGATAGTGAAATAGAACGATAACTTGAGTTATTTTTTAGATCAGCAATATGAGAGAGAATAAACAAATTACGTAAATCATGTAGAAATATTTAATCAGCTGTATTAATAGTATTAGATTAGCATTTCACCCTTACTTAAATGTGGGCTTTACGTGAGAGTTCACTAAAAAATGGGTGCATACCAGAGGTCTTGAGGCCATAGCCGCGTAGGAAGATTAATCAATAAACAAATTTTTGTCATAGAAAGAAAATCACCTTTTTTCTCCTTAATATAGAAAAAATAAAGCAGAGTGTGCCGAAAAAAAGATTGGCAAAGCTCTGCGAAATTAATATTTATAATGACAGAATTTACCCCACCGTGTTTTTTATTTTCACTTCAAATGAATACTTAGAACGACTCACCAGCTCTTTTCTCATTACACAATGACATTATATCCAAACTCCTATCTCTTTTGCTGCTCACAATACTCGATATATTTACGGTACATCGCTTCAATAGCAATATAGAACGGGACAAATGAAGTGATTTCTGTTCCCTCCTTGGTTGCTCCAGGCGTTGTTGTGGCATATATGTTGTTAGGGGACATTTGTGCGAGTTTATTATTTTTTAAATTAGTGATTGTAATGACATCAATCCCTTTGGCATTTAGCTGTTTAATATTTGGAATCAGCGTTGGTGTATCACCAGATAATGAAATAATTAGGACCACATCCGTATCCTGCATCCCCCTATACATCGCTTCGAATTCCACTTGGTCGTGAATAAGGATAATAAATGTCTCAATAATAGAAAACATACGTTGACAATCTTTGGCACACATTAGTTGAGCGGTTCCTGTGCCATGTATATAGATTCTCCCTGCTTGGTACAATAACTTGCTAATAGTATCAAAATCAACGGAATCCAAGTTCTTTAGCGTTTGCGCTACATCTGAATGGAATGACTCCATAAGGTCATCTGTTGGATGTTTTGTTTCCCTTTCCCACTTTAAAAAAACCCTAAATTCGCTATAGCCACTAAAGCCAAGTTTCTTCGTTAGGCGATGAATGGATGAACGAGAGGCAAAACAAGCATTTGCTAATTCGACAATACTTAAATCATAGCAAGATTCCCGATGGCTCAGTATGTATTGGAGAACATGCAGGTCATTTTTGTTTAATTTTTCGTAATTTTTATTAATTAATGTTTCTAGTTTCATCGGACACTCCTACCTAAGCTTTGATTATTTCCAGTATAACATTCTTTTGCTAGGAGGATAATTCTTGTTCGTTTTAACGGATTTGTAAACTTGTATCGTTTATAATCAAGGCTATGTGCAACGAAAAAGAACGTAAAGTGGAAACAATCAAAAGGGAATTTCACCTTGCAAAAATGTAGTTTTATAGCGACAACAAGCTCTTGTTTACTATTAAACAAACAGAATTCTGTTGACACTCCCCTATTCCTTTACTTTTAAACCTAACATTGCGGCAAATGCTACTGCCTGTTCTGAAGAAATAATACAACCTTCAGTTCGTCTAAAGAGACAATTAATCTTTCAAAAGTAGAATTACTCAGGTCTACATTCTTTAGTGGCGTTTGCGAAAAATTGACTTCGTTTATATCACAGTGCTGGAATTGAACTTTATTAAATTTACATGCATAAAAGTCCGCACCTTTTAAAGAGCAATGATCAAGAATGATCTGTTTCGGACTACTATCATTAAAAGAGCTTAAATGCATGATACTATTTTCAAAACGCACATTTCTTAACGTGGCGTCGGCTAAGTTCACTCCGACCATCTTTGTGTCTTTGAATTCTACCCGATGAATAATCGCCCCTAAAAAATCTACGTTGGATAGATCACAGTTATCAAAAATAACGTCTGTTAATTCTACGTTTTTGAATGAGGAACCATTTAATTTGACCTGTTTAAATACGACTTGTGAAAAGTCTGTACGATCATAGTTTTTTATTTCAGCAGAGCAAGTAGAAATTGTGCAATGACGTAGAGAAGGGTCCTCGTTTTCAAATATATCTTGAAGAGAGGCGGCAGGTAAATCGATATCGATATTTGGATTTTCAATCTTTACTTTTGCCATCATAGTAGCTCCTTAAATTTTTTATGTTATAGGAAAGGTTTTATAGTATAAGCCAAGTTATACGAATCCGTTAAATGCAAAACGTTTGTTCTTATTATAGGATAAGAACCACTTGATTGGCAACCAAGGAAAGAAAATTGTTGAAGTTCATCATAATTTCGCTTGAGTTTCATGAAAAGTCGCTGAAGTTCACAAGATAGTTACTCGAAGTTCACAATGAAGTCGCTGAAGTTCACAATTACTCACGAGTTGCTAAAAACGACAGCGTGTTCTAATTATCATGGAAAGAGGAAAAAACGTTTTCTATGTTGTTCAGTTGGGAAAATTCCCAGCTTATGAAAACGCGTTCATAAATGGTAACGCTTTCCCTAAACCCTCTAAACCTATTGAATGAATGCGTGCGCCCTTCTATACTTAACTTAACAAATGAAAGCGACATCAACAAAATGGAACATTCATTATTATTTCATTTTTCGTATGATGTAAGATTAACTGTTGAAGCATTCCTTGAAAAGGTATAAAAGTGTCGAGGAGGTATTCAAGTATAAAAGGTTAATGAAGAATTTTTTTACTTTATAGGAAAATATCAAGCTTTTAAAGTGTATCGTACAAAAATCAACAGCGTTTTACTCTTAAACACGGCGATAATCTACGTTTTAAAAAGAATAGGTTATCATTCGTTATTTTACTAAAAATAGGTGGTGTATATGTATGAATGCAATCCGTAGATTTGGAAGTGCCATGATTGTACCAGTGCTCTTATTTCCATTTTTTGGTATAGTGGTAGGTTTGGCAACATTGTTCAAAAATGAGGCTGTCATGGGAGATTTGGCTAACCCAGATGGACTATGGTACCAAATTTGGACATTAATCGAAAATGGTGGTTGGACCGTATTTAATCAAATGGAGCTTGTATTTGTTATTGGGCTTCCAATATCTCTGGCAAAGAAAGCGCCAGGTCGTGCTGTTCTTTCGTCTGTCATGGGTTACTTAATGTTTAACTACTTTATTAACGGCATTTTAACGATTTGGGGGCCAGCATTCGGTGTCGACTTTGCTAGTGAAGTTGGTGGTACAAGCGGATTAAAAGAAATTGTTGGTATTAAAACATTAGATACGAACATTATCGGTGCCATATTTATTTCTGCGCTCGTTATCTGGTTACACAATCGGTATTATGAAAAGAAATTGCCAGAATCCATTGGGATTTTTCAAGGTGGACCATTCGTAGTAATGATCTCTTTCTTCTTAATGATTCCACTTGCTTTTCTTACAAGCTGGATTTGGCCAATGGTGCAAAATGGTATTGCATCTTTACAAGACTTTTTAGTTTCGTCCAGTTATATCGGTGTATGGCTGTTTCACTTCTTGGAGCGAATTTTAATTCCGACGGGGCTACATCATTTTATTTATACACCATTTGAATATGGACCAGCAGTGGTTGACGGTGGTATGAAGTCGTATTGGATCTCTCATTTAACAGAGTATTCACAGTCTACTGATGCATTACATGATATCTTCCCAGGTGGTGGCTTCTTGTTACAAGGAAACATCAAAATGTTTGGTTCCATCGGTATTGCACTTGCGCTTTATCATACAGCAAAACCAGAAAAACGTAAAAAAGTAGGTGCATTATTATTTGCAGCAGCGTTAACCGCTGTATTTGCAGGTATTACTGAGCCACTTGAGTTTACATTCTTATTTATTGCTCCATACTTATTTGCACTTCATGCAGTTCTTGGAGCAACTATGGTTACGATTATGCATGGATTTGGTCTAGTTGGTAATATGGGTGGCGGATTAATTGAAATAGCCGCAACAAACTGGGTACCGCTTATGGGGAACCATTGGGGTGTGTACATAGCTCAATTTATCATTGGAATCCTCTTCATTGTCATTTATTACTATACCTTTAAGTTTTTAATTTTGAAGTTTGATATTCCAATGCCAGGTCGAGAAAAGGAAGACAATGGCGAAACAAAGCTGTACACCAAACAAGACTATAAAGCAAGTAAAGTAGAATCTGAAAACGACGTAGCTCATGCAGAAAAAAAATACAACAATGAATATGAGCGAAAAGCAGCTATCTATCTTCAAGGTCTTGGTGGTGCAGAAAATATAGAAGATGTTACAAATTGTGCAACGCGTTTACGTGTTACAGTGCATGACCCAAATAAAGTAGAAGATGACATGTATTTTAAAGAATATGGGGAAGCCCACGGTGTGGTAAGAAATAACAAGAGTATTCAAGTCATTGTTGGATTATCCGTGCCACAAGTCCGTGATTCCATAGATACATTTTTAAATCAAAAGCAGTAAAACACATCAAGGAGGAAAAAATCATGAAACAATTTTCAATTACAATTGCTGGTGGAGGTAGTACATTTACGCCTGGGATTATATTAATGCTCTTAGAAAACTTGGATCGTTTTCCAATTAAAGAAATAAAGCTGTATGATAATGATGAAGAACGTCAAGGAACTGTAGCAGGAGGTTGTAGGATCTTATTAAAAGAAAGAGCTCCACAAATTAAGTTTGTTGAAACGGTTGACCCGAAAGAAGCATTTAGTAATATTGATTTTGTCATGGCTCATATCCGTGTTGGTAAATATGCAATGCGTGAAAAAGATGAAAAAATACCACTAAAATATGGTGTTGTCGGTCAAGAAACATGTGGACCAGGTGGAATTGCATATGGTATGCGTTCCATTGGACCAGTTATTGAACTTGTTGATTATATGGAAAAATATTCACCAGATGCATGGTTCTTAAATTATTCAAACCCTGCAGCTATTGTAGCAGAAGCAACGCGTCTTTTACGTCCAAATTCCAAAATATTAAATATATGTGATATGCCAATTGGTATTGAAGAATTAATGGCTGCATCCATTGGACTATCTTCTCGTAAAGAGATGGAAGTGAAATACTTTGGATTGAACCATTTTGGATGGTGGTTTGATATTCGTGATAAAGAAGGAAACGACCTCATGCCTAAAATTCGCGAGCATGTTTCTAAACATGGCTATGTAACAGTAGATGAGAGTAAACAGCATTCAGATGCTAGCTGGAACAGTACATTTGCTAAAGCAAAAGATGTACAAGCCCTTGATCCGACAACCGTTCCAAACACGTATTTAAAATATTATTTCTATCCAGATTATGTCGTAGAACAGTCGAATCCAGAGTATACACGAGCGAATGAAGTTATGGACGGACGTGAAAAGTTTGTTTTCGGTGAATGTCAAAAAATAATTGATAACCAAACAGCAGAGGGAACAGAACTAGAAATTGATGAACATGCTTCTTATATCGTAGATTTGGCTCGTGCAATTGCTTATAATTCAAAAGAACGCATGCTCCTTATTGTTGAAAACAACGGTGCAATAAGTAATTTTGAACCGACAGCGATGGTAGAAGTCCCATGTATCGTTGGTAGCCAAGGTCCTGAGCCACTTGTTATGGGAGAGATTCCTCGCTTTCAAAAAGGGTTAATGGAACAACAAGTCGCAGTTGAAAAGCTTGTCGTTGAAGCTTGGGCAGAAAAATCATATCAAAAACTATGGCAAGCATTGACATTATCTAAAATTGTTCCAAGTGCAAAAGTAGCTAAAGATTTATTAGATGATTTATATGAGGCGAATAAAGCGTATTGGCCAGAACTATCTTAATGAAATAAATTAAAACCCAAACTGTCTAAAAAGGTGAGTAAAACCTTTTTGGACAGTTTTTTTCATTGTAGGAAATTATCAAATTTTGCAGCTGTGGATAAATTAACTAAGTTATTTAGCCACGTCGGGCTCCAGCTCCCAGCAACTAGGCGACTTCACTCCATTGCCCTAAGCTAAGTCATCATCGGTTCGTACTAAAATAGGAAGGCCGACTAAAGACGGACTTGCCGGAGGGCGCTAGCATACTCCTGTTGCAGGAGCATGATTCCTAAAACTTTCGTTGCTTCGTTCCACTCGATACGTTGCTAACCGGGTGCCCCGAGTATTTGTTCTTTTATTGTATATGAAAAACAAAGTCTTACAAAAAAAGGATTATTGCATATCTAAATTACCTCTGTTAATATAAAATCCTATTTGGCAGCATTTACTTCTAATTAACTTTCTTTACCCTTTTCATGCCAATTTCTCTAAACGGTATAAATGTTTTGTAATATGCAACTATGATTCAAAAAATATAGTAGTTTGATACTTTGCTTTCATAGACTATAAATATATGGAAATAGATTCAAAAACGATAACTAAAAATTGTTTATAGATTTATGATAATCCGTTATAAATGAGACGAAAGGAATGTATCTAATTGATGGAGCAAAGGAATGTCATCAAATATATAATTATATCTCTGTTATTCATTTTATTAGCAGCATGTGGAGATAATGACTCTGCGGAAGGTAAGACGAAGACAATAGGCGAAACAGAACAAGAAACATTAAATGCTACAACGGATTCAGGCGAATTGAGCGGGCATACAGTAATGATCGACCCTGGACATGGGGGAAGAGATCCTGGTTCAATTGGAATTAATGACATATATGAAAAAGATTTAGTTACAAATACAACAAAACCGATAGAAAAAGCGTTACGTGAAGTAGGAGCTAATGTTATAATGACTAGGACAGAAGATGTAAAAATACCGTTAAAAGAAAGAAGAAACATGAGTAATGAAGCAATGCCGGACGCTTTTATCAGTATTCATTACAATTCATTTGAGGATCCTAGCGTAGGTGGCTTTCATACGTATTATTATTCCCAAGAAAAGGATTATCGGTTGGCACAGAGCATCCACCAGTCCCTGGGTAATGCCATCTCATTAAAGGATAGAGGGATACTCGAAGATAGCTATGCTGTATTAAGAAACAATGAAGTACCAGCTATTCTTTTAGAACTAGGGTTTATGAGTAACCCTGAAGAATTAGCACTTATTCAGTCTGATGAATACAGTCAAACGGTTGCAGAAGCAATTGTAAGTGGGTTAAAGAATTACTTTGAAACAAATGAAAATGTTTCAAGCTAGTGTTGTGAAGGAGAGGGAAGCATGAAACGGAAACATATCATCAGCTTTATCGTTTTATTATTCGTATTAGTATTTACATCAGCATGTGGAAATGGCGATAAAGAACAACAAGCAGATAAGCAGTCCAAAGCAGAGGATAACACAGAAAATACAGTGGAGGAATTACAACTGCCTGAAGCGGCTTTGCAAAAATTAGATAGCGGAGAAGATGTTAAGGCATTACAGCTTGCTTTAAAAGAAATTGGCTATGATATAAAAGATAATGGTGATTTTGATGCAGCTACAGTATGGGCCATTACTGATTTACAAATGCAGAAGGATTTACCTTTGACTGGTATATATGAACAAGAAACAGCGGAGGTAGTGAAGCAATTGGTTGAAGATGGAAATCATGATTTTGAACCTGGAAAAAAACTACCTGCAAAAGCAGAGCCTGCTACAACAGATAGCGGAACTAATGTAATCGCAAATCCGTATGAACAATTGGTGCTAGTAAATAAGGAAAATGCTTTACCAGCAGATTATACACCTGTTGATTTAGTGGTACCCGACATAAATTATCCTTTTACAGAAGATTTACCGAAAAAGAAAGTGCGTAAAATTGCAGCTACAGCAATTGAAGATTTGTTTGCCGCTGCAGATAAGGCGGGGCTAGAGTTGTTTGCTCAATCTGGGTATCGTTCTTATGATCGCCAAGAAACAGTATTTGCATCTAATGTCCAATCGTTAGGAGAAAAACAAGCTAACCAATTAAGTGCTCGACCAGGGGAAAGTGAGCATCAGACAGGTTTAACGATGGATGTGACGAGTAGAGATATGGGTTTCCAATTAAATGAGGACTTTGCTAATACAGATGAAGGTAAATGGTTAGCGGAAAATGCAGCTGAATATGGTTTTATTATTCGCTTTCCTAAAGGAAAAGAAGAAATTACGCAATATCAATATGAGCCATGGCATATTCGTTATGTAGGTAAGAAGGCTGCTAAAGAAATAACAGAGAATGACTTAACATTAGAAGAATATTTGACAGCAGAATAACGGCAGTGAAGACAGCTTGTAGGTAATTTACAGGCTGGTTCTTTGTATTATATAAGAATTTAAAGTTTAATATAAGCCTAAAAATGGAGCCGGACCGAATCATCCATAGGAATCATTTCTTCTACATCCATCGGTAAATATAATTGATAATTTGCTGCAGTTTGCCTATACTGGGCTTGTATTATTCTTTTATTTGTCATAAATCAATAATATATGAGAGCAGACCCTTTGTGGTCTGTTTTTTTGTGTATACACAAAAAAGCTGTTGCACAATCAATTACCTGATTGTGCAACAGCCCCAAGTAATCTATATTAAAAAGGGGGGAAAAGCGAGATCAAGGTCTTTTGTGTGCTCATTTTAGAACGAACTGTTCATGGATAACGTACTGAATTGGATAAGTTTTCATATTTTGAACAGTTGTCTATGGTGAGAAATGGAAGTGTTAAACCTGCGATCTCTCTTCTTACAAGAAAGTATAATAGATCAACGTATCATAGTTAGCTCATTTATCCATCAAAATGGCCTCTTTTCTGCTTCAAATGCAGGAATTAAATAGAAACTCGCAAAATACCTATCGGAAAAAAAGGAAATGAAGACGTCTTCGTCCGCTAGCGTATATATTTTTTCCGTTCTTTTATCGATTAATTTTTTTTCACTTACTTTCACATTAAAATAATTAGCTAATTTTGTAGTAGTTTGATCATGATCAGTTATAGATAAGGGTTTATTATTATTTGGGTTCACTCGATACTCATAGATTTTATTCGTTTGGGTGTCCATTGATATATTTATTTCTACACCATTAGTGGAAAAGAAAGCCTCCCAGATCGTTACTGTGTGCTGGGGATGTTGTGTATTTAAAAATGTTTTGATATTGGAATTAATGATCGTGAATTCAGGTTGCATATCAATTTGTGGAAACAACCCTTTGTTTTGCAGTTCTTTAATTTCATTTATTCCCTTAGAAAGGTATTCAGCTCTTTTCGTCTCATTATTACTTTTTTCAATGATGGCAATGTTTTCATTTCCGTCATAATGATTAACGATTAATTTTAACTTTTCTTCAATGGATGTCGTTTGATTATCATTCACTTGTTTTTCTTCTGTTTGGAAATCTGATACAAAAATATGATTCAACAAACGCTCCTCTTGAACATTTTTTAAAATAAATGGTAAGAAAGCAATACTTACCCCTATGATGGCTAAAAGAATGTTGGTAAGGTGTATTTTTTTCTTTTTCATCATCGCTTCACACCTTTAATTATTACTGTCACACAAGTACCTTTGCCAAACTCACTGTCAAATGTCAGTTCAGCTTTGTGTAAATGGATAATCTCACTGCAAATAGCAAGTCCTAAGCCAACACTTCCTTGTACCCTTGCTCTTGATTGATCAACCATATAAAAAGCGTCGGTAATTTTAGCCATTTCATCTGCTTGAATACCTTTTCCATTATCACAAATACGGATGTGATAGTCGTTTTGGTGGATAAAGCCATGGAGCTTAATTTTTCCATGATCATGATCGATTGCTTTTCTTGCATTATCGAGTAAATTGGTACAAACGGTTCGCATTAAATCGGGCTCAATAAGTATCATAGCTTCTTCTGCTTCCACATAAAATTCCATGTTTGCTTTTTCAAAAATAGGTTCCATGTACTGTTGCAAGGGGCTGAAAAAGGCAGTTGCTTTTATGGGTTTTGTTTCAATATCTCGTTTTTTTAATACCAACAAATCGAGTAATTTCATTGTTAACTCCTCAATTCGCTTTCCTTCTTGAAAAATATAATTCGCTGCCATAAATGTTTGTTCTGAATCTAACTTTTTAGAGCGAAGCATATCTGCATAACCAATCATGGTAGTAAGTGGTGTTTTTAATTCATGGCTAATACTCCCAATAAATGTTTCTTGCCTTTGATTGGCTTCTTTTAACTGAGAAATCATTTCTTCAATATGTTCAGCCATAAAATTAAAATTGCGGGATAATTCCTCAACCTCAACATAGCTGCTAACAATCGTTCGTTCTTCAAAATTTCCTTTAGCAATCTGTTTCGTTGCTTTCGATAATTTATAGATCGGTTTTGTCAGTAGCCATGCAGTGACTAGCATGACGATTGCACCTATTCCAATCATCAGCAGCGTAATATACATATACATTGTCCATTGGTCATTTTTACTCGCAAAAATATCGGATATTTCTCGAAAGTTTTCAATGTAGAATAAATCTTCATGTAATTGAAGTGGTGTCATAGCGTGAAGAAAATATTTCCCATTAACATTTTTTACTTGGTAGCCTTTAGATTGATTCGATACTTGTGTAACGGCATCGTTACTTAAATCTTCATTAAAATTATCGTATACGATATCTCCGTCCTGGTTACTAATGCGAAAAGTAAGTTCTCCACCAGATTCATAAATGGTTAAGGAGGAGGCAACGGTTATAAGTAGCTCTTCATTGGATGCTGATTCCTTGTTTTTTTCATCAGCGAAGTAAAAATCCGATACGGAAGCCTCTCGTAATTCTTTTTGTAGCGAGTATCTTAAAATATCATTTTCCTCAAATACAGAAGTGGCTTCGCGCTTGATAGAATCTTGAAAAGCGGAGTCAATTAATATATAACTTCCAATGCTGAAGCAGGAGACAGATACGATCATCGTGGAATAAAATATTTTCCAAAATAATTTCATGCTATACCTCCAGTCTATAGCCCACCTTATAGACTGCTACGATTTTATCCTTTAAACCAAGCTTTTGTCGCATACGTTGTACGTGCAGGTCAATCGTCCTGCTTTCGCCGACAAAATCTTCTCCCCAAACTTTCATAGAGATGTTACTCCGAAATAGAGCAATATTTTTATTGTTAATAAATAATAATAATAAGTCGTACTCTTTCGCTGTTAGATTAACAGTTTTTCCTGATTTGGTTACGACTCTGGAAAGCGTATCTATTTTTATATCAAACAATTCTATAAATCGTTTGTTTTTATCATATCTGCGTAAAACAGTTTCCACTCGGGCTAGCAATTCTACGATTTCAAAAGGTTTCGTTAGGTAGTCTTCCGCTCCAAGCTTTAACCCTTTTACTTTATCCGTTACATCTGATTTGGCAGTTAAAAATATGACTGGTATATCGTAAGGCTGGATATATTCTAGTAAATCATAGCCATTAATTTTGGGGAGCATAATATCTAAAATTGCTAAATCAAAATGATTTGCTTCGATCATATCAGCAGCTTGTTCTCCATCATAGGCACAGAAACATTCATATCCTGCATCTCCGAGACTCATTTTTATTAAGTCAGATATTGGTTTTTCATCTTCAACGATTAGTATTCGCACCATTGGGCAAACCTCCCTCTCTTTCATTATAAATTATCTGTGTAACAATGTTGTATCATATTTATCTGGTATATATATCCTTTCGAAATCTATAGGTTATAATAGACTGTTAGCAAGCTATTGCATCGTTCTACTTAAGGAATAAAGAAAGCTACGACATGTCACCAAGTCTTTATGGTGATAGCCGTAGCTTTTAAATGATGAGCTTTGCGGATTTTTATGAAGTTAAAAACCGCAGATGATGCCGTCCGAAATTAATCTAAGTTACCATTTCAACGGATAAAGATTTACGAAGAATTATAAGTTTTGGGCAGCTACAGGGATAGGCCACATGGCTTGATGTTCTGCCATATCCCAGAACATATATTCAAAATAGCTCGTTTTCACAACGATATCTTCCAAGATGGCTAACTCGTGTTCTGGTTTATCTTCCGCAATTGTATTAATTAAATCAATGCAATCGTTAGCTAGTGCTGTAAAATCTTCGGAGGAATACATTTGTACCCAATTGCCGTAAAATTCATGTTCCAAGGCGTTTGGCCAGGCTGCCAATGCTTTGCCAATGTAATTATAACTCCAAGCACAAGCCAGTACGGCGGCGACTGTATTTTCTATGCCACCTTGTTGTGCCACATTTAGCATATAACTTGTGTATGCAGTCGTTGTTGCCGCCGCTTCTGTTTCTTCTAATTCATCAGCAGTTATGCCAAACTTGCTTGCATAGTTACGATGTAAATCCATTTCCATATGCAAGGTTCCATGAAGTAAATTGGCAAACGTTGTCATTGTTGATAAATCATGTGCTTTCGCGCTTCCTAATGCAAACAAGCGAGAATATTCTATTAAATAAACATAGTCTTGCTTCATCCAATGCTTGAACTTTTCCTTATCAAGCCAACCTTCTCCTAACCCTTTTACAAATGGATGCTCCAAATAGGATTTCCAAATGGGCTCTACCTTTTTCCATAAACGATCTGTAAATAGTTGTTGCATCATACTATATTCTCCTCTCGATAATTGAAATTATTTTAATGCTAGAGAAGATGTGGAAACAACAAACCTTTGTAGTTCAGGATAAGACGTACTTGCATCTGGAGAAAATAATATTCCCCATTCTACGATGTAAATAGAACGGGGAAGTGATTGCCTGATTACTATTCATGCAAGTTGTCACTTCCCTACGCTAGTACAAACTAGATCAGGTTCAAAGGGTCAAGTTTCCTTTCTCAGCAATAAAATTGCTCCCCTAGTGAGATATATAATAACACTATGTATTGTCATTAAAGCATAGATGATAGATTTAGGCAAAGGAAGTGAGGATAGTAGTTAGGTTCTTTGCATCTTTTTGGTCTATTAAAAGGCGCTCTCATCAGGTAGGATAAGGGTATTGTATGTAAAGGAGAGGGTTGTTCATGCTTTTAGAAGTTATTGCTACGAACTTAACGGATGTGATAGAAGCAGAGCAGTATGGAGCAGATCGGATTGAACTTAGCCCTGCGATGGCAGAAATAGGGCTTACACCAAGTTACGGTTTACTAAAAAAAGCAGTTGAAGCTGTCCATCTGCCTATCAATGTCATGGTTCGTCCACATAGTCAATCATTTGTATACAACAAATACGATATAGACACGATGAAGGCAGATATAGATCTGATTAAAAAGATGGGTGCAAACGGTATCGTTATTGGGTCATTGACTACTGAAAAAACGATTGATGAAGAAGTGTTGAAACAGTTATTAGACGTGGCTGATGATTTAGATGTAACTTTTCATCGGGCGTTTGATTTTGCTCGTGACCAAGAAGAAGCGTTAGCATGCTTGGCACAATATAAGCAAATAACGACAGTGTTAACTGCAGGAGGTAACTATAAAGCACCTGAGGCTATTCCGCAGCTACAACAATTGATTGATTTGGCTGCGGATACGCATGTAAATATGATGGTGGGGCATGGTTTAAAGCCAGCAACATTTGCTGATGTATACGAGCAAGTGAAGCCCCATGCATTCCACTTCGGTTCTGGCGTTAGAAGGAATGATTCATTCGCCTATAAACTGGATCGCAGCAAGATACAACACATAAAAAATATCACTAGCATTGCATTAATTAAACCTGATGATTCAAAATACTGAAAATGTTCAATAATTATGTGTTCATGATACAAAAAAATCCTTTACAATGGAAGTACAGGTGGTTCCTGTCCAAATCCAAAAGTAAAGGATAATCCGTATGGACAAGAATACACTAAAATCATCATTTGGTAAATGGGTTTCACCTATAAATACGAAAAAACTATTTGAACAAGTAGAAGAAAATAAACAAGATTACTACACAAAAAAGCTAACAACTGCAGCGTATATAAAGCTTATGTTACTTGCCCAACTGCAAGGATTCGAGAGCTTGGAAGAAATGAGCGATGCCCTAATAGATGATGGACTTCAAAAAGCACTGGGGTTTGAATCGATTAGTACATCTCAGCTATCAAGGAAGAATAATGAAATGAATCCAATGATCCTTTCCCATTTATTCTTGGAACTTGTTTACAAAATAAAAGGTATCCAATTTAAAAACGGGAAATACATGCCATTGAAAATCATTGATTCTAGCACGCTTCCATTGAACTTAACGAATCATAAGTGGGCAAAGTTCCGTAAAACAAAAGCAGGAGTTAAGCTACATTTACGACTTGTATTTATGAATAAAGACACCGTCTATCCTGAAAAAGCAGTGATTACAACAGCCAAAGAACATGACAGAAATCAACTGGAAGTTCTCGTAGACGACAAAGAAGCCATGTATGTGTTTGACCGTGGATACGTTGATTATGAACGATTTGATCGAATGACAGATGAAGGCTATTTTTTCGTATCAAGACTGAAGAAAAACGCCATCACTCGTGAAGTAGAATCATTTTCTATACCTAAAGATTCTACGGTTTTATCCGACAAGATGGTTTACATCGGTTCGACGCAAAATCGTACAGAGAATGTATTCCGCCTACTTGAAGTAGTGGATACAAAGGGAAACATTCTACGATTAATTACTAACCGTTTCGATCTAGACTCCGAAGAGATTAGTGAAATTTACCGTCAACGATGGACCATTGAGCTATTTTTCAAGTGGCTCAAACAGCATGTAAAGATCAAACACTTTTATGGCATGAGCGAAACTGCCATTCAAAATCAAATTTTCCTTGCACTTATTGCTTACTGTTTACATGTACTTATCCAGTTAGAGATGAGGAGTAAGAAGTCCTTACTCCGAATTAGCCGCTGGTTAAATAAAGCGCTGTGGAAACCTGCGTACATCTGGATTCGCAGATTTGACGATAGATCTATTCCGTAAATACATACAGTGTCGTTGTTGCTAATAGTTTAATTGTATAATTTTTCCAAATGGACAGACCACCTTTGTTTAGCCTTTGTCTTTTTGGCAAAAAATCCTGCAAAGATGTTTACTGAATTTTCAAACCACATTTATGCAATGCTAGTGAAAAAATATACTCCAAAAATAAATCAGACATATGAAGCGAGCCTGAGCTTATTAAACAAGCTCAGGCTCGCTTCATGCATTATTTTTTTGATTTCGGATTGAAAGCGTCCTTAAACCCTTCACCGATAAAGTTGATGGATAAAATAGTTAATGTAATTAATAAACCTGGTGGTAGCCAAATCCACCACAGATTTTCAAACGTGCCAGGATCGCGTGCTGCTTGTAGCATATTGCCCCAGCTTGGTGTACCGACAGGAACCCCAAATCCAAGGTAACTAAGTCCTGTCTCCGCCACGATCATCGCTGCTAATAACAGCGTTGCTTGAACGATAATCGTTGACATGACGTTAGGTAATATATGTTTAATCATAACTTTAGAAGGCCTTGTTCCAATGGATATAGCACTCAACACATATTCATTTTCTTTTTCCGACATTACCTTGCTTCGAATTACCCTTGCAGCCCCTGTCCAGCTAAGCAAGCTGATAACAAGAATTAATGCTAACACTCCACTGTCAATAAAGATTGCTTGTAATACGATAACAAAAATGAGAAATGGGAAGTTCATCATGAAATCGGTAAATCGCATGAGAATGCTGTCTACTATGTTACCGTAATACCCTGAAATGGTTCCTATAATTGTCGCAATGGATATAATAATGGTCATACAAGAAAAACCAATTAATAGGGACGTCCGCCCACCGTATAGCAGCATGGTGACAATATCTCTTCCAGCAGAATCTGCTCCAAGCCAATGTTCAGCAGAAGGCGGCACTTCAACGAGTCTTGGGTTAATACGACTCGGATCAATGTCTGATAAAAGAGAAGCTGACATCGATAATGCTGTTACAACGAACAGGAAAATAAGACTTGCCATCGCAGGAATATTTCGGACAAACTTTTTACGAGCAATTCCCCATTGTGATAAGCTTTTCTTCTTTGGAGGGGCCAGCTGAACGGTTTGGTTTGTTGATGTTTCCATTTAATCTACCTCCTCCACTAATCCAATCGTATTCTAGGATCTACTAAAGCATAGAAAATATCAGCTAGTAGATTTCCGATAAGTGTCATTACGGTTAGTAACATTGTAACAGCCATAACGACGGTGTAATCTCGATTATTAATGGAATCTACAAATAATTGCCCTACCCCTGGGTATGTGAAAATGGTTTCAATAATAACAGAACCGCCAATAATACCAGCTAAATCAAATCCTAATAATGTAACGATAGGAATAACAGAATTACGTAAAATATGTTTATTATATATTTTCCTTTCTGGCGTTCCTTTGGCACGTGCCATACGTACAAAATCTTTTTGAGAACTTTCAATCATGTCATTACGTAAAAATTGCGTATAGCTAGCAATGGGTAATAAACCAAGACATAATGACGGTAAGATAGCATGTTCTACTTTACTAATAATATATTCCCATGTTCCAGGATCTACCCCCGAACCAATACTTCCCGTCGCTGGAAGCCATCCTAATTGAAAGGAAACAAAGTAAATAAACAATAAGGCTGCTACAAAACTCGGCATGGCAAGTGCTAAATAATTTAATACTTGTACACCATAGTCGCCTAATGTGTAGGGATGGCGGCCTGCGTATCTCCCCATTAAAAAGGAAACTATGTATGTAATAATCATGGCTACGACGGCTAATAATATGGTATTAGGCAGTCGCGATAATATTAATTCTGAAGCGGGCATTTTATGCACGAAGGATTGTCCAAAATCCCCTTGAAAAAATCCACTAATCCAGTTTAAATACTGCACATAAATGGGGTCGTTATAGCCAAGCTTCTCCCGCATTTCTTCAATATAAGCTGGATCTGTATTTAATGGATCAATTCTCCCTGTAAGGGCATCTCCTGGCATAAGGTTTGCCAGGAAAAATACCACTACAGAGACCAGGAAAATAATGGGGATCATGATGGCTATTCTTCGTAATGTGTATATGAGCATATTATTTTCCCCTTATTCACTAGTTTTATAGTCTATTCTTTATCAGCGTCTGTTACCCACCATAAATGTGTGTCTTGCTGAGCTGTAAAGGAATTGGTGTGAACATTTTGTAGACGTTTGTTCACTGCATAGACGTCCACTGGTGCGTATAGGAAAATGTTTGGCAATTCATCGTTAATCAATTTTTGCCATTCAGCATATACATCTTTACGGTATTCTTGATCAAAAGCTTCATCGCTAAGTCCTTTTTCAATTAACTCATCTGACTCTTCATTCACCCAACGAGCATAGTTTGATACGCTATCTGATTTCCACAAACCAGTTGGATCAGGGTCAGAACCAAGCCCCCAAGCGCCCATAAATGTTTCCACCGATTCCTCATCTTTTTCCAGGACATCATAGAATAAATTAAATTCTTTTAGACCACCGTTTAATTTCGCATTAATTCCAACATCTTGCCAATTCTGTAAAATGTATTGAGCACGTGGCTCAGAAATATCTGAACCTGACATCGTATCGAAGTTTACTGTAAACTCTTCTCCGTCTGGGTTCTCACGCCAACCATCATCATTGGTATCCACGTAACCAGCTTCATCTAATAGTTCTTTCGCTTTTTCAGGGTCATAACTGTAATCTTCTAGTTCTGCTTGATCCGCATATGCCCAGCTGACAGGAGGTACTGGTGCTCCGATTACCTCACCAAGTCCATTGGAAAAGGAATCGAGAATTCCTTGGACATCGATTGCATAAGCCATTGCTTTACGAAGTTGTTTGTTTTGGAATTTTTCATTATCCATTACGTTAACACCTTCTTCAGCATCCCAATGCCCCAATTTAAAGCCAATATAGTTAAAGCCCAGTGCTGGTTCTTCGATTGCTTCTACGTTATCTAATTCTTTTATTTCCGGGTATTGGCTACTTGGAGCTTGCATAATATCGATCTCTCCATTCTTGAGGGATCCAGTAGCTACGGAAGCATCAATAACTTTATAAACGACACCATCCAAGTATGGTTCCCCTTGCCAATAATCTGCATACTTTTCCATTTCTACCATTTCACCTGGTACAACGTTTGTTACCTTGAATGGTCCAGTACCAATTGGGTTTTTACGTACGGCGTCTGATTCCGGTAAATCAGCTACTTCTATTCCTTCATAATGGTGTTTTGGCATTGGATAGGTCCATAAATTTGCAATTGTATTTGGTGCAACGTCTGTTAACGTTAATACGATGGTTTTTTCATCAACAATTTCAATGCCGGAAATGCTGTCTGCTTCTCCTTTGTTATATGCTTCTGCACCTTCAATCATATTGACATTTGTGTAGCGCATTCCCTCGTAATCTTTGTGAGCAATAACTTCATAGGAATAGGCGATATCCTCGGTAGTCAATGGCTCGCCGTCATGCCATGTAATACCATCTTTTAGTGTGAAAGTGACGGTATTATTATCTTCGTCTACCTCAAAATCCGCCATGCCAGGTTCAGGTTGTAATTCATCATTCGTATCGACTAAGCTATCCGTTACAAACCTTAAAATTTTGTCATCATCTTCTCCTTCGTATAATCCACGCTCCAACAAGCCTTGAAACGGTTGCGTAAAAGCAAATGTTACAGTGCCACCTTTTTTAGGCTCTCCTTCTTCTTTAGCATCATCGTCAGACCCTTCTGCTTCTTCTGTTTTATCGTCTCCTTCAGCATTGCCTTCCTCCGACGTGTTATCTGCACATGCTGCTAAAAATAAAGTGAACGAAAGGAAAATGAATAAAAACAACCAAACTTTCTTTTTCAACAATGACTCCCCCTTGAATGGTTTTATTATTGGTTCTCATATAAAAGACATGCGACCTGGTGGTTAGGCCTCACCTCCTTTAATTGAGGTACAAATTCTTTACATTTCTCCATTGCCATTGGACATCTCGTATGAAAAACGCATCCCCTTGGCGGGTTTTGTGGATTTGGAACATCGCCTTTTAAGATAATGCGCTCCTTCTTTATTAGTGGATTCGGTTCAGGAATGGCAGAAATGAGTGCTTGTGTATAAGGATGCAATGGTTCTCTATAAATGGATTCATTATCTCCAACTTCCACCATTTTACCTAAATACATGACGCCGATTTGATCACTCATATGTTTGACAACACTTAAGTCATGGGCAATGAATAAATATGTTAAATCAAACTCTTCTTGCAGTTCTTTTAAAAGGTTCAATACTTGTGATTGGATGGAGACATCAAGTGCACTAACTGGTTCATCTGCAACAATTAATTTAGGGTTTAAAGCGAGTGCTCGTGCTATTCCAATCCGTTGTCGTTGTCCCCCAGAAAATTCATGTGGGTATTTATAATAATCTTCTTCACGTAGACCGACGCGTTTTAATAGGTGTTGTACTTCGGGTTTTAAGTCTTTATGTGATTTATTTCTATAATTACGAATAGGCTCATCTACTAAATGGCCAACCATCATTTTCGGATTTAATGAAGCATATGGATCTTGAAAAACCATTTGATAATCCTGTCTCGCTTTACGAAGTTTGGAACCGCTTACTTTAGTGATGTTTTCCCCTTCAAAGAAAATATTTCCATCAGTAGCATCTGTGAGCCTTAAAATGGTGCGTCCTGCGGTAGATTTTCCGCAACCTGATTCACCAACAAGACCGAACGTCTCTCCTTTTCTAAGTGTAAGGGAAATATCATCTACTGCTTTCACATCACCTGTTTTTCTTTTGAAAAATCCAGTATGAATGGGATAATATTTTTTTAAATTTCGGACTTCTAAAAGTGTATCCTTTTGTGTTAAATCTTTTTTCTTTACTTCGTCAGTTTGCATCATACGTTTTCTACCTCCTTAGCATAAGATGTTTCTTTTGGATAACACTCGTCATATAGGAGGCAGCGTGCATAGTGATCATTATTCACTTTAGCAAGTTGTGGTGTAACGAGTGGACAATCTCCAAAAGCTTTTGGGCATCTATCTGTAAAGCGACACCCTACTTCAGGCATGCTTTCTAATGAAGGAACGACACCATCAATAGTGTTTAATTTGTCCGTTGTCTGGTCCATTTTAGGTATGCTATCTAGTAATGACTGTGTGTATGGGTGTTTTGGTTGCGTAAATAGATCTACAACACTAGCCTCTTCCACAATTTTACCAGCATACATGACAATGACTCGGTCAGCCATTTCTGCTACAACACCTAAATCATGGGTAATAAGCATTATGGCCATATTCACTTTGTTTTGGATATCTTTAAGTAACTCTAGTATTTGCGCCTGAATGGTTACATCTAATGCTGTAGTAGGTTCATCTGCAATTAAAAGCTTTGGTTGTAAAGCAATTGCCATAGCGATGACTACACGCTGGCGCATTCCACCAGACAATTGGTGAGGATATTCATTAAGAATTTTTTCTGGACGTGATATCCCCACTTGTTTTAACAAATCAATTGCTTTATGATTTGCTTCCTGCTTAGTAATGTCTAAATGATTAAATAAAATCTCGCGCATTTGCCATCCAATTGAAAAAACGGGATTTAAAGCTGTCATTGGTTCTTGGAAAATCATTGCAATATCTTTACCACGAATTTGGTTCATTTCCTTTTCGGACTTTTGTACCAAATTTTCTCCATTAAAAAGAACTTCTCCAGCTGAAATTTTAGAATTTATCTTTGGAAGAAGCTGCATAATTGATAATGACATTACACTCTTTCCACAGCCTGATTCACCAACAACGCAAACTATTTCTTTAGGTTTCACGTTAAAATTCACATCTACTATAGCGTGATGTAATTCATCATTTATCAAAAAACCTGTATGTAAATTCTTTATATCAAGTACATTTTGATCTTGCTGTTCTTGAGACAACTTAAGCCCCCCTTATTGTTAAATTCAATAAATCGTAATTTTTCTGTTATTTGAGAGTATATAATATTTATTATTTTTTAACAAGTCTATTTATACTTTTATTAGGAATTTTTTCACAACTATAATAATAAAGTACTATGCTTTGTAATGAGAGGCATTTTCTAATATAAAATCATTTTTATACCAAAGCATATGGTGAAAATTAAAAGATAATGAATATACATCGGTTTTAGATTTGAAATATAGAAAAGTATAGAAATTACAGTATAAACCAATTTTTAAAAGCCAGTATGCCAAATTAAGTTCAAAACAGTTCGTATAAGCAACTAATTTGCAGAAAATAAAAATACCTGCAATAATATACTGCATAAAATTAGCGATAAATGTTAATTTTAAATAACAACAAAGAATAGGGTGAAGATGATGAATAAATTGTTTGAACAAGGGTATCTCGGAACATATGTGTTAAAGAATCGCTATATTTTAGCTCCAATGACAAGAGTAAGCTCTGAAGCAGATGGAACACCGAATGAGCGCGTTCAGCGTTATTATGAACGATATGCTAAAGGTGGCTTCGCTGTTGTCATTACAGAAGGCGTCTATCCTGACACGAAATATAGTCAAGCATATGAATTTCAAGGTGGTTTAGCCACGGAAAAGCATGCTACACATTGGAAGCCAATTGTAGAAAGTGTACAATCCCATGGAGCGTTGATGATTGCGCAATTGATGCATGGTGGAGCTCAAACGCAAGGGAATTATTATACAAATGTTACCGTAGCACCATCGCCGTTTACACCTCCTAGTGATAAGGCAGAAATTTACGGTGGTAGCGGTCCGTATCCAGAAGCAAAGGAATTAACCCTTCATGAAATTGAAGAAGTAAAACAGGGCTTTGTTCAATCCGCGAAATATGCAAAGAAGGCTGGGTTTGATGGAGTCGAATTACATGGAGCAAATGGCTATTTACTCGATGAATTTTTATCAGCAAATATTAATCAAAGAAAGGATCAGTATGGAGGCAGTGTAGAAAATCGAGTTCGACTGTTAAAGGAACTTATAGCTGAAGTGAAAGAAGCAGTTGGCGGGACAATGATTGTAGGAATTCGTATTTCTCAACTAAAAGCTACCGATAAAGCTTACAAATGGCCTGGTGGAGAGGAAGAAGCATCCATCATCTTTTCTGAACTAGGAAAAACGGATGTCGACTATATTCATATTTCCGATGATGACGCAACGACACCTGGATTTGGTGAAGGAACAATGACGATGTCAGAGGTAGCGAAAAAATATGCTGGGAAGCCTGTTATTGCTTGCGGACGTTTAGGCGATCCGGAAAAAGCAGAAGCAGTTATTAAGCAAGGAAAGGCTGATTTTATAGCTATTGCTCGTCAAGCGTTAGCAAACCCTGATACTCCAAATCGGGTGAAAAATGGCGAAGAGCTACAAGCATTTGATGGAAAAGCAATACTGACACCAAAAGCATACGTCAAAGACTTTGAATTAGAAATGTAATGTATAAACAACTGTCGCAAATAGAAGCATGCATAAGGGTGCTTTTATTTATGGCAGTTGTTTTTTACTTACTTTAAAGGAAATATAAGGAGCTGAGATAAATTTAGTTCAAAAAAAAGGAACAATCGGACCGAGTATATAACTTGCAATAACTCATGTTCATATGCTATAGTTTTAAAAATTTCCCCTTATACTAGAGAGTATTAAAAAAGAACATATAAAGGAGGTATCTATAGATGAGAAATGTAACATTAGAAACTGTGTTCCTACATCCTGTTACACAGCGTTATTTGAAACGTTCAGGTATAGCTCATGCCATTGCGGTTGCAGAATATGCATTTGATCTTGCCAAGCAGTATCAAGTAAATCGCGATCATGCTACGAAGGCGGCTCTATTGCATGATGTAGGGCATTATACTTGGTATACAGAAGGAAAATGGGATTATGACAAATATCGAAAGAATGATATTCATGCAATTAAAGGTGCAAGTCGTGCGCATAAACTACTCATTCGTATTGGCGAGGACCCTCAAGTAGCTAAAGAAATAGCTGTAGCTATATTGTTGCATACGGATTCTTACTTGCCGAATGGCGAATTACAATTAAAACCATTACAGCAAGTTGTACACTTGGCAGATGAAGCCGATGAAGAAACTGGTGGAAACCATCATTACAGGAGCATTGATGACAAATCGGCCTTAGAGCGAATTCAATTGTTAGATCAAAAGATCATGCAATGGTTAAGCATGAACGAGATGAAACATATTATTTAAATTGAATGACAAGTAGGAAAGCATACTGTATGGATTGGAGCGTTATCTATCTCCTATCCCATTTTCCTTGCTTTCTTGTTTTACATAATCTCTGTTGCTTCAATAAAAAGCACCCTTTTTTATCTCCCCTCTGTAAAAAATCTTGAACGTCAGGCATGCATTTTTTATTTTCTCCTTTTCTCATATTACCATTTCCGTTCGTACAACTGAAAGCGCATACGAATTACGTTGAATTTACGCTGGGCAAATCAACCCCTAGGTACGCAGTAAAAATAAAACAATAAAAATGGGAGGTTACTGTTTACCTTTATTGGCATGTATACAATCCTTGGTGGCTATTCGCGGGCTTCTCCATACGACTTAGCAGATGAAACTATTTTCTATCTTCGAGTATTAGAGTTTTTGGTATGTTGTTTTCTCTATTTATAGCATGGTGCAAGTCTTTTTCTCCTTATAGAGAAACATAAGATTTTTTGATTTTATTAGAAGAAAAACGGCATAAACGATAAGTAGTACGCGGGGGCTGTTTGCTTATCGTTTATACCGTGGTATGCATTTGTTTTAGACGGGTACTTCGGAGTTCACATCATCAATTTCAAAACCAAGATCTGTAAGCATTTGGTAATCTTTTTTTGCCACTTGTCCAGCAGTTGTGAGATAGTCGCCTATAAATATAGAATTGGCTGGATATAAGCTAAGCGGTTGCAAGCTTCTTAAATTAACTTCCCGCCCTCCGGAAACTCTAATTTCTGCTTGGGGGTTTGTAAAACGAAATAGGCATAGGACTTTTAGGCAATAGAGAGGCGTAAGCTCATCTGTACCTTCTAAAAGGGTGCCTTCCATGGCGTGTAAAAAATTCACAGGAATAGAAGCAGCCTCTAGTTCTTGTAAGGCAAATGCCATTTGTATAACATCTTGTTTCGTTTCTTTCATTCCTACAATGATGCCTGAGCAAGGAGAAATACGCGCTTCCTTTACTTTGTTTACAGTTTGTATACGATCTTCGTAAGTATGGCTAGTAGTTATCGTAGCATGATGAGCTTTTGATGTATTAATATTGTGGTTATATCTGTCTACTCCTGCTTTTTTTAACTGTTCTGCCTGCCCAGGTTTTAAAATACCGAGACAAGCGCAAATTTTTAAATCATACTTGGCTTTAATTTCTTTGACAGCACCAATAATATGGTTCAATTCTCTATCTGTAGGTCCGCGTCCGCTCGCAACAATACAATAGGTTCCTGCATGCAATTGACTAGCTCGTTCTGCTCCTTTTACAATCGAATCTTTGTCCATCATTTTGTATTTTTCAATTGGATTTGTTGAATCACGGGATTGCGCGCAATAGCCGCAATTTTCTGAGCAAGCACCTGATTTTGTATTAATAATCATATTAAGTTTTACTTTATTACCGTAGTAATGCTTTCTAATCACGTAAGCACTATGTAGTAATGGAAGTATAGCTTCGTCAGGGCAATCTAAAATGGCTAAACTTTCTCCTTCTGTTATCTGGTATCCTTCCAAAACAGCCTTTGCTAAAGATTGAAAGTCTATCATCTTCTCTATTTCATCCTCTCCTAAAAATTTTGATGAAGAAATCCTAAAAAACAAATTGTAAACATAAATTTATATAGGTTAACAATAAAGATTTTATAAACTATTGTCAAGAATGCGCGTAATAAAAAACGGTACGTTAATTGGATCGTAAAAATAATTTTTACTAGTTATGTATACGATTAAATAAGGAATATAGTATTATCATCTACCTTACAAAAAATAGGACTATTCAAGTAGTAAGAAAAATGATAAAATAGAAAAGCAACTCTATGTTTTTATACCTTGTAACACACTGCTCTGTATCCCATTTCTTTATTCTACTCATCTATATTTCATATAGGAAAACATGAAAAAAAGAATAAATCACTAGAATAATTCGTTTTTTAGTGGCAAATTACGGAGAAAGCGCATTCTTTTCTGAGAATTTATAAGACATCTCAATTTTAGTAGTTTAAGAATACAGATAAGTCTTAGCTTTCTGTTTATAGTTAACTGTTCACACAACAAGAAAGGACGAATGCTTATGAGTTTAACCAAAAAAATATTACTTGCCTTACTATTAGGAATTTTCGCTGGAATAGGTTTAACTTTTGCTCCTGCAGAACTGTTTACACCTATTGATACGTATGTATTAAATCCTGTTGGAGAAATATTTTTAAACTTAATTATGATGATAGTTGTTCCAATTGTTTTTGTTTCGATTGTGCTTGGAACAGTTGGATTAGGCGACCCATCTAAATTAGGAAGAATTGGGGTACAGACGATAAGTTTTTATTTAGTAACGACAGCCATAGCGCTAGTTATTGGATTAGGAGTTGGATTAGTACTAGAGCCAGGTGAAGGAGGAAATTTCTCCATAGATGATGCTTCCTATGAAGATCAAGCCGCCCCGCCGATTATGGATACGCTTGTGCAAATCATTCCTGAAAATCCAGTAGAAGCACTATCAACAGGGAATATGTTGCAAATTATTGCAGTCGCCATTTTTGTTGGAGTTGCACTAGCTATGTTAGGAGAAAAAACGAGTGGAATCAGAAATTTATTTGAGCAGGCCAATGACATATTAATTTTTCTTGTGAATGCGATTATGAAAACAGCTCCTTATGGGGCGTTCGCTTTAATTGCATCAGCAATTGGAGAAGCTGGTTTAGATGCAATAGGTTCCATGTTTATGTATATGTTGGCAGTTATTTTGGCTCTTGTTTTACACGGAGTAATTACGTACAGTATTGCTATTAAAACTTTAGGAAAAGCAAGCCCATTAAAATTTTATAAGGCGTTTTTCCCGGCAATGTCCGTTGCTTTTAGTACATCCAGTTCCAGTGCAACACTACCAGTATCTATGAAAATAGCACAGGAAAAACTCGGTGTAAAAAAATCGATCAGTAGTTTTGTGCAGCCATTAGGTGCAACGATTAATATGGATGGAACTGCAATTATGCAAGCAGTTGCTACGGTTTTTATTGCGCAAGTGTATGCAGAACCGCTAGGCTTAAGTCAAATGCTAATGGTTGTTTTAACAGCTACACTAGCAAGTATCGGAACAGCAGGAGTCCCTGGGGTAGGGCTGATTATGTTAGCGATGGTGTTAAAACAAGTAGGTTTACCAGTAGATGGAATTGCTTTAATTATCGGGGTAGATCGGTTGCTAGACATGATACGAACATCGTTAAATATTACGGGTGATGCAGCGTGTGCGTATATCATTTCGGAAGATGATAAACGGAAAAATGGTATAGATGAGGAACAAACCGAACAAACAGCATAATGGAATGTTAATTTTAAGAGCGCGTCTACGAGAAGGCGCGTTTTTCTGCTAGAGGAGAGACGACCTTCTATCACGACATAGATGCTTCGCAGGCAAATACATGGTGAAAGAGGCCTCCTCATGGAATGAATGACACAGGTTTATAAAATGGTAGATATTGCGCCCATACTGACTAACAGCATAATAATTCCAAAAAAAACGGTTGCGAACGAGAAGAATAGTACCCTTTCTTTTCTTATAACAAAAGATAGACAAAACAAAAACGCGGGAAATGGAAACAGAATACTGAGCAGATCCCAGTTAGTGGAAAAATAAAATATGGCAAATAGCAGAGCAATATATCCTGATATTGATCTAACTAAAAGTGTTAATTTTTGTTTTCCAGTTTCCTGAACATTCCATAGACCAAGAAAATTTTCCGTTCTATCTTTCAAGGGTTTCTGATCTTCATAATATAGGTACATAGGTTGGAAGTAAGGTATTTTATTCTGAACTAAATCTTTCCCCCAAATAAATGGCTCTCCTGCTATATCAAATGGGCTATATGGTTGTTTATTCTGCACAATAGCTTTTGGGTAAGCTGGTACAGGCTGGTGTTCTGTGTCAATAGAAAAAACAATGCGTTGATGCTCCGTTTTTCCGAAATATGTTTTCCAAAACAAAGTTTGAAATGGAGAGAAAAAATATCTCCATAGCTGCCTTTTTACTGTAGCAGCCATACTCGTATCGACGGGTATCCAACCTTCTTGTTCGAGGTAAATTTCATTCCATACATGCGCCCGATGATTTCCACCTGTAAATGCCCCTACCATGATACGACAAGGAATTTCTATTGCACGGCATAGCGCTGCAAATAAAAAAGAAAATTCACCACAATCTCCTTTCTTACTTTTGAGGAAATGGGTAACTCCTCTAGCTTTTGGGGGGAATTTATATTTATAATTTTTGACAATATAAAAAAATAGTAGCTTGGCTTGCTCTTTTGGATTTTCCACCCCTTTAGTAACGAGGGAAGCAATGTCTCTTACTTCTTCGTTTACGCAAACCATAGGTGTGGATCTTAAATAATAATTTTTTTCTTCTTGTGTTAATTCGGGCAAAGTATCTTCCGTATTGTTTAACAATTGTATTTTATAAGAAGCTTTTATGGTTTCGTTGGGTTTGATTTCATAAAAGTTAATTTGATTTCCAATTGTATCTTCATTTGTTTGACAAGGTGGCGTTTTCTTTTCGTTCATAACCTGCTGATGTTTCGTATCTGGTGGGGTTGCTAACCATAAATACACGTTAGCTGAGGTAGGATTTTTATATTGAAATGTATACACTACTTTATTGTCCAAATCTTCACCTGCTTTATTATTTTTATTTAGCGTATAAGATGCTGTGGACTTGCATTAGAATTCATAAATACGTCTAAATAGGAGCTAAATATCCAAATACACGTAGGGGCCTTTAGGTCATAATCCTTGGGCTACAAACAATCAGTGGAGGATGAAAGAGCCCCCACTGATTGAGATTTTATAGGTATAATCTGCAAACGTTAGCTTCTGTCGGGAAGTCTACAAAAATCACCTTCACAGCCCCCAACGGGAAGTATTTTTCGTTTACTTGCCAACCAATCATATATTTTGGATCCTACTCCTATCCATATAGATAGTTGAAGAAAGGGAGCTGCTATCCATAAAAGAGGAATTTGTTTAACTATACGAAATATACTATCTATACCCTCTTCTATTTTACCATCTTGTAATCGAATAGTGTGCATTCTTTTTTCCAATTTTTCATAATTTAAACTGTACGTATTCAGAACAGCTTTGTTTCTAGTAGATTCATATTGAAGACGACGGAAACAATCTAATCTTGCTAGTGTGTTCATACTCTTTGTACAAATAGGGCACCAAGTATCATAAAAAACAAGGACATTGTTTTTTTTATTAGGCCTGTTCAACATGCTCAGCCTCATATTTTCTCCCCTTTCTTAGTTTCCACTTGGATGATAGATTTTTGATGATAGCATATGCCCAAGCATACTCTTTATCTTTTAGTAAAAGCAGTTGTATGGAGATCATTGTCGCAGAAAATGTAAACAAACCCATGACAATGGCAATTCCGACGTGCATAGCGATAATATTAAAAATAGCAATATATTTGGTATAGCGGTTAAATAATAGAAATGGATAGGTTATTTGTGCAAAAATAGCTCCATATGCGCCAATTAGCAAGAGAATGTTAGATGATAAAATGAATTCCTTGAAAAATGGATGCGTATACTCATCTACCTGCAAGATATAGTAAAGCGCTGTACCATTTTGCCACACCTCTCCCATAATTTTATGCATACCAGAAGTTAAGTACATAAAGGAAACTTGTATAATGGAGGCAAGAATGGCTAAATTATGAAAGCTATTGGATAGTGGGGTTGCTGTGATGCTACTAGGTGTTTTCTCTTTTCTTCTATAGCGATCCAATGAAAAAAATGCTGTCGTATTTGCAAATAACAAATAAAACAGAATGATTCTCATTACATTGTCTCCACCGTCTAGAATTAAAACATTTACATGTTGTAAAGACCAAATAAAAACAAAATTTAAGATGGCTGTTAGTCGACCCATGAAACCTAAGGTAAAGAGCAAAGCGACTACAATACCAATATGAAAAATGATTTCAAAGTACAAGACAGAATCATTTAATTGATACAAAGAAAGATTACTAGTGGTAATTAAATTTTGCGTAAACGTCTCGTGTTCCTGCATGCCATTTGGCCCCCACAGAAATCGTCGTTGCCCATAATGAATAAAATAAAAATATAAAATTAATAGGCCAAAAGCAACTCTAATTAAACTGGCGCCGATTAACATATGTTTTTCAGTAGTTAGCTTATTGTAAATAGTATTCAAAATTAAAATTCCTCCTCTTAAAAATGGTGGAAATAAGTGGTTGCTATATGAAAAAGTTTGAAAATGATAGATAAGCCTTTAAAACACAGAAGAAACTGTTTCAAATTCCTTCCAATCAAATTCATGAATAGTTCTTTCGTTTTCAAAGTTTGGATTGTCTTGTTCGGAAAAAGGTGTGGCTTTTGTTTCTCTTATGACAATTTGTGTGCGTGTGATATCTTTTTCAGGATATAAACTACTTACATAAGATTGAGCATATCGGTTTAATATATTTATCCCATTTTCTTCTTGCTCTTTTGTCATTTCATTGTCTAAAATATAATCATACTCCTCTTTATTTAAATCTCTTTCTTCTACTTCTTGGGATAGTTTCCGTGTTACATCATCTTTTTGATACAGGGACATAAATGCACCTCGTTGGATGCGCACTAAACGATTATAAGGAGTAAAGCGATTTTTATAGTTTTTTTCAATCATAAACGATGTTAAATTGGTCCATTCTGTTGTTTCGCCATTGGAAAATTGTGCACGAACTAGAAATTGGTTATTTGAACTTGCTGGATTTGGGGCGAATAATTTCCAGTTTTGAGAAAATAAAGGCTCCATATAGGCGTTTACGATAAAACCATATTTTGCTTTTACAGGATTAAAGGGAGCTAAATAAATAGCGGTAAACATAAAATGAATAAGAAACAAAAAAGCCGAAAATAGAATGATTATTTTTTTTAACATAGGATCACCTCTATGAATTAGACGATTGTCCCAATTTGAGGAACAATCGTCTTATATTTTAGTGAAGGGCAAGTAAAGAATTATTGGTCAAAAACAATTTTGATATCTTCATATTCTGCATTACCTCTCATCTTCTCATCACTGCCGCCTAGTTGTTGTTTAGCCCAATCATAAGCATCTGCACCAGCTTTAGCGGTAACTCCGCCAACAAAAGCTGCACCCGCAACGGCTGCTCCTTTTAATGCATAAGCTCCGGCAACTGCGGGAGTAGCCTGAGGAGATACTTCTTTGTTGGTAGCCAATTCAGTTTGAACTGCTTTTTCGGTTTCAATATTATCTGTTCCAGCAAAGACTGAGGTTGTCGTTGTTCCTCCAATAAATAAACTTAATGCCAGTGCTCCGGTGATTAGCTTCTTTTTCATCAAATCATCCTCCTAATAAAATATAAAAACTAAAACAAAAGCAACAATAGCAACAATGACCAAAACTGTATATTTCTCTAAATTCTATTCATGAATCGCCTCCTTTAAATAATGTAGGCATTCTTTGCACTTATAGGAAGTATAAAATTTTTAGCGTTTATCGTATAAGAAGAACAAACGCTTTAGAAAGACATGGGATAAGCTATGTTTTTCTAAAATCACAAGCAGCTAGTTAAACTTAGTTAGTAGAACATTCTTGGTAGGCTGAACGAAGGTGAATTTTATGTGTTAAATAATTCAGAAAACAACTTATCATAATATTAAGACTTATGCGCTGTGTTTACAAGTGCTATAAGTCCTGTTAAAAAAGCGGAAAAATCCCAATAATAGGTAAATATTAATAAACGAAAAGGACTAGCCTGCCATTTATAAAGGATGTTAGGGGTTCGCTTTACAGAGGCTGGGAAAATCATATAGTAAGCTTGTCCACCTTATTTGTACCTTAGCTTAACGGTAATTATATGCGCTTTTTCCCCATATAGATAGGCGCTAGCTTAGATATTGCTTTAAAAATGTCACAAAATGTTCTAAAATAATGGTAGTTACCTAAATGTTTGCATAATTTGAAAGAGTGCATTCTTTTGTCTTGAGTTAAGATTTATAGAAGGTAAACTGAAGTAAACAGCAGGTTTTTTGTAACCGATACCATTAAAACATTAGGGGTGATGACACGTGGAAATGAAAAAAATCCCTGCTAGAGAGGGAAATCATAATTTAAAAGATTATAATTGTATGAAAGAATCATTTGCTTGGGAGAGCATAAAAACGAATTTTTCCTGGTTTGAAACAGGAAAGGTGAATATGGCTTATGAAGCTGTTGATCGTCATGCTGATAATCCAAATAAAAGCAATCAGACTGCACTGTTATTTTCATCACCGAACCGTGAGGAGAAGCTGACATTTAATGATCTACGTCATGAGAGTAATAAATTTGCAAATGTATTACGGAAATATGGAATAAAAAAAGGAGATCGTGTATTTTTATTTATGCCGAGAACGCCAGAGTTTTATGCTGCTTTCTTTGGAATCTTAAAAGTTGGTGCCATTGCAGGGCCTTTATTTGAAGCATTTATGGAGCAGGCAGTTAGAGATCGCCTGCAAGATAGTGAGGCGAAAATGCTGATTACAACGCCTGATTTATTGGCGCGCGTACCACAAGCTGATTTACCAGCACTTGAGAAAATTGTTCTAGTTGGCGATTACGAGGGAAAGGTGGAATCATACATTCAATATCACGAGGAAATGAAAGCCGCTAGCGATCAAACAGAAATGGAATGGGTTGATCTAGAGGATGGTATGCTGCTTCATTATACCTCTGGATCTACTGGAAAACCAAAAGGGGTCTATCACGTGCATCACGCAATGATACAGCACTATGCAACGGGCGATTGGGTATTGGATTTAAAGGAGGATGATATTTATTGGTGTACTGCCGACCCTGGTTGGGTAACAGGCACAAGCTATGGTATTTTTGCTCCTTGGCTTCATGGCGTGACGAATGTCGTTCGTGGTGGTAGGTTTACGCCTGATGATTGGTACCATACACTTGAAAAATATTGCGTTACAGTATGGTATACAGCACCAACCGCATTACGTAAGCTCGTTAGTGCCGGTAAGGAGACAGTTGAAAAGTATGATCTTTCTGCATTACGTCATATCTTGAGTGTTGGTGAACCTTTAAACCCAGAAGTAATTTCATGGGGATTGAAGGCCTTTGACATTCGTATTCACGATACATGGTGGATGACAGAAACGGGGGCACATATTATTGTAAACTTCCCATCTATGGAAATACGGCCTGGTTCTATGGGGAAACCGCTACCGGGTATTGAGGCATCCATTGTTGATAATGAAGGAAATGAATTACCACCATATCAAATGGGGAATTTAGCCATTAAAAAAGGCTGGCCATCGATGATGCGCGCCATTTGGAATAACCCTGGAAAGTTTGAAAGCTATTTTATCCAAGATTGGTACGTGTCTGGCGATAGTGCTTATAAAGACGAAGATGGTTATTTTTGGTTTCAGGGTCGTTTAGATGATGTCATTAATACATCAGGAGAACGAGTAGGTCCATTTGAAGTAGAAAGCAAGCTCATTGAGCACCCAGCTGTTGCAGAAGCTGGTGTAATCGGCAAGCCGCATCCAGAACGAGGAGAAATTGTTAAAGCCTTTATTACTTTAAATGAAGGCTATGAGGATTCAGAAGCTTTGCGAGAAGAAATAAGGCAGTTTGTGAAAACAGGTTTAAGCGCACATGCTGCTCCTCGTGAGTTAGAAGTAAAAGATTCTATTCCGAAAACGCGGAGTGGAAAGATCATGCGGCGTTTATTAAAATCCTGGGAACTCGGATTGCCAACAGGCGATACATCTACATTAGAAGAATAAGAGGTAACAAAACTGGTTATCCCACAGTTGGATGACCAGTTTTTATCGCGCTTGGAAAAAGGAGGGATTTGATGTTATATCGTGTCATCAAAAAATTTGGATTAGATGTATTACAATGGAATGAGGTTGACGACTCACATAGTTCAACCGTCTATCAATGTACTTTGTTACATGGTGAAAATGTTTATTTAAAAATTCCTTTTACAAAGTTGAAGTTCCAACGTGAGTTATCAGCTTATGAAATTTTACAAGAAAATGTTCCAATTCCTTATTTAACCTAGATTGTAAAATTAAGCGAGACACATAAAATATTCTCATCAGATTAGGGCTTTAAGTGAAGGTCACCCTACCACCACCCTTGACCTTGTTTGTGTCCGTGGTGAGATGTAAACGACGGATGGTTGAAAAAATGCCTTAAGGCAACATCCGCATGAATAGCGTACCACGGACAATCCATTCTAAGCTCCGCTGGTGGGGCCCCGACCCCTTCCAGCGATTACTAAGAATGGGCACGGCGGTCAAGGGCAGGCAGCTAAAGCTGTGGTTAGTGTGATATTGTGACTTCAAAGAGATGCAATACAAAAAAGACATGCCATGATATACTCAATCAAAACCTACCAAAGTTAAGGAGAGTGTATCTGACATGTCCTATACCCATCTTACCAAAACAGAGATCATATTCATAGAGGAATATCTTGAATTTGGTCTATCAGGTCGAAAAATTGCTGAAAAATTAAAGCGTGGTCATGAAACTATATATCGTGTGATTCGCGAATTGAAAAACGGTCTAACTGCGATAGACATTCATTTGAACTATCAAGCGAACAAAGCTAAATGTGGTCGAAAAAGAACGCAGTTAACAGATGAAGAAAGAGCCTACATTGAAGAAAAAGCCCGTGACGGTTGGACGCCTGATGTCATCATCGGTCGGAATGAAAGACCTATTTCCTGTAGCATGCGTACGCTTTACCGTAAGTTTAAAAAAGGCGAATTTGATGTAAATACTTTACCTATGCAAGGCAAACGCAATCCAAATGGCTATAAAGAAAAAAGAGGGAAACAAAGCTTTAGACGCGGCATTCAAGACCGAGACAATGACCATCCGAACTACAAGAAAGAATTTGGTCACCTAGAAGGAGACACGATTGTTGGTCGCCACCATAAAAGTGCTGTCATCACATTGGTTGAGCGATTAACAAAATGTATCATTGCCATTAAGCCAGAGGGAAGAAGAGCTGCTAATGTTGAATCATCGCTTAATGACTGGCTCGCTCCACTGCCGAAACACTTGTTTAAATCGATTATTTTCGACTGTGGTAAAGAGTTTTCTAATTGGAAATCTATCAGTAATAAGCAAGATATTGATATTTATTTTGCAGATCCTGGAACCCCTTCACAAAGAGGATTGAATGAACATTCCAACGGTCTGCTTCGAAGAAATGGGCTACCAAAGGATATGGATTTCAACCCCATAACCCAAACGTATATTTCTGAAGTAGCACTTAGAAGAAACAATATTCCAAGAAAATCATTAGGTTACAAAACACCGATGGAGTGTTTCATGTCCCATGTCGATAAAGAATTTGATCAAAACATGTTGTCTCGCTTAATTTGACAAATCAAATAATAAATTATTGGTCGGGTGATGAGGAGTGTCCTGGTGCTTTTTTAATATCTGCATTAAAAGGAAAACCTTTAACAGCGAAAACAACACCAACGGTAGCTTACCAAGTTGGGACGATTCATGCTAAAATACACTCAGTTACTCCTCCGACGAACGGGGATTTCATAGGTATAAACAACGAATTTGACAACTGGTCTAACTTTATTGAACGTCAGTTTCAAAGTTTCGCTGCAGATGTAAGAGATATTTTGGATGAACGATTATACGAAAAAGCTATTGAAAAATATAATAAGAAGAAACAACAATTGCCACCTCCAGATGGTCCAAGTTTTGTACATATGGATTTTCGCCCAGCAAATATCATTGTTCATGATGGTTCTGTTTCAGGAGTAATAGATTTTGAAAGTGTAAGGTTTGGCTCAACAGAAATAGATTTCACTAAACTGTATCGCGATATTTTAAGTATGGATAGTAGTTTGTATCAAGCATACAAAGATGGCTATAGCAGTATTCGACCACTAATTAACCTAGAGGAAGTATTACCTTTTTATCGATTTACGGATGCTTTTAATAGTATCGGTTGGTGTAAACGTAGAGGAGTGGAAAAAAACGCTCTGTTTTTAGAGGAAAACATAGCTAGATTAAAAAAGTGGGTACTATAAAAAGCAAGCAAATTATTGATCTATTAAGCGCGAAACCAAGAATTACAGAATTTGTTTGATACTATGGAAAAAAGAAGATAGAAGTTTGAATGTAGATATTTATATTGATTTACAAGTAGAAGGTGAACCATTTGTTAGCAACGAAACAAGATATTATGAACGCTATTGGGCAAGACGTTGAAATGATGACGGTATTAAAAGCAGTTATGTCACTTGATTTACCAGATTGCTGGGTATGTGCTGGTTTTGTAAGGGCGAAAATTTGGGATACATTGCATGGAATAGAAAAGACACCACTTCCTGATATTGATGTCATTTATTTTAATCATCAACACACGGCAGAAGATATAGATAAACAATTAGAAGAGAAACTTCATCATATTTTGCCTGCTCTTCCATGGTCGGTGAAAAACCAAGCAAGAATGCATACTAGAAATCACGTTCCACCATATCTTTCATCCGAAGATGCTATCGCCAAGTTTCCAGAAACTGCAACTGCATTAGGGGTAAGGCTAGATCAGCATGAAAATGTTATTTTAACAGCCCCACATGGCATAGAAGATGTTCTTCAGTTAGAAGTAAAACCGACTCCGTATTTTTTGCGAAACGAGAAAAGAATGCAAATCTATCGACAAAGAGTAAATAAGAAGAATTGGCAATCTACGTGGAAGAAGCTAAAGATTTATGTAACGTAAAAACAATAGAATCCCCTTTTATTTCGCATCTTGTGCTTATCTGTTACATTACATATAGGGGTATTTTATGATATATATCTACTTAATCGATAATGAAGCAAGGAGAGGAAACAATGTCAAAGGAATTTTGGGATGAAAGTTTCTCAGAAAATGAGTTTGTGTATGGCAAAACAGCAAATGCGTTTATTCGTTCCATGAATGAGATGCTTGCAGCAGGTTTGAAAGTAGCCTGTTTTGCAGAAGGGGAAGGTAGAAATGCGGTATATTTAGCAGAATGTGGGCATCATGTAACAGCATATGATCAATCCACGGTAGGGCTTAAAAAAACAACCCAACTCGCTCAAAAAAAAGGTGTAGCTGTTCAAACCGTAGTAAAAGACCTTACCGCAGAAAGCGTACCTGTGCAACAATATGACGCTGCTTTTATGGTGTTTGGGCATGTTCCTAGAGAAAAGCAAGCCTTTTTTATTAATAATATGTTGAATTCGCTTAAAACGGGTGGCTATCTCCTATTCGAAGTTTACTCGGAGGATCAATTAGCATATAAAAGTGGAGGGCCAAAGGAGAAATCGATGTTATATCGTCCTGTAGATATGTTGAACTGGTTAGATGGTCATAAATGGATTCATTTTTATTATGGAGAGGCCGAACGACATGAAGGAAAGAGACACTCAGGTCTGTGCCATGTTGTGCAAGTAGCCGTTCAGAAAACAGCTTCGTAGGTTGGTGAGGGTTAATGGATAACACAGTGACTGAGCTTGTGTTATCCATGTGTCATTTCCTTTGCTTCAACGATAGAAAATCTGGAATTTTGAGTTTTATTTCGAATACTATCGTAAAATTCCTCTTTCAAGATAAGTTTAAGAGGGCGATAAAAGAAACTAAGTTACTAGGATATTTAGATCACCGCTATACTATAGCAAAGTGTAAAATTTTTAGGAGTTAAAGTTTAAGAAAATGGAAAAATTATTCCATAAAGATTTCGTGATAAATGGTTACTCGCAACAGTGAGGGATAAATCCCCCACTGATGGAAGACCACTTTATTTCCAAATGTTAATACAAGCTTCAAAACAGAATAGAAAAAAGTTATGAAGCGCTCATATCTGCCGCGGGGCCAAAAACCTCATAATGGATATCTGCATCGTCTACATGTAACTGTTTGAGGATAAGCAATGTTGTTTGCATAAAGCCTTTTGGACCGCAGAAATAAAAGGATGCATTGGTAGTTGGCAAAACAGAGTGTAGCCAGTTGTAACTGATATAGCCATTTACATCACATGGATGCTCGTTTTCAGGCTGACTATATAAAGTATAGCTTGAAACATTTGTATGTTGCTTACTAATTGTATTTACACGATCCTTAAATGCGTGATAATTACCTGATTTTGCAGCATGAATAAAGACTACTTTTCTATTCGGTTGTGTATGAATGACTGTTTCCAACATGCTCATCATTGGTGTTATTCCTACGCCACCACTAAGGAGCACGATAGGTCTGTTATCGTTTCTATTTAGAAAGAAATCACCAGCTGGCGCTGTAAGTGGTAAAACACTTCCTTCGTTCACCGATTCGTGTAGGAAATTGGATACCTTTCCGTTTGGAGTTTTGGCATCACCAGCTTCACGTTTAACACTAATTCGGTAGTGATCTTTGTTAGGTGATGTAGATAAGCTGTATTGGCGTAGATGGGTGTAAGGTTCTTCTGGAATCTCTGCTTTCAGCGTGATATACTGCCCGGGAAAAAAATCAGGAATGGCAAGGCCATCTTCAGGTTGCAAATAAAACGATGTAATGACGTCGCTTTCTTTTATTTTTTGAATGACTTTAAAATTACGGAATCCTGTCCATCCACCAGTTTGTGCTTCAGCTTCTTCATATAGCTGTTGCTCCATGTCGATAAATAGTTGCGCAATGATACTGTATGCTTTTTCCCACGCAGCAATTATTTCATCACTCGCTACATCTCCTAAGACATCTTTCATCGCTAATAATAAGTATTTCCCAACAATCGGATATTGGTCTGGTTTTACGTTTAAACTTCGATGCTTATGGGCAATTTGCCGGACGTGAGGTACAATTTTTTCTAACTGGTCAATGTTTGCTGCAGCTGCGTACACCGTATTGGCTAATGCGATAGGTTGATCGCCACGTCGTTGATTCGTTTGATTGAAAAGGTGATTTAACTCGGGGTGATTGCTTAACATAAGTTGATAGAATCGCTTTGTAATAGCTGTCCCTTGCTTTTGTAAAATTGGAACTGTAGCTTTAATCAATTGCTTATTTTGTTCATCTAATTTGGTTTTTGCCGTTGTTTCCATAAAAAATCCTCCCATACAATAAAGATGTATTTTGAATACATCTTTATTGTATAATGAAAGAACATGATATAAAACCACTTCCATCACATTTGTGTTACAATATTGTGAAAAACAAAAACCATTATATAGCAGGTGACATAATGAATCTAAAAAAATACACCGACTTCTCCCTTCGAGTATTAATATTGGCTGGAATGAAAACAGAACAGGAATTAACCACGATTAAGGAAATTTCTACTGTTTATCATATATCACAGGAGCACTTACGAAAGGTCGTTCATAACTTGACGAAATTAGGACTGATCGAATCCATTCGTGGCAGGCATGGCGGTCTCCGTTTAGCAAAGCCAGCGGAGGAAATCAATATCGGTCAATTAGTTCGAACATTGGAAGACGATTTTGTATTATTGGAGTGTTTTGATAAGGAAACGAATCACTGTGTTATTTCTCCAGCTTGCACTTTAAAACATGCACTAAATCAAGCATTAATGGCTTTTTTTCAAGTGTTAGATACATATACATTAAAGGATTTAATCCATAATGAACAAGCATTGCGTAAGCTTATGGGGATATGATGTTTTAATTTGTGATTTTCGGGAAAAAGTACTTATGTAATATTCATAAAGGAGGAATCGTTTGTGAGTAAAAGAATTGCAACTGTCATCACAGATATGTTTGAGGATGTAGAATATACAGATCCAGCCAAAGCTTTTCAAGATGCTGGACATGAAGTAGTTACAATTGAAAAAGAAAAAGGGAAACAAGTAACAGGGAAAAACAACCAAGTTACCGTTACGATTGATTATGGAATTGACGATGTTAATCCGAGTGACTTTGATGCGCTGTTTATTCCGGGTGGTTTTTCTCCTGATATGCTGCGCGCAGATGAACGCTTTGTCACATTTGCCAAGCATTTTATGGACGAGAAAAAACCCGTTTTTGCCATTTGTCATGGTCCACAGCTGTTAATTACAGCGAAAACATTGGAAGGAAGAAAAGCAACTGGATTTAAATCCATCCAAGTGGATATGGAGTATGCAGGCGCCAAGGTTGTAGATGAAGAAGTAGTTGTTTGCCAAAACCAACTCGTTACAAGTCGCCAGCCAGATGACATTCCCGCTTTTAATCGGGAGTCTTTAAATGTATTAAAATAAAATAGGCACAAAAAATAAGTCCTCTTGTAGCGGAGGGCTTATTTTTTAGTAGATCATAAAGCTTTAAAAATCTGTGTTTTGGGATAATGAAATAACGGAATAAGCCACGTCCGGCTCCAGAGACCAGCAACTGGGTGACTGCCAAGTTTTTCTAATAAAGCTAATAAAGCTCATAGTAATAAGAAAACTTCCAATTGCTTCAAGACAGAGAATGTGGAAGCTTTTTCGGCATTCATTGTGTAGTCCATGTTTTTTAATGCTCCATGAAACGAAGCAAAAGTTAGCGTGTATGGTTATTCTAACTTTGTTATCGTAAATTGATCTTGTAATAATAACCAATTTTGCGGGAAGGCAAGCCCTAGTTTCCAATAAGAAATACCTAACAACCCTAATTCTTTAATTAAATTAAACTTTGCCTGAATCGACCTTGCATCCTCAAACCATACTTCATGTCTTGTCCCTGCCTCATCCGTATAGGTGAAAAACGGTGCTTGTGCTCCTTGATCAAACTTAATTTCTGCATTATTTTCTCGCGCAATGGTAATGGCTCGCTGTGGGCTTACGGCTTGAGCGGGTTTTCCGTTATCAGCAGCATAAGGTAATGTCCAATCATAACCATACAAATTCTGCCCTAATAAGATTTTGTTTGCTGGAATTACTGTGAGTGCATAATCTACTACCTTTCGTACTTCGTTGATAGGTGAAACAGCTAATGGTGGACCATACGTATAGCCCCATTCATAGGTCATTAAGACAACGAAGTCAGCAACCTCCCCATGTACTGCATAATCATGGGCTTCATACCATTGTCCTGGTTGATCGGCTCGTGTTTTTGGTGCTAATGCAGTAGACATTAATAAGCCGGCCTGAGACAGCCTTTCCTTTGCTTTTCGTAAAAAAGCATTATAAGCTTCACGATCTTCGCTTGGTAAAAATTCAAAATCAAAATGGACATCCTTATATCCTTGTGTAGTTGCTGTATTAATAATATTATCAAGCAACGTATTTTGTACGCTTTGTACGGTTACGATAATATGCCCAAGTTCTGGACTGAACTCTCCTCCTTCTAGGTTGGTTACAACAAGCATTTTTGCTACATTATTTTGTTCAGCAATTTCAGTTAGACCATTTAACGGCGGTGGTGTGAGACTGCCATCGCGACCTACACGGTAGCTGAAAATAGCTAAATAAGTTAAATAAGGTGCTGTTTTTCGAGCAGAATTCTTTAAAGTTTCTGACACCGTATCACCGGAAGGCTCAATATATGCATTTGTCGTGATTGGAGTCTTGGGTGCTGGCGGAATATATAATTGAAATCCCACTGGTATTATATTTCCTGGCGAGATTCCGTTTATTTGTGCTAACGTTTCAAGAGGTATGTTAAATTGTTGGGCAATGGAAAATAAACTATCTCCAGGTTGAGCAAAGTAAAATTGTCCAATAATAGGAATGACAAGCGCTTGACCGATAACTAGATTATTAGGTGCATCCAACTCATTGGCATCAATAATTGCTTGCGTAGAAGTTCTGTATGTAGAAGCGATTTGAAACAACGTATCTCCTGCAGACACAACATGGATTTGCAAAATAAATCCCTCCTTTCAAAGTTTTGCTACTGTTACTTTATGAGGAGGGAGACGGAGGTATGCTAATTATATTGCTGTTGTGTCTGCTTTCATAACCGCGTGTAATAAATATAGGGCATAAGCATTATTATCTTTCCCTTCTGAAGCCATGCAATTTTCTGGAATATGCATCTTATATCCATACATATATGCATCCTTTGCTGTAAACAGAATACAAATATCCCCGGCAATTCCTGCCATAATGAGGCTGTCTTTATTTAATTCAGATAACAAAGATTGTAAAGGCGTTTGAAAAAAGGCGGAATGCTGTGGTTTAATAAGAAAATAGTCTTGGTCATCTGGCTTTAAAGCTTCTATAATGTCTTTACTTGCGTCATTGTAGCAGTGGTCAATTATTTTACGAAAGTCTGCTTGCCAAAGACCGTAATGATCATTAACATAAATAATAGGCAATGCATTGGTTTTGGCAAATTCCCGTAAAGAAATAAGGTGCGGAAGGATTTCTTTTGTGTTGGAAGCTAATGCTTTTCCACCATCAAAATGAAAATCGTTGATAATATCGACAAATAAAACGGCGGTTTTTTCCAATGATTTGAGCACGAAAATCTCCTCTCTCTTCTGATAGAGTAAATAAGGCTATCTTTCATGTGACTAATCTGTGGGATAAAGTACACGAAAATTCAATTACAAGTCATATCCAATGAAAAACGGTTAAGGGTGGACATCACAGATCAGTTGTGTATCGGATACTTTTTTAGTATTATTACCGAATTTCCGTTTTTCAAACTAGAAAGTAGTGTGATGAGATGAATACGATAGATGAACAAAGGATGTTTACAGCTATACAAGAAGCAAAAAAAGCAGCCGCACAAAATGAAGTTCCGATTGGTGCTGTCATTGTATACCAAAATGAAATAATAGCTACCGCATATAATGTACGTGAAACAACACAAAGTACGTTGGCGCACGCGGAATTGTTAGCGATACAAAAAGCAAATGATAAGATTGGTAGTTGGCGATTAGAGGATTGTACGTTGTATGTTACATTAGAACCTTGTCCAATGTGTGCAGGCGCAATTGTGCAGTCGAGAATAAAAAGGGTTGTTTATGGGGCGCCTGATCCTAAAGCGGGTTGTGCTGGTACGTTGCTAAATTTACTATATGAAGACCGTTTTAATCATCAAGTTGATATAACTGCAGGCATTTTGGAAGAAGAATGTGCTACCTTACTAAAGGATTTTTTTAAAAAGATTCGCAAGCAAAAAAAGCTAGACCAAAAAGAAAATTAGACCTGGATATCGTTTAAATATAATTGTACCCAAACTTTCCACCATCTGCTATTGCAATTTGCCTGTATTATCGTTATAATGATTAGTACCGTGCTAAGCGGGGAGGTAGCGGTGCCCTGTACTCGCAATCCGCTATAGCGAGGCCGAATTCCCGTCTGAGGTACGATGACTTTATGGTCTGCCTCAAGGGATTGGTGTTGACGTTTAGGTCCTGCGCAACAGAAACCCACGAATCCTGTCAGGTCCGGAAGGAAGCAGCAGTAAGTGGTCATTTCTGTGTGCCGCGGGGAAGCCTAAGCCGAGCCATGAACTTGAGTAACGCATAGGGTCACCGTATCGATGACGGGTGCACGGTATACATAATGACTATAAAAAGCTCTGTCCAACTATTGGATAGAGCTTTTCTAATATGATAGCTTTGTAAATAGATTTATTTCCTTTATTAGGGAAATGGATTTGTAGCAACGATTTCTGCATCTACCTCTTCTAATTTCCCGCTGTTCATGCTCATGACACGATCTCCGTAAGGCAAAACCTCCAAATCATGTGTCACAAAAACAATCGTTCTCCCTTCAGCTTGACACTTTTTTAAAATATGCAGAATTTGATCGCGTGAATCTCGATCAAGATTTCCCGTTGGTTCATCACAAAGCAATACCCCAGGGTTATTTAACAAGGCTCTGGCGATTGCCACACGCTGCTTTTCCCCACCCGATAATTGGTCTGGGGCATAAACATGGGTAATGATATTATTTTTTGTAGCCGTCGACAACAAGATCAAGCTTTCCTGTTTCAGGGTCCATTACTAGGCCGTGAACAGGCACTGAATCAGGCATTAGCGGGTGGTTTCCAATCGTGGATACACTATGTCTTACACTATCTTCCACACTATCAAACCCTCGAAAGAAACGATTGAAATCAACACCTGAATATTGTAATGTATCCAATGTTTCTTGAGAGATGCCGCGATGCTTTACTTTTTCTAACGTTTGCTCTGCTTTTACACTGGCCATGCCACAATCATAATGTCCAACAACATAAATTTCATCTACTTCAAGCTCATAGACACCGACTAAAATACTGCGCATAATACTTCCGAACGGGTGGGAAACAAGCGCTCCTGCTGTTTTAAGTATTTTTGCATCGCCATTAGAGATGTTCATTGCTTTTGGTAGTAGTTCTACAAGCCTTGTATCCATGCAAGAGAGAATAAGGACATGCTTATTAGGAAACTTACTGCTTTGATAGCTTTCATACTCCTTTTTCTCTACAAAATCTTTATTATGTGTTAAGATTTCTCCTAAAAGATTCATATACAAAACCCCTTTTTAGTAAATATAAAGCTGTTAGCTTGCTGTTTAGCAATTAGCTTTTCAAAGAAAAGCTCTATTAACCTTTAAAAGCTAAATTGTTTCAAGATATATATTTATTATATCGGAAAAATCGGCACTTCGCATATCATTTGTCAAAAAGCTTGTCTTCAGTTTCTCTCGATATAGATATAACCTCTATCTTCTCAGCACGTAATTTATGTACACGTTTATTGTTTTTTTAGTGCAATAATTGTTTTAAAAAACATACAGACGTAAGTGATCGTGGTGGAAAAACAAAACGCTTTCCAGCAGCATGCGCCATAGCCTTCTCGTTAGAAAAGCTTGGCTTGTCACGGCGAAATCTTTTGTTTTACATAAGTGAAAAACCCTATAGTGGAAAAAGCAGTTCGCTTTTTTTCTGCGGGTCTTCTCACTGCATATTCGCTCTTATTTAGCCATTAGCAAATAATTCAATGTTTGCTTTCACTTTATGTAACGCTATGGTTCACATTTCCCCCTTAAATAGAGTATAATTAGAAAGAGATTTTAAAGGAGAATCATATCATGAGCTATCAAGCTTTATATCGCGTTTGGCGTCCGACGGTTTTTGCAGATGTCGTTGGGCAAGCCCATATTACCCGTACATTGCAAAATGCGATTGTACAGGAGAAATTCTCTCATGCTTATTTATTCTCTGGACCAAGAGGGACAGGAAAAACAAGTGCTGCGAAGATTTTTGCCAAAACAATCAACTGTGAGCATTCTCCTGTAAAGGAGCCTTGTAACGAATGTGGAGCATGTAAAGGAATTCAAAATGGATCGATTTCCGATGTGATTGAAATCGATGCGGCTTCCAATACAAGTGTTGAGGATATAAGAGAAATTAGAGAAAATGTAAAATATGCTTCTAGCCAAGTGCCGTACAAAGTATATATCATTGATGAGGTACACATGATATCGGTAAGTGCTTTTAACGCCTTACTGAAAACGTTGGAAGAACCACCAAGTCATGTTGTCTTTATCTTAGCAACGACCGAACCACATAAAATTCCCCTTACGATTTTATCCAGATGTCAGCGGTTTGATTTTAAACCGATCTCCAATCCTTCTATTGTAGAGCGATTGCAAACGATTGTGGAAGCTGAAAGAGTGACAGTTTCTAAAGAAGCTTTGGACACGGTGGCACTTGCTGCTGAAGGTGGAATGCGTGATGCGTTAAGTATTCTTGATCAAGCTATTTCTTACAGTGATGATGCGGTAGAATTAGAAGATGTCTTAGCAGTTACAGGTGGTGTCTCGCAACATACTTTAACAAATATTATTCGCCATATGTATGAAAAAAATGTGCAACAAGCGGTAATGGATTTAAATGAATTAATACAAAAAGGAAAAGATCCTGCTCGCTTCGTTTATGATATGATTTATTTTTTACGTGACCTGCTGTTATACAAAAGTGCTCCGACATTAGAAAAATTATTAGAACGGGCGCGCGTTGATGAAGCTTTTCAATCATTAGCAGATACGATATCCGACCATTGGATTCAAGAGGCAATGGCACAGTTAAATCAATGTCAGCAAGAAATAAAATGGACGAATAGCCCAAAAGTTTATATCGAAATTGCTATTTTGACAATAGCAAATGGTATACGGGAACAAGGCACGACTGATTCGATAGCAAGCTCTGATACGATAATGAAGCTTACATCAAAACTTGGAAAACTGGAGAAGGAAATAAAGCAATTAAAGGATAACCCTGTCGTACCAACACAAACAACACCACAACGTGAAAATAGAAGGACGCCAAATCGAACCGCAAAAAATACGTACAAAGTGCCTTTTGAACGGATTCGACATGTACTAGGTGAAGCTGAAAAAACAGCTTTAAAACAAGTTCACGCTCAATGGGGAACATTTTTAGGACAATTGAAAAAAGCAAGTGCTCCTGCACACGCTACTATCCAGGATAGTAAACCTGCAGCGGCATCTGAACAAGCACTTGTCGTAGCGTTTAAGTATGAAATTCATTGTTCTTTGTTCTTAGATAATCAGGAAATGGTGGAATCTGTTTTAACTTCTGTGTTAGGAAAAAACTTGACCATCATACCGATCCCCGAGAAAGATTGGGTGGAATTGCGCAATGAATATGTTGCCAAACAAGAAAAAACATCATCCAAAGAGGAAGCTGTTGAGGATCCAGTAGTTACGGAAGCGCAGAAGCTATTTGGTGATGATATAATAGAAATTCATGATTAATACGATTACATTTTCTAAAGGAGGTATTTTCCATGAAGGGAAATATGAATAACATGATGAAGCAAATGCAAAAAATGCAAAAGAAAATGATGAAAGCACAGGATGAATTGCATGAAATGACGTTCGAAGCATCTGCTGGCGGTGGCATGGTTACAGTAGTTGCTAATGGAAAAAAAGAAATAACCGATGTACAAATAAAAGAAGAGGTTATTGATCCTGATGACGCTGAAATGCTGCAAGACCTTATTTTAGCAGCAACAAATGATGTATTAAAGCAAATAGATGATAAGACAAATGATACAATGGGACAATTCACGAAAGGTTTAAATATGCCTGGGATGTTCTAATTCTAGGAGGCACATAAATGTATTATCCAGAACCGATTTCTAAACTGATCGATAGTTTTACTAAATTGCCAGGTATCGGCCCGAAAACGGCCGCCCGTCTGGCTTTCTTTGTACTAAATATGCAAGAAGACGACGTCTTGGATTTTGCAAATTCATTGGTAAATGCAAAACGCGAGCTGACACATTGTTCTGTTTGCGGACATATTACCGATCAGGACCCTTGTGCGATCTGTCAAGACACATCGAGAGATCATTCTGTTATTTGTGTCGTTCAAGATCCGAAAGACGTCATCGCTATGGAAAAAATGAAAGAATTTCATGGAAAATACCATGTATTAAATGGTGTTATTTCGCCCATGGACGGTATTGGACCAGAAGATATTAATGTTCCTGGTTTAATTCAACGCTTAAAGGATGAAGAAGTAGAAGAGTTAATTCTTGCGACAAATCCCAATATTGAAGGGGAAGCAACCGCGATGTATATTTCTAGGCTTGTAAAACCGTCAGGCATTCGTACTACACGTATTGCTCATGGCTTACCAGTAGGCGGTGATTTGGAATATGCAGATGAAGTTACACTTTCCAAAGCATTGGAAGGCAGAAGAGATGTGTAGGAATTAGGTGGATACATGGCTAAGAAAATAAAGAAAAGAGATGTAGATAGGGAGTTATTAAATACACTAAAAGAGCTAGAACTAGAATGGAAGCAAATAGAATCCATCGTCTCTAAAAGTGTGGAGTTCACGCTAGAAGGGAATTACTGGGAGAGAGTTGCTCGAGCTAAATATATGTATTTGCTTAAAGAAGCACGACACCGTAATTTACGTGCAGACTTCCATTAGCCCTTTTTTGAGCTAACCTTGGTGATAAGTTGCATTTTTCTAAAACAAAATAATAGCAGTTTTTACAAAGACAAGACGAAGAAGAGCTTGTCTTTTTTACTTAAAATTTTGCAGCTATGGATAAACTAACTAAGTTATTTAGCCATGTCCTGCGCAAGCGCCCAGCAACAAGGTGACTTCACTCCATTGCCCTAAACTAAGTCATCATCGGTTCGTTCTAAATAGGAAGGCCGACTAAAGATGGGCTTGCCGGAGGTCGCCGGCATACTCCTGTTGCAGGAGCGTGATTCCTAAAACATTCGTTGATTCGTTCCAGTCGCTACGTTGCTAACCGGGCGCCCTGAGCCTTTGTTCAAGATAAGAAAGCATCCTTCTTTGATTTATAGTAGAAGTAAAACGAAGATTTTTTGCCATAAAAAGTTGGTGATAAGTCTTCGTTTTTCTTATCAAGCTTCCATCGGACAGGTTCTTTTTTCATTTGTATATACATACATAATAGGGAGGGTGCAGAAAATTTGTGAACGTTTAAGAAAAAAGAGGTGATGAATTTGAGTTCGACAGTAGTCATATCTATTATGGTGGCGCTAATCATCCTGTTGCTACTAGTAGGTACACCTGTAAAATTTATGCGTGTGATTGGACAAACAACTGTGAAATTAGGGATTGGTGTTTTGCTGTTATTCTTTATTAATGTATTCGGTGGTGCAATAGGTTTACACATTCCAATCAATTTATTTACCGCTGTCGTATCCGGTTTTCTCGGTATATTTGGAATAGCATCTTTATCAGCTATTCACTTGTTTATTATTTCTTAAAAAACGAGTTACAACCCCATGCAAAAAGTTTCAAAGATTCTCGTATAAAATTCATTAGATTAGGAGATGCTAATGAATATGGAGGTGGGGTTATGAAACAGCGTACGATATATGAGCGTTGTGGCATTTGTGAAGAGGAAAAGAAGGATGGCATTCATTTATATACCATGTTTATTTGTTGTGAGTGTGAGCATAATATGATTTACACAGAACCGAGAGAAGAAAAATATAACTATTATGTACGTAAATTAAAAAATATTACGAAACCAAAACTATATTCCTAGTTTAAAAAGTCTTTGCATGCAAAGGCTTTTTTTACGATAGGAAAGCGTAAAGTTGTTCCGCAGCAGGTACGATTTATTTTTAAATTATATTCAAATACCTAGTAAATATATAGTGATTATCGCAATGTTAAAAAACTTTATACTTTCTAAGAAACTTGCGATGCGCTATGAATATGTTAAGCTATATAAAAGTAATTTTGCTATAGTTAATAGGCTTGACGGCCAAAAATGACATACATACACATTAGGAGTTACTATATTGAAACAGCAACATGTACCTTTATATGATGCATTAGAACAATTCAAAGGAAAGCAGCCGACGTCTTTTCATGTACCTGGGCATAAAAATGGACATATATTTCCTCATGAAGCAAGAGAGGTTTATCAATCTATTTTACAAATAGATATGACAGAATTAACGGGGTTAGATGATTTACATGCGCCAACAGGGGTCATTGCTGATGCAGAAAAATTGGCAGCCAATTTCTTTCAAACGGAAAAGACTTTTTTTCTAGTTGGCGGTAGTACAGTAGGTAATTTAGCGATGATTTTAGCTGTCTGTAAACAAGGCGATACGGTGATCGTACAACGCAATTGTCATAAATCGATTATGAATGGCTTAGAATTAAGCGGAGCAAAACCTGTGTTCATTGCACCACAATATGATGAAAACGTCCGTCGATTTACACAGCCGTCGTTGTCTGTGCTCCAGAAAGCTTTAAATCAATACCCGCATGCGAAGGCGGTTATTCTCACTTACCCAGATTATTTTGGTAAAGCGTACGACCTTCGACAATTCATTGAACAAATTCATGCTTTTGATATCCCTGTATTAGTGGATGAAGCGCATGGGGTGCACTTTTCCCTTGGAGAAAACTTTCCCCCTTCGGCACTACATCAAGGCGCTGATGTCGTCGTCCAATCTGCACATAAAATGGCACCAGCGATGACGATGGGTTCTTATTTACATTATAATTCAAGACGGATTTCAAAAGAACGAATAGCCCACTATTTACAAATACTCCAGTCGAGTAGTCCGTCATACCCGCTATTAGCTTCCTTAGATTTGGCCCGTTATTATTTGGCAACGATGCAACGGGAAACGATGGCAGAGGTGCTTGCAAGTGCACAAGAAGTAAAGCATATTTTTGCGCAGTCCCCTTATTGGGAGCTTATAACAAGTGATGACCCGTTAAAAATAACGCTTCATGTAAAAGCGGGGATTGTTGCAAAAGAAGTAGCCAACCTGTTGGAGAAACAGCAAATATACCCAGAGCTTGTAACGGAAAAGCAAATTTTATTGATTCATGGGTTAGCTCCTTTTAAAGAATTAGCAAATGTAAGAAAAGCACTGAAAACCGTGAACGACCAATTAAAAAATCAAAGAAAGCATGATACAATAGACGTAGAATATGATAAAACTGCTCTTATTCAAGAATTGCAGTTATCTTATGAAGTAATGAATCGCTCGGCTGTCACGTGTATACCCCTTTCAGATGCAGCGGGCTATATTGCGGCAGAAGCAATGATTCCGTATCCTCCAGGAATTGCTTTTATTCTAAAAGGAGAAAGAATAACCAAAGCACATATTAAAAAGATACAGCAAATGAAAGAGCGGGGAATACGAATGCAACAACGACATACGAATAGCATCTATGTTTTTGCAGAAATAGAAGAAGGGGAAGAATAACATTGGGCGGATATTTTATCACATTTGAAGGTGGCGAGGGAGCTGGAAAGACTACCGTTTTGCACACCGTAACAGAAAAGTTAAGGCAAAATGGGTATGATGTGCTTGCCACTCGTGAGCCAGGCGGAATTAAAATTTCCGAGAAGATAAGACAAATCATATTAGATCCGCTCCACACAGAGATGGAAGAGCATACGGAAGCTTTACTTTATGCGGCTGCAAGAAGCCAGCATTTTGCAGAAAAAATTGTACCGGCATTAAAAAGAGACAAAATCGTGCTATGTGATCGGTTTATAGATTCCAGCCTTGTTTATCAAGGCTATGCTCGAGGATTAGGAATGAATGAAGTATTAAAAATTAACCAGTTTGCGGTTGGCGATTGTATGCCAGATCTAACATTATTTTTTGACATAGAGCCAAAAAAAGGATTAGAACGGATAGCGGCGAATAAAGATAGAGAACAAAATCGGCTAGATTTAGAAAACCTAGCATTTCACGAACAGGTGTATCAAGCTTATCATATACTTACAGAAAGATTTCCAGAAAGGATTCAAACCATTGATGCTGCTCAAAATCTGGAGAGTGTAGAACAGGAAGCCTTGGATCGTATTCTGTCTTTATTAAAAAAATAAAAAGGAGCTGGTAAGGGTGAAATTACTTATCGCAGTGGTTCAGGATAAAGACGCTAACCGTCTGGTGGATGCATTGGGAGAAGAAAATTTTAAAACGACCAAACTTGCTACTACTGGCGGATTTTTGAAAGAAGGAAATACGACATTAATGATCGGTTGTGAGGATGATTATGTCGATGATGCATTAAAGATCATTAAAGATAATTGCTCTCATCGCGAACAAATGGTTGCTCCGATTTCGCCAATGGGCGGTAATGCCGATTCGTATATCCCAAAACCTGTAAAAGTAGAAGTTGGCGGAGCAACTGTGTTTATTTTACCAATTGAATCATTTTTTCAATTTTAGAAAAGAAAAGGGGCTGAAAGTATGAAAATAAGTCAAGAAGTTAGAACGCAACCAGAAATGCATATTCCGCAATCGAATAGTGAGGGGAATCGTGGATTTCAAAAATTGCTTCAGTCCCAATCTACATCTATCAATCAGCAAGAGTTGCAAGTAATTGTAAAAAATATTTCTTTACAAGGAGAAAGGTTGGCTCGCTTTCGTTCGTTTCAGGACCTTGCCAAATTTAAACGGCTTGTAAAGGGATTTTTACGAGAAACGGTTGGTAGCGGTCTACGTTTACAAAAGTCCCAAAGCTTTAGTATTCATGGCAACAATCGGCAGTTAACCATTGTAAAGCAAATTGATGATAAGCTCATGCAATTAACGGAAGATATGATGAATCAAGAGAAGAAATCTGTAGACCTGCTCGGCTTAATTGGCGAGATAAAAGGGCTATTAGTTAACCTATATACGTAATCGCAATACGAAGGGGATACATATGGAAACATGGTCAGAGGTTGCTCATGTACAACCGTTAGCAAGCAAAATTATTATAAACAGTATGAAAAAAGACCGGATTTCTCATGCGTATTTGCTTCAAGGAGAACGAGGGACTGGTAAAAGAGCAATTGCTTCACTGATAGCAAAAGGGTTATTTTGTGAGAGAAACGAAATAGCTAATCCTTGTTTAGAATGTAATACATGTAAGCGTATTGCATCTGGCAATCATCCAGATGTGCACTGGATTGAACCAGATGATAAATCAATTAAAATAGAGCAAATTCGAAACTTACAAAAGGAATTCACGTATTCGGGCATGGAGTCTGATCAAAAAGTATATATTATAGATGGCGCGGAAACATTGACAGTGAATGCAGCGAATCGAATATTGAAATTTTTGGAGGAACCAAATAAAAAAACGACCGCTATTATGCTCACAGATAATAGCCAAGCTATTCTTCCGACCATTCGCTCTAGATGTCAAGTCATTGATTTACGCCCCCTTCATCCAGGTAAATTTCAACAGCAATTAATCGAAAAAGGGTTAGATCAGCGCAGTGCGATATTGATAAGTGCCATGACGAATAATTTACAAGAAGCAATTGATAAAAGTCATGACGAGTCGTTTGCCACAGCACGGCGGATAGTGATACAATTAGTTGAAATACTTTTAACCAATCCTCAAGATGTTTACTTATTTATTCATCAGCATTGGGTGACTCATTTCAAAGAACGAAATGAACAGGAAGAAGGATTGGATCTCTTGCTTTTTGCCATAAAAGATATTCTTTATTACCAAATAGAACACGAAGCTGGGATGGTATTTTTCGCCCCTTCTGATGAATTGCTGAAAAAAGCAGCCATGTATTTTTCGCAAGAGAAGCTACTAGCAAGTTTACAGGCTGTCTTACAAGCAAAGCGAAAATTGAAGCAAAATGTTCATCCTACCTTAGTGATTGAACAGCTTACACTTCAAATGCAGAGGTGATAGGGAATGATAGAAGTCATTGGCGTCCGCTTTAAAAAAGCGGGTAAAATATATTATTTTGATCCAGGAGGAGAGTCGATTTCACTAGACAGTTATGTTATTGTAGAGACGATACGTGGCATAGAGTTTGGTAAAGTGGTAATTACAAATAAACGTGTCGATGAAGAAGATATCGTCCTACCCTTAAAGAAGGTTCTTCGTGTAGCGACGGATAAGGATAAATTAACCGTTATAGAAAATCAAGAGCAGTCGCAAAAAGCTTTAGACGCATGCACGGAAAAAATTCAACAACATGACTTAGAAATGAATTTAGTGGAAGTGGAATATACATTTGATCGTAATAAAATCATATTTTATTTTACAGCAGATGGCCGAGTAGATTTTAGAAATTTAGTAAAAGATCTTGCGGCCATGTTTAAAACGCGTATTGAATTGCGCCAAATCGGAGTTCGTGACGAGGCGAAAATGCTTGGTGGAATAGGCCCTTGTGGTAGGATGCTCTGTTGCTCTACTTTTTTAGGTGATTTTGAACCAGTATCTATTAAAATGGCGAAAGATCAAAATCTATCATTGAACCCGGCTAAAATTTCTGGATTATGTGGTAGGTTAATGTGCTGTTTGAAATATGAGAATGACGATTATGAGACAGCCAAACGTGAATTACCAGACATAGGAGAAAGAATGGATACACCCTTTGGAAGCGGTAAAGTAGTTGGCTTAAACATCCTAGAACGACTCATCCAAATTGAGATCCCTGAGAAAGAAAGGGTCATCGAATATACGTTAGACGAACTAATTAATGAAGGAATTTTAGCGCAAGCCACAGAATAACGGGGTGAGAGCGTGAAGAATAGGCAAATATTTGATCAGGTTTTAGATATGGAAAAACAAATAGGCGAGTTATATGAGCAGTTAGGTGATTTGAAAGGGAAGTTAAGCGATTTATTAGAAGAGAATCATCGGCTATCTATGGAAAATCATCATTTACGCAGTCATTTAGATCATACGAATCATGATGCTGAAGCGACAAATAGTGCCAAGCAAAAGGAAAAAAGTTTCCCTGGCGAAGGTTATGATAATTTAGCACGCTTGTACGAAGAAGGATTTCATATTTGTAATCTGGAATTTGGCAGTCCACGACGAAACGAAGATTGCATTTTTTGCTTAGATTTTCTTAATAAGACGAAATAACAAAAACAAATGATGTTCCTTGATAGACAGAGGAAACCGAATTGTGCTGCCTGAATTTTAGGCAGCTTTTCTTCTTTACTGTCAACTATTGCTGCAAGATCCAGCGCTGACCTTGGTAAAATAACGTGATTTGCCATTTGTTTATCACTAAATCTGCCATTATTTTAGAGGTATGAATCATTCAGGTTTAGGTCTATGATGTTTGTAAAGACATTACCTTGAGAAGACAATACTGCATCATTCGTGAATGAAAAAAATCCATTTTAGAAGTTGAAGAGAGGATAGATGGATGGTTGAACTATATCATAATGAAAGATTGGATTATTTATTAGCAGGGCAAGGGATGCAAATCATCCAAAGCCCTGAGGTGTTTTCATTTTCTTTAGATGCTGTTTTATTAGCTCATTTTGCATATGTGCCAATCAAACGAGGAAAAATCCTTGACTTATGTACTGGAAATGGCGTCATTCCATTACTATTATCAAGAAAAACGGGAGCAGAAATTACTGGGGTAGAACTTCAAGAAAGAATATTCCAAATGGCTGAAAGAAGCGTGACTATGAATGGATTAACGGAACAAATAAACATACTTCATGCGGATTTAAATCATTTGCAGCCATTGCTTCAACAGAGTAGTTTTGATGTAATTACTTGTAATCCACCCTATTTTTCAACACCACTTTCTTCAGAACATAATGAAAATCCGCATTTAACGATCGCAAGGCATGAAGTTTACTGTACGTTGGAAGATGTGGTAAAAGCTTGTAAATTATATGTTCGTCCTGGTGGAAAGGTAGCCATGGTACATAGACCGGGAAGGATAGTGGATATTATACATTTATTTCGTCAATATAAACTAGAGCCAAAGCGTCTACAATTGGTTTATCCTAAACAAGGTCGTGAAGCAAATATGTTATTAGTGGAAGGAACTAGAGATGGTAAGCCAGATCTGAAAATTTTGCCTCCACTTTATATTTACGATGAAAATGGTGATTATACAAAAGAAGCAAAGGATATTATTTATGGAAAATAAACATACTGTCTATATCTTAAGTTGTAAAGATCGCTCGCTTTATACGGGATATACAAATAATTTAGAACGCAGACTGAAATTGCATCTAGAGGGCAAAGGCGCAAAATATACACGAGGGCGAGGTCCATTTCAAGTCGTCTATGTGGAACATTTTGAGACTAAAGAGGAAGCAATGAAGAAAGAGTATGCCATTAAGCAGTTACCGAGAAAAGAAAAATGGAAATTAATTAGGGAAATGGCAATCTGAAAGAAGTGATAAAATATGAACCTACAGAACAGTTTTGACAAAGAAGGCGCAGCTGTTTACGTTGTACCTACACCAATTGGTAATTTAGAAGATATTACGTATCGCGCATTAACGACACTTCAGTCTGTATCTGTCATTGCTGCGGAGGATACGAGAAATACTAAAAATTTACTACGTCATTTTGAAATAACGACGCCGTTAATTAGCTATCATGAACATAATAAATTAGCTCGAGAAGAGCAGTTGTTATCGAAGCTAGAGCAAGGGGAATCCATTGCACTAGTAAGTGATGCTGGTATGCCAGCTATTTCTGATCCAGGACAAGAAATCATACAAGCTGCTATTAAGCAAGATATACCTGTTATTGTTTTACCAGGTGCGAATGCAGCACTATGTGCATTAGTTGGCTCTGGATTGCCTACGAGTGAATTTTATTTTTATGGATTTTTACCTCGTAAGAAAAAAGAGAAAGTATTGGAGTTAGAGCGACTTGCCCCGCTACAGGCTACGTTACTGTTTTATGAATCACCTTATCGCTTGCGGGAATCGTTACAAGCAATGCGAAATGTATTTGGTAATCGACAAGTTACATTTGCGAGAGAATTGACCAAGCGTTTTGAATCTTACTTACGTGGAACGCTTGATGAAGTGATTTCCCATGTAGATAAAGCTACAGTAAAAGGGGAATGCTGCATTGTATTAGAAGGAGCCACTGAAATAGAACAGCAAGATACGTTATGGTGGAGCGATTTAACGATCGTAGAGCATGTGGAACATTATTTACAGGAAGAAGCTTTATCGAGCAAGGATGCCATTAAGCGTGTTGCGCAGGACAGGCAATTACCAAAGCGAGAAGTATATCAAAATTACCATGTAAGATAACAAAAATCTTCAAGCTGTAGGGGGGAGAAAGTGCCTCTACAGCTTGAAGATTTTCTTGTCGTCTAGGAAATGGGATCTATTGTATAAGCCTAATGAAGTTTTCACTGTAAGGAGCAGGTAAAAAAGCGAGTTTTGTAATGAAAAGCAATAGCTATTACGTAAAAGTGTGTAATAAAAAAAGACCTGCCGTGCAATGCAAGCGTCAGGCCTTTTTAAGACTTATTTATTCAGTCTAGATTCTATTTCTTGTAAAAGTTGTTGTGCGCCTTCTTGGCTAAGCACAATTTTGCCATTTGCTAGTGAAAGATTATCATCGGATACCTCACCAGTAAGATGACATGTCATGTTTGGTTTATACTTCTTTAGTATGATTTTGTCATTTTCCACGTAGATTTCCATTGCATCTTTTTCTTGGATTTCCAGCGTTCGCCGAAGTTCCATCGGGATTACTACACGGCCAAGCTCATCAACTTTGCGTACAATTCCGGTAGATTTCAAATTACTTCCCCCCTATGCTTTCGAAAAACGGGACTGCTTTGTAACAAACATGTCAGCGTTCTTCAAAATTAATAAACTACTAACTACTAAAAAAATCGCCATAATTCGACATCGTTCTAAGCAATAGAATACCAGTGTTTCTTTTTTCTGTCAATAATTATTTACCAGAAAATTAAATAATTTGGTTGCTTTTAAAAAAACTGTCATGACAGCTTTTACGTGATAGGAAAGTATAACATTTCAGGCTTACGGCATAAGTCAATGTTTTCTAGTTAGAATAAGAAAGTATAAAGTGAGGTGTTAATAGATAACGAAATAACCGAATAGCCACGTCGGCTCCATCGCTTAGCAACGAGACATGCGCCTATTTTAGTAGCGCGATTCCTCAATCTTTCGTTGATTCGTCCCATTCGCTACGTTGCTAAACGAACGTTTTTTCTAAAAAGGGTGTGGTCCTATAGATGTTTTGTACAATGTGTTGATACGCTCTTTATACGCTAAGAAGTATATTATTTTACTTTTTGCACGATAAAGAGGAAGATAAGTCAATTTTTTCTAGGTGAACAAGCTGTGTGGGAAGAAAGAAAACCCAACTAATGGAAGATACGCTTTATCTTAATTTCAAAATATAATTTATATAATTCGACTTTACATTCTCTTTTTAAATATGTAAAGTAATTAACACTCTATTTGGCAAATAAGCTCATAAAAGCTACAATAGTAATAGCTTAAAAAGGGTGTTAGGCAATGCATAAGGAGGAAAGCAGATGGTAAATAATGAAAACACATTTTATATAACTACCCCAATTTATTATCCTAGTGGTAATTTGCATATTGGGCATGCATATTCGACAGTTGCCGGAGATGCAATGGCTCGATATAAACGATTACGTGGCTTCGATGTGATGTATTTAACCGGGACAGATGAGCACGGACAAAAAATACAGAAGAAAGCGACTGAAAATGGCGTCTCACCACAGGAATATGTTGATCACATTGTGGATGGAATTCAAAAGTTATGGAAAAAACTAAAAATATCTAATGATGATTTTATCCGTACGACAGAAGAACGTCATAAAAAAATTGTCGCTCAAATTTTTGATCAACTTGTTAAACAAGGTGACATTTATCTAGATGAATATGAAGGCTGGTACTGTACTTCTTGTGAATCCTTTTTTACGGAACGTCAACTAGCTGCTGGCCGTTGTCCGGATTGCGGTGGTCCAGTTGAGAAAGTGAAGGAGGAATCCTATTTCTTTAAAATGAGCAAGTATGTCGGCCGTCTTGTTCAGTTCTATGAAGACAATCCAGCTTTTATTCAACCTGAAAGTCGTAAAAATGAAATGCTAAATAATTTCATTAAACCAGGACTAGAGGATTTAGCTGTTTCTCGCACGACCTTTGATTGGGGAATTAAAGTTCCTGGTGATCCGAAACATGTTATTTATGTATGGATTGATGCCTTAACGAATTACATAACGGCATTAGGATATGGAACAGAGGATGACACAAAATATCAAAAATATTGGCCGGCAGATGTGCATTTAATGAGTAAAGAAATTGTACGTTTCCATACTATTTATTGGCCAATTATGTTAATGGCGCTAGATCTTCCGTTACCGAAAAAGGTGTTTGCACATGGTTGGATTTTAATGAAGGATGGAAAAATGTCGAAATCAAAAGGCAATGTGATTGACCCAGTTCAATTAATTGATCGTTATGGTTTAGATGCGCTTCGTTATTATTTGTTACGGGAAGTTCCTTTTGGGTCAGATGGTGTATTTACACCAGAAGGATTCGTAGAACGGACGAATTATGACCTTGCAAATGATTTAGGTAACTTGTTAAATCGTACCGTTGCCATGATTAATAAATATTTTGCCGGTAAAATGCCAGCATATCGAGCGTCAGAAACAGAATTCGATAGCGACTTAGAAGCGTTTGGCAAACAAACGATAGAAAAAGTGGAAGCAGCAATGGAGGAGATGCAGTTTTCTGTAGCATTAGGAGCTATATGGCAACTAATTAGTCGTACGAATAAATATATTGATGAGACAGAGCCGTGGATGTTGGCGAAGGATGATGCTAACAAAGAACGACTAGGAAATGTTATGGCGCATTTGGCTGAGTATTTACGTAAGGCAGCTGTTATGCTACAGCCATTTCTAACAGAGGCTCCAGCGGAGATTTTCCGTCAGCTTGGCATAACAGAGGACAAGCTAAAAGAATGGGATAGTCTTTATGAAGAAGGGCATATTACAGCAGAACGTATGATTGTAAGTAAAGGCAAGCCAATTTTTCCACGTTTAGATGCAAAAGATGAAATACAAGCTATTAAAGCAATGATGAATCCGCCTAAAGCAAAGGAAGAAAAGGTGGAAGATAAGGCAGAAAAAGAACAAATTGTGTATGATGATTTTATGAAAATTGATATGCGTGTCGCAGAAATATTACAAGCTGAGCCCGTAAAGAAAGCAGATAAGTTATTGAAACTACAGTTAGATTTAGGGACAGAGAAGCGCCAAGTTATCTCAGGCATTGCTGAACATTACAAATCTGAAGAATTAATTGGCAAAAAGGTCATCTGTGTAACGAATTTGAAACCTGTTACATTACGTGGGGAAAAATCAGAAGGAATGATTCTTTCTGGAGAGGATGAGACAGGGAAGCTATCTTTAGCTTCTGTGGAGAGCTCCCTTCCGAATGGTTCCATTGTAAAATAGAGGATATAAAAAGACCAATCTCAGGTAGAGTTTGGTCTTTTCCTCACATAAGAAAGTATAACATTCTGGCTTATAGTTAAGAAAAACGACGGTGTTTTCCCAAGTTTTTCAATAGGTCGTTAAGGAGATGAAAGAATTGTTGTTTGACACCCATGTTCATTTAAATGCAAGAAATTTTTTTGAAGATCGTGATGAAACCATTCAACGAGCTTTTGATGCTGGGGTAACACATATGGTGGTTGTCGGTTTTGATCGCGCTACTATTCCACTAGCAATCGAAATCGCAGAACAGTATGAAACCATATATGCAGCTATAGGCTGGCATCCTGTAGATGCGGTCGATATGACAGAGCAGGAGTTGGAATGGATAGAAGAGTTATCATCTCATCCGAAAGTAGTAGCACTTGGAGAAATGGGATTGGATTATCATTGGGATAAGTCACCGAAAGATGTGCAAAAAGAAGTGTTCCGTAAACAAATTCGGCTAGCAAAGAAACTCCAAATGCCGATTATTATTCATAATCGTGAAGCAACGGAAGATATTATTGCGATTTTACAGGAAGAGCAGGCGGCATCAGTAGGCGGGATCATGCATTGCTACAATGATTCGGTAAATTATATACAGGATTGCCTGGATATGAATTTTTACATTTCTTTAGGTGGACCTGTAACATTTAAAAATGCGACCTTACCAAAAGAAGTTGCCGTTCAAGTTCCGTTAGATCGATTATTAATTGAAACCGATGCGCCGTTTTTGGCTCCGCATCCATATCGAGGTAAAAGGAATGAACCAGCATATGTTACATTAGTTGCTGAAAAAATAGCAGCGTTACGTGGGATGAGTATAGAAGAAGTCGGGGAAATAACTACAAAAAATGCACATACTCTCTTCCGTTTATCATAAATATAAAAGGTACTCCCTTTAAGTGTTAGTGATGTATGCTGAACAAGTCTAAACAGAATATACCAGCAGCTAGAAACTAATTCATTCCCATGGATGTAACTGGGATAACAAGGGAATTAATGTGGATTAAATGTTGCTTTTATTTTAGTGGGGGTTGTCATAAAACTGAATTAATTTGTTAAAAAATAGGAAAAACAAGGCAAAAAGTGAAACGGCTAAGTAAAGCGCAGTCTCACTTTTTGCCTTGTTTTATTAGTGGGTTCACTCCATATATATCAAGGCTTTTAGGCTTCTGTATGTTATCTATAAATGCGCATTACTCTTTGTGTAATGGAATTGTAATGCAAACGTAATCGGAATGGCTTTGACTTTACTTAGTCCTGTTAATATAATCAAAGTTGCATGAAAAAGGGAGGCAAAAGCATGCGAAAGGTATCAAAGTTAATGCCTGCATCGACAATGAAACTGGTTTTATCTTTTATTGGGATTTTAGCACTTATTACTTTTTCCGGATTCATTGTATTTGATGCGACAAAGGCAGAAATCGTCATTCATAAAGATGGCGAAGAACAAACGGTAAAGACACATCAAAACACCGTAGAAGAAGCGCTAGCGGAAGCAGACATTCAGGTTGGCGAGCATGATTACTTGTCCCATAGCATGAATGATTCCATTAAAGACGGAATGGAAATTAGCTATAAGCAAGCGAAGCAAGTGTTTTTGACAGTAAATGGGGAACAGACCAACTATTATACAACAGCAAATACGATAGATAAATTTTTGCAAGAGAATGACCTGTCATACCATGAGCGTGATAATGTATCTTTTGCTAAAGGTGATAAAATTACAGATGGATTACACTTAGAAATCGACCAAGCATATGAGATTACAATAAACGACGGTACAGATGAAAAGCGCGTGTGGACGACTGGTGGAACAGTAGCAGAAGTGCTTAAAGAATCCAATGTAAAAGTGAATAAAGACAGCGATGATAAAGTGAAGCCTAGTTTAAATAAACAAGTCACAAAAGATACTGTTATTTCAGTTGTTCGTGTTGGTAAAGAAAGAGACGAGGTAACGGAAGCGCTCGCATTTGACACAGAAGAAAGAGAAGACAGTGATCTCGCAAAAGGCGAGGAAAAGATTGTAACTGAAGGTAAAGCTGGTAAGGTAAAGAAGATTTATGAAATAGTAACAGAAAACGGAAAAGAAAAAGATAGAAAATTAATTAGTAAAGAGATTATTGAAGAAAGTGAAAATCAAATTGTTGCAATTGGAACGAAAGAGCCGCAACAGAACAAAAATTTAGTTACATTATCGAACAAACAACCAAAATCAAAACAACAAACAAACAGTTCGCCTGCTTCTAATAAAAAGCAAAAAGGTTCAGGGAAAACGTTTACCATGTCAGCAAGCGCGTATACTGCTAGTTGTAACGGATGTTCTGGATTCACTACCACGGGGATTGATTTAAACGCTAATCCAAATCGAAAAGTTATTGCTGTTGATCCAAGCGTTATTCCTTTAGGCTCAAGAGTTTGGGTACAAGGATACGGAGAAGCAATTGCTGGAGATACAGGTGGTCATATTGTTGGAAATCGAATTGATGTACACGTTCCTTCCAAAAAAGCTGCTTACCGTTGGGGTGTGAAAACGGTAACTGTGAAAGTACTCAATTAGTAATGTTTGCATCTTATTTAAAAAACACGATGAAAATGGTTTCGATTATCAAAGATAATCGAAACCATTTTTTTCACTATAAGAAAAACTACGCCTTTCGCCATTAGGGCTTGGCGATAAGCCAAGTTTTTCTAATTGTCTAAGAAATTATAAAATTTAGCAGGTGTGGATAAACTTACTAAGTTATTTAGCCACGTCCGGCTACAGCGCCCAGCAACTAGGCGACTTCACTCCATTACCCTAAGCTAAGTCATCATCGGTTCGTTCTAAATAGGAAGGTCGATTAAAGACGGACTTGCCGGAGGGTGCCGGCATACTCCTGTTGCAGGAGCATGATCCCTAAAACTTTCGTTGATTCGTTCCAGTCGCTATGTTGCTAAACGGGCGCCCCGAGCCTTTGTTCCGTGATTTTATCATCTTTTCCATTTCCATTACGTCTATAACAGTCTTATGATGATATGTTAAAATAAATGAGTGTTTTATGTGTATCTAAAATAAAGAGAAGGTTCCATCAATGCTATCTTAATTGTCCTATTGTTGACGTCTAAGAATAATTTCTTTGCACGATAGAATTAGTAGTTTATCGTCTAAGAAAAATATAGCTTACGCCAGTAATAACGGGTAATAATTTAATTTTTTTAAAAAATGAAAGATAAAGGAAGAGGGAAGACTTGTGAAGGTGAAGGAAGTAATTGTAGTGGAAGGAAAAGATGATACGGCTAAAATTAACCAGGCTGTTGATGCAGATACAATTGAGACGAATGGATCAGCCATTCATACATCTATTATAAAACAGATTCAGCATGCAAAAGATAAACGAGGAGTTATTATTTTTACAGATCCTGACTATCCTGGTGAGCGCATTCGTCATATTGTTGATCAAGCTGTACCAGGTTGTAAGCATGCTTTTTTAACACGTAATGAAGCTCGTGCTAAAAATTCGACAACAAAAAATTTAGGGGTGGAGCATGCGTCTATCGAGGATATAAAAAAGGCATTAGAATCTGTTTATGAGCTGCAACCCGTACGAGAGAGTGAGATAACGAAAGCAGAGTTAATGCATTACGGATTCATTGGAGGTCAGGAAGCGAATAAAAGGCGAGAGCAGCTTGGTGAGTTATTGCAAATTGGGCATACGAATGGCAAGCAGTTATTAAAACGATTAACGATGTTTGGTATTGGAAAAGCTGAATTTGAAAGAGCAGTATTGCAAATGGATCAAGAGAGGAAAGAGAAAAATGACCAATCATAAATTTATTGCTACGCCATCACGAACGAAAGAAATCTTAAAGAAATATCATTTTTCTTTTAAAAAAAGCTTAGGGCAGAACTTTTTAATTGACAGTAATATTTTAAATAATATTATTCGCCAAGCAGGGATCGATAAGGAGTCTGGTGTAATCGAAATAGGTCCTGGTATTGGAGCGTTGACAGAACATTTAGCTATTCATAGTCAAAAGACACTCGCATTTGAAATTGACCAACGTCTGATACCAGTATTAGAGGATACGCTTGCATCCTATGATAATGTCGAGGTTGTACATGAGGATATTTTAAAAGCAAACGTTCGTGACATGATAAGGACGCATTTTCATCCAGAGCAGCCTGTTCATCTTGTAGCTAACTTGCCTTATTATATAACTACTCCTATCTTAATGAAATTATTGCGAGATCACTTGCCCATTGATAGCTTCACGGTAATGATTCAAAAGGAAGTTGCAGAACGAATGGCAGCCAAACCGAATACCAAAAGTTATGGATCACTAACATTAGCTGTCCAATATTACACAGAAGCAGAAGTTGTTATGCAAGTTCCAAAACGTGCATTTATGCCCCAACCTAATGTCGATTCCAGTATATTGCGTTTAGTTAGACGGACGAAAGCCCCTGTAAATGTTGTGGATGAACACTTCTTTTTCTCACTGATACAAGCAAGTTTTGCCCAACGTCGGAAAACATTACGTAATAATCTAACCAACTATTTTAAAGATAAGTTGACGAAAGAAGAAGTTGGTCTTATTTTACAACAAATCGGTATTGATGGAGGAAGGCGTGGGGAGTCTCTAACGATGGAGGAGTTTGCGTTATTGGCTAACACGTTTATCGCTTCTTCTAAGGCGTGATAGGTGTCATCTGTAGAAAAACTTGGTGAAGAGCCAAGTTTTTTAATGGTCTAGGAAATTATAAAATTTAGCAGCTATGAATAAACTTACTAACTTATTTAACCACGTCCGGCTCCAGCGACCAGCAACTAGGCGACTTCACTCCATTGCCCTACACTAAGCCATTATCGGTTCGTTCTAAATAGGAAGGCCGACTAAAGGCGGGCTTGCCAGAGGGCGCCGGCATACTCCTGTTGCAGGAGCATAATTCCTAAAAACGTAGTTGCTTCGTTCCACTCGCTACGTTTCTAACCGAGCGCCCCGAGCCTTTATTCTTAAAAAGCCCGTACGATAGAGGATACAGAGATAAACGCACAGTTTTTTATTTATAATCATACGATATAGCATAAGTTTAAAGCTCAGGGAGGCTGTGAGATATAGGATGAGTTATTCGAAGGGTGATTTAGTCACAAGGTACTCTTATCAGCATGATATATTATTTCGGGTTTCTTCTGTGAAAAAAGAGCTTGTCGATTTAGTAGGAGAGGAAGTCCGTTTGAAAGCCGATGCTCCAATAGATGATTTGAAATTGGTGGAAGAAAGGGAGCTACAAAAACGGAGGCAACAAGGGAAAGAAAGTGAAGAATTTTCCTATCGACTATTTCGTCAAGATTATCAATTGTTAAAAGAAAAAAGGCAATACCAAGCTACGGACGGTTTTATACACGAAGCTTCCTATTTTCAATTGCCTGCAAAAGTGCTGCACATTGATGGAGATGCAATGTATTTAAAAAAATGTATCGAACTATATCAGCGAATCGGATTGCAAGTACATGGAGTACATTTATATGAACGCGATATGCCTGTAAGGATTACAGAACTCATAGAAAAAATTCAACCAGATATCATTGTTATTACTGGGCATGACGCTTTTTCTAAAAACAAAGGAGAAAAGCAAGATTTACGTGCTTATCGCAATTCAAGGTATTTTATTGAAGCTGTACGAGAAGCGAGGCGGACCAATCCCAATTTGGATCAGCTCATCATTTTTGCAGGAGCGTGTCAATCGCATTTTGAGCTGTTAGTTCGGGCAGGGGCTAATTTTGCTAGTTCACCATTTCGAGTCAATATTCATGCGTTAGACCCTGTCTATATTGCTGCTAAAGTTGCCTATACACCCTTTATGGAAAAGGTGAGCGTATGGGATGCTATTCGAACTACGCTCACAGGAGACAAAGGGATGGGCGGTGTTGAAACAAGAGGATTATTACGTACAGGTTTACCATATATGAAAGAGACTTAAAGGAAGGAGGTACGATTGATTAAGTTCATTCAAAATACTGTTATAACATAGAGGATAACGTTAAGCGATGGGCAACTGGGATAATAAGTTGAAAAGTTGCGATTCTTTTTACTACGCATTCACTGTAAAATTAACATTTAATTACCAAAGTAAAAATAAAGTCAAGTTTTTCTGAAAAAATGTGCATAAAAAGTAATTAAAAACAAATAATAAACGAAAATACGAAAAAATATATTGACATCAAAAAAGTAATATTGGTATAATATAAAGTTTTGCTTGACGTTTGTACAAGTTCGTGGTATGATAATTACAGTGAGGTGGAGTATAGTGGCGAAAACATTAATCGAAATAAAGCAAGGTCTTGAAGGTCATGTTGGAAAACGGTTAAAGCTTACAGCAAATGGTGGAAGAAGAAAGACCATTGAGCGTTCCGGCATCTTAGCAGAAACATATCCTTCTGTATTTATTGTTGAGCTTGACCAAGAAGAAAATGCATTCGAACGTGTTTCATACAGCTATGCAGATGTTTTAACAGAAACAGTAGAGCTTCGCTTTGCAGATGATAAAAACATTGCGTCAGTGCTTGAGCAGTAGCCTAAGGTTTACTGCTTTTATTTTTATGTTTAATTAACAGAATAGTATAAAAAATAGTTGCTATTTCCTTTTTTGCTGTTTAATAACAGTTGTATATAGAATGAAAAAGCATATACTAAGTGTGTCGTATCATACCAATACGCATTTATAAAAGGGGGACTGTCTTCGTGGCTAGAAGACGTGGAATGATGTCGGATCATTTAAAAGAAGAAATTGCGAAAGAGTTAGGGTTTTACGACACGGTGCAAAGGGAAGGATGGGGCGGCATTAAAGCGCGCGATGCTGGGAATATGGTGAAACGTGCCATTGAAAGAGCGGAAGCTAGTATGAGACAAGGCAAATCCTAATCGGGGTTGCCTTGTTTTTTTATGTGTGCCAGGCATGCACACATTCTCTAGGGTTCAAGTCCCGAACCACGAAGGCAGTAGTAGTGGTTAGCCTAAGACAAGGGTGTCTGGGGTGACCCAGAATCTGATGGAAGTCGGCGGCAAATCTCCGCCCTTAGGAACACGAACTTCATAGAAGGCTAGGTGTACTTGGATGAGACTGCATAACAAGTCAAAGTCCTTACTGCAAAAGGGTACACAGAGTAAATGAAGTGGGGATATGGAGAGGGAGAATGTGTGCTTACCCTGGGAGATCTGACAGAAAAGCAGTGCACACGCCGTAACCGAACATGTAAGTGTTCGCTGAACTGTCAGAAGTCAGCCGAAGCCGTAGTACTAGATATTTCTAGGAAGGGCTGAATCATTGAAGAAGAATGGTCGCTCCTGAGTACGCAATACTTGATGAAGCAGAAACATGAAATCCTTCCTAGTGAAGGAAACGGTTACCACCTAGAATGCGCTTGCTAGACAAGCTCTGCACATATGTATTTATTTGCGTTTCACGCAGTTGAATGGAATATGTTACAATTTTAATATCTTTAAACAAGAGGGTGACGGGTGATGGTAATTTTTGAAAAAGCACCTGCAAAAATAAATTTATCATTGGACGTACGAAGTAAAAGGAGCGACGGGTACCATAACATTGAAATGATTATGACAACCATTGATTTAGCGGATCGCATTTGTTTATATGAATTACCTGAGGACCGGATCGAAATATCATTGGAAAGTAGATTTGTTCCAAGTGATAAACGCAATTTAGCTTACCAAGCTGCCTTAGCTTTGAAGCAAGCGTATGGTATTCATAGAGGTGTACATATAACAATTGAAAAAAACATCCCCGTCTCTGCAGGATTAGCAGGTGGTAGCGCCGACGCGGCTGCCGTATTAAAAGGTTTAAATCGTTTGTGGTCACTTCACCTTTCAGATACTGAATTAGCAAGTGTAGGTGCGTTATTAGGTACAGATGTGCCGTTCTGTATATATGGAAAAACGGCAATAGCTAAAGGTAGGGGAGAAATTGTCCAAAGGCTCCTCTCGCCGCCGCCATGTTGGGTCGTTTTAGCTAAGCCGGATATTGGTATTTCTTCAGGAACTATTTTTCAACGCATAGTGGTGGAAGATATTGTTCATCCTAACACAAAAGCTGTTATGGAAGCATTAGAAGAAGGGAATTTTAATAAGCTATGTTTAAGCTTAGGGAATGCATTAGAACCGATAACGATAAAACAACACCCAGAAGTACAGCGTATTAAAACGGCTTTACAACAAGCAGGTGCGTCTGGTGTACTTATGAGTGGAAGTGGCCCAACAGTGTATGGCCTCGTCGAGCACGAAAGTAAAGCGAGAAAAATCTATAATGGAATGAGAGGCTTTTGTGAAGAAGTTTATTATGTACGATTATTAGGTTGAAAACCTTTGTAAAAAACGTATATTGATGGTATATTTAGAGGAAAATATTCGGTTTTGAGGTGTGGAAATGAAAAGAAGTAACCGTTTAGTTGCTCTAACCAATTTTTTTCTTGAAAATCCTCGGACGCACACACAATTTCCGTATTTTGTTTCACAATTAGCTACTACGAAAGCTTCTATTAGTGAAGATATGGATATTATCGATGCGGTGCTTCGAAGTGAAGGAATTGGCTATTTGCAACGGACGACAGGTGCAGGGGGCGGGGTGAAGTTTATACCTGCATGCGTTGATGAAAAAAATAAACGCTTTGTTGAAGCATTACGACAAAAGTTGAAAGATCCTGTTCGTATCCTTCCAGGCGGGTATCTATATATGAGCGATCTATTAGGCGATCCGAAGACGGTACGAGAAATTGGGCGTGTATTTGCTTCGGCATTTGCTAAAAAAGATATAGATGTTGTTGTTACCGTTGCTACAAAAGGGATTCCATTGGCATACGCTGTTGCCTCTTTTTTGAATGTACCGGTAGTGATTGTACGCAGAGATCCCAAGGTAACAGAAGGGTCCTCTGTAAGCATTAATTATGTATCTGGATCATCTAGAAAAATCCAGACCATGGTGTTGCCGAAACGCAGTTTATCGGAAGGAGCAAAAGTCTGTATTATTGATGATTTTATGAAAGCAGGTGGAACCATTACTGGCATGATAAATTTACTAGAGGAATTTCATGCAACGGTACAAGCAATAGGTGTCTTAGCTGAAGCAGATGATGAGGAAGAAGAGCGCGTCATTAATGATTATACATCTTTAATAAAAATATCAAATGTGGATATGAAAAAGAAGGCAATTGATGTCCACTTTGGTAATTTTATCAAATAGAAGTATCGTTTTGTTTAACTAAATGAGAAACAAATGAAGGTTTTTTGCAATAGCCTTTAGAAGTAATTCACTTTTCTTTTGTATAGAGCATGGTCGTATGCATACTTAGTGGAGATGTTTTCACTGACGAGCTGTTACTAATAATAATTAAAAAATATACTAAAATGGACACAATTGATATTTGTTCGTTTCTCCGTCTTCTTGATAAAAACGAGATGTAAGGTGCTGTAAGGATTCCGCTTTCAAAGATGGAAGAAGCAAAAAAACAACAGCACCTAAATCTCCTTCTGTATAATAAGCTTCTAGGTTCCTACCTTTAGGTACTAACAACCTGTGTGAATAAGGAAAAAGATATACTTTGTGAAGACAAGCTGTCCTTTTTTTGACTGTTAATATAAATATTTTATTTTTTTTAATATTTTAGCAGGAGTTTTAATAGTTTTGTTGAACTAGTTTATATAGATTCCTATTTGAAAAGGTGGTGACACATCATGGAAGTAACTGACGTTAGGTTACGCCGCGTTAATACGGAAGGCAGAATGAGAGCGATTGCATCTATTACGTTGGATCAGGAATTTGTTGTCCATGATATCCGAGTAATTGACGGTAATAATGGACTATTTGTTGCGATGCCATCCAAGCGAACACCGGATGGAGAATTTAGGGATATCGCTCATCCTATTAATTCTGGTACAAGAGGGAAAATTCAGGACGCTGTATTAGAAGAGTATCGCAAAGCGGGAGATGAGGAAGTAAAATATGAAGAAGCTGGGGCTTCCTAATTCATCTAAATAATATTGTTTACGAAAACAACTAGAGGTCTAATCTACATAAGGTTAGCCTTCTTTTTTTATTGTAAACGGTTACTTAAAATTAGGGTTTATTTGTATAATGATAGATTGCGCCTTACGATTCCCTTTTTTTTCAGTCCATGTATAAAAAAGGAAAAAAAGCCTTTTCCTTTGTTGTTTTCCTTTCATAGTTTATCTATTGAAATGAGCAGGTATTTAAGATATATTCATAATGGATAAAGTGAAATTTCATTTAATAGAAGTTTTTCCTTCGTCTTCTACGGAATAGTTCCTACCTAAAGGGTATAGCCTAAAAAACCCTTGGACAGAGCAGGCATTTGGGTGCTGTCATCTTTCACTTACATATGTTCTAGTATCGCTTTACTACGAACTCATGAAGAGAGAGTATTTTCAGCACATAATATGCGCATGCGAGATAATTTGAAATGTTGGAGGTCCTTTATATGACAAATCGATATGCTGTCATACTGGCAGCAGGGCAAGGTACCAGGATGAAATCGAAGCTTTACAAAGTACTCCATCCTGTAGCGGGTCGCCCCATGGTTCAACACGTCGTCGAACAAGTTGGTGGCGTAAATGTCGATAAAATCATTACTATTGTCGGTTTTGGTGCGGAAGATGTAAAGAAACAACTCGGACCAAAAAGTGAGTACGTTCTTCAAGAAGAGCAGTTGGGGACTGGGCATGCAGTTGTTCAAGCTAAAGCGCTTTTAGAAGGTAAGGAAGGTACAACGATAGTGGTGTGTGGTGATACACCTTTAATAACTAGGGAGACGTATCAAGCGTTGATTGAACATCATGAACAAACAGAGGCAAAAGCTACGATACTAACAGCAAAAGCTCCTAATCCGTATGGATATGGTCGCATACTTAGGAATAAGCAAAATGATGTGGAACGGATTGTGGAACATAAAGATGCGAATGAAGCCGAGCTACTTGTAGATGAAATAAATACGGGTACATACTGTTTTGATAATCAAGCTTTGTTTCAGGCGCTAGCACATGTTTCCAATGATAACGCACAAGGGGAGTATTACTTGCCGGATGTGATTGAAATTCTCCAAACAAAAGGGGAGACGGTGAGCGCGTATCAAACAGCAGACTTTGAAGAAACGTTAGGGATAAATGATCGTGTTGCTTTAGCGCAAGCAGAGAAAATCATGAAACAACGTGTGAATGAAAGACATATGCGTAATGGTGTAGCTATTATTGATCCGGATCAAACTTATATTGAACCGAGTGTAACAATTGGTGCTGACACAATTATTCATCCTGGTACAATGATTAAAGGCGATACGGTCATTGAGGAAAATGCAGAAATTGGCCCGTATTCCGAGCTAACCAATTGTCATGTTGGAAATGGCACGATAATTAAGCAAAGTGTGGTAAATGATAGCAAGATAGGTAATGATGTGAAAATTGGTCCGTATGCACATATAAGGCCTGATAGTGCAATTGGTAACCACGTGAAGATTGGAAACTTTGTAGAAATAAAAAAGACAAGCTTAGGTGAAAATAGTAAAGTTTCTCATTTAAGTTATATTGGTGATGCACAAGTCGGAAGCAATGTAAACGTAGGTTGTGGTACAATAACAGTGAACTATGATGGCAAGCACAAATATGTAACAACCATTGAAGATGAATCATTTATAGGCTGCAATTCAAATTTAGTTGCACCTGTGAAAATTGGAAAAGGTTCTTATATTGCTGCTGGTTCTACAATTAATAAGGACGTGCCAGAGGATTCTTTATCGATTGCTCGCGCAAGGCAAACGAATAAAGAAGGATATGCGGAAAAAATTAAAAATCGGAAAAAAGACTAACGGAGGGTTCTAACAAATGGCAGCTAGTTACAAGGATTCATCCTTGAAAGTTTTTACATTAAATTCCAACCCACAATTGGCCGAGGAGATTGCTAATCATATTGGTACGACACTAGGGAAATGTGCTGTATCTCGCTTTAGCGATGGAGAAATTCAAATTAATATTGAAGAAAGCATCCGTGGCTGTGATGTCTATGTCGTTCAGTCAACATGTTCACCGGTGAATGAGCATTTGATGGAATTATTAATTATGATTGATGCATTGAAACGAGCATCTGCAAAGTCAATTAATATTGTTATGCCTTATTATGGGTACGCTAGACAAGATCGAAAAGCAAGATCAAGAGAACCGATTGCAGCAAAACTAGTAGCCGATCTATTAGAAACAGCAGGATCTGATCGGGTGATTACACTTGATTTACACGCACCGCAAATTCAAGGCTTTTTTAATAGCCCGATCGATCATTTACAAGGAGTGCCAATTCTTTCCGATTATTTTGAAGCAAAGAACTTGGAAGATATTATTATTATGTCACCAGACCATGGCGGTGTGACACGCGCCAGAAAGATGGCTGATCGTTTGAAGGCGCCAATTGGAATAATTGATAAGCGTAGACCACGACCTAATGTGGCTGAAGTGATGAATATTGTTGGGAATATTGAAGGGAAGACAGCCATTTTAATTGATGATATCATTGATACTGCAGGTACAATTACTTTAGCAGCAAATGCTTTAATTGAAAATGGTGCCAAGGAAGTATATGCTTGTTGTACACATCCCGTATTATCTGGCCCGGCAATGCAACGAATAAATGATTCAAAAATTAAAGAATTGGTTGTAACTAATTCGATCCCTTTACCAGATGACAAACGAATTGATAAAATTACACCACTTTCTGTCGCTCCTTTAATTGGTGAAGCGATTGTTCGTGTGCATGAATTGCAATCCGTTAGTATTTTGTTTGATTAATGTTTAGGTTTTAGCCGAAACGGGTAATATTTATGATGGAGGTTTATTTGTTCAGAGTAAATGAGTGCGAGTCTGAGGGCTCTTATATACGAAAGCGAATAAATAATGTAAGATTGAAATATTGGCAACAAACGAAGGTTTTTAACTAATTTGGAGGGTGATTAACGTGGCAGTAAAACTAGCAGCGCAACGAAGAGAAGATCATACGAAATCAGCAACAAAAGAAATTAGAAATAGCGGACGTGTTCCAGCTGTAATCTATGGAAAAGCAAAAGAATCGAAGTCGATTGCTGTAGATAGTGTTGAATTGATCAAAACAGTTCGTGACGAGGGTAGAAATGCGATTATCTCACTTCACATTGAAGATGAAAAACCTGTAGATGTGATGCTACATGAATATCAAATTGATCCATTGAAAGATGAGCTTATCCATGCTGACTTTTATATTGTAGATATGGCTGAAGAGATGGATGTGGAAGTGAATATCCACTTAGAGGGAGAAGCAAAAGGTACGAAAGATGGCGGTGTCTTGCAGCAACCATTATATGCGTTGCAAGTGCGTGCGAAACCAGCTGACATCCCTGAAGAAATCGTTGTTGATGTTTCTGATTTAGATATTGGAGATAGTATTGCTGTGTCTGATATTGACATTCAAGGGAAATACGAACTCTTAGATGATCCAGTTACTACGGTTGTAACGGTATCAGCGCCAGATACGTTAGAGGACATTGAAGCGGCTCCGGCTGAGAATGCAGAGCCAGAATTAGTAGATGGAGAAAAGGAAGCATAATTTCTTGACTATTATAAAATAGAGTAAGAGGCAGTTGCGGTAAAAGTAATGCGTGTTGCAAAATGTCAAAGGAAGGATAATTATTTTCCTTTTGAAAAAGCCATATGGCTAGCAACTCATCATGTCCTAGTTGACTATTGGGTGGGTCCGCTCATTTCGAACACGGTAAGTGAAGATAAGTGAACGCAACTCTCCCTCCTAATTAGGAGGGAGAGTTGTGTTGTATGATTTTTTCAGGTTGAAAAGATCTATTACTCAACGGTCGTTACACTATAAGAAAGCTTGGCTTTTGCCTATAAAGACATGCTGATAGCTACCCCATTCATCGGTTTAAAATGAAAAAGATAAAGGAAGTACGTTTATGAAATGTATTATAGGTTTAGGAAACCCAGGAAAAAAATATCATCAGACGAGACATAACATTGGTTTTATGGTAATTGATGAATTATTGCGACGTCATCAGCTAACATTGGATAAATCAAAATTTAAAGCAGATTACACGATGGTACAGATGGGACAGGAAAAGGTGATGTTTGTAAAACCACAAACGTTTATGAACCTTTCTGGGGATGCTATAAGGCCATTAATTGACTATTACAACATTGATTTATCGAATATTTTGATTATTTTTGATGATTTGGATTTGCCAGTTGGTAAAATTAGGCTTCGTCAAAAAGGTGGTCATGGAGGCCATAATGGCATTAGATCCATTATCGACCATGTTGGGACGAAGGATTTTAAACGAATTCGAATTGGTATCGGTAGGCCTGATGTTTCACAATCCATTATTCATTATGTGCTACAAAGGTTTCCAAAACATGAAACCTCTGAGGTAACGCTTAGTGTGCAAAAAGCAGCCGATGCATGTGACGAGTGGATAGAACGTCCATTTCCTGAAGTTATGAATGAATATAATCAATAATTACCACATATAAAAAACAAACAGCGTTTTTTGCTCTATACCTCATTTTAAGGCCTTTAGAATAAGGAAACTAATATTGATTTAGCATGAAGTCAAATTTTTCTAGCACTTGGATGCGGTTGTTATTACACATAAACGAAAGTATATTTTTACGGGAACTACTTGAATAACTGGTGTGCATTTAGGTTAAACTAGTTACTAACAATTGAAGTAAAATGATGTTAAAAATCGGTTTTTACTTGGCGGGTGCTATAAGTATAGTAGCTGCTATAAGGTTTTTAAATCGTATTGGAGGCGGTTCCCGTTGACAATGATATATTTGTGTAAGCATTGTGGACAAAAACTAGGAAGTATACAACAACACATGATTGATTTATCCATATTAGGATTTGACCAATTATCCGTGAAGGATAAAGAAGAAATGATTGTTTATAAACCAAATGGGGATATGCATATCAAGGTGATTTGCGAAGACTGTCAAGAAACACTAGGTCAACATCCTCACTATCATGAATTAGATTTCTTTATACAATAGAACATGTGGTTAGCCTTTGGTGCAGCGTAGCCAAGGCATTTTTGCGCTTGTAACAGAATGGGAAAAAATACGTAATTTTCTTAACAAGTTAAGAAAGTATAAAATGAGGTGCTAGTGGATATGGCACGTCCTGATTCTATCGCCCAGCAACTATGCGATTTCACGAATTCGCCCTAAGCTAAGTCATGTGCGGTTCGTTGCCAAGAGGAAGGCCGGCTAAAAACGGGCTTGCCGCCGGACGTCGGCCTCCCCTGTTATAATGGTGGGATTTCTAAATTCTTTAGTTGATTCGGTTCATTCGCTACGTTGCTAAATGGCGCTTGCATCTTTGTTCCACGATAGCAAAGTATGAAATTTTTATGGTTAATAGTATAAGCAAAACGACGGCGTTCTTCCGCCATCCAATTTGGCGGTAAGCTAAGTTTTCCTAACACATAGGAAAGTATAAAATTTTAAGGATTATAGTATAAGATAAGACTTCGCGGCAAGCCAAGTTTTTCTGAAAATGAAGGGCAAGCATACGAACTAGAAAATTCTTCGGGGTACGAGATTCGTTGCATGGCTCCTATGTAAGTGGAGGTTTAGGAATGAAAGGAATACAAAAATATTTATACAATAAAGAAGATATACAATCCATTATTAATGGCGTGCTAGCAGGAATGGATGAACAACTTGTAGCAGGATTATCTGGTTCAGCTAGAGGCTTACTTGTATCTGTTATTCGAGGTGAGATGAAGAAGCCGATTTTGTTAGTCACCCACCAACTTGTGCAAGCACAGCAACTATATGATGATTTGGTTGGTATTGTGGGAGAGGAAGATGTTCACCTATATCCTGTAAATGAATTGATTGCTTCAGAAATAGCTATTGCAAGTCCAGAGTTACGCAGCCAGCGAATTGATTCATTAACTGCTTGGTCACAAAATAAATCAGGGATTTTAATAGCTCCAGTATCTGCTCTAAAACGAATACTTCCTCCTCCAGCGTATTGGCAAACATATCAACTAGCATTTAAATATGGAGAAGAAATTGATGTGAATCATTATTTAACAAATTTAATAGATATGGGATATGATCGCGCTTCCATGGTTACAACACCAGGTGAGTTTAGTAAACGTGGTGGAATTATTGATATATATCCTATTACCGAAAAGCATCCGATTCGAATTGAGCTATTTGATGAGGAAATTGACTCTATTCGCTATTTTGATGCTGAAACCCAACGTTCATTAGATAAGCTGGAGGAAGTTACGATTGGGCCAGCAACTGAATTGCTATTAACAGAGTCCGATCTTCATATGGCTGGGGAGCGTTTGGAGGAAGCGCTTGCCGATACGTTGAAAACGTTAAAGACACAAGAAGCAAAAGCAACATTGACAGAGGTAGTGCAACGAGACATAGATCGCTTAAAAAACCTCGAGCGCTTTCCTGAGATGTATAAATACATTGGTTATTTATATTCAAATCCTGTTAGTTTACTAGATTACTTGCCAGGTGATGGCCAAATAATTATTGATGAAATGAGCCGAATACAAGAGACTGCATTACATTTGGATATAGAAGAGGGCGATTGGTACAGTAATTTGCTAGCCAATAACCAAATGGTTAGAAATAGTTCTTTTTCATTTGATTGGCATGCTATATGGGAGCGTATGAAACAGCCGCGTATCTATATGTCTGTATTTTTACGCCATATTCCTAATACACAACCACAAAATATTGTTAATTTATCTTCAAGGCCGATGCAAGAATTCCATGGTCAAATGCACTTATTTAAAAATGAATTACTCCGCTGGGAAAAGGGGGACTATTCTGTTATTGTTTTAGCTCCAGATAAAGAGCGAGCGGAAAGAATTCACTCTATATTTATGGATTATGATATCGATTTTGGCATTACAGAAGATATACAGCTTCCTGTTGATAAACCAACGATTGCGGTAGGGAATATTTCAAGTGGCATAGAGTTGCCGATGCACAGGCTTGTGTTAGTGACTGAGCAAGAACTATTTAAAAAACGTACAAAACGATCGAGAAAGCAACAAAAAATCTCGAATGCCGAACGAATTAAGGATTATCAAGAATTAAAAGTAGGCGATTATGTTGTACATACAAATCATGGGGTCGGAAAATACCTCGGTATAGAAACTTTAAAAGTGAATGATCTGCATAAGGATTATTTGCTAATTAAATATTCCGGCGATGATAAGCTATTTGTACCTATTGACCAAATTGACCAAGTGCAGAAATTTGTAGGGTCAGAAGGAAAAGAACCGAAGCTCTATAAGCTAGGTGGAAGTGAATGGAAAAAAGTAAAACGGAAAGTGCAATCATCTGTAGAGGATATTGCAGATGATCTCATTAAGCTCTATGCTGAAAGGGAAGCAAGAAAAGGGTACGCATTTTCTGAAGATACAGAAATGCAACGCGAATTTGAAGCATTGTTTCCTTATCAAGAAACAGAGGATCAATTACGTTGTATTCAAGAAATTAAACAAGATATGGAAAGAGAACGTCCAATGGATCGTCTTCTTTGTGGGGATGTTGGCTACGGAAAAACAGAGGTAGCTATTCGCGCAGCGTTTAAGGCAATTGCCGATGGAAAACAAGTTGCGTTATTAGTTCCGACGACGATTCTAGCACAGCAACATTTTGAAACAATACGAGAAAGGTTCCAAGATTATCCAATTACCATCGGTTTATTAAGTAGATTTCGAACGAGGAAGCAGCAAAAGGAAACGCTAGATGGATTAAGAAAAGGAACTGTTGATATCGTTATTGGTACACATCGTATTTTATCTAAAGATGTTCAGTACCATGATTTAGGTTTATTAATTGTTGACGAAGAGCAACGCTTTGGAGTAAAGCATAAGGAAAAAATTAAGCAGCTAAAATCGAATGTAGATGTACTCACGTTAACGGCAACACCTATTCCACGAACATTGCATATGTCTATGCTTGGTGTGCGGGATCTTTCTGTAATTGAAACGCCACCAGAAAATCGTTTTCCAATTCAAACCTATGTGATGGAGTATAACCCAATATTTGTTCGAGAGGCTATAGAGCGTGAAATGGCTCGAGGAGGCCAAGTGTTTTTTCTACATAACCGTGTAGAAAATATTGAAGAGATAGCCAGAGAGCTAAGTTCTCATATTGATGCTAGGATAGCGGTTGCGCATGGTCAAATGAATGAATCGGAGTTGGAGAATGTTATTTTTTCCTTTTTAGAAGGAGAATTTGATGTCCTTGTAAGTACGACGATTATTGAAACGGGCGTTGATATTCCAAATGTAAATACCTTAATTGTAAACAATGCGGACCGTATGGGACTAAGTCAATTGTATCAATTGCGTGGCCGTGTAGGGCGTTCCAATCGCGTTGCTTATGCGTACTTTACGTATCGAAAAGATAAAGTGCTTACCGAAGTTGCTGAAAAACGTCTACAAGCAATTAAAGAATTTACAGAATTAGGTTCTGGATTTAAAATCGCTATGCGTGATTTATCCATTCGAGGAGCGGGTAATCTGCTTGGTGCACAACAGCATGGATTTATCGATTCAGTCGGTTTTGACATGTATTCACAAATGCTCAAAGAGGCGATTGATGCTCGCAAAGAAGGCAAAGATATAAGTGATGTAAAGCCATTTGATCCAGAATTGACACTAGTAATCGATGCGTATATTCCAGATGAATATATCCCAGATGAAAAGCAAAAAGTAGACATTTATAAACAATTCCAATCCATGGAGACGACCGAAGATAAACAAGATTTACATGACGAATTAATTGATCGATTTGGTGACTATCCAGAAGAGGTAACTAATTTATTTACCGTATCTACGTTGAAAATGCTAGCAAAGCGGGAGCGAGTCCGTTCTATAAGTGAGAGTGAGAAAAACAAAAAAATTGAAGTGCTCGTTGATGAAGAGCGTAGTCAACAAATTGATGGCGCAAAAGTATTCGAAATGGCAAATGCATATGGACGAGATATCCAACTGGGAACCGAAAGCAGTAAATTAAAAATTGTATTTAAATATACCAATACGACGAAGCAGCAATGCTATAAAAATGTGGAAACGTTTATCGATAATTTAAAATATGCCAATCGGAGTTAGTAAAAATTAGTATTGTATGTATAGTTATCCTGTTTTGCCTCATACTAAAACCACAGAAGATGATTTTCACACGAATATTTGTGTGAAAAGCAGAGTCAATCACCATAAGAAAGTGAGGCAACAAAGTATGAAAGCAACAGGAATTGTGCGACGTATTGATGATCTTGGGAGAGTTGTTATACCTAAAGAAATAAGGAGAACGTTACGCATTAGAGAGGGCGATCCGCTAGAAATATACGTGGACCGTGAAGGAGAAGTAATTTTAAAAAAATATTCTCCAATTAGTGAGCTAGGTCAATTTGCTAAAGAATATGCAGAAGCGTTGTTTGATTCTTTGCATACCCCTGTTATCATATCCGATCGAGATGAGGTTATTGCAGTAGCAGGAGAATCAAAAAAAGAGTACTTAAACAAAAACATCGGATCCCCTCTAACTAGTATCATTGAAGGTAGACAACAAGTCATGGAAAAAGAAGCAAAATCATTAGAAATTGTTGATGGGCATGAAGAAGACTTGATATCCTATTGTATTAGCCCAATTATTGCAAATGGCGATGCAATTGGATCCGTAGTGATTTTTGCTAAAGAAGGTGAAAGCTTTTCAGCTGTTCAACAAAAATCAGCAGAGACAGCGGCAAGCTTTCTAGCCAAGCAAATGGAATAATGTAATCTACTTCATAAGTGTGTCTGTTCAAAACAGAAGTAAAAAGAGCTTAATTTGGCCGAGATCGCAACATCTTTGCATAAAACCTTCCTTTTTCAAGGGACTGGAAAACGGACCAACGAAGAAATTGGGTGTGTCATTATTACTGAACTTTTTGAACAACCGCTATAAGACGATAAACGAAAGTCCGAACTATATTTGATATTCTCTCCATAGAATTTCGAATTCGTTCGGCTTTTTCTTATATTACAGGAAATTATAAAGCTTTAAGATCTATCGTATAAGAAAACTACAGCTTTCACTATAAAGATTTTGGCGTTTTTTATATGGCAAAAAATATCACCCTCTTGCTATGTAAGAACTATGCTATAATGAACCATATATTGTGGTATCAAAAAAACATATTCGCGCTCGGGCAATTATTATGAAGGATCCTTTAAGAACCATGTTGTAAAAGGAAGTTTTACATGAATAGAAATGAAACTAATAAGCTTGTAAAAGGGGCGTTATTGTTAACAATGGTTGGCGTAATTAGTAAGCTATTAAGTGCCGGCTATCGTATCCCTTTGCAAAATGTAACTGGAGACATGGGCATCTATGTCTATCAACAGATCTACCCTGTCCTAGGAATTGGATTAATGTTAGCTTTATACGGATTTCCATCGGCGATAGCAAAGCTAGCAGCGGAAGAACAATCCCATACTCAAAAATTGTCTTTAACAAGCTTTTATTTCCCCATTTTCCTGATACTCTGTATGCTTAACGGAAGTTTAGCGCTATTTATTTATATGAATGCACCATATATTACAGGGTGGATTGGTGATGAACGTCTTACAGAGATATATTATTTAGGTGCGTTAACATTTTTATTTATACCAGTAACGGCATTGTTACGTGGTACTTTTCAAGGGAATTTCGTGATGAAACCTACTGCTTTTTCTCAACTAGCTGAACAGCTGTTTCGAGTAACGATTATCATTACTTCAGCAATCGTCATTGCCGAAAGTGGAAAGCCTATTTATACAATAGGAAGGGCTGCTGTTTTTGCCTCCATAATCGGATTAATTGTTGCGACTATTGTTTTAGCTGGTTTTTTTTGGCGTGATAAGCCATTTCATATAGAAAAGCGACCTTATTCCATGCGTCATTATGTACATACGATTATTACTATTGGTATTGTTGCTACGTTAAACCATATGGTGTTACTTTTATTACAGTTTGCTGATACATTTACGTTATTTCCGAGTCTTTTAAATGGTGGTTATTCTCAGCTCATGGCAATGGAGGCTAAAGGTGTGTTTGATCGAGGGCAACCGCTTATTCAGATTGGTACGGTCCTTGGATCATCGTTTGCATTGGCTCTAATGCCATCTGTTTCGAAGAGAAAATTAACGGAACAGCCGCAAATCTTTTACCCTTATATTCGTGGGGCGATGCTATTTAGCATTTATTTAGCAACAGGTGCGACGGTCGGGCTAATAGCTATTTTTCCTGAAGTAAATCAAGCTCTGTTTCAAGATCAACAAGGCAATGCTGCGCTACGTCTGTTAATGGTTGCGGTTTTATTGAGCTCACTTGCAATTACGGCTGCAGCTATTTTACAAGGATTAGGATATATAAAACGTGTTGCTTTACTTATATTACTAGCATGTTTCATGAAATGGATTGGCAATCAATGGTTTGTCCCATCAATGGGCATATTTGGCAGTTCCTTTGCTACAGTGCTCGCTTTACTCGTGTTTAGTGTAATTGCTTTAACAGAATTACGGCGAAAATTACCATTATTACAACTTTTCAGAAACGTACAATGGAAGGCGTTGCTACTTGCTACTTTCGTTATGGTTAGTTATTTATGGATAGTAAAATGGGTAGTGCATCCTTGGCTTCTGCCCACAAGAGTGGCATCGTTTCTATTTGTCGGTTTTCTATCTATTACAGGCGCTACTGTATATGGGTATTGCTTAATAAGACTGAAAGCTTTTACGGAACAACAATTGCAAATGCTCCCATCGCGACTTTCTTTACGGTTCATTCGCAAGCAGCGTTATCGATAAAGGTAGCGAAATGATGAAGCTTACCAATTACCATAGAGGTTTTATCAAATTTCTGCTTTAAAATTAGAAAAGACGAGCTGGACAAGTTTACATGAGGTAACTACATTTAAATAAATTTGCAACACAAAATTTCAGGATTTACTCGTCTAAGCAAAACGACGTCCATAAAAGGATGGCGGCAAGCCCAAGTTTTTTCTAAGCTAAGGCTACGAACTAGTTTCAGGGGAAACAACTCTCATTCAATAAAAATTCACTTTATAACTCAGGAGGAGCTAGCTATGAACAAAATCGAAATTATTGGTCTTGGTGCAGGAGACTTGGATCAGTTACCTTTAGGTATTTATAAAAAGCTTTGTGATTTAAACAAGTCCGTACACGTCCGCACGCTGGATCATCCTGTTGTTCAAGCATTGCAGGCAGAAGGTGTGAGCTTCCATTCTTTTGATACAATTTATGAGGAAGAAGAACAGTTTACTCATGTATACAATCGTATTGCTGCAATTATTTTAGAAAAAGCGAAAATAGAACAGGTTATCTATGCTGTGCCTGGACATCCTATGCTTGCGGAAAAGACCGTACAAATTTTGCTGGATTCCGAATGTGAGGTAGAAATCATTGGCGGAAGCAGTTATTTAGATGATCTATTTACCGCATTAAAAATAGACCCTATTGACGGATTTCAATTTCTTGATGCAACATCTTTCAAGCGTCAAGATGTAAACTACCACAATCATCTCGTGTTTTCGCAAGTGTATGACCAAATGATCGCTTCTGAAGTAAAATTGACATTGTTAGAGGACTTACCTGCAGACTATCCAATTACCATTATTGATGCAGTAGGAAGCGTTCGGGAAAAAATAGTAGAAGTTCCTTTAGAAGAATTAGATCGCACGGTTGATGTTAGTAATTTAACAAGTGTCTATGTCCCACCCGCACCGGAACATTTATTACATCATACGTTTACAAGTTTACGCCAAGTGATTCATACGTTAAGAGGGCCTGGTGGATGCCCGTGGGATCAGAAGCAGACACATGAGAGCCTGCGAGAATATGCTATTGAAGAAGTGTATGAACTTATTGACGCGATTGACCAACAAGATGATGAAGGGATTATTGAAGAATTAGGAGACGTACTGCTACAAGTTATGCTACACAGTCAAATTGGGGAAGATGAAGGTTATTTTACGATAGATGATGTCATTCAAAACCTCACGGAAAAAATGATTCATCGTCATCCACATGTCTTTCAAAATGAATCTGTTTCCAATGCAGATGAAGTCGTAAAGAATTGGGAGCAATTAAAAAAGGCTGAAAAAGGAGAGACAAGAGTGTCTGCATTAGATGGTATTGCAAAGCATTTACCATCACTTGCACGGGCGTATCAATTACAAAAAAGAGCAGCAAAAGTAGGGTTTGATTGGCACTCTTTACAAGGTGTCTATGATAAATTACAAGAGGAACTAGAAGAATTTAAGGTAGCTATACAAAAAGGGAGAGCACATGAACAAGAAAAGGAGTTTGGCGATATTTTATTTGTCCTAGCGAATATAGCAAGGTATTATAAAATAAACCCAGAAGTAGCCTTACATCATACGAATGAAAAATTTATTTTGCGTTTTTCCTATATGGAACAAGCATTGAAAAAGCGTCTGCGTTCCATTCAAGAAGTAACTTTAGAAGAGATGAATGGATTATGGGAAGAGGCGAAAGAAAAGGAGTAGAACAATGCGTCTAGACAAATTTTTAAAAGTATCTCGTTTAATTAAGCGTCGTACGTTAGCCAAGGAAGTAGCTGATCAAGGTAGGATTACGGTAAATGGTAATCAATCTAAAGCGGCTACGACATTAACGGTAGGCGATGAGCTTGTTATTCGCTTTGGGCAAAAGGTAGTTACACTGCGTATCGATAATTTACGAGAAACAGTGAAAAAAGAGGAAGCCCAATCCATGTATACTATTATAAAAGAAGAAAAAATAACGAATTAAAAAGTTCTATACTTGTCCCTCCTATCATAAACTACTATGGATAAGGAGGGTGTTTTTTGCGATGAACTATTATGAGAATAAAGAGCATATACCACGTGTTACTACAGATCATACGGTAAAAATGAATAATCGTAAAAATTTGGAAATTACAGGTGTAAAAGAAGTAGATAGCTTTGATAATGAAGAATTTTTACTGGAAACAGTAATGGGTTATTTAATTATACGTGGGCAAAATTTACAACTGAAAAATTTAGATGTGAATGACGGTTCTGTTGTTATCAAAGGGAAAATTTACGAGCTTTCTTATATTGATGAACAGCAGGAGAAGGCTAAAGGCTTCTTTAGCAAGTTATTTAAATGAGTTTAAGTACGCAGCTTGTAACAATGCTATCTATGATTGCAGGCGGTTTGTCTACGGGCTTCATGCTAGACACATTTCGTAGGTTCTCTCCTTATTGGAGAAATAGGAAGATCATGATTTATGTAATGGAAGTAGGGTTTTGGACTTCACAAACATTATTACTTTTTTATATTTTATTTTTGGTTAATGGTGGAGAGATAAGGTTATATATTGTACTAGCATGTCTACTAGGCTTTTCGATGTATCAAGCGATACTCTCCTATTATTATAAAAAGTTACTAGAGCATTTCATACGAATTGCGCTCGCTATCTATCGCTTTTTTTCACGACTTATACAAGTCTTCATTATTTCGCCGATAAAAGGAATTGTAATGGTTATTTATACAATATTTATATGGGTTTTAAAACTGCTTCTCTCTCTGCTACTTTTCGTTTTAACGGTGATTGTAACGCCAATCCAATGGTTGCTACGAGGATTCTACCAGTTGCTACCTAAAAAAGTTCAAGGAATTCTATTACAAATAGCAGGATTTTATAGTACAATAAAGAATAACTTAAGTAAGGTTTGGGAGAACATTCGCTGGAAGAGGAGGTAATAGGTATTGACTACAGGTAAACAAAGCGTAAGAAAACTGGATTCGAATTACATGCAACAATACGATGCCTACGTAGAAAGGCAGAATCGAAAAAAGCGACGTTTAATTCGACGTTTGGTGTTATTTGGAGTTATTACTCTCGTTATTCTTGGCGGTATGACTACATATCATATCCAGCAGCGCTCTCTTCATGCGGAAAAGACAGACGAATATGAAAATCTACAAGCAGAATTGGCGGATTTGAAAAAAGAACAAAAAAATCTGAAACAAGAAACAGAGCGTTTAAAAAATGAGGATTATGTACTAGAAATAGCGAGAACTAACTATTTCCTATCTAAAGAGGGCGAATTAATTTTTAAAGTTCCTGATAAAGAACCATCTTATTGACACACTTTCGTCAGCTTGGCTATAATATAATAGTAAGCTGATGATACATCATCGGTGGTTACTATTATTAGTTTCCTAAAAATTCTAAGGAGGAGCATTTTTTTTATGTCAATTGAAGTAGGCAGCAAGCTGCAGGGTAAGGTAACTGGTATCACTAATTTTGGAGCCTTTGTAGAAATCGAAAAAGGAACAACCGGACTTGTTCATATTAGTGAGGTTGCCGACAACTATGTGAAAGACATTAATGAACATCTTTCTGTTGGCGATGAAGTAAAGGTGAAAGTCATTAACGTAGAGAAAGACGGAAAAATTGGTCTATCGATTAAAAAAGCGGTAGATAAGCCAAAACCAAAACGTCAACGAGATAACCGTGAACGGGTTGAATCTTTTGAGTCAAAAATGAATCGTTTTTTAAAAGACTCTGAAGATCGCCTTGCCTCTTTGAAGAAGCACACGGAATCCAAACGCGGGGGTCGAGGTGCTAAAAGGGGATAGCAGTTGCTGTCTAAAAAAGATAATGCTCTATAAATAAAACTTATTCTGAATGCGTACCTTAAGTGAAAAGTGGAATACACGGCGCCTTTTGTTACCTGTTATTAGTTGTCGAAAAAGGCGCTTTTGCTATACAAAAAACAGAGATTAACATGAAGTTAATCTCTGTTTTTTTATCGTCTAGGAAATTATAAAATGTTGTAGCTGTGGATAAACGTACTAAGTTATTTAGCCACATTCGGCGTAAGCGACCAGCAACGAGGCGACTTCACGAACCGCCTTGCGATAAGTCATCATTGGTTCGTGCAACACGTCTCACCATGATTCATAAAACTTTAGTTGCTTCGTTTCACTCGCTACGTTGCTAACCGGGCGCCCCGAGCCTTTGTTCTCGTTTTGGTATTTGTTACATCATTATTATTTTAATGGCGGTAGAGGGGATCGAACCCCCGACCTCACGGGTATGAACCGTACGCTCTCGCCAGCTGAGCTACACCGCCAAATAAGTCAACATGAAATATAATACAGCAGGTTCGCCTCTCTGTCAACTCCTTTTTTGTTTTTTATCCTTTCTTTGTGTAACCATCTTATCTCCTATATTTTCGCACATATTTTTCAAATTGTTACAAGAAGGGAGATGCTGTGAATACTTGCTCTTGTCTTACGAAAAAGGATGCCTCCTCCATTACTCATGAATAAAAGCAAACGAAACGGTTGCAATCTTCCCAACGTTTGTTCGTGTTGAATCCTGTTTAAACCGTAAAAAGTAGTCGAACGATTTTTTTACAAGCTCTGAAGTTTTGACAAAAACAGTTCGCATATTGTGGTTAAATATGATTTACAGAGAGGGAGTGGTGGTTATGATGGAGTCAATGTCAAGGTTACAGCCCAAAGCACTAATAGCTCAACATGCAAGTCAGTGGGACAAGCTGAGAAGTCTCCTTTACGCAAAGTTGAAAATGGTTTTAGTGGATAGAGGCTGGTTATTTTACATGATTGGATTTTTATTAGGCCGGGCAGTCATTTTATCAGCTGTTTCGCCATTTGCGGTAGCTTTCTTAGCGACGATGTGGCTTGTCTATAAGGAAAAAGCGGCTAAAGCTATGATAGCGGTCCTAATAGGTGCTTTGAGCTATTCTGTAGACCATGGTATTTTTACCGCTTTAGGGTTATTTGTTTTTCTATTTTTAGCAGGACTATTTAAACAAGCAAAAAATCAACGGTTACTCATACCGTTTTTTGTATTTCTTGCTTCAGTAAGCACACGAATTTTTCAATATTCAATAGAACAGCAGTTGGCAGCATATGAATGGATGCTTGTGTTAGTAGAAGGGGTGTTAGGGACGGTTCTCGTTTTAATATTTATGCAGAGTATGCCGTTATTATCACCAAAAAGGTATAATCCAGCGTTAAAAAACGAAGAAATTGTTTGTATGATTATTCTCCTGGCTTCCATTCTTACAGGAACGATTGGTTGGACGCTTTATGGAGCAGCTGTGGAGCAGGTACTCGCTCGTTATTTTGTACTTATTCTTGCTTTTGTTGGTGGAGCAGCTGTAGGATCGACGGTTGGAGTGGTAACAGGATTGATTTTGTCGCTTGCCAATGTTGCGAATTTATATCAAATGAGTTTATTAGCATTCTCAGGACTTTTAGGAGGATTATTAAAAGAGGGTAAAAAACCTGGTGTAGCCATTGGGTTATTTGTTGGAACGTTCTTAATTGGTATTTATGGGAATATGACAGCGCTCGTCCCTTCCATTATAGAGACGTCGATGGCAGTTGCCCTCTTTTTACTTACACCAGCAGGCTGGTTTAAAAAGCTGTCTCGGCTTATTCCAGGGACAGAGGAGTATACAAATGAACAGGAACAATATTTACAAAAAGTTCGCAACGTAACAGCTCAACGGGTGGAGCAGTTTTCTAGCGTTTTTCAAGCGTTATCGAATAGTTTTGCAAGTGCTGATTCGCATTTAGAAGATGAGCAGGAGATACGGAGAGAAACGGACTATTTTCTAAGTCAAGTTACGGAAAAATCATGTCAAAATTGTTTTATGAAAGAAAGGTGTTGGCAAAAGGAGTTTGATAAAACGTACAGCTTAATGGAATTGCTAAAGGAAGGGTTACAAGAAGGAGGGAAACCGCCAAAAACAACCATGAGGGAATTTGAAAATTTTTGCGTAAAGCCACAAAAAGTATTGGATGCTATGAAGGAAGAAGTATCGTATTTTGAAGCAAACCAAAAGTTAAAACAACAAGTATTAGAAAGCAAGAAGTTAGTCGCTGATCAATTGCAAGGGGTATCGGAGGTGATGGAAGATTTTGCGAAAGAAATTCTAAAAGAACGCGAGCACCATGAGCAACAGGAAATGCAAATTATACATGCATTAAAGCAATTAGGAATGGAATTAGAAAAACTAGAGATTTACAGTTTGGAAAAAGGCAATGTGGACATTGAAATGACATTAACATTTTACGAATATCGAGGGGAAGGTGCCAAACTAATAGCACCTGTTTTATCGGATATTCTATCGGAAGTAATCGTTGTGAAGCAAGAAGAAATTGCGCCATTTCCAAATGGTTATAGTTACTTGGCGTTTGGAACAGCGCGTGAGTTTGTAGTAGAAACAGGTGCTGCTAATGCGGCAAAAGGTGGCGGACTTATATCTGGGGATAGTTACACTACGATAGAATTAGGCGCTGGAAAGTATGCGATGGCAATTAGTGATGGCATGGGAAATGGTGCTCGTGCGCAGGAAGAAAGTGTGGAAACGTTAAGGCTTTTGCAACAAATATTGCAGACAGGTATACCTGAGAAAGTAGCCATTAAATCCATTAATTCAATTTTATCTTTACGTTCGACGGAAGAAATGTTTGCAACGCTGGATTTAGCCGTCATAGATTTGCACAATGCGTATGTACAATTTTTAAAAATTGGTTCTTCACCAAGCTTCGTGAAGCGAGGAAATGAATTATTAAAAATTGAAGCAAGCAATTTACCGATGGGAATTATCCAAGAATTCGATGTTGATATTGTTAGTGAGCAGTTGCTTCCTAATGATTTGTTAATTATGATGAGTGACGGTATTTTTGAAGGTCCTAAACATATTGAAAATACGGATGTTTGGCTAAAGCGTAAAATTCGTGATATGCGCACAAATGATCCACAGGAAATAGCTGACTTGATTTTAGAAGAGGTGATTCGTACAAGAGGTGGAGAAATTGAGGATGATATGACGGTCGTTGTTGCTAAGGTAAAGAAGAATACACCTAGGTGGGCTGGAGCACCTCTTTATTCTGTATCTTCCTAGTGCCTTTACGGTACAAATCTGGGGAGGAGGAAAGAAAATGCGCTTACGGCTTGCTGCTGCTTCCTAACATTGCCTTCCATCTATCATAACCGCTAGCCATTTATGTATAGAGAAGCGGAAAGATGGCGATGATGGTACTGAAAAGTTGGGAGGTAGTTGGATTGAAAAAAGGTACTTTAAAACAAATATTACTTATTACAGATGGTTGTTCCAACAAAGGGGAGGATCCTGTTGCAGTAGCTTCAATCGCGCAACAACAAGGGATTACTGTTAATGTAATTGGCATATTAGATGATGGACATGCAGAACAAGATGAAAGTTTGCAAGAAGTAGAAGATATAGCTTTGTCTGGTGGCGGGGTTAGTCAGCTTGTTTACAAGCAATCTCTGTCGCAAACTGTTCAATCCGTTACCAAGCAAGCCATGACGCAAACAATGCAGGGATTTGTTAATAAAGAATTGGAGCAAATATTAGGTAAGGGTCAATCCATGGAAGATCTTGAACCAGAAAAACGTGGAGAAATTATGGAAGTAGTAGAGGATATGGGTGAAACATGTGATTTAGAGGTGCTTGTTTTAGTAGATACAAGTGCAAGTATGTATGATAAGCTTCCTACTGTAAAAGAAGCATTAATGGATTTATCCATCAGTTTAAATGCACGAATAGGGCGAAATCGGTTCGCCATTTACCGCTTCCCTGGAAAACGAAAACAAATGGATAGGATATTAGAATGGTCTCCAGCATTAGATAGCATTTCTTCTATCTTTCCTAAATTAACAAGTGGCGGGGTTACTCCGACTGGGCCTGCTATTCGAGAAGCGATGTATCAATTTGGTAAGAAGAGCTTACGGAGGGGCTTTAAGTATGAAGATGAACAGCCAGGAATGGAAGAAGCTTGATATTGATGTTCGTCCAGGGATAAAGCTGCGCGGCAAATGGCATGGAAAAACATATCTTATTCAAAGAAAGCTTGGAGCTGGGGCCATTGGCGTTGTATATCTTTGTGTTTGTAATGGGAAGCAGGCTGCATTAAAAATTAGTGATAAACGTTCATCTATGACGGTAGAAGTAAATGTACTTAAGTCATTGGCAAAGGTCCAAGGAAATCGGCTTGGGCCTTCTTTATTAGATGTAGATGATTGGGTGTCACCACAAGGAATATGCTATTCTTTTTATGTGATGGAATATTTGCACGGAGAGCCGTTAATTAGTTACGTTCAACGAAGAGGACAAGCATGGGTTGGTGTTTTTATGCTACAACTTTTAGATGCTTTACAAGAATTGCATCAAAACGGTTGGGTGTTTGGGGATTTAAAAGCAGATAACTTGCTTGTTGTCTCCTCTCCTCCAAAAGTTCGCTGGGTTGATGTTGGTGGAACAACGCAAATAGGGAGATCCATTAAGGAGTACACGGAATTTTATGATCGTGGTTATTGGGGCTTAGGGACTAGGAAAGCGGAGGCAAGCTATGACTTATTTGCGTTTACAATGGTTTTTTTACATGTATATTATCCAAATCAATTTGCAAAAGAATCTTCTCCACAAAAACAGTTGTTTCGCAAAATTGATAGTGTAAAAGAGCTAGCGCCATATCGTATGGTTTTAAAGAAAGCGCTTGTCGGAAACTATCTTACGAGTAAGCAGATGAAAAATGACTTATTAAAAATAATTTATACTACAGAACGAAAAAATATAGGTGCTCATCAACAAGATGGGCAGCAAACAAATTTGTCCTCCCTATATATCGATATAGGAGGCATATCCGCACTGGCAATCATTTATTATGCAGTTTCTTTGCTTTTTCAGTGACAAGTATTGTGATAGGATTACATTATAAGTTAAAAAAAGAATTCGCGTTTGTTGGAGATGGACAAATGGAAGAAAAAGTACGACAGTTTATGAAGCGACATCAGTTATTCACGAAAGGAGCAACGATTTTAGTCGGTGTCTCTGGAGGGCCAGACTCTATGGCGTTATTGCATTGTCTAAACACGATGAAGGAAAGTTGGGGCTTCCGCGTTGTTGCCGTGACCGTTGATCATCAGCTTCGTGGGGAAGAATCATTAGCAGATGTATCTTATGTCAAACATATCTGTGAACAATGGCAAATTGAATGTGTTTCTTCGTCTGTCAATGTTCCTGCTTGGAAACAAGAAAATAAACAAGGTACACAAATAGCCGCAAGAACGTTACGCTATACTGTATTCAAGGAGCAAATGGAGAAGTTTAAGGCAGATTATTTAGCATTAGGCCACCACGGTGATGATCAAATTGAAACGATGGTGATGCGCCTTGTTCGTTCGGCTGATGTTCAAAGCTTTAAAGGGATACCTGTTAAACGTTCCTTTTCTAATGGTTGGATTGTGCGACCGCTTCTTTGTGTAACAAAAGATGATATATGGGACTATTGTCAAGCACATCAGATTGTACCGCGCCTAGATCCTTCTAACGAAGAAACGGTATACACACGTAATTATGTCAGGCATCATATTGTACCAATGTTAAAACAAAAAAATAGTAACTTACATACAACTGTGCAACATTTAAGTGAAACATTAGCTATTGATGGCGCTTATGTTTTGCAAGAAGCAAAAAAAATGGTCGATGCTGTTGTATGTTTTGATTCAGCAAGGCGACAATTATCATTTGAAATTCATGCTTTTAAAACGTATGCATTTGCTTTACAAAGGCGTGCCTATCATCTAATATTAAACTATCTGTATGTGGATGTTCCTGACAGTTTGTCTTATGTACATGAAGAGCAATTTTTGGCATTGATTTTCCACCAAACGGGCAATGCACAGATCGATTTCCCCGCTGGACTAAAAGTAGAGAAGTCCTACGATCAAATAAGGTGTTACTTTTGTGATGACCTTTCTAGCTCATCATCATATCATAAGTTAATAATTATCCCAGGGCAAACAATTTTACCTGATGGCTCCGTGATGTATGCTGAATATGGTGAAGCGGTAACGGAACAAACGAAGTATAGCCTTACCATTCCCGTTAATCAGGTAGCACTTCCATTACATATAAGAACCCGAAAACAAGGCGATATAATGCATGTCGCGGGGTTAAACGGAAGGAAGAAAATAAAGGATATTTTCATTGATGCAAAAGTGCCTCGTCATCAACGAGCAACTTGGCCGTTAGTGACAGATAATGACGGGGAGATTCTATGGTTAGTCGGTTTGCGAAAAGCAGCCGTTGCGAAACCTCAGATGAATACCTCACAAATACAATTATATTTTCAAGATGGCAACAGGTAGGAGGAGCAGGGTATATGCATAATGATATTAAAGAAGTGTTAATATCACAGGAGGAAATTGCAAATAAGTGTAAAGAATTAGGGGAACAATTAACGAGGGAGTATGATGGCAAGTTTCCGTTAGCTATCGGTGTATTAAAAGGTGCTATGCCTTTTATGTCCGATATTTTACGCTATACAGAGACGTATTTAGAGATGGATTTTATGGATGTTTCTAGCTATGGCAAAGAAATGCGTTCTTCTGGAGAAGTAAAGATTGTTAAAGACCTTGATACAAAGGTGGAAGGACGGGATTTGCTAATTATTGAGGACATTATCGATAGCGGTTTAACTTTACGTTATTTAGTAGATTTATTTAAATATCGCAAGGCTAATTCTGTTAAAATTGTTACATTATTAGATAAGCCGACGGGAAGAACTGCGGACATCAAAGCGGATATGATTGGTTTTGAAGTGCCTAATGAATTTGTTGTAGGCTATGGGTTAGACTACCAAGAGAAATATAGAAACTTACCTTATATTGGTGTGTTAAAGCCGGAAGTATATGGTGGGGAATAAAACTTTACCACCAAAGTAGTTGTAGTATAGTGTAGTATAGGAAGATATAGACAAGCTTACGTAGTGTACAACAATACCAAATGCTTGAATGAATTTACGAATAGGCAACCATGATGGTTTGTAGTTAGTTAGCTGTTAAGTTTTTGAAAAACTTGTAGACAAATGTTTTTCTTTTCTAAGTTAAACGTATGAAAGAAGTTTATCGTATAAGAAACTACAAATTTTCTCTTTATAAGGGCTTGGTGACAAACCGTGTTCTTCTAAATATCTTTACAGTATAAGCAACCAGTACAACGTGACGGTAAAACTCCAATAAAATGAAGTTTCCGTTTATCCTATTTTTAAGGTAAATTAGTTGTATTCCAACTTTTTTGTATGGTACGATGTAATATAGTTTTTCCCCGCTTGGGAGGAGGTAAGCAATGAGCCGGATATTTCGGAATGCAGTTTTCTGGATAGTGATTGTCCTTGTGATTATTTCGGTTATTTCACTGTTCAGTGGGCAAAATGAAGAAGCAAAAGAATATAATGTTAAGCAATTTATGGATGCTTTAAATAATGGTGAAATTAAAGAAATGACCATGCAACCAGCTAACGGTATTATTCGTTACGAAGGTGTATTAGAAGACGAAGAAAAGCCGTTTGTTGCGCAAGTTCCAGATAATACAGATATTATTTCTTCCATTACGGAACAAGCAAATGAACAAAGTGACCTTTTTGTAGAAGAAGAAGAGCAACCGAGTATGTGGGTAACGCTTTTAACTACAATGATTCCGTTTTTAATCATTGGACTTCTCTTTTTCTTTATACTTAGTCAAGCCCAAGGTGGGGGCGGCGGCGGTCGCGTCATGAACTTTGGGAAGAGTAAGGCAAAAATGTATAGTGAAGATAAAAAGAAAGTTCGCTTTAAAGATGTAGCGGGTGCTGATGAAGAGAAACAAGAACTAGTAGAGGTAGTGGACTTTCTAAAAGATCCAAGAAAATTCTCTGCTGTTGGTGCTAGAATTCCGAAAGGTGTACTTTTAGTGGGACCCCCAGGAACTGGTAAAACATTATTAGCACGTGCCGTAGCAGGAGAAGCTGGTACACCATTCTTCTCTATAAGTGGTTCAGACTTTGTGGAGATGTTTGTTGGTGTTGGAGCTTCGCGTGTACGTGATTTGTTTGAAAACGCAAAAAAGAATGCTCCTTGTATCATTTTTATAGACGAAATCGACGCAGTTGGTAGACAGCGTGGAGCGGGCCTTGGCGGTGGTCATGATGAGCGTGAACAAACATTAAACCAATTGCTTGTAGAGATGGATGGTTTTGGTGCTAACGAAGGGATTATCATTATGGCAGCAACGAACCGTGCTGACATTTTAGACCCTGCTTTATTACGACCAGGCCGTTTTGACCGACAAATTATGGTAGACCGTCCAGATGTGAAGGGACGTAAAGAGGTATTAGAAGTACATGCTAGAAACAAGCCGCTAGCCGAGGATGTTGATTTAAAAACAATTGCTATGCGTACGCCTGGTTTTTCAGGTGCTGATTTGGAGAACTTACTAAACGAAGCAGCATTAGTAGCAGCAAGACGAGACAGTAATAAAATTGAAATGCTTGATGTGGATGAAGCAATAGACCGCGTTATTGCGGGACCTGCTAAGAAAAGCAGAGTGATCTCTGAAAAAGAGCGAGACATTGTAGCGTATCATGAAAGTGGGCATACCGTTATCGGAATGGTTTTAGATGATGCGGATATCGTTCATAAGGTTACCATTGTACCACGTGGCCAAGCGGGCGGTTATGCCGTCATGTTACCTAAGGAAGACCGTTACTTTATGACGAAACCAGAGCTTTTTGACAAAATAACAGGTCTTTTAGGTGGTCGTGTAGCGGAAGAAGTTATCTTCGGAGAAGTAAGTACTGGAGCTCACAACGATTTTCAGCGAGCAACAGCTATTGCTCGTAAGATGATTACCGAGTACGGTATGAGTGATCGGATTGGACCTTTACAGTTTACTTCTGGCGGTGGTCAAGTATTTTTAGGTCGCGATCTTAGCAATGATCAACAGTATAGTGATGCAATAGCGCACGAAATTGATCAAGAAATGCAAAACTTTATTAATTACTGTTATGATCGTGCGAAAGCAATTCTTACCGAGCATAAAGATAAGCTTGAATTAATTGCTAAAACTTTACTTGAAGTGGAAACACTAGATGCAAAACAAATAAAATCATTATTTGAAAAAGGCGTCCTTCCTGAACCGGAAGAAGATGATATGAAAGTGAATATCAAATCAAAAGATGAAGCGCCAGAGACGTATGAACAGGCAAAGAAAAAAGCGCTAAATAAACAACAAGAGAAAAAAGAAGATATCACAACGGATAATAAGCCACCTACTCATCCTAATGATGATACAACATCAAAAGAGCAAAAACCTTCATCTTTGGATGAAATAACAACGGACAATAAACCATCATCAGAAGATGATGAAAAGTAAACCAGAACAACTCCCTGCTATAACTTTGGTTAAAGTGGGGAGTTGTTTTATGCTATAAGGGAGTATGAAATTTGAAGGATTCAAGCTGGCATGTGTGATACTATCTAAACAAACATGCTAATTAATTAATAAACGCTAGCATTTTAAATGGACACTGGAGCATTTTTAAATATATTTAAGTTATAGAACCTCTACATATTCATAGCAAAACAAATGTGGTATATTAAAAATCAGTTAGAAAAAGTTGGTTTGTCAATAAGTCTTTTTGGCGAAGCTATCATTTTTCTTATACTACAAACGATAAAATTTTTATACTTTCCTATAGGGAACTAAGGAACTAGGAAGAGTTTGAACAAAGAAAGGTTTGGAACCATATGTTACTTGTACTAGATGTTGGGAATACAAATACTGTATTAGGGGTTTTTGAAGGAGAGAATTTAAAGCACCAATGGAGAATTAAAACGGATCGACATAAAACAGAGGATGAATACGGCATGTTAATGCAATCCCTGTTTGCTTACAAAGGCATTTCTAATTCCGATATATCCGGAGTCATTATCTCTTCTGTCGTACCTCCAATTATGTACGCGTTAGAAAAGATGTGCAAGGACTATTTTCAAATAGAACCGATGATTATTGGGAAGGAACCTGTACATAATTACTTAAAAATGCAGTATCCTAATCCGAAAGAAATTGGTGCTGATCGAATTGTTAATGCAGTAGGCGCTATAGAAGAATATGGAGCACCACTTATCATTATTGATTTTGGTACAGCAACTACTTATTGCTATATAAATGAGCAAAAAGAATATTATGGCGGTGTCATTACTCCTGGCTTAAATGTGGCAATGGAAGCCTTGTACAATAGAGCATCCAAATTACCCAAAATTGAAATACAAGCACCGGCTCATGTTATTGGAACATCTACTGTTGAAGCTATGCAATCTGGCGTTGTTTATGGATATGTAGGACAAGTAGATGGAATTGTTCGCCGTATGGAAAGAGAAATGAATACGAGTACAACAGTTATTGCAACTGGCGGTTTAGCAGCTTTGATAGCTAATGAATCAGAAGTCATTCATCAGGTTGATCCATATTTAACTTTAAAAGGTTTGCGAATAATTTATGATAGGAATAAAGATTCTAATAATAATTTCTAAATCGTCTACGATAGCTGTCTATAAAGTCTTAACTGGATGAGATTGTTTATACATTTTCGCTGTTCACTAAGATGGTTAATTTACTAATGTATCCTGAATATAGATTGCTGTAAGACTACCACTTGAAATATAGGGAAATGGAAATAACAGCATGGCAACTGGGGTATAAATGACCCCCTACTGATTTATTATTTACACAAGAAGGGAGAAAAGGCTTGTGAAAGACTTTATTATAAAAGCAACGGCTTATAATGGAATGGTGCGTGCTTATGCAGCGCTTTCTACAAATACAGTGGAAGAGGCGCGTCAACGGCATGATACATGGGCAACTGCCTCGGCTGCTCTAGGAAGAACACTTACAATTACTGGTATGATGGGTGCTATGTTAAAAGGAGAGGACTCTATTACTACAAAGGTGATGGGAACGGGTCCTTTAGGAGCAATCATTGCTGATGCAGATGCAAAAGGACATGTTCGTGGCTATGTAATGAATCCGCATGTGGATTTTGAACTAAATGAAAAAGGGAAATTAGATGTTGCTAGAGCAGTTGGGAAAGAAGGGAGCATTAGTGTTATAAAAGATTTAGGCTTAAAAGATTATTTTACAGGAGAAGTTCCAATTATTTCCGGGGAAATAAGCGAGGATTTCACCTATTATTTTGCAAATTCCGAGCAAATTCCTTCAGCCGTTGGGGCTGGTGTTTTAGTTAATCCTGATCATAGCATTTTAGCAGCTGGAGGATTTATTGTACAGCTTATGCCTGGGGCTAGTGATGAAGTTATTCAACAGCTAGAAGAGCAAATTCAATCTTTTCCACCGATTTCTTCCCTTATCCGCGAAGGAAATACACCAGAGCAAATTTTGCAACGTTTATTTAGAGGTCAGGAAATTAAAATACATGAATCATTACCGATGGAATTTCACTGTAGATGTTCTAAAGAACGTGTTGAGCGAGCTATTCAAGGTCTTGGGGAAGCGGAAATCCAAAGTATGATAGAAGAAGATCATGGAGCTGAAGCAAGCTGCCATTTTTGCAATAAGACGTATCAGTTTGCAGAAGAAGATTTGCGTCTTTTAAAGCAAAGCTTGAGTGAAAATTAAGTTTTTCTAATAAAATAAGAAAGTATAAAATGAGGTGCTTGGGAATAAGGAAACACCGAATAGACCGGCTTCATCGCCCACCAACTGAGCAACTTCACGAAATCACCCTACGATAAGCACCTTCGCTTACTTTGTCTGCTTCGTGACTAAAATGAATGTGGGAGGAATAATCCCCTCCCATAGTCATTGGGTAGATTCATCTTAGCTTACATATGAAGTACTTCTAAATCCAACTTTTTAGAATTAGGATTCTATGCTAGATATGTCTAAGTGGGAGATAATAGTACGTAGGAGAAGAACCACAGTTAATGGAAGATGTACGTAACTATCACATTTTGGCAGTATTAGAGAAAGACACAACTTTTCAGCTGCGCATGGACGAATTCTTGCTAAAAACGATGCAAAAGCCAAAAACCCTCACTAGTCATGGTCCACGTTATTCCAATGATAAAGAGCTATAACTTTCCCTTCAACATGAAAATACATTATGTACAAATAGCCTCCGTTTATATTCTATAGGTTGTACGCTATCGTTTTTAAGCAATTGTTTGGTGAAGCAAGTCCTATTTAATTGAATGTTCAGTTTATAATAGGGGGAAAATACATGTCAAAGAAGTTAATGTTAGGTTTAATTGTCCTATTGTTAGTAACAAATATTGCCACTTTGTTCGTGTGGAACCAAGAAGAAGTTGATATCGAAACAGGTAATGGCAAGAAGTATAAAAATAATGAAGCTGCAGCTACCGTTAATGGAGAAGAAATAAGTATTGAGGAGTGGCGAAAGGCTTTGCGTGATACATATGGTGAAGAACATTTAAAAGCGATGATTGATCGGGAAGTTGTAAGCCAATTAGCAAACGAAAAAAACATTTCCATAAGTGATAAAGTGATTGAAAGAGAGATATCTCTGTTGCTTGCTATGCAAGGTGTTTTAACCGAAACAGAATATGAAGATTTGGAAGCGAAGTGGGAGAAGGATATTCGACATCGCTATCAGCTGGAGAGGTTATTAACCGAAGATGTTTCGGTATCGGATGAAACCTTGAAAGAGCATTATGAAACATATGGCGAGCAATATAATTTTATAGCTTCGATGCAACTGTCCCATATCATTGCAAAAGATATGGAAACTGCTGAAAAGATATACAATGAATTAGAACAGGGGGCGTCTTTTAATTTACTAGCCCAAGAGTATTCTGTCGATGAAGAAACGCGCGGGGTCGGAGGGTATTTAGGGTATTTATCTACAGAAAGTCAATACTTTCCAGATAGTTATGAGGCGATTGTCAATGATTTGAAGGAGTTCTCTTATAGTGAACCTTTTAAGGTAGGAGAAGAGGTTGCCCTCATCTACCTTCATCGAAAACTGCCCTCCATAACCTTTACGTATGAAGAAATGAAACCGTATATAACGAGTGAATTAGCTTTACAAGAGAAGAACCAGGCCTTAGAAGCTGATCCGCTGTGGGAAAGTCAGGATATTGAATGGATTTATTCTGAATAGAGATAGTATAAGTCCAAATATCTATAAATTTAATTTGATTCGTTGACATTTTTTAAAGAACAGCGTAAATTAGTATTAAACTTATCGATTAACTAGGGATTAGGAGGCTAAAAAATGAAAGTTGCTCAAAGTGTAGCAGAATTAATTGGTGAGACTCCGATTGTGAAATTAAAAGGTATTGTAGATGAAGATAGTGCAGATATTTATGTGAAGTTGGAATTTATGAATCCAGGTAGCTCCGTAAAAGATCGAATTGCTTTAGCCATGGTGGAAGCTGCGGAACGAGAGGGCAAGTTAAAGCCAGGAGATACGATTATAGAACCAACGAGTGGTAACACGGGTATAGGTTTAGCGATGGTTGCGGCTGCAAAAGATTATAAAGCAATCTTAGTTATGCCTGATACGATGAGTTTAGAACGTCGTAATCTTTTACGAGCTTATGGAGCAGAGCTTGTGCTAACTCCAGGAGCAGAAGGAATGAAGGGCGCCATTCATAAAGCAGAAGAATTACAAAAAGCACATGGCTATTTTATGCCACAACAATTCAATAATCTTGCAAATCCAGATATTCATGAAAAAACAACGGGGAAAGAGATTATTGCCCAAATGAGTGATGGATTAGATGCTTTTATTGCTGGTATTGGCACGGGGGGAACTATTACTGGAGCAGGAAAAGTTTTAAAGGACCATTTCGATCATCTGCAAGTATTTGCTGTTGAACCAGCGTCTTCAGCAGTACTGTCTGGAGAAAAGCCTGGCCCCCATAAGATACAAGGAATAGGTGCTGGGTTTGTGCCAAGTATTTTAAATACGGAAATATATGATGATATTTACCAAATTGAAAATGATGAAGCATATGAAGTTGCCCGCGAAGTTGCCACGAATAACGGTATTCTTGGAGGCGTTTCTGCAGGTGCAGCTATAGCCGCAGCAAAAAAAGTAGCCAAAAAGCTAGGAAAAGGAAAAAAAGTATTGGCTATTTTTCCAGATAATGGGGAGAGGTATTTATCAACACCTCTTTATCAATTTGGAGATGAAGATTAAGTAGTAGCGATCTCTGCCTAAGAAAAAACCGGTACCAATGCTAGGTACTGGTTTTTTCGTTTGCAATGAAGGGTCAGAATAGAATGTAATACCATGGCGATAAGGCGAGGTTTTTTAAAAGATAAGAGAGTATAAAATTTGATGCTATGGCGTAACCAACCGAATGACACCGTCCGGCTCCAGCGACCAGCAACTAGGCGACTTCACTCCATTGCCCTAAGCTAAGTCATCATTGGTTCGTCCTAAATAGGAAGGCCGACTAAAGACGGGCTTGCCGGAGGGCACCGGCATACCCCTGTTGCAGGAGCATGATCCCTAAAACTTTCGCTGATTCGTTCCAGTCGCTACGTTTGCTAAACAGGTTCCCCGAGCCTTTGTTCTTGTAAATAACTAACATGTGTTTACATAAGAATATGTTCAAACATAACGAAAATACGAACATCTTGCTTACGTAATATAAACAGGTCGCTTGCCAAAACGTTGTATGATACGATAAGAGAAAAGGTAGAAAGAAGGACTGAAGAATGATGCGATTAATAACGAAAAAACAATCGTATGATTTAACGGATCGCACACTCATTATGGGTATATTAAACGTCACACCGGATTCCTTTTCAGATGGCGGAAATTATAATACGGTTAAAAGTGCTATTGAACAAGCCGTAAAGCTGGAGAAAGATGGTGCGCATATACTTGATATTGGGGGCGAATCTACACGACCTAATCATGAGCCGGTATCTCAGGAAGAAGAAATTGCACGTGTGGTTCCTATTATTTGTGAAGTAAAGAAGCATGTCAGCATACCAATTTCGATTGATACATATAAAGCGAAAACTGCCAAGGCGGCATTAGATGCAGGTGCTGATATGATTAACGATGTGTGGGGTGCTAAACGAGACCCAGACATTGCAAAAGTAGCTAAAATGTACAACGTGCCGATTATTTTAATGCATAATCGAACAAACATGAATTATCAAGATTTAATACCTGATATGCTCACAGATTTGAAAGAAAGCATAAATATTGCGCTAGATGCAGGCGTTCTACATGAACAAATTATTATCGATCCTGGTATTGGTTTTGCGAAGACGGCAGAACATAATTTACTTGTCATGAATCAATTAGAGCGTTTCTCCGAGCTAGGATATCCACTACTTTTAGGAACATCTAGGAAACGATTCATAGGGCATATCTTAGATGAACCTCCACAAAATCGTGATATTGGTACAGGAGCAACAACTTGCATGGGAATTATGAAAGGTGCTCAAATCATTCGGGTACATGATGTAAAAACAAATGGACAGCTTGCTAAAATGATGGATGCAATGCTTCATGTAAAAAGAGGGTGAGGATTTGGACAAAATACTTTTACAACAACTGCAATTTTATGGTTTTCATGGATTGTTGCCAGAAGAAAATAAATTAGGGCAACGTTTTCAAGTGGACGCTACGCTCTATCTAGATTTAAGCAAGTCAGGAAACAGTGACGATATGAATGATTCCATTCACTACGGGCAAGCCTATGAATATATTAAGGAAATTGTGGAAGGGGAAGCGAAACAACTAATCGAAGCGGTGGCTGAAAGTATTGCAGAAAAGTTATTAACGTCGTTTGATATGCTTGAAGCATGTAACATAAAGCTTATTAAGCCTGACCCACCGATTCCAGGTCAATACCATTCCGTAGCGGTAGAGATATATAGGGAGAAGGTAAAATGAATCACGTATATATAGCATTAGGAACCAATATCGAACCAAGAGAAAGATTTTTAAAAGAAGGCTTACGCCTATTACAGGAACATGCACAAATTCATGTTACAAAAACATCATCTATCTATCAGACAGCACCTGTAGGCTATACGGAACAAAGTGATTTTTTAAATATGGTCATAGAAGTGGAGACCAGTTGCTTACCATTGGAACTATTAGCATACTGTCAACAAATAGAAAACGAATTAGGCAGGAAACGAATCATTCGCTTTGGTCCTCGTACAATAGACCTTGACATTTTATTATATAATCAAGAAAATATAGAAATGGAGCGTTTAACAATCCCACATCCTCGCATGCATGAACGTGCATTTGTGCTTGTGCCTTTAAACGAAATTGCACCACACGCTGTTTTGCCATTACCTAATGGAGATAAAGAAGTAAGCATGGTTGTAAAGGAACTGCCAGGAAATGACTTAAAGGATGTAGTAAAATGGACCAAAAAAGATTCGGTAGACGAATAAAAGCTTTTCGTAAATTAAAAGGGTATACCCAGGTGGAATTTGCCAAAAAGCTTTGTGTTCCACTGTCTGTTATTGGTAGTATAGAGCGAGGCGTTAAGCCGATTTCTGATGATCTTTTAGACATAGTGGTGCATACACTTGATATTCCTAAAGAAGAACTTATGCTTTATGATCAGGATAATACAGGTAGATAAAGCTAGGAAGGAAGAAATTGAGGGGTCAATGATCTCTCCGACAGGGTGATGCTATGTTTTCTGATCGAGTTGTACTTGCATCTATATCATTTTAGACGTTTGTTTAGGAAAGTGAGTTAAATAGATAATTTGTTGCCAATCAAGACATTTGCTTTGTGATTTTAACAGAAATAATGCAACACATGAAGTTTATATAAATATCGTTTATACTTTTACCTATAGAAAAAGACTGGAGTGAATTTAGGGTGTCTGAAGAAATAAATGAGCATATGCGAGTACGTAAAGAAAAAATGGAACAATTCAAAGAACAGGGAATAAACCCTTTCGGAGAGCGATTCCCCCGTTCTCATGTTGCAAGTGAATTAAAGGATTTATATGATCGCTATTCTAAGGAAGAATTGGAAAGTAAGGAAGAGCAAGTGACGATCGCAGGAAGAATGATGACGAAGCGAGGGAAAGGAAAAGCAGGCTTTGCTCATATTCAAGATATTAGTGGACAAATACAGCTTTATGTTCGTAAAGATTCTGTCGGAGAAGCTGCATATGAGGTTTTTAAAACGAGTGATATTGGTGACATTGTCGGTGTAACTGGGTTTATGTTTAAAACGAAGGTAGGAGAGTTGTCTGTTAAAGTGACGGATTTCCAACTACTTACTAAATCTTTACGGCCTTTACCAGAGAAATATCATGGTTTGAAAGATATTGAGCAGCGATACCGTCAACGTTATCTGGATTTAATTACGAACATGGATAGTAAAGAGACATTTGTATTGCGCAGTAAGATTATTCAAGCAATGCGCCGTTACTTAGATGGCCAAGGGTTTTTAGAGGTGGAAACGCCTATGTTACATGGCATACCAGGGGGCGCTACAGCAAGACCTTTTATTACCCATCATAATGCGTTAGATGTAGAACTCTATATGCGTATTGCTATAGAATTGCATTTAAAAAGATTAATCGTTGGTGGCTTGGAAAAGGTTTACGAAATTGGTCGTGTGTTTCGTAATGAAGGAATTTCCACAAGACATAATCCAGAATTTACGATGATAGAATTGTATGAGGCTTATGCTGATTATCATGACATTATGGATTTAACAGAGCGACTTGTTGCGCATATCTCTAAGGAAGTTTTAGGTACGACAACAGTAACTTATGGAGAACATGAAGTGAACTTGGCTCCAAAATGGACGAGAAAACATATGGTCGATGCGATTAAAGAAAAAACGGGCATTGATTTCTGGCCACAGATGAGCGATGATGAAGCCCGAGCTTTAGCGAAGGAGTATGGCGTAGAAATTACTGAAACCATGACATATGGTCACATTGTTAATGAGTTTTTTGAACAAACAGTGGAAGAAGATTTAATTCAGCCAACGTTTATCTACGGTCATCCTGTAGAAGTTTCACCTTTAGCTAAGAAAAACAAACAAGATGAACGATTTACGGATCGATTTGAATTGTTTATTGTTGGAAGAGAACATGCGAATGCATTTAGTGAGTTAAATGACCCAATTGATCAGCGTGAACGATTTGAAGCGCAAGTGAAAGAAAGGGCAGCTGGAAATGATGAAGCTCATTATATGGATACAGATTTCTTAGAAGCACTAGAATATGGGCTTCCGCCAACTGGTGGACTAGGTATAGGTGTGGATCGTCTCGTCATGCTGTTAACAAATTCAGCTTCAATCCGGGATGTATTATTATTTCCACAGATGAAAAATAAAGAATAGAAGTATGTGCTGTAAAAAACACAAGGAGATCAGAATTATTATCACTCTCCTTGTGTTTTTTGTTTGAGAGATTCTGTAAACGTGCATGCATCTTATTAAGTGTATCTGCTATTCAAGGTAGATCTGTTATCAAACGCCGGATTGCTTAGTAGTTGAAGGATATGATTTAAACGTTACTTATAAAAAAGAGATATAGTGCCGTTTCTAATACATATGACTGGCTGGCTCGCCTTTTTCTGAGAATCTGAAGTGGGAGTCTTGCCGCTACCCGCTAAACCTACTCTCTTAGTTGAAAAAAGTATATAAATACAGAATTCTAATTCACTTTGTTCGTATTAAAGTTCTTTAAGGGTATTGCTTTTTAGAAACAGCGGCTCTGTGCTTTATGTGAAGGAGTTTATACCTCTCAATTCTGCTTAGAATAAAATAAAAGAATAGTGTAAACAATAGAAATAAACTTTCCGAAGTACTTTTTTAAAAAAAAGCTTGATTTTCGTTTTTAAACATGGTAAATTAATTAACGTTGCTTAAACAAATCAACAAACTAGATATAAAGAACAGCAACAAAAGATAAAAAAACATATTGACTTTGTTTTAAATAAGTGTTATATTAATAAAGTCGCCAATTTGAAACGCCGACAATTAAACAAAAAAAGTTGTTGACAAACGCGAATCAATATGGTATAATAAAGTGGTTGACTCACAAAAATCAACCAAGTCATATTTGCTCTTTGAAAACTGAACAAAACAACCAGTATGTCAAGGAAAAAACAAACCCTGTTTTTTCTTAAGAAATAAACTGAGAGAAATCTCAGCAGCTAAGAATGATGAAGAACGGTGTTCATCATCACAAACTTTTATGGAGAGTTTGATCTTGGCTCAGGACGAACGCTGGCGGCGTGCCTAATACATGCAAGTCGAGCGCGGGAAGCAAGCAGATCTCCTTCGGGAGTGACGCTTGTGGAACGAGCGGCGGACGGGTGAGTAACACGTGGGCAACCTACCTGTAAGACTGGGATAACTCCGGGAAACCGGGGCTAATACCGGATGAAACAAAGCGTCGCATGACGCAATGTTAAAAGGCGGCATATGCTGTCACTTACAGATGGGCCCGCGGCGCATTAGCTAGTTGGTGAGGTAAAGGCTCACCAAGGCAACGATGCGTAGCCGACCTGAGAGGGTGATCGGCCACACTGGGACTGAGACACGGCCCAGACTCCTACGGGAGGCAGCAGTAGGGAATCTTCCGCAATGGACGAAAGTCTGACGGAGCAACGCCGCGTGAGTGATGAAGGTTTTCGGATCGTAAAACTCTGTTGTTAGGGAAGAACAAGTGCCATTCGAATAGGTTGGCACCTTGACGGTACCTAACCAGAAAGCCCCGGCTAACTACGTGCCAGCAGCCGCGGTAATACGTAGGGGGCAAGCGTTGTCCGGAATTATTGGGCGTAAAGCGCGCGCAGGCGGTCCTTTAAGTCTGATGTGAAAGCCCACGGCTTAACCGTGGAGGGCCATTGGAAACTGGAGGACTTGAGTACAGAAGAGGAGAGTGGAATTCCACGTGTAGCGGTGAAATGCGTAGAGATGTGGAGGAACACCAGTGGCGAAGGCGACTCTCTGGTCTGTAACTGACGCTGAGGTGCGAAAGCGTGGGTAGCGAACAGGATTAGATACCCTGGTAGTCCACGCCGTAAACGATGAGTGCTAGGTGTTAGGGGGTTTCCGCCCCTTAGTGCTGAAGTTAACGCATTAAGCACTCCGCCTGGGGAGTACGGCCGCAAGGCTGAAACTCAAAAGAATTGACGGGGACCCGCACAAGCGGTGGAGCATGTGGTTTAATTCGAAGCAACGCGAAGAACCTTACCAGGTCTTGACATCCTCTGACACCCCTAGAGATAGGGCATTCCCTTCGGGGACAGAGTGACAGGTGGTGCATGGTTGTCGTCAGCTCGTGTCGTGAGATGTTGGGTTAAGTCCCGCAACGAGCGCAACCCTTGATCTTAGTTGCCAGCATTTAGTTGGGCACTCTAAGGTGACTGCCGGTGACAAACCGGAGGAAGGTGGGGATGACGTCAAATCATCATGCCCCTTATGACCTGGGCTACACACGTGCTACAATGGATGGAACAAAGGGCAGCGAAGCCGCGAGGCCAAGCAAATCCCATAAAACCATTCTCAGTTCGGATTGCAGGCTGCAACTCGCCTGCATGAAGCCGGAATCGCTAGTAATCGCGGATCAGCATGCCGCGGTGAATACGTTCCCGGGTCTTGTACACACCGCCCGTCACACCACGAGAGTTGGTAACACCCGAAGTCGGTGAGGTAACCTTTTGGAGCCAGCCGCCGAAGGTGGGACCAATGATTGGGGTGAAGTCGTAACAAGGTAGCCGTATCGGAAGGTGCGGCTGGATCACCTCCTTTCTAAGGATTATACGGAAACATACTTGGTTGTTTGGTTCAGTTTTGAGAGAGTAAATCTCTTGATAGGATGCAAGTATATTCATAATAAGATTTGACATCCTTTTATAGATTGTACCTTGAAAACTAAATAAGAGTAACAACGACATCAAACCAAAAGCTGAAAAGCAATATGCTTATTCATAGATAAAATTGTAAGATTAGTTAAGTGAATAAGGGCGCACGGTGGATGCCTTGGCACTAGGAGCCGAAGAAGGACGGGACTAACACCGATATGTCCTGGGGAGTCGTAAGTAGACATCGATCCAGGAATTTCCGAATGGGGGAACCCGCTGCTCGTAATGGAGCAGTACTTCTATCTGAATTCATAGGGTAGAAGAGGCATACCCGGGGAACTGAAACATCTCAGTACCCGGAGGAAGAGAAAGCAAACGCGATTTCCCAAGTAGCGGCGAGCGAAACGGAATTAGCCCAAACCAGAAGGCTTGCCTTCTGGGGTTGTAGGACACTCCATTGGAGTTATCAAGAGATTCTTTAGATGAAGCGATCTGGAAAGGTCGGCCAAAGAAGGTAACAGCCCTGTAATCGAAAAAGAATCTCCTCCGGAGTGGATCCTGAGTACGGCGGAACACGAGGAATTCCGTCGGAATCCGGGAGGACCATCTCCCAAGGCTAAATACTCCCTAGTGACCGATAGTGAACCAGTACCGTGAGGGAAAGGTGAAAAGCACCCCGGAAGGGGAGTGAAATAGAACCTGAAACCGTGTGCCTACAAGTAGTCGAAGCCCGTTAATGGGTGACGGCGTACCTTTTGTAGAATGGACCGGCGAGTTACGATCGTATGCAAGGTTAAGTGGAAAACACGGAGCCGTAGCGAAAGCGAGTCTGAATAGGGCGAATATAGTATGCGGTCGTAGACCCGAAACCGTGTGATCTACCCATGTCCAGGGTGAAGGTCAGGTAACACTGACTGGAGGCCCGAACCCACGTATGTTGAAAAATGCGGGGATGAGGTGTGGGTAGGGGTGAAATGCCAATCGAACACGGAGATAGCTGGTTCTCTCCGAAATAGCTTTAGGGCTAGCCTCAAGGAAAGAGTACTGGAGGTAGAGCACTGATTGAACTAGGGGCCCTCATCGGGTTACCGAATTCAGTCAAACTCCGAATGCCAGCTACTTATCCTTGGGAGTCAGACTATGGGTGATAAGGTTCATAGTCGAAAGGGAAACAGCCCAGACCGCCAGCTAAGGTCCCAAAGTATACGTTAAGTGGAAAAGGATGTGGAGTTGCCCAGACAACCAGGATGTTGGCTTAGAAGCAGCCACCATTTAAAGAGTGCGTAATAGCTCACTGGTCGAGTGACTCTGCGCCGAAAATGTACCGGGGCTAAACGTATCACCGAAGCTGCGGATTGTTCTTACGAACAATGGTAGGAGAGCGTTCTAAGTGCTGTGAAGTCAGATCGTGAGGACTGGTGGAGCGCTTAGAAGTGAGAATGCCGGTATGAGTAGCGAAAAAAGAGTGAGAATCTCTTTCACCGAATGCCTAAGGTTTCCTGAGGAAGGCTCGTCCTCTCAGGGTTAGTCGGGACCTAAGCCGAGGCCGAAAGGCGTAGGCGATGGACAACAGGTAGATATTCCTGTACCACCTCATGAACGTTTGAACGATGGGGGGACGCAGTAGGATAAGGAATGCGCACCGATGGACGTGTGCGCCCAAGCAGTGAGAAAGTCGGATAGGCAAATCCGTTCGACAATTTCAAGCTGTGATGGGGAGGGAAATAGAGTACCGAAGTTCCGGATTTCACACTGCCAAGAAAAGCCTCTAGTGAGTTCATAGGTGCCCGTACCGCAAACCGACACAGGTAGGCGAGGAGAGAATCCTAAGGTGAGCGGGAGAACTCTCGTTAAGGAACTCGGCAAAATGACCCCGTAACTTCGGGAGAAGGGGTGCTCCTTTAAGGAGGAGCCGCAGTGAATAGGCCCAAGCGACTGTTTAGCAAAAACACAGGTCTCTGCGAAGCCGAAAGGCGAAGTATAGGGGCTGACACCTGCCCGGTGCTGGAAGGTTAAGGGGAAGCGTTAGCACTTCGGTGCGAAGCGTAGAACCGAAGCCCCAGTAAACGGCGGCCGTAACTATAACGGTCCTAAGGTAGCGAAATTCCTTGTCGGGTAAGTTCCGACCCGCACGAAAGGTGCAACGACTTGGGCACTGTCTCAACGAGAGACCCGGTGAAATTATACTATGCGTGAAGATGCGCATTACCCGCGACAGGACGGAAAGACCCCGTGGAGCTTTACTGTAGCCTGATATTGAATGTTGGTACAGCTTGTACAGGATAGGTGGGAGCCATCGAAGCGTGAGCGCTAGCTTACGTGGAGGCAACCGTGGGATACCACCCTGGCTGTACGAACCTTCTAACCCAGGGCCGTAATCCGGTCCGGAGACAGTGTCAGGCGGGCAGTTTGACTGGGGCGGTCGCCTCCCAAAAGGTAACGGAGGCGCCCAAAGGTTCCCTCAGAATGGTTGGAAATCATTCGCAGAGTGTAAAGGCAGAAGGGAGCTTGACTGCGAGACCTACAAGTCGAGCAGGGACGAAAGTCGGGCTTAGTGATCCGGTGGTTCCGCATGGAAGGGCCATCGCTCAACGGATAAAAGCTACCCCGGGGATAACAGGCTTATCTCCCCCAAGAGTTCACATCGACGGGGAGGTTTGGCACCTCGATGTCGGCTCATCGCATCCTGGGGCTGTAGTCGGTCCCAAGGGTTGGGCTGTTCGCCCATTAAAGCGGTACGCGAGCTGGGTTCAGAACGTCGTGAGACAGTTCGGTCCCTATCCGTCGTGGGCGCAGGAGGTTTGAGAGGAGCTGTCCTTAGTACGAGAGGACCGGGATGGACACACCGCTGGTGTACCAGTTGTTCCGCCAGGAGCATAGCTGGGTAGCTACGTGTGGCAGGGATAAGTGCTGAAAGCATCTAAGCATGAAGCCCCCCTCAAGATGAGACTTCCCATCACTATAAGTGAGTAAGATCCCTCAGAGATGATGAGGTTGATAGGTTCGAGGTGGAAGCGTGGTGACACGTGGAGCTGACGAATACTAATAGATCGAGGACTTAACTAACCTTTTTGGTAGATGTACGTTGAATGATCTCTTATTTAGTTTTCAAGGTAACAAGGAAAAAATGACTTTTTTCAACAAAGATCTTGATTTTTTCACAAAAACGATTATAATAAGATTTGTGCCTCTTTGAAGCACAACATAACAGATAGCAACTTTGCCTGGTAGTAATGGCGGAGAGGTCACACCTGTTCCCATGCCGAACACAGTAGTTAAGCTCTCCAGCGCCGATGGTAGTTGGGACTTTGTCCCTGCAAGAGTAGGACGCCGCCAGGCGATATACATTTTTAATTCAGTATATACCGACCAGTATTATAGTATTTGGAGGATTAGCTCAGCTGGGAGAGCACTTGCCTTACAAGCAAGGGGTCGCAGGTTCGAGCCCTGCATCCTCCACCATTGCCGGCCTAGCTCAATTGGTAGAGCAACTGACTTGTAATCAGTAGGTTGGGGGTTCAAGTCCTCTGGCCGGCACCATCTAGACTAGAGATGATATTTTAAATTATTAAATTATACGAGCCATTAGCTCAGTCGGTAGAGCATCTGACTTTTAATCAGAGGGTCGGAGGTTCGAATCCTCCATGGCTCACCATTACACATTTAAATATTGCGGGTGTGGCGGAATTGGCAGACGCGCTAGACTTAGGATCTAGTGTCTTCGGACGTGGGGGTTCGACTCCCTCCACCCGCACCACAAAAAGTTCAAAGTTTGGTATTTATGCGGAAGTAGTTCAGTGGTAGAACACCACCTTGCCAAGGTGGGGGTCGCGGGTTCGAATCCCGTCTTCCGCTCCAAAGCCAAGCCGGGGTGGCGGAATTGGCAGACGCACAGGACTTAAAATCCTGCGGTAGGTTTCTACCGTGCCGGTTCGAGTCCGGCCCTCGGCACCATAAGCGCCCGTAGCTCAATTGGATAGAGCGTTTGACTACGGATCAAGAGGTTAGGGGTTCGACTCCTCTCGGGCGCGCCATATTACGGGAAGTAGCTCAGCTTGGTAGAGCACATGGTTTGGGACCATGGGGTCGCAGGTTCAAATCCTGTCTTCCCGACCATTTTCTCGGGGCCTTAGCTCAGCTGGGAGAGCGCCTGCCTTGCACGCAGGAGGTCAGCGGTTCGATCCCGCTAGGCTCCACCATAATATATTTGCTCTTTGAAAACTGAACAAAACAACCAGTATGTCAAGGAAAAAACAAACCCTGTTTTTTCTTAAGAAATAAACTGAGAGAAATCTCAGCAGCTAAGAATGATGAAGAACGGTGTTCATCATCACAAACTTTTATGGAGAGTTTGATCTTGGCTCAGGACGAACGCTGGCGGCGTGCCTAATACATGCAAGTCGAGCGCGGGAAGCAAGCAGATCTCCTTCGGGAGTGACGCTTGTGGAACGAGCGGCGGACGGGTGAGTAACACGTGGGCAACCTACCTGTAAGACTGGGATAACTCCGGGAAACCGGGGCTAATACCGGATGAAACAAAGCGTCGCATGACGCAATGTTAAAAGGCGGCATATGCTGTCACTTACAGATGGGCCCGCGGCGCATTAGCTAGTTGGTGAGGTAAAGGCTCACCAAGGCAACGATGCGTAGCCGACCTGAGAGGGTGATCGGCCACACTGGGACTGAGACACGGCCCAGACTCCTACGGGAGGCAGCAGTAGGGAATCTTCCGCAATGGACGAAAGTCTGACGGAGCAACGCCGCGTGAGTGATGAAGGTTTTCGGATCGTAAAACTCTGTTGTTAGGGAAGAACAAGTGCCATTCGAATAGGTTGGCACCTTGACGGTACCTAACCAGAAAGCCCCGGCTAACTACGTGCCAGCAGCCGCGGTAATACGTAGGGGGCAAGCGTTGTCCGGAATTATTGGGCGTAAAGCGCGCGCAGGCGGTCCTTTAAGTCTGATGTGAAAGCCCACGGCTTAACCGTGGAGGGCCATTGGAAACTGGAGGACTTGAGTACAGAAGAGGAGAGTGGAATTCCACGTGTAGCGGTGAAATGCGTAGAGATGTGGAGGAACACCAGTGGCGAAGGCGACTCTCTGGTCTGTAACTGACGCTGAGGTGCGAAAGCGTGGGTAGCGAACAGGATTAGATACCCTGGTAGTCCACGCCGTAAACGATGAGTGCTAGGTGTTAGGGGGTTTCCGCCCCTTAGTGCTGAAGTTAACGCATTAAGCACTCCGCCTGGGGAGTACGGCCGCAAGGCTGAAACTCAAAAGAATTGACGGGGACCCGCACAAGCGGTGGAGCATGTGGTTTAATTCGAAGCAACGCGAAGAACCTTACCAGGTCTTGACATCCTCTGACACCCCTAGAGATAGGGCATTCCCTTCGGGGACAGAGTGACAGGTGGTGCATGGTTGTCGTCAGCTCGTGTCGTGAGATGTTGGGTTAAGTCCCGCAACGAGCGCAACCCTTGATCTTAGTTGCCAGCATTTAGTTGGGCACTCTAAGGTGACTGCCGGTGACAAACCGGAGGAAGGTGGGGATGACGTCAAATCATCATGCCCCTTATGACCTGGGCTACACACGTGCTACAATGGATGGAACAAAGGGCAGCGAAGCCGCGAGGCCAAGCAAATCCCATAAAACCATTCTCAGTTCGGATTGCAGGCTGCAACTCGCCTGCATGAAGCCGGAATCGCTAGTAATCGCGGATCAGCATGCCGCGGTGAATACGTTCCCGGGTCTTGTACACACCGCCCGTCACACCACGAGAGTTGGTAACACCCGAAGTCGGTGAGGTAACCTTTTGGAGCCAGCCGCCGAAGGTGGGACCAATGATTGGGGTGAAGTCGTAACAAGGTAGCCGTATCGGAAGGTGCGGCTGGATCACCTCCTTTCTAAGGATTATACGGAAACATACTTGGTTGTTTGGTTCAGTTTTGAGAGAGTAAATCTCTTGATAGGATGCAAGTATCTTCATAATAAGATTTGACATCCTTTTATAGATTGTACCTTGAAAACTAAATAAGAGTAACAACGACATCAAACCAAAAGCTGAAAAGCAATATGCTTATTCATAGATAAAATTGTAAGATTAGTTAAGTGAATAAGGGCGCACGGTGGATGCCTTGGCACTAGGAGCCGAAGAAGGACGGGACTAACACCGATATGTCCTGGGGAGTCGTAAGTAGACATCGATCCAGGAATTTCCGAATGGGGGAACCCGCTGCTCGTAATGGAGCAGTACTTCTATCTGAATTCATAGGGTAGAAGAGGCATACCCGGGGAACTGAAACATCTCAGTACCCGGAGGAAGAGAAAGCAAACGCGATTTCCCAAGTAGCGGCGAGCGAAACGGAATTAGCCCAAACCAGAAGGCTTGCCTTCTGGGGTTGTAGGACACTCCATTGGAGTTATCAAGAGATTCTTTAGATGAAGCGATCTGGAAAGGTCGGCCAAAGAAGGTAACAGCCCTGTAATCGAAAAAGAATCTCCTCCGGAGTGGATCCTGAGTACGGCGGAACACGAGGAATTCCGTCGGAATCCGGGAGGACCATCTCCCAAGGCTAAATACTCCCTAGTGACCGATAGTGAACCAGTACCGTGAGGGAAAGGTGAAAAGCACCCCGGAAGGGGAGTGAAATAGAACCTGAAACCGTGTGCCTACAAGTAGTCGAAGCCCGTTAATGGGTGACGGCGTACCTTTTGTAGAATGGACCGGCGAGTTACGATCGTATGCAAGGTTAAGTGGAAAACACGGAGCCGTAGCGAAAGCGAGTCTGAATAGGGCGAATATAGTATGCGGTCGTAGACCCGAAACCGTGTGATCTACCCATGTCCAGGGTGAAGGTCAGGTAACACTGACTGGAGGCCCGAACCCACGTATGTTGAAAAATGCGGGGATGAGGTGTGGGTAGGGGTGAAATGCCAATCGAACACGGAGATAGCTGGTTCTCTCCGAAATAGCTTTAGGGCTAGCCTCAAGGAAAGAGTACTGGAGGTAGAGCACTGATTGAACTAGGGGCCCTCATCGGGTTACCGAATTCAGTCAAACTCCGAATGCCAGCTACTTATCCTTGGGAGTCAGACTATGGGTGATAAGGTTCATAGTCGAAAGGGAAACAGCCCAGACCGCCAGCTAAGGTCCCAAAGTATACGTTAAGTGGAAAAGGATGTGGAGTTGCCCAGACAACCAGGATGTTGGCTTAGAAGCAGCCACCATTTAAAGAGTGCGTAATAGCTCACTGGTCGAGTGACTCTGCGCCGAAAATGTACCGGGGCTAAACGTATCACCGAAGCTGCGGATTGTTCTTACGAACAATGGTAGGAGAGCGTTCTAAGTGCTGTGAAGTCAGATCGTGAGGACTGGTGGAGCGCTTAGAAGTGAGAATGCCGGTATGAGTAGCGAAAAAAGAGTGAGAATCTCTTTCACCGAATGCCTAAGGTTTCCTGAGGAAGGCTCGTCCTCTCAGGGTTAGTCGGGACCTAAGCCGAGGCCGAAAGGCGTAGGCGATGGACAACAGGTAGATATTCCTGTACCACCTCATGAACGTTTGAACGATGGGGGGACGCAGTAGGATAAGGAATGCGCACCGATGGACGTGTGCGCCCAAGCAGTGAGAAAGTCGGATAGGCAAATCCGTTCGACAATTTCAAGCTGTGATGGGGAGGGAAATAGAGTACCGAAGTTCCGGATTTCACACTGCCAAGAAAAGCCTCTAGTGAGTTCATAGGTGCCCGTACCGCAAACCGACACAGGTAGGCGAGGAGAGAATCCTAAGGTGAGCGGGAGAACTCTCGTTAAGGAACTCGGCAAAATGACCCCGTAACTTCGGGAGAAGGGGTGCTCCTTTAAGGAGGAGCCGCAGTGAATAGGCCCAAGCGACTGTTTAGCAAAAACACAGGTCTCTGCGAAGCCGAAAGGCGAAGTATAGGGGCTGACACCTGCCCGGTGCTGGAAGGTTAAGGGGAAGCGTTAGCACTTCGGTGCGAAGCGTAGAACCGAAGCCCCAGTAAACGGCGGCCGTAACTATAACGGTCCTAAGGTAGCGAAATTCCTTGTCGGGTAAGTTCCGACCCGCACGAAAGGTGCAACGACTTGGGCACTGTCTCAACGAGAGACCCGGTGAAATTATACTATGCGTGAAGATGCGCATTACCCGCGACAGGACGGAAAGACCCCGTGGAGCTTTACTGTAGCCTGATATTGAATGTTGGTACAGCTTGTACAGGATAGGTGGGAGCCATCGAAGCGTGAGCGCTAGCTTACGTGGAGGCAACCGTGGGATACCACCCTGGCTGTACGAACCTTCTAACCCAGGGCCGTAATCCGGTCCGGAGACAGTGTCAGGCGGGCAGTTTGACTGGGGCGGTCGCCTCCCAAAAGGTAACGGAGGCGCCCAAAGGTTCCCTCAGAATGGTTGGAAATCATTCGCAGAGTGTAAAGGCAGAAGGGAGCTTGACTGCGAGACCTACAAGTCGAGCAGGGACGAAAGTCGGGCTTAGTGATCCGGTGGTTCCGCATGGAAGGGCCATCGCTCAACGGATAAAAGCTACCCCGGGGATAACAGGCTTATCTCCCCCAAGAGTTCACATCGACGGGGAGGTTTGGCACCTCGATGTCGGCTCATCGCATCCTGGGGCTGTAGTCGGTCCCAAGGGTTGGGCTGTTCGCCCATTAAAGCGGTACGCGAGCTGGGTTCAGAACGTCGTGAGACAGTTCGGTCCCTATCCGTCGTGGGCGCAGGAGGTTTGAGAGGAGCTGTCCTTAGTACGAGAGGACCGGGATGGACACACCGCTGGTGTACCAGTTGTTCCGCCAGGAGCATAGCTGGGTAGCTACGTGTGGCAGGGATAAGTGCTGAAAGCATCTAAGCATGAAGCCCCCCTCAAGATGAGACTTCCCATCACTATAAGTGAGTAAGATCCCTCAGAGATGATGAGGTTGATAGGTTCGAGGTGGAAGCGTGGTGACACGTGGAGCTGACGAATACTAATAGATCGAGGACTTAACTAACCTTTTTGGTAGATGTACGTTGAATGATCTCTTATTTAGTTTTCAAGGTAACAAGGAAAAAATGACTTTTTTCAACAAAGATCTTGATTTTTTCACAAAAACGATTATAATAAGATTTGTGCCTCTTTGAAGCACAACATAACAGATAGCAACTTTGCCTGGTAGTAATGGCGGAGAGGTCACACCTGTTCCCATGCCGAACACAGTAGTTAAGCTCTCCAGCGCCGATGGTAGTTGGGACTTTGTCCCTGCAAGAGTAGGACGCCGCCAGGCGATTAGTAAAAAGCTGATTCATCATAAAGATGGTCAGTTTTTTTATTTTATACTGATAAGTGCTCGTAAAGATTAAAAAGGCCACGCACTTTGCGAAATGAAAAAATCAAAAATCTACTTTCAGAAGTACATTACATTATATTTAATTTGAACTTCACTAAAAATAAACCTCTACTTGTTCACATATAGATAAAATAAAATGCCATGTTTATAACAATTGGGGGGACTTAGTATGAAAGAACTAATCAATGAACTATTGGGAGATCATTTTTATGTTATTTTAACTCGTTTACTTATTGCATTATGCCTTTCTGGATTAATCGGGTTTGAAAGGGAGTTGAAAAATCATTCAGCTGGATTTCGCACCCATATTTTAGTAGGTGTTGGCTCTTGTCTAATGATGTTACTTTCTTTATTTGGATTTGAATTTTTTCTAGAGCATTACGAGAATATCCGTTTTGATCCCGCAAGAATACCTTCGTATGTGATAAGCGGAATTGGGTTTTTAGGTGCTGGTACCATCATTGTTTATGGTGGCACGATAAGAGGTTTAACGACAGCTGCATCTATTTGGACAGTTGCAGGTTTAGGGCTGGTAGTAGGTGTTGGTATGTATGGGGCAGCAGTAGTAACAACGGTAATAATATTACTGAGCCTTATATTCCTTAATAATTTTGAACGTCTATTTAAAAAAGGAAAAGTTTCCCATGTTATTCAAATAGTTACGCTCCCAGACTTGCCTGTAAATGAAGTGGTTGCAGTGTTTGACAACCATTACGTTTCTATTAAAAAAGTAGAAATATCAAAATCAGATAATAATTACCGTAATATTTTTATTAATACGGAAGGAATAGCGGATGCAAAACGTTTAACTTTATTTGATGATATTTCTCGTATTAACCAGGTTAAAAATGTTACTGAATTAAAATAAAAAGCATATCTTATAAAAATGTATTTAGATGAGAACTCCATATAGTGGAATACTCATCTTTTTTACACTATAGCAAGTAGTGACGATAATCAATTTGTTGAACTATCAGCGGAAGATTAAGTCAAATTGTTGTTTAAAAAAGGTTAGGATAGAGAAAAACAGGGGAATTGTCAATAACAAGATCTGAAAATGGGTAATACGCGTACGAATGAAATACGTTCGTATCTTTTTGAAAGTTAAGAAAGTATAAAATTTGTTGCTTTGGCGTACGGATTCAACGAAATAGCCCCGTAAGGATCCAGTGAACAGCAACTAGGCGACTTCACTTCATTGCCCTACGCTAAGTCATTATCGGTTTATTCTAAATAGGAAGGACGACTAAAGATGGCCTTGCCGGAGGGCGCCGGCATACTCCTGTTGCAGGAGCATGATTCCTAAAACTTTAGTTAAATCATTCCCGTCGCTACGTTGCCAAACGGGCGCTTGCGTCTTTGTTCTACTATAGGAAAGTTTAAAGGTTTATATTATAAGAAAAAATACGCTATTCGCCATAAGACTTGGCGACAAGCCAAGTTTTTCTAAGGATAATACTGTTTCTCGTACTAACAAGACTTTTGACGTGAAGCTCCATTCATAGAAGGTTTCTTTTATTATGTTTTTTATGAGTTATTTTTGTCTACAATAAACATAGTATTGTATTTGCATCTTCTTTAAATTCCCGTATAATAAAAGTATAGTCAAAGATAGTCAAAGTCAAAATCGTTACTCTATACAAAAGGGGGTGGGCATATGAGTAATATATCAGATATAATTGAGAGTTATTTGAAGCAAATCCTTCAATCAAAAGGGAAGAATGTAATCGAAATTAAACGAAGTGAGATAGCTGACCAATTTCAATGTGTCCCCTCACAAATTAATTATGTAATTAATACGCGCTTTACTGCTGAAAAAGGTTATATTGTGGAAAGTAAGCGTGGTGGCGGTGGTTTTATTCGAATTATGCGGGTTATTCACCAAGAAGAGTCCAAGTTAATTGATGAAATTATTGAAATGATTAATCCATCTGTATCTCAGCAAAAAGCAGTCGGTATATTAGAAAGATTACTTGAAGAAGAGTTAATTACGGAACGCGAGGCTAAGATTATGTTAAGCGCTATTGAAAGAACGACGCTTCCATTCCAATTGCCTTTACGAGATGAAATTCGTGCACGCGTATTAACATCCATGCTTACAACGCTTAAGTATCTAAATAAATAAAGGGGAGTGTGAACATGCAATGCCAAGAATGTCACAAACGTCCTGCAACCCTTCATTTCACACAAGTGATTCAAGGGCAAAAAATGGAGGTTCATGTTTGTAATGTATGTGCAAAGGAAAAAGGGTATATGAACTATTCAGAAGATGGATATTCGTTACATCATTTACTTTCTGGGTTATTTAATTTTGACACCTCGAACTTGTCAAATCCACATACGGAAAGTTATCATCAGACAAAAGACTTACAATGCCCAAAATGCGAAATGACTTTTTCACAATTTAAGCAAGTAGGAAAATTCGGTTGTGCTATATGTTATGAAACTTTTAACGATCGTTTAGATTCAATATTTCGAAGAGTTCATGCGGGGAATGTAAAGCATAATGGGAAAATTCCTAAACGACAAGGTGGAGATTTGCATAAGAAAAAACAGCTAGAAGATTTAAAACTGCATTTGAAAAAATTAATTGAGAATGAAGAATTTGAAGAAGCAGCAAAAGTTAGAGATCAAATTAAAGCTTTAAATCAAGAAGACGGTCAGGCAGAGGCAGGTGATCAATCATGACTTTGCGGCAGTTTATGAATGAAGCGATTAGCCCGTGGATGCGGAAAGACGGTCCAGATAGCGATATTGTTTTAAGTAGCCGCATTCGCCTTGCTCGAAATTTTGCTAATATACCTTATCCAATAGCTGCTGATCCAAAAGATTTAGAGGAAATAAGGAGTTTTTTTCAAGAAAAGTATGAAGGGCAAACTTATGGAGTGTATAAAGATTTAGCATTTGTATCCATTCGTGATCTATCCGCTATTGAAAAACGAGTATTAGTCGAAAAACATTTAATTAGTCCGTTGTTAGCAAAGCAATCTGAAGCTGCAGCTGTGCTTATTTCAGAAAATGAGCAAGTATCTCTTATGATCAATGAAGAAGATCATATTCGCTTGCAACTTTATTTCCCAGGCTTTCAAATAACGGAGGCTCTGCAACAAGCATTCGAATTTGATGATTGGCTAGAAGAAAAAATCAATTACGCTTTTGATGAAAAACGAGGTTACTTGACGAGTTGCCCGACGAATGTAGGAACTGGAATGCGTGCTTCTGTTATGATGCATTTGCCCGCGTTAGTTTTAACAAAACAAATCAATCGCATGATACCAGCAATTAACCAGTTAGGTCTCGTTGTACGAGGTATTTATGGCGAAGGTAGTGAAGCGCAAGGAAACATTTTTCAAATATCTAACCAGATTACGCTTGGAAAATCAGAAGAGGATATCGTTGCTGATTTGCAAAGTGTTGTAAAGCAATTAATTGAACAGGAACGTTATGCGAGACAGCGGATAATAGAGCAATCGAAAGACCAGTTGGAAGATCGAATTTTTCGTTCTTATGGTGTATTGGCATATGCAAGAATTTTAGAATCAAAAGAGGCTGCAACGTGTTTATCCAATGTAAGGTTAGGTATTGACGTAGGTTTATTGAAAAATGTATCAAGAAATATTTTAAATGAACTAATGATTTTGACTCAACCAGGATTTTTACAGCACTATGCCAAAAAAACATTAGCAGCTAGCGAACGTGACCAATTGCGAGCTTCTCTTATTCGTCAACGGTTGCAATTAGAGGAATAGATAGGAGGAAAAGAATATATGATGTCTGGACGTTTTACCGAAAGAGCACAAAAAGTTCTCGCACTCTCCCAAGAGGAGGCTGTAAGGTTAGGGCATAATAATATCGGGACAGAACATATTTTACTAGGGCTTGTCCGTGAAGGAGAAGGTATTGCTGCAAAAGCATTACAATCACTTGGGTTAGAAATATCAAAAATTCAAGAAGAAGTGGAAAAGCTGATTGGCGTAGGGAAACAGCCAATGCAGACAATTCACTATACACCACGTGCAAAAAAAGTGGTAGAACTTTGCCAAGATGAAGCACGTAAGCTTGGACATTCGTATGTTGGTACAGAGCACATACTATTAGGGCTTATCCGCGAGGGAGAGGGCGTTGCTGCTAGGGTTTTAAATAATTTAGGGGTTAGCCTAAACAAGGCTCGACAGCAAGTTTTACAGCTTTTAGGTAGTAATGAATCGCAAACAAATCGTCAGGGACGTGCGCAACAATCCAATGCGAATACCCCAACACTCGATTCCTTAGCACGTGATCTAACGGTGAGTGCAAAAGAAGGGAATATTGACCCCGTTATTGGACGTAGTAAGGAAATCGAACGGGTTATTCAAGTGTTAAGTCGCCGTACGAAGAACAACCCTGTTTTAATTGGTGAGCCGGGTGTAGGAAAAACAGCGGTTGCAGAAGGGCTTGCACAACAAATTATTCAAAATGAAGTACCAGAAACATTACGAGATAAACGCGTGATGACGCTAGATATGGGAACGGTTGTGGCAGGAACAAAATATCGTGGTGAGTTTGAAGATCGTCTGAAAAAGGTAATGGAAGAAATTCGTCAAGCTGGTAACATTATCTTATTTATTGATGAATTGCACACTTTAATTGGCGCCGGTGGGGCAGAAGGTGCAATTGATGCGTCAAATATTTTGAAGCCATCACTTGCCCGTGGTGAGTTACAGTGTATTGGTGCTACAACATTAGATGAGTATCGTAAATATATTGAAAAAGATGCAGCGCTTGAGCGAAGATTCCAGCCTATTCAAGTTGATGAACCAACGTTGGAAGAAACGATCCAAATTTTAAAAGGCTTACGTGATCGTTACGAAGCACATCATCGTGTTACGATAACAGATGAAGCAATTGAAGCAGCTGCTAATCTATCGGATCGCTATATAACTGACCGGTTTTTACCAGATAAGGCGATTGATTTAATTGATGAAGCAGGATCGAAGGTGCGTTTAAAATCCTATACTGTACCACCAAACCTGAAGAAATTAGAACATAAGTTAGAAGAGGTTCGTAAGGAAAAGGATGCAGCTGTACAAAGTCAAGAGTTTGAAAAAGCCGCATCGCTTCGTGATTCCGAGCAACGGTTACGTGAAGAAGTAGCGGAGACGAAGACAAAATGGAAAGAAAAGCAAGGACAAACCGATACGGAGGTTACAGTAGAAGACATTGCAAGTGTTGTATCTATCTGGACAGGTGTCCCTGTAGCAAAGCTAACGAAGGATGAGAGCGATCGTTTGCTTAACATGGAGGAGACCCTTCACAATCGAGTAATCGGCCAAGAAGAAGCTGTAAATGCCGTTTCTAAAGCAATCCGTAGAGCTCGAGCAGGGTTGAAAGATCCGAAACGCCCAATTGGTTCGTTTATATTTTTAGGACCAACAGGGGTCGGGAAAACGGAATTAGCTCGTGCCTTAGCGGAAGCTATGTTTGCGGATGAAGATGCCATGATTCGAATTGATATGTCGGAGTATATGGAAAAGCATGCTACTTCTCGTTTAGTCGGCTCACCTCCTGGCTATGTCGGATATGAAGAAGGCGGTCAACTAACTGAAAAAGTCCGCAGAAAGCCGTATTCCGTTGTGCTTTTGGATGAAGTAGAAAAGGCTCACCCGGAAGTGTTTAATATCTTATTACAAGTTCTTGAAGATGGTCGTTTAACCGACTCCAAAGGTCGCGTGGTAGATTTTCGTAATACGGTATTAATTATGACATCGAATGTTGGTGCGAGCGAATTAAAGCGAAATAAATATGTTGGCTTTAATTTAGGGGAAGAAGATCATGATTATAAAAATATGAAATCAAAAGTAACGGAAGAGCTAAAAAAAGCATTTCGACCAGAATTTTTAAACCGAATCGATGAAACAATCGTTTTCCATTCCTTAGAGAAAAAACATATGAAGCAGATTGTAACGCTAATGATTCAACAACTGCAAAAACGTTTAAAAGATCAAGATATCGAGTTCTCACTAACAGATAAGGCAATTGAAAAGATTGCCAATGAAGGTTTCGATCCTGAATATGGAGCAAGACCCCTTCGTCGTTCGATTCAAAAGAATGTAGAGGATTTATTGTCTGAAGAGCTTTTAAAAGGAACAATTGAAAAAGGCCAAAAAGTAAAAATTGGTTTAAACAATAAGGGAGAATTTATTATACTTCCTTAGTCTTATCTATAAGATGATAAGTAGTAACGGAAATCGGCAGCCATGGTCATGGCCAAAAAGAAGACTTGTTATAGCCAAGTTTTTCTGACAAACAATCCTTTCGTGAGGAGGTAACTTCACGAAAGGATTGTTTATTTAGAACCAAATTGATGGAGCTTTAAGAAATGTATTTATGAAAAAGAAAAGAAGTATAAGAAACAAATATGACCTAATTTGTACTGTAGGAAAGTTTAAGATTGTAAAGTTTTACCGTATAAGAAAAACGACGGCTTATGCGTAAAGACTTGCCAATAAGTAAATTAATAAAAAAATAGATAGGTTTAGGGAAAACGTCCTGCTATGTTGCAATAATATAGATGATGAGAATCATTCTTTTAACGCCAAAATATGTTAAACTGATAAAAATAAGCAATAGAGAGCATAAAATTTTAAGGTTTATCGTATAAGAAAAACGAATGCATTTTATTTAAAAACTTGGCGATAACCAAGTTTTTCGAATAACCAAAACACTAGCTTTTACGTAAAGCGAAGCAACAAGAAGCGCTTTTCGAAAAAAGTGAAACTATTTTTAGCTTTAAGCAGTATGTAATAGGTAAGATTTGTGGCACGACTATGGAATTCCTATTCAAATTGATAGGAACCTGTAACTTTATCATTGTTAAAATCGTATATAATAGATAAGTGAAGGGGTAGTGGTAGGTTGGCGAAGCGTAAAACGAAATTTGTTTGTCAGGAATGTGGGTATGAAGTAGCAAAATGGCTTGGGAAGTGTCCCGGTTGTAACAATTGGAATACGTTTGTAGAAGAGATTGAAATTACTGGTGGGAGACAAAAGCAGTCCTTTCAAACAGGTAATAGGTCAGTAGGAAAGCCTGAAAAAATTACAGCAATTAAATCACAACAAGAACCGAGAGTGACAACAGATATGAAAGAGTTTAACCGTGTGCTCGGCGGCGGCATTGTACCAGGCTCTCTCGTTCTAGTTGGTGGGGATCCAGGTATTGGAAAGTCTACCCTATTATTGCAAATATCATCTCAATTGGCAGATAAAAGTTTGTCTGTTTTATATATTTCCGGAGAAGAATCAACGAGACAGACGAAGTTGCGTGCTGATCGTTTAGGTGTAACTTCCGACGAGTTATATGTGTTAGCAGAAACAAATTTACTTGATATAGCAAATCAAATTGAAGCAATAAAACCATCATTTGTCGTTATTGATTCTATTCAAACGGTCTATCGTGAAGAGATTACGAGTGCACCGGGCAGTGTTTCTCAAGTAAGAGAATGTACATCTGAATTAATGAAAATCGCTAAAACGAATGGAATACCCATCTTTATTGTGGGACACGTGACGAAAGAGGGGACGATTGCTGGCCCAAGACTCCTAGAGCATATGGTGGACGCTGTGCTATATTTTGAAGGGGAGCGTCATCATACGTACCGCATTTTAAGAGGTGTGAAAAATCGGTTTGGTAGTACGAATGAAATGGGCATCTTTGAGATGAAGGAGGCAGGGCTACGCGAAGTTTTAAATCCTTCAGAAATATTTTTGGAAGAACGTTCACAAGGAGCTTCGGGGTCTACCGTCGTAGCTTCTATGGAGGGAACAAGACCAGTATTGGTAGAGATACAGGCATTAATCTCTCCTACAGCGTTTGGTAACCCTCGTAGAATGGCGACAGGAGTAGATCAGAACCGTGTTCCACTACTGATGGCAGTGTTAGAAAAGCGTGTCGGTTTAATGCTGCAAAACCAAGATGCATATATTAAAGTTGCTGGTGGTGTTAGACTTGATGAACCTGCCATTGACTTAGCAATTGCTGTTAGTATTGCTTCTAGCTTCCGTGATCAACCAACAAAGCCGGAAGATATTTTTATTGGGGAAGTTGGACTGACGGGAGAGATAAGACGGGTATCTCGCATTGAACAACGTGTTCAAGAAGCTGCCAAACTAGGATTTAAACGCGTTATCTGTCCTAAAAATAATTTAGGAGGTTGGACAACGCCAAATAACATCGAAATTATCGGTGTAAACACGGTACAAGAAGCATTACAAATCGGGGTAAGTAGATAAGTTTTGTTTTTATTTCATTAGTAAGAAGTATAAATGAAAGGTTTGTAGGATAAGGGCGTTTGAAAATGCTTATTTACTCCAACGTTTAAAGGTTTGTTCAATACTTGGAAGTTTATAAACTATCATATGGAAATTATTTCATTATAAATATTATTCAAGGATTATTTTTTTTCATCTTAGGCAATAATATAAGTTAGGAGGTGGCATTGCTGATGAAAAAGATTGTGCATTTGTTTTTCATTATTTTAGGAGGAACTATAGGTTATCTTTATGTTCCTTTGTTTTTAGCTTTATTAAATATTGCCGATGCTAATTGGATGTTCTCTCCCTATATAGGAATGGCGATCGGTGCTATTATTTTCTTTCTCATATCATATTGGCTTGTCGATTATATTGTAGGGTTTTTAAAATGGATAGAGGAAGCACTTATTCGTCTACCTGCTGGTGATTTATTTTCAGGGACGTTAGGTTTGATGGCTGGTTTAATTATCGCGTATTTAATCACCATACCTTTGGGAGATCTTAATGTATTAGTTTCACAAGTTCTTCCATTATTTATAACGATTATATTAGGGTATCTAGGTTTTCAAGTCGGTTTTCGCCGTCGTGAAGATATTGTCAATTTATTTAATATGAATCGTAAGGAAAAAGAAAAGCGAAAAATCCCAGAAAGTGATGTAACAAATACAACCATACAACCTAAAGCAAAGATATTGGATACAAGTGTCATTATTGATGGACGGATCGCTGACATTTGTCAGACGAACTTCTTGGAAGGAACGGTTGTTATTCCGCAATTCGTACTTGGCGAGCTGCAACATATTGCTGATTCCTCTGATGTATTAAAGAGAAACCGTGGACGTAGAGGTTTAGACGTGTTAAATCGGATTCAGAAAGATTTGCCTGTAAAAGTGGAAATCTATGAAGGCGACTTCGAAGATATTCATGAGGTGGATAGCAAATTAATCAAATTGGCTAAAGTAATTGACGGGATCGTTGTAACCAATGACTTTAACTTGAATAAAGTTTGTGACTTGCAAAGTGTGTCTGTATTAAACATTAATGATTTGGCGAATGCTGTGAAGCCTGTTGTCTTGCCTGGGGAAGAATTAACCGTACATGTTATAAAAGATGGGAAAGAACATAATCAAGGGGTCGCTTACCTTGATGATGGAACCATGATTGTTGTGGAAGAAGGTAGAGACTATATTGGCAAAACAATCGAAGTGTTAATTACGAGTGTCTTGCAAACGTCTGCTGGACGAATGATATTTGCAAAACCAAAATTACTTGAAAAAGCTCTATAAAAAGGTATAACATATAAAGGATGAACAAAAGTGATAACAATCATTGTTATCACTTTTGTTATACGAGCAAGAACCGTATAATTTAATATAGAATTTTAAAAGCAAGCCTTAGTCATACAGGAAATATCCTGTATCACATTTTAAGTTTCTAAAACATAGGAGTATGATTCATTTTCTTTTACCTTAGGAAAGTATAAAGTCTTAAGGTTTATAGTATAAGAAAAACAACAGCGTTTTTCCGCCTAAAGAGTTGGCGGTAAGCTAAATTTATCTAATTCATGTTTAATTGTAGAAAGGGGAAGGACCATGACGAATCAGGTTCGAGTACGTTATGCACCAAGTCCAACAGGTCATTTGCATATCGGAAACGCACGTACAGCATTATTTAATTACTTATATGCGAAACATTTTAATGGAAAGATGATTATTCGCATTGAAGACACAGATGATAAACGAAACGTAGAAGGCGGCGAAGAAAGTCAGCTAAAGTTTTTAAATTGGTTAGGGGTTGAATGGGATGAAGGCGCTGATGTAGGTGGGGATTACGGTCCTTACCGTCAGATGGAACGTCTTGATATTTATCAAAAATATGTGGACGAGCTGTTAGAAAGAGGCTTAGCATACAAGTGCTATATGACAGAGGAGGAGCTTGAAGCGGAAAGAGAGCAACAGCGCGCTAACGGCCAAGTTCCAAAATATTCCGGAGCCCATCGTGATTTAACGGAAGCACAAATCGCAGCCTTTGAACAGGAAGGTCGTTTACCAAGTATCCGTATGCGAGTTCCTGAAAATAAAACATATACATTTAATGATATTGTAAGAGGCGATATTACTTTTGAATCTAGTGATTTTGGTGATTGGGTTATTGTAAAGAAAAACGGTATTCCCACGTACAACTTTGCTGTAGCTATTGATGACCATCTAATGGAAATTACACACGTATTGCGGGGAGAAGAACATATTTCCAATACTCCAAAACAATTGATGATATATGATGCATTTGGTTGGCAGCCGCCAAAATTTGGCCATATGACACTGATTCTTAATGAAGAACGGAAAAAATTAAGCAAGCGTGACCAGCATATTATTCAATTTATTGAACAGTACCATGACTTAGGCTATTTGCCAGAAGCTTTGTTTAATTTTATTACGTTACTAGGTTGGTCTCCGGTTGGGGAAGAGGAAATTTTTGATAAGCCAACTTTAATTGATATCTTTGATCCAAATCGATTATCTACGTCTGCGGCGATCTTTGACCGTCATAAATTGAAATGGATGAATAATGCGTATATAAAATCTGCAGATCTTTCAGAAGTGATTGACTTGGCGCTACCACATTTAGTAAAGGCTGAAAAGCTGCCGACCGATATGGACGAAGAGACAAGAGTTTGGGTTGAGAAGGTCATTGCATTATACAAAGAGCAATTGCGTTATGGTGCAGAAATTGTAGAATTAACGGAGATGTTTTTCTCTAAAGAGCTCAGCTTTGATGACGCTGCTTGGGAAGTTCTTGAAGGAGAGCAAGTTCCAGAGGTATTACAAGTCTTCACAGATAAGCTTCTTCATTTGGATGATTTTACAGCCGATTCAATTAAAGCTCAGATTAAAGCAACACAAAAAGAAACGGGGCATCGAGGTAAGAAACTATTTATGCCGATCCGTGTAGCTACTACGGGACAAACTCATGGTCCAGAATTACCGATGGCAATTGAACTACTCGGAAAAGATACCGTCATTAGCCATTTAGACGCTGTATTAAAGAAACTTAAAGCGTAATGATTCACAACTTACGTAAAATGTAATATAGTAATATTACATAAATAAGGAACGATGACGAGGGAAAGTAAAAAGCAATAAACTAACACAGAGAGAATCACCTTGGCTGGAAGTGATTTTTAGGATTGCTTTTGAAGTGCTCCTCTGAAGTCCGTTATGGAATAGTAGTACATAACGGCGGCGCTTACCGTTATAAGTTTAAGTTGGAAGGAATTTATTTATCCTTCAAACAGAGTGGAACCGCGCATGAAAGCGTCTCTGAGTATGCATACCCAGAGGCGCTTTTTAGTTTGTATAGGAAATTATAAAGCTTAGCAGCTGTGGATAAACTTACTAAGTTATTTAGCAACGTCTGGCTCCAGCGCCAGCAACTAGGCGACTTCACTCCATTGTCCTAAGCTAAGTCATCATCGGTTCGTTCTAAATAGGAAGGCCGACTAAAGACGGGCTTGTCGGAGGGAGCCGGCATACTCCTGTTGCAGGAGCATGATTTCTAAAACTTTCGTTGATTCGTTCCAGTCGCTACGTTGCTAACCGGGCGCCCCGAGCCTTTGTTCTGGTTCATTGTTATCAAATCCTTTGCTATACACCGTGAATGTAAGCCGCAACCAATGACCGTGTTATTTAGCACGAAAGGAGCTACTATTGTTAATGAAAGTAGATGTCTAACAAAGGAGATTTTGCAGAAAAAGCTTTACGGCTAAGAATGAAGCTAAATATATCGATAAGTTTTACATCCATTATGTATTACATTAATTATGGGGAAGGAGGCTGGAGGATGGGCATTTGGAAACGAATGAAAGATGATATGGATGCTGTATTCGAGCAGGACCCAGCTGCACGCTCTTATTTTGAAGTTTTCTTAACGTATTCAGGTCTTCATGCTGTTTGGTCGCACCGTATTGCCCACGCGTTATATAAGCGTAAAATGTTTTTTATTGCCCGTGTCATCTCACAAATGAACCGTTTTTTTACTGGAATTGAAATTCACCCAGGTGCGATAATTGGTAGACGTTTATTTATTGACCATGGAATGGGGGTCGTTATTGGTGAAACATGTGAAATTGGTGATAATGTAACGATTTTTCAAGGGGTAACGTTAGGCGGTACTGGAAAAGAAAAGGGGAAGCGGCATCCGACGATAAAAGATAATGTGCTAATTGCAACAGGAGCCAAAGTGCTTGGATCCATAACAATTGGGGAAAGCGCAAAAGTAGGTGGCGGGTCTGTTGTTTTAAAGGATGTGCCCGATCATGCTACCGTTGTCGGTATCCCGGGAAAAATTGTAAAGCACCGCGGGGAAAAGGTTACTAAAGACTTAAATCATCACAAACTTCCTGATCCAGTAGCAAATCGATGTGAATATTTACAGCGGGAAATTGATGCTTTAAAGGAAGAAATAGTTAAATTAAAGGAAGGGAAAAAACACGATGTCCATTAAAATATACAATACGTTAACACGTAAAAAAGAAGTGTTTAAACCAATAGAACCGGGCAAAGTGAGCATGTATGTTTGCGGACCGACTGTATATAACTATATTCATATTGGTAATGCAAGACCTGCAATTGTCTTTGATACAGTGAGACGTTATTTAGAGTACAAGGGTTTTGAAGTAGATTATGTGCTCAATTTTACGGATGTGGACGATAAGTTAATTAAAGTTGCCAATGAGCTCGGTAAGGAAGTGCCAGAGGTAGCTAACCGATTTATTTCCGCTTATTTAGAAGATGTTGGTGCTTTAGGGGTAAAAGAAGCTACGCATAACCCTCGAGTAACAGAAACAATGGCTGATATTATCGCCTTTATTGAGAAGCTTATTGAAACAGGTGTTGCTTATGAAGTACAAGGTGATGTCTATTTTAAACCTCGGGAGTTTAAAGGATATGGAAAGTTATCTCATCAATCTGTCGATGAGCTAAGGTCTGGAGCTCGAATTCAAGTTGGTGAGAAGAAAACAGATCCACTCGACTTTGCTTTATGGAAAAAGGCAAAGGATGGAGAAATTGCTTGGGATTCGCCGTGGGGAAAAGGGCGTCCCGGATGGCATATTGAGTGCTCTGCCATGGTAAAAAAATACCTTGGCGAGACAATTGATATTCATGCAGGAGGGCAAGATCTTGCTTTTCCACACCATGAGAACGAAATAGCACAATCGGAAGCTCTGACGGGAAAAACATTTGCTAACTATTGGATGCATAATGGTTATATTAATATTGATAATGAAAAAATGTCCAAATCACTAGGCAACTTTTTATTAGCTCGCGATTTAATCCAACAGTATGATCCACAAGTCATTCGTTTCTTTATGCTTAGTGTTCATTATCGTCACCCGATTAACTTTTCTGAGGAGTTATTACAAAGCGCAGAAAACAGTTTAGAGCGAATAAAAACAGCTTATTTTAATTTAGAGCACCGCAAATCTTCTAGCATGGATCTTGTAGATCATAAAGAGGATTGGTTGCAAAAGCTAGCGCAATGGAGCCAGCATTTTGAGGCGGAGATGGATGATGACTTTCATACTGCCAATGCAATTTCGGTTCTTTTTGAAGTAGCGAAAGAAGCGAATGTCTACTTGCAACAAAAACAGACATCAAGCGAGGTAATTGCAGCTTTCCAACAAGTCATACACGCTTTCTTAAAGGTGCTTGGAATTGAATTAGAGGTGAACCAGCAGCTACTAGATGTAGAGATTGAGGCATTAATCGAAGAACGTAATACCGCAAGAAAAGCTCGTAATTTCGCTCGCGCTGATGAAATTAGAGATATACTAAAAGAAAAAAATATTGTTTTGGAAGATACGCCTCAAGGAGTACGATGGAAAAGAGGATAACCATGGAGCAAGATGTAAAACAAATGAAGAGCCTTGCCCTTGCCTATATGGGAGATGCTGTCTATGAATTGTATATAAGAGAGCACCTCCTTCAACAAGGTCAAGTAAAACCACAGCAATTACATCAACGAGCAATCCGTTATGTGTCAGGAAAAGCACAAGCAACTGTTGTTCGTCACTGGCTAAAGGTGGACAAGTTAACCGCAGAAGAAGTACGAGTAGTGACGAGAGGAAGAAATGCAAAGTCGGGATCTATTCCCAAAAACATACGCGTTCAAACGTATCGCTACAGTACAGCCTTTGAAGCATTAATCGGTTATCTTTATTTAGGAAATGATAAAGAGCGGTTAGAACAACTTATTGATGAAGCGATACAGTTAACAGAAAGGAGTGGAACCGAATATGGATCAGGAGCTGATAATTGGTAAGAATCCTGTTATAGAAGCGATGAAGTCTGGAAGGTCGATAAATAAAGTGTTTATATCCGAACAGTTAAATTCTTCCGTACAAGCAAAGTTTTTTCAATTAGGAAAAACGGCACATACTGTCGTCCAAAAAGTTCCCAAACATAAATTAGATCAGTTAGCTAAAGGAGGAAACCATCAAGGGGTGGTCGCATATGTCGCATCGTATACATATGCAACGTTAGATGACCTATTTCACCAAGCTGAAAAACGAAATGAAGCAGCATTCTTTTTGATTTTAGATGAATTAGAAGACCCGCATAATTTAGGTTCTATTTTACGGACGGCAGATGCTGTAGGGGCACACGGTGTCATTATTCCAAAGCGTCGTTCCGTAGGTTTAACTGCAACTGTAGCCAAAACAGCAGCTGGGGCAATGGAGCATGTTCCGGTTGTTCGCGTAACGAATATTGCTAATACTATTGAAGCCTTAAAGGAACGCAATATTTGGGTAGTTGGTACAGAAGCGGATGCATCAGAGGATTATCGGCAATTAGAAGGTACGCTGCCGCTTGCTATTGTAGTGGGAAACGAAGGGAAAGGGATGAGCCGTCTAGTAAAGAAAAAATGTGATTGGACAGTAAGCTTACCCATGAAGGGGAAGGTATCCTCTCTTAACGCTTCCGTTGCTTGTAGCCTTTTATTATATGAGGTGTATCGGAAAAGGAATCCTTATGGTGATTAAGCGATGATTGTTGTCATTGTAGATGGATATAACATCATTGGGGCATGGGATGAACTTCAGCGGTTAAAAGAAAAAGATATTGGGCAAGCCCGAGATCGTTTAATTGAATGGATGGCTGAATACCAAGCGTATTCAGGTTTTCGTGTTATTGTTGTATTTGATGCTTATTATGTACACGGGGTAGAAACAAAAACAACTGCATATAACGTAGAAGTTATTTATACAAAAGAAAAAGAAACAGCCGATGAATGTATTGAAAAATTAGTCAAAGAGGTAAAAGATATTCGTACGCAAGTATATGTAGCAACATCTGATTTTGCAGAGCAACGAACAATTTTTGGAAGTGGAGCTTTAAGGAAATCGGCTCGAGAGCTCTGGATAGAAACGAATAATATACAACAGAACATTGAAAAAACGATAGAAAAGCATTATAAGAAACAAGCAAATTCAAAAATTATATTAGATGCGAAAACGTTAGAGACTTTTGAAAAATGGAGAAGAGGGAAGATATAGAACTGCTAACACTCTCACTTCTCTAATATTGACTACTTTAAAGCGCTTCCTGTATAATAAGCTTTAAATGGACTGTGTGTAGTCGGGGGGGCATCTTGGTGAATGTCAATCAAATAGAGATGGGCGATCAACGCTTAAATAAGCTGGACGATGAGAGTATTGTGCAGCTTATTCATCAGGGGAACAGTCACGCTTTAAATTATTTGATACAGAAGTATCGTAATTTTGTACGTGCAAAAGCACGGACGTATTTTTTAATTGGCGCGGATAAAGAGGACATTGTTCAAGAAGGAATGATCGGCTTATATAAGGCTATTCGCGATTATGATGGGAAAAAGCTATCCTCATTTAAAGCTTTTGCTGAATTATGTGTAACAAGGCAAATCATTACAGCGATTAAGACAGCGACAAGACAAAAACACATTCCGCTAAATTCGTATGTGTCTTTGGACAAGCCGATTTATGATGAGGAGACAGATCGCACTTTATTAGATGTCATCGCAGGATCAAAAGATATTGATCCACAAGAACTGCTTGTAAACCAGGAAAAATATGGAGACGTCGAAGCGAAATTATCAGAATTGTTGAGCGGATTAGAGAAGAAAGTATTGCAACTTTATTTAGATGGAAGGACGTACCATGAAATATCAGTTGCACTTAATCGTCATGTTAAGTCGATCGATAATGCACTACAACGAGTAAAGCGTAAATTGGAGCAGTTAATTGCAGAGGCGGAAATTACTTCATAGGGAGGATTGACACATTTTTGCAACCATGCTAGAGTAAAATAGTATTAGAAACTCTCCGCTCGAGGTGAGGGAATGAATAAGAAAATCACTTTAGCGTGTGCAGTTTGTGCTAGTAGAAATTATACAACGAATAAAAATGTATCCACACAACCTGTACGGCTTGAAGTAAATAAGTATTGTAATCATTGTGGTAAACATACATTGCATCGGGAAACAAAATAGTTTTCGCGATGTAACGTGCGAAATAATAGCATGACTATAACAAAGTCGTCATTTTCAGGTGTAGGGGGTACAAGCATGTTTCGTTTTTTTAAAAACGTTTCAAGAGAAATGAAGAAAGTTAGCTGGCCGAATCGCAAAGAGTTAACAAGCTATACCATAACGGTTATTACAACGGTTGCTTTTATAGCATTATTCTTCTTTTTAATTGACCTTGGAATCACGCAAATTTTAAACTTACTTTGATTTTCCTAATGATTGAATATTTGTGTTGGTTTTATGCTATAATGATAAGGAAATAAATAATGAGTTTCTGTGGAACCCGGTATCAATCGGGTTTTTTAGGTTGGAGCAAAAAAGCCTAACATATATAGTTTATTCGTGATATGAATTTAAAAACGTTGCATGTCTGGTGCAGAAATAAATTGGAATGAAATTCTGTATTGTATAAAAAAGGGAGGGAAGGACAAGAACTGTTGTCCAAATAAATGGAAAAAAATTGGTATGTCGTACATACGTATTCTGGTTATGAAAATAAAGTGAAAACGAACTTAGAAAAGCGTGTGGAGTCCATGGGGATGGAAGATAAAATATTTCGCGTTATTGTTCCCGAGGATGAAGAGACAGAAATCAAAAACGGCAAGAAAAAGGTAACGAAGAAGAAATTCTTCCCAGGATACGTGCTCACAGAGATGATTATGACAGATGATTCATGGTATGTCGTTCGAAATACTCCTGGAGTAACAGGGTTTATTGGTTCAAGTGGTGGTGGAACAAAGCCAACGCCGTTATTGCCAGAAGAAGTAGAAACAGTATTAAAACGTATGGGTGTTGCGGAAAATCCTGTACAATTTAATTTTGAAATTAAAGAGAATGTTCGTGTGACCGATGGGCCGTTTACTGATTTCACTGGTACTGTTGAAAGCATAGACACAGATAAGCAAAAGGTTAAAGTTCACGTAAATATGTTCGGAAGAGAAACCCCTGTAGAATTAGATTTCTCGCAAATAGAGAAGCTCGATTAGCTGCGTAAGATTTTTTGATAATACCCTGCTTTTTTCTAATAGCAGAACAGCAAGCGATAGCGCGGTTGTTGTGGGATTTACCATTCCTGTGAAGTGGGAGTCTACAGTGCATATAGCGTTAGAGGTATCATGAAATTAGCAGAGGAAAATCACGAAGTCCCTTAGAAAATGATTGCAATATCCTTGCATTTTTCTGATATTCATGCTAAAATTCTTTTGTTATTCTTGTGACTAGCCATTCGGTTAGAACAATAGGAGTGGGAGGGGCAAAATTGAGTGTCCCCTATTACCACATCACGGACTTTAAGGAGGTGTGTCTCGTGGCTAAAAAAGTGATTAAACTTGTAAAATTACAAATCCCAGCTGGTAAAGCGAACCCGGCACCACCAGTAGGACCAGCACTTGGTCAAGCAGGTGTTAATATCATGGGCTTTTGTAAAGAATTTAACGCACGTACGCAAGATCAAGCGGGTATGATTATCCCTGTTGAGATAACAGTGTTTGAAGACCGTTCGTTTACGTTTATTACAAAAACTCCACCAGCAGCTGTTTTGCTTAAAAAAGCAGCAGGCATTGAAACTGCTTCTGGTGAACCAAATCGTAATAAAGTAGCAACAGTTAAGCGCGATAAAGTAAAAGAAATTGCAGAAACAAAAATGCCTGACTTAAATGCTGCTGATGTAGAAGCAGCGATGCGCATGGTTGAAGGAACAGCGCGTAGTATGGGTATTACGATCGAAGACTAATTGCGCTTCACTTTCGTGATGTTTGTTGTGAATGATTGTATTATTTGATTTTTTTGAAGTCACTAGTACGGTATAGGTTGCGGTTGGATTCCCTACGCAACCTTTTTCGTGAAGTGGATGACTTCTTTATAGTTCGTCATCCACTTTGCCTTTATAAAAGCGTGTTTGCTTTTATAAGTGGGAGGTAATACCGTTATAACCACATTTGAGGAGGAAATAAAATGGCTAAAAAAGGAAAAAAACATCAAGAAGCATTAAAGCTTGTTGATCGTTCGAAAGCGTATGAAGTATCAGAAGCAATTGCGCTTGTAAAAGAAGCTGCCAAAGCTAATTTCGATGAAACAGTCGAAGCTGCTTTTCGTTTAGGTGTTGATCCTAAGAAAGCAGATCAGCAAATCAGAGGAGCGATGGTTTTACCACATGGAACCGGTAAAACACAGCGTGTGCTTGTTTTCGCAAAAGGTGAAAAGGCGAAAGAAGCGGAAGCTGCTGGAGCTGACTATGTAGGAGATACAGATTACATTAACAAAATCAACCAAGGTTGGTTCGACTTCGATGTAGTAGTTGCAACTCCAGACATGATGGCAGAAGTAGGTAAATTAGGAAGGGTATTAGGTCCAAAAGGTCTTATGCCAAACCCTAAGACTGGAACAGTTACATTTGATGTAGAAAAGGCTATCAACGATGTCAAAGCTGGTAAAGTAGAATATCGTGTCGATAAGTCTTCCAATGTGCATGTTCCAATTGGTAAAGTTTCATTCGATAACGAGAAGTTAATTGAAAACTTTGTTGCTATTACAGAAACACTTGTAAAAGTGAAGCCGCAAGCTGCTAAAGGAACGTATATGAAGAATGCGTCTGTGTCTTCTACAATGGGACCAGGAATTCGCGTTGATGTTTCTAGCATGGTGCGCTAATAAAAAGTGTTGACTTTATCAGTATGTTTCGCTATACTGTAATCTGTATTTAATAGAATAGGATGTACCGTAGACAGTAGGAGCGTCTTTGCGCTTAATTATCCTGCCGAGGTGTTTATAGATAAATTGGATATATACGGTTTATATTCCAATCGATGAATAAGCTCTCATGTCTACGTGAGGGCTTTTTATTTGCGCTTATGTGCCGCATCGATACGGTATAATCACGATTTTTTAGGAGGTGGAAGAATGTCTAGTATTATTGAGCAAAAGAAACAATTAGTAGAAGAAATTAAAGATAAGCTTGTTTCTAGTGAAACGGTCGTAGTAGTGGATTATCGTGGTTTAGATGTTGCTGCAGTAACCGAACTACGTAAACAACTACGTGAAGAAGGCGTTGATTTCAAAGTCTACAAAAACACCATGACTCGTCGTGCAGTAGAAGCTGCTGAACTAAACGAGCTAAGTGATGTTTTAGTTGGCCCTTCTGCGCTTGCATTTAGCAAAGATGATGCTGTAGCTCCAGCTCGCATTATTAAAAAATTCGCTAAAGAAAATGAGGCACTTGAAATCAAAGGTGGCGTGATTCAAGGTAGTGTTGCTACAATCGACCAATTGCAAGAGCTTGCCGATCTTCCGAATTACGAAGGTATGGTCTCTATGCTTCTTAGCGTGCTTCAAGCACCGATCCGTAATCTTGCATATGCAGCAAAAGCGGTGGCAGAACAAAAAGAAGAACAAGGCGCATAATTTGCGTGTAGCGGTATAAAAAAACAATTTTTAGGAGGAAAAAATCATGACTAAAGAACAAATCATTGAAGCAGTAAAAGAAATGACTGTACTAGAACTAAATGATTTAGTAAAAGCAATTGAAGAAGAATTTGGAGTAACAGCTGCAGCACCTGTAGCGGTAGCTGGTGCTGCTGGTGGCGCTGAAGCTGCTGAAGAGCAAACAGAATTTGACGTTGTTCTTAACGACGCTGGTGCATCAAAAATCAAAGTTGTTAAAGCAGTACGTGAAATCACTGGTCTAGGATTAAAAGATGCGAAAGAATTAGTTGACAATGCTCCAAAACCTGTAAAAGAAGGCGTGTCTAAAGAGGACGCTGAAGAAGTTAAAGGTAAGTTAGAAGAAGCAGGCGCAACTGTAGAAGTGAAGTAATTTTGTTCAAAATGAGCTCGTCGTAATGATTGCGGCGGGCTTTCTATATACCTCAGTCTTATTTCATGGAATCATCAGTTTGCTTTAGCGTGCATACGTAGCTGATGAGCGTCTTCAATAAAAACAAAGTAGGTGCTGGAATGAGTGAGCATTACTTTTCACAAAAACCCCAAACGATAAGTTCACCAAAAACATGGCTATACAATGCGAATGGAAAAAAATACTCCTTTACAAGTGATGTAGGTGTATTCTCGAAAAATGAAGTCGATTTCGGAAGTCGCTTTTTATTGGAACAGTTTACTCCTCCTGATATAATAGGAGATTTCTTGGATCTTGGTTGTGGATATGGACCGATCGGTATAACGGTAGCAGACCGATATAAAGATCGACATATTGTAATGGTTGATATTAATGAGCGAGCATTGGAACTAGCGAAAAAAAATGCAGCGCAAAATACGGTGGAAAATATTACGTGTTTGCAAAGTGATAAATTATCAGCTGTTATGGATCGGAAGTTTGCAGCTATAATTACAAACCCGCCAATTCGAGCTGGTAAGTTGGTTGTGCATGAGATGTTTGAGCAAGCGGAGCAAGTATTATTTCAAGGTGGGGCTTTATGGGTGGTAATCCAAAAAAAGCAAGGAGCGCCTTCGGCGAAGAAAAAATTGGAGCAATTGTTCGCAGAAGTAGATACCGTCGCTAAGCGTAAAGGTTATTATATATTTCGAGCAGTTAAGGTTTGACCAAGAGGATGTCTTGTGGTAAGATAGGAAAATGCTAACATGGCGCTTATTATGTCAAGCGAATAAAGAAATAAGGCACTAGTATATTTTTAGATTGTTGGGAAACAATGGTAAAATAGGTGTTTTATTTGTTTTTTGCTAGTGTAAAGCGCAGAGTTTTGTATGTAATGTAACTTTGCATGATTATACTAATTTTGTTGATATTCGAAAAACCAAGGGGGCTTTTCGCTTCTTTAAGCATGTGTTCAAAAAGTCGTGATGTCGATCTAGATAGCATGGTCGCTTTATCGAATTTTTAGCTAGCCTGTTTTGCTTGGTTTTTCTTATTATAATAAATTTTACGTAGAATGACAATCTACGAATAAATGGATGATTTAAGGGGTGAAGCAGTTGACAGGACAACTAGTTCAATATGGGCGGCACCGCCAGCGCAGAAGCTACGCACGAATCAGCGAAGTGCTAGAATTGCCGAATTTAATTGAAATCCAAACAGCTTCTTATGATTGGTTTTTAGAGGAAGGGCTTCGAGAAATGTTTAAAGATATTTCTCCAATCGAAGACTTTACAGGCAATTTATCACTAGAGTTTGTTGACTACAGTTTAGGAGAGCCCAAATATCCTGTGGATGAATCGAAAGAGCGAGATGTTACGTATAATGCTCCGCTTCGTGTGAAGGTTCGTTTAATTAATAATGAAACCGGCGAAGTGAAAGAACAGGAAGTGTTTATGGGCGATTTTCCTTTAATGACAGATACAGGAACGTTTGTTATTAATGGAGCAGAACGTGTCATTGTATCTCAGCTCGTAAGGTCGCCAAGCGTGTATTACAATGAAAAAATTGATAAAAATGGTAAACGAGGCGTAGCTGCAACCGTTATTCCAAATCGTGGTGCATGGTTGGAATTTGAAACGGACGCAAAGGATGTTGTCCATGTCCGAATTGATCGTACACGTAAATTGCCAATCACCGTATTATTACGAGCGCTTGGTTTTGGTGATGATCAGGAAATCATTGAACTCATTGGGGAGAATGAATACCTGAAAAACACGCTTGAAAAGGATAATACGGAAACAACAGAAAAGGCATTATTGGAAATTTATGAGCGTTTACGTCCTGGTGAGCCTCCTACCGTTGAAAATGCAAAAAGCTTGCTCGTATCTCGCTTTTTTGACCCAAAGCGTTATGACTTAGCGCATGTAGGTCGTTATAAAATGAATAAAAAGCTGCATATAAAAAACCGCTTGTTTAACCAAGTATTAGCTGAAACTATTGTCGATCCTGAAACTGGGGAAGTGTTAGCTGAAAAAGGTGATAAGCTGGAAAGAAAGCTATTAGATAAATTAATTCCTTATCTAGAACGCGAAGAAGATAAGTTAGGTTATAAGGAATTACAACCAAAAGAAGGCGTGTTGGATGAGTCTATTCATTTGCAGACTGTGAAAATTGTTGACCCTACAGACCCAAGTGGAGAAAGAGTGTTAAATATAATCGGAAATGCTGGTGTTGATGCAAGTGTGAAAAATATTACGCCTGCTGACATATTAGCATCCATCAGTTATTTCTTTAACTTGTTGCATCAAGTAGGAGGGACAGATGATATTGATCATCTAGGTAACCGTAGACTTCGTTCTGTAGGAGAACTTTTACAGAACCAATTTCGTATCGGGTTATCGCGAATGGAGCGTGTGGTACGTGAAAGAATGTCCATTCAAGACACGTCTAGCATAACGCCACAGCAATTAATTAATATTCGTCCCGTCATTGCGTCGATCAAGGAGTTCTTTGGTAGCTCCCAATTGTCACAGTTTATGGATCAAACGAATCCGCTCGCTGAATTAACGCATAAACGACGTTTATCCGCATTAGGCCCGGGTGGTTTAACAAGAGAGCGTGCAGGGTTTGAAGTTCGTGACGTTCACTACTCTCACTATGGCCGTATGTGCCCAATTGAGACACCAGAAGGACCGAACATCGGATTAATCAACTCACTTTCCAGCTATGCGAAAGTGAATAAATTCGGATTTATTGAAACGCCTTACCGACGTGTGGACCCAGAGACAGGCAAAGTAACTGCCCACATTGATTATTTAACTGCTGACGAAGAGGATAACTATATCGTTGCGCAAGCTAACGCAAAATTGGATGATGATGGCACGTTTGCTGAAGACGAGGTAATCGCGCGTTTCCGTGGAGAAAACACGATTGTCGCTAGAGAAAAAATCGATTATATGGATGTATCACCGAAGCAGGTCGTATCTGCCGCAACAGCATGTATTCCTTTCCTTGAGAATGATGACTCTAACCGTGCATTGATGGGTGCGAACATGCAACGTCAAGCTGTTCCATTAATGCAACCAGAAGCGCCAATTGTTGGAACAGGAATGGAATATGTGAACGGGAAGGACTCTGGGGCTGCTGTTATTTGTCGCCATGAAGGTGTTGTAGAGCGTGTAGAAGCCAAACAGGTACTTGTACGCCGAACGTCCGTTGTTGATGGGCGCGAAGTAAAAGGTGACCTCGATCAGTATAAGTTACAAAAATATATACGTTCTAACCAAGGAACTTGCTATAACCAACGCCCGATTGTAAGCGAAGGCGACCGCGTTATGAAAGGAGAAATCCTTGCTGATGGCCCTTCTATGGAAGACGGAGAATTAGCACTTGGCAGAAACGTACTCGTCGGTTTTATGACGTGGGAAGGTTATAACTACGAGGATGCTATTATCATGAGCGAACGCCTTGTGAAAGATGATGTGTATACATCGATCCATATTGAAGAATATGAATCGGAGGCGCGTGATACGAAATTAGGTCCAGAAGAAATTACAAGAGATATTCCTAATGTTGGTGAAGATGCATTAAAGAACCTCAATGAGTATGGAATTATTCGCGTTGGTGCTGAAGTAACAGATGGAGACATCTTGGTTGGGAAAGTAACGCCAAAAGGTGTAACGGAGCTATCCGCTGAAGAGCGTTTGTTGCATGCTATCTTTGGTGAAAAAGCACGAGAAGTTCGTGATACTTCCCTGCGTGTGCCGCATGGTGCTGGAGGTATTGTGCTTGATGTGAAAATCTTTAACCGCGAGGATGGCGATGAACTTCCACCAGGAGTTAATGAGCTTGTACGTGTATATATCGTACAGAAACGGAAGATTCACGAAGGCGATAAGATGGCAGGACGTCACGGAAATAAGGGTGTTATCTCTAAAATTCTTCCTGAAGAAGATATGCCTTTCTTGCCTGATGGAACGCCAATTGACATTATGTTAAACCCATTAGGGGTACCATCTCGTATGAATATCGGACAGGTGTTTGAGCTCCATTTAGGAATGGCGGCACGTGCACTAGGCATCCATGTTGCCACACCAGTATTTGATGGAGCGACAGAAGACGATGTTTGGGAAACATTAGAAGAAGCTGGTATGCCTCGTGATGCGAAAACGATTCTTTATGACGGAAGATCTGGAGAGCCATTTGACAATCGAGTATCTGTTGGTGTTATGTATATGATTAAGCTTGCTCATATGGTAGACGATAAATTACATGCTCGTTCTACTGGACCATACTCCCTTGTAACGCAACAGCCATTGGGTGGTAAAGCGCAATTTGGTGGTCAGCGTTTTGGAGAGATGGAAGTGTGGGCTTTAGAAGCTTACGGTGCAGCATATACCCTACAGGAAATTCTAACGGTTAAATCAGATGATGTAGTGGGACGTGTGAAAGCATACGAATCCATTGTCAAAGGGGATAATGTACCTGAACCAGGAGTCCCTGAATCCTTCAAGGTACTTATCAAAGAGCTGCAAAGTCTAGGTATGGATGTAAAAATGTTATCCAGTGATGAAAAAGAGATTGACATGATGGAACTAGAAGAAGAAGATACACAACAAGCTAGTAAGCTAAATATAGAAGTGGAAGAAAGCTAAATAAAGGATAAGGGCAGCTTTACATTGTAAGGCTGACCTTCAAATTCTCTTATAAATACGAGGCGACAAGTCAAGTATTTTTAATAATTTGCACCAAAAGTATTGATTACAAGAATAGTTGTTAGTTGCAGTGAACAGTAGCTTAGAGGAAATAATATAGTAGCTGTGTTTTCTTAAAGTAACCGTTGATAGCTTGGTAAAATCGGACACTAAGAGGGAGGTTGACCCCTTGCTAGATGTAAATAACTTTGAGTATATGAAAATTGGTTTAGCTTCACCAGAGAAAATTCGCTCTTGGTCACATGGTGAGGTAAAAAAACCAGAAACGATTAATTATCGAACATTGAAGCCTGAAAAAGACGGATTGTTCTGTGAGCGGATTTTTGGTCCACAAAAAGATTGGGAATGTCACTGTGGAAAATATAAGCGCGTGCGCTATAAAGGCGTGGTTTGTGATCGCTGTGGTGTTGAAGTGACAAAAGCAAAAGTTCGTCGTGAGCGGATGGGGCATATTGAACTTGCTGCACCTGTATCTCACATATGGTACTTTAAAGGTATTCCAAGTCGTATGGGGCTTGTCTTAGATATGTCACCTCGTGCGTTAGAGGAAGTCATTTACTTCGCTGCTTATATCGTTACGGAAGCAGGTGACACACCGTTAGAGAAAAAACAACTCCTATCAGAAAAAGAATACCGTGCATACTACGATAAATATGGTAAGTCTTTTAAAGCACAAATGGGAGCTGAAGCAATCCGTAAATTACTTCAGGATATAGACTTAGAAAAAGAAGCAGGTATTTTAAAAGAAGAACTAAAAACAGCACAAGGACAACGTAGAACGCGTGCGATCAAGCGTTTAGAAGTATTAGAATCGTTCCGTCATTCCGGAAACGAAACATCTTGGATGGTTTTAGACGTGTTACCAGTCATCCCACCTGAAATTCGCCCAATGGTGCAGCTCGATGGGGGTCGTTTTGCTACTTCTGACTTAAATGATTTATACCGTCGTGTAATTAATCGAAACAATCGGTTAAAACGTTTATTAGATCTTGGAGCACCAAGCATTATCGTGCAAAACGAAAAGCGTATGCTTCAGGAAGCTGTAGATGCCCTAATTGACAATGGTCGTCGTGGCCGTCCAGTAACTGGACCAGGTAACCGTCCATTGAAATCCTTGTCTCATATGTTGAAAGGGAAGCAAGGACGTTTCCGTCAAAACCTACTAGGTAAACGTGTGGATTACTCCGGTCGTTCTGTTATCGTAGTTGGGCCGCATTTGAAAATGTACCAATGTGGACTACCAAAAGAAATGGCCTTAGAGCTATTTAAGCCATTTGTGATGAGAGAGCTAGTGGAAAAAGGAATTGCACATAATATCAAGTCTGCCAAGCGGAAAATTGAGCGTGTGCACCCTGAAGTGTGGGATGTCTTAGAAGAAGTTATTAAAGAGCATCCTGTATTGCTTAACCGCGCACCAACATTACACAGACTTGGAATCCAAGCTTTTGAGCCGACACTTGTAGAAGGTCGTGCAATTCGTTTGCACCCATTAGTTTGTACGGCGTATAATGCCGACTTTGATGGGGACCAAATGGCTGTGCACGTACCGTTGTCTGGAGAAGCTCAAGCGGAAGCAAGAATTTTAATGCTTGCAGCTCAAAATATTTTAAATCCTAAAGATGGAAAACCAGTTGTAACACCATCTCAGGATATGGTATTAGGAAACTATTATCTTACTTTAGAACGAGAAAATGCTATCGGAGAAGGATCTGTCTTTAACGATACGAATGAAGCGGTGTTGGCTTATCGGAATGGGTATGTACATCTACACACCCGTGTTGCTGTACACGCATCAGGTTTAAATAACCAAACATTTACGGAAAAGCAAAAATCACAATTGCTTATTACAACAGTTGGGAAGCTGATTTTCAACGAAATCTTATCAGACTCCTTCCCTTATATAAATGAGCCAACAAAAGAGAACTTAGAGTATCATACACCAGAAAAGTATTTTGTGGAAAAGGGTGCGAATATCCCTGAGCTTATTAAGTCATTTGAGTTGGTAAAACCATTTAAGAAAGGCTTCTTAGGAGATATTATCGCTGAAGTCTTTAAACGGTTTAAAATTAGTGAAACATCTAAAATGCTTGATAGAATGAAGGATCTTGGCTTTAGCTATTCCACAAAAGCAGGTATGACAGTCGGTGTTTCTGATATTGTTGTACTTAAAGAAAAAGAAACGATCCTTGAAGAAGCACAAAATAAAGTAGATAAAGTACTAAAACAATTCCGTAGAGGATTAATTACGGATGATGAAAGGTACGACCGCGTTATTGCAATTTGGTCACAAGCCAAAGATACGATACAGGATAAGTTGATGTTATCCCTTAGCGAAAGAAACCCGATTTATATGATGAGTGATTCTGGTGCTCGTGGTAACGCCTCAAACTTTACGCAGCTTGCAGGTATGCGTGGTTTAATGGCTAACCCGGCTGGTAAGATTATTGAATTACCGATTAAATCAAGCTTCCGTGAAGGTTTAACCGTATTAGAGTACTTTATATCTACGCACGGTGCTCGTAAAGGTCTTGCGGATACAGCATTGAAAACAGCTGACTCAGGATACCTAACACGTCGTCTTGTTGATGTGGCGCAAGACGTTATCATACGAGAAGATGATTGTGGGACAGATCGTGGCTTGACTGTAACTGCCTTACAAGATGGTACGGAAATGATCGAACCATTAGTTGATCGCTTAATAGGGCGTACGGCATTCTATGATATTAAGCATCCAGAAACGAATGAAGTCATTGTTGAAGCAAATGAAATTATTAGCGAGGATCAAGCAAAAGAAATTACCAATGCTGGTATTGAAAAAGTAACCATACGTAGTGCATTCACTTGTAATACGAAGCATGGTGTATGTCAAAAATGTTATGGAAGAAACTTGGCAACTGGTGCTGATGTAGAAGTTGGGGAAGCAGTAGGAATTATTGCAGCTCAATCCATTGGTGAGCCAGGAACACAGCTAACGATGCGTACTTTCCATACTGGTGGGGTAGCCGGGGACGATATTACACAAGGTTTGCCACGTATTCAAGAGTTGTTTGAAGCTCGTAATCCGAAAGGGCAAGCAGTTATTAGTGAAATATACGGAACCGTACAAGAAATTAAAGAAGTGAAAGATAAACAAGAGATTGTCGTTCAAGGCGATGTTGAGCAACGCTCTTACGCAGTGCCTTACAATGCTCGCATGAAGGTGACCGTTGGTGACAAGGTTATTGCTGGTCAAGAACTAACGGAAGGTTCTATTGATCCTAAGGATTTATTACGCGTTCAAGGTGTAGAAGGTGTACAAAACTACCTGTTGCGTGAAGTTCAACGCGTATACCGTATGCAAGGTGTTGAAATTGGCGATAAACACGTAGAAGTTATGGTTCGCCAAATGCTTCGTAAGATTCGCGTAATTGACTCTGGAGATACAGATGTTCTGCCAGGTTCTTTATTAGAGTTGCACCAGTTCCGTGATGCAAACCGTAAAGTACTACAAGATGGACAGCAACCAGCTATAGGTAAACCTGTGTTACTCGGTATTACAAAAGCATCACTTGAGACAGATTCCTTCTTATCTGCTGCATCTTTCCAAGAAACAACGAGAGTATTAACGGATGCAGCTATTAAAGGAAAACGGGATGAGCTTCTTGGTTTGAAAGAAAATGTTATCATTGGTAAACTTGTACCTGCTGGAACAGGTATGCAGCGTTACCGTCGTATCAAACCTGCTACATCTGAACCAATTACGACAGAACCAATTGAAGAAACAGAAACAGTTCAGTAACTGGATGAAGTAGTTTCCCATATCAATTTTGGTGTGGGAAACTCACCAGTTCTATACAAAATAGAATAAGTTTTTAAGCGGAAGCGTAAAAAATATGTAAATCATGTTGACATAGAAAATGCAGAGTGGTAGAATATTCAAGGTGCTTCCGGTTATACTTGGTGCTTTGGAGGATATGAGATGTCTTATGAAAAAGTAATGCAAGTGAAATCTAGTGTAATTATCGGAACAAAACAAACGCTCAAAGCCATGAAAAATGGGCATATTAGCGAAGTGTTTGTTGCTGTTGATGCAGATCAACATATGGTACAAAAGGTTACACATTTAGCTGAAGAATTGGGCATTCCTTGTCATCATGTTGATTCTAAAAAGAAATTAGGAGTAGCATGTGGTATCGAGGTTGGTGCAGCCGCTGTTGGTATAAAACAGGACTAGAGTTATTATAAAAACTGTTTTTTTACCCAAAGATGAACCACCTGGATGTGTGGGATTACAAAACTCAAGCTGAATTAGTGATATATTCATGACGGAAAGGAGGAAATAGTTATGCCAACAATTAACCAATTAGTGCGTAAAGGTCGCGTGAGCAAACCAAAAAAGTCTGACTCTCCAGCTCTAAACAAGGGGTATAACAGCTTTAAGAAGACATTTACAGACCAAAATTCTCCACAAAAGCGTGGTGTATGTACACGTGTTGGAACATTAACACCGAAGAAACCAAACTCAGCACTTCGTAAATACGCTCGTGTACGTTTGTCTAACAACATGGAAGTAACAGCATACATTCCTGGAATTGGTCACAATCTTCAGGAACACAGCGTTGTACTTCTTCGTGGTGGTCGTGTAAAAGACTTACCTGGTGTTCGTTATCACATTGTTCGTGGTGCGTTGGATACAGCAGGTGTAGAAGGTAGAATGCAAGGTCGTTCTAAGTACGGTACGAAAAGACCGAAGAAATAAGCATATTTTAAAAAAGCCCAATAGGAAAGGAGGAAGGACATATGCCACGTAAAGGCCCAGTACCTAAACGGGATGTCTTACCAGATCCGCTTTACAACTCAAAACTTGTGACTCGTTTAATCAATCAAATTATGGTTGATGGAAAAAGAGGAAAAGCACAAAAAATTCTTTATAAAGCATTTGAATTGGTTGCTGAGAGAAGCGGCCAAAATGCAATGGAAGTATTTGAACAAGCGATGAAAAATGTTATGCCTGTTCTTGAAGTACGTGCACGTCGTGTTGGTGGATCAAACTACCAAGTACCAATGGAAGTACGTCCAGAACGTCGTCAAGCGCTAGGACTACGTTATATTGTTAATTACTCTCGTTTACGCGGAGAAAAAACAATGGAAGAACGTCTTGCTAATGAAATTTTAGATGCTTCTAACAATACAGGTGCTTCTGTGAAGAAACGCGAAGAACTGCATAAAATGGCAGAAGCTAACAAAGCATTTGCTCATTACCGCTGGTAAATTAATAAATCAAATTCAAGCTAGAAAGGAGAAGAATACATGGCTAGAGAGTTCTCCTTGGAAAAGACGCGAAATATTGGTATTATGGCACACATTGATGCAGGTAAAACTACTACTACGGAGCGTATTCTTTTCTATACAGGACGCATTCATAAAATTGGTGAAACGCATGAAGGTGCTTCACAGATGGACTGGATGGAGCAAGAGCAGGAAAGAGGTATTACTATTACTTCAGCTGCAACAACTGCTCAATGGAAAAACCATCGAATTAACATTATTGACACACCAGGACACGTAGATTTCACTGTTGAAGTTGAACGTTCATTACGTGTGTTAGACGGCGCCGTAACCGTTCTTGATGCGCAGTCAGGTGTGGAACCACAAACGGAAACAGTATGGCGCCAAGCTACAACATACGGTGTACCACGTATTGTTTTCATTAACAAAATGGATAAAATTGGTGCTGATTTTCTTTATGCGACAAAAACGTTAAAAGATCGTCTAGGCGCTAATGCACATCCGGTTCAACTTCCGGTAGGTGCAGAAGATAACTTTGAAGGAATTATCGACCTCATTGACATGCAAGCATTCTTCTATGAAGATGATCTTGGAACTCGTGCAGAGACTCGTGAAATTCCGGCTGATTTAAAGGATAAAGCTCAAGAGTGGCGTAATAGCTTAATTGAAGCTGTTGCTGAACTTGACGAAGACTTAATGATGAAATACTTAGAGGGTGAAGAAATCTCTAAGGATGAGTTAAGAGTCGCTATCCGTAAAGCTACCCTAGATGTTGAATTCTACCCAGTATATTGTGGGTCAGCATTCAAAAATAAAGGTGTACAATTAATGCTTGATGGTGTGATTGATTATCTTCCAGCACCTACGGATGTTGCTGATATTGAAGGGATTGTCCCTGGTACAGAGGAAAAAGTAACTCGTCCATCTACAGACAATGCACCATTCTCAGCATTGGCGTTTAAAGTAATGACAGATCCATATGTTGGTAAGCTTACTTTCTTCCGAGTATATTCAGGAACATTAGATGCTGGTTCTTATGTGAAAAACTCTGTAAAAGATAAGCGTGAGCGTGTTGGACGTATCCTACAAATGCATGCAAATTCAAGACAAGAGATTTCCACTGTATATGCTGGTGAAATTGCAGCTGCTGTTGGTTTAAAAGATACATCTACTGGTGATACGCTTTGTGATGAAAAGAATTTAGTTATTCTTGAATCTATGGATTTCCCAGAGCCGGTAATCGGAGTAGCTATTGAACCAAAAACAAAAGCCGATCAAGATAAGATGGGTATTGCTTTAGGGAAACTAGCTGAAGAAGATCCAACCTTTAAAACAGAAACAAATGAAGAAACAGGCCAAACGATTATTTCAGGTATGGGTGAACTTCATCTTGACGTTATCGTTGACCGCTTGAAGCGTGAATTCAAAGTAGAAGCAAACGTTGGAGCGCCACAGGTTGCTTATCGTGAGACATTCCGCTCTGCTGCTGAAGTAGAAGGTAAATTTGTTCGCCAATCTGGTGGTCGTGGACAATACGGACACGTTTGGATTAAATTTGAACCTAACGAAGAAGGCGCTGGCTTTGAATTTGTGAACAAGATTGTCGGTGGGGTTGTGCCACGTGAATACATTCCATCTGTTCAAGCTGGTATTGAAGAATCAATGGAAAATGGTGTATTAGCTGGTTATCCATTAATTGATATTAAAGCAACATTGTATGATGGAAGCTATCATGATGTAGACTCTAACGAAATGGCATTTAAAGTAGCGGCTTCTATGGCACTAAAAGCTGCTAAAAATAAGTGTAACCCAGTTATTCTTGAGCCGATTGCTAAAGTAGAAATTGTTATCCCAGAAGAATATATGGGAGACATTATGGGTGATATTACTTCTCGTCGCGGACGTGTAGAAGGTATGGAAGCTAGAGGCCCTGCTCAAGTGGTAAAAGGCTTCGTTCCACTTTCTGAAATGTTCGGTTACGCTACAGCATTGCGTTCTAACACACAAGGTCGTGGTACATTTACGATGTACTTTGATCACTACGAAGAAGTACCAAAGAGTATTTCTGAAGAAATTATTAAGAAAAATGCTGGTCAATAATTGATTTTTTCATAAATCTAAAGTATAACTTGTATTAAAGGCTAAGAAGTGATGTTGACCCATTGTTTCTTGCTACTTAAACATTCTAAAATAAACTATTTCATTTATTTAAAGGAGGAACTATAAATGGCTAAAGAAAAGTTCGACCGCTCGAAAAGTCACGTTAACATTGGAACAATTGGACACGTTGACCATGGTAAAACAACGTTAACTGCTGCAATTACAATTGTAATGCATAAGAAATCTGGTAAAGGTACGCAAATGGCGTATGACCAAATTGATAATGCACCAGAAGAAAAAGAGCGTGGAATTACTATCGCTACTTCACACGTAGAATATGAAACAGATACGCGTCACTATGCACACGTTGACTGCCCAGGTCACGCTGACTATGTTAAAAACATGATCACAGGTGCTGCACAAATGGACGGAGCTATCCTAGTAGTATCTGCTGCTGATGGCCCAATGCCACAAACTCGTGAGCACATCCTATTATCTCGTAACGTTGGTGTACCTTCTATTGTAGTATTCCTTAACAAAGTAGATATGGTAGACGACGAAGAACTATTAGAATTAGTAGAAATGGAAGTTCGCGATCTATTAACTGAGTACGACTTCCCAGGTGATGATGTTCCTGTAATTGCTGGTTCTGCATTGAAAGCAATTGAAGGAGTAGAAGAATACGAAGAAAAAATTGTTGAATTAATGAACGCTGTTGATGAGTACATTCCAACTCCAGACCGCGATAAAGACAAACCATTCATGATGCCTGTAGAGGACGTATTCTCTATTACAGGTCGTGGTACTGTTGCAACTGGTCGTGTTGAGCGTGGAGAAGTACGTGTTGGTGATGAAGTAGAAATCATCGGCTTAAACGAAGCAGCACAAAAAACTACAGTTACTGGTGTAGAAATGTTCCGTAAGCTTCTTGACTATGCAGAAGCTGGCGACAACATCGGTGCACTACTTCGTGGTGTAGCACGTGAAGACATTAACCGTGGTCAAGTACTAGCAAAACCAGGTTCAATCACACCTCACACAAAGTTTAAAGCTGAAGTTTATGTTCTATCTAAAGAAGAAGGTGGGCGTCATACTCCATTCTTTGCTAACTATCGTCCACAGTTTTACTTCCGTACAACGGATGTAACTGGTGTTATCCAACTTCCAGAAGGAACAGAAATGGTAATGCCTGGCGATAACATTGAAATGACAGTTGAGCTTATTTCACCAATTGCAATTGAAGACGGTACTCGCTTCTCTATCCGTGAAGGTGGCCGTACAGTTGGATCTGGTGTTGTATCAGAAATTATTGAGTAAGCACCAAGTTTAGAAACACAGGTTACGTGACGACGTAACCTGTGTTTTTTACAATATAGAAAAATAAAACAAAGGCGTTTTATCAGCATGTTACTTGTTGCTAGACCCAATTTTTCTAACGCTTTTTGTAAGTTAGTCAACACGATAGCGTATCACCGTACCTCTAAACAAGAATAAAAGATAAACCTCTGTTTTTCTTTTCATCTTTATTAAGTTTGGCGATACATAGTAGCAATTGCCTTTGTATTAAAAGTCACCCAACCGTATCCCCTAAACCCTTCTCTTAACTTAAAAAAATCTCGTCCTATAAATATGGTATTATACCTTGCCACTTAAAAATCTCAATCGAAAGTTTTTAAAACTATTTACTATGATTAAAAGCAGTCTGTTTTGACTAAACTTATTAATAATTTTTTGTAAAACCCCTTGCAATCAAGTAGTAAAGTACGTATAATATGTAGATGTGCAATCATTATTCATAAAAAAGATTGCAGAAACAAATGACATTCTATATAATAAGAATGTTGCTTGCTAAAGGCGATGAAGCAGAAGGTTGTTGGCACACCCGGCCCCTTTGCCATGGCGGGAGTTACCAAGAAATTTCTGCAGAGTATGTCTATTATAAATGGGCGAATAAAGGAGGGAAAATAATGGCAAAAGAAAAGATTAGAATCCGTTTGAAAGCTTATGATCACCGTATTTTAGATCAATCAGCTGAAAAAATTGTAGATACAGCGAAACGTTCTGGTGCTAATGTATCTGGACCAATCCCACTACCTACGGAAAAATCAGTCTACACGGTTTTACGTGCGGTTCATAAATATAAGGATTCACGTGAGCAGTTTGAGATGCGTACACATAAACGTCTCATCGACATTGTTAACCCTACACCGCAAACTGTTGATTCACTAATGCGTTTAGACTTACCGTCTGGTGTAGACATTGAAATTAAACTATAAATGAAAGTTTTTAATAGGAGGTGTAACGGATGACGAAAGGAATCTTAGGTCGTAAAATCGGCATGACTCAGCTATTCTCTGAAACAGGCGAACTAATGCCTGTAACTGTAATTGAAGCTGAGCCAAACGTCGTATTACAAAAGAGAACATTAGAAAATGATGGTTATGAAGCAATCCAACTAGGTGTTGCTGACGTAAAGGAATCACGTACGAATAAAGCGGAAAAAGGTCATGCTGAAAAAGCAAACACAAACCCTAAGCGCTACGTTCGTGAAATCCGTAACGCGAAGCTTGACGAATATGAAGTTGGTCAGGAAGTGAGCGTAAACGTATTTGCTTCTGGTGATAAAATTGATGTGACAGGAACTACAAAAGGTAAAGGATTCCAAGGTTCGATTAAGCGTCACAATCAACAACGTGGACCAGAAACTCATGGTTCTCACTATCATAGAGCACCAGGTTCGTTAGGTGCGGTTGACCCAATGCGTGTATTTAAAGGAAGACCACTTCCAGGACGTATGGGTGGAGAACAAGTAACGATCCAAAACCTTGAAGTAGTAAAAGTAGACGAAGAACGTAATCTACTACTAGTAAAAGGCAATGTGCCAGGTGCAAAGAAATCATTCGTAAAAATAACGAGTGCAATCAAGGCTAACTAATCATACAGACGAAGGGAGGATATGTCATGCCTAAAGTAGCACTACTAAAACAAGATGGAGCTCAAGCTGGTGAGTTGGAATTAAACGAAGCTGTATTTGGAATTGAACCAAATGAGCATGTATTACATGAAGCAGTAGTTATGCAACGTGCGTCTTTACGTCAAGGTACGCATGCGGTAAAAAACCGTTCTGAAGTACGCGGTGGTGGTCGTAAACCATGGCGTCAGAAAGGAACTGGTCGTGCACGTCAAGGTTCTATTCGTTCCCCACAGTGGGTTGGCGGAGGTACTGTATTTGGACCAACACCACGCAGCTATAGCTATAAATTGCCAAAGAAAGTCCGTCGCTTAGCACTTAAATCTGCGCTTTCTTCCAAAACAAAAGAAAATAATCTTGTTGTCTTGGAAAGTCTTACTTTTGCTGAACCAAAAACAAAAGAAGCAGTAAAAATGCTAGCAGCATTAAATGTAGATGCAAAAGCTTTAATTGTTGTAACTGAAAAAGAAGAGAACGTTGTTCGTTCCGTAAATAATCTTCCGGCTGTCTCTATTTTAACAGTGGAAGAAATGAATGTATTAGACTTGCTTGGCCATGACAAGCTGATCTTAACAAAAGAGGCAGCTGAAAAAGCAGGGGAGGTGCTTGCATAATGAAAGATCCACGTGATATTATAAAGCGCCCTGTCATTACAGAACACTCAGCTGATTTAATGGCAGAAAAAAAGTACACGTTTGAAGTAACTCCTCAAGCGAATAAAACAGAGATAAAAAACGCTGTAGAACAAGTTTTTGGAGTGAAAGTAATCAAAGTGAACACGTTAAACGTAAAAGGTAAGTTCAAGCGTATGGGTCGTTACGGTGGCTACCGTTCAGATCGTAAAAAAGCTGTTGTTCAGCTTTCTGAAGACAGTAAAGAATTAGATTTCTTTGAAGCATAAATTATAAAGTTCGTGAAGGAGGGAAATAAAGATGGCGATTAAAAAATTCAGACCAACGTCCAACGGTAGACGTAATATGTCCGTATCTGATTTTGCAGAAATCACTACAGATACGCCTGAGAAATCCCTTTTAGCTCCACTACACAAACGTGGTGGTCGTAACCATCAAGGGAAGTTAACCGTTCGTCATCAAGGTGGCGGTCACAAGCGTCAATACCGTATCATCGATTTCAAGCGTGATAAAGATGGTATACCAGGACGCGTTGCTACTATTGAATATGATCCAAACCGTTCAGCAAACATCGCATTAATTCATTATGTTGATGGTGAAAAACGTTATATATTAGCTCCAAAAGGTATAAAAGTGGGGCAAGAAATTATTTCTGGTGAAGATGCGGATATTAAAATGGGAAATGCATTACCATTAGTAAATATCCCAGTAGGTACAGTTATTCATAATGTTGAGTTGAAGCCAGGACGTGGCGGACAGCTTGTTCGTTCAGCCGGTGCAGAAGCACAAGTCCTTGGTCGTGACGGTAAATACACGTTAGTTCGTTTATCTTCAGGAGAAGTTCGTTTGATTCTTTCTTCTTGCCGTGCAACTGTCGGTCAAGTCGGTAATATCGAACATGAGCTTATCCGTGTAGGTAAAGCAGGTCGTTCTCGTTGGTTAGGCATTCGCCCAACTGTTCGTGGGTCTGTTATGAACCCGAATGATCACCCACACGGTGGTGGTGAAGGACGCGCACCAATCGGTCGTAAATCACCAATGTCACCTTGGGGTAAGCCAACTCTTGGTTACAAGACACGTCAACGCAACAAGCCATCTGATAAGTATATCGTTCGTAAACGTAAAAAATAACCAAAAATAGTGGCGGGAAGATAAGCCCGTCTCTCCAATGCGAAAGGAGGTTTATCCATGGGTCGTAGTTTGAAAAAAGGACCTTTTGCAGATGACCATCTTATGTCAAAAATCGAAGCATTAAACGAAAGTGATAAAAAACAAGTAATTAAAACTTGGTCACGTCGTTCAACTATATTTCCTAATTTTGTAGGACATACAATAGCGGTATATGACGGACGTAAGCATGTACCAGTCTACGTTACAGAAGACATGGTCGGACATAAATTAGGTGAATTCGCGCCAACACGTACCTTTAAAGGGCACGGTGGCGATGATAAGAAAACAAAACGCTAATAGGAGAGGAGGCACACAACATGCAAGCTAAAGCCGTTGCAAAATCGGTTCGTATTGCTCCTCGTAAAGTACGATTAGTCGTTGATCTTATTCGAGGAAAAAATGTAGGTGAAGCAATTGCGATTTTACGCCATACACAACGCGGTGCTTCTCCAGTCGTAGAAAAAGTATTAAACTCTGCGATTGCTAATGCAGAGCACAATTATGAAATGGATACAGATAACCTGGTCATTTCAGAAGCATATGTAAACGAAGGCGCTACTTTGAAACGTTTCCGTCCACGTGCACAAGGTCGTGCAAGTAGAATTAATAAACGCACAAGCCACATTACAGTAGTGGTAACAGAAAAAAAGGAGGGTTAGTCAGTGGGTCAAAAAGTAAATCCAACTGGTCTTCGCGTTGGCATCATTAAAGACTGGGAGTCAAAATGGTATGCCGGCAAGGACTATGCAGACTTATTACATGAAGACATTAAGATTAGAGAATACTTGGAAAACCGCTTGAAAATAGCTGCTGTTTCATCTATTGATATTGAGCGTGCAGCAAACCGAGTGAATATTACGATTCACACTGGTAAACCAGGTATGGTTATCGGTAAAGGCGGTTCTGAAGTGGAATCTTTGCGTAAAGCTTTAAATAGCTTAACTGGCAAGCGAGTTCACATCAATATTGTAGAAATTAAAAAAGTAGATCTTGATGCAAAATTAGTTGCTGAAAATATTGCTCGTCAATTAGAAAATCGTATTTCTTTCCGTCGTGCACAAAAGCAATCCATTCAACGTGCGATGCGTGCTGGCGCAAAAGGAATTAAAACACAAGTATCCGGACGTCTAGGTGGCGCAGACATCGCTCGTGCGGAACATTATAGTGAAGGGACAGTACCACTACACACATTAAGAGCTGATATCGATTATGGTACAGCAGAAGCAGACACTACGTATGGTAAGTTAGGTGTCAAAGTGTGGGTATACCGTGGAGAAGTCCTTCCAACGAAAACTGACAAATAAGGAAGGGGGCACTGCATTATGTTAATGCCTAAACGTGTGAAATATCGTAGACAACATCGTGGTAAAATGAGAGGCCAAGCCAAAGGTGGCACAAGTGTTGCTTTCGGTGAATATGGTCTACAAGCAGTAGAAGCGTCGTGGATTACTAGCCGTCAAATCGAGGCTGCTCGTATTGCAATGACTCGTTACATGAAACGTGGCGGTAAAGTTTGGATAAAAATCTTTCCTGACAAACCATATACTGCAAAACCCCTAGAGGTTCGTATGGGTTCTGGTAAAGGTGCTCCAGAAGGATGGGTAGCAGTAGTAAAACCAGGAAAAATTATGTTTGAAATCGCTGGTGTACCAGAAGAAGTTGCTCGTGAAGCGTTACGTCTTGCTTCTCACAAACTTCCGATTAAAACAAAATTTGTAAAACGTGAAGAAATTGGTGGTGAAAGCAATGAAGGCTAATGAGATTAGAGAACTAACCACTGCCGAAATTGAACAAAAAGTAAAAGACTTAAAAGAAGAGCTATTCAACTTACGCTTCCAGCTTGCAACTGGCCAACTAGAAAACACTGCACGAATTCGTCAGGTAAGAAAGTCAATTGCTCGCATGAAAACTGTTGTTCGTCAACGTGAATTAAGCGTAAATAACTAGAATCTCGAGAGGAGGTAAACCTCAAAATGACAGAACGTAATGATCGTAAAGTTTACACTGGACGTGTTGTCTCTGACAAAATGGATAAAACCATTTCTGTTCTAGTGGAAACATATAAATTCCACAAGCTATACGGCAAGCGTGTTAAATATTCAAAAAAATTCAAAGCACATGATGAGAATAACCAAGCAAAAGTTGGCGATATCGTAAGCATCATGGAAACTCGTCCGCTATCAGCTACAAAACATTTTCGCCTCGTTGAGATTGTTGAAGAAGCGGTAATTATATAATAAAGTTCGCTCGGAAGGTATCCGAAGGGAGGTTACAGCGATATGATTCAACAGGAAACACGTTTAAAAGTTGCAGATAACTCTGGTGCACGTGAACTATTAACTATTAAAGTATTGGGCGGATCCGGACGAAAAACCGCTAATATTGGCGACGTTGTTGTTTGTACGGTAAAAGAAGCAACACCAGGCGGCGTTGTCAAAAAAGGTGATGTTGTAAGAGCTGTTATTGTACGTTCGAAATCTGGTGCACGTCGTAAAGATGGTTCATATATTCGTTTTGATGAAAATGCAGCGGTAATTGTTCGTGATGATAAGAGTCCAAGAGGAACTCGTATTTTTGGACCAGTTGCACGTGAATTGCGTGATGCAAAATTCATGAAAATCGTATCTCTTGCTCCAGAAGTATTATAAGTGTGTGTTCAAAAAGAGGATGATTGAATTTTGATTTTCAACAGGCTTTTAAAGTCAACCAGAATTTCAAGATGCCTTCTTCCTATAAATTTTGAACAGCCTTTATAAGCTAAAATTTAGCCTTGTTAGGAGGTGCGTTAAGCATGCATGTAAAAAAAGGTGATAAAGTAAAAGTTATTTCCGGCAAAGACCGCGGAAAAGAAGGCACTATCTTAGAAGCATACCCAAAAAAAGAGCGTGTGCTTGTAGAAGGAATTAACATGATTAAAAAACATGCCAAACCTTCCCAAGAAAATCCACAAGGTGGAATTCTTAATCAGGAGGCACCAATTCATGTTTCTAACGTGATGCCAATAGATCGTAAAACCGGAGAGCCAACCCGTGTTGGTTACGAAGTACGTGATGGAAAGAAAGTCCGTATCGCTAAGAAATCCGGAGAAGCGTTAGATAAATAGGTTCAGCGAAAGGAGGGCGACATGATGAATCAATTAAAGAAAAAATATCAAGATGAAGTACTACCATCTTTAATGAATAAATTTAACTATGAGTCTGTAATGCAAGTACCAGCTATTGAAAAAATAGTAGTGAACATGGGTGTTGGTGATGCTGTTCAGAACTCAAAAGCTTTAGATAATGCTGTCGAAGAGTTGGCGTTAATTTCTGGACAAAAGCCAATGATTACTCGTGCAAAAAAATCAATTGCTGGATTCCGCCTACGTGAAGGAATGCCGATTGGTGCTAAAGTAACCCTTCGCGGTGAGCGTATGTACGAATTTTTACAAAAACTAGTAGCTGTATCACTTCCACGTGTACGTGACTTCCGTGGTGTGTCTAAAAAGGCATTTGATGGTCGTGGAAACTACACTTTAGGAGTGAAAGAACAGCTTATTTTCCCAGAAATTAACTATGATAAAGTGAGTAAGATTCGTGGAATGGACATTGTTATCGTAACAACATCTAACACGGATGAAGAAGCTCGTGAACTTCTTACTCAGTTAGGCATGCCTTTCCAAAAGTAAGCAAAAGAGCGAATACAAGGAGGGAAAATAGTGGCTAAAAAATCAATGATTGCAAAGCAAAAACGTCCGCAAAAATACCAAGTACGTGAATATACACGCTGTGAGCGCTGTGGACGTCCGCATTCTGTAATCCGTAAATTTAAACTTTGCCGTATTTGTTTCCGTGAACTTGCCTATAAAGGTCAAATTCCTGGTGTCAAAAAAGCAAGCTGGTAAAACCCGATTTTGGGAAGGAGGTAATGATGAATGGTTATGACAGATCCAATTGCAGATATGCTTACTCGCATTCGTAATGCGAATATGGTAAGACATGAAAAGTTAGAGCTTCCAGCATCAAAGATGAAAAAAGAGATCGCTGATATTCTTAAACGAGAAGGTTTCGTTACAGATTATGAGCTTGTAGAAGATAACAAGCAAGGTGTTCTTCGCATCTTCCTTAAATATGGAGCAAACGAAGAGCGTGTAATTACAGGTATTAAACGTATAAGTAAACCAGGATTACGTGTTTATGCGAAAGCTGATGAAGTGCCACGTGTACTTAACGGTTTAGGAATTGCTATCGTTTCAACTTCAAAAGGTGTGCTTTCTGACAAAGAAGCGCGTTCTCAAGCTGTTGGCGGCGAAGTATTAGCATACGTGTGGTAATAGAGTAGTTAAAGAAGAGGAGGTGCATGAAATGTCTCGTATAGGACTGAAGCCAATCGAAGTTCCTGAAGGAGTAGAAGTGAAATTCGATGGAACTGTCGTTACAGTTAAAGGACCTAAAGGTGAATTAACAAGAAATCTACATCAAGATATTAAAGTTAACATGGAAGGCAACGTGATTAAGCTAGAGCGCCCAAGCGATCATAAGGATCATCGCGCATTACACGGTACGACACGTAGCCTCATTAACAATATGGTTGAAGGTGTAAGTAAAGGGTTTGAAAAATCGCTTGAAATCATCGGTGTTGGTTACCGTGCGCAGAAGCAGGGAAATAAAGTAATCGTCAACGCTGGTTACTCACACCCTGTAGAAATCGATCCAATTGACGGGATTGAAATTGACGTACCAAAAAACACACAACTTATTGTTAAAGGTATTGATAAGGAGCTTGTTGGAGCTGTTGCCTCTAAAATTAGAGCAATTCGCCCACCAGAGCCTTATAAAGGTAAAGGAATCCGTTACGAAGGTGAATATGTACGTCGTAAAGAAGGTAAAACTGCCAAGTAAGATTAGGTAGCAGAAAGGAGTGACCTAAGTGATTACAAAACCTGATAAAAATATGGTGCGTAAGAGAAGGCACGCTCGTGTACGTAAAACCGTTCACGGAACAGCACAGCGTCCTCGTCTAAACGTCTACCGTTCAAATAAACACATCTATGTACAGCTTATTGATGATACAAGTGGAAACACAGTGGTTAGTGCCTCTACAAAAGATAACGAGTTGAACTTAACAGGTGCAACTGGTAATGTAGAAGCAGCAAGACAAGTCGGAGAAGCAATAGCTAAACGTGCTCAGGATAAAGGTTACAAATCGGTTGTCTTTGACCGCGGTGGCTACCTTTATCATGGACGTGTGAAAGCTTTAGCAGAGGCTGCAAGAGAAGCAGGTCTTGAATTTTAAACGATAAAGGAGGGACATACATGAATAAAAACATTGATCCGAACAAATTAGATCTTGAAGAACGTGTTGTTGCGGTAAACCGTGTTGCAAAAGTTGTTAAAGGTGGTCGTAATTTCCGCTTTGCAGCTCTAGTTGTTGTCGGAGACAAGAATGGTCATGTAGGTTTTGGTACAGGAAAAGCACAAGAAGTACCAGAAGCAATTAAAAAAGCAGTAGATGATGCGAAGAAAAATTTAATTACAGTACCTATTGTTGGAACTACCATCCCACATGCAATTCATGGTCGATTCGGCTCAGGTAATGTATTGTTGAAACCAGCTACGGAAGGTACAGGAGTTATCTCTGGTGGCCCAGTACGTGCGATTTTAGAGCTTGCTGGTGTTGGTGATATACTAACAAAATCATTAGGTTCTAATACGCCGATTAATATGATTCGTGCAACAATCAATGGTTTAACAAACTTAAAGCGCGCAGAAGATGTAGCAAAACTACGTGGAAAGTCTGTAGAAGAACTGTTAGGATAAGGAGGGAACTGTTATGTCTAAAAAACTAGAAATAACCCTCACGCGCAGTGTTATTGGTGGAACAGAAGTTCAAAGAAAAACTGTTCAAGCATTGGGATTAAAGAAAATTCGTCAATCGGTTGTTCATGAAGATACTCCAGCTCTTCGCGGCATGGTCAATAAAGTATCTCATTTACTAACGGTTAAAGAGGTTTAAATAAGAAATAAGCGTAAGAGGAGGTGCTCGCATGAAACTTCATGAATTGAAGGCTGCAGAAGGTACACGTAAAAACCGTAATCGTGTAGGTCGTGGAATGTCATCTGGCAACGGGAAAACATCAGGACGTGGACATAAAGGTCAAAAAGCGCGCTCTGGTGGCGGTACTCGTCCAGGGTTTGAAGGTGGTCAGTTACCACTATTCCAACGCTTACCAAAACGTGGGTTTACAAACATTCATCGTAAAGAGTTTGCTATTGTAAATGTAGAAACGTTAAATCGGTTTGAAGAAGGCACAGAAATAACACCTGAGCTATTACTGGAAGAAGGCGTAGTTAGCAAGTTGAAAGCAGGTATTAAAGTACTTGGCAACGGCTCGATCGAGAAAAAACTAACAGTAAAAGCTCACAAGTTCTCTGCTTCCGCTAAAGAAGCAATCGAGGCAGCGGGCGGTCAAACAGAGGTGATTTAATGTTCCGTACAATCTCCAATTTTATGCGCGTAGGTGATATAAGACGGAAAATAATTTTCACGTTATTAATGTTGGTTGTCTTCCGTCTTGGCACATTTATACCTGTGCCATTTACTGATAAACAGGCAATTGACTTTATGAATTCCCAAAATGTGTTTGGCTTTTTAAACACATTTGGTGGTGGCGCATTGCAAAATTTCTCCATCTTTGCGATGGGGATTATGCCTTATATTACGGCGTCTATTATTATGCAATTGCTACAAATGGATGTCGTACCTAAATTTGCTGAGTGGAAAAAACAAGGTGATGCAGGTAGGAAAAAGCTTGCCCAAGTTACGCGTTATGGTACCATTGTCCTTGCCTTTATCCAAGCGATTGCTATGTCAGTAGGATTTAATGCTATGGCTGGTGGTATGTTAATTGCTGATCCTGGTCCCATGAAATTTATTGTTATTGCCATTGTTTTAACGAGTGGGACAGCATTTTTAATGTGGCTTGGAGAACAAATTACTGCGAATGGAGTCGGTAATGGAATTTCGATTATCATTTTTGCAGGTATTGTTGCAGCAGTACCAAATGGCGTACAACAGCTATACAGCCAGTATTTTATTAACCCTGGCGATGAACTGTTCATTAATATTGTTATTGTTGCGTTGATTGCTTTGGTTGTGGTTGCCGTAACCGTTGGAGTTATTTTTATTCAACAAGCGTTACGTAAAATACCCGTTCAATATGCAAAAAAACTTGTCAATCGTTCTCCAGTAGGTGGTCAGTCAACACACTTACCTTTAAAAGTGAACGCTGCTGGTGTTATTCCAGTTATCTTTGCCATAGCGTTTATTATGGCGCCAAGTACAATTGCGACATTCTTTGAAGGAAACGATATTGCTGCAACCATCCAACGTATCTTTGATTATACACAGCCAATAGGTATGGTTATCTATGTTGCGTTAATTATCGCTTTTACGTACTTCTATACGTTTGTTCAAGTAAACCCAGAGCAAATGGCTGAGAATTTACAAAAACAAGGCGGTTATGTACCTGGGATTCGTCCAGGTAAAAACACAGAGGCCTATTTGACTAGAGTACTGTACCGTCTCACATTCGTAGGTGCACTATTCTTAGCTGCTGTATCTGTCTTACCGCTTGCTTTAAGCGGAGTTGCTAACTTGCCGCAGTCCATACAAATTGGCGGAACTAGTTTACTGATTGTTGTTGGAGTAGCACTTCAGACGATGAAGCAATTGGAAAGTCAATTGGTAAAACGTCACTATAAAGGATTTATTAAGTAATTTTGCTGAAGACGAGAGCGAGGAGAAATCTGTTGAACTTAATTTTAATGGGCCTGCCCGGTGCTGGAAAAGGCACACAGGCAGAGAAAATAAACGAAAAATATGATATCCCTCATATTTCAACAGGAGATATGTTCCGTTTAGCTATTAAAGAGGGAACAGACTTAGGTAAAAAAGCAAAAGCGTACATGGACCGAGGAGAACTTGTTCCAGATGAAGTTACGAATGGTATTGTTAAAGAACGCTTGAGTAAAAATGATTGTAAACATGGATTTTTATTGGATGGTTTCCCAAGGACTATTGCTCAAGCAGAAGCATTACAAAGTCTATTGCAGGATATCAATCAATCCATTGATTATGTCATTCATGTAGATGTACCAGAAGAAAAATTAGTGGAGCGTCTAACTGGTCGTAGAATTTGTCCAACATGCGGAACAACGTACCATGTAGTTTATAATCCGCCAAAAGAAGACGGGGTCTGTGATAAAGATGGCTCAACCTTAATCCAACGTGATGACGATAAGCCAGCTACGGTGAAAAAGCGTCTATCTGTAAATATAGAACAGACGAAGCCGTTATTAGACTTTTATAATGAAAAAGGATATCTAGTAACAGTTAATGGCGATCAGGATATTGATCAAGTGTTTCAAGATATTCAAGCTAAAGTACAATAATAGCCTTAGAATTGTATGAAGTGCATTTCTAGTAATGAAAAGTTATAATAAGTCGTGGAGTACAGTGCGGCATATTTCTATATAGATAATAAGGTGACACAGGATAAAAGTGAGTAATTCTTTTCAATAAACAGGCATTGATATAAACTATAGCCTAAGTGAAGGTGATCGTTGTTGAACGAAGATGATTCGATACCGCGGATAGGTCAAGTTGTTCGAATTATGCAAGGTCGTGAAGCGGGTCAATATGCAGTCGTTATTAAATCTGTCGATGATAAGTATGTCTTGCTTGCAGATGGGGAAAAACGTAAATATGATCGACCAAAGAAAAAGAATCTTCATCATATCGAGTTAATGGATTATATTTCTCCAGAAGTCCAAAACAGCCTTCTAGAAACTGGTCGTGTCACAAATGGTAAACTGCGGTTTGCCATAGCTAAATTTATCAATGAAGTTGTGACTGATTTGAAGAAGGGAGATCAACACGATGGCGAAAGACGATGTAATTGAAGTGGAAGGAACCGTAACGGAAACATTGCCGAATGCGATGTTTAAAGTCGAATTGGAAAACGGTCATACTGTATTAGCCCACGTATCCGGGAAAATTCGTATGCACTTTATTCGCATTCTTCCTGGCGACAAAGTAACGGTTGAACTTTCTCCGTATGATTTAACTAGAGGACGAATTACGTACCGTTATAAATAAGTGAGCTCCGATATTAAAGGAGGTAAAGATGATGAAAGTAAGAGCATCTGTAAAACCCATTTGCGAAAAATGTAAAGTCATTAAACGAAATGGTAAAGTAATGGTTATTTGTGAAAATCCAAAGCATAAACAAAAACAAGGATAACAAACAGGAGGTGTTAAAGCTTTATGGCACGTATTGCAGGTATTGATGTCCCACGTGATAAACGCGTAGTCATTTCCCTAACGTATATTTACGGTATTGGAAAAACTACTGCTCAAAAAATCCTTAAAGAAGCAGGCGTTTCTGAAGACACTCGTGTACGCGACCTTACTGAGGACGAATTAGGAAGAATTCGTAAAGCTACAGACGAGTATACCATTGAAGGAGACCTTCGTCGTGAAGTATCTCTAAATATTAAACGTCTTATCGAGATCGGCTCATATCGCGGAATCCGCCATCGTCGTGGACTTCCTCTTCGTGGACAAAAAACAAAAAATAATTCACGTACTCGTAAAGGGCCGCGTCGCGCGATCGCTGGAAAGAAAAAATAAATGTTAAAGGAGGTTAAAAGGTAATGGCACAAAAGTCAAGCGCACGTAAACGTCGTGTGAAAAAAAATATTGAGTCAGGTATATCCCATATCCGTTCAACATTTAATAACACCATCGTTACGATTACAGATACGCAAGGAAATGTTCTTGGATGGAGTTCTGCTGGTGCATTGGGCTTTAAAGGTTCAAAGAAATCTACTCCATTTGCTGCCCAAATGGCAGCTGAAACTGCTGCTAAATCTGCAATTGACCATGGTATGAAAACTCTTGAAGTAACCGTTAAAGGACCAGGAGCCGGCCGTGAAGCAGCTATTCGTTCTCTTCAGGCAGCAGGTTTGGAAGTTACAGCTATTCGTGATGTAACGCCAGTACCACATAACGGTTGCCGCCCACCAAAACGTCGTCGTGTATAATTATACCGTATATAATTTGTCACCCTGTCTATAATGGGTTATGATAGCTAAAAGTCTAAAGGTTGGTTTTCCTTTAGGAATAGAGCTTCCAGAAGACAAGAACGTACGAAAGATTTACAAGTAGTGCAGAAACGCCAACTGCATTTTTGAGGAATTTCGGTTAGACCGCTGTCTAACCGGGGTTTCGACGTTTTAAAGGAGGGTTTTATGGAATGATCGAAATTGAAAAACCAAAAATTGAGACGGTAGAAATCAGCGATGATGCTACATTTGGAAAATTCGTAGTCGAACCGCTTGAACGTGGATATGGTACCACTCTAGGAAACTCCTTGCGTCGTATCCTACTATCCTCACTTCCAGGTGCTGCTGTGACTTCAGTTCAAATTGATGGAGCGCTACATGAATTTTCAACGATTGATGGTGTTGTTGAAGATGTAACAACAATTATTTTGAACTTGAAAAAATTAGCGCTAAAAATCTACTCAGATGAAGAAAAAACATTGGAGATTGATGTGCAGGGAGAAGGAAAAGTTACGGCTGCAGATCTAACCTATGATAGTGATGTAGAGGTCCTAAATCCGGATTTGTTAATTGCTACATTGAATAACAAAGGCAGCTTGTTTATGAAAATTACTGCAGAACGTGGACGTGGGTATCGACCTGCTGAAGCAAACAAACGTGATGATCAGCCAATCGGGATAATTCCAGTTGACTCCATTTTTACTCCAGTATCACGTGTAACCTACCAAGTAGAGAATACACGTGTTGGTCAAGTAGCTAACTTTGATAAATTGACATTAGATGTACGTACAGATGGCAGTATTCGTCCAGAAGAAGCTGTTTCTTTAGGTGCGAAAGTCTTTACAGAGCATCTTAATATTTTTGTAGGTTTAACAGATGAAGCGAAAAACGCTGAAGTGATGGTCGAGAAGGAAGAAGACCAAAAAGAAAAAGTGATGGAAATGACGATTGAAGAACTCGATCTTTCTGTCAGGTCCTATAACTGTCTAAAGCGCGCTGGGATTAACACCGTACAAGAATTAGCAAATAAATCTGAAGAAGATATGATGAAGGTACGCAATCTTGGACGTAAGTCGTTAGAAGAAGTAAAAGTGAAGCTTAACGATTTAGGTCTTGGCTTGCGAGACGATGACTAATCATATAGACATCATTAGAAAATTAAGGCACACGGATAAATAGTGCTTGCATATACGAATTACTCCATTCAGTATTTTTAGTTTGCTTTCGTTCGTTGCATCACTTTTTTGCGTTTTGGAAAAGGAGCTGTCATCGCTTTTTTCCGAAGAGTAGAGGATGTGCGTAGGAAAAGATAAAACAAGGTAGACCTAATGTGAGTATACAAGGTCGTTTGAATGGAAGTTTTTAAAAGTCATCAAAGAAAGGGAGGGATAGTCCATGGCTAGAAAATTAGGTCGTACATCGGATCAACGCATGGCGCTACTTCGTAATCTTGCTTCTGATTTAATTATTCATGAGCGGATTGAAACAACAGAAGCAAAAGCGAAGGAGTTAAAATCCGTTGTTGATAAAATGATTACATTAGGCAAACGTGGGGATCTGCACGCACGCCGTCAAGCAGCCTCATTTCTATATAATCAAGAAGCTAATGAAGATCAAAACGTTATTCAGAAGCTTTTCAATGATGTGGCTCCGCGTTACGAAGACCGTCAAGGTGGGTACACACGTGTTCTTAAACTGGGCGCTCGTCAAGGTGATGGTGCGAAAATGGCAATCATTGAACTAGTTTAATGTAACCACAGGCGACAAGGGCAGGACTGAATCTCTTCTACGAGGTACATCCAAGCCCTTTTTTTGTCTATAGGAAAGTATAAAGTTTCTAGGATTATAGTATTAGCAAACCAACGGCTTCCACCATAAGATGCGGCGACAAGCCAAGTTTTTCTAATACTATAATTTGCGTTTTGTAACAAGTACCCTTTTTGGCAAGAGGAGGAGTTTAGATGAGTAGCAATGAAAAATTGGTAGAGTTTAGAAATGTATCATTTCGATATGGAGCAGAGCAGCCATGGGTACTGAAAAACTGTAGCTTTGAGATCGATCGCGAAGAATGGGTTGCCATTATTGGTCATAATGGTTCGGGGAAATCTACCATAGCTAAATTAATGAATGGACTTTTATTTCCGCAAGAAGGGGAAATTTATGTAGCTGGGAAAAAAGTGCAGGAAGATACCATTTGGGATGTACGTAAAGATGTCGGCATGGTGTTTCAAAATCCAGATAATCAATTTGTAGGTACAACTGTACAAGACGATGTTGCATTTGGCATGGAGAATAGAGGTTTTCCAAGAGAGGAAATGCTACAGCGACTTGATGATGTGTTACATGCAGTTGGCATGGTGGATTATCGCTTAACGGAGCCTCATCGTCTATCTGGTGGACAAAAGCAACGTATAGCTATTGCAAGCGTGCTAGCTGTATCTCCCAAAGTGCTTATTTTAGATGAAGCAACGGCGATGTTAGACCCAAGAGGAAGAAGAGATATTATGCAAACCGTCGCTCATTTGCAAGCAAATAAGGATGTATCCTTACTAACGATTACGCACGACCTGCAAGAAATTGTCCAAGCAGATCGGGTTATTGTAATGAATGAAGGTCAAGTTTGGGACGAGTCTCATCCGAGAGAGCTTTTTTCTAAGCAAGATGATCTACTTGCAATTGGATTAGATGTTCCGTTTATTGCTTCCTTAGCAAAAGCTTTAAAACAGACGGGCATTCCCATCACAAAAGAACCATTAAATCATGAAGAACTGTTGGAGGAACTATGGACATTACATTCGAGAACGTAAGCTATATCTATCAACAGCACTCCCCATTTGCTCATAAAGCGATTGACCAATTAAGTTTTCATATCCCTTCTGGAACATTTGTAGCCATTGTAGGTCATACGGGTTCAGGAAAATCAACTCTAATTCAGCATTTAAATGGTCTTGTTCAGCCGACAGCAGGAAAAGTAAAGATAGGAGACTTTGAGCTCACGGCAGAAAAAAAGCCGAAACATTTGAAACAGCTAAGAAGCAAGGTCGGTGTCGTATTTCAATATCCGGAGCATCAACTATTTGAAGAGACGGTTGCGAAGGATATTAGCTTTGGACCTAAAAATTTTGGTGTTGGGGATAGCGAAATACAACGGCGAGTGACAGAAGCATTACAAGCTGTTGGTTTATCAGCAGATTATGTAGAGCGCTCCCCCTTTGATTTAAGTGGTGGGCAAATGCGCAGGGTCGCTATTGCTGGTGTTTTAGCTACAAAACCAAACGTCCTTGTCTTAGATGAACCGACTGCAGGACTTGATCCAAGAGGGCAAAAAGAAATGATGGAGATGTTTTATGAACGCCATCGGTCTGAACAGCTTACAACGATACTCGTCACACATAGCATGGAGGATGCCGTTACGTATGCGGATCATGTCATTATTTTAAATAAAGGTAGTAAATATATGGAAGGGAAACCAGAGGAAGTGTTTGTGCAAAAGGAAGCATTGCAACAAGTTCAACTGGATGTTCCCGAAATGGTAGCCTTTATTAATCGTTGGAATGAAAAATTTCACACCAAACTTCCTTTTACGAAGCAGTCTGAGCGCGAATTAGCAACTGCTATTGCCGCCGTGCTTAAAGGAGGGAAAAGCCATGAATAATGCCATGGTTATTGGTCAGTACGTACCAGGGAACTCCGTTGTTCACCGATTAGACCCACGAACGAAGATTACAATTATATTTATCTTTGTGTTTGTCGTCTTTTTAGCGAACAATGTGTGGAGCTATACAATATTAACTGTTTTCGCACTTTTAAGTATGATAACATCTCGTGTACCATTACGATTTGTTTTAAAGGGTTTAACGCCTGTTTGGTTTTTAATTATTTTTACCTTTCTACTCCATGTAATTATTACAAAAGAAGGTGATGTCGTATTCGAGATTTTTACCTTTCAAGTATACTCTGGTGGGTTAATTCAAGGTTTTGCTATTTCCATGCGATTCTTTCTACTTATTTTAGTCACGTCGCTACTAACATTGACAACAACACCGATAGAAATAACGGATGCGATTGAAAGCATGTTGCAACCATTAAAAAAAGTGAAATTTCCTGTTCATGAATTGGCGTTAATGATGTCGATATCACTCCGTTTCATTCCAACGTTGTTACAAGAAACAGATAAAATTTCAAAAGCGCAAGCGTCACGTGGCGTTGACTTTCGAACAGGGAAGCTCAAAGATCGCATACAAGCCGTCGTGCCATTGCTCGTTCCATTATTCGTCAGTGCTTTCAAACGAGCAGAAGAGCTAGCTATGGCGATGGAAGCGAGAGGCTATCAAGGTGGCGAAGGTCGTACCAAGTTACGAGAATTAAAATTTACGAAGCTAGACGTAGGAATATACATTTTATTTATATTCGTCATCTTAGGACTATTTTTTACAAGGAACTAGATAGAAAGGCTGCAAAAACATGGAACGACTAAAATGTACACTTCAATATGACGGCTCTCATTTCTCGGGATTTCAAATCCAACCTGGAAAAAGAACCGTACAAGGAATACTAGAAAAAGCATTACAAAAAATGCATAAAGGTGAACCTGTACGCATTCATCCTTCAGGGAGAACCGATACAGGCGTTCATGCGAAAGGACAGACGATTCACTTTGATTCTCCATACAACATCCCTATGTACAATTGGAAGCAAGCATTAAACACCTTGCTCCCTGATGACATTTATGTTAAGCAGGTAGAAGTGGTTCCTAATACGTTCCACGCTAGGTATGATGTAGTAGAGAAGGAATATCGCTATTATGTATATCATGCAAAGGAACCGGATGTATTTAGACGCCATTATGCTTATTTTTTCCCGTATGCATTAGACGTTGCTTCCATGCAAGTAGCATGCCGTTATTTGGAAGGAACGCATGATTTTACAACCTTTTCCTCTGCTAAAGCAACAACAAGAGGGAGCAAACAGCGTACGCTTTATCAAGTAACCTGTGAAAAAAGAGGCGCCGAAATCGAATTTATTTTTCGCGGCAGCGGATTTTTATATAATATGGTGCGCATCATCGTTGGTGTAATATTAGACATAGGCCAAGGAAGGCGAGAAGCGTCTGATATAGCTGTTTTACTGTCAAAAAGGGATAGACGTGCAGTAGGAGAAACAGTGCCCGCACAAGGCCTCTATTTGTGTCGTGTGAAGTACTAATTATTCTTGCAAGTGATAAGGGTAGTGATTTGCGGCAACACAAACCATTTGGAAGAGTGTAACTACTAATCTAAACGGAATAAATAGGGCGGTGCGCATTTGGGTGGGACATGGTAAAGAGCCTATATTAAAGCATTCTTTGCTCTATGGGTGAAAAAAGGCGATCTCGTAAAGTTGAAGAGGAATAAACCTTGACATAATAGTGATATTTGGTGTATTATGATTAATGGCATTTTATTTCTAAACCATGATTAGCCCCGGAAACTAATTATGTTGAAATAGACGAACGAATAGAAATTTGAATTTAATTATTTTGGAGGGAAAGACACATGCGCACAACTTTCATGGCAAATGAAAATAATATCGAACGCAAATGGCTAGTTGTTGATGCAGAAGGCAAACGATTAGGTCGTTTAGCAAGTGAAGTTGCTGCGATCCTTCGTGGAAAGCATAAACCAACTTACACGCCACATGCAGATACAGGTGACCATGTCATCATCATTAACGCAGAGAAAATTGAATTAACTGGTAATAAACTAACAGATAAAAAATACTACCGTCATACAAACCACCCTGGTGGTTTAAAAGAACGTAATGCAGAGGAAATGCGTACAAAATATCCTGAGCGTATGCTAGAGTTGGCAGTTAAAGGCATGCTTCCAAACGGTCCTCTAGGTCGCAGAATGGCTAAGAAACTTCATGTATTCAGAGGCGCTGAACACAATCATCAAGCACAAAAACCAGAAGTTTATGAGCTTCGTGGGTAATTAAAAGGAGGTAAATCATTTTGGCACAAGTACAATACTATGGCACAGGTCGTCGTAAAAAATCAACTGCGCGCGTACGTTTAGTACCTGGTACGGGCAACATTACAATTAACGGTCGTAATGCAGCTGATTATTTCCCATATGAAACACAGTTGTTAATTTTAAACCAACCACTTGTAGCAACAGAAACACAAGGAACATATGACATTATTGTCAACGTTCATGGTGGTGGCTTCACTGGTCAAGCAGGAGCTATCCGTCACGGAGTTGCACGTGCATTGCTAGAAGCTGATCCTGAGTACCGTAGCGCTCTAAAATCAGAGGGTTACCTAACTCGTGATGCTCGTATGAAAGAACGTTATAAATACGGTCTTAAAAAAGCACGTCGTGCACCACAGTTCTCAAAACGTTAATAAATCAACACTTGCAAATCCCTCAATCACCTATGGTTGGGGGATTTTACTGTATATGCGGGGCTTTAAAAACAGGGGGAAATTCACACCTAATATACACGTAACATACAAGTAGCAGACAAATAATTTAAAGAAAAAGCAGCTTTCTTATAGCTTGTCAATTGCCATAAGAAGCTGCTTGATATCTTTATGTGTATAGACTTTGTCGGTGATATCTTTATCTGCAAGCCCCATACTTTTTTGGCTTGCTGTAACATGACATCGGAGTAATCAATCCCTACAACATAACCATCCCGGTTAATATTGGAAACCATTTCAATCGCAATCCCTGGACCGAAACCAATTTCTAAGACGTTATCTACTTTTTGAATATTTAACAACGATATCGTCCGCTTGTTCTTTTCAACACCTGTGGACGCCATTAATTTACCTGCAATGCTGCCTAAAAGGCCGTCAGGCTTCCCAAACTTTAAAGCAAACTTTTTACCAACCCCATATTCAAATCTCCCTTCATTTTATATTAAAATCATATTTACTCTTGGCGCAATTCCTTTTTAAGCTGATCCATATTCGAAAGTAAACGGTCAAAGAGCTCGAATAGTTGCTCTTTTTCGTTTTGATTAAATCCTCTTAGCAAATTCTTTTCCAATTCGTAACCCATCGGTTCTACTGTCTGGTGAATAAAATGCTTTCCTTTTTCACTTAGTGATAAAATTTTAGCTCTTGAATCGTCAGGGTGTTGTTTTCGAAAAACTAATCCTTTACGTTCCAAACGTTCAAGTAAAACAGTTAAAGTTGAGGATTTGACATCAAGATAGTGGAGTAATTGCTTTTGTGTAATGGGATCACCACCTAGGAGACAAAACAACACATTTAATTGTGCGTTTGTTATTCCGTACGGTTCGGCTTTTATTTGAATTAACTGGGATAAAAAGTGGGAAAGCCTATTAATATATGCAGGTAACATGTAATTTTTAAGCTGATTCATTAAATCATTCCTTTAGATAGCTAGGCTAACTAGCCTTTGACTTATCTTAATTAATAATTTCCTTGTTGTCAAGGCACCATTTACATTGTTTTATTAAAAATTTCTGGTATGGTAATTTATAGGGGACATAATTTCATATTTTTAATTCTGTAAAATTTAAAGGGGGGGGAATTTGTTATAATCAATTAAAGAAACGGTATCGAATAACAAAATTAGATAAAATGATTTAAACGGAATTATTCAATCTGTTATAAAAGTAGTAAATTTAACCATTGAAAGAAATACATATCACCACATCTTTAGAAATATGTAAGAATTTACATCACTCTAAAAGCTTCATCCACGACTATTTAACTCCAAGACTAGTGCTTTAATCGAAATTAATTATTTCCAATCGAAAAGATTAATGACTTTAAATTCTTTGTTTCGATGGGCTTAATAGAGCATATTAAAATCCAAAGAAAGAGGATTAATTTAATTTTCAAATCAAAAAATCATTTTGAACTTTCCCAGCCCCATATCTTTGTTCCATATTCCCTGTTTTAAACAAAACAAGCTCATTTAAAATAGCCCAGGTAAATAAAGGTGATAAAAGAAGCTTAATAAAAAATATGCTTTTGGATTAGTTGGTAGTAAATTAAATTAAATCTAATATTTACAGGAGGAGTATTATGGATAAAATAAATAGACCGGACTTTAATCGGAATATGTCAGTTGAGGAGTTTTCTCAACATTATTGGTATAAAGAAGAGTTAAAGAGAATTTGTGCTGATTGTAAAATACCATCCTATGGAACGAAAGCGGAATTGGAAACAAAAATTAAAAACTATCTATCTGGAAAAAAAGTAGTTGATCACCGTCAACAAATGTCTAATATGAGAAAAGGAATGAGTTCAAATAGTATAACTGTAGATACGAAATTAATTCCTGAGGGTTTTAAGTTTAATCAGAAAGCTAGGGAATTTTTTGCAAATTACTACAACGTTCCAAAGTTTAAATTTACAAAGGATATGGCATCGGCGCTACGAGAAGCGGAGCGTCAAGGTGATCTTGATATGACAGTAGCGGATTTAATAAAGATTTATGAAAAAGGAAAAGATGGTAAGAAGAAAAATAATGTTGTAAATTCACCTGAAGAAAAAACATACCAATGGAATAATTTTGTTAGTGATTTTAATAGAGATATAAGGACGCAGGGTATGAAAAATAAAATGAAAGTTGCTGCATTTTTGTGGAATTATGTAAAAACAAATCCAGGACCCAAGAAATATAATAAAGATTTATTAGAACAATTTCCTCGCGAAGTTGAACAGATTTCAAACTCAAAAAATGATGAGTAAATAGTTCTATCGTTAACGGCAAAATTAACTAATGATACGAACTGGCTTTTAATAAACTGAGCATTTTTTCTTTTGTATTTTGTTTCCTTTTTAATGTCTTTTACTAACTCTATAATAATTGTGTCAATGTTAATAATGCGTAACCCCTCCTGATTCCAGTTAAATATGACAGACCAAGTATATAATTGTATACATTTTCTTTACTTTTGTTCAAAACTTCTTTTCAATGAATGTAATCTTTTATTAAAATTTATTCCTACCAAAACCATTGTTTAAGTTGAATATTTTCATAGTTTTCCTTGTAAATACGATCCATTTCTTTGAGTTGAGTTATATTATCTATAAAGCGTTCCATTAAAGCGTGATTTGCTTTTCCGTCAAAGTATTGGTTGATTTTGCTTAAAATAACCTGATGTTTTTGTAAAAGTGACAAAACAGCGTAACTGTGCTCTAATTGCATCTTTGTAATGTCCACATTTTCTTCTAAGTTCTGTTTAATTTGCTTCTCTAACGCTTCTTTCTGTGCTTTAGTTTCTAGGTAATCTTTCCACCAATCACTTCTACTACTCATTATTTCACAATCCCCTTATTAATGTATATGTAGCCATTGAGCAAGTATTTGATCGATTTGTTTAAAATTTTTACTCATTTTAACCATATGGTAAGCTATTTCTCCTGTATCATTTTGATTCTTTCGAAGCTTTTCCAAAAGATGTTCAAACTCATCTATATCGATTAAAGAAGGAATTCCATCTGCCCCAACATTTGTTAATTCACGAAATATTTCATCCACATGAGAGGTATTTAATTTATCGTATTTTCCTGATCCAACTATGTTTCTATATGTATTTCTTAATTGTTTCATTGAATCTAGATGATCGTCCAGTAATCGAATTAGCGCAGCTCTTGTGGTTGCAATTAGTTCTTCACTTTCCTCCATTTCCGTGGCTAATTGATGCATAAGTTCTGTTTGGATGTAAGCGTAAAATAAAATACACATAACAATCACAGGGCATCTATGTGATAATCTTCTTAGAAAATAAATTAGGAGGTTATGCGATGACCCTAAAAGACAAGCGAATAGAATGGAAAGCGCGGTATGATGCCTGGAAGGAAAGCGGACAAAGTATATCTGCATGGTGCCGAGGGAAAGAAATTAAAACGCATCAGATGTATTATTGGGTGCAACAATTTCGTGAGCACGGCAAAACTTCCATCAAGAAAAGCGCATCCAGGGAAACACAATGGCTAACCGTTCAAATGGGTGATTTTCCACTTGTACCACCTCACGAGAAAGAACCGATCTTTATTCACGTTGGTTCTACCTCCATTGAAGTGCGATCAGGAACGGATATGAACTTACTCTCGGATATTATTCATGTTTTAGGGAAGTAATCACGTTCATGAATATGCCATTTGAAAAAGTGTATTTAGCTTGCGGTAGCACAGATATGCGTAAATCGATTGATGGACTTGCTGCCATTGTGATAGAATGCTTCGATTTAGACCCTTTTTCTCCTTGCCTGTTTGTATTTTGTAACCGAAAGCGTGATAAGTTAAAAATACTGCAATGGGAAGTCAACGGATTTTGGCTGTATTATCGTCGGCTTGAAAAAGGAACATTTCAATGGCCATCCGATAAAGACTTAACGCCTATATCTATTAGCCCACGTCAATTTCGCTGGTTGTTGGATGGTATGTCGATGAACCAGCACCAAGCACACAGAGAAGTACTAGCGCGCACGATTCTATAAAAAATTGAAATATAGAAATACGGGAATTCGACTAGGCAAGTCGGGTTCTTTTTCGTATACTAATTTTATGGATAAAACAGCGGAAACAAACAAGAAAACAATGGAATATTATCAAGAGCTCAACGAAAAGCTAGAGTTGGAAAAAGAAGAGTTAGAAGCAAAATTAAAATGGTATGAAGAACAATTTAGATTGCTTCAACAACAAAAATTCGGCTCTTCTAGCGAGAAGACCAATTCTGACCAACTGTCTCTTTTTAACGAGGTAGAGGACACTTCGGATTCCAACCATGAAGAGCCTACGGTGGAGACGATTACATATAAACGCAAGAAGCAAAAAGGGCAACGCAAGGAGCAATTAGACAACCTGCCTACGGAAACGGTAGAATACCGTTTACCTGCTGAGGAACAGGTGTGTTCGTGTTGCGCTGGTGAACTGCATGAAATGAGCACGCAAGTGCGTAAAGAATTAAAGGTTATTCCTGCGCAGGTGAAAGTGGTGGAACATGTCCAGTACGTCTATAGCTGTCGTCATTGTGAACAACATGAGATACAAACGCCTATTCAAACAGCTAAAATGCCAGCGCCTGTGTTTCCAGGGAGTTTAGCCTCTCCTTCCGCCATGGCCTATACGATGTCGCAAAAATACGTGGAAGGAATGCCGTTGTATCGCCAAGAGAAGCAATTCGAACGATTTGGCGTCTTTATTCCACGTCAAACACTAGCTAATTGGGTCATATATGGTGCGACCACTTGGCTTACACTCATTTACAAAGAGATGCATACCGCCCTATTAGAATTGGATACCATACATGCAGATGAAACAGTTGTACAAGTTTTATCTGAACCAGGTAGAAAAGCTACTTCCAATTCGTATATGTGGCTGTATCGCTCTGGACACACGGATGTGCCAATCATTTTGTATGAGTACCAGCAAACAAGAGCATCCAAACATCCACGACGATTCCTACAGGGATATCAGGGCTACTTAACAGTAGACGGTTACCCTGGTTATAATGGAATAAAGAATGTCGTACTGATTGGTTGCTGGGCACATGCACGTCGTAAATTCACAGAAGCATTACAATCGCTTCCAGAGTCTTCGACCACTACAGCGGTAAAAGCGAAAGAAGGCTTAGACTTTTGTAATCAATTATTCGATATCGAACGCGACCTAAAGAGCGTTAGCCCACAAGAACGGTACGAACAACGTTTGGAGCGCAGTCAGCCCGTGCTGGATGCTTTTTCAGCATGGCTAAAACAGCAAACGCCGCGTGTTCTTCCGAAGAGTAAACTAGGCAAAGCTGTTACCTATTGCCGTAAACAATGGGATCGCTTAGAAGGATTTTTAAAGGATGGTCGATTGGAGATAGACAACAACCGTGCAAAGCGGTCGATCAAGCCTTTTGTGATCGGAAGAAAAGCTTGGCTGTTTAGTAATACCGCCAAAGGAGCTACATCCAGTGCCATTGTTTATAGCATAGTGGAAACAGCCAAGGAAAACGGATTAAATCCATTCCATTATCTTAGCTACTTATTTGAACGACTTCCCAATATAGATACAACAGACAGGGAACAACTAGCCCAACTCTTACCGTGGTCAACCACGCTGCCTCAAGAGTGTCGCGTTCCTACGAAATCTAAGTAAATCTTAACATAGGCCCACATCTACATAATAGGTGTGGGCTGTTTTACGCTTACACTTATACATATGAAGATTTTAAAGGAACATATGCTACTTTTGAAGGAGAGCCTTACAACTCTCCTATAGGACCAGATATAATGGTGATTGGAGACGATTCCTATCGAAGTTTTAATCTTGGGATTTCGATAGGACTTCTACCATTCTTGATAAAACAATAGAGGGAAATGTTTTAACGCTCTATAGCGAACGTGAAACAGAACAATTCGAGCTACGTTATGAAGGTGATAAAAAAATTCTGCATTCAATTACAAATGGACAATCATTTTATTCTATGTCTAGTCAGGATTTACAAACTCACTATAATCAATCAGAAATTGATTATGCACGAATTATTTTGACAATAAATGGTGAACCAAGTTTAGATCAATGGATTTTGTGGGAAGATCCTGTTGTTAAGATAAATCATAGTTCAGCTGATGATCCAGTCTTTCAGATTGATGATATTGTTTATCCAGAAGATGTAACTCATTTATCTAGCACTATGACGGATTCTAATCACATTAACTACACACCTAATGGCGGCGGATATATCACGATTTATCCTAATCCGTCTCATTATCAAGCTGAACAATCAGAAGAAGAAAATCGTCAACTTGCCCAAGAAGTTTTAGATAATGCTTATACAATATATGTAGAGCCGTTCGATCCATACACTGTAGCAGATTTTATTGGACGTGTTGAATTTGTATATGAATAACAGTCGGATCAAACAAAACAAAATAAGTACATAAGTATAACTGGGCAACGTTTGCCTTTTGAATGCATTATGGATGTGTGGATAAAATGAAGTGAGGACATCATCTTTTTATTAACGGTACCATCTTCTGTAACTAAAAATGAAATTAGTTACAAGAGATGGTGTTTTTATTTACTCAAATATAGACCAAAAATGTTTAAGTAGTAAAAATCACCTATATAAAAACAGGTAAAAAAGATGCATGGTGTATGGGTTATTTTACCACTAGAATTTATATAGAGGAAGAAAACTGAAATGTCTTAATAACGAGGGAGAGGGAGAAGGGGGATAGTTGTGAAGCGTGACTTACAAATTAATTATGGGGTTTTAGATGATATTATTGGCGAACTTCGGACATATAAGCGTGCTTTAGAAAAAATGGACGATTCACTTGATAAAGTGAGTACCTTTGTGCAAACAAATGAGGGGAAAAGTGTTGAAGCATGGGATCAGAACATTAGCAGCTCGAAAGAAAAAATTGCTAATTATGAAACACAGATCAATGACCTTTTATCCCTGTTTGAAAATTATGTAACAGACACGACGAGATATATCTCACCGATTTCAAGAAATACGATGATGCGTGTGGATCGTAATGATATTTGGGCGAATTTAAAGCAAATAGAGGGCGGTATAACGAATAATCTGTTTAAGGCATTAAACAAAAGCTATCAGCAACCTGCTTCATTTTTCGGTATGTTTGATGACCCGACGGATGCGGAAAAAGAAGCAAGTGAGATCAACCGACGTCATATGGAGCGAATCCAAACGAGTATTGAAGCAACGAGAAAAAAGCTGGAACGTAATATGGACGAGTTATGGGATTTATATAATTCTAAGGTAAAAAAATTTGAGAATGCGGATGATGAATACAATAACTTGGCCGGAAACGTAAAAAGGAAATATACGAATTTCTTTGAAGGTGTCATGGATGTTGTCAGTAGTGTAAACAAAGCTGTCGATGACTTTGAAAAAGGAATAGTAAACAGTATTGCGGGCATGGTTACGGGACTGCTAACCGTTGTTAAAGATGCAGGTGTTGTCGCCGTATCTGGCGTTGTTCCTGATCCTGTGGAGCCATCTTGGTTAAAAGATAGCGCAGATGAAACAGTTGATGCCTACACACAAGCTGCGATACAATTCTTACAAGACCCTATGCGTGCAGTGGAATCAACTGCCCAAGCCTTCACAGATAATGTGGAACAAGAGGGAGTTATGTACGTCACTGGTGCGACTATTCCAGCCTTAATACCAGGTAGTATGGCTGTCAAAGGAGCATCAGGCGTTGCCAAACTAGGCGCAGGCGCAGCAAGAAGAGCTCCGAAGTTATTGGATAGTAAGCCTTTTAGTGGTAATTATTATCGGAAAAAGATAGAGGCAGCTAAAGATGGAATGGCTAAAGTGACAGAGAAGTTCTCTTTTGGTAAAGACTATGCCCTTTCAACTGGTGGCGCAAACTTTATACTTAGAGATAAAGAATTTGCAGTTGATGCTAAGTCACAGACGTTTAACATGCAACATGGTGAGGGAGAAAAGTCAAAGACTAGGGGTACAGGTAACCTTAATGATCCATACGTTGGTGTAAAACAAGCATCTGAATATTTAAAATCGCTAGGAGTACCACGTCAATTTAGAAAGACTACATTAGAATCATTTGAAATCGGTACAATTAGGCTTGATGTGGCAGGATCAAATACTTATGGGTTAAGATTTTATGATAATCTTAACGCTTATGCAAAAGGAAGGTTTTTGTTTGAAACATTTTCTCCACAGGTTAATAGAAGTAACTTAGCACTTCCGCCAGATTGGAACAAAATGACGAGTATTCAACAATGGCAAGTTAAGCCAGGCACAATTATAATAAAAGGAAAAGCAGGTCCGCAGCTTCAAATGGGAAATCAATATATTGGAGGCGTAGAACAATGGTATATAACGAACCTAGACAGCTTAATAAAACCGTATACTTTATAAAAGAAGCCGAAAAAATGAAGGAGAAGCTTGAGCATGAGATTAATGCTCATAAACTAGGTCAAGGTAAAGATGGAACGATAAGTCAACTCGAAAATTTCCATAAAGATATAGAACTAATGATTGAAAGCAAAAGGCACATACCATCATATCCAAGAGCTATTGCTGACTCGTGGGACTTCAATAGCGAACTTGGAAAACAACTACTTAATTTATACGAGGATTATAAAAAGTTAACCTAGTTATTTTTAGAATAAATAAAAAGAATTTAAAATATAAAAGGATTATTTTAATTGTTAGTTCTAAAAAGCTCCTATTGTATTTCAACCCCTTGGGTGGATATTAAAAGATATATTTAAATACAAGAAAACTTAAAACCGTATTTAAAATAGTTATACACATTTGTCTGAAATTCTGTGGATAAACACACGTAATATACAGGTAATATACAAAATCACGTTAAATCCCTTATTTTACAATCAACCACAGTTCTCAAAACGAATTATACAAGTTTTTGGAATCCCTCAATCGTCTGCGGTTGAGGGATTTCTTATTTTATACGTTGGTCTAAAATGTAGAAAATTCACATGTATTTTGCTCTCTTAATAACGAGTAATCCATTGTCCTTGTTGAGCAACTCATAATCGAATTAGAAAGTAAAAAACTGGCATAACAACGTAATTGTTGCAGTTTATGCAGAACCTTATCCACACTTTTTTTAGTTATTTACTTCATGTCATAGGATTTCATTTTATTCAATTCCTGTTTCCTCTTTTCACGAACAACATTTCTTCCCTCATACCATCCCCCAATAAGAAAGGCTAGACCAACTGAAAGAATTAAGACATAATGGAGCAACTTTTCATTTTCATTAACGAATGTCCAAGTACGCCAAACCACGAATAATAATGGAATTATTCCTCCCCAGTAAACACTATTTCTGCTTGATAAAAAGTATTGCAAACCAAATAATCCAGCAGCAATAAAAGCATCAAAAAAACCAAAACCAAACATTATCTGTCACCTTTTTCCTGTTTATATTTTTCAATAATTAGTTTTGCTTCTTCTAAGTTAATCCGGTCATCTATTGATAGTTTTTTAATAAACTGAATAAATTCCTCATTATCCGTATCATCATTTAATTTTATTTTCTCAATTAACCTATCCAACTTAATCCTCACTGTTGGATAAGATACATCATAAATTTTCGCGATTTTTTTTAAGGAACCTGATTGCATAACAAATTTCTTAATGAATTCCAGATCTTCTTCATCCAATGACAATATCCAACCAGGAACATCTTTTATACCCATTTATACACCCCTTTATAATGTTTAAGAAAACTTTAACATAAAGATAAACAAAACTAAAGTTTAATTTAATAAAATTGAAGTTTTTTATAAAAATCAATATTATTGTGATGATAAAGGGCAATTGAAAAAAGGATCTTAAATCTGTTATAATATGTAAATTAAACTGTGAACGACATCTATCCTAATATAGAGGGGGGTGTTTATGTACATGCAAACAATTAGCATAATAAGTTGTAATAATTCCATATTTATTAGTGAGTATTATTCTTAAAGAAGGATAAGGACTCTTTTTTGTAGAATTTATTAGAGGTACAGGAAGTTTAAATAACAATTAAAAGACAGATCTACTAAAGTGCTGTAAGACTTACTTTCATTAATGAAGATATCAGCTAACAAGTCTTTACGAGTATTTGCAAGGGATTGGAGGTGCTTTAATTATTTCCTAAGTATAAAGGTAATAATAATTTTTCTTTCATATTAGACCACGTTATTAATACATTTAACCAATTGATTTGTTCTGGAGCTGCTGTATTTGTTATTCATAATGATGCCATTGTTTTAGAAGAATATATTGGGAAAAAATCAAACAAACCAAATGCAAGTGATGTTCAAGAAGATACTCAATTTCACGTAGCCTCTGTACGAAAAAGCTATATTGGTTTTGCTGTTGCATATGCCAATTATTACGGTTACATACAAAGTATAGATGATCCGGTATTAACATACCTGCCAGAATTGGAAGATGCCATTTGGAAAAATACTAAAATCAGACATTTATTAACACATACTCACGGTTTGAATCAAAAGGAAGAAACTGTTTTTCGCGAGTATCCTGTTGGGCGAAACTGGGCATATAGACAGGTTGGAGTTCATGCTTTAACTCAAATTGTTAAGAGGGCTACAGGGAAAACGGTGTCCGAAATAGTTAACGAAAATGTGTTTACGCCGTTAGCATTCTCTGAATCAAATTGGTATGCGCACAAACACGAAAAACTTGTTGATGTAATACTTCGTGATAAGAAAGATGCAAATTGGAAAACTCCTGAAAGCACAGAAGGCGACAAGATGAATATGTATGTGTCAGCACGTGAATTGGCCTTTTGGGGTTATTTGCACCTTAAACAAGGAAATATAGACGGAAGACAAACTGTACCAAAAGAAATTATACAATTGGCTACATCTGTACAAAGCCCAAGAAGTATAGATAAAAGTCTACCGCAAAATGGTTTCTTATGGTTTGTAAAAGATTTACCTACAAAGAAATCAGAAATAGGTGAAAGAGTTCCGAAAGATTCATATCAAATACTGGGTTATACAGGTGTTAATTTATTAGTAATTCCCCGTGAAAACTTGGTTGCTGTTCGCATGTTTAATAGTTTTGGTTCACCAGAAGGATATGATTATTTATCTGATATCAGGTCTTTCGGTAATACTATAATGAGTTGTTTATAAAAAATATAAATTAGGATGACGAATCTACTATTATCAAATACTTGAGTTGATTCAAACATACCGGTAATTTTAAACGTAACAAAATATGGGGAAACGGAGATAAAATGAAATTAAGACTAGAATTGTTCGTGGCAGATATAGAAAAATCCATCAAGTTTTATATGATGTGTTAGGCTTTCAGCTTCCTAAAGATATGGATGCTAATAAAAGCTACATATCTGTTAGGAATGATGATGTAGTTTTAGGTTTGGAGAAAATGGGAAATTTGTCTCAAAATCATTCACTTAGTGCCCTTCATGGTCAACAAGTTGGTTTAGGAATAGAAATAGTTTTGGAAGTTGAAGATTTACAGGAAGCACATAACAACGTAGTCTCTAAAGAATATCCAATACAGAATGAAATAACAAAAAGACCTTGGGATTGGAGGGTTTCAGAATAATGGATCCAGATGGATATTATTTAAGGATCACTTCCTCATCGGCAAATGACTAATTTTTTTCGCTTTGCTAACGGGCGCGATTGTGACATAACAAAGTTATAATTTGCCCTTTAAAACAGCTGTAATTCCTGTTTAACCACTACGAAGCTCCAGAAATTTCCCAATCATTTTTCTATCTTTTGGAGAGGACTTTAAAAATTTATGCGAACCAATTTTGACCCAATTGCAGAGGTTGAGCGGCTTTTTGGAATAACTATAATCCCTGACCTAGCTTGTAGAATTTGCTCTATACGCGTTAGGCAGACCATTACCTATAAAATTTTCAGCTATAAATATCCAAGGATAAAAAGCACAGAACGATATCTGTGCTTTTATGTGATAAGCTATTTTACAAAGAAATTTATGTGGCAAACAATTCACAACCATTAATTATGTCATCTGTTGAAGCTAAGGTTGCTTCGTATATGGTTTTGTTATACTTTTTCATATAAGCTTGAACAGCTTTATATCCTACTGCATAACCAGCGCAGAAAGGAAGACCAACAGGTTGATACCCTTCTTGCGCAGCAATTTCATCGCCAAACATATAGCTGCTTACCTCTGCAAACCCCTTTAACTCAAGCGCTTCTCTAATAACATTGGTGGAATACTCTACTTCTTCTTTATTCATACTTGTAACCCAAGGGCCTAATTGCTCTGCTCCATATAACTCTCTTGCAAATGATTCAGCTAACCCCTCTATAACGAGATAATCAGCTACTGTAACATTTCCGTAATCCCAATCAAAATAAGAAAAACGTATATTATGATGAAATTCATGAGCTATTACCGCTGGGATTCTCGGCAAATTATAATGATTTGGATATATATTTACCGTAATAAATCCAGGTATTCCTCCAAACCCTGTATAGCCATTTGATAGTTTTAATTTTTCAGGATCAGAAATATACAGTCCTAATTTTATTTCCTTAGCATTTATTTTCAAACCTGCATGAACCGCTTTATCTATACATGTTTTAATCGTATTTTCTGCTACTGCATAAGCATTGCTATCTTTTAAAATAGTGAGTGCTTCTTTAATGGTTTTATCATCAGAAATGTCTGCATAACCAAGCATTTTCGTAGCCATTAATACATCATAACCATTTTCTTTCTTCGCTTTTATAGGGACATTAATTAATTTCCACATTTTTTCAAGTGGCTACATCATCATATAGCGAAAGAAATCTTTCCTCTCTTCCGAATTGGTAATTTGAAGTAATCTTTCATATTGTTCTAATGAGTTAACTATTTTATAATCGATGCTCATTTGAAACACCTCCTTATTCTAAGCATAAGGTTTAACGTGACGTTAGAGTCAAGAGGTTATCCTTGCTTGGATATATTAATTGATAAAAAAGAAGCAAGGCTTAATAGAAAAAGGGTTTGATCATAAAAAAACTTTCTTTAGCTTTTTGGGGGTTTCCTATTATCTCACTAAAGAGAGTAACGAAAATTTGATAAAAGACTTATTTGCGGGCATCCCGGAAGGTAGTTCTATTGTTTTTGATTTTGCTGATGAAACACTTTTTCAAGAAAAGGGCGTGTCTAATCGAGTTGAAAACATGGTGAAAATGGCTTCGGCAAGCGGAGAGCCAATGAAATCAGCATTCACTTATAATGAAATAGAGAGTATGTTGGAAAAATCGGGCTTGCTAATTTATGAGCATTTGACGCCAGATTCGATAAATGAGCTTTATTTTAAAAATAGAACGGATTATTTATCAGCTTTTGAGACCATTCATTTCGTTCATGCTGTAAAGAGATGATTTTCATAAAGAAACAAATGCTAAAACTAAATAAGGAAAGAACGAGTGGAAAAATAGTTATTTTCAGTTTAGGAAAAGCACCAAATGATGCTTTATAAGCTGGGTGTAACTTTAACCTAAACAGATATACATGATGAGTTAAAAATAAAACGACAAAAGAATACGATAAAAGCAGATGATTTAAAAATGATGTGAAAAGATTGAATAGTTTGTTATACTTGCTGTAAGTGTAATAGGGCTTTCATGGGTGGTAGTTCACCCCTTTTTGAAGAAAGGGGGTGATAGTATGACAGTATTTGAAACATTGGTGTTGATGATCTCTTTCTCAACCTTAGTTGTAGCTATACTGTCACAACAAAAAAAGTAACCACCCGATGAATGCCTAGCCGCATTTTGGTTGGTTACTTTTTAACCACAAAACATGTGAGCTACCCCCTTGAAGGGCTATTACACATTAGACCGTTCCATGTACCAGCATGGGCGGTCTTTTATTATCATATGATCTTCTATATATAGTATACCTCATTTTCGTTACAAAATAAACATGTATGACCCACCAATGGATGTTTATAATGCAATATTTATTTGACTGTTTAATTAACTTAAAAATGATCTGGGTAACAATATCCTTACAAGAAAGTATATTTTAACCATTTAGTTAAATAGTGGTGTTTATATTATTTTAAAGCTTCCTTTTAGTGAAAGTCTGTATTGTACATGGATCGGCTTTGTTTAAAAGGTATGAATGATAACTAAAATCATGGTCGTTAGTAAAATAAATACCCATCCAATATCCATCCATTTATTGCCTGTCTCTACATCAAGTTCCTTTTTTGCCATAAGTGATTCAATAAGAGAGTATAAACCCCCTAAAACGAAAAAATTCAAAACGGTTAATTTATTTATAACTAGTAAAAAGAGAACTAAAATACAAAATATAAGTGTACGAACAAAAGGTAATCTTAGTATCTTCAATTGCCACACCTCTTTTCCATATTTTATCACTTTGTACATCATTTTTGAACATTATTCCTTTTATATACAGAAAATATCATCTAAAGTGAATAAATATTAGGAGGAAAAGAGTGACGCAATACTTTTATATCGCTTCTACAAAAAAATTAAGAACAGAAGTTGTTGGTTCCAAACTAATATCCCGTGCACAGTCAAATATTTTCAAAGATGAAATAGATGCAACTGATTTATTTTTTGAAGCAAACTATGATGCAGAGATAAGGAAGCGAGTTAATTATGCTCCTGTGTTGTCATTTAAGTATCAAGTCGCTGTTAGTCATAACTTACTACCTCTAAAACATGAAGAACGCGAGCCAAATAGGACGTTCAATAGCTTTAATGGTTGCATGTGGAGCAGCGCTTCTAATAACTATTATTTAACCCATACAATTGCCCTTTAATAATTTGATGGAACGGGGAGGATACATTTATGCTTTGAATACATGTATATAGGGAAATACAACAATTTTAAATTCACGCTTTTTTTATGAAAAGGTATTGATAAAACAGTGATGATCTCTTTCTCAACCTCAATTGTTACCATACTTTCACAACAAAAAAAGTAACCCCCATTGAACGCCTAACAAGCATTTGGGTGGTTACTTTTTAATTCTACAATGTAAGCTACCCTTTTGAAGGACTGTTACACATCAGACTGTTCCGTGTACTAGCATGGGCGGTCTTTTATTATCGTATAATCTTCTATATATAGTTATACCTCATTTTCTTTACAAAATAAACATGTATGGCTCGCCAATGGATGTTGTAAAGTATGTAAATTAATAAAAATAACTTCCTTTTTTTTGGGTCAACACATAAACACATTCTTCCCATACGTGGTAAGCACGTCACAATGATTGATACACTTTTCCGATAAAGGTGGTATAAAAGGTTGTACAAATGATTAAAGTTGTCCGCCGTACGCTTTAAAATTAGTAAAAGCGGGACGAAAACTTTGGTCAAACTACATCCCTCTATCCTTTCCCCACACCAAACGTTTTTCTTCCATTACGCTACAAAAAATTTAGCGCCAACTGGCGTATCTTCACAATGGGTGATGTTTGGATTTTTAATGATTTCATAAATATACCAAAAGTCACCAGCACATCCTGCTGTATGGAGAATGAATACAATCCAAAAAGCAGTGCTTTCCATTCCAAAAATAAATAGAAGACAAAATAGTATACTATTTATAACAAACGGGGCTAAAATAATGATCATAAACTGTCGCTTTGTATAAACTTGTCCAGGGTTCGTCGCATAAAGCATCCCTTTTGTAAACCCATACTTCACTTTTCTAGATGTAGAAAAGGCTTTGAAAAATATTCCATGAATAAACTCATGAATTGGTAAGGAGACTAACGTTACTCCTAGTACCCACACCAATGTAGATAGAGAAAAGAATAAACGAACTTCTCCGATTATAATGGTGTGAGCTACCAACACAGCAACCGTTGTAATTATTAGGATCGCTATACTAAATAGGTTTATTTTATTGTATAATTTTTTATCTTCTAGAATGTTTAATTCCTTATATAGTTTCATAAGTAACTCCTTCATTCACTAAGGTCTTCCTGTTTTTCTTCTGTATCTTCCATATTCTAAATGATGTTAGGTTCTACAAAACTAGAGAACTGTCTTTACAGAGTATTCATTTTGTTAATGAGCGCACTAATTTTAGTATCTTCTCCTCTATCTACACGCACTAACTCCGTATTTTCAATCAAATCTTTGTAAAAATCTTCTCCTGTTGGGTAGCTGCCGTCCCAACGTAAGGGGATGTTATATACATTTATTGTTCCGTCTCCATTGCTACTATATGTTACGGAACCCGCTACTAAACGGCTACCAGATAACTGAATGACGTCTTCGGGATAGCTCGCACTTGTTTCATCATCGGGGTTAAGTGGTGTCCCAGCGGAAATATGGCGGATATTCAATTCCTCTACATCTTTAATTGCCCCAAGCTGTAGCCAAATACGTGCATATTCAATTTCCTCTGTAGAATAATTGGATAAGGTATCTTTTTCCGCGTTGTCTTCTGAAGAAGCATCTTTGGATTCACCTGTTTTCCCTTTATTAGATGTGTTGCTAGATGGCGTTTTTTCTAAGTCGTTGTTTTTAGTATCTTCCTTATTATCTGTTTCCGATACTGTAGTGACATCCTTCTCTGAATTCTCCGCTTCTGATTCTTCCTCCATGCTATTTGCACATCCTGCGAGTAAGAAAATAAACAGGGTAAGTACAAAGCTTCCATAAATCTTCTTTGTTTGATTCTTCATGTAACCGACATTCCTTTCTTTACACTATAGGGAGTATAAAAATTATTATTGATTATAGTTAAGAAAAACGAAGGCTTCCGCTATGAGACTTGGCGGAAAACGGAAAACCAAGTTTTTCTAAAAAGAAATTTGATGCTATGACGTAACCAAACAACCGAACGGGCTCCGTCCGGCTTCAGCGCCCAGCAAAACTAGGCGACTTCACGAAATACACTACGAATAAGTCATCATCGATTCGTACTAAATAGGAAGGCCGGCTAAAGACGGGCTTGTTGGAGGGAGCCGGCATACTCCTGTTGCAGGGAGCATGATTCCTAAAACTTTAATTGATTCGCTCCACTTGCTACGTTGCTAATCGGACGCTTGCGCATTTGTTCAAACATAGCATTGTAATGACGCAATATTAGCAGGTTCGTTTGAAAATTAATATAATCTTCCAGCATTAATACTTCAAATTTAACATGTGTACATTCGAACTTACATCCCCCCATAGAATAAGTGACAACATTTCCCCTTATTCTACCATTTTCCACTATAAGTTCATAAGCTATATAGCCAAATAATAGACCTGTGATAGTGCCTAAGGCAAGTCTAGATAGGAAAGAAAAAGTCTAATAAGCAGGAAATAATAAATGCGCTCTGCCAATGGTTGGAGCATATCCCTTGGTATAGCAAAAGGCTGATCGTAAATGACAGTTAAAGGGAATTATGAAAGAGTGGCTAGGATAAGAATCTAGCCTATGATAAAACTGGTGCCCAATAAAGAAGGAAACATAGTTTTTACAGGATAGGCAAATATAATATTTTTATAGAGAATAAGCAAAACGATGATATTTTATAGCTAGATAGCTTGGCAATAACCAAGCATTTCGAAAAAAGGTTTGTTTTGATTTAGAAGATAGGTTATACCTAACGAAAGTAAAAAATATAATGAAGTAAATGCAGTAAAAATGTGCATCTGCTGAAAGCAATGGAGTAATGGCGTTACGGGGCGGTGTGCGCCTTTTTAGCAAGATAAGAAAGTATAAAATTATGATGCTATAAGATAACCAAATAACCAAATCAGCCCCGTCCGACTCCATCGCCCAGCAACTAGGTACTTTACAATCGCCCTAAGCTAAGTCACCATCGGTTCGTGCCTAAGAGGAAGGTCGATTAAAACTGGCTTGCCCAAAACGTCGTCATACTCCCGTTTTAGTGACATGATTGCTAAAACTTTAGTTAATTCGTTCCACTCGCTACGTTGCTAAATGGGCGCTTACGTCTCTGTTCTTGTCATCTCCTTTGGAAAGAACAACACTTAAACAATCGGAGAGCAATCATAGAAAACTTCCTCGAATGGAAGATGTTTTTTCTCTAGTATTGATCCCTGCTTTTTATTAGCAAATAATACCATTCATAATTTAGACACTAATAATGAACAGAAGTCTTCAAAGTCTTGTATTGTAAGCGCTTAAATATTTTCTATATGGCTATAAAATTTATCAATTATCCAAGTCTTTCAATCAATGCTAAGGTTGAATTGTGAAGAGGTTCACCAGTAAAAACAGAAAGGAATGTTAACGCATGTCTAAAAAAAGTACAACAAAGTTAGATTTAGTTAGCCTTGTAAAAGGATATAAAGATTCGTTTCCTTTTTACCAAGTACTAGCTCCATCAGGAGAAATTGTGCATTCTGACCTAGAACCTAAGCTAAGTGATGAAGAACTGACTACATTAATGAAAAGACTTGTATGGGCCCGGACATATGATAAAAGAGTTACATTACTAAACCGTCAAGGAGCTTTAGGAAATTATGCTCCAGGTGGAGGACAAGAAGCTAGTCAAATTGCTACACAATATGCTTTAGGTGAGAAGGATTTTTTTGCAGGAACCTACCGAGATTTAGCACCGCTTATTTTACATGGCTTACCTTTAGAAAAAGCTTTCCTTTGGTATAAAGGGCATATGAAAGGAAATGAGTATCCAGAAGACCTCCAAGCTTATGCACCGCAAGTGATTGTTGGTGGGCACATTACACACGCAATGGGTGTTGCATTTGGAATGAAAAAGCGAAATAAAAAATCAATCGTATTGTCATTAAGTGGTGATGGGGCGACATCACAAGGAGACTTTTATGAGGGCATTAACTTTGCTGGTGCTTATCAGGTTCCTTATATTGCCGTTGTTCAAAATAATGGATATGGTATCTCGGTACCAGTCGAACAACAAACGGCCGCTGAAACATTGGCACAGAAAGCTGTAGCGGCTGGAATTCCGGGTATTCGAGTAGATGGAATGGATCCACTTGCTATGTACGCAGCAGTCTCTACAGCTCGTGAACATGCCTTGGCAGGGCAAGGGCCTGTCGTTATAGAAGCGTTAACCTACCGTTTTGGACCACATACGATGTCTGACGATCCAAATCGTTATCGTTTAGCTGAGGAGTTAGGAGAATGGGAGCAAAAAGATCCCCTAGTTAGAATGAGAACGTATTTAAGCAATAAAGGCTTATGGACGGAAGAACAAGAAAAAGAAGTTGCAGAATCTTGTAAGCAAGAGATTAAAGACGCCGTTGCAGCAATTGGTCAAGTTGACAAACAAAAAGTGTCTGATTTCTTGAAGAACATGTATGAAGTTTCTCCTCAAAATATTCAAGAACAAATTGCTGAATACGAAGCAAGGGAGATGAAGGAAGATGAGTAAAAAAACAATGGTACAGGCTATTAATGATGCACTGGACTATAAATTAAATAAAGATGAAAACGTTTTATTGTTTGGCGAAGATATTGGACCTAACGGTGGTGTTTTCAGGGTTACAGATGGGCTTCAAGCTAAACATGGAGAGGATCGTGTATTTGATACACCATTAGCAGAATCAGGAATTCTAGGTATGTCTGTAGGATTAGCTACAGAAGGATTTAGACCTGTCCCTGAAATACAGTTTCTAGGATTTATTCTAGAAGCAATGTCTCCAGTTGTAGCCCAATTTTCTCGAATGCGCTACCGGATGGCAAACACAAGAAGTATGCCAATTACAGTTAGAGCACCATATGGCGGTGGAGTGCATACACCAGAACTTCACTCCGATAGTTTAGAAGGTATATTAGCACAGGTGCCGGGGATGCGTATTGTTATTCCAAGTAACCCATATGATGCCAAAGGGCTACTTATTTCTGCGATTGAAAGTAATGATCCGGTTATTTTCTTAGAACATTTGAAGCTTTACCGCTCCATGAAACAGGACATTCCAGATGAAGATTATCGTGTACCTTTAGATAAAGCAGCAGTTACACGTGAAGGATCTGATGTAACCGTTATAGGGTATGGTCTTATGATTAGTGAAGCACTTAAAGCAGCTAAAGAATTAGAAGATGAAATTTCTGTAGAAGTTATTGATTTAAGAACGATTGCACCAATTGATATGGACACAGTGCTTGCATCCGTTAAGAAAACAGGTCGTGTTGTGGTGACACAAGAAGCACAACGTCAGGCAGGTGTCACGGGACAATTAATGTCAGAAATTGGGGAGCGTGCCTTTATGTATTTAGAAGCACCTATTTCAAGAGTTACCGCACCAGATTCCGTTTACCCGTTTGGTGCAGCTGAAGCAGACTGGCTCCCTAATGCGAAAGATATTATTAAAAAAGTGAAGGAAGTATATGATTTTTAGAATAAATGAAGGAGGATGCTGAATGATTTATTCATTTATATTACCTGATAGCGGTGAAGGGATACACGAAAGTGAAATTGTCTCGTGGGTTGTACAACCTGGGGATAAAGTAAAAGAAGACGATACGCTAGTAGAAATTCAAAGTGATAAGGCTGTTGTAGAACTTCCTTCTCCTGTTTCTGGTGTTGTAAAAAAATTATTATTTAAGGAAGGTGATGTTCCAAAGGTTGGAGACGCAATTATGGAAATTGAGATGTCTGATGAAGGTGCTGAAAAAGTAGCAAAGGAAGAGGAAGGCAATGTTACGAAAGAGCGTGGTACGGATACGGTAGCCATTGAACATGAAGCTGTTCGTCATTTGACTCCATCAGAAGAACTGCCTGAGAAAACACCGGATCAAAAATCAGTTGCTAAAAAGCCAGCTTCAGACGTGGACATTAGAATGTTAGCTATTCCGGCCGTTAGAAAATATGCACGTGAAAAAGATGTTGATATTACGCAAGTTCCAGCTACTGGTAAAAATAATCGTGTCACTATAGAAGATATTGATCAATTCTTAGCTTCAGGTGGACAAGCTGCACAAAAAGAAGTGGTTCAAAAAGAAATGGTTCAGGAACAAGCAGCACCCGAAACAACAGTCACTGAACTAGAGCGTAGAGTTAAAATGACTCCTACTCGTAAAGCGATTGCAAATGCCATGGTAAATAGTAAAGCGACATCACCTCATGTAACGGTGTTGGATCGTGTGAATGTATCTAAACTTGTAGAACACCGGGGTCGTTTTAAGGTTATTGCCAAAAAACGAGGCGTTAAATTAACGTATACTGCTTACTTTGTAAAAGCTTTGACAGCTATATTAACTCGTTACCCTGACTTAAATGCATCCATAGATGAGAAAGCAGGAGAAATTATTTATAAAAATTACGTGAACGTAGGAATTGCAACAGATACAGATAAAGGTCTCTTTGTTCCGGTAATCCATGATACAGATCGTAAAAGTTTATTTAAGATTGCTGAAGACCTTGCCGAAAATACAGAAAGAGCAATGAATGGAACATTAACAAGTGCAGACATGAAAAATAGTTCAATGACAATTACGAATGTTGGAGCTCTTGCAACTAGTGGTGTATGGTCAACTCCAATTATTAATCAGCCAGAAGTTGCTATTCTTGGGGTAGGTAGGATAGAAGATGAAGTCATCCCTGATGAAAATAAACAACCAATAGTTGCACCGATGTTAAAAATATCATTTGGTTTTGATCATAGAATAATTGATGGTGGAACGGCACAAAGAGCAATTAATGATTTAAAAGATTATTTAGCTGATCCAGAATTACTTTTTGTAGAAGGGTGATGAATTTCATGGTAGTAGGGGATTTTGCTGAAGAATTAGAAACAGTAGTCATTGGTTCAGGACCAGGAGGATATGTTGCTGCCATTCGTGCTGCACAACTTGGTCAAAAGGTAGCTATTATAGAGCGAGGAGAAATTGGTGGCGCTTGTTTAAACGTTGGATGCATTCCATCTAAAGCGTTAATTCATGCTAGTCATAAATATCAAACTTCCTTGGATTCCAAAATTTTAGGCATTCATACGAAAGAAACGACCGTGAATTTTAAAGAAACACAAGCTTGGAAAGATAAAGAAGTCGTTGCTACGTTAACAAAGGGTGTTGAAATGCTTCTTAAGAAAAATAAAGTCGAAATAATAAAAGGAGAAGCACACTTTATTGATAATGAAACGCTTCGTGTTATGTATGATGAAGATTCTGGACAGACGTATAACTTTAAGCATGCGATTATCGCTACGGGAAGTCGTCCAATTGAAATCGAATCATTTAAATTTGGTAAACGTGTTATAGATTCCACTGGCGCATTAAACTTAACCGAAATACCTAAGAAACTGACTGTCATAGGCGGAGGATATATTGGTGTTGAACTTGCTGGTGTTTACGCTAATTTCGGTACAGAAGTGACTATTTTAGAAGGATCAGAACAGATTTTACCTAGTTTTGAAAAAGACATGGTTAAACTTGTTGTTGATGCATTCAAAGCTAAAAATGTTTCCATTGTAACAAATGCGATGGCTAAATTTGTGAAGCAAACAGACAAAAAAGCAACGGTCACATATGATGCAGGTGGGCAAGAAGAGGCCATCGATGCTGACTATGTGTTAGTATCTGTAGGACGTAAGCCGAACACAGATGATATTGGTTTAGAACTAGCTGGCATTAAAACAAATGATAAAGGTCTTATTGAAGTCGATGAACAAGGTCGCACGAATAAAAAGAATATTTTTGCCATTGGTGACGTTGTCCCCGGATCTGCACTTGCCCATAAAGCAAGCTATGAGGCAAAAGTAGCTGCTGAAGTAATTAGTGGAAGCAAAGGTGCAGCAGTAGATTACTTGGCAATGCCTGCTATATGTTTCACAGATCCAGAACTAGCAACAGTTGGTTATACGAAAAAAGAAGCGAAAGAACATGGATATGACGTCAAAGAGAGCAAATTCCCACTTGCAGGTAATGGGCGTGCATTATCCCTCAATCAAACAGAAGGATTTGTCCGTCTCATTACAGAGAAGGAAAGTGGTACGCTATTAGGTGCGCAACTAGCTGGAGTTAGCGCAAGTGATATGATTGCTGAAATAGGGTTAGCTATCGAAAACGGATTAACTGCGGAAGATGTTACATTAACGATTCATAGTCACCCATCCATGGCAGAAAGTGTGATGGATGCTGCCGAGTTAGCATTAGGACAACCAATCCATATTTAAATGTATGAGTAAGAGAGCGGGGCTTTATCACATGTTCATTCAGAAATTCTCCTTTGATAGAGCCCTTCGTATAAAAATAAGAAAACCTTCTAACTAAAAGTGGTTCTATTATAAGTTTTTAGATTTTATAATAGGGAGGGAAAAACAGAAGCTTTCCTCATTGGAGATAAGCTACGTATTTCTAACACAATGATTTAGTTTCTTGTGAATTTTTTAACAAGAGAAGGCTAAGATAACTAAAAATTTTACAGCAGAGGAGAATATTCATGGGGACAGAAACAATGACAGCCAAGAAGTTTTCAATGAATGTACTAAATGGATTAGCAATAGGTACTGTTTTAGCATTAATACCAGGTGCATTACTAGGAGAATTATTTAAAGCATTATTACCTATTTTTCCTCAAGGTCAGTTTGTTTTAGATGTTACATCCATGTCCAACTCGATATTAGGATTAATTGTTGGTGTTTTGATTGGTTATCAATTTAAATTCACTCCTATTCAATCAGCTTCCCTCGGTCTTGCAGTCATGGTAGGTGGAGGAGCAGTTGATTTTTCAGGTGACGCGCTAACTATGGCAGGAACGGGTGATGTCATTAATATGATGTTTACCGGTGCTATTGGTGCTGGGATTATTCAATTGTTAGGTTCACGTTTAAAAAGTTACAGTATTATTTTAATACCGCCAATTCTATTAATTGTTGGTGGAGGGTTAGGTTATGCGCTTTTACCATATGTTGGGCACATTACAACACTTATCGGCCATTTTGTATCTCAGTTACTTACGCTACAACCTATTATCATGAGTGTTTTACTTGCGATTTTATTCTCTATTCTTATCACAACGCCAATTACTACAGTCGGAATTGCCCTTGCTGTTTCCCTAGCGGGTATTGGGTCTGGCGCTGGAAATTTAGGGGTCGTTGCTGCAGGCTTTGGGCTTGCGATTGCAGGTTGGAGAGTAAACTCAGTAGGGACATCACTGGCTCACTTTATTGGCTCCCCAAAAATGTCAATGCCGAACGTCTTTGCTAAACCGAAAATATTGCTACCAGTTATTTGTAATGCTGCTGTATTAGGAATACTAGCGGCGATATTTAAAATACAAGGAACGCCTATGAGTGCGGGGTTTGGATTTAGTGGACTGGTTGGCCCGGTTAACCATCTCAACTTGGCAGCAGGTGGATGGTCCGTTGGAAACATATTCATTACGATATTAGTATTTGTTGTCGCTCCAATAGGTTTAGGGATATTTTTTAATTACCTGTTTACAAAAATCTGGCCAATTATTTCACCAGAAGATTACAAACTCGACGTAGAATAACGGGAGGCTTACAGCATGTTACATGATTTTCAAGAATTGGAACAAAAGATAGGCAACATAAAAGAACCTAAAAAAGTAGCTGTCGTTAAAGCGGCTAATGAACATGCGTTAGAAAGCATTTTTGAACTAGCTAATGAAGGAGTAGTTATACCATTTCTAATTGATAGTCAGTCAGAAATAGAAGATTTAATATCAAAAATGGATATGAAAAACACTACTTATCATATCGTTGACGTGTCATCTGATCAAGAGGCAGCGTATAAAGGTGTTGAATTAGTAAGGGAAAATAAGGTTCATTTTATTATGAAAGGAAATATTCAAACGGGGACATTATTAAAAGAAGTCGTTCATCGGGAAACAGGAATACGAGAGAAAGATGTCCTTTCTCATCTAGCGTTAATCGATGTTCCTGCTTATCCAAAACTGATTGGAGTTACAGATGGCGGTATGCTGTTAACGCCAAATGTCGATCAAAAACAGGCGATGATAGAAAATGCGCTAGAAGTCATGCGGGCATTAAACTATCATTATCCAAAATTTGCGGTATTATCTGCAACTGAAGTTGTTCAGCCTAAGCTTCCAGCTTCAACAGATGCAGATGAATTAACGAAACGATTTAAGGAAAGTGAAGATTGTGTTGTAGAAGGGCCTATTTCATTAGATGTTGCTCTTAGACCTTCCATTGCGACTGAAAAAGGATACCAAGGAGAAATTAACGGGGATGCAGATGTATTAGTTGCTTCTGATGTTGTAGCCGGTAATACACTATCCAAAAGTATGCTCCTACTTGCTAACGGCACAATGGCTGGCATTATTCTTGGGGCTCAAGTTCCAATTGTTTTAACATCTAGAAGTTCAAGTACACTGGAAAAACGATATTCTCTTCTGTTGGCATTACAAATTAGCCATGCACAAAAAGAGGAAGGAGTAAATGAAGATGGCGGATCGTATTCTATCTATAAATCCTGGAGCAACATCAACGAAACTTGCATATTTTGAACATGATGAATTGATTTTAAGTAAAGAATTAACCTATTCCTATGATGATATTGCTAAATACGATTTTATCATGGATCAATATGATTTTCGATTTAGAGAGATTACCATGTGGTTAACAGAACAAAACATGACGAAGGGTTCTTTCGATGCGGTTGTAGGTCGTGGAGGATTGTTACCTCCAGTTAATGCAGGTGCATATATTGTTGATGACGCAATGATAGATTGTTTAAAACATCGTCCTGTCTTACAACACGCTTCAAATCTGGGAGCTACGCTGGCAAAAGGGGTTGCTCAAGCGTTTGGCACATTGGATTGTAAGGCCTATATATATGATCCTGTAACGGTTGATCAAATGGATGATGTTGCACGAATTTCAGGGGTTGCAGACATAGAGCGTAAAAGTATTGGTCATGTGTTAAATATGCGAGCTGTCTGTATGAAAATTGCAGAAGAAAAGTTACAGAAGCCTTATGAAGAAAGCAATCTTATTGTAGCACATGTTGGCGGAGGAAGTTCAGCTAGTGTGCATAAAAACGGCCGTATGATTGATCTTGTATCTGATGATGAAGGTTTATTTTCAACAGAACGTTCTGGAGGTCTCCCATTAAAAGAAGTTATTCCATTGTGTTTTGAACGTACGAAAAAAGAAATGACGGATTTGACACGGAAAAAAGGTGGACTTGTCTCTTATTTTGGTACAAATGACGCTCGTATTGTTGAGGAAAAAGCTAAAAATGGGGATGAAAAAGCAAAACTTGTTTTAGAGGCGATGGCTTACCAAATAGCAAAGACAATTGGTGAACTCGCTACGGTTCTTTACGGAAAAGTGGATGGAATTATTATGACTGGTGGACTTGCTTATTCGGAGTTTATTACCAGTCTGGTGAAAGATAGAACCTCTTTTATTGCCCCTGTTTTCTTTGTTCCGGGGGAAGCAGAAATGGTAGCACTTGCTAAAGGAGCGAGGCGTGTTTTAGTCGGTCAAGAAAAAGCGCAAGTTTTTAAAGAACACGACAGAAAGGCAATTGTTGTGTAAAAAAACTAGTAGGTGAGATAATGAAAATAGCAATCGCAGGATCTGGAGCGTTGGGTAGTCGGTTTGGCTACATGCTTTACGAAGCAGGAAATGATGTTATCTTAATTGATAAATGGAAAGAACATATTGATTCCATTCGGGAAAATGGTCTCATCGTTCAAGATGGAAATAACAGAAAAATAGTTAACATTCCTATCTTTTATCCCCATGAAGTGGCTGAGGAAGTTGATCTTGTCTTCGTTTTCACAAAATCAATGGGTTTGCAGGATATGCTAGAGGACATAAAACCAATTTTAGGGGAAAATACAAGTGTGGTTAGTTTACTAAATGGAATTGGCCATGAAGATATATTAAAAGAATACCTTCCTGTTAAAAACATTTTTATGGGTGTGACCATTTATACTTCAGGATTGAAAGGTTCTGGTCACGTTATTTTTGAGGGATCTGGCACCATTGAAATTCAGAACTTTACACCAGGAGATTGTGAAGAGAAAAAGGCCTTACAACTTGTAGGTATGCTCAATCAAGCTGGTTTTAAAGCATACTATAGTGAGGATGTTACACATTCTATTTGGAGAAAAGCATGTGTTAATGGAGCGATGAATGCAATTTGTGCACTACTTGATTGTAACTTGGCAGAGTTCGTATCAACGAATCAAGCCGAAATGATTATTCGTCGTATCGCGAAGGAGTTTGTTAAAGTAGCCAGGGAAAAGGGAACAATACTAGATGAGGATGATATAGTTGAATATATTTTACAGTCTTCTAGAAAAGTTGGAAGTCACTATCCCTCCATGCACCAAGATCTCATTCAAAACCATCGTTTAACAGAAGTGGATTTTTTAAATGGTGCTGTAGCCCGAATGTCGAAAGAACTTGGCTTTGAGACTCCATATAATACATTCATTACGCAATTAATACACGCTAAGGAACAAATCATAATGGATGAATAGTGTTTGTTCTTCGTTATAGGGTACGAGATAACAAGGTAATTTAGGGTATAGAAGAGCGGTCATGATCATGACAAGTATGTGCCAATATCTCTTTGATGCTGTCTTCTTAGTCATGAATGATGCCCGCTCGTTGTCAAATCGATTGCGAATGTATCTTGTAGATTCCTAACATAAGTAGCGAGGGATTATAGCAATTCATAAAACCCAATTTTGAGGTGTTCTATGACAATCATTTTAAAATAACCTACCTTTATCTATTATTCGCATAATTTTTTAAAAAACGAAAAATTTAGTTGGATTTCAAATAATTTTAGTTAATTCTTTTTTATCGTATCAATGAAACGTATAGCAATATCTTTTAAGTGTTCATTTTTTCTTTTTGCAATTCCTATTTTAAAATAATTTGCTTTATCATTAAGCGGTATCCATTTTAAATTGTTATAGTTACTCAGGCGTTCAAGTGCTTTTGGCATTAAGGTTACACCACCTGTAATAAGCGTATTCTGTAATAAAACTTCCCAGTTGTCGTTCATAAAAATAATATTTGGTTGAAATCCATTTTCCTGACAGGATTTATGAAGTATTTTTCCCAATACGTAATTAGAAGAAAATGAACAAATGGAAGCACCCTTTAAATCGGAGAATTGTATGGATTTTTTCTCAGCTAATGGATGGTTAAAAGGCATGACAACAGCGACTGAGTAATCTGGATTAGAAGTGTTCAAGTTTTCAATAGTAATGGAAGGCTCATAAATAGGGAAAGATAATAATCCAATATCTAGTTCCTTGTTGGCGAGCATTTTTTGTAATTTGATAGAACCAGTTTGAATAAGGGATACTTCAACTTCAGGATGGGTAGAAGTAAAATGAACAATTTCTTTCATATATTGAATAGCAAAAAGAACAGTTAGGCCAACTTTTAGTGTTTTGTTTTCCTTTTGATGGAGTTGCTGAATGGTTTCTGTTAATTCTTCTACATGAATAAGAATGTCTTTTCCTTTTTCATAGAATATGTTTCCTGCCTCGGTTAGTTTTAACCCTTGATTTGTTTGATAAAATAAACGAACGTTTAATTCTTCTTCTAGCTTTTGTATGTTCCAACTTAAGGTTGGTTGCGTCACAAATAAATTATTTGCTGCTTCTGAATAACTTTTAGAGTTTGCAATGGCTACAAAGTATCTAATTTGTCGAAGCTCCATAGTAACAAGCCCTTTCTTTTATCATAGATTAAATCCGTATTGATAAATTAATCACAGCAATAAAACTATGTATAGGGTGATGATTCTATTATAAAATGAACAGTTAAAAAAATAAACTTTCATAAAATTATTATTAATTGATAGAAGGATAGTAGTAGTATCCAAGTCTTAAATTTTTATTTTAAAAGGGGGTTTTCTGTGATTTTTATGGATACAATGCTTTTAAGGATTTTTAAATACATAGAAGTCGGTAAGATTTAAAATTTGGGTCTCTTGCGTTCTTGGATATAATGGAGGCAAAAAGCTAAGATATTTGGAGCATTTCTATGACAACTTTATGCTTTCATCAGCATGCACTATATGAAAGTAGAAATGTTCATTGGCAAATATATTCCTAATGAATGTCGTGTGTTTTTTCACTGCACGTACATGATATTTTGCTTGCTTAGACACCATTTTTATCTTGCAAAATCTTCCTCCATACAGCATAATATTTTTATACTACTGCTTGGAGGATACAGATTTGAAAAAAGTATTATTTTTAATTGTTATTAGTATTTTGAGCCTTTCATTGGCTGCTTGTTCTGGAGAAGCTGAGAGCGAAGCAAAGGCAGAAAATGAAAAAGAGACGGAGCAAGAAAATAAGGAACAAGAAGAGGCAGATAATCAAAAGACGGAAGAGAAACAAGAACAAAACAAAGGTATGACTGTGGATAAAGCGACACAATTATTAGAGGATCATGTATTAGAAGAAAATGATGAAATACAAAAATTAACGATGAACGATGGAGAAATAAAAGCTTCCATTATAATTGGCGATAACGACACGATAAATGATAAAACTTTGTTAGCTCAAATTGCTTATAGTAGTGCCGGTGATGAATTTTTGCAACATGAAGGCTGGGAAGTACTAACCATAGATTTTGTTGATCTTGCTGAAGTATCGATGCATCGAAATGAACAAGAAACCGATGAAAATGATTTTGTTTATTTTCCAATGGATAAAATAATTGATCAGTTTGAGTCAGAAGCAAACTAAATACATAGATTTTCAAACGAAAAGCTAAAAAAGTGTTTGTATTTTGAGCAGGGCACCTTGGGAAGGTGCCTTTTTTCGTTATAGGAAATTATAAAATTTTGCAGCTGTGGATCAACTAACTAATTTATTTAGCCACGTCCGGCTTCAGCGCCCAGCAACTAGGTGACTTCACTCCATTGCCTTACGATAAGTCATCATCGGTTCGTTCTAAATAGGAAGGCCGACTAAAGATGGGTTTGCTGGAGGGCGCCGGCATACTCCTGTTGCAGGAGCATGATTCTTAAAACTTTAGTTGATTCGTTCCACTCGCTACGTTGCTAACCGGGCGCCCCGAGCCTTTGTTCTTGTTAGGTGTTTATTATTCCTTATTTTACATGCAACAATAATAAATAACAAGAAAAAATTTCCATATCGTTAACGAGAAAAAAATAGTAGAGAAAACTTTATCCCATACCGTCAAAGCTAATTATTAAATAAAATAAAAAACGAGTGGGAACTACCCACTCGCCCATATTATTTGCTTCTTAATAGTAGATAAATAAAATACGGTGCTCCGATAATTGCCACGACAATACCTGTGGGAATGCCTTCTGGCTGCAATATATTCCTGCCAATCGTATCGGCTACTAGTAATAACCAAGCACCCATCAGAATAGTGATTGGTAGGAATAGCTGATGTCGTGGCCCGACGAGCCCTTTTGCGATATGTGGTGCCATTAATCCAATAAAGACAATCCCACCTGTCACAGATACGGTTGCAGCTGCTAAGGCAACGGCTACCATTAATAATACGATTCTTTCTTTTTCTACATGCATACCAAGCCCAATACCTACTGGTTCACTCATCCCAAAAATGTTTAACTGGTGTGATTTTATGTATGTATATGGAAATAAAATCAAAATCCATGGGAGCAGAGCTAAGATAAATGGCCAGTCTGTTCCCCAAATATTTCCTGCCAACCAGTTAGCGATGAAGTCGACTTTCTCATTTTTAGCACCAGATGTGAGGATGACCATAAGACCAGATAATGCCATGGAAAATCCAACCCCAACAAGAACAAGATGGATAGGATTTAGACCGGTTTTTCTTTGGTGGGAAAATATATATATCAATATGGCAGTAGCCATAGCACCGATGAAAGCGACAACAGGTAGCATATATACAAAATTTTCTACTTCTATTGGCATAAATAAAAAGAATACGGCAATAGCTAGACCAGCTCCCGAGTTTATCCCGATGATTCCTGGATCAGCTAAGTCGTTTCTAGTTAATGCCTGTAAAATAGCCCCAGAAAGTGCGAGTGCCATGCCGGCTAACACGATAATAATAAGTCGTGGTAAGCGAATAGAGAAAAACACGAAGTCTTCTTTAAATGTTCCGTTTCCTAAAATAGTCGGAATTAAACGATCTATCGACACAGAAGATGGGCCTACGCCAATTGCTATGATGGACGTCATGATAATAAGTAGTAGTAAAATGAATATAATGATGCGTTGTTTGCGTATTAGTTGGGATGGAATCATTGAAATGCGCTTCCTCCTTTTCGCACAACAAATAGAAAGAACGGGAGTCCAAGAACAGCAACAATGGATACAACTGGTGTCTCCATTGGTGCATGAATCATACGTCCGACTAAATCTGCAAGCAACATAAAGATGGCTCCAGTAAAGATAGACATCGGAATGATATGACGATAATCAACACCAACAATTGCTCGTACAATATGAGGGATCATTAAGCCGATAAATGCCATATTCCCGACTAACGAGACGGCGGCTCCAGCTAATATAACAATCACAATAAATAACAGCCAACGAATTCGCCTTGTATTTTGACCTAAACCAGTGGCAACATCTTCCTTTAAGCTGAGAATCGTTACTTGACGAGATAGAAGCAATGCAAATAGTAACCCGATTAAAATAAATGGAACAACAATGGACAGCTGTTGCCATGTCGTACCAATAGCACCTCCTGCTGTCCAAAGGGAGATGTTTTTGGAGATTTTAAAATATAAACCGATAGCATCCGCAACTGCTTGTAAAAAGATAGAAATGGCAGCACCTGCTAATACTAATTTGACAGGGGTAAAGCCACCTTTTTGCATGGAGCCAATACCAAAGACGAGCCCTGCACCTGCTGCAGCCCCAATAAAACATGCCACCATAATTCCAAAAGTGCTTACGCTCGGTAACATGGCCAGTGCGAATGCTAATGCAGCATTGGCACCGGAAGTTAAACCAAGTAACCCAGGATCAGCTAAGGGGTTACGTGTCATCCCTTGCATAATGGCACCGGAAACAGCAAGAGCTGCTCCAACAAACATCACGGCAACTTCTCTTGGTAAACGAATATCCCGAATAATGGAATAGCCTGGAGAACTACCTTTTTGGAAAAACGCATTAAAAACGTCAGCAAAACTCGTTTCTTTTGCTCCCATTTTTGTTGCTACAAGGAATGTGAAGAAGCATACTATAATAGCGATGATTAATTTGATTGGAAAAGCCGTATGTTGGATTTCTCTTTTTACTTTCTTCACCGTTTATTCCCCTAAAAATTTTTCTTTGAAAAACTCCAATTGATATTCAAGTGTTGACGCATCGTTAAAGTAAAATTCTTTTCCATTAACAACAAATATATGATCATTTTGTACAGCAGGAATGTTTTGGAACGTATCGGACTCTAAATAAGAAGTATCTTCTGCACCGGATTGATCACTAACAATTAAATAATCACCTGCAAAATCAGGGATCACTTCTTCTGAAAGAGCGTAATAACCGTCTTTTAAAGCTTGTTCTTTCACTGATTCAGGCATGTTTAGGCCCATGGCTTGATAGAGAATTTCGGTACCGCGTCCCCAATTATCACCAAATACATACCATTGTTTATCGAACTTTTCGATGACAGATACGGTAGCATCTTTGCCAATTTTATCTTTAATTTGTTTACCGATATCTTTTGCTTCTTTCTCAAAGCTTTCTACCCACTTGCGGGCTTCTTCTTCCTTGTTTACGAGCTTGCCAATTTCAATATGTTGATCTAAGTAACCAGCTTTTCCGTAAGTAAATGTAACGGTCGGTGCAATTTCTTTTAACTTGTCTATATTTTTAGTGGAAGATAAGCCGATGATTAGATCTGGTTCTAGCTCGATGATTTGTTCTATATTATCTTCAGAAACGGTGGCAGCGTCTTTTAATTCTTCAAAGCGCGGGTTATCTTTCGCCCATGAGTCAGCACCAACAACATGGACGCCAAGTTTGATTAAATCTCCAGCAAATTGGCTAAGCACAACGACACGTTGCGGGTCTGCAGGAACTTCTACAGGACCGTCTTCAGATTCATAGGTAATGGTATCTTTTTCATTGTCTGAAGCTGCTTTATCGTTATCTTCTTGCTTTTCATCGTTCGTATTACAAGCACTAAGTACAAGAATGAGGATGCTAAATAGCAGAATGAATCTTTTTTTCATTGTTATGTTGCTCCTTTTGTTTAATTAGATCGTAAGTGATGCAGATCGGTTTTCCTGTGCGTGGATCTGTCCCTATTTCTCCGTCTATTTCGTATACATTTCGTAACATTTCTTTGGTAAGTACTTCTCCGGGACTCCCTGTTTGAATAATTTGTCCTGAACGCATGGCGAGCAAGTGATCACTGAACCTAGCCGCTTGGTTGATATCGTGTAAAACCATTATAATGGTTCGACCTTCTTGCTTATTCAGTTGCTCTAGCAGTTGAAGAATGTCTAGTTGATGAGCCATATCGAGATAGGTTGTTGGTTCATCAAGTAGAATGATGTCCGTTTCTTGCGCTAAAGCCATTGCAATCCACACGCGCTGTCTTTGACCGCCAGACAATTCATCTACAGTGCGGTGTTTAAAACCTAATATAGCAGTTACCTCCATTGCCCAATGAATTACATCGATATCTGCTTGTTTTAATCGACCTAAACCACTTTGATGTGGAAAACGTCCGTAAGATACCAATTCACCAACTGTTAATCCGCTTGCGCTATCTGGTGATTGGGGGAGGATGGCCATTTTCTTAGCAACGTCCTTTGTTTTCATCGTGGCGATTTGGGAACCATCTAAAAGGACAGAACCATCTTCATAAGGGATGATTCTTGTTATCGCTTTTAATAAAGTAGATTTACCACAGCCATTACTACCGATGATGGATGTGATCTGCTTATCAGGAATAGTAACGGATAAATTTTGTATAATGGGCACTTTGTCATAGCCAACAGTTAGGTCATTTGCGGTTAAACGAAACATTTTCTTATCCTCCTTTCTTTATATATATAGCGAAAGGGTAAAGGTTATTGATCATACAGTGGAATTTTTTACGAACGTTTACTTCCTAAATAACAAAACATTGATTTACCCTTTAATTGAAAATGATTATCAATACCAGAATGATATACCGTATCTTTTTGTTTGTCAATTGCTAGTATTAAAATTAATATGGTGAAAAGCAGGCTTTATTAGTAACTCTATATAAAAAGGGTTGCAACACGTTGTAAAATAGTATAAGATGGATGCAACTGATAATCATTTTCAATTGTGAGGAGCATTCAAATGATTCATATATCTGAGGCAGATGTGTATGATGTAACGATTGTTGGAGGAGGGCCAGCGGGGCTTTTTTCAGCATTTTACAGTGGTCTACGTGAATTGAAGACAAAAATTATTGAGTACCATCCTTTTCTTGGTGGGAAAGTGAATGTATATCCTGAAAAAATTGTCTGGGATATAGGTGCGATGCCACCTCTTCCAGGACAACAAGTTGTTGAAAACATGGTGCAGCAGGGACTTACCTTTGACCCTGAGGTAGTGCTCAATGAGGAAGTTGTATCCATTGACAAAAATGAGGCTGGTTTCTTTGTTGTGAAAGCGTCCTCAGGAAATGTGCACTATTCTAAGACCGTAATTGTAGCAGTTGGTGGGGGAATATTAAATCCAAAACGTTTACCAATTGCTAATGCGAGCGACTTTGAAAATAAAAATCTGCATTATACGATAAAGAATTTGAAAGATTTTAAGAATAAGCGTGTATTAATTTCTGGTGGAGGGAATTCTGCTACGGATTGGGCTAAAGAATTATCAGGTATTGCGAAAGAAGTATATATTGCATGTAGAAGCGATTTTTCTTGCCATGAATCCCAGATTACATATTTACAAAATCATTCTGTTGTATGTTTCACGCAAACTGAAATTGCGGAATTAGTGGCAAATGCCTCTGGTGATCAAATAGAAAAAGTAGCACTGAAAAATCGAGAGTCAGGTGTAAAGCAATATATTCCGATTGACGAGGTTATTGTGAACCATGGCTATGAGAGAGACAAATCATTATTAGAAGACAGCCCACTTGATATCCAAATCTTTGATCATTATTTTATAGCTGGATCAAGCAGCAGTGAAAGCTCTATCTCTGGCTTATTTGCTGCAGGAGATATTTTACATCATGACGGCAAGCTTCATCTTATTGCTGGTGCTTTTCAAGATGCAGCAAACGCAGTCAATCAAGCCAAGCTTTACCTTGAACCCGAAGCAACGAAAACAGCAATGGTATCCTCTCACAATGAAAAACTATATGGACGGAATGAAAAGATCGTAGCGGATTTATTGAGGGAATAGAAAATGCTCGTTTAAAGAGGAAGTATAAAGGACAGGTCAGATAAGGTCTACGAAAGAAAGGCGAGATTGATAACATAAGCGCGCTGAAGCTTATGCTATAGGGGATTTCAGCTGAACTTTCTAAGATGGGTAGGTTGTCTTAGCCTTCCTTTCGAGACGTAAAGCAGCCTTTAGAAAATGTTTTCTGAAGGCTTTTATGTGTGTGCCAGGCATGCACACATTCTCTAGGGTTCGAGTCCCGAACCACGAAGGCAGTAGTAGTGGTTAGCCTAAGACAAGGGTGTCTGGGGTGACCCAGAATCTGAAGGAAGTCGGCGGCAAATCTCCGCCCTTAGGAACACGAACTTCATAGAAGGCTAGGTGTACTTGGATGAGACTGCACAACAAGTCAAAGTCCTTACTGCCAAAGGGTACACAGAGTAAATGAAGTGGGGATATGGAGAGGAAGAATGTGTGCTTACCCCGGGAGATCTGACAGAAAAGCGGTGCACACGCCGTAACCGAACATGTAAGTGTTCGCTGAACTGTCAGAAGTCAGCCGAAGCCGTAGTACTAGATATTTCTAGGAAGGGCTGAATCATTGAAGAAGAATGGTCGCTTCGGAGTACGCAATACTTGATGAAGCAGAAACAAGAAAACCTTCCTAGTGAAGGAAGCGGTGAATCCCGTGGGGGACACTAGAAGGGCTGAGAGAAATTGCCACACAAGAAGAAAGAGCCATTCACGTAGGAGTTAGATATCATGTTGGAAAGCATTCTATCACGAGAAAACTTAATATGTGCACTGAAACGTGTCGAACGTAACAAAGGAAGCCACGGTGTGGATGAAATGCCCGTACAAAACCTACGAGCGCATCTCATGGAACACTGGGCTTCCGTTCGAGAACAACTCGAATCAGGTACCTACTATCCTCAACCCGTTCGCCGTGTCGAAATCCCGAAACCAAACGGCGGAGTGAGGAAGCTAGGAATTCCTACCGTGCTAGACCGTTTCATCCAACAAGCAATCGCACAAGTTCTAACAACCATCTATGACGCAACATTTTCTGAACATAGTTATGGTTTTCGCCCAAACAGACGAGGACATGACGCGGTTAGGAAAGCGAGAAGCTATATGAAAGATGGCTATCGCTGGGTTATAGACATGGATTTAGAGAAATTCTTTGATAAAGTACATCACGACCGATTAATGAGGAAACTGAGCCAAAAGGTCAAAGATCCGAGAGTACTTAAACTTATACGTAGGTATCTCCAAGCTGGCATTATGGAGGACGGAATCGTTCAACCAAACACAGAAGGAGCCCCTCAAGGCGGACCATTAAGTCCGTTGCTATCCAACATCGTTTTAGATGAGCTAGATAAAGAATTAGAGCGAAGGGGGCTCCATTTCGTCCGTTATGCGGACGACTGTAACATATATGTTCAATCGAGGAGAGCGGGATCGCGAGTGATGAAAAGTATCACTACATTTATCGAAGGAAAACTCAAATTAAAAGTAAATGAACAGAAAAGTGCAGTAGACCGCCCATGGAAGCGTAAATTCCTAGGATTTTCTTTCACATTCCATAAAGAGAACCCAAAGATTCGGGTTTCTAAAGAAAGTATCAAACGCTTTAAACAGCGTGTCAGAGAACTAACCTCAAGAAAGAAGTCTATGAATATGCAGGATAGAATCGCAAAGCTAAATCGATACTTAGTAGGTTGGCTAGGCTACTATCAGCTAGCAGAGACGCCCTCTATATTTGAAGTTTTGGATAGCTGGATTCGAAGAAGGATGCGAATGATACGCTGGAAAGAATGGAAGAAAGTCAAAACAAAATACAAGAATTTAATAAAACTTGGAATTAGTAAAGGAAAAGCATGGGAGTGGGCAAACACGAGAAAGGCTTATTGGCGTATAGCTAAAAGTCCGATCTTACATAGAGCATTAGGTGATCGATACTGGTCAAACCTAGGCTTAAAGAGTCTACATAAACGATATCAAACGATGCGTTGGACTTAAATGAAACCGCCGTATACGGAACCGTACGTACGGTGGTGTGAGAGGTCGGGGGTTAGTCGCCCCCTCCTACTCGATTGTAAAGAAAGTTTGCAAGCTGGATAAAAATTTTATGGAACACAATGAATCATGATTTGTCATTTTGCCTTTTTATACGATAGAGCCACATTAACTATTATAATAGCAAAATTCCCTCTGCTCGTTTTTGCTTATATCTATTTATATGAAAGTTAAAATGATATTACATATCATTTTTTCATTGGAGCACAGCTTTTCCGTTCAATAATATGAGTTGCTATTTCTACTTTTTTAGCTAGTTTCCTGTATCCTTTGATCCGTTCTAGAACAGTGATAATTGCTTCTTGTCCCATTTCATTTGTATTTACTTTTAATGTAGACAATGGGGGGTAAATGTATTCCGTTGTATAGTCACCATTAAATCCAATGACTGACATATCTTCTGGAACCTTTAGCCCTGCATCTTGCAATGCTTGCACTACACCAATTGCCGTTGGATCGTTAGCAACAAACAAAGCCGTTGGTATTTCCTCAAGTTCTAGTAATTTTTTAGCGATTTCTTGCCCCGCTTCTATTCCTTTGTCTCCAAAAATAACCCAATCTTCATGATATAGATCTAGTGCTTTCATATAGTTGGTGAAATGCCATTTACGTGAATCAGTGTTTAATAGATCAGATGATTCTTCGGCACCTAAGCAGCCAATTTGTTCATGATCAAGTTCTCTTAAATAGTTCAGTACTTTATACACAGCTTGTCTTGTATTAAATGAAATATGGTCATATTGATCCGCATAAGGATTTGCAAGACCAATAACAACTACATGTTGCGAATGAATATACTCACGAATAAAATCATGTTCATCTTTGGAAAGGTTTCCGAGAATAATGGCGCCATCAAAAGTTGTATTCGTAGTAGAGATCGTTGTTAAATGATCTAGTGGTAAACTGACAATGGTCACATTCTTCTTCAGCGCCATATGCTCTAGTCCATTACGAATGGAAAAGTAGAAGGCTCTATCTACAGTGCTTTTAAATGCTTCATTGTTATGAATCATTGCCACATGGTATTGCTTTGGTTTTGTCCTTTTTTTACGTAAGGGCTTATATCCTAATTCTTCAACGGCCGCCAGTATTTTCTCTCTCGTTTCATCCGTCACTGTAATGGTTTTGTCGTTATTTAATACGCGTGAGACAGTTGTTTTAGAAATACCAGCTTTTCTGGCGACGTCCTCCAACTTCACCATAAAAGCACCTCCAATTTTTGGCTTATTGTGAATCAAAATGTAAGGTGCTATGACACGCCAGCTGGCGATTCCAGCACCTTACATGATCATTTCGTTCCAAAAGGTTTTATTTAACTATCCATGAAAGTTGACGATAAGTCACTATATCCATTTCGTGTTGATAAGTAGCGCTGTATTAGTCTTAGTGAGTATGGTCTAAACTCGTTAATTTTTATAAACGCCCCGAAACACTTTTCCCTGCGTGTTTGTTAATTTCTTCAAGTAACTCGTTCCATTTTGTACCTATTAGAACGGTTTGATTTTCTGTTACTTCTACAGGTAAGCCGACCATTTCTGCGAAGATAACAGCAGCTTTATAATCCCATGCTTGTTGATCTTTTCTATAAAAACAGCTTGCTTCTCCAATTGCTACTCGAATGATTTCGATAGCACAAACTTCTAGGTAACGAACACCTTTAAAGCGATTGGCAAACGCTTCATATTTTGCTTCCTTTAGATAGCTTGGGGTAATATGGATAATTCCATATGCTGCTGTTTTTGGTCGGGTAAAAGGTTGACCATTAATAAAAGCTCCCGAGTTGGAATGAGCGTGATATAGTGTGTCTTCCTTTACATCAAAAACAAGTCCGAATTTTTCTTCATTTCCTTCAAAGGCGATGGATATAGCAAATTCACGATGACGATAAATGAAGTTTGTCGTTCCATCAATAGGATCAATGTACCAGCTGTTTTGTTTGTTTCCTGATTTTGATTGTTCCTCACCGACTATGCTATCCTTAAATCTGTTGCTAATTTCATGAACAATATGCGCATTAAGTATTTTATCTAGATTGGTAACTAAATCTTTATCGTGTTCTTTTTCTTCTATATTTTCAATGGAATGTTGCTCTAATAGAAGTTTGCAAGAGTCAATTAAGTTGATTGCAAATTCATATCGTGGCGATATAGGTTTAAGGCTCATAGACGAGATTAACTCCTTTTTGCTCAAGATATACTTTTAATGGTAGTGGCCAATCTGTCTGAATAATATCAAAGCCCATTTCTAATAGCTTTCCCCACCCTGAATCAGGGTCTTCCAACAAAGAAATATCGTCGTCAAACCCACCGCAAAGTGATGGGCGATCATTCCAAAGAACAATGGCGTTTATCATAGTGTGATAGCCCATTTCTCGAAGCGTCTGTATAGTTTCCTTTGATACATAAGCTGCTTGCGGATCATCAAAGATCATTTCAAATCCAATGATATTAATGCGATCACGATACGACATAATGGTTTCAAAGTCAGTTTCGCTCCAGACCTTTGGCAGTGTCATATATTTTACATCGTGCTGTGCTAATACTTCCAAATAATCGGTTACTTCGACATCTGTTTTAATTATAATCGATTCTCGCTGATCTTCAAATTGATCGAAATGCTCCAAAAGCTCTTTTCCCCATTTCTTGGCATGATCAACATGTAATAATGTATGGGGATGCTTTTTCATAGCGGCCATAAATTGTTTCACTGTTGGTGGGGAATCGACAGCCTGCATATTCATATTCAGTAAAGGCATATGACTTAATGCCTCAGAGGTAAATTCGCGAAATTTTTCTTGTTGATTCAAGCGAATGGGCTCTTCATGCTCGTGAAAAATATAAAAGATACCGTCTTTTGATCGACTAATATCAAATTCTACAATATGAGCACCTTGACGAATGGCATTCAGCATGGAACGATATGTGTTGTAGGAAATATTCCCTCCTGCCGACCCTTGGTGACAAGCAATTAAACGATCATTTTTTTCCAATAGTTTGTTTAAGATAGTAGTGTATTTCATTTTGCAAATCCTCCCTTATTTCTTCTTTTCTTTTAATAACCAGCCATAAACGATTGAAACGGTGATGGCGGCAATCGCCATCAAAATTGTCGAGAAGACATAAATTAATGCTTGTGTATCGCCAGTCGCTTCCACAGATGTATACCTCCGGATCAATAACCCGAGCGGCTCCTTTAAAGGATGCGATAAAAATGCTGCGATGTTATAGTCCGATAGTAGTGAGTTGAAATTTAAGACAATTAATGCGAGAACCGTTGGCAGGAGCATAGGTAATACGATTCGACGAAACGTGTAAAATGAACTCGCGCCGAGTGATTTTGCAGCCCGCTCATAATCCTGATCCACAGATTGATAGGAAGCTCGTAATAGTCTAGAAGTAATCGGAATGAGAATAATGATATACGCTAGCACTAATATTTCGGTTGTACCGATTAACACCTTGTTTCCAATAATTAATTTCGGCTCATCATAAGTGGTTAAAAATCCAATTGCAATTAACGTAGATGGTAGCATCCATGGTATTAAAAATGCATATTCAATAAACTGGGTAAAAAGATTGTCATGCTTTCTTCTTATGCCTACACCTAACAAAACAATTATTGTAACTGCAATTGCTGCTTGGATAGAAAAATTAGCACTATTAAAAAACGGGGTAATCTTTTCTATATCATGAAATACTGTTAGATAGTTATCTAGAGTAAATGCGGAAAAGCTTAATTTTACTTCATGGATGGCAGCAGAATTGGTAAAAGAGAATGCAATGATTAAAACCACTGGCATGACATAAATGATAAATAGTAGGTAAGCTATAGCATGAACAAAGATATGAAGTGATTTATGATTAATCTTCTGTTTGACATATACTGCTTTTGTTTTTGATATAGAGAAAAAAGTTCCACCTTTTTCAAGTTTCGTGAATAAGATTAATAGCAAAATTGTTGTCAGTCCGAGTACTAACGAAAGCATAAGTGCCAACCCTTGTGACCCAGGGATTTTATTTAATTCTAAAATTAATGGGGCAATGGTTTGAAAGTCTTTTCCGCCAATAATTAAGGGAGCGGCAAATGCACTTAGCCCGCCCAAGAATTGCAAAATAGTAATGGCAAAAATGGTAGGCAACACGACAGGTAAAACAATTCTTCTTATAATGTAAAATGACGAAGCACCCATGTTTTTAGCGGCTTCAATCGTGTAGTTGTCAATGGATTTAATCGCATTTCCTAAGAACATCATATGTGAGGTTGTCGTAGATACTGTCATTACAAACAGAACAGCCCAAAACCCTCCAAACCATTGCACATTAAAATTAGGGAAAAATGAAGCAAGTGTCTTTGTCACAATTCCGTTTTCGCCGTAAATCATCGAGTAGCCTGAAACCAATATGATTCCGCCATAAATAAATGTTGTCATATATCCAATTTTTAATAGTTTAGCTCCTTTTATTTCAAAGTACTCAGAAACAAGTACAATAAAGATCCCGACAATATTCGTGGTAATTGCTAAGGATATAGCTAAGATGAAGCTGTTTTTTAACCCATCCATGGCAATGGGCGACTCGAATAGCTTACGAACAATAGTAAAGGAAAATCCTGATTCTGTTCGAAAGCTTGCTAGAATGATGTTGAAGTTTGGATATATGAGAAAGGCAATGACAAACCACAGTAGAAAGGCGCCGATTAGTAGACGCATACTATTTTTCTTCCATTGTTTTACGTTTATAAGTTGTTTCATGTCTATCATCGCCTCCCTACAAATGGATGAAATCACGTTGCTTTAGATATAATGTTACGTTATCGCCAATATTCATTTGGTTAGAAAGGTCTACCTCGACATTGCGAAGTGTCAGTCCAGAAACGGTTTTGAACGTATATTTGCTATAAAGCCCAAAATATTCCACGTTTGTTACGACACTTTCCAGTTTTATTGCTTCTTTGATAGGCTTTGTGTGCACATGATTTAGACGAAGGTAGCTTTTGCCGCTTGGACGAGAAAGGTTCTTAGCGTTTAAAAAAGTAGCCAGTTCTTTTGTTTCAAAGACGTTGCTATCACCTATAAATGTTGCTACAAAATCCGATGTTGGGTTGTTAAATACATCGTTTGGCGTGCCCAGTTGTTCCAGTTTTCCATTGTTGAAGACAGCAATTTTATCAGACATTGTTAATGCTTCTTCCTGGTCATGGGTGACATAGACAGTTGTAATCCCAAATTGCTTTTGCAGTCTTTTTAACTCTACTCTCAATTGGTTTCGTAGTTTTGCATCCAAATTGGAGAGAGGTTCATCTAAGCATAATATTTTTGGTTGAAGTACTAATGCTCGGGCGATGGCAACCCGCTGTTGCTGTCCGCCAGATAGTTCGGAGGCATTTCGTTGTAAATGCTCTTCGCTTAAATCAACCATCTGAGCAATTTCCAATACTTTCTCTTTTATTGCTTTTTTTGATAATCGCTTTACTCGTAACCCGAAAGCAATATTTTCAAATACGTTCATCGTTGGAAAAATCGCGTATGATTGAAAAACGATGCCAACGCCTCTTTTTTCTACGGATTCGTCCGTCACATCTTTACCATCAATAGTAATTCGTCCTTTAGACGGGGAAACAAACCCTGTAATGGTTCGAAGTAAACTGGTTTTTCCACATCCAGAAGGACCTAACAGCGTAAAAAATTCGCCTTCATTGATCGTGATGTTAAGTTCATTCATGGCAATAAAATCATCATAGGCAATTTCGATACCTTGTAATTCAATCATTCATAATCCTCCATTGGTGGAATGACAGGTGTTTATTATCAGACAACCTGTCATTCATTATTCCGAATATAAGTTGTCGTATATGCAGATAGAAAAATTGTTGGAACATAGAAGGTAAAGGCACGTAAAACTTAGTTTTAGTTAAAGGCTTTTAGATCATAATTCTGTCATGCTAACCAATAATTGGGGATGGAAGGATACCCCCTTCATTACTTTCATATTAGTTTACTGTGCATATTCAAGTGCCATTTTTTCACGCCATGCATCCATATGTTCATAGATATAATTCCAGTCAAGTTCTTGTGTTTCTAAACGATCAAGCAATGCTTGTATCTCTCCACCAATTTTCTCTAGTGCTTCTTTATTTGCTGGGGCTTGTCCAGTTTTTTCTCCCCAAGTTGCTTGGACATCGGCAGAACCCCACCAGTTAATAAATTCTTCTGCGTTTTCCATTTTCTCCTCGTTACCAGTATGAATCTTTCCTACAAGAGCAGGTAAAAATGGTGTACCTACAGAAGGTTCCATAATATCTAGTTCGATATTTTTGTCACGAGCTACGGAAATCACGCCGCCTCCCCAAATGAAGCCTCCCGTGACATCTTCCTTCAGTGCTTCTTGCCAATCTTGCGGAGCTGGATTTACGGCATTTGTATAAATATCTTCTACTAATTTCCATCCTTCTTCTGATACGCCATGCTCCCCATTTTTGTCCTGATATCTTACAAGCATGGAAGCGAACAGAACAGCACCTGTCGTTCCAGAGGGTTCGAAAATATAGTATTGATCTTTAAATTCAGATTTTGTTAAATCAGGCCAATCTTGCGGTACTGGTGGTTGATTATTCTCACCAACTAAATCTTTATTGTACGTATAGTGAACCGTATCGATTGCCCATGGCCAGTAGTTGTTTTCTGACCCAACTAAACTGGGGTCGACATTATCTGCCCAAGTAGGAGTAAATGGTGCTAATATATTATTTTCTGCTAAAGCTAAATGCTCTAATGGCGAGCCTCCCAAAACAACATCTGCGAGTGGATTGTTTTTTTCAGCGATAAGTCTGTCTTTCATTTCTCCTCCACCAGCTTGCACAAATACAACTTCAAAATTGAAATTTTGCTCTTCTACTAAACTTTTAGCTACTTCCTCGCGATCACCAGAAATTTGGTTGGTATACACGACTAATTCCGATTTTTTATCTGATTTTGCTTCTTTTCCTGCTTCACTGCAAGCGGTAATGAATATAAGGGTTGAAACTATTCCAAGCATGAGCAATAATTTTCGCATAGTTACTCCTCCATTTTGTTTTAGTGAATTAAAAGATAAACTAACTTTTAGTTCACTGAAAATAATATATTGTGCTTGTCTGCATTGCAATAGAAATCGGAATATTTTACAATCATTTAACGCTATATTTACAAACGAATTATACATATTAAGAGGTTCTGTCAGATGCGTTTGGAGATATTCTATTTACAGGTATTGTTTTAGTTTTCAATGGAGTACTGACTTTTTTCATCGGCATACGTTTCATCTCGGGACCAATGATATGAAAATGAGTTTGTGTCACAGGAGTAGAAGGCGACAATGATTGCGTCTTGACCAGCAAAGAAACACGTTTATGACTAAGAAAATAAAGCAAGGAGGATGATGTATGGGTAGAGATAAAAACGTTTTGGCGCAATGGTTTAGGAATTTTGCCAAAAATGAAGGGGAAGGTTCTAGCCCGTTATATGCCTATTTGGCAAACAGAATCGCTGCTGATGATGATTTATTAGCTTTATGTATGCACGCAAAGTCAGGGCAGCCAGTACCCAATTTACTTTTTGCAGCTGTTTTTATTTATTAAAAAGCGATAGTAATCATAGTTTACGTGATTATTATGCTAGCCTTGTTCCTACTCCCAAGGATACGAAAGATTCCTTTGCTTCTTTCAAAGATTTTTGTGTTCAATATCACTTTGAAATACGAAGGCTTTTAGAAAATAAACGTGTTCAAACGAATGAAATACGACGCTGTGCATATTTGTATCCAAACGTAAAATTCCTATTAAATTAAATATTCGCTTTGTGGTAGAATATTTGGAATAGGAGGTAGGAAGATGCAAGCATTTATCAAATTCAGTCACTTTATCGGAAAAACATTTGCTATTTGGGTATTGTTGGTGGCGGTAATAGCTTTCTTGTTGCCAGAGCAATTTTTGTGGATTGGTAATTACATATCGATTTTGTTGGGAATTATCATGTTTGGGATGGGGATGACGTTATCGGTGCATGATTTTCGGGAAGTCGCTCGCCAACCGAAAAGTGTAGCTATTGGTGTTGTCTCACAATTTTTGTTCATGCCGCTTATTGCTTATGGTTTAGCAAAAGGATTAAACTTACCACCAGAAATTTCCATTGGCGTCATTTTAGTTGGAGCTTGTCCTGGAGGCACAGCCTCTAATGTCATGACATTTTTAGCAAAAGGGAATACAGCTCTTTCCGTTGCCATCACATCTGTGTCCACGTTGATTGCACCTTTGTTAACACCTGCCATTATCTATTTTCTAGCGCAAGAGTGGTTACAGGTATCCGCATCAAGTATGTTTATGTCGATTGTAAAGATTGTCTTAATACCTATCGTTTTTGGGTTAATTGTCCAACTTTTCTTAAAAGAACAAGCAAAGAAAAGCGTTGATATTATGCCACTTGTTTCTGTAGTTGCTATCGTTTTAATCGTGGCTGCTGTTGTTGCAAGTAGTAAAGACAAGATCATTGAATCAGGCGTGCTCATACTTGCGGTTGTTATTTTGCATAATGGGTTTGGTTATTTAATTGGTTTTTTTATTGCGAAGTTATTTAGACTAACATACACGGATCGAAAAGCTGTTTCTATTGAAGTTGGCATGCAAAATTCAGGCTTAGGTGCGGCATTAGCTGCTGCTCATTTTAGTCCGCTTGCAGCAGTTCCTAGCGCCATCTTTAGTTTTTGGCATAATATATCCGGCCCCATACTGGCTACATATTGGGCGCAAAAAGCAAAGAAATAATGGAGAAGTAGGTGGTTGCTTTTTTAAGGATAAGAAAGCTTCACTTGCTTTATGTAAGATCAACCAAGTAGTTCGTTTCATGGTCTTAAAAAGATTTGCTAAAATTAAATGTCCTATCCGTAATGAACTTTACGTGTTAGGTAGATGAGCGTATAATTAAAAGCTATAAATATATGTAGATAAGGAAAATGACCGTATAAGAAGGTGATCATATGGTAAAAACATTACCAGAACCACATCGTTATGCCGTTTGTGCACCAGAAGATATACCCATTAAACGGTTTTATGATGGAGTATATGAGGAAGTTTTTATTTTTTTCCATCCTTTTATGAAGCAGAAGCATACAGAGCAAGAAACAGTGCGCACGACTTGGAATAAAAATAATTTAAGCGATCAATTTGAAGTACGAACATGGAAAGAGCTTTTACACCTATCTAAAATAACTACTGTGCGCCAACTAGATATTGGCTTGCGCACTAGGATCCTCTCTTTAAGAAAAGAAAAAATGGATGAAGAAACTGCATTAGCAATTGATGAAACTTGTCAACAATATAATCTTATTGCGCCGGGGGAAGGTAGACTGCCAGAGATACTTATAAATCCCCTTTTAAAAAGTTTCCAGCAATTAGGGTATTTTTGGATATGGTGTGGTAATGAATTTGGGACGGAGCGTAAACTAGAAGCTGTATCTGATCTCATTAGCAAGAGCAAACTATCGGATGATTACAGTAATTTTTTTACGCACTACAATGAACTGCTAATAACGACGCATTGGGATAGCCATTTTTCTATGCTATGTGGTACCAAGGAAGTGCTTGAAGCAGTTCGGCTGAGCTGTCATTTAGAAGGGTTTTATTGCAATCAAAAAACTGACATATATTGGAGTGTAACTACCTGTTGAATGTCCAGCAAAAGCTGTTATGATAGTGTTGTGTTTAGGTAGTAATGATGTCCGTGGCAATTTCTATAAATGGTATAGGAGGTGGAGAAGGTGAATAGAAAACATAGCTTCATGCAAATCTTTTTCTTGTCTGTTTTATTTATGTTTGTCTTGTTTAGTCAAGCGGCGCAATTAGTAGAGCAAATCGGTAGTCTGCCATCGAATGAAACGATTAGCAAGTCGACTATCCATGCGCAAGATCATGATGCTGTACAACTCTCATTGCCTGCTATGCCAAAAGAGGATTTGCTACTACCTATTCCAATACCGCCAATCCAAAAGCAAGTGCTTTCTCCGCATTCCTTTATAGGTTTTGATAGCTGTAGCGTGCTTTATGCTACGGATACAAGTCGAACGATAGATGTAATGAAATATGGGTCTAATTACCTCGCTTCCTTTCATGCTGATTTTAGTCATAAACAAGCATGAAAGGAGTAAAGAAAATGAAAGTAAATAAACAGTCAGAATGGAAAGAAGTATTGATTTGTTATTTGGTTATCTTTCTCATCTTAGGGCTGTATGTAGCAGTTTTTTTGATTAGTGGAAAACTCACAGGTATGGATTGGATTAGCTACGTATGCCACTTAGATATTGATGTGAATGTAGATTTGTTACGACAATTATTTTTACTGGACTAGCATCTTAAATAAAACCGTATGAAGTCCCTATTTACTGTGATTTCATACGGTTTTTTATGGTCTAGGAAATTATAAAACGTTGCAGCTGTGGATAAACTAACTAAGTTATTTAGCCACGTCCGGTTCCAGCGCCCAGCAACTAGGCGACTTTGTTTACTTGACGTATATCACATATAGCTTATTTATTACAAAGCTAATTTCAATATCTCCACTATATCTGTAGCATTTAATTTCTTAAGGTGTCCAATGGCTTGGGTGTTATTTTTCGTTGCACGATTTGCCATTTCTTCAAAATGTGTATCGTCAATTTCCAATTCACTCAAGTGTGACTTCATGCCCATACGGGTAAAGAAATTACGTGTTTTTTCAATACTTAATTGAATAATTTCTTCCTTCGAGTGAGCAAACGGATCAATGTTAAATACGCGAACGCCGTACTTAACAAAAATATTTGGATGGAACTGACTCACATATTCCATCCAAGCAGGAAATACGATGGCCATTCCTTCTCCATGAACAATTCCATATTGCCCGCTAAGCTCATGCTCTATACGATGTGAGGCCCAGTCAGGTTCACGACCTAATTCTAAGCTATTGTTATGCGCCATGACGGCAGTCCACATGACTTCTGCTCTTAAGTCATAATCTTCTAGTTGTTCCATCAATTGTTGCCCACTAATTAAAAGTGATTGTACTGCACCTTCAAGAAGAAAATCAGTTAATTGTACATGCTCTATTTTAGTAAAATAACGTTCTAAAAGATGTGTTAAAATATCGGATACACCTACACCAGTGTGATAACTTGGCAGTTTTACTGTGAATTCTGGGTTGAGAATAGAAAATGCGGGAATAATCAGGTTTGTTTCTACACCTAGCTTGTGTTCTGCGTTAGAAACAATGGTTGCATTCGACATTTCGGATCCAGAAGAGGCAACAGTAGAAATCACGCCAATTGGTAGTGCTTGCTTTACTTCAGCCTTACCAATAAAGAAATCCCAGGCATCTCCGTCGTATAATGCACCAAAGGCTACAGCTTTTGCTGTGTCAATCACGCTACCGCCACCGACAGCTAAAATGAAGTCAATTTCCTGCTCTTTTACAATTGTCACCAACTTGCGTATTAAGCTAATTTCAGGATTAGGAACGACATCTCCATTTTTGAAAATCTTTATATTTTTGGTATGAAGCTTTGTTTCAATGGTATCATAAATACCTAAATCAAAAATATAGTCGCCACTATAGAGTACGAGAACATGCTTAGAGTGACTTTCTGCGTCAATAAGCTCGCCAATACGACGTTCTTCGCCTTTCCCGAAGTAAATATTTGCTGGGTTATAGTAGTTAAAATTTTGCATAATTTTTTAAACTCCTTTTAAAATATATGTTTTGTTGGGAAACGTATATTCATAAAGGAATCAATCAAATTAATAAATCAACTGTATGTTATTACTTTGAAAGAAATGTATCCACTCTGGCGATGGCTTTTGGTCTGTAATTATGGTAGAAATGTGGGAAAAGTCATCAATTAAATGGATCGTTCGAAAATCAAATTTTGTATGATCCACTACTAAATAGTTTTTCTCGGATTGTTGTAAGAATTGTTTTCTAATTAGCGATTCTTCTTCGCTGTAATCGGTTGGACCAATATGCAAGCTCATGCCAGAGCTACTAATAAACGCTTTATCAATTAAGTATCGGGAAATAACATTTTGGGCATTTACACCAATAAAGGAATGCGTTACATTCCTAAAGTTGCCGCCAATAATAATTAGTTTAATAGACTTGTGATCCTTTAAGACGTTGGCAATATCTAGTGAATTAGATATCACAGTAATTTTTAAAGTTGTCATACTTAAAAGTGTTGCTATAGATAATGATGTTGTGGAGCTGTCTAAAGCAATAGACTCTCCGTCTTCAATGAATTGCAAGCATTTACCAGCCATATTTGTCTTTTCTTCTTTTAACATCGTTTCTCTTAATAAGACAGGCACTTCTTTATCAAGTGTTTTGGGCTGATAAGCACCACCACGCACGCGCTTTAACTTCTTTTCCTTCTCTAAGGTTGCTAAATCTTTACGGATTGTTTCTTCTGTTACATTTAACATTTTGCTCAAATCCGTCACTTTTACACTGCCGGTATTATTGAGTTGTTTTAAAATTTCTTGTAATCGATCATATTTCATCAAAACAATCTTTCCTTTACGATTTGCTACTTGCACTTTATCATAAAAAAACCGAAAAGTAAATATTTCAAAACGTAATCGCAAGCTTTTTGCCAACAAAAACCAAAATATCAAAACAAAATAATTTTGATTTTCTTTGAAAAGTATTGACAATCTGTTTTGACTCTATTATTATTAAGTCGTTGGGAGCGTATACATAAAGTTTCATATAAAGAATACAGGAGAAAGGAGTAAGGATTTGGGGAGATTTTTGTTTTCTAACTATCATAGAGAAAAGGAGCAAAATCCTAATGCAGAAAACAGAAGAAAAAAACAAAACTTCCAATAAAGGGAGATTTATGGGGCTTGTCCCGTTAATTATCTTTTTGGCTTTATATATGTTAACCGGTTTGGTGTCAGGTAGCTTTGAAAACATGCCATTGATGATTGGTATATTAATTGCTTCAGGTGTTGCATTAATGATGTCAAATAAAGACAATCCGACAAAGTTTGAAGAGCGAGTGACAATGTTTTGTAAAGGTGGCGGCGACCACACACTGATGTTAATGGTTGTTATCTTTATTTTAGCTGGAGCATTTCATGGTGTAGCCAGTGGCATGCATGCTGTCGATTCCGTAACAAATTTAGGTCTTAGTGTTCTACCATCCAATTTAATTTTGCCAGGCTTGTTTATTATTGGTTGTGTACTTAGTTTCTCTATGGGAACGTCTATGGGGACAGTTGCGGCTTTGGCACCATTAGCCATTGATATTGCTGATAAAACAGGATGTAATGTAGCATTGGTATGTGGTGTTGTTGTTGGTGCTGCCATGTTTGGTGATAATTTATCGTTTATATCTGACACAACAATTGCAGCAACGCGTACACAAGAAATATCTATGAAAGATAAATTTAGAGCAAATATTTTAATGGTTTTACCAGCAGTAGTTATTAATATGATTTTATTGGCTTTTGTTCCGATTAATGCGGTTTCGATTTCAGGCTCTTATGATTATAACTTAATAAATATCATTCCATATGTGTTAGTTATCGTTTTGTCCTTAGTCGGTGTTCAAGTTATTACAGTAATGGTTACAGGAATATTTGCAGGTATGTTTATTGGTTTATTCCATGGAGATTTTACAATTATTGAGTTTATGAAGATTGCCCATGATGGTATGAGAGGCATGGAAGATATGGCTATTATTGCTATTTTAGTCGGTGGGCTTGTTGCATTAATGAAATATCTTGGAGGAATTGATTGGCTACTTCATACGCTTACTAGAAAAACGAAAACAGCACGAGGTGGGGAACTTTCCATTGCAGCCCTTGTTAGTTTAATGGATATTTCAACTACTAATAATACGATTTCCATCATCGCTGCAGGTCCACTAGCGAAAGATATTTCGGATGAATTCGGTATTTCACGTTCACGTACAGCGAGTTTGTTAGATATATTTTCTGCCGCATTTAATGGTTTATTACCATATGCAGGACAATTATTGGTGATTGGCGGTATGGCAGGAGTGTCGCCTGTTAGTATCATGCCTTATAACTGGTACTCCATTCTAATGATAGTGATCGGTTTACTATCTATTGCTATTGGCTTTCCAAAAGGGAAAGATGTAAAGGTTAATTAATCATGTGAATTATATAACAATCGATATACGTAGGAGCTTCTTCTAGAAGACAGTTGCCCAACTTGTCTATCATCAGCTTTGGGAAGTTCCTCGTGAACGATAGCAAAAAATGAATATTCTTTCGTACCTTGAATATTTTACACGCGGAAGGTAAGATCGGTATTCTCCGTGAAACCTTTTATATTCAGTTATAAAAGAACAGCTTATATAATAATAGTAACATTTGTTAGAAAAAATAACATGCAAAGAGCTTGAATATAAATATTTTTTAAGAAAACGTAAGTCCTTACAGATTTAATTAAATTACAGGAGGAAAGTACAATGTCCAAATTCACACAGCATTTTTTAATGGCACATGAAGACGTGAAACAGTTTGTGACGGATGAATTAAAGCTATTCCCAATGGATGCAGAGCTAGAGGTAAGTGAAATTGGTGATGGTAATATCAATTATGTGTTTAAGGTTGTCGATAATAAATCAGGTAAGCGTGTTGTTGTGAAGCAGGCGGATGTGCTACTTCGATCATCTGGTCGTCCGCTTGATATTTCAAGAAATAAGATTGAAGCAGATATATTAAAAATACAATATGAGCTTGTACCAGCATTTATTCCTGAAATTTACAATTATAATGAAGCGATGAGCACATTAACAATGGAAGATATATCTGCTTATAAAAATCTGCGCTATGAATTAATGAATGAACAAATTTTCCCGAATTTTGCCGAAGACATCAGTACATTTTTAGCAAATGTACTTTTACCTACTACGGATTTATGTTGGGATCGTCATGAGAAAAAGGATCTTGTTAAAAATTTCACCAATATAGATATGTGTGATATTAGTGAAGACCTTGTCTTTACGGAGCCTTATTATAACTACAAAGATCAAAATATTATTATTGAAGCGAATGAACAGTTTGTAAAAGATCATATTTATCAAAATGATGTGCTTATTAGCCATGTTGCCGAATTACGTAACAAGTATATGAATCAAGCCCAAGCGTTAGTGCATGGAGATTTGCATTCAGGCTCCATTTTTATTAATCAAGCAGGGGTTAAAGTGATTGATCCAGAGTTCGCTTTTTATGGCCCGATGGGCTACGATATTGGGAATGTTATCGGTAATTTATTCTTTCCTTTGGCAAGAGCTCACTATTACAATGGAGACGGAAAATTTCAAGTATGGTTAGCAAACACGATTTGTGATGTGTATGATAAAGTGAAGGAAAAAATGGCAACTGTTTATGACGAAAGAGTGACGCTTCCGCTTTATAAGAATACATCTTTTAAAACGACTTATCTAGCTGAAGTAATGGCTGATTCTTTAGGGTACGCAGGAACAGAAATCATCCGTCGTGTTATCGGTGATTCCAAAGTAAAAGAAGTATCCGAAGCGCCACTAGGTGAAGAACGTATTGCTATGGAACGTGCATTACTTAAAATGGGAATGGAATTAATTATACAACGGAATGAGATTACAACAGGGGAAGAGCTAGTTCGTCGATGTCACCAAATAATGGCTTAACGATCGCATAAGGAGGATGTTAAAGATGCAACGAGCGGATTATGATTTACCGTTTTTATTAACTTATGAAAATGTAGCTTGGTATGAGAATGGCAAAGTACGTATATTGGATCGGAGAATTTATCCGACAGAGATTCGTTTTGTTGAATGTGCGACACATCAAGAAGTCGCCCAAGCTATTACAGATATGGTCACACAAAGTGCTGGTCCCTATACAGCTGCTGGAATGGGTATGGCATTAGCTGCGTATGAAACACGCGGTAAAAAAGAAGCGGAGCAAGTAGCCTATTTAGAAAAAGCTGCTCATACGATTGCTTATGCTCGCCCAACTACGGCCAATCGGATGGGGAAAATTACGAGTAGTTGTTTAGAAGTAGGGAAAGCTGCGCTAGCAAAGGGGCAAGATCCTGTTGAAGCAATTTTTCTCTCCACGGTAGATTCTTTAAATCGTCGATATTCCATCATGGATAAAGTAGGCAAGCACTTAATTCGATTAATGCCACATAATGGAAAGATTCTGACGCAGTGTTTTGGGGAGACAATAGTGGGAACTTTCCTACGCGCTGCTAAAGCAGAAAATAAAGATTTAGAAATTTTTTGCGCGGAAACTCGACCATATTTGCAAGGTGCTCGTTTAACGTCTAGCTGTGCCATTGATTTGGGCTTTCCAACAACAGTAATTACGGATAATATGGTAGCTTATGCTATGGAATACAAACAGATTGATGTGTTTACGTCTGCTGCGGATTCCATTGCTAGAGATGGGCATATAGCGAATAAAATTGGTACCAATCAGATCGCTATTGTCGGACAGCATTATGAAGTTCCTTATTATGTGACAGGGATTCCCGATACCGATAAGCAAACAAAGGCGGATATTGTAATTGAAGAGCGTGACCCGAAGCAAGTATTAGAATATCGAGGAATTCCTAATACCTTGGCTGGAGTTCAAGCTATCTACCCATCCTTTGATATTACAAGCCCATCTCGGATCAGCGGAATTGTGACAGATAAAGGCGTTTACGCTCCTAATGATTTGGATACATACTTCAAAGAGGAGCAAGTCCGGTTTTATTAAGTTTTATGGATGTAATGTGTCATATCTTTTACCATGATTATAATTGGAAAGGATTGGTGACCGAGATCACAAGCTTTTTACTTTCTAAAATCTAATCGCTTGTGGTCACGTGAGAAAAATTTAAAGAGTGAGGATAATAGACATGAAATATGCTGAAGAACGCAAACAGATTGTAGATTATGGCAAGAATTTATTAGAAGAGAATTTAACGACAGGTACTGGCGGTAATATAAGTATCTTTATAAGAGAAGATCAAGTGATGCTTATTTCACCAAGTGGTATTCCTTACCCAGATATAAAGGAAGAAGATATTGTATTATTGAATCTTGATGGAGATGTATTGGAGGGAGATCGTAAGCCTTCCAGTGAGTATGATATGCACCGCATTTTTTATCAACGTACAGAACATGTGAATTCTGTTGTGCATACACATTCGGAATATGCAACTGTTTTTGCATGCTTGCACGAAGAAATCTTGCCTCTCCATTATATTATTGGTTCAGTTGGCAATAAAGTTCGCTGTTGTGAATATAAAACGTTCGGCACGTATGAGCTAGCGGAAGAAGTTTTTCGAACGATTGGCAATGATAAAGGACTGTTGCTTGGTAACCATGGTGTGATTGCAGTTGGCGAAGATTTACCAGCGTCTTTTTCCGTTGCGAAGGACATCGAGTTTATTGCGAAACTGTATTATCGGGCGCGGAGTATTGGGGAACCAGTTCTGTTAAATGATGAACAGCTAGCTGAAGTTGTTGATAAATTTGGTACGTATGGACAATTAAGAACATACGGCCAAGATTAAGCTACTTATAGTAAAAAACAATGAAGGGAATGCTTGGAGGAAATCACCTTTTCTTCAAACATTCCCTTTTATTTCCCTTTTATCGATATTCTTTACTTTTTGCACGCTTTATTTTGTACATAGATACAGCTTTTAATATACCAATTGTTTTTAAATGTATAAGCAATTTTTCGCTAGTATCACCAAGAGACCAAAAAGCGTTTATCTATGCATTGAGAGAGAGGTGTCCAAACGCGCGGTTTCAAATGCGATAATGAACTATCGTTTTCAATCAGAGTTGTTTGTGTTATTATATGAAACTCAAAATTAGATAGTATGATGAATATCCATTCATATTAGTAGTAGAAATGAAATCGTCGTGTTAGCATAGATCAAAATGGGTATTGTTTTAACAGGGTGATTTTAAGTTAATACCATTATCTTTATTGCTTAGATATGAAAATAGTTTACTATAAATCTTTTATTTTGAGGAGGAGAATAATGAAACAACAACAACTTATTTTTAATGAACGACCTAATGGGCTACCAAATGCAAGCACGTTTGCTATTAAGGAAGTGGAGGTGGGGAGTCCAAAGCAGGATCAATTACTATTAAAAACGCTTTATATTTCTGTTGATCCGTATATGCGTGGCAGAATGGCAGATGGTCCATCCTATATCTCCCCATTTCAAATTGGCGAGCCTCTTAATGGTGGAGTTGTCGGGCAAGTGATTACTTCAGAAAGTGATCAATTCCAGCAAGGAGATATTGTTACAGGAATGCTAGACTTTCAAGAATATCATATAGTGAATGCGGATCAAGTACGTAAGGTAAATACATTTGGTTTACGTCCTAGTGTTGCTCTTGGCCCTTTAGGAATGCCAGGACTGACGGCGTATTTCGGAATGATGCATATTGGTGAACCAAAACAAGGAGAAACGGTAGTTATTTCTGGAGCGGCAGGAGCTGTTGGACAAATAGCAGGTCAACTTGCTAAAAGGGCTGGTGCACGTGTAATAGGAATTGTTGGTTCTGAGGAAAAAGCAGCGTACGTTACGGAAACGTTGGGGTATGACCACGCGATCCAATACAAGCATGGCGATGTCCATAAACAATTGAAGCAAGCTTGTCCAAATGGTATCGATGTTTATTTTGAAAATGTAGGTGGAGAAATAGGCGATGCGGTATGGCCGTTACTGAATGCATTTGCTCGTATACCTGTTTGTGGCGCTATTTCGTCGTATAACTTGAAAGAGGGAGAAAGGGACATTGGTGTACGGGTGCAGACGTATTTAATCAAAGCTAGAGCAAAAATGCAAGGCTTTTTAGTCGGTGACTATACAGAACATTTTAAGGAAGCGTATGAGGAATTAGGCAAAGCGATAGCGAGTGGAGAATTAAAATACGAGGAGACAATTCGCGAAGGATTCGAGTCGATCCCTGATGCTTTCATCGGTTTGTTTACAGGTGAGAACATTGGCAAGCAATTGGTGAAAGTCGCAGAACAGGAATAAAGAAGGGTGAGGAGCACAATCATTTTGATTGTGCTTTGCTCTATTTTAAAAGATAAGAAAGTATAAAATTTTCGGCTTTATAGAAAAGCGGTAGCTTTCGCATAAAAACTTGTGACAAGCCAACTTTTATCTCGGATATAATGTGCTGTAAGCCTCCAAAGTTAAGAATTGAATGATGTGAGCTGAACAAGTCTACGTGTGGGAGATAATAGTACTTAAATGATTTGTTCAGAGGTTTTAGGCATACACTTGTGGTACTAAACAATCAGTGTGAGATAAAAGAAAGCCTCCCACTGTTTCAAGATTTACTTTATACGAAAGCTTTTTAGGTGTGATGGTTATACTTTATCCTATTCTGCTAAGCCAAAAATGTGCATTGCAAGGCGTTTTTTCGTTGACATATTACGTGTTATCTATGTCATTGACGGTGGATTCGCCTTGAAGTTGTGCGCTTGAATGGAGAAAAGCATCTTCCAAACGTCTTTCGTTGAGTAAGTTAAATGTTTCACGTGAAAAGCACCGGGTGTATATTCTCTTTTTAATACTAAGTAGTAGGGTTGATACAGGCTATGTGAAACAACTAACTTTTGTCAAAGGTTCAAACAGGGTACAATGATTTTGAAAGGGGTATGTATACGTTATGCAAATGAAAGAGGAATTACCAGCAAATATAAAAGAGCAATTGCAAAAGTTCCAAAGAAATACAACTGCTTATACAGAATTAATTCGTGAAGGTGGCTATATGGCTCCTAATAAGGAGATTATTATTGATGCCGTTACAGCACTGTTACTAGGGAAAAATATTTTATTAAAAGGTCCTACTGGTGCTGGGAAAACAAAATTTGCCGAAACGCTATCTTATTTATTTCAGCAGCCGATGTTTAGCATTAACTCTTCTGTGGATATAGACGCTGAGAGCTTACTAGGGTTTAAAACACTTACCTATGAGGATGAAAAGCAAGTGATTGAATTTATCTCAGGTCCTGTGATAAATGCCATGGAGCACGGAACCTTTTTATATATAGATGAAATTAATATGGCCAAGCCAGAGACACTTCCTATTATAAATGGCGTATTAGATTATCGACGTTCGATTACAAACCCTTTTACAAATGAAATTGTAACCGCGAGTAAAGGGTTTAATGTCATTGCTGCAATAAATGAAGGCTATGTAGGAACGGTGCCTTTAAACGAGGCGCTAAAAAATAGATTTATCGTGATTGAAATTCCTTACATTCAAGGTGAGCAATTAAAACAGTTAATCGTCCAAAATACCAAGTTGGAAGATGAAAAGCTGGTGGATTTATTTGTTAAATTATCGAGCGATCTGATTGAAGCAGTAGCTCAAGGTAAAATTAGTGAGGATGCAGCTTCTATTCGTGCTTTATTAGATGCATGTGATTTAAGTAAGCATATACCTGCTAAACGTGCGATTCAACGAGCAATTGCTGATAAATTAGAGGAAGATCGCGAACGAGAATTTATTATGAGCCTCGCCGAAACATTATTTAGTTAGGAGTATGAAGGATGTATCGATTTCATCATAACATCGTAGACACGCAATTATTCCGACAGTTACAAGATTTGTCTACGGTTCTATCTGGAGTTTCTGACCTTACATTCACGTATCGTTTTGGTTCTTATATTGATATCGTTGATCGGGAAGTAACAGCAAGCAGAATGTGGGATAAAGCAAAATTTGAATACCGAGTAGCTGGTTTGAAAACAGACGTATATTTACGAACAATTGGAACGCTATCCTACACGGATGTACGTGCTGTGCAACAATATGAGCAAGCTTTACATCGCTTTTCGTTACCTAAATTCGGCAGAAATTTATTTGCTTTATTAGAAGATATTAGGCTGGAGGAACAGATTAAACAGGAGCGCCCGGGTACGAAAAATGTCTTTTTACAAAGAAAAGCGTATTTAAAACATCAATTCGACAAAGATCGAGCAGCTCATGTAACGAGAGGGCTTGCGCTTGATGAATTATTTTGTCTAATCTACTTACGCTTGCAATCAGACGTTGCCGAGCCGAGTTTCCCGAGGGCAAGCGAAAAGCAACTGGTTCAACTTAAAAGGTTAGCTGCCAATTTATACGAAGTGTTTGAAGCAAAAAGCACGTCTGATATTGCTCGCATATGTGAGCAAATGCTACATGTATTATCAGAAACCAGTCATTACGACATGATTCATGATTATTTTGTCCTCCCCATCCGCGATGTTCATACGTTTGCAAAAAATACGTTATTTGATGAATTAACGCGAACGGACCCACTGGAAAATGACGATAAGGAGGAATTGGACGAAGACAAAAATGAATATATTGACGAAACTTTTTCGACATGGCATAGGGAAAATGAAAACAGTGATCGTAAACAAACCTTTCTGCAGTTTGAGTTAGAAGTGGGGACAAAAACGAATATGAAAGGGAATGGTGCGCGTGAGACCGAAGATGGCGATCAAGCAATGGGGACAATACAAGGTGCTGCTGGGCAAACAAAAAATAAGGATTATTCTGACCTAGAATCACTAGATAAACAAGAAAATAAACAAGGCCAACGTGCAGAAAATGTCTATGGGGAAGAGAATAAGGATGCGGTTAAGCTTCTAAAACAAGCGGGTGCGCCAACTAAATCGGAAGTGGCGCTTTATGAAGCGTATGTAAAAGATGTGGAGCCGTATAAGCGAAAATTAGAGAATATATTAAAAAAGACCATCGAACATAAACAAAATGCACCGAGGACGAATATAATGGCTGGCCGCTTATCGAGAAAGCTGTTACCAATTGTGCTTGATGAAAAGCCACGCATTTTCTACAAAAAGAATGAGAAATCGAAGGAATTTGATGCCGTTTTTACGCTGCTCATTGATTGTTCAGCATCGATGCAAGGGAAAATGGAGGAAACGAAGCGAGGCGTAACACTGTTTCATGAGGTATTAAAAGCTTTTCAAATTCCTCATTCTATTATTGGCTTCTGGGAAGATGCAATGGAAGTTAAAGAGCATTATCAGCCAAACTACTTCCATGTTATTCATGCTTTTACTGATTCGTTTTATGAACGTAATGGTCCTAAAATTATGCAGCTTGAACCGCAAGAGGATAATCGAGATGGCTTTAGCATTCGTGTGGCGACAGAGGAGCTCGCAGTAAGACGGGAAAAGAATAAGTTTTTACTTGTCTTTTCAGATGGGGAGCCAGCTGCTGCGAATTATAATCAAAATGGTATTGTTGATACAAATTTAGCGGTCATGGAGGCTAGGAAGCAAGGAATTGAAGTAATTGGAACGTTTCTTGCTGATGGAGAAATAGGTGAACTAGAGGATCACTTTATGCAAAATATTTATGGAAGAGAAAGGATTCTTGTTCCCAATGTAGCTGAGCTGCCAGAACATTTTGCGCCACTTATGAAGAAGCTGTTGTTAAAAGCACTTTAAGGTATTGGAATGAAATGTGCTGTATCGTCAAAATTTGTACTAGGTCGTTTCACCAAGCCTCACTATAGAGACGTCGTTAAAATGAGAGTTGTTCTCAAGTAAGTTTTGAGGCAACTCTTTTTTAAGCCAGTTTATTGACAGAAGGATAGTCAATACATCAAGTAATTTAAAAAAGAAAAGTAATTTTCTATAGGCACATAGCCAAAAATTAACAAAAGTAATAGATTTTTATCACATTGTGCGTTAAAATTGAAGCAATATTTCTACATTTAATGCGTGATAGTTGTTAAAAAATAAGCATAATATGCAGTTTTATAGCATAAAAAGAAGTTCTTCGACGAAGGATAAGCTAATTTTTTTAACACTATAGGAAAGAAAGTATAACAATTTTGGTTTATAAAATAAGAAAACTCCACTAAATAAATTGGAGAAAAGCTACGTTTTTTTAAAGAAGGGTTGTGGAAAATGTCGTACCAGAACAATGTGTTTAAATTTTTCTTTTCGATGGAAAATCACTTTGAGCATATCAAACATGCGGAAAGAATTCGGAACTTTTGGCGTGGTCTTTCCCTGTTATTTTTTTGTAGCATTCTTATATATGGATTCATGGCATATTTAGGCTTGGGAACGGATATCCTTTCATCAAATATGATAAAGGTAACGCCGTTAGAATATGAGCAACAGAAGTTTTGGTTTATGGTGGGAAGAATGGGATATGCTGCTTTACTTGCTGGATTTATTTTATTTGTACCATCCTTACTTTATTATGCAGTTACAGGAATACCTTATCGTAAAATAGTGGTTATGCAACAAGTCGTTTTAGTTGCCATGCTAATAGAACGATTAACATGGATTCCACTTGCTGTTTGGAACGGATTAGATTGGTATCTTTCCCCATTGTCGTTAGGTATTATTGCTTCTTATATTACCGAACAGGAGTATTTGATTTATTTTTTTGGCATGATTTCGTTATTCCAAGTTTGGATAATCGGCTTTCAAGTAAAATATTTGCGGTATTTCACTGACATGAGAAAGCTTTGGTTATGGTTTATGGTGATTGGCTTGCATGTTTTTTTCTGGTCAATGGCTTCCGTGCTCGTATTTGCAGACCAATACTTACTAAATAGGTGGTTTCATTAATGTCAACGTTAAGAAGGCGATTACAATTAATTGGTGCAACTTTGTTCATCGGTGTGAATGTTTTATTAGTTTATACAGATGATGAGGAGAAGGTAGATCGTATAGCGTATGTTTCAGAGTGGACAGATGCTTCTCAAGCTAATCTGGAAAAAAAGCTACATACTACAGGAGTATTAACTTCTGCGGAGGAAAAGCCCGTGTATTTTGACTCGTCGACAGGCAGTTTTGAGGCTTTTAAAGTAAATGAAGGAGATGTGGTGAAGGCTGGTGATGCGCTATTCACCTATAAAGTTGACCACTATCAAACAGCTCTGGCAAAGTTGCTTGAGGAAAAAGTGCAATTGGAGGAAGAAGTAGCTGCTATTGAAAAAGCCATCTCGCAAATGTCCTCGTTGCAAATACCGGATATGGATACGGAGAGTGCGGGATTAGAATGGACGGAAGAAGAGTTGACGATTACAATTCCGCAAGACCCTGTTCAAGCTAAATTAATGAAGCAACAATTTTTATTGGAAAAAGAAACAGAAGTAGCCGAGAAGCAAATCACTTTAAAAAGTTTGGATAGTCAAATAACAGAACTGCAAGAAACTGGGGACACTATTACCGTCGATAGCCCGTATGAAGGAATCATAACGCAACTTTCAAAACAACTAACAGATCCCATTATTACAATTTCTAGTACACAGCTTCATGTAGAAGGCGAATTGACAGAATCAGAAAGAGTAGATGTGAAAACAGATCTTTCTGCAAACCTAGAGGTAACAGAGTTAAAAGAATCTCTAACAGGAACCGTCGCCAAGGTGGGAGAGATGCCCAAGGAAAAAGCTACTGCAACAACATCCAGCCTCTATCCGATTATCATTAAATTAAACGAGTTCAATGAGGAACAAGGGGAGGCGGTAGAAAATGGTGACGAGCGGAAAGGTGGGCAATCAGAAGGCAATCCATCCCTTCACCGTCATACAGAACAAAATCTGTTAGCAGGGTACCATGTGGATATAGATATTATAACGGAGACTTCAGAAGGAGCTACTGTATTGAAAGAAGATGCCATTATTCAACAACACGTGTGGAAAATGACAGAACTGGGTACTCTATTACGTCAAAAAATAAGTACTGGATTAAAAGAAGACGCCCGTGTGGAAATAACCTCTGATTTACAAGTAGGAGATAAAGTCGCTTTGCAACCAGAAAAGCCATTTCGCTCAAACGCATCGTTTATAACGCCTTTAAAATGGGAGGCTGGCCTTAAACCTACTGTTTCGCCCAAAGGTACGAATTGGTTGGAATTTTTCATGTCGGGGATAATAAATAGATAGAGCTAGTTAGCATGAACAAAAGGACTAGCTCTTGCTATGTAACAGTTTTCATGTGGTTAGGAAAAGTTTTGTCTTAGGATACTTGTTGTTCGTTTTCCATCCCTTTAGATTTTTTTGTTATATTAGAACGTTAATAATGGCACCACTCAAAAAAATCATGCCTGTTAAGTAAAACCAGATGAGTAAAATAATAATACCGTCAAGACTACCATAAGTTGCAGAGTAGTTACTAAAATTGCTAATATAGAAAGAGAATCCGAATGATATCAGTTGCCAAAGAACACTAGCTGTTATTGCTCCAGGTAGAATATGTTTTAAAGGGAGGCGCTTATTCGGAGCAAAATGGTATAATTTCTCCTTTATCTTTCAGTACCCTTTATTAACGTTAACTAATTTAGCTTTCTAACAAGATATGAAAGTAATCCACTAATGAAGGAAAACTACGACATGAAGAAATAGGGACAAGTCCGATTCTTCAATTGTTGACAGCATAAAAACATATTGTGTTTCAATCTATATTGCTAGTGGTATAATCCATTATAAGAAAGGGGGATTCGTGCGTGTTAGACGTGTTATATTTTACATTATTAATGATAGCTGTGGCATTTGCATTGACAGTCGTTTTTATTGTTATTGTGTTACATCGTTTTACGAAGTTATTAAAGACGACCGGGAGTACATTAGGACAAGTTGAAATAGATATGCAACAAACTATTCCAGAACTACATCATACATTAAAGCAAACACATGTAACAGTGGATGACATAGGGGAAAAATTGCAAGCGACAGATTCATTATTTACGACGGCTGATAATGTCGGGCGCTCCGTCCAAAATATGAATCAAACCGTGCAAAAAACAAAACCAATATGGAAAAAAGATCGGTTAGAAGAAGATATTGAACCTTATGTGGAAGGGATACGTTGGACAGCTGTAGCTTCTTATTTATATAAGCAATGGAAAGAAGAATATACGTCGAGAGGGTCTGACGATCAAACTAGAAAAGAGGGATAATGATGTTACTAGAGATAGGTGTCTTATTAATCGGTATTGCGTTTTTTATCGTAGCTATATTTGTATCTTATGCATTAAATAATTTAGCAGGCGTTCTTCGTGGCGTGGAAAAAACAGTTGAACAAGTACCTGAGCAGATGAATGCCATGGTAACAGAAACAACCGGATTGATTAAAGAAAGCAATTATACCTTAGAGGATATTAATGATAAGATGAAGCAGCTTAGTCCTTTATTTTATGTAGTGGGAGATGTGGGGAACGTGACGCGCAAATTTTCCGCTTCTCTTGTCAAAGTTACAGAATCTGTCAATGAAAAATCTGAGAATACCACAGATGAGGTGCAATCTAAAGGTTTATCCAGTTCGTTTGGAAAGGTGTATTCTTGGATAAAAAATCGTAAGCAACAAAAGTAATAAAAATAAGAACAGCAGTTGATGCAATATGGACATATATAAGCAAATAAACAGAGCAGAAGGGCAACGGAATGAGTGCACATCAAAAACTCATGGCAGTTGTCTTTTTTGTGCTATAGAAAAGCTTGAGATTTATTTGGTTTATAGTATACGCAAAACGACGGTGTTTTTCGCCAAAAAAATTTGTCAATAAGTCAAGAAAAGACAATCATTTTGTTCTAAGTAAATGATTGTCTATAAAGATTTGCGCTATAGCTAAGTTTCTCTAAGAAAGGGTAATGCTATTTCGAATTGTTGCTAGCTTGCTGTGGTTTACTTTGCTTTATCGCATAATAAGTTAACGTAGCAAGGCCGTAAATACCTTCTAAATGATGCTTCTTTGTAAAGTCGTTTCCTTCTGTTGATGAACCTTGTACTTTCATGATAGCATCGACTACTGTTGATGAAGCAGCCTTAGCAGCTCTTGAAGCATCCCCAACTAGATGGAAAATAGGTGTTAGCTCCTTCGCTTGTTGATTCAGTTCATGAAGTGTCTCATGTCCAGTGCTTATCGTGTCGGTAGCTTGGTTTGTAATTTCTTCTACTTGTTCTGGTAATTTATCTGTTGTTGTCTGTAGGCTACGAAGCACACCTGCTAAGTGGAATAAGGGTTTCATTAATAGAATTGCGAGGATTAAGAAAGCAATCCCTAAGATAGTAACTCCAAGTCCTAACCAATCCATATGACTCTCTCCTTTCTTCTATTTCTCTCAGATAAAAGCTGTTGTGGGCTCTTGCCGAAAATTGGAATCCCGAGCTGGACAAGTTAAGTAAGTGGGAGATCACAGCATGTCAATCGGTATTTCTTTCCCTTAACAGTCAGTAGAAAGAAAATCGCCACTCATTGATATTTCGCTTTATGTATTTCTTTAATATACCACGAAAGATCGAATTGTAAACGAGCCCTAGATAATATTTCTAGTCATAGACATAAATGCAAGGCATGTCTCATAGATTAGAATAACATAAATTATTTACTAATAAAGATTGAAAAGCATGGACAAAGTATCTTTTCCTTTGTGCTCTGTTTTAGAACTATAGGGAGACTTAGTAGAGTCTGTTCTTCTTTTGGATGGGAGTTGAAGGAGCTGCATAATGAAAAAAAGGGGGGAAGTATTTGAAGCGGAGGTATCAAATCGTATTATGGCTGGTGGGTGTATTTATATTAGGTTATCTTATTCAACTACCAATTAAAAATCAGCTATCACTTAATGTAGGATCTTCTTTTTCCTTACCCTTATCTGGAAAGACGATTGTAATTGATCCAGGACATGGAGGGCCTGATGGCGGAGCTGTTGGTAAGGATGATACACAGGAAAAGGATATTTCGCTAGAAGTCTCTAAGAAGTTGCAAAAGTATTTACAGCAAGTGGGAGCAATCGTGTATTTAACGCGAGAAACAGATAGGGATCTTGCTTCTGAGAATGTAAAAGGGTTATCGAAACGAAAATCAGAGGATATTCGAAATCGATTGTCGTTCATCAATGAACAAGAAGCAGATTTATTTATTTCTTTGCACTTAAATGCACTACCTTCAACCAAATGGAGAGGGGCGCAGACATTTTATAACCCCCAAAAGGTTGAAAATAAGCATTTGGCAGAAATGATTCAGGCAGAGTTTATTCGTAATTTAGAAAATACCAATCGTGCAGCTCTAGCCATTAACAATGTCTATTTACTAAAGTACGCAGAGACGCCTGGTGCACTTGTAGAAATAGGCTTTTTATCTAACGTTGAAGAGCGAGAATTATTAAAAGATACGGATTACCAACAGAAAGTAGCTGCGAGCATTTATAAAGGAATTTTGCGGTATGCTACGGAGGAAATAAAGGCAGAGGAAGGGGAGGATGAACTTTAATTACAAATAAGAGTCACCACTTTTTCGTACATACGGGCTTGTTTTAATTCAACAAGCCCATGAACTGAAGGATCGTCTGTTTTATGTTATACTGTCGATGTATGCATTTACAAAGGGATGGTGATTCAATGTTAACAAAGGAAGAAGTAATTCAACTGCTTAACTCTGTAAAAGATCCTTTTTTACATATATCGCTAGAAGAAACGGAAGGCGTAAAGGAAGTAAATATTAAAGAAGAAAAGAAACATGTAAGTGTAAAAGTCGCTATCGCAAAAACAAACACTGCTGAACAGATGCAACTGCAACAAGAAATTGTTGGGATTTTGAAGAAAAACGGAGCGACAACGGTTGGTTTACGATTTGAACAATTACCAGATGATGTGATTAAGAAATACCAACCTGCCGTTGAAAAGGAGCAAGAAGCTGCATTAATGGGTGGTAACAGCGGCACGAAATTTATCGCTGTTTCCAGTGGAAAAGGCGGTGTTGGTAAATCGACGGTAACGGTTAATTTAGCGATGTCGCTCATGCGTTTAGGGAAAAAAGTAGGCATTATTGATGCCGATATTTATGGTTTTAGTGTTCCCGATATGATGGGCGTGGAGGAACGTCCAAAGGTTCGTGCTGAAAAAATTATTCCAGTGGAACGTTTTGGTGTAAAAGTTATTTCTATGGGATTTTTTGTAGAAGATAATTCACCAATTATTTGGCGTGGGCCGATGCTTGGAAAAATGTTAAATAGCTTCTTTAAGGAAGTGGAGTGGGGAGATCTCGATTATTTATTGCTTGATTTACCACCTGGAACGGGCGATATCGCAATGGACGTCCATGAATTACTCCCATCTTGTAAGGAAGTCGTCGTGACTACACCTCACCCTACAGCAGCATTTGTAGCCGCTCGTGCTGGCCAGATGGCGTTAAAAACGGAGCATGAAATTCTAGGTGTCATTGAGAATATGGCTTATTTTGAAAGTCAACTTACAGGCGAGAAAGAGTACGTGTTTGGACAAGGTGGTGGCAAGAAGTTGGCAGAAGTGTTAAAAACAAAAGTACTTGGCCAGTTGCCGTTGCAGCAGCCTTATGAAGAAGAGGACGTATTTGCTCCATCTATTTATCAGCAAGATCATCCAATTGGACAAGCTTATCATAAGATCGCTGCTAAAATAGTGGCGCAATTAGAAGCGTGACAATTACATGACGTCTCGGGAATAGCGTGAGTGCCCCTGAGACGTCTTTTTGCACTAATAAAGCTTTAAAGGCTGATAGTATAAGAAAAACGACAGCGTCTTTCAGCTAGAAAAATCTCACAATAAGTCAAGTTTTTCTAATACGGTTTGCTATTCGAGTTGTATTGGGCCATAAAAGGGGATACGTAATAGAAAAGTCGCAGACATCAAAACGTGGCTTTAAAGTTTACGCTTATACCTGTTATGACCGTGTGTCAATGTTCGTGGTAGAAGGAGGATAGTGTTAGCCGTGTCAGCCACCACCATCTGATTCAGCTGTACCTCCATCGCTACCGCCTTCACCTTCTTCGTCTTTACTCTCTTCCTTTAATTGCTTTCCTTGCTTCTCAGCTGCTTTTAATAATGTCTCTTGCATTTTTTCTTGGAAAAGCGGTGTTTCTAGCGTTTGTTGAATCGTTTCTTCAAGATGCTCTCGAAATTGTTGGCTTTTTACTACTTGAAGCATTTGGTCTGTCATTTCTGGGTTTTGTAATAATTCAAGCATCTGTTTTTGGTAATCTGCATCATTCATTAGCCGCTTCATAAGCTTCATATGTTCTTCTTGCATTGATTTTGTATATTCTTTTACAAAGTCGGTATCTTGAAATAAGATCGTCCACATCTGTTTTCCTTTTTCTGATACGAGTGCCTCATTAATTGATTTTTTAACAACGTCAGAGTCCAGAACTAGCTCCTGTTTCAACTTTTCATCGGTCATTAATTCACGAATTGCCTTTTTACCCTCTTCCGTTTGTAATATATCAACAACCATTTTCTTTGTTGTATCATAATCTCCTTCTTTGTCCGAGGTATTTCCATCGGTACAGCCACTAATAACTATGAAAGAAACAATGGCAACGATGCCAAGGATTTTGAATCGATTAGTTTTCAATTGGAAATCCTCCTTTCTTCTCTGTTTTAATGTGTGTGAATACCATGAAAAATATTCGTTTCGTAAGGAAAAACCGGTTACTTCATGGTAGAATACGGGAGGAGGGTTTTGTTGTAGATAAAGTGCTTCGTTCTCCATAAGGGGAGATGATGTATATCTATAAAAACTTTGCGTGACGGTGAAAAATATAGACAGAAACGTTACATATATAGGGGGATGGGACGTTGAACACGAGAAAATTAGTCAATTTCTTTTTTAAAACATTGCTAATAGGTGGTTTAGCAGGGCTTATTACAAGCTTTTTTGTAAAAGCAGAAGACTACGCAGCTATTCTTAATCCAATGAATTGGATGGAGTTATTAGGGCTACTTATCTTTTTTATAGGGTTAGGCCTTGTATTTAGTGTAGTTAGTCAGACTGGTTTTTTTGCATACTTGTTTATTAATCGCTTTGGGCTAGGATTATTTCGTTCTTTTTGGCCAACCGTACAAGTACTTCTCATTGCATTTGTATTGTTTGATTTGATTTATTTTCCATATCAAGCTACAAAAGGGGAGGTGGCTATCTATTGGTATATGCTTATGGCTTTAGCTATATTAGTCTATGGCTGGATTGTTGCGACGATTAAAGCAAAGGAAACGAATAAGCAAGCATTTATTCCTGCTTTATTTCTAATGGTAGTGATAACAACGGTCGAATGGGTGCCAGGATTGCGGACGGAAGGTACGGATTATGCTTGGTTAATGATCATTCCGTTGTTAGCTTGTAACACATATCAATTGCTGGTACTTCATCGCATTAATCCGAGTAAGCCTCAAAAGCAGGATGTATCTAAAACAACTACGAAAAAAAAGAAGGCATAACTCGCTTTGGGCGAGATACAAGCTAGGATGCAATTTCGTAATATCCGTGTTGTAGGTGTCTACTTGTGCAAAAAACAGTGAAACAAAATAAAAATGCGCCGATCATTTTGTCGACGCATTTTTAATTTTTTACACTTTAGGAAGATATTACATTTTTAAGGTTTCATAAGTATAAGCAAAACTTATTTCTAATAAAAATAGCCAGAATGCTAGCCCAAATTCTTGAATTGGTAATTAGTCAACGAATTCAGTGCTAGCGTGTGCTTGATTTATTAGTTCAGTCATAGAAACAAACGAAAACCCTTTGTTTTTCAAGCCAGGTAGAATAGTTTCTAGCGCTTTCGCTGTATGTTTGACAGAATCAGAAGCATGTAGCAAAACAATATCTCCATTAGTGGTTTGTTTCATGATATCATCTACAATTGTATCTGAGCCAGGGTTTTTCCAATCGTTTGGATTCACGTTCCAGTGAATGACGTTATATCCCATATTCTCAGCTGTTTCAATAATTTCTTTATTAAAATGACCGTTAGGGGGCCGTAATAAACGTACATCTTCATACCCTAATTTACCAAAAACTTCTTGGGCTTTTTGCAAATCTTTTTTTACCGTGTCCAAGTCTCTATCCAAATAACTTTTATAGCGATAACCAAGCATTCCTAATTCATGTTTGTTTTCCGTGATTTTTTCAACAATAGACGGATGTCTTTCTGCCCACTCTCCACTTATAAAAAAAGTTGCTTGTACACCTTCTTCTTTTAGTTCTTTTAGAATATCATGAACGCGTTCTTCTCCCCAGCTAATATTAAAGGTTAGGGCAATATTATTTTCGTTTGCGTTTCCTTTTGACATAGCTGAAGGTTCCTTGTTGGAGAAAACCGTAAATTCCCCGTTCCACTCTAACCATAAAAATGTTGCTGTAAATAGAGCAAAAACAGCTACAGTTAACCACCGCTTCCACTTATTGAAACGCCATACATAAAAATGTTCCACAATCTTTCCTCCCTCTTAGCATTTTATTTTGCAGAATTGCGAAATAACACGCATAGCCCATTTATGGTTTATTTCCACTTTTGCTCCGCCACAAGTAAGGAATGTTCCAATTCCACAATACATGTGGTCTGTATTCGTGCTTGGCTCTGATGAAAATCGACGATAAGCCATTTGGCATTACAAGAAAGTAAACAGGTGAATGAATCTGCGTCATGGCGTTTCAGCATTTGCAAAAGTATGATGGCTTGTCCACGTAAAATGAAAAGGACGATGCAGGTTATATGTTATAAAAGAACATTACTAAAAGGTATGTAGTCATACGAGATTTAAGAACTCATTTATTTCAACTATGCAATAGTATAGAAATGAAAAGCCTATAATATTACGAGAGAAAATTTCATAAAGACTTGGCGATTAGCCACGTCTTTTAATAGAAAATACCTCAATACGTTTTTGTAGAAGTAGCTCCACTAAATGAGATTTATTTTAAGATTCGTAAGATATGCTAACTAATTTCAGGCATGATTTATTTTTGAAATAGGATAAATAGATACTTGCGTGAAAACTATTGTTAAAGGAACGCTATAACATAAGAAAATTATTTTCTTACTAGAGACTAGTTACTAAGTTACATCATAATGGTTGTATAAAGGTTTATATTCATTAAGAATCGAACCTTGTGTAACGAATCAACTTTATTGTTGAATGTACCTAGTTAATTAAGTGAGTCTTCAACAAGTGGGAGGCTTTTCATTCACTTAAGTCTCTTATGAAATAGGGTATTTAAAGCTTTTAGCCATCAGGATTATCCAGCATGTATCTTTCAAATCAGCAACTCTGTTCAAATAAATTAGTAAAATAATGATTAAAAACCGACATAATTCGAGATAGTTTGCGAATAATTTTATATACCTGTTTGTATGTTTTTAAAGGAGTAGGAAAGACTGAAAAACAGAAAATAACTAGAATTATAATAACGATGAAGGCGGTGCAAACATGTTAGGATTACTAATTAATAACATAGAGCAAAGGGAACTGGAATATTTAATCAGACGAGAGTTGGAAGAGCTATTAATGGATTTAGAGGATTCTCGAATAGATAAAATAGTAAAAGACTCTATGCGTGAAAGATACCAAATGTTATTTCAGTTATTTCGCAGAGTAGCTAATGAAAAAGAGTGTTTGAAATACATGCCAAAAAAAACTTTAAATAATTAATAAGCGTTAAATTCAGTAGCTTTCTTTTCTACTAGATCTCTAATCGGCAGTGAAGAGAGGATATTATCATTATAGTAATGTATGGACGAGTGAGGCACTGTATGAGGTATAAGAAGGGTACACTGTGTAAGAATTAGGGGAAGTTTGTATATGTTAAAACAAAAAAATAGTTTTCCCTATTGCTAATTTAAAATATATATGCTATAGTAAATTCTGTTGTCATTAAACGACAAATCAACAGAGAAAACGAGAAAAATATTTTCAAAAAAACTGTTGACAATCACTTGAAAACATGATAAATTATATCTTGTCGCAAAAAACGACAGATAAAAAATCGCTCTTTGAAAACTGAACAAAACAACCAGTATGTCAAGGAAAAACAAACCCTGTTTTTTCTTAAGGAATAAACTGAGAGAAATCTCAGCAGCTAAGAATGATGAAGAACGGTGTTCATCATCACAAACTTTTATGGAGAGTTTGATCTTGGCTCAGGACGAACGCTGGCGGCGTGCCTAATACATGCAAGTCGAGCGCGGGAAGCAAGCAGATCTCCTTCGGGAGTGACGCTTGTGGAACGAGCGGCGGACGGGTGAGTAACACGTGGGCAACCTACCTGTAAGACTGGGATAACTCCGGGAAACCGGGGCTAATACCGGATGAAACAAAGCGTCGCATGACGCAATGTTAAAAGGCGGCATATGCTGTCACTTACAGATGGGCCCGCGGCGCATTAGCTAGTTGGTGAGGTAAAGGCTCACCAAGGCAACGATGCGTAGCCGACCTGAGAGGGTGATCGGCCACACTGGGACTGAGACACGGCCCAGACTCCTACGGGAGGCAGCAGTAGGGAATCTTCCGCAATGGACGAAAGTCTGACGGAGCAACGCCGCGTGAGTGATGAAGGTTTTCGGATCGTAAAACTCTGTTGTTAGGGAAGAACAAGTGCCATTCAAATAGGTTGGCACCTTGACGGTACCTAACCAGAAAGCCCCGGCTAACTACGTGCCAGCAGCCGCGGTAATACGTAGGGGGCAAGCGTTGTCCGGAATTATTGGGCGTAAAGCGCGCGCAGGCGGTCCTTTAAGTCTGATGTGAAAGCCCACGGCTTAACCGTGGAGGGCCATTGGAAACTGGAGGACTTGAGTACAGAAGAGGAGAGTGGAATTCCACGTGTAGCGGTGAAATGCGTAGAGATGTGGAGGAACACCAGTGGCGAAGGCGACTCTCTGGTCTGTAACTGACGCTGAGGTGCGAAAGCGTGGGTAGCGAACAGGATTAGATACCCTGGTAGTCCACGCCGTAAACGATGAGTGCTAGGTGTTAGGGGGTTTCCGCCCCTTAGTGCTGAAGTTAACGCATTAAGCACTCCGCCTGGGGAGTACGGCCGCAAGGCTGAAACTCAAAAGAATTGACGGGGACCCGCACAAGCGGTGGAGCATGTGGTTTAATTCGAAGCAACGCGAAGAACCTTACCAGGTCTTGACATCCTCTGACACCCCTAGAGATAGGGCATTCCCTTCGGGGACAGAGTGACAGGTGGTGCATGGTTGTCGTCAGCTCGTGTCGTGAGATGTTGGGTTAAGTCCCGCAACGAGCGCAACCCTTGATCTTAGTTGCCAGCATTTAGTTGGGCACTCTAAGGTGACTGCCGGTGACAAACCGGAGGAAGGTGGGGATGACGTCAAATCATCATGCCCCTTATGACCTGGGCTACACACGTGCTACAATGGATGGAACAAAGGGCAGCGAAGCCGCGAGGCCAAGCAAATCCCATAAAACCATTCTCAGTTCGGATTGCAGGCTGCAACTCGCCTGCATGAAGCCGGAATCGCTAGTAATCGCGGATCAGCATGCCGCGGTGAATACGTTCCCGGGTCTTGTACACACCGCCCGTCACACCACGAGAGTTGGTAACACCCGAAGTCGGTGAGGTAACCTTTTGGAGCCAGCCGCCGAAGGTGGGACCAATGATTGGGGTGAAGTCGTAACAAGGTAGCCGTATCGGAAGGTGCGGCTGGATCACCTCCTTTCTAAGGAATTATAGAAGGTTGAAATGTTATGTTAGTAACGTTTGAGCTGGATTATACGGAAGACATGCTTGGTTGTTTGGTTCAGTTTTGAGAGAGTGATGGAATAGTATTGTATCATTCTATATTATAGTTAGAGGATGGGCCTGTAGCTCAGCTGGTTAGAGCGCACGCCTGATAAGCGTGAGGTCGGTGGTTCAAGTCCACTCAGGCCCACCATCTGAATAATTAAGTATACGGGGCCTTAGCTCAGCTGGGAGAGCGCCTGCCTTGCACGCAGGAGGTCAGCGGTTCGATCCCGCTAGGCTCCATTTTTGTACCTTGAAAACTAAATAAGAGTAACAACGACATCAAACCAAAAGCGGAAGCGAATGTTTAGCGATGTACAGACTGGACTGACTCGTAGGAGATAAAGGAAACACGATGAACGTAAGTGAATCGATGTTGACTTATCGTACGAAGAGGAAGGAAGTCATGCTAATCGCTATGAGCTGAAGCTAGAAAACCAAAAGCTGAAAAGCAATATGCTTATTCATAGATAAAATTGTAAGATTAGTTAAGTGAATAAGGGCGCACGGTGGATGCCTTGGCACTAGGAGCCGAAGAAGGACGGGACTAACACCGATATGTCCTGGGGAGTCGTAAGTAGACATCGATCCAGGAATTTCCGAATGGGGGAACCCGCTGCTCGTAATGGAGCAGTACTTCTATCTGAATTCATAGGGTAGAAGAGGCATACCCGGGGAACTGAAACATCTCAGTACCCGGAGGAAGAGAAAGCAAACGCGATTTCCCAAGTAGCGGCGAGCGAAACGGAATTAGCCCAAACCAGAAGGCTTGCCTTCTGGGGTTGTAGGACACTCCATTGGAGTTATCAAGAGAATCTTTAGATGAAGCGATCTGGAAAGGTCGGCCAAAGAAGGTAACAGCCCTGTAATCGAAAAAGAATCTCCTCCGGAGTGGATCCTGAGTACGGCGGAACACGAGGAATTCCGTCGGAATCCGGGAGGACCATCTCCCAAGGCTAAATACTCCCTAGTGACCGATAGTGAACCAGTACCGTGAGGGAAAGGTGAAAAGCACCCCGGAAGGGGAGTGAAATAGAACCTGAAACCGTGTGCCTACAAGTAGTCGAAGCCCGTTAATGGGTAACGGCGTACCTTTTGTAGAATGGACCGGCGAGTTACGATCGTATGCAAGGTTAAGTGGAAGACACGGAGCCGTAGCGAAAGCGAGTCTGAATAGGGCGAATATAGTATGCGGTCGTAGACCCGAAACCGTGTGATCTACCCATGTCCAGGGTGAAGGTCAGGTAACACTGACTGGAGGCCCGAACCCACGTATGTTGAAAAATGCGGGGATGAGGTGTGGGTAGGGGTGAAATGCCAATCGAACACGGAGATAGCTGGTTCTCTCCGAAATAGCTTTAGGGCTAGCCTCAAGGAAAGAGTACTGGAGGTAGAGCACTGATTGAACTAGGGGCCCTCATCGGGTTACCGAATTCAGTCAAACTCCGAATGCCAGCTACTTATCCTTGGGAGTCAGACTATGGGTGATAAGGTTCATAGTCGAAAGGGAAACAGCCCAGACCGCCAGCTAAGGTCCCAAAGTATACGTTAAGTGGAAAAGGATGTGGAGTTGCCCAGACAACCAGGATGTTGGCTTAGAAGCAGCCACCATTTAAAGAGTGCGTAATAGCTCACTGGTCGAGTGACTCTGCGCCGAAAATGTACCGGGGCTAAACGTATCACCGAAGCTGCGGATTGTTCTTACGAACAATGGTAGGAGAGCGTTCTAAGTGCTGTGAAGTCAGATCGTGAGGACTGGTGGAGCGCTTAGAAGTGAGAATGCCGGTATGAGTAGCGAAAAAAGAGTGAGAATCTCTTTCACCGAATGCCTAAGGTTTCCTGAGGAAGGCTCGTCCTCTCAGGGTTAGTCGGGACCTAAGCCGAGGCCGAAAGGCGTAGGCGATGGACAACAGGTAGATATTCCTGTACCACCTCATGAACGTTTGAACGATGGGGGGACGCAGTAGGATAAGGAATGCGCACCGATGGACGTGTGCGCCCAAGCAGTGAGAAAGTCGGATAGGCAAATCCGTTCGACAATTTCAAGCTGTGATGGGGAGGGAAATAGAGTACCGAAGTTCCGGATTTCACACTGCCAAGAAAAGCCTCTAGTGAGTTCATAGGTGCCCGTACCGCAAACCGACACAGGTAGGCGAGGAGAGAATCCTAAGGTGAGCGGGAGAACTCTCGTTAAGGAACTCGGCAAAATGACCCCGTAACTTCGGGAGAAGGGGTGCTCCTTTAAGGAGGAGCCGCAGTGAATAGGCCCAAGCGACTGTTTAGCAAAAACACAGGTCTCTGCGAAGCCGAAAGGCGAAGTATAGGGGCTGACACCTGCCCGGTGCTGGAAGGTTAAGGGGAAGCGTTAGCACTTCGGTGCGAAGCGTAGAACCGAAGCCCCAGTAAACGGCGGCCGTAACTATAACGGTCCTAAGGTAGCGAAATTCCTTGTCGGGTAAGTTCCGACCCGCACGAAAGGTGCAACGACTTGGGCACTGTCTCAACGAGAGACCCGGTGAAATTATACTATGCGTGAAGATGCGCATTACCCGCGACAGGACGGAAAGACCCCGTGGAGCTTTACTGTAGCCTGATATTGAATGTTGGTACAGCTTGTACAGGATAGGTGGGAGCCATCGAAGCGTGAGCGCTAGCTTACGTGGAGGCAACCGTGGGATACCACCCTGGCTGTACGAACCTTCTAACCCAGGGCCGTAATCCGGTCCGGAGACAGTGTCAGGCGGGCAGTTTGACTGGGGCGGTCGCCTCCCAAAAGGTAACGGAGGCGCCCAAAGGTTCCCTCAGAATGGTTGGAAATCATTCGCAGAGTGTAAAGGCAGAAGGGAGCTTGACTGCGAGACCTACAAGTCGAGCAGGGACGAAAGTCGGGCTTAGTGATCCGGTGGTTCCGCATGGAAGGGCCATCGCTCAACGGATAAAAGCTACCCCGGGGATAACAGGCTTATCTCCCCCAAGAGTTCACATCGACGGGGAGGTTTGGCACCTCGATGTCGGCTCATCGCATCCTGGGGCTGTAGTCGGTCCCAAGGGTTGGGCTGTTCGCCCATTAAAGCGGTACGCGAGCTGGGTTCAGAACGTCGTGAGACAGTTCGGTCCCTATCCGTCGTGGGCGCAGGAGGTTTGAGAGGAGCTGTCCTTAGTACGAGAGGACCGGGATGGACACACCGCTGGTGTACCAGTTGTTCCGCCAGGAGCATAGCTGGGTAGCTACGTGTGGCAGGGATAAGTGCTGAAAGCATCTAAGCATGAAGCCCCCCTCAAGATGAGACTTCCCATCACTATAAGTGAGTAAGATCCCTCAGAGATGATGAGGTTGATAGGTTCGAGGTGGAAGCGTGGTGACACGTGGAGCTGACGAATACTAATAGATCGAGGACTTAACTAACCTTTTTGGTAGATGTACGTTGAATGATCTCTTATTTAGTTTTCAAGGTAACAAGGAAAAAATGACTTTTTTCAACAAAGATCTTGATTTTTTCATAAAAACGATTATAATAAGATTTGTGCCTCTTTGAAGCACAACATAACAGATAGCAACTTTGCCTGGTAGTAATGGCGGAGAGGTCACACCTGTTCCCATGCCGAACACAGTAGTTAAGCTCTCCAGCGCCGATGGTAGTTGGGACTTTGTCCCTGCAAGAGTAGGACGCCGCCAGGCTTTTTACTATACATATTTTTGTGTTTGTTTTTTCATTGTGTGGTATAATAAAGCATGATTTTTTCATTATTCCACAGTAGCTCAGTGGTAGAGCAATCGGCTGTTAACCGATCGGTCGTAGGTTCGAATCCTACCTGTGGAGCCATTTAACGCTTCCATAGCTCAGTCGGTAGAGCACCACCATGGTAAGGTGGGGGTCAGCGGTTCAAGTCCGCTTGGAAGCTCTCTTATAAACGTTGATATCATAGGCTTTTACTCTAACGAGAGTAGAAGCCTATGTTTTTTTGTGGCATTTTTGCCGACCAATTCGTTGTTTAAAGTAATTTATATTGATTTTTTACTGGTTCTTAACATCATTTAATTGCAGAATATTGTCTAGTTGTTCAGAAACAATGTGATTTATTTCTTTATAAAGATGACTATAAATATTAATTGTTGTTTGAATGTCGGAGTGACCTAATCTTTCTTGTATTGGTTTAGCGTCTATACCCTTGTTAATAAGAATGCTGGCAGATGTATGCCTAAGTGAGTGTATTTTAATGTATGTGAGGTTATGGCGATTCAAGAAATGTTTCCACCAATTCTTTAACTTACAAATGCGTGGTCTAACTCCACATCTTTTTTGTCCATACTAAGTGAAGAGGTGAAAGTATGGAAGGATATAGAAAAAATAGTCATGCTGTGTATGATATTAAGTATCATGTCATATGGGTGACAAAGTATAGATATAAGGTTTTGGGCGGGCGTATAGCGGTGAGAGTGCGTGATTTGATAAGACAAGGTTGTGAAGCCAGAGGAATTACCATATTGCAAGGAAGTGTTGGGAAAGACCACATTCATTTATTATTATCTTGTCCTCCAAGTATTGCCCCAAGTAAAATATTGCAGTATCTAAAAGGAAGATCATCGAGATTATTGCAGGATGAGTTTCCAGAACTTAAAAAGAAATATTGGGGGCAGCACTTGTGGGCAAGAGGATATTTTTGTGCCACCGTAGGAACGGTAACGGAAGAAATAATAAGAAATTATATAGCAAATCAATTCAATGAAGGTAAGGACGAAATATTCAGGATAGAAGAATGAGTTTAGTCTAGCTTTGAGGATGCTTTAGCTAAGGCCTTTGAGCAGGACTTTAGCCTGGGAAACGACTTTAGTCGTCGACATTTATGTCTAAATCCACCTGCTTTAGCAGGTGGTCGTTTAAGGAACTAGGGTTAAAAGGTTTTCCGTTTTCATCACAAAGCAATAAACATCTTTCTGCATTCCAGTAATTATTTGAAGCAAGGCGTTCTTTATTTCGTATAGCAATCAATTTTTCTATAGGTTTAAGTAAGGATTTTGATAAATAAATATCTCTTTTCCTAGCTTGTCTATTTCCTTTTTTAATTTCATGAAATTGTAACCCTTTTTGTTTGGAATAAGTTAATGCTTGTCTAACATGTAGAATACCATTATCTAAATCTATATGCTTTTTTAGATCTATCCCAAAAAGTTCTGATCTCCTTAGTCCAGCAGTTATGGCGAGTTTTATTGCAATTTGCCAGTGGGGGACTTCACTTTCTTTATTGAGACATTTTAATAACTCAATGGTTTCTTCCAGGCTATATACTGGCGCTTCCTCGTATTCAAATTTTTGTAAATTACCACTTTATTCCCACCAAAATTGAGATGTTTTTTACATATATCTTCAGCATTCCCACTGTACTTTCCTTTAGTAATATGCTAAATTTTTTGCATATTACTAAAGGAGTTCGGGCCAGTGTACTTGTTTCGTAAACTATGGGATAAAATAGGCCTGGGTCGTTTGCTTTGTAAACTTATGGACGATGCTGAAGTGGCTTCTCGTTATGATGAGGCTATATTTGCTATGGTGTTAAATCGACTAATGGATCCAAAAAGTAAACACCACATTTTTCGGAATTGGGTGAAAACTGTTCAAGCAAACCAAAATTTAAATGTGACCTACATCAATACACAGACTGCGGTCGATTAGACGGTTACGCAGGAAACTTAGACTTAAACCGTATTATTAGCTATAAATCGTTGTCTTACTTCGCGGACGTTAAGCAATCTCCTAAAAAATCTAGTAACAAAAAGGAAAGTACATCAAAAGTATATGTAGTTAAATCTGGCGACACATTAAGCGGAATTGCAAAACGTTACGGAACAACAGTAGCAAAGCTAACGCAGATCAACGGAATAAAGAACCCGAATAAAATCTATGTTGGCCAGAAAATCAAAGTAACAGGTTCTACTGCCAGGAAATCGATTGCGAAATATCATACGGTTAAAAGTGGTGACACGGTTAGTGAATTAGCTTTTAAATACGGTAGTACTCAGAAACAAATTCAAAACTGGAATAACCTTTCTAATCCAAATAAAATTTACGTTGGACAGAAATTGCGGGTTAAATAATGAAAAAGCCCTTCTTAATTGAGGGGTTATACTTAAAATTGGGGAGTGGGTATCCTTATCTTGTTTATCCAGGATAAATTAAATAGTCGAATGCGTCTACTTCCCCAGTTAAAGTGATAATAAATATCCCCAGACTGGTAATGCAATCATTTCAAATACAATCAAAAATAAAAGAAGCCCATCATTACCATCATATTCATAAGTTCCCTTTTTTTGTACTTTTCTAATCGTAATGACTATAAAAGCTAAAAGAATTATCCCTAGCATTATTTTAACTATGCCCATCAAGTCCAAAATAGTTCCTCCCTCTAAAACGCGATTACATTATATATTAGACAAAAGTCCCATAAAACCCTTTTTTTTACAAAAAAATTATACAAATATCTATTTTTTCTATATTTTGTTTCCAACTCTATTTTTGAATGAGCTAATTATATTCTTCATAAACAATTCCATATATTTCATACTTTTAGTATAATGCGAATAAAGGGGTTACATTGAAATTATTACCAATGGGGATGGGAGGGGATGTTCATTAAGGCGCTTTATGTGAGCGACCTCCATAGCTATATTGACAAAACGATATCACGCCTAGAACAAGTACATACACAAGTGAAAAACATCCAGAAGAGTATAGAAGCTATGATAGCTTTGGAGGATGAATTTAAAGGGAAACTGGCTAATTCTATTCGTGCCTTTTATCAAGAGGTGCACATGCCGTTTTTGTTGTTTCTAGAGGGATTTATTACGAATTACACCGATACTTTACAAGAAATGAAAAAGTCTATTCAGTACATGGAGCCAGATAAAGACGGTGTTATTCGAGAAGATTTTATTTCTCAAGATGTACGACGGGGATTAGAACGAATGGAACAAATTACGATGGATTTAACAGATGAAGCGAATGCTATTATCCAATCGGTAAGTGATATTGTGGACTTACGCAAGATAGATGATAGCGAGTTCTTGGATAATGTACAACATGGAAAGAAAAAGATCCATAAGACTCTGGAAAAGTTGTATGAATTGGATCGTCATAATACAGCTAAGCTGGAGCCGATTGAACAAGATATTCACATGATGAAAAACTACATTAGCCAAATCCGCGAGTTAGGAAATAATGGCCAAATACATATTGGCAGTTACCAAGCACGGCAATTAGCAGATCAAAGGTTTCATAAAGATCTAATAAGCGGCATTAGCAGTAAGGCCGTTCGAAATGCCGTTGGGCTAGAGACGGTGCTTGGTGAGGTTGGCAAGTATCTATTATCTCAGCATTTGCCACCAGCAAACTTGTTCGTGCATTATCTACAGAAAAAATTCGGGCTACAAACAATGGATTATAGCTACCGAGCAATGCAGGCAGCTGTGGCAGCATCAGGAGATAGTTTAACTACAAGGGAATTTACTACCATTGAACATCAAGTAGTTTCCACAGTAAAGGTCTCGGACTATAAAAAAGTGCATCAGGGAACTTACTATACGTTGACAGATGGTAGAATCGTAAGGGCATATCAATCAGAATCCGGAAACGCTGAGTATAAATTAGTGGATGCTATTCCTGCCGACAGACACAAGCCAAAAGAGCCGGAAAAGAATTGGATTGAAAAGACAACACAAGGAATAGCCAAAGCAGGTTTACACGTAGGTTTAGCAGGATATAAGACTGGAAAAACGGGCTTAAAACTTTCCAAGAAAGCGTTAGACTTTGTTATTGTAGATGATATAAAAACCGTTCTGGACTCAGAGACCTCTACAGGTGAAAGATTATGGACTGGCGCTTCTATTATTCCAGCGGGAAAAGTCTTAAAGCTAGTTAAAGCTGGCGGAGTTATTAAATTTGCGGACAAGGGTAAGCAGACAGCGAAGAAGGTCAATAGCTCTGGAAGAGCAGGAAAGCAAAGGAGACTTAAAGAAATTGCGGATGATAATAAAGTATCTTCAGCATTAAGAGGGGAAATCAGGCGCGATATTAATGAAATAAAATTGGGGAAGAGACAAAACATAAGAGTACCTCAAGGTTATCATTTAGCCCATAGGCGTGGTTATGAAGCGCGGAAAGGTTACGGTTATAAATATAGTGATCTACAGACAATAAGGAGCCATAGAACCCAGCATAAACATGACGGTTATGGAAAGGGTAAAAAATAATGGGGGTGTTCTTTTGAATAACAAAGAGATTGAAATAATTAGTAATCTCTCTGGGATAAAAAGGTATGAGTATTTCATTAAGAAAGTAGTTGATTTTGAAGAAGTTTGGGGTTTATATGAGGGAGGATGGGCAATTTCAGAAAGTGAGAACGGAGAGCCCTTAATGCCCTTTTGGCCTAAAAAAGAATTTGCAAATTTATGTGCTATTAACGAATGGAATAATTACAAAGCAAAGCATATAGAACTTGAAGATTTTATTCAAGAATGGCTACCAGGTATGAAGAAAGATGGATTTAAGCCTTCAATATTTTGGAACAATATAGATTCAGTAATTTTAGATGTTGACAAATTAATCACGGACTTAGAAGAAGAATTAGATAAGTATTAATTATTTTTTCAAGTTAACTATGATCGCCTACTCTTACGGGTAGGCTTTTTATATAGGAACATTCGTTTTTAATCTAAGTACGATACAGAAAAAATAGTTGCTCCATATAATATAAAAATGCTTACTGTGGGATTTGAGCAAAAGAGAGCGAATAATTTTGATTTTGTACCGTCGGATATGGAGTAGTCCCAAATAACACTCTAGAATGGCTTATCATGTAGAGTGTTATGTTAAAAGCGAAAAATTAAAATTATTTACTTTTTTGATGTAATAATTTGAAAATGTCCCACGCCAAAAGAATGAATTGTCTAAAAAATCAGGTTTAGACGAAAATGATATTGCCAGAATGAGAAAGAGCCGGAAAAGAATTGGATTGAAAAGACAACACAAGGAATAGCTAAAGCAGGTTTACACCTAGGTTTGGCAGGATATAAGACAGGAAAAACGGGCTTAAAACTTTCCAAAAAAGCGTTAGACTTTGTTATTGTAGATGATATAAAAACCGTTCTGGACTCAGAGGCCTCTACAGGTGAAAGATTATGGCTGGCACTTCTATTATTCCAGCGGGAAAAGTCTTAAAGCTAGTTAAAGCTGGCGGAGTTATTAAATTTGCAGACAGCAAAAAAGGTTAAAAATGTTACAAATTATAGAAGAACTTTTTTTGATAAATATCCTGAGCTTAAAGGTAGTGTTGTGGTACATCATGCTATTGAACAACAAGTTCTTAAAAGGTATCCTAAGCTATTTTTCAAAGAAGAAATTCATGCATTATCCAACCTGCGAGGAATCCCAAAAGAATTAAATAATGATATTCATTTATCAAAAATACGTAAATAATGGAATAGATTTTATAGAAATAATCCTAATCCCACAAAACAAGATTTTATAGATTATATGATTGAGTTAGATAGGAAATATGGTGATAAATTTAACCCGCAAGTTAAAAGATAATTTAAAAAGGAGCATTCCTGTAATGAAGAAATTTGAGGTTTGAACAAAAAAGAGCCCTCTTGGTATAGTACAGGATGTCATGATCATGACTCCGAAATAAAAAGATACCAAGGAGGACTCACCAATGAATTATAATCAAAATCACAAAATTTCTCAAGTCACACAAGCGGGACAGACTTCTCTGGCACAACCTCCGTATTCAACAACTGCTGGCGTATGCCTTCATGACTAATCACAGGGTAACCTAAAAGCTTTTCCATTGCTCGACTAGCCTGACGGTAAGAAACACCTGTAACAGCCAATTCAATCGCCAAATCCTGCACCACCGGACTCATCCCCTTGGTGCCGTCAAAAGCTAAATATTGATCCAATAAAAATACATAGTTCCCCGTTTCTCTATCTTGATAATAATTCCTTTTCAACTCGACCTGCCCGAAGACAGATTCAAATTTCAACGTTCTCTTATCCTTTAAATAAAACCTTTTCTTATCCCTTGTTGTTGCAATGGTTTCATCTAATTCCTGAAGCGTTTGTGACATCACCTCTGAAAAACTTTCCTGTAATGCACGGTATGTAATTTGTTCTAACTCTTTCATTGTGATTGTAGATATGGTATCTTTCAATGGAGGGCCTCCTTCTATAGTTGGTGTTGTCGTAAACTTAACTATACAAAAGAAGGTCCTTTTTTTCATCTAAAACGACAGTAGAACTACCGCGCTTCGCTTGCTGGCCCCGTCATAGGTGTTGAACTCTTCCGACTTCAACACCTATGACGGGGGTGTATGTTCTCCCATAAACATTTTACTCTAACCATCTACCCTTGTAGTAGGAATAGATATTGCCAAAGACAAACATGTAGCGCGAGCGCAGGACGACAGAGGTTATGAATTTGGGAAAAGATTGATCTTTGAAAACCGAATAGAAGGCTTTGGATTACTAATCGATTGGATTTCCAAGCTCCAAAAAGAAAATGATAAAACGCATGTGATTATAGGAGCTGAGCCAACAGGACATTATTGGATGGGTTTAGGTTATTATCTTGCCAGTAAGGACTATGATTTTGTGTTGGTCAATCCAATGCATGTCAAGAAATCCAAAGAATTGGATGATAACTCGCCAACAAAAAATGACACCAAAGATGCGCGTGTGATTGCCAAGCTGGTGAAAGATGGGAGATACTCTATACCAAACCTTCTCGATGGCATCTATGCTGAATTAAGAGAAGCAATCAAATTACGAGATCAACTCATCAAGCAACAGGGTATTACAGAAGGACGCATTCAGAACAATATTCAGCGCTATTTTCCGGAGTTTAACGATGTGTTAAAAGACTGGGATGGAAAAACTGCGTTATATACGTTGCGGGCATTTCCATTTCCGTCTGACATTCGTGACAAAACGCCAGAAGATATACTGGCAGAATGGAAAACGGTTGTGAAGCGTGGTGTTGGCATCAAACGTGCCGCCAGCCTGGTAGAAAAAGCTGCGAAAGGCGATCTATTTAGCGATACGGCCGCTCGTAGCGAATAATCCGACGTTTCAAGCCTTGCACAAGTATTACACGACCCGTCCGGAAAACCCGTTAAAAAAACAACAATCGCTGATTGCGTTGTGTGGAAAGTTATTACGTGTCTTGTTTGCCATTGGCCAAAAACAGTGTGAATTTGATGGAAGTAAGTTATTGAAAGGTTTACCTCAGATAGAAACATTACAGGCAGCTTAAGCTGTATGAGAAAGAAATAGCAACAAAAAGCCCTTAGAAACTTAGAATATACAAACACCAATAATGCGGAGTCGGAGCTTATTTTTTCCATTCGGGCCAGATCCAGCAAAGGAGCTTATTTCGACCTCCACCTTGTGGATACGCAGGACGAGGGAATGTATGGATACCAATCCCGTGATATATGGGAGGGTGAGCGACCATAAGAAGTGTGGAGTTATCAAGCATGGTTAAACCACTTTTTACCAAATAATACCTATTTGGTCGTTAGGATGGCTAGAATTACGTTAGAATATTCTGTATTCTAATAACCGCTCCACCCCCACTATCCAAACCCAAAATGGATGTTTATGAAATTCTAAGAAAACAAGAGCATTTGGAAGATATTTTAATTATATAGAGGGAGGAAGAACTCTAGTGGATTTACATTTTCTTGAACCAGAAGTGGCTGGCGGTCACGGTGAAAAAACTGTTTATGGAACAAAAAAAGATATTGAAATGGAAGGTATATCTGGAAAGGTAAAATTTTTACACTATGAAATCGAAGGTTGGTTAGGCGATGATCTTTTAGAGGCCACTCCTGCCTTCATTATTTCAGGTAGAGTCGAAAATGAATTAAGAAAGAGTAAGTTTAAAGATTATAAAGTAGAAGAATGTTTAGTCACTACTTCTGATGAATTTAAAGAACTATACCAAAATAAGAAAATACCTTCTTTTTGTAGATTTATTCCATTAGGTTCCATTGAAGTGATAAAAGATAATTTTACAAGTTGGTCTGGGCACCATTTCTGTCTTTCCTCGAAAGGGGAATTAGTAGTAACTAAAGAAGCTTTAGACTTTTTACAGAAATTCTCAATGGAAAATTGTGATATTGAAATCATAAAACAACTATAACAGATCGCCTACTCTTACGAGTAGGCTTTTTATATAGGGGCCACAGTGCTAGTTTACAAAAAATATTAATAATAAATAATATGATATGGATAACAATGGCAATAGAATAACGGAGGTAAATTATGGGAATATTCTCGGATTTTAAAAAAGAATTATCTGGAATCAAACAACAATTTAAAGAAGATGCCAATAAAGCTAAAGAAGATTTCAAAGAAGGTAATAAAAAAAATAAGACAGATTTTAAGAAAGGGGTAGAAGGGGCTAAGATAGATTTAAAAAAAGGTCTAGAAGAGACTAAGGCAGATATTAAAGACAATACTGAAAATAAAAAGCCAGAAAAAATAAAAAGAGATCACAAAGAAAGTTCGAAAAAAATTATTGATGACTTTCGTAAAGAAAATAAGCAGACTAATGAGAAGTTTGCTATGAATATGAAGCAAATTAAAGAGGATTTTAGAAAAAGCAATGTAGAAGCCAAAGAGCAAACTGACAAAAAATACGAAGAAAAAAAGCAGAGGATTTATAATGAGTACGAAGAGAAAAAGAAGCTGATCGAATTGGAAGCAAGAAGTCAAAAGGTGGAACTGCAAATATTAAACGGTTTAAACGAGTTGGGTTATTCGGGTCGCCGTTATGAGATGCTACAATTTATATCAGGGGAAGTCTATAGTAAATGGCAAGCTTCAAGATGAGTTTTTTTCCTTTTTGAAATTTGAAAGAACGGAAAACATCAAAAAGAGTGCTTTAGACGTAGCTGGTTGAACTTTTGCAGGAAGTATGCTATGGGGGGGAACGGGAGCTATGGCAGCAGGACTCGGAGCACAAGCAGGAAAGGACAAATCAACTGCAGCATTATTCTTGCGTAATAAAGAAACCGAAAAGAACATAATGCTTATCATAAAATGTGATAGTAAAACACTTGAGAAATTATCTCGTTTTACTTTTACACAAGAAGAGTTTGAGCAGGAGAAAAATAAGATATTAAACGGATAAAAAAAGAGAAAGCATATAAAACCTTCTCTTTTTTTAAGGTGACCAACGAGTGCCTAAAACGTATTTTTAGTTATAAACCATGAATAAACTTGAAAATCAATTTACGTTTGAACATTGTCATGACAAGCTTTTGACGAGCCATGACATAAACTGAAAGTTTCTTTTTATACCATGGTAAGGTGGGGGTCAGCGGTTCAAGTCCGCTTGGAAGCTCTCTTATAAATGTTGATATCATAGGCTTTTACTCTAACGAGAGTAGAAGCCTATGTTTTTTTGTGGCATTCGGGAGTATAAACTATTTTGTGTAAATGGGAATTGCACACAATAAAATATACAGGCTTTACGTGGAGAAGCGGGCGTGATACGCTCGCTTTTGCGTGTGTGCCAGGCATGCACACATTCTCTAGGGTTCGAGTCCCGAACCACGAAGGCAGTAGTAGTGGTTAGCCTAAGACAAGGGTGTCTGGGGTGACCCAGAATCTGAAGGAAGTCGGCGGCAAATCTCCGCCCTTAGGAACACGAACTTCATAGAAGGCTAGGTGTACTTGGATGAGACTGCACAACAAGTCAAAGTCCTTACTGCCAAAGGGTACACAGAGTAAATGAAGTGGGGATATGGAGAGGAAGAATGTGTGCTTACCCCGGGAGATCTGACAGAAAAGCGGTGCACACGCCGTAACCGAACATGTAAGTGTTCGCTGAACTGTCAGAAGTCAGCCGAAGCCGTAGTACTAGATATTTCTAGGAAGGGCTGAATCATTGAAGAAGAATGGTCGCTTCGGAGTACGCAATACTTGATGAAGCAGAAACAAGAAAACCTTCCTAGTGAAGGAAGCGGTGAATCCCGTGGGGGACACTAGAAGGGCTGAGAGAAATTGCCACACAAGAAGAAAGAGCCATTCACGTAGGAGTTAGATATCATGTTGGAAAGCATTCTATCACGAGAAAACTTAATATGTGCACTGAAACGTGTCGAACGTAACAAAGGAAGCCACGGTGTGGATGAAATGCCCGTACAAAACCTACGAGCGCATCTCATGGAACACTGGGCTTCCGTTCGAGAACAACTCGAATCAGGTACCTACTATCCTCAACCCGTTCGCCGTGTCGAAATCCCGAAACCAAACGGCGGAGTGAGGAAGCTAGGAATTCCTACCGTGCTAGACCGTTTCATCCAACAAGCAATCGCACAAGTTCTAACAACCATCTATGACGCAACATTTTCTGAACATAGTTATGGTTTTCGCCCAAACAGACGAGGACATGACGCGGTTAGGAAAGCGAGAAGCTATATGAAAGATGGCTATCGCTGGGTTATAGACATGGATTTAGAGAAATTCTTTGATAAAGTACATCACGACCGATTAATGAGGAAACTGAGCCAAAAGGTCAAAGATCCGAGAGTACTTAAACTTATACGTAGGTATCTCCAAGCTGGCATTATGGAGGACGGAATCGTTCAACCAAACACAGAAGGAGCCCCTCAAGGCGGACCATTAAGTCCGTTGCTATCCAACATCGTTTTAGATGAGCTAGATAAAGAATTAGAGCGAAGGGGGCTCCATTTCGTCCGTTATGCGGACGACTGTAACATATATGTTCAATCGAGGAGAGCGGGATCGCGAGTGATGAAAAGTATCACTACATTTATCGAAGGAAAACTCAAATTAAAAGTAAATGAACAGAAAAGTGCAGTAGACCGCCCATGGAAGCGTAAATTCCTAGGATTTTCTTTCACATTCCATAAAGAGAACCCAAAGATTCGGGTTTCTAAAGAAAGTATCAAACGCTTTAAACAGCGTGTCAGAGAACTAACCTCAAGAAAGAAGTCTATGAATATGCAGGATAGAATCGCAAAGCTAAATCGATACTTAGTAGGTTGGCTAGGCTACTATCAGCTAGCAGAGACGCCCTCTATATTTGAAGTTTTGGATAGCTGGATTCGAAGAAGGATGCGAATGATACGCTGGAAAGAATGGAAGAAAGTCAAAACAAAATACAAGAATTTAATAAAACTTGGAATTAGTAAAGGAAAAGCATGGGAGTGGGCAAACACGAGAAAGGCTTATTGGCGTATAGCTAAAAGTCCGATCTTACATAGAGCATTAGGTGATCGATACTGGTCAAACCTAGGCTTAAAGAGTCTACATAAACGATATCAAACGATGCGTTGGACTTAAATGAAACCGCCGTATACGGAACCGTACGTACGGTGGTGTGAGAGGTCGGGGGTTAGTCGCCCCCTCCTACTCGATTGGCGATAGCTTTGTTCTATAAAGGTATCTCCATCGCCAATTCATCACGCCCGCAGAGGCTCCATGTCAAGCCGGAACCAAACTACAGTTATAATGCAAGTTCGGTTTCTAGACGTTCTCCAAAATGAATGGCTAGCTGTGATATACATTCTTTCCATCCTTGTACTGGCATAGTCCATTTTTTAGTAATATCCATGGTTGCCAAATATATCATTTTTCTTAATGCATCATCAGACGGGAAAGCAGATTTTGTTTTTGTGACTTTTCTAAGTTGTCTATGATACCCTTCAATAATGTTCGTCGTGTATATAATTCTTCTAATTTCCCTAGGGTAACTGAAATAGGCGGTTAATTCTAACCAGTTTTGTTCCCAGGATCGAATAATAATAGGATGCTTCTTTTCCCACTTTTCTTTGAAAGCAGTGAAGGCCAATTCGGCTTCTTCTAAGGTTAATGCTTGATAGACTTTCTTTAAATCCTTCATTACCTCTTTTTGTTCCTTATAGGAGACATATTTCATGGAATTGCGTATCTGATGGATGACGCATAGCTGTATTTCTGTTTTAGGAAACGCAGAACTAATTGCCTCTGAAAAGCCTGAAAGCCCGTCTTTACATGCAATTAAAATATCTTCTACACCTCTATTTTTAAGATCTGTGCATACGCCCAACCAAAAACTAGCACTTTCATTTTCTCCTATCCAAATGCCGAGTATCTCTTTTTTACCATCCATATTAATTCCTAAAACACTGTATGCAGCTTTATTTACGATCCTATTTCCATCTCGTACTTTAAAGTGGATTGCGTCCAAATAAACAATTAGATAAACGCGATGAAGAGGGCGTGATTGCCACTCTTTGACGAGAGGCATAATCTTATCGGTTACTTTACTAACCATGGTCGGAGAAATATCAAGCCCATATAAATCCTGCATTTGGCTTTCAATATCTCTTGTTGACATCCCCTTTGCATAAAGTCCCAGTATTTGGTCTTCTATTCCATTGATAGTCGTTTCATACTTCTTAATAATCTTTGGTTCATAGTCACCATTTCGGTCTCTCCGTATTTAGATTTTACCGTTTTCTTACTATACCCATTTCGGCTATTTCCAGTGTTATTGCCAGTGGTACTATGTTTCTGATAACCCAGTTCATCCTCTAATTCAGCTTCAAATACCCGTTGAATGGTATCCTTAAATAAAAGCTTCATCATCTCTTGTACATCTTCTACAGTACGACATTCTTTTACCAAATCTTTAATGGTTTTATCATGAAAAAAGTCTTGCATAAATGATCATCTCCTTATTGGAAAGTATATCCATTTACACAAAACTTTTTACACTCTCTAATTTATATTGGTTTTTACTGATTCTTAACATCATTTGATTGCAGAATATTGTCTAGTTGTTCAGAAACAATGTGATTTATTTCTTTAAATTTTTTTACTTCAAGTAATTCAATGTCATATTTAGCTCAAGTGAAATCTTTAGGTGCGTTTATATCATCTTTATAAAGTTCAATTATTACATCATCTATCGGTTCTATTAAACTGATAACAAGTGCAAACTTTATTGTTTCGCATAAATCCTTATCAGTTTTTGGCATTAGTTCACATGCTAAAAGGTTAACAGAAGCATCACACCGACCTATAACTGTGATAGTTATTTTTTTAATTGTAATAAACTTATTTTAGTTTTTCAAAAACTGTACTGGTTTTTTCCACATTTGGGGCACAAAATTGAATCGTCTGTGGTGGCATTTTTATTTTTGTTCGGCGATTATCTGGAAGCACGTACGTTAGAAAGAACAAGATCCTCTTTAAGTGAACTAATGGATATGGTGCCTCAAGAGGCTAATGTTATTCGAGATGGGAAGACTGTTAAAATTCCAGTGGGAGAGGTGGAGATTGGAGAACGAGTCACTGTGCATTCAGGTGGAAAAATTCCAGTAGATGGAAAAATAGTCAAGGGAAGAGCTCACATAAATGAGTCTACAGTGACAGGGGAATCTATACCCATTTCCAAACAAAGGAATGATGATATCTTTTGTGGATCCATTATTGATCAGGGATACATCGAATTGATTGCAGAAAGAGTTGGAGATGACACAACGTTTGCAAAAATTATGGAATTAGTAGAAGAAGCGCAGGAAGCCAAGTCAAAAACAGAAAAATTTTTAAATAAATTTTCTCAAATCTATACACCATCTATTGTTGTTCTGTCTATACTAGTTTTTATTATCATGAAGGATCTCCATATGGCAATCACATTCTTAGTTATTGCCTGCCCAGGTGCGCTTGTCATCGGTGCTCCCGTCTCCAATGTAGCAGGAATCGGGAATGGAGCAAAAAACGGGGTGCTTGTTAAAGGTGGCGAAGTAATGGAGCGCTTAGCCAAAGTAGATACGATTGTTTTTGACAAGACAGGAACATTAACTAAAGGGAAACCAGAGATAACTGCAATTAAAGTGTGGGATTACCATTTAAAAGAAAATGAGTTGCTACAAATTATAGCTGAGGCAGAAGTGATTTCTGAACACCATCTAGGAAGAACCATCGTTAAAGAAGCAAATGAACGAAATTTATTGCTTTATGAAAATGTAAAAAATGGACAGATTATAAAAGGAATGGGGATCAAGGCAGAAGTAGGGGAAAAGAAGCTAGTTATAGGTAATGAAAATCTTATGAAACAGGAAGCTATTCCTTTGCTTCAAGAAATGCATCAGTATAAGGACATGCAAGAGAAAAGAGGCAATACCGTTATTTTGGTAGCTATCGATCAAAAAATAGTAGGAGCTGTATCGATTGCTGATCAAATTAGGGAAGACGCTTTTGTTGCTTTACAAAATATGAAAGAAAACGGTATTCGTAAAGTGATTATGCTTACGGGGGATAATGCCTATACTGCATCTCTAGTGGCAAGAAACTTACATTTAGATAATTATCATGCGGAATTGTTGCCGGGAGCTAAGGTAGACTATATAAAACGATTAAATCAGTCTGGAGATTATGTTGCGATGGCTGGAGATGGGATTAATGATGCACCAGCGATAGCAACAGCTGATATCGGCTTAGCTATGGGAGATGGCGGAACAGATATATCTATGGAAACTGCGGATGTTGTGCTTATGGCAGATAAGTTGGCTCAATTTTCTCATGCTTATGCCCTAGCAAAAGCGACGGTTCGTAATATGAAGCAGAACACGTGGATTGCGTTAGGGACGGTTGCCTTTCTACTATTTGGCGTATTAAATGGTTCAATTCATCTAGCTTCTGGTATGTTTATTCACGAGGCTAGTGTATTATTAGTTATATTAAATGGTATGCGTCTTATGAAGTTTCGTACAGGTATGGAGCAAAAATAAGCCGGAAAAAATCTCAACAATAGGAGCTTATGAATGAGGCTCTATCATAGTGATGTTTGTCTTTTTTGCCCCTAAAGAGCTTGTTCCAAAAAGAAAACGACCTGCTGAAAACAGCCATATATATTTTAATTAACTTACTGGCGTGTTTATTCCAGAAAGGCTGTAAGACTAAGACTCTCATTTGAATGGCAGATGTGCATGGAGCAAGTGTAAATGGGAGATAAAAGCACCTAAATCACCCTTTCTCCTAACAGATCTTTATGTTAGATGCTTGGCTACTAACAATCAGTGGGAAAATGAAAGCAAACCTCACTGATTGAATATTCTCTTTTATAGAAAGGAGATTTGTATGGGTTCTAAAGGTAAAGCCTGTAAAGTAGATACTTGTAAAAAACATCCTGCTAATTGTGTAACGATGGTCCCAATTTTTAACCATTTAGACCGACAGCAAATGGAGGATGTCATGCATCATGTGCATGCTGTCACGTTTAATCAAGGGGACACTATTTACCGCGCAGGTGATCAAGCTACATCGTTGTATATTACGCAAACGGGTAAGATAAAAATTTATCGACTGTCTGATGAAGGGAAAGAGCAGATTGTTCGTATTTTATTGCCTGGTGATTTCACAGGCGAATTAGCCGTTTTTAAGGATTCGGTTCACGAAGCTTATGCTGAAGCCATGGTACAAACAAAAGTATGTATGATTAGCCGTACTACCATGCAAAAATTGATTATGAACTATCCCTCTGTTTCTTTGAAAATATTAGAGGAATTTGCTAATAGATTGGAACAATCAGAAACACAGACCACTCGTTTTGCCACAGAACCCGTTGATTCAAGGCTAATTCTGTTTCTTGTTGAAAATATGGACGTTCATAATCAGCGCGTAGAGCTACCAATGAGTTATAAAGACTTGGCCTCTTATTTAGGAACCACGCCGGAAACAGTTAGCAGAGTATTAAAGGAACTACAAGTGAAGGGTTATATTAGAAAAGAAAGTCATCAGCGAATTGATATATTAAATGTAGATGCTTTATTAATGCTTTGAGCTTAGGAATTTCTAGAAAATAAGAAATGACCATGGCTCGCACTATTCGCGAGCCACCATCAATGATGAAAAAATGAAACATGTGCAATATCCTATTTCGTTTCTTAATAAACGGTCTAAAATAAATTATATTAATGGAAGTTGCGGTTTTGGTTTTTTATACACCTAGATTGTAAAATTAAGCGAGACACATAAAATATTGTCATCAGATTAGGTGCTTTAAGTGAAGTCACCCTACCACCACCCTTGACCTTGTTTGTGTCCGTGGTGAGATGTAAGCGGCGGATGGTTGAAAAAATGCCTTAAGGCAACATCCGCATGAATAGCGTACCACGGACAATCCATTCTAAGCTCCGCTGGTGGGGACCCGACCCCTTCCAGCGATTACTAAGAATGGGCACGGCGGTCAAGGGCAGGCAGCTAAAGCTGTGGTTAGTGTGATATTGTGACTTCAAAGAGATGCAATACAAAAAAGACATGCCATGATATACTCAATCAAAACCTACCAAAGTTAAGGAGAGTGTATCTGACATGTCCTATACCCATCTTACCAAAACAGAGATCATATTCATAGAGGAATATCTTGAATTTGGTCTATCAGGTCGAAAAATTGCTGAAAAATTAAAGCGTGGTCATGAAACTATATATCGTGTGATTCGCGAATTGAAAAACGGTCTAACTGCGATAGACATTCATTTGAACTATCAAGCGAACAAAGCTAAATGTGGTCGAAAAAGAACGCAGTTAACAGATGAAGAAAGAGCCTACATTGAAGAAAAAGCCCGTGACGGTTGGACGCCTGATGTCATCATCGGTCGGAATGAAAGACCTATTTCCTGTAGCATGCGCACGCTTTACCGTAAGTTTAAAAAAGGCGAATTTGATGTAAATACTTTGCCTATGCAAGGCAAGCGCAAGCCAAATGGTTACAAGGAAAAAAGAGGGAAACAAAGCTTTAGACGCAGCATTCACGACCGAGACAATGACCATCCGAATTACAAGAAAGAATTTGGTCACCTAGAAGGAGACACGATTGTTGGTCGCCACCATAAAAGTGCTGTCATCACATTGGTTGAGCGATTAACAAAATGTATCATTGCCATTAAGCCAGAGGGAAGAAGAACTGCTAATGTTGAATCATCGCTTAATGACTGGCTCGCTCCACTGCCGAAACACTTGTTTACATCGATTATTTTCGACTGTGGTAAAGAGTTTTCTAATTGGAAATCTATCAGTAATAAGCAAGATATTGATATTTATTTTGCAGACCCTGGAACTCCTTCACAAAGAGGATTGAATGAGCATTCCAACGGTCTGCTTCGAAGAAATGGGCTACCAAAGGATATGGATTTCAACCCCATAACCCAAACGTATATTTCTGAAGTAGCACTTAGAAGAAACAATATTCCAAGAAAATCATTAGGTTACAAAACACCGATGGAGTGTTTCATGTCCCATGTCGATAAAGAATTTGATCAAAACATGTTGTCTCGCTTAATTTGACAAATCAAAACAAAAGAAATCACTGTATACACATCCGCATCAGCCGCCCAGCAACTGTCTTACTTCACGTAATGGTCCTACGATATGTCATCGTTGATTCGTTTCCTCGCGTAATTTATAAATTTTTGTTGATTTGATCCTTTCACTACTAATGGGGCGCGCATTGTACCATTGTTTCTCTAACAGGCATTATTCATTAGACAATGATTTCATTTTAAATACGAACCTCCAAAGTATTATAGTGGTAATGATTAAAATAACGATATATATATAAACACCGTAATGCATTTGGCTGAAAAATAAATGTACTAAAAAGAACAAACCAACTACAAGCATGAGTAGGAACGAAATCATTGTCGTCCCGCCTTGTTTTGTAGATTCAAATAGTTTCGAAAATGGATACTTCTGATTGTTTAGTACTTTATAACTGAATAAAGTGTGTAGAATAGCGGTTATAAAGACAACAACAAGGTCAGGGAGAATTCGTATAGAGAATATAAATAAAAATATGATCGATAATATTAAATAAAGAGGCAAAAACAATTTTATAATAAAAGCTTTTAGAGCACCACTGTATACAGCTGAAGGATGAACGATTGGCGTAACTTGAAAAACCCAAGCAGCCTTATACTTGCTGGAAAACTGTAACATCATCACTACAAGCCCAATAAACATCATACAAAAATAAATGGTGAAATACATATTACTATGAGAAAGTTCCTCAAACGTATGAAGATTTAAATAGTTAAATTGGAAAATAAACGGAAAAACAAGAGAAAATCCTAAGGTTGGATACACCTTTAGCTTAAAATCACGTTCTCTTGCCATAATAAGCGATGAAAACCGGAAAAATTGTCGTTCCTCTTTGTTTCTACAAAATAGATGCTCCCACATAGCGTTCATATTCCATCGTTTCGGCTTCGTTTTTTCTGTACTTCCCATTAGTTTCTGCAAATTACGCTCAAATGCCGGCATTAATTTATAATAGAACATAACCGAAACAATCGGCCCGATGACTGCTAAAGAAGAAAGGATCACCATTCCCAAGGACGTATCGCGATTTAGTATAAGTTCAAAAGGTGCACCGAACCACATAGGAGGAATAAAAACATTCCACCAACTGAAATTATAGATATAATTAAAATCAACTATTTCAAAAGCTCGCGCGACAATTTGATAACCGATAACAATACCTACAGACAATAGGATTTGCACATAGTTAATAATATCCTTTAATTTCTCCCCACTAAAATAACGTAAAATAAAAATGTATAGGAGTGCTGTGATAGTCATAATGAACAGGATTAACAATATAATTGCTACTAAAAAAAGCATGAAGTAGGCAATTCCATGAACGCGTAACATAACGACGGCTGGAATGCTAATAAACGCACCTGTTAACATACTCATGTAAATGGCAACATGAGTAATTTTTGCAGCACTAATGGTTCTTGAATCAATTGGTTTCGTATGGAGAATGGTTTTGTCGCGAACATCTAAAAGTACTGCTGAGAAATCTGATACCATGGATGTCATTAAGATGAACATGGAAATGCCGAAGATAAGACTGATTTGGAAAATATAATTATTTCCAAAAAATAGAAAAGGAACGAGTATTAAACCATATAACACATAAATAAGTAGCGATTTTACAAACTGATTGCTATCCTTTTTTTTATTAGAAGCATCTGAAGCGAATATTGTTGGTGTTCTGCGCTCATCCATTGTAAGCTTTGTCTCAAGAATTTTACGCATCATAGCATAATCAATTCGCAGTATACGAAAAAATGGCTGGAGCAGATCAAGGGTTTTTAAAGCGAATTTACTCATCATAATCACCGTCTGTTACGATTTGAACAAACTTATCTGCGGTTTGTTTATGTTCATCAAATCCTGTTATTTGATTGAAAATGCTTTCTAAAGAGCCTTGCTTATTTTGTTTGCGCAATTGTTCAAATGTACCATCTGCGGCAATTTCTCCATCTTTCAATAGAACAATGCGATTGCTAATCTTTTCTACAACCTCCATAATATGCGAAGAGTAAAAAATGGTTTTTCCTTCTGCAACAAGCTGTTCCAAGATGTCTTTAATGATGATGACACTATTAGCATCAAGCCCATTTAGTGGTTCGTCTAGAAAGATTAGATCAGGGTTATGCAATAGGCTTGAAATAAGTAATACTTTTTGCCGCATTCCTTTAGAAAAAGAAGAAATACGCGTATGTAAAACATCTTCCATGTCAAATTGTTGCATAAGGTTTTTAGCTTTAGCAGCTGCTTTACTTTTATCCATGCCATAAAGCTCACCGATAAATGTCAAATATTCATTAGCTGTTAAATTATCATAGAGCTCTGCATTTTCTGGGACATAACCAATTTTACGTTTGTAGGAGTAACCACTTGTAGCAATATCTACTCCAAAAAGTTCTACCGTCCCACTATATTCTTCTATTAACCCGAGCATGATTTTAAGTGTAGTACTCTTTCCCGCACCGTTAGGCCCAATGTACCCAATGATTTGTCCAGCATATACATCGAGATTAATGTTATTTAATACGCTTTTACTTCCATAACTCATGGATAAATTTTGTAATGATAAAACCTTTTCTTGACACATTAATACCTTCACCTACCCTTATAAAAATTTTTCACACCTACATTTTTCTGTAATTTAAAGTTGTGAACAGCTTGATAAATAGCTGAAAGGGGTCTTGTGCCAATTATACGATAATACAATCTATTTATCATCTAATAATTTAAAATTATGGGAAGGATAATCTAAAATGAAACGTTTACTCAAAAAGGTAAGGATGAAATATATTAATCCTAAATAGGAAGCCCCCGTTTTACTTAGATACTCCATTTTCATAAAAGGTGTTTCGCATTCGAAAGTGCGGTAGCAACATATACAATCGTATGAGACAATAGCAGCAATTTTCATAGGTTATAATTTCTAATAGAACGCAGTAGGGAGAGCCACCATTTAATTCCGACTTAAATAGAAGCAAGCTGTTTGCTTTGATACATCTCTAAGCGTTTACAAGCAAAATGGTATTCTACTTGAAAAGTATTTACGATCATGTTAGGTGTTATTTTTGGTTTTAAGCGTTGTAACATAAATGTAGGAACACATAAATGGTAACTAAAATAATTGGCTTGCCATTCTTGTAATTCTGTAAAAAGTGTGGGTAGAAATTCTTGGCGACCAGCATGCCAAAGATAATGAGCAATTTCATGCCCAAATTCCTGCCATTGCTCCTGTGGAGTACGGTTATAATTTATAAAAATCAGGCATTTCTCATTTACATACACACATTCACTGCTATATTCCCAATAATAGACAGATACATCGAGCGAAGAGGCAATATTTTCGATTGTTAAATCTTTTGGTTTACGAATATGACGTTCCAGAAGAAATTGCTGAATATAATCTTCTGTTCGAGAAAGATACATCAAATACCCCCTTAACAAAAACGAACATTTGTTCTAAGATGAATAAAAATAAATAGTGTATAGACGTATACACTAATAAACGTTTATTCTTCTTCTTTAAAAGCTTCCCAAATCCGCTTCAAACGTTTAAGATCTTCTTCTTTATTGTTTGGTAATTCTTTATACCATCTTTCTAGGGAAGGGTCATTACGAAAAGCTACAAACGCTTCCTCTTCTGTTAAATTCGGATTATTAGATCTTCCTAGTAAGTAATCAGAAGTAACTTGTAAAGCAGTAGCAAGCTTATCTAACTCGTGGTCTTTTATCGGTCTTTCACCCGATTCAATCCGATTCATCACACTAACGTTTATGTCTAATTGTTTCGCAAGCTCACGCTGACTCCAACCTTGTCTCTCTCTTAATTGCACAATTCTCTTGCCTACATTCAATGCCAACACCACTTTCATTTTTACACGATAGGAAACAATCATCACTCGCATCGAACGATTCATCTACCATGAAAATAAATTTCTAACTTACGGAAAGTTTTTTCATTTATAAGGTTTATCTTATAAGAAAGACTAGAGCTGTTAACGTAAAGACTTTTCGATAAGCCAATTTTTTCTAAGCAATTTCATCATATCATTATTTAAACGAGTTCACAAACAATTATTTCTTAAATAGCAAGATCACAATTTGACATTTCTGTTTTAGAAATGTATGATAGGAACAAGTGTTCTTTAGTTAAATTATGGAATGCAAGGAGGGAAGGAATGAAACAGAAAAACATGTCATTTGATGAACAAAATTGTATTCGATGGGTGATAAGTGAATATCGAAAAGACCAAAGGGCTGGTGTTTTAGCTCCAATAATAAGAAGTAGATACGTAGAGGAATTATTTAGCAAGGGAGCTGGTTTTCATGAACAAGGAACAGTTAGAGAGAGCAATAAAAGATTATAGCTGGATGATTAGAGAAATAAATCGTCAACGAATGATGTTGGAAGAAGATATCGGCTCGAAACTTGTTGCAGCATCAGGAGTGGAAGCTACGTTACCGAGAGTAAAGGGAGCCATCAATGACCCTGTTGGCAAAGAAGTTATACGACGAGATAAAAAAAGCAGTTGGTTAGCTAAATTAGAGAAAAAGGTATTGTTTATTCAAGGAAGATTATCAGCAATAGAGGAACCGAGAGAAATTGCTGTTTTAGAATGTATGTTGGATGGTATGACAATAAGTGCAATTAGTAAACATATGGGCCTTTCCAGAAAACATATCTATAAGATAAAAGAGACGATTGTAGATAGGATGTTACAGTTTACACAGTCTTCCCAGTAGATGACAACACATAACAAGCTATTGTATACTAGGTTTACCGAACATACGATCTGAAATAGATAAAGCGCAATTGATTCGGACGTTTGTACCTTTAAGAATTTAAGGAATTTGTCCGAAATGACGTTAAACTAAATAAAATAGAAGCACGTTTTTCCGCCATTAAGATTTGACGGGAAGCCACGTTTATCTAAGAAGTCTTCTTCCCCACATGATGAAGGGTATGTAAGGCTTTTTTAGTTTGCTTTAAGGAGGTGTTCGCAAATGGTATAGGAGATAAATAAGTTGTTTCGTTGCAGTCAGTCCATAGCATAAGCAATCAAAAATTATCATTAGGAGGTCATGAAAATGACAGATACACAAAAGAAAATGCAAGCAGGTAAAAACAAGATTTTATTATTCCGTTTATTGGAGAATCAAGGAGAAGAAGCAGCTAAATTAGTATTTCAAACCGAGCATACGTTTAGTTATTCTCGTGAATTAGAAAGAATTATTACGAAAGATGGTTCTCTCATTAATGTCGGAGGATTGGAATCAGAAGTAGCTATTGAAGCTATTCAAGCAATGGATGATCCAGTTGCTAACATGCTTCGACAGTCAGTCATTCATGGACAAAAGCTGGAGTTATGGGAAGTAACTGTAGATGAAGAACTAAAAACAGCTGACAATAAATTTCCAGCTATTTATGCTCAAGGCTATTTAGATTCATGGGAAGATCCAGCTAGTGCAGAAGAAAATGCTGCCATTTCAGCTAACTTTACCGTAGAACTGGAGCCACAATTTGGTGAAGCAACACTCACAGAGGAGCAGCAAGCAGCAGTTCAATATGCATTCCAAGATACAAAATCGGAAGCTCCTGTTGAGGGTTAATAAATCTTACTGATCCTATTTATGTCAATGTAATCGATCTTGTATAAAATTTGCATAATGAATTGGTGTAAAAATTATATGATAAATACGTATGTAATGATCGTGGGTAAGAACAAGCCGACGATTTTTTGCACTATAGAAATGTTTAGCGTTTTAAGGGTTTATAGTAAGTAAAACTACGGCTTTCACCGTAAGAAATTGGTGACAAGCCACGTCCGGCTCCAGCGCCCAGCAACTAGGCGACTTCACGAAATCGCCTTACGATAAGTCATCATCGGTTCGTTCCTCACCGTGATTCCTTTATCTTAGTTGATTTGTTCCAATCGCTACGTTGCTAAACGGGCGCCCCGAGCCTTTGTTCAAGTAACCAATGAATGCAGCTATATTCATTGGTTACTATATTTAAATTTTGGAGGTTGAAGAGACATGGAATTTACTATTAATGAAAAAGTGTATGAATTGAAATTTGGTATAAAATTTATTCGTGAACTGGACAAAGTGTATGAAGTGGATTATCAAGGGATGAAATTTGGAATGGGTGTGAACATGGCGTTTATGAATTTGCAGCAATGGAATCCAGTTGCTATCCATGCCGTTATTAAAGCAGCTATTTCTTATTTGGATACAACCCCAAGTAACAATCAAATTGAAAAAGCGATTGAACAGTACGCTTTAGAAAATGACGGGCTTGAGGAATTATTTGCAGCGTTAAAGGATGCATTGGGGAAGTCACCAGTCATGAAGGACACGATCAAACAAATGCAAGCAACAACCAATCACAAGAAAGGATAACCTCAAAAGAAGCATATGAGGATATCATTATTAACTGTTTCCGCTTTTTAGCGTTTACAAAACTTAAAGATATTGAAGTGCTCACGTTAGGGGAGTATGCTTTACGAATACGTGCATTTCGATTGCAGCAAGTAGATAAGGAATACAAGATGTATAAGCAAGCATGGATTAATCACCAAGTCACACTAACAAAAGAACAAGGTAAAAAGCAAGTACCTATTTACAAGCGATTTAAAGATTTCTTTGATTATGAAAAACATTTGAAGGAAGTAACCAAACCTAAGCGGGTGAGTGATAAAATGAAACGTTTAGCAACGATTGCTAAACAGGTGAATATGGAAAAGGAGGTGCCTTATGGCGGAAGGATCGAATGAACCGGGTCGGTTTATGCAAAGCTTTATAACACAAGCAGAAGGGTTAAATGAAGCCGGAGATGCGTTTAAAACATTGCAAGGGAATGTGGACCCTGTCGTTACGAAGCTGGGAGAAATGCAGGAATCATTAGGGTTTATCCCTGGAATGACAGAAGGAATCGCTCAAGTGCAGGCTGTTCTGAATCCGTTTATGGGGATATTAAGCGGTATGCCTGTCTTGTTTGAGACCATTAATTCCGTGATGACGAACTTTTTGCCAACCATGTTGGCATTGAAGGAAGGGGTAATGAGCTTATTTTCTATTTTAGCTACCAATCCCCTCGCGTTAATTATAACGTTAGTGACTTTACTGGCAGTAGGGTTTGCTTATTTATGGACGAATAGTCAAACGTTTCGAGATATTGTCATGAGTGTGTGGGAATCGATACGTGCATTTATGATGCCGGTGGTTCAGGAAATTGTCACGTTTGTTATGACACTATGGGGGTCATTGACCACGTGGTGGACGGAAAACCAGGCATTGCTTTTACAAATCTTTCAATCTGTCTGGGGAGCAATTAAGACGGTTATTATGACAGTGATGAATATCATAAAGCCATTTTTAATCGCAGCTTGGACACTCATTTCAACACATATTAAATTAGTTTGGAACATCATAAAGACAACGATAAAAATAGCTATGGAATTAGTAATGGGTATTATTCGAACAGTGATGCAACTAATTACTGGAGATTGGTCTGGGGCGTGGGAAACAATTAAGTCCACGTTTATGAACATCTGGAATATCATGAAGGAATTTGTTTCCACGATGACTAGTACCATTTGGCAAACGATAAAAACAAAATTTACGCAAGTGAAAGAAACCATTTCTTCCTTAATTGGTAGTGCGAAAGATGCTGTCGTACAAGGGTTTTTAACGATGGTATCGAGCGCAGTACAGAAAGCACAGGCGATTGTAACGGCAGTGCGACAAAAATTCCAGGAAGTGTTCCAAGCGATACGATCCAAGCTTACCGAAGCTGTAACAGAAGTAGGGACGCAAATTGGTAAAATGCCTGGAAAGGTAATGGAGTTTGCTAGCAACATGGTGTCAGCAGGAAAAGATTTAATTATGGGCTTGATACAAGGTATTGCAGATAATGCTTCTAAGGTAGGCGATGCTGTGTTAAATGCTGCCAAAGATGCTGTCGGTGGTGTGTTGAAATTTTTAGGCATTAAATCACCATCCCGTTTATTTCGAGATATTGGCGATGACACGATGGCGGGATTTGCTATGGGGATTCAGCAAATGGCAAAAAATGTTGTTACTGCAGCGAGTGCGGTATCGGATCAAGTACAGGATTCTTTTAACCCGCAGTTTACATTACCGCGTATAGCTGGAGAGGTTCGTAGTCTTCATCAAGCTGTGAATGTTCAACCAACGCAACCGTTTTTAAATGAATGGGGTGCACAAAAGCAGCCTGCAGTAGTCCATGTTTCTATTGGCAAGCAGCAATTTAGTGCGTTTGTAGAAGATATTACGAATGCACAATCAAGAAAATCCAATCTAACAAGACAGCAGAGTTGGTAGGAGGTGTAGGATGTATACGTTTGTAGATACAGTAACGAAGGAAGCGGATGATAACAGCGAACGAGCCCCGGGATTGCAGACGATATTTAATGGAGTTAATTTAGATCATGATTTATCTGATCCATCAGGGAGTTTTACCACATTGGTCATATCTGGGAGAAGCAATCTGGAACAACGAATTTCCACAGTAGATGTACCAGGAATGCACGGGGTGTTAGAAGCAAATGAACCGACATGGAATGCGAAAGAAATTACGGTGAAATATAAGCTAACCGATCAAACAAAAGAAGGGTTTAGAAGGCGGTACAACCAACTAAATAATTTATTGCAAGAATCACAAAAGAAGTTAGCTTTTACTGATGAAGCGGCTTTTTTTTATGCGACTTTATCGGCAAATGATGTTCCAAAAGAAACGGCGAATAGCATAGTAGCTGAGCTCGTGTTTTTATGTTCCGATCCTTTTAAATACGGGGAAACATACAAATCGATTGCGTTGAAAAAATATACGTGGGAAGCATACAAAAATAACAAGTGGGGTGATTTTATTGGCAACTAGTACACCAAATTTGCAATTGGTAAAGCCAGAAATAACAGATAAAATAGATGTTTCTATTGCTAACTTTGCGCAAAATGCAGATAAAATTGATGCAGAAGTAGAACGGCTACAAAATAAGGATGAAGCTTTACAAACGAGTTTAAATGATGTGCATGAACATGTAACAACATTACAAAACGAAGTAACAGCGGTTGGTGCAAAAGTAACAAACCATCAAAAATTGTTAGAGAAACACGGAGAAAGCATTGAACTGAACACTGGAAGTATAACGGAAAATAAAGCAGATATCACAGCGTTAAGCGAAGATATTTTATCGATTCACGAAAGTATTGGCAATAATGCAACGGTTGGACAAGAAAATCAAGCGAATATTTCAGCAATTTTAGATGAAATAGAAGTGATTAAAGAGAGGATCACAGCGCTAGAAGCTCAGCAAGGAACACCGCCTGAGGGTGAAGCATAATGCGTTGGATCGAGATGGCACAAAAAAATGAAGTATATGTGAATGGAACCGTTCCCGCGTCGCCTATGATTACATCTGTTTTAAAAGAAGGAATACCGTATGTAGAATACAGCTTAGCTGATGAAAAATTACGCCTGCACCATCCATTTAAAGTGAATGATGTGGTGACGGTAGATTTTTCAAAAAGAAAGGTATGGATTAATGGGCAGTTACAAATGGAGGCTATTGATCTTGTATATGCAGATTTCTTTCAATTAAGACCAGGGAAAAATGAAATAAAAACAATTCCCGCCATGCAATTAGAAGTAACGTATACGGAAAGGTGGTTGTAGAGATGAAAGAAAGGATTTTCATTTTTAATAAGCATGATGAGCTATTAGCCATCACTAACCACTATGTGGAAGCCATTTTTGAAGAGACGGTTGAAAAGCCCGTCTCTTTTTCGATTACTTTTCCTATGTCCGATAAGGATGCTTCCTATTTCGTAGGTGGAAACCAAGTTGCGTTTAAGGATTTAAAAGGAAACCTTCGTTTATTTACCATCCGTGAAGTGGATGATATCGACGGAGAAGCTCCGGAAAAGGTCATCCAATGTATGCCAGCGATGCAAGAATTAACAGATGTTATTGTGACGGATGGTGAAACGGTAAATGAAACCGCTGAAGCTGTGCTAGGTATTATTTTACAGTATTCCCGCTGGAAAGTCGGTCATGTAGCTGATTTAGGGTTATATGACATCAACTTTTCCTATCAAAATGCCTACGATTGTTTAGGAAAGCTAACATCACGTTGGGGCGGTGAAATTGTAGATCGCATCGAGGTAGCGGGAAACAAAATAACCGGTCGCTATATTGATATTGTTCAGCGTAAAGGCTCAGATACCGGAAAACGGTTTGAAATGGATAAGGATATAAAGAATTTGACGAGGACGGTTCTATATTATCCGAAAACAGCTTTATATGGTCAAGGGAAATCATTACAATCCGGTGAGGAAGGCGCTGGGAAAGTGACTTTTCGTGACGTAGAGTGGGTAAAAGCAAAGGGCGATCCCACGGATAAACCAAAGGGGCAAGCGTGGGTTGGCGATCCGGTAGCACTGGAAACCCATGGGGTGTTCAATCATGAAACAGGTGAGCTTATGCATCGATTTGGCTTATTTGAAGATAATGACGAGGAAGACCCCGAGAAGTTACTCATAAAGACATGGGAGGCAGTTCAAACTGAAAAAGCTCCAAAGGTTCAATACGAAATGGATATCATTACATTTTATGGTATAGCAGATTACGAACATGAACACGTATTCTTAGGTGATACAGGCATTGCTAGGGACAAAGATATGAAGCCGATGGTGTTAGTGGAAGCAAGAATTATGTCTTGGAAATATGATATTGGCAACCCGAGAGACGGGAGCCTTGTCTTAGGAAATATATTAGACTTACATCCAGATGAGCGTGATATGGATTGGGTCATTGATAAAGTAAAAGAGGATAGCGCAAGTTGGGATGCTGGTGGTGGACCAATTACAGATGGAAGATTTCCTGATATTGTTCCTGATACGCCACAAGATGTTTCCGCAACAGGGTTATTTAAAAAGATTATGCTGTCATGGACATTTGAATCTACCTATGCGATAGCAGCTTACGAGATTTATGCAAGTCAAATAAACGGGTTTGTCCCAGATTCTACAAATCTTGTTTTCCGTGGCAAAGTAGGCGCATATAGCTTTGATGCTAATACAGACGAAAAATGGTATTTTCGAGTAAGAGCCGTGAACACACATGGAACAGCAAGCGAGTACTCCGAACAGGTTAGTGCTTCAACGGTACAATTACATTTGTCAGATTTAGAGGAAATTGTCCCAGACTTTATCGAATACGGGATTTGTAAAGGGGAAGCGTCTCCTAGTCCAAGTGAGTATAAGTACTGGTTAAACACAAGTGAAAACCCTAATATTCTCTATCATTGGGATGAAGAAAGCGAATCATGGAAGCCATTAGCACCTAAAAATGCAGCAGATGTAGGCGCCATTTCTATAGCAGATTATCAAGAACAAGTCGGTCAATTGGTTACGGATTTGGAGAATAAAGTAGATGCTGAATGGGTTGATGGTCGGCTAGTTGCCAAAGCGAATAAAGCGGATGTTTATACGGTAGAGCAATTAGATAACAAGTTTGATAATGTGGTATCCAAAACGGTTTACGAATCTGATCAGCAAGGGATTATTACCGACTTGCAAGATCAAGAATCTCGCATTAGTCAAACGGAAACAGATATTCAATCAAAAGTTTCCAATCACCAATATACACAGGATAAGGAGAGTTTGCGTACTTCCATCAACGAAAATCAATCCAGCATTGAACAAAACGCGGAATTGATTGCTTCCAAGGTGTCCAATGAGGAATATCGAACGGACAAAGAAGGCATTATTAATGACATTAAGGCAAATAAGTCGAGCATTGAGCAGAACGCCGAAAGTATTAGAAGTAAGGTTGATGCGACATATGTTAAAGGCGAGCTGGGGAAGATTGAAGTTGGTGGGAGAAATTTAATTCAAGACAGTGAAGAGAGAACGATGGAGGCGGCATCCGACAACAATTTCATGCATGTAACTTTGTATAATAGGTTGGAAAAAGATACGACTTACACATTGAGTTTTCAAGCTGAGTTTTTTCAAGGGGCTTCTGATGTTATATCCATTTATCCGTATATAAAATCAGGACAAAGTATGGCGGTTATTAATATGCCTTATCAAACCAATCGTATGTCGGTAACTTTTCAAACAGATAATCGCTTTTACTATAATTTGCTCGTTTATGCCGGTGAGAATGGAAATACGGCTGGAAATAACCTTAAACTAACAAGGATAAAACTAGAAAAAGGTAATAAGGCTACGGATTGGACTCCTGCACCTGAGGATACACAAGCCGAAATTCAATCCATTGAACAATATGCGTCAGAAATTGAACAAACGGCTAAAGGTATTAAGCAAAATGTTAACTCACTAGAAACTGATTACTCAACTTTCAAAAAAGAAGCCAATTCTACATTCGACCAACAAGCTACCCAAATAGCTTTAAGGGTAACGGAAACCACTTATAACACTGATATGGAAGATATGACCATGCGTGTCAGCGAGGCTGAATCGAGCATCGAACAAAATGCAGATGAAATCGTCTCTAAAGTAAGCAAAAATGGTGTTTTGTCCAGTATTAATCAATCCCCTGAGCAAATTAAAATTAATGCGCAACGCGTGTCAATCGATGGCGATTTAGCCGTTAGAAATGGAAAAGTCTATGTCAAAGATGGCGTTATTACCGATAAGTTAATTTCAGGAAATGCAAAAATTGACGGTGCTAAAATAGCTAGTTTATCTGCTAGTAAAATTACCTCTGGAACTATAAATACTAATAACATTAAAATCTCAGGTGGAAATGGTGTTAATTATTCTGTTATTGAAGGTTCTCACGCTGAGTTTAAAGGAAAACATACACGAAGTTGGCTAGGTAATACAGAAACAGAAAATGTTAAAATTATGATAGAAAATGGTTATTTGAGAGCAAGAAATGATAGTTTAAATCAATCACTATATTTTTCAGATTATGGAATTTCAACTTATTCAGATGCTGAAGGAAATAATGATGCATCAGGGACTTTACGTTTTCGAGATGATCAATACCATAAAGGTGTAAGTGGATTAACAATACACTCAACATTTGGCGTAGTAGCTCTAAAATCAGATGAAAATCGTATTGTTATAGATGCACAAGATACAGTGAATATTGAATCGAGACTCTACTCAATATATTTAAGACCTTTTTTAAATTCGCGTCCTGGTAATTTTAATGATTTCCGATTCTGGATAAAAGACTTGCCCACTAACCATAAAACAGATGGTGTATTAACATATGGTAATTCATCTTCATACGGAGCAGGTTTGCGATTTTCTAAAGAACCAAATAAAAACACTATTTATGCCACAAATAATAATGGTGATTTTGGTACGGGTGATTTTAATGCTAATGAAATGTATGCAAATGATTTTAAATCCAGAGGAGGCAAATATTCCGTCTATTTTAATAGATCAGGTGGCGGTTCTTTTAATGTTAGTACAGCTTTAGAAGCAGGCGGAATAAGAACACAATTCACAAATTTGTATCTAGGTACGGGAAAGGATAATGGTGGTGAAGTAAGAGTAACAAATAGAAGGGGAGCAAACGGAGGTCATTCTATTAGATATAGGCCAATACGGGCAAGAGATTTTATAACTGATACGTCTTTACGTAAAAACAAAAAGAATATTGCTATTTATTCTGAAAACACTTTAGATATTTGGAGGAAAGCATATATTTATTTATATCAAAGAAAGGATGACAATGATTTTGACAATCCTCAACTGGGCATGATGTTAGACGAAATGCCTAGAGTTGTTTATTCTGATTCTGAAGACAGTTTTTCTCTCTATGCCTATACAACGTTTATTGCAAAAGGATTAAAAGATATAATAGAGTATGTTGATCGAGAATTTCACAAGATTAATAAAAAAATGTCTGGTTTGGGGTGAAAAAATTGATAAAAATACAACACAAATATTTAAAAGATGTTGGAGAATTTTTATTGGGTATATCGTTAAAAGGAAAAGAATCTCGTCATCGCATGAGAATTGTCAACGTTCTTAATGAACAGAACCAAAATGTAGCAGAAGAAGAAATAAATCTTTTAAAAGAGTATGCAAAGCTCGATGAGGATGGGGAACTTATTCGTAACGCGGATGGATCCTTTGATATATTAGATATTAAAGAGTTTAAAAAACAACAAGATGACTTATACAATGAGCAATTTGTAATAAACGATACAAATTTAGATGAATCACTACAAACCGTTGGAAAATTGGTTATTGACTATGATGAGGAGTTGAATAATAAGGATGCGTTTATCCACGATTACATTTGCCAACAATATGAAAACCATAAATCTTCAGACCGTAACCATTTAGAAGAATAAGCTACTATGCTTTTTATTGCATCATGAAAGGAGGTAATTATGTCTCAATGGTACACAAATAAAGAATTATTTGAGCAAATTGCGGCTATTCAAGGTGAGTTTAAAGATTTGCGACATGAGATGCAAGAGACGCGAAATATGATTAAAAAATATAATGGTCTACGCGAAGAGCTAGGGGTTGTGAAAGAAAAGGTAGAGAGAATAGAAGCAAAAACAGAAGGAAAATTTACGGTGTTGGAAGCTATCCGCCTTTGGGGTGGGTGGCTTTTTGCTTTTATTACACTGCTAATTTTGATTGGGCAATATATTTAAACGAAAGGCAGGTAAACATATGGATAAAGGTACGGTGGTTAGAACAATAGCGTTAGCGATAGTTTGGGTCAATGCCGTTTTAGTGAATTACAACTTACAGCCTATACCGCTGTTGGAAGAGGAAGTTATTGCATATGGAGTTACATTTATAGTCTCTGTGTGGACATGGTTTAAAAATAATTATATTACGCTTAGGGGAAGGCAACAAAAAGAAGTGCTACAAAGGTCAAACCTTACCAAATAGACAGACGGCTAGTCCAATCGGGCAAGCTGTCTTTTTAATACATTATATTAAAAGGAGGAATTTATAATGGCAAAAATCGCTATTGGTGCTGGGCATGGAATGCATACGCCGGGCAAACGAAGCCCTGCTGGAGAAAGGGAGTGGACATTTAATAATAAAGTTGTGTCTGCGGCTATCAAGTATTTAAATAGGTATGCAAATACCACTGTTATACGGATGGACGATCCTACAGGAGATACAGATGTGCCGTTAACGACAAGAACGAATGTGGCAAATAATGCTAATGCGGATATTTTAATATCCTATCATCACAATGCGAATACCGGGCAATGGGGTTCTTGGACAGGAACAGAGACGTATTACTATCCGGGGTCATCTAGTGGGTTAGCTTTAGCAAGAGCTATTCATCCAAGTATTGTCGGGGCGATGGGATTACGTGATCGAGGTATTAAATCAGCGAATTTTCATATGCTTCGGGAGTCCAGCATGCCTGCTATTCTCATTGAAGGTGGATTTATGGATTCTACCATTGATATTGTTAAAATGCGCAATAATACGACGATGGATCTTACTGGAAAAGCTTTAGCAAATGCTATTGGCGCGTATTTGGGATTACAGCCAGAGGGAGGCGGGACTACGTATACGGTTAAAGCTGGAGACACCTTATGGGGGGTTGCACAGGCACATAGTATGACTGTTAGCGAATTAAAGGCGTTAAACAACCTTACCGATGACAACATTTATCCTGGACAAGTACTAGTCATTAGTGGATCTCCTTCAGGAAGTGCAAGTTTTGTAGAAGTAATTACTGCAAGTTTATGGGTGTATGATGTTCCTGACTGGGACGCAAAATACGAAATAGTGCACCAAGGAGAGGTATTTACGGTAAATGATGCATTATATGTAAATGGATCTAAAATGTATAAGTTAAAGTCTGGGTTATATATTACCGGAAATTCAAACTATGTACGTTATTTTTCTAAGTAGATGGAATAGAGTGGATAGGATATGAAAAGAAGCGGGGAAGAAAACTCCGCTCTTTTCATATTTTTGATTTTCTATTAGCCACCAATAATATGATATCCAGAATCTACATGGAGGACTTCTCCAGTTACGCCGCGTGATAGCTCGCTCATAAAAAATAATGTTGCGTCGCCCACTTGATCTTGGTCTACATTTCTTCGTAAAGGTGCCTTTTCTTCAATAAGCCCTAGTTTTTCATTAAATCCGGAAACCCCTTTCGCGGATAATGTGCGGATAGGACCAGCAGAAACTGCGTTGACACGAATATCATATTTCCCCATGTCTTCAGCAAGATAACGGACGCTTGCTTCAAGGGAAGCTTTGGCAACGCCCATAATATTGTAATTTTGAATGACTTTTTCTGCACCGAGATAGGTTTGTGTGACGATGCTACCACCTTCTGTCATAAGCTCTTTAGCAGCTTTTGTAACAGCAACTAATGAAAAAGCGCTAATTTCATGTGCTAATAGAAATCCTTCTCTGGACGTATTTGCGTATTCTCCCTTTAACTCATCACGATTGGCAAAAGCTACAGAGTGCACAACACCGTGAATGACTCCTACCTTGTCTTTAATAGAAGCAAATGCATTTGTAATACTTTCATCACTTGCAACATCACATTCGACAATACCTTTAGCTTCAATGTTATGTTTGTCGAGCAATTTTGTTAGCTTACCGTAAGATCTATCTTGACGGTATGTGAAAATTAAATTTGCACCGGCTTTATGTAATGAAGTCGTTACACCCCAAGCGATACTTCGTTCGCTGGCAACGCCCATGATGACAATATTTTTACCTTCTACTAAGTTACTCATTAACGTACCTCCAATATCCTTTTTAATCGAGCATGAAAGTGCCTCAAGTTTATCATAAGGAACTATTTTCACAAAGAAAATAGTACATGGCACTTAAATGCTTCATTACATGTACTTTAATGTTTTTATTATATCCTAATTTTCATTTTGAAAGAAACCGTTAGCTATGCGCGTTATTTTGACAAGATAAAAGCTGATTTGACAAGGTTTAAAAAAGAAATTAAAAAAAATTACATTTTCCCTTTACAAATGATATAGAACTAGGTATAATAAAATTCGTCAGTTTCGAAAAGGGAACTGGAAGATGAAAACATCCTGGCCCGTTGGTCAAGCGGTTAAGACACCGCCCTTTCACGGCGGTAACACGGGTTCGAATCCCGTACGGGTCACCATGGAGGATTAGCTCAGCTGGGAGAGCACTTGCCTTACAAGCAAGGGGTCGCAGGTTCGAGCCCTGCATCCTCCACCATTGCCGGCCTAGCTCAATTGGTAGAGCAACTGACTTGTAATCAGTAGGTTGGGGGTTCAAGTCCTCTGGCCGGCACCACTTTTAAAAAAATGAATAAAGATTATTGTATGTGTTCATACTACTGGAGGGGTAGCGAAGTGGCTAAACGCGGCGGACTGTAAATCCGCTCCCTCAGGGTTCGGGAGTTCGAATCTCTCCCCCTCCACCATTTAAAATTGTTGGGCCATAGCCAAGCGGTAAGGCATCGGGTTTTGATCCCGTGTACCCCAGGTTCGAATCCTGGTGGCCCAGCCATTTTTTATTTTAAGGGACTTTTCTAACCTATATATAATAGAGCAATTGGCTAGAATGGACATTATAATTGGAATGCATTGAATAGGAGCCATTAGCTCAGTTGGTAGAGCATCTGACTTTTAATCAGAGGGTCGGAGGTTCGAATCCTCCATGGCTCACCAATATTTTAAATCAACATATTTCTACATAATTACAAACAAGGTTGCGACATGTTAGTGACCTTGTTTTTTTTAATATAAAAAACCCCTCTATTATTATCTATAGCTATGTCAACAATTTAAATTAGGGATGGGAAAAATAACAGCAAATATTGTATATGCGTGGTGAGAGAGTGGGTACATACCTTCATAGAATGCAGGATTTTTTGGATATAGATACGTATCATTTCTCAGATGATCAATTAGATTCTTTACTAGAAGAAATGCTTGAAAACATCGGACATACTGATCCTGAAATACGAGACGATCTTATTTACAATAGTTTCGTTAAACTGATATTGAAAGATTACGTAACGAAAGAGCAAACAATATATATTTTACAAAAGTGCATGAGTGAACAGTATCTGTTTTTTAATATAGAAGATAAAACGATAGGAGATAGCGTGTTTACGCGCTCATTCTCAGCGCTTGTAATAGCTACAATTTTATATAAGGATGCAACAACTAGAAACTTATCTAGTGAGCTCGTATTGTACGCCATTCATGTAGGTATAGAATACTTGTTATTAGAACAGGACTATCGTGGTTATGTTGAAGAAAAGGGGTGGGCACATAGCATTGCGCATGGTAGTGATCTGCTGGCTACTTGTGTATTACATCCTGAATTTGATGCGAGCCAAACGAAAGCATGTCTTCACGCAATAAGGAAATGTGTTTTGGTTGAGTATCCTTATATTGATGAAGAAGACGAACGTCTTATTCAAGTTATGGAAGCTTTAATTAAAAAAGGTATGGAAGATATAGAATTACGCAATTGGATTGCAGATTTAGAAGTAGAACTCCATCTCCCTCATGAAAGATACCGTATTGAATGGAATGTAAAACGTTTTTGTTATTCCTTATACATAACTCTGTTACAACATAGAGAATTTTCAGCATCTAGGCAAGCCATTTTGGATAAGTATCAGCAAAATAATTAAAAATGCATAGAATCGATGGGCAAAAGCATAGCTAGTAATAAGGCGTTGTTATATTTAAAGGTAAGAAAGTATAAAATTTGATGCTATGGCGTAACCAAATAACCGAATGAGCCCCGCTCAGCTCCATCGCCCAGCAACTAGGCGACTTCATGAATCGCCTTACGATAAGTCATCATCGTTTTGTAATAAATAGGAAGGCCGACTAAAGATGTGCTTGCTGGAGGGCGCCGGCATACTCCTGTTGCAGGAGCATGATTCCTAAAACGTTCGTTGATTCGTTCCAGTCGCTACGTTGCCACGGGCGCCCCGAGCCTTTGTTCTTTATATGCTGTTGTTCATAGTTGCTATTATACAACGGTTAGTTTTACTTTAAATTCATAACAATACTGTGGTATTATGTGTTTGTTTACACTACAACTAATCAAATTTATAATATAATGTACAAAATCATGATATACTTTTTATAGAAATGTATATCTATAAAAACGTGTTCATATATTTTAGGCTCTATGTACGTTATTCTTCATAACAATGAGCTGTTAAAAGCATATATAAATGTTGGTCGTCCTAGAAAATAGAGACGCTCTGGACAAGGGTATATACATGCTTCATTGTCCATCCTTTTTAGTGGATAATTGAAATTTTATATAATAGAAATACTATTTATTATGCGTAGGGCATGATTGGCGAGAGGACATAAAGATGGTAAAATATTTGAGGGCATGCTAATAGCTTATTTAGCGGCTGACGTAATAACCAATTCTAATTAAAAGGATTGGAGAATTAAAATTGTAATTTCTTCAAACGTTTGTTTGAATTTATGTACAGGATGGCTGTTACAAACTTAAGCATATATTTCCTTTTTTCTTCTTTTACATGATTAGGAGAATGAAGTGTTTACGTTAATCATTGCTTAGTAGTAAGCAAGTTTTCTTAACCTGCCCACATTAAAATTAAGATATGATGTTGTGTATATTATTATAAAAGGATGAGCGGCGATGCAGACTTCCAGAATTCCTGGTTTCTATAAGCAAACAGTTACAAAGCGAAGAGAATTGCTAAAAAACGTGGAGGCGTTTACGGAAGAAGCTTTTCATGTTCTTTCTTCACCAGAACCGCTTCCGCTCGATACAGCTAATAACATGATCGAAAATGTTATTGGAACTTTTCCCCTTCCTTTAGGAACAGGATTGAACTTTCTTATAAATGGGAAAGAATATATAGTGCCGATGGTTATTGAGGAACCATCTGTTGTAGCATCTGCTAGTCATATTGCTAAGATTGTACGTGAAGCAGGAGGCTTTACTACGGAAGCTACGGAAAGAGTAATGATTGGACAAATTCAAGTAATTGGATGTACAGATTTTCATAAAGCAAAAGCTGCTCTCCTTCACGCGGAAGACGCATTAATTGAACAGGCTAATGCGTCTTATCCAAGCATTGTGAAACGTGGTGGTGGCGCAAAAGAAATCGGTGTACGGATACTTAATGAAGACAGTATGTCAAATTACCAGCAAATGCTCGTTCTTCACTTGTACATTAATACATGTGATGCTATGGGAGCGAATATTATTAATACAATGGTTGAATCGCTTGCTCCGACTGTAGAAGAATTGACTGGTGGGAAGGTGTATTTGCGTATATTGTCGAATTTAGCCGATCGATGCTTAGCTCGTGCTACCTGTACAATCCCGCCTCATTTGTTGAAAACAGGAGACTTCTCTGGTGAAGAAGTAAGAGACGGCGTCATTCACGCATACGAATTTGCTGCTTCGGATCCGTATCGAGCAGTTACGCATAACAAAGGAATTATGAACGGGATTGATCCGGTTGTTATTGCAACCGGAAATGACTGGCGTGCGGTGGAAGCAGGTGCGCATGCATATGCAGCTCGTGATGGACAGTATACTTCAATGACAACATGGTCTGTTGATGCAGAGGGAAATCTTGTAGGCGAATTGGAGTTGCCGATGTCTGTTGGGATCGTTGGCGGTTCTATCAATGTTCACCCAATGGCACAGGCTGCGTTAGATATATTACATGTATCGTCTGCCCGAGAGCTATCACAGGTAATTGTTGCAGTCGGTCTCGCACAGAATTTAGGCGCATTAAAAGCGTTAGCTACCGATGGTATACAAAAAGGCCACATGGCTTTACATTCTCGTTCTGTTGCCATAGCAGCAGGAGCTACTGGGGAGTTGATTGATATCGTGTCGAAAAAATTAGTAGAAATAAACGAAATCCGTGTTGGAAAAGCTAAAGAACTGGTGGAAGAGTATATAAAATGAGTGCAGAAAAAGTAACAACCACAGAAAAAACAGCTATCGGTGTAGCTTATAGTAAACTAATTTTAATTGGAGAGCATGCAGTTGTACACGGACAACCGGCTATTGCTATTCCATTTCCATTGGTAGGTGTAGAGACTGCCGTTGAACATTTCCCAGGACCGGTCAAGATTGATACAACTTTCTATCATGGCTCTATTGCTGATGCTCCAGAATCATTAGAGGGTATTGTAAAATGCATTGAAGGTACGATGGAGTATTTAAATATAGCTTGTGAGGATATGATTATACGCATTACATCAACGATTCCACCTGGTAAAGGGTTAGGTTCCAGTGCTTCTGTGGCGATATCCGTTGTCCGATCCTTATTTGCTTATTTTGATGAGGATTATACAGATGAAGAATTACTGCAACTGGCGAATATAGCGGAGACGTTTGCACACGGGGCTCCGTCAGGGATTGATACATTGACAATCACATCACAGTCCCCTGTCTGGTATGAAAAGGAACACCCGATTGATTTTATTCACTTAAGTGAGGACTTTCATTTTGTTGTAGCGGATTCTGGTCGTGTAGGAGATACGCGTCTAGCAGTGGAGTCCGTAGCAAATTTATTAAAAACCGCGCCAAGACGAATTCAGCGTAAACTAGAACGAATCGGAAAACTGACGCATGATGCAAAACAGGCTTTGGAGAAAAAAGGAAAGCATATCTTGGGGCATATGCTAAATGAAGCGCAAAAAGAATTGGAAGCTTTAGGTGTGAGCGACACTGGGTTAAATCGTTTAATCGATTTTGCCAGACAAGAAGGCGCGCTCGGAGCTAAGTTAACAGGCGGAGGTAATGGTGGCTGTATCATTGCCCTTGCCCAAAATGAAGTTCATTCCAGACAATTAGCGGAGAAACTGAGAACATTTGGCGCACATGCAGTATGGCCATTTGTGTTGAAAGAGAGCCAAGATCATTAATTTCCACTATAGGAAAATATTATCGTATCGGCGTTTTATCAGCATAAAAACTATGGCAGTAGTCAAGTTTTTCTAAGAAGAGCGTAAACAGAAGGGGAATGACCATGAAAGCAACTGCAAAGGCGCATACAAATATTGCCCTTATTAAATATTGGGGAAAGCGAAATGAAGCGATTATTTTACCTACGAATAATAGTTTGTCACTTACTTTAGATGGCTATTATACTACAACGACAGTGGAATTTGATGAGTCGCTTTCCCAAGATCAATTCATATTAGATGAGCAAATCGCATCCGGAGAGCAGTACAATCGGGTAACGGCATTTCTTGATATTATAAGACAAATGGCAGGTAAACAGCTATTTGCTAATGTAACATCGGTGAATGAGGTACCGACTGCCGCCGGTTTTGCCTCCTCTGCTTCTGGTTTTGCCGCGTTAGCAGCCGCCGGATCGAAAGCCATAGGTTTACATTTATCCGAGAAAGAGCTCTCTAGATTAACTCGTCGAGGCTCCGGGTCAGCTTGTAGATCCATTTATGGTGGTTTTGCAGAGTGGGAAATGGGGATGCGTGAAGACGGAGAAGATTCTTACGCTGTACCGATTGCTCCAGCAAATTATTGGGATATTCGTGTAGCGGCTGTGGTGTTATCTGCGACGAAAAAAAGTGTTTCGAGTCGTACAGGAATGCGAAGAACAGTTGAAACATCGCCATTTTTTCAAGGCTGGCTGGATAGTATTTCCTATGATTTAGCGGAAATAAAACAAGGAATTAAAGCGCGTGATTTTCAAAAAGTCGGTGAAATTGCTGAGGCAAACTGTATGAAGATGCATGCGACGACGTTAGGTGCAAAACCCCCATTTACATATTGGCATGACACGACGCTAGTAGTGATGCAAAAAGTTTGGGAAATGCGCTCACAAGGTATACCTGTTTATTTTACGATTGATGCTGGCCCTAATGTAAAGGTGCTTTATTTACCTGAGCATGAAGCATATATTGAGCAAACATTGGGCGAATTACAAGGTGTTACAGATATTCGTTTGAGTAAACCAGGTCAAGGGATTACGTATATATAGGGGCTGAATCTATTGCCACAATCATCTATGATAATTAAAACCCCCGGAAAGTTAATGGTTGCGGGGGAGTTTGCTGTACTACAGCCGTATCAACAATTAGTTGTAATGGCTGTAGATCGTTTTGTTTATGCAACGATAAAAGATAGTGCAACAAACGATTTACATTTAATGGATTTCCAATTACAAAATATAGGTTGGGAATATAATGGGGATAAAGTTGAACTTTATTCTAAAGATAAAAGAACGACATTTGTTCAAGCATCTATGACAACGGCATGTAACTATTTAAATGAACAGCATATTGCGATACCCCCTTTTGAATTAACGATCAAAAGCGAACTTGATGATGAATCAGGGGTGAAATATGGCTTAGGTTCAAGCGCTGCTGTCTCTACATCTGTTATTTCCGCCATTTTAAATAAGTTTATGCCTAAGAAACCAGAAGCAAAGCTCATTTATCAATTAGCAGCGATCGCTCATGTTGTAACGCAAGGTAACGGTTCGGGAGCTGATGTCGCTGCTTCCTCTTATGGAGGTTTCCTAAACTATTCCTCATTTCAAGCGGAATGGCTTCGTCAAGCCTACGAGGAATCACAAACATTAACGGAACTCATTTATAGAGACTGGATTTATGCTTCTTTGGAGCCTATTTCATTGCCGGATTCTGTTCATGTTTGTATCGGTTGGACAGGAAAACCAGCTTCTACCAAAAAGCTGGTGGAGCAAATTTTAAAGTTAAAGACAACCAATTCTAAACAATTTACTAGCTTTATTAGGCATAGTGAGCAGGCGATTGCGAATGTATTGGCAGGAATGAAGCAAAACAACCCGCAGTTATTACTTCAAGGGATAAAAGAAAATCGTCACGCGCTAGCGACTGTTGGAAGGGATGCAAATGTTGCTATTGAAACGCCGTTATTAACGACACTCTGTGATATAGCGGAACAATTTGGAGGTTCAGGGAAGCCTTCTGGAGCTGGTGGAGGCGATTGTGGCATTGCTTTTATGCCTTCTAAACAAGCTGCGGAGGCTGTATTAGTAGCTTGGGAAAAAGCAGGGATAAAGCCACTCGCGTTACATCCCTATCCGCATGGAGCAATGGTTAGTGACACCGAACATATAAATGAAATGAAATGATAAAAGCGCATGGATGTTGCACGTGGACAACACCATGCGCTTTTTGTGTTCGTATTTTATTCCTATATAGGAATAAAACCTACTTAGAATCGCATGAGTTACATGTGTTTTCTTCATGCATCATCCTTCTTTACTTTCCTACAATAGGGCATACTTTGTCATGTTTACAACCTCATTTTAAAATTTACATTCAAAGCGTAAAAAAATAGCGTGATATTAATTTTTTGTAAAAGATTTACATTCATTTAATAGTAAAAATCTCCAATATAGAATAAAGGTAAAAAATCCAGCAGGCATGCCTTTGTGGAGGAATCCCATTATTTAGGAGGTATCATGGAATGTTAACGTTTGTTTACACAAATGTAGTTGTTATTTAATTTTGTCTTTAATCTTCCTTCATAATTGTTAACTATACTTAAAGTAGGCATTAAACGAGGTAGGAAGTTAGATAAAGACAGAGCTACATATACATTCCACCTTTTCAGATGGTGCTTTAACTCCAAAAGGGGTGCGAATTTTGTCGATAACAGATCATGACGCCATCGGTGCGTATCATACTGCTTTTACTGAAGAAAAGCATGTAGGAATATCGTTGATCCCAGGAATAGAGCTTAATTTTATCACTGGCTTGAAAGGAAGATAGATGTTTGAACATATTAATTACAAATGATGATGGCATTTTTGCACCAGGTGTGAAGGCGTTAGCTGAGTTGCTTTCCCATTTCGGTAAGGTAATCGTAATTTGTCCAGAAACGGAAAAGAGTGCCTATAGTCATAAAATCACATTACGTCAACCATTAAATTTAAAAAAAGTAGACTTGTCCTCTACGGCAGAAACCTATGCCGTCAATGGATCGCCCGCAGATTGTGTAAAAATTGGGATGGATGTGTTAGAAGGTGAGCCAGATATCGTATTTTCTGGTATTAATATTGGTCCTAACGTCGGTAGGGATTTATATTACTCAGGAACAATTGCTGCTGCACAAGAAGCGATGTTATATCAATCGCCTTTAATATCTGTATCGTTAGAGACATTTGATAGCAGAAAAATAAAATTCGACATCGTTAAACAATTATTTTATCAAGTCCTAGAAGTGATTATTCAAAATAAGCTTCCAAAAAATTTGATGTTAAATGTCAATCTTCCTTATACATCGAAAGAGTTGTGTAAAGGAGTGCGCGTTGTTCCCATGGATTTAACCGTCTCTCGATATAACTTTACGGGGTTAAATGACTCACATGGTCAAATTTATTACTGGTTAAAAGACAATTACCATGAATTAGAGCTTAATGAAGGTACCGATTATGATCTGCTGCGGCAAGGGTTTATTACCATTTCTCCTATAGAGTTAGTACATACAAAGAAAAGAAGGATTGATCAACTTACTCGGTGGTTTCAGTATTTTAAGGAAAGGTAACTTGGAAAGATTGGGGAATAGAGTAAAGGAGTTATCGCCGGGTACAATTAAAACAAAGCAATTTCAAGGAAAAGAATATCATTATTCCATTGAAGTAAGTGGGCAGGTCATTATTGTCATGCTCGAATAAGAGAACAATATCATGTAGGTGAGGAAGTGGTACTTGTAGCAATTGTTTCAGAGGGGAGTTGACATTAATAAAAGTGACGTAAGTGAAAAAAGAGTATTATACGCTATAAAATAGCAACGAGCAGCCATGTACATGATGGTTGCTCGTTGTTTGTGTGTGCCAGGCATGCACACATTCTCTAGGGTTCGAGTCCCGAACCACGAAGGCAGTAGTAGTGGTTAGCCTAAGACAAGGGTGTCTGGGGTGACCCAGAATCTGAAGGAAGTCGGCGGCAAATCTCCGCCCTTAGGAACACGAACTTCATAGAAGGCTAGGTGTACTTGGATGAGACTGCACAACAAGTCAAAGTCCTTACTGCCAAAGGGTACACAGAGTAAATGAAGTGGGGATATGGAGAGGAAGAATGTGTGCTTACCCCGGGAGATCTGACAGAAAAGCGGTGCACACGCCGTAACCGAACATGTAAGTGTTCGCTGAACTGTCAGAAGTCAGCCGAAGCCGTAGTACTAGATATTTCTAGGAAGGGCTGAATCATTGAAGAAGAATGGTCGCTTCGGAGTACGCAATACTTGATGAAGCAGAAACAAGAAAACCTTCCTAGTGAAGGAAGCGGTGAATCCCGTGGGGGACACTAGAAGGGCTGAGAGAAATTGCCACACAAGAAGAAAGAGCCATTCACGTAGGAGTTAGATATCATGTTGGAAAGCATTCTATCACGAGAAAACTTAATATGTGCACTGAAACGTGTCGAACGTAACAAAGGAAGCCACGGTGTGGATGAAATGCCCGTACAAAACCTACGAGCGCATCTCATGGAACACTGGGCTTCCGTTCGAGAACAACTCGAATCAGGTACCTACTATCCTCAACCCGTTCGCCGTGTCGAAATCCCGAAACCAAACGGCGGAGTGAGGAAGCTAGGAATTCCTACCGTGCTAGACCGTTTCATCCAACAAGCAATCGCACAAGTTCTAACAACCATCTATGACGCAACATTTTCTGAACATAGTTATGGTTTTCGCCCAAACAGACGAGGACATGACGCGGTTAGGAAAGCGAGAAGCTATATGAAAGATGGCTATCGCTGGGTTATAGACATGGATTTAGAGAAATTCTTTGATAAAGTACATCACGACCGATTAATGAGGAAACTGAGCCAAAAGGTCAAAGATCCGAGAGTACTTAAACTTATACGTAGGTATCTCCAAGCTGGCATTATGGAGGACGGAATCGTTCAACCAAACACAGAAGGAGCCCCTCAAGGCGGACCATTAAGTCCGTTGCTATCCAACATCGTTTTAGATGAGCTAGATAAAGAATTAGAGCGAAGGGGGCTCCATTTCGTCCGTTATGCGGACGACTGTAACATATATGTTCAATCGAGGAGAGCGGGATCGCGAGTGATGAAAAGTATCACTACATTTATCGAAGGAAAACTCAAATTAAAAGTAAATGAACAGAAAAGTGCAGTAGACCGCCCATGGAAGCGTAAATTCCTAGGATTTTCTTTCACATTCCATAAAGAGAACCCAAAGATTCGGGTTTCTAAAGAAAGTATCAAACGCTTTAAACAGCGTGTCAGAGAACTAACCTCAAGAAAGAAGTCTATGAATATGCAGGATAGAATCGCAAAGCTAAATCGATACTTAGTAGGTTGGCTAGGCTACTATCAGCTAGCAGAGACGCCCTCTATATTTGAAGTTTTGGATAGCTGGATTCGAAGAAGGATGCGAATGATACGCTGGAAAGAATGGAAGAAAGTCAAAACAAAATACAAGAATTTAATAAAACTTGGAATTAGTAAAGGAAAAGCATGGGAGTGGGCAAACACGAGAAAGGCTTATTGGCGTATAGCTAAAAGTCCGATCTTACATAGAGCATTAGGTGATCGATACTGGTCAAACCTAGGCTTAAAGAGTCTACATAAACGATATCAAACGATGCGTTGGACTTAAATGAAACCGCCGTATACGGAACCGTACGTACGGTGGTGTGAGAGGTCGGGGGTTAGTCGCCCCCTCCTACTCGATTATAAGAAAATTGCATATATATGCAATTTTTTGTTGAGTTGAGTCATAACCTTTCGTTTGTCTACAATAAAGGAGAAGGGAGGCATTTTTCATGAAATCAACGATATCAATTATTGGGGTTCCGATGGATTTGGGGCAGAGCAGACGTGGGGTAGATATGGGGCCGAGTGCAATGCGTTATGCTGGAGCGGTGCAAAGGTTAGAAGCATTGGGGTATACGTTACATGATTATGGTGACATTGGTATTACTCGACCTGACAAACAAGCAGCCGGACAAAGTTATCAACTAAAGAATTTACCTCAAGTAGTTGAAGCAAATGAAAAATTAGCAACGATGGTTGATCAAACAATAGAAAAAGGGCATTTTCCGTTAGTTTTTGGGGGTGACCATAGCATTGCTATTGGAAGTTTAGCTGGGATTGCTAAACATTATGAACAGCTTGGAGTTATTTGGTATGATGCGCATGGGGATTTGAATACGACGGAGACATCTCCATCAGGTAACATTCATGGAATGCCACTTGCTGTAAGCTTAGGCTTCGGTCATGAACAATTAACGTCGATTGCAGGGTACTCACCTAAGGTAAAGCCGGAAAACATTGTTATTATTGGAGCTCGTTCCCTTGATCCTGGAGAGAGAGAGTTAATACACGAGAAGGGAATACAAGTTTATACTATGCATGAAGTAGATCGAATAGGCATGTCGAACGTCATTGAGAAAGCGGTTGCTTATTTAAGTCCTCGTACTGATGGGGTGCATGTAAGTGTAGACTTAGATGGTCTTGATCCGTCTGAGGCGCCAGGAGTAGGTACACCAGTTATCGGTGGCATGACTTATCGCGAAAGCCATTTAGCTATGGAAATGTTAGCAGAGGCAGGCATCATTACATCCGCCGAATTTGTGGAAGTCAACCCAATTCTAGATGAGAAAAATAAAACGGCAGCGCTTGCTGTCGGTTTAATGGGATCATTATTTGGTGAAAAATTAAAGTGAAGTTTGTAAAAATATGTTAAAATAAAAAGACATGATTTTTTCATGTCTTTTTTACCCTATAGTCTCTCTTTTTAAATTTCATAATCGTACGAAGAAGTGTTATTTTTTTGTAGTCGTGTTTTGTTAATTTTTCCTGTTGTAGTTCGTTGTTGTTACATATTCCAAGATTAATGCATCTAATTCAATACTTGAGTTAATTACTGCTTCAGAGGTCAATGCATGCGAGTTACTGAGAGAGAGCATTTTTTCTCTTTTCATTTCAATTCTTTCCAATAATTTAGAATTACTCACAAATCTATCCTCCTATCTAGTATAATGGTAGGATAGTAGCCGGAAATTTGCAATCATAAATATTTACATTTTATTATTTTTTTTTGAAACTTATTGATCGGTTAAATCGTAACAATATTACCGCATAGTAAAGCGGAGGTACCAATATGGATGAAATGATTAAAGATAGAATTAAACAAGTGAAAAAAGGAGATCAATCCGCTTTTGAAGATGTGGTCTCATTCTTTCAAAATAGGATCTACCAGCACTGTTTTCGCATGCTTGGTAATGCACACGAGGCGGAAGATATAGCGCAAGAGGCTTTTATTCGTGCATATGTCAATATCCATTCTTTTGATGATCAAAGGAAATTTTCGACGTGGTTATATCGAATTGCAACGAATTTAACGATAGACCGTATTCGTAAACGAAAACCAGATCATTATCTAGATGCAGAGGTAAAAGGAACGGAAGGATTGAATATGTATTCCCAGATAGCCGATAAGGGGAGACTACCAGAAGAAGAAGTCGAAGGAATTGAGCTTAAACGCTATATTCATTACGAAATTTCACAGCTTCCTCCGAAGTATCGCAGTATCATAATGTTGCGGTATATTGAAGAATTTTCCCTCCAGGAAATTAGTGAAATTCTGGATATTCCACTTGGGACTGTAAAAACCCGTATTCATCGTGGAAGGGAAACCTTAAGGAAAAAGCTTCGTCACGTGTAAAGGAGTGTGACTCACTTGAATTGTAATAAAGAAGCAGTAGAATTGATGCATTGTTATTTAGATGGAGATATTACAAAAGAGCAGGAGCAGGCGCTCAGTGCGCATTTGGAGAATTGCGAGGCGTGTCAAAAACATTTTCACGAATTGAAACGTACGATTACACTTTTGCAAAGCACAGAACAAATAAAAGCCCCTGCTAATTTCACTGCAAATGTGATGAATAACCTTCCGACAGAGCGGAAGCGATTTAAATATAGAAGATGGTTTAAATCCCATCCAATTTTAACTGCGGCAGCGATATTTTTTATTTTTATGATTAGCGGTATGTTTTCAGTATGGAATCAAGATAATCAGTTAAGTGTCTCTAAACAGGATAATTTAGTTATTCAAGGGGATACGGTAATTGTACCTGCTGATGTGACGGTTGAAGGGGACTTAGTCGTAAAAAATGGCGACCTCATTATTAATGGGACGATTGATGGAAATGTTACGTTAATTAATGGTGAGCTCATTGAAGAACCGATAGAAGGTGATGGCTTGATGGCTTCTGTTGGTGAAATCAATGGAGAGATAGAACATGTAGATCAAATGTTTGAGTGGGTGTGGTATTCCATTAAGGAATTGTTCGAAAATATCTTCTCATTTTAAAAGGATGATGAACCTGAAAACGGAAAACCGAATTCAGGTTTTTTATTGTACGATAAGTATAGTAAATGATGGCTTTTTCCGCCATATAGACTCGGGTTATCCATAGACATGTTTTTCTAAAAGTGTCCTGATAAAATCTTACATCTTATTGGATCTTTTATGTTACAATAGGAATGCTATATAGTCTTATTTTTCACTATAAGAAAAGTGTAAAATGTAACGCTATAGCAGAAGGAAATTACACCTTTTTTATATTAAAACTTCGCTAATAGAATCGAGTTTTACACTATAGGAAAGCATAAAGGTGTCTAGGGTTTATATTATAAGACTTGGCGACAAGCCAAGTTTTTCTAACAAAATTAGATGAAATGAAGCATTATATTATATGCTTGCATATAACGTGCAATAAGAAATTACTGTAGAGGATGTGTACATCATGCTTGATGGGGGATTTGACCTAATACAGCTCCTTAGGATAGGCGTAGATATCGCTCTCGTCTGGTATGTTTTATATAAATTAATCATGCTGATAAGAGGTACGAAGGCTATTCAACTTCTTAAAGGGATTGCAGTGGTACTAGCAGTGTGGTTGTTAAGCATTGTCTTGGACTTACAAACAGTGCGCTGGATTACAAGCCAGGCGATTGACTGGGGTCTTATCGTGATTATTATTTTATTCCAACCAGAGTTGCGTAGGGCATTGGAACAATTAGGGCGCGGTAATATTTTTGGACGAAGTGCCCGCTCGGAAGAAGAAATTATTGAAAAGAATATTGATGCCATTATCCAATCCTGTAATTACATGGCTAAACGTCGGATTGGTGCGTTGATCACCATTGAGCGTGAAACAGGAATCGGAGACTATGCAGAAACAGGTATTCCCATTAATGGAAAACTAACACATCAACTGTTAACAAATATATTTACACCAAACACGCCATTGCATGATGGTGCTGTTATTTTAAAAGGTGACGAAATCATTGCTGCAGCATGCTACTTGCCTTTGTCGGAAAGTCCTTTTATTTCCAAAGAGTTAGGAACAAGGCACCGTGCTGCAATGGGCATTAGTGAGGTTACAGATGCGCTAACCATTGTAGTATCCGAAGAAACGGGTGATATATCTTGCACGAAAAATGGCGAGCTACATAGAGAGCTAAGTCAGGAAAGCCTAAGAGATTTATTACACAAGAACCTATCATTAAGTTTGAAAGCCCCTGAAAAAAAGTCAAAAAAAGGGAGGGCAAACAAAAATGGATAGTTGGTTTCGAAGTAAGTGGTTTGTCCGTGTCGTTTCATTAGCGTTTGCCGTTTTCTTTTATATCTTTGTAACGGTTGATCAAAATAGCGTACCAAATAATGGTGAATCCACATTTCCTGCTGGAGATGAGACGCAAAATTTAGAAACTTTGGATGAAGTTCCGGTTAATATAGATATTGATAGTGAAAAGTATGTAGTTAGTGGTGTTCCAGAGTTTGTTTCTGTCACGTTAGAAGGATCAGCGGCTGTTTTACAACCAACCCTACGTAATCGGAATTTTGATGTGTGGGTAGATTTACAAGGGTTAGAGGCTGGTGAACATACCGTAGAGCTTCAACATGATATTTCTGATAAATTAGATGTATTTATTGAGCCAAAGCGAGTAGATGTGGTGATTGAAGAGAAATCAACTCAAGAATTTCAAGTGAAAGTTGACTTTATAAATACAGATTCAATGGCAGATGGGTATGAGCTTGGTGATTTTGAAGTAAGTCCGCAGAAGGTAACGATTACGAGTGCCAAAAGCGTCATTGAAAAAATTGGTATTGTCAAAGCTTATGTCGATGTAAGTGGCTTAGATGAAGCGATTGATAATCGAGAAGTTCCAGTCAATGTATACGATAGTCAAGGTAATGAATTGAGTGTGAATGTAGAGCCAGAAAATGTCGTGATTTCGGCGAACATTACTAATCCAAGTAAAAAAGTACCGGTTAGCGTCCAGACAACTGGTGAGCCTCCTAAGGGGTATGCATTATCCACGATTTCTGCTAATGTAGAGGAAGTGGAAGTGTTTGCGAGAAGCAGTATACTAAAAGATTTAGAAAAGGTTTCTACGGAGGAAATTGATTTAGCGGACATTAAGAAATCAGGTACAATAGAAACAAACTTAGCATTACCTGATGGTGCAACTGTTTCTAATGGAAAGAAGGTTGAAGTTACTGTTGAATTGGAACAGACAAAGGTGTTAGAGGGAGTACCAATTGAAATAGAAGGATTACAAGATGATCTGGAAGTGGCATTTAAAGATCCAGCTAATCCAGAGATGAAATTAACCGTTACAGGAAAACAATCAGATATAGCAGCGTTAAATCGGGAAGACTTTCGAGTGTTTATTGATGTTAAAGATTTAGAACCAGGTACACATGACGTTTCTATTAATGTGGAATCACCAGATGGCTTGTCGGTTGAACCAGAATTTGAGCAAGCATCCATAGAAATTAATGAAACTTCGTGATTAGCTTTTTATTTAAGAATTGGTGGAATTGATAAAAAGGAGAGAAATTACATGGGAAAATATTTTGGAACAGATGGTGTACGAGGAGTGGCAAATAAAGATCTTACACCAGAGTTAGCTTTTAAGCTTGGACGAGCTGGAGGTTACGTGTTAACGAAAGAAACACCACGTGCCAAAATCGTAATAGGACGCGATACCCGTGTATCTGGTCATATGCTTGAAGGAGCACTTGTAGCTGGATTGCTATCTATTGGAGCAGAAGTAATGCGTTTAGGTGTTATTTCCACGCCAGGAGTTGCTTATTTGACAAAAGCAACTAGTTCACAAGCAGGTGTTATGATTTCGGCATCTCATAATCCTGTAGAAGATAATGGGATTAAATTCTTTGGACCAGATGGATTTAAATTGACGGATGAGCAGGAATTAGAAATTGAAGCCATTTTGGATGGTGAGGATGAACTTCCTAGACCAATAGGTGCAGAAGTAGGTACGGTTAATGATTATTTTGAAGGCGGACAAAAGTATCTTTCTTATTTGAAAGATACGGTTGATAATGAATTTGATGGTTTAAAAATTGCTTTTGACTGTGCACATGGTGCTACTTCAGCCCTTGCTACGCACTTATTCGCTGATTTAGAAGCAGATATCTATTCTATCGGTTCTTCCCCAGATGGACTAAATATTAATGATGGAGTAGGATCGACTCATCCAGAAAAATTGCAGGAATTTGTCCTTGAAAAAGGTGCAGATGTTGGTTTAGCTTTTGACGGTGACGGTGATCGTTTAATTGCTGTAGATGAACGAGGGAAACTTGTTGACGGCGATCAAATCATGTTTATTTGTGGGAAGTACATGAATGAAAAGGGCGTGCTTCGTCATAGTACCGTTGTGTCTACAGTAATGAGCAATATTGGTTTTTATAAAGCATTAGAGGCAAATGGAATGCGTAGCGACAAAACAAAAGTTGGTGACCGTTACGTGATGGCTGAAATGCGCCAAGGCGGTTACAACCTTGGTGGAGAACAGTCAGGGCATATTATTTTCCTAGACTATAATACAACCGGAGATGGAATGTTATCCGCACTACAATTGGTCAATGTTATGAAAGAGACAGGCAAGCCTTTGTCAGAACTTGCCGATGAAATGAAAATTTATCCACAAGTACTAAAAAATGTTCGTGTAACAGATAAGGATAAAGCAATGCATCATCCAGACATAAAGCAAGCAATTGATGCGGTGGAGCAGGAGCTAGGTACACAAGGTCGCGTGCTCGTTCGTCCTTCAGGTACAGAACCACTTGTTCGTGTCATGGTTGAATCCCCAACTAAAGAAGAATGTGATTTATATGTGAAGCGAATTGTCGATGTGATTGAAAAGCTACTTGGAAGAGATGAATAATAAAAAGGTATAAGAAAAGCTAGGACATAACGCAGAGAACGAATGCAAAACGAAGCCTATTTGCTTTCCCGTTGCCAAATTGGTAGAACACTTTGCGAGTAGCGTTTGTTGAGGAACAGGCACGGAATCGAAGTGATGTGCTGTAGCGAGGGTTAGCAATTTTTATACAAAAAGCCGAACAATGATCATGCAATTGTTCGGCTTTTTTTCTGGATTATAGAAAAAGAAAATGTTTATTACCGTGAAATTTAGCGAAAAACTAAGACTTCATCATTGGCTGAGGTCTTCGCTTATTTATACTATAATTAAATGGTTCAATTTACTTATAGATGGAGAAGTAGATGCAAAATATTTGTTAGTAGGAGTGAAAAACTTGATTACAGTAATAGTTGTAGATGATGATGCGCATATTAGAGAACTATTACGATTGTATTTACAAAAGGAAGGTTATCAAATGGTGGAAGCGGAGGATGGGGAAGAAGCATTAGCCATCATGGAACAAACAGATGTACAAGCAGCTATTGTCGACATTATGATGCCTAAGCTGGACGGATTTGATCTATGTAAACATATGCGTACATTTTATAATATTCCAGTACTTATGTTGACGGCAAAAGGAGAGCTTGCAGATAAGGAAAAAGCTTATCGTGCTGGAACAGATGATTATATTGTGAAACCGTTTGAGCCGAAAGAAGTGCTTTTTCGTTTAAAGGCATTGCTCAGGAGATTTCAAATGATCCATGATGAAAAGATTCAAATTGGCACGATGTGTATAAATCGTAAAAATTATGAAGTACAAGTAAGTGGAAAAACGATTATTCTGCCTTTAAAAGAGTTTGAGCTGTTAGCACAATTAGCTAGTTATCCTAATCAAATATTTACGAGAGAGCAATTAATTGAGCATGTGTGGGGGTTAGGATATGAAGGAAATGATCGTACAGTAGATGTACATATTAAACGGTTAAGGAAACGGTTTTCCCATTGTCAAAGCGATTTTACGATCCAAACGGTGCGAGGGGTTGGATATAAGCTAGAAACGCTAAAGGCGGGAGGACAGTCTTAATGCGAACATTATATTTTCGTATTATAGTAACCACTTTCATTATTATGATTGCCAGTTCTATTATTGCTTTTATTGTGAGTAATGGCTATTACCAATATGTTTTAAAGCCAAAAAACGACGCCAAAGTTACGGAAATTGCGCATAATATTGTGGATTTATATAGAAATAGTGAGCAGCCACTAGATGATTATTTGTCCGAAATAACGGATTTAGGTTATTCATTTTATGTAACTGATTCGCATGGAAATGATCGATCCTTTGGGAAGCCATTCGATGAAGAGCAAACCTCTAGGGAAGTGGTAGATCGCGTATTAGCTGGCGAAATCTATCATGGTATAAAAAACTATCCGTGGCGTTTATTTGTAACAGGTTTTTTTGATCATACGCTGGCAAATACAATTGGTATTTCTATTGAAAGCAATGAGGGATCGGAACATGCACTATTTGTGCGCCCTAATTCCGCGCAGCAATTTGGAGAAATGCGGCTTTTCTTTGCTGTGCTTATTGTTTTAATCTTATTGCTTAGTTTTCTATTTATTTTGTTTAGTACACGATGGATAGTGAAACCAATTCAATTACTAAAGGCAGCAACAAGAAAAATAGCCGCCGGAAATTATCATATTAAGCTATCTGTTCATCGAAAAGATGAAATTGGTCGTTTAGCCAAAGACTTTTCCATCATGAGTCAGAGTCTACAGCAAACGGAAGAAAAAAGACAAGCTTTTGTGTCCAGTGTGTCTCATGAAATTCAATCTCCACTTACCTCGATTCAAGGATTTTCTCAAGCGCTGCAAGAAGAAGCATTAACGGAGGATGCGAGACGTTATTACTTATCCATTATAGAGAAAGAAAGTAAACGGCTATCTGCTTTAAGTAGGCAATTGCTAACGCTATCCCAGCTAGACCAAACGGAGGGGCAGTTGGAATTTACAACGTTTCATGTTAATGAACAATGGAAAGATATTATATCCACATTGGAATGGCAATGGAGACAAAAACATATCACGATACAATTTGATAACCAAGATACATGGATGAAAGGTGAGCCAAAGCTCCTTTATCAAGTATGGATGAATGTGCTGACGAATGCGATTCGTTACACGCCAGATGGCGGAGATGTTTTCATCCATGTACAAAAGCGAAAAGCGGACGTGCAAGTGGTGGTGTCGGATACTGGGATTGGTATTGCTGAGGAAGATCTGCGTCAAATCTTTGACCGTTTTTATAAAGTGGATAAGGCTCGAACGAGGAAAGAAGGAGGTACGGGTCTCGGATTAGCGATTGCCAAGAAGATTGTGGAGTTGCACAAGGGGACAATTATGGTGGATAGCAAACTCGGTCAAGGGACGAAGGTAGTCGTCATCCTACCACAAGTGTAACGATTCGTTCATCCTCTGTTCATATATAGGAGCTATACTATGGTCAGAAAGGGAGGGAACAACATGTTTCTGGCCATTAGAGAACTCTTTTTTGCCAAAACAAAATATATTTTAATCGGCTTAATTACAACGTTAACGGTAAGTCTTATTTTTATTGTATCTGGTTTAGCTGAAGGCTTATCTGCAGATAATGCATCTTCTATTCAAGGTTTAGCAGCCGACTCCCTTGTCTTAGAAGCGGAAGCAGAAGGCGAGTTAGGCAGCTCATTTATTCCAATGCAACAAGCAAAGGAAATAATGAATGATCAAGAACAGGAGGCTAACACGCTTTCTATCCAAATGATGAATGCAACAGTCGGTGGTGGAGACAAGCAAATTAGCCTAGCGTTATTTGCGACAGAACGTGATGGTATATTAATTCCGGAAGTAACGGAAGGGAGGTCTCCTAAGCAAGAAAATGAAGTGCTAGCGGATGAAAGTCTAAAGCAGGATGGCATTCAATTAGGTGATGAATTACAGTTGGGTGAGGAAACGACCTATGTCGTAGCTGGTTTTACAACAGAGCAACGTTATAGCCATACACCAGTTGTGTTTGTTAAAAGCGATGATTTGGAACAAGTGAATGCGGTAGCGGTAAAAGGGGAATCAGCAGCAGAGGGTGCTTATTCCACTATTCCTAAAAACGATGCTTTAGCTGGTATTCCAAGTTATTCACAAGAACAAGCTTCCCTTAACATGATGATTATTTTTTTGTATGTTATTACTGCATTTGTTCTAGCCGTGTTTTTCTATGTAATGACGTTACAAAAACGAGACCAATTCGGTGTTTTAAAAGCGCTTGGTGCGAGTAATACATATTTAATTTCGGGATTAATCACCCAGGTTATTCTTCTTTCTATCGTTAGTGTAGGGATTGCTACAGCGATTAGCTTTGGAATCGGCGCATTATTCCCAGCTGATATGCCATTTATTTTAAACATGGCAACAATTGTGCAACCAGCGATCGTTATTATCGTGGTATCTGTGTTAGGGGCAGTCGTATCGCTTTATCAAGTGATCCAAATTGATCCACTAGAAGCGATTGAAGGGGTGGCAACATGACGTTAGTATTAGAACATGTCCATAAAGTATATCAAGACGGACCAAAAGAGTATGTTGCTTTAAATGATGCTTCTTTACAGGTGCAGGCTGGAGAATTTGTAGCAGTCGTTGGTCCTTCAGGATCAGGAAAAAGTACGCTGTTATCTATTGCAGGCGCATTATTATCACCTACTAGCGGTAAGGTTTTACTGGATGGGGAAAATATTGCAACGCTATCTAAGAAAGAAGTAACGAAGCGCAGGTTGGAAAAAATCGGGTTTGTTTTTCAAGCCGCTCATTTACTTCCATATTTAAAAGTGAAGGATCAATTAAATGTTATATCTGTTCTTGCTCATAAACCGAAGCAGCAAAAAACAGACATACTTGCTCATCTTGGTTTAGAGCACCTTATTCATCATTATCCGAATGATCTTTCTGGTGGGGAAAGGCAGCGAGTAGCTATTGCTAGAGCATTAGTGAATGACCCGAAGCTTATATTGGCGGACGAGCCGACAGCAAGCCTCGACTCTAGTCGCGGGCAGGAAGTAGTCAAGCTACTCGCTAATGAGGTGAAAGAAGGTAATAAAGCGGGTGTTATGGTAACGCATGATGAGCGCGTTTTAGGCTATGCTGACAGAATCATTACTATTCGCGATGGAAAAGTGGAATTGGGTTAACGACTAGGGGCACTGTCTTTTATTTCGTTACTCAGGTATGAAATTGCAACCCTGTTCATAAATCATTAAAGAAAACCCATCCCGTTGCATGATATGCTCCCACTATGGTAGACAGAGAAATAATAAAAACTCTTTACTACGATATTGGGGGCATTTTCTATGTCTAAAAGAAGAAGTAAACATACGTTAGATGAAAGAATCGAGGCGGCATTACGTGTGATTTACTTAAAAAGTGTGTTTATTTAAAGTAATTAAAGGTCATACTGCCTATTATTACTAGTACGATCATAAAAGCAGGACTACCAATAAATGCTACATCAAATTTATCTTTCTCGTTATCATTTCTATTTCTTCCCCTAAAATCGTCCCCTTCTAATTAGCACATACAGATTTATTAAATTGTAATATACATTTAAACGTATCGAGTACTATGAATTTATAGTTTATGCCAAACGATGGTGCTTTTCGCTAAAATTGGTGAACATCCGATCTTTTCTGACTTCCTGGGTGGTAACATGAAATGTATAAAAACTTGACATAGATTAATTTTGAAACTAGTCTAAAAATAATAGCATTTTCAGCAGATCATAGAGACATAGATTAATGAAGGTGGAAATAAAGTGCTTCCACTATGTAATAATTCAAAGTGCAATTTCTTTTCAATTGCTTTTACGTCATGCTCATAAGTCATAAGTTAGGGGAGGCCTTTTGTGGTACAGAAAATTAGAAGATTCTAAGATACATAGCATAAGCAAAACTACCGTTTTCTCCATAAAGGAAAGGCGTTAAGCCAAGGTTTTCTAGCCTTATTCTCATTTGCATTCTACTAAGTCTAACTTAAATGAAGGGAAGAAAATAAAATGATACCATTTCCGAAGCCTACTGTGGAACAGTTCTTTCGCACGTTTGCCATCACTAATTTTACTGTAACTCCTAATGAAAAAAGGGTTCTATTCAGCTCCAATTTAAATGGAAAAATGAACGTATGGGCGATGGACTTGCCAAATACGTTCCCATATTTATTTGCTCATCGTGAAGAATCGTGTAGCTTTCTAAAATGTGATCCGGAAAATCGTTATGTGTTAGCAGGGTTCGATCAGGATGGTGATGAAAATCATCACATTTATGCTATACCATCAGAAGGAGGGCTGCCACAGCCGCTTGTTACTGGAGACTCGGAAGAAAAGTACTTTATTGCGCACTTGAGTGATGACGGTGAGCGTATTTATTATATGACATCGGAAGGAAATGCATCATTTTTAAATACGCGTGTTCGCCATTTGCAGGAGGGAAAAGATACCTTGCTTCATGTGGGCGAAGTAGGCCCAACTTTTTTAGAAGCTGTTTCTGAAGAAGAAAAGGCGTTTGTTTTTACACAGACGTATGCCAACACATATGTTATAGGATTTGTAAAAGTGGGCACAGAACAGATCCCGTTAACTCCTGACACGGAGAAAGTGCATGTTGTCATGGATCCAGTATTTGTAGACGAAACGACGATTTTCTTTTTAACGGATTATGAGGATGAATATACGTATTTAGCCAAGTTCGATGTGAATAGCAGAACATTTGCTAAAGTTATTGCCGTTGAAGAAGAAAGTATTAATTTCCTAAAATGGAACAAGGAAAAACAATGCTTTTATTTCGTAACAGAAAAAGGGGTGACGGATAAGCTATATCAATATGATCTTACAGAAAAAGAGCTGCTTACGATAGATGCGCCAACGGACACGATCGATCAATTGGTAGTAGCGAAGTCAGGCAATCTTTATGTGTTAGGTAGAACGGCGACATCACCGGCGAATATTTATCGGTACACATACGAAGATGGAAATTGGACGATGCTAACGAATAATCGTGTTCTCGGTGTTGCCAGTGAAGAAATGGTTGTGCCTGAGGTTGTGACGTACGCGTCCTATGATGGAATGGAAATCGAAGCATTATTATTTAAAGCTCACGCACACTATGATAATGGCTATACTATTTTTTGGCCGCATGGTGGACCGCAAGCGGCAGAACGAAAAGAATTCCGTTCCATGTTTCAAGCATTGCTAAACCGTGGTTATTCGATATTTGCCCCTAATTTCCGAGGAAGTACTGGATACGGAGCGTCATTTGTAAAAATGGTCGAACAAGACTGGGGAGAAGGACCGCGTCTTGATTGTTTGGAAGGAATAAAGTGGTTATTTGATAACGACATTACTACGAAAGAAAAATTATTTTTAGTTGGTGGAAGCTACGGTGGTTATATGGCGCTACTATTGCATGGTCGCCATCCTGAGTACTTTAAAGCTGTTGTAGATATTTTTGGACCGTCTGACTTATTTACGTTTGTAAACTCGGTGCCTCCGCATTGGAAACCAATAATGGATCGTTGGCTTGGCGATCCAGAACGAGATAAAGAACGATTCATTACGGATTCCCCTGTTACGTACTTAGAAGGTATGACAAAGCCAATGCTCGTCATCCAAGGTGCGAAAGATCCTCGAGTCGTAAAAGCAGAATCGGACCAAATTGTCGCTAAATTGAAGGAAAAAGGTCGTGATGTTGACTATCTTGTACTTGAAGATGAAGGACATGGCTTTTCTAAAAAAGAGAACGAAATGAAAGTGTATCAACGTATGCTTGACTTTTTAGATCAGCACAGAGATAGCTAGCATGAAGTGGAATTTTAATTAGAGTGGGTCTTCGCTTTATGGTTTTATCCCCTGACTGACGTCTTCTAATGATGAAAATGGGCGTCTTACACTACCTTATATTTGGAATACACGAAGAGCGTAGATGGGAATCTGCGCTTTTTGTGATTTAAACGATGGAAATAAATATGGGGTAGTGAATAGTCTAAAGGCGTAAAAACATTGAAGAGCTTGTGTATCTAATTAAGAAATTACCCTAAAAAGAAACATTCACGCAGGGTGCTTAGAGGGATCTAAGCACCCGTTTCTGAGATATATAATCACTATTGACAATTATGTCACATTGCGATACAGTCGAGGTGCGATATAGTTGGTAGAAGGTGAATGATGTGAAACGTGATAAATTAAGAAAAGCTTATGTTCCGATGACAGAAACCGCTTTTTATATGCTGTTATCATTGCTTGAGCCGAGGCATGGGTATGGAATTATGAAGCATGTGGAGGAACTGACAAAGGGAAGAATTCAACTCGGTTCTGGTACGGTCTACGGTACGCTGACAAAAATGCAGCGAGATGGGTTAATTCATGTATATTCGACGAAAGAGCGAAAAAAGATGTACCAAATTACAGTGGATGGTCAGCACATTCTAAAAATAGAAATGCATCGGTTGAGCGAACTGCATAGTAATGCGATGAAGTATGGAGGTGATTTGCTATGATAGGATTTTTTCGTCCGTTTTGGAGCTACAATATACTGGCAACGGAAAGCTGGTTAAAGTCCATGAGTGAACAAGGGTTTCAGCTCGCCGATTTCAACCCACGAACACGACGGTTTTATTTTGTAAAAGCATTTCATAGCCAACCCTCTATTTATCGCATTTCTTACGCTAAACAAAACGTCCTGCCACCTGCCTTAATAAAAGATGGTTGGCAAAAGGTAGTCCACAAAGGAAAATGGCATATTTTACAACATGAACAAAGTAATGAAATTGCCACATATCCTGAGCGAGAAGGTGTAATACGACGAAATAAACGGTTGATGTATCTGTTTACTACACTACTAATCTATTTTAGTTTTGCTTTGTTACCGCTTGTTTTTATGTTTATACTATTTATCGCTTCGGGTGAATTGAATGTTTCGATAGTAGGAAATCCATTTGCAGTGATAATCGGTATGATGGTGCCTGTATTACTTTCGGTATACGCTTGTTATTCCCTCGTTAAGTTAAATAAAGCAAATAAGCAATTACTGTTTGGAAAAGAGAAATGCATTTATAAATGGAGACGGAAATCATATAAAAAGCAAGCAAACTTCTCCAGAGGAAAATTGGCGTGGAAGTATGCGCCTGATAGATTAGAAGCGTGGTTAGAAAATATGGCGTTAGCCGGAAACGAGCTTATTGCTGTAAGTAGATTTGGGGCAAGGTTTTACTTTCGACGAACCAAGCCGAAACATATTCGCTATTGTGTTGATTATCAAAATCATTTAGATGATGCTTATTTTGATTTACATCGCCAGGCAGGGTGGGCGTTGTTATATTCTCAAACAGGGTTTTTGGATAAATGGTCCATCTGGGCAAAAGTATACGAACAAGGGGAAGCTGTTCCGCAATTGTATGACGATGAAGGTCATAAATTAAAACACGCAAGAAGAGTTACAATTACACATGTAGCATTTTTAATACCTGCTATTTTGGTATACGTCTATATATTTAGGGATTTTGCTTTATATAATGGGGTTACATGTAAATTACTAGTTTTTGGAATTATCATTATTCAGTTTGCGGCTTTTTTTATACAATCTAGCTTGTATTACAAACGAATGAAGAAAAAAGTGGAAAGATATTAAAAAGAAGCGCGTGTTTAGATAGAAACAAAGATGTGTTCCTTAGATGGTGAAATATCAGTCAGGAAATTGGCTGATATTTTTTGCATTTTAAAAGCAGTATGGATGGAATTTTACTAGCCGCGGTTAATTAGGGAAATGCATCTTATCTACAAGGGTAATTTTTGACACAAAACGTGTATCACGTAAATAAGTTGTTGTAAGATACAAGCTGGCAAGTTTAAGAGGAGATAACAGTACTTAAATTTCCACTTAAATTTAACTGATTTAAAATTCACTTTAAAGGATAAGAAAATGGTAGATCTAGCATAAGGTAGCACTATTTTTCCTCCTGTTTTTACAATGAAAACCGTGTTTGTGAAGTGAAAGTAACATCATATTTCTAAGATGAAAACATATGATTAAACGAAGGTAGTTAATTGCCGTACAATATGCAAGGAGGTCATGGAGAGTGAAAACAGTGTGGAAGCCATTTTGGAGTTATAATGTAAAAAAGACAGAAAAATGGCTTCAGGCAAAAGCTTTGCAAGGAGAGCAATTGGTGGGAATAAAGCCTCTTTACCGCTTGTTTATCTTCGAAGCAGGCAACCAACCTCAAGCGATTCAATATCATATTGCTTATCACAAACTGCAACACCATAAGCTGCCTCTAATATTACAGCAAAATGGATGGAGAGAATGTTGTCAACGAGGGCGGTGGTACATTTTTACCAATCAACAGAAAACAAAAGATATCTATAATTATCCTGTCCGTCGAGAAATTATTAAGCGCAATCGCAATTTATTCTATTTTTTTACTGCATTAACCATATACGTGCTTCTTACCTTGCTACTGTTTGTTATTATGAGTGGAATTATTGTATTTCACCATGGGAACACACTTACTTTTTGCCCTGTTTTTGTATGGCACACACTCCTTGCAATTAGTATTGGTTTAACTATTATTGGCATATTTTCCACTATATGCCTCTATCAATCCAATAAACATTTTTGGTAAGCCAACATTATAGTATACATTATGATGGATGAAATATTGATAACGATGACAAAATAATGTTTGTCTCGTTTTTTTCAATTTACTCCTGTTTTTTCACGTTTGAAGATTTTTTTCATACTATATTTATAATCAAATCATTGTTTTATCTAGTGTCATGCCAGAGACCATGCTCCTCTATACAGCTTTAATAAAAAAATGATTGACTAAAAATATAAATCAAGGTTAAAATGTGGTGAACCCTTTTTTGTACTAGAAAAGTATAAAAGTTTAAAGGTTTAGCGATAAGCTAGGTTTTCTTAGTTGATTCAAACATAGAAAGGAGCATTAAAGTAAAACCGTTTTTCTAAAGCGCCAGGACTATGCAATCGAACGGGAGAAAGCATAGTTGACGAGGTTGGAGGTTATCGAATGTTCGGCGGGTGCCTCCCGATTGTACATCTCAATTGTTACGCTCTTCCTTAAAACAACGAGGTAACTTGTTGGCCAAAGGGAAATGGCAAGGTGTTACAAAAACAATCACGAGAAAGGGGCAGTACAACGGCCCCTATAAAGTATATTTTATTTGGATCGTTTGTCCTGCCCCTTTTTTACAAGGAGGACTACAACGATGTGTGGAATTGTAGGATATATCGGACAGGATGATACGAAAGAAGTTTTACTAAATGGTCTTGAAAAGCTTGAATACAGAGGTTATGATTCAGCAGGTATTGCAACTTTAAATGACACAGGTGTTCAAGTTGTGAAAGTAAAAGGTCGAATTGCAAAATTAAGAGAAAGCATAGATAGCTCATTACGTGCAACGATGGGAATCGGTCATACGCGCTGGGCGACTCATGGTGTGCCAAGCGAAGAGAATGCACACCCGCATCAAAGCGCGTCTGGCAGATTTACCCTTGTTCATAATGGCGTTATTGAAAATTACCAAGAATTAAAAGAGAACTATCTTGGGAACGTGCATTTTGTTAGTGAAACAGATACAGAAGTCATTGTGCAACTGATTGAAAAGCTGTTCGCAGAAACAAGCAATACAGCAGCAGCTTTTCGTAAAGCAATGCGTCTATTAAAGGGGTCCTATGCGATCGGTATGATCGATCATGAAAACAAAGATACGCTGTATGTTGCTAAAAATAAAAGTCCTTTACTAGTTGGATTAGGTAACGGATTTAATGTTGTTGCAAGTGACGCCATGGCAACATTAAAAGCAACGGATCAGTATGTCGAAATTCATGATCAGGAAGTAGTGCTCGTTCACCGTGAATATATTGAAATTCATGATCTTGATGGAAATTCCATTATGCGTGAACCATATACAGCTCAAATCGATGCCAATGATATTGAAAAAGGGACGTACCCTCACTTCATGTTAAAGGAAATCGATGAGCAGCCGTTTGTTATGCGTAAAATTATTCGCGAATATCAAACAGAAAATAATGAACTTAAACTAGATCAGAACATTCGCCAAGCTATGAACAGCTGTGATCGTATTTATATTATTGCAGCAGGAACAAGTTATCATGCTGGGTTAGTTGGAAAGGAATTTATCGAAAAACTTGCCAACGTTCCAGTCGAAGTTCATATCGCCAGTGAATTTTCATATAACATGCCATTATTGTCAGAAAAACCGTTGTTTATTTTTATCTCCCAAAGTGGAGAAACAGCAGACAGTCGTGCTGTATTAGTAAAAATTAAAGAAATGGGACATCCAGCATTAACGATTACGAATGTGCCTGGATCCACCCTTTCTCGTGAAGCAGATTATACGTTAAACTTATATGCAGGCCCAGAAATTGCGGTTGCTTCTACCAAAGCATATACAGCGCAAATTGCTGTATTAGCTATATTAGCAGTCGACACTGCAAAAACAAAGGGATTACCGTTGGATTTTGATCCAATGCAGGAGCTAGCGATCGTTGCTAATGCGATGGAAGTGCTAACCGATCAAAAAGAAGCGATAGAAGATTTGGCACGGAAGTATTTGCATACATCTCGCAACGCATTTTTTATCGGTCGTAGCGTAGATTACCACGTGTGCTTAGAAGCAGCTCTTAAGCTAAAAGAAATCTCCTATATCCAGGCTGAAGGCTTTGCTGGTGGAGAATTAAAGCATGGAACGATTGCTTTAATTGAAGAAGGAACTCCAGTTATTGCATTGGCCACTCAGGAAAATGTGAATTACTCCATTCGTGGCAATGTGCAGGAAGTAGTAGCACGTGGAGCGAATGATATGGTTATTAGTATGAAGGGGCTAGAGCGAGATACGGATGCATTTGTCATCCCGCATGTTCATGAATTGCTCACACCACTTGTTAGTGTTGTGCCATTACAACTATTGTCTTATTACGCTGCATTACATCGTGATTGCGATGTTGATAAGCCGCGTAACTTGGCGAAAAGTGTGACTGTGGAGTAGAGCGAAGTTGTAGGTTTGAAGTGATTATCTCCCTGTTACTCTAACTCCCTTGGTTCCCATGGAACTTTGTTCTTCCCTGATGGAACTAAGTTGGTGTCCGAGTCGGAAGGAGACGGAGAGAAGAACGGGGAACACTATGTACTCAGGTATTTCTCAATCATCATCCAATAAGGATTTACATGCAAAATCAATACAAATCAAGGCTGGATAAATATTAGGTCCAGTCTTTTTCTTTGTCTACAATATTTCTTCAATCCTAGTGGCTTCAGGCAGTGACCAATCGCATTCCAGTTGTTAACTCAACTATATCAATCAATTCTAAGGGTTTTTAATGACCTTTCATGTGTTTTTCAATAGCTTTTTATGATTTTCCCAGGCTTTTCTCCTTATTCTTTCTCCTAGTATGGAAAGAACTTAGTTCCATTGCTTGTATATAAATGTCTTTTTCAAGATGTTAGGGCTAAACATTTATAAATGATTTATAAATGTTTTTAGATGAAAAATGGTAGTAATTTATCGGGAGGACAGAAGCAAAAAATTGGTTTGGCAAGAGCGCTTATAAATAAACCTAAAATGCTACTTTTAGATGAAGCAACAAGCAATATTGATGAAAAAAGTAAGCCTGAAATCTTTTCTTATATATACTCTTTGGAAGGAGTGACAGTTATATCCATTTCTCACGATAAAAGCACTTTGAAATATTTATTAATAGAAAATGAAGAGATAAAAATAGTTGATGCAGAAAAAAATACTATTGTAACGAATTGACATATTTTCTGATATATAAATGAGTGAACTTTTTGAGTAAGTTAGATAAGTGATAAACATAGTAAATGTATATTCAGATATATGTACACTATTATTTAAACTTATAATAAGTGAAAGATAAACAAATATTGTAACGAACCAACACATTCTTTGATATATAGATGAGAAAACTTTTTAGATGCTTGCTCAATATATGAAAAGGGGGTAGAGGGTGAATACAGAAGACATCTACCAGCAATATGGAAGTTTTATATTTAAATATCTATTAACACTGACGAATGACGAACAATCTGCTGAAGAATTGACGCAAGAGACATTTTACCAGGCGATTAAGTCCATCAATAACTTTCACGAAAATGGGAAAGCAAAATTTTCTACATGGCTCTGTTCGATTGCAAAAAATGTCTGGCTACAGGAACTGCATCGTGAAAAGAAGAGACATCAATTAGCGGAATCATTAAGTGATGAAAAAGCGTTATCTTATAGTTTGGAAGAAGAATACATAAGAAATGAAGATAAAATTGGCTTTTTTAAAAAAGCGCACCAACTCAGTGAGAAAAAACGGGAAATACTTTATCTTAGGCTATTAGGAGATTTATCTTTTAAAGAAATTGGCTCTATTTTTGGAGAATCAGAGAACTGGGCAAGAGTAACATTTTATCGGGCAAAGCAACTAATAAGAAGGGGTGACAAAGTGGATGAATCATAGTGTTTTTAGAGATTTAGCACCAAACTATATTGAAAACTTAACAAGTGAAGAGACTAATAGACAAATGGAAAAACACATGGAGCAATGTGAAGATTGCCGGAAGTATGTAAAAGACATGCAGGAAGACTTAAACATAGAACGAATGCATAAACAAAAAGATGAGAAGAGGAATATCGACTATTTAAAAAAGGTGCGCTCAAAGAACAGAAAAAAGATTTTTAAAATTGTAGGGGCACTGCTATCCCTTTTTCTTGTCCTATCAATTAGTTACCACTTTCTCTTTATTAATATGTGGATAGCAGATGGAAATAATGTGAAAAAAACTGTTCAACAGCAAGGTTCTTCCGTAACACTGACCTTTCAGTCAAAAAAGGATAATCGTTATCTTTTAGCAGATATGAAAAAACAAAAAAGTCAGGATTATACCGATTGGATTATTATTTACGAAAGTTGGAATATTTTGTCGAGTACAAAACTTAATCCTTTTTCAGAATTGGCAGCTGCTAGTAAAGATGGAGTTGACATTACGTATAATTTTTTAGATGAAAATACTTTACTGTTGGACAATGGAGAAGAAAAGAAACTAACGGATGAAGACAAAATAGAAATTCAATATAAAGATCACACGGAAGAAATGCGCTTAAAAGATCTATACAGGGCAGAAAATAATCATTAATTAGAGGAGGATGCTTTCAAATGACTTTAGAAATAAAAAATATAACAAAAAGTTATGACAATACAATGGTGTTACATGATATTTCCATTGTACTTGAATCAGGTGTTTATGGCTTGCTTGGGGCAAACGGCTCAGGTAAAACGACGTTAATGCGTATTATTTGTGGCGTAATAAAGGCAAATGTGGGTTCCATTATTTATAATGGTGAAAATATGAATGAAAAGCCTGATTCATTTCGATCTATATTAGGGTTCTTACCCCAAGATTTCCGATATTACCCTGACTTTACTGGACTCAAATTTTTATTATACATGGCAGCATTAAAAGGATTAGATAACAAAATGGCTAAAGAGAAATGTAATGATTTAGTACATTTGGTTGGTTTAGAAGATGTTAAAAATAAAAAAATCAAGAAATATTCAGGAGGCATGAAACAGCGTTTAGGAATTGCACAAGCAATGATAAATGATCCAAAAGTATTGATTTTAGATGAGCCAACAGTTGGTTTAGACCCAAAAGAAAGGGTTCGATTTAGGAACCTAATAAGCTCCTTTTCAAAAGAAAAAATTATCATTTTATCCACCCATATTGTTTCTGATGTTGAATACATTGCTGATGAAATATTAATTCTGAATAACAGAAAAATTGAAAACAGAGGGAGCGCGATAGAGCTTGTGAAAGAAATTGAAGGACAGGTTTGGGAATGTGTCGTGCAACCAGCGTCTGCTAGGGAAATGAGAACAAAATATGTGGTGAGTAATGAGAAACATGAAGCCGAAGGAATGATTTTACGAATCGTCTCCAATGAACAGCCTACAGAAAATGCGAAAAAGGTTCAACCTACATTAGAAGATTTATATTTATATTATTTACAAGAGGAAGTGGTAAAATGATGACACTTATGAAATATGAATTGGAGAAATTAATCAGGAACAAAACTTTTCTTATAACAAGTGTTATTTCGCTAGTAGCTATAGTTGGAATCTTTTTAGTAGGTTATTATTATTCTCAAGTCTCTTATGCGGAACAAGGGAATGCAGACAAAGGATATCCTAATTTTTATTCAGATATTACAAGCATGCATGCAGGTGACTTTAATGATCAAAAAGTCAAAGAAGTTTTATCAGATTATATGGATAGATACCAAAAACATATTGATGTAGAGGAACGACCTTTTGATGTTTTTTCTTGGTATATCGCGGAAGTCTTCTTCCCTAAAGGGAAAGATGCCTATTCAAAAATGGGTGAAGCAATGGAAAGTGGAGAAAAAATATCCTTTGATGAACTTGATATTAGAAGTGTTCAAGATGTTGGATTTGCAAGTTTTGATAACCCTTTAAAACTAGGAGCTTACAACACTTGGGGGGATTTATTTCTAGTTACAAATAGTATGTTTCTTCTTGCGGTCTTGTTTGTTATTTTTATTTGTTCCTCTGTTTTTGCTAGTGAATCTGCCAGAAATATTAATCAATTGTTACTCTCTACAAAATATGGAAGAGGAAAATTGACGGCGGCAAAGATAATTACGGCAACAGGGGTTTCTATCCTGATATTTGTGGTTATTCAGTTGATTTCATTTCTATTTTTCTATTACTACTATGGTATTAGTGGTTGGGATGCTAGTATTCAAACTAATTTTTCTTTTAAGTTATACGATTTTCCTATGGAAATGAATAACTTAGAAGTTTATCTTTTAGTCATTGGAGTTCAGATGATAGGTGTACTCTCCATTGTAGGTATGACATTGCTCATTTCTTCAATGACGAAATCTCCATCTATTTCATTAGCTATCTCTTTAGGAGCTTTTTTCTTACCGTATATGCTGGGGAAAATATTTCAGACAGGAACCATAGTTAAAATATTGAATCTATTTCCTATACAGCATTATCAGATGGAAGAGATGCTAACCATGATGGAAACAGATATTGTTTTCTTTCTAAAGGCTTTTATTCCCAATGTTATTTTAACTATTTGTTTTTCGCTAGTTATCATGTTAGTTACTGAAGTAATCATTTATTTTAAAATGAAATATTCATATGTAAAATAATTGCTCAACATCAAAATCAATGAATGTTAAGATTGGATTGGGAATGAAACCTGAGTTAACTGGAAAGGGTATGGGTTTAGATTTTTTAAAAGCTGGACTAAGTTATGCTATATCAAAATATAACCCCAAAGTAATAACGCTTTTGGTCGCTACTTTTAATGAGAGAGCTATAAAAGTTTACAAAAAAGCAGGCTTTGAATCTGTGGAAACTTTCAATCAAGATATAAATGGTAGTCGTTTTGAATTTTTGAAGATGAAATATGAATGCTAGAAGCAAACAATTAAAAGTAGTTTTGATTTCTGCTGTTAATGGGCACTCTTATGAAAGAGTCCATGTCTTATCTTTAAGAGGTTGAATTAAAAGTGAACAGTTACCCAAACGAAAATGATCATTCCCAAAGGGTGTGATAATGCCCCAAGGAAGCAAATAGTCATTGATTTTACAGTAGCTATATTAAAGCACCTAATTGAAATCATTAAGGAATATGCAGATGAATCTATCATATTGTATCAGCTAAAAGGAAATAAAAAAATAGAAGGTCAATGTTCATTAATCACCACTTTGCAGGATAAAAATAAAAGCATCATTGATTGCCTTGAAATTCACCAAGTGATGACTCACAGGAAATATGCTTCAATAAATGATGTAATCTCATTATCAAATGGTACAAAAATTGATTTCTGTGATGTATATATGTTTCGTAATGCTGCAAAATCTGCAAAGGTAAAAGAAATAAGATCATATAGAATATAGTTTTTAAATTAAAAAAACTTAAATTTTTTGAAAAATGTTGCGGTGAAATCCCCCTTTGGATATGATTTTCTAAAGGGGTGTTTTGTGTCGAAAATAAAAAGAACAACTAAAATGAAGAAATATTGTTGGTCAAGGCATTACAGTAGGGGAAGTTGAACACCTTATATGGGTTCAGCATAGGGCAGAGGTGATTATAAATTTATTAAATTACCATATTTTACAAAAGGGGGTATTATTGAAATTGAATGAAAAATCCTATCTAAATATAGAAGAGATTATTTCCTTACCAACCTTATTGGATACGAACATCAGTGATAATGGCAAAAATGTAGCATTTGTAAAGAGGACGGCTAACTGGCAAGACAATACATATAGGAATCATGTATGGATATATGAAAAAGATAAGGGGCTTCGTTATCCGTTAACACCTAGAGATATAGATAGTACATCTCCATCTTGGTCGCCGGATTCTAGGTATATCGCATATCTTAGTCCAGTTGGTGACAAGGGTAATAAGAAAAATCAGATCTTTATTAAGTCCATAGATCATGATAGTGGTGTTCAAATTACGGATGAGGAAGAAGGAGTAAGTAAATTCAAATGGGATGCTAATAGCAAGGGTTTTTATTATATCGCACAGGCAAAAGAATCTGAGATGATAAAGAAACGTAAAAAACTATATGGGAATTTTCAACATATAGGTAAGGAATACCAGAATAATTGTTTATACTACATTAAAATAGAAAAACTGATACACAACTATAAATTTGGACGTATAGAAAAAAATGATAGTGCCAGTGAGGATAAAGATGAACAGGAAACTAGTGCTGTTTATCAGCTAACGGATGAAATGGATTTCCATATCCATGAATTTGATATCTCAAATGATGGAGAAAAGGCTGTAATGATGGCTACACCAAGCCCAAACATGGAAGATTATATTAATGGAGATCTATACATACTAGACATTAAATTTGGCGAGCTGCAAAAGATGAATATAGATAAATTGTTGGGAGGGAGTGTTTGCTTTTCTCCTGAAGGTAACAAAATATGCTACTCAGCAAGCATTAGGGAGAGAGATTATTATAAGACCCATATTCAAGACAGTACATTAGAAATATATGACATTTATCATAGGGAGTTAATTCAACCTTTAACAGATTTTGATAGTACGGTTATTCCAATACAATGGACAGCTAAAGGAATTTTCATTCGATGGCAGAACAAAACCAATTATCTTATTGGGTTGCTATCTGAGGATGGAACGATGGAATTGTTAAGTGAAAAGGCAGATAGCTTTATATTGGATGCTTCTATAACAAGTGACGGAAATCATATATCCTATAATAAGGCTATAACAAATGAAACCTTTGAAATTTATTTAGATGATAAAAAAATAACCAATGAAAATAGCTTTTTCAAAGAAAAGCTTAAAAGTAACAGGGAAATAATCTCATGGCAAAATAGTGACGGGCAGGAGATAGAGGGTGTTTTATCGACCCCGGTGGAGTTTAAAAGAAATAAAAAATATCCCTTATTAGTGGTAATCCATGGTGGTCCGGCTTGGGCATCCTTTCCCATATTCTCAGACTGTTTTAATGAGAAGTATCCTATTGAACAGTTTATTGAAAAAGGCTTTATCGTTTTAGAACCAAATTACAGGGGAAGTTCTGGTTATGGTAATGAATTTTTAACAGCGAACTATAAAACATTGGGAACTGCTTACTACGATGATGTTATATCTGGAGTGGATAAACTAGTTGACAAAGGTATTGCAGATAAAGATAGGGTAGGGGTTATGGGATGGAGCAACGGTGGATATATAGCAGCTTTTTGTTCCACATTTAGTAGTAGATTTAAAGCGATTTCAGTTGGGGGTGGAATTACTAATTGGCGTACTCACTATGTAAATACAGATATGCCTTATTTTATTAGGATGCATTTAGGAAATAATCCATGGAATGACCCAGAGATATATGCTAAAACCTCACCAATGACATATATTAAATCAGCTTGTACGCCTACCTTAATCCAACATGGCGAAAAGGATGCAAGAGTTCCAACTCCAAATGCATTTGAGCTTTATCAAGGATTAAAGGATATGGAAGTTGATACAGAATTAGTCATATTCAAAGGAATGGCATATAGTTCTGACCAACCAGAAATGAATGTAGCTATTATGAAGCAGAATTTGATGTGGTTTTCACACTATATTCTTGGAGAGAGCAGGAAAGACTTTAGGGTTTTATAAAGCGTTTTTTTAAATTTGAGAGTTGAGAGGTTGGTTGGGGGGATTTCTTATGATAAAGGAATTGGATAAAGCTTCATTTCAAAAGTGTAGAAAGTTGATAAATGAACAAGGGCAATTAGAAGCAATTGCAATTGTGGAAAATATAAATCCTGGTCGTATTTTTGTAGATGATGTTAATGATCCTGCATCTGGGGTTATTTGGTTAGGAAATAATGATGGATTCATTTTTTTCGGAAACGAGCAAAATGAAGCATTTAATCATAAATTAAACAATTTTATCAACCATGTCATTATACCAGAGGCAAAGAAAGTCCAATTAAAATGGTTTGAAGGTATTGGGAATCATGAAAAGTGGAATAAAGTTATTGAAAAGACATTCGAACATCGTAAGTTGGGAAAGTGGAATCAGAAGGTTTATAGTTTACAGCAAGGAGATTATAAGGGCAATAGTAAACCTGAGGTTGAACAAGGATATAAGGTTGCCAAAATGTGTGATTTTCTATTTGAAAATGATAATAACGCTATAAAAAATACCGCTTTTTTACAGAGGAAAATATTAGAATATTGGGGTTCCGTGGAAAGTTTTTTGCGTAATGGTATGGGTTATTGTATGGTTTATCAAAATGAAATCGTAAGTGTTTGTTTCTCGGGGTTTGTCGCGGGCAATATCCACTGTATAGATATTGAAACATTAAAAGCGCATCAGGGGAAAAAGTTGGCTCAAAGAATCGCCCATCATTTTGTGGAAGATTGCATGGAGAATAATTTGGTTCCATATTGGGATTGTATGGAAGTGAATAAACCTTCTGTTGCAGTTGCGGAAAATATCGGTTTACGAAATATATTTAATTATGTAGGGTATGATTTTTCCCTTGAATAACATGCAATGGTTCGTTGAAGAAATATTATACCAAGCTACAAACGGGGGAGCTACTATGAAAGGAAGGTTATACCAAAATGATGCGAAAAAGAGGAGAAATCCATAGTTATAAATATTTTATAGCTTTTACAGCAATTCTTATTCTTTTATTTTCAGGGTGTAGCTCACCCATGCAGATTAGCAATAGTGATTTAGAAAAATATAACGTGAAAAAGAAAGTAGACGAAAATAGTCAAGGTGACTTTGTTTTTCGGCTCGTCAGTGAAAAGCAAGAGTATGAAGCAAGGGATAATGTGAAAGTATATGGCGAAATAACTTATGTAGGCGATAAAGGTGAGGTTGATATTTATCATTCATCATCTGCTATGCTTTTTCCAATGGAAGAAAAGATACGTGGGTTTGACATTGGATTTACTGTAAACGAAATCGCCATGACAACGACTCTTAAACAAGGAAAACCTTACCGAGAAGAATACAGGAAAAGTGGAAACTATATGGAAGATGGTTCCAGTGATTACTTGGATTTTATGGAAAAATTTTCAGAAATGGATAGTTTTCCTCCAGGATACTATGTTGTCCATGGTGAGACAGATTTTTTCTTAGAGGATCAAGAAAGAGTAAATATAAAAGCGACAATAGACTTTAAAGTTGTTGAATAGTTATACTGACTTTTCGTACGCTTCAATTATGATTCGTTCACTTAGGGGTGAAGAAAATCTCCACTGATTGGAAATGCACTTTATAAAAAGTTAAATCGTTTTGAGGAAAGGTTTTTTGAACGAAGGACGGTTATATTATGCGAACTTTGATATAATAATATAAACTTTTGTAACTTTAAGGAGTGATTCATATTTTATTATTCTCTTTTAACCTTTATGCTTTCTAGGGGACGATGCCAATGCCAGTGATGAATAATGACACGTACTAGTGGGATGTGGCGTTATAGCCGCATCACAGTGGTTGGTACAAATATATAAAGTCAATCGAGGTTCGGATCAAGGGATGGAATATGCCTTTGTGAAGCTGGAACTAGAAGTAATCGTTTAAAAAATAAAACGGTGAATAGGTCTCTCTTATTCAAAGCCTGGAACTGCTACACGCAGAAAAACAAACGGAACCCGTTTCTCCATAGGTGAAAAAATTCATCTTGGAGGAAAGCCAATGACTAGAAAACGAGACAATACCTCTTTTCAATGTGAAAAATGTAGTGCTGAAGTTATACGATTAACAAATGGTAGTTATCGGAATCATTGTCCTTACTGTTTATATTCCAAACATTTGGATAATACCCCTGGTGATCGTTTAAGTGAATGTAAGGGGCTAATGAAACCAATAGCCCCAGATTACTCTGTGAAAAAAGGACATCAGATATTACATCAATGTGTAAAATGCAAGAAAACACAAAAGAACAAGGTAGCAACAGATACCGTACAAGAAGATAATATTATTCAACTTATGTATCAGTTACAACTAAAATAAAGCTACAAAAGAGAGAGCGTTCTAATGCTTGTTATTAGAACGCTTGTTTTAAAAGTTGGCTATTTATCGTTGGTTTTCAAAAGCGAAAATGTAAACAATTCAAAAGGCGGTTAAATGAAAGGGGTCTGGATAAATGGAAATTATTGATAATAAAATCCATTTTGAATACCATTTTGTAAGTGATAAATGTATTATCTCCAATAAGGATACAAGTGATGTTCCAGCTGTTTTAGCAGTAGATGCTATGTTTTCAATAAAAATGAATCACATTTTATACTTTGAGGCAGAACTTCCGATCCTAGAATTTTATAAGTCTTTGTATACATGGAAAGAAAGGGTAACGAAGGACTATATACCTGAATTCCATTATTATACAATTGAACACGATGAGGAAGAAGGTGCAATACTTTCAGTGATCCCTTTCTCCAATAAAGCAAGGTTAGAGACTATTTGGGCAGAAGCAGACATTGATAATGTATTTGATTTGCACTACATTGTTAAAAAATTTATAACTCTGGAGAGCAGTTTGAGGGAGGATATGGAGGAGTATTATAATATAAAATTGAAGTATTTTATGAGACATATACCATTTAGCGATTATACTGAAACAGATGAATAAATAAAGGTAGAGAGGAGTCCTTTACCTTTATTTATTTTGCAAAATTTAATAAGAGTTGTGTAAAATGATTCTTTTAATGCATGATGGCCCTATCTCTATCTATTTCCTTCATTTTGAAAAAGAACTCGTATATTATGATTATTATATTTTTCTGCTATATGTGACGGTATGGAGTTATCTGTAACGATGAGATCAATATCTTTTAATGAACAAATATTAATATAAGAAGAAGTTTCAAACTTAGATGAATCTGCCACGACTACTTTATATTTGGTTCGCGAAAGAATGGTTTTGATAACACCGACTTCATGCACTCTAAAATCCGTTAAGCCGTGTTCATAGGATAAGGCATTTACTGTTATAAATGCAATATCAATATTAAAGGCAGCTAGGACCTCCTCACACTGTTTCCCGTAAAGAGTACGTTCTTCATGATTATAAAAACCACCGGTCAGGATAATATTGAAATCCTTATTAGTCCCTAGAATATTTAAAATTTGAAGGTCATTTGTGAAAATAGTTAATCTATGAAATTTTTCTACCAATATTTTTGCAATCTCTACTGTAGTTGTCCCTCCATTTAAAGCGATGGCTTGGCCTTCTTCAATTAATTCAACCGCTCCTAAAGCAATCTCTTGCTTTTTCTCCAAATTTTTAATTTCTCTATCGTTATAAAGTTGATTAAGAGCAATATCTTTTTTTTGTTGTAATATAGCCCCGCCATGGACTTTTTTAATAATTCCGTTCTTCTCAAGTACTTCAAAATCTCTGCGTATGGTATCAATGGACACATCTAATAAGGTAGCAAGTTCGGACGCTTTTACAGCTTTTTGCTGTTTTAAAAAAGATTCAATCATATGATGCCTTTGCTCTTGTAACATTAGTAGTCTCCTTTAATATCTATTCATCAGGAAATGATACCTAAATAATAACACATTATGAAATAAAGCATTAAAAAAACGAAGCTTGTCCTCAATTCTTTATCCCACATATAAGTGCTGTAAGACGAAAGCTTTAAAAGTTGGAATTCAATTTAAAACAAGTCTAAGTAGAAGATAACAGCAACGCTAAATCCCCTTATTGTTCATGGCTTAAAGATTTTCTTTATGCGAAAGCTATCGCCCATCTTTTAGAATAAAACAAGAAATGGAACATTTGCTGAATAATAACATGCAATGAAGAACATGAAGTAAGCTAATAAGTTTATTAACGTTGTGTAAATTATGTAAATTTAAAGTTTAAAAAGTGTAAAATGCATTGAAAAACCGCAAAAAACAGTATAATCTTGCATTTGAAGGTAGAAGAAAAAATAGAGGGCAACCAAACAAGGATTGAATGTTTGATTAAAATAAATGAAACAGAAAGGGCGAAACTATGGGAAGCTACTACAATGCAGTGAAGGTTAATATAGGTTCTATAGAAGTAGTAGAGAATATCTTAAATGATTTAGAACCGAAGCCAAGCAAGGTTCTGTTATTAACTCGCGGAGGAGACTTTTCAAAATCACAAGCCATGCATATACTTTCAAAATGTTTGGGAGGTTTTGAAGTTGAAAAACTAGAGTTAGAAATCTCCAATCCAGATGTGGAAGACTTATATTCTTATTTTCAACAGGTTAAAGCTTTTAATTACCAATGTATAGTAGGCATCGGAGGAGGCAGTGTACTTGATCTTGCAAAGTCATTAGCTGCATTAAAGGGGATGGAAATAGATTCCATTGCAGATTTACGTACTGTTATTGAAGAAAAGGTATATAAAACAAATCAAAACATCATACCTTGGGTTGGAATACCTACAACTTCTGGTACTGGCTCGGAAGTTACTTGCTGGGCCACCATTTGGGACCGAGCTAATAGCGTTAAATTGTCAATTGATAGTGAAAGTATATACGCAAATACGGCTATCATTGACCCCAGTTTAACTAGATCATTGCCAACAAGATTAACAGCTTCAACAGCTTTAGACGCTTTATGTCATGCTACTGAGTCCTATTGGTCAAAAAATTCGAATGAAATTTCCAGAGTTTATGCATTAGAAGCGATCAAACGCATTGTTCTTAATATTGAAAAAGTAGTGAATCAACCAAATGATATTACAGTAAGAAAAGAAATAGCTTTAGGGAGCTTATATGCAGGGTTAGCATTTAGCAACACAAGGACAACTGCAAGTCATTCGATATCCTATCCGCTCACGTTAGAGTTGGGTATTGATCATGGGATAGCAGCAAGTTTAACTTTAGCGAAAGTAATGGAGTTAAATTTCGAAGCAATCACGGAAAAAGATAAACTATTGCATGCATTCGGTGTTAAGAATTGTCAAGAAGTACAGACGTTTATTGAACATATTCATCGTATATCGGGTTTCTCCAGTCGACTAAAAGATTATAATGCAAACTTAGAAATAATAGATGTTATTGCAAGTAATGCCTTTACTAAAGGGCGAATGGATAACAATCCAATTGCTTTTACTAAGCACGATGTTACAAATATTCTTATGTCCATTTATTAATATAAGGGGTGAAATAAAAATGATGAAAAAGAATTTGATGCTTACGGTATTTTTAATATTAACGGTATTTTTAGCGGCTTGTTCGGATGATGAGAAAGGGAAAGCAGAGGTAAATGACGTCATTGATATCGTTTGGTATCCAAATGAATCTGGTTCAGATTTAAAGGCTTCACGCGATGAAATTGCTAGACTGATTGAAGAAGCGACAGATAAGGAAGTAAAACACCATTTAACAACGGACTATGCTATTGCAATTGAAACAATAGCCAACGGAAAAGCGGATATGGGATTTATGGGGGCACAAAGTTATATCGAAGCGAAGAATAAAAATAAAATGATTCAACCATTGTTTGTACATTCTGGAGCATCGGGAACATTAGATGATGCCGTCTATCATAGTTGGTTAGCTGTACATGTAGATGAACAAGAGAAGTTCAAGGAAAATAATGAATTTTCGCTGGATAAATTGGTGGATAAAAAAATGTCATTCGTATCAAACAGTTCAACATCTGGATTTAAAATTCCATCAGCGACTATACTCGGTCATTTTAACCAACAAGAAAAATATGCTGATCTAGCTGCAGAAGATTTAATGGAAGGCGGAAAACTATTCTCCCAAGTAATGTTTGGAAACTCTCACCAAGGGTCTGCGGTGAATTTATTAAGTGGTAGTGTAGATGTTGCGGCGTTCTGTGATACTTGCGTTGAAAATTATGTGGAAATTGCAGAAGGAGAGGCAAATACTATTGGTGCTGTTTATAAAGTGAAAGAAAATGCAGAGGAACCTTTTAATACAGTTAGTGGTAGTGAATTTACCCTCATGAATGCAACGCCAGTATTAAACGAACCATTTGTTGCTAATGTAGAAACAATGGGAGAAGAAGACTTCGAAAAGATACAAAAATTATTTACTACCGATGATGTTGCAAACAACGAGAAGATTTTTGGTTCAGAGGAATCAGGTGAGTCAGCTCTATTCTACAAAACCGATAAAGAAAGATTTATAGAAGTAGAAGATTCTTGGTTCGATCCTATTCGTGAGATTTCCAATCAATAAAGGGAAATCTAAACGTTAAACAAGAGTAATAGGAGGCTGAAACATAACTAAAAGATGGAATGTAAAGTTGCATGATGCATAAATTTAACTCCAGAAATATACGAGACTAAAGCGGAAGACAAAGTAATGGTGAGTATGCGCGGTTCATTGACTCGCAAGTGCTTACCAGCCAGCTGCTGAAGGTAAAGTATATTTCCGGAGTGAGATTTGTACACCATTCCATTTTATATAGTATAGAGTTATTAAAAAAACAGCCTTCATGTTTTCGTAAGTAAATAGAGTAAAGGAGTCTACAAAAATGTCATTGTTACGAGTTGAAGGTCTTGGTAAATCATATAACCCAGAGACGAAAGTATTAAAAGACATTCATTTTGAAGTTGGGACGGGTGAATTTGTTTCCATCATAGGACCGTCTGGTGCAGGTAAATCTACATTATTACGATGTATTAATCGCATGGTTGATTTTAATGAAGGACAAATAATTTTTGATAATCAACATGTAGGGAATTTGACTAAAAAGAAGTTACGAAAATTACGCACAAACATTGCAATGATATTTCAACACTATAATCTCGTACCAAGGTTGACGGTGATTGAAAATGTATTGCATGGTAGGTTTGGTTATAAAACCACATTACAAGGAGTTTTAGGTAGATATTCAGAAGAAGAAAAAGAGTTTGCCTTTAGCTTACTAGAGAAGCTAGGTATTGCTGAGCATGCATATAAACGTTGCGATCAATTGAGTGGAGGACAGCAGCAACGTGTGGGTATTTGCCGGGCGCTTATTCAAGAACCCGCATTAGTTCTTTGTGATGAGCCTATTGCATCGTTAGATCCGAATTCTTCTAGAATTATTATGGACTATTTAAAATCAATTAGTTCTGAGATGGGTATTACATGTTTAGTAAATTTGCATCAGGTTGAAGTTGCACAAAATTACTCTGACCGAATTGTTGGTTTACGAAATGGAGAAGTTGTTTTTAATGGTAGGAGTGATTTACTAACGCAAGAACAAATTCAAAACATCTATGGTTTAAAATCTAAAGACCTGATTACAGCATAAGGGGTATGAATCGTGACGGAAAAAACGATGAAAAAACATAGATTGCTAACGACAATGAGTCTATTTGTGATTATCGTACTGACATATCTATCAGCAGCTATAACCCAATTTAATATTATAGAAGGTATTGCAACATTACCAGAAGCGTTGAGATGGATCTTATCAAACCTAATGATTACGCAAGAACCATTGGAAAAACTACCGACTATACTAGCATCATTACTTGAAACGATCTTTATGTCTATAGCTGCAACAACAATTGCTGCAGTGATTTCCATCTTTTTGGCATTATTCGGATCAAACACGACAAAAGTAAATGGCCCATTAAGTGTTTTGGCCCGCTTTATTGCATCCATTTCAAGGAACATTCCAGTAGTTGCATGGGCGTTGATTTTACTCATTTCATTTGGACAAAATTCAATTACAGGACTATTAGCGCTATTTGTCGGGACATTAGGGTTTTTGACTAGGGCATTTATTGAATCCATCGATGAAGCAGGTCAAAGCTCTGTGGAAGGGTTAACAGCAACCGGAGAAACTTATTTTCACATTGTGTATAAAGCTGTTATTCCACAATGTTTACCACAGATTATTAGTTGGATTTTATTTATGATTGAAACAAATATCAGAAATGCTACCCTAATTGGTATTTTAACCGGTACGGGAATTGGTTTCACGTTTGATTTATATTATAAATCACTCAATTATAATGCTGTTGCACTTGTTACATTATGTATCGTCATTACCGTTATTATAATAGAACTTTTTTCAAACTATATACGGAAGGTGATTCAATAATGGATAGTGCAGTTATAAGAAGAAAGAAAGATGGACGGATCAATATACACTCAGATGACAAAGGTAGAAAAGTTATTAGGATGGTCATCATTCTTTTTACAATATTAACGATCTTGGCTTTTATGTTTTTTAACTATACTGGATTAGAAATAGGTACAGCACTTAAAGAAACCGCTATTAATTTGAAAAGTATGTTTTTAGAACCTACGTTAAGTCATTTTACATGGGGAGAAGCATTCTATCAAGTAGGCATTACACTTGGGCTAGCATTTTTATCAACCATTCTCGGCGCAATTATTGCCTTCTTTTTATCATTGTTAGCCGCAACGAACTTGTCAAATGAATGGGTGTCTAGGTTAGTTCGAGTCTTTGTTGCCTTTATCCGTGCTGTTCCAACTGTATTATGGGTACTAATTTTCGCCATTTCAGCAGGATTAGGGAGTGAAGCAGCCGTGCTGGGGATGCTGTTCCATTCGATTGCCTATTTAGTGAAGGCATTTTCCGAGTCATTTGAAGTAGTCGATAAAGGTATATTCGAAGCATTACGTGCAACAGGTGCTAAGTGGTGGCATATTGTTTCACGAGCGGTCATCCCTTCAACATTTACCTACTTATTATCATGGGTGTTTTTGAGGTTTGAAATTAATTTTGCTGTAGCTGTAGCTATGGGAGCAGCGGCAGGAGCAGGTGGAATTGGTTTTGAACTCTTTATGGCATCGGGATTTTATTTTGATATACGAGAAGTTGGTTTTATTACCTACGCAATTCTTATCGTTGCTATAATTTTAGAGGTTATTTCTACCCGTTTAAAAAACCGTTTCTTCCCAGCAACGAAAAGCCATTAAGTAGTGGAAGTGTAAAATAATAAAGTAAGAAGCAGGGCAGTTAAAAAAATATATGTTAAGAAAGCGGGGCTTTATTATGAACAAAGTAGAAGGAATTATTCTAGACTGGGCTGGTACTGTAGTTGATTTTGGTTGTTTTGCACCAGTGAATGTGTTTGTTGAAATTTTTCGCAAAAGTGGGATTGATGTGACCATGGAAGAAGCAAGAGCTCCTATGGGGTTGCTGAAAATTGATCATATCCGAGCGATGCTATCCATGCCTAGAATTTCTAGAGCTTGGGAAGAAAATTACGGTAGAACATTTAATGAGATGGATGTTGAAGCTTTATATGCTGAATTTGAGCCCGCTCTTATGGCCTCACTATCAGAATATACAGATCCAATTCCTGGTGTGGTTGAGACAGTCGAAACGTTGCGCAGTCAAGGATTGAAAGTTGGTGCAACAACTGGTTATACAAATAAAATGATGGATGTAGTAGTGCCTAATGCTTTGAAAAAGGGCTACAGTCCGGATTACTATGTTACTCCTGACGATACGAAATCTTATGGTAGGCCGTATCCTTATATGATTTATCGAAATATGGAAGAGCTTAAATTATCTGCCTCATGGAAGGTAGTAAAAATTGGTGATACTTTATCAGATATTAAGGAAGGAATTAGTGCTGGAGTTTGGACTGTAGGCGTTATTATTGGCAGTTCAGAGATGGGGTTAAGTTTAGAAGAATTCGATAGCCTTTCAGAGTCAGAAAGAGATACGCTCATTAGGAGAACAGAACAATCCTTTAAACAAAACGGCGCCCATTTTACGATAAACAGGATAAGCGAACTTCCACAATTAATTGAGAAAATCAATTTACTTATTTCCAAAGGTGAGAAACCGATTTTAAAATAAGAAAGCCTGATTTAATCATAATTGTAATTGTATAGTGTATGGTGATAAACCAATTAAATATTTAATAGTACTGCAAGCTTTCGTATAATGGCTTGCCTTCAAGCTACGGTTTGTCTAAGAGGCCTCCTGCTTGAGATGGATGATTTGCTTTTATACTGCATACAAGGTTAAAAAGAATACCTTTTTAAGAGTTGGATAATTCGAAACAGGTCTAAGTGCAATAACAGAACCTAGTTGCTTCATTCGTTCAGAGATGTTTTGGTCATCCTCTTATGCGACTAACCAAAAATGGAGAATGAAAGACTTCTGCTAATTAAAGATTCACTTTATTTTTTTATTTGTACAGTGAAAACCATGTTGGCTCGCTTCATGCGAGCCAACATTTTCATGGAAATAATGTTACAGATAAGCTTTTACATACAACGGTATAAAATTTTTCGTTTTTTATAAGAAATACATAAAGAACTATGGTGATATCTAATATACTTGTTTCCTATTTTTCTACCGTATATAGTCTGAATTTTTGCTATTCACATTTGGTTTGTATATGAATAGCGCATGTTTGTTCCAAGGTTATTGTAAAAGCTAAGTAAAGTAAGTTAACTTTTCATAAGAAAACAGTAAAAACCAACTTTAAAAAGCAAAAAACAGTATATAATCGCATTAGGTAGTGGAAAAGCAAGTATATAATCGCAATTCATTCATTTTTTTGAATAACATCATGTACTAATGAGTTTTTCTTACAAAAGAATTTCAGGTGTCAACATATATAAACACACTGAAATAATGTATTTAAGGAGGTGTATTCTGCACAGAACAGCCGTTTAAGCCTTGAAGTAAGCTCGGTATGAAAGAGACAAGTTCTGTTTATTTTACTCTTTCATAACTAAAACAAATACTTACAGGTTGTGTGAATGGAAGAAGCTCTTTTGAAGTAATGGGCTATTAGAGGCTGTTTTATCTGAATCGTATTCTTTTTTGTAAACATGTAAGTATTTAATCATGAAGACACCATCAAAGGAAAGGGAGTTATGGATGAATAAGTCAAGGGTAATGTTAATATCTACGTTAGCAATATTGATGTTAGGTCAAAACTCGGTAGTAGCTGAATCTCAAATTAAAGAAAGAACAGCTACTTCTCAGCAACTCGTTAAAACAAACAATACGGAAGGACTAGTTTTTGATCATACGAAGAAAAATTCCGTGCAATTACAGGAAATGTTGCAAAATGCTCCATCCACATTTGAAATGATGGTGAAATTTGAACCAGATCCAAATCAGCGACAAATATTGTTTGGTAATTTTAAATCAGGTAGTAAAACGGCATTTAATATTGAAATAACAGCTGATAATCAACTTAGGTATTATGAAATGAATGAGAAGGGCACGATAGATAAAAAGACAGTAGGAGCAACCATTACTACAGGTGAATGGACACATCTTGCTGTAACAAGGGACGTTGCAAATAAAAAAGTCACCTTTATGCAAGATGGTGAAGTCATAGCGACGTTTAATGATGTTGACTTAGTCGAACAGCTTGCTTTTGAAAATGGTCATGGTATTGGTAAAGACACTAGGGATAAGTATCACCCGAGAGCTGAAATAAAAGAAGTTCGATTATGGACAAATGTTCTTCCGTTAGATCAGATTAAGGAAAATGCTAATGTAGAGATGACAGGGAATGAAGATGGATTACTGCATGCTTGGACGCTAGATGAATCTATTTATCACGGGCTAAATGTAATTTATGATAAAGTTGGAAAAAATGATGGTATCGCTTTTGGTTTTCACAAAGAGTTTGTTATTGAAGAACCATATGAGAGTACTTTCGAAGGAACGGGTATTGATTTTACAAAGGGTGATTTGGAAATTGCAACAGATGAACCCATTACTGAATCCCCTAGAACCGTTGAAGCATGGGTGAAGATTCCAACTGATACAACAAAAGATCAACGTGTTGGGAACATTATTGGTAATTTCTATCATGAGTACTACAAAGATAAATCCAGATTTAACTTTGAAATTACCAATAATGGCAATCCGAGAATCTATTGGCAGGCCCATACAGCTCATACCCTCGACTATACTGCAAATGTTAATCTGAATCTTGGTGATTGGGTACATGTTGCGATGGTGTTGGATGATGCAAATCATATCGGAACAACATATATTAATGGCGAAAAGATTAGTGAACAATATACAAATGCGCCTATTCCAAATACGCCTCCTAGAGAGGAACTAAAAATTGCTTCAGATTATAGGGGTTATACTGCGGATGGCAAGCCTGAACTGAATTTTAATGGTGAAATTGCTGATATCCGTTTATGGTCAACTGCTAGAACGCCAGAAGAAATTAAAGGGAATTTTAACGAAGCTTTAGATGGAAATGAAGAAGGACTAATAGGAAATTGGAAACTGGATGATGCTAAGGATGGAGTGTACCCAGATCATTCAGAGAAAAAGAACCATGGATATAAATATGATAATGAGACCAGTAACTGGCTTGAACCTGATTTTGCAGAAGGGGATTATTCCATAGCTGTAATTCCTGACACTCAGAATTTTGTTCAGCGTTTCCCAAATGAGTTTAAGGATTATATGACTTGGTTTAAAGAAAATGCAGACGAATTAAACATGGAATTTGTGATGCATGTTGGAGATTTAGTTAATAACCCAGGAAGTATAAAGGAATGGCAGACAGTGCAAGAAGGTATGTCTTATTTAGATGGCATTGTTCCTTACGTTTTTGTGCCTGGTAATCATGATTACAACAATCAATACAACCGTACTACAACATACTACAATCAATATTTTCCATATGAAGCGTATTCTAAAGCAAACTCGTTTGGTGGAGCATTCATCGAAGGAGAGATGGAGAATACGTACTCTTACTTTGATATAGATGGAGTGGAGTATATGGTGATTAATCTGGAGTACGGTCCGCGAGATGAGGTGCTGGCTTGGGCTAATCAATTAGCAGAAGATAATGCAGAGAAAAAAATTATTGTAAACACCCATTCGTATTTGTATCATAACGGAGAGCATCATAGCCTTGACCATATGGATAACCCAGGGAAATATATTTCTGATGCAAATAACGGTGACCAAGTTTGGGATAAGTTTGTAAGAAAGCATGAAAATATTATCTTAGTAACAGCTGGACATATTGGTAGCGAGGATTTAGTTGTTAGAGAAGACCAGGGTGATCATGGTAACTCTATTAAACAAGTTCTGGTAGATGCTCAGTTTATGCAGCCATTAGACATAGGAATGGTTATGCTGTTGACCTTTAAAGAAGGTAGTAATGATGTGGAAGTGAATTGGTACTCTGTGAAGAAGGATAAGTTATTTCGTGAGGATAACCAATTTACTTTAAATCTAAATGTTTATGATGATGAACTTCCAAAAGAATTTGTTGGTGATGTAAATGGCGACAACGTGGTTGATATGAAAGATGCTTTCTTTTTAAAGAATCATATTAATAAACCAGGAAAGGGACCGAAAAAAGCAGATATTAACCAAGATGGAAGTATTGATGCAAAGGATATGAAAATAATTGTTGATAATTATTTACGTGTAAATGAAAATGCAGAGAATGCTCCCGTTCCAAGAGAAAAGCAAGGTGGCAGAACGCTTGAGGATATCCTAGATGAGGTAGGTTTAAGTGATTTATTAGATTAATTTTGAAAATAAATGGTTAGAAGAGGTTGGGCTCAAACTGCATGCTCCAAAGGTGAGCAGTGTAGTATTTAGCAGAGGATATTTACCTACACTCTTGCGGGATTAAAGGCATTGGTGAGACCTCACAGTGCGCTAGCACGAGGAGGCTCACCAGCCAGTTGGTATGTCAACACTTAACTAGACAATTTTTTTAAGGTGTTTTCTTTAAATGGAATAGGTTATATAGTTTAGGTTTTCATGAATACGACAATGGTTAAACCAATGCACATAATTAGCTAACTCCAGTTGTAAATGCTTAAAGGCTCTACCATTCACAAACTCTGTTTTAAATGATTTAAACGTGGATTCAGCGATAGCGTTATCATAAGAGCATCCTTTTGAGCTAAGAGAACGTTCGATTTGAAAGGCAGCTAACGCTTCATCCACGACTTGATTATCGAATTCTTTACCACGATCCGTATGAAAAATAGCGATCTCTTGCAGGTTTGCTGGAATACTAGCTAAAGCTTTCATCACCAATCGATGGTCTTTGTTTGCTCCTGCGCTATATCCAATAATTTCTCGATTAAAAAGGTCGACAAATAGACAGACATAGTTCCATTTTCCAGCTACATCTACATACGTCAAGTCACTTGCAAGCACACGAAGTGGTGCAGATGAGCTAAAATCACGATTTAATACATTGGCAATTTCGGCTTCATTGCTCTGCTTCGACGAAGGCTTGTACGCTCGTTTTGCATTGTATTTAGAAACGAGATCACTCTCACGCATAATACGTGCAATTCGGCGTCTGGATACTTGCTTGCCTTGTTGTTTGAGCACTACTTTGATTTTACGCGATCCATACGCTCTACGGCTTTGATGAAAAATATCATTAATTAAGATGGTTAATTCTTTTTCTTCCTTCCATCTATTGCTTTCTTTACGTTGTAGTTCGTAGTAGTATCCACGGCGAGAAACGTCCAGAATGGTGCACATCGCTGATACCGAGTATTTATGCGTGTTTTGCTTTATAACAGTTACTTTCGTCCGATAATCAGCGTTGCTTGCTTTTTAGTAAGACTTAGCATTTTATATGCTTAGTCGCATTTATACCTTTAGGTGCAAATATCATTTTCCATTCGTAATTGCTGGTTTTCTTTGCGTAGTTTCAGAATCTCATTTTCTTCTGGTGTACGATTATCTTTTTCTTTAAAAGAGCCAGTCTGGCTATGTTGTTTTATCCATTTATCCAATGCAGATGGAGTTAAGTCATGCTCGGTAATAATGTCTTTTCGACGTTTTCCGTTTTGGTATAGTTGTACCATTTGAGATTTGAATTCGGCTGAGAAGGTTCTTCTTGCTTTTGTCATTATGGTTACACTCCTTTTTTAAATGAGTAGACGTAGACCCTGATGGTGACTGCTTACATGCGGCCTTGACCAAGCCTCTGCGGGCATGATTGATACGCCAAGGAGCCAGGTATTAAAAACACTTGGCTCTTAAAAAGAGGGTATCATGCCACGCTTCTCCGCATAAAGGCACTTTGTTGAGCAAATTTACTTTTTTTATAGGAATCATTTTATGTTTTGTCTAGCCTACTTCACCTTAATTTTTTTGTCTAGTCAAGTGTAACCTATCCATGTTTTCATAAAAAGTTGTAGCTAAGATATTTAAACCTAAAATATATAGAGCACAATTCTATCAGTGCAGAATTGTGCTCTATTCAAGAGTTAATACTTAAAAAGTAACTTCTGTGCGGTCTTGATATAATGGATCCATAAATCTAGACACAAAATAAGGAGATGTTAAAGTAGATTTATGGGTAAAAGAAAAAGTTATACATCACAATTCAAATCAAAGATCGTGCTAGAAATACTTAAGGAAGAAAGAAGTCTTGCTGAGATTGGCATACATGTAAATCAGTTACTTCAATGGCGGAAAGCTGCGCTTGAACACATGCCACAACTATTTGAGAGAGAGAATAAGAAAGTCGACCAAATGAAGGAGGAGTACGAAGATCAAATAGAAAATCTCTACGCAGAAGTAGGACGACTTACCACGCAATTGTCGTGGCTAAAAAAAATCTGGAATCAAAGACTAGAACAGAGCGTCTAGACATGCTGGATTGGAATGGTTCAGAGCTTTCCATAAAGACACAGGCAGAGCTGTTGAATCTTAATCGCTCAAGTCTATATTATAGGCCTGTAGAGCCTTCTCCAGAGGAACTCCGTATCAAAAATAGAATCGATAAGATATACACAGAATGTCCTTTTTATGGTTCCAGACGCATTTCAGAAACCCTTAAACAAGAAGGACGCATTGTTAACAGAAAGGCTGTACAACGGCACATGAGAGAAATGGGTATTGCAGGGATATCCCCCGGCCCAAATCTTAGTAAACGGAATCAGCAGCACAGAATTTATCTTTATCTATTAAGAGGATTAACCATCCAACATTCCAACCACGTATGGGGAATAGATATTACCTACGTGCGTCTTAAACGCAGCTGGCTTTATTTGGTTGCCCTTATTGATTGGTGTTCTCGCTATGTGATCAGTTGGGAGCTGGATCAAACATTGGAAATGGACTTTGTTATAGATGCCGTCCAACGTGCGCTTTCCCAAGGGAAACCAGTCATATTAAATAGTGATCAGGGCAGTCATTTTACTAGCCCTAAATATATTAATCTATTAAAACAGAATGAAGTTAACATTAGTATGGACGGCAAAGGACGTGCTCTAGACAACATCATTACGGAACGACTTTGGCGCACCATCAAATACGAAGAAATTTATCTCAAAGAATACAACAGCCCCAGAGAGGCTAGACAAGAAATTCGAAACTGTTTTGTATTTTATAACCAAAAGCGACTACATCAATTGCTAAATTACCAGACACCTGAGTTAGTCTATTATTCATAAAACAATATCCCCTCTCATCCATAGGAACTTTGTTGTGAATCCCCTCCCTAACAACCAAGGGTGTCTTGACAATGGGGTCCACTTTATGAGATTGAAAATCAAAGGTAATGATGAATGAGCAATTATGGATAATACCCTATAGGGATTATTCTACTTTTTATACTTCTTTAATTTATATAAGTCAACGTATTTTATAGAGTATACTTCCCCACAAGAAAAACAAACCGTATATTGTTTCTCAAACTCCGGAACTTTAACAAACTCACTTCCATTACAAGCTTTACATTTCATTTTTTCTCCCCTCTCTTTAATTTCTGATATTTTTATATTTTTAAAGAAACTTTTAAATAATTCTAACAAATTATGGATTATATAAAAATACATATGACAAGATTCTTGTTTTATTTATGTTTTCTTTAAAAGAAAAATTGCAAAAATATTTATAATATATAATATTATTTAGATACGACGAAATGGGACTTTTCAGCACTTTTATATTTTGCGCTTTTGCTTTTGTTTAGCTTAACTTCGTCTAATTTATCCCTTGCTAGAAAGTAAGTTTTTGGTGGACTGCGTTTTGTTAGAATTATAATTGTTGCTTCCATTTTAAATGTGTTTTCATAATGCTTAAATTGTTTTCTTCTTGTTTATGTTGTTGTAATCGTTTTATTTTTATAATTTTATATAACTGCAAAAAAGCTTTAACGACAAATCCAGAGATATATGGACATCCAAACTAATAGTCGCATGTTTTTTCTCTACATTCATCTTTTCTTTTAGGAAATTCTTTTCCTTTACCAATACTTCCAACCTCTAAAACACCATTATCATATACATCAATATCAATTGAGAAATTCGCTTCTTTGTTGTTATTAACTATTCCTCTTATCATTATCCCACCCATACCACTCTTATAATCATCACTGAACTCTATTTGTTCTATATTGTTAAAGTTGTTTTTAAGATAGCTTTCTGCTGTTTCTTTTGCTTTACGTATTGTTTCGTTATTAAAATCCTCCTCGTTTGAGTTCACATTACAACCTCCTAATAGTATAATTATAAATATAATTAAAATATTTATTTTTTTCATATTTCACCTCAATATAATTTTAAAGGAATTGATACTATGGATAGCACCTCTGTTACAGATAAGGTAGCTTCTAAAATTTCAGAGCAAACATATGAGAAAATACAAGAAGTGGAGGTTGAAACCTTTAATGGGGTGCAAGTTTGGGAAAACATCGAAACTATTAAAGACTCCGATACAGGTTTACATGGATATGTGCTCCAAAACGATGATACAGATGAAATCGTTATCAGTTTTAGGGGAACGGAACTTCCTAAAACAGCTGTCACCAAAGTGAAAGAAAAATACTTAGGGACACCCTCCCAAGATGCTAGGTTGGCTGGTGCCGGGGGTGGAGCAGAATTGAAAAATGGGTATATTGTTTATAACCAAAAAGATGTAGACTATTCTGAAACCCTAAAAGATGTGGAAGAAGACATCCAAGGAATTGTCCTTGGTGATTCCGATTATACCAAAAAAGATTATAGAAAAACACCTTATTTAGGAACACCTTCTCAAGATGCTGCTTTATTAACTGGTAAAGCGAAGTTTGACTCCAAAGATAAAACCCTCACATATGACACCAAAAATCAATTTACAGTAGCTGAACAAGTGGTAGAAAAATACGTGAAGAAGCACGGATCGGACAACATCGTTTTTACAGGCCATTCTCTTGGCGGAGGTCTGGCTCAATATTATGCTGTGAAACATGATGCCAATGCGGTTACTTTTGCCGCAGCAGATGTGTTTCATTTATTATCCAAAGAAGACCAGGAACGTGCTTTAAATGGGGAGTTTAAAGATAATATTATCTCCTATACGTATCCTAACGACGTCGTCGGCACTTTTTATAAGCATTCCGTTGGTTCTGTATATTATATGAAGGACCCTGTCGAAACAAAGGGCGTTGGACTTGCTACTCATGGGATAAAGAATTATTTGGAAAAAGATTTATACAATGAAGACGGGTATTTTAATTCCGATTATTTATTCGATGAAATCATACAGGGATCGCTTTCTATGGGTGGTATAACCAAATCTCCACTTGAATTAAAAAATAACGGTGTCGGAAATTTTTCGATTGTCATACAATCTGCACTAATGAATGCACTAGCTACGGATCTGAAAAATAGTGAAGAACATCTAGCTATAACAAGAAAAGCACTCATAAAATTTTTAGATCATTATTTTGCAGATATGAGCGAAATAAAAAATACATTTATAGGAACAGCAGGAATAGGGGCTTATGATAAATTGACCATTGCAGATGTAGAGGATGCGTTTCACGAAGTAGTAAAGATGGAAGACGGCATTCCGATGTTGCTTGATTTGGATGAATTTGAAGATTTATTGGCTACTTTAAAAGACCTGCAAAAGGACACAGGGGAAATAGCCCATCATATGGAAAAGATGGCTCGAGATTTTGAACGTATAGACGAAATTCTTGCCCAATGGTTTGGGATTAAAAACTAAAGGAGTGAGCAGCTTGAAAGAATGGGAAGAGTGGTGGGAAAATTACTTAATTAGACGAAAGCAAAAGGAAGCATTGAGAACACACATAAGAGATGTTTTGCAAAAAAAGACAAAGGAATTTAGAACATCCTTTGATGAATGCTTTTATGATGAGTCACTTTATGAAAAGCATTCCCAAATGAAAGATGCCTTGGCTCAACAATTTGAAGGTAAGGCAAACAGAGGTCTAGTAGAACGCCTTGAAATGAATGCTTTAAGGATATCAAGCATGAACGTTAAACGTAATATTGCTTATGAAAGTATTCAGTTGTAATGATTTTTCTAGCTTGCCAAAGGACTAGGGGCATATAAATTAAAAAGGGCGAGGTCATCTAGCGTTTGCTATAGAATTATATATCAGAGTTTCATCAATAGTTGTATTCTTTTTCCAAATGTAATAAAAGCGTTAGAAATTTTTAAAAGTAACTCCATTTAGTTAGGGATGTTTACAAGTGAGGATGGGGAAATTGCAAATGGATAACATGAGATCGTAAGGAATTGGAGACTATTTTCATACCATTGCTGTTTCTTAATGGGAAGGGGCGAAAAAGTCGCATCGTGAAATTTTTCAAAAAGTGCTAAGCAAGGTGGATGTCTTGAAAAAGAATGATATTAAGAATTATATGTTTTTTTATTGGTATTGGTGAAATTATATTTGCTTCTTTCTCCAAAAGATAATAAAAGAATGGATTAAACAAGGTATTATCGTACCTTTATATTCTACGTTTGAAAATGCCTTATTTCATAAAGATTTAATGGGGTTTTCTTTGAATACAATTGGGCTGCTTCCTTTTGAAAGAATATTTTTCCGAAAGAATTAATATAAATGCGCTTCATTTATTATTAAATTGACTACATCAAATTCGCAATGGATACCATAAACTTTTGTGTACATAGGCACTTTCGTCGGAACAATCATCGTCTATTTAATAATGTTGAAGCAGATACTTTAAGTAGAACACAAAGAAGTAATTGTTAAATATATACATTATGAAGAAACTGACTAAAATATTGTTTAGCTTAAACCACAAACCATTTGTCTTTTAAATCATAAGTACTGTAACTATAGTAAAGTTAAATAAGAGTCAGTATGGAAAGGAGCGCTTAAGAAATCAGCCAAATCAGAACGGTGCTCCCCAAAGAATTTGCAGGTAAACGGCTGGATCTTGAGGGCGATTTTTTATTTATCGGCGTCTATCGCAATAGTGTCAGTGCATCCTGTTAGGGCACATACACGATTGTCCTCTAGGCTAACTTTTTAATTTTGCTCATTAACCGCGCAGCTACACTATGTCCCGTAACTTGATTAACCGTGCCTGTAAAATAAAGATCTTTTTCGGGATCATGGAATGCAAAAGCTCCCGATTGCCCCCAATGTCCCAGCAATCCCTTTTTTAGCCCTTTTAATGACAATGGTTGCCGGGATATTCCGGTTCCATAGTAAAAGATGCCGGGTAAAAAGAGAAGATTCCAGTTTTTTGTAGCTCGGATAACTCCTGTCTTGAGAAAAATTGCTCGTTGAAAAAAGCTTTTAAAAAAATCATTGTGTCTTTCGCTGTGGTGACGATTCCTCCTTCCGAAGCAATTGATGCCATATAGTAGGGCAGATGGAGTGATTTCGATTTATAGTAGAGCGGAATTGGACGCGAGTCGTTCACATCTTCGAATACATACGTTTCCTTTAACCCTAATTCGTCAAAGATAAGCTGTTTAAACACATCGTTGACGCTTTTTCCTGTTACTGTTTCGATGATGATGCCTAATAACTGGTAATTGGTGTCGGAGTATTGTGCTTTTCTTTTTTGTCCCGGTATAAATGCTGGCTTCTTTTGTTTAATCATAGTAAGTGTCTTCTCTAATGACCATGCTTGATCTTTACCGCTAAGAAATTCATTAAAAACATCATTCGAGAAGTAATCGGGCAATCCACTTGTATTGGACATGAGATGTTTAATCGTAATGGTTTGCGTGTAATCGATTCCTTTATAAACATGTAGCTCGCTTGTTATATCAGCGGGGAGGTACTTGCTTATGTTATCTTCTAGCTGAAAATGTTTTTGTGATCTTAATATCAGCATGATCGCAGTAACATACAATTTCGTAACGCTTGCAAGAAAATAGAAATCAGAAGGCTGGATGTTTCCAGCACTACTGGTGAAAGACATTGTACCACTTCCATTTTCTACGCAAAACACGATACCGTGGATGTTTTTTCTAGTAATGGCTTTGGACATGTACGCATCAAGAATCGATTGTGTCAACTTATTATTCATCGTAAATTTCCCCCTCTGACATTTGGTTGCTTTGGCGCAAACGCGCTGCGGTAATGACATCTTTTGCAGTGCTGTCGAGCATTTCTATCATTTTCTCCTCGTTAAAGTCGTCAGGCAGCAAGTCATTCGTTACCATCACCGACAAACCGGTTTGAAAAATCTGCATTTTGAGTAAAATTTGCTTTAGCTCCTCATAGGGAAAGTCTTGAAGAAGCGTGTCTTTCTTCATTTGCTGAATCAAGATGTTTACGTGATCTTCATTGTGCACCATATGACCGTTGTTTTTCATAACTAAATCTCTGAACAGTACACTATATTGCTTTGCGAAACGAATACTTGCGATTCCTATGTCCAAGAACGGCTCTCCTGATTGTTGTTCGTTTAGAAAATGCCTTGATACTTCCAAGGTTTTGGCTACGACCTCTTGAATCAATTGTTCGACATCCGTGAAATTAACATAAATTGGAGCAATCGAACTGCCCATCTTTTTCGCTACTTTCCGAATTGTAATGGCGTCAATTCCTTCAGCTTTAGCTATCTCGAATGCCGTTTCAATAATTTTTTCCCGTGTAAATTTTTTCGGTGGCGCCATTGTTACGTCTCCTTTCCCTATAGAAAACAGGTGATATATAACGTATGTTACATATCATTATAATGCTTAGCAGACCATTTTGTCCTCATTTTTTCAATATTCTTGTCAATCATCCGAAAATTTCTTCAGTCGATCCCGACCTGCAAGCTTATCAAAAGAAAATGGATCATATTAAAATGTATTTCATGAATAATGATCTGAATGGAATTAAGTTATTAAATTATCAAGTAAATGAAGGGACAACCTACAAACTTTAAAGCAGCAGTGGAAAACCCCATCTAATAAATTAATCCAAGTATTGAAAAAATAAATTCACAATTTGCATTGATTAAACATAAACATTATTGTAAAATACCCTTATATAAATAAACGAAATGGAGTTTTGTTTATAAATGAATAATGAAGAACGGTTTTGGAATGCAACGATGGAAGAGTTAATTAAAGGGTATGTTTATGATGGAATGGACGAAAAATATGTTTGCTTGCTTTGTAGTGAAAGCTTTGAAGATGGAATCATCTATCCTATAGACGGAACCTTGTACGAAGCAAAAAAAGCTGTTGTTTGTCACATCCAGCATGCGCATAGATCTGTATTTGATTATTACATTGATTTAGATAAAAAATACACTGGGTTGACGGATCACCAAAAAGAACTGCTACTACATTTTAAAGAGGGATTAAGTGATAAGGAAATTGTACAGAAACAAAATGGCGGTAGTGCCTCTACGGTTAGGAATCACCGATTTAAACTAAAAGAAAAGGAAAAGCAGGCAAAGGTTTTTCTTGCGATAATGACTTTATTACATGAAAGTTCCAATCAAAAAAAGGAACAGCAATTTGTTTCTTTTCATAAGGGGGCAAAAATGGTGGATGACAGATATGCGATTACAGAAGCGGAGAAGGATAAGGTTTTATCAACGTATTTCAAAGAAGGCATAGATGGTAAATTAGATACATTTCCAAGTAAGGAAAAACGAAAATTGATTGTACTTCAAAATATAATGCGGCGCTTTGAGCTGAACAAAACATACATGGAAAAGGAAGTAAATGACATACTAAAATCGGTATACAGTGACTATGTGACAATTAGAAGATATCTCATTGAATATGGATTTATGGAGCGAAGTAAGGATTGTTTACAATATTGGGTGAAAAAATAAGGTGGAAAAATGATGCATGTTGAATTAACGAGATTTAAAGTGAAAGCAGGTAAATCTAGTTTCGTAGATGAATGGATGGCATTTTTAAACGCTAATATGCGCGATGTTCTTTTAACGCTAGAAGATGAAAGAATGTATATAGAAACGATTTTTAGAGAGACGATAGATGGGCAGGAGTTTTTATATTGGTATTCTGTTCAAGGAGATGGTGGTCAAGACGTGGAAGCATCGGCGCATTGGGTGGATAAAGTGCATTTAAAATACTGGAAAGAATGTATTGATCCTACATATCAACCCGTTAATTTAGCTACAGAAGTTGTCATGCTATCTGAAGGCATAAGCAATACTATCAAACACTTGGAGTAAATGAAGTGTTCAGCTAATTTAGTGAAGCTATCACAGAATAAAAAAAGATGAATGCTATCTCTCGCATAGATGGTGTTATAAGATCAATTTTAGTAAACGGTCTAAGTGTTAGAAAAAGCGTTCACAGTCCATCGCAATACGGGTTAACGAATGTATTTCCATCCTCCGTTTATAATTAGTGACAGATAATCTGACGAGCCAGCTAGTGCGGGACGCTATAATCTTGCATAAAAAGATAGCAATATCATAGAAGAAATCACCTCGAAATGAGATTACACTCTAGAAAAAGGTGATTTGGCATGTATTTAGAAGTGTTGAAAAACAATAGCAATGTTATTTATTACTTATTAGGAGCCGCTGCTTCAAATTTAGGTAATGTTATTTCTGGTTTAGCTTTTATGTTTTTAGCTCATGAGATAACAGCATCAAGTGTTTATACAACAATTGTAGCAATTTCGCAAGTAGCTCCTTGATGGCGTTATAAAAGCAATTAAAAATAAAAACAGGATAACAACTATCGGTCAACTTGAGCCTTGGGAGAAACGACCTTAAACAGGGAGGATAATAAAAAGTAGTTCTTTTTTTGGCAAGCGCATGTTTACACGTGCTTGTTAACCGAACATATGTTACTATGTTTATGTAGCGTCTAAGAATGAGAAGGTTGCATGGAGAAACAAGACAGAGGAACACAAACGAATCTTTCATGCGTGGAATAGCTAAGGCGACAAAGAAGTCAGAATAATCTGGTCTTTAGAGGGAGGATTGTCAGCATTAAGCCTCTTGAAAACAAAGGTTTTTCGTGTTGTAGTGAAAATTGTCTACATCAAGTGAAGCTATGTGGTGAATAGTTAACAAAAATGCATTGTTGATGCCGTAATCTGTTAGTATTCCATAACAGAATAAACAAATTAAATGAAAAGGTGATGAGAGGAATGAACGCTGTAGATATTTTAAGAAATGAATTATTGGCTGAACTTGCAATTGGTATAAGATCCATGGAAGGTTTACTGAAAAAGGTACAAGAGGAGGATTGGGAGTATAAGCCATCTGACAATATGCGAAGTCTTAAAGAGCTTGCTCAACATATTATTTCTATACCAGAAGTTGATCTTCATCTATGGTTGGAGAAGGATCAAGAAACGATCGAAAAATTAGAAGCGAAGTACAATAATATGGAATCTGCTAATGTTATGATTGAAGGAATGAATAAAGGTTTTAAAGATTATAAGGATTATATGCTTTCTTTGTCTGAAGAAGATTTTTTGACAAAGAAAACAAAGCCTTTTTATCTTGAAAAAGCTGAGGTTCAAGCACACTGGTTAGTTGAAGAAGTTTCCCACCTGTTCCATCATCGAGGTCAATTCTTTAATTACATGAAACAGCTTGGTTATGAGGTAAATATGTTCGACCTTTATGTATAGCCGATGAAATCATTTACACGAAGACTATTATGAAAATAGCTATGATTTAGAAGTCGTTGCTTTTAAAAAGCAAGGAAGTATTTGTGATATCGAAACTTGAAGTCATCCTATGGAAATGAAAATATTTTGCAAGAGGCGTGGTCAGTGATGACGACGCTTAGTTTTTTGTAAGAAAAGACGGTGGCGTTTTTTCGTCATCAAGCATGGATGTCAAGTCAAGTTTCACTAATGCTGATCTCTCTAAAAATTTTGCTTCATAAGCTTATAGAATTGTCCTACTTCACTACTCCTTTACCCTTACGCTTGAAAATGATTATCATGAAGTATGTATTAAAAAAAGACTATTATTTATTGAATTACAATAAATAATATGTTAAAATCAACAACTAACAAATCAATGAGGTGGTTTTTATGAAGAAGGCGACGACGGTGTTTCTAAAAACAGTTGTTATTCTCATAGGATTTCCGATTCTTGGGTTATGTATTTTCCTAGTACCTGAAATTGGACATGTTGCAGCGGAAATGTAGGATATTTCAAGAGGCGCTTTATATCAAATCAGAAAATGACCTAACCGTCTGAGGTGAAGCTAATGGCAATTATAGTCAACATCGATGTGATGCTAGCAAAACGGAAAATGCGCGTAACGGAACTATCCCAAAAGGTTGGAATAACGATGGCTAACCTTTCTATTTTAAAGAATAGCAAGGCAAAAGCAGTTCGGTTCTCCACTTTAGAGGCAATTTGTAAAGCGTTGGATTGTCAGCCCGGAGATATTCTAGAGTATAAAATGGATCAAGAATTAGAAGAAAAGTAAGCAAGCAAAGACATTCCTTTGTTTGGAAGAAAAATGTGCTTTTAATTTTGACATGAATAGGCTTGTAAAAAGGGGAGAGATCATGAATTTCGGTAGTCAAAGAAATTCCCAGAAAAAAACCATATTGGCGCAAAGTATAAGCGGATTGGAACAGCTCGTTCGTTTTGGTTGGGAACAAGCTTTATCTTGTTTATTTCCAGTCGTTATTTTTGCTTCATTGGCGCTTACACAAATGGTAACTTTACCATTTCTACCACGATATGACTGGCTGCTTATTATCTGTCTCCTCATGCAGTGGATCATGGTTCGTTCTGGATTAGAAACACGAGATGAGTTGAAGGTGATTACCGTCTTTCACCTCATTGGGCTAGCCCTTGAGATATTTAAAGTAAACATGGGGTCTTGGACGTATCCAGAAGAAGGGTATTTCAAAGTTTTTGGCGTTCCATTGTATAGTGGATTCATGTATGCAAGTGTAGCGAGTTATCTCTGTCAGGCTTGGAGGAGATTGGACATAAAATTGGTTAATTGGCCCCCGTTTTTAGTAGTTGTCCCTCTTGCAACGGCAATTTATTTAAATTTTTTCACGCATCATTTTTGGATCGATGTTCGTTGGTGGTTAGCAGCACTTGTCATGGTTGTTTTTTGGCGAGCTTGGGTTACATATGAAGTCGGTGGAATCAAATATCGTATGCCACTCGTATTTTCTTTTATTCTTATTGGATTTTTTATATGGATTGCTGAAAATATTGTCACATTATTTGGCGCTTGGGAATATCCGAATCAAACGGATGCATGGAGTCTCGTTCATTTAGGTAAAGTAAGCTCATGGGTCTTATTGGTAATTGTTAGCTTTCTTATCGTAGCAACATTAAAGCAAGTGAAAGAAAAAACTCAACAAGGCATCAGTACAGAACATTATTAATTTGCTATACGTTTGCTTTTTGTACTGAGCTGATTCCGTTAATTTTATGGTAAAATAAGTACCAGGAAAAAATGAAATTGACTTTTATGGTTTATGTTTAAGCTAGCTTCAAATCTAGGGTATATGTGTATTAAGAGACGAAGAAATGAACAGGAAAAAGAATACAATTGGGTTTTATGGAAAAACATGTATAAAGGAGTGGTCATTTGACTCATGAAATAAAAAGACTGCTTAAAAATGCGACCGAAGAGGAAATGCATGCACTTTTACTATCTATGTTTATGAGCATGGAAGCCCACGAGAAAACAGATCAATATACAGAAAGCCAGTTAGTGAAGGATCTAAAAAGAACCTATCATTCCTTTCTAGAATATAAAAAAAATCAATTGGATATAAAAAGTGATAAAGGTTATCGTGCAGTACATATTGTTTTTGGTGACTCTACGTCTGGCTCTTTACAACAAGCTTTAAAAGAATTGAATTACCAAGAAGAGGAGAGAATCATTCGTTTTTCGGATATGTTAGAGGTTGGTCCCATCTGGCAATTACATAAAGAGGAGGGGCTTAATTATAGATATGAATGGTTAAAAAATCATATCAATCTTGATGACGAATACATAGATGAATACAAATATAATTTTAACCGCGCCGTATCTATGATGAAGGCGATCCCAAAAAGCACTCCAATAATGATATGGACTGGTGAAAATGCCCATGAACAAACCGCTTTACGGTATGTTCTTTTTCTACTAAAAGATAAAATCAATGACATTTTTATATTAAATGCGACCAAGAAGTATAAAGATCATTTTAATGTCCCAAATAATGAATGTTTCCCATTACATACGGGAGAAATTTTACCTGAAAAATTAGTAAGGATATATGAAGAAAGTAGAAAACAAGCTCCAGTAATTCAACATCAACTTGAAGAATTTGTAGAAGAATGGCAGGCATTATCTACTATGAAGGAATGCCTAAGGATATGGGAAAAGCAAGAAATAATAAATGTAGAGGAATCGTATTATGATAACTACATGATAAATAAAGCTAAAAGGTTACACAAAGAGAGAGGATATAACGACTTCATATATTCTGCACGACTTATTGGGGAAGTAATGGGGCATATAAATCAATCTATTGGAGATCCCTTTTTTGAATACCGATTACGACAACTGATTTTAAAAGGTATTTTTGAAATAAAAGGTGTTCCAAAAGCAATGAGGTATTATAGTGTTCGGCTCAAGTAATTTATAAGTGGGTGGAAATTAACATGACAAAGAATAGTGAAATCAACGGTAAGAAGAATTTATCATTAGAACAAAAGGAAGAATTACTTAACGTATTGCAAGCTCGTTTTGAGAAAAATAGGAACCGCCATAAAGAGCTTGAATGGGCTAAAGTGCAAGAAAAACTGGAAGCAAATGCTGAAAAAATAAGGTCTCTTCATGAAATGGAACAAACAGGCGGTGAACCCGATGTGGTTGGGTATGATAAAGAGACAGATACGTATACTTTCTATGATTGTGCTGTGGAAAGTCCTAAGGGCCGCAGAAGTGTTTGTTATGATCGTGAAGCGCTGGAGTCCAGAAAAAAACATAAACCAGAAAATAATGCCGTTGATATGGCTACCGCTATGGGCATTGAACTTTTAACAGAAGACCAGTATCGAGCCTTGCAGAAACTTGGCGATTTTGATAGGAAAACGTCGAGTTGGATTGCCACCCCTCCTGATATAAGAAACCTTGGTGGAGCGCTTTTCTGTGATTTTCGTTTCGGGCATGTTTTTGTGTATCACAATGGCGCTTCTTCTTATTATAGTTCTAGAGGCTTTCGTGGATCGTTACAGGTTTAATTATTAATCATCTAGATGAAATTGGATCACTTATTTTGAATGATGAAATGTAGAGAAAGTATTTCCATATTAAAGATCAATTTGTATGAAATGTTGATCGAGTCACTATGTCATATTATTTCATTATACTTACGAAATCGTGCTATAAGCCCAAATATACATGGTTGTAAGAAGCCTTGCAAACGTTAACCCGATATCTAATTCCTCAGTTTGGTTATATGACTAGTGGGTTCTTCCTTTTTGAGGTGCTAAATACTTAGTAGGGAAAAGGGAGAACTTCTATTGAATAAAATTACGATATTGTTCTTGAATTAAAACTTTAGTAGCTTGTGAAGGTTTTCCATACTGTTTATAAAATTTTCTATTTCCTCCCATAGGCATACTCGCTTCGTATGACCCAATAATTCTGCTTTCTTTTTTTCCTGCTTTAGCCAATAATCCTTTTGAGATTGATCTAGAGGCAGTTGATCTATTTGTTTTTTTAGGTGCTTCCAAAGGTCTATTGCTTCATTGCATTTCTTATATACATCCTCTAATTCGTTTAACTTATTTTTCGTTTTTTCCCATTCGTGAAGCATGGATGCTGATAACGCTTCACTAGCTCTTTTCGAACTGTCATCCTCTTTTAACCTCTTTGACTGCATTTCCAAGTTCTCTAGAGCCATTTCCCACAAAGTACGCTGCTCTTTAGTTAATAGATCATGCTCTTCCTCTGTTATTCTTGCTTTTAATCGATGTACAGGTAACAAATACATGCATTCCTTTCCTAAAATGAATTTTGAAGAAAATGTTCTTTACACATATCATAATCCTTTTAGAGTTGTATTAAAAATGATTAAATAAGATTAAATCGATCATTTAAAATGATGTCTAAAGGAGCATGCTTTGTGGACGTGAAGGAATTATTTATTTTCAAAACTTTAGCTCATGAAGGCAGTATCACAAGGGTGGCTGAACAATTGAATTATGCTCAGTCTAACATTACGAGGGTAGTCAAAAAATTAGAAGCAGAATTGCAAACAGAACTATTCTACAGACATCCTCGTGGTGTTTCATTAACTTCAAAGGGGTACCAACTTTTATCTTATACAGACCAAATTTTGCGTCTAATGGAGGAGACAAAAAAGGCAATTCAAGATTCTGAAACACCTCGTGGTCCCATTTCCATAGGCGCAAATGAGACAACAGCATCTGTTAGATTACCATCTGTTTTTGCTTCTTATAATAAAAAATATCCTCAGGTAGAATTATCCTTGACTATTGGTGCAACCGAAGAGCTTATTAACGATGTACTTGATTTTAAACTAGATGGAGCGTTTGTAGTAGGATCTGTTAAACATCCTCATCTTATTCAAATACCAGTTATGGAGGAAGAACTTGTTGTTATAACAGATAGTCAGCTAGAATCATTACATTCTATAACGAATTTGCAGAAACGGGTACTTCTAACCCGTCCTCATTGTATTCATAGAAAACGGTTAGAACAGTGGTTTCGTGATGAGGGAATGGTTCCTATGAAAATGATGGAGTTTGGGACATTAGAGGCAATTATTGGTTGTGTAAAAGCTGGTTTAGGAATTGCTGTTATCACCGAATCACTAGTTAGCCAACACCAAACAGATGGCAAGCTACGTATTCATAAGCTCCCAGATAAATATGCAACCGTAAAAACAGTGTTTATACGAAGAAAGGATACTTTTATAAATCATGCTTATCGAAAATTTTTAGATAGCTTACAATTAAACGAAGGTAAGTAATTATTGTTGGAAGTGCTGCCGATATTTTTTCAATTTAAAACCAGTTAATTTGTTAAACATAGAAAACTCATCCTTTCTAATATGTTATTATAAAAAGAAAAGTTGGAAATTACAGAAATGATTATCAATGGATAAAAAATAAATCTCCAATTCAAAGGGATTACATTATTGATACGTATAACAGAGAAGAAAAAAAGGGGGAAACTAATGAATTTTTATATTGCCTCAAGTTTTGAAAATATAGAAAGTGTACGTTATATTCGTGTGTAGAAAGGGTGACATATTGCGAATTATTAAAAACATTGGTTGAATAAATTCTCCGTCATACTGTTTCTAGTTTGAGGGAGGCGAGAATTTGGATGAAATGATATAATAGAAGAACAATAGTTTGATAAACTCATGGGCGGGTTGGCATTCATCTCCGATAGAAAGGAGGTGGTGCCAATGACAGTATTCGAAGCACTGATGATTGCATTGAACTTCGGAGTGCTGATTGTAGCTATGCTGTCATTTGACCAAAAAAAATAAGCCCCCCATTGAGTTAACGGCTCCTGTGGGTGCTTATTTTGAACCTATACAGCCAATCCCCCTTGCAGGGAATCATGCTATTGCATCAGATCGTCAGCGCTGACACGCTGGCGGTCATTTTATTATTGTATGTTGTTACCCTTATTATACCATAAATAATCAAAATTCAAACCATTAGCTTGATGCCTTGTTTAGGATTTTTAAATGGCAAGTATTTATTGATAGTTATGACAACGGTTACAGCGCCTGCATAAATTTATCTTGGTTAATGGGGAGTTTCATCAGTTTGCCTTTAGCTTATACTTTCGCATGTTTGGTACGTGAATATTCAGAGGCAGGTGATTCAGCAAAAATTTGTGAGGCGCCCTTTTGGATATCATTGTGGCAACATAATAGGCTGGTTCTATTTTGTCACGGCTGCTGTAGGTCAAAACCGTAGATAGAAAACAAATATACAAGAGATTTATTTCCAGCTTATCAATTATTTTCTAGGTATTATCCCGAGAAAGAGATGCAGATGAAACAAGCTCTTACCTACGCTATTCATCCAGTAGAAAATCCTTATGAAGTAATTGATTTTTTAGAATATATGGGTTCATGGATGATAAGAGAAGCTGAGAAGTGGTTGGAGATCCATAATCCACAAAAGCAACGACACTTAGCTATAGAGTGATAAGAATTATTGCTAATAGAATCGCTGATGTGGACGTATTTCGTTTCCAAATTATTTAATATTTTGCATCATAAGATATATCTGAAAATAAATGTTATGATGAGGTGGAAAATATTAAAATGAATAGAGACGATAAAATGGATAAAACAATTTACGTTATTAGGCATTGTGAAGCGGAAGGGCAAGCAGTTGACGCACCACTTACAGAAAGAGGGTGGTTGCAAGCGAAAGAATTAGCTGGCTTTCTATCAGAACGAAAGGTTGATCGAATTATTTCGAGTCCATTTTTACGAGCGATTCAATCGATAAAGCCATTTGCAGACATTAAGAATTTAGAAATTGAACAAGAAGAACGTTTAACGGAACGTGTACTGAGTTCTACCTTTTTTTCAGATTGGATGGATAAACTGAAAGCGACCTACGATGAACTTGATTTAAAGTATGAAGGCGGAGAAACGAGTAATGAAGCAATGAACCGCATTATATCAGTAGTCGAGGATATTGTGGAAAGTCATGCTACACATACGGTTATTGTTGCACATGGCGGGATTATCTCTTTATTACTGCATTATTATGATCAAAGTTTTGGATTTGAGCAATGGAAAGAATTAAGTAATCCTGATGTGTATGAATTAAACATTTCAGATCAGGCTACTCGTTATACACGTTTATGGGATAATAGATAAGGGTGGATAGTATTATATTTTACTTGGTGGCGGGCAAAAATATGGAGAGAACCTTCATCTAGCATTAAAAAGAGAATGTACGGAAGAAGTCAACGCAGATATAGAAATTGGTAATCTCATATTTGTTCGGGAATACATGGGGAAAAATCATGAGCACTATGCATTTGATTTACATGTTATTTTAGCTCTACTTTTAAAAGAAGTGCGTTCAATGAACAAAAAAGTTTAATAGATTGTTCTGTTGGAAAAAACGATAGACGACAAAAAATGTATAAAAAGTGATTGTAAATATTGTTCACAGGGAGATTTTAGAATGAAAATAGAAACAGTGACTTGTAAAGGTGTCAGTGAATGTAATGAAGATGCCGTCATCATCAATGATAATAGTTCAGTCTATGGGGTAGCGGATGGCGCTTCCTCTATCATACCTTTTTTTACGCAGGAGAACGAAACAGGCGGTTATATTGCTTCTAACCTAGTGAAAAATTATTATGAATCACTTCAACATTGCGATAGCTTTCTGGATGATTTTGCAAAGATAAACATGCAACTTCAGACTAAAATGAAAGAATATCATATTGACACATCAAAAAAAGAACAATTATGGGGGACAGCACTAGCTTTAGTAAAGATTTCTCCAAATAGGATAGACTTTATCCAAACAGGCGACTGTATGATTTTTGCCGTTTATGATAGTGGATTTGTAAGAGTGCTAACACGAGCGCAAACAGAGTTTTTAGAAGGAGTTGCCATAAATAAGTGGAAAGAGCTTATTGATAAAGGAATACATAAACAAAAAGATTTGAGGGAGAGTGTAGAAGACGTATTACTCTCCATTAGACAAACAAGCAATACTTTTGCTGGCTATGGTGTGTTAAATGGCGAAAATGATGCAGTCGATTTTATTGAATTTGGGAAAATAAACAGAAACGGATTAAAGCATCTTGTGATAGTTACCGATGGGCTTTTTCTTCCAAAAGAATGCGTATCTGAACAAGATTGTTATTGGGAGGTAATGATTAGCAAGATCCTTTCTAAAGGACTACAAGCATATGCAAATGATTTAATCGAGCTTGAGGCTACTGACCCGGAATGTGTAAGATATCCAAGATTTAAAATGTCAGATGATAAAACCGGGGTATGGATTACTTTTTAACACTATAGGAAAGCATAAAAGTCTAATAGGTTTATTGTATAATAAAAACTACGCCATTCGCCATAAGACATGGTGACAAGCCAAGTTTTTCTAAAGTCAAGCTAGTTGAGATAATGTGCAGGAAAGGATGTACCAGTTTAGGTGAAATGAATGAGGGGAGGAAGCGTGTTGAAAAAGAACATTGGTACCGAAGAAGCAATTAATAGATGGGATAGCTTTGCCAAATCGTATGCGGAAAATCATTCTGAACAAGGTGATTTACATAAAGAAGTGTTTTTAAACCCGACTTTATTTTCCTTATTGGGAGCAGTTAATAACAAAAAGATTTTAGATGCTGGGTGTGGGGAAGGCTATTTTAGCAGACTGTTAGCAAAGTCAAAAGCAAAAGTAACAGCTGTAGACTATTTCCACAAAAATGCTAGAGTTGGCGAAACATAGAACATCGGTTGAATTACCGATTGAATATCACCACGGAAATTGCGAGGATTTGCATTTTTTAACGTTTTTAGCCAAGAAGTCTCCATCTTCAAGCGTGTGAAGGGGGTGAAGTCCCAGCGGTAAGGTGGAGATGAATTGGCTTTCGGTCAAGTACGTCTTTAGACGTGCTAATTGACCGAACGCATGTTACCATAAGAGCATGAAGTGTTCTTTGAAAACTGGATATATGAGGTTGCATGGAGAAACTAATAATGCGAAAACCAAGCGAATCCTTCCATGCGTAAAATATCCAAGGTACGAAAGAAACTCCGATTCGTCGGACATCTAGGGCAGGAACTTCCCGAAGTAACGCTCATGGAGACGAAAGGTTGCTTTCGTCGTGGAAATGAGAAGCTCCCACTTCAAGCGAAGCTAAGTGGGGAGTAGTTCACCAAATGCTAGTTTTGATATTATTGTTTCAAACATGGTGATGCAAGACCTTGCAAATATTGAAAAAGCGTTTCACGAGATGTATCGCTTATTAGTTGATGGAGGCACCTTTATTTTCTCTATTTTACATCCATGCTTTGTCACGCCAGCAAGTGGATGGGAAAAGGATCACCGTGGGAACAAATTACACTGGAATGTCGATCAATATTTTTACGAAGGGGTATATAAGCAAAGATTGGGTGATGATGAGAAAGTGTTGCTATTCCATCGGACTTTGACGACGTATATGAATACTTTACTTGGAATTGGTTTTGAATTAGAAAAAATAATAGAACCAAAACCATCTCAAGAAATGTTAAAAAAATATCCTTCTTTTGAAGAGGATTTTCGCTGTGCTGATTTTATTGTCTTTAAGTTGAAAAAATAAATACATCTCCCTTTTTTAGTGAAAAAGTAGGGCACTATAAAAAGGGAGTTTGCTTTCAGGAAAGAAAAATATAAATCTTCTTAAGGAAAAACGGCAGCGTAATGATAAGCCAAGTTATGCAATTACATACCCACGTTCTTTTTAGAAAAAAATAACATGATGCAGTTATTATGTTTCTACACCTTTTTCAAATAATAATAGTCGCTCTTTCATATCTAAACCTCCGCGAAATCCTGTAAGGGCACCATCTTTTCCAATAACTCGATGGCAAGGAACGATGATGAAAATCGGATTTGCTCCAATCGCTGTTCCAACAGCGCGTACAGCCTTTGGTTTTTCGATAGATGTGGCAATATCAGAGTACGTGACCGTTTGTCCAAACGGAATCTGTTGCAATGCTTGCCAAACTTGTTGCTGAAAAGAGGTGCCATAAAGGTCGAGTTGAAGTTCGAAGTTCCTCCTGTTCCCGTTTAAATATTCTTGTAGTTCAGCTATATAGGAAATTAATGGCTGATCGTTTTCCTCCACCCTCTCGTGAGGGAATCGCTTCTGTAAAAACACTTCCATTTCATTCTCTGCTAAATGACGCGGGCCTAGGTAACACAATCCTTTTTCCGTTGCAGCTGCATAAAATTCCCATGTGTCATGTTTACAAGTTGTCCAATAAACGGTCATTACAACTCTCCTCCAATATAGATGTGGTTATAACTTGTCTTCCGTTGGGAAGCAAGTCAAAATTTTAGTTTAATCCATTTGCTTTAAACGCTAATCGAAATTGTTTGGGTGTTTTCTCGGTGTATTGTTTAAATAGCGTAATAAAGTAAGGCGTGTTAGGAAAACCAACTTTCATACCTATTTCAGCAATGGAATTGTCTGTTTGTATTAAAAGCTTTTTTGCATGAGAAATGCGTAGTTGCTGTATATAATCAGTCGGTGATATTTTCATCATTTTTTTAAACGTTCGTTGCAAATAATAAGGGCTCCCATGACAATGATCCGCTAATCGTGCTAATGTCAATGGCTCAGCGTAATGCATATCAATAAACTGTTTTATTTGCAAAACCCATTCCTCATCAGGCATATGTTCGTCACATGGCTTGCAACGTTTACAGGGACGGTAACCTTCTGTCAACGCTTGCTGGGAATTTTGAAAGATACGAATAAATTCTTTTTTAGGATTTGGTGATTTACAAGAGGGGCGACAAAATATACCCGTTGAGCGAACACCGTATAGAAAGACAGCATCAAAAGCAGCGTCGTTTGTTATAATAGCGTGCCATTGCTCTTCTGATAGTGAACTTGTCATGTGTTTCACCTCGTTTCCTTATGCTTTTTATTATAACGTTTTTAAGCAAATAGGTGAATGGATGAGAAACATCGTGGCAAGATAGTGAAACTTTTAGAGTGAAAGGTATGATACAACTAGAGTAAAGGGAGTGATTGTAATGTCAGTAGAAAAAGAATGGAGTATTGCGGTTCCTGAAGTGTTTCAATTTCAAGAAAATCTACATTATTTAGCTAATGCAAACCATGAATGTATGTATCAAGTGATGAAAAATGAAGTAATAAAAGCAATAAAAATAGATGATGCGTTTTTTTTAATGGTGTTGCGTGAAGCAACGAGTGGAGGATTGCTAGTTAAAGTTGTGAAAAGCTCTTGCGCTTTTTCTGAAGCATATCGCGATAAAATTACGACCTTTGTAAGTGAATGGTTCGATGTAAATACAAATCTAGCTGGTTTTTACAAAATCGCCTTGAAGGATCCTTATTTAAAGCGCCTTGTCCAAACTCATTATGGACTGCGGCTAATAGGAATTCCGAATTTCTTTGAAGCCATAAGTTGGGCAATTATCGGGCAACAAATTAACCTTTCCTTTGCGTATAAGTTAAAAAGAAGAATAGTAGAACGATATGGGACATCTGTTCAATGGAATGAGAGCTTGTTTTGGTTGTTTCCAACCCCGGAAGTGATTGCAAATATATCTGTGTCCGAATTAAGTTCATTACAGCTATCTAAACGAAAAAGTGAATACATTATTGATATGGCACGTGCTATCGTTTGTAACGAAATATCTAAGGAGAAATTACTCGCTACAAATAGTTTAGAGGAAGCAGAAAAAATGCTGACAGCATATAGAGGGATTGGTTCTTGGACAGCCCATTATGTATTAATGCGATGTTTGCGTGTTCCTAATGCTTTTCCAATTGCTGATGTAGGATTGCAAAATGCAATCAAACAGGTGGTAGGATTAAAACAAAAGCCAACTAAAGAATATGTACGCGAGTTAGGGACTAATTGGGCAAATTGGCAAGCCTATGCTACATTTTATTTATGGAGATCGCTTTATCAATAATGGGTAGGGTTAATACGTTATGAGAGGCAATTGCTACAACAAATATAACTGTTACGATCAAGTTGAAAAGGGGACAGAAATTGAATATTACGTTGAAATAGTAGATACTGAATAGTTAGCGTTATTGCTTACCAAATGGAGTTTTAACAATGCTATCGTCCATAAGTTGAAAAGCAGCCATCATCTTTATATAGAAAATCAATTGGAATTTAAAGAAATCATGCAACATTTTATTACCGATGTTTACGATAAAAGGGAAGATGTGAATGTAATAAGACGAAGAGGGCAATAGAGTATTTACTTTCGCAAAAGGCTCTTCAGGTCGCACTCATGGGCTACGAAACAATGAGTGCGCTGTCGAAAGGAATCAACCACTTGCTGGGAGGTGATCCTTGCGACATGCACGGGTTAAAGTTGTAGAATTTTTTCCATCTAGTTGGTGCCTTTTTTATTGGGTGAGAAAGTAAACTATATTTTAAAAAAAGATTATTGCGAAAATAACTAAATAAATTTCAAAAAAGTTCGATATAATTAATATAATCTAATTTAAAGGGGGAAGAGAGGATGAAGAAATTTATAGTTTCATTACTTATAGCATTTTTTGTTCCAGTTTTTGGTTTCTTTAACGATGTCAATGCCAGTGAAACATTAGACTTTTCAAAAGTTCAACTTCAGAACTCATTAGAGAAGAATACAATTATAAATTTTGAGTCACCGGAGGAAATGATTAAAATACAAGGTAACACAAGATCGGTGTTAGAGAAAAGTGTAGGAGTTAAAAAGAATGAAGTTAAGCCTACTAAAGTATCTGATCAAGCTACCAATGATTCTCCTAATAATGCAGCTGCTATTGATATTGGGGGTGTATATAAAGATTATATAACAGAAGAAGGCCAGCAAAAGTGGTATCGCTTTGAAAATAGTATGGCAGGGAAGTTGACGGTTGTAATGCAGACAGTTCAATCTACATCTATTGATTATGATTTACACCTCTTTAAATTAAATGAAGAGACAATGACTTTAGAAGAAGTAGCTACTTCGAGCTATGGGGGTGGAAAAAATGAGCAATTGAGTAAATTAACTGAGGGAGGTATTTATTACATTGCGGTTAATTCTGTTTCTGGTGCAGATCCAAATTCACCGTTTGCCTTATTGGTACAACACTCCCCATCTCATGATCAGAACGAACCAGATGACAATATTTATCAAGCATCAGCTTATTTAAATAATATCTATTTGAGACAAACAATAGATAATGGTTATGACATGGATTGGATAATTTTTCAAGTTGATGAAGAAAAAACGTTTACTGTTAATTTAAATAATCCTTCCTCAGCTAATTATCAACTTGATATATTTGATCCCGAACTAAATGCCCTCGCAGGTCTTGGCGATAATACAAATTATTCAATAGTATTTCCAGCAGGTACATATTTGTTAAGAGTTCAATCTACATCACTTGAACATGATGCTGATCAAAAATACACACTAGATATAAGAGAAAAGGCTAAAGAGGGAACGTCAGTTGTGATATCAAATATAGGTACAGATGATAATGTAGAGGGATATATTGATTATGGATACGGGTATAAATATCGTATTAAAAATTTCATCAATGTTAAGGGTCAATTATTTGATGAAAATGGTATTACTGTACCAAATGCCAATGTTGAAGCTCGTATAGTGGCTGTGCGAAACGATAAAGTTTATATGGAATCTAGTACTACAGATCGTAATGGTAATTTTATAATCGAAATTCCGTCTATTCAAGAGGCTGCAGGAAAGTATGCATACACTGCTCCTGCAAGTCATCACTATTTCGATATTATACCTATAGTTTTTCTATCTAATGGTAATGTATTAGATTCAAATGAAAATTCTCTCTACCATTTTGCTTATTCCACGTATCGCCCGCATTAAAAGGAGGTATTGTATGCTGAAAAATCATGTTTCTTTTCATAAAAGCTTATTTCAGAGTAATTTATTCAAAAATACTGTCCCTCGTGAGACTACTATTAAGAATGCATCAAGTATTAAATTGGAAAAACAATTACTTTCAGATGTAGTAGATACGATAAGAATACCTAATCAAAAATTAACCATTAATAAGATAAAAACAGAGCAAAGCAAAAGTACAGAATTCGATAAATACTTTTCTTCGTTTTTTGAAAATCTAGAAGGGATATCTAAGGTTGAAAAGGATTATTTAACCAATTTAGTAAAAGAGGCATTGCGACAAAATGATGATTATTTTTCTAAGGGATGGACGAGTGATATAGAAAGTATGTACCATCTTCAAACTAAGGAAAAGTTAAATCTTATAGCTAAGAATATACCACATTCCTCTGTGAAAAATGAGTTTCTTGCAGTTGTGCAAGACTATACAAGTGCTAAGCTCGAGCAGACGGTTAATAAATCATTGGAAACATATGAGATTATATATAACCAGCATAAGGAAAAGAAAGGTTCGTATAGAAATATTGCTGATCGAATGTTGAATGCTATAAACAACATCCAGGAGGGAAAACACCTTGTCCAAAACGAGCAAAATCTGTATAGTCATTTATTTTTAAAATCAAACGTTATCTCCTTTCAGCATAAATATGAAGAGGTGATGAAGGGATATAATCAAATACAAAAGAATCAATTTGGGGAATCGTGGAATGAGTTTTCCGAAATGAAGGTAGATGACACCATTCGTATGTTAAAAGAAAATTGGAATAATTTTGTAAACCAATTTGAAGCGTTCAGCGCCTATAGGCTTTCTTCCAACACACATTATAATGTTGATATGAAGATATAGAAATAATAAACAAGAAGTTTTAAAAAAGATTTTTCTTCTTTTTATATTATAGCAAAGTATCCTGTTTCGGGGCTATCGTATAAGCAAAAATGTACTGCTTTCACCATCAATAATTGGTGAAAGTTTTTGTTTTAATCTACAGAAATCGAATAGAAAAACAATCGATTTTCATAAAAATTTGTCAAAAATCCTAGTTTTTTTCACCTATTGACAGTTGGAAAAGGGGGGCATACAATTTAATTGTAAACCTAAAATTAAAATGGTTAACAAAAGGGGGTGAAATAGAAGTGGATAAACTATATAATTTGCGAATGAGGGCAGCTCAAGGTGGTAGTCATGAACAAGGGGGTACACACATTTCTGGCGGAGAGCGGATTACTCGTTTTTCTAATATTCAACAAGTTGCCATGTATTTATTAGAAAAGGGACTAACGCATTGCAAGGGAAGACCAGATTTTATGCAAATTCAATTAGAAAGTATTCCTGAGTCAGTAACATATGTACAACCTTTAGAGAGATGGGCGAATGTAGAAAGATTTGTGAAAGAAGGAGACACCTTTTTGAAAGAAGGAAAAACAGTTGCTTTTCAACTGTTAGAAATAATAGGGATCCCTAAAAAAGTGATAGACCGCGCGGTTGAAATTGTCTCGCAATATTCGTCTATGCGAGGAGCTGTTTTAATAGATGCCCATTCAGGTAAACGCTTGGATGATCGAGGAGAAAAAGGAGTTCGGGTGTCTAGATTAGATTGGTTGGGCAATGATTTTGAAAAATGGGCACGTTATCATCATGTTTCCGCTAATTCTAGAATAAGAGAAGCGCTTGCGCTAGCTGCGAAAGTAAATAATCATCCTGCTACTATTGCAGAACTATGCTGGTCAGATGATCCCGATTATACGACAGGTTACGTTGCTAGTAGAAAAATGGGCTATCAGCGTATTGAAAATATAAAAACGTACGGAGATGAACGGGGTTGTAGAATTTTCTTTGTGGACGGGCAGAAGGACATACGCTCATACATAAATTATTTGGAAAATCAACCAGTATTGATTACATGGGAGGGATAAGCATTGCAACAAGAACTAATAGAAAAAAGTAAAAAGCATTTATGGCTACCGTTTACACAAATGAAGGATTATGATCTTGACCCTTTAATTATTGAGGAAGGGCAAGGAGTAAAGGTGAAAGACATCTATGGCAAGGAATATTACGATGGTTTTTCTTCCGTTTGGTTAAATGTACACGGTCATCGCAAGCAGAAATTAGATGAGGCAATTATACAACAACTTGAGAAAATTGCTCATTCTACCCTTTTAGGAATGACCAATGTGCCTGCAACAGAATTAGCAGAAGAGCTGGTTAAAGTCAGCCCTGAAAATCTAACGAGAGTTTTTTATTCAGACAGCGGCGCTACGGCGATGGAAATCGCACTTAAAATGGCTTTTCAATATTGGATAAATATCGGCAGACCAGAAAAGCAGAAGTTTATTGCCATGCAAAATGGTTACCATGGCGATACTATTGGCGCTGTGAGCGTTGGTTCAATCGACCTTTTTCATCATATTTATGGGCCGTTAATGTTTGAAAGCTATAAAGCGCCAATCCCCTATGTGTATCGTTCTTCAAGTGGTGACCCTATACAATGCCGTGATGCATGTTTGTATGAGTTAGAACAGTTACTTATGGAAAAACATGCAGAAATTGCGGCGCTTTCTATCGAGTCTATGGTTCAAGGAGCTTCTGGAATGATTGTGATGCCAGATGGATTTTTAGCAGGCGTACGAGAGCTTTGTGATCAATATAATATCCTCATGATTGTAGATGAAGTTGCAACAGGTTTTGGGCGGACAGGGAAAATGTTTGCCTGTGAACACGAACAAGTTCAACCAGATTTTATGGCGGTTGGAAAAGGTATAACAGGAGGTTATTTACCAATTGCTGCAACGCTAACGACAGAGGATATTTATCAAGCTTTTTATGATGATTATAACCAAATGAAGACTTTTTTCCATGGGCATTCGTATACAGGAAACCAGCTTGGATGTGCAGTTGCCCTCGAAAATGTAAAATTATTTAAGGAAGAGCAAATCGTTGAAAGTGTAGCCACTAAAGCAAAAGAAATGGGGAAAATCCTTCAGAAATTGTATGCACTTCCAACGGTAGGCGATGTGAGGCAGCTTGGCTTTATGTGCGGGATAGAACTCGTGGCTAATCAGGAGACAAGGGAGCCATTTCCTCCTGAAAAAAGAGTCGGTTACCTCGTATCTTTAAAAATGAGGGATCTGGGTATGTTGACAAGACCAATTGGAAATACCATCGTTTTTATGCCACCGCTCGCTACTACCGTAGAAGAAATAGAAGCAATGGTTGGCATTATGAAAGCTGCGATTCATGAGGTGAGTCATGTTGTCGTTTGACGACAAGTTGCATAACAGAGTGAAAGAAATGCAAGAAAATTCGTTGTATCGTACGCTTCGAACGATGGAAGCGGCATCGCAATCGGCAAGGATAGTAGATGGGGAAAAGAAAATAATCTTCTCCTCTAATGATTATTTAGGGCTGGCAAATGATAAGCGGTTAATTCATGCAACGATAGAGGCATTGCAACAGTTTGGTGTTGGGAGTAGTGGTTCAAGACTAACGACAGGTAATACGTATTGGCATGAGAAGTTGGAAAAAAAGATAGCAACATTTAAGCAAACAGAGGCTGCACGATTATTTTCTAGCGGTTATTTAGCGAATATAGGTGTTTTATCTGCCTTAGCTGAAGCAGAGGACGTTATCTTAAGTGATCAATATAATCATGCTAGTATCATAGATGGTTGTCGTTTATCCAAAGCAAAAACGTGTATTTACCGCCATGTGGACATGGAAGATTTGGAAAGAAAATTAGCTGCTACCACAAAATACAAACAGCGATTTATTGTAACGGACGGCGTTTTTAGCATGGATGGTTCGATTGCACCCCTTGATCGCATGATGGAGCTTGCAGGTCATTATCACGCATATGTTATTGTCGATGACGCCCATGCAACTGGGGTGCTAGGGCAAAGCGGAAGAGGGACAAGTGCGTATTTTGGTATCATGCCAGATGTAGTAATTGGCACATGTAGTAAAGCAATTGGGACAGAAGGTGGATTTGTTGCTGGCTCTAGTACATTGGTGGATTTCTTAATGAACTATGCTAGGACGTTTATTTTTCAAACTGCACTTTCTCCTGCCATTTGTGCAGCTACATATACAGCAATAGAGCTGATAGAGCAGGATGCAAGCAGGCGTGAGCATCTTCACTACAATATTAGAAAGGTGAAGGAAGGATTAAATGATATGGGATACGCTGTAAAAGGAGATCATACAGCAATTATTCCTGTTATTATAGGTGAGCAACAATTAGCGCTTGAATTCGCGAAAGAGTTAGAGGAAAAAGGAATCTATGCGCCGGCAATTCGTCCGCCAACAGTGCCTAATGGAGAAAGCCGTATTCGACTTACTGTAACCGCAAGTCATTCTATGAAAGAGATAGATGATGTATTACATGCTTTTTATATAATTGGAAAAAAGTGGGGCGTCCTTAGATGAAAGGGATATTTATAACCGGAACTGATACCGATGTTGGCAAAACAGTTATAGCTAGTGGAATTGCAGCAACTTTAAAGGAAAAGAATATGGATGTGGGGGTATTTAAGCCGTTATTAAGTGGGATTTCACGTAATCATGCAAATAGTGATACGAGTTTGTTAAAACATATGTCGCAAACATCTTTAACTCATGCGGAAATTACGCCATATGAATTTAGTCAACCTCTCGCACCATCTGTGGCAGCACAACTGGAAGATAAAGAAATTTGTATGCAAGCTGTGTTAGACCATTGGGAAAAAATAAAAGATAGACACGATTTTTTTATCGTGGAAGGGGCAGGAGGTATTTCCGTACCTTTAGGAAAGGACTTTTTAGTTAGTGATTTAGCAATTGCTTTAAAGCTCCCCATTCTTATTGTGGCTAGACCAAATCTTGGAACGGTAAATCATACTTATTTAACGGTTTACTATGCAAAACAGGTAGGGATACCAATTGTAGGAATTGTGATAAATGGGAAGAGTAATCAGCCTAATATAGATGAGATAACCAATCCAAAGCTTATGGAAGATATGTGTGGGGTTCCTGTTCTAGGAGTGACTCCTAAGTTGAAAAAAATTACAGAACGTGGTGTGCAACATATGGTTGATACATCTTTAGATATCGAAGTATTGCTACGCCGTTTAATGGAAATTAGTCCTGTGTAATCTATGCTCCATAGAAAAAGGTGCGATATAAGAGTTCAATAAAATATACTTGTTTGGCTTATTTACACACAATAGGAAAACCTGAAATTTAAGTCTTAAAACGAAGGATGCCACCACAAAAGTTTGGTGATCATCCTTCGTTGGAAAAATTGCTGCCTCAAAATATGTTGCTTTCTTGCTAGCTATATCAGCTTCCTCAGAAAGCAAAGATCGCCTTCTTTGTCTTCGTGGTTCTCGAAGGAGTCTTATAATTTGACTTTGCTTGAACTAGCGTAACCCCAATCATATGTCCTAAACGCTTTATCGCTGTATGTTGCTATTTACATGTCCAGAAATGGATCAAAATAATCATATTCCGTAACACCATTTGGAATAATGCTGCTAATTCTAACCAACTCGTCAACAATGTCCTTTGCATCTTTTCCAAATACCGGAAGTGGTTGGTAATTATTTTCTGTTTCGCTATCATTGGAATTTTCTAACGTTGGAACAATGCGAAGTCCTTTTGTGATAACAGCATTATTTTCTTTGGCAAACGTAAGCCGGAAAATCGCTGTTTGTCGAGATTTTAATATTGGATCAGCACCAAAAGCATAATCTCCCATGCTGTAAATGATATATTTGCCATTGTATTTTTCAACGCTTTGTAAACGATGGGGGTGGTGACCAATAATAATATCTGCTCCTGCATCAATGATGGCATGTCCAAATTTTGTTTGATACGTAGCAGGTGTTTCCATATATTCTATTCCCCAATGCATATTAACAATGACTAGATTATCTTCTTTTTTATATGTTTGCACGTCTTGAATAATATGTTGTAAGTATGAGTCCGTGGACTTTCTATATCGATAATCGTAGCCTAGGAATACTGTTTCCATACCGTTGATGTTTTTAGTAAGTGGCATATCTTCATTAAATACAGCAACATCATGCTTCTTAAAAGCTTCCAACGTATCTTTATATCCAGCTTCAAAATAATCCATTGTATGGTTGTTTGCTAGATTCGCTGCTTCAACGCCGCTAGCTGGCAAAAAAGCTGCATAGGTAGGATGACTTTTTATACGCCATTTTTTATCTTGTGCCTCCGTTTCTGTCGTAAAAGCACTTTCCGCATTAATCACGGTATAATCATCAGAGTGAAACCAAGGCAGGCTGTTTTTAAAAACGTATTGGTTGTCGCCGTTATTCTTTTTAAAAACCGTATCAAATAGAGCCTCAGGATAAGTACCGAAAGAAGTATCCCCTACCATGCTCAGCGTTATTTGCCCTTCTTTCTGTTGTCCTTGTTCATAATTGGCAGCTGCAGCATAAAACCAATGGTATGGATCAATTTCTTCCATGTCTAAGGACGGATGGGCTTCTTTTAGGTTTTCTAATGCAGTTAAGTATGCCGGATATACTTTTCCTAATGCTTTTTCTTCTGTTTTTGGTTCTTGATAGGAAGAAATCGCTTTCAAGCAGATTGTTAGTTGTTGCCAATAATCTTCTAACACTTCATCATTCACTTTGGTTTGCTCGGATTGCGTAATAAACTGAGTTAGTTCTTCTGTTGCTTCCGGGGAAGCGCCAGATGATGCTACGTGCTTTAAAACGTCCTCTGCCTGCTCGGTTAGTTCTTTCACGGAGTCTTTTGTTAGCATGGGTGGATTCTGTTCTGCTTCTTTTTTTGCCTCTAATGGCGAACTATCTCCTCCTGTAATGGAGAAAATGATAGTGCCTATACCAAGCAGTATGACGGCAAGGAGCACCCATGCTCTCTTCTTTAATTTTCTTCGCCTTCTTTTTCTATTCATCTTTTACCTCCAACTAACTAGAATATTTAGTATGTTTTTTATATAAAACTAGATTACTAGTTTTAAACGTAGATGATTGAATTTTATCAAATAAAATATTACCTATGTAAAGGAGGCCGTTATTCCTAGTGCTATTTTACCTTATTCTTCGTCATGATGCACAATCACATCTTGGTTTTGGAGTGTAGAAAATACGGCTCTGATAAAGAGGGGGCGTGTACCCAAGGTAGATGAGCAGTTTTTAAATCACTTTCCACAATATAAGGAATACCTACAAGAACCAATGCGGCACCATCATATTGGAGAAGGTGGGCAAGCAGTAGCCCTTCCAAAAAGTTTGCATCCGGGATATGGTGGTATCCATAATGTGGAAAAGGAGTGGGGTGTTACTGGGGTAGATGATGAAATCGCTAGTAGATTAGATACCTTTATAAAAGATTCGGGAAGGTGATAAAATGATAACACCAGAAGAATTTAGTGATAAATGGGATGTTATTAGTAATGGTCCGTTAATTAAATTTAATAACCAAGATTTAATGAATTCAGGATTTTCGGATGAAGTAAAAAGATTTTTGTCTATAGGAGGTTTACCTGAAACTCCACCTCCATATTTGGAGTTTACTTCACCACAATTCATACCTATTACCAATATATTCAATATGCCAGAAGAGTTTAAGAAGTATTGGCTCTTGGGGACAACTAGTGCAGGGGATTTAATATGTATAACTGAGAAAGAAGAAGATATAGTGTTACTCAATAATGGAGATAATTATAAAGAAATATTTGTTAATACTTCTCTAAATCAATTTGCTGAGTGTCTATTAACTTATGTAAACATGATTGATAAAGCAATAGAGGTTAACGGTGAGGATGCCTTTATTGATAACGATATACCAGAAGTAGTAATTAATTGGTTAAAAAACGAATTAGAGAGAGTAGATATTAAATGTATGCAACCAGGATTTTTTTGGTATGTTGAGTGGGAAAATCTATTTGAATAACGATTAATAATGATGAATTTGTTACAATAAAATAAAATGGACAAAAAACACCTGCTAACTAAGAATAGGTATTACTTTTCTTGTTTTTGACTTGTAGGTGTTTTTTACTGTTAAATTTATGAATTTACTTAAATTATTCAAGAGATAACTTGATAACTAACAAACGCTTATGTAATAAGGGGGCAAATACAATTTGCTTCTCGCTACTACAGGCTTAGCTCGAGAGTTACACCTGATGATAACACATCAATTCTATAGAAAAAGGAATGTTAAGTAAAATTATGGTCTAATCCAAGACGCAAGATGATGATGAGTCTATTAGCGCTGGTAATAGACTTCTAGAGGAAATATCAAGGCTTCGTTGCTACTACATTTTAGGTGTTACATATTTAGCTAAATGCTTTCGCTTTCGATAGCTTATTCACACTTTCTATTGCATATTTTTATTACGTAATTACTTCAAAGACTCGACTCTAGCAACAATCCATAGGCTTTTTTATATTCTAGTACATTCTGCAAGGTTTTATTTATTGTTCATCAGTAAAACAATTATGAAACTTCTTCTCTTATAATCCGTTAAATTATAAAAGGGGGTGAATTATATTATTAATCGGAGACACTTACGCAAAGGGGCAAGCTTATTTGGGGTAAACGAATCAGACTTAAACTTAATTGGTGGGTTCTCGAACAATGTTTTTGCAGCAAATAGCGATAAAGTGTCATTGATTATAAAGTATTATCCCAGTTCCATGTATAAAAGGGATTCGATTGCATCAGAGTTAGACTGGATCATCTATCTATCTGAATCTGGAATGAATGTAACGGTTCCTATTGTTTCCATAAATAATAAGCTTATGGAAGTAGTATTTAATAAGGACGAAGCATGTTATGTAGTCGGTTTTGAAAAGGCAAAAGGGGCATTTGTGAATGTTTCTAATCATAAAGAATGGAATGCAAGCCTTTTCTATACCTGGGGAAAGACGTTGGGGGACATACATCGTCTATCCAAATTCTATCAACCAAAAGACCCAAACATAATAAGGAAAGCTTGGGATAAAGATACACTTTTTACAGATGTCATTCATAATAACGAGTTGATAAAGCAGAAATGGGAAAATTTCATTTGTGAACTGAACAAGCTGCCTAAGAATATAAATGGGTACGGGATGATCCATCATGATTTACATCATAAAAACTTTTACTTGTATCAAAATGAGCTGGTTTTATTCGATTTTGGCGATTCCACATATCATTGGTTTGTATATGATATTGCGGTTGTCTTCTATCATGCTATGCAAGTCGTGGGTGACAGGAGAAAAAAGGATTTTGTGTCTACATTTATTCGCTCATTCTTAAGGGGATATGAAACGGAAAATCAACTTCAATTTGATTGGCTGTTAAGAATTCCTTTCTTTTTGCACTATAGGCAGCTCTATTCCTATCTGTATCTATCAACCTATCTGACAAACGAACAACAAAGCGATGTTAAAATACAGCAATATTTGAACCGCTTACAATCGAAAATAGAAAAGGATATCCCCGTCATCGATTTTCGCTTACCAATCCCATAAAAAAGGAGGAATTCTTTTGTTCGTTTCCAAGCAAGTTAAATTAAGAAAAATGCATATAGAAGATGTGGAGTTATATCACGCTTGGAGAAATGATATGGATGTTATGTTTTTTACCAATCCAGCCCTAGACACGTATGCGTTATCCGAAACAAAAGCTTTTGTTGAAGGCGTTATTCTACATTCAACCAGTTCTAAAAGCTATATTATTGAAGATAAAGAAACGGATAAAGCGATAGGTATTACATCATTGATTAATATAGATCAAAAAAACTGAAACGCAGAATGTATTATTGATATTGGTGAAAAAGATTATTGGGGAAGAGGTGTTGGTAAAGAAGCACTGAAATTATTGCTTGATTATACATTCTTAGAATTAAATTTTCATCGTGTATCGTTGCGCGTATTTTCGTTTAATGAAAGAGCAATTCAATTATATCGTAAATTAGGATTCAAACAAGAAGGAGTAAGTAGACAAGCGCTGTTTCGAAATGGGAATTGGCATGATATGATCCATATGGCCATACTGCAACAAGAATATATGCCAGCTCAAGAAAGCTAAATGAGGTTTTGCGTACTCTTTCTTAAGTTCGTATAATTTAAAAAACTTTCAATTTACAAATTTACAAATTTAGTATATAATGTTGGTAAAATCATACAAATTTAATCTGCTCGTTTGAAAGAATGGTATAGTAAGTCAAGGTATGTAAATAGTAAAAGCAATCTACTTTTATATTGCTAATACAAGTGGATTGCTTTTTTTATGTTTTCAGCGAAGGGCAGACTTCATTTTCAAAGAATAGGTGGGGATTTATAATGGCAATTCAATATTTAGAAAGTAACTGTAATGATCAAGAGCAAATTACGGCTTTGTATGACAATGTAAAATGGACAGCATATACAGACGATGTTCCTAACTTAATGAAAGCGATAGCACATTCATTAACTGTGATAACAGCATGGGACAATAATCATTTAATAGGTCTTATTCGCGTCGTTGGGGATGGCTATACGATTATTTATATTCAGGATATTTTAGTAAACGAAGCGTACCAAGATCAAGGGGTCGGATCTGCATTAATGCAGCGGGTGTTGGATAAATATCGAGATGTGCGCCAAAAAGTCCTTCTGACAATAGATGAACCTGGTGTAAGAGCTTTTTATGAAAAACATGGATTCAAATCGTGTGATAATGGCAGTTTAGTAGCCTTTGCCAAATTGCATGCATAGTTCGCATTACAATACCAATGAAATGCGTTAAATTTTTAAAGAAACAGGAGGAATGAAGGTGGAATATGATTCTGTCTTATCAGAACCATTATATAAGGAAGTGGAGTTCTATGCTTGGGAAAAGCAACTTTTTCAAACGAGTTATGTTAGAAGGTTGAAGTATCTTGCACACTTCGGTGGTGGTGCCTTTGTGTCTCCTGTTGTGCATAGTAGGTATGAACATACTGTAGGAGTGTGGAAGTTGGCGGCACTTTATTTTCCAAATCATGATGTCTTAAGGGCAGCAGCCATTTTACATGATATTGGTCATTTACCATTTTCCCATGCCGTCGAAAAACCATTAGATTACAATCATCATGCTCTAACAGAAGCATACATACAAGATGGGGAAATTGCTTCCATTCTCCATAGTGCTAATTTACAGCCTGAATATGTTGTGCAATATCTTCGTCAACCTTCTCCTTTAACAGGGACAAGGGAGGTTTTGTCATTGCTATATTAAAGTCCTCGCAAAATCCGAAAGTGCGAGCTATTATCCATACTATTTTATACCATCCTGAGCAAATTCATGTACATCAAGCCACATCAGAACAAGGTATCCGTTGTGGCGTTAGAAAAGTGTATCAAAAAAGCCCTATTGCAAACGGAAGGGCTTTAGCTGAAACCGTAGAAGGAAAAGCAATACTAAACCGTTTGGAACAATTAAAAAAAGAATACGAGGTAAGTATTCCTTTATGAGCTTGACGAGGTGGGGAGGAGTATTAAAAAAAGTGACAATGGGTCTAATTAAACAAACGTTTGTATGAAATAGTTTAGCTAGAAAAGTGGTGGGAGAGGTCAATGAATCCTTACCGCTTGCCAGAGATGTTAACTAAGTTTATGCAGGGCAGAAAACGATAACAGCGACATCTTAAGCAAAAAGCGCTTTTCTTCAAAGAAACTTAAACTTAGCTACCCTCTGCCCTTATTACCATCTTCTTGACAGATATTAGCGCAACTGTTTTACAAAGCAAACTCTATCTTGACCTTTTCCATCATAATTAGTCGTAACGTCAACACCGTCGATCTGTTTATTTCCTTCCTCGATGTCAAAACCCATTTTCTTATGGTAAGCAATCGAAGTTTTATTGACAGGCGAAGTTACACAGCAGACAATTTGACGGTTATGCTGTTTAGCCACCGTAAAAAAGCGCTTATATAATAATGTCCCAATTTGTTGATTTCTATATGGAGGATGAACACCGATGAAATGAATGTATGCTTCATTCACTTTAGACGGAGAGAGGAATCCAATAGCCTACACAAGGTGGTGACCCCACAAAGTTAGAGTTTTTATTATGCAGCTGTTTGGCTGGTTTGAGTTCGGTATTGTACTGGACTTAAACCAGCCAATTTTAACTTTATACGTTCATTATTGTAGTAATCAATGTAATCCTCAATTTTTCGCTTTAGCTCTTCATAAGACACTATTTTTTCCCCATAATACATTTCTTGCTTTAGAACGCCAAAAAAATTTTCCATTGCCGCATTATCCGCACATGTTGCTTTTCTAGACATACTTTGAAAGATTTTGTTTTTCTTTAATGTTTTCATCCTTGTTATGTTGATAGTGCCAACCTTGATCAGAATGAATCGTTGTTCGATATTCAGCTTCATTTTTAATAATTTTTAGTGCTTGATTTAACGGTGCTATAACGAAATCTAATGTTGGACTGTTAGAAATACCATAGGATATAATTTCACCATTATATAAATCCATTATTGGACTTAAATACAGTTTTTGATCTTCGGTACATTTAAACTCAGTCACGTCTGTCACTAGTTTTTGAAGGCGAATGGATGTATTAAATCTACGGTTCAAGCGATTTTTAGCCACTTTTCCAACCTTACCTTTATACGATTTATAGCGAGATTTACGTGTGAATTTCACGCACCTTAAACCCATTTCATTCATAATTCGCTGGACTTTTTTATGATTTATTACATAACCTTGGCTTTTTAACTCTAAATAAATACGACGATATCCGTATTTACCCTCGTGCTTTTGAAAAAGCTCAAGGATGATTTCTTTCCACTCTTTATCTGGATCTTCTTTCTGTAATTGCTTCATATGGTAATGATAAGTCGCCTCTGGAATACCCACAATTTCTAACACATCTTTTAATTTGAATCCTTCTTCTTTGAGTTCGAACGCCAACGCTGCTTGTGCTTTTCGAGGAAGGCGTTCGGATTCTCCTGAAAAGCTTTTAACTTTTTTAAATAGGCATTCTCTAAGCGCAGAAGTTCATTTTCGCGTTCTAACAGTTCTTCACGAGATAACTCTTTTTCTTGTTTCGCTGGTTTCGCTTTATGATTTTTAGACATAGGAGGCCGTCCTTTCGATTTATCTTGCAGGCCCTCTATACCTTCATTCCAGAAAATTCTGTACCAGTTCGCAATTAATGTGGGATTGTTCATCTTAAAAACAATCGCGGTATCTTGATAAGAAGCGCCTGTCCTTTTCATAAAGTTTAATACATCTAACTTAAATTGAACAGGATAAACTTGTTTAGAATGCTTCCTGCGTAGCCCGTCCTCACCAAATTCTTTATAAGCACGAACCCACCTCTCAATTGGTGATTGGCTTGGAATACCATGTTTTTTCGCTAGCAATCCATAGCCCAAGGAATTTTCAAGATATTCTTTTACAATCATCAATTTAAATTCATAACTATATTTAGCCATATAAAAACACCCCAAAAGTCAGATTTTCACTCTAACTTTTGGGGTGCGGCACCCAATCTCCCCCTCTATTTTTGCAACAAAGCTTGTATTTGTAAAGTGATCGAAAAATAGCTTCGGTAACATAGCTGCCATATCCCTTCCTCCCCACCATTCATTAATGAGTGGTGCTAGTGAATAGAAGTCGGAACCGTTAACAAAACGAATATGTATGCTTGCATGCATGATTTCCTTACCCCTTTTACTTTATATTTTTCCCATATTGTATCATAGGCTTCAAAGCTATTCGGAACTGTTTTTTTTGAGGATAAGAAGAATGATAGCAGTTTTGTAAATTCCATTTATATGTAATATATAAATTTAAAGGAAAAAAATGAATCATTTACAAACAGAATCTTTCGAAAAGTTATGATAAACTAGAACATAACAATTCATAGAGAGCTAGATTTTTCATTTAATTCTATCAAGCGTATGCAAGAGGGGGATTAGACTCATGGAATGGTATTTAAAATTTATTTTAGTGGGGTTTTCCATTGCCTTGCCTGTTGGGGCGATTACTGTAGAAATGACGAAACAAGGCTTGAAGAATGGCTTCTTTCATGGGTGGGCTGTTGGCTTTGGTGGAATGACAATTGATGCGTTGCTGATTCTGGCGTTATACTTTGGTTTTGCGCAAATATTATCATTACCTTATGTACAACTACCTTTATGGGTGATTGGCGCAGTGTTTTTATTTATGCTTGCTTACGACTCCATTAAAAATGCGGATAAGGATATTACAATGGCAGGAGGGAAGGTGAATCGCTCCTTAGCAAAAACGTATCGGAATGGATTGCTAGTGGCTGTTTCGCCAGGAAATCTAGTTTTCTGGGTTTCCATATTCGGAGTCGTTTTAGCGGATTCTTACTCTCAATCGGGACAGACTAGCTTTATTATTTCTGCTTTAGGTATATTAACAGGGATTCTTTTGCATGATGTTGGCTTGTTATCTGTGGTTTCCATTACCCGTAAAGTGATGAGCAGAGCGATGATTAAATGGACATCCGTGGTTGCAGGCGTAATGTTATTCGGTTTTGGTTGTTATTTTCTCTATGAGTTTTATGTGAATGTACAAAATGTATTGTAACCAAGGTTATAGTCTATATAGAAAGTGTTCAACATATAGGGTGTTTGCAAAAAAACTGATCAATGGCGATCAGTTTTTTGTTTTGGTTAATTTGCTTTTTTAAAAAAGAAAATAACTTTCACCAGAAAAGATCTAATTGCTTAATTTTTCATGGTTAACGTAATAGTTGCGTTCATGAATAAATGATTATATGATAATGCTTAGCATATTTGCTTCTGGAAAAGATGACGCCATTTATTCTAAATAGAAGGCGTTGTAAGATCCTTATTTCAAGGATTGCAAATATGCATTGGTTACATCTAAATGGCTCGTTTTATAAGGGATAGTATGTAATAAAGATAAGATTTACCTTAGATGCTTAAAGGGATAGATGACTAGCAAAAAAATAGTGAATGGATATACGTATGAAACTATTAAGTTGAGGGTATTTATCAGAATTATATAAAAAAACAATAGATTTCGAGCATACAAGGAGGAAATAAATGGCGTACAAATATAATGACAATACTTTTATAATGGAAATAACGCAGTTTGATGCAAAAGGTTCTGGAAGAGCGGTTATTCAACGTGAAAACAAACAAGGTAAACAGAAAAAACAACACATCACCATTCCCTACACACTTCCTGGAGAAAGGGTGCAAGCGACACTTGTGCCTCCGTATCGAAATAGAGTTGCCAAGCCAGATCAAATTATCGAAGCCCATCCAGAACGCATCGAGCCAGCATGTCCTCATTTTGGTAAATGCGGTGGCTGTTCTTGGCAGCATATATCATATGCAACTCAATTAAAGGAAAAAACTTCCCAAGTAAAACAATTATTAGAAGAGCAACACTTTGATTCCAATGTCGTACAATCAACAATTGGTGCAGATGAAGCTTGGTATTACCGAAATAAAATGGAATTTACATTTAATAAAGCCGGTGATCTTGGTTTACATGAAAAGGGTAATTATCAAAATATTATTCCTTTAGAAACATGCTTCATTGCCAATCAGGAAATGGTGAATGCAACGATGGAAGTAGCTAAGTGGGCTCAAACACACAGGTTGTCAGGCTATGATAAAGAAACGAAAGAAGGGCTGCTTCGTCATTTAATGGTGCGTCATTCCCAAGCGACTGGCGAAATGATGCTCGCTCTATTCGCAACAGAAAGACCAGTTGAATCCTCTGCTTTGTCGGATCTTAAGGAACGCATAAAGGATAAATTTCCGTCTGTAACAAGCTTGCTTTGGTTGGAAAATCGGGATATTGCTGATAAAGTACAAGCGCAGCAAGTCCATGTTCTTGCAGGGCGAGATTTTATTTACGATGAATTGGCTGGTTATCGCTATCGATTGTGGTATGATACATTCTTTCAAACAAATCCGAAACAAGCGGAAAAATTAGTAGAATTAGCACTAGAAATGGCTCAACCTCAAGCAACAGATAAAATGATTGACTTGTTCTGTGGTGTTGGTACCTTTTCTTTACCGTTTGCAAGTCGTGTTTCACAACTTGCTGGAATAGAAATCGTAGAATCCTCCATTGCATCGGCAAAACGGAATGCCTCAGACAATGGTGTTCATAATACATTATTCTTAGCTCAGGATGCTCGCCACGGTCTTAGAAAGATGCTTGAAACATTTGGTAATCCTGATGTATTGCTACTCGATCCCCCTCGGTCAGGAGCGGGTGGAAAAGTCATGCGTCGGATTGCGCGTTCAAAGCCAAAGCGCATTGTCTATGTATCTTGTAATCCAAAAACACTTGCTTCAGATATAAAAGAACTTGTCCCATTTGGCTATCAACTAGAAGTGGTTCAACCGGTTGATTTGTTTCCACAAACGTATCACGTGGAGTGTGTGGCGTTGCTAGAGTTGAAACAAGAATAGATTTCCAATAGGGTGTTAATAGGTTTTTTCTTCTGCATTTTCGATTCACTGAACAGAATGGTAATAGATAAGCGAGGAGGTTAAGTTTGCAAGCTACATGTGTGAAATTCTGTGAGTTTGGAGCACCAACTAGAGTGTTGCAAGTTGGAAACCGATATTTATCGCCACCAGCAGCCGACGAAGTGCTTGTTCGAATGCTAGCACGTCCAATCAATCCTTCTGATCTTATTCCTATTAGAGGATCTTATGCACATCGTATTTCTTTGCCTAATATTCCTGGATATGAAGGTGTTGGCATCATTGAAGAAGTTGGTGAAGCGGTTTCTAAACAGCTTGTCGGCATGCGAGTCCTTCCTTTACGTGGAGAAGGAACTTGGCAGGAATTTGTGCAAACAAAAAAGGAGTATGTGGTTCCAATTCCTGATGCTATTCCTAATTATATAGCCTGTCAGTTATATATAAATCCGATAACAGCGTGGGTGATTTGTACAGAAGTATTACGCTTAAAAGAAGGGGACGTGCTACTTGTTAATGCAGCTGGTTCTTCTATTGGTAGGATTATGGCACAATTATCTAGGTTAATCGGCTTTGAGATGATTGCAGTATTACGAAATGATCATCATAAAAAGGAGCTACAACGATTAGGCGTTGCGCATGTAATTCATTCGACAAATACAACGAAATCCATCTATCATAATGTGATGGAGATCACCAATGGGAATGGTGTAGCAGCTGCAATTGATGCTGTAGGAGGCTTTTCTGGAACAGAGCTAGCTTTGTGTGTACAACCTGATGGTAATTTTTTAACACTTGGTTTGTTATCAGGAGTTCCTGTTGATTGGAAGTTGATTTCGAAACAAGCAAAAGTTAATGCGCGTTTATTTCATTTAAGACATTGGAATAAGCAAGTTTCTACACATGATTGGCAAAAAGCCTTCAAACAAATAATTCAATTCATCGTCGAGGGAAAAGTAACTTTGATGAAGCATGCGGCAACTTATCCTTTATTTGAGGTTAAAGAAGCTGTGCAATGTGCTGAAACAGCTCAATCCAATATGGGGAAGGTTATTTTAACGAACAATTAAAAACAAAATCTGCCGGTCATTTTCCGGCAGATTATTATGAAAGCAACATGAATGAGAAAACAATATCGATCTAGCTAAAATGAACAATTGGGGGTGTTAGCTATACTGTTCATTTGTTTATCTATAAACAAGGCCACCATCTGTTAGAATCGTTTGACCTGTAATGTAATCTGCATCATCGGAAGCTAGGAATGAAACTAAGTTAGCAACATCTTCTGGAGTTTGATAACGTTGTAAAGCGATAGCAGAAGAATATTGTTCAAAAGCTTCACCTGGTTTTAAGTTATCGCTATGTTTTACCATTTCTTCATCAATTCTATCCCACATTCTTGTTTTTGCTATACCAGGGCAGTATGCATTTACTGTAATTTGGTGTTTAGCTAACTCTTTGGCTGATGAATGGGTAAAAGATCTTACAGCATGTTTTGTAGCGGAATAAGTACTTAGCATTTCATATGATTCATGGCCAGCAATGCTACATGCGTTAATTACTTTCCCTTTTGTTTCCTGTTTTATAAATTGTTCGGCAGCAGCTTGTGTACCGAATACAGTACCATTTACATTGATTTGGAAGGAGCGATTTAGCTCTTCTTCTTCAACTTCTAAGAAAGGTGTAATAGCGTCAACGCCAGCGTTATTTATAAATACATCTAAACGACCGAAATGTGCTACTGTTTCTTTCACTACATGAAACTGGTCTTCTCGTTTGGCAACATTACCAACAACGCCATGGACGTCAAAACCTTCTTCTTTAAACTCTTTTACTGTTTGGTTTAGCATTGGCTCATTAATGTCATGAACGACTACTTTGAACCCATCTTTACATAAACGATGAGCAATACCTTTTCCTAATCCTTCTGCGGATCCTGTAACTACGGCTACTTTTTCCATTATAAAGCCTCCCAAAAATTAACTTTTATATCCAATTCCTATTATACCACTCAGTTATAGCCTCGTATTAATAAAAAACGACAAAATGTGACAAAACTCTAAACATATAGCAGTTTTGGCTAGGGGATTTTTAAGCATGTGTAAATAAAACAAGGAAGAAAGTGGTCTTCGTTGGAGATGAAAAAAGGTATGCTAGTAGCTTTTCTTTAATTATTGCGTTATTAGTAGTAGCTTTTTATCACTATAGTAGTATATAGAGGGAAGGTGTATAAGATGTTTTGGTTTATAGTATAATAAAAACAAAGGTTTTTGCCATAAGACTTAGCGACAAGCCAAGTCTTTCTAAGAGGAAGGAAAGCAGATAGGAATTGCATTGACATTTTATGTGAATTTTGATTAAATGATAGTGAGTAAGTAATCACTTTATAAAAAGGTGGAGATACCATTGCAACATGCGGTGTCAGTCAAAAATGTTAGTAAGCGTTATCGGAAAAATAATGTGCTACGACAGGTAGATTTGATGATAGGTGCAGGTAGTGTCTATGGTTTAATTGGACCTTCAGGAGCTGGAAAGACAACCTTAGTCAAAATGGTGGTTGGAATGGAAGTTCCCGATCAAGGGGAGATTCATGTGCTCGGACAATCTATGCCGAATTTGTCTTTAATGCAAAGAATTGGTTATATGGCGCAATCGGATGCCTTGTACTTTGAGTTAACAGGGAGAGAAAACTTGCAATTTTTTGGTTCGCTTTATCAATTGAAAAGCCAACAGCTGAAAGAAAGGATGAAGTATGTGGCGGATTTGGTGAATCTAGAAAAAGATTTGTCCAAAAAAGTCTCTACCTATTCTGGTGGGATGAAACGTCGACTATCGCTTGCTATTGCCTTCATTCAAAATCCTGATGTTCTTATTTTAGATGAACCAACTGTTGGCATTGATCCCGCATTACGGCTTAGCATTTGGAATGAATTGTTACGCCTAAAAAACGAAGAAGGGAAGACCATTATCGTGACAACACATGTCATGGATGAAGCGGAAAAATGCGATTGTATTGCAATGATTAGGGAGGGAGCCATTATTACAACAGGTTCTCCATCCGCATTAAAAAAGAATTATAGTGCAAATAATTTAGATGACGTGTTTTTGAAAGCGGGGCGAATGTAGTATGAGGATAAAGGCAATTGTGCGACGTATTTTTAAGCAGATGTTTCGAGATAAACGAACGTTAGCATTATTATTGGTTGCCCCTCTATTCATATTGACCCTCATGCATTTGTTATTTAACAGCGAACAAGTAGATCCGCTTTTAGGTATAGAGGGTGCGGATGACAGTTTTATTAATAAGTTAGAAGCAAAAAATATAGAGGTGCAGACATATACCAATGTTAAAAATGCCCATGATACAGTAGTTGACGATGAATTGGACGGATTTTTAAAAATGGATGATGAAAAACAGCAACTTACGCTATTAAATAGTGATCCAACGGTTTCGCGAACGCTTGAAATGAACATAAAGCAAATAACAAGTAAGATGCAAATTCCTGATCAGATGCAAAAAAGTTTAAACCAAGAGGATAGTACAGTTGCCATTTCATATGTTTATGGAGATGAAGATACCGCATTTTTTGATCGGTTAGGTCCGTTATTAATTGGCTTTTTTGTATTTTTCTTCGTGTTTCTTATTTCGGGTATTGGTTTATTGAAGGAACGAACGACTGGAACATTAGAACGATTAATGGCTTCTCCTGTTAAAAGAGGAGAAATTGTTGCTGCATATTTAATCGGTTTTGGCATATTTGCTTTGTTGCAAACGATTATTGTCGTTTTCTTTGCTGTAAATGTACTTCAAATGATTTTAATCGGCTCGATTTGGAATGTGCTTCTCATCAATTTGTTGTTAGCTTTAGTTGCCTTATCTTTAGGCATTTTACTATCTGCCTTTGCTGAATCGGAGTTTCAAATGATGCAGTTTATACCAATCGTTGTGATTCCACAGATTTTCTTTTCAGGGATTATTCCACTAGAAGGCATGGCAGATTGGCTACAAGTATTAGCAAAAATAATGCCGCTTTATTACGCTGGAGATGCGTTACAGAGCGTAATGTATGAAGGCTTAGGGCTAGCTGACATAATTGGGGATTTGTATGTGTTGCTGTTATTTGCATGCATACTCATTATCTTGAATTTATTCGGATTAAAGAAATACCGAAAATTGTAACCATGTATTTTCTATGAAGTAAATATTAGGGACGTATTTTGTATAGAGAGGACGGAAGTGATTTGACGTACAACAACTTATTGGATTCCATGATTGCAGAGGCGAAACGTTCTAAAAAACAGACAGAAAAGCAACAAAAGATAATAGAGGCAGCAATTCAATTATTTGCTGAAAAAGGGTATGCGAATACGTCTACAAATGAAATTGCCAAGCAAGCAGGGGTTGCAGAAGGTCTTATTTTTAAGCATTATGGAACGAAAGAGAATGTATTGCGTTCTGTCATCTTGCCATTCTTCAAATCATCCCTTCCAGGCATGGCAGAAGAAGTATTTGCTGAAGTCCTGCCAGCAGAAACAACGACGTTTGAAGAATTTTTACGTGCGTTTCTTTATAATAGAATTCAGTTCTTTTCTGAGAATAAACAAATTTTACAAGTGGTTATGAAAGAGATCATATACAATGAATCCTTAAAGAAAGAGTTGTTACCTTATTTGGCTAATGAAATTCGTTATCGTTTTAGAAAGGCGATTGAAACGTTTAAAACAAAGCAGGAACTGAAAAATATTCCAACAGATGATGTCGTCAATATACTGCTTTCTGTTTTAGGGGGATTTATTATCTCGCGTTTTGTTATTGTAGATGTAGATAGGATTCATGAATACGAAGTGGAGCAACTAATCCAATTTATTATGGATGGCATACGTCAAAATGATCATTAGACTGTTGCTGCGGTCTTAGGTGAACACATAATATCCTTTTTTGTTATAGGTTAGAAATGCACTTTTATTCGAACAGTAGCATGTAAAACTCGGCAACCTTTAGTATAGACATTGCCGAGTTTATTTGTACTATAGGAAATTATAAGATTTATTTGGTTTATAGTATAAGAAAAACATAGGCTTCTGCCATAAGTCATGGTGAGAACACAAGTTTTTCTATAGTTTATAATTTTTTAACGAAGACATAACTCGTTTTACCATACTCCAATTTTTCTTCGTAAAATTGTTGTGCTGACGCACGTTAATCCAGAAGAAAGAGAAACAGCGTCATAGTTTTGCTTTTTTGCCCAATGTTCAACATAGTGTAAGAGGTTTTTCCCATATCCTTTTGAACGTAAGCTGGAGTCACAGACCCATATGTATCTACCGTTGTATAACGTAATCATTGGCATAAACCCACAAACAGCCACGATACGATTTTCATCATATAAAGCAAAAAGTTGGTAATCATTCTCTTCCACCACTTGTGAGACTAGTTCTATAAAGGAATGCGTATTTAAATGTGTTCTTAATTGTTTCATAATTGGAAAAGCTTCTATCCACTCTTGTTTGCTCTTTAATTCTTTGATGGTTGGTTGGGTAATGCTCATTATCTTTTCTCCAATCCCATTATATGGTAGTTACATTTTTAATGAAGGGTCAAAGGTTACAATGGTACCTTGTGCAGTGGCGCAGAGTTTCTTTTCGCCGTTCTCGATTACTTCCACATCACAACGACAGACGGCTTGACGTTTTCCGGCATACACTACCAAGCCGGTAGCAATTAAACTTTCTCCAATAGCTGGACGTACATAATTAATTTTGTATTCGGACGTTAATACATGTGGGCCTAAAACAGATCCTCCTGTAAAAGTTAATGCATTATCAGCAGCATAGCTTAAAACACCACCGTGAACAAAGCCATTTTGCTGTAGTAGATTTTCTTTTATTGGTATTTCTAGCACAGCTTCCCCTTCATTAAATGTAGTTAGTTTGGCGCCTACAAGCTTGCTAAATGGTTGCGCATCTAGTAATTGTCTTCCTATGTAAAGGTATTCATCGTGATTTTTCAACTATTTCTCCTCCTAAAAAACATCTATTTTTTTGTTAAATATTTAGAAAATAAAGATTAAACTAATCGTAATGGTGAGGTTCAAATAAGTCAAGAAAATACGGATAATTATTATAAGGAGGAATTTGCGCTTTTTTCATCATGAAATGAATGATTAGAAACAATGAACATATATGGAAAGTATGATGGGATCGATGTTGGGAGAAATGATCATGCTAGAATAGCAAGATCTCTTGATTCGGATTATGTTTATGCTGTTTTTATGAACCATTGTATTCATTTTGTGGGGAATACGGGAAACTGCTAGCGAAGAAAAAATTGGAATCATCCAGCCGTAACAGCAATCATTTTTATGTTAATGAGTCAGGGGTTTTCATCAATTTGGATCACTCGTTTAGGTTATAAAGTTGAATATAGTGCGGTGCGCCGTCTGTGTGTATTTGAATGGATGTAACTATGCTAGTTTAAATCAAACAAAGCGTAATAGAAGAGTGGGGGAGAGCCCGCCCCCCGCATCAAATTAATTGCCTGTAGTTACGTTTCATTCGTATGCTGTTTGGTAGAATTTTCAGGAGATAGTCTCTGCATTACAGATTGCCGCTTTACTAATTCGGTTGATAATGTGTATTGATGGTCGACTTTTTCTCCTGCTAATACTTGAAAAATAACATGAACGGCTAATGAGCCTGCTTCATATTTTGGTTGTTTTATTGTTGAAAGCGGAGGAGAGACATATTCGGCGAGTTGAATGTCGTCAAATCCAATAACGGATAAGTCATTAGGGACAGAAATATCATTTTCTCTTAACGCTTCTAATCCACCTATTGCCATTTCGTCATTGGCATAAAAAATAGCATGCGGTAATTGGCGCTGTGCAATGAGCATCTTGGTTGCGCGATACCCGCTTTCTCGAGTGAAGTCACCGATGATTTTCCATTTGGACTTATAAGGGATGTTGTAATCTTTTAAAGCATTCAAGTACCCTTGGAAGCGAAGTTGATTATCGTGTGAGTTGTAAGGACCGCTCACATATGCAATTTCGCTATGGCCATGTTGGATTAAATGCTCTGTTGCTAAATATCCGCCATGGATATTATCAACTTCAATATTATAAATAAAGCTACTATCTAAATTTCTATCCAATACAACAAGCGGAAATCCTTTACGAGCGGATTGTACGGTTACCTCGTCGCTAATATTATGTGCAAGTATAATCGCCCCATCAACCCGTTTTTCTTGTAAAAATTTTACCGCTGTAGAATCTGCTCCACCAATAGAGCTGCAGGCAATTAAGTCAAAGCCGTTTGCAGTAGTTACATCTTGCACGCCTTGAATTAACTCTGAGTAATAAGGACCTGACAAATCGCTCAAAATTAACGCGATCGTATTTGTATTTGTCCTTTTTAAATCAGAAGCTAAGCCATTCTTTCTATAGTTTAATGACTTTGCCGCTGCTGCTACTTTTTCTTTTGTAGTTTGGCTTACTTTATCGCTATTGTTTAACGCATAAGAAGCAGTAGATACTGCAACTCCAGCAAGCTTTGCTACATCTTTTATTGTTGCCATGCACACACTTCCTCCATAAAAAACATAAAAACGATTCCATGCTTCTATTATTGTATCTTAGATTGATGTCGTTAGCACTACCTATTTAAAAATGTGGTCGTCTGTAGTTAATTTCGGCGTTTAGACAGTTCATGTGAAGAGGAATGACAGTGTATCATCTTATAATAGTAAAGAGTTTCAAGTTATATGCTACACTTGAACATCACTAGTGTTTTATTATTTAATACCGGACATGGTAAAACCTTCCACAATGTACTTTTGGAAAAAAGCAAAGATAATAATAATTGGTATAACCATAAAGGCTGCTCCTGCCATTTGTAAAGCAAAATTATTGCCATACTGGCCTTGTAATAAAGATAAACCTACAGAAAGCGTATAGAGGCTCTCATCATTTGCGATAATTAAAGGCCATAAGAAACTATTCCATGCGCCGATAAATGCAAGAATTCCTTGTACGGCAAAAATAGGTTTAGCAATAGGAATAATAAGCCGGAAAAAAATATAAAATTCTCCCGCTCCGTCTAAACGTGCAGCTTCAATTAAATCCGTTGGTATCGTGCCCATAAACTGTCGGAATAAGAAAATGCTAAATGCTGCGACTAGACCTGGCAAAATAATACCCGGTAACGTGTTGGTGAGGCCCATTCCATTAAGTAATAAGTAAACAGGTATCATCGTTACTTGGCCTGGGATCATCATAGTTGCTAGAACAAGATAGAATATTTTTTCTCTGCCTTTAAATGCAAACTTAGCAAAACCGTATCCTGCCATGCCGTTAAACAATAAGCCGACAAACGAAAAAGCGACGATAATTAATGTATTTCGTAAATAGACTAAGAAATTTAATTCTGTAAATAGGTGTTTAAAATTATCCAGCGTTGGATTTTCCGGTAATATAGTTGGTGGAATGCGCAATGCTTCACTCTCAGGTTTAAAGGCACTTGTTATCATCCAAATGAATGGAATGGATACTAAAATTCCGCCAATAATCATCAGCACGGTGATAAGGGTTTTTTCTGTTTTCCCTTTTGTTGAATGTATAGAAGCCAAGATAAATCCCTCATTTCATAAGGTTAATATTCTGTATCGGATTTTCGAAGTTTAAATTGAATTAAAGTAATGATAATAATCATGATAAACAATACGAAAGAACCCGCAGCAGCATAACCAAACTCACTAAATTGAAAGCCCTCTTGATAAATAAACAATGCAATAGATAGTGTTCCGTCTAGTGGTCCGCCTTGTGTCATCACGTAAGGCTCTTCGAAAAACTGCATCCAACCAATTAACGTCGTTACAGTTACGAAAAAGGTTGCATATCTCAATAAAGGTAACGTCACATTAAAGAATGTCTGAATGCGGTTGGCCCCATCGATTTTCGCTGCTTCATAATAAGCTCTAGGTATTCCTTGCAGGGCAGCGAGAAAAATAATCATATTAATGCCAATACCTTTCCAAACTGCGAGGATAATAAGCGAAATTTTAGCAATGGTAGGCTCTTGAAGCCAAGGTATATTTTCTACAGAAAGTAAAGATAGAATATAATTAAATAACCCATACTCTGTGTTGTATAAATAACCCCAAATGACCGCGACGGCAATAATATTCGTTATAGATGGCATATAGTATACCGATCGGAACATGGAAAACAACTTATTGCTTCCGTAGTTCAGCATGAGTGCAATACCTAATGAACAAATAATGACGAGCGGAACGCCAACGACAACATAAAATAACGTGTTGAAAATAGATTTGATAAAAGTATCATCAGCAAATAGGTTTTGATAGTTATCAAAGCCGATCCAACTGATGTTTGACCAATTTGCTAGTCCTTTTAAATCGAGGTCTGTAAAGCTAATAAAAAAAGCGATCGTAATCGGAATAATACTGAAAATAATTAATAAAATAACTGCAGGTGCAATGAACATGTAGGGATGTCGATTACGGAATTTTTGTTTAAACATTTCTTAAACCACCTATCGTCATGAAACGTATTTTGGTGGAAGCATATAAGGTCGCTGGGTATCGCCTTATATGCTTCTTTATCATAAAGTGAATCTTTAAGTAGTGGGGATTATTTCATTCCCCAGTTATACTTTTTCAACTTTCATCTATCAATTTTTGAGTGGGTCTTACAGCACCTTATATTGGAAGAAATTATTCTTCTAATAGATCTTGCGCCGTTTTGTTAAATTGCTCTATTTCTTTCTCTAAATCCGCCCCGCCGGCATTGACGCGTTCTAACGCACTAAGTAATTCTTGGGCGATGCGTTCAAACTGTTCTGTTTGAAGTCCTGCTTTTGCTTCTTTCAATTGCTCACCAAACACGCTATACATTGGATCATCTTGTAATATTGGATCTTCCCAGCTTTCTAGCTTAGATGGTAGTGTATTAGATATATCTAACCATTCAAGTTGTGTTTCTGTTTCATTCATATAGGAAAGGAATTTCAAGGCATTTTCTACATTTTCTGAATTATGGAAGATTGATAATGTTGCTCCACCCATACTAGAAGCATTTGTTTCGTTACCTGGCATAACAGCTGGTGCCCATTTTCCTTCTATATCTGGAGCTTGTTCGTTAATAATATTTACCATCCAAGGGCCACTGAAGAACATTGGTTTTTTCCCATTTGCAAATGCTTGGATAATATCCTCGCCTTGCTCTACTTGGCTGGCCCCTTCTTTAAAGAAGCTTGTATAATACTCCATAGCACCTAAAAATTCTGGTGTGTCAAAATTTAATTTGCTTTCTTCCAAATTTGCCTCATAACCATTTTGCCAAGCGAAGATAAATGGCATAATTTGATCATTTTGGTCAATATCTATTCCATATTGACCTTCACCACGGTCTGCTAGTTTCTTTGCTGCGTCTTGTAATTCTTCCCAAGTTTCCGGAGCTTTATCATAACCTGCTTCTTCTAATATATCGGTGCGGTAATATAGTACGCGAGTGTCTACATACCATGGAATACCAACGATTTGGTCATCATACTGCATGATTTCTGCGGCACCATCAAAATAATTTTCGGCTGCGAATTCTGGATGCTCTTCCATATATTCCGTTAAATCTAATAACGCTCCTGCCTCAGCGAATTCTGGCACCCAAGTAGTACCTAATTGCAGGATATCTGGGCCATTTCCAGAAGCTACTGCAGTTAATAGTTTATCGTGGGCACTATCCCAAGGGATAGCTTGTACATCTACTTTCAATCCTTTGTTGTCTTTTTCAAATTTATCTGTTAGTTGCTTTAACAGCTTCCCTTCCTCACCCATTGCCCACACGGTAATTTCATCGTCTTTATTTCCACTATCTTTTTTAGCAGCTTCCTCATTTCCGCAAGCGCTTAATGCTAGTAAAGCTACGATAAAAGTTAATACCAACCATTTTCTCATAATAGAAACACTCCTTTAGTTTTATTGAAACGTTTCGATAAACTGATTATAATAAAATTTGAAGTCGCTTTCAACTGTTTTTTTCATATTTGCTTACTTTTTTTGTTTTATATTCAATAAATGTTAACAAATCAATGTTTTGTTCTTTATTTTACCTTAATGTTGTTTGACTATAGGTAATAAAACAATTATAATCCAAAATATAAACATCATTGAAACGTTTCGATTAAAGCGGTTTTTTGTTTACACTTTAGGAAAGTATAAAAGTTAAAGGTTTATAGTATAAGAAAAACTATGCCATTCGCCATAAGACTTGCCAAAAAGCCAAGTTTTTCTAATGAGGAGGGGTAACAATGAAAGTAAATCAAATAAAAGATTTAGTAAGCAAAATGACTTTAGATGAAAAAATCGGACAAGTTATCCAATTAGCCACCCCGTTTTTTAAAGGGGCTTCTGATGAGGGGCAAATAACTGGGCCAATGAAAGAAATGCATATACCTGATCACATGCTGCAACATATAGGGTCCGTTTTAGGTGCATCGGGCGCCAAGGAAACGAGGTCGATCCAAGAGCAATATTTACAGGACAGCAGATTACGCATTCCCTTGCTTATTATGTCCGATATTATTCATGGTTATAAGACCATTTTTCCAGTTCCATTAGCCATCGGTTCTTCTTGGGATTTAGAACTTGCTGAAAAAAGCGCAACAATTGCTGCTAAAGAAGCTGCTGTGAGCGGTGTGCATGTAACCTTTGCACCAATGGTTGATTTAGTCCGTGACCCACGCTGGGGAAGAGTCATGGAGTCTACAGGTGAAGATTCTTATTTAAATAGTGCGTTTGCTAAAGCGCAAGTTCGTGGGTTTCAAGGTTCTGATTTAAAACATGACCACGAAAGCGTTGCTTCCTGTGTGAAGCATTTTGCTGGTTATGGTGCAGCTGAAGGAGGCAGGGATTATAATACGGTAAACATGTCAGAAAGAGAATTACGCGAATCGTATCTCCCAGCTTTTAAAGCAGCCCTTGAGGCAGGTAGCAAATTAGTGATGACAGCCTTTAATACGGTTGATGGAATTCCAGCAAGTGCAAATAAATTATTAATGCGTGATCTTTTACGTGAGGAATGGAATTTTGACGGTGTCGTTATATCTGATTGGGGCGCCGTGAAAGAATTAATTCCGCATGGTGTGGCTTCAGATGAAAAAGAGGCAGCTATGAAGGCCATTACAGCAGGTGTAGATATAGAGATGATGACTGGATGTTATGCTAATCACCTGCAACAGCTCATAGAAACAAATGCAATGGATGTGGAACTTCTAAATGAAGCTGTGATACGAATTTTACAGTTAAAAGACGAATTAGGATTGTTCGATGATCCATATCGAGGTGCAGATGAAAAAAGAGAAGCAGAAGTTGTTATGTGCTCTGCGCATCGACAGGCAGCACGTGACATTGCCGCTAAATCTTGTGTGCTGTTAAAAAATGAGCAAGATGTGTTGCCGCTTGCTACAACGCAAAAAATGGCACTTCTTGGCCCGTTTGCTAATAGCAACGATATTCTTGGCCCTTGGTCATGGTTAGGTGATAAGAATGAAGCAATACCATTAGATGTAGGGATGCGCAATCAGCTACCTGCTTCTCAGTTATATGTAGCGAACGGTTGTGGAGTGAATAAACATTGTGAACAGGATCTTTCTAAAGCAATAGAACTTGCTAAGCAATCGGATGTGGTTGTTCTAGCTTTAGGAGAAAGCTCTGAAATGAGCGGTGAGGCCGGATCAAGAACAAATATACAATTGCCACAAGCGCAACTAGATTTAGTAGCAGCGATAGTTAAGTTGGGTAAACCAACTGTCGCTGTGTTATTTAATGGCAGACCGCTCGATTTACATGGGGTAGTTGACCAAGTAGACGCAGTGCTTGAAGCATGGTATCCAGGAACAGAGGGCGGTACAGCAATTGCAGATATTCTCTTTGGCAATGTCAATCCGTCTGGAAAGCTTACGATGTCGTTCCCGTATAATGTAGGACAAATTCCTGTATACTATAACAGCTATAATACAGGGCGCCCTCAAGGTGCTATCAATGCTCAAGAACGATATGTATCACAATATTTGGATTGTCCGAATGAGGCTTTGTTTCCATTTGGCTATGGGTTAAGCTATACCTACTTTAAATATAGTGATCTAGAGCTTTCTTCCGATTTGATGACACCAGATAAACCAATAACGGTTAAAGTCAAGGTAACAAATGCAGGTGATGTAGCAGGGCAAGAAGTGGTTCAACTCTATATTCGTGATTTAGTCGGCGAAGTGGTGCGTCCGCTTAAAGAATTAAAAGGATTTCAAAAGATTTCTTTACAGCCTGGTGAAGAAAGAGTTGTTATGTTTACGTTAACAGAAGAACAGCTTCGTTATCACCATGCCGATCTTTCCTATCATAGTGATGAAGGAAGATTTGATTTGTATGTTGGAGCAAATAGCCAAGATGTCATGACGATATCGTTCAATTTGCATAAGACGAAAGGAGAATGAGGTTTGACAACAAGAGGGAATTTTCAGATAAAAGCGCAAAATATTACGTTTACATTTCTCCAAAGCGGTGACATTTATGAAATTGCTCATAAGGATACAATGATTAATCAGCTGTTGTCGAACCCGATCGATGGAGCGTTAAATAATATTTATTTACGAATTTATCGCCATGGAGACATCGTAGTAGCGCCGTTATTGGGTGTTCAATCGAACAGCGAGATTTTCGTTGCAGAGGATCAAGTGAAGTGGCAAGGTACCTTTGAAGAAGTAAACTATGAAGTTACTTTCTATCTAACAGGAGCAGGAGTTTGGTTTTGGGATGTTTTGTTAGATGGGGAAGATGTCGAGGTCGATCTTATTTATGGGCAAGACTTAGGTTTGGCTGATAAAGGAGCGGTGCGGTCTAATGAAGCTTATATGTCGCAATATATGGATCATGCTATTTTCCAAGATAATGAAAACGGGTATGCCGTTTGCTCTAGGCAAAATCAACCGCAAGCAAGTGGATTCCCATATATTCAACAAGGTGCTTTAGGTAAAGTTATTGGCTACTCTACAGATGGTTTTCAATTTTTTGGTTTATCTTATAAAACGACAAATCAAGCCGAGGTTTTAACGAAACCTAGCTTGGCAAATGAAAACTATCAATATGAATTCGCCTATACTGCATTACAATCAGAGAAGCTTGCTTTAAATGGAAAGCAGCGGTTCGTATTTTACGGTTTGTTTAAAGAAAATCATTCCACTGCTGTTCGGGAGTTGGAATTTAAGCAAGAGATTCAAAAAGCGTGGAAAGAATTAAGCGAAAGTAAAAGGGATCATGCCCCCGTAAAGAGGGTACGTATGATGCCTAGTATAGGTGCGCCACTTACCGCGTTAGAAATGACAATAGCAGAATTAAACACTTATTTTCCAAATCGGCAGTTGGAGGAATATAATGGATCTACACTGCTTTCCTTTTTTACGGATACGTATGAGCATATAGTTCTCAAGCAAAAAGAAGAGCTGATCGAACGACCACATGGACATATTATTATGAGTGGACATAATGACCGGGTGAGAGACGATACGATGGCAACGACGTCATATATGTATGGCATTTTTAATTCACAGCTTGTTATTGGTAATTCTTCTATGAACAAAATGCTGACAAATGCACGAAACCCGTTAAATATTCTGAAAACTTCAGGGCAGAGAATTTATATTCAAATTGATGAAACGTATCACTTATTAACCATGCCTTCTCTATTTGAGATCGGTTTTAACTATGCTAGATGGTATTATAAATTTTTGGATGATGTAATTGTCATTACCAATCTTACTAAGGTAGATGATGCAGTGCTTCAGCTACATGTGAGGTCAGAAAAAGGGAAAGTGTATAGATTTATAGTTACCAATCAATTAACTATGAATAATAATGAATATGAAGTTCCTTTTCATATCAAACATAAAGGAAATACCGTTGTTTGTACGGCTGATTCTAAATCGGATAGCGCGACTATTTATCCTGATTTAAATTATTTTATGCACGTTACAGGTACAGAGTTGACGGTGGGGGATGAGCGACAACTAGCAACAAATATTTCCCCACTATCTGCATCCCTTTTAGTCTTGTCTATGAGTCCTACAGCAGAATGGACATTAAACATAAAAGGTTCGTTATACAAACAAGAACAGCTTGTTCAGTTGGTAGATATTCCAGGAGAAATCGAGCGTTATCGTGCGTATTACCGTCAAGTGAACAAAGGATTTAAACTTACCTCTTCCGGTTCATCTACGAGGGATTTGGAGAAAATTAATGCGTTAGCTTGGTGGTATACGCACAATATGCTCGTACATTTTTCATCGCCGCATGGGTTGGAACAATTTGGCGGAGCTGCTTGGGGTACTCGTGATGTGTGTCAAGGACCAACGGAATATTTTATGGCAACACAAAATTATCAAGTGGTACGTGACATCATTAAAATCGTTTTCTCTCATCAGTACGAAGATCAAGGCAACTGGCCACAATGGTTTATGTTTGATAAGTATCAACATATTCAGCAGGAAGACAGCCATGGTGATATTATTGTGTGGCCGTTAAAAGTAGTTGCCGATTATTTGGAGGCTACTGGAGATTATGGCATTTTAGAGGAAGTTGTTCCTTATACAGATCGTACTACTTTCAAGTTGACAGCAAGGAAAGCTACGATTATGGAACATGTACAAAAAGAAATTAATTATATGAAAAATCATTTTGCTCAAGACACGTATTTATCTCTATATGATGATGGAGACTGGGATGATACGTTGCAACCTGCGAATGAGAATTTGAAGAAATATATGTCTTCCAGCTGGACCGTTGCATTAACGTATCAGGTGTTACAGAAGTTGGCTCAAGTGTTAGTTAGCTATGATGAACAGGAAGCATTACAGATGCAAGAGCTTGCTGCGGGGGTGAAAGCTGATTTTAATCAATATATTTTGTCAGCAACAGTTGTTCCAGGATTTGTGTATATGGAGAATCCGGATCAGATCGAATATATGCTTCACCCATCTGATGAAAAAACTGGTATTCAGTATCGATTATTACCAATGCAGCGCAGTATTATTAGCGAGCTGTTTACCAAAGAGCAGGCGGAAAAGCATTATCGGTTAATAAAAGACAAGTTATATTTCCCAGATGGCGTTCGGTTAATGAATCGCCCTGCTCACTATAAAGGTGGCGTTAGTACACATTTTAAACGAGCTGAGCAATCGGCTAATTTTGGTCGAGAAATAGGCTTACAATATGTACATGCGCATATTCGGTTTGTTGAAGCAATGGCTAAGCTTGGATATGAAAATGAAGTGTGGAAAGGCTTGTCCGTCATTAATCCAATTTTAATTCAAAACGAAGTCCCTCATGCAGAGATACGCCAAAGTAATGCGTATTTTAGCAGCTCGGATGGCAAATTTGCTACACGCTATGAAGCACAGGAAAACTTTGATCAGCTACGTACTGGTGATGTTCCAGTGAAAGCGGGTTGGCGCATTTATTCGAGCGGCCCAGGAATATATATGAATCAATTAATTTCTAATGCTTTAGGCATCCGCTATCAGCAAGGAGATCTTGTGATTGATCCGGTAATACCCGATGAGTTGGATCAATTAGAATTTGCATTTCAATATGATGGCAAGCCAATAACATATCATTATCATCTTAAAGAAGGGAAAAAGCAGGTCGTTGTAAATGGTAAAAACGTTCATTTTACGCAATTAACAGATAATCCTTATCGCGAAGGTGGTATGGTGCTAAAAACGGCACAGTTGGAAAAATATTTACAAGCTGGAGAAAATCATATTGAAGTTTATTTGTAAAGACGAGGCGCATGCCTTGCCTTTTTTTTGCCAGATAAGAAAGTATAAATGTAGTGGCTTGAGTATAACAACATAACCGAATAAACCACGTTCAGCCCAGCAACGAGGCGACTTTACGAGATCGCTCTACGCTAAGTCATCTTTTGTTCGTATCCTAAGAAGAGGGCCGACTAAAAACGGGTATGTCTTCGTGCGTCGGCATCCCCCTGCTTTAGTGGCATGAGTCCTAAAACTTTCGTTGTTTCGTTCCAGTCGCCACATTGCTAACCGGGCGCCCGAGCCTTTGTTTCGCTATAGGAAGTAAAAGCTTAGTGGTTTATAGTTTAATTAAAACGGAGGATTTCGCCACGAAAGCGATACCATAGTTTGGCTTTTATTTAGGAAATATAAGAAACCGTCTTCTCTCGTAGTTAGTGAAGTCAGCTATTTAATAGAAAGTCATACATAAAAATAGTAGAAAGAAGTAATCTATAGGGTTACTTCTTTTAACGTTTCTATTACATTTAAATGAATATTTTTCAAACCGTTTACAAAAGGCTAACAAGTGTATGAAATCAAGTGTTTTTATATGAAAACGGCTTTCAAAACGGGTAAAGTAAATAGTGCATCCTATACAAGCAGGATCTAAATAGAATGTAAAAAGATAGGAAATAAAATAGCGACATTTTAAAGCATGGACATATATGAAAGCTATCGTCACCTTACATTTTCTACTTACGAAATATAAAATAAATTTACCGAAAAGGATGGAGATCCATGGAAAGGAACGCTTTTTTTGATAATGCAAAAGTTATCTTGATTTTTTTAGTTGTTTTTGGACATATGATACAGCCTTTTACAGGTGATTCTCCATACGTTCATACACTTTATATGTGGGTGTATACATTTCACATGCCTGCATTTATATTATTGGCAGGCTATTTTGCAAAAGGTTCAGGATCATTCAGTTATATCGTGCAATTGATGAAAAAATTATTGTTGCCATATCTCATTTTTCAACTACTATATACGGGTTACTATTATGTCATCGATAAATCAGGCTGGCAAACGGACTTATTTAGTCCACATTGGGCGTTGTGGTTTTTATTCAGCCTATTTTGCTGGCATATGTTATTATATTGGTTTAAAAAGTTACCGCCATTTTTAAGTGTTTCGATTGCGATCTTTCTCGGCCTAGTCGTCGGTTATTTTAGTGAAATTGGGCATATGTTCAGTCTATCTCGAACTTTTGTTTTCTTTCCGTTTTTCTTAGTCGGCTATTTATTAACGGAAAAGCAAGTGATGCTCGTTAAGCAAAAAGCGGTGCAAGCTGTTTCGCTCGTGGTCATGGTTGGCATTGCGGTAGCTATCTACTACTTACCAGACTTTAATTCTGGTTGGTTACTTGCTTCTAAATCATATGGTGATTTGGGGCTTGTAGAATACGGTGGGCTGGCAAGACTCTTAGTTTATGTATCTGCAGCTTTCATGGTTATAAGCGTGCTATCATGGGTGCCAGTCCAGCATTTTACATGGACCATTCTCGGAACACGCACACTTTATGTATATTTACTACACGGCTTTTTTATCCAATACTTTCGTCAGGCGGAGTTGTTTAAGGTAGATGGAGTATTTGATTTTCTAGGACTTGCTGCTTTATCTATGCTGCTTGTACTCTTATTATCTAGTCGACCAATACTTGGATTATGGCAACCGCTTGTTGAAGGGAAGGCTTCGATAATGAAAAAAATGTATCATAAAACGGTACAAGAGAAATAAAGTAGCCAATTTTGCTGAACGTCAAAGTCCATTCCTTAAGCGAATAGATGGAAAGCGAATTTAACTCAAAAAGTGTCATCTATATAAGCTACTGTAAGAACAGGGTTTGCTACGAAAAGTCAAAGCAGTAAATTTTTTATGATACGATTAGGGAAGTACAAGCGTTTAAAAGTTTATAGTAATAAGAAACAGCCAAACTATCCGATAGCTTGGCTGTTTTGTTAAGTTTAGGAAATTATAAAAAACGTTGCTAACCGGGCGCCCCTAGCCTTTGCTCCTTTTCTAAGAAATTACAAAATTTTGTAGCTGTGGATAATCTAACTAAGTTATTTAGCCCCGTCCGGCTCCAGAGCCCAGCAACTAGGCGACTTCACGAAATCGCCTTACGATAAGTCATCATCGGTTCGTTCCTCACCGTGATTCCTTTATCTCAGTTGATTCGTTCCACTCGCTACGTTGCTAACCGGGCGCTTGCGCCTTTGTCCTTCATGAAAGATTTTTTAAAATATAAGATGAGCTATGATAGTGATGACAGGCAAGGTAATGATTGTACGCAGTAAAAAGATAATGACTAAATCTTTAAAGGATACGGGTACTTTAGATCCAATTAATAATCCGCCTACCTCTGACATATAAATTAACTGGGTGACAGAAAGGGCGGCAATGATGAACCGGGTGATCTCTGCTTCGATAGTAGAAGCTAAAATGGATGGTAAAAACATATCTGCAAAGCCAATTAAGACTGTTTCTGACGCTTCTTTAGCATGCGGAATTTGCATCAGTTCCATGAAAGGTACAAACGGCATACCTAGCCATTGAAAAATAGGTGTTGTTTCCGCGATAATGAGAGCAATTAATCCAAATGCCATCACAACTGGGGCGACTCCCATCCACATGTCTAAAATATTTTGCCCGCCTTCTTTGAAGACTTTAAACACACTTTTTTCTTGCTTGGCGCGTTCTAACGCTTTTTTATAGCTAAATGAAAAAAGATGGTCTCCTGCTGGAATTTCTTCAGATATTCCTTCTGCATCTTTATTTATATACGTATCCGGTTTTCTAGAAAGCGGAGGAATGCGTGGCATAATTAATGCAGCTACAACTCCCGCAGCTAAAACGGTACCGTAAAACGGTAAAAACATATGCTCAAGTCCTACTTCAGCAATGATAACTAAAGAAAAAGTAATGGAGACAACGGAAAATGTTGTTCCGATAACAGCAGCCTCTCGTTTGGTGTAATAGCCGTTTTCATACTGTTTACTTGTAATTAATACACCGATTGTACCATCGCCTACCCAAGAAGCGAGGGAATCAATGGACGCACGACCAGGTAGTCGGAATAACGGGCGCATGATCTTTGTCATAAGTGTTCCAAACAACTCAAGTAAACCAAAATTCATCAGTAACGGTAAAAACAAGCCAGCAAATAAAAAGACAGCAAATAATACATGTAATAAATCACCTAATAACATTTGCCCTGTATTCGCACTATGGATAAATTCAGGTCCTAATTGGAAAAATACCATAACAGCAAAAATAGCAGCTACTACCCTTGTCATTGTCCAGAACATATTTACGTAAAAGAGTTGCTGGAAAAATGGTGTTCTATCAAGCTTTTCTTTGCCTAACAGGCGAACGATGATAGTCATAATTGCTGTAAACACGATAATAACCATCATAATGCCAGATAACTGATCGGCTAATAAGGACTGAACTTTCCCAGCTAGGATAGCAATTGGAATAGTTAATCCATCTTCTGTTTTTATAGGTGACATAAATAAAAAAACACCAATAAGGGATGGTATAATAAATTTAATATGATCAAATATAGAATAGCTATTGTTTTTCATAAAATCCTCCACGGTTCTTGTTTCTTATTATTATAAGATAAAATGTATGATTATCCAATGATAAAATGCAAAACAAATGAATATTTCTGTTTTATTTGCAAAAATGTACGTTTTATTATTAGTTTAGATATAATGAAACATGTACATATCGTTTTTATTTATACTATAGGAAATTTTTAAGTGTTAACTTACGTTTTGGAAATTGGGCAGAAGTCAGGTTTTTCAAAGGATGAAAAAGGGTACATAGGAATGAGGTGTTTAAATGCATAAACGGTTAAAGTATAATTTGGGATATCGTTGTACAGTAATGGTGTTGATGACGTTAAAATTTATTGCAAAAATTTATATGTTTCATTTTAAACACCGCATATGGGATGACGAAACGTTTGATAAGTGGAATCTTCTTATTACAAAATTGGCACAAGAATACCGGGAGAAGGCGATCTTGCTTGGTGGTGTATTAATTAAAGTCGGACAGTTTCTAAGTACCAGAACGGATTTTATGCCTGATGCTTTTATTAAGGAGCTGAGTGGGCTTGTCGATCGAGTACCTGCGATGCCTTACTCTTATGCTAAAGAGATTATGGAAGAAGAGTGGGGAGCAGCAATTGAAACGCATATAGAAGAGATTCAAACACCATCTATTGCGTCAGCATCCATTGGAGAAGTATATCGAGCGAAGTTAAAAGGTAGTGATACAGAGGTTGCCATTAAGGTGCAGCGCTATCGGATTAAAGAGGTGTTTCATAAGGATTTTAAAGCACTGCGAATCGTATTTTGGCTCATATCTACGCTAACCTCTTTTGGAAAAAAAACAGACTTGCCATCGTTATACCGAGAGCTTGTAACCGTTATGAATCGAGAACTGCATTTTAACCTTGAATTAGCAAATGCGCACTATTTTAAAGAAAAGTTTAAGGGAAACACGTCGTTACATATTCCATTTTATGTAGATGAATTATGCACCAAGCGAGTCCTTGTTATGGAATGGGTTGAAGGGGCGAAAGTTACAGATATTGAATATATGCAGCGGCACCAAATTGATACAAAACATGTAGCAAGCGTTTTATTTGATTTTTATTTGGAACAATTTTTGACGACAGGTAAATTCCATGCCGATCCGCACGCAGGAAACATATTAGTGCAGCCAGACGGAAGGATTGTCATTATTGATTTTGGTATGGTAGGGGAAGTAAGACAACAGGACAGCCAACATTTTAAACAGCTCATCCAAAGCATTGTAATGGATAATTACGATCGCGTTATTGAAACGCTAGATGAAATGGGTTTTATTTTACCAAATGCTGATCACAATAAATTAAAACGAGCAATTCAAGAGACGATAGAAATGTATCAAAGTGGTACAATAGATATACAAGATGCTCATATTATGGAGCAAATTAAAAAAGATATTCGTCTTGTTATTCACGATCAACCTATTCAGTTATCTGCAGAATATGCCTACTTAGGTAGAGCTATCTCCATTATTATTGGAATATTAATAGCCATCTACCCGGAAATTAACTTTCAGAAATGGGCAGAGCCTGCAGTGAAAGAATGGCTTGGTGGCAAAAAAGTTGCCGAAACATTATATAAGCAGTATGCCAAAGACACGATCAAACCAATTCTTTCTTATCCGCAAGCCGTTTTGGAATGGTTGGAAAGCGGAACAAAGAATAGGCAGTGGGATAAACGAAAACATCAGCGTCGTTTAAAGCATCAGTACTTTATTTGGATAGAAGTATTAATTGTTATGTTTTTGCTGCTTAGTTTGGGCGGTTCGATAGGTGCTTTTTATTTGCAATATCAGCTCACTGCAATCATTACACTATGTAGTACAGCTGTTTTAACTATTTTATTGCTAACCATATTAAGGAAGCATTATAAGATGATTCAATCGTCAAAATAAAGGAGGTGGACTTCATGAATGACTTATTAAAAAAAGGGTTTTTACTTGGGTTAGGTGCAGCAGTGACTAGTAAGGAAAAATTTGAATCGAGAATGAAACAATTAGTAGAAAAAAATGAACTTACACAGGAACAAGCGAAAACATTGTTAAAGCAGTTTGTGGATAAAGGAGAAGCTAAAAAAGGTGAATGGCAAGCACGGCAAAATGAGCAAACTCAAAAGCTTGCGAATGACATTGGCATAGCGACAAAAGAAGAAGTAGAAGAACTTCGTAATCGTGTAGCAGTGCTTGAAAACAAAATAGAAAATCAATAATCCGAGAGGGAGTAAACCAATTGTGGTTTGCTCTCTTTTTTTGTTGTCTAAGGAAATTACAAAATTTTGCAGCTGTTGATAAACTAACTAAGTTATTTAGTCGCGTCTGGCTCCAGCGTCCAGCAACTGCGACTTCACTCCATTGCCCTAAGCTAGTCATCAACGGTTCGTTCTAAATAGGAAGGCTGACTAACGACGGGTTTGCCGGATGGCGCCGCCATACTAATTGCAAGAGCATGATTTCTAAAACTTCCGTTGGTTCGTTCCAGTCGCTACGTTGCTAAGCGGGTGCCCCGAGCCTTTGTTCTTGCTAGTAAAGCATTCATGGAGGAATTAAGGTGTCTTGTTATGGAAATATTTAAGGTTTATTTGTACTAAAATGTTTAACGTTTTTCCTAATTAGGGAAACAAATTATATAAGGTAGATAGCTGGAAAATATTTGGTGAGCAATTATTCGCTATCGTCATTTCTAAAAAGGTAGGGCAGCATATAATTTTGAGCAAAACTATGTGTTTAGCGAAGATTTGTGATAAAGCAGTTATCACATAGTATCTTAACAAAGGTAAGAAGGTGGGGGCAATGAAAAAAATATTTCTGTTACCGCTATTATTGTTTTTAACGGGTTGTAACATCACTGTTCTTGATCCAAAAAGTGATACTGCAAGTGAACAAGCCTTTTTAATAGAGTTTAGCTTTTGGATCATGATGTTTGTTGTGGTAACCGTGTTTATTTTATTTACTTATTTTGTCATAAAGTATCGCTATACAGAAACAAGGAAGCATGATTTACCGCAAGATGTGAAAGGCAATATTAAATTGGAAATTACCTGGATTACGATTCCAGTTCTTTTGTTAATTGTTTTAGCAGTGCCTACTTTAGCAATTACATATGATCAGTCGCCCCAATGGACGGAAGAAAGTGACCAATCAGGAGTTGTGATTGATGTCGTAGGGAAACAGTTTAATTGGACATTTACGCATGCTAATGGAACAGAAGAAATGGATAAATTAGTAATTCCTGAAGGGGAATCAATTGTTTTAAATTTAAAATCGGCGGATGTTATTCATTCCTTTTGGGTCCCTCAGCTAGGTGGAAAAGTAGATGTAATACCAGGAAAAGAATTAACGTATGAAATTAACAACCCGAAAAAAGGTACCTATCAAGGTAAATGCGCAGAATATTGCGGGCTTGGACACACGGATATGACATTTGAAGTTAAAGTAGTATCTAAACAAGCGTATGAGCAATATCTTCAAAAATAATTGGAGAAAATGAAAGGTGATATCATCATGAAATTATCTATGTTTGGAAGTGAATATTCCATACCAACAGATATTGTAGCAGCTTGGGTATCTGTCATCGTTATTGGTTTGGTTGCTACATATTTCGTTGTTAAAAAGCGTAAGTTATATGTTATTTGGGATTATATGAAAACGACCAATCATCGAAAAATAGGGATTCTGTATTTACTTTTTGGGATTTTGTATTTCTTTCGAGCTGGAATTGATGCATTACTTATTCGTACACAACTTGCTATTCCTAATAACGATTTTTGGGTATTTCAAGGTGAGAAATATAATGAATTGTTCACAACACACGGGACATTAATGATTTTTTTCGTAGCTATGCCTCTATTGCTTGGTTTAATGAACATAGCAGTACCTTTACAAATAGGTGCTAGAGACTTAGCTTTTCCATTTTTAAATGCTTTAGGTTTTTGGTTGTTTTTTGCTGGTTCTGTCTTTTTTAACCTTGCTTTCTTTATTGATATGACACCAGAAGTTGGGTGGACAGGCTATGCGCCATTATCAAGAGCTGCCTTCACTCCTGGAGCAGGCACAGAGTTTTATGTGTTTGGTTTACAAGTATCTGGTTTAGGAACGATTTTCACAGCGTTAAATTTAATTGTAACAATCGTGCGTCATCGTGCTCCAGGTATGCTGTATACACGGATGCCATTGTTTGCATGGGCATCATTAATTACATCTTTCCTTATTTTAATCGCATTTACGGTGTTGGCAATAGCTTTATACTTACTCATGTTTGATCGGCTGTTTGGTACTGGATTTTTCTCGGGGGATGAAGGTGACCCTGTGTTTTGGCAACATTTATTTTGGATATTTGGACATCCAGAAGTGTATATATTAGCATTGCCAGCGTTCGGGATTTTTTCTGATATTATTTCTACTTTTTCTAAAAAACGTGTTTTTGGCTATGGAACAATGGTTGCTTCCATAGGGCTAATTGGGTTTCTAGGCTTTATGGTTTGGGTACATCATATGTTTACCGTAGGGCTTGGCCCAGTAGTGAACACATTTTTTGCTATTACTACGATGGCAATTGCGGTTCCAACGGGCATTAAAGTTTTTAATTGGTTATTTACAATGCGCGGAGGGGTTATTCACTTTACAACACCGATGCTATTTGCGTTAGGATTTATTCCTTCGTTCGTTATTGGTGGTGTTACAGGAGTTATGCTCTCCTTGTCTGCAGCTGATTTTCAGTTTCACGATACACATTTCGTTGTTGCGCATTTTCATTACGTTATTATTGCTTCTACCATACTTGGTGTGTTTGCTGGTTTGTATTATTGGTATCCTAAAATAACTGGTTATATGCTTGACGAAAAATTAGGTAAATGGCATTTTTGGACGTTTTTAATCGGTTATCATGTTACATTTTTCCCTATGCATATTACGGGATTAGAAGGCATGCCTCGACGTGTCTATACCTATAGTGAAGCTGACGGCATTTTCTTGTTGAATGCGTTAAGTACGGTCGGGGCATTTCTAATGGGGATTAGTATGTTGTTTGTGATTTGGAATGTATATAAAACACATAAAATGAAAGTAAAAGTTTCCCATGATCCTTGGAATGGGAGAACGCTAGAGTGGACTGTTCCCTCACCAGCTCCTGTGCATACTTTCGAGCCGATGCCGGTAATTCAAAGTATAGACGCTTACTGGTACGCAAAACTAGCTGGGCATGTGTTACCTACTACGACAGATGTACGTATAAAGCCACTAGAACGCGATTCTATCCAACCATTTTGTATAGCAATGAGCTTATTGATTGTTAGTACAGGATTAACGTTTCGTTGGTATTGGTTGGCTATCACCGGTGGCGTTGCGTTATTTGCAATGCTTGTGTTACGTTCGTTTACCGATGAACGAGAAGATTTCTACGGAAAGGGGGATGAACATGCATAAACAAGAAGCAGCATTATTTCAGGATAAAAAAGTGGGATTCTTTATCTATTTAGGCGTGGAAGCAATTATGTTTGCAGTATTATTTGCGACATATATGATCTTTACGCCTGCAGCTAATGGGCCATATCCTTCAGAAGTATTTCAAGCAAAAATGGTCATGCTTTCTTCCTTTTTCCTTTTATCAAGCAGTGGCACATTAATGGTTGCAGAAAGAGGTGTGCGCGAAAGAAAGAAAAAGAAAACGTTATTAGGTCTAGGATTAACATTGGTACTTGCTATCGTTTTCTTAGGGGTAGAAGTCTATGAATTTTATAGCTTTGTTCAAGAAGGTTACGGCTTAAGTACAAGTGTTTTCTTATCATCTTTTTACGTACTTGTAGGCTTACATGCTGCTCACGTCGCTTTTGGTATTGGGTGGATGATTGTATTATTCATCCAATTTAGACGTACTAAAGTATCTGCATCATTGTATGAAGAAAAACAAACAATTTTCTCATATTATTGGCATTTTGTAGACGGTATATGGGTGTTTATTATCCTTCTTGTCTATTTGCCATATATTACTTAAGAATCGTGTCGGTAAAACGAGAATCTAATTTGTCAAATCAGGCATTTATCTGTAAATTCTGCCTATTAACTAAAAAGTTATTGCGCTTCTATGAAAAGCACGTTACAATGGAAGAAATATCAACTCGATAGGAGGATTCTCGATACGCATGGAAACCTTTTTGCAATTGTGTAAAACTACGGAGAGCAGATTAGGCAGGAGACTGCTTGAAAATGAATTATTGTTTTTGCAGTGGATGTATAATCGTTATTTGGAGGAAAAACCAAAAAAGACGTTAAATGCATGATGATAGAAGGTGTAGAGATTTCCGAGTTGATAGGGTAAAAATAGATTAGAAAAAGAAGCGAGGTCCTGCCATGATCAGGACTTTTTGTTTTTATTGGAAGAAAACAAGAGAAAACGTTAGTCTATAGGTTTATGGTATAAGAAAGATTATAAGATTCGCCATTAGATTTAGCGACAAGCCAAGTTATTCTAACATCAGCAAAACGACGGTTTTTTCTGCCATAATGATTGGGAAAAAGCTTATCCATATGTGCTGAAAGGTAGAGGCGTTATATAACTATGTCAAGAAGAACTTGATAAATGTGCAGACAGCCTAATTGTTTTTAGTATGAACTCAATTTATAATGAAGGTACAAAATAAAAGTTAGGAGAACTTGGTATGGCTGTAACCAATACGACTATTATCAATAAAATGTTAGAGGAAATATATGTTGCAAAAAATAACGTGGATAACGAGCATGTTTTACGACAACATGTTCGTCATATTCGTTTATTATGCGAATTGTTGCTAGATGAGCAAGAAAAATCGATGACACAAGCACAAGATACAACGCAATTTTCTGCAGCAGAAATAAAAATGATGCTTGGAGAAAAGGGGGCAGAAAAAATGAACCAACCAAAAGGTGTAAATCCACAATCAAAGATAGATCACGGAGAAGCAAATGGGGATTCATTGTTTGATTTTTAAGTCATAGTACATGCTGTCTAACTTCATAAGAAAAGAGGGAGAACATGAAATTATTTTTAGTTTTAGGCGCTATTAATGGGTTTTTAGCTGTTGCCTTAGGAGCATTTGGCGCCCATGGGTTAGAAGGGAAAATATCTAAAAATGCGATAGCTACATGGGAAAAAGCGGTAAATTATCAGATGTTCCATACGATGGCATTATTTGTAACAGGCATATTCATGATGAAAGTACATAGTGTCGGAGTGACATGGGCTGGTTGGCTGTTTTTTATTGGCATTTTATTATTTTCAGGTAGTCTGTATATTTACTCTACAACGGGTATTAAAACTTTTGCGATGATTACTCCTATAGGTGGCGTAGCATTTTTAATTGGTTGGATTCTACTAGGTACATGTATTGCTAAGTATGTATAAAATGGCCTTCTCTGTTTACAGACGTAGTAGGAAAAGCAACGTGAAGATAAACACAAGTAATGCACGTACGGCTTGTTTTATTGCGTGGGACGGGATGGAGCGGTATAAATGCCATTGCACGAGGCTGTCAGCAATAAGACTTCCTACAACCAAGAGCAAACCTAATATAATCATAATCGTGTAGCCTTTGATTAAAGCAATAAAAGTAAAAAGACTGGCAGCACCTAAAGCTAACAGCTCTACTATCATGAATTTTTCGTAAGGTTGTTTCATGGTGCTCGCCTCTCTTTTTGTGCTATAGAAAGTATAAAATTTCACAGCATAGTAAACTAGAATAATTACCGCGTTTTTGTCGTTATGACTTTTATTACTTATTCTGATGTTGTATATACGTTAAGGGATGGCATAGAGGAATTAATTATGTGCCATCCCTTATTTAATTTCAATGTTCCAGTAGTGCTACCGGGGTGGATAGGAAACATTGCCCGAAGTTTCGCCAAATGGATAAGCATAATTCAGTTCTTCATCAAATGTAACGTAATCTAAATATACCATTAATAATAAGTAGCGTTTCCCAGATTGTGGGTCACTTATAACAATATGATCACGACCGGCTGCTTCAATAATGCCACGGAATACTTTGGCATTCCATTGATCGTTATTCTCAAATGTCATATATACCGTTGCCTCTTTACCACGGTTTAATCGCAAAATATTTTCAATATAGGATTGTTGTTCTGGTAGCATGCCTTGGTTTTGGTTAAAACCACTTGTTGTTGGATAGGGCTGTTGAGACGGTGCATAGGACTGATGAGAAGGTTGCCGCATTGGATACATTGGATAATAGGCTTGTGACGTTGCTGGGTAATAATACGGATAGTACGGATACGTATTCATTTGTGGGTTTGTTTGGTTTTCACTCATGAAAAATCCTCCTTAAAACGGAATAGAGTTGAAGTTTAAAGCATGAAGAAATATCTTCTCAAATAATAGCAGTTGCTATTTTTCATTCCTCCTCCTTTACTAGCAGATTAACGATAAACAGTCGGACATTCTGAAGCGGTTGGGGCGAAAAAACAATGCGATTTGTACCGTCCAACGTTCCACTGTCCAAACCATTGTGCTGGGCAACTCCCTTCTGGTCGAAAAAACCATAGGGAATTAGAAGCTGGATGCTGTCGTTCTCCTTGGATAACTCTACGTGCTAGACGTTTTTCTGATTCTCTTGCTCTTTGGTAAAAATATCCTCTTTGTGTAGCTTCAAAACCTCCGGGGCTTTGGTATACCATGTTTCGAATGGTACGTATATTTGTAAAGTCCAAGCAATCGGCGATGACTCTGTTGATGCCCGTGTTTCCTACCATTAACATTCCTAACTCACCATCACCTTCTGCCTCTGCTCGCATTAATCTTGCTAATAATTCAATATCTTTATCGGTATGAGCCACTAGTGACATGAGCAATCCCCATTTCTGTCCAATCTCGGTGCATTATCATATGTATGCTACAAGGAACATAGTTATGATTTGTTTTAGAAAAACTTCCCCTGTCGTCAAACTCTAAAGGCGAAAACGCGAGTTTTACTTATACGAGATTTTAAAGTAAAAAAAGCCTTTACACATGGGACGAAGCCAACGTGTAAAGGCATCAAGTTGTTTTATATTTTAAAGAAGGCAGAAAGCTGTTCTTTCGCTAAATAGTTACCTACAAAGAATTCGCCAAACTCTCCATATCGCGAGCTAACTTCATCAAATCGCATTTCATAAACAATTTTTTTGAATTGTAATGGATCGTGAGCGAATAAGGTTACGCCCCATTCCCAATCATCAAGTCCAATGGAACCAGTGATGATTTGTGATACTTTGCCGGCATATTTACGACCTGTCATACTGTGTTCATATAATAATTTACCGCGTACATCTTTTTCTAATGTATACCAGTTTTCATCTCCGTGACGGCGGCGATCCATAGGATAAAAGCAAACATGCTCCCATTTTGGAAGGATTGGTTTTAACCGCTGAGCTATTTCTGGAATTAACTCTGGATGCTCCTCTTTATAAGGGCGGTATTTAGATAACTCTACGATGGAAAAATAAGAATGAGCAGGGATTAAAAATTCTCCCATCTTTGATTTATTCAATTCATTTTCAATAGCTGCTAACTCGTTCGTAGTTGGGCGCAGAAACATGAACATCAAATCCGCTTTTTGACCAACAATATTGTAAAGGGCATGGCTCCCGTTTTTAGCTGCTTCTACCTCTTCCCATTTAGTAAGCATTTGCTGTAAACTATGAATTGCTTCTTGCCTCTCTTCTTCACTTGCAAGCTTCCATGAAGTCCAATCGATAGTGCGAAAATCGTGCAAACTATACCATCCATCCATTGTTTCTACTGCTTCTACCATTGTAATCTCCCCTTTATTGATACGATAAGTTAAAGTACAAGAAACCGCCATGCATTTAAATTAGATAACCACCATCTATGATGAGACTTGCAGGCGGTTTTTTCATAAGAATATTTTTCGCCAAAGACTTGGCGACAAGCCAAGCTTTTCTAATATGAAATAGACATGGCAAATCTGCCTTTACTATAGCATAAATAGGGTATGCTAAGCATGAAATAGACTTCTAATAAGGAGGGATATGTTTAATTGTCATGAGAATGTCAAAAAACATAAGGGGCATAGAAGAGAAATGCTTTCATTTATCGTAAAAATCATCTACTATTTAAGTATAACCATATAGGAGGTTTATCAAAAGTGAGTGAATTATTTAAACAAATGCAAGAAAAAGTTTCTAGTCAATCTAAATCTATTGTCTTCCCAGAGGGGACGGATGAACGTATATTGACAGCTGCTAGCCAGCTAGCTGCAACAAAGGTGTTAATGCCGATTTTGCTTGGTGACAAAGTAGAGATCAAGCAACAGGCGCAAAAAGCAGGAGTAGATGTATCACAATGTAAAATAATTGATCCAAAAGATTTTGCCGAATTTGATTTAATGGTTGCAACTTTTGTGGAACGTCGTAAAGGAAAAGCAACGAAAGAAGACGCTGAAAAAATACTTTTAGATGAAAACTATTTTGGCACCATGCTTGTTTATATGAATCAAGCGGATGGTCTTGTTAGTGGCGCTGTTCATTCAACCGCTGATACAGTTAGACCTGCTCTACAAATTATAAAAACGAAAGAAGGTGTGAAAAAGACATCGGGCGCATTCGTTATGGTTCGTGGTAATGAAAAATATGTGTTTGCCGATTGTGCTATTAATATCGCACCTGACAGCCAAGATTTGGCAGAAATTGCAGTGGAGAGTGCAAATACGGCGCAACTATTTGGTATTGACCCACGTGTTGCTATGTTAAGCTTTTCAACAAAAGGTTCAGCAAAATCAGATGAAACAGAACGTGTAGTGGATGCATTACAAATTGCCAAAGAAAAGAATCCATCATTAGTAATTGACGGCGAATTCCAATTTGATGCTGCATTTGTTCCGAGTGTTGCTGCGAAAAAAGCGCCTGGCGCAGTATTGCAAGGAGATGCAAATGTGTTTGTTTTCCCTAGCTTAGAAGCAGGTAATATCGGATATAAAATTGCGCAACGTTTAGGCGAATTTGAAGCGGTAGGCCCAGTATTACAAGGTTTGAACAAACCTGTTAACGACCTTTCTCGTGGGTGTAACGCAGAGGATGTTTATAACTTGGCGGTAATTACAGCAGCTCAAGCATTATAGAAGCTGATATTACGAAATATATGTCATTCATGCCCCATATAGTGAACTGTTTCACGAGTTTCGCTATATGGGGTAGTTTATTTCTATGGTAAAGCGAATTTTTATCCATGATTGCTTATTATAAGGCGGTGGAGCCAGACACGGTAATTTCTATATCCACGAGCAAAGTATTATATATTTTTTAAAAGCAGAATCAGACGCAACCAGCTCCTTTAACTGACACCCTCACAAAAGCAATAGGGGGACTAGAGTACTTGTACAACCTTATATTACTAAAGACCGTTTTCTTTTAGTTTAGAATGTGAGTGGTGAGTGGACATTTATTGCGCCTACAAGCTTGGAAAGACTTTTTGGTTTGCTTATTGTTTTGCCTTAGATGCTATTCATCCTGTAATTACTGTATTACGTTTCTTCATCTGTACTAATCTTTTGCGATAATGTGCATACTCTGTTGATGTGAAATCAGTCTCAACAACATGTTCACTAACTTTTAATAATGCATTCATTGCTCGTTGCTTCATGTCATTTACAGTTAGTGGCGTTTGTAATAACTCTGATAAAGAGCGCATCACATGGGGGTCTACAGTGGGGTAGCTAAACTTCGTCGATTCTCCGCGTTTACTAACTGTATAAAAATCTCTAATGACACTCGCTCTTTTAAAACTATCTCCTTCGACATCTAAATATATTTGCACAGCTGCGCCATCTTTTACCCGACGTTGTGAAATTCCCGCAAATTTTTTTCCGTTAATACTTAAATCATAATCTCCCGGACAATAAGAATGGATAATTTCGTATGCTTCAATACGGTCTGTCAAATCACTTAGCATGTATTGAACAAAGCTGACCATCGCTTCATATCCTTCTTGAATAGATATATTTTTAACATCAGGAAAAATGAGCGAAATATTGAGTACACCACTGTCTAAAGCTACGGCTAGTCCACCTGAATTACGTACGACAACGTGGTAACCAGCTTGTTTTAATTGTTCTACTCCTTCATGGATATAAGGAAGTTTTGCATCAGGAATTCCAAGTACAATCGTTTGTTCATGCACCCATAGCCTCATTGTCGGTGGAGATAATTTCTCGCTCACGGACAGGGCAAGTGCATCATCGATGGCAAAGGAGTGAAGGGCAGTGAATCGTTCCTGATCAAACAGGTTCGTTGTTGAATGGTCCATATATCGAAAGGTTGTATGTGCCATCATATTTTTCCAGTTTTTCATAAGCAACTCACTTTCTATTTATCATTGTTAATTTTACTGACAGTTCGTCATGAAAAAAAGTTATTTGTTTATTGGACGGCGTTTGTTCGCCTGATATTCGAAAGCTTTCGTTTTCTCATCGGATATGAAACCGACAGATTGTGCTCAAGACAAGCGACAACGCACGATTTCTAATAAACAGCGATGTTTCTCTAAGTTCTCTACTTTATCTTTCCTCTTTTTTCTTCAGCCTTTCTATTATATAATAAAAAGAAATCGTCGAAAAGAAACGGATGAAAAAGCATGCCATATAAAAACGAACAACTTCATGAAGAAAAGGTGTTCAAAGATCCCGTGCACCGATATGTCCATGTGAGAGATCGGGTAATTTGGGATTTGATTGCGACACCTGAGTTTCAGAGACTGCGAAGAATTAAACAGTTAGGCACTACATATTTAACATTTCACGGAGCGGAGCATAGCCGATTTAATCACTCGCTTGGGGTATATGAAATCGTACGAAGAATACTAACAAATTTTGAAGGACGTCCACATTGGAATAAAGAGGAGCGTCTTCTTTGTTTATGTGCAGCGTTATTACATGATCTAGGGCACGGGCCGTTCTCCCATTCTTTTGAGAAGGTATTTAAGCTGGATCATGAACATTATACACAGCAAATTATTTTAGGTAACACCAAAGTGAATGCCATTTTAGAACGAGCAGAAAAGGGGTTTGCTCAAAAAGTTGCTGACGTGATAGCTAAAACATATCAAGACCAATTAGTGGTCAGCTTAATTTCAAGCCAAATTGATGCTGATCGAATGGATTATTTGCAACGGGATGCGTATTTTACGGGTGTAAGTTATGGTCATTTTGATATGGAGCGAATTCTTCGTGTTATGCGTCCAATGGAAGATCAAGTGGTGATTAAGGAAACAGGAATGCATGCTGTGGAAGATTATATTATGAGTCGCTATCAAATGTACTGGCAAGTATATTTCCATCCAGTTACGAGAAGTGCAGAAGTCATTCTTTGTAAAATATTGCAACGAGCCAAAGTGTTATATCACGATTCTACATATACGTTTACATTGAAGCCAACGCACTTTAAATCTTTTTTTGCAGGAAATGTAAAGCTAGAGGATTATTTAAAATTAGATGAGGGAATTGTTACGTATTATTTTCAACTTTGGCAGGAAGAAGAAGATACGATTCTTCGTGATCTCTGCGAGCGGTTTATGAATCGCAGGCTGTTTAAGTATGTCGAATTTAATCCTAATTCACAGATGAATGAATGGATGGAACTACACAAACTGTTTACGGATGTACATATTAATCCGGATTATTATTTGGTCGTTGATTCTTCCTCTGATTTACCATATGATTTTTACCGGCCTGGGGAAGAGGAGGAGCGTTTACCGATTCATTTATTAATGCCAAATGGTGAACTGCGTGAATTATCACGGCAGTCTGATATCGTTGAAGCTATTTCCGGGAAGAAACGAACCGATCATAAGTTGTATTATCCACATGATTTACTAGAAAACGTATCCGATCCAAGGAAGAAAAAGCGGATGAAAGAAATATTAATTGGTCAGGGAGAGGAAAAACATGTTAACTAATCATGCGAAACTAATGCAGTTTTTTGCAGTAGCAAACGAAGTAACGGGAAGGAAAAAGCTGCAAAAAATGATTTTTATTTTGCAAAAATGTCACATGCCCTTTGAGGAGAAATTTGCGTTTCATTTTTATGGGCCATATTCTGAGGAGTTAACGTTACGGGTGGAAGAGCTATGTAATTTAGGTTTTATTAAAGAAGAAAAAGAAGATAGAAGCAATTACCATCAATACCATTATACAATTACAGAAGATGGACAAGCTTTTTTAGAACAGTTCAAGAAAGATATGCCTGATTTTTCACAGCAAGTGTATGCCATGAAGGAGAAAAGCTCCCGATTTTTGGAATTAGTCGCAACGATATTATATTTTGATGACTTGTCTTTAGAAGAGTCGATTGCAAAAGTGCATACGGTGAAGCCAAAACAAAAATATACAGACGAGGAAATTCAAGAAGCCATTTCCTTTATTCATGCAATTCGCCATTAAAATTATTTGTGGGAAATCATGCTTTAGACGTTAGAATCTCACTATGATACAATCAAAATAATAATGAAAAAGAAGGAGGGTCTTTCGAATGAGTTTCGATCAGTCTTCAAACAAAAATAAATTTACAATTATTAAAGACGACTCGACAGATGGCCATGGTGGATATGGTTATGGTTCCATCAGCTTGGAAAATATGTCTTCTGTCATTGTAGATCCGAATGAAAATAAAGCTTATGTTGATATGGCGGCAATGCACGCTAGAAGTGATATTGAGCGGCGTGTGAAATATTTATCAGATAAAAGCGAAGTTCCAAATGGCAAATTGTACTGGATTGTTTGGGTAAATGTTGGACGGAATGAAAAAGGGACATATTTTGCGGGTGTGGCAGGAAGCGAATTGGTTGTGGATCGACCTAATAAGCGTGCTTACAAATCGATGCCTGAGCATGTAAAACATATGGAGCAATCTCTGAAAGGTAAAATCGTTGTTGATCATATGGATGAGAAATCGAAGCAACTGTTAAAAGATTTTCTCGAAGACTTTGACCAAGAGATGTGGGAAAACTCAACAGAGGAATTAAAAACAGCTTTGTCTGTATAAAGTAATAGGGGGATCTCCTAGATTGTTAGGTAGGACGAATATGGGGATGTAGTGCTGTTTTCTATTTAGATTTGTCCGGTTAGTGCATTTTCTTGCGCTATACAAAGTTTAACATTTTTAAGTTCATAGTATAAGAAAAACAAAGGCTTTTTCAATAAGACTTAGTGACAAGCCAAGTTTTTCTAAAATCGATGGTTTACAACACGTCATATCCGATATTATAAATGTGAACAATTTGTGACTTTGTTATGAACATTGCGATTTTGACTTGTACTTTAGGATGGAAGTTTGTAAAATATAGTCTACATGGGCTATTCATGTATTACTAGGACAAAAAAGAGGTCGAATCCATTTATACTGGGTTTGACCTCTTTTTTACGGTAGGAATTAAAAAATGTAAGGGTTTATACTAGCTTTCGTCATTCAACTTGGCGACAAGCCAAGTTTTTCTAAATCAATTATAGCCATCTCTGATCACCTTGAATTTTTGCTATTGCGTTTTTCACTCAAACAAGTCAAATAGCCTTTCAATAAATGATTTTTCTTGTTTTTCTATAGGTGCTTTATCAGTTTTATCATCCTCTGGTAAGTGTGCATTGCAGTAGGTTGTTGGCTCACTACCTTTTTCGAAAAACATGACTTTACTAGCAGAACAATAAGGCGTTGCCCGTTTACCAGTGGCAGGGTCCACAGGAATGCCAACAATTCCTGATGGGATGGGCAAGCTTTTAATGGGCTTATTTTGATGTACAGAAGTCATGAAATTAGCCCATATATCCTTTGCATATGCCATTTCATCAACAGCTTCAATCGTACGATTGTCATCGTAGCCGACCCAAATTCCTGCAACTACGGAAGGGCTAAAACCAATCATCCAGCTGTCAGAATCTGTAGAACCTGATTTTCCCGCGTATTTTCGATCAAGTTGGTCGATAATGGTAGACCCTGTTACTTGCATATATCCATTCAGTTCTCGATCAAACATACCTGTCATTAATTGGGAAAGAATAAACGTCTTTTTCGGATCAAGCACTTGTTCGTTAGAATCATTAGATTTAGTGTAGACTGTATCTCCATAGCGGTTAACAATTTTAGTAACAGTATGCCCGTCCACTTTCTTTCCTCCATTTGCTAACATGCTATATCCACGAACCATCTCTTGCATGGACACTACTTCTGAACCGAGCGCTAAGGAAGGTACAGCTGATAAATCACTTGTGAAACCAAACTGTTTGGCTGTATTTACTAACGTTTCAGGACCTATAAACATATTTGTTTTCACAGCATAAATATTATCGGACAGCGCCAATGCTTGTGCTAGTGAAATAGGCTCATTTGCGTAATAGCCATTGAAATTACTCGGTTTATAGACATTTCCGTTTTCTAACTTAAATGTAGTAGGTTGACTCATTAACATGGTAGAAGCATTGTAGCCCCGCTCTAACGCTGCATAGTATAGAAAAGGTTTAAAGGTAGAGCCTGGCATTCGCTTTGCTTGCGTAGCGCGATTAAACGGACTGTCCACATAACTGCGTCCACCTACTATCGCAAGGATGCCTCCCGTTTTTGGATTCATTACTAATCCACTACCTTGTATGTCACTTTGCTTCGACATTGTTTGTTGAAACTGTTCTTCTAAATCTGTTTGCGCTTTTTCTTGCATCGTGGTGTAAATTTGATACCCACCACCACGAACTTCCTCAGCGTCTAACTCCAAAACGGCTGCTGCTTCTTTGATAGCGGCATGCTGGAAATAGGGACCTATTTGCTCTTGGTTATTCCGTTTAGCTTCATTATGGTACTGTAACGCTTCGTTTTTGGCTTCTTCATAGGCGCGACTTGAAATCATCGCTTCATTTTCCATGATCTTCAATATATGTTGCTGGCGTTGCTCTGCCTTTGTTGGGTCATTCAAAGGGGAATAATATGTTGGACCCTTTGGTATACCCGCAAGCATGGCAGATTCTGCTAGCGAAAGCTCACTAGCAGATTTTTGGAAGAACTGTTTACTTGCAGCTTCAATTCCGTAAGCGCCATGCCCATAATAGATGGTGTTTAAGTAGCCTTCTAGTAATTCCGATTTGGAGTAGAACATTTCCAATCTTATTGTATAAAATGCTTCTTTAATTTTTCTGCCCCATGTTTTTTCATGGCTTAAATACAGATTTCTTGCATATTGCTGTGTTAAAGTACTTGCACCTTCTTTAAGCGACAATGTTTTTATATTTTCAACAATGGCTCCTAAAATTCGTTTTACATCAAACCCATGGTGGTTGTAGAAATTGCGATCTTCAACAGCCAGTGTAGCTTGAATTGCTTCATCAGCAATATATTCTAGCGAGATCCAATCTTCTGTTTGATGCTCACCGACTTTAGCAAAAGGCTCCCCAGACTTGGTGTATAACGTTGTTTGTTGGTTCATTGATATTGGTGGGGGGCCTAAAAGGTAGCTGGCGATGTAAACGAAGATCACAAAGGATAAACATATTCCTACCAAAATGCCGGTTATTTTAAAGAATCGTTTGCGAACTGCGCTGTGTTTTTGTTTGCTTCTCATATATGTTTTCCCTCTTCAAATAAATTCCGTTATTATCATTATGGGAAAACAAATGGAGAAATAAACATCTGAACATGAATCTTCCATGCAAAGTCCTAAATGCTAGAGCTTATAATAAAGCTTGGTTTTGAATATCTTTTAAAATGGCAATCGAGCTAGCAAATTTTCTTTGCTCTGTTTCATCCAAAGGGAAATCTGCTACTCCTTTTACACCAGTACGGTGAATAATGGATGGGACACCAACATAAACATCTTTATGTCCGTGCTCGCCAGTTAATAGCGTTCCTACCGGCAGGATAATATGCTCGTTATTTAAGATCGCTTTTGTTATTCTGGCTAACCCCATGCCAATAGCATAGTAGGTTGCTCCTTTCAAGGAAATAATCTCATAAGCAGCATTACGTACTTGCTCAGCAATTTGCGCTTTTTCTTCGGCCGATATTTTTTCAGCGATGGATGTGCCAGAAATGTTAGCGGTGCTCCATACTGGAAGTTGCGAGTCACCATGCTCTCCAATAATATATCCATGCACGCTAGCTGGTGCGGTAGCAAATTTTTGTCCTAAAAGGAAACGGAATCTAGCGGAATCCAATACCGTACCAGAGCCAATTACTCGTTCTTTTGGCAACTGCGAAAATTTCCATGTTGCATAGGAAAGAATATCAACAGGGTTTGTTGCTACAATAAAAATACCATTAAATCCTGCATCCATAATGGATTTAACCATAGATTTGAAGATCGCCACATTTTTATTAACAAGGTCTAATCTCGTTTCTCCTTCTTTTTGCGCTACACCAGCACAAATTACTACAATGGCTGCATCTTTACAATCGGCATAAGTTCCTTGGGTAATATTCATAGCACTAGGGGCATATACGATGCCATGACTTAAGTCCATAACTTCACCTTTTGCTTTATCCTCATTTATATCCACTAGAACAAGTTCATTGCTTAAGCCTTGATTCATTAACGCATAAGCATAACTAGTTCCTACAGCTCCAGTTCCTACTAGAACAATTTTATTTCCTGGCGTAATTTCCATGATTATCCTCCTATGTAGGTTGTGTTCCTAGTTTAGTTATAGGCAGTTATGTAACATAAAAATTGCCTCTCATTATATATTTCCTCGTTTGTTCAAAAAGAAACCATTCGAAAACGCTTTTTTAAAATAAATTCATAACGCGCCAAGAGGTTGGCGACAACGAACAGTCTTAAGTAAAAGGGGGGTAGTAAAGCATGAAATTAAAGTTCAAAAAAAATGAAAAAATATAAAATTTAGTTCTATTTTTTGTCTTGGTATGGTAATATATGTTGTATATTATAAAATACTAAAAATTAAAATGATTTATATTTTTTTAAAAACGAAAAAGAAACCGTTATCATATGCGTGAATTAGAGTAATAAAAGGTGTGAAAAGTCATTATTTTTTAATAGTTGCTTGTCTTGTGCTATGTGAAAGTGATGGATTAAGTCGTTTCTATGCAGGTTAGCTTCCGCGGAATTGAATTGGAGGAGGTGGTCGTATATCGTTAAAAGCAATAGATGGGGGAACTTGTAAGGATTAGTAAAAACAGGACAAAGACGTGACGCAGGAGATTCATGTTTTTATGAAGGCATGTACTAACTGATTTACCTTGAACGTAAGGCTGCGACTCCAGCGGAAATAATAGGAGTCTTGAGAACGGATAGCGAACGGTTTTTGAGAGAGAAGAGGCTTAAGCAACCCTGAGGAAAGCGTCGGCTGTAGTGAAAAGTAATGAAGTTATAACAAATTGTATCATTCGTAAATGTATTCATTCAGCTAGGCAAAAACGATACCTAAATATAATATGCGAGGGGGAAGGGTAGTGAAATGGAAATTTATTGTCATAGTTATCGTCATGTTTTTATCTGCTTGTAGTGAAAATAATAAGGAAGCAGATGGGAAGAAAAGGGAAGAAGCAATAGCCAATTTAAATGAAGAAGGAATGCCAATAGTAGATGAAAAGATTACTATTGACGTCTTTTCAGGTCAAGCTGCAACTACTGCAGAAGATTGGAATGATGTTCCCATGCTAAATGAATATGAAAAAATGACCAATATAGATATGCAGTGGGAACAAGTAGCCATTGACGGCTTAGCTGAAAAAAGAAACTTAACATTAGCGAGTGGAGATTTGCCAGATTTATTTTACGGTACATATCTCCCCAATGCGGATCTGTATAAATATGGAAAGCAGGGTGTGCTCATTCCTTTAAATGATCTCATTGATGAATATGCTCCAAATATTAAGAACTATTTAGATGCATATCCGGAGATAAAGCAAGGGATTACTTTTCCTGATGGGAATATGTACGCTATTCCTAGACTAAGAGATCCAAACTCTCCTACTTCACTTATGGATGATAAACCGTGGATCAACAAAGACATTTTGGAAGAAGTGGGCATGGATAATCCGGAAACGACGGAAGAATTTTATGCGTATTTAAAAGCTGCCAAGGAGTTATCTGTGAAAGGAAAAGACGTTATTCCGTTTAGTAGTGTGTCGATGGATCGCCTTTATCATTTAATATCTGGCGCATTTGGCGTATCTAATAAAGGAATTATGCATCGCTTAATTGACGAAGATCCTGAAACGGGCGAAATGCGATTTTACCGAATTGCTGATGAATATAAACAAATGCTTGAATACATGAACAAATTATATACAGAAGGCCTCATTGAACAAAATATCTACTCCATAGAAGTAGACCAATTTCTTGCAAACGGAATGGAAGGGAGATATGCAGCTATGAACTTCTTTAATCCTATTGATTATTTTGGAGAAGAAGTTGGTAGTAGATATATTCCAGGCAATGCGCTTGAAGGCCCGAATGGAGACAAAATGTTTACTGCAGTTTTATCTCCTGTAAATAGTTTAGGACATTTCTCCATAACAAATGTGAATGAGAATCCAGAGGCAACATTACGTTGGTTGGATTACTTCTGGAGTGAGGAAGGGAAGAAAATGTTTTTTATGGGGCTCGAAGGAGAGACTTATAAAGAGACGGCAGAAGGTCCAAAGCTTTTAGAAGAAATTACAAATAACCCTAATGGTTTGACTATTCAAGAAGCGCTGGCAAATTATATTATCAATCCAGGTGGTGGGCACCCTGTACTAGATGATCCTCGATATTCTACTGCACCAGAGTTTAGACCAGAAGATATTGAAAATGCGGAACAAAATGAGCCTTATTTAATAGATGAACCTTGGCCCATGTTTTTCTATGAAGATGATGAACAGAGCCGACTAGATGCATTAACAACAGATTTAAGTAAGTACGTAGGCGAAATGGAGGCTCAATTTGTAACCGGAGAGACAAGTTTTGCTGAATGGGATAATTATGTCCAAACGATGAAAGAGATGGGTCTCAATGAATATATGGAGATACAGCAAAAGGCATTAGATAGGTATCTTGGAAACTAAAGGAGTGAACGTTATCTTGCAATAAAATATGTGAGTTAAGGGGGGAATGAATAATGGTTAAAAGAGTTTTAGTGGTTATTGTTGGCGCGTTATTGTTTACTTTTTCTTTATCCGCTTGCAGTAAGGATAAAGAGGAAGAAATTGGTGGTAGCAAAGAAGCGGTAGAAAATGTAACAGAAGAAGAACTGCCAATTGTCAAAGAGCCAATTGAATTAGATATTTTTGCTGGGAAGGCTGCTACTACTGCAGATGATTGGAATGACGTTTTATTGTTAAATGAATATGAAGCAATGACGAATGTGAATATTACGTGGAATCAAGTACCTGCTGATGGGCTTGATGAGAAGAGGAATCTTGCCTTAGCGAGTGGAGATTTGCCAGATGCATTCTATGCTGCAAATGTTTCTATTTCAGATATTCAAACATACGGAGCACAAGGAACTTTTATTCCGCTAAATGATTTAATGGAAGAGTATGCTCCAAATATTTCAAAGGTGCTTGATGAAAATCCTGACATTAGAAAAGGTCTTACATTCCCAGATGGTAATATTTATTCTGTCCCAACGGTATATTCTCCAGATTTCTTATCATTGTTAATCGGTGCAAAAGGTTGGATTAATGGAGATTGGTTAGAGCAATTAGAGATGGAAAACCCAGAAACAACAGAAGAATTTTATGCGTATTTAAAGGCTGTAAAAGAAACAGATCTGAATGGAAATGGAAAAAATGATGAAATTCCACTTAGTAGCGTAGCAGAAATGTCACGTATTATACATTGGATTTCTGGCGCATTTGGTGTTCAAAACAAAGGTCAATTGCATACGCTTGTTGATGAGGATCCAGCAACGGGAAATATTCGTTTTTTCCCTGTATCTGCGTCTTATAAAGAAATGCTCGTCTATTTAAATCGGTTATTTGAAGAGGGGTTGATTGAGCAAAATATTTATACACTTGAAGTAGATCAGCATTTAGGAAATGCTGCAGATAATTTATATGGTGCTGTACAGTTCTTTAATCCTATTGAATTATATGGTAATGATGTTGGCAGTCAGTTCATACCAGGAAATGCACTTGAAGGTCCAAACGGGGATAAAATGTATACAGGAATAACTTCTCCATTACGTTCTTTAGGTAATTTTATTATTACAAGTGAGAATGAAAATCCAGAAGCAACACTGAAGTGGCTTGATTATTTTTGGAGTGATGAAGGAGCAAAAATGTTTTTTATGGGAATGGAAGGCGTCACTTATGAAGAAACGGATGATGGTCCGCAATTAGTAGAAGAAATCACCAATCATCCTGATGGGTTAACGTTAACACAAGCTTTAGCGCAATATATTATCAATCCTGGTGGTAATCATCCAGTTATGGTGACGGATGATTATTTTACAGGATCTGAAAATGCACCATCAGATAAAGAAGCTGCTAAAAATTTAGAGCCCCATCTAATAGAAGAAATATGGCCAAGCTTCACTTATACTGCTGAAGAGAACGAGGAATTATCCATTCTGCGAACAGACTTAGAAAAATATGTTAATGAAATGCAAGCCGCATTTATTACGGGTGAAAAAGATTTTTCAGAATGGGAAAGTTATGTGGAAACAGTAGAAAATATGAACCTAGATAAGTATATGGAAATACAGAAGCAGGCTTATGAACGTTATAAAGAAAATTAACCCTTAAATTATTTAAATATTTAAACATTTTGGCGTGATGTATTATAGTGAGTCAACGTCATCCTTGTCTCGTATAAATTTTTTGAATAACCTTTAAAAAGTAAGGGGATATAATAGCTTCCTTTTCATCGGTGTGAAGTGTGAAACGAGTTTATGACACGAAATGTAGAGGAAGCTTTTACATACTTATTAGAGCACTGCTGCACCGTAATTACATCTGACGTAGTAAAGCAATCTTTCGCTTGGAACGAAAGGTGCGACTCCTGTAAAAAAAGCATCCGTATCCCGCCAACACACCAAGCGTTTTAGCAAGGGAGGAGCTCAAGCAGCTTCCGTCTGTAGTGAAAAGCGATGGGTTCACGTGCAGATACAATTTCGGGAAACCTGTTAGAAAAAATGGCGGAATAGTAACGGCTAAATAATTTGTGAGGAGGTTTATAAATGAGAGCAACCAAATCAGAAGCTTCTCTTCCTAATCAATCTAGAACTTATACCATAAAGAAAAAATTGTTGAGAAACTGGCAATTGTATGTGTTTTTGCTCCCAGCACTTGCTTATTTTATTATTTTACACTATGTGCCAATGTATGGTGTGCAAATTGCATTTAAAAACTTTATTGCTACAGAAGGAATTTGGGGGAGCCCATGGACAGGATTTGATCATTTTACTCGATTCTTTGATTCCTATTATTTTTGGAGACTGCTGAAAAACACATTGCTATTAAGTGCTTATCAATTAATTTTATTTCCTTTACCTATTATATTGGCACTTTCATTAAATGAGCTAAGAGCAGGCGCTTTTAAAAAATGGTCACAAACCTTAACCTATGCACCTCATTTTATCTCTGTTGTTGTCGTCGTAGGAATGATTGTTATCTTCTTAGATCCAACTACTGGGTTGGTGAATAGAATCATTGTTGCTTTAGGCGGCGAGTCCATCCCGTTTTTAACGAGTCCGGATTGGTTTCGACATGTCTTTACTTGGTCAGGAGTTTGGCAAACGTTGGGATGGAGTTCGATTATCTATTTAGCTGCACTTTCTGCTGTTAGTCCCGAATTACATGAAGCTGCAAAGGTAGACGGTGCAACACGCTTGCAACGAATCACTCATATTAACATCCCCAGCATTCTGCCGACCATTGTTGTTTTATTTATATTAAATATTGGATCTTTCATGACGGTAGGTTTTGAAAAGGTTTTATTAATGCAAAACAATCTGAATATGTCCACTTCCGATGTCATTCAAACGTTTGTTTATCAAACGGGGTTATTAGAGGGGCAATATAGTTTTGCGGCAGCTATTGGGTTATTTGATTCAGCTATAAATATTACATTACTCGTGATATTTAATTATTTAGCGAGAAAAACAACAGACTCTAGCTTATGGTGAGGAGGTATAGGAATGAAAAGAGTTAGCCTATCAGACAAGTCATTCGATCTATTAAATACACTATTTTTACTTATTATATTGGTATTAATCGTCTATCCACTAGTTTTTGTTTTAAGTGCTTCTATTAGTGATCCTACTGCAGTAAGCTCTGGTGAGATGTGGTTGTGGCCTGTAGATATTACGTTTGAAGGTTATCAACGGGTTTTTGCTGAAGCGTCAATTTGGAGAGGATATGGGAACACGATTTTATATACGTTAGTAGGTACAGCCATTCATTTGTTTGTTCTTTTGCCATGTGCCTATGCTTTATCAAGGAAAGAACTGATGGCAAAAAAAGCTATATTATGGTTTTTTCTGTTTACAATGCTATTTAATGGTGGACTCATTCCGACTTATCTTATAGTTAAGTCTTTAGGTATGTTAGATACCATGTGGGCAATTGTTATTCCGAACGTTGTAGGTGCTTGGTCGATTTTAGTAGCACGTACTTTTTTTCAACAAAGCATTCCTGACCAGTTAGTTGAAGCTTCAAAAATTGACGGTGCTTCTGATTTTTATATTTTTATAAGGGTGGTTTTACCTCTTTCTCTTCCTATTATTGCAGTTATGGCTTTATTCCATGCAGTAGGTTTATGGAATCAATATTTTAACGCCTTAATTTATTTATCTGATAGAGATAAATTTCCATTGCAATTAATTTTAAGGGAAATTTTAGTTGTAAATCAGATGCAGTTAAACGATCCTACAGCAGGTGGAGGGGCAGAATCTCTCGTAGATCAGGTGAAAACAGCAGGTTTAATTAAGTATGCCGTCATCATCGTTTCCTCGCTCCCTTTATTACTTGTGTATCCTTTTATTCAAAGATATTTTGTGCAAGGAGTTTTAATTGGATCAATTAAAGAATAAATTTATTTGAACAAATGAGGGGGACTACAATGAGTGGGTTTATAGCTAGCTATTATCATTTCTCGGTGTGGGTTACTAGGTTCGCCTATTTAAATTTTTTATGGATCATATTTTCAGTTGCTGGATTACTTGTATTCGGAATTTTACCTGCTACTGCTGCTATGTTTTCGGTTGTTAGAAAGTGGATAAATAAAGAAACAGATATACCAATATTTTCAACCTTTTGGAGGTCATATCGAAAAGAGTTTAGCAAAATAAATGTATTAGGATACGTTATTTTAGGAATTGGCTATTTGATGACGATCGAGTTTCAAATCCTTCGTTCACAAGAGCATATTGCCTATCTTTTTGCTAGTTTTGGCGTTGTTGGTTTGTTTTTATTGTATATGATTATACTCCTTTATATTTTTCCGATTTTTGCACATTTTAAGTTGAGATCGTTGGAGTACATAAAGTGGGCTTTTGTTATTGGCATAGGCCATCCGCTCTTAACTGTATTCTTAATGGGGGTTACTAGCGGTTTGTTTTATTTTATTTACCTAACCATTCCAGCTTTACTATTTTTCTTTGGTGGGAGTGTGTTTGCTTATATTGTAACATGGGGAGCGCAGCAAACGTTTTCAAAGTATGAGCAAGCATGACATTCTTTGTAAGAGACGTTATACAACTAGCTAATTAATCGTCATATAGAAATTCAAACTTCTTGTATAGTTGTTATTTCATAAGATTGTCATGTCTTTTATTCCTTCTTTCACCGCTTGATAAATAATCTTTGTTATAATAGAATACACAAGAATACACTATTTTATCATCATTTATGAAGTAAATCTCCATCTGGAACGGTATGAATGGAGGAGTTAGGTATGTCGAATAATAAACAACAAACAGCTGTATGGATTGAACTTTATACGACGATTAATGACAATGGACAAAAAGAATTCCACGAAAGCAAACAGGCTGGTACGCTTTATCAAAAAGAAAATATAGACGTACTGACGTTTGAAGAAGTGGTAGAGGATGCGTCTGTTGTAAAAAATATGATTACAATTCAACGTGAAAAGGTAAACTTGAAACGTTCGGGTAATGTTACCATGAATCAGCAATTTCATATGAATCAAACGACAGAGAATGTACTAAAGCATCCTTATGGTAATATACATATGGAAACTTATACGACAGCTATTGTCTATGAACCGTTATCGTCAACAAAGAATGGCAACCTGCAAATTGTTTATGATCTCAAACTAAATGGACAAGATGCGAGACAGCAAACGCTCGACTTAGTTATAAAAGAGGAGGACATGGCATGAATGTATTAGAGCAAACAGAAGAGACATTGAAACAACAAATTAGGGATGCCGTCTTGCGAGCTGGTCTTGCAAGTGAAGAAGAAATACCGGAAATGGTGCTTGAAAAACCAAAAGATAAAAGGCATGGGGATTTTGCGACAAATATTGCTATGCAACTAGCACGTGTTGCAAAAAAAGCGCCACGTCAAATTGCGGAAGAATTAGTAAACGTGTTTGATAGAGTGAAGGCATCTGTTGAAAAGGTAGAAATTGCAGGGCCAGGCTTTATTAACTTTTTTATGAAAGAGGATTTTCTAGGCTCGATTGTTCCAAATATTTTACAAGAGGGAGAAGCCTATGGAAGATCAAGAGCTGGTAATAATGAGCGTGTACAAGTGGAGTTTGTCTCTGTGAATCCAACGGGTGATTTGCATTTAGGTCATGCAAGAGGCGCGGCTTTCGGAGATGTCTTATGTAACGTATTCGATGCTGCTGGTTATCGGGTTGAACGAGAATACTATATTAATGATGCTGGGAATCAAATCGATAATTTAGCCTTGTCTATAGAAGCGCGCTATTTGCAGGCATTAGGTCAAGACGTACCCATGCCTGAAGATGGCTATTTTGGTGAAGATATTACGGAAATTGGTAAACAACTAAGGGAAGAATATGGAGAACAGTGGGTACAAAAAGATAGGGAAGAACGTTTAGCTTTCTTTAAAGAATATGGGTTAAGTTATGAACTGGGTAAAATTAAAGAAGATTTACAAGCATTCAAAGTTCATTTTGACTCGTGGTTTTCTGAGCGCTCCCTTTATAAGGAAAATAAAATTGGAGAGACACTAGAAAAAATAGCCACCTACACATACGAAAAAGATGGTGCTACATGGTTCCGTAGTACGGAATTTGGCGATGATAAAGATCGCGTTTTAATTAAACAAGATGGTACTTATACTTATTTAACCCCGGATATTGCGTATCATAAGAATAAATTGGATCGTGGGTTTGATCAAATTATTAACGTTTGGGGCGCCGATCATCATGGTTATATCCCGCGGATGCGTGCTGCGATTCAAGCGTTAGGCTATCCCGCTGAAAAGTTTTCCGTAAAAATCGTGCAAATGGTAAATTTATTTGCGGATGGCGAAAAGGTGCGGATGAGCAAACGTACCGGTAAAGCTGTAGCATTAAGAGAGCTTATAGAAGAAGTCGGGGTAGATGCCGTTCGCTATTATTTTGTAATGCGTTCCAATGATTCGCAGCTTGATTTTGATATGGATCTTGCCCGATCTGAATCGAATGATAACCCTGTATTTTATGTGCAATATGCACATGCAAGAATTTGTACGATGTTAAAGCAAGCAGAAGGGAAAGGACTTTCTTTTGATCGCGATGCCGATGTTTCACTTTTAACCGCTGAAAAAGAAACCGATTTGTTAAAAAAGCTAGCTGCATTTCCGCAAGTTATCGCTGATGCAGCTCGAATGCAAACACCGCATAAAGTAACTCAGTATGTATTTGATCTAGCGTCTTTGCTACACAGTTTTTATAATGCAGAAAAAGTATTAGATACAGATCATCTCGAAAGAACGAAAGCGCGTATCGCTTTGATGCAAGCTGTCAAAATTACATTGGCGAATGGTTTACGCGTGTTAGGAGTAACGGCGCCAGAGAAGATGTAGATTTCCACGTTATTGGAAAAAGCTTGGAAAAGACCACCGCTTTTTCAAAAGAAAAGAAAGCTCTGTCCGTATAGAAAAACGAAGACTTTATCGCCAGCCCTCTATGGCGAAAAGTCTTCGTTTTAATTATGTTTTTATATGCCATTTTTTGTTTTGCTAGCCTAGTCTCGTCTTTGTGAGGATTTCGACTAACGATTCTACGATTCAGCGGGAATAGAAAGTATTTCTTTAGCGCGCTTCACTTCTTCTTCTGTAGGTGGTTCGACACCGGCAAGTGGGTATTCTAAATTTAAATGCTCCCATTTATAAATTCCCATCTTATGATACGGAAGTACTTCAACTTTTTGTACATTACCCATATTTTTAATGAAATCATTTAGCCTTGCTAATTCGTCTGGGTCATTTGTTCTTTCTGGAATAAGAACACGGCGAATCCAAACAGGTGTATTTTTCTCGGCTAATAGTTCCGCAAATTTCAAGATATGCGCATTGGGCATTCCTGTAAGCTGTTTGTGTAAATCATTATCTAAATGCTTAATATCTAAGAGTACAAGATCTGTAACACGTAATAACTCATCCACTTTCCTTAAAAAGGTAGGGCTTTCCCGAAAACATCCAGCTGATGTATCAATTGCCGTGTGGACGCCTAATTTTTTGCATTCCTTAAACAGCTCCAGCAGAAAATCAATTTGTAATAATGGTTCTCCGCCACTAACCGTAATGCCTCCACTGCTCTTAATGTATGGGAGGTAGTCTTTTAGGTCTGTGATGATTTCGGCTACACTTTTCTCAACCCCGCCTTTTACGTCCCACGTGTCGGGGTTATGGCAAAATTGACATCGAAGCAGACAGCCTTGTAAAAAGATGACATAACGCAAACCCGGTCCGTCTACTGTACCGCATGTTTCTATCGAGTGAATTCTTCCGATCATTGGTAAAGCCCCCTTCTTTAAGGCGGAAGGGCAGGATAAATGCCCTTCCTAACAAAATTAAGTTACAAGTATGCTTACAATCCTTTATGGAATGTACGGTTAATAACATCGAGCTGTTGCTCTTTAGTAAGTTTAATGAAGTTTACTGCATATCCACTAACACGAATCGTTAATTGTGGATATAATTCTGGATGCTCCATGGCATCTTCTAACGTTTCACGGTCAAATACGTTAATGTTTAAGTGATGTCCTTCTTTACTTGCATAGCCATCAAGAATGGATACTAAGTTGCTTGTACGTTCATCTTCTGTTTTACCTAGTGCTTTTGGAACAAAACTTGTTGTATTAGAAATACCGTCTAATGAGTTTTCATAAGGTATTTTAGCAACACTGTTTAAGGATGCAAGTGCTCCAGATTGATCACGACCATGAAGTGGGTTAGCACCTGGTGCAAATGGCTCACCAGCACGACGACCGTCTGGTGTGTTCCCTGTTTTCTTACCGTAAACAACGTTTGAAGTAATCGTTAAGATAGATAATGTTGGTACAGCATTACGGTATGTTTCGTGTTGACGGAACTTATTCATAAAACGATTCACAACGTCTACAGCTATGGAATCCACTTCATCATTGTTGTTACCATATTTAGGGAAGTCTCCTTCAATACGATAATCTACTGCTAAGCCGTCTTCATCACGAATAACATGAACTTTTGCGTGTTTAATAGCACTTAGGCTATCTGCAACAACGCTTAGTCCAGCAATACCGCCTGCCATTGTACGAAGAACGTCTTTGTCGTGTAGTGCCATTTCAATACGTTCATACGCATATTTATCATGCATGAAGTGAATGACGTTTAATGTATTCATGTATAGCTTAGCTAACCAGTCTAAGATGACATCGTAACGTTCCATAACTTCTTCAAAGTCTAACACATCAGAAGTAATCGGGCGAAGTGGTGGTGCTACTTGCATTTTTAATTTTTCATCTACGCCACCATTAATCGCATAAAGTAAAGCCTTAGCTAGGTTAGCGCGTGCGCCAAAGAATTGCATTTGTTTACCGATTTCCATCGCACTTACACAACAAGCGATACCGTAGTCATCACCGTAATGTTTACGCATTAAATCGTCATTTTCATATTGGATGGAGCTTGATTCAATGGACATTTTAGCACAATATTTTTTAAACGCTTCTGGTAATTTTGTAGACCAAAGAATCGTTAAGTTAGGCTCCGGAGCAGGTCCCAAGTTCGTTAATGTGTGTAAGAAACGGAATGAGCTCTTTGTAACAAGTGGCTCACCTTGTAAGCTTACACCACCAATGGATTCTGTTACCCAAGTAGGGTCCCCGCTAAATAATTCATTATATTCTGGAGTACGAGCGAATTTCACTAAACGTAATTTCATAACAAAATGGTCAATAAGTTCTTGTGCTTGTTCTTCTGTTAGGTGACCTTCTTGTAGGTCGCGATCAATATAAATGTCTAGGAATGTAGATACACGCCCTAAACTCATTGCGGCACCATTTTGTTCTTTAATCGCAGCTAAATAAGCCAAGTATACCCATTGAATAGCTTCTTGCGCATTTGTAGCTGGTTTAGAGATATCAAATCCATAGCTTTCTGCTAACTGTTTTAATTCGTGCAATGCTCTTATTTGCTCATTATGCTCTTCACGTTGTTTAATGATATCTTCAGTCATAACACCGTCGTTTTCTAGCAATGTAAGTTCTTCTTGTTTTTTCTTAATTAAGAAGTCTACACCATATAGAGCAACGCGACGGTAGTCACCGATGATTCGACCACGCCCATAAGCGTCAGGCAAACCTGTAATGATACCAGCTTTACGTGCTTTTCTCATATCTGGAGTATAAGCGTCAAATACGCCTTGGTTATGTGTTTTGCGATATTCCGTAAAAATGTGCTCTGTTTCTTTATCTAACTCATAGCCATATGCTTCACATGAATTTTTCGCCATGCGAATACCACCAAATGGCATTAGACCACGTTTAAATGGTTTATCCGTTTGAACGCCGACAATGGTTTCTTTATCTTTATCAAGATATCCAGGACCATGTGACGTAATGGTAGAAGGGATTTTTGTATCCATATCTAATACGCCACCAGCTTCGCGTTCTTTTGCAGTAAGTTCTGTTACTTGTTTCCAAAGATCTAACGTGTTTTGTGTAGGTTTAGCTAGAAATTGTTCATCACCTTCGTAGCCAGTAAAATTGCGTATAATAAAGTCTCTAACATTAACGTCTTGTTCCCATTTCCCACTACGGAAAGTTCTCCAAGGGGATAAAGTAGTAGTAGTCATAGAACTACCTCCTTCATATATTTAAAGCTTCTATTAATAGTATAACAAAAATATCATATTGTGAAAGTATTCACATGTGATATTTTTATGACATTTACCTCTCTTTATAAGTATTCACAAAGAATACGTTTACATGTAAAAATATGGTTTTGAAAACCGTATAATGTGAACTAGGAGAACGTCACTTTTATCCTTTTAGTAAGAAAGCAAAAAGTTTAAACGATTATAGTATAAGAAAAACTACAGCGTTCGCTACAATCCAAGTTTTTATAATATATGAATTTGTTTTATCCATAATACTTGGACTGTATTCATTCTGCTATAAGTTAGATAAGAATCCTTTCATTGTTACCCCCAAAAAATGTCGGGGCTTATAATAATTGTTCACAGAAAGATGTAAAAAATTTATTTCTTCTTTGATCAAAAGAGAAAATATAGTAGAAAAACAGTTGACTGAATGATCATTCATATTTATAGTAGTAAATATAAGATTTAAAAACAAACCATTTTTCTGAAAAATGAAATCGTTGTCAAGGGAGAGTTGTGCACCTATTCAAATTGTTCTACTGCATGATAAGGGGAGTGAGTGAAGTGAATACATTTTTGTTAGTAAATGCCATTGCATTTACCGTCATTACGATTTATGGGGTGTACTTATTTGCAAAAGTCGTAGCTACACGGGTGGCTTATATTCGTTTAGGGAAAAAGTCAGAGTTTGATGGGGAGTTTAAAGAGCGATTCAGAAGAATAGGGAAAATTGTTTTTGGTCAGTCGAAACTTTTAAAGGATAAAAAATCTGGCATTATTCATGTCATGATGTTTTACGGATTTATTCTCGTACAATTTGGTGCGCTGGACATGTTTATTAAGGGGTTATCACCTGGAAACCACTTACCTTTTGGACCGCTTTATCCAGGGTTTGTATTTTTTCAGGAATTAGTAACCTTAATGATTCTTGTAGCAGTGATATGGGCTTTTTATCGCCGTTATATTGAAAAACTTGTCCGTCTTAAACGCGGATTTAAGGCAGGTTTAGTTTTATTGTTCATTGGCACATTAATGATTTCTGTGTTATTTGGAAATGGAATGGCATTATTATGGCACGGTCATGATGTAACGTGGGCGGAACCCGTTGCAAGTGTTATTGCGATGGCGTTTTCTTGGTTGTCATCTACTGCTGCTATGGTACTATTTTATGTCGCTTGGTGGATTCATACGATCACAATCCTTGTGTTCCTCGTTTACGTCCCACAATCCAAGCATGCCCATTTAATTGCTGCACCAATTAATGTGTTTTTAAGTAAGCGTGTACCAGGTAAGTTAAAGAAAATTGATTTTGATATGGACGAAGATCAAGAGGAAGAAGAGATCGCATTCGGTGTTGGGAAAGTGGAAGATTTTGAACAGCATCAAATGATTGATTTTTATGCATGTGTAGAATGCGGTAGATGTACAGATGTTTGTCCTGCTGCAGGTACAGGGAAAATGCTATCGCCCATGGATATTATGATTAAAGTACGAGATCATTTAACAGAAAAAGGCGCAGCAATTACTGGAAAGTCGCCATGGGTCCCAGCCTATGCATTTGCCAATACGGCGGGCAATCAAGCCACTGCAAAACAAGAGGCTGCTGCCACTGTGCAAAGCGCGAGTTTAATTGGTGATGTCATTACAGAAGAAGAATTGGCTGGTTGTACAACGTGCCGCAACTGCGAAGATGCCTGCCCTGTTAACAACGAGCATGTAGGAACGATAATCGATATGCGCAGGTACTTGGTCATGACAGAAGGAAAGATGGACCAAGATGTTCAACGAGCAGTTATGAATATTGAACGACAAGGTAATCCATGGGGATTATCGAAAAAAGATCGGATTAAGTGGCGTGAGCAAGATGAGTCTGTGCACATACCAACGATAAAAGAATTAAGTAAAGAAGGCAAAGATTTCGAATACTTATTTTGGGTTAGTTCTATGGGAGCATATGATAATCGAAGCCAAAAAATTGCTATTGCGTTTGCCAAGTTATTAAACCAAGCAGGTGTGAGCTTTGCAATTTTAGGAAATAAAGAAGCGAATTCTGGAGACACAGCTCGTCGGATAGGGAATGAGTTCTTATTCCAGGAAATAGCGGAGAAAAATATTAAAGAATTTATGAAAAATGATGTGAAAAAAATTGTTACGATTGATCCACATGCATACAATATTTTTAAAAATGAGTATCCAGATTTTGGATTTGAAGCGGAAGTCTACCACCATACCCAATTATTATATGATTTATTGATAGAAGGGAAGTTGAAGCCTCAAAAAGCGATTAACCAAAGGCTGACATACCATGATTCTTGTTATCTAGGCAGGTATAATGGCGTATACGATCCGCCGCGGGAGATTCTCCAATCTATTCCAGGGTTAGAATTGGTAGAAATGCAACGTACGAGAGAAAATGGGATGTGCTGTGGAGCAGGTGGTGGGTTAATGTGGGCTGAGGAAACGACAGGAAATCGTATTAATGTTGCGCGTACAGAGCAAGCGTTAGCGGTTAAGCCGAACATGATTTCTAGTGCATGCCCGTATTGTTTAACGATGATCAGTGATGGTACAAAAGCGAAAGAAGTGGAAGAGGATATTAGCACGATGGATGTAGCAGAGATTTTAGCTATTTCTGTATGTAATGAAGAACAAATAAAATCCGCTTAATAGAATGGTGTGACAGCGTGAAATTGTCCTTAACTGCTTACCATTGGAAAGTACAAAGTTCTGGGGTTTATCGTATAAAGAAAAACAAAGGCTTTCGCGATAAGACTTGGCGACAAGCCAAGTTTTTCTAACAAATTTGCAATAAAAACACTTCGAATATTTCTCGATACCTGTTATTCTATTAATCTATAGAGTATGCTTCACTATAGGAGAATGTAAGATGAGTGGTTTGTGTATAACAGCATAACCGAATAAGTTACGTCTGGCTCTGGCGCCCAGCAACGAGGTAATTTAACAAATGCTCTGAGCTAAGTCATCATTAGTTCTTCCCTCACCATGGTTTGTAAAGCTTTAATGATTTGTTCCATTTTCTACGTTGCTAAACGGGCGCACCTTGAGCCTTTGCTGCACTTTAGAAAGTAAAAAATAATAGTATAAGAAAAGCTACAGCGTTCGTCATAACAATTGGCGACAAGTTAAGTTTTTCTAAAAAAAGTTAGGTAACTAAGCTTTTTGAACATGTTCTGAATGAAACGATGAGCGAGCGTTCAATCAAAATAAAGGAGTGATTAATAAGTTATGAGAGAAGCAGTGATTGTATCTGGAGCTAGGACTCCGTTTGGAAAGTTTGGTGGTGCACTACAACCTTTTACCGCTTCACAGTTAGGGGGGAAGGCTATTGAAGAAGCATTAAAACGTGCTCATATAGCTGGTAGTGATGTAGGTGAAGTAATAATAGGAAATGTTTTACAAGGCGGTCAAGGGCAAATTCCTTCTAGACAAGCAGCCAGAGAAGCAGGAATTCCTTGGGAAGTGAAGACAGAAACGGTGAACAAGGTATGTGCCTCGGGATTACGAAGCGTTACATTAGCAAACCAGCTTATTCGTTTAGGTGATGAAGATATCATTGTTGCTGGTGGGATGGAGAGTATGAGTAATGCTCCATACTTTTTGCCAGATGCTCGCTGGGGCAATCGAATGGGTGACAAGAAAGTTGTCGATATGATGGTACATGATGGATTGACTTGTTCTTTCCATGGTGTTCATATGGGAACGTATGGAAATACGACAGCTGCAGAGTATGATTTAACGCGAGAGGAACAAGATGAATGGGCGTATCGCAGCCATCAACGTGCCGTAGAAGCGATAGAGGATGGCAAGTTTGCTGAAGAGATTGTAGCTATGGAAGTGCCACAACGTAGGGGCGAGCCAATTATTGTCGATCAAGATGAAGCTCCAAGAAAAGATACGAGCATAGAAAAACTAGCGAAGCTTCGATCGGCATTTGACCGAGATGGTACGATCACCGCAGGGAATGCTCCGGGGATAAATGATGGTGCATGTGCATTTGTTGTTATGTCAGATGAGAAAGCTTCCGAACTTGGAAAAGAAGTATTAGCAGTTATAAAAGGGCATACGGAAATTGCTGTTCCTGCAGAAGATTTTCCGAAAACACCAGGTCTAGTTATTAATCAATTATTGGAAAAAACGGGGTATTCCAAAGAAGAAATTGATTTATTTGAAATTAATGAAGCGTTTGCTGCAGTGGCATTAGCGAGTGGCAAAATTGCCGGGATTGATCCGGAAAAGGTGAATGTAAATGGTGGGGCAGTTGCATTGGGTCATCCAATCGGCGCAAGTGGAGCGCGGATTATTCTAACGCTTATTTATGAGCTTAAACGACGTGGGGGTGGACTTGGCATTGCTGCAATTTGTAGCGGAGGAGGTCAAGGTGACGCTGTTTTAATCGAAGTACCTAAACAGTAATTAACAAGGGGGAGAGGAATTGGATATTAAACAAGTGATGGTCATAGGCGCTGGGCAAATGGGGGCAGGAATTGCCCAGGTCTGTGCTCAAGCTGGGTTTCATGTAGTCATATATGATAAACATGTCGCATCATTGAATAATGGTATGAAAAGAATTCACACGTTTGTACAACGAGCTTTTGAAAAAGAACGAATAACGGAAAAACAACGTGATGAAACGCTGCAAAGATTGCAACGTGCGGAGAAGGTAGAAGCTGTGGAAAAGGCGGATATCGTTATTGAGGCTGTCATCGAAAATATGGATGCCAAAGCCGCTATTTTTAAAGAGTTGGACCAATTAGCGCCAGCACGTACTATTTTAGCTTCTAATACGTCATCTTTGCCAATTACTAAACTAGCAGCTGCGACAAATCGCCCTGACCGGGTGATTGGCATGCATTTTATGAATCCGGTTCCAATTATGGAGTTGGTAGAAATTATTCGGGGATTACAAACAAGTGATGAAACCTATTTTAAAGTTGAGCAAATGGCAAGAGCATTACATAAAACGCCAGTTACTGTCGCGGATTTCCCAGGTTTTGTTTCCAACCGTATATTAATGCCAATGATTAACGAGGCTATTTATACATTACAAGAAGGAGTTGCTACGGCAGAAGATATAGATACTTCAATGAAACTAGGTATGAATCATCCGATGGGTCCGTTAACACTCGCTGATTTTATTGGTTTGGATACATGTTTGTACATTATGGAGGTACTGCATGAAGGCTTTTCCGATAGTAAATACCGACCATGCCCGTTACTTAAGCAATATGTGCAAGCGGGATGGTTAGGTAAAAAAACAGGTCGAGGTTTTTATGTGTATACGTAAAAACTTGTAAAGATCGAGGGGGAAAACAATATGCTGCGTTGGACCGACGAGCAACAAATGCTAAATAAAATGGTGAGAGATTTTGCGCAAACCGAAATCTTGAAAGCGGTACCTCTTATGGAAGAGGAGGATCGCTTTCCAATAGAAGTCGTCAAGCAAATGGGAGAGCTTGGACTAATGGGAATTCCTATTCCAGAGAAATATGGCGGAGCAGGAATGGATTACACTGCGTATATTCAAACCATTCATGAGATATCAAAGGTGAGTGCAACGGTAGGTGTTATTTTATCCGTCCATACATCTGTCGGAACGAATCCGATTCTTTATTTTGGTACGGAACAGCAAAAGGATTTCTATCTTCCTAAACTGGCAAGTGGTGAATATTTAGGAGCTTTTGCTTTAACAGAACCGAATGCAGGATCGGATGCAGCAAGTCTAAAAACAAAAGCTGTGAAAGACGGAGAGGCATACATTTTAAATGGGTCGAAAGTGTTTATTACAAATGGTGGTGTGGCTAATACATATATCACCTTTGCGCGTACAGGAGAAAGAGAAATTAGTGCGTTTATCGTAGAGCGGGATACTCCTGGACTTATCATTGGTAAACCAGAGAAGAAAATGGGGCTACACGGATCCAATACAGTGACACTGACACTTGATAATTGTCGCATTAGCAAAGAACAACTTTTGGGAGAAGAAGGAAAAGGGTTTAAAATTGCCATGCATAATTTAAATGTCGGTAGAATTGGTATAGCGGCTCAAGCGCTTGGAATAAGTGAAGCAGCGCTAGAGCAGGCAACAAAGTATGCCAAAGAACGAAAGCAATTTGGCAAGTCAATTGCAGAAAACCAAGGCATTTCCTTTAAATTAGCGGACATGGCAACTCGGACAGAGGCAGCTAAACTACTCGTCTACCAAGCGGCTCATTTCGTAGAGCGTGGTGTAACATCAGGGAAAGAAGTTTCCATGGCTAAATTATATGCTTCTAAAGTAGCTGTCGATAACGCTATTGAAGCGGTGCAAATATTTGGTGGTTACGGCTATACGGAAGATTATCCTGTTGAACGACTGTTCCGTGACGCAAAAGTTACGGAAATATACGAAGGCTCGAGTGAAATTCAACGCATGGTAGTAGCTAAAAATTTACTCAAACAATAAGGGAGGGTTTGTCCATGAATTTTGATCTTACGGATGAACAAAAGATGCTTAAAAAAATGGTACGCGAATTTGCGGAAAATGAAGTAGAACCTTCAGCGGCAGAACGAGATGAAGAAGAGCGATTTGATCGGGGAATTTTTGATCAGATGGCAGAACTTGGGCTAACGGGAATTCCTTGGCCAGAAGAATATGGCGGGATTGGCTCTGATTACATGAGTTACGTCATAGCTGTTGAAGAATTGTCACGAGTATGTGCTTCCACAGGTGTCACTTTATCTGCACATGTATCTTTAGCGAGTTGGCCGATTTATAAGTACGGTTCAGAAGAACAAAAGCATAACTTTTTGCATCGCTTAGCAACGGGAAAGGCGTTAGGTGCCTATGCTTTATCCGAACCTGGTGCTGGAAGTGATGTTGTGTCTATGTCAACAACTGCAAAAGAAGATGGGGGCAGTTACATTTTAAACGGTAATAAAGTGTGGATTACCAACGGCGAGGTAGCAGATATGTATATTGTTTTTGCTAAAACAGACGCTAATGCTAAGCATAAAGGTATGACAGCATTTATCGTTGAAAAAGGAACAGAAGGATTTTCATTTGGTAAAAAAGAAAAAAAGCTCGGAATTCGATCTTCACCGACAACGGAATTAATTTTTGAAAATTGCCGTATACCAAAAGCAAATCGACTTGGTAACGAAGGAGAAGGGTTTAAAATAGCGATGAGCACGTTAGATGGTGGGCGAAATGGTATTGCGGCACAGGCATTAGGAATTGCGCAAGGTGCTTTGGATGCTGCGACCACTTATGCCAAGGAAAGGGTGCAATTTGGTAAGCCAATTGCAGCAAATCAAGGTATTTCGTTTAAATTAGCAGACATGGCTACAGAGGTAGAAGCTGCTCGCTTACTGACGTATCAAGCAGCTTGGTTGGAATCACAGGGTATGGAATACGGCAAGGCTTCTGCTATGTCGAAGTTGTTCGCAGGTGATGCCGCGATGAGGATTACGGTGGAGGCTGTACAAATATTTGGTGGTTACGGATATACGAAAGATTATCCTGTCGAACGATACATGCGAGATGCAAAAATCACCCAAATATATGAAGGAACAAATGAGATTCAACGTCTCGTCATTGGTAGGATGCTTACAAAATGATATTTTAACTCTTTAACATGAAGCGGACTGTAAGGTGATATCTGTTTACAATGTGTGTGATGTCGCGTTCGTATAGTTTTTGTGTTTTACGCTATTAGCTACTACCGCATGTGGGAATCTAAGTGCTTAATGGGAAGGAGTGAAGGAAATGAACTCGATCCTTTCTTCCATCAAAGATCCGTCGTTAATTGAAAAGCGACGAAATCAAATTATTAGATCCGCGATCAGTTTGTTTGAAAAAAAGGGGTTTCATAGGACAACAACTAGAGAAATTGCCAAAGAAGCCGGGTTTAGCATTGGAACTTTGTATGAATACATTCGTACAAAAGAAGACATTCTATTTCTTGTTTGCGACTCCATTTATTTACAGGTGCGTGAACGTTTAGAAGCACAAATTGACCCAGATAATTCTTCCTTGGCACATTTTATAAATGTAATTCGTTCCTATTTTTATTTAATGGATGACATGCAAGAAGAAGTCATCATTATGTACCAAGAAGTGAAGTCGTTAAAAAAAGAGAGTAAAGATTATGTACTACAGAAAGAAAAAGATATGGTGTCTATGTTAGAGCGAGTTATTGCTAAATGCTTTCCTCATTCCTTAAACTCGAATGAGCGGCAACTCCTTGCCAATAATATTTTTATTCAAGGGCAGATGTGGGGGTTTCGGAGATGGATGTTACAAAAGCAATTTACACTGGAGGCATACATGGATAGCCAAATTCAATTTCTAATACAATCTATTCAGGCTAAATCCTCGAGCGATAAATGTTAAAGAAAGCTGGAATGACAACTCGCCCCGAAACCAAGAAGCTTTGTATGAGTATAACATTTCTCATGCGAAGTTTTTCTTTTCGCGCTTATAGAGGGGATAGTTTTTTAAGATTCATCGTTTCATTCAAGCGACGATGTTCTATCGTCATAAAGGATTGTGATAGCTAAGTTTCTTTTAACATAAATAATCCTATGATTTAGTCTGTTTGGAAGAGTGTCTTCAACGTGTGACGTATAAAGTGTTCGTGCAGGTGTTCAAGGTTATCAAAGAAAAAGCACCAAGAATAAGGATGGACAATCCAGCTAGAAGACCAAAAAATGGTTCAAATTAATGCTTGCTTTCAACATACCTTGTGCATGATGAAAAAGGAAAAATACACTATCCGTTTATTGAGTAATTGGATTGTGAAATAGCCGGCGGATATAGTATAAAAAAGCGATAGTTGATTCTGTTAAGTTAGCGGAGGAAAAACGGGGAGACTTCTCGAAATTGAACAATCAGCTTCTTCTTGCGATGTTTCGCTGACGCAGCTCTCTTTGTCCGGTAGGAAATCGCAATGGGAATACCCGAAAAAAAGCGAACGGCTTTTTTTCGAGGAGGCTCAGCTCCAACCCATGGAAATCGTAGTGTTTTTCCGCAACGGTCACTATCTACATTTTACTTGCATTTTTTCTTCTTTATCTCTAGCATAAACTATATAATTTTGTTTATAATGTATGGTATGGTTAAAGTGGTTTCAATTATGTTGTTTCTATCCATTACAGAGAAATACAGGGATAGAACAAAAGTAGGTTTCATAATATATTATTCGTGTGTGTTCAAACAGATAACCATTTCTATTATGCGACCTCATTATCATGAAATAAACGGTATAGAAGCCATCAATATAAATTAAAGGGAGTGCATGACCGTGAGCTTAAATCAATATAGCCACGAAGAAATTCAAAAAATGCCAATGATTGAGTTGGCTAGCTTGTTACTGGAAGAAGAAAGAAAATCATTTCACTTTAAAGACTTATTTAATCGTTTAGCAGATTTGAAAGGCTATACAGAAAAGCAAAAGAAAAATGCGATTGCACAATTTTATACAGATTTAAATGTTGAAGGTAGATTTCTTACTGTTGGCGAAAATATGTGGGGATTAAAGCGTTGGTACCCTGTAGAAAAAATGGATGAAGAAGTAAATGTTGCTCCGAAAAGAAAGAAGAAAGCAAAGAAGAAAAAAGACGAAGATGAGTTGGATATTGTTGATGAGGATATTGAGATTTTAGATGATGATTTAGATATAGATTTAGATTATGATGCAGAAGAATTAGACGAAGATTTTGACGATGAAGTATATGACGAAGATTTGGATGAAGCATATGACGATGAAGATGAAACTGAGGATAGAAAATAGATAATGAATACAATGCATTTGGAAATTTAAAACATCCTTTAAAGCCTTGACTTTTTTTAATGAGGTCAGTACAATTTATCTTGGGCTCTTTTATTTTAATTGACAAAGCGTTTCCTCGGTTGATTGGGGAGACGCTTTTATTGTTTTTGCTAGAGTTTTATGCTGGTTGTTACGCATGCGAAACAAGTTAAGTGAGAGAAAATAGCTCCTAAGCGATAGATTCATGTAAGAATCTTTACGTTATATACCTATGTGGTACTTAGGCATCCAGTAAGCAATTAGCTTACTGAATAAAGTTTTCATTATCGCATTTCACAATATAGAGAAAGAGGGAAAGAAAAGATGACCAAGTATATTTTTGTAACTGGAGGAGTTGTATCCTCTTTAGGAAAAGGAATTACAGCTGCTTCATTAGGAAGGTTATTAAAAAATCGTGGTTTACAAGTAACGATCCAAAAATTTGACCCTTATATTAATGTTGACCCTGGAACGATGAGTCCTTATCAACATGGAGAAGTTTATGTGACAGAAGATGGTGCGGAGACAGACTTAGATTTAGGTCACTACGAACGCTTTATCGATATTAATCTAAATAAATATAGCAATATTACAACGGGTAAAGTGTATTCAAGTGTCATTCGCAAAGAACGACGTGGAGACTATTTAGGTGGAACAGTTCAAGTTATTCCACATATTACGAACGAAATAAAAGAACAAGTATTCCGTGCGGGTGAAGCGACAGGAGCAGACATTGTTATAACGGAGATTGGCGGCACCGTTGGTGATATTGAATCATTACCTTTTTTAGAAGCTATTCGCCAAATTAAAAAAGATGTAGGCAGGGACAGCGTTATGTATTTGCATTGTACCCTTGTTCCTTATATTCAAGCTGCTGGTGAAATGAAAACAAAACCCACACAACACAGTGTTAAAGAATTACGTTCATTAGGAATTCAGCCAGACGTTATCGTGTTACGAACCGAACAAGCGATTAGTAAAGAAATGAAAGAAAAGATAGCTTTGTTTTGTGATATAAATGAAAAAGCTGTTATAGAAATGTTAGATGCAGATACATTGTATCAAGTACCGATTGCTTTACAAGAGCAGCGATTAGATGAGCTCACTTGTAATCATTTTGGGCTAGACTGCAAGGAAGCAGATATGGAAGAGTGGCTGGAGCTTCTAAACAAAGTGCGTCATCTATCCAAAACAGTAGATATAGCTTTAGTGGGGAAATATGTGGAGCTTCCTGATGCCTATTTATCTGTAGTAGAAGCATTGAAGCATGCTGGATTTATGTATGATGCTGATATTCGTGTACATTGGGTGAATTCGGAGTTGCTCGATGAGAAAACGATTCATGAACAATTACAGCATGTAGATGGGATTTTAGTACCTGGAGGATTTGGTGATCGGGGTATTGAAGGGAAAATCACAGCTATTCAATACGCACGTGAAAATAAAATTCCGTTCCTAGGCATTTGTTTAGGTATGCAATTAGCTACTGTAGAGTTTGCTCGCAATGTTGTAGGTCTTTATGGTGCGCACTCTTCAGAAATTGATCCTGACACAGCATACCCGATTATTGATTTGCTTCCAGAGCAAAAAGACATCTCGGACCTTGGGGGCACATTGAGACTTGGTATTTACCCTTGCAAACTAAAAGACGGTACAAAAGTGAAAGCCGCTTATAATGGTGCTGATTATATTGAAGAACGCCACCGTCATCGTTATGAATTTAATAATGTTTACCGTGAGCAAATGGAAGAATACGGTTTTGTATTTTCTGGCACAAGCCCTGATGGTCGTTTAGTAGAAACGATTGAAATTGCAGATCATCCTTGGTTTGTAGCGAGTCAATTTCATCCAGAATTTACATCGCGACCGACTCGAGCGCAAGCTTTATTTAAAGGCTTTGTTGGAGCGGCAGTTGATTTTCAGAAAGCATAAGGAATTTATGAATAAGGGATATGTTAGAAACGGGAGTCGGGATGAAGGTAGGCGGCTCCCTTTTTTATGGTCTAGGAAATTGGAAATTATAAAATTTAGCAGCTGTGGATAAACTTGCTAAGTTATTTAGCCACTTCCGACGCAAGCGCCTAGCAACTAGGCGACTTCATTCCATTGCTCTAAGATAAGTCATCGTCGGTTCGTTCTAAATAGGAAGGCCGACTAAAGACGGGTTTGCCGGAGGGCGCCGGCATACTCCTGTTGCAGGAGCATGATTCCTAAAACTTCAGTTGCTTCGTTCCACTCGCTACGTTGCTAACCGGGCGCCCCGAGCCTTTGTTCTTATTTTATTTATACGATAGAAAAGTATAAAATTGAAAAACTACAGATTTCGCCATAGGACTTGGCGACAAGCCAAGTTTCTCTAAGATAAACAGCCAATGCAGCAGGATATCTGTTATGTAATAGAGAATAGTATTGTTGGGGGCAAATGATTTGGAAAGGGGAAGTTAATAGTGAAAAAAACAATCCTTGTTGTTGATGATCAGCCAGGTATCTGTATGCTATTAACGGATATACTAACGGAAGAAGGATATCATGTGGAAACTGCTAGCACCGGAAAAGAAGGGCTAGAAAAGATGAATACTTCCGTTTATCATTTAGTGTTGATGGATTATCAATTACCGATATTCAATGCATTTGAAGTAGTAAAGCAGTTGGAAAAGCCAAACAATCAAATCCCTGTAATTGTCATGACTGGTATGACAGAAGGTATTGTTCGAGAAAAAGAAGATTGTAATAATATTGTAACCATTCTTAGTAAACCATTTAATATTAAGGAAGTTTGCGAATTGGTTCACTCCATTTTGAAATAATTTCACAAGCGTATTGTTGCGACTTTGTGTAGTTGTTGGTATTCTATTAATGTAATTTATTTTGACATAGGTGTAATGTTCATCTAGAGGAGGATATACATGCCATTAGTATCAATGAAAGAAATGTTAGAAAAAGGAAAAGAAAATGGTTATGCAGTTGGTCAATTTAACTTAAATAACCTAGAGTACGGTCAAGCCATTTTGCAAGCTGCAGAAGAGGAAAAATCTCCTGTTATTATCGGGGTTTCTGAAGGTGCTGCAAGATATATGGGTGGTTTTAATGTTGTTGTTGCAATGGTGAAATCACTAATGGAAGCATATGGCACAACTGTACCTGTTGCGATACATTTAGATCACGGTTCAAGCTTTGCGAAGTGTGCGGAAGCAATTCATGCTGGTTTCACTTCTGTTATGATTGATGCGTCTCATGATCCATTAGAAGAAAATATAGCTGTTACGAAAAAAGTCGTGGAATTAGCTCACATTCATGGTGTGTCTGTGGAAGCTGAACTAGGTACTGTCGGTGGACAAGAAGACGATGTAGTTGCCGATGGAGTTATTTATGCAGATCCAAAAGAGTGTAAAAAATTGGTTGATGCAACAGGTATTGACTGTTTAGCTCCTGCACTTGGTTCTGTTCATGGTCCTTATAAAGGGGAACCAAACCTTGGCTTCAAAGAAATGGAAGAAATTTTAAATACAGTAGAACTTCCTTTAGTACTTCACGGAGGTACAGGTATTCCTACAAAAGATATTCAACGCGCTGTTTCACTTGGAACTGCTAAAATTAATGTAAATACAGAAAATCAAATCGCTCAAGCGAATAAGGTACGTGAAGTTTTGAACGAAAACCCTGATCTATATGATCCACGTAAATACTTAGGACCTGGTAAAGATGCGATTAAAGAAACAGTTATTGGTAAAATGCGTGAATTTGGTTCATCACAAAAAGCATAAACGTATTTCTTATCTTATACAAGCTCATGCTTTATAATATGAAGATAGATTGCTTTAAAAACAAGCTAAGTTTTTTATACAATATGTGAAGGGGGCAGGAATTTATGAAATTCTTTATTGATACAGCTAATATTGATGAAATTCGTGAAGCAAATGCACTTGGTGTTCTAGATGGGGTAACCACAAACCCTAGTCTTGTAGCAAAAGAAGGTGTATCTTTTCATGATCGTCTGCAAGAGATAACGAATGAAGTGTCTGGCTCGGTTAGTGCCGAAGTAATTGCAGAAGATGCAGAGGGCATGATACGAGAGGGAAAAGAGCTTGTAGCTATAGCTCCTAATATTACAGTGAAGGTTCCCATGACACTAGAAGGCTTAAAGGCAGTGAAAGCATTCAGTGATTTAAACATTAAGACGAACGTTACACTTATTTTTAATGCAAATCAAGCTTTGCTTGCTGCTCGTGCTGGTGCAACTTATGTGTCTCCTTTTCTTGGTCGCCTCGATGATATTGGGCATAACGGAATGGATCTAATTGAAACGATCGCTGATATTTTTAGGAAGCATAGCATTCACACTGAAATTATTGCTGCATCAATTCGCCATCCTTTACATGTTATAGATGCTGCACAGAACGGTGCACATATAGCTACTATTCCATTTAAAGTACTTCAGCAACTCGTGTCACATCCATTAACAGATCAAGGAATTGAAAAGTTTTTGGCTGATTGGAATAAACAAAAATAGTTGCATATAATTGGAAATGTTGTACAACCTAAGAGACAAGGCAGTGTTTACTGCAATAAAGATTGCAAGTAAATGTGGGCGCATGGATATGCGCTCGCATGTTCCTTGCTTAAGTGAGGTTTTTACATGCAAAAAATGTTCGTTGAAGGTGGTCATTTTTTAAATGGCAAAGTTCGTATAAGTGGAGCGAAAAACAGTGCTGTCGCATTATTACCTGCTGCTATATTGGCTGACTCTGACGTGACGATAGAAGGACTTCCGCAAATATCTGATGTGTACACATTAGGGGATTTACTAGAGGAAATTGGAGGTTCGGTTTCCTGGGATGGACAAACCGTGCACATTGATCCTTCTAAGATGATAGCGATGCCGCTGCCAAATGGAAAAGTGAAAAAACTAAGAGCATCGTATTATTTTATGGGTGCAATGCTTGGGAAATTTAAAAAAGCGGTTATTGGGTTACCTGGTGGCTGTTTTTTAGGGCCTCGACCTATTGACCAGCATATTAAAGGTTTTGAAGCACTTGGAGCAGAAGTTACGAATGAACAGGGAGCAATATATTTGCGTGCGAAGGAATTGACCGGTGCACGTATATACCTAGATGTTGTTAGCGTTGGGGCAACGATCAATATTATGCTTGCTGCTGTAAAAGCAAAAGGAAAGACCATTATAGAAAATGCAGCTAAAGAGCCTGAGATTATTGATGTAGCCACTTTGCTTACAAATATGGGTGCAAAGATTAAAGGCGTTGGTACGGATGTGATTCGCATAGAAGGCGTTCCTCATTTAAACGGCTGCCGTCATACGATTATTCCGGACCGCATTGAAGCAGGAACATTTGCTATAGCAGCTGCTGCTATGGGAAAAGAAGTAACAATTGATAATGTCATTCCTCCACATTTGGAGTCACTATTAGCAAAGATGCGGGAAATGGGCGTTCCTATCGAGGAAAATAATGAGCAACTATTTATTGCGCCAAAGCAACCTTTTAAAAGTGTAGATATAAAAACACTCGTATATCCTGGCTTTCCTACAGATCTACAGCAACCGTTTACAACGCTGCTAACAAAAGCAGAAAGTACTGGAGTTGTTACAGATACGATTTATACGGCAAGATTGAAGCATATTGACGAGTTACGCAGAATGAATGCTTCCATTAAAGTGGAAGGTGGATCTGCCATTGTGTCAGGCCCTGTGCAATTACAAGGTGCTAAAGTGAATGCTACGGACCTTCGTGCTGGAGCAGCATTAATTATTGCCGGCTTAATGGCTGAGGGAATTACTGAAATAACGGGATTGGATCATATCGATCGCGGGTACGAAAAGATTACAGAAAAACTGACGAACTTAGGTGCAAAAATTTGGCGCGATACGATGACGCAGGAAGAAGTTGAAGAACTACAAAATTCGTAACGTCATACGATAGAAAAGCATATAATTTTAGGTTTATGAAGCAAAACGACGGCGTATATATGGATAATTAAGCTTTTCTAATAGGATAGTTAAGTTATATAATGCAGTTGAATAGTTTCATCTATAAATCATATGTCGTATACTAGTTGTGTAAAGATGATTTAAGAAGAAATCAGCTTGTTAAAGAGAGAATGCTTTTGTCAAACTTCTTCTTGGGATGAGGACAGTTTACAAAAGGGAGAGGTTAACTTTGGAAAGAAGCTTATCAATGGAATTAGTAAGAGTTACGGAAGCCGCAGCTTTAAAATCAGCACGTTGGATGGGAAGAGGTAAGAAAGAAGAAGCAGATGATGCAGCGACAACCGCTATGCGTGCTGTTTTTGATACAATTCCAATGCAAGGTACGGTCGTCATTGGCGAAGGAGAGATGGACGAAGCACCTATGCTATATATTGGAGAAAAGCTCGGTACAGGCAATGGACCAGGGGTTGATGTGGCTGTTGATCCTCTAGAAGGAACGAGTATCGTGGCAAACGGCTCTTGGAATGCACTTTCTGTAATTGCAATAGCAGATAAAGGAACATTATTACATGCACCAGATATGTATATGGATAAAATCGCAGTAGGCCCTGAAGCAGTTGGTACAATTGATATTAATGCTTCTACATTTGATAATCTACAAGCCGTTGCTAAAGCAAAAAATAAAGCGGTAGAAGATGTAGTAGTAACTGTTTTGGATCGCCCACGTCACCATAAATTAATTGAGGAAATCCGCGAGGCTGGCGCTCGCATTAAACTAATTTCAAATGGTGATGTTGCAGGAGCTATTAATACAGCTTTTGATGAAACTGGAGTGGATATTTTATTAGGAATTGGCGGAGCTCCAGAAGGTGTTATTGCAGCTGCTGCTCTTAAATGCTTGGGGGGAGAAATACAAGGTAAGTTGGTTCCTGCAAATAAAGAAGAATCCGATCGTTGCTCGAAAATGGGTATTAGGGATATTAATAAAGTATTGTATATGAATGATTTTTGTAGCGGGGATGACGCCATTTTTGCTGCTACTGGAGTTACAGATGGAGAATTATTAAAAGGCGTTCAATTTAAAGGAACGAATGCTACTACTGAAACAGTAGTTATGCGAGCAAAAAGTGGAACCGTTCGCTTTATTGATGGTACACATAGCTTGCAGAAAAAACCAGATTTCGTTATAAAATAACAGGTATACTTCACTTCATAATGGGGAATGAATAGAACATATATTTTATTACAAAGCTTGCAAGGAGCGAGCTGATTTCTACTTCGAGATCGAAACTAAGGAAAACTCTAAACGGGGTAGCTCGCTCCTTATCTTTTCACTGTTATGTAACAAGGAAGCTACGCACACCAGCTTCCTTTTCTTTACACTATGGGCGAATTTACCATAAAGAGTGGGCGATAATCGTATGAGAAAAGCGCAAGTTTCCGTAGAAGATTAGATTTAGCCTAAGTATTATAAAAGATTTTATAAGATGATTGTGGATAACAGGTGAGGAGAAAGATAATTTCTTCATAGATTTCGTCGTAGTTTATGTTTTAATGTCAACCATTACGAGGAATACCCCGCTTTGAATTGTCTTGCATTTTATCAATTCTGTTTTATTTCAAGATTCCTTCACATATGCTAAAATGAACCTAATATAATTTGTGGAATTAAATAGCGTTATACGGTTGAATTTTGCATGTTAAAAGAGTAAGATGGTATATGTTTATAATTTATGTGTTATGTTGAACTTCGAATCTAGCTTCCCTACAAAATATCTTCATTTCTTCGAAGACAGGCTTTCCAATAAAGAAGTGAAAAATTCTATTTGATTTCTTGTGCTATTAGGAAAGTATCAAAATTTCTAGCAGTTTTAAAGTATAGGAAAAACGGTAACTATTGACATCAAGGCTTGGTGTCAGTCATGTTTATCTCATGCTACATTTCTCAAGTATCAGGAACACACTAGGTAGTTGATACAGGCTGCATTCTACATGAAGCATAAAGTATGAATAAGGTTACTTAAGGGAAAAGGTCATCTCAGTTAAAATACATGTCTGGCGTACTTGCGCATAAACTGAATTTTTCAATTAATGCAGTTGCCTTTTACACTTTCTAAGGAAAAGACGATGTAAAAACGATTGCTTTACAACTAAGTAGGAATAACTATTACAGCAATTAAACTAAAAACTATTAGAAATGAAGAAAAATTGGACTGGGATTTTACCTTATATGTAATTCCAGATGAACAGCTTTTAAAGAAGAAAATACGATCTTACATCGTCTTTTTGTGCGTGATCCTCGTATCATTTAGTAGATTGACTAGTAAAACCAAATATATCTTTTTTATTATAGGAAAGTTTAAGATTTTTTTGGTTTATAGTAAAAATAGCAGCTTTTTCTGCTTGGAAGACGTGTCAACAAGTCAAATTTTTTAGGTTTTATACGACAAAGAAATTGGCCACATTTTTGTCATCAAGAAGCAAATAGCCAAGTTTTTCAATAAAGAAAGTAAAATTTTATAGGTAAGGTGATTTTATGGCAGGACTAACTATCTCCCGTTTGGAGACGTTAACATTAAAGGAGATTTACCAATTAGCAAGAGAGTATAAAATCTCTTATTATGCAAAGTTAACGAAAAAAGAACTAATTTTTGCAATTTTAAAAGCGCAAGCGGAAAAAGATGGCTACCTCTTTATGGATGGGATATTAGAAATTATTCCTTCCGAAGGCTTTGGCTTTCTAAGACCGATTAACTATTCACCAAGTGCTGAAGATATTTATATTTCGGCTTCGCAAATTAGGCGCTTTGATTTACGTAATGGTGATAAAGTATCTGGGAAGGTTCGACCTCCTAAAGAAAACGAAAGATATTATGGTCTATTACATGTAGATGCTGTCAATGGAGATGACCCAGAAACAGCGAAAGAACGTGTGCATTTCCCAGCGCTAACGGCATTATACCCAGATCGCTTCATGAAGCTAGAAACGAAATCAAATGAAATATCAACACGCATTATTGATTTAATGACACCTGTAGGTTACGGACAGCGTGGACTAATTGTTGCTCCACCTAAAGCTGGGAAGACAACTTTATTAAAAGAGATTGCCAACAGCATTTCGGAAAATCATCCAGATGCGAAATTAATTATTCTTTTAGTAGATGAGCGCCCTGAAGAAGTAACAGACATTGAGCGCTCTGTACATCCTGATGTGGATGTTGTCAGTTCGACATTTGATGAAGTGCCGGAGAGTCATATTAAAGTATCGGAGCTTGTATTAGAACGGGCAATGCGTTTAGTGGAGCATAAGCGAGATGTTATCGTCTTAATGGACAGTATTACTCGTTTGGCGCGCGCTTATAACCTCGTTATTCCGCCTAGTGGACGTACGTTATCAGGCGGTATTGATCCTGCTGCGTTTCATCGTCCAAAACGATTTTTTGGAGCTGCCCGTAATATTGAAGAGGGTGGAAGCTTCACAGTATTAGCGACAGCATTGATCGATACAGGCTCACGCATGGATGATGTGATTTATGAGGAATTTAAAGGAACCGGTAATATGGAATTACACTTAGATCGTCATTTGGCTCAGCGTCGTATATTTCCTGCGATTGACATTTTACGGTCTGGAACTAGAAAAGAAGAATTACTTGTTAACAAATCGCACTTGGATAAAATGTGGGCCATTCGCAAAACAATGCAAGATTCTAATGATTTTCTGGAACGCTTCTTACGTAGATTAAGAGCTTCAAAAAATAATGAGGAATTTTTCCAAATGATGGATGAAGAGATGAAACGACGTCGCATGAAACGTTCTTAAAGAATAATCTAAGCTTGCCACACTTTTTACACTTTAGCCAAGTATAAAATTAGATTTATCCTATATAAGAATACAGTCATTGCTTGCATTGGGATTTGCTAATACGTCTTTCCATGTCAAGAAAACTACAGCTTTCCCTATAGACACATGACGCTAAGCCAAGATTTTTCTAACCCCGATTAGGTAGAGCCTACTATTGCATTATAGAAATCATCCTGTTATAATCTTTTTATGTGAGTTTAGATCAGGTATTTTACCTATGAGGGCTCTTACAATAACTCTGTCTCCAAAGGATTCAGGGCAAAAAGGAGTGGAAAACATGAAAAAGGATATTCATCCAGAGTACCAAAAAGTAGTTTTTCTTGATACGAGTTCCGACTTTAAATTTTTAAGTGGATCTACAAAATCATCCAATGAAACAATTGAGTGGGAAGATGGGAATACGTACCCATTAATTCGTGTGGAGATCAGCTCAGAATCACATCCATTTTACACTGGTAAGCAAAAAGCTGATAAAGTCGGTGGCCGAGTGGATCGCTTTAAGAAAAAATATAATATGAAGTAATTGTTGGAACGCAAGAAGTTCCGAACACGAATCATCTATTTACAATAGTGTATAAAACAGGCAAAATGTCCAACTTTGCCTGTTTTTTTACTTTATACTATAGAGACAGATAACATTTCTAAGGATTATAGTATAAGAAAAAACTACGGCTCTCGCCATAAGATTGGGAAACAAGCCAAGTCTTTCTAATACTTATAGAAACATATAACATTCTAAGCAAAACTACAGTTTTCACCATGGAAATTTGTAAATGAACTGCAAGTCGTTGTATGTTTATAAAAAGTGAAGCATGTATAGAAAAACGAACGGATAAGCAAAATGGAAATAAACGAAAATGGAAAAGTGGGGGACAAGACGTATGTATGTAATGAAACAAAGTGGCTGGGTAGAATTGATTTGTGGGAGCATGTTTTCAGGTAAATCAGAGGAATTGATTCGCCGGGTCCGACGTGCTACATACGCTAATTTAACTGTAAGAGTATTTAAGCCATCTCTAGATGACCGTTATGAAAAAGAAGCAGTCGTATCTCACAATGGAACGTCGATAATCGCTCGACCAATTAAAGGTGTAACAGATTTGCTTGAACATATAAATGAACATGTGGATATTGTTGGTATTGATGAAGCGCAATTTTTTGATGCGTCCATTGTTACTATTGTAGAACAATTAGCGGATGCTGGTATACGGGTTGTAGTCGCTGGTTTAGACACGGATTTTCGTGGGGAGCCATTTGGTTCTATGCCGCAATTAATGGCGTTAAGCGAGTCCGTCACGAAGTTGAATGCTATTTGTCCCATTTGTGGTTCTCCAGCAAGTAGAACACAACGTTTAATCAACGGGCAACCAGCTTCTTATGATGATCCAATTATATTAGTTGGCGCTTCTGAATCTTATGAGCCAAGATGCCGCCATCACCATGAAGTACCAAATAAACCGAATAAAGCAACAACCAACATATGTTTAACAAAAATGTCCAGATAAGCGGATTTTTTTATCTCGTATAAAATAAGATTAGCACAACCTGAACACGAATTTAGAGGTGTTTTAAAGAAGTTCTTGTCTTTAATCCACACCGATTTTGACCTAATAACAGGAGTATACTATAATTATACTGTTAATTAGAAAGAGGTGGCCGTGATGTTAGATCGTTTACAATCTTTAGAAGATCGTTACAATAAATTAAATGAATGGCTAAGTGATCCGGAAGTAATTAGCGATGCGACAAAGCTTCGAGAATATTCCAAAGAACAATCAAGCTTAGAAGATGTTGTTCAAGTTTATCGAGAATATAAAGATGTCGTACAGCAGTTAAAAGACGCAAAAGAAATGCAAGAAGACGAGCTAGATGAAGAAATGGAAGAAATGGTAAAACTTGAAATTAACGAACTTACAGAAAATAAACAACAATTGGAAGAGAAGTTAAAAGTTTTACTATTACCAAAAGATCCAAATGACGATAAAAACGTATTTATGGAAATACGCGGAGCTGCCGGTGGAGACGAAGCGGCATTATTTGCAGGAGACTTATATCGGATGTATTCCCGTTACGCCGAGACTTATGGGTGGAAACTAGAAGTCATGGAAGCTCACACAACTGGTGTAGGTGGATACAAAGAAATTATCTTTATGATTAACGGTAAAGGTGCTTACTCTCGTTTGAAATATGAAAACGGCGCCCATCGTGTTCAGCGTGTTCCTGAGACGGAATCAGGCGGAAGAATTCATACATCAACGGCGACAGTAGCTGTACTGCCTGAGGCTGAAGAAGTAGAAGTGGATATTCATGAAAAGGATATACGTGTGGATACCTTTGCCTCTAGTGGACCAGGTGGTCAAAGTGTTAACACAACGATGTCAGCTGTTCGTTTAACGCATGTGCCAACAGGCATCGTAGTTTCCATTCAAGATGAGAAATCGCAAATTAAAAATAAAGAAAAAGCAATGAAGGTGCTGCGAGCTAGAATATATGATATGTATCAACAAGAAGCTCAAGCTGAATACGATGAAAATCGTAAATCTGCAGTAGGAACTGGAGATCGATCAGAGCGTATTCGCACCTATAATTTTCCGCAAAATCGTGTAACCGATCATCGGATTGGTTTAACTATTCAGAAACTAGATCAAATTCTAGAAGGGAAATTAGATGAAATTATTGAAGCATTAATTATAGAAGAGCAAACGAAAAAACTGGAACAAATTGGTGAATAATATGGAAATGAAGAAACAATACGAAGTCCTCCAATGGGCTTCCCTTTTTTTAGAGGAACACGGTCGAGAAAAAAATGTTGCCGTTATTTTGCTACAACATTTTCTACAGGTAACCGCTACTAAATTTTACATGAATATGCAACAGCTTGTTCCAGACGAAGTGCTTACACCGTATATGGCAGCTATTAAACAACATGCTTCAACGGGGGTACCAGTACAGCATTTGGTAGGGTACGCTTCGTTTTACGGACGGGAATTTAAGGTAAACGAAGATGTACTTATTCCGAGGCCAGAAACCGAGGAGCTCGTGCAGCAGGTTATTCAACATGTAAACGATCACTTTGTGAATAAGTGCCCGACTATTGTTGATGTAGGTACAGGAAGTGGCATAATTGCCATAACACTCGCTTTAGAGATGCCTAAGACGATGGTTTACGCTACAGATATCTCGGACCAAGCTTTAAAAATAGCGAAGGAAAATGCGAGCCGACATCAAGCTGCTGTTGTATTTACTGCTGGCGATTTTTTAGTACCAATACTAGAGCAAAATATTTCTATGGATGTATTGGTTTGTAATCCTCCGTATATTGCGAGGGATGATATTTCTTTTATGGCAGATACAGTGAAAAACTTTGATCCTCATTTAGCTTTGTTTGCAGAACAAAATGGATTAGCTGCTTATAAAAAAATCGCTGACCAAATGATAAAATTGCCAGAGAAACCTAGTTTGGTTGCTTTTGAAATAGGCTATCAACAAGGGGAAGCTGTAGCTGCATTAATGAAGCATGTGTACCCTGGCAGCTATCCGCAGGTGTTACAAGACATCAATGGAAAAGATCGGATGGTCATTGTAAATAATAATATTTAAGAATACTAGTTTAAAATCATCGACCTTTGTACATAATGAAGAATACAAAGGGGGAAGACGGTGATGAGAAAGCTAGTATTTTTTGTTGTTATATTATTTATTGGATTATTAATTATTCCTGGGCAAGTGATAAGCCAAAAATCAGGGGAAACAGCACTTAAGAATCAAGATGAATATCAAGTCATTCCGGATGAAGCGATCCGTTTACGTATATTAGCTAATAGTGATAGTGAAGCAGATCAAGAATTAAAAAGAAGTATACGCGATCAAGTGAATAAAGAGATTACGAAATGGGTAGAGGATATTACAGATATTGAGCAGGCTAGAAGTTTAATAGAAAAACGTATACCAGAATTAAATCAGATTGTAGGTTCCGTGCTCAAAGAAGCGGATGTAAAACAAAGTTATGAAGTGTCTTACGATAAAAATGTTTCCTTTCCAACGAAAATATATGGTGAATTTTTATATCCTGCAGGTGAATATGAAGCAGTTTTAATTACAATTGGAGAAGGGAAAGGTGACAATTGGTGGTGTGTTTTATTTCCTCCTCTCTGTTTTCTAGATTTTTCTAACGGAACGAGCGCCGTATCAGCTGAAACGGCAGAAGACACAGAAGAAGAGAAAGAATTGGAGCGAGAAGAAGACGAAGATGATGCGGACACGGAAGTGAGCTTTTTCTTGTTTGAATGGTTAGGCTGGTCATAATTTCGTTGTCTGTGCATATACTATATTTATATAAGCAAAACTATTAAAACGTAATAGGGGTGAGTAGAAATGAATTTAATTCAGGCTAACAAAGTATCGCAGGAAAAGTTAGACTACTTTTTACAAAGTAATCCACATATGAATAAGTGTAGTTTATTACAAAAAGGGTATGTTGTTGAGATAAAAGGAAAGATAGAAGGCTGTTTTATGCTTGAGGAAATGGAAGAAGGAACGTATTGGTTAAAACAGCTATATATTACACAAACTGAAGCAGCTGTCCTTCCAGTATTATTGGAATCCATTTTAACAATGGCTAAACAACAGCATGCAAAAAGAGTTTATGTGCATAGTCATCAACCAGTTGTGGATATTTTACTTGAAGCCTTGCAGTTTCATCCACAGAAAGAAAGAGCTTTTGTTAATAAAATTGATCAAAAAGATGGTAATTGGTGGTTGTATCATGTTTCGTGATGTTTATTTAAAATAAATTGCCAAAAAATTAAGTTACTAACAATGTTATCCACTGTTTTTGTGGATAACATTTAAGTTTGTTGTGGAAAATGTGTATAAATGTAAAAAAATCCTTATAATAAAGGTTTATAAATGTAAGGCTTGTGGATATGTTGTTTATTAGTTATCCACAGGATTTTAATGTAGAAAAAGTGACGATAATTTCCATCTTATTCTTGAAAAAACTTGACATGTCATCAAGTCATATGGCCGAAGCCTTTGTTTTTGTTATAAACCAAAAGCATCTCATACTTTCCTGTATTGGAATGAAAAACCTTCTCTCTCCCTAGCCTCTTTGTACTGAATCGCGGCAAATGCTCTTCGATTTGAATTACTCCCATTGTTGTCGAAGCGATTATGAAATGTGTCCTTAGTAATCAAGTATCAAAATAATAGTAACTCTGTTTGCTTTCATTGCGCAACCCGTCTTGATCTACTAAAATAATGTTAGTAGAAAAGAGGTAACTGAAAATGAAAACGAAGTATTGGAATATATCTAAAATGACTAAAAGAGAACAACAAGTGTCGATAATCGAAGCGAGTCAGTTACTGCAACAAGGCGAAATTGTAGCTTTTCCAACAGAGACTGTGTATGGTTTAGGAGCTAATGCTACAAATGAGCAAGCAGTACAGAAAATATTTCACGCAAAAGGGCGTCCGCAGGATAATCCGCTAATTGTTCACGTGGCCGATGCTTTGCAAATGGAAAATTTAGTGCGTTATTGGCCTGCTTATGTAGATAAACTATTAGCTGCTTATACGCCAGGGCCAATTACGTTCGTCTTACCGAGTAATGATGTGTGTTCTGCTGCTGTAACTGCAGGTTTAAATACTGTCGGTGTCCGGATCCCGAGTCATCCAGTTGCTCATCAATTGCTATCCGCATGTCAGTTGCCAATTGCTGCACCAAGTGCCAATATATCGGGAAGGCCTAGCCCAACTAGCGCTCAACATGTATGGCATGATTTAAGTGATAAGATTGCTGGAATTTTGGACGGTGGGGCTACTGGTGTTGGATTGGAATCAACTGTCATTGATTGCACGCAGGATATTCCGGTTATTTTACGACCGGGTGGTATCACGAAAGAGCAAATTGAAAAAGTAGCGGGGGCTGTGATGGTTGATCCTGGACTAGCAGTAAAAAATGAAAATGAACAACCAAAATCTCCGGGGATGAAATATCGGCATTATTCCCCGGAAGTTCCGCTATGGATTGTTCCTGGGGCTAGCGAAAACTTGCAGAGTATGATTTATCGTTTACAAATGGAAGGAAAAAGAGTTGGTGTTATGGGGAAAGACGGTACCGTTGAAAAGCTGCAGGTAGAAGAAATTATAAAGCTAGGAAATACAATGGAGCAAGTAGCTGCCAATTTATATGACGCATTACGTACCTTTAAATTAGGGGAAGTTGATATTATTCTTTGTGAGTCTTTTCCCGAACAAGGTATTGGACAAGCAGTAATGAACCGCTTAACGAAAGCAGCTAGTCGTATTATTGCATTGTAGTTGTTACCATAATAAGTTCCAGCGGATTTTGAAATAAACGAGGGAAAGGGTAACTTGCCCTTTTCATCATAAGGTGTAGATGTTCCATGTCGGAAAGACAGATGGATTCGATTATAATATCAACTAACAAATGAGAGAATGGTATAAACAGCATCAACAGAATATGTATGTAAGGTTTTTGAACCATTATTGAGTCTGTCATCTAAGATAGGGATGGTTTTTTCTACTGGTTCCTGCAATGAGAAAACATGCGAAATTCCATAAAAAGTAGAGGTTTTTACAACACTTTGAGAAGCTACTTCTCAAAGTGTTGTATTTGTATTTTTTATATTTGTTTAACTACAGCTAAATATATGGGGGAAACAAAATGAATCATATCTAATATGGCTACTAAGCAACGCTAGTTGAAATTAAACATATTTCCCCTTGGATCATCATATAGTTTAAAAGCATGTCCAAGGGGGAGTTTACGTGTCAGGATACATTGGAGAGGTGACAGCCTTATTATTTTTAGCTTTTGCGCTTGGACTTGACGCCTTTTCTGTCAGTTTAGGATTAGGGTTACAGCGTCTTCGTTTAAAGCGAATAGCACTCATTGGGGTTGTAGTAGGGCTATTTCATATACTTATGCCATTTTTAGGTATTCTATTTGGTACTATGATATCAGAACAAATTGGTAGTTTAACTAATTTAGCTGGCGGATTGTTACTTGTAGGGATTGGTGCCCAAATGTTTTTTTCTGCTTTTAATCAGAATGTGAAAAAAATGATTCAACCAGTTGGTGTTGGATTGCTTTTGTTAGCTCTCGGCTTAAGTATCGATAGCTTTTCTGTTGGGCTAAGTTTAGGTATCTCTGGAGTCAAGACGGTTATAGCACTTCTGTTATTTGGAATGGTAAGTGCTTGTCTATCTTGGATTGGCATGCTGCTTGGAAGGAGAGTAGAAGGTTACTTAGGTGCTTATAGTGAGCTATTAGGAGGGAGTATTTTAATTGCTTTTGGCTTACATGTATTATTCGGCTAAATAGGAAAAATTTAAAAATAGTTCGCGTGTTTTTCTGCTATAGAGAAGGTTCAATATTTTAAAGTTTACACGAACAAAAGTAGCAACGTTATTTGCAGTAAATATTTAGCGTTAAGCATGTTTTTTATATTTTCGCAAAGGCTTGGTTAGTATACCAAGTTTTTTCTAGTTACTAAAGGAATTTGTTCATTCGTCTTTATACAGGGGGAAGAACTGGTGAAAGGAAAGATGGATATGATATATTGATATCAGAGTTTAGTATCGGAGGTAACATTATGAGATTGTTATTTGTGTGCACTGGTAATACATGTCGTAGCCCAATGGCTGAAGCCTTAGTGAAGCATAAAATTCCGGAAGTAGAAGTACAATCAGCTGGTATATTTGCAGCCAATGATCAACAAGCAAATCCTAAAACGATTGAAGTCTTAAAGCGAAAGCAAATAAAAATGAACCATCTTTCCCAACCGGTTACGAAAGATTTACTTCATTGGGCTGACGTTGTCTTAACAATGACAACCCAGCACAAGCAGTCGTTAATTATGAGTTTCCCCCAATTTCAAGATAAATACTTTACATTAAAAGAATATGTCTTAGAAGCCGATAAAGAAGTATGGGAAAAGTTAAAAAAAGCATATGCAGATTATGAGGAAAAAAGATCAATATTTATCCAGAAACATCAGCATAAACTGGATAATTCTCTTCTCAATCAACGCATTCAAGAACATTTAGCCGAAGACATGGTGAATATTCGAAGGCTAGAAGCGAATCTAATCAATTATGATATTTCTGATCCTTTTGGTGGAGATTTGCGGACCTATCAGGATACGCTTGATGAGTTGGAAAAGTATATTGATCTGCTTCGTAAAAAACTTACAAAGTAGACGGGGGAATGATCTATGGAGAAGAAGAAATATCGGTTCAGTTTGCGCTTGAAACTCGTGCTATTTACGACGAGCTTAGCTTTGGTAACGTATTCAGTAAGTGCTATATTTATATACTTTATTTATGACTATGTAAAGGATTACTGGGACGTTTCTGAACACTTTTTTACAATAACGACGTTTATCCTTGGTATTATATGGTCTGGTATACTCGCTTTTTTTGCTGCAAGAGTGATTGTTAAACCGTTAGAAAAGTTAGAAGCAGCCGCTTCAGAAGCTGCTAAAGGGAACTTAAATCAAGTTATTGAAATCTCTAAATCAGATGATGAAGTAAAAGCTTTAGGACTCGCTTTTGATAGCATGTTAAAAAACTTACGCAATATTGTACATAATATCGATCAACATTTTGAAAATACGAATCAATCTGTTGTACAAATTCGGCAGGCTTCCGAACAAGCAAGCCATCATTCTATGTCAATACGCTCCTCCGCTGATGAAATTTCTAAAGGAGCAGAAAGCGCATCAGAATCCATTCAAAATACCGCTGAAGCAGTAGAAATGTCAACAGAGCTTGCCGAGGAAGTGCAACGAAAAGCAAATGATTCAAAACATAAATCGAACGCTATGATGGAAATTTTAGAGCGCAGTAAAGTCGCAGTTAATCAACTTGTGGAAGGAATTCAAAAACTTGCCAATGAACAGGAAGCTTCCCTTAAAGATGTGGATCATTTAAAACAGAATGCGCTACAAGTGGAAACCATTATTACACTTGTAGGTGAAATAGCTGAGCAGACGAATTTATTAGCTCTCAACGCTTCGATTGAGGCTGCTCGCGCCGGAGAACATGGGAAAGGGTTTGCTGTAGTGGCTGATGAAATTCGGAAGCTTGCAGATCAAAGTGCACAAGCTGTGCAGCAAATTTCTGGATTAATTACTGCTATACAAGAGGATGTTGCAACCGTAGTTGGGAAAATTAATGATAATGTATCCTATGCAAAACAGGAAGCAAGTAATGGCAAATTAACAGATTCCTCTATTGCAGAGATGTCTAGTTCTGTAAGTGAGGTGGCAACAGAGATTGGCAGAATTACAGATTTAGTCGATCGCCAATTGGAATCCATTCAGAATACAGTAAAGCAATCCCAAGAGGTAGCGGCTGTAGCTGAGGAGACATCTGCTGGTGCTGAGGAAGTGAATGCCTCTATACATGAACAAGCTTCCACCATCGAACAGATTGATGAATTAGCGCATGCGTTGGAAGAACAGGCTAAAAATTTGAATAAACAAATTAATCAGTTTACAGTAAAATGATTTTTGTTTTTGGTAATTTTTAGCAAGTTTTGGCGATGAAGCCCATCTTTATCTAGGTTAATATCAACTTTAGAACTGTTCTTGTCGCACAAAGAGGTGACTAATGGTTAGGATGTAATGGAATGAACATGATAAAATAAGAGACAAAAAGGAGTTTATACAAATGAAAGTAATTATAACAGCTGATCATGCAGGTATGACAATTAGAAACGAAATCAAAGATTTGTTAACTGAAATGGGAATGGAGTTTGAAGATACAGGTTGTAGTTGCGAAGGTTCTGTTGACTATCCTGACTACGCACTACCTGCAGCGGAACGTGTAGCAAAAGGGGAATTTGATCGTGGCATTTTCATCTGTGGAACTGGAATTGGCATGTCTATCGCTGCAAATAAAGTAAAAGGCATTCGTTGTGCGCTTACACATGATGTATATAGTGCGAAGTTAACAAGACAACATAATGACACGAATGTACTTGCTATGGGGGAAAGGGTAGTTGGTCCAGGATTAGCACGTGAAGTGGCAAAAGTATGGTTAGAAACAGAGTTTGATGGCGGTCGACATGAAAATCGCATTGGTAAAATTGCAACATATGAAGATGGAGTGCAATAAGTGTGTGATAACAAACCACACTTATTAGAGATTCTTTTATAACGAAAGAAAGGTGTTTCAAGTTGATGCAAGAGCCGTTTTATCAAGAATTAACAGTGCAAATGAAAGGGATTCAGAAAGAGTGGCAAGCGTCAGGGCGTCTTCAGCGCGGAAATTTATTTGTGGTTGGATGTTCAACTAGTGAAGTAGCAGGAAAGTCTATTGGAACGGCAGGAACGAAAGAGGTTGCGGTTATTATTTATCAAGCATTAAAGGAGCTGGCAGATGAAACTGGAATTCGCCTCTGTTTTCAATGCTGTGAGCACTTAAATCGAGCATTGGTGATGGAAAGAAGCACGATGATTGATTTTCAATTTGAGGAAGTATCCGTTATACCAGTTAGAAAAGCTGGTGGGGCAATGGCTGCTTATGCATTTGAACAATTGGAAGATCCTGTAGTAGTGGAGAATGTAGCAGCACATGCAGGGATAGATATTGGTGAGACGATGATTGGAATGCATTTGAAACCAGTTGCTATACCTTTTCGCTTTCAACAACGATTTTTAGGAGAAGCACGTGTTAATGCAGCTTATACGCGTGCGAAAAGAATTGGCGGCGCTCGTGCTGTCTATTCTGATGATAATTATGACTCCATGAACAGAGACTGTCAATGAAATAAGCGAAAACCGTATTAAGATTTTTAGCACATTTCTAAATCACACGTTTGCTGTTCCAATGCTTATATAGAAAGAGTTCCTTTCTTTTACAATGAATACGAAGTAAAAATTGGGTTTGTTCTTCTACCCGTTTAAGGCTACAATAGAATTATACATAAAAGGGGGTTATTAAATGGACTATGTTAAACAAGCTGATATCGAAATCTTTCAAGCAATAGAAGCGGAAAAGAAACGTCAACAAGATAATATTGAACTAATTGCTTCTGAAAATTTTGTGTCAGAAGCAGTAATGGAAGCGATGGGATCTGTACTTACGAATAAGTACGCAGAAGGTTATCCCGGAAGACGGTATTATGGAGGATGCGAACATGTAGATGTCGCTGAAAACCTTGCTCGAGATCGTGCAAAGCAGTTGTTTGGGGCGGATCATGCAAACGTGCAGCCTCATTCTGGTGCACAGGCAAATATGGCTGTTTACTTTACAGTTTTAGAACCTGGCGATACAGTGCTAGGTATGAATTTGAATCATGGCGGACATTTAACACATGGTAGTCCAGTTAATTTTAGTGGTACGTTATATCGCTTTGTTGATTATGGTGTTGATCAAGAGTCAGAAAAACTAGATTATGAAGCTGTTTTAAAAATAGCAGAACAGGAAAAGCCAAAGCTTATCGTAGCTGGGGCTAGTGCCTATTCAAGAATTATTGATTTTGCAAAATTTCGTGAGATTGCTGACAAAGTAGGCGCATATTTAATGGTGGATATGGCGCATATTGCTGGCTTAGTAGCTTCTGGTTTACATCCTAACCCAGTTCCATATGCTGATTTTGTTACGACGACAACACATAAAACATTACGAGGACCTAGAGGCGGTATGATTTTGTGTAAGGAAGCATTTGCTAAGAAAATCGATAAAGCCGTTTTTCCTGGAATGCAAGGTGGCCCGTTAATGCATATTATTGCAGCTAAAGCCGTGTCTTTTAAAGAGGCATTAACTGATTCTTTTAAAACGTATAGTAAACATGTTATTGAAAACGCCAAGATGCTAGCAGAAGCGTTACAATCTGAAGGAATACGTATCGTATCTGGAGGTACGGATAACCATCTTTTATTATTAGATGTTACTCCACTAGATTTAACAGGGAAAGTAGCTGAACACGTATTGGATTCAATTGGAATAACTGCTAATAAAAATACGATACCTTTTGATACAGAAAGTCCGTTTGTTACTAGTGGTTTACGTATTGGAACAGCAGCAGTTACTACGCGTGGTTTTGGCAAGTCAGAAATGAAAGAAATAGCGTCTATTATGGCAATGACGTTAAAAAATCATGAAGATCAAAAGGTGCTAGAGACAGCTGCACAACGTGTGAAAACATTAACTGAAAAATTTCCACTTTATGCTGTTTATGCATAACAAAGAGGTGCCGATTTGGCATCTCTTTTTTTATAGTCTAGAAATTAGAAATGCAGTTGTGGATAAACTAACTAAGTTATTTAGCCATGTCCGGCGCAAGCGACCAGCAACTAGGCGACTTCACTCCATTACCTTACGCTAAGTCATCATCGGTTCATTCTAAATAGGAAGGCCGACTAAAGGCGGGCTTGCCGGAGGGCGCCAGCATACTCCTGTTGCAGGAGTATGATTCCTAAAACTTTAGTCGTTTCGTTCCACTCGCTACGTTGCTAACCGGGTGCCCTGAGCCTTTTTTCATACTATAGGAAAGTAGAAGTTTTAAGGTTTACAGTATAAGAAAAATTACAGCATCCTGGCGGTAAACTAAATTTTTCTTATATAAAGTATGAAATAGTACAGTTTTTCTCATAAATAATACTGTGAATAATAAATGTTTGTTAAAGAAAGTCTACAAGGAGGCAACCTTACTTTAACATATAAAAAATGATTTAAATTTCGTGAATAGCTACGTTTTCCGAAACCATGGAATGTTGACTCGCCTGTATAAAGAGTATCTATGTTTAAATGTGTCTAGATCATGACACTTATATGATGCAGGAAGTATGTGAAGGGTGTTTCTATCTTATCGATCAAGGGCTCCAACAATGGGAGCCAATGTAAAGCATAACTTGCATGTGAAAGTAATTTTGAGTACAATTTGAAAGATGCAACTAAACAAAAGGAGTGAACGGCGACATGGGAAAAGTATTTGTACTTGATCACCCATTAATTCAACATAAACTAACGTACATAAGAGATAAAAACACGGGTACTAAAGAGTTTCGTGAGTTAGTCGATGAAGTTTCCATGCTTATGGCATTTGAAATTACACGAGACCTTCCATTACAAGAAAAAACGATCGAAACCCCAGTAATGGAAACAAAATCAAACGTTCTAGCAGGCAAAAAAATTGGTTTAGTACCTATTCTGCGTGCAGGATTAGGGATGGTAGACGGAATGCTTGATTTAATACCTGCTGCTAAGGTAGGTCATGTTGGGCTTTACCGTGATCCTAATACATTACAGCCAGTTGAATACTATATAAAATTACCTTCTGATATTCATGAGCGTGAATTGATCGTTATCGACCCTATGTTAGCGACAGGTGGTTCGGCAAATGATGCTATCCATTCATTGAAAAATAGGGGAGCAAAGCATGTAAAGTTGATGTGTTTAATAGCTGCACCAGAAGGCGTAGAAGTAATTAAGCAAGAGCACCCTGATGTTGACATTTACTTAGGTGCGATGGATGAAAAGTTGGATGAAAAAGGTTACATTATTCCTGGATTAGGAGACGCTGGCGATCGACTTTTTGGAACAAAGTAGTCCACAAAATTTAGGTGCAGGATAGCAAGATAAGCTTTTTTTCGGTACAATAGATGGAAATGACAATACATTCTGGAGTGAACATATATGACACGTAATCGGATAAAAGTAATGACGATTTTTGGAACGAGGCCAGAAGCTATTAAAATGGCTCCGCTCGTTCTCGAGTTGAACAAGCGGAGTGAGGAATTTGAATCCATTGTCACTGTGACTGCACAACATCGTGAAATGCTAGATCAAGTGTTGGGGATTTTTGACATTACCCCAGATTATGATTTGAACATTATGAAGAAGCAACAAACACTAGCGCAAATTACGACAAGAGCGTTAGAGGGGCTAGACGAAGTAATGAAAAAGACACAGCCTGATATTGTGCTTGTTCATGGAGACACAACTACTACGTTTGCTGCTTCTCTTGCTGCATATTACAACCAAATTGCAGTAGGTCACGTAGAAGCTGGTCTAAGGACGTGGAATAAGTACTCTCCTTATCCAGAAGAAATGAATCGCCAATTAACCGGGGTTATGGCAGACTTACACTTTGCTCCAACGGAAAAATCAAAAGCGAATTTATTACAGGAAAATAAGCCTAGCGAACGAATTGCTGTTACAGGAAATACAGCTATTGATGCACTGAAAACTACGGTAGACCCTTCGTACACGAGTCCAATTTTAGAACGTATAGCAGGAAAACGACTTATTCTCATGACTGCACATCGGAGAGAGAACCTAGGGAAAAATATGCAGCAAATGTTTAGAGCAATTAAACGTTTAGTGGAAACGCATGATGATGTTCACGTTGTTTATCCGGTACACTTGAATCCTGTTGTGAAACAAGCAGCAGATGAGATTTTAGGTAATGATGCGCGTATTGACTTAATTGACCCTTTGGGTGTCGTTGACTTTCATAATTTCGCGTCACGTGCACACTTAATATTGACAGATTCTGGAGGTGTACAGGAAGAAGCACCATCGCTTGGAGTTCCTGTCCTTGTGTTAAGAGATACAACAGAACGACCAGAAGGCATTGAAGCTGGAACGTTGAAATTGGCTGGAACAGAAGAAGAACCTATTTATCAAATGGCAAATGAATTGTTAACGAATAAACAAGCTTATGAGAAGATGGCAAAAGCGTCAAACCCTTACGGTGATGGACAAGCCTCCCGCAGAATTGCTGATACTATAGTGGATTATTTTGATAAATAATATATAAAAAAAGAGATGCTACGTATGCCTAGCATCTCTTTTTTGGCATTATCGAAAAGTATAAAGCTTTTTCGGTTTTATAGTATAAGGCAAGCGACATCGTTTTATCAAAATATGCATAGTGTTTTTCGTAGCGGTTGCACTTGAACAGCGTAAATGGGTATTAGCTCATATATACACGTATATTTCCCTTTCTTTCATCAAATCCTACTTATTAAGGAGAGGATGCTATGCGTGTACGAATAATGATTATTAGTATGATAGTCGTGATAATGACACTTATTTCTATAGGTGTTACTAGCTCAGGAGAACAGTTGAAAGAGAAGCAAAAAATGAATGAGAAATCCATTATTATTGAAGTAAAAGGTAATCCAAAAGATCATCAATTGTTTTTGGAGAATCATTATCCCTCTATTCAAGTAGTGGCAGTGTATACAGAATTGTTTAACGGTCTTGCTTTAAAAGGAGATAAAAGACAACTGGAGCGAATGGGGTCGCTAGAGTTTGTGAAAAACGTTCACCCCGTCCATAAGTATGAAACAACAACGAGCCAATTTAATCAACCGAACGATAAAAACGCCATTTTTCCTTTTGATTTGAATAATACAACATATACAGGTAAAGGTGTTAAAGTGGGCGTGATAGATACTGGAATAGATTATAACCATCCAGATTTACAGACGAATTATAAATCAGGGTATGATGTGGTTGATTTAGATAATGATCCGATGGAAACAAAGCCGCAACAAGGAGAACCGACATTACACGGTACGCATGTTGCTGGCATTATTGCTGCCAACGGAAATTTAAAAGGCGTAGCCCCTGATGCGGAGTTATACGGTTATCGCGCGTTAGGTCCAGGAGGAAGTGGTACTTCGGTACAGGTAATTGCTGCTATGGAGCAGGCGATAAAAGATGATGTGGATATCATTAATTTGTCTTTAGGTAACCAAGTGAATGGACCAGATTATCCGACAAGTGTAGCTGTAAATAAAGCTGCTGAATTAGGTGTTGCTGTTGTTATAGCGAATGGGAATGCGGGTCCTGGAGGATGGACTGTTGGCTCACCTGCAACAGCAAATCACGCATTATCCGTTGGTGCTGCCAGTCATCCACAACAAGTCCCATATTTATATGCTCGATGGGAGAATAAGCGTATTTCGATTCAAGAAATGGCGGGTGCACCGCCGTGGCTGCTCGATACATTTTATCCCATTATGCGTGCAAACAAAGGCGCAAATGTAAAAGGGAAAATAGCTCTCTTTCAACGAGATGAAACTCCTTTTGTTGAAAAAGTGGAACAAGCCCAAGCTGCCGGTGCTAAAGCTGTAATCATTGCAAACAATGAAGAAGGAACTCTACAAGGAGATGTATCTACTGCTAAAGATGCTGTTCAGATTCCGGTTGCTTCGATATCGAAGCAGGATGGTGCATGGCTGGAGGAATACTTACAGTCAGATCATCTTCATTTAGATACGAAATACGAAGACAAAGCTTCTTCTATTGCCCCATTTAGTTCAAGAGGGCCAGTCACTGTTAATTGGAATATTAAGCCAGATGTTGTCGCGCCTGGGACGAATATTGTAAGTACAGTTCCTGGTGGTTATCAAGCTTTACAAGGAACAAGCATGGCCGCTCCTCATGTAAGTGGTGTCATTGCATTAATAAAAGAAGCTAGACCTGAGTGGACGAATCAACAAATATATGGAGCGATTAAAACGACAGCGTTACGAATGGAAGTAAATCAAAAACCGTTACATCCTACTATTCAAGGAATGGGCCTCATTCAGCCTAAAGAAGCTATAGAAACGAGGACGATTATAGATGATCCACGAATAACGTTTGGTAAAGTTCAGGGGAACAGTGAAATGAAAAACGAACAAATTACCATAGAAAATAGGACAAATGAAGAACAAACGTATTATTTCGACATGCCATATAAGCAACGCGGGATAAGTTGGAACTTACCACAAGCTGTAACAATACCACCGAATGAAACAAAACAACTTTCTATTGGAGCAAGAATAACATCTCAACAGTTAGAAGAAGGCGTTCATCAAGGTTGGCTCACGTTAAAGCAAAGCAATACAGTACATCATTTACCGTATTTATTTGTTAATCAGAATGCGGATAACCCAAAGGCGATGGGGTTTGAATTTGCATTAGAGCCTTTATCGAATGATGCATTTTCCTATCGTTATTATATGACAGAACCAGCCACAAAAGTACAAGTAAATTTGTATGATCCAGATACGCTTGTATTTGATAGACAGCTTATAGAGAATACGGATGTGGAAGCAGGGATGAATGAAGGTGAATTAAAAGCGCAAAAAGTCGGGAAGGCAGGTTTCTACTATGCAGTCGTTACTGCAGAACTTAACACAGGGGAAAATGCAAGCTATGAAACAATGATATATGTCCCTCCGAAGTAGAGATAAGCGTTGGTTTGCATTATAGGAAAAGGCTTTATCGTATAAGTAAAAGGAAGGGTTTTCGTCATAAGGGCTTGACCGTAAGCCTAGTTGTTCTAAGTGTTCCTTTGTTCACTAAATTGTCACGTTTTAGACAAAGAATATACACTATACTAGGAAGAGGGATTTTTAATTCTTTGGAGGTTAAAAATCTTATCTTCTCCTTTGCAAATTATGCTTGAAACCAATTGACATTAAGGGGTCCCTCATGTAAACTTGCTTAGTGTGGAAAGGTAGTGGCTTCATAAATATTAACGCTTTCATTTCGGGTTTGCTACTTACCTGTTCATTTGTTCACATAAACTTCATAGTAAAGTGAAAAAAGCTGTAGTATACTATGTAGATGGATCTTTTTTTACATACGAATTTCTTAAGCTTTAGTAGTTTAAAGCGTAAAGCTATAGCTGAATAGGCAGAACATTTTGCGTATGTACATGCTGTATTATGGGCAAGGGAAGAGGGAATTATGTCGGAATATAAAATAATGGTTGCGCGACAGCGGAAATGGATGCTCTATCTGCTTGCGATTTTTGTTATAGGAGCTGGCTTTACACCGTATGTACGGATCTTTCTTGGTTTGTTACTAGGCACATCTATCAGCTTTTATAACTTGTACTTACTCCAGAAGAAAGTAGATCTGTTTGGCGAGGCTGTGACGAGTAATCAAAAAGTAAAAACGTTAGGTACCCTATCGCGTATGACTGCCGCAATTCTTGCCATATTAATTACCATTCGGTTTGATGCCTACTTTCATATGATCGCTGTAATTATTGGATTAATGACATCTTATCCTGTCATTATGATAGATTTTGCTCTAAGTAACTTTAAACAATCGCACAAGAAGGAGGGGTGAACAACGTGAATCATACTGCGCCAATAGCACATGACCTATTTGGTATTTCCTGGTTGGACGTCAACTTGGCGAATCTTTTCATGGTAGCTGTTTCTTCAGCCATCGTGTTTATACTTAGTGTCATTGCAAGTCGAAAGTTGCAAATGAGGCCAACTGGTTTGCAAAATTTTATGGAATGGATCGTTGAATTCGTGAAAGGGATTATTAGCGATACCATGGATTGGAAAACCGGTAAAATATTCCTCCCGCTTGGTTTAACATTAATAACCTATATCTTAGTTAGTAATTTGCTAGGAGTAGCCACAGTAGGGGTAATTGGTCATGATTTATGGTGGAAATCGCCGACGGCTGATGCAACATTAACATTAACATTATCAGGTATGGTTATTTTATTAACCCATTTTTATGGAATCAAGATTCAAGGTATGAAGCATTATTTGAAAGGCTATGTTAGTCCTTCACCAATTATGCTCCCTTTCAAAATCATTGAAGAGTTTACCAATACGTTAACGTTAGGTTTACGTCTATTCGGTAATATTTATGCAGGGGAAGTGTTGTTAGGCTTACTTGTGATGCTCGCAACAGCGAATATACCATTCGGTTTTATTTTCGCAGCAGTACCAATGCTTGCATGGCAAGGATTCAGTGTCTTTATTGGTGGAATTCAAGCCTTTGTCTTTACAATGTTAACAATGGTGTATTTGTCTCATAAGGTGAGCAGTGACCATTAAATAAAAACATAAAAAAATAGGTTTATAATAAAAGGAGGAAATAAGAATGGAAGCTTTAGCAGCAGCAATAGCAATTGGATTGGCAGCGTTAGGCGCTGGTCTTGGTAACGGGATGATCGTTAGTAAAACAGTAGAAGGGATTGCTCGTCAACCAGAATTAAAAGGTTCATTACAAGGTACAATGTTTGTTGGTGTAGCACTAGTTGAGGCGATTCCTATTATCGCAGCGGTAATCGCATTTATGGCTATTTTTATGTAAACTATCATAATTTAACATGGCGAGGATTAGCTAAACAGTCTTCGCCATTCCTTTATGGGGTTTAATCGAAAAATGGTTTGAAGTTGTTACCGATCACGAAAGGAGTGAGATTAGTGTATTCATACATCGATGTTTTATCTGTAGGTGCCAGCGTTGGAGGCTTAAGAGTAGGTGATATGCTTGTTCAATTATTCTTCTTCCTTCTTCTACTATACTTAGTAAAGAAATTCGCTTGGGGTCCAATTATTAATATGATGCAAAAGCGTGAAGAATATGTAGCTAATGAAATAGATGCAGCTGAAAAAAGCCGTGCTGATGCTGAAAAAGCTTCTCAAGAAGCACAGGAACGCTTAAAGCAAATGAAACAGGAAGCACAAAAGATCGTGGACGATGCAAAAGAGGCTGGTCAAAAGCAAGAGCAAGAAATTATTCGAGCAGCTCGCGAAGAGGCTAACCGCCTTAAAGAGTCTGCCCAAGCAGACATCCAAAATGAAAAAGAAAAAGCATTACAAGCTTTACAAGATAAAGTTGCATCATTATCCGTTTTAATTGCAACGAAAGTGATTGAAAAAGAAATCGATGAGAAAGATCAAGAGAAGCTAATTAATGAGTACATTAAAGAGGTAGGAGAAGAGCTATGAGTAATGAAACAATAGCGAAGCGTTACGCGGATGCTCTTTTCCAACTTGGTCAAGAAAAGTCTCTACTTGAAGCGTTGACTCAAGAGTTGAAAGTAGTCAAAAAAGCTTTTCAAGACAATAAAGATCTTTATACATTCCTCATGCATCCACGTATTAGCAATGCGAAGAAACAACAATTTTTGCGAGATGTATTTCAACAGGCGCATAAAGAAGTGGTGAATATATTAAATCTGCTTGTGCAGCGTCATCGAATTGAATTACTTCCGGCAATTATTGATCATTTTATCCGGCTAGTAAATGATGCAAAAGGGATTGCAGCTGCAACCGTCTATTCTGTAAGAGCATTATCGGAGGAAGAATGTCGGCAATTGGAGTCAAGCTTTGCCAAGCGTTTTAATAAACAGGCAATCGAGCTAACAAATATTGTTGAACCTTCTTTAATCGGTGGTATGAAAATACGTGTTGGCAATACGATTTATGATGGCTCCGTTAGCGGTAAGCTGAAAAGAATTGAGCGAAATATTGTAACTGCAAACAAATGAAGATAGGGGTGAAATGGTATGAGCATCAAAGCTGAAGAGATTAGCAGTCTGATTAAACAGCAAATTGAAACTTTTGATACAGATATTGAAGTTAGCGATGTCGGCACAGTAATCGAAATCGGTGACGGTATTGCTCGTGCTCATGGTCTAGATAACGCGATGGCCGGGGAATTACTGGAATTCTCTAATGGCGTGATGGGCTTAGCGCAGAACTTAGAAGAAAGTAATGTGGGGATTGTTATTTTAGGTCCTTACAGTGAAATAAAAGAAGGCGATGAAGTACGTCGTACAGGACGTATTATGCAAGTACCTGTTGGAGATGAATTAATTGGTCGTGTGGTTAACCCACTAGGACAACCATTGGACGGTAAAGGTGCGATCGAAGCAACAAAAACACGTCCGATTGAATCTCCTGCACCAGGGGTAATGGATCGTAAATCTGTTGACGAACCATTACAAACAGGTATAAAAGCGATTGATGCGCTCGTACCAATTGGTAGAGGGCAACGTGAATTAATTATCGGTGACCGACAAACAGGTAAAACAACGGTTGCGGTAGACACCATTTTGAACCAAGCAGATCAAGACATGATTTGTATTTATGTGGCGATTGGTCAGAAAGACTCTACTGTACGAGGCACCGTGGAAACATTCCGCCGTTATGGTGCTTTAGATTATACGATCGTTGTATCAGCTGGTGCTTCTGATCCTGCTCCATTATTATACTTAGCTCCTTATGCAGGTGTTGCTATGGGAGAAGAATTTATGTATAACGGTAAGCACGTGCTTGTAGTTTATGATGATTTGTCCAAACAGGCTGTAGCTTATCGTGAGCTTTCATTACTTTTACGTCGCCCGCCTGGACGTGAAGCATTTCCTGGTGACGTATTCTACATTCACTCCCGTTTATTAGAGCGTGCGGCGAAGTTAAGTGATGCAAAAGGTGGCGGTTCTTTAACGGCATTACCATTTGTTGAAACACAAGCTGGTGATATTGCTGCCTATATACCAACAAACGTTATTTCTATTACAGACGGACAAATTTTCTTACAATCGGATCTATTTTTCTCTGGCGTTCGCCCAGCAATTAATGCTGGTTTATCCGTATCACGTGTTGGGGGTTCCGCACAAATCAAGGCGATGAAAAAAGTTGCAGGTACTTTGCGCTTGGACTTAGCTTCTTATCGTGAATTACAAGCATTTGCGCAATTTGGTTCCGATCTGGATAAAGCGACACAGGCAAAACTAAACCGTGGGGAACGAACCGTAGAGATATTAAAACAAGGGTTGCATAAACCAATGGCTGTAGAAAAACAAGTTATGAGTATTTATGCACTCACCAAAGGGTTCCTTGATGATATTAAAGTAGAAGACATTCTTCGTTTCGAAGAGGAAATGAATAATTGGTTAGAGAATAATCGCAAAGAGCTTCTAACTTCCATTCGTGAGACTGGAAAATTACCTGATGAATCAGAAATGAACGAAGCTATCGAAGCTTTCAAGAAAACATTTTTGCCATCTGAAGGTTAATGTATATAATAGCGCGTAACCTTTTATGAGAAAGGGCGGTGAACGAGCTTGGCATCACTTAGAGAGATTAAAGGTAGAATAACTTCTACCCAAAAAACGAAAAAAATCACCTCTGCCATGCAGATGGTTTCAGCTTCTAAAATGGCAAAAGCAGAGCAAAATACAAAAGCTTTTGAACCTTACAGTAAAAAAATTCAAGAAGTGATGGCACATATTGCAAACTCTGCTACAGAGACCACACATCCTATGTTGGAAAAACGAGCAGTAAAACGAACGGGATATATGGTCATCACAGCAGATAAAGGACTTGTCGGAGCGTACAACAGTCATATTTTAAAAGCGTTGTATCAACGAATACAACAGAATCATCAATCCAAAGATGAGTATACTGTGATAACCATTGGTCGAATGGGCTATGAGTTCTGTAAAAAAATGGATCTTCCAATTACCCAAAGCATCATTGGTATTGGCGATCAGCCTGACTTTGCAGATATTAAAGAAATTGCTTCGGAAACAGTGCAATTATATGTGGATGAAGAAATTGATGAGCTACACATCATTTATAATCATTATGTAAGTGCGATCTCGCAAAAGGTAACGACAACGCAACTGTTGCCGATTACAGATTTAGGGGTGCAGACTACTGATTCTGCCTTTCATGATGAGTATGAGTATGAGCCAAATGAGCAACAAATTCTCGAAGTACTTTTACCACAATATGCAGAGAGTCTCATTTATGGAGCATTATTGGATGGAAAAGCAAGTGAACATGCGGCAAGTATGACTGCAATGAAAAGTGCAACAGATAATGCTAATGAGCTTATTGATGATTTAACATTGACCTACAACCGCGTGCGTCAAGCTGCAATTACACAAGAAATAACAGAAATTAGCGGAGGGGTCGCAGCGCTTGAATAGGCTTCTTCGAGGAATTTAGGAAAGTATGTTAGGAGGGAAATCGATGAGCAAAGGACGTATTACACAAGTAATGGGACCTGTCGTTGACGTTAAATTCGCTGATGGACAGCTTCCCGACATTAACAATGCGATTATTGTTAAAATACCTGATGAATCATCTAATGAAACGAAAGAGCTCACTTTGGAGGTTGCGCTTCATTTAGGTGATAACAGTGTCCGTACCATTGCGATGTCATCAACAGATGGCTTAAGACGTGGTTTGGAGGTTGTTGACCAAGGAAGCCCGATTTCGGTTCCTGTTGGCGATGTAACATTAGGTAGAGTATTTAACGTACTCGGAGACAATATTGACTTGGATGAACCGTTGGACTCAGGTGTGCGTCGTGATCCAATTCATCGTCAATCACCACAATTTGAAGATTTAACAACGGAAACAGAAATCTTGGAAACAGGAATAAAAGTAGTCGACCTACTTGCACCTTATGTAAAAGGTGGAAAAATCGGTTTGTTTGGTGGAGCCGGTGTTGGTAAGACAGTACTTATTCAAGAGCTTATTAATAACATAGCACAAGAGCATGGTGGTATTTCTGTGTTTGCCGGTGTTGGTGAACGTACCCGTGAAGGTAATGATCTGTACTATGAAATGAAGGATTCTGGTGTTATTTCTAAAACAGCGATGGTGTTTGGTCAAATGAACGAACCACCTGGTGCGCGTATGCGTGTAGCCCTAACTGGACTAACAATGGCAGAATATTTCCGTGATGAGCAAGGGCAGGATGTATTGTTATTTATCGACAACATCTTCCGTTTTACACAGGCAGGAACAGAAGTATCTGCATTATTAGGACGGATGCCTTCTGCGGTTGGTTACCAACCAACGTTAGCAACAGAAATGGGACAATTACAGGAACGTATTACATCTACGAAAAAAGGTTCTGTTACATCCATCCAGGCTATTTATGTACCTGCTGATGACTATACGGACCCTGCACCAGCAACAACGTTTGCGCACTTAGACGCAACAACAAACCTTGATCGTGGTTTATCAGAACAAGGTATCTATCCTGCGGTGGATCCGTTAGCTTCCACTTCACGTGCGTTAGACCCAGAAGTTGTTGGACAAGAGCATTATGACGTAGCTGTGGAAGTACAGCAAACATTACAACGTTATCGAGAACTACAAGATATTATTGCGATCTTAGGTATGGATGAGTTAAGTGATGAGGATAAACTCGTTGTGTCTCGTGCACGTCGTATTCAATTCTTCCTTTCACAAAACTTCCACGTTGCAGAACAATTTACAGGTCAACCAGGTTCCTATGTTCCTGTAGAAGAAACAGTAAAAGGGTTTAAAGAAATATTAGCTGGAAAATACGATGATCTACCAGAAGATGCCTTCCGTTTAGTAGGGCGTATTGAAGAAGTAGTTGAAAAAGCAAAAAGCATGGAATAAAGAGGCTTGATAGGAATGAATCCTATTCATACTTGCAGGTTGATGAATACGTATTTATGCATTGACCGCCTTCATGTTAAGCTAAGGAGGGGTTGTTTTGAAAACACTAACGGTGAGTGTTGTTACTCCTGACGGTCCAGTACTAGAAGATAGCTACGAAATGGTGAGTTGTAAAGCAGAAAGTGGAGAATTGGGTATTTTACCTGGTCACATTCCTTTAGTTGCACCATTGTCCATTAATGTAGTTCGTTTGAAACGTGAAAATCATGTAGATAAATTAGCGGTTAATGGTGGTTTTATGGAAGTGCGTCCCGACAAAGTGACAATTTTAGCGCAGTCTGCAGAAAAACCATCTGACATTGATATCGATCGTGCCGAGCGTGCAAAAGAGCGTGCGGAACGCCGTCTCCAATCAAAACAAGATGATATTGATACGTTAAGAGCAGAACTAGCTCTCAAAAGAGCTATCAATCGCTTAAGGGTAATAAGATAATTTGAAAAATCTCTTATAACAATATGTTATAGGAGATTTTTTGCATTATAGGAAAGTAAAAAATTTTGGATTATATAACATAGCAAAACGATGGTTATTTTTTCCAAAAAAATATATATAAATACAATTTTTTCCAAACCATTAAAAATTAGTGGAAAATGTAAATTCCATTGACTTTTTTTATAAATAAGAAAGTCTATCCATGAAAGCGAATTGTCAGTATTATCTACAGCAATGTCGATATTTCCCGGGAAATGTAGTTATTTCAAACTACTTTCAGACGGGATATAAATCTCTAGCTATCATTTACATTGACTTTTTTCCATATCCATGGCAAAGTAACTAGTAGCGCTTCAATTAGGAGAGTTTTATGGGAAAGTGTTTTCATTTAAGAGCCTAAAGTCTTTTGGATTTTAGTATTTCAAAAAGGGGCCTTTCTCCTTTAAAACTTGGTGATAATCTAATCAGTAATGTATAAAGGTGGTTCTTATGTTTTCACTAGGACAACAGGCATTAGTTAGTTTAATTTCACATATTCTCTTTATATATGTAACATGGAAATTGATGATGGCAATTAATTTTGAGCCAATGATTAAAAAAGGAAGAGCCAAAGAGGCGCAAATATTAATTCTGTTTTTAACCATCGTGATTGGATCAGGTGTCAGCCGTTTCTTTCTAGAAGTACTCCAATGGTCAAGAGATTTAAACCATTTATTTTAAGGCTTACGTATAATAAAAGATTACGTGTAGGACCATGTATGCTTTTGCTTCTCCCAGTTCATACTATTTATAGTAAATAGGTGGATATGGGGGATTTTATTGTGAAAAAGTCTATTATTCTAGCAATTTTATGTTTGTTCGTCGCAAATACAGTAGTAGCGCAAACACATGATAGAAGTGACAACGAATTATTGGATTTAGTTTATTTTATGATTGTTGAAGATGCTTCTATTCTGGAATGGGAAACAACTTGGAAAGAATCCATTTCCCAAGCAAGAACAGATGAATTAGTAGAAACGCTAAGTCGTAAATATCATAAGCATGTAACAAAAGATGAGCAGAAAATAAAATATTCCTTTGAAGACAGCCGTATATATAAAGGGTTCAACGTGGTATTTCATGTGATTGTCCCGCGTCAAGAACATGCTGATGCAGAATTGATCGTAGTTATAAAAGGACATGGATGGTATTCAGATATGGAAAAAAACTATTTTAATACCGTTTTACACCTTCAAAAAGAATATTTCACAAGTTCTGTAAAGAAATTTGCTTGTCTGACGACTAAAGGAAATGGTATAATAAGTAGTGATTATTTTTTAAACAAATTAACAAATTATTTTCAAATACAACAAAAACAGACGCAATTAGATACAGTAGAACAATCGACACATAAAAAAATTATTTACGGTTATACACCAGTTTGGGAACGAAAAATTTCCGTAAATGATACACCTATGAACATACAAATCGCAGTTGAAGAAAATGGATCGGACAATCCTACATACGTAATAGGAACACCTATCCTAATAAATGAATATTAATATAGTGAAAATGGATCTGAAGGAGATTTGAAATATGGAAAAAATCATCGTAAGAGGTGGACACCAATTGCAAGGCACTGTAAAAGTGGAAGGTGCTAAAAATGCTGTTCTCCCTGTCATTGCTGCTAGTCTTATTGCAAGTGAAGGAAAAAGTGTCATTAAGGATGTTCCTGAACTAGCTGATGTATATACAATTAATCAAGTGTTAGAAAATATGAATGCAAGTGTACATTTTGACAATAACACAGTTACGGTTGATGCTTCAAATCGTTTAACAACAGAAGCTCCGTTTGAATATGTAAGAAAAATGCGTGCTTCTGTTCTTGTAATCGGACCATTATTAGCACGTTACGGTCATGCAAAAGTAGCTATGCCTGGCGGGTGTGCAATTGGCTCTAGACCCATTGATTTGCATTTGAAGGGCTTTGAGGCGATGGGTGCGAAAACACATGTTGGAAATGGGTTTGTCGAGCTTCATGTCGACAAGCGTCTTAAAGGTGCGAAAATTTATTTAGATATGCCAAGTGTTGGTGCAACCGAAAATATTATGATGGCTGCTGCGCTAGCAGAAGGAAAGACAGTTTTAGAAAACTGTGCCAAAGAGCCAGAAATTGTAGATTTAGCGAATTATTTAAATAAGATGGGAGCCAAAATTGTTGGTGCAGGAACAGAAACCATTCGTATTGAAGGCGTAGATAAATTGTATGGTACAGAGCATTCGATTATACCTGATCGTATTGAAGCAGGTACGTTTATGGTGGCTGCGGCAATAACAGAAGGAAATGTGTTCATTGAAAATGCTGTTCCTGAGCATTTACGTTCCGTTATCTCCAAATTAGAAGAAATGAATGTTATCGTACAAGAAGAAAAAAATGGCCTAAGGGTAATTGGTCCTAAGCAATTGAAGGCAACGGATATAAAAACGTTACCTCATCCTGGATTCCCTACAGATATGCAATCTCAAATGATGGCCTTAATGCTAGTTGCTCAAGGCACTAGTGTTATTACGGAGACGGTGTTTGAAAATCGATTTATGCATGTGGAAGAATTCCGTCGTATGAATGCAAAAATGAAAATAGAAGGACACAGTGTTATCATCGAGGGGCCTTGTAATCCACAAGGAGCTGAAGTAGCGGCTACGGATTTACGAGCAGCTGCAGCACTTATTTTAGCTGGTTTAATCGCTGATGGTGTGACTAGAGTTACGGAATTAAAGCATCTAGATCGTGGTTACGTGGATTTTGCTGGGAAATTAGCAGGATTAGGAGCAGATGTGGAAAGAGTGGATGAGCATGGTAATTCAGTTTTGCCTTATGTGCATGTAGAACCAATCAATCGTTCTATAGCTGCAAAACTGTCATAATTTGGATATTGTCATTATTATTAAAACGATTTTGTTTCATAAATATACAATATGAGTAAAAACAGATGAAAAGGTTTGGGTCATCTGTTTTTTTGTAGTCTAGGAAATTATTCGAAATTATAAATTTTATTAGCTGTGGATAAACTTACTAAGTTATTTAACCCCGTCCGGCCCCAGTGCCCAGCAACTAGGCGACTTCACTCCATTGTCCTAAGCTAAGTCATCATTGGTTCGTTCTAAATAGAAAGGCCGACTTAAGATGGGATTGCCGGAGAGCGCCGGCATACTCCTGTTACAGGAGCATGATTCCTAAAACTTTCGTTGGTTCGCTCCACTCTCTGCGTTGCTAACCGGGCGCCCTGATCCTTTGTTCTATATACTAAATTGATATTTAAATAAAAATTCAAACTTTTCTTTTTAGTTATTTTGTGTTAAAATTTAAGAAAATTTTAACATTAGGGAGAATGTTCAGATGAAACTGTATGTTTCTGTGGATATGGAAGGAATTACGGGATTGCCAGATGAAACTTTCGTCGCCTCATCGATGCATAATTATGAACGCTCCAGAAAGATGATGACGGAAGAAGCCAACGTGGTTATCCGTGCGGCTCTTGCTCAAGGTTGTTTGGAAATCATTGTCAATGATAGCCATTCTAAGATGAATAACTTATTGATTGAGGATTTACATGAAGATGCGCAGCTTATTACTGGTGACGTAAAGCCATTTTCCATGATGCATGGGCTAGATGCCTCATATGATGCCGCTATATTTGTCGGTTATCATGCACGAGCAGGAATGTTTGGAGTTATGTCTCATACGATGATTCATGCTGTAAGGACGATGTATATCAATGATCACGAAATTGGTGAAATGGGTTTAAATGCTTATCTGGCAGGATTTTATGGCGTACCCATTATAGCTGTTGCGGGCGATGATCAAGCAGCAAAGGAAGCAAGCGAACTTATTCCAAATGTTACAGCTATAGCTGTGAAAGAGACGATTTCTCGGTCATCTGTTAAAAGCTTAACACCTAAAAAGTCGGCGCAGTTATTAACGCAAAAGATAACAGAAGCTGTACGAAATCGCCATCTTGTTTTACCGCTTGTACCTCCCGATGAACCTGTTTTACGAATAGAATTTGCTAATTTCGGACAGGCGGAATGGGCGAATTTAATGCCTGGTACAAAGATAGAACCAGGAACAACAGTCGTTCGCTTTCACGCAAAAGACATACTGGAAGCATATCAGGCAATGCTTGTTATGACAGAGCTTGCGATGATGACAAAATTCTCATAAGGGGGAGGGAGTATGCTGCGTTATATAGGAAAGCGCTTACTTATGATGACAGTGACTTTATGGGTTATTGTTACACTAACGTTTATTTTAATGGTGACGATACCAGGTTCTCCATTTAACAGTGAACGGGGAACAAATGAAGCCGTTCAAGCGAACTTAGAAGCACATTATAATTTGGATGAGCCATACATAGTTCAATATGTCCTGTACTTAAAATCGATTGTAACGTTTGATTTTGGCCCATCGATTAAACAGCCATCACAAACGGTCAATGAAATGCTTGGCCGCGGCTTCCCCATATCTTTCGAGCTAGGAATAATTACCATTATTGTAGCCGTATTATCCGGCGTAACGTTAGGTGTGTTTGCAGCGTTAAAGCATAATCAAATCATTGATTACGTAGCAATGGGTTTTGCTGTGTTAGGAATATCCATTCCAAATTTTGTATTAGCTACCTTGCTTATTCAGCAATTAGCAGTGAATATAGAATGGTTTCCAGTTGCAAGATGGTTAAGTCCCGCACATATGATTTTACCCGTTACAGCACTTGCGACAGGGCCCATGGCGATAATCGCAAGACTTACAAGGTCAACGATGCTTGAGGTGTTAACACAAGACTATATTAAAATGGCTAGAGCTAAGGGGTTAGCACCTTGGAAGATTATTTGCAAGCACGCTTTAAGAAACGCGTTAATGCCTGTGGTTACTATTATGGGAACCTTACTGGCAGGAATATTAACAGGCACGTTTGTTATTGAGAAAATATTTGCTGTTCCTGGAATGGGGAAGTATTTTGTAGAAAGCATTAATCAGCGTGATTATCCTGTTATTATGGGAACAACTGTATTTTACAGCGCTTTTTTAATAGTAATGCTATTTCTCGTTGATATTGCATATGGCATATTAGACCCGCGTATTAAGCTGCATAAGAAAGGCGGGAGAGAATGAAAATAAATGTGACAGACCAAACAGGAAAGAAGCCAACTTCTCATACGGAAATACCAGATGAATGGTTTTCTTGGAAAGAGCGAGATACAAAAGCACTAGAAACGGTATCAAGACCATCTTTGTCGTATTGGAAAGATGCTTGGCGAAGATTATTGAAAAATAAGTTAGCAATGACGGGGTTGGTGTTCTTGATTGTACTAACTATTTTCGCCATATTCGCGCCTATATTATCGCCTTATGAAGTAAACAAACAAAATTTACCGGATCAGTATCAGCCACCTTCTTCACAACATTGGTTTGGAACGGATAATGGTGGGAGGGATGTGTTTACTCGTACATGGTATGGAGCACGTATTTCATTATTTGTCGGGCTAATGGCAGCGCTCATTGATTTTACTATTGGAATTATTTATGGTGGATTGTCTGGATATAAAGGCGGACGTACGGATAGTATGATGATGCGAATTATTGAAGTGTTATATGGTCTTCCTTATTTGTTAGTCGTTATTTTATTGCTCGTCGTTTTAGGACCTAGCTTAGGTACGATTATTCTCGCTTTAACCGTTACAGGCTGGGTAGGAATGGCGAGAATTGTACGTGGGCAAGTATTGCAAATCAAAAATTATGAATTTGTGCTTGCTTCTAGGTCATTTGGTGCGAAGACAGCACGGATTATTCGTAAAAACTTATTACCAAATACAATGGGGCCAATTATTGTGCAAATGACGTTAACAGTTCCAAGTGCGATTTTTGCAGAAGCATTTTTAAGTTTTCTTGGACTTGGGATTCAAGCCCCATTTGCAAGTTGGGGAGTGATGGCAAATGATTCGTTAGGGGCAATCTTATCTGGACATTGGTGGACATTATTTTTTCCAGCATTCTTCATTTCTTTTACGATGTTTGCATTTAATGTATTAGGGGATGGGCTTCAGGATGCACTTGATCCAAAGCTGAGAAAGTAGGTGAGTAGATGGAGAAACTACTTGAGGTACACGATTTACATGTAGCTTTTTCGACGTATGGTGGGACAATCAAAGCCGTTCGAGGTGTGAATTTTTATTTGCGTAAAGGGGAAACACTAGCAATTGTTGGAGAGTCAGGTTGCGGGAAGAGCGTCACGTCACAAGCGATTATGCGACTGATTCCGGAACCGCCAGGAAAAATTGTTAGAGGTAAGGTGATGTTTAAGGGGAAAGAGATAACGCGTTATACCGAAAAACAGATGCGATCGATTCGTGGCGTGGAAATATCGATGATTTTCCAAGATCCAATGACAGCATTAAATCCAACGCTAACTATAGGCACGCAGCTTATGGAAGGATTGCAGGAGCATCAATCCATTCGCGGAGAAACAGCTACCTCCAAAGCTTTAGAAATGATGCATTTAGTTGGCATACCAAATCCTAAGGAACGTTTAAAGCAATACCCGCACCAATTTAGTGGAGGGATGCGGCAAAGAATTGTGATCGCTATGGCTTTAATTTGTGAGCCAGAGTTATTAATTGCTGATGAGCCTACAACGGCTTTGGATGTAACCATTCAAGCGCAAATTTTAGAATTATTTACGACGATTCAAGCAAAAACAGGTGTATCTATTATTCTAATTACGCATGACTTAGGGGTTGTGGCTAAAATAGCCGATCGAATTGCAGTTATGTATGCAGGAAAAATAATTGAAACAGGCACAAAGCGTGACATATTTTACAATCAGCAGCATCCTTATACGAAAGGTTTGCTAAAATCAGTTCCGAGGCTTGACTTAAAAGAAGAGCAATTATCACCAATTGATGGGACACCGCCGGATTTATTTGCACCACCACAAGGATGTCCGTTTACAGCGAGATGCCCTTACGCCATGGAGGTGTGTGATAACGTATATCCCGTAACGACGGAACGAAGCAGTTCACATCGAGTGGATTGCTGGCTGCAGGACAAACGGGCGCAACAACTTCTAGCTCGCACAGCCAATCAATAACGAGGGGGAGAGATAATGAAGAAAGGGTTGCTTTACTTAATGGGAGTTTTAGTGTTTCTTGTTTTAGCTGCTTGTACGGCAAATGAGAGTACTGGTACAGAAGATGAGAATGGAGAAGGAGAGGGAGAAAAGGCAGGAGAAGAAAAAATTCTTCAACTTAATAACGGAGAGGAGCCAACATCATTTGACCCAGCAATAGGTTTTGATAATGTTTCTTGGAATGCGTTAAATAACTTGATGGAAGGGCTCACGCGACTTGATGAAGATCATACACCACAACCTGCAGTTGCGGAAGAATGGGATGTTTCAGAAGATGGAACCACATACACATTTTATTTACGAGAGGATGCGAATTGGTCTAATGGCGATCCAGTTGTGGCAGAAGATTTCATCTATGCGTGGGAGCGTTTATTAAATCCAAAAACAGGCTCATCTGCTGGATTTCTCGGTTACTTTATCAAAGGGGGAGAAGCATTTAATAGTGGGGAGGGTTCTACAGACGATTTAGGAATCACCGCAGTCGATGAAAAAACGCTAGAAGTTGAATTGGAAAACCCGACTGGATTTTTCTTACATGTACTAACCAATCCTGCCTTTTTCCCAGTGAACCATCAAGTAGCTGCTGATAATTCAGAATGGCATGCGGAAGCAGAATCATTTGTAGGTAATGGGCCATTTCAGCTGGAATCTTGGGAACATGATAATGAAATGATGTTTACGAAAAATGATGCATATTGGGATGCAGACAGTGTTAACTTAGACGGCGTGCATTGGGCGATGGTCAATGATACGAATACAGAATATCAAATGTTTGAACGAGGAGAGTTAGATTCAGCCGAAATACCTGCAGAATTATCCGATCAGTTAATTGATGGAGATAATGTGCAGGTTGTTGACCAAGGAGGATTAGAGTTTTTCCGCTTTAATGTTACGGAGGAGCCTTTTCAAAATAAAAACATTAGAAAAGCTTTTGCGCTAGCAGTAGATCAAGAAAACATTACAGAATATGTGGTGAAAAATAAAGTGAAGCCTGCTTATGGTTATATATCTCCTGGGTTTACCAACCCTAGCGGCGAAGACTTCCGAGATGTAAATGGCGATCTCGTCTCATTTGATCCTGAAGAAGCAAAGCAGCTTTTAGAAAAAGGGATGGAAGAAGAGGGCTATGATGAACTGCCTACGGTTACTTTATCCTATAATACAAGCGATTTAAATAAAGAAGTAGCTGAAGCAATTCAAGGCATGTTTAGTGAGAATATTGGTGTCGATGTAGAGCTTGAAAATACAGAATGGAATGTTTTCTTAGAAGATCAAAAGGCTTTAAATCATCAATTATCAAGAAGCTCCTTTTTATACGATTATGCCGATCCTGTCAATTTCCTTGAAAGCTTTATTACTGGATCATATATGAATCGCACAGGCTGGTCCAATGAACAGTATGATCAATTAATTGCCAATGCAAAATCAGAAGCGGATGAAGGGAAACGTTGGGAATATATGTATGAGGCAGAAAAGCTATTAGCAGAAGAAATGCCGTTATTTCCAGTCCGCTATTATAATCAAGTAGAAGTATTACAAGAAGGTGTAACGAAAATACTTCGCCATCCAGTAGGGTATCTGGATTTAAAGTATGCCGATAAACAATAGCCGTCTAAGGGGTCTTTCATTTAGAAAAATAACATGGATCTTCTCGGCGAGCAGGCACTTATGGTAGCCAAAGTTTTTCTAATACTATAGGAAGTATAAAAGTTTAAATGTTTATAGTATAAGAAAAACAACAGCTTCCGCTATAAGACTTGGCGACAAGCCAAGTTTTATAGCGGAAGTTCAAGCTGCTACTAAATAATGTGTGGGTTGCGAAAGAAAACACTACTCATGGAAGATTCATTTTATAAAATAGGAGGGTCAACAGTGAGTCAGCAAACGTATGAGCAAACAACAAATGAACGGTATGTAACCTGTGTCTCTGTTGCTACGGTTTGGACAGAACCATTGTCTGCTAGAAGAATAGATGCATTAGCGCTTCATAACCCGGCACATGTAGACCAGTGGGTGAAGCAATTAGATGATACTGAAAAACTGGCATTATGTGTGGAAAATCGTATTCAAACACAATTGTTATATGGCGAACAAGTGCTAGTAACGGAATGGGCTGGTGATTGGGCGCATGTTATTATACCTACTCAGCCATCACATAAAGATAGAAGAGGTTATCCAGGTTGGGTGCCTGCTTGTCAACTCAAACAAATTTCTAATCAAGACTGGCTTCAGCCTATAGGTGCTATCGTTCGATCTCCTTTTGCTTCGTTAACTATTCATAATGAATTCTCTATACACTTAAGTTATTTAACCATTTTACCAGTAAAAAGACATCATGGTTCTACAACATCTGTAGTAACACCGCATGGTATTGGATATGTTCATACGCAAGATATCGAGTTATTTTCAAAAGCGGTCGGTATAGTCCGTAGTAATGGGGAGTCCATTGTAGCTATTGCTAAATCTTACATAGGGCTTGATTATTTATGGGGAGGAATGAGCGCATACGGTTATGATTGTTCAGGTTTAGCCTACGCGGCGCATAAAGCGAATGGATATCAGATTGCTAGAGATGCAGGCGATCAAGTAAAAGGTGGAGTCAAAGTTCCGCTAGATAGGATACTACCTGGTGATTTACTTTTCTTTGCATATCAAAATGGGAAAGGAAGGATACATCATGTAGGTATTTATTCTGGTAACGGAGATATGTTACATGCCCCACAAACGGGAAAGGGAATTGAACAGATCAGTCTTGCAAATACGATGTATGAAACAGAGTTATGTGCGGCTAGGCGCTACTGGCAGGAGGAGGAAACGATAGAAAATGGCAAAAGTAATTCTCGAAGTAAACCGTCTGAAGAAATTTTTTGACGTGAACAGAAATCAGACGCTACAGGCTGTCAATGATGTATCGTTTCAAATAAACGAAGGAGAGACATTTGGCTTAGTAGGGGAGTCCGGTTGTGGCAAATCTACAATAGGGCGAACCATTCTCGGTTTATACCATAAGACAGCTGGAGAAGTTTTGTACGATGGGGAGAATATTCATGGTTTAAAAGAAAATGATAGATTCAAGTTGCATAAAAAGATGCAAATGATTTTTCAAGATCCATATGCTTCATTAAATCCTAGGTCGACTGTACAGGAAATTATCTCTGAGCCAATGGAAATACATCGTTTGTATCGACATAAGAAGGAAATAAAAGAACGGGTATACCAATTATTAGCAGAGGTAGGTTTACAGCGGGATCATGCGAATCGTTATCCTCATGAATTCAGTGGCGGTCAAAGACAGCGTATAGGTATTGCAAGAGCGCTCGCTTTAAACCCAGAGTTCATTATTGCAGATGAACCAATTTCGGCGTTGGATGTTTCCATACAGGCCCAAGTCGTTAATTTATTAAAGGAAATTCAACATGAAAAAGGATTAACGTTTTTATTTATTGCCCATGATTTATCAATGGTGAAGCAGATTTCTGATCGAATTGGCGTCATGTACTTAGGCAATTTAATCGAACTTACAAAATCAGAACAGCTATATGACCATCCATATCACCCGTATACGAAGGCGCTATTATCTGCGATCCCAATTCCAGATCCAGAAGTCGAAGAAAAGAGAGAACGAATTATATTGCAAGGTGAACTCCCAAGTCCAATTAATCCGCCGAGCGGATGTGTATTTCGTACGCGATGCCCAATGGCTATGCTTATTTGTGAGCAACAAAAACCGCCGTTTAGAGAAATAGCACCAGAGCACTTTGTTGCCTGTCATCTTTATTCATAAAGTTTTGTAGCTATTGCAATGATGTACTCGAAAGACATTCCGTAGTAGACGATAAAAAAACGGCTATTACGGAATGTCTTTTTTTCATGGTCTAGGAAATCGTAAAATTTTTTAGTTGTGAATAAACTTCCTAAATTATTTAGCCATGTTCGGCTCCAGCGCCTACCAACTGGCGACTTCAAGAATTGCCTTAAGCTAAGTCGTCATTGATTCATGCAACACCGTCTCACCATGATTAATAAAACTTTAGTCGCTTCGTTCCACTCGCTGCGTTACTAAACGAGCGCCCCGAGCCTTTGTTCCTTTAGGAGAGGATAAAACCTAAAGGGTTGTATAGAAAAACAAAGGCATATAATCGTCTTAATGGCTTGGCAACCGCCAATTTTTTCAACATTTTTAGTTCTACATAGAAGAAGTCGTGTATATATATCTTAATAGGACTGCTAGATTGAAGTGATGTTGAAGGGGGTAAGCAATGAAACCTAGTAAATATTCAAAAAAACATGGATATAACTACACGAAAAAACGAAATGCCTTATTACTGAAAAAAGTAAAAGCAAAGCAGCAAACATTTATGAAAAAGTCACTAACACGTAATAAACAATGGTTTGCACCCAAAAAGCCATACTATTTACAAAAAAGACCAAAGCAACATGTATGGAAAATTCCTTCTACCATTTTGTTAGCTTGTTTACTGATGATTATCTTAGTAGTACCTACATTAATTGTCATTCCTTATAGCAAGGGGGATGAAAAAGAGGCGAAAGCCCCCCCAATCGCAAGTAGTGAAGAAACAACCAACCAAGATATGGATTCAGGTAGCTCATCTTTCTCGGTGTCAGTAATGCGTTCGAATGTAAATAAAGTAGAGGGAGTACCTTTGGAAGAATATGTAGCTGGTGTAGTGGCTTCTGAAATGCCCGCAGAATTTGAAAAAGAAGCGTTAAAAGCGCAATCCCTTGCAGCGAGAACGTATATTGTGAATCAAAAGCTTCACGGTGAAGGAGCTAAACAAGAATCAGACGTCACAGATACAGTACAACATCAAGTGTATAAAGACGAAGGTCAGCTGCAAAATTTATGGGGGAGCGACTTTGATTGGAAAATGAAAAAAGTAAAAGAAGCGGTGGCAGAAACAAAGGGAGAAATAGTAACCTATAAAGATGCACCAATCACGCCTGCTTTTTTCTCTACGAGTAATGGCTATACGGAGAATTCAGAAGACTACTGGGAAAATGAACTTCCATATTTACGTAGTGTGGAGAGTCATTGGGATGAGGAGTCTCCGAAATATTTAGATCAAAAAACGTTTTCGATACAGCAGTTAGAAAAAGCGTTAGAAGTAGATTTACCGAATCAATTTCCTTTAGCTGTTGAAACTACGCGTACAGATAGTAATCGGGTAGAGCAGTTGCAATTAGGAAAACAAACTTTTTCGGGAAGGGAAATTAGAGAAAAGCTAGAATTGCGTTCAAGTGATTTTACCATTGAACAAAAAAATAACCATTTTATTTTTACAACCAAAGGGTTCGGTCATGGAGTTGGTATGAGTCAATATGGTGCAAATGGCATGGCTAAAGAAGGGAAAAATTATCAAGATATTGTCCGTTATTATTATCAGGATGTAAAAATAAGTACGATTAATGATACAGCTCCAACTCTTGTCGCAAAATAGACGAGAGTTTTTTGTGTGTGCCAGGCATGCACACATTCTCTAGGGTTCGAGTCCCGAACCACGAAGGCAGTAGTAGTGGTTAGCCTAAGACAAGGGTGTCTGGGGTGACCCAGAATCTGAAGGAAGTCGGCGGCAAATCTCCGCCCTTAGGAACACGAACTTCATAGAAGGCTAGGTGTACTTGGATGAGACTGCACAACAAGTCAAAGTCCTTACTGCCAAAGGGTACACAGAGTAAATGAAGTGGGGATATGGAGAGGAAGAATGTGTGCTTACCCCGGGAGATCTGACAGAAAAGCGGTGCACACGCCGTAACCGAACATGTAAGTGTTCGCTGAACTGTCAGAAGTCAGCCGAAGCCGTAGTACTAGATATTTCTAGGAAGGGCTGAATCATTGAAGAAGAATGGTCGCTTCGGAGTACGCAATACTTGATGAAGCAGAAACAAGAAAACCTTCCTAGTGAAGGAAGCGGTGAATCCCGTGGGGGACACTAGAAGGGCTGAGAGAAATTGCCACACAAGAAGAAAGAGCCATTCACGTAGGAGTTAGATATCATGTTGGAAAGCATTCTATCACGAGAAAACTTAATATGTGCACTGAAACGTGTCGAACGTAACAAAGGAAGCCACGGTGTGGATGAAATGCCCGTACAAAACCTACGAGCGCATCTCATGGAACACTGGGCTTCCGTTCGAGAACAACTCGAATCAGGTACCTACTATCCTCAACCCGTTCGCCGTGTCGAAATCCCGAAACCAAACGGCGGAGTGAGGAAGCTAGGAATTCCTACCGTGCTAGACCGTTTCATCCAACAAGCAATCGCACAAGTTCTAACAACCATCTATGACGCAACATTTTCTGAACATAGTTATGGTTTTCGCCCAAACAGACGAGGACATGACGCGGTTAGGAAAGCGAGAAGCTATATGAAAGATGGCTATCGCTGGGTTATAGACATGGATTTAGAGAAATTCTTTGATAAAGTACATCACGACCGATTAATGAGGAAACTGAGCCAAAAGGTCAAAGATCCGAGAGTACTTAAACTTATACGTAGGTATCTCCAAGCTGGCATTATGGAGGACGGAATCGTTCAACCAAACACAGAAGGAGCCCCTCAAGGCGGACCATTAAGTCCGTTGCTATCCAACATCGTTTTAGATGAGCTAGATAAAGAATTAGAGCGAAGGGGGCTCCATTTCGTCCGTTATGCGGACGACTGTAACATATATGTTCAATCGAGGAGAGCGGGATCGCGAGTGATGAAAAGTATCACTACATTTATCGAAGGAAAACTCAAATTAAAAGTAAATGAACAGAAAAGTGCAGTAGACCGCCCATGGAAGCGTAAATTCCTAGGATTTTCTTTCACATTCCATAAAGAGAACCCAAAGATTCGGGTTTCTAAAGAAAGTATCAAACGCTTTAAACAGCGTGTCAGAGAACTAACCTCAAGAAAGAAGTCTATGAATATGCAGGATAGAATCGCAAAGCTAAATCGATACTTAGTAGGTTGGCTAGGCTACTATCAGCTAGCAGAGACGCCCTCTATATTTGAAGTTTTGGATAGCTGGATTCGAAGAAGGATGCGAATGATACGCTGGAAAGAATGGAAGAAAGTCAAAACAAAATACAAGAATTTAATAAAACTTGGAATTAGTAAAGGAAAAGCATGGGAGTGGGCAAACACGAGAAAGGCTTATTGGCGTATAGCTAAAAGTCCGATCTTACATAGAGCATTAGGTGATCGATACTGGTCAAACCTAGGCTTAAAGAGTCTACATAAACGATATCAAACGATGCGTTGGACTTAAATGAAACCGCCGTATACGGAACCGTACGTACGGTGGTGTGAGAGGTCGGGGGTTAGTCGCCCCCTCCTACTCGATTGCTTTATAGGAAATTATAAAATTTTGCAGCTGTAGATAAATTAACTAAGTTATTTAACCACGTCCGGCTCCAGCGCCCAGCAACTCGGCGACTTCACTCCATTGCCCTACGCTAAGTCATCATTGGTTCGTACTAAATAGGAAGGCTGGCTAAAGACGGACTTGCCGGAGGGCGCCGGCATACTCCTGTTGTAGGAGCATAATTCCTAAAACTTTCGTTGATTCGTTCCACTCGCTACGTTGCTAATCGGGCGCTTGCTATTTGTTCTACTAAAGGAAAGCATAAGAGTTTAAAGATTTATAGTATAAGAAAAGCTATAGCATGCTATTGCACGATAGGGTGGGTTTTTTAATTACCTAACAAAGTTTGTAATGATAGTAGGAGATAGAAACTTCTATAATAGGAAGTATTACAATCTATTGGATTGTTATAAAAAGCAAAGTCGTCTTAATTTACCCCTTTTTCACAAAAAAATACGGTGAAATGCAAATTATTTGTTAATAGATGTATATAAATTCCTTTTTCTGATCAGAATGGTTGTTGAGGTGATGATCTTATGAAAGAGGAAAACAAAGGGGCTTCAAAAAACAAGTGGAGTCGAATTTTTCGTAAAAAATGGTTCTTCCCAGCTGTCTATTTAACTATTGCCGCTGTATTATTATCTGTTGTCGTTTGGTATCAAAATGTGGACAATCAAGTGCCTGATGCCCAAGAAGGAACAGATGAGTTCATTCCATCTGAGCATGGAGAAAGAGCTGAACCTGTGTTGGAGCAACAAGAAATGATCCAAATGCCTGTGACAAACCCAGAAGAAGCAGAAATCGTAACTAAATTTTATGATTACAATGCAGATCAAGAAGAGCAAGAGCAGGCCTTGGTTTTGTACAACAATAAGTACTATGAGAGTGATGGTGTAAATATTGCTTCTGCAAGTGGTGAATCATTTGAGGTTGTAGCAGCTTTAAGTGGTGAAGTTACAGAAGTAAAAGAAGATCCGCTATTAGGAAATGTTGTTGTGCTTACCCATGGAGATGATGTCCAAACCTATTATGCTAGTCTTGAAGAAGTTGATGTAAAGGCGGGCTCTGAAGTGAAGCAAGGCGACACTTTAGGTAAAGCAGGTAAGAGCGTATTTGGCAAAGACAGCGGAACGCATGTTTACTTTGAGCTACGTAAAGAGGATCAAGAAGTTAATCCAGAAGAGTACTTCAATCAACCAGTAAGTAGCTTAAACAGTGCAGTAGAGGAAGAAACAGAAGACGTGGATGCGCAAGATGAAGCAGATCAACAAGGAACGGAAGATGCAGAAGGAGATCAAGAAAACGAAACCCCTTCTGATGAGAGCGAAACTACAGATGAAGAATCAGATGAAGCTTCAGATGAAGCAGGTAATGTGGATGAAACGGAAGAAATGGACCCTGAGTTGAATAATTAATTTCTTGTTCCTAACGTTTCATAGTGAAAAAGCAACGCCTTTGAAAATAAATCAAAGGCGTTTTTTTGCATTATAGAATGCAAAGAAATTAGAAATTCGGCTATTTCCATATGGCTTGGCATAGCCGGTTTTCATTCGTGGTCCTATATATTTTCAGTCTCATTGTAAAATGGCTTGTCTTATATGAACAAGGTCTCTTTTTTAAGCATAAACCTCATTGCGTCATAATAAACTTATACAAACCACTAAAACATAAGTGTCTGAGGTGAGATATGTGAACCTGCTAAGCAGGTGAAAACCAACATTACTGATATTTTATCGTTTTAAAATACAGAATTTTGAAACTTTTTCTAAATTAAAAATACTATCTACATAAAACAAATGTTGTATGGTTCTAGCTATCCATCTACAAACGCCTGTACCAATTGGTCACCTCAGAAATATACAACTCAGGGAGGCGAACGGTGTGCACGATTACATCAAAGAACGAACGATCAAGATAGGGAATTATGTGGTGGAAACAAAAAAAACAGTTCGCGTTATAGCAAAGGAGTTTGGTGTTTCTAAAAGTACAGTCCATAAAGATTTAACGGAAAGATTACCCGAGATTAATCCAGAATTAGCAAAGCGCGTTAAAAAAATTTTAGAGCATCATAAAGCAATTAGACATTTGCGAGGTGGGGAAGCAACGAAAAAGAAATACATGGTAGATGCAGATGCAACCACTAAAAAAGAAGTAAAACCTGTAGGATAATATCTTCTCAAAGGAAAGGTATTTATTGGGCTCGCTTCATATGCGTCGCACTAGAAAAAAACTTGCCATATCGCCAAGTTTTTTTCTAGTTACATATAGAGGATATTTGCTTATAATTAAGCTACTCTCCGCAGAGTTTGCATAACATTCAGATAAAACGTCATATATTCCTCCATCATGATCTTTTTAAAAAATGATGGAAAGACGAAGGGATTCGAACAGAAGCTTTTTTAATATAAAAAGCATACATGGAGTAAAAGTCATATAAATTCAATTTTATTTGGCTTATTTTTGTTGGACATCCATTCTTTTCATTTTTTCTGCGCTTATTTTAGAGGTATGAATAATTCGGGATAAAGATAGGTGATAAGCTGACTTTTTTCTAACAAAATTATAATAAACTGCAGTTAATTGTAGAGAATTGTGGTAAAATAATATATTAGAGGTAGTATGGACAAAATAAAGATATAGTTTGTAATTAGGAGGATATTAGCCCATGTTTTCAAGGGATATAGGAATTGATCTTGGAACAGCAAACGTCTTAATTCATCTCAAAGGAAAAGGGATTGTTTTGAATGAGCCGTCTGTTGTTGCCATGGATCGAAATACAGGAAAAGTTTTGGAAGTTGGCGAGGCAGCTAGGAAAATGGTTGGTCGAACACCAGGAAATATTGAGGCAATTCGTCCATTGAAGGATGGAGTAATTGCTGATTTTGATGTTACTGAAGCTATGTTAAAGCATTTCATCAATAAGATTAATGTCAAAGGATTTTTAGCGAAACCAAGAATTTTAATATGCTGTCCTACCAATATTACAAAGGTGGAACAAAAAGCGATTAAAGAGGCAGCAGAAAAATCAGGTGGTAAAAAGATTTATTTAGAAGAAGAACCAAAAGTAGCTGCAATCGGTGCAGGTATGGAGATATTTCAACCGAGTGGGAATATGGTCGTTGATATTGGTGGCGGTACGACGGATGTAGCTGTTCTTTCAATGGGAGATATTGTTACATCTGAGTCCATTAAAATGGCTGGTGATAATTTCGATAGCGAAATTCTTCAATACATAAAGAAACAGTATAAATTGTTGATCGGTGAGCGAACGGCAGAAGAAATTAAAATTAACGTCGCTACTGTTTTCCAAGGTTCGCGTAATGAAGAAATGGAAATTAGAGGACGTGACATGGTCTCTGGTTTACCACGAACAATTACAGTGAACTCCAAAGAAATTGAAGAAGCATTGCGTGAATCTGTTTATCTCATTGTACAAGCTGCAAAATCTGTCTTAGAACGTACACCTCCAGAACTTTCTGCCGATATTATAGATAGAGGCGTTATTTTAACAGGTGGCGGTGCCTTGATTCATGGTATCGATGAATTACTGGCTGAGGAACTAAAGGTGCCTGTTTTTATTGCTGAAGAGCCAATGAATTGTGTCGCAAAAGGTACTGGTATGATGTTAGAAAACATTGACAAAGTAAACCAAAAAAATGTGATATAAATATCTTGGTATAATCAAGGAGGTAACGTTAGTGTTAAGAGGCTTTTATACAGCTGCTAATGGCATGATCGCACAACAACGACAGCAAGAAGCTTTTGCAAATAATATTTCTAATACGAATACTCCGGGCTATAAAGCAGATCAAACGACGTTGCGTGCTTTTCCTGAAATGCTATTACATCAAATGTCAGGAAAAAAGCTTCCAGTACAAAATAAACCAAATGTTCCATTTCAGCAACCAATAGGTTCGCTAAATACGGGAGTATATGTTCAAGAAATGATTCCAAATTTTGAACAAGGAGATGTCCAAGAGACGGGGATATCTACTGATCTTGCATTAACTCAAAGAGATTTACCTGATGAAACCGGAGCGCTCTTTTTTACCGTGCAAAATGAATCAGGAGATGTACGTTATACTAGAAATGGGAACTTTACCGTAGATGGCGCCGGATTTTTAGTTACTAACGAAGGATACTATGTGTTAGATGAGAATGGGGAGCCTATTGAAACAAATGATATGGACTTTACAGTAACCTCTGATGGTCTATTACAAACTGCTGATGGCGCAACGGCTTTAGGAATTGCTTATAGTACGGATGCAAACACAATGGTTAAAGAAGGAAATAATGTGTACACAGGAGATGTGGAAGCAGTTCCCGCAGAAGCTATTTATTCCGTAAAACAAGGCTTTCTGGAAAGATCGAATGTGGACGCTTTACAGGCAATGACACAAATGATGGAATCTTATCGGTTATTTGAAACGAACCAGCGTGTACTAAAAGCGTACGATCAAAGTATGGAAAAAGCAGTTAGCGAAATCGGACGTTTAGTATAGAGGAGAGATGACTATGTCAAGAACGATGATTCAGGCTGCGGTAACGATGAATCAACTGCAAAATAAAATGGACGTTATTGGTAATAACATGGCTAATAGTCAAACAACTGGTTATAAAAGTAGACAAGCAAACTTTTCTTCACTGCTTTTTCAACAAATGGATAATCTTTCAGATCCGGCAAATGCGGAAGGGAGATTGACTCCAGACGGGTTGCGAATTGGCTCTGGAGCAAAATTGGGCTCCATTAACGCAGATTTCCAAGTTGGCTCTTTGCGTAAGACGGATCGCAGTTTGGATACGGCATTGTTAGCACCAAATCTTTTCTTTCAAGTAGAAGCAACAGAAAATGGAGTAACAGAAACACGTTATACAAGGGATGGCGCATTTTATCTAAGTCCGATAAACGGAAATCAAGAAGTAATGCTTGTGGATAAGAACGGACATGCTATTTTAGGTGCTGATGGTCCGATTACTACAGCTGCTGGATTTGACGACATTTCTGTACAGCCAAATGGACAGATCGTTGTGAAACGTGGCGATGACAGTGAAGTTGTGGGAACACTTGCTGTTGTTGAAGCTTTGCGACCTCATTTACTTGAAGCTGCAGGAGAAAATGCATTTCGTTTATCTGAGGAAGCAAATGCGCAAGTAGCATTTGCTGATGCTATTCAACCAGTAGCTGGTGGTAAAATGCTTGAAAGTGGAAAATTAGAAGCTTCTAACGTAAACATGTCCAAGGAAATGTCTGATTTAATTATGACACAGCGAGCTTATCAATTTAATGCTAGGACGATTTCTACGGGCGATCAAATGTCTGGGTTAATTAATCAGCTACGTTAATGCGTGATGTCTTTGGGTCATACCCTTGGGCTGCTAAACAATTGGAGGGGGACACAAAAAAGCCCCCTTCTGATTGAAGATTCAGTTAATGTAAATAGTAAGGAGAAAGAATATGTCCATGCAAAAGAATCCAACTTTCAAAGGCAAATATAATTCGTTTATGAAAGCATGGAAACAACTTTGGCAAAGCAAACAACAAGAAACGGAAGCTCATAATGAGCCAAGCCACCATAATCAAGACAAGGAGAATGGTAAGCAAACACCAAATAAAAAGAGTGTTCGGCTAAGGGTGCGTATTTTTCCGATTTGGTTACGTATCATCGTTACTTTATTATTTTGTATGATTGCCTTGGTTGTTGGATTAATGGTTGGCTATGGAGTCATTGGTGATGGATCACCACTAGACGTGTTAAAAATAGAAACGTGGCAGCATATTATTGATATTGTTACAAAATCAAAGTAGCACCTTTGTCGCATCATGACGTAGGTGTTTTTTCAACGAGAAAGGTAAAAATACGTATAATATAAATTTAGAAAAGAGGCTAAACTTATGGATGTAGAACAAATTAAAGAGATTATTCCTCATCGTTATCCGTTTTTACTAGTAGATCGAGTAACAGAGATAGAGGAAGGAAAGCGTGTTGCTGGATTGAAAAATGTTACAGCGAATGAACCTTTTTTTCAAGGGCATTTTCCTGAATATGCGGTGATGCCAGGAGTGCTTATTATCGAAGCTTTAGCTCAGCTTGGTGCCATTTCTATTCTAGGAAAAGAAGAGAATCGTGGAAAAATTGGCTTCTTAGCAGGAATTGATAACTGTCGTTTTAAACGTCAAGTTCGTCCGGGAGATCAATTACAAATGGAAGTGGAAATTTTGCGCTTAAAAGGCCCGATCGGTAAAGGAAAAGCAGTTGCCAAAGTAGATGGAGAGGTAGCTTGCGAGGCGGAAATCATGTTTGCTATTAAATAATTACACCGGTGAGCTCGATCATTATTCCGATAGGTGAATAGCTATCAACATAAAAAAAGACATGAAATAGTTGAAAATGGATAAAAAAAGTATGACTTCTTTTAAGTTGGTTAAAATAAAAAACGAACCAATTATAAAAGGAGGTAGTATACATGAAATCAAAGCTTATGATGAAGTTTGGTGCTTCTGTTTTAGTATTATCACTAATTACTGCTTGTAATATGGGTAATGACGAAGATCCTGCTGATGAGGCTCCAATGGAGGAGCAGGATAACAACAATCCTGCTGATGATAATGGTGGGATGGATAAAAACGATCAAGAATTACAGGATGAAGATAACGGTAACACGAACGACAATGGCAATGACAATATGATGGAAGATGAAGAAAAGAAAAACGAGAAAAATCAATAATAGTACTTCCATGCATAACAAGTAGCTAGATAGTGACAAGCTAAAGTATGCAATAAGTTTGACAAAAGGAGTTTTATCGCAAACTTAAGGTAATGTAAGCATCTCGTTTCAAGGATTAAGTGTTATGAGCCTGATGCACAGGGCATAAAAAGTCCATTTGTAATTAGCCTGGTCTATATCCTTGGGATACGAATAATCATTGGGGATAATAAAAACCCTCACTGCTGGAAGATTCACTTTTCATGGCTTTATGTTATGATGTAGAGTTATTGCAATTCACAACGTGGTAAATAAGGAGTATTTACCACTTTTAAGTGAAAGCAATAGCCAAGGTATAGTACGAAATATTTTACTTAATAAAGGCAGAACACCATGTAGTTTATTTGTGTTCTGCTTTTGTTTACCATTTTTTCTAAGGACTGGAGCAGTTCATTCGACAGATAAATTAAAAACGACCGATAAGTTCTTCTTACATGAATTATTCTTCATGCTATTTTGGTACGGGTTTTGGATGAATTTGAAGAAAAAAGTAGATTAAAAAGTATGTTTAAGATCTTACACGACACAACTGCTGTTAACAAATTTACTTCGCCTGACTAAATTGGCAAACCAAGACAACGATTAATGGAGATAGTACAATAAAAAGTAAATAGAACTGTGATTTTCACACTATAGGAAAGCATAAGATTTTTTTGGTTTATAGTATAAGAAAAACAAAGTCTTTCTAAGCAGACTGGAAAATCTGATGGGAAGAAAGGTGGGTACGGATTGAAACAGAGGATTACATCGTTGTATGTCATATCACCGCATACAAAAGCAATATACAGGAATGAACATAGCTATTATCGTTCGCGGATTATGGAAAGTGGAAGGGCTGAGAAAATGTCTATTCATAAACCAGAACAAATTTTAGATAATAGTTGTTTAATATACGGATCTTCATTAGAGGGGAGAAGGCTAGCTGTAAAAGATATACTCGATTCATCAAGTAAGCTTCCTGTACCTGTGATACCAGATAAAGGTGTATTTATGATGCCAACAGCTTCTGTAAGAAATAAAAATAATGTTTGGCTTACGTATCATCATATATACGGTTTTGAGGAAAATAAAAGTGGTACATATGTTACTTTTTTCGATGGTTCAGGGATTCAATTGGATATATCGATGAATACTTTCGATTTACAGTATAAGCGGACAAGTCAGGTAATCGTCCATTTGAATCGAACATTTCTCTTTGGACAATCAAAATTCCCTATACCGAGATCACGCCTAAAACGATTGTGACTGCTTAGTGAGTTATACCGATTTTTGTAAGTATGTGATACATCTATATGACAAAATATAAATAACGATGTATTAAATTACTTGGCTTGATTTCATGGTTGTCAAAGAATAGTTGGTAAAAAAACTTAAAACTACCGAGAACGGTTCAATTGATAATGTGCGATATCTAGCCTTGTTTACCTATTTTATATAATACTTTTTTCTTTTCGAATGAAAGTAATGGAGTTTTTTAACTTGTGTTTACAACGCAAATACTGTTATCCTATGAACATCCTTGATTGACTGACCAGTTAGTCAATCAAGGATGTTGCTACGTTTAAGTAACATCTTTTTATGAAAGTTTCAAAAAATGAATTCATTGAAACATTTTCCACTATGTTTCGTAAAAGAAATAGGTGAGGGCAATGCTTGAAAAGAAAAAGAAATTAATGGAAATTGGCATGAAATTAATTGCTGAAAAAGGCTATCATAATACATCTGTTCAAGAAATTGCCAATAAAGCAGGTATTTCAAAGGGTTCTTTTTACAGTTATTTTCCATCTAAAAAAGCATTTACGATAACAACTGTAAAAGCATTTCACATACAGGTTATGGAAGAACTGAACCAGGTAGATGTGAAAGGTGACGATAAAGAACGCTTTGCCAAACAAATAGCCATATTAATAAAATATATGGAACAACATAAGGATCATATTATGATGTATTTTAGAAGTAATATCCTTATTATTGAGGAGTTGGATCAACAATTAACGAATGTAAGGGTAGATCATTTTCATTGGTTAAAGGACCACTTAGAAAAGATATACGGGGAGCAATTGCAGCCATTTTTAATCGATGCGATTATTCAAACAGAAGGCTTATTACATAGTTATTTCCATTGGTTTGTGTTGGAGAATGTTGATCTTGATAAAGAGCAAGCGGGGGAATTTATTGTTCGGCGTTTGCATGATTTAATAACGGGTATGTTAAAGCGAGAATCTTCCGGACTGGTCGATATGGCACAAATCCCGGGAATCTACAAATCAACGAGAAGATCTACCTTGGAGAAGCAAACATTGCAAAAGGTTTTAAACGCTTTAAAAGAAAAGATAGTATTGTTAGATGTGCAACAAAGCAAAAAAGAGCGATTATATGAAGTTGTACGCCTATTGGAAAAAGAAGGGCTTGAAGATTGTAATATCGTTGTTATTCAAGGTTTACTGGCCCATTTTTATGCCTATGATATATTAATAGAAGATGTCAGTAAAATCGCTACTATATTGAATATTGAATTATTATAACAGCTTGCTAGTGATGGAGAGGAGCAACACAGGTGAAGAAGATTATAATTGTTGGAACGGTTGTATGGATGATTTTTTTATTAGCTGCATGTAATCAAGAAGAAACAAAAGAGGAAAAGGAAAAGCGCGTAGTACCTGTGGAAACAGAAGAGGTGAAGGAAGGTTCTATTGAAATTGAAAAAAGTATTTATGGCAGAACGCGTCCCTCTGTTTCCAGTCCCGTGATGTTGCAAGCCTCAGGAAAAATTGATGAGTTAAAGGTTAACAATGGAGACCAGGTGGAGGAAAATGATGTTATTGCCACGATCATTTCACAAGCTGGAAGCCAAAGTATTCGTGCACCTAAAGATGGCAAGCTTGTTCAACTAACCGCAAATGAGGGAGAAATGGTGTCTCAAGAAGAACCTCTAGCGATTGTTGCAGATTTTCATCCTTTAACAGTGGAATTGTCTGTAACAGCAAGTGATCGTAAACTATTGGAAGAAGATGATGAGCTACCTATCCATATAGAAGGAAAAGAATGGACAGCAACGATTACTTCTGTTGGTTCCGTTCCAAATGATACAGGGCTTTATCCTATAGAAGCGGAGATCGATAATGAAGATTCGGAGCTATTACCAGGCATGACCGCTCAGTTAATTGTAAAGGAAACGACAATAAAAGATGCTATCGTAGTTCCAACCACTGCTGTGGAAGAACAAGGAGGCGAATCGTTTGTCTATATTGTAAAAGATAAGCAAGCAAAACGTGTGGACGTTTCTGTGGAAGAATCACAAACAGAAGAAACGGCAATTGAAGGCGACGTAAAATCTGGCGATCAAGTTATCGTAAAAGGACAACTATCGTTAAAGGATGGAAGCCAGGTTAAAGTTGCGAAAGGGGAGTAAACCTTGAAGTTAATTAAAACATCTGTTAAACGTCCCGTTGGCGTTATTATGATTGTTGTTGCTCTGCTAGCTCTGGGAGCTGTTTCTTTACGGAGCTTGACTGTAGATCTTTTCCCAAAAATTGATCTCCCAGTAGCAGTTGTAGCGACATCTTATCAAGATGCAGCGCCACAAGAAGTAGAGAATTTAATTAGTAGACCAATTGAATCAGCGGTAAGCACTGTAGAAGGAATTGAAACCGTACAATCGCAATCGCAAGCCGGTTCTTCGCTTGTCTTACTTATGTTTAAAAATGGCACAGATTTAGATCAAGCTTTATTGGATGTAAGAGAAAGTGTTGACCAAGTGAAAGGGGTTCTTCCTAGTCAAGCAGGGGACCCAAGTATCATGCGTTTTAATCCAGACCAACTGCCTGTTATGTGGATTGGTTTAGCTGGAGAAAATGTAGCGTCGTTAACGGAAACTGCTGATGAACAAGTCGTTCCATTTTTGGAGCGACAAGGTGGTGTAGGTTCTGTTAATGTAGAAGGTGGAAAAGAACGAGAGATTCAATTAATTCTTGATGAAGCTAAACTACAACAGTATGGAACTACTTCCCAAGCTATTATGCAGGCGTTGTCGAGTACGAATCAATCAGCGTCAGTAGGTACAGTGGAGAAAGGTGACAAAGATTTACAAATTCGAGTAACCGGGGATTTTGAATCATTAGAGGATATCAAACAAACGATCGTTCAAACGGAATCTGGCGCAACGGTGCATGTTGATGATTTAGCTGAAGTGAAAGACGATTTTAAAACAGATGCTGGGTTAACCCTAGTTAACGGTAAGCCTTCTGTAGTGTTATCTATTTTAAAAAAGACAGATAGTAATACAGTGGAAGTAGCTACCAATATAGAAGATAGTTTAAAAGAAATAAAACAAGATTTACCTTCAGATGCCAATTTAGATGTTATTATTGACACATCTGATTTCATTCAAATGTCGATTGATTCTGTTGTGCAAAACATTTTAATTGGTGGGGTTATCTCCATATTTATTCTGCTTCTCTTTTTAAAAAGTGTACGCGCAACGATTGTTATTGGTTTATCGATACCAATTGCGATTATAACAACGTTTATTTTGATGTACTTTACAGGTGAAACATTAAATATATTAACTTTAGGTGGTCTAGCACTTGGGCTAGGCATGATGGTAGATAGCTCTATTGTTATCTTGGAACATATTTATTCATATAGACAACGTGGCTATAATTTGAAAGATGCGGCTATACAAGGAGCGACGGAGTTAGCTCCAGCGGTAATTGCTTCAACAACGACAACATTAGTTGTATTTCTACCAATTATTTATGTAGAAGGAATTGCGTCAGACATGTTTACACCTTTGGCACTAGCAGTTTCGTTTTCGCTAATCACTTCTTTAGTGGTAGCAATCACTTTAGTGCCAATGCTCTCATCTAAGCTGTTACAAAAAGCGTTGCAAGATGGTGGGAAACGTTATTGGTTCGATCGCTTTTTAGGCTGGGTAAATGCCAAATATCAAAAGGTTCTTAAATGGGTGCTTGGTCATCGGAAAACAACCGTTTTTGTTACC